>NZ_CP150361.1:4370000-6722500 GCF_051521595.1 Sorangium sp. So ce1153
TTGCAGGCGTCATTCAGCTGCGTGTGCCGAGGGAGGCCCGTCCTCCAGACGAACCCCGGAGCTGAAGGGGCTCTGCTCGACCACGAGGCAGCTCCGCGAGGCGGCCGCGAAGTAATTCGGCGAGGCAGCTGCGCGAGATGATTCTGCGAGTTTCTCCCGGCAGCCAGGCGTTGCTACCCTAGGGGAACCTTGGGATCCAAGCGCTGGAAAGTCGCGGCGGGCGTTGGTGGTGCCCTCGGTTGCGGGCTCATCATCGGGTTTGCGCCCTTTGTGCGCTACCGGGCCGAGCAGGCGGCCGACGGATACGGCGCGTCGCTGGAGATCGAGCAGGTCCGGCCCACATGGGGCGGCGTCTCGCTGAAGGGCGTGGACCTCCGGCTGCGGGGCGCCCCGAGCGTGTCCGTCCGGCTGGAAGATGTGGACGTGGCGCTCGGCTTCTCAGGGCGCAGGGTGGTGATGCACGGGGGAACGGTCGCCGCCGTCGGTCCGCGGGAGGTGATCCTCCACGAACTGGAGACGTGGCGTGCCGGGCTACCTCCAGGTCGCCCGAGCGCCGGCACGCCAGGCGGGGGCGGGAGCACCGAGTTGGAGGGGCTGAGGCTGGTCTGGAACGACCGGGCCGACTCCCCCAGCGAGAGCCTGGCCGCGGCCGGGGTACACCTGTCGCGCGCCGAGGGGCAGACGGCCATCTCCGCTCGGGAGGCGAGGTTGTCCCTGGGTCGCGCGGCCTTCTCGGTCCGAGAGGGCCGACTGGTGCTCGTCCGAGAGCAGGCGCGGTACCAGGTCAGCGAGCTCTCGGCTGCGGCCATCGACGCCGAGGTGGCGCTCCCGGAGGCCGTGCCGGAGCCCCAGCCGGCGCCAGAGCGAGGCGGCAGCACCCGTCCGGCACAGGTCAAGACGGCAGCGGAAAGCCTCGCCGGGGACGACGCGGGCCAGAACCGCGGGGCCGCGATTCGAGAAGCCCTCTTGCGCATGGCTCGAGGGATCGATCTGGCGCTCGGCGAGGGCGCAAAGGTCGACGTGGCAGGCGTGACCGCGCGGCTGAAGCGGGACGCCGACATGCTCAACCTGGGACCCGGGAGCCTCGCCGTGCGACGGGAGGCGGGCTCCCTCGTGGTGGAGCTCTCGCCGGGAGAAGCGGCCATCGCGGCCGTGGGCGCTGATGCCCAGCAGGCGCTCACATTCCGGCTGCGTGTGCCGATCAGCGAGGCAAACGATACCCCGCAGGAGATCGTCGCCGACGTGCGGGGCGGGCCCATCTGGCTCTCGACCCTCGGCGTTCACGAGGGCGACATGGGGCTGTTCGACGTGGCGCGCACCTCGATCGTCAGCCGCGCGCGGGTCGTCCTGTCGGCGGACGGCCAGGCGCTGGGCATCGACGGCGAGGGCAGGCTGAAGAACCTCTCGCTGCGGAGCGCAGCGCTGGCAGACGAGCCCATCGCCGGCCTGGACCTGGCATGGCGCGCGAAAGCGAACGGCAAGCTCGACGGGTCCAGGGTCATCGCGGAGGACGCCGAGGTCGATCTCGGCGCGCTGAGGCTGATCGCGCGCGGTGAGTACGAGCGCGCCGGGGCCTCGCATCGGGTCCGCGGCACCTTCGAGGTGCCGCTCACCGCGTGCCAGTCGATGCTGGACTCGGTGCCCAGAGGGGTCGTGGCGAAGCTCCATGGCATGCGGCTCGCCGGCTCGTTCGGGATCGAGGGGAAGCTCCGTTTCGATACAGCAAACCTGGATCGGACGTTCTTGCTCGACTGGGGCGTCTCCAACACCTGCCGCGTGGCGGAGATGCCGTCGGAGCTGAGCGTCGATCACTTCAAGCGCGCGTTCAGGCGCCTGGTCTACGGGCCAGGCGGTCAGCGCGTCGAGGTCGAGTCCGGGCCAGGGACCCCCGAGTGGGTCCCCTATGAAGACATCTCCCGTTTCATGGAGGTCGCCGTGCTGACCACGGAGGACGGCGGCTTCCATCGGCACCACGGGTTCGACGAGGAAGCCATCAAGAACTCGATCCGCGAGAACCTCCGCAAGAGGAGGTTCGTGCGAGGGGCGAGCACCGTCAGCATGCAGCTCGCCAAGAACCTCTACCTCGAGCGGACCAAGAGCGTGGCGCGCAAGCTCCAGGAGACGCTGCTCACGATGTACCTCGAGCAGGAGCTCACCAAGGAGCAGATCATGGAGCTCTACCTGAACGTGGTGGAGTTCGGGCCGCTGGTGTACGGCATCGGCGCCGCCGCGCGGCACTACTTCAACGCGTCGGCGGCGCAGCTCTCGCTCGGACAGGCGCTCTACATCGCCTCGATCCTGCCCAACCCGAGCGTGCAGCACTTCGACGCCAACGGCGAGGTGACGCCCGCATGGAGCGGGTACCTGCGCAAGCTCATGCAGATCGCGCACAGGCGCCAGAGGATCTCCGACGAGGAGCTCGAGAAGGGGCTTCAGGAGACGGTCGTGCGAGGCTCCCCAGCCCCTCACCTTGCGCCGCGGCAGCCCGCCGGGGAAGGCGGCGAGGAAAGACCGGAAGAGGAGCAGGGCGACGGGTGGACCGCGCCGTGACCCCCGCCTCGCGCGGCCATGGCCACGTCGAATTCCGCTCGATGCGCGCGACCCGCGGCTGAGCCGCGCACGAGCGGCACCTGTACGCGCGATCCGCGGCTGGGCCGCGCACGAGCGGCTCGGGCAGTCAGCGCTTGAGCGCAGCGGTCCGCAGCTTCGCGAAGAACGCGCGAAGCAGGGCGGCGCACTCGTCGGCGAGCACACCCGACGTGACCGTGAAGCGATGGTTGAGCCGGTTGTCGCGCCCGATCGTGAAGAGCGTATCGACCGCTCCCGCCTTCGGATCCGGGCAGCCGTAGACAAGCCGCGCGATCCGGGCATTCACGAGCGCGCCCGCGCACATGGGGCACGGCTCCAGCGTCGCGTAGATCGTCGCCCCCTCGAGCCGCCACCGGCCAAGCTGCCTGGCCGCCGCTCGCAGCGCGTCCACCTCGGCGTGTCCGGTCGGATCCTGATCCACCTCGCGCCGGTTCCGGCCTCGCGCCAGCACGGACCCGTTCGCGTCGACGATGAGCGCCCCGACGGGCACGTCACCGGAGGCTGCCGCAGCCTCGGCCTCCGCGAGCGCCTCGCGCATCCACAGCACGTCAGCACCATCCTCCGCCTTTTCTGCGGCGGAGAGGAGCACCTCTGCTCCATCGTCCATGAGCATCTCAGGAACTGTCACACTACCGATCAGGCGCGCCCAGGAAGATTCGAACTTCCGACCCCCGGCTTCGTAGGCCGATGCTCTATCCAGCTGAGCTATGGGCGCTCTGGTAAAGACAAGCTGCAAGGCGTGGCTACGCCACCACACTCCTCGTGTCGCGCTCGTTTGCGCGAAGTGAGTGCCGGCGTTTATACGCCCCGGAGCTGGCTGTCAAAGAAAAAGTGATTGGGCCCGTGCGCGCCCGCTCAGACGCACGGCTCTCCGCCTCGAACGCCGCTCGATTTCGTCCGCTGCGTCCGGGGGCCTCCGCCCGTCTGCGAGGATGAGCCTGCTGGCTGACCAGGACGTGTCTGCCACCCCCGGCGAGCGAGCCGCGCAGTCCCAGGGGCGGCGAGGACAGCAGAGCCGGCCACCGCGGCAGCTGCTGGACGAAAAACACGGCGCGCGGCGATTCCCTCGAGGAATGGCCGCGCGCTTTCACACGCTCTCGATCCGCAAGGCGAAGCTCAGGCCAAGCCAGAAGTAACGGAAGAGATCGTAAGCCAAGCAGCTGCTGAGCTATGGACGAGGCAAAGTAAGCGTCAGCCGAGCGACCAAGCGCAAGCCAATGAGGCGCATCAGGAGGAGGAGCCGCGAGATGCTGCAGCCCACAGCAAAAAGCGCGGTCAATTCCGCCTTGAGCAGCCTCTGTGCCATCTCGCGGTGTCGTCCGAGGCAACCTCTCGGCGCGCGCCCTCCAGCGGAATAAGCACGTTTCATGACGGTTTCTCCGCGGGTTCCGAGCTCCCGAACGACGATGCCTCGGGCAACGCTGTCGCGCCGGAAGCCGTGCGTCGCAATCTTTGCGGACCGAGGTTGCTGACCGCCAGGAACCTGTGACGCTCTGCGCTACCGGGGCCCGCCGAAGAGATGATCGTGCGGGGCGTCCGCATGGCAGCGCTTGCAGAGGGGCAAGGCGCCACGGTGCGTGGATGTGCCCTGGGGCGTGAGGACGACGTACTCCCAGTCGCCGCCGTCAGGGTCATAGCCGGCCGGCCGCTTCACCATGGCCAGGAGCGTCACCGGTTCCGACGAGCTCGCCGGATAGTGAAACTCGACCAGGGCCGCGCCAGGCGGGAGGACGCGCTCCGGGCCGAGCAGCGGGTACGGGGTGGCAGCCGCGTTGGTCCGCACCTCCCCCTCCATGTCGCCGGTGAAGTGCTGAGAGCGAGCTCGACCCGTGGCGGGCTTGAAGCTCGCGAGCTGGGCGGAGAGCTCCCACGTGACGGGCGCCGCGGCTGGTGGGGCGGCGGTCGGCGCGGCGGGCGCGCGCGGCTCGGTGGCAGCGCTGGAGCCTTCCTCGAGCCAGTCCGATGCAGCCGCGGCAGGAGCTCGCGGGCGCGAGGGCGCACAGCCGAGCGGCAAGGGCGCCCACCTCGACGGAGGTCGCGCCGCCGCCCCGAGCATCGGGGAGGCAAGGGACAACGCGGCGAGCGCGGCGAGCGCGAACCGCGCAGAGAGGCGGGGTCGGGACCGGGACCGCACCGGGCGAGATGCTACACTGCCCGGGATGCACCTGGCCTCTTCCAGGCGAGGCCGCGCGTGGCGCGCCCTCTTCGCTGCAACGCTGGTCGCGCTGGCCGGCGCCGCGCTGATGGGAGGCGCCTCGCACGCGGCGGCCGAGGAAGCGTCACGCCGCGCCTGGCTGGGCGTGGAGCTGGAGCCCGGCCCGGCGGGAGGCGTGGTCGCGCGGCACGTCGTCACGAGCTCGCCGGCGGCCAAGGCGGGCATCGTGGACGGCGACCATGTCGTCGCGGCGGATGGCGTCCCGCTCGAGGATCCGAAGCAGCTGGTCGCCCGCGTCGCGCTCGCCGGACCGGGCAACGTGGTGAACCTCCGGATCCGGCGCGGCGGCCGGGAGCGCGACGTCGCGCCGACGCTCGTGCCGTTCCCGGGCCACGATCAGATCCTGCGCCTCGACAAGATCGGCACCTTCGCGCCAGCCTGGAAGTCGCTCGCCACCGTCGCAGGGACCGTCCCGGCGAACGTCGGGGCCCTGCGTGGAAACGTGGTCCTGCTCGATTTCTGGGCCACCTGGTGCGCGCCGTGCCGGTTGATGGCCCCGCAGCTCTCGAAGTGGCACGCGACGTACGCCGCGCAGGGGCTGCGGGTCGTCGGCGTGACGAGCGACAGCGTCGGCGTCGCGACGAAGACCGCGCAGGCCCTCTCGATGCGCTACGCGGTCGCGTCCGACGCCGCGGAGTCGACCTCCGGGGCGTACGGCGTCAAGGCGCTCCCCACGATGTTCGTGATCGACAAGAAGGGCGTCATCCGCGATGTGCTGATCGGGTACGACCCCGCCCGCCACGCCGAGGTCGAGAAGCTCCTCCAGGCGCTGCTCGCAGAGCCGGCTCCGCCACCGTGACGGCCGCGGGGCCGCGCAGGCCCGCCGGATAGCTCCCATGCTGCTCGCCATCGACGAGTTCCTCTGGGCGCTGCGCCGCGACGGCTTCGCCGTGTCGACGGCGCAGGCGATCGACGTCGCGCGCGCGTGCGCCCTGGTCGGGTTCGAGCGCCGCGCGGCGCTGCGGGACGCCATCGGCGCGGTGGTCGTCGACCGCGCGGCCGACGTCCGCCGGTATCGCGCCGCCTTCGACCGCTTCTTCGCGCCCGAGGGAGCGCACGTCGGGGATCTCTGGGCGCGGCTGCGGGAGCGCGGGTTCTCGGAGGGCGAGCTCTCCGCCCTCCGCGATCTGCTGACCGCCGCAGCGGAGCGGAGCGGCGTCTCCGGCGACGCGATCGGGTTCCAGGCGCTCGCCGGGACCGCGGGGGAGCTCGACCGAGCGCTCCAGTCGGCGGGGATCGCGCGCGTCCTCGCGCCGATGACGAGCTCGCTCCAGGTCGGGTTCTTCGCGCAGCGGGTGATGGATCAGCTCGGGGTGCCGGCGGTCGCGAGCGCGCTCCGGCGGATCCGGAGCGCGCTGGAGGAGGCGCTCGGCGAGGACCGGGGGAGGGCCCTCGCGGAGGCGCTCGGCGCGGAGCTGGAGCGGATGCGGCACCGCGTGCGCGAGCACGTGACGCTGTCGCTGCGGCGCCTCGAGGGCGAAGAGCCCGCGGTCCCCGGCCGCATGGATGTGCCGTTCGCGTCGCTCGGGGAAGGAGAGATGGAGGAGGTGCGCCGCGCCGTCAGGGCGCTGTCCGAGCGGCTCCGCGGCGCCGAGCGGGTCCGCAGGCGCCGCGCGCGGCGCGGCAGGATCGACCCTCACCGGACCCTGCGGCGCAGCCTCCAGACGGGCGGCGTGCCGTTCCACCCGGCGCGGCGGGCGCGCCGGCGCGACAAGCCGCGGCTGATGGTCCTGTGCGACGTGTCGGACTCGGTCCGCGTCGCCGCCAGGTTCATGCTCGAGTTCGTCTGCGCGGCGCAGGAGCTCTTCGACCGGACGCGGTCGTTCGTCTTCGTGAGCGAGCTCGCCGAGACGACCGAGCTCTTCTCGGCGATGCCGGCGGGCTCAGCGCTCGAGCGCATCCAGCGCGGCGAGGTGGTGAGCCGCGCCCACAACTCGAACTACGGGCGCGTCCTCAGCGCCTTCGAGCAGCGCTACGGGCGCGACGTCGACAGGCGGGTGACCCTCGTGATCCTGGGCGACGGACGCACGAACTACTTCGCGGACCAGGCGGAGGTCGTCAGGAGGCTCCGGGAGCGGGCGCGGGCGCTGCTCTGGCTCTGCCCCGAGGGGCCTGGCGCCTGGGGGACGGGCGACAGCGCGATGCTGCGCTACGCGGCGGCGTCGACCAAGGTGCTGGTAGCCCGGACGGCGCGGGAGCTCGAAACGGCGGCGCGGGAGGTGGTCGCCCGGCGCGCTTAGGGCTATGGGTCGCGCCATGTCGCTCGATCAGAAGCTGAGGGAGCTCACGGCGCGCATCGAGCAGGGGGGCGCGCAGAAGTACCACGACAAGAACGCGGAGCAGGGCAAGCTGTTCGCGCGGCAGCGGGTCGCGCTGCTCCTCGACGAAGGGAGCTTCCTCGAGGACGCGGCGCTCGCCAACGCGCTGGATCCCGAGCTGCCGGCCGACGGGGTCATCACCGGCACCGGGACGATGGGCGGGCGCTCCGTGTGCGTGATGGCGAACGACTCGACGGTGAAGGCCGGCTCGTGGGGCCGGCGCACCGTCGAGAAGATCCTGCGCGTGCAGGAGACCGCGCGGCGCCTCAGGTGCCCGCTTCTCTACCTCGTCGACTCCGCGGGCGCGCGGATCACCGACCAGATCGAGATGTTCCCCGGGCGGCGCGGCGCGGGCCGGATCTTCTACAACCAGGTCGAGCTGAGCGGCCTGGTGCCGCAGATCTGCCTGCTGTTCGGTCCGTCGGCGGCGGGCGGCGCGTACATCCCGGCGTTCTGCGACGTCGTGTGCATGGTCGAGAGCAACGCGAGCATGTACCTGGGCTCGCCGCGGATGGCGGAGATGGTGATCGGCGAGAAGGTCACGCTCGAGGAGCTCGGCGGCGCGCGTATGCACTGCTCGGTCTCGGGGTGCGGGGACGTGCTCGTGAAGACCGAGGAGGAGGCGATCGCCTTCGCGAAGCGCTACGTCGCTTTCATGCCCCAGAGCTCCGCGGAGGCTCCGCCCCGCGTCGAGCCGAGGCCGGAGAAGCCGGGGCAGCGGCCGCTCGAGGACGTGATCCCCGCCGACGAGAACAAGCCGTTCGACATCATGGCCGTGATCGACGCCATCATCGACGAGGGCAGCTTCGTCGAGATCAAGAAGCTCTACGCGAGGGAGATCATCACGGGGCTCGCGCGCGTCGAGGGGCGCGCGGTCGGGATCGTCGCGAACCAGCCGAAGTACAAGGGCGGCGTGCTGTTCGTGGACTCGGCCGACAAGGCGGCGCGGTTCATCTGGCTCTGCGACGCCTTCAACATCCCGCTCCTGTACCTCGCGGACGTGCCAGGCTTCATGATCGGGACCGTCGTCGAGCGGCAAGGGATCATCCGCGCCGGCGCGAAGATGATCGCCGCCGTGAGCGAGGCGAGCGTGCCGAAGCTGTCCGTCATCGTGCGCAAGGCGTACGGCGCCGGGCTCTACGCGATGTGCGGACCGGCGTTCGCTCCGGACGAGTGCATCGCCCTGCCCTCGGCGTCGATCGCGGTGATGGGGCCGAGCGCCGCGGTGAACGCCGTGTACTACAACAAGATCCAGGCGATCCCGGCGGGGCCCGAGCGCGAGGCGCTCGTCCAGAAGCTGCGCGACGAGTACCGGGCCGACGTCGACCTGGAGAAGCTCGCGAGCGAGCTCGTGATCGACGCGATCGTCCCGACCGGGAACCTCCGTCGTGAGGTGGCGCGCCGCTTCGAGCGGTACGCCGGCAAGGTCGAAGAGCGTCCGCGCAAGAAGCACCTCGTGCCGCCCGTGTGAGCGGCGCGCGGCGCCCTCCCACGCCGCGCCGCGCGCGTGGCCAGCGAGAGCGAGGGGCGGGCGGCGAGGGCGACGTGCTCCGCCGGACCGGCTGCGCGTGAAGGTGGTGTAGACTCGTGGCGTGCTAGCCCGCAGGCTTTCGCTCTCTCTCTCGCTGCTCGGCCTCGCTCTCGCGGCGGGGGAAGCGCGCGCCGACGCCCCCGCCCCGGCGATGGCGCGCCTGCTCGGCTCGCGCGCGGGACGACATCCGCTCGCCGATCCGCGCGGGCGCATCGCCGTGCTGGTGCCGCTGCCCGCCGACGCCGATGCGCGGTCGCTCGGGCTGCTCCCGGTCGCGCCGGGCTTCGGGGCCGTCCGGCTCGCGCCCGGCGATGTCGGCGCGTTCTCCGCCGCGCACCCGGAGCTGTCGCTGCTCACGGGACCGCCACGGCAGCCGCTCCTGGATCGGTCCAAGGGGTGGATCCGGGTCGAGCAGTACCGGAAGGCCACCGGCGCGGACGGGAGAGGGGTGATCGTCGGCGTCGTCGACACGGGCATCGACGTGACCCACCCGGACTTCCGGGACGAGAACGGCAAGACGCGCATCAAGTGGATGCTGCAGGCCAATGGCCCCAGAGGGCTGCAACCGTCGCTCGAGCACGAATACGGGTGCGATGACCAGGACCAGTCCTCGTGCGCGATCTTCTCGGACGTCGACATCGACGCGATGCTCGCGAAGGGCGAGCCGAGCATCCTCCGCGACATCACGGGACACGGCACCCACGTGGCATCCATCGCGGCAGGCAACGGCGGGCCGATGGTCTCCGAGCGGCCGCGCTACGTCGGGGTAGCG
The DNA here is from genome assembly GCF_051521595.1 of Sorangium sp. So ce1153. Classification (NCBI taxonomy): domain Bacteria; kingdom Pseudomonadati; phylum Myxococcota; order Polyangiales; family Polyangiaceae; genus Sorangium; species Sorangium sp. So ce1153. The sequence continues at coordinate 4,379,426 of NZ_CP150361.1, forward strand.
CCCGCGGCGACGCTGATCGTCGCCGCTCCCTCGCGGCCCGGCGAGGGCTTCGACGACCTGGACATCCTCAAGGCGGTGCGGTTCATCTTCGACCGCGCCGACGAGCTGAACATGCCGGCGGTCGTCAACCTGAGCGTCGGGAGCGACTTCGGGCCCCACGACGGGACGAGCCCGCTCGAGGTAGGGCTCGCCGGGATGGTCGGCGGCGAGCACCGGGGGCGCGCGATCGTCGTCGCCGCCGGCAACAGCGGCGCGCTGTACGAGATCGACGGCGCAGGACCGATGGGGATCCACACCGAGGCGCACGTCTCGCCGCACGCCGAGACGCGCCTGCCCATCCGCACGCCGAGCGCGTCGAGAGGGCAGGGATACGTCTGGATCACCTTCCGGCCTGGAGACGAGGTGTCGGTCGGCCTCGAGGGGCCAGGCGGCGAGGAGTGGATCGGCCTGGTCGAGCCTGGAAGCGACGCGGGCTACACCGGCGACGACGACGAGACGACCGGCGCCGTGATCAACCGGCTCGCGAACGGAAAGTCGCCCATCACCGCCGCCACGAACAGCGCCGTCGTGGCGTTCAGCGGGGCGTGGAAAGCAGGCGAGTTCGCCGTCCGCCTGCAAGGTCGCGGCGACGCGCAGCTCTGGGTGACGGGGCTCGGCGATGTCTCGCCGTCGCACGACCTCGGGCTCCTGTTCACGCGCGGCATCAAGCAGGGCACGATCAACGTGCCCGCGAGCCACCCTGAGCTGCTCGCCGTGGGGTGCACGATCAACCGCGTCAGCTGGAAGCCGCAGGGGAGCACCGCGACCGTGCGCCTCATGAGCCTCGACGGCAAGGACCTCCAGGAGGACAGCGCCTGCGACTTCAGCGCGGCCGGTCCCACGCCGTTCGGGGTGGCCAAGCCCGAGATCAGCGCGCCCGGCGGCCTCGTCGCGGCGGCCATGGGGCGCGGGGTGGACCCGCGCGACGGGCACGGAGGGCTGTTCGACATGCCCGGCTGCCCCGACGACAAGCCCTGCTTCGTCGTCGACGACTACCACGCGATCGCGTCGGGCTCTTCGATGTCGGCGCCGCAGGTCGCCGGCGCGATCGCGCTCCTCTTCCAGATCAACCCGAACCTGAGCCAGGCAGAGGTCACCGAGGTGCTCCAGGCTGGCGCGCGGTACCCGAAGGGCGAGGTGCCGATGGACGCGCAGCTCGGCGCCGGCGTGCTCGACCTCGAGGGGGCGCGGCTCGCGCTCGAGGCGGTCGAGGCGGCGGGCGACGAGCCGGCGCTCGATCGGAGCTGGTATGTGCTGTCGAGCGCCTACGCCAGACCCGACCCGTCCTGGCCTGTCTGGGGGACGATCGAGATGCGGCGCCCGGACGGCTCCCCGCTGGGCGGCCTCGACCACAAGCTCACGGTCGCGCTCCGCGGCGGGGTGATGCACACGCCGCTCAGGCAGGTGCGCCGCGGGCTGTGGCGGTTCGCGGTCGCCGCGCCGCGCGGCTCCGGCGGCTCCACGCTGACCGTCGACGTGCTCTACGACGGGATGTCGCTCGGCGCGCGCGAGCTCCCGGTGGGGAGCGATGTGTGGATGGCGAACGGGGAGCTCGAGGTCGCGAGCAGCGCGTGCTCCTGCGCTGCGGCTGGCTCGGATCAGGGGTCATCGCCGGGCCGCGCCGCCGGCGGGCTGGCGAGCGTCCTCGCGGCGGCCCTTGCCGCGCGCCGGCGCCGGCGCGGCTGAGCGCGGCCGCGGCGACCGCCGAGGTCACGCGCTCGACCTCGGCGCCAGCGTGAGGCTCGCGCCCGGCTGCCATCCGGCGGCGTCCATGTCACCGTGGCCGAGCGACAGGTCGGGACAGGCCACGACCGCGGCAGATCAGGGACGCGATGGAGAGACAGGTGAGCGCAGATCGACCTCCCACTGCAGAGACGGACGCGGGGCGAACGGCCGCGGCGAGGCCGCTGCGCTTCGCGGCGCGCACCGGCTGGGACCTCTCGGAGAACCGGCTCGCGTCCGTCCTCGCCGAGGCCCGCCGCGCAGGCCGCGCGCTCGTCGACTTCACCGAGTCGAACCCGACGCGCTGCGGGATCGTCGAGGCAGCTCCCCTGGTCGCGCGGCTGGGCGAGCCGCGCGGCTCCAGGTACGCGCCGCTGCCGCTCGGCGATCCCGCCGCGCGCGCCGCGGTGTCGCGCTACTACCAGGAGCGCGGTCTCGACGTGGACCCGGCGGGCGTCGTGCTGACAGCGAGCACCAGCGAGGCGTACGGCTGGCTGCTCAAGCTGCTCGCCGAGCGCGGGGACGACGTGCTCGTCCCGGTGCCGTCCTATCCGCTGCTCGAGTACCTCGCGTGCCTGGAAGACGTCGCGCTCACGCCGTACCCGCTCCTCAAAGAAGAAGGGTGGCGCATCGACCTGGGCGCGCTGGACCGCGCCGCCGGCGAACGGACGCGCGCGGTGGTGCTCGTGCATCCGAACAACCCCACCGGCTCGTTCGTGCGCCGCGACGACGCCGCGGCGGTCGAGGCGCGCGCAGCGGAGCGCGGCCTCGCCCTGATCGTCGACGAGGTCTTCGGCGACTACGCGCACGGAGAGCTCCCCCCGGACCGCCTGCCGAGCTTCGCGGGCCGGCGGCAGGCGCTTACCTTCGTCCTGAGCGGGCTCTCCAAGGTGATGGCGCTGCCGCAGCTCAAGCTCGGCTGGATCGCGGTCTCGGGACCGCCGGAGCTCGCCGCCGCGGCCGTGGAGCGGCTCGAGATGATCGCCGACACCTACCTCTCGGTCGGCACCCCGGTGCAGCTCGCGCTGCCCGAGATCCTCGCCGCGCGCGCGCCGGTCCAGCGCGCGATCCTGTCGCGCGTGCAGGCGAACCTCACGGCCCTGGACGCGGCGATCGCGGCGCGCGCCGGGGGCGCGCTCCGGCGGCTCCCGGTCGACGGCGGCTGGTACGCGACGCTCGAGGTGCCGCGCGTGCTCGACGAGGACGGCTGGGTCGAGCTCCTCGTGCGCGACGAGGGCATCGTCGTCCACCCCGGCTACTTCTTCGACATGCCGCGCGACGGCTTCCTCGTGGTCAGCCTGCTGCTCGATCCAGGCGTGTTCGAGGAGGCCGCGCTGCGGCTCGTCGACCGGATGGCGCGCGCGATCAACGGTGGATGAGCACCACCGTGGAGCGGCCGGCGTCGCGAGCGGCGCGCAGGCCGTGCCACCCCTCCGGCACCGGCGGGTCGGTCCAGGCGAACATCTGCTTCGCGTCGATGGGGGAGAGGTTGACGCAGCCGCCGCTCTTCAGCTCACCCCAGGCGTCGTGCCAGTACGCGCCGTGCAGCGCGTGCGGGCCGTGGAAGTTCTGCACGAACTGCACCTCGGAGTGGACGATGTTGTCGTTCGAGCTCGACACCATCGTCGCCGTCACGAACTTCCCGTCGATGCGGAAGCGCCCGGTCGGCGTGGCCGCTGTCTCGATCGCGGGGATGTCCTTCTGCGGGACGCCGCCGCGCCCGGGCGAGATGAGCGTGGCGAAGACCGGCGTGAGCTCCTCGTAGGCGACGAACCAGCCGCCGAGCACGCTCACCTCGATCCACTTGCGCGGCGGCGAGGAGGGGTCGTTCTCGCCCTCGAGCGGCGAGCGCTTCGCCGCCTCGATCACCACCGCGTCGTCCGCGAGCACGTAGATCCCGGGCTCCTGTGTCTCGAGGAACCGCTCGCCGTCCTCGACCTCGGCGCGGCCCGTGAGCCCGACGGAGGCGAGCCGGGCGAACGACGCGCCGGTCGGCGCGAAGCGGCCGCCGGCGCCCCGCTGGTACTTCGGTCGGTCGGTCTTGCGGAAGAACGCGAGCGGGAGCGAGCTACCGTCCTTCAGCCACACGCCCTGGAAGCTCGAGCGCGGGTAGGGCTTCAGCCGGTCCTTCGGCATGAACGTCTGGTCCGAGGTCACCACCCAGGTCCGATCCTGCGCGTCGAACACCTCGGTGAACGCCACCGTCGAGCCGTTCACGATCCTGTCGCGGCCCTCGCGCACGAGATCGCCGAAGGGGAACAGCGCCGGGGCGGCGACGCCCGACGGCTTCAGATCGACGCCGACGAGGGCCTCGTCGATCTCCCGGATGGCTTGCTCGCTCGCGCCGCCTTCGGCGCGCACCTTCGCGACGTTCGCGAGGTGCTCTTCCAGATCCCACTCCGCGCGCCGCTGCTCCTTCGCGCTCGGGAGCGCGCGGTAGCGCGGCGCGCCGGTCGACTCGGCGTAGTTGTAGGGCCACGGGGAGTCGGTCCGGGGCGCGTGCGGCCGCAGCGCGACAACGACAGGGTCGTTCGGGTCGACCGTGGCGCTGGCGCCGGCGCAGACGTAGCCCCGCGGCTCGATGGCGTACCACGCGTCGCAGCCCTCGCCCGGCGTCCGCGCGGCCTCGAGGCTGCCGCCGCGCAGCGCGACGGAGCCGCCGAGCCCCAGGTAGCCGCTCCAGCCCCGCGTCGGGTACGGGCCGGGGCTGATCCAGGCGAACCGCGCCCTCGAATAGATGCGCGCGCCCTCCTTCGCCGCGCTCGCGGGCGGCGCCACCTCGGCCTCCGCCGGGGCCGGCGCCCTCTCGACGACCGCTGCCTCGACGACCGCAGGGCGCTGAGCGTCCGCTTCCGATGGGGCGCGCGGTGCGTTTGCCTCGGGAGGCGCCTCGGGGGCGTCCGCCTCGACGGGCGCCGCCGACGGTACGGAGGGGCTCTCTTCGGAGCAAGCGGCGGTACCCCCCGACGCGATCGCGCACGCCAGGGCGGCGAGGAGCAAGGAGGACGGTGAGCTAGCCATGCAAGCGTGGGAGACTACTTGCCGGGCACCGCCGCGGACAAGCGAACGGCGCCGGCGCCGGCTGCCCAGGCTCGCTTTACAGCCTGCCGAGCACGGCCACCACGAGCAGGATCACCCCGACGAGCGCCGCGGTGATCACCATGAGCTTCGCCAGCCGCGCCTTCAGCCACCGCCACAGGACGAGGCGAACCACCTTCCACAAGAGCGCCAGGATCTGCCAGAGGACCTTGCCCACGAGGAGAGCGTAGCGCAGTCCCCTGGCGCGCGCCCCCAGCAAGGACGGGAGATTCGACGCTCGCTGGGAGGGGCCCGGCACGGCCGCCACGCCGGACGGGGCCGGGACACAGGAGCGACAGGAGCGGCAGTCCACCCGCCGCCCCGCCAGCGCTCGACCGGCGCACGGGCGACCGGTAGCGGGCGGTGAGCGGTCGTCAGTCGATGTCCACGCTCACCTTCGAGGCGTAGCTGCCGGGGGAGGGGAAGGTGATCTCGCGGAGCGCGCCGGCGACGCACTCGGCCGCGTCCTCGCCCCGTTCGTCGGCGCTGGACACGCCCACGCTGAGCGGCTTGCCGTCGGTGTCGATGTAGAGCGTCGCCTTGAGCTGGCTGGCGCCCGCCTGGCTGCGGCAGGACTCGAGCGCCGGCCGCGCCTTCTTGTACGGCGTCCCGAGCTGGTCGGGCGTCCACGGCACGGGCGGGCGCTCGTCGCTGCTCGGCTCGAACGTGAAGCTGTTCTCCGCCAGGCCCTCGCCTCCGACCGGCTTCGGCCACCGCGCCGCCTTCAGGACCTTGAGCATGCACGCCTCGGTGTCGCGATCGCCCAGGGTCGAGTCCTTCACGAACGCCCAGCGCGCCGTGCCGTCCTCGGCCACCCGGACCTTGAAGCGGATCTCGCCGCCGAGGTAGGGGATCCGCTCGACGCCCTTCTCGTAGCAGCGCGAGAGCCGCGGCGAGGCGCGCTGGAACGCCGCCTGGACCTTCTCCTCGTTCATCCCGCCGATCTCGGACCGCGAGCTCATCGACGGGCGCGACGTCTGGACTGGCTCGGCGTCGAGCATCTCCGGCTCCGCCGGCGTGGGAGCGGCGCCGCCACAGCCCAGGACGGGCGCGAGCGCCGAGACAGCAACGAGGGTGAGGGAGCCCCTGAGCAAGCGAGTGAATTTCATGATCCGACGGCGACTCTATACGAGCCACGTCTTTGGCGGAAAGAGGGCGTTGAGGGGCGCACGCCGCTCCAGTGCCTGTGAGAGATTCTACGCCATCGCCAGCGCCGACGCGCCGCTCCAGACGCTCGTCCGCTCGGAGAGGACTCGCCCATGACGCACGCGGTAAACGCGCAGCGGGGATGGCCCGTCCACGAGCGCCTGAGCGCAGAAGATGCGAGGGGGCGCGCCAGCGCGCACGGGCGCGTCATTTTCGCGGTGTGTATGGCCGTGGATCACGTGGAGGTGGTCGTGCTCGTGGAGCAGGGCCATGAGCTCGCCGCTGTTGATGAGCCCATCCAGCCATTGCATCGCGCCGATCGGGTGCCGGAGCGGCGGATGGTGCTGCGCGAGCACGAGCGCGTCGCCCGAGCGCCGCGTCCCGGCCGCCAGCGAGGCGACGCGCGAGAGCTCGCGCGCCGCGATCGCGCCCGCCGAGCGGGTCACCGGCTGCGCCATGGCCGTCGACACCGCGGTCACGACGGCCCCAGGGAGGGCGACGGTCGCCCCTCGACCGCTCGTCGCCGCGAAGGGGCGGAGACAGCCGAGGAGGGCGCGCTCCCACGCGTCGCCGGATGTATACGCGTCGTGATTGCCAGGAACCAGGGTGACGCGCGCCGGGTCCCAGCCGCTCTCCGCCAGCACGGCGGCGAGCACCTCGAACTGCGCGGGAGTCCCGTCCTCCGTGAGGTCGCCCGTGAGCACCAGGTGGTCCGCCCCGCTCCGCCGCGCCTCGATGAGCGCAGCCAGCGCGCGACGGCGGCGCGGCGCTGCTTCGATCGGGCGGCCGAAGCTCAGGTAACGAAGCCGCCACCGCGCGGCGCCCCGGCGCCGGTCGTGATCCGCCTCGAGGAGATGAAAGTCCGTGAGGTGCGCGATCGTCGTCATCAACAACATCGTGACATCTGACCCACGTCGATCCCGCGACATCGACGCAAGCTCTCGGCGACGTAATCCGCCCCTCCGAGAGGCGCTATCTCGACCGGACACCCGTCCTCCCTGAGCGGCCAAGGAGGCGCGATGTGACGCCCCGAGGCCGCGCTCGCGACGCGGTTGTGACAGGGGCAGCCGGCGCGCTCTACCATTGGCCGCCATGCGGGGTGCCGCTCACATCACGGACGTTCTCGTGCGCATCGCGTCGTCGGGCGCCATCGGCATCGGCATCGCCGCGGCGCTGCTCATCGCGGTGCGGATGCTGGCGCCGCCAGCCCAGCGCGGGAAGCTGCGCCTGCCGGTCGTGCTGCTCTGCTTCCATGTGGCGGCGCTGCTCGCGCGGCTGCCGCTCGCTCCGACGTCGTCGCTCCACCGGACGCTCTCGGTCGTCTCGCTCTTCTTCCTGCTGACCGCGCTCGGTCGCGCCGCCTTTCTCCTCGTCGTCGACCTGATCCTCGGCGTGCGCCTCGGACGGCCGCTGCCCCGGATCATCCACGACATCATCCAGGGGCTCGTCTACGCGGGCGTCGTGCTCATCACGCTCCGCGCGGCGGGGGTCGAGCCGGGATCGCTGCTCACCACCTCCGCGCTGCTCACCGCGGTGATCGGTCTGTCGCTCCAGGAGACGCTCGGCAACCTCTTCGCCGGCCTCGCGATCCAGGCGCAGCGGCCGTTCGAGGTGGGGGACTGGATCCAGATCGAGCCGGATCCAAGGCTCATCGGGCAGATCATCGAGATCAACTGGCGCGCCACGAAGGTGCTCACGAACGACCAGGTCGAGCTCACGATCCCGAACGGCACGCTCGCGAAGAGCACGATCCGGAACTTCACGAAGCCGACCGTGACCGCGCGGCGGACGATCGAGGTGCAGGGCCCCTACGAGGCGCCGCCGCCGGTCGTCGAGCAGGCGCTGCTCGGCGCCGTCGCGTCCGTGCCAGGGGTGCTGCTCGCGCCGCCGCCCTTCGTGCTCACCGCGAGGTTCGACGACAGCGGCATCACCTACCACCTCTGCTTCTTCATCGACGACTTCGCCCGCCGCGACCGCATCGACTCGGCCGTGCGCCAGCGGATCTGGTTCGCGTTCCGCCGCGCGGGCATCTCCATCCCGTTCCCCATCCACACCGTCCGGATGGCCGAGGTGTCGCCCGAGTCCCGGGAGCGCAGCGAGGCCGACGAGCGGCAGCGCCGCCTGCAGTCGCTGCGCGTCGTCGACTTCCTGGCCGCGCTGCCGCCGCCGCTCCTCGACCGGCTCGCGACGCTGTCGAAGACCTGCCTCTACATGGTCGGCGAGGTCGTGATCCGGCAGGGGGCCGCGGGGCACGAGCTCTTCATCGTGCAGTCGGGCGAGGTGTCGGTCATCGTCGGGCGCGAGGGCGGCAGCACGGCCGAGGTCGCGCGGCTCGGCCCCGGCAAGTTCTTCGGCGAGATGTCGCTGATGACCGGGGAGCCGCGCAGCGCGACCATCCAGGCGGTGAGCGATTGCGAGCTCGTGAAGGTCGACAAGGCGGCGTTCCAGGAGATCCTGGCGGCGGCGCCCGGCATCGCCGAGAAGATCACGGAGGTCCTTGTCGCGCGCCAGTCGGCGCTCGACGAGAACGTCTCCGTGCGCCGCGCCCGCGCCGGCGCGGAGGAGGCCAAGACGACCGCGCTGCTCGGAAAGATCCGACAATTCTTCTCGCTGTAGTTACCCGGTGGGGGCTCGCTACGGCGCGGGCGTGGCGCTTGCCGGGACGGGGAGGTCGCCCGACGTCACGCGGTCGCTCTCCTCGTTGTCGTCGAAGACGTTGTCCTGCGCCACCGTCGGCGCGTGCGCGCCCTGCACGACCAGGCCGAAACGGTTGCCGGTGGAGCGCGAGCGTGCGAGCGCGCCGTCGCTGTCGCTGAAGAGCAGCCCGGCGCGCGCGCAGCCCTCCACCTGCACCGAGCTCACCTGCGCCGTCGAATCGAGGACGAGGAGGCCGTCGCCCAGGTCCGGCGACGACGGCACCTGCCCCTCGCCGCCCAGCGTGGCGAACGTCCCGGCCTCGACGCCCCGGACGAGCGTCTCCTCCACCGTGCTCGGCGAGGACAGCAGCAGCAGGCCCGCCACGCGGCTCTCCAGCACCGCCGACCGCTGCACGACGATGCCCGCCGCGCCGCCGCTCAGCAGGCCGACGCCGCCCATGCCGTCGCGCTCCTCCGGCCGCGCGCGCTCGACGAGGCTGTCCGTGAGCTCCAGGTCAGCGCCCTGGAAGGCGGCCACGCCGGCGACGTGGGCCTCCAGGACATAGGTCGACGCCAGCGCGGCGCGCGCGCCCTGCACGAGCACGCCGGCGGCGCGGTCCCGGTGGAGCGGGCTCGCGCGGGTGCCCTGGACGACCACGCCCCTCGACGAGAACTCCCCTCCCGACACGAGCAGCCCGACGTCGCCGGCGTCGCGCACGAGGCTCGACGACAGCGAGAGCTTGCCGCCCCGCTGCTCGACCGCAAAACCGAGGTGATCGTGCGCCGCGGCCGCCTCGCCCTGGAAGAGGTTGCCGGAGGCCTCGACCTCCGTGCCCGCGCCCGCGACAACGAGCTGCGCGTCGCACGCGCCGGACAGCACGCTGGAGTCGAGCGTCGCGCGGGCGCCCTGCTCGACGGTCACGTCGCGCGCCTCCGGCGCACCCTCGGCCGGGGCCGCGACCAGGCTGCTCGCCGCCACGAGCGCCGCGCCGGCGCCTGTCACCAGCACGCCGGCGCGGTGATGGACGAGGGCGCTCGCGCCGAGCCGGAGCGTGCCCGCCTCGAGGTGCACACCGACGCTCCCGCCCGCCTCCGCCTGCGGGGCCGTGTCCTCCAGCAGATTGCCCTCCGCGATCACCTCCTGCGCGTCGGAGCTGATCCGCAGGTTGACGGTGCCGTCGACCAGCGCGTTCTCGGTGAGCTGCGCCCGCGCCCCCGAGACGACGAGCACGTTCGTCCAGCCGTCGCCGTCGCCCTCGCCCGCCCGCGCGACGAGGCTACGGGACATCTCGAGGCTCGCGCCCGGGAGCGCCACCACGACACCGCTGCCGCTCGCGCCCGTCACGCGGACGTCGCGCGCGGACACCGTCGCCGCCTCGATGAACAGGCCGATGGAGGGGCTGGTCACGCTGACGCCGCGGATCCCGGCGCCCTCGACGTCGTGGAACCAGACCGCGCTGACGTTGCCGCTCTGATCGCTCTGCTCGCCCCGGAGCACGACCCTCGAGGCGCAGCGCCCGACGATCTCCATGGGCCTCGTGATCTCGAGAGGCTCGTCGTACTCGCCCTCCGCCAGGACGACCCGCCCGCCCGCCTGCACCGTCGCCAGCGCCGCCGCGAGCGTCGTGAACGGCCGCTCCCGCGAACCGGCGCCGTCCTCACCGCCGTACGCCGGATCGACATGAACATCGCCGGGTATCTCGACGACTTCGCCCCAGGGCGCCGAGCCGCAGCCGTCCGGCCCGTCGATGGATACACACCCTCGCTGCGGGACCGCGAACGTCCCTTCCGGGCACCTGGCCATCGTGGGATGACAGGCGCCGCCATCGACGAACTCCATCGCACAGCCGGGGATCCCGACTTCAATGCAGCCCTCGTCGTGCTTCGGCACTGTCCCGGGCGAGCACCTGTCGAGCGCGGGGCGGCACAGGCCGTCCTCGTCGATGAACTCGTCGGCGCAGCCCTGGATTCCCACCGGCACACAGCCGCCCGAGCTGCCGAGTTGCCCCGGCGCACACCCCGGTCCACCGCCCTCGCCCGGAGGGGGGCTGTACGGCGGGAGCTCGGTGCTGTCGCACCCGAGGAGCGAGGCCGCACACAGGCTCGTCGTCAAAGAGAAGAGGTACTGGAACGTCGTGAGTCCAAGCTTCGCGCGCAACACCCCCACAACGTAGCAGATGCGCTCCATGCACATGCCGGCAATACGCGCTTTTCCGCGCCGTCCCTCGCCCCTCGAGGCCGGACATTCAGGGGCGTGACCCGGACAGCCGTACGTCGGCTCGAGCCCAGGCGCGCTCGAAGCGCTCCTGTGCGGCGTCTGCCTCCTCTTCCCTGCCCTGTGCGCGCAGGCTCTGCTCGAGCCCGCGGAGAGACCAGCCATTCTGTGGGTTCCGCCGCAGATCCTCCCGGTAGACGGCCTCCGCGTCGCGCGCGCGACCGGCCTTGAGGAGCGCCGCGCCGAGCGTGTGGCGGACGGGCTCGGGCCAGGCCGGCGGCTCGAAATAGCGCAGTGTGTCCTCGACGCGCGCGGCCGCCTCCAGCATGCGGACCGAGGCCCCCGTCTCGCCGCGCTCCGACGCGATCTGGCTCTCGAGCACGAGCGAGGCGATCTCGAGCAGGTCCTGCGCGCGGTTCATGCCGATCTTCGCGTCGCCGTGGACCTCGGACGACGTCGCCCGGAGCGCCGCCGCCTCGCGCGCGGCGCCGTCGGGGCGCCCCTTCGACGCGAGCGCGCGCCCGCGCGCATAGCGCCATATCCCCGTCGTGTAGCGCTGCTCGGGCGGCGGCGCCGGCTCCGCGAGGACGTCATCCCACCGGCCGAACCGGACGAGCGCGAACAGCGGCGCTGGCCGGAACATCTCGAGCATCGGCATGTGGCGCACGTCGTGGTCGGGCACCGCGGCGACGGCCTCCCGGGCGGCGCGCAGGGCGACGGCGCCGCGGCCCTCCATGCTCGCGGAGACGGAGAGGAAGTGGAGGTTGTGAGGGAAGTACATCATCGGATAGATGCCCTCCGGTCGCCGCTCGCGGATGTACCGGCGATCGACCTCGACTGCGCGCTCGTTCGCGTCGGAGGCGTCCGCGTAGCGACCGACGCGCAAGAAGATGTGCGACGGCATGTGCACGAGGTGCCCGGCGCCCGGGGCCAGGCCGCCGAGCCGCTCGGCGCTCGGCAGCGCCCGCTCCGGCGCGCGCGACGCTTCGACCGCATGGATGTAATAGTGGTTCGCGCCCATGTGCCCGGGCTCGCGCCGCAGGACGCCCTCCAGCGTGGCGACGATCTCCTCGGTCCCGGGCTGCGGTCGGCCGTCCAGCGTCCAGAGGTCCCACGGGCGCAGGTCCATGAGCGCCTCGGCGAAGAGGACGCTCGCGTCGAGGTCGTCGGGGAAGCGGCGGGCGAGCTCGCGCATCGCCCCCGCGTACGCGCGGTCGAGGGCGGCCCGATCGACGCCCGGCGCGGTCGCGTGGCGGCTCGCGAGCGCCTCGATGTACGCGCGCTCCGGCTCGCTCGCGGAGGCGGCGAGCGCGCGCGCCTCCTCGATCGCCTCGAGGGCGGCCTGCTCCCGCGCCGGATCGGCCGGCTGGTTGATGTTGGGGCCGAGCGCGAGCGCGACGCCCCAGCGCGCCATGGCCAGGCCGGGATCGAGCCGCGCGGCCTCCTGAAACGCCCTCCTCGCCTCGTCGTGGTTGAAGGCGTAGATGAGCCTCAGCCCCTGATCGAAATAGCGTTGCGCGAGCTGCGATGAGGTCGTCACGGGGTGATGAAGAGAGCCGATATCCGCGAACAGGGGGACGACCTCCGCGTCAGGCGCGTCCGCGGCGCCCGGGCCCGGCTCCGCTCCGGGCGAGGCGGGGCGCGGCTCCGCGCCGCACGCCGCGAGCGCGGCGCAGGACCAGAGGAGGGGCAGGCTGAAGAGCGCGCGTCGAGCTGTCATGGGCACCTCGCTGGAGCTCCGATCCGCGGGCTCCGACGGTTCAACATCCCCTCGCGGGGTCGCTTTGCCTTGGGCACCGCCGTCCGGCGTGAGCGCGGAGGTCGAGCCGGGCGAGGGCCATGCACGCGCGGTTCCCGACGCGCGGGAAGGCAGCGCACAGAAGACGCGGGTGCGCCCAGGCTGATTGCCGCGGCCGCGCCGCCGGCGCGATGCTCGATGGACGGACGGCGCGACTTGCGGCAACCTCGAAGGATGACGACGTGCAGGGATGAAGCTCTCCGCTGGGTTCACCGCTACGCCATCGGCGGGGCCGCTTTCGCCGCCCTTCCGCTCCCGATCTCCACCTCGGCCGGGCTCGTCGCGATCGAGACCCACATGATGTCGATGGTCGGCGAGATCTACGGCGAGAGCGTGGGATCCGTGGTGACGACCGCCGCCGGCGGGAGCTTCGCGATCCTCGGGCAAGGCCTCAAATTCCTCGCCACCCGGGCTGTCGGCTTCGTCCCCGTGGTCGGGCCGGCCATCAAGATGACCATCGCGGGGCTGACCATCGCGGCGATCGGCCACGGCATCGTCGGGCACTTCGAGCGGAAGTACCCGGGCAAGACCTTCCAGAAGGCGTGAGCCGCGCGCGCGGACGAGGCGGCCCCGCGCGGCGTGTGCGGGCGCGCGATGAGCCGCGCGGTGCGCGATGAGCCGCGCGGCGCTCTGGAAAGCGCGCCGCGCCCAATGCGCCGACGCGCGGTGCTCCCGGTCAGTCCGGGCGCGCCGCGCGCCGCCGCTCCGCTATCGATGCCCTTCAGCCGTCAGTTCTCGCAGCCGCTGCAGGCCACCGGGCAGGTGCCGTTCACCGGCAGCTGGCAGCTCAGGCTCGGCGTGTCGGCGCTGGTGCCGTAGTCGCAGCAGAGCGTGCCGTCGGTGCAGCACGCCTCGCCGCAGCAGATGCCCTCTTCGCACCCGAACTCGGGAGCGCAGGGATCCTTGCACTCGCCCTGGATGCACGCCTGCTCCGCTGCACAGGTGGTGCCGCACATGCCGCAGTTGTGCGGATCGTTGGCCAGGTTCACGCAGGTCGGGCCACAGCACGAGAGCCCCTCCTCGCACGTGCACGCCACGCCGCCCGCGCCTCCCTCGCCCCCGGCGCTGGTCGTCGTGACGCTGACGCTGGTGGTCGTCCCGACGTCCCCGCCCGCACCGCCGCCGGAGGAGGAGCTCGATACGGTGATGTAGTTCGGCAGAAGGTTGACGGTGCCCGGGTCAGCTTCACATCCAGCAACGGCGAACAATGCAGCCAGCGACGCCAACGCGATCACCCGATGACAGGGCATGAGCACCTCCAAACCAAGAATAACACTACCACGGAGGATCACGTTCCTACGAGGGCCATGGCTCACGACGCAGCGCGTGCTGCCGCGTCATGCCGCAGCGTCCGCCATCGCGCTGCGCGCGCCATCGCGCTGTCGCGCCCGTCGCGTCCGTCGCAGCGGTGCGGCGCGTCCTCGGCGCGATGACGTATCCCTCGATGGCCGCGGCGTCGCGGCGCGCCTGCGACATCAGGGTGTGATGAGCTTGCAGTCCGACAGGAGCCCCGTGTACCAGTCATCGGTCCTGTCGAGCCATGCGCCCTCGCTGGACCAGCGGATGCCCGGCCTCTTCATCCGGCCTTCGACGGTGTAGGTGCACTTCAGCGCGAACCGCGCGGACGGGAGCTTGCCAGTGAGGGCGGGCTCGCTCCAGAGACCGGCCGCGAGGAACTGGACGCGATCGGTGGTGGTGTATGGGCGGAGCAGCTTCTTGTCGTCCGCATCGCCCTTCGACCACCCCTTGCTGGGGGACTCGAACGCGCAATGCCGTCCGTTGACCTCGTCGGCCGACCAGCAGGCGAGATCCTTGATGTCCGAGGACACGAGGGTGACCTCGACCTGGGCCTTGTCCCCGGTCTTCCACTTGGGGCCGGCGGTGCCGGCCGCGGGCTCACGCCCGAAGTAGGCGAACGCCGCGGCGAGGCCGCCAATGATGATGAGGAACAAGATCATGCTCTTGCCGAGCGACCCGCCTTGCGGCTGGGCGGCCGCGCGAGGCCGCGCGCCGGGCTTCTTGCCCGCGGGGCGCCGGGCGGCGCCCGCCTGCTTCGCAGGCCGCGAAGCCCTCGCGGGCGCCGCGGCTTCTGCAGAGGAAGCGGCCCGGCTCCCGCCGTCCTCCTCCGTGCTGGTGTCCTTCGCGCCGGCCTCTTCGGAAGGCGCGTCCTCGTCGGGGCGGTCTTTGTCTTCGGAGCTCGTAGCCATCGCGGCGCTTTATGTACCGGAGCGCGTTCCCGACTCAAGCATTCCGTGGACCGACCCGCCGCGCGCGATCGGCCGTCTCAACGCGCAGCCCATGATGTAGGCTGCGCTCCCAATGACGTCCGACGCCAGAAATCCTCGCGCGCGCATCCTCGGCACAGGCCGCTCCCTGCCCGCCGCCCCGGAGAGCGCGGCCTCCTCCGAAGCGCCGCCGGCGGACGGCGTCCCGGGCGACGCGAGCGCGGGCAACGAGCGGCGCCGCGCCGCGCCCCGCGAGACGACGAGCGATCTGGCGGCGCGCGCGGGCAGGGCGGCCCTCGACGCGGCCGGCATCGGGCCGCGCGACCTCGAGATGATCATCCTCGCCACCTCGAGCGGCGACGCGCCGATGCCCGCGACCGCCGTGTACGTGCAGCAGAAGCTCGGCGCAGAGCTCATCCCGTCGTTCGACCTCTCCGCCTCGCTCACGGGCTTCCTTTACGGGCTCTCGGTGGCCAACCAGTTCGTCACGGCGGGGACCATGAAGCACGTCCTCGTGATCGGCGCAGACCTGCTCTCCCATCGCCTGGATCCGCGCGACCGCGCGTCGGCCGCGCTCTTCGGCGACGGCGCCGGCGCGGTCGTCGTCGGGCCCGCCGGCGACGAGGGGCGCGGGATCCTGAGCGTCAGCCTCCGCGCCGACGGGAGGAAGGCCGACGTCCTCCAGGTGCCTGGCGGCGGCTCCGCGGAGCCGCTCACCCAGGAGCGGCTCGCCGACCGGCGGCACTACCTGCGCGTGAACCAGATCGAGCTGCGGCAGGCGGCGGAGGAGCGCCTCGCCACGCAGGCCCTCGCGGCGCTCGTGACAGCAGGGCTCGCGCCCGCCGATCTCGACTGGGTGATCCCGCACCACGCGGACGCCCAGATCACCGCGCTCCTCGCCGAGCGCCTCGGGTGCCCGAGGCAGCGCGTCCTCGGCGCGTTCGACGGGGGCAGCCCGGCGGGCGCGAGCGCCGGCTCGGTCGCCATGGCGCTCGACGAGGCGCTCCGCGACGGCCGGATCCAGCCCGGGCAGCACGTGCTGCTGTGCGCGCTCGGCGGCGGGCTCACGTGGGGCAGCGCCGTGCTCCGCGCGTGATGCGACGAGGGCGCGCCGTCATCACACGTGCGCCGCGACGTCCGAGATGACGCCGCGGAGCCACGCGTGCCCCGGATCGGCGTCGAGCCGCTCGTGCCAGACCATCCCGACGCGCCCCGCGGGCAGCTCGATCGGCGGCGGGAAGATGCGCAGGCCGAACGGGGCAGCGAAGGGCTCGGCGACCCGGCGGCTGACCGCCGCCACGAGGTCGGTCTTCGCGACGAGCGAGGGCACGAGGAGGAAGTGCGAGACGCGCACGCCGATGGTCCGGCGCAGGCCGCGGGCGGCGAGGGCGCGATCGACGCTCGTGGGGCCGTCGTCCCGCTCCGAGACGACGACGTGCGGGGTCTCGACCCAGGCCTTCAGCGTGAGCCGGGCGCGGATCCTCGGGTGGCCGCGGCGCGCGAGGCAGACGAACCGCTCCTCGAAGAGGCGCTCGCGGCGGTGCCGCGGCGGCAAGCGATCGAAGTAGCCGAGGACGAGGTCGAGCTCCCCGCGCGCGAGGGCGTCCGGGACCTCGTGCAGCCCCCACGGCCGGACCTCGAGGCGGACGCCCGGCGCCTCGCGCGCGATGCGGGCGAGGAGCGGCGGCAGGAGGACCAGCTCGACGTAGTCGCTCGCGGCGAGGACGACCGTGCGCTCGGCGGACGCCGGGTCGAACCTCGGCTCGGCGAACGCCTCGGAGAGCGTGGCGAGGCCGCGGCGCACCGGCTCGGCGAGCGAGAGCGCGCGCGGGGTCGGCGTCACCCCGCGCGGGCCGCGGACGAAGAGCGGATCGTCGAAGAGCGCCCGGAGCTGGCGGAGGGCGTTGCTCATCGCGCTCTGCGTGACCCCGACCCGCGCGGCGGCGCGCGTGACGTGGCGCTCCGCGAGGAGGGCGTCGAGCGCGACGAGGAGGTTCAGGTTCACGGTCGCGAGATTCACGTTCGTGATGATACCTCATCAGGATCATTCGTTGGATGACGGACGCGGGAGCGCGCAGATTCCCCTCGTCGACGGCGCCGAGCGGCTCGGGCCGTCAGCCAAGGAGGGCTCATGTCGAACGAGATCGGGTTGGAGGAGCTGTCAGAGCGGATCGGCCGGGGTGACGGCCTCGTCGTCGCGGAGGTGCTGCCGGCGGCGTATTACGAGGCGGGGCACCTGCCGGGGGCGGTGAACCTGCCGCTGGACGGGCTCGAGCGGAACATCGCGCGGCTCGCGCCGAGCCGGGAGACGGCGATCGTCGTTTATTGCTCGGGGCCGACGTGCCGGAACTCCCACGCGGCCGCGGCGCGGCTCGCCGCGCTCGGCTACGGCGCGGTCCGGGTGTTCGCGGGCGGCAAGGCGGCGTGGCGCGACGCCGGGCTCGCGCTCGAGCGGCCCTCGGCGGCGGCGGTGGAGGTGCAGCGATGAGCGCGATGGCGATCGCCTCCGGGCAGCGGCAGCGGGAGAGGGCGGGCGCGGCCGCCGCGATGGTCGCGCGGATCGCGCGGACCGAGGACGACAGCGTGGCGCTCGGGCTCCGCGTCGTGCTCGCGGCAGTGATGTTCCCGCACGGGGCGCAGCACCTGCTCGGCTGGTTCGGCGGCTTCGGTTACGCCGGCACCCACGGCTGGATGGTGTCGATCGGGATCCCCGGCCCGCTCGCGACCCTCGCGATCGTGACGGAGCTCCTCGCGCCGCTCGCGCTGCTCGCCGGCGCCTTCGGGCGGCTCGCGGCGGCCGGGCTCGGCGCGCTCCTGCTGGTCGCGGCGACGACCCACCTCCAGAACGGGTTCTTCATGAACTGGCTCGGGAACCAGGCGGGGGAGGGGTGGGAGTACCACGCGCTCGCCATCGCCATCGCGGCGGCGATCGTGGTGCGCGGGAGCGGCGCGTGGTCGGTCGATCGGCGGCTCGGCTGACCGGCGCACGCCCGCGGGGCGGTCCCTCCTGCTGACCGCCCCGCGGGCCCCTCGCGGGCGGGCCACGCCTGCGGCCGCTCCCCGCGGTGCCAGGCCGCCGCGCCCCGCCGCTCCCCGCGGTGCCAGGCCGCCGCGCCCCGCCGCGCTAGGCCGCTCCCCGCGGTGCCAGGCCGCCCCGCCGCGCCGCAAAGCGTGGCGCGCGGGACGCAGCGCGGGGTGCGCTCATCCAACGGAGCATGGCAGGACCGGAGCCAGCGAAGCCGTTCAGGGGCGCCATCCGGACGTCGGTGTCGACATCGACGGATGGGCTTGTCGCAGGACACGTCTTCTCCCTCTTCATCACGGTGCAGAACCCGTTCGAGGCGCCGCTCTCGCTGCGCCGGGTGAGCACGACGTTCCCCGCCGAGCTCATCGACGTCGACCGGCGATGGACCGAGCAGCAGGTCCGGCAGCTCGAGGACCGGCTCGCCCGGATCGACGGCGCCTCGCGGGCGCTCGCGCCGGGCGGCGCCTCCCCCGGCCGCCGCCTGCGCCGCCTCGTCCGGCGGCTGCTCGGGCGGCGCCTCCCGGGCGGCGGCGCGGCGCCGGGAGCGCCGTCGATCGCGCGGGACCTGCGCGGCGCGGGCGGCGAGGCGGCCTCCGCGGCGATCGAGCTGCCCTCCGGTCCGGCGGCGGGCGCGCGGCGCGCGGCCTGCGCGTCGCAGAGCGCGGCGGCCGAGGGGAGCTCCGGCGACGACGCCAGCGCCTTCCGCAGAGCCATCGCGTCGCTGCGCGCCCCGGATCCTCCCGCGGTGCTCCAGGCCGGGAACTCGACGGCGCGCAGCTTCTCCGTGCGATCGCGGCGCACGCTGTGGTTCCGCACGGCCTCGTACCGGCTGCTCATCGAGGTCGAGTACGAGATCGACGGCGCGACCAACCTCGACACCATCGAGCACGTCCTCAAGGTGAGCGCGTCGCTGGCGAGCGTGATCTGCGGCGCCCTCGCCGGCGGCGTCGCGGGCTGGTTCGCCGCGCGCGGCGGCGTCGCGCGGCTCGACGCGGAGGCGGTCCTCAGCCTGGCCGTGTCGCTCGTGCTGGTCGCGATGGCGGCCGTCCTGCTCGCGCGGAAGCGGGACGCGCAGCCCATCCTCGCGATCGAGGACTTCTGGGGCGGCGTCGCGGTCGGGTTCCTGATCGCCTACTCGGGGCCGAGCCTCTTCGCGGGCCTCTTCGGCCTGCCCGAGCGAGCGCCGGCCGCCTCGAGCGCCCTCATCCACGCCGCGGCGCTGTCAGGCTCGCGCGAGCTCGCGAGGAGGACAGCGCCGGCTTTACATCGGGGCGGGCGCCGTTATGCAGAGCGGGAGAGGAGGGGGTCGTGTCCACTCTGCGTGCCAGGGCGACCGCCGAGCTCCAGCGCCGGATCGACGTGCTCCCGCGCGACGTCGAGCGGTTCGAGGCGGACGCCGCGGCGAACGCGCGCGGCTTCGGGATCCACGCGAGCCAGGTGCTGGCGCTGAAGATCCTCATGGACGAGCTGGTCCAGCGCCAGCGAGGGATCCTCGACCGGCTCGGGGAGGACCTGTCCGACGCGGATTTCGCGGACGGCTTCGGCAGGCTCCTCATCGAGATCGCGGGCGCCCACGGGGTGTGGAACATCTTCTCCCAGACGCTCGCGCAGCGCGCGCAGCCGGCGCTCGCCCCCCCGCTCGACGCGGCCGATCTCCTGGCCGCCGACTGCTACCAGGCGTGCATGAACAGGGCGCGCAACTGGGGGCTCATCCAGAAGGACGACATGCGCGAGCCGCCGCTGGTCTGCCTCGAGGCGCACTACGGGCCGGTCGCCGTGAGCCGCCAGAACCCGCTCCGCGTCCTCCGCAGCTCGCTCCGGAGCTACCGCGATCTCCGGCTGCCGATCCCGATCGTGCTCCTGCCCGCCGATCATACCGAGTGCGCCTGGCTCCTGCCCATGCTCTGCCACGAGGTCGGCCACAACGTCGATCAGGACCTCGCGCTCTCGAGCGAGCTGACCAAGGCGCTGCTCCTCGGCACGGACGGCGTGATCCCGTCCGATCGACAGCAGATCTGGTTCGGCTGGACCCGGGAGATCCTCGCCGACGCGATCGGCGTCCTCCTCGGCAACGCCGGCTTCGCGCTGGCGCTCGCGTCCTTCCTCCTCGTGGTCGCGCCCGGGAACCAGCAAGCGGAGCTCGACAGGCTCGATCCCCACCCGCCCCCGATGGTCCGCCTGCCGCTGCTCGGCGCGCTGCTGCGGCGGCTCGGGGTCGCGCCGCTCGCCGACGCGGCCGACCGCATCGAGCAGGACTGGCGGGCGCTGTGCGCGCCCGCGTGGGTCGCGCCGTTCCTCGACGACCTCGGCGCGATCGCCGGGACGTTCCTGGAAGCCAGGCTGGACGCGCTCGGCGGCCATGCGCTCCTGGAGCTGCACCCGGACGTCGCCGCCGACGTGCGGCGGGCGGGGCCGCTCGCGCGCTTCCTCGAGAGCGGTGAGCTCCGCCCGGCGCCGGATCGGCCCTCGTACTTCCCGTACCGCCTCGTGCCGGTCGCGGCGCAGCTCGCGGTCGCCTCGGCGCCGCCGTCGGTCGATCTCGGCGCCGTCCAGCGGCGATCGATGGAGTTCTTCGCGGCGATCCCGCGGCCGCCGCTGCTCGCGGGCGCGGCGCCCCTGTCTCCCCAGCGCGCCTCGTCGCTCGCCCGGATCGCGCGGTCGGTCGACCTCGCCGGAGCGGGCGGATGAGCACGGAGCCGAGCGCGCAGCGCCCGAGAGATCCCGAGATCCTCGTCCGCGTCGTCCCGTTCTGCGCGTCCGGGAGGACGGCCGCGCGCGCTACGGGAGCCCGCGTGTGCCGCTACCACGCGTGGGTCTACACGAAGCTCGCGCTCTCCTCGCTGGCGCTCGGAGACCGGGGCGCGGCCGGGTCGACCGGCGCGCCACCGCCGGAGATCGGGGGACTGCCGCTCCTCGGACACGAGGAGCTCTCCATCACCTGGCTCGGCTACGCCGAGTACCTGAGCATCTTCTACGGGGGCGAGGGCGCCCTCCTCGATCTGCGGCACCGCATCGGCAGATCGATGTCCCGCGGCCTCCGGGCGATCTTGCGGCTCCGGCCGCGCGTGCCCCAGCGGCTGCGCATCTGGTGGTCGGCCGAGACGCCCGAGCTCGAGGACCTCCCCTGGGAAATCCTCTTCCTCGGCGCGCGCCGCCCGCCTTGCCTCTCGCTCGTGCGCGGCAGCCCGGGCCGGGTCGTGCCGCCCCTCGCGTTACCGCAAGAGCAGCCGCTGCGCGTCGCCGTGGTCGACCCGACCGGCGGCGCGCCCGCCGCGCTCGTCGAGGCGCTGAACGACGTCGGCCCCGGCGTGGAGGTCGTCTGGATCGAGGAGGACGATCCGCGCCGGGCCCTCTCCGCCGCGATCGGCGCCGGCGTCGAGGTGCTCCACGTGGTGGCCGACGGCGTGGTGCCGCTCGGCCTGGAGGGACTCCTCGAGTTCTCGGAGGACGAGGGGGACACCCTCTCGGCCCTCGAGGTCGCCGCCATGCTGCGGGGATCGAGCGTCACGATCCTCTCGCTCACCCCGCCGGAGATCCCCCGCGTCGGCCACGGCGGCATGCCCACGGTGTACCACGCCTTCGCGCGCTTCGGCCACGACAGCGGCGGCGGTCCCTCGATCGTGGCCCAGCTCGGCCCCATGCACCCCCGCGTGGTCCGCGAGTTCTGGAGCGCGTTCTACCCGCGGCTCGCGGCGGCGCTCGACGTGGAGGACGCGATGATGAGCGCGTCGCAGCGCCCCCTCGTGACGCCCGTCGTGCTGTTCCTCCGGCACCGCCTGAGCCGGCAGTTCGCCAGGGAAGGCGAGGAGACGCGGCGCTCTCCCTCGTGGCCGACGCTCGGCACGGGGCAGACCCCGGCGGACGGCGTGCCGCTCACGCCAGCGCAGGTGACCGCCGATCTCTCGTGCTCCCGCAGCCTGCTCGACGCGGCGAGGGCGCTGGAGGCCCGCTACGCGTCGCTCGGGCGCGAGTTCCCGGGCAAGGGCCTCATCGAGCGGGAGACCCGGCGGCAGGCCGACCTCGACGAGGCGATCGACAGGTCCCTGCCCGAGGACGCGGAGCCATGAGGAGCCCCGAGTTCGTGGTCGACATCGAGCCTGGCGCTGTCTCGCGCCTGCGGCTGTGCGTCCACGCCTCCAACCTCGCCCCGATCGAGGACGAGCTCGAGCGGCCCTTCCCGAGCCTCCCGCCCGCGGAGATCGACGAGCTGCGGAGCGGCTACGGGTCGGAGCAGATGACCGAGGCCCTGGCCGAGCAGGTCACCGCCTGGCTCCTCCAGAACGACCTCCGCGGCCACCTGGGCACGGCGGTGAACGCGGCGACCCAGCCCTTCCGGATCGTCTTCCGGCCGCACCCGGCGGTGCTCCCGTTCCTGCAAGACGTCCCGTTCGAGCTGCTCAAGCTCGGCGCCGACCCCCTGGCGCTGCACCCCTGGGTGCGAGGCATCGTCCACTCGCAGAAGCGCTACCGCCCGGCCGCGACGCCGTCGAGGCTGCGCTGGGGGTGGCCGTTCCGCGTGCTGCTCGTCCGCACGAACCCGAAGGACCTCGGCGGGAGCGTGCCGCCCGTGCTGCCGATCCGCGATCGCGTCCTCTCGATCGCGCGCGCGTGCGGGCTCGCCGACGTGGTGGAGGTCTCGGTGCTGAGCAGCGAGGCGGGCGCGGGCGGGCCGGTCACCTACGACGCCGTCCGCGCCGAGCTGCGCAACGCGAGCTACAACCTCCTCGTCTACCTCGGCCACGGCGATCTCCAGGAGGTCGGCTTCGAGGGGTTCCCGCCGATCGGCGTCCTCCTGTTCGAGCTCGACGGCAGCGCCTTCGCCAACCCGATCCGCGCCGACCAGCTCCGGAGCGAGCTCCTGAACCGGCCCGTGCCGGTCGTGGTGCTCGCGGGCTGCCTGACGGCCGCGGGCGAGGTGCAGCGCGAGCGGATGCCGCAGTGGATGCGCGGCAGCCAGAGCGTGGCGCACGCGCTGATCCACGGGGAGTCCGGCGTCCAGTGCGCGATCGGGATGCGCCACCGGCTGGAGACGGCGGACGCCGAGCGCTTCCTGCAGGCGTTCGTCCTCAGCCTGCTCAAGCAGAGCCCGGGCGACGTCGAGCGCGCCGTGCGGGCGGGGCGCGAGGAGATGTTCGCGCAGAAGCCGTATCCGCCCAGCTGGTCGGCGCCCGTCATCTTCCGCGCGGCGAGCACGGAGCCGCTGTTCGACTTCCTGTGCACCGCGCCGACGACGTACGATCCGCTCGACGAGCACGACCAGGAGCTGCGGGAGAAGGTCTGGAAGGCGCGGAGCGAGCTGCCCGCCACGCTGCCCCCGGAGACCCGTCATTTCTCGAGCATCCTGCTCGACACGGTGGAGTCGACGTTCCTCGATCGCCGGAGGCAGCGGGGCGCCTCGCTCGTGTGGCCCGATCGGGTCGAGGCGCGGCCCGGCCAGCCCGTGCAGGTGGCCGTACACCACCTGGGCTCGCTCTCCGTGTCGCGCCTGGAAGGCCGCCTGTCGTTCGCCGAGGCGATCCGGGTGCAGGCGGCCCGGCCGGGGCCGGCGCTCAAGGACGCTGGGCTGCGCGCGTTCTTCGCGCTCGATCAGCCGGGCGAGGTGCGGTTCGTCGCGTCCGGCGCCCGCGGAGAGCCGGTGACGCTCGGCGCTGGCCCCCTGTTCGAGGTCGATCTGGCTCTGCCCGGCATGTTCCCCGCGGTCTACGAGCTACGGGTTGACGCGCTCGCGTCCGAACCGAAATTGTTTTTGTGCGGCTGGAATAATGCGATCGTGGTGCCGCTGCCGTGAGGCCGCGCAGAGGTCGATATGGAAGCGATCGGGCCGGAGGAGCCGCGGCCCGCGGTGCTGGAGGCTCACCCGGAGCTGCTGGCGTTGCTCGACCGGTCGGAGACCTTCCGCCGCGTCGAGGAGCGGTATCGCATCGAGATCAGCGGTCGAGCGCTCTACCTCGTGCGGGGAGACACGCTCGGCTCGCGCGAGGATCTGCTCGTCGACGCGCTCGTCCGCGGCTCCGTGCCCGAGGGCGCCGACCCGCTCAGCCGCGCGCTCTTCCTTGAGTTGCCCGGGCACCTCCAGGAGGTGATCCGCGGCGTCACGCGGTCTGACCAGGAACAACCATCCAACCGCCCGGGCGCACCGGGCAAAGGAGAAATCGCCATGGCCATCACGGATCCGGTCATCGAGCGCAAGGTCGAGGAGCTGAAGACGAAGCTCCGGACGTTCGAGCTCGATGGAAAGCTGATGTATGTCGCCGAGGGCGACCTCTTGCTCGAAGAGGAGCAGCTCGCCGACTATGTGACTCACGCGGCGAACGTCGAGCCGCCGAACCTCCCTGCCGGCCCCGGCGGAGAGGGGCTGGTCGGCATCCTGCAGAACGGCAAGCTGCTGCGCTGGCCGCCAGGCTTCGTGATCAGCTACTGCGTGCTCAGGGCGACCTTCCGGAGCGAGCGCGAGTACGCGACGGTGCGCACCAACATGATGGCGGCCACGCGCGACTGGGAGGAGACCTGCGGCGTTTCGTTCCGCCACATGGCCGAGCTCGACGGGAGCAGGACCCGCCCCCAGGAGGTCGTGTTCCCGGTGCAGCTCGTGAACGCCAGCGGGCAGTTCATCGCGGCGGCCTTCTTCCCGAATGATCCGATCGAGAGGCGGCACTTGCTGATCGATCCCTCCTATTTCTCGCCCGGGTTCGACCCCGTCGGCGTGCTCCGGCACGAGCTGGGTCACGTCATCGGCTTCCGCCACGAGCACATCCGGAGCGGCGCTGCGCCCAGGTGCCCCGCGGAGGACACGTCGCAGACCATCGACCTCACGGCCTACGATCCCAGGTCGGTGATGCACTATTTCTGCGGCGGCGTGGGGAGCCGCGATCTCAAGATCACCGAGCTCGACGTGCAGGGCTCGCAGCGGGTGTACGGCATGCCGCTCTCCAGCTTCCGCCTGGTGGCCTGAGGCCCGTGGCGCACGCCGGCGCGCGGCGCGCGACGCCGGCGCCGCCCCTCGGCAGTGCCTCTCAGTGGAGGTGAGGGCGTGTGCGCGGCGACACGCCGCCTCGCGCCGGCGTGAGCGTCAGTCTGGATCTCCCAAGCACGCACGGTGCACGGTAGAAAACCGGTAGAAGACCCGCTCTTGCCCCGCGGGGCGGACCTGTTATCGTGCGCCCCCACCTCGACCAGGAGAACCCATGAACGACGCTCCCCTCTACAAAGATGCCAGCCAACCCGTGGGCAAGCGGGTGGAAGACCTCCTGAGTCGGATGACCCTGGACGAGAAGGTCGGGCAGCTCATGCAGCTGGACGCCCAGGGAGATCTCGAGGACGCGATCGGGCGCATGAAGGTCGGCAGCCTCCTGCACTGCAACGGGAAGGACGCGGACGCGGCGATCCGGCGCGCGCTCGGCACCCGCCTCGGGATTCCGGTCCTGATGGCCGACGACGGGATCCACGGCCATTCCTTCTGGGCGGGCGCCACGATCTTCCCGACGCAGCTGGGCATGGCGTGCAGCTGGGAGCCAGGGCTCCTGGAGAAGGTGGCGCGGGTCACCGCCGCCGAGATGCGGGCCACCGGGCTCAAGTGGACGTTCTCGCCCGTCCTGTGCCTCACGCGCGATCTCCGCTGGGGGAGGGTGGGGGAGACGTTCGGCGAGGACCCCTATCTCATCGGCGAGCTCGCCTGCGCGATGGTGAAGGGCTATCAGGGCAAGGGCCTCGACGACCCGGACGCGGTGCTGGCGACGGCGAAGCACTACGCGGGGTACTCGGAGACGCTGGGCGGGCGCGACGCGTCGGAGGCGAACATCTCCCGGCGCTACCTGCGCTCGTATTTCTTGCCGCCCTTCGAGAGGGCCGCGCAGAGCGGCTGCATGGCGTTCATGACAGGATACCAGTCGATGGACGGGATTCCGGCCACCGCCAATCGCTGGCTCCTGACGGAGGTCCTCAAGGAGGAGTGGGGCTTCCAGGGGATCGTCGTGACCGACTGGAACAACGTCGGTAACCTCGTGCTCGATCAGAAGGTCTGCAAGGACATGGCCGAGGCGGCCTCGCTCGCGATCCGCAGCGGCAACGATCTCATGATGCAGACACCGCAGTTCTACGAGGGCGCCCAGGAGGCGGTGCGCCGCGGGCTCCTCGCCGAGGCCGAGATCGACGCGGTGGTTCGGCGCGTCCTTGCGCTCAAGTTCTCCCTGGGGCTCTTCGAGGACCCCGGGTACAGCAGCGAGCAGCGGATCAAGGAGGTCATCGGGTGCGCGGCCCACCGGGACCTCAACCTGGAGGTCGCGCGGGCGTCGCTGGTGCTGCTGAAGAACGACGGCCTGTTGCCGCTCGCCGACGGGGCGAGCGCCGCCGGGCCGGCGCCGCTGCGGCGGATCGCGGTGATCGGCCCCAACGCGGACGACCCGATCGCGCAGCTGGGCGACTGGTCGCTCGGGTCCGGCCAGATGAGCGGCGGCAACGGTCCTCAGCACCCGCGCTCGAGCATCGTCACGATCGTGGACGGGATACGGGAGCTCGCGCCGCCGGGGTGCGAGGTGGTGTACGCCGCGGGCTGCTCGGTGGTGAGCGAGGACGAGTCGGGCATCGCCGCGGCGGCCCTGCTGGCCCGGGGCGCCGACGCGGTGGTCCTCGTCGTGGGGGATCGGATCGAGTTCATCGGCGAGACGAGGAGCACGGCGACCCTCGAGCTGATGGGCGGGCAGCGGGCGCTGGCCGACGAGATCGCCCGCACCGGCGTGCCCACGGCCGTGGTCCTCGTCAACAGCAAGCCGCTGGTGCTGCCGCGATCGGTGCTCGGCGCGGCCGCCATCGTCGAGGCGTTCAACCCGGGGATGATGGGCGGGCGGGCGGTCGCCGAGGCGATCTTCGGGCGGATCAACCCCTCGGGGAAGCTGACGATCTCGTTCCCGTACCACGTGGGCCAGCAGCCGGTGTTCTACAACCAGGCCCGCGGCCAGCACGGGGCGCGTTACGCCGATCTCACGCAGGAGCCGGCGTTCGCCTTCGGCTTTGGCCTGAGCTACACGCGCTTTGCCTATGCCGATCTGAAGGTCCTGACACCCAGCGTGGGCAGGGAGGGCGCGGCCTCCTTCGAGGTGACGGTCACCAACGCCGGAGGGCGCGACGGCGTGGAGATCGTCCAGCTGTACATCGAGGATCTGGTGACGTCGTCCACGTGGGCGCTGAAGGAGCTCAAGGCGTTCCGCCGCCTGAGCCTCGCGGCCGGCGAGGCGCGCACGGTGCGCTTCGACGTCCCCGCCTCGGAGCTCTCCATCCTCGACGCCGAGGGGCGCCGCGTGGTGGAGCCGGGAGAGTTCCGCGTCCACATCGGCGCCTCGTCCCGGCCGCAGGACCTGTTGAGCGCCGCTTTCGCGGTGGCCTAGCCCTACTTTCGCAACGCGCGTTCCTGAGGTTTAGGAAGGCGCTTGCTTTCCAGATGCTGCGCTCTGTCGGCGTCTAGATGAAGAAAGACCTGGAAGCCAACGGTCGAGCTCGAAGATGCGCGCAGCGCGGCGCTGTTCTGCATTCAGTTCGGGCGCGAGCGGGATCGTGGGGCGCCGTCCCTGGGCGCCCGTTGCGGTCCGGACCAGCGTGGCGCGGATGTCGCCGAGGCTGTCCATCATGGCGCGGGCGGAGGCGTCTGTGCCAAGGGCGATGCGTGCCAGGCTGACGAGCATCAGCCCGAGCACCGTGGCGAAGGTGTGGAGCCGCAGCGAGCCGTCGGCCCACTGATGTGAGGGACCCCAGGGCACAACGCCTCCCTTCTTCGAGCGACGGAAGAGCTCTTCGACGTTCCACTGGCCGCGAAAGGCATGGACGATGCGTTCGGTGCTCCAGGTGTGGTGGTCGGTGCAGAGCACACGCTTGCCCAGACGCGTTGCCTCGAGCTCTCGCCGGCGAGCGGCGTCGACCCGCCAGCTCAGCGTCGGGGTCTGCTCTTGGCCGTCGATCTCGACCAAGACGAAGCTGGCCAAGTGCTCGCGCGCGAGCGCCTTGCGTACGCGCTGCTCGAGGGACGCGCGTCGAATGCGGCCGGCCTCCACCAGCGCCTCAAGCCTGCCCAGCTCCTCCTTGGCCTTGGTCAGCCGCGCCTCGATGCCGCGCTTCTGCCCCTCGAGCAGCGTGATGCTCTCGATAACGACGAGCGTGCGGTCAAGGTCGCCGACCTGGGTCCGGACGCGGGCAGCGCGTACGTCCTCGTACTGTCCGGTCAGGTGCCGCATCGCGCCTTTCTGCGCAGCTTGCTGCAGCGCCCATTCGGCCGCGCTGTGTCCCAGAGGCAACGAGATGAGGCTGTAGTAGCCGGTGACTTCCAGATGAAGCTCCAGCTGAGGGCTCCAGAAACCACCGTCGCGTACGAGTGTCCGATGACCTGGGCTGGTTCGTTGCTCCCCGGCGTCGAGCGCGCTGTGCAGCTCGCTCAGCCCTTGCAGGCACTCCTCGAGCACGGCTTGATCCGAGCTGTTGCCGCCGAAGGCCCGGTACAAGAGCGGCACGTGCCCGGTCTCGCTCACGAGCAGGCCGAGTCCCACCACCCGCAGGTCGCTTCGTTTGCTCTTGGCGTGTCCGCGACGCGCCAGCTCGCCGGGGGTCGTTGTGGCGATGTGCGTGTCGAAGTTGGTCGTGTCGAACGCCAGCACGTCGGCTGACAGAGCAAACCGACCGATCGCCGCCCGAGCGATCGCCACCTGGGCGGCCTCCAGCTCCTGATCGGTGACCTGCTGCGCGATGCGGTGGAACGCCTGCCCCGTGAATGCTGACCCGGGCAGGCACGAGACCCGCGGCAATGCGCCGTCGAGGAAATCCCCCAGGTCACACTTCGGGCCCGGCGCGCAAGCGCGCTGAAGCGCGACGGCGACAGCCATCTCGCCCACGGACGGCCCGTTCTTCGAGCCGTAGTCACCGCACGCCTCGTTGATCAGCCTCACCAAGTCGAGCTGCTCGGCAACCCAAACGAGCGCGCCGACGTCCCCCACCGCCCTCGTTCCGACCGTCCGAGTTCGCCCGAGGTCGACCGTCGGCGGCGGGTCCGCCGGCCCGAGGACAACCTGCCTCGCGACCGAGCGCCCCGCTACCGCGTCCCACACCGACTGCGCCGCGATCCGGTAGCGGCGACCGTCCACCTCCCGCTCGAAGATGTGCATTTTTCGTTCATGTAGCGACGACAGGTCGCCGCATCCAGGGGACGTGCACGATTTTCGGTGCGCGCCGTGCGTCTACACATCCAACCCCTGTCGGCTTCGCGAAAGTAGGGCTAGCGCAGCGGCGCGGGCGCGACCGACGAGGGCTGCGGCGGTGAGCTCACCTCCGGGAGAGCGACAGGCGAGCTCGCCGCGGGATCACCCGTCGGTCGCGCACGTGACGGGGACCGGGGCGCGATCGACGAACGTCTCGCTTTCGATGGTCCACTTCTGCATGAAATAATGCTTGTTCGCCCCGTACCGGTCGAACTCGTATTCAGCGGCCGCCCCGGCGTAGCGGAGGGGGATCCCCGCGCGCAGGCTGGCCATCGCCGATCTCAGATCCCGCCATGAGGCCACGTCGTTTTCGGGCTTGTTGAGGTCGGTGATGATCGTCTGCAGCGCACGTCCGGACAAAGGGAGCGGCTTGCCCGTCGCCTGGGCGTACACGATGCCCATCGCGATGAGGACGACGCCGTCGTAATAGAAGTGCGCCGCGGGGAACGGCGCTTCGCCGTTCCAGCGGCTGGAGAAGCGCTCGATGAAGGCCGAGGCGTTATCGGTCGTACAGTTGACCGTCTCCTGGGCTTCATCCACGAGCTGGCACTCGCTCCGCAGGCTGAGTGAAGGCGAGACCCCGAAGTACCCGTCGAGGGAGCCAGCGGGGATGTTGGCGAGGAGCGCCTCGGCGCGCAGCGCGGGGCCGAGGAGCCAGGTGCCCGGCCGTCCGGAGACGGCCCACTCGGTCACGATGGTCGAGGCGGTGGCGGGATAGGCGGCCAGGAGCGTCCGGCCGGCTTTCGGCTCGAAGGCGGACTCGATCTTGCTCGTGTACGTCAGCTCGCCCGACTTGAACGTCACCGAGGGGAGGACCCTGCCCCTGAGCGCCACGAAATGGCTCGCGAACTCGCTGCTGACGCTGCCGTTGTAGTCGTCCCGCGCCGCGAGGGTGTTCGCTGTATCGATGCCCTCGTGAACGGCATGTTTCGCCAGCGCGCAGCCGACGGCGAACGGGGAGGGGGCGAGCCGCATCCAGCCCCCCATCGCCTCGCTGCGCGCCGCGGCGGGGGCGGCATAGCCCGGCAACATCTGGAACCGATCGAGCGCCTTCACGTCCGGCGAGATCGCACGGGCGAGATCGTTCTCCTCGGGCCCGATCAGGTATCGGACCTCATCGAGGTAAAGCAGGGCGAGCAGCTGATCCAACCCACGGTCCACGCTCGAGTGACTGTCTCGGCTCACGATGTCGAACGGTTTGCTGTCAAGCCCACCTGCGGCGTTCACGTCCTCGATCGCGAGCAACATCGCCTGCTCGAGGTTGCGGCCGATCGCCGACTCGCTCCCCGAGAACGGGAGGATGGCCCCGATGACGACCGCATTCTCGGGGTGAACGGGCGCTGTCGGCGAGCAGGATACCAAGGGTAGGGACGCGAGTCCCACGAGCAATCCAATCTCCCTACAGTGCATAGGACATCTACGATAAACGAACCACACTTCGGTCCAATCCGCAAGAAAACATGACGTGAGCAGCGATACCAGGTGCGGTATTTTGCGGCACCGGTGCAATGCAAGGCACAGTTCACTCGCTGCCGAGGGCCGTTGCGACCAGTTGGCGCGTTGCGGCGCCGCGCTCCTCGTTGCCGTCGTCGCCACCGTCGCAGCGCCCGCGCCCGCGCGGGACATCGCCCGGGTCACCTGGTCCCTGGTCACCTTGCGCAGCGCTGGCGCCGGAGCGCACGGGCCCGGGGGCTCCCGACGGCTCGATGGCCGCGCTGGCAGTCGCGGCGAGCGTCGGCGCCGCGATGGCCGAGGCGGCGCTGCCGAGTCCGGCGCCGCGCTCGGAGTGGGCCTGTGGCGCGGCTTCGGGCGCGCGCGCCGCCATCCGGCGTCGAGACGCGGTACAAGAGCTCCGAGCCGCTCGACAAGAGGAGCCACGGGGGCGCCGCGCGCCCCGCGCGGCTGCTCGACCCCACGGACCCCCATGCTGAACCTCCTTCTCGGTCTCTCCCCGCTCCGCCCCGCCGTCCGCCTCGAGGTCCTCCGGCGACGCGACTTCACCGGGCCGCGCCTGCGCGAGCTCCACGCCCTCTCGGCCGCGCTCATGGCCGAGGATTTCGAGCACTTCCGCGTCCACGCCGAGACCAACGATGTCGTCCACGTCTTCCGCCGCGCCGACACGGACGAGATCGTCGGCTTCCAGTTCTGGAAGACCGCGCCCCTGGCCCTGCCGCGCAGCCTGGCCATCGTGGGCGGGAAGCTGAGGATCGCACCCGCGTTCCGGACGCGCGGGCTGCACCTCGTCTCTGGCCTCGTGTTCCTGCTCGACACGAAGCGCCGCGCCCCGCGGACCCGCCTGTACCGCCTCTCCATCGCCAGCCTCTTCGGCTTCGTTTCCATCACCGAGGCGCTCGCGCATTACCAGATCTTCGATCCGGGGCGTCGCGGCGGGGAGGAGGACGAGGCCGTGCGCGCGGCGTTCCTCGCGCTCGCAAGGGAGAGCGACTTCCATGTGGACGAAGAGACCGGCCTCTTCTTCGTCAACATCTTCATGACCGAGGAGACGCAGAGCCGCTATCCGCCGCGCTACTTCGACCGCCCGGCCGCGCGGCGCTACGCCGCGGTGAACCCCGGCTTCCGCACGAACGGATGCTACGCCGGCTTCTGGTTCCGCTTCACGCGCGATAACGTCCTCGCCACGACGCGCGCGATCGCGACCAAGCTCTTTCGCCCGGCCGCCCCTCGTTGAGCTGCCGCCTGGCTATCGATAGCTTGTGAGGGGGAGCGCCCTGGCGGTTCGAGCGCGGGGGGCTTCCCTACTGGGTCTCGAAGACGCGATAGAGGTACGTCGTGTTCAGCGCCTGGAGGAACGCGTAGGTCTCTGGATCTGCGGAGCCAGCGTGTCCACCCTTCTCACCCTCGTAGAAGTAGAAGGGGATGTTCATCTCCTTCAGGCGCGCGGCCATCTTGCGCGCGTGCGCGGGGTGGACGCGATCGTCGGTGGTGGTCGTCGTGAACAGGATCGGCGGGTACTCCACGCCGGCCTTGATGTTGTGGTACGGCGAGTAGGCCCGGATGATCTCGGCCATCTCGGGATCCTCGGGGTCGCCGTACTCGCCCATCCAGCTCGCCCCTGCGCCGATCTCGTGGTAACGCAGCATGTCGAGCAGGGGGACCTGGCAGGAGACGGCGCCGAAGAGATCGGGCCGCTGCATGGTGACGGCACCGACCAGGAGGCCGCCGTTGCTCCCGCCCTGGATCGCCAGGTGAGCGGGGGAGGTGATGCCCTTCGCGATCAGGTCCTCGGCGATGGCGATGAAGTCGTCGTACGACCGCTGCTTGTTCTCCAGGATCGCAGCCTGATGCCACGCGGGCCCGAACTCGCCGCCGCCGCGGATGTTGGCGAGCACGTAGACGCCGCCCTTCTCGAGCCAGTGCTTGCCGGTGAGCCCCAGGTAAAACGGCGGCAGCGTGTACTCGAACCCGCCGTAGCCGTAGAGGAGGGTCGGGCTCTTGCCGTCCGCCGCCGTCCCCGCGCGCTTGACGACGAAATAAGGCACCTTGGTGCCGTCCTTGCTCGTCGCGGTGTCCTGCGAGACCTCGAACGGCGACGCGTCGAACAGCGCGGGTGAAGCGCTGATCTCCGTCACCTCGTACGTGTCGCCCTCGGGCCGCACCTGGTAGACCGTCGTGGGCTGAAGGAAGCTCCTGAACGTGACATACGCGTCATCCATGCGCGGATCCGCGGTGACGTCGGCGTCCCCGAGCGGCGGGATGGGGACCGCCTTCGAGGTCCACCCGCTGTCCGTGGAGGTGAAGGAGAGGACCTCGGCGGCGACGTCGTGGAGCTGCGTCACGAGGATGCCTTCCCTCGACTTCGTGAGCCCGACGAAGGCGCTCCGCTCGTCGGGCGCGTACACGAGCTCCGCGGTCGACGCCGCGTCGCCTGGCGAGACGGCGGCGAGCGAGCCGGACTTCAGCGTCGCGCCGGAGACGCTCCAGTCCGAGGCGAGCCGGACCAGCAGCTTGCCCTGGAAGAGATCCCAGATCGTGGCGTCCTGGGGCACCTCGATCTTCACCGGCACATCGTCGCTCCCGAGCACGTAGTTGTCCGCGTGATAGAAGTCGACGTAGCTCGTGATGATCCTGAGGCTCGATCCGTCGACGTCATGAACGGTCGCGCCGGCGGAGAGGACCGTGTCCTTCTCGGCCTCGAAGACGAGCTTCGCCTCGGAGAGCGGGGTGCCGCGGCGCCAGATCTTCACCTGCCGCGGGTAGCCCGAGGTCGTGAGCGAATCCTCGTCCGTGCCATACGCGAGGAGCAGGGTGTCCTCGTCGCTCCACGCGATATAGGACTTCGCCTCGGGGAGGACGAAGCCGTCGGCGACGAACGAGCGCGTCGCCTTGTCGAACTCGCGGATGACGATGGCGTCCTTGCCCCCCCGCGAGAGCGAGATGAGGCACAGGTCGGTATCGTTGTAGTAGCAGTCCGACCCCGCGTAGACCCAGTCCTCGTCCTCCTCGGTCGCGAGCTGGTCGACGTCGAGCAGCACGTGCCAGGCGGGCGCCTCGGCCAGGCAGGCCTCCGCCGGCGTCCGGCGCCAGACGCCGCGCGGGTTGGTCGCGTCCTGCTTGAACTGGTAGACGAAGCCGTCCGGCTCCGGGATGCACCGGAGCGGCGGCTCCTTCGTCCTCTCGCGGTAGTGATCGTCGTAGAGCGACGTGAACGGCTCGCCCTCGGTCAGGGCATCGCGCGTCGCCTGGTTGGTCTCCTGCACCCACTCGAGCGACTCCGGGGAGGTCGCGTCCTCCAGCCACGTATACGGGTCTTCCCCGCCCGCGCCCGTGGAGGCCCCCGAGCCCCCGTCGCCGCCGTCGCCGCCGTCGCCGCCGTCGCCGCCGTTCCCGCCGCCCCCGTCGCCGCCGCCGCTTCCGCCTCCGCCCCCTGTGCCCGTCGCGCTCGATGTCGGCTCACCGCCGGAGTCGCAGCCGAGCACTCCGCCGCTCGCGAACGCTGATACGATGATCCAGGCGGCGATACCCGCCCTCGATGTCCGTGTGTACATAGATGAATGATCTCCCTGTCGAGAAGGTAAATATCCTGCCATACGCGAACGTGACATAGCGGCGAGAGCAACTTCCTGACGGCATATGAGGTGAGGAGAACGACGGATCCCGCCTGCTCACGTGCCTGACCCGGACGACGTGGTGAATCGATGAGTTCTGTGATCGGCGCTGCGAAAGGGCGGGAGCGACATCGCCGGAGAACACCCATATCCCCGCCACCCTGTCAGTCTCCGCGGTGCGAATGAACACCTGAGGAGGGGAACTCTCGGATCCTCGCCCCTCGGGGGCACGCGCGGTACCCGGGGCCAGCACCGGCAGGACCGTCTCCTGGATGGGCTTCCGCCGAGAAAATCCCCGGGGCCTCCTCGGAACCGCCACATCTCGCGCGCGGCCCGGCCACGGCGCCTTACCATGGTCCAGCCCATGACCGACCTCTCTTCCGCCGGCGTCGCGCGCCGCCCCGGGGCCGCCGGGCGCCTGCGCCGGCTCGGCGCCGTCGCGCTGTCGCTGCTGATCGCCGCGGCGGTCTGGCTCCCTTGCCTGCACGTGTTCTTCCGGCATGACGCCGCCGAGCACCGCCCTTCCGGGGAGCTCTCGCCGCGCGGCCGGGCGCTGCTCGCGCACCAGCTCTCTCTGTGGGAGGACACGGCCGCGAAGGACGCGACGCTCGCGCGGATGCGGGCCACGAACGCCGAGTGGGACTTCATGGGTCGGACCTTTCTCGTCCTCGGCCTCGCCAGCGCCGCGCTGCGGGAGCCAGGGGCCGAGGCGCGCCACCTCGCCGTGATGGATCGGGTCGTCGAAGAGACCCTCGCGCTCGAGCGCGAGCGCGGGATGCTGCACTTCATGATGCCCTACGCCAGGGGGAGGCCGTTCGTGCAGCAGCCCGCGCGCAGCCTCTTCGTGGACGGCGAGATCGCGCTCATGCTGGGCGCCCGAGCGCTGGTCGCGCGCCGCCCCGCGTACGAAGCCGAGCTCGACGCGCGCGTCGCCGAGATGCAGGCCCGCATGGAGCGGAGCCCCGTGCTGTCGGCCGAGAGCTACCCCGACGAGTGCTGGACCTTCTGCAACACGTTCGCCCTCGCCGCCATGCGCATGGCCGACGCGCTGCACGGCGAGCGCCGCGGGCTGGACCTCGGCCGCCGCTGGCTCGCGGCCGCGCGCGCCAGGCTGGTGGACCCGAAGACCGGGCTGCTCGTGTCGAGCTACACGCACGACGGCAGGGTCCTCGACGGTCCCGAGGGGTCGTCCCTGTGGCTGGTCGCGCACGCGCTGCTCCTGATCGACCCCGGTTTCGCGCGCGATCAGTACGCGCGGGCGCGCCGCGAGCTCGGCGCGGATTTCCTCGGCTTCGGCTGGGCGCGCGAGTGGCCGCGCTCCTGGTCCGGCCCGGAGGACGTGGACTCGGGCCCGATCGTGCCCCTCGTGGGCGCGAGCGCCGGATCGAGCGGCCTCGCGATCCTCGGCGCGGCGGCCTTCGGCGACGCGCCGTACCTCGGGGCGCTGCTCACCTCGGTCGACTTCGCCGCGTTTCCGATCCGCGAGGGCGACCGGCTGCGCTACGCCGCGAGCAACCAGGTTGGCGACGCGGCGCTGCTCTACGCGCTGAGCTTCGGCCCGCTCTGGGAGCGGATCTCCGCCGCGGGAGGTGCCCCGTGACCCGCGCGCTCGCCCTCGGCGCCGCGCTGCTTGCCGCCGCCTTCGTCGCCTGCCACCTGCTCGGCCTGCGCGAGCACGTCTCCGTGCTGAGCGGCACGGCGCCGCCCGGCAGCGCGGGCGACGCCACGCTCGGCGTCGCCTACGCGCTCGCGTGGTTCGGCGGCGTGATCGTCGCGCCGATCCTCGCGCTCGCGGCGGGCGTGCTCGCGCTCCTCGACCGGCTCGGTGTGGCCGGCGCATGGGCTGCCTCGCCGGCAGCACCGCTCCAGCAGGTTGCTGCGGACGCAACAGGCGAACTGCCGCCCGGCGCGCCGGCTCGGCGCGACGCCGCGCTTCCATCCGCCTGGCGCGCACGGCCGCCAGGTGAATGACGGGGCGGCGTCGCGCCCGGCGGGCGCGCGCCGTTGCACGAGAATGGCGTGTGAGCGCCGGCTGGAACGAAACGTGCTGCGCGCGGCTCGCCGTCCGATTCCGCTCATCGGCGCGGGGAGCAGCCATGTCCGCTCTCCTCACCGGACTTGCCGCGCGCGGCCGCCGCAAGGAGCGCTGTCTGGCGCGATCGGCCGAGCCTTTGCCGCGCCTCGGCGCAAGTAACCCAGACCTCGTGTCTGCTGATGGAAGGGAGCCGCTCTTGGACCTCGAACTCACCGGAAAACGCGCCATCGTCACGGGCGGCAGCCGCGGCATCGGCAAGGCCATCGCGCGGGAGCTGGCGCGCGAGGGCGCCGACGTCGTGATCGCCGCGCGCGGCAAGGACAAGCTGGAGGCGACCGCGGCCGAGCTCTCGGCGGAGACCGGCCGCCGCGTCGTCCCGCTGGTGGTCGACACAGGCAACGAGACGTCGGTCAACGCGCTCGTCGAGCGCGCCGTCGCCGCGCTGGGCGGCGTGGACATCCTGGTCAACAACGCCGCCCTGCCGGGCGGGATCTCGCCGGCCACCCGCCTCGATCAGATCCTCGACGAGCAGGTGATCGAGGACATCAATATCAAGGTGGTGGGGTATCTGCGGACCGCGCGCGCCGTCGCGCCGCACCTCGTGGCGAACGGCTGGGGCCGCATCATCAACATCGGCGGGCTGGCGGTGCGCAAGACGGGCCGCCCGGTCGCCACGCTGCGCAACGTCGGTGTGGCGGCGATCACGAAGAACCTCGCGGATGAGCTGGGTCCGAAGGGGATCAACGTGACCGTCGTGCACCCCGGCGCGACGCGCACCGAGCGCACCCGGTCGGAGTCCGAGAAGGACCTGGCCGCCTCGGTGAGCATCGGCCGCATCGTGGACGCCCGCGAGGTGGCGTATGTGGTCGCGTTCCTCGCCTCGCCGAGGAGCGTCGCCATCAACGGCGACGCCGTCGTCGCCGGCGGTGGCAGCGTCGGGCCGATCTACTACTGATCCGTATCTCGTACAGAACCCAACGGAAGAGCATGACCATCTCGACTACCCGCCTCGGCCGTACCGGCCTCACCGTTTCCCGCCTGTGCCTCGGCACGATGACGTTCGGCTTCCAGACGGACGAGGAGACCTCGCGCGTCATCCTCGACAAGGCCGCGGCCGCCGGCGTCAACTTCCTCGACACGGCGGACGTGTACCCGCTCGGCGGCGGCCTGCCGACCGCCGGCCGCACCGAGGAGATCGTCGGCCGCTGGCTCAAGGGCAAGCGCGACCGGTTCATCGTGGCCACGAAGTGCGTCGGCCGCGTCGGCCCGAACGAGTGGGATCAGGGCGCCTCGCGCAAGCACATCCTGGACGCCATCGACGCCTCGCTGCGCCGGCTCGGCACCGACTACGTGGATCTCTACCAGCTGCACTCGGAC
Organism: Sorangium sp. So ce1153; assembly: GCF_051521595.1. Classification (NCBI taxonomy): domain Bacteria; kingdom Pseudomonadati; phylum Myxococcota; order Polyangiales; family Polyangiaceae; genus Sorangium; species Sorangium sp. So ce1153. The sequence continues at coordinate 4,417,022 of NZ_CP150361.1, forward strand.
GACCGCGACACGCCGATCGACGAGACGCTGGAGGCGCTCGACGTCGTGGTGCGCTCCGGCAAGGCGCGGTACATCGGCGTCTCCAACTACCTCGCGTATCGCCTGGCGCGCGCGCTCGGCCGCGCCGAGGTGCGGGGGCTGACGCGCTTCGTCTCCGTGCAGCCGCGCTACGCGCTGCTGTTCCGCGAGATCGAGCGCGAGCTGCTCCCGCTGGCGCAGGAGGAGGGCCTCGGGGTCATCCCGTACAACCCGCTCGCGGGCGGCTTCCTGACGGGCAAGCACCGCCGCGGCGACCCCACGCCGGGCACGCGCTTCACGCTCGGCACGGCGGCGTCCAACTACCAGCAGCGCTACTGGAACGAGCGCGCTTTCGCGACGGTGGAGAAGCTGCAGGGCCTCGTCGCCGAAGCGGGCCAGTCCCTCACGACGGTGGCCGTCGCGTGGGTGCTCGCCAACCCGGCGATCACGTCGGCGATCATCGGCGCCAGCCGGCCGGATCAGCTGGACGCCACGCTCGCCGCGGGCGAGCTCGCGCTCGATCCCGAGCTCAAGGCCCGGCTCGACGAGGCGACCGCCGAGTACCGCCGCGGCGACGCGCCGCGCTGAGCGGGCGAGGCGCCCTCAGCCCCCGAGCGGCGTCTCGAGCGCCTGCCTCCGCGACAGCGTCCGGAGCTTGCTCAGCGCGTTCTCCTCGATCTGCCGGATGCGCTCGCGGCTCACCGAGAACATGCCCCCGATCTCGGCGAGCGTGTGCGTCTGCCCGCCGTCGAGCCCGAACCGGAGGCGGAGCACCTCGCGCTCGCGCGGCGTCAGCGACTCGAGCAGCGAGCGGACCTGCGTGTGCATCCGGCGGTGGACCAGGAGCTCGTCCGGCGCCGCCTCCTCGCTCGCGAAGAAATCGCCCTGGCGAGCGCCCTCGTCGTCGCCGACCGGCGCGTCGAGGTACACGGGCGGGAGCGCCATCTCCCGCAAGGTCTGGAGCTTCTCCAGCGAGAGCCCGCTCCGCTCCGCGACCTCCTCCGGCGCCGCCTCGCGCGCGTTCTCCTGCTCCAGCTCCTTGCGGGCCTGCAGCGCGCGGCGCCGCGTCTCGGCGAGGTGGACCGGCACCTTGATGACCTGGCCCTGGTACAGCAGCGCGCGCGCCAGCGCCTGCTTGATCCACCACGTGGCGTACGTGCTGAACCGGTAACCACGCCGGTAGTCGAACTTCTCCGCCGCGCGCATCAGCCCGAGGTTGCCCTCCTGGATGAGGTCGAGCAGCGGCACGCCCCGGTGCTTCAGCTGCCGGGCGGCCGACGCCACGAGCCGCAGGTTCGCCCGGACGATCTCGGCCCGCGCCTCCGCCGTCTCGCGGCGGGCGCCACGCATCGCCGCCAGCGCCCCCTCGATCGCCCGCCGCTCCGGCCCGGCGGCCTCGGCCCGCGCCTGACCCAGCGCCCGCTCGATCCGCTGCTCGACCACGGGCCCCAGACGCGCGTCCGTGAGCCCGGCCGAGAGGTCGGTCCGGGCGCGCAGCGCGCTGGCCCCGGTCTGCCCGGCGGCCAGCATCGACCGCGCGAGCCCGAGCAGCCGCGCCAGGCGGACGGACGCCGCGTCGCGCGCCGCCTCGTCCGCGTCCGCGTTCAGCAGCAGGTCGCCGATGGCGACCCGCCCCGCCTGCAGGTCGTCCGCGATCGCCGCGAGCTCCCGCAGCGCCACGGGCGACGCCGCCCAGGCCTCGATCGCCGCGCGCTCCGCTGCCTCGATCCGCCGGCCGAGCTCCACCTCGAGATCGCGGCTCAACGGCGGGTTGCGCGAGATCTCCTGGAGATAGATGTCGGTCACGTCCTCGTTCGGCCCCGCCGAGGGCGCGGCCCGCCCGCCAGCAGACGTTTCCTGCCGCGGCAGCGCGACATGGCTGAGGTCGATGTCGAACCGCTCCTCGGCGCGCGCGTCCCCCACATCGATGAATGTTCTTTCGGTCTCGCCCGCCAGGAGCGAGCTCATGGGCTTCTCCTTCATTTCGCTTGCTCCACCATGGTGCCGAGTCGCGGGTGATCCGCTCGTGCTCGCGGGAGCACGAGGCGCGGGGACAGCCCCCAGCATGGACCACGAGCCACGTCGGCCACGCCACGGCAGAGCAAAGGGGCTCCGCCGGTCCCTGCACCTTAATCACTCGCGGCGCTCAGGAAAGGGGCGCAGTCGAGCGCGCTCGCGCCGGCGGTCGGCTTCAGCGGCGCGCCAGCCGCGCCAGCCGCGTCAGCCGCGCGCGCGGCCGTCAGCAGCCGCGCGCTCGGATCGGCCGCCAGCGGTCCCCGCGGAGCTGCCGTCAGAGCAGCACCGCCAGGGGGAGCACGGCGGGGCGACGCGAGGCTTCGCGGTGGAACACCCGCCGCACGCCGCGGCTGAGCGCGTCCTCCAGCGCGGGGGCCAGCGTGCGCGCCGCCGGCGACAGCGCCGCGAGCGCGTCGCGCGCGCTCGAGAGCGCGGCCGCGAACAGCGGGCCGCCCTCCTCGAAGTGCGCCACGCCGCGCCCGAGGAGCTCGGGGCCGCGCAGGATCTCGCCCGTCTTGCGATCGGCCACCACGAGCGCCATCACGAGGCCCTGATCCGAGATCTGCTCGCGCTCGCGCAGCACCATCTCGGAGACGTCGAGCCCGCCGCGCGCGTCGAGCCACACCCGCCCGCTCTTCACCGGATCGCCGAGGCGCATCTGGCCGTTCTCGATGACCAGCGAGTCGCCGTCCTCGACCACGAACACCCCCGACGCCGGCACGCCCATCCGGAGCGCCGTGCGCGCGTGGGCGAGCAGCATCCGGTACTCGCCGTGGATCGGGACGAAGTGCTCCGGCCGCACCGCGTCGAGGAGGATCTTCTGCTCCTCGGCCTGCGCGTGGCCGCTCGCGTGGATCGGGTCGAGGCCGCGGTCGAGCACCACGGCGCCGCGCTTCGCCAGGCGGTTCGCGAGCTGGCTCACGGCGATCTCGTTGCCCGGGATCGCGCGCGACGAGAAGATCACCGTGTCGCCCGGGTCGACCCGGAGCCGGTGGTGGTCGCCCACCGCCATGCGCGCGAGCGCGCTGTTCGGCTCGCCCTGCGCGCCCGAGGCGAGCACGATGAGGCGCCCGGGCGGGAGCGACGCCGCCGTGGCGTCGTCGACGATCACGCCGGGCGGGATGGTCAGGATGCCGATCTCCTCGGCGATCCGCGTGTTGGTGGCCAGGCTGCGCCCGGCGAGCACGACCTTGCGGCCGAGCTGGGCGGCGATGTTGAGGACGCTCTGGACCCGGTGGACGTTGGAGGCGAAGAGCGCGACGAGGATGCGCCCCTTCGCCTCGCGGAAGGGCCGGAGGAACCCCTCGGCCACCGCGGTCTCGCTGACCGACCAGCCGTCGCGCTCGGAGTTGGTCGAGTCCGACAGGAGCGCCGCCACGCCGGCGCGGCCGTACTCGGCGAAGCGGCCGAGGTCGAGCCGCTCGCCGCCCACGGGGGTGAGGTCGACCTTGTAGTCGCCGGTGTGGATGAGGATGCCCTCGCCCGTCTCGATCGCGAAGCCGACCGCGTCGGGGATGGAGTGGGTCACGCGGAGCGGCTCGGCGCGGAACGGGCCCGCCTGGAAGTGCTGCTGCGGCTCGACCTCGCGCAGCGGCACGTCGATGCGGTGCTCGGCGAGGCGCTCGCGCACGAGCCGGAGGGTGAAGCGCGTGCCGTACACGGGGACGGGGAACTCGCGCAGGAGCGACGGCAGCCCGCCGATGTGGTCCTCGTGGCCGTGCGTCACCAGCACGGCGTCGATCCCGCCCGCCTCGCGCACGTAGCTGAGGTCGGGGATCGCGACCTCGACGCCGAGCACCTGGTCGTTGGGGAACATGACGCCGCAGTCTACGAGCACGCGGCGGCCTTCCTCCTCGACGAGCAACGCGTTCATGCCGACCTCGCCGAGGCCGCCGAGAGGAATGATCCGGACTCCCATGCGCGCGCAGCCTAGCATCGCTGATCGCGCGGACAGGGGCGGCGTCGCGCCCCTCGGCTGGCTGGCTCACGCCGGGTGGCTGCCGGGCTCGCGCGGGGCAGCGCGCCCGCTCGCGCGCGCGTGCTCCGATCCGGTCTGCAGATTGCCTCTGCCGGGGAGCGGGAGGTACTCATGACACACTCCGACATCTCGGTGGGCGCGGACGACCTGCCGGCGACCTACATGCCGGCGGAGCGGGCCCGGCCCGGCGCGATCGCGCAGGCGACGCGGCGGCGGGCGACGATCCCCGCGCGACCGCTCCTCGGCGCGCTGCCCGTCGCGCGCGTCGTCCCGCAGGACGTCCACTCCGTTCTCGATTACTCGAACGGCCTCATCGTCGCCCTCGCCGGCCTCTCGGCGCGCAAGAGCTCGGCGAAGATCGCCGGCGTCGTCCTCGGCGCTTCGGTCGTGTCCGTCTCCATGCTCACGGACTACCGGCTGAGCCTGGCGAAGCTGATTCCGATCGAGGTACACGAGGCCATCGACTACGCGTGGAGCGCGTCGGCGATCGCGGCGCCGTTCGTCTTCGGCTACGCGAAGCGCTCGCCGCTCGCCGCGCTCATCCACGTCGCCACCGGGGCGGCCACGATCCTCGGATCGATGCTGACCGACTACCGCGCGGTGAGGGGTGTCGGCCGTCGAGAGCGGATCGCCTAGCGCCTGGGTGCGCCGCAGAGCAGATGGCGCCCCGGGGCAGCTCTCCCTGGTAAAGCCGAGTCGAGCTCTCCACGTTCACGTTCACTCCCATTCCACTCTCACGGCACTGCACGGCATTCCGCGGCAGCGGCGTCGCTGAGCTCGCTCCTCCGTTCGCCATGAGCCGCGGAGATCCGGAGTCCACGGCGCCCCGCCACTGGCCTGTTTCGAGCGCCGCTGAGAGCCCGCCACCCAAGATGGACGACAACTCCGGCGCCGCCCAGTCGCACAGCGGCCCATCGAGCTTCGTTCCGCGCGCCGCGCGCTCCCGCGGCGCCGTGAGACCGAGACGCGCAGGACCGCACCGCAGCGTACATCACCCACCGCGCCGCTCCGCGTTGAGGGCTTGCCCCAGGTATTCGCCGTATGCAACCATCGACGAACCATGCGCAAGACCAGGATCGGAGATCTCCCTTTCACACTGGTTGAGCTGATGTACGAGACCGCGGACACCCTCCTCTATCGCGCGCAGCGCGATGGTGATGGTGCCCCGGTGACGCTCAAGGTGCTGAAGGGGGAGCGTCTCGATCAGCGGCACGTCGCGCAGCTCCGGCATGAGCTCGAGACCACACGCCACCTCCAGATTGACGGCGTGATCCGGGCCTACGGCCTGGAGAAGATCCCGGGCGGCGCGGCGCTCGTGATGGAGGACTTCGGAGGGATCACGCTGGACGCGCTCGCCCGCGCCACGAGGCTCGATCTCAAGGCGAAGCTGCGTATCGCCTCGTCGCTGGCAGGGACGATCGCGGCGGTGCACGGCAAGCACGTCATCCACAAGGACGTGAAGCCGCAGAATATCCTCGTCAACCCGGAGACGAGGCAGGTCAAGCTGACGGATTTCGGGAGCTCGACGCGGCTCTCGGAGGAGACGCTCTCCGTGGAGAGCCCGGAGCGCCTGGAAGGGACTCTCGCGTACATGTCTCCGGAGCAGACCGGCAGGATGAACCGGGTCATCGATTACCGGACCGATCTCTACTCGCTGGGTGTGACGCTGTACGAGCTCTTCGCCGGGGTGCTCCCGTTCCAGGCGACCGACCCCGTGGACCTCATGCACAGCCACATCGCGCGGACCGCGACGCCGCTCTGCGAGCGCTCGCCGGAGGTCCCGAGGGTGGTGTCCGACATCGTGCAAAAGCTGATGTCGAAGGTCGCCGAGGAGCGATACCAGAGCGGGACCGGGCTCAAGGCCGATCTGGATGCGTGCCTGTCAGCGCTCGAGTCGACCGGCCGGATCGCGCCGTTCGCGCTGGGCTCGCACGACGTCCCGAGCGAGCTCAGGATCCCGCAGAAGCTGTATGGACGCGACAGGCAGATGGCGGAGCTGCTCGCCGCCTTCGAGCGCGCGCGGGGGGGCAAGTGCGAGCTGTTCCTCATCGCGGGCGGCGCGGGGATCGGCAAGTCGGCGCTCGTGAGCGAGATCCACAAGGAGGTCACGCAGCGGCGCGGGCACTTCGTCGAGGGGAAGTTCGATCAGCTGAGCCGGAGCATGCCGCACGCCCCCGTGGCAGGCGCGCTGCGCCAGCGCGTCCGGCAGATCCTCACCGAGCCGGCGGAGTCGCTCGAGCAGTGGAGGGACAAGCTCCTCGGCGCCGCGGGGAAGAACGCGCAGATCCTCGTGGACCTCATCCCGGAGATCGAGCTCGTCATCGGGCCGCAGCCCGCGCTGCCGGAGCTCGGGCCGAGCGAGTCGCAGAACCGGTTCAACCTGGTGTTCCAGGACTTCCTGCGCGTCATCACGACGGCCGAGAACCCGGTGGTGCTCTTCCTGGACGACCTCCAGTGGGCCGACGCCGCCTCGCTCAGGCTGCTGCAGCTCGTGCTGACCGATCCGAGCGGGGCCTACCTGCTCATCATCGGCGCGTACCGGGACCAGGAGGCGATCGCCGGGCAGCCGCTCACGGTATGGCTCGGCGAGCTGCGGACGGCGGGCGTCGAGCGGCGCGAGATCCTGCTCCCGCCGCTCTCGACGGACGACGTGCGCCAGCTCATCGCCGACGCGCTGAGCGCGCGCGGAGAGCAGGTGCAGGCGCTCGCCGAGGTGCTCTACACGACGAGCCAGGGCAACCCGTTCTTCCTCAGCCAGCTGCTCAAGGAGCTGTACGCGGCGGGTCTCGTCTCCTTCGACGCGACGGCCGGCCGGTGGACGTGGGACCTCGCGCAGATCCGGCAGCGGTGGGGCGCCGTGAACGTCCACGACCTGCTCGTGGACAAGATGCAGCGGCTCTCGCCGGAGGCGCAGCGCGTGCTGCAGCTCGCCGCGTGCATCGGCCACCAGTTCGACCTGAAGACGCTGTCGACCGTGCGCGAGAAGCCGCCCGCGGACATCGCGGCGGATCTCTGGGAGGCGCTGCGCGAGGGCATCGTCCTGCCGCTCGACCCCGACTACCGGTTGCTCCACACGGCCGGCGGCATGACCGCGGAGCAGCCGCTGGAGGTGCGATACAGGTTCTTGCACGATCGGGGGCAGCAGGCGGCCTACAGCCTCATCGAGGACGCGCAGCGGCAGGAGGTGCACCTCCGGATCGGCCGGCTCTTCCGGGCGCAGCTCAACGGGGAGCCGCGCGATGAGGATCTGTTCAAGGTTGTGAGCCACAGCAACCGCGGGGTGGCGCTGATCAAGGACCGCGCGGAGCAGCTGGAGCTCGCGCGGCTCAACCTGAGCGTCGGGAAGCGGGCCAAGGCAGCCATGGCCCACGGGACGGCGGCCGAGCACTTCAAGGTCGGGATGTCGCTGCTCGGGCCGAGGGGGTGGGAGGAGGACTACGCGCTCTGCTTCGCGCTGCACCGGGAGCGGGCGGAGAGCGAGTGGCTGAGCGGGAACGAGGGGCAGGCGGAGGCCTTGATCCGCGAGCTGCTCGGGCACGCGCGCTCGCGGCTGGAGCGCGCGGAGGTGTACAACCTCCGGATCCTCGTGCACACGATGCGCGGGGAGTTCGCGGAGGTGCTGCGCGTCGGCCGCGAGGGCGTGGCGCTCTTCGGGATCGAGCTGCCGGAGGGGCAGGAGGCGATCGGCGCCGCGTTCGGGGCCGCGCTCGGGGAGGTGCCGGTCCACCTGGCCGGGCGCCGCGTCGAGGAGCTCGCGGACGCGCCGTGGGTCGGCGACGCCGAGCACCTCGCGGCCCTGCGCCTCCTGGCGGCGATGATCCCGGGCGCTTACACGCTCGATCCGACGCTGCTCGCGCTCATCGCCGTCACGCAGGTGAACCTCTCGCTGAAGTACGGCAACTCGCCCGCGGCGGCCTGCGCCTACGGCATCTACTGCCTGCTGCTCGCGGGGGGGATGGGGCGGTACGAGGAGGCGCGGCAGTTCCAGAAGGTCTCGCTCGAGCTCAGCGAGCGGCCCGACGGGGTGGAGCTGCAGTGCAAGGCGTACGTCGTGTGCGGCGCGCCGTCGCACTTCTTCGAGCCGACCCGCAGCTCGGTCGCGTGCCTCTCGAAGGCCTACCAGGCCGGGCTGAGCTCGGGGGACTTCAGCTTCGGGGCGTACGCCTGCCTGAACATCGGGACGATCATGCTCTCGTCGGGCCATGAGCTCGGTCCGCTCCGGGAGGAGCTCGCGGGCTTCATGCGGTTCTTGCAGCGGACCAAGGACCCGCTCGGCACGCCGGTGCTCGCCGTCGCGCAGCAGATGGTCGCGTGCCTGGAGGGGAGGACGAAGGGGCGGCAGAGCCTGAGCGACGCCGGGTTCGACGAGGGCGACTTCCTCGCGGGGCTCGTGGCGGCGCAGGAGCTGCCGCGGTGCTGGTACTTCGTGTGCAGGCTCGTGCTGGCGGTGCTGTACGGGGACCACGAGGACGCGCTGCTGATGGCGGCGCGGGCGGAGCGGCACAGCGCGAGCGCGATGAGCCTGTTCCTCCTCAACGACATCCCCTTCTACACGGGCCTCGCGCTCGTCGCCCTGAGCGCGACGGCGACGGGGGAGGAGCGGGAGCGGCGCCTCGCGGCGGCGGCGGAGCACCGGGCGAAGATCGCGGGCTGGGCGCAGCACGCCCCGGAGAACTACGCGCACAAGGAGCGGCTCATCGGGGCCGAGATGGCGCGCGTCCTCGGCAAGGAAGCGGAGGCGGCGGAGCTCTACGACCAGGCGATCGAGGGGGCGCGGGAGAGCCTGTTCACGCACCACGAGGCGCTCGCCAACGAGCTGTGCGGGCGGTTCTACCTGCAGCGCGGGCGGGAGAAGATCGCGCGGTGGCACCTGGCCGACGCGTACCGGGCGTACATCCGGTGGGGAGCGACGGCCAAGGCAGAGCAGCTCGCGCAGGAGCACGAGCGGCTGCTCGACGCGATCGCCATCGGCGAGACGCAGCGGAGCAGGGTGCTCGGCACGACGAGCACGCGCCGGGGGAGCACCGAGTCGTTCGACGTGGCGACGGTCGTCCGGGCCATGCAGGCGGTCGCGAGCGAGAACGTGCTCGACCGGCTCCTCGACCGGCTGATGCGGAGCGTCGTGGCGAACGCGGGGGCGCAGCGGGGCTCGCTCATCCTGGAGCGCGACGCCAAGCTCGCGATCGTGGCCTCCATGCGCGTCGATCCCGACGTGGTGGAGACGGGGCTGTCGATCCCGGCGCTCGAGAGCAAGGAGGTCGCGACGAGCGTCGTCCAGCTCGTCGCGCGGACGCGGGAGCCGGTCGTGCTGAACGACGCGCGGCAGGACAGCCGCTTCGCCGGCGATCCGTACATCGTCGAGCACAAGCCGCGCTCGATCCTGTGCCTGGCGATGACGCACCAGGGGCGCTCGGCGGGCATCCTCTACCTGGAGAACAACGCGGCGCCGCGCGCGTTCACGCCGGGTCGGGTCGAGGTGTGCGGGCTGCTCGCCTCGCAGGCGGCCATCGCGCTGGAGAACGCGCTGCTCATCGCGGACATCCGCGGCGGCACCGAGGCGCTGCAGCGCTCGAACGAGCAGCTGCAGCGGGAGCTCGAGCTGCGCGTGGCGTCCGAGGCGGAGCGGGAGCTGCTCCAGCAGGAGATGCTGCGCCGGCAGACGCCGCTGATCCCGATCACCGACGACGTGCTGGTGATGCCGATCGTCGGGGCGATGGATGGGGCGCGGGCGCAGCAGGTGCTCGAGACGGCGCTGGCCGGGTCCCAGGCGCGGCAGGCCAAGGTGGTGATCCTGGACATCACCGGCGTGGCGGAGGTCGACTGTGCGGTGGCCCAGGCGCTGATCAAGACGGCCAAGGCGCTGCAGCTCCTCGGGGCGAAGGCGGTGCTCTCGGGGATGCGGCCGGAGGTGGCCCGCGCGCTCGTCGAGCAGAACGTCTACCTCGGGTCCATCGTGACGATGGGGACGCTGCAAAGCAGCATCGCCTATGCGCTGGGGCCGGGCGGTCTCTCGGGGGCGTTCGGGCGGCGTCCGGGCGCGGCGCGGCCGGGGTGAAGCGCGCCGCGCTGCTGCGCGTCGAGCGCAGCAGCGCGGGCGGCGGCCGGGGTGAAGCGCGCCGCGCTGCTGCGCGTCGAGCGCAGCAGCGCGGGCGCGGCCCGGGTCAGGGCGTGCTGCTCGGATCGGCGGGATCGCTGCCGCAGTCCAGCTCATCCCCGTCGAGGAAGCCGTCGCTGTCGCGGTCGATGCCGGCGCGCGCGCCCGAGCCGGGCGGCGCGCACGTGTACGTCAGATCGTGGTGTGTCTGGGTGGCCAGCAGCCGGAGCACCCCGTCGCTGATGGGCGGGAGGATCTGCCGGTCGGTGAGGAACTGGCCGCCGCCGACGTAGAGGAACCCGACCTCGTGCAAGAAGCCCTGGGTCTTCGCCACGAGATCGCACTCCCCGAGGTCGGCGCGATCCATGAGCAGGTCGATGCGCGGACCGGCGACCGTCCCGTTGTTATGGTTGAGCGTCACCTGCTGGCCGACGATGGGCGCCATGTTGCTCTCGATGGCGAGCACGTAGGCCTCGAGCTGCCGGCGGATCACGTCGCCAGCCGGGGTGAAGGGGATGGCGTCCTCGTTGTTCGGGAACTGGTCGGAGAACCCGAACGCGGAGAAGAACCGGAACATCGTGTCGACGGTGCCGTTGTTCAGGATACCGAATCCGCGGATCTGGTCCCCCATGTGGTCGTTGTCGCGCGCGAGGAAGACGAACGGGATATCCGGGAGGCCGAAGGCGCCAACCTTTGTATAAACGTTGCGGAGCTGGGGTATCTTGAAGAGCTGCGTCTGGAAGTCGAAGACGGAGCCGCCGCTCGTCCCGAAGAGGCCGGGGAAGTCGGCGCCCGGGTTCGCGTCGGGGTCGACCACGTGGCACCCGCCGCAGCTCGCGATCGAGTTGACGATGTCGCCGTTGAAGAAGTCCTTCCCCGCCTGCTGATCGGGCGTGAGCGAGTTGTCCAGGTTCCTGATCGGGTTGGGCGGGTACGTGACCTGGAGCATGAAGTCGGTGAAGGCCTCCATGTCCTGGGCGGGGATGGGCGCGCTGCGTCCGAGCAGGTCGGGGAACGCCACCTGGAACTGCTCGAACGCGGCCCGCTCGTCGAACGACCCCTCGTCCGGCTGGGCGCTCGGCTCGCTGTAGCCCCCGGTCCGGTCGCCGCGCCAGTGCATCGGGCCGTGGTTGGCGAGGCCGCGCAGGCTCTGCGTCATCATCGGCCCCTTCATCGGGTGGAAGATCGGGTTCGTGATGGGCTGGTTGATGATGACGTCCTGCAGGCCGAACGGGAAGGGCCCCGGGTCCGCCACGACGGAGCCGTCCGGATTGCCGAGGTTCCAGGCCAGGTCGTCTTGATCGCCGAAGACGTGGCAGCTCGCGCAGGCCGAGTCTCCGTGGCTCGACGTGAGGGAGGCGTCGTAGAGGAAGCGGCGGCCGTTCACGATGCTGTCCGGCTCGGGGTTGTACATGGGGACGTGTCCCACCTCGGTCTTCGTCGTGGTGTTGATGATCGAGATGGAGTTGTCGAAGCGCGTCAGCACGTAAAGGCGGTTCTTGGCCTCGTCGAGGACGAGCCCGGTCGGGCCGCCGCCGCTCACCGGGATCTGGTTCGTGGTGCTCGGCACGAAGGTGTTGTTCTCGAGCGCGGCGGTGCTGAAGACGCCGATCTTGCTCGACCCGAGCGCCGCGACGTACAGCGTGGCGCCGTTGCTCGTGACGACCATCTCCTGGGGGAAGGCGAGGCTCTTCGCGTTCTCCGCGTTGGGGACCGGGGCGCAGCAGGTGCTGTAGTCGATGTGCTTGTTGAGGTGCCGCGGCGCGACGCTCCCCGGGCTGAGGACGGTGATCCGGCTCTCATGCAGGTGGCCGCGCGCGGTCTCGCCGGCGTAGATCCCGGGCCCCTCGAAGCTCTGCTGGCTGAAGGCCTCGGTGTTCGCGACGTAGACCTTCCCGTTCACCGGGTTGACGGTCATGTTGAAGAGGACCGTCCCGACGCCGGAGAAGAAGCCCTGGGCGCCGCTGATCCACGCGGGCGGGTTCGCCGTGGCGTCGATGACGAAGACGTCCTTGTCGGGCAGCGAGAACCTCATCTGGTCGTCCCAGATCCCGCCCCGCTCGTCGTACCAGTGTCCGCCGTCGTACTTCACGATGATGGCGGTCTCGGGCGCCGGCACTCCTTCGAAGTTGGTGCTGGGGCCGGGCACGCCGTTTGGCCCGAAGCCGTCGGGAACCAGCGCCTCGTTCACGGTGGCCGTGCGGTTGCCGGAGTGGAACGCCGCCGCGTAAACGCGGGTGCCGTCCGGGGTCACGGCCAGGGCGCGGGGGGTGTCGCTGAAGAGGGTGATGATGTTGAGCGGATTACCCCCGAGGGACGAGCCGAGGTTGTTCGCGTTGAAGACCCAGACGTCGGCGCGGCCGACGCCGGGGGTCGTGAGCTGGGGGTCGATCGGGCTGTTCTGGCCGCGGTGTGCCGTCGTGATGAAGGCGCGGTCGCGTCCCGGGCCGGCGAACACGATATCGCGCGGCTCATCGCCCACGAGGAGCGTGCGCACGACGCGTCCGGTGTTCCCGCCGAGGCCGAGCTGGACGACGCTCACGCTGTCCGACAGGTGGTTCACGACCCAGACTTCGTTGTTGCTGCGCGCGGCCACGGCCACCGGCTCGAGGCCGACGGATATCGACGCGCGGTGCTCCAGGCCGCTCGTGCCGATGCGGAACACCTCGAGGCGGTTATCGGGCGTGTTGACGGCGAAGAGCAGCTTTTTGTCAGGCGAGATGGCCAGCGGGCGGACCTGCCCGCTCTCGAAGGCCGTGAACGAGGGGGCCGCCAGCGCCGGAGCGCTGGAGAGCGATATTGCAGTCAGGGATGCGACGAGCGCGCCCAACGTCGCCCACCGTGAACCGGGCAATCGATTCATAAATGCCTCCGTAGGCGTCGCGCAGCTCCGCGGCCACACAACGCACAATCCAGAACTGTAAGTCCAGGTCGAACGATTGTTCAAGCATGCAATGAGGGAGGACCTTATTTTTTCTAAGGTCACGAATCCACGGCTGGGTCGCTGATGTAGGCTCGATAGAGATGTTGCTCGGTACGGCGCGTCATCGCGGGTTTACGCGCGCGGCGGGACGCGCATCAGCCATCTCGCGCCGTCACGCGCCATCGCGCCCGCGTGGCCGCTCGTTCCAATGGCAGTCTTACGGTTGGCTCGCTGACACATGAGCTCGACCGCGCGGAGGACAGGAATCGACACGTGGAGGGATGTGCGCGCCGAGGCGGAGACGAGGTGAGGCCGCCCGTCGGCGCGCTCCGATCAGCTGAGGGGCGATGGTCGCCCGCGGACGCGCGGCGCGATGGGGCTGTCACGGCACCGGCTGGGTGGACCATGGCAGCGTAATTTTTCCGATGTGGCCCTGCTGACGCTCTGCTGACCTGACAGCGGCTCTTCCAGGTCCTGCCCGGCGAGCCGAGTCGAGAGTCCGGTCCCTGCTCACCCACATGAGCGCCGGGGCGCGCGGGCGGCGTGCACGAAGGCGTTGGATCCCGCCGGAGGAGGCCGTAGCCTGGAGGGCTCGTATCGACCACCGGGGCAGCCATCGACCGCCCGTCGAGGGGGGACGATCTGGCGACCATTGCGGGCCGGCAGAGATGGAGGAGTGATGAGTAGCTTGAGCGTTGATCCTGTCGTCACCGACAGCTTCTGGATCGAGCCTGCCTTGAAGGAGGGCACCCTGAGCGTCAAGCTCACGGGGAGGGGCGACATGGCGGCGGCCACGCCGCTCAAGGCGTATGTCAAGGCGCTGGAGGCCGAGGTGCCGAGGCTCTCGGTCGGCACCGTCGAGTTCGACGTGCGCGGCCTGGTCTTCATGAGCTCGAGCTGCCTCAAGGCGTTCATCGGCTTCATCTGCGGGCTCGTCGGCCACGGGATGAAGTGCAGGATTCGGTTCGTCACGGACCCGAGCCTGACGTGGCAGCGGCGGAGCCTCCGGCCCCTGGATCGGATGTGCCCGGAGCTCGTCTCGATCGCTGACGGATGATGTGACAGGCTGCGGCCATGACGCCGAAGCGCCGGACGATCGCGTTTCTGGTCGACAATGTCGTCGGCGACTATCAGTCCGAGCTGCGCGCCGGGGTCGAGCGGGCCGCCGAGGCGCACGACGTCAACCTCCTGACCGCCTTCGGTGAGCCGATCACCGCGCGCGGGCCGGGGGAGGTGGACCGGAGCAGCTTCTATCACCTCGTCGGCGCGGGCAGGGTCGACGGCCTCATCGTCGCGTCGTCGACCCTCTGCTACCTCGCCGGGGTTGAGGGCATGCAGGCGTTCTGCGCGTCGTTCGCGCCGCTGCCGGTGTGCAGCATCGGGATGGCGGTCCCGGGCGTGCCGAGCTTCATGATCGACAACGCCCTCGGGACCGAGATCTCGGTCGCGCACATGGTCGACGACCACGGGTGCCGGCGTGTCGTGTACATCGGCGGGCCAGCTGGCCACGAGGAGGCGGAGCTGCGCGCGGGAGGGTACCGGAGCGCGCTCGCGGCGCGGTCCATGCCTCATGACCCGCGCCTCTTCGCGCGCGGCGCGTTCACGATCCCGACCGGGCGCGAGGCGATGCGGTCGATCCTGGATCGGGGGGTCGACTTCGACGCGGTCGTCTCCGCGAACGATCGGATGGCGCTCGGGGCGATCGAGGCGCTCAAGGAGGAGGGGCGCCGCATCCCGGAGGACGTCATCGTGTGCGGCTTCGACGACGCCGGGATCGCGCGGTTCACGAAGCCGTCGCTGACCACCGTTCGTCAGCCCGTCAAGCGGCTCGGCGGGCTCGCCGTGAACGCGGTCCTGCGGATGATGGATGGCGAGGCGGCGCCGGCGCTGCAGCTCGTGCGGGTGGAGCTCACGCACCGCGAGTCGTGCGGCTGCGGTTATCACTCGGTCGAGTCGCTCGCGCCGCCGCCTCCATCGGCGCGGGGTCGCCCGCTCCCGCTCTCTGATCAGCGGGTGCTGCTGGAGCGTGCGCTCATGAGGGCGGTGGTGGTCCCGGCCGGCGCGCTCGACGGCTGGGCGGGCGATCTGCTCGCCGCGCTGGAGGCGGAGCTCGCCGGCCTGAAGGGCCGCTTCCTGCGCGCGCTCCAGGATCTGCTCGACGAGGCGAGGCGCGAGGGCGTGCTGCTCGACCAGTTCCAGGGCGTGATCTCGCTGCTGCGCGCGCGCGTCCACCCGCCGCCCGAGGACGGCGACGAGGCGGCCATGACGGACGCGCTGGAGCAGCTCTGGCACGCGTCGCGCATCCTGATCGGGAGCGCGTCGGTGCACGTCGAGGGGCAGCAGCGGCTGAACGTGGAGCTCGCCGCGCTCGACGTGACCTACGGCGCGAAGGGCTTCGCGGCGTGCTTGAGCCTGCCGGTGCTCAAGGGCCTGCTGGCGTCGGAGCTGCCGCGGATGCAGTTCTCGCGCGTCGCCGTGTCGCTCTACGACGACGCCCAGCGCGCCACGATGCGGCCTCTGTTCCTGATGGAGCATGGCCGCGAGGTGGAGGTGCCGCCGGTGAGCTTCCCGTCCCAGCGCCTCGCGCCCCCTGGGTTCCTGGACGCCGCGGAGCGGAGGAGCGTCGTCGTGCTGCCGGTCGCTTTCGGCGACGTGGAGAAGTTCGGGGTCGCGGTGCTCGACGCGCAGGCCAACGAGATGATCTATGACGTCCTGCGCCTCCACCTCGGCTCCGCGGTCAAGGCCGCGTCGCTTCACCGGCAGGTCGTGCGGGAGGTGGAGCTGCGCGAGCGGCTGGAGCAGGAGAGGATCCGCCAGGAGAGCCGCGTCGCGGCGCGGATCCAGACGACACTCGTGCCGAAGCGGCTCTCGATCGAGGGGCTCGAGCTCTCCGCGATCATGAAGCCGGCCGCCGAGGTGGGCGGCGATTACTACGATGTCATTCCGACCTCCGGCGGGGGCGGGTGGCTCGGGATCGGAGATGTCGCCGGGCACGGCCTCGCGGCGGGCCTCATCATGCTGATGATCCAGAGCATGGTGTCGGCGCTGACGTGCAATGACCCGGCTGCGAGCCCGGCGAGGGTCATCGCCGCGCTGAACAGGGCGATCTACAAGAACGTCCGCGACCGCCTGGAGCGCGACGAGCACGCGACGCTCCTGTTGCTCCGGTACGAGCGCGGCGGGCGCGTGACGTTCGCCGGCGCGCACGATGACGTCATCGTGTGCTCCGCGCGAGCGCGTCGCTGCGCCTGCATCCCGAGCTCCGGCGTCTGGATCGGGGCGTTGCCCGAGATCGGCGGCATGACGAGAGATGCCGAGTTCGTCCTGGAGGACGGGGACGTGCTCGTGCTCTACAGCGATGGGGTGACGGAGGCGCGCAGCGCGCAGAACGAGCAGTTCGGGCTGGAGCGGCTCTGCGCCGTCATCGAGGCTTTCCAGGCGGCGCCGGTCAGCGCGATCCGCGACCGCATCCTGGAGGAGGTCGAGGGCTGGTGTCCGAGCCCGGACGACGACATCACGATCGTCGTGGCGAGATACCGCGCGCCCGGGTAGCCACGTGCGCATGGCGAGCGCGTTCGGCGCTGGGTGAGGAGGTTCCCGCCGCGGGGGACGGCGACGGGGCGGAGCTGAGGGGGGCTATCGTTGGTGTGGCGCTGCGCGGCGGCAGCGAGCGTGGCGCTGCGCGGCGGCAGCGAGGGCGGCGCTGCGCGGCGGCAGCGAGGGCGGCGCTGCGAAGCGCCAGCTAGCGCGCCGGCTTCTGGGGTCTTGTCGCCTTCCGCGCCCTCGGCTCACGGTCCGAAGTGCGCGAACGCGTCGCGGCGGAGGATCGGCGCGCCGGCCTGGACGGCGCGGGCGCGAACACTTCGCGCGTGGACGCTGCCGTCGCCGCGCGCGCGATCCACCGATCGAGCTCAGCGCCGCTGCTGCAGGAGGCGATCTGGAGCCGCTCCTGGTTGGTCGGCGGCAGGCCGCGCGCGGTGAGGACCGCGAGCAGGGCCTCCTGCTTGCCCTCGACCTTGCCCTCGACCTTTCCTTCGATCCTGCCCCTTTTCTCGAAGAAGAGCCGGAAGCGGCGAGACGCCGCGGTTTCGGGGATCTTGTCGGGGTCCATGGCCATCTCTCTGAGCGTGGCGAGCATGGCGTCGCTCAGCACGGCGATGATCGCACGCGCCTGGGCCTCTCGCAACGGCTCGTCGTGGTGCTGCTCCGTCAGCTCCAAAGCGCGCAGGACGATCCGGCGCGCCGCCGGCCCGTGGCGGTGGTGCATCGCCCAGGCAGCGAAGAGGGCGAGCTCGGGCCGCGCCGGGTCGAGGAGATCAGCGAGCGACCGGTGAGCCGCTCGACGAGGTCGGAGAGCAGGGCTGGACGGTCGCGCAGCGCGACGATGAGGACCTCGTGAGCAGTTCCCGGCACCTGGGCGGATGTACCTCAAGAGAGGGGAGGTGGGGAGTGAACACTGGCTATTTCGTCGTCCGATGCGGGACTCCATGGCTGCCGCGTCGGCACGCCCTTCGTGAGGTCGCGATGCCGCCGCCCCCCTGGCGGCCGCCACCCCTTTTGTCGCATCCGCCACCCCTGCAGCCCGCCAGTTCCCTGAATTTGCCGCCCTATCCGCCTGGCACGCCGTTCGCGAAGAGGCTCCGGCATGCAGGCCACGGCGCTCACGTTCTCTCTGCTCGGGCTCGACGCGCATCCCATCCGCGTGGAGGTCGACT
This sequence comes from Sorangium sp. So ce1153, assembly GCF_051521595.1. Lineage (NCBI taxonomy): Bacteria > Pseudomonadati > Myxococcota > Polyangiales > Polyangiaceae > Sorangium > Sorangium sp. So ce1153. The sequence continues at coordinate 4,434,766 of NZ_CP150361.1, forward strand.
CGGGCCGCGGCCCGTCGTTCTTCCAGATGGTGGGCCTCGCCGAGGCGAGCGTGCGCGAGAGCCGCGTGCGCGTCCGCGCGGCGCTCCAGCAGCTCGGCGTCGAGCTCGACGAATACGTGATCACCGTGAACCTCGCCCCGGCGGACCTCAAGAAGAGCGGCGGCGCCTACGACCTCGCGATCGCGATCGCCGCGCTCGCGGCGCTCGGCAAGGTCCCCTCCGAGGGCCTCGACCGGATCGGCCTGCTCGGCGAGCTCTCCCTGAGCGGCGCCGTGCGCCCGGTGCGCGGCGTCCTGCCGGCGCTGCGCGGCGCGGCGGAGCAGGGGATCCCGCGCGCGATCGTTCCGCAGGGCAACGCGCGCGAGGCCGCGAGCGTGGCCGGCGTCGACGTCTTCATCGCGGAGCACCTGAGCCATGTCGTCGCGCACCTCCGCGGGAGCAGGCCGCTTCCCGGCGCCGGCTCGATCGCCACCGCCGCCGCCGAGCCGAGCGGCGCGTCGGTGGACCTCGCCGAGGTCCGCGGTCAGCACGGGGCGCGACGCGCCCTCGAGATCGCGGCTGCCGGCGGACATAACCTCATCATGATGGGCCCCCCGGGCAGCGGCAAAACCATGCTCGCCCGCCGACTGCCCACCATCTTGCCGCCGATGTCCTATGACGAGGCGCTCGACATCACCGCGATCCACTCGGTCGCTGGCCTGCTCTCGCCAGACAGGGGCCTTGTCGCGACTCGCCCCTTCCGCGCGCCGCACCACACGGTGAGCGCCGCGGGGCTCGTCGGCGGCGGCGACCCGATCCGCCCCGGCGAGGTCTCGCTGGCCCACCACGGCTGCCTGTTCCTCGACGAGCTGCTCGAGTTCCGCCGCGGCGTCCTCGAGGCCCTCCGAGAGCCCCTCGAAGAGGGCACTGTGGCCCTCTGCCGCGCCCGCGCCCGCGTCGTCTTCCCCGCGCACCCGATCCTGGTCGCCGCCATCAACCCCTGTCCGTGCGGCTTCCACGGCGACCGTGGCAATCGCTGCGTCTGCGCCCTCGACCGCGTCCGCGCGTACCGCGCCCGGCTGAGCGGGCCGCTGCTCGATCGCATCGATCTGCACATCGCCTTGCCCCCCGTCGATGTCGCGCACCTGTGCGCGCCGCTCCGCGCGGCCGAGGGCGACGGCCGGCCGTCGCTCCACGCCGCCGAGAGCTCCGCGGCGGTGCGGGCGCGCGTGGTCGAGGCGCGGGCCGCGCAGCGCGGGCGGTTCGAGGCGGGCGAGGTCGTCGCGACGCACAACGCCGGCCTGGGCCCGCGCGATCTCGCGCGCGTCGCCATGCCGGACGCCGCGGGGGCGCGCATGCTCGCGTCGGCCGTGGAGCGGCTCGGCCTCTCGGCGCGGGCGTACACCAAGGTGCTGCGGGTCGCCCGGACGATCGCCGACATGGACAGGAGCGGCGCCGTGCGGGCGGCGCACGTGGCCGAGGCGATCGGCGCGCGGCTCTTCGACCGCGAGGCCGCCTCCGGGCCGCCGCCCGCCGCCGCGGCAGCGGGCGCCTGAGCGCGCCACGCGACCAAGGACCATTGCGCCCCGGCGACGCGGGCGCGATCGCGGCCGCCCCGACGGCCGCGCCGTATCGGCAGCTCGCGCGCTCGGGGGCGCGCACGCAAGACAGACACGCAAGACAGACACGTCACGCAAGACAGACACGCAAGACAGACACGTCACGCAAGACAGACACGCAAGACAGACACGTTCGATAAAGGAGAAACCAAGATGATGACCGAGATCGCCGAGAAGCTCCGCACCGTGAAGACCGTTGTTGGCACCATCGAGAAGCAGTTCGGGAAAGGGGCGATCATGGCCTTGAGCGACGAGAGTGAGACCAGGGACATCGGCCTGATCCGGAGCGGCTCGCTGTCGCTCGACGCGGCGCTCGGCATCGGCGGCTACCCGCGCGGGCGCATCGTGGAGATCTACGGCCCGGAGTCGTCGGGCAAGACGACCCTGACGCTCCACGCGATGCGGGAGGCGCAGCGCGCCGGCGGCGTCGCCGCGTTCATCGACGCCGAGCACGCGTTCGACGTCACGTACGCGCGCTCGATCGGCGTCGACATCGACCGGCTGCTCGTCTCGCAGCCGGACAACGGCGAGCAGGCGCTCGAGATCGTCGAGATGCTCGCGCGCTCGAGCGCCGTCGACGTGATCGTCGTCGACTCGGTGGCCGCGCTGACGCCCAAGGCCGAGATCGAGGGGGACATGGGCGATTCGCACATGGGGCTCCAGGCGCGGCTGATGAGCCAGGCGCTCCGCAAGCTCACGGGCATATGCCACCGCACGGACACGACGCTCATCTTCATCAACCAGCTCCGGCAGAAGATCGGCGTCGTCTTCGGCAACCCCGAGGTGACCACCGGCGGCAACGCGCTCAAGTTCTACGCGAGCGTGCGGCTCGACGTGCGGCGGGTGGGCCCGGTCAAGGTGAGCGACGAGGCCATAGGATCGAGGACGCGCGTCAAGGTGGTGAAGAACAAGCTGGCGCCGCCGTTCCGAGAAGCCGAGTTCGACATCCGCTGGGGGTCGGGCATCGACGGCGCGGCGGACCTCATCGACTTCGCCTGCCAGCTCGGCGTGGTGGAGAAGAGCGGCGCGCACCTGTCGTTCGCGGGCGAGCACATCGGGCAGGGGAGGGAGCGCGCCCGCGAGGCGCTTGTTGGTAAACCGACCCTGGCGACGTCGCTTCGCGCCGCCGTCGACGCGGCGACGCCGGCGCGGCCCGGAGGAAGCGCGGCGATGGACTCCTGAGCGAGACCCGGAGAGGGCGAGTCCGGTGACGGGGCGCCGCCGGACCCGCTCCTCGCCATCCACGACGACATGGCGCCTCACGAGGAGCGACGCGCCACGACAGGCGAACATAGAGAAGAACACGAGCGACAGCAGACGGTACAGACGACGAGACGACAGCGAACGACGACAGATGACGACACTCGGTCGAAGGGAGCACATCATGAATGAAGGTCTGAACAAGGTGATTCTCATGGGCAATCTCGGCTCGGATCCGGAGCTGCGTTACACCGGCAACGGCACGCCGGTGCTCCAGCTGCGCATGGCGACGAACGAGTCGTTCGTCGACAAGAACAAGGAGCCCAAGGAGCGCACCGAGTGGCACAACATCGTGTTCTGGGGCCCGCGCGCCGAGGCGCTCGCGAAGGTCCTGACCAAGGGAGACGGCGTGCTGATCGAGGGCGGGCTGCGCACGTCGAGCTACGAGAAGGACGGGGTCAGGCGCTACCGCACGGAGGTGATCGCGCGGGACCTCCGCTTCACCGGGCGGCGGCCCATGGCGCAGCCGCTGCCGGGGCTGGAGGACGACGGCGAGGCGACGCAGCCCGGCGTGGGGGTGCCGAACACGGCGCGGCTCGGGAATGGGAAGAACGGCGCGCGGGGGCGGCCGCCCGAGGCGCCCGTGCTGGATGAGCTGCCGTACTGAGGCGCTCAGGCGGGGAGGGGAGCGGGAGCGAGGCGGCAGCCAGGAGCCGCCTCGCGGCGCTCCGCGCCATCGCGGACCACGTCAGCTGAGCAGGAGCGCGCGCCTCGCCAGGCGTGCCTCTCTCTTGCTCCTCCCCTCGCCCCTCACCACGCGCGCGCTGGCCCGGCGCTCCTATCGCAGAGCGATTGCAGTGTGAATGGTAAAATACATGGAGTGTCGCTGGAATCCAGAGATTCAGTATCCGGATCCGAGCTTCCTCCCGGCCGTTTCCTTGAGGCGCCAGCGCGTGGCGTCTGCCGCATGGACGCTCGAATCAATGGAGTGTGGCATTTATGCATCGGTCGACATCACCCGGCCATGCTGCCGGGGACCGGGGAGCTGATATGGCTGATATGGCTGATATGTGCGACATGAACCCAGAAAAACGATGCACGGACTGAATAATGGGGGCGAAGCGGGTTGACGGTGGCCCGGTATAGGCAGTAGATGTTGGATGCTAGGCTCGACCCGACCAGGTGCCACTTTCTGGTTGTGACCGATCGACCTCCTGGACCGAATCTGCTCGGCCTGCGGAACGGCAACCTCATAACCGTCAACCGAGGTAACTGATGCTCAGCAACGTCGCTCGTTTTCTGATGGTCTCCGCTGCTGCTTCTCTCGTGGCGCTCGGCTCCGCTCCGGCCGAGGCGTGCAGTGATGTCGCGGACGCGGCGCTCGCTCTCATCACGGCTGGAACACCGGTGTCCAACGGCGCTCCGTTCTTCACGCGCGCCATGAGGGATCAATCGGGATACACGGCCACCGACATCGCCGTGCTCTGGGGCTCGACCAGCCCGAATTCCCATATCTACTACGACAACATCATCGCGGAGCACTATTTCACACAGGTCACGAACGTCGTCGATATCGCCGCTGGCGACCTCCTGGCCATCAACCACGTGCTCAACTCGTCGGGTACCGTCACGTACAGCGGCCATGCAGCGGTCATCACGGGGCCGGCGACGCAGATCTCGCCGGCCATCAGCCCGGTGTATGCCAACACGAAGCAGTACGCCGTGCCGATCGCCGACGCGACCTCCTCGTCCCACGGCTGCAGCGTCAGCTACCCGGACAGCCGCTGGTCGGGGGCGTGCACCGGAGGCACGTTCACGGCGGGGACGGGGACGGCGTATATGCGCCTCTACACCGATCTCTCAGGAAACCTCTTGGGCTACAGCTGGAGCGTCACCTCGGGCGCTACCTACTATTCGCCCACCACGCGCCCCTACGCCATCGGCAAGCTGACGTCCTGCTTGCCGTTCTCGGAGTGACCCCTTCTCCATCACCACACACCGGGGCGTGGGTCGCTGCGCGTCGGCGCGTGCCCACCGCTCCCGGGCGCTCTCGATAGCTCACACATCCAGGACAGCGGCCGCTGCCGTGGCCAGACGACGATAGCGCGCCGACGTGGCCCGGGGCCGGGTGCCGACCAGCGCGACCCGGGACGAACGGCGCCCGGTGGCGGCCGTCGCGGGTGCCGGTGCCGGATGAACTGCCGTGACGGGCGCGAGGCATCGGAGCGAGGCGGCCGCCTGAAGCCGCCTCGCGTCGCTCGGCAGTGCCCCGATGCGAGCATCAAGGTGGGGAGGCGGGAGGATACGACCGCAGACCTCTGCCCGTTTCTCGCCGTCGTGTGGAGTCCCTCCGGTCCAGTGGCAGCCCCACACCGCGCTCGGTGCCCGTCCCACGGTCAGCCCGGGCGCGCCCGTCCCTCACTGCCGCTCACCCGGAGCGCGCCGATGAGCGGGAGCGCGGGCTGCCCTTGGGCGTGCTCTTGGAGGCGGCGCGCTTGCTGGGCGTGCTCTTGGAGGCGGCGCGCTTGCTGGATGTGCTCTTGGAGGTGGCGCGCTTGCTGGATGTGCTCTTGGAGGCGGGGCGCCTGCGGGGCGTGCCCTTGGAGGAGGCGCGCTTGCTGGGCGTGCTCTTGGAGGCGGCGCGCTTGCTGGGCGTGCTCTTGGAGGCGGCGCGCTTGCTGGGTGTGCTCTTGGAGGCGGGGCGCCTGCGGGGCGTGCTCTTGGAGGCGGCGCGCTTGCTGGGCGCACTCCTCGCGGCCGCGCCCTTCGTGCGCGCCGTCGCGCTGCCCGCGCGCCTCGCCGTCCGCCGTCCCTCGGCGCGCACCTCGGGTGAGCTGCTCTTCTTCTTGATGGCGGCTCGCTCCTCCGGCCCTCCGGCCGCCTGCTCGGCCTTGCGGCGGGCCTCCTCTCGGTCGACCTCGACCCCTCCGTTCCTGCTCGCGGGCTTCTTGCGGCAGCTTCCCTGCTCGTGCGGTTGCTTGCCGGGCACCGGCTCGTAGCCGGGCCAGCAGCGCGAATCCTTTTCGTAAGGACGGCTCGGTCGCTTCGTCATCGTGGACCTCCTGTCGATCGCACCGTCACCTGGAGCCCCGCGCGCCACCGTCAACCGCGCCCGGTCGCCGGGACGTCCTGGCCGCCACCGTCACGGCCGCGCAATGCGGCTCCGGCCCTCAGCGTGTGGCGTGCTGCTGGATTCCAGCAGAACCAATCTCCGGGATCGCCCGATCGATGAGCCGCTCCCTCCGGAGATGTTGGCGCACGGCGTCAGCGGCGTGATGGCCGAGACGGTGAGTCGAGGCTTCGTTCAAACGGTGGACACTGTCCGGCAGTGACCTCCGAAAAGCTCTTGTGTCCTACATGAGCCTATCAAAATGAGTCTTTGACTCGGGTCCTGCCAGAAGTGTGTTGACGGGAGCCGTGTTTGGGAAGTAAACGTTGGATGCTAGGCTCGACCCGACCAGGTGCGATTCTCTGGCTACGACCGATCGACCACCTCTACCGAATCTGCTCGGCCTGCGGAACTGCAACGTAGTAACCGTCAACCGAGGTAATTCATGCTCAGCAATGTGGCTCGTCTCCTGATGGCGTCTGCTGCTGTTTCTCTCGTTGCGTTCGGCTCCGCCCCCGCGGATGCGTGCTCCGATATCTCCGATACCGCGCTCGATTTTGTCGCTGATACGGTCACTCCGTCGGTGTCGAGCGGCGCCGTGTTCTTCACAGCGGTCCAGAAGTCGGCGTTCGGCTACACGCCCACCGATATCGCCGTCCTCTGGGGATCGACCAGCCCGAACTCGTCGCAGTACTACACGAACTTCGACGCCGGGAACCACATCACGAAGATCACGACTGCCAGCGGCATCGCAGCGGGCGACGTGCTCGTTATCGGCACGGGGACGTCCTCCTCCTCCGCGCACACCGCGATCATCACGGGCTCGGCGACCCCGATCTCGGCGTTGAACCCGGTCTACGCGGGCACGAAGCAGTGGGCAGTGCCGATCGCTGATTCCACCACCACGAGCCATGGCTGCAGCGCGAGCTTTCCCGACAGCCGGTGCGTCGGTGGCGTCTTCACCGCGGGGGAGGGGACGGCCTTCTTGCGCCTCTACAGCGATCTCTCGGACAGCCTGGTGGGCTACGGCTTCACCTGGAGTGTCACCTCTGGCGCTACTTATTACACGCCCACGGCGCGGCCCTACGTGATCGGCCGGCTGACGCCCTGCCCTCCGATCTGATCGGTTCCTCGTGCGCGTGAGCCGCCGCGCCCACGCGTGCGGCGGCTCTATCCGCGAACGATCCTGGAGGCGCGCGCCTCCAGGATCGCCCTCTCCCCCCTTCTGCAACTAACGCATACCCTGCTTCTGATCTGGCGCGGGCACGCGACAGAGCTGGGCGATGCCCTTTCCGCTCAGCCGCTCGCGCGTCAGCTCGAACTGCGGCACGTACATGCAGAAGCGCCCGCTCTTCTCGGTCGCGATGCTCGCGCGCTTCGAGATCATCTCCTCGAGCTCCGAGCGGGACACGGCGGTGTCCGTCTTCAGCGTGTCCGTGATGCGCACGGCGGGCGCGTTCGGGCAGCTCATGGAGGCGGAGACCGTGAGGTTGGGCTTCACCTTCTCCTGGTCGCCGGTGCCTGCTCTGGCCTGGCTGCCACCCTGAGCGGCGCCAGCTTGAGCGTGGCTGCCACCCTGAGCGCCGCCGGCCTGTGTCTGGCTGCCGCCGGTATCCTGGCCGCGACCCTGAGCGGCGCCGGCTTGAGCGTGACTGCCACCCTGAGCGGCGCCGGCCTGTGTCTGGCTGCCGCCGGTATCCTGGCCGCGACCCTGAGCGGCGCCGGCGCGCGCCTGGCTGCCGCCGGTGTCGTGGCCGCGATCCTGGGCGCCGCCGGCCTGAGCCTGGCTGCCGCCAGCCGGCCCCTGCGCCGCGCCTCCGGTCTGGCCCTGCGCGCCGGCGCCGCCTCGCCCCTGGCTGCCGCCGCCAGGCTGGCCGCCCGGGCTGCCCGGAAGCGGCTGCGACTTGCCGGCCGCTGCCTGCTCGATCCGGCCGTTCACGGATGCCGTGTACGTGCACCCGTCCTCGACCTGAAACGAGATCTGCTCCTGGAGCTTCATGGCCTGCTTCTTCTGCCCCTGTCCCTGCTGCTGTGCGCGCTGCCCGCCGCTCGCGCCAGGCGGGTTGCCCTGCTGCTGTGCGTTGCCGCCCTGCGCGCTGCCGCCCTGCTGCGCGCCGCCGCCTTGCGCCGCGCCCGGGGTGCCCGATTCGCGTTGCTGCGGCGGGCTCGTGCTGCCCGTCTGAGCGGCCGCGAGCGCCGGCACGGCCGCGAGCGCGCCCATGGCGAGCGCGAGATGGATGGACCGATTCAACTTCATACTACCCCCACCGTAGAACCTGCTTCAGGTCGTGTTCTCCGCCGCCCCGGGCCGAGCGCCCGACTAGGCGGCCTGCTCCCAGAATTTCCGCGACAGCGCGTCCTTGATCCACGCGAGGTGCCGCTGCTCATCGTCGTAGTTGCGCTCCACGATGACCCGCGCCTCGGTCGTGAGGCCCTCGTTCAACGCCGCCTGGTACAGCCGGTTCGAGAGCTCCTCGTTGCCGCGCATCGCGAGGAGCGCGCTCTGGTCCCCCATGCTCGTGATCGCCGTGAACCCCTCGATGAGCTTGCCCTTGAGGTCGCGGGTCTGCGCGGGGATGCCGCCGAGCGATGTCACCTGGCCGCTCAGATCCACCACATGGCGCGCGTGGTCATCCCTGAACCGCGCGAGCATCTCCTTGATACGAGCGTGCTCGCACGCCCCGATGGCCTGGTCGTACGCGGCGATCGCGTCGCGATCGAGCTGGATGAGGTCGTTGAGCACCTCGATGACGTCCCTCGCCATATCGACACTCCTTCCGGGGTCGCGCTCCGCACAGACCCCCGCGCCCACCACCTTGGGCAGCGCGGCGTGGACGCAAGCCACACGCGGCGCTTCAGGTCGAGCTTGCAGCCGCCCGTCTCCGCGCTCGGCTCGGCCGCCTCCAGAGGCGGAGGCCGGCGGCGATGGGCCGTCCGGCAGCCCGGACGGCCCGACAACCTCGGCCTGGCACGGACCGTGAACCCTCGTCGGGAAACCCTGACGACTTCCGTGCACCGGCGCCACCAGCGCCGGCGCCACGGGGAGATGGGATGTGCCCATGGAACGATCTCTTTGCCCCTTGATTCGCTCCGCGCTCGCGCTGCTCCTCGTCGCCGCTTCCACGGCGTGCGCCGAGGGGCTCGCGAACGCGCCCAGCATCAACCGCGAATGGACCCCGGAGGATCGCGAGCAGGACGCCATCGCCAACGGCCCGCGCTCGTGCCCGAGGGAAGGCCAGGATCCGCTCGCGCCCCCCGGGGAACAACGCGCCATCTGCCCGCCCCCCGCCGCGCCGACGCTCCCCAACCTCGCCGCCTCACCCTGACGGCGCGGCTCGCCGCACGGCCGCCGGACACGCGCGCAGACAGGGCCACGAAGCCCCCGCGAGCAGGGCAGTCCAGAGAGAGGCCCTGCTCGATCGCCCCGGCCGGTGCGGATGTGCCCTCACGAGAACGGCAGAATGTCCCGACATGAGGCGATCTGCCTCATGCGGCGGGCGTCGTCCCCCTGGCTGCCGCCTGCGCGCGCCGCGAGCGACGATGCCGCCTGCGCGCTCGCCACGAGCGACGCTGCCGCCTGCGCTCGCCACGAGCGACGATGCCGCCTGCGCGCGCCACGACCGGCGCGCCAGCCCTCACCGATCGAGCGCGCCGGCTTCCGACGTCGCGCCTGCTCCAGAGGGGCGGCTCCGCGGCTCGCGCGGCTCATGCGGCTCGTTGACGGCGCGCTCGCAGGGCGCTGCGGCGGTGGAGTCGGTCGTGAGCCGGCCGCTCCGGCGAGGCTGCGGCGCGATCGGGATCGTGATCGGCTCCTCGATGAGCTCCGGCGTGAGCGCGCCGCGGGCGGGGGCGAAGTACGGCTCGCCGGGCCCGCGATCCTCGGCCACCTTCCACGCGCGCGGCACCCTCCTCAGCCCGATCGGGTAGATGGTGAGCCCCGCGGGGTGGACGTGGATGCGCAGGAAGTTCTTGTAGTCCTCGATGCGGAGCGCCGAGAACGCCTCGTTGCCGTGCCGCCGCGCGACGTTGAGCGAGATCAGGAGATAGACACCCATGAGCGTCGAGCCGACCGCGGCGCCGGTCAGGCCGACGAAGAGCGTCACGCCGAGGATGCTCCACAGACAATGGAGGTTCCGGACATCGACGCGGAGAAGCGCGCCGCCGAGGTAGGTGAGCCCCAGCGCGGCCCCGAGGTGCGCGCAGGCGTGGAGCGAGCCGGCGAGCCGGCGATACCAGACCCGGTGCGTGTCGGTGAAGATGATGAACAGCAGCAGGACGATGAGGACCCACGCCACGGCGCCCGGCCCGGGGCGCGGCAGCGTGAGGGAAGAGAGCATGTAGACGAAGGCGGCGGCGGGCCAGAAGCCGAGGTTGTATCGAGCGAACAGGACGTTGCGCCAGGTGAGCCGTCGCGACTCCGACTCTGATGGAAACGAGGTCTTCAGGGTGTAGATGCGCTGGTCCGCGCCCGCGCCGGAGCGGACCTCCGTGACCGGCTCGCCGTGGGTCGGGTGGAGGAACGCGCCGCCGCCCCCGGCGATGATGTTCTGCCGGCCGTCCGCGGACTCGTGACGGCGGTAGTGGTGAAGATCGCCGGCGATGCGGGCGACGACCTCGACCCCGGGCCGCGCGTCGGCGAGCTGCTTCTCGAAGAACGCGAGGTTGCTCTGGAGATCGGGGTTGTAGATGGCGCCCTTCACCCAGTCCGGCTCGGCGGTGCAGAGGACCACGCGGTCGCCGTCGCGCATCTCGTGCCTCGCCAGACGGCAGAAATACTCGATCTGCGGCTGGTCGATGTCGGCCTCGAGCTGGATGTCCACGCCGAGCAGCCAGAAGCCGTGAGGTAACTTCAGCGCGAAGTAGCTCCGGGACTGGAGCGTCTTCCACGCGCCGAGCGTGCGCTTCTGGCCGAAGAGGCGCATGAAGCTCATCAGCCCGTCGTACCAGTCGTGGTTGCCCGGGATCGCGAACAGGTGCGGCGGCTCCTTGACGTCGGCCTTCGGGAGCGCGGCCGCGTAGGGCTCGACGAGGCGCGTCCAGTACGCCTGCCGCGTGGCCGAGGGGTACACCTGGTCCCCGCCCATGATCAGCACCTCTCCGCGCTTCGTCTCCCGCGCGCCCAGCGAGAGCGACGGCCGGGCGAGCAGGCTCGCGATCGCGTATGTCGGGTTGAAGCCATCGCCCGTGTCCGCCACGTAGTCGACCCAGAGCTCGTCGCGCGTGGCGCCGTTTCGGACGGCATAGTCGAAGGGCGGCTGGGGCCCCGCGATCGCCTCGATAAGCCGGAAGTCGCCGCGCGCGCCCATCAGGCGGGAGACGATCATGTCGAGCGCGGAGCGGGCGAGCTGGAACGGGCTGTACCAGCTTGTCATGACGCTCCGCTGGAGCGCCTCGAGCCGCTGGCGATCCGGGCGATCGGTCATCCATTCCCTCCCATCACGGGAGATTATCACCAGGGGAGCGCCACGTCGCCTTCGCGTCGCGCGCTTCCAGCGCGCGCGGCGCCGTAGTAGGCACTGACGCCATGCAATTCCACGTGGGTAGGCTGATCGACCATGTTCATCTCCGCGTCGCCGACCTGGAGCAGAGCAAGCGCTTCTACAGTGCGGTGCTGCAGGCGCTCGGGCGCGATCCGGCTCGGGAGGGGCCGGGCTACTTCACCGCGGACGAGCTGTTCGTCTCGCCGAGCGACGGCGGGCCGGTGTCGCGCGTGCACCTGGCCTTCCAGACGGCGGACCGGGAGCAGGTGCACCGCTTCCACGAGGCGGCGCTCGCGGCGGGAGGCCGTGACAACGGTGCTCCCGGGGAGCGGCATTACCACCCGGGGTATTACGGGGCCTTCGTGCTCGATCCGGACGGGAACAACATCGAGGCCGTCCACCACGGGCCGTCGCAGCGGTCGGCGGCATCGGTGGTGATCACGGCCGGCCCCTGAGGAAGGCCGCGGTCGGGGCGGTGCACCCCGGGAGCCGCGTGGGTGGGGGGTCGGCGGACCGAACCACGGTGCGGCGGACCGAACCACGGTGCGGCGGACCGAACCACGGTGCGGGTCGGCGTGCGGCGGACCGAACCACGGTGCGGGTCGGCGGGTCCGGACCGAACCACGGTGCGGGTCGGCGGGTCCGGACCGAACCACGGTGCGGGTCGGCGTGCGGCGGACCGAACCACGGTGCGGGTCGGCGGGTCCGGACCGAACCACGGTGCGGGTCGGCGGACCGAACCACGGTGCGGCGGACCGAACCACGGTGCGGGTCGGCGGACCGAACCACGGTGCGGCTTCACGCTACCGACGGAATCGGCGCTCAGGCGCCGTCCTTGAGGCAGCCAGCAAGCTCGCTGAGGAGCTTGTCGGTCGCCTCCAGACCGCTCGTGAAGACCTCACCATCCCTGGCGCGACGGGACAGCCTCATATCGGGCGAGAGCCGATAAGGCGAGCCCTTCGGCTGGACCAGCCTGAGCACCTTGGCATGATCGAGCGGCGTGTCCTCGCGCAGGTGCAGCGTGACCCCCTTCGCGCTCGCCTCGCAAGCGAGCGCCTTCAGCCGCCGCAGCTCGGTCTTGAGCCGCATGAGGTGGACGAACCGGCGCGCCTCGATCGGCGGCGGGCCGAAGCGGTCCTCCATCTCCACGGCGAGGTCCTGCACGTCCTCGGCCCCGCCAGCGCCAGCGAACCGCTTGTATAGCGAGAGGCGTACGCCAACGTCGGAAATGTACTCCTCTGGCAGAAGCGCGTCGGCGTCGAACGAGAGCTCGGTGTCGACGTCGTGAACCACGGGCTCGCCGCGCAGCTCGTGCACGGCCTCGTCGAGCATCTGGCAGAAGAGCTCGAAGCCAACCTGGGCGACGGTTCCGCTCTGCTCGGCGCCGAGGAGGTCGCCGGAGCCGCGCAGCTCCAGGTCGAGCGAGGCGATCTGGAAGCCGGAGCCGAGCTCGGTATGGCGCTCGAGGGCCTCGATGCGGGCGCGAGCCTCGTCGGTCATGGCGTTCGGGGGCGGGACGATGAGGTAGCAGTAGGCCCGCTCCTTGGCGCGGCCGACGCGGCCGCGGAGCTGGTAGAGCTGCGAGAGGCCGAACATGTCGGCGCGGTCGATGAGGATGGTGTTGGCGCGGGGGATGTCGAGGCCGCTCTCGATGATGGCGGTGGCGCAGAGGACGTCGTAGCGCCCCTCGACGAAGTCGAGCATGGCCTGCTCGAGGTTCTGCTCGCTCATCTGGCCGTGCGCGACGCAGATGCGGGCGCTCGGGACGAGCTCGGCGAGGCGTGCGGCGCGCTCGTAGAGGCCCTCGACGCGGTTGTAGACGTAGAAGACCTGGCCGCCGCGGCCGAGCTCGCGGAGCACCGCCTCGCGGATGACGGCCTCGTCGTGGCGCGTGACAACGGTGCGGATGGCGCGCCGGTCGACCGGGGGGGTGGTGATGATCGACATGTCGCGGAGGCCGGAGACCGCCATCTGGAGGGTGCGGGGAATGGGGGTGGCCGAGAGCGTGAGGACGTCGACGTTGGTCTTGAGGGCCTTGATGCGCTCCTTGTGGGTGACGCCGAAGCGCTGCTCCTCGTCGACGACGAGCAGGCCGAGCCGCTTGAAGTGGATGTCCTTCGAGAGCAGGCGGTGCGTGCCGATCACGACGTCGACGCTGCCGTCCCGGAGGCCGCGGGACACCTCGTCCTGCTCCTGCTTGGTCTGGAAGCGGGACATGGCGCGGACCTCGATGGGGTAGGAGGCCATGCGGGACTTGAAGCTGAGGTAGTGCTGCTGCGCGAGCACCGTGGTTGGGCAGAGCACGGCGACCTGCCTGCCCGCGTTGGCGGCGCGGAAGGCGGCGCGGATGGCAACCTCGGTCTTTCCGAACCCGACGTCGCCGCAGACGAGGCGGTCCATGGGACGGCCGGACTCGAGGTCGGCCGCGACCTCGGTGATCGCCCGGGCCTGGTCGGGCGTCTCGTCGAACGGGAAGGTCGCCTCGAAGGCGCGGTAGTCGTCGTCCGGCGGCGAGATGGGCTCCGCGGTGGCGGCGCGGCGCTCGGCGTAGAGGCGCAGGAGCTCGTCGGCCATCTTGCGGACGCTCTTCTCGACCCGCGCCTTGGTCTTGGCGAACGTCTGCCCGCCGAGCCGGTCGAGCTTCGGGGTGCCCTCGCCTCCGCTGAATTTCTGGATCTGGTTCAGGCGGTAGACCGGCAGGTAGAGCTTGTCGCCCCCGGCGTACTCCACGGCGATGAGATCGACCGTGGTTGAGCCGACCTGCTTGTGGACGAGGCCGAGATACCGGCCGATGCCGTGATCGACGTGGACGACGTAGTCCCCGACGCCGAGGTTCCGGAGGTCCTCGAGGAACGCCTGGGACGGCTTCGTCGAGGACGCAGCGGCGCGGGCGGCGCGGCGGTGGGCGCGAGCACCGAAGATCTCCTCCTCGGTGACGAGCGCGATCCCCTCCGCCGGAGCGATGACGCCGCGCGCGAGGAAGCCCACCACAACGAGGGCCGTGTCGCGCGGCGCCGCCGAGCTGCTGCCGTCGAGGTAGGAGGGGTCGAACGGACCCAGGTTGGCCTTCACGCGCACGTCGCGGTGGCGGAGCAGGGTGACCAGCCGCTCAACCTGGGTCTGGGCGCGCGCCGCGATGAGCACTCGCAGGCCCGCTTCCTGCCAGGCAACCACGCGGCGGACGAGGGGATCGAGGGCACCGTGCTTGCCCCGTGAGGTACGGGCCGCCTTGATGGCGCGCTCCAGATCCGACTGGTCGCGCGTGGCGAGCGAGGGTGCGTCCTCGGGGACGACCTCGAAGCGCTCCAGCGAACCCGGGTCCTCCGTGGCGCCCTCAACCCCGGTGCGGTGCAGCGCAACCACGGTGCGCACGCCGAGCCAGGAGGCGACGTGCGCCTCGTCATCGTAGAAGGCGCCGAGCGGGAAGTGCGGCTCGCGATCCTTGTGGCTCCGGTCGGCGGCGGCGCGACCGAGCTCGTCACGGAGGGCGGCGGTGAGGGAGGCCGGGTCCTCGAGGAGGACGAGCGCGTCGCCTGGCAGGTACGAGGCAAAGGAGGCGAGGTCGACGTAGCCGGGCAGGTAGCCCTCGGCCCCGAAGAAGGCGCGGCCGCTGGCGACGTCGTCGACGAGGGCCCGCGCCTTCGTCGAGGGGAAATCGATGGCGTCGCACGCAGCACGGACGCGCTGGCGAGCGCGCTCGACGTTTTCAGGCGTGAGGATTGCCTCGCGCGCCGGCGGGAGCCAGACCTCCTTCACGTCGGCGACCGTGCGCTGGTCGTCGGGGTTGAAGGTCTTGATCGACGCGATGATGTCGCCGTAGAAGTCGATGCGCACCGGCAGCTCGGCGGACGGGGCCCAGACGTCGAGCAGAGCGCCGCGCACGGCGAACGAGCCGGGGTCTTCGACGAGCGGGCTGCGGACGTAGCCGGAGGCGCCGAGGCGGGCGGAGAGCGCGTCGCGATCCATCTCCTGCTCGGCGATGACGAGCTCGGCATGCTCGGTGATCTCGTCCTTGGGGACGACCTTGCGAGCGAGCGCGGTGATGGGGCAGACGAGGACCAACCACGGTAGGTCCATGCCGAGGTGGAAGAGCGTGGCCAGGCGAGTCTGCGCGCCGCGTCGATCCGGGTTGACGTCCGCGTACGGGCTGGCCTCGTTCGGCACGTAGAGAAGGACGCTGCCGAAGGCGCTGGCACCGGCGGCCTCGGCGGCGTCGGCGTCCCGATCGGCGAGCAGGAACGAGGCGTCGGCGGCGAGAGCCCGGGCGCTGTCGACATCGGGGGTGAAGGCGACGACCCGGCGGCCGGGCGCGGCAGCAAGGAGGCGACGGATGACGAGGGCGCCGGCCGAGCCGGCGGCGCCCGTGATGTGGAGCGTGCCAGGCGGGGCAGCGGCGAGCTCTGCGGCGATGTCACGGGGCGTGACGACGCGGCGGTCCGCGGGGAGGTCGAACGACGGGAGCGGCTCGTGGTCGGTCGGTGCGGAAGCGGGGGCGCCGCTCCCGTCGGTGTCGTTCGAGGCGAGCTCGTCAAGGTTGCGTGCTAGCTCGCCCATGGTGGCGGTCAGCGGGGGGCTCGAGGCGGCGAAGAGGGGGCGCTCGGGGGGCATCGACGCAGCGCGGTCTAGCATGGGGAGGGGGGTCGTGAGGCGTGAGCCGACCGTGCTGGGCGCCTGAACCTAACCTGGGCGCGTGAACCTTGGGCGCGTGAACCTTGGGCGCGTGAACCTGGGAGACCACCGGACCGCCGCCGAGGGACGTCGACCCCAACCCCCGACCCAGCCCCGTCGACCCGGCCCGCTCGGCGTGGCGCGATCCTCGATCTCCTCGAGCTGACCGAGGTTGCGACCGGCTTCGACCGACCGAGGTTGCGCCGTCCCGCCCAGGTTGCGGGCCGCCCCGCCTGGTGAATGGGCCGCGTGCGTGGGCCGCGGGTCACGAGGAGGCTGGTCTACGAGCTTGGGACCCAGTTTGCCGTGGAACCCCGGGGGACGCGGACGGGGGCGGCCGGGCTGGCCTCGAGGTTGGCGGCGTCAAGGATCGAGAGATAGCTCGTGCCGCGACCGCAATCGTGCGCGAACGTCATCAGGTAACCATCGTCCCCGGTGTCAGCCGTGCCGCCATGACTTCGGTGCACGAATATCGGCTCGCCGCATGTGTATCCCGCCGGGAAGCGGTGGCGAGGCCAAGTTGCTCCGTGGCGCAGGTCGTACTTGTAGCTCGCACTCTGGTCCGCCGCTCGCACCCAGGAGACATTGATGGCGTAACTATAGCGATGCGGACGCCCGACCTCAGCGTCGGCGATGCGCGGGTACTCGCTTGGTCAATCATTGAGGCGCCCCTCGCCGACCATGCCGGTGGGCAGGTGGAGGTCGCACCGGTGCAGGTTCGGAGCCCGCCGCTCACATCTTCAGAAGGCCCTGTCGCCACAGGCTCGGGAGCCAACACCCTGGATCGCCGACGTCATAGGCGTTCGGTCGACCGAGATGTGGCCGCGGCTTCTTCTGCTTGACAGGCTTGTTCTTTCAGCCGGTACCAGCCGTCCACGGTACGTTCCTCGCGATTCCGCGTTTCCCGCCAGGGGCCAGACCGGACCGTGGTTGCTCCGAGCGGAAGCCGACCCGACGACCGCCGCGACCCCGTCCGGGTCCAGCCGGGCCGCCGCGCCACGGCCCTCCGCTCCGGCCCCGACCGTGGTTATGCCAAGCTTCAGCTTTCAACCAGACGTCAGCCTGACCTGGCTCGTGTACCTCATCGTCTCACGGGAACTGGTTCTCGTGATGCGTCTACGCTGCTACGAGCTCCCGGTCGTTGACGGCAGCTCCGTGAAATACATGCATCCACCATGTTCCTGCAGGAAATACTGCGCTGCGTGCGCCGTCTCGCCATTGCTGCAGTGATTGCCGATAGGCGATTCGAAATGCGTGCCTGACAGCAATAGCAGCCTTTCGCTCCTCCGTATGCCCTCGACCCACCGCAAACGTCGGATTGAACTCGCGAAGCGGCTCGATGCTCGTCGCACGTTCGTAGGGTGAAACCTCGCACGCGCGAGCGGCGCCGAGGAAGTCAAATCTATTCATTTGTGCGGTTGCGCGAGCTTGCTGCTCGTACTGCTCGAGCTTATCTGTTATCTGGCGGCGAAAATTGTCGGCGTCGATATCCGGCACAGACGGTGGAAGTGTGATCGGAAGTGCGGCCTCTTCGGGCCATTGAGGGTTTTTGGGGTCGAAATATGCATCAGGTCGCTTCGCGTGCAGCTCGCCGCTGCCGAGATCGTCCGCGCGCGTCTTTGCTCCCGGCCATTCGTGCGCATGCTGTACGAGTCCAGCGGTTACTGGATTCGCAAGGGTATAAGCTATCTTTTCCACCAGAGCATCTCGTGTCGCCAGATGCACCACGCTGGCTGCCCCAGGGGACCACATCGGACCCTCCCAAGCGCGCAGAACCTTGGTTCCGAGCGCGACAAGGCGATGAAACTGTTGAAGAAAGCGTGGGAGCTGGCCTTGGGTATCGGTAACGACGAGATGAAGGTGTGTGGACATCACGCAGAGCGCGTGCACGAGGATACCATGGCGGCGAGCTGATACAGCCAAAGTGTAAATCACGAGCCGTGTGATGGCTGAATCGGGACGCAAGAGGAAATGCCTTCGCAGGACGCGGCGCGTGAGGAGATAGGTCGCACCGGGGACGATTGCGCGGGGCTGGCTCATGGTCGGACGGGAGACATCAAGCGCCGTGCCAGACTAAAGGAAGCTGAGTTTCGTGGATCTCGACGTCCGCATAGCGTCCGCATCGGTGGCGGCCGCCACCCTCTCCGCCACCTTCGCCAACCAAGGCTTGTTGCGCCACGCAGGTCGGGCGTGTCGTCGCGTCGCCACTGTTGAGCATTGGTTGTCGCTCGCGCGAGGTGTGTCGGTGGGGCAGGTTTCTGCCGCCGTTAGCAACCTGGGTCAAACCTCAACCTGGGTCAAACCTGGGTCAGGTTGCTGGATCAGGTTGCTGCCGTTGCCAACCTGGGTCAGGTTGCGGGCATAGTTCGCGTGCTGCTGCCGTCGTTGCCGTGGTCATGACTTGACGTGACGTGGGTCGGGTAGCTGGTGCTCTCCTACAGGTGGACTCCGCCCCCCAGCGATGCCCCCCAGACGGTCGCACCGCGTTGTCCCGCGAGGCCGAACGGCGCGTCCAGATTGATGGCAACCTGGGAGCGAACGAACGCCGGTTCGAAGTCCGCGTTCGCATACAAGATCGCCGCCCATTGCGAGAAATCTCGCCCGGCGAGCGGCGACGATTGCGCGAACAACTGCAGCCGCAGCCCGGGCGTCAGTGGCCCCATCCTTACACCAGCGTGTGCAGCGGCCGCGACCGCCAGCCGCGACGGATTGGAGTTCACAGAAACGAGCACGGCGGGATCCAGCTCGGCGCCAACGACCACAGGCTTCCACAGCTCCGTCCGGCTGCGGAGCAACAGCGTGATCGGGATCGCGTTCGGCGCCCACATCCAGCAATCCGCGAACCCGCGCGCGGCCGTTGCGACCGCATAATTGTACTCGACGTCCGTGTTCTCCGGGATCGTTCCAGGAAACGTCGTCACCGGCGGCGCAACCCCCAACCCGGCGTAGATCGAGCGCTTTCGCTCCTCGAGCAGCGCCGCCTGTACGGTCACGAACGGATTCCCGAAGCGAAATGACGAGCGCCGCGCCTCGCCCTCCACCTGAAACGTGGTCCAGGCCGAGGTCACGTCCGTGGTTGCGCTCAGCCAGCGGGTCAGGCGAACGCCCGCCGCGACCTGGGGAGCGATATGGGTCGTCGCCAGCTCCCTGCTCTGCGGCGAGGCTGAAAAGATGCCGTATATCGCAACATAACCCCGGTCCGCAGGTCGCATCGGCATGTCGCCTGTCCCCTGCGCCCAGGTTGGCGCCGGCGCGAGCGCTCCACCGGCGGCGACCGCGGCGAACGCGAGTGCGCGCGCTCTTCCGCTCACTTCGTCCTCCGGAACTTCTGCACGCCGCGGCCCCTCAGGCTGGTCACGTACACGCTTCCGTCCTGCCCCACCGCGATCCCGTGCCCCCAGTCGAGCTCCCCGGGGCCGTCTCCGGACGTGCTCCAGCGGTCCACGATCTCCCCATCGAGGTTGAGCCGCAGCACATGCCCTTGCGGCCGCTCCGGATCCTGGTCCCCCCCGTCGACCACGTATACATGCCGGTCAGGCCCGAACGTGATCGCCCACGGCCGCCCCAGTGCGGCGCTCTTCCACTGCGCAAGGTAGCGGCCGTCCGCATCGAAGACCTGGACGCGCGCGTTCTCCCGGTCTGCCACGTAAACCCGTTCCTCGTCGTCCGTGACGATGCCGTGGGGCGTGTCGAATTGCCCTCGCCCGAAGCCCTTCTCGCCCCACTCCATCAGGAACTCGCCGCTCTCGGAGAAGCGCGCGATGCGCGCGTGGTTGTAGCCGTCCGCCACGTAGACGTCTCCGTCCAGGCCGAAGGCGACGTTCGTGGGTCGGTCGAGCTGCTCCGGGCTCGTCGCGCACCCGATCCCCACGAGCGGCACGAGGAGCCACGCGCCAACGCGCATCATGGCGCCTCGCCGAGGGTCATGACCAGGTCCCCCTCCGCCGTCAGCTTGAACACCCGGTTCTGCTCGGAGTCCGTCACCCACACGAAGTCGTTTCGATCGACCTCGATTCCATGGGGGTACATGAACAGCCCTTCTCCCCACGCGTCGAGCAGCTCCCCGGTCTCCGGATCGAAGACCAGGACGGTCGGCTCGGTGATCGGCGCGTCATTCCCTGACGTACGCCCGGCCGCGTGGCTGACCAGCACGCGCCCACGCGCGTCGACCGCGACGTCGAGCGCTGGGCCAAACACAATCCCCTCAGGGATGCGTGGCCAGCCGTCCACCACCTCGTAGGGGCCCGAGGGCGCGTCGTCCTTTGCAGGTGGCCGCGACGTGCACGCTCCAGCGAGCGCGCCCGCGGCGAGCGCGAGGCGCAGCAACCGGACGCGCCCGGCGCCGTGGGCTCCGAGCCGCGCCCGATCGTGGCGAAGCAATCTCATACCGGATCAGGATAACAATGTTATGTACGAGGTGTCAACAGGGGAGCCGTGGACGTGAGAGGATTGTGGGCATGGGTGTGACGGACGCCGATGAGCCGGTCGCGCGCGTGTTCCAGGCGCTCTGCGAGGGCCGTCTGACGCGCGACGATCTGACCGCGCGCAAGATCGCCGCGTTCCTGGGCCAGACGACGATGGTGCTGTACCACCACTTCGGCTCGCTCGACGGATTCCTCATCCGCGTCGACGGCGCCGGGTGGCGGCGGCTCGCGGACCTTCTGGAGGGGCGTGCGCGCGCTGGCGCTGACTTGCGGTCGCTCGCGGTGGGCTACGTCGAGTTCGCGCTGCGCCATCCGGATCTGTACTGGCTCATGGCCGAGCGCCGCTTCGACCGGGCTCGCCTGCGTGAGCAGGGGCGCCTGCGGCTCGCGCGCCCTCTCTGGGGCGCGTTCGTGGAACTGTTGCGCCGTTACGGCAGCACACGGCCGGCGGAGGACACCCATGTTCTCTTCGCGGGCCTGCACGGCATCGCGATGCTCACCCTGAGCGGGCGCGCCAACCTGGGTGAGGACGCGGCCAGCGCCGCCAACCTGGGAGGACCCGCCGCCGCCAACCTGGGAGGGCCCGCCGCTGCTGGCGCCAACCTGGGAGGGCCCGCCGCCGGAGGGCCCGCCGCCGCTGGCGCCAACCTGGGTGAGAATTTCGCCGTGGATGAAGATCTCGCCACCCCAGATGATGAAGATCTCGCCACCCCAGATGAGGAGGTGGCCTTCGCCGCCGCGCGCCGCCTCGCCGAGCTCGTCCTCCCGGGCCGTCCTCCGGCACCTCCTGCCCCGCAGGCAAGCCACGACGACCTCGGACCCCGCCGCAGCACCTGAGCCGGGCCAGCCATCGGCCGCGCGGCCGTCCAAGCGCGACACGCAGGGCCCCCCGGGCGTCGCCGCCAGGAGGAACGGGAAAGCCTGTCGAGGCGATCCTCCACGCCGGGCGCACCGCTCGCGCCGAGCGCACGGCGCGCGTCGGAGTCGCTCGAAACGACCGCAGCACATCGCGCCTCGCTGTTGGACCGGCCGGTGCATGTGGGGGCAATCGGCACGTCCTGCGAGCTCGCGGCATCTATCTCTGTTCGGAGGTGCTTATGCGCGCGCGATGCAGGATGGCTTGGTTGCTCAGCGGGGAGCTGCTCACGGCCAGCGCGGGATGTGGCAGCGACGAACCCGGGATGCTCGGCGAACCCGGGATGCTCGGCGCAGCTCAGCTCGCGGCGACCGCGGGCGCCGATCGGGCCGTGCACTCTCCTGAGGCGCTCGGGGCCCAGAACGACGCCGCGATTGCCGCGAACGCAGACGCGAGCATCCTCGTCGTCACGTACACCGATCCGCGTGGCGCGCTCGCGAGCCCGATCAGCCTGTCCGGCGTCGCGCGCTCCGCCGACGGAGGCAGGACTTTCGCCGAGGTGCTCGGCCCCGGCGGCGAGCCCGCGCTGCCCTCGGCCGCCGGCGGCGAGGTGATCGGTGAGCCCCGCGTCGTCCACGACCCGCGGCGCGACGTGTTCGTGAGCTCCTCCACCTATGTCCGCCCCACCGACGGCGTGCAGGGCCTCTGCATTCACGGATCGAACCCCGGCAGCGCGGCCGGGACCTCCTGGTCCGCACCCGTGGAGGTGGCCCCGGCGTTCGTCGCGGGGGAGCGCGCCGAGCAGGCCTCCGTCGACGTCAACACGGCGACCGGGCGGCTCGCCGTCACCTGGGTTCAGCGCGGCGGGGCATCTCCGAGCATCCTCTACAGCCACTCCGACGACCTCGGGCAGACCTGGTCGTCAGCGGAGGTGATCGCGCAGGCGCCGGCCGGCGGCGACCTCGACGGGCCGAGCGCGCGCATCCTCCCCGGGACGACCGACCGGGATTCGGTCGTCTACGCCGTCTTCCGCTCCATCGAGCCGGGGACGCTCGGGCGCAACATCGGCTGCCGCCGGTCGACCGACGGAGGCATCACCTGGGAGCCGCTCGTCCTCCTCGACGATACCGGCTACCCGCCCGAAGATCAGGTCCCCGGCGTGGACCACGCCAGGCTCTCTCCGTCCATCGACGTCGACCACGCCACGCGGCAGGTCTACGTCGTCTACCAGCGGAGCGGCGACCGAGGGACGGGGGATATCGCCCTCCGTTCCTTCACGGAGCAGTGCGCCCCCGGCCGCGCCGTCCTGCTCAACAGCGACCCGGGGCGAGATCGAGCCCAGTTCTTCCCCTTCGTCGCCGTCGACCGATCGACCGGCACCGCGCACGTCGTCTACTACGACCAGGACGTAGCGAGCTCGGGCGACATGACCGAGGTCGTGCACACCTCGTCGACCGACCAGGGCGCCACCTGGAGCCCGCCCGTGCCCATCTCGGATCGTCCCTTCCACGCGGGCCACGGCAACGACATCTCCCGGCAGAACCTCGGCGAGCGCATCGGCGGCGTGGCGCTGGCTGGCGAGCTCTACAGCGTCTTCAGCGTGACGGGTCCCGCACCCAGGTTCGACGAGGGGCAGCCGGCGTCGACCTCCATGAGCGCGTCGAACATCCAGCTCGACGCCCTCGACGAGTTCGTGCGCGTCCCCCCGCTGCGCGCCGCGGGCGCCCGGGTCGCGGATCCGGCGTGCGGCGACCTCGCGAACGAGCACATCGATCCAGGGGAGCTCGTCGAGGTCGGCGTGTACCTCGAGAACTATCTCGCCAACCCGGTCTCCGGCAGGACGACGGTGTCGGGGATCACGGCCACGCTCGCCACGGAGACGCCCTCGGTGACCATCGTGAGGCCGAGCGCGACCTACCCGGAGCTCGATCCGCTCCGCGTCGCCGCGAGCGACGCCCCGTTCCTCCTCAGCACGGCGCGGGACTTCAACCCGGGAGCCCCGATCGACCTGACGCTCACGGTCAAATCCGACCAGGGCATCATCGAGCTGCCCGTCCAGCTCGAGACGGGCACCCCGGGCACTGCCGACGTCCTCCTGCGCGAGGATTTCGAAGCCGCGAGCGCCCCCGCGCTGCCCGCCGGCTGGCAGTCGGTACGCGCCGGCGGATCGGCATCCGCCTCAACCTGGGTCGTCTCGCAGACGCTGACGCCCGGCGACAACGCCGCGTTCCACGACGAGCAGCCAACCACGGTGCATGTCGCGCTGGTGTCGCCCGCTGTGACGATTCCAGAGAGCTCCGAAAATTCCCATATCACGCTGGACTTCGATCTCACCTACGCGCTGGAAGACGACCCGCAGAAGCTCGTCCAGGCGTTCGACGGCCTGACCCTGCGCGTCGAGGACCTCACGGCCGGCGCCACGCCGCGCGCGGTCCTGGCGGAGGCGTTCGCCGAGCGGATCGTGACCGGCGCGCTCCACCATTTTCCGAAGCACCTCCCCGCGCTGGACGATCCGGAGTACCTCGCTGACCAGTCGGTCTGGTCCGGCAGCTCCGGCGGCAGCAAGCGCGTGTCGATCCGCTTCCCGGGCGAGGGGCTGCGCGGCCGGACCGTCCAGCTCCGCTTCGACTACACGCAGGACGACAGCAAGATCTGCACGGACGCCGGGCATCCCGGGCCGTGCGGCGTCGCGATCGACAACGTCGTGCTCGCGGCGGTGCCGGTCGTTTCCGGGGCCTGCGGGGCGGATCTGGCCATCTCCTTGGCGGACGCGCCGGATCCAGTGGCGCCCGGCGCGCAGCTCACCACGACGATCAGCGTCGCCAACGAGGGACCCGGCGACGCGAGCGACGTCGTGGTGACGTCCGTCCTGCCGGCCGGGGCGAGCCTCGTCAGCGCCTCCGGGGCCGACTGGACGTGCAACCTGGGTGCCGACGGGCTCGTGTGCCGGCGCGCGTCGCTCGCCGCCGGGGCGAGCTCGTCGATAGCGGTCACCTTGGTTGCGCCCGCGCTCGCCCCGTCCGAGGTTGCCGAGGCCATCGAGAGCAAGGCCACGGTCACCGCGGCCGAGCACGATCCGGACCCGGAGAACAACGAGAGAACCGAGCGCACCTCCGTCTCCCTTCCGGTCCGCCTGCGCGGGTTCATGACGGTCCTCAGCGATCGCGAGGCCGGCGACAACGCGGTCTATTCGGTGCTCATCAACAACCTGGGCGGGCGCGAGCAGCCCGACAACGCGGGGTTCGAGTTCGTGGACGTGCTCCCGCCGGAGCTCGCGCTGAACGGCGCGGTCGTGGAGAAGGGTGTTGTCTCGTCCGACCGCACGACCAACACGATCGGCTGGGACGGGGTGATCGAGCCCGGGGAATGGGTGCTCATCACCATCGACGCGAGGATCACGCCGTTCACCGAGGGGCTGGTCCTGTCGAACCAGGGAACGGTCTCCTTCGACGCCGACTCGGACGGCGTCAACGAGTCGAGCGTGTCCACGGACGAGCCGGTGCTCGGCGGCGCGGCCGATCCGACCGTGTTCACGGTCCGGCCGCCGATCTGCGGAGACGGCGTGCTCGGGCGAGGGGAGGAGTGCGACGACGGCAACCGGTTCAACGGGGATTGCTGCTCCGACCTGTGCGCCGCCGAGCCAGCCACGGTGCTCTGCCGTCCGGGCTCGCTCTGCGATCCCGCGGAGTACTGCGACGGCGCCGGGAGATGCCCGGCCAACGTGATCCTGCCCGACGGCTCCCTCTGCGACGACTTCGACGTCTGCGATGGAATCGAGAGCTGCTTCGAGGGGACTTGCGTGCCTGACATCCCCCTCGACTGCGACGATGGGGATCCGACGACCACCGACGAGTGCCACTATCTCTTCGGCTGCCGTAACACGCCGAGCACGACGCCCGCGGAAGGGACCGGAGGGAGCGCGGACATCGGCGTTGGAGGCGGGTCGGGCGCAGACCCGGGTGGCGGCAGTGCGGGCGACGGGGGCGCTGGCGGGGGTCGCGACGAGGGCGGAGGCGGCGAGGGTGGAGGCGGCGAGGGTGGCCGAGACGCGGGTAGCAGCGGCAGCGGTGCTGGCGGGACAGCAGGAGGTGCGGTCGGCAGCGGCGGTGGCGCGGGCAGCGGCGGCGCCAGCGCGGGCAGCGGCGGCGCCAGCGCGGGCAGCGGTGGCGCCAGCGCGGGCAGCGGTGGCGCCAGCGCGGGCAGCGGTGGCGCCAGCGCGGGCAGCGGTGGCGCCAGCGCGGGCAGCGGTGGCGCCAGCGCGGGCAGCGGCGGCGCCGGCGCGGGCAGCGGCGGCGCCGGCGCGGGCAGCGGTGGCGCCAGCGCGGCCGGAACCGGAGGCGACGGCGCCAGCGGCCCCTGCGGCACCGAGGCCAGCGGAGCGGGCGGCGGAGGTGCCGGCGGTGGCCGAGGCGCGGCGGGCGGGGAAGGTCAAGGCGGCCACGCCGGGGAAGGAGCGCCGCCGGAGCCGTGCTGCTGCGTCAGCTTCAGCTGCTCGCACGCCCCGGCGGGTCGCAGGACCGGCCGCGTCCAGGCCGCGGCCCGCGCGCTCGCGATGATCGGCATCCTCCTCGCGGCGCTCGGCCGCGCCTGGCGCGCGCGCCGCCGTCGGCGCTGACGGCGGCGTCGGCGCGCCGCGCGCCCGCCCCGAGGTCACTTGTAGAGGAAAACCCCCTTCAGGTCCTCGGTCTGCGAGATGGGCGTACCGTCCTTCTTCGAGGTGGCCCGGAACTGGTAGATCATCCCCGAGACCAGCGCGGGACCGTCGTACTCGACCGTGACGTCCTCGCTCCCTGACACCCTGGGCACATCCATGTTCTCCCACACCTTTGCCCCGAGCGCGTCGAACAGCATCACCTCGTAAAGATCTTCGCTGGAGTCGTCCTCGAAGACGAACGTCGGTGTCCCGCTCACCTCGTCCATCGCGGTCGCGCCGGGCGAGACGACGGCGAGCGCGCCCGTCACCTTGAACGACTCGTCGACGGGCTGATCAGCGCCGGAGACCGTGATGCGCACGATCTCGGTCCCGCCGATCGACGTGTCCGGATCCCGCACGAGCGCGTCGTTCTCGAACGCGGCGAGGATCACGTACTCGCCGTCAGGCACCCCGGCGATCGAGAACTCGCCGGTGACGTTGCCCTGACGGAGCCCCCGCGGGGTCTCGCCGCGAGCGGTCGCCTCGTTGAAGGTGTCGGCCACGACGAGGATGACCGAAGTCGCGCTCCCGCCGGACGCATTCACGATCTCGACCTTGCCGCTCACGACCGCCGTGGCGTCCCCGGTCGCGTGAAGATCCACGCCCGTCGTCTCCTTGCCCGCGCTGACGGTCGCGCTCGCCGTGTCGAGCGCGAGGCCGGCGGCATAGCCCTTCACCGTGACCTCGCCCGCGGCCACGTTGAAGATCGTGTAGCTGCCGTCGAGATCGGCCGCGCCCGTGGCGCCGCCCGCGACGAGCAGCGTCCCGCCCGGCTGGTCGGCGTGCACCACGCCAGAGACGGCGCCGAGCCCCTCGCTGTCCGAGAGCGGCAGCAGCGCGATCTCGGTCGCCGCCGAGGCGATGGAGAGCGGCTTGCCCGCCGCGGTCGAGAGGTCGATGGGCAGCGCCACCCGCGGCGCCCTGGGGAAGGTCTCGTACGCGAGCGC
This sequence comes from Sorangium sp. So ce1153, assembly GCF_051521595.1. Taxonomy (NCBI): domain Bacteria; kingdom Pseudomonadati; phylum Myxococcota; order Polyangiales; family Polyangiaceae; genus Sorangium; species Sorangium sp. So ce1153. The sequence goes on from NZ_CP150361.1 coordinate 4,461,741, forward strand.
GTCGGCGCGCAGCGTGACATCGGCCGCGACCGGGGCGCCGTTCGCGTCGCGCCGGGCAGGCACGGCGAGCTCGTAGGTCCCGTCCGCCTTCGTCACCGCCACCCGGGAGATCACCGCGTCGTTCGCGTCGCGGGCGAGCACCCGGGCGCCCGCGATCGCCTTGTCATCGAGCGAGTTGTAGACGCGACCCTTCAGCGTCACCGGCTCGAAGCAAGCGGGCTCCGCGCCTTCGACCTCCTCGCACACCTGCGTCGCGGCGCACCCGGTCTGCTCGGCCACCGAGCAGCTCTTCGTCTCCTCCTCGTCATCGCCGCCACACCCCACCCCTACCAGGGCGCAGAGCACCCCAACAGCCATCGAGCGCATCACCATGAACTCGTCTCCTTTCAAACCCAATCTCGTCGCCGCAGGCACAGCGTCTCGGCTCGCGGGCGGCCCGCGCTGCGTCCCCCGAGCTCGTCCCCGGCTCGGAGCGGAGGCAATACACCACGGACCGCGGCGGACACAGAGGAGCATTGAAACGCAACCTCTGTGTTTTCGCGTTCTTCGTGGTTCGCGCCCTGGACTCGAATCCAGGGAGAACCAGGGCTATCGCGCTGCTACTTCACGACGGGCTGGCAGCAGCCGGTGATACAGTAGTAATCGGCGGCACAGGGCTCCTGGCCGGCGAGCCCGCACGGCTGGACGCCCGGCGCGCACTGGCCTCCTGAGCCTCCACCGGTGCCGCTGCCGCCGGTCCCGGTCTCGCCGCCGCCGGCGCCGCTGCCGCCGGTGCCGCTGCCGCCGGTGCCGCTGCCGCCGGCCCCGCCGCCGCCGGTGCCGCTGCCGGTCTCGAAGCAGTCGGCGGGGAGCGTGTCCTTGCCGAGGCAAAGCTCACAGCGGCCGCAGTCGTTGAGGCAGGCGTCGACGGGGGTGCAGGGCTCGCAGCGGCTCGGGTCGGCGATGCCGTCGCGCGAGCAGGAGCCTTGGCCGGTGCCGTCCGCGTCCGAGCCGAGCCAGACATACATGCCGCTGCCCGCGGGCAGCTCGCAGCAGCCGAAGCAGTCGCAGCCGTTCGGCGTGAGCGGATCGCACACGCTGTGGCAGACATCGGACTGCTCGGCCTTGAGCTCGCTGCAGCTCTGGTCCTGGGCGCCCGGCGTCGAGGCGCGAGGGTCGTAGGCGCACATCGTCCCGTTGATGGACTCGGGGTGATACCCGGGCGCGACCTCGTGCGGATCGCACTGGTGGTTCCAGTGACAATCGTCGTTGCCGGACCCGGAGTCCTGGTCGAAGTAGCAATCCACGGTACACGCCGGCCCTGCCTGGCCGGGTATCCCGCCGTAGTAGCTATCCTCGGTGTTGTCGCACGCGCCGAGGCAGTCCGGATCCTGCGCGTCGAGGAGCCCATCGTCGTCGTTGTCGATGAGATCCCCGCACTGGTACGTCTTCCCCCGGCACATCACGATGGTCGTCGGGGTCGGGATCCCCCCGCCGCCCGCGCTGCCGGTGCCAGCGCCGGCTCCGCCGCCGCCGCTCGCGCTGCCGCCGCCGCTCGCGCTGCCGCCGCCGCTCGCGCTGCCGCCGCCGCTCGCGCTGCCGCCGCCGCTGTCTCCGGCGCCCGTGCCGCTGTCGCCAGCGCCCGCGCCGCCCGATGGGGCGGCGCCATCCACGGCGCTGTCGCTACAGCCGGCGCCCAGGGTGAGTCCGAACAGCGTGGTCAGCAACGAGAGAGAGAGCGGCAGAGCGAGGCGCATGGTGTCTCCAAAGGTGGCGCCAGCGCTCCCGCCCGCAGCGCGGCTGCAGCGCGGTGTCCCCCGGCGCGTTCAGGGAGAGCAGTTACACCAGCGCAAGGTCACGGCTCAGGAAAATGCAGGGACCACGAGACGTGGCAGAGCCCGCTCGGGCGCGGCGTGCGCTCGTGGGGTAACAACCCACCTTGTGCCTGCGGCGACCGCCAGCGAGCCTGGAGACAGATGTGGGGAACACCGATCTGGAGAGACAGACGGGTCGATCACGCGAGGCCCACGCGCTTCGCGCAGGTCCTGGTGTCGTCCGCCGCACCCGACGTGCTCGCGCGTCTCTCTTCAACGCGGCCAGCGCCCGTGCCGCGCCCCGTGAACGGGCGCTGACGGGCGCTCGCCGCGACGATCACCCCGCGCGCCGGCGCCGGCGGCGAGACCCGAGGCCCAGCGCGCCCGCGAGGAGCGCCACGAGGCCGACGCGCGCGCCGCTGCCTTCGCCTCGCTGCACCGCGCAGACAAGCCCGGACGAGACCTCCGGCTCCGTCGTCGTCTCGGCGCCGCCCGCGCCGCTCCCGTCGCAGGCGTCCCCGAGCCCGTCGGCGTCGCCGTCGCCCTGATCCGGATTGGCCACGCGCGGGCAGTTGTCTTCGTCGTCCGGCACGCCGTCGTCGTCGTCGTCCTCGTCATCGGCGTCGCACGCGTCGCCCTGATCGTCGTCGTCGCTGTCGGCCTGATCGGGGTTGGCGACCGCGTCGCAGTTGTCTTCGTCGTCCGCCACCCCGTCGCCGTCGGCGTCGTCGTCGCACGCGTCGCCCTGCCCATCTCCGTCGCTGTCGGCCTGATCGGGGTTCTGCTCCTCGTCGCAGTTGTCCGCCGCGTCGGTCAGGCCGTCGCCGTCGGCGTCGTCGCACGCGTTGCCCGCGCCGTTCTCGTTGGAGTCCGTCTGATCGGGGTTCGGCACGTCAGGGCAGTTGTCGCTCTCGTTCGAGATGCCGTCGCCGTCGCGGTCGACCTCGGCGTCGAGGTCGCACGCGTCGCCGCGGCCGTCGCCGTCGCTGTCGGCCTGATCCTGATCCTGCACGTGCGGGCAGTCGTCGCTCGCGTCCGGGATGCCGTCGTTGTCGTCGTCGTCCTCGCAGGCGTCGCCGACGCCGTCGCGGTCCGTGTCTTCCTGGAAGAGGTTGGGCACGAGGGGGCAGTTGTCTTCCCAGTCGACCAGCCCGTCGTCGTCGCCGTCCGGATCGCAGGCGTCCCCGAGGTCGTCCCCGTCCGCGTTCGCCTGGTCCGGGTTCACGTCCGCCGGGCAGTTGTCCTCTGCGTTCGTGAGCCCGTCGCCGTCGGCGTCGATGTCCGGCTCGCAGAAGTCGCCGATGCCGTCGGCGTCGCTGTCCTCCTGGTTCGGATTGCGCGTGATGGGGCAGTTGTCGCAGACGTCACCGTGCTTGTCGTCGTCCGTGTCCTGCTGGAGCGGGTTCGCCACCTCGGGGCAGTTGTCGGTGTCGTCGAAGATACCGTCGCTGTCGGTGTCAGTGACGTCGGTGTTGTCGTCACAAGGATCTCCGACGCCATCTCCATCGGAGTCCGCCTGATCGGGGTTGACCAGGCTCTCGCAGTTGTCGGCGTCGTTGGCGATGCCGTCGCCGTCGAAGTCGTCGTCGCAGGCGTCCCCGGTCCCGTCGCCGTCGAGGTCCACCTGGTCTGGGTTGGGCACCTCCGGGCAGTTGTCCGCCCCGTCCTCGAGCCCATCCCCGTCGCTGTCGATCGGCTCCGCCCACGCCGCGGCCGGCAAGCTCAGCGCGACCAGGCTCGCCGTGAGCCCCACCATCCACCGTCGCCCGCGCGACCCCACGCCCCTTGTCCCCGTACGCTTCATCGCGCCTCCACCTTCATGGCGACAGCTTCGTCACGAAAACGTCCGTGCCCTCGCCGCCCTCGAGCTGCTTCTCACCGAACTGCACGTCGCCGGTGAACGCCCCGGTCACGAACGCCTGCCTGTCCCGATCGACGGCCACGCCGGTCGCCCGGTCCGGGCCCGCTCCGCCGAAGCGGTGGCTCCACCGATAGCCGCCCTCCGGATCGAGCTTGGCCACGAACACGTCGTCTTCCCCCGCGCTCGTCACCGGCTCGCCCGCGAGCGCGGCCTCCCCGCGGAACCCGCCGACCACGAGCACGTCGCCCGTCCCGTCGACGAGCAGCTGGCCCAGCGACGCGCCGTGCTCGCCGATGACCCGGCTGTAGCGGTGCTCGCCCTTCGGATCGAGCTTCGCCACGAACACCGCCTCTCGCTCTCCGGCCGTCCGGGGACCCCCGCCGAGATCGAGGGTCCCGGCGAACTCCCCGCCCACGATGACGTTGTTCGCCCCGTCGATCGCCACGGCCCTGGCCCGCTGCAGCCCCGCGTCGCCGAAGCGCTTGCTCCAGCGGTGCTCGCCGAGCGCGTCGAGGCTCGCCACGAACACGTCGAGATCCCCGGCGCTCCGCAGCGGCTCGCCGCCGAGGTCGATCGTCCCGGCGAAATCGCCGACGACGACCGCGTTGCCGCGCTCGTCCATCGCCACCGCGCGGGGCTGCTGGTCGAAGCCGTCGCCGAAGCGCTTGCTCCAGAGCGGCGTCCCGTCGGCGTCGAAGCTCGCCACGAACACGTCGCTGCCGCCGGCGCTCTCGAGCCGGTCCTTGCCGATCACGAGCGCGCCCGAGAAGCGGCCCGCCACGACGATGCGCCCGGTCGCGCTCGCGGCCACGCTCGTCGCGGCCTGGAAGCCGAGGCCGCCGAGCGGCTGCAGCCACAGCTCGCGCCCCTCGGCGTCGAGGCGCGCGATGTAGCCGTCCCGCCCGCCGGCGCTCGTCCGCGGCTCGCCGCCGAACTCCAGCGTCCCGGAGAACTCCCCCGCGACGAGGAGGCCCTCGTTCCCGTCCGTCGCGAGCGCGTTCACGATCTGCGGATCGAACGCGCCGAAGCGCTTCAGATCGAGCCCCGACCCGTCGTTGGCCGCGAGCCGCGCCCAGAACACGTTCTCCGCGCCGATCGGGGACACGCTCTTGCCGTCGAGCGCCACGCTCTCCGCCTCCGTGAGCCTGCCGAGGAGCGCCGCGGTGCGGTCGTCGGCCACGGCCACGCTCGCCCCCGCCTGCTCCCCGTCGCCTTCGAGCGCGCGCGCCCACTGCACCTCGCCGCCCGACTGCGGCGCGCGGCCTCCCTCGCCCCCGGCGCCAGAGCCCGCCGGGTCCGACAGGCTGAGATCCGGCGCGCAGCCGAGCGCCGCGCCGCCGAGCGCCGCCAGGCCGGCGGCCGCGCCGCGGAGGGCGAGGCCAAGCGCCGCGCCGCCGAACGCCAGGCCCCCGACCGCCCTCCTGTCGGGCGCCGCGCCTACTGCACCAGGGCAGGATTTTTGCGTTCTCATCAGAATGCCCCCTGCCACAGGACGCCCTGCGCCGTGGGCGTCACGAGCGGAACCAGCGCCGCCCGCTCGGTGCCCGTCCTGGGCCGCAGCAGGATGCCGCCCACCGCCACGCCCACGCCGGCGAGCCCGATCGCGCCGAGGGTCACCGACAGGCCGAGGCTCCGGTTCCACCGCGCCCGGAGCGCCTCCATGCTCTCGAAATCGTGGGTGCGCCGGTCGCAAACGGACCCGGGGCAGTCCTTCTCGACCTGATCGCGCGCGGCCGCGTGATCGATCGCGAACGCCGCGCTGCCGGCGAGCGCCGCGAGCCCCACCCCGCCCGCCGCCCACGCCCACAGCGGCACCGGCGCGCGCGGCTCCGGCGGTGCGTCACCGGACGCCGGCGGCGGACCGCCGCCCGCGTCCGCCTCGGGCTCCGTCGAGACCCCCGGGACGAGGGTGATGCGGACCTCGACCGGCGCGCGCTCCGCCTCCTTCAGCGCGACCTCGCGCCGCTCCGTCTGGAAGCCGGGCGCCTTCACCGCCACCTCGTGGCGACCCGGGTTGAGCTTGCGCGGGTAGGGGAGCGCCGCGCGGGGGATCGGCTGGCCGTCCACCCGCGCCTCGATCTGGTCCAGCGCGGCGCCCTCGACGCGCAGCAGCAGGGACGGAATGCGCGCCTCGAGCTGCTCGACCATGGCGGCGGCCGCCGCCCGCGCCTGGGTGAACGCCGGGGGCTCGTCCTTCCCGAGGGGCAGGTGGACGACCTCGTATGCCGTCTCCCGGGCCTCGATGAGGCGGCCGAGCGCCTCGTCGGCGCGCGCGAGGTCGAGCCCCGTCGTGGGGGCGCGCACGAGCGCGTGGGCGGCCTGGAAATCCTCTCGAGCGCCCGCGACGTCCCCCGCGTCGCGCTTCTTGCGCCCCTCGATGAGGAGCGTCCGCGCGGTCTGACGATCGGCCGCCGAGGGCTCGGCCCGCGCCGGGAGAGCTCCGGCCATCGAGACGATGGCCAGGGCTATGCCTGCGGCGCGGGAGGCACGGGGGCGCAGCAAACTCATGTCATCACCAAGCTGCCGGGACCTTCCCGGACTACCTGGTCATGATCGCACGCCGCTTGCGCAGGGGTCAACTGCGCCAGCGCCCGCGCATCGCGCGGGTGGGCCCATCGCGCCCGCAGCGCTGGTCGCGTTCACCTGAGGAATTCCCTCGTTATGCATCCCTTTTCAGCGGGAAATTGAATCGCGCGCGATTCGCGCGCGATTCAGATCACGTGGCCGGGCGACTCTGGGGCACGGCGACGGCCGACACAGGGACGGCGACGACCTCCGGCGCACCCGGCCGCGGCGCGGGCTCTCCGGCCCCCGCGGGCGCCTCGACCGGCGCGGCCGGCGCCAGATCGCTCGTCGCCGGCCCGTGGAGGACGCGGCCCATGGCGTCGAAGCGGGCGCCGTGACAGCGGCAGTCCCAGCTGCGCTCCGCGGGGTTCCAGGACACGATGCCCCCGAGGTGAGAGCACATGGCCGACATCGCGTGGATCTGCCCCTGCGGATCGCGGTAGACGGCCAGCTTCTTCAGGCCCCTGCGCACGACAGCGCCGGAGCCCGGCGCGATCTGCGCCGCGTCGTCGACGTCGCCCTTGCCGAGCCATGAGGCGTACTGGCACGCCACATTGAGGTTCTCCTTCACGTACTCGGAGACCGCGCCCACGCTCAGGTTGACGCGGGTGGGATCGAAGAGCGACGCCATCCAGCTCTCGCGACCCTGCACGAGATCCGAGATCAAGAGCCCGGCGATCGTCCCGTGGGTCATCCCGTTGCCGCAGTCGCCCGTGGAGATCAGGATCCGCGAGTCCCTCTTGACGCGGCCGATGTACCCGAGCCCGTCGACGGTCTCCATCACCTCGCCGGACCAGCGGTGCAGCACCTCGCCGGCCTGGGTGAAGCGCTCCCTCGCCCACGCCTCGAGCCGCGCGTGGCGCTGGTCGGCGTCGCTGGCCTGGCCCGTCTTGTGGTCCTCGCCGCCCACGATGAGCACCTCGTCGGGGCCGTCCGCGCCGTCGACGTTGGCCACGCGCACGTAATGGAACGGATCGGCCGTGTCCCAGTAGAGGCCCGGCGGGACGGCGTCCCGCGGGATGCGCAGGCCGATGACGTAGGTCCTGTAGCCGGCCTGCTTCGTGTGCACGCTGATGCGGGGAATGAAGGGGGAGTTCGTGGCGAGCACGGCCTCGCCGGCGACGACCTGGCGCCCCCGGGCCGTCTTGACGACGACCTTGTGAGGCACCGAGTCCTCGTCGACGTCGGTCACGTGCGCCAGCGTGTAGAGCTTGCCCCCGTCGCGCTCGATCGCCCGCGAGAGGCCCGCGAGGTACCGGCGGATATGGAACTGCGCCTGGTCGGGGAAGCGGACGGCGGGCCCCGTGTCGAAATCGAGGAGCGGCGCCCGGTCGACGTAATGGACCGAGCCGAGCCCGGCGCGGTGCGCGGCCTCGATCTCGTCGCGCAGGGTGCTCGGGTGCGACCCCGGGGCGACGAAGAGATAGCCGTGGACGCGCCGGAAATCGCAGTCGATCTCCTCTTCCTTGACGATCCGCTCGATGGTGTCGATCGCCAGCGTGTGGCTCCTCGCCGCGCGGCGGAGGTCGCCCGGGCTGTGGAGCTTCGCGAGCGAGGCCCAGCGCCTGTCGAGCGCGTGGGTGATGTGCGCGGTGGTGAACCCCGACTCGCCCCCGCCGACGGCCCCGTTGTCGAGGACGATGACGCTCTTGCCGGCCTTGGCGAGCAGATACGCTGTCGTCAGCCCGGCGATCCCGGCGCCCACCACGCACACGTCCGCGCCGTGGTCGGTCGCGAAGGGAGCCATGGGAGGGATAACGGCGTGGGTCCAGGCGGTGTTCTTGTCGTAAGCTCGCTCCGTCATGCTCTCTCCGCGGGTGGACGCCAAGGCTGCATCCCGGCGCTCGGTGATCGATCGTGTCAGTCGCGTGATCTGCGTCAGCCGTGTCCGTCGTGCCTGTCGTGTCTGTCGTGTCGGTTCGTCGCGTCGCTCACTTCAGTCAACGTCGGTCGCCTCCGGGGAGGCGTGGTGAAGAGGAAGAGACCCAGCGCGGCGCGCCGGGCGCTTCATGAGTCGCGCCTCGACAGGGTGACGAGCAGCCCGTAATGGTCGGAGAAGCCGCTCTTCACCTTCTTCTTGCCCGCCTCGAACGTGAGGTTGGACCGCATGATCTGGGCGCCGGACGCGTCGCCCTCGAAGCCGCGCAGGAGCACGTGATCGATGAGGAGCCCGCGGGTGCCCTTGCCCCCGTCGAGGGGGTTGTCGAAGCAATACGTACACTTCGCGTCCTCCTGGGACGCGTAGGGGTTCACGAAGCCGCGCGCGAGCAGCCGGTTGTAGTGTGCGGGCAGGCGCGCCGAGATCGAGGGCGCGATCGCGGGGCCGGTGTTCAGATCGCCGAGGAGGAGGGTCGCGCCGCGGCCGTCCGTCTTCTGGTCCACGTAGGCGAGGAGCGCGTCGATCTGGGCCGACTGGTCCTTCTGCCACGACGTGTTGCGGGGGTGCGGGACGCCCTCCATGTTCGCCGTGAGGTGGGTGCAGAAGACGTGGAGCTCGCCGACGGAAGGCGGCGAGAGCCTGGTGTAGAGCACCGCGCGGCGATCGATGGCGGAGGGGAGGATCAGCGAGTCCCGCTCGAGGATCTCGGCGTTCGTCAGGACGGCCGTGCCGGAGGCCCCGGAGTAGACCTCCACGGCCGCCGCGCCGCCGGCGCGCGCGGGGGGACGCGCGCCGGCGGCGCTCTTCGTTTGCGCGCGAAGGCACGCTCGGGCAAGCTCGTCAGGCCCCTTCCGCGGGTTCGCAGAGAGGCAGTTGAAACAATCGGGCGACAGGCTGGTGAGCTTCGATGCGCAGCTCTGGAGGAGACATGGGAGCAATGCGTGCTGGGTCAAGCCCGCGCAGCTCTGCGCGGCGCACGCCACGAGCGGATCGGTCTCCTGCCTCGTGCACCCGCCGTCCTCGTGGCCGGGCGGCAGCCGGAACGTCCTGGGCAGGTTGCCGGACGTGGCGGCGACGAGCTTCTGCCAGTGCTCCTCGAGCCAGAACTCCTGCACGCAGAGCAGGTCGACGGGCTGCTCGGCGAGCGCGTTGATGAGCGGCTCTGCCCGCTCGTCGACGTACTTCAGCACGCCCATCGCGAGCCCGCCGTTGTAGGTGGCGACGCGAAATGGCGCTGCCGGCTTCGGCTCGGCGCTCTCGCGCGCCTCCACTGGCGCCTCGGCCTGCGGCGCGACGCCGCCCTCCGGCGCGCTGGTGCTCTCCCGCGCGCGGCTCTTGTCGCCGCTGCACGCGAGGAGCGCGAGCGCGCAGAGGAGCTTTGCGCTCCGGAGCCAGGCCGTCCGCATCAGGCTGCTGGACTATGCAGGTGGCGTACCGCGACCAGCCGCCGCGCGGCGCGGCCAGGACGGCTGAAGTCCCCGCCCGCCAGGAGCTCCGGGTGAGGCATTCCGCCACATTGAGACAAACGTGCACCGCGCGAGCGAGCCGATGAGGCGTGACGCGCGCCGGCCGCCGCGCAGCGGCGCGCGGCGCTGTCGGGGCGAGGGCGAGCGGGAGGGACGTAAAGGTAGCAGGATGTCGTCCCCCATTTCGCCAGGGCAGCTTCTTGATTCGATCCGCGCACACGCGTACTCCAGCTCCACGGCACGGCGAATGAGGACGTTGGATAACCCACAACGACGGGTACCGGGCCCTCCTTGCCTCCACCGAACACCCGGCGGCGCGGGCTCTTCGTCGATACATGGAGGAACAATGAAAGAGCACTTCATCACGAAAGTCGCCCATATCGCTCTTCTGACGAGCATGGGGCTGCCCCTGGGTTGCGGCGGCTGCGACTCGGAGCCAGGGGGCGGCTCACCTTCCTCGAGCAGCGCCGGAGGCGAGGGCGGCGTCGGGGGCGCCGGGGGCGCCGGGGGATTCGGCGGTGAGGGCGGCGCCGGGGGATTCGGCGGTGAGGGCGGCGCCGGGGGGCAAGGCGGAGTCGGAGGCGCCGGGGGGCAAGGCGGAGTCGGAGGCGCCGGGGGGCAAGGCGGAGTCGGAGGCGCCGGCGGTGGAGTCGGCGGTGCTGGGGGGCAAGGTGGAGTCGGAGGCGCTGGCGTTGGAGGCGCCGGCGGTGGCGTGGGCGGCGCCGGCGGCGCCGGCGGCGTCGGCGGCGGTGGAGTCGGAGGCGCCGGCGGTGGCGTGGGTGGCGCCGGCGGCGGTGGAGTCGGGGGCGGCGGCGCTGGCGGCAGCGGCGGCGGCGAGCCGCCCGCGTTCCTGGGAGAAGCCCTCTGGGGGCTCGGCGCCGGCGACGAGAAGAGCGACCGGATCGAGGCGATCGCGGCGGATCAGGACGAGAACATCCTCCTGGTCGGCGGCTTCGAGGCGGCGATCAACTTCGGCGGCGAGGCCGATGAGCTGCTGAGCGAGGGCCGTCACGACATCTTCGTGGTGAAGCTCGACGCGGCGGGTGAGCACGTCTGGAGCAGGCGATTCGGCGACGCCGCGGAGCAGTACCCGTTCGCTGTCGCGACGGACTCGAGCGGCAACGTGGTTATCGCCGGCGAGTTCGAGGGGACCCTCAACTTCGGCGCCGACCCGAGCACGGCCCTCGTGAGCGCCGGCCGGAAGGACCTCTTCGTCGCCAAGCTCGACGCCGACGGCAATCACCTCTTCAGCAGGCGCTTCGGCGACGCGCTCGACCAGTACGCCACGGCCGTCGCCGTCACCGGAGCGGACGAGATCGTGGTCCTCGGCGTCGCCAACGGCGCCATCAACTTCGGCGAGGAGCCCGGGACAGCGCTCACGGGCACCGGCGACGCGAACGTCGTCGTCGCCAAGCTCGACGCCGCCGGCGGTCATCTCTGGAGCAAGCGCTTCGGATCCGTGGACAGCTGGCAGCGCTTCCGCAGCATCGCTGTCAGCGAGTCGGCCCTCTACGCCGCCGGCGCGTTCGGCGGCATCCTGGAGATCGACGGCCACGTCGTGGAGAGCTCCATCGACGGCGAGACCTCCGGCGCGGGGGGCTCCGGCGGCGGCGGGGAGCCGATCTACGGCATCGACGGGCTCGTCGTCAGGTTCGACCTCGCCTCGGGCAGCCTCGTGTGGGCGCGCCCGCTGGGGGCCGCCGGCGAGCAGTACGCCAAGCTCGTGAGCCTCGGGATCGACGGCCATCCCGTCGTCCTCGGCAACTACGCGGCAGGGTTCCAGATCGGGTCCACCGAGATCGAGCACCCCGTGGCGGGAGAATACGACCTCTACCTTGCCCGGCTCGACGCCGAGGCGGGCGAGCCGCTCGCCGCGCGCGGGTTCCCGTCCGCGGGCGACGAGTTCATCTGGGGGCTCTCCCAGGACCCCTGGGGCAACCACGTGCTGAGCGGCTACTTCACCAGGTCGCTGGCGCTCGGCGGGGCGCCCATCGCGGTCGGGGCGCCGGCGTCGGGCGACGCGTTCGTCGCGAAGCTCAGCCCGGACTTCTCCGAGGAGCTCTGGTCCGACGTCTACCGGGATCAGTTCTACTCGTTCGTCACGGCCCAGGCGGTCACCGCCAGCGGCAACACCGTCGCCGCGGGCCTCTTCTTCGGCGAGCGGATCGAGCTCGGCGGTGGCCTCCCCCCGCTCGAGCACACCGCGCCCGCGCGCGATTACGACAACGGCGACGTCTTCGTCGTGACCCTCTCGCCGTGACGCGGTAGCCGGCGCGGCGCTCGGCCGCGCCTGGCCCGGCGATCCCCGAACGACAAAGCGCCGAGGACGCCAGGAAGGCCAGGGGGACCAGAGAGCTGGTCCTCCGTGGCGTTCCTCGCGTCCCTGGCCGTCCTCCTCGTCCTCGCGCGAGCCCCCCGGAGAGGGCGCTCGCGCGAGGCGCGAGGGGCTGGCCGGGCACAACAGGCCGGAGGGCGAGAGGGCCGGCGCTCCGGCTTGCGGTGCGCGTCCTCGCGGTCGCTCCGGCGCATCTGCTGCGCTCGGCGCACGGCGCCGCGGGGCGCCGATCGCGGCAGCCCCGTGGCTCTCCCATGCTTCACGGTCCCCCGGGCGGGGGACGCTTACAGCAGCGCTGCACCGGGATCAGTGGCTCTGCTGGCCAGCGCTGGCGTGCTGCTCGTGGCTGCTGGCGTGCTCCGTGTGCTCCTCCTCGCGGCCGCTGTTGCCCTGCGCGCCGTTCGAGCCGTCGCCACGGGCCTCGCCGCCCTTGCGGCCGATCTGGGCCATGTGGCTGCGGTTCTGGCTCACGGCCGCGCCGCCCTTGCGGCCAATTGCGGCCATGTGCTCGCGGTTCTGGCTCACGGTCGCGCCGCCCTTGCGGCCCGCCGCGCGGGCCTCCTCGGAGCTGAACTCGTGGGCCGTGCCCTTCTGATGCGCGGCCTTCCCGCCCATGCTCGCAATCGCGCGCTGCTGCTTCTCGTCCATCGCCGCGAACCCACGACTGCTGCTCTGGTTTTGTTGCTGTGCCATGAGATGTCTCCTTGGTGGTGTCTGGGCGCATCGCTCAACATACGCACGGGTCAGCCCAGGTGCAGCGCCACGTGGCTCTTCGTTGAACGATGTCGGCATCGACGGAGACTGCAACGTGGATGCCATGGTGAAGAGATCATGGACACCGGCCTTCACGAGCGGGGATCCGGCGCGAGATCCGTGGCTCTCGGCGGTGCTTCCGAGCGTCCAGGACGCGGCGCGCGGCGGTCGATCCACGCCGCGCCGCGCGCGCCGCGCCGCGCGCGCCGCGCCGCGCGCGTGGCGTGCCCCGGCGAACAGGAGCGCGCGATGGATCCGCCCTGCGCTGCTCAGCCTGGCTGAGGATCCGCCGCTCTGCGCTGTTCAGCCTGGCTGATACTGATTTTCCAGCCAAGGATCCGCTGCGCGCGGCAGACTGCCCCACCACGCGTGAGCGCACGGGCCATCGCGCCCCGTCCGCTCGCGGGAGGGGCCGTGATCCGCGGCGAGCGGATGCGGTCGAGCCCGGGACATCAACGCTCTTTCGTCTGACCTTCAGCCGTCGCAACGTCGCTGACGGGGCTTTGCAGGCGCTCGCTGCGCGAAGTTGTGTCAAGGCCCTTGACGGGCTGAACCATGATGATCGTTTGTCGCTGTCCAGCGTCAGCTGCGCAGCGCGCGCCGGTGGCCTTGGCTCGGGCGCCGAGAGGCAGGTCAAGAGGGCCCCGCAGCCGGCGAGGTCGCGTGCTCTGGGGCCGCATGGGGTGATGTGGTTCAGCGAGGGCGGCTGGCCGGGCGCCCGGCGCGTGCCCGGCGGTGGGCAGCGCCCCTTCGGTCGGGCTCAGGCCGACGGCGCGCCGCAGGGGGGCGCCGGCACGCGGAGCGACCGGGCTGCCCCACTGCCGAGCTCGAGCGGCTTCCTCAGGGGCCGCCAGCGCCGCGGCAGGGCCGTGCTGGCGACCGGTTCGGAGGGGAGCGCCGTGGCAGGGGCCTCGGCGACTCCGGCGCGCGCCGTCAAGGGACGACGTCGGCGGCGAGGCGACTTCGTCGCGCGATGTCCCGCTCGCCCACGCGCTCCGTTCCGCACCACCGCACCGCCGCGCCGCGTCCGCGCAGCGATGCTATCGAGCGCGAATACCCCAGCTCCTGTGTCATCGCGCTTGACGACGTGCTGTTCGCGGTCTCCGCCCCTCCAGCCGCAGGCGCCCGCGGTGGGTACAGCGAGCACGCAGAAATTGCGACGGCGCTGAGCGCGCAGATTCTGCGCATCCAGCAGCTCGTCGGTCCGGTCGCCACGATGCCCGGCGGGCGCGATCCAGAGGCGAGGGGGACGCGTAGCGCCTGCGCCGCTGCGTCGCCACGTTCGCAGGCGCGCGAAGCGAGATTGCGCGCGCTTGGCCTCGCGCGCATGGCGACGCATGGCCCGGACGAGGCGTCTCGGCGGAGGTCGATCTCGCCCGATCTCGGTCGCGGGGCGGCGCCTGCTGCGGTCGAGCATGGCGGAGCAGCCCGTCAAAAAGTCGACGACCCCGTGGCCTCCGGGTTGCTGAGACGGTGACGGCGTGACGGCGGCCGTGTCACGGCGAGGCCACACGTGGTACAGAGCGGCCAGGCTCGAGCCGCCCACGCGCGCACCACGCCATCCCTGGAACAACCCCACATGCACGAGAGGCTTACAACGGACTGCGGTAAGGTGGCCGGCTCCCGCGGCGTGGTCGACGTCGAGCGCGCCGGAGCGCTCTGGAGGGACGCGCTGCGCGGCCTGGTCGGCGTGTTCGCCCTGCAGGACGTGATCCTCATCGGCTACCTCGTGGCGACCACGATCGCGCTGGCCTTCGCGCCGGCGAGCGAGGTGCGAGCCGAGTGCGTGCAGCGCAATCTGGTCGGCATCGCCGCCCTGATGTCCCTGTGCGTGTTCGTGCGCCGCGCGACCTTCGTGGCTCCCCTGCTCCGGAGCGTGGTTTACCGGCTCTCGCTCGTCGGGGCCTTCCTCCTCAACTACCTGTCGCTGCGGACCATGCTGCCGACGGTGCGCAGCGACAGCCTCGACGCGGAGCTCCTGCACCTCGATCTCCTCCTCTTCAAGGTGGAGCCGGCGCTCTGGATGGAGCGGTTCAACACGCGCCCGATCGTGGAGTGGTTCTCGTTCTTCTACTTCAGCTACTTCCTCATCTGCTTCATGTCGATGGTGCTGGCGGTCTGGGTGGCTCGCCCCGGCCGCGGGACGACCGAGTACGCGGTCGGCACCTCGCTCGTCTACTGCCTTGGCCAGCTCGGCTACATGGCGGTCCCCGCCTACGGTCCGATCCAGGCGCTGCGCCACCTCTACGAGGGGCCGCTCGACGGCGGCTTCTTCTGGGGCGCCGTGAGCAGCGTCGTGCAGGCCGGCGGCGCGATGAAGGACGTCTTTCCCTCCCTGCACACGGCGGCGCCGCTCTGGTTCGCGCTGTACACCTTCCACCGCGCGCGCACCGACCGCCGCCTCTTCTGGCTGGCCGTGGTGGCCGCGTTCTTCTCCATGAACATCATCATCTCCACCATGCTCCTCCGCTGGCACTACGCGGTGGACGTGGTGGCCGGCGTCGCGCTGGCCTCGGGCGCGGCGTGGCTCACGCCGCGGGTCGTCCGCTGGGAAGAAGCCTTCCGCACCCGCATGGGCCAGCCGCTCCCGTGGACCTTCCGGTGAGCGCGGCGCTCCCGCGCCGGCGCGCTCCGCCCCTGTGTGTCCCGCCGCCGCGGGAGAGGTCTAGGGAGCCGGCCTCGGCTTGAGCTCGGTGAGCACGAGCAGGTAATCCGGTCCGTTGCTGGGCGACAGCTGGGCGTAAGGGTTCTCCGGTCCAGGAAAACCGATGAAGCGGCGGGTGTTGCACGCGCCCCACGCCGGGTTGAGGAAGAGCGGGATCACCGGCGCCGTCTGAACGAAGAGCATCTGAAGGTCGTTCGCGATGCGCCTCCGCTGGGCCGGATCCGAGGTCGACGCGAGCGCGCCGAGGAGCCTGTCGGCCGCCTTGCTGCCGTGGCGATGCCAGTTCTCGCGCGCCAGCGCGCCGACGGGCTTGACGCTCCCGGAGCCCATGAGCGCAGCGTATGTGTAGTAGATATCAGGGCTCGCGTCTGCCCAGCCCAGCGCCAGATCGAACGTGCCTTGCTGGAGCGCGTCGACGAAATACCAGAACGACATGCGCTTGAGCGTCGCCTCGATGCCCACCCGCCTCAGCTGCTGCGCGATCAGCTCGCCGGCGCGCGCCCAGTCGTCCCACCCGTCGATGAGGTTGAGGCGGAAGCGAAGCGGAACCCCGTCCTTCGCCCGGAACCCGTCCTTCCCGACCGCATAGCCCGCCTGGTCGAGCAGCGCGCTGGCCTTCGCCACGTCGAGCTTCGCCCAGTCGCCGGCCGCGACGGCCTGCGGGCTGCGCCATCGAGCGTGCAGGTCGCTCAGCCCCGTGGCGTCCGCGGGGCGGGTGTAGCCGAGCATCGCCTCCTCCACGATCCGGTCGCGGTCGAGCGCCATGCTCATCGCCTTGCGCACGCGCACGTCGTCGAGGGGCTTCCTCGTGGCGTTCGGGTAGAGCATCACCGCGCCCATGACGGGCGGAGACCAGTAGCGGTGATGCTGCGGGTCCCTGTCCACGAACGCCCTCTCGACGTCCGCGAGGAACCTGTCGGCCCAGTCCACCTCTCCCCTGATGATCGCGCTCGCCGCCGTGCTCGTGTCCGGGTAGGCCGGGAATCGAAGGCCCTTGATCGCCGGCTTGCCCGGCTGCCAGTACCTCGGATTCCGGCCGAGCTCGTACAGCTTGTCGTTGAAGACCCGCACCTCGGTGAAGGGGCCTGTCGCCACCGGATCCTCGTTGTTGAAGCTCACCGGATCAGCGACGTCCTTCCAGATGTGCTCCGGTACGATCGGCTGGTGGCCGATGCCGGCGAGCCCGGGGACGAAGGGGCGCTGGAGCGCGAATTCTACCGTGCCCTCGTTCGGCGCACGAACGGAGGCGACGAACTTCCAGACCTCGTGCGCATCGAGCGCAGGGTGCTTCCTGAGCAGCTCGAACGTGAACGCCACGTCCCGCGCGGTGAAGGGCCGGCCGTCGGACCAGGTCACCCCGGAGCGCAGGGTGAACGCGAGCGTGCTGTTCCCGGCGCTCCACGCGTAACCGGTCGCGAGCCACGGGACGTACTCTCCCGTCATCGTGTTGAAGACGATCAGCGGCTCGTAGACGCCTGCCACCGTGGGCCAGCGAGAGCGGGCTGGCGCCAGCAGCGGATTGAACTTCCGCTCCCACGCGGTGTACCCCTCGACGGCGACCGTGAGGAATCCGTCCTTGCCCGAGGAGATCGGCGAAACGCCGGCCCGCGGCGGGCTCGCCGCCGGGACGGCGCCCGTCGCGCGGGCGACGGCCATTGACGTCACTTCCTCGAGCGATGAGGACGAGGACGAGGCCTGCGGCCGAGGCGCCGCTACATTCCTTTCCGTGAGCCCGTCATGGCAGGACGCGGCGACGCACATCGAGACAATCAGCGCCGGCGTGCCGAGCGCAGGCCCTGGCCAGCTCCCCATTTTCATCGGACCCCCTTCTCTATCTCGCCGCTGCGACCCACCTATCACACCTCCGCGCGGCGGCGGTAGCGTCGAGCCCGGGTGCGGCGCGCGGCGACGTCCGAGGCGCCCGCTGCTCCCGGGCTGCTCGAGCCGACGCCGCTCAGGCGAGCGGCGCCTCCCAGGCCTTCAGCGGCGTGGCCAGCGCGCGCCCGTCGGCGCCGTCGGCCACCGGCTGCAGCCGCGGCGCCTCGAGGACGCGGACCGGCGGCGCTTCGACCGGCGGCTCCGCGGCGGCGCCGTCCGCCAGGAAGCCGTCGGACTGCTTGCTCCAGAGCCGCTGGTACGCTCCGCCCCGGGCGAGCAGCTCGGCGTGGGTGCCGTCCTCGATGATCCGGCCCTTGTCGAACACGAGGATGCGGTCGAGGTGGACGACCGTCGACAGGCGGTGGGCCACGACGAGCACCGTCTTGCCCTTCATCACCCCGTCCAGCGTGTCCTGGATCGCCTTCTCGGTGATCGAGTCGAGGCTCGAGGTCGCCTCGTCGAGGATCAGGACCGGCGCGTCCTTCAGGATGACCCGCGCGATGGCGATGCGCTGGCGCTGGCCGCCAGAGAGCTTGACCCCGCGCTCGCCGACCATGGAGCGATACCCGTCCTTCATCTGCGCGATGAACTCGTGCGCGTGCGCCTTGCGCGCGGCCTCGACGACCTCCTCGTCGGTCGCGTCCAGGCGGCCATAGCGGATGTTCTCGAGGAGCGTCCGGTGGAACAGGCTGGGATCCTGAGGGATCAGGCTGAGCTGCGCGTGCAGCGCGTCCTGCGTCATGTCGCGGATGTCCACGCCGTCGATCAGGATCTGACCGGCGTTGATGTCATAGAGCCGGAGGATGAGGCTGACGAAGGTGGACTTGCCCGAGCCCGAGAACCCCACCAGCCCGACCCGCTGGCCGCGCGGGATCGTCAGGTCGAGCCGCTCGAAGATCGGCTGATCGGGCGTGTAGCCGAAGGACACGCTCCGGAGCTCGATCTGGCCGCGCTCGAGGCGCGGCGCGACGGCGGCGGGCCGGTCGACGAGCTCGTGGGAGCGGATGATGGTGTTCACGCCGTTCGCGACGTTGCCGACGAACTCGAAGAACTCGAGGAAGCGACGGCTGAGGTTGCGCGCCTCGTTGATGATGAGGAGCGAAAGGCTCGTGGCCATGACGAACTCGGCGACGCCGATGGCGCCGCGCTGCCAGAGCGTGAGCGCCTGGTAGAGCGTCCCGACCTTGAGGAGCGCGGCCGACGCGAACTGGAACCAGCGGACGCGCTCGGAGTACCAGTTCGACCTGCGCACGGCGCGGAGCTCCCGCACGAGCTGCTCGTCCAGGTACTCGCGCTCGAAGCCGAACCGGGCGAAGAGCCGCGCGCTCGTGAGGTTCGAGACCGAGTCGACGAGCTTGCCCGTCGTCTCGCTCCGCGCGGAGGCGGCGCGCACCGCGTGCGGCTGACAGCGGGTCGCGAGCCAGTAGGAGATGCCGACGAACAGGACGGCCCAGGCCGAGACGAACGCCGCGAGCTCCGGGTGAGCGCGGTAGAGCAGGCCGATCGAGACAGAGAAGACGATGGCGATGGGCCAGAAGTCGAACAGGATCGCCCACAGCGTCTGCGAGACGCCCATCGACGTCTCGCTGATCCGGTGGGCGAGCGCCCCGGCGAAGTTGTTGCTGAGGTAACGATGGGAGTGGTGCTGGAGGTACGCGTAGAGATTGCGGGTCACGTTCTGGCGCTGCCACGGCCCGACGAGGATCTGGCAGAGGCCGGCGATGCGGCTGAACAGGAACTCGCCCGCGATGAGCGCGACGAACAGCGTCAGCGCGCCGCGGAGCTCGCCCGTCAGCGCGGCGCGGCCGGCGCTCGACTCGCGCGTCACCCCCTTGATGACCTCACCGACGGCGTACGGGATCATGATCCCGAAGGTGGCGTGCGCCGACTCGAACACGAACATCGCCAGATACCACGGGCGGTAATGAGCGATGAAGTGGACGATGAAGCGGAACGGCGTGTCCGGGAGCGACGGAGCGCCAGGGGCGCGCTGCAGAGAGGTCTTGGGTTCCACCGAGATGTCCTGGGCGCCGTGCGCGCCCTCATGAGATGGCGGTCGTGCTCTCCAGCGGCCTTCGCCCCGCGCGGGGGAGAGCGCCGGCGCCGGAGCTCGCCGTGGCGCCGAGCGCGGCCCACGCGCCGGCGGGGCCGCCGCCGATCACCAGCACGTCGGCGAGGTCGTCGGTGCCGGAGGCGAGGGGAGGAGACTGCGTTGCAGGGGTGCTCATCGTGGGTCCGCCGCGGCGGGCCCAAGCACCAATCGGGCCAGGGGGGGGTCAGCGGGGACGAGCGGCGGGGAGCCCCGCTGCTGCCTCAGCAGCAGCGGGCTGGTGATCGGCTGCTGCGGCGCGCGCAGGTCGAGCCGGGGGCCGCGCCTGGCTGGTCAATCGGCCTCGCCGCCCTCGACCCAGCTGGTGAGCGTCGCCTGCTCTTCGGCGGTCAGGCACTTGGCGTTGCCGGCGTCCCGCGCCGGGTCGCCGGTGCACCTGGCCTGGCCCTGCGCCACGGCCGGCATGGAGCCCTCGAGGACGCGCATGAGGGCGCACGCGCCCTTCGAGAGCCCCGCTCTCGCGCACGCCGCGTGCTCCGCGTCGAGCTGCGAGGACGCGTAGTCGACCTCGAAATCGCCGGCGGGCGTCGGGCTCGTGGTGTGGCAGGGCCCGCAGCGCGCCGTGAGGATGGGCTCCACGTCCGCCCACGCCGCGGCTTCCGCGGGCGCGCCGCCAGCGCCGCCCGCGCCGCCGTCACCGCCGCCCGCGCCGCCGTCACCGCCGCCCGCGCCGCCGTCACCGCCACCCGCGCCGCCGTCACTGCCGCCCGCGCCGCCGTCACCGCCGCCCGCGCCGCCGTCACCGCCGCCCGCGCCGCCGTCACCGCCGCCCGCGCTGCTCGTCGTGGTGCTGGAGGTGGAGGTGGTGCTCGTCGAGCTCGAGTTCGAGTCGTCGTCGCCGCACGCCGCCAGCGCGAGGAGCAGCGCGCCGGTGGTCGCGAGGAAAGGGATCCGGGTGTTCATGGTAAATAGCATTTACCATTCATATGCGACCCTGGCGCTGCTGGCAATTCCCGTGACGTCGAGCCCGATAGATCCAGCCTGTCACCCTGCTCTATTATGCTTTGATTGAATCGGAGAACGCGGCCTATCGGGCTGGACGCGCGGTCTTCGATGCCGCCCGTCTCCTCGGACCGCCGGGGCGCCGGCGTGGGGCCGCGGCGAGCGCGACCACGGGGGCCTCGACATGGCGGAACCCCGCTGGCGTGCCGGACACGATGGCTCCGCACGACCTACATCCCCGAGCCACGGCCGATCGTCCGGATCGAGCGCCCCGCCTGCCGCGCCGCCCGGCGGTCCTGCGGTGAGAGCGCCCTGCCGGAGGCGCGTCGCTGCCCGCCCAGGGCCCTGGCCCCACGTGGGGCGGCGGCTCCGCTCTGGCCTGCTCGCGACGCGCGCGGTACCCTCGTCGCCGAGGGCGCTGGCGCGACTGGATGACCGACGAACCCAGGGTCAAGGGAGTGGCGTTCCGCTCCGCGTACGTGAGCTTTGGCAAGCTGCGCGGAGAGCCCGTCCAGAAGCTCAGCCTGGACGAGATGTGCGAGCCGCTGCGCCACGGCCTCCGCTACGGCAGCATCGTCTCCACCGGCTGGTACCCGATCGCCTGGTACAAGGACCTGTTCCAGGCCATCCGGCGCACCAGCGGTGAAGGCAAAGACCTCATCCACCAGATTGGCCGCCAGTGCACCCGCGACGACATGAGCGGCATCTACAAGGTCATCGCGGCCCTCATCTCCCCCTCCGCCCTCTTCTCCCTCGGCCAGCGCGTCTTCGCCAACTACTACTCTGTCGGCCGCGTCCAGGTCCTCCAGTCCCGCCGCGGCTTCACCCGCGCTCGCTGGATCGGCTGCTCCGGCTTCGACGAGAACATGTGGACCGAGGTCATCGGATCCTGTGAGCAGCTCCTCGAGATCGGCGGCGCCAGCCACGTGCGCCAGCGCGTCATCGCCGGGGGCGGCGACCACGACGAGCACCTCGAGCTGACCGCGCACTGGAGCTGAGAGCCCGCCGTGATCAGCGGCCGCAGGCGCGCGAACGAGGCCCTCGCGGCGCCGACCAGGGCCGCGACGCGCGGGGTCCGGCGGAGCCGGTCGACCGCCTCGACTGGCCACGTCAGCTCACGCGCGGGGGCCGCCGCTCCTCAGGGCGCCGGCCAGGGAATCACGAAGCGGTCGAGGGGGGCGGCCTCGCTGCCGCCCTTGGGGAGCCCGCGGACCTCGACGGCGAGGCCCTCGGGGGCGGGCGCGATCAGCAGGAAATGGAATGGGCGGAGCGCCGGGCCGCGGGCGAGGTCGTCGGGGTGGCGGCGGGCCGCGCCCTGGGCGAGCGCGGCCCGGGGGCCGCCGCCGCCGCCGGCCACGATGAAGAGCTTTCCGCCGCGCCGGAAGCGCTCGTGGTTGTGCACGTGGCCGCTGATCAGCGCCAGCGCCTTCCGGGAGCGGAGGAGGGGCGGGACGATGTGGCGCTGCACGTGGGGCTCGTCGCCCGTCACCGTGCTGTTCGTGTAGGGCGGGTGGTGCGCGAGCACCAGCGCCGCGCGCGCTGAAGGATCGGCGTCGATGCGGCGGAGCGCGCCCTCGTACCAGCGGATCTGGGCGTCCCACGCCGCGGGGGTGAGCTCGTCGATGTTGCTGTCGAGGACCACGACGCGGATAGGGCCATAGGCGACCTCGTACCAGCGGCGCCCGCCGAGGTGCGGGAAGCGCGCGAAGAAATGGCGCTCACCGCCGCGGCAGCCCCAGGTTTCGTGGTTGCCGAGCGCCGCGAACGCCGGGATCCCGGCGTCGCGCACCGGCGCCAGCAGGGCGTCGAGATCGGCCCAGTGCCGCGCCGAGCCGCCGTCGAACACGAGGTCGCCGACCACGAACACGGCGTCCGGGCGAGCGGCGGCGAGCGCCCGCACCAGCGCCGCGCGCTCGGGATCGTTCGACTCGCGCCAGAACTCCAGGGTCGAGGTGCGCTGCAGATCGGCGATGACGGCGATGCGGCCGCTCGTGGGCGGCAGCGGCACATCGAGGCTCCCAGCGAAAGCGCGCGGCGCGGGCAGCGGCGCGCACGCGGCGAGCAACGCGCTCGCGGCGGCCACGCCGAGACCGGCGACCCCGATCACTTGCGCGGACCCGCCGCGCCGTTTGAGCTTCATCATGGTCGACGTCCATTCCTGGAAGGTCCGCGCGTTCCGTGGGAGAGTGAGGGCGCTGACGCCCGGGCTCGATCTCCCTCCGTGCTGGCACACGGCATCGGGCTCGGGCTGCCGAGCTGGAGAGCTCGCCGCTGGCCTCTCCGGGATACCCCATGTCCACCCTGTTGCTCACGGATCCTCGGCTCCTCGCGCACGATCCGGGCCCCGAGCACCCCGAGAGCCCCTCCCGTCTCGCGAGCGTCCTCCGCGCCCTCGATCCGCTCCCGGCCGGCGCGGTCCTGCAGCGCGCGGTCCGCGAGGCTTCCCCGGCGCAGCTCCGCCGCGTGCACTCGGCGGCGTACGTCGACGAGGTGCTCGGGCAGCGGGGGAGGGCCGGAGCGATCGACGAGGAGACGCGCCTGTCCGAGGGATCCGTGGAGGCGGCGCTGCTGGCCGCCGGGGCGTGCGTCGCGCTGGTCGAGGCGCTCCTGGAAGGGCGGGTGAAGAACGGCTTCGCGCTCGTGCGCCCGCCCGGGCACCACGCGACGCCCAGCCGCGGCATGGGGTATTGCGTCTTCAACAACGTCGCCATCGCCGCCGCGCACGCGCTCGCCTGCGGCGCCGGCCGGGTGCTCATCGTCGACTGGGACGTGCACCACGGGAACGGGACACAGGCGATCTTCGAGCGGCGCGACGACGTGCTCTTGTTCTCGGTCCACCAGGACCGGCTCTACCCCGACTCGGGCGGCAGCGACGAGGTCGGCGCGGGCCCCGGCGCCGGGTACACGCGGAACGTCCCCTTGCCGCCCGGCGCCGGCGACGACGAGACGAAGCGCGCCTTCGAGCGCGAGCTCGCGCCGCTCGCGGCGTGGTTCCGCCCCGATCTGGTGCTGGTCTCGGCGGGCTTCGACGCGCACGTGGACGATCCCATGGCAGCGCAGCGGGTGACCACGGAAGGGTTCGCGGCGCTGTGCGCGACGGTCTGCAGCATCGCCGCGCCGACCGCGGGAGGCCGCGTTGGCCTCGTGCTCGAGGGCGGGTACGATCTCGCGTCGCTCGGCGCGAGCGTCCGGGCGTGCGTGGAGATCCTCTGCAGCAGCGCCGGCCGGGAGCAGTGAGATGGGCTCGACAGACAGCACGCTCCTGGGCGGCGTCCCGGACCTCGGAGACGTCCCCGCGGCGACCGCCTGGCTCGAGGCGAAGCTCGCGTTCCTGCGCGCCCTCGGGCCGACGCCGGAGATCGAGGCGTCCTTCCGGCCCGTGTCGGTCCTCGACCTGGTCGGGGCGCCGGCGCCGCCCTTCGGCCTGTATGGCGACGCCGCCTGGCGAAGGCTCGTGCTGGCCACGCTGCTGGCCGACTGGAGCTGCTACCCTCTGCCGGTCGATCAGGTCGGGATCGAGCGCCTCTTTCAGGTGATGTTCACCTTCCCCGCGGGGTTCAGGGTGTGGTGGGCGGAGGCTCCTGGCGCCGGGTGGCTTCCGGTCGGGTACACCGGCTGGTTTCCGATCGCGGAGCTCACCTTCGAGGCGCTGGCCGCCCGGCCGGCGGAGCTGCGCGGTCGCAACATGCCCGCGCTCCCGACCCTCGATCCCGGGGGGAGCTTCATCTACCTCTTCAACTACAGCGTCCTCGGGCCGCTCCGGGGGACGTCCTGCTCCCGGCGGCTCCTCCGCGCGCTGGCCGAGGATATCGCGGCCGTGCCGCTCCGGGGGCTCGCGGCGATCACGGTCTCCGACGAGGGGAGCCGGGTCGCCGAGCGGTTCGGGATGCGGCGCTCGGGGACGCTGGTCGTCGACGGCACGCCGGAGCAGGTCTACACGCGCCGGGTCGCCTGATCAGAGCTCGTCCCACGTGAAGGCGAGCACATCACGGATGTGCTCCTGCCCGGTGAGGAGCATGACCAGCCTGTCGAAGCCCAGCGCCATGCCCGCTCCGGGCGGGATTCCCTGCCTGAGCGCCTCCACATAGCGCGCGTCGAGCTCCACGGGGGCCTTTCCTTCCTGCGCTCGCCGGGCGTTCTCGCGCGCGAACATCGCGGCTTGCACCTCGGGATCGCGGAGGGACGGGAAGCCGTCGCTCAGCTCCATCCCGGCGATGAAGAGCTCGCTGCGCAGCGCCAGCGCCGGCGAGCCCGGGGAGAGCGCGGCGGAGGAGGTCATCAGCGCCGGCCACTCGCGGAGGAAGACGGGGCGCTCGTGGCCGAGGTGCTCGGTGACGCGATCGAGCAGCATCGACAGCACCATCGGGGGGTCGTCGAGGAACCGCTCGGGCACGCCGAGGTCGGGTCGGGCGGCGGCGGCGCGGAGCGACGCGGCGGAGAAGCTCGGGTCGACGTGGACCCCGAGGTGCTGCGCCAGCGCCTCGCGGACGGTGAGCCGCTCCCATCGGACGCCCGCGAGCCGCACGGCGCGGCCGCGGACCTGCACGTGCTCGGCGCCGGGGGAGACGGCATCGAGCGCCCGCTGCACGAACGCCTCCACGTCGTCCTCGATCGCGTCGAGCGGCGCGAAGGCGCGCGCCCACTCCAGCATGGTGAACTCGGGGTTGTGGCGCGCTCCGACGTCGCCGCCGCGGAAGTTCTGGGTCAGCGTGAAGACCTTCTCGAACCCGCCCACGATCATCCGCTTGATCTGGTACTCGGTCGAGGTCGTGAGATAGCCGCCCTCGGCGCGCATCGGGCTGAGGTGGGCGTCCGGGCACGCGCCCTTCACGAGCAGCGGCGCCTGGACCTCCAGGAAGCCCTGCTCGAAGAAGTAGTCGCGGACGGCGCGCAGGATGGCCTGACGCTGGAAGAGCAGCGCCATCCGGCTCGGCGCCCGGCCAGGCTGGCGCCAGCGCAGGGCGTCGCCCCCCGGATCCCAGGCGCCCGCGGCGGGGCCGCCCGCGCGGCGGACGACCGGCGGCGCGCCGCCGTCGCCGAGCTCGACCTCGACGATGTCGCCCGGCGCGAGCGGCGCACCGGCGCGGAGACCGCGGACGACGTGCCTCTCGGCGCCGGCGAGGAGGGCCATCGAGGTGAGCGCTCCTTCCTGCCAGGTTTCGAGGATGCGGCCGTGGAGCCGGCGCGGCGGGGTCATGGGGGCACCATGCCTCATCGCGCGGCGTGCGGGTATCCAGGTTCTGCGAGGGGCGCGCCGCGCTGGATGGGCGATGGGCGCCTGGCGCGGGAGATGTCCGGTGGGCGGCTTCCACGCCGTGAACCCATCCGGGGGAGCTGCCTCGGCCCGCGGAACATGGGTGGCACCCGTCTCGCGGTAGCGGTGCCTCCAGCAAAAAGATGGGTGGCACCCGTCTCGCGGTGGACGTGCCTCCAGCGAAAAGATGGGTGGCACCCGTCTCGCGGTGGACGTGCCTCCAGCAAAAGATGGGTGGTACCCGTCTCGCGGTGGACGTGCGTCCAGCAAAAGATGGGTGGCACCCATCTCCGCGCTGGAGATGCCCCTTCCGACGCCGCGATCCTCCTATGTAGCCGGAGCCTCAAAGGGGGCTACCCCAACCTGGGTCGGATCCACGGGCTGGCCCAACCTGGGTCGGAGTCGCCATGAAGATAGATGTTCGTGTCGGTGCCGATGTTGCCGACGACGACGACCTCGGGAGGAGCGCTCATGGTTCGTTGACCGGCGAGCTTACCAGAGCTCTCGGCGCCGCGTCCGCCGGCCCGGCGCGCGCGCCACGCGCCACGCGCCATGCCGACGACCCACGGACCCACGCCGACGGACAGCCGGGCTCCGGCCTCGCGAGAGCCCACCCGCGCCCGGCGCCGCCGCCCTCCACAAAGCCTCGCTCGGCAGGGACGGGCTGATCAGAGCTTGCACGATCAACGATCTTCACTAAGCGTTTCACGATGAGCTGTCCCCTGCGTCGAGCGGAGCCGCAAGCGTGATGGGCCAACGGATGGAACAGCGGTCGAGCGAGGAACAGTCAGAAGGGCGAGACTTCATCGAAGGTCTGGAAGACCTCACATTCGTGAGGCCCGTGGACGACACCGAGGACCACCTCCTCCAGGACATGGAGCTCCTGAAGCAGGAGATCGCGCGCGCCAGCCCTGGCCGCGAGTCGGGGCTCATGCGGCTCCTCGCGGCGCGGGTCGCGATGAACAGCGCCTTCCAGTTCTGGGGCCTGCTCGACGCCGACGGCACGAGCTGGGAGTCGAACGACACCTCGGTCCGCGGCGCGGGCGTGTCGCGGAGAGACGTGCACGGAGTCCCATTCTGGGACTGCCGCTGGTGGCAGGGCTCGCCCGCGGCGCAGGCGCGGCTGAAGGACGCCGTGGGGCGCGCGGCGCGCGGCGAGTTCGTCCGGTACGACGTGGAGATCATCGGAGGCAAAGAAGGTCACGAGATCATCACCATCGATTTCAACATCAACCCCGTCAAGGACCGGCAGGGCAACGTCGTCTTCCTGATCGCCGAGGGGCGCGACGTCACCGAGCAGCGGCGGCTCGAGCGGG
Source organism: Sorangium sp. So ce1153 (assembly GCF_051521595.1). Classification (NCBI taxonomy): domain Bacteria; kingdom Pseudomonadati; phylum Myxococcota; order Polyangiales; family Polyangiaceae; genus Sorangium; species Sorangium sp. So ce1153. Next base: position 4,488,558 of record NZ_CP150361.1, read on the forward strand.
AGGTCGCGCGGCACCGGGACGAGCTGGCGACGCTCGACCGGCTCAAGACGGAGTTCGTGGCCAACGTGAGCCACGAGTTCCGCACGCCGCTCACCCTCATCCTCGGGCACGTCGAGGACGCCCTGTCCCGCCCGGCGAGGTCGCTCGGCGGGGACGGCCTCGCGGCGGTGCAGCGGAGCACCCTGCGCCTGCTCCGGCTCGTGAACACGCTGCTCGACTTCTCCCGCATCGAGGCGGGGCGCCTCCAGACCTCGTTCGAGCCCACCGAGCTCGCGCAGCTCACCGCGGAGCTCGCGAGCTCCTTCCGCTCGCTCGTGGAGAGCGCGGGCATGTCGCTCGTCGTCGACTGCCCGCCGCTGCCGGAGCCCGTCTACATCGACAGGGCGCAGTGGGAGAAGGTCGTCCTGAACCTGCTCTCGAACGCCTTCAAGTTCACGCTCGAAGGGGAGATCGCCGTCTCGGTGCGCGCGCACCCGGATTGCGTCGAGCTGTCCGTGCGCGACACCGGCGCCGGGATCCCGGCGGACGAGCTCCCGCGCATCTTCGAGCGGTTCCACCGCGTGCCGGGCGCGCGCTGCCGGAGCATCGAGGGCACCGGGATCGGGCTCGCGCTGGTCCAGGAGCTCGTCAAGGTGCACGGGGGCTGCCTGCGGGTCTCGAGCGAGCCGGGGCAGGGGAGCACGTTCGTCGTCTGTATCCCGAGGGGCCGCGCGCACCTGCCGCCGGAGCGCGTCGCCCCGCCCGGCGCGTGCGCGCCCTCGCCGGCGAGCGCGCGCCTCCACGTGATCGAGGCGTCCCAGTGGCCGCGCCGGCGCGACGGAGGCGCGGCCCGAGAGGGCCCGGAGGCGCGCGCCGAGGCCGCGGCGGCGCCGCGCTCCCGCGAGGGCGACGGGCGGGTCCTCGTCGCGGACGACAACGCGGACATGCGCGACTACCTCGTCCACCTGCTCGAGCAGCGCTGGAGCGTGGAGGCGGTCTCGGACGGCAGGTCGGCGCTCGCGTCCGCGCGCGCGCGGCCGCCGGACCTCGTGGTGAGCGACGTGATGATGCCCGGGCTCGACGGCGTCGCGCTCCTGCGAGAGCTCCGGGCGGATCCGCGGACGAGCATGGTCCCCGTGGTGCTGCTGTCCGCGCGCGCGGGGGAGGAGGCGGTCGTCGAGGCGCTCGAGACGGGGGCCGACGACTACCTGGTGAAGCCCTTCTCGGCGCGCGAGCTGCTCGCCCGCGCCCGGACGCAGATCGAGATGGCGCGGATGCGGCGGGCGGCGGCCGAGGCCGCGGAGCGGGAGCGCGCGCAGGAGCTGCCCCGCTTGCTCGACGCGGCGAGCGTGACGCTCGCCGAGTCGCTGGATTACACGACGACGCTCGCGCGGGTGGCGCAGCTCGCGGTGCCCGTCCTCGCCGACTTCTGCCTCGTCGACCTGAAGGATGACGAGGAAGGCGGCGGCTTCCGGCGCGTGGGCGTGGGCTGCGCGGACCCGGGGCTGGCAGCCCTGGCCGAGGCGGCGAAGCGCTTCGCGCCCGTGCTCGACGGCGCGCACGGGAACGCGCAGTCCAGGGTGATGATCGAGCTGAAGCCCGTGCTCATCGAGCATTTCACCGACGATCACATGCGCGCCATCGCCCAGGACGAGGAGCACCTCCGGGTGATGCGGGCCATCGGGGGGCGCTCGTTCATGTGCGTCCCGCTCGCGACGCGCGGGCGGGCCTTCGGGACCCTCACCTTCATCGCCGCGCGCTCCGGGCGCCGGTACGGCCGGACGGAGCTCTCGGCCGCGGAGGAGCTGGCGCGCCGCTGCGCGCTCGCCGTGGACAACGCGCGCCTCTACAACGACGCCCAGCGCGCGATCGCCCTCCGGGACGAGTTCCTCTCGATCGCCTCGCACGAGCTGAAGACGCCGCTCACCCCGCTCTCGCTGCAGATCCAGATCCTGACGCGCCGCGCGTCGGAGCTCTGCTCGGACAGGGAGCGCTTCACGTGGCTGACGAACCGGCTCGGGCTCGTCCGCCGGCAGTGCGAGCGGCTGAGGCGGCTCGTCGACAACCTGCTCGACGTCTCCCGCATCGCGGCGGGGCGCCTCGCCCTCGATCTGGAGCCGGTGCGGCTGTCGGAGATCGTCCGGCAGGTGGTGTCCCGCTGCCAGGAGGGCGGCGAGGTCGCGGACTCAGGCTCCCGGATCACGGTCAGCGCGGAGGACGACGCCGCGGGGCAATGGGACCGGATGCGGCTCGAGCAGGTCGTCGACAACCTCGTCTCGAACGCGCTCAAGTACGGTCAGGGAAACCCCATCGAGATCGCCGTCACGTCGACGGGCTCGACCGCCACGCTGGCGATCATGGACCACGGCATCGGGATCGCGCCGGAGCACATCGGGCGGATCTTCGGGCGGTTCGAGCGCGCCGTGTCGGCGCGGAACTATGGAGGCCTCGGCATGGGGCTCTACATCTCCAGGCAGGTGGTCGAGGCGCTGGACGGCACGATCGAGGCGAGCTCCGTGCTCGGCGAGGGCTCGACCTTCAAGGTCACCCTGCCGCTCGCCGGCCCTGGCGCCGCGCACCGGCCAGCCCTGCGGGGCCCCGAGATGGCCTGAGGCACCCCAGGAGCGGGGGAGTGGCGGCTCCGGCCCGGGGCCGCGTCGCCCGGCCCCCGCCTCGGGAATGGAGCGAGTGCGCATGACGATGAGCCGCCCCTGCAAGCGTATCCTGATCGTCGACGACGACATCGCGATCCGACTGACGCTGAGCGAGCTGCTGGAAGAGGAAGGGTACTCCGTGGCCTCGGTCGAGAACGGGCTCGAGGCGCTCGCCTACCTGCGGGACGACCCGTCTTCCATCGCGCTGGTCCTGCTCGACCTGATGATGCCGGTCATGGATGGGTTCCAGTTCCGGGCCGAGCAGAAGCGCGACCCGGCGCTCGCCGCCACGCCGATCGTGGTGATGACCGCGCGCGGCGCGACGGAGCGCGCCGGCATCGACGCGGAGGCGATCCTCAGCAAGCCGTTCGACCTCCCGAAGCTGATAGACACCATCGAGCGGAGCTGCCGGAGGGCGTGAGCGTCGTTGTCGGGGTTTGCCCAGACACCGGCGCCGAACGCGATCGTCGGCAACTGCGGCGCGGAGAGCGAGTGCGGCTGGTGCAAGGACAGATGGGGCCTGTCGGGGCCGAGCTGCCCGGCGACACCTACGCCCCTTCTCTCGCTCCGGAGATGTTCGCGAGCACGGCGAGCAGCTCCGCCTGCTCGATGGGCTTGGGGACGTGGGTGTTGAACCCGGCGCGCAGCGCGCGGGTGCGATCCTCGGTGCGCGCGTAGGCGGTGAGCGCGACCGCCGGGGTCTTGCCGCCGCCCTTCGCCGGGAGCGCGCGGACCTTGCGGATGAGCGTGTAGCCGTCCTCCCCGGGCATCGCGATGTCGGACACGAGCACGTCGGGGCGCAGCGCCTTCAGCGCGAGCAGCGCCTCGGTCGTGGACGCCACGGCCGTCACGCGCGCGCCGCACTGCTCGAGCATCGTGACGAGCAGCTCGCGCGTGTCGTCCTCGTCGTCCACCACGAGCACGTTCAGCCCGTCCAGCTCCGGAGGACGATCGGTGTCGAGGGGCGACACCCCGAGCGAGGGCCTCCGGCGCCCCTCGGCGTGGTCCGGCTTCACCGCGAGCGGCAGCCGGATGATGAACGTCGCGCCCCGGCCCTCCCCGTCGCTCAGCGCCTGGGCCGTGCCGCCGTGCATCTCCACCAGGCTCTTCACGATGGTGAGCCCGAGGCCGAGCCCCCCGTGCTTGCGCGTCGTGCCGCTCTCCGCCTGCCGGAACTGCTCGAACACGTAGGGCAAGAACGAAGGGTCGATGCCCTGACCGGTGTCGGACACGATGATCTCGGCCGACGCGTCGGCGCGCTCGAGGCGGATGCGCACGAGCCCGCCCCGCGACGTGAACTTCACCGCGTTGCTGAGGAGGTTCCAGACCACCTGCTGCAGTCGCCCCGCGTCGCCCGTCACGGCGCCCACCCCGGGGTCGAGGACCGGCTCCAGCCGCACGCCCTTGGCGTCGGCGGCCGGCCGCACCACCTCGAGCGCGGCGTCGATCACGGCCACGAGCTCGATCGGCTGGACGTCGAGCCGGAGCTTCCCCGCCATGATCCGCGAGATGTCGAGCAGGTCGTCGACGAGCTGCGCCTGGGCCTGCGCGTTGCGCTCCACCGTCTCCAGCGCCTTCTCGCGCCGATCCTCGGTGAGCTTGCCTGTGCGCAGCATCCGGGCCCAGCCGAGGATGGCCGTGAGCGGCGTGCGGAGCTCGTGGCTCATCGTCGCCAGGAACTCGTCCTTCAGCTGGCTCGCGGTCTCGGCCTCACTGCGGGCCGCCTGCGCCGCGGCGAGCAGGCGCTGCCGCTCCTCCTCTGCCTGCTTCCGCGCGGTGATGTCGAAGAACGAGGAGACGACGCCGGCGAGCGAGCCGTCCGGGCGGCGCAGCGGCTGCGCGTTGACCGAGAGCCAGAGGACCGACCCGGCCGGCCGCTCGATGCCGAGCAGGACGCCCGACTGGGGCTCGCCGGTCCGGAGCGCGACCCCGAGGGGGTACATGGCCTCGGGGAACGGCGAGCCGTCCTCGCGGACGACCCTGCACGAGGGGTCGAGCGTCGTCGAGCCGATGATCTGCGCCGCGGACAGCCCGAGGATCCTCTCGGCGCTGGTGTTCGTGGTGCGGATGATGCCGCGATCGTCCTGGAGCGTGATGCCCTCCTCGAGCGCGCTGATGATCGCGCGGTAGCGCTCCTCGCTGTCCCGCAGCGCCCGCTCCGCCTCGATCGCGTCGGTCTGATCGCGCGTGATCAGCACGGCGCCCGCGGGCGACCCGTCCGGGTGCCGCAGCGGCGACGCCGTCCCGGCGAGCGCGCGGAGCGAGCCGTCTGGGCGCGTCACGAGCCAGCGCGCGTTCTCGACCTTGTCGCCCCGCACCGCGCGGTACAGCGGGTGCTCCTCGAGGCGCAGCGGCTGGCCGTCGAGCGCGAGCAGCCCGAGCGTCCGGAGCGACTCCATGTCCCCGGTGACCTCGCGCTCGGCGAGGCCGTGCTGCCGCTGGGCCTCGCGGTTGCAGATGCGGATCACCCCGCGCTCGTCCATCGCCATGATGCCGTCGCCGCTCTGCTCGATGAGCGCGCGCAGCAGATCGCGCTCCACCGCCGCGATCCGCTCGGCCCGCTCGGCCCGCTCGCGGAGCCGCTTCGAGCGGACGAGCGCGCCGACGCGCGCCGAGAGGGCGGCCGGGGGACAGGGCTTGACCACGTAATCGTCGGCGCCCGCGGTGAGCCCCTCGACGAGGTCCTGCTCCTGCCCGGCCACGGTCAGGATGAGGATCGGGAGCCCGACCGTGGCCGCGCACGACCGGAGGAGGCTGCAGATCTCGGTGCCGGACATGACCGGCATCACCTGGTCGAGCACGAGCACGTCCGGCTGCTCTCGCGACGTCATGTGCTCGAGCATCACCGCGGCGTCGGTGAAGACCTGGACCTCGTACCGGGCGGCGAGGGAGTGCGCCGCCATCTCGGCCTCCAGCGGCGAGTCGTCGACGATCCACACGACGGCGCGCGCCGCACGCTCGCTCGGCGGAGGCTCGGAGCCCCCCTGGCGGGCGCCTGGCCCCGCCGCGAGCGTGGAGCGCCGCGGGGCGCTCGCGTCCCGCATCGCGTCGGCGAGCAGGAAATCCATCGTTGTGGGCCGGTTCATGGTTCTCCAGGAGCAGCGGGGGCCGTGAGACTCCTCTCCCGGAGGGGCCGCTCTCCGGGAGGGAATCGGTGCGCGACGAGGCGTTGAGCCCTCAAGCGTCGTTACCGCCCAGTCTCATCTGATCGAGGGCGCGAAGCGACGCAAGCCCGGCGCGTTGAAAAGAGCGCTGCCGGCTCGTCAGCTTCGTTGGACCTCGTCTGACGTGGCGCTCCGACGTGGCGCTCTGGCGAGGTCGCCGCCCGCGCGCGCGCCGTAGTAGTAGAGCGGGGCCTTCACGCACGTTCCGCGTCCAGCGTCCAGCGCCGCGCCCTCGGCGCCTGCTGGGGCCGTCGCGCGCCCGGCGAGCCCCGGAATCGGCGATGTCAGGTCCACTTCGGGCCGTGTCCGACGGGAGATCCCTGATTCTTTCAAGGACGCTCCCGCGGTCAATTGACACCTCGCGTCCAGGCCAGCTATTCCCTCGGTCGAGCACCGCTGTGGCAGAGATCCTCGTCGTCGACGACAGCAGAGTGATGCGCGAGATGGTGGTGGCCTGCCTGCGCGCCGAGCAGTATGGGTTCGCGCACGCGGCGAGCGGGCTCGAGGCGATTGAGACGCTCTCGCTCCGGCCTTTCGATCTCGTGGTGCTCGACCTCAACATGCCGGATATCGGCGGAATCGAGGTCATCGAGTTCATCCGCGGCCAGGACAAGCTCCGGAGCCTGCCGATTCTGGTGGTGACCACCCGGGGTGATGAGGAGTCCCGGGCCCGGGCGCTCGGCGCCGGGGCGTCGGAGTTCATGACCAAGCCGTTCGCTCCCGACGCCATCCTGGCCAGCGTGCGGTCGCTGCTGGGGAACGGCGTCGCGGCCGCCGGATGACTTCTGGATGAGCGATGCGCTCGACGTCACCGAGTTCGTCGCCGGCTACCTCGTCGAGGTGGAAGAGCACCTCTCCGCGTCGACCGCGAACCTCCTCGCCGCCGAGGCGGCCCTCCGCACCGGAGACTCGAACCCCAAGGCGACCCGGGAGCTCTTCCGTTCGCTGCACACCATCAAGGGCCTCTCCGCCATGGTCGGCGTGGAGCCGGTCGTGGACATCGCCCACGCGATGGAGACCGTGCTCCGGGCGGCGGACCGGGCGGCGGGGAGGCTCTCCGCCGCGTCGATCGAGGTGCTGCTCCGCGGGCTCCGGGCCATCGAGGAGCGGATCCGGGCCCTCGCCAACAAGAAGCCCGTGCCGCCCGCGACGCCCTCGCTGCTCGACGCGCTCGCCGCGCTCGAGGTCGCCGCCGCGCCGTCGCCGCCCGCGCCGACGATCACCGCCGAGCCAGAGATCCTCGCGAAGCTCGGGTCGAGCGAGCGCGTGCAGCTCGCGCAGGGGGTGGCGGGCGGGCGGCGCGCGCTGCGGGTCGACTTCGTCCCGTCGCCGGCGCGCACGGCCGAGGGGCTCAACATCACGAGCGTCCGCGAGCGCGTCGGCAAGCTCGCGGAGATCGTCAAGGTCGTCCCGCTCTCGGTCCCGGCGACCGACAAGGCCCCGGGCGGCATCGCGTTCGCGCTCCTCGTCCTCACGAGCGCGCCGGACGAGGAGCTCGCGCGGGCGGCGGCGGCGGACGTCGTCCGCCCGCTCACCGTGGCGCCGCCCGCCCCGCTGGCCGTCGCCGAGCTGCCGGAGCAGGAGCTGGACGAGCCGGGGGAGCGGGAGCCTCAGCTCCGCGGCGTCGTGCGCGTCGAGGTGGCGCGGCTCGACGACGCCCTCGACAAGCTGTCGGCGCTCGTCGTCGCGCGGTTCCGGCTCGCCCGGGCGGCCGCGGACCTGCGCGCCCGCGGCGTGGACGTCCGCGACCTCGCGGAGATCCTCCGCGAGCACGACCGCCAGCTGCGCGACCTCCGCGGCGCCATCATGCGCGCGCGCATGATCTCCGTGACCGAGCTCCTCGAGCGCGTGCCGCTCGTCGTGCGCGGCCTCGGCCGCGCCACGGGCAAGGAGGTCCGGATCGAGATCGACGCGGGCAAGGCGGAGCTCGACAAGGCCGTGGCGGAGCGCATCTTCCCGGCGATCGTGCACCTGCTCCGCAACGCGGTCGATCACGCCATCGAGGCGCCCGCCGATCGGCGCCGGCTGGGCAAGCCCGAGGAGGGCGTCATCCGGGTCTCCTGCTTCGAGCGCTCGAACAACCAGCTCGAGCTCAGCGTCGCCGACGACGGCCGCGGCATCGACCGCGCGCAGGTGGCGAGGCGCGCCGGCCGCCCCGCGCCCGAGACCGACGCGGCGCTGCTCGACCTCATCACCCTGCCCGGGCTGTCGACGCTCGACCAGGCGACGAAGACCAGCGGTCGCGGGCTCGGGATGGACATCGTGCGGCGCATCGCCGTCGAGCAGCTCGGCGGCGAGCTCTCCGTGAGCACGGCGCGCGGCGCCGGCACCACCTTCACGCTGAGGATCCCGCTCACGCTCACCATCGTCGACGCCTTCTCGTTCCTGTGCGGTGACCAGGCTTTCGTGACGCCCGTGGCGGGCGTGGAGGAGGTCATGGAGATCGATCCGGCCCGGATCTTCCGCGGCCCGGCCCCGGGCCGCGCCCGGGGCGCCTCGGAGCTGCCCGCGCTCGGCCGCGCCCGGGGCGTGGCGGCGCTGCCAGCCCCGGGCGGCGCCCGCGGCGGGGCCTCGCTGCCCGCCGCGCCGGGCGGCGCCCACGGCGGGACCGCGACGCCGCCGCCTGGCCGCGCCCGTGGCGGGACGGAGCTCATCGAGCGCCGCGGCGAGGTCGTGCCGATCGTCGACCTCGGCGCCCTCTTCGAGCTCGGGGACGCCGGCGCGAGCAGGGCGCTCGTCGTGCGGCGCAACGGCGCGCCCTTCGCGTTCGGCGTGACCCGCGTGCTCGGCCAGCAGGAGGTGGTCGTCCGGCCGCTCGAGGACCCGCTGGTCAAGGTGCCGGGCGTGAGCGGCTCGACCGATCTCGGCGACGGGCGCCCCACGCTCGTCCTCGACCTCGTGACGCTCAGCGGCCGCCTCTCTTCCGGGAGCGGCGGCAGCGGCGGCCAGCCGGGCCTCGTGCGGGTGGCGTCATGAGCCTGCACGTGGTCCTGAAGGTGGCGGACACCGAGTACGTCATCTCCGCGGCCGAGGTGCTCCACATGGAGTCGTTCACCGGGGCGACGCGGGTGCCGGGGACGCGCCCCTATGTCAGCGGGCTCATCCAGATCCGGGGCCGCGTCGTGCCGGTCATCGACCTGCGCGCGCGCTTCGGGCTGCCGACGATCGAGCCCACCCTGGACTCGCGCGTCATCGTCGTCCAGAGCGGAGGGCGCACGGTGGGCCTCCTGGTCGACAGCGCGCGAGAGGTCGTCAACATCGCCGCCGAGGAGCTCCGCCCGCCCCCCGAGGTCATGGCGGAGGAGAGCGCCGGCTTCGTGAGATCGGTCGCGAAGCTCGGGAAGCGGCTCGTCATGCTCGTCGACGTCGGCAGGATCATCGGTGAGGAGCAAGATCATGGCAGTTGATGCAATCGCGGACATCGACGGGGCGCTCGCGCAGGCGGAGCAGGCCGAGCGTTCGCTCCGCCAGGCGATCGCGACCGCGGCGGGCGTCGAGCAGGCCGCCGCGCGGATCGCCGCCCTGGGCGCCGAGCACGCCGCCACCGGCAAGGAGCAGGGGGCCGCGGTGGGGGCGCTCGCGGGCGAGCTCGAGGAGGCGGGGGCGGCGGCGCAGGCGCTCGCCCGGTCGGGGCAGCGGATCAGCGGCGCCCTCGGCGAGGTCGCCCAGGGCCTCGACGCGACCACGAGCGGGCTCGGCGCCCTCTCCCCCGCGCTCGCCGCGGTGAAGGGCGACGCGGACACGCTCGCCGAGTCCTCGGAGACCACCGCGGCGGCGCTCGAGGAGATCGCCCGCTCGGTGAAGGCGGTGAGCACCAGCGCGGAGGAGCTCGCGTCCTCCAGCGAGCAGCTCCTCGGCTCGGTCTCGGTCATGAGCGCGTCCGCGGACGAGGCGGCGAACCGCGGCGCGAGCAGCGCCGCGGCGCTCGAGCAGATCGCGGCCACCATCGAGGAGATGTCGAAGGGCATCGGCCGCCTCTCGGCCGACGCCCGGGAGGTCGGGGCGCAGATCACGACCATCGCCGGGGCCGCCACGGGCGTGACGGGCTCCCTCAACCGCGTCGCGAAGGACACCACCGAGATGGCGAGCGCGGTCGAGGAGACCGCCGCGACCGCCGAGCAGATGGCGCGATCGATCCGCGGGGTGGCGGAGAGCGCGAGGGCCCTCGACTCGAGCGCCTCGGCGACCGCGAACACGATCACGGAGATCGCGAGCTCGGTCGAGGAGGTCGCGGCCACGGCCGAGAAGAGCGCGGCGACGATCGAGGCGAACGCGGTCGCCGCCGAGGAGCTCGCGCGGACCGCGCAGCAGGTCGCGCAGGGCGCCGAGCAGATCAGCGCCCTGGCCGCCAGCAACGCCGCCGCCTCGTCGCAGGTCGAGACCTCCACGCGGCGGATCGTCTCCATCGTCGAGACCGCGCGCACGACCGCGGAACAAGGCGTCGCGACCGCCCGCCAGGGCGCGTCGACGGTGGGCAGGTCCATCGCCGGCCTCGGGAGCATCCGGCAGGCGATGGTCGACTCCGCGTCCGTCATGAAGGAGATGGGGAAGCGCGCCGAGGAGATCGGCGACATCGTCCAGACCATCAACCTGATCGCCGATCGCACGAACCTCCTGTCGCTCAACGCCAGCATCGAGGCCGCGCGGGCAGGGGAGCACGGCCGGGGCTTCGCCGTCGTCGCCGAGGAGATCCGCAATCTGGCGGACCGTGCCGCCGTCTCGAGCGCCGAGATCGCGAAGATCGTCCGCGCGCTCCAGTCGAGCGCCCGCGAGGCGGTCGCCGCCTCGACCGAGGGCGTGAAGGTCGCCGACGAGGGCACCCGGCTCGCGGGCGACGCCGAGCAGGCGCTCGGCAGCATCCTGCAGGGGGTCGAGGAGCTCGGCCGCTCGATCCGCGACATCGACCGGGCGAACGCCGATCAGGTGCAGGCGGTGGGCTCGCTGACGCAGACGGCGACGCGCATGAGCGACGAGGGCAAGGCGATCGCGCGCTCCGCCGCCGAGCAGACCAGGGCGATCCAGGCGCTCGCGCAGGGCAGCGCCGAGATGCGCCGCATGGCCCGGCAGACCAAGGAGGCGACCGCCGAGCAGGCGCACGCGCTGCGCGACGCCGTGAAGGTCAACGCGCAGCTCACCCAGAGCGCGGAGCGGGTGTCGCGGGCGATGGACGAGCAGGCGACGGGGGCGTCCCAGCTCGCGAAGGTCGCGGCGCAGATGCGCTCGCTGACCAGCCAGACCAGCGGCGCCATGGCCGAGCAGACGCGCGCCCTGGCCAGCATCACGGCGCTCACGCAGGACGCCGCCGGCGCGGCGCAGCGGATGGTCGCGGGGCTCGCGGAGCAGGCGGGCGGCGCGGCCGAGGTGGCGCGCACGATGGATGACATCCGGAAGCTGTCCGCCCAGTCCGCGCGGGGGACCGGCGACCAGGCGCGGGCCGCGAAGCAGCTGGAGGCGTCGGCCCGCCAGGTCGCGCGGCTCGCGGCCCAGGTGACCTCCGCGGCGGCGGACCAGAGCAAGGCGACGTCGGCCCTCGTCAAGGAGGGCGAGGCCGTGCGCCGCATCGCCCGGCAGACGGCGCGGGCGGTGACCGATCACGTAGGGACCGTCGCCGCGCTCGCCTCGGGCACGAGCCGCCAGGCGACGGCGCTCCAGGCCGTCACCGGGTCGGCCTCGGAGCACGCGACCCGGAGCGAGCAGCACGCCGCCTCGCTCACCCGGCTGCGCGATCCGCTGCGCGATCTGCTCGCCGCCCTCGCCAAGCAAGCCAGGGACTCCGGGGCGGTCGCGACCGACGCCGGCTACGTGCTGGAGCATGTCGGCAAGATCCGGCACGCGAGCGCGGAGCACGTGGACACGATCGCCGGCGTCTCCGCCGCCGTCGTGCACCTCAGGGCGAACGGGAAGCAGCCCCACGCGCCGCCGGAGCCCGCGTGAGCTCGAGGCGGCCCCCGCTCGCCCTCTCGGAGCCCGAACGGCAGCGCGTCGAGCTGGTCGATCGCCTCGCCGCCTCCGGGAGCCCGGGGGTGCCCGGGCTCATCGAGATGCTCGCTGACCCGAGCTGGAGCGTGCGGCGGGCCGTCGTCGCCTCGCTCGCCGCGCTCGGCGGCGCCGCGGTCGAGGCGCTCTGCGACTGCCTCGGCGCGCGGCGCGACAGCGAGGCGCGCATCGCGGCCACGGTCGACGCGCTCGTCGCGTCCCTCGCCGACGTCGACGGGCCCGTGCTCGCGCTGACCCGGGATCCCCGCGCGGCGATCGTGGCCGACGCGGCGCAGATCCTCGGCCGGCGCGGCAGCACGGGGGCCGTGTCCCGGCTCGCGGAGCTCACGTCGCACGACGACGACAACGTCGCGGTCGCCGCGATCGAGGCGCTCGGCCGCGTCGGCGGCAGGGCGGCGGTCGACTCGCTCGTCGAGGCCGTCACGAGCGGGAACTTCTTCCGTGTCTTCCCCGCGATCGACGTCCTGGGCCGCAGCGGCGATCCGCGCGCGATCGGCCCGCTGTCGTCGCTCCTCGACGATCCGCGGTACCTCCTCGAGGCGGCGCGGGCGCTCGGCCGCACCGGCAGCCGGAGCGCGGTGGCGCCGCTGGTGCGCCTGCTCGGGCGCCCGAGCGACGCTGTCGCCCGCGTCTCCGCGGTGGCGCTCGCGGAGCTGCGCGAGCGGTACCGCGAGCGCTACGGGACCGTCGAGCCGATCGACGAGGCGCTCCGGAGCGAGGCGCTCGCGCCCGGCGCGGCGCGGCGGCTCTCCCACAGCCTCGCCGGGTCCGATCCTGCCGAGCAGGCCATGATCTGCAGCGTGCTCGGCGCGATCGGGGGCGAGGACGTCCTCCTCGAGCTGACCCGCCTGCTCGACGCCGAGCCCCAGGTGGCGAGCGCCGCGGCGGACGCGCTCGGCCGGCTCTCCCGGAGCGCGGACGCCCGGGTGCTCGCGGCGCTGCGCGACGGCGACAGCGCCCGGAGGCTCCTGCTCCTGCCGCTCGTGCGGGGCGCCGCGGCGGCGGCCGACGTCGAGGCCTGCCTCGACGATCCGGACCCCGAGGTCCGCGCGGCGGCGTGCGACGCGCTCGGGCGCATCGCGGAGCCCCGCTCGGCGCGCGCGCTGTTCCCGCTGCTCGACGACCCGAACCCCCGCGTGGTGCACGCCGCGATGACGGCGATCCAGTGCCTGGGCGGCGCGGAGGTCGAGGCGCTCGCGCTCTCGGCGGCGCGCGAGGGGACGCCCGCCGCGCGGCGGAGCGCGCTCCGGATCCTCGCCTACTTCGCGCCCCCCTCGGCGCTGCCGATCTTCATCGAGGGCCTCCGCGACCCCGATCTGCGGGTGCGCGAGCGGGCGATCCACGGGCTGGCGAGCTGCGCGGAGCCCGGGGCGATCGAGGCGCTCGTCTCCGTGGCGGCCGACCCCTCCGGGCGGGTCCGCGCCGTGGCGATGCGGGCGCTCGGCCAGACATCGCAGCGCGATCCCCGCGTGATCGAGGCGCTCCTCGCGGGGCTCCGCGACGAGGACGCCTGGGTCCGCTACTACGCCTGCCAGTCGCTGGGGAAGCTCGGGTGGGAGGCGGCGGCCGGGGCGATCGCCGAGAGGCTCCGCGACGAGAGCGGTCAGGTGCGCGTGGCGGCCGTCGAGGCGCTGTCGGGCATCAAGGGCGACCTGGCGCTCGCGGCGCTCGAGGCGGCCGCGCGCGAGAGCGACACCGACATGCGGCGCTCGGCGCTGATCGGGCTCGGCATCGCCGGGCGGGAGGCGTCGCTGCCGACGCTGCTCGGCGCGCTCTCGTCCTCCGACGTGGCGACCCGGCTCGTCGGCGTCTCGGCGATCTCCGGCTTCTCGTCGCCCGAGGTCCTGCCCGCGCTCGTGCGCGCGGCGGGCGACGCCGACGAGAGCGTGCGCGCCGCGGCGCAGAGCTTCATCGCGGGGCGGCCCGGGGTCGAGGCGACGCGGAGCCTCATCGCGCTGCTCGTCGCCTCGCGGGCGCCGGCCCCGCTGCTCGCCGCGCTGGCTACGCCCGTGCCCGGGCGCATCGACGGCATCCTCGGGGCGCTGGCGGCGGCGGACGACGAGCTCGCGCCGCTCCTGACCGCGGCGCTCGCGCGGATGCGGCTGCCCGAGGCGCACGCCGCGCTCCTCGAGGCGCTCCAGCTGCCGCACGCGCCGGCGCGCAAGGCGGCGGCCACGACGCTCGCCGCGGTGGCCACGCGGGAGGCCTTCGCGGCGGTCGAGCACGCCTCGCGGACCGATCCGGACCCGGAGGTGCGGCGGGTGTCCGCCTCCGTTCTCTCGCAGTGGGCATGAGGGCGTGGTCATGACGAGCCGCCTCCCCATCTCCCCGCAGGTCTTCGCGATCTTCACCGCGCTCATCACCGAGAAGATCGGGATCCACTACGACGCGGGGGATCGCGAGCTGCTCGGCGACAAGCTCTCCGTGCGCGCCCTCGAGCTCGGCTTCGACTCGCTGCTCGATTACTACTACTTCCTCCGCTACGACCCGGCGGGCGGGGCCGAGATCGACGCGCTGACCGACGCGCTCGTCGTGAGCGAGACGTATTTCTTCCGCGAGCTCGCGCAGCTCGAGGTCACGATCGCGGAGTTCATCGCGCCGCGCGTGGCCGCGGGGGAGCGGCCGCGGATCTGGTCGGCGGCCTGCGCGAGCGGGGAGGAGCCGCTCACGATCGCGATGCTCCTGGCCGAGCGGGGCCTGCTCGACAAGGTCGAGCTCGTCGCGAGCGACATCAGCGCGCGGGCGCTGGCGCGAGCGCGGGCGGGCGTGTTCGGGCCGCGCGCGCTCCGGAGCAACGCCCCGCCGCCGGCGTTCGCCGCCCGCTGGCTCCAGGTCGCGCCCGACCGCGTGACCGTGAGCGCGGAGCTCCAGCGGGCGATCGACTGGCGGCGGATCAACCTGCTCGACGCCACCGAGGTGGCGGCGCTCGGGCAGTTCGATGTCATCGTCTGCCGTAACGTGCTCATCTACTTCCACGACAACACGGCGCGCTGGGTGGTCAGCAACCTGTCGGGGGCGCTCGTCGCGGGCGGTGTCCTCCTGGTCGGGGTCTCCGAGTCGCTCCTGCGGCTCGGCACCGCGCTCTCCTGCGAGGAGCGGGGTGGCGTGTTCGTTTATCGGAAGGCAGAGCGATGACGGTGTCTCCAATCCGCGTGCTGGTGATCGACGACTCCGCCTTCGTGCGCAAGGTCTTGCGGCAGGTCCTCGGCGCGAGCTCCTCGATCGAGGTCGTCGACACGGCCATGGACGGCCTGGACGCGCTGGAGAAGATCGCGCGCTACAAGCCGGACGTCATCACGCTCGATCTCGTGATGCCGAACCTCGACGGCATCGGCGTGCTCGGGTCGCTGCCGCGCGAGGGGGCGCCGCGGGTGATCGTGGTCAGCAACGCCGAGGCGGACAGCGAGCTCGGCGTCAAGGCGCTCCAGCAGGGCGCGATCGACCTCGTCGAGAAGCCGACGTCGCTCGCCACCGATCGCCTGTTCGAGCTCTCGGACGAGCTGGTCCGCAAGGTGATCGCCGCGGCCGGGGCGAAGGGCGCGCCTCTGGAGCCTCGGCCGCCGCCGCCGCCCCCTCCGCCTGCCGTGATCCCCGTCGCGGCGCGCACGCAGGTCGTCGTGATCGGCACGTCGACAGGCGGCCCTCAGGCGTTGACGCGGCTGCTCACGGCGCTGCCTGGCGGTCTTCCGGTCCCGGTCGTCGTCGCGCTGCACATCCCCCCTGGCTACACGGAGTCGCTGGCGCGCCGCCTGGACGAGGCGAGCGCGATCTCGGTCGTCGAGGCCTCGGACGACCTCCAGCTCCGGCCTGGGCTCGCCGTCATCGCGCGCGGCGGGAGGCACCTCGAGATCCGGCGGCACCTGGAGCGCGCCAGCGTGCGCTTCGCGCAGGCATCCAGCATGTCGCTGTACTGCCCGTCGGTGGACCTGCTCTTCGCGAGCGCCGCCGCCGAGTTCGGGTCGGGCGTCCTCGCGGTCGTGCTCACCGGCATGGGGGACGACGGCCTGGAGGGCTCTCGCGCGATCCGCAAGGCGGGCGGGCAGATCCTCGCAGAGGCCGAGTCGTCCTGCGTCGTTTACGGCATGCCCCGCCGCGTCATGGAGGCCGGGCTCGCCGCGGCCGAGGCGCCCATCGACGAGATGGCGGCGGCGATCGTGCGCCACCTCTGAGCTGCGCCGCACGCCAGACCGGCTGTGCCTTCGCGCCGTAGGTGGCGCGTGTCGCGTGGCGCGTGGCGCGCGACACGCGGCACGGAGAAGGTGCGACGTGGGAGCCATTGTGCCGAGGGCTTCACGGCGCTTGATCGATCTGGCCTTCACCTTTTACGATGGCTGGATCATCATGGGACTACCCTCATCCGCCACCCAGGTCAGGTCCACCGAGAGCGAGAGATTCGCGGTTGCATCGGTCGAGCTCCTGGAGCGGGCTCCTTTCGCGGTCATCCGTCACGACGCCGAGCTCGTCGTCACCGGCTGGAACGAGGGCGCCGCGGGGTGCTTCGGCTTCAGCGAGGAGGAGGCCCTCGGCCGGAGCATCGCCGAGCTCCTCTTCGCTGGCGATCAAGCCGAGGCGTGGCGTCGCGCCCTGGCGGAAGGTGAGCCGCGGGTCTTCGATTGCGTGAAGAAGGGGGGCGGCACGCTCGCGTGTGAGTGGCGCAATCAGCCCGTGGTGGCCGGCGAGGGGGACCGGCCGATGTCCTGGATCTGCATGGGGCTGCCTGTCCCGGGCCAGAGCCCCCGCAATCCCACGGTCGAGGAGCGCGTCCTCAGCGTCGTCCTCAACTCGCTTCCCATCGCGATCTGGGCTGTCGACAAGGAGGGCACTTACATCTTCCACGACGGCATGGCGGTCGATCTGGCGGGCGCGCAGCGCCGATCGTGGGTCGGCCAGAGCCTCTGGCAGCTCTGGGGCGACCACGAAGGGGCGCGGGACATGCTGCATCATGTCAAGGAAGCCATGCACGAGAAGCGGAGCACGCGCGCCGTGGCGTCCGCCATGGACCGCTGCTGGGAGAGCTGGTACGTGCCGGATCTGGACGAGCGCGGCGAGGTCCAGGGCGTCATCACCGTGACGCTCGACGTCACCGAGTCGAAGCGCGCCGAGGGCGAGCTGCGCACGAAGCTCGAGCTGATCCAGCGCCAGCAGCGGCTCATCCAGCAGCTCTCCACGCCGATCATCCGGGTGTGGGACGGCGTGCTGACCGCGCCTCTCGTCGGCGTCGTGGACAGCGCGCGCGCCTCGGAGCTCATGGATAACCTGCTCGGCGAGGTGAGCCGCTCGGGGTCGCAGTACGCCATCATCGATCTCACGGGCGTCGACATCGTGGACACGCAGACAGCGGCCTACCTCATCGATCTCGTCCGGGCCATCCGCCTGCTCGGCGCCGAGGCCGTGATCACTGGTATCCGCGCGACCGTCGCCCAGACGATCATCTCGCTCGGCGTGGATCTCTCCGGCATCCCGGTGCACACGAACCTTCGCTCCGGCCTCCAGCACTGCATCCAGCAGATGGCGCGGGAGGGGCGCCCCGCGCGGGAGCGCGCGGCCCTGGCGCCCCGTCACAGCGGCCAGTAAACGACCTTCCCCTCGATCTCCTGGAACGTGGCCGCGAGGCCGTCCTGGGAGACGATGAACGCGATCCGCTCCGGATACCCCGCCACGAACGCCGCCGCCGCCCTGTGGCGGGTGCCTCGCGCGTCGAGGCACCAGCTCGCATCCATCCGCTGATCGGGCGTCGCGGCGAAGATCTCGGAGATGATCGTCTTCGCCGGGGGTAGCTTCGCGCCGAACGCGAGCACGTCGAGGGCGTGGCTCATCACCACCGCGCCGTCGACGGTCGTCAGCCGGACGATCAGGTCGAGCAGCCGGTGGACGCGATCGGAGCTCGTCCTTGCGCGCTCCGGGTCGCGCGCCTCTCCCGGCGACGCCGGCGCCTTCCCGGGCGTAAGCCGCGGATCGATCGCCAGCTGGACCGGGCGCGCCTCGGCGATGTCCAGGATGGCCGAGCCGAGGCACAGGGCGGGATCCAGCCGCTTGACCTCGGTGTCGAACGGATTCCCCTCCTCGCCGAAGAGCTGCGGCAAGCCCTCGCCTGGCCCCAGGATCGCGAGGAGCCCTCCGCGCCCGAGCTCGACCATCCCCTCGACGACGCGCAGGAGGTAATTGCGCACGTTCCGGATGAGCGGCCTGGCCTGGTCCCCGCAGACGCTCCTCTCGATGGAGTCCAGCTGGGGGCGGTGCTTTGGCATCCACGTGCGCAGGGCGCCGCGCTCGTAGCGGACGATCTCCCACTCACCGCGGTACACGGCCACGACGCCCGGCTTCGGGACGACGACGCGCACGAGCTGATCGATATCGAAGGCATGCCGGCTGTGCGGCGTCGCGATGCCGGCGATCACGAGCGAGCCCTCGCTCGGCACGACGGCGAGGAACGAGCGCGGCCACGCGCACGCCGAGGCCAGGTTGGCCACGTGCTCCACGTCGAACTGCACGGTGGACCCGAAGCGAACGAGATCCCAGGCGGGCCCGTCGGACTCGAGGTCGGCGGGGGCCCCGGCGAAGACGACGCCGACCGGGTTGAGGCGCCCCTCCTCGGTCGCCATGGACGCGAAGAACATCGTCTCGATCAGCTGGGTCAGGACGTCCGCCGAGAGGGCCGGCGCCCCGTGAGCGTCCCTGGGCGTGAGCGCCAGCCTGTGCGCCGTGAGCTGGGACTGCCCTTCCAGCTCGAGGAACGCTGCCGTCACATCCGCAGGATACTTGGGGCGCATGAGCTCGGTATACCATCCTGTGCGTCACCGGTCAGCCCGGCCGGCCGCCTGCGAACGCTTGCGAACCCCCGAGAGCGGCGCGCGACGCAAGGCGGCAGAGAGGCCGATTCTCCTCGGTCTCCTCTGCTCCTCGCGCCGCGCGCGTCCTCGGGTCCGGTGCCCGGGCGCTACGCGGCGCGGCGAGAGCCGCTCTTCCGCTTCGGGGTATCTGTCTTGCGCACCTTCGTGCTGGATTCGCTGGGCTCCTTGTCGTCGTTCGCGGCCTTCCCGCCCTTCTGGCCGAGGCTCTTCTTGAGCAGCGCGATGAGGTCGACCGTGCCCGTGTCGCGGCGCTTGTCCTCCTCCTCGTCGGGCTCCGCGGGCGTCGTGGTCTGGCCGGATTTCACCTTCTTCTCGATGAGCTTCATCACGTCGTCGCGATACTCATCCTTGTATTTCTCCGGCTTCCAGTCCGTGGCCATCTCGGCCACGAGCCGCTCGGCCATCTCGAGCTCGCGCTTGCCGAGCCCCTTCCCCTCGGCGTCCAGCTCCGGCAGATCGAGCTCCTCGTCGGTGCGGAGCTCGTGCGCGAACCGGAGCAGGTTCAGCACGAGCGCGCGGCCGCGCGGCCGCACCGCGGCGATGTGCTCGCGCGTCCGGATCACGACCTTGGCGATCCCGACCTTGCCGGTCTTCCGCAGCGCCTCGCGCAGGAGCACGTACGCCGTCACCGGGGACTTCTTCTTGCTGTTCTGCGACGCGGGGGCGAGGTAATAGGGCTTGTCGTAGTACATCGGGTCGATGTCGGACTCATCCACGAAGTCGAGGATGTCCACGGTCTGTGTCGCCTCGACGTTCGCGCGGCGCAGGTCCTCGTCGGACATCACGACATACTCGCCCTTCTCGTACGGATAGCCGCGGACGATATCGTCCCAGCTCACCGGCTCTCCCGTCTCCCGGTTCACGCGCTCGTAGCGGATCGGCGTCATGTTCCGCTTGTCGAGCTGCGTGAAGTGGAGCTCGTTGGGCTCCTCTGCAGGGTAGAGGGCCACCGGGATCTGCACGAGGCCGAAGCTGATACTCCCTTTCCAGATGCTGCGCGGCATGCGCTCTCCTTCCTACCCAGAGTTCCTACCCAGAGTTCCTACCCAGAGTTCCGTTCGCTGTGTGTCCCCGGGAGCAATGCAAGCCAGCGGCCGACGGCCCGAACCGGCCGTTCCAGCGCTTCGCGCCCGCGGCGGCCGCCCCGCCCGGTCGCGATGTCGCGTTTCGCCACATCGGGCTGCGCGGCGTGACGATTGCTGCCCCGCTCGCCCGTGATCGATGGACGATTGCGGCCCCGCTCGTCTGTGATCGCTGTATAACGAACAGCCAACATGCCGCGTCGGACCCACGATCTGCACGGAGCTGCGCCGGACGACAGCCGGACGGCGCTGCTCCTCATCGACGTCATCAACGACCTGGAGTTCCCGGAAGGCGACCGGCTGCTCGCCCACGGGCTCCCGATGGCGCACCGCATCCGGGCGCTGAAGGAGCGGTGTCGCGACGCCGGCATCCCCGCCGTCTACGTGAACGACAACTTCGGTCGGTGGCAGTCCAACTTCCACCGGCAGATCGAGCACTGCCTGGAGGACGGCGTGCGCGGCCGCGAGATCGCGGCGCTGCTGCGGCCTGGAGAGGAAGATTACTTCGTGCTCAAGCCCAAGCACTCGGGCTTCTACGGCACGACGCTGGAGATCCTGCTCGAATCCCTCGGCGTGCAGACGCTCATCCTCACCGGCATGGCGGGGAACATCTGCGTCCTGTTCACGGCGAACGACGCCTACATGCGCGATTACCGGCTGCTCGTCCCCTCGGACTGCATCGCGTCGGAGGGCGAGGAGGACAACGCCTATGCGCTGCGCCAGATGCAGCGCTTCCTCAAGGCCGACGTCACCCCGTCCGACGAGATCGACCTCGAGCGACTGCCCGCCTGACGCCGCTGGGGGGGAGGGCTTCAGGCGGGCAGCTGCTCTTGGTCAAGCGTCACGCGATCGCGCGATCACGCGAGCAGCGCTCAGGCGAGCGCTCTGTCCTTCGTCGAGAGGCCCTCCTCGGTGAGGACGGCGATGTCGGTGGCGCCGCCGCGCTCCAGGACCTGCTTGGCGAGCGCGCGCTCGTTGCTGTTCTCCACGTGGACGGAGATCAGGATGTTGCCGCCCTTGATCTTGCCCTCGTACTGCTTGGCCTCCACCTCGGGGATGCCGAGGCCGATCAGGGCGCCGGTGACGCCGCCGAGCGCGGCGCCGGCCGCGGCGCCGCTCAGCGCGGCCATGATCGGGCCGGCCGCGATGAACGGCCCGAGCCCCGGGATGGCGAGCGCGCCGATGCCGGCGAGCAGGCCGATGGTCCCGCCGAGCGCGCCGCCCGCGCTGGCGCCTGCCGTCGCGCCCTCGGGCGCCTTCGTGTTCTTCTCGTGCGCGAAGTCCCGCGTCCCGTGCTTGTCCGGGAACAGCGCCGAGATGTCGCTGGTCAGGAACCCTGCGCGCTGGAGCTCGCCGACGATGATGTCTGCCTGAGCGAGCGTGCTCACGAGGCCCAGGACCGCTTTCTTCGTTGCCATTGGTGTCTTCCTTTCGGATCGGACTGGTTCAGTCAGCTCGAGCTCGTTCAGTCAACGTCGACTTCGAGCTGGTTATCCACCTTCTGCACGCCCGGGATCCCTTGTGCGATCGCGGCGATATCGGCCTTCTCCTTGTCGCTCTTCACCGGGCCGCGCAGCGTGACGACCTGCCCGTTGGTGATGATCTTGACGTTCTTGGCGTTCATCGACAGCGTGTCGTTCGCCACGACCGCCTGCCGGATCTTCTGGGTGATCGTGCGATCGGTCTCGTTCTCGCCCTGATCCCCGGGGGTCAGCGCGGCGGGATCGCGATCGCGATCGTTCTTGTCGGTGTTGTCAGCCGCCGCGGGCGTGGGGTTGTTCGCCCGCTGGGCGACCTCGCCCGGCACCGTCGCGGTGTTGTTGCTGTCCGAGCGAGGCGTGCCTTCCGCTCTGTCGCAGCCAGCCGCGGCCGCGATCGAGAGAGACATCAAGAGGAAGAGTTTCGCTGTGTTCATGCCCCGGCGCCCTCGCAAGGCGCGGGCCACCGCGAGCAGAGAGCGCCTGTCGGGTCGCTTCTCTGGCCAGGACGGACAATGCCGGAGCTCACCCGCGCTGATGAGATGGCTTTTTCCGCGCTGCATCGTGAAAGGCTCATCCGTGAACTGGACCGCGCCGCAGGGCGGCAACCGGGCTCATGGTGAAGTTCATGGCGGACCGCCCCACGTGAGGCGAACTGCCCCGTGCAGCCGCCATCGAGATCAGGAGAATCGGTCATCGCGGACGAAACTGCGGCACGCGTGCGCCTGTGGCGTGTGCGCCTGTGACGGATGCGCGAAGAGCGCGCGTCGCCGGCGTTGGAGCTAGTCAGATCGAGCGGCGCGCGAGGGCGCGGACATGGTCAGTCCTCGCGGGCGCTCGTCGGGCGCTCGATCCCGAGCCGCCGCAGCTTCCGGTAGAACGTCGCCCGGGACATCCCCGCCTCGCGCGCGGCCTGCAGCGCGTTCCATCCGGTCCGCTCGAGCGCGCCGAGCAGCGCGGCGCGCTCGTCGCCCGGGGACCGCGGCGCGCCGCGGCCGCCGCGGTCGCGGGACCGGGGCAGGTCGACGTCATCGGGTCCGATCTTGCGGCCGTCGCAGAGCACGACGGCCTTCGTGATCACGTTCTCCAGCTCGCGCACGTTGCCGGGCCAGCCGTGCTGCCCGAGCCGCCGCAGCGCCTCGCGGGAGAGCAGCGGAGCCGGGCGGCCGAGCTGCTCGGCGGCGCGGCGCACGAAGTGGAGGGCGAGCTCCGGCAGGTCCTCCAGCCGGTCGCGCAGCGGCGGCAGCCCGATCTGGACCACCGCGACGCGGTAGTAGAGATCCTCGCGGAAGCGCCCGCGCGCCGTCTCGGCGAGCAGATCGCGGTTCGTCGCGCACACGAGGCGGAAGTCGACGCGCACGGCCTCGGCGCTGCCGACCGGGCGCACCTCCCGCTCCTGGAGCACGCGGAGCAGCTTCGCCTGCACCTCGAGCGGCATCTCGCCCAGCTCGTCGAGGAACAGCGTCCCGCCGCGCGCCGCGACGACGAGGCCGGTCCGGTCCCTGTCGGCCCCCGTGAACGCGCCGCGGACGTGCCCGAAGAGCTCCGACTCGAGCAGCGCCGCGGGGAGCGCGGCGCAGTTGATCCCCATGAACGGCCCGGCCTTGCGCGGGCCGGCGAAGTGGATGGCGCGCGCGACGAGCTCCTTGCCGGTGCCGCTCTCGCCGGTCACGAGCACGCTGACCGGCGTGTCGACCACGCGGTCGAGGGTCGCGAACACCGCGCGGAGCGCGGGGCCGCGCCCCACGATGGCGCCGTAATCGTAGCGGTGCTCCAGGGCCTGCTGGCGCACGAGGACCTCCTCCTGGAGGCGGTCGATCTCGGCGGCTTGCCCGCGCAGCAGCTCCTCGACGCGGCGCCGCTCGGCCTCGAGCTCCACGGTGCGGCGGCGCAGGTCCTCGACGAGCCGCGCGTTGCGCAGCGCGAGCGCGACCTGGTCGGCGAAGGCGAGGAGCAGGTCGACGTCCTCGGGGGCGAAGCGGGCGCGCCGGAAGCGGTTGTCGAGGTAGAGGGCGCCGAGCACGCCGTCCGGCGACCGGATCGGCACGGCGATCACGGACCGGAGCCGCATCGCGTGCACCGACGCGTGCTCGCGGAAGCGCTCGTCCTCCTGCGCGTCCACGGTGACCACGGGCTCCTGCGTCGCGATCGCGCGCTCGGCGATGCTGTAGCTGAACTTGAGGTGGCTCCTGCCGACCTTCTCCCGGTCGACGTTGCGCGCGACGGTCACGCGGAGCTCGCCGCCCGGCTGCTCGAGCAGCAGGAACCCGCGCTCGGCGGCCGTGAGGTCGATCGCGGCGTCCATGGCCATGGCGAGGATGTCGGCGGTCTCGACGGAGGAGTTGAGCTTGCGGAACACCTCGAGCAGCCGCTCGAGCTTGGCGGCGCGCCCGGACGCGGGCTGCGCCTGGGCCTCGGCGCCCCCTGGCGGCGGCGCGGCGTCGGCTGGCGCGGGGCGCGCGGCGCGGCGGCGGGGGTGCGTCCAGAAGGCGTGCTGCAGCGCTTCGGGAAGCGATCGCGCCATGGCGGTCCAGGCGGCGGTCGCGCGCGCCCGTTGCGCGGCAGCGGCCTCGGGCTCGCCGGCGAGCTCCTCGGCGTCGGCGAGCGCCAGGCGTACGTCCGCGACGAGATCCGGCTGCGCCGCGCGTTCGGCGAGCCCGAGGGCGCGCTCGAGGAGCTCCCGGGCCGCGGCGAGATCCCGACCCAGGTTGGCGTCGGCCCGACCCAGGTTGCCGTCAGCCCGACCCAGGTTGGAGTCAGCCCGACCCAGGTTGGCGTCGGCCCGACCCAGGTTGGAGTCAGCCCGACCCAGGTTGGCGTCGGCCCGACCCAGGTTGGAGTCAGCCCGACCCAGGTTGCCGTCGGCCCGACCCAGGTTGCCGTCGCCCTCACCGAGGTTGCCGTCACCGCCCTCGAGCAGCGCGAGCCGCCCCTCGAGCAGCGCGGCGCGCGCCCCCAGGTCCGGCGCCTCCCGGACCGCGCCGTGCTCGCGCGCCCGTCCCAGCGCCGCGCGGGCCTCGCCCAGCGCGCCGCGCGCCAGGTGCGCCCGGCACAGCTCGAGCTCCTCCTCCACGACCTCCCGCTGCGCGCCCTGCGCCTCGAACCCCCGCCGCGAGCGCTCGAAGCACCGCGCCGCCTCCTCGGCGTCGCCGCCCGCGAGCGCGCAATCACCCAGGACGGACGCCGCCGCCGCCGCGAAGAACGGCGCCCCCCGCCGCGCCGCCTCCGCCTCCACCCGCGACGCCACGCGCGCGGCGCGCTCGAACGCCCCCACGTCGGCCCAGAGCTTCGCCAGGTCGAAGTCGAGCACGAGCACCAGGTCGGCCTGCCCCAGCGCCGAGGCGAGCCGGGCGCCGCGCTCGTAGGCGGCGAGCGCCTCGCCCAGCTCGCCCGATTGGTGGCACGCCGTACCCACGTTGAGGCTGCACCGCGCGACGAGGTCCGCGAGGCCGTGCTCCTCCGCGGTGGCGAGCGCCTGCCGGTAGCCGACGAGCGCCGGCTCGACCTCCCCGGCGCGGAAGGCGTCGATGGCCTGGTACGACAGCGCCCGCACGAGCGCCCGCGGCGCGCGCCGGTCGCGGTGCAGCCCGGCCGCGAGCCCCAGGTGCAGCCCGGCGAGCCGGCGCTCGCCGAGGTAGCTCGCCGCCACGCCCACGTCCTCGTGCAGGCTCGCGAGCACCTCCGGGTCGTCGCAGCAGGCGAGCGCCGGCTCGGCGCGGGCGCGCGCCTCCGCGTGCGATCCGAGCCGCAGCAGCGCCCGGCTCGCCAGGTCCGCCAGGCCCGCGCGCTCGCGCGGCGTGAACGGCGACGACGCCGCGGCGCCCCCCGCCTCCCGCTCGGCCCCCTCGGCCTCCTCGAGCCGCGCCAGCGCCCCGGTCGGGTCGCCCAGCTCGAGCAGGCACGCGCCCAGCCGGACGAGCGCCTGCCCCCGCCGCGCGCCGACCCCCGCCTCCTGTCCCGCGGCGAGCAGCTGCTCCAGCACCTCGCGCGCCCGCGCCGCGCGGCCGCCGCGCTGGAGGGTCGACGCGATCTCGAGCCGCGTCTCCGCCGCCGTCGCCGCCTCGAGCAGCGCCTCCGCGGCCGCGGCCCACCGCCGCGGGTCCGCGTCGCGCTCGGCGCGGCGCGCCAGGAACAGGCGCTCGGCGGCCCCCGCGTCGCCCGACAGGGCGAGGTGCAGCACCTGCTGCTCGACCCGCGCCGGGTACGCCCCGGCGACCCGCGCGTGCGCCGCGCGCACCGCCTCGCCCCCGAGCGCCTCCAGCAGGGCGGCGATCGGCCCGGCGCGCGTCAGCGTCCAGCCCCCCGCGGCGCGGGCGGCGACGCCGCGGGCCGCGAGCTCGGCCAGGTGCGCCACCGGCAGCCCGAGCGACGGCAGCTCCTCGTCGGCCACGGCGCCGCCCTGCACGGCCAGCGTCGCCACGGCGTCGCGCAGCGTCCCCCGCAGCCCCCGCAGCCGCAGCGCGTAGCGCGCGCTCGCCCCGGGCGTCGTCGCGTCGAGCCCCGCGACGTCCCCGCTCTCCGCGACCCGCCCCGCGGTCACCACGAGGTCCGCCGGCCACCCCGCGCTCGCGCGCAGCACGGCCTCGGTCGCGTCGCCCAGGCCGATGTCGTCCATCCAGCGCTGCACCGCCTCGCGCCCGAGCGGCGGCAGCGCGACCTCGCGCGCGCTCTGCCCCGCCTCGGCGGCCACGGCGGCGAGCGGCGCCCGGCCGCCCCCGTGCGGGATGCGCTCGGTCGCGAGGAGCAGCACCGGATCCTCCGGGCCCAGCAGGCGGACCAGCGCCTCGAGCATCTCCCGGTCCGCCCCGCACACCTCGTCCGCGTCGTCGAGCACGAGAACCAGCGGCTCTGCCCCGGCCCCCGATCGGCCGCGCGTCAGCCGCTCGTGCGCGCGCAGGGCGCCGAGCGCCCCGGCGGGCAGCCCCTCCTCGCCCGTCGCGCGGCCGAGCATCGACGCGACCGGCGCGCTGGCCCGCGCGAACCCCTCGACGGCCTCCATCCGGAGCTCGGCGCTCCACTTCGCCTCGCGGAGGAGGCGGCTCTTCCCGCAGCCGGGCTCCCCGGCGATCACGCACAGGCGCGGCCCGCGCTCGCCCCGCTCGAGCGCCGCGAGCGCCTCGGCCACGGCGCGCACCTCCGCGTCGCGGCCGACGAGGTGGGGCGGCTCCGGCGGCGGCGGGGCCAGCGCGCGCGGCGACGCGCCCACCCAGTCGAGCACCTCGCCCGCGTCGGCGGGCCGGTCGCGCGGCTCGGGCCGGACGAGGCGCTCGGCCAGCCCGCCGATCGCCTCCGGCAGCGGCTCCGCGAGCAGCGGGGCGATCGCGCCGAGGGTGCGGCCGAGCGAGAAGAGGTCGGCGCGGCCGTCGGCCGGCTCGCCGCGGATCACCTCCGGCGCGAGGAACCCCTGGGTGCCCGAGACGCCGCCGTCAGGCCGCGCGCCGACCCGCGCCGCGCACGACAGATCGATCAGGACCGCGCGCCCCGAGGCGCCCACGAGGATGTTGGCCGGCTTCACGTCGCCGTGCCGGATGCGCGCGCGGTGGAGGAAGCGCAGGGCGTCGAGCACGTCCACGATCGCGGCCCGCACCTCCTCGAAGCGCCGGCCTGTCACGTACTCGTCGAGGGGCGCCCCGAGCACCGCCTCGGAGGTGAAGTAGAACCGCGGCTCTCCGGTCTCCCGGAGCATGCCGAAGTCGTGCACCCGGACGAGGTGGGGGTGGAAGAGGCCCGCCAGCATCCTGAACTCGCCGCGGAACGCCGCCCGCTCCGCGCTGCGCGCGCGCCCGAGCAGCTTGAGACAGATGTCGCGCCCCAGCGCCTCGTCGCGCGCGAGCCACGCCGTGGCGAGGCCGCCCCGCCCCAGCGGGCGGATCAGCCGGTAGCGGCGGGCGACGAGGGTTCCCTCGGCGGGGATCACGTGCACAGTGTATCACCGATGTGCCACCTGAGACAGTGAGACACTAAATGAGACACCTGTGCCTTGAATTTCGCGCGTATTTCCGCGTCTTTTCGTTCGGCATTACCCTTGCTGAAGGGAAGGGCATGGCGACGCGGACCACAGCCAGACACGGAGACCGGCGGGGCGCCGTCGGAGCGCTCCTCGCGGTGCTCCTCGGCGGCTGCGTCGTCAGCCCGCAACCGAGCCCGCCGGTCCGCGATCCGATCCTGGACGGCGGGCTGATCGGGGTGAGCGGGGAGATCTCGATCCTGAAGAACCAGATCTCCCTCGAGGGGATGCCGGGCGCGGTCGACCCGGCGGAGGGCTTGATCGTCGTGACGAACCTCGACACGACGGACGCGCCGGTGCTCGCGGAGGTGAACGAGGACGGAGGCTTCCTCATCACCTTGAACGCCTCGACGGAGAACGTCCTGCGGCTCCAGGTGAAGCAGGACGAGCGCCGCTCGACGCCCGTGGACCTGCTGCTCGCCGCGTCGCCCGCCGGGTCCACGGAGCGGGTGCTCGATCTCCTGCCGTGCCTCGAGACCGAGCCCGAGGTGTGGGTCGCGCTCGAGGGCGGCGCCCGCGACATCGTCGTCCGCAACACGTGCGCCGACGATGTGTCCATCGAGGCGCCGCGCCTGCGCCGCGAAGGCGGGCCGTTCAGCGTCAGCCCGGCGGCGGCCTTCGTGGTGCCGGCGGGCGAGTCCACCCTCGTCACCGTCAGCGCGGACGGCGGCGGGATCGAGCGCGAGGACGTGCTGTTTCTCGACATCACGGCGCCCGAGACCGCTCGCCGCGCCCTGACGCTCACGCTCCCCGACTAGACCGGCCGGGGAGACGACATCGGATCTCGCGCCGCGCTCGCGCTCGGCGCCAGGGGCCCCTTCTCGAGAGGGGAGGGGGCTCGCTCGTGTCTTTCGCCTCGCCGGCAGCGGCGGGGCCTCTGTTGGAGGAAGATCATGAACGTTCAGAATCGTATCAAGAGCAGCCGTATCGGTTCCGTCCTCTGGCTCGCGCTCTCGATGATCCCGCTCACCGTGGGCTGTCAGGTGGACGTGAGCGACGGGAGCACCGACACCGACTCCGGCGCGGAGGAGGTGAGGGGCGGCGGCGGGCACGTGGGTAGCGCGTGCGGCGGCCTCCTCGGCCTCAGCTGCAAGCGCGGCTTCTTCTGCGACTACGAGCTCGAGGCCATGTGCGGCGCGGCCGACCAGACGGGCACCTGCGAGCGCATCCCTCAGGCGTGCACGAGGGAGTACAACCCGGTCTGCGGCTGTGACGGCAAGACGTACGGCAACGAGTGCGAGGCGAACTCGGCGGGCGTGTCGATCTCGTCGGTCGGCGAGTGCGCGCCTCCCCCCGAGCAGATCTGCGGCGGCATCGCGGGCCTCGCCTGCGACCGCGGGTTCTTCTGCGACTTCGCGCCCGACGCCCAGTGCGGCGCGGCCGACCAGACGGGCGTCTGCGTGCCCACGCCCGAGGCGTGCACCGAGGAGTACAACCCGGTCTGCGGCTGTGACGGCAAGACGTACGGCAACGCGTGCGCCGCGAACTCGGCGGGCGTGTCGGTCGCGTCGCGCGGCGAGTGCGAGCCTCCCCCCGAGCAGCTCTGCGGCTCCCGCGGCGGCGTCGAGTGCGAGCCCGGGTTCTTCTGCAACTTCGCGCCCGAGGCCGCGTGCGGCACGTTCGACGCGCCGGGCACCTGCGCGCCGATCCCGGAGGCGTGCACGTTCGAGTACAACCCGGTCTGCGGCTGCAACGGCGAGACGTACGGCAACGAGTGCGCCGCGAACGCGGCGGGCGTGTCGGTCGCGTCGCGCGGCGAGTGCGCGCCTGCCCCTGGGCAGATCTGCGGCGGCCTCGCCGGCTTCGCGTGCGACCCCGGGTCCTTCTGCAACTACAGCCTCGATGCGATCTGCGGCGCGGCCGACCAGACGGGCACCTGCGAGGTGATCCCGGAGGCGTGCACGGCGAACTACGACCCGGTCTGCGGCTGCGACGACCGCACGTACAGCAACGCGTGCGCCGCGCACCAGTCGGGCGTCTCGGTGGCGCTGCTCGGCGAGTGCCCCCGCGGGTGACGGGCGCCGCGGGAGCCGGCCGCGCCGCGTGCCGCGACGCGACTCGATAGCTCCCGCACCTCTCCCTCCCTGATCAGGGGAAGCCGGACAGGCTTGTGCGATTGATGCGGGAGGGCACGCGGCGTATGCCTGCGCTGCCCTCCTTCTCCCATGCAGACCTCCTCCATGTCCTCGCCCGGGTCGCTGCGCCCCGGGCTGGTCTGGCTGATGGCGGCGGCCGCGGGCGCCACCGTGGCCAACCTTTATTACAACCAGCCGCTGCTCGCCGACATCGGCCGCGCCTTTGGCGCCCCCGCGGGCGGCTTGCTCGGGCTCGTGCCGACGATGACGCAGGTGGGGTACGCGGCGGCGATGCTCTTCCTCGTGCCGCTCGGCGACAGCCACGAGCGGCGGCGGCTCATCGTCGTGATGTCGACGCTCGCGAGCGCGTCCCTCGTCGGCGCGGCGCTCGCGCCCGGGCTGCCGTGGCTCGTCGCCGCGAGCTTCGCCGTGGGCATCGCGAGCGTCGTGCCCCAGCTGATCTTGCCGTTCGCGGCGCAGCTCGCGCCGGACGCGCAGCGCGGGCGCGTCGTGGGCATGGTGATGAGCGGGCTCCTCATCGGCATCCTGCTGTCGCGCACGGTGGCCGGCTTCGTCGGCACGCACCTCGGCTGGCGGGCCGTGTTCTGGCTCGCCGCCGGGGTGATGCTCGCGCTCGGCCCGGTGCTGCGCCTCTCGCTCCCGGCGCAGCCGCCCGTCACGCCGATGCCGTACCTCGCCCTCCTCCGCTCGCTGGGGCGCCTCGCCCGCGACGAGCCGGTGCTGCGGCTGCACTCCGCGCTCGGCGCGCTCACGTTCGGCGCCTTCAGCGCGTTCTGGGCCACGCTCGCGCTCTACCTCGAGAGCCTGCCCGAGCACCACGGCCCGCAGACGGCCGGCCTCTTCGGCCTCGTCGGCGTGGCCGGGGCCGCGGCGGCGCCGCTCGTCGGCCGGTACGCGGACGTGCGCGGCGACCGGCGGATCAACGCGCTCGCGATCGCGGTGCTGCTCGCCTCCTTCGGCGTGCTGTGGCTGCTCGGGCGGTCGCTGTGGGGCGTCGCGCTCGGCGTGGTGCTGCTCGACCTCGGGGCGCAGGCCAACCAGATCTCGAATCAGGCGCGCGTTTACTCGCTCCGGCCCGAGGCGCGCAGCCGGATGAACACGATCTACATGACGACCTATTTCGTGGGCGGCGCGGCCGGGGCGTGGCTCGGCACCGCGGCCTGGACGCGCTGGGGGTGGGGCGGCGTGTGCGCGGCGGGCGGGGGCATGTCGGCGACGGCGCTGGCGCTGCTGTGGCTCTGGTCGGCGCGGGGCGCCCGCGGACCACGCCGCCCCCTCGATCCGGACCACGCATGACAGGCCGTGGCGCGGCGTGGCCCCGTGTTGCCGGCCGCACCGCGATGCCGCCGAGGTGTTACCGATCGTAACGCGGCCTCGCCCAATGAGGCCATCCGCGCGTCGTGCGGCGGTGAAACGTGTAGGCCCTCGAATCCTCGTGTGGTACAGCAGAGCGCGCGTGTGAGGAGCAATGGCATCGACTCGCGCTCTCGCGCGCGCCGCCCGGCACCGACGGCGGGCAACGCTGCCATCTGATTGAACTCTTTGACCGGCCCGGTAGCCGCATCACGCAGGGCGGGGATCTATCTGGATCTGCCGATCTTGCGCCGGATGGGCTGAAGGGGCAGAGGGCTGGGGCGCTGCGCCGCGGGGGAACTCGGGCGATCACGAACGGAGCAACCTTTCGAGGGTTGATGACCATGCGGAAAATTCTCTGGGCTCTTCTGTTTGTATCGGTCGCCGCTTGCGGCGATGATGATTCCACCGGATCCACGGCTTCGACCAGCGGCTCCGGCTCGACCACCACGTCAGCGTCGTCCGGCGCGCCGACGACCTCCAGCGCCACCGGCGGCGGCGCTGGCAGCACCGGGCAAGGTGGCGACGGCGGGGAGGGCGGCGGCGGCAACGGGGCCGGCGCGAGCGGAGCGACCGGCACCGGCGGGTCGGGGGGCGATGGCGGCGCCGGCGGCAGCGCCGGTGAGCGGCGCTGGGTCGGCACCTGGACGACCGGCCCGCAGCTGACCGAGACCAACAACAATCCGCCGGCGCCGGGCCTCGCCAACAACACCCTGCGTCAGGTCGTGTATACCTCGATCGGCGGCAGCAACGTGCGGCTGCGGCTCTCGAACGAGTTCGGCGACGGGCCGGTGACCATGCAGTCCGTGCACATCGCGGACTCGACGACCGACGACGGCATCGACACGGGCACCGATCACGCCCTGACCTTCGCGGGCGCCGATTCGGTGACCATCCCGGTGGGCGAGGCTGTCTTCTCCGATCCGGTCGATTACAGCCTCAAGCCCATCAGCAAGCTGGCGGTGACCATCCGGTTCGGCAACGTCCCGAACGGGATCACCGGGCACCCGGGCTCGCGGACCACCTCGTACATCCAGACCGGTGATGGGGTCTCGTCGGCGGCGCTGTCCTCTCCGGTGAAGACCGATCACTGGTACTACATCACCGGGCTCGACGTCATGGCCGATTCGACGGCTGCGGCGATCGTCATCCTGGGCGACTCGATCACGGATGGCCGCGGCTCGGTCACGAACGGGAACACGCGCTGGCCGGACTTCCTGTCGCGGCGGCTGCGGGCCAATCCCGGGACCGAGAACGTGGCCGTGCTGAACCTCGGTATCGGCGGGAACAACGTGCTGTCCGGCGGGCTCGGGCCGACAGCCAAGGCCCGCTTCCAGCGCGACGTCCTCGACCAGCGCGGCGCGCGCTGGCTGGTCATCTTCGAGGGCGTGAACGACATCGGGACCTCCGCCGCCGGCTCCGGCCCGACCGTCGCGGACGGCTTGATCTCGGCCTTCGGCGAGTTCATCGACAAGGCCCACGACAAGGGGATGCTCGTTTACGGCGTGCCCATCCTTCCGTTCAACGGCCACGACTACTACACCACCGAGCGCGAGGCCGCCCGTCAGGAGGTCAACGCGTGGATCCGCACGAGCGGCGAGTACGACGCGGTCATCGATCTGGACGCGGCGGTCCGCGACCCCAACGATCCTTCGAAGCTGCAAGATAGCCTCGACTTCGACGATTGGCTGCACTTGAACCCGACGGGTCTCGAGACGATGGCGAAGGCCGTCGACCTCTCGCTGTTCACCAAGTGACGTCGAGGTAGCTCCGGGGAGCACGGCCGGGCGCGTGGAGCTCGTGCGCGCCCGGCGAACACCGATCACGTTGAGACCCGGAGAATTTCACAAGGAGGCGGGGAGGCGGGGAGGAAGAGAAATGAATTTCTTTCTCTTGCCGTCTCTCGCTCCCCGCCTCCCCGCCTCCCCGCCTCCCTGTGAAAATCCCTGTTTTTTCTCGTGGTTTCAACCCGTTTGTCGCTCTAGCGATCCTGTCGACGCCCGATCGGCTTCATGTCGGTGCGTCGCGCTGTGCATTCGTGAGCATTCAGCCGTTGCGGTCCTGAGTAGCCCTGGCCGGAGGCGGAGGCATGAGCCGGATCCTGCTGGTAGAGGACGAGGTCATCATCCGGACGGAGCTCCGGCGTCTGCTCGCTCGCCACGGACACGACGTGGTCGAGGCGGGGTCGATCGCCGAGGCCGAGGCGGACCGCGATCTCCGCGCGTTCGATCTGGTGCTGGCCGACGTGCGCCTGCCCGGCGCGCCGGGCACGGAGCTCGTCGGTCGGTGCGGCGGCGCGCCGG
The DNA here is from genome assembly GCF_051521595.1 of Sorangium sp. So ce1153. NCBI lineage: Bacteria > Pseudomonadati > Myxococcota > Polyangiales > Polyangiaceae > Sorangium > Sorangium sp. So ce1153. The sequence goes on from NZ_CP150361.1 coordinate 4,521,522, forward strand.
TCGTGCTGATGACGAGCTACGCCACGGTGAAGGCGGCAGTCGACGCGGTGAAGCGCGGCGCCGCGGATTACCTCTCGAAGCCGTTCGACCACGACGAGCTCCTCGCCCTGGTCGAGCACCACCTCGCCGGCGCGCGGTCCGGGCAGGGCGCCCCCGCCGAGATCGCGCCGGGCGCCGCGCAGTCCGCGGCGCCAGCGCCGCCATCGCCGTCCACGCCGCCAGCGTCGCTATCGCCGTCCACGCCGCCAGCGTCGCCATCGCCGTCCACACCGCCAGCGCCGCCATCGCCGTCCACACCGCCAGCGCCGCTATCGCCGTCCACGCCGCCAGCGCCGGCGGACGACGAGCTCGAGGGCATGGTCGGCGGCTCGGCGGCCATGCGGGAGGTGTTCGCGCAGGCGCGCAAGGTGGCGCCGAGCGAGGCGACGTTGCTCGTGCTCGGCGAGAGCGGCACCGGCAAGGAGGCGCTCGCCCGCGCCGTGCACCGGCTGAGCCCGCGGCGGCAGCTCCCTCTGGTCCCGGTCTACTGCGCGGCCATCCCGGAGGGGTTGATCGAGGCCGAGCTGTTCGGGTACGAGCGCGGCGCCTTCTCCGGCGCGCTCTCGGCGCGCGCGGGGCTGTGCGAGGCGGCCGAGGGCGGCACGCTCCTGCTCGACGACATCGGTGAGCTGCCGGCGCGGGTCCAGGCGCGGCTCCTCCGCTTCCTGCAGACCGGCGAGGTGCGTCGCGTGGGCGCGGCGCGCGCCCGGCGCGTCGACGTGCGCCTCATCGCCACGACGCACCGGGATCTCGCGGCGATGGTGCGCGAGGGGTCGTTCCTGAGCGATCTCTACTTCCGGCTGCGGGTCCTCGAGATCCGCCTGCCGCCGCTGCGCGAGCGCCCCGGCGACGCCGTGCGCCTGGCGGAGTCGCTGCTCAAGCGGCGCGCGTGGACGACGGGCCAGCCGCCGCTCACGCTGTCGCCCGAGGCGCGCGCCGCCATCGCGGCGGCGCCCTGGCCTGGCAACGTCCGGGAGCTGGAGAACGCGGTCCACCGCGCCATGGTCCTGGCCGAGGGCAGCGAGATCGAGCTGGCCCAGCTCGGGCTCGACGCCCTGCCGCCGCCCGCTCCGCCGGCGCCCGCTCCGCCCGCGTCCGCGCACCCGCCCGCGCACCCGCACGAGGGCGCGCCCTCGTCCGACTCGCTCGAGGGCTATTTCCGCCGCTTTGTCCTCGAGCACCAGCACGAGCTGACCGAGACCGAGATCGCCCGTCGCCTCGGCATCAGCCGCAAGGCCCTGTGGGAGCGCCGGCAGCGGCTCGGGATCCCCCGGCCGCGCTCCTGAGCAGCCGGTCGACCGTGGCGCGCTCAACTTCTCCGGAAAATTCACAGGGAGGCGAGGAGGCGGGGAGGGAAATCTCAAAATACTCCCCGTCTCCCTGCTCAATTTCTCCTCTGAACACGGCTGCAAACGAGGGGATCCTCAGCCGCGACCCTGCAAGATGCGCCGCGCCTCCATCAAGATCTTCCCGAGCATGTCATCTCACCCTCCATCGCCGCTGCCAATGTGCAAAGTCTCTGCCAGGGCCGCGCTCCAGAAATCGGTTGCATAGCTAATCATCTGGCGCTAGAGTCTCTGCGTGTTCGATCACTGCCTGTACTTCAACACGACGTCGCTCGCCCGGCTGCTCGAGCGCGCGTGGAGCGCGGCGTTCGCGCCGTTCGAGCTCACGCCGCCGCAGGGCTTCCTGCTGCGCGTCGTGCTCCGGCGCCCGGGCCTGTCGCAGCGCGAGCTCGCCGAGATCATGACGATCTCGCGGCCCACCGCCACCCGCATCCTCGACGGGCTGGTCGGCCGCGGGCTGGTCGAGCGCCGGACCGGCGAGGCCGACGCGCGCGAGCAGCACATCCACCCGACCCGCGCCGCCGAGCAGATCGCGGAGGCGCTCGACGCCGCCAGCGCCGAGGTCACCAGGAAGCTCAAGCAGGCGCTCGGCAAGCAGGTGTTCGAGCAGGCCGTCGGGCAGCTGCGCGGCATCCGCGCCGCGATCGGATAGCCGCCGCGGGCCCCCTCCGGGTGCCCGGCAGCTCGGCCTGATAGTTAGCTTGCTAATTAACCGTGACCAGGTAACCCACGCGACGAAAGGAACCGCCATGCCCATCCTCGATGTCAAGCTCAGCGCCGAGCCCAGCCCGGAGCTCATTCACCGGACGACCGAGATCTTGCTCGATCTCACCACGCGGATCCTGCGCAAGAAGCGAGAGTTGACCGCGATCACCTTCGACTTCGTGCGTCCCGAGCACTGGGTGGTGGGCGGCAGGACCCTCGCCGAGCAGGGCAAGCGCAGCTTCTACTTCGATATCAAGATCGTCGACGGCACCAACACCAAGGACGAGAAGGCGGCCTACATCGCCGCGGCCTTCGAGGCGTTCGCAGGGCTGCTCGGCGATCTGCACGACGAGAGCTACATCCACGTGCACGACGTCCGCGCAGAGGCCTATGGCTACGGCGGGCTCACGCAGGAATACCGCTACGTGCGCGGCAAGCTCCTGCCCGGATGAGCCACCGCGGTCGCCTCGTCTGGTGATCCATCGGGCGAGCCTGGTACAGGTGGAGCAGGAGGCTCTCCCTGCAGGTGACTCGGCGGCTCTCGCTCCTGTCGTTTGCGCCGGTGGCGCTGCTCGCGGCGTCGTGCGGTCGCGCCGCCGGGCCAGCCCCGGCGTCGGTCGCGCCGGTGTCGATCGCGCTCCCTCCCGCCCCGGTGGCGCCGCCATCACGCGCCGCGGTCGCTCCGCCGGCCGCCGCGGTCGATCCGTCGGCCCCGCTGGCGTTGCCGGCCGCCGAGATCCCGCCTGCGGCCTGGCTCGAGCCGCCGCTCCTGGAGCCGGAGCGCGCGCGCGCCGACCGGGACCTGTTCAGCGGCCACCGCGAGGTCGCCCTCGGCACGCACGTCGCGGTCTTCGCCGCGACCGGAGACGGCGCCGGCGCCGCGGGCACGCCCGGCGCCGCGGGCACGCCCGGCGCCGCGGGCACGCCGGGCGCCGCGGGCACGCCCGGCGCCGCGGGCACGGCGGTCGCCGCGACAGGCTCCGGCCTCGGCCCCTTCGCGGTCCACGAGGAGCTCGGCGTCGTCGGCCCCCTGAAGCTGCCCGCGCGCTCAACCTGGGTCGGCGTCGCCGGCCTGCGGGGCGACGCCCTCTACGCCGCCACGCCGGAGGGGGCCCTCCACCGCGCCGCCGAGGTCCGCGACGCGCTCCGGCCGGACGGCTTCGAGCCGCGCGGCAGCGTCCCCGGCGCGACGGCCTGGGACGCCGCTGGCGGCCTCGTGGCGGCGGCGGCGGGGGAGCGCGTCAGCGTCACCGCGGACGAGGGCCGCAGCTTCACCTCGGCCGTCGTCGCGCCGGGCAAGGCGGTGCGCGCGGTGCTCGTGCGGCCCGATGGCGTGCTCGCGGCCGTCGTCGAGGGGCCCGCACGCGGGCAGCGCCCGGCGGCGCCCGACACGTTCCTCTCGTCGGATCGCGGGCAGACCTGGGCCCGCTCCCCGTTCCAGCCGCGCGCGGTCGAGCGCGCCGGCTCCTGGATCTGGAACGGCGATCCGGTCTGCCCGGCCGTGCTCAGCCGCAACGGCCGGGAGTGGACCAGGGCCGCTCCCGCCGAGCTGCTGTACCGCAGGCAGACCTTCGGCGCCGCGCTGTACCTCTCCACCGCGATCCGGGCCCATGCGCCCGGCTCCCTCCGCTCCGCCGTCGCCCCGCCGGCGCCCGAGCCGCCGGCGCGAGGCGCCGCGGCGGTCGGACGGGAGCCGCCCTGCAAGGCCGACGACGAGGGAGGCGGCGTCGTGAGCGGCATCACGGGCGGGTACGGCGCCCCATGCGAAGGCGCGCTGTGCCTGCTCTCGCGCGTCCCGCCGCGACCGCCACCGACGCGCACCTCGGTCGCCACGTTCGGCGACGGCGTCTGCGATCCGGCGCGCGTGCCGCCGGGCGGCGCCTGTGCCGCGCACCTCGCGCGGCCGCCCACGTTCGCGGTCGTCGACCGCGCCGCGGGCACCGTGACGCCCGTCGCGGCGCCGGAGGGGTGCCCGCAGCCGGTCGCGCTGCGCAACGCGGCCGGCGTCGGCGTGCTGGTCTGCCGGGGCGGCGGCGGGGGCGCGGCGCTCTTCGTGCGGGCGGGCGCGCAGGGCCCGTGGCGCGCCGAGGGGGAGCACGCGATCCCGGCCGAGAAGGTCGAGCAGATCGTCGCGGCGCCGGACGGCACGCTGCTCCTGCTCGGGCCGAAGCCGCCCGCGAGCGTCGCGAGCGCCGGCCGACGCGAGCCGCTGCTGGCCCTCGTGCGCAGCCCGTTGCCGCCGGGCGCGGCGCAGGCGTGGCGGCGGGTCGCGGTGCCGGACGGCGTGGCGGTGCTGCCGGCTCCGGGCGGCGCGGCGCTCCTCGCGAGCTCGCCGGCGGCGCCGGCGGGCGGGCGGCTCGATCTGGCGCTGGATCGCCCGGGTCACCCGGTGCTCGTCCTGGCGCGCAAGGTGGAAGTCTCGCAGAACCTGGCGCAGATGGCGCTGCGCGACGGGCGGGTGCGGTTCCGGGTGGTCCCGAAGCCGGCGCCGGACGCGCAGGGACGGCGCTGGCCCGCGCCAGAGCCGCGGGAAGCGCGCTGGCATGTGCTGACCCACGGCGGCGAGCTCGTCCCCGAGCCGCACGGACACTGACGATCTGCCGGGCGAGCCGACGCGTGGGTCGAGCTCGCTCTGGACACTGACGATCCGCTGGGCAACCTGATTCAAGGTCGAGCTCGCTCGATATGTCGCCTTATCCCTTGCTCGCTTTGCCGGCTCACCCGATCGAAGCCGCTCCCCTGAGGACAGCGCTCCTCACCTGAGGACAGCCCGCCTCGACGCGCGCGGTCCCGCGACACTGCGGGCATAGCGGGGAGGCCTGTCCGCGCGCGCCCACGGGGATCCAGGCCGGAGTTCGACATCGCGAACGCCGGCACGTTGTTTGTTGACCCGCGTCCGTATACGGCAGCGCGGCCGCTCGTGCCGTGCTGCGGCGAGGCGGGCTCGCGCCTGCCTGCCGGGATCGAGCGATCCACGAAAGGAAGAAGGTATGTCCCTCTCGCGTGCCCAGGTGCAGTTCCTCGCCCGCGCGGCCGCCATCTATGGCTACCCGATGGTCGCGAACTACAGCCTGATGTACAACAACTTCGTCGCGCACGGCCACCCGTTCAACCAGTTCAGGAACGCGACGTCGCTCGCCACCCCCGAGACGAACGTCGTCACGCCCAACAACGACACGCTCCACTCGCAGGCGTGGCTGGACCTGCGCGCCGAGCCGTACGTGCTGTCCGTGCCGGCGATCAAGGACCGCTATTACAGCTTCCAGCTGGTCGACTACTTCACGAACAACATCGGCTACATCGGCACGAACGAGGGGGAGCTCGCCGCGGCCAGCTACCTGATCGCGGGCCCCGGCTGGGAAGGGGCCGTCCCGGGCGTCGCGAAGACGATCCAGAGCCAGAGTCGATTCGTGTATGTCCTCGGCCGGACGCAGGTGAAAGGCGAGGCGGACCTGCCGAGCGTGCAGGCGCTCCAGGAGCGGTACCGGCTCACGCCGCTCCACAGGTTCCTCGAGCGACCAGCTCCTCCCGCGGCGCCGGCGCTCACATTTCCCCGGATCTCGCTGCCGCAGCAGTACACCCCGACGCTGCCTGGCTTCTTTCACCTCGTGAACAGGTGTCTGACCGCCTTCCAGGCGCCGCCGCGCGTCGACGAGCGTCTGGTGCGGGCGTTCGCGGCGATCGGCGTCGGTCCAGGCAAGACGTTCAACCTGGATGCGTTCCCGCCGGACCTCCAGCAGGCGCTGGTCCAGGGGGTCGCCAGCGCCTATTACGATGTGATCCGGGCGCGCGCGGGGAACGGCGACGACGACTGGAGCATCCCCCCGAGGGACACGCGGGTCTTCGGCCACGGCTGGCGGGACTACCGGAAGCGGGCCCAGGCCGCTCACCGCCACATCTACATGAACTCGCCCCGGGAGGCCGTGTATCCGCTCGCCTACCACGACGCTGTCGGCGGGGTCTTGACCGGCGAGCTGAGCTACACGATGCGCTTCGAGGAGGGCGGGCTGCCGCCCGCGAAGGCGTTCTGGTCGCTGTCGATGTACGACCAGAGCACGATGGGCTTCGTCCCCAACCCGATCGAGCGCTACTCCCTCGGATCGGACTCCGATCTTGCCCAGGCGGAGGACGGCTCCGTGACCCTCTACATCCAGCGCGAGGCGCCCTCCACGAACCCCGCCGATCCCACCCTGCGCAACTGGTTGCCGGCGCCGGAGTCCGAGTTCTATCTCGTGCTCCGGGTGTACATGCCGGAAGACCAGAGTTGGGGCCCGGAGCCCTACGAGGTGCCGCCGCTCAACCCGATCTTGCCCGCGCCGTAGCTCGCTGCACGAGGGCTCCCCGGCCGACGCCTGCCCGCGCGCCGGCAGCCAGGCCGCCCACCCGCGCCGCCGCGCAGCACCGCGAGCCATCCCCCCACCCTCACGTCTGAGCCCCAGTAGCACGAATTTGAAAATTCGTGCTACCACGCCACAGAAGTGTGTTACATGACGGTCCTCTCGGCCCCGCCGTTGCGGGGGTCGACCGGTTCGTGATGGCAGAGGAGCTCAGAAAGATGACGTCTCGACTCATCGGTGCGCTGTGCGGCGCTCTCGTCTCTGTGGTTGTGCTCGGCTGCGGCAACGACGATTCCGACGAGGCCCAAGCTGTTCCCGAGGAGCCAAACAAGGATGTCCCCTACCTCGGCGTGGACGGCGAATTCACGTCGGATCCGCTGGCCGCAGCGTGCCCCGACGACCCGCGCAATCCAGGGCGAGTCGTCCTCCATCAGATGAAAGAGTTCTCGTTCTACAGCGACCGAGAAGGCGAGACGCCGCTCGCGGAGCAGTGCGGATACGCCTACGAGGGGTTCGCTCCGGATCCCCACTACTTCCCGGAGACCCCGGAATCCGTGTGGCTTCAGTTCGCGCTCACCTCCGGCGGAGATGGCTGCGAGCCCTTCCACTACGTGATCATGCGCCCACCCCACGGTGACGGCGCTGTGAAGCACATGCACCTGCGGTACGGGGACGCCGCGACCAGCTTCGCGGGACTGCTCGCCATGAGCGACGGCGACGACAGCGACGCGGACAACTGCAACCCCTGGTGGAGCGTGTATTGCTCCGCCGGGAGCGAGGGCTGCGACAACTGAGGGAGACCTCCCTCCCGCTCGCCCCGCGCCGCCCACGCGCTGCGCCAGACCATCCCGTGGAGGAACGCACGATGCTTGACGTGAAAGAAGCTATCTCCAGGCTATCAGAGAGCGTGTTCGAGCACGAAGCGCTCAGGAACGACTTCTACAGCGCCTGGATGTCGGCGATGCTCGACCTCGAACGCGTGGAGATCTTCGCGCGCAACTACATGGTTCGCACGACGAACACGAGCACCATGGTGGCGCTCTCGTTCCTGGGCACCCGCGATCTGGCTGCCCGGGTCGAGATCGTGAAGAATCTGCACTCCGAGTTCGGCTACGGCAACCCGAAGAAGGCGCACATCGTTCTCCTGGAGAAGTTCTTGACGCAGCTGCTGTCGCGCCTCGCCGGCCGCGACTACCAGCTCGCCGAGCTGGAGCGGCTCCCGATCCTGCCCACCACGTCGCGGTTCGTCGCCGAGCAGCGACGGCTTTACACCGATCCCAGCGAGCGCATCGTCCTCGGTACCCTGCTCGCTCAGGAATGGCTCGCCTACTCGATGCTGACCCGGCTGTACGAGGGGGCCCGCAACTACCGTCATCTCTTCCGTACGCTGGATGAGTTCCACGAGAATTGCGAATACTTTTACGTGCACATCGGCGAGGCGGAGAAGGATCACAAGGAGCAGGCCGTGATCTCGGCCAACCAGGTCTGCCGGAGCGACGCCGATCTCGCCGAGCTGAAGAGCGGATTCGAGCGCTTCCTGGAGATCACGGCCGACTTCTGGCGCGGCATACACGAGGAGATGAGCCGGATCCGCGTCGCTGCCTGAAGGCTGCCTGAGCATGGAGCGCAGGACAGCGGCAGCCGTGGCGGTCACGATCCTGTGCTGGGCGTCGTCGCCCACCGGCATCCGCCTCGGGCTCACCGGTTACTCGCCAGGCCACGTCGCGTTGATGCGGTTCATCCTCGCCTCGTGCGTGATGTGCATCTATGCGGCGTGGGCCGGCATCCGGGTCCCTCGCGCGGGAGACCTGCTGCGGCTCGGGGCGCTCGGGGTCTTCGGGGTCGGGCTCCACCACGTCGCGCTGAACTTCGGACAGCGCGGGATCAGCGCCGGGGCCTCGAGCCTGCTGGCGCAGTCCACCCCTCTCTTCACGGCGATCCTCTCCCGGATCCTGCTCGGGGAGCGCCTTGGCAGGCTCGGCTGGGCAGGCCTCGTCCTGGGGTTCACGGGGGTCGCGAGCGTTGTGCTCGGGAGGAGCCGGGGGACCAGCGTCGAGCCGGCGGGGCTGCTCGTGGTGGTGGCGGCGCTCTCCTGGAGCGTCTACTTCGTCCTGCAGAAACCGCTCCTGCAGCGGTACAGCCCGCTGGAGCTCACGTGCTACACGGTCTGGAGCGGAACCGCGCTGCTCGCCGGCTTCTCGCGCGGGCTCTGGGCCGAGGTCCTGCGGGCCCCGCTCGCGGCGACGGTCGCGGTGGCCTACCTCGGCGCGTTCCCGAGCGCCGTCGCGTACGTGGCCTGGTCGTACGCGCTCGCGAGGCTTCCCGTCGGTCGGACCACCAGCCTGCTGTATCTGGTTCCACCGACGGCGATCGCCATCGCCTGGGTCGTGCTGGGAGAGCCGTTGAGCGCAACGGTCGTCACCGGAGGAGCGATCATCCTTCTCGGGATCGGGCTCGTCCAGGCCAGCTCGCGGCCGCGGTGGAACCCGTGGCTCCGCCGCTCCGCCTTCAACAAAGATCCCGAGTATCGCTGCCACCAGAACACGGGGTGAAGGCCGTCAGGACCTCGACGTCGGGCCGCGCTGTCTGCTCGGGTGCGAGGTACGCCGCGCGGACGACGGCCGCCGCGGTCCGCGTCGAAGCGGCCGGTGTCGAGCTCCCGGAGCACCAGCGCGCCGCGGCCGGCATCGAGGTGGCCGGCGTCGAGTTCCTGGAGCGCTGAGCGACCGGATCATCTCCTCCAGGGAGAAGCGCCACCAAGTCGACCAGCGCCGCCGAGCCCGCCGGCGCGTCGCGCTTGCCGATCCTATTCGGGGAAACGGAGCGTCTCGTACTTGCTGCCGTCCTGCCCCGTCACCGTCTCGCCGGACCAGTCCCAGCTCGTGCCGCCCGTGCCCGACGGTCCCAGCTCGTACGTGACCCCCTCGAGCGTGAGCTGCGTGTCGTCGAGGTGGGCGATGCCGATCGAGTCGCCGCCACGCCCGGGGCCGCCGTAGCCGCCGGGCCCCCCTTCGCCGCCGCTGCTGCCGTCACAGCCCCACGTGCCGTCTCCCAGGGCGCCCCCTGGAGCGCCTCGGCCACCTCGGCCGCCTTCCTCGGGGGGCCCGCCGTCGCCTCCCGGTCCGGCCTCGCGCGTCCTGATCACGCTGTCGCGCAGGGTCACCTTGGCGTGGAGCGCGACGATGGCGATGGTCGGGTGCGCGTTCTCGCCCCCTCGGCCGCCTCGCCCACCGCAGCCGCCGGCGCCGCCGGAGCCGCCGCCGGCGCCTCCCTTGGACGCCGCACCGCACACCGAGAGCCCGCCCCGACGGCCGCCACCCCCGCCGCCGCCCTGGCCCGGCATGCCCCTGCTTCCATCGTCGGCCTTGCCCCCTTCCCACCCTGTCTCGGTGATGCGCCCGATGCCGTCGCCGGCGGCGCCGACCACACCGGGCTCGCCGTGGAGCGCAACATGACCTCCCTGGCAATAGGTGCCTGCCACGTCCCCGTCGCCGCCCCGCCCGTACGTCGGCTTGGACGGCGCGAACGGCTGCCCGTCCTCGCCGTCGCCAGCGCCGTCGGGAAGCCCGTCCCCTCCCTTCCCACCGACGCTCGGGATTCCTCCCTCGCACGGGTTCACCGCCGCAGCCCCGCCAGGGACGACAGCGGCCGAGCACGACTCGCCTCCGTACTGCCCATCGGGTCCCTCCGCTGCCTGGTTCGGCCAGGGCCATTTCTCGCCATCGCGGCCATTCCATCCGTAGTCGGACTTGATATCGCTCCGGAGGAACTCCACGGCCGTGTTGGAGCGGACCAGTACCGCGATCGGACCGTTCGCGTTGAACCGCACGTCGACGATCGTCGATACCCCGTCCGCGGCCCCCGTGTCGGTGTCGGTCGCCGGCACGACGGTCAGGAGGATGTCAAACTCTCTTGTTATCTGATGCGTCGGGCTCCCGCCGGGCTCATGATTCCAGTACAAGCAGTTGTATCCGCCGATGAGATCCACGCCCGACGGCAGCGTGAGGGGATCGAAGAACCCGTCGTTGCATGCGAAGACGCGCCCTCGTCCGCCACGCGCGAGCTCGACACCGCGCTGCAGCGTGCGCACCGGCTTGTCCCTCGTGCCGGGGTTTGCGTCGTCCCCGTTGCCGAAGGAGCCAGCGACGAACACACCGCACCCATCCTCCAGCACATGGTCGGCGAGACGCTCGAGACAGACCGACTCCGGCGGCGGCTCGCCTTGGCACGACGACGCGCCGTCGCACGCCGTTCCGCCTGGGTCATTCGGGCCCGATGCGGTGCCGCAGCCGCTCGCGACGAGCAACAGCGTAGGGGACAGGCAGATCGCCCTTGTGATTCTCATGGTTCTTCCTCGATGTTGAAGCAGGGGGGTTCGGGCTCTTCAACGGGGCGGCGCAGGATCGGGTGCATCGAACTGAGCGTAGGGCAGGGACTGGCCCTTTTCGCCCTGGCCCAGGGGGTCGTCGGGAGGTGCGTTGCCTGCAGGACCGCCATCACCAGCGGTTCCAGGGCGGAGGGGGGCGTCTGGACCGAGGCTCACATAGGCAGCGAGGGAAGCGACGCCGTAGGAGGGGCCCCCGAGGCCGCCGCCTGCATCGCCCCCATGGCCGCCGTTGCCTCCCTTGCCCCCGGGACACGCGGGCCACATGTCACCGACACCGGGAGCAGGCTTTCCACCATAGCCGCCGTGTCCACCGCCGCCGCCCGGTTGGCCCGTTCCGCCCACCCCACCGCGGCCGCCGTTGCCCGCGGCTACCTGGGTCGCCTCGAGCGTCAGCGCGCTCCCCTGCAATGCGACGATGCCGATGCTCGCCCCGCCGTAGCCGCCGCCCTTGCCCCCCCGGCCACCGCAGCCCCCACTGCCGCCCGAGCCGCCGGCCGCCCCGCCCTGAGGGCTGCCCGCCCGGCACGCGACCATGTCGCCTCGTCCTTTGCTTCCGCCTCCGCCGCCACCACCTTGGCCAACGCCGCCCTTCTTCCCGTCCTCACCGCGGATGCCGACCCATCCGTCTTCGGTGAGGTAGCCTCTGCCCTCCGCGCCGGCAGCGCGATCGGCGTCAGCGCCATCAGCGCCGGCGTCGCCTTCATCGCATCTCGCGACGTCCGCTCCGGTCCCTCCAGAACCGTTGTCTTCCAGGTTCTCCGCCGGCTCCGGCTGCCCCGAAGCGCCATCGCCGCCCACGTCGAGCCCGCCGTCGCCGCCGTATCCGCCGATCGACTCGATACCGTCGTCGCACAGGGTCACGACGGGCAGAGCGCCCGTCGCAAAGTCCGCCGTGCAGGCGTCCGCGCCATCGTTCCCCAGCACGCCATCATCCGCCCGGACGCTGAGCGCGTCCTCGCCCGCCTCGCCATCCTTGCCGTTCCCCGCGAAGACCTCGCTCTCGACCACCTTCACCTTCGCGCCGGGGCTCAAGAGCACCGCGATCGACGACTTGCCGTCGCTCGCGGAAGCATCCGCCGCGACGACGCGCATGCCGAAGATCGTCGACGCCGCTCCATCATCCCCGACGACCCGCAGCGGAACCCCCACGGGCGGTGCGATGGTGGTCGGGGAATTGGCTCCGTCGAACGACCACCCGTACGCCCAGCCGCCATCGTCACAGCGGCGGCCTCCCCAGAGGTGGACCCCTGAGATCAGGGTCACCTCTTCCTCGAACGTCTCGCCGCAGGCGTAGACGTGGTGCAGGCCTCGCGCTTGCGCCTCCACGATCGCCTGCTGCAGCGAGGTGAACGGATCGAGCCGGGTACCGGTGCGCGGGCCATCCCCCCCAGCGCTGGCGCTGACGAACACCCCGCATTCGTCCATCACGGGGCCCACGCTGGGCTCGATCACCTCACAGGGCGACTTCGGGGGGGCGAGGCACATCCGGTCGTCGCCGCACTCCTCCGCGTACATGCAGCCCGAGAGCGTTCCCGCGCCGCCCGTCGAGAGAGCAGCAAGGGCGCACAGCCGTCGCAGATGTCGCCACTGGAGAAAACGCATGTCGTCGGCTCCTCGATCACCACGTGCCATACGCCACGAGGCCCACCTGCTGCGGCGCTGCGACCGGCGAGAACGCGACGCGGGCGCTCGTGGGCTCGGCGCGGTTGAAAGCGAGATCCGTGAAGAACGAAGCGACGGTCGCGGCCCCGATGACACCGCTCGCGACCATCAGCGCCGTGCCGAGCGCGGCGAACTGATCTCGCTGTCGTCGGAGGCGCGCCAGCTCGGAGCACGTCGCAGGCGGCGATGGGTCCCGGCAAGCCCACGATGTGACGCCGAGCTCGTCGAGCTTGCGGTTGTGCTCGTCGAGATCGCCGTCGGCCGACCGCGCATGGATCATGAACAGGGCCCCGAAGGAAGCCGTCGCCGTGGTCAGGCCGATGCCGGCGATGCGCAGCGTCCCCGGCCACGAAGCCCACGGCCCAGGCGGCTGCGCGTGCGCCGTGGGGGCGGTGCTCGAGGGCGCAGGTGCCGGGGCCGCGGCTTGCCTGGAGCTGCCTGCCACCGTGCGCGGCAGCTGCATCGTGATCTCGTGCTCCGCGGCCGCCACGGCACGCAGTTGATGAAGCGCCTCCTCCCGGCCGGGCGCGCGCGCCCGCACCATGTGGTGGCCAGGCTCGAGGAACAGCTTGTAAGTCCGCGCCGTCCGGCCGATGGCTCTGCCGTCGACGAGGACCTCGGCATCCGGTGGATCCACGGCGAGGATGAGCGTCGCGACGTACGTCGCTGCTTTGCGCCGCCCTTCGTCGAATCTTCTTTCCTGCGCCGGAGGAGGCGCCTCGCGTTGGTGAAGGCTGAAGTCCAGGTGTTCGGCCGCATCCGTGTAGCGGCCCAGCGCGAGCTCACACAGCCCGAGCTCCCCGGCGATCTCTGCCCGCTCTCGCGCGCTGCCAGGCGCGGCGACGAGCGCCTCGAGCGCCGCCTTGTAGGCGGCTTGTGCCTCGGCCAACCGTCCCGCATCGCGTGCCCGACGAGCACGGCGAACATGCTCCTTCACCGATGAACCGTCGCTTGGCCGTGGCTCCGGGTAGAACTCCTCAGCGCTGGCCGAGATCGTGAAGCCGGTTACGACTCCAAGGAAAAGTAAACTCGCGAACGCATGCGCGACGCAACGCATGCAGGGACCGTACTTACGCCGGCGTTACGGCGTCAATGCCTCGGAAATCGCCGTTGCAAGTGCCTGGAAGTGAGAAGAGAGAAACCGAAGCCGGAACGCCGTCATCCGCCCTACGTGTAGAGCGTCGACCAGGACGAGCCCGCCATCTGTCCTACACCATGCTACCAAAGTCGACGTGCCGTGCATTTTCCTGAACCCTTCCAGGGGGCTCAGGTGTGCTGCCTTCTGTGGCCAAGCGAGCGACCGTCTCCCCGGCGTTCGATCTCTTCTGGCGCCTCGCCCGCTGCCGGGGTGTCTCGGCGCAAAGCGCGGAGGGAAGAGGACGCCTGCGTGCCGCTCGCCGTCGGGTTCGGCCGCTGTGATTCACGGACAGCCTGGCGCAGGTCGTCGAGCGCGAGCTTCTGGACATAGCCGGCCACCGAGCTCCCGCCATGCTCCGCATGGGGGCTGCTCGAGTGCCACCGGCCGGCCAGGGCCCTGCGACACGATGTCGCGCTGGTCGCCGCGCGCCCCTGAGCGCTCCGAGGCAACGATACGCTGCATCGTTCGACGGGATGCGACACCGTGACGCATTGTCCGTCTCAGCTTGCATCACCTAATGTCGCGCGCATGGCACACGAGGTCCTCTGCTCCACGTCTCCAGGGTCATCATCGGCCGGCGACGAGGCGCCGGTCCGCCGGCGCGGGCTCCTCCGGTCGGTGCAGATCGGGCTCTGCGTCTCTGCGCTGGCGGGGCTCGCCTTCTTTGGCGTGATGTCGCGCGTGCGCGAGGCGCCTGCCTCGCCCCCCGTGCTCGGCGAGATGCCGGCGTTCTCGATGACGGATCAGGACGGTCGCCCCGTCACGCGGGAGTCGCTCCGCGGGCAGACGCTCATCGTCGACTTCTTCTACGCGAGCTGTCCCGTATCGTGCCCGAGGCTCTCGGCGCAAATGGCGGCGTTTCAGGAGCGGCTCGCCCAGCGCAGCGAGGCGCGCGGACAGGCGCTCCCCGTCCACCTGGTCTCGATCACGCTGGACCCGGAGAACGACACACCCGACGTGCTGCGCTCGTACGCCGCGCGTTACAGCAGCGGCCGTGGGGCCTGGTCGTTCCTCTCTGGTCGGAGCGAGGAGCTGAATCGCGTGGTGGTGAAGGGGTTCAAGATCCGCTTCGAGCGAGCCGACCCGTCGGCCGGGCTCGGCGCAATCATGCACGGGGAATGGTTCGTCCTGGTCGACGGGCTCGGTCGCGTCCGTGGCTACTACCAGATCGGCGACGAAGAGCGGATGAACGAGCTCGTCCGCGACGCGGAGCGACTGGCCTCCAAGGAGCTGACATGAACCGAGCGATGTGCTCTCGCCTCCGCGCCGCGCATCTCGCGCGGTCCCTGCTGCTCGGGGCGGTGATCGCGACGAGCCTCACGGTCTCGTGCTCGACGGCATCCACCGCCGCTCCGCGCGTCCACCATGCGACCGGGGCCGTCCGCTCGCTCGGCCCGGGGCGCGCCTACGTCAACATCGCGCACGACGACATCCCGGGCTACATGAGCGCGATGACGATGTCTTTCGAACCCCAGAGCCCGTCGCAGCTCGACGGTATCGAGGTCGGCGATCGCATCGCCTTCGACTTCTTCGAGACGGAGGACGCACGCCGTGTCCTTACGCGGGTCGAGAAGCGCAGGTGAGCCGACTGCACGGGCCGGGCGCGTGAATGGGGGCCACGCGCTCGGCGCCGCCTTGAGCGCCGCGGGGCTGGGGATCGTCACCCTCGCGGCGCTCTCCTTCGCTCCGCCGGCGAACGCCGCCTTCGCCGTTCACGGCATCGAGCTCGGGATGACGGCGAGCGAGGTCGTGCGGCGCTTCGACGCTGGGCCGACCGGCCGCTGGAGCGAGGCCCCGGGCTGCGCCGGGCCTTCGATCGAATGGTCGCGGGGCGAGACGGCGCCCGCCAGGGCGCCCCTCTCTGCGCGCTTCGAGTTTCACGAGGGCTTGCTCATGGCCGCGCGGGTCCGCGTGACGCCCGAGGACCCGAGCGCGCGCGGCGCGCGGCTCGAGACCTCCGCCCAGTTCGTGCTCGCGCGTGAGGGGCGGGACGACGGCTCCTCGTTGATCGTGCTCCTCGCCCGCGGCTGCCCCGAGCACGAGGCGGAGGTCGAGCAGCTCCTCGGCGGCAGCCCCGGAACGCGCTGAGGCGGCGCCGACCACGCACCGCCTCAGCCCCGGAACGCGCTGAGGCGGCGCGGACCGCGCGCCCTTCACTCCACCCGGAAGAGCTCCTGCGCCTCGGGATGCAGCGTCCCTTCGGCGATATCGATACCGAGCCGTTCGAAGATGGCGGCGCACTCCGGATCATCCGTGCCGGACATGCAACCAGGCGCGCCGCCGCCATCCGTGGAGAGAGCACTCACGACAGCCCGTCGTAGGTCGCCTGTGGGACCTTGCCGCGGACCTCACCGTTCGTCGGCTCGGTGCCGTTCGCGCAGGCGTCGGTCTTGTCCTCGAAATCAACATCGCTGAACGTGACATGATGACGCAGGGAAGAGACGCGCTTGGTCCATTCGAGCTTCCCCCCCGCGCTGACAACGGCGAACCATACCGACAGATGTTTTCCAGACCATCTCCGCCTGGATGCTCGCCTTAGCCGCAGCATCCGCGCGATGGGATCGTAAGTGGAACCCGAGAATTACAGCTCAAGCGTCAAACAGCTGGTCGAGCGAATTGAATGGCGCATTGTACCACCAAGCAAGAGCCGAGCTGTCTTGGTGAACTGCCATCGGAACCGAGCGGGGAGGGGCTAGCCGACGGCGGGCGCGCCGCTCGGCGCAGCGCCGGGAGCCAGTGGGGCCGCCGTGCCGGACGGCGCGGCACCGGGGGCCAGCGGTGCGGCCGTACCTGCCGGCGTGACCGGGGCCGGCGCGCCGGGCGACGGCGTCGGCCCGGCCGGGGCCACCGTGCCCGGCGACGCTGCCGGCCCGGCCGGGGCCTCGCCCGGCGGCGCCGCCGTGCTGTCGGTGGACGATGACGCCCGGCCCGTGCGTCCCTTGTAGAGGGACGGGGCGATCTCGTCGGCGTCCCCCTCGTCCCAGCGCAGGAAGGCGACGGCGCGGCGGAGCTGGTCGTAAGCACGGACGAGCAGCGCGAAGGCGCGCGCCCGCTTGTCCGCGGCCTCGGTCGGCCCGGGGCCCTTTCCGTGCTCCCTGACGCCGAGGGCGGCGAGCAGCTGCGGCCCGATCTCCCCGGCGCGCTTCACCTCTTCCTCGGTCGCCGCCGTCTTGCCGGCGATCTCGGACCAGCTTGCGCTGAAGAGCGCCGAGAGCGCCACGAGGTCGTTGGCCGTGTCGATGTATCCCTGACCCGCGCGGATGTCCGCGACCGTCTCCGCGTCGAGCAAGCCGCGGCGAGCGAGCGCCTCGGCGTCGCCGAGCAGGTTCTCGCGCAGCGGAGCCGCGTCGGCGAGGAGTGGCTTCAGCGCGCTCTCGACATCTCCGCTGGAGAGCGACAGGAGGTGCGCATACCAGGCGGCGAGCGCGTAGGTCTCGAGCCGGTCGACCAGCGCGACGTCGAACGTGGGCAGGTGCTCCGCGATGGCGGGGCGCAGCGCGAGGAGGCCAGGCGAAACGCCGAGCACCTGGGAGACCACGCGGGGGATGTCGAGGTTCACGGGGATGAGCCGGTCCGGGCTCAACGCCTCGATCTCGGCGAGTACCTTGCCGAAAGCCGCCGCCGCCTGGGGCGCGGCCGAGGGCTTCTTGGGAGCCGGCTTTTTCTTGACCGAAGAAGGCTTTGCCATGAGGGGATGACCTCTCGTTTGTCTCCATCGCGGAGCCGTGGAGGACAGGAATCAGACGCCCTCTACCCCCGCGATGGATGTGGGGTGAGCGCCCGGCGCGCGCCGGACGTTCCGGCCAGGCATAACGACGTGGCTCGATGCGTCAACGCGCCTGGCACGATCCTGTCGATAGACCGTAAGCGCCCAGCCATCGCCATGGGCGCGACCCCTTGCGGCTCTCGCCGGGGTCGACGATGCTCGGCGGGGGGCGGCGCCTGCCCGAGGCCTGCGCGGACGCGGGCGGACACGACAGGGGGGCGAGGTGCTCGCCCCCGGCACGAAGATTGAGCTCCGCGCCATTCAGGACGCGTCGGCGTCGCCAGCGGCCGGAGCCGCGAGCGACGCTCGCGCCCACGCGTCGGGCAGCAGCTCGTCCAGTCGTTCGCGCGACCAGCCCGCCTGCAGCGTGCCGATCACGTCCGTCGCCCAGGCGAGCGGGTTGACTCCGTGCACCCGGCACGAGCCAAATACCGTGTAGCCGACGGCGAGGCGTTCAGCTCCCTTGTCCGAGCCTGCGAACAAGTAGTTTTTTCTTCCGAGCGCCACACATCTTATCCGCCGTTCGACTTCGCCGTTGTCGATCTCGAAGCGCCCATCCGTGAAGCAGCGCCGCCACGCTGCCTCCTGGTTGATGGCGTACTGCGTGGCGACGTAAAGCGGCGTACTTGGCACGAGCCGCATGTGCAGATCGTGAATCCACTGGTAGAGCTCCTCGACCACGGGGAGCGACAGCTCCTGCCGGCGCGCCAGGCGTGCCTCCGCGGACAGCGCCTCAACTTTACATGCCGCTTCGATGCGGTAGATGGCCTTGAAGTACGCAAGCGCGACAGCGGCTCGCGCATCGCCACCCTTCGCCGCCTTCTCGAACTTCGCGCGGATGTGCATCCCACAGCCGAGCCGGCGCTCCTCGGGCACGATCACCTCGCCACCGTCGTCTCCGCGCAACATCGCGCCGTACCCTGCGTAGCCATCGCCCTGCAGGTAGCCCGTGAAGCCCTGCAGCAGCGCAGCCGGATGCTTCGCTCTCCAGTCCGGTGCGTACAGGAACGCGACGAGCTCGGCTCCGACGAAGGCCCAGATATGACCTCTCTTCACCCCCGCTGGATGATCCTGATCCAGCACGCGCATCCCGGTGTCATCGGCGCGCAGGTAGCACGAGCCCAGCACGCGCTCCTGGATCCTCTTGGCCACAGGGGCAAGCACATCGAGCGCGAACGCCGACCACTCGCCCAGCGTCGACGGCGACAGCGACACGCCGAAGCGAGCGTACTGCTGCGCCTGCCGGTAGAGCGGCATCGCGTCCTCGAACTTCTCGACGATGATGCTCGCGAGCAGCCCCGGTCCCGGGCGACCCCGATCCCTCACCTTCTCGCTGTCCGCCGTCGTAACCCCCTGCTCGGGGCAGCGCGGACAGGCGAGCTTCTCCCTCTGTTCCTCGATGACCCGGAACTGCGCAGGGACGAACTCGAGAACTTCGCTCGTACGATGACCGATGCACTTCTTGTCCGCGCCGCACTGCGGGCACTTCCGCTCGGCTTCCGGAACGGGCACAACGCGCGTCTCGCGCGGCAGGTGTGCGGGAAGCGGCGAGCGCCCACGCCGTCCTTGCGGCGGCTTCGGCGGCTCAGGAGGTTGCGGCACCAGCCCTTGGTCCGGCTGCGCAGGAGCCTCCGCGCCGGGCTCTGACGAGGGCGCGGAGTCAGCGGACCCCTGCGGCACCTCGGCGCCGAGCTCGGCGAACAGCAGCATCAGCTGCTCGGTAGAGACCTTCTGGCTCTTGCGGCCGTACAGCTCGCGCAGCGCGCTGGCGAGCCTCGCCGACAGCGCGGTGTTCTTGTCGCGCAGCTGGACCAGAAGCCCGAGCACCAGCTCGATGAGCGCCGGGACCTGCCCATCGGCCGCGAGCTGCTCGAGCTTGCGCCGCACATCTGCCAGGTCGGCGGGGAGCTGTGCTTGGGACGGAGGGGGACTGGTCACGTGGCGCGCTGGATATCTATCCCGCGCGCATCCATCAAGCGTTGCTTCGACGCGTCGAGGTTTCTCACGCCGGGCCTCCAGCGCTTGCGCCGTACGGCCTGCGACAGGTCGAGCCCTTCGAGCATCAGCGACAGCTCCGCCGCCTCGACCTCGACGTGGGTCGCTCCCTTGGGCAGGTCGCGGGCGAGGTGGAATCGGCCGCGAGCGAGTTTTTTGGCAAATATGCAGTATCCGGTACGATCCCAGAACAACACACGAGCCTGGTCGCCTCGCCGATTCCTGAACACGAACAGATGCCCGCAGAGCGGGTCGGCTCCGAAGCGCTGAGCGACCAGCGCCGACAGACCATCAAAGCTCTTGCGCAGGTCGGTAGGCTCGGCCGCGACGTACACGCGCACCGACGGCGGCAGCGTCAGCACGGCATCTCCTCGGCGGCGAGCGCCAGCACGCGCTCAAGGGTGGCCGGGTCGAAGCCCGGCCGAACGCGAACCACCCGCCCATTGGGCAGCGCGATCTCGATCGGCTCCACGACGACCGGCGATACGTCGGCCACCACGTGCACCGGCAGGAAGCGCGGCGGCTCCGTCGCCGACGACGGCGGGGGCTGCGGGGGCCCGTCAGCCCGCAGCTTCCAGCGCCACCAGTACAGCTGCTTCGGCTTGTACCCCTCGCGGCGCGCGAACTTCTCGGCACTCAGCCCGCTCCGCTCCCATCGCGCCACCCTCTCGGCCCACTCCACCCTCGTCGCCATCGCTTCCTCCTTCGTCGCGATGGGAACAGGTAGCCGGCCTCCCACGGATGGTCACGATGCCCTTGGCTGGGCGCTTACGATAGACCGCCGGACGTCGTGATCTTGCGCCTGGGCAGCGCGGCTGCCCTGCCAAGAGCGGTTCCGGTCCCGGAGGGTAAGCTCAGCCAGCCCATCCAGACCGTTTGCGGTATCCCAGGGCAGCGCGGCAGGTAGTGAGGGAGGTACCTCAGTCGCCCGTGAAATTCCCTCACTTCCGGGCGCGCAAAATCCCTCACTTACACCGCGCCCCGCTTCCCGGGATGACTGAATCAGACATCGCCGGCTCGCATCGGGGGCTCCTGTACGCTGCCCCCTGCTTCCGGGGTCCCCCTGCCTCGTGAACCGGGCCCGCAGCATGGCGGCTCCGAGGTCGACCCTTCCCCACGGCCGTTGTCACAGCGGCCAGGTACGACCAAAGCCTACATACGCCGCCACCGAAGCCGGCCCATGAGCAGGCGGGCGGGCGCGTGCCATGCCTGCCCGCTCATCGCCATCCCCATCCGTGCGGCTTCCGATCATGGAGATCGCCTTTGCCGGATGTGGACAACAGCGAAAAACATCGATCCTAGCAACATATCCGCAAAACGTACCGAATCGCTAGTTAAAGGACACGCAACGGTTCTCAAGAACGTAGGGACCTATGATTCGATGAGGCTCATCGGGCAACAACAAAATTTTCACTTGCCTGGCCACGCCACTTCGACAACTTAGGCATACAGGACGCCGAGTACCCGCTACGGAATCTCACGAGGACAGTAGCGTTGATGGTTAAATTATCATTCATGTGTCCCACTCGACCTCGAATACTAATGGCGCACCTGGTAAGATCATGAACATCCTGAAGATCTTGAGCATCTGAGCGATACGAATCATATATAGCGTTAAATTTTATAAGTCTACGTCTACTTGCGGCCAGCGCCACCTTATCCATGGGAGGGTTATAAGAAACGCTGTCACCATTCTTAAACCATACTTCCACTTTCAAAAATAGTTGGTTTGTTTCTGTTTCTGGGAACACAAATTCATCAATGCGTATAGCAAGATGACCATGTTTAACGTTGCTGTCATCGTCGTCAACGTTTGCGTCCCAAACCGACCAGCCTTCGACGTCGGCGTCCATAAACGGTAAGATTCCGCCGTCGGCGGTCTCATCGTCATACAAATTATGCTGTGTCGCCGCCTCCGAAGTAGCTGAGCAGTTGTGAGCGGTTCGCGATATATAGAACCGATGAGACCTGGGAAGTCGCCCGAGAACATTACCCAGGCACCACTGATCGGTTTCTGGATCTTTGATCAGAACCTGCGCCTTCTCTAGCGAGATTCTTCTTAGCTTCGGACAGTCTAGTTCAAAGTAACCCTGGTCGTTGGTATTTGTTCCGCACGGTGTGCCAGTAAGTAGAACGCTGGCTCGCGTCACCGGTTTATGTGTTTCGCGCTCTAGAACATGTCCCGCAATTGGAGGCTCGCTTAGGAATGTGACGACACCGGTGCCTATGGCTCCCAATGTTCCCGCGGCGCATGCGCCTACCACAAAGGTCATCCGCTTTCTTGAGCTGCTTCTTATAGAGGCGCGTTGGGTCGAAAGGCGAATGACAGCATCTGAGCCATCGACGGCTTTCGCTGTCCCATCAGAATGCGGCTTGGAATCGTCTTCGCTCGGAGGAGCAACCGCTGCCTCGTCCGAGCGCTTTAAGGGACTTGGCCTGCCCCGTCCCTCGGTTCCAATGGTCTGTCCAGCAAGAAATGCTTGGCGAATCTCGCCGCAGCCGCTGCGGCATACTCGTGCCAGCCGTCACCCTTACTCAAGCTCGCGTCATCGCAGATGCCCCGGATGTCCAGATGACGCACTCGTTCAAAACTCTGCCAGACAGCTCGGCTGAAGCCGTAACCCTCCATCTCGATGGCCAGGATCTTCCGGTGTCCAGAGGCGATCTCGTCGCGCGCCGCTGCATCGGCGATCACCTCCTCCCCCGAGGCAATAACCCCCAGGTGAACCTTCGACCCCCTTCGCTCTCGATCGGGTCTCGCGGTGGGCACAGTTCCGCCCCACTTCATCATCCCGGTGAAGTGTTTTAGTAGAGCCGCATCGGCCGGGATCATCTCTGGCTGCGGTGTGGTTCTCTCCGGCGTGACCTTGCCGTGCTCGTAGTACCAGACGCTCTTCCCCACCACGATATCGCCGAGCTTTACCTTCTCGGCCTGCGTAGAGCCGGCGATCCCGACCAAGAGGGCGGCGCGCGGCTTCCAGTGGCGGATCACGTCCGATGCGAGGAGCGCAGCCTCGACCTGACCCATGTCCACCGGCTGGGCGACCACGATTTCATAGGCCCCTCCCTGCTTCAACGCGAGGCGACCCCGCCAGTACCACCGGTCGTCTTTCTTGGCCCGATTCTCATCGGTCAGACCGAACGCGGCGCAGACGGCCTCACGCTCGACCTCGATGGCGGTGAGGATGGCGAAATCGATGGGCCCATCTGTAGGAGGCGGAGTGGTCATGGAGGTGTGCAGGTAGAGGCTACGCCCACCTCCCGCGGGGGATCAAGCCGGCCGGGCGCCGTAGGGAACGCAACCGGGAGCCCTCGCGGGTCGACCCATCAGCCAAAGGTATAGAACGCACTAGAAAATTGCGCCCAGGACGCACTCGCCAACTCAACACGATTATGTCCGCGCTGTCTCACCTGACTAAAAAGGACGCACCTCGAATGATCGAGCGAGGCTCACACGGTAGGGTTCTTCCGGGTTCAAGCTGAGGCGGGGCTCGGCCATGCGTACGCGGAGCACGCCAAACGCAGCGTTTTGTGTAGTATCTGCGCATGGCTGGCAAGCGGGACGAGTTGGCTACGCGCCATGACAAGCGTGACCTATCCGCCTTCTCACTCTTCTGGACGAGCTTTAAGGAGATCAAGGGATTGGTTACATTCGCGATCTCCCTAATTATGAGCATCATTCTCAAGCAGTTTGTAGACGTGTCACTTCCTCTGTGGATCGTGGCGATATTAGCAACCCCGCTGGCCCTTATTATTATAGCGTTAACCGACGCCTTAATGAAGGCTGTATCCATTGCAAAGGTACCCAGCAAGATCACCGTCGTTGAATGCATGAAGGCGAGCGGTCCATACGCAGAGGCTCACGCCCTCATCATCCTCAAAGCTCCCGATGGTCTTCCTCCTGATGCGACCGTGACATTCTTCTGCCTGCGTGGTGAATGGCAGGAGCACATTGGCATCGGGACGGTTCGTCACCAACAAGACCATGAAACGTACCAGGTGACAATAGATCATTTGTATGAGGGAGTCGATGTGACGCGTCTGTTCGACAGGAACAGGACTCCACTGACGTCTATTTCGGCGCAGTTGGAATTTTCGCTCAGTAAGGCCAGCCGAGCGAAAGCGCCCGTGATGAAGGGCCAAGCGGATATAGTCGCGGCCTCTGTCGCTTCAGGTGTCGTCGTCCCTGCCGTGAGTCCAAACCCGGCACTCTCGCAGGAAACGACCAATACGACTCAGAAGGTGGAGAAATGATCTATCTTCTCCGTGTATGGCCCAATGCGACCCTGACCAATGAGCTCGTTGAACAAAAGCTCAATGAAGAACAAGACTGGATTCGCTTCGACGAGATGACGTGGCTCGTTCAAAGTAACCGTTCGGCAGAGTTGCTCGCCCAGAAGCTTCGCCCAGTCTTAAAGAAAAGTGGGATGCATTTGATCATTGCTGTCGACGGGCATAATACGCAGGGCTTGATGACACAGAATTTTTGGGAATGGATCAATAATCGCGCGTGACCGCTGGCCCGAGAGAGCACTGCATCACAACTCACACGGCTGAACCCACTGGGCCAAGGCATAGGAATGTCTATCATGACATCGTTGCGCCGTACTTTCGGCCGAAGCGCTAAATTGCTCCTTGTTCACTTCGGCTTCCGGTCGCATCTATGTTCGAGGACGCTGCATAGTATCTTCTCCAGTCCGGTGAGACCCAAAAACGGGACTCAAGATAGCGCTCCAACACCGTCTCAATAAGCTGAAGGAACCCACCGAGTGCATCCTCGTTTTCGCCCATGACAATCAGCTCAGATCCATCGTGCTCAAATCCGCCTCTGTTCTTGGCGACTGTATAACGACCAAGTACGCAAACTGCATCGACCATAGGATGGCAAAGTTCATTCGCTGCGGCATTCAAGGTGATACCATCGAATGCAAACACGCAGTTTATGACTTCTGGTATGCTCACGTGGGCGCATAGAGGACTCAATCCGTCGCGAAAGATCTTCTGCGTCTCGTCCCAGTTTGGAGCGTCAGGACCCTTTGCCCTGAGCACCTGGTTGGGGCTGTAACATCGCCTAAGCGAAGATAGTTGTTTATTTCCGCGTCGCAACGTCTCCTTTAGATGCTCAGTTTCTAATCGAGATTTTATCTCGATCGTCATCACCACGGACTCAACCCTTACCACTTTCCTTCCGGCCTCCGACAGCACACAGGATGCCGTACGATGATCAAATATAACGGCATCGTATTCTCCTGTGGTATTGTCGAAGCTGTCGATAACTTCGGCCTTAACAACGTCGAAGGCCGATCCGATTCGCTCGCTTAACATGCCGCGGACGAGATCTTCCCGATGATCCCCCTTCCCCGTAGGATGATCAAAGGCCGACACTGCCGCTGCACGCATCTTGTCTGATTCTATTCTGATGATCTCACGATAGGGACGAGCCATGGGTATCCTTTATTATGAATTCGCTGGTAGAGTCCACCCGTCCCGAATCGCCAGCATGCGGTTGCTTCAGATGAATCGCAGGTCGGCGCTGGTCGGCTTGATCGCCGACCTTGCAGCATCCCTAAAAGAACGTCAAGCTGCGCGAAGTTACCTCACACGAGCCTGAGCCAGCCCCGTCCGCCCGGCAGCTCCCGGGCCGGTCCCTCCGGCTGCCGAACCGCGAGAGGCTTCGGCGTCGGCTTCCCGCCCTCGGGCTCGTTCAAGATCGCCTCCATGAACTCGTCCAGGCTCCAGATGTGATCTGTGATCCCTGCTTGCATGGCCGGAGTCACACGAAGCGTTTTGACAACGTGGCAGAAATTATAGTGACAGTAGGCAAGTGCCACTGCTGCCTTGTGATTTTCTATCTTCTTTGAGAACGCGAGGCACAGCCGCCGAATCCGGCCAATCTGATGACGCATCGTGAGGTTTTGGCGCTCAACGTACGACGTTGAGGCTTTTTCAAGATCTGGGGCTCCGTAGATGACCTTCTTGGTGATAAACGGATCACGAGGCGGTTCGTATCGGTGGTCGTCCCGGCGCCCCTGTTGTGTGTAATTTTTCTTACATTGCGCATAATCGATCGAGGCCCCGAAATTTGCACCGATCGCACTGACGTACGGAGCGAACCCATCAGATGTCATGGCGGGCATCACCACAAGACGTGAACGCAGGTCTTTGATGAACGCCTGAGTGCTCGCTTCGTCGCGCTTTCCTACGTAAACTGAGATCGCAAGGCGACTGTTAACATCGAGCGCCACGAAAGTGTATGCCTCTCCTGTGCCAGGTGGATCGTTCTCGTTGACGCGAGCTTGCTTTTTGCCAACGTACGACCAGATCTCGTCGACCTGAATCGCGGAGCATCGCAGGTCCCGAACCACTCGATCATGAAGCCGCTGAGCACCCGCACCACATTGAAGGGCGAAGCGTCGAATAGTTTTGTGGCTTACCGATGTCATCCGCTCGGTCGCCCTCTCGCTATTGCCGTCAACGAGAGCAGCACAAACTGCTAAGCGCTTTTCGTGTGACAAGATGTACGCCAACGTAGGTCTTGCCTTTCTCCGGCTGGTAGCCCACGATCGCGATGCGGGACGCTCGCGCGGGCAACCGCCGGGAGTTCTGAGGGCCCCGCCCTCGGGTTCCAGCCGAGGGCGGGGCTTTTTGGTACCGGTCGTTCACCGGTGGCCCTAGTGTGGCCACACTAGGGCCACGTGTCAAGGGTTGCCTGTGGCCCTAGTGTGGCTACACTAGGGCCGATGAGACCCACGACAAAGACGAAGGGGGTACCGAGGGCGGGGCCCTCGGACCCCCCTCAACCTGCACAAGACGCGCCCCAAATCCGCCGGAAGCCCGACGAGCAAAGGAAGGAAGCCGTCATCAAGATCAGGGTCACGGAGGAACAGAAGCGGACCCTGACTGAGGCCGCCGACCGCGAGGGGCTCGACGTCTCGGCCTGGCTACGGCGGTTGGGTCTGCGAGAAGCTAGCGCCTCGCCCGGGGGGGGCGACCCGTCCGCCAATGCTCCCGAATAGTAACGGGGCAGGTCGGCGGCACACGCTGGAGCAACGGGCGAGGAGATACAGGCGTGGGCTTCCCAATGGGACTATTTTTCATCATGGTTCTTTTGCGGAACAATCAGGACGCCATGACATGAAGCCTCATAAGCCCTCTCACTGGCGGTGTAGAGGACTGTGGGCGTGTCATGGCGCCCGGTGACGATCGATCCGAGACGAATGGGGATCGTCACCGCGTCGCGTATGCGACCGACGACCATGGGAGTTTCGACCTCCCATGGTCGTCGCCTTTCACGGGCCCGAAAGGGAGCCCGTAACAGGCAACGCGACGCTGAGCTGGTTTTAGAGGGTCGGCTAGTCCGACCGCGCAGGACTGTCTATCCCCATGTCCGGCAACGCGCAACCAACGCGGTACCACGAAATATCTACTTAGAAATAACACTCGGAACTTTTGCCTGCTGTCGATCGGTCGATTTTGCGAGCAGGCTGGCTCGGTACGAGTTCTTCTAAACGTAAGCGCTGCATGAAGCGCCGTCGGCCCCAACCTCGGGCAGCTGGTGCAGGATGGGGGCGATGGAACCGGCTCGGTCAGCTCGTCGCGCGCTGCTCTTCCGCGGGAAGCGGAGGCGGGACGGTGATCGGCCCGAGGGCGAGGTTCATCTCGTCGTCGACGAGCCGGGCGCGGGTGCGCGCCCAGTACCTGGGGGCGAGCTCGAGGTAGCGCTCCCGCGGCCAGTAGGGCATCGCGCGAATGACGTCGGCCAGGTAGGCCTCCGGGTCGAGCCCGTGCAGCTTGCAGCTCGCCACGAGCGAGAAGAGGTTGGCCGCGGCGGAGGCGTGGTCGTCGCTGCCGAAGAAGAGCCAGGACTTTCTCGCAACCGCAATGGATCGCAGCGCTCGCTCGCTGGCGTTGTTCTCCAGGCGCAGGCGACCGTCGTCGAGGAAGCGCCGCAAGGGCTGCTCTTGATGGAGGGCGTAGCCGAGCGCGGTGGAGACCAGGCCGCGCTCGCGGGGACGAGCGTGCTCGGCCCTGGCCCAGGCAAAGAACGCGTCCACCAGAGGGCGGACGACGACATCGCGACGCACCTTGCGCTGCGCGGGCGGCAGGTCCGCCAGCGCGCGATCGGCAGCGAAGATGACGTTGATGCGCCGCAGCCCCTCGACACCGAGCTCGTGCTTGCAGACCGCCGCCTCCCAGAAGTTGGTACGGCAATGCGACCAGCATCCGACTTCGGTCGGGGGCGGACCGCGCTTCTCGTCGGCAGCAGCGCCTCTTGGTGGTGTGCCGCGGAAGAGGGCGTCATAGATGGCGTGAGCGTCAGCTTGAATATACCGAGAGAAGCCGCGGAACATATCGCAGACCGCAGCGCTGGTATGCTTGGGCTGGTACTCGAAGAAGACGTGATCCTTGTCCGCGAGGACGACGAAGAAGTGTGCCTTGCGGCACGGCCCGGGCTTCTTGTCCTTGCGCTCCTGGATGGGCCCAGGCTGGATGGAGACCCCGGTGGCGTCCGTGGACAGGCAGAAGGCGGTCTCGAAGGCCTCTTTGCGCGCGGCCTCGACGATGGCGCCCAGGGACGCACCGACGTCTTCGGCGTAGCGGCACATCGTGCCGCGATCGAGCGACGCGCCCTGAAGCTCCAGCTGCTGCTCCAGTCGATAGAATGGCACACCGAGCAGGTACTTGCTGGTGAGGATGTGCGCAATCATCGACGGCGCGAGGAACGACCGCCGGAACAGCTCCTTCGGAAGCGGCGTCGTGATGAAGACCGTGCAGGTCTCGCCCTTCGGCGCCGGCGGCGGCGCATCGAGCGAGGGCGCGTCGAGCGCTGTGGAGGAAGCGCTCGGCTCGCCGGCCGCTGCCGCGTCCTCCGGGCTGACGCTCGCAGCGGGCGTCGGCGTCAGGGCTTCTCTCGCGACGACCTGGAGCGGGGCCGCTTCCCCCTCGCCAGAGCTGCTCGCATCCGTGACGGACCGCTCGGCCTTGTACACGACGCGTGCGAGCACGATGCGGCGCATTCCGCCGCGCTCGTAGCCGAGTCGCGAGGTCTCCTCGACCCCGATGCGCGTCGCCGTCGCATCGAGCTCGGGGCAGGAGAGCTCGATGCGGACGACGGGCAGGTCGGACTCGGACAGATCGCGACGTCCCTTGCCGCCGGACCTTCGTTTCGGCCCCTTGGGGTCGTCGTGCTGCCGCTCGTCGCCCGTGTTGCGCTCGACGGCGTCGAGTGCCTTCTCGAGGCGCTGGACCTCGAGGAACATCGAGTCGAACGCCAGCTGCTCCGCGCTCACCTCGGCGCGCTCCGCCTTGGCCACGAACAGTCGACGTCGCAGAAGCTGCAGCTGCTCGAGCGCACGGGTGTAGGCGCGCCGAAGCTGCGCGAGCGCATCGCGCGCTCCCACGAGCTCGCTCTTTGCCGCGGCGAGATCCGCTTCGAGCTGCGCGATGCGCTGCTGCTCGGCCGAGAGCGTCGGCTTGGCGGCGGCGTCGTGCACGACGCCGCTCTACGTAAGCCGCGCGTACTTGTCGAGCGAATTCGTGCGGCTCAGTGGACGCGGCGCGGTGCGCGCCTTCGCGGTTTGGACGTGGGCGCGATCTCGATGCCGTCGAGCAGCGTCTCGAGCGTGGCGTCGTCCACCTCGACGTGCGTGGCGCCCTCGGTCGGGGGGTCG
The DNA here is from genome assembly GCF_051521595.1 of Sorangium sp. So ce1153. NCBI lineage: Bacteria > Pseudomonadati > Myxococcota > Polyangiales > Polyangiaceae > Sorangium > Sorangium sp. So ce1153. The sequence goes on from NZ_CP150361.1 coordinate 4,550,568, forward strand.
GGAAGTGCGAACGCTCCGCGATCAAGGCGTTTTGAAAACAGGCAGATTCCACTGCCATCGAAGAAGAGAATCTTGATCGTGGTCCGCCGCTTGCCGACGAACGCGAACAGCGCTCCGCAGCGCGCCTCGTACCCCACACGCTCACGGATGAGACCCGAAAGCCGCTCGAAGCCGTAGCGCATGTCCACCGGCTCCAGCGCGACGAACACCTGCACGCCCGCCGGAATCATCGCGCCGCTCCGCCGAGGGCACGGACCACCTCCGCCAGCAGCGCGGGGTCGAACCCTGCGGCGACGCGCACCCGCGCGCCCCCGACCTCGACGACGAGCTCCGCAGCGCTGCTCGTCACGGCGGGCGCCTTCGGCACCAGGCGAAGAAAGCGCGGTGGCTCGGCCCGCGACAGCCGGCTCGACCAGCCGTGCAGCGTCGAGGCCGCAAATCCGCGGCTTCGAGCGAACTCCTCCGCCGTTTCACCACTCTCGCGCCATGCCCGAACGCGCTCGGACCACATCACTTCGGTCGCCTTCGTCCTTGTCATGCACGCCATCATGAACTGGACAGCGCGGCCGGGGTGAGACGGCGCTTCGCGCAGCGCTTACTTCTAAACGTCAAGAGGGAATCTTGACCGGCGAGCGGGCCGGATCTAGTCCCTCGCCTTCCGCGGTCGTCCTCTCCTTCGTGGAGCTGCTGGAGCTGCCGGCTCTTGAAAGAACTCGGCCACCCTAACGCCGATCGCGTTGGCGATCTTCGTAAGCGTACGCAGGGTTACATTTTGTAGGCCGTGCTCAATGCGCTGAACATTTGACACGGTAGTGCCGAGCGCCTCGGCTACTTCGTTCTGCGTTCGTCCGGCCCCCGCGCGTAACTCGGCGATGCGGCGTCCTACGGTCGCGATGACGAGCTCCGGGTCCTCGGGCTGCACGCCCGTGGTTCGGACCCGGTTGCATCGCCGTTAAAACCCTCATATGTGATTTATGTCCCACGGAGGCACACATGAGGCTGAGGGTTCAGGTCATGGGGGCGCTCGTTCTGGCGAGCGTACTCGGCGCTGGTGGATGTAAGGATGAGGCGGATCCGGAGTACACCCGCTGCTTAGCCATGGAGCAAAAGGGAGAGCTTGTCTTAGCGGCGCGAGCGTGCGAGGCAGCGATTAGAGCGGATCCGCATTCCAAGTCCGGCGTGGCAGCAGCAGCCAAGTTAAAGGGCATGCAACCCGCGCTGGACGCGCAACGAGCAGCAGATCGCCGGGCCTATGAGGATAGTCAGCCGTCTGACGACGGTGCCCGAGCCGCCAAAGCGGCTTCCCTCAAGAGCAAAGTTCGCGTCAAATCGTGGGGGGCAGAGCCCGACGCCGAATGCAGCGGCATGGGGCTGCCGCCTTTTCGTAAGAGCTACGAGGGAGGTACCTTCGAGGAGGACGAGCTGGTTGCAGAAGCGGACGGTTGCGCTCACCTGTTCCAGCGGCGGAACAACATGAACGACTCCGTTTTCTGCTGTCCTCGATGACTCGATGACCGGGGCAGGTCTATCTCTTGAAAACGGAGGCGTACCTGCCGCTCGGGCAGACGATCACGTGATCTTTCAACTCGATGCCGATGAGGTGCGCCCGGTGCTCGATCTCGTTCGTCAGCTCGACGTCATCGTCCGAGGGCGTGGGATCGCCGGACGGGTGGTTGTGAACCATGACAAAATTGACCGCGCCGAGCTCCAGAGCGACCCGAAGAACATCAGCAGGACGTACCCACGTCCCGTGGAGACCCCCACGAGAGACGAGGCTAACCCCACGCACACCGTTTCTGGCGTCTAGAGCTCCGATCCACAGTTCTTCGTGTACCTGCATGGTTGTTAGTAGCCACCGCGATCCGCAGATTTCTGCCCCTCACCTCGTGACGCCTGGGGGCGAGCGCGGGCGGCCGGGAAGTTCGCCAGCGCGAGGCGCGGCGGTAGAGATCGCGCCCAAGCGGCGCGCCGAAAAGAAGAAGGCCCTGGGTAGCGACCAGGGCCTTCCGGGGATCGGCGACAGACCGATGTCCGGCCTGTCTCGCACGACCCAGGCAGCGAGGGCAACTTCCCGGCGCGCTGGTCCGGGGACTCGTGCAAGACAGCTTCCGGCTCGCGCGCTGCGGGCTCTGCGCCGCGATCTTCTTTGTCTGCGGCCGGTGTGATCGAGGGCAGCTCTACTGCGGCAGCGCCTGCCGCGACGCGGCTCGCCACCGGGCGCAACGCGCGGCTCGGCTGCGGCACCAGCGCTCCCACGAGGGGCGCCTCGATCACCGTGATCGCCAGCGGGCCTACCGCGCCCGACAGGGCCGGCGCGTGATGGATAGGGGTTCCGACAACTTGCCCGCATCCGCCAGCGTGTGCCCGCGGACCGGCGCGCCGACGTCGAAGGACGACGTGGCCGCCGCCGGCCCGCAGGAGTCGATGGATGGACGAGCTCGTGATGACGATCTCCGCGACGCCGCAGGAGACGCGGGTGCTGCTGACGCAGGGGCCCGACGAGGTGATGAAGGCCCGGCTGCGATCGGTGGCCACGCCGGCGCATCGGTTTGCCGGGCCAATGCTGTGCGAGTCGATGGCGCTCTGGCACGACCAGAGGGTCCGTGCTGTCGTTTCTGCGGAGTCCGAGGACATCTTGTTCGCGCTGGGGTTGTGCGACGGCCTCGGCGTCGCGCGCGCGACGCTACACTACGTCGTCGAGCCTCTCTTCATGGACGCCCCGCCCCGCCGCGGGCAACGCCTGCCGGGACTCGGTAACTTCCGTGGCGAGCATCGCCTTCGCAGGAGCCTCGGTCGATGACGATCGACGAGGCCAAGGAGGCGGAGATCCGCCGCCTGCACTTCGCCGAGCACTGGAAGATCGGCACCATCGCGACGCAGCTCGGCCTGCACCACGACGCGGTCGAGCGCGTGCTCGGCCTGGGTAAGGGGGCGCGCTCGCGGCCCGTCGTTCGCGGCGCGGAGGCCGCGGTGAGCGAGGTGCCTTTGCCGCTGCGCGGCTACGAGGCCTTCGTCCCCGAGACGCTGACACAGTATCCTCGGCTCCGCGCCACGCGCCTGTACGACATGCTGGTGGAGCGCGGCTATGAGGGCAGTGTGCGCACGGTACGACGGCATGTCCGGCTCGTGCGCCCGGCACCGAAGAGCGAGGTGTTCCTCCGCGTCGAGCCGCTCATCGCCGAGCAGGCTCAGGTCGATTGGGCCTATGTCGGCAAGCTGCGCGTCGCGGGCGGCACACGCCAGCTCTGGGCCTTCGTCATGGTCCTGTCGTACTCGCGCGCGATCTGGGGCGAGCTCGTGCTCGACCTGTCCGCGAGCTCGCTCCGCCGCTCTCTCGTGCGCGCGTGTCGCTACTTTGGCGGCGCGACGAGACAATGGCTCTTCGACAACCCCAAGACCGTTGTCCTCGAGCGCCACGGCGACGCCGTGCGCTTCCACCCGGACCTGCTCGCGCTCGCCGGTCAGCTCCGCGTCGCGCCGCGGCTCTGCGCCGTGCGCAAACCGCAGCAAAAGGGCAAGGTCGAGCGAGCGATCCGCTTCCTGCGCGACCGCTTCTTCGCCGCGCGCACGATTCGTGATCTCGACCGTGGCAACGCCGAGCTGCTCGTCTTCCTCGACGAGATCGCCAACGTGCGTCCGCACCCGCGATGGCCTGAGCGGCGCGTCGACCAGGTGCTCGCGGAGGAGAGGACGACGCTGCTCGCGCTGCCCGATCCGCTGCCGGAGACGGACCTCGTCGAGCCCGTGCCCGTCGACAAGACCGCCTTCGTGCACTTCGACGGAAACCGCTATTCGGCGCCGTCGATCCACCACGGCAAGACGCTGATGCTCGTCGCCAATGACACCACCGTGCGGCTCTCGGACGGCGGCACGGAGCTCGCGCGGCACGTGCGCTGCTGGGGACGACACCAGAGCATCGAGGCGCCCGAGCACCGTGCCGAGCTGCTCGACCACAAGCGCGCCGCGCGCGAGGCGAAGGGACGCGATCGGCTCGGCGTCGCGATCCCCGGCTTCGAGATCCTGCAAGAGCGCTGGGTGGAGGCCGGTCGCAACGTCGGCTTCATGACCGCCAAGGCCCTGCGCCTTCTCGACCTGTACGGCGTCGAGATCCTCGGCGCTGCGGCGCGCGAGGCTATCGCCCGCGGCACGCACGATCCCGGTGCCCTCGCCGTGCTCTGCGAGGAGCGCCGCCGCGCCGCCGATGCCCCTGTCCCCGTCGACATCGACCTCGGAGCCCATGTCCCCGATCGCGACGTGGTTCCCCATGACCTGGAGTCTTATGATGCCCAACGATGACGTCGCTGAGCTGGTTCGCTCCCTCGGCGTACGCGTGTCGCGCGAGGCGCTGCTCGCGCTGATCGCGCATGCCACCACGGCGCGCCTGTCGCCGGTGCAGACGTTCGAGGAGCTCGTCGCCATCGCCCACCGCGAGCGCGCCGAGCGCAATCTCGCCGCGCGCGCCAAGGCAGCGACCCTCGGCACCTTCAAGCCCCTCGAGCGCTTCGACTGGAACCACCCGCGCACGATCCAGCGTGAGCTCGTCGAGGAGCTCATGACCCTCGACTTCGTCGCCAAGGGGCACAACGTCCTGCTCCGGGGTCCGAGCGGCGTCGGCAAGACGATGCTCGCCCAGAACCTCGGCATGCTCGCGCTCCAGCGCGGTCACACCGTACGCTTCACGACGCTGTCGGCCGCCCTCGCGGATCTGCTCAAGCAGGAGTCGCTGCCGGCCCTTGAGCGACGGCTGCGGAAATACACCGCCCCGTCGCTGCTCATTCTGGACGAGATCGGCTATCTGCCGTGCAGCCGTCAGTCCGCCGATCTGCTCTACAACATCATCAGCCGCAGGCACGAGAGCCGATCGCTCGTGCTGACGACGAATCTGCCGTTCAAGCAGTGGAGCACGGTCTTTCCGGGCGCAGCGTGCGTCTCGGCGCTGATCGACCGCTTCGTCCAGCACTGCCACATCCTCGACATCGACGCCGACTCGTGGCGGCAGAAGGAGTCGCTGGCCATGAGCGAGGCGCGACCCAAGCCGAGACCGGAGACCGCCGAGCCGTCTGCCCCGGCAGCAGCGAAGAAGCGCTGACCCGGCCGACGCCACGTCAGATTCCCGCGGCGCCCGGGGTCAGGTTTCCGCGGGTGCCGCGGTCATTTTTCTGCGGACGCGAGGGTCACGTTTACGCGGATCTCCGTGGTTAGATTCCTGCGGATCTCCGAGGCCATCTACACATGGTGAACCGCGGAGCAAAGAACGTGGCAATGTCCTTGGGGGTGTTCAGCCGTTTTCGGCGCTGTCCCATGATCATTTGAAGACGGCGACCCAACTCGAAGGCCGCTGCCAACCGAGTAGCGTCCGGCAGGGCCATCTCTGCACGCTCGGCCAGAACATGGGGACTGAGCCGCGCAACCCCCAGCAATCCGTGTGCTGTAACGAGCTGCGTACCGATCCCTGGAACCCCCAAGACCATCTCGACGAGCTGCACCTCGGTGGCGGCGGTGATGTCGACGCTTGTGACGTCAGTCATGGCGCCTCCAAGGTTGTCCCACAATGTGGGCAACGGTCGGCCGCAGCGAGGCCACCGAGGAGCTGCTCCACGGTCGTCCCGGCAGCCTTGGCGGCGCGCAGGGCCAGACCATGGGTCGTGCTCGGGTGCGAGCCGTACACAAAATTAGTGATGGTCGTCTTCGGGACGCCCATCACCTCGGCGAGGCAGTCCCAAGAGCCGAACAGCCCCTTGATGTTTTTGAGGGCGGCTCGGAGGCGCATCGCCTCGGCATCGGTGAGGGCGGTGGAACGTGGACGGCGGCGCTTGGACGGGGCTTCGTCTTGGCCCACGTCCTCGGGACGTACTAGGGTGAGCATGTCGTACCTCGTGCGAGCGGGGTGCGGCCACGCTGCCCGGGGTGCTGGAACACCCGCGGGCAGCACTTACTTCGGGCCGAAACCTAGCCCTTCCGCGCGAGGTTGCGGGCAAACTCCCCCAGTTTTCTCCAAATTCCCTCACCACCGCGCGGCAGCCCCGCCCCGACCGTTTGCGGTGCCGGCAGCGCAGCGCGGCAGCCCTGCCCGGACCGTTTGCGGTGCCGCGAGGGCAGCGCGGCAGCCCTGCCCGGACCGTTTGCGGTGCCGCGAGGGCAGCGCGGCAGCCCTGCCCGGACCGTTTGCGGTGCCGCGAGGGCAGCGCGGCAGCTCCTCCCGGACCGTTTGCGGTGCCGCGAGGGCAGCGCGGCAGCCCTGCCCGGACCGTTTGCGGTGCCGCGAGGGCAGCGCGGCAGCCCCACCCGGACCGTTTGCGGTGCCGCGAGGGCAGCGCGGCAGCCCCACCCGGACCGTTTGCGGTGCCGCGAGGGCAGCGCGGCAGCCCCACCCGGACCGTTTGCGGTGCCGCGAGGGCAGCGCGGCAGCCCTGGACAGCCGGATCGCGCCCCGCAGGTCGAGCGCTCGCGACCGATCCGCGCTCGACGGGCTACGGCGCCTGCGCGCCATCCACCACGGCCGCGAACTCCGGATCGGTCAGGCTCTTCATGAAGGCCACGACATCCGCCTTCTCCTCTGGCGTGATGGTAAAACTTCTGATGAGCGAGCTCTTGTTCGGGTTCTCGCTGCCCACACCTGCGAACGGCCCGTCGTCGAGGGTCCTGCCTCCTGCGGCGTAGTGGTCGACGACCTCCTCCAGGGTGGCCACGCTCCCGTCGTGCATGTAGGGCGCCGTCAGCTCCACGTTGCGCAGCGAAGGAACGCGGTATTTCCCCTTGTCCGCCGGGTCGCCGGTGAACTCGAACAGCCCCTCTCCGCCGGGCGGATAACCCCCGTCCGGGTCGAGGTTGTACAGGCCGGTGTTGTGGAAATCCATCTCCTCCTGCTTCGTCTCGGCGCTCCGGAAGGCGGTCGTGAAGTTGATCCCGCTGTGGCAGTGATAGCACTCGAGCCGCTCGGAGAAGAAGAGATCCATGCCGCGCAACGCGGCCTCGGACATCGCGCCCGCCTCTCCGCCGTACGTAGTACGATCGTACGCGGAGCGCCCGGAGATGAGCGTCCTCTCGAACGTCGCGATCGCCTTCACGACGGTGTCGAGCGTGATCGGCTCGCTCTCGCCGGGGAACGCGGCGACGAACGCTGCCTTGTACGCATCGTCGCCGCGGAGCCGGCCGAGAACGACGTCCTCGGCGCCGGTGATCCCGAGCTCGACCGGGCTCTCGCCGAACATCGGGACGAGCGCCTGCTCCTCGAGCGACGACAGCGTGGGGTTGCCCCACGTGAGCAGCGGGAAGTAGGCGACGTTGGCCAGCCCCATCGCGTTGCGCGGAATCGCGTCCCCCGTCGAGCCGGTCGGGGTCACCTTGCCATCGGCGAGCCCCCTGTCGCGCTCATGACACGAGGCGCACGCCATGGTCCCGTTGCCCGAGAGGCGCTTGTCGAAGAACAGGGCGCGCCCGAGCGCGACCTTCTCCTCGGTCATCGGGTTGTCGGGCGGCACCCACGGCTTCGGGAAGCCGACGGGCAGGGCGAGCTCGTAGCTGTCGACAGGCGGAATCGCTTCCGTCTCGCCCGCACACGACGCCACCGCGAGCGCGAGGAGCGCCGCCGACGTGCTCGCGCGGGTCACTCCAGCAGAATGCGGCGTTGCTCGTTGTGACACAGGTTGCAAGCTCCGGAGATGGTTGGAAATGGCATGCTGTTGGTCCCCCCTCCGGCCGGTGCCCGCAGGAAGATGAACAGCTCCTGGTCCGGGAAGGGCAGCGACTCGGTCGTGAAGAAGTTCCCGTTCCCGTCGACGGCGAGCGAGAGCACGAGATCTCCTTCGCCTTGGGCGTCTGTGCGGAGCTCGACCGTTCCGCCTGGGACCGGCGTGCCCGACGGCGCGTACACCGTCCCGGCAGCGGTGAAGAGCCCCTTGCCAGGCCCATGGGGCTGGTGGCAGCCCATGCAGTTCAGCCCCATGTTGTGGCTGCGCGTCTCCGCAGCAGCGCTGATGTTGTCCACGTTGAGCGCCGGATCGCGCTGGAAGCCAGGGTCGCCCGGAAGGACCTCCGCGTCGCTCGGCTCGTCCATGTCCTCGTCGGAGGAGCCGCAGCCGGCAAGCGCACAGATCAAGAGCGGCGCGAGGAGACTGGCCGCTGGTCTATGAAGGTACATCTCACTCCACCCGGAACGCGGTTTGCGGAGCGGACGGGCTCGCGCCATCGAAGCCCATCCCGAGCGCCTTGAAGACAGGCGGGCACTCGGGATCGCCCTCGAAGGACATGCAGCCGGAGGTGCGATCCGTCATGCCGTCGACCTGGTGGTCGAGGTCGGACTCAGCATAGAAATTGGCGATGTCGAAGACGATGGTGCTCGACTCCGGGTCGACGCCGTCGATGCGTATATCGGCGACGTTGTCGGCGGCGCACGAAAAGCCTTCGTTGACGGTACCCTCGCATTTCGTACCTCCAAGGTGAAAGAAGTACGTCGGGTTCATCGTCGAGATGAGGTCGAGGCGGACGAACTTGTAGCCGCCCTTCCACGACCACCACATGCCGGGAATGTTCAGGGGCGCCGGGGCTGTCGCCGCGTCCAGGTGGTTCATCTCCGGGGGTAAACCCAGGTTGAACCTGATACCGGCGTAGTCGCCGGCCGGGGCGGTTCCCACGATCTCCGTCCTTGTCTCCGGGCTGCCGGTCTCGCATGAGCCCGTGCCGTCCTCGAAGTCGAGGAACGCGACCTTGTCGCGCTGCCAGATGCCGTCCTGCTCGAGCGAGAGCGGCTCCTCGGAACCGTCGTCGTGCACGAGCCGGACGTCATGGATGTACATGCGGAAATCGAGCGGCTTTACCGCCGATCGGGTCGTGCCGACTCCATCGAATGTGGTCGCGCAGGAGAATGGCTTTTCGCCGACCTTGGCGGCAAAGCTCAACGCAAACGTCTTCACGGCGACGTCCTCGTCGCTCCCGCTGCACCCGCTCAACGCCGCGAGACAGGCCACGCCCAGGAACGTGACACGAGCCATCGAAACAACCATCGGACAACCTTTCAAGCTACGAGGCCGCAGCGTCGTCACCACCGCGCCGGAGCGGATCACACCCTACTCGAAAGTTGGCTCTCCTGGGATGCATCAATTTGTCGCACCTCGCGGCCGTCCTCCAGGGGGGCGCCGGCGGCATCCATGAGAAGATGTGTCCCAAAAGCGCCGATGAAAAGCCAGTGTAGACGCACCTGAGGCAGCTCAGACAGATGGCTGTCGGGGTTGCATGCACAGGCAACATGGCCACCGAGAGACACCTCGAGGAAGCGACGCCTCGGAGCGCGTGAGAGGCTCCGGGCCGCCTGGAGATAGCGCCCTCGTTGATCTCGGTATCCCAGACAGAAAGGCACGCCCTTGTCGGCACGCCTGGCCTTGCGCGGTCGAGGCCGGCCATCTGGGACGCGCTGGATGACCGCGCCGCGCTGGCATCCGGGCGGAGCCGGCACCTCGGTGTTGACACCCCGCGCGAAGTCTGCAACGAGTCGCCCCGCCATCGGTGCTCGTCCGGCCATCGCCTGGCGAGCTGAAAAGGGAACCCGGTGAGAATCCGGGACTGCCCCCGCAGCGGTGAACGGGAACGACCATCACCATCAAGCACTGGGCCAAGCAGTCGAGCGGCCTGGGAAGCGGTGATCAGTAGGAGAGCGACCGGCGACGGCCGCAGCGCCCGTGAGTCCGAAGACCTGCCGAAGGTGCGCGTGCCGGTGCTCCGGCGCGCGCTGACCTGAGCCTTCGAGGGGAAGGCGCGCAGGCTCTGGATCACCTCGCTCTCGCGCGGTGCCGTGGCCCGTCACGCAGCTCCCTCGCTTCGGCTCTCAGCTCACCCGAGCAGTGCTGGGTCGACGCGGGCAGGCGGGCGCGAATGGGATCATGGCTTCATCGTGTGACTCGACCTCCGCGGCGGCGCGGCGGCGCAGCGTGCTGGCTCGCGTTCGCGGCCGGCAGCGCGGTGGCGGGCCCGCGGGCCGCCCGCGCGGAAGAGCTGCGCAGCCCAGGCGGCGAGCAGGCCGGCGGCAACGCGGCCGCAGCCGCAGCCCCGCTGAATGCGGCCGCAGCCGCAGCCCCGCTGAACGCGGCCGCAGCCGCAGCCCCGCTGGAGGTGCGCGTCGAAGGGGATAGCGTGCGCGCGCCCGCGCCGCCCAGGGACAGATCCGTTGCCGGATCGGTGCTGACCCGCGACCGCCTCACCGGCGCGGGGCTCGAAGCCGCGGACGTGCTCCGCACGCAGCCGGGCGTCCAGGTGACGGAGTCGGGCGGCTTCGGCGGACCGGCGACCGCCGCGATCCGGGGCGCGACCGCCGCGCAGACGCCGGTGTACCTTGCCGGCGTCCGCCTGAACGACGATGTCGCGGGGACAGCGGATCTCTCGCTCGTGCCCCTCTGGCTGGTAGAGCGGATCGAGATCTACCGCGGCAACGCCCCCATCGAGGCCGACCGCCTCGGGCCAGGCGGCGCGATCTTCTTCGAGCCGCGCCGGCCCTCCCGGGCGACGGCCGGCGTGGGCGCCATGGCAGGCTCGTTCGGCGCCAGGCGCGGGTGGGCGTTCGCCGGCGCCAGCGCGGGCCCGGTGAGCGCGCTCGTCGGGGTGAGCGCCGAGGCCGCGGCGAACCGTTATGCGTTCGTCGACGATCGCGGGACGCTCTTCGACGCGAGCGACGACACCGTGCAGCGCCGGCGGAACGCCGACGTGCGCACGATCGACGCCTGGGCGCTCGCGCGCGTCGATCTCGGCCACGGCGCGACCCTCGACGTGCTCGCGAACGCGACCGACCGCGAGCAGGGCGTGCCGCGGCTCGCGCTCCTGCCGTCCCGGAGGGCCCGCGGGGGCTCCCTGCGCGCGCTCTCGTCCATCGTGGCGCGGGTCCCGTTCGGCGCCGAGGCGCAGCACACGCTCGAGGCGCGCACGTCGTTCATCGAGGCGCGCTCCGAGTTCGATGACCCGCTCCTCGAGCTCGCGCTCTTCACGCGCGAGCTCCGCGTCGGCGGCCGCCGCCTGGAGCAGACGCTGGGGGCGACCCTCGACCTCTCCGACCACCTCCGGGTGCGACCCATGCTCTCGGTCGCGCGCGAGGGCATCTCGCGCGAGCCGGACGACATCCCGCTCGCGCGCGCGCGGCGCTCTTTCGCGCGCGGCGCCGTCAGCGCGGAAGCGCGCCTCGGGGAGAGCGTCACGCTGCACGCCCTCGCGAGCGGGGAGTGCCACGCCACCGGCGCGGACCCCGAGCGCCCTTGCGATGTCCTCGCGCCGGCAGGGCGCTTCGGCGTGGAAGCCGGGAGCGAGAGGATCCGGCTGCTCGCGACCGTGGGCCGCTATCTCCGCGTCCCGACGCTCGGCGAGGTGTACGGCCTCTCCGGCGTCGTCCACGGCAACGCGGGGCTCGAGCCGGAGTCCGGCGTCACGCTCGAAGCCGGGATCCGGGCGCAGACGCGGCGCGGCGCGGTGCTGCGCGGCGCCTACGTCGACGCCTTCCTGTTCGGGCGCGCGGCCTCCGGGCTCATCGCCTACGCGCGCGCCGGCCAGGGCTACGTGGCCCCGTACAACGTCGGCCGCGCCCGCGTGCTCGGCGCGGAGCTCCTGACGGGGATCGAGGTCACCCCGTTCCTGCGCGCCGAGGTCGCGGCGACGCTCCTCGATCCGCGGGACACGACCCCGGACCGGATGACCGCCAACGACGTCCTTCCGTTCCGCTCTCGCCTCGTCGTCGCCCCGCGCCTCCACGCCGGATGGAAGCGCCCGGGAGACACCGTGTTCTCGGGCGCCTCCGGCGAGCTCCGGGCCGTGTACCAGTCGAGCCGGTACGCCGACCCCGCCGGCCTCGGCGTGATCGCGGAGCAAGCGACGGTCGACCTCGACGCAGAGGCGAGGTGGTTCCGGGGGCACCTCGCGGGGAGAGCGCGCATCGCCGATCTCCTCGACTCGCGGCGAACGGACGTCGTCGGGTATCCGCTCCCGGGACGGAGCGTGTTTTTCACACTGGAGTCAACATGGTGAAGATCATTCATTGCGCGATCGCACTCTCGATCCCGCTCCTCGGGTGCAACGTGGATCCGCCGCCGCCGTCGACGGGCGGTGTTCACGTCGGCGGTGACGGTGGAGGTGGCGGCGGACGCGGAGGTGGCGGTGGAGGCGGTCCGGACACGCCGGGCGCCTGCGAGCGCGGCGTCGTGATCGTGACGAGCGATTACCAGTCGACCAACATCGCGATCTCGGAGCTCGACGGAACCACGCTCTCGCCCTCCTTCGTGTCGAGCGGCGCGACGAAGCCGGGGCTCAGCCTCGCGCTGTCGGGCGACGTCGACGTCCCGGCGACGGCGCCGCCGTCCGGACGCGTCGTCCTGATCGACCGGTACGGCACGAACGTGCTCACCTGGATGGATCTCGAGACCGCCGAGGTCATCGCCCAGCTCCCTGTCGGGCAGGGGTTCGAGTCCAACCCTCACGACTACATCGAGGTGGGCGAGGAGCGCGCTTTCGTGTCGCGCTTCGGGAGCAATCCGGCCCCGGGCGCAGAGCCCTTCGACGAGGGCGGCGATCTCCTCGTCCTCGACACGAAGAAGTACACCATCGAGGGGCGCATCGCGCTCCCGGAGGAGGACGAGGGTCTCCTCCCGTGCCCGTCGGGGATGACGCGCGTCGGCGAGGACGTGGTCGTGTCGCTCGATCGGCTCGCGGCCGACTTCTCGCGGGAGGGGGAGGGGCGCTTCGTGGGCGTCTCGCCGGAGCAGAACGCCGTCGCGTGGACGGTCGACATCCAGGGGCTCTACAGCTGCGGACGCGTCGCCGTGTCGCCCTCGGGCGATCGGCTGGCCGTCGCCTGCTCGAGCCGCTTCGACGCGGACGCGATGAAGTTCGATCCGGCGACGAGCGACATCGTGATCTACGACGCTCGCTCCACCCCTCCCAGGGAGCTCGAGCGGCTCGGCGTGGCCAGGAAGCTCGACGCGGGGATCCAGCCCTCGCTCGCCTTCGCGTCCGAGGACGTCCTCCTCGCGAAGACCTACGGAGGCAACGCGTCCCCCGGAGACACCGTGTTCTCCGTGAACATCACCACGGGCGACGTCGCAACGCTCGGCGAGGCGACGCAGCCCTTCGTCCTCGGCGGCGTGCACTGCTCGCCCGGTTGCGGCGATGTCTGCCTGGTGAGCGACGCGGAGAAGAACAAGCTCCGGCGCTGGAAGGTGACCGCGAACGGCGCGCTCGAGCCGCTGGAGGACGTGACCGTCGACACCGAGATCGGGCTCCCGCCGCGATCGATCGGCGGAATCTGATGCGGCGCTCCAGCGGCGGAGGACGGGTGAGATGACCATGCAAGGGATCGGCGCCGAGCGCGCCGCGAGCGCGCGTGAAGCGCCGACGGCCTCGCGTCCGGGCGGCCGCGCGCTCCTCGCGTACGCCGTCCTGCTCGCCGCGCTCGCGGCGGTCGCCGCGGCCTCGCTCGCGCTCGGCACGGCGAGCCTCTCCGACGCGGGCCTCCGGGCGACCCTGCTGACGCTCCGCGCCGCGCGCCTCGGGGCGGCGCTCCTCGTCGGCGCCGCGCTCGCGGTCGGGGGCGTCGTGGTGCAGGGCCTGTTCCGGAACCCGCTCGCCGAGCCGTCGGTGCTCGGCACGACCGCCGGCGCGGCGCTGGGCGGCAAGATCGCCCTCCTGGTGGTGGAGCTCGTCGTCGCCGAGCGCGGGATCCGCGGGCTGCCCCCGGAGATGGTGCTCCCGGCCGGATGTCTCGCCGGCGCGATGGTCAGCCTGGGGCTCGTGCTCGTGCTCGTGCGCGCGCCGGGAGACCTCCTGAGCCTCCTCCTCGTCGGGTTCCTCCTCTCCTCGCTGTTCTTCAGCCTCGGGAGCCTCGCCACGAGCCTCGCGCAGGAGCGGTGGGAGCTCGGCCGCGCCGTCGTCGCCTTCGCGCTCGGCGGCCTGTCGGGCACGAGCCCCAGGCACGTCGCCCTGGCCGCGCCGCTGGTGCTCGCCGGCGTCGTCGCCGCGTGGTTCTGGGGGAAGCCCCTCGACCTGCTCCTCTCCGGGGAGGAGGAAGCGGCGTCGCTCGGCGTGGACGTGCCCCTGGTGCGCCGCTTCTGCATCCTCTGGATGGCGGTGCTCACGGCCGGCGCTGTCGCGCTCGGGGGCAACGTCGCCTTCGTGGGGCTGCTCGTGCCGCACGCGCTGAGGCCGTTCCTCGGCGTCGACCACCGGCGCCTGATCCCCGTCGCGGCGCTGGGCGGCGCCGTCTTCGTCGCCTCGTGCGATCTGGTCGCGCGCCTGTTGCCTGCGCGCGGGGAGGTGCCGCTCGGCGTCATCACCGGGCTCATCGGCGCGCCGGCCTTCCTGGTGCTGTTGGCGCGCTCGCAGCGGGAGGCGGAGCGTGCCTGAAGCCGTCGGTGTGTCCGGGCTGCGCGTCCGTCGCGGGGGGCGGGTCGTCGTCGACGACGTGTCGTTCACGGCGCCCTTCGGCGGCGTGCTCGCCGTGCTCGGCCCGAACGGGGCGGGCAAATCCTCCCTCCTCAAGGCGCTCGCCGGCGTCGTGCCCTTCGACGGGGACATCCGGCTGAACGGACTTCGCGCGCGCGAGCTCCACGCGCACGAGCGGGCGCGCCTCGCCGCGTACGTCCCGCAGCAGTCCGAGCTCCGCTCGCCGCTCGCTGTCGCGAGCGTCGTCGCGCAGGGCCGGTACGCGCACCACGTCGGGCGCGTGCGCGCCACCGCGGCCGCCGAAGAAGCGGTCGATCGCGCGTTGCGGCTGACGAACACCGCGCCGCTCGCCTCCCGCCCCTTCACCGCGCTGTCGCAGGGCGAGCGGCAGCGCGTGCTCCTCGCGCGGGCGATCGCGACGGAGGCCAGGATCCTGCTGCTCGACGAGCCCACCGCTGCGCTCGACGTCGGGCACGCCCTCCGCCTCTACGCGCTGCTCCGGCGCCTCGCGGCCGACGGCTACTGCGTCGTCGTGGTGCTCCACCCGCTGGCGGAGGCGCTCGACTGGACCGACGCCGCGGTGCTCATGGAGGGCGGCCGGCTCCGCCAGCAGGGCGAGACGCGCGACGTCATCAAGCCCGGCGCCGTGGAGTCGATCTACGACGTGCGGCTCGTTCCAGGCGGCGCGCTCGGCTTCCGGCTGCCCGCTGAAAATGAGGCCCGTCGCGGAGGATCGCTGCCATGAAGGCCATCTCCTGGCTCAACCATGGCGCGCTCACCGGCGCGCTCGCCCTGTCGGTGGCCGCGGCCGCGCTGCCGCGCTCCTCCGACCAGCGCGCGCTGGCCGGTCGGCACGACGCGGCCGCGCGCTCGGTCGACGCCGCCGTTCCCGAGGGGAGCTCGACCTCGCTCGAGGATCACGCGGGGGTCGCGGTCACGCTCCGCGACTTCCGCAGGATCGCGTCGGCGAGCACGGTTGCGGACGAGCTGCTCGTGGAGCTCTGCGAGCCCGACCGCGTCGTCGCGTTCACCGGGTATGGCGCGCGCCGCTCGCCGCGCGGCTACCGGTACGCGAGCAAGGCCCGCGTCGAGGACACCGCCGACATCGAGGCGCTCCTCGCGCTCCAGCCGGATCTCGTCCTCCTCAACGGCTACGGCGATCCGCGCCGGATCGCGCGCCTGCGCGACGCGGGCCTGACCGTCTACGACCTCGGCCCGATGCGCGGGCTCGCGACCCTCGTCCCCAACGTGCACGAGGTCGCCGCGCTGGTCGGCCACCCGGAGCGCGGCCGGCGGCTCGCGACGGCCCTCGTGCAGGGCATGGCCGCGGTGGCCGCCGATATCCAGCCCCGGCAGCGCCGTCGCGGCATGTACCTGAGCGGTTACGGCGGCCGCCTCTTCGGAGGCACGGCGGGCACCAGCTACCACGACGTGCTCGCCTCGGCAGGGCTGATCGACGCGGCAGCGGCCGTGCACCGCGACTGGCCGGAGTACACGCCGGAGCAGGTCCTGACGCTCGATCCCGATGTCCTGGTGACGAACACGGGGATGCGGAAGATCTTGTGCGGCCAGGCCGGTCTCGACCGGCTCCGCGCCTGCAGCGCGCCCGGCGGCGTGGTCGAGCTCGATGACGCGCTCCTCGGCGATCCGGGGCCATCGATGCTCGACGCCGCCCTGGCCGTTCGAGAGGCCGTCCATGGCGCTCCCCCGGCGCTGGGCGAAGCGCGCGCGGGCGGCGAGTGACCCGTTTGCAACGCTGCCAAGCTGGAGATGGACAAGATGAGCGACGACGCGGCTGAACGCTCGACCGAGCGCAACCTTGACGGGACCACGACGGAGTACTTCGATGTGCCGCTGGCGGAGGCGACGTATCGTGAGCTGGTGAGGGTCCTGTTCGAGGACCACTGGAGCGACATCGATTTCGGCCCGTGCCTCCAGGGCGCCGTGTTCGAGCTCCGGTTCGCGAGCAAGCCCCGGGTCGGCTACCTCGACGGCTACTTCACGATCGGGCCGGACGAGCCGGGCGCGTGGCACTTCCACCTCTGCGTCGGCGACCACAAGGGAACGAAGGCGCGGCCGACGCCCCCGGAGCTCGCGCGATGGCGGCAGTGCGCGCGGGCCGCGTTCTACCGCGACCGCGACGCGGATGGACGGGCGAGGAGCTGGGGATTGAGGCTCTGGAACGGTCGAAACGAGCAGATGATGACGGTGTTCTTCCCGAACCCGTGGCTCAATCCGGAGCGCACGAAGCCCGTCAAGGAGCCGGACTGGTCGAGGCTCGCGCTCTGGATGGACCTGCGCGCGCGCTTCGCGGGCGTGCCGCCCGAGCCCGCGCCGGTCGATGACCCTCGGCGCCCGCGCATGTGCGGGTAGCTGGAGCCTCCGCCCGATCGACGGCGTGAGCTGCGGGCCGGGCGAGCGAGCGAGGGCGCTGCCGAGATGGATCGGCCGAATCACCGGCCCTGGGGGCAGGATGCGTTCGCTATCGCCACGGCGTCGAGATCGAAGACGCCTGTCGCTCCGGTCAAGTCCGGACGATCCGTGATTCGCACGTAGCGCGCGAAGCGGAGGTCGAGGTCGGCGAGGTCGAATGCGTCGCCGCCGGCGACCTCGGGGTCGGTCGAATCGATGGAGTTCGTCTTGGAGTTCGCCAGCACGGGGTGCCAGCCGGCGCAGGAGCCGTAGGGGGCCGCCGTGGCCGTGCATGGAAAGGCTATCCAGTCGACGCCGTTCTGGCTCACCTCGACGGTCGCGAGCTCGGCGAAGACGGTCGTCGGGCTGGTCTCGAACGCGTTCTCGAACACGATGAAGTCCGGGCCTGGCCCGTCGACGATGAGGTTGCCGGAGAAGCCGAATGTGACGGTGCCGCCGTTGCCGAGAGACACCACGTCGGTCGAGCCCCCGCAGCAACCGCCGCCCCTGGGAGGTCCGAAGGCGATCTCCGGGAACTTGTCCTGTCCATAGCTCGGACCTGGCCCGAAGAGGTGGGTCACGACCTCGGAGGCGAACACCGTCTCGAAGCCCGTGCACGCCTCGCCGCCGCCCCCCGCGCCGCCCGCGCCGCCGTCGCCCCCTGCGCCGCCCGTGGTCGCAGCGCCGCCCGCGCCGCCGTCGCCCCCGGCGCCGTCCGTGGTCACCGCGCCGCCCGCGCCGCCGTCGCCCCCAGCGCCGCCGCCCGTGGTCGCAGCGCCGCCGTCGCCCCCAGCGCCGCCCGTCGTCGCCGCGTCGCCAGTGCCGCTCCCGCCCGCGCCGCCGTCGCCCCCAGCGCCGCCCGTGGTCGCAGCGCCGCCGTCGCCCCCAGCGCCGCCCGTGGTCGCCCCTCCGCCCGCGCCGCTCCCGCCCGCGCCGCCGTCGCCGCCTGCGCCGCCCGAGCCGCTGGTGGTCGCCGCGCCGCCCGCGCCGCTCCCGGCGTCGCTCGACGACGTGGTCGCCCCGCCGCCCGATCCAGCGGCCCCTCCCTGACCTGCCGCGCCGCCGGAGCCCTGCGCGGCCGTTCCGCCCGCTCCCCCGGACCCGCTCCCGGAAGGGGAGTCCTCCGAGGAACAGGCGATGATCGTGAGCAACGACAGGAGCGCGCCTGCGCGCGCGATACGATACATCATGAGACCTCCGAAAGCGGCCGCGCGCCGCGTCGGAACGGCTCCGACGCGGCGCGCGGCCCGCGTGCTGCTCAGTAGAACGGCGCCGACGTGCCGTACCGCGCGAGATAGATGTTGTAATCGGCGGTGTTGATGTTCCCATCGCCGTTGAAGTCGGCGTGCTGGTTGTACCCGGGGTTGCCCAGCTGGGTGTTCCACGCCGCCATCAGGATGCTGTAATCGCCCGTGTCCACGTCGCCGTCATTGTCGAGATCCGCGTCCGCGATGTTCCCGAAGCCGTCGCCGTTGGTGTCTCGCTGGTTCGCGTTCGCCGTCAGGTAGGCGTTGTCCGCGCCGTCGGGCACGCCGTCGCTGTCGGCGTCCGGCGCGCCGTCGGGGAAGTACAGCGTCACCTTCGGTGTCACCCCGATCTCCCAATAATCCGAGGCGCTCCCGGCCGAGTAGCACTGCCCCGCGGGCGACGAGTACTCGTCCCCCGACGGGTTCCAGGCGATCGCCAGGGCGCTCGTGTGGCCGACGAACGCGATGGGCGACGTCGCGCCGTCGTCCTCGCAGGCGTCGGGTACGAGCTCGAGGTACTGCGACGAGCTCGCCTCGTTCACCGGCGTCTGGCTGCCCCCGACGACGCTCGCGACGACGCTGGCGCGGATGAGCGCGGCATAGCCGTTCTCGCTGGCGCCGCCGACGCCGAACGCGTCTCCGCCGCCCACGTGCAGGGTGTCGTCCTCGTCGAAGCCGAGCGCCGCCGCGCTCAGCACGTTGCTCGCCAGGAGCGAGCCCTCGCTGCCGCCGTATGCGTAAGCGCTCGAGGTGCCGTCGATGACGTCCTGGATGTCGGCCGCCGCCCAGATCCGGAGCTCGCCCGTCCGGTTGGGCGAGGTCTTGTAGCCGATCCCGGTGACGAGGTTGCCCTCGGAGTCCACCGCGATCCCCCCGGAGGCGCCGGGAATGCTCGTGATCAGCGGGATCTCCGCGATCGGCGACGCCGTCAGATCCAGGGCGTAGACGCCGCTCGCGTAGCCGCCCGGGCCGTTCCAGCCGCCGTTGACGACGAGCGCGTCGTTCCCGTACCAGGCTCCGTCGTAGTACTCGACGTCGAGCTCGATCACGTCCACGTGGCTGAGCAGGTCGGGCGGCGAGGTGATGCTGAGGATCGAGCTCGGGAACACCAGCAGCGGCGCCCCGTAGCCGACGCCGAGCGCGATCGTGCTGCCGTCCGGCGAGATGGCGAGGAAGCTCGGATCCATCGGCCCGTCGCTCAGCGTCGCGACAGGCACGTAGACGCTCGATCCATAGTTCTTCTGGAGGTACAAGGTCTGATCGTTGGCGACGAGGAGCCGACCGGCCAGCTCGTAGCCGTCGATCTCCTCTAGTGTCGTGGGGAACCCGTCCAGGGCCACGGACCACCCGTCGGCGATGGCGGGGAGGTTGAACGTATACGACGTGTTCCCCGCGTACTCGTCGAAGGCGTCCGCGAACGCCGGCGGTGAGAGCAGGAGGAACGCTGCGGCGACGAGAGATGCAGAAGTGCGCATGAGGCCTCTTTCGATGTGAACCCTACTGCCGTGAAGGAGAGGACGCGCGCCTGCGCACCCGCGTCGCGCTCGACAGCTGAGCTGTCTCCGGAGCGCGACGGAGCGCGCGTGGTCACGCGTTGTCGCGACGACATGCGGGACGACGGCGTCCTGTCGATCTTCGACCGGAATGGCTCGATACGAAGCCTCTCTTCGCCCGCTGCGCTCGTGGGGACGCCCGACCGCGCGACGCGAGAGCGGAGCGCACCACGGAGCCAGCCGCGAAGCGCAGCGGCGCTGAACCTTCGGAATTGATCATCGGACCGACCCCTCGCCCCCGCGGGCGACTGAGAAGAAAGCGCGGGGAACGGGTCGGAACCGGGACAGGCGCGAGGGTCTGCGCCAGCTCGGACCTCCCCGCCTCCCTCGAGGCTTCCAGGTCAAACCGGCGCGGGATGTCTCCCCGACGCTGGATGTTGGCAGGTCTTCGGGCTTGCGAGCGCTCCGGCTCTCGCCGGCTTCCTACGGTCCACCGCTTCCCAGCCCGAGGGCCAGTGCTCGTCGTGGAGATCGTTCTCGCTTACCGCTGCGGGGCAGCCCCGGATTCACACCGGGTTCCCTTTTGAGCCCCGGGCCGAAGCCCGAGGCACCAACATAGGGCACTACATATTGCGGTGCGGGGCGCAGGTCAAGCGAGATGTCCGCCGATCACAGGATCTCCGCCGCGCCGAACGGCTGCGCGGTCACGGCGCCTGCTCCGTCTCGCCGGCCAGCGCCACTGCGCCGCGCACGCCGTGGTTCGAGGCGCCGAAGAGGTTGTCCGGATCGAGCGCGCGCTTGACCTCGCGGACGACCGTCCGCGCGCCCTCGGAGTACACCACGTCGAGGAAGTCCTGCCGGATCTTCCCCACACCGTGGTGGTGCGAGAGCGTGCCGCCGGAGGCGAGGATCTCCTCACGCGCCGCGTGCTCGAGGGCGGCATACTCCGCGACGGGATCGGCGACGCCCTTCGCGTAGAAACCGAGATAGAAGTACATCGCGACGCCAGTCGAATAGACCTGCGTGAGCCGACCGGTGAAGAAGGGTCGTCCGGGTAGCCTGCGGCGCTCGTGCTCGAGCTCCACGCGGCGCTTGACCCGCTCGTAGAGCTCGAGCGCGCGCGACCATGGCACGCTCGTCTCGAAGCTCTCCGCAATGGCCCAGTGCTCGAACGCCAGATCGCGGATGTACGCGATGCCGAAAGTGAGCTGGTAGCCACGCTCTCCGTTGGCGGCGCCTCCCTGGAGGCCACCATGGCGCGCCGCGATATCCCCGAGCGTCCGCTCCTGGAAGGCGACCTCCGCGGCCGTGCCTTCGAAGACCACCGTCGCCACGCACATCTTGTGCGGATCGAAGCCCTTGATCCGCGTCACCACGAGCGCCTCTGCTCGGCTCTTGAGCCGTGCGGCGAGGCCCTTCGAGGCCGGCTTCAGCGCCTGTCCGAAGTGGAACTGGGTGTTGTCCATCACGCGCACGCTCGCGGGAACGGCGCCGCTCTGTTGCAGGTCGTAGAGGAACTTGAAGCCGCGCTCGAGGTCCGGGAAGATCACGCTCGCGTAGCGCTGCACCTCGGGCAGGGGCCAGACCTTGACCACCGCGCTGGTGATGATGCCGAGGTTCCCCTCGCTCCCGAACAGGAAGGTCTTCGGGTTCACGCCGACGCTCTCGCGCGGGCCCACGGCGGGACGTTCAATCACGCCTCGGGCCGTCACTGCCGTGACATCGAGCACGATGTCCTCGACATTGCCGTAGCGGTTCTTCTTCATCCCGCTGGCGTTCGTGGCGATCCACCCGCCGAGCGTCGAGAACTCCGCGCTGTCGGGCTCGTGTCCGAGCGTCAGCCCGTGCTTGGCCAGCTCGGCGGCGATATGCCGGCCGGTGGCGCCCGCCTCGATGCACGCCGTGCGGTTCACCGGGTCCACCCAGCGCAGCTTGTTCATACGGCGCATGTCCAGCACGACGACGACGCGCGCTTCGTCGACAGGCAAGCGCAGGGCGTCGGTGACGTTGGTACCGCCGCCGAAGGGGACGAGGCAGGCCCCGCGCGCCTGCGCCACCTCGACGAGGCGCTCCACCTCGGCGTGTGCCTCGGGGAAAACGACGAGATCGGGCACGCGGGGGAGCCGACCGTAGCGAATCGCCCAGATCTCGGCCCCGGTGTGGCCGTGGCCATGCCGTAGCCGGACCAGCGGCTCGTCGCTCACCTGATCGTCGCGGAGGAAGCCGCGCAGCGCCTCGAGCAGCGCCTCGTCGCGCCGCGCGGCGGGAACCGCGGGCGGATAGTGGGGCGCGTTGCGGTTGTCATAGGCGAGCGGCGCCTGAAGAATGCCCGACAGCCACGGCAGCAACTTCGGTAGATCGAGCCCGCTGAGGTTGTAGCGGCGTCCCGTGAGGGTCACCTGGCCGTCCGGCTTCACGACGAAGCGCGTGTCCTTGAAGCCCCAGCCGTCGAGCGCCTCCTCCTCGTCATCGAGCGGCGCGGCGGGCGCCGGTGTCCTGCCGCCATGACCCCGCGAAGCCCAGCCCAGCCGGCTCGCGACCTTCGCTCCTGCGCGCTCGATGCGCGACCGCAACCCTCGCTCCTGATCCATAGCATCACCTCGACGATCCAGTGTAAGCGCCGCGCCTCGAGACCCTGTGAGATCGCAGGCCAGACGTCGCGAATCACTCGCCCGGCGCTCGTCTCCAGGGTCTCTGCGCGCAAGTCGAAACCTTCGCTTTCTCGGCCCCGGCTGGCTCAGAAGAACGCCTTCAACAGGCCGATCGCGCCCTGCTTCCAGGGCACGCGGTGGGTCACGCCCGAGCGGCTCTCGAACTCGCTCCGGTGCGCCCGGTACCACTCGAGGTTGCGCACCAGCGCGTCCTTGTTCGAATACCTCGGGGTGTAGCCGAGCACCCGCTCGGCCTTCTCGATCGACACGAACGAGTCCTTCGACGCCGTCTCGTAGACCCACTTGTAGAGCGGCGATACGCCCATCGCCTCGAGCGCGCGCAGGCCGAGCACCGCCGGCGCCGCCGGGAAGGGCACGATCTTCTTGCCCTTGCCCGCGGCGTCGAGCACCGCCTGGTAGTCCTCTCCCATGGTGGTGAAGTCCTTCGCGCCGATGTTGAAGGTGTCGTTGGCGACCGACGCGTCCTTCGTCATGCACAGGGTGATCGCCTCGCAGAGATCGGCCACGTCGAGGAGCTGGTAGCGGTTCTTGCCGTTGCCGATCATGGGGAAGCCCTTGCCGTCGAGCGCCCAGTCGTAGAGCAGGGCGAAGACCCCGAGCCGCTCCGGGCCGATGAAGGACTTGGGCCGGATGATGGGCACCACGAGCCCCCGGCCGCGCTCCTCCAGGCACACGAGCTCGGCCTGGATCTTGGCCTGCCCGTACGGGCCCACGCCGTCGAGCCGGTCGTCCTCGCAGAGCGGATGGTGGTCGGGGATGCCGTAGACAGCCGTGGAGGAGATGTGCACGGCGCGCTCGACGCCGTGGCGGCGCGCGGCGCTCATGACCACGCGGGTGCCGATCACGTCGGTCGTGTAGATCTCCTCCGGCGTGTACAGGGGCAGCGCGGCCGCCGTGTGCACGACGAAGTCCTGCCCCTTCATCGCCTCGTCGACGACCGCTGCGTCGCGGATGTCCCCGCGCACCTCGCGGATGCGCGACCGCTCGGGGTAGTCGAAATCGAGGAGGTCGAGCGACGTGACCTCATAGCCGCGCTCGAGCAGGTGCCGCACCAGATTGATCCCGAGGAAGCCTGCGCCGCCCGTGATCAGGACCTTCTTCTTGCTCATCGTCTTGTAACCTCGCTGCAGGGATAAGGAAAGCCGCCGGCGCTCACGCGCCGCGCGCCTCGATGATGGCCCGCGCCTCGGCCGGGTGGCGCTTGCACTCGAGCAGCGCTCCGAGCAGGAGCGGCGCCACGATGGTGGCGTCCGACTCGATCACGAACATGGGCGTGTCCGCGGTCAGCTTGTCCCAGGTGATCTTCTCGTTGGGCGTGGCGCCGGAGTACGAGCCGCAGGACGTCGTCGAATCGGAGATCTGGCAGAAGTAGGCCCAGGGCTGGGCCGGCTCGTCGAGATCGTACTTGAGCGACGGCACCACGCAGATGGGGAAGTCCCCTGCGATGCCCCCGCCGATCTGGAGGAAGCGTCGTGGACGCCCACTTCGTTCCAGCCATGTTTCACCGAACCTCGGCGACCACGATGGTCGTCCCGGTGGTCTCGGGTCGCGCAGGCCACCAGGGACGCGCTACGGACCGGCGCAGGCCGGGCCGCCATCGCAGCGTCAGGTGGCTTCGGGGGGCACCGTAGCACGAATCGCGAGGATCGTGTCAAGCCCGTCTCGACGGGCGGGAACCGTGCAGGACAGCCAGGCGTCTGGCCACGGACGGCCAGACGTCTAACGTTGCGCACGTGCTCAGTATTGAGCCAGCTTGTCTGAGGGAGGGAAACTCAAGACGATTCGCGCATATCGACGGTGAATCGCCTCGCTCGCCTCACGGCGACAGCGTGACGGACTCCGGGTCGAGCGCGACCTCGTAGTAGCCGTGCGGGTTCCAGGGGAGCGCGACGCCGTTCTGCTTGAGCGTGCCGCCGGTGACGGTCACGCGCACGTACTTGCCCGGCGGGAAGTGGTCGGGGAGCTGCCAGCTGTAGGTCGTGCCGCCGTCGGACGGAGCGCTGGTGCCGGAGGTGACCGCCTTCTGGCCGCGCCAGTAGGCGCCGACGTTGACCACGCTGTCGAGCCACATGTCGCCGAGATCCTTGGCGTGCTTGACGTGATCGACGAAGGCCTGGAGCTGCACGGGCTGATAGGCGCCGTCGCTGCCGCCGGTGAAGCCGTGCACCAGGACGGTGCGCCACTTCTTGGCCGTCCGCGCGCTCGTGACCTGCTCGTCGAACGCCGCCGTGGAGGCGCCGGTCGGGGGGATATAGCAGGGCAGCGTGAACGGATCGGTCGAGTCGTTCGGGCCGATCAGGGCGTTGGACACGCCGCGATTGATGAGGAAGCGCGTCCGGGCGATGCCCGTGTACACCGCCGCGCCGTTCGGGGCCGCCATCGTCCACACCTTGATGCCGAACTTGTCCTCGATGAACTTCGTCGCGGCGTCCGTGTCCGAGCCGTCGTCGTTGCTCGAGTGGCTCTTCGAGTGGTTGCCGAGCTCGTGCCCGTCATCCAGCGCCTTTTGCCACACCGGGTCGTTCGATTCGCTCTTGCCGGTCTGGAGGTAGAAGGTGAACGGCACGCCGAGCGCGTTCAGCGCGTCGTAGTTCTGGATCTGGCTCGAATTCGAGTCGTCGAAGGTGTACGACACGGCGCCCGCGAAGCCGGCCCAGTCGATGACCTTGAATCCGCCGGCCGCGCCGGACGGCTTCGGCACGCCGCCGGCGCCGGGGGCCGGCGGAAGGCCGGAATCGACCGGCGGTGCTTCACCGCCCGCGCCTTCACCGCCCGTTCCGCCGCCGCCGTCGCCACCGCTGCTGGTGGTGGTGGTGGTGCTCGACCCGCTGGTGGTGACTCCGCTGGACGTCGAGGTGGCGCCGCCCTCACCGCTGGAGGTGACGCTGCCAGCCGTGGTGCTGCTGCCGTCCGTCGTCGGCTGGCCACCGGCACCGCCGGTGCCACCCCCATCGTCGTCGCCGCAGCCGCTGAGTTGTAGCGTGCCCAACAACACCAGCGCGCCGAGCGCTGGTGTCAGTGATGCAGGAAAATTCCCAAGGTAGCGCAATCGTGAGAGCTTAGACATGGTGGTAAAGATTCCCACAAGTCGCCGGAATGATCACGCCGCAAGCAGATCGACGTAGCGCACGAGCCGCTCGCCGGTGGCAGGAAGGAGCGAGGGCCGCTTGAGGGAGCGCACCGTCGGATTTGTCCAGCGATACGGCGATCGCGCGAGCATCCCGAGCTTCGCGCCGGCCTCGCGTGCGGCGCCGTGCTCGGCCTCGCGACCTCGTTCATCGTCCCGCTCGCCTGGCCGCGCTACTTCCCCGGAGCGAACGGCCCCATCGACGACCTCCGGGTCCAGGTCCCGCCCTCTCTCACCACGCGATGGACGTGGATTCGATAGCTGACGTCGCCGCCCGCGCCGTCGCGCGCGATCTCGATCTCGTTGTAGCCGTTGTGCTCCTGCACCTCGCGGCTCGAGAGCGACGGCGCCGCGGCGATCCGGATCGTCCAGTCCTCGTGCCGCTCCGGCCACTGCTCCTTGCCGAACCAGCCAGTGTGGCTGTGGCCGTGGAGCACCAGGCAGAACTCCTTGTGGACGAGCGCGTCCTTCACCTCGCCGGCGTTGATCAGGCCGCCGAAGCGGGCGAGCTCGGTGGACGGGAGCGGGGAGACCGGGTGGTGCAGCACCGCGATCCGGATCGGCGCGTGCCATTGCGCCCTGCGCACGCGCTGGAGGTCCGCGTCGTGGACCAGGCCGGGGTCGATGCGCGCCACGTGATCGCGGAGGACCGCGGCGCGGTCGGCATCCGGCTCCTCCATCGCGCCCTGGCGCAGGCGGCCGATCAGCGAGAGGAGCTCGTCCCGCACCGGATCCGCGTCCTCCTGGCCGCCGAACTCCGCCGACCCGAGCAGCGCGAACTCGACGCCGAGATCCGCGTACCGCGCCACCGCGAGGGCCCGCGCCTCCGGGGGATCCTCGAGCCGCGGCCGCGCGCAGCGCGGGTGGTCGTCGAACGCCCTCGCGAAAGGCGCGTGGCGCGCCTGCGTCCCGGCCGGCGCCGGCCTCGCCGCCTGCCGCCAGTCGACGTCGTGATTGCCGCCCACGAGGAGCACGTTGGGCTCGTCCGGCGGCAAGCGGGGGTGATCCGCGAGGTGCCTGCAGAGCTTCTGGAGCCAGACCCGCGCCTCGGCGTACTGCGCGTCGTCGGCCCACTCGGCGATATCGCCGGAGACGACGAGCAGGTGGGGCGCGCGCCCGGCGGCGGCGAGCTCGGCGACGTGATCGACGTAATGGTCGCACACGCGCGGAGGCCCCAGGGCCGGAGCCATCGTGTCGCCGTGCTTGCCCTTCTCCTTCACGTCGACGCGCTCGGCGGATTTCGGCCCGAAGTGGATATCGGAGACGTGGTGGATCCGCAGTGGGCACAGGTTCGCCTCGAGGATCGGGTCGGCGAGGACCGAGCGCCCGCCGCGCCGCTGGACGAGGCCGCAGCGCTCGAGGATATCGACGTTCTCGTCGCGGGGCGCCGCGCCGCGCGCGACCTCGCGGAGCACGCCCCGCTGCGCGTCGGTCAGGCCGTCCTCGAAGACGGCCCGGTGGTAGGCGAACTCCTTGAGCTCGCTGCGCACGCGCGCCGTCCACAGGAGCGTCCATGGCTCCTCGGCCAGATCGGGCGACTGCTCCGCGAGCTCGAAGACGAACTCGAGCAGGAAGGGGTTCCGGCGCCAGATCGCGGGCAGCTTGGGAAGGAGCGCCCTCGACGCGTCGGTGCGGGCGAGCTTGAGCGCCTCGTCGGGCGTGAGCGGGTCGAGGAAGCGCATGTCTTGCGAGGAGAGCAGCCCCGCGTTCCCGCCGGCCGCGCGCTCGAGCGCGACCCACTCGGCGGGGCTCATCGCGAGGAGGACCCTCGTGTTCGCGCGGTAGAGATCGTCGCACCACCTGAGGAAGGCGGTCGCGTCGCGCGGGCTGCCGCCCTTGCCGGCGAGCTGCGGCTCGTCGAGGAGGAGCGTGATCCCGGAAGGGACGACAGGCAGCGTGGGCCCGGCCTTGCGTAGATCCATGTAGCGCACGGCCATCCCGCCGGCGCTGCCGAGGTGGTGCTCGAGCGCCTTGAGCGTCCACGTCTTCCCGGCCCTGCGCGCGCCGACGAGCGGCCAGACGACGCCGTTCGCGGGGAGCGACAGCAGGAGATCCAGGAGGTGGCCGTGATCGCGGACGTCGCGCTCCGGCGAGTAGGGTCTCCTCACGTCGAAAGCGCGCATCACGAATCCTTCCCTCGCTCCCTGGCCACCCGTCGAATCCAGTCGAAGAACGGCGGATCCGCGAGCCATGTCCCGAGCGCGTCGCAGAGTCCCGCGTCGCAGAGGACGGCGACGTCCTCGGAGGGCAGCCTGCGCACCTCGGGCAGCTCCGCGTCGGGCGAGCCGCGGAGCCCGCCGAGCACGGCCCGCGCGCGCCCCGGCAGCTCGGCCCAGCGCGGCCGGAAGAAGGCGGCGTCGCGGTCGAGGAGCAGGCGCTGCTCGTAGAGGTCGCGCACGCCGGCGCGCTCGACGAGCGCGCGGCGGTGGCCCGCGCGGACGGCCTGGACGAGGGCGTAGCCCATGACCTGGAGATAGAAGGGCCACGGGCCGCAGATCTCCACGACCCACCGGGCGGTGCGCTCCGCTTCGACGGGCACGTCCGGAGGCGCGGTGTCGACGAGGAAGCGGATGGCGTCGGCCTCGCCGAGGGGACCGAGGTTGACCGGGGTGACGTCGTTGCCGAACGACGAGCCCGGGGCCGTGTCGAACGCGTGCTCGACGATGGTGACCCAGTCCCAGTGCGAGCCGACGAGGACGACGCTGGTCTGCTCCTGTCCCACGGCGCGCAGCCAGGCGAAGACGGTGGCGTCGGCCTGGTCGAGGTTGGCGACCTCGTCGAGGAGCAGGACGGCGTTGCCGGCGCTGGAGAGGCGGTTACGGAGGGTGAGCGCGGGGGCGGCGTCGGACACGAGGGAGGGGTCGAGGAAGACCGCGAGCTCGTCGGCGGTGCGAATGGGCTCGGCCCGGCCCTCGAGGGTCTGGTGATGGACGGAGCGGGTCGATGAGAGGCGCGCCGCGAGGTGATGGAGGATGGATGTCTTTCCCGAGCGGCGCGGCCCGCGGAGGATCGCGGGGCTGCGGCTCTCGATCAAGGCGAAGAGCTCGGCGAGCACGGGGGCGCGGCCCGGGAGAGAAGGCGCGTCGATGAGGGCCGGACCGGGGCGAAAGGGGTTCGTGAGAGCGCCTGTCGGCGGAGCCTCGACGGCAGGGGGCCTGTCCGTGGAGGCGCGCGGGGGCGCGGAGCTGACAGCTCGGGGCACCAGCGCCACGGGACCCTCGGAGATGAAGCGCTCTTTGCCGTCCCAGGGGACGCCGCCCGCGTAGCCGTGCCTCGCGAGCTCCTCGTCCACATTGTCGCCGCTGAGATCCCCGGCGAGGGCCGCGATCACCTTGTCGGGGCGACGCAGGACGTCGCGAAAGCCGGCCAGGGGCAGATAGAGCGTCGTCCTGGAGTCGGGGCGGCGAAGGGCGAGGCGAGCGCGGTCAGGCTCCGCGTCATCGAGGAGGCAGAAGCCCCCGGGCGTGCGGGCGAGCGCGGTCAGGCCAGCAGACACGAAGGACGCGAGGAGCTTGCGCTGACCCGCGCTCCAGATGCGCACCGTGCCATCGTGCCCCGCGCTGGCCAGCCGATCGCCGCGCGGCTGCCAGGCCATCGCCATGACGCCTCGCGAGTGACCCTCGAGTCGGGCGAGCTCCTCGCCCGTGCCCGCGTCCCAGATGCGCACCGTGCCATCGTGCCCCGCGCTGGCCAGCCGATCGCCGCGGGAGGCCCAGGCCACCGCCGTGACTCCGCGCGTGTGGCCCGCGATCCGGGTGAGCTCCTCGCCCGTCCTGGCGTGCCAGATCCGCACCGTCGCGTCGTCGCCCGCGCTCGCCAGGCGCTCGCCGTCGGGGCGCCAGGCCAGGGCCTTGACGTCGCGCGCGTGACCCTCGAGCTGCGCGAGCTGCCTGCAGGTGCCCGCATCCCAGATCCGCACCGTCTTGTCGTACCCGGCGCTCGCCAGGCGGTCGCCGTCCGGGTGCCAGGCGACCGCCAGGACCCAGTTCGAGTGCTCCGCGAACTGCGCGAGCTCCTGGCCCGTGCTCGGCTCCCAGAGGCGCACCTTGCCATCGTGCCCCGCGCTGGCCAGGCGCTCGCCGCGGGGGTGCCAGGCCAGCCCCAGGACGCCGTTCCGGTGGCCGTCGAGCCGCGCGAGCCCCTCGCCGGTCGCTGCTTCCCAGATGCGCACCGTCTGGTCGTCTCCCGCGCTGGCAAGGCGCTTGCCGTCCGGGCTCCAGGCCAGGGTCAGCACCCAGTTGGAATGACCCTCCAGCAGGTTCAGCAGCTTGCCAGTCCGGGTGTCCCAGACGCGCACCGCGCCGTCGTGCCCTGCGCTCGCCAGCCGGCTGCCGAGCGGGTGCCAGGCCAGGGCCAGGACGCCGCTCAGGTGACCCTCGAGCCGCGCGAGCTCGTGGCCGGAGCCTGCATCCCAGATACGCACCATGTTTGCGTCACCCGCGGTCGCCAGACGCCTGTTGTCCGGGTGCCACGCCACCGCCCTGATCCAGTTGGCGTGGCCCTCGAGCCGCGCGAGCTCCTGGCCCGTGCTCGCGTCCGAGATGCGCACGGTGTTGCCGTTGCCCGCGCTGGCCAGTCGCTTGCCGTCCGGGCGCCAGGCCAGGGCCGTGACCCCGCTGGAGCGGCGCTCGAGCCGGGCGATCTCGTTCCCTGTGCTCACGTCCCAGATGCGCACGGTGTTGCCGTCGCCCGCGCTGGCCAGGCGCTTGCCGTCCGGGTGCCAGGCCACGGCCGCGACCCCCTGCGCGTGCCCCTCGAGCCGCGCGACCTCCTTGCCGGTGCCCGCATCCCAGATGCGCACGGTGTTGCCGTGGCCCGCGGTCGCCAGGCGCGTGCCGTCCGGATGCCATGCGACTGCCTTCACCACGCCCATGTGGCGCTCGAGCTGAGCGAGCTCCTGGCCCGTGCTCGGCTCCCAGATGCGCACCGTGTGGTCGTCGCTCCCGCTGGCCAGGTGCTCGCCGTCCGGGTGCCAGGCCACGGCTCTCACCCAGTCGGAATGGCCTTCGAGCCGGGCGAGCTCCTTGCCGGTACCAGCGTGCCAGACCCGCACCGTCATGTCGTATCCAGCGCTGGCCAGGCGCTCGCCGTCCGGGCGCCACGCCACGATCAGGACCCAGTCGGAGTGGCCCTCGAGCCGAGCGAGCTCCTTGCCGGTGTCCGCGTGCCACAGGCGCACGGTATGGTCGTATCCCGCGGTCGCCAGGCGCTTTCCGTCCGGGGACCACGCGAGCGTGTTGATGGTGCCGGTGTGTCCGGACACCAGCTCTGCGTAGGCGAGGGGAGGCGTCGCGGCGAGCCTCCGCGTGCGCTCCAGCAGCGCGCCCCTCCCCGCGATCGCGCAGGCGCTGAGGTCGGCGCCTTCGGCCTGCACGCCGCTCCAGCGGCATCCGGTCCAGGTCGATTGCCGGAGGATGGCGCCGCTGAGCTGCGCCTGCTCGACGATGGCCCCCTTCGCCTCGGCCTGCGTGAAGTCCGTTCGGTGCGCGGTCGCGCGCCGGAGGACCGTCCCGTCGAGCTTCGCGCCCGACAGCGTAGCTCCGCTCAGCGCGGCTTCCGTCAGGTCGGCTCCGGACAGGTCGGCGCCGGCGAGATTCGCGTCCTTCAGGTTCGCGCCGACGAGCGGCGCGCCGCGCAGGTCCTCGCCGGTGAGCTGCACGCCGTGGAGATCCGCGCCCTCCGGGAGCCACCCGGCCGTCTCCTCCGCCCACCGCGCGAGGCCGAGCAGCAGCCGGAGGGCGTTCTCGGCCGGCTCGCGCGTCGAAGGGGTCAGCTGCCTGTCCATCTTCAAGAACGACTGGACGGAGCGCACCGCCCCTGCGCGCCGCGGCTCGCCGGACGTCCTCAGGATCTCTCCCACGAACGCCGCTATCTCTCTCGTGATCGGCTTGGTCCGGAGCGCCTCGAGCGGCCGCTCGGCCAGCGTCGCCACCAGCGCGCGCGCCAGGAAGTACTCGAGGAACGACTTGTGCGCGAAGCGGTAGCCGTCGCTGCCCTCCTGCACGAGGAACGTCCCCCCCTGGAGGTCCAGGAACGCGGCGTCCGCCGGCATGCCCTCGGGCAAGAAGCGGAAGAGCCGAGCGCGGACCGACTGCTGGAGCTCCTGCCAGGTGCAAACCGGCCGGCCGGACCGCCAGAGCTGCTCGGCGAGCGCCTCGGCGAACTCCTTCTTCTGCTCGTCGGTGAAGCACCTGGGGTCGTGCTTCCGCGTGTTGTCGAGCCACCGCCGCAGGTACGCCTCGTACAGGTCGGCTCGCCCGACCTTCGCCCCCGAGGCGAGGTCGTCCAGGGTGGCCAGCACCATCCCGAGCAGCAGCGGCCGGTGCACGAGATCCTTGAGGTCGTAGATCGCAGCGATGCGCGAGAGCGCCGCCGCCGCGCCGTCCTCTCCGCGGATCTGCAGCACGAGATCGCGCACCTGCGCGTCCGTGAACGGCTGGATGGTGAACCGCCGGATGCCAGGGGACGTGCCGGACGCCTGAGCGGACCCGTTCTCCGTGGCCATCGCGGCGTGCGCCTCGGCGGGGAAGTCGTCATCTCGCGAGGAGACGACCACCTTCCCGCCGCCCGCCGCGACCTCGAGCAGGCTGGAGCGCCGCCCGGCGAGCTCGGAGGCCTCGAGGCGGGTGGCCATCTCGTCGAATCCGTCGAAGCAGGGTACGAGGTGCCGGTGGCGAATCAGCAGGCGCAGGGCGGCGCGGTTCGCGGGGAGGTCCGGGGCCCCGGCCGCCTGGAGCAGGAGCTGCTCCGGGTTCATGTCGGGAGAGGCCCCTGCCAGGTTGACGAGCAGGGGTCTCGGCCCTTCGGCTGACGCCCACCGCCGCTCGGCCCACGACGCGAGCGCGGTGGACTTCCCCAGGCCGAACTCGCCGAGCACCAGCGCGATCTTCTCGCCCGACGAGAGCCACGCGTCGAGGGCGCCGAGGAG
Source organism: Sorangium sp. So ce1153 (assembly GCF_051521595.1). Taxonomy (NCBI): domain Bacteria; kingdom Pseudomonadati; phylum Myxococcota; order Polyangiales; family Polyangiaceae; genus Sorangium; species Sorangium sp. So ce1153. The sequence goes on from NZ_CP150361.1 coordinate 4,582,853, forward strand.
GGGCGTGGGCTCATCGTGCCCGTCGAGGCGGGCGTCGGGCTCGACGAACTGCCCCGCGACCTCGCGCAGGCGCTGCTCACGGAACGCCGCGACGATGGTGCGCGCGCCGTCGAAGCCGGGGAGCAGGCGCCCGATCCGGCGCGCCAGCGCGTCCGGCGGGATCGGCTCGAGCGTGGCGTTCACCAGCCCTGACCCGGCGGCCGCCGCGGGCAGCTTCTCCCACTCTCGCCTGGGCTCTGCCCAGCGCTCGTGACCGTCGGTCCACAGCAGGGCCCACCCTTCGTCCCGGAGGGATGCAACCATGAGCGTGCACGAGGTAGGGCGGCCTTCAGGCCAGACGCCGACCGCCACCACGTGCTCGCTGCCCTCTGCCACCGCGAGGAGATAGAGGGTGTCTGCGGAGACGATCTGATGCTCGGAGAACGGCGGAGTGGGCTCTCTCGTGCTCAGCTCGGCGGCCAGGCTTTGCGGTGCCCCGGCGCCGCCGGAGGCGCGCGGCACGTCGTCGGCCGTCCTCGCGCGGAAGTCGGATGGCTGTCGCCGAAAGGAGAGCGTCCAGCCCCGGTGCGTCTGCGTTCCCAGCGCCGCCAGGTTCAGCCGTCCTGGCAGCTCGACCCGCACCTCCGCCGGCAGCGAGCTCTCCCGCTCTTCGCCGCTCGCCTCCGGCGCGCCGCGTACTGCCTGCGCGACGGCGCTGAGCGCCGCCATCCCGTCGGCTGTCCACTCTCCGTTGCCGCGCTTCGCGTCCACTGCCTTCCGGAGGCGCGCCTCGACCTCGACGAACCCGGCCTCCCGCGCCTCCCGCTCGGTCATCCACGCAAACACGACGTCGGCGGCCGCCCCTGCCATCGCCGCCCGCAGGACATCGAGCGGCAGCACCTCCGGCGGGATGATGACCTCCCGCGTGAACTGCCGTATCTCCTCGACGCGGGTCACCTTGTCGAGCTCGCCGTACAGGCGGCGCAGCCGCCTCCCTCGGGCCGCGGCCCCGGACAGGGCGCCTGCGTTCAACAGCACATCGCGCGCTTCCTCGAGCCGCGCCACGAGCGCCTCCAGCGCCGCGTCGTCGTCCCGCCCGAGCATCTCCCGCGCCCCGTCGAGCCACCGCGCGTAGGCCTCTCCCGCCGGATGGCCCCGGTACACGAGGGTCGCCTCGGCCACCGGCACGACGGGCCGCGGCGCCGTGGGGCGCGCGGGACGACCGACGCCGGCGCTCGTCCGCCCGTACCCGAGGTCGATGTCCGCGACGATCACCCCTTCATCGCCCGGATCGAGGTACCCCGCACGATCAGGGAATCGTCGCAGCTCATGGGCCTGGGCTTCGTCGACGTGGATCGTGGTCCCGCCGCCTTCGGCTCCATCGGCGTAGAGCACGGGCCGCCCATACCGGCGCGCCTGTTCCCAGACCGTTCCCGCGAGCTCTGGTAGCGTGGTGTGCGGCGTCGCGCTGGGCACCGCGAGGAAGCGGCACGCGCCGAGCCGCTCCGCGCCGGCCGCGCGGTGCGGCTCGCCCTCGCGAAGCAGGAAGTCGAGACAGACCATCACGCCCATGGGGCCCGGGAGGCCATCCGGCATCTCCAGAGGCGTCCAGGCCTCGCCCGCGCGCATCGTGCTCCGCTCCACCGCCGCCGCGTTCCGCTTCGCTTGCAGGGCGAGCAGCCTGCCGCTGTGGAGCACCGGGCACACCGACTGTCCGATCGCCGGGAGCGCGGTCGCGCCGAGCCGCTCGTACGCCCCGGACCGCCGCGCCGCGCGATCCACGGTGTGCGACCCCGCCACGACGACCATGTCCGCCGCGGCCTCGGCGACGCCCCCGAGGATCTCCCACGGGACGCTGTACTCGGGAAAGACGACGATCCTCGCTCCGTACTCCCGGCAAGCCGAGAGGATCGCCCGGATCCGCGCGAGCAACTGCGCGCCGTACGCCTCCCGGATGCGCCGCCGGAGCGCGTCGAGCTTCGGCTTGATCGACTCGGGCACCTCACCCCGCGACGGGAGCAGCGAGTCCGATGCCGCCCTTGGATCGAAGAGCGGGTCCTCGAGCGGCGATCTCCGATCCAGGACGATCGCCGGGTGATAGGCGAGCTGCACGACGGCAACCCGCGTGGTCGTGGATCCCCCCACTGCTCTCTGCATTCGCTCGCTCGATCTCCGCCCGCGCTCGCTACTCGCCGAGCAGCGCCGCGGCCGCCTCCAGGGGCACCTCGACGCGCAGCCAGAAGCCGCCCTTCGCGCGGCGCGCCTCGACGGTCGCCCCCTTGGCCCCGCGCTTCCGCAGCGCCGCCTGCGCCGCCCGGGCCGCCGACCTGGCCCGTTGTTCCTCGGGGTCTCGCCGCTTCGGCCCTGCAGCCTGCGTGCGCACCTTGCCGGCCTCAGCGGTCAGCTCGCGGACCGAGATCTCCTCGAGGCTCTTCCCCGCGACCGTGGCCCCCTGATCGAGGAGCCACGCCGGCGTGTCGACCTCCGGCGTCGCCGCCGTGTACCGCGTGAGCGCGTAGGCCTTCTCCGGCCCGAGCGCCAGGGCCCTGTCGCGCGGGAGCGCCGCGACGACGCCGATGAGCTTCTTGGCCTGGCTCAGCCCCATGAGGTCGCGCGCCTTGAGCATCTCCCCGAACGAGGCGTGCCCGAGCGCGAGATACAGCTTCTTGCGCTGGAGCTCCCGCAGCGCCTCGCCGATCTCGTAGAAGTCCTCCGCGATGCGCGCCTTGCGCCGCTCGATGAGCTCCAGCAGCGCCTGTGCCCGCTTCTCGGCCGCGGCGCCGCCCTTCGTCGCCTCCGCTCCGACCCGCGCGAGCGCGCCGCTCGCGGGCGCCGACGCGTTGCTCGCAGGCCTTCGCTTGCCCGCAGCACCCGAGCTTTTCCCCGTCTTCCCCGCCATCCGGTGCTCCTTGTCTGCGCCCCGAGGCCGCGAGGCTATCGCGCGGGCGCGGCGCGTGGAAGCGAAAGCGGAGCATAAGGCTGTCCGTGGCCAGACGTCTGGCTGTCCGTGGCCAGACGTCTGGCTGTCCGTGGCCAGACGTCTGGCTGTCCGTGGCCAGACGTCTGGCTGTCCGTGGCCAGACGTCTGGCTGTCCGTGGCCAGACGTCTGGCCACGCCGGCGGGAGCCACGCCGTCGGCCGCATCGGGCGGCGCTCCTGGCCGGAGCACGGCCGCGCTCGGCCACTGGCACGCTTGCTCTCGAGCGATGTCCGATGTGGCGTCACGCAGACGTCTGGCCATGATCTGGCCAGAGCAGCGGTGCGCGCGCTGCGTGAGCAGAAAGTGAGATCATTGTGCCGTCATCCACGTAAGTGCTAACGCGCGCTGAACGGCGCGCTTTTGGTCTCGTCAAAGCGTGTTTTGGACTTGGATATCGTCTGCACGCATGCGAGCCTGAACCCGCCATGCGAAACCGGTTCGATCGACTGGCAAAGGACGTTGCCCAGGAGGGGCTCGGGCCGACTGGCAAGGTCGTGACGAATGCGGAGGTCGCCGGAGAGACGCAGCACGCCGACGTGTGGTATGAGCCCGATCCGGCGCGCGCTTCGGGGCGAGATCGGCTCGGGCTCCTCGGCCGGATCGCGGCCACGGCGTGCACCATCGAGGCGTACAGCGACACGCCGAGCGCGGACGAGGCGCGCGCGTGCTTGCAGAAGCACCTCGGCGCGTGGCGGAGCCTCGCGGGCCGGGAGCGCGCGGCCGAAGCGCCGTTCCTGTGGATCATGTCGACCGGCCGACCAGCGGCCGTGCTCGACGGACTGCGCGTGACGCCGATGGCTGGCTGGCCCGCGGGCGTGTACGAAGGCCCCGGCTTGCTGCGGACCGTGGTCGTCGTGCTCGGCGAGCTGCCGCGCGAGCGCTCGACCCTCCTCATCCGCCTGATGGGCGGCGGGCGCGTGCTCCGCGAGGCGATCGAGGAGCTCCGCCAGCTCCCGGACGACGCGCCGGAGCGCGCCATCGCGGTCGGTCCTCTGCTACGCTTCCGGTCGGCGATCACGGGACACGGGCCGGCGACGCCGGAAGAAGAGGAGTTCGTGATGACCACCCAGGAGCTCGTCGAGCAGTTCATCGAGCAGGGGCGCACGCAGGTGATGCAGGCGATGGCGCAAAGCACCATCGCGCTGTACGAGGCGCGGTTCGGAGCGATGCCGTTGGCGCTGCGGTCCGCCGTGGAAGCCATGCGCGATCTGGCGACGCTTCAGAAGTGGAACCTGCTCGCCGGCACCGGGAAGCGCGAAGAGGTGGACGACGCCTTCTCCGCGGGCGCTGCCGGACGCTCATCCTGACCTTCGCCGCTCCGTTTCCAGGCGGCGCTCACCGGACCCGGGCTGACGATGCCGGAAGAAGAGGAGTTCGTGATGACCACCCAGGAGCTCGTCGAGCAGTTCATCGAGCAGGGGCGCACGCAGGGGATGGCGCAAGGCACCATCGTGCTGTACGAGGCGCGGTTCGGGTCGATGCCGCCGGCGCTACGGTCCGCCGTGGAAGCCATGCGCGATCTGTCGACGCTTCAGAAGTGGATCCTGCTCGCCGGCACCGGGAAGCGCGAAGAGGTGGACGACGCCCTCTCCGCGGGCGCTGCCGGACGCTCGTCCTGACCTCCGCTGCCACGCTTCCGGGCGGCGATCGCCGGACCCGGGCCGGCGACGCCGGAAGAAGAGGAGTTCGTGATGACCACCCAGGAGCTCATCGAGCAGCTCATCGAGGAGGGGCGCAAGCAGGGGATGGCGCAGGGGATCGTCCAGGGGATCGCGCAAGCCACCATCGCGCTGTACGAGGCGCGGTTCGGATCGATGCCGCCGGCGCTGCGGTCCGCCGTGGAAGCCATGCGCGATCTGCCGACGCTCCAGAGGTGGATCCTGCTCGCCGGCATCGGGAAGCGCGAAGAGGTGGACGACGCCCTCTCCGCGGGCGCTGCCGGACGCTCATCCTGACCTCCACCCCCCGGCGCCCGCGGGCGCGTACGCGCCCGCGAGCTCGGCGCTCCCCCCGCAGCAGCGGCCGCCACGAGCGCCGGTGGCATCGACCGGCTCATCCGGCCGCGATCCCGGCGCCCGCCGCACCGCCGATGGCCCCGTGACGCGCCGTCGAGCGCTCCGGCCGGCGCTGGGAGCGGCGATCCTCGGCGCGATGGCGCTCTCCCTCGCAGGCGACGCGCACCGCCCGCCGGCGCCCGCTACGCCCGCGTCCCCGGCGCCCGCGCCGCCCCTCGAGGTGGAGTTCGCCGGGTGCAGCGCCGTGCACGCCGGCCCCGCCTGCGCGCTGCCCGGCGACCGGACCCTCCGCCTCTGGGTGAAGGCCCCCATGGACGCCCGCGTCGTGATCGAGGTCGACGCGACCGTCGCGGCGGACGCCCCGCTCGCCGCGCTCGACGGCGCGCCCGTCCAGGGAGGCGTGCTGGCGCGCGTCCCCGTCCCCGACGGCGCACGCGCCCTCTCGGTGACCGCCGAGCGGGACGGCGCGCGCGCTTCCTTCCGTTTGCCGCTCCTCCCGCCCCTCGACGCGCCCCGGCTGCAGGAAGCCGAGGCGCTGCGCCGGAACGGCAAGCTCGACGAGGCGTCCTCGGCGCTCGACGCGCTGGCGTCCGGCCCGGATTCCGCCGTCCAGGCCCTCGCCATCGGCAAGCGCGCGCGCGTCGACCTCGCGCGCGGCAGGATCCCGGAGGCGATCGCGGGCTTCGAGGCGTCGATCAGCGCGCACCGGGCGGCGGGGCGCGTGTCCGACGAGTTCCTCGACCGCTTCGCGCTCTCGTACACGCTCCTCTACAACGGGCGCAGGTTCGCGGAGGTCCGGGCGGCGCTCGGCGCGCTCCGGCCGCTCGAGGCGATCCACCCCGAGGGGCGCGCGCTGAAGCCGTACTACGAGGCGCTGCTCTCGGCCGAGTCCGGCGACCTGCGCGCGGCGCTCCGGCAGCTCGACGCGTCGGCCGCGGGCGCCGAGCGGCTCGGCCTCGGCGGCCACCGGCTCCACGTGCTGCAGATGCGCGCCGACCTGCTCCAGACGCTGGGCAGGCCGCTGGAGGCGCAGGCGCTCCTGCGCGAGGTGAAGGCGCTGTTCCCGGCCAGCAGCGCCCCGTGCGAGCAGGCCTCCCTGCTGAACGATATCGGCTGGAACGCGCTCCACGTCGCGTGGGCGAGCCGCGGATCGAGCGGGCCGCTCGCGGACGCGGAGGCGCCGCTCTCCGCCGCGCTCGCGCTGTACCGGGGCCCGTGCCCGAGGCCGGCGGAGCAGGCCAACGTGCTGACGAACCTGGCTCTGGCCAAGCTCGAGGCCGGGCAGACGGCCGCGGCGCGCGCCCTCCTCGACGAGGCCCGGCGGACGGACCCGCGCCCCGACGCCCGCGTCGCGATGTACTGGATCGAGATCGAGGGGCGCATCGCGCTGCGCAGCGGCAACCCCGCGAGCGCGCTGCGGATCTACGATCGGCTCTCGCGGCTCGCGGAGGCGAGCGAGCTGCCGGAGGGCCGCTACCGGGCGGCGCTCGGCCGCGGGCGGGCGCTCGAGGCGCTGGGGCAGCTCGACGCCGCCATCGCGGCTTACGAGGGCGCGGAGGCGGTGCGGAGCGACCTCGGCCTGCTCGTGCCGCTCGGCGAGGGCAGGGGAGGTTACCTCGGCCGCTTCGAGGAGAGCGCGCGGCTGGAGGTCGACCTCCTGCTCCGGCGCGACCCGCGGCGCGCCCTCCGCGCCGCCCGGCGCTCGCGCGCCCTCGCGCTCGCGGCGCTCCGGTGGATCGACGGCATCGAGGCGCTCGGCGGCGAGGAGCGGGCGCGCTGGGAGAGCGCCCTCGCGGCCTACCGCGACGCGCGCGCGGCCTTCGACGAGGAGGGCCGCGACGACTGGCGGCTCTCGTCGGACGAGCTCGAGGCGGCCAGGGCGGCCCGCGCGTCGCGCGGCCGGTCGATCCGGGCGCTGCTCGACGAGGCGCTGTTCCTGGCGAGGCGCGGGGAGCCCGCCCTGGCGGCGCTCGCGGAAGCGCCCGCGCTTGCAGAGGGCGAGCTGATGCTCGTGCTCCACCCGATCCGCGACGGATGGGCCGGCTTCGCCGTCTCCCGCGGCGGCGTCGCGGCCCGCCGCCTGCCGGCGCTCGACCTCTCGTCCCCGGCCGCGGAGCTCTCCGCGGGGCTGCTCGCGCCGTTCGCGGCGCCGCTCCGCGCGGCCGTGCGCCTCCGCGTCGCCGCCCACGGCGAGCTCGACCGCATCGACTTCCACGCCCTGCCCTGGGACGGCGCGCCGCTCGTCGCCCGCATGCCGGTGACGTACGGCCTGGACCTGCCCGAGCGCGGCGCCCGGCCCGCGGGCGGCGCCGGTGCGATCCGGGCCGCGGATGCCGCCGGCGTGCCTCCAGCCGCGGGCGCCGCCGGCGCGACCCGTCGTCCTGCGGACGCCGCCAGCGCGCCCCGGGCCGCGCTCGTCGTCGCCGATCCCCGGCGCGATCTGCCGGCCGCGCGGCGCGAGGCGGACGCTGTCGCGAGGGCGCTCGAAGGGCGGGGGCTCCGCGTCGAGCGGCTGTCGGGCGGGCTCGCCACGCACCGCGCGGTCGCCGGCGCGCTGGAGCAGCCCGGGATCGAGCTCTTCCACTACGCGGGTCACGGCTTCTTCGGCGGCCTCGACGGCTGGGACAGCGGCCTCGCGCTCGCCGGCGGGAGCGAGCTCGCCGTGGGCGACATCCTCGCGCTGCGCCGAGCGCCCGCGCGGGTGGTCCTGTCCGGCTGCGACACGGCGCGTACCGAGGCCTCGCCCGGGGCGCGCGGGCTCGGGCTCGGCCTCGCCCAGGCGCTCCTCGTCGCCGGCGCTCGCTCGGTCATCGCGGCGACGCGCCCTGTCGACGACGCGCTGGCAGAGCGGGTGATGGCCGCGCTCTACGCCGACGAGCAGCCCGGCGAGCAGCCCGGCGAGCAGCCCGGCGAGCAGCGGGACCCCGGCGCCCAGCTGCGCGAGGCGACGCTCGCGGCGTTGCGCGCGGATCCGTCGTGCGACTGGGCCAGCTTCCGGGCGCTCGTCCCCTGACGCACCCGGGAATCCGAGAAATGAACTGCGGCTGTCAGAGGCCGGGCGGCGGCGGCGAAGAATAGATCGATCCCGGAAACCCCTCACGGAGGATAGGAATCATGCGTGCTCTGGTCTTCGGTCTGAGCTCCCTTGTTCTCATCGCGTGCGGTCCGTCGATGGACGCCGTGCCTGCCGAATCGGTCGCGGGCACAGGGCAGGCGGCGCAGGCGCTGTCGATCGATCCGCGGCTGCAGCGGCCAGGTCGGACCGGGGACCCCCGGCCCAAGCCGGTCATCCCCCAGTGCGGCGCGTGCGGGACGTACGTCTGGAGCAATTCGACGCTCTACCTGGCCATCGACCGCATGGCCGAGATGCCCACGGTCTCGCTGACGCTGTACTCGACGACCGGTAAGAGGCTCACGACGTCCCCGCCGCTCCAGCCGATACCCGCCAGCGGCGGCCACGGGAAGGCTTCCTACCTCGTGCCCCGGGCAGCCACGGAGAACGTGGGGTGGGGCAGCGTGCAATGGCAGGAGCAGGGCGAGTCGCAGCAGGTCAGCATCGACGTGCAGAGCAAGTGGGGCGGGTGGCCCAGCCAGGCTCACCGATGAGATGAAAGGCCGGCAGCGGCGAGCTCGCCCGCGAGCGAGCTCGGCCGCTGCCGGCCCCGTCGTCAGGGATAGATATTCACCGGGACCTTGTTGCTCGCGGCGCCCCCGTTGCGCACGCGGATGTACCCGGGGCCGACGCCGCTCGGGACCTGCACCGTGAGGCTCGTGGCGCTCACGCTCGTCGGGGTGGCGACGGCGGTGTGCGTCGCGTCCACGAACTCGACCTGCGCGCCGGGAGCGAAGCCGGAGCCGGCGAGGGTCACCGTCGTGCCCCAGTGCATGACGTCGGCGTTGCCGAAGTCGAGCCAGAGCCCGCCTCGCACGAACACCCCGGACGAGAGCATCGGGCTCTCCTGGAGGATCAGCTGCTCGTGATCGAGGAAATCGGTGGTCGGGTAGTCGCCGTGCCAGCCCATGATCGTCGTGCCCGTATAGCCGTCCGGGTGGTGCAGCCCGAACGAGTGCCCGAGCTCGTGCGCGACGGTCCCCTTCGGCACGCCGGTGCCGCACTGCCAGGTGGCGTATCCGCAATGGATCGCCAGCGGCTCGCGCACGCCGGAGATGGGCTCCAGCACCCAGTCGCCCACGAGCGCGAACCCGGTATAGTCGCCGGTGAGGTTGGCGCCGGCCCAGCCGCCGCCGCCCTGCGCGAACACGAGCGTCGACTGCCGCGCCGGGAAGCCGCCGACAGCCTGAGACACAGCGTTCAGCCAGTTCGTGAGGTCCTGCGGGTCGTTCTGGCAGGCGCTCGTCGGCGACGCGCCGCAGCGCATGTTCAGGTAGTTCTGGGGAGAGCGCACCGCCTGAACGGAGCCCACCAGGTGGAACGAGGCGCCCGACTCCTGCCGGTACCAGCCGCGCAGCTCGTCAAGGTACGTGTTGATCGCGTCGACGTACTCCTGGTGATACGGCTGGTCGTTCGGATAAACGTAATACGCCCTCACCGGGTACACCTCGCCCGCCGCGAGCTGCGCCACCTGCGCGGCGCTCAGCGCCTGCTGGTAGAGGCGGACCTCGTCGATAAGGCCGTTGTACGCGTTCCAGGAAGGGTGTCCGCCGATCACGATCGGCCGCGTCGATTGCTGCAGCGTGCCCGACGTGGGCGTCGACGCGCTGAGCACGCCGTTGACATAGAGCTTGAGCGCCGCGCCGTCGTACACGCCGGTGACGTGCGCCCAGGCGTTCGCGACGGCCGGGGCCTGGACGATCTCGTGCCGGCCCGCGCCCCCGTCGGGGAAGGCCACGGAGAAGAAGTACTGGCCATTGTCGATGCCGAGCAGGAACGAGTCTGCCCCGTACCACTGGTTCACGATGGTGCGGGTCCCGGTCACGCTCCGCGGATTGACCCAGGCCGCCGCCGTGATCTGGTCCTGGAAGTGGAGGAAGCTCCGCCCGTCGCTGCTGATCTCCACCTGATCCGCGACCCCGTCGAAGTCGCCGGCCGACAGGAACTGTCCCGCGCTGCAGAGGCCGCGGCCGGACATCACCCCGAACGCCCCCTGGCCCGAGTCCTCGCGAACGCGCTTGATCGCGCCGGCCGCGCACGTATCGAAGCTCCAGTAGGCCGCCGGCGTCGGCAGGCTGGCCCGGTCGGTCACGAGCGCGTCCGCCGCCGCGTCGACCTCCTCGCCTGCAGGCTCCTCCGCAGGCCCAGGCGCGACGCAGCCCGCGAGGCTCGCCATCAAGGCGAGGGAAGCCGCTCGGTATCCCGTGTGCACGCAATTCAGCATGGAATCGTTCCTTTCTTGCTGGCGCGCGCTCTCGAGAGCGCGTTGCGCCGGCAGGCCCGCGCCGCGGAATGCGGCAGCGCCCTGGGGTCGGCCCCGAGCTGCCTGCTTGCCTGTTACTTCGCCGCGCTCTTCCGGCGTCTGACATCGACCACGATAAAAAATGGCGGCGGACGCGCGACGCCGCCGATCCCTGCGCGAACGCGCCGCTTGATCCGCGCCTCGCGCGCGGGAAAGATCCCCGCCATGGCTCGAACCGCGCCGGTGCCGGACATTCCGGCCATTCCCGCGGGCGTTCTCTCGCCGCGCGCGACGGCGTGGCTCGGGCAGCGCGGCGCCGTGCGCCGTCCCGAGCGCGCGATGGCGCCGGAGGCCCTCCGCGAGCAGCTCGCGCGCTGGGGGCTGACCGACGTGGGGGCCCTGCTGCGGTTCGAGGCGGCCTTTGGCGGCACCTGCGTCCCGTCGGAGGAGGGCGAGGCGCTCTGGTTCGGGATCGGGCTGGCGCTCGAGCGAGGCGCGCGGCCTCGGAAGTCCCGGGTGGTGATGGGCGACTACCCGCACGGGAGCTACTGGATGGACGCGCGCGGTCAGGTCGTCGTCGACGACGGGGTGGTCGAGCCGTTCGTCCTCGCCGAGGACGCGCGGCGCCTCTTCGAGCGGTTCGCGATCGGGCAGGAGGTTCCGGTGGCCGCGTTCAGCTGGCCTGGTCGCATGGCCGTGGAGCTGATGGCGGACATCGCCGTCGATCTCGCGGCGGCGGTCGGCGCCGAGCGCGTGGAGGAGCTGAGCGACGCCTGCCAGGCGGTGTTCCAGAGGGGCGATCTCGCGATCTGGTCTCCGCCCGCGTTCGCGGAGATGAGCGTGGCGCCGTGCACCGCGGTGGCGACCGAGGTCGCGAGCGTGCGCGCGCTGCTCGCGGCGGTGCGCGAGGGCTTCCCCGACGTCGGCGTGAGCGTGCGCGTCGCGGGGGCGCAGGGCGAGGAGCGCAGCGGCGAGCCGGCGCCCGAGATGCCCGCCGGCGTCCTGTACGAGCGGTGGGACGACGGCGATCCGACAGGCGCGCTCGCGCTCGCGGACGACGGGGGCATCGTGCAATGGATCGCGTCGGGCGACGAGGTCCTCGTGGAGCAGATCTCCGACGGCGGCCTCCGCAGGGTGCGTTTCCGGCGTGCTGGCGCCTGATCGGCGCCGCCGGGGCCGGGCTGGCCGCGCGTGGCCAGACGTCTGGCTGTGCGTGGCCAGACGTCTGGCTGCGAGGTGACGGGGGGCCCCTGCGCGGGTAAGCTCTCGCCGTGCCGAGCCCCCGGAAGACCAACGCCCTGAGCCGCCTGCCCGCGCTCGCGCTCGCAGCCCTGACCTCGATCGCCGGTCCCGCCTGCGTCAGCAAGCCGACGATGCAGCTCGACCACGCCGAGATCACCGGCATCCGCATCTCCTTCCCGCCGAGCCTCGGCGTCCTGATGACCGTGGTCGTCAACGTCCACAACCCGAACTCGTACGACGTCGCGGTGCGCGCGGTCCGCGGCCAGGTCATGCTCGCCGGCCGCTACATGCTGCCGGTCGACTTCCGCGCCGACGGCGAGGGCGTCTGGCTGCCTTCCGACCGCACGACCCAGGTCCGCGTCCCCATCAGCATCCCCGTCGACCTCGGTTTCCAGCTGCTGCGCGAGTCGTTCTCGTCGCCCGTCATCCCGTACCGCTTCAGCGGCCGCGCGGACGTCACGGCGACCCGCACGTTCCGGCTCGAGGCGGACGATTACTCGGTCGACGACCACGGCGTCATCTTCCGCAACCAGATCGAGGCCGCGCTCGGCGTCATGCGGTAGGCGCCCGCAGCGCTCAGCGCGCGCCGCGCGGCGCGCGCCGCCAACCGCTCGCGGACAGGTGGTTGACCGCGCGCCCGCGGCGGCGGAAAGGTGACAGCTCATGAGCGGCTTGATCAGGGCGACGACCCTCGGGCGTTACGGCAGGCTGACGAACGGCAACGCCTACTGCGACGACCCGCAGGAGCCAGACCACGTGAGGGCTGATGGGGAGTGGACGATGACCGGCTCCGCGGCGGCGGACGGCATCGTGATGTGGTTCTGGGAGTGGAAGAGTCTGGCAGGTGAGGCCAACCGCAGGACGTGACGCTCGGTCTCGCGGTCGCGCGCGACAGGACACCTGCGCTATCCGGCCAGCTGGCCGGCCGGCCGGCCACCTCGAAGCTGAGCTCGCGGCCTGATTGCCGTGCGATCGCGCGACTTTCCATGATCCATCCCGCTGGTGGTGGCCTCCGCCCTCAGCTGGAGGCTGCAGCCCTCAGGCCGTGAACTCGCTTCGACGCGCGACCACCTCGTGGGGCAGCCGCTCGACGGCCACGCGCAGGCGCCGACGGTGCTCCGCGCAACCACGCCGAGCCGGAGCGCCGGCCCGATCGCCGTCCGTCAAGACCTCGGTGCAGCGGTCTCCGGCGCCGCACGGATTGTGCGGCTTTGGTCCAGGTTGCGCCGGTTCTGCAGAGATCGTCGTGCAGACCTGACCCGAGGCCCCCGCCGGTTCCGCGGCGGACAGCACGCCGCCGGCGGGCTGAGGCGTTGGCCACCGACTTGCTTGGACACGCTTCCGACCCCTCTCGCCGGCGCGGCGACCGAGCGCCGCGCGCGGCCCGCGCGGAGGCTCCGGCGACGCCGCGGCGAGAGGCCCTTCGCAGCATCGGAGGATGGCCAACAGCAGCGTGTCGTCTCCAGCGGAGCCGCCCGCCGTGGCGCTGGACTCCGGGCGGCCCGCAGGCGCCGGCGACATCGTCGAAACCAACCGCGGTCTGTCAGCGTACGAGGGTGAGAGTTATATCAGAGGGTTTTGCGTCGCCCTGCCGAGGGGTGATGCGCCGCGGGGTGGCCGTGCGGCGATGGCCGCGGGGTTCCGTGGGAGACGTGAATCACGCATTCCGTGTGATGGGGAGCGTTCATGGTGGACGACTGTAACAACGGTTTTCTTGCGCTCGATCCGGAGATGCGGCGCCTGCGCGACGCCCTCGAGACCGTGGCGCCCACGCCGCTTCCGGTCCTGATCCTCGGCGAGACAGGGACGGGGAAAGAGGTCGTGGCGGAGTGGATCGCCGGCATGTCGCGGCACACGCGCGATCGGTTCGTGAAGGTCAACTGCGCGAGCCTGTCGGAGTCGCTCGTCGAGAGCGAGCTGTTCGGGCACGAGCGCGGCGCGTTCACCGGGGCGGTGGCGCCCCGTGAGGGGCTGTTCGAGGCCGCGCACGAGGGCACGCTCTTCCTCGACGAGGTCGGGGAGCTGTCCCCGCGCACGCAGGCGAAGCTGCTCCGCACGCTGGAGTACGGCGAGATCGTCCGCGTGGGGAGCACGCGCCCGCGGCGCGTGGACGTGCGCGTCATCGCGGCGACCCACCGCGATCTCGAGCAGATGGTGAGGGACGGGGACTTCCGCCAGGACCTCTATTTCCGCCTCAACGCCGTCACGCTGCGGATCCCGCCGCTCCGGGCCCGCATCACCGAGATCCTCCCGCTCGCGGAGCTCTTCGCGGCGCGCCTCTCGCGCCGGCTCGAGCGCCCGGCGCCGCGGCTCGCGCCCGAGGCGACGGCGGCGCTGCTCGCCCATACATGGCCGGGGAACATCCGGGAGCTGCGCCACGTGATCGAGCGCGCGGTGGTCATGTCCAAGGGGGGGCCGATCCTCGCGGCCCACCTGATGCTCGAGGCGCCGCGCGTCCACGTCGAGGTCGCCGGGATCAGGGGCGACGTGCGCCTGTTCGAGCGAGATCGCATCGTCGCCGCGCTCGACCAGACCCGCCAGAACCAGACGCGCGCCGCCGAGCTGCTCGGCGTGTCGCGGCGCACGCTCACCAACAAGCTCAACGCCTACGGCATCGCGCGACCCCGGAAGAAGGTCGCGCTGGAGGAGTGCTGACGTGGCCTCGCCGTTCCTCCGCACCATGCGATCGCTCGAGATCGAGCGCGGGTCGAGGACCTGGGTGCGCCTCGCGGTGATCCTCGCCGTGCTCGGCGCCTGGGCGGCCTGGATGCACGCGGCGCGCGTCTCGGTCTACGCCACGACGGCGAAGGCGCGCCTGGAGGTCAGCCGGATGGCCCACCGCGTGGCCGCCGCCGAGCCAGGGCGCGTGTCGGTCGTCCGCGTGGAGCTCGGGCGAGAGGTCGAGCAGGGCGAGGTGCTCGTCGAGCTGGACGCCGCCGTCGAGGAGAAGCGCCTCGAGGAGGAGCAGACCAAGGTGGCCGTGCTCGCGCCGAAGCTCGAGGCGGTGCGGCGCCAGATCGCGGTCGAGGAGGAGGTGCGCGCGTGGCAGGACAGGCTGTCCGACGCGTCGATTGCGCGCGCGAGGATCGACCTGCGCCAGCGGGACCTGGCCGCCGCGCAGGGCGAGGAGCTCCGCGCCATCTCCGAGCGGCTGCGCGACGAGCAGCTCGCCTCGAAGGCCGATCACCTGCAGGCGAAGACGCGCGCCGCCGACGAGCTCCTCAAGGCCGAGGGGGCCCGCGCCGACCTGCACCGGCTGTCGGTGGCGCGGCGCCACGACGAGCGGCAGGCGGCGGCCCACGTCGCCGAGCTCGAGCGCTCGCTCGGCGATCTCCTCGCCGAGCAGAGGGCGGCCGAGGCCGCGGTGCACACGGCGCTCGCGCAGATCGAGCGGCGGAAGATCCGCGCGCCGATCGCGGGCAAGCTCGGGAACATCGCCGCGCTCCAGGTGGGCGACGTGCTGAAGCCCGGCGACGTCGTGGCGACGGTCGTGCCGGGCGAGGACGTGCACGCTGTCGCGCTCTTCGCGCCTTCCGACGCGGTGGGGCGCATCGTCCCTGGCCAGAAGGCGCGGATGCGCCTCGACGGCTTCGCGTGGACGCAGTTCGGGATGCTCGAGGGGGAGGTGTCCCACGTGGCGAGCGAGCCGTTCGAAGGCGCGATCCGCGTCGAGCTCCTCGTGCGGCCGGACAGCGCGGGGTCGATCCCGGTGCAGCACGGCATGCCGGGGACGACCGAGGTCGAGGTGGAGCGCGTCTCCCCGTGGACGCTGCTGCTGCGCGCCGTGGCGCCGGGAGGTCCGCGATGAAGCGCGCGTTCCTCGTGCCCGAGGTGCTGCAGACGTCGCTCATGGACTGCGGGCCGGCCGCGCTCAAGGCCGTGCTCCAGGGGTTCGGCGTCGACGTGCACTACGAGTGGCTCCGCGACAGGTGCCAGACGGACGTCGACGGGACGTCGATCGACGCGCTCGCCGCGCTCGGGCAGGAGCTCGGGCTCGCGACCGCCGAGATGGTGGTCCCGCACGACAGCTTTCTGCTGCCCGAGGCCGACTGCCTCCCCGCGATCGTGGTCAAGCGTGGCGCGGGCGACACGCTGCACTTCGTCGTCGTCTGGCGCAGGCTCGGGCCGTTCGTCCAGATCCTCGACCCCGGGAGCGGTCGCCGCTGGGTTCACGGCGAGCGCTTCATGGAGGACATGCCGCACTTCCCGATCCCGATCTCGATCGAGAGGTGGCGGCGGTGGGTGTCGTCCGACGACTCGCTCGGGCCGCTCCGCGCGAAGCTGCGCGCGCTGGGCGTGTCGGGCGCGGGCGGGGAGGCGCTCATCGCCCGCGCCGACGCCGACCCGGGGTGGCGGCCGTTCGCGGCGCTCGACGCCGCGGTGCGGATGGCGGCGCGGCTGGTCCGCGGCGGCGCGATCTCGCGCGGGGGGGAGGCGCAGCGCGTGCTCGAGGGCGTCTTCGACCGGGCGCTCGCCGGGGAGGCGGGCGCGATCCCGAAGGGGTTCTTCTGGGCGACGGAGGGGAAGGGGCAGGGGAAGCTCCTCGTGCACGGCGCCGTGATCGTGCACTTCGCCCAGCGCGAGGGCGGCGCGGTCGGGGCCGGCGCCGCCGTGGGCGCGGCCGGGGCCGGCGCCGCCGTGGGCGCGGGGGCGCGCGCGGCCGCGCCGGTGGAGCGCACGCCGCCGCCGCCGAGCTACCGCGGCAGCGCGGCGCCGCCGGCCGCGCCGGCGGAGCAGGCGCCGCGCGCTGTCGCGACAGCGGTGCTCCCGGCGCCCGTCCGCCGCGAGCTGGAGCTGCCGACGCCGTCGCCCTCCCGGCTCTTCTTCTGGATGCTGCGCGCCGACGCGGGCCGGGCGCTCGCGCTCGTCTTCGTGGCGCTCGCGGCGAGCGCGGCCATCGCCGCGATCGACGTTGTCGTCCTGCGCGGTCTGTTCGACGCCGTGAAGCACATCACCGTCGACTACCAGCGCGCGCTCGGGCTGCTCGCGCTCGTCGCGTTCGCCGCCGGGGGCCTCCTGCTCGAGCTCTTCGCGGCCCACGCGGTCTCTCGCCTCGGCCGCGCCCTGGAGGTGCGCTTCCGCGCGGCCTTCCTGGAGAAGCTGCCGCGCCTCGAGGACCGCTACCTGCGCAGCCGGCCCACCTCGGACATGACCGCGCGGGGCCACGCGATGCACCTGATGCGCGAGGCCCCGGCGCTCTTCTCGCGCATCGCGCGCGCGGGGCTCTCGTTCGCGGCGACGCTGCTCGGCGTCCTCTGGCTCTACCCGGGCGGGGCGCGGCTGTCGCTCGTGGCGGCGGCGGTCGCGCTCGTCGCCCCGTACCTCGCGCGGCGGCCGCTCGTCGAGAGCCTCATGCGGCTGCGCACGCACGCGGCGTCGCTCGAGCGGTTCTACCTCGACGCGCTGCTCGGCGTGGTGCCGATCCGCGTCCACGGCGCGGAGCGGGCGGTGCGGCGCGAGCACGAGGCGCTGCTCGTCGAGTGGGCGCGGACGGGGCGGCTGGTGCACGCGCAGTCGACCGCGATGCAGGCGGTCCAGGGGCTCGCGAGCACGGCGGTGGCGGTCGCGATCGTCGGCGGATACGTCGTCTCCGGCGGGCCGCCGGCGGCGCTGCTCCTGCTCGTGTTCTGGTCGCTGCGCCTGCCCGTGGTGGCGCAGGAGCTCGTCGCGGCGCTCCTCGGCTGGAAGAACGTGCGCAACGCGTCCGTGCGCCTCTTCGCGCCGCTGGCGGCGCCGGAGATGGACGTTCCGCGCGACACGGGGGACGGCGCCGCGCCGGGCGAGGGCGTCGCGCCGGGGGCCCCGGGCGCCGCGGGCGCGGCGTCGATCGACCTGCGGGGCGTCAGCGTGCAGGCGGGCGGCCACACGCTCCTTTCCGATGTCTCGCTGAGCGTCCCGGCCGGGGAGCACGTGGCGATCGTGGGGAGCTCGGGCGCGGGGAAATCGTCGCTGCTCTCGCTGCTGCTCGGGTGGCTCCGGGCGGCGCGGGGCGAGCTCCTCGTCGACGGGCGGCCCTTCGACGACGCGGCTGTCGCGCGCCTCCGCCGCGGGACCGCGTGGGTGGACCCGGCCATCCAGCTCTGGAACCGCACGCTCCTCGAGAACATCACCTTCGGCCACGCCGGCGACGCCCTCGCGCGCGTGCCGCAGTCCATGGGCCAGGCCGAGCTGACCGACGTCCTCGAGAGCCTGCCCGACGGGCTGCAGGCGGCGATCGGCGAGGGCGGCGCGCGCCTCTCCGGAGGGCAGGGGCAGCGCGTGCGCCTCGCGCGGGCGCTGATGAAGGGCGACGCGCGCCTCGTGCTCCTCGACGAGCCGTTCCGCGGGCTGGAGCGCGAGCGGCGCCGGGCGCTCCTCGCCCGCGCGCGCGAGCACTGGCGGCGCGCGACGCTGGTCTTCGTCAGCCACGACGTCATGGACACGCTCGGCTTCGATCGCGTGCTCGTGATCGAGGGGGGCAAGGTGGTGGAGGACGGCGCGCCGCGCGAGCTCATGGAGGACCCGCGCAGCCGCTACCGCGCCCTGGCCGACGCGGACGCGCGGGCGCGCGACGAGGTGTGGTCGAAGGGTCGCTTCCGGAGCGCGACGATGGAGAGCGGGCGGCTGCTCGAGGAGGCTGTATGAAGGCGGACGAGACCGATCGCGCGGCGGCGCTGGCCGCTGTCGCGTGGGAGCCGGCCGCGCTCGGGCAGGCGATGAGCGCGCTCACGGCCGCGTGCGGGCTCGCGAGCGGCGCGGCGTCGTCGCCGGGCGCGCCGCCGGCGAGCGACCCGACCGCGTGGATCGAGGCGTACGCGGGCTGCATGGGCGTCGAGGCGGAGGCGGTCGAGTCGAGCTTCGCCGACCTGCCGCGCGCGATCGCGTCGCTCGGGCCGTCGATCGTGCGCGTCGAGCAGGGATACCTGGCGGTGACGTCCACGAGCGGGCGGGGCCTCTCGGTGCTGACGCCGGCGCTCACGCGGGCGCGGGTACCGCTGGAGACCGTGCGGCGGGCGCTGTCGGCCCACCTCGAGGACCGCCCCGCGTCGCACGTGGACAAATGGCTCGCGGCCGCGCGCGTCTCCCCGCGGCGCGCGGCGCGGGCGCGCGCCGAGCTGCTCGCCCAGCTCGTCGCGGACAAGCCGATCAGCGGTATGTGGCTGCTGCGCGCTGACCCCGGGTCGAGCTTCCGGCGCCTGCTGTCGATGCGCGGCGTGCTCCGCCGGGGCGCGGTCTTCCTGGGCGCCGCCGCGCTGCAGATCGCCCTCGGGGTGTTCGCGTGGTGGTTGATCGGCGCGGGCGCGCTCGACGGCGACGTGCAGCCCGGGTGGCTCGTCGCGTGGGTGCTCCTGTCCCTGTCAGGGATCTTCGTGCAGCTGTTCGCGTCGTGGACGGGCGGGCTGCTGACGATCGACGTCGCCGCGCTCCTCAAGCAGCGCCTGCTCTGCGGCGCGCTCCGCCTGGATCCGGCGGCGATCCGGACGCGCGGGTCGGGCGCGCTCCTGGCGATGGTCTCCGAGTCGGAGGCGGTCGAGACGGCGGGGCTCGGCGGCGCGCTCGGGGCGATCGTCGGGGTGGTGCAGCTCGCGAGCGCGGCGGTGGTCCTCGCCGCGGGCGCGGGGGGCGGATTGCACGTCGCGCTGCTGTTCGGGTGGGCGTTCGTCGTGGCGCTGCTCGCGCGGCGGTTCGCGCGCCAGCGGGCGGCGTGGACCGGCGAGCGGTTCGCGATCACGAGCGGCTTCGTGGAGAACGTGGTCGGGCACCGGACGCGCGTCGCCCAGGAGCTGCCGCAGCTGCACCACGTCGAGGAGGACGCGGTGCTCGAGCGCTATCACGTTGCCTCGCGCGCGATGGACCGGGTGGGCGATCTCCTCTCGTCGCTGCCGGCGCGCGGGTGGCTCGCGCTCGGGCTGCTCGGGCTCGTCCCGGCGGTGCTCGGCGGGGTGACCGTCGGGCCGCTGGTCGTCGCGACGGGCGGGATCCTCCAGGCGCAGGCGGCGTTCGCGATGCTGGCGACGAGCCTCGGGGCGCTGCTCTCCGCGGCCGTCTCGTGGCGCTCGATCGCGCGGCTCTTCACGGCGGCCGCCGACCGAGAGCCGCCCGGGATCCCGCAGGCCGTGCTCGGGCGGCCCGCGACGTCGGACGTGATCCTGGAGGCGCGCGGGGTGTCGTTCCGCTACGGGGAAGGGGGCGAGCCTGTCCTCCGCGACTGCGGTCTGGTCCTGTCGAAAGGCGACCGGCTGCTGCTCGAGGGGCGGTCTGGCGGCGGCAAGTCGACGCTCGCCGGCGTGCTCAGCGGGCTGCACGCGCCGGCGTCGGGGCTCGTGCTCCTCCGCGGCCTCGATCGGCGGACGCTGGGCGGCGCGGCGTGGCGCAGCCGCGTCGCGAGCGCGCCGCAGTTCCACGACAACCACGTGCTCTCGGGGACGCTCGCGTTCAACCTGCTCATGGGCCGCGCCTGGCCCGCGTCGCCCGAGGACCGCCGGGAGGCGGAGAGCGTCTGCCGCAAGCTCGGCCTGGGGCCGCTGCTCGACCGGATGCCGTCGGGGCTCGATCAGGTCGTGGGCGAGACGGGGTGGCAGCTCTCGCACGGCGAGCGGAGCCGGCTGTTCCTGGCGCGCGCGCTGCTGCAGCGCGCGGACGCGGTGATCCTCGACGAGAGCTTCGGCGCGCTGGATCCGCTCACGGCCCGCGAGTGCGTGGGCGCCGTGATCGAGAGGGCGCCGGCGCTGGTGGTCATCGCGCATCCGTGAGGGCGTGGATGGTTCACAGTACTGTGCGGCGCTCCCCGGGCACTGCGCATCTCGAGGCGTACGGGTCTGCACGCAAGTGCCGCCCGAGCGATGAAATCCGTCGATAAAATCGCACGGCTCACGCGTCTTTCCATTCCCCTCACGTGCTGCTTGCGTCAGCGGGCCTCCTCGTCCGGGGACATCGCGGAGGGCACGTCCGCGCAGCCCAAACGCGAAAGGCCCGCCGCTGCTCATCGCAGCGCGGGCCTTCGCGGTCGTGTCGTGCCGTCAGGATCGAGGGGCCGGTCGCCGCGGGCGGCGGTGCGCGGCCCCTCGCGGGCCTGTCAGCAGCAGCAGCCGGGCGGGCAGGTACAGACGACGTTGGCGCCGGCCTGGAGATCGGTGGGGACCTCCACCGTCAGGCGCGCAGGGCGCTCCTCGATCTTCTCCTGCTTCTGCTCGATCTCGCCCTCGACCTCGATCTTGATCTGCTCGTTCATGGTGATTGCTCCGTAGGCGGATTGGTTATTTCCAGTTGCGCGCTCGACGTCGCGCGATGAGGGCTAGTGCAGCCGTCGTGCCACCTCGGTTTTCGCGCTGTAGCGGCCTCCTTCGGGCAACCTGCGGCCCTCCTTGGGCAACGCCTTTCCCAGTTGGGGAAGCGGCTCGGGAATCGACCTTCCCAGGCTTGCTGCTCGGACGTGCTTCAGCTGTGCTCCGCGGCCGCGCGCGGCTCTCCCCGCAACGCGGTCACCGCCCGCCGGCGAGCGCCCCGGCCCGCCGCTGCACGGCGGGCGAGAGGACGGCGATCACGGCGCTCGCGAGGACGACCCACACGAGCGCGCCGCGGAGCGACACGTACGACGCGGTGAGGCCGATGAGCGGCGGACCCATCAGGAAGCCGAGGAAGCCTGCGGTCGAGACCGCCGCCATGGCCGCGTCGGACCCGGGGCCGCCGTCGCGGCTCGCGGCGCGCAGCGCGATCGGGAACACCACCGACGACCCCGCGCCGACGCCGGCGAAGCCGATGAGCACCGTCCAGAAGCCCGGGGCCGCGAGCGCCAGCCCGAGCCCGAGCGCCGAGGCGAGGCCGCCGAGGTACACGAGCCGGCGCGGCCCGAGCGCGGCGTCGAGCCGGTCGCCCACGAGCCGGCCGCTCGTCATCGCGATCGAGAACACCGCATAGCCGGCGGCGGCCGCCGCGGGCGAGGCGCCGACGACATCGCGCAGGTAGACGGCGCTCCAGTCGGCGACCGCGCCCTCGCCGACGAGCACGCAGAACGCGATGACGCCGACCGGCGCGAGCGCGCGGAGGCCGGGCCGGCTGCCGGCGGCGGCGGGCCCGGCCGCCGGCGCGGGAGCCGCGGGGAGCGCGTGCCGCGTCGCCCACCACGCGAGCGCGGCGATCGCCGCGCCGGTCGCCGCCAGGTGAGCCAGGGTCGGGACGCCCCGCCCGATGAGCGCCCCGCCGAGCGCCGCGCCGGCGAGCCCGCCGAGGCTGTAGAGCCCGTGGAACGACGCGAAGATCGGGCGCCCGTACGCGCGCTCGACCGCGGTGCCCTGCGCGTTGACGGCGAGGTTGAGCGCGCCGCCCGCGAGGCCCATCGCGACGAGCGCGAGCGCGAGCTCCAGCAGGTTCGACGCGAGCGCGGGCAGCACGAGCGCCGCGCCGAGCGCGAGGGGCGCGACCCGGATGAGCGTCCGGCTGCCGGCGCGCTCGACGAGCCAGCCGGCCAGCGGCATCGCGACGAGCGCGCCCGCGGAGGCGCCGAACAGCGCGCCGCCGAGCGCCGCCGGGCTCAGCGCGAGATCCTCCCGCACCGTGGGGATGCGCACGATCCAGCTCGCGAACGCCGCGCCGTACGCGAAGAACGTCGCCCCGACGCCGATGCGGGCCGCGCGCAGGTGGGGCGGCGCGGAGCGCGGCGCGGGGAGCGCCGGCGCCGCGCCGGGACGGCGGCGAGTCGCCGCTCCGCCCCGGCCGGGATGCGCGGGCGCAAGCATGCCATCGGTCTCGATCACGAACCCTGGTTCCATAGGTCTCCTCGGCGGTGAGAGGCCCCTCGCGCGCGGCAACGCGGCGAGGCGCCTGGTCGCGTGTCCCCCGGGAACTCTGCCTGTCCGGAAGTTGGGGTCGGGCGTTCGATGCGTCCAATGACATCTCGCGCCGGGTTCGATAACCTGGAGGAATCGAATGGACCTCCACCACCTCCGGGCCGTCGCGGCGCTGGCCGAGCAGCTGCACTTCGGGCGCGCGGCGCGGGCGCTGCACGTCAGCCAGCCCGCGCTCAGCAAGCAGCTCAAGCAGCTCGAGGAAGAGCTGGGCGGGGCGCTCTTCGTGCGCGGCCGCAGCGGCGTCGCGCCCACGGCGCTGGGCCGGCAGTTCGCGGACGACGCGCGCGCGCTCCTGCGCGACGCCGACCAGGCGCTCTCGCGCGCGCGGCGGATCGCGCGCGGAGAGGCCGGCGCGCTGCGGCTCGGCTTCGGCGTCACGTCCGCCGCGCTCGTCGCGCGCGTCGTGGTGCGCTTCCGCCAGCGGGCTCCGGACGTGCACATCGACCTCCAGGACATGTCGACGCCCGCCCAGCTCGAGGCGCTGCGCGCCGGCGCGCTCGACCTCGGCTTCGCGCGGCTGCCGGCGCCGCCCGACCTCGCGTCGCTCGCCGTCGTGCGCGACAGGCTCGTGGCTGCGGTGCCGCGCGGGCGCGCCGCGGCCATCGAGGCGGCCGGCCTGCGGTCGCTCGGCGACGAGCCGTTCGTCGTGGTGTCCCGCGCCGTGTCGCTGAGCTTCTACGACCACGTGCTGCGCGTCTGCGCGCACCTCGGCTTCCGGCCGCGCGTCGCGCAGGAGGCGCGCGATCTCGCCACCGTGCTCGCGCTCGTGGCGGCGGGGGTCGGCGTCGCCCTGGTGCCGGCGTCGGCGATGAAGGCGCGCTCGGCGCGCGTCGCGGCGCTGCGGCTCCCTCCGGCGGAGGCGCTCTGGCGCGTCGGCGCCGTGTGGCGCCGCGATCAGCCGAACCCCGCGGTGGCGGCGTTCCGGGCGCTCATCGAGGCGGATCTCGCCCGCCGCCCGGCCCGGGCGCGCTGAGCCGGTCAAAACGCGAAAGGCCCGCCGCTGCTCATCGCAGCGCGGGCCTTCGCGGAAAGGCCCGCGGCTGCTCATCGCAGCGCGGGCCTTCGCGGTCGTGTCGTGCCGTCAGGATCGAGGGGCCGGTCGCCGCGGGCAGCGGTGCGCGGCCCCTCGCGGGCTTGTCAGCAGCAGCAGCCGGGCGGGCAGGTACAGACGACGTTGGCGCCGGCCTGGAGGTCCGTGGGGACCTCGACCGTCAGGCGCGCAGGGCGCTCCTCGATCTTCTCCTGCTTCTGCTCGATCTCGCCCTCGACCTCGATCTTGATCTGCTCGCTCATGGTGATCGCTCCGTGGATGGTTGGTTATTTTCAGTTGCGCACTCGACGTCGTGCGATGAGGGCTAGTGCAGCGGCCGTGCCACCGCGGTTTTCGCGGTGAAACGGCCCCTCCCGGGCGGCTTGGGCAATTCCTTTCCCAATTGGGGAAGCGCCTCGGGAATCGACCTTCCCGAGCGCCGCGCCCGGACGGGGAGCGCGGCGATCCCGCGCGCGGCACGGACTTCGCACCGAGCCACCGTCGATGGAAACGTCGATGATCCCCGAGCTGCTCTCCTTCCGTGCGCCGTGGCTCGAAGAGAAGCTCGTCAAGGACCGCATGGCCTCCTCCAGCGAGGAGGCGGCGCGGCTCTTCGACGAGGTGAAGAAGTACATCTTCGTCTGCCGCGCGGACCGATCCCGTCAGGTCCCCATGTTCTCGCGGCGGATCGACGAGGTCTGGCACCAGTTCGTCCTCTTCACCGAGGAGTACGCGGCCTTCGGCCACCGCTTCTTCGGCGAGTTCGTCCACCACACCGCCAACACCGCCCCTCGCGGCGAGCTCGGCGCGCGCCCCGAGATGACGTTCGCCCAGTACCGCGCCGAGTACGAGGCGCTGTTCGGGCCCATCTCGGAGGCGTGGAGAGACGAGCTCGCGGTGACGCTCGACACGCGCCTCATCCGCGTGAAGTTCGGCCGCCCCATCTTCGTGCAGGTCGAGCAGGGGATGGCGGAGCTCGTGTGGTCGCTCGAGCCGCCGCGCGTCCTCCTGCGCATCGACGCGTGGGCCAGGGAAGCGCTGCAGTTCATCGTCGACTGCGACCACTTCTATGTCCGCGAGCTCCCCGGCCTCGAGGACGGCGACCGCGTGGCGCTCTGCCGTCCGCTCGTGAAGGGCGACATCCTCCGGATCGCGCCATGAGGCTCGCCGAGCTCACGGCCCTGTTCGGGCAGCTCGACTTCCCGCGCGCCGAGGACCGCATCCGGCCGCCGCGCGATCATGTCCGCGCGGTCGAGGGCGCGGTCCGGGCCGGGCTCTCGGACGACGAGCTCCCGCTGGAGCTCCTCGCGCTCGAGATCGAGCGGCGGGACGGCGCGCCGGACCTCGCGCCGTTCCACGTGGTCCCCGGGCTCGGCGTCCGCATGGCGTTCGCGTACTGGCGTCCGGGGCGCGCGGCGGGCGCGCACGAGCACTCGGACTGGACGGTCACGGCGGTGCTCCACAACGCGCTCGACGTGGCGACCTTCGACCTGGACGAGACGGTGCGCGCGCGGCGGCTCGTGCCGAAGCGCCTGTTCTCCGCGGAGGCCGGGCGGGTCGGACACATCCACGGGCCGTGCATCCACGATCCGCGGAACCCGACCCGGAGCTGGTCCATCTCGCTGCACCTGTTCGGCCCTCACGACGGTCCCGTGCTCGAGGAGCAGGTGGGCCCCATCGAGGGGCTGAGCGCCCCGGCGCCGCGGGCCGCAGCGGAAGATGCGCTGTCGGCGGCGCTCCTCGGGCACGAGCGGGAGTGCGTGCGCCGGGCGCAGGTCGACGCCCTCGCGCGGCGGGGCCCGGCGGCCGCCGCGCTCCTCGCCCGCCTCCACGCCCGCGGCGACGCCGGGACCCGGCGGCGCGCCGCCCGCGCGCTCGGCCGGACAGAGGACCTCGACGCGCAAACGGTCCTCGCGCGCCGGTGGCCTGGCGTCGACCTCGACGTGGCTCAGGGCGCGGGCCACGCCGAGCTCCTCGCGCGCTGCGGCGGCCGCGCGCAGCCCCTGCTCCGCGTCGATGCGTGGGCCGCGCCCGCGCTCCGCGCGCTCTCCGCCGCCGGCGAGCTCCGCCCCCGCGACATCCCCGGTCTCGCCGAGGCGGAGCAGCTCGCGCTCGCCCGCGCGCTCGTCGACTGGGGGACCTTTCAGCCCCTCGAAGCCCAGGAGAACTGACCCATGGAACTCATGCACACGGAACTCTCCACGTCGAGCACGTCGAGCACGTCGAGCACGTCGAGCGCGCGCAGGCGGCCCGATCTCTTCGCCTACCGGGCGCCCTTCGTGATCTCCAAGCTGCTGATGAACAAGACCGTGGCCACCGAGCACGAGGCCGAGGTGCTGTTCCGGGAGCTCGCGCGCTACCTCTGGCTGGTCGAGTCGGACCGCACCCGCGCCTATCCGATGTTCTCGCTGCGCGTCGACGAGGCATGGCACCAGTTCGTCCTGTTCACGATCGAGTACGCCGACTTCTGCCAGCGCTTCTTCGGCCGCTTCCTGCACCACGCGCCCGGCAACGCGCCGGTCACGCACGCGGTCCGCGAGGCGACGTGGGACGAGTTCGTCGCCGCGTACGGCGCGCTCTACGGCGAGCCGCCGCCCGAGGTGTGGAACGACGCGGCGTCCGTGTGCGGCCCGCGGCGCGTGATCCGGGATCGCGAGGTGTCGGTGCGGCTGAAGGACGGCAAGGCGGAGCTCGTCGACGGCGACGCGGTGCTCGTCCGCATCGACGCCTGGGGCGAGGCCGCGCTGCGCTTCATCGCCCGGCACGGCATCTTCTACGTGCGCGAGCTCCCCGGGCTCGACCTCGACGACCGGATCGCCCTCTGCAAGGCGCTCGTCGCGTCGCGCACGCTCCGCGTCGTGCCTTAGCCTGCGACGTCGCGCCGCGGGCAGCGCCGATCGTCGATCAAGGGCAGAAGGTGACCTCGAAGCTCGTCTCCGACGAGCAGGCGTGGAGCCCGGCGGCGTCGTCGTAAGCATAGCTGTACGCGGTGGGACACATGTCGTGCATCCGCAGCACGTAGTCCGTGTGCTCCACGCTGCGCGGGTCCGCGGTGTTCCGGCACGCGTCGGACGTCATGCACGCGTTGGCGGCGGTGCACTGGCCCGTGGCCGGATCGATGGGCGTCGGACAGCAGAGGTGGAGCCCGGGATCGGCGCTCTCCGGCTGGCCCAGGCCCCAGGGCGCCGGATAATTCCACTTCTTGCAAGGCGCCATGCAGCCGACCACGACGCCGTTCCTGTCGCGGACCCGGAGGTCCTGGTGCGCGTACGCCGGGAACTGGCCGTTGCCGAGATCCTCGTCGCCGGGGCACTGCGCCAGCGACAGCCCGGAGCAGTCCGAGGTGATACAGCTGCCCTGCTCGGCGCCGACGCCCCTGGGGACGACCTTGAAGGGCAGGGTATAGCCGTCCACCTGGCTGAGGTTGTACCAGGTCTGGGCCGCGCTCCCCTTGGCCGCGAAGGTGGCCTCGAACTTCGACTCGAACGGCGGCTGGCAGCCGCCGGCCGGGCAGGGAGCGACGCTGTCGCCCGTGGTGCAGTTGCGGCCGCTCTCGTCACAGCCGGTCTTCGGCCAGAAGCGCGTCGCGCTGATGCCGCCTTCAGGCACGTTGTACGTGTACGCGGCGCCGCGGGTGAGCTTGACGTTCTGCGCGCCCTCCACGTTGGTGGAGTGGGCGACCCAGATCGGCGCCGAGCAGTTGTTGATGACCTTGAGCGTGCGGGCGCCGCCGGTGGAGGTGCCCCCGCTCACCCGGTCGAGCGTCCAGCGCTGGTTGGTGGTGCCGCCGTAGGGGTACTGCAGGATGTCCGTCCCGTCCGCGGCGTTGCCCCACGCCAGGTCGACGACCTGGTCGGTGTGGCGGGCGTGGATGCTGAACTCGGTGCCCCCTCGATTGACCAGCTTCCACTGCTGGTTGGCGCCGCCGACGTACGTCCATTGATGGATGACCGCGTTCGGCGCGGTGCTCACGTCGCGCACGTCGAGCGCCTTGTTGCTGTTGACGTTGACGATCTTCCAATAGCCGTCGGTGGTCGGCGAGATGTGGAACCTCTGCGCGTTCGAGCCGTTGCAGGTCCACTGCTGCATCCGCGTCCCGTCGGCGGTGCTGGCCGAGGGCACGTCGAGGCACTTGTTGGTGGCGACCGAGCGGATGACGTAGTCCCCCTCGGTGATGCTCGAGACGATGACCGCGTCCGAGTCCTCGACGCTGTCCTCGGTCATCGCCGTCTCGTTGTCGGCGACCAGACACCCCCCCAGCAGCAGGGTCCACCCCAGCGCCAGCGCCAGACCACCCACGTAGATCTTGCGAGCCATGAGCCCTCCTCGTCGTTGCGGTGCGCCCTGAGTCCCGGGGCGCCTCTCCTGGGGCGACACTGCACGTCGCGTTCCTGCTGGGCCGCACCGGTCGCATGGCCACGTCCCGCCAGGTTTCGTAATCATTTCGCGGGGATCCGAAGGGAGCCGGGGGTGATCCGTGAGATCGCCCCCGCGCGCCGAGGGGCGATCCCGCAGATCACCCGCCGCCACGCAGGGGCGATCCCGGAGAGCGCTCCCGCGCTCGACCTCTCTATCGCTTCTTCTTCGTCATCGTCTTCAGAGGGCCACGGCGTCGAGCGCGCTCTCGCACCGCTCCTGGAGCACGCACCGGAACAGGTCTTCCTTTCGAGCCGAAGTAGGCGTAAATGGCCTGCTTGTTCGCGCAGGCCTTCTCGGCGATGCGGTCGCTCTCGTCGCGCGCGTGACCGGAGCGCCAGGGGCGCTGCGGGTCGCGGCGCGGTGACGCGAGCAGCGAGCAGAGGATGGAAGAAGGGACGGAGAGATGACGAGCGAGCATCCAGAGAAGAGCGAGGACGTCAGCGCGCTGTTCAAGCCATTTCAGCTCAAGAGGCTGACGCTCGAGAACCGGTTCGTCATGGCGCCGATGACGCGCCAGCGCTCGCCGGGGAACGCGCCCAGCGAAACGAACGTCGAGTACTACGCGCGGCGCGCTGCCGGCGGCGTCGGTCTGATCCTGTCGGAAGGAACGGTCGTGGAGCGGCCGGGCAAGCTTCACTACCGCGACGTCCCGCACTTCTACGGCGAACAAGCGCTGGATGGATGGAAGAAGGTCATCGACCGCGTGCACGAGGAGGGGGGGAAGATGGCCCCGCAGCTGTGGCACGTCGGCCTCGCGCATCGGAACGGGAACGGCCTCGAGCAGCCCGCGGATCTGGAAGGCCCCGCGAACATGTCTCGTGAAGACGTGCAGGCCACGGTGCGGGCCTTCGGCAAGGCGGCGGCCGACGCGAAGCGCCTCGGCTTCGACGCCATCGAGATCCACGGCGCCCACGGTTACCTCATCGATCAGTTCTTCTACGAGGTGACGAACCAGCGCACCGACGAGTACGGAGGAAAGACCATCGGCGAGCGCAATCGCTTCGCCGTGGAGGTCCTCAGGTCGGTTCGAGAGGCCGTCGGGCCGGAGATGGTGGTGATCCTCCGTCTATCGCAGTGGAAGGTCGGCGCGTACGACTTCAAGATCGCGAAGACGCCGAACGAGATGGAGCAATGGCTGCTGCCCCTGGCAGAGGCGGGCGCCGACGTGTTCCACCTCTCCCAGCGACATTTCTGGGAGCCCGAGTTCGCCGGCTCCGATCTGAACACCGCGGGGTGGGCGAAGAAGATCACCGGGAAGCCGACCATCACCGTGGGCTCCGTGGGCCTGGACGGCGATTTCGTGGCGGCCTTTGCCGGCGAGAGCTCCGCGCCCCGGGGCCTCGGTGAGCTCGTGCGCCGCCTCGAGCGCGGGGACTTCGATCTCGTCGCGGTCGGGCGCTCCCTCCTCGACGACCCTGCTTGGGTGGAGAAGATCAGGACCGGGCGCACCTCGGAGCTGAAGCGCTTCACCAAGGAGAGCCTCGCTCAGTACTTCTGACAGACTTCTGACAGGACAAGCTCGTCCCTGAATTCAGGAGAATAATCGAACCACAGAGAGGCACAGAGGCACAGAGTTGGTAGTGGTCAACTTTGCCCGGAGAGAGTCCACATGAAGGCGGGAAGGCGGGAAGATTATTAAGGTTTTCTTCCCGCCTTCCCGCCTTCATGTTCAATCTTCTCTCCTCTGTGCCCTCTGTGCCTCTGTGGTTCAAATTCTCTCCCTTATCAAGGAATCGCGAACGAACCCGGGTGGCGCGGTGCTACCGCGTCCCGGTACCCAGGTTGGCCGCCATCGAGACGCGTTGAGGGCCGTCGCCGAACCGCGCCCGCATCCTGGCGAGGATCGCCTGGGCGACCTCGTCCCAGCGCTCGGCGCCGAGCTTGTCCCGCAGCAGCACCAGCGGCGCGTTGCTCCGGCGCATCGAGCCCCAGAGCTCCTCGGTCGAGGCCGCCTCCATCGCGTACGCGACCTCGCGCACCGAGACGTCTCGAAACCCCGCCGCCGCCATCTCGGCGCGGAACTCGTCCGGGTCGCCGAGCGGCGCCTTGCCCTCTCCGAACGGGAGCCCGGGCATCTCGGCCCGGATGGCCGAGAAGAGCTCCGCCGCGATCGGGTCCCTGTCCATCGGCGTCCAGCTCCCGACGACGGCCCGGCCGCCGGGGCGCAGCACCCGGAAGAGCTCGCGGAAGCCGCGGTCGCGGTCGGGGAAGAACATCAGCCCGAACATCGAGAAGGCGGCGTCGAACGAGCCGTCCTCGAACGGCAGCGCCATGCCGTCGCCGACGCGGGCGTCCACCGCGAGCCCCGCGCGCGCGGCGCGCTCGCGCAGCCGCTCGACCATCGCGGGGGCGAAGTCGATGGCGGTGACGCGCGCCTCCCGCGCGGCGAGCAGCGAGAGCGTGCCCGGCCCGGCTGCCACGTCGAGCACGCGGGCGCCCGGCTCGACGTCCGCGAGCCGGAGCGCGTCGGCGGCGTATTTCTCGAAGTGCGGGACGATGTCGACCGCGTAATCGTCGGCGACCATGTCCCATGCGACGGGGGTGGCGAGGGGGCTCGGGGGCTGCGTCATCGCAGCGGTGCTATCACGGACGCGCCGCCCACGGCAGCTGTGTGTTGCTCTGCGCGATGCGTGTGGCAGTCGCAGGATGCTCAGAGAAGGAGAAGAAACCTACAGCAGGGAAACTGTGGGAGAGCGCCGCTCGCGTGTCGGGTGCGCCTCCCTGGAGCTCTCGCTCTCGCGCGCGGGGTGGTGGAGGAGCGGCGCGACGATCACCGCGTGACCGCGCTCTCGCGGCGGTTCGCCAGGCGCATCTGCGCGAGCGCCTTCGTCCCCGTCCTGGCGCCGGGGGCGCCCGCCGCGGCCTCGGGCGAGCTCGAATCACCGCCCGACTCCTCGTCCTGCTCCTGCTCCGCCTTGTCAGCGCCCGTGTCTGTCGCGTCGTGAGGCGGCAGCAAGGCCTTCGCGGTCGACACGAGGAGCACGCTCGCCAGCGCCACGACGCTCGCCGACCCGAGGACGAACAGGGCGATATGCAGCATGGTGCGCTGGAGGAGGCTGCCTTCGTTCATCTTCCGGAGAGTCTGCATCATGGTGCTACCTGCCTCGTCGTCCAGCGCCCGCTCGCCGCGCGCGTCCGGTGATGTCCGGCGCTGCCAGCGTCTTCGCGACGCCTCCAGTGAATGCGAGCCTCATGCCAGCAGCCGGCGGCTGGTCGTATCGGCGTCACATCGCATGGATCGCGGGGGTTCTGGTGTCGCTCTGCCAAAGTGGACACGCCGGCTGCATGAACAATGGCTCATCCTGCCAGAATGACAATCCGTCCGGCGACCGCGATGCGATCTGGGTATGCCTGGAGACGAGGGTGTGCGGGGCGCAGCGCGTCCGGCGTGTCTCGCGAGCCTCAGGCGCTACCCGGTCGGCCCCGTCATGACGTCGTGGCCTGCACGGACGCGGTGTCCGCCGCTCCCCGGGCAGCGCCGTCTCAGCGGGAATACGGCGGCTCGCCGGGCGTTGCGGGCGTCGCGGGGGAGGCGCCGGCGAACGTCTTCCGCGTCTCCGGGTGCTCCGCGACGAGGCGCAGCGCGCGTCGCAGGAGCGAGATCCCCGGCTCGGTCTTGTGCCAGCTCGACGCGCCGCTCGGGTGCGGCAGGCAGATGACGTCGGCCTCCACGCCGTGGTAGCGCGCCCGGCGCACCTCGCCGATCACGCTCGCGAGCGGCCCTCTGTGGCCGAGCACCTGCTCCACCGCCAGGCCTCCCACCGGCAGGAGCAGCCGCGGCTCGAGGATCCCGACCTCTCGCTCGAGGTGCGTCCGGCAGCGCAGGATCTCCTCGGGATCCGGCTTCCGGTCCCCGCCGCCCCTGGCCTTGCCCGGGAAGCAGCGCGCGACGGCCGACATGTAGACGCGCCGCCGGAAGTCCGCCTCGCTGACGCCGAGCGCCCCCTCGAACCAGCGGAACAGCGTGCGCCCCGCCGTCCACGCGAACGGACGGCCGAGGCTGCCCTCGCGCGGGCCGGGCGCCTGGCCGATGAGGAGGATCCGGCTGGGGACGGCCGGGCCGTGGACGACGGGGCCGATCATCCTCGGGCACGCCCGGCACGCCTCGAGCTCGCGATGCACCGCGGCGAGCCGCTCCTCCACGCTCATGACAGAAAGGCGAACCGCAGGGTTGCTCATCGAATCCGCGTGGGATGAGGCGCAGGGGCGGGCCGCGCAAGCGCGCTCATCGGCTCATCCGCGCAGCGGGCGGCCTGCGAGCGGCCGTGCTCCGGCGCGGGCGGCCTGCGCGCGCAGGCGGCCGCCGACGAGGCGCGCCGCGAGGACGCCGCCGAGGAAGCCGAACAGGTGGCCCTCCCAGGAGATTCCCATCCGCGTGGGGAGCACGCCCCAGATCATCCCGCCGTAGACGAGGCCGACGACGAGCGACAGCGCGATCGAGAGGGCGCTCCGCTCGAACCAGCCGCGGAGGAGCAGGAAGCCGAAATAGCCGAAGATCACGCCGCTCGCGCCGATGTGCACCGACGAGGGAGCCCCGAGGAGCCAGACGCCGAGGCCGCCCACGAGGGCCGCGACGAGCGTTACGAGGAGGAGATCGCGCTTCTTGCGCAGCATGATCAGCCAGCCGAGCCCGACGAAGGGCAGCGTGTTCGCCGCGAGGTGGGCGAAGCCGCCGTGGAGCAGCGGCGCGAGCGCGATGCCGACGAGGCCCGGGACCGTGCGTGGGCGGATCCCGAGCGCGTCGAGCGATCCATGGAAGACGACGAGATCGAGGATCTCGATGCTCCAGAGGAGCGCGACGAAGCCTCCGAGCAACGCCGCATGGAGCTTGAGCTCACGGGTGATCGACCTGGTTTCGATGGTGCTCATCCTGATCCCTCGCGAGCCCCGCGCAGAGGAGCCCACGACCGAAGCCTAGCTCGTGCAACCGCCACGCGCGCGCGGTCTTCCCGCGATCGCGAAGCCGGGCATGTCGAGCTCGCCGCCAGCGCGAGGCAGCCGCGCCGGCCCGTCCCGGGGGCAGGGGAGCCGCGCGCCGCCGGCGACGTCGCCCGAGCCTGAGGACCGGGCGCCCGGACGCTGCTTCGACGTCGATAGCTGCCCGCCGTCGGGGGCAGCGGGGTAGAACTCGACCTCATGCTGCTCACCCGCGCCGAAGCCACCGGGTTCCGTGAGACATCCCTGCACGCGGACGTAATGCGGTTCGTGCGCGAGCTCGCGGCCCGCGACGACCCGCGCCTGCACGTGACGACCTTCGGGACCAGCCCCGGCGGGCGCGAGCTGCCGCTGCTCGTGCTGTCGAAGGACGGCGTGCGCTCCCCGGCCGAGGCGCGCCGCGCCGGTCGCCCCGTGGTGCTGATGCTCGACGGGATCCATCCCGGGGAGGTGGAGGGCAAGGAGGCGAGCCTCGCGCTCGTCCGCGACCTGCTCGACGGCCGGCACCCCGACTGGCTCGACACGCTCGTGCTCCTCGTCGCGCCGCTCTTCAACCCCGACGGCAACGACGCGCTCGACCCGCAGAACCGCCGCCTGGACCTGAAGAAGCTCGCCGGTCAGCCAGGTCCCGTCGTCGGCACCCGCACCCAGAGCCAGGGCATCAACCTGAACCGCGACTACCTCCGGCAGGCCGCGCCCGAGATGCGCCTGCTCCAGCAGCACGTGTGCGTCCCGTGGGCGCCAGACCTCACGATCGACAACCACGCGACGAACGGCTCGGTGCACCGGTTCCACATGACGGTCGACGTGCCGCACACCGTCGAGTCCGGCCGCGCCGAGCCGATCGCGATGGTGCGCGACCGCCTCGTGCCCGATGTGATCGCCGCGGTGAAGAAGCGCGGCTTCGACAGCTGCTGGTACGGCAACTTCGTCGAGGACGAGCGCGTGCTCGACGCCGACGGCGAGGTCGACCCCGCGGCGCCGGTCGGGCTCGGCTGGATGACCTACCCGCACCATCCGCGGTTCGGCTCGAACTACCGCGGGCTCACGGGCCGGCTCGACCTCCTGCTCGAGTGCTACAGCTACCTGCCGTTCGAGGAGCGCGTGCAGACCGCCTCGGCCTGGCAGATCGAGACCCTCTCCTGGGCCGCGGCGCACGCGGACGCCATCCGCGAGGTGGTCGCCGCGAGCGCGCGGCCGCCGGACCGCGTCGCGGTCCGCTACCGGCTGGAGCCGACCGGGACCCCGATCGACATCCTCACGCGCAGCCCGCGGACGTTCGACGGCGCGCCCGTCACGCTGCGGATCCCGCACCACGCGCGGTTCGTGGGGACCACCGTGGTGGACCGGCCGCGGGCCTACCTGGTGCCGCCCGCCATCGCCGAGGCCCTGCGCCGGCACGGGCTCCGCGTGGCGCCGGCCGAGGGCGTCCACGACGTCGAGGTCGCCCAGGTAGCGTCGCTGGGCGCCGAGGGCGGCCGCGCCATCCTGGAGGCGGCCCGGGTCGGCGAGGTGGCCGTGCGGTGGCGCGAGGAGGCGCGGCGCGCCCCCGAGGGCTGGTCCCGCGTCGACACGGATCAGCCGCTCGGCGCGATCGCCGTGTACCTGTGCGAGCCCGAGAGCGACGACGGGGCGGTCGAGAACGGCCTCGTGGAGATGCCCGCGATCGGGGATGAACACCCGGCTTGGCGCGTCCGGGGAGCATGATCCACCACCCGCAGCGGCCGAGCGCTGCGCTAGAACCTCTCTGTTGGATCCAGGAGAGCGTATGAAGGACCAGATCCCCGGATTTCTGTTCATCGACCACCTCGCCATCGCCGTGCCCGCCGGGCAGCTCGAGGCGCAGGTGAACGCGTACGAGCTGCTCGGCTTCCGCGAGGTGCACCGGGAGGAGGTCCGGGGCACGGATCAGGTCCGCGAGGCGCTGCTCCGCATCGGCGACAGCGAGAACCTCATCCAGCTGCTCGAGCCCCTCTCGCCCGACTCTCCCGTCCAGAAGCTCATCGACAAGAACGGCGGCCGCGGGGGCTTCGCCCACGTCGCCTACCGGGTCCGCGACGCGCAGGTCGCCTTCGACGAGCTCAAGGCGAGGGGCTTTCGCATCATCGACGCGGCGCCCCGGCCCGGCTCCCGGGGGACGACGATCTTCTTCCTGCACCCGAAGTCGCGCGACGACGCGCCGTTCGGCCATCTCATCGAGGTCGTGCAGTCCAATGAATCCCATGAATGAGAAGCTCTTCGCGGAGTTCGCGCCGGTCGCGCTCGGGGCCTGGAAGCAGGCGCTCGGGCGGGATCTCAAGGGAAAGAGCGCCGAGGATCTCGCCTGGGCGAGCGCCGAGGGGCTCCTCGTGCCGCCGCTCTTCGCGCCGGACAGCCCCGCGCTCCCGCCGGCGGAGGGCGGCCCGCTCGTGGCCTCGCTCGTGGCCGAGCTCCGGGGCGGCGCGCCGGAGCTGCGCTTCACGGTGGGGTGCAGCTACTTCCTCGAGATCGCCCGCCTGCGCGCCGCGCGCCTCCTGGCCGAGCGCCTGCGGCCGGGCGCCACCGTCACCGCCATCGTCCCGTCGGCGGCCGTGCCCGGCGACGAGCCGCACAAGAACCTCCTCCGCGGCATCGTCGCCATGATGGCGGCCCTGGCCGGCGGCGCGGACGAGCTCGAGATCTCCCCGCCCGAGCGCCTGCTCGGCAACGCCCGGGTCATCCTCCGCGAGGAGGCCCGCTTCGACGCCGCCGAGAGCCCCGCGGCCGGCTCCTGGTACATCGAGCAGCTCACGCGCAGCCTCGCGCGCTCGGCCCTGCGGCAGCTCGACCAGGCGGCGGAGCTCCCCGAGCCGGGCGCGGCGCCGTCCGGCGACGCCGCGCCCCCCGAGCACGTCGGGTTCTCGGCCGGCTTCCCGCCGTTCCTGCGCGGGCCGTATACGAGCATGTACGTGGTCCGCCCGTGGACCATCCGCCAGTACGCCGGGTACTCCACGGCCGAGGAGTCGAACGCGTTCTACCGGCGCAATCTGGCCGCCGGGCAGACCGGCCTCTCGGTCGCCTTCGATCTGGCGACCCACCGCGGCTACGACTCGGACCACCCGCGCGTCGTCGGCGACGTGGGGAAGGCCGGTGTCGCGATCGACACGGTCGAGGACATGAAGATCCTCTTCGACCAGATACCGCTCGACAGGATGAGCGTGTCGATGACGATGAACGGCGCCGTGCTGCCCATCATGGCGTTCTACATCGTCGCCGCCGAGGAGCAGGGCGTCAGGCCCGAGCTCCTGTCCGGGACCATCCAGAACGACATCCTCAAGGAGTTCATGGTCCGGAACACCTATATCTACCCGCCGGCGCCCTCGATGCGGATCGTCGCCGACATCTTCCGCTATACCGCCGAGAAGACGCCCAGGTTCAACTCGATCAGCATCAGCGGCTATCACATGCAGGAGGCCGGCGCGACAGCCGAGCTGGAGCTCGCTTACACGCTCGCCGACGGCCTCGAGTACCTGCGCACCGGGATCGCGTCGGGCATGGATATCGACGATTTCGCCGGGCGATTCTCGTTCTTCTTCGGGATCGGCATGGACCACTTCACCGAGATAGCGAAGCTGCGGGCGGCGCGGCTCCTCTGGGCGAAGATCGTGAAGGGCTTCCACCCGAAGAACCCGAGGACCATGGCGCTGCGCACCCACTGTCAGACCTCGGGCTGGAGCCTCACCGAGCAGGACCCGTACAACAACATCGCGCGCACGGCGATCGAGGCGCTCGCGGCCGTGCTCGGCGGCACCCAGTCGCTGCACACGAACGCCCTCGACGAGGCGCTGGCGCTCCCCTCGGACTTCTCGGCCAAGGTCGCGCGCGACACGCAGCTCCTGCTGCAGGGCGAGACCGATGTCTGCCGGGTCATCGACCCGTGGGGCGGCTCCCACCACGTCGAGCGCCTCACCGACCGGCTGGCGCGGCAAGCGTGGCAGTTCATCCAGGAGGTGGAGTCGCTCGGCGGCATGGTCAAGGCGATCGAGAACGGCCTGCCCAAGATGCGCATCGAGGAGGCGGCGGCCCGCAAGCAGGCCCGCATCGACGCCGGCCGCGACGTCATCGTCGGCGTGAACGCGTACAGGCTGGAGCGAGAGGCGCCGCTCGAGCTGCGCGAGGTCGACAACTCCGCGGTCCGCGAGAAGCAGGTCGCGCGGCTCCGCGCCGTGAAGGCCGCCCGCGACGAGGCCGCCGTGGGCGAGTCGCTCGCCGCGCTCACCCGCTCGGCCGAGACGGGCGAGGGGAACCTGCTCGAGCTCGCCGTGGAGGCCGCGCGCCGCCGCGCGACGCTCGGCGAGATCTCCGACGCGCTCGAGCGCGTCTTCGGCCGCTACGAGGCCCCGGTGCGCACGGTGAGCGGCGTTTACGGCGCGGAGATCCGCGAGGCGGGGGCCGCCCGCGACGTGGAGGCGCTCGTCCGCGAGTTCGCCGCGCTCGAGGGCCGCCGCCCGCGCATCCTGGTCGCCAAGATGGGCCAGGACGGCCACGACCGGGGCATGAAGGTGATCGCCACCGCCTTTGCCGATCTCGGGTTCGACGTCGATATAGGCCCGCTCTTCCAGACCCCGGAGGAGGTGGCCCGCCACGCCGTCGAGAACGACGTTCACGTGGTCGGCATCTCGTCGCTCGCGGGGGGCCACAAGACCCTCGTGCCGCAGCTGATCGAGGCGCTCGGGGAGGCCGGCCGCGGGGACATCCTCGTCGTGGCGGGCGGCGTGATCCCCCCTCAGGACTACCGCTATCTCGAGGAGCGCGGCGTCGCCGGCGTCTTCGGCCCGGGGACGGTCATCCCGGACGCCGCGGCGCGGATCGTCCGCACGCTGATCGAGCGGCTGTCCGCGCAGGAGGATCGCCAGGTTTGAATCCGAGCCCGAGGCAGCTCGTCGACGGTCTCCTCGCGGGCGACCGCGCGGCGCTCGCCCGCGCCATCACGCTGGCCGAGAGCTCGCTCCAGCGCCACCAGGCGCTCGCCGAGGAGGTCCTGGAGCTCTGCTTGCCTCACAGCGGCGGCGCCGTGCGGCTCGGCATCACCGGCGTCCCCGGCGTCGGCAAGAGCACGTTCGTCGACGCCCTCGGCGCTCACCTCGTGCGCGAGCGGGCGGAGACGGTCGCCGTGCTCGCGGTCGACCCCAGCAGCCCTGTTCACGGCGGGAGCATCCTCGGCGACAAGACCCGGATGCCGCGGCTGGCCAGCGATCCGCGCGCCTTCATCCGCCCCTCGCCGTCGGGCGGCTCGCTCGGCGGCGTGGCGCGGGCCACGCGCCAGGCCGTCCTGCTCTGCGAGGCGGCCGGGTACCGCAACATCCTTGTCGAGACCGTCGGTGTGGGCCAGTCCGAGGTCGCGGTCGCCGGCATGACGGACTGCTTCCTGCTCCTGATGCTCCCGGGGGCAGGGGACGAGCTGCAAGGCGTGAAGCGCGGGATCATGGAGCTCGTCGACCTCGTGATCATCAACAAGGCCGACGGCGGCAACGCCGACAGGGCCGCGCGAGCGCGCCGCGATTACGAGAACGCGCTGCACCTGTTCCCGCCGGCGCCTCACGGCTGGACGCCCGTGGTCGGCGTCTGCTCGGCCCAGGAGAACCGCGGCGTCCGGGAAGCGTGGGAGATCGTGCTGCGCCACCGCGCGCACATGCAGGCCGGCGGCTGGCTGGAGCGCCGCCGGGCCGCGCAGTCGCGCCGCTGGCTGTTCGAGCTCATCGAGGGACAGCTGCGCGAGACGTTCCTGCGCAGCGCCGCCGTGCGCGAGCGGATGCCCGCGATGGAGGGCCTCGTCGAGGCCGGCGCGCTCAGCCCGCTGAGGGCCGCGCGAGAGCTGCTCGGCGCCTGGGAGCCGGCGGCGAAGGGGTAGACTCCGCGCCATCGGGCGCAGAAGGGTGTTTGCACAAGATGAAGAAGATCGATCTCGCTCAGGCCCCGGTCCGTGTCGGCACCGCGTATCCACCGCCTTACGACGCCCAGTGCCGCGAGCGGAAGCGCTTGCGGCTCGGCCTCGCGGCGGGATTGAAGCAGCTCGGCGTCAACCAGCTCCGCCTGCCCCCCGGCCAGTGGTCGAGCCAGCGGCACTGGCATCACGCGAGCGAAGAGTTCGTCATGGTGCTCGAAGGCGAGGTGGTGCTGGTCACCGACGCGGGCGAAGAGGTGCTGCGCGCGGGGGACTGCGCCGGGTTTCGCGCGGGGGATCCCGACGGTCACCACCTGCAGAACCGCTCGGATCGAGAGGCCGTCGTGCTCGAGGTGGGAACGAACCCCCCGGACGACGTGGCCGACTACCCCGACATCGACCTGCGAGCCCTGCCCGACGCCTACGTCCACAAGGACGGGACACCGTACGGCCCCAGGTGAGGCCTGCCCCCGTGGATCTCCCGGACGACGCGGCCTAGGGTTCGCCCATGCGCGATGTCTGCTGGCGCTGCCGGCGCCCCCGTCCGGTCTGCTATTGCGCGCTCCTGCCCTCGCTGCCGACGCGGACCCGGGTCGTGCTCCTCCAGCACCCGCGCGAGCGGCGGGTGGGCATCGGCACCGCGCGCATGACCCACCTGTCGCTGCCCAACTCCGAGCTGCACGAGGGGGTGATCTTCGAGGAGGACGCGCGGATCATCGCGCTCGCCAGCGACCCGACGACCGCCGTGCTCTTCCCCGGGGGCGACGCCGACCCGGCTTGCGGCCCGCCGGTGCGGTCGCTCATCGTGGTCGACGGCACGTGGTGGCAGGCGAGGAAGATGCTCGCGCTGAACCCGCGCCTGGCCTCGGTGCGCCGCATCGGCGTGACGCCGCGGGCGCCTGGCAACTACCGCATCCGCAGGGAGCCGCGGCCCGAGTGCCTCGCCACGGTCGAGGCGGTGGCCAGCGCGCTGGCCGCGCTCGAGGAAGAGCCCGCGCGCTTCGACGCGATGCTGCGGGCCTTCGAGTTCATGGTCGACCGGCAGATCGCGTACCAGGCGACGAGCGACGCCCCGCGACGGCGGCGGCGCGCGCAGGCCGCCTCGCCGCTGTCGCCGCTGCGCCCCTACCTCGCGGCGCCGTCGAGCGTGGTGCTCGTCGACGGCGGGGCCAACTCCGGGTGGCCGGCGGGAGCCGGCGCCGGGGGGCCGCCGGGTGCCGATGCAGCCGGGCCGCCGGGTGCCGATGCAGCCGGGCCGCCGGGTGCCGATGCCGCCGGCGCCGAGGGGCCGGCGGGGGCCGGCGAGGCCGAGCCCCGGTCCGAGCTCGTACACCTCGTCGCCTGCCGCCCGTCGGGCGAGCGCTTCGAGGCCTTCCTCCGCCCGCGGCGGCCGCTGGGCCCCAGCGTCGCGCACCAGCTCGAGGTGCCCGAGCGTCGCCTGCTCGACGGCGAGGAGGCGGGCGCGGCCCTGGCCCGGTTCCGCGCGTTCGTGGGCCACGACAGCGTGCTCGGCGCCTGGGGCTCGTTCACGGCGGACCTGCTCGCGCAGGAGGGCCTCGGGCGGCCGCCGTCCCTCGACCTCCGCTACCTCTGCGCGCGGCACCTGCGGCGGCGGCCCGGCGGCATCGCCAGCGGGGCGCGGGCGCTCCTGGCCGGGGACCCGGCGCCCCGCGGGAGCGGCCGCGCCGGGCGCACGCTGGGCTGGCTCGAGGTCGTCCTCGCGCGCCTCCTCGCCCTCGCGGGCGAAGAGGAGGTTGCGGCGCGCGGCGCTGCATGAGACCCTCCGGCCGTGAAGTCCATCCGGTTCCGCTGAGCTCGGCATCCTCGCCCTCCTGAGTAGCCCCCGGTCCGGCCGGGGATACGTGGCGAGCGCGCGGGTGCCTGTCCGTGCTCCGTCTTCCCTCGTTGTCTCGAGTTCCCTCGAAACGTGGAAGACCGGGGTGCGTCGACTCACGCCCGGCAGCCTGGAGGGAGCACGCCACGCACGTCGGGTCGGTCGTGA
Source organism: Sorangium sp. So ce1153 (assembly GCF_051521595.1). Lineage (NCBI taxonomy): Bacteria > Pseudomonadati > Myxococcota > Polyangiales > Polyangiaceae > Sorangium > Sorangium sp. So ce1153. The sequence continues at coordinate 4,623,537 of NZ_CP150361.1, forward strand.
GCTCGCGCCGCGAGTCTTCCCCCAGCCACGCGCGCCGCCCTGACGGCGGCGCGCGAAGAGGCTCGCACCATGACCGAACGCAACGAAACCTCGTCCACGGGTCCTTCTTCCTTCGCGCCGATCGAGTCCGCCGGCGCGCTCCTCGATGCGGCGCGCCGCGCGGGGCTCCCGGTCGCCACGAACCACGCCGACTTCGACCAGAGCGGGCTCGACTTCCTCGTCGTGCACGCCCACGACGAGGAGGGCGTGCCGTGGGTCGTGCGCACGCCGCGCCGGCCCGCGGTGGTCGCGTCGGCCCGCGTGGAGGCGCGCGTGCTGGCCCTCGTGCGCGAGCGCCTGCCGGTGGCCGTGCCCGACTGGCGCGTGCACACCGACCAGGTGATCGCGTATCCGCGGCTCGGCGACGTGCCCGCGGTGACCATCGATCCCGAGGCGGGCGTGCGCTGGAACCGCGTCGATCCGGCGGCGCCCTCGGCGGCGTTCATCGCGTCGATGGCCGAGGCCCTGGCCGCGCTGCAGCGCATCGACGCGGCGGAGGCCGAGGCGGCGGGCGTCCCCGTGAAGTCGATCGACGACGCGCGCCAGACCGTCGCGCGCGCCATGGACGAGACGCGCGCCGTGCTGGCGCCGCCGGACGCCCTGTGGGCGCGCTGGCAGCGCTGGCTCGCGAACGACGCGATCTGGCCGCGCCACCTGGCGCTCGTGCACGGCGACCTCCACCCCGGGCACATGCTCGTCGACGAGGGCGGCCGGCTCACCGGGATCCTCGACTGGACCGAGGCCCATCTCGGCGACCCCGCGAACGACTTCGCGCTCTTCGCCGGCGCCTTCGGCAAGGGGGTGCTCGACGAGCTCATCGCGCGCTTCGAGGCGGCCGGCGGCGCCACGTGGCCCGGCCTCGCGGCCCACGCCGCCGAGCGCTGGGCGGCGTGGCCCGCGCTGGCGGCCAAGTGGGGCGTCGACACGGGCAACGAGGGCGTCATCGAGCACGCGCGCAGCATGCTCGCCGGGATCGCGGCCGAGGGAGGCTGACCGGCGGCGCGCGCGACGCCCATCGCATCACGGGCGTCGCGCGCGCCGAGGGCACGGCCGAGCGCGGGCGTGGCGATCGCCCCCGCCCGCTGGACCGGCGACCCACGTTGCGGCTCGCCGCCAGCTCGCCGGCTACCTCATGACGCATTGCGTCGTGCGCCCGCGCGTATTCAGCCGCTGCGGCCCTGGATAGCCTCATCTCATGAGCGGAGGACACGGAGCGGACGTCGGCGCGGCGGATCGCGCGCTCGTGCTCATGCTGCTGGGCACGGTCCTCCTCGTCTCGCCGGCGCGCCTGCTCTGGGCCCGCGGCCTGCTCGCGGTGGTGGCCGTCTTCGCGGTGTGGCTCGCGCTGATCGTGTTCGCCGCGCTCGCGACGCGCTCCGACCGCGCTGACGTCGATCGCGCCACGCCCGCCCGCGGCGACGCCGTCCGCGGCGAGCCTCCCCGCGCCGATCGAGAGCTCCCGCCGTGATCGACGTGGGCGTCCTCCTGTTCGCCACGGTGGCCTGGCTCGGCGTGCTCGCCGCGCTCGCGCTCGCCGCGCAGCGCGCGTGGATCCCCCGCTCCCTCGCGCGGCACCCGCTCGTCTACGCCCTCTCGCTCGGCGTCTACGCCTCGTCGTGGACGTACTACGGCGGCGTCGGCTTCGCGCAGCGCCACGGGCTCGTCTTCCTCGCGGTCTACCTGGGCCCGACGCTGGCGTGCATCGCCACGCCGCTCCTCTGGTCGCGCGTCCTCCACATCACGCGCGAGCAGCGCCTCTCCTCGCTCGCCGACCTGCTCGCGTTCCGCTTCCAGAGCCCCGCCGCGGGGGCGCTCGCCGCCGCCTTCTCCCTCGTCGCCAGCGTCCCCTACATCGCGCAGCAGTTCCGCGCGACCGAGCAGTCGGTCCGCGTGCTCTCGGGGCCGGGGCACGAGGAGGCCGTCGGCGCCATCTTCTGCGCGCTGCTCGCGCTCTTCACCGCCTTCTTCGGCGCCCGCCCCTCCGCCGGGCAGCGGCGAGAGGACGGCCTCGCGGCGGCGGTCGCGTTCGAGTCGGCCGCGAAGCTCGCCGTGCTCGCGGCCGTGGGCCTGCTCGCCGTGCTCGGGGCGTTCGGCGGGATGGGCGGGCTCGCGGGCTGGCTCCGCGATCACGCCGCCGACGTCGAGGCGCTCGGCCGCCCCGTGCGCGAGGACAGCGGCTGGACCTCGATGCTCGTCATCAGCTTCGCCGCGGCGTTCCTGCTGCCGCGGCAGTGGCACATGGCCTTCGCCAGCGGCGCCGGGGACCGCGCCCTCGCCAGGGCGGCCTGGGCCTTCCCGCTGTTCCTGCTCGCGCTCAACCTGCCCGTGCTGCCCGTCCTCTGGGCCGGGACCCGCCTCGCCCCGGCGGAGCCGGCCGACAGCTACGTGCTGCTCGTGCCGCAGCTGCTCGGCCACGGCTGGCTCGCGCTCGCCGCCTTCATCGGCGGCATCTCCGCGGCGAGCGCCATGGCCATGGTCACGGCCGTCGCCCTCGCGAGCGACAGCGCGACGCACCTGCTCCTGCCGCTCGCCCGCAGGACCCTGCGCCGCAACGTCTACGCGCGCGTGCTCTGGCTCCGGCGCGGCCTCCTGACCGCCATCCTCGTCGGCGGGTGGCTCTTCCACCGCGCGCAGCAGCACCGCGGGCTGCTCGTCGAGAGCGGCATCGTGTCGTTCGTCGCGTTCGCGCAGTTCCTGCCGGGGCTCTTCGCCGCGCTCTTCTGGGAGCGCGCGACGCGCGCGGGGTTCATCGCCGGGCTCGCGGCCGGCATCGCGACCTGGACGGCCACGTGCCTCGCGCCGCTCCTGCCCGAGATGACCGGGCTCGATCCGGCGTGGCTCGAGGCCCTGCGCGCGGGCCTCGACCCCGCGGCGCACGCGGCGGGCGCCTTGGGCGCGAGGCCGCTCGACACCTGGTCGCTGCCGACGTTCGCGTCGCTCGCCGTCAACGGCGCGACGCTCGGGCTCGTCTCGCTCCTGCGCCCGCCGGCCAAGGAGGAGCGCGAGGCGGCGCGGCTGTGCACGCGCCGCGAGATCGGCCCCTCGGTGGAGCGCGCGACGGTGCCCGCGAGCGTGGGCGCGCTGGAGGAGCGGCTCGCGCGCCTCCTCGGCCGCGAGGCGGCCGGCATCGAGGTCACGCGCGCGCGGATCGAGCTCGACATCCCGCGCGACGAGACGCGCCCGACGGAGCTCCACGCGCTGCAGGAGCGCCTGCACCGCAACCTGTCGCCGCTCGTCGGCCCCGTGCTCGCGAGGACGGCCGCGGAGGAGGCCCACGCCCCCGCCGCGGCGCCGCGCCGCGAGGCGAGCGGCGCGCTCACCGAGGAGCTCCGGTGGCTGGAGCGGCGCCTCGCGCGGGGCGAGACGACGCTCGTCGGGGCGGCGAGGGAGCTCGACCTGCTGCGGCGGTGGCTCCGCTCGGTGCTCGCGCAGCTCCCGCTCGGGGTCTGCGCCGTGGGGGCCGACGGCGCGATCAGCCTCGTGAACCGGCGCTTCGAGGCGCTCGTCGACGCCGAGGAGCGCGACCTCGTCGGGGCGCCGCTCGACCGGCTGCCAGCCCCGTTCGCGGAGCTGTTCGCCCGCGCCGCCAGCGCGGCCTCCGCCGGCGAGGCCGGCGCGGGCGCCGAGGAGATCGAGGCGCGCGTGGCGGGGCGCGCGCGCGCGCTGCGCGTGCACCGCGCCGCGCTCGACCCGCTCGACGCGCGGTCCGCCTCGGGGGGCGTGGTCCTGCTCGTGGAGGACCGCACCGAGCAGCGCGCGCTCGAGCGGCAGCTCGCCCACCGCGATCGCCTCGCGCAGCTCGGCCGCCTCGCCGCGGGCGTGGCGCACGAGGTCGGCAACCCGCTCACCGGCATCGCCTGCCTCGCGCAGAACCTCCGGGCCGAGGCCGAGAGCGACGAGCTCCGCGCGCGCGCGGGCCTCATCCTCGGCGAGGCGGCGCGCATCGAGGCCATCCTGCGATCGCTGCTCGACCACAGCCGCACCGGCGCCGTGCCGTCGCCGGGCGAGATCCCGCGCGCGCGGGTCGGGCGCGTGCCGCTCGCCGAGGTGATCGCCGAGGCCGAGCGGCTGATCCGGCTCGACCGCGCGGCGCCGCGCGTCCAGGTGGAGCAGGCCTGCCCGGAGTCGCTCGTCGTCATCGGCGACCGGCGCGAGCTCGTGCAGGTCTTCGTCAACCTGCTCGCCAACGCCCGCGACGCCTCCGAGGCCGGCGCGACGGTCGCCGTCCGGGGGCGCCTCGAGGCTGGCCAGATCGTCGTCGAGGTCGAGGACCACGGCAGCGGCATCCCGGAGGAGCTCCTCGCCGAGGTGCTCGAGCCGTTCGTGACGACGAAGCGCGACCCGAGCGGCACGGGGCTCGGCCTGCCGCTCTCGCGCTCGATCGTCCAGGATCACGGCGGGACGCTCTCGCTGCGGAGCGCGGTGGGGCAGGGGACGACGGTCATCGTCCGGCTCCCGCTCGCGGGCGCGGCCGGGGCGCGGCGCGGGGCCGAGGCGGAGCCATGAGCCGGATCCTGCTGGTCGAGGACGAGGTCGTCATCCGGGCGGAGCTCCGGCGGCTGCTCGAGCGCCACGGGCACGCCGTCGTCGAGGCGGGATCGATCGCCGAGGCCGAGGCGGAGCACGACCTCTGCGCGTTCGATCTGGTGGTGGCCGACGTGCGCCTGCCCGGCGCGCCTGGCACGGAGCTCGTCGGCCGGTGCGGCGACGCGCCTGTCGTGCTGATGACGAGCTACGCCACGGTGAAGGCGGCCGTCGACGCCGTGAAGCGCGGCGCCGCGGATTACCTGTCGAAGCCGTTCGACCACGCCGAGCTCCTCGCCCTCGTCGACCACCACCTCGCCGCCGCGCGGCCCCGGCCGCCCGCGCCGGCGGACATCGCGCCGCACGCGCTGCCCGCGCTTCCCGCGCTACCCGCGCTAGCGGACGACGAGCTCGAGGGCATGATCGGCGGCTCGGCGGCGATGCGGGAGGTGTTCGCGCTGGTGCGCAGGGTAGCGCCGAGCGAGGCGACGCTGCTCGTGCTCGGCGAGAGCGGCACCGGCAAGGAGACGCTCGCCCGCGCCGTCCACCGGCTGAGCCCGCGGCGGCAGCTCCCGTTCGTGCCGGTCCACTGCGCGGCGATCCCCGAGGGGCTGATCGAGGCCGAGCTGTTCGGGTACGAGCGCGGCGCCTTCCCCGGCGCGCTCTCGGCGCGCGCGGGGCTGTGCGAGGCCGCGGAGGGCGGCACCCTCCTGCTCGACGAGGTCGGCGAGCTGCCGGCGGCGGTCCAGGCGCGGCTCCTCCGCTTCCTGCAGACAGGCGAGCTGCGTCGCGTGGGCGCGGCGCGTGCCCGGCGCGTCGACGTGCGCCTCATCGCCACGACGAGCCGGGATCTCGCGGCGATGGTGCGCGAGCGGTCGTTCCGGAGCGATCTCCACCTCCGGCTGCGGGTCCTCGAGATCCACCTCCCGCCGCTGCGCGAGCGCCCTGGCGACGCCGTGCGCCTGGCGGCGTCGCTGCTCGAGCGGCGCGCGCTGGCGACGGGCCGGGCGCCCTTCACGCTGTCGCCCGAGGCGCGCGCCGCCATCGCGGCGGCGCCCTGGCCTGGCAACGTCCGTGAGCTGGAGAACACGGTCCACCGCGCCATGGTCCTCGCCGGGGGCAGCGAGATCGGCCTGGCCCAGCTCGGGCTCGACGCCCCGCCGCCGCCAGCGCCCGCTCTTCCCGCGGCCGCGCTCGACGGAGTCCCCTCGTCCGACTCGCTCGAGGGCTATTTCCGCCGCTTCGTCCTCGAGCACCAGCACGAGCTGACGGAGACCGAGCTGGCCCGCCGCCTCGGCATCAGCCGCAAGGCCCTGTGGGAGCGCCGGCAGCGGCTCGGGATACCCCGGCCGCGCTCCTGAGCCGGCGGGGCGCCGTGCGAGGCGCGCGCCCGGGCCGGGACGGCAGGGCGAGGTGGTCCTACCGTTCATCTACCGTTCAACGCCAACGCGTGCCCGCGACTCGCCGCCTGGTGTTACCGATCGTAACGCGACATCTCCGGACGAGGACGCCTACGTGCTACCCCGATGACGGAACGGGTATTCTCCCGGCTCCTCGCGTGGTATTCGGATGATGGAGTTCAGCACGCGGCGAGCCGGGGGACTTGGCATCACTGGCACCAGCGCGCGCTCGCGCGCTGCCCGCCCCTCGCTCCTGGCGCGCCGCGGCTGCGACGCCGCCGCGCGGGAGGAGGGACGATGAAAGACACCGTAGCTCCTTCTCCACGGCTCGACGCCGGCCAGGGGCCTGCGTCGAGCCGCTCGACAAGCGCTGCCACTCCTTACATCGAGGAATCGCTCCCATGGCACAGTCGTCTCCCGAAAGCCTTGCCGTGACCCCCGGCATCCGCGCCCACGACAGCGAGGGCGCGCGTGAGGTCGTCAGCAGCTCCACTCTCTGGAAGGTCATCTTCGCGTCCGCGGGCGGCACGATGATCGAGTGGTACGACTTCTATATCTTCGGGAGCCTCGCCGCGATCATCTCCACCCACTTCTTCCCGAAGGACAACCCGACAGCGGGCTTCCTGCTGACGCTGGGCACCTTCGCCACCGGCTTCGTCGTGCGCCCCTTCGGCGCGCTCGTGTTCGGTCGTGTCGGCGACATCGTGGGCCGGAAGTACGCGTTCCTCGTGACGCTGCTGCTGATGGGCGGCGCGACGGCGGTCATCGGCTTCCTGCCGACGTACGAGACGATCGGGCTCGCCGCCCCGCTCGCGCTCGTCCTGATCCGCCTCGTGCAGGGCCTCGCGCTCGGCGGCGAGTACGGCGGCGCGGCGGTGTACGTCGCCGAGCACGCGCCCGACGAGAAGCGCGGCTTCTACACCTCGTTCATCCAGATCACGGCGACGCTCGGCCTGTTCGTCTCGCTGGCGGTGATCCTCGGGACCCGCCTGGCCATCGGCGAGGAGGACTTCAAGGCATGGGGCTGGCGCGTCCCGTTCCTCCTCTCGGTCCTCCTCGTCGCCGTGTCCTTCTACGTGCGTACCCGCCTCAAGGAGTCGCCGATCTTCGCCAAGCTCAAGTCGCAGGGCAAGACGTCGGCCGCCCCCATCAAGGACAGCCTCGGCAACAAGCGCAACTGGAAGGTCATCCTCATCGCCCTGTTCGGCGCCACGGCGGGCCAGGGCGTGGTCTGGTACACGGGGCAGTTCTACGCCCTCTACTTCCTGCAGAACACGCTGAAGGTCCCCTTCATCACGGCCACGATCATCGTCGCCGCCGCGCTCGCCCTCGGCATGCCGTTCTTCGTGTTCTTCGGCGCGCTCTCGGATCGCATCGGCCGCAAGAAGATCATGATCGCGGGCAACCTGTGCGGCGCGATCGGGTTCTTCCCGGTGTTCTGGGCGATGAAGCAGAACGCGGACAGCCCGGTCGCGCTCACCGCGCTCGTGTTCGTGCTCGTGCTCTTCGTCACGATGGTCTACGGCCCGATCGCGGCCTACCTCGTCGAGGCCTTCCCCGCGAAGGTGCGCTACACGTCGCTGTCGATCCCGTACCACGTCGGCAACGGCGTGTTCGGCGGGCTCTTGCCGCTCATCGCCTCCTCGGTGACCGTCGCGACCGGCAACATCTACGCGGGTCTCCTCTACCCCATCACGGTGGCGCTCATCACCGTGGTCGTCGGCGGCATCTTCCTGAAGGAGCGCAGCGACGTGCGCCTCTGGGACGAGATCGACCGCGCCGCTTGACGGCCGGGGGGGCGACCCCTCGTCCACCGCGGCGGCTCCACGCGCCGCCGCTCCAGGTCAGCTGGATCAGACCGCGCTCCCCGGAACCTCCGAGGGAGCGCGTGTCCATTTACGGGACAGGGCGAGCGCGCGCGGCTCACGTCGCGCGGAGCGCCTTGGGCGATGCCGGCTCCGGGCACCGGAAATAATCGAATAAAAGAAGACAAACCACAGAGGCACAGAGGGCACAGAGACGAAGAGGGGAAAGAGTTTTCTCTCTCTCTCCTCTGTGTCCTCTGTGCCTCTGTGGTTCAATTTTCTTTTCGAAGACCGGGCCGAACGCTGACGGCATCACCTCGCGTGACGGCCAGAGTGATCAGTCCGTCTGCCACGCTCCGTCTGCCCTCGTCGCCTCCCGCCTTCGCGCACATACGATGGGTATATTGATTACATCCAGCGACAATTGCCATTGATTCTTCACCTGGCTGAGAGATCGACGCCTGTTCGATTCCGCATGCGTCATGATCAAAGGGCCGCTGACCGGGAATGCAGCCTGAGCCCACCGTGTCATGCGCTTCATCCTCAGCACGGTGGCTTGACGTCTCGCCGCGAGGACACGCGGCTTAACTTTCCGCTTCGAGGAGAACTTTCATGCGTCTTACCCGCTTACTGAGCTACTGCTCGGTCTCGATCGCTTGCGGCCTTATCGCCTGCAGCGGAGCGCCCTCCGACGACGAAGAAATCGTGTCGCTGGAAAACGAGCTGAGCAGCGGCGACGGGACGATGTCGGCGGAGCTCACGTTGCAGTCGCAGTGGTCGACGGGGTACTGCGCGAACGTGACCGTGAAGAACACGAGCACCGGTCCGACCACGGCCTGGGGGATGCTCGTCTCGCTCAACGGCTCCACGATGAGCAACGCGTGGGGCGCGCGGGTCACGCCGTCGGGCGGGCAGCTGAGCGCGGTCAACGAGACCTACAACGGCTCGCTGAGCGCGGGCGCGTCGACGAGCTGGGGCTTCTGCGCGAACGGCGCCGGGAGGCCTGCGCTCACGTCGGTCAACGGCAGCGGGACCGGCAGCTCGACGTCGACCTCGAGCTCCAGCAGCGTTTCGAGCAGCTCCAGCAGCGTTTCGAGCTCCAGCAGCAGCTCCTCGGCCAGCTCCGGCGCGGGCGGGGCAGGCGGCGCGGGCGGGGCAGGCGGCGCGGGCGGGGCAGGCGGCGCGGGCGGGGCAGGCGGCGCGGGCGGGGCAGGCGGCGGTGGCGGGGGCGGCGGGGGAACGACGGGCCCTGCCTGGACGTGGTCCGGGATCATCGGCACGGGTCAGAGCCTGTCCGTCGGAGCGCAGGCCACGCCGGTCAGGGCGACCACCCAGCGCTACCACAACCTCAAGCTCTCGCTGGGCAGCGCCAGCGTGCCCCCGTGGGACACGAACAACAGGTCGCTCTCCATGGTGCCGCTGGTCGAGCCCATCCGCGCGATGGCCACCGGCTACCCGAGCCCGTATCCGCGCAACATCTACGGCGAGTCGCCGCACACGGCCATGGGCGACCAGATCACGACGCTGGCGCAGGCCGCGACGGGCAGCGATCTCATCAGCGTGCACACGGTCGTCGGCGAGAGCGGACAGGCCATGTCGGTCATCAAGAAGGGCGCCTCCGACACCGGCACCACGGGTCGGGCGTACGCGGCGTCGCTGTTCGAGGCCGGCGCGATCGCCCGCCTCGCCAGCGCGCAGGGCAAGACGTACGGCGTCGGGGCGATCGTGATCACCCACGGAGAGTCCGACGCCGGCAGCTCGACCTACAAGAACGACCTGATCCAGCTCTGGCGCGACTACAACAATGACCTCAAGCCGCTGACGGGGCAGACCCAGGCGATCCCGATGTTCGTGTCGCAGCAGCACGCGTATCCGAGCGGCGCGAACCAGCGGTCCGCCGCGACGCTCGCGCAGTGGCAGGCCGGCGTCGATCGTCCGGGCGAGATCATCTGCTCCGGGCCGAAGTACCAGTATCCGTACGCGAGCGACAACCTCCACATGACGACGGACGGCTACGAGCGGCTCGGCGAGAAGCTCGGGCAGATCTATCACGAGAAGGTCGTGCAAGGCCGCGACTGGCGTCCGCTGGAGCCGATCCGCGTCGGGCGCAGCGGCCGCGTGATCACGGTGCGTTTCCACGTGCCCGTGCCGCCGCTCGCCTGGGACAGCTCGCTGCCCGCGCCCCACCAGGGCGCGCTCACCGAGTGGGCGCAGGGGCGCGGCTTCGAGGTCCGCACGGGGAGCTCCCGGATCCGGATCACCTCGGTCGAGATCTCCGGCGACACGGTGCGCATCACGTGCGGCAGCGATCTCCCCACGACCGGCCTCTATGTCGGCTACGCCATGACCAGCGACGGCACGGCGTTCGCCGGCCGCACGTGGCGGTCGGGCCAGCTCCGCGACTCGGATCCCTTCGTGGGGTCGATGACGCGGGTCGCGCAGCCGAACTACGCGGTGGCGTTCGAGATGCCGGTGCCCTGAGGCTCGCCGGGCGCGGCGCGTCCGGCCAGCGCCTCGCCGCGGAGCGCGACTCCGGAGGGACCATCGCTCCTCTCGATGGCGAGGAGACGGGTGTCCGCGCTAGGTCTGGCCCTTTCAGCTGTCCTGCTGGGAGGCCGCGACCAGGGCCGATCGAGCGCGGACGGCGCTCCACGGCTTGATAGACGTCGCTGCGGTGGTGTACGAGCACGAAGACCGCTGCATGGAGCTCATCACCCTCGAGCGAGATCTCTCCGCCGCTGCCCGCTCGCTGACGGCCGATCAGATCGTCGCCCTCTGCCGGCGCGCGTTCGGAGAGCGGGTCGTCGTCACGTCGGCCCGGGAGCTGGGCGGCGGAACGTTCAACACGACCTACCTCGTCGCGCTCGACGAGCAGCAGGTCATCCTGCGAGTCGCCCCGCCGCCGGAGGCCGCTCTGTCATGGGACGAGGCCGCGCTCATGCGGCGCGAGATCCACATCCAGCCCTTCTTTGCCCCGCTCGCGGCGAGGATGCCGCGGACCCTCGCGGCGGACTTCACGCATCAGCTCGTCGACCGCGACTACATGTTCCAGACCTTCCTCCCGGGCGAGCGCTGGGACCACGTGGCCGACGCGCTGTCGCCCGAGGAGGCAGGCGCCCTCTGGGAGCAGTTTGGCCGCGTCACGAGGACCATCCACGACACGGTCGGATCAGCTTTCGGCGGGCCACATCCGGCGCCCGAGTTCCCGAGCTGGAGCCAGGCGGTGCTGTACCGACTGGAGCGTTCGCTGGAGACGATGTCCGAGCTGGGCCTCGAGGTGGCGGACATGACGGCGGCGCTGGACGTCATCCGGGCGCACAAGGCCGTGCTCGACGAGATCCGGGAGCCGCGCCTGATGCACGGCGACCTGTGGCTGTTCAACCTGCTGATCGAGCGCGGACCTCCGGGGGCCTCGATCGTCGGCGTCATCGACGCGGATCGGGCCTTCTGGGGCGACCCGATGGCCGACTGGACGATGTTCGTGCTGTCGAAGTCGGCGTCGCCGGACACGCGGCCTCTGTACGATCGCTTCTGGCAGGCTTACGGCCGGCCGGAGCCGACGCGGGCGAGCGCCTTCAGGGCGGTGGTCTACGAGGCGATGAACGTCGGCATCGCGCTGCCCTGGGCCGCGCGGCACGGCCACGACGACATGGTGCGCCGGGGAAAACGCGAGCTGCGCGAGGTGGTGGAGGCCTTGCCGCGGCTGCGACCCTAGCCGTACCGCCGCCGCCTTGGACTCGGGCGTGAGCGCCCTCCTTTTTCTCCGTCCCATCCCTGCCTCCTGGTGCCTCCGAGGGTGTTCACGGAAGCGGGGCAGGACCACTGCCCACGCGCTCGATGAAGCCTGCCCAGACTTCGTCTGACCACGGACAGCCAGACGTCTGGCCACGGACAGCCAGACGTCTGGTGGTGTCGGGGATAGCGGCTCTCTCAGAGCGAGTGTCCGGAACCTAAAAATGCAGTGCCCGGAATGCTGATATCTGTTGTGACCTCGTGATCGGTCCGTAGGCTTCCGCCCCAAGTGGTGCTGCCCGCGGGTGCTGGTAACACCCCGGGCAGCGTGACCGAACCTGACTCGAGGTCCGACATGCTCACGGTAGTCCGTTCGCCTTCGGGCGAGCAAGAACGCGAAGGTGCGCCCGCGTGCCGCCGACGCCCACGTTCCTCCATCCTCCGCCTGAGCGACGTGGAGCGCATCCGGCTCCGCGCCGCCGTCCGCAACCTCCGCGAACCTCCGCGCGCTGTACGGCACCTGGGCCTGCTTGGCCGAGGTGATGGGCGTCAGCGCTGGGACGCTCCAGCAGCTCGCCAGCGGCAACGGCGGCTCGCATGCGATGGGCCCTGCATGCCGCGAAGGCGGCCGGGACGACGCTGGAGCGCATCCTCGGTCGGCCAGCAGCGGCCGATCGCTGCCCGCACTGCGGGAGGTCTGGGTGACCAAGCCGCGGAAGGGGGCTCGCCGCCCGCCTGCCGCACGACATCGAAGCAAGCGACCGAGCATCGAGGCGATCCTCGCGGAGCGCTCGGTCATCCTCGCCTTGCTCATCGCGAACGGCGTGCCGGCTCGCGACCGCGCCGACCTGGAGCAGGGGATCCTGCTCGGCGCGTGGCGCTCCGTGCGCCGAGGCATGTACAGACCGGCCCCCGGGGTCGAGCCACGCACAGCGATGCACAACGTGTCGCACTACGTCAACAGCGCGTGGGCGCGTCGCCCCCCATGTCAGAGAAGTTGTCGCCTGATCTGATCCGCTGACGGAGGCTCAGATCACCAGTTCCGGGGAGCGGAGACAGGCTTTGAGGTGAGAGAGTACTCAGAATCCTTCAAAAGAAAAATCGTCCAACGGCTCCTCGCCCCAGGAGGACCCACGGCGGTGGCGCTGTCGGCCGAGACCGGGGTGCATCAGACGACCGCTGTGGGCGCGGTCGTCATGGCGGCCCGGGGGGCGTCGCGTAGCCAGCATGGAGCACGACGCTGAGCGCAGCGCGCTGGGCGCGAACATGCGTCCGCAGCGGAAACGTCCTCTGTTCCCTTGACTATGAGGGAGCAAGAGAACGAGGCTCCACCAGCATGGCGGGCTTGAAGTGGTTCGACGTGTCGGTGGCGACGGCTTTGGCCGGGATTGGGGTGTCCGCGTCGGGCGGCTGCGCATGGCTGATCGGCGCGGACTGGTCCAGCTACGAACGAGGTGGACGGTCGGGCGGTGCGGCTGGCAGCGACGGGAGGGCTGGCAGCGGCGCCGAGCAGGGGACCGGGGCTGGTGGAACTGGCGGCTCGGCGGGTGGCAGCGGCGGCGCGGGCGGCACGCAGTGCTCTGCCGACGACGAAAAGTGCTGGGAGAACACGCCGCGGCGATGCGTCGATGGGCGGTGGGAGAATGGCGATCCATGCGCCGGGCAGACGTGCGTCAACGGAACGTGCATCGGGGAGTGCGGCCCGGAAGATGTACGCTGCTCCGCGAACCGGCCACAGCGGTGCGATGAGCGCGGGACGTGGGACGACGCGGAGCCGTGTCCTGTGGCAGCGCCCGTGTGCAGTCGAGGGGCATGCGTGATACCGCCGAGCTGTGTCGGGCTGGCCGAGACGTGCGGTCCTGGCGGCAACGAGAGCTGCTGCGCGACCGCCGAGGCGGTGTCTGGGGGAACGTTCAACCGGAGCAACGATTCGAGGTACCCGGCGACAGTGAGCGGGTTCTTGCTGGATCGGTTCCAGGTGACGGTAGGGCGGTTCCGCAAGTTCGTGGAGGCGTATCCCGGAAGCAAGCCGGCGGCGGGAGCGGGCGCGCATCCGCGGATCGACGGGAGTGGGTGGGATGCCGCGTGGGACGGCAACCTGCCTGAGGATGCGGCGGCGTTGAAGGCTGCGGTGAAGTGCGACCCGACCTACACGACATGGCGGGACACCGACGAAGGCACCGAGCATCTGCCGTTCAACTGCGCAGGCTGGTATCTCGCGTTCGCCTTCTGTGCCTGGGACGAGGGCCGGCTGGCGACGGAGGCGGAGTGGAACTACGCGGCGGCAGGTGGAGACGAGCAGCGAACGTATCCGTGGTCGAAGCCGGCGAGCTCGACCACGATCGATGGCACGTATGCAGTGTATGGCTGCGGGTGGGACGGCTCGTGCGAGTTCAGCGATATCCAGGTCGTCGGGTCGAGGTCGCCCGCAGGAGATGGGAGGTGGGGTCAGGCAGACATGGCCGGGAACATATGGGAGTGGGTTTTGGACTGGTACGCAGACTACCCCAACGAGTGCAACAACTGCTCCAATATGACCACTGCCTCGAAGCGGGCGGCACGGGGCGGGAGCTGGGGCAGCGGTGCGACGTACCTGCTCTCTTACACCCGCAACTCCAACGTCCCGTCGGTGCGCAATTACTTCATCGGGGCCCGGTGCGCTAGGACTCTGTAGGAGGCTAGCATCTGAGCCGTGTCGGCCGCATGCGGTGCATTCAGTAGAACGGGGTGTCCGGAACGCGTCGCGTGAGTGTCCCGAATGCGGGTGGCGCCGATGTGGTTCCGGACATCACCAGACGTCTGGCCACGGACAGCCAGACGTCTGGCCGCGGCGCCCTCAGCGCCCGATCCGCCCCATCGCGTGCGCGCTCCCGCTCTCCCGCGCTCCCGCTCCCGGGTCACAGCCGCGGATCGATGGGCTCGCTCTCCAGCGCGAGCACGCCGAACACGCACTCGTGCACGCGGTAGAGCGGCTCGCCCTCGACGAATCGGTGGAGCGCCTCCAGGCCGAGCGCGTACTCCCGGAGCGCGAGCGCGCGCTTCGACGAGACGCTGCGGTGCCGCAGCCGCGCGAGGTGCTGCGGCATCAGGTACTCCGGGCCGTAGATGATGCGCAGGTACTCCGGCCCCCGGCACTTGATCGCCGGCTGGACGAGCCCGCGCGGGCCGCGGACGACCCACTCCCACGACTTGACCACCATCCCCTCGCCGCCGCGCTCGACCAGCGCCGTCCAGAAGTCCACCGCCGCGGCCTCGCTCTGCGGATCCGAGAGGTCGACGACGAGGTGCGGGGTCGGGACGAAGAGCGCCGGATCCACCTCGCAGAGCCGCGCGAGCTGCCGCAGGTGGAAGCCGTGATCCCGCGCGGCGTGCACCGCGCCCTCGCTCGCGAGCAGGTGGAACGGCGCGAGCCGGATGTCCGCGAGCGACCGCACCGGCCAGCAGTAGCGCCGGTAGGCCGCCACGTACCCGTCCATCGCCGCCTTCCGCGCCGCGTGCCGCTCGAGCAACACCCGCGCGCTCTCGTCGCGCGCGGCCGCCATCCCGAGCGCCCGCACCGCCGCGTCGAGCGACGCGCGGCCGGAAGCGCCCACGGCCGCGTACTGCCCGCGCAGGAGGTCCTGCGCCTTCGCCGACCAGGGCAGGAGCTCCGCGTCGAGGCAGACCCAGTCCGTGCGGAGCTCGGCCCACAGATCCGCCCCATCCATCGCCGCCCGCACCCGGTCGATGAGCTCCCGGCTCCGCGCCTCGTCCGCGAAGAACGGCCTGCCCGTGCGCGTGACGCACACGCCGAGCGGCCCCTCGTCGAGGCGGAACCGCCGCTGCCGCGCGGCCTCGTCGCGGCACACCACCAGCACCGCGCGCGACCCCATGTGCTTCTCCTCGCACACGACGCGGCCCACGCCGTTCTGCCGGAAGTACGCGAACGCCTCGCGCGGGTGCTCGAGCAGGCCCCCGTCCTTCGCCGTCTCGCTCGGCGACATCGTCGGCGGCAGGTAGATGAGCCACCGCGGGTCCACGGCGAAGCGGCTCATCGCCTCGAGCGCCGCCGCCGCGTTCTCCTCGCGGATCGTCACCATGCCGTGCACCCGCGTCCGGATCGCGCGCCGGCCCCGGATGTCGTCGATGTCGAGCACGTCCGCGTCCTGCCCGCGCGACGCGGCCCTCGGCTCGCCCGCGAGCGGCGCGAGCGGCTTCTTCGGCTCGTAGTAGACGCGGCGCGCCTTGACCTCGACGAGCTCGCGCTCCGGGTAGCGCAGCGCCGTGAGCGCGCCGCCGAAGACGCACCCCGTGTCGATGCAGATCGTGCGGTTCTCCCACTCGGCCACCGTGGTCGGCGTGTGGCCGTAGACGACCATCGCCTTGCCGCGGTACTCCGAGGCCCAGTTGTACCGCACCGGCAGGCCGTACTCGTCGGTCTCGCCCGTGGTCTCGCCGTACAGGCAGAACTCGCGCACCGCCCCGGAGCCGCGGCCCTGGAACGCCTGCTTCACCCCCGCGTGCGCGACGGCGAGGTTGCCTTCATCGAGCACGTAGTGGCTGACGAGGCCGTCGATGAAGTCCGCCGCCTTCGCCTTGAACTCGTCCGTCTCGACCTCGAGCTGCGCGAGCGTCAGCTCCAGGCCGTGGGTCGGCTTCACGTCGCGGCCGCGCAGCTTCTTCAGGAGCTTCACGTCGTGGTTGCCCGGCACGCACAGCGCCGTCCCCGCCTCGACCATCGCCATCGCGAGGCGCAGCACGTCGGGCGAGCGCGGCCCGCGGTCCACGAGGTCGCCGAGGAAGAGCGCGCGGCGGCCCTCGGGGTGCGAGGCGCGCGGCGCGTCCGGCAGGCCCTCCAGGCGGTAGCCGAGCGCCTCGAGCAGCTCGACGAGCTCGTCGAAGCAGCCGTGGACGTCGCCGATGATGTCGAACGGCCCGTGGTCGTCGCGGCGGTCGGTCCACAGGCGCTGCCGCTCGATCGTGGCCGCCGCGACCTCCTCGGGCGAGGAGAGCACGTGGACGTAGCGGAAGCCCTCGCGACGGAGATCCCGCAGCGAGCGGCGCAGCTCGCGGCTCTGGCCCCGCACCACGTGGGGGCCGAACTGCCGGTCCGGCCGGCCGGCGTTGCGCGCGTGGCAGAGCTTCTCGGGCAGGTCGAGCACGATCGCCACCGGCAGCACGTGGTGCTCGCGCGCGAGCGCGACGAGCGGCCTGCGCGCGTCCGCCTGCACGTTGGTCGCGTCGACGACGGCGAGCCGCCCGGCCGCGAGCCGCTTGCCCGCGATGAAGCGCAGGACCTCGAAGGCGTCCGCGCTCGCGGCCTGGTCGTTCTCGTCGTCGGACACGACCCCGCGGTAGTGGTCCGACGAGAGGATCTCGGTCGGCTTGAAGTGCGCCCTCGCGAAGGTGCTCTTGCCGGAGCCGGACGCGCCGACGAGCACGACGAGCGAGAGGTCGGGGACGACGAGGGGCTTCTGCTCGCTCACGCCGGCACCTCCTCGCTCCGCGCCCCGGCGCCGTCCTCGCTGTCTGTGCCGCCAGCGCCGCTCGCGTCGTCTTCGCCGCCGGCGGCGCGCGCGCCGCCTGTGCCGCCAGCGCCATCCGCGCCGCCAGCGCCGTCCTCGCCGTCCTCGCCGCCCGCGCGCACGAAGACCGCCATCTGCGTCGGCGCGCCGAGCGTCGGATCCATCGGTCCGATCGGCAGGTGCTCGACCGTGTAGCCGTGCGCGACCGCGACCCGCTCGCAGAAGGCGTGAAACTCGGCGCGCGTCCACTCGAAGCGGTGGTCGCCGTGGCGGAGCGCGCCGCGCGCCAGCCCCTCGAACCGCTCGTTGTACTCGGCGTTCGGCGTGGTCACGACGACGACGCGCGGCCGCGCGTGCTCGAAGACGCTGCGCGTGAGCGCGCCGAGCCGCGAGAGGTCCACGTGCTCGATGACCTCGACGAGGGTCACGGCGTCGTGGCCCGCGAAGCGCGCGTCGCGGTAGGTGACCGACGCCTGGAAGAGCTGGATGCGCCGCTTCTGCTTGTCGGGCAGGTCGTCGAGGCGGAGCCGGTTCTTCGCGATCTCGAGGCTGCGCATCGAGACGTCCGCCCCGGCGACGCGCTCGAAGACGCGCTCGTCGACGAGCCGCTTCAGCAGCTTCCCCTCGCCGCAGCCGAGGTCGAGCACGCTCCTCGCCTCGACCCGGCGGAGCGCCGCGACGACCGCCGAGCGGCGCTCCTCGTCGAGGCTGATCCGCGCCTCGGCGCGGTCCTCGGGCGCGGCCTTCTCGTCCTCGGTCTCCTCGGGGCTCGCGTCCTCGTCGGCCACGAGCCGCGCGAGCGCGGCGCGGAAGAGCGGGCGGCTGTGCTTGAGGTAGCGGAGCGCGATCGCCTCGCGCTCGGGGTGCTGCGCGAGCCACCCCTCGCCCTTGGCGAGGAGGTTGTCGACCTCGGCGTCGCCCACGTAGTAGTGCTTCTTGTCGTCGAGCACGGGCACGAGCACGTAGAGGTGCGCGAGCAGCTCCCTCAGCCGGCACGTCCTCGCGAGCGAGACGCGCAGGTACGAGCTCTGGCCCCACTCCGGGAACGCCTCGTCGAGCGGGAGGCGCTCCGCCGCGACCTCGTAGCCGAGCGGCTCGAACAGCCGCCGGAGCAGCCCCTCGCCGCCGCGGCACGGCAGCGCCGAGAGGGTGGCGGTGAGGGGGAGCGGCACGTCGGCGAGCTCCGGCCGGTCGCGGCACTTGCCGCCGAGCGCCGAGCCGAAGACCTGCGCGATCGCCACGGAGAGGAACGACGAGGCGACGTAGGGCCGGTCGTTCACGTACTGCGCGAGCGTGCCCGGCTCGCCCGCGCCGCGCCCGCGCACGAGGTCCACGGGGTCGACGTCGAGCAGGAGCGCGGCGGTGCACCGCTCCTCGGTGGCCTCGGGATAGAACACGTGCGCCTTGCCGAACGAGAGCGAGAACGACTGCGTGTGCGCCGGGTTCTTGACGAGCAGGTAGCCGAGGTCGGTCGCCGGCCGGTGCGTGGTGGTGAGCGTGAGGAGCATCGGGCGCCACAGTCTACGTGAGAGGGGCAATCGGCGACAATCTCGGCTGCTCGGCGCCCGCGCGGGCCACGCGCGGCAGAGCGCGAGTCACCCGCCGTGCGTGGAGCGGCGATGGGGTGAGATCGGGGGCGAGCGGCGCGCGTCGAACGTGGCGCGCGGAGGGCGCTCCCGCGCCGGCGCTCGACCCGACGAGGGCTCTTGACAGCGACGAAAAAAGGCGAGCTGACGTTGGCTCATATCGAGTGTTCGAGGGGGAGCTGCGGTGGTGATGTGGGCGCTCGTGGGGCTCGATGTGGTCAATCTGCGTCCGTGTGAATGATTTTGTTCAAGGTGGAATATTCGACAGATTGGGGGCTTTTCTTCGCTGAGAGGGGAACATTCCAGAATGCTTGTTTATCAAAATGCTCTGTTGTGCATTCGAGAGATGGCGAGCTGCGGAATCTGCATTATTGAAGAGGTCGTCGGTCGCGCCTTCTCGGCGCCCCCCACGACGTGGAGAATACGATGCGATCCTTGGCTTACCGATCCGCTGTTGCACTATCTTTTCTTGGCTTGCTTGTCGCGGGGTGCACCGCCGCGGCGCCGGGCGAGGAGGCCGCGGACGACCTCACCAGCTCCGTGGTGACGACCGACGGACTCGGGGTCGCGGCGCTGACGAGGGCGGCCGACTGGGGCAGCGGCTACTGCGCGAACGTGAACGTCGCGAACCAGGGCAACACGCCGGTGACGTCCTGGACCGTGGTGATCGATCTCAGGCAGTCCGCCGTGAGCAGCCTATGGAACGCCGCGTCCAGCCGGAGTGGCTCGCTCCTGACGGCGACCTCACAGCCGGGTAGCGCGGCGATCCCGGTGGGTGGCGCGACGAGCTTCGGATTCTGCGCGAACGCGACCGGGAGCGACTACCAGCCGGTGATGGTGTCCATGACGCAATCGGGAGACGGCGGCTCGGGCCAGACGACCGGCTCGGGCGCGACCGTCGGCGCGGGCGGCGCGGGCGGGGCAGGGGGAAGCGGCTCGAGCGCGACGGTCGGCGCCGGCGGCTCGGGCGGCAGCGCGAGCGGCGGCGGAAGCAGCTCCGCGGGCGGGGGCGTGACGACCGGCGGTGCGAGCGGCGGCACCTGCTCGATCCCGCTCCCGAGCTACGAGGACGGCGACGGCTCGGTGACGTGGTACACGCTCGACCAGGGCTCCGCGGGCGCGGTGAACTGCAGCTTCCCGGTCCAGGGGGACCGGGTCGCGCACGTCGCCACCGGCGAGGGGCGGTATTTCGCGGCCATGAACACGGCGGACTACAACAGCGCGGCCGCGTGCGGGGCCTGCGTGGAGGTGAGCCGCGACGACGGGCGCAAGGTGGTGGCGACGGTCGTCGATCAGTGCCCTTCGGACGGCAACCCGAAGTGCACGGCCGGGCACATCGATCTGAGCCGGGACGCGTTTCTGCAGATCGGGTCGGCGGACGAGGGGTATCTCGGGACCGGCAACGGCGGGGCCAGGGGCAAGATCTCCTGGAAGTACGTTCCCTGTCCGGTCGAGGGGAACATCTCTCTCGTGCTGAAGGAGCAGAACGCCTGGTGGAACGAGTTCCGCGTGCAGGGCCACCGCACCCCGATCGCGAAGCTCGCGGTGTACCTCAACGGGAGCTGGAAGGAGGCCAGGCGGCAATCGTACAACTACTGGCGCGTGGGCGACGGCAACATGGCGCCGGGGCCGTGGCGCGTGCGCGTGACCGACGTCCTCGGCGAGGCGATCGAGACGACGGTCGAGGTCAGCACGGCCGAGCAGCCCGCTTCAGCCCAGTTCTCTGCCTGCGAGTGATCCCGCTGCGCCGCGCTCGTCCAGCGCGTCTCGTGATCGGGTGATGCCGGCGCCGGACCGTTCGGCCGGCGCCGCGCCGCCCGCGAGCGGGGCGGCGCCTGCTCGCAGCAGCCCTGCGAGCCGGTGGATTCCCTGGCCGCTTCAGCTCAGCGGATCAGGCGCCGCCGCCGAGCCCGCCCGCACCGCCGGCACCGGCAACCCCGCCGGCGCCTCAGGCCCCGCCTGCGCCACCAGCCCCGCCTGCGCCGCCGCCCGTGCCAGCCGCGCCGCCCGTACCAGGCTCGCCGCCGGCACCAGCCGCGCCGCCGCCCGTGCCGGCTGCGCCGCCCACACCACCCGCGCCGCTTCCCGTGCCGGTCGCGCCTCCCGTGCCAGCGTCGCCGCCCGCGCCGCCCGTGCCAGCCCCGCCGCCGGAGCCGCCCGTGCCGGTCGCGCCTCCCGTGCCAGCGTCGCCGCCCGCGCCGCCCGTGCCAGCCCCGCCGCCGGAGCCGCCGGTGCCAGCCTCGCCGCCTGCGCCGCCAGCCCCGCCTGCGCCGCCAGCCCCGCCTGCGCCGCCAGCCCCGCCGGCACCCCCTGCGCCGCCGGCACCCCCTGCGCCGCCGGCACCACCAGCTCCCGCGTCCTCGAGCGGATAGCTCTCGTCGAGGCACAACGAGCCCTCAGGCGTCCTGGTGCAGACCTCGCCCGACGCGCATTGCCGCTGGCCGCGCGGACACGGCGTCACGCCGACGAGACAGAATCCGTTGGTATCGAGCCCCACGGACACGCACGAGGCTTGCGGTAACGGGCAGTCCCTGTGGCTCGTACACGCCGTGGCGCACGCACCGACGTCGCCAGCGCCGGCATCCTCCATGAGGCTGTAGACGCAGATTCCGCTCTCGAGACCCCCGCAGTCCTTGTTGGCGACCTCGCCGCCGAGCACGCACAGCCCGCTGCACACGCCGAAGTCGTCGCCGAAACCGATACACCACGACGCGCAGGGATCCGTGTCGTCGGGGCCGATCTCGCACAGGGAGCCGTCCGGCAGCCCTGTCGTCGGCTCGTCGACGCAGAGGTTCCACCGGGGGTCGCACTTGCGGCCGCCGGTGCACTGGCTGTCCGAGCCGCAGCTCGGCACGCAGATCGACGCGTCGTCGAGCACGTCACAGCGCAGGTCCTCGCGACCCTGGCACTTCCCCGGATCGAGCGCGGTATCGAGGCGCTCGAGCACAGGCTCTCCCAGGGTGCAGCCGAGGAGGCACACGCCGTTCACGCACAAGCTGCCCTCACCGGCACAGTCGCTGTCCGCGCCGCACGCTGTCGTGCAGTACCCGCCCGCCGGGCCCCCGCCGAAGAAGTCGAAGTCCGTCTCCGGAATGCAGAGGCCGCCAGGGCCGCAGTCAGCGTCAGCCTCACACCGCGCGGCGGGGCCTCCCCCGCCGCTGGAGCCGCCGTCGCCACCCCCACCAGAGGCTCCCCCGGAGCCGCCGGCCCCGCCGCCGTCTCCTCCGGAGCCACCGTCGGCGCTGGAGCCGCCGTCACCGCCGCCAGAGCCGCCATTGCTCGAGCCGCCGTCGCCACGCCCACCCTCGCCACCCGCGCCGGAGCTGGCGCTGCCCGAGGCGGAGCTCGTCCCCGTCCCGCTCCCGCCAGTGCCGTCGCTCGAGTCATCGGAGCAACCAAGGAATCCTGTCGAGAAAGCGAACGTAGCGAGCAACGTCGCCGAGAATCTTCGCATGGTCATCGATGCCTCCCGAGCCAGGAGCCCCTGCCCACACCGGGCGCGCCCTGTCCGTTTTCCTGACAGTAACGGAATCGGAGCTGCTCCAGCACGGCCAAACGCGCTCATGCGTGCGCAGGCGTCCTCCCCTGCACCCCGCCGGCGAATGAGCCCGCGTCAGATCCGGGCGAGCAGCCCCGGAGAGACCCCCGCGAAGGTCGGCCGCTCCGCGTCAGAGCCGCACGAGCAGGCCCAGGAACCCCGCGAGCGTCGGCCGCCCCGCGTCAGAGCCGCACGAGCAGGCCCAGGAACCCCGCGAAGGTCGGCCGCCCCGCGTCAGAGCCGCACGAGCAGGCCCAGGAACCCCGCGAGCGTCGGCCGCCCCGCGTCAGAGCCGCACGAGCAGGCCCAGGAACCCCGCGAAGGTCGGCCGCCCCGCGTCAGAGCCGCACGAGCAGGCCCAGGAACCCCGCGAAGGTCGGCCGCCCCGCGGAGCCGAGCCGCTCGCCGCCGAGCGTCACGACGGCGCGCGGCTCCGCGAAGATCGCGTGCGCGTCCAGCAGGAGCGCCGCGCGCTCGGTGACGCGCAGCCCGGCGCCCGCGCCCAGGGCCGCGGCCACCGACCAGACCTCGCCGGTCGCGCTGCGGAGCGGGGGCAGGGGGTCGCCGCTGATGAACAGGTGGAACCCGCCCACGCCCGCCGAGAGCACGGGCGATACAGCGCCGCCCGTCTCCAGCGCCCAGACCGCCTCCAGCAACGCCATCTCCTGCCGGACCGACACGGTGCCGAGCGCGCGCGCGTCGCCGAGCGCCGGCGCCAGCGTCGGCCCCGCGAACGTCAGCCGCGCCGCGAGCCCCGCGGGCAGCACGCCGCCGCCGGCCGCGCCGCCCCCGTACGAGAGCCGCAGCGCGGGCCCGAGCGCGGGCCCGATGCCGCCCGTGCTCTGGAGCGCCGCGAGGCCGGCCTCGACGCCGATGCCCGCGAGCATGCCGGGCCGCTCCGCCGCCGGATCCGCCGCGGCCTGCCGCCGCACGGGCGCCATCCACCGCCGCACGTCGTCGGGGACCGCGACGCTGCCGGCCGCCCCGCCCCCGGGCGGCGGGCGCGACGTCAGCAGGTTCGCCTCGAGCAGGCTCGCCTGCAGGAGCTCGACCGCGCGCACCGCCATCACCGAGGGCGCCGCCGCGCCGGCCACCTCGACCGTGCGCACCACGGTCTTCTGCGTCACCCGGTCGACGATCCACAGGTCCGCCGTGGCGCCGGCCCGGGAGCGGAAGATCGCCGCGGCCGCGAACGCGCCCTCGTCCCGCGCGGCGCGCTCCAGCGCCGCGCGCGCGTCTCCGTCCCGCGGACGCGCGTCCGCGTCGCGCGCCCGCGGGACGGAGACCACCTCGAACCCCGCGGCGCCGAGCTCGGCCCGGAGCCGCGTGGCGGCCTCGCGGACCAGCGGATCGTCCGCGTCGGCCTCGACGATCGCGACCCGCGAGGCGGCCGGCGCGGCCTCCTGCGGGGGCGCAGGGGGGGCCGCCTCGGCCCGCGCCGGGGGGAGCGCGAGGGCGAGCAGGAGGCAGGTCAGCAGGGGGTAGGGGCGCACACGCCAGGGCTTTATCAGATCGCGGGCAGGGGCGGAGACGCGTCCTCTTCGGTTCCAGGGACGCCCCCTCGTCCATTTCAGGAGGCCTCGAGGGCAGCCCGCGCGCAGGCCCGGGAGAGGGCGCGGCGTCTCCGGGAGGACGCCGCGCCACGGGAGAGCGCCGGCGGCAAAGCGGGTTATTCCATGTCCCCCGCCGGGCGACGCCGCGGCTACGTCCTCTCGTCACGCCATGACCAGGACCAGCGCGGCGTCTTCTTCAGCATGTTCAGCATGATCAAGGAGACGACGCAGAGAATCAGCTCCGAGCTCGCCTCCGCCGCCCAGATACCGGTCAGAGAGAACAGGCGTGAGGCCAGCAGCAGCACCGGCAGCTTGACGAGGAGGATGCCCCCGAGGGTGAACAGCAGCGCCTCCCTGGCCCGGCCGACCGATTGAAATGAGGCCGCCGTGACCATGGCCACGCCGGTCAGGGGATAGGAGAGCGCCAGCAGCCGCAAGGCGGTCTGCCCTTCGGCGACGATCGCGCTCTCCCTGGAAAGCAGGGCGATCAGCGCGGCCGGTATCATCAGGCAGATGCCGCAGACGAGCGAGCCATAGGCGACCGCGGCGCCGAGGGAGAGCCGGATGGCCTCCCGCACCCGCTCGAATTTCTTCAGGCCGAAGTTGTACCCCACCAGCGGCTGCATCCCCTGGACAATGCCTGTCTGCGGCGTCATCAGCCCGGAATAGAGCCTGCTGACGATCGCAAACACGCTCAGGGCGCTGTCGCCGCCCATCCGCCTGAGCAGGTTGTTGGTCGCGATGGCGATCAGGCTGGCGCTGAGGTTCTTGATGAGCGAGGGGAGCCCGATCATCAGCACTTCGGCGATGATGGGCCAGTCCGGTTTGAAGTGAGACGCCTTGATGTGATAGGAGCGGTTCTTCCGGAAGAAGAAGAAATGGACGCTCATGCCGGTCGAGATGGTCTGACCACAGACCGTCGCCAGGGCGGCTCCCGAGGCGCCGAGCTGCAAGACGATGATGAAGAGCCAGCACAGCACGATGCTGACGCAGATGGGGATGATCCACATGGCCGTCGAGTACCCCGTGTTGCCATCCGCCCTGACGATGGCCGAGTAGCCGGTGCTGGTGATGGCGCCCAGGAAGATGATCCGCCCGTACTCGATGGCATAGGGGGCAATGCTGTCGGTGGCCCCGAGCAGATAGACGATCGGCGCGATCCAAACCGAGCCCAGGACCGCGATGGCGAGCGCCACCGTCCAGAAGATCAGGAAGATGTTCGCCACCGTCCGGGCCGCCTTCTCCACGTTCTGCTCGCCGAGCGCCCTGGAGACCACCGAGGCGCCGCCGGCCCCGACGGTCGTGGCCACGGCGCCGAGGGCGATCAGGACCGGCGAGATGATCGAGGCCCCGGCGGCCGCCAGCGAACTGATGCCCACGGAGAGAAAGTAGATGTCCGTGACGCTGTAGGCGGCATAGACCAGCAGCGAGAGCGTGGTGTGGGACGACATCTCCAGCAGGAGCTTGCCGACCTTCTCGGTCCCCAGGCGTTCAACCCTGGACATGCCGCTCATGAGCGTTCAGTTCGCTTTCAGCCACTCCATGCTCGCGCCCATCAGCTGCCTGGAGAGGTCGTAGACGAAGTCGGTGTCGTAATTGCGGTAATAGCACTCCGTGTTCATGACCAGGGCGAGGTGCAGCGAGTACAGGCTACACCTTTGTTCTTCTTCGAAGGTGAAGGAGGTCTTGCCGTAGCCGCGCATGCTGCTCGTGATCCCGTCGCTGAGGAGCGGCCGGAACTGGGCCTCCATCAGGGGATCGGCCCAGAGCGCCCTTTCGAAGTCGATGATGCCGGCGATCCGGCCCTCCTTGACGAAGAAGTTGGGGTCCCAGGCGTCCCAGTGGACCAGGCGGGGCGTGGTGATCTCCTCCAGCGCGCGAGCGTGCTTGAGCACGGCGGCGCGGATCTCGTCATGGCCGTGGTCGTACACCACGCTCTTGCGGGCGCCGTCTTCCAGGACCGATTCCACGATCTTGATGAACGCCTCTTTCCAGCTGCTCGCGCGCAGGTCCTGGTTCCCCTCGTAACCGAAATAGGCGCCGGTAAAGCCGTTGATCTCCCGGATGATCTCGCCGATGTGCAGCTCGACTGACTCCTTCGCTTCGGGGGACAGGCCCGCTTTCACGTGCTCGAGGTTGTCCCCGGCGATCTTCTCCATGAAGAAGTAATCCGAGTCGCACACGTCGTGGGAGTCATCGTGGAAGTAGATCTCGGGTACTGGAATGGCGGGGTTCTGCCGGACCAGGCGCATGGCAGCGACCTCGGTGGTCATGATGTTCTTCTCGTAGAGCAGGACTTCCGCGTCTCTCGGCGGCGCGATCTTGAGGATGACCTGCTGGCCATCGGCGAGCCGGATGTCGTAGGCCGCGTTGAACCAGCCTTCCTTCAGCTCGAGCACGGCATCTTCGCTGTCCGCGAGCTTCATGCCGCCAAAGGCCCTGGCGACCATGGCTGCGATCTGCGGGCGTGTCTTTGTGTTCTTGGTCTTGCTTTTCACGGCTTCCTTTGTCGATCGGCGGCTGGTGTGGCGACTATACCAGTGTTCGCCGGGCCGGCCCTGGCGGCCGCCGCCCCGCCGCCGCTCGTCCCGCAGCCCCGTGAATATTTCCGCCCGGAGCATACGCCGATCCTCGTCGAACCCGGGCTCGCGGAGGAGCAGGAGGGCATACTCCCCGGTGGGTTCCTGTGGTCGGCGGCGTGCGCGAGGCGCTCCCCGGCCGTGTAGGACGCGGCCAGCGCGACGGCGACACAGACGCGACGTGTTGCGCGGAGCTGCCTCGATGGTTGTCGCGAACGATCGAACATCGGGACCAGTGGAGCAGTAAGAGGGGAGTTCGCCAGGGCGCAAGAGGCGCGAGGGAACATGGATAGAAATCTACTCTCTCTCTCCTTGCGTCCCCTGCGCCCTTGCGGTCCCTTCTCGTGAGCTGGTTTTCGCGCGGTTCTGGCGTGATTGTGCTCCAGCGGCCGCGGCCGCCCCGGCGTCACCCGCCCTGCTTCACGGCTTCATCAGGTCGCGGGCCACGGGCGCGTGCGCGCCGCGCGGGTGGCGCTTCAGGTAGAGCTCGGCGAGCGGCCGCGCCGCCGCCCGGCCGCTCGTGCGCTCGACCGCGACCATCTTGCGGCCGAGCGCCTCGGCTGCGAACGGGCCGCCCGGCGACTCGGCCAGGTACGCGTCGTACCAGGCCACGGCGGCGCCGGGCGAGCCGCCGTCATCGACCATGCGCCCGAGCAGGAAGGCCGCCGCCTTCCCGTGGCTCGTCCCGGGGAACCGCTTGCGCGTCGCGGTGAGCGCGCGCTGCGCTACATCGCCGCGGCGCGCGTACCGGGCCGCGTCCGCGAGCGCGACGAGGTCGTCGAGCGAGCCGCGCTCGAGCACCCCGCCGAGGCCGCGCTGCTCCGCCTCGGCCAGGACCGAGCCGAAATCGCCCGCCGCCACGCGCTTCGACCAGCTCGGCGCCGCCACCGCGCCGTCCGCCGCCGCGCCGTCCGCCGCCGCGCCGTCCGCCGCCGCGCCCGCGGGCGACCCCTCCGCCCGCGAGCCCTCCGGCCGCGCTGCCCCGGCGTCGCCCTCCGCTCCCGGCTCCGCTGCGTCGCCGGGGCCAGCCGCGCCGTCGTCGCCTCCGGGCTGCGCCGCTCCGGGCTGCGCCGGTCCGGGCTGCGCCGCTCCGGGCTGCGCCGCCTGCGCGGACGACGGCCCGCCCTGCGCCGGCCCCGCCGCGCTCGCCGCGTCGGCGCTCGAGATCTGCACGTCGCCCTCGTGCATCCGCGCCACGAGCCGCTGCCCCGCGCGGAGCGGCAGGCCGTCGGGCGCGAGCGGACCGCGCACGGTCACGCTCCCCTCGTGCAGATCGACGCGCAAGGTGCCGTCGCCGCGCGTCCAGGACACGTCGAACGCCGTCCCGGTGACCAGCACCGCGAACGGCCCCGCCTCGACCGACCAGCGCGCCTTCGGCCGCGGCGTGACGCGCAGCGACGCGCGGCCGTGCTCGAGCAGCATGCGCGCCCCGGTCGCCTCGACCTCCGCCACGCGCAGCGCGCTGCCCGGCGAGAGCGCGACGGTGGTGCCGTCCGTGAAGCTCAGCCGGGCCCCGTCGCCCGCCGCCGCGGAGATGTACCCGCCGGGGGCGACGGGCGCGCCCTCGACCGCGTAGTCGAGCCGCCGCGCCGGCCAGAGCACGACGAGCGCGACAGCGAGCGCCGCCGCGCCCGCGAGCGCGAGCGCCCACCGCGGCCGGTCCGCCAGCGCGGTCGAGACCCCGAGCGCGCGCAACCACGACGCGATGCGACCCCAGGCTCCCCCGCGGCGCCGGGCTGCCCCGCGGCTCACCGCCTCCACGAAGCGGGCGCGCTCGGCGGCGTCGTGCGCCGCGTCGACGTCGGCGGGGATGCCCTCCCGCGCGATGTCAGCGAGACGGCTCAACTTCTCCGCTTCATTCATCATGCTCTCCTTCGCAGGCAAGGAGGCTCCCGGGCTGATCGAGCGCTTGCGGGGCCTTCGTGAGGTAGGCCGAGAGCGCGGGATCGCGCTGCGCGGCGGTGAGGATCCGGTGCGACGCGCGCGCGAGGTGGCGCTTCGTCGTGGCCAGGGAGCACCCGAGCGCGGCGGCGATCTCGGTGAGCTCGAGCCCCTCGATGAACCGGAGGACGAACAGCGTCCGGGACCGGTCGTCCACCTGGTCGAGGATGCCGTAGAGCCGCGCCAGCGCCGCGCGCCCCTGCGGATCCTGCTGCGCGCCGCCGACGTCCGGGAGCTCGCCCGAGGGCGACAGCTGGAGCCAGCGGCGCAGGCGCCTGCGCCTGAGCTCGGCGCGCGCGACGCGCACCGCGATGCCGACGATGAAGCTCGAGAGCAGCGACGGGTCCCGCAGGTCCTTGGCCACGCGGAAGAAGCGCAGGAACGTGTCCTGGACGTGATCGTCGACCTCGTCGCCGGGGCCGAGGGTGCGCTTCAGGATCCGGCGCACGAGCGGCGCGAACCGCTGCCACACGACGGGCGCGGCGCCCGGATGCCCCTGCGCCGCGGCGCGCGCGAGCGTCTCGTCGTCCGTGGCAGACAGCGGCAGCGCTTGCACGTTACCGCTCTGCGCGGACGACGCGACCCCTGTCAAGGGGGGTACGGTCGATCGGCGCGCTCGGATCACGCCCAGCAGTGTTCCCCAGGTGCCCTCCGCGGCTCAACAATCGACGCGTGGAAGGAGATGCCCTCCGCTCGCCCCGGAGCCGCTCCGGCGAAGGCGATGAGTCGATGCGAAGGCGACGGGACGCAAGGAGGGCAGGGGAGCAGCTCCGGCGCAGGACCGGGGTGAGCCGATGTGATCTCCCGTGAGCGATCCCTCTTGCCGAGGGAACTGGGGAGTTCACCTCCAGCAACGTCGCTGTCGCCCGGCGCCCGGCGGGGCTGCGCCGGGCTCAGTTGGAGAGCTTGTTGCTCTCCTCGCGCCGGCCGAAGATCGCCTCCCAGTTCGAGCGGTAAGTGTCGGTCGCGACCTGCGCGGGGCCGGAGCGCTGCGCCTCGGGCGCGCGCTGCGCCGGGAGGAGCACCTCCACGTCGAAGAGCCGGGCGTGCTCGGACCGCTGCGTCAGCTTCACCAGATCTCCGGTCAGCGGGCGCCCGTGCTCGGTGGGGCGCAGCTCGCCGATCTCGATCCGGTCCTCGCGGCTCCGGATCACCCGGAAGCCCTCGCCCTGCTCGACGGGGCTGTGGATGAAGACGACATCCTGGTTCGCGGCCGGCGCGGGCTTGTCGTGTTTCTCCGGCGGCTCGTCCTTGCCCATCGCCGAGAGCTTCCCACGTCTGGCCCCCCACGCGCCAGGCGAAGCGAGCGGTTGGTCCACGCTGCGCGCGCGTCCCGGAGGGCCGCGTGGCCTCCAAAATTTGGCCAGCCCGGGGCTTACGCCGTACTGCCGGCCAGAGGGCCCTCTGCACCGCGGAGGTCCCGCGATCGCGGACGCGGCTTCGCGGCCAAGGCGGAGGAATGGGCGTATGAACGTTCGAGGCGCAGAGGGAGATGGCGTTCGCAAGGCGCCGGAGTCCTTGGAAAGAGATCGCGAGGGCGGCGGGGAGCGGCGCGCCGGCGCCGGACAGCGGGTCCGCATCGAGGCGCTCGTCGCGGTCGGCGAGACGTCCGGCGGCGGCTTCGAGGCCGAGTCGATCGATATGTCCCCGGAGGGGATGCGCCTGCGCACGGCGTACCTGCCGCGGGTCGGCGACGCGCTGATCTGCCGGTTCGACGGGCTCGGCAAGGAGCTGGTCGTCGAGGGCGAGGTCTGCTGGCGTGCCGAGCAGGCGCGCGGCGGCGAGTTCGGCCTCCGCTTCACCGGCCTCGACGGCGAGGCCGAGGAGGCGGTGCGCGCGATGTGCTCGTCGATGGACGCAGGCGCCGGGGGCTCCGCGCCGGCGCTCACCGTTCCCTCGGGCTCGGCGGCCGAGACCGCGCAGCGCGGCGCGCGCGTGCGGCTCCACATCGACGGCCTGGGCTCGCCCATGAAGGCGCGCGTGCGCACGGGCGGCCCGGACGACCTCGAGGTCGGCTCCAACCTGGAGTTCCTCAAGGTCGGCCGCTCCCTCGAGCTCGAGGAGGTCGAGCTGGGCACGCGCCGCGAGGCGTACATCGACCACGTGAAGGTCGAGGTCGACGCGGCGACGAGCGTTCCGCAGCTCGTCGTGACGCTGCGTTACGAGGCGCCCCGCGCGGCCAGGGCGCCGCGGCCGCGGTCCGCGTCGTCCGAGAGCCTGCCCCCGCCGAGGCCGTCCGCGCCGACGCTGGAGGCCGGCGCGGGCGCGCGCGCCTCGTCGGCGCCGCCGCACGGCGAGGGCGCGCGGGCGTCATCGGCGCCGCTGCAGGGCGAGCGCGCGGCCGCGCGAGCGTCGGTGGCGCCGGCGCCGGCGCGCGAGCCGGTCGAGCGCGCTTCGGCGCGGGCGTCGGTGGCGCCGGCGCCGGTGCGCGAGCCGGTCGAGCGCGCGGCGGCCGAGGCGGAGGACGATCACGACGGCGACATGTCGCCGGCGCCGTCGGCGCCGTCGGCGCGGGCGGCAGACGCGGCGCCGCCGTCGGCAGAGGACGCCGCGCCGGAAGGGGCGGACGAGGCGGGCGCCGAGACGGCCGCCGCCGAGCCGAGCCGGCTGCGCGACGTCGGTGAGAAGGCCGCGAAGGCGGGCAAGGCGGTGGCGGGGAAGATCGCGCCCGCGCTCGCCGGGGCCGGGGCGCGCGCGGCCACGGCGATGGCCGGCATGGTGGCGAGGATCAAGGCGCGGCGCGCGGCGCGCGGCGCGGGCGAGGAGGACGGGGCGGCGAAGGACGGCGGCCCGCGCCGCAAGACGGCGCCGCCGCCGGCCGGCGCGCTGAAGACGGGCCGGCGCCGGGTGGTCCGCGAGGAGGCCGACGAGGCGGCGGGCGAGGCGATGGAGCCGCCGCGCTTCAACAAGAAGGCCGCCGCGATCGGCAGCTTCCTCGGGCTGACGGCGGTGCTCGTCGTGTTCGGCGCGGCGCGCCTGCTCGGCCTGCGCGGCGGCGACGCGCCGGCCGCCGGGCCTTCCGAGACGGCCGAGGGCGCTCCGGCGCTGCCGGCGGCATCCTCGGGCGCGCCTGCCCTGGCCGCCGCCGCGCCGACGGCGCCGGGCGGCGCGGCCGCCGCGCCGGGCGGCGTGCTGACGGCGAACGTCCCGCTGTTCGGCGCGACCCCGCTGTCGACGACGGAGCCGGTGCCGCCGACGCCGCCCGCCGACCCGAGCGCGCTGGCCGGGGATCCGCTCGCGCAGGGCGCGGCGATCCCGGGCGGACCGGGCGAGGAGGATGCGGCCGAGGCGGACGACGGCGACGAGCAGGCGAGCCCGCGGGAGTGGGGCCAGGGCGTCGTGCGGAACCCCATCGTGCTGAAGCTGAAGATGGACGGCCCGGTCGAGGAGCTGAACGGCGCCGCCGGCGCGATGGGCTTCACCGTGTCGCTGCCTGACCGGCGCGCGCTTTCCTCGGGCAGCGGCCTCGCCCGCAAGGACAAGCGCATCGCCTCGGTGCGCGTGGTCAACACGGCCCACGGCGCGGAGATCACCCTGCAGTTCAAGGACGGCGTGCCCGCCTACAAGGCGAAGGCGCGCGGCGATCGCCTGGAGATCTCGCTCGGCCGCGACGAGCCCAAGAAGGTGGCGTCGAAGTCGAAGAAGGAAAAGAAGAAGGCCCAGGAGGCCAAGAAGAAGTCCGAGAAGGGCAGCGACAAGAAGGGCAAGGAGCGCTGAGGGACAGCGCCGGGCACCGGCGCGAGAGGCCCCCCAAGGCGTCGCCTTCGAGGTAATCCGGCCGCGGAGCGTTCGAAAGAGCGCCTCGCGGCCGTGCCGTTTTCACCAGCCCTCGTGCGCAACGCGGGATCTCCCGTGCTCGATCCGGGGATGTCTCAGCGGCTGAATCACAGCCATCCCGTAGGCCCTCGGAGGGGGTGTTCGTGGCGCGGTGTGGGGATGGGCCGATGTCTGAGCCCGGACCCTTGTTCCTCCGGCAGAGCCGGAGGAACAAGGGTCCGGGCGAGTTCGGCGGGGCCCCACACCGCGCCACGAACACCCCCTCCGAGGGCCGGGCCCCCGGCTCCATGCCGGCCGACTCCCCCTTCCGAGGGCGCCCGCCTGGACTAGATGGATCCCCCCGGCCCCACCGGCGGCGGGATCGACCACTCCGCGCTGTCCGAGAGGGTCGGCTCCGTCTCCTCCGCCGCGCTCCCGAAGAAATCCGCGACGTCGTGCCGCCTCGCCTCCGCGTCCGCCCGCCCGAGCTCGATCAGCTTCTTCGTGAACGACCCGTCGAACAGCAGGTAGCTCGCGAGATCCGCGTCGTTCTCCGCCCCCACGTCGACCAGCGACAGCAGCCGCCGCATCATCGCCGGCCCGCCCTGCACCTTCCCCGCCTTCACGTGCTCCGCGGCGAGGCGCCCGAGATCCACGCTCGGCCGCACCACCAGCGTCTCCACCCGCCGGTACGGCAGCGCCCCGCGCTGCGCCGCCGCCCCGTTGATCGAGTGCAGGAAATCCGGCCCGAACGCCCGCTCGCCGTCCTCGATCATGTGGTTCACCCGCGTCAGCACCTCGAAGTCCGTCTGGATGTGATCGAGCAGGAACGCGTTCAGCACCTTGCCCAGCACGAGCGCCATCCCCGGCGGCTTGCCGCTGTCGCCCGCGTCGATGCTGCGCACCTCCCGCGACAGGCCGATCGCCAGCACGTGCGTCGCCCCCAGCCGGAGCGCCGGCGCGATCGGCGTGTTCTGCCGCACGCCGCCGTCCATGTACAGGTCGCGCCCGATGCGCACCGGCGGGAACAGGATGGGGATCGCCGCCGACGCGAGCGCGTGCGGCGGCCCGATCAGCGCCCCGCGGATGATGGTCCGCGGCGGCGCCGTCGTGGGCAGCGCGCCGTCCGGGCCGGTCTGCATGAAGATCACCGTGCGGCCCGTCCCGATCTCCGTCGCCGACACGCTGACCGCCGAGAGGTAGCCGTGGCGCAGCGTGCGCGCGATCGCGCGCCACGGGATCTCGCGCTCGACGAGCTTCTGCATCGGCGAGACGTCGAACAGGCCCACGCCCTCCGACCCGCCGCCGAACAGGAGCTTCGGCAGCGAGATCGCCTGCCGGACCCCGAAGCCGAGCACCGTCTCCAGCTTCAGCTGCGTCCAGAGGTTGACGAGCCCCCGGACGCCCAGCGTCGGGTCGTCGAAGTGCGCCGCGAGGTAGCACGCGTTCACCGCGCCGACCGACGTCCCGCACAGGATGTCGATGCGCGGCGGCGCCCCGCGGAGGCGGGCGAACGCGTCGAGCACGTACGACATCACGCCGACCTCGTAGGCGCCCCGCGCGCCGCCGCCCGAGAGGATCACCGCGACCTTGCGCCGCGGCTTCGTCGCTGCCCTTGTACCCGTACCGCTCATGCCATCTCCCCGCGGCGGAGCGGGTCCTGCCCCGCCGCCGGACCCTCCGCCTCCGCGGCCAGGATGCGCCGCACCACGGTGCGCTCCAGGAACAGCGCCTTGAGCCGCGCGTCGCGGATGTAGCCCGCCACCTGGCGCACGTGCGTCGCGGCGCGGTGGTAGGCGTCCACGGCGCTCGCCGGCGCGCCCTTCTGCAGCGCCGCGCAGCAGAGGTCGCGCACCTCGATGCCGTACTCGGAGCTGCTCGCCTCGACCGCGCCGAGCGCCGTCCGCGCGAGCAGCACCCCGGAGTGCACCTCGCCCGCGTCCACCCGCGCCGCCGCCTCGATCGCCGTCGCGTAGGCGTGGTAGCTCATCAGCCCCTGCGACTCGGCGAGCTGCCGCGCCTCGGAGGCGTTCGCGATCGCCTCCTGGACATCGCCCCGCGCCCTCGCGATGAGGCCGCGCACGTTGCGCTCGTGGATCATGTCGTAGACGCTGCCGGTCACCGCGATGAGCGCGCCCGCGTCGGCGCAGAGCGCGTATGCGGCGTCGAGCTCGTCCGCATCGAGGAGGATCCCCGCCGAGCAGAGGAGCGTGTCGGCCCGCGCGTCCTGATCGTCATAGCGCTCGTGCGCCTCCCGCGCCCGCTTCATGTACGCGAGGCTGCGCGGCATGTCGCCGAGCTTGGCGTACGCGTGGCCGATGTTGCTCAGCGTCTTCGCGATCTGGAACCGCCCGCCGATCGCGAGATCGATGGAGATCGACGACAGCCCGACCGCGATCGCGTCCTCGAAGCGCTCGAGCACGAACATCGCCACCGCCAGCGAGTTCTTCGCGCGCGCCTCGCTGCGGCGCGCCCCCACCGCGCGGAACACGGCGATCGCCTCGGCGTAGGCCTCCACCGCCTCCTGCACGCGGCCGACCCGGCGCAGCAGCACCCCCTTCGTCCGCAGCACCTCCGCGCGCGCCCGCGGCGTCAGCCCGCCCGTGTGCGTCACCCGCAAGGCCCGGTCGGCCGCGCTGATCGCGCCCTGGACGTCGCCGAGCTCGCGCAGCACCTCCGAGAGGATCGTGAGCGCCTCGACCTCGAGCGCGGGTCGGCGCGCGATGCGCGCGATCTCGGCGGCGCGCTGGGCCACCGGCAGGCCGCGGGCGAGGTGGCCGTCGTCGAGGTCGAGCCGCGCGGTGCGCACGAGCGCGAGCGCCGCCCAGCGCGCCTGCCCGCTCTCCTTCGCGAGCTGGCGCAGCGCCGCGAGGTGCTTCCGCCGCTCGCGCCGGCGGCCGAGGTGGCGGAAGATCGCCTCCAGCGCCTCGTGCGCGATCATCCGGCGGGTGTCGCCGGTCGGCAGGAGCGACAGCGCGCGCTCGTAGTACCGGCGCGACAGCTGCGCCTGGTGCCCGGCGCGCGCGGCCCGCGCCGCGTCCAGGTAGAGCTCCGCCGCCGGCCCCGGCGCCTCGCCGCGCGCGAGGTGCTGCGCCACGATCGCGGCCGAGAGCCCCTGCGCCAGCGGCGTCGTAGACAGGTGCTCGCCGAGCCGCCGGTGCATGCGCACGCGGCTCGCGCTGTCGAGCGCGAGGTAGGCGACGTCGCGCACGAGCGGGTGCCGGAAGTCCACCGCGCCGGCGCGGCGATCGCAGAGGCCGCGCGCGCAGAGGCGCGTCACCGCCTCGTCGTCCGCGAGGCGCGTCAGGTTCAGGATGTCGTCCTTGAGCAGCGGGCCCCCGGCGACCGCGAGCCAGTTCACGACGTCGTGCTCCGCCGGCGGCAGCTCGCGCAGGCGGTCGCCGATGAGCTGCTCCAGGGTCGACGGGAGCGGCTCGCCGCGGTCGCCGGTCCGGTCGTGGCGGACGAGCTCGTGCCGCCCGCCCGGGTGCTCGACGATCTCGAGCGTCCCCCGCTCGAGGAGCGCGTCGACCATCTCGAGCAGGAAGAACGGGTTGCCGGCGACGCGCGGCACGAGCTCGCCGCACACGGCGGCCACGCCCTCGCGCACGCCGAGGCGCGCCTCCACGAGGCGCATCTGCTCCTCGGCGCTGAGCCCGCGGAGCTCGATCCGCACGAGCCCCTCGATGAACGGGGTCACGCGCTCCTCGGGGCGCGTGAGCAGCAGCACGAGCACCGGCAGCCGCTCCGAGCGCTGCTTCAGCAGCTCCGAGATGAGCTCCAGGCTCGGGCGGTCTGCCCACTGGAGGCCGTCGATGACCACGACGAGCGGCTGGTGGCGCGCCAGCGAGCCGAGCAGGTACTTGACGCCGCGCGCCACCGTGTCGCGGCCGTAGGCCGTCGCGTCCTCCTCGGGGTGCTCGACCTGCTTGCCCGTGACGAGCTCGGCCAGGCGCGTGACGATGCGCGCCCCGAGGGGCGAGCGCGCGATCGGCCCGAGCAGCGCGCGGATGACGTGCGCCGCGTCGTCGATCGCGTGGTCGAGCCCCATCCCGGTGACGTCGCGGAGCACGTCGCAGATCGTGGCGAGCGGCAGCTCGCTCTTCACCGGCGAGCACTCGACGTGCAGCACGCGCGCCTCGCCCGGGAGCTCCGAGAGGAACGTCGAGATGAGCGCGCTCTTGCCGATGCCCATCTCGCCGACGAGCACGCGCGCCACGGACTGGCCCCGGAGCGCGCCGCCCGGCGGGCTCGGCGGCTTGCTCGGCCGGCTCGGCGGCGGCTCGCTCTCGCCGAAGCGCGCCGGGGGCTCGACGATGCCCTTCACGGGCGGCGAGACGGCGCGGTGGTAGGCCGCGTGCAGGTCGGCGCGCTCCGCGTCGCGCCCGACGAGGTCGTTCGGCGAGAGCGCGATCTCCGCGATCCGCTCCTCGCGCGTCAGCGGGCGCTGCAGCGCGTAGAGCCGCATCTGGTGCGGGACCTGGTAGCCGCGCGCGTCGTCGAGGTCGAGCGACGGCGCGTCGCCCCAGCGGAAGTCGCGCCGGACGAGGCGGTAGACGCCGCCGGCGACCCAGGTCTTGCCGAACGGCGTGCTCCTGCCGAGGCGCTCGGCGAGGAAGTTCGCGGGCTCCTTGAGCGCGTGGTTGATGAGGTGCCCCTGCTCGTCGCGCTCGCCGTACGCGATGCCGCGCACGATGCCGATCGCGGCGCGGAGCTCGACCGGCAGGTCCTCCGACGCGCCCGCGAGCGCCTCGTGCACGTCGACCGCCAGCGACGCGGCGTCGGCCGCGGCGCGCGACGGGTTCGCGAGCAGCCCGACGACGGCGCGCGCGCTCGCGTGCGACTCCCACGACCAGATCGCCCCGTGCTTGAAGGCGATCGCGTCGAGCGTCGTGCGGATCGAGCGCCCGCTGCGCTTGCCGGCGAGCCGCCCCTGCGCCCCGAGCAGCGCGTCGACGCCCTCGATGCGCATCGTGACCACGGCCACGTGGCGCACCTCGCGCACGACGCGCGGCGCGCCGGTGCCCTCGCCGTCGCCGCCCGTGCGCGCGGCCGGCACCGCGGCGAGCGTCTGGGGCTGCACCACCGAGCCCTCGTCCTGCTCCTCCTGCTTCGCGCCGCTCGCGCCCTCGGCGGCGGCGTTCGCGCGCGCGTCCTGCTCGCGCTCGCGGCCGAGCAGGTGGGCGACGGTCTGCTCGACCGAGGCGTTGTCGACGAGCTCCTGCTTCGCGAGCAGCACGCGCGCGATCGCCCCGGCCAGGTCGCGCGCCGTCTGGAAGCGGTCCTCGGGCGCGTGCGCCATGGCGCGCATCACGATCGCCTCGAGCTCCGCGGGGGTGTCGGGCGCGTGCGCGGACGGCGGGTCGAAGAGGCCCTCCTTGACGGCCTGGAGGAGCGCCTCGTCGTCGAGCTTGCCGTACGGCGAGCGCATGGCGAGCAGCTCGTAGAGCACGACGCCGAGGGCGTAGATGTCGCTCCGCCTGTCGACGCGCTCGCCGCGCGCCTGCTCGGGCGACATGTACCCGAACTTGCCCTTCAGCACGCCAGGCTCCTCGCGGAAGAGGTTCGCGCTGGCGATGCCGAAGTCGGCGATCTTCACGACGCCCTCGAACGAGATCAGGATGTTCTGCGGCGAGACGTCCCGGTGGACGATCGCGAGCGGCATCCCGCCCTCGTCCTTGCGCTCGTGCGCGTAGTGCAGCCCCTTCGCCGCCTCGGAGACGACGAACGCCGACACGAGCGGCGGGATCCGCGACTCCTTCTGCTGGGCGGCCCGCATCAGCTTGCCGAGGTCGAAGCCCTCGACGTACTCCATCGAGAGGAGCAGCCCGTCCTCGCCGTGGTCGGAGAACTCGTAGACCTGGACGATGTTCGGGTGGTTCAGGCGCGTCGCGAGGTGCGCCTCCTCCACGAACATCGCGCGGAAGCGCCGCGAGGACCCGTGCGCCGGGAGGATCCGCTTGACGACGAGGAGCTTGTACGTGCCCTCGGCGCCGCGCTTCTTGGCGAGGAAGACCTCCGCCATGCCGCCAGCGCCGAGGCGGCGCTGGATCTCTAGGTCGGCGAGCTGGGACGGGTGCTTGGCCATGCAGCGAAGCGGCGCGCTCGCGCCGTGGCTGGGAGGCGCCGGGCGCGGCGGATCAGGGTGACCGATGAGAAGAAGGACCGCGCGCGGTTCCCCCGATCCATGGGAGGACTACGGGTTGACCTGCATCGTAGCGTCCCGCCCCCGCCTTCGGGGAGACAACCATGGTGGAAAGGCGAATCTTTCTGGGCGGGTCGGGGATCCGCACGGGCGGTGAGCCTGTTCGCGCACCGCGGCCGCCGCGGCTCCGCGGTCGCGCCGCCGTCCCCCGCGGCCCTGAGTTTTCGCTTGCAAGGCACCCCGGGGCTGCGCTTCACCCCGGCCGGCTGCCGCTGCGACCCGAGCGGCACGGCTGCTGCTTGAGGCTCACGGCTGCTGCCCGGGAGCCATCGGGCTGCTGCTCCAGAGCCACCCGTTGCTGCTCCAGAACCACAGACTGCTGCCCCAGAGCCACCCGCTGCTGCTCCGGAACCACAGACTGCTGCCCGCGCGGCACAAAGCGATTGCCCAGGTAGTCTTCGTCTGTTAAAACGGATGCCGCGTCTGCGATAGGAGACGCCGGGCGTCCGACCCGGGGCCACTGGAACCTTCCGTGGCGGGGTCGTCTGCGTGCGCGCGCGCCCGAATACCTGAGGACTCGCAATGGACATTCGCGTGACAGAGGCGGACGTCGTCGTCGTCGGCGGCGGAAGCGCAGGCTCCACTGCAGCGGTGGAGGCACAGCAGCGGCTCCCGCGCGGGAGAGTGGTTCTCCTCGAGAAGGCACATATCAAGCGGAGCGGCGCGATCGCGATCGGCATGGACGGGCTGAACAACGCGATCATCCCCGGGCACTCGACTCCCGAGCAGTACGTGAAGGAGATCACGGTCGCCAACGACGGGATCGTGAACCAGCGCGCCATCTATGAATACGCGCGGAACAGCTTCGCGATGATCCAGGAGCTCGACTCCTGGGGCGTCAAGTTCCAGAAGACGCGCTCGGGCGATTTCGACGTCAAGAAGGTCCACCACAACGGGAGCTATGTCCTCCCGATGCCGGAGGGCTACGACCTCAAGAAGATCCTCACGCGCATGGTCAAGCGCGCCGGGGTGCGCGTCGTCAACCGCGTCATGGCCACGCGGATCCTCGTCGCCGACGGGCAGGTCGCCGGGGTGATGGGCTTCGACACCCGGGAGGGCCATATCGAGGTCATCAAGGCGAGGGCGGTCATCCTCTGCTGCGGCGCCTCCGGGCGGCTCGGGCTGCCGGCGTCGGGCTATCTCCACGGCACGTACGAGAACCCCTCGAACGCCGGAGACGGCTACTCGATGGCGTACCACGCGGGCGCCGAGCTCTCTGGCATCGAGTGCTTCCAGATCAACCCGCTCATCAAGGACTACAACGGTCCGGCGTGCGCCTACGTGACCGGCCCGCTCGGCGGACACACGGTCAACGCGAAGGGGCACCGATTCATCGAGAGCGACTACTGGAGCGGGCAGATGATGCTCGAGTTCTACCGGGAGCTCCACTCCGCGAACGGCCCTGTCTACCTGAAGCTGACGCACCTCGCCCCGGAGACGATCACGGAGGTCGAGCGCGTCCTGCACCAGACGGAGCGCCCGAGCCGCGGGCGCTTCCACGAGGGGAGGGGGCACAGCTACGCGAGCGACCTCGTCGAGATGCACATCTCCGAGATCGGCCTGTGCAGCGGGCACAGCGCCTCGGGGGTGTGGGTCAACGAGAAGGGCGAGACCACCGTGCCCGGGCTCTACGCGGCCGGCGACATGGCGTGCGTGCCGCACAACTACCTGCTCGGCGCGCTCACCTACGGGAAGATCTGCGCCCAGAGCGCGCTCGGCTACCTCGATCGCACGCCGGCGGTCGAGCCGCTCGCCTCGGCGGTCGACGCCGAGCGCGAGCGCATCCTCGCCCCGCTGTCCCGCAAGAGCGGGGTGGCCCCTCACCAGTACGAATACAAGGTGCGGCGCCTCGTGAACGACTATTTGCAGCCGCCCAAGACGGGTAACCGGATGACGCTCGGCCTCGAGTACTTCCTGCGCGCGCGGGACGAGCTCGAGGAGGTCACCGCGTCGAGCCCCCACGAGCTCATGCGGGTCATGGAGTGCCACTTCATCCGCGACTGCGCGGAGATGGCCGCGCGCGCGTCGCTCTTCCGGACCGAGAGCCGCTGGGGCCTCTACCATTACCGGCTCGACTACCCCGAGATGGATGACCGCCGGTGGTTCGCGCACGTGAACCTCAAGAAGGGCGAGGACGGCGAGATGGTCGCCTTCAAGCGGCCGGTGGAGCCGTATCTCTTCCCGATCGACGACGGCGAGCGCAAGACCTACCAGCGGCTGCGCATCCCGTCCGAGGAGCAAAGCGCGTCGCTCTGACGCGCACGAGGTCAATCCATGGGTCACCTTCTTGATAGAGAGTCCGTCAAGGCCAAGCGCGCCAGGACGGCGGGCAACGCCGAGGCCGTCGTCCGGTTCGATCTGCCGGTCGTCGTCGAAGAGGCGTCCTGCATCAAGGGCTGCCGCATCTGCATCGACTCCTGCCCTGTCGACTGCCTCGCGGTCAACCCCGACACGGGCAAGGCGCACATGGCCTACGACGAGTGCTGGTATTGCCTCGCGTGCGAGATCGACTGCCCCAAAGAGGCCATCACCGTGAAGATCCCCTTTCTCATCCGGTAACGGCCCGGAGGCCGAGACGACATGACACAGCCTTCGCTTGCGCAGGAGCTCGAGAGCGCCCTGCGGGATCCGGACCCCGGCGCGCGCCAGCTCGCGCTGGCGCAGCTCGAGGACCTCTCGGATCCGGAGCTCATCCACCCCCTCGTCGCGGCCGTCCGCGACGAGGACCCGACCGTGCGGGCGCTCGCGCTCGGGCACCTCGAGGACCTCGGCGACCCCCGCGCGGTGCCGGCCATCCTCGGGGCGCTCGAGGACGAGGAGACCCACGTGCGCGAGGCGGCAGCCGCCACGCTCCGCGAGATCCGCGGCTCCGAGGCGGTCCCGTACCTGATTGACGCGATGCGTCACGAGCGGCCGTTCGTGCGCACCTCGGCGATCGTGGCGCTGCGCGAGCTCCGCGACCCGCGCGCGCTCGCGCACCTCGAGGGCGCCCTCGAGGACCCCGTGCCCGAGGTGCGGCGCGAGGCGGTCCTCTCCCTGGCCTACCTGCGGCGGCCCGAGTCGGCGCCTGCCCTGCGCGCCCGGCTGCGGGATCCCGACGCGCAGGTGCGGCAGGTCGCGGTCGGCGCGCTCGACGCGCTGTCCGGCGGCGCGCTCGACGCCCTCCGCGCGTCCGGCGGCGCGCTCGACGCCCTCCGCGCGTCCGGCGGCGCGGTCGACGTGCTCCGCGCGCCCGATGCCCCCGCGCTCGTCGAGGACTTCGCCGCGCTGCTGTCCGACCCCGACTGGCGGGTCCGCGTCGAGGCCGCCATCGTGCTCGGCCGTTCGGCGCACGGCCTCGCCGCGCCGCACCTCCGGAGCGCGCTCGACGACGGCGCCTGGCAGGTCCGCAAGGAGTCGGCGCTCGCGCTCGGCCGGCTCCGGGCCGCCTCGGCCGCGCCGGACCTCATCCGGCTGCTCGGGAGCGACCTCCCGGATCTGCGCAAGGCCGCCGCCCAGTCGCTCGGCGAGCTCCGGGCGGCGTCCGCCGAGGCGCCGCTGCGCGGGCTGCTCGGCGACGCCGACGTCGAGGTGCGCAAGGCGGCGTCCCGCGCGCTCGACGCCATCCGCACCGGAGCCGGACGACATGAGACCTTCGCGAGGGATTGAGTCGATGACGCATGGTATCCGCGCGCTCCTGCTCCTCGCGGTGGTCCTCGTGGGCCTCTCGTGCAAGCCGGACGCGAAGCAGACGATCCGCATCGCCATCGGGACGCAGGACACGACCATCAACTGCGCCACCGGCGGGCTCCTGATCCGGGAGCTCAAGCTGCTCGAGAAGCACCTGCCGAGGGACGGCAAGTACAAGGACGTCACCTACGAGATCGAGTGGAAGGACTTCACCTCCGGTCCGCCGCTGACGACCGAGATGGTGGCCGAGAAGCTCGACATCGGCGCGATGGCCGACTTCCCCGGCGTGCTGAACGGGGTCGCGTTCCAGAAGCAGGGGAGCCGCAGCCTCTTCATCTCCACCCTCTCCGGCAGCGCGCTGGGGAGCGGCAACGGCGTCGTCGTGCCGGTCGACTCCCCGGCCCAGGGCCTGAAGGACCTCAAGGGCAAGCAGATCTCGGTGCCGTTCGGCTCGTCGGCCCACGGCATGCTGCTCCGGGCGATCCGCGACCTCGGCTGGGACCCGGACAAGGACGTGACGCTCGTCTCGCAGTCGCCGGAGGTCGGCGGCTCCTCGCTCAAGGCCGGCAAGATCGACGCGCACGCCGACTTCGTCCCGTTCGCCGAGCTGTTCCCGTTCCGCGGCGTCGCCCGGAAGATCTACGACGGATCCAGCGTCAAGGTGCCGACGGCGCACGGCGTGCTCGTGCGCGCGGCGTACGCGGAGAAGTACCCGGAGATCGTCGTGGCGTTCCTCAAGGCGTCGCTCGAGGCCGATCGCCTCTTCGCGGAGGAGCCCGAGAAGTACAGCGAGCTCATCGAGAAGGTGACCGGCGTGGACGCCGAGGTCGCCTACATGTTCCACGGCCCGCTCGGCATCCAGACGCGCGACTTCACGATCAAGCCCGAGGTCCGCCGCGCCCTCCAGGTGGCCGTGGACACGCTCACGCTGCTGAAGCGCACGGACACGAGCCTCGACGTGGGCACGTTCGTGGACGACCGCTTCATCCGGCGCGCGGCCCAGGAGCTCGGGCTCGACTACGAGGCCCGGCTCGTGAGCTACGCGAAGCTCCCGCTCACCGGCAGCGACGCGCTGTCCGGCGAGCCGATCTCCGAGCCGACCCAGGCCGCGCAGATCTGGGTCGGGGGCGAGCCGAAGGTGCGCGCGTACCGGAGCCCTGTGTCGGCGCTCGCCGCGCTGCGGCAGCTGACCGCCGAGGGCAAGGAGATCCGCGTCGTCTTCGTGCACGATCGCGACAGCGGGGTGAAGCTCCTCGCCGACCGCGCGTGGTACGCGAGGCGCCCCGACGGCAGCGTCTCGGCGTTCCTGGCGAAGGAGGACGCCGACCGGTGGGCCGCGGAGAACGCGGCGTCGGTCGTCGATTTCGCGACCCTGCGGGCCGACGCCGCGAAGCTCACGGCGGTGGCGCCATGACGATGGTGTCCGATCCCAGCGCACCTGCCG
The DNA here is from genome assembly GCF_051521595.1 of Sorangium sp. So ce1153. NCBI lineage: Bacteria > Pseudomonadati > Myxococcota > Polyangiales > Polyangiaceae > Sorangium > Sorangium sp. So ce1153. Next base: position 4,666,812 of record NZ_CP150361.1, read on the forward strand.
GGGCGGCGGCGCTCGGCAGCCGCGCGCGCCGCGCGACCCTCGCGCCCGCGCGCGAGGGCGCCGCGAGCGCCGCCGGGCGCCGCGCGTCCCCTGCGGCGCCGGGCGGCGCGGTGCGCGAGCGGCGCGCGGGGCGCGATCTGCGCCGCGCCGCGCTGCGCGTCCTTTCGGCGGCCGCGTGCGTCGCCCTCTGGCAGTGGGCCGCCGTGGCGCGCGCGGACCTCGGGGTCGTCTCGTTCGTCAACGTGCCGGCGCCGACCGACGTCCTCGTCGCGGCCCGCGAGCTCTTCGCCTCGCCGAAGCTCTGGCTGCACCTCCAGAACAGCCTCCTGCGGGCGCTCGCGGGCTTCGTGGCCGCGGGCGTCACGGGCGTCGTGCTCGGGCTCGTGATCGGCAGGTCGCGGCTCGCCGAGGACACCCTCCTGCCGCCGCTCGAGCTCCTGCGCCCCATCCCGGGCGTCGCCTGGATCCCGCTCGCGATCCTGATGTTCCCGTCGGCCGAGATGAGCATGATGTTCATCACCTACATGGGGGCGCTGTTCCCGATCCTCCTCGCGACGATCCACGGCGTCGGCGGCGTCGATCCGCGGCTCATCGCGAGCTCCCGCAGCCTCGGCGCGCGCCCGTTCCGCCTCTTCCTAGAGGTCGTCCTGCCGGGCGCGCTGCCCAGCATCATCACGGGGATGAGCATCGGCATGGGCACGTCCTGGTTCTGCCTCGTGACCGCCGAGATGATCGGCGGGCAGTACGGCATCGGCTACTTCACGTGGGAGTCGTACAACCTGCAGCGCTACCCGGACATCGTCCTCGGGATGCTGCTCATCGGCCTGCTCGGCATGCTCAGCAGCGCGCTCGTCCAGCGGATCGGCGCCTGGCTCACGCCCTGGCACCGGCCCGAGGAGAAGAGCCGATGAGGCCCGGCGTGAGCTCGGGGGGCAGGGTCGAGATCCAGGGCCTGTCGGTCGTGCTGGGGTCGGGCGGGCGCCGGACGGAGGCGGTGCGGGACCTCGATCTCACCGTCGAGAGCGGCGAGCTCGTGAGCCTGCTCGGCCCCTCCGGGTGCGGCAAGTCGACGATCCTGAACGCCGTCGCCGGCTACGTCGCGCCGGAGCGCGGCAGCATCCTCGTCGGCGGCGAGCGCGTCGAGGCGCCCGGGCCGGAGCGCGGCATGGTCTTCCAGCAGTGCTCCTTGCTCCCCTGGAAGACGGTGCTGAACAACGTCGGCTTCGGCCTCAAGATGCGCGGCGTCCCGGCGCGCGAGCGCGCGGAGGCGTCGCGGCGCCTGCTCGGCCTCGTGGGGCTCTCGGGGTTCGAGGACGCCTATCCCGCGCACCTCTCCGGCGGCATGCAGCAGCGGGTCGAGATCGCGCGCGTCCTCATCAACGAGCCGAAGGTCGTGCTGATGGACGAGCCGTTCAGCGCGCTCGACGCCCAGACGAGGCTCTCGATGCACGAGCTGCTCCTCGACGTCTTCCGCCAGGTGCGCACGACGGTGCTGTTCGTCACGCACGACATCGACGAGGCGATCTTCCTCTCCGACCGCATCGCCCTGATGACCCGCCGCCCCTGCCGCGTCGGCGCCGAGATCGAGGTGCCGTTCGAGCGGCCGAGGAGCGCGTCCATCGTGGGCTCGAGCGAGTTCGCGTCGATCAAGCGGCGGTGCCTCGAGGCCCTGAGCGACGAGCGCGCGGCCGCCGCGGCCCCCGCGAGCGCCGCGCGCGGCCACGACCAGCGGCCGAGCGCCTGAAGCGCGGCGCGCCGCGCCGGCTCGCCGGGGCCGTCCCGCGGCGCGGCGACGGGGGCGCGGCGCCTCGCGTCCCGGCGCGCCGGATCGCGCGCGTACGCGCTTGATGTTGCACGCGATTTTCCTTACTACCGAGCGGAGAGGAGTGATCCCCGATGCTCAAGAGATTCCTGCGCGTGACCGATTTGCCGTCCTCGGCCTCGGCCGCGCTGCTCGTGCTTCGCGTCGTCACCGGCATTGCGTTCATCTTCCACGGCTGGGGGAAGATCCAGGCCCCCTTCAGCTGGATGGGGCCCACCGCGCCCGTCCCGGGGTTCTTGCAGGCGCTGGCCGCGCTCTCGGAGGTCGGCGGCGGCCTCGCGTGGATCCTCGGCCTCCTGACGCCGCTCGCGTCGCTCGGCATCGCCGCCACCATGGCCGTCGCGGTCGCCACGCACCTGATGCGCGGTGATCCATTCTTCGCGATGGGCGCCTCCTCCTACGAGGTGGCGGCGGTCTACCTCAGCATCTCCCTCGTGCTGCTCCTCGTCGGCCCGGGGAGGTTCTCCGCCGACGCGGCGATCTTCGGGACGAAGGAGCCGACCCTCGTCGCGCGCTCTCGCTCGATCTGACGCGCTCCCGCGCGATCTGACGCGCTCTCGCGCGATCTGACGCGCTCTCGCGCGATCTGACGCGCTTCCGCGCGATCTGATCAGGTCAATCGCACCCGGCAAATCGTTTGGCGAGCTCTTCAGTCGCTGGCAGAACGTCTGGCGAGCTCTTCAGTCGACTGAAGAGCTCGCCAGTCGAGCGGCGGGCTCGTCAGCACCTTCGCGAGTTTCATTACAGGCCTGTCGGTTCTCCCCGTTCTCATTTGCGGTACCACCATCCTTTCGCAGTATTCTGCGTTCAGGCCGCTCAGAATGATCGCAGAAGGAACTTCCTGAGGTCCATATCCTTGCTACACCTGAGATCCGCTCCGGCCCGACGTCGGGGTAGTGAGGTGGCGCAGCAGTGAATTCCTGGTTCTTGCACGTGGGTAGGCGGCTGGGGCCCGCGGGTCGCCGGCTTTGGGTACTCGGGATCATGGGGGTGGTGCTCGCGGTGACTCTGGGGCTCGCGCTCCGCGCGGCCCCCAGGGAGCGCGCGGCGACGTACACCGAGCTGCTCCAGATCGCGCAGTCGGGGCAGGCGACCTCGGTCGAGGTGAGCGGCGATCGCTTCTTCGTGCGCCAGGCGGGCGGCGTCGCCGTGACCGCCATCGTCGACGAGCCGACGCTCCGGCAGGAGCTCGTCTCCCGGTTCGCGGGCGCCGGCGCCTCGGTCGACTTCGCCTCCCGGGAGGAGCGGTCGCGCGCCGCGGCCGCCGTGCTCCCGGTGGTGGTCCTCGCCGCGATCGGCTTCGCGCTCTTCACGGTGAGCCGGCGCCGCAGCCCGAAGAACTTCTCGGACGCCAAGGCCGGGGTCGCGCGGTCGCCGGTGCGCTTCGCCGACGTCGCGGGGATGCACGAGGTCAAGCAGGAGCTCGCCGAGACGGTCGAGTTCCTGAAGAGCCCCGAGCGCTTCGCGCGCCTCGGCGGCCGCCCCCCGCGCGGCGTGCTGCTCACGGGCGAGCCCGGGACGGGCAAGACGCTGCTGGCGCGCGCGGTCGCGTGCGAGGCGGGCGTGCGGTTCCTCTCCGCGTCCGGGTCGAGCTTCCAGGAGATGTTCGTCGGCGTCGGCGCCTCCCGCGTGCGCGCGCTCTTCGCCGAGGCGCGCAAGGCCGCCCCGTGCATCGTGTTCATCGACGAGATCGACGCCGTGGGGCGGGCCCGCGCGAAGGGCCACGGCGACTCCGCCTCCGCGGAGCACGACCAGACGCTGAACCAGCTGCTCGTCGAGATGGACGGGTTCGACCACGCGACGGGCATCGTGGTGATCGCCTCGACGAACCGCGTCGACATGCTCGACCCCGCGCTGCTCCGGCCGGGGCGCTTCGATCGCAAGGTCACCGTGCCGCTCCCCGACGTGCGCGGCCGCGAGGAGATCCTCAACGTCCACGCCGGGCCCATCCCGCTCCAGGGCGAGGTCGACCTCGGCTACATCGCCCGCAGCACGCCCGGCTTCTCGGGCGCCGATCTGGCGAACCTGCTGAACGAGGCGGCCATCCTCGCGGCCCGCGAGGGCGCCGAGGCGGTCGACCCCTCGCACATCGACCGCGCGCGCGACCGGGTGCTCATGGGCCTCGAGCGCAAGGGCGTGCTCGTCGACCAGGAGGAGCGCCACGCGACCGCCGTGCACGAGGCCGGGCACGTCGCGGTCGGGCTCCTCGCCCGGAACTGCGATCCGGTGCACAAGGTGTCGATCCTCCCGCGCGGCCGCGCGCTCGGCGTCACCCAGGCGCTGCCCGAGAAGGACCGGCTGATGTACCGGAAGGAGTACCTCGAGGACCAGATCTGCATGCTGATGGGCGGCCGCGCCGCCGAGATGGTCATCCTCGGGACGATGACGGCCGGCGCCTCGGACGACATCCAGCGCGCCTCGACGATCGCCTGGAAGATGGTCGGGGAGCTCGGCATGAGCCACCTCGGCCCGATCTGCGTCGGCGACGGGCACCCGTCGCGCAGCCCCGCCCTGCTCGATCGCGTCGACGAGACGGCGCGGGCGCTCACCGACGCCCAGCTCGCGCGCGCCATCGACATCGTGAAGTCCCGGCGCGCGGAGATCGAGGCGCTGGTCAGCGCGCTCCTCCAGAAGGAGACGCTCGGGAGCGACGAGATCGAGGCCTGCTTCCCGGCCGATCGACGGCAGCGCGCCACCCCCGAAGCCGCCTGAGCCGCCGTGGCGCCGGCCGAGGACCTTCGGTTCGAGCAGGACGCCCGCGATCGGCTCGGCCAGCGCTGCGTTCGCAGCCTGGTGGCGTTCGCCGCGGGCGACGTGCTCGTGACCTTCGGCGCCGCCGCCGTGCACGACCGGCCGTCCCGGATGACGCTCCAGGTCTCCCAGCACCAGCACATCGAGCTCACGCCGGCGTTCCTGGCGTTCACCAACCACAGCTGCGATCCGAACGCCTGCTTCGACGTCGAGCGGCGCGCGCTCGTCGCGCTGCGGCCGATCGCGCCGGGCGACGAGGTCACGTTCTTCTACCCCTCCACGGAGTGGACCATGGCGTCGCCGTTCGAGTGCCACTGCGGGAGCGCCCGCTGCCTCGGCCAGATCGCGGGCGCCTCTCAGCTGCCGCCCGGCGCGCTCTCGGGGCACAGCGTCGCGCCGCACGTCGCGCGCCAGCTCGCGCAGCGCGTCCCGCCGTCGAGCGGCGGCCGCTGAGCGAGCCCCGCGCGGGGCCGCCGGCGGCGCGAGGCGCGAGCGACGCCGCGCTCCCTCAGTTCAGGTCCCAGAAGTACTTGCCCCCGCTCGGCGGCGCCGCCTCCTCCTCGCCCCCGCCAGGCCCGCCGGAATCGCCTGCGCGCGTGAGCTGGATCACTTCCTCGAGCGAGCTCGCCTCGTCGCGCCAGTACGCTTCCGTGCCGAAGTGCGGGAAAGTTCTCGGGAAAATGGGATCGTGCCACCGCCGCGCGATCCAGGCGGCGTAGTGGATCAGGCGGAGCCCGCGCAGCGGCTCGATCAGGCCGAGGGTCGAGCGATCGAAGCGGCGCAGCTCCTCGTACGCGTCGAGGAAGAGCTCGCGCTGTCGCCGGGCGGTCGCGTCGCGGCCGGGGAGGAGGAGCCAGAGGTCCTGCACGGCGGGGCCGACGACCATGTCGTCGAAGTCGAGCACGCGGAGCGCGCCGTCGCGGAGGAGCAGGTTGCCCGGGTGCAGGTCGCCGTGGATGCGGTGCACGTCGACGCCGCGCAGGCGCTCCTCGGCCGCGTCGGCGACGGCGCGCGCGGCCGCCATGTACCGCCGCTCGACGGCCGCGGGGATGACCTTGCGCTCGGCGAGCCAGCCGAGGTCCTCGCGCGCGTAGGTGTCGGCGGAGAGCCGCACGCGGTGCTCGGCGGTCCGCCCTGCGCCCACGTTGTGGATGCGGGCGGCGAGCCGGCCGAGGCGCGCGAAGAGCTCGTCTCCGAGCTCGTCGGGCGCGCGGCCGCCCATGCGCTCGAAGAGGCAATACTGGATGTGGTCGATCTGCTTGAGCGACTCGCCGTCCGGGAACGGGCGCGTCGGGCAGACGGGGATCTCGGCGTCCGCGAGCTCCGCGAGGAAGCGGTGCTCTTCGAGGATCTGCTCGCGCGTCCAGCGGCCGGGGCGGTAAAACTTGGCGATGATGCGGGTGCGGTCCTCGAGCTCGACCTCGTAGACGCGGTTCTCGAACGAGTTCAGCGGATAGCAGACGCGGTTGCAGAGGACGCCGGCGGCTTCGACGGCCTCGATCACCTTGTGCGGGGTCAGCGACAGGAAGAGGTCGGTCGGGGTGGTGGCGCTCATGGTGGGAGGAGTTGAGCACCAACCGGCGCCGCGCTCGATGAGAAGTTTTACCGCGCGCGATCGAACGACCGACCGACGCGCCGCGCGCGATCGCCGCGCCGGGCGAGCGCGGGGGCGCCGTGCCCCGCGGTCGTGATACGGTAGCCCGAGGACCTCATGATGGAAGAAACACAGCTCTCCTTTCCTCACCTCGAGATCACGAAGCTCGAGGCGATGGTCGAGATCATGTTCCTCGCCGCCTATGCTGACGGATCCATCAACGAGGCTGAGTGCGCCGAGCTCGCGGGGCACGCGGCGGCGATGAGCGAGGGCCGCCTCGGGGCCGACGTCGTCGAGTCGCTGATCGCCGTCGTCCATCGCTCGGTGCGCGAGGAGGGCAAGCGCGGTCGCTTCGCGTCGCTCCGCGCGCGCCTGCCCGACGTGCGGATGCGCGAGGCCGCGATCGAGCTGGCGGTCCGGCTCGTCGCCGCCGACGGCGTGATCCACGCGAGCGAGTACGCCCTGCTCGTCGAGGCGGCCGAGGCGCTGGAGGTGCCGATCGCGTTCAAGGGGCGTGTCGCGCCCGGCTCGAAGCGCTGAGCGGGGCCGCGGCGGCGTCGGCGCGGGGCTCTCCGCGTTGTCGTTGGCCCCGGGGTTGCGGCAGCGGGCGAGGGCAAGGGTGAGTGGCTGACACCGGCCCCTGATGTGTCTGGCTGTGTGCCACACGCAGGGAATGCGCCGCCGTCCGGCCCTTGCGTCACCGGAGCCGGCCGCGCGCTGTCCTGGGCCGCTCCGGTGGGCGACACGCCTGGCCTGAGGGGAGATGGCGGCGCAAGGCGCCGGAGCTGAGGCCTCGACCCCGCACCCTGGCGCCGCGGCGGGCGCGGAAGGAGCGCATTCGCGACGGTTTCTATCGGCCTGCTCCTTGCTAATACTTCCTGTACAAGGTCATGGACAGCCAACGAACTGACAGCTCCACGACGCCACATGGCGCATCGATGGATCCCACGTCGAATCGATCCCGTCCTGCCAGCGGCGGCAGAGCGTCGCCGCGCGCGTACCGCTCACCGCGATCTCCGCGCTGGTCGGTGGCGCACCGCCCACCGTTCGAGCCTGTCGACATCCGGACCACTGGCCCGCTGTCGAGGCCGTCTGGCTCCGTCTGGCGCCCTGGCGGTGATGTCGCGCCCCTGGACTCTGTGGACGACACGCCGGCGAGCGCGCCGCCTGCGACGCTGCGGACCGGCGTTGCTGGCCTGTCGCCGGCCGCCGCCCTGCCGGCCGCTGCCGGCCAGCCGGAGGCCGCCAGCGCGCCGGCGGTCGCGCTGCGGCGCTACGCCCCAGGCGACGTCCTCGCGGGGCGCTATCGCCTCACGGAGATCCTCGGCGAGGGGAGCATGGGCGCCGTCTGGAAGGCGCGGAATCTCGCCCTGAACCTCGATGTAGCGCTGAAGCTCATCCGTCGCGACTGCGCCGCCCCGGAGGCCGCCTCGCGGCTGCTCCGGGAGGCGCAGGCCACGGCGCGGGTCTCTCACCGCGCGGCGGTGCGGGTCTTCGACCTCAGCGTCACGGAGGAGGGCGAGCCGTTCGTCGTGATGGAGCTGCTCCAGGGCCGGTCGCTCTCCCAGGCGATCGCCGAGTCTGGCCCGATGTCGCCGATCTCCGGCGTCCAGCTGCTCCTGCCGGTGATCGGGGCGCTGAGCGCCGCGCACGGCGCGGGGGTCGTGCACCGGGACGTGAAGCCGGCGAACATCGTCCTCGTGCGCGACGGGCGCAGGACGGTCCCCAAGCTGATCGATTTCGGGATCGCCTTCACGGCGACCCGCGTCGTCGGGGAGCAGCGGGACGCGCTGGTCGGGAGCCCGGCCTACATGGCGCCCGAGCAGGTGCGTGGCGGGCAGGAGTCCGACGCGCGCTCCGACGTGTGGAGCGTGTGTGTCGTGCTGTACGAGCTCGTGAGCGGCCGGCGCCCGTTCGGCGGTCCTGGCAGCATCTCCATCGTGCACGACGTGCTGCGCGTCGAGCCGCCGCGCCCGGAGGCCCTGGAGGCGCACCCGCGGCTCTGGGAGGTCATCGAGCGGGGCCTGGCCAAGGCCCCTGACGACCGCTTCCCCACGATGGCGGCGCTGGGCCGCGCCCTGGCCCAGTGGGCGATCGCGAGCGGCGTCGCCCACGACGTGACCGGCGCGTCCCTCGTCGACTACTGGCTTCCCTAGAGCGACAAACGGGTTGAAACCACGAGAAAAAGCAGAAATTTAACAGGGAGGCGGGGAGGCGGGGAGCGAGAGACGGCAAGAGGGAGAATTCATTTTTTTTTCTTCCTCCCCGCCTCCCCGCCTCCCTGTTAAATTTCTCCGGGTTTCAACGTGATCGATGTTCTAAAGCGGCGTTCGCACGAGAAGGGTTGAACAGCCAAGAGCGCCAAGACGAGAAAGAGAATCAACGTTCATTCTTCTCTCTCTCTCTCTTCTTGGCGTCCTCGGCGCCTTGGCGGTTTTCTTCCTCTCTCGCTCCTGTCTGCTGCGCAGGTGCGAGGGCTCGGCGGGCGGCTCAGTACTGCACGTCGCAGCCCTTCGCGTCGGCGAAGGCCTTCATTGCCTCGAGCTCCGTCGTGGTCGCGTCGCTGTAGGACCAGCCGATCGCGCCGGCGTATCCCTGGCTGTACCAGCTCTCCAGGAGCATCGGCAAGCTGGCCGTCGCCAGGCCGCCGACAGGGAAATCGCCCATCACCACCGGCTTGTCCGTGATGCCGTAGTCCGCGGGCGACTGGTTGTAAGGCCAGTACCGGTTGACACGGTCGTTCATGTGAAACGTGTAGAAATCGATGTCGGTTGTCGACCAGGCCAGCGACCACTTCATCGACGCCGAGCCGACCGTGACGAGCGCCTGGCTTTCGGCGCGAAGCGCGCCGATCGTGTCGCGGAGGAACGCTTCCATCTGCTCATGGGAGATCGCGTCCACCTGGGGGTCCGGGTCGTAGTCCGGGTCGCCGTACGGGCTCGAGCCGGTCATGGCCAGCTCGGGTTCGTTGATCACGTCCCAGGCGATCATCCGGTGCCGGTAAGGGCTCTGTTCGACCGCCTGGGCGAGCGGCTTGACCACGTTCGCGATCAGCTTCGCCCGGCGCGCCGCGTCGGTCACGATGGGCGTGATGCCCACGGTCTTCACGTCCATGTCGACCCGGCTCGGGTGGAAGTTGTCAAAGGAGAAGAGGCAGAAGATGACGTTGACGTCCGCCTCGTTGGCGAGCTCGAGCGCCCTCTGGACGTCGTCGCGCGTCGTCGCGCCGAGGCCGGTCGGGTCGTCGTTCGCGTCGAAGGCGACGCTCTCGCCCCGGAGCTCCGGCAGCACCCACCACCGCACGACCGTCGCCCCGTGGGCGCGGATGCCGGCGAGGTTCTCTGCGTGCGTGTCCGCCTCGGCCGTGACACCGCGCTTGCCCCACCCGGCGATGCCGCCGAAATCACCGGCGAAGTTGTGCCACGCATAGTTCATTCCGAACATGAAGCGTGTCTCGCAGCCGACCGTGATACCCCCCTTCTCCGCGGGGCACTCGTCGACACAGGCGGGGACGCCGCCCTCGCCGCCGTGGCCGCCGCCTTCTCCGCCGTGGCCGCCCTCGGGCGGCGCGCCGCCGCCGCCGCCCCGATCGCCCGCCGCCTTGCTGTCCGGCTCGGAGACCACAGAGCAGGCGGTGAGCGCCAGGAAGGCGGCTGTGAGGAGCGCGCTGCGACCGAGTGGACAATGAGGGGTGTGCATAAGAGTAACGGGGCGATGGTACGCTCGCTGGTGAACGAGCGCCATCCGATTCCCTGCCGCGCTGGTCGAGAGCACCTTTCCGCGATTCCGTGGCGCCGAGCTGGCCAGTTTTGAACCGCTCGCAATGCGCCTGCACCATGGCGGTCATCTGCCCCACGACCAGCGCACGTCGCCTGTGTGGTGGAGTGGGAGTAGGCCGCTCACGGCAGCGCCGGCGCGCGCGGGTAGCGCCCGGCGAGCGGGCTGCGTCGTCGGTCGTCGTCGGTCGTCGTCGGTCATCAGGGCGCGGCCGCGCGGGCAGGCCGGGCGGCGGCATCGGCCAGAGCCGCCCGGGTTCCCCTTGAAACCTGCTTCCCCGGCCGGCTATTGGAGGGGCTCGGGCGCCGCTCGGGCCCCGAACGCCCCGCTAGCGGGAGGAGAACCACCGATCATGAAAGCGCGCGCAGCCGTGGCCCACAAGGCCGGCGAGAAGCTCACGGTCGAGGACGTCCAGGTGGAGGGCCCTCGCGAGGGCGAGGTCCTCATCGAGATCAAGGCCACGGGCGTCTGTCACACCGACGCTTACACCCTCTCGGGCAAGGATCCGGAGGGCCTCTTCCCCGCGATCCTCGGGCACGAGGGCGCCGGCGTCGTCGTCGACGTCGGCCCGTCCGTGAAGAGCCTCAAGAAGGGCGATCACGTCATCCCCCTCTACACGCCCGAGTGCCGGCAATGCTCGTATTGCACGAGCGGAAAGACCAACCTGTGCCAGGCCATCCGCGCCACGCAGGGCCGGGGGCTGATGCCGGACGGAACGAGCCGCTTCTCGATCGGCAACGAGCGGATTCATCATTACATGGGCACCTCGACGTTCTCGAGCTTCACCGTCCTGCCGGAGATCGCCGTCGCGAAGATCCGCGAGGACGCCCCCTTCGACAAGGTCTGCTACATCGGCTGCGGCGTGACGACGGGTATCGGCGCCGTCATCAACACCGCCCAGGTGAGGCCGGGCGACAACGTGGTCGTCTTCGGGCTCGGCGGCATCGGGCTGAACGTGATCCAGGGCGCGCGGATGGCCGGCGCCGATCTCATCGTCGGCGTCGACATCAACCCGAAGCGCCGTGAGCTCGCCGAGAAGTTCGGGATGACCCACTTCGTCAATCCGAATGAGGTGGCGGGGGATCTCGTGCCCTACCTCGTCGACCTGACGCGCGGCGGCGCCGATTACAGCTTCGAGTGCATCGGCAGCGTCAAGGTGATGCGCCAGGCGCTCGAGTGCTGCCACAAGGGCTGGGGGACCAGCATCATCATCGGCGTCGCCGGGGCCGGCGAGGAGATCTCCACGCGCCCCTTCCAGCTCGTCACCGGGCGCGTGTGGAAGGGCACCGCGTTCGGCGGCGCCAGGGGGCGCACCGACGTGCCCAGGATCGTCGACTGGTACATGGAGGGCAAGATCAAGATCGACGAGCTCATCACCCACACGATGCCGCTCGACGACATCAACCATTCCTTCGATCTCATGCACGAAGGCGAGTCGATCCGCAGCGTCGTGCTCTTCTCCTGAAGGCGCCCGCCCGCCTCGCTCCTTACCAGCGCTCCCCCATCTCGCGCGCGGGTAAGGAGCGCGATCCAGCGCGCGGGAAGTGAGGCGGGAGACCGGCTGGCGAGCGGCGTGGTCCGATCCGTCCGCCGCGCGCGTGACCACCGGGGCGGACGCGCGCGGGGGTGCCTGCGTGCCCATGTGCCCACGTGCCCACGTGCCCACGTGCCCACGTGGACAGGTGTGATGCGCGGGGCGCGCGGCGTCCTGCGCGCCTGTCGCGCGCTCAGGCGGCCATGCCGGTGCCCAGTCGGCGGCGACTGGTGCTGCAAAAATGCTGCCCTCTGTGACATCATCCGCCGCCATGGTTCATGTCACCTCCCTGGCGGGGCTGCCCGCCAACGCACTCGCCGAGGCGACCGCGGCGACCGCGGCCTGCGATGCTGTCGTCCTCGTCGCGCCCTCGCCGATCGCGAAGCACGCGGGGGGGCTCGGGGCCGCCGTGGGCGCGCTGGTCGAGGCGGCCGTGCGGGCTGACTGCGCGCTGGAGGGCAAGTGTGCTCCGCTGGTCCTGCCCGCGCCCGGGGTGCCTGGCGGGCGCCTGGTGCTCGCGCCGACGGGGGCGCTGTCCGAGGAGGTCGACGACGTGCGCTCCGTGGCGGAGGCGGCGGCGGCCGGCTTCGCGCGCGCGGTGGAGGCGGGGGCGAGCCGGCCGCTCCTCGTCGTGCGCGCGCCGTCCGCGCCGCGGTTCGCGCGGGCGATCGAGGTGGGGGCGCTCGCCGCGCTCGGGAGCCAGTGGACGCCGCTCGAGGCGCGTGAGGCCGAGATGGCCCCGCGGTCGGCCGAGTCGGTCGCGGTGCTCGGGCTGCCGGAGGCGCGCGCCCGCGAGCTCGCGGCCATCGAGGTCGGCCGCGCGCTCTGCCGCGACATCACCGGCACCGAGCCGGAGCGGATGGCGCCCCGCCGCGTGGCCGAGATGTGCGAGGCGGCGTTCGCCAGGACGGGCGTGCTCGTCAAGATCGAGCGCAACGTCGATGACTACCCGCTCATCAGCGCGGTCTCGCGGGCGTCGCGGGTCGTCGAGCGCCACCGGCCGTGCGTCGTGAGGCTCGATTACCGGCCTCGCGGGGAGATCCGGCGCACGGTGCTGCTCGCGGGCAAGGGCGTCACCTACGACACCGGCGGCGTCGACCTGAAGACGGACGGGAACATGGCCGGGATGTCGCGCGACAAGGGAGGTGCCGGCGCGGTCGCCGGGCTCGTGCGCGCGGCCGCGGCGCTGGGTCTGGAGGGCGTGCGCATCGTCGGGCTGCTCGGGCTCGTGCGCAACAGCATCGGCGAGGAGTCCTACGTCAGCGACGAGATCATCCGCAGCCGCGCCGGCGTCCGGGTGCGGATCGGCAACACCGACGCCGAGGGGCGCCTCATCCAGGCCGACCTCCTCGCGCTCGCGCGGGAGCTCGCCATGAGCGGCGCCGCCGACCCGATCCTGTTCTCGGTCGCGACGCTGACGGGGCACGTCTACCGCGCCCATGGGCCCTACACGGGCGCGATCTGCAACTCCGCCGCGCGGCCCGAGCTCGACCGGCTGGACGTGCTCGCGGAGCGCTGGGGTGAGCCGATGGAGCGCGTGCGGCCGCGGCGCGAGGACTATGCGTTCGTCGCGCCCCGGTCGAGCGCCGAGGACGTCGTGTCCTCGAACCGCCTCGCCTCGGTGAGCACGCCGCGCGGGCACCAGTTCCCTTTCGCGTTCCTCGACATCGCCTCCGGGCTCAAGGGGGGCACGCTGCCGTTCATCCACCTCGACATCGGCGGCGTCGGGGTCGACTCGGTGGACTGGCAGTTCGGTCGCCCCACCGGCGTCCCGATCCCCAGCCTGACAGCCTACCTCTCCGGTGAATCTTAGTCTTGGGGGCTCACCCGCTTCGGATACGAGCCCATCTCGACGTTTTCGGTGCTCGGCGTACATGAAGTACGCCTCCGCGCCGAAAACGCCGATCTGGGCCCGTCTCCTGTGCGGGTGAGCCCCGGCAAACGTCGTCGGGGGATCAGGTGAAGAGGAAGGGATCTCGCCATTCCCTGCGCTCTGGTGATCGGGCGAGAGAAAGGTGGAAGGCCGGGAAGAGAGGGTCTGGGTTCTCCTGGCGTCGGGCAGTTTGCCTGTTCCGGGGCGCCGCAGGGGACGCAGAGGGGCATTGTTCTTCTGCGCGCGGATGCGCGGGGCGGAGCATTAGATCCGTCCTTGGTGACGTGGTGGGGCGGGGCCTGAGCGGGGATGTGTTGCGCGGTATCAGGGCGCCGCGGTCGCGGCCGGCACGTGGCTGGCAAGCTCGGCGGTCATGGGGACAAGTCGCTCGACCGCCACCTACCATCGCGCCCTGATCCGGCCCGCGCTCTCCGGATGGCTCGCCCTCGCGGCCATCGCGTGCGGGGCGGGCGACGGGGGAAACACCCTGGATTCACCGCGCCTGCTGGCGTCGCAGCGCGACAGCGGCGATGTCCTCCCGGCCGCCGCGGGCGATGACCTGACGGCGGAGCGCGCGCAGCCGGCGCCCGACCGGGCGGGGGTCACGAGCGTCGCGGTCCCCATCGGCAGCACCGGCTTCACGCGCGGACGATCGACGGCGGTCGTCAAGGCGTCGATGGATCGCGTGCGCGCCACGGTGCTCTCCTTCGATCGCTATCCGGAGTTCATGCCGCACTACAAGAAGTGCCGCCTGCTCGGCCGCACGCCCCCGGGCGGGTGGGACGTCTACATGGAGGTCTCCGCGCTGCAAGGCGCGGTCACCATGTGGGCGCGCGTCGAGATCCAGAAGCCGGCCCTCGCGGACGGCGCCGAGACCTACTCGTCCCGCTTCGTCTCCGGCAACGTGCAAGATCTCCAGGCCACCTGGCGGCTGGAGAAGATCGACGCCCAGACGACGCGCCTGTCCCTCGACGTCTTCCTCCGGCCGAAGCTGCCGCTGCCGAAGAGCCTCCTCAACGCGGAGAACCTGGAGGGCTCGGCGAGCGCCGTCGCCGCCATACGGACGCGCATCGAGCAGCCACAGGACGCGAACCGCTGACGCGCGCGTCGGCCGGCGTTCCCGTCAGGGCAGCCGGACGCTGAGGTTGTCGATCCCATCCGAGGCGCGCTGGAGGGGAGGGGAGCCGAGCGTCCATTTGCGGACCGGCGTCCCGGGGGGCAGGCCAACGTAGTTGTGGCGATGGCGCGTCCCGTTCAGGTGCGCCCGGTTGCCCGCGAAAGCGCTCAGCCCCGCGGGGTCCTCGTTCTGGATGCCGTACAGCGTGTTCCTCGAGAGGGTGTTCCCCTCGACGATCGCGCGCGCGCACGCCCTCAGCCAGATGCCTTTTCCGTCGTTGCCGGCGGCCTGGCAACCGATGACCCGCGCGTCCCTCTGGCCGTCGAGCAGGAACCCGGCGCCCTTCTGCGGATCGCCGCGCGACAGGCCGGCGTCGACCGGAGGGGCCGGCGCCTGCACGAACAAGGGGATACGGTGGACCGTGTTGCCGTCAGCGATGCAGTCGATGAAGGCGTTGTCGTCCCCGCCGACGAAGCCGCCCTCCGGATCGGGGAGCGGCGCCGACGCGATGAACCCGGCCGCGAGCCCGTCGTTCTCGGCCGTCCCGCTCGCGTTCCTGTTCCCCACGGCCGTGCAGCGCCGCAGCACCACCTGGCGGGTCGAGTGGAGCGCGAAGCCCCCCGCGGGCGCGCTCACGCCCACGCTGTGGTTGCCGATCGCGCGGCAACCCTCGATCGACGCGCGGTACACCGCCCTGCCGATGCGGAAGCCCAGCGCGGAGAAGTCCTTCACCGCATCGGCGGACGCGCCCGGGTTCGCGTTGTAGTTCCCGTCCGCCTCGCAGTCGACCATCTCCAGGTTGCTCGTGGTCGAGATGTTGAATCCGCACGCCCGGTTGCCGGTGAGCGTGAAGTTCCGGTTCGCCCGGCAGCGCAGGAATTTGTAGTTCTCCCCCCACGCGAAGAAGCCGGCCGGCTCGCCGCCTGACGTGTTGTCGTGCGCCTCGCAGTCCTCCACGAGCACGTTGCGGCAGATGACGAAGTCGACGCCGACGACGTTGAACTGCACGCCGCTCGGCCGAGCGCTGGTGTTCGCCGTGTGGTTGAACACGCACCGCTTCACCTCCACGTCGTCGCAGAACAGGACGAGCGCCCCCAGCGTCACGACGTGATCGAGCCGGCTCGTGTTCTCCGAGCACACGCAGTCGAGCACCCGGATGTCGGAAGCAAACGTGATGTTGTTGCTCGCGTCCTGGGTCCCCATCACGAAGATCCCGCCGTTGCGGCACAGGAAGCTCGTGTCGATCACCCCGTCGCCGCCGCACCCCCTGACCGAGAGACCGAGCAGATCCACCTGGCGGCAGTCCTTGGCCACGATCCCGACCCCCTGGACCCCGACCACGCTGCCGTTCCTGATGACGAGCCGCCTCCGCCCCTCGGCGAAGACGCCGACGTTGCCGGAGACCACCTCGCCCCGGCAGGGCCTCGCGGCCGGGTCGGGGACGGTCCGAGGCGCCGGATGGTTGACCTGCCGCAGCGTCCTCCCGCACAGATCGAGCGTCACGTCGTCGCTCGCGATCGTGATCGCCCTCGCGTCCGCGTCCGCCGCCACCCAGTCGACGTCCTCCGCGAGGGCGTACTGTCCGGGCGCCGTGATGACGAAGGGGACACGGCGGTCCGGGTCCGGTCCGCCGTTGATGTCCTGCGCCGTGATCGGCGTCCTCCGGCAGCACGCCGCGCCGTGGGTGAGCTCGCTCATGGTTCCTCGTCGCGAGTCTACGCCACGGGCGCGGCGCGATCGTCACTGGATCGGCGCCGCCCGCAGCGACTCGGCGAGCTTCGCGTAAAGCGCGCTCCGCGGGTCGTCCCGCCGGTAGACAAGGCGGAAGTGGTCGCGCGCGAGGACGGCGGACCGGAGCAGCCGCTTCAGCTTGCCCGCGCGGAGCTCGGCGGCGACCATGTGCAGCGGCAGCACGGCCACGCCCTCGCCGGCGAGGACCAGCGTCTTCATGGCGGCGCCGAGCCCCACCCAGCGGTGGCGCGCGAACGCGAAGCGTCCGACGCCGCCCATCTGGTCCGCCAGGTACCGGAACAGCGGCATGGTCGCGTCGATGTCGAGCAGGCAGTGCCGCGAGGCGTGCTCCGGGCGGGTGAACTCCTCGCGCTGGAGCAGCCGGGGCGAGGCCACGAACGCGTAGCGCTCCTCGTGCAGCGTCTCCGCCGCGAGGCTCGCGGCGCTCCAGCGGGCGCTGGTGACGGCGCAATCGACGCTGCGGTCGTGGAGGCGCCTCAGCAGATCGTCGGACGCGCCGAAGTAGAGGTGCAGCGTCAGCTCGGGGCGCCGCCGCGTCAGCTTGCCGAGCTGGGGGACGATCCAGGACATCCCGAGCTCGAAGCGCGTGCCGAGCGTCAGCTCGACGGGCGCGGGCGCAGGGCTCATCGCGGTGCGGAGGCAGTCCTCGGCGATCGCCAGGCACTGTCGCGCGCGCGGCAGCATGGCGAGCCCGAGCGGCGTGAGCTGCACCCGGCGGGTGGTGCGCTCGAACAGCGGCGCGCCCACCTGCTCCTCGATCTGCTTGATGCGCTGGCCGAACGCGGCGGGGCTGAGCGCGACGGCGCGCGCCGCGGTCCGGAAATTCAGCGTCCGCGCCGCGGCCTCGAAGCAGGCGAGGTTCTCCAAGGAGGGAAGCAGCATGGCCGCATTGTATCGTTCGCCACAACAATCCTGGCCATGAAATACGGCGCGCGGACGCCGTCCGGCGTCGCCAGCGCGAGGGAGCGCATCCTGGTCGAGGTTTCCCGTCCTCTTCCCCTTGTTCCCCTCACCGCGGCGGCACGGGCTCGTCGGGCGGCGTCCCTTGCCGCAGGAGCCGCGCGGTCCACGCCGACAGCGCGAGCAGCCCGAGCGCCAGCGCGATCCCGATCGGCTTGCGGTGGCGCTCGGTGAACGGGAGATCGCGCGCGACGCCGGCGGCGCCGAGGGCGGGGTTGGCCTGCGCGGCGCCGAGCCGCGCCGCGACAGGCGGCTGCTCGGGCTCGCCCCGGTCGAGGACGTCGGCCAGGTCGTAGCGGGGCCGCTCGCCGAGGGCGTCACCGATGTACAGCCGGTGCGGGCCCGGCTGGGCAGCGCGGAACACGATCTCGCGGGCCCGCACCTCGCCTTGCGCGCCCGAGAGGGAGAGGGGCGCGGAGTCGCCGTCGTGGATCGTGAGGCGCAGGAAGCGCTTCCGGGTCGGGGTCAGCGGGATCCGCGTCAGCGCGAGCGCCACCCCGGACTCGCCGTGGGGCCGGATCCGATGGATAAGGCCGCCCCCGACGGAGGGCCAGACCGCGCGGTAGGTGGTGGAGGCGACGTCGACGCGGCGGCTGAACTCCGGCGTGGCGACGTCGAGCAGGACGGCCTCCAGCGGCGCGCCCTCGGCGCCGGCGTCGAGCGTGACGAGGGTCGTCTTCGCCTCGCTGTTCCGCTCCGTCTCGACGATCGCGAGCGGCAGCAGCGCCGTCTTGCCGGCGTCGGCCAGCGGCTCGCACGAGACGGCGCCGCCGGTGATCCGGACGTCCGTCGTCGTGTCGCGCGCCGCGTCGCGCGCGCGGGCGCTCTCGGGGAGGAGGCGGACGCGGACCAGGGCGGCGCGTGAGAGGGGATACGAGACCGAGAGGTGCTCGACGGTCTCGGAGCCCTGGGGGATCCGGTACACGTAGACGCCGCGCGCCACCTCGCTGAGCGACCGCGGGTCCGCGCCTGTGTCGACCCGCGCCTCGCGCAGGAAGGTGCGGCCGAGGACGGTGAGCTCGATCCGGCAGTGGCGCGTGCCGGGCGCGTCGAGCGCCCAGGTCGCGTGCGTCGCGCCGGCGGTGTCGACGCCCGGGTCGAGCATCGTGGCGGCGATCCGCCCGGCGCCGGGCGCGACGCCAGGCTCGCGGAGCACGTACGGCACCTCGGCGCCGTCGGGGCCGGCGATGCGGACATCGGCGAGCAGCTCCGCGGCGCGGCTCTCGCGGTAGAGGTCGAGGTCGACGTCGACGCGATGGTCGCCGGCGGCGTCCACGCCCTCGATGGACCGGACGAGCGCGTGCTTCCCGGTCGGCAGCGCCGCGCTCGTCTGCGCCTCGGAGGGCCGCGCGAGGCCCGTCGCCGCGAGCAGCGCGAGCAGCCCGGCCGCGCCCTTCGGGCCGGCGCGCAGCAGCGTCACGAGGCGCCGGCCGAACCGCGCGTAGAGGAAGCCCCCGCCGACGAGCAGCGCGCCGACGCCCGTGAACAGCGCGATTTGATAGATGCGCTCGACGTGCCAGACGTCCCAGACCACGAGCTTGGCGATGGTGATGGCGAACAGGCACAGCCCGGCGTAGCGGTGGAAGGCGTCGCGCGCCGCGAACCCCGCCGTGAGCAGCGCGATCGCCGCGACGGCGAGCACGAGCGTCGTCGCCATCGCGAGGCTCCCTTCCTGGGCCTCGACGGCGGTCCGGTGCTGCACGAGGAGCTCGGTGAACTCCGCCTCGTCGAGCGGGGCGGGGGGCGCGGCAGGGAGCGAGGTGATCGCGCTCCGCACCTCGAGGACCACGGTGGTGATGAGCAGGGCATAGCCGGCGCCGAGCGCGCCGAGCGCGCCGAGTGCCACCGCGCGCAGCTCGGCGCGCGCGGGGCCCTCGGCGCGCGCGGTCGCGCCGCGCGACAAGAGCCGCCCCGCGGCGAGCAGCGCCGCGCTCACGCCCGCGAACGCGTAGGCCCTCGCGTTGAGCAGGACGGGGACGGCCATCGCCCCGTCGCGGCCGCCTGTCGCGAACCAGGTCGTCACGAGCGCCTCGGCCTGGGCCCGATCGACGACGAGCGCCCGCGCGAGGGCGGCGACGAAGAGCAGCAGGGTGACGGCGAGCCAGGCGCGCTCGCCGGTGCGCGCCGCGATCGCGGCCGCGACCGCCGCGAGGATGCCCCAGGCCACGGTGACCGTCGCCCCGCCGAGCCCGAACGCCACGGCCGCGGCGAAGAGGGCGAGCGCCTGCCCGAGGAGCAGGGCGATGCGGTCCGCGGGGGGCGCGGCGGCCGCGCGGCTGGCGCCGGCGCGCGGGAGCGCCGGACCGGCGCGCAGGAGCGCCGCGCCGAGCGCGAGGTCCAGGGCGCCGGCGCCGGCGGTGAGCAGCGCGCGGAGGGTCGGCGTGTCGTCCGGCGTCGCGCCCAGCGCGGCCGCGACGAACCCGAGCGTCGCGACGCTGGCCGCGAGCGCGGCGGGCCACGGGAGCGCCGGCGCGCCGGGCTCACGCTGGCGCCGGGCCGAGGCGCCCACGGCCCCGAGGAACACCAGCATGACCAGGGCCGCGGCGCCGAGGAAGCCCGCGTCCACGGCCGCGGGCGCGTCCGCGGCCGTGGACGCGCCCGCGGCCGGCGCGAGCGCGCCGGGCGCCGCGGCCGCGAGCGCGCCGGCCGAGGCGGTCGCCGCGGCGAGGAGCAGGGCCGGGAGCTCCGCGCGCGCGGCCATCCAGGCCACGAAGGCGGCGGCGCACGCGAGCGTGAGCGCGAAGAGGGCCGCGTCGGTCCCGAGCAGCAGCATGCCCGCGGTGCAGGCGAAGAGCGCCGCGCCGGCGGAGCACGCGACGGCGATCCCCCGGTCGAGGCGCGCGAGCCCGGCGCCGCGGAGCCAGCCCGCGAGGTAGACGAGCGTCCAGGCCGCGACCAGCGCGACGAGCGCCGTCCGGTGCCGCGCCGGCGCGTCCGCGATCGTCGCGGCGAAGGCGAGGAAGGCGGAGCCCATCGGCGCCAGGAGCCAGAGGCTCGCGTCGAGCGCGCGCAGCGCGGCGGTCGCCGCGACGGCGAGCGCGATCGCGGCGACGCCGAGCGCGCGCGGGGAGTCGAGGAGGAGCGCGCCCGCGCCGGCGTGCGCGAGCACGAGCGCGGCGACGCCGAGCGCGATGGCGTCCGCGGGCGCAGCGGCGCGGGGGTCGCCGGCCGGCGCGGCGGCGGCCGGCGCGGCGCCTGTGGCGGCGGCGCTCCGGGCCTGCGCGCGGCGCGCCCACAGCGCGCGCAGGACGCCCTGCGCTGCCGCGAGCGCGACGAACGCGAGCGGCACGGCGCGCGCGGCGAGCGGGAGGTAGGGCCCCGCGAGCGCCTCGGCCGGCTGGTCGAGCCAGGGCGCCGCGTCCGGGACTGCGCCGGCGACCGGCGGGGCGCTCGCGTCGAAGTACCGATCGTACCAGCCCGAGAACAGCGCCGTGTGTCCGGCGAGCGCGAGCCAGGGCGCGACGCGGAAGCCGAGCTTCGCTGCGACCGCGTGGACGACGCTCGTCATGAGCAGGAGGTAGCCGAACAGGACGAGCGGCCGGTCCTGCCCGGTGGACAGCACGACGGGGTTGAGGAACCCGGCGACCAGGGAGAGGAGCAGGATCGCCTCGCCGCGGTGGCGGAGCGCGAGCGCGGCGCCGAGGAGGAGGAGCGCCGTCTCTGCCGCGAAGGCGGCGGAGATCGGGATGAGCTCGTACAGGACCGCGCCAGCCCACACCGATGCGATCAGGACCGCGAGCCCGAGCCCGATGAGCGCGTGGACGAAGCGGCGCTGCGTTCGTCCGCGGATCGCCTCGGCGACCCCGAGGAGCGCGGCGCCTGTCGCGGCGCCGATCGCGACGCGACCGGTGGGCCCGATCCAGGCGTTGTCCGAGGCGTACTTGAAGAAGAAGAGCGCGCCGAGCAGGAAGGTGGCCGCTCCTGCGCGGGTGAGCCACGTGATGCCGAGCTGCTCCTCGATGGAGGGCCTCTCCGGGGCTCCGCGGTGCGAGAGCGCGCCGGCGCCGAAGGCGCCCTCGTGGACCGCCCCGGCGGGGCGACGTTCCGCCGGGGCGGCGACGTCCGGCGGCGCGACCGCTGGGGGCGCGCCTGCCTCGCCGGCGGCGAGCGCCGCGGGCGCGGCCGTCGGCAGCGCAACGGCGGCGCTGGCCTCTCCTGGCTGCGCGAGCGCTGGCGGCGCGCCGGCACCGGCGAAGGCCGCGGCAAGCGCGCCAGCCGCGCCGACGTCGCCCGTGGGGAACGCGCCGGCTGCGCTGACGTCGACAGCGGCAAGCGCGCCGGCTTCTTCGGCCGTGATCGCGGGCGGCGCGCCAGCCGCGCTGACCTCGACCGCAGGGAACGCGCCTGCCGCGCCGGTGTCGACCGCGGGGAACACGCCTGCTGTACCGGCGTCGGCCGCGGGCGGCGCGACCGCCAGGGGCGTGACGCTGGCCTGGGCTGCCTGCCCGGGCCCGAGGGCGCTCGCCCCCCGCAGGCTCTGCGCCGTCGCGGCCAGCGCGGCGCGGTCGCGCTGGCCGTCGCGCTGGCCGGAGAGCTCGGCCACGCGGTGCTCGAGGGCGTGGATCCGCAGCAGGAGATCCTCATTGCGTCGGTTGGCCCGGACGGCGAACACGAACGCCGCGAGGGGGGCAACCAGGAGATAAGCGACGATCGCGAGCCCGAAAAAGACGAGGATGCCTGCCCCCATGCAGACTTCGTAGCATAGGGCCCACGCCGCCGGCGTCGCCCGTCCGCGCGATGACGCCTGTGCTGTTCACGCGGTTCTCGCCGACGGCCCAGCGGGACAGCGAGGGCCTTTCGGCGCGCGCCGGGACTGGAGTAAGGTGCATCCTCATGAGGAACACACGCCTGCCTGATCGCCGCGCGCCAGGCGCCTGCTATCTTCCCCGTGTTCCCGGACGGCGGCGTTGCTCGGGGGGGGAGCGCGGCCATTCGGGAACAGTTCTTTTGTCCTCTCGCCCCGCTGCACAGGAGATCTCGCGATGCTGAGGCACCCGACCATCTCCGCATGGCAGCGAGATCACGAGGAGGGCGGCTATCAGGCCGAGATACGCGGCTGGACGTTGCGGGTCCGCTGGATACCGGAGCGCCCGGGCGAGCTGCGCGGCTTCGTGTGGGAGGCCGTCGATCCGTCGGGAAAGAAGATCACCTCGGGCGAGGTCCACGAGGAGATCGAGGTCGCGATGGCGCACGCCGAGGAGCGCGTGGCCCCCGATCCGGAGAAGCACGAGTCGAAGACCATCGACTGACGGACACGCCCCGCCGCGGCGCGGGGCTCAGCCCGGCTTGTCCGCCTGCGCCGCCTTGCGGCCTCGCTTGGTCCCGTAATTCCGGATCACGATCTCTCCCACGCGGCCCCTGGCGTCGCTCTTCGCGTTGATGCTCCGGAGCGCCGCGACCCGGTCGATCCTGAACCGCTTGTAGAGCGGCGGGATCTCGGGAACATCGGAGTTCGAGAGCATCACCTGGACCCCCCGCGCGTCGAGCGCCGCGAAGAGCGCCGCGAGGCGCTCCTGGTCGCGGAAGCTGAAGCCGCCCGCGCTGTAGGACGTGAAGTTCGCTGTCGACGAGACGGGCGAGTACGGCGGGTCCAGGTAGACGAAGTCGCCCTCCGCGGCGTGGTCGAGCACGCGCTCGAAGTCGCGAACCTCGAGCTCGACGCCCTGCAGCGCCGCCGAGCAGGCCCGCAGCTGGGGCGGATTGCAGATGGACGGGTTCACGTAGCGGCCAAAAGGCACGTTGAAGCGGCCGGCGCTGTTGACCCGGTAGAGCCCGTTGAAGCCGGTCCGGTTCAGGAAGATGGTGCGGGCGGCCCGCTCGGGCAGCGAGAGCGTGGCCGGGTCGAGGTCGCGCACCCTGTAATAGTGCGCCTGCTCATAGGCGTGGCTGCCCAGCGCCGCGATGACCTCCTCGACCTTGTCGCGCACCGCCCGGTAGCAGTCGATGAGCTCGGCGTTGACGTCCGTCAGGGCCGCCCGCTTCGGCTGCAGGCAGAAGAACAGCGCCGCTCCCCCCACGAACGGCTCGAAGTAGCGCCCGTACGAGGCGGGCAGGAGCGGCTGGAACTGCCGGAGGAGCTGGCCCTTGCCGCCGGCCCACTTGAGGAACGGGCGTGCCAGCTGGGGCGCGGCGCTGTCGGGTTCGGTGACAAGTGCGGTGGTCATCGCGCAATACTGGACGGCAACCTACCAGGGCGCGCGATCGTCCTCAACCGCCGAGGCTCAGGGCGAGCGACCTCCCCGTCCACGGCGCCTCGCCGGCGCCCCCGGCGTCCGAGACCCCCGGCGCGACGGGCCGCTCCACGCGTCGCTCCAGGCTAGGTCGTTCTATGTCCACAAGCCGGGCTCGACGGACGGTGAGGTGGCCTGTGGAGAAGCGCGGTTGTTGGACAAATAGATGAGTCATTCCGGATAGTTGTAAGCACGCGTGAGCGCGCGTGACCGGCTCTCGACGCTGCCCGGATCACGGCATGTCGTCGCTTGCGCGGCAGCCGAGCAGGGATAAGTTGAAGTCTCGTCACGCGGGCCGATCAGCCGCCAGGTGGAGCGGCGTTCTCCCGCATTCACGCACCGCCGCCTCGGCCCATCTCGCGGTGGACCTTGGCGGCGCGGCAGGGGCTCGCTCGGGCGCCCCGCGCCGGAGGGCGGCTTTTGTGGAAGCCGCCATTCCCTCTCGACAGGAGGAATGCCGCCATGATGCTTGCCTTCGACCTCGATCGCGACGACGCCCCGCGGCGGCGCGGCCCCGCGCCGGCGGATGGACCGGGCTGCTTCGGTGAGGCGGCCGACTACCGTGCTCAGCGGATCCTTTACGCCGCGCGCGGCTGGATCGCCGAGCAGGACGGCATCACCACCGACGGGCGCTCGCTCCTCGTGCTGCACGCCCAGAGGACGCCCCCGGAGCGGCGCGAGGCGCTCGTGCGCTGCTTCGAGCGCGTGCTCCTGCACGCCCCCCGGCCGGAGCTGCCGGCGCTCGCCGCGTCGCTGCGCCAGGCGGGGCTCTCCGTGGACGAGGGCCTCTCGGTGATGGGCGCCCCGGCCGGCGAGGTGCGCGCCGCCGTGCAGGGCCTCGGTCGCTTTCGCTCCTTCCCGGCGGGCCTCCGCCTGTCCAGGGTGTCGCCGGACGACGACGACGACGACGCGATCCGCGCGATCCAGGAGCTCCAGGCCGAGAGCGGTCACGCGCCGCTCCCTGGCTGGTACCTGCGCGGCGGGGAGGGACGCTCCCTGACCCTCGCGCTGCGCGACGGCAAGGGCGCGCTGGTCGGATGTACCACCCTGTGCGTCGTGACGCGCCCGCAGTCGGTCGAGGCCGGCGGGCGCGAGGCGCTCTCGCAGCTCGGGCTGCTGGGCGCCCCGCCGCTCTGGATCTCCGACGTGGGCGAGGCGCCCTCGTGGACGGGGATGCCGATCTGCACCTGCCTGCGCGAGGACTACCGCGGCCGCGGGCTCGGGGCCCCGCTCCAGGCCGCGGCGCTCCGGGAGGGGCACGAGCGCTTCGGGATCCGGTGGTTCTACGCGCTCGTCAGGGCCGGCGACGAGATCGCGAAGCGCATGAACGCGCGGTGCGGCCTCGCGCCGCACCGGGCCGAGGGGTTCCTCCTCGCCACGGCGGGCCCGTCCGAGCGGCCCCGTCGGCCGGCGCCGGTCGAGGCGCGCCGCGGCTCAGGCTGACAGCACGGGCGCCAGGATCTTCCCGAGCTCCGCGGCGACCTTCTTCTGCTGCGGCACGCGCGCGCCGATCGAGGCGAGGTAGACGGTCCGGTCGCACACCGTGAGCCGCGTCGCGTAGAAGTCGTCCCCGCCAGCGACGGCATCCACGAGCTCGTCGAGTTCGGCGTAGCCGGCGACCTTGTCGGCGCAGCCGGCGCCCAGCGCCGCGAGCAGCGCCAGGTCGTCGTCGCCCTCCACGCCGCCCGCGCCCCCGAGCAGCGACCCCTCCTCGCCGGCGAGGGCCACGGCGCGCGCGCCGCTCCCTTGCATGGCCTCCGCCAGGTAACGGCCCACCGCATCTCGAGGGCCATCGCTCGGCGTCTTCTGCTGCTTCATCGCTGTGCCTCCGGCCGCGACTCTGCCCCGCCGGGCGCGGATGCCCAAGAAATCGGCGACCGGCGCCGAGAGCGCTCCTAGCCGAGCGACCAGAGCGAAGGCGTCTCGCCGGCGAGGCGGCGGCGGATGCTCTCGAGCGCGCGCTCGTAGTAGCCGTCGCGCGCGACGACGAACTCGTCGAGCCGCACGTCGCGCGGCGCGATCTTCACGGCGCCCGCGGCGTCCGGCGCCTGCATCTGCAGGCCGCTCACGCTCTTTGCCTCGCCCCGGACGAGGCGCAGCGCCGCGGCGAGCGGGAGCGACAGCAGCGCCGTGACCTCGTCCGGATGCGGACGGAACGCCGCGAGCGCGTGGCGGGTCGTCGCGAGCAGCACGTCCTGCAGCTCGCGGTCGACGATGCCCGGCGCGTGATCGTCGACGCTGCGGCGCACGCCCAGCCGGATCACGTCGGCCGGCGAGAGCGGCAGGCCGATCTCCTCCTCCGCCTCGCGCAGCGCCTCCGCGAGATCCTCGCCGGCGCGGTAGTGCCCCGACACGGCGACCTCGAGCGCGCCGGGCCAGGTGTCCTTGTCCGGGCTGCGCTGCTGGAAGAGGACCCAGGGCTCCGCGTCGCCGCGCCGGGCGTCGGCCTCCCGCTCGATGACCACCCACACGTGGACGCTCCGGTGCCAGTCGCCGTCGCGGTGGACGAGCCTGCGCGCCTTGCGCACGCCGAGCGGCTTGCCGCTGCTATCGAAGACATCGAAGGGCTCGTCCCCGTCCTGCGCCGCCATGCGATCGAGCGTAGCGCAAGCCGCACGGAGGGGCGCCTTTGCTACTCCGTTGTGTTCCGCTCAGCTGCTCCAGCGCCCGCTCCGGGGACGCGTTGGCGGCCCGAGGACGATGCGCCAACCGCGCAGCGCCAGGGGCGCTCGACCCCGAGGGCGACCGACCCCGAGGGCGACGCCGACGAGAGAGGCACCCGCGCCGGCGGACCGTGAGCCAGGAGCATCCAGCGCGGCCACCGTCGCGAAGGGGCGACACGGTGCGCTGCTGGGGCAGGGAGGCCAGCGCAGGTGCAGCCGTCCGAGAGGGACAGCGCGGGGGCTGGCGAGGCAAGCTGATGCCGACGTGGCGATCCCAGCGGGAATCGAACCCGCGTTACCGGCGTGAGAGGCCGATGTCCTAACCGCTAGACGATGGGACCTTGTTCTGTCGAGAAGGCCGGCAGCAAAGCTGATCGGCCTGGCTGGGGGACAAGGATTCGAACCTTGATAGCAAGAGCCAGAATCTTGCGTCCTGCCGTTAGACGATCCCCCAAGGGGTCAGCGCTCTGCATCAGCGCCACGGGCCGCGGAATCTACTCGGGCTGCCCGGTATGTCAAGCGATCAAAATCGTGCCCGGTGAAGAAAAGTCCTCGGGGCCGAAAATCCCCCGCGTTTCGCGCCACGATCGGTCGGTCGTCGTTCATCGCGCATCGGTCGTCGTTCATCGGGCATCGGTCACGGACGCCGCGCCGGTCCGCGTCGCCGCGTCGGGGCCGGTCCCGACGTACTACCCTCCCACGTTGCGGGCGTCGCGCTCTGGTTGCCGTGGCATCTCCAGAGATTCCCGTTTCGCCGCCCTGGAGCCGCCCTGGAGCTGTGACGGCTGAAAAGTCGCGACTGCCTGCCGCGCGCCCTTGACGCGCCGGGCGCCTGATTTACTTTCGGCGCGGTTTTAGCCACCGGCCTAGGAGAGTGCCAAGCAACTGTGATCCCGGGCACTTAGCTCTCGTCGTGTGGGCGGAAGGCCGCAGCGACGGGGGCGAGCGGGACCTCCGGCGAGCCGATGGTCAGTCAACCAGCCGAGGACGAGGGAGCCACCATGAAAATCAGGCCGCTGCAGGATCGGATTGTCGTCAAGCGTGTCGAGAGCGAGACGAAGACCAAGGGGGGCATCATCATCCCCGACGCCGCGAAGGAGAAGCCGATCGAGGGGCGCGTCGTCGCCGTGGGCAACGGCAAGGTCCTGAAGGACGGCAAGGTTCGCCCGCTCGAGGTGAAGGTCGGCGACAAGGTGCTGTTCGGCAAGTACAGCGGCACCGAGGTGAAGCTCGACGGCGAGGAGCACGTGCTCCTCCGCGAGGACGACGTGCTCGCCGTGACCGAGTCCGCCTCCGCCGCGACGTGAACCGGATCCAGGCAACCGAACCCAAGCGTTGCAATGCGGCCGCGCGGCCGCGAGGGGATTGAGAGATGGCTGCGAAGCAGATCGTTTTTAGCCGCGGCGCCCGTGCCGCGATCCTGAAGGGCGTCAACACGCTCGCCGATGCGGTCAAGGTGACCCTCGGCCCGAAGGGGCGGAACGTCGTCATCGAGAAGAGCTGGGGCGCGCCGGTCGTCACGAAGGACGGCGTCACGGTGGCCAAGGAAGTCGAGCTCGCCGGCAAGCTCGAGAACATGGGCGCCCAGATGGTGCGCGAGGTCGCCTCGAAGACCAGCGACAAGGCGGGCGACGGCACGACGACGGCGACGGTGCTGGCGCAGGCGCTCTTCGGCGAGGGCCTCAAGCTCGTCGAGGCCGGCCACAACCCGATGGACCTGAAGCGCGGCATCGACGCGGCGGTCGCGAAGGTCATCGAGGCCGTGCAGCAGACCGCGAAGCCGACCAGGGACAAGGACCAGATCGCCCAGGTCGCCACGGTCAGCGCCAACGGCGACAAGGAGATCGGCCAGATCCTCGCCGACGCCATGGAGAAGGTCGGCAAGGAGGGCGTGATCACGGTCGAGGAGAACAAGCGCATGACGACGGAGCTCGAGACCGTCGACGGCATGCAGTTCGACCGCGGCTACCTCTCGCCCTACTTCGTGACCGATCCCGAGAAGATGACCGCGGTGCTCACGAACCCGCTCATCCTCGTGCACGAGAAGAAGATCTCCGCCATGGCCGACCTCCTGCCGCTGCTCGAGCAGGTGGTGAAGCAGGGGCGCGAGCTGCTCATCCTCTCCGAGGACGTCGAGGGCGAGGCGCTCGCCACGCTCGTCGTGAACAAGCTGCGCGGCACCATCAAGGTCGCCGCCGTCAAGGCGCCCGGCTTCGGCGACCGCCGCAAGGACATGCTCAAGGACATCGCCATCCTCACGGGGGCGACGGCGTTCATGGAGGACCTCGGGCAGAAGCTCGAGAGCGCCACGGTGCGCGACCTCGGGACCGCCAAGCGCGTCGAGATCGACAAGGACAACACCGTCATCGTCGACGGCTCGGGCGACAAGAACGCGATCAAGGGCCGCATCGAGGCGATCCGCAAGCAGATCGCGGACACGACGAGCGACTACGATCGCGAGAAGCTCCAGGAGCGGCTCGCGAAGCTCGCCGGCGGCGTCGCGGTGGTGAAGGTCGGCGCGGCGACCGAGGTCGAGATGAAGGAGAAGAAGGCGCGCGTCGAGGACGCGCTGCACGCGACCCGCGCGGCCGTCGAGGAGGGCATCGTGGTCGGCGGCGGCGTGGCGCTGCTCCGGGCGGCCTCCGCGCTCGAGTCGCTCAAGTTCAACGACGAGCGCGACGCCGGCGTGCGCCTCGTGCGCCGCGCCCTCGAGGCGCCGGTCCGCCAGATCGCCCAGAACGCGGGCATCGACGGGACGGTGGTCGTGGAGAAGGTCCGGTCGGGCGCGGCCACGTTCGGCTACAACGCCGCGACGGACACGTACGAGGACCTGCTCGCGGGCGGCGTCATCGACCCGGCCAAGGTCGTGCGCCACGCGCTCTCCAACGCGGCCAGCGTCTCGGCGCTGATGCTCACGACCGAGGCGCTCATCGCCGACAAGCCCAAGAAGGAGAAGGCGGCGGCCGGCGGGGCCCCCGGCGGCATGGGCGGCATGGGAGGCATGGGCGGCATGGGCGGCATGGGTGGCATGGGCGGCATGGGCGACTTCGACATGGGTTGATCGCCTGTCGTCCGCGCTGCTGTCGGCGCCGCTTCCGGGCGGCGCCGGTCCGCGCGAGCGCGCCGCTGCCGAGCAGCGGTCCGAGGGGTCCTCCAAAGCGTATTGGCTTGGAGGGCCCCTCGCGTTTTTGTGAGGTCGAGAGCTTTTGCCTGGGTTTTTGACCCGCGGTCGCGCACGGCGCTAGACTCTCGGGCAATGTCGGAGTCGTCGTTCGCCCGCAATGGCCGCGAGTCCCTGCCGGGCGACGTGCTCTCCTATCGCTGCCTCGCGCTCGGGTCGCGGCGGCTCCAGGCCATGCTGCAGCGCGACGCAGACATCGCGTTCGGCGGAGAGAGCTGAGCCGGTGGAGCTGCGCGTCATCGGCTGCCACGGCGGGGAGACTCCCAGGCATCGCACGTGCGCGTTCATCGTGGACGAGGTCCTCGCGATCGACGCCGGCTCGCTGACGAGCGGGCTCGAGGTGAAGGAGCAGGCGCGGCTCGAGGCGTGCCTCGTGAGCCACGCGCACCTCGATCACATCCGCGATCTGGCCACGATCGCCGACAACCGCTGCCAGCTCGGGTCCCCGCCGCTCGTGATCGCGGGCACGCGCGAGACGCTGCGGACACTCAAGAAGCACTTCTTCAACGGCGTGCTGTGGCCCGACTTCGCGGTGATCCCGACCCCGGCGCAGCCGACCATCCAGTACCTCGAGCTCAAGCCGGAGCGCCCCACGATGGTCGCCGGGCGGCTCGTGCGCGCGGTCCACGTGACGCACACGATCGACGCGTCGGCGTTCGTGATCGAGGGGAGCGGCGGCGCGATCGCGTACAGCGGCGACACGGGGCCGACCGACCGGCTGTGGGAGGTGCTGAACCAGCAGCAGGACCTCCGCGCGCTGCTCATGGAGGTCAGCTTCCCGGATCGCGAGCAGCGGCTCGCCACGGTGAGCGGCCATCACACGCCGCAGACGCTCGCGCTCGAGCTCCAGAAGTACCGCGCGCCGAAGGACCTGCCGACGATGCTCTACCACATCAAGCCGGTCTTCCAGGCCGAGGTGGAGCGGGAGTGCGCGGCGCTGAAGGGGCTGAACCTGGAGGTCCTTCAGCTCATGGACCACTTCGTCCTGTAACCGGCGCGTCGGCGGCTACGGGGGCGTGGCGCGCGCGGCGCGCGCTGGCGCCGCGTCGGCGTCCCGGGGTGCGGCGGGAGAGGTGAGCCGAGCTGCCCGGCCCGAGGAGAGCGTGTTCGTCGCGCGGCGCGGGGGCCCCGCCGAACTCGCCTGAGCCCGCGTTCCCCCGGCTTCGCCGGCCCAGGCGGCGGCGGAGCTAGCGGCTCTCCTGGGTGGGCTCGTCGTTGAAGGTGCGCTTGCCGTCGGGGACCTCTTCGACGCGGGCGAGGACGACCGTGATGTTGTCGGTGCCGCCGAAGTAGTTCGCCCGATCGATGAGCGCCTTGCACGCCGCGTCCAGCGAGCCGCTGGACATCACGAGCTCGAGGATCTGATCGTCGCTCACCATCCCGGACAGGCCGTCCGAGCAGAGCAGGTACACGTCACCGTGGCGCGTCTCGTCCGTCACGAGATCGACGAGGACGTCCTCGCGGATGCCGAGCGCGCGCGTGATGACGTTCGCCGGCAGCTGCCGGACCTCCTCCTCGGTCATCCACGGCGCCATGTGCGCCGCGTCGCTGACGAGCGAGTGGTCGCGCGTGAGCTGCGTGATCTGGCTGTCGCGCAGGCGATAGCAACGGCTGTCCCCCACGTGGCCCACCGTCACGTGCTCCGCGTCCTTGGAGAACATCGCCGCCACGATCGTCGTGCCCATGCCGAAGTCCGCGAGCGTCTTCAGCGAGCGATCGAAGATGCGCCGGTTCGCCAGCCTGAGGCCGGTGACGACGTAGTTCTCCTCCTCCGTGAGGTTCGGATCGGCGGGGAACGGCCACGTCGCG
This sequence comes from Sorangium sp. So ce1153, assembly GCF_051521595.1. Taxonomy (NCBI): domain Bacteria; kingdom Pseudomonadati; phylum Myxococcota; order Polyangiales; family Polyangiaceae; genus Sorangium; species Sorangium sp. So ce1153. Next base: position 4,697,875 of record NZ_CP150361.1, read on the forward strand.
TCCCTCCCGACCGTCACGGACAGGAAGTCCGAGAGCGTGCTCACAGCAAGCTGGCTCGCGACGTCGCCCGAGCGGTGTCCGCCCATGCCATCCGCCACGGCCACGACACGGTACTCCTCGCTGACGAGGAGGTTGTCCTCATTGTGGTCCCGGAGGAGCCCGGTATCCGTCATCCCGGCAAACCGGGTCCGCAACATGGGCAGAGAGTAGACGCGGAGCAGGGGGGCAGCGCAAGTTCAAGGCGAGGGCAAAGCTGAAATCCTGGGCCGGATCTCCCACAGGAGCCGCTTCGCGCCCGCAAGAAGCGGCCGGTCGGGGGGCTACGGACCACCCCGGAGGCGTCCGCTCGCCGCGCGCACTTTGCTCTTGAAAGATGAGGTGGGACGTGGATTTCCCCGCCGCGCACGCCCGGACGAGCGCGCGCCGCCCGCTTCGGACGCGTTGGACCGCAGGACGCGCGCCGCGCGACGCTCGCCGCGCGCGCGCTCAGAGCCAGCTCTCGCCGATCGCGACCTCGAGCTCGGCGGCGATCGTCTCGGCGGCGCGCACGCCGCACGCCTGCGCCTCCTCGAAGAGCGCCATCCCCGGCTGATCGACGTGCGCCCACGCGACGCGCTCGGCGAGCGCGCAGGGCGGCTCGAACGGCCGCGCGCCGAGGAAGCCTGGGCGCGGGCGCGGCATCGCGTGGCCCCAGATCATCACGTCCATCCGCTCGACGTCGTCGCGCAGGTGCGGGTGCGCCGGCGCGAGATCGCGCAGCACGCCGTCGGCGAGCGACGCCCACGGCGCGCCGAGCAGCGCCGCGCGCGCGGCCGCCACGTCGGGCCCGCCGAAGGCGCGGTAGTAGGTCAGCACCGTGCGCTGCACCGGCGTCGCGAGGCGCGACCGCTGCGTCGTCGCCGCCGCGAGATCGGTGAGCTGGTGGCGCGCGTCCACGTAGCCGAGCCCTTCGGCGCCGTAGAGAACGGAATCCCACGCGTGATTGGGGTCGATGGGCCGCTCGACGTGCAGGTTCGCCACGAGCCACGCCGACGCGGTCCGCTCCGGCAGCTCGCCGGACGCGCCGCCCGCGAGGAGCCGGCGCACGACGAACGCGGGCGCCGCGAGGATCGCCGCGCGCGCCTCGACGCGGCGCGCTTCGCCGCGCTGCACGTCGGTGTAGACGACCTCGACGCCGCCCTCCGGCCGCGAGCGCACCGACGTGACGAGCGCGCCCAGCGACACGCGCGGCGCCGCGCGCTCGAGCAGCGCCTTCACGAGCCGGCCGTTGCCCTCGGGCCAGATGAGGTAGTGGCTGCCCGCGAGCTCCGGCGTGCGCACCTTGCGCCCCGCGAAGTAGTGCAGCCCCGCCCAGGCCGAGATCTCCTCCGGCTCGCCGCCGAAGTCGTCGAGCATCGCGTAGCGCACGTACCAGCGCAGGAAGGGCGTGCTGTACCCCTCGCGGTCGAGCCACGCCGCCATGCTCATCCGGTCGAGCTCGAGGAGATCGGGATCGCGCGACGAGCGAGCGAGCGGGATCTGGAACGCCGCGCGCCCGTCCCGGCCGGTGAGCTCGGTGAGCTCCTCCTCGAGCGCGTGGAACCGATCGAGCTCCTCCAGCGCGTCGGCCGGGAGCGCGTCGACAGGCGCGAGGCCGGCGTGCCACGCGCCCTCGTAGAACAGCCGCTCGCCCGGCGCGTGGCAGAGCCTGCGCGGATCGAACGTGGGGCGCCCGGCCGCGTCCCAGCCGGTGAGGACGCCCATCTGCTCGAGCAGCCGCAGCGTCGCGCGCGCCTCGACGTTCGGCGCCGCGAGGTAGTGCGCGCCCCACGGGTACGGCACGACGCCGTCCTCGCCCCAGGCGCTCGTGCCGCCGGGCCGCGGCTCGAGCTCGAGCACCCGCAGGTCGAGCCCGGCGCCGGCGAGCCGCCACGCGGCCGACAGCCCGCTCACCCCGCCGCCGACGATGACGACGTCCGCGCGCTCCGCGGGGCCTGACGCCGGCGCGCGCGGGGCGCCGCCCCGGAGCAGGTGACCCGCGCCGTGCGCCGCGCCGACGACATCGCCGGCGAGCGGCGGCCGGCCCGGGGCGGCCGTGTGCACGAGCCAGCCCGCGGCGACGGAGCTCAGGAAGCCGCGGCGGTTCACGGGATCACCGCGACCACTCCGCCCACTCGCGCGTGTACACGGAGACGAGCTTCTGGTCGTTCAGCCGGTTCACCGGCGCCTCGACCCGGCCGAGGTCGCGCGGGAACCGGAAGAGCTCCGGCAGGCCGCTCGAGTCGAGGTAGCGGAGCCGCGTCGGATCGATCCGGAGGACGCCGGGCGCGGAGAGCCCCTCGCCGCCGGCCAGGATGAAGCCCCACTCGCCGAAGCTCGGCACGTAGACGTGCAGCGGCGCCGTCTTCCAGCCAGCCGCCTCGAGCGTGGTCACGACGCACCAGAACGACTCGCGCGCGTAGTGCGGCGACGTCGCCTGGACGACGGCGAGCCCGCGCACGGAGATCCGCTGCCGGAGCAGGTGGTAGAAGGCGTCCGTGTACAGCTTGCCGACGGCGTAGTTGCCCGGGTCCGGGAAGTCGACGATCGCGAGGTCGAACGACTCGGTCGACTCCTCGAGGTACTTGAACGCGTCCTCGTTGCGGACGACGACGCGCGGATCGCGGAGCGAGCCCCCGTTCAGGTCGGCGGCGAGCGGCAGGTCGCGGAAGGCGCTGGTGACCGCGGCGTCGAGGTCGACGAGCAGGATCTGCTCCACCGACGGGTAGCGGAGCAGCTCGCGCGCGGCGAGCCCGTCGCCGCCGCCGAGGATCAGCGCGCGCCGCGGATCGCGCCCCAGCGCGGCGACGGCCGGGTGCACGAGCACCTCGTGGTAGCGGTGCTCGTCGTCCGACGAGAACTGGAGGTTGCCGTTCAGGAAGAGGCGCGTCGTGCGCGGGCTCCTCGTGACGACGATGCGCTGGTACGGCGACTGCGCCGCGTAGACGATCGGCGCCCCGAAGTAGAGGGCCTCCGAGCGCTCGACGAAGCGCGAGACGAGCGCGAAGGCGACCCCGAGCCCCGCGATCACGACCACGCAGAGCGTCCGCAGCCGGACGACGACCGCGCGCTCGAGCGGGAAGAGGAACGTGCTCGTGAGCGCGACCGCCGCGTTGAGCAGGCCGAAGAAGAGGCTCGTCTGGTGGATCCCGAGGCGCGGCAGGAAGATCGAGGGGAAGAGCAGGCTCGCGGCGAGGGCGCCGACGTAGTCGAGCGTGAGCACCCGCGCGACGAGCCGCTTGAGGTCCAGGGAGAAGTTGAGCAGCCGGATGAGCAGCGGGATCTCGAGCCCCACGAGCACGCCGGTGAGCAGCACCAGCGAGTAGAGGAGCGCGCGGAACGCCCCGACCGCGGTGTAGACGCGGAAGAGCATCGGCGCGGAGAGCCCGCCCACGAGCGCGAGGCCGAGCTCGATCTCGACGAAGCGCTCCAGCAGGCGGCTCTCGATGTACTGCGAGAGGTACGAGCCGATCCCCATCGCGAACAGGTAGAGGCCGATGACGAAGCTGAACTGCGTCACCGAGTCGCCGAGGACATAGCTCGCGAGCGTGCCGGTGATGAGCTCGTAGATGAGCCCCGACGTGGCGATGACGAACACGCTCGCGAGGAGCGCCGGGTGCACGAGCCGGGGCAGCGGCTGCGCCGCCGGGGCGTCTCCGCGAGGGGCGCCGTCGGCTCCCGTCGAGCTCTCCGTGGTGGCCGGCATCGGCGCGGTCCTAGCACCGCTCGTGCTGGACCACAGCCTCCTCGGACGCGCCTCCGCGCGTGATGACGCCGCGGCGGGAGACGAGGGAAGACGAGGGAAGATGAGTGAAGACGAGCGAAGATGAGTGAAGACGAGCGAAGACAAGCCCCACCAGCGGTCGAAACGCTTTTTCTTCCCTGGCCTTCGCTTCTAGTATGGTGCTCGCGTGAGCACGCCCTTCGACCGAGCAGCCGCGTGCCCCTCGTGCGGCGCGCCGATCACGTTTCGCTTCGCGGGCGCGATGGCGCAGGTGTGCAAGCACTGCAAGTTCGTCGTCGCCCGCACCGACCGGGACCTCCGCGCCGTCGGGCGCGTCGCCGACCTCGTCGAGATCCCGACGCCCCTGCAGGTCGGGGTCACCGGACGCTGGGGCAACGAGCCGTTCGTCGTCGATGGCCGCGTGCAGCTCGATCGCGCCGGCGCGCCCGGCGCGCCCTGGCAGGAGATCTTCATCGCGTTCCCGAGCAGCGGCCGCTGGACGTGGGTCGCCTTCGCCCAGGGGCGCTGGTACGCGACCAGCGAGGCGCCGCTCCCGCTGAACGGGCTGCCGCAGTGGACCTCTCTCCAGCCCGGCGGCCGCGTCCACCTCGAGGGGCACGGGATGTTCACCGTCGTCGAGGTCGGCCGCCGGCGCGTCATCTCGGCCGAAGGTGAGATGCCCCACGTCGCCCCGCCGGGGGTGGTGACCGGGTTCGTCGACATCGCGGGGCCGCGGGGCGAGTTCGGGACGCTCGACTACGGCGACGGCCGGGGCATCCCGCCGAAGCTCTACCTGGGACGGCAGATCGATCCGGCCGAGCTGCGGCTCGACTCCGGCGCGCCCGTGGACCAGCCCGCGGCGCAGGTGACGGCCGTCGCGTGCCCGAACTGCGGCGGCAACCTGCCGCTCGCCGCCCCTGGCACCACGGAGCGCATCGTCTGCCGGTACTGCGGCACCGCGAGCGACCTCACGAAGGGCGCCCTCGTCGCGCTCGGCCAGGTCCCCCGGCCGCCCGTCGAGCCGTACGTCCCCCTCGGCGCCGAGGGCCAGCTCCGCGGCATGCGCGTGCTCTGCATCGGCTTCGTCATCCGCGGCTGCACGGTGGAGGGCGAGCGCTACCGCTGGCGGGAGTACCTGCTCTACGGCGGGCCGAGCGTCGGCTACCTGTGGCTCATGGAGGAGGACGGCGCGTGGCAGCTCGTGACGCCGCTCTCGCCCGGCGAGGTCCAGCCGATGGGTGGGACCGCGAGCTACAAGGGACAGACGTACTCGTTCAAGCAGCGCGTCAACGCCGAGGTGGAGTACGTCATCGGCGAGTTCTACTGGAAGGTCGAGATCGGCGAGGCGGTCCAGGCCACGGAGTACCAGGGCCCGGGCGGCAAGATCAGCATCGAGCAGGCCCCGACCGAGGTCAGCGTGTCGTTCTGCTCGCCGCTGCCGGGCAAGGAGCTCGCCACCGCCTTCAGCCTGTCGCCGCCGCCGCGCGCCGCGCCGGGCGGCGGGGGGGGCTCGGGCGGCGGCTCGGTCCTCCTCCTCATCGTCATCGTGATCGTCGTCCTCATCCTCCTCGTCGCGTTCAGCGACTGCGGTGGGGGCGGCGGCTCCGGCGGCATCCTCTTCGTCCCGAGCGGTGGCAGTCCGAGCTTCGGCGGCGGGAAGTGATCCAGCTTCACTGCCCGATTCGGCTGGATGTGAATCGAGCAACGTCGCTCCGGCGCGCGTGACGCGATCCGGCTGATGCCGAGTCGGCCGGCGACGGGGTTGGACATGTTCATGTCCACCTCCGCGGCGGGCGCGATCTCGCGCCGGGCGGAACGGTCGGATTCGGGCAATCGATGGTCGGTTTCGGGTACCGCTCACCGCCGGCCGGCCATAGCGGTCGAATGATTTCAACAGTTTACGTGCTGGTCGACGGCGGCCCGTGACGTGCAATGTGGCGCCCGAAGCCGGCACGGACCGGTGACGGAGGTCCATGCAAACCGTGAATTCGGTCGACCCGCACGCACAGCTGCGGGCGCTCTACATCTCCCTGCTCCGGAACCAGGAGCACTTCGATGAGTTCAAGCAGCTGCTCGCGCTCTACATCGTCGCGCCCGAGGCCGACGAGGAGCCGGCGGATGCGGCCAGTGTCCGCGCGCTGCTCAATTGCCGCATCCGCTCCTGGATCGGCGGCTTCTTCGACGGGCTGAGCGCCTCCCAGGTGCTCCAGTGGCGCGCGATCGTGGTCGAGGAGCGCATCAACGTGTGCCTGTCGCCCTGGAAGGAGTCGAACATTTATTGATGCTGCGGCGCAGGCGACAGGCGGGGTTGCACCGCCATCGGCGTACGTCTCACCGGCGCGGCTCCGCCCCGGTGCCATCTACCGGCGCCCGGAGCGCCCGGGCCACGCGCGGCGCGCGCGGCGTGCGCGGCGTGCGCGATGCCGCTGCGCGCCCGGCGAAGGAGGCGCCCGCGCATGGATGAGGCGCTCTGGGTCGACGAGCTCTACAAGGCGTTCTGGCGGACGCTCCCCGGGATGCTGCACGCCGAGGCGCAGGGGCTGGCCCACACGCTCGGCCTGTCGCCGTCGCGCGACGTGCCCTGGAGCGCCGTTTTCAAGAACGAGTTCACCCTGGCCGCGCCCGCGCTGCTCGCGGAGGCCATGCCGGGGGTCAAGGGGGCCACGGTGCAGGACGCCCTCCTCGCGCACCTCCTGGCCGTCATCGAGGCGTTCGGCACCGACCGCATCCAGGACGCGCAGGTCCGCCCGACCTGGCAGCTCGAGGCCATCCTGGCCCACGCGCGGCGGGCGCGCGACGAGGCCCTCCGCCGCGTCGCCCCCGACGTCGACGACCCGGCCATCGACTTCGCCCGCGCGGACGACGCCACGCTGCTCGCCATCGAGGCCGAGCGCACCCTGCTCGCGAGCGGCGAGCCCGTCGGCTTCAGCCGCTACTACGCGCTCTCCCTCGCCAAGCAGAGCGTCGGCTTCCCGGCGTCGATCGCCCTGGCGCACGCCGCCGGCTGGACGGCCGCGCAGCGCGAGGTGCTGGCGCGGCTGCTCTCGTCGGTGTGGCTCGGGCTGCAGCTCCATGACGACGTGATGGACTGGCAGGACGACTACCAGCGCGGCGGCGCCTGGGCCGTCGTCCTCGCCTCGGAGCTCCGATCGCGCGCGCACGGCGAGCCCGCCGAGCCGCCCGCCGACGGGCGGGACCGCGCCCCCGGGGCGCACAGCCGCCGCGCGGCCGCGTACGGGCCGCTCGGCACGCCGCCCTGGGGCATCGCCGCGACCCCGAAGGGGCGGAGCGAGCCGCCGGCGTCCAGCGCGCCTTCCTCGCTGATCCCCGTCCGCAGCATGGTCCTCGACTCCGGCGTGCTCGGGGTGATGCTCGACGGCGAGCGCCGGTGCTTCCGCGCCGCCCGCCGGCGCGCCGCCGCCCTCGGCGCCCGCCGCGTCGCCGCCTGGGCGGAGGGCAAGGAGGCGCAGGCGCAGGAGCTCGCGCGGTGCGAGGCCGAGAGCCCCGGGTTCGCCAACCGCGCCCACGCGCTCAACGCCTGGGCCAAGGCCGTGCTGGCATGAGCCGGGGCCGCGGGGCGGCCACCCGGGGGAAAGCAGGCCCGCCGGAGGAGATACCCGCGAGCGCTCGCCGGGAACGCGGCCGCCCGAGCGCTCCGCCCTCGGCGCCGGCCGCCCCGCGCGGCGAGCGCCCGCCGTGGGACTTCGGCTATGCCCCGGTCCCCACCGCCGCGTGCGACGACGACGGCGGTCCGCTCGACCTCGTCGTCGCCACGCGGTGCGCCGTGGCGCCCGGCGCCGTGGCCGCGGCGCTCGCGGCGCGCTGGTCCCGGGTCGAGGTGGAGCGGGTCGTCGAGCGGGCGCCGATCTTCTGGCTCCGCGTCCGCTCGCCCGACGGCGGGCGGCGCGCCGAGGTCGCCGCGGCGCTCTCGGCCGCGGCGCTCCCGGTGCGCTACGTCGCCTCCGCGCGCCGCCCGAGCGCCGCCATCGCCCCGCGCTTCGACGCCGCGCCGGCCGCCGCGGCGCGGCCGGAGCGCGGGTGGGCGGCGCGCGGCGCGTCGGGCGGGGACGACCCCGCCACGGAAGGCCGCTGGTTCCTGCGCGCGGGGGAGGGCGGGGTCGGCGTCGATCGCCGCCGCTGCGGGAGCGGCGCCGGGATGCGCCTCGCGGTGATCGACGACGACGCCTGGGCGGCCGAGGAGCTCGGCCTCGACCGCGAGGTGCTGGTCATGCTCGAGCACCCGCCCCGCAGCCAGGCGCACGGCGCGCTCATGGTCGCGTGGGCCGTCGGGGTCCGCCGCGCCGGCGGGTTCCGCGGCGTCGCGCCGGACGCCTCGCCGCGGCTCTACCTGATCCCGAAGCCGGGCGGGTGCGTCCTCGCCCTCCCGGTCGCGATCGTCCAGGCCGTCAGCGACGGCGCGGACGTCGTTGTGTGCGCCGCGTACGTCGAGGGATCGACGACGCCGATGCTGGACGACGCGCTCGAGCTCGCCGCCCGCCTCGGCCGCCGCGGGCGCGGCTGCCCCGTCGTGTTCCCCACCGGCCGCGAGGCGTCGAGCCCGCCCGAGTCGCTGCACGCGAGCTTCTCGCTCGGGCTCGGCGAGCCCGCGAGCGACCCGCGGGTGTTCTGCGTCGGCCCGGGTGCCCGCGGGGAGGGCTGGTTCCTCTGGCGGGACCGCCGGGGGCGCAGCCGCCCCTTCGCGAACCGCGGCCCGGCGGTGCGGTGGCTCGCGCCCGGCGACGACCTCACGTGCCCGCTCCCCGCCGCGTCCGGCGCGCGCTCGGCGGCCGAGCGGCTCTGCCACGCCGAGTCGAGCGGGGCCTCGGCCCTCGCCGCGGGCGTGCTGCTCCTCGTCCTGTCCCGGAACCCGGCGCTCCGCCTGCCCGAGCTCGACGCCCTCGTCCTGCGCACGCTCGATCCGGTGCCGCCCGCGGCGCCCGCGTCGGCCGAGCCGGTGGCCGACCGGTGGGACCTCCTCCCCGACGGGCGCGACCGCGACGGCCACAACGCCAAGCACGGCTACGGGCGCATCGACGCGGGCCGGGCCTGCCTCGCCGCCGGCGATCCGGTCGCGCTCGCGCTGCTGCTCATCGGCGAGGACGGCGCCGCGCGCGCCTGGCACGACGCCCGGCACGACGCCCGCGCCGCGCGCTCGCTCGCCCGCGGCTTCTATTCGCGCCGCCTCGCGCGCTGGGCCGTCCGCGCGCTGCTCGCCGACCCGATCCTCTGCCACGGCGTCTGCGCGCTCGCGCGCCACGCCCGCCTCACCGCGGGAGACGCCCGGCGCCAGCGCTTCCACGGCGCGGGCGCCGTGCTGCGGCAGCTCTCGGTCCTCGTCCGCGCGCTCGCCGCGAGCCGCCAGGCGCCCGCGCGTTCGCGGCGCGTGCGGGACGAGCTCGCCGCCCTGCTCGACCAGATCGAGCGGACGGCGGCCGACGCCGCCGCCGTCGAGGCCGCCGAGGCGCGCTTCGGAGCGCTGGCCGCCGCCGTGTTCGCCGGCGCCGCCGAGCGCGACGCCCCCGAGGGCGCCGGCCGGGCGCGCTCCGCCGCCCCGCCCGCGGAGTGATACTCCTCGCATCTCCCCCGTGGAACGTAATGAATATTGCGTAACACCGCCGACGGAGCCGCCGGGATCGCGGGGGACCGAGGCGCCGCGCCGCTTCCGGGGCGCGAGTCCCGTTGGTTCACTCGGGGTTCCAGCGTATCGTGGTTGGCTCGTGGCGCAATTTACGCGCTGTCGAGTCTCCCGATGCCAGCTATCGAGAATCGGCGTTGGCTCCTTGCGGCGGTCGTCATCGCGGCGCTCGTTCTGGGCGGCTCCGGGATCAGGAACGCCCTGAGCTGGTACGAGCGGCCGTTCCCTGGCGTCCTCGTCGACCCGGACGGCGTTGTCTCGAGCCTGGGCCTGCCTTCCTGGGAGGGCTTCCAGAAGGGCCTCCGGTATCCCGACCGCGTGATCGAGGTGAACGGCTGGCGCCTCGAGAGCGCCGCGGGGCGTTACCGCGCCAGCATCTGGGACGCCGCGGTCGAGCAGGCGGCGCGCGAGGGGCAGCGCTCGGTGCGCGCGCGCGTCGAGACGGCGGAGGGGCTGCGCGACGTCGAGCTCGGCCTCGTCCCGCTCGATCCGCTCGCCTGGTGGTTCTACGCCGGCGGGCTGATGGTCGTCGGCTCGCTCTACGTGGGCGCCGCGCTCATCGCGATGAGCGCGAGCCCGCGCGGCAAGCTCGCCCGCGCCTTCGCCGCCGCCGCGCTGTCCACGGCGCTCTTCCAGTTCACGCTGTTCGACTACCACAGCTCGCGCGACCTGGTCCCGTTCTTCCACGTCGCCTACGCGCTCGTGCCGATGTGCTTCTTCACCCTGGCGCTGCGGCTGCCGGACGACGTCCCGCTCATCGCGCGCTACCCCGCCTGCGGCCGGATCGCGGACGCGCTCGGCGGCTTGCTCGCCGCCGGCCTGCTCGCCTCGCACGCCATGGGCTGGACCACCGTCCCGCTCCGGAGCGTCTGCGCGACGCTGATGGTCGCGTCGTTCTTCTTCTTCGCGGCCACCCTGATCCTCCGCTTCGCCATGGCCGAGGGGGATCGCCGCCGCACGCTGCGCGCGCTGCTGCTCGCGATGGCGCCGCCGCACGTCGTGATGGCCCTCGGCTTCATGCTGGCCATGCTCGGCGTCTCGGCGTCTCGGCTCGCGTGGTTCGCGATCCCGACGCTCGCGCTCACGCCTGTCGCGAGCGTCGTCGCGTTCATCCGCTACGACCTCTGGGGGAGCCGCGCGCTCCTGTCGCGCCCGCTCACGCGGATCCTCATCACCGGCATGATGGTCGCGCTGACGGTGATCGTCTGCTCCGCGTGCGCGGGGTACGCCGGCCTGCCGCTGCTCGGCGCGCTCAAGGTCGCCGCGCCCGCCGCCGTCGTCAGCGCGGTGCTCGTCGTGCTCGCGCTCGGCGCCGGCGATCGGACGCTCTTCCCGGCGCGCGCGGAGTACAAGCCCACCGTGGAGCAGCTCAGCGAGGACCTGACGCTCGTCTCCGATCCCGAGCAGGTCGCGGACGCCGTCGAGCGCACCGTGGCGCGCTGGCTGCCGTGCGAGCGGGTCACCTTCCGCGCCATCGCGATCGACGCGGCCGACGCCGCCGGCGCCGGCGCCGGTCAGCAAAGCGGCGAGCCCGAGGCGGACGAGCAGAGCGGCGAGCGGATCATCGGGCTCGGCCCGCCCGAGGTGAGCGCGAGCGAGCTGTCGCTGACGGTCATGTTCCGCGGCCGGCTGCTCGGCGTCCTCGAGGTGGGCAAGAAGCGCGGCGGCGCCCTGTTCACGAGCGAGGACCTCGACCTGCTCCGCACCATCGGCAACCAGGCCGCGCTCGCCCTGGCGCACGCCCACAGCTACGCCGAGCTGGAGCGGCGGCGGCGCGAGCAGGCGGCCGCGTGGCGCGACGAGCGCGCGGCGCTCATCGAGACGCTCGCGGCCGAGATCACCCACGAGGTGCGGTACCCGATCAACTTCTTCCGGTCCGTGTTCCAGCGCGGGCCGAGCAACCACAGCCTCGACGCCGAGGAGGTCGAGATCGGCTGCGAGGAGGTCGAGCGCCTCGAGCGCCTGGTGATGGGGCTGCGAAAGGTCACGCACCGGCGGCTCGATCGCCGCCGCCTCTCGGTCGAGGAGCTCGTGAGCCGGGCGGAGATGCTCCTGCGCGATCAGCTGGGCGAGCGGCGGATCGAGGCGCGGGTGAGCGCGACCCCGAAGCTCCGCTGCGACCCCGATCAGGCGACGCAGGTGCTCGTCAACCTGCTCTCGAACGGCATCGACGCGGCCGGCGACAAGGGCACGATCGGCGTCATCTGGGCGCCGAAGGAGAGCGGCGCCGAGCTCATCGTGTGGGACACGGGGCCGGGCATCGCGGGCGACGCGTCGCGGATCTTCGCCCCGTGGTACACGACGAAGCCGCGCGGGACCGGGCTCGGGCTCGCCATCACGCACCGCATCGTCCGCGCGCACGGGTGGACCATCGACGCGGAGCGGCGCGACGGCGCGACGCGGTTCGTGATCTCGATCCCCGCCGCCGACGTCTCCAAGACTGCAGAGGAAGAGGTCGCGTGAAGATCCTGGTCGTCGATGATCAGCGGAGCGGCCGCCGCACGCTGCGGCAGATCCTGACCGCGCTCGACGAGGTCGAGGTGCTGGAGGCGGTCGGCCTGGACGACGCGCTCGCGGCCGTGGAGCGGAGCGCGCCGGACCTCCTCTTGCTCGACGTGCGCCTCTCGGACGACCCGCGCGACCGCGGCGGCCTGGAGATCCTGCGGCGGGTGCGGGCCTCGGGGCGCAGCACGCCGGCGGTGATGGTCACGTCGGTGAGCGAGCTCTCCGAGATCCGGGAGGCGATGCGGCTCGGGGCCCAGGACTACGTGCTGAAGGACGAGCTCTGCCCGGAGATGCTGCTGCCGATCGTCGAGGGGCAGCGCGAGCGGCTGCTCCTCAAGGGCGAGGTGGTGCGGCTCCGCGAGCGGGTCGACCGCACGTTCGGCACGAAGGCGCTGCTCGGCTCGTCCGCGGCGATGGAGCGCGTGCGCCGGATCATCGAGCGCGTCGCGGAGTCGAGCAAGACGGTGCTCATCCGGGGCGAGACGGGCTGCGGCAAGGAGATGGTCGCCCGCGCGCTGCACGAGATGAGCTCGCGGCGCGGCGAGCCGTTCGTGGCGGTCAACTGCTCGGCGCTGCCGGGGACGCTCATCGAGTCGCTCATCTTCGGCCACGAGCGCGGCGCCTTCACCGGCGCCGAGAAGCGCATGCGCGGCCAGCTCGAGCTCGCGGGCGCCGGCACCATCCTGCTCGACGAGATCGCCGAGATGCCCGGCGAGCTCCAGGCGAAGCTCCTCCGCGTCCTCGAGGACCGCCGCTTCCGCCCGCTCGGCGCCGAGTCGGAGATCCCGCTGCGCGCCCGGGTGCTCGCCGCGACCCACGTCGACCTGGAGAAGCGCATCCACGAGGGGCGCTTCCGGGAGGACCTCTTCTACCGGCTCAACGTCGTCACGGTGCACGTCCCGTCGCTGGCCGAGCGCGACGCCGATCTCATCGAGCTCCTCCTGGCGTTCACCGCGGAGCTCCCGCGCAAGCTCCGCTACACCGACGACGCGATCGCGTGGCTGGTCCGGCGGCCCTGGCCCGGCAACGTGCGGGAGCTCCGGAACGTGGTCGAGCGGCTGGCGCTGCTCGCGGACGACGATCTCATCGACGTGCCCACGCTCGAGGAGCTCGCGCGCGAGCGGCCGGTCGTCGACGCCACCGCGGAGATCGATCGGCTGGCCCGCGCGCTGCTCGCGCTGCCCGAGCGGCTCGGGTCGAAGCTGCGCGTGATCGAGCGCGCGGTGCTGCACCACGCCATCGAGAGCTGCGGCGGCAACAAGGCGGCCGCGGCGCGGCTCATCGGGGTCGACCGGAAGATGCTCGAGCGGCGCTGGGACCGGCACACGGGCGAGGAGCCGCCGAGCAGCCGCCGGCTGACGCCGGCGAACGCGCCGCGCTACTTCGGCGAGGAGCCGCCGAGCAGCCGCCGGCTGACGCCGGCGAACGCGCCGCGTTACCTCGGCGAGGAGCCGCCGAGCAGCCGGCGCATTCCGCTGCCGTCGGATCCGGGCGATACCTGAGCGGCGGCGCCCGCGCGCTACTTCCTGCCGATGCCCGTGTAGGTGAAGCCCAGGCCGCGGAGCTCGTCGGGCTCCCAGACGTTGCGGCCGTCGAAGAGCGCGGGGGAGCTCAGGATGCGCTTCAGCCGGTGGAAGTCGGGGCGCCGGTACTCGTGCCACTCGGTGACGACCACCAGCGCGTCCGCGCCCTCGGCCGCGCCGTACATGTTGTCGCTCAGGAGGATGCGGTTGCCGTAGATCGCGCGCACGTTCGGCATCGCCTGCGGGTCGTGCGCCTGGACCGTCGCGCCCGCCTCGAGCAGCGCGTCGATCAGCGTGAGCGCGGGCGCCTCGCGGATGTCGTCGGTCTGCGGCTTGAACGCCAGCCCCCAGACCGCGATCGTCTTGCCCTTCAGCGCGCCGTCGAAGTGGGCGCTCACCTTGCTGGCGAGCAGCCGCTTCTGCCGCGCGTTGATCCGCTCCGTCGCGCGGACGATCTCCAGGTCGTGCCCCACCGTGCTCGCCGTGTGGAGGATGGCCGAGAGGTCCTTGGGAAAGCAGGAGCCGCCGAACCCCGGGCCGGCAAAGAGGAACTTCGTGCCGATGCGGGGGTCGGACCCGACGCCCTTGCGCACGAGCTCGATGTCGGCGCCGACCTTCTCCGCCAGGACGGCGAGGTCGTTCATGAACGAGATGCGCGACGCGAGCAGGGCGTTGGCCGCGTACTTGGTGAGCTCGGCCGAGCGGGCGTCCATGAGCTGGATGCGGTCGCTCGCCCGGACGAACGGGTTGTACAGGTGGCGCAGGATCTCGCGCGCCTTCGGGTCGTCCGAGCCGATGATCACGCGGTCCGGCTTCATGAAGTCGTTCACCGCGTCGCCCTCCTTGAGGAACTCCGGGTTCGACGCGACGGCGAACGACTGGGAGGTGTGCGCGCCGATGATCTGCCGGAGCCTGTCCGCCGTCCCTACCGGGACCGTGCTCTTCGTGGCGATCACCTTGAAGTTGTTCAGGTTCTTGCCGATCGTCTCGCCGACGGCCTCGACGGCGGAGAGGTCGGCGGAGCCGTCGTCGGCCTGCGGCGTCCCGACGGCGATGAAGACGATCTCCGCGTCGCGGATGGCGCCGGCCACGTCCGTGGAGAACCGGAGCCTGCCGTCGCGCGCGTTCTTCGCGATCAGCACGTCGAGGCCGGGCTCGTAGATCGGCACCTCGCCGCGCTTCAGCATCTCGATCTTTGCAGCGGACACGTCGACGCACGCCACGTCGTTCCCGAAATCCGCGAAACCCGCGCCGGCCACCAGGCCGACGTACCCTGTTCCAACGACGGCAAGCTGCATGGGCGGGACGCTACCACGACTCCGCTGCTGTTCGAGCCGGCAGTCGCGCGAAGTGTGGCCTGCGATCGACAGGTCCCGCTCCTGCAGCGTGCGCGCACGGCGGCCGCGCCCGGGGCGGGGCCGCCGGGCGCTTGACGCGCCGGGGGCCGCGTGGCTCAGGGGTGTACGAAAACCACCGTTCCGGTGAGCGAGCGCGCCGCGCCGTGCCAGCCCGGCGGGACGGCGGGCTCGGTCCAGAAGAAGAGGCGGCGCGCGTCCTCCGGAGACAGGTTGATGCAGCCGTGGCTCTTCGGGCGGCCGAACTTGTCGTGCCAGTAGGCGCCGTGCAGCGCATACCCATCCTCGAAGTACTGCACGTAGGGGACGTCGCGCAGCTCGAACTCCTCACCTACCGCGTCCGAGTCCATGGTGATGGAGATGTACTTCGTGTGAATCCGGAAGATCCCGCGCTTGGTCGCGGTGGTGGACTCGTGATCCTCGAGCCCGGCCTCGCCGCTCGAGATGAGCGTGGCATAGACGGGCTTCGTGCCCTCGTAGGCGACGAGCACCTGCTTCGTGAGGTTGACGTCGAGCCACTTCTCGCCGTTCTTGCCCCAGGCCGGCATCTTCTTCGCGGGGTCGATGCGGCCGGCGTGGCGGTCGTCGACCCAGTCGCCGTCCTTGGTCTCGTAGTGGAGCTTTCCACCGAAGAACTGCTGCTTCCCGGTGAGGGGCACGGCCGCGCGCCACTCGAGCTCGCCGCCCTCGACGAGCTTCTTGCCCTCGACGCGCCACCGCTTGCCGCCGGCGCGGCGCACGAGCGCGAAGGGGAAGTCGATGTCCTTGCCGATCTCGACGCCGTGGAAGTCCGACCCGCGGATGGGGCGGAAGCGATCGGCGGGGACGACCCGGAGGTCGGTGGTGACGTTGTAGCGCCGGCCCTCGTGGAGGAAGGACTCGATGAAGGCCATGCCGTTGCGCCGCGAGACCTCGTCGATCTTCACGGCGTCGTCGGTCTTGATCAGGCCGGAGAGGTTGGGGGCGCGCCGGCCGTCGCGCAGGAACCAGGGGACGTCGCGGTCGGTGATCCGCTGCGCGAGCGCGTCGAGCGCGGGAGGCGCGGGCTCGGTGCGCCACTTGAGCCACACGTCGAGGCCGTAGGTGGCGCCGCTCTGCTCGTCCTTGGCCCAGCGGTCGAGGTGCTTCTTGAGGCTGGGCTCGTACCGCGCGAGGTCGTCCTCGGTGGGGATGCGCGCGTAGGCAGGGCCGCCGCGCGTCACGGTGCCGTACATGTACGGGAGCTTCTGCGTGACGTCGGGGCGGCGGGCCGTGGCGCGGACGATCTCGTGATCGAGGTCGAGGGTCGCGTCCAGGCCGAGGCACACGTAGCCGAACGGCTTGATCTTGCGGAAGCCCCCGGGGCAGCCTTCGGTGCCGGCGGGCTCGGGATCCATCTCCACGACCGCGCCGGCGCGCAGGAAGCCGACGCGCTTGGCGGCGGTGCTGGGCCGGGCGTAGACGCGCGTGAGCATCGCGATGCTGGCGAGCCGCGGGCTGCCCTCGGGGGGCGGCTGGGGCGGGGTGGCGACGCCGGAGAGCGAGACGATCGGCGGGCCCGCGGGCTGGCCGGGCGGGGGCTCGTCCTCGGCCGCGGCGGGGGCGGCGGGGGACGCGGCGGCGGCGGCGGAGGGCGAGGCGCCCGCGGGCTTCTGGCCATCGCCGGCGCCCTGGTGCTCGACCGGCGACTCGGGCGTGTTGCTGGACGACTGGCCGCAGCCCGGGAGGAGCGCGGCGAGGGCGAGGAGGGCGAGGGCATGGCGGCTCGCCGCGAGCGGGGCTGCGGCGCGCGTTCGGGGCGGCGTGTCCATGGCAGGGCGACCGTAATGCACAGGAGGGGGAGGCAGGCCAGTTTTCGGCGGGCCGGGCGTGTCCTGGGGACGATCCGCTCCCGCCCTTGCCCGGTTCGCGTGGATGGTGGCGTTCAGCACAGATCGTGGCGCTGAGACGAGTGACACGTGCGCGTGAAGGCGACCGTTGCCGGGCGAGGCGCAGCGCGAAGCGCCAGCGCCGCTCGACTGAACCCCGCGGCGTTTCATAGAGCCACGCCGAGACGGAAGCGAGTTCGGTCCAACTTCCCGGCGCAGCGAGGAGCCGGGCGCTCTCGATGCTGGCGGAAGCCGGAGGGCGAGCCGGTCAGGCGCGCGAGGTAGCCGGGATGGACGGGGTCGTCTAGGCTCCCGGGGGACCGGTGGAGGACCTCGGTGCAGGGCCATGATCGAGACCGTCAGCTTCAAGAATTTCAAGGCGCTGCGGGAGATCTGCCTCCCGCTCGAGCGGTTCACGGTGCTGGTGGGGCCGAACGCCTCTGGAAAGACGAGCGTGCTTCAAGGGTTGGCGTATCTCCACGCGGAAGACCCTTGGTCGCTACTGGAAGGTGAACGACATCCGTCGGTGCTCCGCTCTCACGGCGCCAGCGAGCCGATCGAGATTCGATGCACAGGAATCTGGAAGGGCAGGGCGGGCTCGATCCACCTCTGGGCAGAGGACTACGACGATGTCCACTGGGAACGGCGCGTTACCGTTGAATACGGCGACCACGTGATCACGTACCCGGGGGCTAGCTCTCATCTATCAGATGAGGCTCGCGAAGTGATCGATGGTGTCCGCGTTCCAGCGGACTTGCTCAGGCTCGATGCGTCCAAGCTCGCGCAGCCATCTTACAGCGCCTCTCTCGTCCCGCGAATAGAGCCGGACGGCGATGGTCTGGCCGCCGTGCTCGCCGAGATGCTCATCTCGCGTGCCGACGACTTCCGGCGCGTGGAGGAGGCGCTGCGCGCAGTCATCCCCTCTGTGGAGAGGATCCGCCTGGAGCGTTCAGCGGTGAAGCGGCCCGAGATCCAGCGGGTTACGATCAATGGCCAGGCGATGACAAGCACCGTCGAGCGAGAATACGTCGGCCATCGTGCCGTGCTGGACATGCGGGGGGCGGCCAACCTGCCAGCGCATGCCGCGAGCGAGGGGACGCTCATCGTGTTGGGTATCTTGACGGCAATCATGAGTCGTAAGGGCGCCCACTTGCTCCTCATCGACGACCTTGAGCGCGCGATCCATCCGAGGGCCATCGCCGATCTGGTCGCGCAGGTCCGCAAGCTCCTCGAAGCGTTTCCTGAACTGCAGATTGTCGCGACGAGTCATTCCCCCTACCTCATCGATCATCTCGAGCCTGAGGAGGTTCGACTGATGATCGCCGACGAGACCGGTGCCGTGAGGTGGGCCCGACTGAACGAACATCCGCAGTTTGAACGCTGGAAGGAGTTCATGAGCCCCGGAGAGATCTGGAGCATGGTGGGTGAGGACTGGGTACGCGAACGAGGCGCGCAGCCCCATGCCTGAGCAAGCGGCTTACGCGATAGCGGTCGTATGTGAAGCGGACGCCGACCGGCGCACGGCATGCGCGCTCTGTGATCGAGTGCTCTGTGAAAATGTTGACTGGATCGACGAGGAGTCGATCGAGCTCTTTCGCGGCTATCATGGCGAACACCGTCAGGATTCTTGCCTGAAGTGGACGAGAATGAAGGCAATGGCAAAGGAGCGACATGTCGTCGCACACGGGTTTTCCCGCGGAGAGCCCCGAGCTCCGGATGCGGCGATGGCTGAGCAGGCGCTGAAGCTTCTCGCCACGCTCGATCCTCCTCCGGACGCCGTGATCCTCGTGCGTGACGCGGACAAGCTGAGCCGGCGTCGTGAGGGCTTCGAGCAGGCGCGGGACGCACAGCTGTGGCGCTTCCCGGTCGTCATCGGCGTCGCCGACACCAAGCGAGAGTGCTGGATCCTCGCTGGCTTCGAGCCCCGCGACGATGCCGAGATAGCGCTCCTCGAGCGCGAACGCAAGGAGCTCGGTTTCGATCCTCGCTCGGAAGCCGAGCAGCTCACGGCGAGCGAGGATGGCGCGAAGCGCGACGCCAAGCGAGTGCTCAATGCGCTCACAGGCGGGGATCAGGAGCGGGAGGAAGCATGTATGAAAGAGCCTCCCCTGGCCGTCCTGAAGCAGCGAGGCGCCGCGACTGGACTCATGGACTACCTCGATGAGATCGAAGCGCGCCTCGCGCCTCTCTTCGGCCACGTCGCGAGGCGCTGACCAGCGGCCCTCTCCGGCTCAGCTTGCCGGGATCCCGAGTCGACTGCCTGATGTCCGAGGTGACCACCGCGATCGGTTCCGCTATGAATCCCTGCGGGCGAGCGGCTCTGTCGCTGTCGGCGGCATAGCTGGCCGATCTCCCGGGCCTCTCCTGTTTTCCCCCGCCCCAGACGCGCTGAGCGCGAGCAGGTCCATGCCTTCGATGGAATATCGAGTAAACCCCGTCGTGGGCAACGACGCCCTCAACGCGCTCTTCGTCACCTCCTGGCCTGCTCACGAACCAGCCGACTTCGCGCGGCAGCACGCGCACAGCCTCGCCTTCGTATGCGCCTTCACCGGAGAGCGCCTGATCGGTTACGTCAACTTGGCGTGGGACGGCGGCATCCACGCCTTCCTGCTGGACACGACGGTCCACCCTGCGCACCGCCGCCGCGGCGTCGGGCGCGGGCTCGTGTCACGCGCGGCCGGCGTGGCGCGAGAGCGCGGCATGTGGTGGCTGCACGTGGATTTCGAGCCGCACCTCGCCGGCTTCTACCGGGGCTGCGGCTTCGCGCCGACCGAGGCCGGGCTGATGAAGCTCGGGGGATGAAGCGAACCCGCGCTCCCGAGGCGCTCCCGTATCGGCGGGCTCCGGAGGCGCTCCTCCGGCTGGGCCTTGGACCGGCCGCACCCCCCCGCGAGGGGCGCGGGCAGGTCGCGATGTGCCGGGGCGGCCTTCGCAGGCCCTCCGGTTCGGTCCTGGATCGACCGCACCCCCCTTTTGAGGGGGCCGGTTCGGTCCTGGATCGACCGCACCCCCCTTTTGAGGGGGCCGGTTCGGTCCTGGATCGACCGCACCCCCCTTTTGAGGGGGCCGGTTCGGTCCTGGATCGACCGCACCCCCCTTTTGAGGGGGCCGGTTCGGTCCTGGATCGACCAGACCCCCTTGCGAGGGGGCGCGGGCAGGTCGCGATGTGCCGGCACGGCCTTCGGAGGCCCTCCGGTTCGGTCCTGGATCGACCAGACCCCCTTGCGAGGGGGCGCGGGCAGGTCGCGATGTGCCGGCGCGGCCTTCGGAGGCCCTCCGGTTCGGTCCTGGATCGACCGCACCCCCCTCGCGAGGGGGCGCGGGCAGGTCGCGATGTGCCGGCGCAGGCGTCCGCGTCCCTCCGGTTCAGTTCCGGATCCCCTGGAGCGGGTCAGCGCGCCGACTGAGGTCTCCGCCGGCACCCGGCGCAGGGCGCGACGCGTCAGGCGCTCCTGTCCCCTGACTCCATCCACGCGAGCCACTCGTTCGCTTCGTGCAGGGCGTCCGCCACGGCGATGAGCGCGCTTTCGCCGCCGAGCCGTGCCACGAGCGGCGCGAGCATCTCCACGCCTCCCCAGCCGCTCAGGGTCGACGCCAGCGTGACCGAGCCGGCTGCATCGCCGAGGCTCCTGGCGAACAGCCACGCTGCGTCGTGGAGCGACATCCAGGCAGCGCAGCGGATCACCAGCTCCAGCCCATCCGTCTCCCCGCTCTCGCGGTATGCCGCGACGGCGCGGGCGGCGAGCGATGGCCGCGACGCCTCGGGCGCAGCGCGGCACAGCGCCGCGAGGGCGGCGATGCGCGCGTGCCCCGAGCCGCCGCCGCGCTCGGCGATCTCGACCGACGCGTCGAGCCCCAGCACCTCGATCGCCAGAGCCGCACGGTCGCCCACCAGCGCGGCGGCGACCCACTTCGGCCCGAGAGACATCACCGCCTCACGCGCGGCGCGAACGAGCGGACGGCCTCCCTCGGTCGCAGCGGCGCGCAGCAGCGGGCCCGCGCCGTGGATCCCGCCGCCGCAGAGCTGCTCGATGACGTCGAGCGCGCGCGCGGTCTCGCCGAGCTCCGCGAGCCGCACGGCGAGCGCTGCGCCCATGCCGGTCATCGGGTCGTCCAGCAGCTTCGAGAGCTCGGGCAACCCGAGGAAGGGCGCCAGCGCCTCGGTGCAGGATGGATAATCGACCGGCTCGCCGTCCGCGCTCGCGCCGAGGAAGGCGTCAAAGAGCGCGGACACGCCGCGGGCCCGCTCCTCGTCGGGCAGCGCTCGCAGGAGGGGCGCCAGCGCGTCGGCGCGCGATCCCGGCGGGAGCGCCATCGCCGCGCGAAAGAGCGAGCGCGCCTGGCCGGCGTCGAGGCCCGGCGCCCCGGCGAGCTGCGCGAGCGCGTGGCCGGGGCGCGGAGCCGAGCGCGCGCGCTCGATGGCGTCCGCGACCAGCGCATCGGCCTCGGGCGGCGGGAGGAACCGGGCCGCGGTGAGCCACACGGGCAGGCTGGGACCTTGCTCGTCGCGGGATGTGGCCGATACCGCCCAGCGCGCGAAGCTCGCCGCATCGCCGCCCGAGCTGGCGCCCGCCGCCGCGAGGAGCGCCTGCGCGTCCCGCGATGGCTCGTTGCGCCAGGCGGCTCCGCGCCGCCGCACCAGCTCGCGCGCCCTCGCCGCGATCTCCTCGCGCGATCGCTCCGGCGCGTGCGCCGAGAGCGCGAGGAGGGCGACCGCGAGCGCCCGCTCGGCGTCGCCGCGCGCCGCGTCGCCGGGCCGGGCGTCTCCCTGATCCCAGGCGCGGTGCAGCGTCCCGAGCGCGCCTTGCGCGAGGGCGACGCGCACGAGGCGGGGCACCGGCACGTCCAGGGCCTCGCTCGCGCCGGAGGCCTCGAGCGGCGCGGCGATCGCGCGCCGGAGGCGCCGCAGCTCGGCCCGGCGCGCGGCGAGGTCCTCGAGCGAGGACGGCCACGCCCAGCCCGGGTCGCAGAGCGCGACGAGCTCCGCGGGCGGCGCCCCGGACGCGAGCAGGTGAGCTCCCGCGTACCGGCGGAGATAGGCGGATCGGCCCTCCGGGGGACGACCGTCCGCCCGGGCGTGCGCGCCCAGCAGCTTGCGGGCGGCCTCCACGAACCGCCGCTCGCAGACGGCGGCGCCGTCCTCGCTCGCGGCCGACCAGGCCGCGCGCAGGGCCTCGTGCCGGAACCGGAGGGCGCTCCATCGCTCACCCCACGCGATCACCGGCTCGATCGCGGCGCGGTGCGCGCCGAGCAGGGCGGCGAGCTCCGCGTCCTCCACGCCGAGGAGCGCCGACGCGTCTCCGAGGTCGAGCGGCGCGAGCGCGCGCGCGAGGATCGACAGCAGCGCCTCCAGCCGCGCCGCCCCCCGCTCGCGGAGCGCGTTCACCGCCGCCTCCACGGTCGCGCGCGGCCCCGGGCCGTCGATCGCCGCCCAGGCGAGCCGATCGCGCAAAGGGGCGTCGATCTCGTCCAGCCGGAAGCCGCTCACGTGCACCCAGTCGATGCTGTCAGCGCCGAGGGCGAGCCGCGCTGCCCACCGCTCGGCCGCTCCCCTGGGACCGGTCACCGCGACCAGCACGCGCGCAGAAGGGCCGAGCTCGCCGAGCACCGACCGCTCAGGATCCTCTGGCCAGTCGGCGCACGCATCCGGTCCGACCAGGCCGAGGAGGAGCGCCGGCTCGCCCTCCTCGGCGTCCCGGTTCGCGATCTCGTTCACGAGGAGCTCGCAGAGCCCCTGACGATCCTCGGCGTGCGGCGCGTCGTCGGGCCACAGGCCGGCCGCGAGCCGCGTCAGCACCTCGTGCTCGAACGGCGCCCCGGATACCCGGCCCGCGCGGACGAGGACGCGCTGCACGCCGGACTCGCCGAGCGACCCGAAGAAGCGATCGATCACCGCGCCCTTGCCGGCGCCGGCCGGCCCGTACACGACGCAGGCGGCGGCGCGACCTCGGTCATGCCAGGCGCAGATCGCGTCGAAGGCCGCGGATTGGCTGCGCCCGAAGAAGCCCTCCTCCATCGCCGTCTCCCGCTCCGCGTCGCTCAGTATCCCTTGGGTTTCCGGTACTTACCGTACTGCCCGCGCTTGCCCTTGGCGCCCACCACCGCGTGCCCGATCTCGAGATCCGCGATCATCTGGCCGCAGGAGTCGCAGGGGTCCACGCGCGGGCCCCCCTTCTCCTGGAAGGTCTCGATCGAGACGTTCGGATCGTCGAACCTGGCCTTGAGCCGGCGGTTTGCCTCTGCGTCGACCTCGGACGGCGTCATCGGCTTGAAGGGCTGCTTCTTGTTGCCTCGCGCCTTCGCGACCCTCTGCTCGTCCTGGATCTGCGCGGTGATGTCGTTCTTCATGCGCTGGAGGGCCTGCGTCTCGGCGCAGGGCTTGTCGGTGAAGGTCTGCGGGATCTGCCCGCCTCGCTCGGGCGGCTTCCCCCGGGCCTCGTCGATGTTGTAGCCCTCGGAGAGGACCGTGGCGGGGTTCGTGCTGTTGTCGACGATGCGCGTGTAGACGAGCCCGTGAGGATCCCCGAAGAAGAAGGGGCTATTCCGGGCATAGGCGAAGACGTTGAGCCCGCCGAGCAGCTCCAGCGGATCCGGCGAGATGTACCGGCCCATCTGCGGGTCGTAGTACCGGTAGCGGTTGTAGAAGAGCCCGGTCTCCGCGTCGGCATATTGACCGAGGAACCGTATCGGCGTCGCCGCCGTGCTGCCCTCCTGCATCGCGGCGGCGCCCCAGACCGTCCTTCCGAGCTCGCCGAGGATACGGCCGTCGCCGTCGACCAGCCGCTCGGGGAAGCCAGCCAGGTCGTTCACGTAGTACACCCAGGCGCCCTCGCTCCGCTTGCCACCCTGCTGAACGATCTCGCGGTGAGCCACAGGCTCGCCGCCGTCATCGAAGTGGTACCGGCGCTCGAAGCGCAGGCCGCCCGCCTCCGTGACCTCGTGCAGCAGCGTGTCTCCGTACCAGTGAAAGCGCGTGCGCCGGAGCACCTCGCGGCCGCCGCCCGGGCTCACCCGGTAAACCTCCTTCTTGAGCCGCCGCGCGAAGGCATCATAAGCAAACTCGACGACGGTCCCGTCGGCCATGGTCACCCTGGAGAGCGTGCCCGCCTTCGACCACGCATAGGACGCGAGGCGCTCGCCGCCGTCGGCGCGCCCGCGCCTCTCGGCGAGCCTGCCGAGCTCATCCCAGACGAACGTCGTCCCTCCGGCGCGCAGCATGAGGTTCCCGGGGCCATACTCGCGAGCAGCCGCAGCGTCGCCTGCTTCATGGAGGTTTCCCGCTGCGTCGTACGCGAAGAGCTCGCCACGGGCGCCGTCGGGCACGGCCGCGAGGAGCTGCCCGAGCGCGTCGTAGCTGTATCGCGTCGTCCCGCGCCGCGCGTCCCAGAGCGTCGAGAGCTCGGACGACGCGTTGTACTCGAGCCGCTGGTGAACGGTCACCGCAGGATCCCGCGCTCCCAGCCAGTCGGGCTCGCCCGGGCGCGCTGCCCTCGCGAGGTGCGGCGCGATGACGCGCTTCTCGACCAGCCTGCCCGCTGGATCATGGCCGAACAGCACGCGCCCGCCGCGCGACAGGATCCGCTCGATCTCGCGCCCGGAGGCGTCGAGTCGCACCTCCGTCTCGTCGGTCCCGTCGAGCAGCAGCTTGAAGCTCCGTCCTGCATAGTCGCGACGCCACTCCGCGCTGTGGCCGAGCGAGGTCCGGTGGCGGACAGGCATGCCGACGGCGTCGTGAGCGACGGTCACCTCGAACGTCGCGCCGTCGACGATCTGTCTCTCCTGGGTGATCCATCCCGCGGCGTTGCGCGTGAACTCCACCCTCCCGGCCGCGGTCTCGGCGGCGATGATGTCGTCGCGGAAGTCGTACTCGAACACCTCCTCGGATCCGTCGGCCCGCGTTCGCTTCACGATGCGCCCGAGGAGGTCGCGCTCGAGGAGGACCTCGTCGCCGCCCGGCAGCGTGACGCCCACGACGCGATCCGCGAGATCGTGCTCGTAGCGGATCTCGCGCCCATCGAACGTGCGCTCGCGGCGCTTGACGCCGGTCGGCCCGAGCTCGACCGCGTAGGTCTCACCGCGCGCGTTGTGGACCCGGATCAGCCGCTCCTTGCGGTCGTAGCGCAGCCGGACGGCGGTCCCGTCGGGCAGCCGCGCCTCCGCGAGCGAGCCGGTCCCTCCGCGCACGAGGACCGTCCGCCGGCCGCCGGGGTCGGTCGACTCGACCACGTTGCCGAGGCCGTCGTACGCGAACGTCGAGATGAGCCCGCCCGGCTCCTCGACGGCGAGGAGCAGCCCCCTGTCGCTGTACGTGTAACGGGTGATCGCGCCGCCCTCGTCGCGCAGCGAGGTGCAGCGCCCCAGCTCGTCGTACGTCGCCTGCCACAGCACGCTGCGCTCGTCCGATGCCTCGACGGCGTTGCCGTGATCGTCGTAGCGATAGATCCGCCGCCGCCCGTTGGGCGCGACCGTCTCGACCGGGAGCCCGCGCGCGTCGTGCCGCACCTCGAACAGCGCGCCCGTGGGATCCTTGAGGAGGAGCGCGTTCTGGCTGTAGCTGATCTCCGTCTCGCCCCCGCCAGCGTCGATGATCCGCGTGATGTCGCCGTTCGGGAGCCGCTCGACGCGCGTCTCCCGGCCGAGCGCGTCGATGACGCGCGTCTCGTTGCCGAAGATGTCGCGCTCCCAGCGCGTGGTCGCGCCCAGCGCGTCGGTGTACGAGGTGAGGTGTCCGCGAGGATCGTAGGTCCGGGAGAAGACGCGCCCGTTGGCGACGGCCTTGTCGACCTTGCCGTGCTCGTTGCCGAAGTTCCTGAAGACGCACGCCGCGTCGACGACCTCGCTGTAGCCGTGAGGGCCATAGTCGACCTTGACGTGGTGAATCCCCCTGGCCTTCGTGCGGCCGTCCATGAGCAGCTCGGAGAGGTCGTCCGCGAGGCACGGGTCGACGCCGCTCTCGTGCTCGCCCCACGTCTCGACCCCGCGCCCGGCCGGATCGTAGCGGAAGTGGAAGACGAGGCCCGTCGGCAGGCGATAGGAGACGAGACGGTGATCGTCATCGTAGGCATACGCGGTCACGTGCCCGTCCGCGTCGGTGACGTCGACGAGGCGCCCGGCCTTGTCATAGCCATAGCGCGCGGCGCGCACGACCCGCCCGGAGGGGCAGACTACCTCGATGGCGGCGATGCGCCCATCCCGCGTGGCCAGCACGCGGATCGTGCGCCCCACGCAATCGACGATGCGCGACAGCGTCGACTTGCCGTGGACGAGCTGAATCCGGTTCCTCGCGCGATCCTCCACGGCCGCGAGGCGAAAGCGCCGGCGCAGGGGATCGCCCATGTCGGGCTCGAAGGTTCGCCGCGTGCCGTCGGGCACGTCGAGCGCGAACCCTTCCTCGTGGCGATGCAGCACCCACCCGTGCGGCCCCAGGACGCCGGTGTCTCGCTCGACCGCTCCAAAGGCCACCTCGAGACCATCCTCGGTCCAGACGACAGCGCCGCTGCGGCGCAGCTCGACTTCCCAGGCGAACGTGTGCGTCCAGCCGTGGCCGAGGCCGACGTCCCGGGCGCGGATCGAGGTGGCGTAGGAGCGCGCGAGCTCGAGCGGCATCGGCCCGGGCAGCTCGAGGTCGACGACGGGCGTCGTGAAGACGCGCCCGGTGACGACATCGATAGGATCCCCGTGCGAGGCCGCGCCGCTGCGGCTGCCGCCGTGGTGCCGGGGGCAGCCGCCGCCGTCCTTCCCCGGCGTGCCGCAGGCGCTCTTGCCGCCGCCGTCGGCGTCCTTGCCGCCGTTCTTTCCGTCGGCGCCCTGGCGGTTCTTCGACCCGTTTCCGCCGCCCGCTCCACCGCCCCCGCCGGCGCCTCCGCCGCCCATCACGAAGACTCCGGGGTTCATGCCGGGGATCGCGGGGATGTTGGGCACCGGGGCCGTGCGCGCCATGGGAGCACCTCCGAACGCCAGCAGGCAGCACGGCCTCCTGCCTGTCAAGCCCGCTCCGGGCGCGCGGCATCGAACGATGCGCGCGATGGTCAGCTGCTATCCTGCCCTCGACGGCGCAGCGACATCGCCGGCTCGCTCCCGCGGCGCGCGCATCGCGCCTTTCGACGAGCTCTCGATCGAACAGCGCACCAGACGCTCGCGCGCGGGGCTACGCCCGCCCGAACCTGAGCAGCAGCCCGAGCCACCCCCTCGCGAGGTAGAGGCCGTTGATCAGCACGTAGATCCAGAAGAACACGTCGAGCCGCCCCGCGAGCGCGAACGCCCAGATGTGGCTCGGGTAGTGGTTCAAGAAGCGCAGGAACGTCGTGACGAGCGCCGCCGCCCGGGCGGCGGGCGACCGGGGGCGCTGCTCGGTGACGGTCTCGTAGTACGCGGAGACCGACGTCTCCTTGCCGCTGATCTCCGGGCGTCGGACGAAGTTCGTCAGCGAGATCGCCGAGGCGATCACCGCGACGCCGACGACGCCGGCGAGCAGGAAGCGCGCGTCGCCGGCGGGCCAGAGCGCCCCGTCGAGCCCGAGCCCGCCGCCGCGGAAGAAGCGCACCGAGAGGGCGCCCGAGAGCAGCACCGCCTTGAGCTCGTCCGTGAAGAAGTCGAAGAGGTGGCCCTCCTTCGAGGCGAGCTGCTTGTGGCGCGCGAGCATCCCGTCGGCGCAGTCGAGGAGATAGCTCAGCTCGAGCACGGCGATCGCGGCGAGGCCGCCGGCCGCCGTGGGCAGGGCGACGAGCAGCGCCGCCGCCACCACGAACACGGCGAGGTTGAGCAGCGTCACCTGGTTCGGCGTGATCGCCGTCCGCGCGAGGAGCGCGACGACGCCGCCGGCGAGCGGGCGCATCACGTAGGTGTTGAAGAGCTGATCGTGCTTCTTCCGCGTGGCCAGGTAGATCTGCTTCGCTTCGCCGAGCATGTCCGGCGCATCCTAGTGCCGCGCGCGAGAAATCCCGCCGAATTTCTGGCCGCCGCCCCGCGGCGGAGACGCGCGGTCCTAGCGCCGTTCCCCGCCGTTCCCCGCCGTTCCCCACCGTTCCCCGGAGTCCCGCGCCCGCGCCGCCGCCCCGCGGCGGAGGCGCGCGGTCCGAGCGCTGTCTCCTCCGAGCTTCGCGGCGCTCCGCCCCGCCTCGCGCCCGCCTCACGGCGTCCTCACGGCTAGATGCGCGAAGCACAGGCCCGGTTTCCTCCGCGCTTCGCGCCGGTGACGCAGAGCTCGTCCGCCGCTGTCGCCCGCCGTCGCCGTGTCCGCCAGAGCCCGGGTAAAAGCCCCGGCGCGAGCCGCCGAGCGGCTTCCCTCGTGCGGCAGGAACGTCTATCAAAGGATCTTCATTACATCAGGCCTGTTCCCCCGGGCGGGAACGAAGCATTCCGGCGGCATCCCCGCTGTTCAGTCGCGCACGGAGAAGATCGGATGAAGCGTTCCATTCGCGGTCTCACGCTCTCGCTGGCGCTCTTCGCCGGCTCGCTCGCGCACGCGCAGCCCGCCAGGCGGCCCGACGTCAACGCCTACCGGCTCGCGCCGAAGGCGGCGAGCGCCCTCTCAGATGCGCGCGCCACGGCCCGCGCTCGCGCCGCGCGCGCGGGCGGGATCGTCACGGCCGTCGACGAGCAGCGCGGCGTCCCGAACTTCCTCTGGGCGGCGCGCGGCGCCGCGCCGGCCGTGGCCGCGGGCGTCACCCCGGAGGCGGCGGCCCGGATGCACCTGGGCCGGTTCGCCGCGGCCTACGGCCTGAGCAGGGCCGCGCTGGAGACGGCGCGCGTGGTCCACGTGCACGACATCGGGCAGGGGCCCGTCATCGTCACCCTGCGCCAGCGCGTGGACGGCGCCGACGTCTTCCAGACGGACGTGAAGGTGCTCATGCGGCAGGGCCTCGACCTCGTCGCCATCTCCGGCAACCTGCACCCCGCCGCCGTGCCCGCGAAGACGAGCTCGAGCCGCCGCGCGTTCCGGCTCTCGCCGCGACAGGCGCTCGCCACCGCGCTCGCCGACCTCTACGGCATCCACCCGGGGCCGAGCGGCGTCGTCGACCTCCAGCGCCCCGCGGGCGACTACCAGGCCTTCGACCTCGCGCCGAACAGCGCGCTCCGGGCCGCGAACCTCCACCTGGTCGAGCCGGCCCGCGTGAAGAAGGTCCAGTTCCCGATGCCGGACAAGGTGGTGCCGGCGTACTTCGTCGAGTTCATCGCGGGAGCGGTCAAATCGGTCTCCTCGGACGCCTACGACTACGTGATCGCGGCCGACGACGGCCGCGTCCTCTACCGCCGCAACCTGGTCGAGAACGACGCGTTCAACTACCGCGTCTGGGCCGAGACCACGGGGAACGGGCGGCCCCTCGACGGGCCTCAGGCCGACTTCGTGCCGCACCCGACCGGCTCGCCGGACGGGTCCCAGCCGGCGTTCATCCCGGCGCAGCTCGTCTCGATGGAGGGGTTCAACAGGAGCCCGGACGGCGGCGCGGACCCGTGGCTGCCGCCGACCGCGGTCCAGACCCGCGGCAACAACGTGGACGCCTACGCGGACCACAAGGACCCCGACGGCTACTCGAACGGCGACGTCCGGGCGATCACCTCCGCGGACAAGACGTTCGACTACGTCTACGACCCGGTGGCCGAGCCCCTGTCGAGCGAGGCGCAGACCATGGCCGCCGTGACCCAGCTGTTCTACGTGAACAACTGGCTCCACGACTGGTACTACGACTCCGGCTTCAACGAGGCCGCCGGCAACGCCCAGCAGGACAACAAGGGCCGCGGTGGTCTCGGCGGCGACCCGATGCTCGCCGAGGCGCAGGACGGCGCCCTCACGCCGGAGGGGCCGCGCAACAACGCGAACATGAACGCGATGTCCGACGGCACCTCGCCGCGGATGCAGATGTACCTCTGGAACAGCCAGGATGTCCGGCGCACGCTGACGCTCGATCCGGGCGGCGCGAGCGTGAACACCGGGACGGCGGCGTTCGGGGACACCAACTTCAACCTCTCGGCCCAGATCGCGCTGGTCGACGACGGCACGGACGCGACCCCCGACGACCCGGTGGACGGAACGCGGGACGGGTGCGAGGCGCCGCTCCACAACGTCGCGGGCAAGATCCTGCTCGTCGATCGGGGCGGCTGCACCTTCAAGCAGAAGGCCGTCAACGCCGAGGCCGCCGGCGCGGTCGCCCTCCTCATCGCGAACAACGCGCCCGGCGTGCCCGCGCCGGGCATGTCGAACGGCGCGCCCACCGACGTGGTGGTGAACATCCCGGTGCTCTCCACGTCGTTCGAGGACGGGGTCAGCCTCAAGGCGGCGCTCCTCGAAGGGCCGGTCACGGCCGCGATGGAGCGCGTCCTCGGGATCGTGCGCGACGGGACGATCGACAACACCGTCGCCGCCCACGAGTGGGGGCACTTCATCCACCGGCGCCTGACCCAGTGCGGCACCGAGCAGTGCAGCGCGCAGAGCGAGGGCTGGGGCGACTTCCTCGCGCTGCACCTGATCGTCCGCGAGGGCGACGACCTCGGCGGCACCTTCGCGACCTCGATCTACGCGTCGGAGGAGAGCGGCGACAGCGGCTACTTCGGCGGACGCCGGTCGCCTTACACGGTCGATCTCACCAAGAACGGGTTCACGTTCAAGCACATCTCCGATGGCGAGGAGCTCCCGGAGCAGCCGAGGAACGACGGCGGCGGGCCGGAGAACTCCGAGGTCCACAACGCCGGCGAGATCTGGGCGCTCATGCTGTTCGAGGGCTACGTCGGGCTGCTCACGCGGGAGGAGGACGGCAGCCGCGTCTACACGTTCGAGGAGGCGCGGCGGCTCATGTCGCACATCATGGTGGCGGGGCTCAAGCTCGCGCCGGTGGACGCGACCTACACCGAGCAGCGCGACGCCCTGCTCGCGGCGGCGTACGCGCGCAGCGAGGCCGACATGCTCGCGCTCGCGGCCGGCTTCGCGAAGCGCGGGGCGGGGACGTGCGCCGTGTCCCCGCCGCGCGACTCGGACGACTTCGTCGGCGTCGTCGAGGGCTTCGACCTGAAGCCGTGGAGCGCCCTCTCGGTGGGCGAGCCTCGGGACGGCGTGCGCTCGTGCGACGAGGACGGCTTCCTCGACGCGGGCGAGCGCGGCACCGTGGCCCTCGAGGTGCGGAACTCGGGGCCCGTGCCGCTCGTCGGGGCCGAGGCGACCGTCTCCTCGACGAACGCCCACGTGTCGTTCCCGGGCGAGACGACGTTCGAGCTGCCCGAGATCCCCCCGTTCGGGTCGAAGACGGTCGAGGTCGAGGTCAGCGTGGACGAGGCGCTGGCGGCCGTGGAGACGCTCGAGCTGCGCGTCGAGGTGGCGGCCCCCGAGGCGTGCGAGCCGACGGTCGTCGACGTCGCCGGGGCGCGCCTCAACGTCGACGACGTGCCGGGTTCGTCGACCGTCGAGTCGGTCGAGAGCGAGGTGCCGGTGTGGGCGAAGGACGGCGAGGAGGCGGACGCCATCTGGTCGCGCGAGAAGACGGACCTGACGAACCACGCGTGGCGCGGCATCGACTTCCCGAGCCTGTCCGACACGCAGCTCGTCTCGCCCGCGCTCTCGGTCGGGACCACCGAGCCGCTCGTGATCAGCTTCAACCACCGCCACTCGTTCGAGATCACGCCGGCGACGGCGGCCGCGGCGGCGGTCCACTGGGACGGCGGGCTCATCGAGATCAGCGACGATGACGGCGCGACGTGGCAGGACGTCGCGACGTTCGCGGATCCCGGGTACGGCGGCCCGATCGGCAACACGGTCGACGAGCCGTCGGTGAACCCGCTCGCCGGCCGCCAGGGCTTCGTCGGGGAGAGCGAGGGCTGGCCGGAGCAGGTGCCGGTGACGCTGGACCTCGGCACGGCGTTCGCGGGGAAGACCGTGAAGGTGC
The DNA here is from genome assembly GCF_051521595.1 of Sorangium sp. So ce1153. NCBI lineage: Bacteria > Pseudomonadati > Myxococcota > Polyangiales > Polyangiaceae > Sorangium > Sorangium sp. So ce1153. Next base: position 4,729,355 of record NZ_CP150361.1, read on the forward strand.
GCTTCCGCATCGGGACCGACGCCGCCGCGGGCGATTTCGGCTGGGAGATCGACGACATCGAGGTCCGCGGCATCCAGAACAAGCCGTTCGGCGCGCTCGTCACCGACCCGCCCGGGTGCGGTGAGCCGCCGGTCGGCGAGGGCGGCGCTGGCGGCGAGGGTGGGGCAGGCGGCAGCGGCGGCGAGGCCTCCGGCGGCGAGGGCGGCGCTGGCGGCAGCGGCGGCGAGGCCTCCGGCGGCGAGGGCGGCGCTGGCGGCAGCGGCGGCAGCGGCGGCGCCGACGTCCCGACCGACAACCCCGGGCCTTACGCCGAGGGCGACGGGTGCGGCTGCGAGGTCGCGGGCAGCTCGACGACGACGACGACGGCGGGGCCGCTGGCCACGCTCCTCGCCATGGCCCTGGGGGTCGTGCGGCGGCGGCGCCGGCGCGCGGTCCGCTGATAGTTCCCGCCGGGGCGCTCAGTGCCGGGCGCGGTGCGAGCCGGGCGCGCCCGCGTCCGGCGGCTCCTCGCTCCACTCGACCGCGATCGAGTCCTCCTTCGCGCCCTCCGGGCGATGCCACTCCACGGTGATCGAGTCCGCGTGCGCGGGCGGCTCTTCGCTCCAGTCGACGGCGATGGAGTCGGCGACGGCCGGGGCGCTCGCGGGGCGCACGCGGACGGTGGCGGGCGCGCGCTCCTCGTCGGCGCCGGCGGCCGGCTGCTGCCCGTGCAGCGTGATCGCGTCCGGATCGAGCGCGTGCGCGAACCGCGACGCGTACGGGGGCGGCTCGCTGCGCAGGAGGGCGCGCACGTCGTCGAGCATGTGGCGCGCGTCGGGGTAGCGCTGGTCGCGGTCGAAGGCGAGCGCGCGGTCGACGACGAGGCACACGTCGCGCGGCGTGCGCGGCGCGCGGTGGGCGAGCGGCGGCGCCGGCTCCTTGCCCATCTTCAGCAGGAGATCGAAGTCGGTGCTCGCCTCGTGCACGTGGCGGCCGGCGATCAGGCGGAACATCGTGGCGCCGACCGCGAACAGGTCGGCGCGGGCGTCGATGTCGCGGCCCTTCGCCTGCTCCGGCGGCATGTAGGGGGTCGTGCCGAGCACGATGCCCATCCGCGTGAGCTCCCCCTGGAGGCTGGAGTCCTGCCGGATCCGCGCGAGCCCGAAATCGAGCACCTTGATGCGCGGGCCGAGGCCGGGCAGGGGCGTGCTGCCCGGGTCGTCGCCGACGACGTACAGGTTGGGCGGCTTGATGTCGCGGTGGATGATCCCCTGCGCGTGCGCCGCGCCGAGCGTGTCGAGCACCTGCGCGGTGAAGCGGAGCACCTCGGCGAGCGGGAGGCCACCGAGGCGGCGCTCGCGCTCGGCGAGCGACTCGCCCACGAGCAGCTCCATGACCAGGAACGGCGCCCCGTCCTCGGAGACGTCGATGTCGCGGATCTCGACGGCGCCCGGGTGGCGGAAGCGGTTCGCGGCCTGCGCCTCGCGCTCGAACCGGTCGCAGATCTCCTTCGACTTCGCCGCCTGCGGGTGCAGGATCTTGAGCGCGTCGCGGCGCCCGATGCGGTGGACACCGACGTAGACCGCGGCCATGCCGCCCGCGCCGAGCAGCCGCTCGAGCGTCCACTTGTTGCGGATCGTGGTCCCCACGCGTCGTAAGGCCGTGTCGCTGGTCATGGGGTCCTTGCGCCCATGGAAGCGGCGCAGCCGCACGCGGTCAAGCTGGAGACGGGCGACGCGCGCCCCTGTCGAGCGTCGGTTCAAGCCTCGCGCTCCGCAGGCTGGCGAGGGTCGCGCGCGCGTTCCACACCTCGGCGTGTGGAGCGCGCGCCGGAGCAGACCGAGCAGGCCGAGCAGACCGAGCGATCTGTGCCGCTACTCGGACCGCGGCTCGACGAGCGGCGCGTCGCCGGACTCGGGGCCGAGCCGCTCCACCTCGCTCCAGAGGGCGTCGAGGTCGAGCGTGAGCCCCTCGAGGCCTGGCACGCCGGAGACCACGCCGTCCGCCGCCGCGCGCGCGTGCACGTAACGGCCGTCCGCCCCGAGCTCGAGGAGATCGATCGTCGTCCCCTGCGGGTCGATGAGCCAGTACCAGCGCACCCCGAAGAGCGCGTACTCGTGCAGCTTGTCCACGCGGTCGCGGCGCGCGTCGCGCGGCGAGGGAGAGATCACCTCGACCATGATGTCGGGAGGCGCGTGGATCACGCCGCGGCGCGGCGGCTTGCGGCTCCCGGGCAGGTACGCGGAGGCGTCCGGCTTCCTGCCGGAGGAAGAGGTCACCGCGAACTTCGCCTCGGACCCCAGCACCAGCCCCCCTCGCGCGACGAGCCAGCTCCGGAGCACCCCGATGATCCAGGTCACGACGACCTCGTGAACCGCGTCCGGCACCTCTTCCTCCGCGAGCAGGCCGTCCACGAGCTCGCCCGGTTCGTCCTCCGGCAGGCCGGTCCAGTCGGCCAGGGTGAGCCTCGGCCTGGCCGGCGCCTCGCTGGCGGCGCTCTGCCTGATCGCGATTGCGCTTTGCATCACCACGATGATGTCCAGCGTAGCACGCCGTACCTGCATTCCGGAGCGCGCCGCCCGGTGGCCAGCTTCCGTCCCGCGGCCTCCCGGCGCCGGCCGCCCTCCCGCTTTCTCCCCACGGTCGAGCCGGCTACCCTCGGCGGGATGTTTCACCCCGTCGTGGACCGGTGGTTCCGCGAGCGCTTCGGCGCCCCCGCCCCCGCGCAGGAGCGCGCCTGGCCGGTCATCGCCGCCGGCCGCGACACGCTGATCAGCGCGCCCACCGGCGCCGGCAAGACGCTCGCGGCGTTCCTCTTCTGCCTCGACCGGCTCGTCCGCGACGCGGCGCGAGGGGCCCTCGAGGACCGGACAGACGTCCTTTACATCTCGCCCCTGAAGGCGCTCTCCCACGACGTCCACCGGAACCTGGAGCAGCCGATCGCCGAGATCTCCGCGGCCATGGAGCAGGCCGGCCTCCCGCCGCCGGGCATCCGGGCCGTGGTGCGGACGGGCGACAGCCCCGCGCAGGACCGGCGCGCCATGGCCGCCCGGCCGCCGCACGTGCTCGTCACCACGCCGGAGTCGGCGTTCATCCTGCTCACGAGCGAGTCGGGGCGGCGCGCCCTCTCGGGGGTGCGCACCGTGATCCTCGACGAGGTGCACGCCGTCGCGGGCGACAAGCGCGGCGCCCACCTCGCGCTCTCGCTCGAGCGGCTCGAGGACCTCGTCGTCAGCCGCGGCGGCGCCCGGCCGCAGCGCGTGGGCCTCAGCGCCACGATCCGACCCATCGAGATCGCCGCGCGGCTCGTCGCCGGCGCGCGCGAGCTGCCGCAGATCGTCGACGTCGGGCAGCGGCGGGACCTCGACCTCGCCGTCGAGGTGCCCCGCGACGAGCTCGGCGCTGTCTGCACGAACGAGCAGTGGGCCGAGATCTACGATCGCCTCGCGGCGCTCGCGGCCGGGGCGCGGTCGACCCTCGTCTTCGTCAACACGCGCCGCCTCGTCGAGCGGCTCGCGCACGCGCTCGCCGAGCGGCTCGGCGAGGACGTCGTGGCCGCCCACCACGGCAGCCTCTCGAGGGCGCGGCGCCTCTCGGCGGAGCGGCGGCTCAAGGCCGGGGAGCTCCGCGTCGTCGTCGCGACGGCGTCGCTCGAGCTCGGCATCGACGTCGGCGCGGTCGACCTCGCCTGCCTCATCGGCTCGCCGCGGTCGATCAACGTCGCCCTCCAGCGCATCGGCCGCTCGGGCCACGCGCTCGCCGCGACGCCGCGCGGGCGGCTCTTCCCGCTGACGCGCGACCAGCTCGTCGAGTGCGCGGCGATCGTGCGCGCGGCGCGGCGCGGCGAGCTCGACCGGATGACGTCGCGCGAGGGGCCGCTCGACGTGCTGGCGCAGCAGATCATCGCCGCGTGCGCGTGCGAGGACCGGGACGAGGAGGGGCTCTACGCGCTCGTGCGCCGCGCCGCGCCGTACGCCGACCTGTCGCGCCGCGAGTTCGACGCCGTCGTGGCCATGGTGTCCGGCGGCGCCGCGAGCGCCGCGGAGGAGGGGGCCTCCGCCGCCCGGGGCGCGCGCCAGCGGGCCGGGTCGCTCGTCTACCGCGACGCGATCGGCGGCCGGCTGCGCGGGCGGCGGGGCGCGCGGCTCGCGGCGCTCACCTCGGGCGGGGCGATCCCGGACATCGCGGCCGTGGACGTGGTGCTCCAGCCCGGCGGCACCAAGGTCGGCACGCTCGACGAGGACTTCGCGATCGAGTCGTCCGCGGGCGACGTGTTCCTGCTGGGCAACACGTCGTGGCGCGTGCTCCGGCTGGAGGGCGGGCAGATGTGGGTCGAGGACGCCCACGGCGCCGCGCCGACCGTGCCGTTCTGGCTGGGGGAGGCGCCGGCGCGCACGCCGGAGCTCTCGGCCGAGGTCGCGGCGCTGCGCGCCGAGGTCGCCGCGCGGCTGGAGGAGGAGCGGCGCGAGCACACGCGCGGCGAGCGGACCGGGGCGCAGCGCGGCCAGGGCGGCGGCGAGGAAGCGCGCGCGGCCAGGTCGGGGACCGCGCGCTGGCTCATGGAGGAGTGCGCGCTCGACGCGCGCGGCGCGCTGCTCGTGCGCGACTACATCGAGGCGGGGCGCGCGGCGCTCGGCGCGGTGCCGGGCGGCGCGACCGTCGTGGTGGAGCGCTTCTTCGACGAGGCCGGCGGGCAGCAGATCGTCGTCCACACGCCGCTCGGCGGCCGCGTGAACCGCGCGCTCGGGCTCGCGCTCCGCAAGCGCTTCTGCCGCTCGTTCGACTTCGAGCTCCAGGCGGCGGCGACCGACGACGGCGTGCTGCTCTCGCTGTCGGCGGAGCACGGGCTGCCGCTCGAGGAGGTGCTCGATCTGGTCCGCCCCGAGGGCCTCGAGGAGGTGCTCGTCCAGGCGGCGCTCCAGGGCCCGATGTTCCGCACGCGCTTCCGCTGGGCCGCGTCCCGCGCGCTCGCGCTGCTGCGCTTCCGGGGGGGGCGGCGGGTGCCGCCGGCGCTCCAGCGCATGCGCGCCGACGACCTCCTGCTCTCGATCTTCCCCGAGCAGCAGGGCTGCCAGGACAACCACGGCCTGTTCGCGCACGTCGATCCCCCGGACCACCCGCTGGTCCGCGAGGCGCTGCGCGACTGCCTGACCGAGCTGATGGACGTCGAGGGCCTTCGCGCGCTGCTCGTCGGCCTGCGGAGCGGGGCGATCCGGGCCGTCACGCTCGACACGCCGGAGCCGAGCGTCTTCTCGCACGAGATCCTGAACGCGAACCCCTACGCCTTCCTCGACGACGCCCCGCTGGAGGAGCGGCGCGCCCGCGCGGTCCGGGTGCGGCGCGGGCTCCCGGTGGAGGTCGCCGAGCGGCTGGGCGGGCTCGATCCGGAGGTCATCGCCGAGGTGGTCGACGAGGCGCGGCCGGACGTGCGCGACGCGGACGAGCTGCACGAGCTGCTGCTCGACCGGGTCGCGGTCCCCGCGGAGGAGGGGATCCGGAGCGGCTTCGCGCGGCTCTTCGAGGCGCTCTGCGCCGCCGGGAGGGCGGCGGAGGTGCGCGCGCCGTCCGTGGACGGCGCGCGCGGCGCGGGCGGCGGCTCGTCGGGCGTGGGCGGCGCGGGCGGCGCGGGCGGCGCGGGCGGCGCGGGTGGCGGCTCGCCGGGCGCGCCGCGCTGGGTAGCGACCGAGCGGCGGCCCCTCGTGGAGGCGATCTGGCCGGAGGCCGTCTTCGCGCCCGACGTCGCCGTGCCGCCCGCCCTGCGCGCGGACGGTGGCGCCGACCGCGGCGCCGCGATCACGGCCCTCGTGCGCGGCTTCCTGAGCGCCGCGGGGCCGGTCTCGACCGAGGAGCTGGCGCGGCGGCTCGACGTGCCCGCGTACGAGGCGCTCTCCGCGCTCGCGCGGATCGAGCTGGCGGGCGGCGCGCTGCGCGGGCGCTTCCGGTCGAGCGCGCCGGCGGGGTCGGCGCAGGCAGGAGCGGGCGGGGCAGGGTCGCCGGGCGCTCCCGGCGCACCGGTCGCACCGGGCGCACCGGTCGCGCCTGGCGCACCGGTCGCGCCTGGCGCACCGATCGCGCCGGGCGCTCCCGGAGCACCGATCGCGCCTGGCGACATGTCGCTCGAGTGGTGCGACCGCCGCCTCCTCGCCCGCATCCACCGCCGCACCGTCACCGGCCTGCGCAAGGCGATCGAGCCGGCGACCGCGGCGGAGCTCATCCGGTTCCTCCTTGCGTGGCAGGGCGTGCGGCCGGGCACGCAGGCGCGCGGGCCCGGGGGCCTCGGGCGCGTGATCGAGCAGCTGCAGGGCTTCGAGCTCGCTGCCGGGGCGTGGGAGCGGGAGGTGCTGCCCGCGCGCGTCGCCGGCTACGACCAGGGGTTGCTCGACGCGCTCTGCCTTTCCGGCGAGGTGGCCTGGGGCCGCGTGGTCCCGCGCGAGGCGGCGGCGCCCACGCGCGCGGCGCCGATCACGCTGGCGCTGCGCCGCGATCTCCCGTGGCTCCTCGCGCCGCGCGAGGCCGAGGGGGAGCCGCCGCCGGCGTCGCTCTCCGAGCCGGCCCAGGGCGTGCTGTCGTTCCTTTCGCGCGCGGGCGCGTCGTTCTTCGACGACATCGTCGCCGGGGCGGGCCGCTCCCGGGCCGAGGTCGAGGAGGCGCTCTGGGAGCTCGTCGCCGCCGGCCTCGTGACCGGCGACGGCTTCGCGGCCCTGCGCTCGCTGCTCGGCGGCGGCGGGGCCGAGGCGCTGGGCGCAGGGCGGCTGCGCGGCGGGACGCGCCGGACGGGCCCTGTCGCGTCGGGCAGGTGGTCGCTCCTGCGGCCGCGCGCGGAGGCGTTCGCGCCCATCGCCGGCGGCGCCGGCGGCGAGGGGAGCGACGGCCTCGACGTGGTCGAGGCGCTGGCGCACCAGTACCTCCGCCGCTACGGCGTCGTCTGCCGCGAGCTGCTCGCGCGCGAGCCGCGGCCGCCGGCGTGGCGCGACCTCCTCCGGGTCTACCGCCGGCTCGAGATGGCGGGGCAGCTCCGGGGCGGGCACCTCATCGCCGGCTTCGTGGGCGAGCACTTCGCGCTGCCCGAGGCGCTGGACGCGCTCCGCGCCGTCCGGCGCGAGCCGCCGTCCGGGGAGATCGTCCAGCTGTGCGCGTGCGATCCGCTCAACCTGGTCGGCATCGTCACGCCGGGGCCGCGCGTCCCGGCCGCGCTCGGCAACGTGGTCATCTACCGCGACGGCGTCCCGCTCGCGCCGATCGCCGCCGCGCCGGTCGAGCGGGCGCGCGTGGTCAGCGTTGCTTCCGGTGCTGCGGTGTGAGCTGCGCGCCGCGAGGTCTCGCGACGATGGCGACGAGGATCAGCATGGCTGCGGGACGCCGCTGAGCCCTCGCGCGCGCCACCGCTTCACGGGTGGTGCGTTGAAGGAGGAGACGGATCGAGGAGCCGTCGCGCGGCGAGGGGCACGGTGCGCGCGCCCTGACCGTATACTCGGACAATGCATCCATCCAACTGCAGCACTTACATTCGTGCCCTCGTGGTGCTCTCGGCCGCCGCCCTCGGTATCGCCGCCTGCTCTCCCAAGGTGAGGAACTATGGTGGTGGGAGCGGGGGTGTCGGCGAGGGCGGAGGCGGGAGCGGCGATGGCGGCGCCGACCCGGCCGGCGGCGGTGGAGACGGCGGCAGCGGGAGCGGCAGCGGGAGCGGCGGAGGGGGAGGCGGCCAGACGGCCGAGCCCGGCCGGTTCCAGTGGGCGCTCCAGATCGGCGAGAACGGCTACGATTCGGCCGTCAGCGTCGCGGTGGACCCGCAGGGGAACCCGGTCGTCATCGGGTCGTTCTCCGGCGCCATCGATCTCGGCGGCGGTCCCATCGTCGCTCAGGAGGGCTCCGCGTCCTACCTCGCGAAGTTCGATCGAGACGGCAAGCACCTCTGGAGCAAGTCGTTCAGCCTGAGCCTCCCCCGTGGCCAGCACGTCGCGCACACGAGCACCGGCGCGCTGTTCGTGGGAGGGAGCTACTTCCAGCACCTCGATTTCGGCGGCGGGCCGCTGCCCGAGACCGGCGGCGGGCTCGGGCTCGCCAAGTTCGAGAGCGAGCTCGGCAAGCTCGAGTGGAGCAAGGGGTTCGGCGATCAGTACTCGAAGGAGCTGAGCTACGTGGCTGTCGACAGCGCGGGCGCGGTGCTCATCTCCGGCTCGATCGGCGGCACGGCCGACTTCGGCGGCGGGCCCATCGGCGACGAGATCAGCGGCAATGCGGTCTACGTCGCCAAGCTGGACCCGGCGGGCAATCACGTCTTCACGAAATACATCGATGACCAGAGGGCCTGGCTGGGGGCCGGCGGGCTGGCCGCGGACGCGCAGGGCAACGTCGCTGTCGCGGGCACGTTCGAGCAGAACTTCACCGTCGATCCGGCCTCGCCGCCCCTCGTCTCGCGCGGAGGAAACGATATCTTCTTCGCGATGCTGGCGCCGGACGGCGCGCTGCTGTGGCAAAAGGCGTTCGGCGACAGCCTCTACGACACGGCCTCTCAGGTGGCGTTCGACGCGACTGGCAACGTCTTCCTCGCCGGCGTGTTTCAGGGGAGCGTCGACTTCGGCGGCGGCGCGCTCGTCGCGCTCGGCACGAAGCCGAACTTCTTCGTCGCCAAGTTCGATCCGGCGGGAAATCACCTCTTCAGCCGGGGCTTCGGCGATTCGGAGCGGCAGGACGTCGCGTCGATCGCGATCGACCCTTCAGGCAACGCGGTCATCACGGGGACGTTCCTCGGGAGGATCGATCTCGACGGCGCCGTCCTCACGAGCAAGGGCACGGCGACGGATCCCAACGGGCAGTCGAACGGCGGCGACATCTTCATCGCCAAGCTCGGGCCCGGCGGCGAGCACCTGTGGAGCCGCCAGATCGGCGATCCAGACATCCAGTCCGCGAGCGGCGTGGCCGTCGGCCCCAAAGGCGAGGTGTTCGCCGTCGGCTCCTTCCGCGGCACCATCGACCTCGGCGGCGGTCCGGTGACGACGCGCGGCGAGAGCGACGGCTACCTGGTGAAGCTCGGCCCCTGAGCATCACACGCCGGCGGGAGCGCGGCCGCGATCCGCGTCGCCCCACCGGAGATCGCCGCCCGAAGCGCGCGCTGGCGAGAGAAGGCCGGAGCCCCGCGCGCCGCGCCGCGCCCGTGACTGTACGCGGCGTCGACCTGCCAGAGCGCACATTGCGCCCCAACGCTGATGCGTCAATATCCTCGTCCAACAACGCGCTCGGGGGGGCGTTCCTGGTCATCCGAGGCCACCGACATGTGGATTGCCCCTTCCTCGCTTCGACATCCCCGCGCCTCCACCTGCTGCACGCCGGGCCGCTCGCCGCGCCAGTTCAGGGTGCCCTGGACGGTCTTGTTCGCGTGCCTGGCCGTCCTTCTTCACGGCCCTGGGTGCGGCAAAGGCGACTCGGCTCGGGCTGAGGGCGCGAAGCCGGAGGGCGCGAAGGCCGAGTCCGGAGGCAAGGCGGATAAGGCCGCTCCCGACGCCAAGGAGGTGACACTCGCCCCCGTGACAGAGCTCGTAGTTGAACAAACCATCGACATCTCGGGGACCCTGGACGCCGATGAGCAGGTGACGGTCGGGGCCAAGTTGCCAGGCCGCGTCGCCTCGATCGCGGTCGATCTCGCGAGCCCTGTCCAGCGAGATCAGGTCATTGCTCAGCTCGAGACGCGCGATTACGAGCTGCGCATCGAGCAGGCGGCAGCCGCGCTGGCGCAGAGCCGCGCTCAGCTCGGCTTGCCTCAGGACGGGCCTGACATGGAGCTCGATGTCGAGAGCACGGCCATCGTGCGAGAGGCCCTCGCGACGCTGAAGGAGGCGCAGGCCAACCAGATCCGCGCGCGCAACCTCGCTCAGGAGGGGCTGATGTCGGGCATGGACCGCGACGCGGCCGAGGCGGCGGCGGTCCGCGCGGAGACGGCCGTGCAGTCCGCGCGCGAGGAGGTGCGCATCCGCCAGGCGACGGTGCGCCAGCGGCGCTCCGAGCTGCGCATGGCGCGGCAGCAGCTCGCCGACGCCGTGGTGCGGTCGCCGATCGACGGCGTCGTCCAGGCGCGCCGGGCGAGCGTGGGCCAGTACCTCGCCGCCGGGGCGCCGGTCGTGGAGATCGTCAGGATCGACCCGCTGCGGCTGCGCGTGGCCATCCCGGAGACGGACGCGGCCGGCGTGCGCGCCGGGCAGCAGGTGCGCGTCACCGTCCCGGGGGACAGCGCGGTCTACGCGGGGACCGTCGCGCGCCTCGCGCCCGCGCTCGACCAGCAGAGCCGGACGCTGCTCGTGGAGAGCGACATCAAGAACCCCGGCCACCTGCGGCCAGGCAGCCTCGTCAGCGCGCAGATCGTCGTGAGCTCGAAGCCCGCGCCGTCGGTGCCCGCGAGCGCCATCGTCCGGTTCGCCGGCCTCACGAAGGTGATCACGGTCGAGAACGGCAAGGCGAAGGAGAAGCAGGTCGCCACCGGGAGGGCCGCCGGGGATCGCATCGAGATCGTCTCCGGCCTCGCGGCGGGGGAGTCCGTCGTCGCCAAGCCAGGCTCGCTCCAGCAGGGGCAGCCGGTGCGCGTGGTGGAGGGGGGCTAGGATGCAAACGCTCGCCAGGATCTGCATCCAGCGGCCCGTCTTCGCCGCGATGCTCGGGCTCGCGCTCGTCGTCGTCGGCTCCGTCGCGTACTTCAAGCTGGGCGTGGATCGCTTCCCCGCCGTGGACCTGCCCACGGTCTCGGTCCGCACCGCGCTGCCCGGCGGCGCGCCCGAGGACGTCGAGGCGGAGATCACCGAGGAGATCGAGGAGGCGGTCAACACGGTCGAGGGGATCACGGAGCTCCGCTCGATCTCGTCGAGCGGCAACTCCGTCGTCATCGCCACCTTCAACCTCGACCGGGACGTCGACTCGGCGGCTCAGGACGTGCGCGACCGCGTGCAGGCGGCGCTGCGCAGCCTCCCCGCGGGCACCCAGCCGCCGATCATCGCGAAGCAGGACAACGACTCGACCCCGGTGATGTCGATCGCCCTGTCCGCCGATCGATCGATCCGGGAGCTCACCGAGGTCGCGGACAAGCTCGTGCGCGTGCAGCTCGAGCGCTCGTCGGGCGTCGGCGAGGTGCGCGTCGTGGGCGGGCAGGAGCGCGCCATCAAGATCTGGCTGAACGCCGATCGGCTCGCCGCCTACGGCATCCCGATCACCGCCGTCCGCGACGCCATCGTCCAGCAGAACGCGAACATCCCCGCGGGGAACGTCACCGGGAAGGAGGAGGAGCGGACGCTGCGCACGATGGGCCGCCTCGAGAACGCGGGCGACTTCAACAACCTGGTCGTCGCCAGCGTCGACGGGCGGCCCGTCCGGGTGCGCGACATCGGCCGTGCCGAGGACGGCACCTACGAGCAGCGGTCGCTGGCGCGCCTCGACGGCAAGCCCACCGTCGTCCTCGACGTCGTGCGGCAGTCGGGCGCGAACACGGTCGCGGTGATCGAGGCCGTGAAGGCCAACGTGGCGAAGCTCACCGAGCAGCTGCCGGCGGACGTGAAGCTCGAGGTGATCCGCGACCAGTCGGGCTACATCTACACGGCGCTGCACGAGATCAACGTGCACCTCGTGCTCGGCAGCATCCTGGCCTGCGCGGTCGTCCTCCTGTTCATGAGGTCGTGGCGCTCCACGATCATCGCGGGGATCGCCATCCCGACGTCTGTCGTCGCGACGTTCGGCATGATGTGGGCGCTCGACTTCACGCTGAACAGCGTGACGATGCTCGCGCTCGTGCTGATGGTGGGCATCGTCATCGACGACGCCATCGTCGTGCTCGAGAACATCTTCCGCTTCGTCGAGGAGAAGAAGATGGATTCCTTCGAGGCGGCGAGGGCCGCCACGCAGGAGATCGGGCTCGCCGTCCTCGCGACGACGCTGTCGCTCGTCGTCATCTTCGTCCCCGTGTCGTTCATGTCGTCGATCTCGGGGCGCTTCCTGTTCCAGTTCGGGATCACCGCCACCGTCGCGATCCTCGTGAGCCTCCTCGTCAGCTTCTCGCTGACCCCGATGATGAGCGCGCGCCTGCTCCGCAAGGAGGCGAGCCGCGCGCACGAGGCGGAGGGCGGCGAGGGCGAGGTGAAGACGCGCCAGGGCTTCTACGGGCGGCTCGAGGCCAGGTACACGGGCGCCCTCGCCTTCGCGATGCGGCACCGCGCGCTCGTCGCCGTCTCCGCCCTCCTGGTGATGGCGTCGGCGGTGCCGCTCTACGGGCTCGTGAAGCAGGAGTACATCCCCTCGGGCGCGGACGACGCCGAGTTCGAGATCCGCGTCACGGCCCCGCTCAGCGCGAGCATCGGCGCGATGGACGACGTGATGCGGCAGATCAGCGAGGACGTCCGCGGGGTGCGCGGGGTGCGGAGCGTGCTCGCCACGGCGGGCGGCAGCTTCGTCGGCGGCGTCAGCTCGGGCGAGGCGTTCGTCCGCATCGCCCCGCACGACGAGCGCACGTTCTCGATCACGCGCCTGTTCCGCGAGACGTTCTCGGGCAACCCGCTCCGCGCGTTCCGGGACAATTACTCGCAGAACGAGGTGATGCAGGAGGTGCGGCGCAAGCTGCGCAAGTACTCCGACCTGCGGATCTCGGTCCGCAACGTGCCGTCGTTCAACATCGGCGGCGGGAACTTCGAGATCGACTTCGCCATCCAGGGGCCCGACATCGAGGCGCTCGAGCGCTACGCGAACGAGCTCCGGGACCGCTCCGCGAAGCTCGGCGGCATCGTGGACGCGGACGTGACGCTGAAGATCGACCGGCCCGAGCTCCGCGTGCTGATCGACCGCGAGCGCGCCGCGGATCTCGGGGTCCGGACGGACGACATCGCGACCGCGCTGCGCCTGATGGTGGGCGGAGACGAGGAGGTCTCGCGCTTCCGCGACGAGCTCGCGAACGAGAACTACGACGTACAGCTGCGGCTCATCGAGGAGGATCGCGACCGGCTCTCGGCCGTCCGCCGCCTGTACGTGCCCCGGACGACGCGCGCCTCGCCGGCGCCCGCGGCGGCGTCCGCCGGCGCCGCGGCGCCACCGGCGGCCGCGTCGCCGCTGCTCCGGGGCGACCTCGTGCGGCTCGACAACCTGGTGCGCATCGAGGAGGCGAAGAGCCCGTCGCGCATCGACCGCCTCGACAGGCAGCGGGTATCGAGCCTGCGCGCCGGCGTCGCTCCCGGCTACGCGCTGGCCGACCGGCTGGAGGCGCTGCGCGGCGCCGCGCGCGAGATGGACATGCCCTCGGCGTACACGACCAGCGTGCGCGGCCGCGGCGCGGAGCTGGAGCGCACGTTCGGCGAGTTCATCTGGGCGTTCCTCCTGTCGATCGTGCTCATGTACATGATCCTCGCGTCGCAGTTCGAGAGCCTCGTGCACCCGGTCACGATCCTGCTCTCCCTCCCGCTGTCGGTGCCGTTCGCGCTGCTCAGCCTGTGGGCGACGGGGAACACGCTCAACCTGTACTCGGCGCTCGGCTTCCTCGTGCTGTTCGGCGTGGTGAAGAAGAACTCGATCCTCCAGGTCGACCACATGAACAAGCTCCGCGCCGAGGGCATGCCGCGCGCGGAGGCGATCCTCCAGGCGAACCGAGACCGGCTGCGGCCCATCCTCATGACCACGCTGGCCCTCGTCGCGGGCATGCTCCCGCTCTGGCTGGGCACGGGGCCCGGGGCCGAGGAGCGCCACACGATCGCCGTGGTGGTCATCGGCGGCCAGTCGCTGAGCCTGCTGCTCACGCTGATCGTCACGCCTGTCTCGTACTCGCTGCTCGACGATCTCGCGCACAGCGAGCGATGGGGGCGCCTGCGGGCGCGCGTGGGCGCGCTCCGCGAGCGGGCGTCGGCGCGCGTCGGCCAGCTCGTCGCGCGCGTGCGCGCGCGACGGACAACGTAGGCCGGGCGTGCGCGCGCGCGACGGACAACGTGGGCCGCGCGGCGCCGGGGCCGGTCACCCCTTCGCGATGCCGAGCGCGGCCACGGTCACCGAGACCCAGCCCGCGAGCAGCAGCAGCCCGCCGAGCGGCGTGACCGCGCCGAGGGCGCGGGTGCCGGTCAGGGTCATCACGTAGAGGCTGCCGGAGAACAGGAGCACGCCGCCCGCGAAGAGGAAGCCGGCGGCGGTCGCTGAAGGCCCGCCGGTGCGCGCGGCGAGGTGGGCGGCCAGCGCGAGCGCGAGCGCGTGGATGAGGTGGTACTGGGATCCGGTCTGCCACCAGGAAGCGCGCAGCGCGCCGTCCGGCAGCGCGTCCAGCCGCGCCTTGAGGCCGTGGGCGCCGAACGCGCCGAGCGCCACCCCGAGGAACCCGTAGACGCCCGAGAGCACGAAGAAGAGCCGTTCCATCGGGCGCGGAGCTTAGTCCATGGCCAGAGCGCGTCACGAGGCGCGCGCGCGGCCGCCGCGGGCTCGCGCGGCAGCTCCATCGCCGGCCGCCGCGGGCGACGCCCCGGTTGACGGCCTCCTTGCCGTGCGGTCTCGTAGAGGTGCTCGGGGGAGGAGCGCAGCAGAGCTCCCCGCGGAGGCCTGTGGGCATGGCGAGCGAGCCGGACCAGAACCAGAGCGCGGACCAGGAGCTCAACGCCCTGCGCGAGACGCTCGCGGCGCGAGAGCGCGAGCTCGCCGTCAAGGACGGGGGCGACATCCAGGGGTTGCGCACCAAGGTGCGGGCCTCGGTGGCGCTCGGCATCCTCGGCCTGGCCCTCTACGCGGCGCACTTCGGCTCGTGGCAGACGTTCGCCGAGGCGTTCGCCGCGGGCATCCTCGTCACGGGCGCCGCGGCGCTCGTGGGCATCCTCCTCGGGTTTCTGTTCGGGATCCCGCGCACGGTGGTCGACGACGGCGGCGCGCCCCAGGCGAGGGCCGCCGCGGCCGCCGGCCGCGTGGACGGCGTGGTGGCGGTCTACTCGCCGAACACGAACCTCGAGCAGATCTCCGACTGGCTCTCCAAGATCCTCGTCGGCGTCGGTCTCACCCAGCTGAACGACATCCCCTCTGCCCTCGTGCGCTTCTCCGTCTGGCTCGGCTCGGGCATGCCGCAGCACCCGGAGGCGGGGAAGTTCGCGCTCGGCGCCATCGCCTACGCCTCCGTGTTCGGCTTCCTGTACGGCTACATCTGGACGCGCGTGGTCCTGAGCCCGATGTTCCGGCGCGCCGACGAGCACCTGCGCAAGGCGATGGTCCGCCTGGCGATCGCCGAGCGCTCGGCGAGCAAGGCGATCGCCGACGCCGCCGTGGCCGAGCGCTCCGCCACGGAGACCTTCGAGCGCGCGCAGGCCAGGGCCGAGCAGGTCCTGCTCCAGGCGAAGCAGCGCGCCGAGCAGCTCGAGGACGCGATGAAGCGGATGCTCGACCGGCTCTACGACCCCCCCGAGCGCATGGGGTACGCGGACGCGATCCGCATCGCCGAGGAGTACATCGCCCGCGAGGGAGAGCCGGACAACTTCCTCTTCTGGCTGCGCTACGCGGCGGCGCAGGGCCAGCGCGCGGCGCGCGAGCCCAGGGTGTACGAGGAGGCGAAGCGGTGCGCGCTCGAGGCGGCCCGCAAGGTCCTCAGCCAGAGCCAGGAGATGGGCCGCTACTGGCTCTCGCTCCTGTGGCACCCCGAGCACCCCCAGCGCACGCCGGGCGAGGACGACCTGGAGGTGTTCTTCAACGAGCCCGAGTTCAAGGCGCTGATCGGCGACGAGCCCTACATCCCCGTGAAGTGAAGCGCGCCGCGCCTCAGCCGCCTGGGGCCGGCCGCCGCGGGAAGATCGTCCCCCGGATCTCCTCGGCGGGCGCCCCGAACGTCGCCGCGAGGAGGCCGAGGACCAGCCGGTTCAGCCGGCCGTCCGGCGGCGACTTGACCGCGATCACGAACGCGGCGTCGACCGGCGCGCCCGCGTGCCTCGCCGCCCGCTCCGCGAGCGCCGCCGCCTCGCCCTCGGAGAGCGCCGCCCGCCGCGCCACGCGGATCTTCACGTAGAGCGCGGCCCGCATCAGCGCGTGGTAGCCGTGCATCCACGCCATCCAGCGCTCCTCCGGGCCCCCGGCGAGGGCCCGCGCGAGCGCCTCGCCGCGCCGCTCGATCTCGTCGGCCGGGAGGTTGTCGAGCTCGTTCAGCGCACCCGGGAACTCCCCCGCGAGCGCGCGGAACACCTCCTTGCCCGGGATCGGCTCGCCCGCCGCACGCGCGCGCCGGAGCTCCGCGAGCGTGCGGTACTTGCGCGCGAGCTGCGACAACACCTCCGGCGAGAGCCGCGCGCCGCCGGGTATCGCGCCGGAGGTCACAGCCAGCCGCGGGGGAAGGCGAGCACGTCTTCGAGCGACGACACCCCGTCCGCGGGCGCGAAAGCGCGGTACCATTCGAGCATCGTGAGCTCCATGTCGCGCCTGTCCCCGAGCCCTCCGCGCCGGGAGCAGCGCGCGAGCTGGAAACAGCGCGGGACGGCGTCCTTGACGATATCGAGCGCGCCGCGGCCGACGTGCGCCGTGCCGGGCAGGGGTGACGCCGCGCCGGCGATGTCGCTCGGGGCGACCGTGTCCGGGGACACGGTCGAGGTGTTTGTTTCAGAGAGAGCCACGTGGACCTGCGCCGGACGTCCCCGAGACATACCACGCATGCTCACCAGGGAGTTCAGGCAAGAAGCCAACGAGGGCCACACATCCTCACTTTTCCGGGGGAGCGCCGCGCCGCTCCTCCTTGAACACCCAACGTAACTCGATACGTTGGTCGCGCTCGTCGGTCCGGCCTCGCCGCGCCTCACGCGAGCGCTGCTTGCAGAAACCCAGCCGGAGAGAAGATCCATGAGACGACAGCTGCTCTTGCTTCCGTTGACCGCGCTCGCAACCCTGGTGTCCGCGGGGTCTGCCGCCGCGTCCGACTGGCACGTCGTCGACGCGCTCCGCGGGGGCGACGCGCTCCGCGGGATCCGGCCGGGCGCGCCCGCGGCGGCCGTGTCCGCCCGCGGCGCGGCGAGCGCGCGCGAGGCGGCGGAGGTGTATCTGAAGCACGCTGCCTCCGAGCTCCGGCTTCATGGCGTCACGCTTCGTTATCAGAAGGAGCTCCCGGCCGGCGATCACCGCACCGTCCGGTTCGAGCAATTCCACGCCGGCCTGCCCGTGCTCGGCGCCGCCGCGGCGGTCCATGTCACCCCGGACAACCTCGTGAAGGTCGCGGTGGTCGACGTGGCGCGGGAGCTGTCGGTGCCGCCGACGCCGAAGTACCGGGAGGAGGCCGCGCAGGAGGTGGTGGAGGCGACGTACGGGATGACGCTCGCCCAGCGGCCGAGCGCGGCGCTCGCCGTGTTCCCCGAGGCGGAGACGGGGGGCAAGCTCGTCTGGGTCGTCGACGTCCGGTCCGAGCGCGGCGGGGACCGCTACCTCGTCGACGCGCACACCGGGAAGATCGTCCACCGGCGGCCGCTCGCCGTCGACGCGCGCGGGCGCGTCTACCCGATCAGCTCCGCGGTCACGCCCGAGCCCGAGGATCGCGAGCTGAGCGATCTCGACGCCGCGGATCCCCAGACCCTGAGCGGCTGGAGCGGCAACCTCAAGGTGACGAACTACGTGGACGGCGATCTCGCGTCCGGCGTCCCGCTCACCCTGGAGCAGAGCGTCAGGCCGAACTCGGGGGACGACTTCCTGTACGACCCGCCCGCGAGCGAGCACGACGCGCACGACCAGTTCGCGCAGGTGGGCATCTATTACCACCTCACCCGGATGCGCGACTACTTCGCCTCGATCCATCAGCTCGACATGACCGCGCCGAGCTGGCGCCTGATCGCGGTCGCCAACATGCTGGAGTCGGGTCGCCCGATGGACAACGCGTTCTTCTCGGCCGAGGGCGCCGAGGCGCCGTTCAACGCGCCGAACCTCATCGCCATCGGCCAGGGCTCGTATTTCGACTTCTCGGACGACTCCGACGTGTTCCTCCACGAGTTCACTCATTACATCTCCGCCAACGCGGTCGGCTACAACGAGGGTCAGTTCGCGATGAGCGATTACGGCCTCTCCCCCTGGGGCGGCAGCATCGATGAGGGCCTCGCGGACTACTTCGCCTGCTCCGTGAACGGCGACTCGACGCTCGGCGAGGCGACGCTCGCGCTCTTCGGGATGCAGCGCGAGCTCTCGGACAGCGCGAAGACGTGCCCTGACGACCTGATGGGCGAGGTGCACGAGGACGGCGAGCTGGTCGGCAGCGTCGCGTGGTCCTTGCGCGAGAAGTTCGGCCAGGCCGTGGGCGACAGGCTGGTCTGGACCGCGATGACGCTGCTCACTCCCAACGGCTCGCTCGACGACTTCGCGCGGGCGCTCCAGACCGCGGCCGGCGACCTGGTGAGCACCGGCGCGCTCTCGGCGGAGGACGCCGCCGCCGTCGACGCGCTGCTCGAGAGCCGGGGCCTGACCGACTGCGGCGAGGTGCTCGACCTGAGCGGGGGCAAGCTGCGGCAGACGCAGATGTTCGGCATCGACTCGCTGATCCTGGGCTCCGGCGCGTCGTGCGCCGAGGTCCGCGGGCAGATCAGCCTCCAGAGCCTCTTCCACTTCAAGAGCACGCCGGATCGGACCGCGAAGGGTATCCGCTTCACGGTGCAGCTCCAGCCCTCGGACGGCAACGACCTCGAGTGGAGCATCTACGTCAGGGCAGGCCGGCATGTCGGCTTCTCGTCGACCGGCTTCCTGCCGGTCGCCACGAGCTATGACTACAGCGTCGAGAAGATCACGGACACGTACGGTGAGATCGTCATCGACGAGACCTCCGATCCGCCGTTCAACCCGGCGCAGACGTATTACATGGTGATCGGTCACGAGAACTGCCCGGCCACCTTCGCGACGGTGGAGAGCGCCGATATCGGGGTCGAGCCGCCGGTGGATCCCGTGGACCCCGTGGACCCTGTTGAGCCGGAGACCGGCTCGTCGGGCGGCGCGACGCCCGAGCCGACCCGCTATCCGCCCGCGGACACGAAGGTGGAGGGGTGCGCGTGCCGCGCCGCCGCGCCGAGCGCGCCCGCTGCCCCCTGGGCGGCGCTCTCGGGGATCGCGCTCGCCGGTGCGGCGGTGCTCAGGCGCCGCGCGCGCCGGGCTCGCGGCTGAGCCGCCGCCCGTCATCACCAGAGGCTTTCCTCGTCAACGTAGAAAGCCCGAGAACAAGAGAAGAAAAACCACAGAGGCACAGAGGGCACAGAGAAGAGAAGGAGAGATAATTTCTTCTTTCCCTCTCCTCTGTGTCCTCTGTGCCTCTGTGGTTAAAATCTTCTCTTCGAATACCTGGCCCGCACGCTGACGGTATCGTCGTGCGAAGGGGAACAGCCGGAAGAGTGTTCTGAGAAAGATCGTCTGTGAGCGTTGGGCGCTAGCGACCGCCGGCGCCGCCGGCCCCGCCATTGCCGCCCGTGCCGGCCGCGCCCGCGCCGCCTCCGCCGTTGCCACCCGCGCCATTGCCGCCGGCCCCGCCGTCGCCGCCCGTGCCGCCGCCGTCGCCGCCCGTGCCGCCGCCGTCGCCGCCCGTGCCGCCGCTGCCCGTTCCCGTGGCGGGACCGGTAGCGGTCGTGCTCGTGGTGGTACCGGTGCCGGTCGAGCTGGCGGTCGTCGGCTCCTGGGAGGGATCGCAGACCTGCGTGATGACGCCCGGCCTGCAGCAGCGATGCTGTTGCTGTTGCTGGCCGATCGCCCTGCACTCGAGGCCGGCGGCGCAGTCCTCGCTGCCGTTCGCGATCTCGCAAGGCTCGCCCTCGCGCTGGTCGCTGCAGCTCGCGGCGGAGGCGACGATCGCCGCGGCGAGCGCGGCCAGGAGGAGCGCGGGGCGCAGGGCGTTCTGCGACGTCTTCGGGGCTTTCACGCGCGCTGGTCTAGCAGAACCAGGCGGGCTTGCCTATCGCCCATCTACTGCGGCGGAGCAGGCCGGTTCTTCGCGTCGATCGCGTCGATGAACAGGCCCATGTACTGCGCGGCGCTCGTGACCGAGAAGATGAGCGACAGGTAGATGAGCAGCCGCCCGACGTGCACCACGTCCACCTCTCCGAAGTCGACGCCGAGGTGGATGCGGTACGGATAGCCGAGGATCAGGCAGACGATGCCGATCATCTGCAGCGCGGTCTTGATCTTCCCGCCGTCGCCCGCCGCGATGACGAGCCCCTCCGTCGACGCGATCGACCGGAGCGCCGTGATCGTGATCTCGCGCGAGATGAGCAGCACCACCGCCCACGCCGGGATCCGGCCCATCGGGACCAGCCACACCAGCGTGCTCGTGACGATGAGCTTGTCGGCCAGCGGATCGAGGAACTTGCCGAGCACGCTCACGAGCCCCTGCCGTCGCGCCAGGTAGCCGTCGAGCATGTCCGTGAGCGCCGCGAGCGAGTAGACGCACGCGGCCCAGAAGCAGTCCCGCGGCGCGCCCCTCGACAGGAGCAGGAGGACGGCCGGGATCATGACGATCCGGGCGAACGTGAGCAGGTTCGGGACGTTCTTCGCGTCCTCCCAGAGCGTCCTCCGCCGCTGCGCCTTGATGCCCCGCAGCGAGGTGTCCGCGCTAGCGACCATCGACGAGAACCATCCCCTCTCCACCGAACGTCACGAACCCCTGCACCCCGCCCGGCGCCTCGGCGGCGGGCAGCGTGCGCGGCAGGAGCCGGCCCATCCACCCGAGCACCGCGGTCGCGCGCATCGACGTCGGCCGCGTCGGCGTGATCTCCAGCGCGGCGGCGCGCTCCGGCACCGAGAGCACCGCGTGCCCCCGGCCGCGGAGCTGCACCATCGCCACCGCCTCGCCGTCGCCGGCCGGCAGCCGGCCGTTCTCGTAGCTGATCGGCAGCTCGAAGCCGACGAGGACGTCCTCGCGCATGTAGATCGGCTCCTCCCCGATCGTCACGGCGTGGAGCCGCCGGCCGTCCGGCGCCCCGAGCACGAGCTCGCAGCGCCCGCCGATCTCGATGAACGGCGTGCTCGGCCCGCCGAGCGGCTCGTCGAAGATGCGGCCGCGCGCCTGCCGCTTCAGCACGTGCGTGGCGGTCCCGGAGTGCGTGCTCATCGTGCGCAGCGCGTCGAGGCGAACCACGAAGCCCTTCGCTCCCTGCACGAGCACGACGCCTGTCGCGTGCCGCGCGACCGTGACGTCGCGCGGGAAGACGAGCAGCCGCTCGCGCACCACCCCCAGCAAGGTCTCCGGCGGCTGCACCGCGAGCGGCGTCGTGGCCGGCGGCGGCGTCCCGGGCGCCGCCGTCGGCGGCGGCAGCGACGACGACCGCGCGGCGGCCTTCCTGCTCGCCAGCGACGCGTCGCTCGTCGCCGGGACGGCGACGCTGAAGCGGCCCGTCATCGAGGGCTCCTCGGGCGCCACCGAGACGCGGCGCACGGACGGGTGCACGCCGCCGCCGGGCGGCGCCTGCACCGCCGGCATCGACGGGACGGTCGGCGCCGCGCCGCCCCTCGGGCCGGACGCTCGGTTCGCGCCCGCCGCGCCGCCCGACGCTCCGGGGCGACCGTCCGCCCCGAGGCTGCGGACCGACGGCGGCGCCGGGATGGTCGGCATCGTCTCGCGGCCAGGCTCGATCGCCGACCAGGTCCCGGACGGGATGCGCGGCAGATCCGAGTCGTGGCGGAAGCCGGCGCCGGTGCGCTCGAGCGCCTGCACCGCCTCGCCCGCGGCCCGCTGCACCTCGGCCCTCGCCTCGGCCTTGGCCTCGATCGGCGGCTGGTCCTCGGTGTCCGGCGGCTCGATCGGGTACCGGCCCGTCGCGCCGCTCGTCATGTCGAGCAGCCGGCGCGCCATCGCGTCGTGGCCGCCCGCCGCGAACGCGTGGCTCGCGCGCTCGTAGTCGCCCATGCGCTGGAACGCGAGCCCGAGGTAGCCCCAGGCGCGCTGGTGCTTCGGGTTCTGCTCGAGCGCCTTCTCGAGCTCGGACCGCGCCTGCGCCGGCTGTCCGGTCTTGAGGTACGAGAGCGCGAGGTTGATCCGCGGCTCGACGGCGTCCGGGTGGGCCTGGATCAGCCGCTCGTAGATCGCGATCGCGCGCGGGTAGAGACCGAGCCGGAAGTAGACGATGCCGAGGAGGTCCTGCCCCTTCGGATCGCTCGGCTGGAGCGAGAGGGCGCGCTCGAGCTCCGCCTTCGCGGCGTGGACCCGGTTGTCCTGCAGGAGCTCGCTGCCCCGGTGCAGGTGGAACAGGAACTCCTCCGCTGCGACTTCGCGGGTGGAAGGCCGGGGATCGTCGCGCTCGGGCATCGCGGGTGGATCGTACACGAAAACGCACACGCGCCGTCAGGCGCTCGCCGCCTCGATCGCTTCGGCGAGCGTGAACGCCCCCTCGTAGAGCGCGCGGCCCACGATCACGCCGCTGACGCCCGGGATCTGCGCCAGCGCGCGGAGGTGGGCGAGCGAGCCGACGCCGCCGGAGGCCAGCACCGGGAACCCGCACGAGCCGGCGAGCTCACGCGTCGCCTCCAGGTTGGGCCCGACCTGCGTCCCGTCGCGGGAGACGTCGGTGTAGAGGAGCGCCGCGATGGGGGAGCCGGCGAGCGCGCGGGCGACGTCGAGCGCCGTGACGGAGGAGACCTGCTCCCAGCCCTGCACGGCCACGCGCCCGTCCTTGGCGTCGACGGCGACCACGACGCGCCCCGGAAAGCGGCCGGCGAGGTCGCGCACGAGCGCGGGGTCGTTCACCGCGGCCGTCCCGAGCACGATGCGGTCGGCGCCGAGCGCGAGGTAGCTCTCGGCCGCGGCGGCGGAGCGGATGCCGCCGCCCACCTGCACGCTGCCGCCGCCCGCGCCGAAGGCCGCGATGACGGCGCGCGCCACGTCGGCCTGCACGGGCATGCCGGCCCGGGCGCCCTCCAGATCGACGACGTGCAGCCGGTCGCACGCGCGGCGGAGGCGGGCGGCGAGCGCCGCGGGGTCCTGGTCGTAGACGGTGACCTGATCGTAGCGTCCTTGATGGAGGCGCACGGCCTGGCCTCCGAGAAGATCGATGGCGGGGATGAGCTGCACGCGGCGTGTCTAGCGCGCCTTCGCGCGCGCGGGTAGGAGGCTAGCGCGGCGGCGAGGGCGACCGCAGCCGCCGCGCCGCCGCGTCGCCGTCACCAACGCCCGCTCGCCCCGAGCACCACGCCCTCCGGCCCTGCCGCGAGCACCCCGGCGCGGATCTGCCTTGACGCCGCGCCGGTCGCCGCCTCGCCCTGCTTCGGCTCGGTCAGGAACAGCACCGCCGCCGCCCCGAGCCCGGCCAGCCCCACGCCGAAGCCGATCGTGCTGAGGAGCCCCGTCGCGCTCGCGCTCTCGGAGGCGTCCATGCCGGTCTGATCGCACGCCGTCTCGTCGCTCGAGCCGATCCCGCTGCCGCAGTGCTCCTCGACGACGCTCTTCTTGCCCAGCGTGAGCGCGCCCGTCACCCCGCCGAGCACGAGCCCCGCCACGCCGACGCCGCCCGCGACGAAGGCGGCCGTGCGCCGGCCCGAGGCGCCGGACGGCGCCGGCGTCGAGGCGCCGTTCACCTGCAGCTCCACCTGCTTCTTCTCGCCCTCGGCGAGCCGGATCCGCGTCTCCCATGCGGCCCCTCCCGGCGCCTGGGTCGACACGACGTGCTCCCCCGGGTCCACCGGCACGCCCGCGCCGAGCTGCGCGCCGTCCACCACCCGGCCGTCGCGCTTCACGACCGTCCCCGCGGGGGACCCCGGCGGGAGCGACAGCGAGAGCTCCGGCACGAGCGGGCCCAGCCGGTCGCGCTCCTGCCTGGCGACCTTGGCGCGCTCCCCCTGCCGGCTCTTCTGCTCCGGCGTCATCTGCTGGTACAGCGCCATGTACTCCCCGAAGCGCGTGAACGCGGTCGCGACGTGGCCCCACCGCGACTCGCAGATGGCCAGCGTGAAGAGCGCCCCCGGCTTCGGCTCCATCCGATGGCTGTCGGCGATCGCCTTGCAGCCTGTCTCGTACTTGCCCGCCTCCATGTCGGCGAGGCCCTGGTTGAAGAGCGACTCCGCCGTCGCGCTCTCCTGCGCCGCGGCGGGCGCCGCGGCGGCGAGGGGGAAGAGGACGAGGGCGAGGGGAGCGATCCGGCGCAGGCGGCGTTTCATGTTCTGGCGCATCCACAGGGCGAGGGGGTCAACCGGCGTGGTCGAGGATGGAACCGGCGTCGCGGCGCGCATCGGCCTCAATCCCGCCCGAGCAAGGGGACCTTGGGACGGGGCGCGGGGGTCCTCCGCTCGCCCGACGCCGGCCTCGGCGCGGTCCTCGGGGACGCGCTCGCGGTCCCGCGCGCGGGCGGGGCCGCGCTGGCGCTCGCGCTGGGCGCGGGCTGGGCGCGCTGAGGTTGCGCCTCGTCGGCCGAGGCGGAGGGCTCTGGCGGCGGCGGCGCGCTCGGCGAGGGGGTGACGGCGGGGCTGCCCGCGGCGGTCGCCGCGCTCGCCGCGACGCTCGCCGCGCCGGCACCCGGCGCTGCGTTCTCCGCCGCTGCGGCGGCGACTGGCTCGGGTTCGGCCCCGGTGCGGAGCACGAGCCAGCCCACCAGCCCGAGCGCCCCGAGCCCGAAGACGGCCGCCGCGGCGAGCAGCGGCGTCCGGCTCAGCCTCACGGGCACGATCGCCCCCGCCGGGATCGACGTCACCGAGGTCTCCATCATGGTCGCCGCGAGGGGGACGCTCGGCGCGCGCGACGGGTGATCCGGGCCCATGGGGGCGATGTTCGTGATCGCGGGCGTCATCAGCGCGGGCGCCGCCGTCGGCTGCGTGATCATCGCGGGCGCCGTGACCGGGGGCGTCGCCGTCCCCGGCATCGGCGTCGCGAGCACCGGCGCCGAGGAGCTCGCCAGAGCCCAGGGCGGCGCGCTCTGGCGTGGCGCCGGCCCGCTGCTCGCCGCCGCCACGCCGAGCACCTCGGAGAGCGCGTGCGCCGCCTCGCTCGCGGTGCGGAACCGCGCCGCTGGATCGACCGCGGCGGCCCGGGCGAACCACGCGTCGAAGCCCTGCGGCAGCACCACGCGGTGCGCCATCGCCCGCTGCACCGGGGCCTCCTGCGGACCGTGGACGACCACCAGCGCGAACGCGATCACGTCGCCGGCGCTGATCGCCTCCGGGCTCCAGTACGGCGTCCCGACGAGCAGCGTGTACGCGATCATCCCGAGCGCGTAGATGTCCACGGCGCTCGTGAGCTTCGAGTCGACGCGGAACTGCTCGGGCGCCATGTAGATCGGCGTCCCGAGGCTCCGCGTGACGCCGGCCGCGGTCCCGCCCTCGGCGAGCAATTTGGCCACGCCGAAGTCGAGGATCTTCATGCGCGGCGTCCCGTCGTCCCGCTGGGTGACGAACAGGTTCTCGGGCTTCAGGTCGCGGTGGATGATCGACGCGGCGTGCGTGCGATCGAGGGCCGACGCTGTCTGCTGGAGGTACGTCGCGACCTCGCCGGGCGGCAGCCGGCCGAGGCGCTTGAGGCGCTGGCCGAGCTCCTCGCCGCGGAGCAGCTCCATCACGAGGAACGGCATCCCGGTCGCGTCGTCGATGCCGGCGTCGAAGACGTCGACGATGTACTCGCTCTCGATGTTCGCCGTGATCTGCGCCTCGCGCTTGAAGCGGCTGCGCATCTCCTCGCTCTGGAAGAGGTACGCGTGCATCACCTTGAGCGCCCGGCGACGGTTCGTCTCGATGTGCACCGCCTCGTAGACGGACCCCATCGCGCCCACGGCGAGGAGGCGCACCACGCGATAGCGGTGCGCAAAGACCGTTCCGTCCGCGAGCGTGGCCGACACGGCGGGAGGGTCGCGCGCGGCGGCGGTCGCGTCAAGGATCCAGGACCGGCGGAGGGCTGCGCGGCACCCGACGGCCCTGGCGCACCGCGCGCACCGCGCGCACCGCGCGACGCGCGCGACGCCAGACGCTCGCGGCGTCGACGCGGCGGCGGAGACATCACCGCGCTCTCGCGCAACGCAGCCAGGCGCCGGCGTGGTGACCTGTCGGCGAGCGCTCCTGGCAGGCGGAGGTGGGCAAGGTCGCCTCCTCGCGGCGCCAGCCCTCGCCCCGGATCCTGTGGTTCACGTCGGGCGTGAGGACGGCGCGTTCGTCGCGCTGGAGCGGGAAGTCCTCCGCAAACAGGGCTCGTCGCCGTGAAAGGCGTCAATCGACGCTGCGCGGTGCGCGGTCGATTGACAACTTCTCACCCCACGCGGCGCGCCACCCGCTGTCGGACATGGCGGCCTCAGCAGGTCTTTTTGCCGTCAGGCGTGGAGAATTGCCGCCAGCCGCGAACTCCGTGGCGGAGCGACGGGCGGTGCTGGTAAGCTCGCGATCGGGCTTGGATGCGGCGTGGCCCTGGGGGCGAGCGGGCGTGAGGCGAGAGGGGCGCGGCGGAGCGGACGGGCGCGTGCGCGACGCGGCCGCCTCGCCGCTCGATCCTGGGAATCGCGAGCGGGGAGGGCATGCAAACCACGGAGTCGACAGCGCGCGGAAGCGAAGCCTCGAGTGAATGGCGGGCCGAGCCCATGAACAGAACCGTATCGACCGGTGCTCGGACGGACACCATCCTGATCGTCGACGACGTCCCCGCCAACCTGGCGGTGGCCATCGATCACCTGGAAGAGCAGGGATTCGAGATCGCGATCGCGCAGGATGGAGAGGAGGCCCTGGAGCGGGCGGAGCTCCTGCAACCGGATCTGATCCTGCTCGATATCGTGCTGATGCCGGGGATGGACGGTCTGGAGACGTGCCGGCGCCTCAAGGCGTGCGCGAGCACCCAGGAGATCCCGGTGATCTTCATGACCGCCCTGGCGGAGACCGCCGACAAGGTCGCTGGTTTCGAGGCCGGGGGCGTCGATTACGTCACCAAGCCGTTCCAGCTCGACGAGATCGTCGCGCGCGTCCAGACGCACCTGACCATGCACGCGATGCGCAGGAAGATCGAGGCGCAGAACGCGCAGCTGCAGCGCGAGATCGCCATGCGCGAGCAGTTCGAGTCCGCGCTGCGGCTCGCGCACGGCGCCCTGGAGCAGCGGGTCGCGGAGCGCACGGCCGAGCTCGCCGCCGCGAACGCCACGCTCCAGGAAGAGGTCGCCGAGCGCAAGCGGGCGCTCGTGGCCCTGCGCGAGAGTCAGGAGCTCCTCCGGGCCATCATCGACAACTCGACGGCCGTCGTCTACGTGAAGGACCTCGAGGGGCGATATCTGCTGATCAACCGCCGCTTCGAGCGGCTCTTCCACGTGACCGAGCCGTCGATCCTCGGCAGGACCGATCACGAGCTGTTCCCTCCCGCGCAGGCCGACGCGCTCCGCGCTTTCGACATGCGGGTCCTGGCGGCCCGGACGCCGCTGCAGGCCGAGGAGGTCATGATGCAGGACGACGGCCCGCACGCGTACATCTCGATCAAGTGCCCGCTGTACGACGCGGCCGGCGCGCCGTGCGGCGTCTGCGGCATATCGACCGACATCACGGAGCGCAAGCGGGCGGAGGAGGACCGGGAGGCGCTGCTCGCCCGCGAGCAGGCCGCGCGCGAGCGGGCCGAGGCCGCTGACCGCCTGAAGGACGAGTTCCTCACCACGCTCAGCCACGAGCTGCGCACGCCCCTCACCGCCATCGTCGGCTGGGCGCAGCTCCTGCGCAAGGGCATGCTGGACGCGGCCACCCTGCGGCGCGGCTGCGAGTCGATCGAGCGCAACGGCTGGGCCGAGCTGCAGATCATCGAGGATCTGCTCGACGTCTCCGCCCTCGTCAGCGGCAAGATGACGCTGAACGCGCGGCCGGTCTGCCTCGCCTCGGTCGTTTGCGCGGCGCTCGACACGCTGAAGCTCGCCGCCGAGGCCAAGGGCGTCAGCGTCTCGATGTCCTCGGGTCCGATGACCGGAAAGGTCTGGGGGGACGGCGGCCGCCTGCAGCAGGTGGTCTGGAACCTGCTGAGCAACGCGGTCAAGTTCACGCCCTCCGGCGGGCGCGTCGCCGTCTCGCTGGAGGAGGTCGGCGGCATGGCGCAGATCCGCGTCAGCGACAACGGCGAGGGGATCAGGGCGGAGCTTCTGCCGCACGTATTCGAGCGGTTTCGCCAGGGGGACGGCTCGATCGGCCGCCATCGCGGCGGGCTCGGGCTCGGCCTCTCCATCGCGCGGCACCTCGTGGAGCTGCACGGCGGGACGGTTCGCGGCGAGAGCGGCGGGCCGGGGCAGGGCGCGACGTTCACGGTCGATCTGCCCCTCATCCCGGCGGTCGATCGGCCCGCCGCTCCGTGCCTCGCCACCGCGGGATCGGGCCGCGACGGGGCCTCCTCGCGGGCGCTGGCCGGGATGCGCGTCGTCGTCGTCGATGACGAGCCCGACATGCGGGAGCTCATGACGCGCCTCCTGGCAGGCGCGGGCGCCGAGGTCCGCGTCGCCGGGGTCGCGCGGGACGGCTTCGATCTGGTCGAGCCGTGGCGGCCGGACGTCATCGTGAGCGACATCGGCCTGCCCGGCGAGGACGGTCACGCGCTGATCCGCCGCGTCAGGGCGCTCCCCGCCGAGCGTGGCGGCAAGACGCCCGCGCTCGCGCTGACCGCCTATGCCGGCCAGGGCGCGCGTGAGCAGACGCTCTCCGAGGGGTACCAGGTCCACATCGCGAAGCCGGTCGATCCCGCGACGCTCATCGAGGTGATCGCCAGCCTGGCCGCCCTCGGCAGGTCCGAGCCCTCCCGCGCCTAGCCCGATCGGGTCAGCCTCGGCGCGGGCGACACGACGCCGGTGTGAGGTGCGGTGGCAGGACCTGTGTTGGCGTGATGCGTCACGCGTCCCGCGGCGTCCCCTCGGGGGAGCCTGCGGCGTCACGCGGACGGGAGCGCGCGGGCGGACGGAGCGGTACGTCCCCGCCGGAGGCTTCCTGCATATACTCGGCGGCATGCCGACAGCGGAGACGACCCGCGCCCTGGAGCAGTCCCGGGCGAATCAACTGTGCGACATCGACCGGGGGGTATTCTACTCCTACGGCATCCCCTCCGTGGTCTTCTGGCTCAATCCGTCGCTCTTCCGGATGCTGGAGCCGCTCGTCGAGGAGGTCGGCGTCCCCCTCTTCCGCCTGCTCGTGGCCCGGAACTCCAGCATGGGAGCCGACGAGGATTACCACTCCATGGTGACCACGTTGGGCGAGACGTTCGAGGAGGGCTTCCGCGCCTGGGGGCTCGCCGTCTCGACGGGCGGCTGGGGGCGGTTCGAGCTCCCCGTGTTCGATCGGGAAGCCGAGCGCGCGGTGGTCGTCGTGCGCAATCCCTGGGAGCTCGAGATGCAGCGCGGCTCGTCGGTGCGGTGGGGCTGCCCGTTCCTCCAGGGCAAGATCATCGGCCTGCTCTCGCACGCCCTCGGGGTCAACTGCTGGGCGGATGAGGTCCTGTCAGCGGAGGACGATCAGCCGTCGTCCGTGGAGTTCCGCGTCTACCGCTCCGACAGGACGATCAGCGCGGAGCTCGCGCAGCTGCGCGCCGCGCACCACGAGGAGGCGAAGCGCGTCCTCGAGCAGCGGACGCAGGAGCTCCGGCAGAGCGAGGCGAAGCAGCGGGCTATCCTCGCCTCGCTGAGCGAGGCCGTGTTCACGCTGGACGAGCGGGGCCGACTCACGAGCTACCATGTGCCGAAGGAGCAGGCCGCGTTCCACGACGCGCCCGAGCGCGCGCTCGGCCGGCACGTCAGCGAGGTGATGCCGGGGGCGGCCTCCGCCGTGCTGCTCGCGGCGGTCGCGGGGGTCGTCCAGGACGAGCTGCCGCGGGAGGTGAGCTACGCGCGGGAGCGCGGGGGTGAGGTCCGGTTCTTCAGCACGAAGCTCTCGATCCTGCGAGATCCTGTCTCCGAGACGAACGGCGTGACGGCGGTCGAGCGCGACGTGACCGAGCGCGTGCGCGCCGAGCAGGCGCTCGAGGACCGGCTCACGCTGATCCAGCGGCAGCAGGAGATGATCCAGGCGCTGTCCACCCCGATCATCCAGGTGTGGGACGGCGTGCTGGCGCTGCCGCTCGTCGGCATGGTCGACAGCCGCCGCGCGGCGTCGATCACGGAGAGCCTGCTGCAGCAGATCGTGAGCACGCAGGCGCGGGTGGCCATCCTCGATCTGACGGGCGTCGACGTCGTGGACTCGGCGATAGCCGATCACTTCGTCCGCATCGTCCGCGCGGTGGAGCTCCTGGGCGCGAGGTGCCTGATCTCCGGCATCCGCCCCGCGGTGGCGCAGACGATGACGCAGCTCGGGATGGGCATCGAGAAGGCGCGCACGTTCGGCACCATGCGGAGCGCGCTGAAGACGGTGATGCGGGGGCAGCTCGCCTGAGGCAGCTCGCCTGAGATCGACGTCGCGGGGGTGTCGTCGCCCCCGGGCGCTCCGGCATCGAGCGCGCTCTTCGCGCGCTGCCGGCCTCTGCCGCTCGTGTCCCGGCGCATCGCGGCCGGGCGCTGCCGCGCGCGGCGGACGCGACGCGCGGAAAGGTCTCCAGTCGAGCGGGCGCCGGTTGCGCGAGGTCGACGGGGGGATACCATCGCGGCCGACGATGGCTGTGCTGACGCTCGAGCAAGCGGCGCTCCCGCTTCGGCAGGCTTACCAGGAAGGTCGCCTCATCCCGTTTCTGGGGGCGGGCTTCTCTGCCCCGCTCCAGCTGCCGATGTGGAGGGAGCTGACGGGATGGATGGGCGAGTCGCTCGGCTTCGAGCCTGCGCTCTTCGAGCTTCACGGCTTGCCCCCGCAGCTCGCCGGCTTCTTCGCCCGGGAGTGCGAGGGCGGCCTCGACCGCTTCATCGCCGAGCTGCGCGCGCGCTTCCACGCGCGCGAGGTCGACGAGCGCCGCAGGGGCTCGCGCCAGCACCAGGCGCTTGCGCGCCGCCGCTTCCCCACGATCTACACGACGAACTTCGAGCACCACATCGAGGAGGCGCTGCGGGATGCAGGCAAGCCGGTCGTCGCGCTCTCCACGTTCGACGACTTCGCGCGGTGCCCGGCCCAGGGGGCGTGTCATGTCATCAAGTTCCACGGCGACCTCGACTGGCCCGAGACGGTGGTGCTGACCGAGACCCAGTACTTCAGCCGCCTCCGGCTCGAGGCCGCGCCCGATCAGCGCCTGCGGGCCGATCTGCTCAGCAACACCTTCCTCTTCCTCGGCTACAGCTTCAGCGACGTCGACATCCGGTACATCTGGTATCGCATGGAGCAGATGCGCATCGAGGGCAGCCCTCCTGGCGCGAAGCGCGCGCCGAGCCGCCGCGGGTACTGGGCGACCTTCGGCGCCGGGCTCATCCAGCCGGCGCTGCTCGAGGACTGGCACATCGACGTGATCGAGCTCGACCCGAACGACAAGACGAAGAGCGTGGTGGATCTGCTCGACGCGCTCGACGGATGAGGGGCGATGGTCATGGTCTATTTCGTCTCCGCCCACGAGCACAAGCTGGAGGACATGGCTCACGAGTGGACGGGCGGCCCGACGCCGCTTCGCCTGCTCCGGCTCGACGTCCCCGAGGTCCTCTCCTCCGATCTCGACACGGTCGTACGGGAGAAGGCCATCGCCGCTTATCGGGTGGCGCTCGTGCCGCTCTTCGTGGAGCACGGCGGGCTCTTCATCGAGCACCTGAACGGCTTCCCGGGCCCGCTCGTGAAGCCGTTCTGGGAGCGGCTCCAGGACCGGATCTGCTCGCTGATCCCCCCGGGCCAGTCGCGCGCTGCGCGCGTCGTCCAGAAGGTATGTTATTGCGACGGCCGGACGCTCCGCGTCTACACGGGCAGCGTCCTCGGCGAGATCGCCTGCGAGCGGCGGGGTGACGAGGGCATTCACTGGGAGCCCATGTTCGTCCCGGCCGGGCACACGCGGACGCTGGGGCAGATGTCCCGTGAGGAGCGCCTCCGCGTCTCGGCGAGCGCGGAGGCCCTGCGGGCGTTCCGCCGCGACGTGGGTCTGTGAGCGAAGTCGCTTGACTTTCGTACCGCGTTGGAGTTCCTACCGTCTTCGACCGCGGCAAGGGAGCGAGAATCTGAAATCCGGCGTTCCTCTCCCCTGCGTTCCGAGGTTACCCCCAGGTTAGCGGAGGAGATCCATGGAGTTCAGATTGCTCGGCGGGTCAGGGTTCAAGGTTCCGGTGCTGAGCCTCGGGACGGGGACGTTCGGCGGAGGCAACGAGTTCTTCAAGGGCTGGGGCGCGAGCGACGTGGCCGAGGCGACCCGGCTGGTCGACATCTCGCTCGAGGCCGGGATGAACATGTTCGACAGCGCGGACATCTACTCCGACGGGCTCGCGGAGGAGATCCTCGGCGAGGCGATCAAGGGCCGGCGGGATCAGGTCATCATCTCCACGAAGGCGACCTTCCGGAGCGGCTCCGGGCCGAACGACGTCGGCTCGTCGCGGTATCACCTGGTGAGGTCGGTCGAGGCGAGCCTGCGGCGGCTGCAGACGGACCATATCGACCTCTTCCAGCTCCACGGCTTCGACGCGCTCACGCCGCTCGAGGAGACGCTCGGCACGCTCGACGATCTCGTTCGAGCGGGGAAGATTCGCTACCTCGGCTGCTCGAACTTCTCCGGCTGGCACCTGATGAAGTCGCTGGCTGTGTCGGAGAAATATGGCCTTTCTCGGTACGTGGCGCACCAGGCCTACTACTCGCTCGTAGGGCGCGACTACGAGTGGGAGCTGATGCCGCTGGCGCTCGACCAGAAGGTCGGCGCGGTGGTCTGGAGCCCGCTGGGCTGGGGGCGGCTCACCGGGAAGATCCGGCGCGGGCAGCCGCTGCCGGAGGTCAGCCGGCTCCGGAACAAGCTTGTCGTCGAGAATGGGCCGCAGATGGACGACGAGTACCTCTATCGCGTGGTCGACGCGCTCGATGAGGTGGCGAAGGAGACGGGCAAGACCGTCCCGCAGATCGCGATCAACTGGCTGCTGCAGCGGCCGAGCGTCGCGAACGTGATCATCGGTGCCCGGAACGAGGAGCAGCTTCGGCAGAACCTTGGGTCCGTCGGGTGGAGCTTGACGCCGGAGCAGGTGGCAAAGCTGGATGCCGCCAGCAAGACGAGGCTGGCGTACCCCTATTTCCACCAGACCGGGTTCCACGAGCGGAACCCGTTCCCCGTCGCGGTTTGATCGGTTGACCTGACGGCGGCGCGGCTGCCAGATCGGCCGCGCGGCGGGGCAGGCGGCCCGCGGCGCCGCGATGCGATGCGATGCGATGATCGACCGGCCAGGTAGCCGGCGGTGGCGTCCGGTGCGCAGCTGTGCACAATCAGCGATCGTGCTCATCCTCAGCGACTTCGACGGCACCATCACCAGCGACGACCTGACGAACCGGATCTGGGACGCTCACCTCCGCTATGACTGGCGGAAGGTGCTGCTCTCGCCTGCTGGCGGCGGCCAGCTCACGGCGATCGAGCTCCTCCAGCGCGGCTATGCCGACGTGGATCGCTCCGCGCTCGAGCTGGTGGACGAGCTCCGCCCCCACGCCGCGCTGCGCCCCGGCTTCGAGGAGCTGCTGGCGCTCTGCGCTCGCCGCGGGTGGGTCTTCCACGTGATCAGCCACGGCCTGCCGTTCTACATCCGCGAGTTCCTGCCGCCGGGTACGGCGTTCTCCTGCTTCGATGCCGTCTTCGACGGGCGCTGGCGGGTCAGCGTGCCGGAGGCGGTGCCTCTCGGCCCTGGGGACGACTTCAAGATCAGGGTGCTCGATCAGCTGAAGGCGGCGACCGGCGAGACCGCCACGGTCTACATCGGCGACGGTCGGCTCGACTACCCCGCAGCGCGGCGCTGCGACCGCATCTTCGCGGTCCAGGGCAGCGCGCTCGACGCGCTCTGCGCCCGTGACGGGGTGCCGCGCACGCCGTTCGATAGCTTCACGGAGATCTGCGCGGCGCTCGACGACGGCGGCACGGTCGACGGCGCGCGCGCCCCGAGCTGCCGAGGCGACGACATCCGGACCTGAGGCGCGCCGAGGAGGGGGCACGCGGACTCGAGGCCCGCCGGAGAAGGCAGGCCCGTGCACACGACATCTCCGTGCTCGCGCCGCGCGCTGTCTCCTCCGCCATGATACCTCATGAGCGTCGGCCATCGGCAGACGGAAGCCCGACCAGGCCATCGCGGGCTGGTCGTCTCCGTGCTGCCCGGCCGACGACATGCTGGCTCCAGGGTGTATCGACGAGACTTCTCCTGATGCCTCTCACGATGTCTCTGCTGTTGCCCGACGGCTCCTGACTGGCGAGACGCGCGGTGCCGCGCCAGTCCGGCGCGGAGGAAAACGCCACCAGGAACGGTCTCTCGAGGCGTGACGTCGCGGCCCGACGACGCTTCCTTGCTTCGATGGATGCCGCGTGCAACGTTGCGGCGCCGTCGATAACGCCACGTCACCGCGTGACCATCACAGGGAGCACAGGACGTGCCTAGTCATAGCGCCGCGAGCGCCGCGGGCGGCTGTCGGGGGGCGTTCAGCACGGCATCGGCGTGGCGCGTTATCGAGCCGGTGCTAGGTTGCAGATTTTGCGAGCATTGCCTTTGCAGCCTGGCACCCTAGATCGCTTTAGAGGGTGCCTGTCAGTGTCCATATACAGTGCGGCTGTATCGAGGGTAGACGCGAATACACGGGGAGCTTGACTTTCGAATCGTATTGGTTAGTTCCTATCAGCTTCTCCGAGGTACGTGAAGGCAACGTGGGAGGCTCGTTCGTTCGCCTTGTCCGCTGCCTCTCGGGGATCGCTTTGAACGCCGTCCTGTTCGTCTAGGGCGGCATATTGCACTTCAGTCGCTCTCCGCGCGCGCATCGCAGAGGGGCCGGCGGCGCAGGGTGAGCGTGGCGCAGGTGACCTGTGAATTGCGGCCTTTGCGAGAAGGCCAGCAGAAGGAGATGGGCATGATCAGGCGAATGACCGGCGTGGCATTCCTGCTGTCGGCTGCTGCGTGCAGCGTCGTCCAGGATGGCGAGGTGGGCGAGGAGGCGGATGAGCAGACCGCCGTGGCCATCGATGATCTGGGCGTGACGTACATCCGTGTGGACGACCAGGGGATCTCCCACGTCACCGCATGGGACGAAAAGGCCGGTTACGCCGGCCTGTGCTACGCGATGGCGCGGGACCGGCTCTTTCAAATGGACGTGCTCCGCCGCAGCGCTCAGGGGCGCCTCGCGGAGATCTACGGACCCGGCGAGGGCGACAGCATCCTCGGTCAGGATCTCCTCGCCCGCGCGCAGAACCTGCCGGCGTTCGCGGCGGCGCGCTACGCGGCCGCCGCTTCCCGGACGAAGCGCGTCCTGCAGGGCTGCGCCGCTGGCGTGAACCAGTACATCTCCACGGCCAAGGCTTCTAGCAGCGGCCTGCCTCTCGAGTTCCAGACCCTCGGCTACGAGCCGGCTCCGTGGACGCCCGAGGACAGCGTCCTCGCCTACATCTACGTGGGCGTCACCTTCGACACCCTGACCTGGTTCACCAAGCTCGAGCGCGCGGCGGTGGCGTCCATCGCGGGGACCGACGTCGCGACGACGCTGATCAAGGAGGCCCCGGACGACGTGTCGCTGTTCGACGCGCAGGGCAACCTGAACCCGATCTCGCAGTTCCTCGTGCCGCCCGGCCCGACCGCGCCGTCGGCGACCATCGTCAACCCGCCGCCGCCGACCTGCCTGGACGGCGCGCGCCGGGTCACCGAGCAGGCCCGGCGCATGGCGCCCGCGAGCGGGCGCGCGAGCAACGCGTGGGCGGTCGACGGACACCTCACCTCCACCGGCAAGCCGCTCCTGGCGACCGACCCGCACTTCCCTCACTCGACCCCGTCCGCCGTCTACGTGGCGCAGCTCAAGATCAGCGGTCAGTACAACGTGGCGGGCTGGATGGTGCCCGGCTTCCCCGGGTTCATCAGCGGCCACACCGATCGCATCGCCTGGGTGCCGACCTACTCGCTCTTCGACAGCGTCGATCTCTACGTGGAGACGCTGCGCGGCGCGAGCGGCGGAGGCGAGGAGGCGCTCGTCAACGGCCAGTGGAAGCCGGTCACCCGGCGCGTGGAGACGATCCGCGTGAAGGGGCAGGCGGACGTGCAGCGGACGTTCCGCGCGACGCCCCACGGCCCGGTCCTCAACGACGGCCTGGATGGCCTGGAGTCGTTCGGCACCCTCGCGCTCAAGTCGACCGCGGGTCAGCCGGAGTGGAAGGTCGACGGCTACTTCGAGATGCCTGCGGCGCTCAACTGGACGCAGTTCAGGACGGCGGCGCTGAAGCAGAGCATCGGCTGGAACTTCATCTTCGCGGACTACGCGGGCGAGCACGGTCACATCGGCTATCAGAACTCGGGGCTCGCGCCGCAGCGAGAGAGCCCGCTGAACGCGCTCTATCCGGTGCCCGGGACGGGGGGACACGAGTGGACCGGGTACGCGACCAACGCCGAGCTGCCCTCGGTCTACGATCCGCCCTCGCACATCCTGATGACGGCGAACCACCGGATCGTCCCGCGGAACTACGCGCCGCAGGGGCGGCCGGTCCACCTCGCCAACTACTGGGACATGCCGTGGCGCGCGCAGCGGATCGCGACCCGCCTCACCACGGCGACGGGGCCGATCACACCGCAGGACATGGCGTCGATCCAGCTCGATACGCAGACCACGATCGGGCTGCCGCTGCGCGACAGCTACCTGGCCGCGCTCGGGCGCGTCGGGCTGCCGGCGGATGACCCGAGCGCCGCCGCGGCGATGGCGGCCCTGCAGCAGTGGGACGGGAACGCGGCGGCGAGCAGCCAGGGCGCCGCCGTGTACGAGATGCTCACCTTGATCCTGCTGCGCAACACG
Source organism: Sorangium sp. So ce1153 (assembly GCF_051521595.1). Lineage (NCBI taxonomy): Bacteria > Pseudomonadati > Myxococcota > Polyangiales > Polyangiaceae > Sorangium > Sorangium sp. So ce1153. The sequence continues at coordinate 4,766,039 of NZ_CP150361.1, forward strand.
GTGAGGGACGTGATCGGACCTGACGAGTACGCGTTCTTCGCGCCCAACGTGTTCCTCACGAACCAGCTCAACGGCCTCCTCGACGTGCTCGCGAACCCGCGCGCCCCGTACTTCGGGGTCGTCGCGGGGGTCGACCCTGGGGCCGCGCGGGACGAGGCCGTCCGCGCCGCCCTCGGCGAGGCGGACGCGATGCTCCGCGACGCCCTCGGCTCGGACGTGAGCGCCTGGACCTGGGGCGGGATCCACGAGCTGAAGTACAATCACCCGCTCGCGGGCGAGGACGCGCGCTTCGACATCGGCACCTTCCCCGCGACCGGCGACGTCGAGACCATCAACATCGGCGGGTGGTTCGCGAAGGTAGGGATCCTGGACCGGCCGCCGGGCGACTTCGAGGCCGCGGGCGGGGTGCGCGGCGCGCTCGATCAGGACTCGCTCAGCGCGACACGGCTGATCTGGAACCTCGCTCCGCTCGACGGCTCGCTCGGGGTGATGAGCACCGGCAACAGCGGGGACCCGCGCACGTGCAATTACTCGAATCACGCCGAGGCGTGGAGGACGGGGCAGCTCTTCCCGATTCCTTTCACGTCCGCAGCGATCCCCTGAGTCGGCCGCTCACCGGCCGGATGACGGCCGATGCGACGGTGGTTCCCCGAGCAGCGCCAATCCAGTGACCACGTCCGACCGTGGTTGCCCGACCATCCGTCAGGCCAGCCCGGAGCACCCCCGGGCTGGCCAGCCGGGGGCTGGGCCACCTCCCGCGACCGAATCCGGGTCAATCCGTCGCCGCCGCTGGTCAGGTCGCGCGACCCTCCTTGACGTATCCCGCCGCCGCACCAGACGACGTAGCGATGGCGGAGATCTGCGACGCGCTCAGGGCACACCGAACGCTCCCCGTGGCGCGTGATTGCGATCTACGCAACAGTTTCTGCGCTCTCGCCTTATCTGCATCAGGAATTCCACGAGGCTCCGACACACGAGCCTGCCACCCTGCGACGGAACCATCCGCGGGGAGCTCTCGCTCCTTCCTGGGGAGGGAGCCGGGCGCTCGATCCTCTTTCCCCGAGCACGTATCGACGCTCAGTTGCCTGCTGGCCAGTGGGAACGACGGGTTCGGGTGTACAAGCAAGGAAACAGGAGAGAACACATGACATCGACGGTACAGCGAGCTGAGGACATCACGGTGAGGGCCTGCGGTGTTACCGACGTCGGGCGCGTTCGTAAAAACAACGAGGATAAGCTCCTCATCGCGCATCTCTCGTCGGTCGCCAAGACCGCGCCGCCCGCCCAGGCGGTCGCCTTCGAAGCCTCCTATCCCGTCCTGCTCGCCGTCTCCGACGGCATGGGCGGCGCGGCCGCAGGTGAGGTCGCGAGCGCCCTCGTGGTCGAGGCGCTGCGGCGGGCCATGTCCACTGCGCGCGGCAACTGGGACGAGGCCACCATCCGCGCCGTGGAGCGAGCGAACCGCGAGGTGTGGCAAGCCTCGCAGCAGCCGGGCCGTCATGGCATGGGCGCGACGCTCACCGCGATCTGCGTGCACGGGACGGAGGCGCACGTCGCCGAGGTGGGCGACTCGCGCGCCTACCTGATTCGCAACGGGCAGATCCTCCAGATCACGCACGACCAGAGCTTCGTGCAAGCGCTCATCGACGCTGGCATGATCCAGCCCGAGGAGGCGGAGCGGCACCCGATGAGGAGCATGCTCTTGCAGGCGATGGGCCTCGACCCCGAGGTCAAGGCCAGCGTCGCGCGGCTCGACCTGCGGCGCGGCGACCGCCTGCTGCTGTGCTCCGACGGCCTGTCGAACAAGCTGTCGGCCGACGAGATGCTCACCGCGATCGAGCAGGCCCCCTCGATCGAGGCCGCGTGCCAGCGGCTCGTCGCGCTCGCCAACGGTCTTGGCGGGGAGGACAACATCACCGCCATCGTCGCCGAGGTCCACGGCGACGGCCTCACGCCGCCCCGGCGGGGCGAGAAGGTCGACCAGACCCTCCACACCATCACCGAGTTCGAGCCGCCCAGGAAGATCTGAGCTGTCCCCAAGGGGGGGCGCGGTGCCTCGGGGCGCGTCGCGCGCCTGGGCACAGCCGTTCTCATTGCGGGCGGTACTACAGGAGGGAGAGCGTGACCTCACGAACGTTTCGCGGCGTTGCCTTCGATCTGGATGGGACCCTGCTGCGGTCCGATCATTCGATCTCTCCCGAGATGCGGTCGCTGTGCTCGACGTTGGCCGGGCAGGGCATCCTGCTGACGCTGATCAGCTCGCGGCCTCCCCGCTCCGTGGAGGAGTTCGCCCGCAGCCTGAGCCTGGACGGCCCGTGGGCGGCGCTGAACGGCGCCCTCGTCATCGGCTCCGACGGCAGGATACTCGACCGCTCGCCGCTGCCGGCGTCGGCCGTCGAGCACATCCTGGCGCGCTACGCGCGGGACGAGCGTGTCAGTCTGAACCTCTACGCGGGCTTCGACTGGATCGTTCAAGCTGTCGACCCGCGTGTCCGTATCGAGGCCGAGATCATCGGCTTCTCGCCGTCGGTCGACGTCGGGTTCGCGAGCCGCCCCGTCACCGACAAGATCCTGCTGATAACGGACGAGGAGCGCGGCGACGGCGCCTGGCTCGCGCAGGAGCTCGCGGCGCTCGACGCCGGCGTCGCGGTCGCGCGCTCGAAGCGCAACTACATCGAGGTCACGCGCAGCGAGACGGACAAGGGGCGCGCCCTCGCGTTCATCGCCGCAAGCCGCGGGATCTCCGCGCGCGAGATGGTCGCGGCCGGCGACGGCGAGAACGACATTCCCATGCTGGCGGCCTGCGGTCTTCCGATCGCGATGGGGCACAGCCCACGATCGCTCAGGCAGCTCGCCGAGCTGGTCGTCGGCAGCAACGACGACGACTCGCTCACCGGCGCGCTCGGCCACCTCTTCGGCGCCGCGCTGCCGCGCTGAACCGGCCGGCGCCTGCACCCGGCTCTCGCCTCATCCGGGCGCTCCAGCGCACGATGTGCGCTCTTCCGGAGCGCGCCCGGGGCTACCGCCGGCGACGTGCTGCACGCCGATGGAGCAGGCCGGTCTACTTCGCTTCTTGTGATCGGGGCCACGCGACGCTGGAGCTCCTCTTCTGGTAGCGTATCTCCTGAGGCTCAGGAGGAGATCGTTCCATGCTTGGACAGGCGCTGAGGGTTCACATCGCCACGCTGCTCGTGGCGCCGCTCTCGCTGCTGCTGCTGCATTGCGGCGACGACGAGGCCACGGCGCCGGTGGGGCTGACCACCAGCTCCGCGACGACATCCGCTGTCACGACGGGCACGGGCGGCGACGCCGCGTCGACCGCTGGAAGCGGCGGCAGCGGCGGCAGCGGTGGTGGCGAGGCGTTGCCCGACCTCGATTCGACGCTCGAGTGGTACGGCGACAACCGGCAGCGGCTCGATGCCATGATCGACGAGCACGGCGCTTCGAGCCCAGGTTACGACACCGACAGGAAGCCGGTCGCCGTGTTCGACTGGGACAATACCGTCATCAAGAACGACGTTGGAGATGCAACGATGTTCTGGATGCTCCTGCATGACAAGATCCTCCAGCCGCCGGACGGTAACTGGGCGCGCACGAGCCCCTACCTCACGGCCGCCGCGGTCTCGGCGCTGGGCGAGGCGTGCGGCGCCGCCGCGGATCCTGGCGAGCCGCTGCCCACGAGCACGGCGGACGCCTGCGCCGACGAGATCCTGAGCGTCTACGTCGACGGTGAGACAAGCGGCGGCGAGGCCGCCTTCGCCGGATACAACCACCGCACCCTCGAGCCTGGGTACGCCTGGTTCGCGCAGCTCGGGGCGGGTCGCTCGCCGGACGAGGTATCGGCCTTCGCCGCCTCGGCGATCGAGGAGAGCTTGGCGGCAGCAGAGGGCTCGGTACAGACGGTGGGGACGCGGACGGGGCTGACCGCCTGGCTCCGGATCTACGATCCCGTCCGGGACCTCATCGACACGCTGCAGAAGAACGGGTTCGACGTGTGGGTGGTGTCGGCCTCTCCGCAGTCCGTCGTCGAGCCGTTCGCGGCCATGGTGAACGTCGACGCGGACCGTGTCATCGGCATCCGGCAGGTGACGACCGAGAGCGGCGCTCTGACGTACGATCTGCAGGGGTGCGGCCCGGTCCCCGACGGCACCAACGACGGCGCCGGCGAGTCCACCGGGAACAGCCTGATCACCTACATCGAAGGAAAGCGCTGCTGGATCAACAAGGTGATCTTCGGCGACGCGGGCCCGGGCGCGATCGAGAAGAACCCGGACGCGCTGAAGCGTCAGGTCTTCGGGGCCGGCGACTCGGACACCGACGTCAGCTTTCTCCAGGACGCCACCGGCCTCAGGCTCGCGATCAACCGCAACAAGAAAGAGCTGATGTGCAACGCGTACCGGAATCACGCCGGCACCTGGCTGGTCAATCCGATGTTCATCCAGCCCAGGGGCCACCTCGCTTCCGGTTACCCCTGCTCGACCACCGCCTGCGTGGACGCGGACGGCGTCGCCGGCCCGTGCCTCGACGAGGCTGGCGCGGTCATCCCCGACCAGGCTGATAACGTTTACTGAGGTTCCCGCGCCGTCGACCATCGGAGAGGCTGGTCCTGCATGACGTCGATGAACAAGGTTGCCCTCATTGTCGCTCAGAATCACGCGGAGCTCAGCGCGGCCGCGGCGGAGGTCGACGAGGCGGTCGTGCTCCGGGCAGCGTTCGCAGAGCTCGGGGTCGAGCTCTCCGCGCGCACCTTCCACGACCCCTCCGTCGACTGGTCGGCGTTCGACGCCGTGGTCCCCAAGCTCGCCTGGGACTACTTCCACGAGCCTCGACGCTTCGTGTCGTGGCTGGATCGCCTCACCGCCCAGGGAGTCCGGACGATCAACGACGCCAGGCTCGTCAAGTGGAACCACGACAAGACCTATCTTGTCGATCTGCGGGACGCGGGCGTGCGCGTGGCGCCGTTCGTGTTCTTCCCCGCCGGCAGCGACGCGCGGGCTGTCGTCCATCGGCTCAGGGACGAAGGGTGGCGCCGGTCCGTGATCAAGCCGTCGATCTCCGGCGGAGCCTGGAAGACGCTCTCGGCGGATCTCGATCGCGCGCCGGAGATCGAGGCCCTGGCGCGCGACATCCTCGGGCGCTCGGGGCTGCTCGCGCAGCCGTTCTTCGACGAGGTTCCGCGCTCCGGCGAGTGGTCGGTGCTCTTCGTCGCGGGCGAGCCGACACACGTGGTGCTGAAGAAGCCGAGGGAAGGGGACTACCGATCACAGAACATCTGGGGCGCGTCCATCGAGGGCAAGGAGCCGCCTGCCGGGCTCGTCGCCTCCGCCAGGAGAGCGCTCGCCGCGGCCCCGATCGCGCCGGTCTACGGGCGGGTAGACGGCTTTCTCCGTGACGGCGAGCTCCACCTCATGGAGCTCGAGCTCATCGAGCCCTACTTCTTCTTCGAGCACGCGCCCGCCGGCGTCGTGGCGCGGTTCGCGAAGGCGATCCTGTCCGCGCTGCGCTCCGGGTGAGCGCGCGCCGGCGCGCCCGAGCCGGCCCTCGCGAGGCGCCGGGGTGCCCGCCGGGCCGCCACGGGCGTCTGGCGAGCACCCGGCGCGGGCGGCCGAGCCGCGGCGGCAGCGCGGCGCTCAGATGTGCTTCGGCGGATTCAGCTTCTCGTCCGCCGGCTTCCCCTGAACGAGCGCCTTGGCCTTCTCGTACAGGATCCGGAGCCGCCCGCCCTCGGGCTCCCAGTACTCGGCGCGCTCGACGCTCAGCTTCAGGATGGCCGCGTTGGGGTGGTCCGGGCCGTCCGGCAGCCACGCCTTCCACGAGGGCTTCCAGAGACTCCGGATCTTCTCCTCGTTCCTGTCGATCACCGCGCGCGCCGAGATCGAGATGTACGCCCGATCCCGCGGCCTGTAGCAGCAGACCGCGACCTGTTGCTCGCGGGCGATCTCGCCCGTCTTCGGCGTCTCCTCGCGCGTCACGAACCAGAGATCGCAGTCCATCACCTCGGCCGGCTCCTGGATCTCCATCGGCCGCCCGCGCATCAGCCCCTCGGGGGTGACCGTCACGAGCATGGCAGTGTCGAACTCCCGGAGCATCGCGTGCAGCTCGCTCATGGACCCGCGGGCCTCAGCCCTGGCTCCTGGTCCTCCGCCCTGGTGTTGCTCTCCGCTCTGGTGTTGCATGAGCAAGAAGCTGCTCCACGGGACCTGACCTGCAAGCAAGGGTGGACCCGGACCGGGCTGCGCCGCGCCCCTCTGGCGCTCCGGTGCCGCCCGAGGCGTCGCTGCCCGGAACCCCGCTGACAGCAGGAATTTGCGCAGCCGGGGGGGCAGGAGGAGGCGAGAAAGCGACGTCTTGACGCGCGTCCGCTCGGCAGACGTGGGCCTCTCCTGCCGCGGGAAGTTGCAATCGGCGAACGCCCATCGACGGCACGCGTCATGCTTTGCCGAACATGCGGAAGCACACGTCAACTCCCCCCCAGCAGGCTCTGCCATGACCGCGCTCTGCGACAAACTCGATGATCACGTCCCCGCCGCCCCGGTCGGGGACGACATCGCCCGGCTGCGGGAGGACTTTCTCGTGCTCGCCGCGCACGAGATCAGGACGCCGCTCACCTCGCTCCTCTTGCAGCTCCAGCTGACGAAGCGAATGAGCGAGCAGGAGCCCGACAAGACCCCGACGTGGGCGGCGGCGATGCTGGCTGTCTTCGACCGTCAGCTCGGCCGGCTCGCCAGGCTGTGCGACGACATGTTCCAGGCGCGGCGCGCCGAGCCGCTCCAGCGCGACCCGGCTCGCGAGCGGGTCGACCTCGCCGTGCTCGTCCGCGAGGTGGTCGCGGCCGCCGTCGCGCACCGGCCGTCAGCGCGCTGCGCCATCGCGGTCGCGGCCGAGGGCGCGGTCGTCGGGCGGTGGGATCGGTCCCAGATCGAGCGCATGGCGTTCCACCTGATCAAGAACGCGATCACCTTCGGCGAGGACAAGCCGATCACGGTCGAGGTGCGCGCGACGCGCCTGTGGGCGCGGCTCATCGTGCGCGATCACGGCATGGGGATCGCGCGCGAGGACCAGGAGCGGATCTTCGCGCGCTTCGAGCGCGCGGTCCCGGTGGAGCGCTTCGGCGGCCTGGGGCTCGGCCTGTACATCGCGCGCGCCGCGGCGCGCGCGCACGGCGGCGCGATCCGCGTGGAGAGCGAGCTCGGGCGCGGCGCGGCGTTCATCGTCGACCTCCCCCTCGGGCCGCGGCCGGCGGAGCGCGATCGCGCGGCGCGCAGGGGGCGCGCGCTCCCTTCACGGCGCCTTTGCCCGCGCGCGCCCGAGCCGCGCGGCGCCGCGGCGCACCTCAAGCTCGCGCACGTCAGGCCCGCGCACCACCGCCCGCAGCGCCATCACCAGTGATCACTTCCGCTCGACAGAAGTCCGGCCAGGGATGGCCGGATTTCTGCATCGCTTCGTGGCCGCCTCGCGCGGGCAGAACTGGCCTGTCCCGGAGCAGGGCAGAGCGCGAGAGAATGCGAAGGAACGAGGACCGGAGACGAGCGAGGTTCGGTCAGCGGGCGGAACGCCGGTGCAAAGGCCGCTGCGCGCCGAGCTCACGTCAGTGGCAGAGAGACTGCAGCGGCTGGAGCCCACCGCGCCGCTGGTGGTGCAGCCGAGCTGCAGGAGCGGCGGCGAGCTCAGGCGAGCGCTCGAGATCATCCAGAGCGGGAGCTTCCATCATCGAGCGATGTCCCTCCCGTCGCCGATCGAGCGGCCTTCAGCCCGGTCACCCTCGAGACGATCCAGCGCGCGCAGCACAAGATCACGGAGGGTCACGCGGTCGGCGTGAACCTGCAGCCGTACTGCGAGCCGGAGGTCCAGGCCCCCGGCGGCACGAGCCCTGTCGGCGAGATGGCATGGCCAGAGCTCCGCGTGACCGACTACCAACCGCTGCACGATCTGCTCTCGAAGCACCCGTCGTTCATCGGGGTCGTGCCCGAGCGGAAGCGACGGTCGATCGTCGTCGTCTTCGAGCCGGACTTTCAGGACTGGGCATCGATTCAGGCCCAGATTCCGGGTTCAAGGCGCGTCCCGGTCGAGCTGCGTCCCGGCTGTCACACGCGGAAGCAGAGGGAGCTCGCGCAGCAAGCGCTCCATGCGCTCAGGAAAGAGCCGGCGGTCGCCTCGGCGTTGCACGCATGGGCGCCCGATGCCTCGATCGCCGGCTTCCGTGTCTTCGTGCTGCCGGGAGACACGGCGACGGCGGCGCTCGTCGCCGAGCGGCTCGGCTCGATCGCGAACGTCTGGTTCAGCAGGCCCTTCGGTAACCACTGAGCTCCCGCTGCTCGACCGGGCGCGGACCGCGCGGATGAAACGGCGGAATTCACGTCGGGAGTTCTGACGCGCAGGACCAGCGCTCGGCTCAGCCGTCGAGGAACCGGACGAGCAGGCGCAGGCCGGCGTCCTGGCTCTTCTCGGGGTGGAACTGCGTCGCGGTCACGTTGTCCCGCTCGAGCGCCGCGGTGATCCGGTGCGAGCCGTGCTGCGTCGTGGCTGCGACGAGCGCCGGGTCGTCCGGCACGGCGTGGTAGCTGTGGACGAAGTAGACGAACGGGTCCTCGCCCGCGAACGCGCGCAGCGGACCGCGCACCTCGCGGGTGATCGCGACGCGGTTCCACCCCATGTGAGGGATCTTGATCCCGGCCCAGGGCACGCCGACCGGCGCGCTCGCGTCGGGCGCGCCCAGCTCCGGGGTGAGGCGCTTGACGACGCCCGGGAACACGCCGAGCCCTCGCGCGCCCTCGGCCTCCTCGCTCGCGTCGAGGAGCGCCTGCATGCCGAGGCAGATGCCGAGGTACGGCGTGCCCTTCCGGATCTGCTCGCGCAGCACCTCGCCGAGGCCGTTCGCCAGCGCGGCCGCGCAGTCGCGGAACGCGCCCTGGCCTGGCACCACGACCTTGTCCGCCCGCGCGATGACGTCCGGATCGCCCGTGCGCGTCACGGCGCAGGGCGCGCCGGCGTCCCCGGCGGCCTGGAGGAGCGCCCGCTCCACGGAGCGCAGGTTACCCATCCCGAAGTCGACGAGCGCGATCGCTTGCATGGCTCAGAGGCTCCCCTTGGTGGACGGGATGCCGGCGACGCGCGGCTCGATCCGGGTCGCCTTCATCAGCGCCTTGGCGAAGGACTTGAAGCAGATCTCGACGATGTGGTGCAGGTTGTCCCCCTCGATGAGGCGGACGTGGAGGTTCGCGCCCACGCCGCGCGCGAAGCCCTCGAAGAACACGGGGGCGAGCTCGACGTCCCACGTGCCGAGCTTCGCCTTGGGCAGCGGCACGCGCCAGACGAAGTACGGCCTGCCGGAGAGGTCGAGCGCGCACTGCGCCATCGCCTCGTCCATGGGGAGCGTCGCCTCGCCGTAACGCGCGATCCCCGCCTTGTCGCCGAGCGCCTTCTGCACGGCCGTCCCCAGGGTGATGCCGCAGTCCTCGGTCGTGTGGTGGCCGTCGATCTCGACGTCTCCCTCGGCGTGGATGGTGAGGTCGAACAGGCCGTGGCGGGCGATCTGATCGAGCATGTGCGTGAGGAAGGGGAGCGGCGTCTTGATCGACGAGCGGCCCTGGCCGTCGAGATCGATCTCGATGCGGATGTCGGTCTCGCGCGTCTTGCGCTCGACGTTGGCGATGCGGGGCATGGCGCGTAGGGTAGTCGCCCCGGGCGGCGATGGGGAGCGCGCAGCGCGCGGGGGAGCGCGCAAAGCGCGCAGAGCGATGCTCCGACGGCGGCCCGTCCGCGCCGGCGACCGGCCCGGCCCACTTCCCGGTCCCCCGGGCGGCAGGTCTTGGATGCCAGCACCGGATGGAATAAGGTGGCCCCCGGGATAACGTGGCGATGGTGGCGCCTGAAGGCCGCCCCAACGCAGGAGCGTCCGTGAGCGCACCGGTTGCCGAAGGCCAAATTCTGTCGGGGAAATACCGGGTCGAGCGCATCCTCGGGCAGGGGGGCATGGGCGTCGTCGTCGCCGCCTTGCACGAGCAGCTCCACCAGCGGGTCGCCATCAAGCTGCTCCATCCCGGCGCCAACGCCGAGATGGTGGAGCGCTTCGTGCGCGAGGCGCGCGCGGCGGTGCGCCTGAAGAGCGAGCACGTCGCGCGCGTGCTCGACGTCGGGACGCTGGAGACCGGCGCGCCGTTCATGGTGATGGAGTACCTGGATGGGAGCGACCTCCAGCAGACGCTGCGCGAGCGCGGCCCCCTCGAGCTGGAGGAGGCCGTGGGCTACGTGCTCGAGGCGTGCGAGGCGATCGCCGAGGCGCACGCGGCCGGGATCATCCACCGCGATCTCAAGCCGGCGAACCTGTTCCTCGCACGCGGGGCCGACGGCTCCGGCATGGTGAAGGTGCTCGACTTCGGCATCTCGAAGGCGCTCGCGGAGCCGTCGGCGGCCGGCGGCGAGCCGGAGCTCGGGCTGACGAAGACGGCGATGGTGCTCGGCTCGCCGCTCTACATGGCCCCGGAGCAGATGCGCTCGGCGCGCACGGTCGACACGCGCGCGGACATCTGGTCGCTCGGCGCCATCCTCTACCAGCTGCTCACGGCGCGCGTCCCGTTCGACGCGACCTCGCTGTCCGAGCTCATCCTGATGATCAACACCGAGGCGCCGCCGTCGCCGAGCACGTTCCGGCGCGACCTGCCGCCGGGCCTAGAGGCGGCGATCCTGCGCTGCCTCGAGAAGGACGTCGCGAAGCGCTTCCGGTCCGTCGCCGAGCTCGCGGTCGCGATCGTCGACTTCGGCCCTCCGCTCGCGCTCGCGTCGCTCGAGCGGATCGAGCGGACGCTGGGGCTCGTGCCCGCGGTCGCCTGGCGCGACCGGGCGAGCGCCGCGCGCGAGCGGATGAGCGTTCCCCCCTGGCCGACGGCGCAGGAGCGGGCGAGCAGCGTCCCCGCGGCGACGGCGCAGGTGCGGCCGAGCAGCATGCCGCCGGCAGACGCCGCGGGCGGCCGCACGGCCGGCGTGTCCGCTGGCCACACGGCGGGCGCTGCGGTCGGTCACACGGCCGGTCCGGCGGCCACGGCGCCTGGCTGGGCGGCTGGCGGCTCCGATTCTCCCGGTCGCAAGCGGACCGGCCTGGTGCTCGCGCTCGCCGGCGTGGGCGTCGCGGCGGTGCTCGGCGGGGTCCTGCGCGTGGTCACCTTCCACGGCGGCACGGAGGACCCGGCCGTCGCCCCGTCGGCCACGGCCGCCCTCCCCTCCGCCGAGCCGCCCGCGCCCGTCGCGGCGCCGCTGCCGCCCCCGGTAGCCCCGGAGGTCACCGCGCTGGCCTCGGCGGCGACCGCGGCGCCGCCGGCGAGCGCCGCCCCGTCGGTGAGCGCCGCGCCGTCGGCGACCGCATCGGCGAGCGCGGCGCCTGTCCTGGCGACGCCCCGGCCGAGGGCCTCTGCGGCACCTTCGGCCCGGTCGACCGGGGCGGCGTCGCCGTCGGCGGCCGCGCCGACCACGACCGCCGCGTCGCAGGGGACCGCCAACCCGAGCGCATTCGACAGACTGAACGAGAGAGGGAAGATCCAATGAGTTGGCCTGGAAGCGAACGGCTCCCGCCGCGGGGCCGCAGGTGCTTCCGTGTCTGCGCCGCGCTCGCGCTCGGCGGCGCCGCGCTGGCGGGGTCCGCCCCGGCGGCTGCGCAGCCCGGGCCCGCCGCACCGCAGCCCGCGCGCGCCGGCGCCCAGCCCGCGCCCGCGGCTGCGCAGCCCGGGCCCGCCGCACCGCAGCCCGCGCGCGCCGGCGCCCAGCCCGCGCCTGCCGCGGCGGCGCCTGCCGCGAGCGCGCCGGCAGTCCAGCGGCCGCCTTCCGAGACGCTCACGGGTGAAGCGAAGGCCGAGTACGAGGCGGCGCGGATCCTGTTCAACGACGGCGACTACGGCAACGCCATCATCAAGTTCGAGCGCGCCTACGAGCTCTCCCGCGACCCGCGGCTGCTCTGGAACATCGCCCTCTGCCAGAAGAACCTGAAGCGCTACACGCGCCTCCTGGCGACGATCGAGCAGCTCCTCCGCGACGCCGGCCCGCAGCTCACCGAGCAGGACCGCAAGGACGCCGCCGACCTCATCGAGGCGACCAAGGCCTACGTCAGCCGCCTCGACCTCCAGGCGAGCGAGGCGGGCGCCACGGTCCTCGTCGACGGCCAGGAGGTCGGCCAGACCCCGCTGCGCGAGCCCGTCCTGCTCGACATCGGCGCCCGCAGGATCCGGGTGACCAAGAAGGGCTTCAAGGACGTCGAGGTGACCGAGCAGGTGGCGGGCGGCGGCGTGGTCACGGTGAAGGCCACGCTGGAGAAGGAGGTCCACGAGGGGCGGCTCATCGTCGCGGCGGGGCCGGAAGCGGTCATCTCCCTCGACGGCCGCGTCGTGGGTCGCGGCACCTGGGAGGGCACGGTGGCGAGCGGCGGCCACACGCTCCGCGTCACGGCGTCCGGCATGGAGTCGCACCAGTCCGAGGTCATGATCCTCGACGACCAGACGCGCCGCGTGCAGGTCTCGCTGGTGCCCAGGCCCAAGGAGAGCAACGTCGCGACGTGGCTCTGGATCGGCGGCGGCGTGGCCGTGCTCGCGGGCGCGCTCCTGGTCGGCTTCGGGGTCCTCGGGCCGGAACCGCCGGTCGCCGGCAACACGACGCCCGGCTCGGTCCCCCTTTCGGCGCGGGGCGGCGCCTCGTTTGCGATCCCCTTCGGAGGTGGCCGATGAGCCGCGGCCGCCTGACCGCGCTCGCCGCGCTCGCCGCGCTCGCCGCGCTCGCGTGCGGGGGCTGCTCTCCGCCCGACGAGATCGTCCTGGCCATCTCGACGGATCTCTCCCTGCCGAAGGACTTCGACGTCCTCCAGGTCCAGGTGTTCGAGGGCGGAACCGGCAAGTTCGACTCTGCCTACGAGCGGCTCGGCGACTCCGAGCCTGGCGCGCGTTTGCCGGCGACGATCGGCTTTTACTCCGCGAGCGGCGGGGGCGAATCCATCACGATCAAGGTCAGCGCCCGCGTCCAGGATGCGCTCGGCCCGGTGCGCATCCTGCGCGAGGCGGTCACGAAGATCCCGAAGAACCGCGTCGCGCTGCTGACCCTGCCGCTCAACTTCCTCTGCGACGACTCGGGGAGCAGCGAGGGGAGCGGCGATGTCGAGAGCACGCTCTGCGAGGAAGGGCAGACCTGCGTCGCCGGGGCGTGCGTGCCCAAGACGATCGACGCGAGCGCGCTGCCGGACTACTGGTCCGGCAACGTCTACGGCGGCGGCAAGGGCGAAGGGGACGGGGACTGCTTCGACGTGACGGCCTGCTTCAAGGACGCGAAGCCGGTGGAGGTCGACACGGCGGCGTGCACCATCGAGGGCGACGCCACGACGAACGTCGCGCTGGAGACCACCTCGCACGACGGCATCTGCGACGACGACGATGACCCGGACAGCAGGTGCCTTGTGGCGCTCGACGCCGGAAGCGCCGATGGCTTCCAGGTCGGCGCAGACGGGCGGATACAGCTGCCGCTGGCGGTGTGCGGGCGGATGGCGGACAGGATCGCGGCCGTGGTGACCTCGTCGGCGACGGCGGCGTGCCCCCAGAAGGCCGCGGGGCTGCCGACGTGCGGGCCGTGGTCGGCGTCGGGGTCGAAGGAGCCCTGACCGAGGGGGCGCCGCCGCTCGCGGCGCCCCGCGGCGACGCCAGATCGGGACGTCCCCTCCGGCTCGCGACGCGCGCCGGCCAAGGCCCCCATCTCACAGCGCTTTTCGGCGCTCCAACCGGAGTGAGCCGCGCCCCGGTGGTAATCGGGTGTCATCGACAGGTCGCTGAACCAGGGCTTCCCTGACCCGACACGCTGTTCCCCCCGGGGAGGAGGCCTTTGCGATGTTGAAGCACCTGATGATCGAAGAGATGGTCGCGCTCGTGGCTCCGTGGGTCGAGAACGCCCAGCGAAGGCGGTTGTTCCTGTCGATACCGGAGATCGCCGGGCTGCACGACAAGGTGGTCGAGGTCCACGCCGCCGTGGTCGCGGTCCGGCCGAGCAAGACGAGCGCGTCGGCCAGGATGACGGCCCTGAACGAGGAGCTCGCGAGGGTCGATGAGCGCCACGATCATCTGGCCAAGGCGGTCTCGTACGGCATCGACGCGCACCGCGAGCACTGCCTGGCGGAAGATCCACCGGACACCGGCCGGGCGGCGATCTGTGATCAGGTGGAGGCGAGGCTGTTCCCGAGCGGGCTCGCCATCATCAAGGCGTCGCCCACCGCGGAGTCGGGCAACACGGCGCGGATCGCCCGGCTGCTCGACGAGGAGCCCTCGATCGCCGAGTTCCTGAAGACGATCCCGGCGCCCGGCAAGCGAACGCTGCTCCACACGGCGCAGCGGTGGATCGCGTCGGGCCAGGAGATCTCCGCGATCGAGCACCAGCGGGACGAGCTCGCCGCCAAGGAGAAGACGGCGCCGGTCGTGAACGCGACGATCCTGGCGGCGCGCAACCAGTGGCTTCGGGTGGTGTCTGCGGTGCTCTCCAACCTGGAGATCTCCAATGCACCCGCCGACGCCGTCGAGACCATCCGCGGCCCCGTGCTGAAGGGCTCGGACCGGGCTGGCAGGCGGTATGCGAGCAGCGGAACGAGCGGCGCGGGCGTCGCGGAGCCGCGCCAGCCCGCGATGGCCGGGGCGGGGGGAGGCGCCGGCACCAGCGTCTTCGAGGGCTGAAGCCGCCCGCGCCGACGGAGCGCCACGCCGCACCAGACGCTGAGCTCCGCTCTAGCGGCGCTGGGCTCGGCCATACCGGGCGCCGGGATCCGACGTCATCTGAACCGAGCGCGGCGGTCGCGCTTCCCTATCGCCGCCGACGCCGGCGGCCGGCGAGGAGCATCGCTGCGAGCAGCCAGGCGGACGAGGTCGCCGCTGCCCCTTCGGCGCTCGCCGCCAGCCCGCAGCCGTTGCCGTGCGCCCGCGGCGTGCCGCCCCCGGGCCGGGGAGCACCGCCGTCGCCGCCCGCGCCGCCGTCGCCGCCCGCGCCGCCTTCGCCACCTGCACCGCCGCCGCCTTCCCCCGCGCCGCCGCCGTCGCCGCCCGCGCCGCCGCCGTCGCCGCCCGCGCCGCCGCCTTCCCCCGCGCCGCCTTCGCCGGAGCCGCCGCCTGCGCCGCTCGCCTCGTCGGGCACGCAGCCGCCGGCCACGCAGGTGCCGCCGGGGCACCGGGCGCCCTCGTTCGGGAACAGGGCGCACTCGCCGTACCTCGGGTGGCACCGCGCCGCGGTGCAGGCGTTCCCGGAGGGCGCGCACTGGAGCGGATCGCTCCCCTTGCAGACGCCGCCCTCGCAGGCGTCGGTCAGCGTGCAGGGATCGCCGTCGTCGCAGGGCGTGCCGTCGGGCTTCGGCGGCGCGTCGCAGGCGCACGCGTCGCCCACGCCGTCGTCGTTCGCGTCTTCCTGCGCGCTGTTCGAGAGGAGCGGGCAGTTGTCGCCGCCGTCGGGCACGCCGTCGCCGTCGTCGTCGTCGTCGCAGCGATCGCCGGCCCCATCGTCGTCGGCGTCGCTCTGGCTCGGGTTCGACGTCACCGGGCAGTTGTCCGAGTCGTCCGGGGCCCCGTCGCCGTCGTCGTCGCCGTCGCACGCGTCGCCCTCGCCGTCGTCGTCGAGATCGGACTGGCCGGGGTTGGGGACGGAGGTGCAGTTGTCGGTGCCGTCCTCCACGCCGTCGTCATCCATGTCTCGAGCGTTGAGATCGCAGGCGTCGCCCCGGCCGTCGTCGTCCTCGTCGGCCTGATCGGGGTTGGCGACGAGGGGGCAGTTGTCGGCCTCATCCACGAGCGCGTCGTTGTCATCGTCGCCGTCGCACGCGTCCCCGATCTGGTCTGGCGGCGACTCCTCCGGGTTGTTCTCCTGCCCTGCATTGGCCACCGACGGACAGTTGTCGCCGCCGTCGGGCACGCCGTCGCCGTCGTCGTCGGGGTCGCAGGCGTCGCCCGCGCCGTCGCCGTCCAGGTCCGCCTGGTCGGGGTTGGGCGCGAGCGGGCAATTGTCGAGCACATCGAGGACTGTGTCGTTGTCGTCGTCGGGATCGCAGGCGTCGCCCACGCTGTCGGTGTCTGAATCGACCTGATCGGGGTTCGGCACGGACGGGCAGTTGTCCTCGACGTCGTCGGCGCCGTCGCCGTCGCCGTCCGTGTCGATGGCCCAGTTGACGAGGCCAGCTCGCTCCGCCGCCGTCATGCCGAGCAGCGCGCTCGCGGGGAGGCCGTCGAGGTATGCCGCGTTCTCGTGCGCGTCGGCCTGGCTGGCGCGCTGGCCGCCGAAGTGCATGAGGACCCGCGTCCCCCCGGGCGGCAGCGGCAGGGCGAACTCGACCGCCGGCCCGTTCGGCAACGCGCAGTCGGTCACGACCATCCCGACGCTCTCGGGCACGATCGCCGCGGCCGGCCCGTAGAAGTTGAAATTGAGGCTCGGATCGCCCGACGCGTCGATGTCGTCCGTGGCGAGCCATCGATCCTCCCGCGTGAACTCCCGGTCGCCGCTGTACGTCTGCGTGATGGTGGTGCCGACGTCGGACCCGACGTTCGTCTCGACCCGCACGACGGCCGTGAGCGCGGCGTCGGTCGGGTTGTGGAGGATCTCCAGGAAGCGCGCCCACCCCTCGCTCGCGGGCACATACACCTTGCGGGTGACCTGGAGGTTGCCGAAGGGCGCCGGCCCGTGGGCGAGCTGCCTCCCGTCCATCTCCGCCGTCCGGTCCGCGGGAGGAAACCTGACCCCGTCGACCAGCAGCACCATGCCGGTGTCGTAGGCGTCGCCGTTCCCGTCGTTGATCACCCCATCTTGCCCGACGTCCCACCGGAAGCCGAGGCCATCGACGAGCACCTCGACGGCCCCTTGGGCCGCGCACACCTGCGCCGCCGCGCTCCGCGGCGCCGCCGCGAGCGCCAGCGCGAGGCCGAGCGCTGTGGACAAGACGGTTCGCTTCATCATCTCTCTTGCTTCCCGGGTCCGGGCCTCGGGCCCGACCGCGCTCGCCATCGACTCAACGCCGCGCGCCGCGCGCCGCTGACGAAGGGCTACTTCTTCTCCAGGACGACGAGCTGCACCCGCCGGTTCTTCTCCCGCCCGGCCGCGCTCTTGTTGTCCGCGATCGGCTGGCTCGCCCCGTATCCCTTCGCGACCAGCCGCTCGGCCGCGATCCCCTTCTCCACGAGCCACCTGCGCACCGACTCCGCGCGCGCCGTCGAGAGCGTCTCGTTGAACCGGGCGTTGCCCGCGCTGTCCGTGTGCGCGGAGACCTCGATCTTCACCCACTCCGGGTGCTCCTCGATCACGTCGCGCACCTCGGCGAGCACCGCCTCGCTCTTCGGATCGATCGGCGCCGGGTCGTTCTTCAGCACGCGGAACACGACGGGCTCGAGCAGCACGACCTGATCGCCCTGCACCCGCACCCGCTTCGGGCAGCCGCGCGCGGCCGGGTCGTCGCTCGCCGGGCCCTTCTCGCGCGGGCACGCGTCGGCGTCGTCGAGCAGGCCGTCGCCGTCCTGATCCGCGGGCTTGCTCGCCGCGGCGGGGCACCCGGGGCGCGTCGCCCCGCGCATCGCACCGCCCGAGGCATCGCCCTTTTCCGCGGGGCACGCGTCGAGCGCGTCGGGCAGGCCGTCGCCGTCCTGGTCCGCGGGACAGCCGCGCCGCGCCGGATCGCCGCCGCCGCTGCCCGCGGCCGCGTCCGGGCACGCGTCGTCCGGATCGGCCACGCCGTCCTCGTCGCGGTCCTCCACGGGGCAGCCGCGCCGCCGCGCGTCCGCGCTGGCCGGCCCGTATGCATAGGGGCACGCGTCCTCCGGGCCGGAGATGCCGTCCGCGTCCGGGTCCGGGTCCTCCGCCCTGGCCGGCGGCGGCGCGGGCGGGGCCCACGCCACCGTGCCGAGCGCGCGGAACGACGGCGCGCCGATCGCCTCTCCGAACCCCGGACCGGCGGCCGCCCCGAGCACGAGGCCCGCGAGGGGGCGGAGCTTCGCGCTCAGGAGGAGCTCGGCGGCCGTGGTCGCCTCCACCGCGACCCGCTCGCGCTCGGTGAGCGGCAACGAGCCGCCCTGTAGCATCGTCTCGGCGTACAGCTCCGGGCCGACCTGCAGCCGCTCGTCCCAGAGGAGCGCGGCCGCGCCGCCGCCGTAGGCCAGCGTCGACGGGTTCTCGGAGCTCCGCATCACGGCGCCGCCCGCGACGCTCCACACGAAGCGCGAGACCCGCCCGCCGAGCAGGAGCTGCGGCGTGACGCGGACCGCGCCCTCGCCGACGTATGCGTCCGAGCTGCCCGTGGGCAGGTGCAGGGCCGCGCTCGTGCCGATCTGGAAGGCGTCGCTTTCGTCGCCGAGCAGCCGGACGCGCACGCCGAGGCGCAGATCGCCGAAAGCGGGGGACGACGGGGCCTCGGGCGCGCCTGCGGAGGCCGCCGCGGCCGGGCCGTCGCCGCTCTGGGCGAGGGCCAGCGGCAGCGAGGCCGAGACGAGGAGCCGATCCCACAGCGAGAGCGAGCCGCCGATGTGGAGGAGCGACTGGCTGCCGACGATCGCCCGGTCGGGCGAGGCGCCGTCCGAGAGCGTGAGCGGATCCGCCGCGTGGTCGAACAGGAGGATGCCGCGCGGGACCAGGTGCCCGCCGATGAACGGCGACGGCACGCCGAACAGCGGGTCGCCCGCGGGCGCCGGCTCGAACCGGCTCAGCGCGACGGCGCCTGGCCCCTCCGCGCGCGCGGGCGTCGAGCCGAGCGCGATGCCGAGGAGCGCGCTCGCGAGCGCCGCGCTCGCCGTGATCAGGCCTCTCATGGGCGCCGGATGGTATCCTCGCCAGCGCAAGCGGAGCAAAGACGATCTGTTCCTGGCGTTCCGGTTGTTGATCGCCTGCCGCGCGCATCTTGTAGCATCGCGATGATCGGAGCCCGGCCTGCGCGGCCTGCCTCCGCGAGAGCAAGGAGCATCGATGCGAGGGAAGCATCTGGGCCAGGGGTGGCGCGCCGTCGCGGCCGCGCTCAGCGTGGGGCTCGCGGCGGGCGTCGCGGCGGCCCAGCCGGCGCCCGCCGCGCCGGCACCGCCGGCCGCCGCGACGGCAGAGAAGCCGCTCTCCGAGTCGCTGACCGGGATGGCCAAGGCCGAGCACGGGGCGGGCGCCGCGCTGTTCAAGGACGGCGACTACGCGGGCGCGCTCGCGCGCTTCGAGCGCGCCTACGAGCTGTCGCGCGATCACCGCCTGCTCTGGAACGTCGCGCTCTGCCAGAAGAACCTGCGGCGCTACGCGAAGATGCTCGCGACGCTGCGCCGGATGGAGGACGACGCGGGCGCCGCGCTGACGGCCCGCGACAAGCAGGACATCGCTGAGCTCATCCAGGCGGCGGAGGTGTACGTGTCCCGCCTCGAGGTCACGGCCAGCGAGGCGGGGGCGACGGTGTTCGTGGACGACGAGCCGGTCGGGACGACGCCGCTCGCGGCGCCGGTGCCGATCGACATCGGCGAGCGCCGCATCCGTGTGTCGAAGCCGGGCTTCGTCGATCTCGTCCGCCAGGAAAAGGTGGTGGGCGGCGGCAGCGTCGCCGTGCTGGCGCGGCTCGAGCGGGCGGTGCACCGGGGGCGGCTCCTCGTCGCCGCGGAGCAGGACGGCCTCATCGCGCTCGACGGCAAGGTCGTGGGCAAGGGCCGCTGGGAGGGCTCGGTGCCGAGCGGGACCCACGCGCTGCGCGTGACCGCGCCCGGGATGAAGCCGCACGAGGTCGCGGTCCTGATCCGGGACGAGGAGCACCGCCGCATCGACGTCTCGCTGGAGCGCGCTCCGGAGCGGGGCGGCGCGAGCAGATGGCTGTGGATCGGCGGCGGCGCGGCGATCTTCGCCGGCGCGCTGATCGCGGGCGCGCTGCTCTTCGAGCCGGGGACGCCGGCGGAGCAGGGCAGCCTCGGCACGGTCCCGCTCGGGTTTGGAGGGAGACGTTGATGCGAACGAAGCGGACGAGGGCGGTATCGATTGCGGCGGTGAGCTTCCTCTCCCTCGCGGCGGCGGCGGGGGTCTCGGCCTGCGGCGGCGAGAAGGGGCAGCTCATGGTGGTCTTCCAGACGGACATGTCGTTGCCGAAGGACATCGACACGATCCGGGTGGAGGCGACGCTCGACGGGTCGATCGTCTACGACGAGACGTTCGAGCGGCTCGGGGGGGAGGACTCGATCCGCCTGCCGGCCACGCTCGGCTTCCTCTCTCCCGACGATCCGACGCAGGCGCTCCGGGTGCGCGTCATCGCGAGCCGCGGCGGCAAGGACGGGGTGCGCCTGCTCCGCGAGGTGCTCACGACGGTGCCCGAGGGCCGCACCGCGACGCTCCACATGCCCATCCAGTTCCTGTGCGACGGCTCGGCCGAGGTCGAGCGCGACGCGGACGGCAAGGCGCTGCGCGACGCCCA
The DNA here is from genome assembly GCF_051521595.1 of Sorangium sp. So ce1153. Lineage (NCBI taxonomy): Bacteria > Pseudomonadati > Myxococcota > Polyangiales > Polyangiaceae > Sorangium > Sorangium sp. So ce1153. The sequence goes on from NZ_CP150361.1 coordinate 4,786,434, forward strand.
GGGCCACGTGCTCGTCAAGAACAGCTGTCCCGAGGGCCAGAGCTGCGTCGCCGGCTCGTGCGTGCCGCGCGAGATCGACTCGCGCGCGCTGCCCGAGTTCGAGGCGCAGGCGGTGTTCGGCGGTGGCGACGGCGACAGCGACGGGCTCTGCTTCGACACGCTCCGGTGCTTCGCGGCCGCGGCGTCGGCGCCGGTCGATCTCGAGGCGTTCGCCGCGGACGCCACGGTCTGCCGCGCCACCGCGCCGAGCGGCGAGATCAACGTCGCGCTCCTCACGCAGGGCGGCGGCATCTGCGGCGAGAGCGCGTGCTTCGTGCCGCTCGACGCCGAGAGCGACGCGGGCTTCCAGGTCGAGGCCGGCAACGTCCTCCGGCTGCCCGTCGAGGTGTGCAGGAGGGCGCAGCAGGGCAAGCTCGCGGGGCTCGCGATCGCGACGGCGGGCGAGGGGACGTGCCGCAGGAAGGGCACCGACCTGCCGACGTGCGGCCCCTGGTCGGCGTCGGGCGGGGGCCAGTACACCGGGCCCGACGCGGCGGCGCCCGTCCCTGTCGCGGTCGCGCAGGTCCACCCTGTGTCGCTGCGGGTGGCGGCGGGCGGCGTGGCCTGGGTCTCCGGCACCACCTTCGACGAGACCGGGACGGCGAGGCAGGACGGGGAGCTGAAGGTCACCCCGCGCGACGGCGGCGAGCCGCTGATCCTCGGCGTGGCGCAGGCGTCGCCGCGCGACCTCGCGGTCGACGAGGCGCGGGAGGTCGTCTTCTGGACGAACGCGGAGGACGGCACGCTGATGGTGGCCCCGCTGGCGGGCGGCGAGCCGCGCGAGCTGCTCGGGGATCTCAAGCAGCCCGAGGGGCTCTCGCTCTCCGGCGACGTCCTCACGTGGACCGAGCTCTGGGGCGGCGGCGTCTTCCGGGCCACGGTGAGCGGCAGCGGCGCGGAGGTCGAGCTCGGCGCGCCGGAGGAGCTCGCGCGGCCCGACGCGGTGGTCGAGTCCCCGTACCGGGTGGCCAGCGCCGGGGACGCCGTGTGCTGGACCTACCAGGGCACGCTGGGCAGCGCCGACGGCGTGGTGGCGTGCTCCCTCGGCGGGAGCACGCGGACGGTCGCGACCGGGCAGCTCACCCCGCGGGAGATCGCGCTCGACGTGGACGGCCAGGGGAACGCCGTGGCGGTCTACTGGGCGAGCTTCGAGGGCGGCAGCGTCTTCCGGGCGGCGCTGACCGGGGGGGAGATCGGCGAGGCCAGCGCGGTCGTGTCGGACCAGGGCCAGCTGAACGGCATCGCGCTGGACGACGAGCACGTCTACTGGACCCGCCGCGACGAGGGCACGGTCGTGCGCATGCCGAAGGACGGCGGGGAGCCCGAGGTGCTGGCCTCGCGGCAGCAGCGGCCCGGCGACATCGCGGTGGACGAGCTCGCCGTCTACTGGATCAACGAGGGCTCGCCGGACCAGGACGACGGCCTTCCGGTGAAGGACGGGGCCATCCTGAAGCTCGCGCGGTGACGCGGGCGGCGGCCTCGGAGGCGCGCGGCGGCGACGCGCAGGGCTCGCCGCCGCCCGCGACCTGCGCGCTCGCCGCCGCGTATGCTATGGCCCGACCCGTGAAGCGAACGGCCCTCCTCCTGTTCTCCCTCGCGCTCCCCGCGTGCGGTTCGAGCTACGCCCAGCAGGGCCCGAGCGACACGCTCCGGGCCTACGCGCAGGCGCTCCAGGAGGGGCGCGTCGACGCGGCCTACCGGCTGCTCTCGGACGAGGCCAAGCGGTCCATGTCGCTCGAGGCGTTCCGGCGCGCGGTCCGCGACAACCCGGACGACGCGCTCGAGATCGCCCGCGCCATCGCGCGGCCCGCGGCCGATCCGGTGGTGACGGCGACGGTCACCATGCCGAACGGCGAGGAGCTCCTGCTCGTCTTCGAGGGGGGCCGCTGGCGGCTCGACGCGGCGGCGGTCGACCTGTACGGCCAGGCGACGCCCCGGCAGGCCCTGGTGGGCTTCCTGCGCGCCTTCGAGCGCAGGCGCTACGACGTCATCATGCGCTACGTTCCCGACGCCGAGAAGGAAGGGCTCGGCGAGGCGGCAAATGGAGCGCGTGGCGCAGGTGGCGAGGCGGACGCGGCCGTCGAGGCGGGCGCGGCGCGCGGGGACGGCGCGGCGCAGCCCGCGGGGCCCGAGGGCGCGGGGGCTGACGCGGCGCAGAAGCCTGACAGTCGGCCCGGGACGGCCAGGGCCGCGGCAGGCGCGGCGCAGCTCACCCCCGAGAAGCTGAAGGCCGCGTGGGAGGGGCCGCAGCGGGAGCAGATCAACCGGGTCGTCCAGGCGATCAAGGCGGCGCTGCCGACCGCGACCATCGAGGAGACCGGGGACAGCGCGTCGATGGCGTACGGAGCCGGCGGTACGGTCGCTTTCACCCGCGAGCACGGGGTCTGGAAGATCAAGGACTTCTAGCGGCGCGCCCGCGACATGGCTTCGAGAAGAGCGCTGTACTAGGGTTGTCGGTATGCCGACCGGCGATCCTCCCTCGCGAACGCCTCCCTCGCCCGACGCCGACAGCGTCCCGATCCTCCCGCTCCGCAACTCCGTGCTGTTCCCGATGTCGGTCGTCCCGATCAACGTCGGTCGGCCGCGGAGCGTTCGCCTGGTCGAGGACCTCCTCGGCCGCGAGCGCGCGCTCGTCGGGGTGATCAGCCAGCGGTCGCCGGACGTCGACGAGCCGACGTTCAAGGAGCTCTACTCCGTCGGGACCATCGCGCGCGTCGTGAAGGTCATCCGGCTCGGTCCGAACAACTACTCGGTCGTGCTGAACGGGCTCGGCCGCTTCCGCGTGAAGGCGGCGTTCTCGCTGGAGCCGTACATGCGCGCGCGGATCGAGCGCATCCCGGAGTCGCTCGTGCGCGACGTGGAGCTCGAGGCGCTCGGCGCCGGCCTGCGCGAGGCGACGCGGGAGGTGCTCGGCCTGATGCCGAACCTGCCGCGCGACACCGCGGGCATCCTCGACAACGTGCGCGAGCCCGGCGCGCTCGCCGACCTCATCGCGTCGAACTTCCCGCAGGCGCAGGCCTCGGTCGGCGACAAGCAGGAGATCCTCGAGGCGTTCGACGTGAAGGCGCGCGTGCGCCTCGTGCTCGCGATGGTCGGCCGGCAGCTGGAGGTGCTGCGGGTCAAGAAGGAGATCTCCTCGATGGTGCAGGAGGAGATGGGCAAGTCGCAGCGCGAGTACATCCTCCGGCAGCAGATGAAGTCGATCAAGGAGGAGCTCGGCGAGGGCGGCGACGACGACGAGATCGAGGAGCTCCGCGAGCGCATCCGGCGCGCCAAGGTGCCGGCGGAGGTCGACAAGGTCGTGCGCAAGCAGCTCAGCCGGCTGCGCTCGATGGCGCAGCAGTCGGCCGAGTTCAACGTGACGAAGACCTACCTCGAGTGGATCGCGGATCTGCCGTGGTCCAAGACGACGGTGGACAAGCTCAGCGTCGAGAGCGTGCGGCGCTGCCTCGACGAGGACCACCTCGGGCTGGAGAAGGTGAAGAAGCGGATCGTCGAGTACTCGGCGATCCGGCAGCTGCGCTCGGACAAGAAGGGGCCGATCCTGCTCTTCATCGGGCCGCCCGGCGTCGGCAAGACGTCGCTCGGCAAGTCGATCGCGCGCAGCATGGGCCGGCGCTACGAGCGCATCGCGCTCGGCGGCGTGCGCGACGAGGCGGAGATCCGCGGTCACCGGCGCACGTACGTGGGCGCGCTGCCCGGGCGCATCCTGCAGGCGCTCAAGAAGGCGGGGACCAGGAACCCGGTGCTCGTGCTCGACGAGGTCGACAAGATGGGCGTCGACCTGCGCGGCGACCCGGCGGCGGCGCTCCTCGAGGTGCTCGATCCCGAGCAGAACTCGACGTTCCAGGACCACTACCTCGACCTGCCGTTCGACCTGTCGCAGGTGATGTTCCTCGCGACGGCGAACAACTGGGACGGCATCCCGGGGCCGCTCGTCGACCGCATGGAGGTCATCGAGGTGCCCGGCTACACGCGGACCGACAAGCTCGGGATCGCGCGGGAGTTCCTGGTGCCGAAGCAGCTGTCGGCGCACGGGCTCACGGACGAGCGCCTGGAGTTCACGCCGCCGGGCATCGAGGCGATCGTCGACCATTACACGCGCGAGGCGGGCGTGCGCGGCCTCGAGCGGCAGATCGCGGCGGTGTGCAGGGCGACGGCGGTGAAGGTCGCCGAGGGCCACGACGTGCGCGAGGTGGCGACGCCCGAGCACGTGGAGCAGGTGCTCGGGCCGCACAAGCACCGCCCGGAGGTCGCGGAGCGGACGCTCCAGCCCGGGGTCGCGACCGGCCTCGCGTGGACGCCGGCGGGCGGCGAGATCCTCTTCATCGAGGCGACGAAGATGCCGGGCAAGGGCAACGTGGTGCTCACCGGCAACATGCGGAACGTGATGCAGGAGTCGGCGAGCACGGCGGTGAGCTTCGTGCGCAGCAAGGCCGACCGCCTGCACCTCGACCCGCAGTGGCTGAAGGAGATCGACCTTCACGTGCACATCCCGCAGCACGGCACGCCGAAGGACGGGCCGAGCGCCGGCGTGACGATGTTCGCCGCGGTCGCGTCGCTGCTGCTGGGCGCGCCGGTGCGGAGCGACATCGCGATGACGGGGGAGATCTCGCTGCGCGGGCGGGTGATGCCGGTCGGCGGCGTGAAGGAGAAGCTGCTCGCGGCGCACCGCGCCGGCATCCGGCACGTGCTGATCCCGGCGAAGAACCGGCGCGACCTCGAGGACGTGCCGCAGGACGTCAAGGATCAGGTCCAGATCACGCTGGTGTCGTCGATGGAGGAGATCCTCCCCCTCGTGCTCGAGCCTCCGCGCCGCTCCCCGGCGCAGAGCGCGCCTTCGGACGAGCTCGAGGAGCAGGCAGGGGTCTGAGGCGGATCGCGGGATGAAGCGGGTGGCGGTGGTCTCGGGCGGCAACCGGGGGATCGGGCTCGAGATCTGCCGGCAGCTCGCGCGCCGCGCGATCCACGTCGTCCTCGGGAGCAGAGACGAAGGCCGCGGCAGCGCCGCCGCGGCCTCGCTCGCGGAGCAGGGGCTCTCCGTGGAGGCCCGGCGCCTCGACGTGTCCGACGAGGCGAGCGTCGACGAGCTTGCGCGCGCGCTCGCGGCGGAGCACGGCGGCGTCGACATCGTCGTGAACAACGCGGGCATCGCGATGGACGGCTTCGACGCCGAGGTCGCGCGCAGGACCATCGACGTCAATTTCTTCGGGCCGCTCCGGCTGACGGACGCGCTCCTCCCGCTCGTACGGCCGGAGGGGAGGGTGGTCATGGTGACGAGCGGGGTCGGAGATCGGCGCAAGGTCGGAAGGTCGCTGCAGGCGCAGATCGGGAAGGCCGAGCTGACGCGCGCGGAGCTCATCGAGCTCATGCGCAAGTTCGTCGGCGACGTCAGCGCCGGGCGGCACACGGCCGAAGGGTGGCCGTCGTCGGCCTACGCGGTCTCGAAGATCGGGCTCAACGCGCTCACGGGCGTCCTCGCGAGGGAGCTCGCCGGGGACGGGCGGGGGATCCTCTGCAACGCGGCCTGTCCAGGCTGGGTGCGCACGGACATGGGCGGCGCGCACGCGCCGCGGTCCGTCGAGGAGGGGGCCGAGACGCCGGTGTGGCTCGCGCTGCTGCCGCGCGGCGGCCCGCAGGGCGGCGTGTTCCGCGACAAGGCTCCCGCGAGCTGGTGAGCAGCCCGGCGCGCCGCGCGCCGGCGCGGCGTCACACTGCGCGCCGGCGCGGCGTCACCTCGGCCTGCTGGCGGGCTAGCCGTGGCACGCCCGCACGAACCCGCAGCGCAGCGTGCGGCATGCCTCGACCGGCACCCCGTCGAAGCGCCCCTCGCCCCTCGCCTCGGAGAGGCGCTCGGCGAGGCGGGCGAGCTCGCGCTCGAACCGCGCGTGCTCCTCGTCGGCGATCGTGCCCATCGGCCCCGAGGCCCTGAGCCACGCGGGCTCCGCCGCCGCGCCGAGGAAGAGCACGCCCGCGCGGATCGGCCGATCCGGGTAGCGCTTCCTCAGCGCGAGCGCGCTCGCGCGCAGGCGGAGCTCGTACGGCGCGAGATCCGCCCACGGTCGCGCGCGCTTGTACTCGATGACGTCGATATGCCCGCCCGGGTGCAGCACGGCGAGATCGATCGCGAGCGCCAGCGCGAGCCGCGCGCCGCGTCGCCCGCCGGCGCTCTGCGGCTCGATGTCGAGCACGAACGCCTCCTCCCGGAGGAGCGTCGCCTCCTCGTCCCGCGCCTGCCGCGCGAAGGGCCCTCCGAGGAAGCGGGCGATGCCCTCGGCGGTGCGCAGCGCGTCCGGGCTGTGCAGCGTGAGCCCCTCGAAGCCGAGCCGCGCGATGACGTCCGCGGCCTCGGTCGGCTCGCCCCAGCGCGCGTGCGGCCAGCGCTGGAGCACCCGGTGCGCGGCGCGGCCGGGAGGGCGCGGGTCCGCGCCGTCCTCGAGCTCGACGCGCTCCTCGCCCGGCAGCTCGGGCGGGCCCTCGACGTCGAAGAGGCCGAGCTGGCCCTCGCCGGCGGGCTCGGTGATCCCGAGGAGGTGCCGGAGCCGGAAGCGGCGAGCGCACCCCTGGAACGTCGCGAGGGACGCTGTCGCGATCCGCACGGTCTGCGCGCGCGCGGGCTCGGCCGCCGGCGCCGGACGCGGGACGGGGGCGGCGCGCGCATAAGCGTCGGTGCCAGGGGCGGGGGGCTTCGCCTCGGCGAGCAGCGACCGGGCCTCGAGCGTCATGCTGATCGTGCGGGCGAGCGGCGCGGGGCCCTCGGCGCCGGCCGCCGACGTGGCGCGGGGGTCAGCGTCTGCCGGCCGGGGGTCGGCGTCTGCCGGCCGGGGGTCGGCGTCCGCCGCCGCCGAGGTGGGACGCGGGCCGGCGTTCGCCGTCAACGTGAGCCACGCGGAGCCGCTCCGCGGCTTGGCCGCGGCGCCGACGAGCACGAGCTCGCGGCGAGCGCGGGTGATCGCGACGTAGGTGAGCCGCTGCCGCTCGGCGCGCTCTCGAGCCCGCACCTCGGCGCGCGCCGCCTGGAGCGCGGGCGTGCTGATGGGCAGCAGCGGACCGTGCGTCGACGCCGCGGCGTCCTCGGGCGCGCCGAGCCGCGATGGCCTGTCGACCCGCCGCGCGTGGTGGCGCACCAGCAGCGCGGCGGCGCGGTCCCCCGCGGCCGGGATGTAGCTCAGGCCGGGCTGGTCCGCCCGGGGCTCCGCGTTGAGGTCCAGGAGCACCACGGCCGGGAAATCGAGCCCCTTGCTGGCGTGGATCGTCGTGAGGCGCACGGCGTCGTCGTCGGGCGAGAAGACGGCGGCCTCCGGCTCGTCCGCCTCGTCGCGGATCCGGCGCTCGAGCCAGCGGACGAAGCTCGCGAGCGAGCCACCCCGGCGGCGGGCGATGGAGACAAGGCGGTCGACGTTGCCGAGCCGGGCCTGGGCGCGCGGGAGCGCGGCGAGGACGCGGTCGAGATCGAAGACCGAGACCGCGGCCCGGATCGCCTCGCCGGGCGTCGAGCGGAGCGCCGCGCGGCGCAGCCCCGAGAAGCGGGCGCGGAACGCCTCGAGCCGCTCGCGATCCGCCGCGGGCAGCCGCGCGAGCGCGGGGAGGGGACGCGCGTCCGCCGGCTCGTCGTCCTCCGGCCAGGGCGCCCGGCCGCCTTGCGCTGCAGCGGCGCTCGTCCAGCGGCCGAGCAGCGGGACCGTGAGGCCGCGGCCAGGAGGCGCCAGGATCGCGAGCGCCGTGTCCGAGAGCGCCACCATGGGACCGCGGAGGACCGTCGCGAGGGCGAGGCGATCGTGCGGATCGAGCAGCAGGCGGAGGATCGCGGCGACGTCGCGGACCTCCGCCGCGTCGAAGAGCGCGCGGCCCGCGACGACGTACGGGATCTCGAGGCGCGCGAGGGCGAGCTCGACGAGGGGGATCGTGCTCCGGCGCCGCGCGAGCACGGCGACGTCGCGGAAGCGCAGATCGCCGCCCGCCGCGCCCGCCGCGCCCTCGCCTCGGACGCGCCGCGCGATGTACGCGGCCGCGATCAGCGCCTCCCGCAGCTGCCCCCGCGCGTCCCGGACCAGGGCGTCGACGCCGTCCGGCGCGCTGCCGTCGTCGTGGACGAGCGCGACGTCCGTCGGGCCCTGCGCGGCCACGCCCGGCGCGGCGACGAGGTGCTCCGCCGCGCTGTAGGCGATCTCGAACTCGCGCGGCGAGGGCGCCCGCGCGCTCGCGCCCGGGCCTTCCTCGCGCGCGCGATCCTGGGAGAAATCGCGCTCCGAGAACGCGTTGATGAACGCGAGCAGCTCGGGCGTCGACCGGCGGCTCTCCCGGAGCGCGACGAAGTCGGCGCTCGGATCGGGCGACCACAGGGACGGCGACAGCTCGAGCGCGCGGCCGGCGGCGGCGCCCGCGAGCTCCGCGCAGACGCGGCAGAAGATCGAGACGTCGGCCCCGCGGAAGCCGTAGATCGATTGCTTGCGATCGCCGACCAGGAACAGCCCGTGGCCATGGAGGCCGGCCGCCGTCGGGGCGACGCCGGCCGGGCGCGCCAGGGCGGCGTCGTCGCGCTCGCGCAGGAGGTAGACGAGGTCGCGCTGCACCGCGCTCGTGTCCTGGAACTCGTCGACGAGCAGCACGTCGGCCGACTCGCGCACCGCGGCGCCGATCGCCGGATCGTCGCGCAGGCCGTCGCGGGCGGCGCGCAGGAGATCCCCGAACCCGAGGCCGCCCTCGGTGCGGCGGATGGCCGAGAGCCGCTCGCGGACCTCCTCGAGGAGGTCGACGATCCGCGCCTCGCGCCGCGACAGCGCGGGCGCCTCGCGCAGGAAGCCGAGCAGCTGCTGCGCCTTGTCGCGGTGGGTCTCGCCCGGCAGCGCCTCGCGGAAGGCGAGGAGCGCCTCGTCGGCCGGCGTGCACTTGCGGGGCTTGCGCTGCGTGAGCAGCTCGATCAGCGGGGCGCTCGCCGCGCCCGCGGGGAAGGGCGCGCCGCCGCCCTCGCGGCCGAGCGCCGCGGCGAGCGCGGCCGCCGGCTCGCGGAACGCGGCGCCGCCGAGCGCGGCGCTCTCGGCGGCGAGGCGGTGGAGCTCCCGGGAGAGCGCGCGGGCCTCGGCGACGTGGTCGGACAGCGCGAGCCGGCGCGGCGTGAGGCCGTCCTCGTCGAGGCGGTCGAGCAGGCGCGTGACCTCGCTCCGCGCGGCCTCCACGCTGCCCGTCGCGGCGACGAGCGCGCGCGCGGCCTCGGCGCGCTCGCCCCCCTCGGCGAGCGCGCGGCTCAGCGCCTCGTCGACCGCGAGGTCGCTGAGCGCCTGCGCCTCCTCCTCGTCGAGGATCCGCGCGGCGGGCGAGAGCCCCAGGGCGATCGCGTGCCGGTCCACGATCTGCTTGGCGACGCCGTGGAGCGTGTCGATGCGCGCGGCGGGGAGGCGGGCGAGCGCCTCCTCGGCGCGCTTCCGCAGCTCGGCCGCGGGCAGCGCCGCGCCGCTGCCCGCGCCGACGGCCGCCTGCCGCGCGCGCAGGATGTCGGCGAAGGGGATGCTCGCCTCGCCGTCCCAGCGGGCGATCTCCCGCAGCGAGCGCTCGATGCGGTGGGCGATCTCGCGCGCGGCGGCGCGCGAGAAGGTCGTCGCGACGATGCGGTCGGGCGACACGGGCGGCGCGGCGGCCCGGGCGTCGGGCCGGCCGAGCGAGGTGAGGCCGAGCGTGAGCAGCACGTAGAGCGCCGTGAGGCGGTGGGTCTTGCCGGTGCCGGCGCTGGCGGCGACCACGACGTTGCGGCGGAAGGCGTAGATGAGCGCGTCGCCCTCGGCGAGCTCCGCCCCGTGCGGCGCGGCGCTCACGCGACCTCCTCCGCGGCCTCGTCCGTCGGCACGACCGCGGGGCGCCGGCACACGTCGCGCGCGTCGCAGCGCGCGCACAGCGTCGGCAGCGCCGGCCGCGGCGCGGCCCGGCCGTGCCAGAGCGCGACGACCGCCGCCCGCGCCGTGCGCGCGGCCTCGGCCCAGCCCTCGGCGAGCGCGCGCTGCTCCTCGGCCGTGCGCGGCCACAGCTCGACGAGCCCGCGCTGGCGCACGCCGATGTAGACGGCGCGCACCTCCTCCGCGCCCAGCGCGCGCGCCGCGATGGCGCTGTAGAGCGGCAGCTGGAGCGCGCGCCGCCGCTCCTTCGCGTCGGGGAGCTTTCCGGTCTTGTAGTCGACGACCCGCACGACGCGCTGGTCGGTCGATCGATCGATGCGGTCGATCTGGCCGTCGACCCACAGGCTCGGCGCGCCGGCCGCGCCCTCGTCGTCGTCGTCCGACGGGGGGAGCTCGAGCGGCTGCCAGGGCGCCGGCTCGCCGGCGCCGAAGCGCCGCTCGGCGAGCAGGAAGCGGAGGTCCGGCGACGAGTCCTCCCCGTCGATGGCGCGGACCACGACCTCCAGCACGTCGGCGATCGCCTTCTCGACCGCCTCGCGGCGGAGCGGGGCCATGGGCGCCGAGACGCCGAGCGCCGCCTCGGCCGCCGCGCGCGCGGCGGCGAGCTGCTCGGCCGGGTCGCGGTCCGGGCCGAGCTCGCGCAGCGCCTCGAACGAGGCCTGCAGGGCGCGGTGGATCAGCGTGCCGCGCTCCCGCGCGTCGGCCGACTCGGCGAGATCCTCCGCGCGGCGCACGTGCAGCACGCGGCGGGCGAACGCCGCGAACGAGCAGCCCACGGCGCGCTCGATGTGGGTGACCGCGATCGGCCTGCCGGGGTGCGCCCCGCCGATGGCGGCCCTGAGCTGCGCGACCAGCGCCGGGTCCTGATCGAGGAGCACCCGCCCCGTGTACAGGTCGATCGGCGCCCGCGGATCGAGGAAGAAGTCCGCGCGGGCGCGCTCGACCCGGACCCGCTCCGCGATGTCCGCCGCCGGCCGGCCGCCGCCCGCGAGGGCGATGAGCTCCGCGTCGCGCGGCCCGAGCGTCGTCGCGTCCGGGGCGACGCGCGAGGCGGGCTCCTTCCGCTCGCGAGCGCCGGCCGCGAAGGCCGCCTCGAAGAGCGGGTGAGGCTCGTTCGGCTCGCTGTCGTCCCCGCGCGTGAAGCAGAGGGCGACGCTCCTCGCGCCGGCGAGCGCCCAGCCGAGCTCCGCGCGCTGGGCCGCCTGGCGCTCGCGCCCCGACGCGGGGCGGCTCGGCGTCGGCAGCCTGGCGCGGAGCGGCTCGCCGAGCAGCGTCTCGTCCGCGCCGGGGCTGCCGCCGTAGGCGCGCGCATCGAGCCCGGTCACCACCACGACGTCGTGCTCGAGCGCCGTGAAGCCGGCGGCGAGGTCGACGCGCACGGCGCCGGCGCGGCCCGCGTCGCCGCGCGGCCCCGCCCCCTGCTCGGCCGCGGCGCGCTCGAGCTCCGCGTAGACCTCCGCCGCGGTGGTGGGGCGCTCCTCGCAGCCGAGGTCGCGCGCGGCCCGCGCGAGCGCCTCGGCCTGCTCGCGGATCGCGCGCGCGGCCCGCGCGCCCTGGCCCATCGCCTCGAGCGCGATCGCGCCGCCGCCCCGCCGCTCGCCGCGCAGCGCGGCGCGGAGCTCCTCGACCCCGGGCTCGCCGAAGCCGAGCTTGTCGAGCAGCGACAGGAAGCGCCGCACGATCTCGGGCCGCGTCGTCGCCTCGCCGATCCAGCGGGCGCTGGCGAGCAGCCGCTCGAGCGCGTGCGGCATCCACGCCTCCTCGTCGTCGCCGTGCGGGTCGCCGGCGCGGTGCAGCGTCTCGATCCCCAGCTCGAGCTCCGCCTCGAGCTCCGCCTCGCGCCCGGCAGCCCGCGGCGGTCCCGCGCGGCGGTCCGCGCGGCGGGCGGCGACGACGGAGATGAGGCTCTCGACGAGCAGCCGGCCCGTGCGGTCCACCTCGACCGGGACGTCGCGCAGGCGGTGGGCGAGGTCGACCGATCGCTTCTCCGCCTCGGCGGCGGACGCGCGGTCCATCCAGGCGCCGGCGTGAACCCCGGGCGCGCGGAGGATCTCGATCGCCTGCTCGCGGCGCACCGGGCCCACGGCGAGGCGGAGGATCGCGAGCGCGACGCGCCCGTCGGGGCAGCTCGCGGCGGCGCGTCCGCGCGGCTCCGAGAAGCGGACGCCGGCGTCGCTCAGCGCGGCCCGGAGCGGCTCGAGCGCGGCGTCGTCGAGCGCGGGCACGACGACGGCGATCCGCTCGGGGGGGATCCCGCGGCCGAGCGCCGCCGCCACCTCGGCGGCGGCGGCGCGCGCCTCGCCCTCGGCGGTCCTGGCGCTGATCGCGGCGAGCGGCTCCGCGCCTGCGTCGGGCACCCACGCGATCTCCGGCGCTTCCTCGAGCGAGGCCCACCGTCGCTCCAGGAGATCGGCGACCGGCGCCGCGCCGTCGCCCTGGAGGGCGGGCAGCTCGACCGTGACGCCCGCGCCGTCGCGGGCGCGGACGGCGGCGTGGAGCGCCTCGACCCAGGCGAGGTCGTCGGGCTCCCAGGCGACCGCCCCGCGGATCGTGACCTTGCGCGGGAGCGGGAGCGCGCCGGACGCGCCGGCGGCGCGGAGCGCCCGCGCCAGCAGGACCCCTGCGCAGCGCGGGTCCACGAGGCTCGCCGCGCGCAGGGCGGCGTCCGCCCGCTCGAGGACCTCTCCGATGGCGACCGCGTACGGCGTGCCGAGCGCCCGCAGGTCGGCCGGGGTGGTGCCGGCGCGCCGGAAGCTCCCGAGCGCTCGGTCCAGGGTGTGCGCGAGCGCGACGCGCGCGGCGGGCTCAGCCGGCTGCCGCAGCCGGCCCTGCGGCAGCGCGTCGAGGGCGAGCCGGGTGGCGAGGCGCGTCGCCTGAGGGCTCGCGATGGCGACGTCCGGCGCGAGCAGCGCGAGCGCCTCGGAGATGAAGCTCCACCGTGAACGGACCTCCTGGCCCGCGGCGCGCGCCTCACGCGCGTCGTATGCGTTCAGCGAGGCGAGCTCGCGCTCGACGTGCCGCTCGGTCGGGACGAGGAGGAGCGCTGTCCTGTTCACCGCCACGAGACGGCCGGAGGCCGCTCCGGGGAAGCGCAGGCGCCCCGCACGGCAGGACGCTGAGAGGGCGCCGGTGCGCCTGACTGCTCATCCGGCAAGGGGTACCTCACCGCACAGGCTTTACTTCATGCATCCGTCCCCTCGCAACCTCCGTCGGGCGCGTGGCGTGTTGAATAACTCCCGCAGAACGTGGGAATTCCTGTGGGAAGATCGGAAAGCATGTTGAAAACCCTGTTGAGAACCACGGACGGTCCTGGCTGCGTTCGCCTGTAAGCCTGCGGAACTGAACGCCATGCGGCGAGCCCGCGCACGCCCGGGGCGATTCGCGGTGTTCAACAGGCTCAGCGGCGTCGACCGGTGGCGCGGGGTGCCTGGGTCTCACGACGGGAGTCGTGGCCGAGCTCGACAGCGGAGGAGCGAGCGGAGGAGGGAAGGAGAAGCTTGGCGCTCCATGGGGAGGCGCCCAACGGGTCCAGAAGGAACCTACCGGCGCGCCATGTCCTCGTGACGTCGCACGCTGTCGTCCTCGGCCGGCGGCAGGGCGGGCACGCCGGCTGGCGGCGCGGCGGGCGCCGCCGCGGGGCTGCTCTGCTCGCCGCGCTGCGCGGCGGGGCTGGAGCTGCCCGAGGCGGTGGCGGACGCGGCGGCGCGCGGCGATGCGTCGGGCACGGCGGTGGACGCCGTGGTCGCCCGCGCGCTGGCGGGCGGCCTGGCCTCGGCGCGATCTCGCACCGCGGTCACCGCCTTGTCAGCCGCCCTGACGAGCTGCGACGTGACCACCGAGGGCGGGAACGGCAGCTTGGGGGCGACGAAGAGCTCGAGCTTCAGGATCGTGCTGTTCTCATCGACGGCGCGGAGCCGCCAGCGGGCGCGGAAATCGGAGACGTTGCCGCGCTTGTAGCGCCCGGAGATCACCTCGTCGGCGCCGTCCTTCGCGGGCGGCGACATGTCCGCGACGGTCCAGATGTGCGCTGCGCCGTTGAGGATCGGCACCTGGAGATAGACCTCGCTCGTGCCCTTGCGCTTCGAGAGCACGCGGCTCTGGTCAAAGGAGCTGATGAACGTCTTGTAGCTGCCGTAGGAGGTGACGAGCTTCCGGACGGTCGACAGGGGCGCTTTCACGAGGATCGCCGCGCCCCCCGTGTCGATCGCGGAGGTCGGCGCCGCGGTCTTCAGCGTGTACCGGAGCGCCTTGCCGTGCGACGCGAGCTTCTCCGACTCGGCGTCGGCGGCGCGGGCCGGGCGAGGCGACAGCGAGAGCGCGAGCAGGGCGAGGGAGAAAGCGATCAGGGACAGGGACCACCACTTCTTCATGGACTCTCCTGTGCGATCAGCGTCCGTCGTCGTGTTTGCTGCCAACCACGTCGCGGGCGTGCGCCTCGGGCGGCGAGAGCGCAGCCTCTCACTACATGTAACTCGCTGATCGGGCAGCCGCACGCTGGCGCACTACATAAAATGTGCGATCGTCGGCGGAGGTCGGAATTCAGCGTTCGATGTCGGAGCGCTTCGGCGTCGCGCCGCGCTGTGCGACGCCGCCGCTGTCCTCGGCGGTCCTCGCGGCCTGCGCGGCGGCGTCGACGTCCGGCTCGGAGGACGCGCCGGGTGGCCGCAGAGGCCGCTCGCCTGGCTCTTCTTCGAGAGGCGCCATCTTGCATGAGCCGTCGAACTGCACGCCGCGATCGATGAAGATGGCGGGCGCGTGCAGGGCGCCGGTCACCTTGGAGGGAGCGTAGAGCTCGATCGCGTCGCGGGCGCGGATGCTCGCCTGGACCTCGCCGCCCGTGACGATGCACGTCACCACGTGGATCTCCCCGATCACGAGCGCCCCCTCGCCGATCACGAGCACGTCCTCGCCGCGGATCTCGCCGCGGAAGCTGCCGTCGATGCGCACCCGGCCCTCGAAGAAGAGCTTGCCTTCGAAGTGCGTACCGCGGCCGAGGAGGGCGTTGATCTCGGTGGGCCGGTGGCCGCCCCCGTCGTCGCCGCGAGGGCTTCCAGGGGATCGCGGCGAGAGGGGCGAGTCTCTGTCGCCCGGGAAGGACATCGGCTCCATCGCCCGTTGGCTTACTTCAGGCATCGTCACATTCGCAACGGGGGCGCGCGTCAGCGGCGTAACGCGCGCGGGGGTGCAGCTGGGTTTCGG
Organism: Sorangium sp. So ce1153; assembly: GCF_051521595.1. Classification (NCBI taxonomy): domain Bacteria; kingdom Pseudomonadati; phylum Myxococcota; order Polyangiales; family Polyangiaceae; genus Sorangium; species Sorangium sp. So ce1153. The sequence continues at coordinate 4,801,559 of NZ_CP150361.1, forward strand.
TAGTTATTTCGAATACTTGTCGCGAATCTCCGCCGAGGTACGATTTCTGCAATACGCGGGCGGCGGGCCGAGCAGGCCTCCGGGCGCGTCGGCGCGCTGGAGTGGCGTGCGTGGTGTGCGAGGCGCGGGCGGGCATCTGGACGAGCGCCCCGAGCGCGCGGTGGAGCGGTGAGGGTCCGAAGCGACCAGGAGAGGGAGTGGAGATGACGTTCCGATCGTTGCTTGTGGCTGCCGGTGTCCTGGGCAGCATCTCGGTGGCGTCCGCGCAGACGCCGCCCGAGCCGCCGAAAGCTCCGCCTGCCGAGCAAGCTCCGCCTGCCGAGCAAGCTCCGCCTGCCGAGCAAGCTCCGCCGGCTGGCGCCGAGTCCCCCGCTGCTGCGCCCGCCGCTGTTCCCGGCGCTGCCGCCGCCGCTGCTGGGCCCGCTGCTGCTCCGGCCGCCGACGGGCCGCATCCCTCCGCCGAGCCTCCTGCTCCCGCCGAGCCCCCGTCCGACGTGGCGCCTCCGGAGCCGAACGCCAGGTCGGTCACGCCGCCGGCGGTGCGGTGGAACCAGGCGACCGACGCCGACACGCTGCTGGAGGAGGACGAGGAGACGACGCTGCGCTGGCGCGGCACGACGTTCACCTGGAACCAGAGCGGCAGCACGACCCTCGTCGGCGTCGGCGGCGAGTACATCCCCGCCATGCAGGTCTACGGCTGGGACTTCACGTTCCGTCCGAACTTCTACGTGCTCGATCGTCCCAAGGACAAGGTGTCGGTCTCCGCCGAGATCGGCTGGGTCACCGAGCTGACCAACAGCGACACGACGGCGACCTACAGGGAGCCACAGTTCAAGGACATCGCGCTCAACACCCGGTACAGCCGCGAGCTCTGGGAGAGCCGTGGCGCCCAGCGGGGCGAGTACAAGACGGACGCCGCCATGCGGCTGCGGCTCGTCCTGCCGACCTCGCCGACCAGCTGGAACTCTGGCCGGTACTTCACCCTGGGGATCGGCCCGCAGATCACCCAGAAGGTCAAGCTGCTCGGCTCGAAGGCGGACGGGCTCAACAACGTCACGGCGACGCTGGGCGTGACCTACGCCCACCTGTTCGCGGAGTCGTACACGCCGGTGAACGGCGACATCCGCCGCGTCCGGCAGACCCCGAGCGGTCAGGTCGCTGTCGATGATCAGCTGAGCGGGTGGTCCCGCGCCATGGATCGGTTGACCACGAGCCTCCAGGTCGACATGCCGCTCTACAAGGACCTCGGCCTGGCGACGAGCTTCGGGCTGCTCAGCGACTTCAAGCACGAGTTCGAGGGGGGATGCGTCGACGTCAGCACCGGCTGCGCCGAGATCGATGGCTCCGAGGGAACCACCTACCTCCCTCAGACTGCCTTCGACATCAGCCTGAACTATCCAGTGTTCGAGGTCGTCGACCTCACGCTCGGGTACAACAACACCAACCTGCAGCTCGGCCCCGACGGCCGCCGCAGGAACTTCTTCTACAGCCCTGAAGCCCAGTTCTATCTCGACATCACCGCCAACCTCGACGTCATCTACTCGAAGGTGACCGGCCGCGGTGAGAAGGTCGAGAAGAAGGCCGCCAGCGCTCCGGGCCGGCAGAAGCTGTAGCGAGGCCGCGGGGGCCTGCCGGGCGCCCGGTCACGCGCGCCCGCGGCTCTCGCCCGTGGTCAGCCCGCCGGCGATGAGGTGCGCGGCGCGCAGGGGCTCGGGGAGGTGGCCGTGCACCGAGAGCCGCGAGATCAGCGCGCTCGTGTCCTCCAGCGAGATCCCGGCCCGCTGCACGTACACGCCGGCGACCGGCTCCATCGGGCCGGCGCGCTCGATGAGCGCCCACTTGCGGCGCCCGCCCCGCACGCGCGAGAGCAGCGCGTCGCGGATCGCGTCGAGGTTCGGGAGACGCCGCGCCACCACGACGACCGGCAGGGCGAGGGCGTCGCGCAGGGCCGCGATGTCGACCACGTTGAAGCCCGCGACCGCGATGCCCTGGAGCATCACGACCTGCAGCTGGGGATAGAAGCGAGAGCCGGAGATCATCGCGGCGATCGCCGGCGTGGCGTTCCGGCCGTCGCGTCGCACGCGGGCCGAGAGCACCCCCTCGAGCCGCAGGCCCGCGAAGACCGTGCCGACGACCGGCACGTCGCCGCGGTGGTCCCGGGAGAACGGCGCGTCGTCGACGCCCACGACGTGCGACAGGCGAAGGGCTCGGGACGGCGGCGGCGCACGAGACGACACGCCGAGAGCTTAACGCGCTGCCGACTTCTCCGGGCCAGGCGGTCGTGCTGTACTGCTAGCGTGCGACCTCCCCGGCAGCTCCCCGTGATCCTCGCGCTGGTCCTCGGCATCGCGCCGTCGTTTGCCCTCGCGCAGAGCTCCCCCTCCGCCCCGGCGGCCCCCAAGGCTGCCCCGGCGCCGGCAAAGACCCCCGCGGCGGGGAAGCCGGCGGTCAGCGCCCCGCGCGCCGGCGCCCCGCAGCGCCCGGCTCGCGCGCGCAAGCCGAAGAAGAAGGACGCGCAGCCGGACGTCGCCGGGCGGCCGATCGCCACGTTCCCGGGCTTCCGCATGCTCCCGACCGGGGGCTCGCGCGTCTTCGTGCAGATCCATGGCGGCAAGGTCGACGTCGCCGAGTCGAAGGCCGCCGGGCGCCTCGTCTACCGGATGAAGGGGGCAGGGGCGATCCAGACCAACCGCTTCCCGCTCGTGACCTCGTTCTTCGCGACCCCGGTGAACCAGGTGCAGCTGGTCGATCAGGGCAACGACCTCGACATGGTGATCGAGCTGCGCACGCAGGCCGACGCGACCTACCGCGTGATCGAGACCGAGCAGGGGATCGTGCTCCAGGTCGACTTTCCCCCGTCCGTCCCCGAGCAGCGCGCCGCGGCGCAGCCAGAGGACACGCGGAAGCGCGCGGTCCGCCGTACGATCTCGAAGGAGCCCGAGGGCGGCGACGAGAGCTCGACGGAGTTCTAGGTCCGCGCGCAAGCCCGCGCGCATCAGCGCTCGCCGGGGCGGGCTCCGCCCCTCAGGTGGCGACCGCCTCCGGCCGCGCCTTCTCCCCACGGGCGCCCGGGTCCGCCGCCGACGCCGGCTCGCCCAGCGCGGCCGCGGCGAGCGTGACGAGGACCATCCACACGAGATCCGCGAGCAGGAGGTGCACGAGCTGCATCCACACCGGCGCGAGCAGCAGGAAGTTGAGGAGCCCCGCGCCGATCTGCAGCAGCACGAGGCCCCCGAGCGCCGTCGAGAGCCGCTCGACCAGCGGCGACGGGCGCCGCGCCGCGACGGCGCCGCGGGCGAAGAGCAGGTAGGCGCTCACGACCGCGGCCACGACCGGGTGCAGCACGCGCAGCTGCACCAGGAAGTGCGCCGTGGGCGAGAAGTCCTGCGCGATGCCCTCGCGGAGCGAGCCCGCCGCGAAGAGGGTGTCCCCGAGCGCCGCGATGGCCCCCGTCACGCCCACCACGAGGACCCCCGCGAGCGCGGCGGCGAGCAGCGCGCCCGTCACCCCCTGGCCGTGCAAGCGCACGCGCCGGCCCCCGCGCGCCCAGTAGAGCGTGCAGGTCATCGCGCCGACGAGCAGGAACGTGTTGATGAGGTGCACGGCCATCCAGAGCGCCCGGGCCGACGACGCGTCGTGCGCGACGTACTCGAGCAGGACGATCCCAGCGCCGACCGCCGCCTCGGTGATCATGAACAGCATCGACACCGCCGCGCCGCGGCGCGCCGGGTGGCCCGCCGGAAAGGCGACGAGCGCCCAGACGAGCTGCAGCGCGACGAGCAGGAACGCGATCCCCGAGGTGGCGCGGTGCGTGAACTCGATGAAGGTCGCCGCGCTCGGGGAACGTGGGATGACGTCGCCGTTGCACGTCGGCCAGTGGCTGCCGCAGCCGGCCCCCGAGCCGGTCGCGCGCACGAACGCGCCCCACAGGATCACGCCGAGCGTGACGGAGAGCGCGAGCGCCGCGATCTTCCAGAACCGCGCCTGATTCATGGGAGGTCCTTACCGCGAAACCAGCGCGACGGCAGCACGCGCGCCGGCGCTACGCCGCGCGCGACGCCCGCCGGAGCGAGCGCGGAAGCTGTGTGGCAGCTCGCGCGGCCGGCGCCAGGCGGGTTCCGCGGTCGTGCGATCTCGTTGCGCCCGGCCCCGGCCGAAGGGAGGATGTGCCCGTGCCGATCAGCGAGGACATCCGGGGCGCTCCGCCCTCTGTGCCGGCCGAGCTCCTGAGCAGCCGTCCGGCCAGGATCGTGGTCGCGGACGACGACCGCCTCGCGCGCCAGATGCTGGTGAGCATCCTCCACAAGGCCGGCTTCCAGGTCGAGGCGGTGGACGACGGCCAGGAGGCGATCGAGCTCATCGGCCGCGGCGGGGTCGACCTCGCGCTGCTCGACATCGTGATGCCGCGGCTCACGGGCCTGGAGGCGTGCAGGCTCCTCAAGAGCATGACCTCCGAGACGTTCCTCCCGGTGGTGCTCGTCACGGTGAAGACCGACACGGCGAGCCGGGTCGAGGGGCTCAAGATCGGCGCCGACGATTACGTCTGCAAGCCGTTCGAGGAGGAGGAGCTCCTCGCGCGCGTCGCGGCGATGCTGCGGATCAAGCGGCTGCACGACCACGTCGCGGCCCAGCGCGCTTACCTGGAGCAGCTCTCCATCCACGACGAGATGACGGGGCTCTACAACTACCGCTACCTCTTCACGCGGCTCAACGAGGAGTTCAAGCGCGCGGAGCGCTACCACGAGCCGTTCGCCTGCGTGCTGGTCGACATCGATCGGCTCAAGGCGATGAACGAGGCCGGCGGGCGCACGCTCGGCGACGCCGTGATCCGGCGCGTGGCCGACGGCATCCGCCGCTCGGTCCGGGAGGTGGACGTCGTCGCGCGCTACGGGGGCGAGGAGTTCCTCATCGTCCTGCCCAGCACGCACTTCGCCGGCTCCCTGACGGTCGCCGAGCGGATCTGGCGCGAGGCCTCCGGCAACCCGGTCGAGTTCGGCGGCGAGCCCAGGCCGTGCAGCGTGTCGATCGGGGTCTCGCTCTATCCGTCGCGCGACGTCCGCAGCAAGGACGCGCTGATCCGCGCCGCGGAGAGCGCGCTCAACCAGGCGAAGCGCGAGGGCGGCAACCGGATCTGCGTCTTCCAGCAGCACGGCCAGATCTACACGCCGACGGGCAGCGCCGAGCAGCCGGCGCCGCCGCCCCCGCCCAAGCTCCGGCGGTCGAGCGACCCCGCCTTCGTCGCGGCCCAGGACGACCAGCGGGAGCCGCAGACGCGCCGGGGCACCGATCTCCCGCCCCTCCCATCCCGCAAGCCGGTCTAGTCGCGCCGCCTCGCCTCGTGAACGCCGCTGCTCGCGCCCGTGTCCTCCTCGTCGACGACGAGCCAGCGCAGCGCCGCGGCCTGGCGCGCGCGCTCGTGCGCGACTTCGACGTCCTCACCGCGGAGGACGGCCCCGCCGCGCTCGGGCTGCTCGCGACGACCCGCGTCGAGGCCGTGCTGCTCGACCTCGCCATGCCGCGCATGAGCGGCGCCGAGGTGCTCGAGCACATCAAGGCGAGGTACCCGGACGTCGAGGTCGTGGTGATGGCCGGGCACGGCGAGGTCGACGCCGCGGTCGCGGCCGTGCGCGTGGGCGCGTACGGGTTCGTGATGAAGCCCGTCGACCCGGAGGCGGCGGCGTCGACCGCGGTCGAGCGCGCGATCGAGCGCCGGCGGCTCCTCGCCCGCGTGAGGGCCCTCGAGGAGCGGGTCGACGAGCACGAGCAGCTCGGCGAGGTGATCACGAGCTCCGCCGCGATGCAGGACGCCTACCGGAAGGCGCTCGGCGTGGCGGCCGTGAGCGCGCCCATCCTGCTGGTCGGCGAGCGCGGGACGGGCAAGGAGCTCGTCGCGCGCGCGGTCCACCGGCGCGGGCCACGCGCGGCGGAGCGCTTCGTCGCGGTCGACTGCAGCGCGCTCCCGGAGCCGCGCGCCGACGAGGAGCTCTTCGGCGGCGGGCGCGGGGCCTCGCCCGACGAGCGCGCCGGCGGGGGCCTCATCGAGGCGGCGGACAAGGGCACGCTCTTCCTCGACGAGGTCTCGGCGCTGCCGCTCGCGGCCCAGGCCAGGCTGCTCCGGGTGCTCACGCACGGCGAGATCCCGGGGGCAGGGGGCGAGCCGCGGCGCGTCGACGTGCGGGTCATCGCGTCGACGAGCGCCGACCTCCGTGAGCGCGCCGCCGCCGGGCAGCTCCGCGAGGATCTCGTCTACCGCCTCGGCGTCATCGTCATCGAGCTGCCGCCGCTCCGGCGGCGCCGGGAGGACATCGCGCTGCTCGCGAGCCACTACCTGAACCGGTGCGCGCGCAGGCACGGTCGCGACGTCAAGCGGTTCGGCCCCGAGGCGGCGCGCCTCTTGCGCGAGCACGCCTGGCCGGGGAACGCGCGCGAGCTCGAGAGCGCGGTCGAGCACGCCGTGATCGCGGCGCGCGGCGAGGCGATCCTGCCCGTGGACCTCCCGGCCTCGGTGTCGGGGCGCTCCGGCGCGGAGCGGCGCCCGCCCAGGGACGCGCTCGTGCTGCCCGCGGCGCTCGGCGAGCTCCCGTACGCGGAGGCCAAGGAGCGCGCCGTCGACGCGTTCGACCAGATCTACGTCCGGCGCCTGCTGCAGCGCACGGGGAACAACCTGAGCGAGGCGGCGCGGCAGGCCGGCATGGATCGCTCGAATTTCCGGCGCCTCAAGAAGAAGGTCGCGTCGCGGGGAGACGACGAACCAGGGGACGCGGGAACCGACGTAGAGGCCGCGGAGGCCGAGGACGCGGCGCAGGACGGCGACGGCGCGGGCTGAAGCGCGGGGCGGGCGTCCGCGCGAGCGCGCCGAGCAAGCGCGCCGCCGGCTCGTGCTACGTTGCGCCGAAAATGGCCCGACGCGCTGCACGAGCTGCTCTTGTCGCCGCTGCCGTCTCCCTCGCGGTCCGGCTCGCCCCGTCGCCCGCTGCCGCCGCCGACTCCGGCGAGGCCCCCCGGCGGCAGGCGGCGGCCGTCCACGATCTCCCCCGCGTCCTCGCGCTCGCCGACCGGAACCACCCGAACGTCGCCGCCGCCCGCGCGCGGCTCAACCAGGTCCGCGCGCAGCTCGACGAGGCCCACTACGCCCCGTTCTCGCAGTTCAAGCTGACCGGCGGCGTCGCGCTCGCGCCGACCGTCCGCGGTAACAACGTCTTCAGCCCGAACACGGACGTCTCGCTCACCTCGAGCCTCGGCGTCGCCTGGCGCGCGAACCTCGACGGCGTCGTGCCGCTCTGGACCTTCGGCAAGATCACGAGCCTCTGGGACGCCGCCGAGGCCAACGTCCGCGTGAACCAGGCGAACGTCGAGAAGGAGCGTGACGCGGTGCGGCTCGACGTCCGCAAGGCCTACTTCGGCCTCCAGCTCGCGCGCGACTCGCGGAGCCTGCTCACGGATGTGAGGTCCGAGATGGACAAGGCGCTCCGGCGCCTCGAGGAGCAGGTCGAGAGCGACGAGGGCGATCCCATCGAGCTCCTCAAGCTCCAGACCTTCGGGGCGGAGCTCGAGGCGCGCGGGGCCGAGGTCGACAAGTACATCTCGGTCGCGCTGGCGGGGCTGCGCTTCTACACGGGCGTCCCCGATCTCGACATCCCCGACGTCCCCATCCGCCCGCCGAAGCACCGGCTCGGGCACGTCAGCCGCTACCTGACCGCGGCGCGCCTGTACCGGCCGGAGCTCGCGCAGGCGCGCGCCGGCCTCGACGCGAGGACGGCGCAGGTGCGGCTCGCGCGCGCGCAGCTGTTCCCCGACATCGGCCTCGGCCTGCAGGCCGGGGTGAGCGCCGCGCCCGAGGTCGCCGACCAGCTGAACCCGTTCACCAGCGACCCCGGCAACTACTTCCACTACGGCGCCGCGCTGGTGCTGCAGTGGAAGCTCGACCTGCTCCCGCAGTCGGCGCGCATCCGCTTCGCCGAGGCGCAGCTCGAGGAGATGGCCGCGACGCAGCGCTTCGCCATGGGCGGGGTCGCGACCGAGGTCGAGACCGCCTACGCCGAGGTCACGGAGGCCCAGCGCCGCCTCGACGCCTACACCAAGGCCGCCAGGTACGGGAAGCGCTGGCTCGTGATGGTGCAGCAGGGAATCGACGTCGGGACGATGGCGGAGAAGGACCTCATCGATCCAGCCAAGGCATACGCGACGAACCGGTTCAACCAGCTGAACGCGACGATGGATCTCGACATGGCGATGTCGCGCCTCGCGAAGGCGACCGGCTGGGACGCGATCGCGCCCGACGGCACCTGAGCGACGGGGCGGCAGCGCCGAGCGAGGGGGACCGTTCCGCGTCCCCCTCGCTCGGCGCTGACGCGCTTCTCCGCGGCTTGAACGCGGCCGTCCTTGGCACTACCGTGCGCGGCAGCATGGGAGCCGACGACGGGCGGGCGCCGCGCAAGGCGGCTTTGGCAGCGGATACGGTGCGGCGCGACGCCTCGGGTGGCTCCAGCGTCGCGTTCTCGGTCCTGCTCGCCGCGGCGGCCCTCGCGATCATCGGCACCCTCCACTTCGTCGCCTACGTCGTGCCGACCGAGGCCTCGATGGGGATCGTGCAGAAGATCTTCTACTTCCACGCCCCCGCCGGGTACGCGATGTACCTCGGCGCGACCGCCTGCTTCATCGGCTCCGCCGGTTACCTCGCGCGCGGCACCCAGTGGTGGGACTCGCTGGCGAAATCCGGCGCCCAGGTCGCCGTCGCGATGGGCCTGATCGTCCTCATCACCGGCCCGCTGTGGGCCGCCAAGGCGTGGGGCGTGTACTGGACCTGGGACCCGCGCCTGACCACCTCGCTGCTCAGCGTCCTTATCTACATCGCCTATGTCGTGCTCCGCGCCTTCACCGGCGACAGCGACGCCGAGCGCAAGTTCGCTGCGGCCCTCGGCGTCCTCGGCGCGGCCAACCTGCCGATCATCCACTATTCGGTAAAGATGTGGGGCGGTAACCACCCCACGGTCATCACGGGCAAAGGCGGCGGCCTCGGGCACCCTGACATGAAGATGGCGCTCGGCTTCGGCTTCCTCGCCTTCACCCTGCTCTCCCTCGCGCTCCTGTGGGCGCGCCTCCGCGTCGATCTCGCGTCCGCGCGGCTCGCGGAGCTCGAGCAAGAGGCCCTCGAAGTCGGCATCGGAGAGGACTGAGAACGTGAATTCCCTTCATTCCTTGTTCGCGCACGCGGCCCTGCAGCAGCCCACGGGCACCACCGCATCGGACGACCGGTCGCAGGCGTTCCGCCCCGTGCAGGGGGGGAACGACATGCAGAGCGGGGAGAAGCTGCTCGTCGAGGCCTACGCGGCGATCTGGCTCATCGTCTTCGCGCTGGTCTTCCTCTCCTGGCGCCGGCAGAAGCAGATCGACCGGCGCATCGACGCGCTCGAGGCCGCCTTGCAGCGGGCGCGGGCCGGCTCGGGCCAGGGGACGAGCTGATGCCGAACCTCGGGGAGATGACCCCGCAGCACGCGCTCTACATCCCGGTGGTGCTGATGCTGGGGCTCATCATCGGCTACATCTTGGGCAGCCGCGCCGTGCGCGCCGAACTGGAGCGACGCAGGCGCAGAATGAAGGAGTGACGGGGGCGCGAGCCCTCGCCCCGCCTTGCCGGCGGGCTCGGCCAGCGCCGCGCCCGCCCCACCAGCCGGAGGTCCCAGGTGGTCGATTTCTCTGTGAGCGAAGAGCACAAGGCTCTCACCGATACGGCGCGCCGCTTCACGAAGGAGCGCATCATCCCGATCGCGGCCGAGTGCGATCAGAAATCGCACTTCCCGATGGACGTCTTCGAGGAGGGCTGGAACATCGGCCTCGTCAACCCGACCTGTCCGGCCGAGTACGGCGGCCCGGGCATGGGCGAGTACGAGAACGCCATCCTCGCCGAGGAGCTCTCGTACGGGTGCACCGGCATCCAGACGAGCTTCCTCGCGAACGGGCTGGCGCTCACGCCCATCAAGCTCGCGGGCAACGAGGATCAGAAGAAGAAGTACCTCGGCATGCTCACCGCCGAGCCGATCATGGCGAGCTACTGCACGAGCGAGCCGGACGCGGGCAGCGACGTCGCCGGCCTCAAGACCCGCTTCACGAAGCACGGGGACGACTACGTGCTCAACGGGCAGAAGTGCTGGATCACGAACGCGAGCTTCGCGCGCTTCTACGTGATCTTCGCGACCTCGAACCCGGAGCTCCGGCACAAGGGCATCGCGGCGTTCATCGTCGATCGCGACACGCCCGGCCTCCGCGTCGGCAAGAAGGAGGACAAGCTCGGCCAGCGCGCGAGCGACACCGCCCAGGTGTTCCTCGACGACGTGAAGGTGCCGAAGCAGAACCTCCTCGCGCCGGAGGGGCAGGGCTTCAAGCTCGCGATGGAGACCTTCAACCAGACGCGCCCCGACATCGGCGCGGCCGCCACCGGCCTGATGCGGCGCTGCGTCGACGAGTGCGTCGCCTACGCCAAGGAGCGCAAGACGTTCGGCCAGCCGATCGGCAACCACCAGCTCGTCCAGTGGATGATCGCGGAGATGGCGATCCGCGTCGAGGGAACGCGCCTGCTCTACCAGAAGGCCGCGTGGAACCTCGATAACGGGGTGCGCGACCCCATCGTCTCTAGCTTCGCGAAGGCGTACGGCGCCGACAGCGCGATGCAGACCGCGGTCGACGCCGTCCAGGTGTTCGGCGGCAACGGCTACGTGAAGGAGTACCCCGTCGAGAAGATGATGCGCGACGCGAAGGTCCTCCAGATCTACGAAGGCACGAGCCAGATCCAGCGCATCGTCATCGCGCGGCAGCTGCTGTCCTAGCGCGCCCGGCGGCGCGAGGCGGGGTCGCCGCGAGGCGCCCGGGAGGGGCCGCCCTCGCCCCGGCGCCCCGCGCGCCTCGCCGCGGCGGCTCGCGCCGCGGGTCGAGCCAGCCGTTCGCCGCGCGAGCGGGCGACGTCACGGCTCAGGGTCACGTCTGGGGGTGCCAGATCAGCGTCAGCTCGGGGCCGAGCGTGAGGGCGAGGCCCTCGGCGGGGATCATCACGCGGCGGACCTTCTGGCCCGCGTACCTCGTCCCGTTCGTCGAGCAGAGATCGAGCGCCATGACCTCGGCGCCGTCGCGCAGGAGCAGCAGGTGCGTCCGCGAGATGTGGGTGCTCAGGACGGCGCGCAGCCCTCGGTCCAGGCAGTTGTCGGCGCGCCCGAGCAGGACGCCGTCGTCGAGCGCCTGCTCGGGCAGCTCGACCGCGGCGCTGCGCTCGCTCGACTGGAGCGTGAGCCGCACGTACCCGGTCTTCGCCCGCGGGGCCAGCATGTCCTCGATGTGCGAGACGGGCCGCACCGACGTGATGTGCGAGATCTCCCCGCGCGCGAAGCGGTGGCTGGTCGTGATGCCCTCGGTCGGCGCCGGCGGCGCGGCGCCCTCGACAGCGGGCTTCTCCGAGACGCTCTCGAGGCCGCGCGGCGGCTCGCTCATGCCGCACGAGCTCACCTGCAGCACCCTCGACGAGGCGCGCGGGCCGACCGGGAGCCCGCCGACCACGTGCCGGCCGATGCGCACGAGCAGCGGGCCGCTGACCACGATCGACCGCCGCGGCACGTCGTCGTCCACGAAGAACGGGATCGATGTCTGCAGGTCCATGAGCCGCAGGCCGAAGCCGCCGTCGCCGAGGTTGCAGCAGGTGGCGACCAGGTGGCGCACGCACACGTCGTCGCCGGACGCGAACTTCACGTCGCAGCGCGGGTGCGAGCCGAAGACGGCGTACGCGCCGGCGTTCGCCGGCATGTCCAGCCACGCGACGTCCCCGCCCGACACGCGGAACAGCCGGTAGCCCTCGACCATCGGCGACTCGGGCGGGTTCAGCGCCATCACCGCCTCGGCGGTGGACAGGGCGCGCCGCATCGTCGCGACGTCGATCCGCGGCTGCACCGTCATCGCGCGCTCCAGGTTCTGCGCGCCGTCGCGTCCGGGGTCGTTCGCCGCGCCGGCCACGTCGGCCCGCCAAGCTCGGGCGTGAACGGCGGAATCGCTGTGCGAGCCTGCGGTGAGTCCGCGGCGCGAGCGGGCGTGGTGGATGGCAGACAGCAGCAAGGCCTCATGCGGTCGAGCCGGATCCTACCGGAATTTTTCGTCTGAGGCTCTTTCGCTGCGCGCCTCGAATCTGCTGCGTCGGCGGGCTCGGGTCGAGATGACGGTGGTGCGGCTCAGCTCACGCCGACACTGACCTCCGCAACGAGCTCGCCGCCCCACCGCCAGAAGGCCACCGAGCGGCTGAACAGGAGGATGACCTCCAGCCCGAGCCCACCGCCGAATTCGAGCCGAAAGCGCCCGGCGTCCACTTCGATGAGTTGCATGCCCCTGGAAGACGCGAGAGTCGGGCCAACCGTGGATCCGTGCGCGTTGGACGCTGGTGTGTCCGCCGGGGGCACGGTCGCGCCGCGCCCGGGCCGCAGGGCGCTCCCGGCCCGCGCCAGCGTGTCCTCCGGCGACCCTCGGGCGGCGCGCGCCGGCGCGGTGCGAGGGACGGCAGGGCGCACACGCCGGAGGGGCGAGCGCCACCGGCCGCCGGCCAGCGCCCGCAGGCGAGCGAGCGCGGAGCGTCCGACCGCAGCGAGCGATTTTGACGCCGCCCGCGCGGTGTCTATCCTGGTCGCGGTGTCCCGGATCCTCCCGCGCTTCGACTACCGCATCGAGTTCGCCGCATCGACCGATGTCGGCCTCGTCCGCTCGAGCAATGAGGACCGGCTCCTCTGCTGCCCCGAGCTCGCCCTCTTTGCCATCGCCGACGGCATGGGCGGCCACGCCGCCGGCGAGGTCGCCGCCCAGATCGCGGTCGACACGGTGCGCGACGAGGTGCTCCGCCCGCCCGCGGCCGCGATCCTCGACGCGTACGTGGCCGACCCCAACATCGAGGCGCGCCGCGAGGTGTTCGCGCTGCTCCGCCGCGTGGCCGAGGCCGCGCACGCCGCCATCCTCGAGGCGCGCCGCAAGGAGCCGAGCTACCAAGGGATGGGCACCACGCTCGACTTCGTGGTGCTCGCGCACAGCCGGGCCTTCTTCGCTCACGCCGGCGACAGCCGGGCCTACCTGGTTCGCCCGACGACCACCGTCCAGCTCACCCAGGATCACGCCCTCTACGATACGCTCCGCGCGGCCGGCACCCCGACCCCGGCCAGGAAGCCGCAGCGGAACCCGCTGGTGAACGCGATCGGGCTCGCCGGCACCGTCTCCGTCGACACGCTGTTCGTCGATCTCTCGCGCGGCGATCGCATCCTCCTCTGCACCGACGGCGTCCACAACGCGATCGACAGCGAGGCGTCGCTCTCCCGCTTCTGCGCGAAGGGCGGCCCCGAGGACGTCGCGGCCGGCCTGCTCAACCACGCGCGCGAGCGGGGAGGGCTCGACAACGCGAGCGTGATCGTCATCGACATCAAGGAGCGCTTCGTGAAGCGCGCGGACGACGCGGGGCCCTCGTCGCGCGACCTCTCGGTGCTCTCCGCGTGCCCGCTCCTCGCCGGCATGAGCCCGGCCGCGGTGCTCGGCGCGCTCGCGGCGGGCGTCGAGGTGGAGCTCAGCGCGGGCGACCGGATCCCGCGCGACGTCGCGAGCGATCTCGTCGCTTACCTGGTGCTCGACGGGACGGTGGATCTGCCGGACGGGCGGCGGATCGGCTCGTCCGGCCTGCTCTTCCCCGAGTCGCTCGTGGGCGCGCGGCGCAAGGGGGACCTGCCCGTGGCCGCGGCGCGGACGCGGCTCATCCGGATCCGCAAGGACGATTTCGCCGAGGTCTGCGACCACGACGCGGAGCTCGCGGCCGCGCTGTACCAGCGGCTCGCGCGGTACCTCGCCCTCGGGACCGGCTGAGCGCGGCCCTCGCGATGCAGCTCTCTCTGCTCCACCTGGACGACCGCGTCGCGGCGTTCGCGAAGCCGTCGGGGCTCCTCGTGCACCGCGGCTGGGGCGACGCGCCGGTCGTCTTCGTCGATCTCGCCGAGCGCGCGCTGGGCCGGAAGGTCTTCCCGGTGCACCGCCTCGACCGGGCGACGAGCGGCGTGCTGCTGGTCGCGCTCGACGCCGTCGCCGCGGCGCTGCTCGGGGCGCAGTTCGAGCAGGGCCTCGTGCAGAAGCGCTACCTCGCGCTCGTCCGCGGCGTGCCCCCGGAGCGCGGGTGCGTCGATCACCCGATCCCGCGGCGCGAGGGGGGCCCGCGCGTCCCGGCCGTCACCGACTTCGAGCGCCTCCACGCGCTCGAGCGCTACGCCGTGGTCGAGGCGCGCCCGCGCACGGGCCGCCTGCACCAGGTGCGGAGGCACCTCAAGCACATCAGCCACCCGATCATCGGCGATGTGAACTACGGCAAGGGCGAGCACAACCGGCTCTTCCGCGAGCGCTATGCGCTGCACCGCCTGGCGCTGCACGCGGCCGAGCTCGCCGTGACCCACCCCGGGACGGGCGCCCTGCTGCGCCTCGCCGCGCCGCTGCCCGAGGACCTGCGCGGCCCGTTCGACCAGCTCGGCGTGCCGGCCTGGATCGGCGCGGTGCCGGGAGCATGAAGAGGGATTGAACCGCCAAGAGCGCCAAGGACGCCAAGAGAGGAGAGACAAAGAATCTCTTCTCTCTTCTCTCTTGGCGTCCTTGGCGTCTTGGCGGTTTTCTCTTTCTCTCTAGACGCGCTGGCGGTCGCCGGACCGACGCTAGACGGCCTGTGGCGCGCGGCGCCTCGGGACGACCCCGTGCCCCGCGCCGATGCCCTCGAGAGAGAGCGCCGGTCCCGCCTGGGAGAAGCCGCCTTCGAAGGGGTTCTCGGCGAGGAACATCGGCGTGTCGAGATCGACGAACGAGAACCCGCCGAGGCCGGCGGCGAAGCACGCCGACGCCGTCATCGCGAGCACCGACTCGACCATCCCGCCGATCATGAGCCGGAGCCCCGCCGCGCGGGCGACCGCGGCGATGTCGAGCGCCTCGGCGATGCCGCCCTTCATCAGCTTGATGTTCACCGTCGTCGCCGCGCGCTCCGCCGCGATGCGGAGGACGTCCGCAGCGCAGGTGACGCTCTCGTCGGCTGCCACGTCGACGCCGGCCCGCCGCGTGACCTCCTTCATGCCCTCCCAGTCGTCGCGCGGGACCGGCTGCTCCAGGAGCGCGACGTCCGCGCCCAGCCGGCGCGCGTGCGCGACCAGCGCGATCGCCTCGCCCGCCGTGAGCCCGCCGTTGCCGTCGAGGATCAGCGACGCGCGCGGCGCCGCCGCGTGGATCGCCTCGACGCGCGCCGGATCCGACGCGGCGAGCCGGCCGCCGACCTTCACCTTGAGGACGCCGAAGCCCATGGCCGAGGCGCGCCGCGCTGCCTCCTCCGCGCGCTCCGGCGAGCCCGTGGTGATGGTGATGTCGGTCGTCAGCGCCTTCCCGGAGCCGCCGAAGAAGGCCCATAGCGGCATGCCCGCGCGCCTCGTGAGCGCGTCGAGGATGGCCGTCTCGATCGCGCAGCGCGCCGCGCCCGCGCCGCCGTCCGTCGCTGCGCGGAGCGCGCCCGCGATCGCGCGCCACGCGCGCGCGTCCGCGCCCACCGCGGCGCCGCGCATCGCGAGGGCGGCCGCGCGCGAGGCCTCCTGCGTCTCGCCGTTGAAGGCCGGCAGCGGCGCCGCCTCGCCGAAGCCGAGCGTCCCGTCGGCGAGCTCCGCGGTGACAAGGAGGTTCTCCGCGCGCTCCTGCGCGCCGCCGGCGATCCCGAACGGCTCGTGCAGCGGGATGTCGAGCGCCTCGACGGTGATGCGTCGGATCAGGGTAGGGGACATGAGCGCGATCGCCGCCTTTGCTCGAGCCTCATGGCGCGGAGCGGCCGCCGCCGTCCGGCTCTGGCGGCGCCTCGGCCGGGGGAGGCGCTGCCGGAGGAGGCGCCGCGGCCGCGGCAGGCGCCGGCTGGGCGAGCAGCGCCTCGATCTCCCGGGAGATCTTCTCCTCCTCGCCGTCCTCGTAGCCCGCGTGGATGTGGCGCACGACGCCGCCCCGATCGATCACGAACGCGGTCGGCATCCTCCGGGGGTTGTACGTCTTCACCGCGCTCTGGTCCTTGTCCCAGAGGACCCTGAACTTGACCTCGGCCTCGCTCGCGAACGCCACGATCTGCTCCTTCGAGACGTCCTCCGGGGCATCGAGGGCGACGGCGATCACGGCGACGTCGCCGCCGAAGCGATCGACGATCTTCTGGTACTCGGGGAAGGACTTCCGGCAGGGGTGGCAGTAGGTCGCCCAGAAATCGACGATCACCACCTTGCCGCTCGCGTCCCTGAGCGTGGCGGGCCCCTCGCCGCTCACGACCTCGGCCGCAAGCTCGGGCGCCGCGGAGCCGACCAGGCCGCCGCCGGTCTCGGGCGTCGGGGGGGTCGGGGGCGCGGCGCCGCCGCAGCCGGCCGCGAGGGACAGGGCAAGCGCCGCGCAGAGCGCGGCGGCGATGCGGGCGAACGAAGGCGACAGGCTCCGGCTCATGAAGAGATCTCCCTCTCGGATCAAGGCTCGCGATCGACGATGGAAGCGAGCATCTCGCCCTCGGCGCAGAGCGTCCCGTCGACGCTCGCCTCCCCGCGCAGCTTCCAGACGTTCGAGCGGTGGTGCAGCACCTCGACGTAGAGATCGAGCCGGTCGCCGGGGGTCACGGTGTGGCGGAACTTCGCCTTGTCGATGCCGAGGAAGAACATGAGGTTCGACGTCGCGTCGAACGGGTCGGACGCATACGCGAGGATGCCGCCGAGCTGCGTGAGCGACTCCAGGATCAGCACCCCGGGCATGATCGGCCGCTGGGGGAAGTGCCCCTGGAACCAGGGCTCGTTGTAAGCGACGCACTTGTAGCCGCGGATGCTCTTGTTGGCGGTGACCTGCGTCACCCGGTCGACCATCACGAGCGGATAACGGTGCGGCAGGATCGACAGGATCTGATGGATGTCGAGCGTGACGGGCTCTTGGCTTCGGTCAGGCAAGGCCGGCTCCTTTCACGGCGTGGAGCGCGCGTGGAGCGCGCTACTTCGCCTCGTCCTTCTTCTCGGCCTTGTCGCCGCCCGCCTCCTCCTCGCCGCCGCCGCCGGTGTTGTAGAGCTGGATGATCTGCTCCGTGAGATCGAGGTCGGCGCGGACGTAGGGGGCCGCTTGCTTGTCGAGGATGACCTCGTAGCCAGACTTCTTCGCGAGCCGGGCGACGATGATCATCATCTTCTTGATGATGGGCCCGGTGAGCTCGCCCTGCTTCTTCTGCAGCTCCTTGTTGTAGTCGACGAACACGGTCTGGAGCTCGACCATCTGGCGCTGCCAGTCCTCCATCCGCTTCTGCAGCGACTCGCGCGAGAGCACGCGCGACTGCTTCTCGATGTCCTCGCGCGCCCGCTGGAGCTCGGTCTGCTTCGCGTCGAGCTCCTGCTGGCGCCGATCGAAGAGCTTCTTCAAGGTGGCCTGCGCGCGGATGCCGTCCTCGGTCTGCATCACGGCGTGCTGCACGTCGACGACGGCGAGCCGGGTCTCGGCGGCGGCGACGCCCGGCGCGGCGAGGGCGAGCGAGACGACGGCGGCGCGGGCGACTCGGACGAGGAGCGGCGCGGGCCGATGCACGGGGGAGCGGGCGACCATTGGAGGCGATTACCCGCCGCGTGACGGACGGTCAAGGTGTGCGGGGCAGGGGCCGCGGAAGGTGAAGGTGCGCCGGCAGCGGCCCCTCCACCGTCGCGGAAGGACGGCGGAAGGGGCCTCGGTCGACGACGCAGCTCAGAGGCACTCGCCGGAGATGCAGTCCTTGCCGTCGTCGCAGGGCTCGTCGAGCGTGCACTCCGGCGCAATTTCCTCGCGGGTCTTGCAGAAGCCTTCCTCGCACCGGACGAAGCGGCTGTCGATGAGCCTGCAGGCCTGCTCGCTGGCGCACGGGTAATGGCAATAGCCGTCCTCCATGCACTCCTGGCCCTGGGCCGCGCACGCCGTGCCGCCGCAGCCGGGCTGCGGCGAGGGGTCGGCCATGCACGCGCCGGTCGCCGCATTGCAGACCTCGCCGGGCGCGCAGTCCGCGTGCGTGGCGCAGCCGGCAGCGCAGGCGCCGTCGACGCAGAGCGCGCCGCCCTCGCACGGCGCCGCGTCGCTGCACTCGGGGTTCTCGGGATCGGGGACGCATACCCCGCGGTCGCAGACCGTGCCGGGCTCGGCGCAGGGGACGCTGTCGGAGCAGCCCTCGGCGCACTCGCCGTTGACGCACACCCGGCCGGCGCCGCACTCGTAGCTGAACTCGCACGCCGCGATGCAGAGCCCGTCGACGCACCGCGTGCCGCCCTCGCACGCGTCGTCGCCGTCGCAGGGACAGGTGGTGAGCTCCGCGTCGCAGGCGGCCTCCCCGCCGCCCGCGCCGCCCTGGCCCCCGCCGACCCCGTCGGCGCCGCCCTGGCCCCCGCCGACCCCGCCGGCGCCGATCTCGGGCTCCGCGGGGCGACACCCGTAGCCGTCGCAGATGAAGCAGTTCTCGCCGTCGCTGTCGCACTGGAGCGTGGCGTCACCGCACCCGTTACAGCCCGCCGCGGTCGCGGCGATCATCAGGAACAGCGCGCCTCGACCCAGGATCTTCGCAAGGGGGGAATGAAGAAGCATCGAAGTCCTCCAGCGGCGGCCGGCACTGGCGCGGCCCTCCCGCACGACTACCATGCCGCGCGCTAACACGCAGCGTGCCACGGGGCAGCGGTCGAGGATGACGGCGAAGCGGGACCGGCCGCTCGCGCTGTGAACCTGCGTTCACCTGCTCTCGTCGCGCGGGGTTCACTGGGGCCGCGCAGCGCGAGGGACAGCCGCCGCGCCGGCCCGGGGCTCTGCCGGGCGCGGCAGGCGGATCCGGTCAGGGCGAAGGCGTGGGCGCGCTCGCCGCGGGCGGCGCCGCGGAGCGCGCCGCGAGGATCACGAGCGGTAGCCGGCGTTCACGTCGACGTAGCCGTGTCCCAGATCGCTCGTCAGGTAGGCGAAGCCGCCGGGGCCGCTGCCGAGCACGAGCTCGATCACGTAGGTGTCCCGCGCGAGCACCTCGTTCGCCTTGCGCTCGGCTTCCGCCCCGACCGGCGCACCGTTGCGCACGATGGGGATGCCGCCGACGAGGATCTCGGCCTGGGACGGGTCGAAGGGGACGCCGGCGCGGCCGGCGGCGGCGAGCAGCCGTCCCCAGTTCGCGTCCTTGCCGAAGAGCGCGGTCTTCACGAGCATCGACGTGGCCACCGTGCGCGCGACGGCGCGCGCCGCGTCGCGCGTCGCGAGCCCCCGGACGCGGATCTCGGCGACGTGCGTGCTGCCCTCGCCGTCGGCCACCATCGACCGGGCGAGCTCGCCGCAGACCTCGGTGAGGCCCGCCGTGAGCTCGTCGCGCGAGACGCGGCGCTGCGAGGCGCCGGACGACAGGAGGAGCACCGTGTCGTTGGTGCTCGTGTCGCCGTCGACGGTGCACGCGTTGAAGGTCACGTCGCACGAGGCCGACAGCGCCTCGTTCGCCTCGCCGGGATCGAGCACGGCGTCGGTGAACAGGAAGACGAGCATCGTCGCGTGGGGCGGCCCCACGTCGGGGTGGATCATGCCCGCGCCCTTGCCGATGCCGAGCAGCGTGGCGCCCGCGCCCAGCTTGCGCTGCGAGAGCTTCGTCCAGCGGTCGGTCGTGCAGATCGCCTGGGCGAAATCGAGGTAGCCCTCCGGCGACAGGCGCGCCGACAGCTCGGGGACGCGCTCGATGATCCGGTGCGCCGGCAGGACGGCGCCGATGACGCCGGTCGAGGCGGGGAGGACCTCGTCCTCCGAGGCGCCGATGGCCTCGGCGACCGCGCGCGTCGTGTCGAGGGCCGCCTTCCAGCCGGCCTCGCCCGTGCAGGCGTTGGCGCAACCGCTGTTGGCGACGACGGCGCGGGCGCGCCCCGCCCGGACGCGCTGCATGGCGATGTCCACGGGCGCCGCGCGCACCAGGTTCCGCGTGAACGTGCCGGCCACCACGGCCGGCTGATCGGCCACCGCGAGCGCGACGTCGATGCGTCCATCTTTCCGGATCCCGGCGCTGATGGCGCCGAAGCGAAACCCTGCGACTGGCTCAAAGCTCATGAGGGCGCGAAGTCTATGCACGAACGCGCGCCGGGAGAAAGCGGCATTGGGGGCCTCCGCGGCGTCGTCCGCGCGTCACATGGGGCGGCGACGAGGAGGCGCGGCGACGAGGAGGCGCGGCGACGTCGAGAGGCAACGTCGAGCGTCGCGCGGCAGCGGATCCAGGCGGCTCGCGCCGCGCGGGCGCTTGACTTTCACGTCGCTCCTGGAACTTCATGGCTCACGCTCTGGCCCTCTCATCTCCACTCGAGGAAGACCCCCGATGACGCAGATCGGTTTGCTGCTCTTTCCCCGCCTGACGCAGCTCGACCTCACGGGCCCGTTCGAGGTCTTTGCCCGCACGCGCGGCGCCAGCGTGCATCTCGTCTGGAAGGCGGTCGAGCCGGTCACCTGCGATCGCGGGCTGACCATGACGCCGACCGTGAGCTTCGCCGGGTGCCCGCAGCTCGACGTCCTCTGCGTGCCCGGAGGGCCGGGGCAGATCGACCTGATGGAGGATGACGAGACGCTCGATTTCCTGCGGCGCCAGGCGGCGGGCGCCCGGTGGGTCAGCTCGGTCTGCACGGGCTCCCTGCTGCTGGGCGCGGCCGGGCTGCTCGACGGGTATCGCGCCGCCTGTCACTGGGCCTCGCGCGATCAGCTCGCGTTGCTCGGCGCCACGCCGGTGGCGGAGCGGGTCGTGATCGACCGCGACCGGGTGACCGGCGGCGGGGTGTCCGCCGGGATCGATCTCGCGCTCCGCCTGGTCGCCGAGCTCGCGGGCCGCGAGCAGGCCGAGGCCATCCAGCTCAGCATCGAATACGACCCCGCCCCGCCGTTCCAGGCCGGGTCACCCGACCACGCCGACCCTGCGGTGCTGGAGCAGGTGCGGCGAGCGACGGCGCCGATGCTGGAGAGGCGGCTCTCGGCGACCCGAAGGGCGGCCGCGCGGCTGCGCTGAGGGCCGCCTGGACGACGGACTCGGGCTGTCCGGGGAGCGCCGCGCTGTCCCGGGTCGCCTTCGCGGCCAAGCTCTTCATCTCTCTTCGTCTCTCTTCGTCTCGCGCGCTTGTCGGCGAGGCGCTCGGCTTTGGCGAGCTTTCCGGGCTCCTTCGCTGTGCATTCCGCTGATGACGCGGCGGATGAGACGTCCGGAGGCGGCCGGGCTGAGCGCGGCATTTGCAATGCTCCGCACCGATGGCCGCCGTCCGGATTATCGACATCAAGGGCCTTTATCTCCCGGGCTTCCCGGACAGCTCGGCGCCGCCAGGGGCGACGCGGGCGGCTGGATACAGCCCCGGATACAAGAGCCTGGATGACCAGGGGCGCGTCTACATCAATCGAGATCTCGACGGGGAATGGGCAAGGAATACGCAGCTCATCGAGATCACCGTCGAGGTGACGAGCCTGGAGGGCGAGCTCCCTGATGACGCGCGGATCCGCTGGAGCGCGCGCGATCCGGACGACCCGTTCAACGAGCGGCCGGAGGTGCACCCGGACTGGGCTCCCACGCTGGACGAGAACGATTACGACGCCTCGGGGAGCTACGTGGCGCCAACCGGGGAGGACAACGAGGGGACGACGGACAGCCGCCCGGGCTGGGAAGAGGTGGAAGGATACGCGCTGTCCGACGCGACGGAGACCAGCGCGAGCACGGCGATCGCGGGAATGAGGAGCACGATCCGGCGCCGCATGACGGACATCGCCGGCGACAACCTGATCGTCCGCGCCGAGCTCGAGGGCGCCGCGGAGGCCGCCGGCGACGAGACGGGGATCATGACGCTCTGGCGCCGGATCGACGTCGAGTACATCCGGATGGAGAGCGCGCCCCCGCTGCCCGTGGAGCAGGTACCGAAGCACTTCGAGCCGGTGTTCACCCAGCTCGACTTCGCCGAGGAGCGGGTGATCCAGGACCGGCAGCGCTTCGCGCTCGACGCGAACACGCTCGGCGAGACGGCCTCTCGCTTTGTGAGCGAGGTCTTCTCCCACGCCGGCGACCCGGGCTGGTTCTGCCTGATCGCCGCGCTCGAGCCGCACCCGGTGCCGCAGGCGCGGGGCGCGCTGCTGTTCACCGGGATGGTTGCGATCCTGGACGGCGGCGAGGGCGAGCGGCGCAGAGAGTACGTGGAGATCCCGGGAGACCACCCGGACGCGAGCCAGGTCACGTTCCGCTGGGACGGCGAGCAGATCAGCTTCGCTGTCGCGATGGCGGTCGTCCTGGCCGACCCGCCGCGGACGCGGCTCTGGCTCGAGCCGCACGACATCCAGAGCGAGTTCACCGCCGGCGACGGGTCGGTGGCGCACGCGTACAGGCACCGCCTCTTCTTCTTCCCGCGGGCCCGCCGCCGCGGCGCGGCGTGGGAGCCCCCGGGATATGGCGTTCCCCGGCGCGTCGAGGCTGACGTGCAGGGCCCCGGGGCCGCGTACGTCGCCGGCATGAGCCCCACGATCGACATCGGGCCAGCGAGGTACTTCGCCGGCAGGACCATCGTCTTCACCCAGCACCGGGCGTGGTGGGACCCGGAGCGCGAGCAGCCCCGGCCCGGCTACGAGCAACGCACGCTCCACACGATCGTCCACGAGCTCACGCACGCGTTCGGGATGCCGCACAAGTGCGGCTTTTTCGATTACCTGACGCCGCGTCAGACGACGTGCTGCATGAACTACCGCTCCCACTGGATGATCGACGCCGATCAGCAGCTCATCCCGGGGACCGCCGGACAGGTCGGCCACGATCTCTGCGGGCGCCACGTCAAGGAGACCCGGCGCGTGCGCCTGGAGGACAACAGGGGGCTGCGATGGAGGTGAGCCATGTCGGATGACCGCGCGCGGGACGAGGGAGAGCCGGCCGGTCCGCCCGGTCTGGCGCTGCGCTCGCTCGATCACGATCGCCGCTACGTGCTCGGTTTTCCCCTGCACGTGGCCCTCACGGTGTGCGCGGATCGACCCGGCGCCTGCATCCGGCGCTTGCCGCGCGCGAGCTGGGCGGGGAGCGCCGGCGCGATCGGGGTCCGCCTCGCGCGGGCGGATACGGGCGAGGAGGTCGTCTGGCTCGAGCCCTCGGGGATCGTGGTCCGCGAGCTCGGCACGCCGGTGTTCCGCCTCTGCCCGGGCGTGTGCCGGCGCATGCTCGTCGACGTCTCCTCGTTCCTGCCCGCGGGGATCGCGCCCGGGCACCACGCGCTGGCGGTCGTCTACGCGGGGCCGCCGGATCGCGTGGAGAGCCCCCCGGCGCCGATCGAGCTCGCGGCGCCGAGCCCGGAGCAGCAGCGGGAGCTGCAGCGGCTCGCGCCCGAGATCGCCCGCGCCGGCTCGTGGGGCCGCTGGACGAGCCTCCCTCCGGAAGGCGGCGAGCCGGTCGCAGGCCGCGTGGAGCGCGACGACCCGCTCCGCTTCAACCGGATCTTGCGCTCCCTGATGTACGGGCTGGAGTCGCTATGCGACGTGGATCCGGCCCTGCTCGACGTGCTCGACGGCGTCTACGAGCCAGAGGCCCACGCGCTGCGCGCCGAGCTGCACGCGGCGCGGGGAGACACGGCGCGCCTCGCGGAGCAGGCGGAGCTCATCCGGGCCAGGTACCCGGGGCTCGCGTGGTGGATCGACCGGATCGAGGCAGGGCAGAGCGAGCTCGGCTTCGTCCGGGCGTGCCGGGCTGCTTCGCGCGGGTGATCCTCTCCGCCGCGCCGTTCCCGGGCGCACCGCGCCGTGCCCCTTGACCGCGGCGCGCGGGGTTCCGAACATCGTCGATGGTGAGAGCGAAGGTTCGTTCATGATCGACGCGCAGACGCTGGGGAGGGAGCTCGCGGGCCGGTACAGCGTGGATGGGCTGCTCGGCGTGGGCTCGATGGGCGCCGTCTTCCGCGCCCGCCACCTCGCGCTCGCGCGGGTCGTGGCGATCAAGGTGCTCACCGGGCACGCGGACCCGAACGCCGGGGAGCGGATGCTGCGCGAGGCGCGGATCTCGGCCCTCATCAAGTCGCCGCACGTGGTGAGCTGTTACGACTTCGGCTTCCTCTCGAGCCGGTCGCCGTTCATGGTGATGGAATACGTGGGCGGCCCGTCGCTCGCCGCGCGGCTCCAGAGCGGGCCGCTGCCGCTCGACGATCTGCGGCGCTACATGCTCCACGCGGCGCGGGGGATGGCCGCCGCGACGGAGCTCGGGGTGATGCACCGCGACCTCAAGCCGTCCAACATGCTGATCGCCCCGTCCGGGGAGCTGAAGGTCGCCGACTTCGGCCTCGCGCGCCTCACGGCCACGACGGGGCCCACGGCGCTCCGCGAGCAGCCCCTCACCGCGATGGGGACCGTGCTCGGCACGCCTTTCTACATGGCGCCAGAGCAGGCGTGGAGCCCGCAGGAGAGCGACACGCGGGCGGACATCTACAGCTACGGCGCGTCGTTCTACCACGCGGCCACCGGGCAGCGGCCGTTCGAGGAGCACGAGCTGCTCCCGCTGCTGCTCGCCCACC
Organism: Sorangium sp. So ce1153; assembly: GCF_051521595.1. Classification (NCBI taxonomy): domain Bacteria; kingdom Pseudomonadati; phylum Myxococcota; order Polyangiales; family Polyangiaceae; genus Sorangium; species Sorangium sp. So ce1153. Next base: position 4,826,098 of record NZ_CP150361.1, read on the forward strand.
GGCAGGACATCCCGGCCCGGCCGCGGGCGCTCCGGCCAGAGCTCGACGAGGACGTGCAGGCCGTCCTGGAGCGCTGCCTGGCCAAGGACCCGAAGGATCGGTTCCAGTCCTTCGAGGAGGTCGAGGCCGCGCTCGTGGGCGCGCCGAGCACGCGCTGGGTCGATCCGCACGATCTGACGCTGCGCATGTACCTGGAGCAGTACCACCGCGTCCGCCCCGTGCTCCTTTCGGGCGGGCCTGCCGGGCCGGTCACCGCGTTCCAGTTCCACGGGGACCGGACGCTGGCGATCGTGCGCGCGAACATCGCGGGCGTGTCCGCGGACGCGCTCGTGAGCTCGGATGACGGGCAGCTCACGATGTCGGCCGGCGTGGCGCTCGCCCTGAACCACGCGAGCGGCGGCGTGTGCCACATGGAGACGCGCAAGTACGTGCCCGTGCGCCACGGCGGGGTGGTGGTCACCTCCGCCGGCCGGCTGAGCGCGCGGTTCGTGTTCCACGCGATCACGCTCGACTGGGATCACGTGGCGACGTACCGCCCGACCCGCGACCTCATCCTGCGGCTCCTCGAAGGGTGCTTCTATCACGCGGACACGATGAAGCTGCGCAGCATGGCGCTGCCCCTGCTCGGGGCGGGGAGGGCGGGCTTCTCACCCGCCGAGTGCCTGGACACGATGATCGAGTTCCTCGTGAAGGCGATGCTCCTCGGCGGGACCGGGCTGTCGCACGTCACCATCGTGCTCCGCGACGGGCAGCCGTTCTGAGGTGCCTGTGGGCTCGGCGGGGCCGCGCGCCGTCGCGCCCGCGCCGAAGGCGAGGAGAGCCATGGGGTGCCACTGCCGGTAGTTCGCGGGAGATGTCATCGGTGACCTCGGAACTCTGCTGCGGCGTCCGCGCAGCCCCAGGACGGGGCGCCACGGTGGCCGCAGCGATGGGGTGGAGGGACGCGTTCTCCTGCGGGACATTGCACGGAGCCTGCCACGCCGGTCAGCGCAGGTGGCGGCGCCCAGGGCCGGCGATCCCGCCGTGGAAGAGGCGGCGCCGGCGCTCGGGCGATGCCGGAACGCCGCAGGCGCGATGAGCGGGTGAGTCGAGCAGGCAGCACCGGCGGAACGCCGCAGGCGCGATGAGCGGGTGCGCCGGGCAGGCCGCACCGGCGGCGCGCCGGCTCCAGCCTGCGCGGGGCTTCAGTGCGCGCTGCGGCCGTTGCCCTGCGACGTGACGGAGACGCGCAGCGCGCCGATCCCCCGCGCCGCGGCCGTGGCGCCCCCGATCTCGATGACGAGCTCGTCGCCGGACACGAGCGGCCCGACGCCCTGCGGCGTCCCGGTCGCGATGACGTCGCCCGGCTCCAGGGTCATCACCCGGCTGATGAAGGAGACCAGCGCGGGCACGCCCCAGATCATCTGCTCCGTCATCGCGTCCTGCCGCACGTGCGTGTTCACGACGCCGCGCACGCGGAGCGCCGCCGGGTCGAGGTCCGTCTCGATCCACGGCCCCACCGGGCAGAACGTGTCGAACCCCTTGGCCCGCGTGAACTGAACGTCCTTCCGCTGCAGATCCCGCGCGGTGATGTCGCCCAGGCACGTGTAACCGAGCACGTGCTCGAGCGCCTCCTCGGGCCGCACGGCCCTGCACCGGCGGCCGATGACCACGCCGAGCTCGGCCTCGTGCTCGACGCGGTTGCTCTCCGGCGGGAGCACGATGGACTGGCCGGGACCGATGAGCGCCGAGGGCGGCTTGAGGAAGAGGAGCGGCTCGACCGGGACCTCGTTCCCGAGCTCCTGCGCGTGCGCGGCGTAGTTGCGCCCGACGCACACGATCTTCGTGGGGAGCACGGGGCAGACGAGGTCGACGTCGGTCCACGCCACGGCCTCCCCCGTCGTCTTGCCGCCGAGCCACGGCGGCTCGTCGTAGACGAGCGCAGCCGCGCCCTCGAGGCGGGCGAAGAAGGCCGGGCGATCCTGATCCGGGGGCGCGATGCGGGCGAAGCGCATGCCGCGAGCAAAGCGCGATCTCCGCGTCGCGGCAAGCCCGCCCCTGCGGCGCGGCGCAGGCGCGCGCCGTCGCGCCGCCGGCGGCCGTCACGCCGCCGCCGACGCCGCCGCCGACGCCGCCGCGGCGGGCGGCCTCACGCCCGCTTCCGCGCGACGAGGCGCGCCTCGTGGCGCCCTTCCTCCAGCCACCCCTCGTCGTGACGGATCACCTCGAGCGCCTCGCCGAGGAGCCCGGGGAGCTCGCCGTCGTCGAGCAGCCAGCGCGCGCTCGGGCGCGGGTGCCGCAGCAGGTTCGATCGCGTCGGGTGCACGACGACGAGGTGGCCGCCCGGCGCGAGCTCCGCCGCGCAGGCGGCGAGCCGGCGCTCGAGGAAATAGAAGATCAGGATCAGGTCCCAGGGCCCGCCGGGGAGCGGATCGCGCTCCACGTCGAGCGCCACCGTGCGCAGCGCGAGCCCCTCGCGCGCCGCGGCGCCCCGCGCGATGCCGAGCCCGACCTCGGAGATGTCGGCCAGGGTCACGTCGAGCCCGCGCCGCGCGAGCCACAGGGCGTGCCGCCCCGCGCCGCCCGCGAGATCGAGCGCGCGCCCGCGCCGGGGAAGGAGCGGATCGAGCGCGGTGAGCACCGCCGAGGGCTCGCCCGGCTCGGCGCGCCCCTCGCTGTAGCGAGCGTCCCACGTGATGCGATCGTCGTCCGACACACTCGCCTCCTGCTCACGCCGACGGCTCGCCCGCGAGCCGCGCCTCACCCGACCCGATGATGGCAAAGGACACACGCCCAGCGTAGCCTCTCGCGCCGCTGCTCCACACTTCGCGCGCTTCGCCCCGGCTCTCCGGACGTGTCGCGGCCGGCCCGGCGGAGACACGCTGCCCGCGAGGCGGCCGCGGCGGCGCCAGAGCCGCGCCCGGCGCCGGCGGCTGGACGCGCGGCACGACCTGGCCTACCAGGCCGGCCGTCCCGCCATGCCCGAGTGCCTGACCCTGGCCCCGACCCCGGATCCCCGCCGCTTCCGCGCGCCCGACGGCGCGCTGCTCTCGCCGCCCGAAGGCTGGGCGTGCCTGCCCCCGGGGGACGCCGGGCTCACCCGGCGGGTGAAGCTCGCGGGCCCGTCCTGGATGGTGGTCGAGAAGCGCGGGAGGAAGACGTTCTCCCGGGGCCTGTGGGCGCCGGCCGCCACCATCGAGGCCGCCCGCGCCGCGATCGAGGCCGAGCGGAGCACGCCCGCCTACGCGAAGAAGCGGGAGTCGGACGCCCGGCGGCGGGAGCGCGACCAGGCGGAGTACGTGCGCGAGTTCGAGGCCGAGGTGGCGGCGTTCCTCCGGTTCTCGCCGCGCTACGCGGCGCTCGCGCGGGCGGTCGCGACCAAGGTGACGCTGCACGCGACCCCGGTGGGCAGCGGCACCGTCGCCCGCACCGAGCGGATCCCTGTCGCGCGGCGCGCCGAGTCGGCCGTGATCGCCTGGATGCGGCACCAGACGACCGCCTACGACTCGATGTCGATCCCGCGCGTGAAGGGGATGCGCCGCGAGGTGCGGCGCGAGCTCGCGCAGATCTCGCGGGCCGTCCTCGATCTCCACCGCAACGACGCGCCGCACGCCAGCGCGTCGTGCCCGCTCTGCGCGGCGCTCTGACGCCCGCGACGCCGGCGCCTCACGCGTCGAGCAGCCCCTCGCCGACGAGCCGGGCGCGCAGCCCCGCGGCCCCGTCGAACAGGTGCGCGCGCATCCCGACCGCGGCCGCGGCGTCGCAGTTCTCCGCGCGATCGTCGACGAACAGGCAATCGCCCGCGGCGACGCCGATGCGGCTCACCAGCCGATCGAAGAACTCGCGCGCCGGCTTGCGCACGCGCAGGTGATGGCTCGAATAGACACCCTCGAACAGCCCATCGAGCGCGAACGCCTCGCGCACCTCCTCGACCCACACGGGGTAATTGCTCGCCACGAACCGCAGCGCGCGGCCCTCGAGCGCCGCCACGATCTCCCGCACGCCCGGCAAGAAGCGATATCCCGCGCGGCGCACCCGGTTGAACGCCTCGATGTCGAACGAGAGGCCCTCGGCGCCCGCGCGAAAGAACCGGCGGACGAACTCGGCCTCGTCGATGTCGCCTGTCTCGAACGCCGGCCAGCACGTCGGGTCGCGGTGCCTGGCGACCTCGGCAGGCGACCCGGCCCGGATCGCCGCGGCGAGCGCCTCGCGGTAAGGGTCATAAAGGACGGTATCCATCAGATCGAAACAGACCGCGCGGACCATGCCCGGCGGAGCCTAGCACCGGCGACACGTCCGTGTGAGCGCGCAGATTACATCGGCGTACAGGCCTGTTGCGCTCTCACGGGCGAGTTGCGGTGTAGGCGCCACACGCGTGATGCGGCACATCAGAGCATATCTCCCACCGCGCAGCTTTATGTCGTATAGTCCTCACGGGTCGCGGGGCTTCCGCGAGCCCGGTCCGGCACAGAGCGCCGGCTCCTGAGGCCTCGTGGGGCCCTGGGATTACATACCGGCGCACAGCGCTGGCACTTGCTTCAAGAGGAGTCAGGCCATGAGATTGGCGACGATGGCCATTGCCCTGTCAATGGTGGCCGCGGTGGGTGCAGCGTGCGGCGGTGGCTCGGGCATCCCGGACGGAGAACCACCGCAGAACAGCTCGGGTGCTGGAAATAGCTCGGGTAACGGTAATGGATCGAGCAACAGCTCGAGCAATGGAAGCGGGGGTGGCGATAACGGTTTTGGCGCGGGCGGCGATCTGGACCTGGGCGGTAATTCCAGCGCAGGCAACACAGGCAGCGGCGCCTCGACGGGCGCTGGCGACGCGTGCGCCACGAAGACGTCCGAAGCCGGGTTTCAACAGGTGTACCTCGCCTTCGCCTTCGACGTGTCCGCCAGCATGGGCGCGAACGACGTGGAGTGGCGCAGCAAGGCGCTCAAGTGGGATCCCGTCGTCGCCGCGACGAAGCAGTTCTTCGTGGATCCGGCGTCCGAGGGGTTCAAGGCGTCGCTCACGTTCTTCCCGGGCGCGGGGGGGCGGAGGCAGATGTGCCTGCGCGACACGTACACGACCCCGGATGTCCCGATGACGGTGCTGCCCTCTCCGGCGTTCGGCGAGGCGATCGATGCTGTCACGCCCCCGGACGACAACAGCTGGCGCATCGGCACGCCGACGGCCTACGTGATGCAAGGCACGGTCGACTTCATCCAGGCGGAGCGGCAGCTGAACCCCGGCAAATACGCGATCGTGCTCGTGACCGACGGCTACCCGGAGCAGTGCGGCGGCGGCGCGGACTCGATCGACGTCGTCGCGGAGAGCGTCAACGAGGCGCGCGCCAGCGACATCTCGACCTTCGTGATCGGGGTCGACAGCCCGCAGGTGGAAGGCGCGCCGCCGAGCCTCGCCAACCTGCACCAGCTCGCGGAGGCGGGCGGCACGGGAGAGGCGTTCATCCTCGACACCGGCAACGCCGCCGCGACCTCGGCCGCGTTCACGGCGGCCATCGAGGAGATCCGCGGCGCCGCGGTCTCGTGCACGATCCCGATCCCGCCGGCCCCCGACGGGAGATCGTTCGACAAGCAGAAGGTCAACGTGACGTACACGAGCGCCACGACCAGCGTCCCGACGATCCTCGGGTACGATCAGAGCTGCGCGACCGAGAGCGCGTGGCGCTACGACGACCCCGCGAACCCGACCGCGATCGTGCTCTGCGACGGCACATGCACCGCGGTGCAAGCCCAGTTCGAGGTGTCCCTGGGCGTCGACTTCACCTGCGAGGACGTGATCGAGGTCCCGCTCTGAGCTGCGGCGTTCACCCGCCGGCGCGCCCTCGACGAGGCCGCGCCGGCGCGACGGCGGAGCGCGCCTCGCTCAGGGCGCGCAGGCGGCGGGCCGGCTGAACAGCGCCGGGGCGAGGCCTCGGTAGTCGTCGTGGCGCACGCCGCCGCGGAGGTCGCCGCCGAGCTCGTGATAATAGCAGTGCGAGGGGGCGATCCCCGCGGCCGTGTAGGTCGCCACGTCGCTCGGCATGTTGCCGAAGCCGAACGAGGGCACGACGCCCGTGCGCGCCTTGAGCCACCCGAGCTCGCTAGTCTTGTAGCTGGCCGCCGCGCGGCCGAAGGCGCCGGTGACGCCGACGGTGGTGTGGAGGATGCCCGGCGGGAAGCCCTGCTCCTTCAGCCAGACTCTGGTGCTGCCCACGAGCCACTCGGGGCGCGCGGTCAGGTAGAACAGGTAAACGCCGCTGCTGGCGAGGGCGTGCATCGCCTCGGCGGCGCCGGGGTGGGCGGCCGGCGGGGCGCCGCCGAGGAGCTCGCCGACCACGGCGACCTCGCCGGAGGTGAGCGTCCCGTCGATGTCGGTGACGGCCACCCGCGCGCCGGGCGGGAGGACCTCGATGAACAGGTCGGCGCTCGTGCCGTCGCCCGCGACGGCGAGGTGGACGCGGTGCCGGCCGACGTCGAGGCGCCGCCCCGCGGTGAGATCGAGGTAAACGCGCCCGCCGGTGTCCGGGATGCCCTCCGTGGTCGGGTGCAGGTGGTCGTCGTCGCTCGTCCGGAAGGCGCCGAGCCGCTCCCAGTCGCCGCTGCAACCGCGGAGGAGATAGGCCTCGACGTCCTCGTCCTCGAGGTCGTCGTCCAGCGGCCCGTAGGCGAACTTCGCGATGGCCCACTGCGGCCCTTCGGCGCGCACGAAGAGGTCGCGCCCGCGGTGGCGCGGCCACCCGCTCGCGACGTGGCGCGAGCGCGTGTGCCTGAACCCGCGCGGCAAGGCGGCCGGCGGCGGCGCGTCGCAGGCCGGCCGGGCGGGGCAGGCGCCCTCCCGCGGCGGCGCGGGCGCGGGCGCGGCGACCGTGCGCGGGGCGCCGGCGCAGGCGGCGAACGACAGGGCGGCGAGGGCCAGCGGGGCGAGCGGAGCGGAGCGCAAGGCGGAACCACCTATACCGCGGCGGCGCGGCGGGGCGCGACGCGGTAGCGCGGCGCGCGTGGCCGCGCGCGCTCCCGGGCGGGGGCGTCCCGAGGACCGCGGCGAGGGCTCAGGTCCAGAAGCCGGTCGCGTGCCCGAGGAGCGCGCCGCCGGCCTGGCCGAACCACCCCTCCGCGGCGGCGGCGTGCTGCGAGAACGTGTGGATATCCCGGAACCGCCGCTGCACGGGCGACGCGTTGCGGGCGACGCCGCCGCCGCCGGCCTGATAGCAGGTGTCCACGGCCCGGGCCGCCACCTCCGTCACCCAGGCGAGGGCGCCCGAGATCCGCGGCGCCATCGCCGCGGCGGCGGCGGGGTTGTTGACGCAAGCGTCCCAGAGCTCGTCCCCCGTGTCGCGCAGCAGGGCGCGGGCGGCGCGCACGCTCATCTCGGCGCGGCCGAGGTGCACCTGGAACACCGGCGACCCGGCGAGCTCCGCGCGCGCGTACAGCCGCTTCTTGCCCGATCGCGCGAGCGTCACGGCGTCGTCGAGCGCCCCCTGGGCGATGCCGACCGCCACGGCGCCCATGTGGAGCATGAAGTGCAGGATCGGCGCGACGAAGCCCGGGCCGGCGATCGACGGCTGGCCCTGGAAGATGTCGAAGCTGTTCGCCGCCGGGCAGAACGCCCCTTCGACCGTGATGTCGTGGCTGCCCGTGCCGCGCAGGCCGAGCACCGACCAGGTGTCGATGATGCGCACCTCGCTGGCGGGGAACAGCATGCCCCGCAGCTCCGGGACGTCGCCCGCCGGGCCCATCCGCGGGCGGCCGCCGTCCATGAGCACGCAGTTCCCGAACAGCCAGCTGGCGTGCTCGCAGCCGCTCGCGAAGCTCCAGCGCCCCGTGACGCGGTAGCCGCCCTCGGCCGCGTGGGCCTCGCCCTGCGCGTTGAAGCCGCCGCCGATGATCACGTCCGGCCCGCCGGAGTACACGGCGTCGAAGCGCTCGCGCGACAGCAGCGCGAAGAGGTGTGGGCTCTCCGACCCGATCATCACCGTCCAGCCGGTGGCCCCGTCCGCGCGGGCGAGCGTCTCCAGCACGTCCATCCCCGTGCGCAGGTCCACCTCGTGGCCGCCGTGGCTCCTCGGCAGGAACATCCGGAAGCACCCCGCGGCCTTGAGCTGCCCGAGCAGATCCGCCGGCAGGCGCCGCGCCTCCTCGATCTCCGCGCTGCGCGAGGAGAGCGTGGGGGCAAGATCACGGACGGCTTGCAGCACCTTCGCTGCGTCTTCATTCCTCATCGCTCGCTCCTTGACGTCGAGGGGTGGTAGAGCCCGTGGAGGCCTGGCAAAACGGCTCATCGTAGCTCGGCTGTCCGGCGCCGCGCGGACTTTCAGCCCTGCTCGCGGGAAGGAGGTGGGCCTCGATCGGGCAGGTCTCGAAGAGGACATGCGACCACACCGACACCGATGCATGTTTGCCGAGCTCATCCAGCATGGCGCGAGGAATGCGCTCGCGGCCCGGCGAAAAAGGAGCGCTGCCCCGGGCACCCCGCTCGGAGCAGGTCGCGATCAGGGATGTTGCGGTGGTGTGGCGCGGGCGTCTCGTGGTAAGGGAGGCGTCACCTGTGCGGGGGCGATCGCGCGGACCATGCGCCGTGACGACAATGCTGCTGCGCCTCGCCCAGGGAAGGGGGATTGTCGATGCAGAGCATGACCGGATCCGGAATGGAGGCTGGCGGCGTTCGAGGCGAGCTGGACGTCGCCCGCCGCAGGATCGCCGAGCTCGAGCGGGAGCTCGCCGACGTCGCCGCGAAGGAGGCGCGCCTCCGCGGGCTTGTCTCCGCGAGCCCGATCGTCATCTACACCTGCAAGCCGTCGGGCGATTACGGCGTGACCTACATGAGCGAGAACGTGCACCGGTTCTTCGGGTACACAGCAGAGGACTTCACCTCGGACTCGTCATTCTGGGCCGAGCGCGTTCACCCCGACGACATGGATCGTATCTTTCGCTCGCTGGAGAAGCTCTCCGAGCACGACTACACGAAGCACGAGTATCGGTTCAAGCACAGGGACGGGCGATGGCGCTGGGTCCACGACGACGTAGCGCTGTCCAGGGACGCGTCCGGGAACGCGATCGAGTGTGTCGGTTTCTGGCAAGACGTGGACGAGCGCCGCACCGCCGAGGAGCTCATCCGGCGCCAGAGCGAGTCGCTGCGGGAGATGTCGACGCCGCTCGTCCCCATCAGCGAGCACGTGGTGGCCATGCCCCTCATCGGGCTGATGGACTCGCACCGCGCGCAGCAGGTCCTGAGCACCCTGCTCGACGGGATCGGCCGGACGGGCGCCCGGGTCGCGATCATCGACATCACCGGCGTGGCCCTGGTGGACACGTACGTGGCGAGCGCCCTCATCCGCTCCGCGAAGGCGGCGCAGCTCATGGGGGCCCGGGTGGTGATCACGGGCATCCGGCCCGAGGTCGCGCACATGCTCGTCTCGCTCCAGATCGATCTCGCCGGGATCATGACGTCCGGAACCCTGCAGGCGGGCATCGCGGTCGCCCAGTCGCTGGCCAGGGTGGGCGCCCCGGAGAGCGCCCGTCCGGCCTGATTCCCCCTCTCCCCTGGGGTCCTGTCAGCGCGGGTCGGTCACGCGCCCCATGAACAACACGGCGCCGGTCGCCACGTCGCGGATCAGGAACGCGAACGGACGATCGGCGCGGAACACCGTCGGCGGCGCCGGGGCGGCGCGCGTCGTCATGACGACGCCGGTGGCGCCGGCGGCTTCGGTCCCTTCCTCGTTGACCTCCACGAACGCCTTGTGCCGCACCTGGGAGATGAAGAGCGCCTCCGCCCGCGTGATCCCCGAGAAATCTGCCTTCGTCTGGTCGAACGCGAGCGGCATCCCCAGCTCGCTCAGGGCCCTCGAGAGCTCGAACTCGGCGGTCATCTTGAAGCGGGGGAGCGCCACGTCGACCCGCGCCGGCCGGAGCGCCTCCACGTATTCCTTGAGCTGCCCGGCCGACAGGCGCTGCTCCACCTTCGGCAGCCCGTCCACCTGCGCGGGCAGGATGACGACCATGGCCAGGGGGCGCTCGGGGTTCTGCGCCTCGTAGGCGAGCTCCAGCACCGAGGCGTCAGCGGCCTGTCCGAGCTTCGCCTGGAGGGTCTTGCGCATCATCGGCACCGCCGGCGCCGCGCCGGGCTTGACCGTGAACGGCTCGCTCTTCGTGGCCTTCTTGTCGAAGGGCGTTGCCCACTTCCCCTTGAAGTAGATGGCGTTCGTGAGGACGAGCCGCGTGAGGGGGGTGATGCTGCCGGGCGGCATCAGATCCTTGATCTTCGCGTTCGTCTGCTGCTCGACCCACTGGTTGATGCTCCCTCGCGCCTGCTCGCTCTTGCCCTTGAAGTCGACGAGCTCGATCCCCGCCCCGTAGTGCTGCTGGGTCGTGCTCTGGAACGCAGGATCGAGCGTCAACCCGGCCTGGCCCCACAGCCGGTTGGCGATCCGGAGCTCGGGCGCCTTGGGGCCGGTCGCCTGCGTGAGCTCCTTGACGAGCCCGCCGAACGCGGGGTGCAGCGCCTCGGGCGCGAGGGTGAACTCGAGCGTCTTCGCCATCTGGGCCGCCGTCTCGCCCCGGGCGCCCGCGTAGGTCATGGCCAGCGCGGTCGAGACGCTCGCCGGTGAGAAGAAGAGCTTGCCTGTCGTGGCGGCGAGCTTGCCGTAGAGCCGCTGCGCGAAGGCCGCATTGGCCTCGGCGAAGCCCGCCGGGGCCTGCGGCGCGCCCGGCTGCGGCGCGTCCGGCTGCGCGGGCTGGCTCGGCCCGGGGGCGGCTGTCCCGGCGGCCGGCTTCGTGCCGGGGCAGACGTGCTCCCAGCGGCACGCGCCGCCCTCGGCGCGCGTGCACTGCGGGTCGCCGGTGGAGCCGTCGTCGCAGATGCGGGCGATCTTCGCGAGCGGGCCGCAGTCTGCGGGCTGGCACGCGGACGCGCTCGGGTCCGGCCCGGCCGGCGGGGCGTGATTCTGGGCCTGGCACCCGAGTCCGAGAAGGCTGAACAGCGCGGTGGCGAACAGGAACCGTTGGGCCATGGCGCTTCGGTACCAGCGCTCAGGGGCGCTGGGAAGCATCCTGCGACTGGCGGGAAGGGAGCGGGCGACGGGCGGGGCCGGGCAGGCGTCACGCGCTCGACCCCGAGCGCCCGGGGCACACCGCGCTGGCGGCGGGTGGCTGGGCCTGACGCGCCTTCACGGGCCGACCGGCACGGGCCGACCGGCCCGCGTCCGCGCCTCAGAAATTATGGACGAACGTGAACCGGCCAGCGAGCTTGCCCGCCTCAGTTCCGGTGGCAACGTTGACGCGACCCTCCTCCTGCGTCTCGTAGCCGAGGTACATCAACAGCTTGTTCCCCGTGCCGTAGTTCAGGCCAATGATGCCGCCGATCTGCAGGCTGGAGAGGCCCGTTTCGTCCGTCTCCTCGGCCGTGGCGCCCGGGAGCTCGTTGACGTCGACGGTGAGCTCGAGGTGCGGGCCGATGCCGAAGTCGTCGACCGGGTAGAGGAGGAGGAAATGCCGCGAGTAGTAGTAGTTCTGGATCGCCTCGTTGAAGACGCTGTTGAACTGCATCATGTTCCACGACTCGAAGTAGACGGGCTTCGCGTCGACGTAGAGGTAGAGCTGGGGCGCGACCAGCGTGGCAGTCAGGTGGTTCATGAAGTCGAACCCGATACCCACCATCGGATTGACGATGACCGGGCCCAGCACGAAGGCAGGGCCAGTGTCGAACTCCGCATACCCGCTCGTCGTGAGGTAGATGTCGCTCGCGAGGTCGATGGGGCCGAGCTTGTGCGAGGCGCCGGCCCAGACCTGGAGGCCGAAGTTGTCCGCGTCGAACCGGAACCAGCTCGGTATCTGGCTCTCCTCGGCCTTGGGCTCCCCGACCGGCTCCGTGGTGCCCGGCGCCGGCGTGACGGGCGTCGCCTCACCGGCCGTCGCGGTCGACGCTGCTGCGGGCGCCGTCGCGGTCGGCTCTGCCGGGGGCAGCGGCGGTGTCGTGGCCGGCCCGGCCGGGTCCGCCGCTGCGCCCGGATCGGCCGGGGGCGGCGCTGGATCCTGGGCCCATGCGGCCGGCGCCGCGAGCAATCCCACGACACAAGCGAGCGCCGAGCAACACTTCCCTACACCGTTCTCCCTCATGGACCTGCCTCCTCTGCACGACATGAAACGTGACGGCAACATGATGACAGCAACACGAAACGTGATGGCAACGTGAAACGTGACGGCAGCGGGGTGACAGTAACGTAATCGGGAGCGGCGAAGCAAAGCCGATGTGCAGGGGCGTGAGAGATGCCGCCGCGCTCGCGGCCAAGGAGCCGCGGCGCGCTCGCCCGCCCGACGCGCACGGCGCCCACCGCGGGCGGCGGCCCTGACGGGAGCGCCGCCCGGCGGATGTGCTGAACGTGGCCTGCGTCACGCGCGCGTGGTGGCGCGGCGCTCCGCGGTGACGGCGGCGCTCCGCGATGACGGCGGCGCTCCGCGCTGCCGCGGCGGTTCGCGCGAGCGCGGCGAGGTTCGCTGCCGACCCGCGCTCGCGAGGGCGCTCTCGGGCTCTCTCCGGGGACGCGCCGGTCCGCCTTCCTGCCGAGCCCGCCGCGCGCCGCGCTGGGGGGGAGGGCGCTCGGTGCCGCCGGCGTCGCGTGCTATCGTCGCGCCGCAACAGCTTCGGACGGAGCGCGCGACATGCTGGATGCACGCTGGTGGCAGCAGGGGATTGTCTATCAGATCTACCCCCGCTCGTTCATGGACTCGAACGGCGATGGCGTCGGCGATCTTCGCGGGATCCGGTCCCGCCTCGACTACCTGGCGTGGCTCGGCGTCGACGCGATCTGGGTCTCTCCCATCTACACATCGCCCATGGCCGACTTCGGTTACGACGTGTCGGACTACCGCGGCGTCGATCCCCGCTTCGGCACGCTGGACGAGCTCGACGCGCTCGTGCACGACGCGCACGGGGCCGGTCTCAGGGTCATCCTGGACTTCGTGCCGAACCACACCTCCGATCGACACCCGTGGTTCCTCGAGTCCCGCGCGTCGCACGCCAGCGCGAAGCGCGGCTGGTACATCTGGCGCGATCCGGCGCCTGACGGCGGTCCCCCCACGAACTGGCAGAGCGAGTTCGGGGGCCCTGCGTGGGAGTGGGACGCCGCGACAGGCCAGTATTACTATCACGCGTACCTGAAGGAGCAGCCGGACCTCGACTGGCGCAACCCCGAGGTTCGCGCCGCGATGCTCGAGGTGCTGCGCTTCTGGCTCGACCGCGGCGTGGATGGCTTCCGCGTGGACACCATTCACCATCTCATCAAGGACAGCGAGCTCCGGGACAACCCGCCGAACCCCCACTGGAAGCCCGGCATGCCGCCGCACCGGAAGCTCCTCCGGCTGTACACGACCGACCGCCCGGAGGTACACGAGGCCGTGGCCGCCATGCGCCGCGTCCTCGACGAGTACGACGATCGGGTGCTGATCGGCGAGGCCTACCTGCCTTTCGATCGGCTGATGGCCTACTACGGACAGGACCTGTCCGGCATGCACCTGCCCTTCAACTTCCACCTCATCGGCGCGCCGTGGAGCGCGCGGGCGATCGCGGAGGTCGTGCGGGAGTACGAGGCGGCGCTGCCGCCGGGCGCGTGGCCGAACTGGGTGCTCGGCAACCACGACAAGCCCCGCATCAGGAGCCGCATCGGCGCCGCCCAGGCCCGCGTCGCGGCGATGCTGCTCCTCACGCTCCGGGGCACCCCGACGCTCTACTACGGCGACGAGATCGGGATGAGCGATGTCCCGATCGCGCCCGAGCAGGTGCAGGACCCGTTCGAGAAGAACGTGCCCGGCCTCGGCGTCGGGCGGGATCCGGAGCGCACGCCCATGCAGTGGGACGGCGGCGCGAACAGCGGCTTCACGACCGGGGCGCCGTGGCTGCCGCTCGCGCCGGACGCCGGCCGCACCAACGTCGAGGCGCTGCGCGAAGACCCGCGCTCGATCCTGTCGCTCTACCGCGCCCTCATCGCCCTCCGGCGGGCGGAGCCGGCGCTCGCCATCGGCAGCTACGCCCCGCTCGCCGCGGGGGAGGACCTGCTCGCCTACGAGCGAGCGCACGCGGGCCGCCGGCTCGTCGTCGTGCTCAACCTCTCCTCGCACCCCCGCCGGCTGGAGCTCCCGGGCGGCGTCGCCGGAGGGCGCGTCCTGCTGGCCACGGGCCTCGATCGGGCGGGGGAGCGGCTGGAGGCGATAACGGAGCTGGGCCCGGACGAGGGGTTGATCGCCGAGGTGGCCGGCGCGCAGGCCTGAGAGGGACGCCGCCCCGCTCGGAGGGAGGCGCCTCTGCCCTCGCTCAGAGCGGGATGTACTGGATCCCCGCGGCCGCGCCGAGCGACGCGAGCGCGGCGGCCCCGACGAGGAGCAGCGTCATCTTCAGCAGCGTCCCCTCGATCTGGTCCGTGACGAGGCCGTCCACCCCCTGCGCGAGCTCGTCCCGCACCTTGAGCAGGTCGATGCCCCCCTTCTGGTTGGCCTCGTCCCGGAAGCGCGCGAGCGTCAGCGTCTCGATGATCCCGAGCAGCCGCGCCTCGATCTTGCGGCGCAAGAGCCCCCGCAGGCCGCCGCCCTGCGGCGCCGCCTGCACCCGGTGGATCACCGCGAGGCGCAGCCGCTTCACCGCGTCGTTGAGCGGCACGCGCTCCACCGCCTGCGCCACCCGCCCGCCGCGCGCGCCCGCCTCGGCCAGCTCGGAGACGCCGAGCAGCCGCTCGAACACCGCGGCCACGAGCGTCCCGCCGACGCGCCTCGCCCGCACGACCTCCAGGATGCCGGTGCCGAGCGCGCGCTTCCACGACAGCGTGAAGCCGAGCACGGCGCAGAGCGCGAGCGCCACGACGGCCGCCAGCGCCCCGCGCAGGGCCGAGCCGTCCGCCGCGATCGCGTACGAGGCGCCAGCGAGGCCGACGGCCAGGAGCGACATGGTCGCGGCGGTCAGGAAGAACGAGCGGAGCGCGGGACCCAGCGCCGAGGCGACGCCTTGCACGAACGGTCGAAGATCCATGACAGCCCAGCTCACCACGGCCGCGGCGGGGCGCAAACCCCCATGGCGCCACGGCGCCGCGGCGCCCGCTCACTCACTGGAGGTAGTCGCGGTAGAACCGGTCCCGGAAGTCGAAGAAGGCCGCGAGATCGGGGTGCTCGGCGATGCTGCGCACGGCGGCGCCCGCGACCCCCGGCTTGAAGAGGTGCTTCGACGGCGGGAACTTGAAGAAGTGCACGAGGCCGACGGCGGCGATGTCGGCGAGCGACGGCTCGTCGCCGACGAGGTACTTCGAGGCTTCGAGGCGGACGCAGAGGTCGTCGAGGGTGGCGCGCAGGGTGCGCTCCGCCTCGTCGAACCGCCGCTCGATGGCCCCGACCTGCTGCTCGGCCAGCGGGAGGACGGCGGCCATGGCGCGGAGCCCGGCGCTGAAGAGCGGCGACGTGGCGGCGCCCATGGCGTCGAGGTACTGCTCGTCGCGGAGCGCGTGCCGGAGCCAGACGCGCGGCCCGACCTTGCCGAGCGTGTCGTCGAGCTGCGCCTCGAGGGCGAGGACCTCGAGCCGCTTGCTGGGCTCCTCGGGCAGCAGGCGCCGCCCCTCGGGGAAGGTGCGCTCCAGGTAGAGGGCGATCTCGGTGGAGTCGGCGACGACCTTGCCGTCGTGCTCGATCACGGGGAGCTTGCGCTGGCCGGAGAGGCGGTAGATCGCGAGCTGCTCGAGGCCGGGCCGGTGCTCCACGATCCGGTACTCAAGCCCCTTGAAGTCGAGCGCGGCCCGGGCCTTCTCGGAGTAGTGACTGAGCGGGAAGCGATGGAGGACGATCGTCATCGCTCCCCGATACCATGGGCGGGTCGAGGGGCGGAGCGCTCCTGCCGAGACCGGCCGCCACCCCCGCCGCGCGCGCGCATCCAGAGCGGCGGTCACCCGCACAGGAGACGGGTCCAGATCGGCGTTTTCGGCGCGCAGGCGCACTCCAGTGCGCTGAGCACCGAAAACGTCGAGATGGGCCCGTATCCGCAGCGGGTGACCGCCGCTCAGATGACGCCGAACTTTTTGCCGACCTTCTCGAACGCCTCGAGGGCGTGATCGAGGTGCTTGCGCTCGTGGGTCGCCATGTAGCTCGTGCGGAGCACCTGCTGCTTGGGCGGGACGCCGGGGGTGATGAACGGGTTCACGTAGAGCGCGTAGTCGTCGAGGAGCGACTTCCACATCATCACGGTCTTGAGGTCGTCGCGGATGTAGATGGGGATCACGGCCGTCTCGGTCTTGCCGAGCTCGAAGCCGAGCCGCTGCAGCTCGGTGCGCATGTAGGTGAAGTTCTCGCGGAGCTTCTCCTGCCGCCAGGGCTCCTCCTGCATGACCTCGAGCGCGGCCATGGCGGCGGCGACGCAGGGCGGCGCCGCGCTCGCCGCGAAGAGGAAGCTGTAGGCGAAATGCTGAATGTAATCGAGCACCTTGCGCTCACCGACGAGCCAGCCGCCGATCGAGGCGAGCGACTTCGAGAAGGTGCCGCCGATGAGGTCTACCTCCTTGCCGAGGCCGAAGTGCGCCGCGGTGCCGCGGCCGCCCGGGCCGATGACGCCGAGGGCGTGCGCGTCGTCGACGAGGAGCCGCGCCTTGTGCTTCTTCACCACCTCGACGATCCCCGGCAGGCTCGCGATCTCGCCCTGGGCGCTGAAGACGCCGTCGGTGATCACGAGGGCGCCCTCGGTGTCGGTGATCTCGGAGAGCGCGCTGTCGAGCGCCGCCGGGTCGCTGTGCTTGTACCGCACCATCCGGGCGCCGGCCGCCTGCGCGAGCCGCACGCCGTCGTAGATCGACGCGTGATCGTCCTTGTCGATCATCGCGACGCTCCGCTTGTTGCTGAGGAGCGCCGAGATGGTGGCGATGTTGACCTGGTAGCCCGTCGTGAAGACGAGCCCCGCCTCCTTGCCGTGGTAGGCGGCGAGCTTCTCCTCGAGCTCGTTGTGGAGGCGCATCGACCCGTTCACGAGCCGCGAGCCGGTCATGCTCGTGCCGTACTTGTCGATCGCCTTCTTCGCGGCCTCTCGCACCTTCGGGTGGGTCGTCAGCCCGAGGTAGTTGTTCGAGCCGAGCATGGTGACGGTGCGGCCCTCGAGCTGCGCCTCGGGGCCGTTATTGAAGTCGAGCGGGCGGAAGAAGGGGTAGACCCCCATGGCGCGGGCGTTGTCCGCGGTCATGAACTTGTACGCCTTCTCGAACACGTCGCGCCCGCCGATCCGCGCCAGCGACGTCCGCGACGCCATCTGGGTCGCGAGCTGCTGCTCGGCCGCCGCCGCGACGTAGGTGCCCGCGCCGTTGGCGGCGCCGTTCGCGCCCGCGCCGTTCGTCCCGACGCCGTTCACGTGCGCGCGGGCGGACGCGGGCGGCGCCTTGCTGCTGCTGACGGCCTCCTCCACGGTCGACAGCCCCGCGCCGCCCGCGGCGGGCCGGGGGGACGCCGCGCGGGCCGGGGCCGCCCCGTGGACGCCGGCCTCGTCGTCGAGCGCCGGGTCGATGTTCGGGAGCGCGTGCCCGTTCAGCAGGATGTCCCACGCCTCCGCGGCCCGCTCCCGGGCGGCGCGCAGGCGGTTCTTCGCATCCATGACCCCGGTGGCGAGCCGCATCACGCGATCGTTGCTGACGACACGGACGACCCTGCCCGACGAGGCGAGCTTCTTTGCTTGGTCGACCAGACGATCCTTCATGCTCATGCCCTGGCTCCTCACGCGATCTGTTAAGGGATGCGGTACTGCCTGCGAAAGCCGCGCCGGGCCGCGCGGCCCAGCTCGCACCCGGTGCGCGTCGCCGCTAAAGCAGCCTGCGCGACCTGCGTCAACTGCCACAGCCTCGCCGGACAGACCCCCTCGCGATCGCCGCGCGGCGCCGTCGACGCGCGCGCGGCCCGCGTCGCGCAGCGGGCCGCGCGCGCGTCGACGGCGCCGCATCCCCGCATCCCGCGTCGCGCAGCGGGCTTCGCGCGGTGCGCGGCCACCTTCGCAGAGCCCGCCCGCGCGCCGCGCACGGCGCGTCCCGCCCGAGCGCTCCGCCCGAGCGCCCCGCGCACCCCGCACCCGGGCCCGACTCCCCGCAGATGGGCGCACCGCGGCATCGGCTGAGGCGCAACTCGTTGCGGAGTGATGGGCGCCGGTGTAGGAAAAGTTTTCAGGGTCTATGCGCCGTGTCCTAGTCGTTGACGACGAAGAAAACCTGCGCCTCGTGGTGCGCACCTTCCTCAAGCGGGACGGCTATGAGGTCGAGGCGGTCTCGAGCGGCGAGGAGGCGCTCGCGATGGTCGAGACGTTCGGGCCCGATGTCATCCTCACCGACGTCCGGATGCCCAGGATGGGCGGGCTCGACCTCCTGGCGACGCTGAAGGCCAAGGGGAACGAGGCCACGGTCATCGTGATGAGCGCGTACGGCAACGTCGACCTCGCGATCGAGGCGATGAAGGCGGGCGCTTACGACTACATCCAGAAGCCGTTCAAGGCCGAGGAGGTGCTGCTCACGCTCCGCAAGGCCGAGGAGCGGGAGGCGCTCCGCCGCGAGAACCGCGCCCTGCGCCAGGAGATCCGGCGGGAGAACTTCTTCGAGGAGATCCTCGCGAAGAGCCCGCCGATGCAGGCGATCTTCAAGACGATCGCGAAGGTGGCCGAGTACAAGACCACGGCGCTCATCACGGGCGAGAGCGGCGTTGGCAAGGAGCTCGTGGCCCGGGCGATCCACCGGCGGTCCGGCCGGCGCGGCGGGCCGTTCGTGGCGGTCAACTGCGGCGCCATCCCGGAGAGCCTCCTGGAGAGCGAGCTCTTCGGGTACAAGCGGGGCGCGTTCACCGACGCGATGAACGACAGGGCGGGGCTGTTCGAGCAGGCGAACCACGGCACGCTGCTGCTCGACGAGATCGGCGAGCTGCCGCTGTCGCTGCAGGTGAAGCTGCTCCGGGTGCTCCAGGAGGAGACGATCCGCCGCCTGGGGGACAACCGGGACATCAAGGTCGACGTCCGCATCCTCGCGGCGACCCACCGCGACCTGTCGGCCGAGACGCAGGCCGGCCGGTTCCGCGAGGACCTCTTCTACCGGATCAACGTGCTGCCGATCGCGATCCCCCCGCTCCGGGAGCGGCGCGAGGACATCCCGATCCTCCTCGACCACTTCCTCGCGAGGAACAACGCGCGCTTCGGCATGAACATCCGCGGCTTCGAGCCCGAGGCGCGCCGGCTGCTCCTGGAGTACCGGTGGCCCGGGAACGTCCGGGAGCTGGAGAACACCGTCGAGCGCGCGATGGTGCTCTGCGAGGGCGAGCGGATCGGCGAGGCCGACCTGCCGGAGCGCATCCGCGAGGCGCGCGACCCGATCCAGATGCAGCTGACGAGCGGAGAGCTGTCGATCAAGAAGACGTCGCGCGTGATCGAGGAGATCCTCATCCGGCGCGCGCTCCAGAAAACCAAGGGCAACCGGACCAAGGCGGCCGAGGTGCTCGAGATCAGCCATCGTGCGCTGCTCTACAAGATCAAGGACTACCGGATCGATCTCTGACGCGCGCGCGGCGTCCAGGGCACGGCGATCCGGCCGAGTCGAAGGTCGATATTTCCTCCGATGTCCGGGATGGCTCCCGTCGATGGACGGGTGACGACATCCTCGGAGGGCGACACAACAGGTCCCTTGCGCCCGTCGCTTCAGGGGGGTACGTCGTCGCGCTCCCCCATGAAGAAGAATTACGTTCTCGACGCGAACGTCCTGCTCCACGACCCCCACGCGATCTTCAAGTTCGAGGACAACGACGTCATCATCCCGATCTACGCGATCGAGGAGATCGACCAGTTCAAGCGGGAGGGCTCCGAGCGCGGGCGCAACGCGAGGACCATCGCCCGGCTGCTCGACGACGTCCGCGGCGCCGGGACGCTCGCGACGGGCGTGCTCCTCGAGAGCGGCGGCACGCTGCGGATCGCGATCCCGGAGCGGCGGCCGGAGCTGCTCGTGGGGCTGGAGTCGGGCTCACAGGACAGCGCCATCCTGCAGACCGCGATCGACATCCGCGACCGGCACAAGGATCGGCCGACCATCTTCGTGACGATGGACACGAACCTGCGGATCCGGGCCGACGCGCTCCGGATCCCGGCGGAGACGTACGAGAACCAGCGGGTGAACGACCCGGCCATCGAGCAGTCGGTGGTGGAGCTCGAGGTGCCCGGCGCCGAGGTCGACGCGTTCTTCCAGAACGGCTTCCTCGCCGGCGCCAACCTCGCGGAACTCCTGCCGAATTCGGCGGTGCTCCTCCGCGACGCGGGGGCGCCGAGCCACACGGCGCTCGGCCGCTTCGACGCGGCGCGCGGGCAGATCGTCGCGCTGCGCGTCGGGCGGGAGGGGGTGATGGGGGTCCGGCCGCGGAACAAGGAGCAGGCCTTCGCGCTCGACCTCCTGCTCGACGATTCGGTCCGGCTGATCACGCTGATCGGCAAGGCGGGGACGGGCAAGACGCTCCTGGCGCTCGCGGCGGCGCTCAAGCGCACGACGGAGGACAACGCGTACAGCCGGCTGCTCGTGAGCCGGCCGATCATGCCGCTCGGGCGCGATCTGGGCTTCCTTCCGGGCGACGTGGACGAGAAGCTGAACCCGTGGATGCAGCCGATCTTCGACAACCTCGAGTTCCTCTTCTCGAACGGCGGCACGAAGCCGGGGCGCGACGCGCGCGGCTTCGTGGAGCTCCTGGAGAGCGGGCGGATCCAGGTCGAGCCGCTGACGTACATCCGCGGGCGCAGCCTGCCGCACCAGTACCTCATCGTGGACGAGGCGCAGAACCTCACCCCGCACGAGGTGAAGACGATCATCACGCGGTGCGGCGAGGGGACGAAGATCGTGCTGACCGGCGATCCGCAGCAGATCGACAATCCGTACGTGGACCACGCGTCGAACGGCCTGCTCGTGGTGGCGGAGCGGTTCAGGCGCGAGCGCATCGCGGGGCACGTGGTGCTCGCGAAGGGCGAGCGCAGCGAGCTCGCGGAGCTCGCGGCGAACCTGCTCTGAGGCGGGCGGCGCCGGGGGCGCGGCGCGATCGTGGGGCGAGCAGGGGTGGGGCGAGCAGGGGTGGGGCGAGCAGGGGCGGGGCGAGCGGAGGTGAAGCGCGAGGGAAGGGAGCGGAGGGCCGTGGCGCGGCGTCCTCGGGTTAGATCGGCGGAGCAGGCGGCGCCGCCGGCCTGGGTGCCGGACGCCGATCGGCTCCTCGGCGCCGCGGCGCGGCGGATCCGCGTGGTCGGCGCGAGCACGCCGGTGAACCTGGTCGAGGAGCTCGCGCGGCTCGCCGCCGCGTGGGGGCGGGGGGGCGCCGAGCTCCCGCGCTTCGCCTACGCGCCGGCGCAGGATCACAGCGAGCTCCGGAGGGCGATGGAGACGGCCGCCGAGCGGCTCGCGGGGCAGGGGGAGCTCGGCGCCGTGTACGCCGGGCGCGCGCGAGAGCTCGCGGCGGAGGCCGCGATCTGCGAGGCCGCGGGCGGGGTGGGGTGCTGGGCCGCGGCACGCCGTCGCTACGCCGCGCGCGACGCGTTCGACGAGGAGGCGGACGCGCTCGCCGCGACCTGGGTCGAGGAGGCGGCTGGCGCGGCGGCGAGCGAGGAGGCGCGGGTGCGGAGCGATGACGCGCGGTCGCCCGGGTCGCTCGTGTCGCGAATGCGGCGCGAGATCGGGGCGCGGCGCTTGCCGCTCCGGGTGGTGATCGCCGACATCGCGCCGCTCGCCGCGACGGGCGACGGGGTGATCCAGATCGCGAGGGGGCGCATGCTGACGCGCGACGACGTGGAGCGCACGGTGCTCCACGAGATCGAGGGGCACGCGGCGCCGGGGGTGCGCGCCGCGGGGCTCCCGCTCGGGATCTTCTTGATCGGGACGGCGCACGGCGGCGACGATCAGGAGGGGTGGGCGCTCGCGCGCGAGCGCGCCGCGGGCTACCTGGTCGGCGCGCGCCGGACCGAGCTCGGGCTGCGCCACCTGGCCGCGCGGAGCGTCGAGCGTGGCGCCGGCTTCGTCGAGACCGCGCGGCTGCTCGAGGTGCGCGGGGCGCGCTCGACCGGGGACGCCCTGCGCATCGCGGCGCGGGTCCACCGGGGCGGCGGTCTGGCGCGGGAGGTGGTCTACCTGCCGGCGTTGCTGCGCGTCGAGGCGCTGCTCCTGGCGCAGCCGGCGCTCGGCCAGGTGCTCGCCTCGGGCAGGGTCTCCGTGAGCGCGGCAGCGTCGCTTTCGTCCTGGGCGGGGGTGAGCTGACTGACCCAGGTTGAGGTGCCCGACCCAGGTTGGGGTGACCGACCCAGGTTGAGGTGCCCGACCCAGGTTGAGGTGCCCGACCCAGGTTGAGGTGCCCGACCCAGGTTGAGGTGACCGACCCAGGTTGGGGTGACCGACCCAGGTTGAGGTGCCCGACCCAGGTTGAGGTGCCCGACCCAGGTTGAGGTGCCCGACCCAGGTTGAGGTGACCGACCCAGGTTGAGAGAGCAGCGGCCGTCCCAGGTTGAGGGGAGCCGACCGTGGTTGCGGTGAGCTGTGGTGAGCTGGCGACCTCGGTTGCCTGGTTCGAGCGGGAGGATGGGAAACCCGGAAGAAAATTCCGGCCGTCCCCTGAACTTCACACCTTCCCGTCGAGCCCATCCGGTGAAATGGAGGACCACCGGTTCGTGAGCGGAGCGAAAGGATGCTGCGTGAAGGGAAGGATCACTTCAGCCGTGCGAGCGCGGCACGGAACGCGCTTGTCGTGTCCGTCGGGAAGCAGGTCGTCCCGCGCGCGGGGGCGCGATCCGGTCGACAGCGCGCCGCGGAGCCGGCTCCCGGAGGGCCCGGCGCGGTGGGGTCAACGGACGGAGGGGGACATGAACTCGAAGAAGGTCATGGAGAGGAGGCCGAGACGGGCGCCGCGGGGCGGTGAGGCCCCCACGGTGCTCCTCAAGGACGACCTTCACGTCGTCGACCTGGGCGCTGGCGTGATGCTCGACGTGTTCATCAACGTCGAGGGCCGGCTCACGACGTTCGTCAGCCTGGACGGCCAGCTCATCGCGGAGCTCCGCGTCGCGGGTCACGCCTGAACGAGGACCACGCGGCGCTGAGCAGGGCGGCGCGGAGACGGGGAGAGCGCCTCGAACATTCCCCCGCGCCTTCGCGCCTCTCCTGGTGTGCACCCGGACAGATCCAGCGACCGGCCGCGCCCGCGCGCTCCTCCGGCGCTCACGGGCCCGAGAACTCCCGCACGACGCGGAGGATGCCCTCCCCGTAGCTCGAGATCTTCGCCTGCCCCATGCCCCGCGCGAGCGCGAGATCGTCGAGCGACGCGGGCCGGATCCGCGCGATCTCGCGGAGCGTCCGGTCGTGCGCGATGACGTAAGCGGGCAGCGATTTCTCCTTGGCGAGCGCGGCCCTGTGGGCGCGGAGCGCCTCGAACAGCGGCGCGTCCTGCTCCTCGAGCTCCGCGCCGGGCTCCGCCCGCGCTGCCGACGAGGCTCCCCCCGCGGCCGCCGGGGCGGCGCGCGCCGGCGCGGAGGGCGCCGCCGTCGTCCCGGAGGACCGCACGGCGGCCGCTGGGCCCGGCGCCGCACGGCGCAGCGGCCTCCGGCGCGCGGCGGGAACCGGCAGCCGCACCCGCGTGGGCACCTCGCCGCGCATCACGCGCCAGCCCGCCGGCGTGACGAGGGGGACGGGGAACTCGCCGGTGGTGAGATCGATCCACGCGTTGGCGAGCAGGACGCGCAGGATCGACATGGCCTCGTCGTGGCTCTTCCCATCGAGGACGCCGAACGTGGAGAGCCGGTCGAGCCCCATGCGGCGGACGCGCTCGTTCGAGTCGCCGACGAGCATCGACGCGATCGCCTGCATCCCGGCGCCGCCCTTCGCCCGGGCGACGCCGGCCAGCGCGCGGCGCACGAGGTCGTTGTCGCGGGCGAGCGCGGCCGGGTCGCTCGCCTCGAGCGCGTCCACCTCGAGGCAGACGTCGCAGTGGCCGCAGCCGCCGAGCGACTCGGCCTCGTCCCCGAAGTAGCGGAGGATGAAGTCGTGCCGGCACGTCGCGGCGTCGATGTAGCGGAGCAGCTCGCGGAAGAGCCCCCACGCGCGCGCGGCGTCGTCGGCGTTCGCCTCGACGCCCCCCTCGCCGAGCTGGCAGAGCCGGCGGCGCAGCGCGATGTCCGCGGGCGCGAACAGCAGGAGGCCGCGGGCCGGATCGCCGTCGCGGCCGGCGCGTCCGACCTCCTGGTAGTAGGCCTCGATCGACGACGGCGGCTGGGCGTGCACGACCAGGCGGACATCGGGGCGGTCGATCCCCATCCCGAAGGCGTTCGTGGCCACGACGACGGAGAGGCTGCGATCGGCGAAGCCGGCAGACAGGCGGGCGCGCGACTCGGGGGCGAGGCCGGCGTGGTACGCCTCCGCGTTCCAGCCGGCGTCGCGGAGCGCTTCGGCGAGGCGCTCCGCTCCCTTGCGGGTCGCGGCGTACACGATGCCCGCGCCGCGGGGCCGCCCGGGATCGCCGAGGGCGTCCAGCAGCGCGCGCGCCGTGCGGCGCCCGGCCTCGCGCGGGCCGTCCACCGCCGAGACCTGCAGGTGGAGGTTGGGCCGGGCGAACCCGCGCAGGATGACCTTGGGCGGCGGCTCTTCGGACCCGCGCCCGTCCTCGACCGCGTCGGCGCCGGCATCGGCGTTGGACGACGCCAGCGGCCAGCCGAGCCGGCGGATGATCTCGTCGCGCGCGTCGGGGGTCGCGGTCGCGGTGCAGGCGAGGACCCGAGGTGGGCGGAGCCGCGCGATGGCGGCGCCGATGCGCAGGTAGTCGGGCCGGAAGTCGTGACCCCACTGGACGATGCAGTGCGCCTCGTCGACGGCGACGAGCGAGAGCCGGCTCGCGGCGAGCGCCTCGAGGAAGCCGTCGAGGGCGAGGCGCTCGGGCGCGGCGTAGACGAGCTTGTACTCGCCGCGGCGCAGGGCGGCGAGGCGCCGGCCGTTCTCCTCGCGCGAGAGGCTGGACGCGACGAACGTGGCGGGGATGCCCCGCGCATCGAGCGCGCGCACCTGATCTTCCATCAGGGAGATGAGCGGGCTCAGGACGAGCGTCGTGCCGGGCAGGGCGACGGCCGGGAGCTGGTAGCAGAGCGATTTGCCGCCGCCGGTCGGCGCGACGACGAGGACGCGGCCAGCGCCCCCGAGCAGGGCGTCGATCGCCTCGCGCTGCCACGGCCGGAACGCGGCGATGCCGAACCGGTCCGCGAGCACGGCGTCGATCGACGGCGGCGAGCTCTCGGGGGGGCGCAGCAGCGAGGGGGCGAGGCGCTCGGTCAGATTCGACAAGGGGGGCTCCGCGAAGACCATGGCGGCGGCCTCGAGCGAGCGCCGTGCCCGCCGCGAGCCCTAGCACTTCCGCGCGCTTGCGTCGCGCCGGCGGTGGCGGCGCCATGGCGGCGCAGCCACCGCCGGCGCGGGCGCCCGGCGCGGCGCGGGGCCTGCGCGGCCCGGCCCCATCCTCGTCGGGGGCCCGGCCGGGCGGTGTCCGGCCCGCGGGCGGCGATCAGGCCTGCACGACGCCGATGCCCTTGGCCAGCGTTTCCATGTCGTCGAAGTGATAGACGTGGCGACCGGGGCTCCCCTGGAGCGCGGCCGCGACCATCGCCCCGGCGACGGTCCTCGCGTCGATCGGGCGGTACCTGCGCAGGCCGCCCTTCATCGTGAAGCGGAGCGTCTGCGCCGCCGCGACGCCGATGGCCTCACCCTTCCTGGCCTCGCCCCGCTCGCCGAGCAGCAGGCTCGGGCGCAGGACGTGGACCGACGCGAAGCTCGCGGCGGAGAGCTCCTGCTCGAGCTCGCCCTTCACGCGCAGGTAGAAGCTGGTCGAGCGCGGATCGGCGCCGACGGACGAGACGAGGACGAACTGCTTCACCCCCGCCTTCTCGGCGAGCCGGGCGACGGTGATCGGGTAGCGATAGTCGATCTGGTAAAAGGCCTCTTCGGACCCGGCCTTGGCGATCGTCGTCCCGAGGGCACAGAACACGTCGGTCACCCCGGCGAACTCGGCGCCGTCCAGCTCGTCGAAGTCGACGATGCGCTGGGAGAGCCGCGGATCCTCGATCGGGGCGGGGCGGCGCAGCAGGGCGATGACCCGCCCGTACGCGGGCTGCTGCACGAGGAGGCGCAAGCAATGGCCGCCGACGAGGCCTGTTCCTCCCACGATGAGAGCTGTCTTGTCGACCGTCATGAGCTCCTGTTGCTGCGGAATCACCCGCGGAGCGCGCCGCCGCGGAGATCCACAGTCCTACCGCGCAGCGTAACCGAAGCAGCGCCCGATCGATAGCGGCCGTCCGCGCGTGGCGCGGGCGGGCGGGCTGAGCTGGACTCCCACGCCTCCTTTCCTCGTGCGCTCGGACTCTACATTGTCTGTGGTTCACCGCGCGCAAAGCGCGCTGGGGCGTGCAGCCGGGACGGCAGAGCCGTCGCGCGCTGCAGAGCGCGGGGGCGGCGCGGCGCGCGGCTCACGCGGGCGCGGCGCTGGCCTTGTGCGAGATCTTCGTACGCTGGGCGTGGAACGCCTTGACGGCCATCGGGATGACCTGCTCCCGATGCTTGGGAACCGTGTTGTGCGGCAGCTGCTCGACGGGCCACCAGGTGCCCGTGGCCGGGACCTCGGCGAGCTTCGCCTGGTGGACCCGGGACAGCATCCAGCCGCGCGCGGCGGCCGAGAAGTAATCCCCGATGAACGTGAAGTCGGAGATCGCCATCCCGACCCGATCGAGGACGTGCTCGGGCTGCTCGCCCGGCGACAGCACGCTCCCGGGGCAGCCCCACGCTCCGGGCTCCGACTCCGACGCTCCGCGCTGGGTCAGGAGCACCTCGAGGGCGCCGGAGTCCGCGTTCTTCCGGAGGCACACGGCGTCCGCGGCGAGGTGGATCGGGAGCCTGGAAATGGCGTTGATGAGCGAGCTGCCGATCGGCTCCCTCGGGTCGACATACCCGAGCAGCCAGCCGGCCATGGATCGGATGAGCCTCATCGGTCCACCCTCCCCGCGGGCATGCGGTGGGGCCGCTGGCTCATCGCCGCGCGCCGCCCGTTCCGGCGAGGGCGCGGGAGCTGTTCAGGGCTGGACGTCGCGCCAGAGCCGGTCTTCGTGCCGCTCTCCGAGCGGCGCGGTTCGGTCGATGGGATCACGGTTCGAGTTGGATCTAGCATAGGGTGTTGCGTTGGGTGCGTTGTGCGTTGTCGCGTCACGGGGAGCAGGCTCAGATCTTCATGCCGTTCCTCCTGTCATGTCGGACCGCT
Source organism: Sorangium sp. So ce1153 (assembly GCF_051521595.1). Lineage (NCBI taxonomy): Bacteria > Pseudomonadati > Myxococcota > Polyangiales > Polyangiaceae > Sorangium > Sorangium sp. So ce1153. Next base: position 4,853,329 of record NZ_CP150361.1, read on the forward strand.
CCGACGACGTTGAAGAGCCTACAATGGGCTCTGTTTCATTGTCGTTTCATTCGTGCAGCCCGAGCGTGAATCATCAACTTGCGTTGTTGCTCGCGTGTTTCGCGAGCTCCTGACGCAGGTGTTCGGGCGTGCTGGGCGAGAGTCGTTGATGCCCCGGACCGGGCGAGCGCACATGGGCTCGCCGGGCGGGCGAGCGCACATGGGCTCGCCGAGCGACCGGTGTCATCGGCGTGTCAGCGGGGCAGCTGTCGGACCTTCGGTGCCGGCCGGCCGCGCTCGTCGTCCTCGGTCACCTCCGCCTCGACGTCGATGACCTGGCCGGCCGCTGGCTGTCCTCGGGACGCGCCGGCGCGGCCGCCGGGGTGCTCGCCGAACGGCCCGCCGCCGAAGTCGATGACCCGCATGCTGAAGAAAGCGCCGGGGCTCGGGCCCTGTCCGCCGAAGCCGGCGGCGCTCGCCGCGACCACCCGCCGCTCGAGCCGCTCCCGCACCGCCGCCGCGATCCGGCGGCGCGCGGGCGGGAACAGGAGCAGCAGCCCCGCCACATCGGTCAGCACGCCCGGCGTGATGAGCAGCGCCGCCCCGAGGAGCACGAGCAGCCCACCCGTGAGCCCCTCGTCCGGGATGCGTCCCTCGGTCATCGCGCCCCGCCAGGCGGCGAGCACCTTGAGCCCCTCGCGCTTGCCGAGCGCCGCCCCGAGGATCGCTGTTCCGAGCGCGATCGCGACGGTGGGCCAGAAGCCGATGACATCGCCGATCGAGAGAAGCAGCCAGAGCTCCACGATCGGAACCACCGAGAAGAGCAGGATGAGCTTGCCCATGACCCCCGTCTAGCGCCGCCCGCCGCGCGGCGCACGTCGTCGCGCCGGCCGTCGCCGCGGCGCCGCGCCGCCGCGCCGCCGCGCCGCGACACGGCCCGCCGGCCTTCTCGCGGTCGGCCGCTCTGCCGCGGATCCCGCGCCGGAGTACCGGCCGCGGTGAGAGTGCGCTAAGACCGCCTGTCCCGGAGAAATCCATGACGACTGTCCCGGTGGAGCAGGAAAAAGTGGAGGCGTGCCGCGCATTTGCCTCCGACATCGCCGACGAGGTGCAGCGCTTCATCGACCGCCACACCACGGTGGGGGTCGAGCGCACCGTGGCCCGCGCCTACGGCGTGGTCGGCGCGGACGCCGAGGGGACGCCGCTCGCGAACGCGCTGGTCGATCGCATCCACAAGGCGGGGCAGGCAGGCCGCGGCGTGGCGTACCACCTCGGCCGGGCGCTGTGCGAGGGCGCCGCGTCCGTGCAGGAGGCGGCCGAGATGCTGGCGTTCAGCGAGGCGGCCGAGCTCGGTCCGGGCCCGTCCGTGGGCGAGGCGCGCGGCGCGCTCGAGGCGGCGACGCGGGAGGCGATCGCCCGCATCGACAGGGCCCGTGACGAGCGCGAGGCCAACAAGGCGGCGCACCGGGTCGGCGTCGCGCCGCTCAAGTACGTCATCGTCGCGACCGGCAACATCTATGACGACGCCGTGCAGGCCAAGGCCGCCGGCTTCGCTGGCGCCGACATCGTCGCCGTGATCCGCGCGACGGCGCAGTCCCTCCTCGACTACGTCCCCGAGGGGCCGACCACCGAGGGGTACGGCGGCACGTACGCGACCCAGGAGAACTTCAGGATCATCCGCCGCGCCACCGACGAGGCGACCCGCGACACAGGCACCTACCTCGCGCAGACGAACTACTCGTCCGGCCTGTGCATGAGCGAGATCGCCTGGATGGCGGCGGTCGAGCGGCTCGACATGCTGCTCAACGACGCGATGTACGGGATCCTGTTCCGCGACATCAACATGCAGCGGACGTTCATCGATCAGTACTTCTCCCGCAGGATCATCGCGAGGAGCGGGATCGTCATCAACACGGGAGAAGACAACTACCTCACGACCGCCGACGCGGTCGAGAAGGCCCACACGGTCCTCGCGTCGCAGTTCATCAACGAGGCGTTCGCCAGGCGCGCGGGCCTCCGCGAGGAGCAGATGGGCCTCGGCCACGCGTTCGAGATCAACCCCTGGCTCGAGGACAGCCTCCTGTTCGAGCTCGCCCAGGCCCAGCTCGTCCGGCAGATCTTCGATCGCCACCCGATCAAGTGGATGCCGCCCACCAAGTTCAAGACAGGGGACATCTTCCACAGCCACGTCCACGACGCCATGTTCAACCTGGTCGGGATCACGACGGGCCAGTCGATCGAGCTGCTCGGGATGTTCAGCGAGGCCGTCCACACACCGCTCCTCATGGATCGGTATCTCTCGCTGAAGAGCGCCCGCTACATCTTCACGGCGGCGCGGCACCTCGGCGACGAGATCCAGTGGAAGCCGGGCGGCATCGTCGAGTCGCGCGCCCGCGAGGTCCTCGACAAGGCGCACGCGCTCTTGCGCGAGGTCGAGCGGGAGACCCTCTGGGACGCGATCGGCCGCGGGGCGTTCGGCGACGTGAAGCGGACGCGCACAGGCGGGAAGGGGTACTCGGGGGTCGTGGTCCGGCACCCGGAGTACCTGAACCCGATCCTCGAGGTGCTGGAGCGGCCGTAGACCGCCCGGCCTTTTCCGCGCTGACGAGCCAGATCGACGGGAACGGAAGGGATCCCGCCGAGGCGGCGGGCGTCGGCAGGCGCGCCATTTGCCATGAGTCGTCAGGAAGCGAGATCTCTGGCGCTCCTGGCGTCCTGGCGGATTGTCCCTCTCTCGTCCGGGCGCCGCGCTGGATGGGCGCTTTTGCCAGGCTTTTGCCAGGCTTTTGCCAACATCGCGCGCGAGCCGCTCTCGAAAGCCAACTCACTGAGGTCTTCGAAAGACGTTCTTCCCGGTCTGGCGCGCCTCTGCGCGCGCCCGCGATCATGCGATGGCCCTAGCCACGCGAGGCCGCCAGGCGCTACTGTCGATGGGGGTATCGGCGCCTTCCCCTGGAGACAGAGGTGAGCATGACACAGCGAAACATCCTGCGTGCATATGGCGATCGCGAGGGCGACGGGATGGTCCAGATGTCGTTCACGCTCCGCGTCCTGCCGGGCGACCGCGCGCGAGAGGCGGCGAAGCGCTTCGCCGAGGCGCACGGCCTGCGCGAGCCGCTGGTCACGGCCATGGAGCAGGCCAGCCGGGAGCACACCTACTTCGTCGTCTACGGACACTCCCAGCACGGGGTGGACATCTCCGACATCGAGGTTGAGGAGCTCGCCGCCCAGCCGCTCACGCGCGACCAGATCGAGGCCCAGGCGAAGAAGCTCGGCCGCAAGATCGTCGTGGTCGGCGCCTGCACCGGCAGCGACGCGCACACCGTGGGCATCGACGCGATCCTGAACTACAAGGGGTTCGCCGGAGAGAAGGGGCTCGAGAGCTTCAAGTGCTTCGACGCCCACAACCTCGGCGCCCAGGTCGAGAACGCCGAGCTCTGCGAGAAGGCCAAGGCGCTCGGCGCCGACGCCATCCTCGTCTCTCAGGTGATCACGCAGCGGAACTGCCACAAGGAGAACGCGGCGGCGCTCATCGAGATGGCGACACGGCAGGGCTTCCGGGACAAGGTGATCCTGCTGCTGGGCGGCCCGCGCATCGATCACAACCTCGCCGTCGAGCTCGGCTTCGACGCCGGCTTCGGCCCGGGCACGAAGCCGATCACGGTGGCGTCGTTCCTCGTCGAGCGGCTCGTGGGCAGGGCGTAGCGATCAGGCGACCAGCAGGTGGTAGGCGGCCGAGAGCTCGGCGAAGCGCGCGGTGCGCCGGGCGTGCTCGCCGGGCTGCCCGGCGCCGCGGTCGGGGTGCAGGACCGCGGCCATGCGGCGGAAGGCGCGGCGGATCTCGGCCTCGGTCGCGCCCTCGCGCAGGCCGAGCACCTCGAGCGCGCGGCGGCGCGGCTCGTCCACGCGGGCGGCGCGCGGCGCGCCCGTCGAGGCGCCCCGCGGCGGCGCGCCCGTCGAGGCGCTCCGGGCGGCGCCCGCGCTCGCGACGCGCCGGTGGCGATCCCGCGCGCGCGGGCGGCCGTGGAGGAAATCGCTCGGCGCGAGCGGGCCCGTCTGCCGCAGCGACCCGGCGAGCGGCCTCGCGGTGTGGAAGCAGATGGTCGCCTCCTCGATGGCGAAGAGCGCCTCGAGGCGGGCGCGGAGCTGGATCCGGAGCGCACGCTCGACCGCGCTCTCCGGGATGAGCCCGGCGGCCACGAGCACCTCGCCGGTCCGGCGCCCCCGGTGCGCGGCGACGAGCGACGCGAGCCGCTGGATCGAGGGCCCGGGCGCGGAGCCGTCCTGCGCGAGGATCTCGCCGAGGCGGGGGACCTGCAGCGGCGTCTCGACGGCCGTCACGAGGCCGGAGAAGAGCTGGATCCGGTGCTGGCGGCCGGGCACCGTGGAGCCGGTCGGCGTCCGGAGCTCGCAGAGCTCGAGGAGCCCGGTCGTCCTCTCACGGTGCAGCGCGCCGAGCAGGTCTCCCAGGGTCGATGTGGAGAGGCGGCTGGGCAGTTGCATCGAACGCGGCGTTAGCACCGCCGCCCGCGATCGGGCAAAGAAGCAGCGGCGGGCTCGGCGCGCCGGCGCCGTGGGCTCGGCGCGCGGCGTGGACGGGACTGGTAGGGCCCGCCCGCGCGCACGATGGCGGATTTGCGCGCACGAATGTGCGCCCTGGCCGAGGCCCGGTGTGCGAAGCTCCGCGCGAAAACGGCCCGGCGCACCGCGCCGGCGCGCGGATCAGGAGGAATCTGCGATGGGCTTGCTCGACGGAAAGGTCGCGATCATCACGGGGGCCGGCGGCGGGATCGGCCGCGAGGAGGCGCTGCTCTTCGCCCGCGAGGGCGCGAAGGTCGTCGTCAACGATCTCGGCGGCGCGCGCGACGGGTCGGGCTCGAGCGACGCGATGGCGGCCCAGGTCGCGGAGGAGATCCGGGCCGCGGGCGGGCAGGCCGCGCCGAGCTTCGACAGCGTGACCACCCCCGAGGGGGCGGCGAGGATCGTGAAGGCGGCGGTCGACGCGTTCGGCAGGGTCGACATCCTGGTCAACAACGCGGGAATCCTCCGCGACAAGACGCTCCTCAAGATGGATGAGGGGATGTGGGACGCGGTCGTCGCCGTTCACCTGAAGGGCACGTTCCTGTGCACGCAGGCCGCCGCGAAGCAGATGATCGCGCAGGGCGGGGGAGGGCGGATCGTCAACACAACGAGCGTCTCGGGGATGCTCGGCAACTTCGGACAGGCCAACTACGCCGCTGCCAAGGCCGGCATCTACGGCCTCACGCGCACCGCCGCGATCGAGCTGCAGAAGCAACGGATCACGGTCAACGCGGTCGCGCCCATCGCCAAGACGCGCATGACGGAGGATCTGCCCATGTTCCAGTCCGCCGGCGACACGCTCACGCCGGCGCACGTGGCGCCCGCGGCGCTGTTCCTCGCGTCCGACCTGTGCGCCGACCGGACCGGCAACGTCCTCGCCGTCGCCGGCGCGCAGATGTACATTTACAAGGTCGTCCAGAGCCCCGGGAAGTTCAAGGACGAGGGCGGCATCTGGACCGCGCAGGAGATCGCCGACCACTGGGACGCGATCAACAAGCTGTGATGGCAGCGCCGGCGCGCCGGCGGTGCGGCCTCGCCGGCGCGTCGGCCGGAGCGGGAGGCGGCTGTGGCGGACGCGACGGACGCGAGGGGGCTCCGCGCGCGCCGACCGTTGCTGTGCTGATCCCCGGATGCTAGGTTCGAACCGCTTCCTGGGTGCGATTGGCGCATCGGCGTACTGTTCGAGCAGGTCGTTCACGCGGAGTCTGGAGGTGCCACCGGTGACCGTCGTTCGCTGCTGTTACGGCTGCGCCCCGTCGCGCGGTGCGGCCTCTGCAGCGCGGGGGCGCTGAGCACCATGTCGCGCGAAGCCCACATCCCGCTCGCCCTGTGGATCTGCGCGGCGATCGTGGCGCACATGGCGGGCGGCGGCGGCGCGGTCGAGGTGGCGCAGGTCATCGAGGACCGGGCCCAGCTCCGTCAGATGGTCCACGCGGTGCGCGAGGGCCTGCGGCCGGGCGACATGACGTTCGAGGTGCTGACCGACGGTGTGGCGCCCACGCCGCCGCCCACCCCGCTCGCGCCGCCGGAGCGACCGTCGGACGCCGCGGCGGAGAGCGAGCCGGACAGGACCACGCCGCCCGATCCGCCGAAGCCCGAGCCGGTCAAGGTGGCGAAGGCCCCGCCGCCGAAGCCGGCGCCGACCCGCGAGAAGGCGCCTCCTCCCCCGCCGCCGAAGCCGGAGCCGCCGAAGGAAGAGGTGGCCAAGGTCGTGCCGGTCCAGCCGGCGCCCCCGCCGCCGCCGCTGCCGCCGGCGGATCGCCGGATCGCCGTTCGCCAGCACGTCCAGAAGGACCAGGAGGACAACCCCGAGGCGAACCGGATCGCGGACGACGCCAACAAGGTCGCCGAGGAGACCATGGCGCAGATCCGGTCGAAGGATCAGGACGATCCCGCGCCGACGCCCGGCACCCCGTCGGGCCCGATGGGGCCGAAGGACAAGGTCGGCGACAGCGACCACGATCACAGCGGCCACAGCGAGGAGCGGGCCGGCAACGAGAAGCACGCGCCCGGTGAGAAGAACCCCGAGAGCGAGAGCGCGGAGCACCACAGCCCGGCGTCTCCGGCGCAGACGCCCGCTCGGTCGGCGCCGCCCCCGAGCGTGCCGGGCGCGAGCGGCGGCGGTCGCGTCGCGCAGGCGCCTCCCGCCATGCCGGCGCCGGAGAAGGGCGCCGCCGGAGGCTCGGGCCCGGCGTCCCCCGAGGTCGTCGACAGCGCCCAAGGCGGCTACACGCTGAATCCGGCGAACCCGGGCGGCGACGGCAAGAGCCGCGTCGCCGGCAAGAAGGCCACGCCGCAGCCCTACCAGAGCCCGGTCCGCGTCGGCTCGATCGGCCTCGGCGCGCCGGGGATCCCCGGCGGGCCCAACCTCAACCTGAACATGGCCGGCGTGCAGGCGGCCGTGGGCAACGAGAAGCTCAGGGCGGAGCGCGCCTCGGACGGCGCGTCCCGCAAGAGCGCGCACCGGGGCTCGTGGGAGACGACGGACAAGTGGAAGAAGTGGCGCGCCGCGATCGAGAACTACGACCCCTCGGTCAAGCCGGGCAACCAGACCTCGCTCAACGCCGCGCGGGTGCCGTTCGCGACGTACATCAACATGATCCACAACCGGCTCCACCCGATCTTCGCGGAGGAGTTCCTGGCGTCGCTCGAGAGCTTGCCCGCCGGGCACGCGTTCAACCAGAACCGGGTGACGCACCTCGAGATCGTGCTGAACAAGGACAACGGCAGCATCGTTCGCCTCGGCGTCACGCGGCCGAGCGGGATGACGGCGTTCGACATCGTCGCGCTGAGCTCGGTGCACCGCGCGTCGCCGTTCGGAAAGGCGCCGGACGCGATCGTGTCGCCGGACGGCAACGTGTACCTGCACTGGGAGTTCCACCGGGATCCGTACGACGCGTGCTCCACCCGCAACGCCCGCCCCTTCCTGCTGAAGACGCCGTCCGAAGGCGCCCCGGTCGAGCCAGCGCCGGTGCGCAGGGCGCCGCGGCCGGTGCCGGGCGACGAGAAGACCATGACGCCGTCCGGACCGCTGCTCCCGCTCCGGCGGTAGGTCCCGGCTCTGCATCGGGACCGCGGCGATGTATCCTCGGCGTCATGCCGAAGGATTCCGACGCGGCCGTTCAAGTGACCAACGCGCGCATCGAGGCGGCGCTCGCGGATTCCCCGGCGTTCACCCGGGTCGAGCCGCAGTTCTACGTCGTCCGCCAGGGGACGGCGTACGTTTACCTCCATGTCCTGCCGTGGGCGCCGGATCGCGCGCTCGTGCGGCTCGTCGCTCAGCTCGCCCGCGGCGTCGAGATGACGCCGGATCTCGCGATGAAGCTGCTCCGCCTGAACGCGCGCATCCGCTTCGGCGCGTTCGGGTACGTCGCGCAGGGCTCGTGTGTGGTCATCGTTCACACGCTCCTCGGCGGCGAGACGCTCGACGCCGACGAGCTCCTGGTCGCCCTCCGCGATCTGTCGGTGCTCGCGGATGAGTACGACGATCGCATCGTCGAGGAGGCCGGCGGCCAGCGGATGCAGGACCTGATCGACGCCTCGGCCACCGCCGCGGTGTTCACCGATCTCGACCCTGTCCCCCGCGCCTGGGACAAGGGCTGAGCGACGGGCGCTCTTCTTCAATGCTCCTCAACATCGATCTTCCCCCCGAAGGCCCTCCTCCCCGCGACGGCACTCCTTCTTCCGAAGGCCCTCCTCTCCCCGAAGGCCGTCCTCCCTCCGCCGCGCCTGACCCCGCTGCCTCAGCTGGCGGCGCCGCCGCGTCGGACCCCGCTGCCTCAGCTGGCGGCGCGCGGGGAAGCGACGCACCGCCCGCCGAGCCGCGGTCCTCCACCGCCGGGCGGCCCCCGCTCGCCGGCATGGCCGTGCTCTCGCCGATCCGGGCGCTCGCCGTGCTCGCCTTGCTCGCGATGGTCCTCGGCCGCATGCTCGCGCCCGCGATGGTCGGCCTGGCGGTGGGCATCGAGCGCGCCGCCCACATCGTCGAGCTCGCCGGCGCCGGCGCGTCGCAGCTCTTCGCGATCGGCGCCATCGTGATGGCCATGGCGCTGATCGGCGCGGTCGTGCGGAGCCGCGTCCCGTACGCGCTTCGGATCGCCGCGATCGTCGCGGGCAGCTTCGTGATCCTCGTCGTCCTGCACGCGACGGTGCAGCGCGTGCCCGATCTATCCGCGGCGCTCATCGGCGTGAGCGCGGCGACCCTCGCGCTCGGCAGCGCCTGGGAGGCGCTCCGCGTCCCGTTCATGCGGCCGGTCGCGGCCGCGCTCGGGCTCGTCGGCGCCTCCGCGCTCGTGCGGCTCACCGGCGTCCTCCTGGCCGTCTGGGCGAACGAGCGCGGCTCGAAGGCGCTCGCCGGCGCGACGAGCTCGGTCGCGACCGCCGCGTTCGCGCTCGACGCGCTGGCCGTGCTCGTCGGAACGGTCGCGCTCGGCGCGGGCCGCGAGGCGCGGCCGCGCGACGCCGACCGGCCGGGGCCGCGCCTCGTGAGCCCGCTCTCGCTGGCGGCGCTCGCGTCGGCGCTGCTCGCCACGCGGGCGGCGCTCGCGGGCGCCGGGGACGACGCGTCGATGGTCGAGGCGCTCTTCCGCCGCGCGCTCGACCGGCTGCTCACCCGCCCCGCGCCGGTGGTGCCGCTGTCGATGCAGCTCTTCGCCGCCGCGCTCTCGGTGGTCGTCGTCGCGCTCGCGCTCATCGCCCCGCCCCGGCTGCCGGCGCTGGGCGGCGCGCTGGCGCTGCTGCTCGTCGCGCGCAGCGCCCCCGAGGTGCCGCTCGGCGCGCTCTCGCTGGTGATCGCCGCCCTCTGCGTCGCGCTCGCCTCGCGGGACGAGCGCGGGTTCTGGGCGGCCGTGCTCGCGACCGAGCGCGAGCGCACCTCGACCGCGCTCCCGGGCCCCGGGAAACCGGACCCCACCGGGGGCGCGTCAGGTTGACGCGAGCGACGACACTCGTTAAGCACGCCCTCGCTGCGCGGAAGATCAGCGCGCGGCGTTCCACCTGCTGCCCGCCGCCGCAATGACGTGGGGGCCGTCCGGTCCCGCCGGTCCTCTCCACGCAGGCCCGGTGGGGCGCGACCCGGGTCGCTGCTGTAGCGCGCCTCGGGCCCGGGAGAGTCATCCATGCACGCTCGCGATCTCGCCCCGCTCTCCGCCCTCGCGCTCGCCGCGTTGACGCTCGGCGTCGGGTGTCCCGAGGAGCCCTCGCGGCCTACAGGTGCTGCGGCCACGACGGGCGCAGCGCCGGCTGCCTCGGCCGAGAAGCCCGGCGCGGCGTCGCAGGCGCCGCAGGCGCCGCAGGTCACGGGACAGGCGGCGGCGCCGGCGTCGCCGCCGACGCCCGAAGGCAAGGGGACGATCAAGGGGGTGGTCAAGTTCACCGGCAAGCCGGTCGAGATGAAGGTCCCGACCGCGCGCAAGGACGCCCCGTTCTGCCAGGACAAGGAAGTCGCGTACAACGCTGTCATCGTCAACGATGGCAAGCTCAAGGACACCTTCGTGCGCATCGCTGTCGGGGGCGTGCAGGGCAGCTGGAAGGCGCCTGACACGCACGCGGTGGTCGACCAGAAGGACTGCATGTATGAGCCGCGCATCCAGGGCGTGGTCGCCGACCAGCAGGTCGACATCAAGAACAGCGACCGGACGCTGCACAACGTGCACACCTACAAGGGCTCTGAGACGCTGTTCAACCAGGCGCAGCCGAGGGGCGGCGACCCGCTCACGAAGACGTGGAAGGACGGCATCATCAAGCTCACCTGCGACATTCACCCGTGGATGCGCGGCTTTGTCGTGGTGACGGATCACCCGTTCTTCACTGTGAGCGGCGATGACGGCTCCTTCACGATCGAGAAGGTCCCTGCCGGCAAGTACAAGCTCGAGGCGTGGCACCCGCGCTATGGCCTGAAGACGGCCGAGGTCTCTGTCGCCGACGACAAGCCCGCCCAGGTCACGTTCACGTACGCCGGCACCGAGCCTGAGCCGGCGGAAAACAAGGACGAGCTCAAGGGCCTTTGGTGAGGAGGCACCCGGCGCGCTGGGCGCGAGCGGCGGCGCCCGAGGCCGCTCGGCTGACCGCGCGGAGCGAGCGGGGCAGGCGAGCGGCCCGTCCCGGATCTCGCCTGCTGCAGGCCTGCGCTCTGACGTCGCGCGCGCCGCGCGCGCCGCGACCGTTGCCGAACGCTGTTTCTTCCCCTATCGCAGCCAAGCGCGAACAACTGACGATCTCGACTCCCCGAGCCGCGTTGCGCGCGCTAGTCTCCCGGCCCAGATGTTGTCCAACCCTGCCACCCGCGCCCCGGCGATGATGTCGTTTTCCGACCTGGCTACCCCGCGTACAGATGTCTTCGGAGGTGTCGCGCTGGCGCTGGGCGCTCGCGCCGGACACGGCGGCGAGGTGCGCGCGTGACCATGAGCGTCGAGCAGGCCGCCGAGCGGGCTCCGGTCCCGGTCCCTTACGCTCGCCAGGCCGAGCCGTCCGCGAGCGACGGCGATGACGACGGCGCGCTCCCCACGAGCGCGCGCCCGCTGCTCAAGGCGGCGGCCGATCTGGTGAGCCTCACCAAGCCGCGCGTCACGCGCATGGTGGTCGCCACGATGCTCGGCGGCATGTGGGTCGCGAGCCGCTATCTCCGCTCCGGGCTGGCCGGAGAGGCCGCGATGGAGCGCGCGGCGGTGCCGGCGACACAGCTCCTCCTGGCGCTGCTCGGGACGGTCCTCGTCGTGTCGGGCGCCAATGTGCTCAACATGTACATCGAGCGCGATACGGATCTCCTGATGGATCGGACGCGGAACCGCCCCTTGCCGGCGCGGCGGCTCGCGCCCGAGGTCGCGCTCTGGTTCGGGATCGCGCTCTCGGCCACCTCGATTCCGCTGCTGTTCGCGTGGGTGAACGCGACCACGGCCGCCCTCGCCGCGCTGGCGCTGCTCAGCTACGTGCTCGTCTACACCCCGCTCAAGCGCCGGACGACGCTCGCGCTGCCGATCGGGGCGATCCCGGGCGCCATCCCCCCGCTGCTCGGGTGGACGAGCATCACCGGGCGCATCGACGCGCCTGGCTTCCTGCTCTTTGCGGTCATGTTCATCTGGCAGATCCCGCATTTCCTGGCGATCGCGACGTTCCGTCGCGAGGAGTACCAGCGCGCCGGGCTCAAGGTGCTGCCCATCGAGAAGGGGGAGCGCACAACGCGGCTCCACATGGTCGGCTACCTCGCGCTGCTCGTGCTGGCCTCGGTGCTCTTCGTGCCGCTCGGCGTCGGGGGTCCTGTCTACCTCGGCGCCGCGATCGTCCTCGGCGGCGCCTTCTTCGGTCTCGGCGCTCGCGGCCTCCTGGCGGGGGCCGGCGACCGCTGGGCTCGCAAGGTCTTCATCGCCTCCATGGTGTATCTGGTGCTCCTCTTCGCCGCGCTGATGATCGGCGCGTGAGCCGCGCCCGCCGGCTTGACGCGCCGGGTACCGGCTCCTAAGCCATCGTCCGATGGCGTCCATCGAGCCGATGCGCCCAGCGAACGGCGACCTCCCTGCTGCAGAGCCGAGCGGCCCGCTGCTCCCGTCCGATCGCGGTCGCGCGCAGAGGCCCGGGAGCGGGGCGCGCGTCCCCAGGCCGCTCCTCTGGATCGCGCTCGTCTCGTTGATCGGGCTCATCGCGCTCTTCTTCGTGGGCCGCGCGGTCCGCAGTCACGCCGCGGAGCCGCCCTCGATCCGCATCCCTTTGCCGGCCTTCGAGCTGACCGATCAGCGGGGCCAGCGGTTCGGTCTGGAGCAGCTCCGGGGCCGCGTCACGATCGCGGATTTCATCTTCACGACCTGCCCGACCGTCTGCCCCAAGCTCACGGAGCGCATGAAGGAGATCGAGCTCCGGAGCCGCGACCTCGGCGGCGCGTTGCACCTCGTGACGTTCACCGTCGACCCGGAGAACGACACGCCGGAGGTGCTCGCAGCCTACGCTGCGTCGCAGAGGCTCCCGCTCGAGCGCTGGACGCTCCTGACAGGCCCCCTCGACCAGATCGAGTCGACGATCATCAAGGGCTTCAAGATCGCGATGGGCAAGAACGAGTCGAGCCCCGGCATCTTCAGCATCTTCCATGGCGAGCGCCTCGTGCTGGTCGACCAGGAGGGCGTGATCCGCGGCTACTACGAGGCGAACGACGAGGGGATCTCCGCGATCCTGCGCGACGCCGGCGCGCTCGTGAAGTAGCGGCGGTCGCCCGGGGGCCCTCACGGCGCCGCCCTGAGGCGTCGTCCTCACGCGTCGCGCTCACGCGTCGCGCTCACACGTCGATCGCGAGCCGCTTGATCATCTTCTGCAGTCCGAACCTGGACAGGCCCAGCAGCTTGGCGGCCTGGGTCTGGTTTCCGCGCGTGCGCTCGAGCGCTTCGCGCACGAGCTCCGTCTCCAGCGCGTCGATGCGCGCCCGGACGTTGAGGCCGAGGTCGCCGGGCGCGGCGCCGCCGCCGCCGTGCGCGACGTCCGGCGACAGGTGCTCTCGATCGATGGTCCCGTCGCAGAGCACGAGCGCCCGCCGGATCTCGTTCTCCAGCTGGCGCACGTTGCCCGGCCACCCGTGAGCAGAGAGCCGCTCCATGGCCCCGCGCGTGACGCGGATCGGGCCGCGGCTGTGCTTGGAGATGAGGTGCTGGACGATGAGGGGCACGTCCGTCGCCCGTTCGCGCAGCGGGGGCACCCGGATCGTGATGATGTTCAGCCGGTAGAGGAGGTCTTCGCGGAACGCGCGGGCGCGGACGAGCGCCTCCAGATCGCGGTGCGTCGCGGCGATGACGCGCACGTCGACCTTGCGCGCCCGCTCCGAGCCGAGCGGCCGCACGAGGCCGTCCTCGAGGACGCGCAGCAGCTTCGTCTGCATGCCGAGGCTCATCTCGCCGATCTCGTCGAGGAACAGCGTGCCCCGATCCGCCACCTCGAAGAGCCCGGCGCGCGGCCGCTCCGCGCCCGTGAACGCGCCGCGCACGTGGCCGAACAGCGCCGACTCGAGGAGGCCCTCCGGGATCGCGCCGCAGTTCTCCGTCACGAACGGGTGCGCCGCGCGCGGGCCGTTCTGGTGTATGGCCCGCGCCACGAGCTCCTTGCCGCTGCCGGACTCGCCGCTGATGAGCACCGGCACCTCGGAGGCGGTCACGCGGTCGACGAGGCGCAGCATCGCGCGGACGGGCTCGCTCTCGCCGACGATGGCGTCGTACCTGTAGCGCGTGTCCCGGCCGCCGCGCGCCCTGGCGAGCTCGAGCGCCGCCGCGTCGAGCTCGGCCTCGCGCCGCGAGAGCTCGTCGGCGAGCCGCGACGAGGCGCGCTCCGCGCGGCGGGCGGCGCGGCGCAGCTCGACCTGCGCGCGCGCGTCCGCGATCGCGAGCGCCGCGACCGACGCGATGGCGCGCGCCCACCGGAGCTCCCGCGCGCCGAACGCGCCGCGGCGCACGCGGTCGTCGAGGTAGACGACGCCGATCGCCTCGCCGCGCGCGATGAGCGGCACCGCGAGCACGCTCCGTAGCTTCAGCGCGTGCACGCTGCGGTGCACGCTCGGCAGCTCCCCCGCCGCGTCGACGGCGATGACCGGCTCGCGCGCCTCCAGGGCGCGGCGCGCGAGCGTCTGCGACAGCTCGATCTGCTCCGCGCCGAGCTGGGAGCGCGCCAGGTTGCGCGCCGCGCGCGGCACGAGGCGCCCGTTCGGCGCGGGCAGGAGCAAGAGCCCCCGCTCGACGCCCGTCCAGAGCACGAGCGCGTCGACGACCCGGTCGAGCAGCGGCGCCAGCCGCTCGCGCTCGCCGAGCGCGCCGACGAGCGCCTCGAGATCGCGCGCCTGCTCGGGCCCGAGTCCGCCCTCCGGCAGCGCCCGCGCGCGCGCGACCCACGGCAGCGACCGGACCGCGCCCGAGAGCTCCGGCGCGGCGGGCGAGGCGGCGGAGGCGCTGGCCGAGCCCGCGTCGGGGTTGCGCCTGCAGAGCTCGCGCGCGGCCTCGGCGAGGGCCGCGAGGACCCGGTGCGCGACGTCCGTCTGCCCGGTCCTCACCGCGAGCGCGTGCGCCGCGGCGAGCGCCGGGCCGCGCGACGCGATCGGCGCGCGGGCGCCCGCGAGCGCGGCGAGCGCGGCGAGCGCGCGATCGCGGACGCCGCCCTCTTCCGCCGGTCGCGCCGCGCCGCCCGGCCCGTCGCCCGCGGCGATCGCGTCGCCGACGTGGTCCGCGGCGGTCGCGCCGCCGCCGTCGCCCGCCGCGAGCGCGCGCGCCGCGCGCGCGCCCCACCAGTCGAGCCGCGCGGCCGCCGCGATCTCCGGGCTGCTCGCGAGCTCGTCGAGCTCGTCGACGCGGGCGCCATCGAGCTCGCCCGCGCCGTGGCGCAGCAGCCGCGCCGCCGCCCGGAGCGCGTCCTCCGCGGGGCCGCCCGCGAGGAGCGCCGCGGCCCGCGCCGCCGCCGCGCGCGCGCCTTGGTGCGACCCGAGCTCCGGGCTCGCGGCGCCTTCTCCGCGCGCGGCGGCCACGTCCGCGATCGCCCACAGCGCGTAGGCCTCCGCCCTCGCGTCCCCGGCGTCGCGGGCCCGCGCGATGGCGTCCTCCGCCATCCGGCAGGTCTCGTGCGCGAGGCCCGCGGTCGCGTAGGCCGCCGCGCACGCGAGCAGCGCGCGCGCCCCCTGCGCTGGCCGGCCGAGGTGCTCCCAGAGCAGCGCCGCGCGGGTCGAGGTCGCGATCGCGCCGCCGAGATCGCCGAGGTCCACCGCCGCCGCGGCCTCGCCGGTCCGGTAGGTCGCCTCCTCCACCACGGCCCCGGCGCGGACGGCGTAGTCCACAGCGGCGCTGAACGACGCGTGCGCGCGCTCCGGATCGCTCGCGTGCCACGCGTAGCCGCGCACCGCCGCCATCCTCGCGAGCTCTTCGACGGAGCTCGCGAGCGCCTCGCCGCGCGCCACCTCGGCCAGCGCCCGCGCCGTGTCGCCGCGCAGCACGGCGATCAGCGCGCGCACCTCGCAGAGCGGCGCGGTGACCGCCTCCCCGGCGAGCGCCTCGGCGGCGCCCAGCGCCCCCGCGTCGATCGCGATGCGCGCGAGCACCGCGGCAGCGCGCCCGTCCGGGTCCGCGTCGGCGTCGATGGCGGCGCGGGCGCGCTCCTCGGCGAGGGCGCGATCCCCGGCGCGCCGCAGCACCTCCGCGGCGAGCGGCGCCGCCTCCTTCGCGTCGCGCACGCACGCGCGCAGGACCAGGCTCCGCGCGCGCCCGACATCGCCGTGCAGCCGGAGCGCGTTGGCCGCGGCGACGACCAGGCTGGCGGGGGCGTCGTCGCGCTGCTCGATCGCCTCGAGCGCGAGCGGCTCGGGCGGCACCCGCGCGATCGCGAGCGCGAGCTCCGCCGCCTCCGTCGCGCCGATGCGCTCCGCCTCCAGGGCGCCCGCCGCGGCGACGCGGTCCCTCGCCGCCGCTGTGCTCCGCCGCCGCGCGCCGTCCCCGAGCGCGGCCGCCTCCACGTCCGCGAACGTCCACGCCCGCGGCGGGATCTGCCGCGCCAGGGCCACGAGCGCGTCCGCGAGCGCGCGCTCCGGCGCCGACGCGATGATCCCCATCGGCCACGCCGCGGCGCTCGTCCCCACGAGCGCGGTCAGCCACCGCGCGACGCGGTCCGGGCCGAGCCGCCCGAGCCGCTGCGCCTCGCCCGGCGGCGAGCCGGCGCGCGCGCTCGCCGGCGCGCGCTCGCCGGCGCCGACCTCCGCGCCGGCGAGCGCGCGCGCCCGCTGCACCACCGCGAACGCGTCCGCGAGCCACGACGCCACGTCGTCGCGCACCCCGAGCGCGGTCTCGAGCTCGTGCCGGCGCAGGCGCAGGTACGCCGCGCGCACGCGCCGCGCGTCGCGGTCCTGCCGGTCGCGCTCCGCGCCGGCCGCCCCGGGACGCTGCCCGGCGCACGGATCGCGCGCCGGCTGCGCGCCGGCGAGGGCGGCGCGGGCCGACTCGGTGACCCACGCCGACGACGGGCGCGCCGCGGGGCCAGGCGACAGCAGGGCCCTGCAGATCGCGACGAGGGGCGCCCTCGCCGCGCTCTCGATGGCCACCGCGGCGCGCGCCGCCCCGATGGGGTCGGCCGCGGCCGCCACGTCGGGTAAGGCGATCTCGGCGAGCAGCGTCCCCAGCGCGAGCAGATCCCTCGCCCGCGCGTCCCCGAGCTCCGCGTCCGCGCGCGCCATGTACCGGAGCGTCGCCCCTTCGACGGAGGCCTCGTGGATCGAGCAGGCGAGCCCCAGATCGATCATCCCGATCCGCCCCTCCGGCGTCAGGATCAGGTTCTCCGGCTTGAGATCTCCGTGCGCCAGGCCGATGCCGTGGAGGTCGCCGAGCGCCTCGCCCGCGTCGCGCGCGACGGCGAGCGCGAACGCCGCGCGCTCGCCCGGCGACACGCCGCGCACGGCCTCGGCCACGGATCGCCCCTCCATCCAGCGCATCGCCACGAAGGCGCGCCCCTCCTCGCCCGGGGCGCCCTCTGCGCGCGCGGCGCCGGCCCGCGCCGGGAGCAAGCCGACGTCGACGAGCTCTGGCAGCCTTGGCGAGAGCGCCAGGGCGGCGTGCAGCGCCTCGCGGGCCAGGGCCCGCCGCACCGCGGCGCGCTGTTCCCGGGACGCGCCGCGGTCGCGCCGTTCGATCTTGAGCGCCACCACGCCGCCGCGCTCCTGGTCGGCGGCCTTCCAGACCTCGGCCGACCCGCCGGAGCCCGCGAGCTCCAGCAGCCGGAAGCGATCTGCCAACCTAGGTGTCAGGGTTGACGATCCGAGCATCCCCTGGATGCTCGTGGCCCGCGGGCCACCTGTCAACCCGGTTACGGTCCCTTGGGGCCGCCGCCGGCCCCGCCCGCCCCGCCGCCGCCGGCCCCGCCCGCCCCGCCGCCGCCGGCCCCGCCCGCCCCGCCGCCGCCGGCCCCGCCGCCATCCGGCGGCCCGCCCGCGCAGCTCGGCGCGCCGCCGTCGGGCCGATCGACATCGACGGCCCCCGCGTTGCTGCACGTGTCCTCCGGGCCCTGGGCGTAGTGGTCCGCTGCGAAGCGCGCGAGCGACGCCTTGTCGAGGCACGTCGCCGTGTACGTCGCGCCCCAGGCGGCGGCGGCGACCGGGGTGTCCAGCGCGCCGTCGGGCGTGATCACGAAGCGCGCCTCCGGCCCTCCGGACAGCGTGAGGCACCGCGGGTCGGAGGTCGCCTCGGCGCGAACCTCTTCGAGCGTCGCCCTTATCTCCGCGCAGCCGGTCGAGGGGCACCGGTAGGCGAGGACGATCGCGCCGTGCTCGAGGTTGTGCACATAGAGCTCCCGCGGGACCTCCGCCTCGTACCCCTTGTACTCGGCCCACAGCGGCCAGTGATCGCCGCCGCTCGGTGGGTTGGTCGCGTACTGGACGGGCGTGCACGCGGGCACGTGCGCGGCGGTCACGCCGATCCCCGTCCGGATGACGACCTTGCACTCGGCTTCGCCCGGGAGCGGCGGGGCGTCCGGGAAGAGGGTGACAGTCTCGGGCGACCCCGGTGAGGTCGAGGCGTCGTGCTCGTCGAGCGGGGGCGCGCTCTGACCACACCCGCACAAGGGCGCGGTGAGCACGGCAGCCGCCGCCGTGACAGTCCCGTACATCCGCGTGAAACCGCCGCGTTTCATGGCCGCAGGCTACCATGTCCGACGCGCGACGCGCGTTGCCCTGGAACGCCGGCTCTGGTGTACTTGTCCTCCAGCGTGGCGAAGCAAGAGAACGATCATCGGCAGACGCTCGTCACCTGCACCTCGATCGCGCCGCCCGCGCTCCCGGTGGAGCCTGGCACCGCGTGCCTGGTCGTGATCTACGGCACGGAGCTCGGGCGCCGGATCGCGCTCGGGACCGGGGCGATCGAGTGCGGGCGCGCGATACAGACCGATATCCCGCTCGACGACGAGGCGGTGAGCCGCCGTCATGCGCGCATCTCCTGGACGGGGATGAACTACGTTGTCCGCGATCTCGGCTCGACCAATGGCACCTACGTGAACGACGTCTCCGTCGACGAGCGCGCGCTCAAGGACGGTGACCAGGTCAAGATCGGCCGGACGATCTTCAAGTTCATCCAGGGGGGGAACGTCGAGCTCTCGTACCACGAAGAGATCTACCGCCTGATGACCTTCGATGGGCTGACGCAGGTCCACAACAAGCGCTCCTTCGAGGTCGCGCTCGAGCGAGAGGTGTCGCGGGCGTGCCGCTACCATCGCCACCTCTCGCTCGTCATGTTCGACATCGATCATTTCAAGAGCATCAACGACACGCGCGGGCACCTCACGGGCGACGCGGTGCTCCGCCAGATGGCCGCGCTCGCCGCCGCGAACGTCCGCCGCGACGACATCCTCGCGCGGGTCGGCGGGGAGGAGTTCGCGCTGCTCGTCCCGGAGATCCCGGTCGAGAGCGCGCGCCACGTCGCCGAGAAGCTGCGCACGATCGTGGAGCGCACGCCGTTCCGCTACGAGGAAGGAGAGATCGCGGTCACCGCGAGCTTCGGCGTCGCCGGCGTCACGCCGGACGCGCCGGTCTCGCCGATGGAGCTCTACCGCCGCGCCGACGAGCGGCTCTACCACGCGAAGAAGGGCGGGCGGAACCGCGTGATGTGACGGCGCGCCGGCGCCGTCACGGGGCCGGCGTGGAGCAGTCGCGCGGCACGGCGCCGGCGACGATCCACGCGGACAGGATGTCGAACCCGTCCACGTACGCCGTGAGGTACGGATCGCCCGGCTGCTCGGGGAAGAACCTGAACGCGGGGCCTGACTCCGGGGGCGGCATCGGCATCCCCATCACGAACGCGGCGCGCAGCCGCTCGGTCTCCTCGCGGAGATGCTCGGCTGCCTCGCCGGTCAACGAGGCGTCGAGCGCGCTCTCCCCGACGATGATCTTGTAGAGCAGGTAGCTGTTGCCCGGGTTGTTCGGGTCGATGAGCGGCATGGCCCTGCCGAAGCGCTCCGGGGTCTGGTCCGCCACGTACGCGTGCTCGCCCATCTGGGTCTGGTGGGCGGCGTGCCCGATCGCGGTCTCGTAGAGCGGC
The DNA here is from genome assembly GCF_051521595.1 of Sorangium sp. So ce1153. Taxonomy (NCBI): domain Bacteria; kingdom Pseudomonadati; phylum Myxococcota; order Polyangiales; family Polyangiaceae; genus Sorangium; species Sorangium sp. So ce1153. Next base: position 4,872,909 of record NZ_CP150361.1, read on the forward strand.
TCGACCTGGTTGAACAGCGGCGCTCCCACGTTCAGGTTCAGCCCCGCGGCCTGGTTCCCCTGGATGTGGCAGCCCACGCAGGTGTAGAGGAGCATCGCCGCGCCCCTCACGCAGGTGCCGCACAGGGGGTCGTCCGGGCACATCGCCGCGACGCACTCGAGGTCTCGCTGGCAGTAGAAGTCGCCGCTCGGCAGCCTGAACTCCGGCATCGCCTGGGGCGGGTTCGTCGCCGCGACGGTGAACTCGACGCGCACGTTGTCGCGCAGCGGCGCGCCGTCGAACGCGCGGACGCCGGACGGCGCCGACTCGTCCGCCGGCTTGAGGACCGTGAGCGCATACCGGATGCCCGGGACGAGCCCCGGCATGCCCTCGACCTGGCGGAGGATCACCTCCCGCTGGACGGGGTTGTACGTCGCCGAGAGGGGGATCGGGTTGACGCAGTCTGCCTGCGTCTTGACCTGCGTGGCCAGGTCGCCCGAGAGGCACACGAAGTCGGGGCCGACCGCCGCGGCGTCCACGGAGCCGGGCAGCAGGAAGCGATCGAACTTCAGCACGATGCTCGCGGTCGACAGCACCTGGGTGGCGCCGCTCGGATCGAGCGCGGTTCGGACGGGCTGGTAGTTCTGGTCGAGGCTGGTCGTCGCCCGCGCCTCGATCAGGTTCACCGGAGGGGCGTCGACCGGCTGGTACGAGGCCTCGCCCACGTCGCAGCCCGCCGTTGGGAGGGCCGCGAGGAGGCAGAAGGGAAGGGGAGCAAGGCGCGCCGCGCGGGCTGGCCTGCTCAGCTTTCGGCGTAGAGTGAGAGCTGTTCGCGGACGACCTTCTCGTTCACCCCGCTCTGGATGTGCTCCTTGAGACAGTCGGCCAGCGTGATCAGCATGTCGTCGACCCCTTTCTCCTCGATGAGCTTCGACAAAAGTTGCCGTGCCTCCCGTCCGTCGTCCTCGCGGAGGAAGCCCCGCACTGTCTCCAGCGTGATTTCCCCCTGGAAATCGAGATAGAGGTTGTCGATCAGGTACTTGATCAGCTCCTTCACGCCCGTTCTCCTTGGCGTTCGCGGCGATCGTTAGGGAAGCCGCGCGCACCTCGCTATACCCGTCGCCGGAAGGCCAGGGCAAGGAATATACTGACCGATTTTGACTTTTCATTGGCAACGCTGCAGGAACGTGTCGCTCGACTGATGGCACACGAGGCAGGGGCGCGGGTTCCGGGAGAACGCCGTCTTGCACTTGCTCTCGAACCCGAGCGGATGCGGGTTCAGCCCCTGCCCGCCTGACATCCCCCGGGTCGCGTGGCAAGTCGCGCAGTCCCGCTCGGTGTGGCAGGAAACGCACGCATTCAGGTTTCGCTCTGCTTCCCAGGCGTGGTGCTTCGCGCTCCGCGGCGCGGTGGTCCACTCCGCCGGCGGCGGATGGAAGCGGCGCCCTGTCGGCCGCGTGGCGCTCGGCGCGTCGCGCGCCACGCCCGTCCGCCGGTGGCAGTCTGCACAGAACGTCTGCTCCTGATGGCAGCTCACGCAGCGCGGATTGTCCTGTCGGGCCGCCTGCGCGTGCATCGAGAGGAAGTCGTTCGGGTGCACGTTGCGCGGACGGACCTTCCCGTCATGGCAGTCGGTGCAGTAGTTCGCGCTGTGGCACGTCCCGCAGAAGGCGCTGTCGTTCGCGGCGATCTGCTTGTGACGCTCGAGCCAGTCGGGCGTGTGCCCCGCGTTGTGCAGCCACCGGGGTGGCAGCAGATCGCCCGTGGCGAACGTGGTCACGAGCCGCCCGTCGGGGCGCGTCAGGTGGCATACGTCGCAGTCGCTCTTCGCGTCGCCCTGGGCCGCGCCGCTCATGTTGTGGCACGTGAAGCAGCCCGCCATGCGCGGCAGCTGCTCGCGCGTGGCGAGCTCGAGCCGATCGACCCGGCCGTGGCACTGGCTGCACTTGATGTTCCGGCCCACGTGCTTCTGGTGCGGGAAGCGGAGGTTCGCGTGCGGCAGGACGAGCGGCGCCACCTTTCCGCCGCTGCCCGCGTCCTCCCCGATGTGGCAGTAGGCGCACTGCCCGTTCTCGTTCGTCCCCGCCTTCACCTGGGTGAGGTCGGAGTGATCGACGTCGTGGCAGTTGTCGCAGGTCTCGCCGGGCCTCGGCAGCAGCCGATCCGACACGGCGTTGCTCGCGTAAGCCGCCGCGTGGCACGACTTGCACGTCTGCTTGAGCCCCTTGACGTGCTTCTTGTGGTTGAAGCGGATCGTCAGCGTCTGCGGCGGGTAGATCTCGTCGCTCGGCACCGGCGTCGCGCTCGTCCCGGGCGGCATCCACGCGAGCGGCACCTCGGCGTCGCCAGGCATCGGGTGGAGGCCCGACGTGTACCCGCCGCGCGGCGGCTTCGCGCCCGCTGCGCCCTCGGCGCCCTGCTCGGCGCTGCCTTCCTCGGCGTCGCCCTCCTCCGCGTCGTCCGCCGCCGCGCTGTCGTCCTCGGTCGCCGCCGGCGACTTCGGCTGCGCGGACGCCTCGGGGCCCACGATCGCGAGCGCCAGCGCGCCCAGGCACGCGACGATCGCGACCCATCCGGGCACGAACCTCGCCTCGTCCCGCCGCGCGCCGCGCCGGCGTTCATCTGTTGCGTGCGTTGCGTGCGTTGCGTCCATGCGATCCTCGCTCACGGCGCCACCCGCAGGTTCACGAGGCCGACGACCCGGAAGCGCTGGCCTACCAGCCGGTTCATGTCGTGCTCCCACTCGAGCTTGAAATCCGCGACCTCGCCCGGCCGGTACCCGGCCCCGAGGACATACCCGAACGACGTCGCGCCCCGGTCAGGTCTCAGAGGATCCTCCCAGTTGTACAGCGACACCCGCGCTCCGAGCGCGTAGCGCTGCCCCTGCAGCCGCTTCTCCCCCGACAGATCGCCGCCGGTCCGGCGCCCGCGCTCCCCGGTCTGCAGCATCCCGCGCAGCTCGACCGTCGACGTGCGCGTCCGGTAACGCCCCGCGAGGTTCGCGAGCACGTCGGTCGTGACCGTCGCGGCGCGGTTCGCCTCGTCGCGCGCGAAGTCCTCGAGATCGCTGTCGCTCGACGGATCGAGCACGGTCGTCCCCAGGCAATTCCGCGGGAGGTCCGCGGTCTCGCACTGATCCGCGCCGAACTCCTCCGGGTTCCCCTCGGCGGTCCACATCCGCGTGCCGCCCCAGGCCGCGAGATCCACCTCCCGGGTGATGTCGACCGCCACCCGGCCCGTGATCGTGGTGATCGGAGCGTGGGTGAACCAGTTCCAGATCGAGTCGGCGTCGAACGTGGGAACGAAGTAGTCGACGTCGGCGCCCAGCGTGACGCGGCTGCCCGCGTACACCTCCAGGCCGCCGTAGAACGAGCCGACGAGCTGGTTGTAGAGGTCGTACGTCACGCCGCCCTTGATCCCGCCGAGATCCGCCTTGTTGATGTCGGCGGCGTACCCGAGCCGCTCCTGCGAGATGCGCGACCCGTCGGTCGTCTGGACGCCTCCGTCCTGGTCCGGGAACTGCTGGGTGATCGAGCTCCCGAGGTTGTAGACGCGCCGGTAGGTCAGCCGGCCGTGGAGGAAGCTCGGCCCGGCGCTCTCCAGCGCGGCGCCGAACGCCGGGGCCAGAGCGGCCTCCTGATACGACGGGAAGTCGGCGGGGCTGTCAGGCTGCGTCCGGTCGCTGCCGAAGCCGCGGCGGCTGCCGCGCCAGACCCCCTGCCGCTCGTAGCGCGACGTGGAGAGCGGCAAGCCGCCGCGCTGCTCGAGCCCGCCGTACGCCTCGAGCTGGACGTAATAGGGGGTCGTCACCCGGACGAGCGCGCCGTCGAACGACCACCACCCGAGCACGTCGCTCACGTACTGCCGGCCGACCCGGAAGCCGAGCCAGCCGCTGGCGACGTTCCGGCCCTCGACATACGCGTACATCAGGTCGAGCGGCGCCTCGTGGAGCCCCGGGATGAAGCGAGAGCCGCCCGCGACGCTGAAGTCGGTCTCGCCGCCCTGCTGCGCGCCCTCGAGGTGGCCGTTCAGCCCGAAGTCCGCGTCGAGCCGGAGCCGCAGGGTCGCCGAGTAGTCGGCCTGGCCTGGGGCCGAGTCGCCCTGGAGGTTGTAGACAGCGAGCCCCAGCGTCTGCAGGAGACGCCGTCGCTCGATGTTCGTGTTCCCCCAGGGGCTCGCGACCTCGTAGGCCTGGAAGCCGGTGGTCGACTCGACCTCGAAGTCGGCCGCGGCTGCCCCGCGCGGGGCGAGCGCGCAGGGCAACAGGCAGGCAGCCGCAAGCGCGCGTGACAGCGACACGCTCCGCGCTCTTCGTTGGGGCGTTCCTGGCCGCGTCCTGCCGGAGCAGGAGCGCAGCTCACGGCGTCGTGACGGGAGCTCCGCCATCGACGAGCGGTGCTCAGTCACGGAATCTGCGCTCGCTTTCCTCTTGTGCGGGCCGATCTGCGCGGCCTTCGCTCACAGCAGCCGCGGAGGGCTGGACAAGCATGGCGGGGAGTTTCGTCCAGGCCCGGTGATGCTGTCAACCCGATCGCAGGACGAGCAGCGCTGTCGCAAAAGCGCGCTCTCAGCCGTATCCAGCGCCCTTCCGGAGCTTGCCGTCCGGGCCGACGCTGAAGCCGTTCGAGTCCTGGAGCGCCTGGTTCGCGCCGCTCCGCAGCTCGGCCGGCACCGTCCAGCCCCGGCCCAGCAGCCCCTCGGCCACCTTGTTCTTCACCCGGACCGACTCCTCGGTGGCCAGGATCTTCACCAGCGCTGGCGTGCTCGCCTCGTCGCCCTGGGAAAAGATGGTCTGCACGGCGTGGAACCGCACCGTCTCGTTGACGTCCTCGAGGAACCGCTCCACCGCGACCCGGACGTCGTCACCCTTGATGTCGCCCAGCGCGACGATGAGCTGCTGCTTCGGCTCGGTGTTGCGCGCGTACTCCGTGTCGAACCGGTCGAGCAGGCGGACGAGCTCGGTGCGGTAGTCGGCCTCGTCGAGCAGCTCGCGCAGGATCTTGAGCGGCCAGGTGAGCGCCTCGGCCTTGAGGCAGAACTCGACCACGGCCGGCACCGCGTCCCTGCCGGCGTCCACGACCCCCCGGAACGCCAGATCCTTCTCTTCCTGATCGGTGATCGAGGGGTCGATCGAGAACGTGAAGCGCCGGAGGAGCGCCGCCGCGGCATCGGCGTTCTTCATCGCGGCGAGCGACTGGATGGCGTCGAGGCGGTCGTACGTCTGCGCCCGCTTGTCCGCGACGACCTTGGCCAGACCGGCCACCTTCTTGTCGGAGGAGGCGCTTCCGGCGGGGGGATTGCTCTTGCGGAAAAAATCGAAAATACCCAACGCTGACCTCTGGTGGCTGTCCCGCCGCCGCGGTCCGAGCCGACCGGCGATCGCCGCCGCTATCCACGGCCGGGGCCGCGCTTGTGGCCCCCGGCAAGTGGCGCGCCTCGCCCGGGTCGTCCCGGACGAGCCGGCTCGGTCGAACCGAGCCGGCGCGGCCGTCTACTCCGTCGTCTTGATGGCGGTGGGGAATTGAATGCTCAGGCTCACGGTGACCATGCTGGTGAAGTGGAACTCGCGATCCTTGTCGTCCACCTTGTTGTCGGGGAACGCCTCATCCGTGCCGAGACCGTGGTTGTCGAAGCCGGAAGTATTCCACGCGAACGGCAGGGCGCGCCACTCCGCGCCGAAGCCGAGGAAGTCCGACGGGTAGAAGTTCAAGCCGAGGCCGAACGTCGGCGCGAAGGCCACGCGGCTCTCGAGCCCGAAGGTGCTCGCGCAGTTCGTGGTGCACACCTTGCGCTCCTTCACCCCGACGGCCGCGAACCCCGCGAAGAAGTTCACGTCGGTGTCCACGAAGAGCTCGGAGAACAGCGCCAGCTTGCCGCGGAAGGGCACGAACGTGAGCTGGGGGGCCGCGACCCACTGGATCTGGGCGAGCTGATCCTTCGTGAGGTCGCCCCGCGTCAGGTTGACCTTGGTCAGCTGGCACTCCTTGGTGAACGACCGGTTGGAGCAGTCGCGCGCGTCGATCGCCACGCGCTGGAGCTCGTCCGTCAGCCCGGTGTTGTACTGGAACCCGTAGCCGCCCCAGGCGCCGATGCCGAACCAGTCGGTGAGATGGTAGGTGAGGCGCATCCCCGGCATGATCGTCCGCCGGTACTCGTCCAGCAGCGTGAACGATGCGCCAGGAGCGACCTCGAACCGCCCGTCGCGGTGGAGCCGGAGCTTCCGCACGGCGGGCGCGCCTGCCAGAGGGCCCGTAAGCTGAATCTCCTGCGCCTCGGCGGGCGCAGCGGTCATCAGAAGTGCACAGCCGGTAAGCCCTGCCACCACGGTGCAGAGGCTCTGGACGAATCGACGCATCATGCCTGTCCCCGTCTTTGGCTGAATCATCCCATGTCTCGCGCTGGGCGTCCGCGCGTCCCCACGTCCAAAGGCCTCACTTCGGCAGCCGGTATTCCCAGGAGAACGGCAGGAAGACCGAGAATCCGACCTGCGCCTGCACGTTGTTGGTGAAGCTCTTCTCACTCTCGAGCCACGTGCTCTTGTCCTGCGGCCTGTCCTTGTTGACGCTGGCGGCCTCGAGCTCGTCGAAGAAGACGTAGTCGCTGACCTCGGCCATCGCCGCGAACCAGCGGTTGAAGAAGATGCGGAGGCCACCGCCGACGTGGAAGGCGAGCTTCGGCTTCCAGTCGAAGGAGCGGTTGTCCGGATCGACGACGGCCATGGGCCGCGTCGAGATCGCGCCGACGCCGCCGAGCACGTAGAAGTCGTAGTGGAAGATGAAGTCGCTGAACCCCGCGAACTTGCCGTACGCGGGGACGTACGTGAAGTTCGCATTCGCGTTCCACTGATACTCGGTGATCGGCTCGCCGATACGCGCCGCCCTGCTCGTCTGGAAGTTGAAGTCCGACGGCGTGTTGAGGCCGGCGTACCAGTTACCGTTGACCCCGATCGCGAGGACGTTGGTGAGGTACCAGTTGATCGCGAGCCCGGGACCGTTGTGACCGACGAACTGGTCGTTCATGGTCAGCCCGAAGTACGGGTTCACCTCAAAGCGGTGATAGCGCAGCGCGTAGATCTGCTGCACCGCGTAGGTCTCTGGCTTGAGATCCTTCGCCGCTTCCTTGTTCAAATCGATCGTGGGACACGCCGAAGGGTCGATCTTACAGATGTCCCCAAGCCCCGCCTCGTCGCCGCCCTCGGCCGGAGCCTCGGGGGCCTCCGCCGGCTCCGTGCCCTCGGCAGGAGTCTCTGGCTCGTCGAGGTTGATTTCCTTGGGTTGCTCCTTTGGCTGAGCCGACGCCGTGAGCGGCACCGCGACCAGCGCAGCCGCAACGAGAAGCCCCACGCGAGCCTGGTTCATCGCCATCCCTTCCGAAGTCCGTGCGATGCGAGCGATCGTTCTCGAACGCCCAGGTAGAACAGCTTCCTAACTACTCGAAATAATTAAATAATTCGGTCAACCGCCAAGCCCGACGGACTATATCACGCCGAAAATCAAAGGATCAACAACCAAATCCTTTTGCCATGGACGACCGGGCGAGCCGCCAGACCGCGAGCCTCGCCGTGCTCTGCCGCGACCGCGCGCCAGGCGGCTTCGCGCGACGGTCGATGGACTGCAGAATCACCGCGGGCCCGGATCCGCCGATGTGCGTGCGCTGGGGGGTGCATGACGGTGGCGGCTCCTGACGGTTCAGCGGCGCGAGCGCGACGATCCGCGGGCCCGGATCTTCGCCCGTTTCTTTGACCGATGTCGAGGAAAGTGATTGGGAGGTGAGGTCGAGATCGCTCGTCGCCGGGCCGAGCGCGGGTCGCCTGACGCAGGCGCAGCCGCGCGCGTGTCAGGCGGCCGCGTCCTCGGAGCCGCTGGCGCGGCCGAGCATCGCCTCGACGAACTCGTCGGGCTCGAACTCGCGGAGGTCCTCGGCGCGCTCGCCGATGCCGACGTAGCGGACCGGCAGTCCATGCTCGGCGCAGATGCCGAGGATGACGCCGCCCTTGGCGGTGCCGTCGAGCTTCGTCAGCACGATGCCGGTGATCGGCAGCGCCTCCTTGAAGAGCGCGGCCTGCTGCATGGCGTTCTGGCCGTTCGTGGCGTCGAGCACCAGCAGCGTCTCGTGGGGCGCGCCCTCGAGCGCCTTGTTCATGGTGCGCGCGACCCGGGCCAGCTCCTCCATGAGGTTCGTCTTCGTGTGCAGCCGGCCCGCGGTGTCGGCGAGGACCACGTCGGCGCCGGTGTCCTTCGCCTTCTGGATCGCGTCGAAGATCACCGCGCCAGGGTTCGCTCCGTCCTTGCCGCGCACGACCTCGCAGCCGACGCGCTTGCCCCAGACGTTGAGCTGCTGCACCGCCGCCGCGCGGAACGTGTCGCCCGCGGCGAGCACCACCGTCTTGCCCTCTGCCTTGAGCTGCGTCGCGAGCTTGCCGATCGTGGTCGTCTTGCCCACGCCGTTCACGCCGACCACCATCACCACGGTCGGCTGCGTCTTCAGCGAGAGCCCGCCGCCGGCGCCGACGCGCAGGATCCGCTTCGCGTGCTCGCGCAGCGCGTCCCAGACCTTGTCCGTGTCGGCGAGCTCGTTCCTGCTGAGCGCCGAGCGGATCTCGTCGAGGAGCAGCTCTGTCGTCTTCACGCCGACGTCGGAGGTGAGCAGCACTTCCTCGATCTGCTCGACGACGTTGGGATCGATCTCCTTCTTGCCGGCGAACAGGGCCTTGAGCCGGCCGAAGAACCCCTCGCTCTCGCGCACCTTCGTGAGGCCCCTGCGGAGCCCCTCGATGTCGCGCTTGCGCGCGCCCGGGGGGGTCGTCTCGCGCGCGGGCCTCGCGGGCGCCGGTTTGACCACCGGCGGCTCGACCACGGGCGCGGCGGGAGCTTCCTCGACCACGGGCGCGGGCGCCGCCGTCTCGGCGGCGGGCGGCACGACGGGCACCTCGACGGGGAAGGGCGCCTCGACGGGCGGCTCCTCCCGCGGCGCGGGCTGCTTCGCCTTCGCCGGAGGCTCTTCCTCCGCCAGAGGCTTCTTCGGGGCGCGCGGCTTGTCTGCCGGCTTATCGGTCGGCTTGTCGGCCGGCTTGTCGGTGGGCTGCTTCGCCTTCTCCGGGAGCTTCTTCGGTTCGGGGCGCGCTTCGATCTCGGGTGGCGGCGCCTTCTTCGTGATGAAGTAGACGATCGCCGCCATCACGACGAGGCCGACGATAATTAGGGCGATTTCCACGTTGGCGTTCTCCGGCGAGGGAGCCGACTATATGGGACGTACCCCATACGTCAACGTGCGCTCGCGCGGGCGCCCGATCCGGCCATCGAAACTGCAGGCCGGGGCGGCGGGGAGGCCGCCCCGATCAGGGGGCGAGCTGTGAGATGCCCGGCTTCGGCTCCGACGCGCCGAGGTCCTGCTCCACCCGCTCGTCGACGGGGTCGGGGCCGAAGGCGGCGTGCTCGATGCGGCTCGCCCAGAGCTCCACCTCGTGCTGCTGTGCCCTGCTCGCCGCGCGGCGCACGTGCCCGGGCGTCGGCTCCGGCGGGCCCTCGAACGGGGCGCCCTGCCGCCGCGCCCAGCGGACGAGACGATCGAGCACGGCGCGTCGGCGCGTCACCAGCGCGATCCCCAGCTTGCTCGGCGCCGGGAGCGCCTGCTCGTAGCTGCTGTGCGTCGGCGCGCGGACCACGAGCTTGGCGTCGCTCCGGTACGGCGCCTCGATCGCGAACTCGCCGGCGTCGTCGGTCAGCGCGCGCGCGACGACGCCGCTGCCCTCGAACGCGGGCACGACGATCGTGAGCTCCGCCTGCGCGATCGGCGCGCCGTCGTGCGCGTCGGAGACGGCGCCGCGCCAGCCGGTCGCGTCCTCGAGCGGCCCCATGATCCGCACGCCCGCGCGCCCGGGCGGCGCGGGCGGCTTCTCGTCGCTCGCGCGCTCCACGGCGCGCTTCGGGGCGCGCCGCCAGCCGCCGAGCACCCAGCCCGCGATCGCGAGGACGGCCGCGCCGAGCGCGATCTGCCGCCACACCCCGGGGCCCGCGACGGGCACGTCGATCGCGAGCTCCGCGCCGGGGATCCACCACGGCGCGGCGGGCACGTAGCGCAGCGAGATCGGCACGGTCCCCTCGCGCTCCGCCGTGAACGCAGCGATGACGCGCGCCTTGCCGGAGCTCACGGGGGCCGCCCCGACGGGCTCGCCCGCGCGCAGCGCCTCGACCACACCGCCTTCGACCGGGCCGCGGCTCGAACGCACGTCGACGTCGATCGGCACGCCGTCCTCCGCGCGCGCCGGCTCGACGGGGTGGGGGAGCGCGAGCGTCACCTGCGCGTACCGCACGACACCCTGGCTGACGCTCGCCTTCGCGAGCTGGTCGTTCCCGTCGAAGCGCGCGCGCAGCACGCCCTGCCCGGCGCCGTCGAGGCCCTCCGTCGCGACCTCAAACCGCGCGCGACCGTCGCCGCCGGTCAGGGCCTCCGCGACCTTCGCGCCGCGCTCGTCCTCGAGCACGATCGCGAGCCGCTCGCGCTCGAACGGCGCGCCGCCCAGGAGCGCGCCGCTGCGATCGATCCGGAGCGCGACGGTGATGTTGACGGTGGGTCGATCCAGGTCGATCGCGTCCACCGGCGGATCGAACCGGAGCGACACTGGCGCGAGCGGCGCGGCGTGCGTCTCGATCGGGATCTTCACCTCGACCGGCTCGTAGAGCTTCCCTCCCGCGAAGCGGATGCGCAGCGCCGCGTCGGCGAGGGGCGCGCGGCCGCGGAGGCAGAACCCGCCCCGCTCGTCGGTCGCGATCTCGTACCCGCCCTGGGACGCGCGGTGCTCGCCGACGCGGTCCGCGCCGTCGCACGCCTCCGCCGGCGGCAGGTCCACGGGCGCGCCGCTGCGCGTGATCCCCTCGATGGCGAGCGGAGCCTCCGCGACCGCGCTCCGCGCGTCGTCGACGACGCTGCCGCGCACGACGAACCCGTCGGGCTCGGTCCACGCGACGGCGTCGATCTGCGCGCTTCCCCGCACATGGATGCGGAGCGGCGCACCTCGCGTCTGCGCGTGCGCGGAGAGCGCCGTGACGAGCGCGGTCGTCGCGAGGATCGCCCCCGGCCAGCGCCGCGTCACGCCGCGCACCCCGCGAAACCGTCCGGCAAGCCTCTCGTCATGATCGCGCATTATTCGTCACGCGGGTGGAGCCCGGGCAAGGGGAAGCAGCGCCGCCGCTGCGCTGCGCTCGCGCTCGCCTGGCCGCGCGGGCGGTGAGGGCGAGCGCGGACGTAAGCGGACGTGAGCGGACGTGCACTCGAGAGCGTGGGCGCGGCGTCGAGGTCGACGTCGACGTCGGGTCGATAAGTGGATGATGATGTCGTGTTCGCCCTGGGCCCAACATGCTTCAGGCCTTGAAGCCCCGCGGGCAGGGCGCGTCAAACCGTTCAGTCCGGCGGCAGCGAGGAGCGAGCGAATGCAAGGCAAAAGTGCGAGCGTGTGCGCACCAAATTTTGGATCTGGAACCGATCATCCGATCGCCACGGCGGCGAGCCCCTCGTGTATCGTCGGAAGTGGAATGCGCCGGCCCTCTCCTGTGCTCGTGTCGCTGGTTGTGACGCTCGTACTCTCGCTGATGCCCATGAGGCTCTACGCGGATCAGCGCACGAGCTACTTCGCCGAGCAGCTCAAGACGAACGAGGACTACCGTGTCCGCACGCAGGCGGCGCTCGCGCTCGGGGCGTCGGGAGACGACGCCGCGACGAAGCCGCTCTGCGACGCGCTCACGGACAGCAACGCGTCCGTCAAGGTCGCGGCGGCCGCGGCGCTCGGCAGGCTCGGCAAGCCCGCGGGGCTCGCGTGCCTGGAGCGGGCCGAGGCCCGCGAGCAGACGCCTGCGGTCAAGTCGCAGATGCAGAAGTCGATCGCGACGCTGTCGGCCGGCGGCGCGGGCGGCGCGGGCGGCGCGGCGACGCCGCCTCCGCCAGGCGCGGACACGAAGTACTACGTGGCGATCGAGGTCACGAACAAGACCGGCCGCCCCGAGGCAGAGATCGACGCGATCGTCCGCTCCGCGATCCAGTCGAAGATCCTGTCGAAGGCCGGCTACGCGGTCGCCCCCAAGGGCGAGACGGCGGCTCAAGGCAAGAAGATCGTGGGCGGCAAGAAGCTGAAGGGCTTCTACCTCCTCGCCACGGTCGAGCCGGCCTTGTACCAGGGCGGCAACCTCACCCAGGTGGTCCGCGTCAGCATGTGGACCTATCCGTCCAAGTCGCTCCAGGGTGAGTTCGCGCCCAAGCTCACGCAGAGCGGCACCCCGAAGAAAGACGTCCAGAGCGAGAACATCCTGATGAAGATGTGCGTCGAGAACGCGGTCGAGACCTTCCACAAGGTCGTCGCGTCGCTGTGATGCACCATCGCTGCTCGACATTGGCTTTCCCAGTGCGCCACGACCCTTGTCATCTCCAGCCAGCTTCGAGGATCCCATGAGCGACGCTTCCAGCACGGCCCCGCAGACCTCCGCGCCGGAGGTCAGAGCGCGCTACCAGCGGAGCGCGCGGAACTACCTGATCGATCAGAGATTCCAGCTGAAATACACGGGGTTCCTCGTGGGGATCAGCCTCGCGCTCTCGGTGGCGCTCGGGATCCTCCTCTGGAACGCCAGCTCGAAGATCATCGAGCAGAGCCGCAGCGCCGTGCAGCAGGGGCAAGAGACGGTCCGGCAGGGTCAGGAGACCGTCAAGCGCGGCCAGGAGGTGCTCGTCCAGAGCCGGCGCGTCAGCGAGGTCGTCGCGATGAACATCGCGAAGGAGTACAAGGACGACCCCGAGCTCGCGAAGACGTTCGGCGAGGCGGCGCAGCGCGACGAGAGCAAGCTCAAGGACGAGCAGGCGCGGCTCGAGCGCGACGCGGCGATGCTCCAGCAGCGCGCCGAGGCGCTCGGGCGGCAGGCCGCTGACGTCGCGCACAACCAGCAGATGCTGCTCCGCCTGATCGTCGCGCTCCTGTCGTTGCTTGTCCTCGGCGTCGGCGTCGCGGGCATCGTCTTCACGCACAAGATCGCCGGCCCGATCTTCAAGATGAAGCGGCTGCTCCGCCAGGTCGGCGAGGGCAAGCTGGTCGTGCGCGAGCGGCTGCGGAAGGGCGACGAGCTCCAGCACTTCTTCGAGGCGTTCGAGAAGATGGTCGAGGACCTGAGGGCGCGGCAGCAGTCGAAGATCGCCAAGATGGATGTGGTCCTCGAGAAGCTCGAGTCGGACGCGCGCGCCCAGAACGGCTCGGCGGAGATCGATCCCGAGGGGCTCGCGCAGCTCAAGCGCCTCCGCAGCGAGATGCAAGAGCAGCTCGACGCATGACCTGCCCGCGCGCGGCCCGGGCGGCTGCGCGAGGGGTCGAGCTGCCGTCGCAGCAGCTCGCAGCCGATCCGAGATCAATCCGAAGGTTCAGCGCGAACGCGCCGCTCCTCGCCGCTCCTCGCCGCGCGGCTCGCTCCCAGGCGCTGGCGCTAGAAGGCGGCTTTCACGAGCTCGATCTCGACCTCGCCGGTCGGGAGGAACGTCACCGACGCGGCGTCGAAGCGCATCCGCTCCACGCCGCGTACGCGCGAGAAGCGGGCGCGCCAGAGCTGCTCTCCCGCCCGCCGCACGCGGGCGCGCTTGCTCGCGTCGATGCTGTCGAGGGCGCGAACGTACGAGCCGGCGCCGCGCGTGCGCACCTCGATGATCGCGATGACCGGGCCGTCTCGCGCGATCACGTCGATCTCGAGCCGCCCGACGCGCGCGTTGCGCGCGATGACCTCGATCCCCTGCGCCGCGAGATGGGCGACGACGGCCTCCTCCGCGCGCGCCCCGATCGCCCTCCGCGCGTGCCCCGCCGCTGCCGCCATGGCCTGGCGGACCGCCGCCGTCGCCGCCGTCGCCGCCGTCGCCGCCGTCGCCGCCGTCGCCGCCGTCGCCGCCGTCGCCGCCGTCGCCGCCGTCGCCGCCGTCGCCGCCGTCGCCGCCGTCAGAGCGCCGTGCGCGCCGCCGCGTGCCGCGGGGCCGTCGCTCTCGCCGATCCCGAGGGTCGGCGGAGGCTCGGCTCGCGCCGCGCGCCTGGCGCGCAGGCCTTCGAGTGAGCTTGAGTCGTCGCTGGGAGGTACGGAGCCGCCGGCCTGTTCGGCCGGCGCTCGCCGAGGGCTGCGCGAGGCGCGGCGGCCCGTCACCCGATTCCTACGGGTTGCCTTCGCACTGTTCCGAGTTGTAGCGGCCCTGCACCTTGCCGCAGGCCTGCTCGCCCGTGAACTCGGAGCCCTGCTTGATGCAGTACTTGCCGGTGATGTTCGGGTCGCCGAGCCCGACGTTCGGGCGGATCTCCGAGCAGGTGAAGCCCTGCGGGCACTCGCAGAAGTTGAAGTTCGGGTCGTCCGGCTCTCCGTCGGCCACGCCGCACCGGCAGGAGCAGTACACCGCCTGCTCTGCGTTCCGGTCCGAGTCGCCGGCGCACTGGCCGCACACGGGCGACGCGACGAGATCCTCGGTCCCCGGCACGCAGCAGGCCTTGCCCTCGTTATCAGACCTGGTCGGGTCCTGGCACTTGGTGCTGCCGTCGGGGTTGGTGAGGCCGTCGCGGCAGATGTGCAGCTTGCACACGCCGTCCTCCCCGCAGCTCCAGTCGGTGGGGCAGTTCGGGTTGTCGGTGCCCGGGGTGCCGCACCGGCAGAAGCCGCCTGCCTCATCGCAGTCGCCGCTGAGGCACTCCCCGTCGTTCTCGCAGTCGGGCGCATACGATCCCGACAGCTTGCAGTCCTTGCAGTCGCCGGGCGCGGCGGGGTTACAGGTCGCAGGTGCCTCCTGACCGAGGGGGCAGCTCACGCGCCCCTGGAAGTGGTTCACCAGGCAGATCCGCGTCTGGCACTGGAAGGACCGCGATTCGATGTTCTCTTCCGTCACCTTGAAGCCAGCGAACTGCGGATCGTACTCGTCTTCGGGCAGGCACGGGTCGCCCACGCCGCCGCTTTCACACGCGGAGGGCAGGCTCGCCATAGCGACGACGCTGAGCAGGCCGAGCAGGCCGGACAGAATGGAACGGGTCATCAGAACGTGCTCCTTCGGCGGCGGTGCGCGCCATCGCCTCGGCAGAGGCGCGCGGACGGGAGGCAAGAAAACGCTCAAGTCGAGGTGCTCAAAGGCACAACGTCAGCGGTTGGACCCTAGACGAAGGGCGCCTGGAGCGTCAACAGCCGGATGGGGCGCGCCGCCGCCGAGGTGCGTCCGCCGGCGGCGCGGACCGTTCGACCCTGCGCTCGTCACTCCCTTGGCAGCGGTCGGTGACGCCGCCGGCATGACGCGCCGGCGAGGCGAGACCGTTACGGAAGCGCTCGCGCATCGGTTCAATAATTCCACCGTCGACTCCTACGCAGTGCGCCACCCCAAGCCCGACGCGGCGACCGGTGTCTGAGGGCGGGAATGTAGAGCAAGCCGTCGGCTGGCATCGCTTGACAAGCCGCGCGCCACAATCCTACCATCCCCGGCCACACGCAAGTATCCGTTGATTCTCATTGAACTTTTTGGTTCTCGACCGAGTTGCCTCGGGGGTCTACGGCGCGCGCTTCCCGTGTGTGGAGCCGCGAACGGGGCGAAGGGGCCACGATCTTTACGTCGCCGAAAGCGAGGAACGACGATGCGGAACCGGCTGGCGAGTATCTGCCTTGTAGCTTCTGCCCTGTTGCTTTCCCCCGCCGTGGGGCACGCGCAGGCCGGCAAGGGTAAGCCCGGCGCGGCTGAGAAGGCGGACGCCAATGGGGGCAAGAAGCCCATCAACCTCGACGAGGATGCGGGCCCCGTGACCGCGGGCCAGATGACCGAGGAAGCGGCGCAGGGCAAGCGGCTGTTCGACAGCGAGCGGTGGAGCGACGCCGCGCTGCAGCTGAAGCGCGTCGTCGACGGCGACACCGGCGACGATGAGGGCAACCGGCAGATCGCGCAGTACCACCTCGCGATCGCGCTGTACCGCCTGCAGTTCTACCAGGCGAGCTACGCGATCTTCTCGCAGATCGCCGACAAGCCGAACCACCTCAAGTTCAACGAGACGCTCCTCTGGCTGTCCAAGCTCGCGACGCAGCTCCCGGAGCCGGCGGACATCATCGAGCGCGTCGGCAAGTACAAGACCGAGCAGGTCGCGCGGTTCAACAACCCCCAGCAGCGCGACCTCTACTGGCAGCTCAACTACCTGCTCGGCCGCTACAAGTACCGCAACCGGAACTACGAGGAGGCCATCAGCCTCTTCGCCAAGGTCGACCCGAACAGCAAGTACTACGTCCAGGCCCAGTTCTTCAGCGGCATCTCGTACGTGCAGCTGCGCAAGTCGGTGCCGGCGGTCAAGTCGTTCCAGCGCATCGTCCAGGCGATCGACGACGGCGTCGAGGGCGTCGAGGACGAGGCGCGCATGCGCGACCTCGCGTTCCTCTCGATGGCGCGGACCTACTACTCCGCCTCTGTCCGCCTCGACGACAACAACGTCCCGACGATCGACGCGGCGAAGCTCTCGGCCGCGGTCAAGTACTGGAACCGCGTCGACGTCGCGAGCGAGTACTGGCTGGACAGCCTCTTCGAGCAGTCCTGGGCGTACTTCATGGCCGGGCTGTACCCGCAGGCCCTCGGCAACATCCACACGATCGAGTCGCCCTACTTCCCGAACTCGTTCTATCCCGAGGCCGACATCCTGAAGGCCGTCGTCTCGTTCACGATCTGCCAGTACGGCGACGCGACCATCACCGTCGCGAAGATGAAGAAGAAGTACGAGCCGATCAAGAAGGAGCTCGAGGCGATCCTGAACCGCTTCCAGGGGGAGGGGAACGAGGAGCGCTTCTTCCAGTTCCTGAAGGACGTGGGCGCCGGCAAGGCCCAGATCTCGCCGACGGTCCGCCCGATCGTCGAGAACGCGCTCTCGGACCGCCAGCTCCGCCGCAACATGGAGTACGTGCGCGTGCTCGACGACGAGGCGCAGCGGTTCAAGAAGGCGCCCGCGAACTTCCGCAACTCTCCGGTGGGCAGCGAGGTGACCGACGCCCTCGAGTTCGCGCGGAGCCTCGCGGTCCGGAACGCCGGCACGCTCGGCCGGGAGCGCTACCAGCGCAACCTCGATGAGCTCAACGAGCACCTCCGCGACTCGTCGAAGATCCTCATCGACATCACCGCGGCCGAGCGGAACAAGCTCGATCAGCAGGTCGTCAGCGGCCAGCTGTCGAAGGAAGACGCCCTCACCTACGGCGTCGTCAAGCCCGACGACGAGCACGTGCTCTGGCCGTTCGACGGCGAGTACTGGCGCGATGAGCTGGGCTTCTACCGGCAGGTCGTGACGTCGAAATGCAGCAAGTGAGAGGTTTCCTCATGGTTCGCCCCGCGGCCCGAGCGCGCGGGGCAGACAGCGCTTCCTCACGGGGGTCCGTGGCGGAGGGACGGAGATGGAGATGAAGCAGTCGAAGTTCAGTGTACTGCATGCGCTCCGCGCGGCGGCAGGCACGTTGGCCGTGGCGGCATGCGCGGCCACGGCGAGCCCCGCGACCGCGGCCGACGCGTGCATCACGCAGCCGGCGAAGGACGCGATCGCCGCCTGTCCGGGCGGCAAGCTCCAGGTGTCGGCCGGCAAGAAGCCGCAGGTCAGCTTCAAGTCGGCCCCCACCGGGATCAACCTGAAGAAGCGTGACGACCTCACGAAGCCGGCCAACCCGACCGCCTCACAGGCCTCGGCGCAGCGCGACGAGCGGCGGAACCGGCTCGCCCCGAAGGTGCGGAGCCTGCTGATCACGGAGATCCAGGGCCTCGAGAGCCTGTACGCCTCGACGCCGAAGAACGCGCCGGATCGGCCGAAGCTGATGCGGCGCCTCGCCGAGGGCTACGTCGAGCTCGAGTCGGCCGCCTTCCGTGACAAGACCGAGGGGCAGATCAAGGCCGACGAGGCCAAGCGGAAGAACCCGAAGGCGGTCGCCGGCCTGCGGGCGGAGATCGGCAAGGCCGACAAGATCCTCGCCGCCGCGCGCAAGAGCGCGATCAAGTACTACACGCAGCTCAAGACGCAGTACCCCAAGTACTGCCAGAGCACCAACGCGGCCGACCCCGCGAAGAGCACGGGCTGCACGGACGAGGTGCTCTACTACCTCGCCTACGAGTACGAGCAGGCGCAGCAGCTCGAGGACGCGCGCAAGGTCTACTTCGAGCTCATCAAGAACTGGCCCAGCTCGAAGTACATCCCGAACGCGTACCTCGCGTTCGGCGAGCTCTTCTTCAACGAGGCGCAGGGCGACCCGTCCAAGTGGGACCTCGCCGAGCAGTCGTACGTCAAGGTCACCCAGTACCCGCCGCCCGAGAACAAGGTCTGGGGCTACGCCCACTACAAGCTCGGGTACGTCTACTGGAACAAGGGCGACTTCGCCCGCGCCATCAGCGAGTTCAAGAAGACGATCGAGTACGGCCAGCAGTACCAGCAGATGCCGAACGCCGCCCAGCTCGCGGTCTCAGCGCGGCGCGACATCATCCCGGTCTACGCGCTCGCCGGCGATCCGCGGAAGTCCCACGACTTCCTCCGGCCGCTCAGCGGCGACGCGAGCGGCAGCTCCGAGAAGACGTTCAAGATGATGGACGACCTCGGGCAGAACTACCTCGACACCGGTCATTACAAGGAGGGCATCGAGCTCTACACCGACCTGATGACCCGCGATCGTGGCCCGAGGTACTGCGTGTACCAGGGGCACATCGCCGAGGCGACGCTCGCCATGAAGTCTGGCAACAAGGACCAGATCATGGGCGAGCTCGGGCGCCAGCTCGACGTCCACAACAAGTTCCAGGGCGAGGGGCACCCCGCGGACGCCAAGCTGAAGTGCTCGAACATCACCGCCGGTCTGCTGACCGAGACGGCGATGGCCTGGCACCTCGAGGCGGTCGGCTCGGGCGGCGTGCGCGGCACCGGCGACAAGAAGACGATGCAGCTCGCCGCGCAGCTCTACGACAAGGTCGTCAACAACTTCAAGCAGGAGCAGTTCGCCAAGTTCGAGTTCCCCCGCATCCTGAAGGAGGACTGGCCGAACATCTTCAAGATCAAGTACGCCATGGCCGACCTTCTGTACTTCCAGAAGGACTGGGCCAAGTGCGGCCCCGCCTTCGACTCGGTCGTGGCGGAGGATCCGAGCGGCCCGCAGGCCCCGGAGGCCGCGTACGCGTCGGTGCTCTGCTACCAGAACATCTACACCGAGACGCACAAGGACGGCTCTGACAAGAAGGGCTCCGGCAACCTCCCCGACCCGGGGACGGGCAAGAAGGGCGAGAAGGACAAGAAGGCGGAGAAGGCGAAGTTCCTGCCCAAGGAGTTCAACGAGAGCCAGAAGGGCATGATCACCGCCTTCAACCGCTACGTCTGCTACATCAAGCCCGCCGCGAACGACAAGGAGGCGCAGGAGCAGTACGTCGAGGTGAAGTACGCGCGTGGCCGCACGTACTTCGAGGCGCAGCACTGGGAGGAGGCCGCGCTCGCGTTCCGCGACGTGGCGCTGAACCACGCCGACAAGGAAGTCGGCATCTACGCCTCGCAGCTCTACCTCGAGTCGCTCAACGTCCTCGGCGCGAACATGGACCCGCCGCGTCCGTCTTGTTACGACGACATGGCCGCGGACGTGCCCAAGTTCATCGACCTCTACTGCAAGGGCGGCAAGGAGAAGGAGAACGCCGAGCAGTGCGGGATCCTGATCCGCATCCAGCGCGACATCGAGCGCCTGCGCGCCCAGAAGCTCGTCGAGGCGGCCGACGCGGCCGGCGGCGTCGAGGCCCTCAAGAACTACGAGAAGGCCGCCGTCGCGTACATGGACATGTGGAAGAAGTACGGCGAGGCCGCCTGCGAGGCCAAGCAGCCCGCCTGCGAGAAGAGCGAGGAGGTCCTCTACAACGCCGCGAAGGCGTTCCAGGCCGCCCGCCTCATCGCCAAGTCGATCGCGGCGCGCAAGATCCTGCTCGACCCGCGGTACAACCTCCACAACACCGAGCTGGCGAAGACGTCGATCTACGAGATCGGCGGCAACTACCAGGCGATCGCGGTCTATGACGAGGCGGCGAACTGGTACGAGCGCTACGCGCGCGAGAACCCGAAGGGGGAGAAGGCCGCGGAGGCGCTCCAGGACTCGGTCGTGCTGCGGCTCGGCCTCGGCCAGGAGGACCAGGCCATCAAGGACGCCGACCTCTTCAACAAGAACTACGGCAAGGCGAAGCCGGCGCAGACCGCGCAGATCGCGTTCGCGATCGGCGCGCACTACATCGACCGCGAGGACTGGGATCAGGCGCGCCGGCGGCTGTCGACGGCGATGCCGCAGATCGACCGCAACGCGACGTTCGACGTCCAGGTGCAGGCGCACGCGATGTACGCGCGCGTGCTGCTCCAGACGAAGAGCGTGACCCCGGCGAACGGCGAGTACAACAAGGTCCGGGGCTACTGGAAGGACCCGGCGGCCGCGCTGAAGAAGATCGACGCGATCGGCGGCGAGGAGCCGGAGAAGCTGCGCCGGCTCGGCAAGGTGCTGACCGCGGTGGGCGAGGCCTACTTCCACTTCGCCGAGCAGAAGCGGAAGGACGTCGATAAGATCAAGTTCCCCGAGTACAAAGGCGCCGGGAACCGCGAGGACGTCCTCAAGCACATCAACACCAAGGTCGCCGACTGGGTGAAGAAGAAGCGCCCGGCGATCGAGGCGGCCGACGCGGAGTACCAGAAGATCCTCAAGCTGGAGCCGACGCCTCCGCCGCGATGGGTCATCGCCGCCGGCGCGCGCGTCGGTCAGATGTGGGGCAAGTTCGTCGCCGAGTTCCGGGCCGCGCCGATCCCGAAGGAGTGGAAGGGCCACGGAATGGTGCCGGGAACCGACGTCTCGTACGACGAGATCCGGGGTGAGTACTACTCGCGCCTGGACGAGGCGAGCGAGCCGCAGAAGCAGATGGCGAAGGGCGCGTTCAAGACCTGCCTCGACCTGTCCGTGAAGTACCAGTACTTCGACGATTACTCGCGTACCTGCGAGGTGTGGCTCTCGAAGAACTACGGCGCCGAGTACCACCTCATCGACGAATTCCGCGGCGCGCCGTCGCGCGTCAACTCCGGCCTGAGCGATCGCCCGGCGCCGCTGAACCTCGACGGCACCCCCTTCCGCGAAGCGCTGACGGCCACTGACAAGCCGGCCGCCAGCAAGGACAAGGAAGAGGGCGACGAGAAGACGAAGGAAACGCCGGCGGCGTCCGGCGGATCCAAGGAAGGCTCGGCGCTCGATCGGGCCACGACCCGACCCAAGAAGTGATGGAGCGGAACATGAGAAGCATCACCTCAATGGTAGCGGTCGCGGCGATCCTTGTGGCCGCGACGGGTTGTGGCGGCGGGAGCTCCGGCGGCACGGCCCGCGCGGCGAAGGATCCGTCGACCGGCAAGGCGATCACCGACAGCAAGGGGAACGCTGTGTCGGTCGAGGCGGCCAACAAGTTCAAGACCGCCATGGACACCATGGTCCAGCACGACAAGGCTGGGGATTGGTCCGAGGCGACTTGCAGCTCGACGGCCCAGCTGTTCCTCGACGCGGCGGATGAGCAAGGGGACGCGACGTTCGCCGAGGCCATCTACAACGCGGGGCTCGCGTACCAGCGTTGCAAGAAGGACTCGGAGGCGAAGAAGTACTTCCAGCAGGCGCTCCAGAAGAACCCGAAGTTCCACCCGGCGCGTGTCCAGGTGGCGCTCTACAACCTGGCCGAGTCGGGCGAGCGGAACATCGACGCGGCGATCAGCGAGATGCGCCAGGCCGCCGTCGTCGACGCCCAGTACAAGAACGTCGAGGCGCTCGTGCACCTCGCGCTCCTGTACATGAAGCGCGGCAACCAGGTCGCCGACAGCGATGGCCCCAACGACTTCCAGCGCGCGAAGCGGTACATCCAGAGCGCGCTGGCCGTCGATGACGCCTTCATGCCGGCGTTCAACCAGCTCGCCATCTACTACCTGGAGACGGCGAAGCAGAAGGCCGGCAGGAAGTCGGGCAAGGCGGTGGCGACCAACGTCAGCAAGCAGAAGAAGGTCGACACGCAGGCGCTGGAGCTCGCCGCGCTGGTCTGCTCCCAGGCCATCCGCAAGAACCCGAACTACGCGCCGATCCACAACACCGCGGGGATGATCCAGGTCGAGCTCGCGAACCTGAACGGCGCCGTGCAGGAGTTCAACACGGCGAGGCGGCTCGACCCGAGCTTCTACGAAGCGCAGATGAACTACGCGGCGGTGAACCTGTCGTTCCGCGGGTTCAAGCAGGCGGAGGAGGCGTACCGCGCGGCCCTGAAGATGCGTCCGAACGACTACGACGCTCACCTGGGCCTCGCGCTCGCCCTGCGCGGTCAGATCGACGACTCGAACTTCGACAGCCTGGTGGCGGCCGCCAGCGCGGAGCTCGACGCCGCGAAGAAGCTCGCCCCCGAGCGCCCCGAGACCTACTACAACGAGGCGATCCTCACCCAGGAGTACAAGGCGAAGTCGGGCGGCAAGGCCGCCGAGGGCGCCCTCCAGTCGGCGAAGGGGCTGTTCGGCCAGTTCATCCAGAAGGCGGGCTCCACGGCCGAGTTCGCTGACGCGGTGAAGCGGTCGAAGGAGCGCATGGAGGAGATCGACCAGATCATCGCCTTCAACAAGCAGACCGAGGCCGAGCGCAAGGCATCCGAGGCCGACATGAAGACCAAGGAAGCCGAGCAGGAGGCCGCTGCCGGGAGCGAGGGCGAAGGGGCAGAAGGGGCGACTCCGGCTCCCTAGGCAGCCGCGGAGCCCGTCCCCTGGCGCTGTCGGACGAGCCCCCTTCTCTCGCCATGCGAAGGAGAGGGGGGCTCGTCACTTTCGTCGCATCGCTCTGGGAACCTTGGGTTGAATCTGTTGTCGAGGTGAGCGTGGGTCGTGCTCTCTGTCGCCTCGCCCGTCTCGATGAAATGCGAAGCTGGTTGACCGGCCGCCGCGTAAGGCGGTACAATGGCACTGTAACTGCGTCGGATCATTTTGAGGAGGCTGGAATGAGAGGGTTGACCCGATTGGGTGCGGGAGTCGTGGCTGCCGTTCTTATGAGCGTGGTCGCCTCGACGGCGATCGCGCAGGAGGCGGCTCCGGCCGGCGGCGGTGGCGGGAAGAAGGAGGACGGCTACGGCTACGAGTTCTCCGACGATCCGCTGAACGCCGGTGGGTTCGGTCCCAACGACGCCACCATCCGCGTACGGCCCGGCCCGGTCCGGACGACGTTGATCCGGCCCCGCACCTCGTTCGTTCCGGAGATGCTCAAGTCGGTCGAGAACCTCTGATGTGCCGGGCAGGTTGGCACCTGCCCTATCGATTTATCCCCCGGTGCTGGGGGCATGCGCCGCGGGGCGCATAGGGAAGGCTGGCGGAGATGGAAGGCAAGCAAAGGGTCGCTCTCACATTTGCGCTCTACCAAAACGAAGCGCTCGTCCGTCGGGAGACGATCACGCAGGATATCGTCAAGGTAGGCAAGGACGCGAAGAGCCATCTGCGTGTCGATGACGAGCTTGCCTCGCGCATGCACGCGGTCATCGAGGTCGCCTCCCCGCAGGACATCACGCTCATCGATCTCGGCAACGAGCCGGGGACGATGGTGAACGGGGCGCGCGTCAACAAGTGCAAGATCAGCCCAGGCGATCAGCTCCAGATCGGCGGCACGAAGATCATGCTGGAGCGCGCCGAGCCGGTGGCCGTCGCCGCGGCGGCGGGCCCTGCGAAGCCT
Source organism: Sorangium sp. So ce1153 (assembly GCF_051521595.1). NCBI lineage: Bacteria > Pseudomonadati > Myxococcota > Polyangiales > Polyangiaceae > Sorangium > Sorangium sp. So ce1153. Next base: position 4,896,599 of record NZ_CP150361.1, read on the forward strand.
GTGCCCGCGAACCCGTTCGCTGCGGCGCCCGGCAACCCGTTCGCCGCCGCCGCCCCGGCGAACCCGTTCGCCGCCGCCGCCCCGGCGAACCCGTTCGCCGCGACCGCCGCGAGCGGGGCCGACCCGTTTGCGTACAACAACCCGTTCGCGCAGTCGGCGCCCTCCGTCGACGAGGTCCCTCCGGACGCGCCGGAGGGCTCCTACACGTACACGCTCGTGAAGAACGGGCCGGACGTGCCGAGCGAGGAGGTCGAGGTCCCGGCGGCGTCCGTCGAGGTGATGATCCTGTGGGATGCCGCCGTCTTGCACGTCGCGCACCTCACCCCGCCGCGCTCCTTCTATGTCGGCGAGGAGGAGGGCAAGAACTTCAAGTGTGACTACTTCATCCCGTCGGAGAAGCTCGGCACGACGCGGGCGCCGATCGTCCTCGCGGACCGCTCCGGCTCGGTCTCCGTGGTGCTCCTGCCCCGCGCGACAGGGACGATCGAGATCCCTGGGCAGCCGAAGCTGACGGTGCAGCAGGCGATCGACCAGGGACGCGCTCAGCCGTGCTCCGAGCTCTCTGGCGCCTACCAGATGGCGCTTCCTTCCGGCGCCAAGGCGAAGGTCGAGCTCGACGGCATCGTCTTCCAGGTGTCCGCCGTGAACGCGGGCCGCGTCGTGGCTGGCCACTTCCAGGTGGACACGCAGGGCCTGCTGTACACCGGCCTCTCGATGGCGGTGCACCTCGGCCTGCTCGCGGCGATGGCCTTCTTCATGCCGCCGCTCGGCGATACGGGCGAGGACGGGATCTCCGCGGATCAGCAGTTCCTCATCCAGCAGTACCTCGCGGCGGCCGCCGAGAAGGAGATGGAGGAGAAGGAGACCGAGCAGGTCGCCGAGAACGCCGCGGACAACAAGGAGGGCGGCACCGGCACGCGCGCCAAGGGTGAAGAGGGTTCGATGGGTAACCCGAACACCAAGGCGACGGGCAACCGCTACGGCGTCCAGGGTCCGGCTGACAACCCCGATCCGCACATCGCCCGCCAGGCGGCGCTCCGCGACGCCGCGGAGTTCGGCATGATCGGCCTGCTGAACGCCGGCGCCGGCGGCGATCCGAACGCCCCGACCGCGCCGTGGGGACGCGACGACTCGCTCGGCAACGATGCGCTGAGCGCCCGCGGCAACATGTGGGGCGACCAGATCGGCGACTCGTTCGGCGCCGGCGGCCTCGGCCTCTCCGGCATCGGCGAGGGCGGCGGCGGTCGCGGCGAGGGCATCGGCCTCGGCTCGATCGGCACCATCGGGCACGGCGCCGGCACCGGCACCGGCCAGGGCTTCGGCTCCGGTCACGGCCGTCTCGGCGGGTCGCATCGCACCAAGCCGCCGCAGGTGCGTATGGGTGCGACGAGCGTGAGCGGCCGTCTGCCGCCCGAGGTCATCCAGCGTATCGTGCGCCAGAACTTCGGTAGGTTCCGGCTCTGCTACGAAAACGGCCTCAGGAATAACCCGAACCTCCAGGGCCGCGTGGCGGTGCGCTTCGTCATCGGGCGCGACGGCGCGGTGTCCAACGTGGGTAACGGCGGCTCGGACCTGCCCGACAACGGCGTGGTCTCCTGCGTGGTGCGGGCCTTCTACGGCCTCTCCTTCCCGCAGCCCGAGGGCGGTATCGTCACCGTCGTCTACCCGATCATGCTCAGCCCCGGCGGCTGAGCTCGCCGTACAGCTCGGCTCGACCGAACGCCCCGCGCGGACAGTGCGGGGCGTTCGCCATTTCAGCCCTGGATGCGGCCTGAGCCGCGGGCGCGGTCGGCGTCCGCGGTCATCGCGGGGTCGTGGGCAGCGGGGTCGACCAGGTCGGCGCGCGTCGCGGCGGGGGAGGGCGTGGGGCCTCGCCTGAAGGCCGCGCAGACCGGCGCAGGAGCGGGATCTGAAGGCCTGGACTTCCGCGGTTGCCTCCGCCTATTCTCGCGACGCCGCGCGAGGTTGAACGCGCGCCACCTCAGGACGCTTGTGACGGTGCCACACGGAGCGGCGCAGCCGTCTCCGGATTGCTGACGGAGCGGCGCAGCTGTCTCCGGGATTGCTGACGGAGCGGCGTAGCCGTCTCCGGATTGCGGACGGAGCGGCGTAGCCGTCTCCGGATTGCGGACGGAGCGGCGTAGCCGTCTCCGGTATGCTCGAGAGGGGCGGCGCGACGCCCACGGTCACTTGGGAGCCGGCAGAGCCGAATCCATTCGAAAGGTGAGCTAGATGAAGCTTGGGGCATTCTTGATGGTTGGACTGGTCGCGGCGAGCGCGGCGGGGCTGGGCTGCAGCCGGCACCGCCAGGAGGCCGTCATCCTCGCGAATCAGGCCGACAAAGAGGTCGCCGTCAACCCTGAGGGTGCGGCCAACAAGTACGAGCAAGCGACCAAGCTCGACCCCACGAACCATCGCATCTTCTACAAGCTGGCGATGGCGTACAAGAAGCGGGACGAGTGGGACAAGGTCGCATCGACGCTGGCTCGCGCCACACAGATCGCTCCGAAATTCGCCAACTACTGGTTCGAGCGGGGCTGGGCGCTGGAGCAGCAGGCGAAGAAGAAGACGATCTCCTACGAAGAGGCCAAAGAGCCCTACCAGAAGTGTATCGAGAACGACCCCAACTTCGCCGACTGCTACTCCCAGCTCGGGAACGTTTACCTCTGGACGGACGACGAGCAGAAGGCGCTCGAGAACCTCACCAAGGCGATCGAGCACAACCCGAACGAGATACGCTACTACGCGGCGCTCGCCGACCTCTACAGCCGCCTCGGCTACACGAAGGAGGCCGAGCAGGTGCTCAAGGAGGCGAAGTCGTTCGCGAAGCCCGGGGACAAGTACCTCTTCGGCGTACACAGCCTGCTCGCGTCGGTCTACCAGGACCGCGGGTCCACGGCGGAGATGGTGGCCGAGCTAGAGGCCGCTCGGGCGGTTGCGCCGTCGGATGGTCCTGAGTCAGTACAGATCCTCTGGAGTCTTGGGAGCACCTACGCGACCCTGGATCCGCCGCGCAAGCAGGAGGCGATCCAGATGCTCAAGGGGTTCACAACGCGCGCCTGCAAGGGATCGAAGGCGGCGAGCTTCAAGACCGAGTGCGAGACGGCGAACACGCTGGTCGCGCGGCTCGGTGGCCAGTAGCGGTGGTGCCGCGCGCGGCGCGGGGCACGTGAGCGTTTCAATCCGTTCGAAGGTCGGGGCCGAGGGTCGATAATCAATGGATCTTGCGCAGCGTCTCAATCATCTCGAGTCGGTTCATGACTGGCAAGGGCTCGTCGAGGAGCTCGAGAAGGGGATTGCGGCCGAAGGGGACGCGACCCGGAAGGCGGCATATCACCTGAAGCTCGGGCGGCTGCTCGAGGAGAAGTTCCTTCAGGCCGTCAAGGCGCTGAAGCACTTCCAGGACGCCTACAAGCTGAATCCAGCGCTGCTCGAGGCGCTGGAGTCGGCTCGTTCCATCTACTGGGACCTGGGCAAGACCAACATGGTCCAGAAGCTCCTGGAGCTCGAGCTGAGGAACGCCCCGGAGGGGACCGCGGCCGCCGAGCTCCTCGTGGAGCTCGGCGACGTGCTCTGCGACGCAGGCGATTTCGAGCGGGCGACGGCGACGTACGCGCGCGCGCTCGGCGTCTCCGGCGGGACGAGCGAGGAGGCGCGCGCTTGCCTCGGCGACATGCAGGTCGATCAGTCGTCGTGGGCCGGGCACATGGCGGAGCTCGTCGACGCGGCCGACGCGGCCGCGACCACGAGCGAGCGCAAGCGGCTGCTGCTCCGCGCGGCGCGCCTCGCGAAGCGCTTCGATCGAGGCCAGCTCGAGGATCTGCTCAGGAGGGCCTACGAGGCGGCGCCCTCCGACAAGCAGGCCGCGGCGATGTTCGAGGGGCTGCTCGCCGAGGAGGAGCGGCCGCAGACCATCGTGGAGACGCAGCGCCGCATCCTCGACGCGCGCACCGGCGTGGCGCGCGGCGAGGCGGCGTTCAAGTTCGGCGTCCGCTGGGCCACGCGGCACCAGAACGTCGAGATCGGCTCGAAGCTCCTGGAAGAGTCGCTCCGGTACGACCCGTCGAACGAGGCGGCGTTTGCCTACCTGCGCGAGCTCTGGGGGACGAAGGAGGGCAACTGGGAGCGCGTCGCGTCGCTCGCAGAGAGCGCGGCCAACCAGAACGGCAGCTCGCCGTACATGATCGCCCAGGCGGGCGGCGTCGCCTGGCGGCAGCTCGGCAATTTGATCCGCGCCAGGAGCTGGTTCGAGCGGCTCGTGGCGGTCGCGCCGACGCACCCGAGCGTGAGCGCCTTCGAGGCGCAGATCGGCGAGCGCCTCACGGCCGCAGCGCCTGCCGCGGCCGCGGCGCCCGTGGCCGCAACGCCCGTGGTCGCGGCGCCCGTGGCCGTCGCGCCCGCGCCCGTCGAGCGGGCTGCGGACGCCACGCCCATTCCCGTGAGCGCGCCGGCGCCGGTCAGCGTGCGGGCCCCGGTGAGCACGCCGGCGCCGGTGAGCGCGCCTGCGCCGGTGAGCGCGCCCGCGCCGGTCAGCGCGCCCGCGCCCGTGAGCGGCAGGGCGAGCACGCCGGCGGACGTCCCGGCCGATGCCTCGTCGGACGACGACGGCGGCGCGAGGACGTCGGTCGTCGCGGCCGAGCCGCCGCCGCGCGCTCCCGCCGAGAGCAGGCCCGCCGATTCGGAGATCGGCCGGCGGCCGACGGCGCCGCCGCCCCCCGCCGCCGAGATGGCGGGGCGGGTCGAGGAGCTCAAGGCCAAGGCTCAGAAGCAAGAGCAGGCCAAGCGGTACAACGAGTACGTCAAGACGCTGATCGAGATCGCCGAGGCGGTCTCGGATCCCGCCGAGAAGATCGAGAATTACTCGAAGGCCGCGGAGCTCTACTCGGGCAAGTTCTCGAACGCGGCCGAGGCGGTGAAGTGCTACGAGGCGATCCTCGCGATCGACGGCGAGCACCCGCAGGCGATCGACTTCCTCCGCCAGAGCTACGAGAAGCGGCGCGACTGGGAGAAGCTCATCGGGCTGCTCCGCCGCGAGGCCGCGGCCCTCCCGGAGGGCGGCGAGCGCGCCGCGAAGTACCTCGAGATCGCGAAGCTCGCGTCGGAGCGGGTGAAGAAGGTCGACTTCTGCATCGAGCTCTGGGACGAGGTGCTCGCGAACGACCCCGAGAACCCGGAGGCCCTGAACGCGCTGGCCGGGCTCTACGAGAAGAACAAGGACTACCAGGCGTTCGCGCGGGTGCTGCAGAAGCAGGTCGACACGACGTTCGACAGCACCCAGAAGCTCGCGCTCCTCAGCAAGCTCGCGCAGCTCTACGGCGAGCGCCTCAAGGACGACGAGGCGGCCGTCAGGGCGTGGCAAGAGGTGATCGCGCTGAACCCCCAGGACCGCAAGGCCCAGGAGGCGCTCAAGAAGGCGTACCTCCAGCTCCAGCGCTGGGACGACCTCGAGGTGTTCTACGCCGAGAGCGGCAAGTGGGACGAGTTCATCCGCGTCCTCGAGTCGCAGGAGGCGAAGGAGACCGACGACGCGGCCAAGATCAGCCTGCTGCTCAAGATCGCCGAGCTCTGGATGGTCCAGAAGCAGAAGGCCGATCGCGCGGCGCGCGCCTACGAGAAGGTGCTGTCGATCGACGGCGCGCACCTCGCCGCGGCCGAGGCGCTGATCCCGCTCTACACGCAGGCGAACAACCCGAAGGGGCTCGCCGGCGCGATCGAGGTGAAGCTCTCGCACGACCAGGACGACGCCTCCCGGCTCGACCTCTACCGGCAGGTCGCCGCGCTCTACGAGACGCGGCTCAAGGAGCCGCAGCGGGCGTTCGAGCGCTACCTCTCCGCGTTCCAGCTCGCCCCGCAGGACGAGCAGTGCATCGACGACGTCGAGCGGGCCGCGCGCTCCACCGAGGGGTGGGACGCGCTCATCCAGGCCTACTCGACGGCGATCTCGCGCGCCGAGAGCGAGGGGGACATCGCGCTCGGGGTCGATCTCCGGCTCCGGCTCGGGCGGGTGCTCCTCGACGAGGTGAAGCGCATCGACGAGGCGCTGGCGCAGTTCCGCGCCGTGTACGAGGCGGACGGCGAGAACCAGGCCGCGATCAGCGCGCTGGAGCGGCTGTACCGCGAGACGGGCCGGTTCGGCGAGCTGCTCGGAATCTACGAGAAGAAGCTCGAGATCATCACCGAGCCCGAGGAGCGCAAGCAGATCCTCTACGCCATCGCGGAGCTCTACGAAGGGGAGCTGCGCGACCCCGTGCGCGCGATCGCGACGTACCGGCAGGTGCTCGACGACGAGCCCACGGACCCGCAGGCGCTCGCGGCGCTCGACAAGCTCTACCGCGAGCAGCAGGACTGGGAGTCCTACGTCGACGTGCTCCGCAAGCGGATCGACTCGCCGCTCGACGAGCACGCGCTCATCGACCTCAAGTTCCGGCTCGGGAGCACTCTCGAGAAGCACCTGAACGATGCGGCCGGAGCGCTCGAGAACTACAAGGAAATCCTGATCCTCGATCCGGGCAACGACGCGGCGCGGCTCGCGCTGGAGGCGCTGCTCTCGAACGAGTCGCTGCGGGCCGAGGCCGCGGCCATCCTGCAGGAGATCTACGAGGGGCGTGGCGACTGGGAGAAGCTGATCCAGGCGCTCGAGATCCTCGCGGCGGCCGAGGGCGACACGGCGACGCGCGTCTCGCTGCTCCGGAAGGTGGCGCGGACGGCGGCCGAGAGCCTGAACGACCTCGGCCGCGCGTTCGACGCGCAGTCGCGGGCGCTCAAGGACGACCCGTCGCACGCCGAGACGCGGGCGGAGCTCGAGTCGCTCGCCGCGCAGGCGGGCGCCTGGGACCGGCTCGACGTCATCTTCAGCGAGATCGCGGACTCGCTGAGCGACGCCCGGCTGAGCCGCGAGTACTGGATGCGGCTCGCGAGCACCCACGAGCGGCTCGGCAAGGTCGAGGAGGCGGCGAACGGCTACCTCCGCGTGCTCTCGATCGACCCCGCCGACTCGGAGGCGCTCGAGGCGATGGACGCGCTGTACCGGCGCACCGAGCGCTGGAGCGATCTCATCGGCGTCTACCGGCGCCGCATCGAGCTCGTGCACGAGCCCACCGAGCGCGAGGGCCTCTATGCGCAGATGGCCGAGGTCTACGAGCAGCGGCTCGGGCAGCCCGAGGAGGCGATCGCCGCGTACCGCGAGGTGCTCTCCATCGACAACACGAGCCTCGTCGCGCTGACCGCCCTCGACGGGCTCTTCAGCCGCCAGGGCATGTGGGAGGAGCTGGCGGACAACCTCGAGGCGCAGCTCAGCATCGCGGTCGAGGAGGAGGCGCAGATCCGGCTGATGCTGCGGCTCGCCGCGCTCCGGGAGTCGCGGATGCGGCTCGTCGACTCGGCGATCGACATCTACAGGCAGGTGCTCGAGCGCGAGCCGACGAACGTCGAGGCGCTCGCGGCCCTCGAGCGGCTCGGGAAGCTCCCCGAGCACGAGGTCGCGATCGCGGAGATCCTCGAGCCCCTGTACCGCCAGTCGGGCGACTACCAGAAGCTCATCGGGGTGCACGAGGTCCAGGTGCGCCGCAGCGACGACGTGACCCGTCGCGTCGAGCTGCTCCACCAGATCGCCGTGCTCTACGAGGACGCGGGCAGCGACCTCAGCTCGGCCTTCGACACCTACGCGCGGGCGCTGAGCCAGGACCCGGCCTCGGAGTCGACCCAGGAGGGGCTCGACCGGCTCGCGCGCGCGACCGGCCGCTTCACCGACCTGGCGCGCGTGTTCGAGACGCTGGCGGCGCAGCAGACCGACGCGGAGCTCGCGAGCACGCTCTACACGATGAGCGCGCGCATCTACGAGAGCGACCTCGGCGACATGGACAGCGCCGTCGGGCACTACCGGCGCGTGCTCGAGATCGATCCGCGCAACCTGCACGCCGCCGAGTCGCTCGAGCGGCTGTTCCGGACCGCGGAGCGCTACAACGAGCTGTCGCAGATCCTCCAGCAGAAGGCGGACATCCTCGACGATCTGAACGAGAAGAAGCTCGCCCTGTTCCAGGCCGCGAGCATCGAGGAGGAGGTGCTCGAGCGGCACGACCAGGCGATCGCCGTCTACGGCAAGGTGCTCGAGCTCGACGCCGAGGATCTGCGGGCGATCGACGCGCTGACCAAGCTCTACCTCAGCCTCTCGCGCTGGCAGGAGCTGCTCTCGGTCTACGCCAAGAAGGCCGATCTCGTCCTCGACTCGGGCGAGAAGAAGCGCATCTACTACCAGATCGGCGCGGTGTACGAGCGCGAGCTCGGCAACGTGGCGAGCGCGATCGACACCTACCAGCGGGTGCTCGAGATCGACCCGGACGACCTCCAGGCGCTCGGGCGGCTCGACGTGCTCTACCAGACCTCGCAGAACTGGCTCGAGCTGCTCAGCGTGCTCCAGCACGAGGCCGAGATCACCTCGGACCCGGCCGAGGGCATCAGCTACCAGTACCGGATCGCCGAGCTCTACGAGAAGCACCTCGACGACGTGACCCGCGCGATCGAGCTCTACCGCGACCTCCTGCAGCAGATGCCCGATCACGAGCCGACGCTCCGCGCGCTCGAGCAGATCAAGGACGGCAACCGCGACGCGCTCGGCGCGGCGCTGGTGCTCGAGCCGATCTACGACGCGTCCGGCGAGTGGCAGAAGCTGATCAGCGTACTCGAGGTCCGCGTCAAGGTGGCCGAGGACCCGTACGAGAAGGTCGATCTGCTCCACCGCATCGCGCGGCTCTCGGAGGAGATGCTGAGCGATCACGTCTCCGCCTTCGAGACGTACGCGCGCGCGGTGACGTGCGACATCGGCAACGAGGAGTCGCTCTCGAACCTCGAGCGGCTCGCGATCGTGGTGAACCGCTGGCCGCAGGTCGCCGCGCTGTACGACGCGGAGCTCGGGCGGCTCGGCGAGGAGCCGTCGCGCTTCGTGGAGCTCGGGCTCAGGCTCGCGCAGATCTTCGAGACGCAGCTCGAGGACATCGACAGCGCCGTCGCGCGCTACCGGCGCGTGCTCGAGGTCGATCCGGAGAACCAGACCGCGATCGCGTCGCTCGACCGCCTCTTCACCGCGACCGAGCGGTGGGGCGACCTCGTCGAGATCCTCTCGCGCGAGGCGGAGATCGCGCAGTCGCCGGACGAGATCCTCGAGTTCAAGTACCGGCTCGGCGTGGTGCACCAGACGCGGCTCAACGACCTGCCGGCGGCCATCGCGGCGTACCGCGAGGTGCTCACCGCGGCCCCCGAGCACTCGCCGACGCTGGAGGCCCTCGAGGGGCTCTTCGCGGCCGGGATCAAGCAGATCGAGATCGGCGCGATCCTGGAGCCGCTCTACCAGGCCGCGGCCGAGTGGGAGAAGCTCGGCGGCGTGCTCGAGGCGGAGCTCGCCCACCTCACCCAGGAGTCGGACCGGCTGGCGATGTTCTACCGGCTGGGCGAGCTCCAGGAGGAGCGGCTCATCTCGCCGGACGGGGCCCTCGGCGTCTACATCCGGGCGCTGAAGGAGTACCCGCGGGACGAGAAGACGCTCGAGGAGGTCGAGCGGCTCTCCGGCTCGGTCGACGGCGGCTGGGAGCTGCTCGCCAACGCGTACGCCGACGTGCTGGGCATCCACGCCGACAAGGACGTGCAGACCAGCATCGGCAAGCGGCTGGCGCGGGTCTTCGAGACCGACCTCAGCGACGTCGCCAAGGCGGAGGAGACCTACCGGTACGTGCTCGGCATCGAGCCGCTCGAGGCGGAGGCGCTCTCGAACCTCGACCGGATCTACACGCAGCTCGAGCAGTACCCGGAGCTCGCGAGCGTGCTCGAGCAGCGGGTGCGCGCGACCGAGGATCGCCCGGAGCTCGTCGACCTGTACCTCCGGCTCGGCCAGACGTACGAGGAGCGGCTCGGGCAGCTCGACGACGCCATCCGCGCCTTCCGGCGCATCTTCGACGAGCTCGAGACGACGAACGAGCAGGCGATCAGCGCCCTCGAGCGCATCTACACGACCAAGGGGGCCTGGACCCAGCTCAAGGTCGTGCTGGAGCGGGAGCTCGAGAACGCGATGGGCGACAGCCAGGAGGCCGACATCCGCGCCAAGATGGCGCACCTCCTGGCCGACCGGCTGAACGACGTCCAGGGCGCGGTCGAGACGTGGAAGCGGGTCCTCGACCTCCGCGGCGAGGATCCGGAGGCGCTCGGGGCGCTGTCGAACCTCTACGAGCGCGTCGGGCAGTGGGCCGAGCTCTGCGACGTCCTCGAGCGGCACTACGACATCGCGATCGACGACGAGTCGCGCGTCGCGGTGCTCCTCCGCCGCGCCAAGCTGTTCCACGAGCAGCTCGGCCGCGATGACTCCTCGCTCGACGACTACCAGCGCGTCCTCGACATCGACTACGCGAACCTCGAGGCGCTCTACGCCATCGCGGCGATCTGGCGGCTGCGCAACGAGCCCGAGCAGATCGTCGGCGCGCTCCACCAGACCGTCGACCGGGCGCGGGACGTCCTGCCGGCCGAGAACGTCATCGCGCTCTACCGCGAGCTCGGGACGACCTACCAGCACGTCCTCGGGCAGTCGTACGACGCCATCGACGCCTGGAGGAAGCTGCTCGAGGTCGACCCGAAGGACTTCGAGGCGATGGCCGCCCTGGAGAACCTGCTCCGCGCCGAGGGGCGCTGGGTCGAGGTCATCGACGTGAAGATGGGCCGGGCGGCGGCCTACGAGTCGCCGGCCGACAAGGTGCGCGAGTACCTCGAGGTGGCGCAGATCTGGGAGCACCAGGTCGAGGAGAGGGACCGGGGCACGCTCGCGTACGAGAAGGTCCTGGAGCTCGAGCCGACGCACGATCAGGCCTTCGCGGCCCTCGAGCAGCTCCACGACGCGGCCCGGCGGAGCGAGCCGCTCATCGAGCTCTACCTCGCGCGGCTCGAGTCGCGCGAGGAGGTCCACGAGAAGACCGAGATCCTCCGCAAGGTGGCCCGGGTCTTCGAGGAGCAGCTCGAGGACAAGCCCCAGGCGTTCGACGCGCTGCTCACGGCGTTCGAGATGGACTTCTCCGACATGGATACCGTCCGCTACCTCGAGCGCATGGCCCAGGCGACGAACCGCTGGCCCGAGCTCGTGCAGACGGTGAACGGCTGGCTGCAGCAGCAGACCGCGCCGCTCCAGAAGATCACGCTCTGCCTGCGGCTCGCCAAGTGGTACGCGGAGGACCTCGGCCACCCCGAGTACGCCCAGCCGTACTACCAGCAGATCCTCGCGTACGACCCGAACAACGTCGCGGTGCTTCGCCAGATGGCGAACTACCTCAAGAAGACCGGGCAGTGGCAGCAGCAGGGCCAGATGCTCACGAGCGCCCTGAACGTCGCGGTCACCGACGTCGACCGGAAGGAGATCCTGACCGAGCTCGGCGAGGTGCTCGAGAAGCACATGGGCGAGGTCGAGCAGGGGCTCAGCTTCTACCGGCGCGCCCTCGACGTCGATCCGCTCCACCTGCCGGCCCTCGAGGCGCTGGAGCGGATCTACACGGATCGCGACCAGTCGAACGATCTCGTCGACGTCCTGCTCCGCAAGGCGCGGGCCGTCAGCGAGCCCGATGTCGTCGCGTCCGTGAAGCTGCGCACCGCCGGCCTCTACGAGACCAAGCTCGGCCTGATCGACAAGGCCGGCTCGGTCTACCGCGAGGTGCTGGACATCGACGCCTCGAACCTCCTCGCCATGCGGGGGCTCGAGCGTGTGTACACGACCACGCACCAGTGGCCGGATCTCGTGCGCGTCCTCGAGATGCAGCTCGACGTGGTCACCACGGAGCGCGAGCGCATCGACGTGCTGATGAAGATCGCGACCCTCCAGGAGGAGCAGTTCCTGAAGCCCGATCTGTCGGCCGCGCGGCTCGAGCAGGTGGTCGAGATCGACCCGTCGCACGAGCCCGCGCTCGAGGCCCTGGAGCGGTGCTACCGGCGGCTCCGCCAGTGGCACGATCTCATCAACACCTACGATCGCCACATCAACGCGGCGGAGGACCGCCAGAAGAAGATCGAGCTCTGGTCTCAGACGGCGAAGGTCTACGCCGAGGAGATCGAGGACCTCGATCGCGCGATCGACGCGTACCTGAACATCGTCGACATCCAGGACACGCACATCCCGGCCCTGGAGGCGCTGGCCAAGCTCTACGAGAAGCAGGACAACTCGTCGAAGGCCATCGAGTACATGACGCGCGTCGCCGACCTCACGGCCGACGGCAAGCAGCGCGTCGAGATGTACTACCGCATCGGCCGGCAGCTCGACGAGAAGCTCGGCGAGCGGGGCCTGGCGCAGGAGCGGTTCGAGATGGCGCTCGATCTCGACCCGTCCCACGTGCCGACGCTGGCCGCGCTGCGGGTGATCGCGATCGACGCGGCGGACTGGGACCGGGCGGCGCGCTACCTCGAGCAGGAGCAGATGAACACCGACGCGCCCCGCGCCAAGGCGCGGCTGCTCGTCGAGCTCGGCAAGCTCCGCGACGACATGCTCGGCGAGCACGCGCTCGCGGTGCAGGCGTACGAGATGGCGCTCCAGAGCGACCCCGACAACGAGGACGCCGCGATGCCGCTCCTCAACGAGTACGTCTCCACGGAGCGGTGGGCCCAGGCCGAGCCGCTCGCGGAGATGCTCGTCCGGAAGAGCGGCAAGCGCGACCGGTCGGAGCAGCACCGGCTGCAGCGGACCTTCGGCAGGGTCCTCGAGCGGCTCGGGAAGGACGAGGCGGCGCTGAAGGCCTACACGGCGGCGCACAACCTCGACCTGACCGACCAGGAGACGATCAGGGGCCTCGCGGACGTCAGCTTCAAGCTCAGCGACTGGGCGAGCGCGCTGACGAACTACCAGAAGGTGCTCACCAGCCTGGACGAGGCCGAGACCGAGGAGCGCGCCACGGTCTACTACAAGCTCGGGTGCATCAAGCAGGCGCAGGGCCAGTCGAAGCAGGCGGTCAACAACTTCGAGAAGGCGCTCGGCGCCGAGCCTTCGCACCGGCCGACGCTCGAGGCGATGGTCTCCGTCTACGACGCGCTCAAGGACTACAAGCAGGTCTGCCACTACAAGCGGCTGATCCTCGACAACATCATGGACGGCGCCGAGCGGTTCAAGATGCTGAACGAGATCGGCGACATCTGGGTCGAGAAGGAGAACAACATCCCGAAGGGCGTCGAGGCCCTGGAGGAGGCGCTCGACCTGGAGCCGCAGAACCACGTGCTGCTCCACAAGCTGCTCCAGCTGTACCAGCGCACGGGGCAGTGGGAGCGCATGGTGGACTGCCTCCAGCGCATCGCGGACCTCGAGCCGCAGCCGGATCGCAAGAGCCGCTACCTCTACACGATGGCGCAGATCTACCGCGACAAGCTGGAGGACCCGGCGCGCGCGGTGGAGCTGTTCAACGAGACGCTGGACCTGAACCCGCACTCCCTCGAGGCCTTCGAGCGCATCAACAAGATCCTCACGGCGCAGAAGGAGTGGAAGCAGCTCGAGCGGGCGTACCGCAAGATGCTGCACCGGGTCGCCGGCAAGGGGAACACGGACCTCGAGTACAGCCTCTGGCACGCGCTCGGGCTCATCTACCGCGATCGGCTCGGCGACAGGACGGCGGCGGTCGAGACGTTCCGCATGGCTTCGCGGCTCAAGCCCGAGGACGCGACGGAGCACCTCATCCTGGCGGAGCTCTACGAGCAGGCGGAGCAGTTCGATCAGGCCACCGGTGAGTTCCAGGCGATGGTCAAGCTCGATCCGATGAAGATCGACCCGTACAAGCGGCTCTACCGCCTGTACGTGGACGGCAAGCAGTACGACCAGGCGTGGTGCGTGGCGGCGGCGCTCGCGTTCCTCCGCAAGGCCGATCCGGACGAGCAGCAGTACTTCGAGGACTACCGCCCGCAGGGCCTCATCCAGGCGAAGAGCCGGCTCGACAACGAGCAGTGGATCAGGAACCTGTTCCACGAGGAGGAGAACCTCTACGTCGGCAAGATCTTCGAGATGATCGCGGGGGCCGCGCTCAGGGCGAAGATCGAGACGCTCAAGCAGCGGCGGGAGCTGCCGGTCCTCGACCAGCGGTTCCTGCAGGATCCGGCGACCTCGACGGTGACGTTCGCCCGGACCTTCGGCTGGGCGGCCAACGTGCTCGGCCTCCCGGCGCCGCGGCTCTACGTGCGGAGCGACGTGCCCGGCGCGCTCGTCGCGGTGGCGAACGAGCAGCCGGCGTCCGTCGCGGGGCAGACCGTCTTGACCGGGTTCTCGCCGCAGGAGCTCACCTTCATCGTGGGCAAGCACCTCGCGATGTACCGCGGCGAGCACTACATCAAGACGCTGTTCCCGACGGTCACCGAGCTGACGGTGCTCCTCTTCGCGGGGATCAAGCTCGTCGCGCCCGACACGCCGGTGCCGCAGGACATCGAGAAGCAGATCATGGCCACCGCGCAGACGCTCCGCGGGTTCATGCAGCCCATGCAGCTCGAGGGGCTCCGCATGGTGGTCAAGAAGTTCCTCGCGGAGGGCGCGAAGGCGAACATCAAGCGGTGGGTCCAGTGCGTCGACATCACCGCGGCGCGCGCCGGCCTGCTCCTCTCGGGCGACCTCGAGATCGCCAAGAAGATCATCGCCGCGGAGCCGCAGCAGCCCGGGGATCTCCCGCCCCAGGACAAGCTGAAGGAGCTCATCACCTTCTCGACAAGCGATCAGTATTTCGCGCTGCGTCAAGCGCTCGGGATCGCGATTGGCGAGGGGTGAGAGCGCGCTGATCAGGCCCTAAGTAGCGAAATTCACCTCATTAATCGGAGCCTCCGGGCCGGGAGCCGTCCGCTCCTGGCCCGGAGGCTCCCCGGTGTCGTCGGGATGCACATCTCCATGAGTCTGCTTGACGAGTTAGCAATCCTTACGAACGATCGGGTGCTGTGACCTCGTCATCGATGATCGTCCGGCTCCCGGTGCAGTCTGCGAGAGGCTTCGGGAGATACAGGCTGATCGCAAAGCTGGGGCAGGGAGGGATGGCCGAGGTCTTCCTCGCTGCGCATCGCGGCCCGCTCGGGTTCGAGAAGCTGGTCGTGATCAAGCGGCTGAAGCCGGGGATCGCGACCGAGCCCGAGGTCAACGCGATGTTCCTCGACGAGGCGAGGCTCGCCGCGCGGCTGAACCACCCGAACGTCGTGCAGACGTACGAGTGCGGCCAGATCGACGACCAGTACTACATCGTGATGGAGTACCTGGAGGGGCACTCGCTCGATCGGATTTGCAGGAAGATCGACCCCTCGCGGCACCGCGCTGTCTACCTGGCGATCCTCTCCGACGCGCTCGCCGGGCTGCACTACGCGCACGACCTCATGGACTTCAACGGTCAGCCGCTCCATGTGGTCCACCGCGACATCAGCCCGCACAACATCTTCGTCACCTACGACGGGCAGGCGAAGGTCGTCGACTTCGGCATCGCGAAGTGGGCGACGCGCGACGCCGACACGAGCACCGGCGTCGTCAAGGGGAAGATCCGGTACATGGCGCCGGAGCAGGCGCTCGCGACGATGGTGGATCGCCGCGCGGACATCTTCTCGATGGGCCTGATCTTCTGGGAGCTCGTCGTCGGCGAGCGCTTCTGGGGGGATCTCTCCGACGTGCAGATCCTCCAGCGGCTCACGTTCGGCGAGATCCCGCAGCTGCGCGAGCGGTGGCCCGCGGCGCCCGAGGCGCTCGACCGGATCTGTTCGCGCGCGCTCGCGATGGCGCCCGAGGACCGGTACGCCACCGCGGCCCAGATGCGCGAGGACGTCGAGGCCTACCTGGCGACGATGGGACGCCGCCCCTCCTCGGCGGAGATCGGCCGCCTCATCGGCGAGACGTTCGCGAACCGCCGCGCCGAGGTGAGGTCGGCGATCAGCGATCAGCTGGGGCGGCTCCACGCGGACACCGCTGAGGGGCCGGAGGAGTTCGAGGTCCTCCCGGTGCTCGAGGATCGCGCCGCCGTGCCGTGGTCGCAGCGCATGCCGATGTCGCAGATGTCCCAGATGTCTCAGATGTCGCAGCAGTACGCGGCGCCGGTGCCGGACCACACGCTCGGCGACGAGGGATCGCGCGAGGACAGCATCTCGAACCGGCAGACGATCCCCACGATCATGGTCGCCAACGCCAAGTCGACCAAGCGCAAGGCGCTGTGGAGCGCCGCGATCGCCGCGTTCTCCATGCTGCTGATCGCCGGCGCGTGGGCCATCGTCACGATGAAGTGGACGCCGTCGGATCCGACTCCGGACGACACGCAGGCCGACCTGACGGCCACGGCGCCGACGCCCCCCCCGCCCGCTCCCACGATCAACCCCAACCTCGTCGAGCTCCGGATCATCGCCACGCCGCTCGACGCGAAGATCTACCTCGACGACGTCGAGCTCCCGAGCAACCCGTTCTTCGCGAGGTTCAGCCGGGATGGCACCGGGCACCGCATCCGGGTCGCGGCCGACGGGTACACGCCGGAGGCGCGCTTCGTGGTGTTCACGCGCGACGAGGTGCTGACCATCAACCTGCGCCCGGTGGTGCAGGCGCCCGTCAAGGGCGGGGGCGGCACCTCGCCCCGGAAGTGACGGGCAGGACCGTGGGCCTCCCGCGGCCTCCCCGGGCCACCGCGCGGTGACGCCGCGGGCGCGCGGCGCCGGCTCGCGGCGCTAGGGCCTGCTGTTCAGCATCGCCTCGATCTGCAGCGGCACACAGCCGTAGGCCTCGGCGGCGGCGAGCATCGCCGAGTTCTGCGGCAGGTTGAGCAGGAACGAGCTCGCGTAGGGCGTCCCCTCGAGGCCCTTCAGCCGGCGCAGGAGCGGGGGCATCGCGCGCTCCATCGCGTCCCGCGCGCCCTCGAGATCGCCCATGTCCACGCACGCGTCGTGGAGCGCGAGGTAGATCGGCGCCTCGTTGAGCAGGCTCGGCGCCCCCGCCTCGACCAGGGCCGCCGCCTCCCGCGCGATCTCGCGCGCCTGCTCGGCGTCGCCGAAGCGGCGCTCCGCCTCCGCGCAGAACCCGAGCGCCACGGGCAGGACGTCGCGGTTCTCCGTGACCCGGTAGGCCTCCGTCGCCTTCTTCAGCAGCGAGCGCGCCCGCGCGAGGCCCGACGACTCGAAGCGCAAGAGCTCGCAGCCCCGGTAGAACAGGATGCCGAGCGTCACCCGGTCGCGCACGACCCACATGCTCCCCGCGGCCTCGTCCGCGCTCGCGCGCGGCTCCGCGAGCGCGGCGTCGAGCCGCGGCTCGGGGCCGAACGTCGCCGCCCAGCAGAGCAGGATCATCTGCCCGTGGCGCGCCGCCCCGGAGCTGCCGATCGCCTGCGCCCTGGCGATGCCCCCCTCGATCTCCTGGAGCGCCTCCGCCCGGGCGCCGATGGTCGTGAGCGCGAAGCCCAGGTTCATCGTCAGCATCGCCTCGCGCTCCTGCAGCCCCGCGCGGCGCGCCGCCCGCGCCGCGTTCCGGCGCGCCTCCAGCGCCGCGGCGGGCTCGCCGCGCGTCTGGTGCGCGACGGCGCGCGTCTGCCAGGCGTCGACCGCCGCCCAGACGAGTCCCCGCCGCGCCGCGAGATCGAGCAGGTGCGTGGCCTCCTGCTCGGCCATCGCGAGCTGCCCGGCGAACGCGTGGACCTGCGCCAGCGTGGCGGAGCACTGCGCCTCCTCCTCGACGAGATCGATCGCCCGGGCGCGGTCGCGCAGCGCCGTCAGGCGCCCCTCCAGGTCGATGCCCGAGCCGCACGCGTGGTCGTAGCGGGCGCGGGCGGTGAGCGTGCGGAGCTCGCTCGCCTCGTCGTAGACGTTCTCCCCCATCGCCCGGATCGCCGAGTCGCGCTCGGGCGAGCGCGCGTCGAGCCGCGAGTACGCGTCCTCCAGGAGGACCGCGCGCGCGAACGCCGTCGGCTTGTCGGGCGAGAAGACGAGGGCGCGATCGGCCATGGTGACGGCGTCGCGGAGCGAGTTCGTCGCGAGGGCGCGCCGCGCGGCGGCCTCCCAGCGGATCGCCGCCTCCTCGTGCTCGCCGCCGAGGTCGAAGTGCTGCGCCACCGTCGCGCTGTCCTCGCCGAGCCGGTCGAGCCAGCGCGCGGCCGCGGCGTGCAGCGTCTGGCGCAGCTCCTCGCTGGCGGAGGCGTACGCGACGTCCCGGACGAGCGCGTGCTTGAACAGGAACTCGCGCGCGACAGGGAAGCGCGACGCGCGCTGCTCGACGAGGAGCTCCGCGGCGATGAGCTTCTTCAGCGCCGTCTCCGGCTCGATCACGCCGACCTCGGCGAGGCCCGCGTCCCAGACCGACAGGCCGAAGACGCTCATGCGCACGACCGCCTCGCGGGTGGACTCGTCGAGCGCGTCGAGGCTCACCTGGATCGCCGCCTCGATGGTCGGCGCCGTGGCCGCGTCCTTGCCGGAGGCGATGACGCGCGCGAGCTCCTCGGCGAAGAGCGGCGAGCCGGCCGCCTGCTGCGCGACGCGGTCGAGCGTCGCGTCGTCGAACGGCCGCGCGGCGGCGGCCATGCTGAACACGGCCCGCGCGATCTCGCGCGTGGCCCGCCGCGCGATGGGGCGCAGCTCCACGCGCACGTGGTCGCGGCCGGTGAAGCGCTGGCCCTGGTCGCGCCAGAACGCCGGCCGCACCATGAGCATGGTGAAGAGCGCCCTGCCCGTGGCCCGCCCGAGCAGGTGATCGAGCCACGCGATGCTCTCCGGGTCGGCCCACTGCGCGTCCTCGACGAGCAGCGCGCACGGCTCGATCGAGGCGGCGCCGACGGCGATGTCGGTCATCGAGAGGTACAGCGCGTCGCGCGCGCCGCGCAGGTCGATGCCGTCGGGGAACGGCTGGTTCGCGAGCAGGCGGGCGAGGAGACCGCCGTCGCCGTGGTGCAGCCGCCGCGCGCGCACGGCGTCGTCGGCCTGCTCCAGCGACGCGCCCTTCGGCAGGCCCATGAGGACGCGCAGGGCGTCGGTCGCGACGCCGAGCGCCTGCGCCCGGCCGAACGACTCGCAGCGCAGCTGGACGAGCCGCGGCGGATCGGGGCGGTCCGAGATGCGGGCGACGAACTCCCGCGCGAGCCGGCTCTTGCCGATCCCCGGCGGGCCCGAGATGCTGACGACGACCGGCGTCCGGTCCTCCACGCAGCGGTCGAACGCCGCGACGGTGGTGATGAGCTCGGCGTCGCGCCCGACGAACGGCGTCTGCGCGTCGGGCCGCTTCGGCGCGCGCGAGAGCACCCGCACGGCGCCGCCCTCCTGGGGCTCGCACAGGAACCGCCCGCGCGACAGCTCCACCGTGGTCGCGTCCGCGAGCGCGCGGCCGAGGCCCGCCTCGCGTGCGAGGGCGACCGCGCGGTCCACGACCTCGCCGGCCGAGCGCGTCCTGTCCACCCGCATGCGGCCGGAGGCGACGCCGACGCGGCCGCCGCGCTCGCCGAGCGCGAGCCCGAGCTCGAGGGCGCGGGACGCCTCGTCGCCGTGGGCCTGACGCACGCCGAGGTGGGCGGCGATCGAGTCGGTGCCGAGCGGCAGCGCGTCGGCCCCGCGGCGCCGCAGCGCCTCGAGCTCCCGCTGCCGCTCCTCGCCGGTGGCCACGTGCAGCGCCACGATCGTCGTCACGAGCCGCGTGCCCATCACGCCCGGCGGGTTGTCGCTCACGCGCAGCGGCGACGGGGTGGGCAGGTGCGGCTCGTCGACGAGCGCCGCGAGCTTCTCCGCCACCTCGCGCGCCGAGCTCGGCCGGAGCTCCCGGTCGGCGAGCAGCAGGGCGTGGATCAGGTCGTCGAGGGCAGGGACGACGTCGAGCAGGAACTCCGACAGGCGCGGCGCGGGCGTCGTCGCGAGGCGCACGAGGGTCGCGATCGAGGTCGGCCCCATGTGCGGCGGCCGGCCGGCGACCAGCTCGAACAGCGTCGCGCCGAGCGAGTAGAGATCGCTGCGCGCGTCGACGGTTGCGTCGCCGCGGGCCTGCTCCGGCGAGATGTACGCCGGGGTGCCGACGAGGCCGCCTGCGTCGGTCGTGAGCACGACCTCCTTCGACGCCGCCACCCCGAAGTCGACGAGCTTGATCCGGATCGCCCCGTCCGGCGCCCCGCGCAGGAGGAGGATGTTGGAAGGCTTGATGTCGCGGTGGACGACGCCCGCGTCGTGCGCGGCAGCGAGCGCGCTCGCCACCTGCCGCCCGACCTCGATCCCGTCGCGCAGCGAGAGCGGGGAGCGCCGCTGGCGCGTCGCCAGGTCCTCGCCGTCGAGCCACTCCATCGCGATGAAGGTCGCCCCCTCCTCGATGCGGTGCCCCTCCGCGTCCGACCCGCCCGACTCGAGCGTCCCGAACGCCACGACCCGCACGATCCCCGGGTGGTCGAGCTCCGAGAGGATCTGCCCCTCGCGGGAGAGCCGCGCCTGGCCCTCGGCGTCGACGCCGACCGCCGTGATGATCTTCAGCGCGACATACCGCTCGGTCTGCACGTCGAACGCGCGGTGCACGGTGCCGACCCCGCCCCGGCCGACCTCGCGCTCGATGTGGAACCGGCCTGCGATCAGCGCTCTTGCTGGCTCGATGCGCACGATGTCCATGCGCTAGCCGAGGGAGGGATGGGCGCCGAGGGCGCTCCGGCGCGGGCGCGGTGGAGAGGCGAGCTCAGGGCGCCGGGCCGGTGGGGCCTGCGGTGTTCCGACTGGGCGCATCGGAGACGAGAGTACGCCGTCGTTCATGGCAGTTCCAGTGTCGCGGTCGCGCGTGGTCACGCCGCGCGCGGCGTGACCACGCGCCGGTCGATCGAGCTCGCCGGGCCTCCCTTGACGGATCCGGCGGCTCCTCCTACGGTCGCGGATCTGCGTTAACGTCGGGAGCCAATCGATGCTCGATCGCGTCGCCGTTCATCAGACCCGGCTACGCACGCCCGGCCTCGGGCTCGATGCCAAGGGCGTCGCGCTCGGGGCCAAGGGGCTCATCCTCCTGCCGTCGATCGATCGGCTCGTCGCCTTCCTCGCGCTCTACACGCGGCAGGGCTCGCTCGGGGACATCCTCCGCTCGCTCGTCGTCGAGATCGTGCGATCGAAGCTGGGGGCGCGGGAGGTGACCCTCCTGTTCGCGGCGGAGAGCAGCGACCGGCTCGACCGGGTCGCCGAGATCGCCCGGCTGGCGGGCGGTTACAGCTTCACCGGCACGAGCCGCCACTTCGTGCAGTACCGCGACGCCGCCGCGCCGTTCGGGTACGACGTCCCGCAGATCCTGCCCAGCGACGCGGCGCTCTCGCTCTACCACAACGCCTTCTCGCAGACGTACGAGGTCGAGCGGCGCCTCGACGTGCGCGGGCTGCTGCTCCGGCTCGAGCCGCACCTCGACCCCGCCGCCGGGCGCGAGCCTGGGCCGCGCTGGCTGCTCGCGGAGTCGGGGCTCGGCCCCGCGCTGATCCGCTACTTCTCCCGGAGCAGCGTCGAGGCCGAGGTGGGCCTCTGCGAGTGGCCGCCGGAGTCGAGCTTCGACGACGCCCCGGTCCTCCGGTACCTCTTCCGCGTGCCGGCCATCCCCGGCCGGATGGTCCCGCTGCTCACCGGCACGCCGGGCCTCGGGTACTTCGTCCCGGTCGCCCCGGGCGCCGCGGTGGAGGTGGGCTTCCGGCACCCGGTCAACCTCCGCGCCTGCCCTGTGTTCAGCGAGGCGGGCCTCGTGCTCTTCCGCGGCAGGGGCCGCGAGGCGCTGGAGATCGCGAAGCTGCCGGCGATGGGCGACGTCTCCGCGTTCGCCCGGGTGGAGCTCGGCCGCGAGCCCGCGGTGGCGAGGGCGACGGCGGACGCCGAGCGCCCCGCGTCGGTCGTGCTGTCGCTCCGCCTCGTCCCGAGCTCGGAGCCGTGGCGATCGGTCACGGCGTCGTGGATCCGGCCAGAGGAGATGCAGCTGCTCCGGCACGTCGCCTACGCGCTCGGCCCCGACACCCTGCGCCGCGCCCGCATCGCCTTCACCGCCGCCGGCGCGTTCCTCCGGCACCCGACCGGCATCGAGGGCATCCCGGTCGGCGAGTTCTTCCGCGAGGTCCACGCGGGGCTGTACATCCCCGCCGGCTACGACGCGGTCCCGGCCGTCGCGCCGGCCGTGCTGTTCCGCGCGCTCGGCGCCCCCGCCGGGCAGGCGCTCTTCATCGGGCGCGACGGGCGCGCGATCGGCGTGCCCGAGGACGCGTTCGTCCCGCTCGAGGCGGCGCTCCTCGAGGCGCAGCAGTGGTCGCCGGTGGCCGCGCGGTCCACGGGGCTCACGGCCGCGCTCGCCACGGAGCTGCCCGAGGTCGTCCTCGGCGGGGTCGGCATCCGGCCCTTGCGCGACCTCGCCCCGCCCGACGCGGCCGCGGAGCCGAAGGCGCTCCCGCCGGGCGCCGGCCGGGCATGAACGCTCCTGGGGCCGTCGCCGAGCGCGTCTCCGAGCTCCAGGCGAGCGTGCTCGCCCCGCTCGTGCTCGGCGGCCCTCTCTACCCGGTGCGCCCGTTCGGGGTCCGGCTCGCGCTCCTCCTCGCCGACGGCGCGCCGGCGATCGACCGCGATCTCGGCTCCCGCATCGATCTGGTCCGCGTCCGCGTCGCGCGCCTCATCGCCCCGATCGACACGCTCCCGGAGCTCGCCGCCGCCGACTGGGCGCTCCTCGCCGCGCTGAACGACCTGCTCCAGCTCACGAACCACGAGCTCGCCGGCGCCCTGACGCGCAGCCGGTATCCCCGCCTGCTCGCGAGCGTGCGCGACCTCTGCGAGCTCGTGCCCGCGCCGGCGGACGTCGCCACCGCGCTCTCGCGGCACGCGACCTTCGCGCGCGTGCTCGACTGCTTCCGCACGGACGCGCACGTCGCCTGGTGGACCGGCCACGCGAGCTTCCGCGGCCAGCGCCCGCCTGCGCGGCTGCTCAAGTGGCGGCAGCTGCGCGGCGTCGAGGTCGAGACCCGGCGCGTCGCGCTGGCCGACATGGGCCACGGCATTCCGGGGCTCGCGCCGCCGGACTTCGCCGACGCGCTCTCGCTCTGGCTGACGCGCACGCCGCTCACGGATCTCGCGACCGCCACCCGGAAGAGCCCCCCGTTCGCGTGGTCGGCGTCGACGCTGGCTGTCGTCGCCACCCCTCCTGGCCGGAGCCTCGCGTACCGCGTGCTCCTGCGCCAGCCCCACGACCTCGCCGTCGCGGCGCTCGCGCGCGCGGCCAGGGAGGTGCCGTCCCGGTTCGGTCAGGCCCGGACGCTCGCCGAGTCGTTCGCCAGCGAGGTCGCCGCGGGGATCAAGCTGCTCGACGAGCGCCCCGGGGCGGCGTGAGCTGCGCCCGCTCCATGCGCCCGCCGCGTGCGCTCCATGCGGCCGCCGCGCGGCGCGCGGCTTTGATCGGCCCAAATGGGGCGTGATACGCTCCAGCCCCCTCTTTCACGAACCTCGCTCTGGAGCGACGATCCGTTTGAACCGGCAAGACGCTGAGAACTCCGAGAACAAGCTTTCTTTTCCCCGCTGCGTCTCACGCCGCGGCGCCTGCCAGGAGGTGGCCCGGCGCGCGCGGCGCTCCCGGCACCTGGGGCCGCGCGTCGCCGGCGTCGCGCTGGCGCTCGCGCTGGCGGTGAGCTCGGGCGTCGCGTTCGCCCAGGCGGACGCGCTGCTCGACCAGGGCAAGCAGCTCATGAAGAAGGGCAAGCTCGCGGAGGCCTGCCCCAAGCTCGAGGAGAGCTACCGGCTGAGCCAGAGGTCGGCGACGCTCCTCGCGCTCGCCACCTGCCACGAGAAGCAGGGCAAGCTGGCGACCGCCTGGGCCGAGTACATCGACCTCGGCGCCGCGGCGCGCAAGGAGGGCAACAAGCGCCTCGAGGCCGACGCGAAGGCGAGGGGAGCGAAGCTCGAGCTGCGCCTGCCGCGGCTCACGCTGAACGTGCCGCGGGCCGCCGCCGTCGAGGGGCTCGAGGTGACGCTCGACGGGGCCCCGGTCGACAGCGGGACCTGGGGCCAGGCCAGGCCGATCGACCCCGGCGAGCACAAGGTGAGCGCGAGCGCCCCCGGCAGGAAGCGGTGGGAGCTGACGGTCACGATCAAGCGAGGCGAACGGAAGGCCGTGGCGGTCCCGGCGCTCGCGAAGGACGGGTCGGCCGCGCCGGAGCCCGCGCCGGCAGCGGAGGCGCCCGCGAAGGAGGCGGCGCCGCCCGTCGCCGCGGCGCCGGACAAGGGCGGCACGGCGGGGGCAGGGAAGGGTGCGGAGGCGGCAGGGAAGGGCGCGGCGGCCGCGAAGCCCGGGAAGGGCGCGGAAGGGGCAGGGAAGGGCGCGGCGGCCGCGAAGCCCGGGAAGGGCGCGGAAGCGGCAGGGACGGAGGCGGAGGAGGGCGCGGCGTCCGCCACGCCTGACGCGGCCGAGGAGCCGGAGCCGACCCCGGCGGCAGCGCCGAAGCACGCCGGGACCTTCGTGCTGGAGGCCGGCCTGGCCGGCGGCGCGCTGATCGGGCTGATCGACGCCGGCAGCTTCGGCAACCTGAGCTCGTACTCGTACAGCTACAATGTACGCGAGGGCGAGCTCATCGCGCCCTGCGATGACGATGTCTGCCACGCCAGCTTCGACCCGGCGATCGGGCCTCTCGCTGGCGGCACGGCCTTCGCCGGCGTCGCGCTCTCCGAGGAGCTGCACCTCGGCATCCGGGCGCTCGGCGGCTACAGGTTCGGCGGCGGCTACCTCCTCGCGGGCGGCCCCTCCGCCTCGATGCGCTTCGGGCGCCTCTGGCTCGGCCTCTCGGGGCTCGCCGCTGCCGTGGGGCAGAACGCGAAGGTCACCGGCGTGAAGGGGGAGATCCCCTCCGATCTGGTCGGCCTCAACTACGGCCGGACCGAGGTGAACGTGAACGCGCGCGAGGGCAGCCTCCCCGAGACGGCGCTGGTCCAGACGCTCGCGTTCGGCGGGAGCGTCGAGGTCTCGCTCGTGCTCGCGGACTGGCCGAGCTCGAGCTGGACGTCGGGCGCGCTCCTCCTGAGCGCCTGGCCGACGTTCATGAAGGGGCTCGACGGCTTCGTGATCGCGGCGCCGGTGAGCCTCGGCTACCGCTTTTACTGACCGCGGCGGTCCCCCCACGGCGTTCTGCATGTCGGCGGCGGTCCCCCCACGGCGTTCTGCATGTCGGCGGCGGTCCCCCCACGGCGTTCTGCATGTCGGCGGCGGTCCCCCCACGGCGTTCTGCGTGCCGTCGGCGGTCCCCCCACCGGCCGCCCGGGCTACCCCGCCTTGCCCGCTCGCCGCCGCCGGGCGCGGCGCGCCTCGCTCCGGGCGCCGTCTGCTGGCTCGAACGGCGCCGGCTGCGGGGTGAACCCGATCGCGGAGAGCTCCTTCTCGCCGATCACGTCGCCCTCGGCCACGAGCGCCGCGCGGAGCAGGACCGCGCCCATCTCCGCGTCGTTGCCCGGCCACGGATGGTCGAGCACGGCCTGCAGCGCGCGCAGATCGAGCCCGAACGGCCGTCCGCGCAGGCGGACGCCGATGCGGGCGAGGTGGTCCAGCGCGAGCGCCCGGAGATCCTCGGCGCGCGACGCGAGCGACGGCAGCGCGACGGCCCGATCGCCGAGCCGGTCGGCGAGCCGCTCGCTCATCTGGCCGGTCGCCACCAGCGCGTCGACCGTCTGCGGCACCGCCACGACGAGCCCGACGTCGTCCGGCAGCGCCGCGCCGAGGTAGCTCTGCACCTCGGCCGACAGCGCCTGCGCGTCGAGGACGAGCAGCGTGCCGCCCCTCGCCGCCTCGATGGGCGAGCTGTCCGGATCGCGCCACAGGGCGAGCGCGCGCGGCGTCTCGTCGGAGCCGGCGGCGGGCGCCTCGCCGTCGCGCCCCGACGCGCCGCCCCGCGCCTGCGCGAACGCCTGCGCGAACGCCTCGGGCGCGGGCGCCGCGCCGTCGACGATCGCCAGCGGGCCCTCGGACCGCGCGGAGCTCAGGTGGACGACCGCGCCCCACGCCACCGCGTCGATCCCGGGCGCGGTCAGCAGCGTGACCGCGGCGCCGGTCGCGCCGAGCCGCTCGAGCTGCTCGATCGCCGCGCGCGCCGCGGGGCTGTAGGCCGCCGCGCGCGCCGGCCGCGCGAGGAGCCCCGCGATCGCGCGGAACCGCCCCGCGCTCTGCGCCAGCGCGCGCTCCAGCCGGCTCACCTCGCGCGCGCGCTCCTCGACCTCGCGGCGGGCGGCGACCTCCCGCCCGCGCGACCCGGACAGCATCGCCGACACCGCGATCACCGCCCCGAGCCGGTCGGCGACGGCGCGCAGGCCGCTCACCTCCTCCAGCGTCATCGGCGACGCGCGCCGGCCCCGCGGGATCGCGAGCGCCCCGATCGGGCCCTCCGCGTCGTTCACCAGGGCCACCACGCCGACGTCGCGCTCGGCGAGCCAGGCGAGGAGCGGGCGCACCTCCGGCCGCCGGACCTGGACCGCCTCGGCGGCCTCGACGCGCAGGACGCGCTCCGGCTCGACCTGCGCGAGCTCGATGAGGCGCGCCGGCACCTGCGCCGGCTCGGTGTGCGCGTAGCCCGCGCGGTCGACGGTCACCCGCTCGGGCGGCGAGAGCAGGTACAGCGCCGGCGGGGCGTGCCCCGCGGCGCCGGCGTCCGACGCCTCCCGCAGGGCGGAGAGCGCCGTCTCCAGCGCCGCCTCCGGCTCCGGGTTCATGGCCGCGCGCGTCGCGGCGTCGAAGGCGCCGAGCCAGCGCGCGCCCTCCGGCGCGAACCGGCGCGCGAGCGCAGGCGAAAGGAGCCCGGCGAGCGCGCAGATCGCGCACGCGCTGAACACGGCGACGCCGATGGACGACTGCGGCGCGCCGCGGAGCCCGAGGTCGCCGCGCGGCGCCTCATGCACCGCGTAGACCGCGAGGAGCGCCGGGGGGGTCGCGAGCGTCGCGAGGGCGAGCGTGAGGCGGAGCGCGCGCGAGACCTGCGCGGCGTCCGCGGCCACGGTGCAGAAGGCGACGCAGACCGCCGCGACCGCGCTCGTGACGGGCAGGATCGCCTCGGGGCTCGCGACGCCGACGAAGGCCGCGGCGAGGCCGACCGCGAGCGCGGTCGCCGAGAGCAGCAGCGCGGCCTCCACCCGGTCGGCGACGCCGAGCTCGAGCCGCCGCGCGATGCGCACGCGCGCGAGCGCGACGAGCATCACCGTGAGCGAGCCGAGCGACGCGGCGGAGGTCGCGTAGTGCACGAAGAGCGGGTCGAGATCCGCTGCGCGCGCCGGCGCCACCGCCGAGACGGCGGGCAGGGCGACCGCCACGGTCCAGAAGAGCGAGGCGAACGCCGCCGCGTCGAGGCGCCGCGTGCTGGGCGGGGCCTCGAGCAGGCCGCCGAGGCCCGCGACGCGCGCGAGGCCGACCAGGGCGGCCATCGCCGCCATGGCCGCGCCGAGGTTGCCGAGCGCGATCAGCGCAAGGCCGGTGGGGCCGCTCCGCGCGGCGGCGAGCATCGCGGCGCCGGTGAGGCAGACGGCGGCCGCGCTGCGGGCGGCCGGCTCGATGCGGTCCTCCCCGCGCGGCGGCCGCTCGACCCACCGGAAGCCGAGGCCGAGGAGCGCCGGCAGCCCGAGCAGGGCGAGCCACGCGGGCCCGTGGCCGCCGGCAGCCCGGAGCGCGGCGAAGGCCGTGTAGGCGACGGCGGCCGCGGCGATCCAGAACGAGCGCCGGCGCAGCATCGCGGCGAGCGTAGCGTCTGGCCGCGGTGGCGCCAACGAGGCGGTCTCATCGAGGAGACGACCGCACCGTCCGCGCCGCCGCGCCGCCGCGGCGGCGCGGCGGCGCGGCGGCCAGAAGCTCGCTCAGCTCCTCAGGGCGTGAGCGCGGCGATGAAGTCGCGGATGCACGCGATCTCGGTGTCGCTGAGCGGCTGGCCGCCGAGCGGCATCCGGTTGTTGCACGGCGGGGTCGCCGTGACCTTCGTGTAGACCGTGCTGGCGTCCGGGTCGCCCGGGACGAGCACGCTGGCGCCGCCGCCGCACGCGGAAGCCTGCCCCCGGACCGTGTTCTCCCACCCGGAGGCCAGCGAGACGCCCGCCTGCTTCGAGTTCGCGTCGTGGCAGCCCGCGTTGGCGCACTTGCTCGTGACCAGCGCCGGTGCCTCGGCACATCCGGTCGGCTCGCCGCCAGCGGCCGCGGTCGTGGTGGCGGCGTCGCCGCCGGTGGCCGCGGTCGTGGCGGCGGCGTCGCCGCCGGTGGCCGCGGTCGTGGCGGCGGCGTCGCTGCCGGTGGTCGCCGCGGGGGTGCCGCCGCCGCCGGTGGTCGCCGCGGGGGTGCCGGCCCCCTGGGTGACGCCGCCGCCGCTGCCCTGCTCGTCCGGGGGGAACTCGTCGTCGTCGAGGGTCCCAGCGCAGCTCATGAGGAGCGCGCCGCCGGTCAGCAGGGCGCCCGTGGTGAGCGCAGCGCGCCCGTAAAGGGAAGTCATGAACGTCACGTGCTACCTCTCTCTCTCAATAGACGTAGGCTCCGGCGAGCCGGAGCCCCAGGTACTGGTCGATTGCCCCGCCCGCGATGTACGTGTCGCCCTGCTCGGGCTGGAACGACGAGAAGAACCGGGCGTACTCGACGAGCAGGCGCGCCTCGATGCCGGTCGCGACCGGGATCATCACCCCGGCCAGCGCGCCGATGCCCTGCACGCTGGCCCCGGTGAACCGCTCGTAGACCGGGCCTGACGAGAGCGGCAGGATGTACTCGGCGCCCAGCCCCAGCGCGACCGGGCCGACCGGGAAGCGCCCGTCGAGGCCTGCCCGGAACAGGGTGTAGGAGACGTTCGGCACCGTCCTGGCGAGGTCCGCCGGCGCGTCGATCTCGAAGGTGAGGAACCGGAGACCGGCGGAGATCCCGAGCACCGACTTCTCGCCGAGCGACAGCCGCTCCCGGAGCCCGAGGTTGATGCGCTGGTAGGTGGTGCTGATCGGGTCGCCGCCGCCGACGGCCGAGTTGAGGCCGAGCGCCTGCGCGTACCCCGCGGTGATCCCGAGGCCCTTGAGCACCGCGATGTTCGTGGAAGCGAGCGGATACAGCTCGCCCGAGACCGAGATCGCTGGCTGTCCGAAGACGCCGTAGGGCCGGAGGTTCTGCGTGCGCGGATCGGAGTAGTCGAACCAGCGGCCGATGAACTCGACGCCGAGCTCGACCGAGAAGAGCGCCGAGCCGATCTCGTTCTTCTTGCGCTTGCCGCCCTTGTCGCCCGCCCCGCTGTCGCCTTCGTCCTTCTCGTCGCCGCCTTCGCCCTTCTCCTCGTCGCTCGCGCCGTCCTCGCCGTCGCCGTCGCCGTCGCCTTCCCCGTCGCCCTTCGCCTTGTCGCCGTCGTCCGCGGCGGGCGGCGGCGCGATCTGCGCCAGCGTCGGGCCGAGCAGCTCTTCCAGCGCCTTCTTGCGGTCGTCGCGCGAGCCGCTCAGCGGCACCGCGCTGTCCACGGCGAGGTCGCCGGCGTTCTCGTCGACGTAGACGAGGTGGACCTCTTTCTTCTTCTTCTTGTTGGTCCGCGAGACGCCGTAGATCACCCCTTCTGCCTTCGCGGCCTTGCCTGCCTTGCGGATGCGGTCGATGGCCTTCTTCCGCTGGGCCTTCGACACCAGCGCGTCCCCGACGGGCTTGGTCTGGCCGGCGCTCTTCAGCGCCTTCGAGAACGCGTCAGGCTCCACGACCCCCAGCGTCTCCGGCACGATGGAGAGGATGTCCTCGCGGATGTCATCCGCGTTGGGACCCTCGATGCGAACGGCGATCGACTTCGACGCCTTGGGGGCGGCGAGCGCGACGGGCGCGAGCGCGAACGTCGCGGCGGTAGCGGCGGAGAGCCCGAGCAGGATCCGCCCGCAGAGGCTCATAGAAGAAAGGAACAACGTTGTGGTCCTGAAGGGTTTGCGCACGGGCCTCTCGCTAGCGGCAGTGACGTCGACCGGAGCTTGCACGCGCGCGAGCCTACCGGCGACCACCCCACAGAATCCAGCGTCTTTTCGATGCCCTGGGCGATCTTTCCAGTGACACGCAGTGTCGCTACGAGACTCCGTTAGAACCGGACTCACGGGGTCTCGCCGCCGCCGCTGCCTTCCGTAACTGCCTTCAGTGGAGTAAGAAAAGTCGTCGCACGATGCGCTGCGCCGCAACGCGACGCATCGTGGTCCACCACGTCCGGGGTAGAGGTCAGATGGATCGCTCGAGAGGACGGCACCCCCGCGCCGGGCGCGGGCCTTTCAGGACACCGGGGCTCGCGCTGGTCCTCGCGACGGCGGCCGCCTGCTCCGGGAGGCCCGGCGGCGGGGCGAGCGACGAGGCGCGGCGCTGCGCGGAGATCCGGCCGGGGGCCTCGCCGCTCCGGCGGATGAC
Source organism: Sorangium sp. So ce1153 (assembly GCF_051521595.1). NCBI lineage: Bacteria > Pseudomonadati > Myxococcota > Polyangiales > Polyangiaceae > Sorangium > Sorangium sp. So ce1153. Next base: position 4,926,882 of record NZ_CP150361.1, read on the forward strand.
GCGCTTCGAGTACAACAACACGATCCGGGATCTCCTCGGCGACGACAGCGCGCCGGCCGACGCCTTCGTCATCGAGGAGGAGGCGCTCGGGTTCAACAACCAGGCGGCGGCCCTCGGCGTCACGCAGCTGCTCGCCGAGCAGCTCATGAAGGCCTCCGAGGCGGTCGCGGCGCGGGCCGCGCAGGACCTCGAGCGGCTCCTCGAGGGCTGCGACCCGGCGGTGCAGGGCCCCGAGGCGTGCGCCGCGGAGCTCATCGAGCGCCTCGGCAAGCGCGCGTTCCGCCGGCCCCTGACGGCCACGGAGCTCGAGCGCCTCGAGCGGCTCTTCGCCTGGGGGAACGACGAGCACGGCTTCTCGACCGGCGTCGAGCTCGCGATCCAGGCGATGCTCCAGTCGCCGCACTTCCTTTACCGCGTCGAGCTCGGCACGCCGGATCCCGCCGGGGAGGGCGTGGTGCCGCTCTCCGATCACGAGATCGCCTCCCGGCTCTCGTACCTGCTCTGGAGCTCGATGCCCGACGACACCCTGTTCGCCGCGGCGGACGCGGGCGAGCTCCGCACCGCCGAGCAGATCGCCGCGCAGGCCCGGCGGCTGCTCGAGGACCCGCGCGCCCGCGCCGCGGTGGCGAACTTCCACGCGCAGTGGCTGCAGCTGACGAACATCGGCACCCTCTCCAAGGACGCGGCGGTCTACCCGCGGTACCACGACGGGCTCCCGGCGCTCTTCCGGGCCGAGACCGAGGCGTTCCTCGACCACGTCGTGTTCGAGGACGAGGCCGGCGACGTGGCGACCCTGCTGACGGCGCCCTATTCGCTGATGAACGCCGAGCTCCGCGCGTTCTACGGGCTGGAGCCCCCGGCCGACGGCGCGGCGCCGCCCGGCGAGCTCGAGGTCGTGCCGCTCGATCCGTCGCAGCGCGCCGGCTTCCTCACGCACGCGAGCCTGCTGTCGGTGCTCGCCAAGCCGGACCAGTCCTCGCCCGTCCACCGCGGCAAGTTCGTCCGCGAGCGGCTGCTCTGTCAGACGCTGCCGCCCCCGCCGCCCGACGTGGACATCCAGCCGCCCGCGGTCAGGCCGGGCATCCCGACCCGCCGGCAGTTCGAGCGGCACGCGCAGGACCCGGGGTGCGCGGGCTGCCACCGGCTGATGGATCCGATCGGCTTCGGGTTCGAGCACTACGACGGCATCGGCCTCTACCGCGAGGTCGACCAGGAGGTCCCGGTCGACGCGAGCGGCGAGATCGTCGGGAGCCGCGGCGCGGATGGTCGCTTCGACGGGGCGGTGGAGCTCGCGCACCGCCTCGCGGAGAGCGACGAGGTGCGCCAGTGCGTCGCGACGCAGTGGTTCCGCTTCGGCTACGGCCGCGCCGAGCAGGCCGAGGACGAGTGCAGCATGAGCGAGATCCAGCAGGCGTTCGCCGAGAGCGGGTACAACATCAAGGCGCTGCTCGTGGCGCTCACCCAGACGGACGCGTTCCGCTACCGCCGGAGCGGGCCCGGCGCCGGGGGTGAGCCGTGAGCGGCGCCGCGCGCCGGTCGTCGCGGTGGCGCCTCGATCGCCGCACCTTCCTGCGCGGGGCCGGCGGGCTCGCAGTCGCGCTCCCGTTCCTCGACGCCATGTCCGGCTCGGCGAGCGCCGTCGAGTTCCCGAAGCGCTTCGTCGTCTTCTTCACGGGCCTCGGCACCGTCAAGGAGGCCTGGCAGCCCACCGGGACCGAGACGGCGTTCGAGCTCGGGGAGATCCTCGCCCCGCTCTCGCCTTACCGGGACAAGCTGCTCGTCATCGAGGGCGTCGACATGGAGTCCGCCTACAACGGGCCGGGCGACCCGCACCAGCAGGGCATCGGCCAGGCCCTCACCGGCGCGGAGCTCCAGGAGGGGACGCTCTTCCCGTACGCGTGCGACCCCGCCGCGCTGGTCGGGTGGGGCGGCGGCATCTCCGTCGACCAGCTCCTCGCCGCGAGGCTCGGTCAGCGCACGAAGCTCTCGTCGCTCGAGCTCGGCGTCCAGGTCCAGTATGCCAACGTCTCGTCGCGCATCTCGTACCTCGGCCCGGGCCAGCCGGTCCCGCCCGAGGACGATCCGCGCGCGGTGTTCGACCGGCTCTTCAACGATCTCAGCGCCGATCCGGCGGACCTCGCGCGGCGGCGCGCGCTGCGCCGCCGCGTGCTCGGCAGCGTCATGGAGGACTACGGCTCGCTTTCGCGGCAGCTCGGGGGCGAGGACCGGCAGAAGCTGGAGCACCACCTGGAGGCGGTGAGCGAGATCGAGAAGCGCCTCGACGCGCCGGGGCTCCTCGGCGGCGCGTGCGCCGTGCCGGAGCTGGGCGAGCGGCTCGACGTCTACGCGAACGACAACTTCCCCGCGATCGGGCGGCTGCAGATGGATCTGCTGGCGATGGCCCTCGCCTGCGATCTCACGCGGATCGCGTCGATCCAGTGGAGCGCGACGCAGGCGGGGAAGGTGTTCACCTGGCTGGGGCAGTCGGAGACGCACCACGCGCTCTCGCACTCGAACCCTGGCCACGCGGCGAAGCAGCAGCAGCTCGTCGACATCGGCCGCTGGCAGGCGGAGCAGCTCGCGTACCTGCTCGGGAAGCTCGACGCCGTCCCGGAGGGCGCGGGCACGCTCCTCGACAACACGATCGTCCTCTGGTGCACCGACATCTCGGCGGGGCAGAGCCACTCGCGGCGCGACATGCCGTACGTGATCGCGGGGCGGGCCGGCGGGGCCCTCCGGACCGGACGGTTCCTGAGCTACGCGGGCGACCCCCACAACAACCTGCTCGTCGCGCTGTGCAACGCGATGGGCGTCGACGTCTCGACCTTCGGCAACCCCGCGTACTGTACCGGGCCGCTGTCGGGGCTCCTGGCCTGAGCGGGCGCGGCGCCCGCGCCGCCGTCCCCCGCGTGTTTTGGGCTTTTCGTCGCGCGCCGATTTTGGCAAGTAGGCCCGCATGGGCGGCCTGCTGTCCTCCGGGAAGCCTCGTCGTGCGCTGCGCTCGCTGCGCGCAGCGCGCATTTTTCCTCGTCTCGCCGGTCTCGCGGCGCTCTCTGCCGCGGCGTGCGGGGCGTGCGCGTGCCAGAAGCCCGCGGGCGCGCCGGCGGACGCCGGGGCCGCCGCCGTCGCCGACGACGCGGGCGCGGGCGCGGCAGCGACCGGCGCGGCGCTCGCGGCGCAGCCGGCGACCGCGGGCGCGGACGAGCGCGCCGCGGCCGAGGTGCCGAGCGACAGGCCGCTGCTCGGCGTGACCGCCTTCGTGGCGACCGTCTACAAGGAGCCGCGCGACACGTCGAAGAAGCTCGGCTACCTGCGCGTCGGCGCCAGGGTGCCCCGCGCCGCGGAGCCCGCCGGCACCGCCGGCTGCCCGGGCGGCTGGTACGCGATCGAGCCGCGCGGCTTCCTCTGCGTCGGCGAGGACGCGACGCTCGACCTCGACGACCCGATCCTCAAGGCCGCCGGCCCGGGGCCGAACCTGAGGACCGCGCTCCCGTACAAGTACGCCTTCGTCCGCGCCGTGCTGCCCCTCTACCTGCGCGTCCCCACGGCCGAGGAGCAGCGCAAATCGGAGTTCAAGCTCGATGAGCACCTCGCGTGGTTCGAGGAGAACAAGGCGACCGTGCAGCGGGTCGTCCTCGGCGCGAACGACGTGGCGATCGACGAGCGCGGCGTCCCGCTGCCGGGCAAGCAGCTCGGGGAGCTCGGCCTCGGGAAGAACTCGCTCGAGCTCGGCGAGGGCGCCCTGCTCGGCGCGGCAGGGGAGAGCGACCCCATCCCGTTCTGGCTGGAGGGCGGCAAGCGCCTCATCCGCAACATCAGCGACTTCAAGGTCCCGGACTACGCGGCCTTCGCCGATCGCGCGCGGCGCTTCACGGGCCTGTCGCTGATCGGATCGTTCCCGACCGGGCCGGAGTCGCTGAACCGGCGGTTCGCGATCACGACCGATCTGCGGCTCGCGCCCGCGACGAAGATCAAGCCGGACACGGGCTCTCCCTGGCACGGCGTCGAGCTGAACGACCAGCTCACGCTGCCGCTCGCCTTCGTCCGGGCGCGGGGCGCGCGCGACGTTCAGATCCAGGGGGACAGGGCCGCGCCGGGCAAGGAGCTCCCGTTCCGCGACGTCATCCCGCTGACGGGCCGGATGCGCCGGATCGAGGGGGTGAAGTACTACCGCACCCGGGATCAGCGGTACGTGAGCCAGCTGGATGTCGGGCTCGCGGTCGCCCCGTCCGTCTGGCCCGAGGTCGCCGAGAAGGGCGAGAAGTGGATCGAGGTGTCGATCCAGCACCAGACGCTGGTCCTCTGGGAGGGCAAGCGCCCCGTCTACGCGACGCTCGTCTCGACCGGCCAGGCCGGGGTGGCCGACCCGAAGACGACGACCGCCACGGTGCGGGGCATCTTCCGCATCCGCAACAAGCACATCACGGCGACGATGGACTCGAACGAGTCGTCGAGCGTCGGCGGCCGGGCGGAGACGACGGCCGACGCCCCCTCGGCCTCGCGCGGCGCGAAGCCGGACAAGGGCGGCTCCTCGAAGGAGCGCGCCGCGAAGAAGCCGGGCGCGAGCGCGGCGGCGAAGCCCGCGGAGGGGCAGAAGACGCCTCCCCGCAAGGGCGACGGCGAGTACGGCGTCACGCGGCGCCGCGGGGAGGGCACCTATGCCCTCAAGGACGTGCCGTACATCCAGTACTTCGCGAGCGGCTACGCGCTCCACGCCGCGTACTGGCACGACGTCTTCGGCACGCCGCGCAGCCACGGTTGCATCAACATGTCCCCCATCGACGCGCACCGGGTGTTCCTGTGGACCGAGCCCAGGGTGCCGCCGGGCTGGCACGCCATCAACACGGGCGAGGAGCTGGGCGAAGGGACCACGATCATCGTCCACGAATGAGGGGCGGCCACCCGCTTCGGATACGGGCCCATCTCGACGTTTTCGGTGCTCAGCGCACAGGAGTGCGCTTCCGCGCCGAAAACGCCGATCTGGGCCCGTCTCCTGTGCGGGTGACCGCCGCGATCCGTCGTCCGTTTCAGAGAGGGGCGGGGACGGAGACGCTCAGGAGCTGCGCTTCGGCGCGGTGCGGAGGATGTCGTCGACCGCCGCGTCGGCCGCGTCGGAGAGGGCGTCGAGGAGGGCGGCGAGACGGTCGTGCTGCTCCGGCGTGAACGGGGGCATGCCGAACCGCGACCGCACGCCGGAGAGGCGCAGCGCGAGGCCGGCGCCGTCCTGATAGCCGGCGATCCAGGGGCCGCGGGCGAGCTCGTCGTAGATGCGCCGGAGCCGCGCCTCGAAGGCGGCGCGGTCCGCGAGCGCGTCGGCGGGGGAGGGGGCGTCGGCGGGCGAGGGCGCGCGACGGAGGAAGTGGTGGATGGAGGCCGCGGTCTCGCCTGGCGCGCCGTCGATGGCCGCGAGGCCGGCGCGGAGGGCCTCGAGGGCAGGCGCGAGGCCGGTCCGGCGCAGGAGCGCGCCGTCGAGGCACATCTCCCAGAGCACGTGGGCGAACAGCCCGAGCCGCGGCGCGCCGAGCGCGGCGCCGCGCAGCGCCTCGGCGAGGCGGCGCTCCCCCTCCACGAACACGGGCGCGGCGTGGAACCAGCGGTCGAGGGCGACGTGGTGATCGATGCCGGCCAGCACCTCGGCGAGGCGGGGCGGCAAGGCAGCGGGGCGCTCGGCTGCCCGCGAGGGCCTCACGCGCCGGTCGGCCATGCGCCAGAGGTCCGGGAGCATCGCTCCTGCGCCCGCGGCGACCGACCCGAGGTCGCGCGCCGCGAGGTGGCGATGGAGCAGGAAATTCATGTGTTCAGGATGGCGCCGCCGCCGAGGGCGGTCGACGGTAAACCGATGCGGCGCTCCCTGCCTCGCCTCTCGCTCTTCGAGTGGAACGACTCGCCGTGGGCTCCCGGTCCGCTGCGCGAGCTCATCATCGAGTCGCTGAGCCGGACCATCCGGTGGGGCGGCATGTTGCGCGGGCTGATCGAGCCGTTCCGCGGCTTCCTCGCCGCCTCCGGGGCGACCGAGGTGATCGAGCTCGGCGCGGGCGCTGCCGGGCCGTCGGAGGTGCTCATCGGCGAGCTCCTGCGCGCGGGCGTGGCGCCCCCGCGGTTCGTGCTCACGGATCTCCTGCCGCAACCGGAGGCGTGGGCGGAGGCCGCCGCGCGGCACCCGTCGTTCGTCGCCTTCGAGCCCTCGCCCGTGGACGCGACGCGCATCCCGCCCGCGCTCGCCGAGGGCCGCGCGCGGCTGATGATCAACGCGTTCCACCACTTCGCTCCCGAGCTCGCGCGCGCCATCCTCGCGGACGCGGTGCGCGGCTCGTCCGGCATCTTCCTGTCCGAGGGGTTCGAGCGGAACCCGCTCGGGTTCCTGCCGATGGTCCCGGTCGGCGTCGCCGCGCTCGCCGCGAACCCGCTGCTCACGCGCCGCTCCCGGGCCGCCAAGGCGTGGCTCACGTGGGCGACGCCGATCGCCGCCGCGGCCAGCGTGTGGGACGGCCTGGTGAGCACGCTCCGCGTCTACTCCGAGGCCGAGCTGCGGGAGATGGTTGCCCCGCTCGGCGACGCGTTCACGTGGGCGTACGGCACCTACAGATTCCCACTCCGTGGCGAGGGGTACTACTTCTACGGAGTCCCTGCGCGGCGGTCGCAGGCGTGAGCTGCGGCGCCGAGGGCGCTCGGACGTCGATCCTTTTCTGAAAAAAAATTGACCCCTTCGACGCACCCCCGCGCACCGGGGAGGACATTGGCGGCGTGGCGTCTCCGACGTCGTTCCCTGCGGATTCGATGACTTCTGGCGCTCGGGAAAAGGGGCAAGACATGACGGCTTATCGGCGGACCATGGTGGCGGTGACGGCGCTCGTGGCCCTTGTGGCGGCGACCGCGTGCGGAGCGGGTATCGGCGACGCTGGCTCGGAGGGTGACGGGTCGGCGAGCGGCGATGGGTCAGGGAGCGGCGACGGGTCGGCGAGCGGCGACGGGTCGGCGAGCGGCGGCGACTTCGGGGGAGACATCGGCGGCGACTTCGGGGGCAGCGTGAGCTCGGGCGGTGACCCGAACGCGGGCGGCGACGCCTGCGGCAGCGACCTCATCGCGATCGTCCGCGATTTCAAGGACACGCACCCGGATTTCGAGGTCCGGCCCGGGGAGGACCGGGGCATCGTGGAGGCTCAGCTCGGCGCGGACGGCAAGCCGGTCTATGCGGGCGGCAGCGAGGGCACGTTGACCACGTCCGGCAAGGAGGCCTTCGATCAGTGGTTCCGCGACGTGCCCGACGTGAACACCGCCATCCAGGTATCCGTCTCGCTCACGGACAACGGGAACGGCACGTCCACGTACGACAATTCCGACTTCTTCCCGATCGACGACATGGGGTTTGGCAACGAGGACCGGCCCCACAACTACCACTTCACGCTCGAGCTCCACACCGAGTTTGAATACAAGGGTGGCGAGGTGTTCACCTTCTCGGGCGACGACGACCTCTTCACCTTCATCAACGGCCATCTCGCGATCGATCTGGGCGGTATTCACAAGCCGGAGAGCGCGACGATCGACCTCGACGCGCGCGCGCAGGAGCTCGGCATCACGCCGGGCAACAAGTACGCGCTCGACTTCTTCTTCGCCGAGCGCCGCACGACCGAGTCGAACTTCCGCATCGACACGTCCATCGGTTGCTTCACCCCGATCGTCAGATGAGCTCGGCCGTCCGCTGGCCCGGCGCGACCTGAGCCCACAGCGCCCTTCATCTTCCCACTGTCCGCGTTCCTCGGCTCACCGCCCCGCCCGCGCCTATCCCGCCCAGCGTCTCGCGCCGACCGCCCCCCTTTCCCCCCGATGGAGCCGTCGTCGAGGGGATGTGCGCGGCGGGGCGGGCGTGGGGACGGGCCGCTGTCTGAGCACCCTTTGCCGCTCGTGTCGTCCTCGCGCAGCGAGGGCGGCACGAGCGGCCTGTGCGAGTTCGGCGGGGCCCCACGCCCGCCCCGCCGCGCACATCCCCTCGACGACGGCCGCTGCTCGATGACGGCCGCTGCCACCTTGCTCGTGGTTCATCGCAACAGGTAGCCTAGGCAACGATGCAGGCCAGCGACCCGTTCGGCTGGGTAGGGTCGATCATCGACGGCCAGTTCGCCGTCGAGGCGCTGGCTGGCGAGGGCGCCTTCGGCGTCGTCTACCGGGCCCGGCACCTCGGCTTCGACGCCCCGGTCGCCGTCAAGTGCCTCAAGATCCCGACGGGCCTGAGCCCTGATCAGCAGGAGGCGTTCCTCGCCAAGTTCCGCGAGGAGGCGCGCCTGCTCCACCAGCTCTCGCGACGGACGATGGGCATCGTCCAGGCGCTCGACATCGGCGCCGCCGCCGCGCCGAACGGGCCGTGGACGCCGTACATCGTGATGGAGTGGCTCGAGGGCGAGACGCTGGAGCAGGACCTCAAGCGCCGCCGCGCCCAGAACCTCCCGCCGAGGAGCTTCGCCGAGACGCTCAAGCTCCTCGCGCCGGTCGCGTCCGCGCTCGCCGTCGCCCACGACGGCAACGTCTCTCACCGCGACGTCAAGCCGGCCAACCTGTTCCTGCTCGGCGATCGCATGAAGGTGCTCGACTTCGGGCTCGCCAAGGTCTTCGCCGAGACACCGAAGTTCGCCGAGGCGCTCGTGCAGACGGGACGAACGTTCCGCGCCTTCACGCCGCAGTACGGCGCGCCGGAGCAGTTCAGCCCGCGGTTCGGCGCCACGGGACCGTGGACGGACGTCTACGCGATGGCCCTCATCCTCATCGAGGTCGCCAGCGGCCATCCCGCCCTCTCCGGCAGCGACGTGATCCAGCTCTTCGTCTCGTCGAGCGACGAGGCGCTCCGGCCGAGCCTCCGCGCCCGCGGGGTGAACGCGAGCGTCGACGTCGAGGCGGTCCTCGGCCGGGCGCTCGCGATCCACCCCGCGCAGCGGTTCCACAACCTCGGCGAGATGTGGTCCGCCCTGGAAGCCGCCCAGCGCGCGAGCGTCGTCGTGGTGGCGCGCGACACCCTGCGCGCGCCCGCCTTCAGCCCGGGCGCGGCCGCCGACGACGACGACGAAGGGTTGCTCGATTTCGCCGCCGTCCACCTGCCGCCGCTGCCGCCGCCGCCGTCGCTGTCGGTCCCGCCGCCGTCGCCGCGGCCGGCGTCGCTGCCGCCGCCATCGCCGCCGCGGTGGGCGCCGGAGAGCAGCGGCGTGAGGGGGACCGTGAGCCCCGACCGCAGCGCGCCGAGGGGCCGCGCCGTCGCGCCGTTCGACGGCGGGGAGCACCGGGTGTGCACCGTCCTGTTCGCCGATCTGTCCGAGGCGACGGGGCTGTCGTCGCGGCTCGACCCCGAGGACGTCAAGGACGTCGTCGACCGCTGCTACCAGGTGCTCGCGGAGCACGTCGAGCAGATGCACGGCGTGGTCGAGCGGCCCATCGGCGGGCGCGTCATGGCCGTCTTCGGCGTCCCTCGCTCGACCGACAACGACGCCGAGCGGGCGATCGTCGCCGCGCTCGGCGCGCAGGCCGCGATCCCGCGCCTGGCGCTGCCGCGCGCGGCGCGATCGGTGCACCTCTCGGTGCGGATCGGGATCACGACGGGGCGGGTCTTCGTCGGCGCCGCGGGCTCGTCGCGCCAGGATCTCGCCGTCATCGGCGACGCGGTCGACGGCGCCGCGCGGCTCCAGCAGAGCGCGCCGCGCGGCGCGATCGTGATCGGCCGCGACACGCACCGGCTCGTCCTCGGGCGGTTCCGGGTCGAGCCGTTCGAGGGGGGCGCCGCCGCGAGCAGGGCCGCGCCGGAGCCCCCCGCGCGCGGCGCGGCGCCGCCGAGCTACCGCGTGCTCGGCGAGGGCCCGCCCCACCACGCGCCCGCGCCGCCCGATTTCCACGGGATCGCGACGCGCCTCGTCGGGCGCGGCGCGGAGATGCAGCGCCTGCGCGACCTCGTCGAGACCGCGTTCCACGAGCGCCGGCCGCGGCTCGTCACGCTGGTCGGCGCGCCCGGTGTGGGCCGGACGCGGATGCTCACCGAGCTCTTCGCGGGCCTGCGCGGCGGCGCGCCGGAGGGCGGCGCGCCCGCGTCCGAGCACGGCCCCGCTTCCGCGTCGCCCGGGGAGCCGTTCGTCCTCCTGGCGCAGTGCTCGGCGCTCGCGCGCGAGACGAGCTACGGCCTGGCCGGCGCGCTGCTGCGCCGGTGGTTCGGGATCCTCGAGGCCGATCCGGCCCAGGTCATCCTGCGCAAGCTGCGCCGCGGCCTGCGCTGGCTCCGGCTGCGCGCCGCGCGCGCGCGCGCCCGCGCCGAGCGGGAGGCCGCCGGCGCCGGGACCCGGGCCGCGCTCGGCGGCGCGTCGCCCGTCGTGACCCGCGCGTCGTCCATCCCCCTGCGCGGGCCGATCAGCTCGACCGTCACCGGGCGCAGGGGGGCCGGCGCCGTGCGGTACGAGGACGACGACGAGCTCGATCCCTCCCCGTCGCTGGCGAGGCCGCTCGGCTCGAGCGATCTCGACGACATCCTCGCCCGGCTGGCGGCGATCCTGGGCGCGCGGCCTGCGCCCGCCGGGCTCCTCGACTCCGCAGCGCGCGGCAGCGTCCTGGCGAAGCGCCGGATCGCCTCCGCGCTGGCGCACCTCGTCACGTTCGCGCTCGAGCGGACGCCGATGGTGATCGTCTGCGACGACCTCCAGTGGGCCGACGACGCGACGATCGATCTCCTCGAGGAGCTCGTGGCGCACGCCGAGGGGCTGCCGCTCTGCGTCGTGTGCGCCGCGCGCCCCGAGCTCTACGAGCGCCGCCCCGACTGGGGCATCGCCAAGGAGGCCTACGTCCGCGTCGACGCGCTCCCGCTGGCGCGGCGGCACGCGGAGGAGATGATCCGGGATCGGCTCCGCTGCGTCCCCGAGCTCAACCCTGAGCTCGTGCGCGCGCTCGCCGAGCGCGCCGAGGGCAACCCGCGCACCGTCGAGGAGATGCTCCAGCACCTCGTGGACGCCGGCGCCATCGAGGCCGAGGGGGACGCGTGGCGCGTCCGCGAGGACGCGCTGGGCACGCTGAGCTTGCCGCCGACGGTGCACGGCCTGGTCCAGGCCCGCCTCGATCGGCTGGACGCCGACGCGCGCGGGCTCCTCGCGCAGGCCGCCGTCGTCGGCCGGACCTTCTGGGAGGGCGCGGTCGAGCGGCTCCGGAACGACGCGCCGCAGGCGCGCTCGCCGATGTCGAGCGAGCGCATCCTCGCGGAGCTCCAGGACCTCGATCCGCCGTTCTCGGTGCGCCACGGGGCCGGCGCGTCCACCGCCGAGCTGCTCGCGCGCCTCTGCGAGCGCCAGCTGATCCGGCTCCGCTCGCCGGCGACGTTCCCGGGCGAGCGCGAGTACGTCTTCGCGGAGCAGGCGACGTGCGAGGTCGCCTACGAGACGCTGAGCCTCAAGATCCGGCGGCGGATCCACCTGCTCGTCGCCGACTGGCTCGAGCACCGCGCGCGCGCGCTGGGAGACGAGTGCGCCGCCCTCCTCGCCCACCACTACGAGCGGGGCGGCGATCTGCGGGCGGCGGCGGCGGCGTACGCCCGCGCCGCGACGTACGCGGACTCGATCGGCGAGGGCGTCGAGGCGGCGCGCCACGCGGCGCGGGCCCGGGAGCTCCGCGAGGAGATCGAGGCCGACGAGGCGTAGCGCGCGGCTCCGCCGGGCGCCTCAGCGCTGCCCGCGCCGCACCCGCGGCAGCCGGGCGCCCGACACGCGCAGCGCGTGGCGCAGGGCGTCCTCGAGCTCGCCGAAGGTCTCGAACGTCCGCGCGTCGCTGCCGAGCTCCACGATCGCCTGCGCGACGCCGGGGGAGATCCCGGAGATGAGGCAGCGGCTGCCGAGCAGGCTCGCCGCCCGCGCCACCTGGAGCAGGTGGTCGACCGTCGGCGCGTCCACGTCCTCGACGCCGGTCAGATCGAGCACGGCGAAGTGGGCCTGCGTGCGGACGACCTCCCCGAGCAGCTTCTCCATGATCTGCGTGGCCCGGCCGCTGTCGAGCGCGCCGATGATCGGCAGCACGAGGACGCCCTCCCACGCCTGGATGATCGGCGTCGAGAGCGCGCGGATCGCCTCCTGCTGCTGGCGCAGGACGCTCGCGGTCCGCTCGCGCTCGGCGTTCTCCTCGGCGAGCATCCGGTTCTTGCCCTCCAGCTCCTCGGCGTAGGCCTCGAGGCGATCGATCGACTGGCGCAGCTGGTCCTCGAGCCGCTTGCGATCGGTCGTGTCCCGCATCGTCACGGCCACGCCGCCCTGGATCGGCACGATCTGGTGGTGCACCCACGCACCCGGGCGCGACGCCTGGCCCGGCGGGGCCGGCAGGAGGATCTCCTCCTCGAGCGGCGTGCCCTTCCGGACGACGCGCAGGCACTTGTCGAGCAGGACGTCGGCCTCGACCGAGTGCTCGAGCTCCGAGAGGCGCTTGCCGAGGAGCTCCTCGCGGGGCATCGAGAGCATCGCCGCGGCGCGCGCGTTGAGCCCGGTGATCACGAGATCGGCGATCTCCTCGCTCTCGTCGCGCCGGGAGGTCATCGTGAGGAACGCGTCCATGCTGGCCTCGACGGCCGCGTGGAACCGCGCCTCGGTCTGCCGGCGCTGCTCCTCGGCGTGCCGGCGTTCCGTGATGTTCTCCGAGACGATGAGCGCGCTCGCGGCCTCCCCGGCGCCCGGGATCGCGCTGACGTGGTTCGCGTACCACGCCCGCCCGCCGTTCGCCCCGGCGCCGATGACCTCGTAGTGCGCCCGGCCGCCGGTCGTGAGCACGGTCTCCAGCGCCTGCCTCACCGTGTCCCGGTACTCCGGCGCCGTGAAATCGTAGAGGCTCCGGCCGCGGAGGCCCTCCACGGAGACCCCGGGGTACGACCGGTTCGCGGAGACGATCCGCGCGTCCTTGTCGACGACGGTCAGGTAGTACGGGATGCCCTCGTACAGCGCCCGCAGCTTCTCTTCGGACTCGCGGAGCGCCAGCTCGGCGCTCTTGCGCCGCGTCACGTCGCGGGCGACGAAGTAGACGCGCCCCTCGTCGAGCGCGAGCATCGCGTTCCACTCCAGCCACCGGTACGAGCCGTCCTTGCAGAGGAAGCGGTTCTCGTAGGTGAGCGTCTGCGCGCCCGTCGAGAACGTATCGGTCTCGGAGAGGGTCCGCGCCTTGTCTTCGGGGTGGATGAAGTCGAGGTAGGGCCGCGCCATCAGCTCCTGGCGGCTGAACCCGAGCGTGCGCTCCCACGACGGGCTGAGCTCCTTGAAGCGCCCGTCGAGCGTCGCGATGCCGAGCATGTCGACGGCGAGCGCGTAGAGCCGCCGCTGCTCCTTGTCCTCCTCGTGCACGACGGCGCGCAGGATCGGCGCGGCGCTGTCGGGGAGGGCGAGCCGCGCGAGCTGCGTGTCGGCGACGATGAGGCCTCCGCCTGGGCGCCGGAAGAGCCAGCGGAACCGCTGCGGCTCGCCGCGGCTCGCGGCGTCGACCCGCTGCTTCAGACCCCCGGCGGAGTCTTGCCCGTCGGGCTGAAGGAGCGGCGAGAGGTCCGCGAGCGCGCGCCCGAGGAGGCCGTCCGCGCTGCCCGCGAACAGCCGCGTCGCGCTCGGGTTGGCCTCGATCACGCGGCCGCCCTCGAGCAGCAGGAGCGCGTCCTCGGCGGCCTCGAACGCGGCGTGGTAGAGATCGCGCTGGCTCATGGTCGGCGCCGCCTACCGCCACGAGCGCCACGCTGCCGGACTGTCCTCACGAGCTCGCCTGTCAATCAGCACCTCGCAGCACCTCGAGCGGCCGCCGTCCCCACCGCTCGGTCGCTGCCGCCAGCGGTCCATTGTGCAGGAAGCCTCGGTGGAGGTCCACGTGCCCGCGAGCGTCGCGCTGTGGTCTGCCTCCCACCTGCCCCTGACGACCTCTCGCGTGGCGCGCGCGTCGTGGTAGCGTTGCTCTGTGTCGCAGAGGTTTCCTTCTGCACGGCCTGCCGGCGCGCAGCGAGCGCGCGGCGCGAGGGGCGCGCGATGATCTCCGAGGCGTGCGGGCTCTGCGCCTGGCCGGCGAGCCTCGTGGTCGAGGACGTGCAGCGGCACAAGAGCGCGCTCATCAGCGTGGCGCTGCAGATGCGCGCCGAGGGCAAGGAGCCGCTTGCGCGCGTGGCCTTTCGGGGGGCGCTCTACTGGCAGCGGTGGCTGCTGACGAAGGAGCCGGGGCTTCACGAGGAGGCCCGCGTCGTCTCCGGGCTCGAGTTCGCCCGCGAGGCTGGCGACTGGAAGGAGGCCGATCTGCTCGTCGCCCATGCGGACAGGTCGGCCGCGCTCGCGGCGTTGCCGTTCGTCGAGCACTGGAAGAAGCTGGTCGCGGAGCACCTGCCGGAGCAGGTCAGCGACGAGCACGAGCTCGAGGAGGCGTTCCAGGAGTTCCGGCGTCATCCCAGCGAGCAGGCTGCGGAGGGGGTGCGGCGTTGCGCGACGGCGATCGCGCCGCTCGGCTCGCCGGTGCCGGTGCACACCATCCTCGCGAAGGTCGCGACGGATCTAGGCCAGACCGAGGAGGCCGAGTTCCACCTCGCGGCGCTGGTCGTCTGCCGGCCGCTCTGGATCCCCTACGTCGTGCAGCTGGCCGAGCACCAGGCGAAGCTCGACCTCCCGCGCGCCCTCCGCACGATCGAGGCCGCGCGCCGCCTCTTTGGCCCCGACTTCTGGCTCCCCCTTTGAGCGAGCGGGGCTCGCCCGCTTCGGATACGGGCCCACCTCGACGTTTTCGGTGCTCAGCGCACAGGAGTGCGCCTCCGCGCCGGCGGTTGCTGATCAAACCCGACCCCATCCTCCACGCCAGGCGTGTCAGGCGGGGGCTAGGGTGCGCATCCATCCGCTGATCCGCGTCCCCGCCGGCTTGGGCCAACCCATCCTCGCGAACCGCTCGAGGAGCTGCGGCGTGTGATCCCCGGTCCGGCTGTCCTTGAAGGACGCCCGCGCCGCGTCGAGCTCCCGCGCCGCCTCGTGGAACCGCCCCTCGTGGTAAGCGAGCCACGCGAGCGTCAGGTGCCGGTGCTGCCGGGGCTCGGCCTCGGCGAGCGCCACCGCCTCGCAGGCGACGAGGTGCTCGCGCGCCTGCTCCGCGTCCCCGCGGTGAAGCGAGATCTGCGCGAAGAGCAGCCGCGCCTCGACGAGGCCCCACGGGTCCGCCAGCGTCTCGTAGAGCCTGCCGGCCGCGAGCGCGTGCTCCTCCGCGAGCTCCGGCGCGCCCGCGTCGAGCGCGACCATCGAGAGGAGCCGCTCGCACCCCGCCTCGCCGCGCGGGTTCGCCAGATCGCGGAAGCTCTGCCGCGCCGAGATCGCGCCGGTGCGGGCCGCATCGAAGCGGCCGAGGCGGTGCTCCACGTGCGAGAGCGTCAGGTCGCACTGCGCCAGCCCGAGCCGGTAGCCGATCGCGTCGAAGTCGGCGCGCGCGGTCGTGAGCAGCGCCCGCGCCGGCTCGGCGAGCGCCCCGGCCTGCTCGACCATGCTCTGCAGGAGCAGGCACTGCGCCCGGCCGAGCCGATCGCCGACCTCCAGGAACCGCGCCTCCCCCGACGCGAGCACCGCCCGCGCCCGCGCGTGCTCGCCGAGCTGGAAGTCGATCTCCCCGAGCAGCACCTCGCACTGCGCCTGCCCGTGGCGGTGGCCGATCTCGTCGAAGATCGCGTGCGCGCGCGCCACGAGCCGCCGCCCCTGCGCCTCGGCGCCGACGTCCGACGCGATGTGCCCGAGCAGCCGCAGGCAGTGCGCCTGGTTCTCCCGGTCGCCAGCGTGCTCGAAGATGCGGCGCGCGTCCTCGGCGTCGCGCCGCGCCTCGTCGAGCCTGCCCGCCAGCCGCAGCGCCTCGGCCCGGAAGCGCAGCTGCGTCCCGAGCCGCGTCCCCGTCAGCACGGGCCGCGTCTCCACGCCGCCCCTGAAGCCCGGGCGCGAGTCGCTCCCCCCGGGCAGCTTGCCGTCGAGCACGGCGAGATCGCGCAGCGTCGCGGCGATGTCGCGCGAGCTCTGCCAGTGCGCGGCCACGTGCGCGTGCATGAGCGCCGCCGCCTCGTCCGTGTCGCCGGCGCGCAGCAGGCTCACCACCCGGTGCCGGAGGATGCGGCGGCTCGACGCCGCCGGGTGCGCGCCGAGCGCGTCGGCGGCGGCGCGGAAGACGCGCGCCGCGTCCGGCTCGAGGAAGAGCTGCGAGAGCAGGTGCTCCTGGAGCAGCGCGTGCGGCCAGCGGAGGCGATCGCCCACGGCGAGGAGGATCTGCGCGCGCTGCATCGACGCGATCGCGCGGTCCGCGGGGATGTCGAGCGAGGTGAGCATCTCGCGCAGGATCTCGCGCCGGATGTCGCCGCCGAGCGCGGCGGCCGCGCGCGCGCCGGCCCGCAGCTCCTCCGGGAGCGCCGCGAGCCGCTCCTCCCAGAGGTCGGCGGTGGTCGCCGCCTGCACGGCCATCGACCCCCTCGGCACGAAGTACTTGCCCGCGCGGAGCTGGAGGTGGCCGCCGCCCGCCCACGCGTGCAGGAGCTGCAGCGCGAAGAGCGGGTTCCCCTTGCTCCGCTGCGTCGCCGCCTCGGCCGCCGCGTCGTCGAGCGGCAGCGTCTCCCGGAGCAGCGCGTGCGTCTGCACCGGGTTCAGCGGGGCGACGTCGAGCCGCTCCCCGCCGTACGCCGCGAGCGCGCCCTCCAGCCGCTTCGCCGCCACCGGATCGGACTCGACCGCCTCGCTCCGGACGGTCGCCACGACGAGCAGGCCGGTGTTCGGCGCGTCGCGGTGGAGCGTGAGGAGCCCCTCGAACGTCGTCGACGAGGCGTAGTGCAGGTCGTCGAGCCAGAGCAGCACGGGCCGGTCGCGGCCGATCCGCTCCAGCGTCTTGCGGATGATCAGCCAGCGGAGCTCCGGGCGATCCAGGCGGAAGCGCTTCCCCGTCGGGCCGACCGCCTCGCTGCCGGGGGGCGACGGCTTGATCCACTCGGCGGTCGCGGCGACCCACGTCTTGCCGACCTCGTCCTCGGGCGGGACCTCCCAGAGGTTCATCAGGACCTTCTCGACGATCTCGCGCTCGGCCCGCTCCAGCCGGTAGTGCTGCGTCACCGCGCCGAGGACGCCGTCGAGCGGCGCCGCGATGCGCCGGTAGCGCGCGCGCAGCGGCACCATCAGCGCGCGCTCGTGGACCTCCTCGCAGAGCCACTCGGCCAGCCGGCTCTTGCCGACGCCGGCCTCGCCCGCGAGCAGGACGAACCGGTGCATCGCCTTCGGCGCGTCGACCATCTCGGCCACGACCTCCATGAGCCGCGCCCGCTCGCCGGTGCGCGCGACGAACGGGCTCGGCCGGAGGGCGAGCAGGCCGGTGGTCGTCACGGACGGCGGCGGGTCGTCGTCTGGAGGCTCGATCAGCTCGGGCGTCAGCAGCTCCTTGCGGCTCGGGGGCAGCCGCCCGCTCGTCAGCAAGGCGATCGGCAGCGGCGTCGCGGCCACGTTCACGTCGCTGCGCGGCTCGAACCGCTTCCACACCCGCCGCGCGTCGCCCGCGAAGTCGAAGCGGTGCCACGGCCGCTTCGCGAGCAGCCGCTTCGCGAACTTCGCGACGTCGCCGGGCACCTCCGAGGGCAGCGGCAGATCCGGGATCGGCGCGCTCCGGTGCTGCTGGAGGAGCTCGTCGTTCGATCCGTCGTAGACCTCGCCGCCGGCGAGCAGCGCGTAGAGGATGCAGCCGAGCGCGTAGAGGTCCGTCGCCGGCCCGACGTGGGGCGCCGCGAAGCGGATCTGCTCCGGCGCCATCCAGCCCGGCGTGCCGGCGCCCCAGCGCACGGTCGGCTCGCTCTCCCGGGAGCCGTCGAGCCGGTGATCGATCCGGTCCTGGATGAGCCAGGCGAGCCCGAGATCGAGCACGTGCACGATCGGCGGCTCGCCGCCGTGCTGCAGATCGACGAGGACGTTCGAGGGCTTCAGGTCGCCGTGGATCACGCCGCGCGCGTGCGCGTGCGCCAGCGCGCCGAGGACCTGGTCGATGACGCTCCAGATGATCGGCCAGGGCAGCGGGTCCTCGAGCCGGGCGAGGTAGAGCCACTCGTGGAGCGACCGCCCTGGCACGGCGTCCATCACGAGGTACGGCGTCCCGTTGGCGAGCGACCCGAAGTCGCGGGCCTTCACGAGCGCCGGGTGCGACAGCCCGGCGAGCGCCCGGGCCTCCTCCTGGAACCACCAGGCGTCCTCGGGGCGCGCGGCCGCGCCTGGCCGGTCGAGGAGCTTCACGGCGACGCGCTCGTCGATCACGAGATCGCGGCAGAGATAGACGACCCCCATGCCGCCGCGCCCCAGCTCGCGACGGACCTGATAGCGACCGGCCAGGATGGTGCCCGGTAAAAAGCCTTCTTCGGACATGGCGGTGAGCGGTCCGATGATAGCCGTGCCGGCCCTGCCCGGTAGGCTCATCTCGCGGGGGCCTCCCGGGGGCGCTCGGCCCCAGTTCGTCGTGTCGCGGCAGCGCAGCGATGCTAGGTTCCGCCCATGGATGCCGCTGTTCGCGTGCTTGCATTCGCAGGTGCGAGAGATGTTCTCGGCGCCGGAGAAGTCGCGCTGCCGCTCGCTGGCCCCTGCACGGCGGCGGAGCTCCTGGAGCACGTGTGCGCCCGATATCCTGGGCTCGCTCCTTACAAGGGATCGATCCGGGTGGCGGTGAACGGCATGTATGCGACGCCGAGCGATCCTGTAGGTTTCGGCGACGAGGTAGCGCTCATCCCGCCGGTGGCGGGCGGCTAGCGGGCCGCGAGGGACAGCATGCCTTCTTCGACTGGCCTCGACCCGGCGCCCCTCTCCGTCGACACATCGGCCTTGCGGCGGCGCTCGTTGCCGCTCCTCGGCGGCGGAGACGCCCCGCGCCGGGCGGCCGCGATCCCGTACCGGGACGTCGATGCGCCCGGCGCGCAGCCGAGGCCCGCGCCGCGGAGCGTGCGCATCTCGGTCACGGACCGGTGCGATTTCGCGTGCACCTACTGCCGCCCGTCCCGCCACGACGGCTACACCGACGGCCGGCTGATGACGTCCGCCTGGCGCACCATGTTCGAGGCGCTGCGCGACGCCGGCGTCCGGCGGGTCCGCTTGACCGGCGGCGAGCCGCTCCTCCACCCCGAGATCGTCTCCATCGTCGCGTGCCTCGCCTCGCTCGGCTTCGAGGATCTGGCCCTCACGACGAACGCGTCGCAGCTCGCGCGGCTCGCCGGGCCGCTCCGCGACGCCGGGCTGCACCGCCTGAACGTCTCGATTGACACCCTCGATCCCCAGCGTTTCCGCGAGGTGACCCGCGGCGGCGAGCTCGCCCGGGTGCTGGAGGGCCTCGGCGCCGCGATCGCGGCGGGCTTCTCCGGCATCAAGCTGAACACGGTCGTCCTCCGCGGCGTGAACGACGACGAGATCGAGCGCATCGCGCTCTGGGCCTGGGAGCTGCGGATGATCCCGCGCTTCCTCGAGGTGATGCCGATCGCGGAGGGGGCCAGGCTCGTCGGCGAGCACCTTGTCACGGCGGCCGAGATGCGGGCGCGCCTCGCCGAGCACCTCCTCGAGGAGGAGGCGGCCACCGACCCGGGCCTCGGCCCGGCCAGGTACGTCCGGGCCCGCCACGACCCGTCGCTCCGCGTCGGGTTCATCACCGGCACGAGCGACACGTTCTGCGAGAGCTGCGACCGCCTGCGCGTCTCGTCGACGGGCGTGCTCCGGCCGTGCCTCGCCACGGACGATGGGGTCGACGCCTCGCGCGAGGCGCAGGTCGGCGACCACGCGGCGATCCGCCGGCGCCTCGACGAGGCGTGGCGCCTGAAGCCGGACGGCACGGTCTGGAAGGGCTGCACCGAGGAGACGGCGTCCTCGGTGTCGATCCGCGCGATCGGCGGCTGAGGCGGCGGCTGAGGCGGCGCCTCACGCGGTGGCTGAGGCGGCGCCTCACGCGGTAACGGACCGGCGCCGCCCCGGGACACGGTTCGGCTTCCGGTCCCGCGGGCTGCCGTGTCAGATTCCCGGGGATGTCGCGAACCCCTGATCGCCCCGGCGAGGGCCAAGCGCTCTCGACCCACCTCTCCCCGAGCGGCGAGGCCCGCATGGTGCCTGTCGAAGGCAAGCCGGTCACGCACCGCCGCGCCGTCGCGTCGGGCGCCGTGCTGATGCGCCCCGAGACGATCGCCCGGGTCGCGCGCCACGACGCGCCGAAGGGCGACGTGCTGGCCGCCGCGCGGATCGCGGGGATCATGGCGGCGAAGCGCACGCCCGAGCTCATCCCGCTCTGCCACGGGATCGCGCTCACGCACGTCGCGGTCGAGCTCGACGTGGACGAGCCCTCCGCGGCGATCCGGGTGACCGCCGCGGCGGAGGCGCTCGATCGCACCGGGGTCGAGATGGAGGCGATGGTGGCGGTGAGCGCCGCGTGCTTGACGATCTACGACATGCTCAAGGGGATCGATCGGGAGATGGTGATCTCGGAGATCAAGCTCCTCGAGAAGAGCGGAGGCCGCTCCGGCCATTTCCAGAGGAGCGCGCCGTGAGCCGGATCCGCACCGAGCCGCTCGGCCTCGACGAGCTCATCGCCGCCGTGTCGCACCCCGGCGCGGGCGGCATCGCCACGTTCCTCGGCGTGGTCCGCGACGTGAACGACGGCCGGTCGGTCACGCTGCTCGAGTACGAGGCCTACGGGACGATGGCCGAGGCCGAGCTCGAGCGGATCCTCGCGGAGCTCGCCGCGGAGATCCCCGGCGTGCGCGTCGCCGCGACGCACCGGGTCGGCGTGCTCCACATCGGCGACGCTGCCGTGGCCTGCGCCGCGAGCGCGCCGCACCGGGGCGAGGCCTTCCGCGCGTGCCGCCTGCTCATCGACCGCATCAAGGCGCGCCTGCCGATCTGGAAGCGCGAGCACGGCCCGGACGGCCCCTACTGGGTCGGCTGGGAGGACGCCCGCTGCGGCGGCGAGCACGGGCCCGACGAGCACCATGGCCACGCGCACGGGCACGGCGGTGCGGCGCCCCCGGGCAGCGCCGGCGCCTAGCGCAGCCGCAGGCCGGGCGGCGGCGGCGTGGAGAGCGGGTCGTTCTCCTTCAGGCGGTTGTTGTGCCGGATGTCCGTCCCCTTCACGAGGAAGACGACCGACTCGGCGATGTTCATCGCGTGATCGGCGATGCGCTCCAGGTACTTCGCGATCGACTGGATCCGCGTGGCCCGGAACACGGTGCTCGGATCGCGGCTCATCGTCAGGAGCACCTCCTGGAAGATGCGGGCGTAGTGCTCGTCGATCACGTCGTCGCGCGTGAGCAGCTGCTTCGCGCGCTCGCAGTCGCGGGCGACCAGCGCGTCGAGCGCCTCGTGCACCACCTCGATCGCCTCGTCCGAGAGCCCCTGCAGCTCCGACGCCGGCGCGAGCGGCGGCTCCTCGTTGAGCTCCTGCACCCGCTCGCACACGTTCACCACGAGATCGCCGATCCGCTCCAGGTCGGTGACGATCTTGAGCGCCGTGGTGACGAAGCGCAGGTCGGACGCGACCGGCTGGCGCGTCGCGAGGATGCGCATACAGAGCTCGTCGACCTCGCATTCCAGGCTGTTGATCCGCCGGTCGAGCCGGATGGTCGCCTTGGCGAGGCCCGTGTCGCGCGTCGCGAGCGCGGTCGAGCCCTTCTGGATCATCTCCTCGACCAGGCTGCCCATCAGCAGCAGCTTCTCTCGCAGCGTGCGTAGCTCGTGCTCGTAGACCTTGCTCGTGTGCGACGTCGGCATGAATCTCCCCATTCCCCTCAGCCGAACTTACCGGTGACGTAATCTTCGGTCTTACTTTCCTTGGGGTTGGTGAAGATTGTCTGTGTTCTGTCGAACTCCACCAGATCCCCCATGTAGAAGAAAGCCGTGTAGTCAGAGCACCGCGCGGCCTGCTGCATGTTGTGCGTGACGAGCACGCAAGTATATCGCTGCTTCAGCTCGTCGATGAGCTCCTCGATCCGCGCGGTCGCGATGGGATCGAGCGCTGAGCACGGCTCGTCGAGCAGGATGACCTCTGGCTCGACCGCGAGCACGCGCGCGATGCAGAGCCGCTGCTGCTGGCCGCCGGAGAGCGAGAGGCCGGACTGGTCGAGCTTGTCCTTCACCTCGTCCCAGAGCGCGACGTGGCGCAGGCACTTCTCGACGAGTCCGGTGGGGTCCTTCACCGAGATGCCGTTCAGCTTGTGGCCGGCCAGGACGTTCTCGCGGATGGACATGGTGGGAAACGGGTTGGGCTTCTGGAACACCATGCCGACCCGGCGGCGCAGCCGCACCGGGTCCACGGCCTTGTCGTAGATGTTCACGCCATCGATCATGACGGAGCCCTTCGCCGTGGCCCCAGGCACCTGCTCGTGCATCCGGTTGAGGCAGCGCAGGAACGTCGACTTGCCGCACCCGGACGGGCCGATGACCGCGGTGACATGGCCGTCCGGGATGTTCAACGTGATGTCGTGGATCGCGTGGAATTTATTGAAATAAGCGTTCAGCCGGGTGACGCTGATCTTCGCGGGCGGCTCGTCGGTCTCTGACTCGACCGAGCGGCGGTCGGCGCCGTCCGGGTCGAGCCCACGGCGACGTTCCCCGGTCTGTGGATTGCGCAGTGAGTTGAACGAGCTCATCGAGTCCTTTAACGCGCCTTGACTAACGCGCCTTGATGCTGCGAGACGTGGCGATCCGGGCGAGCAGATTCAGGAAGAACACGATGGCGATCAGCACGAGCGCGCCGGTCCACGCCTCCTGCTGCCACTGGGGGTAGGGCGATGTCGCGTTGCGCCAGATCTGCACGGGCAGCGAGGCGATGGGACGGTCGATGGCGAAGCTCCAGTACTGCGAGCCCAGCGCGGTGAGGAGCACCGGCGCGGTCTCGCCGGCGATGCGCGCCACGGCGAGCATCACGCCGGTGCCGATGCCGGGAGAGGCCGTCCGGAGCACGACGAAGAGGCTCGTGCGCCACTCCGGGACGCCGAGGGCGAGCGACGCCTCGCGGAGGTGCGGTGGCACGAGCTTGAGCAGCTCCTCCGTCGTGCGGGTCACCGTCGGGAGCATCACGATCGCCAGCGCGATGCCGCCGGCGAGCGCGGAGAACCGCTTCATCGTGACAACGACGAGCGCGTAGACGAACACGCCGATGGTGATCGACGGGACGCCGCCGAGCACGTCCGCGATGAACCGGATCGCGCTCGCGAGCTTGCCCCGCCCGATCTCCGCCAGGTAGATGCCGGCGAGGATGCCTGTCGGCAGCCCGATTCCGGAGCCGATGGCGATCAGGATGAGCGTGCCGACGACCGCGTTGCCCATGCCGCTCCGCGCGTCGCCGACCGGCTTCGGGAGCTGGGTGAAGAAGTCGAGGGACAGCCCGCTGACGCCCTTGCTGACGACGTAGAGGAAGATCAGAAAGAGCGGGATCAGGACGACGACGGCGCTCGCGACGCAGAGCCCTTCGAAGAAGTATCCGCGGGCGCGGCGCAGGCTTTCGCCCGGGGCGGGCGCGAGCAGCGTGCGCCGGGGGGCGCCGGAGGGCCTCGCGAAGGGGGGAGGGGTCTCGCTGCTCATGCGCGTTGCTCCAGCTTGCTCTTCGTCGAGCTCACGAGCCACCGGGCGAAGAGGTTGAGGAGAAGGGCCACCCCGAAGAGGAGCAGCGCGATCTTCGACAGCGCCGACACGTACATGTCGCTGGTCGCCTCGACGAACTCATTCGCGATGACGCTCGCCATCGAGTACCCGGGGTGGAAGACCGAGGCGCTCACCTTGGGGACGTTGCCGATCATCATGGTGACCGCCATGGTCTCGCCGAGCGCCCGGTTCAGCCCGAGGATGATGGCCCCGATGATGCCCGAGCGCGCGGACGGCAGGACCGCGTAGCGGATGGCGTCCCAGGCCGACGCGCCGAGGCCGACCGCCGCCTCGCGGTGCAGCTGGGGGACCGCCTGCATCACCTCGCGGGACACCGAGGTGATCGTGGGCACGATCATGATCGCGAGGATGACACCCGCGGCGAACATGCCGAAGCCGAGCGGCGGGCCCTCGAAGAGGGGCAGGAACCCGAAGTATTTGATCAGGACCGGCTCGATGGTGTCCCTGAGCCAGGGGCGGAGCACGGCGATGCCCCAGAACCCGTAGACGACGCTCGGGATGGCCGCGAGCAGCTCGACCATGAAGCTGAGCGGCTTGCGGATCCGGTGGGGCGCCAGGTCCGACATGAAGATCGCGAGGCCCAGCGAGACGGGGACCGCGAGCACGATGGCGATCAGCGAGGTGACGACGGTGCCGTAGATGAACGGGAGCGCGCCGAACTGCTCGCGCGCCGGGTCCCACACGCTCCCGGTGAGGAACCCGAGGCCGAACTTGTCCATCGCGAGCCGCGATGACCGGATGAGCTCCAGCACCATCAGCGCGGGCACCGCGAGCACCGTCAGGCCGAACACCGTCAGGATCGCGCGGAACGCTCGGTCCGCGCCGCGCGTCCCGCGCGCCGGGTCGACCCCTTGCGCCGGCGAGGCAGCTTGTTGCATCGGAACTTCTACCGTGCTCATGACCTACCTGCACGCACCGCGGCGGCGGCGCACGGCGGAGACCGCCGCTGCCGCCGCTGGCGGGCCTTCCTTCAGGGTTGCTATGGGGCGAGCAGGGGCTTGCCGTCCGGGCCCGCCAGCGCGGCGAGCTTCGCGTTGACCTTCTCCACGACGGCCGCGGGCAGGGGCGCATAGTGGAGGTCGTTGGTGAACTTCTGGCCGTCTCGCATCGCCCACTTCATGAAGCTGGCGAGCACCTTCCCCTTCGCGAGATCCTTCTGCTCCTGGTACGCGAGGATGTAGGTGAAGCCGGCGATGGGATACGCGTCCTCCCCCTCGGCGTCCACGAGCGAGATCCGGAGATCGTCCGGCATCTTGGCGGCGGCGCCGGCGCCTGCGGCCGTCGTGCTCTCGAGCGACGGGGCGACGAACTTGCCGCTCTTGTTCCTGAGCGACGCGAACGTGAGCTTGTTCTGCATCGCGTACGCGAGCTCGATGTAGCCGATCGCGGCGGGCGTGCTGGAGATGAGGGCGGCGACGCCGTCGTTGCCCTTGGCGCCGAGGCCCCCCGGCCAGTTGACGCTG
The DNA here is from genome assembly GCF_051521595.1 of Sorangium sp. So ce1153. Classification (NCBI taxonomy): domain Bacteria; kingdom Pseudomonadati; phylum Myxococcota; order Polyangiales; family Polyangiaceae; genus Sorangium; species Sorangium sp. So ce1153. The sequence goes on from NZ_CP150361.1 coordinate 4,951,963, forward strand.
GTCCCGGCCCCGGGCCCGCTCTTCCACTCCGGGCTGACCGCGCTCAGGTAGTCGACGAAGATCTTGGTGGTCCCGCTGCCGTCCGAGCGGTGGACCGTCGCGATCTCCTTCTCGGGGAGCTTCACGTCCGGGTTCTCCTTCTGGATCGCCGGGTCGTTCCACTTCTTGATCTTGCCGAGGAAGATGTTCGCGGCCGCCTCCTGCGTGAGCTTCAGGCCCGACGGGACGCCCTCGAGGTTGTAGGTCAGCACGACCGCGCCAAGGCAGGTCGGCAGGTGCAGGATGCCTGCCGCCTTTCCGAGCTGCTCCTCGGTCATCGGGGCGTCGGTGGCGCCGAAATCGACGGTCCGCTCGGTGATCTGCCGGATGCCGCCCCCGGAGCCGATGGACTGGTAGTTGATCTTGACCTTGGTGTTGGCTTTCTGGAACTCAGCGATCCACTTGGTATAAAGAGGGTACGGGAACGTCGCGCCCGCGCCCGTCAGGGTGACTTCCCCGTCAGCGGTCGGCTGCGGCGCGGCGTTTTTGTTCGCGCCGGGCAGCGAGCCGGTGTCCTGGGGGGCATCGGAGCGGCCGCATCCAGCGGCCAGGAGGAACATCGCCAGGGTGAGCAGAATTCGAGCCATGCAACATCAGGCGTAATCGAGTTCTGTGACAGCCGCGTGACAGCAGGGTGGAACGGTGAGTACCGGTTTTTCCTGACTCTGCGGGCTCACGCCGCGCGCGAGAGGCGGACGGTGAACTGGGTGCCGCGGCCGATGGCGCTCTCGACCTCGATCGAACCGTTCATCAGCTCGACCAGGTGCTTCACGATGGCGAGGCCGAGCCCCGTGCCGCCGAGGTCGCGCGAGCGGCCGGCGTCCACGCGGTAGAACCGCTCGAAGATGCGGCCCAGGTGGTGGGGCGGGATACCGGGCCCGTCGTCGGCGACGGCGATCGTCACCTGCTGGTCGAGCGAGCGCGCCTTGACGGTGACGTGGGCGCCCTCGCCCGCGTACTTGATGGCGTTGTCGAGCAGGTTCATGAGCACCTGCTCGAGCGCGCGGCGGTCGCACCGCGCGGGCGGGAGGGCGGCGGCGTCGACGGTCACCGTGACCCGGCGGCGGCGCGCCGCCTCGCCGAGCAGGTGCGTCACGTGCTCGATCGCGGGGGCTATATCGAGCTCCGCCAGCGCGAGGCGGAAGTTCTTCGCCTCGATCTTCGAGAGGTCGAGCAGGTCGTCGACGAGGTGGCGGAGGCGCTTCGCGTGCCGATCGATCACGTCGACGAACTCGGCGGCCTCGTCGGGGTCCTGGAGCGCTCCGAGCTGGAGCGTCTCGGCGGCGGTGCTGATGGCGGTGACCGGCGTCCGCAGCTCGTGGGACACGTTGGCGACGAAGTCGGTCCGGATCGTCTCCAGCCGGCGGAGATCGGTGACGTCGTGGAACACCGCGATGAGCCCCGGCTCGGCCGAGGCGCCGTCGTGATCCAGGCCGCGCGCGTCGCGCGCGTCGGGCCCGAGCCCCGCCGGGCTCTTCCGGCGCGACACCCGCACGAGCAGCCGCCTCGGCAGCGTCCGGCCGAGCTCCACCTCGACGTCGACAGGCTCGTCGCGCTTGCCGGCGAGCTGGATCGCCTCGGTGAGCCGCGCGTTCCGGATCGCCTCGATGACCGAGCGGCCGAGCGCGTCGTCGCCGAGCGGGGCCATCGCGCGCAGCGCCCGGTTGGCGAGGACGATCCGCCCGTCGCGATCGAGCACGAGCACGCCCTCGCTCATGCCGTCGAGGATGCCCGCGAGCAGGTCGCGCTCGGTCCGGACGTCGGCGATGGAGCGGGACAGCTCGCTCGTGAGGTGGTTCAGCGCGCGCGCGAGCTGACGGAGCTCGCCCGAGCCGCGCAGGGGCGCGCGCGTCGACAGGTCGCCCTCGGACATCGCGAGCGCGAAGCGGGTCAGCCTCCGGATGGGGCGCGTGATGAAGAAGGTGGTGGCGGCGCCGACCGAGATGGCGACGACGATCACGGCGCCCATGCCGATCAGCATGGCGCGCCGCGAGCGCCAGACGGCCGCGTCGACGGCGGCGCGCGGGCTGTGCTCCGCGAGCAGCGCCGCCTCCATGTCGCGCGCGGCGAGGCGCTCGACCGGGACGCCCGCCACGAGCAGGACGAACACCGTCGCCACCACGAGCTTCGCGCCGATGCCGAGCCGCCTCAGCGCGCGCATGAGGGCCCTACGCGACCTCGGGCTCGGCGCGGAACCGGTAGCCGACCCCGCGCACTGTCTCGATGTAGTCGCCCGCCGCCCCGAGCTTCTCGCGGACCCGCTTCACGTGCGTGTCGACGTTGCGCGCGGTGACGTCGACGTGCGACCCCCACACCTCGTCGAGCAGGAGATCGCGCGAGAGCACCCGGCCGCGGCGGTCGTGGAGCATCATGAGCAGGCGGAACTCGAGCGCCGTCAGCGCGATCTCGTTTTCCTGCACCCAGGCCCGGTGCGCGGCCCGATCGACCCGCAGGATCCCGAAGTCGAACTTCTCCGGGGCCGACGTGGGGCTCTCGGACCGCTTCAGGATCGCCCGGGCGCGCAGGATGAGCTCTCGCACGCTGAACGGCTTGACGACGTAGTCGTCGGCCCCGAGCTCGAAGCCGACGATCCGGTCGATCTCTTCCCCCTTGGCCGTGACCATGATGACGGGGACCGCTGAGGTCTGCGGGTTCTGCTTGAGGCGGCGGCAGATCTCGGTTCCCGACATGTCCGGGAGCATCAGGTCGAGGAGGACGAGATCGAACCGCTCCTCCTTGACCGCGCGGAGCGCTGTCTCTCCGCTCCCGGCGGAGACCACATCGAACCCAGCTTGACGAAAGTTGTACGTGAGGACGCGCTGAAGGTCGCGCTCGTCCTCGACGATGAGCACGTGGCTCGGCATGGCCGATGGATGTAGCAGCGCATTGTGACAGCTTGATGGCGATCTCGCGTGTCGCGCGTCGTCTCCACGAGACGGAAGGGCGGTGAGCAGGAGGTGAAGAGAGAGGTCGAGGAAAGCGCAGAGAGGCGCGCGGGCCGGCGGACAGGCCGACCCGAGGTGACGCGGAGGTGCCGCAGCGCAGCGCGGGCGCAGCCGGGACGGCCGCGGCCGCAGGCGGACGGGAACGACGAGATCGCGCGGCGGCGCTCGTGGCGCGCGGTGCCGCACAGCGCGCCGCGCGCGCAGCGCGCTGTGCGGCACCGCGCGGGCGCGCGTGGCGCTTGCAAATCTCAGAGTTTTCGCCTAACTGGGCCGCCCATGGCCCTCGAGCGAACTCTCTCAATCATCAAGCCTGACGCGGTGGAAAAGAACTCGGCCGGAGCGATCATCGCCCGCCTGGAGAAGGAGGGCTTCACGGTCAAAGCGATGAAGCGCATCCACCTGACCCGCGCGGAGGCCGAAGGCTTCTACGCCGAGCACAAGGGGCGCGGCTTCTTCGACGAGCTCGTGACGTTCATGTCGCGCAGCCCCATCCTGGTGATGGCCCTCGAGCGCGAGGACGCGGTCGCCAAGTACCGCGAGGTCATCGGCGCGACCGATCCGGCGAAGGCGGCGGAGGGGACGATCCGCAAGCTGTACGGGGCGAACGTGGGCGAGAACGCGGTCCACGGCTCCGACAAGACGGCGACGGCGGCGCGCGAGATCGCCTACTTCTTCGCAGGTTACGAGGTCGCTCCGAGCGCGACGAACTGATGCTCGGCGAGCGGCTCGCGGCTGCGCTCGGCGCGGCGCGGGACGGCGCTGCAGGCATCGAGAGCTTCGCGCACCTGCTCGGATCACGGCGCGTCGGGCCGCGCGGGGTCGCCCTCGCGCTGCCGGAGGTGTGCGAGGGGTGCGCGGCGCTCGTCTCTGCCCTCGACAGCCTCTCCGCGGCGGTCCGCGACGGCTTCGTCGAGACGGGCGACGCCGCGGCGGCCGACGCCGCGTGCGCCGTGCTCGGCCACGCGGGCGTCGAGGTCGCGCGCCTCACGGACGAGCTGTCGCGCGCCGCGGCCGGCGCCGCGCCCGGGCGCGCCCCGGTCCGCGGCCGCGGGGAGCGCGGCGGCGCCGAGCGCGGCATCGACGCGCGGCAGCGGCTCGCGCTCGAGGCGTCGGTCCGCAGGACGGCCCGGGAGCTGAGCGGCGCGCTGCGCCTGTCCGAGCTCGTGATGGCGACGCTCGAGCTGCGGCCGACGCCGCTCGATCTCATCGACGTGCTCCGCAACTGGAGCGCCACGGCGGCCGAGGGGCGGCCGGTCGTCGGCATCTCGGTCGTGTCTTCGGACGGCCGCGCCAACGAGGTGGAGGGCGACGTGCGCGCCGTGAGCGGGCTCATGGAGCTCGCCGTCGGCATGGTCAGCGCCGCCGGCGTCGCGAGCCCTCACCTCGCCGTGTCTCGCCTGCCGGACGGGCGCTCGACCGTGCGGATCGCGGAGCGGAGCCCGCGCGAGGCGGCGCCGGCGGTCGCGCTCGACGTGGTGGTGCGCGACGGCGGCGAGCGCGCCGTCGCCGTGGCCCGCGTCGTCGCGCGCCGCGCGCGCATCGAGCTCGTTGAAGGCGCCGGCGGCCGCGTCGTCACGATGACGTTCTGAGGCCGGTGCCGGTGGTGGCGCGGCCGTGCTAAAGGCGGCGCCATGGCCACCGACGAATCCTTGAGGTCCCTTGTTGAGGCGGCTTTCCGCGACCGCGAGCTCCTGCGCTCGCCCGCGCACGAGGCCGCGGTCCTCCGCACGATCGAGCGCCTCGATCAAGGCGAGCTCCGCGTCGCCGAGCGCGACCACGCCCCGCAAGCGGGCGGCGAGGGCGCGGCGGGCGAGGGCGCCGCGCACCGGTGGGTGACGCACGCGTGGATCAAGGAGGCGATCCTGCTCTACTTCGCGCTCCGCGGCATGAGCTTGATGGAGGTCGGCCCCTTCGAGTTCCACGACAAGATCCCGCTCAAGCGAGGGCTCGACAAGGCGGGCGTGCGCGTCGTCCCGCCGGGGACGGTGCGGTACGGCGCGTTCCTCGAGCAGGGCGCGATCGTCATGCCCGGCTACGTGAACATCGGCGCGTGGGTCGGCTCGGGGTCGATGGTCGACACGTGGGCGACGGTCGGCAGCTGCGCGCAGATCGGGCGCGGGGTCCACCTCGCCGGGGGCGTCGGCATCGGCGGGGTGCTCGAGCCCCCGGGCGCGCGGCCGGTGATCATCGAGGACGGCGTCTTCGTGGGCTCCCGCGTGATCGTGGTCGAGGGCGTCGTGGTCGAGGAGGAGGCGGTGCTCGGCGCCGGCGTGGTGCTCACCGCGTCGACGGCGATCCTCGACGTCACGGGGCCCGAGGTCGTCGAGCACCGCGGCCGGGTGCCGGCGCGCAGCGTCGTGATCCCGGGCACGCGGCCGAAGCGCTTCCCCGCAGGGGAGTTCTCGATCCCCTGCGCGCTCATCATCGGCAAGCGCAGCGAGGCGACCGACCGCAAGGTGTCGCTGAACGCGGCGCTGCGCGACTTCGCGGTGCCGGTGTGAGCGTCCAGCGCGACCGGGGCGCGGCGGCCGAGGCAGGCCTCGCGGACACGCTGCTCTGGCTGTGCTCTGTCCCTTCGCCCACGGGGGAAGAGCAGGCGCTCTGCGCGGAGGTCGCGGAGCGGCTCGGGCGGGCTCGGCTCGCCGCGCCGGTGCGCCGCCACGGCGACTCGCTGGTGGCGCAGGTGACGCAGGGCACGGGCGGCCCGAAGATCGCGCTGGCCGGGCACCTCGACGTCGTCCGCACCTCGCACGACGGGCCGCCGCGGATCGAGGGGGATCGCCTCTACGGCCCCGGCGCGAGCGACATGAAGTCCGGCCTCGCGCTGATGCTCGACCTCGCGGAGGGTGAGCGGGAGGACATCGCCGGGGTCGATCTGACGCTCGTGTTCTACGCGCGGGAGGAAGGGCCTTACCTGGAGAACGAGCTCGCACTGGTGATCGAGCGCGAGCCGGAGCTCCGCGCGCTCGATCTCGCGGTGTGCCTCGAGCCGAGCGACAACAAGCTGAGCCTCGGCGCGAGCGGCTCGCTCCACGCGGGGCTGACGTTCCGCGGGCGCACGGCGCACAGCGCGCGCCCGTGGCAGGGCGAGAACGCCATCTACAAGGCCGGCCCGCTCCTCGTCGAGCTCGCCGCGCTCGCGCCGCGCGAGGTCGAGATCGACGGGTTCACCTACCGGGCCGTGACCACGGCGACGATGGCGCAGGGGGGGCGCGGGCGGAACGTCGTGCCCGACGAGTTCACGATGAACCTGAACCATCGCTTCCCGCCCGACACGTCGATCCAGGAGGCGCAGCGGACGATCGAGGCGCTCGTCGCCGGCCGCGCCGAGATCGCCTGGCGCGACCTGAGCCCCTCGGCGCCGCCGCACGCGTCGCACCCGCTCGTGGTGGCGCTGCGCGAGGCCGGCGTCGCCGCGGTGGAGCCGAAGCAGGCGTGGACTGACGTGGCCCGCTTCGCGGAGCTCGGCGTGCCCGCCGTGAACTTCGGCCCCGGCGAGAACGCCCAGGCGCACCAGCGCAACGAGTGGGCGTCGCTGCAGAAGCTGTCGGAGGGGCGCGCCATCCTCCGCCGCTGGCTCTCGGCGCTCCGGCGGAGCTAGGCGCGCTCCGTCTCGGGGGCGCGCACCGAGAGCCCGGCCGCGGGGATGGTGAAGAAGAACGTGCTGCCCTGGCCGGGCGAGCTCTCGACCCAGATCGCGCCGCCGTGCGCCTCCACGATGCCCTTCGTGACGAACGCCGCGAGCCCCATCCCCTGTCCCAGGGGGCGGCGAGCGGGCGCGTGGCGGGCGAAGAGCAGCGGCTGCATCTCCGACGCGATGCCCGGGCCGGTGTCGGAGATCGAGAACCGCGCGTCCGTGCCCGAGACCTCCGCGCGCACCGTGATGCGTCCGCCCTTGGGGGTGAAGCGGATGGCGTTGCCGAGCAGGGTCGCGAGCACCTGGACGATGCGATCCCGGTCGCACGCGATGGGGGGCACGTCGTGCGGCAGCTCCTTCGTGATCTCGAGCGGCTTCAGCGCGACCGTCGGCCCGACGAGCTCGATCGCCCTGTCGAGGATGGGCTCGACCTCGTGCGCGCCCTTGCCGATCTTCAGCGAGCCGCTCTCGATGCTCATGGCATCGACCAGGTCTTGCGCGAGCTGGTTGATCTCGTCCGCCGCGCGGGTGATCGCCTCGAGCTGCCTGCGCCCCGATCCCTCCTGAGGGACCGATCGCATCAGCATGCGAGCGCTCACCACGATGACGCTCAGCGAATTCCTGAGGTCGTGCGAGATGGTGGACACCGTCTCGCGGAGCATCCGCTCGGCCGCCTCGGCGCGGAGCTCCAGCCGCTGGCATTGCGCCTCGAGCCGCTCGCGCTCGGCCGCATCGCTCCGCGGAGCGAGCCGCTCCGCGTCCGCCTTCGATCGCCTGGGCACCCTGGCTCGCAGGGTAGCCGGTCCTGCGGAGCGAGGCCCGCTCCCCGCGGCGGACGTCGAGCCCCGCTTCGGCGCGCGCAGGGGCACCGCCGAGGGGCGTCCGCGCAGGGTGCGTCCGTGCGCTGAGTCCGCGCCCTCTGTCGCGTTCTTTCCAGCTTTTTTTCTGGTCACCCCCGCCATCCTTGTTCCCTCTTGTCTCTCAGGCGATCAGTTAGCCAGAAAGGATGTGGTGGGAATAGTCAGGTGGTGCCGCAGTCAAGTCGAGGCGATCCGGGAGCGCCTCTGCGTGTTTCGCGGTCTCGCGGGCCCCGCTCGCGGCGTGAGCGTCGCTGATCTCGTCAGATCGTGTGCGCCGCGCTGATGTCGCCGGTCGTCCGTGTTGCGTTCCCGCGATGCGTCAGGTCGTTCTCTCTGGCTGCGACGGCGCCCCTCGCGGATCGCCTTCGCTGCGCGACAGGAGACGGCGAATCTCGAGCACGAGCGTGTCCGGCAGACAAGGCTTCGTGAGGAACGCGTCGCAGCCCGCGTCCTTCGCCTCGCGCGAGTGCCCTGCGAGGGTGTGACCGGTGAGCGCGACGATGGGGATCCGCTTCGTGCGCGGGTCGCTCTTGAGGTGGCGCGTGGCCTCCCAGCCGTCGATCTCCGGCAGCGACAGATCCATCAGGATGAGGTCCGGGATCAGCTCGAAGGCGCGGTCGAGCGCCTCCCGCCCGGTCGCCGCCTCGGCGACGCGGAAGCCGGAGAAGGACAGGTATTCCGCGAACATCTCCCGGTTGTCCTGGAAGTCATCCACGACCAGGACGAGCGGCGAGAACGCGTCGTCGTCACACTTCACTTCCATCCCAGTGAACCTTTCCATTCCTCAGCACGCCGGCCGATCGGCTGCGAGCGACGCCGACATCGTCCGGCCGGCGTCGACGCAATCCATCCAGGGGGGCGATCCGCTCGGGTCACGCCAGGTTTGTATACCTTATTGCCGGCCTGACGCCGGGCATTTCCCCTCCCGCGCAGGGACGCGCCTGCACTTGCCCTGAGGGGGTCTCAGGTCCCTCCTTACTCACCCTGGGTAGGTCCGTAGGGCCGGCGGAGTCCGACGATCTCGTGGAGCAGACGTGCGGCGCTGTCCCAGTCGACGGGCTTCACGAGCACGCCGTCGAAGGCCGAGGCGTTGAGCGCGGCGCGGGCCTCGAGATCGCGCCGGCCGGTGCACGCGAAGATGGCGACGTGCTGGGTCGCCGGATCGGCGCGCAGCGCCTCGGCGACGACGAAGCCGTCGATGCCGGGCATGCGCAGGTCGCACAGGATCACATCTGGCACGTCCTGCGTGGCGAGGAACACCCCGCGCAGGCCGCCCGCCGCCCGCTCCACCAGGAAGCCGTGCGCGGCGAGCGCCGCCTCCGCCATGACGAGGAAATCGGGATCATCATCCACGATGAGCACCCGGCGCCGCTTCTCGATCACCAGGCTGTCCTCGTCCCCTTGCACCTCGCGGTGCTCGGTGAACTCTCTGCGCTCTGCCTCGGACATGCTCCCCCGCTCGCGGCTCGGCTGACAGCGCTCCCGGGGTGCTCGGGCCTGGATGTGCGGCAGGGAGGGCAACGGCTCCCCGCTGGCGTTTCTGGAAAGGTCCCCCGCGCTGGTGGAGGTGGAACCTGCACCCCGAGTACACCTTGTGCCCAGGTCGCTTATCCGCAACCATCAACTGTCCAGCGCAGATGGACCCTCTGCGCCGTTTGTCCTCACCGGCCGGCGACCGCTGTTTCGGGGTGATCCCGACGACAGTTGGCTTGCTCGTCTGATGCTCAAGGTCCGCGCTGCTGCATATTCGGAGCAGGCGTCTATGTGGATGAATGACGAGTTCTTCGCGCGTGTGGGCCACGATCTCCGGGGCGAGCTGGCGACCATGCTCGCGGGCGTCCACTATCTTTTGCGCTACCAGAAAGATCTCGGGGCAGCGCCGCGCGACATGCTGGAGCGCGTGCGCGGCGCAGGCGAGCGGCTGAAGCGGCTGCTCGACGAGTTCGACAATTCCATCTGGCTTCGCGCGGACGCGAGCCGTCCGATGACGATCGCCCGGTGCGACGCGGTCGAGCTCGTCCGTCGCGCGGCCGTGCACCTCGAGGGCGCGGCGGCCGCTCGTGGGGTGCGCATCGCCTTCGAGGGCGAGCCTGACGGGGGCACCACCCTGGAGGGGGATCCGGAGCTGCTCAGGGTGGCGCTCGAGTACGTGCTCGGCTTCGCCGTCCTGCGCTCGCGCGATCGGCCGGTTCGGATCCGCGTCTCCAGCGCCGGCGGTGGGCCGGTGGTGACCGTCATCGACGAGGCGGGCCCGGTCCCGCCGGAGCCGCTCGCCCGCTTGCTCGAGCCGTTCGGGGAGCGGGCGGCGATCCCCGCCGACCCTGTCGCGCCGCGCCGGCGAGAGCGGCTCGGCCTGGGGCTCGCGATCGCGCACGGCATCCTCGACGCGCACGGGGGCGGGCTGACCGTGGAACCCTCGTCCGAGCGCCGGGACGCCGGCTCGGCGGCGTCGGACGCCGGCCTCTCCGCGAGCGGGCTGTGCTTCACGTGCACCCTCGGCGGCGCTGGAGGGGACGCCCACCCCGGGCTTGTCTGACCTGAAATGGAAGGTCGCTTCCATGCGGAGCGGCGATGACGGACGGATGTGGTCCTCCGGGGCCTCAACGCGTGGATCGTGTCCGATGAAGACTTCGTCTAGGATGGACTGGGTCGCACGTCGCGATCGTGCTCCATCTTCCACCGCACACGGATGAATGCGCCTCGATGCCGACGCTGAGCTCTCTCCTCGTGCAGCATGGGGTTACCTCGATGCGAGTGGTCGAGGATGCGATCGCTCGCCAAGTGCTTCATGGCGGCGATCTCGCCACGAACGTCCTGGAGCTGGGCGCCGTGCGCGAGCGCGAGCTCACGGCGCTGCTCGCGGAGAGCGTCGGGCTCCCGCCGGCCGTCGGCCGGCTGCGGCCCGCGTCGCCCGAGGTGCTCCGGACCATCCCGGTGGACCTCGCGGTGGAGCACCGCGTGTTCCCGCTCGACGTGCGCACGGATCTCGGCGCCGCGGCGACCGGCGCCCCGCAGCCCGAGGCGACGCTGGTCATCGCCACCGCTGAGCCCCTCGCGCCGGCCGCGGTCGAGAAGCTGAGCGTCGCGCTGGGGGTCAACCTGCGGCAGCTCGCGGCGCCGCTGGTGCGCATCCGTCAGGCGCTCGCGGAGCACTACGGGCTCGCTCTCGAGCGGCGCCTGTCGCGGCTCGTGAAGCAGCTCGACGCGCGCGCCGAGCCGAGCCCCGCGGAAGCGGCCGAGCCCGGCCCCGCGGCCGCTGCAGCGCCCCCGCCGGCCGCGTCGCCGCTGCCGACCTCACCCGCCGGTGCCGGGGCCGCATCGACCGCAGGAGCCGCGGGAGACGACACGACCGCGCCCGGCGAGGTCGAGGCCGCTCCGCCGGCGACGGTCGAAGCGGCCCCGCCGGTCGGGGGCGATGCCGTTTCGCCAGCGGGCATCGACGCAACCTCGCCTCGGGACATCGGCGCGTCGTCGCCCGCGGGCGACGAGGAGCACGAGGAGGCGGTCGAGACGCGGGCGCCGAGGCGGCCCAGCATCGATGACGCTCCGACCGTGGAGGCGCTGACCTCGATCTACGACGAGGACACGGTCGTCGCGGAGGTCGCGCTCAATGAGGCCGTGCCCACGCCGAGGAAGCCGCCGCTTCACGAGCTGGACGACGAGCCGACCGTCGTCGCCCAGTATCCGCTCGATCTGTCGTCGCTCCGCAACCTCGAGGCGCATACGCCGCGGGTCGAGGCGCTCGCTTCGCGCCTCGCCGAGCTCGCGCCGCAGCGCGGCCGAGGTCCCGCCGCTCCACCCAGGCAATCGACCGCCGCGGAGGGGCCGCACGAGGAGGTCGCGCATCCAGGCCAGGCGGCGGCGACGGACGGAGAGCCCGCGATCGAGCCGCCGGAGCCGACGCCGCGGTCCGAGGAGCTCGCGCCGCGCCTGGCGCCGTTCGCCGCGTCGGGAGCCGTGCACGAGGTGCCGCTCGTGACGGTGATGGAGGCGCCGGTGGAAGCGCCGGCGCCGCCCATGAAGGCGTCAGCGCCGTCTGCGCCGGTGCCGTCCGGCGCGCATCCGCAGCCGGTTGGCAATCACCTGCTGACCGGCTGGCTGAAGCGGGCATCAGCCGTGCACCGCGTCCAGCAGGACACACTGCCGCAGGCCGCCGCGTCGCAGCACCAGCCAAGCGGAGCTGCAGCTGAAGCGCCCGCGCCGGTTGCGCCTGCACCCGTGGGGCCGGCGCTCGCTGTGGCCGCTCCTGCGGCCTCCGCGCCGGCTGCGCCCGCGCCGGTTGCGCTGGCGCCCGCAGCGCCCGCGCCTGTCGCGGAGCGGCGCGAGCGTTCGTCGAGCGCACCGGCGGTGAATGGCGCGATGCGCGCAGCGGGCCGGTCCGCGCCGGCTGCGCAGCGACGCAAGGGCCCGTTCACGCTGCCCATGGCCGAACAGGAGCTCGCCGCCGTCGACGCGAGCGAGGCGGTGCTCGCGGTCCTCTTCGACTTCGCGCAGCAGTACTTCGAGTACACGGTCCTGTTCACCGTCCACGGCGAGCGCGCCGAAGGCCGCAACGCCGCAGGGCCAGGCGCCGACCGCGAGCGTGTCGCGAAGATCGCGGTGCCCCTCGATCGCCCGTGCGTCCTCGCCAGGGCGCGCGGGCTCCGCGCGCCGCTCGTCACCGTGCTCGCTGGCAGCGCCCCCGACGTCGAGCTTCAGCGTGAGCTCGGCAGGGCGGTCCACGCGGCCGCGGTCGCGGTCGTCCCGGTGGTCGTGCGCGGCCGCGTCGTCGCGCTCGTCTACGGCGACGACGGCGCCTCGTCGGTCGAGCTCTCCAGCATCGGAGACCTCATCGCGCTCGCCGGGCTCGCGGCGACGGTGCTGGAGCGGCTCATCCTGCGGAAGAAGCTGAACCGGGGCGGCGCAGCCCAGCAGCGCGACAGCTCGTTGCCTCAAGAAGCCGCGGCATCACCCCACCAATCCGCCGCGCCGCCGCCGCACGCTGCGGCGCCGTCGCCTGGGGCCGCCGCGCCGCCGCCGCACGCTGCGGCGCCGTCGCCTGGGGCCGCCGCGCCGCCGCCGCACGCTGCGGCGCCGCCGCCTGGGGCCGCCGCGACGGGCGACGAGCACGCGGCGGAGGGGCCGCTCTCCCTGCGCACCCGGGCCGCGCTGATGGAGCTGAGCCACATGGTCCGCGCGGAGGCGCACGGCACGCCCGCCGTTGACGCTGGGACCGCGTCGCCTGCAGCGCAGGCGGACCTCGTCGCGGGAGAGCCTCGGCGCGCCGACAGCGCGGACGTCGAGCCGCACGCGCGGCGGCCGCAAGGCGGCTGGTCCACGGAGGACGGCGGCTCGGGGATCGACGCTGTCGCGCGGGCCTTCGGGCTCCGCGGCACCGGCGTGGAGGCCGAGCCCGTGCAGCCGGACGAGGGCGCCGCCCACGCGATGGCGTTCAGCTCGACCATCCCGCCCGCCCCGATGCCGCACGCTCCGCCCCTGGGGATCGAGCCGCAGTTCCGGCTGGGCCTCGAGGCGGGCGTGGACGTGGTGTCGGGCACGGCGGTCACGGCGCCGATGATGCCGGCGGTCACCGAGCCGATGATGCCGGCGATCACGGGGCCAACGCCGCCGGCCGCCATCGACGAGATCCCCGATCTCGAGATCCCCGCGGCGCCCGCGCCCGCGGAGGATCTCGATCTCAGCGAGCCCGAGGAGGGGCGGACGAGGCGGTACTCACGGCCTCCGTGGATGCTCGACAGCTCGATCACGCCCGGCGGTGAGGAGCACCGTGATCTCGGACCGGCGCCGGCCGTGGGGCGCTCCTCCTGGCGCCGCCGCACCCCCGCCGCCGTCGAGAGCCCCGCCCCGTACGCGAGGCCCCCGTCCGAGCGGCGCGCCGCGGTCTCGCCCTCGCCGGCCGGCGCCGGCGATCTGCGCGCCGAGTACACCTCGCTCCTGCAGCACGTCCTCGCGGGCGGCGAGGCGGGCGCGCGGGCGTCCGCCGAGCTCGTGCGCCACGGCGATACGGCGGTCTCGGTCGTCGCCGCGCGCTTTCCAGGCCCGCTCCGGGTCGAGCGACAGCGCTTCCGCGAGCAGCTGGCCGGTCCGGACGGAGCTGCCGGCGTCGCCGCCGCGCCCCCCGCCTCGCAGTGCGGACCGCTGCTCGAGCTGATCGTGGCGATCCGGCGCCCGGCGCTGCCCTTCATGACCGTGCGGAGCGCCTCGCCCGATCCGGAGGTGCGCTTCTGGGCCACGCACGTGCTCGGCGAGCTTCCGTACCCGGAAGCCGCCAACGCGCTGCTTCCCCGGCTCTTCGACGACAACATCGCCGTCCGGCGGATCGCCGTCCGGTCGGCCACCCAGCTGATCGCGTCGCCGCCCGCCGGCGGTCCGATCCTGCAGGGGCTCGATCATATCGCGCGCGACCGGGAGGAAGCGCCGGCGCGGCGGTTGACCGCCATCGACACGATGGCCGACATCCGCTCCGGCTCGGTCGTGCCTGCGCTCCTGAGCGCCCTCACCGATCCTCACGAGGCGATCGTCGACGCCGCGGCGCGGGCGCTGGTCGTCATCACGCGGGACGATCACGGCCGGGACGCGCGCAGGTGGACTACGTGGTGGTCAAGGAACGCCGATCGCCATCGCATCGAGTGGATCATCGACGCGCTCACGCACGAGAAGCCCGCGATCCGCCGCGCCGCGATCGATGAGCTGAAGGGCATCACCAAGGAGTACTTCGGCTACTACGAGGATCTCCCGCGGCAGGAGCGGGAGGCCGCCCAGGAGCGCTACCGCGCGTGGTGGACCTCCGAGGGGCGCTCGCGGTTCCGCACCACGGGCTGACGCTGGCCGCACCACGGGCTGACGCTGGCCGCACCACGGGCTGACGCTGGCCGCGCGACGCGGGGGCCGGCGCCGCGGCCGTGGGCGCGAGGCAGCGCTCTCCGGCTTTGCGGCGCGGGCGCGAGGCAGCGCCCCGCAGTCCTGCCACAGGAGAGCAATCGCGAGGACAGGGGTCCACCGGACCCCGCGTCGAGCAGAGGGTGGGCGGCTCATCCGGTTCACGGGAGCCGCCCTTCGGGCGGGCTGGTGTGGGGGGGCGGGAAGTCAGACCGCGCGGCGGCGGCTCACTTCGGGGCGGGAGCGGCGGGGGCGGCGGCGGGCTGCACGGCGCCGGCCGGCTTCTTGGGGGCGTCGACCCTCGCCGCGGCCGGCGCGGTCTCACCGGCCTCCTTCATGGCCTTGTCGATGAGCTTCTTGAACTTCGAGAACGGCTGCGCGCCGCTGATGAAGTAGCCGTTCACGATGAAGGCCGGCGTCCCGCTGATGCCCGCCTTGTCGGCGACGGCGCTCTCGGCGTCGACGAACGCCTTGTGGGTGTTCGTGTCGAGCGCCTTCTTGAACTTCGTCATGTCGAGGCCCTGCTCCTCGGCGTACTTCTCGAGCGACGCGCGCGAGAGGCCCTCGGGCTGCCCCTGGTTCTTGAAGAGCACCTCGTGGTACGCCCAGAAGCCGGCGTTGCCCTTCTGCGCGTAGGCCTCCTGCGCGGCCTCGGACGCGAGCGGCGCGTTCTTGTGCATCGGCAGCGGCCGGTGGCGCCACACGATCTTCAGCTTGTCGCCGTAGGTCTTCGAGATCTGCGAGACCGTGTCCTCGACGCGCTTGCAGAACGGGCACTCGAAGTCCGAGAAGACCTGCATCACGACCTTCGCCTTCTCGCCGCCCTTCCACGGGCTGTTCGGCGCCGGCGGGGAGGCCTCCTTGCGCTCGGGCGGCGGCGGCTCCTTGCCGTCCTTGATGATCTCGGCGTAGAGGTCCTTCGCGGCGACGCCCTTGGCGAGCAGCCCCTCGGACTTCTTGATCTCCTCGTCGATGATCGTCTTGAACTTGTCGACCGGCTGCGCGCCGACGAGCCGGCGGCCGTTGATGAAGAAGTGCGGGGTCCCGGACGCCTGCAGGTCGTCCGCGAGCTCCTGATCGGCGGAGATGGACGCGTTGTGCTTCTTCGTGGCGATCGCGGCCTTCACCTTCTCGACGTCGAGCCCGAGCTCCTTGGCGTAGCCGAGCAGGTCCTCGTCGTTGAGCTTCTGCTGGTTCTTCCAGAGCAGGTCGTACGCATCCCAGAAGCCCTTGTCGCCCTTCTGCGCGCGGGCCTCCATGGCGAGCTCGGCCGCGGGCTCGGCGCGCTGGTGGAACGGCAGCGGGTTGTTCTTCCAGACGAACCGGATCTTGTCCCCGTAGGTCTTGACGAGCTCGTCGATGGTCGGGACGACCTTGCTGCAGAAGGGGCACTGGAAGTCGGACCACTCGACGATGGTGACCAGCGCGGTGGCCGGGCCCTTGGCGGGCGCGTCGCCGACGGGCACCTTCCAGACGGTCTTGTCGTCCTCTTGCGGGCGCTCGGCGTCCTTCTTGGGCGGCGCCTTCGCCTTGTTCTCCGCGGCGAGCTTGGCGTACACCTTGTCGGGCTTGGTGCCCGAGGCGACCGCCGCCTGCGCGGCCTTGAGCTGCTCGTCGATGACGGAGGTGAACTTGTCGATCGGCTGAGCGCCGCTCAGGAACACGCCGTTGATGATCGAGGCAGGCGTGCCGGTGACCCCGGACGTCTTGCCGACCGCCATGTCGGCGTCGATCTTGGCCATGTACTCCTGGCGGTCGTACGCCGCCTTGAACTTCGCCTTGTCGACGCCGGCCTCACCGGCCCACCGCTCGAAGTTCTCGGGCGTGAGGCTCTTCTGGTTCTGGAAGGCGAGCTCGTGGAACTTCCAGAACGCCTTCGACCCGCCGAGGCGGAACACGGTCTCTGCCGCGAGCGCCGCCGGGCGCGCGTTCTTGTGGAAGGGGAGGGGGTTGTTCTTCCAGACGATCCGCAGCTTGTCGGGGCCGTACTTCTCCTTGAGCTGGTTGATCGTCGTCTCGACCCTGCTGCAGAACGGACACTCGAAGTCGCTGAAGACGACCATCGTCACGGGCGCCGTGCGCGCGCCCCACAGCGGGTCCTTCGACGACACGGGGATCGCCGCGTCCTCGTCGCTCCACGGCTGCCCGTCGTCGACGAACGTCGCGACCTCATGCCCGCGCGAGCCCGCGCTCCGATCGATGCTCCACATCAGCCCCATCCCTGCGATGAAGCAGAGAAGAAAGCCGACGATGGCTGTTCCCTTGTTCATGAATGATTTCCTCTCTCAACGTTGGTGGAGCTCCGCCAGGCGGGCCCCTCCTTCAACGCGGGCGCGACACCAGGTGGAGCGCCCGCGACAAGACGGCCAATCGTGAACTCCCGGGGCGGCGTGCCACCCCGGGCCGAAGGAGGCGCCGCCGCGCGCGGCGACAGCCCCCGGCAGAGCGCCGGTACCGCCCTCGGCCCGTCATGCCGGCGGCTGCGCCCGGGTCAGGCCGCGAGGGGCGCGTCGCCCTAGAGGGGGCGCGCCTTCACGACATGGTCCCGGACGAGCGCCTGGCGGGCTCGGGTCAGACCGGCAACGCTCCGGATCTCGCGGCAGCGCTGAGCTCGCGCCTTGATCCGCGGCCTCCGAGAGGCCGCGCAGCGCGGTCGACTGCAGCCTGCCGGCGAGCTCGCCTCATCGAGGCGGGTGATAGACGACCTGCTCGACGCCGGCGCGCGGTCCCCCGGGCAGCGCCATGAACGAGAACAGCGCCACGGGCGCGCAGGGGGCAGGGAAGACGAACTCCGAGAGGAGCAGCGCCTGTTGCGGCGCGCTGGCGAGCTCGTTCACAGGAACGGGATGATGCGAGCTCGGTCCGACCGTCGGCCAGGGATCGCTCCCCTCGCACCCGGGGGCCGCGTCGATCCGATCGTCGGCGACCGGCAGGGTGCGGGGCGGCGCGACCGAGGACGCGCCGCGGGGGTCGCAGATGGGCGCGTCCCTCGTCTCACCCGTCGCGTCATCGACGCTGGTCAGGACGGTGCACGACGGCTCATCCGCCCGAGCGACGATCGTCATCCGGTCGTCGTCGCAGATCGGAACGATCGCGGCCCGCGCGCGCAGCGGGAGGACCAGCGCCAACGCGAACGTCAGCAAGGTCATCATGCGCTGGACAGCGTGCCGCGACATCCGACGCAAGAAGTAGCTGAGGCCCGCCGCAAGAGCAATGGCCCCTGTTTGCTGGAGATCGCGGCGATCCGGGACCTCTCCGGACGGATCTTGGCCGTCGGTCGCGAAACGCGCCCGGGACGCGACTTGTCGACAGGGTGGGGATAACCCTGTGGATAATCTGGAGAGCCCCTGTGTCGAAATGGCGCGACGGACCGGGCTAGCCCACGAAATCGCGCGGTCTCTGCGTGGCGGAGCGGACCACCCACCCGAATTTGGCCCACCTTGTCCTACATCCGGTAGGTTCGCTCCATGGCGAACTCCTCTGCGACCGTGCCTCGCCCGGTTCTTCCGCCCTCGCACGAGCCCACCAAGAGCGGCTTCGCCGCCGACGATGTTCCCCGGCCGCTCGGCCGCTACGTGCTCCTGCGGCGCATCGCCCGGGGGGGCATGGGCGAGGTGTTCCTCGCCTCCACGACCGGCCTCGAGGGAGCGGAGCGCCCGGTCGTCGTGAAGATCATCCGCCGCGAGCACGCCTCCGACCCGAGCTACATCGCCCGCTTCCTGGACGAGGCGCGCGTGCAGGCGCAGCTCCAGCACTCCGGCGTCGCGCAGGTGATCGAGGCGGACGTCGATCCGGCGACCGGCGAGCCGTACGCGGTGGTCGAGCACGTCGAGGGCCGGAGCCTCGGCGAGGTCCGGGCCCGGGCGGTGCAGCTCGGGCACCGCTTCGACTGGGCGGAGGCGGTCGCGATCGCGACGATGATCGCCGAGGCGCTCGCGCACGTGCACGAGCGCCGGGACCCGTCGGGCGCCGCGCTCGCCATCGTGCACCGCGACCTGTCGCCTCAGAACGTGATGCTCGGGTTCTCCGGCGACGTGAAGATCATCGATTTCGGCACCGCCCGCGGGCAGAACCGGCGCTGCCATACGGTCGCGGGCGTCGTCTTCGCGAAGCCGGGCTACGTCGCGCCGGAGGTCGCCAACGGGGACCCGGGCGACGCGCGGGTCGACCTGTACGCGCTCGGGATCATGCTCTGGGAGCTGTGCGCGGGGCGTCGCTTCCTCCAGGGCGACGCGCAGACGCACATGGCCGCGGTCGCGCGCAACCAGAACGACCCGCCGCCCATCGCCGTGGGGCTCGGGGCTCCGCCGTCGCTCGACGCCGCGATCGCGCGGCTCACGGCGTTCGACAGGGAGGCGCGGTACCCGTCGAGCCGCGCCGCCGCGCGCGATCTCGCCGCGCTCCTCGGGGCGGCGGTCGCCCTGCCGGGCGGCGAGCGCGGCGTGCGGGCGCGCGCGGCGCACCTGATGCAGCGGCTCTTCCCGGGCGAGCCGGGGCGCTCGCGCAGCGAGTTCGCGAGCCTCGTCGCGGCCGCCAAGGCGCACCGCGCCACCGCCGTGACGCCGGTGAGCCCCCGCGCCGAGGCGATGGCCTCCGCCGAGCGCGGGGACGAGGGCATGCTGCCGGGCACGCGGTACCGGCTGCTGCGCGAGATCGGGGCGGGCGCGAGCAGCACCGTCTACGAGGCGGAGCACGTCGATCTGGGGCGCCGCGTGGCGCTCAAGGTCGTCTCCGCCGAGCACTCCGCGACCGATGTCGTCGCGAACCGCTTTCGCCGCGAGGCGCGCGTGCTGTCGCGCCTCTCGCACGAGCACCTCGTGAAGGTCCACGACTTCGGCATGGCCGCGGATGGCCGCCTCTTCTGCGGCATGGACCTGCTCGAGGGCGAGACGCTCGACGCCGTGCTCGCCCGCGGAGCCGCGATCGACTGGCGCGACGCGCTCGCGATGGCCGTCAAGGTGCTGCGCGCGCTCGAGCTCGCGCACGCAGAGGGCCTCGTGCACCGCGACGTCAAGCCCGAGAACCTGTTCCTGACGCGTCCGAGCGGCGCCGCGGGCTCGTCCTCCGTGAGCGAGGCCGGGCTGAAGCTGCTCGATTTCGGGCTCGCGAAGTGCCTCTCCGAGGATCGCGGCGAGGCCGACGGCGTCGCGGACGCGACCGGCGCGGGGGAAGGCCCCGCCCGGGCTGCGATCGCCATCGTGGGGACGCCCGAGTACATGGCCCCCGAGCAGGCGGCGTCCGGGCGCATCGACGGGCGCGCCGATCTCTACGCGCTCGGCTGCGTCCTCTACGAGATGCTCACCGGGCGCCTGCCGTTCGTCGAGCCGAGCCTCGTCGCGCTGCTCGACGCGAAGATCAAGGGCAGCCCCGAGCGCCTCCGCGAGCGCGCGCCGGCCCGGCAGATCCCGTCGTTCGTCGACGAGCTGGTGATGCGCGCGCTGGCCCGTCACCCGAGCGTCCGCTTCCAGAGCGCCGCCGAGATGCGCGAGGCCGCCCTGAAGGCGCTGGCGACGCCCGCGCGCACGCGCGCTCGCCGCCGCGCGGTCGGGTTCGCCGCGGTGGCCGCGGTGATGACGCTCGCGGGCGTGCTCGTCGTGGGCAAGGGGCGCGAGCTCGCGGCCGGCGTCCCCGCGAGCGTCGCGCTGCGCGACGTCGCGGGCGAGGCGGCCTCGCCGTCAGGCGGCGCGGCTCAGTCCGCTGCGCCTGGCGACGCCGCTCAGTCCGCTGCGCCTGGCGACGCAGCTCAGTCCGCTGCGCCTGGCGACGCCGCTCAGTCCGCTGCGCCCGGGGCGCCGGCAGCTGCGCCCGGCGTGCCAGCGACGGCCGCAGAGGCGCCGGCGACGGCCGCGGAGCCGCCGTCGGCAGTCGCGGCAGCTGCGGCGCTCGCCGCGGCGGCCGCGCCGGCGCCGGGCGCCCCCGCGGCCCCCGGCGTGCCCGTGGCCAGCGCGCCGGGGCAGGGGGCCGACGCGCCTTCGGCCCTCGCGGTCGCGCCCGAGGCGGTCGCGCTGCGCGCGCCGGTCGCCCCAACTGCGGCGGCGGGCGCCGCGAAGAGCGAGGCAGCGAAGCAGCCCGCCAGGGGCGAGGCCTCTGCGCGCCCGGTCGTGGCCGCGCGCACTTCAGCTCCGAAGACGACCGAGAAGCCTCCGGCGCGCGACGCGTCCGACCGGAGCTCTCGCGAGGTCGCGAAGCGCGAGACGAAGGCGCGCGAGCGATCGTCCTCGTCACCGGCGCGCGAGTCCGCCGCGCCCGCTCCGTCACCTGCGCGTGGCGAGGCTGACACGGGAGAGAAGGGCGGGCACGAGGATCGCAGCGAAGCGAAGCGGCGCCGTCACAAGCGGCGGTCCCGGGTCGCCAAGGCCGAGTAAGCTGCGCTCCACGCGGCGCATTTCTCTCGCGCGCCCGCGGCGGCGTTGTATACCGCGCAGCCTGCGATGGCTCAAATCGCCCTGTCCGCGCCGGGTTCGAACGCCGTTACATCGGGCCCACCGCACCGCGCCATCCTGCGGCTCGCGCTGCCGACCGTGGCGGCGATGCTCACCCAGAGCATCGTCAACGAGGTCGACATCGTCTTCTTCGCGCACCTGCCGTGCCCGGAGTCGTCGAACGCGCACGCGGCGCTCCTGCCGTCGCTGATCGTCCTCTGGCTGTTCGGCGGTTCGCTCAGCGCGATCTCGGTCGGCACGCAGGCGTTCACCGCGCGTCGCTTCGCCGAGAAGCGCCCCGAGGACGCGGGCGCGGTCCTCGCAAACGCCCTGTTCTTCGCGCTCGTCGCCGGCGTCGTTTTCTCCGCGATCGGCTACCTGACGATGCCCTACATCCTGTCGGTCATCATCAAGGTGCCGGACGCGCGCCAGGCGGCGCTCGACTACCTCGGCTGGCGCCTGCTCGGGGTGACGTCGATGGCGGCGACGTTCGCGCTGAAAGCGTTCTTCGACGGGATCGGCAAGACGCACATCCACCTCGTCTCGGCGCTCGCGATGAACGCGCTGAACATCGTGCTCTGCGTCCTGCTCATCTTCGGCAACGCGTCGCTCGGCATCCCGAAGTACGGCATCGCCGGCGCGGGCATGGCGGGCTTCATCTCGACCTACGTCGGCCTCGCGATCATGCTCGGGTACGCGCTCCTGCCGCAGTACCGGCGCGCCTACCGCCCGTTCGCCGCGAGCAAGCTCTCGGCCCCGCTCACCTGGTCCATCCTCAAGCTGTCGATCCCGAGCGCCGTCGCGACCATCGCGATCATGACGGGCTTCGGCCTGTTCTACGCGATCGCGAGCAAGCTCGACCAGGTCGCGCCGGCGGGCGTGATCTCGCCGCTCTGCCCGGGCGGCCGCGCCGAGCCCGTCTACGGCGCGGCGACGACCGTGATCGTCGGGATCCTGAAGCTCACGTTCACGGCCTGCCTGGCCTTCGGCACGTCGACGGCGACGCTGGTGGCGCAGTCGCTCGGCGAGAAGGACGGCGACAAGGCCGCCCGCTTCGGCTGGGTCAGCGTCCGGCTGGGGCTCGCGATCTTCGGGGTCGTCGGCCTGCTCGAGGCGGTCTTCGCCCCGCAGATCCTCGCGTTCGCCAGCAGCAGCGAGCTCGTCCAGGCCGCGGCGCTCCGGCCGCTCCAGGTGATGGGCATCTGCACGCCGCTCGTCGCGGTCGGCATGATCCTCACGCAGGCGCTCTTCGGCGCGGGCAACACGCTGTTCGTGATGGTGGTGGAGCTCATCCTGCACTTCACCTGCCTCGTCCCGCTCGCGTGGCTGCTCGGCATCACGCTCGGCTTCGGCCTGATGGGCATCTGGACGGCCGGCGTCACCTACGTGGTCCTGCTCGCCGCGGCCATGGTGTGGAAGTTCCGCTCGGGCGACTGGAAGAAGATCCGGCTCGACGCCCAGGGGCAGCCCGACCAGGCCGCGCTCGGCGAGGGCGGCGGTCCGAGCGCGCAGGGGCTCTGACCCGGCCCGCTCACCGGGGGAACGCGGCGGCGTTCCCGCCGTCGACGGTCACGACGCAGCCCGTCGTGGCCTCGGCGGTCGCGAGGTAGAGGAAGCCCTGCGCCACGTCGGTCGCGGTGGTCTCGCGCCGGAGCAGGTTGTCCCGGAAGTAGTCGTCGATCGAGACGTTGCGGGCGCGGGCGCGGGACTCCAGCAGGCCGGCGTCGAACAGCGCGGTGCGGATGCGGTCGGCGTTCACGGCGTTGGCCCGGATGCCCTTGGGGCCGAGGTCGACGGCGTACTGGCGCATGAGCGCCACGAGCGCCGCCTTGGCGACGGCGTAGGGGCCGAAGTCGGGCCCCTGGTTGAACGCGCTCTTCGACGCGTTGAACAGGAGCGCGCCGCCCGAGTCCTGGGCGAGCAGCACCCGCGCCGCCGCCCGGGCGACGTTCTGGTGGCCGAGCAGGTTCAGCTCGAGCGACGCGCACAGGGCCTCGTGCCCCTCCGACGTGTGGATGGAGCCCGAGAACGCGCGCCCGGCGTTCGAGACGACGATGTCGACGCCGCCGAAGTGCGCCGCGACCTGCGCGAACGCCCGGTTCACGCTCGCCTCGCTGCGCACGTCGCAGGCGACCTTGACGCAGCGGCCGCGGTGCCGACCACCGAGCTCGGCTACGGCCTTCTCGAGCGGCTCCTCGTCGCGATCGACCAGCGCCACGTGCGCCCCCGCCGCGAGGAACGCCGCCGCCGTCGCGTGGCCGATCCCCGAGGCGGCGCCCGTGATCAGCGCGATCCGCCGATCCAGCGGGCCTCGATGGCTCGCCCCGAGCTTCAGCTTCGCCTGCTCGAGGCTCCAGTACTCCATGTCGAAGAGGTCGAGCTCCGGGACCGGCTGGTACCCCCCGAGCGCCTCGGCGGCCTCGATCACGGAGACGGTGTGCTCGTAGACGTCCGCCACGATGTCGGCCTCGGCGCGCGAGCCGCCGACGCACAGCGCGCCCACCCCTGGGAACAGCAGCACCCGCGGGAACGGATCGAGCTCGTCGCGCGTGACGCCCCGCGCGGCGCAGGAGCGGCGGAAGTACTCGTGGTACTCGGCCACGTACCTCGCGATGGCCTGCTCGACGGCCGCGCGGAAGCGCGCCGTGTCGTTGACGTCGTGGCCGTCGACCACGAGCGGCCGCGCCTTGGTGCGGATGACGTGGTCCGGGGTCGCGCAGCCGATCTGCGAGACGCGGGCGAGGTCGTCGCGCTCGCAGAACGCGATCAGCTCCAGGCTGGTGCGGAGCGTGCTGACCCACGGGCGGCCCGAGGCGCGGGCGAGCGCGCCGCGGACGACCGGGCCGATGGCGGCGCGGATGTCCGGGTCCGGCGCCGCGACCGTGGGGTGCGAGACGATCGCGCTGCGCTGGACGACGTGGCGCTCGGCGCGCGTCACGGCGTCGATCATGCGCGTGTAGCTCTCCTCGGCGGTGTCTCCCCACGTGAAGACGCCGTGCTTGTCGAGGATCATCAAGGACGGGAGCGCTCCTCGCTCGAGGCGCTCCCGGACGAGCTCGGCGACGCGGCGCGCGAGCAGGAAGCCCGGCATCACGTACGGCACGAAGAGCACCTGGTTCCCGTAGATCGCCTCGATGACCTCGGCCGAGCCGCCCGTGTCGATGACCGACAGCACGGCGTCGGCGTGCGTGTGATCGACGAATTTCGCGGGGATGATCGCGTGCAGCAGCGCCTCGACCGACGGCGTGGGGCTCGCCGGGTCCAGCATCTGGCCGCGCAGCAGCGCGACCATCTGCTCGTCGGTCATCCGCTCGAGCGCGCACGCGCGCTGGAGCGGCGCGAGGCGGCACGCCGGGAAGCCGCGCGGCTCGATGGTCGCGAGATCCCAGCCGCTGCCCTTGATGAAGAGCACGTCGACGCGATCGCCGAGCAGGTCGACGGCCGTGCTCTTGACGCTCGTGTTTCCCCCGCCGTGGAGGACGAGCGACGGGTCGGCGCCGAGCAGGCGGGATGTGTAGACGCGGAGGGCGAGATCCTCGCCGCAGGCGGCGGCGTAGGTGTCGAGGTAGCGCTGGGCTTCGTCGTTGCTGTGGCGAGAATCCATCGACCGGCCGCCTACCCCAGGGACGGGGGCGCCGGAAGCCCGCCGCTCAGTAGCGGTAGTTCTCGGCCTTGAACGGGCCCTCGGCGGGGACGCCGAGGTACTTCGCCTGCTCCTGCGTCAGCTGCGTCAGCTCGACCCCGAGCTTCGGCAGGTGGAGCGCGGCGACCTTCTCGTCGAGCCGCTTCGGCAGGAGGTGAACGCCGACCGTGTATTTCTCCGTCCACAGGGCGATCTGGGCGAGGACCTGGTTGGAGAACGAGGTCGACATCACGAACGACGGGTGGCCGGTGGCGCAACCGAGGTTCACGAGCCGGCCGCGCGCGAGGACGATCAGCCGCTTGCCGTCCGGGAAGATGAAGTGATCGACCTGCGGCTTGATGTTCTCCTCCTTGATCTCGGGGTTCTTCTCGAGCCACGCGATCTGGATCTCGGAGTCGAAGTGGCCGATGTTGCAGAGGATCGCCTCGTCCTTCATCGCGATCATGTGCTCGGCCCGGACGACGTCCTCGCAGCCGGTCGCCGTGACGAAGATGTCGCCGACCGGCGCGACGGTCTCGAGGCGCTTCACCTCGTAGCCCTCCATGGCCGCCTGGAGCGCGCAGATCGGGTCGATCTCGGTGATGATCACGCGCGCCCCGAGGCCGCGCAGCGACTGCGCGCACCCCTTGCCGACATCGCCGTAGCCGCACACAACCGCGACCTTGCCGGCGAACATCACGTCCGTGGCGCGCTTGATCCCGTCGCCCAGCGACTCGCGGCAGCCGTAGAGGTTGTCGAACTTGCTCTTCGTCACCGAGTCGTTGACGTTGATCGCCGGCACCTTCAGCTTGCCGGCGCGGTGCATCTCGTAGAGCCGGTGCACGCCCGTCGTCGTCTCCTCCGACAGCCCGCGGATCGGGTCGTTGCCGGTGAAGAGCTCCGGGTGCTTCTCGTGGGCGATGATCGTGAGATCGCCGCCGTCATCGAGGATCATGTTCGGCCCCTTGCCGCCCTTGAAGGCGTAGAGCTGCTGCTCGATGCACCAGTCGTACTCCTCGAGGGTCTCGCCCTTCCAGGCGAAGACCGGGACGCCTGCCGCCGCGATCGCCGCCGCCGCGTGGTCCTGCGTCGAGTAGATGTTGCAGCTCGTCCAGGTGACCTCGGCGCCGAGGGCCACCAGCGTCTCGATCAGCACCGCGGTCTGGATCGTCATGTGGAGGCAGCCGGCGACGCGCGCGCCCTTGAGCGGCTGCGTCGGGCCGTACTCGGCCCGGAGCGCCATCAGGCCGGGCATTTCCTTCTCGGCGATGCGGATCTCCTTGCGACCCCAGTCTGCAAGGGTGATGTCGGCGACCTTGTAGGAGAGCTTCTTCTCAGCAGTCATGGTGTCCCTTTGCCTTTTTCGGTGAATGCGCTCGAGCGCGCGCCGCGCCAGCCGACGAGCAGCTGCCAAACCAGGTGTCGATCCGGACCTTCGCCCTGCCAGGCGGACGGCAGCCGTCGGATCTCGACGCCGACGAGCCCCGCCTCCTCGGCGAGGCGGCGGAGGTCGGCCGGCGAGAAGCCGAGCCAGATGTCCGCCTCCTGCTCCCGCAGCGTCTGATCGTGGTGCGCCTCGTAGTCGAGCACGCACACCGCGCCGCCGCGGGCGGGCAGGGCGTCGTCCGCGTGGCCGGGCGCGGCAGGCCGCGCGAGGTCGACGAGCGCGCGCATCGCCTTCGCCGGCTGCGGCGCGTGGTGCAGCACGCGGGCCGCGAAGACCACGTCGGCGCCCCCCGAGAGGGCCTCGCCGGCCGCCGGCGGCTCGCCGCCGAGCGCGCGGGCCACGGCCCGGATCACCTCGGGCCCGTCGATCTCGCCGCACACGAGCTCGACGTTCTCGAGGCTGCGCCGCCGCATGCGCTCCCCTGCGAGCTGCAGCTGGGCGCTCGCGCGATCGAGCGCGACCACGCGGTCGAAGACGGGGGACAGCACCTCGAGCAGCGCCCCATCGCCCGTGCCCGCGTCGACCGCCAGCCGGCGGTGGGGCAGGAGCGGCGCGAGCGCGGCGAGGTACGCGGCGAGCTCGGAAGGCGGCCCCGGGCGCAACGGGCGCCCGCCGCGCGCGAAGAACTCGCGGGTCTCGGCGTCGCGCGCGGCGAGCACCTCCTCGATGCGCGCGAGCGTCCCGTCCGCGGCGCACGCGCGCTGACCAGCGCGCACGGCGTCGTCGACAACGGGGTCGGTCGTGGCGCGCGGGTCGAGGCGGAGGAGCGTCCACGTGCCCTGGCGCCGCGCGAGCACGATGCCTGCCTCGCGGAGGGCGGCCGCGTGGCGCGAGATCTTCGGCTGCCCCTCGCGCAGCAGCTCGGCCAGCTCGCCGACGGCGAGCTCTTCCGACGCAGCCAGGCCGAGCAGCCGCACCCGCACCGGATCGGCCAGCAGCCGGTACAGCTCGCACCGCGCGATCGCCTCCACAGGCTGGGCCGGGACCTCCGCAACCGTGACCACGAATGCTGTATATGCGTCGATGCACATAGATGCAAATCGAATATCTGTGACCCTGCTCACGCCACACAATGGCGGCGTGGTCTGCGCCTTCCGGGAGGGGGGGTGAGGAACCACCGGCAAGGGGAGCCATGCCCCGGGGCCGGTACGGGCGAAGGTGGCGAGAGGGGGCTCGGGCCCTCGCGCGCTGCGCTCCCGCGCGAGCGGACACCGGCAGCCATGGGAGGAACTCCCTGCACGGCCGAGCGCGGCCGGGCCCTTTCCGCCCTGTTTTTGATCTCGTCTGTGTCGCGGCGCCCACGCACCGCGGCCCGCAGTGGACGGTGGCTCAGCCGAACGAGCGCACGGCCTTCTCGAGCTTCGTCTCTTCGGAAGAGCGGAGCAGGCCCACGGCGACCACGGTGAGGCGCTCCGGCCGGAACAGCGCGCGCGCGGCGTCGCGCACGTCCGCGACCGTGACGCGGGCGAGCTCCTCGTGCCGCGCCTCCGGGGTGCGGGCGATGTCCGCGAGCGCGGAGAGCCCGTAGAAGCCCGCGGTCGCCTCGGGATCGTCGAGCATCGCCTCCACCGACCAGAGGTGGCGGTCCCGCGCCTTGGCGAGCTCGTCCTCGCGCGGCCCGGTCTCGGCGAGCTCGCGGAGCAGCGCGAAGAGCTCCCGCACCACCACGGTCGCGCGGTCGTGCTGCACGCCCGCGGCGATGTCGACGACGCCATCGTCCTCGTACGCCTCGAACATCCCCGACACGTCGTAGCAGAGGCCCAGCCGGTCGCAGATCCGCTCGTACAGCCGCGTCGACATGCCGTCGTCGAGGACGCGGAGCAGCATCTCCACCGCGGGCTCGCGCGGGTCGCGCTCGCTCACGCCGCGGAACGCCACCCGCAGCTCGGTCTGGCTCGACTGGTTCTCGATGAAGCGGAACCGCGGCTTCTTCTGCCCGTTCGGCGGCGGCGTGGCGGGCACCTGCTCGCCGCGCGGCAGCGCGCCGAAGTGCCGCTCGGCGACCCGCGCGCACGCCTCGGGATCGAACCGCCCCGCCACGCAGAGCACCGCGTTCGCCGCCGTGTAGTGGCGGGCGTGGTGCGCGCGCAGCGTCGGCTCGTCGAAGCGGTCGAGCGCGTCGATGCCGCCGGTGATGGTGAAGCCGAGCGGGTGCCGCTCGTACATGAGCGCGCGGGCGTTGTTGTCCGCGTCGATGTCGCGCCCCTCGTCGTCGAGGTCCTCGAGGATCTCCTCGCGCACGATGCCGCGCTCGACCTCGATCGCGGTGAAGCGAGGCGACGTGGCGACCTCGCCGAGCAGGGCGAGCACCGGATCCAGGTTCGCCGGGGGCACCGAGATGCTCATCACGCCGTGGTCCACGTGGGTCGCCGCGTAGAGCGTCCCCCCGAGGCGCTCGAAGGCGAGCGCCTGCGCGTGCGCCGTCGGCAGCGTCGGCGTCCCCCGGAACACCATGTGCTCGAGGAAATGAGAGATCCCGTTGTTCTGCTGGGTCTCGAACCGCGAGCCGACGCGCAGGTAGAGCGAGGCGACCGCCCGGTGCACGTGCGGTTGCGGGACGAGCACGACCTTGAGGCCGTTCGAGAGGACGATGTCCCGAGCGTCACGCAGCGGGAGCGACGTCATTCCCCCTCGTCTTCGAGCGGCAGCTCCGGCGCGCCGGAGCCGTCCTCGGCCGGCTTGGACTCCTTGAGGAGGTTCTGGTCGTACTTCACCTCGCTGCCGATGGTCGACTTCAGCCGCCGCATGTACCCGACGAGCGCGTCGTTCTGCTTCGCGGCCCGCATCGCCGAGGTGTAGAACTCGCGGTCCTTGTCCCATTGCTCCTGGCTCGCGGAGGTCTTCTCCTTGAGCTGGATCACGGCATAGCCGTTCTCCAGCGCCACGACGTCCTTGGGCAGGTCGCCCGGCTTGTCGAGCTGGAAGGCGATGCGCGCGGGCTCCGTGCTGTCCTTCGCGTCCGAGATCGGCGAGCCCGAGACGTTGAACGGGAGGCTCGCCTCGACCGTCGGCCGGTTCGGGTGGGTCGCGATCGTGTAGGGCGCCCGCGCCTCGCCCGGCTCGGCCTGGCCGTCCTTCTTGGCGTCCGCGCCCTCGTCCTTGGCGCCGTCCTTCTTCGCGGCCTTGTCGGCCGGCTTCGCGGCCGTCGAGGCGGCGCCCGGCGCCGCGGCCGTCGCGCTCTTCGCGGGCGTGAGCTGCGCCATGTAGGCCGCGAGCGCGTCCTCCAGCGACTTGCCGCCGGCCGCGGCGGCGAGCACCTGCTTCGCGGCCTCGGCCGCGAGCCGCTCCGACTCGTGGGCCACGTAGAGGTCGCGCGCCGCCTCCAGGCGGCCGATCCGCTCGGCCTCGGCGTCCTTCGCGATCTGCTCGAGCTTGATCACGTGGAAGCCCTCCTCGGTCTCGATGAGGTCCGACACCTCGCCCGCCTTCATCTCGAAGAGCTTGTCCTCGACAGGCTTGCTGAGCCGGCCCTTGGTCACGCAGCCGAGCTCGCCGCCGCGCGCCGCGCTCGGATCGTCGCTCGCGCTGCGCGCCACGTCGGCGAAGCTCTCGCCCTTCTTGAGGCGCTGGACGGCCTGCTCGATCCGCGCCTTCGCGGCGGCCTTGCCCGCCTCCGGGCCCTGCTCGGCCTCGTCGGGCCTCACCTCGACCGCGAGATCTCGCGCGACCCGGCACTCGGGCAGATACTGCGCCTTGCGCCCCTCCCAGGTCTTGTCGAGCTCTTCCTTGTTGGCGTCGGCCCAGGCCTGGATCGCCTTCTCCGAGGTGTCCACGATGAGGTCGCTGTAGAAGCGCCGATCGAAGCGCACGTAGCTGAGCGTGCGGGTGGACTTCTCCCGCGAGAACTGCTCGAACGCCTCGTTCTCGCCGACGCGGACCCGCGCGCGGATGAAGTCGCGCATCCGCGCGGCGATGAGCTCCTTCCGCTGGTACTCGCGGAAGTCCGTCGGGCTCATCTTCGTGATGTTCCGGATTTGCTTCTCGTACTGCTTGCTATCGAACTTCTTGGTCTGGCGGTTGCGGACGTCCAGGTAGCGAATCAGGTCCTCTCGCAGGTTGAGGGCGTAACCGACCTGACGGATCTTGTCCGCCGGGAGCGAGACACGCACCCTGCCGGCCACGAGCTCGGCCGTGAGCTCGTCGTCCGAGACGCTGATGCCGAGGCGCTTCGCGTCCTCGTTGAGCAGCCACCGCTCGTAGAGACCCTCCGCCGTGAGCCGCCGGTACCCCATCGCCCGCAGGCGGTTCTCGTCGACGGTGCGCATCGCGAGCAGGTTCCGCGAGGCGTTGAACTCGACGGAGGAGATACAGCTGCCTCGGACCTCGACGACGCACGTGCTCGCGGCCGACTGCACGGGGCCGGTGTTCGGGCGAAACTGGACGATGAAGACGACGGCGATCGCGATGACGATGGCGGCGCCGAAGATTTGGCTCAGTCTGTTCACGAAGGGCTCGCTCCCGGGGCGCGCGCTGCTCGCTCCTCGAGCAGCCTCTCGCCTTGGCCTGGCGCGGCATAGCACGGCGTCGACGGCGTGTCTTTACGGCGGTCGAGAGCGGGGCTAGGGGCTCATGCCATGGCAAGCTCGAAGTCACACCTCCCTGATTGCGGCCTCTACCTGACGACGAAGGCGCTCCCCGGACACGAGGACAAGGTGCCTGCCGGCATCCTCGTCTCCTTCCACAACCACTCGGACAACGGTCTGCCGACGGTCACGACGCCCGATCACAACGTCCACAACCGCTGGCACTTCCATGGCCCCGCCGTCGCGTTCCGGGGCACGACGTGGGCGGACTCGCTGCAGCGCCTCCCCGCCGAGGGGTTCTACACGCTCCGCAAGGAGCTCACGTTCGACGGGGGCAACTGGCCGAAGGGCACGCTGGTGCAGCTCGGTTATACGCAGGCGGGCATGCCTATCCTGTTCATCGCGCGCGTGCGCTCGCGGCTGCAGGAGAACGACCTCTTCTTCTCCGACAAGGGCGTGGGCATCAAGCGCGACCAGCTGGCGCTGCTCGAGCCGGTCTCCGTCTTCGAGGAGCCGAACGACGGCTCCGGCCACCAGCCCGACCACGCCGACGCTCACTGAGCGGCCCGTCGTTCCCGTCCCCGCTGAATCCCCAGCCAGACGCCCGCAAGCCGTCCCCCGGGCACGGAGTGTGCTTGTAATTTTCTTTCGTGATTCGACGCAGAACCCTCACTCCTCCGTCGCTCCAGATTCCGCCTCAGCTCCTGGCGAACCGCCGCAGAAGCCCGCGCCGCGAGCTCAGCGAGCGCGTTCGCCTCGAAACCGGGGATCGCGCGGTGTCCGGCTGGACGCTGAACGTCAGCGTGGGCGGGCTTCGGGTGGTGATAGAAAATTCACTCGATCCCGGTACGGAGCTAACGGTGTGGCTCGACGGCAGAGCCCCGCGCCCGGGCCGGATCACCTGGGTCCAGGACGAGCCGGACGGATCCATCGTGGGCGTTTGTTTCCTGGACGACGGGAACGACGGGAGCCCGGGCCCGTCACGGTCGAGCTCGTGAGCGAGCACAAACGCGCCGGCGCGCCAAAGCGCCACACGCCCATGTCAGCGCTGTCAGCTTGACGAGCGGCCCGCAATTTTGCGATGGATGTTCCTGCTGGCATGGGGGTAGCCGGGAACCAGCGGAAGATGCCGACACCCGCGGAGATAAAGAAAGCCCTGCTCCAGGCTGGATTCGAGGTTTACCGCACCCGTGGCGACGCTGTGCACGTCGCGGAGCGGGTGAGGGAGAACCTGCTCATGGATTCGGGAATCGTCGTGGGCGCCGAGCCGCTGCGGGTCGGGTTTGTCGTGCGCGCCCAGCGCAACGACTTCCCTGGCGCGGCGGACGAGCAGCTCTTCGAGCGGGCGCGCGGTCTGGCCGAGCCCGCCGTGGCGCGAGGCTACACCGAGGGCGAGGCCGCCCTCCGCGACGTCCGCGACCCGGGCGATGGCGAGCGGACCCTGGATACATGGTGCGAGGTCAAGTTCGAGAAGCCGGTGGCGTCGCTCGAGCTCGCCGTCAGCGAGGTGGGGTTCGCCCTCTCGCTGGAGAAGACTGCCCTGCCGCGGTAAGCGGTAGACGATGCCTTTCGACCGAGCCGCGAGCCTGCTCGGCCCCGACGGCCCGTTCGCGCGCGGGCTCCAGGGGTACGAGGACCGCGAGGGGCAGGTCGCGATGGCGAGCGCCGTCGAGCGCGCGATCGCCGAGGACCGCATCCTCCTCTGCGAGGCGGGCACCGGGACCGGCAAGACGCTCGCCTACCTGGTCCCCGCGATCCTGAGCGGCCGCAAGGTCGTCGTGTCGACCGCGACGAAGGCGCTCGAGGACCAGATCTACACGAAGGACCTGCCGCTCGTGGCGGAGCACCTCCGGCTCGATCCGCGCGCGGCGCTGGTGAAGGGGCTCGGCAACTACCTCTGCCTTCGTCGCTTCAACGAGCTCCGCCAGAGCCCCGGCGCGGGCGCCGGGACCGCGGGGCGCTCGCTGCCGCTCCTGGAGGCGTGGGCGCAGGAGACCGAGATGGGCGACGTCGCGGAGCTCGCCTACCTCGCCGAGGGGGATCCGGTCTGGCGCGAGGTGGCGTCGTCCAGCGAGACGCGGCTCGGGGCCTCGTGCGACTACTTCGACGAGTGCTTCGTCACGCGGATGAAGCGCGACAGCGAGTCGGCGCGGCTGCTCATCGTCAACCACCACCTCTTCTTCGCGGACCTCGCGCTGAAGATCGCCGGGGCGCGCCGCGGCTTCGCCGGCGCCGGCGCGCTGCCGCCGTACGACGCGGTCATCTTCGACGAGGCGCACCAGCTCGAGGACATCGCGACGAGCTTCTTCGGCGTCCGCGTCTCGCGCGCGCGGGTCGACTCGATGCTCCGCGACGCCGACCGGGCCTTCATCTCGTCCGGCCTCGCCGATCGCATCCTCGGGCGAGGCGAGGGGACGGCGATCACGGCCGTGGTGCGCGAGTCCTCGGACGCCCTCTTCGATCGGCTCGCCTCGCTCGGCGGCGCCGCTGGCAGCGCGGATCGCGGCGAGGCCCGGGTCCCGCTCGCCAGGGACGCCTGGTCGGGCGAGCTGCTCGGCGCCTACCATCGCCTCGACAACCACCTCGAGGCGCTCGCGGGGTACGCGAGCGCGAACGCGATCAACGAGGCGGTGCAGCTCGTCGGCAACCGCGCCGCGCAGCTGCGGGACGACGCCGAGCGGATCGTCGATCCGGCCACCAACCAGGTCACGTGGGTCGAGGTGCGCGGCCGCTCCGTCTCGTTCGGCGCGTCGCCGGTCGATCTCGGCGACATGCTGCGCGAGCACGTCTTCGATCGGATCGGCGCCGTGGTGCTGACGAGCGCCACGCTCACCACCGGCGGCTCCTCCGGGTCCGGGTTCAGCTTCCTCCGCTCTCGGATGGGCCTCGACGAGGACGTGGCGGTCCCGGTCGACGAGCTCGAGGTCCCGTCTCCCTTCGACTACCCGAACACCGCGCTGCTCTACACGCCGCGCGACCTCCCCGAGGCGACCGACGCGGCGTTCGTCGAGCGCGCGGCCGATCGCATGGACGAGCTCATCGGCATCACCGGCGGCGGCGCCTTCGTCCTCTGCACGTCGATCCGCGCCATGAAGGCGCTCGCCGCGGCCTTGCGCATCCGGCTCGCCCGCGCGCCCGGCCATCCGTCGCGGCCGGTCGGGGGCGCGCCGCGGCAGCAGCTCCCGCTGCTCGTGCAGGGGGACGCGCCGAAGGGCGCGTTGCTCCGCCGCTTCCGCGCCGAGCGGCACGCCGTGCTCGTCGCGACGATGAGCTTCTGGGAGGGGGTCGACGTCCCCGGCGAGGCGCTGCGCCTCGTCATCATCGAGAAGCTGCCGTTCGCGGTGCCGACCGATCCGGTCGTCGCGGCCCGGTGCGCGTCGATCGAGCAGGACGGCGGCAACCCGTTCATCGCCTACAGCGTCCCGCAGGCCGCGATCACCCTGAAGCAGGGCTTTGGCCGGCTGATCCGCACGCGCACCGACCGCGGCATCGTCGCGATCCTGGACCGCAGGGTCCGCACGCGCGGCTACGGCCGCGTGCTGCTCGACAGCCTGCCCGACGCGCGCCGGACGGAGCGCATCGAGGACGTGCGCGCGTTCTGGGCCACTGCGACGGCGGAGCCGTCAGGAGAAGCGCCGCTGCGGAGCGACGAGCCGCCGTGAGGCGCTGGGCGAGCGCGCGGTGAGCTGAGCGCGCGGCGGGGTGGCCGTCAGGGGTACGACTTCTGAACGAGCCCGTTGCCGCGCGCGAGGTTCTCCGCGCACCGGAACGAGATGTAGGCGTCGTCGATCGTGAAGCTCGAGGCGCGGAGCGCCGCCACGATCGTGATCAGCATCGGCGCGACCAGCCCGAGCGCGATCTGAAGCCGAGCGGGGAGGGGAGCGCCGGGGAGCCAGGATCGGAGGTCGCGCGCCGGGGATGTGGGGCGATCCTCGTCCGCCGACTCCTCTTCTTCCATCGACTCGTCCGGGCCTGCCTCTTCGCTCATCTCCACGGCGCTTCTGGGCTCATCGCTCATCGGTCGCCGACCATCCCGCGATTGTCACAGCCGTAACCTCGAGCTGCGTAAATCAGGACAGGATGGTGTGCGAACACCCCGACGCAGTGCGAACGAAATTGCGCACTCCGCTCGTCGGACTACGCTGTCAAGGCAGTCATGGCGACGGCTTCGGGCGAGATGAACCGTGTCGTGGAAGCGAGGGCGGCCAAGCGGAGCGCCGCCCGGGCCCGCGCCGACAAGGAAGGAGTCGAGTGATGAGCGACCTCGTTGCGCACCTGCCCTTGATCTGTCTCGTGGTTGTCCTCGCGGCGCTCGCCTTCGCCGCGCTCGGCCTCGCGCGCAGGGCTCCGGCCTCCGGGGCGCCCTCCCGCGCGCTCTCCGCGAGGGAGCGGGCCATCGTGGCTGCGTGCGCTGACGCGCTGTTCCCCGCCGGCGGCCCGATCCCGCTCTCCGGCACCGAGGCAGGGCTGGTCGAGTACATGGATCACCATGTCGCGCGCACGCCGCGGCCTCTCCGGCCGTACATGCGGCTGCTGCTCCACTTCGTCGAGCTCTCGCCGTGGGTCTTCGGGCCGCGCCGCGCGCGCTTCACGCGCCTCCCGGAGGCCGATCGCGTCGCGGTGCTCGCGTCGATGGCGCAGAGCTGTATCTACCTCCGGCGGGTGACGTTCCTGTCGCTCCGGACGCTGCTCTCGATGGGCTACCTCGCGAACGAGAAGGTCGCCGGCGCGATCGGCGTCGCCTGTTGCGCGACGCCGTTCGAGCGGCGCGCCTCCGCGGGCGCGGCGGTCGTCGTGAAGCCCCCGTCGCTCGCGCCGGGGGTGACGGCATGAAGCTCTCCGGCCTGGAGGGGTCGCATCCGCCCGCGAGCCCCGAGCGCGTCGAGCGGCGCTCGCTCTCCATGGCCGCGCTCCGGTCGAGGGCCGCGGTCGAGCCGCTCGCGCCGAGCGAGCCGCGCCCCCACGTGAAGGTGTTCGCCGACTACGGCGACGAGGTGCGGGCGTCCTGCGAGGTGCTCGTGGTCGGGTCGGGGCCGGGCGGCTCGGTCGTCGCGAAGGAGCTCGCCGAGGCGGGGCGCGACGTCATCCTCGTGGAGGAAGGCCCGCCGTTCGGGGTGGAGGATTTCCGGCAGGAGGCGGGCGAGTCGATGGCGCGCACGCTGCGCGAGGGCGGGATGCGGGCCTCCCGCGGGCGCATGCTCATCCCGACCATGCAGGCGATCGCGCTCGGGGGCGGCTCGGTCGTCAACTCGGCGATCTGCGCGCGCTCGCCCGCCTGGGTGTTCGACAAGTGGGCGGACCGGACCGGGACCGCGTCGATCACCCTGGACGCGCTGTCGCCCCACTACGAGCGCGTCGAGCGCCTGCTCGGGGTCTCGCCCACGCCGACGGAGGTGCAGGGCGAGCGCAACCTGCGCTTCAAGCGAGGCTGCGACGCGCTGGGCCTGTCGAGCGAGCCGACCCACCGCAACGTGCGCGGCTGCCGCGGCTCGGGCGAGTGCTTCACGGGGTGCCGCAACCGCGCGAAGATGTCGACCGACATCTCGTACGTCCCCGCCGCGATCCGGGCGGGCGCGCGCGTGTTCACCAGCGTTCGCGCCGAGCACCTGCTCCTCTCCGGAAAGCGGGCCGTCGGGATGCGCGGCCGCGCCATCGAGCCGTTCACGTGGCGCGAGGGCGCGCCCGTCGAGATCCGGGCGAAGCTCGTCGTGCTCGCGGCGGGCTGCATGGCGACCCCGTTGATCCTGTTCCGCAGCGGCGCCGCCAACTCCAGCGGTTACGTCGGGAACGAGCTCCAGCTCCACCCGGGGCTCGCGATCATGGCGGTCTTCCCTGATCCCATCGATCCGTGGGAGGGCGCCACCCAGGGCTACCACTCGCTCCACTTCCTCGATCAGGGCATCAAGCTCGAGGTCCTCTGGTCGCCCCCCGCCGTGCTTGCCGCGCGGTTCCCCGGCTTCGGGCACGACTACCAGCGTCACCTCCGGACGTACCATCGGATGGCGCCCTTCGATGTGATCATCGCGGCCGAGCAGTCGCGGGGGACGGTCCGTCCCAGGCGCGGTGGCTGGGATCCCGATGTGCGGTTCGACTACGCGCCGCGCGACGTCGAGAAGATCCAGCGCGGCCTGGGCATCCTGTCGGACATCTGCTGGGCGGCGGGGGCTGCATCGATCCTGCCCGGGTTGCACGGGGTCCCCGACGAGCTGACGTCGCCGGAACAGGCCGAGATCCTGAAGAGCAAGCGGCTCGACGGACGCGACACGGTCACCGCGGCGAACCACGCTTTCGGCTCGGCGCGCATGGCGCGCAGGCCTCAGGATGGCGTCGTCGACGAAGAGGGGCGCTGCCACGACCTCGACAACGTTTACGTCGCCGACACGAGCATCTTTCCTGGAAGTCCCGCCGTGAATCCGATGCTTACGTGCATGGCGCTGGCCGATCGCATCGCATGCGGCATCATCGAGCGCTGGTGATGCGCGCGCTGGCGTGTCACCACAGGGGTCAGCGATCGGGGGCGTCGCATCCGTTGCGCATGGACGGCATGTCACGGCGGCATGTGAGGGGGGCCTTGCACCGATAAGGAGGCAACTCCCGAGTTGATGTGAGGCCCCCACGGGGTACAGATTTAGCGGCACGTTTCACATCGCACGGGGCCGAGCCGTCCGTCCGCCGAGCTGGGAGGGAAGCTTT
This sequence comes from Sorangium sp. So ce1153, assembly GCF_051521595.1. Taxonomy (NCBI): domain Bacteria; kingdom Pseudomonadati; phylum Myxococcota; order Polyangiales; family Polyangiaceae; genus Sorangium; species Sorangium sp. So ce1153. The sequence goes on from NZ_CP150361.1 coordinate 4,989,030, forward strand.
GGGACCGAACGCCGTTTCAGCTGCAATGCCGCGTGGACAAGCGCGCTCGCCACATCGGAGCCACGGCCACCACGGCCGGGTGCTGCTGGTCGAGGACGAGCCCGACCAGGCCGCCATTCTCGAGGCGGTGCTGCGCCACGAAGGGCTCGACGTCGTCGTCGCCTCGAGCGGCGAGCAAGCGCTCGAGATTCATCAGCGGACGCCGGCTGACGTGCTCGTCACGGACCTCAACCTGCCAGGCATGACGGGGGTCGACCTCATGCGCCGGCTCGCCCCGGGCGAGCTCGAGGGGCCCGAGCCGAAGACGCCGCCGCCCGCCGTGGTCATGGTCACGGGCGCCGCGTCGATCACGAGCGCCGTCGACGCGCTCAAGCTGGGGGCGGCGGACTACCTCCAGAAGCCGCTCGATCCGGCGCGGCTCGTGCTGCTCGTGCGCCAGCTGCTGCTGGACGGCCCGGCCCGCGAGGTCGTCGAGGGCGAGGACGACGATCCCCTGCACGGTCAGCTCGCGTTCGAGGGGATGATCGGCGGCTCGGCGCGGATGCGGGAGGTCTTCACCCGCATCGAGCGCGTCGCCGCGACGATGGCGCCCGTGCTGATCGTCGGCGAGAGCGGCACCGGCAAGGAGCTCGTCGCGCGCGCCATCCACAACCGGAGCCGCCGCCGCGCCGGCCCATTCGTGCCGGTGCACACGGGCGCGATCCCGCGCGAGCTCATCGGCAGCGAGCTCTTCGGCCACGAGAAGGGCTCGTTCACCGGCGCCTTCGCGGCCGCGGAGGGCAAGTTCGAGGCGGCGGCCGGCGGCACCGTCTTCCTCGACGAGGTGGGCACGATGGACGCCGCCGTGCAGGTCAGCCTGCTGCGCGTGCTCGAGACGTACCGGTTCACCCGCGTCGGCGGCCGCAAGGAGATCGAGGCCGACGTGCGCGTCGTCGCCGCCACGAACAAGGATCTGCTCGACCTCGTCGACGACTGCGTCTTTCGCGAGGATCTCTACTACCGGCTCAACGTGTTCACGGTGACGCTGCCGCCGCTGCGCGAGCGGAGGGATGACATCCTGCCGATCGCGGAGCGCTTCCTGCTCAAGTTCGCCAAGCGCTACGGCACGCCGGCTCGCCGCCTCACGGACGCCGCCGTCGAGCGGCTGACGGAGCACGACTGGCCGGGCAACGTCCGCGAGCTGCGCAACGTCATCGAGCAGACGGCGCTCTTCGCGTCGAGCGAGCTGGTCTCGGCGAACGACGTCCAGCTCGGGCAGGGCCGGATCGAGCGGCGGTCCGGCCGGCGTGTCTACGACAGCGTCCCTTCTCAGCGGACCGCGGCGCCGGTGGTCCCGCCCGAGCCCCCCGAGCCGATGTCGGTGCCGATCGTCCACTCCGCCGACATGGCGGTCCCCTCCGACCCGGCGCCGTCCCACGTCGCCGTCGCGCAGCCAGCGCCGCCCTCCGTCGGCCCAGCCTCGCTGCCGCGGCGGCCGCAGGGGGAGGGAGGCATGCACGAGGCGGAGCCGCCGCGGGACGCCGGCGAGGCGGCGGAGCACCCGCTCGTGCTGCGCCTCCCGGTCGGCACGCGCCTGGCCGACGCGGAGCGCAAGCTCATCCTTCTGACCCTCGAGGCCGTGCGCGGAAACAAGCAGCGGGCGGCCCGCGTGCTCGGGATCAGCCGCCGCGGCCTGTACTCGAAGCTGCAGGCGTACGGGGAGCACGTGGGGAGCCACGAGGCCCAGGGGCCGAGCGAGAGCGCCGAGCCCCACGACCCGGTCGACGATGTGCCGGTCGTGACCGACGAGCCCAACCTGGACGAGCTCGGCTCCGCGCGCGGCGACGCCTGAGCGGGCGGGCCCGAGCGCCTCAGCGTCCGTCGCGGGATGTGACCTGCCCCCCAGCTCCCGGGCGGACCGGCGCGGCCGGCGCGCAGGCCGGTCGCACCCCGGGCGCCGGCCTGCGCGCTCGTATGACGCGCCCCGACAGGGGTCTCATCTGCGGCTCCGTCCCTTTGTGCTTTACGCAGGGCCGAAGACCTCGGCTATCGTAAAGCGGAGCTGCGAGATCAGACGCGCGACTGGCACGTCAGAGAGCGGGCCACCGGCGCGGTATCAAGGTAAACTTTACGCGACGCCTCGCCGGCATTACCCCCCTGCGGGCCAGCCCCAATGAAGATCACCTGCCAGTCCTGTCAGTCGAAATACACCGTCTCGGACGAGAAGGTCCAAGGCAGAACCGTCAAGATCAAGTGCCGCAAGTGCGGCGCCACGATCCTCGTGAACAGCTCGGGCGTGACGACCAACGGCGGGGTCGCCGATCCGGTCTCCGGCACGAGCGTTCCGAACGACGGGACCACGTACCTGGTCAACGTGGCGGATGGCGATCAACGCTCGATGACGCTGGCCGAGATCGTCGCCAGCTATCAGGCGGGGGTGATCAACGCCGAGACGTACATCTGGGCGGACGGGATGGCCGACTGGCAGCCGGTCGGCCAGGTCGACACGATCGTCGCGGCGCTGCACGCGGGCAGCGCGCCGGTCTCGATGGCCGCGCAGGAGCCCGCGCCCGTGCCGTCGCAGTCGGTGCCCAGCGCGGGTGCGGCCGTGGGGCAGACCGCGCCCGGCATCGAGGCGGTCGCGGCGTCCGCTCCTCGCGCCGCGGCGGTGCGCCGCGACCCGGCGCGGCCGACGCAGGACCTCTTCGGTGGGAGCGCGGGACCCGAGGCACATCGGCCCAGCTCCGACGACGTGGCCACGAGCGCTCCGCTCTTCAAGAGCGGCGCCGCCCCTGGCCAGCGCGACGAGAACTCGATGCTGTTCTCGCTGAGCGCCCTCACGGCGAAGGCCGCGCCTGCTCCTGCGCGGCCGCCCGTCACCGCCTCGGAGGACTCCGGCCTCATCGATCTGAAGGCCCTCGCCTCGGGGGCCGGCGTCAGGGCGCCGTCGCCCGTCGCGAGCATCGTGGCCAACGATGGCGGCCTCTTCCAGCTCAGCGCGCCGATCGTGACCACGGCGCGCGCGCCGTCCGTCGCGCCGCCGACGAACATCGACGCTCCTCCCAAGAACCGCGCTCCGATCATCATCGGCGCCGGCATCGCGATCGCGGGCATCGCGATCGCGGGCGTCTTCTTCCTGATGAAGGGCGGCGGCGAGACGCCGGCGCCCGCCGCTGCCGAGAACACGACCACGACGGCGGCCCCCGCCACGACGACGCCGCCTGAGCCCGAGCCGCCGCCGACCGCGACGGCGGCGGCCACCGCCTCGGCGACGGCCTCGGCGGAGCCGGTCGCGTCCGCGGCGCCGAGCGCTGCCCCCGCGGCCCGCTCTACGGGGCGGACTTCGCGCCCGGCCAGCGGCGGCGGCACGGGCAAGGCGCAGCCTGCTGCCGCGTCCCCGGCCGCCCCGGCTTCCCCGGCGCCCAAGAAGGGCGGCTGCGGGTGCGCGGCTGGCGATCTGATGTGCGCGATGCAGTGCTCCGCGAAGGGCAAGTGAACGCGCGAGGGCTGTCGTCCACGCCCGCGCGGTGAACCGAGATCCCCATCCATGGGCCGTGCGCTCCGCGGCCGCGCCTGGTGCCGGCCGCCGCTGCCTCTGTGGAGCGAGCAGCAGCAAGGACGGTGCGGCGCCCAGGGGGGCGCGCTAGCATCCTCCGTCATGAGCGAGCCCGACCGGCGGCCGCACGCGCCGCTCTCTCGGTGGACGCCGGGCGCCCCGCGGCTCCTCGCGATGACGCTGCTCCTCGGCGCGGGCGCCGCAGGGTGCGGCGGACGGGCGCCGGCAGCGCCGTCGGGGGCGCAGGCAGCGCGCGATCGCGGCGGCGTCGCGCCGGCGGCGCCCGCGGCTCCGGGCGGGCGCTCCACGGCGGGGGCGCTCGTGACCATGGTGACGCCATCGCTGCTGCTGCCGGATCTCGTCGGAGAGCGCGGCGTGGTGGCCAGCGAGGCGGGGTCCAGGCGGGTGCTCATCGATCGCATGCGGGTCATCGCGCACGACGATGGGTCGCTCGAGCGCGCCGTCGAGCTGTTGCCGTCGGGTCCGGTCACCGCGCTGAAGCTCCCGACGCGGCTCGGCGGCGGTTACCTCTTCTACGCCTCGAACCGCGGGAGCGCGCAGCTCTGGCGGGCTCAGGGCTGGCTTGCTCCGCTCGAGCCGCTCGTCCAGCTGCCGTCGGAGGCGAACGAGATCACGGCGGGGTTCGATCGCCTCTACGCCAGGCTCTCGCACAGCCACCGGCTCTTCGCGATCGACGCGCAGACCGGCGCGGCGATGCCGCTCGGCCCGCTCCCAGCGGCGAGCGCGTACGGCCAGCTCGCGTTCGCCGATGGCTGGCGCGCCGTCGTCGAAGCCGATCTGCGCGGGCTGCTCGTCACCTTCGACGCCGGCGCGACATGGCGTGAGGTGGAGGTGGACGCGCGGCCGACCTCCCTCGCCGTCATCGGCGGCGACCCTGCGGTGATGACGGCGAACGGGTTCTACGCGGTCGATGCCCGCGGGGCCGTGACGTACCGCACCCTGGATGCGCCCGACGACGTACAGGAGGCGCCGTCGCGGGCCCAGGGGCCGCTCGGGAGGCGCCCGCTGCGCGCCGTGGTCGAGGACGGGTGGCCCGACTCGAGCACGACCGCGGTGGTGGCTCGCGGCGGCGCGCTGGCGCGCGTCGCGCTGCGCGACGGCGCCGTCGTCGACGTCGCGCCCGACGCGTACCCGGAGCGCGAGGCGGCCTGCCACGCGATCCGCGTGGGCGCGTCGTTCGGCTTCGTCTGCGGCGAGCGCGACGGGGCGACGACGCTCTACGCCTTCCAGCCGCCGCTCGGCATGCGTCGGCTCCTGCGCTTCGACGGGCCGCGCTTCGTGTCCGCGAGCGGCAACGGCGCGCTGGTGATCCGCGGCGCCTGCGGGGACGACGGCGACGCGCCGGCCGGCCGCGCTTACTGCATCGTCGCTGTCGACGGGTCCACCCGCGAGGTCCGCGTCCGTGCGTCCGCGGGAGATGTCGGCGTCGAGCGCGTCGTCGCGCTCTCCGACGGTCGCCTCGCCGTCCTCTCGCCGCCCCGCGCCGGCACCTCGGGGCAGCTCACGCTGATCAAGGGGAGCGACGTCACCAGCGTCCCGCTGGTCCTTCCGGGCAAGCCCCGCAGCACCGTTCGCGATCTGCAGCGCGGCATGTGGCTCGAGGGACTCGAGGAGCGCGAACCCGGCGTCCTCGGCGGCTGGGTAGAAGCGGGCGGTCCGATCGTGGGCGTCCGGATCGACGTGAAGAGCGGTAGCGTGACCGCCGGCGCGCCGCGCCAGGACGGCACGGGCGCGCTCCTGTCCGGGCGCTTCGCGCTCTCGCTCGGAGAGGGCGAGCACGCCGCCGAGTCGACGGACGGCGGCATGACGTGGCGCTCGATCGAGCTGCCCGAGCGGGACGACGACACAGCGGCGCCCCGGACCCGCGCGTGCGGACCTGTCGGCTGCGTCTTCAAGGGTTGGATACGGGTCGGCTGGGGCAAGACGGCGCTGCCGGACGATCTCGCCGAGGCGAAGCCGCCGCCGTCCCTCCAGACGCCGCTGCGCGCCGGGAGCCCGATCGCGATGCGCTGCGAGGCGCTCGGCTCCACGACCCCGCCGTTGCCGGACAGGCCGTCTGCGGCGCCCCCGGCGCGTCCAGCGCCGCCGGCCGTGCGCCCGCAGCAGCCCAAGGAGACGGCGAGCTCCGCGTGGGCTCCTTTCCGCAACACGCTGCCGCCCGCGCTCGGCGCGGACGAGATCGGCCTGGATAACGGGGCTCCGTACGACGTCGTGACCGTGCGCGCGTACGCATGGGGCAAGCGGGGCGCTGACTGGGCGCGCGCCGGGCGCTGGCTCATCCGCTTCGATGACCGCTTCGATCCGGATGGCGGGGTGCGCTCCAGCGCGGTCAGCGCCTCGCCCTGGTCCGACGAGGCGTCCGCCGCCGAGGCGCTCGGGGTCGTCTCCTACGGGTCTGCGTCCTGGGGCGGGTACCTCGACCCCGGCGGGCGGGCAGCGCTCACCCATGTGTGCCGGGGCGCCGGGTGCAGCTTGTTCGCGGTCTCCGAGGGCCTGCCGGTCCTCCCGCTGCGCGACGGCGCCGGCCGCTCCGGCAACTTTCTCCGGCCGTTTCCGCACGGCGCCGTCCGGCTCGGCGAGACCTGGTTCTTCGTGACGCCAGGCGGCTCGTACGAGACGGTGACCCTGTGGCGCGCCGATCTCGGGATCGCGCGGCAGCTGGCGACCTACTACCGCCCCGCCCGCACCAGCTATGGCGTCGATCCGCCGCGCCTGGTCCGGCGCGCGCTGGGCGGCGGGGTCGGCCTGCTCATCTCGACGGCCCCGGATCCAGGCGTGCGCGCCGGTTCCTGGCACGTGCTCCCGGTCGACCGCGACACCGGCGCGCTCGGGGAGGCGGTGCCGCTCGGTCGCAAGGACCTCGTGGACACGCCGCTCGACCGCTGTCATCCGGGGCAGGACGGCTGGCTGCTGGACACCGGCCTGGAGGGTTCGCCGAGCTTCGACCTCGGCGGCAGCTATCCGTCCGTCGACGGCGCCGAGTTCCGGCTTCGCCTGGATCCGGGCGTCGCCTGCGTCGACGCGATGTCGGTGAGGCTGCAAGGCACCTTCTCGAAGGTGCCCGAGAGGCAGCTCGATGATGCAGCCAGCGCGATCCCGCTCGCCGCGACCGAGCGGGCGACGGGTCGGAGGTGGCGGCTGCGCTGCGAGCCGAAGGACGCCGCCAGGTGACGCGCCGGCGGTCAACGCGCACGCGCGATCCTAGTTGGCGATGACGTCCGTGGAAGCCGCGTCCACCTGTCCCTCGACGCTCGCTTCCGCGCCGTCCCCGTAGCGAATGGTCCCGAGCCAGTCTCCCATCCAGTCGATCGGCGCCGCGGCGCTGTTGACCCGGGCCCGTCCCGAGGCGTTCACGACGATCTCGCCCGCCATCCCGGCCGTCTTCGACACCTCCAGGCCAGCGCGCCAGCGGCTCTTGAGCCCGGCTGCGCACAGCGTCGCCATGCAGTCGCTCGGGCAGCCGGAGTAGCCGGCGAGCAATTCGCCAAGCCTCGGGCAGTCCGCGGCGGCGGCGAGCGCTGAAGGTACGGACTCGACCGCCATTTCCGCGGCAGCCCCGAGCCCCGCGGCGTCGCCGATGTAACGGCTCGGCACCCAGGGCAGGGCCCCGGCGAGCCGGAGCACGTCGCCGGGATCCGCTGTCCATGACATGAGACGACCTGGCGGTATGCCCGCGTTCTCGGCCGTGACGCTGCCGAGCCAGCTCACCTCGAAGCGCGCGTGCCCCGGTGTGTCGCTCGCGCCGCTCAGGATGCCATCGATCGTCGTGAGCGGCGCCGCCGCCAGCCCGGCGCGAGCCCATCCATGGCACCTGTCGCGCAGGGGGGACGAGAGCGCGGCGAGGTGCCCCTGCGCTGCTGCGTCCCATCCAGCCTCGAGCCGCCGCGCTGCGAACGCGGGCGCCTCGTCCTGGGGCGCGGCGCTCTGCATCGCGTCGAGCAGGGCCTCGGCCTCGGCGCCGGCGGGCAGGAACGCATCGACGAGCTGCTCGGTCGCCGCTTCCAGCATCGCGTCCAGACCCTCTGCGGACGCGATCGTCAGCTTCGTGTTGAGGCTCGTCGCCGCCAGGTTGATCGGCAGATCCTTGACCGCGACCCTCACGTCGCGCGAGGAGCCGGCCAGCAGCTCCCGCTCGACCGTGCAGCCCCACATGATCCGACCGCTGTGGAGCGCGACGGTGAGGCTCGGCCCCACAGGGGCGCCGTCGACCACCACCGGCTCGTCCGGGCCGCTGTGCGCCACGAGCGCGCCCTCGGGCGCCTCGGGGGCTGCCGTTGCGATCTCCTCGCAGGTGGCCCCCGCGACGACGCTCGCGGTCCACTCCTTCGCGAGGCGCATGCCCTGGCCCTGGTACACCGGGATGACGCGCAGCGTGCCGAAGCCCTCGGCGCTCACCGACACGCCGAGCTCGGCGGCTGGGCCATCCTTCGTGGCGGCGCGGAGCCGGAACGTGCTCCCCAGCTTCGAGGCCTGGAGCTGGACCGAGGCCCTGCCGTTCTCGTCCGCGACGACCGTGGTGCGGTCGACCCACGCGCCCGCGGCGTCGCCGAGCAGGGTGAAGCTCACCTCGTAGGGCGCCGGCGGTTTACCGCTGACCCAGACCGTGTGCAGCTCCCCCGGAACGAGCTGTAGCGTCGCTTCCTCTTCGAACGCCAGCGTCACCGGACGGGGGGCCTCCGGCGGGCCCCCGGCCTGCTCCGCCGCCCCGTCGGATAGGTGAAAAGAGCAGGACGCCAGCCCGACCATGGCGACCCGCGGCGCCCAGCGCTTCCAAGGCAAGTACACGCCTGAAGTGTACCTTGCGTCCTCCCCGGCGAGAAGGCGCGGGCCGAGCGCATCACGGCGCTCCTGGTGAGCCGCCGGTCAGCCATGCTGCTGAGAGCAGCGTACTGGGCAATCGGGCTCACGCAGAGACGAGCCTGCTCGCGCGCTCACACCCGAGGGAGCTCGCGAGCAGCGCCGTGCGGCCCCGGTGCATCGGGGCCGTGAGGCGCGGGTCGCGGCGCCGCGTGGGCTTGCGACTGCCCGGGGAGGCGGCGCCGCGGGAGGCGACTACTTCACGTAGATCTGGCCGACGGCCATCCCGCTGCCGCGCGCACGCAGGACCGCCTTCGCGGGACCGCCGATCGGGAGCGGGTTCTTGAAGCACTGCCCCTTGCCGCCGAGCGTGGCGTTCGGACCGGTGGTGCTGTCCTGGGCGAGCACCACGGGCGGCATCGGCGGCGTGTGGGCAACGAGCTGAATGTCGAGCTCCTGGAGCCCGACGCCCACGCCGATGACCGAGTAACACTTGCCCGGCTGGATGTTGAACGGCTGCTCGAGCGTCTGGCCGTCCTGGAACTGCCCGGCGAAGGCCCCGCCTTCGGCTTGCATGCCCTGGACCTCGGACGCCGCCATGGCGGTGAGCACAGGGGTCGCCGCGGCGACCATCGTGGGCGCGATCGGCGCAGCCTGCCCGCCGGTCGAGCCCGCGGCGGGCGTGGTCGTCGTGGTGGGGGTCGTGCCGGCAGGCGCCGGGTACTGCCCCGCCGGGGCGGGCTGGCCGTACTGCCCGGCCGGGGCGGGCTGACCGTACTGCCCCGGGGGGTACTGTCCAGGCGGGTACTGGGTTGACGCCCCGTACTGGTTCTGCATCTGCGACGGGTTGTTCGGCTCCGGGTCGCTGCCTCCGCAGCCGAGGGCCGCGAGGCCGAGCAGTGCCGCAGGGATGAGGACGTACACGCGCATACGAGGCTCCTTACAGGGTTGGGCGGGATGAGGCCGCGATATCTGGACGCTCGCCACACCCGCGGCGGCTCACGGCCGCGGTCACGGTCGGTAAGACGGCTGAGGTGGGGACGTGTTCTACAACGACTTGCCGGCGCGAAGCCAGACGCTGAGGCGCCCGGGGTCCGAGGCGCGAAAACGCGCGAAAGTGGCGCTGCTCCTGGGAGGCCACGGCGCTTCGAGCGCGCCATCGAGCAGCGTTCGACAGCTTCACGGAAACGAGCATCGCGACGCGTCGAGCGCCGCGGGCCTTCAAGGTCGCGGCCGCCTGTCGCGCGCCGAGGGGCGCTGCGCCGGCACCGCGCCGACCTGGTCGCGGCAAATCCGCCCGTGTCGCGCCGAAGAAGAGGGCGTGCCTGCGGCAGCGCCGCTCACGGTCACAGGTGCGCTGCCCCTGCATCGAGTGCCCGCGGCGCTCTCGACCAGTTGACGCGGGCGATGGTCGACACCAGAAAGCGTGCTCAGAACTTCGCGCCCGGAGCGCGGCGGTCACGTGATCCGCAGGGCGAGCCGAGCGCCGGGCCATCGCGAGCTCGCCGCCGGCCAGCTTGGCGTGTGGTCCGGCGATCCCGCGCGGCTTCTGTGTACATTGAAAGATGGACGATCCCGCTCGCGGCGGGAGATCAGGAACGAGCCATGAGCGACATCCACCAGGCGATCAAGGATACCGTCGAGAGCAACCGCGTCGTCCTCTTCATGAAGGGCACCAAGACCTTCCCGCAATGCGGATTCTCGGCGCGCGCCGTCGACATCCTCAAGAAGTGCGGCGTGGAGTTCAAGGATGTCAACGTGCTGGCCGACCCCTCGCTGCGGCAGGGGATCAAGGACTACTCGCAGTGGCCGACGATCCCGCAGGTCTACGTGGACGGGAAGTTCGTCGGCGGCTCCGACATCCTGATGGAGATGTTCCAGTCGGGCGATCTGCAGAAGCTCCTGTCGAAGCAGGACTAGGCGCTGCCCGACGACCGCCGCGAGCGGGTCGAGCCGGGCGCGCGCGAGCGGGCGAGGACCTCCGCTGGTCCTCGTGGGCTCCAGGCAACGCGAGTCCTCAGACGGCGCGCAGCCCTGCTGCGCTCATGGCGCGGCGCAGGACCTCGTCGAACATCTCGCCGGTGAGCCGCCCGGTCTGGGTGTTCTGCTGGCTGACGTGGTAGCTGCCGAAGAGCCGCGCCTCGCCAGCTCCGCCGCGCGGATCGGGGATCGTCGCCTCGACGCCGTGCGCGAACTGCGGCAGGCGAGGGGCGTCCTCTGCGCGGCGCTGCGCGCGCATCTCGGCGGCGGACGCGCGCTGGGGGCGAGCGAGCGCGCCGACCGCGTCATAGCCGATCTTGCCGAGCGCGAGGTAAACGCGGGCGCGGCGCAGGACGTCGAGCTCTCGCTCGAGCCAGCTGCGGCACGCGGCGAGCTCGGCGCCCTCGGGCTTGTTGTCCGGGGGAGCGCAGCGGCACGGAGCGGTGATGAACACGCCCCGCAGCGAGAGCCCGTCGTCGCGCGACGTGCTCGTCGGCTGCGAGGCGAGCCCGGCTCGAAAGAGCGCCGCATAGAGGAAGTCGCCCGAACGATCGCCCGTGAACATCCGGCCGGTGCGGTTCGCGCCGTGCGCCGCCGGGGCCAGCCCGACGATCACGAGCGGCGCATCCGGATCGCCGAAGCCTGGCACCGGGCGGCCCCAGTAGGTCTGGTCCCGGTAGGCGCGCCGTTTCTCGCGCGCGATGTCCTCGCGCCACGCCACGAGGCGAGGGCAGCGCCGGCACTCGACGAGCTCTGCCGCGATCTGCTCGAGCGCGCGCGCCGCGTCGCCGCCGCCGCCGCTCATGCCGCGGGCTCTCCGGCCGGGGGCGCTCCGATCGCGCTCGCCGCGGCGGCAGCTTGCTCGACGTCGCCGCGCTCCGGCGCGAGCGTCTCGATGACCGGGCGCGGCGGCGCCGCCTGCTCTGCCACGCTGCTCTGCTCGCCGGCCACCATCCCGGTCACGATGCGATCGAGCACCGCGTCGAAGCGCAGGCGGTTGAAGCGCGCTCCGCTCGCCAGCCAGTCGATGTGGCCACCCTTGCCCGGGAAGTGGCCGACGATGTCCAGGTGGTCGGCCTTGCCGGCCCAGATGAGCTCTCCCCAGACCTGCGACGCGAGCGGGACAACGCCGTCGTTGGCGTCCGGCGGCGGCAGCTCGCCGAGCACGCGCGCGAGCTTCTGCTCGATCGAGCCGTCATGGGAGCGACAGGGGTAGTGCTCGTTCAGGCGGGCGGTGATGTTCGAGAGCGCCGTGAAGATCGCCGCCGACATCGCCCCCCACGGCGAGCGGAGCGCCGACACCCAGTCGCGGACGGCGTTGCGCGGCGCGTACGTCGCGACGCTCTGGTAACGGAGACCCGCGCGGTCCTGCAGGCCGGCGTGGAGCAGATCCATCGCCTCGGGCATCAGCTGAACGATGGCGCCCTGGTCGTCGCGCAAGAGCTTCAGCCAGGCGCGCAGCTCGCGGCTCGAGGCGTCGTCGAGCACGCGGATGAAGCTCTCGATGGCGCGGTCGATGAGCTCGATCTCGAGGAAGCCGAGCTGCGCGCGGCCGAACGCGGCGACGAGCGCGGAGGCAGCGGCGAGCGGCGGCGCGCCGAGCTTGAGGCCCGCCACCGTGAGCGCCGTGACCGCGTAGAGAAGGCGCTGGCCGCTCACCGTGGCGAAGAAGGCGGCGAGCGGCGTGCCGAAGTGGGGCGTGTTGATCGTGGTGACCGACCGCAACCGGCTCGTCCAGCCGAGCCGGCAGTGAGCGTTGCCGGGGAGGCGCACCGTGGGCGAGGCGACGAGGCGGGCGTCGAGGCCCCCCGTCGAGTGGCCGATGATGTGGATCGGGCCGCCGTCGTCCCCGGCGCTCTCGTCCACGAGGCGGGCGAGCTTCGCGGCCCGGCGGAGGATGGACGCGGTCGGGTGCACCTCGCAGACGCGGATCTCGACGGCGCGGCCGCGGTCGCGGAAGCGCTCCTCGATGGCGCGGATGAAATGCTCGAAGTACTCGAGAGAGGCGAGGGTGGCGAAGCCGAACATGCCGGGCGATAGGTAGACGCGCGTCTTCTGCACGCGCAGGAATGTGCCATTTTCATCGCCCGGGCGTGGCATTTCCCGCGCTCCCCGGGCGCCTCCCACGCTTGCGCCGAGGAGCTCCGGGCGCAGGCGCGAAGAAGCGGGGGCAGGTCGACCGCAATTCCGGTTACCCTGCGATCGTGGACGACCTCAGCGCGCGGGAGATCGAAGCGGCTGTACAGGAGGCCCTCGGCCTGTTTGGGACATCGGGATCGGTGAGCGTCCAGGGGCGGCAGATCGCGCTGCACGGGCGCGGAGCGCCGGTCGCCATCGACCTGGAGCAGCTGGTGGAGCAGTGGCCGCTCCTGCCGCAGGACCTGCGCACGCGCAAGGCGTCCGACATCGCGCGACGGCTCGCGCAGGCGCACCGCGCGGTGGGCTCGCTCGCGCCGCCCGCTTCGAGCGTGTCGGCGCGGCCGACGCGGCACATCGTGATCCCCATCGGCGCGGTCGCGCTCGTGATCGTCGTCGTGCTCGTCGCGGCGCGCATGCTGCGCTCGCGGGAGACGCCGGCTGCCCTGCCGCCCGCGCCGGAGACGACCGCCGGCGAGGACGCGGCGCGGAACGCGCGCACCTGCGAGGCGGCGCGCAAGCGAATCTACTCCGGCGCATCGATGGGGCCGTTCGAGCTCGCGGGCTGGGTCGCCGAGCTCTGGCTGGCGATGCCGCGCGGCGCCGGCGCCGCGCAGGCTGCCGCGGCGCAAGAGCCCCCGATGGCCGAGTCCGTGGGCCTGGGCGCGCTCATCGCGCAGGGCAAGCTGACGGCGGGCGCGGACGCCGAGCTCGCCGCGGTGACCGACGGGCTCGTCGAGATCGTCCCCGGGTTCGACCCGGAGGAGGCAGGGCGCTCGCCGTCATGGCGCGCGATCACCGCGCGGTTCTCCGGCGGATACGCGCGCGCGTATTTCGATCCCGCGCTCCGCGCGCGCTTCGTCGCCCTCGCCGACCGGATGGCCGATGGGGCCGGCGCTGAGCTCGGCGCGCTGTACGCGCGCTGCGCGCACCTGCCCTACCACGACGCGGGCGCCTGGTTCCGCGGCTCGGATCCGGCGGCGGCGGCGGCGGCGCTCGTCTACTCCTCCGGCCTCTTCGCCGAGCTGGCGGCGGTGGATCGCGGGGCGCTGACGGCGCTCGGAAGAACGGGGCCGATCGACGGGCTCCGCAACGCCGGCGCCTCGCTCGATCTCGCGGGCCTTGGCAAGCTCGTGGGGGCGCACGGCGGCGGCATCGCCAGGGGCGGGGCGGGCTCCGTCGTGATTACGTTCCCTGTCGGCGGGCCGACCCGCGCGACGAGCGCGAGCCGCATCGTCGCGCGCAAGCTGCAGGTCGGCGTCGGACAGGACTGAACGGTCATTCGCCCGCGGCGAAGCGCACGATCGAGTAGACGCGCGCCGCGCCTCCAGCGCGCGCCTCGAGGAGCGCCCGGCCGCCGAGGAAGTCGAGCTCGACGACGAAGGCAAAGCCGGCGATCTCGCCGCCCTGTTTGCGCGCAAGCTCCGCCGCAGCCGCCGCCGTGCCGCCGGTCGCGAGCAGATCGTCCACCACGAGGACCCTGGCTCCCGGCTTGAGGGAGCCCTTGTGCATCTCGAGCTCCGCCGTGCCGTACTCGAGCGCGTACGCCACGCGATCGGTCGCGGCCGGGAGCTTGCCGGGCTTGCGCACGGGCACGAAGCCCGCGTTGAGCCGGGCCGACAGCGCGCCCCCGAAGATGAAGCCCCGCGACTCGACGCCGACCACGACGTCGACGTGCTCGCCGATGTAACGCTGGGCCAGGAGATCCAGCGTGATGTGGAGCGCCCGCGGGTCCGCGAGGAGCGGCGTGATGTCCTTGAAGAGGATGCCCGGCTTCGGAAAATCCGGGACGTTGCGGAGGTGGGCCTTGAGGTAACGGAGCGCGTGCTCCGAGGGCAGGTCGTCGTGGTTGAACATGCGCGCCGAGCCTAGGCGAGCGCCCGCGTGCCGGAAAGCGGCGCTGGGCGCCGCCGCGTGACCGCCGTCAGGGCGTGCGGCCGTCGTTGAGCTCCGCGGCGATGCCGCTCGCGATGCCCTCGTGCTGCGCTGCGAACAGGTCGAGCGTCAGGGGGGTGACGCTGACGGCCCCCTCGTCGTAGGCCTCGGTATCCGAGCCGGGGACGAGGTCGTGGCGCACGCCTGCGCCGCCGATCCAGAGGTACTCGTGCCCGCGCGGATCCTGGCGGAAGATCACCTCTTCGGTGTACAGGCGCGCGCCGATGCGCGTGGCGCGCACGGGCCAGCTGCTGCCCGCGGGGATGTTGACGTTGAGCAGCGGCGCAGGCCGGCGAGCTGCCTGCCCGGCGGCGCGGTGCAGCGCGAGCGCGAGCTTCACGCCGAGGGCCGCGGCGGCCTCGCGCGACGCGCCTGCGTCGGCGGAGAGCGCGATCGACGGGATGCCGCGCATCGCTCCTTCGCGCGCGGCGGCCACCGTCCCCGAGTAGAAGATGTCGGAGCCCAGGTTGAGCCCGTGGTTCATGCCGGACACGACCAGATCAGGGCGGCGCGGGAGCACGCGCGTGCCGGCGTGAAGGGCCACATAGATGCAGTCGGCGGGCGTCCCGTCGACCGCGAACACGCCGGGCGCAGCTTCCAGCAGCCGGAGGACGCGATGCAGGCTCAGGGAGTGGCTCGTCGCGCTCTGGTTGACCGCGGGGGCGCACACGACGACCTCGGCGTGCCGCGCGAGCTCGTCTCGCACCGCGATCAGACCTGGGGCCGAGTAACCGTCGTCGTTGGACAGGAGGATCAAGGGGCGCATGCGTTGGCTCGACGGGGGCTCCGGATCAGCGACCGAGCAGGCGCTTCACGAACGCCGCGGCGAGCTCGACCAGGGCGCTGGCGCGACCGAACCATCCGGCGCCGCCTCGCACCCGCGCCATCGCGAAGGCGATGGTCCGGAGCGCTGGAGTATAAGGGTACCACCACAGCTCGCTCTTCGCCCTGCTGCGATCTTCCAGGACGAAGCGGGGCCGCGTCAGCTCCGCGAGCGCGTGCGGGCTGCTCGTGACGCCGGAGCCGCTGTCGCCCGTCCCCGTCCACGGGGCGGCCGGGAGCGCGCCCGTGAAGCCGTGGTTGTTGATCGTCACCACCCCCGAGCGCAGCCGTCGCGCGAGCGCATGAGCTCGCTCCTGGCCGCGGGTCCAGAGGCTGGTCGTGAGCGCGAAGCGCGACGCGTTGGTGCGCGCGACCGCCTCCTCGGCGTCGTTCACCACGAGAACAGGGAGGATGGGGCCGAAGGTCTCCTCCCGGAGCAGCGGCGTGTCCTCGCGCTCCACCCTGACGACCGTCGGCGGGAAGGCGAGCGAGCCCTGCTCCGGCGCGCCACCGGCGAGGATCTCCGCCCCTCCCTCGACCGCCGCCGCGAGCTGCCGCCGCACGACCTGCGCCTGCCGTGCGGTCGTCATCACCCCGACGTCGACGCCGGCACGGAGCTGCCCGGTGAGGGCGACGACGCGCTCGATGAAGCGGTCCGCGATCGCTCGCTCGACGTAGACGCGCTCGATCGAGGCGCAGTTCTGTCCGGCGTTCGTGAAGGCCCCCCAGACGACGCCGCGCGCGGCGCGCTCCAGGTCGCAGTCGCCGAGCACGATCGCGCTGTCCTTCCCGCCGAGCTCGAGGGACGTCGGGATGAGGCGCTCGGCGCAGGCGACCGCGATCTCCTTGCCGGTGGCGACGCTGCCGGTGAAGACGACGAGATCGACGCCGGCCTCGATCAGCGCGGCGCCGACGTCGCTGCCGCCCTGCGCGACGGCGAGGACGCCGTCGGGGAGCAGCCCGTCGAACAGCGAGGCCACGAGCGCTCCGGCGCGCGGCGTGACCTCGCTCGGCTTGAAGACCACGGCGTTGCCCGCGAGCAGCGCCGGCACGATCGTGCGCAGCGGGATCGCAACCGGGTAGTTCCACGGCGTGATGAGCGCGACGACGCCGCGCGGGGCCCTCTGGATCCGCCCGACCTTGCCGGGGTAGGCGAGGGGATCGAGATCCACGGGAGACGCGTCGAGCAGCTCCTCGATCGACAGGGTCCAGTAGTCGATGAGATCGGCGTTCGGCAGCACCTCGGCCAGGGCGGCCTCCTCGATCGGCTTGCCGCACTCGAGGTGCACGAGCGCCGCGATCTCTTCGGCCCGCGCGAGCAGGCGCTTCTTGACCCTCGCGATGACCTCCGCCCGCTCCCGGACCGGGACCTCGGCCCAGGCGCTCTGCGCCGTCCGAGCTCGGGCGACGAGCTCCCCGACGGCGCTGGGCGCTGTCTCCTCGACGTCGTCCGGGAGCTCGCCCCCTGCTGGGCCGCGCGCCGGGAAGGGCCCAGCGCCCGCCGCCCTGCCGCGCGCCGGCGCGGCCGCTGCTTCATCCGCCGCCGTGCCTTCCGCGTGGGGGAGGGCAGTCGTGTTGGATTCCATGAAGCGCGCAGCCTAGCACCGCGCTCCTGGCCCCCGGCAGCAGCGTACGGCCGCCCGAAAGGCGGCTTCGAACAGATCAGCGCGGAGTTGGGCTGCTACTGGGCGGGGTCAGCGGGAGCGGAAGGCGCGTCTCCCCCGGCGGGCGCCGGCGCGGCGCCCTCTTGGTCAGGGGCGGGGGTGCCAGAGGGGCTGGCTTTCCGCTTCGCGGGCCGCTCGGGCGCCGGGCTCGCGGCCGTGGCGTCGATCGACACCTCGGTCTTCTTGCGGCAGCCCACGATCACGGCCTGGCCGGCGGAGAGCCACGTGGGGGTCGACGTCTTCTCGGTCGTCAGCTTGCCGAGCCGCACGTAACGCGTCCCGCAAGGAACATCGAGCGTCTCTCCCGTGGCCCCGGCGAGCGAGCCGTTCACGTACACCGAGGCCTGCTCGGACGACTTGACCAGCAGATGGCCACGGTTCGACGGCAGGTCCTCCGCGCTGCCCGCGGCAGGCGCAGCGCTCGCAGCGGGCGCTGCGGTCTCGGCCGGCACCGCCGTCTCGACGGCCGACGGCGCTGCGGTCGCGGTCTCGACGGGCGCCGGAGGAGGTGTCGGCGCCGTCTCGGCAGGCTGCGCGGCCGTGGGCTGGGCCGTGACCCCCTGGGTTGCTCCCGGGACGGCGTCGGGGGCGACGTTGGGGAGGGGCGCCGGCTCGGAGCCGAACAGCCCGAGCCGGTGCGCCACGGCCCCGCCCGCCACAAGGAGCGCCACGACCGCGAGGGCGATGCCCACGCGAGAGCGAGGGCGCGGCGGCGGGAGCTCGGTGACGACGTTGGCCTCGGCGGGCGGCCGCGTCGTCGCGACCTCGGACTGCTTCGGCGCTCGCTCCGCCGGAAGGGGCGGATCCTTGGTGATGACCTTCGGGAGCAGGTCGCGGTCGGCGGGCTTCGGCCTGGCCCTGCGCTCGGCTTCCTCGCTCGCCTCCCTGGGCAGCACCCCGGGCGGCGCCTCGACGGTCTCCTGATCCTGGACCGAGCGCGCGATCGCCTGGGCCTCGGAGCGCGCGGAGCGGACCGCGGTCTCCTCGTCTTCCAGGCCCTCGGGCCGCGAGCGGATCACGGTCGGCTCGTCCTCGAGCATGCCGCGGATCACGGTCGGCTCGTCGTCGACCATCTCGCGGCTGAGCTCGCGCTCGACGGGCGTCTCCCCGATCGCGCGCCGCGCCGCGGCGGCCGCCTCCGCCGGTGCCTTGGGGGTGAGCGGTTCGCCGGTGGCGACCATCACGCGCGCCGTGGCCGCCTCCTCGAAGATCTCTTCCTTCGTGACCGGCGTGGTCGTGGCGCGCGCCGCGGCGGGCGCCTCGGCGCGGTCGGGCAACGACCTGCGCTCTGCAGCTTCCGGCGCCGGCCTGCGATCGGCAGGGAGCTTCAGCGCTGCACCCGGCCTCTGCGCGGGCTCCGGCTCGTCGGGGAGGAGCCCTGCGAACGAGAGCTCGCTGTCGCTCTCGGCCACCTTCGGCCTCGCCGTGGCGTCCTCGTGAGGGAAGAACGGCTTGCCTTCTGCGCGCGGGCTGGAGCCGCGGGCCGGCGGTATCGCCGGGCCCCCGGAGAGCGCGTCCCTGCCCTGGCCGGCTGACCTGGCGACCGGCGCCGTGACCTTGGCCGCCGCGGGTCTGGCCGCCTCTCTCGGCTTGATCTCGGGCTCCGCGGGCGGACGGTAGGTCTCCTGCGCGCCGGCGGGGGGGCCAGCGTCGCGGGCTTCGGCCCGCGGCAGGTCGAGCGACGCTGCGGGCCTCGCGGCCGCGGGCCTCTCGGGTGAGCCGGCCGAGGGCGCCGGGGTGCGCGCCGGCGTTCCGGCGGCGGGCTTGCCGGCCGGCGCCTTGGCCCCGGTCGCGACGGACGCGGCCGCCGCGGGCGTCTTCACCGGAGGTTGCTGCGGCGTCTTCGCAGGCTGCGGCTGCTGCGGCGCCTTCGCGGCAGGCTGAGGCTGCTGCGGTGCTCTGGCCGCCGCAGCCGGCTGCTTCGGCGCCTGAGCGCCCGGCGACGCGGCGACCTGGCGCGCATCGCCGGCTGGACTCGCGCCGTCGATTCCGCCGACGTCGTCCAGGACCGGATCGAGGGCGCGCGGCGCGACCGCGCCGGCCGCCGCTGCGGTCCGCGCTTCGCCTGCCAGCGACGTCTCCGCCGGGCTCAGCCTGCCGTCCGGCGAGGCCGCGCCTGCGATGTCGTTGGCGATGGCGCCGGGCACTTCACCGCGGTGCGGGACGAGCTCGGCCGAGACCGGGAGCTGCGTCCGGGTTCGAGGCGCAGCGGCGTTCCGCTGCACCCGCTGGAGGAGCGCTTCGAGGGTGGCGACTTGTTCTGCGACGTTCACGCCGCGCCAGCATATCGCGGCTCGGCGCTCGTTACATCATTCGCGGTGAGGGGGGCGCGATCGGGGCGGGCTCCCCGGCGGAAATCCCGCCCCGGGAGCCGGCGGGAGGGGCGTCAGAGGGTCTCGAGGTAGGCGACCAGGTCGTCGATCTGCTCGTCCGACAGGTGGGACGTCTTGCCGTGCCTGTCGCCGCCGCCGCAGATGAGGTTGACGAACCGGTCCTTCAGCGTCGCCGCGCACCCGTCGTGCATGAACGGCGCGCGGGCGCCGATCCGGACCAGCGACGGCACCTGGAAGGCCTTGCCCGTGCCGACGTTGAACGACTCGTTGTTCGTGAGCTGGGCGCCCGCGTGGCAGCTCGCGCAGTCCACGGTCTTGTCGTGGAAGAGGGCTTCGCCGCGCGCCACGGCGTCGGCGCTCGGGGCCGACGACACCGGCGGCGCGGGGAGGCTGTCGATCCACCGGGCGAAGATCTTCACCCGCCGGGGGCCCTGGTGCATGCCGCCCATGCGCCGCTCGAACACCTCGCCCATGATCGCCTCGATGCCGGACATGTCGCCGTCCCAGTGGAACGGCGCGGTGTTGAGGATCCCGCCGCTCACGAACTGGGTGCGCCGCGGCCCGATGGGGTTGAAGACCCAGGTGTGGCCGTCCTCGCCGCCTTCCGGATGGCACGACGCGCACGCCATCGGGCCTGACGCGTTCTTGTGGAACATCTCGTGGCCGGTGTCCTTCCGGCTCTCCCCGGGGAGCGTGATGGTGCGGGGCCTGGAGCCGTCGAGCGCGACCACCTGGAGGGTCGCCGGCTCGCGGGTCTGCACGATCATGGCGCTGCCGGCGAACGCGACGGCGGTGGGCTCGCCGTCCACCGCGATCCGCTGGGACGTCTGATCGCAGGGATCCTCGCCATTGAATTCGAACCCTACGTCCCGGGACAGGCTCACACGGCTGGTCACGAGGACCTCGCTCGTGCCGGCCGCGACGACCGCGTAGGACGCGCCGTCGTTCGAGATCGCCAGATCGACGGGGAGGGTCGCGGACGGGATGGCAGCGGAGACTCTCGTCTGGCCCTCGGACGCCGGCGTCCCGAGCTCCGACACCGTGCTGTGCACGATGCTCCCGTCGCAGCCGCCGGAGCTGTAGCCGCCCTCGACGATCTCGACGGGCGCGACCAGGGCCCGCTGGTGCACCATCGCGACGCCCCCCGTCGGCAGCTTGAGCGTCCGCCAGGCGACGACCGGGGAGAACTGCTGCCCGAACAGGTCGAACTGCGGCGCCGACTGGCGCGCCACGACGCTGCCGTCCCCGTCGACGGTGAGCAGCTGCGCCGAGCGGAACTTGCTGACCAGGAGCCGATCGCCATCCACGACGACGTCGCGCAGGTCGCGCTCGAGCCGCAATGCGCGCGTCGCCGCCCCGGGGCCGGCCGGCAGCGTCACGAGCTCGCCGCCGAGGCAGGCGACGTGGAGCGCGTCTGTCGTGGCATCGTAGGCGATGCCCCTCGGGGCCGGGCACGCCGCGCGCCGGTCGACGATCTTGCCGCTGCCCGCGTCGATCGTGACGATCGCGCCGCCGCGGCGGAGCGCGACGTGGAACCGCCCCGCGTCATCCTCGACGACCCGGCCCGGCTCGTCGCCCTTCTCCAGGACGATCTCCGCGGTCAGCTTCTGCGCCTCGAGATCGACGACCCACACCCGATCGCGATCCGGATCCGAGGCCACCGCCCTGACTGCGCTCTTGCTCACGGCGAGCGTCCCGCCGCTGATCGCTGGCGGCGGCTCTGCCGCGATCGAGACGCTCCCGGGATCATCGACCTGGGGGGGATCGTCCTCTGCGAGCTCCCACGGAGCGCAGGCGGCAAAGGATGATGCGGTCGCCAGGATGGCGAGCATCGGGGACAAGCTGCGGCGCGATGCAAGCAGTCTATGCATGAGGGGCCTCCGGTCCGCCGCCAAGCAAGATGGCGGCCACTTCATTGGATGTTCGGCTATCCGATGGAGCGCTGCAATACGCGTTGCCGTGGAGCGAGCGACGAATTGCTGCCGTCCACAACGCGCTTCGTGGGTACGAGCGGTGCACGGGACGGTGCAGCAGACGGCGATTCACCTCCCGCGCGCCGGCGCAGATGTCCCGGCTGTCATGGCCCACTGCGGCACGGCATGACGAACACGCCAGAGCCCAACGCGGTCACGGTCGCTGCCTGGCGCCCGGCGTGGTCACGGACGCTGCCCGGCGTGTTCACGGACGCTGCCCGGCGCGGTCATGGACCCTTGCGCGCCAGCGGTGAGGCGCGCCGCCGTGGAGCGCGCATGCTGCCGGTCACGCTCGCGAGACGGTGAGCCGAGCGATCGCCGAGGACGATGCGGATGATCGCCTGTGACTTGACGGGTGCTTACGCCGCCCATAAGTGACCGACCGGTCATGAAAAGCACCGCACCCTCGTCTCGACGCAGCATCTCGCTGGCTTCGACGCTCGCCGGGCTGCTCGCCCTCGGGCTCATCGCCTCGCCGGCGGCGGCGCAGCCCGTCGCGCAGCCGCCGGTCGCCCCGCCGCCCGCGCCGGCCCCTCCCGCCGCCGGCTTGCCGCAGCCCGCGCCGGCCCCTCCCGCTGCAGCCCAGCCGGCGGCGCCGAAGGCAGATCCGCTCGCCACCGCGCTCGCGCCGCAGCCTGGGGGGCTGACGCCGGAGGAGGTCGCGAAGGCCACGCTGCGGACGCGCGCGTCGCTGCGCGTCAAGCAGGCCGAGCTCCGCGCGGCGTCAGCCAGGGTCGACCAGGCGATGGTCAACTTCTTCCCACGGGTGACGGCGACGGCGACCTACACGCGCCTCTCCGAGGTCGAGAGCGCAGGGCTCGGCGGCGGGGGCATCGTCGGAGCGCTCAATCAGGGGCCGATCCGGGTCGGCCCGTGCCTGGGCGGCGGGGCCGCCCAGTGTGTCGTCGACAGCGGCGGCGTGCCGGTCCAGGCGACCGCGCTGTCCTTCTCGAGCCCGCTCAACAGCTACTCGCTCACGGCGAACCTCGCCCTGCCCATCTCGGATTACGTGCTCCGCATCTCTCAGGGATACGCCGCCGCGTCCCACGCCGAGAGCGCGAAGAAGCTCGAGCTCCAGGCCGAGACACTGCAGGCTGCGGCCGACGCGAAGATCGCGTTCTTCAACTGGGTCCGCGTGAAGGGGCAGGTCGTCGTCGCAGGTGAGGCCGTGGCCCAGGCCAGGGCCCACGTCGAGGACGCGCGCCGCATCTTCGAGGTGGGGCTGCTCTCGCGGGCCGACGTGCTCCGCCTGGAGGCCCAGGTGGCCAGCGCCGAGCAGCTGCTCAATGAGGCCCAGGCCGCGCTCCTCGTCGCGGACGACCAGATCCGGATCGCGCTCGGCGCCGCGCAGGACCGGCCGCTCTCCCTCGGCATCGACGTGATGGGCGGCGCGCCTGCGAAGCCGCCGGCCGAGGCGCTCCCGGCGCTGTTCCAGGAGGCGCTCCAGCGGCGTCTCGAGATCCGCGCCCTCGACGAGACGCAGTACTCCCTCGAGAAGGCCGAGGCGGTCACGCGGGCCGGCTACTTCCCGCGCGTCGACGCGTTCGCCGATCTCACCTACGCGAACCCGAACCAGCGCATCTTCCCCACGCGGGAGCAGTTCGACCTGACCTGGGCCGCGGGCGTCCGCGCCTCCTGGGTGCTCAACGACGTCTTCACCACCGCGGCTGCGTCGGCCGAGGCGAACGCCCGCACCACGCAGGTCGCCGAGCAGAAGGCTGCGCTGCGCGACGGCCTCCGGCTCGAGGTGGCGTCCGCCTACGCGGAGCTGAGCAAGTCAGCGAGCAGCATCGAGTCCGCCGAGCGCCAGCTCGCGGCGGCCGCAGAGTCGATGCGCGTCCGGTCCGAGCTGTTCCGGGCGGGACGGGCCACGAGCGTCGACGTGGTGGACGCGGAGACCGAGGTCACGCGCGCGCGGCTGCAGCAGCTCAACGCGCGCGTGGGGACGCTCGTCGCGAAGACCCGGCTCGACCACGCGATCGGGCGCGATGCGAACAACGTGAAATGAGCGGGCCGCGCGCGTCTTCTTCGCTTGCGCGGCCCTGCTGGCCGGAGTAGGGAAGGCGTGCGCCGCTGCAGCGCGGGTTCCTGCGGCGCTCCCGCGGGCATCGCCCGCACCATCCTCACCGGCCGAGGCAGCGCGTCCATGGTGCGCGCCCGGTCCGCCCGTCATGACGGAGCTTGCGCTCATCCTCAGCGGCGGCCTGATCGGGCTCGCCTTTGCGGCCTACCTCGCTCGCTGGGTCGTCGCGCGACCCGCGGTCGAGCCTGAGATGCAGCGCGTGGCCGCGCTCGTCCAGGGGGTCGCCGAGGCGTATTTTCGCCGCCAGAGCAGCGTGATCGCCGCGGTCTCCGCGATGCTCGGGGGCGCCATCTTCCTCGCGTACGGCCTCCTCCGGCGCGCGGGGGAGAACAACCCGGTGCCGGCGCTGGAGCTCGGGGTGTGGCTCACGCTCTCGTTCGCGGTCGGGGCGGCAAGCGCCGTCGCGACGGGCCGGGTCGCGACGTGGATCGCGCCGCGCACCAGCGTTCGCGCGGCGAGCGGCGCCCGCCGCTCGCTCGATCTCGCCCTCCAGATCGCGCTCCGCGGCGGGGCCGTTTCAGGGCTCTTCGTCGCGAGCGCGAGCCTTCTCGGCCTCGGTGGCCTGTTCGCCGCGGTCCTCGCGTTCCGGGGCGGCTTCGGGGCCGAGCCGGCCGAGGCGCTCGCGCTCGCGCCGACCATCCCCTGGGTCATCGCCGGCTACCCCCTCGGCGCCTCCTTCGCGGCCCTGATGGCGCAGCTCGGCGGCGGCACGTTCTCCAAGGCGGCCGACGTCGGCGCGGACCTCGCGGGCGCGGAGGTCGGGCTCGACGAGGACGACCTGCAGAACCCCGCCACGATCGTCGACCTGGCGGGCGACATGGTCGGCGACTGCGCCGGGCGCGCGGCCGGCGTGTTCGCCTCGACCGTCACGGAGAACGCGGGCGCCATGGTGGTCGGCGCCATGCTCTTCCGCAACAACGCCGGGCTCCCGAGCGCCCTCGCGGTCGTGCTCTTCCCGCTGGTCAGCCGCGCCTTCGGCCTCATCGCGACGCTCTTCGGCGTGATGGTCGTCAAGACCGACGACCGGGAGGACGCCTTCAACGCCCTCGTCCGCGGGCTCTATGTCACGGCCATCCTGCACGCCGTCGGGATCGCCGGGGCCGCCAAGTGGCTGCTCGGCGCCCACTGGTTCGTCTTCTTCGCGTGCGGCGTCATCGGCATCGTGACGGGCGTGTGCGTGCTGCACGTCACGCAGTACTACACCGAGCAGCGGCATCGCCCGGTGCGCGAGCTCGCCGAGGCGGCGCGCAGCGGCTCCGCGATGGCGGTGCTGCGCGGGCTCGCCATCGGCCTGGAGAGCTCGGTGCTCCCGCTCCTGGTCGTCGTCGGCGCGACCTTCGGCTCCTACCTGCTCGGCGCCCGCTCCGGGCTCGCCGGGGGAGGCCTGTTCGGCACCGCGGTGGCCACCATGGGAATGCTGGGCACCGCCGGGTACGTCCTGGCGATGGACGCGTTCGGCCCCATCGTGGACAACGCCGGCGGCATCGTCGCCGTGACGGTCGCCCGCGAGCGGCCGGACGTGCGAGGCCGCACCCTCGTGCTGGACGCGGTCGGCAACACGACGAAGGCGCTCACGAAGGCGTACACGGCCGGGGTGGCAGCGCTCGCCTCGCTGCTCCTGGTCGCCGGCTACCTCGACGAGTCCCGCCGGCGCGCGCTGACGTTGAGCGCGCCGGGCAGCGGCGAGGCGGCTTCCATGGTCGTGCGCCTCGACCACCCCGAGGTCTACCTCGGCGCGCTGGTCGGGATTCTCCTTGTCTTCTGGCTGGCGGGCCGCTGTATCCGCAACGTGCTCCAGGCCGGCCGCCGCGTCCTCGACGAGGTGCGGCGCCAGGCACGAGCTCGCCCGCCGGGCTTCGTCGGCGACCACGAGCCCTGCGTCGAGATGGTCTCGCAGGCCGCGCTACGCCACATGATCGCGCCAGCCCTGGTGTCGGCGGCGGTGCCCGTCGTCGTGGGACTTGCCTTGCGCTTTGCAAGGACGGAAGATAATCCTCTGGCCGCGGCGGATTCAGTCGCGGCCCTGATCATGGCCGGGACGGTCGCAGGCGTCCTCGGGTCGCTCTTCTTGGGGAATACCGGGGCGATCTGGGACAATGCGAGGCAGTACATCGCGACCGGCGCGCACGGCGGGCGCTACCTTGTCGACGAGACCGGGGCGCGAGCGGACAACCCCACCTACGGCGCCGCCGTCGTTGGCGACACGATCGGCGATCCCCTCAAGGATGTGGCCGGTCCCGCGATCCATGTGCTCATCAAGATGCTTCCCGCCGTGACCATCGTGTTCTTGCCGTTCTTCATCTGATGCCGGTTCTTCATCCAGCGGGATCCGCCAGCGGTCCCGTCCACCCGACCCCTCCCGGCGAATTGCCGCCGCACCTGTATCCCGAGCCCACGACGTGCCGCCTCCGATCTCCGACGCACTCTCAACCCTCAGCGATCGTGGCCTGCGAAGGCTCCTTGGCGCCCGCACCTTCCTCCGCGGGCTGGAGTACTTCCGCCGCCGTGTCGTCGAGGACATCTCCATCAACGAGACGATGGCGAGCGGCACCGTCCGCGCTGCCGACTCCGAGCCGTATCCCGTCAAGGTGGAGCTCTCGCCCGATGGCATCCAGTCCCAGTGCTCCTGCCCGGCATTCCAGAAGGCCGGACAGCATTGCAAGCACGTCGCGGCGCTGCTCATCAGCATCCGCGACCAGGCTCGCGGCGCGCAGCCCCGGCGCGAGCCGCCGATCCCGGCCCTCGTCCCGCAGACCGCCCACGCCGGCGGTGACGCCCTGAAGCGCGTGCGCCGTCGTGACCGCCGCGGGCGGCTGGCGATCACGCCGCCGGTTCCTGTCCCCACCGTCGTCGGGACCCACGGGCCGCCGGGCTCCGCCGTCGCCGCCTTCACGGCGCCGGTCCTGGACGCCACGGCCAAGCAGACCGGCATCGGCGCCTGGCTCCCGCCCGAGGGGGTCACCGGCGCCCGTCGCGTCGAGTTCCGCCTCCACGTTCGGCAGGGGGCGCTGACCGTCACCGTGCTCGACGCCGAGGCGCGCGTCCCGGTGCTGCCCTCCGCGGCGCTCGCCTGGCAGGCGCTCTACCCGACGCCCGATCGCGACGCGCTCCGGCTGCTCGCCCGGTTCGAGAGCGGCAACCCGCGCCACCCTGCCGTCGACATCCGCGGCGAGGACGTGGCCGAGCTGCTCCCGCTGCTGGAAGGCCAGCGCGTGCTCCTCGAGCCGGCGCTGATGCAGCTGCGCTTCGGCGAGGACAGCCTGCGGCCGCGCTTCGATCTCGAGACCGTCGGCGGCGACACCATCATCGTGAAGGCGAGCTTCGAGCGCGGGAACGACAAGCGCCGCTTCTCTCTCCTTCAGGGCGGGTGGTTCGAGGGCTGGCCGGGCTGGCACATCGACACGCAGGAGGGGATCGCGCGCCGCATCGACAAGCGCGTCTCCCCCGCGGCGATGCGCCGCCTGCTCCGCTCGCCGACCATCGGCGAGCCGATGAGCGAGCTGCCCCGCATCATCATGCAGGGGCTGCCCAAGATCGCGCTCGAGGTAGGCGCGGAGCTGCCCGATCTGAACCAGATCGCCGAGGTCGTCGACCTCGTGCCCACGTTCCGCATGCGCGCGGGCGGCTCGCTGATCGAGGCGCGCGTCACGCTGTTCGCCGCGTACGGCGACGCGGAGGTCGCCGTGCGCGCCGACGGCATCTCTCCCCCGATCCTCGTGCAGCCGCCCGAGGAGGGGATGAAGCGCGCCCGCTGTATCCGCGTGGACATCGCCGCGCAGCAGGAGGCGGCGGGCAAGCTGCTCGCCCTCGGGCTCAGGTCCGACGAGACCGGCCAGGGCTTCATCGCGAACGGCGACCACGCGCTCACCTTCTGGACCGAGGGCCTCGCCGAGCTCCCCGACGACTGGGACCTCTTCGTCCCGGAGGATCTCGTCGACACGCAGGTGCGCAGCAAGCCGATCGGCATGTTCGCGAAGGTCACCTCGGGGATGGACTGGCTGAACGTCAAGGTCAGCTTCGAGAGCGAGGGCGTCGGCGTCGATCGCGACGAGCTGCGCCGCTGTCTCGCCGAGGGCAAGCGCTACGTCCGCCTCGAGGATGGCTCGTTCGCCGCGTTCGACCCCGATGCCGTCCGCGCGATGCTCGATCGCGAGGTCGAGCTGATGACGACCGCGGGCAAGAACGGCCGGCTGCCGCTGGCCCAGGCCGGGCGGGTGCACGAGCTGCTCCAGCACGCGAGCGGCTCGAACGTGACCGCCTCCGCGCGCGAGCTCTTCCACAAGCTCAGCAACATCGACGACATCGGCAGCACCAAGCGGCCCCGGAACCTGAAGGCGACGCTGCGTCCCTACCAGGAGGCCGGCCTGTCATGGCTGAAGTTCATCCATGACATCGGCTCGGGCGGCGTGCTCGCCGACGACATGGGCCTCGGCAAGACGGTCCAGACGATCGCCCTCCTGCTCGCCGTCAAGCAGGAGGAGAAGCACATGCGCGCGCTGATCGTCGCCCCGACGAGCGTCGTGACGAACTGGGAGCGCGAGCTCGCCCGGTTCTCTCCCTCGCTCTCGGTCGCCCTCTGGCACGGCGCCGACCGCAAGGACCAGATCGACGAGGTGAAGGCCGCCGAGGTGGTCATCACGAGCTACGCGCTCCTCCGTCGCGACGAGGACTTCCTCGCGCAGCTCGACCTGAGCTACGCCATCCTCGACGAGGCGCAGCACATCAAGAACCCGATGAGCGCCACCGCCGCCGCGGCCAAGCGGCTCCGCGCGAAGCGCCGGCTCGCCCTCACCGGCACGCCCATCGAGAACCGGCTGTCGGAGATCTGGTCGATCTTCGACTTCGTCTCGCCGGGCTTGCTCGGCTCGCTCGACAAGTTCGAGGCCCGCTTCTCGCGGCCGATCGAGGCGGGCGACTACAAGACCGCGCAGCGGCTCCGCGCCGTGATCCATCCGTTCATCCTGCGGCGCACGAAGCAGGAGGTCGCCAAGGACCTGCCGGAGAAGATCGAGATGGACCAGATCTGCGATCTCACCGGCGAGCAGCGGGCGCTCTACATGCAGGTCGCGCGCGAGGTGCGGGCGCAGGTCCTCGGCGAGGTCGAGCGCGTCGGGCTCGCGAAGAGCCAGCTGCAGATCCTCGCCGGCCTCACCCGCCTCCGGCAGGCGGCCTGCGATCCGCGGCTGCTCGGCCTGCCGCGCGAGTTCGGCGACGACGACTCGGGCAAGCTCGTCGCGGTGCGCGAGCTCATCTCGAACGCGGTCGAGGGCGGGCACAAGGTCCTCGTCTTCAGCCAGTTCGTGATGATGCTGAGGCTCATCGAGAAGGCGATGAAGGAGGACGGCGTCACCTACGAGTACCTCGACGGCTCCACGAAGGACCGGGCGGAGCGCGTCGAGCGCTTCCAGAGCGATCCGAGCGTGCCGGTCTTCCTCATCAGCCTCAAGGCGGGCGGCACCGGCCTGAACCTGACGGCGGCCGATACGGTGATCCACTTCGATCCGTGGTGGAACCCCGCCGTCGAGCAGCAGGCCACCGACCGCGCCCACCGCATCGGGCAGACGAAGGTGGTCACCGCTTACCGGCTCATCGCCGCCGGCACGATCGAGGAGAAGATCCTGCTGCTCAAGGACAAGAAGCGTCAGCTCGTCGCCTCTGTCCTCAGCGAGGACGCCGGCGGCGCCAAGAAGCTCACCAAGGCCGACCTGGAAGAGCTGTTCGCGGTGGACTGAGAGACGGCCGACAGGCGCGCCGGGGGGGAGCGCGCCGTCGTCGGACCTCCACGCTGATCCAGCTGAGCAGCGCGCACTGTGTCGCAGCGCGCACCGCGCCGCAGCGCACGCCACGCCACAACGCGCGCCGAGCGGCGAGGGGCTCCGGTGCGCGGAGCCCGGTGCGGCGTAGGGTCATGTGGGCGGCCACCGTCGGTGGCCCATGACGCAGGGCAGGGGAGGGGGCGGCGTGTGCTTTTTGTCGCCGCCAGGCGGGGAGGCGGCTACTGCTTGGTGCCGCCGCTCAGGACCATGAGGTGGTACTTGCCGAACTCGCTCTGCCCGAGGGTGAACAGGACCTCGATCAGCAGGCGGTACGGCGTTGTCGCGTCGGCCACGATGATCGCCTCGGACGACGACGGGTCGAGCCCCTTCGCCGCGCGGATGGCCTTGTCCGTCTCGCGCGCGTGAGAGAGCGCGTTCGCGAGCGGCACGATGTAGAGGTCGTTGGGCCCGCTGCGCTTGTACTTCGCGTCGACGCCGGACTGGGCGAGCTGCTCGCGGTTGGGCAGCACGACGATCGGGGTCGGATCCTCGCCCACCAGGATCTGCGACTTCGAGACGATGACGACCACGCCCTCCTGCGAGGGCTCGGCCTGCATCACCGACTTCGGCAGGGTGAGGTCCTTGGACTGCGGGATGGATGCCGCCGACGATCCCACGCTCTTCAGCAAGAAGACGAGGATGATAGTCATCAGGTCGAGCATCGCGGTGATGTTCAGGAAGTCGATCTCGGGCTCCCGCCGATTCCGGCGGATCGCCTTCCTGAGGGCCGCCTTGTAGCGGACGATGCTCGCCTTCGGCTGCGGCGTACGGGGCGGATCGGCGCTCATCGGGCCACTCCGAAGTGGACCTCCGGGAACAGCACCTCCCCGTCGACGCTCCTCAGCGCGTCCATCACGTCGATGATCGTCTTGTAGTCGATGCCCGGGTTCGCCGTGATCGTCACCTGCGTCTCCTCGTTGAACTCGGGGCGGGCGTTCTTGAGGCGCTTCGCGCACGCCGTGAGGGCGGGATAGTCATAGCTGTCGTTCGCCTTCGGCACCGTGACGCCGCTGCCCACGTCCTGGCAGCCCGTCGCGATGTTGCCGCTCGACGTCTTCAGCGAGATCCCCTGGCTGGTGATGAACGCGGAGAGGTTCAGCGCCTTGCTGGAGAGCTCGCTGCGCACCTTGCCCCCGCCGATCGACGGCGGCGTCGTGTCGATCGACGACACGAATGTCACCGAGACGCTGGCGAGCACGAAGATGAGGATGTTCGTGATGATGTCGAGGTACGGAACGACATTGAGCTCGCCGGCCTCCTCCCCGGCTTCGGGATCCTTGGGCTGCGAGAGGCGCCGGATCTTGGATCGCTGCGCCGAGCTGAGCGGGACGTCTTGCGGGGCCGCCATGGGCTAGTAGCCAGGCTTGCTGCTGATCGTGAGCAGGTTGAAGACGCGCTCCGTGGTCGCCTCAAGATCGTGCTGGATGTTCTTGGAGCGGGTGTGGAGCAGGACGTGCGCGATCATGCACACGACGGCGATCGCGAGGCCGAACGCCGTGTTGTACATGGCCTCCGCGATGCCGTTCGAGAGCATCCGCTGCTTGTCGGCCTGCGAGAGGCCCTGGGCGGCGATGGACGCGAACGTGTTGATGAGGCCGGAGACCGTGCCGATGAGGCCGATGAGCGTCGCGATGTTCGCGAGCGACCAGAGCGCGCCGATGCGCTTCTCCACGGCGGGCTTGAGCTCCGACAGCTTCTCGCTGAGGGCGGCGTCGATCTCGTCGGCGCCCTTGTTCGCGTGGGTGAGGCCGGCCTTGACGAGCTGCAGGATGGGGTAATCGCTGGCGTCGCAGAGCTTGATGGCGCGGTCGATGTTGCCGGCCGCCACCAGCTTTTTGACCTGCGCGAAGAACTCCTTGGAGTTCACGCGGTAGCGTCCCAGCTGGAACGCGGTTCGCTCGATGATGATCGTCACCACGACCGCCGAGACGACCAGGTTCGCGATCAGGAAGGTCGGATTGTGCTTGATGGCCTCCCACATCCCACCTTCGCCACCACCCTCGGCCGCCAACATCAGCAGATGACGCATCCTCGCAGTCCCTTTCTCAGCGTCGTCAGAAGCCCGACAATCTCTAGGCGCGGCGACTATAACTGCCGCCCGATCCCGTGTGCAAGCTCGGCGATGCGGCAGGGACCTGCGGCGAGAGGCCAGGATCCGCGAAAATCCCGGCAAAAATTGGCGTGCGCTCCGCGGCGAGCCCTCGCCGTCCGCGGCCGAGCGCGTACGGAGCGCCCTGAACCGGGCCGATCCCCCCGGCCACGCCGTCGTGCTCGACCGCCCTCGCGTCCGCTCGCCTGCCGAGCCCGAGCGCTCGTGGTCGGGTGACGCTGCTCGCACTGCCGCGGTGCGCTGTCGTGTCCGCCCCCCTGACCGCGGCGCCGCGTCCCCCGAGGCCCGCGGGCTCTGCTGCCGGCCCGCCCGCTCGGCTCGCGCCGGATCGTGTCATAACCCTGCGATTGTTGTAAAGTTTTGCCCGCATCAGAGCGCTCAGGTGTGGCCAAATCTCTCTTGACGGCGCCGGGTCTCAATCGCGAAGATGCGCGAGTCCCCCGGGCGCAGCGGCGTATCTTGCCCACGAGAAGGCGGCGCGCCTTGCGGTAAACGGGGGGGAGCCGCGCCTGGGGTCACGAAGCGGCCCTGGCGTGACGACGTGAAGTCAGTCTTGGACGACAGGTGAGAGAGCTGGGGCGGCGCCGGGGCGCCGGCACCAGGAGAGACGATCAGGACTCTTGCAGAGGTCAGCGCCGCTCGGTTAGCGTCCCGTGGCATCTCGCCAGAGAGCGACAGGAGCACGCCGTCCACGGCCAGCGCCGCCAAGCGAAAAAGGCCTCTCATCCGTTGTTACGTGTGAGCGAAAGACTGCCGCCCCTCGGCAACACGAGTCTGACAAAGGGAACCGATCGAGTTGCGCGAAACCTCATCCCGGGGACGCGAGGCGAACTGGAGGACAGAAGCAATGCACGGAGCGTATGAAGCTTTCAAAGAGGGTGGGTGGGGTATGTGGCCCATCCTGTTCTGGTCGATCCTCACGATCGGCATCATTGTCGAGCGCGCCCTCTACCTGTTCGGCTCGTCGATCAACAAGGACGTCTTCCTCGCCACCATGCAGAAGTGCATCCTGGCGGGCGACGTCGCCAAGGCTGTGAAGATGTGTTCCGCGGCGAACGCCCCGCTCGCGCGCATCGTCCAGGCCGGCCTCGTCAAGGTGAACCGCCCCGACGAGGAGGTCCAGGCGGCCATGGATGAGGCGGCTCTCCGCGAGCTGCCGAAGATCTCGGCGCGCACCTCGTACCTCGCGCTGCTCGCGAACCTCGCGATGCTCTCCGGCCTGCTCGGGACCGTGACGGGCCTCATCAAGTCCTTCGGCTCCGTCGCCGGCGAGTCGGTCGACCCGAGCCAGAAGGCTCGCGTGCTCGCCCTCGGCATCTCCGAGGCCATGAACTGCACCGCCTTCGGCCTCGGCGTGGCCATCATCGGCCTCATCGGCTTCGCCGTGCTGAACGGCAAGACGCAGCACATCGAGGACGACATCAACGAGGCATCGGTGCAGATCCTCAACCTCGTCGTCGCGAACCGCCAGAAGGTGAATGTCGCAGCGGTAGGTCAGGCGGCGGCCTGATGGTCCTCGGCGGGCCCAGGTCGTCGAGCGCCCCTCGCGAGCGCTTCCACCTGGGCCCGCTCTCTCGCCTCGAAGCCCCGGACGGCGGCTCGCGCCGCCGGGGCCCCGGGAACTTCGGAAGAACGACGAAGTCAGACCCAGCATGGTGCCCCACCGCGAGCTGCGGGCAGGGCGTTCCCCGGAACAACTTGGATAGGTGAGCTCAGGCTCACGTTGGGAAGGCAATATGGGCGGCGTAGACGTCGGCGACGGTGGTGGCAAGAAGCGGTCGACGAACAGCGATATCAACATGATCCCGTTCATCGACCTGCTGATGGTCACGATTGCATTCCTGTTGATCACGGCGGTCTGGGTCACCAATTCGCGCATGAACGCGGACGCCCAGGTCCCTGGCCCTCCGGATCCGAACAAGGAGCTCACGCCGCAGACGCCGGAGAAGGTGCTGAACCTTCACATCGGCGAGAGCGAGTTCGGGCTCGTGTGGAAGCAGGGCGCGACGGTGGTCAACGAGGTCAAGGTGAACAAGTCGCCCGTCGAGATCGGCGACCCGTCCTCGAAGATCATCCGTTACCCCGAGCTCGCGAAGCGGATCGAGGAGGAGTGGAAGACCCACGGCGGCCACCGCGACCCGAGCGACAAGAAGCTCGACCAGGCCATCCTCCACACGGACAACCGCACGCCGTTCAAGGAGATCGTCGCGGTGCTCGACGCGCTCTACGCGCCGAAGCGCGAGATGCGGCTGCCCGACGGGAACAAGCAGGTCCCCGTGTTCAACATGACGTTCTCGGTCCGGTGAGGCAGGAGCGCGCACATGGATAGGTTCAACCCGAAGCATCACAAGAACCCCCACGCTCACGTGATCCACCAGCCGGGCCGCCGGCTGATGAAGGGCGTCCCGCTGCGGTTCGTGTGGAACAAGGTGTCCGGGCACGGCGCCCGCAGCCCGAACGCGGGGCTCAACCTCGTGAGCTTCATCGACTTCCTCGTCGTGACCGTGATCTTCCTCCTGATGTCCTTCTCGGCGTCGGGCGAGATCGCCGTCGACAAGAACGTCAAGCTCCCGAAGGCGGAGAACGTCGAAGACGTCATCGACGCGCCGATGGTCGCCGTGAACGGCAACCAGATCCTCGTCGACGGCGCCCTGGCCGGGTCGACCCGCGCGATCGAGGAGCTCGGGCGCATGCAGAAGATCGACGAGCTCTTCAACCTGCTCAAGAACAAGCGCGAGCTGTGGAAGCAGGTGCAGCCGAACAAGCCGTTCCCGGGCGTGTGCATCCTCCAGGTGGATCAGAACGTGCCCGCGCTGGTCGTGAAGAGCGTGTTCCAGACCGCGGCGTTCGCCGGTTACCCGAACGTCAGCTTCATGGTCAGCAAGCTCCCGAAGTCGAATTGACCCTCGCTTCTTGACCTAATCGAGCAGAGTAAGGATGGGGCGCGCTGGGCGGTGCCTGGCGGCCCCGGTCACCATCGAACGTGGTGGCTCCGGCGGCGCGATCGGCGCAACCTTCCGCTCCGCGCGGCTCGCGCGGAGGAGGCTGCCCTGCCGGCGTGCTCGGCCGGTGCCTCCTGCGTGGAGCCTCTCCTATGTCCTCTGAACAGCCGCCCCGCGAACGCGGCTTGTCGTCGGTCTACAAGGCGCGGGAGGCGCGCACCAAGATGCGCTGGCCCCCGGCGAAGTTCTGGGGTTACACGGCGCTCCTCCTCGCGGTCTCGTTCATCCTGCACTGGAAGTGGTCCCAGGGGCAGATCGAGAGCGCTCGCCAGAAGCTGATGGCGCGCCAGCGCGCCGTCGCGGTGGAGCTCGGCCCGCGCTGGATCCCGATGCGCGAGCGCGTGGAGGGCTGGACCCTCGAGCTGGCGCGGGGCGCCGGGCCAGAGCTCGTGGATCGCGAGGCGCTCAAGGCGTGGAATTTCCGTGAGCTTGCGGGGATTTACCTGCGGCTCCGGGTGGACGAGGCGACGAGCGTCGAGGCCGTCCGGAAGAACGCGCAGCAGTCGCTCCGCGACGCGTTCACCGCGTGCCTGTTGCGGGTGCCGAACCCGAACCCGCTGGCGGGCGCGGAGTGCAAGCGCACGCGGGATTGCCCCGCTGGCGAGTACTGCAACGAGGCCGAGCGCTGCTCCCGACCCGCGCAGCCGTTCAACCTGCGCGTCGCCTACCGGACGATGCACGTCCTCTCGGACGAGTGGGTGCGCGACGCGCAGGACGCCTCGAGCGAGCTCCGCCTGCGACTCCTGGAGTCCAGCTTCGACGACACGATGCGGGACGACGTGCCGCTCGCGGCGGAGCTCCTCACGCGGGCGCAGTACTACCTGCTCGTGCTCGACGAGCCCGTCGAGGGCGCGACGACCACCGAGGCGCTGCTCGGGATGCCGCACATGGCGCGGGTCGGTGTCTGGCGGCTGTCGGACGGCAAGCCCATCCTGCGGGTGCGCCGGGAAGCCAGCGGCAACCTCATCGGCGGAACGCCCTCGGTCGAAGGGGGTGTGCTCGAGGCGCGGCAGCGCCAGGCGAACAGCTGCGCGCTGGCGCTCTCCGTCCGCGAGGCGATGGGCGACACGACCGCGGCCGTCGCCGAGCCGCAGTGAGGACGCGCAGCGGCGCGGCGTGAGCGTCGCGGGGCAGCGCTCCGCGATGTCAGCGCACGCTGCGCGTGAAGTCCCGCGCGACGATGTGCAGGTCCGTGAGGTTGTGACCGGTCGGCCCCATCTCGACGCGCGTGCCGAGGGCGCGGTGAACGGCGGCGTCGTCGAAGCGCGCGAGCGCCGCGTCGATCGCGCGGTCTTCCATGGCGGCCGCTGCCGCGCTGGCGACCACGGCGCCCGCGCCGCCGGAGCTGCCGTCGGCGCCGTCGGACGCCGCGCAGAGGAGCGCGACGTCCGGCGGCAAGCCGCGCAGGGCGGCGAGCGCAATCCAGCCCGCGCGGCCGCCAGCGCCGCGCTGGGCCGGCAGCGAGAGCGTCGGCTCGC
Organism: Sorangium sp. So ce1153; assembly: GCF_051521595.1. Taxonomy (NCBI): domain Bacteria; kingdom Pseudomonadati; phylum Myxococcota; order Polyangiales; family Polyangiaceae; genus Sorangium; species Sorangium sp. So ce1153. The sequence goes on from NZ_CP150361.1 coordinate 5,024,715, forward strand.
ACGGGATCACCGCCGCTTCACCCGGGGCGAGGCGGCGCGCGAGCGCGAGGCGGCGCTCCACGATCGCGCGCGCGTCGCCTTCCTCGGCAGGGGCGGCGACGGCCCGGAGCCCTGTCCGGGCAGCGAGGGCGGCCGCCACGCGCTCGGCGAGCCGGTCCGGATCCGCGAGCATGCGCGCTTCCAGGAGCTGTGCGTCCGACGGCTTCAGCGACTCGCTGAGCGCGGGCGCGAGCCGCGAGAGCCGCGGCGCCCAGCGCTCGAGCGCTGCGAGCGCCTCCTCCACGCGCGTCGGATCGGGGACGGTGGGGCCCGAGCTGATGTCGTGGGGGAGCCCGCGCACGACGTCGCTCATGAGCAGCGTCAGCACGCGCGCGGGGGCCGCCGCCGCCGCGAGCCGCCCGCCCTTCATCCGCGACAGGTGGCGCCGGACGAGGTTGACCTCCTGGATCGGGGCGCCCCCCTCGAGAAGTGCGGCCACGAGGGCCTGCTTCTCCGCGAGGGACACGCCCGCAGGCGGCGCCGCGAGGAGGGCGGAGGCGCCGCCGGAGATGAGCGCGAGCAGGAGGTCGCCGGGCCCGAGCGCTGCGGCGACGGCGAGCGCGGCCTCGGCCGCCTCGACGCTGCGCGCGTCCGGGATCGGGTGCGCCGCGCGCATCACGCGCAGCGGGCGCAGCGCGGCCTCCTCTGGGTTTGCCGGCGCGCTCGGCTGATCGCGGGCGGGGACCGCGGGCGTGGCGACGGTGACGGCGAGCCCTCCGGTGACCCTGTCCCCCCAGCTGCGGAGCGCGCCCCTCGCCATCCCGAGCGCCGCCTTGCCCGCCGCGACGACGAACACGCGGCCGCCGGGCGCCACGGCCTCGGCGTCGAGCGCGCGCTCGACGAGCCTTGCAGGATCGAGCTCCGCGAGCCCGTCGCGGAGCGCCGTGACGAGCGCCGCGCGCAGCCCGTCGAGCGCTGCGCTCACGGGCCCGTCGCGCCCGCCGCGCTGCCGCTCGCCGCCACCTGCGCGGGGGCGCGGCCTCGGGCGAAGGAGCGGTCGCCCGCGTCGACGAGGTGCACCCGGAGGACGTGGTGCCAGCTCAGCGTGACCGACAGGAGCGCCCGCTGCGCGTCGCGCAGGCCCTCGGCGCCCGCGAGCTCCGGCCCGCGCCAGCGGAGCGCACCCCGCAGGCCGAGGAACGGGCCCGTGGCGCGCCCCAGGAGGGGCACGTCGAGCGACAGCGCGAGCTCCAGCCCCGGCTCCGGCGCGATCCCGGCGCCAGGCGGCGCCTCCCAGAAAGAGCCGACGCCGAGCGCGACGGAGTCGATGAAGAGGTCGAGCCACGGCGGGCCGTGCTCCAGATCCTTCGCGTACCGGGCGAGGAAGAGCGGCTGGAGGAAGACGCCGCCCGCGATCGAGCGCGCGACGGGCGAGCCGTCCGCGCCGAGCGCGTCGGTGTAGTGCGCGTACAGCCCGGCGGTCTCGAGGTAGACCGCGGCGCCGCGCGCGCAGAGCGCCGGGCCGCCCGCCGCGAACGAGGCGCCTGCGCCGGCGCGCAGCTCGAGATCGCCGTCGAGACGGCCGTAGGCGCCGTCGTTCTCCGCGCGCGCCGTCGACGTCACCGCGAGCGCGGCGAGCGCGGCGAGCGCCGCGGCGCCTGCGAGCGCGGCGCCGCGGGCACGGCGCTCGCGCGCGGGCTCGAACGAGCCCCGGGGTGCCTTGTTCCAGGTGGTCATCAGCGAATCAGCGCCTCCCGCACCGCGTCCCGCAGCTCGGGCGCGAAGAGGATCCGGGTGCGGGTCATGGTCTCGTTGCGCAGCCGGTCCAGCAAGAAGGACACCTCGGCGGGGCGCCGCGGTCGTCCTCTCGGATAGACGACCAGGAGCGACTCGTCCTCGGCGTAGGGCGTGTCCTCGGCGACATCGACGCCGACGTACACATCCGGGTCGAGTCCCGCGCTTTGCGCGATCCCGCGCACCCTGTCCAGCGCTTCCGCGCGACGCGCGTCTCGCTCGACGAGCCCCTCTCCGGGCTCGGGGAACAGCTCGAGCGCCTTGAAGAGCGAGCGCACGCGCAGGCGGCGGGCGAGATCGGCCAGCACGGGATCGGGCGCCGCCTCCCACGCATGGATCGCCCCGAGCAGGACCTGATCGTCGAGCTCCATGTACTGCCCGAGCGTGGGCATCTCGCCGCAGGCCATCGCGGCGACGGCGGCGGGCACCTCGGGGATGCGGTCTCCAGCGGCCAGCCGGGCCACGACGCGCCGGAGGATGGCGCCGATCATCCACTCCGCGCTCCGCGTCGTCTTGTGAAAATAGACCTGCTGGAACATGAAGTAGCGCGCGAGCAAGAACGACTCGATCGCGCTCATCCCCTTGGTCCCGTCGATGGCGAGCGAGGGCGCAGGCGGGGCAGACGCGGCGCCGCCGCCGGGCAGCTCCACCTGGACGTCGCTGAACCGGAGGCTGCGCAGCAGCCATGGCAGGTCGTACTCGCCGTAGCGGACGCCGGTCGCGTGCGCGTCGCGCAGCAGGTAGTCGCAGCGATCGACGTCGAAGGTCCCGCTCACCGCCTTGGCGAGGTAAGGCAGCTCGTGTCGTCCGCCGATGAGATCGGCGACCCGCTGGGGCAGGTAGGGGTCCTGTCGTACGAGCACTTGGTGCACGTCCGAGGAGGGGTCGAGCAGGATGCGCTCGGTCCAGCGCTCGTGGTGGATCGCGCCCGGCATCGCTTCCTCGAAGAGGTGCGAGAGCGGGCCGTGGCCGAGATCGTGCAGGAACGCTGCGGCGATCGCGTCGCGCGCGCGGTCGCTGGTGACTCTCTGCCAGAACGGGAGGTCGCGGTCGATCTGACGGAGCCTCGCGATCAGGAGGCGCATCACGTGCGCGGCGCCGAGCGCGTGCGCGAAGCGGGTGTGCTCGGCGCCCGGGAAGGCGAGCGACGTCAGCCCGAGCTGACGGATCCGCCGCAGCCTCTGCACCTCGCGGGCGCCGAGCAGGCGTGGAACTATCGCCGCCTCGCCGCTCTCGAACTCGATGAGGCCGTGGACCGGGTCGCGCAGGATCAAAACAGGTCTCCGCGCGACTTCATGGGCCCGGCGGGCGCCGGGTCACTCAGGAGTCGCCTGATCAAATCGAGCTGCGCGCGCGCATGCGTGGTGGATGGATCGACGCTTCGGGCGTGCGGTGTAGTGCACAGCATGGTGCGCCTCGAACAGGGGCGAGGAGTCAAGGACGGGAAAACGAGGAGGTGTGCGACGTTCCCACGCGAGCGCACGGGAAGGCAAGCGCGGCTCGTCGCGGAGCTGCCCTCGTGAGCATTCTGGCGCCCCGTCGCCACCTGCCGGCGAGGACGACGAGCGGGCGATACGGCAGCGCCGCGACCGCGGCGCGCGACGGGAGCCCCGCCGCGGGAGCAGGCGCGCCGGAGCGGAGTCCCGCGGTGAACGTCGCGTGGGAAATGTCGAACGCTGAACGCAAAGATGTGTCTCCCAGGGCGTCGTCCAGCGCGTCGGACAACCGGCGCTGGGCGACGCGTCATGCGCGGGTCCCGCGCCGCATCACCGCGAACGTGCCGACGCAGGCGAGCCACGCGGGTGCACGGCGAGCGCGTGCGAGCGCGTGCGAGCGCCTGCGCGTCGTGTGCAGATCGTGCCTCGCGGCGCGCGCCGCGAGGCGCACGCACGAAAGCACGCGCGGAGCGCGCTGCGAGCAACGCGAGTGGCGCAATGAAGACACGTCGAGACAGCGAGGTGCAGGGCGAGGTGCGGGTGAAGCGTCGCGATGGTCGTGAACGAAAATGAGAACGGAGGAGGAAAGTGCTCGATTTCTTGAAGCTGGACGAGCATCCTGGTGTACGTTAGGAGGCTGGCTATTCCGCTGGTTCACGTGGGTCATTGGATATCCGGGAGATAGTTCGAGAACATGACCATGACCAACGGACGACAGTCGGGGCGGGGGCATCCTGCAGATGAGGAGCTAGGTCGGGTGACGCGCGAATCCGGAGGCATGGCGAGCAGTGACGAGGCTGAGCTCGACGAGTCGCCGAGGCGGCTCGACGCCATCCTCCGTGCCCTTCCCGAGTCGGAGCTCAAGGGCCTCATCACGCGGATGGGGATCCGCATCGACGCGGCGAAGCGCATCGACGCCCCGTCTCAGGCGGCGCGCGCGCTGGTCGGCCTCCCCGACGTGCGCGACCCGTCGCGGCTCCCGACGGCCAGCCGCGAGCTGCTCCACCGCATCGCCGAGGCGGGCGGCGTGCTCGTTGTCCCCTCGCTCCCGGCCGGGCTCGAGCCGCTCATCGCCCGCGGCGTCGTCTACGCGCGCAAGACGGACGAGGGCATCGAGCTCGTGCTCCCGGCGGCGTTCCTCGTCCAGCTGAAGAGCTGGGAGAGCGAGGATCCGCGGGCGATCCGGGCGCTGCTCGCGCAGGCGCCCTTCGAGACGATGAGCGCGATCGCGACGCATTACCTCGGCCGCCCGGCCACGCCGCCCATCGCGCTGTCGCTCGAGGTCGCGTGGGAGACGCTGAGCGATCCGGAGAAGCTGCGAGAGGAGATCGATCGCCTGGCGCCCGTCGAGCGCCGTCTGCTCGAGGCCATCGAGTCCGTTGGCGGTGAGGTCGACACGCAGGAGCTGCTCGATCTGGAGCGGGAGCCGATGCGCCTCCGCAGCGCGAGCGGGGTGACGGCGAGCCGCCGCGGGGCGGGCTTCGCGCTCGAGCGCCGCGCCTTCCTCATCCCCATCCACCCGAACCGGCACGTCGTGCCGACCGAGGTGGCCGCCATCGTCGGCGCGGATCGCCGCCGGATGCGCGAGAAGCGGCGCGAGCAGATCCGCTCGTTCGTCATCGAGGAGGACCACGCGCCGCGGCGCGCTCGCTTCGCCTCCGATCCGGGGATGCTCTCGCTGGCGCTCGCGTACTGCGTGCGCGAGCCGGGCAGCGACGTGCGCCCCGGCGTCGGGACGCCGCGGTCGCTGCTCGTCCGGCTCGCGCAGCGCTTCGGGCGCGACGTCGAGAGCGTCGCGCTCGTCGCCGCGCTGTCGCGCGCCGTCGGGCTCTGGGACGCCTCGGCCGCCTCGCCGGCCACGCCGCCCGGCTCGCTCCAGGTGCAGGACCTGACGCCGCTCCTGTTCACGACGTGGCGCCGCGGCGGCGCGTGGGACGAGGCGCGCGCCGAGCGGGAGGTGCTCCGCGTCGCGTCGGACAACCGCGACGCGAGCCCGATCAGCGCGCTGCGCGAGATGGTGCTCGACGCGCTGCACGATCTCGGCGAGGGCCGCTGGGTCCCCTGGCAGTCGCTGCAGGGCTACCTCGCGGCCGACGAGCGGATCGCCGGCGTCGAGCGGCTGGTCCGCCGCTGGGCCGAGCGCGCCACGGTCGAGGCGCCGGAGATCCCCGAGATCACGCGGCGGATCGCGCTGGAGTCGCTGCCGGCGCTCGGGATCATCGATCTCGGTGGGGCCGAGGACGCGGCCAGCGCAGATCTGGCGCTCCGGCTGACGCCGCGCGGGCGGGCGCTGCTCGCGGGCTCTGCGCCGAGCTCGGACAACGGCAAGAGCAAGTTCGTGGAGGCCCACGCGCTGCGCGTCGGCACGGCCGCCAAGGTCTCGGCCGTCCTCGGGCTCTCGGCGTTCGCCGAGATCGGCCGCGTCGGCGATCAGGTCGATCTCCTGCTCACGCCGCCGTCGATCGCGCGCGCGCTGTCGGTGGGCCTCGACAGCGACGCCCTGCGCGCGCGCATCGAGGCGGTCGCGCCGCTGCCGGACACGATCTCGCGCATGTTGATCCAGGCGAGCGTCGTGATCGGCAAGGCGAGCTTCGTCGGCGCGTCCGGCTTCCTCTGGATCGAGGATCCCGAGATCCGCGAGCTGCTCCGCACCCGGAGGCCGGCCGCCGAGATGTTCGTCGACCCGTCGCCCCCCTCGGGCTTGCTGATCGAGGCGGGGGTCGACCTGGAGCGCCTCATCCGGCGCTGTCGCGCGCTCGGCGTCGAGATCGAGGCCGACGTCGGCAACCTCAAGGCGACGCGGCAGCAGACTCCGGCGCACGGCACCGAGGGGCCGCACCGGACCTCCTCGACGGCGAACATGCGCCGCTCCAGGACCCCGCCAGCGCGCACCCGCTGAGCCCGCTTTCATCCGGCGCCGCGCGAACGTGAGCGCGGACCGGCGCCGCGAGGGCGCGAGGCCGGCGTCTGGGCCTCTCCCGAGGAGCGAGGCGGCCTAATGCGGTCCTGGCCGATCGCGCAGGCGCTGCGCCGTCAGTGCACCATGAGCGCGGGCGGGCTTCAAGTGGAGCTCGCTTGCGCCTCTCCCGCGCCTTCATCCCACCCAGGCGCTGTTTTTTCGCAGCACTTTGCATTCCTGCGACGTGAGGGGAATCGCTTCGGAGAAGCGCGACGTGTATACCTAAGCTCGATGGCGCGCTCCTCTGGTGAGCCGGACTCGACCGAAGGAGAAGAATCGGTCGGCCCGGAGACGGCTGCGTTTCCGCTCGGCGCGGGGGAACCCAGGGCTGACAACGTCTACACGATCGCGCCTGGCACCGTCATTGCGCGCAAGTACCGCGTCGAGCGCACGATCGGCCGTGGGGGCATGGGCCTCGTGGTGGAGGCGCTGCACCTCGATCTCGATACGCGCGTCGCGATCAAGTTTCTGCTGCCGGAGTTCATGTCGTACACCGAGGCGGCGGAGCGTTTCATGCGCGAGGCGCGCACCGTCGCCAAGCTGCAGACGCACCACGTCGTTCGCGTGCTCGACGTCGCCGCCCTGGAGAGCGGCGAGCCGTACATGGTCATGGAGCTGCTCGACGGCGAGGACCTCGCGTGCCACGCCGCCGAGGCGGGCACGCTCGCGATCGGCGAGTGCATCGATCACATCGTCCAGGCGTGCGAGGCGCTCGCGGAGGCGCACGCGCTCGGGATCGTCCACCGCGATCTGAAGCCGGCGAACCTGTTCCTGACGAAGCGCCCCGACGGCGCTCCGCTCATCAAGGTGCTCGACTTCGGCGTCTCGAAGATCCTCACCGGCGACACGGGCAACGTCTCGCTCACGCAGACGACCACGATCCTCGGCTCGGCGCTTTATATGTCGCCCGAGCAGATGCGCTCCTCGAAGAGCGTCGATCCCCGCACGGACATCTATGCGCTCGGCGTGTGCCTCTTCGAGATCATCGGCGGCAGGCCGCCGTACGTCGCCGACAGCTTCCCGGAGCTGTGCGCGAAGATCTACACGTCGCCGCCCGAGCCGCTCCAGGACCTCCGCCCCGAGGTGCCCGAGGGCCTCGTCGAGGTGATCGAGAAGTCGATCGCGCGCGAGCCCGAGGATCGCTACCAGTCGATCGCGGAGTTCGTGCAGGCGCTCGCGCCGTACGCCGCGCCGGGCACGCGCACGACCATCGCGGGGATCCTCCGCCTGCACGCCGCGGAGCTCGACCTGCCGCCGGCGGCCTCGCGCGCGGCCATGTCGAGGACCATGTCCCGCGCGTCGCGCACGAGCAGCGGCGGCCCGTCGGTGAGCGACAAGGGCGCGCGCACCGCGGGCTCCGCGCCGCCGGCGGAGGAGGCCCCGCGCCGCGGGCGCTCGCTGCTCTACGTGGCCGTGGGGGCCGTCGCCGTCGCCGTGGGCGCGTGGGGCGCGCTCCAGTTCCAGCGCAGCCGGTTCGCCATCGGGGAAGGCGAGGCGACGGCGCCGCCGGTCGCGTCGTCGTCGAGCGAACCAGCGGTTCCCGTCGACCAGGCGGCGCCGACCCAGGCGCCGGACACCGCGGTGGCGACCCCGAAGGTCGTGCCCGCGGGCGATCCGGAGGCCGCGGTGGCGACCGCGGCGGACGCGGGCGCAGCGGATTCGGGCGCTGCCGACGCGGGCGTCAGCTCGAGCGAGCCGGCGGCGGACGGCGGGGCCGGGTCGGCTGCAGCGGGGACGGCGGCGGCGAGCGCCGGGCCGAGCAAGCCGCCCCGCGGGCGAGGGCGCGGACGCCAGACGGGGGGGACAGGGGCGGCCTCCGGCGACGATCCGGATCCGCCGCGCACCGTCGCGCCGGCCGCGACGGTGAACAGCGATCTCTCGATGGAGACGTGCTTCGCGACGATGCCGGACGGCACCAAGAAGGTCGTCCCCTGCAAGTGACGCGCGGTGAGGCCGCGCGCCCGCCGCCCGATCACGCCGGCACCGCGGCCGGGTCGCCGAGGATGGCGCCGGTGAAGCTGGGGCGCAGGTAGAAGCCGCGCGGCATCGCGGCGATGAGCTCCCCGTCGCGCCCGAACGCGAGCGTCCGCGAGCGCCCGCTCGCGGCCTTCGGTCGCACCTGGAGCCAGCGCCCCGCGTGCGCGGTGAGCGCCTCCACGGCGCCGATGCCGATGAGCCCCATGAGGTCCTCGAAATCGGCGCGCAGGACGCGCTCCTGCGCCTCCGTCGGCCGCCAGAGCCGCGGGGCGCCGAGCCGCCGCTCCTCGCTCGGGCGGCCCGGGGCGGCGACGATCGGGACCCAGAGCACGCGCGCGAGCTTCGCGCGAGCGCGCGACGTCTCCCACTCCGCGCGATCGGCGTCCGACAGCGAGATCGAGCAGACGAACGTCGACTCCTGCGGCGCTCCGGCCACGTCGACGGGGATCGTCTTGAGCTCGATCCCGAGGTGGGGGAAGTCGGGCCTCGACGTCGAGCCGGCCGACGCGCCGAGGGCGCGCTCGACGAGCGCGCCGGCCGCCCCCTTGGTGCGCACGCCGCCCCGGGGCACCGCGCGCTGGAGCGAGCGCGCGAGATCGGCGAGCGTCATGCCCGTCAGCGCGTCCGCCCTGGAGCGGAGCTCGGCTTCGTCGTGAGGCGGTTCCGGCGCGGAGCTCAACGACGCCGCCCTTAGAACATCGCCCGGCGCGACTCCAGCGCTCAGCCGCGTCCAGCGCGCTCGAGATAGGTTGGCCGCCGGGGTGCGCCGGGACGTCGATGGGAATCGAGCAGCGCTGACCCGGAGGCCATGGCGGCCTGATACGCGGCCCCCCCGAACGCGCCGCCAAGAAATAGCCTACTGCTTAAATCCCGACTTGAGCCGAGAGAATTCAGAGGAAAATCGGGTCAGGAATTTCCTGTACGATTTTTCCGCGGTGCAACGCCGTGGTGCCGCACAGCCCGTCCGTCGTCGAGTGGCCATCTCAGATCGGCGAGCTGGCCGGTGATGCGGAGCAGCATCTCGCGCAGCGAGGAAGCCGTCGCCCGGTCCCGCGGACTGTGTCGCAGACAGGCGTACATGAACGCCGCGATATCGGCGGTCCTCGGATCGTCGGCGAGGCGCTTGACGGGTGCGGGGAGCCCGTCGTGCGTGACGTGCGCCGTGATGAGCGCGACCTCGGTGGGCGCGTCGAACAGCGTCCTGCCGGTGAGGATCTCGTAGGCGAGGCAGCCGAAGCTGTAGATGTCGGCCGTGAGCGGGGTGGCGGTGACCCCGGGCGGAACGACGCCCCAGATCTCCGGGGCGCCGTAGCAGCCGGTGGCGCAGCCGGGGCGGATGTGGCGGCCCGCCAGGCCGAAGTCGACGAGCACGGGCTCGCGCCCGCCGCGCAGGATCACGTTGGTGGGCTTGATGTCCAGGTGCCCGACGCCGACGGCGTGCATCGCTTCGAGCCCGGCGAGGATGCCGTCGAGCAGCGCCACCGCGGTGCGCGAGGTGAGGCCTCGAGCGTCGAGCAGCTTGTCGCAGCGGATGCCCTCGATGAGCTCCATCACGAGGATCGGCTTGGGGCGCGCCCCCGCGTCGAACGTGACGAAGCGGGCGATGTTCGGGTGATCGGGCAGCGAGAGGAGCGCGCCCGCCTCCTCCCGGAACAGGCGGAGGAAGTCGGCCTCCGAGACGCTCCGGGCCGCTGTGTGATCGTACTCCGGCACCTTGAGCGCGAAGCGCTCCGCCGCTGGATCGTGCCGCTCCTCGGTGCGGGTGACGACGAACACCGTCCCCAGCGAGCCGCCGCCGAGCTGCCGGTGCACGTAGAAGCCGCCGAGCGTGCGCCGGCCCGGCAGCCACGCGGGCAGCGGCTGCTCGGGCAGGGCGGCGCTGCCCGGCGCGCTCGAGCGCCGGACGGGGAGCCGCATGGCGCGCGGGACGACGAGGGCGACCACATCGGCGAGCGCGGCCGGGATGCTCGCGCGCACGGCCGAGACGAGCGCCTCGACCGGCGCGGCGACGCTCGGCTCGGCGTCCTCCTCCTGAAGCGCTACCTCGATGGCGACGCGCAGCGGCTCGGTCGCGCCGGCGGGCGCGGAGGCGGGGTGCTCCCCGCAGCGCCGGCGGGCGCCGGCGGTCAGCTGCGCGAGCCGCGCCAGGGCTTCCTCGAGGGCGCTGAGCGGCGAGCCGCTGGCGTCGCCGTCGCCCGCCGCGGTCAGCGCGCTGAGCGCGCCGGCCGTGTTCACCGCCCCGAGCGCGCGCGCGAGGCGTGCGAGCGCGCCGCGCACGATCTCGGTGCGCTGCGACGCGCCCGCGGGCAGCGCCGCGACGAGCGCGTCGAGCGCGGCGATGCGCTCGAGCGTCGCCCGCGCGCGCTCGGCCTCGGCGAGCTCCGCGTCCAGGGACCCCTGCCGCGTCGACCGGACCGACACCGCGGCGTCGCTGTCCGGCGCCCGCCCGCCGCGCGCGCCGCCGTCGCGTCCGCCGCGCGCGAACCGCGCGTAGGCGCGCAGCAGCTGGGCGACGTCCGGGTGCATGCTGGCCTGGCCGAGCACCTCCAGGTCATCGGGGTCGCCGCCGCGCATCGCCGCGTGCAGGAAGATGTCGGCCGCGTCGGCCGCCCCCTCGCGCACGAGCGCGTCGAGGCCGCGGGCGACGGACGCGGCGATGGCGCGGCGGAGCGACGAGCCGCGGTCGGCGCGCAGCCGGTCGAGGAGCACGCTGATGGCGCCGGTCCAGCGGGCGAGGACGCGCGCCTTGAGCTCGGGCTCGCCGCCGAAATCGGTGCTCTCGCCGTCGATCAGGTGGATGAGCGCGCGGAGGTTGCGCTGGTGCACGGTCGCGTGCTGGGGCGGCCCGCTCACCCGCGCGGCGGACCCTTCCGCGCGGAGCAGCCAGCGGGCGAGCCGCTCGTCGAGATCGTCCAGGGAGGCGACCCCGGTCGAGTCCTCGCTCGGCCGGCGGTTCAGGAGCAGCAGGCTCTTCAGCAACCCGGAGCCGAGCAGCTCCGCGTCGACCTCGCGCACGAGCCCCACCGCCGCCCTCCGCGCGGCGGTGCTCTGCGCGTCGTCGAGCTCGGAGAGCTCGATCTCCTCGAGCGCGCCCACGACCTCGGCCGCCAGCGCGTACGCCTCGAGCGCGCGGCCGTGAGCCTCGCGCGGGCCGGTCTCGACGAACGCGGCGACGGCGCCGTCGAGCGCGCCGCGCAGGAGCGCGACGCCGGCGCCATCCATCGAGAGGTCCCGGTGGACGACGCGCGCGAGCGCCGCGAGGCCGTCGTCGCGCAGGTGCGCGCTCGGCGGCGCCTCGAGCGCCTCCTCGAGCGCGCGCGCGCACCGCGCCGCCGCGCGGGCGCCGAGCGGCTCGCCGCGGCTCGTCGCGCCGCGGAGCTCGCGCCGCAGCTCGACGATCGCCTCGGCCGTCGACATCGGCGACGCGCGCGCGATCTCGTCGAGCAGCGCGTCGGCGGCCTCGGGCTCCGCGTCGGCCGCGACGGGCAGCCCCCACGTCATCGCCGTGGCGATGCCCGGGTCCGCCGCGAGCAGCGGGCTCCGCAAGAGCTCGACGGCGCGGCCGAGCGCGCCGTCCGGATCGACGGCGACGCTGGCGGCGAGCGACGCAGCGCCGCGCCGCCACTCGGTGGGCGAGAGATCCTCGGCCAGCAGCGCGCGGACCTCGTCGGCGAAGTCGGGCAGCACCCCCGCGAGCAGGCCTCGCGCCGCGGCGACGTGGCGCCAGACGAGCGGCTCGCGGTCGGCGAGGAGCGTCTGCCACGCGAGCGCGATGCCGTCGGCGCTGCGGTCGAGATCGCGCCGGCGCCCCTCGCTGACGTTGCGGAAGAGCCGGAGCGGCAGGTCGTCTCCTTGCATGGCCCTGCGGGTCGCCTCGCGGGCGGCGCGCTCGAGGAGGCGCGCGGCGAGGCGCCGATCGGGGAGCGAGCCGGTCGAGGGCGCCGCGATCCAGTCGCGCGACAGCTCGCGCCGCGACGCGAGCAGGAGCGCGAGCGGATCGACAGGGATGTCGGCGCCGGCGGGGAGCCAGAGCGAGAGCATGACGCGCGCGCGGATCCCCGCCCCGGAGAGGCCGCGGGCCGAGCCGGCGGCCATGCGCGTGGCGAGGGCGACGAACGTCGCCGCGTTGCCGGCGTAGAGCTGGCCGAGCACGCGCCGGCCGAGCTCGCGCCGCTCGGGCCCGTGCGGGAGCGCTCCGGCGATCTCGTAGAGCGCCACGCTCGCGGCGGCCGGCGCGAGCCAGCTCAGGTCGTCGAGCAGCCCGTCGGCCATCGCCGTCTGGACGCTCCGCAGCAGTCCATCCGGGCTGAGCGAGTCGAGCGGGGTCGAGCCGTCGAGCGCATCGATGAGGGCGATCGACGCGACGGTCTGCCGGAACAGCGCGCGCCGGACGTTCGGGTCGTCGTGGGACGTGAGGTCGACGAGCCCTTCGAGGTATTCCGCGCGCGGTCGCATCGGCAGGTTGCGCAGTCTAGCGCGACGGCGCGCTGGCCCACCGCCCACGCCGCAGCAATCCTCGCGCGTCATGGAACCTCCCACCTCCGTCCGCCGCTCGCGCCGCTCCGCCCGGCACCGGGAGAGCTACCTCCCCCTACGATGATCGGAAGCGCCGGGGGCGCGCCTCCCACGAGCGCGATCTGGCCTCGCCCGGTGACCACGCTGTGGACAGGGCCGAGGGGGCAACGCCGTTGCCGGTCGATTCCAGGCGCGCTCAGGCGTGATCGGCGCCCCCGGCGCGCTCGCCGCTCTCGCGTCCGGCCGCCTGGGCCGCCGGCGCGCGGCGGAGCGCTCCGGTCGCGCTGAGCGCTCGCCGAGGACGCAATCCGCGCACCTCTCGCGCGGAATCTCACGCCTCGATCGGGTGGAAGTGAACCTGGAAGTGGGTTAAGCGGGAGCGCCTCGGCGCCCCCGCCGCCTCGCGCGTACGCCGCGCGGCGCTGCAACCGAAGAGCTGGAATGCAAGGAGACGTGGAACAGGGCTTCTCGTTCGACCTCGACGCGTTCCGCGCGGCGTACTCGCGCTTCCTTGCGCCCGCGGGGGACGCGCGGCCGCCCATCCTGCTCACGGGCCATTCGCACCAGGCCTGGCCCGATGCGGCGCGCGACGCGCTGGTCGCGTGCTTCGACGACGCCGCGCGCCTCGTCGACGACAAGTGGGACGCCGCGGTGCTGCCCATGCTCTCGGCGGTCGGCGAGGCGATCCTGGAGCGGATGGGCTTCGAGCGCGGCGACTCCATCGCCTTCGGCCAGAACACGCACGAGCTCGTCTACCGGCTGATCACGGCGTTGCCCCGGCGCGAGCGGCTGCGGATCGTCACCACCCAGGGCGAGTTCCACTCGCTCAGGCGCCAGCTCGCGCGCCTCGCCGAGGACGGCGTCGAGGTCGAGTGGGTGAGCGTCGAGCCGCGCGCCGCGCTCGCCGATCGGCTGCTCGCCGCGCTCCAGCCCGGCACCTCGATGCTCGCAGTCTCGGCCGTGCTCTTCGAGAGCGCGACGGTGGTGCCGCGGCTCGAGGAGATCGTCGCGCACGCGGTCGAGATCGGCGCCGTCCCGCTCGTGGACGCCTACCACGCCTTCAACGTCGTCCCGATCGCCTGGGGCGGCGCGTCGCCTCACGTCTTCGCGGTCGCCGGTGGCTACAAGTACGCGGCGATGGGCGAGGGGATCTGCTGGATGCGCGTCCCGCGCGGCTGCGAGCTGCGCCCGGCCTTCACCGGGTGGTTCGCCGACTTCGGCTCGCTCGCGGACAGCCGCGGCGGCGTCGCGTACGCGCCCGGGGGCGCGCGCTTCGCGGGCTCCACGTTCGACCCCTCCGCGCTCTACCGCGCCGCCGCGGTGCTCGGTCACTGGGATCGCTTCGGCCTCACCGTCCCGCGGCTGCGCGCGATCTCGCTCCGGCAGACCGGGCGCATCCTCGACCGCCTCGACGCCGCCGGGCGCGGCGCCGACGTCGTCTCGCCGCGCGAGCCCGAGCGGCGCGGCGGCTTCGTCGCCGTCCGCTCCGCTCGCGCGGGCGACGTCGTGCAGCGCCTCCGGGCCAGGCGCGTGCTCGTCGACGCGCGGCGCGACGTGCTCCGGCTCGGCCCGGCGCCCTACCTCGACGACGCCGAGATCGACCAGGGGGTCGCGGCCCTCCTCGAAGAGCTCGATCGCTAGCGCGCACCGCCGGGCGGGTCGCTCGTGATCCAACACCCTGGCGCCGCCCTTCGCCTTGATCCCCGCATCCAGTGCACGTAATTTCTGAATATGACTATCAACTTCACGCGCAGCCAGCGGATACTCGCGCTCCTCTGCCTGGCTGCCGTGCTGCTGAGCGCTCCGATCGCCCGCGCGGATCAGGGCGACCCGCCCGAGATCGAGGCGCAGCGCCTCGTGCACATCCTCGGGTACATCGGCGCCGATTACGGGGGCTCCGTCGCGAACGGGATCGTCACGGTGCCTGACGAGTACGCCGAGCAGCTCTCGCTGGCCGCGGACGGCGCGAAGATCGCGGCGCGCCTCCAGCCGGCGATCCCGCCGGATCGTCAGGTCGATCTCCCGGCTCGCCTCGCGAAGCTCCGCGAGCTGCTCGATCAGAAGGCGCCGCCGGCGGACGTGTCCGCCCTGATCACGGGCCTGCGGGCCGAGCTCATCGGCGCCTTCCAGATCGAGGAGGCGCCGCGCGCCGCGCCGAACGCCGAGCGGGGCAAGAGCCTCTACCGGGAGCACTGCGCGACGTGCCACGGCGAGACAGGGCGCGCGGACACCGCGCGCGCCGCGACGTTCACGCCCCGCCCAGTGAACTTCCACGACCCCGAGCGCGGCGAGGCGATCGCTCCGTACCGCGTCGTGAGCACGATCCGCTTCGGCGTCGACGGGACGGCGATGGTCCCGTTCACGTTCCTCTCCGACGGCGACCGCTGGGATCTCGCCTTCTTCGTCACGGGCCTGCGGCACGCGGGCGTCGCGCCGGCGCCGGCCGGCGCCGCGCCGGCCTACACGCTCGCCGAGCTCTCGGCGCGCACGGACGCCGACCTGCGCACCGAGCTCCGGAGCGCCGGCGTCCAGGCCGGCGCCGAGGCCGGGGTGCTCGCCGATCTGCGCCTCCGCGCCCCCTACGAGGATCGGGCCGCCCGCACCCCGCTCGGCCTCGTCCGCGTGAAGCTCGAGCGCGCGCGCCAGGCGATCGCGCGGGGCGATCGCGACGCGGCCCGCGGGCACCTCATCGACGCGTACCTCGAGGGGATCGAGCCGATCGAGGCCCCGCTCCGCGCCGCCGACGCCTCGCTCGCCGCCGCGCTCGAGGCCCGCAGCATGGAGCTCCGCGGCGACCTCGAGCGAGGCGCGTCCCCCGCCGAGCTCGGCGCCGCGATGGACGCGCTGCTGCGCGACGTGGGCCGCGCCGAGTCGCTCCTCTCGCCCACCTCGGCGCCGAAGGGCTTCGCGTCAACCGCCCTCTCGAGCGCCGGCATCATCCTGCGCGAGGGGGTCGAGGCAGCGCTCCTCATCGCCGCGCTCCTCGGCATCGCCGCCCAGGCGGGGCTCGCGGACCGGCGACGCTTCGTGCACTTCGGCTGGATCACGGCGCTCGGGCTCGGCGTCCTCACGTGGATCGCCTCCGCCCGCGTCATCGCGATCTCGGGGGCGCAGCGCGAGCTCATCGAGGGGGTGACGGCGCTCCTCGCGACGGCGGTGCTGTTCTACGTGAGCTATTCGCTGCTCGCGAAGCGCGAGGTGGCCCGCTGGATGAAGTTCCTGAAGGAGCAGATCTCGCCGCGCCGCGCGGCGCTCTCGCTCTTCGCCGTCTCGCTGCTCGCGGCGTACCGTGAGGCGTTCGAGACGGTGCTTTTCTACCAGGCCCTGCTCGCCTCGAACGCCTCCGCGACCGCGGCGCTCGTCGGGGCCGCGGCGGGCGCGGTGGTGCTCGTGGCGGTCGTCGCGGCCTACACGCGCGCGGGCAGGTTCGCTCCCCCGCAGGTCTTCTTCCGCATCTCCAGCTACCTCCTCTACACGCTCGCGGTCATCTTCGCGGGGCAGGGCGTCGCCGCGCTCCAGATGGCCGGCAAGGTGCCTGTCCACGCGCTGCCCTTCCGCGGCGTGCCCGCCCTCGGCATCTTCCCGACCGCGGAGACGCTGGCCGCCCAGCTCCTCCTCGTGATCCTCGCGCTCGTCGGCATCCTCGCGCAGCGCCGCGAGACGAACGCGGCGCCGAAGCCCCCCGCGCCGCCCGCCCAGATCGCGCCCGGCTCTGCTGCGTGAGCGCCCGAGAGGAGTGAGCGTCGCCGCCGAGCGATCCGCCGCGGCGACGCTCGCGCCACGCGCTCAGGGCCCGCTGTGAACGCGCGGCGCCTCGGGATACAGCGGCCGGAGCCCGCGCCACGCGACGTCGGACGCGCTCTCCGCGGGCTCGGCGAGATCCCACTCCAGGTAGAGCTTGTCGCCGTCGTAGCAGCCGAAGCTCGTCGAGAGGCAGAGCAGCGGCTCGCGCTCGGTCGCGTACCCCGCGCGCGCGACGTCGTGCCCGTAGACGGCCACGCAAGCGTCCGGGTCGAGCGCGCGCAGGAAGGCATGGGCGCGCTCGCTCGAGGTGGTCCGCGCCCAGAGCAGCGCGCCGAGCGTCCCCTGCAGGCTCATCTCCGTGAGCGGCACGTCGAGGAACCCGTCGAGCGGGAGCCGGTCCAGATCCTCTCGGCTCTGGATGCGCGCGTGCGGCGCGGCGTGGAGCATGACCATCCGGGCCGCGTGCGCGACCGCGACGAACGGCCACCCGCGGAACCAGCTCCGCATCGCCAGCGTTTCCTCCGGACCGAGCAGCTCCTCGAGCCGCTGCGCCTCGTCCGGGAAGAACTTCGCCACCACGGGGCCGCCCACGTGCGCGTGCTCGTGGTTGCCGAGCAGGTAATGCACCCTGCCAGGGTGCCGATCCGCGAGGCTCCTCGCCTTTTTCAACAAGGTCACGGAGTCGCCCCGGTAGAACGAACCCAGGTAATCGGGCCATTCGCTCTCGTCGAGCTCCGGGCCGTGGACCAGGTCGCCCGTGATCACGAGCACCGCGCCGTCACGACCGGCCGCCGCCTGCTCGAAGACCTCGGCGATCTGCTCGAAATCCGCGACATTGCCCTGAAAGTCGGTGGCGACGATCAGTCTGCCCCGTTCAGGGAGGTCGACGACACGCTGCACGTCTCCAGCATAGCCGAACGCCCCTGCTCCGCCTCGCGAGAACTGAGCCAGCCCACAGCCGCCGCCTCCGGGCTGCTGACTCCTTTGCAGTCCGCCAGATCGTCCAGGTTTGTTGCATTTCTACAGCAGCACTGTCCCTTGGCGGGCCTTCTGGCCCGGGCTAGGCTCGACAGCTGTATGCAAGAGCGGAAACTTTCAGCGTGGGTCGACGAGGTCGCGCGGCAGACGCGGCCCGATCGGGTCGTCTTCTGTGACGGCTCCGAAGCGGAGAACCAGGCGCTGATCCAGGGAATGCTGAGCGACGGCACGCTCATCGCGCTCGACGAGGAGAAGTACCCCAACTGCTATCTTCACCGGAGCGACCCGACCGACGTTGCCCGGACTGAGCACCTCACGTTCATCTGCACGCGCGATGAAGCGGAGACGGGCCCGACGAACAACTGGATGTCGTCGGCTGAGGCCTCGCAGCGGGTCGGGCGGCTGTTCGACGGGGCGATGGAGGGGCGGACCATGTTCGTCGTTCCCTACCTGATGGGCCCCGTCGGATCGCCGTCGGCGAAGGTGGGAGTCGAGATCACCGATAGTCCCTATGTCGTGGCGAACATGCGGATCATGACCCGCATGGGACGGGTCGCGCTCGACGCGCTGGGCAGCTCCGAGGACTACTGCAGGGGGCTGCACTCGCTCGGGGATCTGAGCCCGGAGCGCCGCTTCGTCTGCCATTTCCCCGAGGAGCGGCTCATCTGGAGCATCGGCTCGGGGTACGGGGGCAACGCGCTGCTCGGGAAGAAGTGCTTCGCGCTGCGCATCGCGAGCACGATGGCGCGCGACGAAGGGTGGTTCGCGGAGCACATGCTCATCCTCGGCCTGGAGGACCCGGAGGGCCGGGTGACGTACGTCTGCGCGGCGTTCCCCAGCGCCTGCGGGAAGACGAACCTCGCCATGCTCGTGCCGCCGGCGTCCCAGGCGGGCTGGAAGGTGTGGACGGTCGGCGACGACATCGCCTGGCTGCGGATCGGGCCTGACGGCCGGCTCTGGGCGATCAACCCCGAGGCCGGCTTCTTCGGCGTGGCCCCCGGGACGAGCTCGAGGACGAACCCGAACGCCCTGGCGACGCTGGCGAGGAACTCGATCTTCACGAACGTCGCGCTCACGCCGGAGGGGACGCCGTGGTGGGAGGGGCTCGACGGCCCGGCGCCGCCGGTGCTCACCGACTGGCGGGGCCAGCGCTGGACGCCGGACAGCAAGGAGCCCGCGGCGCACCCGAACAGCCGGTTCACCGCGCCGGCTCGCCAGTGTCCGTCCATCTCGCCGGCGTTCGACGCCGCGGCGGGCGTGCCGATCTCGGCGATCATCTTCGGCGGCCGGCGCGCGCGGCTAGCGCCGCTCGTCTGCGAGGCGCGCGACTGGGCCCATGGGGTCTACCTCGGCGCGACGATGGCCTCGGAGACGACGGCGGCGGCCACCGGGAAGGTGGGCGTCGTCCGCCGGGACCCGATGGCGATGCGCCCCTTCTGCGGATACAACATGGGCGACTACTTCCGGCACTGGATCGAGCTCGGCGAGAACCGCGCGGCGTTCCCGAAGATCTTCCACGTGAACTGGTTCCGGCAGGGCGCGTCGGGCAAGCTCCTCTGGCCCGGCTTCGGCGAGAACCTCCGCGTGCTCCGCTGGATCGCCGCGCGCGTGAGCGGGGCGGCCACGGGCCGCGATACGCCGCTCGGGATCATGCCCGCGGACGGGGAGCTCGATACGAGCGGCCTCGGCCTGAGCGACGAGGCGGTGCGCGAGCTCTTCGCCGTCGACCGCGACGCGTGGCTGGAGGAAGCGCGCGATCGCGAGGCATTCCTGGGGTCGTTCGGCTCGCGCACGCCCGAGGCGCTGCTCCGACAGAACCGGGATCTCACGGCCCGGATCCAGGCGTGAGCCCGGGCCGGTCGCCGCAGCGCGACCGGCCCGGGGTGATCCCCAGGATCCTCTGATAGCGAGACGACCGGCCGCCGCCGCGCGACCCGCGCTGGCGCGATCCGTCACGCGTCCCGGGCGGCGACCAGCCGCGCTCGTCCGTTTCTGGCTGAGAGCGGTCGGGAATGTCTTGACGCCGCTCGAGGTTGGCCCACACAGTTCCTTCAAAGAATTTTGAAAGTTCAATGAGCCCTTCAAGTGACATCCATCACCAGGCGGAGCTGCTCGCCGCGGACGCGATCGGCGACGTCATCGAGCACTGGGGCTTCCGCCGGGTGCTCGGGCGGATCTGGACCGTCCTGTTCATCGCGGGCGGCGCCCTGTCCGCCGCGGAAATCGGCGAGCGGCTCCAGGTTTCGTCCGGGGCCATGAGTATGTCGCTGACAGAACTCCAGAGGTGGGGTGTAGTACGACGGGTATGGAAACCGGGCGAGCGGAAGGAGTTCTTCGAGGCCGAGACCGACTTCTGGAAGATGATCTCCAAGGTGTTCGCCGAGCGCGAGCGGCTGATCGCCGACTCCGTGAGGGAACGGCTCGAGCGGGCGTCCGCGCTGCTCGAGGGGCTGCCGCCGACGGAAGCGACCCGGTTCAGCCTCGATCGGGTGGAGCGGCTCCTCTCGTTCGTGATCGTCGCGCAGACGGCGCTCGACGGGTTCATCAAGAGCAGGACCGTGGACTTCTCGCGGTTCGGGGATCTGGTCCGGTTCCCGATCCGCGCCGTGCGCTCCCGGCGAGGGGCCTAGCGGGCGCGTGATTTCGGAGTGCTCGATCGCCACGAGGGCCCCGCGCGGTGCGGGGCGCAGCGTGCGCTCGTGCTTCCAGGTGGAGATGGGATGACTGCGACAACAACGTTTACTGGGACGGTCCAGCGGAGCGATGTCGTCTCGAGCCTCGGAGGCATGTGCGCTGGGCGCGGGCTCGACACGCTCGCCGCGCGGCTCGCGGAGCTCCGGCGGCTGCTCGACGGGGACCTCGAGGACGTCGAGCGCGAGCTGGCGAAGGTCGGGCTCGACGGGGACACGCCGGCGCACAAGAGCGCGCGGCACCTGCTCGGGCTGAGCGGCAAGCGGCTGCGGCCCATCTGCGTCGCGCTGGCCTCCCACATCGGCGGCGGCTTCAACGAGGCGGCGCGGACGTTCGCGGTGACGGTCGAGCTCGTCCACAACGCGACGCTGCTCCACGACGACGTGGTCGACCTCGGCGACCGCCGGCGCGGCGCGGACGCGGCGCGCGTCATCTACGGCAACGCCGCGTCGATCTTCGGCGGTGACTACCTCCTGCTCGACGCGCTCTCCAAGATCCAGGCGACAGGCATGCCCGACGTGCTCGAGCGCGTGCTCCAGGTCGTGAAGGAGATGGTGATCGCGGAGGCGCTCCAGCTCGCGTCGCGCGGCCGCGTGCGCACGAGCACGAGCGAGTACTTCCAGATCGTCGACGGCAAGACGGCCTCGCTGTTCCGCTGGGCGATGTTCGCGGGGGCGCGCGCGGGCGGCGTGAGCGAGCCGCTCTGCAAGGCGCTCGAGGGCTTCGGCACGAGCCTCGGGGTCGCGTTCCAGCTCGTCGACGACGTCCTCGACTTCGCGGGCGACCCGGAGGCGACCGGCAAGGCGCTGCTCACGGATCTGCGCGAGGGCAAGATGACGTACCCGCTGCTGCTCGCCATGGAGCGCGACCGCGAGCTCACGCCCGCCCTCGAGGCGCACTGCGCGTCGGAGGAGGCGGCGGTGGAGCCGGAGCTCGGCCGGCGCATCGCGCAGGTCATGGTCGAGAAGCACGTCGTGGACGACTGCCTGGAGCTCGCGTCCCGGCTCTGCGGGGACGCGATGCGGAGCATCGAGCCGCTCCCGGAGAGCCCGGCGAAGGCGGCGCTGGAGGGGGTCGCGATGTCGACGCCCCGGCGGAGGCGGTGAGCGGCGATGACGATCTCGGTGATGCAGGGCGCGGCGCGCGTGGACGACACGGGCGAGCGCGCCCCCATGAAGCGAGCGCGGGTGACGCGCGGAGGCGCCCGATGAGCCAGAAAGTGTCCAGCCGGATCAGCGGCTTCTACAAACGGTGCCTCGAGGATCGGCTCCGCGAGATCCAGGCGCTCGGTCTGCTCGACGAGGAAGCGCTCGCGCACCTCGCGAGCGGGGGCGGGCTGCCGACGGCGGTGGCCGACCGGATGTGCGAGAACGTCATCGCGACGCACGCGCTCCCGCTCGGCCTGGCGCTGAACTTCCGCGTGAACCAGCGCGACGTGCTGGTGCCGATGGCGGTGGAGGAGCCGAGCGTCATCGCCGCCGCGTCGAACGCGGCGCGCATGGTCCGCCTGTCCGGCGGCTTCTCCGGCGACGCGGACCCGCCGATCATGACCGCCCAGGTCCAGCTCGACGACGTGCCCGACGCCGACGAAGCCGCGGTCCGGCTGGAGGCGGCGCGCGCGAGCCTGCTCGCGGCCGGCGACGCGGCGATCCCGCGGATGGTGGCGCGCGGGGGCGGCTGCCGCGACCTCGAGGTGCGCGTGCTCTCGGCGGAGCTCGGCGTGCTCGTCGTGCACCTCTACGTCGAGGTCGGCGACGCGATGGGCGCGAACCTGGTCGACACGGTTGCGGAGGCGGTGGCGCCGCTCGTGCAGCGCATCGCCGGCGGGACGCTCGGGCTCCGGATCCTCTCGAACCTGACCGTCCGCCGCCTGGTGCGGGTGACGGCCACCGTCGGCGACGACGCGCTCGGCGGCGCGGACGTGGCGACCGGCGTCGCGCGGGCGAGCCGCTTCGCGGAGCTCGATCCCTACCGGGCGGCCACCCACAACAAGGGCTTCATGAACGGGCTCGACGCGGCCGCTGTCGCGCTCGGGCAGGACTTCCGCGCCATCGAGGCGGGCGCGCACGCGTACGCGTCCATGAGCGGCCAGTACCGGCCGCTGAGCACGTGGGAGCGCGTGCCCGGCGGGCTCGTGGGCCGGGCGGAGCTGCCGCTCGCGGTCGGCACGGTGGGCGGCTTGACCGAGGTGCACGCCGGCGTGCGCGCCGCGCTGCAGCTCGTCGGCGCGAAGACCGCGGGCGAGCTCGCCGTGGTGCTGGCCTCGGTCGGGCTCGCCTCGAACCTGGCGGCGCTGCGCGCGCTCGCGAGCGAGGGCATCCAGCGAGGCCACATGCGGCTGCACGAGCGGAAGCGCGCGCTCGCCGCCGCCCCGGGCGCGGGGGGCGGCGAGGCCGCCGCGCCGCCGTCCGGCGACGGCAAGCGGTTCGCGGGCGAGCGCGCCGAGGCCCACCGCGCGGTGCAGCAGGCGGAGGGCGGGACATGAGCCAGCCTGGACAGGACGAGGCGCCGCGCGACGGGCGCCGCGCCGGCAGCGGCGAGATGTTCGACGGGATCGCCGAGCGGTACGACCTACTGAACCGGATCATCTCGATGGGGCTCGATCAGGGCTGGCGCCGGCGCGCGGTGCGCTCGCTCGAGCTCACCCCCGGCGCCACGGTGCTCGACCTGGCGACCGGCACCGCCGATCTCGCGATCGCGATCGCGCGGACGCACGACGTGAAGGTCATCGGGGTCGATCCGTCGCAGGGGATGCTCGCCGTTGGCCGCCGCAAGGTGGAGGCCGCGGGGCTCGCCGGGCGGGTCGAGCTGGAGGTCGGCGACGCGGAGCAGCTGCGGCTCGGCGACGCGAGCGTCGACGGCATCTCGATGGCGTTCGGCATCCGCAACGTCCCGGACCGCGCGCGGGCGCTCCGCGAGATGGCGCGCGTCACGCGGCCCGGGGGTCGCGTCGCGATCCTCGAGCTCAGCGAGCCGCGCGGGGGCCTCATGAGCAAGCTCGCGCGGTTCCACATCCACACGGTCGTCCCGTACATCGGCGGCGCGATCTCGGGGAGGGACGAGTACCGGTACCTGCAGGACTCGATCGCGAGGTTCCCCCCGCCGGACGAGTTCGCGGAGCTGATGCGCGGCGCGGGGCTGCGCGTGCTGCGCGTCGAGCCGCTCACGATGGGCGTCGTGTGCCTCTTCGTCGCGACGCCCGAGGGAGGCTGAGGTGCGCGCGCGCGAAGGGCTCGGGAGATCCCGGTGAGCGGCTCGAACCTCCACTCCGCCTGGGCTCAGCTCTTCGTCCGCGCGCTGGCGCACGCCGGCGTGCGGGACGTGGTGCTCTGCCCGGGCTCGCGCTCCACGCCGCTCGCGCTCGCGGCGATGGAGAGCGAGGAGGTGCGCTGCCACGCGGTCATCGACGAGCGGGCCGCGGCGTTCTTCGCCCTCGGGCAGGCGCGCGTCACCGGCCGGCCCAGCGTGTTCGTCTGCACCTCGGGCACCGCCGGCGCGCACGCGCTGCCGGCGATCATCGAGGCGCACCAGAGCTTCACGCCCCTCATCGCGGTCACCGCGGACCGCCCGTGGGAGCTCGCCGACGCAGCGGCCCCGCAGACCATCGATCAGAACAAGCTCTTCGGCGACCACGTCCGTCACTTCGCCGAGCTCGGGCTGCCGGATCCGTCGCCGCTCGCGCTGCGGGCCGTGGCGCGCATCGCGGCCCAGGCGGTCTCTGTGTCGCTCTCCCCGACGCCGGGCCCGGTCCACATCAACGCGCGCTTCCGCAAGCCGCTCGAGCCGGTCGACGTGGTCGGGCCCGAGCCGTGGCAGGCCGAGTGGGAGGCGCTGATGCGCCGCGCCGGCCCGCGGGTCGTGTCGGCCCGCGCCGGCGTCGACGCGCGCGCGCTCGAGGAGATCGCCGCGCGCTGCGCGCGGGCAGAGCGGGGGCTCATCGTCTGCGGGCCCGCCCCGAGCCGCGAGGACGACGCGCGCGCGCGCCGGTCGGTGCTCGCGCTGTCGCGGGCGACAGGCTTCCCGGTGCTCGCCGAGGGCACGAGCCAGGTCTACTTCGGCGGGCTCGCGGCGGACGTCGTGATGCCGGCCTCGTTCGACACGTTCCTCCGCGCGCCCGAGTTCCGGGCGGCGAACGCGCCCGATCTCCTCCTCGAGCTCGGCGCGCCGCCGACGTCGGCCGGGTACGCGACCTACATCGCCGAGCACGCGAGCTGCCGCCGGTTCGTCGTTTCCCCGCACGGCTGGAACGACCCGACGAACGCCGCGGCCGCCCTCGTGATGGCGGAGCCGGCGGACGTCTGCGAGGCGCTCGCGGGGCGTCTCGCCGGGGCGGCGCGGGACCTCGGGCGCGCGCGGCGGGACTGGGCTGGATCGTTCGCGCGCGCCGGCGAGATCGCCGCGGCGCTGTCCGCGCGCGCGTGCGCGGGGGACGAGCTCACGGAGGGCGCCGTCGCCAGGATGGTGGCCGGCGCTTGCCCGGAGGGCTCGCTGCTCGCGATCGGCAACAGCATGCCGGTGCGCGACCTCGACACGTACTGCGCGCCGTCGGCGCGCGCGCTGCGCGTCCTGCACCAGCGCGGGGCGAGCGGGATCGACGGGCTCGTGTCGGCGGCGGCGGGCGCCCGCGCCGCCGCGGCCGGGCCGGTCACGCTGCTGCTCGGCGATCTCAGCCTGCTGCACGACCTGACCGGCCTCCTGCTCGCCGGGAAGGCAGCGGTGGACAGTGGCGCGCCGCTCGTCGTCGTGGTGGTCCAGAACGACGGCGGGCGCATCTTCGAGCACCTGCCCATCGCCAGGACCGGCGCCGGTCTGCTCGAGCGGGCCTTCACCATGCCGCAGCACCTCGATTTCGCGCCCGCGGCGGCGATGTTCGGGCTCGCCTACGAGCGCGCGGGCACCGCCGAGGCGCTCGCCCGCGCCCTCGCCGCCGCGCACCAGCGGCCTTTCGCCACGCTGATCGAGGCCGTGGTGCCGCCCCACGACGGCGCCGCCCGCGTCGCGCGGCTCTGGTCCGATGTCCGCCGCGAGATCGCCGCCTCGAGCAGCGCGCCTGCGGCCGAGGCGTCGGCCGATCTCCAGCCTTCATGAGCGGCGCGCGCGCCGAGAACCCCGAGCTTCCAGAGAGGGATCGACGGTCATGAGCCAGGTCAACGCGAACAGGAGTCCCGGAGTCGAGGACCTCACGCGCGAGGCGTCCGGCGACGGCGTCGCGCCGCGCGGGGGCGATCGTGTCGCCGCGCCCGGCCGCGGCGGGCAGGGGAGGGGATCATGAGCGCGACGGCGGCATCTCCGCCGGCCGGGGCAGCGGCCGCGGACGGCGTCCGGCCGGGCTCGCTCCGGGCGTGGCTCCTCGCGTGCCGGCCAGCGACGCTCACCGCGGCGCTCGCGCCGGTGATGGTCGGCACGGCGGTCGCCTACGCGCTCGGCGGCATGCGGCTCGGCCCGGCGCTGTCGGCGCTCGCGGGCGCGATGCTCATCCAGATCGCCACCAACTTCGCCAACGACGTGTTCGATCACGAGAAGGGCGCCGACACGCACGAGCGGCTCGGCCCCACCCGCGCCGTGCAGGCGGGGCTGCTCACGCCGCGCCAGGTGCGCGTCGGGCTCCTCGTCACGATCGCGCTCGCGGTGCCGTTCGGGGTGCACCTCGCGCTCGTCGGCGGGTGGCCGATCGTGGTCATCGGCGTCACGTCGATCCTCGCCGGCGTCGCGTACACAGGCGGCCCGTACCCGCTCGGCTACCATGGCCTCGGCGACATCTTCGTGTTCGTGTTCTTCGGCCTCGTCGCCGTGTGCGGGACGGCCTTCGTGCAGCTCGGCTCCGTCCCGCCGCTCTCGTGGGCGGCGGCCGTGCCGGTCGGTGCCATCGCCACCGCCGTGCTCGTCGTGAACAACGTCCGCGATCGCGACACCGACGTCGTCGCCGGCAAGCGCACGCTCGCGGTCCGCTTCGGCCGGCGGGCCGGCGTCCTCGAATACGCGATGCTCCTCGCGGTCGCGTACGCGGTGCCCGTCGCGCTCGCCGTCAGCGAGGGCCGCCGGTGGACGCTCCTCGTGCTCGCGACCTTCCCGCGCGCCGTGCGCCTGCTCCGGGTGCTGGCGACGACCGACGGCCGGCCGCTCAACGACTGCCTCGCCGGGACGGCGAAGCTGCTGCTCGCGTTCTCGCTGCTCTTCTCGCTGGGTCTCGCCGCCCGGATGTAAGGCTCATGCGCGTCGTCGCTGCCAGCCTTGAGCAGGTCGATCTCGAGGGCGCGCGCCTGGGGCTCGTGCTGTCGCTCACCGACGACGAGGGGCGCGTGGGCCTCGGCGAGGCCACGCCGCTCCCCGGCTTCTCGCCCGACGCCGCCGACGACGATCGGCGCGCGCTCGCCGAGCTGCCGGGGGCGCTCGGCCCGATCGACCTGCCCGTCGTGCCCGCGTCGCCGGGCGCGGCGCCGCGGGCGACGGCGTTCGCGATCCTGCGCGCGCTCGCGCCGCTCTCCTCGCGGCTGCGCGGCCTCCCGGCGGCGCGCTTCGCGCTGGAGACGGCGCTGCTCGATCTGCTCGGCCAGCGCGTCGGCGCGCCGGTGTCGGCCTGCCTCGGCGGGCACCGGCGTCACGACGAGGTCCGGGTCAACGGGCTGCTCACGACCTCGGTCGCGCTGCCGGAGATGCTCGAGCGCGCGCGCGCCCTCGCCGCGCGCGGCGTCCGCGCGATCAAGGTGAAGCTCCGCTCGCGCGGGGAGGAAGGCTTTGCGCGCGACCTCGAGGCGCTGCGCGCGCTCCGGCGGGAGCACGCGGCCGTCGAGCTCCGGCTCGACGCGAACGCCGCGTGGTCGCTCGAGGAGGCGCCGCGCCGACTCGGTCTGCTCGCGCCGCTCGGCCCGCGCTTCGTCGAGCAGCCGGTCGCGCCGGAGCTGCTCCACCACCTCGGCGCGTGCGACGTCCCGTGGGCGGCCGACGAGTCGCTCGCCGTCGAGGGCATGCCGGAGCGCCTGCTGGAAGCGGAGGGCTGCGCCGCGTTCATCCTGAAGCCGGCCATGCTCGGCCTCCTGCGCGCGCACGAGCTCGGCCGCAGGGCGCAGGCGCGCGGCATCGACGCCGTGGTGACCCACCTCTTCGACGGCCCCATCGCGCTCGCCGCCGCCTGCGAGCTCGCGCTCGGGTTGCCGCGCCCGCCGCTCGCGTGCGGCCTCGACGCGCACGCCGGCCTGGAGGCGTGGCCCGCGGTCCGGATCCCGCAGCTCCGCGCGGGCGGGCTGATCGCGGCGAGCGATCAGCCCGGCCTCGGCGTCCGACGATGGACGGCCTGAGCCTCCTCCATGCCGCGCGCGACCCCGCGGTCGCGGCGCGGACGGCGCTCGTGCACGGCGGCGCCGACGCAGACGCGCCGCGCTCGCTCGACGTCCCGGGCCTCCGCGTCGGCCCCGGCGGCGCTCTTCGCTTCGGCGATCTTGCCCCCGCGGTCGCCGCCGTGTGCGCGCGGCTCGCCCGCGCGGGCGTCGGGCAGGGGGCGCGCGTGGCGCTCGTCGCCCCCAACGCGCTAGGGACCGTCGTCGTCCTCCACGCCCTGCTCGCGGTCGGCGCGGTGCTCGTCCCGATCCACCCGCGGCTCACGGCGGGCGAGGCCGGCGTCCTGATCGACGACGCGCGGCCTGATCTCGTGCTGCGCGAGCCCGAGCTCGCCGCGCTGCTCGACGAGGCCGGGTCCGGGCTCGCCGCGCTCGGCGACAGCGGGCCGCGCGCCGCCGAGGCCGCCGGCGTCGTGCCGCCGGACCCCGCCGGCGATCTCGCGATCGTCTACACCTCGGGTACGACGGGGCGCCCCAAGGGCGCGGTGCTCCCGCGCCGCGCGTTCCTCGCTGCGGCGGAGGGGAGCGCGGCCAACCTCGGCGTGCGCGACGACGACCGCTGGCTGCTCTGCATGCCGCTCTGCCACGTCGGGGGCCTCTCGATCGTGACGCGCTGCCTGCTCGCGCGGCGCGCCGTCATCCTCGCGCCCCGCTTCGAGCCGGCGTCGGTGCTCGCCTCGATCGTGCGCGACCGCGCGACGCTGCTGTCCGTCGTGCCGACCATGCTGCTCGCGCTCCTCGAGGTCGATCGCGACAACGTCCTCGCCCGGCTCCGCGCGGTGCTCGTCGGCGGCGCCGGCGCTCCGGAGCGGGCGCTCGACGAGTGCGCGCGCCGCGGCGTCCCCGCGCTCACGACCTACGGCCTCACCGAGGCGTGCTCGCAGGTCACCGTCCAGCGCCCGCGCGATCCGCGCACCCGCGAGCCGGGCTCCGGCGCGCCGATCTCCGGCGTCGAGCTGCGCGTCGACGGCGCCGGCAGCGACGGCGTGGGCCGCATCGAGATCCGCGGCCCCGTGCTGTTCCGCGGCTACTACCGCGGTCCGGAGCGCGCGCCGGAGCTCCTCGTCGACGGCGCCGGATGGTTCAGCACGGGGGACCTCGGCGCGCTCGACGCCGCCGGGCGGCTGCACGTCGCGGCGCGCCGGAGCGACCTCATCGTGACCGGTGGCGAGAACGTCTACCCTGCCGAGGTGGAGCACGCCCTCGCGTCGTGCGCGGGCGTCGCGGGCGCGGTGGTGTTCGGCGTGCCGGACGAGCGCTGGGGCCAGATCGTGGCGGCGGCGATCGTCCCCGACCAGGCCGCGCCCGCCGCGTCGGGCGGGGCCGCGCTCCCGCCTGCGCTGCTCGACGACCTCGCGGCCGCCGTCGCGGCGCGCCTCGCCCCGCACAAGCGCCCGCGGCGCGTCTGCGCCGCCGCGGCGCTCCCGGTCACGCCGGCGGGCAAGCTCGATCGCGCCGGCGCGGCGGCGCGCTTCGCGGCCGCGCTCGCGCCGTTCCCCGCGCGCTAGCGCGGCCCGCCGCCTGGCGGCCGTCGCTCGGGGCCGTCGCTCGGGGCCGTGGCGCGGCGGCGGCGCGGCTACCCGAGCGCGCTGCGCAGATCGTCCGGTAGCGGGCGCGGGGTGAAGCGCGCGCCGTCGATGCACACGTGCACCGTCTGCCCGACCGCCGCGATCCCGCCCGCGGTCGACACGCGGTAGCCGACCGTGAACGACGTGTCGCCGAGCTTCGGCGCGAGCACCTCGACCTCGAGGGCGTCGCCGAACCGGAGCGGCAGCAGGTAGTCGGCCTCGGCGTGCACGAGCGGCAGCTTGATCGCGCCGCCCGCGATGAGGCCGGGGAGATCGACGCCTCGCTCCTTCAGCGCGACCATGTACGCGTCGCTGAAGTACTCGAGGACCCGCGGGTAGAAGACGATCCCGGCCGCGTCGACGTCCTGGAAGCGCACGGCGCGGCGCTCCACGGCGAGGCGCGGCGCGGTCTGCTTGAGCTCATCGACGCTGAACGCGCGCTTCATCGCGCCGCAGGCTAGCGCAGCCGGGGCCGCGCGCGCCGCGAGGAAAGCGGCGCACCGCCGCTCCCGCACGCCCAGGCTCCAGCTCGGCCGGCGCTGGGCGCTGGCAGCGCCGGCCCCTGATCCGCGTGGGCGCCGTGTGCCTTTCTGCTCGCCGCCGCGCGCTCCGCGGTCCATGCTCGCCCCCGATGGCTGACCGATGTCCCGGCGGCCTCGGGGCCGGGTCCCGCAGGCTGGGCCGCGCCACCGCGGAGGACCGCCCCAGCTGCGCGGCGCGACGCCGCGAGGCCGCGCCGCCGCTCCCTCGCGGCGCGCTCGCGGCGCTCGCTTGCCTCCTGGCAGCCGGCCTCGCTCCCGCGTGCGACTCCGCGCCGACGTCGACCCCGACGCCGATGCCCTCCCAGAGCCCGCCCATCGCGTCGCTCGCGGCGCTGCCGCGGCCCGCGTTCGCGGAGGCCCCGGCGCCGACCGGCGCGGCGCACGCGTCGAACCCGCTCGGCCTTCCGGCGCACCCGGTCAAGCTCGACCCGGGCCGCCGCGTGTTCACCTTCTCGGATCGGATGCTCGCCGGGGCCCGGCTCGGATCGACGCTCGTGCTGTACGCGGCGACCATCGTCGGCTTCGAGGGCGATGACCTCATCATCGAGGGGCGGGGCGGACCGTCGTACAAGGTCCACCCCGGCTACGTCATCCCCGTGCCGGACGCGCCCCGCCTCCGTCCCCACGATCCGGTGCTCACGGAGTGGAACGGCGTGATGAAGCACGCCGTCGTCACCCGCTTCGTGAAGGACAAGATGGAGGTCCGCTACACCGACATGGACCCGCGGACCCCGCTCGCGCTGCTCAAGGGCGTGCGCTTCGTGGTGCAGACCGAGGGGCTCGTCCCCGGCAACTTCGCCGCGTGGAAGGACGGCGAGACCTGGCGCCACGTGCTCCTCGTCTCGCGGCTCGGCGGTCCGCCGGCCGATCCGGGCGCCGTCCTGACGTCGCTGCCCAGCAGCTCTGCGCGGTGGTTCGCCCTCGGTTACGGCGGAGCCGCGCTGCTCGCGGACGAGTCGGCGCTGCGGCCACTCCCGATCAAGCCGCAGCTCAAGATCGGGGCGAGCGTCTGGGCCGAGTGGGTGGGCACGCTGCGGCCCGCGGTCGTGCAGAGCGCCGAAGAGACAGGCCTGTACACGGTCAAGTTCGAGCGCGCCGGGCGGCCCGCCACGGTCGGCTGGGGGCTGCTCACGCCGCCGCTCGGCTCATAGATCAGCGCGCGGCGCAACTGCGCAAGACGCTACGCGTTTTCGCCCCACATGGAGAGTGGTAAGCGTTGTAGTATGGATCTCAAGAGCGCATGGCTGGCGACGCGTCAGTGGGTCCCGTTCGCCGTCAGAACCATGGCCTATGGCACGGTATCTCTGACGCTGGGACCCCTCACGCCGCAGCGCTCGGCGAGCCTCTGGGCGATGCGCCGCTGGTGTCAGTCGAGCGCGCGCGCGCTTGATATCGAGATCGAGGTGAGCGGCCTCGAGAACGTCCCTCCTGGGGTGTTCGTCTACTGCTCCAATCACCAGAGCCTGCTCGACATCCTGGCCCTCGGCGCGGTGCTGCCGGGCGACTTCAAGTGGGCGGCGAAGCGCTCGCTCATGAAGATCCCGTTCCTCGGCTGGCACCTCCAGCTCGCGGGTCACGTGCCGGTGGATCGCACGGTCGGCTCCCGCGCCGCGGTCGAGGCGATCGCGCGGTTCGAGCAGGTGCTCCGGGAAGGCAAGCCGCTGCTCGTGTTCCCGGAGGGGACGCGCAGCGAGGACGGCGTGCTCCGGTCGTTCAAGAACGGCGGGTTCTATGCCGCCGTCCGCGCGGGCGTCCCCGTGGTGCCGGTCGCGATCGACGGCACGCACCTGCTCATGAAGAAGGGAGCCCTCGACACGGGCGACGGCACGATGCGGCGCGTCCGCGTCCGCGTCGGCGCGCCGCTCTCCGTACGCCCCGACGGCCGCGAGGGCGCGCGCGTGAACGATCTGCGCGAGCGCGCCCACGCCGCGGTGAGCGACCTCCTCCGGTCGATCGGCGGCAGCGTGGAGGTGCCGGCCAGCGACGCGTCCGTCTCGGAGCCGCCGGCGAGCGGCGCCCAGGCGGATCAGGCGCCCGGCTGAGCGCCGCCGCGCCGCTCGAGATCAGTCGCAGAGGCTCGGGAGCGCGTCGATCTCGGTGAGCAGCTCGGCGTAGTCGTCGATGCGCCGGCCGCCGAACAGCGCGTCGTCGAACCGGTAGAACACGCGCCGGGTGAGGGGCATCACGCCGGCGCTGTCGTAGGCCGCGGCGTCGGTCGCGGTGTTGCCGAAGGCCCACGCGGGCACGATCTCCCTGCCGCCGCTGAAGAGCTGCAGCAGCTCCGCGAGCTTGTAGTCCGTGGCGGCCTGGCCGAGCGCGCCGGTCAGGTCGAGGGTGGTGTGCACGATGCCAGGCGGGAAGCCGTAGGCGTCGAGGAAGTCGCGCGTGCGCTGGACGAGCCACTCCGGCCGCGCGGTCAGGTACATCGGGCGGTAGCCCTTCGACGTGAGCCGATGGAACGCCGCCGCGGCGCGCGGGTGCGCGTCGGGCAGCGAGCCGGTGAGGAGGGCGGTGAACTCCTCCGTCTCCGTGCCGGTCAGCGTCCCGTCGACGTCGCTCACGAACATCGGGGCGCCCCGGGGGACGACCTCGATGAAGAGGTCGGTGCTCGACAGATCGCCGCGGACGACCAGGTGGACCCGGTGCCTGCCCGGACCGAGCCGCTGCGCTGCGGGGATCTCGAAGAAGACACGGCCGCCGCTGTCGATGACGCCCTCGATCTCGCGGTGCGCGGCGTCGTCCTCCGTCGTCATCGCCGAGCCGAGGCGCTCCCAGGCGCCGCTACAGCCGCGGAGCAGGTAGACGTCGACCCGCTCGCCCTTCAGGTCCTTGTCGGTGATCCCATAGGCGAACTTGCCGATGATCCACTGCGGGTCGTCGGGGGTCAGGTAGAGATCGCGCCCGCGGTGGCTGGGGCGCCCCGCGCCGGCGATGAGGTACGACGTCGGGTGGTTCCACGCGAGCTCCTCGCCCGGATCCGGCGGCGCGGCGTCGCACGCGGGAGGGGGGTCGCAGAGGGCGCCGGGCGCCCCGCCGCCGCTCGAAGCGTCGCCGCCCGCGCCGCTCGAAGCGTCACCGCCCGCGCCGCTCGAAGCGTCGCCGCCCGCGCCGCTCGAAGCGTCGCCGCCGCTGCCGCCGTTGTGGTCGTCGTCGTCGCTGCCGGTCGAGCCGCCGTCGCCGCCGCCGCCCTGGCTCGATGAGCCGCCGCCTGTCGGCTCGTTGCTCGGCGCGCCGAGCGTCGCGTCGGCCGAGCCGCAGCCGATCGCGAGCGCAGTCGTGGCCATGACAAGGAGAATCTTGAACTGCATCGCGCCCGAGTGTGGCCGAGTCGCCCCCGATCGAACAACCGCCTTCGGATCGTCGGTGACCTCGCGGACGATCGCGCTCGGCCCTTGCGCGCGGGTCGGACTCGGGGCAATCGTAGCTGCCCCAACGATGCCCAAGCCCAGCCCGAAGTTGCTGCTCCGTCAGGCCGGTGAATACCTCAAGGCTCACCCCGAGGAGATCGGGAGGGCGCTGCGCGGCGCGCTCGGCCTGCGCTTCGGCGTCCCGATCGATGCGCTGCGCTATCTCGCGAGGGAGCTCAGCGGCGGCAAGCGCGCGCCGAAGGACATCGTGATCGAGGCCGCGCCCCCGGGCCTGCGCCTCGCGCTCACCGTGAAGGTCATGGGCGCCCCGATCCGGGCGTCGTTCGCCGTCTACGCCGAGGAGCTCGACGTGCGCGCGGACGCCATCCAGGTCGGCCTCCGGATCGCCGACCTCAAGCTTCACGTCATGGGCGACGAGGGCTCGCCGATCGCCGGGCTGATTAACTCGGGAGCGATCGACCTGAACAAGCCGGGCAATTTCGTGTCGTTCATGCCAAAGCGGCCGGCCGCGCTGATCGACGCCAAAGACGACAGGATCACCCTGGATCTGCTCAAGATTCCAGCGATCGGCCAGAATCCGACGGTCGTCCGGGCGCTGCGCATCTGCGCGCCGGTGCTCGGTGTTCGTGCGCTGAAGACCAAGGATGACCACCTGGACGTCCACCTCAAGGCCACCCCCTCCGGGGTCGCCGCCGCGATCGCCGCGGCGCGCGCGGGCGTCTGAGGCTCTTTCCGGTGGGGGCTGTCGCCCGCTAGACTTCAGCGTGCATGTCTCGGCTCCCAGCGCCCGCGCCGGCTGCGCTCTCGCTCCAGTTCCTCGCCGAGATCGCATCCGGAGCGACCACCCGCGTTGATCTCTGCAGGTCGGTAGGTCCGCACCGGCCCGGGGAGCTGCTCGCCGTCAAGCGGCTGCACCCCCACTACGCCGAGGATCCGGCGGTCTCCACCCGGTTCTTCGACGAGGTGCGCACGACAGCGGCGCTCAAGCACCCGAACGTGGTCGAGGTCGCCGGCTGGGGCACCGACGAGCAGGGGTCGTACTTCGCCGTCGAGCTCGTGCAGGGCGTGAGCCTCGCGCGGCTCATGAAGACCGTCTTCGACACGGGCGAGGTCTTCTCCGAGCGGCTCGTCGTCCACATCGGCGCGACGCTCTGCCGTGGGCTCGCCGCGGCGCACGAGCTGCGCTCGCCAGCCGGCGAGCTGCTCAACCTGGTGCACCGCGATCTGACGCCGGGCAACGTGCTCGTCGGCTTCCAGGGCGAGGTGAAGATAGCCGACTTCGGGCTCGCCAAGTCGTCGCTCCGCGTGATGAACACGGCCGTCGGGGCGCGCCGGCGCGTGACGACCTACATGGCGCCGGAGCAGGCCCGCGGGGGCCCCGCCGACAAGCGGTCCGACCTGTTCTCGCTCGGCGTCGTGCTGTTCGAGCTCTTCGCGGGCAAGCACCCGTGGTCCTCGTCGAGCGACTACGAGCTCCTCCGGAACCTGACGACGCAGCCGGCGGCCGACCTGCGGGAGCTCCGGCCGAAGATCGACAAGGAGCTCGTGGCGATCGTGACGCGCTGTCTTGAGAAGGAAGCGTCGTCACGCTTCCAGAGCGCGGACGAGATCTTCGCGCGGCTCGAGGGCTGGCTGCGCAGCCACGGGTACCTCGAGGGGAACGAGGAGGCGCTCGGCCGCTTCGTGCGGCGCAACGCGATGAGGCAGATGCGCTGGTTCGAGCGCGCGGTCTCCGGCGGCTTCGCCGACGTCGCCAAGGCGCCGCGCCCCTCGCTGTCGGCGCAGACGGCGATCCCGCGCCGGCCCGCGATCGACGTCTCGCACGTTTCGCACGTCTCGCACGCCGCGCGGGACCGGGGTGCGGGCGCCTCCGACCGGCTCCGCGGTAGCGGCGCGGCGCGCGCGCAGGACGAGGAGCCGACCGATCTCGACGCGCGAGGCGGCAGCGGCACGGCGTCCCCGCTCCCGCTGAGCACCACGGCCCGAGACGCGGACGACGTCCTGCGCCGGCGCGGGCCGCTGTCGTCCGATGGGGCCGACGAGAAGACGGTCGTCGTCGGGGGCGCCGGCCGCGGGCGCGGGGATCCCGCGTCCGGCAGCTCGAGCGGCGGACGGCGGCGCAGCCATCCATCGTACGGCTCGATCACCGCGCAGGACGCCGAGCCGCGCCTTCAGCCCGCGAGCGAGCCGCCGCAGGCGGAGCCGCCGCGCTCGACGACGGCCGCGGTCGCGTACTCGGCGGATCGCGACGACGGCGCCACGCCCACGTCGCCGGGCGCGCAGGAGGGCGAGACGCAGCTCCACGCGGAGGTCGACCGCCTCACGACCGAGGCGCTCCGGTTCCGCGAGGAGGCGCGCTTCGCTGTCGCGCACGCGGAGCGCAAGCTGGCGCTGGCCAAGGTGGCGGCCCACCTCTCGTCGATGGCCGCCGAGGCGCTGCGCCTCGCCGCGAGCTCCGGCGCGGAGCGCGCGTCGCGCCGCCTCGACGAGGCGCTCGCGCTCGAGCGGGCGATGCACAAGGCGATGTCCGCGCCGCTCACGCTCGCGCCCGAGACGGCCGCTGGCCCTGTCGCGTGGGGCAACGAGCAGCAGGCCGTCCTGACCCAGCTCGGCCTCGAGCACCTGGCGTCGCCCGCGACGCCGCGTCCCCCGGACCTCGGCGCGCCCCCGCAAGGTCCCGCTCCGGCCGCCCGGGGCGCCTCCGCGGCCCCGCGGAGCGCGACCGCGGCGCCCGCGAGGAGCTGCGCTGCCGGCGGCGCAGCCGCGCCGCTCATCATCCAGGGCGGCACCTCCGGCGTCGACATGCCGAACAGCCCGCCGAGCTCCGTGGAGTCGATCGCGTTCCAGGCCAGCGTCCGGCCGATGCTCCTCGGCGTGCCGCGCGCGCTCGCCCTCACCGTCGCGGCGGCGGCGTTCGCCGCGTTCGTCCTGCTGGCCTGGCTCTACTCCTGAAGCGCCGCCGCGCGGCGCGCCGCCCTCGGAGCCCGAGCTCCGCTGTCGCGCGCGTCATGGGGGCGGGCGCGGGCGCCGCGCGCCGAGACGTCGCTTGATCCCGGCGGGGCACGGCGGGTACCGTCCTTGATCATGAGCGAGCAAGGCGACTGGGTGCTTATCGGCCTCGACGAGAACACGGCGCGCCGGCAGGGGATCCCCGCGCGCATGCCGGTGCCTCGGGGCGAGTTCGAGGGGTTGGCCGACAAGGGGCTCAGCATCGACGCTGCCCGCAAGTGGATCAAAGATTTCCTCACGAACTCCGAGCCCGGCAAGAGCGGCGTCTGGCGCAAGCAGAACAGCGCGCTCGTCTCGCAATTCGAGGCCTTCCTCGACAAGGCGCCGGTCTGGGAGCGCGCGCAGAAGGCGTTCGGCGAGCGCGATTACGAGAAGGCCATCTCGGCGCTCAAGCGCATCGTCACCATGGACCCCGACGACCACGCCGCGCGGCTGAACCTCGCCTCGGCGCAGGCGAACATGGGCGATCACCCCGCGGCGCTGAAGAGCTTCCAGGCGATCCGGAAGACGTTCCAGGGCGACGCCGACTACCACGTGGCGGTCGGGCAGGTGCACCTGGCCATGCAGAAGAAGGACGCCGCGCTCGACGAGATGGTGCTCGCGCTCGAGGCGAAGCCCGACTGCCAGCCGGCGCTCGACGCGATGGTGCAGCTCGGGGTCCTCGTGCCCATCTACGAGAACCCGCGCGACGCCGCCTCGCTCGTCTACGTGCGCTCCGACGCGGTGCTCGAGTACCTGACGGGCCAGTGGGACGCGGCGCCGCGCGACAGCGCTTTCTACCTCGAGCAGCTCGCGTACCACGAGCGCGAGCTCCGCCACGGCGTCGCGCTGGCGGCCGCCGAGCGCGCGGTTGCGGCCGCGGGCGCTGGCGCCGCCGCGGGCGAGGGCGGCGAGCGGGCCGAGCGCGCGCAGCTCGCGCGGATCGCCGCGCTCCGGTCGCTCGGGCGCGTCGACGAGGCGCTCGCCGCGGCCCAGGCGTTCGTGAAGGAGGCGCCGTCCTCGTCGGGCGCCTGGGTCGAGCTCGCGAAGTGCCTCACCCAGGCAGGCCGCGGCGAGGAGGCGCCCGCCGCGATCGAGAGCGCGCTGGAGCGCGACCCGGGCGACCTCACCGCGCTCTCGCTCCGGTTCTGGCCGAGCGACCCGGCGGACATCCAGAAGGTCAACGAGGCCATCCCCGCGCTCGCGGCCTTCGCCGCGGCGCACCCCGAGAGCGCCGGAGCGCGCCGATCGCTCGCCCGCGCCGAGCTCGTCGCGGGCCGCATCGACGACGCGCTCGCCGGCTTCGCGGCGGCCGTCGCGCTCGCGCCCGAGGACGACGACCTCAGGGCCGAGTACTGGAGCGAGCTCGGGAAGCAGCAGCGATACCCGGAGATCATCGCCGACGCCGCGAAGCTCTCGGACCTGGCGAAGCGCGACTGGAAGCTGCGGTGGAACGAGGCCGAGGCCTACGCCGCCCTCGGCAAGAACATCGAGGCGCGCGCGGCGTTCTCGGCCATCAACTTCGACGAGTCGCTGCACGTCGACGTGCGCCGCAGGGCCAAGCGCGCGGTCAAGACGATGGACGAGACGCCGCCGGTCGTGACGTGAGCTCGCGGCGACGGCGGCCCGCGCTCAGAGCGAGCCGGAGAGGCCGAGCCCGAGCGTGTCGGCCGTGACGATCGGTTTCACCGAGAGGGAGACGTCGTTGCGGACGAGCTTCTTCTCGGGCGCCGCGAGGCCGCCGATGAACATGGCGACGCCGCCGACCTGAGCCAGCCCGTCGACCATGAGGATGAAGACGCCGCCGCCCTTGGCCTCCGCCGTGCCGATGGTGACGAACGGGCCGGCGAGCGGGATGTAGAGCGGCATGTAGGCCGCTCCGCTGCCGCCGCTCGCGCGGTCGCCGGCCTCCGCGACGAGCCCGACCATCGCCGAGAGGAGGTACGTGACGCCGAACGTCACCGCGCCGGCGATGACCAGCCCGCGGCGCGCCCTGCCCTCGACGCGGTAGCCCTCCGGGACGGTCTGCCCTTCCTCGTAGTTCATGATCCTCGGCCCGACCGGCGGCGAGCCAGGCGGCGCAGCGTACCCGGGCGGCGGGGCGTACCCCGGCGGCGGGGCGTACCCCGGCGGCGGGTAGTAGCCGGGCTGCTGCGCGTACGGGGCGGGCGCGCCGTACGGCGCCGGGGTCCCGTAGGGCGCCGGCTGCGCCTGGGCGGCGGCGCCCGGCGGCGCGGACGCCGCGGGAGGGGGCGCCTGCGCGAAGGCAGAGGATGCGCCGAGAAGGAGCGCGGCCAGAGGTGCTGCACTGGCGAAGAGAGATCGCGAGAGGTGAGCTGAGGGGCCCTGACCGGGAGGGATATCCATGATCAACGACCCTAACGCAGCTAGCGCGCAAAGATCCAGATGAGCGCAAGACGCCGCTCGGCGGGTGAGCTTCTCTCACTTCAGGTGCGCGCGTGCTCCGGCATCGGCTGGTTCCTGGCGGCGCCGTCGTCCTTGCGCGGCTCGAGCTCCGGCGCGCGGTGAGGCTCCTCCTCGAGGAGCCGCGGCGTCTCGCCGGTGATGAGCCGCGAGGCGCGCTCGTACGTCAGGTACGACACGGCCCACGAGAACAGCACCATGAAGCGGTTGCGGAAGCCGATCAGGAAGAGGACGTGGACGACGAGCCACGCGAGCCACGCCAGGAACCCGGAGAGCTTCAGCCTGCCGAAGTCGGCGACGGCGGCGGCGCGCCCGATCGTCGCCATGGAGCCCCTGTCGTGGTAGCGGAACGGCAGCCGCGGCTGCCCCCGCAGGGTGCGCGCGATGTTGCGCGCGGCGTGGCGCCCTTCCTGGATGGCCGCGGGCGCCACGCCCGGCACGGGCGTCCCGTCCTCCTGCTTCAGGGACGCGAGGTCGCCGATGACGTAGATGTCCTCGTGGCCGGGCACCGTCAGGTCCGGCTGCACCAGCACGCGGCCTGCCCGATCGAGCGGCACGCCGAGCGTGCGGGCGACGCCCGACGCTGCCACGCCGGCCCCCCAGAGCACGGTCCTGGCCTCGATCCGCTTGTCCCCGATCGAGACCCCTTCCTCGTCGATCCCGGTGACGAGGCAGCCCGTCCGCACATCCACGTTGAGCGCCTCGAGCTGCTTCCGCGCCTTCTCCCCGAGCTCCGGGACGTACGACGGCAGCACCTGTCCTGCCCCCTCCAGCAGGATGATGCGCGCCCTGCACGGGTTGATGTGCCGGAACTCGCGCACCAGCGTGTGCCTGGCGAGCTCCGAGAGCGCCCCGGCGAGCTCGACGCCCGTCGGGCCCCCGCCGACCACCACGAACGTCAACCAGGCGCTGCGCCGCGCGGGATCGGGCTCGCGCTCGGCCGCCTCGAAGGCGAGCAGGACGCGCCGGCGGATCTCCAGCGCGTCCTCGACGGTCTTGAGCCCGGGCGCGAAGGCCGCCCACTCGTCGTGCCCGAAGTAGGAGTGCGACGCCCCGGCCGCCAGGATCAGCCTGTCGTAGCCGAGCTCGCCGTCCTCGAAGATCACCTTCTTTTGCACGGGATCGATCGCCGTCGCCTCGGCGAGGAGGACGCTCGTGTTCTTCTGCTTGCGGAGCACCCGCCGGATGGGCGCGGCGATGTCGCTCGCGTTCAGGCCCGCCGTCGCGACCTGGTAGAGGAGGGGCTGGAACGTGTGATGGTTGCGCCGGTCGACCACGGTCACGCGCACCGGCTCGCGCCGGAGCGCCCGCGCCGCGTAGAGGCCGCCGAAGCCCGCGCCGAGGATGACCACGTGCTCCATGGCCCTGGCCCTGGTCCCTGCGCCCCGCTCCGGCAAGCGTCGAGACCGCTGATCTCTCGCTTTGACCCGGAACGTGCAGCGCCGTGTCCTCGCCCGGACACGGATGGACGGCCGGGCGGCCGCTCGCCGCCATGCCTGTTGTGGTGGGCTGCTTGGTGGGCTGTCAGGCGTCGCCTCTCCGGGACGCCGTGCCCGCGCGCGGCCGGGCCTGGCTGGGCGGTCGCGCCGGCGCGGCTACACCGCTCTGCCCTGGGCGATCCAGCTGTTCATGACGACCGCGCTCTTCTCCCACCCTTGCCGCAGCTCCTTCTCGGCGCTGCTCTCGAGCAAGCCGCCCACGCCGAAGACCTTCGCCTCGATGACGAGCTCGGCGATCCGACGCGTCTTGTTGTCGCCGAGCGCCTCGGCGCGGACCACGCCCTCGTTGCGCATCTTGTCCGCCAGGGTGCTTGGCGTCAGCTTGAAGGTCCACACCTTCGTCGCCTTGTTGAGCTTGCCCTCCTCGGTATAGCGAAAGCCGGAGCCGAGCAGCTTCTCCACGGGGCCGGGCAAGTTCATCTTCGGCTTTCCGGCCGACCTGCGGACGATCTCGCTCTCCGTCTCGAACTGCTCCGTGATGGTGTACTCGGGGAAACCGAGCTCCTTCCTGTAGAGCTCCTCGTTGAAGGTCTTGTCCAGGAACAGCTTCCAGAACGTATCGACGCTGCAGTTGATCTCGTTCGTGATGGTGAATTTGCCCATGGATCGTTCCTTTGCGGTGGCGATGCGGTCTCGCCACGCGTGTACCGCACCCCATCGGTGGCGTCCATGTCGGCCTCGGGCCGCCGAACACAGGAGCTGCGATGAGGTGCGTCCGTCTCCGCTGTGCGTGCGCCGCGCGCGCGTCGCGCGTCGCGCGTCGCGCGAGGTCGGGCCGAGCGCCGCGGGCTAGCGCCGGTGTGAGAAGGCGCGCAGCGGGCGCGGAGCTCGCGAGATCGGCGAGCGCGGCGCCACGGCGATCGCGGAGACGCTCGCCCCGCGTGGTGCAGAAACCGGCGCCGGCCTTCCAACGCTTCCCTGTTCGTGCAAACATCGTCATGCTGTGACGTGCATCCTCGTCATCGACGATGACCCCGCGATCCGAGGCATGTTTGCGCGCGCGCTCCGCTCGCTCGGGGACGTCGAGGAGGCGAACGGCGGGGCGCCGGCGCTGCGCCGGCTCTCCGCGCGCAAGTTCGATCTGGTGGTGCTCGACCTGCACATGCCGCTCGTCGACGGCTTCAGCGTCCTCGACGGGCTCTCGGCCAAGGGCGCGCTGAACCGGGACACGCCGGTCTTCGTCGTGACCGCCGATGAGTCGCAGCAGGCCCGCATCCGCGCGCTGCGGCGCCACGCGATCTTCCTGCTCTCGAAGCCGGTGCACCTCGCGACGCTCGTGTCGCTCGCGGAGTCGTCCCTGAAGAAGGCGGCGTCCCGGGCCACCCCGGCACCGCCGTCGCCGCTGCCCGACAAGACTGCGCTCGATCGGCCGAAGAAGGACTGAGCGCGCCACCAGCGGCGGCGCAGGAAGCGGGGGTCGCGGGCAGAGGGCCAGCGCGCCCGGGGCTCGGCGGTGCCGCCGTGGCGGGCCAGCGGTGCCGCCGTGGCGCGCCGGCGGTGCCGCCCTAGCAGGCCGGTGGGTGCTGCCGTGGGCGGCCGGCGGTGCCGCCGTGGCGGGCCGGCGGCGCTACCGCGGCGCCAGGTCGAGACCTTGCGGCGGGGTTGGCACGGGCGCGCGCGGCGGGGCTTGCGTCGGGACGGGCGCGCGCGGCGGGGCAGGCGCGGGGCTCGGCGGGGTCGACGGCGCCGCGGGCGCGGGCTGCACCGCGGGTGCGGGCTGCACCGCGGGCGCCGGCTGCCCCGAGGGCTGCGGCGGCGGCGCCCCGGTGACGGTCGGCGTGGGCATCGGCCCTGGGACGCGCGGGGCGGGGGCGACCGGGGGAGCCGGGTAGGGCGTCGCCGGCGCGGGCGCAGCGCCCGGCCCGTAGGCCGGCTGCCCGCTCGTGAGCGGCGCGGCGGCGTCGGCGGGGGCCGCACCGGCGTCCGCCGCGTCGGCGGGGACGGCGGCGTCGGCGGACGCCTCGGCTGCGGCGGCGGACGCCGGGGCCGCGGCGTCAACCACGGCGGCCGTGGCGGCCGCGCTCGCGTCTGGCGCCGGCGCCGGCGCCGGCGCGGCCGCCGCATCGGCCGCGGCGTCGCGCGGATCCAGGGTCGGCGCGGGCGCAGCAGGGCTCGTGAAGGGTGACATCAGCGAGCCGAACGACAGGCCGGCGGAGCGCCGGGCCAGCAGGAGCGAGACCACCGCGGCCAGGCCCAGGACGGCCAGCGTGACCAGCGCCGTGCGCACGAACGACCCCCTCGCCGGCGCCGTGCGCGCGCGCCGCTCGGGGAGCGACGCGACAGCGTCCGTGGGGTCGGTTGCGTGCGCCGGAGGACCCGCGTGCGCCGGCGCGCGGCCCGGGTGCAGCGGCGGCGGGACCAGCGGCAGCGGCGAGAGCCCCGCCGGGAAGTCGAGCGGCGAGACCGTCGCGTCCGGGTGCGATTTGCGCGTTGCATCCGGGTTCGACTTGCGGGTCGCGTCCGGGTTCGACTTGCGCATCGGATCCGGGTTCGACCGCCGCGAGCTCGTCGGGCCCGACATGCGCGAGCTCGCGGGCCCCGACATGCGCGAGCTGGCCGGGCCCGACATGCGCGAGCTGGCCGGGCCCGACATGCGCGAGCTCGCGGGCCCCGACATGCGCGAGCTCGCGGGCCCGGCGCTGGACGACGGCGGCGCCGCGTCGGCCGAGCCCCCGTCCTCCGTCGCCTCTTGCCCGTCCTGCAGGATCGGCAGCATCGAGATGCGCCGGAGCATCACCTCGGTCGCGTCCTCGGGGCGCGAGGCCTGCGGCTTGTGCGGGTGGGCGCGCTCCGCGAGGATCCGGTCGAGCTCGTCGATCGCCTGATCGATCCGCTCCTTGCGCGCCTCGGCGACCCCGGGGAGCAGATCGCGCACGAGCTGGCCCACCTGCTTGTCGCTGTAGCTCTCGCGGACGGCCACGCTCACCTGCTCGAGATCCCGGCGCAGCTCCGCGGCCGTCTGGTACCGCTCGTTCGGGTTCTTGGCGAGCGCGCGCATGATGATGCGGTCGAGCTCCGGGTGGACCTCGGGCATGATCTCGCGCGGCGGCTGCGGGTTGCGGTTCGCGATCTGCTGCATCGCCTCGAGCGGGCCCTTGCCGCGGAACGGCGTGTGGCCCGTGACGAGCAGGTAGAGCAGCACGCCCATCGAGAAGAGATCGCTGCGGCGGTCGAGCGCCCCGCCCATGACCTGCTCGGGCGAGAAGTACCCCGTCTTGCCCTTGATCGCGCCGACGCGGCTGATCTGCGCGCGCGCCCGCGTCTTCGCGACGCCGAAGTCGACGACCTTGACCATGCCGTCGAACGTCACCATCACGTTCTCGGGCGTGACGTCGCGGTGGATCAGGTTGAGCAGCTCGCCCGTGTCGTCGCGGACCTCGTGCGCCGCGTGCAGGCCGGCGCACGCGTCGATCATCACGTGGAGCACCCAGCCGAGCGGCAGGAGCGCGCGCTTCGCCTTCTGGTTCGCGAAGATCTTCGCGATCGGGGCGCCGTCGATCCACTCCATCGCGAGGTACGGCCGGTCGCGGACCTCGCCGTACGCGAGGATGTGCACCACGTTCGGGTGGAGGATGCGCGACGCGGTGCACGCCTCGTCGAGGAACATCGCCCGCGCGTCGTCGTCCCCCCGCATCGCGTCCGACAGCAGCTTGACGGCGACGATCTGGACGGAGCCGTTGGGGCGCCTGAGCCGCGCAGCCCACACGGCGGCCATGCCGCCCACGGCTGCAGGGAACAGCAGCTCGTAGGGGCCGATCGTATCGCCCGGCTGGAAGTTACCGGGGTCGTCGTCGTTCCAATCACTCCACGGATCTTTGGCCACGCGCTCCCCCACCATGTCGGAAGACGTGCAGCGCGACAAGACCTGGCGCTCGGCGCCGTCTTCCCGCTCCGCCGCGCGGCGCCGCCGGTGTCAGGCCCGGCGACGCTCGCCTACCATGCGCTCGAGCCGCCCGAGCGCCCGGACCAGGACCTCCTCGCTCGGGCCGAACGAGAAGCGGACGTGATGGCGGAACCGCGACGGCCGCCCCGCCCGGCGCTTGCCCGGGTTGACGTCGAAGAACTCGCCCGGCACGACGATGATCCGCTCCCCCAGGGCCGCCCGGAAG
Organism: Sorangium sp. So ce1153; assembly: GCF_051521595.1. Lineage (NCBI taxonomy): Bacteria > Pseudomonadati > Myxococcota > Polyangiales > Polyangiaceae > Sorangium > Sorangium sp. So ce1153. Next base: position 5,068,620 of record NZ_CP150361.1, read on the forward strand.
AAGCCGTGCCCGTCGGAGAGCCCCGGGGGCAGGTCGGCGACCGAGCCCCAGACGTAGAACGTGCCCTCCGGCTCCGCGTCGATGGTCACCCCGAGCTTGCGCAGCCCCGCGAGCAGGAGCTCGCGCTTGCGCGAGAACGTCCGGTGGATGGCCGTCGTCTCGGCGCGGGTGTGCTCGATGGTGAGCAGCTCTGCCGCGGCGCGCTGCATCGGCTTCGAGCCGCCGCCGTCGAGGAAGCTGCCGGCGCTCGCGACCGCCTCGATGACCTCGCGCGGCCCGAGCGTCCAGGTGACGCGCCACCCAGGGTACCGCCAGTTCTTCGTCAGTCCATCGAAGATCACCACCGGATCGCGGTCGACCTCCTCGACGTAGCGCGCGGCGCTCTCCATCGGCGCCACGTCGCCCATCCCGTAGACGTAGTGCGAGTAGAACTCGTCGAGCAAGAGGGCGCAATCGAGCTCCTTCGCCGTGCGGACCCAGGCGGCGAGCTCCTCGCCGCGCACGTGCTTTCCGGTCGGGTTGCAGGGGTTCGAGGCGAGGATCGCGCTCAGCCCGCGCCCCAGGATCTCGCGGCGGAGGTCGCCGACCGAGAACGAGTACCCCCGCTCGCCCTCGAGCAGGATCGGGATCGGCGAGAACAGCCGGAAGACGTCGAGCAGCTCCTCGTACGCGGTGTAGTCGGGCAGGAAGTGGCCGAGGTTGATCTGCCCGAGCGCCGCCGCGGCGCGGGTGAGGGCGATGCGGCCCCCGCCCGAGACGGCGACGTTCTCGGCCGTGTAGCGCGACGGCATGCCCCGCCGGTAGGCGCGGTTGTACAGCGAGGCGATCGCCTCGCGCAGCTCCCACAGGCCCGCCACCGGCGCGTACTCCTGGTCGTCGCCGGCGATCGGCACCGCGCCGCAGCGCTCGGGCGCGCCCGGCAGCGGGCCGGTCTCGGGCTGACCCTGGCCGAGGTTGCACCAGCCGTCCGGCCCCTCGTCGCCGCCCGCGTTGAACCCGAGGCGCGCGGCCTCGGTCGTCACGTAGATGACGCCCGTCCGCGGGACCTTCCGGAAGGCGTGGACCGCCCGCTCGTCGCCGCGCCGGGGCGGCCTGTCGTCCCGGTCGGCCGGCGCCCCCGGGTCGCTCGCGCGGCCCCCCTCTCCCTGGAGGTCGCCGGGCTCTTCAGGATGCTCTCGCACTACGTCCGTCATCGTTCGCTTCCAGGTATCGCGGGGGTGCGCCGCCGAGGTCTGCCGGCGCGGAGGGTCGAGCGCCTCAGGCCTGCTGGGCCGCCGGCTTCGCGTCGTCCGCGTCGTCCACGCTCTCCGGCTCGTCGCGCCGCGACCACGGCGCCGGCTTACCCGAGAACAGGCAGAGCAGGTAATAGCAGAAGGCGAGTGAGACCGCGGTCAGCGCCGTGTACTTGTCGTCGTTATAGTAGAACGTGATCCAGATGAACTGGCTGAGCGCGGCGAGGCCGAACAGGGGCACCTCGATCTGCCGTTTCAGCCGGGTGAGCGGCGCGGTCAGGATCATGAACGAGTAGTAATAACAGGTGAGCTGCGAGAGCAGGATGACGAAGATCTGGGCCAGGCACTGGGCCACCCACAGCGAGCGGATCCGCCGGCACACGTAGACGAAGGCGGCCAGGCTGGCGGCGATGATCCCGTAGGCGACCCAGCGGTACCTGGCGTAGCGCTCGTTGCGCATCCGCTTCCAGACCTCGAACGGGTCGACGAGCTTCGTGTCCTTCGTGTACTTCATCCGGCCGGACTCGACGCCGGCCCCGGGCTTGTGTGCGACGAGCACGCGGAGGCCCATGTGGTTCGTCAGCGGCGTCTGGTCGTGCACCTTGAGCGTGTGCTCGTAGAACTGCACGTACGAGTCCTTGCCGGAGACCTTCATGCTCAGCGGCACGAGCACGGCGGCGGCGAGGACGCCCCCGATCAGCACCTGCACGTGCGACCTCGCCATGCGCTTGTGGCGGACGAGGTAAATCCCCGCGACGGTCAGCCAGCCGATCACGGGCAGGCCCGGGAAGACGCGCAGGAGGCCGGCGTAGACCATGCTCGCGCCGGCGAGCTTGAAGTAGCGCTTGCGGATGAGGCAGGCCGACAGGACGAGGTAGAAGAGCCAGTCCTGCCGGAGGAACGCGCCGCCGGTCCAGTAGAACGGCGCGGAGGACTGGCAGCCCCAGAAGATCGCCGCGACGGCGAAGACCCGCCACCCGAAGGCCCAGTAGAGGGCGACGAACACCCCGAGCAGATAGAAAATATCGAAGCTGGCGAGGAACTGGAGGTAGCGCGTGCTGGCCGGCTGGAGGTCCGCCCAGAACTTGCCCATGATCGTCCAGACCGGCGGCGGGTTGTAGCCGTGGTCCTTCTGCATGTCCTCCCAGTAGCCCTTGTCCGAGGACGTCCGGAAGAACTGCACGTCAGCCTTGAACGCCTCCCAGCGCTCCGGGGAGAAGTGCGCCTTGCAGACCTCGGGGCTGGCGAGCACCTCGCTCGCCGGCATGAGGAGGTTGTCGCCGCCGAGGTTCCGGATCTTCTTGTCCGGGTGGCGCACCTCCTTGGACATGTCGAGCTTGACCGGGCGCCCGGTGTCCTCGTTCGTGTACGTGACGACCCCGAGCTCGTCCTGCGCGATCAGCGCGCACTTGTAGAGGCCGTCGTACCCCATCTCGGGGAAGTACTTGGCCCCCATGTAGTAATGGAACTGATCCCAGCGGTGGTAATACTTGGGATAGCCGAAGCGGAAGCCGTTGAAGTAGGCGATGATGGCGGCGACCCCGAGCGCCACGCCGACAAACCGCTTCCAGCGCTCCGCGACCGGCCGGCGCATCCCCTCGCGCTGCGTCTCGTAGAAGACGCAGAGCGCGGCGCCCATCGCGATCAGCACCTTCGCCAGGTCCACGGCGCGGGCGTGCTCGTCGATGTACCGATCCAGGCCATAGAAGAACAGCGCGACGCCCGCGGCGACCGAGCCGTACCGCGCCAGCACGCGGAAGCGCGGCGGCGCGAACGAGTTGAGCGCGTACGCGACGCCGAAGTAGGCGCAGAACGCGGTGACGATCTCGATGATTTGTTGTGACGTGAGCTTCATGGCCTGCGTGTCGGATCGGGATCGAGGGTGACGCGGAACGTGCGCGGAACGTGCGCCGGCGAGCCTCTGCGCCGGGTGCCGCGCCGGCGTGCCCGACGGCGAGCGCTGCCGCCGCCGCCCCGACCCGCGCTGCGGGCTGGAGCCTGTCGGGAGGGGCGTCGCCGTAGGTGCAGAGCGCACCCCGTCCCGGACGGGCTCCACGGGGGAGGCGGGCGCCACCTTAGCCGAAATCCAGGGCGTGTGGCGGTCTCGTTGCGGGAACGGTGGGAACGATGGGAACGGTCGGAAGCGTGGGAACCCTGCGAGGACCTTGCGAACAGCGAACAGCGCGGAGCGAGCGGGGAACGCACCCAGGTGCCGCATGTGACCAGGGCGGAGCCGTGTCGGTTCGACGTGCTGCGCAATCGAGCGGGCTTCCTCCGCCGAGCAGAGCTCGTGTATCGTCTCCCTTCGTGTCGAACGACAGTTTCTCTTCCGCTTCCTCGGGGGGCTCCGAGCGAGAGGGGGCTCGTGGCCCCTATGGCTTCCTCGTCCGGGTCGACGGCGCGCCGCCGCTGTGGTGCCGCGAGGTCCGGGGCTTCCACCGCGCCGCGGTGGCCGCCGCCGACCCCGACGCGATGCCGCCCGCGCAGCTCGTGCTCGTCGGTCTCGACGAGGCCACGCGCGCGTGGCTCGCGTCGTGGGCCGAGGACAGCGAGCGCGTGCGGCGCACGATGACGATCCGCCGGCTGCTCGACGACCGGGAGGCGACCGCGGTCGTGACGCTGGCGTCCTACGGGTACGGCGTCGAGACGGCGCTCGCCGTCGAGTCCGTCGTGGTGCCCGCGGGCGAGGGCCCGGCGGCCATCCTGCGCAGCGGCGTGCACACGAAGGAAGAGATCGACGCGATGCTCGCGGTCCTCGCGACGGCGCTGCCGGAGAGCGAGGAAGCGAGCTGGTTCGTGCACGTGTAGCGGGCGCCCGGCCCGCGCCGCGGCGTGGTTGACGCGCCGCCCGCGCGGCGGAGCCACCGGTGGACGTCGCCGCGCGGCCGTCCTCGCCGACGTTCCATCGGAGCGCTCGCCGTGCTGTCCCGCTTGATCGCGCGGCGTCGAGTCCCGTCAAGCCACCCTGCGCGCTTCCGCCTGGTCGCTGCGGCAACCGAGAAGCAACCGAGAAAAAGGAAGTGAGTCACTTTGCATGTTTCGGTGCGTGAGCCCCTTGCTCGCTTGAACAGCGGTGATAGGCTGGTCCTCGGCTTCGGACGGAGCGTCAGCTCCAGGATGGTCCTGCCGCGGAGCACCGTGGTACCGAGGTCGATACCAGATCGGCGGGCTCTCCGCTGATCCGCAATCGAACACCCCTGCCATGCCGGACGATCTCTTTCGATCCGGCGCGGGGTGCCGGCACGCCGGAGGAGGGATGGACACCATGCACAGTACCAGTGGCTCTTCTATACCGGAGGCTGGGAACAGCTGACCCTCGTGGAGCGTGACGCAGGGTCATCGGGGCCTTGCGAGACGCATCCGCGCTCGGCCAGGTCCGGCGCCTAGCAACCTGTTGAACGCCATCGCGACCTCCGCGAGGCCGGCAGAGAGGGAATCGTGGAAGACTCAGGTCTTCCGGGAACGGTTCTCACCGGTGCTCCGGGGTCAATCGCTCGTCGCGATGGGGCAGGGGAGGCGCCGCACAGGCGGGATCAAGCGGGGTCCAGAAGGCCTCCGGTAGAGGCCCACGGGACGGGTCGGGTGCAAGCGAAGCACCCGGCCCGTTTTTTCTTTCCATGGCGCGCATGACGAGTGCCCAGCGCGCGCTTTCTTGTCCGGCGCCGTGGCCGTCTGGTAGGCGGCGTCGATGCGGATGCTGCTGCTCGCGCTGCCCGTGCTGCCCATGTTGACGGCGTGCGCCGACGCCTTCGGCGACCAGGCCGCGCCGGCTCCGGGGACCGCGCTCGGTGAGTTCCACGTGGTCGGGACGCAGACGGCGAACACGTGCGGCGAGGGGACGCTCGGCGCGACGCGCCTGTGGGAGTTCGACGTCGAGCTCGCGCGCGACGAGGGCGCCCTGTTCTGGGACAACGGCGCCGCCGTCATCCAGGGCGTCGTCGACGAGGACCGGATGGGCTTCTCGATCGATGGGCGCGTGGTGGTCGACATGCGCAGCGGCGACGCGCCGCCGGGGCTGCCCTGCTCGGTCGAGCGCCGCGACCGGGCGCGCGGGCAGCTCGGCAGCGCGAGCGACGACGTCCGGCGGTTCGAGGCGACGCTCTCCTACGAGTTCGCGCCCACGGCGGGGTCGCGCTGCGAGGACCTCGTGGCCGGCGAGCTCAGCGTCGCGCCGGTGTTCGCGGCGCTGCCGTGCGGGATGGCCTACGAGCTGAAGGCGAAGCGGAGCGCGCTCCCGCCCGAGTGAGCGGCGGCCGGCGTGGACCTCCGGGCGCGCGCCGCGGTACCGTGCCGCGACCGTGAAGCACGTCATCCATCATCTGGGCGGGCGCGGCGGACAGCGCTCCATCCTGGTCCACGGCGGCGCGGGCAACGTCGCTCCCGAGCGGAGGCCGCTGCACGCGGCGGGGTGCCTCATCGCCGCGCGCGCGGGGGCGCGCGTGCTCGCCGAGGGCGGGAGCGCGCTCGACGCGGTCGAGCGCGCGGTGCGCGTCCTCGAGGACGATCCGCTCTTCAACGCGGGCACGGGCGCGTGCCTCAACGAGGAGGGCCACGTCGAGCTCGACGCGTCGATCATGGAGGGCCGCGGGCTGCGGGCCGGCGCTGTCTGCGCGCTCTCGGACTTCGCCGAGCCGATCGCGATCGCGCGCGCGGCGCTCGAGGACGGCCGGCACGTGCTCTACGCCGCGCACGGCGCCGCGCGGTTCGCGCGGATGAAGGGGTTCTCGCCCGTGGGCGAGGCCGCGCTCATCACGGAGGCCGCCCGGGAGGCGCTCGCCGCGGCCCAGCGGGGCGCGGGCCGCACGACCTCGTGGGCCGGCAGCACGGTCGGGGCGGTGGCGCGCGACGCGAGCGGGCTCACCGCGGCCGCGACGAGCACGGGCGGCACGGTGAACAAGCGCGTCGGGCGGGTAGGGGACTCGCCGCTCATCGGGGCGGGCACGTACGCCGACGACGAGGCCGGGGCCGTGTCGACGACCGGCTACGGCGAGGGGATGATCCGGCTCGCGGTGGCGCACTCGGCCGCGGAGCGGATGCGCGCCGGAGAGAGCGCGGTCGACGCCGCGAGGGGGATCATCGCGCACCTGGCGGAGCGGCTCGACATGACCGGCGGCGTCATCGCGGTCGACCGGGACGGGCGGTTCGGGCTGGCGCGGTCGACGGAGACGATGTCGTGGGCGGCGGCCGGGGACTGGGGCGAGGAGAGCGGCGTGTAACGAGCGCGAGCAGGCGCTCAGCGACCGGATCCAGGCGTTCCTCGCGGCGCAGGACCAGGGCGACGCGAACCAGTTCACCCTCGCCGGCGAGCCGCTGGGCGCCGATCATTCCTCCTGCGCGCGGAGCGCCGCGGTTCCTTTTCAGGAGGCGCTCAGCGGAGATCGGGTTCACCGCGCCGGCGCCTGCGCAGCGCCGTCGAGAGGGCGGCGAGCGTCAACAGGCCGAGCTCCAGCGGGCCGCTCGCGGACGGTCGTGATGCCGCGGGGGTGCCGAGGCGGCAGCCGCCCTGGTCGACGTAGCCGCCGCTGGGCGGTGGCAGGACGCAGTCGCCCGATTCATCGCAGACAGATCCGTCGACGCAGTCGTGGACCGAGCGGCAAGGCTTCAATTGCGCCCCGGTCTGGGGCGAGCAGGCGAAGGGCGGGTAGTCGGGGTGCAGCGACGTGCAGACGCCGTCGGCGGAGGCGTCCCGGTGGTCCGAGCACGCTTCGCACAGGTACATGTTGCAGCGCTGATCACAGCAGACGCGGTCGGCGCAGGAGCCGCTCTGGCATTCGATGGGTGCCTCGCAGACGCTGCCGTTCGGCATCGGGCGGAACACCTCGGCCTCTCTGAGGCTTCCCTCGCGGCTCTTGCCGCCCGTGACGAGCATCTGCATTCCCGGCAGCGGCGTAGCCGTATGTCCAGCGCGGGCGGTGAGCATCGATCCGAGACGTGACCACGTGCCTGCGGCCACGTCGAACACCTCGGCATCGTCGAGGTAGAGAACCACAGCATCCGGATCGGTCGCGCTGCCGCCGGCGACGAGGACCTGCCCATCCCACAGCAGGGTGGCGGTGTGTCGATAGCGGGCAGTGAGCATGGATGGTACCGGCTGCCACGTGCCGTAGGTCGGGTCGAACACCTCGGCGCTATCGAGCTCTTTGCTCAGATTGAAGCCGCCTGCGACGAGCACTCGACCGTCTGGCAGCAGCGTGGCGGTATGCGCGGTGCGGGCGGTTTGCATGGGTGCAACATCGATCCATCGGTTCGAGGCCGGGTCGAACACCTCGGCGCTGTCGAGCTCCCCTCTGGAGTGGTGACCGCCGGCGATGAGCACCCGGCCGTCCGGCAGCGGCGTGGCGGAATGCCCAGTCCGGACGGTTTGCATGGGTGCAGCGTCGATCCAGCGGTTCGAGGTCGGGTCGAACATCTCGGCGCTTTCGAGCAATCCTCCGAGGTGGTAACCGCCGGCGATGAGCACCCGGCCGTCCGTCAGCGGCGTGGCGGTGTGCCCAGAGCGGGCAGTGAGCATGGGCCCGACGCCCATCCACGTGCCCCACGCCGGATCGAACACCTCGGCGTTGTCGGGCTCTCCTTCGCTGCTGATGCCGCCGGCGATGAGCACCCGGCCGTCAGCGAGCGGTGTGGCCGTGTGCTCAACGTGGGCGGTGAGCATGGGCCCGACGTTCGTCCATGTGTTCGAGGCGGGATCGAACACCGCAGCGTTGTCAGGATCTCCGTCGTCCCCCGTACCGCCGGTGACGAGCACCCGCCCGTCTGGCAGCGGCGCGGCGGCGTGGTCCGTGCGGTCGGCGGCCATGGGCTCGGCGTCCAGCCACGGGCTCGAGGCCGGGTCGAACACCTCGACGGTATCGAGCGCGACCCCTCCTGTGACGAGCACCCGGCCATCGGGCATCGGCGTGGCGGAGTGCCCCTGGCGGGCGGCGAGCATGGCATCGACGGGCCGCCATGTGCCGGCGACCGGGTCGAACACCTCGGCACGGTCGAGCGATCCACGGCCGCCGGCGCCGCCGGCGATGAGCACCCGTCCGTCCGGGAGCGGATTGGCAGTATGAGCAGCCCTGCCGGAGAGCATGGGCCCGACAGCTGTCCAGGTGCCCGAGGTCGGGTTGAACACCTCGGCGCCGCTGGACATTCCCTCGTTGCTATAGCCGCCTGCAACGAGGACCCGTCCGTCCTGCAGCAGCGTCGCCGTGCGCGCCTGCTGGGGGGGAGTGCGCATGGTCCCTGCGTCTGTCCAGCTCCCGACGGACGGGTCGAACACCTCGGCGGTATCAGCTTCCAGCGCCTCGTCGGCATCCCCGCCGGCGATCAGGACCCGACCGTCCAGCAGTAGCGTAGCGGTGTGCTCGTGGCGGGCGCGGGCCATGGTTCCTGCGTCCGTCCAGGTCCCGAAGGCCGGGTTGAACACCTCGGCGCTGTCGGACCCGTCGCCGATACCACCGGTGACGAGCACCCGTCCGTCCCGCAGGCGCGTCGCGGTATGCTCCAGGCGGGGGCTGCTCATGGCCCCTGCGTCTGTCCAGGCCCCGGAGACCGGGTCGAACACCTCGGCGCTGTCGAGCCATCTTTCCTTGTTGTATCCGCCCGCAACGAGCACTCGTCCGTCACGCAGCAGCGTGGCGGTGTGCTCATCGCGGGGGCTGCGCATGGTCCCTGCGTCCGTCCAGGTCCCGGAGACCGGGTCGAACACCTCGGCGCTGTCGAGAATGTCCCCGTAGAGAAAGCCGCCCGCGACGAGCACCCGCCCGTCGGCGAGCTGTGTGGCGGTGTGCCCGCTGCGGGCGGTACTCATCTTCCTCTTGAGCTTCCACCGCGGGTCCACCAGCACGGTCTCCCCGTCGGCGTCCACCCACAGCTCGAGCCGCGCTCCCTGCGCGACGAGCCGCGCGCCGACCGGCCTCCCGCCTGCCGCATAAGCCTCGGGTGCGGTCACGCGTATCTGCAGCGCGCCACGCGCGTCCGCGATCTCGACGGCCTCGCCCGCCTGGCGCAGCGCGGCCCCATCGACCTGCCAGGTGGCCACGGGCGCGTCGCGCCGCACCGCGCTTGCTTCGACCAGCAGCCACTCCTCGTAGCCGTCGTCCAGGGCGGTCCAGAACGAGGTCCCGCCCCGGCGCGCATAGGAGATCGCGTTCTCCGCCACCGCGGCCTTGCCCAGCACGCCGAGCTCCCGCACTTCCACCTCCGAGCCGTCCGGCAGGGGGAAGCGGACGGCGCCATCGCCGCCCGGCGGGAAGCGGGAACGCAGCCCGGTCTCGCCCGACAGGCCGACAAGCGCATCGACGGTCCGCAGGGACTCGAACGCATCTCCTGCCAGGGTGAAAGCGAACGGTCCTTGAAGGATGGCGTCGGCCTGCTCGGGGAACTGCCGACCGAGGGCGCGCGCGTCGAGCGGATCGGCGGCCTCGCTGCAGCCGAGCAGCAGGGCCAGCATGAAAGTCCAGAAGATCGCCAGCGCGCGTCGGCCGAGTGGGCGTGCCGGACAAGCCATGGGCATATCGAATCCCTTCATCTCTGTCGGTCGGTGGCGTCGAACGAGCGTCCGTTCTGCTCAGTAGAACTCGTAACGAGCGCCGATTCCGGGCACGATCGTGACGAGCAAGGGGCCAGCGAGGCGCTCGGCAGGGAACGCGGCATGGCCGTCTTCCCCCGCGAGCACGGCCTGCGTCGCGTCCCACGCGGGCTCCGCGAGGTCGACGAGCACGGGAAAGGCGATGCCCGCGCTCAGCTCGATGTGTCGCCCGGCCGGCAGGCCGATCCGCACCTCGGGGGTCGCGTGGAAGAAGCGCGCCGGGTGCCGCTGGAGGAAGGGCGCGAGCTCGTAGGTCGCGCCGCTGCGCGCCCGGAACGCGCCGCTCGTGCGCTCGTCCAGGAGCTCGCCGGCGACGAGCCCCGCGCCCAGGCGGAAGTGCAGCGGCACGCGCTCGTCCAGGGGCAGCGTGAAGCCGATCCACCCGCCGAGGAGCGCGCCGCGCAGCGCCAGCCGATCGTCGATGGTGCCCTGGTTGGGCGGCAGGCCGACCGGCGTGACCTCCATGGTGCGGCCGTGGAGGCGCTGCCCCGCCGCGACGTAGCCGGCGGTGACTCCGAGCCCGAGGCCCATGCCGAGCTCGTAACCCGCCTGGAGCACGGCGGAGCCGCCCGCGCCGAGCGACGCCTCGCAGCTGCGGATGCACGTGCCCGCGACCCCGCCGCCGAAGCTGGGCACGAGCACCGCGCCCGTGACGGCCTCGACGACGAAGCGCGCCGGGCGCGCGGGCCTGCGCCAGAAGGGCGAGCTCGGGTCGCGCTCCAGCGTCACGGTCGCGACCTGCGTGTGATCGCGCCCGAGGATCACCCGAAGCGACGCTGGCAGGAACCCGGGCGCGGCGGTCTCCACCCGGTGCGCGCCCGCGCGCAGCCGTCCCTCCCAGAGGCCGCGGCCCACGGTCACGCCGTCGATCGCCACGGTGGCGTTGACCGGCACCGGCTCGACCCGCAGCGACGCGGCGAGGTCCTCGGCCGAGAGCGTCAGCGGCACGGTCCTGTCCACCTCCACCTCGACCTGCACGGGGGGCGTGCCGAAGCGGCCCTCTCCGCGCAGCGCGACCGTGTGCTCGCCGGGCGAGAGCAGCCCCTCCCAGGGCGCTCTGGCCACGACGTTGCCATCCACCACGACCTCGACCTGCCGCCCCTCTTTCTCCGCGACCCGCAGGCGCCCCATGCGCGCGAGCGGCCGCATCCGCGCCCTGACGCGCACGAGCCGGTCGCCCGCGACCTCGATGCGTTGCTCGAGCGGCTCGAAGCCCTCCTTGAACACGCGCACCCAGTGGCTGCCGGAGGTGAGCCGGAGGGGCGCGGGGAGCGGCGCCTCGCCGCGGTGCCGCCCGTCGACCACGACCAGCGCGCCCGGCTCGGCACCGTCGACCTCGACGATGCCGACGAGCTGGCGCAGCTCGTCGAGCTGGCGCTGCGCTGCCTCCTTCGCCGGGGCGGGCAGCCGGTCGCCGAAGTCGCGCAGCAGCGCCTCGAACATCTCCAGCGCCTCGTCGTGGCGCCCGAGCTGCGTCAGGCAGAGCGCGGCGCCGGAGGTCGCGGCCCAGCTCGCATAGAGCTGCCGCGAGGCGAGGTACTCGGCCAGCGACCGCGACCAGTCGCGCCTCTCGTAGAACGCCCGGGCCTTCGCATAGTGCCCGGCCGCCATCTCCCGCGCCGTGGCTGCGGCGGGCTGCGCGGGAGCTGCGGCGGGCTGCGCGGGAGCTGCGGCGGGCTGCGCGAGAGCTGCGGCGGGCTGCGCGAGAGCTGCGGCGGGCTGCGCGGGAGCTGCGGCGGGCTGCGCGGGAGCTGCGGCCGCGGCTGTCGTCATCTGCGCTGCGGTGAGCAAGAGCCCCAGCACGGTGACGGCGAGGCGGCGGCAGCGGCTGCCGCGGCGGCGTTCGGGCTGGACCTGGCGAGAAAGCAACGAGGGCATCGTGGAGGGGGTCCTGTGCGTGTGGCCTCGGCGGACGAGCCTCACGAGCGAGCCGACCAGGAGAGAGCGCGCTCGTCGAGCGGCGATGGCGGCGAGCCGTGGGCCCGCGCGGTGTGGTGCGCGGCGAAGCCCCGACGTTCAGGGCAGCACAGGCCCGGCGCGCGCGGCGGGCCCGATCCCGACACGACGGTCCTCCTGCCGCACGTAGCCAGCGCTGCCGCGAAGATCTAGTCTGCCGCCCCCATGATCCCCGCCGGTCCTCTCTCCATCGTCCCCCTCTCCTCGCCCCCCGAGCTGACCTGGCGTGTCCCCGGCTCGAAGAGCATCACGAACCGCGCGCTCGTGCTGGCGGCGCTGGCCGACGGCGAGAGCACGCTCGAGGGGGTGCTCCACAGCGACGACACGCGGCACATGCGGTCCGCGCTGGAGGCGCTGGGGATCCGGATCCAGGACGCCGGGCCGAGCACGCTCGTGGTGGAGGGGGGGCGGCACCGGCTGCGCGCGCCGGAGCGCGAGCTGTTCATCGGGAACAGCGGCACCACGGTGCGCTTCCTGGCGGCGCTCGCGTGCCTCGTGCCCGGCGAGGTGGTGCTCGTCGGCGACGAGCACATGGCCAAGCGCCCCATCGCCGATCTCGTCGACGGCCTGCGGCAGCTCGGGGCGGACGTCGACTGCCCGACCGGCTGCCCGCCGCTCCGGATCCGGGGCGGCCGGCTGAAGGGCGGCACCCTGACGATGCGCGGCGATCGCTCCAGCCAGTACTTCTCGGCGGTGATGATGGCCGGCCCGTTCGCCGAGTCCGCCATCGACCTGCGCGTGGCGGGCCAGCTGGTGAGCCGCCCCTACGTCGAGATCACGCGCCGCATGGTCGCGGATTTCGGCGGCCGCATCGACGAGGCGGCCGGCGGCTTCACGGTTCACCCCGCCGCGGGGTACCGCCCGCGGGCGTACCCGATCGAGCCCGACGCCTCGTCCGCGAGCTACCCGTTCGCGCTCGCCGCCGCCGCGGGCGGCGCCATCACCGTGCCGGGGCTCGGCGATGGCGCGCTGCAGGGGGACTACCGGTTCATCGAGCTGCTCGAGCAAGCCGGCGCGCGCGTGAGCAAGCAGGCGAACGCGACGACGGTGCGCGGCGACGGTCGCCTGCGCGGCATCGACGTCGACATGCACCATATCTCGGACACGGTGATGACGCTGGCGGCGATCGCGCCGCTCCTCGACGGGCCGACGACGATCCGGAACGTGGCGAACATCCGGATCAAGGAGACGGACCGGCTCGCCGCGACGGTCGCGGAGCTCCGCCGCCTCGGGCAGGAGGTGACCCACGGCGACGACTGGCTCCGCGTCGAGCCGCGCCCGCTGACGCCCGCGCTGGTGCACAGCTACAGCGACCATCGCATGGCGATGAGCTTCGCGATCCTGGGCCTGTGCCGGCCCGGGATCACGATCGAGGACCCCGCCTGCGTGGCGAAGACGTACCCGACCTTCTGGGAGGACGTCGAGCGGTGCCGCAGCGCGAGCGGCGGCGCGGTGTCGCGCGGGTGACCGGGAGCGGCGTCGCGGCGTCGCGCGGGTGACCGGAAGCGGCGGCGCATGGAGCGCTCCCGCGCAGAGCAGCCTCGCGTGGAGCGCTCCCGCGCAGAGCAGCCTCGCGTGGACCATCGCACCTCGGTCGAGGGGGATCGATCCTCAGTCGGGTCACGATGGATCCTCGGCCGGGGGGAAGATCGATCCTCGGTCAGGCCACGATGGATCGTCGGTCGGGGGAGGAGCGATCCTCGGTCGGGCCATGATGGATCCTCGATCGAGGCATGATGGATCGCCGGCCGATGAATGAGCTCTCTCCGGCTGCACGTGTTTACGCAATCGCGCAACGGACTGCCGCAGCAGGTTGCGTGGCCTGTCCGGTCGAGCGCGCTCCGTGCGCCTGTGTCCCTGCGTGTTACCACTGGCATCTTCCTTGAAAAGCCCTGTGCGGACCTGCGCGCCGCAGGGGAGATGACGGCTCTTGCGGCGCATGTACCCCGCAAGAGGAGCCATGACATCGCGCAAGAAGACGACGACCCCGAGCCCCGTGAAGCCCGCCAGCGCCGAGCCCATGCGCACAGGCGAGGCTGCGCCGGAGGCCGATTTCGACGACACCATTGCGAAGAACCGCGTGTTGCCGATCCTCGATCCGACGAGCTTGCCCCGACCGCCGGCCGGCTTCCGCCCGACGGACCCGGACACGCGCAACCGCCGCCTGCGCAAGGTATCGTCCGAGCTGCGCGCCGAGGTGCTCGACGCGCTGCGCGAGGCCGCCGGGCTGGATCTGATCGCGGACCTGGGGAAGTATGCCCCTGACCCGCGGCGGGCGCCTGCGCTGGCCGAGCGGCTCGAGCGCGTTGGGCGGCTCTCGGGCGCGGTTCAGACCCTCTCGCTGTATGCACGCGAGATGGAGCAGATCGCGCTGAGCGACGCGCTGGTGTTCCTGGAGGCGGAGAACAAGCAGCTCGCCAACGCGCTGGAGCACGCGCCCGAGCTCGCCGAGCGCTACGCGGCGCTGCGCACGCTCTTCGAGACGCGGAGCGCGTCCATCCTGGAGGGGCGGGCGCGCGCCGCAAGGGGAGCAGCCCCCGTCGCGCCGGCGCCGGCCGCGCCGGCGTCGACCGCAGCGGCGCCGGCCGCAGCGGCGCCGGCCGCGCAGCCGCGGGCCGCGCAGGCGCCGACTGCGCAAGCACCGGCCGCGCAGCCGGTCCGGGAGTCTCCGCAGACGGCGTGAAGCCCGGGTAACCGCGAGCGACGTGCCTGGGTGCGCCGCCCAGCGTGGCGCGAAACGACCCAGACGCCGCGCGCCGGGCCGTGAGCCGAGAGCCCGAGGTCGCCACCCGCCAGGCGGGGTGGCTACGTCTCGACCGGCTGCGCCGGCGGCTCCGGCTCCTTGTGGAACATGCCGGCGAGGATCCGCTCCGCCGCGTCGGCCAGGATGTCGCGCGCGAGCCGGGTCTCCTCGCCGAAGAAGCGCGTGGCCACGCCGGCGTCGAGCGCGTGCGTGGCGAGCAGCGCGAACGCCTCCGCCTCGTCGAACGTCGCCTCGGCGGTGAGCACGCGCTTGCCCGGGCGCAGGTTCTCCTGATCGAAGCGGCCCTGCCACGTCTCTCCGAGCGTGACCGAGAAGTACTGCGCGGCCACGTTCCCGGGGCGGGCCATGTGCGAGACGGCGACCACGGCCCGGAGCCGATCGCGCTCCTCGGCGGTCATCTGCTGCTTCCAGGCCTCGACCGTGGCGTGCATCGTCTCGATCTGGTCGCGCGCCGCGTCCTCGGCGTTGAGGAGCACGTCCGGGGTCTGCGCGCGCGTGAAGGCAGACAGCGCCTCGGGCGCGACGACGCCCGCGGCGAGCGCCTCGTCGAGCAGCGCGATCGAGGCGTCCAGGATCCGGCGCTGCCGCGCGAGCTGCTCGGGGGTGAAGCCGCGGCGCTCGAGCCCCTTCGCCGCCGCGACGATGCGGCGCCGGAGCGCGTCGAGGCGCGCGCGCGCGCCGCCGTCGAGCGCGCCCCGCTGGCCCGACAGGAGCGCGTGGACGGCGAGGGGGACGTGCGCGACGACCTTGAGCTCGTGGTAGCGCCGCGTGCGCGCGGGGCCCTCGAGCCGCCGGCCGCCGCGCCGCAGGATGAGGCTGTCGTCGATCTGGGCGATGATCGGCTCGATGCCGGCGAGGACGGCCTCCCGTCGCGCGGCGTAGGCGTCGAGGAAGGCCTGGTTCAGCGCGCCGAGCGGATCGGAGGGGTCCAGCGCGGCGCTTCCGGGCTCGCTCGACGGCGCGGCGCTCGAAGGCGCCTGCGCGGCGCTCGCCTCCGGCGCCCCGGAGAATGCACGTTCGACCATGGGCACGAGCTCCATAGCACACGCGGGACGAGCCCCGGCCTGGCCCTCAGCGGCGCGGCAGCGCGTTCGCGTCGAGCCAGTCGAGCGCCTCATCCATGACCCGCTCGGCGTCCGGCATCGCTCCGTGCTGCGCGCCGGGCATCTCCCGGTAGACCGCCGGGATCTTCGCCGCCATGAGGCCGCTCGCTCCCTCCTTCATGCGGTGCTTCGCGTCGAACTCGCCGCTGATCATCACCGCTCCCCGGATGCCCCGGAGGCGCGCGGCCGAGGGCGTCGTGGGCGCGCCGAGGAGCACGAGCCGCGAGTACCGCTCCGGCCACCGCTGCGCGAGGCGCTCCGCGAGGTTCGCCCCCTGCGAGTAGCCGATGACGACGAGATCCTCCGCCTCGCCGTCGCACGCCGCGAGCGCGCTCCGGATGCGGCCGTCCTGCTCCTCGATGCTGGGCGAGTACTTGGTGAACACGCCGTCTCCGCCGCAGGGGATGTTGCCCTGGAGCCCGAGCACCCCGCCGTGCTCCCGCGCCGCCGCCTGGAACGCCTGCACGTAGCCCAGCCCGTGGCCGCACATGCCGTGCAGGAAGATCATCCGCGGACATGCGTCGGCCCGCCCCGTCACGACGAACGCCGGCAGGTCGCCGGGCACAGCCATCTCGGTCGCGACGAGCGGCGGATCGACCGCGCGCTGCTCGACCACCGCCGGCTGCGCCGGGCCCTCCTCCGCGAGCGCTCGCTCCTCCTTGCCACACCCCGTCGTGAGCACGGCGAGGCCAAACCCGGCGAGAGCCACAACGGAAAACTCCATAAGCCTGGCGCAATGCCAGGAGCGGGCCAGCACGCGAGCCACCGCGCTCGACGGGCTTCAGCGCGCGAAATCAGGGCAGCTCACGCGCGATGCGCGGCGAGCGGACTCTTCATCTGCTCCCTTTTTCGCCACATTCGCCACACCCCGGCGCGCCCGCGCTCGCGTTGCTCCTCGGCGATGGATTGATATGTCCGTTTCAGCGGAATGTTCGTCCGTTATATAGGATGAGCCTGGTCGGCCTCGCCTCCACGGAGCGTCACGCGCCGTGGCCGCGGCACCTGGGCTCGCCGGCAGCACCTCGGGCGCCTGTGTCGAGGCGTCGATGCCGTGAATCACGTCTCGTGCCCGGCGCGCGCCCGGAGAGATCGACGAACAGGAGGAGCACACCCCTGAGGCGGTCGCGGCCGAGCTCGGGCTGCCCCCGCAGGTGTTCGCGACCTTCGGCCTGTGCGTCGGCTGGCCCGACCCGGCGACCCCCGCGAGCATCAAGCCGCGGCTCTCGCAGGAGGTCGTCCTGCACCACGAGCGCTACGGCGCCTTCGAGCGAAGCGTGGGCGCGATCGAGGCCTACGACCGGCTCATGGAGCGCTTCTACGCGAAGGAGCGCATGGGCGTGCAGGGGAGCTGGAGCCGCCACTCGGCCGCGCGCGTCGAGTCGGCCCAGGCGCTGCGCGGGCGCGACCGGCTGCGCGCGGCGCTCTTGTCGATGGGCTTCGGGCTCCGGTGAGCCAGCGCGAGCCCCGCGCTCCTTCGCGCTCGCGCGCGACGGGCTCGCTCGTGCGCGCGCGAGCGCCGGAGCGCTCGCGCGAGCGCCGGAGCGCTCGCGCGAGCGCCGGAGCGCTCGCGCGAGCGCCGGAGTGCGCGCAGAGCAGCACCCGATCAGCAAGCCATGGTGCCGCACCAGCAACCAGCGACGCCGGCCGCGGGAGAATCACGACGGGCGCGCAATGGCATGTGCGCTGCATTCCATGTCGGTTGGCCTGAGCAAGGGAGTCGTCCAATCATGAGCGAGGTACTGGAGCCTGAGGGAGAGGTCGGACGCGTCCTCGACGGGAGCGACACGCTGACGCTGGAGACCGATGTCCTGGTCCTGGGCGGCGGGCCCGCGGGGACCTGGGCGGCGCTCGCCGCAGCGGCGAAGGGCGCGCGCGTCGTGCTCGCCGACAAGGGCTATTGCGGCAGCAGCGGCGCCACCGCGCCGTCCGGGGTCGGCGTGTGGTACGTGCCCCCGGTCCAGGAGGCGCGCGCGGCGGCCAAGGCGAGCCGCGAGGGCCTGGGCGGCCACCTCGCCGACCACGGCTGGATGGACCGCGTGCTCGACAAGACGTGGACCAGCGTGAACGACCTCGGGAGCTGGGGTTACCCGTTCCCGATCGACGACAGCGGGCAGCCCGTCCGCCGCAGCCTGCAAGGGCCCGAGTACATGCGCCTCATGCGCAACCGGGTGAAGCTCGCGGGCGTCCGCATCCTCGATCACAGCCCGGCGCTCGAGCTCCTCGTCGACGCGAGCGGCGCGGTCGCCGGCGCCGCCGGCGTCTGCCGGCAACTCGGGCACCGGTGGGCGGTGAAGGCCGGGGCCGTGGTCATCGCGACCGGCGGCTGCGCGTTCCTGAGCAAGGCGCTCGGCACCAACGTGCTCACCGGCGACGGCGGGCTGATGGCCGCCGAGGTGGGCGCCGACATGTCGGGCATGGAGTTCTCCAACGCATACGCGATCGCGCCGGCCTTCGCGTCGGTCACCAAGACCCTCTTCTACAACTGGGCGACGTTCTACTACGAGGACGGGCGGGTCATCGAGGGCGCCGGCTCCGCGCGCGGCCGGTCCGTGATCGCGGAGACCCTGCTCACCCAGCCCGTCTACGCCCAGCTCGACAAGGCCGACGAGGCGCTCGAGGCGTGGATGCGCACGGCCCAGCCGAACTTCTTCCTGCCGTTCGACCGCGCCGGGATCGACCCCTTCCGGCAGCGCTTCCCGGTCACGCTGCGGCTCGAGGGCACCGTGCGCGGCACCGGCGGGATCCGCATCACCAGCCACGCGTGCGCGACGTCGGCGCCGGGGCTCTACGCGGCGGGCGACGCCGCCACGCGGGAGCTCATCTGCGGCGGGTTCACGGGCGGCGGCAGCCACAACGCCGCGTGGGCCATCTCGTCGGGGCAGTGGGCCGGCGAGGGAGCCGCCGTCTTCGCGCGCGGCGTCGGCGCCCGCGCCGGCCAGCGCAAGGTGGAGGGCGCCGGCCGCGCGGCGCTCCCGGCCGCCGGCGGCGCACGGCAGCTCGACGCCGAGGGGGTGATCCGGTCGGTGCAGGACGAGGTGTTCCCGTACGACAAGAACCTCTTCCGCACCGAGCGGGGGCTCGCGATCTCGCTCGACCGGCTCGACGCGCTCTGGCGCGACGTGCGGCACGCCCGGCCCGCGGCGGAGGTGCGCGAGGCGATCCGGGCGCGGGAGGGCGCGGCGATGGTCGCCACCGCGCGCTGGATGTTCAACGCGGCGCGCGCGCGCACCGAGACGCGCGGGATGCACAAGCACAAGGACCACCCGGGGCAGGATCCGGCGCAGCAGCGCCGGCTGATCACCGGGGGGCTCGACCAGGTGTGGGTGCGGCCCGAGTCGCCCGCGCCGGCGTCCGCCGGGGCGACCGCCGTGGAGGCGCACGCGCCATGATCGAGCTCGTCAGCGACACCCGGTGCATCGGGTGCGATCTCTGCGTCGACGTCTGCCCCACCAACGTGTTCGATCGCGTCCCGGGGGGCGCGCCCGTGATCGCGCGCCAGGGCGATTGCCAGACGTGCTTCATGTGCGAGGCGTACTGCCCGGTGGACGCGCTCTACGTGGCGCCGGAGGCCGAGCGGCCCGTCCCGGTGGACGAGGAGCAGCTCTCTTCGTCCGGGCTCCTCGGGAGCTACCGCGCCGCGGTGGGGTGGGGGACGCGGCGCAAGCCGGGCGCCGGCGCCGACCAGACCTTCCGCGTCCTCGATGCCGCGCGCCGCGGCTGACCCCGCGCCGCGCGTTCCTCTCCTCCCGCGCCGCGGCGCTCCCGCCTTCACGACGGGAATCTTCCGTCGTCGCGCTATTTCGCCCGTGGTGAGCCGGTTCGAGGGCGCGCCGCTACTGCCTGACAGACGTGCGCTTGGCTGGCTGGGTCGAAGTATCCACAGGGATCTTTGCGACCTCCGCGGACATCGGTGGTGGTCGCCGTGCCGGGCATCCGGGCAATGCAGCGCGGGAGCGTCCGATGCGATGTTGACTTCATTCAAGGTCATCGACGGCGCGGCTCCTCCGATGGTGGCGGCGCCGATCGCGCCACACCCGTGGTGGGACCAGGGCAGCTTGCGGGAGCGACGTCCCCGGCCGTGCGCGCTGACCGCCTTGCACCGGGAACCTCGGCTCGGTACTGTGCTCGCTCCTCACGACCGATCTGCGAAAGTCACGAGCCCGCGGAGCGATGACGTTGTGCGTAGAGCCAGCCTTGCCGTCGCTCCGTCAGAGCGTGGCGGTACTGACGAAAGCGAGGTGGTTCGCGCGCTCATGGCAGGAGAGCCGTGGGCGGCAGCCGCGGTGTGGAACGCACATGCGCCCAAGGTGTTCCGGATCGTCGCGCGCGTGCTCGGACCCGGCGCCGACGCAGAGGACGTCACCCAGGAGGTCTTTGTTCGCGTGTTCTCCAAGGTATCCGGGCTGAGAGACCCCGATGCGCTGGGGAGCTTCGTGTTTTCGGTGACCGTTCGACTCCTGAAGTGGGAGCTCCGCCGCAGGCGCGTGAGGCGCATCCTCCAGCTCGCGGACACTGCCGAGCTCCCGGAGCAGGCGGTCGAGCCGGCGGACAGCGAGGCGCGCGAGGCGCTGGGCCGGCTCTATGCGATCCTCGACACGCTGAGCGCAGACGACCGGACCGCGTTCGTGCTCCGCCACATGGAGGGGATGAGCCTGCCGGAGATCGCGGAGGCGACCGGGGTATCGCTGGCCACCGTGAAGCGCAGGCTCAGCCGGGCAACGGAGCGCGTGTCGTCCGAGGTCGGGAAGGACACGTCCCTCGCCGCTTACTGCATGAGAGGGGAGGCGCGGGATGACGCTTGACGAGGAGAGGGACCCGGCGCTCAGCCCGCAGGCCGCGCGCGCGATCGAGCTCGCTCGCCGGTCGCTCGGCACGATGTCTCCCCAGCAGCGTGTCCAGGGGCTGCTCCGCGTGACGGAGCGGACGGCGAGGCGCCCGGCCTTCCGGCTGTCGCCCCTCCGGGGCGGAGCGCTCGCGCTCGCCGTGGCCGCCGCGGTCCTGCTCGGTATCAACGGGTGGCAGCGAGGGACGCGCTCCGATCAGCTCTCCTACGAGGTGGAGGGCGGCGGCGTGCAACAGGACGGCTCCGTCCAGGCGGACACGTCGAGCCGTCCGAAGGTCCGGTTCTCCGACGGCACCGAGGTTCAGCTCGCCGAGATGGCGCGCGCGCACATCGTGTCGGTGAACGAGCAGGGCGCCAGGGTCGCCCTCGACCGGGGAGAGGTCCACGCGCGCGTGGTGCATCGGTCGGAGGCGCAGTGGCTGTTCGACGCGGGGCCGTTCCTCGTGACCGTGACCGGGACGGCGTTCGCGCTTTCCTGGGCGCCCGAGGACGAGCGCCTCGATCTGCGGCTCGAGAACGGCGCCGTCGTCGTCAGCGGGCCGCTGCCCGGCAAGCCGATCGCGGTGCGCGCCGGGCAGTGGCTGACCCTGCGGCAGCGCACCGGAGAGGTGCTCCTGCGCGAGATCGATCTTCCGCAGGGCGCGGAGGCGTCGCCGGCGCCCGCCCCGCCGCCGTCCGGCCGCCCCGAGGAGCCCAGCGCGGCGCCGGCTCCGGATCCGCTCGGGACGCCAGCGGCCGAGCCGGCGCCCGCGGCCGAGCCGGCGCCAGCGGCCGAGCCGACAACCGCGGCGGCGCCCGCGGCCGAGCCGGCGCCCGCGGCCGCGCCGACAGCCGCGGCCGAGCCGACAGCCGCGGCGGCGCCCGCGGCCGAGCCGAGGCGCGACTGGGCCGGGAAGCTCGCGGCCGGGAAGCTCGACGTGATCGTCGACGAGGCGCAGCGCCGCGGGCTCGACGCCTCGCTCGCGGAGAGCAGCAACGAGGAGCTCTCGGTCCTCGCGGACGCAGCGCGCTACACGCGGCGGAACGACATCGCGCGGCGGGCGCTCCTCGCCCAGCGCCGGCGCTTTCCGGCGACGCAACGGGGCAGGGACGCGGCGTTCCTGCTCGGCCGCCTCGCGGAGACCCAGGAGGGAGGCGCCGCGGCGCTCGCCTGGTTCGAGACCTACCTCAAGGAGGCTCCGCAGGGGGCTTACGCTTCCGAAGCGCTCGGGCGCAAGATGGTGATCGTGCAGCGGCTCCACGGCGACGCGCAGGCCGAGACCGTCGCGCGGGCGTACCTGCGCCGGTTCCCGGGCGGAACCTACGCGCAGGCAGCGCGGGCCCTCGCTCGAACGCCGTGAGGTTCGCGCGGGCGCTGGCCGGGGCCCTCACGCTCCTCCTCTGCGCGGCGAGCCCCGCGGCGTCGGCGGAGCGTGCGCGTGTGGTCCTCGTGCAGCCCGGCGCCGCCGATCCGTCGGTCTCCGAGGCGCTGATCCGCATCCGCGGGGAGCTCGTCGCCGATGGATTCGACGTGGATCTCCTCGATGCGCGGTCGGCCTCCGACCCCCGGCCGACGATGGACGACGCCGGGCAGCAGGCCGGCTCCGCGGCCCTGATCGGGCTGTTCCTGGCGCCGGATGGTCAGGCCGCCGAGCTCTGGGTGGTCGACCCGCGGACGAGCAAGACGATCGTGCGGCGGATCGACACGCGCGGCGAGGCGCGGGAGCACATCGCCGAGGTGCTCGCGGTGCGCGCCGTCGAGCTGCTCCGCGCGAGCCAGCTCGAGCTCCTGATGTCCTCGCGGCGCTCCGCGGCGCCCGCCGCCGCGCCGCCCCCGAGCCAGGTGAGCCGGCAGGCGCCTCGACAGGCAGAGCGGTCGCTCGATCCGCCGTCGCGCCGATCGATGTGGGGCGTCGAGCTGGGGGGCGGGCTCCTCGCGAGCCCGGGCGGCATCGGCCCGGCGCTGCTCCTGGCCGCGCGTCTGCGCGTCGCGCCGCTCGGCCCGAGCGGTCCGCTCGAGGCGCGCCTCTCGCTCGCCGGGCTCGGGACGGCGCCGCGCGTCGATGGGCCGCAGGGCAGCGCGACCGTGCAGCAGCGGTTCGGGCTCGTCGAGCTCGCGGCGCTCCCCTGGCCCGAGCTGCGCTTGCGCCCGAGGTTCTCGATGGGCCTCGGGGCGCTCCACGTCGCCGTCGACGGCGAGGCGTCGTGGCCGTACCGGGGGGCCCACAGCGCGCAGTGGGCGTTCGCCGCGGACGCCGGCGCCGGCGTCGAGCTCGGGATCGTGCCGCGGATCGACCTCGTCGTCGAGGCGCACGCGCTCGTCGCGCACCCGTATCCGGTGGTCCGCTTCGCCGAGACCGAGGCGGCGCGCGGCGCGCGCCCGGCGCTGCTCGGCAGCCTCAGCCTCGTGGGGTGGCTGTGATCGGAGGACGAGCGGCGTGGCGCCGCGCGCCCGGCGGGAGATCTTCCGAGGCGCCGTCGCCCGCGCCGGCCGCCGGCGCGCGTACAGGCTGTCGATGTGGCCGAGCAGGTTCCACGCGCTGCGGAGCGGCGCCGGGCGTCACGGCTCCGGGCCGCTGGTGGTGCCCGTGCTGGCGTCGGTGCCGGCTCCGACCGGGTTCAGCCTGAACTGCTGGCTGGTGCCGCCGCTGGAAGCCCTCTGGAACAGGGCGGTGCCGTTGGCGGGCGGGGAGCCGTAAGCGTCGATGACCTTGCCGCTGAGGCGCGACGTGATGCGCACGGCGCCGCCGCCGAGCTCGGTGACGGACCATTGCTGGTTGGGGGCGCCGTGGCAGGTGAACTGGACGATGACGGCGCCGTCGGCGGTCGACCGGGCGCGGACGTCGAGGCACTTGTCACTGCTGACGTTGCGGATCCGGTAATACCCGCCGTCCACCGCCTCGAAGCGGAACTGCTGGTTGGTGCCGCCGTTGCAATTCCAGAGCTGCAGGACGAGATCGTCGGCCGTGGACACGGCGGCATCGACGTCCACGCAGCGCCCGCTCTGGACGCCAACCAGGGTGTAGGTGGTGCCCGTCGAGATGTCCGCCTCGACCTCCGCCGGGGCGGAGTGCTGGGAGAGCTCGGCGATCTCCGCCGGGGCGAGCGCTCGGCTGTAGATCGCGATGTCGTCGACGTCCCCGACGAGGAGCCGCCCCTCCTGCGGCCACCGACCGACGTAGAGGCTGGTCGGGCCGGGCGAGATCGTCCTCTCGATGGGCTCGGTGCTGTAGAGGCGCCCGTCGACGTAGAGGCTCATGGACAGCGCCTCGCCGTCGACGACCCCCGCGGCGTGGGTCCACCGCTGGAGCTCCAGGCAGGAACACAGGATCCTGTGATAGTCGCTGATCTCGGGCCCCTTCCAGAACCCGAAGTGTATGCCACGCGCCTCACCGTCGTAGTCGACGTTGAGCTCCCATCCACCGGTGTTCTCCGTGCTGATCACGGTCCTCAGGGTGTCGTCGGCAGGGGGCTCGTCGGTCAGCACGCGAACCCACGCCGAGACGGTCCAGCTCGACGTGGCGTTCGGGAATTGGCCCACCGTCATGAACTCGCCCTCATCGAAGTGCAGCGCCTGCCCGAAGCGGCCGTCCTCCACCCAGGTGCCGCCGGTGAGCTCGCCGTCGCGCCGGTTGCCGGACCGATCGGTCACGACCTTGCCTTCGCCCTCGTCGAACGTCCAGTAGGCGACCATGCCCTGGGTCAACGTCGTCGGCGTCAGCTCGACGGCGTCGAGCGGCCCCTGCTCGCAGGCCGCGAGCCCGAGCGACGCGGCCGCGGCCAGGCAGCGGGGCGCCGCGCGTCCGACCGCCATTGCCGTTGCGCTGAGCGTCCTGGTGATGGCGCGGTGCGGCGTGCGCGGCTGCTGCATGTCAGGCCTTCTTGCGTACGCCAATTTTATGCGGTTCACCATAAAACTGCGCTGGCATGCCAGTCGGTCCCGCGGTGCTGCTCGGAGCACAGCCGCGTTCTCGCGAGGGGTGTTCAGATTTCCAGCACACCGAGAAAACGCACGACCTGAGCGCTCGAGGTGATTGAGTCTGCGCTGATGTCGCAACCTAGGCCAGCAACCAGATGATCATGCCGCTCACGGCCTGGAGGCGAACCGCCGACCGGAGGAGGAGCGGCAACGCGAGGTAACTCATGAGGCGCCCTGTTCTCTCGATCTGTTTTTCGCTCGCTGCCGGGCTCGTGGCATGCGGTTCGGGCGATACCGGCGCCGGCGGCGTCGGCGGCGACGGCACCGGCACGGGCGGCGACAACGCGACGACCGGCGCGGCGTCCGGAGGCGGCGCGACCGGCGCGGCGTCCGGAGGCGGCGCGACCAGCACGGCGTCGGGCGGCGCGACCAGCACGGCGTCGGGCAGCGGCGGCGCGGGCACGGGCACGGGCGGGGGCGCTCCCGCGCCGACGGGGTTCGCGCAGATGGAGGACCTCGACCGCGGCGTCGTGGCCGTCCCCACCGACGGCGGCATCTACGTGGGCTTCCGCCTGTTCGGCTACGATCCCGACGACATCGCCTTCAACGTCTACCGGGACGGCACCAAGGTCAACGACGCGCCGATCACGGACTCCACCAACTTCGTGGACCGCGGCGGCTCCTCGAGCTCGGTCTACACGGTGCGGCCGGTCGTCGGCGGCGTCGAGCAAGGCGAGTCGGAGGCCGCGTCGGTGTGGAAGGATGGATCCCTGTCCATCCAGACGACGCCGCCGCCCGCCGGGGACGGCTACACCTACTCGAGCGGCGACGGCAGCGTGGGAGACGTGGACGGCGACGGGCGGTACGAGCTCATCATCAAGTGGGATCCGTCGAACCTCCAGGACAACTCGAAGGCTGGCCGCACGGGCAAGACCTACCTCGACGCCTACACGCTCGACGGCGAGCGGCTCTGGCGCATCGATCTCGGCGTGAACATCCGGGCCGGGGCGCATTATTCGCCGTTCCTCGTCTACGATCTCGACGGCGACGGGAAAGCGGAGGTGGCCGTCAAGACGGCGCCGGGGACGCGCGACGGGACGGGCGAGTACCTGAGCAAGGGGCCCGCGGCCGGCGACGACGACGCCAGGGACTACCGCAACAACGACGGCTACATCCTGACCGGCCCGGAGTACCTCACCGTGTTCTCCGGGGAGACCGGCGCCGAGCTCGCCACGACCGAGTTCCTCGTGGGCCGCGGCGATGTGTGCAGCTGGGGCAACAACGAGTGTTACGGCAACCGCGTCGACCGGTTCGTCGGCACGATCGCGTTCCTCGACGACACAGGGCGCCCGAGCGCGGTGTTCGGGCGCGGCTACTACGCGCGCACCACGCTCTCGGCCTGGAACTACCGCGACGGCGAGCTCTCGAACCTGTGGACGTTCGACTCGAGCTCGAGCCGCGACAACGGGAAGTTCGGGGGCAAGGGCGCCCACTCCATCAGCGTCGCGAACGTGGACGACGACCCGCAGCAGGAGATCATCAACGGCGGCGCCACCTTCGACAACGACGGCACCGGCCTATGCGCCGTGGACTACTATGCTCACGGCGACGCGCTGCACGTCACGGATCACATCCCGTCGCGCCCCGGCCTCGAGGTGTTCATGCCGTACGAGGGCGGGGAGTCGCCCGCGTACGCCATGCGCGACGCCCGCACGTGCGAGGTCATCTGGAAGGGGCCGGGCAACGGCGGCGAGGAGGGCCCTGGCCGGGGCGTGGCGGCGGACGTCGATCCTCGCAGCCCGGGGAGCGAGGCGTGGGTCAACAACAGCCAGCTGCTGCGCGGCTCGGACGGCAACGGCGTCGGGAACCGCCCCGCGTCGTCGAATTTCCTCATCTGGTGGGACGCCGACCTGAGCCGCGAGCTCCTCGACGGCAACGGCATCCGCCAGGTCGATGGCGAGGGCGGCAACTTCACGGCCGACGGGTGCACCGCGAACAACGGCACGAAGAGCAGCCCGACCCTCAGCGCGGACATCCTGGGCGACTGGCGCGAGGAGGTGATTTTCCGCTGCGGCAACTCGATCCGTATCTTCACGACGAGCCAGGTCGCCGGGAACCGGATCCACACCCTGATGCACGATCCGCAGTACCGCGTCGCCATCTCGTGGCAGAACGGCGCCTACAACCAGCCGCCCCACCCGAGCTTCCACATCGGCGAGGGGATGGCCCCGGCGCCGAAGCCGGACATCCACGTCCGCTGAGGCACCCGGGCGGCCGGCCCGGACCGGCCATCCGGTCACATCACGTATCGGTCCAAGACGAGCAGGTATCGCCGTCGCCCGGCGATACCTGCCTTCCCAGTCGGTCCCCTGGGGTGTCGTGCTCTACCGTGACGTGGGCGTGACGTGGGCGCGACGTGGGCGCGGTGCTGAGAGCTGCGCCCGCCCTGCGCAGCTCCCGGTGTCACGGAGCGCCGTCAGGGCTGCGCGACCTCGACGGACTGCACATCGAGCTGTATGAACTGACCGACATAAGGCTCGGGCGCCGGGGGGATACCGTCCACGACCAGATGCTTGAAGTTGGCGATCTCTATAGCATTCTGGCCATCGCCGAGGAAAGACACGGTGGCTCCACCCCGGATTGGAATGGTCTTCGTGTGATCGATGATGAACGTGTCGTGACCCACGGCGGGGCTGTCGTTGAGGTAATAGACCTCCGGCGGGTCGGAGACAGTGATGCTGTAGATGTTGTATGTCGCGTTGTCGGGCGTACCGCCCACGCGGAAGTGCATGCCGTCGGGCGTGCCGCCCTTGTACTTCATCGTCTCGACGACGCCGCGTAGACGGACCGTCACTTGGTAGGTCGTGTCGGGCGAGCCGCCGAACGTCCTTTTCTCGTCGACCCGCGCGGACGTCGAACACTCGTCGCTGCCGCCCGGGTCTCGATCGCACGGCATCTCCCAGCGAAAGCCGTCGATGCTGGCGGCCGCGGTGCTCGGGTCTTCGCCGCCGCTGCCGCCAGCCCCGCCGCTGCCGCCGGCCCCACCGCTGCCGCCAGCCCCACCGCTGCCGCCGGTCTCACCGCTGCCGCCGGCCCCGCCGGAGCTCGCGCTGCTGGAGGAGCTCGCGCTGGTGCCCGCCTCGACTCCCCCGCCTGAGCCGCCAGCGCTCGTGGAGCTGGAGGTGCCCTGGTCTGCCGGGGACGGGTCGCCATCGGAGCCGCAGGCAAGGGCGGCCATCATCACGGGGATCGTAAGAAGATATACTCTCATGTAACACCACTCCGGCGTGAGCGCCGGTCTAGAAACTGGAACTGCCGGACGTCGTCTCGTTCCTGTCGAAGCAGCTGGTGCCCCGCCCCCCGGGATGGCTACGTCAGGTTCGTGAGTGGCCCGGTGCAGTACCGCTGGTCGCCGAACGTCGTCCGGGGGTCGCCGAACAGGTTCAAGATCGAGACGAGCAGATCGTTGTGCGGGCGGTTCGGGTAACGGAGCCAGCGCCCGCCGCGCAGGCCGCCGCCGCCGCCGGCCAGCAGGAACGGCATGTTGTCCTTCTTGTGACTCGGCGGGTCCGAGAGCTCGGACCCGAAGAAGACGACGCTCTCGTCGAGCAGCGAGTGTCCGCCCATGTCGATCTTCGCCATCTCCTCGATGAGGTAGAGGTGCTGCTTCGAATACCAGTTGCAGATGCGCTCGCACTCGTTCGGCTTGAAGCCGCCGTCGTGCTGGTAGAAATGGTGGTGCTCGGTCAGGTTGAGCCAGGGGAAGGTGTGCTTCGCCTCGGTGTCGCTCCACTGCAGCGTGCCGACCGCGGTGATGTCGCAGGCGAGCGACATCACCAGCATGTCCATCATGAGCTTGCCGACCTTGGGGATCGCCGCGTCGGTCGAGGTGTCCTTGATCGAGCCGGTGTCGGAGGAGTTGAGCCCCGTGCGCGGGTTGTAGTCGGACGTGTCGACCCGCTCCGGCGCCTTGCACGCGCTCGTCTCGACCGGCACGTTGTTGATGCTCATCTCGATCTCGCGGATCTTCGTCAGGTGCTGGTCGATCTTCTGCCTGTCGGCGGCGCCGAGCCGCGCGGACAGGGCGGAGTAGCGCCCGTCGAGGAAGTCGAGGATCGACTTCTTTCGCGCGAGGCGACGGGCGGCCTCGTTGCCGGCGCTGGGATCGAGCGAGCCGAAGAGCTCGGTGAAGATCTCCGTCGGGTCGAGGCGCGGCGGGATCGGCTTGAACGGCGCGGCGTTCTCGAAATTCGCGGCGTTCATCGGCGACAGCAGGCCGTGGGACTTGCCCGTCGCCCAGCGCACGGCGATCTGGATGCTCGCCTTCGCCTTGATGCCGGCGGAGATCTGCGAGGCGATCACCTGATCGATGGACGGCCCGTTCCCGTAGCCGCCGTTCGTGGAGCCCTCCTGAGCGCTGCCCGTGAGCCAGGCGATGATGCCGGCCTGGTGCTGCTCACCGCGCGCGCTCTTCATGTCGAGGCCGTCGACGACGAGCAGCCGGTCCTGCACCGGCGCGAGCGGCGACAGGATGGGGCCCAGGGTGAAGCTCGTCTCGTTCCCGGTCGGCCGCCAGCGATCGATCACGGTCCCGCCCGGCGTGTAGACGGCGAGGAAACGCTTGGCGGGGGCGGGGGCCGCGCGCGCCGTGCGCTCGGGGCCCATGATCTCCAGCCAGGGGAGCGCGATGGCGATGGCGCCAGCGCCCCGCAGCACGGCACGTCGGCTCAAACGAAAGTTGGACATGACCATCACTCCTGGGCGGCATCCGCGATGTAGTGGAAAGCATCCGTCTGCGTGAGCTCGATGAGGAGCTGCTTCACGTTGTGCCCGGACGCCTTGAAAGCGGTCGTTATCGCCTGCTTGGTGCAAGTGTCCTCGGCGCGCAGGGTGAGACCGTAGCCGTACTCGGCCCAGCGCGTCGCGAAGCAGTCATGCACCTCCTCGGCCTCGGCGAGCTTCTGCACCAGCTCGGTCGCGTTGTTCACCGTGCCCGGCGTGCCCGGGAGCGAGCCGCTCGCGTCGATGGTGACGTCGTTCTCTGTCGTGCGGAACAGCCCGACCGCGTCGTAGTTCTCGAACGTGAAGCCGACCGGATCCAGGTACTGATGGCACGTCCGGCAGACCTCGTCCTGGCTGTGCTGGCTGTAGCGTTCGCGCGCCGTCGCGCCGGAGTACGGATCCGGCGGCTTCACCCGCTCCAGGATGTCGCCCATGGGGAGCGGGATCTTCTGGCACATCAGCTTCTGGAGCACGAACGAGCCGCGGACCACGGGGTTCGTGTTGTTCGAGTGCGTCGTCCCGGCCATCAGGCCCGCCTGGGTGAGGAGCCCGAGGCGCTGGGTCGTGTCGAGCTGCACCTGCTGGAACTCGTCGCCCGTCACGCCGGAGACGCCGTAGAACGCCGCGAGAGGTCCATTCATGAACGTGTACGGGGCCGTCAAGACGGACGCCCAGGTGCCGGTCCCCTCGAAGATCTCGTGCTCGAGGAACCGCTGCGTCTCCTCGCGCATGAACGCGCCGATCTGTCGAGAGAAGGTCGGGAACGTCTCCGCTTTCCGCTCGAGATCCGCGAGGTTGCTGATGGGGAGCAGGTTGTCGAAGAAGAACCGGATGGTGGTCCGGGCCCGAGGGTGGTCGAGCATGCGCTCGGCGTGCGCGCGCACGCCTTCCTTCGTCGAGAGCTCACCTGCCTGCGCCGCCAGGCGCAGGTCGTCGTCCGGCGTCGTGCCCCAGAACAGGTACGAGAGCCGCGTCGCCATCTCGTCGCCCGTGGGCCGGCGGAGCTTGGGGTGCTCAGGGTCGGACGTGCCCCACTCGATGCGGTAGAGGAAATCTGGCGACTGGAGCAGCGCCTCGATCACCGTCGCGATGCCGACGTCGAACGTCGCGTCCGTCCGCCCGACGCTGTACAGCGCGAGGAGCTCGTCCGCCTCGCCAGCGGCGAGCGGCCTCCGGTAAGCGAGCGGCGCGATCCGCTCGACGATGGTGCGCGCGCACGCCTCCTCGCTCTGCGGGCTCACGTTGCTCGCGCAAGGGGCGAGCTTCGCGAGCGCGTCGGGGGTGGCGGTCGCGCGCCGGGCGACGCCCTCCGCGACGGTGCCCAGCTGCTCGGCCAGCAGGCTCGAGACCGACAGCGTGTCCGCGTCGTTGCCAAAGCCGTTTCCGACATCCTCGCTCGGCAGCGAGAAGGCCGGATCGGTCGTGTCACCGAAGAGGTCGCGGACAGTGTTGTTGTACTCGAAGCGGGTCAGCCGCCGCAGCGGCG
The DNA here is from genome assembly GCF_051521595.1 of Sorangium sp. So ce1153. Classification (NCBI taxonomy): domain Bacteria; kingdom Pseudomonadati; phylum Myxococcota; order Polyangiales; family Polyangiaceae; genus Sorangium; species Sorangium sp. So ce1153. The sequence continues at coordinate 5,099,259 of NZ_CP150361.1, forward strand.
CTCGCCCGGGGCGCACCGAGCCGTCCGCGCAGGCGCTCGGGTCCACCGTGGTGGGGTTCCCCCCCGTGGGGTCGTCCGTGGAATCTCTGGTTTCAGTGTCGCCCAGGTCTCCCGTGCAGCCACTGGCCAGGATCAACGCTACCGAGACAGCTGACCGAAGCCTTCCAAGGGGACGCGCCTGCTCATGATTCAAGGATCTGTACATCGATGTCGCCCTTCGCCCGCTCTGGGCGCGCTGAAGTCCCATCATCGAACAACAAGATTGATTTTGTGAAGTTGAACTATCGTGCAGTTCCCCCCGGAGAGGCGCTGCTACGGTGTAGGACATGTCGAAACTGTTCGGGTTGATCAATGCTCCAGTGAGCAAATCAGAGAATCATCTCGAGGGACGTGCTGTGTTCCGCCTGGCGCGCCATCGCGGCTCTGCCCCCCAACGAGCTGGAGCGCGCCGCTCCGTGGCAACGGACTGATGGGGAGGGATGAGCGAAAGCGAGAGCCTGCGGAGCACTCGTCAGGCAGTAGCGGCTCGCCCTCGGATCGGCTCACCGCGAGAGCAAATACAGTGGAAACGAAGCTTTGCTCTATCGGTGCGCACGTCGAGACGCCCGCGCCGATCACCGCGGTCGGGAGCTGGGGCACGACGAGCGCTGGCGGGGCGGCGGCGAAGGGATCGCAGCGGTAGCGCCGAGTGATCCGCTTGCGCTGTACAACGCACTCCGGGAGCGGATCTCGCCCGTCCCGGTGAGCAGAGAGCGGCCTGTCGACGGCGCCGTCGCTCACGCGCTCTCGGCGGGCGAGGTGCGGCGTGCGCAGCAGGAGCTGCTGACGGCGTGCTCGTGACGCAGCACCCCTCGGGCGAGACCCGGCCGGGAAGCACGGAAACGCCTGGCACGGCGCGTGCGAAGCGCGAGGGACGCCGGACGCCGGCGCAGAGGGATGGAGAGGCGCGGACCAGGGCGTCGCCCTGCCGAGAGCGCCCCAGGACAACGCGTTTCCGCGGAGGCCGTCGCATGAGTGGACTCAGTCTCGTCTTCGATACGCCGCAGCTCGCGCAGGACTACGAGGTTCGCAGCGCCGAGCGGCAGTTCCGCCATGGCCAGCGGCTGATCGCCGAGCTCGGCGTGCGCGCCGGCGAGCACGCGCTCGACATCGGCAGCGGCACCGGGCTGCTCGCGGAGCACGTGGCGGGTATCGTCGGGCCGACAGGCAAGGTGCTCGGGATCGACCCGCTGCCGCTGCGCGTGGAGATCGCCCAGCGCAAGGCGAAGGCGAACCTCTCCTTCCGGGTCGGCAACGCCTACGCGCTCGACGAGATCCCCTCGGGCAGCTTCGATGTCGTGTACCTCAATGCCGTCTTCCACTGGCTGCCCGAGAAGACCGAGCCGCTGCGGCAGATCCATCGCGTGCTCAAGCCGGGCGGCCGGATCGGGCTCACCACGGGCGCGAAGGACCACCCGCACCGGCTGCAGGCGATCAAGAAGCAGGTGCTGTCGCGGGAGCCCTACGCGCGCTACCCGGAGTCCCAGGCCGGCGCGCCCCACTGGGTGACGGCCGAGGAGCTCTCCGGGCTGCTCGGCGGCGCGGGCTTCGCCGTGCAGAAGATCGAGGCCCAGGAGAACGTGCAGTATCAACCCGACGGGCGCGCCGCCATCGCCTTCTCCCAGGCGAGCTCGTTCGGCAACTTCCTCGGCCACCTGCCGGAGTCGCTGCGCAGCCAGGCCATCGAGGAGATCCAGCGCGAGCTCGAGGCCTTCCGGACGCCCGAGGGCATCCGGCTCGAGGGGAAGCGGCTCTTCGCCATCGCACATAAACCGGCGTCGCACTGAGCGGGCCGCCGGCCTGCCGCGCCCCACGTCGCGACGCTATCCCACGATCCAGACTCACGATTCGGACCGGCTGAACAAGCCACCAGGAGAACTCCGCATGAGCGCCACACAGAACCAGAGCAGCAATGTCCTCGAGATCGTGCCGGTCGCCGGCCGGATCGGCGCGGAGGTGCGCGGCGTGCGCCTCTCGGCCGATCTCGACGCCGCCACGGTGAGCGAGATCCGCAAGGCGTGGCTGCGTTACAAGGTGATCTTCTTCCGCAACCAGCACCACCTCGACAACGTCACCCAGGAGTCGCTGACCGCCCTGTTCGACGGCAAGCCCGTCGCGCACCCGACGGTCCCGGTCGTCCAGGGGACGGACTACATCCACGAGCTCGACTCGCGGTACGGCGGTCGCGCGAACTCGTGGCACACCGACGTCACGTTCGTCGACGCGTACCCGAAGGCGTCGATCCTGCGGGCGCTCGTGATCCCGCAGTACGGCGGCGACACGGTCTGGGCCAACACGGTCGCCGCGTACGAGGAGCTGTCGCCCGCGCTGCGCGAGCTCGCGGACAAGCTGTGGGCGGTCCACAGCAACCAGTACGACTACCAGGCGCGGCGGCCAGAGGTGTCGCCGGAGGACGAGCGGCGCTACCAGGAGGTGTTCACGTCGACGGTCTACGAGACGGAGCACCCCGTCGTGCGCGTCCACCCCGAGACGGGGGAGCGGTCGCTGGTGCTCGGTCACTTCGTCAAGAACATCCTCGGCGTCTCCTCCCACGACTCCGCGCACCTCTTCCAGGTGCTCCAGGACCACGTCACGCGCCTCGAGAACACCGTCCGGTGGCGGTGGGCCGTGGGCGACGTGGCGGTCTGGGACAACCGCGCCACCCAGCACTACGCGATCAACGACTACGGCCATCAGCACCGCCTGGTGCGCCGGGTGACGGTGGACGGCGACGTGCCCGTCAGCATCGACGGAAAGCGCAGCGTCACCCGCAAGAAGGCGCAGCGCGCCTCCGCGGCGAGGAGCGAGAGCCCGGCGGTGGCGAGCGCGCCGCTGGCCGCTGCCACGGCCTAGGACGCCAGTCCGCCACCGCGGCTCGGGCGCGCGGACGCCGGGGTTCAGCGCCGGAGTCAGCGGTGGCCGCTGGATGGGCCCTTGACGGCCGCGGCCGCCTGCGCTTCATGTGCGGCGGAGGAGCGCCCGTGGGTACGACGAGCAAGCGCGACGAGGCGCGGGACGGAGAGCAGAACACGGCCCACGTCGTGGTGATCCTGCTGATCGTGGCGTTCGGCGTGCTCGCGCTGCCGTGGATGGTCCTGCGCAAGCTGGAGGCCCGCGCGCTGCCGCCGCGCGGCGACCTGGCCGCCGGCGTCACGGCCGATGACCTCGCCCAGGGCGGCAAGATCTATTACCGCTCGTGCACCGGCTGTCACCAGGCAAGGGGGGAAGGGAAGCCTGGCCGCTATCCGTCGCTCGTCGGCTCTTCATGGGTGCTCGACGATCCGGAGACCCCGATCCGGCTCGTGCTGCTCGGCGCCGCCGGCCCGATGGAGGTGAACGGCGCGGTGTACAACGACGTGATGCCCAACCTCGGCGTGACCCTCACGGACGACGAGATCGCGCTGGTGCTCACCTACGTCCGGTCGAGCTGGGGGAACAGCGCGCCGGCGATCACGAAGGACGAGGTCGCGCGGGTGCGCGCCTCGCTGGGCGACCGGCAGGCGCCGTGGGCGGGCGGCGCGGAGCTCGCGGCGGCCCGGGCGACGCGCGTCCTGCCCTGAGGGGCGGGGGGCGGGGGACGGGCGGCGCCGGGCGCGCCGCGGCGCGAGAGCAAGCGCCAGCGGGGCGGCGCGAGGCGCGCAGCCGCCACGCTGGTCGCACGAGGCCGAGGCGCGTGCCCAGCCAGCGCGACTCCGAGAGCTCTGTCACCGAGCGGAGCTGCTTGCTTCAAAAATCCAATGATTTCATTTTGATATGGAATCTCCTCCAGCCCGGATCTGCCCCGATGAAGGGGGCACATGCCGCGGAGATCGCTGACAACGAGGAGAGCGCGAGAGGGTTCCCTTGACCTCTCGTGTTCACGATTCGATGTACCGGGTTGAAGGTAGCCACGCTGTACGACCATCCCGCGCGCTGGTTGTCCAACAAGGCGACAGGGCCGCACATGGATATAACCGAAGGCCCATCCGCACGGCCGAGATCTGGCTCCGAGGCGCAGCCTTCATAACCCACGCGTTCGAGGAACATCATGAACGGTCTACCAAAATCGGAGTCTGACGATGTGGGGACGACCAGCGCTCGGGACGCGAGCCCGGCCTTCCGGGCGCTGCTCATCGGCATCGATTTCTATTACCCGAACCGGCTCCCGAACACCGCCGAGTACCGGTCGTTGCTCGGGTGCGTGAGCGACGTCGACCGCGTCGAGAAGCTCCTGCGTGCCCGGATCCCGATGCCGTACACGATCAGAAAGCTCGTCGCGCCCAACGTCGGGATCGGCCAGCCCGGTGGACCGAGGAGCGCCTGGCCCACGTACGCCAACATCAAGGCGGAGCTGGACAGGCTGCTCGCCGAGACGCAGCCCGGCGACCATGTGTACATCCATTACTCCGGCCACGGGGGCCGCATCCTCACGAGCTTCCCCGACCTGAAGGGGCGTGACGGGTACGACGAGACGCTCGTGCCCACGGACATCGGCGACACCTCGACGCGCAACCTGCGCGATCTCGACATCGCGTACTACCTCGACGCGCTCACGACGAAGAACCAGGCGACCGTGAGCGTCGTGCTCGACAGCTGCCACTCCGGCGGCGCGACGCGTGGAGACGACGTCGCGCCGCGGTGCGCGACGGGCGCCCCGGAGGGCGTCGATCCCACGCTCGACACGACCGAGCGCCCGACGGGCGGCGTGGCTCCCCACGACGAGCTGTGCGCCGCGTGGCAGCGGCTCGCGGCCACGGGCAGCGGGCGGCGCGCGGCAATCGGGACGACCTGGCTCCCCGAGGCCAGGGACTACGTGCTCCTCGCGGCGTGCCGCGACGTCGAGTCAGCGCTGGAGGTGGACGCGAAGGGCGGCCGGCAAGGCGTGCTGACCACGGCGTTCCTCGAGGCGCTCGACGGGCTGAGCGCCGACCAGACCTGGAAGGCGCTCTACGAGCGCGTGCTCGCCGGCGTCCAGAGCAGGTTCCCGTCGCAGACACCCCAGCTCCTGGGTCAGGGGGCGCGGCAGGTCCTCGGGAGACAGCTGCGGCCGGTCGTGAGCACGGTGAGGGTCAACGAGATCGACATGGCGAAGGGGAGGGTGAAGCTCGGTGCCGGCCAGGTGACGGGGACCCGCGAGGGCGCCAGGTTCGGGATCTACCTCCCGGAGACGACGAACTTCACGGAGCGCGACAGGCGCGTGGGCACCGCCATCGTCGAGACGACGATGGCCGTGGAGAGCTGGGCGAAGCTGGAGGAGGGCGCGATCGCGTCCGTCAAGCCGGGCGCTCCTGCGGTTCTCGAGGACGTGGGTGAGATCGCGCTGCGGCGCGCGGTCAATCTCTTTCACCGGGACGACCTGCCGCCCGGGACCGATCAGGAGCAGGCGCTCGGCGCCGTGAGAGACGAGATCGAGCGGGGAGGGCGAGGGTTCCTCGAGCTCCGCACCGGCAGGACACCGGACTATTACCAGGTGGCCATCGACAAGGATCGACGCTACGAGATCTGGGACGCGTCAGGGAAGCCCGTTCCGAATGTGGGGACGGTGTCGGTCGACGCACCCGAGGCCGCCAGGGCCGTGGTCGATCGGCTGATCCATCTGCTCCGGTATCAGACCATCCAGGAGGTTGCCGCCCCGTTTTCAGGGCTGAAGGACATGCTCCGCATCGAGCTCCTCGCCCCGCCGCCGGAGTGGTCGCACGACAAGCCACCTCTGGGCGGGACCGTGATCGAGCCGAGCGGCGACGCGTACGTGATGAAGCCTGACGCCTGGGTGTTCGTCCGCGTGGTGAACGACAGCAACAGCCATGTCAACGTCGCCATCATCGACCTCGGCGACGATTACGGGATCCGCGCCCTCGAACCCGCGCCGCCCGAGGGGCACCTGACGCCCACGCGGCGGTATTCCACCGTGGCTGCCAGGAAGGAGAGCCTTTTCGCGTTGCAGTTCTTCTTGTCCGAGGGGCGCGCCTCGTCGACCGACATCATCAAGATCTTCGCGACCGTCGGCGATACAGATTACTGGTGGCTGCTGCACACGCCGATCGACGAGCCCGTGACCCGGTCGCTGACCACGAGGGACGCCGCCGCGCACGACGCGCTCTACCGGCTGCGCGAGGCGCTCGACGCGGACGAGAACACGGAGCGCGAGGTGCGCCCGAGATCCGCGCCGGGGGAGGACTGGACCGCAAGGCAGTTCCGCGTCGTCACGAAGAGGACGTGAGCCTCGATGGGCGAGGGGGGCGGCGGCCAGCCCGCGGCCGCCGCGCCGGGGGCGGGTCAAGGGACCGGCGGATGGAGCCAGTCGAGGATGTGCAGCATGCCCGCAGAGTCTCCAGCGAGGATGGTCCTGGCGTCCGCCGTGGTGGCGCAGCAATACATGAACGTATGGGTTTCCAGCGTCGTGATGGGCTGGGCGGTCTCTACAAGGTCCCACACCTTGAGGGTCTTATCCCAGGAGGCGGAGACGGCGATGCGGCCGTCCGGCGTCACCGCCACGCCTAGCACCCCAGCGGTATGCCCTTCGAGGGTGCGGAGGACCTGCCCCGTCGCGAGGTCCCACACCTTGAGGGTCCTATCCCAGGAGGCGGAGACGGCGATGCGGCCGTCCGGCGTCACCGCCAAGCCTAGCACCCCGGCGGTATGCCCTTCGAGGGTGCGGAGGACCTGCCCCGTCGAGAGGTCCCACACCTTGAGGGTCTTATCCCTGGAGGCGGAGACGGCGATGCGGCCATCCGGCGTCACCGCCACGCCTAGCACCTCAGCGGTATGCCCTTCGAGGGTGCGGAGGACCTGCCCCGTCGCGAGGTCCCACACCTTGAGGGTCTTATCCCAGGAGGCGGAGACGGCGATGCGGCCATCCGATGTTATCGCCACTCCGTATACATTACTGGTATTCCCTTCGAGGGTGCGGAGGACCTGCCCCGTCGCGAGGTCCCACACCTTGAGGGTCTTATCCCAGGAGGCGGAGACGGCGATGCGGCCATCCGATGTTATCGCCACTCCGTATACATTACTGGTATTCCCTTCGAGGGTGCGGAGGACCTGCCCCGTCGCGAGGTTCCACACCTTGAGGGTCTTATCCAAGGAGGCGGAGACGGCGATGCGGCCATCCGACGTTATCGCCACTCCGCCTACATCACTGGTATGCCCTTCGAGGGTGCGGAGGACCTGCCCCGTCGCGAGGTCCCACACCTTGAGGGTCTTATCCCAGGAGGTGGAGACGGCGATGCGGCCATCCGGCGTCACCGCCACGCCCGCCACAAAAAAGGTATTCCCTTCGAGGGTGCGGAGGACCTGCCCCGTCGCGAGGTCCCACACCTTGAGGGTCTTATCCAAGGAGGCGGAGACGGCGATGCGGCCATCCGGCGTCACCGCAACGCCCGTCACAAAAAAGGTATGCCCTTCGAGGGTGCGGAGGACCTGCCCCGTCGCGAGGTCCCACACCATGAGGGTGTTATCCCGGGAGGCGGAGACGGCGATGCGGCCATCAGGCGTCACCGCCACGCCCGCCACAAAAAAGGTATGCCCTTTGAGGGTGCGGAGGACCTGCCCCGTCGCGAGGTCCCACACCTTGAGGGTCTTATCCGAGGAGGCGGAGACGGCGATGCGGCCATCCGGCGTCACCGCCACGCCGGACACAACATCGGTATGCCCTTCGAGGGTGCGGAGGAGCTGCCCCGTCGCGAGATCCCACACCTTGAGGGTCTTATCCGAGGAGGCGGAGACGGCGATGCGGCCATCCGGCGTCACCGCCACGCCGGACACAACATCGGTATGCCCTTCGAGGGTGCGGAGGAGCTGCCCCGTCGCGAGGTCCCACACCTTGAGGGTCTTATCCAAGGAGGCGGAGACGGCGATGCGGCCATCCGGCGTCACTGCCACGCCCATCACAGCATCGGTATGCCCTTCGAGGGTGCGGAGGAGCTGCCCCGTCGCGAGGTCCCACACCTTGAGGGTCTTATCCCAGGAGGCGGAGACGGCGATGCGGCCATCCGACGTTATCGCCACTCCGTCTACAGCATCGGTATGCCCTTCGAGGGTGCGGAGGAGCGCCTCGGAGTCACGGCTGAAGGGAAACCGCTCGCGCAACCAGGACGACCGGTGCTCGCCGAGCTTCGCTTCCGCCCGCTCCCGCACCTCCTCGATCCCCATGTCCAGGCATCGATTGCGGAGCTGCTGGAGGAGGAATCCGGGTGCCTTTGCCGGATCCCACCTGCGCAGGATGCTGGACTCTCGATCCAGCGGCCGGCTCAGCGCTTCCAGCCTGGCTCGCCCGGCTGCTCCCGCGAGCTTGATCCCGATCCGTAGATCCGTGAGCACCTCATCGATCTTTCTCTTCGCCACCTCCTTGTGCAGCCGATCCATGTCCCGGAGCGCCTCACCCAGCCGTTCCCCGGAGGTCGCGGCGAACGCCTCCGGTGCGTCGATGTGCTGCTTCGCAAACTCCCACACCAGAGGCTCCAGGCGGACGACGTCGCGCCCCCTCATCGGCTCGAGGAACGACAGCGCGCCGATCTCCCGGAGCGCGCCCTGGAGCCGACCCGGGAACCCTTCTTCTGCCTCGCTCTCGAGCCCGGTGAGCAGCGAGAGGCGCGCTCGCGGGATCTCCGCGGCGACGTCCAGCAGCGCGGCTGTCTTCAGCACCAGCCGTGCGTCGGCGTTCTCCAGCGCGTCCCACTGCGATTGCAGCGTTGCCTTGACCGTGGCCTCGTGCCGCGTCGCGAGCTCCTCGGGCGCGACGCCGGTCGTGTCCGTCGCCAGCAGCAGTCCATACTTCTCCATCCGAAGCGCGTAGTCCGCGAGCGGGATCTCGGGGTTCTTGCCCAGGAACGCCGCCGCGAGCGCGATGGCCAGCGGCATCGCGCCGAATCGCCGGCTGATGGTGCGCGCCACGGCGGGGTCGTCGGCCGGCTCCCGTGCCCTCCGCTGCGAGAGCAGGAGCTGCACCGCGGCGTCCTCCGGAAACACCGGGACATCGATGCTCTCGAAGCGCGCGTCGCGCCGTCTCGTGGTAACGAGCACGCGGCACCCGAGGCTCGCCGGCACGAGGCCGGCCGCGCGGTCCGTCTCGAGATCGGTGGGGTGCTCGACATAGTCGAAAATCACCAGCGCCTCGGGCCGCGCCCGCAGGTAATCCCCGAGCGCCGCCACCAGGCGGAGCTGCCGCTCCGCCTCCGGCGCGCCTTCCGCCTTCAGCCCCAGCTCGATCGCGAGCTTTTTCAGCTCCGGCCGCCAGTCGTCGCTGGCGGCGTTGACGAAGAAGACCCCGTCGCGATAGCTCGCTTCGTACCTGAACGCATACTCGACAGCGAGCTGGGTCTTGCCGATCCCGCCCATTCCCGTGAGCATCACGGGCCGCCTACCGCCGGGCTGCGGGTCCTGAATCATCCCGTGCAGCCGCGCGAGCTCCTCGTCGCGGCCGACGAAGGACGGGTTGCGCGCGAGCGGCATCCTGAATTGCACCTTCGGCAGCTCCGCGAGGCGGATCTTCTCCGATGTCCCCGGCACACGCGGGCAGAGCTCGAACACCTCGGGCTCATCGCTCCGCACGAGAGCGACCTCGTTGCGACCCGAAGCGAAGGCCTTCTCGATCGTGTCGCCGTTGAAGAGGGCGCCGTAGAACCCCTTCGAGAAGGCCACCGCGGCCTTGTCGGTGATCGAGCGCGACGTCCCGATGGCGCAGTCCACGTGCTGCGCGATGGCCATGGCCTGCTCGAGCGAGGCGCAGGCGTTGAGCACCACGCAGCGCACCGAGCCGCCTTCGAGCCGGAACAGCTCCGCGAGCGCCTCGATGGGGACCGGCGCGGGGCGCCCGGCGTCGTCGTTGAGCAAGAGCTCCGTGCGCTCGCCGGGGCGGTCTCCGGCGCCCGGTACCGGGCGTACGTCCCGTCCGCCGGCGGCTGGCCCGGCGTGCTGCCCGTGGCCGCCGAAGTGCACCACAGCGGGCCTGTGCAGGGCGAGCGCACGGCGCACGTCGTCGATGCGCGCCGCGAGCACGGGGCGCAGCTCGAAGGCGTCGCGCAGGCGAGCTCGCATCCGCTCGTCCTCGATGTCGCGGTACTCCTCGTCCAGATCGAGCTGCCTGGTGCCGGAAGGATTGGCGCTCAGGAAAAGGATGGTGGCAGGCATCGCAACCCCTCATCGGGGTCCCGCATCGCGCGTGCCAGATCATGCGTGAGGTTTCCGCTCTACGCGGCGCGTGAACCTCGCCGCTGGGCGGTTGACGCCGGAGCGCAAGCCCGCCGGGGGCGCGTCAAGCGCGCGGCGGATGGATCCAGTCGAGGAAGTGCAGCGCGCCCGCGGAGTCTCCAGCGAGGATGGCCTTGGCGTCCGCCGTGATGGCGCAGCAGCGTAGGAACGTGTGGGTTGCCAGGATCGTGATGGGCGGGGCCGTCTCTACCAGATCCCACACGTTGAGCGTCCTGTCCGCCGAAACGGAGACGGCGAAGCGGCCATCCGGCGTCACCGCCATGCCGAAAGCCCAGCTGGTGGGTCCTTCGAGGGCGCGGAGGATCTGCCCGGTCGCGAGATCCCACACGTTGAGTGTCTGATCCCGGGAAGCGGAGACGGCGAAGCGGCCATTCGACGTTATCGCCACGTGGTACACAGCCTGGGTATGGCCTTCGAGGGTACGGAGGACCTGCCCGGCCGCGAGGTCCCACACCTTGAGCGTCCGGTCCCCGGCAGCGGAGACTGCGAAGCGGCCATCCGGCGTCACCGCCACCGTGCTATGGCCTTCGAGGGTGTGGAGGAGAAGCCCGGTCGCGAGGTCCCACACCTTGAGCGTCTGGTCCCCGGCAGCGGAGACTGCGAGGCGGCCATCCGGCGTCACCGCCACGGAAGTCACAGGCCAGGCATGCCCTTCAAGAGTGCGGAGGAGAAGCCCGGTCATGAGGTTCCACACCTTGAGCGCGCCGTCCCCCGAAGCGGAGACGGCGAAGCGGCCATCCGATGTCACCGCCACGGCAGTCACAGGCGAGGCATGCCCTTCGAGAGTGCGGAGGAGCTGCCCGGTCGCGATGTTCCACATCTTGAGCGTCTGGTCCTGCGAGGCGGAGACGGCGAGGTGGCCATCCGATGTCACCGCCACGCCTTCAACAGAATCCGCGTGCCCTTCGAGGGTACGGAGGGGTTGCGCGGTCGCGAGGTCCCACACCTTGAGCGCGCCGTCCCCCGAGGCGGAGACGGCGAAGCGGCCATCCGACGTCACCGCCACGGCATTCACAAGCCCGGTATGCTCTTCGAAGGTGCGGAGGAGTTGCCCCGTCGCGAGATCCCACACCTTGAGCGTCTCGTCCCAGGAGGCGGAGACGGCGAGGCGGCCATCCGACGTCACCGCCACGCCTTGCACGAAAGACGTATGGCCTTGGAGGGTGCGGAGGAGCTGCCCCGTCGCGAGATCCCACACCTTGAGCGTCTTGTCGGTGGAGGCGGAGACGGCGAGGCGGCCATCCGATGTCACCGCCACGCCGTCGACATGAGAGGTATGCCCTTCGAGAGTGCGGAGGAGAAGCCCGGTCGCGAGGTCCCACACCTTGAGCGTCTCGTCCCAGGAGGCGGAGACGGCGAGGCGGCCATCCGATGTCACCGCCACCGCCATCACCTCACGAGTATGCCCTTGGAGGGTGCGGAGGAGCTGCCCCGTCGCGAGGTCCCACACCTTGAGCGTCTTGTCGGTGGAGGCGGAGACGGCAAAGCGGCCATCCGATGTCACCGCCACGCCTTCGACAGAATCCGCATGCCCTTGGAGGGTGCGGAGGGGCTGCCCCGTCGCGAGGTCCCACACCTTGAGCGTCTTGTCGGTGGAGGCGGAGACAGCGAAGCGGCCATCCAATGTCACCGCCACGGCATTCACAGGCTCGGTATGCGCTTCAAGGGTGCGGAGGAGTTGCCCCGTCGCGAGATCCCACACCTTGAGCGTCTTGTCGGTGGAGGCGGAGACGGCGAAGCGGCCATCCGATGTTACCGCCACGCCTTGGACAGAATTCGCATGCCCTTCGAGGATGCGGAGGAGCGCCTCGGAGTCACGGCTGAAGGGAAACCGCTCACGCAGCCAGGACCACCGGTGCTCCCCGAGCTTCGCTTCCGCCCGCTCACGCACCTCCATGATCCCCATGTCCAGGCATCGATTGCGGAGCTGCTGGAGGAGGAACCCGGGTGCTTTGGCCGGATCCCACCTGCGCAGGACGCTGGACTCTCGATCCAGCGGCCGGCTCAGCGCCTCCAGCCTGGCGCGCCCGGCAGCCCCCGCGAGCTTGACCCCGATCCGCAGATCCGTGAGCACCTCGTCAATTTCCCTCTGCGTCACCTCCCTGTGTAGCCGATCCATGTCCCGGAGCGCCTCGCCCAGCCGTTCCCCGGAGGCCGCGGCGAACGCCTCCGGGGCGTCGATCTTCTGCCGCGCGAACTCCCACACCAAGGGCTCCAGGCGGACACGGTCCTGCCCCCTCATCGGCTCGAGGAACGACAGCGCGCTGATCTCCCGGAGCGCGCCCTGGAGCCGGCCCGGGAACCCTTCTTCTGCCTCACTCTCGAGCCCGGTGAGCAGCGACAGGCGCGCCTGCGGGATGTCCGCGGCCACGTCCAGCAGCGCGGCCGTCTTCAGCACCTGCCGTGCGTCGGCGTTCTCCAGCGCGTCCCACTGCGACTGCAGCGTCGCCATCATCGTGGCCTCGTGCCGCGTCGCGAGCTCTTCGCGCGTGACGCCGGTCGTGTCCGTCGCCCGCAACAGGCCGTACTTCTCCATCCGGCGCTCGTAACCAGCGAGCGAGATGTCGGGGTTCTTGCCCAGGAACGCCGCCGCGAGCGCGACGGCCAGCGGCATCGCGCCGAACCGCCGGCTGATGGCGCGGGCCACGGCGGGGTCGTCGGCCGGCTCCCGTGCTCTCCGCTGCGAGAGCAGGAGCGTCACTGCGGCGTCCTTCGGTAACACCGGGACATCGATGCTCTCGAAGCGCGCGTCGCGCCGTCGCGTCGTCACGAGCACCCGGCATCCCAGGCTCGCCGGCACGAGGCCGGCCGCGCGGTCCGTCTCGAGATCGGCTGGGGTCTCGACGAAGTCGAAGATCACCAGCGCCTCGGGTCGCGCCCGCAGGTAGTCCCCGAGCGCCGCCACCAGCCGGAGTTGCCGCTCCGCCTCCGGCGCGCCTTCCGCCTTCAGTCCCAGCGCGATCGCGAGCTTCTTCAGCTCCGGCCGCCAGTCGTCGCCGGCGGCGTTGACGAAGTAGGCCCCGTCGCGATAGCTCGCTTCGTACCTGAAGGCATACTCGACAGCGAGCTGCGTCTTGCCGATCCCGCCCATTCCCGTGAGCATCACGGGCCGCCTGCCGCCGGGCCGCACGTCCTGAAGCATCCCGTGCAGCCGCGCGAGCTCCTCGTCGCGGCCGACGAAGGACGGGTTGCGCGCGAGCGGCATCCTGAACTGCACCTTCGGCAGCTCCGCGAGGCGGATCTTCTCCGATGTCCCCGGGACGCGCGGGCAGAGCTCGAACACCGTGGGCTCGTCGCTGCGCACGAGAGCGACCTCGTTGCGGCCCGAAGCGAACGCCTTCTCGATCGTGTCGCCGTTGAAGAGAGCGCCGTAGAACCCCTTCGCGAAGGCCAATGCAGCCTTGTCGGTGATGGCGCGCGACGTCCCGATGGCGCAGTCCACGTGCTGCGCGATGGCCTTGGCCTGCTCGAGCGAGGCGCAGGCGTTGAGCACCACGCAGCGCACCGAGCCGCCCTCGAGCCGGAACAGCTCCGCGAGCGCCTCGATGGGGACCGGCGCGGGGCGCCCGGCGTCGTCGTTGAGCAAGAGCTCCGTGCGCTCGCCGGGGCGGTCTCCGGCGCCCGGTACCGGGCGTACGTCCCGTCCGCCGGCGGCTGGCCCGGCGTGCTGCCCGTGGCCGCCGAAGTGCACCACCGCGGGCCTGTGCAGGGCGAGCGCACGGCGCACGTCGTCGATGCGCGCCGCGAGCACGGGGCGCAGCTCGAAGGCGTCGCGCAGGCGAGCTCGCATCCGCTCGTCCTCGATGTCGCGGTACTCCTCGTCGAGCTCGAGCCGCGCGGTGCCGGAAGGGTTGGCGCTCAGGAAAAGGATGGTGGCAGGCATCGCAACCCCTCATCGGGGTTTGGCATCAAACGTACCAGAGGATGCGTGAGTGTCCTGCTCGATTCGACGAGTTTTCCTCCCCCGATTCGTCGGCAATTCTCCCTGTCGGGCTCGGGCCGCTTTCCAGGATTGAGGCACTGGCCTCGGACGAACCTCGCCTGATATCAGCGGCGGACGACTTCAGCGAGTCACCGCACAGGTGAGGAACTACTCTCGGCCCTGCCGGGTCGAGCCATCGTCCATGCGGCACACCAGCAGGTCACTCTAGGCAACAATTCGTATGCATGACGGTGGCAATCCGATCGAGCCGTTGATGCATGTGCCGACAGCGTGGCGCGGCGGCCAGCCACGGCCGACGCGCCGGGGTGCGTCAAGGGATCGGCGGATGGATCCAGTCGAGGACGTGCAGCGCGCCCGCCATGTCTCCAGCGAGGATGGTCTTGGCGTCGGCCGTGGTGGCGCAGCAACGCGCGAGAGTGTGGATTTCCATGATCGTGACGGGCTGCGCGGCCGTTATCAGGTCCCACACCTTGAGCGTCTTGTCCGGGGAGGCGGAGACGGCGAAGCGGCCATCCGCCGTCACCGCCACGCCGGTCACAGCCGAGGTATGCCCTTCCAGGGTGTGGAGGAGCTGCCCTGTCCCGAGATCCCATACCTTGAGCGTCTTGTCCAAGGAGGCGGAGACGGCGAAGCGGCCATCCGCCGTCACCGCCACGCCGGCCACAATATCGGTATGCCCTTCGAGGGTGCGGAGGAGCTGCCCTGTCCCGAGGTCCCATACCTTGAGCGTATTGTCCCAGGAGGCGGAGACGGCGAAGCGGCCATCCGCCGTCACTGCCACGCCGGCGACAGCACGGGTATGTCCTTCGAGGGTGTGGAGGAGCTGCCCTGTCCCGAGGTCCCACACCTTGAGCGTCTTGTCCCAGGAGGCGGAGGCGGCGAAGCGGCCATCCGCCGTCACCGCCACGCCGTACACAGTATCGGTATGCCCTTCGAGGGTGCGGAGGAGCTGGCCCGTCGCGAGGCCCCACACCTTGAGCGTCTTGTCCCAGGAGGCGGAGACGGCGAAGCGGCCATCCCCCGTCATTGCCACGCCGGCAAGAGCAGAGGTATGCCCTTCGAGGGTGTGGAGGACCTGCCCTGTCCCGAGGTCCCACACCTTGAGCGTCTTGTCCCAGGAGGCGGAGGCGGCGAATCGGCCATCCGCCGTCGCCGCCACGCCTACCGCAGCGGAGGTATGCTTTTCAAGGGGCCGGACGGCCTGTTCCGTCGCGAGGTCCCACACCTTGAGCGTCTCGTCCCAGTAAGCAGCGGCGGAGACGGCGAATCGGCCATCCGCCGTCACCGCCACATCGCGCACACCATCCGTATGCCCTTCGAGGGTGCGGAGGAGCTGCCCCGTCGCGAGATCCCATACCTTGAGCGTCTTGTCCCAGGACGCGGAGATGGCGAATCGGCCATCCGTCGTCACCGCCACGCCGGACACAGGACCGGTGTGCCCTTCGAGGGTGCGGAGGAGCTGGCCCGTCGCCAGGTTCCAGACCTTGAGCGTCTTGTCTTGCGAGGCGGAGGCGGCGAATCGACCATCCGCCGTCACCGCCACGCCGAGCACAGGATCGGTATGCCCTTCGAGGGTGCGGAGGAGCTGGCCCGTCGCCAGGTCCCAGACCTTGAGCGTCTTGTCTTGCGAGGCGGAGATGGCGAATCGGCCATCCGTCGTCACCGCCACGCCGGACACAGGACCGGTGTGCCCTTCGAGGGTGCGGAGGAGCTGGCCCGTCGCCAGGTTCCAGACCTTGAGCGTCTTGTCTTGCGAGGCGGAGACAGCGACTCGTCCGTCCGTCGTCACCGCCACACCGTTCACGGAGCTGGTATGCCCTTCGAGGGTGCGGAGGAGCTGGCCCGTCGCCAGGTCCCAGACCTTGAGAGTGCTGTCCCCCGAGGCAGAGACGGCGAATCGTCCATCCGCCGTTACCGCCACGTCGGCCACATCAAAAGGATGAGCCTCGAGGGTGCGGAGGAGCTGCCCTGTATCGAGGTTCCACATCTTGACTGTATCATCCCACGAGGCGGAAATGGCGAATCGGCCATCCGATGTCACCGCCACGCCGGACACAGAATCGGTGTGCCCATCGAGCGTGCGCACCAGCGCCTCGGACTCACTGCTGGTCCGAAAGCGCTCGCGCAGCCAGGACCACCGCTGCGCCATGAGCTTCGCTTCCGCCCGCTCCCGCACCTCCTCGATCCCCATGTCCAGGCAACGATTGCGGAGCTGCTGGAGGAGGAACCCGGGCGCCTTCGTCGGATCCCACCTGCGCAAGCTGTGAGACTCTCGATCCAGTGGCCGGCTCAGCGCCTCCAGCCTGGGTCGCCCGGGAGCCCCCGCGAGCTTGATCCCGATCCGCAGATCCGTGAGCACCTCATCGATCTTTCTCTTCGCCACCTCCTTGTGCAGCCGATCCATGTCCCGGAGCGCCTCGCCAAGCCGCTCCCCGCAGGCCGCCGCGAACGCCTCCAGTGCGTCGATCTTCTGCCGCGCGAACTCCCAGACGAGGGGCTCCAGGCGGACAACGTCGCGCCCCCTCATCGGCTCGAGGAACGACAGCGCGCTGATCTCCCGGAGCGCGTCGTGGAGCCGGCCCGGGAACCCTTCTTCTGCCTCGCTCTCGAGCCCGGTGAGCAGCGAGAGGCGCGCCTGCGGGATGTCCGCGGCGACGTCCAGCAGCGCGGCTGTCTTCAGCACTTGCCGTGCGTCGGCGTTCTCCAGCGCGTCCCACTGCGATTGCAGCGTTGCCTTCACCGTGGCCTCGTGCCGCGTCGCGAGCTCTTCGGGCGTGACGCCGGTCGTGTCCGTCGCCGGCAGCAGTCCATACCTTTCCATCCGGCGCGCGTAGCCCGCGAGCGAGATGTCGGGGTTCTTGCCCAGGAACGCCGCCGCGAGCGCGATGGCCAGCGGCATCGCGCCGAACCGCCCGGAGATGGTGCGCGCCACGACGGGGTCGTCGGCCGGCTCCCGCGCTCTCCGCCGCGAGAGCAGGAGCTCCACCGCGGCGTCCTCCGGCAATTCAGGGACATCGATGCTCTCGAAGCGCGCGTCGCGCCGTCGCGTCGTCGCGAGCACCCGGCATCCCAGGCTCGCCGGCACGAGGCCGGCCGCGCGGTCTGTCTCGAGATCGGCGGGGTTCTCGACGAAGTCGAAGATCACAAGCGCCTCGGGCCGAGCCCGCAGGTACTCCTCGAGGGCCGCCACCAGCCGGAGCTGCCGTTCCGCCTCCGGCGCGCCTTCCGCCTTCAGTCCCAGCTCGATCGCGAGCTTCTTGAGCTCCGGGCGCCAGTCGTCGCCGGCGGCGTTGATGAAGTAGACCCCGTCCCGGTAGCTCGCGTGGTGCCTGAAGGCATACTCGACAGCGAGCTGCGTCTTGCCGATCCCGCCCATTCCCGTGAGCATCACGGGCCGCCTGCCGCCGGGCCGCACGTCCTGAAGCATCCCGTGCAGCCGCGCGAGCTCCTCGTCGCGGCCGACGAAGGACGGATTGCGCGCGAGCGGCATCCTGAACTGCACCTTCGGCAGCTCCGCGAGGCGGATCTTCTCCGATGTCCCCGGGACGCGCGGGCAGAGCTCGAACACCGTGGGCTCGTCGCTGCGCACGAGAGCGACCTCGTTGCGGCCCGAAGCGAAGGCCTTCTCGATCGTGTCGCCGTTGAAGAGAGCGCCGTAGAACCCCTTCGCGAAGGCCAATGCAGCCTTGTCGGTGATGGCGCGCGACGTCCCGATGGCGCAGTCCACGTGCTGCGCGATGGCCTTGGCCTGCTCGAGCGAGGCGCAGGCGTTGAGCACCACGCAGCGCACCGAGCCGCCCTCGAGCCGGAACAGCTCCGCGAGCGCCTCGATGGGGACCGGCGCGGGGCGCCCGGCGTCGTCGTTGAGCAAGAGCTCCGTGCGCTCGCCGGGGCGGTCTCCGGCGCCCGGTACCGGGCGTACGTCCCGTCCGCCGGCGGCTGGCCCGGCGTGCTGCCCGTGGCCGCCGAAGTGCACCACAGCGGGCCTGTGCAGGGCGAGCGCACGGCGCACGTCGTCGATGCGCGCCGCGAGCACGGGGCGCAGCTCGAAGGCGTCGCGCAGGCGCGCTCGCATCCGCTCGTCCTCGATGTCGCGGTACTCCTCGTCGAGCTCGAGCCGCGCGGTGCCGGAAGGGTTGGCGCTCAGGAAAAGGATGGTGGCAGGCATCGCAACCCCTCATCGGGGTTTGGCATCAAACGTGCCAGAGGGTGCGTGAGGGGCCTGCTCGATTCGACGAGTGTTCCTCCCCCGATTCGGCGGCAATTCTGCCGTCATCAATCTCGGCGATGACTGGGCGATCCGTGCCCTCGAACCTCGCCCGCCCGACGGGCACACGATCCCCACGCGGCCGTATTCAACGGTGGATGCCGGCAAGGAGAGCCGGCTGCTGATCGCGGCGTTCGGCGTGCTCGCGCTGCCGTGGATGGTCCTGCGCAAGCTGGAGGCCCAGGCGCCGTGGGCGGGCGGCGCGGAGCTCGCGGCGGCCCGGGCGACGCGCGTCCTGCCCTGAGGGGCGCGGGCCGCCCGGCTCACGCTCGCGGCCACCGCACGAGGGCCGCGCTCCCGGCGCGGGGCGCTCGTCGCCTCAGAGCTTCCGGCTGATGGCCTCGGCGATCATGATCGTCGTCACGTTCGTCGGCGCCGAGATGATGTCCGGCATGATCGACGCATCGACGACGTGCAGGCCATCGACGCCGCGGACCGCGCCCCCTGCATCGACGACCGCGCCCGGATCGTTCGGTCCGCCCATCGGGACGGATGATGTCGGGTGGGAGTAGCCGTCGACCTGCGCGATGATCACCTTCTCCAGGGCGGCGTCGTCCTGCACGTCCTTGCCGGGGGTCATCTCCAGCTCGACCACGTCGCTGAACGGCGCGGTCCTGCCGATCTTGCGCGACAGGCGCACAGCTTCCATCATCCGCCGCAGGTCGCTGCGGTCCTCGAAGAAGTTGAAGCGGATCAGCGGCATCGCACGGGGATCGCGGCTCGCCAGGCGGATCGATCCCCTCGACTTCGGCAGCGTCACCGAACAGGCCAGCACGATCGCCCCTCCGGTCGGGCTCCGGGCCGGATCGAAGATGTGCGTGCCGGAGATGTGAAGGTCGAGCTCGTCCGCGCCCGCCTCGCTGGACCGGGTCCAGATGATCGCGCCGGCGACCGGCGTCATCGACCTGGCCTCGGGCTTCAGCGCATAGACGTTGTAGTAGAACGGGTGCTCCTTCAGCCGCTGGCCGACCGGAGCCTCGACGATGACGGGGATGCCGAGCTCCTTCAGATGCGACGACGGGCCGATGCCGGAACGCATCAGGATCGCGGGGCTGCCGTACGCGCCGGCCGACAGGATCACCTGACCGGCCGCGATGGTCTCGCCGCCGACGAGCCGCACGCCGGTCGCGCGGCGGCCTTCGAATACGACGCTGTCGACCTCGACGCATCCGCTGATCATCAGGTTCGCCCGGCGGCGTACGTCTTCCGTGAGGTAGGCCATGCCGGTGTTGATCCGCTTGCCGTCGACGACATTCAATGTGTAGGGCGACACCCCGTGCTGCTCGGCGCCGTTGAAGTCGGTCACGCGCGCGAGGCCGCACCTCTCCGCGGCGAGCGCGAACGCGCGCATCGACGGGGTGTTCTCCTCCATCGTCCGCTGCCGGATCGGGAAGGGGCCGGTGCGCCCGTGCCAGGCGTCGTCGCCGGTGGGCGTGTTCTCCATCGCCTTGTAGATCGGCAGCACGTCCTCGAACGACCAGCCTTCGACGCCGTGCGTCGCCCAGCGCGCGAAGTCGGACGGCCTGGCGCGGATCGCGACCGCCGCGTTCACGCCCGAACTGCCGCCCAGCACCTTGCCGCGAATCGCGTTCACGTCGTGACCGAGCCCGAGGTGATCCTGGGTGTGGTAGCCCCAGTCGTGATCGCGATCGCCGCCCACGCGGTCCGCGTTCGCGATCACGTCCGGAGTCTTCGCCGGCGTGTAGGCCTGGCCAGCTTCCAGCAAGAGAACCCGACGGTCCCGGTTTGCGCTCAGGCGGTTCGCGAGCACGGCGCCTGCGGACCCGCCGCCGACGATGACGACATCATATTTCTGGGTTTCGTTGGCCACTGGAGGTTCTCCTTTTCTGGCGGGTTCCTCTCAGCAGCGATCGAAGGCGTCGCGGAGGAAGCGCGCGGCGCGACCGAGCGCGTTCCTGCTGGTCTCGAGGTGCGCGACGTCGAGCTGGAAGACGTGGTGCATGCCCTCGAAGATCTGGAGATCGACGGGGACTCCGGCCTTCGCCGCGCGATCGGCGTACTGCCTGGAATCGTCGAGGAGGCGCTCGTCGGTGCCGACCTGGATGAGGAGCGGCGGCAGGCCTTTCAGGTCGCCGAACAGTGGCGAGGCGAGCGGATCGGAGGCGCTGTGGGCGCCGACAACCTTGCGGGCGCAGTCCTGCAGGTAGTCGTGGCTGATCAACGGGTCGACGATGCCCGGATCCGTCATCGACGCGCCGGTGAAGGAAAGGTCTGCCCACGGCGAGAACACGACGCCCGCGACCGGCGCCGGGCCAGCGGGCTTCCCGGTCAAACCCGCCAGCGTCACGAGCGTGAGGCCGCCGCCCGCGGAGTCGCCGACGATCGCAATGCGGTCGAAGCCCTTGGCGACCAGATACAGGTAAGCGGCCCGCGCCGCGTCCGGAGCGGCCGGCAGCGAAGCTTCGGGCGCCAGAGGATAATCGATGACGAGCGCCGGGACCTTCGTGCGGCTGACGATCTGGCTGACGAATCCGCGGTATGCCTTCGCCGAGCCGAGGACGTAGCCGCCGCCGTGCAGGAAGAGGATCGCGCGCTTCGGCTCGGCCAGCTGCGGACGGATGAAGAAGCCCCGCGCGCTCGCCTCGTCGACAGGTTCGAGCGTGACGTCGCTGGTCAAAGGAGAACCGGAGATGAAAGCATCGTAGACGGCTCTCTGGTCTCCCGTCGCCGTCGCCCAGAAGCTGGCGAACCGCTCGCGCAGGGCGACTTCGCGCTGCCGCTCCTCGGACGAGAGCTTGATGATCTCCGCTTTGCTCCATTGATGATCCTGCAACTGCGTTTCCGTCATCGTCGTTCTCCGTCGCTGGACATGGCTCCGCCGTCCGCGCAGAGCGACGTGTCGCGCGTGGCGTGGGACCTTGATCTACAAGAAGTGGCCAGGTCGGGACGCTCCCGAGATCGATCGTCCTCCAGACATCTGCGTCCCTGGAGGCCAATCTAGGGGCGGGAGACGTCGACCGAAAAGACGCCGAGTTTGAGACTTAGCGTCCAGCTGGTTGGACGACCTACACCAGCACGGTCTTCGGAAGCTCGGCCGCCAGGTGATCGAGGAAGACGCGCACCGATGGGAGCAGCCCCTGCCTGTAAGGGATGAGCGCGGTGATCGTGGAGTCGCCCGCGATCCAGCTCGGCAGCACCCGGCGCAGTTTGCCGGACTTCACGGCCGCCCGGCAGATGTAGCCGGGCAGGGCGACGATCCCGAGACCTCGGATCGCCGCCTGCTGCAGGCCGACCATGTCGTCGCTCAACAGCCGCGGCTTCAGCGGCACCACCGCCTCGTTCCTGGCCTGACGCGCGTGGCGCAGTCGCCAGACCGGCTCGACCCCGGTCCGCATCATGAACAGCGATGGATGCTCGCGCAGGTCCTGGGGTCTCTGCGGCTCGCCTTTCTCGTCGAGGTAGTCGGAGCCGGCGAACAGGTACCAGGGGGCGGGCGCGAGCGTCCGCTGGACCAGAGTGGAGTCCGGCAGCGGATCGGAGTGCGCTCTGATCGCGACGTCGAAGCTCTCCCCGACGATGTCGACGGCGCGGTCGACCGCGTGCACGACGACGTTGACCTTCGGGTACTGCACCAGGAAATCCGCGACGATGTCGGACATCGCAAACTGCATCGTCGCCACGCCGCCGGTGCAGCGTATCGTGCCGCTCGGCTCGCCCAGGCGCTGGCGGATCGTGGCCTCGGCCAGCTCGGCTTCGCGGAGCATGCTGACCGCGTGCCGATAGAAATCATCGCCCGCATCCGTCGTCCCGAACTTGCGCGACGTGCGGTTGAGAAGCCGGACCCCGAGGTTGTTCTCGAGCTGCTGCATGCGGTAGCTGAGCGTCGATTTGGGGGTCCGCAGCGTGCGGCTCGCGGCCGTGAATCCCCCCCGGTCGACCACCTGCACGAACAGGAAAAAATCGTTCAGATCCAGCATGTTCCACCCATCGTCCAATCGACTGGACGCTGAGTTCGAAATTTGACGTCTTTTGGGATGCTCGTCCAGCGGATAGTCCTCGCGTCGTCACGGCAAGCGGTCGTGACCCTGAAGCTCCGGACCCACCCGGATCCAGAGACGAACGCAGGAGGACCCATTGACCAATCGCAAGTACGAGCCGCTCACCCAGGACAACGCCGCCGTCATCCTGGTCGACCACCAGGTCGGCCTCATGACCGGCGTCCGCGACTACTCGACGGGCGAGTTGAAGCACAACGTCGTCGCCCTGGCGAAGGCCGCCAGGGCGCTCAAGCTGCCGATCGTCGTCACCACGACGGCGCGCGACAGCATGTGGGGGCCGACCTTCCCCGAGCTCGTCGAAGCCTTGCCCGGCGTCGAGATCATCGATCGCTCGACCGTGAACGCCTACGACGACCCGCGCGTCGCCAGGGCCATCGACGCCACCGGCCGCAAGAAGCTGATCTTCGCCGGTATCTCGCTCGAGGTGTGCGCGGGCTTCCCGGCGATGACGGCCGTCGCGCGCGGACTGGACGCGTACGTGGCCGTCGACGCCTCCGGGACGTTCAGCGAGACCAAGCACGACGTGAACCTGTTCCGCATGCAGCAGGCCGGCGTCACCCTGTCCGATTACGCGACCTTGATGGTCGAGATCCTCAAGGACAACGGCCGTCCGGAGGCGGGCGCCGTCTACGCCGCGCTCGACATGCCGTGGGCCACGCTCGTCGGCCAGGTCGCCAGCGCTCTGCGCAAGTGAGGTCGAGCGCTGCGTTTCGCATGGCTTCACCGGGGGGATGCCGCCGAGCTGCCTGGCCCGCAGGCTCCGGAGCGCTCGTGCGTCGATGAGCGGCGCGGTGTACGCTGGCAGATGCTGCCAACATCCACGGCTCGGCTCCGGCACGGATCGAAGGGCCCGCACGCCGCAGGGCTCCATCGCACGGCGCCAGTCGGCGAACGCTCGGCGCTCATCGCCAGCCAGGCGGAAGCCGAAGGGTGCACGGACGCGGCGTTTCCCGGCCTGAAGTTCGTCCGCGTGTCGCGCCCTTCGACCTGTCGGATCCTGCACGCCCTCGGTCCGACGCTCACGGTGGTGGGCCAAGGCCGGACGACGGCGCGGTTCGATGACGTCGAGCTCGAGTACGACGCCTCGCGCTATGCCGTGGTGGCGAGGGAGGCGGCCTTCGAAGAGGCGGTGACCGAGGCCGACAGCTCCTCTCCTTACCTCGCCATGAGCCTCGAGATCCCACCGGACGCGATCGCCAGGATGCTGCTCGCGCTGGCCGACGTGAGCGCCGAACCCGCGGCCGAGGCGGCTTCCGCGCTCGTCTCGGACCTCGATACGCCGATCGAGGACGCCGTCGTGCGGCTGCTCCGCGCGATCCGCGACCCGGTGGAGCGCCGGATCGTCGCGCCCCTGGCGCTCGAGGAGCTCGTCTTTCGCCTGCTCCGCTCGGAGGCCGCCGCGATGGTTCGAGGCGCCGTGAGGCGCGATCGTGACGCGGACAAGATCCAGGCGGCGATGCGCTTCCTCCGCGCGAACGTCGAGCGGCCGCTGTCCGTGGAGGAGGTGGCGCGGCACGTCGCCATGAGCCCTTCGCACTTCGCTCATCGGTTCCGCGCCGTCGCTCGCGTCTCGCCGATGCGCTACCTGAAGCAGCTGCGCCTGGACCACGCGCGGGCGCTCCTGCTCTCTGGCCTGCGCGGGAGCGAAGCAGCGCAGCGCGCCGGGTACGAGAGCGCCTCGCACTTCACCCGCGACTTCAAGCGCCACTTCGGCGCCGCTCCCGGCGACTACGCGGCGCGCTTCCGGAAGCCGTAGCGCGCCTGATCGCAGGATCTGGCAAGAGAAGCGCAGCTCTCGCCCTCGCCGCACGCCCGGGCGCGACCATAGACTCTCCGCCATGATCATCCTCACTGGCGCAACGGGGCACCTCGGTTCGTCCGTCCTCAAGCACATCCTCAAGCTGGTCCCACCGTCCGAGATCATCGTCTCCCTCCACAACCGCCTGGCTCACGGAGAGATCGCCAAGGCGGGAGTGCAGGTGAGGGCGGGGGACTATAGCGATCCCGGATCCCTGGAAGACGCGTTCCGAGGTGGAGACAAGCTGCTGATCGTCTCCCACCCTTCCTTCTCCGACGAGCTGCGGGTCACGGCGCACAAGAACGCGATCGACGCGGCGGTCAAGGCGGGGGTGAGGCACATCTACTACACCTCTCTCGCCTTCGGGCAAGACAGCAAGGCAGCCGTGATGAGGGCGCACCTCGATACGGAAGCCTACCTGAGAGCGCGCGGGGTCACCTACACGATCATCCGAGAAGGCGTATACATGGAGAGCTACCCCGTCTTTCTCGGGTTCTTCGGCGCCGGGCACGACGAGGTGGTCGTGCCGGGCGACGGGGCGGTCGCCTGGGCTGCGCGGGACAACCTCGGAGAAGCGACGGCGAGGATCATCGCGGGCGGCGGATATGAAGACGAGACGATAACCCTCGCCGGGCCGGAGGCGTACACGCTGGAGCAGACGACGGCGCTCCTCTCGACCATCGTCGGCCGCGAGATACGCTTCTCGGTGGTGAGCCGAGACGAGTTCGTGCGGCGAAACAGCGCGAACGGAGATGTCGCGAGGTTCTGGGCGTCCACGTATCCGGCGCTGGAGGCGGGCGAGGCGGCCATCGTGGATCCGCTCCTCGGGGCGGTGCTCGGGCGGCCGCCCGTGTCCTTCGCGTCGAGGTTGAGGGAGCTGCTCGAGAGCGAAGCGGAGCCGCGGAAGGAGATCTCGAGCTGGATCGACAACGGACGAGGAGCAGCGCGCTGAGCGCCAGCCGTGCCTGTCACCCGTCCGCCAACCCCCATTCCTCCGCGAGCGCAAGGATGCGGGCGTGCTCCGGCACGGCTTCGAGGAAGCTGCGGCGCAGGGCGGGGGACTCGATGGCGTCCGCCTCGGCGCGCAGCTGATCCCGGGCGGAGGCGAGCGCTCTCCGGGCCGCGTCGCCGTCGCCGCAGGCGTGGAGCGCCTCGATCCAGGCGAGGTGCACGGGCGCATTATTCTCTTCGAGGCCCCCGATGTGCTCCAGGAGCTCGATCGCTGTGCGCGCCGCTGCGAGCGCCTCGATCGCGTGCCCTTGTCGGAGCAGGGTGTGGGCGAGCGTGGCTTGTGCGAGGGCGTGCGGACCGGGATATGCCTGCGTCTCGTTGATCGCCGTCGTTACCTGTGCGCGCGCCTCTGCGAGCTCTCCAAGATCGAGCAGAGCTTGCGCGATCAGCACCAAGGCTTGGCCCATCTGTCTGCCATTGCCAAGCGCCCGCACCTCCTCGACGACCCCAGCCGCCAGCGCCTTGGCCGTGGTGCTCTGTCCCCGTGCCAGGCTGTTGCGCGCCAGCTGGATGGTGGCTGAAATCGCCACGTACGGCAGGTTGAGCTCAACTGCGACCCGCTTCGCTTCGTGGAGCGTGGGCTCTGCTGGTCCGTAAGCGCCCAACTCTTGGTGCAGCACGCTCAAGTTGACGCGCATCAGGCACGCGTCCCGCCGCGCGCCGTCGCGCTCGTAGGCTTGGCATGCAGCAACCATGAAGCGCAGGGCGAGATCGAGTCGGCGAGGCGGGTAGCACGCCGCAACGCTTCTCGTCGCGTAGACGTGCCCCGCCAGGCCGGGCTCCAGATACTCCGGTTGCACCTCGTCCATGAGCCGCTCGAGGGCCGCAGCCGTGGTGTGACGTCCGAGTTCCCGCAGCGACACGATGGTGCTGTACCAGGCGAGAACGAAATCCCGGTCGAGCGCCGTGCCCTTCCGGTCGAGCGGCAGCGACGACGCCACCGCCTCGATCTGCTCCGCCTTCCCGAGCGCCCCGCTCGCCCAGGAGAGCATCGCCAGCGCGGTGTAGGCAGCCTTGCCCCCGGCGGGCGCCAGGGTCACCGCCGCCTTCGCCGCGCGCTCCGCCTCGATGAACGCCCCCCGCCAGTTGTGCGCGGTCGCCGCGAGCGCGTGGAGCCGCCCCGCCGCGTCCTCTCCCGGCGCGCAGGCGAAAGCCCGGTCCACCCGCGCGAGCGCGCCATCGAGATCGCTCGCCTCCAGCGCCTGCTCCGCCGCGCGCTCGTAGCACCGCGCTGCCGCCGCGAGCTCCTCGCCGCGCTCGAAGTGCTCCGCCAGCACCAGCGCGTCGCGCTCGCCGGCCTCCTCCATCCAGGCGCCGGCGAGCCGGTGGCCGAGCCGCCGATCCACCTCGGTCAGCATGGTGTAGGCCGCCTCGCGCACGAGCCCGTGCCGGAAGGCGAACTCCGCCTCGCCGGCGAACCGTGGCTCGGGCCGCCGCACGATCCACTCGCGCCGCTCCAGATCCGCGAGCCGCGCGCCGAGCGCCGCGCCTCCGTCCTGCCCCAGCCCCAGCAGGCGCGCCGCCGCGCCCTGCCAGAACACCTCGCCGAGCACGCTGCCGGCGCGCAAGAGCCGCCGCTCCTCGGCGTCGAGGTCCTTGAAGCGCGCCTGCACCATCGCCAGCACCGTCTCCGGCGCCTCGCGCGCGTCCCGGCCCTCGGCGGTCGCGCGCACGAGCTCCTCCACGAAGAACGGATTGCCCGCGGCGCGCCGGACGATCTCCGTCACGTGCTCCGCCGAGGCGCGCTCGCCCAGCGCGGCCTGCACCATCCGCTCGCACGCGCGGCGAGGCAGCTCGCCGAGCCCGAGCTCCATCGTCCCCCGTTCGGCCCAGAGGGCGGGGAAGGTCGCGCGCACCTCCGGCCTCGCCACGGCGAGCACCATGAGCGGGCGCTCCGCCAGCAGGCGCAACGCCGCGTCGACGCTCTGCACGGTCGGGAGGTCCCCCCAGTGCAGGTCCTCCAGCACGAGCAGCACCGGGCCGGCCCGGCACTCGGCGTCGACGAAGTCCACCCACGCTCGGCGGATCTGGTCGCCCATGAGCAGCGGATCGCGCCGCGCCGCGCGCAGCTGCACCCGCGCCTCGTCCGGGAACGGCGTGCCGACCATCTCGCCCAGGAACTCGGTCACCCGCTCCCGGAGGTCCGGCGCCACGTGCCGGGCCACGCGCGCGGCGAGCTGCTCGCGGCGGCGCTCGAGGGGCTCGCCGTCGACGAGGTGCGCCGCGCGGCGCACCACCTGCCCGAGCAGGCCGAGGGGCGCCCCCACGCGCGCCGGATCCGCCTGCGCGATCCAGATCTCGGCCGGCTCGCTGCGCCCCCTGAGCCGCCGCACGAACTCGAGGCGCAGGCGCGACTTGCCCATCCCCGCCGCCGCGATCACGAGCCCCGCCCGCGCGCACGGCTCGTCGGCGCACTCGTCGAACAGGTCCTCCAGGGCGCGCAGCTCCCGGTCGCGCCCGACGAACGGGGTGGGCTTGCCGAGCAGCGTGCGCTCCTCCTCGAACGGCTCCCGCTCGCCGACGACCGCGGCCGCCCGGGACCCCGGCGCGATCTCGAACACCCGCCCGAGGAGACCGGCCGTGATCGCGTCCACGAGCACCGGGGCCGGCGCTTCCGGCGCACCGACGCCAGCGCCGTCACCAGACGACGCAGCGTCGCGGCCGCCGCCGCCGACGAGGATCGCGGAGGCGCGGTCGATGACCGGGCCGAGGGGCTGCCCGCCGTCCAGCGCGTCCCAGCCGGTCGCGACCGCCAGACGAGCGCCGGCCAGGAGCTTCTGCAGCGCAAGGCCGCAGCGCACGGCGCGGGCGGCCAGATCGGTCGGCGTCGCCGCGCCCGTGAGGATCGCCGCGACCCCGCCCTCGCGCAGCGGCTCGAGGCGGCCGCCGTGCTCTGCCGCGGCGCGGCGCAGGTCCGGCAACGTCGGCGCCAGCCCTGTCGGCGCCGCGATCCTCCCGCCCACCTCGAGCGTGGCGGCCTCGGCGCGCAACGCAGGGAGCGAGGCGGCCAGGCGCGGGGCCTCCACCCTGGCCAGGACCACGCTCACGAGCCCTCGCTCGCGGCGCGTGAGCGAGGGGGCGGGCAGCTCGTCGGTGGCGTGCTCCGGCGAGCGCGCCGCGAGCGCCCGCGCGGCCGCCGCCGCGTCCGCCGGACGGACGGCGCGCTCCTTCGCCATGAGCCGCTCCGTGAGCAGGTCGATGGCCTCGGGCACCTCGGCGCGCAGCGCGCTCGGGCGCGGCGCGTCCTCGAAGAGCACCTTCACGAGCACCGCGAACGCGTGCTCCGCCCAGAAGGGTGCCTTGCCGGTGAGGCACTCGAACAGGAGGCACCCGAGCGCGTACACGTCCGCGCGCGCGTCGATGTCCAGCTCGCCGCGGACCTGCTCCGGCGCCATGTAGGCCGGCGTGCCGATGGCCACGCCGGGCTCGGTCAGCCCGCCGGTCGCGGCCGCGTCGCGCGCGATCCCGAAATCGAGGATCTTCACCTGGTCGAGCTGGCCGCCGTGCAGGAACAGGTTTGCCGGCTTGAGATCGCGGTGGACCACGCCGCGCGCGTGCACGAGCGAGAGCGCCTCGGCCACGCGGTGGACCAGGGCGAGCGCCTCATCGACGCCGAGCGGCCCGCGGGCGAGCCGCGCGGCGAGGTCCTCGCCCTCGAGCCACTCCATGGCGAGGTAGTGCTGGCCCTGCTCCGAGACGCCGTGGGCGACGTGGCGCGCGATCGCCGGGTGCCGCAGCTCGGCCAGGAGCCGCGCCTCCCGCTGGAACCGCGCGACGAGCTGCACGTCCGAGCTCCTCAGGAGCTTGAGCGCGACAGGCTCGCCGTCGTGCCGGTCGCGCGCGCGGTAGACGTCGCCCATGCCCCCGCTGCCGGCGATGCGCTCGAGCTCGAACCGACCGGCGAGGACCTTCTCCGGAGTCGCCCTGTGCACGCCCCGATGGTACCGCTGCGCGCGTCCTGCACACACGGCGAGATTTCGGGCTTCTGGTGACGGAGAGGCGTCAGGCTCCCGGACGGGCTGAGCGCGCTCGCCTGATAGGGCAGGTGCGACCGCCCGGTATCACTTGATGATCACCGGATCCTCGATCGTGAAACACTCGACCGACGACGCCGCGTATTTGATCACGTTGTACCAGAACTGCGAGATCTGAAAGACCTGCGCCGCTGATCTCTCGTAGCAGCCGCTGTTCGGGTCCGTGTACAGCCGGGGATCGAGGCACTCCGCCGTCCCGAGCCATTGGCCAGAGTAGGTCACCCACTCGTCGCCGTACGCGACGACATGGCCCTTGCCGACCTCCTCGTGCACCGCGAAATTGTTGGTGCCGTCCGTGCAATCGACGGTCGCGGTCGTCGATTTGATCGGCCGCGCGATGTATGCGCCCACGCTCTGGATGTCCTTGCCGATGGGCGTGTCCTGGTTCCACGTGCCCACGCTCCCCTGGAGGGGCCCGCCGAGCGGCAACGACCCGCCCCAGCAGTTGCAATTCGGGCAGCCGCTCTGCGCAGGATCCAGCACGCCGTTGGTGTTGAACTGGATGTCGGTGAAGGAGAGGAGCTGGTTGGTCGCCGTGACGTCGTGGACGGTGCATCCCTGTCCACTGCACTGATATCCGCTCAGCGCGATGAGGCCGCCGCCGTTGTTCACCCAGTCCTTGAGCGCATTCACCTCGTCCGCCGTGAACTGCCACGGCGCCCCGTCGTCGTTCTGCGCGCCCTTCGTCACCATCCACTGAAGGAGGATCACGTCGTACTTGGCGAGAAACTCCGGCGTGAGCGTGGGCTTCTCCGTGTTGTAGTTGTCGACCTGGGCCGTGCTCTGCGTGTTCAGCCAATTCTGAAGCGCCGTGGTGCTGTCGCTGCTGCACGGACCCCAGACACCTTCGCGGCCGATGGAGGCGATGTTGATGCAGGTGCAGTTGCCCGCGTCATCGCAGGTCGTCTCGTGACCGGCGTCAGCCTGCGGGCCAGTCGAAACCGAGCTCGTCAGCCCGATGTCGCCGCCGATGTCGTCGCCGCTGCTGCTGCTGCTGTTGTTGCTGCCGATGCCGCCAGCGCTCTGGCCGCCATCACCGTTCCCCGTGGTGTTGCCCTTCGGGCCATCGCCGCCCCCCGAACAAGCGATGACGGGCAGCCAGAGGGCTGCGAGCACAGCGCAGAGACGAGTCGCGAATCGAAGTCCTGTCATGGCCCATGAGGCTATCACTCCCCGGGCCTGGTCGGCGCTCCAAAATAACGAGGAAGGCCTCAACGCGGGGCGGCCCGGTCGGCCCGGTCGGCCCGGTCCATCATGGCGCGATGCGCCGCGCTTCGTAGATGTCGGTCCCGCCGCTCCGCTCCGAGGAGAAGAACACGACGGAACCGTCCGGGGACAGGTAAGGGTCGTTCTCGCGCGCGTCCGGAGAGTTCAGCTCTTCGAGCGCCTCAGGCGCCTCGAAGGCGTCGTTCGGCCCCTGCCGCCGGGCCCAGAACAGGTCGTCCCCGGAACGGAAGAAGAGCTGCCGCCCGTCATCGAAAAGAAAGGGCGCCAGCTGGTCGCCCGCGTCGTTCAGCTCGGCGAGCGGAACGAACTCGCCCCACGCTTCCTCCGGGCTCTCGCGGGACGCGATGGCGAGATCCCAGCCCTGGGTCCCGGGGCCGTTGAGGCCGACCACGGCGCGGAGCTCGGGCAGGTCGACGTGAGCGTTCATCGCCTGCGTGCCGTCCTCGTGGCCGGGGTTGAGCGCCTCGACGAAGAAAGGGTCTCGCCACGGGTCGCCCCGACTCGGGCGCTCCGACATCCAGATACCCGCCTGCTGCTCGCCGCCGCGGAAGAACCAGAGCCTGAGCCCGTCGTTCGAGATGGCGGGTGTGTCCTCGTTGTCAGCGCTGTTGAGCTTTTCGAGCAGCTCGACGGTCGGCGCCTCCCAGGGGGAGCCCAGGTCCGCCCGGCGCGACACCCAGATATCCTGGCTCCCGCCGCGCTCGGACATGAAGTGGATCTCGAGCAGATCGCCCGTGAGCGTCGGGTCCTCGTCCCTGGCGCCGTCGTCGTTCAGCGCGGCGACCTTCTCCGGCGCCGTGAACCGCGGCCGCTCCGGCACGAACGCGCCGATCACGACCCGCTGGTCCTCACACGCAGCCCCTCCGAGCGCGAGCGAGAGCCCACAGAAGACCGCGATCCGGCGGGCTCGTCGCGCCGGGGAGACCCCTCCGAGCAGACCGGCAGAGGCGATGAGCCCGGCAGAGCCCGTCAGGGCCGGCGCGCTGCTCCGCCCCGGCCTCGCGCCCGCCCCGTGAGCGCGGCGCCCGGAGCGCGTCACTCCCGCACCGGCTCCACCAGGTCCACCCCGAAGT
Organism: Sorangium sp. So ce1153; assembly: GCF_051521595.1. NCBI lineage: Bacteria > Pseudomonadati > Myxococcota > Polyangiales > Polyangiaceae > Sorangium > Sorangium sp. So ce1153. Next base: position 5,130,858 of record NZ_CP150361.1, read on the forward strand.
GCTCGCGGTACGCCCGCCGCGCGGCCTCGCGCAGCTCGTCGTCGCCGCGGCTCACCTGCGCCTCGAACGCCCGCGCGTACGTCTCCAGGTCGACCTCGCGCGCCCCGAAGCGCAGCTTCTTCCCGGCGAGCGTCTCCAGGAGGATCGTGGCGACCCGGTGCTCGGCGCCGCCGCGCGCCACGACCCCGAAGGGGAAGAGGTGCACGAGCGTGAGCTGGGGCGGCGGGTCCCGGGCCGTCATCTCGGCGATGTACGCGGAGAGCTCGCGGTTGGCGCGGTCCTGCGCCTCGTCGGAGAAGCCGGCGAGCAGCTCCGCCACCGCGGGCGAGAGGGGCAGGTGAGGGCCGTCGATCTGGTGCTGGAGCTCGTGCCGCTCGGTGCCGGCGAGCACGGCCTGCTCCAGCGCGGCGCCGAGGCGGCCGCGCAGCGCGGCGAGCGCGGCGTCGCACCGCGCCAGGGCGCCGGCGCTCGCGCCAGGCGCGCCCCCGGCCGCCGCGTGGCACGCGCCGCCCTCCTGGCCGGCGCGCTCGGCATACGACCGGACCTCGGAGCCGAGGACGAGCGCGAACGGGTCCTGATCGCGCGAGAAGCCGAGATGGACGCGGCCCCCCTCGGTCATCGGCTCGACGAGGAGCGTCGCGAAGCGGTCCTCGCCGACCCGGAAGACGTGGACCTCCTTCACGCGGTAAGGGGTCGTGTAGAACCGGCGCATCGTGCCCTCGGCCGAGACGCCGAGGATGACGGAAGCGTCGAGGTAATACGGCAGCCCGGCGCGCCGGGCGGCGTCGTTCGCCTCGGCGACCAGCCGGCCGAAGGCGCGGCCGGAGAGCTCGAGGTCGTCCACCTGGCCGGCCAGCGCCGCGAGCGCCGCGGCGAAGTCCTTGCCGTCGGGCTGCGCCCGCGCGGCCGCGAGCATCTCGCGGCCGCGCGCCTTCGTGAGCACCTGCGCCTCCGCGCCCGTGCCCCGCGCGTTGCGCGCGTGCGCGTCGCGGGCGAGGCGCGCTCGCTCCCAGCCAGGCACGAGCTCGCCGAACACCCGGTTCCACTCGGCCGTGGGCGCGCCGAGCCGCCAGTCGACGCCCTTCGGCGCGGGGCGGCCGAGCACGAGCAGCGCGCCGAGCAGCGCGGCCACCACGGCCGCGGCGGCGCCCGCCGCCGCGATCGGCCGGGCGCCGCGCGCGCCGCCGGGGCCGTGGTCTGGCTCCAGCTCGGCGTCGGGCACCGTCACGCCGAGCACGAGCACCTCGAGCGCGGAGGCGAGCACCGCCACGACCGCGACGAGCAGGAGCGCGAAGAAGGCGACCATGCCCGCCTCGACGCCCAGGCCGCCCGAGAGGAACGCGCGGTACACGGAGAGCAGCATCAGGCCGGGCATGGCCCACACCGCGGCGATCGCGAGGCCGGGGTGCTCGCGCGCGGGCACGCGGCGCACGTGGGCGAGGCCCAGGAGCGCGATCGCGAGCGGCCCGAGCACGAAGAGCAGGACCATGCCGTACCCGAGCTGCAAGCGGACGTCGGGCAGCGTCGCCACGAGCACGGCCGCGCGCGCGACCGTCTGCGCGGGGATCTCGCCGCGGGACGGCCAGAGATAGAACACGAGCGCCGCGGCGACCGACGCGACGAGCAGGGCGCTGCCGCCCCGGCGCGCCCGCGCGTGGAAGCGCAGCACCACGCCCGCCGCGGTGAGCGCGAAGACGGCGAGGAGCGGCGCCGGCCGCGTGATCAGGCTGTCCGGCAGCGGCAGCATGTCCCACGCGGAGCTCCGGCGGCCGATCCACACGGCGACGTTCACGGCCACGAGCGCGGCGAGCACGGCGATGGCGCGCGACGTCGGGCGCTCGATGAGCAGGCCGGCGCGCTGCTTCGTGCGCGCGCCGAGGAAGAGCAGCCACAGGCCGGCGGCCGCCGGCGCGAGCGCGGCGAGCCGCGCGGCGGGCGCGAGCTCGGGGAGCACGCTCCACACGAAGATGCCGTGCCCGTGGGCGACCTCGTACGGCACGAGCACCGACAGCGCGAGCGCGAGGCCGCTCCAGAGGCAGCGCGCGCGCAGGCGCTCCGCCGACATGCGGTAGAACATCGCGGTCGCGGCGCTCTCGTCGCGCGAGGGCGCGGCCGCGGCGCTCTCGTCGCGCGAGGGCGCGGCCGCGGCGCTCTCGTCGCGCGAGGGCGCGGCCGCGCCGGGGCGTGCAGGGCCGCCGGGCGCGCTCACGGCTCGACCGCCGCGCTCGCGATCCGCGAGATCCACCGCTGGCGCGGGAACACCGGGTCGCGGTACCGCACCTCGAAGAGCACGCGCTTGCCGTCGGCGGAGAACCGCGGCACCCGATCCTCGGCGGAGCCCTGGGTGATCTTCTTCACCTCGCCCGTGGCGAGCGCCAGCACCGCGATGTCCGTGCCGCCCGCGCCCGGCGCCTCGAACGCGACGCGCGCGCCGTCGGGCGAGAACGTGGGCCACGCCGCGCCGCCGGGCGCGCCGTACACCTTTCGGCGCCACGTCGCCGTGTCGACGACCGCGATCCCCGGCTCCTCCCCGCTCACGACGCACACGATCTTCGTGCCGTCCCTCGACGCGGCCGGGCTGCGCAGGTCCTCACCGGGGCTCGCGCGGAACGGGCGCTCGATCGTCATCGGCTGCCTGGTCACGTCGACGACCGCCAGGTGCTGCGCCTCGTCGGTCGACGTGTCGGGCACGTAGACGAACACGAGCCGCTTCTCGTCGAGCCACGTGAACCCGCCGAGCGACTCGTTCTCGGTGTGGAGGCCGAACACCTCCTTGCCGGTCTCCGTGTCGAGCACCATCAGATCGGCCTCCGCGTCCGCCTCCGGCCGATCGTAGACCGCCACGAACCTGCCGCCCGGGGCGAGCCGCGGATCGACGAAGCGGTGCTCGGGGTCGATGCGCACGCGCCGGCTCTGCCCGGATCTGTCGACGATCGTGATCGTCTTCGCCCAGCCGTAGAAGTCCTCCACGAGCGCGACGCGGTCGCCGTCGCGCTGCGACGATGGATACGAGTACACGTGATAGCCCCGCCACATCGGCCTCGGGGCGCCGGGATCCGTGGTCGGCGGGGCCTGCTGGTCGAGCGGCCGCCACGCGACCGTCTCCAGCGCCACGCTGCGGACGAGGCCCCTCGATCGCGCCGAGAAGAACACCGAGACGTCGGCGGTCTTCATGAAATAGCCGCCCTCGGCGGTGCCCACGAGCAGGTCCTCGGCCGACGGCGGGGACAGGAACGTCACGCGCCCCTGCTCCTCGGCCTCGGCCTCCTTCGCGCGCGCGGCGTACGCCTCGGCGGCCCGGGCGGCCTCCGCGGCGCGCTCCTTCGCGAACCTCCGCGCCGGCGCGAGCCGCTCCAGCAGCTTGATGTCCGTCCCCTCCGTGATCGCGCGCACCGACGGGTGGTCCATGAGCTGCGCGATCACGGCGTCGAGCGCCTGGGAGGCCATGAAGTCGGCGAGCAGCGCCATGGCCCGATCCTTCTTCGTGGCGCCGGAGTAGCCGCTGATGCGCCCCTCGGTCGACGTGCCCTTGTCGAGCGACGTCAGCGTCACCGGCGCGTCCGCCCGGAGCTCGAAATACCCCTCCTTCACCGGGTGCTCCACGACCTCGGGCGAGAGGTGCGCCTCGATGACGAAGGCGGCGCCGAGGGCCCTTCCGGCCTCCTTCGGGTCGCCGGCGCTCTCCAGCGCCTTCACCACCTTCGGGTCGCCGCCCTTCACCGGATCGAACCCGAGCTCCGCGAGCTGCGCGCCGAGCTCGTCGGCGAGCCTCGCCGCCGGCTGCGACCCTTCCCACCAGTACCCGTCGAGATCGATCGCCACGAGGACGCGCAGCGGATCGGTCGCCGTGAGCGAGCGGAACGCGGCGAGGCCCGCCGCCGCGATCGCGAGCCCGATGACCGCGAAGACCGGCCAGAGCCTGCGCCTCGGCACGAGCGCCTCGATCGACGCCGGCGGCTCAGGCGGATCGGCCTCGGGGGCGGGCGGCGGCGCGGCGGTCGGGGTGCGAGGTTCCTCCATGCGACAGCGACGTGCCCTATCCGCGCCAGGGCGTAAAGCCGCATGGGACGAGGCGGGGGCGTGGCCGCGGGCCCGCGCGGCCCCTGTCGGCCGCGGCGGCCTCGCGCGAGGTGGAGAGAGGCGGCGAGACGCGGAGAGCGTCGTCGATTGACGTGTTGAGACGGCGCGCGTCCGCGGACAAGATGGGTGTGTCGTGACGACGCGCGTCCGCGGACAACATGGCTTGCGGCGCGGGACGGACGGCGCGCCGACGACGCGGGTTTGAGGCGCTGGACCATCGCTGTTGGATCTGGCCCGCTGGCCGATCACGCGCGCCGCGATCGCCACGGGGAAAGCCTCCTGTCCCCCGGAGGAGACCTGGACAGCTGTTCGGTGACGCGGGCGCGGCTGTGGGCAGACAGCCCCGGAGGCCAGCGCGACGCGCGCGGGCGCCGTCGACGGGGGGCTCTCAGCCGGCGCGTGATGGGATAAGATTCGAATGGTGTACTTCCAAGGGTTTGCCGAACGTTGCTTCACGCTCCATCCCGCGCCGCAGGCGCTCCTGCGTCCCGACGGCTCGATCGCCTCGGCCAACCCCGCGCTGGCGCGCGCGGCGAACGTCGGCCGCGCCGTTGTACAGGACGTCCACATCGCCGAGCTGGTGCACCTCGACGATCGTCGGCAGGTCGAGGCGTGCCTCGTCGAGCTCGGGCAGGGCGAGCAGGCGCGCACGTGGCGCGCGCGCCTCCAGCCGGCGGGCGCAGGTGCGCGCTGGATGGACTGGAGCGCGGCGGCGCCCGCGGGCGAGGGGATCGTCCACGTGGTCCTGCACGACGTGCACGAGCTCCGCGAGGCCGAGCGCGCGTCGCGCGAGCGGGAGCGCTTCCTCTCGTCGGTGTTCGGCAACCTGATCGGGATGGTGTACCGGTGCCGGAACGAGCCGGACTGGCCCCTGGACTTCATCACCGCCGGGTGCGAGCAGCTCACCGGCTACGCGTCGGAGGAGTACGTCCAGCACCGGGTGATGTTCGGGCACCTGATCCACCCCGAGGATCAGGGGCGGGTATGGGACGAGGTGCAGGCCGCGCTCGCGGTGCGCCAGCCGTTCACGCTGCGTTACCGGATCAGGACCGCCAGCGGCGAGGAGCGGTGGGTTTACGAGCAGGGGTGCGGCGTCCACGCCGAGGACGGCGCGCTGCTCGCGCTCGAGGGGTACGTGACCGACGTCACCGAGCGCGTGAACGCCGAGCGCATGCTGGCCGAGAAGCTGCGCATCATCGAGGCGCAGGCCCAGGCGATCCGCCACCTCTCCACGCCGATCATCGAGGTGTGGGAGGGGGTGCTCACCATGCCGATCGTGGGCTCGATCGACCGGGAGCGGGCCGGCCAGATGATGGAGGCGCTGCTCGACGCGGTGGTGAGGAGCGGCTCCAGCCATGTGATCGTCGACCTGACGGCGGTGGACATCATCGACAGCGCGGTCGCGAGCCACCTGATGAAGATGCTCGACGCCGTGCGCATGCTCGGCGCGCAAGGGGTGCTGGCGGGCATCCGGCCGGAGGTGGCGCGGACGATCGTCGCGCTCGGCGTGGATCTCTCGCGCGTGCCCACGCGCAACGGCCTGCGGGACGCGCTGCTCGACTGCATCCGCGCGAAGAACCGCGCCGCGAAGGCGTGACGGCGAGGGGCTGGCCAGTACGACTCTCCTGAACACCGCGGTGAGCAGGGCTCGCGCTCGGCCTGGATGCGAGAGGGGCATTCGTCGTGCATGGGTGGGCGTCCCGTCCGATTCTCGGCTCGCGCCTCCGCGCCGCGTTCACGTCGCGTCCGCGTTGTGATGCGACGTGCTCTGCAGCTACCCTGAGTGCATGTCCGACCTGCTCGTCAACATCGACGTGCCGGAGCTCGACCCGGCCATCGCGTTCTACACCCGCGCATTCGGCCTGCGCGTCGGGCGGCGTTTTGGTGATTCGTTCGTCGAGCTCCTCGGCGCGGCGGCCCCGATTTACCTCCTCGTGAAGTCGGCCGGCAGCGGACCTGCCGCCGGTGCGCCCCCGCGCGACTACCGGCGCCACTGGACGCCGGTCCACCTCGATTTCGTCGTCGACGATCTCGAGGCCGCCGCGCGCCGCGCGCAAGAGGCGGGCGCGGTCCCTGAGGCCGATATAGAGGTCGCCGCGTGGGGGCGCATGCTCCGCCTGGCCGATCCATTCGGCCATGGCGTCTGTCTTCTTCAATTCAGCGGGCGCGGCTACGATGAGATCGCCACGCCCGGCTGAGCGCGCGCCTGGACTGCAATGACGTCAATCTCGGTCCGCTGCGCTCGCTGCACTCATCAAGCTATTGTCACGGAAGTTGCCAGTGTCAGAACCATGAACACTGCATGAACGGGTCGAACGGGACTCGAGGGCAGTGCCTCCCCGGTTCCACGCTCCGCGGCGCTCTGCGGATGCCATGAGCTGACCGGCCTGAGGCATCCCTTCAAATTCTTCGGAAAATTCACGGGGAGGCGAGGAGACGGGGAGGGAAATCTCCAGATACTCCCCGTCTCCCCGCCTCCCTGTTCAATTTCCCCGCTGAAAATGGCTGCAAAATGAGGAGACTCCTCAGGTGACCGGATGGCTGGCCCCGCAGCGAGCGCCGCGGCCCCGCAGGACCGCCTTCCCGCGGCGTGATAGCCTCGGACGATGTTCGTCGTCGCGATCCTCGAGCTGGCCACCTCGGTCGAGGCCGAGGCGGCGGCGCTGGCCGTGGACCTCGGGTCGACCGCGTACGAGCAGCGGCTGCACCTGGTCGCCGGCCTGCCGGCCGTCGTGCTTACCACCGCCGATCCGGCGCCGGCGCGCGCGCTGCTCCGCTCGCTGCGCGCCCGCGGCCACGGCGCCCTCGCCGTCGACGCCGCCGCGGTCGTGTCGAGCGGCGACATGGTCCTGCTCCGGCGCGGCCGCCTCGAGCCGGGCTGCATCGTGGCCGAGGACCCGGCCGCGTCAGGCGTGGCCGCGCCGCCGGCGGCCGCGGCGGAGCGGCTGCCGTTCGACGACGTCCTCGCGCTGATCCGCGCCACCCAGCGGCAGCGCGTCACGTCGAAGGTCGACGTCAAGGAGCGCAAATTCGCGCCGGGGAGCACGATGATGACCGGCGGGCTCGTGATGTCGAAGACCGTCACCCGCGAGGAGACCCGCGTCAACGACGAGCGCTCGGAGGTCCTCTACCTCTTCCGCAAGAGCGGCGAGCGCCCCTGGCTCCTGCGCGAGCGCGGCGCGAGCTACGGCTGGCTCGGCGGGACGATGGCCCCCTCCAGCCTCCAGAACTTCACGGCCACGGTCGCGCTGCTCCGCCAGCGCGCTCCGGGCGCCGTCCACGACGAGCGCCTGACCGGCCCGCGGCGGCAGGTCCCGTTCTCAGGCAACGGCTCGCCGTCGCCGGATCCGACCGCCGACCTGCTCGCCCACCTGCTCGCCTGCTGGGCCGCGAGGGCCTCGGCCCCCGGCGGCGGCGCGGCAGCCCCGGGGTGACCTCCCGTCTTGCAGAGCTCGCAAGCACAGTAACTGCCGAGCTCGCGCGGCCGTGGCAATTCAACCTCTCGGTGAGGCACAGGACAGCAGATCCTTGCGCCAGGGCTCTGCATCGTTGGTATACAAACCATGGACGAGGCGCCCTGCCGGGCGCGTCACGATGCAAGGGGAGCCCATGTCCGCCGTCTCACCGGAAGCACTCCTGAGCTCGATGAGGGAGCCCGCAGCCATGCTGGACCATCAGGGGCACGTCCGCGCCGTGAACACGGCGTGGTCGCGGCTCGACGTGGAGCAGGCGCTCGCGGGTCATCGTTTCGCCATCGCGTGCGACTACCTGGCGCGCTGCGCCGAGGTGCGCAGCGTGGAGCTCGTCGAGGTGCTCGCGCGAGGGGTGCGCGACGTCCTGGCCGGAAGAGCGCAGTCGTCCACGCTGGAGTACGGCTGCGACAGCGCGGCGCCTTCGCGCCATTTCGAGCTCGTCGCGAGCGCGCTCCCGGCCGACGATGGAGTCGGAGCGCTGATCACCCACTACGATGTCACCGACCGGGAAGAGCTCGCTGCCGCGCGCCGCGACGCCGAGGAGCGCTTGAGCTACGTGCTCGAGATGCTGCCCGAGGGCTACTGGGACTGGAACACCGCGACCGACGCGGTCTACTACAGCGACCGGTGGTGCGAGTCGCTCGGGTACGCTCCGGGCGAGCTGGAGCCGAACGTGGGCGCATGGGTGAAGCTGCTCCATCCGGACGACGTGGCGCGCGTCATGGAGGACGTGAACGCCTATCTCGAGGGAAAGTCTCCGATCTACCAGTGCGAGACCCGGCTCAGGATGAAGGACGGGAAGTACCGGTGGAACATCGATCGCGGCAGGATCGTCGCCCGGGATGCGAGCGGAAAGCCGCTGCGCATGGTCGGGATGGAGGTCGACATCACCGCGCGGCGGGAGGCCGAGCTCGTGATCGAGGAGCAGTCCAGGCGGCTCATGGATCTGTCGACCCCGCTGATCCCGATCACCGACAAGGTCGTGGTGATGCCGCTCATCGGGATCGTCGACGCGCAGCGCGCGGACCAGGTGCTCGCCACGCTGCTGGATGGCCTCAGCCGGGCCCAGGCGAGCGTGGCGATCCTCGACGTCACCGGAGTGAGCCTCATCGACTCGCATGTCGCGTCGGTCCTCGTCAACGCGGCGAAGGCGGTGGGGCTCCTCGGGGCCCAGGTCGTCCTCACGGGCCTGCGTCCCGAGGTGGCCAAGACCCTGGTGAAGCTGGATGTCCCCTGGGGCAACATCGTGATGCGCGGGACGCTCCAGTCCGGCATCGCCTATGCGACCCGCGCCGAGCGCGGCACATCCAATGTCCTGACGCCGGCGCCGGCGCCGAGGTGAGGCGCCGCGCGCCGGCGACCACAGCGCGCCGAGATCACGTGATCTCGCGCCCCGCGCCCGAGCCCGCGCGCGACGCCTTCTTCGCGAGCAGGTAGCGCTCGAGCAGCAGCACGAGCTCCGCGGCCAGCGCCCCGGAGCGCAGGTCACCGGGCCGCTCCACGATCGCCTGGTGCACGACCGCGTGCGCGACGGTCTGCATCATCCACCACGCGAGCTCCACGTCCGGCGGGGCGCACCCCCAGCCCGAGAGGAGCTGCCTGGCCTCCTCGAGCAGGAACCCCTCGCTCGCCGCGGACCGGAGCTCCTTGATCCGCGGCATCTGCTCCGAGAACACGCGGTGGAGCTCGGGCTCCACCGCGTGGGCGGCGATGCCTGCCTCCACCAGCGTCCGCAGCAGCCGATCGAGCGAGGTCCCCCGGTGCGCGACGAGCACCGCGCGCGCGGCCTCGCGCCCCTGCTCGACGTGCCGGCGGTGGAGCTCGGCGACCAGCGCCTCCTTGCCAGGAAAGAACTGGTACAGCGAGGCGACGTTCACGCCGGCCCGCTGGGCCACGCGGTTCGTCGTCAGCCGCGCGTACCCGTCGCGGACCAGAATGTAAGCGGTCGCCTGGAGGATCGCCTCGACCGTCGCGCGGGAGCGGTCCTGCGTCGGCTGTTTCCGAGGCGCGATGGCGGCCCGCTTGCGCATGGAACCATGCTCGCAGAACGCAAGCTGACGAGGCAAGCGACAGCTTCCAAGATCAGGTGACTTCACCTGACAGGAGACAGCCATGAATCAGTCGCTGAGCGCGCAAGTCCTCATCGTGGGCGCGGGGCCCACCGGCCTGACCCTCGCGTGCGACCTGGCCCGCCGGGGCGTGGCGTGCCGGATCATCGACAGGACACCTGCCCATTTCGCCGGCTCCCGGGGCAAGGGGCTGCAGCCGCGCACCCTGGAGGTCCTCGACGATCTCGGCGTGCTCGACGCGGTGATGGCCGCCGGCGCGCCCTATCCAACCATGCGCGCCCATGACGGCGCGACGGTGCTGGGCGATCACGTCATGTTCGAGCGCCGCGAGCCGACGCCCGACGTGCCGTATCCCAACCTCCTGCTCCTCGGGCAGTGGCGGACGGAGGAGATCCTGCGCGCCCGGCTCGCCGAGCACGGCGTCCGTGTCGAGCTCGCCGCCGAGCTGATCGGCTTCGAGCAGGACCGCGACGGCGTGACCGCCACGCTGGCGCGCGCGGGCGGGACCGAGCGGCTCCGCGCCGCGTACCTGATCGGCGCGGACGGGGGGCGCAGCTTCGTGCGCCGCGCGCTCGGCGTCGGCTTCGAGGGGGAGACGCTGGAGGCGCACCGGGCGCTGGTGGGGGACGTCCGCGCCGACGGGCTCGACCGCGATCGGTGGCACGTGTGGCCCAAGGCGAGCGGCGGTCCGGTGGCGCTGTGCCCGCTGCCCGGCACGGACCGCTTCCAGATCATGGTGCCGCTCCCCGGCGAGGAGGCGGTCGAGCTCACGGTGGAGGCCGTCCAGCGGCTGTTCGAGGCGCGCACCGGGCGCTCCGACGTCCGGCTGCGCGACGCGAGCTGGCTCTCGCTGTACCGGCCGAATGTGCGGATGGTCGACCGGTACCGGGTCGGCCGGGTGTTCCTGGCCGGCGACGCCGCGCACGTGCACCCCGCGACGGGCGGGCAGGGCCTCAACACAGGCATCCAGGACGCCTACAACCTCGGCTGGAAGCTCGGCCAGGTGCTCGCCGGAGCGCCCGAGGCGCTGCTCGACACCTACGAGGAGGAGCGGCTGCCCGTCGCACGGGCGGTGCTCGGGCTGACAGCGAAGCTGCACCACCAGGCCGCGGACGGGAAGCCGGGGGCGCTGCGGCGCGGCGCGGAGACGCGGCAGCTCGACATCACCTACCGGGGCAGCTCGCTCGCCCGCGGCGAGCGCGGGGGTGGCGGCGGGGCGGCGGCGCGCGTCCTCCCGGGAGATCGCGCGCCCGACGCGCCCTGCCAGGACCGCGAGGGCGCCCCGGTCCGCCTTTTCGATGTGTTCCGGGGCCCGCACTTCACGCTGCTGGCCTTCGGCGCGGCCCACGCGGACACGGTCGCCCGGGTGAACGCCCGGTACGGCCCGGCGGTGCGCGCGCGCGCCGTGGTGCGGCCGGGGGAGCCGGCCGCCCCGCGCTCCCTCGTCGACGCCGGCGGGCACGCGCGCGCCGGGTACGACGTCGATGGCGACGCGCTCGTGCTGGTCCGCCCGGACGGCCACATCGGATGGCTCGCGGCGCCGGGCACGCCCGGCCAGCTCGACGACACCCTCCGCCCGCTCGTCGCGGGGGAGCGGCCGCCCGCGGGGCAAGCGTGATGACGGGGGTCGCGCTCGGCGGTCTCGCGCTCGGCGGTTTCGCGCTCGGCGGTCTCGCGCTCGGCGGTTCAGCCGGAGCCTGAGCAGCTGTCAGGTTTGCAAGCAGCGATCTCAGGATCGAAAGCCACGGGGTAATCCTGACGGGTAACACCGCGAAGGTACTAGAGAAAGTCCCTGGCCCGCGTCCTGCTAAGTCGTATGGCAGAGCGCCCGTGACGGCTTCCCCCCCCCGCCGTCGAATGGGCGCTCTTTTTTTTGTGCTCCGGCGAGGCAAGCGCCGGGGAGCCCCGGCTGGGCTCCCGGCATGCCTCCGGCAAGGCAAGCGCCGGGGAGCCCCGGCTGGCATGCGGGCAGCCGGTTACGCGTCCGCGGTGACGAGCGCGATGGCGAAGCCGTCGTACCCCTTGCTGCCCACGGTCTGGACCGCCGTGGCGCTCACGCGCGGCTCGGCGGCGATCAGCTTGTTCAGGCGCTGCACCCCCTGCACGTTGGGGTCGGCGCTCTCGGGGTCGGCCACCGCGCCCTTGCGCACGACGTTGTCGACCACGATCACGCTGCCGCGGCGGGAGAGCTTGAGCGCCCACGCGAAGTAGTCGGGATTGCTCGGCTTGTCGGCGTCGATGAAGATGAAGTCGAACGGCCCGCGGCCCTCGGCGGCGAGCGCGGGCAGCGTGTCCAGCGCGCGCCCCAGCCGCAGCTCGACGACGTCCGCCAGGCCGGCGCGCGCGATGTTCGCGCGGGCGACCTCGGCGTGCTTCGGATCCAGCTCCAGCGTGACCAGGCGGCCGCCGGCGGGCAGCGCCCGCGCGAGCCATATCGTGCTGTACCCGCCGAGCGTGCCGATCTCCAGGATGGAGCGCGCCCCCTGGATCCGCGCCAGGAGGTGCAGCAGCTTGCCCTGGTTCGGCGCGACGTTGATCGGCGGCAGGTCGGCCGCGGCGCTGTCCCCGAGCGCCGCGTCCAGCGCGGCGTCGGAAGGCACGAGCAGATCGGTGATGTAACGATCGACGGCGGACCATCGCTCCTGACTCATGAGTCCTCCTGCTTCACGACGGCGCCGAGGGCCGCCTCCCACGGTTGAGCTGAGCGTCTTGTGTGGAAGCGGAGCCCGTCCGACAATGGGGTATCGGGCGTCCGCTCCGGGCAAGGCGCCTCGCCGCCGTGCAAACGTTGGATGGTTGTCCGCTATAGCAGATGGTTGCGGCGGGGCACATGCCCGGCCGCCGCGCGGGGACGCCTTACCGCGGCACGAGGACCCGGACGTCCCAGGGCGAGAGGTCCAGCGCGAGCGAGCCGCGCCGCGGGGCCACGCGCGCGGCGGCGCCGTTCAGGGCGTCGCGCAGCCCGCCTCGCGCGTGGGCGGCGAACGGCTCCGGGATGGCGAGCCTCGTCGCCGCCGGCCGATCGCTGAAGTTCAGGACCACGAGGGCGAAGCGCGAGGCGTCGTCGCCGTGCCGGATGTACGCGAAGACCTCGTCGTCTTGCCCGGCGTGCACCGTCAGCAGCCCTGGCGCCCGGAGCGCCGCGGTGGAGCGCCGGAGCCGGATCAGCCGCTCGTAGTGCCGTGCCAGGGGGCCGCGCGCGGGCCGCGGGACCGGATCCAGCCCGCCGTAAGGCTCGTACTCGGCGCCGAGCTCGTCGAACGAGTAGACGCACGGGATGCCCGGCAGCGTCAGCAGCGCCGCGGCCGCGACGCGCGTCAGCCCGGGCCCGTGGCGGGCGATGAAGCGCGCGCCTGTGTCGTTGTTGTTGATGAACCGGAGCGTGCGCTCGGGGCGCGGGGCGCGCGCCGCGGTGGCGGAGAGCGCCGCCCCGAGCCGCGCCGCGATGCCGCGCGGCGGGCTGAAGACGTCCGCCCACGCCCAGCGTCCGAGCTCCTCGGTCCAGTCGTAGGCCGCGTCGAACCCGTGCTGCAGGTAGTAGGGGTCGCGCGCGGACGCCTCGGCGATCAGCAAGAGCTCCGGGTTGACCCGCCGGAGCTCCTCGGCCCAGGCGGACCAGAGCGCGCTCCGCCGGTCCTTGATGCCCCACGCGGCGTCGACGCGATAGCCGTCGATCTGGAACCGCCGCACCCAGTGCAGCGACACCTCGAGCATCCACCGCTCGACCTCGGCGTTGTCGTAGTTCAGGTTCGGCAGGTGCTCCCAGTCGAAGTAATGGGTGGGCTCGCCGCCGGGGTCGCGATCGTAGAAAGCGAACGTGTGGGACCGGCCGCTCCGCTGCTCGGCCTGCTGGAAATAGGGGTGCTCGACCGAGGTGTGGTTCGGCACGAGATCGAGCAGCACCCGGATGTCGCGCCGGTGCGCCTCGTCGACGAGCTCGCGGAGGTCTCGCTCGGTCCCGTAGTCGGGCCGCACGGCGAAGTAGTCGGTGACCGCGTACCCGAAGTCGCCCGGCGGCGCGCCGAAGAGCGGGGATAGCCAGATCGCGGTGACGCCGAGCTCCTCGAGCGCAGGGAGGGCGGCGCGGACGCTCCTGAGCGGCGGGTCGCCGAAGAAGGGCGGCACGACCCCGTAGACGATGGCGTCGTCGATCCAGGTCCGCGCGCCCGCTCCGGCGGGCGCGTCGGGGGGCGGCGCGACCCGCGCGTCGGGCGGCGGCGCGATCCGCGCGGCGTCGCTGCGGCCGCGCTCGTCGCGCACGCGGAGCTCGTACAGCGCCCGGTCGACCGCGTCCGGCGCCGGCAGCTCGAGGCGAGGGCCGCGACCGATCCACTCCGGCGCCGCGCGGTGGCGCCGCCGGAACCACGCGAAGTCGACGAGCTCGGCGCGGGAGAGCTCGCTCGGCTCGCTGCTCGCCGCGTCGAGGACGAGGCTGTCGCCGGCCAGCGCCGCGCGGGCGCGGGCCCGGGGCGCGTCGCGCAGCTTGACGTCGTAGGTGACGGGCGGCGACGCGAGCTCGCCCGAGCTCGCCTCCCGGCAGCGCGCGGCGATCTCGTTCTCGCCCTCGCGCAGCGGGACGTCCGCGGAGAACCGCTGCGGGTGCTCGATCGCCGCGGGGATCGCCTCGCCGCCCACCTCGACGACGCAGTCCTCCAGCGTGCCCGGCCCGGCGAGGGCGCCCTCGACGCGCGCGCTCCAGGCCCAGACCTCGGCGTCGCCCGCGTGCAGCTCCAGCCGGGCTTGCGTCGCCGGGGCCGGGCGCGGGGGCGCAGAGGGCGAGACCGATTCGCAGGACGACGCCGCCGAGAGCAGCGCGGCAGCCCAGGCGAGCCAGGCGAGCGGCCGCGGGCGCAGCGTCGTGCCGCGGGGGTGCTGGGGCCGGATACCCATCCTCGCGTCGAGCAGGACGACCGGCGGAGATGGGGGGTTGCACGAAGAGAAGGAGGTCGATCGATCGGCGAGGTGTCTCAGCATGGGTCAGCCCGGGGAGCGGGGGAGCCCTTGTATTCCGGAACCGCCCCGCCGGATCGCCGCGGCGCAGGAGGCGTGGTGGTTTTATGTCGCGATTTCTCTCCATCCGCCGGCTATCGCCGGAGCAAGGAGATCGACTCCACTCTGTCGTGTCGAACGCCGCCCTGTGCTGCTCCGTGCCCTCGTCAGCGAGGACTGCACTCCACGAGGACCATCGCCGTCAACCGCGCCCGCTCGCCAAGCGTCGCGAGCCCGGGATGCTGCCGGGCCCGGAAGACGCGGGGCGGAGCGCCGCAGTTCGACTCGATAGCTGTCGGCGCAACTTGCGCGGATGGCGCGGGCGAACGACCGCCTCGACCGGTTGACCAAGGCATCAGGGATCGCGGGCGAACGACCGCCTCGACCGGTTGATCACGGCATCAGGGATCGCGGGCGAACGACCACCTCGACCGGTTGATCAAGGCATCAGGGATCGCGGAAATGGATGGCGGGTCGACCGGGTGTCACCATAAATGGAGATGCCGCATCCGCTTGGACGTGGCGAGTCAGCAATATCCATTCAAGGAGATATCCCATGTCGGACATCAAAAACGATTGTGTCGCGCAGCAGCCGAGCGAGCCCGCCGTCCAGAGCGAGCCGAAGCAGGAGGCCGCCGAGGTCCGCAAGATCGTGATCAAGACCGCGATTCGCGCGGGCCAGGGCAAGAACAGGTACGCCACGGTCACCTGAGCTGAGCGGCGCCACGGGGGGCACCTCGTGGCGCCGTTTTTCTCCGTCGTTCGTCGAGATAGGACTGCGCAAGGAGACGGTATGGACTCGGTGCTCGCGGCGCTCGTGCCACCCCTGCAGAGCGACAGCTTCCTGAAGAGCTTCC
The DNA here is from genome assembly GCF_051521595.1 of Sorangium sp. So ce1153. Classification (NCBI taxonomy): domain Bacteria; kingdom Pseudomonadati; phylum Myxococcota; order Polyangiales; family Polyangiaceae; genus Sorangium; species Sorangium sp. So ce1153. The sequence goes on from NZ_CP150361.1 coordinate 5,146,326, forward strand.
CTGACCAATTCTTCGTGCATCACGGGCCCCTGGACCGGCTTGGCGAGCTCGCGGACATCCCCGAGCTCGGCGACGTGCGCGCGCTCGTCCGCGCGTTCAACGACCCCGTGAGCGTGTGGTATCCGGACGACGAGGCGCTCGAGCAGCGCACCTACGGCAAGCTGCTCCGGGCGCCCGACACGATTGACTACTACGAGCGCGGCGCGCTGCTGCAGTTCAACAAGGTCGAGCGCTGGGTCTACGCGCTCGAGCCCGTCCTCCGCACCCTCGAGCGGGAGCTCGGGATCCCGAGCGGCGCCGCGACATGCAGCCTGTTCGCGTCCACCGTGGGCGGGCGCGTGCTGCCGCACTTCGACACCGACCCCGCCTTCAGCGTGCAGCTCCGGGGGAGCAAGCGCTGGTGGGTGGCGCCCCAGACCCAGGTCGAGCAGCCGCTGCACAACTTCGTCTGCGGGACCCCCGCGAGCCTCATCGGGGCTTACCACGACGGGCCGCTGCCCGAGGGGATGCCCGCGGACGCGCAGGAGATCGAGATGCGGCCGGGATCGGTGCTCTTCCTCCCGCGCGGCACCCTGCACGCGACGCGGTCGCACGCCGACTCGCTCGCCGTCACCTTCGATCTGCAGTTCTCGTCGTACGCGCAGGGGCTCGCGCAGCTCCTCTCCGCGGAGCTCCACCGGAGCCCCCGCTTCCGGCGACCGCTCCTCGGCCAGCGCGCGCGCGCCGAGGACCTGGACAGCCTGCTCGCCGAGGCCCGCCGCGTGCTCGACCGGCTCGCGCGCGATCCGGCGGCGATCCTCGAGGTGCTCGATCCGCCGCTCCTGCCCGGCCCTCGGCGGCGTTACCGGCGGGGCGAGGCCGCCGTGGACGTGCGGTCGCGCGCCTCCGGGGCGGATCCGGGCTGGCACGTCGCGGTGACCGACCCGCGGCGAGGCCGCGCCGAGATCGAGGTCCCGCCCGAGCTCGTCCCGCTCTGCCGGTGGATCGCCGCGCAGCGCGCGCCGTTCGAGGACCGCGACCTGCTCGCGAACGCCGCGGGCCTGCAGCGGCTCGACGTGCAGGCCATCGTGGAGGCGTTCCTCGAGAGCGGAGCGCTGGAGTCGAACGCGGCCGGCGCGCCAGCCCTGGTCGCCTGAGGAGGATCGCGTGGCCTCGCTGCTCGACGCGCTTATCGCGCCGCTGTCCCGCCCGGACTTCTTCGCGACCTTCCCCGGAGAGGCGCACGTGACGCACGGCGATCTCTCGCGCTTCGCGCCGCTGCTCGAGATGCCCGAGCTCGCGAGCGTGCACGCGCTCGCCCGGGTCTTCCACGATCCGGTGACCGTCTACTTCCGGAACGACCCGTCCGGGCAGAGCTCCACCGGGGAGCTGGTCCGCGCGCCGGAGAGCCTGGCGGGGTACGAGGCGGGCGCGCTCCTCCAGTTCAACAGCGTCGAGCGCTGGGTCCCGGCGCTCGACCCGCTGCTCCGGTCGCTGGAGGAGGAGCTCGCCCTGCCCGCCGGGACGGCCACGTGTCAGCTGTTCGCGTCGACCGTGGGCGCCGGGGCGGTGCCGCACTGGGACAACGACCCCGCCTTCACCGTGCAGCTACGCGGCGAGAAGACGTGGCGCCTCGCCCGCTCGCCCGCCGTGCCGGAGCCGCTGCACAACTACGCCTGCGGCTCGCACCGCGTGCAGCTCGCGGCGTACTACGACGGCCCGCTGCCGCAGGGCATGCCGGAGGACGCGCGGGAGATCACGGCGGCGCCCGGGTCGGTGCTGTTCGTGCCCCGCGGCTTCCTGCACCAGACGGAGTCCCACGCGCACTCGTTCGCCATCACGTTCGACTTCGTCATGCCCACGTGGTGCGACGTGGTCCGCGCCCACGTGGCGCGCGAGCTGAACCGGCACGCGCGCTGGCGACGCCTCGCGCCGGGCCTCGGCGGCGACGACCCGGCCGCGCCGGCGCGCGAGCTCGCCGCGATGATCGACGACCTCGCGCGCATCGTCGACGCGCTGCGCGCGAGCCCCGAGCGGGCCGTCGCGTCGATCAACCCGAGCCTCGTGCCCCGCGCGGGGCGCCGCTTCGAGAGGACCGGCGCGCGGGCCGAGGGCGCGCGCGCCGGGACGGGCGAGCACGCCGTCTACCGCGTCCGCGTCGCGACCGCGCCGCACGGAGAGGTCGAGCTCGACCTCTCCCCCGATTTCGAGCCGCTCTGCGGGTGGCTGCTCGCCCAGCGCGGCGCCGTGAGCGAGCGCGAGGTGCTCCGGCACGCGGCGGGGCTCCAGCGGGTCGACGTGGGCACGCTGCTCTCGACCCTCCTCGACGTCGGCGTGCTCGCGCCCGCGCGCGCGCCCCGGGCCGAGGCTGCCCCGCGGGAGCCGCAGGCCTAGCGAGAGCGCGAGGAGAGCCATGGACCACACGCGACACACCCCGAAGCAGTTCTTTGCAGGCACCCACCGGGCGCTGCCGCCCGAGCAGACGCTGGCGCGGCACGCCCCGCACCTCGAGCGGATGGGCATCACCCGGATCGCGAACATCACCGGGCTCGATCACATCGGCATCCCCGTCTACACCGCCATCCGGCCGGCCGCGCGCTCGATCTCCACCGCGCAGGGCAAGGGCATCGATCACGCGACGGCGCGCGCGTCCGCCATGATGGAGGCGATCGAGAGCTGGCACGCCGAGTGGATCGATCTGCCCCTCCGCTGGGACACGTACGAGTCGCTGCGGCGGCGCGCGGCGGTGGCCGACATGACGAGGCTCCCGCGGCGCCCCGGGGCCGCGCTCCGCCTCGACGCGCCGCAGCTCTGGGTCTCCGGCGTGGACCTGTTCCGCGACGCCGCCTGCTGGGTCCCGTTCGACGTGGTGACGTCGCTCTACGTCGCGTCGGAGCAGAGGAGCCCCTACGCGCAGTCGAGCATCGGGCTCGCCTCGGGCAACGAGCCCGTCGAGGCCGTCGTCCACGCGCTCTGCGAGGCGATCGAGCGGGACGCCGAGGCGCTCTGGGGCGCCGCGGGCGAGGTGCGGCAGATCGACCTGTCCACGGTGCGCGAGCCGTACCTGCGCGAGGTGCTCGGCGCCCTCGAGCGCGCGGAGGTCGGCTGCTTCGCCTTCGACATCACCTCGGGCGTCGGCGTGCCGACCTTCACCGCACTCATCATGGATCCGCCGTCCGAGGGCCTGCGCGTGCCCGGCATCCACGGGGGCGCAGGCGCGCACCTCGATCCGGCGATCGCCCTCTCGCGGGCGATCACCGAGGCCGTGCAGACGCGGCTCACGTTCATCGCCGGCAGCCGCGACGACCTGTTTCGGGCGGGGTACGACGAGGCCCGGGACCTCGCGGTCCTCGAGGCGACCTGGGCTGCGTGCCGCGCGCCCGCCGGGCGGCTCGCGTGGCCCACCGCGCCGGCGCGGCGCCACGAGACCTTCGAGCAGGACCTCGACGTGCTGCTCGCGGCCCTCCGCGCCGCCGGGATCACGCAGGCGGTCGCCGTCGACCTCAGCAAGTCGGAGCTCGGGATCCCCGTCGTGCGGGTCGTCGTGCCCGGGCTCGAGGCCGGCGCGGACGTCGCCGCGCCGGGCGAGCGGCTCCTCCGCGCGACGGGGGCGGCATGACGCTCTACGTGTTCCTCGGACCGACGCTGCGCGCCCACGACGCGCGCGCGCTGCTCGACGCGCAGGTCCTCCCGCCCGCCGAGATGGGCGACGTCTGCGCGCTGGCCACGCTCCCCGAGCCGCCGCGGGGCGTCCTGATCATCGACGGGTACTTCGACTCGCGCCCCGCCGTCTGGCACAAGGAGATCCTCTTCGCCCTGAGCCGCGGTATCCCGGTGTGGGGCGCGGCCAGCATGGGCGCGCTGCGCGCCGTGGAGCTGCGCCGCTTCGGCATGGTCGGCGTCGGCAGCATCTACGAGCGCTTCGCCGCAGGCGCGCTGAACGACGACGACGAGGTCGCGGTGGCGCACGCCCCCGCGGAGCTCGGCTACCGCCCCCTCTCCCAGGCCCTCGTGAACGTGCGCTTCGCGCTCGATCTCGCCGTCGAGCGCGGGGTCGTCGGACCGCTCGCCGCGGCGGCGACGATCGAGGCCGCCCGCCGCCTCTTCTACCCCGACCGGATCTGGCCGGCGATCCTCGAGCGCGCCGCGCGGGCGGGCCTCGGCGAGGGCGCGCGCCGGGCGCTCGCGGCCTTTGTCGCGGGCGAGGACGTCGATCTCAAGGCGCGCGACGCGCGCGCGCTGCTGCGGGCCGCCGCGGCGCTCCCCGAGCTGCCGGCGCCGGCCGTCGACTTCGCGTTCGAGAGGACCACGCTCTTCGAGCGCATGATGGAGCGGGAGGTGCCGCTGCGCCGGCGAGCCCTCCTGGAGCGCGCGGAGCGCGCCGCGAGGGGAGCGTAGCCGTGCCCGCCGCCTTCGCCCGCTGCCTCGAGTCGATCGAGCCGCGCGGCCGCGCGCGCCACCTGTCGTCGGCGCTGGCCGGCGCGCTCCTGGCCGGGTGGGCCGCCTGGTTCTTCGGCGGCGAGGTGGCCGTGTTCCGCGGGAGCGACGCCGCCCGCGTGGAGGCGTCGGTGGTGCCGCGGCCCCTCGTCGCAGAGGCGGCCGGGCGCGTGGTGACGAGCGGCCTCGTCCTCGGCCGGAGCGTGGCCGAAGGCGACGTGCTCCTCGAGCTCGACCCTACGTCCGCGCGCCTCCAGCTCGCCGAGGAGAAGGCGCGCCGGGACGCCGTGGCCAGCGCGCTCGGCTCGGCGCGCCTCGCGCTCCGCATCGAGGAGGAGCTGACGAACGCGAACGTCGCCGTCGCCGCCGCGAACGCGAGGACGGCGAGCGTGCAGCGGGACGCGGCGAAGAGCCTGCTGTCGCTCAGCGACGACGAGCTCTCCCGCGTCCGGTCGCTCAACGACGCCGCGCTCCTGCCCACGCTCCAGCGCATCGAGCGCGAGATGAGCCACGTCGAGCGTGCCGCGAGCGTCGCGCGCGAGGCCGCGGCGGCCCAGCGGGCGGCGGCCGAGATCAAGGCGGCCGATCGGGGCGGCAAGGCGAGGGTGCAGGAGCTCGAGCGGGAGATCGTCGATCTCGACGGCCGGCTCGAGCTCGCGCGCGCCCTCATCGCGCGGCTCGAGCACGACGTGGACCGGCACACGGTGCGCGCCCCCGCCTCGGGCGTGCTCGGGGACGTCGTGCCCGCGCCCGCGGGCGACTACGTGACCGCGGCCCAGCGGCTCGGGACGGTGGTCCCGGAGGGGCCGCTGCGCGTCGTGGCGGAGTTCGCGGCCGAGGGCGCGGCGGGCGTCGTGCGCCCGGGCCAGCCGGCGGTCATGCGCCTCGACAGCGCCGCGGCGGCGGGCCGGGCCATGGTCCCGCTCCAGGTGACGAGCGTCGCCGAGGTGGCCCGCGAAGGCCGGCTGCGCGTCGAGCTCGACGGCGACCGGGGCGCGCTCGCGCTCGTCCACGGACAGACCGGCGTGGTCGAGGTCGAGGTCGCGCGGACCTCGCCGGTCGATCTCGCCCTGCGGCTCGCCGGCCAGGCGTACGCGGGCCTGTCGAAGCCCGGCGCGGGCCCGGCCGAGCCGCAGCGCGGAGGTGAGCGATGAGCACAGCGAGGCGCCTCGCGCCGTGGACCGTCGCGCGCGCCGCGGCGGACGGCACCCTCGTGCTCGGGCCGCGGCTGAGCGTCGTCCAGCTCTCCTCGATGCGGCTCGACACGATCGCCCCCGGGGCGTGGGACGAGCTCCGCGCCATGGGGTTCGCCGACGAGCCCCCGCGCGAGGGCGCGCGCGACGATCGCCCGGCGCCGACCGCGCCGACCGCGCCGACCGCGCCATTCGCACCGATCGCACCGATCGCACCGATCGCACCGATCGCACCGATCGCACCGATCGCACCGATCGCACCGATCGCACCGATCGCACCGATCGCACCGATCGCACCGATCGCACCGATCGCACCGATCGCGCCGGGCACGGCGACCGGCGCCCTCGTCGCGCGCGAGTTCGCCGGCGAGGCGCACGCCCTCGCCCGGGAGCTCGACGCGCTCGCGCCCGAGCGCGCGTGGGAGGTCGTCGACGAGCCGCCGCGCGCGCCCGGCGCGCTCGCGCTGGTGCTCCAGGCCGTCGAGCCGCGGCGCCCCGACGCCGCGCGGGCGCTGCTCTCTGCCGGGGTCGCGATCCTCTGGGCCGGCGAGTGCAGCGAGGGGCTGCACGTCGGCCCGCTGCTGCGCTCGCCGCGCGACCTCGACGCCTACCTCGAGGCGACGCACGGCTGGGCGTTCGCGGTGGAGCTCCAGCGCATGGGCTTCGCGGAGGGCTGGCCGCTCTCCCTGGTGCCCGCGATCCGCCGCGACGCGGCGGCCGCGGCCGCCGCGGCGGCGCGTGTGCTCCGCGCCCCCGCTGGCACCTGCGTGCTCGTGGACGGCATGCGGGAGGTGCGGCTCTGGACCGCCCTCGAGTCCGCCCCGGAGGCGCGCGAGGCGCTCCTGTCCGCGCAGACGTGGTCGAAGGGCATGCTCGCGGATCTCCGGCTCGAGCGGTCGGTCGACGTCGGCCCGGTGTGGGTCGCGTCGTGCCGCTCGCCGGCGGGCGCCGACGCCTACCTCGAGGGCAACTTCGGCAAGGGCACGTCCCCGGAGGAGGCGCGCACCACGGCCGTCGGCGAGGCCATCGAGCGCTTCGGCGCGTTCCTGGGCGTGCGGAGCGAGGCCGTGGGCGAGGCGCCCGCGGGCGCGGAGCAGTACCCGCTGCGCTACTTCCACCCGTTCGGGCCCGCGTACGACGCGTACTGCGCCCGCGGCGAGCCCGCCGACGCGATGACGCAGGTGCGCGACGAGATCTCCGGCCGCGACGTCTGGGCCCCGGCCGCCCTCGTGCACGAGCCGTACACCCCGGCCCCGCCGTTTGCGGCGACCACCGGATCGACGAGCTGCGGGCTCGCCGCGTACACGAGCCGGCGCGGCGCGGTGCTGCGCGGCGCGCTGGAGACGCTCGAGCGCGACAACTTCTACCCGAACTTCCTCCACCTGCACCCGGGGGAGCGGATCGCGCTCGACGACCTCCCCGGGGCCCCCAGGTCCGGCGATCTCCGCGACCTCGCCGGCGCGCTGCGCGGCCTCGGCATGACGTGGTGGCTCGTGCGGTACCCGGACGAGCGTGAGCTGCCGATCGTCCACGCGTTCCTGCTCGACGCGGCGGGGGCCGCCATGAGCCGCGGCGCGGGCTCGGCCCACAGCTGGGCGACGGCGGCGGTGAAGGCGCTCCTGGAGGCCGTGCAGCTGCGCGAGCAGTTCGCGCTCCTCGCCCAGGAGGGCCCGTCGAGCCCCGCGGACGCGGGCTACGAGGCCTGGTCGGCGCCGGAGGTCATCGGCGAGATCCGCGCCTACCTGGACCGGCTCGGGCCCGCGGGCCGCCTCGACGATCTCCCGGACGACGACGCGCTCTACGCGCGGCTCCGTGCGCGCGTGGGCGCGCTGCTCGTCAAGGATTTCCCCTGCCCGGTCGTGGGCTTCAGCGCGGTGCGCGTCCTCATCCCCGGCGCCACGTGCCACGGCAGCGCGTCCGACAGCGCCGGCGGACGGCGGCTCCTCGGCGCCGCGTTCCGCCACCCGGTGCCCGTATGAGGCTGCCGTGAGCTCACCCGCGCGCGACCGACGCCGCCCGCACCGCGCCTGGCTCGCCCCGGACGTGCTGCAGACGTCGGCCATGGACTGCGGCCCCGCCGCGCTGAGCTGCCTGCTCCAGGGCGTGGGCATCCCGGCGGACACGACGTTCCTGCGCGACCTCTGCCGCACGGACGTCGACGGCACCTCGATCGACGACCTGGAGCAGGTCGCCTCGGATCTGGGCTGCCCGATGGGCCAGCTGGTGCTCCCCGCCGACACCCTGGTCGAGCACTGGCGGCTGTTCTGCCCGTGCCTGTTCGTGCGCCGCCTGGCGAACGGCAACCAGCACTTCGCGGTGTTCTGGGGCCGCACCGCGCGGCTCGCCCAGGTCATGGACCCGGCCGACGGCCGCGCGTGGCTCCGCGCGGCCGAGCTCCGGTCGGTCTGCAGCACGCACGAGCACACCATCGACCTCGCGTCGTGGCGCGCGCTCGCGCGCACCGACCTCGTGCTGCTGCCGCTCCGCGAGCGGCTCCGCGCGCTCCGCCTCGGCCCGGGCGGCGAGGCGCTGCTGGCCGAGGCGCTGGCCGACCCCTCGGCGGCGGCGGTGGCGCGCCTCGACGCCGCGACCCGCTTCGCGCGCGCCCTCGCCGAGGCCGCCGGGGGCCCGCCGCCCGCCCGGGTGTGCGCGCTCGTCCGGCGCCTCGCCGCGAGCGAGGAGGCCGCGGCCGCGATCCCGCGGGCCTTCCGCTACGCCCGCGTGGACGAGGCGGAAGGGACGGTCGCGCTGCGCGGCGCGGTCATCCTGCGCATGACCGGGCCCGCCGTGACAGCGCCGCGCGACGAGGGCGGCGGGGGCGATGCCGCGGCGGCGCCGGAGGGCTGGCTCGCGCTCGTGTCATCGTCCTCGTCCGGGACGGGCAAGGGCATCGCGCGCGTCCTCCGGGACCTCCTGGGCGAGCACGCGCGCCGGGTGGTCCCGGCGCTCGCGGCGCTCGCGCTGCTGCTCGGCGCCATCGTCTTCGTGGAGGCGTTCGTCATCAGCTCGTCGGTCACCGTGCTCTCCGCGCTCAGCGTTCCGCGGCAGCGGCTGTCGGCGCTCGCGTCCGCGGGGGTGCTCATCCTCGGCCTCCTCGGCGTCGAGACGGCGGCCGTGGTCGCGCTGCGCCGCCTCGGTCGCGTGCTAGAGATGCGCTTCCGCGTCGCGCTCGCGATGAAGATCCCGCGGCTCGGCGACCGGTACTTCAAGACCCGGCTGGCCTCCGACATGGCCGAGCGCGCCCACCAGATCCACCTCATCCGGGAGCTGCCCGCGCTCGCCTTCGAGGTGGTACTCCGCGTCGCCGAGGCGCTGCTCGTCCTCGCCATGCTGGCGCGCCTCGACGCCTCCTACGGGCTCGTCGCCGCCGCCATGGCCGCGTCCGCCGCGGCGCTCTCCCTGCTCGCGAGCGGCCGGCTCGCCGAGCGCGAGGGGCGCGTGCGGACGCAGGCGGCGGCCATGGGGCGCACCTTCCTCGACGCGCTCCTCGGCCGCATGCCCCTGCGCACGCACGGCGCCGAGCGCGCGCTCGCGTCGCAGCACGAGTCGGTGCTCGTGGCGTGGGCGCAGGCGATGGCCGGCCACCGGACCTCCAGCCTCGGCCTCTACGCCGCCCAGTCGCTCCTCGGCCTCGCGGGCACGGCGGCGGTCGTGCGCGGCGCGTGGGCCTCGACCGGCAGCGCGCTCCACGCCGCCGTCGTCGCCTTTTGGCTGATGCGGCTGACGGGCGCGGTCCGTTACCTCACGCAGACCTGGCTCGACCTGCCGGCCGTGAAGACCTCGATCCTGCGCGTCCTCGAGCCGCTGCGCGCGCGGGAGGCCGAGCCGGCGGCGCCGCCCGCGGCGGAGGCGGACACCTTCCGGCGGCCGGTCGCCGTGTCGCTGCGCGACGTCGACGCGGCCGAGCGCGGCAACACGATGCTCCACGTGGGCGCGCTCGACGTCGCCCCGGGCGAGCACGTCGCCGTGGTCGGGTCGTCGGGGGCGGGGAAGTCGACGCTCCTCGCGCTCCTGCTCGGCCTCCAGCCGCCGGCGCGGGGCGAGATCGCGATCGACGGCGCGCCCATGGATGCCCGGCGCTTCGCGCTCCTGCGGCAGCGGACGGCGTGGGTCGATCCCACGGTCCACCTCTGGAACGACACGGTGATGGCCAACGTCACGTACGGCCTCACGCCCGAGGAGCAGCGCGATCTCTCCGCGGCCATCAGCGCGGCGGACCTCGTCGACCTCCTGCGGCACCTCCCCGACGGGATGGAGACGGTCGCGGGCGAGTCGGGCGGCAGCGTCTCGGGAGGGCAGGGGCAGCGCATCCGGCTCGCGCGCGCGCTCGGGCGGGGCGAGCCCTCGCTCGTGCTGCTCGACGAGCCGTTCCGCGGCCTCGACCGCGCGCAGCGCACCCGGCTGCTCCGCCGGGCGCGCGAGCGCTGGCGCCGCGCCACGCTCCTCTGCGTCACGCACGACATCGACGAGACGCTCTCGTTCTCGCGCGTGCTCGTGGTGCACGAGGGGCGCCTCGTCGAGGACGGCGATCCGCGCGCGCTGGCCGCCCGGAGCGGCTCCCGGTTCGCGCAGCTCCTCGCCGCCGAGGAGCTCGCGACGCGCGCTGTCTGGGGCGCGGCGCGCTGGCGGCGGGCGCGCCTCGACGGGGGCGCGCTGGTCGACGAGAAAGGCGGGGCGCTGGTCGATGAGCAGCTCGGCGCTTGATCGGGCCGCGGTCCCGCGCGCGGAGCTCCACGCCGCGCTCGCGCACCTGTCGCTCCACCTCGGCGCGGCGGCGAGCGCGCCGGCGCTGGAGCTGCTCGGCGGCGCCCCGGGGGACGCGGACGCGTTCGACGTGTGGCTGAGCCGCGCCGCGTCGGTCATGGGGCGCGAGGTGATCGAGGTCGACGTGGAGTACGCCGAGCTCGACGCCTTGATGGCGCGCGGAGCCCCGTGTGTGCTGCCGCTTGGCCACCCCGCGTGCGAGCGGTTCCTCGTCGTGGCGCGCCGGGGCGAGGGGGCGCTCGTCGCGATCGACGCGCGGGGCGAGCGGCGCGAGGTGCCGGACGAGGTGGTCCGGCGCGCGCTGGCCGCGCCGCTGTCGCCGTGGGTCGCGGCGGTGGAGGGGATGCTCGAGGAGCTCGGCTGCGGCGCCGAGCCCGCGCGGGGCCGGGCGGTCGAGCGGCTGCTCCGGTCCGAGGCCACGTCGGACATGCGGGTCGGTCACGGCTGGCTGCTGCGGGACGCCCGCGGCGGCGGGCTCCGGGCGCAGCTCTCCCGCGCCCGGCTGCTGTCGCCCGCCATCGGCTTCCTCGCGCTGCGCGCGGTCGTGATCGGCCTCGCGATCGCGAAATGGTCGCTCCTCGCGTCCGCGGTCGATCGCGACGCCATGTCGGCGGGCCTGCTCGCTGCCTGGGCGCTCGCGTTCGCGACCGAGACGGTGCTCGACGTCGCGTCGGGCTCGCTGCGTTACTCGATCGCGATCCGCGCGGGGCTGTGGCTCCGGCGGGCGGTGCTCGACGGCGCGCTCTCGCTCGACATCGACGGCGCGCGCCGGCAGGGCTCGGGCACGTTCCTCGCGCGCGCGATCGACGTCGACCGCCTCGAGGGCGCCGCGCTCGCGGGCGGCCTGCGCGCGGTGGTCGGCGCGCTCGAGCTCCTCGCCGCGGTAGTCCTGCTCGCGCCGCACCCGTGGCTCGTCGGGTGGCTCCTGCTCTCGATGGCGGTCGTGGTGCTCGTGGGGCGCGAGTACACCCGGCGCATCCGCGGCTGGACCGACGCGCGGCTCGACGTCACGAGCGAGCTCGTCTCCGCCATGGTGGGGCACCGCACCCGCCTCGTGCAGCAGCGCCCCGAGCGCTGGCACGACCGGGAGGCGGCGGGGCTCGAGGTCTACGGCGGCGAGCTCCGGCGCGTGGACGCGCTCTCGATCGCGAGCTCCACCATCGCGTGCGTCTTCATGCTGGGCGGCATCGCGCTGCTCGTCCTCACGTCCGCGGGGGCCGGTCCGCGCTCGCCGGCGGACGACCTCGCGTGCGTCGCTGGCCTGCTCGTCGGGTTCTCCGCGTTGAGCGAGGTCCTCGACTCGCTGCGGAGCATCGGCACGGCGCTCGTGGCCTGGGAAAAGCTGCGGCCGCTGATCCGCCTCGACGGCGCCGCCGCCGATCAGCGCCTGCTCGCGGCCGACGGCGCCGACGGCGGCGGCGCCGCGCTCGAGATCGTCGACGTGGGCTTCCGCTACGAGGGCCGGGCGGCGAGCGCGCTGTCGGGCGTGAGCCTGCGGGTCGCGCCGGGCGACTGGGTGCTGCTCGAGGGGCCGTCGGGCGGGGGCAAGTCGACGCTGGCGAGCGTCATGGCCGGCCTCCGGGTGCCCGGGCGCGGCGTCCTCCTCTACGGCGGCGTCGATCGCCGCAGCTTGCCGCTCTCCGAGTGGCGGCGCTCGATCGGCTACTGCCCGCAGTTCCACGAGAACTTCCTGTTCTCCGACACGCTCGCGTTCAACCTGCTCATGTCGCGCCGCTGGCCGCCGACGCCGCGCGATCTCGAGCTCGCCGAGGACGTGTGCCACGAGCTCAACCTCGGCCCGCTGCTCCGCGCGATGCCGCTCGGCCTCCAGGAGATGGTGGGCGAGTCCGGCTGGCGGCTGTCCCACGGCGAGCGGAGCCGCGTCTTCATCGCGCGCACGCTCCTCCGCGGCTCGAGCATCGCGATCTTCGACGAGAGCTTCGCCGCGCTGGATCCGGAGACGGTCGACGTCGTGATGCGATGCGTGCAGCGCAGGGCGCGGACCATGGTGACGGTGGCGCACCCGTGATCTCTCCGCGTCGGGGAGCCCGTGACGCGCCTGGGCGGACGCCGCGCTATGCGGCGCGGAGGGCGCTGCGGGCGCGGGCGCGCAGGGCGACCGGGACGCCGCCCGAGGGGCCCAGCGTGACGTTGCGCCGCACGGGGCGCGGCGGCCGCTGGTCGAGCAGCTGGAACTGCCACGCGGAGAGCGCCACGCCGAGCACGATCTTCATCTCGAACAGCGCGAAGGCGGCGCCGATGCAGCGGCGGTTGCCGCCGCCGAACGGCAGGTACTCGAACGGGGAGAACTTGCGCTCCAGGAAGCGCTCGGGCCTGAACCGGAGCGGTTCCGGGTAGAGGTCGGGGCGGTGGTGTACGAGCAGGATGCACGGCGCCACCCCCGTCCCTGGCTGCAGCTCGTGCTCGCCGAGGCGGAACGGCTGCGCCACGAGGCGCGGGACCTCGGTGGCGATCGGGTAGAGGCGCAGCGCCTCCTTGCACACCGCCTCCAGGTAGGGCAGCGCGGCGAGGCGCTCCGGGTCGGGCTCCGGGCCGAGGGCGTCGATCTCGTCGCGCAGCCGGGCGAGGACCGCGGGGTCGCGGTGCGCGTGATCCAGGGCCCACGCGAGGGCGAGCGCCGTCGTCTCGTGCCCGGCGAACAGCAGCGTCCGGAGCTCGTCGAAGATGGCCCGCTCGGTCATGGCCGACCCGTCTTCGTAGCGGGCCGAGACGAGGAGGCTCAGGATGTCGTCCCCCGGCGCCGCGCGCGCCCGCTCGATCTGCCCGCGGAGGAGCGCCTCCAGGTCGCCGACGCGCCGGCGGAAGCGCGCGTAGGGGCCGAAGCCGCCGAGCTCGCGCTGGAGGATCGGCAGGAAGGCGAGCGCCGGGGTCACCGCGTCGCCCATGGCGACGACCGCGCGGGCGAAGGCGCGCGTGCGGTGCGGCTCCTCCACCCCGAAGACGGCGCGGATGATGACGTCGAGCGAGACGGCCTGCGTGATCTCCTGGGCGACGGCGCGGGGCGCGCGCGCCGCCTCGGCGAAGCGGCGGGCGGCGACGTCCGCCATGGCCGCCGCATAGGCGCGCATGCGATCGCCGTGGAACGGCGGCGTCAGCAGCTTGCGCTCGCGCCGGTGGCGCTCGCCGGAGAGCATGAGGAGCGAGTGCTCCCCGAGGAGGGGGGCGATCGACTTGACCGCGTAGGGGACGAACGTCTCCGGCGGCGCGGTCATCACGTCCTGCACCGACGCGGGGCTGCCGGCGATCACGACGTCGCCGTTGTACATCGGCATGTTGAAGACGTCGCCGTAGGTGGCGGCGCAGCGAGACAGGAACTCGAGCGGGCGCGTGAGGAACTGGTAGGTCGTCAGGATTCGGCCCTGCGGGCCTCGGGGTAGGTGGCTCATGGCATACCTCGGGAGGAGCTCGATCGCGGCGGGCGCGGCGCCTCGACGGGATCGACCGAACGATGGGTCCGGCGCGGCGGCGCGGCAGCGGCGCCGGGCGCCAACGTTGCGACGGATCGCGCCAGGCGGGCGCGAGGCCGGCGCGCGGGGGCCCGCGGCCGAGGCGGGCCCAGCGGCCGGGGCGGTCGGTCGTGATGCTCGTGTCGGCGGCTCACGGCTACCGCGCGCGGAGCGAGCCGTCACGTGCCGGGGGCAGCGCTGGTGTCGTGCGTCAGAAACTCGGCCAGGAGAACTGGTCGATAACCGCCGCGTGAAGACGACCGCGAGGTGGAGTATGCTGACCAGACCTGGTCCGGCGGCTTCGGTTGCGCCATAGACTGAAAGTGAGGCCGCCATGGAAGACAGCGACATCATCAAGCTTGATAACTTGGACCGGGTGCGAAGCATTGCGGCCCGCACCGCTCGGCGCGTTCTTGTGACAGTCGCCTTGTCCTGGCTTGCTATCGCTGCCTTGATGGCGGTGTTTGCTTATGCCCTGTATGGGCCCGTGCGCGTCGTCATTGCATGCATAGCCGGTGGCGTATCTGTTGTTCTTGGCCTATTTCATGTCGTTCATTGGGTGCGACACTACAGGGCCGTCATGCGCCAGCTTGACGAGCTGGAGCATCGAATCAAAAAAGGCGAGATCGTCTACGGGTCGCAGGTGCAATTTCACTCATACCGCTAGGGGCCTGACGATTCATTCAAGCCGACGCCGCTTCGCGACGCGGCTTGATTCAGCCGCACCCCTCCTGCCCGCCGGCCGGGCGCGGACGGGCCCGCGATATCACCGCTCCCCGCAGGTGCCCATCTTATCTCGCCGCGACGATCCGGTAGGACAGGCGGCGGAGCGCATACTCGAGCCCGCGCTCGAGGCTGCCGCGCGTCGTGATGCGGCCGAGGTCGACGTCGAGCCCGACCAGGGTCTGCGCCGCGGCGGGGCCCATGCCGACGAGCACGCTCTCGCAGCCGAGCAACGCCGCGGCTTGCACGGTGCGCAGCAGGGCCTCGGCGGCCATGGTGTCGACGAGCGGGACGCCCGTCACGTCGATGATCACGAAGCGCGCAGAGGCGCCGCCTATCGCGGCGAGGACGCTCTCGGTGACCTGCGCGGCCCGCTCCTGGTTCAGCGCGCCGACGAGCGGCAGGAGCAAGACACCCTGCCAGATGCGCACGACCGGCACCGCGAGCTTTTCGAGCAGCGTGCGCTGCGCCTCGATGATCCCGAGCTGCGCGCGATTCTCAGCCTCGAGCCGCTCGGCCGCGACGAGCTTGCCCTTCATGTTCGTGATGTCCGTGATGATGCCGCAGAGCCCGACCACCTGCCCGGCGTCGTCGCGCACGGGGTACTTGCGTGTCCACATCGTCCGCTCGACGCGGTCGGCGCCGGTGACCACCTCCTGGTTCTCGTCGGGCTCGCCCGTGCTCACGACGAGATCGTCGTGCTCCCAGAAGACTTCGACCTGCTCGGCGGGCCAGAACCCCATGTCGTCCTTGCCGATGAGCTCCTCCCGCGGGTGCCCGATGAGCTTGCAGTACCCCTCGTTGACGGCGACCCAGCGATGCGCCCGGTTCTTGACAAAAATGGGATCGGGCAGGGCGTCGATGATGCGCTGGAGCAGCTCGACGCGGCGCCAGGTCAAGAGATCGACGGGGAGGCTGGTCATTGCAACTCCGCGTACGCCGCCGAACACATAGGCTCCGATCGTATCAAGGAACGCCGTCCGGCTCAAGGGCTGCTCCGGCCGCCCGGCAACTTCGGCTTCGCGCTCACCGGGATCGAGGGGGCGCTCACGACGAGCGAGCTTCTTGCGCGGATCACGCAGTCAGGGCGAGGCGCCCTCCTGACAGCGGCCCTCGGTGCACTCGAGCGGGCCGGGCTCGGCACATCCCTCCAGGCAAGCACGCCCCGAGCCGTCGGAGTCGTCGATGAGCGCGCGCCTCCTTTTCCACATACTCTTTCTTGGCGCTGTTCACGGCCACGGAGCACTGCAGCGGGCAGCCGGGCGACACATGGACGCATTCAGAGGCGTCGTTGCACGCGTTCGACGCGGCGACGATCGCGTCGAACTCCTCCTGGATCTTTTCATCGCTCTTGCCACAGCCCGCGCCGGCGAGGCCGACGAGGCCAATGAGCAAGAGCACCATCCTTTTCGCGTACTTCGACATGGTTCGTCTCCGGCGATGGACCGCGAGTCCCGCGCCTTCAGGGAGCGTTCGCCGCAGCGCTTGCTCGAGTATGGGTCAACCATCCCGGTCCGAGCCTCGCCAGCACGAAACGAGCGGGCGCAGGCGGCGTGGGTGAAGCCCGAGCGACCGCAGCGGCGGCGCTCGGCGTCGGCAGGCCGCCGAGCCCGCGGGTGCAGCTGCAGTCTCGGAGCTCGACCTCCCGCAGAGGCCGAGTTCTCAGGGAGCTCTCAGGATCTTCTGGCATCCTCGGGGGCCATGCGCGTGCTGTTGGTGGAAGACGAGGAGCGGCTGGCGGAGGCGATCGCGAGCGGCCTCGCGGCCGAGGGCTTCGCCCCCTGCAGGGCGGATGCAAAGTCGCGGTGATGAAGGTCTACCGAAGTCGTGGACGACGCTACTTCGATCTCGTCATCGACAACGCTCGAGCCTATGGCGCTCCGGGCTCATTGCCTCGAGCGCGAATGACGGCGCGCCAGTGCTGCTCCTGGTGGACAAGGCTTACCGCAAAGTGCTCGTCGCCCAGGTCCACGAGGATCGGGTCGGAGTCGTCCCAGCTGGCACCGGCGAGGACGGCGGCCACGCAGCCGGCAGCCAGATCTTTGCGGCTTGCAGCCCCTGGTCCGGAGAGCCTGGCGCGGGCCCAGCCCGTCCGAGCATCGAGCAGCAGGGTCACCGTGACGGACGGGAATGCGCGCTCGAGATGGGGGAGGGCTTGAGCCGCGGCTGACGGACCACCTCCGGGCGTGGCCATCAAGACGAAGTGCTCCGCGGCACGAGGTCCGTCCGGGAGCGCAGCACTGTATCGAAAAAACTGAACGTCCTGCTCAACACCGGGGAGCGGAAGCATGACGAAGCGGTGCGGCGTGACCTCATTCGTCCACAGGCCTCCAGGAGGACAGAGGAACCCATCCCCGATCGGCTTCAGATAGGCCACCACGGGCGGCTGGCTCGTCGCTGGTCGGGACATCATGCCTCCAGGATCCTCCGTCGTGAAAGCCGTACGGAAGCGAGGGAGATCGCGGCAACGCTACAGCGGCGGAAAGGACGGAACAAGCGCAGCGTCGATGGGACGGGATCGGCTACCGCACGACCTCCCCCGGCCAATCCGTGGCCGCGCTCCCGCCCGCGGGCTCGATGACGAGCACCGCCCCGCGCTCGTCGTGCGGCCCGTCCAGCCTGGCGGCGACCCGACCCGGGTTGAGCTCGTGGCTGCCCCGCAGCGACGTGGGCGAGGCAGGTGATGTGGCCGTCCCGAGGCAGCCGGTATTCGGCGGCGTCACGCAGCACCGGACGGGGTGTGGCTGCCTCCGCCACCACCGACGCTTCACGTCGGGTGACGCTACGTGGGACCACCCGCCTACAGCACCGCCTGCGAAATGACACTACGTGTGCCCATCCGTTTACAGATCTGCCTGCGAAATGACACTACGTGTGCCCATCCGTTTACAGATCTGCCTGCGAAATGACACTACGTGACCACCGGTAGGCACGTGCCGGCCTCCACCGCCGGTGGTGCGCACCTCGCGCGGCACCCCACCACGCCGAAGCAACAACACCAGGGCTGCGGTGGTGGCCCAATTTGCCTCGGAGTGATTCACATGAAGGCGGGAAGGCAGGAAGATTATTGATCTTTTCTTCCCGCCTTCCCGCCTTCATGTTCAAATCCGGCCACCACCAGGGCTGCGCGCGCGAAGCCGCCGCGAAGCGGCGTACAGCTCCGGCCATCCGTGGCCGGACCGCTGACGGGCGGGACTAGCGGCCCCCGGTGCGCCGGTACTCGCCCGGCGTGGTGCCTGTCCAGCGGCGGAAGCTGCGGTAGAAGTGGCGCGTCTCGACGTAGCCGAGCAGGAAGGCGATCTCCTGGAGCGCGAGATCGCGCCGGCGGACGAGGTCGAGCGCCTTGCCCCGCCGCGCCTCGTCGAGCTGCGCCGTGAACGACGTGCCGAGGTCCTTGAGGGCGCGCTGGAGCGAGCGCGTGCTCATGCCCAGCGAGCGCGCGATCCGCTCCTGGTCCACGTCGCCGCGGTCGAGCCGCTCGTCGATGCGGGCGCGCACGCGCGCGTCGAGGGGCGCGTCGCTGCCGGGCGACGCGGCGCTGCCGGGGGGCGCGGCGCGCGCGGCGAGGAGCTGCTCGGCGTGGCGCACGAGGTAGTCCCGGACCGAGGGATCCGCGCCGACGACCGGCGCGTCGAGCACGCGCGCGTCGTAGACCAGGCCCGTGGCGGGCGCCTCGAAGCGAGCCGGGGCGCCGAGCACCTCCTCGTACAGCGCCGGCGGGTGCCGCCGGGCGTGGCGGAACACCGCCTCGATCGGCCGCGCGGCGCCGGCCTCGATCGGCCGCGCGGCGCCGTCGAGGTAGAGGGCGATGAAGCGCGCGAGCGCCGCGACCATCAGCTCGATCGGCTCGGCCATGGCGACGACGCGCGGCTCGTGCTCGAGCGCGAGGTGGGCGGCCCCGCCGCGCTCCTCGACGGTGACGCGGAGGTAGGGGTCCATGAGCCGGCAGAAGCGGCCATAGGCGGCGATCCCCTGGCGCAACGTCTCGCTGTGGCGGAGGACGTGCCCGACGACGCCCACGACCGACACCGGGATCCAGCGCGAGTACTGGAGCCCGAGCGGCTCGCCGGGGAGGCGCTGGAGCAGGAGATCCCACAGCGAGAGGAGCGAGGCATACGGCACGAGCTCGTCGGGCGCGGCGAGCGCCTCGGGCGCAACACCCGCGGCGCGGACGAGATCGCCGTGCGGGACGCCGCGCGAGGAAGCGAAGGCGATCAGCGCGGCGGGGATGGATGCGAACACGAGCTCGCCGTCAGGCATGGCGAGCGCGGAGCATAGCGCACGTGGAATTTCTCATCGACGTCCGTATGCGCGCGCTCGCGTCGACTGCCCACGATGCGAGCGCGTGCGCGTGCGCGTGGACAGACGACGTCGCGATCCCGTGAGCCGGACTCCAACGCTCGCGTCGCGCGCGGACATGCGGCGCGCCCCCGGTGTGCACGGGCGCGCGCAGCCCGGGCTGCGCTCCGCGATCAAGGGAACGAGACGCCTGCGCCCGCGCCGAAGAAGCCGCCCACCGCGGGGATCTCGTACGTCGCTTCATCCGGGATATAGCTGTATACGTCGCGCACTGTCGGAAAGATTGCTCCTCCCTGCACCTCGATACGGAGCCAGTCGGTGGGCTCGATGTGGAACCGGCCGAGGAGCCCCGGGGTGGACCAGGGACGGGTGTGCTCGGTGTAGTCGCTCGGTGCGTCGGGGGCGTAGTCGGCCTCGGCGTGCACCACGCCGAGCTCGTACGTGGCGCAGGGCGTGATGCCCGCGCTGGCGAAGAGCGGCAGGTCCACCGGGCACACGTCGAGTCGTCCCTTCGTGAGCTGGAAGCGGGCGCCCGCGATGCCGATGGGAGTCGTGCTGCTCCGGGCATGCGAGAACCAGACACGCAGCGAGGGAGAGAAGACCTCGCCGGTGCGGTACCAGACGTCGGCGAACAGCGCTATCGCGGGGCTCAGCGTGGGGGCCGACCCGCCGTCGAGGGACCCGTGGATACCGAGCGCGAACCGCAGCCGATTCTCCCGCGGCTCGCCGCTGGACTGCGATGGGAGCAGGACCGAGAGCGGCGGCGCGGCCATGTTCCAGGCGCCCGCGAGGGCCTTGTGGGGCGCCGGCCCCGCCGGATCGAGCCACGCTCCCGGAGGCACCTCGATCGGGGCGCCGAGCCGCGCGGCGCCCCCGTCAGCGCGCGCGCCCGAGGAGGGCGCGAGCGCCGCCCAGAGTGCGGCCGCGGCGGTGCCACGGCGCCTCGTTGCCCTGGAGATCAGGTGAGCGCGGGAGCCTCTCCTGCGCTGCGTGGAACGGTCGTAGGCCATGCAGGGCGCGTAGTCTGCCTACATCCGGGCCCGCCGCCAATGCGAAACTCGGCGGTGCGAGCGAGGTGATCTACACGCGAGGTGGTCTACACGGAGGAGCCGGAGCCGCTGGTGAGCAGCCACGGCTCGCGGCTCGTCACGGGGCCGTCAGGGCCCCCGGCGCGCCGCGCCCGGCGGGGGCCGTGAGGGGCCCCGGCGCGCCGCGCCCGGCGGGGGCCGAGGGGCAGGGCGCCACCCGATCCGCGCTCCCGAAGAATTCGCCCGCGAGCAGCGACCACGCCCGCGCGTTCTCCGGCGGGCCGCACTTGAACGGCGGCTTCCCGAGCCGCTCGCCGCGGAGCGCCGCCCGCTGCTCCCGGTAGTAGCGGATCGCGAGCTCGGCGGCGTACTCGCCCACGCCGTTGCCCGGCTGGAACGAGTAATACGTCCCGCCCTTCACGATCGTCCCGTTCGGCGAGTACGGCGCGAGGCACGGGATCCGCGTCCCGCAGCGCGCGACGATCGTGTCGTAGATCGGCGAGAGCGCCGCCTGCGACCACGCGCCGTGCGCGCTGTCGTTCAGGTGGAAGATCTCGTGGAAGAGCGTCTCCCGCACCTCGTCCGCGGAGCGGTGGAGCGAGCCGGCCAGATTGTACGCGACCGTCCAGCCGGAGGCGTATGCGGAGGGCGTCCGCGCCCGCACGGACCGGAAGTACCGCAGGGCCAGGGAGCGGTGGCGGTAGCGCACGGGCGAGCTGGCAGCGGCGGCGAGCTCCGTGGCGAACACGTCGAAGTCGGCCAGGGCCGCGGCCGTCCACTCGAGGTGACGGCGCTCGGCGCGCACCGGCAGCTCCGGGACGAGGTGGAGCGTGCCGCGGTACCCGCCGTCCATGAGGTGCTCCCGCTCCAGCCCGGCGACGCTGCCGCTCCGGTCGAAGAGCGCGGTCGCGCTCGCCGCGGCCTGCTGGTCGCCCTCGTAGCGGAGCTCGAGCAGGCAGCGGACGCGCTCCGGGCCTGCCGAGGGGGCGCCGGCGGCTCCGGCGAGCCCCCGCCGGCAGGCGTCGATGCCGGCCTGGTGCGCGGCGGCGTCCTCCGGGAACAGGATCGCCTCGGCCTCGTCGGCCGCGATGACGGGCGCCGGCGCGGCCGCGGTCGGGGAGGGGGCCTCGCCGCCGGCGCCGCCCGGCGGCGCTGCGCCTGCAGCGGCCGGGCCGGCAGGTGGAGGACCGCCCGCGCCAGGACGCGCGAGCGGCGCGCCGGCCGCCGCGGGCGCCTGTGAGCCGGGGGGCGCCGCGGCCTTGCCGGGGGGCGCCGCGGCCTTGCCGGGGGGCGCCGCGTTGCCGGGGCTGGAGGGGGCACACGCGGCGGCGAGCGCCGGCAACGCGAGGGTCAACGCGGCGAGGAGCGACAGCGCGGCGTCCGGGCGCATCCTGCTCACCAGGATGCCAGAACGCCGGCCGCACATCACCAACAGACGCGGTGCAGTCGTCGAGGAGTCGCGGCGTCGCGGGAACACTCGCGCAGCGGCCAGCGCTCGCGCGACCTGGCCGAGCGTCCACTTGCCGCGAGAATTTCGTCTATTCCCGATCGGCGTTCATGTCGCACTCGCTCGATCCATGCCCCCTTCTGCCGTGGTACTGCCTGGGGTAGAGGGAGGACCGCCATGCGCGTGAAGCGCCTCGAGATCCATGACCTGCGTCGCTTCCGGGGTAAGCACGTCCTCGACTTCACCGATCCGGTCACGGGCGACGCGCGGGACCGGGTCGTCCTCGTCGGGAGCAACGGGTCGGGGAAGACGACGGTGTTCGACGTCATCGAAGCCATGCTCGCCTTCGTCGTCGATCCGCAGAGGCCAGCGCCCATCCTGGACGAGGCGGGGCTCGTGGCGCTGACGCTCGAGCAACCCCTGAGCAATCTCGTTCAGGGCGAGCAGTACCCGCAGCTGATCGTCTACGGGAAGGCATCGTACCGCTCCGAGAGCGACGTCCGCGTCACCGGTGGCACAGTCTATCTCAAGATGAACGACGGCGACGCGGCGCGCCGGTGGTCCGAGAACAACTACACCGAAGCTCTGCGTGGTCACGCAATGCAGGTGGAGCAGGGCAAGGCCCAGCCGCTCGGCGGTCTCATCTACTTCCCGCATGACCGCGAGCTCCGCCCCGCACGTGGCGGCACCATCGAGCCCCCGCCCGAGGACAATCAGTGGATCTCCCGGTATTCTCCCACGAACCAGTGGACAGGCTCGCTCGAGCAGCTCTGGGTCTGGCAGAACTACCTGGATCTGGAGCGGAGGAGCCGGGGAGAGGCCGCCGGGGAGCTCGCGGGGTCGGTCGCGCTGCTCCAGGAAGCGCTCGGCTCCGGGCGCAAGGTCTTCGTTCGCGAGGGCAGGGTGCGCGTGACGGCTCCCTGGAACGACCTATCGGGGAAACCCGCGGAGGTGATGCTCGATCAGCTCCCCTCGGGCGAGCGACAGTGCGTGATGCTCCTGGGCGAGATCGCGCGGCGCAAGCGGCAACACGGGGTCCTGTTCATCGACGAGCCCGAGATCAGCATGCACCCGACGCTGCAGCGGCAGCTCCTCTCTCAGCTTCGCCGCGTCGCGCGGCTCCTCGAGATGCAGGTCTTCCTCGCGACGCACTCGCCGGAGATCGTGCGGAGCGTCCCGTCGGCGGACGTGAAGAGCCTCGACTACCCGGAGAGCCGCTTCGACGCGCCCGACGAGGACGCCCTGTGAGCGGCTACAAGAGCCTCGACGAGCTCGAGGTCGTCCTGCGGAGCGGCGCCGGCATCGCGATCATCTGCGAGGGTGAGGATTACCGAGAGGACGAGTTCTTCTACAAGGAGTGGTTCGGCGATCTCGGAAGGATGGTCACGTTCCACGCCCAGGATGGCTGGGAGTACGTGCAGGACGCCGTGAAGGAGCTGAGGAGACGTGGCACGCCGGTGCCTGTGTACGGCCTGCTGGACAGGGATTTCACACCGGACGAGGAGATCGCGCGCCAGTCGGAGCCGTCGTTCGAGGGCTACTGCTACCGGCTGCCTCGTTACGACCTGGAGAGCTACCTGCTCGATCCGGAAGGGTGGCTGGGCGTGCTGCGGAGGGTCCTGTGGCGTCGTGAGGGCCGCGTGCTCGAGGGATGGGACACGGTGCAAGGCGTCACCGATCGAATCCGCGGCTTCTATCGCGAGGCGCTCCCCATCGCGGCGCACAACTGGACAGCGCAACGCCTGGCCGAGCTCCACGCCGGGCAGCCGAACTTCGTCGGCCGGAGCTACCTCACTGCCGTGCAGGCGCTCGCGAGCGTGAACGCCGAGGACGTGCTCGCTGCCTGGGCGAGCGCGTTCGGAGCGCAAGAAACTGCGCGCGAGGTGTACCGAGAGCGCCTGGCGTTCCTGCGAGCCCGCGAGGACGATCTCGACGAGCTGCAGAAGCACGTCTCCGGGAAGCTCGTGTTCCAGGAGCTCCACCGCACGATCCCCTGCGCGCCAAAGCGTCAGCGTCCGCAGCGCGTGGATCTGGCCGAGCGCTACCTGGATCAGCGCCGGGAGCCGCCGCCCGAGCTCGCCGCTCTCCTCCACCGCATCCTCTCTCGCGCCGAGCGGGAGCGGTCAGGCTAGCTCCAGCACGCTCGACGTGCCGCGTCGCACAGACGGATCCTGCTGGCCTTTGCCCAGGAACTACCGAGCCCTTTACGGCACAACCACCGTATCGTTCGTCTGCAGCGGCAGATCCCCGCGGAGGTCGCCTCTTCCGACGACCTGCTCGAACACGAACGGAATCCGGCGCTCGCCGAGCGCGTCGCGCCGGACGATCACCACCTCGTCGGGATCGGCGAAGCGCGTGAACCCGCCCGCGAGGGCGAGCGCCTGGAGCACGGTGATCTGCGCCCTCGGCGTGAACTCGCCCGGGCGCGACACCTCGCCCATCACGTAGACCCGGTAGCTGTGGAGCTCCGCCACCTCCACGCTGACGACCGGCTTCTCATGATAGAACCTGGCCGCCTGACTCGCGATCTCCTCGGCGATGCCCATGACGGTCCGCCCCGACGCCATGATGTCGCCGACGAGCGGAACCGTGATGAACCCGTCAGGCCGCACCGTGACGCGGTGGCTCAGCGCCTCGTTCTTCCAGGCGCGCACCTCGAGCACGTCGCCAGGACCGACAGCGTAAGCGCTCGTCGCGCGGCGCTCCGCCTCGAAGTCGACCCGCGGGGCGCTCGCGCCGCAGCCCGAGAGCGCCGCGAGGACCCCGAGCGCAGACGACAGCAGGGCAATCCGGATACAGCGGGACCACATGCGGTTTCCAGCCTCCTTGACGAGACCGCGCACCAGCAAGCGCCGATCCCGCGGCCGCGCGCCGCGCCTGCTCCTCGCGCGCGCACCGGCGCGCTTGGCGCGTGCCGGTCGAGACCAAGGTGCTAGACCCGTCGCGCTGAAGGGGGGAATGCGCGCCGCGCCCCACCGCGCCTGCGCAAGGGCGCCTGTCCGCGACCCTCACGGCGAGGCGGCGCGGGCGGCCCGCGCGCGGCGGTCGCGGCGCGCCACACCATGGCAGCGTGGGTCGTGTGCGCGCTGTGCGCGCTCGTCATCATCAAGCCCCAGGAGTTCATCCCCGAGCTCTCGGGGATTCCGCTGGTTCACGCGGCGTTCGGGCTCACCCTTCTCTGCGTCGCCCTCGACGTCGTGTGGCGCCGGCTCAAGCCGGCGCTCGCTCCCCAGGTCGTCTATGCGCTCGCGTTCCTCGCCTGGGCGGCCCTGACGACGGCGCTCAAGCGCCCGACCGCGCTCGAGGAGCGCGGCCTGCAGCTCGCGACCGTCGCGGGCGTCTTCCTCGCGGTCAGCTTCGCCGCCGCCTCGCCGCGCGGGCTGCGCGCCCTCGCGATCACGCTCGTCGGCTGCGCCGCCCTCACCACCGCGGTCGCGATCGTGCAGGCGTTCCAGCCTTACGGCTGCATGCTCGCCGCGCCCGAGGACTGGGAAGGCAAGGGCGAGCTCGAGCCGGATGGACGCCCCTGCGAGACCAACCTCGACTGCCGCAAGGACCCGCCGGTCCCGGACGGCAATTACCGGTGTGAGCGCCCGGGGCCGCTCGGCACGTCGACCATCGATGGCCGCGTCCGCTACCGCGGGTCGCTCGCCGATCCGAACGAGCTCTCCCTGATGGCGGGCATGTCGATCCCCCTCGCGATCGCGCTCGCCGAGCGGCACGCGGGTCGGCGTCGCGACGGCCGTCCGCCGCCGTTGCCGGGCAGGGCCGACGCGGGCCGTCCGCCGCGCGCCAGGCCCGCGCTGCCCCTCCTGCTCACCGATCGGCTGCTCTCGCGCGTCTGCGCCGCGCTGCGCGCGCTCCCCGTGACCGCCGTCATCGTGGCGATCGGCGCGATGGTCGTCATGTCGCGCTCGCGCTCGGGGCTCATCGTGTACCTCGCGGTCCTCGGCCTCAGCTTCATCCGGCGGAGCGGGTCCCTGGGCGTCATCGCCGCCTGCTTCGTCGGGCCGCCCATGCTCCTGCTCGGAGGCCGGAGCGGCGACGAGGCGACCGAGAGCTCGGAGGAGCGCGCCGCGCTGCTCCGGGAGGCCTTCGAGATGATCCGGCGCACCAGGGGGATCGGCGTCGGCGCAGGGCAGTTCGGCGACGAGTCGTCGTTCGGCCTGACGGCCCACAACTCCTACATGCTCGCCGCGGCCGAGACGGGCCTGCTCGGGATGTGCCTCTTCGCCCTCGTCCTCTACGCGTCGCTCAAGGTGCCTCTCGCGATCTGGCTGGGCGACGTCGAGGTAGGCCCCGCGGCGCGGCGGTTCGCGCCGGCGATCTTCGTGAGCCTGTGCGGCGCGCTGATCGGCATCTTCTTCCTGTCGTGGGCGTACAAGGACGTTCTGTACATGGTGCTCGGCGCCTCCGCCGCCCTGTACGGCGCCGCGCGGGCCGAGGACGGCCGCGTCTCGGTGCGCGTGTCCGCGCGGGAGGCCGCGCTCGTTTGCGGCGGGATGTTCGCGGTGCTCGCGCTGCTCAACGTCCTTCTGCGGCTGCTCGGGTGAGCGCGCGCCGCGATGACGCGCCGCGAGCACACGGCCGGCCATCCTCATCTAATGTGTGACGAGCCCGCGAACGAACACTGCACAACAAGGGGATATCAGCCGTCGCTGGACGTTCGGGGGCGCGTCGGGCCGCAGGGAGCCCACGCGGTCACTCGCCGGTCGTATCGACGAGCGCAACAGCGAACGGTGGTATGCTGGACGGCATGTCGGCTCCCGTCCACAAGCCCGGCGATCCAGCGGCGTCGCCGGGCGCGACCGAGGCGCCCCGGGCGACCGCCGAGGCCGAGTGGGCTCCGATGTCGCCCGCCGGGAGCGAGCAGGCGGTCGGGGCGCTCGTGAGCTCCGAGCCGGAGAAGGCGCTCGCGCAGGGTGAGGCCATGACGCACGCGGAGCCGCGCCTCGATGCCGGCGCCGGCGAGCCGGTGGACGAGCTCGGCCTGATGATGGAGCCCGTCGAGGCCCGGAGCGATCACGAGCAGGCGCCTGTCGAGCAGGAGCAAGCCCGGGCGGAGCGGGCGGTGGGGAACCTGTCCGCGGCGATCCTGGTGATCCTGGGCGTGCGCGGCGTGCCGACGAGCGAGGAGGCGAGGAGCCGTATCCTCCGCGAGACCGACCTCGGCGTGCTGGATCGATGGCTCGAGCGGGCAGCGACCGCGGCGACAGCGGACGATCTGTTCCGGGAGCCTGCGTCCTAGCGCGAGCGGGCGCGCTGTGGGCTGCTCGCCAGGGGCGCGCTCACCGCCGCGACCTCGCCCGCCTCCCGGCCGGCGCCAGCACCGCGAGCGCCGTGTCGATGAACGCGCGCAGCTTCGCCTGCGCCTGCGCGCGGGCCGGAAAGTAGAGGAAGAGCCCGGGACCGGCCGGCGCGTACGCGTCGAGCGCCGTCGCGAGCGTGCCGCGCGCCAGATCCTCGGCGACGAACGGTTCGGCCGTGTACGCGAGCCCGAGCCCCTCGCGCGCGAGGGACAGCGCCAGCTCGCCGTCGTTCACCGTGATGGCGCCGGGCACGTCGACGGCGATCTCGCGGCCGTCGCGCGCGAACTCCCAGCGGTAGAGCGCGGCGCTCTGGAACCGGTAGCGGATGCACGCGTGCGCGAGCAGGTCCTCGGGCACCTCCGGCCGGCCGTGGGCGGCGAAGTAGGCGGGCGCGCCGACGACGATCCAGCGGAGATCGCCCGTGAGGCGCACGGCGATCATGTCCTTGGCCAGGGCCTCGCCGATGCGCACGCCGGCGTCGAAGCCGGTCTCCGCGAGATCGACGAAGGTGTTGTCGACGGAGATCTCCACGTCCACGCCCGGGTGCGCGCGGCGGAAGCGCGGGAGGACCGGCTCGATCACGAACGGCACCGCCATCCGCGGCACCGTGAGGCGGAGCAGCCCCGCGGGCCGCTCGCGCAGCTCGCCGAGCGCCTCGAGCGCGGCGCCGATCTCGGAGGCCGCGGGCGCGAGGCGCTCGAGGAGCTTCTCGCCGGCCTCGGTGAGGCCGACCCGGCGCGTCGTGCGCGCGAAGAGCGGGAGGCCGACGCGGCGCTCCAGCGCCTGGATCGACTGGCTCACGGCGCCCGCGGTCACGCCGAGCTCCGCGGCGGCGGCGCGGAAGCTCCGCCGCCGCGCCACGGTGAGGAAGACGGTCAGACCCTCGAAGCGGTCCGTCGCGCGGTTCATGGCCCGACTGTATAGCAGCGCTGAACGGGGCGTTTCGCGCGGCCCGCCTACCGATCGCGGCGCGCGAGGCGCATCTCCCCGGTGCGCCGTGGAGCACGCCCGCTCCGCCGCGCGGGGAGAGAACGATCATGCACCTCAAGCTCTTTGGCTCCACCGGTCTGCGCGTCTCGGAGCTGTGCCTCGGCACGATGACCTTCGGCCAGGCGTGGGATTTCGGGGCGCCGCACGCGGAGGCGTCGAGGATGTTCGAGACCTTCGTCGAGGCCGGGGGGAACTTCTTCGACACCGCCTGCAACTACCAGGGCGGCGCCGCCGAGAAGAGCCTCGGCGAGCTGATCGCGCGCGACCGCGATCGCTACGTCGTCGCCACCAAGTACACGCTGAGCGGCGCGCCCGGCGACCCCAACGGCTGGGGCAACCACCGCAAGAACCTGCGCCGCTCCCTCGAGGGCAGCCTGAAGCGGCTCGGCACCGACTACATCGATATCTACCAGGTGCACCTCTGGGATCACACGACGCCCGTCACCGAGGTGATGAGCGCGCTCGACGACGTGGTCCGCTCCGGCAAGGCGCTCCACGTCGCGATCTCCGACGCGCCCGCGTGGGTCGTCGCGCAGGCGAACACCTGGGCGACGGACCACGGGAAGGCGCCGCTGTCGGCGATCCAGATCGAGTACAGCCTGCTCGAGCGGCACGTCGAGCACGAGCTCCTGCCGATGGCGCGGGCGTTCGGCCTGCCCGTCCTCGCCTGGTCGCCGCTCGCCTTCGGCGTGCTCGCGGGCAAGTTCCACGACGGCACGCAGGGATCGAAGCGCGGCGACTGGGCCCAGGGCTACCTCGGCGCGCGCGCCGACGCGGTCGTGCCCGTGGTCCTCGCGGTCGCCAGGGAGCTCGGCGTCTCGGCCGCGCAGGTCGCGCTCGCGTGGGTGCGGCAGCGCGGACCGCAGGTCTATCCGATCATCGGCGCGCGCACGAACGAGCAGCTCGCCGACAACCTCGCTTCGCTGAAGCTCGTCCTCTCGGCGGCGCACCTCGCGCGCCTCGACGCGGCGAGCGCCATCGAGCCCTCGTTCCCGGGCAAGATGTGGAAGAACGAGGGGCTCGTGAACGGCATCATGTCCGGCGGCACCGCGGCCTCGCTCACCGGCTGGGAGCATCCGTGATCGGGTGAGCCCTGCGCGCGCGTCGCGCGGCGCGACGCTGCATGACCCTGGCCGATCCCATGAGCTCGCCACATGAGCGCCGCACTAGGGCGTTGCCTCGCGCGTCGCACCGTGCTCTGGAAGATACCGTGTCTTCTCTCGCCCAGCAGATCGCCGCGCTGCCTGCACCTCTCCTCGCTCGCCTCCGGGCGCGCGGGTTCGACCCCGATCGCGTCGCCCGGTGGGCCGCGTCCATCGGCAAGGACCGGGACGCCCGCAACCGCCTCCCGGGCACGGTCGAGCCGCCCGCGCCCGGCGATGTGGTCGACTTGCCCGCCGAGGGCACGCCCGAGCACGCCCGCTGCCGCGAGGCGGGCCTGGCAGCGCTCCGCCGCGGCGAGGTCGCCCTCTGCGTCCTCGCCGGCGGGATGGCCACGCGGATGGGCGGCGTGGTGAAGGCGCTCGTCGAGGTGCTGCCCGGCCGGACGTTCCTCGACCTGCGCCTCGCCGAGAGCGATCACCTCCGGCGCACGACGGGCGTGCCGGTGCCGCTGTGGCTCATGACCAGCGAGGCGACCAACGGCCCGATCCGCGAGGCGCTCGGGCCGCGGCTCGGCGAGCACGAGCAGGGCGATCTCTGCACCACCTTCGAGCAGCATGTCTCCCTGCGTCTGACCCCGGAAGGTGGGCTGTTCGTGGACGAGCACGGCGAGCCGAGCGTCTACGCCACCGGCCACGGCGACCTCCCGGACGCCCTCCGGGAGAGCGGCATCCTCGGTCGCTTCATCGCCCGCGGCGGCAAGACGGTCTGGATCGCCAACCTCGACAACCTCGGCGCGACGGTGGATCCGGTCATCCTCGGCTGGCACCTCGGGCACGGCGGGCCCCTCACGGTCGAGGTGGTGGACAAGGGCGGCGACAAGGGCGGCGGCCCGATGCGATGGAACGGCCGCCCGGTGATCGCGGAGGACTTCCGGCTGCCGACCAGCTTCGACCCGAAGGTCGTGCCCGTCTTCAACACCAACACGTTCCTGGCCAGCGCCGAGGCGCTCAGCGCGCTCGCGATGGACTGGGTCTACGTGGAGGTCGAGAAGAAGGTGGGCGACCGCAAGGCGATCCAGTTCGAGCGCATCCTCAACGAGGTCACCTTCGGCCTCCAGGCCAGGTTCCTCCGCGTCCCGCGCGAGGGCCTCGCGGCCCGGTTCCTCCCCGTCAAGGACGTCGAGGAGATGGAGCGGCGCCGGCCGGCGATCGAGGCGATCGCCCGGGCGCGCGGCTTCCTCGGCTGAGCCGAGGGGCGCAGCGCGCCGCGCGCGACAGGGCCGAAGGTGCCCCGGCGCGGGCCTGCCGGCGCGCCCTTCGATCAGCCGCTCTCGTCTTCGGAGCGCCGTCTCGGAGCGCCCGGCCGTGCCCTTCGCTATTCTCCGAGGAGACGCCGAGCTACAGCGTCGGTCGCGCACGAAGGGCTGACATGACATGACAGATTCTCACGCGGTCTCTCTCGAAGCGGCGACCTCGGCCGACGCCCAGCTGCTGTCGAACCTCCTCGAGCTGTACATTCACGACCTCAGCGACGTGTTCGACGTCGAGCTGGGGGCGGACGGGCGCTTCGGCTATCCCAGGCTTCCTCTCTACTGGTCCGAGCGGGAGCGCCGGTTCGCGTTCATCGTGAGGTGCGGCGGGCGTGTCGCCGGGTTCGTCCTGGCGACGCGCGGCTCGCCGGCGGTGGAGGACCCGGACGTGCTCGACGTCGCCGAGTTCTTCGTCCTCCGTCGATACCGCCGCTCCGGCGTGGGTCGCCGCGCGGCCTTCCTCCTCTGGAGCGGTCTCCCCGGCAGGTGGACGGTGCGCGTCTCCGAGGGGAATCGAGGCGCCATGGCGTTCTGGAGCGGCGTCATCGCGGAGCTCACGAGCGGCGCCGCGACAGAATCCAGGCGTCCTGGCCAGCCGAATGCCTGGCGCGTGTTCTCCTTCGAGGCCGCGCCTGGTCGCGTCACCGTCTGAATCTCCTCCACAGCGGACCTTGATGTTCCTGTGCCTTTCTGGTCTACCTGATCGTGAACGGCCAACACGACGGCGCTCACCTCACCTGAACGGTGCGCCGGGCAGAACAGGCGCGAGCGTCGAGCGGGGCATCCCGGCACCTCGATTCAGAAGGTACCTTCCATGGCGATGCAATACGATCAGATCAGCGACGCTTACTCGAAGGCGGCCGGCCAGTTTGTCTTCAAGCGGGCCGTCGAGTCCTACACCCTCTTCAAGGTCATCGGCCCGGTCGAGGGGAAGAGCGTCCTCGATGTCGCCTGCGGTGACGGCTACTATGCGCGCCTGTTCCGGCATCGCGGCGCCGCGAGGGTGGTCGGGGTCGACGTCTCCGAGCAGATGATCAAGACCGCTCGGGGCCACGACGAGGGGGCGGGGCTCGGCGTCGAGTACAGGGTGCACGACGCCGCCGACCTGCCGGTGCTCGGCAGCTTCGATCAGGTCACCGCTGTCTATCTCCTGAACTACGCGGCGACCAAGGAGCAGATGCTGCGGATGTGTCAGGGCATGTTCGCGAACCTCGCGCCGGGCGGCCGGCTCGTCGCCGTCGTGCCGAACGCCGACTTCGACCCGGCGGTGCCGAGCTCGGTCAAGTACGGCATCGCGATGCGACCGCCCGAGGACCGCAAGGAAGGCAGCGTGATGAGCCTCGACCTCCTCATGGATCCCCCGCTCACCATCCGCTTCATCTACTGGAGCCGCTCCACCTACGAGCAGGCGTTCGCGGAGGCCGGCTTCGGTGACATCCGCTGGCACCCTTTCGAGTGCTCGCCGGAGCCGGAGCAGGTCGAGTTCTGGCGCGACTACCTCGCCAACCAGCACGCGATCGCGCTCAGCTGCCGCAAGCCGCCGCTCGCCTGATCTCGGCCGCGCGCGCTGCGGCGAAGCGCGCGCCGGGCGCCCGCGGGCGGCTCCCGGCCGCGCGGCTCACGGGCGCCGGCCGCCGCGCCTATCGTCGTCCTCGCCGAGCAGCTCCTCGATCTCGGCCGCGGCCTTGTCGAGCACCTTCACGGTGCGCGCGAGCACGGCCGGCGTGAGGCGCCCGCGGCGCATCGCGTGGCGCAGCATCTTCATGAGCGAGCCGACGCGCTTCATGACGTCGCCGATGTCCTCGGCGAAGCTCTCCCACGAGGTCTCGGCGAAGCGCTCGTAGAAAGCGTCGACGTAATCGCGGTTCGCCTTCAGGTCCTCGCGCCCCGCGTCGGTGATCTCGTAGACCTTGCGGCCCTCGGCCTCGGTGACGCGCGCGTGGCCGAGCTCCTCGAGCATCTGCAGCGTCGGATAGATGACGCCGGGGCTCGGCCGGTAGGCGTCGCCGCTGCGCTGCTCGATCGCCTGGATGACCTCGTAACCGTGGCGCGCTCGCTCGGCGAGCGCGTCGAGGACGAGGTAGCGCACGCCGCCGCGATCCGCGCGGAGCGGCGGCGCTCCGAACCAGTCGCCCCACCAGCCGGGCGGTCCGCCGCCGAAGCCGGGCCGACCGCGCCCGAACGGACCCCTCGGCCCTCGCGGACCCGCGTGATGGTGGTGGCCATGATGATGATGGTGCTCGCATCCCCAGAACATCGCTGAAACCCCTCTCTTGCCAGGCGGCGGATCGCCACGGCGGCGAGCACTCAGCTGCCGCGCGCGCGTGGGCAGACCTCCCCGGCCTGGCGGACCGGGCACCCCCGTGGCGCCGATCCGATAGTCTAAAAGATATATCTAGAAGATAGCTCTGGACCGCCGGCGGTCAAGGGGCGGGCAGGCCGGTCGCGAGGTGACGGGCCGCGGCGCCGACGCCGGACCGGCGCGCCCTGCTGCTGCCGGGAGGCGGACGGCGCGCGCCTGCGCGCCCGTCGCGCGCCTCACTGGAGCGCGTGCTCGCGCCTCACTGGAGCGCGTACTCGAGGCCCCAGATGTCCACGGAGCTCCGCTGGGGATAGTACACGGTGAGCTCGTCCGAGGTCTCGAGCCGGGCGGCGTCGATCAGGGGATCGGAGAAGAACCGGCCCGAGTCGGCGTCGTCGAGGAGCGTCCAGGTCGCGTACCCGTCGCGCGGCGACGCGCCGGCGATGCGCAGATCGGGCAGGATCGCGTAGACGTTCTCGGTGGAGGAGATCGCGAGCTTGCCCCGGAAGTTCTGGACCACCCGCAGCCCGAGGCCGTGGCGCGTCCAGGTCCCGTCGGTGGCTCTCACATAATGAAAGAACTCGCTGCGCGTGCGGGCGTTCGTGAAGTTCGCGTTGCTGGCCTCGGCGTCGGGCAGGTGCGAGAGCAGCACATGGACGCGGCCGCTCGCGTCGACCGCCATGTGCTCCTGGTTGATGAGGCCTCGATTCTGGCCGATCGACCACACGGAGAGGCCTGCCGTGTCCCGGGCCACGAACGTGGCGCCGCTCGTCGCGACCTTGTCACCCGCGTTGTTGCGCCAGGTGCGCCCGTGATCGTCGCTGTAGATGTAGAGCAGGTCGTGGTTCGTCGTCGCGTCGGGCGTGTCCCGCCAGCACCACGCCGCGTGCAGGCGTGAGCCGCCGCGCGTGTACGCGAGGCCGTGCAGGTAGGCGTTCATGCTCGCGTCCGTGCCCTCGATGTACTCGCCGAGCGAGCTCCAGGCGTGTGTCGCCGCGTCGTACTCCCACAGGTGCTCGTCGCCGCTGCCGCTCTCGCCGATCCGGGCGCTCAGGAGGAGCCTGTCCCCGCCGGGCTCGGTGACGAAGCGCGGGTAGGTGACGAGCCGCACGGTGGCCGAGCCGACCAGCGCGCTCGAGACAGCGCTGAAGCTCGCGGCGGACCAGCTCGCGCCCTCCGGGTCCGTCAGCAGGCCCGCGACGGAGCGGCGGTAGTGCAGGTCGCTGCCGTGATGGTCGAAGGCGAGGTGCAGCGTGCCGTCGCCGGGCGCGATCCCGAGTGAGATCGTGTTGTGGGCGTCGTCCGCGCTCAGCCGGTAGTCCTTGAAGTCGAACTTCTGCCAGGGCCCGGCCGCCCCGCCGGGGCTCGTCGGAAGCTGCCGGCGCGCGAGCACGACGTTGCGGCTCGTGTTCCAGAAGGCCGTGTACTGGTAGCGCCCGAAGGAGACGATCGCGTCCTGCTGGAAGGACTCGCCGTTCAGGTACCCTCCATAGGACACCACGGTGAGCCCCGACTCCGCGAGCTTCCCCTCGGAGCGCTTGACGATCCCGGGCGCGACGTCTTCCACGCCGCCACCGCTGCCGGTGCCCGCTTCACCGGTGCTCGCTCCGCCGTCCCCCGCGCCCCCCGCGGCGACTCCGCCCGTCGTGCCGCTGCTCGCGCCGGTGACTCCCGAGGTCGTCCCGCCCGTGCCACCGCTGCTCGCCGTGGCGCCGCCCGCCGCGGCGCCCCCGCCAGCGGTCGAGCCGGCGGAGGTCGAGGCGCTTTCGTCGTCACCGCAGCTCGCCAGCCAGATGACGGATGCAGCAGCGAGCAGGAGGGAGAAGGGAAGGCGGATGTTCATGCGGCTGCCGGACGATACTGCCGTCCAGCGACCGAGCCAAGCGCCGCCGGCGCGGAAGTCTCAGAGTCCGAGCGCCAGCTTCGCGGCAGCGTACGACCCGGCGTGCGGGATCCCCATCGCGTCGAGCACCGGCACCATGTTGGCGCCGCCCGCGGCCTCCGTGAAGTAGACGAGGATGCTGTTGCCGGTCCGCTCCACGTTCTGTGTGCAGCTGTTGAAATCGTACTGGTGCTGCGGATGGAAGATTCCGTGCATGAAGCTCTCGGTGAGCAGCCCGGCGTTCTTCACGTGCCAGAAATAGCAGTTGCCGACGTCGTGCGTCCTCGTGAGCTCGGTGCACCCTGTATCGAAGTCGATCCCGGTCAGGCCGAGCGGGCCGAAGTCCTCGACCGGCAGGTATTCCGTCAGGAACGCCAGCGCATCGGCGATGCCCTCGTTGAGGCACGAGTCGTCGCCGGAGATGGAGGAGGTGACCTCATCGTACAGCTCGTGGGCGTTCTCGTGCGCGAACCGCGGCATCGCCGCGTTGGGGATGCCGCCCTTGTGGGCGATGAACGGCGGGTTCCCGTAGTTGATCGTGATGGTCCCGTTGCCGTACGAGAAGTTGCCCTCGCCCATGACCCCGCCCAGCTCGGAGGGCACGAAGAACGCATGGAGCTTCTCGGAGGTGATGTCGGTCATCTCTCGCTCGATCGAGACGGCGTCCAGCCCCTGCGCGTGCAGATCCGCCGCGGCGGTCCCTGTGTTGTACGAAGGGTGGCGGAAGAACGCGCTGTCCATGACCGCCGAGCTCGTCAGCGTGCTCTCGAACGTGAGGGGCGTCGTCCCGTTCCAGACCGGCGCCACGTCGTAGTAGCTGAGCAGCACGTCGAGGTCCGAGTGCAGGACCAGGCGCG
This sequence comes from Sorangium sp. So ce1153, assembly GCF_051521595.1. Classification (NCBI taxonomy): domain Bacteria; kingdom Pseudomonadati; phylum Myxococcota; order Polyangiales; family Polyangiaceae; genus Sorangium; species Sorangium sp. So ce1153. The sequence goes on from NZ_CP150361.1 coordinate 5,181,416, forward strand.
GCGCATACGAGTACGTCACGAAGCTGGCGTTCACCGTGGCGGAGCCGGAAGCGAGGCGCAGCGTGGCGCCCTCGGGCAGCGTCAGGGGCAGGAAAACGCCGCTGATCGGGGTGCCGTCGACGTTCGGCACCACCGTTGTCTGCCGGACCGGCGTACACAGCGGGTTGCTCGCCGGGCAAACGTAGACGACGACCGGGGCGGCCGTCGCGCAGGGGGCCGCGTCGCAGTACTCGAGCCACGGCGGCAGCGGCGCCTGAGCGACAGGCGGGCTGGTGTCGAAGGCGTCCAGCCGGTCCAGGAGGTGCGGGCCGCTGCCGGACGGCACGTTCAGCGTGATCGAGAACGACACGTCGGGCGCTCCGGCGGAGAGGGCCTGCTGGACCGCCGGCGGGACAGTGAACGAGAGCCGGTGGAAGGTGCCCTGCGCGAGGCCGGTCAGCGATCTCGCGCCCAGGCTCTGCGACACGCCCCTGGAGGGCGCCTGCACGGCCACGGAGACCTCGCCGGCCCACCAGGGGTTCGGCTGCTGGGCCGGCACGCGGACGTCGAGCGAGACAGCGCCCTTGATCGGCTCGTCGATCGCGAGCGGCGCGCGCTGGATCACCGTGTACCCGGCGCCCGCGACCGAGAGGGCGTGCTCGCCATCGCTCCGCGTGGCGCTCAGCGACAGCGTGCCCGCGCTGGCCGTCCAGCCGCTCAGCGACTCGAACCCGAGCGCCGCGGCCGCTCCGGCGCTCAGGGCCGAGGCGGCATCGGAGCTGTCGTCCCACGTGGCGACTTCCTCTCCCGAGCAGGCGGACAGGAGGACGCTCCCCCAGACTGCCGCTGATGCAATCAGATGACGCATTCGACTTCTCCTCGATCGAAGTGGCCGGATCGCGAGGCTGCCTCCGGCAGCCAGCTCGATAGGTGTCTTCCGGTGGACTGTCAAGCTCACGTGGTCGACGTGATCGGTCGATCCAACGTGGGCCAACGTGGGTTGTGAATGTTAATTACTCCTAAGTAATGTTGCGCCTGCGTGATCGGGTGATCGATCGCGAGCGACGCACGCGCGCCCCGCGGGCCGCGCGGGAGTCCAGGGCCTGCGCGGCGTGCGGGGCGCGCTGGCGCCTTTATTTTGCTCCCGGCTGGCGGTACGATGCCGCGCGAGCGGACCCGGGGCGGCGCCCTCTGCCCCGGAGGTCGCTCGTGCCACGGCCGCTCGCGAGCCGGACACGTCGCCCGAGGAGATCGCAACGATGAAGATGACCTTCCGCTGGTACGGCGAGAACGACCCCGTGAAGCTCGAGTACATCCGCCAGATCCCCGGGATCTACGGCATCGTCTCGGCGATATACGACGTGCCGGTCGGGGAGGTGTGGCCGCTCGAGCGGCTGGAGGCGCTCCGGGCGCGCATCGAGGGCGTCGGCCTCAGGTTCGAGGTGGTGGAGAGCGTGCCGGTGCACGAGGACATCAAGCTCGGCAAGCCGACCCGGGATCGGCTGATCGAGAGCTTCTGCCAGAACATCCGCAACTGCGCGGCCGTCGGCGTGAAGGTGATCTGTTACAACTTCATGCCGGTGTTCGACTGGACCCGCACCGAGATGGCGAGGGAGCTGCCCGACGGCTCGCTGACCCTGGCCTTCGACGCCGACGCGGTGGCGAAGATCGACCCGGAGCAGGGCATCGCGCTGCCCGGCTGGGACACGAGCTACAGGCCGGAGCAGCTCCGCGCCATCCTCGACGAGTACCGGAGCGTCCGTGAAGAGGCGCTCTGGGAGCACCTGGCCTACTTCCTCGAGCGCATCATCCCTGTCGCCGAGGAGGTCGGCGTCCGCATGGGCATGCACCCGGACGACCCGCCCCGGCCGATCTTCGGCCTGCCGCGCATCATCAAGAACCGCGACGACCTGATGCGCCTCGTGAAGATCGTCGACGCGCCGGCCAACGGCATCACGCTGTGCTCGGGCTCGCTGGGCGCCGACCTGTGCAACAACATCGTGTCGCTCGTCCACGAGTTCGGCGGCATGGGCCGCATTCCGTTCGGCCACCTGCGCAACGTGGCGGTCCAGGAGGACGGCACCTTCTTCGAGTCGGCCCACCTGTCCTGTGACGGCTCGCTCGACATGGCCGCCATCGTGAAGGCGTACCACGACGTCGGCTTCGACGGCTACGTGCGCCCGGACCACGGCCGCATGATCTGGGGCGAGACCGGCAAACCGGGCTATGGGCTCTACGACCGCGCGCTGGGCCTCGTCTACCTCAACGGTCTGTGGGAGGCGACGCGCAAGCTCGCGCCCAGACCGGCCAGCAAGCCGACCACGCCCGCGTGAGCGGGTGAGCGGGTGAGCGGGTGAGCGGTCGTTCGCGGTGAGCGCGGACCGCGAACGACCGCGGTGAGCGCTCACCGCGACTCTGGATCTTTCCTCCGGTGATGCCGACCTCGCGGGCGATCCGGTCTCGAGCCCGATGATCGAGCGAAGGTCGCGTGGTAGCGTCGCCGCAGGGGTCAGCGATGCTGCGACAGAGATCGAGCGTGTTCGGGGTGACAGCGCTGCTCACCGCGCTGATCGCGTGTGGCGAGGGCTCGGGCGCCGGCGCTGCCGGCGACGGTGGCGCCGGCCAGGCCGCAGCGACAGGCAGTGACGCCACGGGCGCTGGCGCCACGGGCGGTGATCCTCCCGCGAGCGCCGGCGGCGGCGGCGGCGCTGCTGCTGGCGGCGGGACCGGCGGGGGCGCGGGCGGCGCGGGGGCCGGCTCCGGCGCCGGGGGGAGCGGGGGCGCGGCGCCGGGCGCGCCCGAGGGCTTCATCCTCGGCGCGGACATCTCGTGGGTGCAGGAGCGCGAGGCAGGAGGCAAGGTGTTCCGCGACGTCGACCCGATGACCGGGCAGCTCGTCGAGAAGGACATCCTCGAGATCCTGAAGGCGCATGGGTTCAACTGGATCCGCCTGCGCCTGTTCAACGACCCCACGGCGATCTACGCCGACCCGGCCGTCGACGACGACCCCTATTCGCGCGAGGGCTTCTGCGGTCTCGCGCGCACCATCGAGATGGCGCAGCGCGTGAAGCGGGCGAACATGGGCTTGCTGCTCGACCTTCACTACAGCGACGTGTGGGCCGACCCCGACGATCAACACAAGCCCGTCGCCTGGACGGAGCTCGAGGGCGAGGCGCTGGCGAGCGCCGTGCGCGAGTTCACGCGCGACACGATCGAGCAGCTGAGCGCCGCCGGGGCGCGCCCGGACATGGTCCAGATCGGCAACGAGATCCCGCAAGGTTTGCTGTGGCCCGACGGCTTCGTCACGGGGCGCGCGTTCGAGGGGCTCGGCTCGCTCCTGAAGGCCGGCATCCAGGGCGTGAAGGACGTCGACGACGCGATCACGATCATGCTCCACCTTGACCGCTGCAACGACAACGCGGCCACGCGCTGGTGGGTCGACGGCGTGCTCGGGCAAGGCGTCGAGTTCGATGTGCTCGGCCAGTCCTGTTACACCGAGTACCAGGGGCCGCCTTCGGAGTGGCAGGCGAACTTCGATGACCTCGTGACGCGCTACCCGGCCCTGAAGTTCGTCGTGGCGGAGTATTCGTGGGAGAAGCGCGCCGCCAACGACCTGATGTTCAACATCCCGGACCGGCGCGGGCTCGGCACCTTCATCTGGGAGCCGACCGAGTACCACGAGCGCATCTTCGAGCCCGACGGCGACATCATCGAGGCCATGATCGCCCCCTACGATCAGATGAAGGTCGACTACAAGGACTTCTAGACGACCGATCTCGTTGAACAAGCGAGAAGTTAACCGCCAAGACGCCAAAAGAACGCCAAGGACGCCAAGATATAATTCTCTTCTTGGCGTTCTTGGCGTTCTTGGCGTCTTGGCGGTTCAAATTTCTGCTCTTTCATGCAGTTTTAACCCGGTCGTCGCTCCAGCCGCCCCGCGAGCGGACGAGCTCCGGGGCAGCGCGCGACCCGCTCGCCACCGCCTCACGCCCGGCTGCGGCGTCACCGAGCCTGGAGGCGGTGGTGCGCTGCGGCTCCCTTGATACGTGACCGGTGTCTCTGCGCTTCACTTTTTCATGGGAGCGCGGTTCGCACACGCGGCAGCAGCGGTGAGCGAGGATTGTTCTGCTATCCACGGCACGGTCGGGCAATGGTACCGATAAAATCCGCCAGACACATCCGCGATTAAAATGGATATGACCGGGAGCAAAAACATGCTATCTGGGAAACTTGACGACTTGAAGCACTTGATCGGCAGAGCTCGCAGGCTCCCCCCGGATTCGCTTATTCATCTCTGGTAGAATTCTGCGGCTCGGCCGGTCGGACCATGGAGGATCTTCATGAGCATCGCCCGCTCGCTTGGCTACTTCTCGGCTTCTCTCGCGTGCTGCCTGCTTGCATGTACCGTCGAGCCTCTCGATGACGAGCACAGCGACTCTCTGGACTCCGCGCTGAACAGCGCTGACTCCACGATGTCGGCGGAGCTCGCGCTGCAATCCGAGTGGGGGAGCGGGTACTGCGCGAGCGTGACGATCAAGAACACGAGCACCGCCCGGACCACCAGCTGGGGCGTGACCGTCGGGCTCAACGGCTCCACGGTGAACAACTCGTGGAACGCGCGCCTCGCCTCGTCGGGCGGGCAGTTCACCGCGACCAATGAGTCTTACAACGGCGCGCTGAACGCGGGCGCGTCGACGTCCTTTGGCTTCTGTGCGAACGGCAGCGGCAGGCCGGGGCTCGTCTCGGTCAACGGCAGCGGCGGCACGGGTACCGGCGCTTCCTCGAGCAGCAGCTCCAGCTCCTCGTCGAGCAGCAGCTCCAGCTCGAGCAGCAGCTCCAGCTCCTCGTCGAGCAGCGGCGCGGGCGGCGCGGGCGGCGCGGGCGGCTCCGGCGGTGCGGGCGGCTCCGGTGGCTCCGGCGGCTCCGGCGGCTCCGGCGGCTCGGGTGGCTCCGGCGGTGGCGGCACCGGCACGAAGTTCGTCGGCAACATCACGACCAACGGCGCCGTGCGCGACGGCTTCTCGCGCTACTGGAACCAGATCACGCCCGAGAACGAGGGCAAGTGGGGCTCCGTCGAGAGCTCCCGCGGCTCGAAGAACTGGGCAGCGCTCGACCGGATCTACAACTACGCGAAGTCGAACAACGTCATCTTCAAGCAGCACGTCTTCGTGTGGGGTGCCCAGCAGCCCAGCTGGCTCTCGGGTCTCTCCGGGGCGGATCAGCAGGCGGCGGTCAAGGACTGGATGCGGTCGTTCTGCGCGCGCTACCCCGACACCAAGTACATCGACGTCGTCAACGAGCCGCCGCCCCACACCACGCCTTCCTACAAGAACGGCATCGGCGGCGACGGCGCCAGCGGCTACGACTGGATCGTCAACTCCTTCAAGTGGGCGCGCGAGTACTGCCCGAACGCGGTCCTCATCCTCAACGACTACAACAACATCGAGTACGAGGGCGAGCACCAGAACTTCATGAAGATCGCGCGGGCGGTGATCAACGCGGGCGCCCCGGTCGACGCGCTCGGCGCGCAGGCCCATGACGCCTACAGGATCAACACCACCACCGTGAAGGGGTACATCGACAAGCTCGCCTCGCTGGGCAAGCCCGTCTACATCACCGAGTACGACATCGGCATCGCCGACGACAACCAGCAGAAGCGGGTGATGGAGGAGCAGTTCACGATGTTCTGGAACCACCCCTCCGTGAAGGGCATCACGCTCTGGGGTTACATCGTCGGCGCCACCTGGAGGGACAACACCGGCCTCCAGCAGTCGAGCGGCGCCATGCGGCCGGCCATGAGCTGGCTCATGAGCTTCCTCGGACGCTGACGGTCCGGAGGGAGCGGCCGCTGCGCCGGCATCGCTCCGCCGCGCCGCCCTTCAGGCTCCTGCCGCCTCGTACGTCGAGCGCCAGAAGTCCACGAAGGCCGGCGGCGCGGTGGGCGAGTCCATCAGGCGCTGGGTCATCAGCACGCCGATCACGCCTGTCTCCGGATCCCAGTAGCACGAGGTGCCATAGCCGCCGTCCCAGCCGAGGCCGCGCGGCTCGCCCGGCTTCGACCGGGTGACGACGGAGAGCGCATAGCCCCAGCCGCGGCTGTCCCAGAAGCCGGGGCTGAAGGGCGAGATGGCCTTCTGCTCCGGGGTGATGTGGTCGGTGGTCATCAGCTCGACCGAGCGCTCGGAGAGGACCCGTTTGCCCCCGTGAGCGCCCCTGTTCAGCATCATCCTGGCGAACGCGAGGACGTCGTCGGCCGTCGAGACCAGGCCCCCGGAGGCCGACGGGAACCCGGGCGCGCGGCTGAACCGGCTCTCGGGGCCGGCGGGATCGAAGATCGCGAGCTGCCCTGTCCCGTGGTTCCGGACGTAACAGGCGGGCAGGCGATGGAGCTTGTCCGCCGGCACGCTGAAGCCGGTGTCCTTCATCCCCAGCGGCTCGAAGAGCCGTTCGCGGAGGAAGGCCTCCAGCGGCTGGCCCGAGGCCCTGGAGAGCAGCACGCCGAGCACGGTCAGGGCCGTGTCGTACATCCACGCTTCGCCCGGGTGGCGCATCAGCGGCAGCGAGCCCAGGCCCTTCAGCCAGGCGTCGGGGCTCGGCGCCTCCGGGATTCGCGGCCCGACCGCCACGCCCTTCTCCCTCATGGCCTGGACGATCGGGTAGTCGCCCGGCGCCATGATCGCGCCGATGCCCATGCGCAGGGTGAGGAGGTCGCTGACGAGGATCGGGCGCCGCGCCGGCTCGGTGTCGTCCACGGGGCCGTTCAGGGCCTTGAGGACCCTGCGGTTCGCGAGCTCCGGTAGCAAGGAGTCCACCGGCTCATCGAGCCGGAGCGTCCCGTCCTCGACCAGCATCATCGCCGCCGCGCCGGCGATCGGCTTGGTGAGCGAGGCGATCCGGAAGATCGTGTCGCGCTGCACCGGCCCGGCGTCGCCGAAGGCCATCTTGCCGATCGCCTCGGCGTGCGTCGCGCCGCCCCGGCTGACCACCGTGACGACGCCGGGCAGATCGCCCCGCTGCACGTGCGCGGCCATCGCCGCGCGCATCCGCCCCAGCCCCGCCTCGGAGAACCCGCTCTCGCCCATCGCCCGCTCCTCCTCTGCACCGGGGCGACATGCGCCCCCGAGCCCTGTGGCCACCAGCGCAGCGATCCCTGCCTGCGCCCGGTGACGATCGACGCGCCGCAATCTCGCGCCCGCGCCGTCACCCCGCACACCGCGCAGGGTCACCTGCTGATATCGTTTGCGAACCAGTTTCGTTTAGCAACCGGTTGCAGGGTAGAACCACTGGTGCGAAAGTGCAACCGGTTTTCGGAGAGCCGCTGGATGAGCGCCACCCACCGATCGGGCTGCCCGATCAATCTCTCGCTCGAGGTGTTCGGGGACCGCTGGAGCCTGATCGTCCTGCGGGACATGATGTTCGGCGGTCGCCGCCACTTCCGTGAGCTGCTCACGCGGTCGGAGGAGGGGATCTCCTCGAACATCCTCGCGGATCGCCTGAAGTCGCTGCTGGAGTTGGGGATGATCACGAAGGCCGACGACCCCACGCACAAGCAGAAGGCGGTCTACAGCCTGACGGAGAGGGCGATCGAGCTGGTGCCGATCTTCGCGCACCTGGGCGCGTGGGGGCGCCGGCACCTGCCGGCCAGCGAGGAGCTCAGCATCCGCGCGCAGCTCCTGGAGGAGGGCGGCCCGGCGCTGTGGGACCGGTTCATGGCCGAGCTGCGCGAGGCCCACCTCGGCGCGCCCGCGAACCGCGTGGGGCCGACCGTCGCCGAGCAGCTGCAGGCGGCCTACGAGGAGGTCTGCGCGCGAAGGGCGGCGCGGGCATCGCGCGCGGCGCGGGGGCGATGACGGCGCCGACCGTCCGATCCGTACGACGACGCGGCCTCCGAGGCGACGGCGGCCGTGGAGACGCTCGAGGAGCTGTTCACGCCGCAGTTCCTGGAAACCCTGCGGCACGACGAGGTGGACCACGGCACCTCGGTCAACCTGAGCTTGCCGAAGGTGATCGAGCAGTTCGCCGCGATCACCGACTGACGTCCAGCTAACCTTGGAACGTGACTGGCACGTACTACGTAAGCCACGTAGGACGACGAGCCGCAGCTCGTGGCGAGCCGTGGAAAAGGGGCTCCAGAGCTGGACCCCGATCGAACGAGAGGGAGCGCTCGGCGGGTTGTCAGATGGACCAGCGCGGGTACCATGACGCTCATGGAGTCGCACATTTCCGCAGCTGACGCCGCCCAGATGTTCCCCGACGTGATCGAGCGCGTCCGCTCGCAGGGAGAGGTGTTCGTCGTCGAAAGCGAAGGTGAGCCGATCTGTCGGATCGAGCCCATCGCCCCCGCACGGCGCACGGTCCGGGATCTCGTTCGGCTGCTACAATCCGCGCCGCCTCCGGATGACGCCTACCTCGATGCCGTCGAGGAGATCGCACAGAACCAGCCGACGCTGCCGGAGACGCCATGGGAGCGCTGATCGACTCCAGCGTGCTCATCGCGGCCGAGCGTGGAAAGCTCGATCTCGAGCAGGTGCTCCGTGACCACGGGGACGAGCCTGTGGCCATCGCGATGATCACCGCGTCGGAGCTCTTGCATGGAGTCCATCGAGCGGTCGAACCCTCTCAACGCGCCCGACGAGAAGCGTTCGTCGAGCGGCTGCTTGGCCACTGTCCTTGATTCCGTTCGACCTCGTGGTCGCGCGCGTGCACGCCCGCCTTTCCGCTGAGCTCGCGGCGAAGGGCTCGCCCGTCGGCGCGCACGATCTGCTGATTGCGGCGACCGCGCTCGCTGTGGGGTATGACGTGGCGACTCGAGACGAGCGCAGCTTTCCGAGGATTCCGGGGCTGACGGTGCTTCGCTGGTAGTCGAGCTTCTGTCCCGACACCGCTGACGCGTCGAACCAGCTGCGGAGCCGCCCGAGGCAGACGTCGGACGGACCCACTGCTGCTCGGGCGACCGGCGCCGGGCGAGCGCTCAGTCCACCGTCATCGAACAGCTTTTGCGAGGAGCTGTCATGACATGGGCCCGAGGATCGCCGGTGTCCACGAAGGAAGTGTCTCTCTCGGGGGCGGAACGTCCATGTCTGCCTCGCGCACCCGCACCGTGTGCTCGCGGGTGCGTCCCTGGGTGACGCGCCCGCGAGCACGCGCCTTGCCGTGCGGGGTCGGAGCACCGCCGTGCGCGCCCGTTGCGCCGCGCGGCGAGGGACGCGCTGCCCACGGGGCGAGGAACCTCATGTCCAGCCTGAGCACGGAGAGCACACCCCGGGAGCGCCTGGATCGCGCGATCAGCGTCCTCGGCCGGGTGCGGATGTACTGGCGCGGGGCGGCCGCGATGATCGCGGTCGGGCTCTCGATCTCCCTCGCCCTGGCGCTCGTCACCAAGCGGGTGTGGCGGAGCGAGGCCACCATCCTCTACCGCGAGACCATCCAGACCGGCCGCGACCCGCAGAGCAGCACCGCGCGCGCGGCGCGCCTCGGGCCGAAGCTCAAGGACACGCTCACCGCGCGCGGGACGCTCGCCGGCGTCATCGAGGCGTTCGGGCTGTACCCGGAGAAGACCGCCCGCTCGATGGTCGAGGCCGTCGAGGAGATCAAGAACCACGTGGGCTTCCGCGCGCAGAGCAGCGACACGTACGTGATCTCCTTCACCCACGACGACCCGCGCGTCGCGCAGCAGGTCGCCGCCCGGCTCACGCAGATCCTTGTCGACGATTACCGCCGCGACAGCCTCGGCGCGGCCACGATGACCCGCGACTTCCTGCGGCGAGAGCTCGCCGAGGCGAGCGCCAAGGTCGACGAGGCGAGCCGCGCGCTGGCGACGTTCCTCGCCAGGAACCCGCAGTTCCAGTGGGGGCTCAACGACTCGCCCTACGCGCCCGCGCCCCAGCCGCTCGGCCCGCCCGGCGCCCCCGCGCCCGCGGCCGCCCGGCTCGCGCCCGCGTCGCCGGCTCGTCCGGTCGACCCGCAGCTCGCGGCGCTCGAGCGGCAGCTCGCCCGGGTCGAGGCGCTGCTCGGGGTCGTGCGGTCGCCCGCGGCGGCGCCGGGGCAGCCGCTGCCCCAGAGCGTCGTCGAGGCGCAGCGGGCCCGCGACGCGGCCGCCGCGGCGGTCGCGTCGGCCGAGGCGGCGCTCGCCGAGAAGCTCACGACCGTGACCCCGATCCACCCGGACGCCATCACCGCGAAGCGCCGCGCCGAGGCGGCCAGGAGCCAGCTCGCGGCCGCCGAGAGCGCGCTCGGGCTGGTGCGCGCGGGCCTCACCGAGGTGCCGCGCGACGAGGCGCGCGCGCTCACGCCAGCGCGCCGGGCGGCGCTCGAGGCGGAGCGGAGCGCGCTGCTCCGGCAGATCGCGGGCCTGCGGGCGCGCGGTGGCGGCGGCGTCAGGGCGGCGGCGGGCGGCGAGGCGCGGCGCGCGGCGGGGGGCGAGGGCGGGCGCGCGGCGGGGGGCGAGGGCGGGCGCGCGGCGGCGGGGGTCGACGCGGGCACGGAGGAGCGCGTCGTCGAGCTCGAGACGGAGTGGCACCGGCTCCGCCTCGAGCTCGAGCGGGCGCGCGAGTACCTGAAGGCCGTGCAGGCGAACGAGCGCGCCGCGGACCTGTCCGCGGACGCCGCCGAGAACAAGAGCGAGACCGAGCTCGACATCCTCGACCCCGCCTACCTGCCGAGCCGGCCCGATCGCGGCCGGGGGCGCGTCTTCTTCGCGGGCGCCGCGGTGACGTTCTTCTTCGCGCTCGGCGTGGCCGGGACCCGCGTGCTGCTCAACGACACGCTGTACGACGGCGGCGACATCCACGCGCTCGGCGGCCCGTCCCTGCTGGCCGAGATGCCGGAGCTCCCGGCGTGCCCGCCGCTCCGCGAGCGGCCGATCGTGCCGGCGTATGGGGCGGAGGCGGCCGGCGAGGCCGCGTATGGCGCTGAGGCGGCCAGCGAGGCCGTGTATGGCACCGAGGCGGTCGGCGAGGCCGCGTATGGCGCTGAGGCGGCCGGCGACTCCGCATACGGCGGAGAGCCGGCCAGCGCGCCGGCGGAGCCGGACGCCGCGCCGCCCGACCTTGCCCAGGAGGAAGCGCTCCCGGACGACCTGGATCTCGACGACGCCGATGTCCTCCCCGAGGCCTCCTGGAGCGCGCCCGCTGCGTCGCTCGCCTGCGTGGGCGCACGCCACCTCGCGTACGCCGGCGGCGCGGCGTTCAGCGAGCCCGAGGTGGAGATCCTCGGCGCCGACGTCGACCCCGAGGGGTACGGGGTCTTCGAGCTGCTCAGGGGCGCGCCCGCGCCGGCGCTCGGGGCGCTCCGCGTCCTGCGGCACCGGCTCGATCAGCGCCGGGGCGGCGAGCCGCTCGCCGTCGCGGTGGTGAGCCCCGGCCGGGCCGAGGGCAAGACAGCGCTCGCCGTCCGCCTCGCGATGACGCTCGCCGAGGCCGAGCGCGCGCGCGTCCTGCTCGTCGAGGGCCACCTCGCGCGCCCGCGGGTCGCGGCGCTCCTCGGGCTCCGGCTGCCGGCGCACGCGGGCTTCTCGGAGCAGCTCCGGCGGCGGATGGCCGGCCAGGCGCGCCCCCTCGGCGTCGTCGCCGTCAGCCCGTCGCTCTCGGTGCTCGCGGAGCCGTCGCTCGAGGCGAGCTACCCCGCGGCGCTCCACTCGGTCCACTTCGAGGCCGCGCTGCGCACGCTCCGCCGCCACTACGACTACGTGGTGATCGACGGCCCGCCGGTCCTCGGCTCGGGCGACGCGAACGTCATCGAGGACGCCTCCGACGGCGTCCTCCTCGTCGCGCGCGCCTCGCTGACGCGCGCGTCATCGCTCACGAGGGCCGCCGAGCAGCTCGGCGAGCGCCGCATCCTCGGCGTGCTCCTGAACGACGTCTCGCCGAGGCCGGTCGCGAGGAAGCGGATCGCGGCGGAAGAGAGGACGGCGTAGCGCGGCGGAAGAGCAGGCGGCGTAGCGCGGCGGAAGAGCAGGCGGCGTAGCGCGGCGGAAGAGCAGGCGGCGTGCGCGGCGAGCAGCAAGCCTCCCGCTGCCGCGCGATCGGCCAGGACGAGCGGGCGCGCTGGCTGCCCGGTCTTCAGCTGTTCGCGGGCAGGAACGTCCCGTGGAAGGTCTGCGGCGACGCATGGGGCAGGTGGACCCGCGCGAGCGGCGCGTCGTCGAGGTGCGCCGCGTCCCAGACGTGGACGGCGCTCTTCCTGGCCTTCACGTCGGTGACCAGGGCGAGCACGTGGCCGTCCCCCTCGGGAGCGCCGGGAGAACGCGGCACGAAGACCGGCTCCGAGGGCAGCTCGTGGCGCTCGAGGTTCGCCCGGGTGATCGCGCCCGTGCCGATGTCGACGCGCGCGACGGCGTTCCCTTGCGCACCATCGGCCCGCCCCTCCGCGGCGAGGAAGACCACGCGGTGCCGCTCCCCCTCGACCCGCGGGTCGCAGCGCGGGAACTCGCCGCGGACGCCGCCGAGGTCCTCCACCACGAGCTGCTCGCGCGCGGCGCGGACGCGGTGGCGCACGAGGACGCCGCCCTCGACCGAGGAGAGCTCGGGGCGGTCCGTGTCCTTGCCGATGGCGCCGAGCGTGCCGAGCCCGGGGTAGCGGACGAGGTCGACGACGAGGTCCTCGCCGTCGTCGTAGGCGTTGGCGAAGTGCCACTGGAAGAACGCGTCGACGCGGAAGCGGCGCACGCGGGACACGTCGTCGATGTCGACCACGATCACCTCCGTGCCCCGGCGGGGCTCGTAGCGCACCCAGGAGTCGAAGCCTCCCCAGCGCAGGAGCGCGCGCCCCACCCGGATGACCGCGGGCGAGACGAAGAAGACGAGGTGCCGCCGGGTGGCGCAGAAGTCGTGGAGCATCACCGGCGCCGAGAGCGGCACCGCGCCGAGAGACCGCGCGCGCCCGTCGTCGTCGACCGCATAGAGGTCGAGCTGGGGCGTGCGGCCGTACCGGACGCCGAAGTTGTAGCTGGTCTTCCGGGCGGCGACGCGGTGCGGGTGGGCCGAGAAGGTGGGGCCGAGCGCGCCGCCGAGATCGCTCTCGCCCCGGGTGTCGAGGGTCGCCGGATCGAGCTCCGTCGGCCTGGAGCTCTCCACGAGCGCGAACAGACGGCCGCCGGCGACGAAGGGGCTCGTGTTCGCGACGTTCTTGCGCTCCTTGCCCTGCAGGGCGCGGAGCACGCGCGTGGGCCAGGAGAGCGACGAGCCGTAGAGGCGCCGGCCGGCCGCGAGCTCCTCGACGAGCTGACGGCTGCGCACCAGGCGGTGCGCGCCCTCCGCCCGGCCGCCCGAGAGCCGCACGGCGAGCATGCCCCCGTCCGCCTCGAAGGGGTGCAGCACGCGGACGCCGAAGAGGGTGGCGCGGGCCGGGCCCACGCGAAACAGCGTGCCCTCGAGGCCTTCGGGCAGCGCTCCCTCGACCGCGAGCGGCGTGAAGCCGTACTCGGCCTCGAGGTCGGTCAGGTGGTCGAAGGCGCGCGCCGCCTCCGGGGCAGCGCGGCCCGCGCCGGCGAAGGCAGCGTCGAGGGCGGCGTCGGGGACGGGGGCGGACAGGGCGATGGACATGGAACCTCCGGTAGGGCGGATGTGATCGGCGATCACATCGCGTTCGGATGATGTAATCATCGATCACATTAGCGCAAGCTGGATCGTACGCGGCGGCGTCGCCGGGCGTCCTGGGCCTTCCTGCGCCGCGGTGGATCGCGTCGGAGCGGCGGTCTCCTGCTTGACGCCGCCCTCCGTACCCGGGAAACCGCGGCATGCCTCCGGGTCGAAAGCGCGCCGAGGAGCCGCCTGCGAAGAAGAGGGCGACGCCTGCGAAGAAGACGGTGAAGCCACCTGCCGGGCGGGCGCCCTCGAAGCGGGCGGCGCGCGGCTATCACCATGGCGACCTCAAGCGGGCCCTCGTGGACGCGGGGCTGGCGCTCCTCGAGGAGAGCGGCGTCGACGCCGTGCGGGTGCGGGAGGCGGCGCGGCGGGTCGGCGTCTCTCCGGCCGCGCCGTTCCGCCATTTCCCCTCGCGGGAGGACTTCCTGCGCGAGGTCGCCCTCGCCGGGGTCGAGCGGTTCGAGCTCGCCTCGGCGGCGGAGATCGCGGCGGCGACCTCCCCGCTGCTGCGCTTCCGCGCGCACGGGCTCGCGTCGGTCCGGTTCGCCCTGGAGCACCCGGCGTTGTTCGAGCTCCTGAAGGGCCCTGCCTTTCGCGGCGACCCGGAGGGCGCGCGCGCGCTCCTGGCCGCCCAGGACGAGGCGCAGGCGCGGCTGCGGAGGATGATCGAGGAGGCGCGGGAGCACGGCGAGCTGCGCCCCACCGACCCCATCGTCACGGAGGTCGCGGGCCGCGCGATGGTCTACGGGCTCGCGCGCATGTTCCTCGACGGGCAGCTGCCGCGCGAGGGCGCGATGGAGCTCACCGAGGCCGTCTTCGACGTGCTCGGCGAGGGGCTGGCGCAGGCGCCGGCGGGCTCGGGCTCAACAAGGTTGGGTTAGCGCAGCGAGAGCGCCGGCGGGTTCGGGCTCAACCAGGTTGGGCTGGAGCGAGAGAGGCAATGCCCGCCGACAGCGCAAAGACACAAAGACGCACCGAGTCTGTTCTGTTTGCGTCTTCGTGCCTGCTCAGCCGCCGAGCTTGAAGTTGATCGACTTCGGCCGCGTCAGGTGGAGGAACCCGAGCGCCGAGAGCGTCGCGCCCTTGCCGCTGTTCTTCGCGCCCGTCCACGGGAGCGCCGGATCGAGCGTGTCGCACTGGTTCATGTAGACCGTGCCCACGTCGAGCTCCGCCGCGAGCCGCGTCGCGCGCTCCCTGTCGCGCGTCCACACCGACGCCGTGAGCCCGAGATCGCTGTCGTTCATCAGCGCGAGCGCCTCCTCGTCGGATGAGACGGGCACGATCGGCAGCACCGGCCCGAACGACTCGATGCGCATCACGTCGAGATCGGGCGCCGTGTCCACGAGGAGCGTCGGCTGGAAGAAGCGCCCGCGGCCGTCGACCTGGATCGCCCGCCCACCGCAGAGCGCCCGCGCCCCCCGGGAGAGCGCCTGCTTCACCTGCGCCTCCAGGAACGCCGGCGCGTGAGGCTGCGCCATCGGACCCATGTTCGTGCCCTCGGCGGTCGGATCACCGAGGACGTACTTCTTCATGAGCTCCAGCGCGGCCTCCACGAACTTCGGATAGAGATCGCGGTGGACATACGCGCGCTCGACCGCACAGCAGCTCTGTCCGGCGTTGTAGCAGGCGCCGTCAACGATCCCGTCCACCGCCTTCTCGAGGTCCGCGTCGGCCGCGACATACGCGCCGTCCTTGCCGCCGAGCTCCAGGCCGGCATCGACGGCCACCTTTTTCGACGTGGCCGCATAGATCCGACGTCCGCCTTCGACGGAACCGGTGAATCCCACGAAGTTGACCCGCGGGTCCGAGGCGATGCGCTCGGACGTGGGGTGGTCGCAGTGGAAGGCCTGGACGACGCCGGGCGGCGCGCCGGCCTCGGCGAAGGCCGCGGCGAAGTGCTCTCCGCAGAGCGGCGAGCGGGGCGAGTGCTTCAGCAGCACGACGTTGCCCGAGAGCACCGCCGGGATGACCACGTTCACGGCGGTGAGGAGCGGATAGTTCCAGGCGGGGAGGTTGAAGACCACACCGAGCGGGGCGCGGACGATGCGACGCTCCTGCCCGGGGAGCTCCGGGAGGACCACGTCCGCGAGCGAGGCCTCCGCGATCGAGATCATGTGCCGGGCCCGCTTCGCCATGCCCGCGACCTCGTTGCGGGACTGGCGCAGCGGCTTGCCCACCATGCGGGTGACGTCGGCGGCGATCGACGCCGCGCTCGCCTCGAGGCGCTCGACCGCGCGCTGGCACAGGGCGGCGCGCTCGGCGAGGGGGGTGCGCGCGAAGCTCCGCGCGGCGGCGGTCGCGGCGTCGAGGAGCCGGTTGACCTCGGCCTCATCAGCGAGGGGCCGGCGGACGGCTTCTTCGAGGGTATAGGGGTTGTCGATCACCAGGTCGGCCATGGCCGGGGAGATTAACTCAGTTCCCTGGAGGGCCAAGCGTCGTCTAGACTCTGGGCGAATGCGCGCCATCGCGGCAGGTCTATCGGACGTCGGCAGGGAGCGGGTCCACAACGAGGACCGATACATCCTCCTCCCCGAGTTCAACGTCTACGTCGTCGCGGATGGCATGGGCGGCCACGAGGCCGGCGAGGTCGCGAGCCGGATCGCCGCGAGCGCCATCGCCGGCTACTTCCGCGAGGCGAACGGCAAGCGCCGCAAGGCGTCCACGGGCGACCGGCTGCGCGCCGCCGTGACCTACGCCAACGCGCGGATCTTCGCGCACGCCGACGATTCCCGGTACTACCGCGGGATGGGGACGACGGTCGTCGCCGCGGCGTTCGCGCCGCGAGAGCGGAAGTTCTACGTCGCGCACGCCGGCGACAGCCGCTGCTACCTGCTGCGCAAGGGCGGCTTCGCGCAGCTGACCCGCGACCACTCGCTCATCGCCGACGCGCTCCTCGAGCGGCCCGACCTCACCGAGAGCGACCTCGCGTACCTGCCCCGCAACGTGATCACGCGCGCGCTCGGCATCGGCCCGAGCGTCGACGTCGACCTGCGCGCCGAGCGCGTCGAGCCCGGCGACGTGTTCCTCCTCTGCTCCGACGGCCTCCACGGGCTCGTCGACGATCGCGACATCGCGCGCATCATCGAGGACAACGCCGCGCTCGACGACGCGTGCGGCAAGCTCATCGACTGCGCCAACGAGAACGGTGGCCGCGACAACATCACCGCCGTCCTCATCCGGATCGAGGAGACCGCATCGGCGTCGTGGACCCCGCGCCAGGGCGCGAAGAGCCGCAGCGCGCGGTAGCATCCGGAGACGCTCGGCGGGGTCGGGGAGCGCGGCGCCTCAGCGCGTGATCTGCGCTCGGCGCGCGGCCGCGTGCTCGCCGTGCGCGATCGGCTGGAAGAAAGCGAGGTCATCGAATGCGAACCACGTGGATCGGGATGGGGCTCATGGTCGGCGCGCTGCTCGCCTGGGGCTGCGGCGGCGAGTCGGCGCTCGGCGAGGCGTGCGAGGCGGAGGGCGCGGACGGCGAGTGCGAGGACGGGTCGGTGTGCGGCAAGCCCGACGACAGCGCGGCGCTCCAGTGTCTCAAGACGTGCGTCGAGCAGACGGACTGCCCCGCGGACCAGGAGTGCAACGGCATCTCCGGCTCGGACGTCAAGGGCTGCAGGCCGAAGTAAGCGCGACGGCGCGGCGGTGCGGGGCGCGCTCGGAGCACGCCGGCGCCGCCGTCGAGGCACGCCGGCGCTGCGCTCAGAGCACGCCGGCCTGCGCGCGGTCGAGCAGGCCGTCCATCACCTCGAACAGCTGCCGGTTGCCGTCCTGAGAGTAGCCCGCCAGCTTCTCTTCGCAGGCGGGGATGGCCTTCACGAAGTCGGCGATCACGGCCGGGTCGTCCAGCGAGTCGGCGGCGCGGCCGAACCCCTCGCGCTCGAGGTAGCGGGCATTGAGCACCTGCTCGAACTGGCGGCCGAGGGGGACGGCGAGCATCGGCTTGCGCAGGTAGACCGCCTCGCCCATGAGCGTGAACCCCCCGCCGGCGATGACGGCGCGGCAGGAGGCGAGGTCGTCGATGAAGCCCTCCTCGCTGAAGGGGCGGTAGCGCAGGTTCCCCTCGACCTGCTCCTCGGCGATGTTCCGGCGCATCCCGTAGATGCGGCACTCGAGCCCGGTCCTGGCGAGCGTCTCCGAGAGCGCGTCGTTCCCCTCGGCGGTCTGGTAGACGAGCAGGTGCTCCCCGGGGCGGCGGTTCGCGGCGATGATCTCCGGGCGGAGGATGGGCGGCACCAGCGTCGTGTCCTGCTTGCGGACGGGGGGGCGGAAGAACGTGGCGATCACGTAGTGGTTGCAGAACGGCAGCTTGCTCTTCACGAACGCGCGCGTGAGCTGGAAGCCCGCCTCGTGGCCCGCGACGATCTCCGGGTCGTGGGTGCACCGGTTGATGATCTGCATGTTGTCGACCGAGAGGATCGGCAGCCGGTGGAGCTTGGCGTAGAGGTAAGTCCACGACTCGAAGTCGCTGACGGTGAGCTCGGGGCGAAAGTCCTTGATGAGCTCGAAGTACGCGGCGATGTTCTTCGGCGTGCCCGTCGCGCCGGAGAGCACGTTGGACCAGAGCGTCTTGCCGCGCCGCACGCGGTTCTCCTCGTAGATCATGTGGAGACCGTGGATGCGGTTCACCCCCGCGAAGCGCTTCGACAGGAAGTCCGTCGCCCGGCCCGACGCCATGATCTCGAGCTCGTGTCCCTGCGCGAGCAGGTGTTCGATCACGACGCGCGAGCGCATGGCGTGCCCCATCCCTTCGCCGACGACGCCATAGAGGATCTTCATGACGCGCGAGTGTAGCGGGGGCTGTCCGGGGTTCGAAAGGAAACGGCGCCGCCGCGGCGCGGGCGGCGGCCCGCCGGGGCCAGCGCGGACGGCGGCGCGGCGGCGCGGGAGGCGAGCGTGACGCCGCGCCGGCGGATCTGGAGCGAGCTCTTGCCGCTCGAGGTCGTGCGGGCGCCCGGGACGCTCGCGCTCCTGCGGCGGTACGCGCTGGAGCTCGCGATCGCGGTGCGGCCCGAGACGGCGGCGGGGCTGCCGGATCTCGTGGCCGCGTGCGCGGACGCGGGCGTGGCGGTCGCGGTGTGGCCGATGATCGCGGACGAGGACGGGCGCTGGGCGAGCGCGGGCAACGCGGCGGCGTTCGGCGCCTTCGTCGCGCGGCTGCTCGGCGCGCTCGACGGCCGGGGGGCCTCCGCGGCGGAGGTCGTCTTCGATCTCGAGCCGCCGATCCAGGAGGTGCGCCGCGCGCTCGCGGGGGGGCGCGGCGCGCTCGAGCTGCTCGGCGGCCGGAGCGCCGGAGCGCCAGGGGGCCCGCGGTGGCGGGACGCGGAGCGCGCGTACGTCGAGATGGCGACCGCGCTCCACGCGCGCGGGGTCGCGACCTCGGCCGCGATCGTGCCGCTCGTCCTGGCCGACGGGCCGGCGCGCGGCTGGGAGCGGATCCTCGGGACGCCCGTGTCGGCGCCGCCGTGGGGGCGGGTCAGCGCGATGCTCTACACCTCGCTGTTCGAGGGCTACTCGCGCGGCGCGCTCGGCCGGGACGACGCGGTCGCGCTGCTCGCCGGGGCGTGCCGCGCCGCCGCGCGGCGGTTCGGTCCGAGGGCGGGCGTCTCGCTGGGCGCGGTGGGGAAGGGCGCGCTCGGCGACGAGCCGGTCTACCGGTCGGTCGACGAGCTCCGCGAGGACGTCGCTGTCGCGGCGGCGGCCGGCGTCGCGGACCTCGCGCTGTTCGACCTCGGCGGGGTGCTGGCGCGGCCGCCGGCCGAGGCCTGGCTGGAGGCGTTCGTGGCGCCGCCGCTCGAGGCGCGCCTGCCCCGCGCGACGCTGCGGGCGCGCGGCGTGGTCGCCGCCGCGGCGCTGCTTGGTTGGGCGGCGCGGGCGGCGGGGCTCGCGCGCTGGCACGGCTAGCCGTGGTGCGACTTGCCCTGGCCGCGGTAACGCTTCCAGTGATGTCGCTTGTTCTTGTTCTTCGGCCTGCTGTTGCTGGAGAGGCCGATTGACGTCTTCTTCGTCGGCGAGGACATGCGCCCTCCATGGCGCCGGGAAGGAGCGAGAGGAAGGGGGACCCGCGGCGATCGCGGCGAGCCGCTCCCTCGATACGACCAGCGATGTGCGATGAGCGAGCTCGCCTGGAACGAGCTCACCCGGACGCCCGGCGCGTCAGCGCGTGAGATGGAGTCGCTGGCAGAGCCCTCCCGTCCGGTCATGGCGATTCGCCGGCCGGCCATGCTCGAGGATCTATAGGTTTCCTTTCGTCTTGATCAGGTTGCTCGAGGGCCTCGATCTCAATCACCTCGAGCGCGATGCGCGGGCGTTTTGTCGGCTGGCTGAAGATTTGGCAGCGCACGGGAACCTGCGGTCGTCCGCAGCGCGCGTGGCGTGGAATGTTGCACCGCGCGAGGGTCGGTGCGCATGCGCGGTGTGCGTCCTCTCTGCGACCCTGCGCAGCGCAGAGGTCTTGAGGTGTGTCAGCGATCAAGGATGATTGTTCCGGTCAGCGCATTGACGATCGTCGCGCAGCGTGTGATAGGTGGGTGCGTTCGAACAGCTTGGCTTGTGACATTGACTTGAATGTACGGAGGTGCCTGTGAATCGAAGCAAGGCGTGGGTCCTTCGCGCGACCTCGGGGGTGTCCACGACGGCCGCGTATTCCCGGAAGGCGATGGCGCTCGGCCTGGCGCTCGCAGCGGCGGCGTGCTCCCCCGGGAACACGGGGGACGCAGGGGCGAGCGTGGATGGCGGCGACCAGGGCGATGCGCTCACGGAGAGCGCCGCCTCGGGGACGGGCGGCGCGCTCGCGACAGGGGGAGCCTCGGAGACGACGGGCGCCGGGGCCAGCGGCCCGGGGAGCACCGCGGGCGCCGGCGGCGAAGCGCCGGGAGAGGGCAGCGGCGGCTCGCCGGGAGGGGGCGGCGGCGGCTCGCCGGGAGGGGGCGGCGGATCGGACGGGGCGCCCGACGCGTGCAGCAGGGCCGCCGCGTGCGGCTCGCACAAGTGGGCGTGCTGGCCGATGCCGAACCCGGCGGGCAGCGGCCTGCCCAACGCCGCGAGCACCACCGATGTCGGCGGCGGCGTGGTGCACGACAACGTGACGTGCCTCGACTGGCAGCAGAGCCCTCCCTCCGAGGCGTACACGTGGGAGCAGGCGATCAGCTATTGCGACAACCTGACGCTCGGCGGGCACTCCGACTGGCGTCTGCCCACGCGGATCGAGATGACGTCGATCGTGGACTTCACCCGCAGCCCGGCCATCGATAGCGGCGCTTTCCCGGGGGCGCGAGGGGGCTTCCACAAGACGGCGTCCGACTGGATCCTCACCATCCGGCAGGCAGGCGCCGGCGCCGGGCGCGATTACGCCTGGGCCTTCAACATGAGCGACGGGATCGTCAGCAACGCCTACTCCAAGGCGACGGCGGCGAGCCTGCGCTGCGTGCGCGGCAACGGCGAGGGGGAGGCGCCGAGCAGCCCGGCCGTGGCGCCGCCCGACCAGTACACCGTCGTGTCGCCCGGAGAGGTGATGGACAATTACACCGGGCTGGTATGGCAGCAGGGCTATTCGCCGACCACGATGAGCTGGGCCGACGCGGCGAGCTACTGCGCGACGCTCGACCTCAACGATCGCGCCTGGCGCCTGCCGAGCATCCGCGAGCTCGCGACGCTCGTCGATGAAGCCCAGGTGGCGCCGTCGATCAACCGGACGATGTTCCCCGACACGCAGTATGGCGCCCGGAGCAACGACTGGTACTGGGGCTCCCATGAGGCGGTGAGGAGCGCGCCGGCGGCCTGGGCGCTCAACTTCGACGATGGCTTCACCGGGTTCAACGCCGGGGCGAGCGGCAAGTGGAACTACTTCACCTCGGCGTGGGTGAAGTGCGTGCGCTGAGCGCGCCTCCGCGGCCGCCGCGCGCCGCGAGCCGGCGGGGCGCCCGCGCCTCGTTTCGGTGGCGCGCCGCTGCCCGCGTCGGATAGCGTGCCCTGGTGAGCCCGAACGCGCTGCCGGCGCGCCCTCGCCTCGCCGCGCACGTGCTCGCGCGGCGCCACCTCGTCGGCGACGAGGAGCGCGTCATCCTGCACGACCTCCGCTCCGGACAGCTGCTCCAGCTCGGCCCGCGGGAGTGGGTCCTGCTCTCCGCGGCCGACGGGACGCGCGACGTGGAGGGCATCGTGATCGCCGCCGCCCGCGAGGGCGCGCCCGCGCGCGTGCCCGCGGCGGAGGCGTTCTTCGCGCAGCTGCACGCCGCCGGGCTGCTCGGGGCGGAGGACGCCGGCGAGGAAGCGTCGCCCTGGGCGCCCGCGAAGCCCGCCTCGCCGGCTGCGCCCGCGCTCGGCCCGGGCGAGGGCGATCCGCGCGAGCGCCCGCTGGAGGTGCTCCCCGATTTCAGCCTGCGCTGCGACGGCCGCGGGAGCTGCTGCCGCATCTACGCGTCGATCCTCTTCGACCCGGAGGAGGCCGCGCGGGCGCGGGCGCTGCGGCCCGAGGTGCTGGGCGGCGGCGCGCGCCACGAGCGGGCCTTCACGCCGGAGCGCGGGGCGTGGCCGTGCGCCGCCTCCGTGGTGGCGATGCGGGACGGCCGGTGCGCCTACCTGGAGGGCGAGGGGGGCGAGGCGCGCTGCTCGCTCCACGCGATCGGCGGGCCCGAGGCCAAGCCGCTCGGGTGCCGCACCTTCCCGACGAGCTTCATCGACGATGGCGAGTCGATCCGCGTCTCCGTCGCCACCGAGTGCGCCTGCGTGCTGGCCAGCGTGGGCCGCCCCGGCGGCTCGCCGCTCATCGACCCGCGGCTGCGGGCGCGGCGCGACCTCGACGAGCGCATCGACGTCGCGCGGCTCCCGGACCGCGCGGAGGTGGCGCCCGGCGCGACCGCGGCCCGGGCCGAGCTCGTCGCGTGGTCGCGGCGCCTCGCCGCGGCGGCGCCGCCGCCCGACGTCGCCGCGGGCCTCTTCTCGCTCGCCGCCGCGGTCGAGGCCGAGGGGCTCACCGGCGGCGCGATCGCGCGCTTCGAGCGGCCCGACCCGCTGGAGCCGGCGGCGCTCGCGCCGTGGCTCGCGGCGCTCCACGCGCGCGCGGCGCGGCGGGCGCGCGAGGACGCCGCCTGGAGGAGCGAGCGGGACCTCGCCCGGAAGGCCACGCAGTGGATCGCCGCCGCCACCTTCGCGCTGGCCGAGCCCGACCTGCTCGCCGCGCTGCTGCTGTCGCCGGCGCCCGCCCCCGACCGGGAGCGCTTCTACCTGCGCGCGGCGCTGCACGGCCACCGCCTGCTCGGGGCGCTGCCGCTCTCGCTCGCGCTGCGCGACCGCGCGGCGCGGCTCGTCGTGGCCCGGGCGCTGCCGCTCGTCTGCGCGGAGGCGGGCGCGGACGACCCGGCCTGCGCCGAGCCGATCGCGCTCGTCGAGGCGGCGCTGCGCGGCCACGGCCTCGACGCCTACGCCGCCGACGTGGCGCGGGCGTCGTGATCGCGCCGGCCGGAGAGACATCGCGCCCGATCTTGCCGATAATGCGCCCGCGATGGACCAGCCCCCGCTCGACAACAGGACGGACTTCGCCGCGCACCCGCAGCTCCTCGTCGATCGGGACGGCGAGAAGCTGGTCACCATCGTCAAGGCGAGCTTCGAGCTCCAGGAGGACGGCGGCTTCGAGCTCGCGCCGCCCGAGCGCACGCGCGGGGTCCGCCTCGCCGATCTGCCGTGGGAAAAGGAGAAGCCCGAGAGCGTCGCCTATCCCGCGGACATCTGCCTGTTCAAGCCGGCCACCGACGTGATCTTCGTGGCGAGGGCGTACGCGCCGAACGGCAAGGCGGTGCCCTCCTTCGACGTGCGCGTCGAGGTCGGCCCGCTCCGGAAGTCGCTGGTGGTGTTCGGCAGGCGGCTCTGGGTGGACAAGGGCGCCGGCCTCACCGCGCCGGGGCCGATCGAGCAGATCGACATGCGCTACGACCACGCCTGGGGCGGCACGGACGACGAGGACCCCGCGGCGCTCCTCGAGGAGCCGCGCAACCCCATCGGCACGGGCGTCACGCGCGCGCCGGCGTCGCTCACCCATCAGGCGGCGCCGAGCATCGAGGACCCCGCGTACCCGATCCGCAGCGCGAAGACGGCGCCGCCGCCCGCGGGGATCGGGGCCATCGGCCGGCACTGGGAGCCGCGGCGCAGGTACGCCGGGACCTACGATCAGACGTGGCAGGAGCTCCGCGCGCCGCTCCTGCCCGAGGACTTCGACCACCGCTTCAACCTCTGCGCCTCGCCCGGCTTGATCGCGGACCCGCCGCTCGCGGGCGGCGAGCCGGTGCGGACGCTCAACCTCACGCCCGAGGGGGCGCTCAGCTTCGAGCTCCCGAGGGCGCAGGTGGAGATCGAGTTCCACGTGAAGGATCGCGCGCCGGTCGCGTTCGCGCCCCACCTCGACACGGTGCTGGTCGACCTCTACGCCACCGGCCCGGAGAAGCCGGTGGCCGTCGAGATGGTCTGGCGCGCGCACGTCAAGGCGCCCCGGCGGATGCGGGACGCGCGCGTGATCGTGCGCGAGCGGGGGCTCGCGTGAGGCCCCTCGCCGCCCTGGTGGCCGCGGGCGCGGTCACGCCGATCGGGCTGCGCTCGATCGACACCGCCTTCTCGCACCGCGCCGCGGCGGCGGCGATGCGCGCGGCGCCGCTCGTGGACGGCCAGGGCGAGCCGGTCACGATGTGCTTCCTCCCCACGCTCGATCCGCTCGTCACCGGCGCGGAGCGCGCCGCCGAGCTCGGGGCCCGCGCGCTCGGCGAGGCGCTCGAGAAGCTCGGCCCCGCGGCGCGCGCGCTGCGGGTGCAGATGACCCTGTGCCTGGACGAGCACCTCGGGCAGCGGCAGCCGGGGGGCGAGGTCCCGGCGCAGCGGCTCGCCGCCGAGCTCGCGGCGCGCGCGCAGGCGCACGCGCCGGAGATGGCGGTCAAGGTCTCGACGCGGGGCCCGGCCGGGGCGGGGCTCGTGCTGCCGGAGCTGTGCGACGCGCTCGCGCGCGGCGCGATCGACGCGGCGGTGCTCGGCGGCGTGCACACCGACTACGACCCGGCGCGCATCGCCGCGCTTGACGCCGCGGGGCGGATCTTCCGGCCGGACAACCTCGACGCGCTCATCCCGGGCGAGTGCGCGGCCTTCGTGGTGCTGATGCGCCCGGACGTCGCGCGCCGCGCCCAGCTCCGCGAGCAGGGGCAGATCGTCGGCCTCGCCACCGCGCACGAGCGGGCCCGCCCGGACAACGACGAGTCGGCGTTCCAGGCCTCGGGCCTCACCGCCGCGCTCCGCTCCGCGCTCGCGCCGCTGTCCGAGCGCGGGCTGCGCGCCGGCTGGGTGCTCACCGATCTCACCTTCGAGACCTTCCGCCATTTCGAGCTCCAGGCCGCCGCGACGCGCACGCAGCACCTCTTCTGCGACCCGCAGCAGGTGGAGAGCCCCGCCCAGCGGATAGGCCACCTCGGCGCGGCGGCCATACCGCTGCACCTCTGCATCGCGGCGGAGGCGTTCACGCGCGGATTCGCGCCGCACCCGTGCGCGGTGTCCCTCGCGGGGAGCGACGGCGGGGAGCGGGCGGCGGTGGTCGTGATGACGCCGGGGTGAAGGCGAGGGCGGCGGAGCGCGGGCCGGGGGGCCGATGTGCCATGGAGGGATGGCAGGAATCGGCGCTCACCCTCCGGCATGGCATGTTGAAAAGTTAATTCTTGCTGTAGCGCTCAGGCGAGCGTTGCGCTCGCCTCGACACCGAGGCTCTCGGCCGTGGCCACTAGTTCGCCGCGCACTCAAAGGACGCGGCGCTATCGATATTGCCCGAGCCTATGTACCGGGGCCATGTTGGGTACATACAAAGGGGCCTGGTCCGGCCCGGGACGCCTGTCGTGTCGGTGACGATCTGGTCGGTTGCTGGATCCGCTCCCTCTTCGGCCCAGCTTTCGAGCGCGGTCAAGTAATCCCACGCTGCGGTGAAGGCCGAGCCCAGGGAGTGGCCAAACCCAGGAACCTCATAATATCGAAGGAATGAGTCGACCGTTTCTGCTCCCATGTCGGCCCGCAGGCGCGAGAAATAGGCCTGTACGGCGCGCGGATTGACGAGCAGGTCCTCCGTACCTTGCAGCATCAAGAGCTTCCCGCCCTTCCCGGCGAAAGCGGTCAGATCGGCGTCCGCGACGTCCAGCGCGGAGAGCTCGTTCATCCGTGATGCAAATGCGCCTGCGTTCGATACATCGAACATCAAGTAATCGAACGCGGCGTCCCTGGTGACGGCATATCGTATGAAGCCGTCTGCGAAATGGGCGCCGTACGACATGCTCTCGGTCACCGGGAACCCGGGCGGCGCGCTCCCCAACCCAACTGCGGCGACGTGCGGTTGGAGCGGCGAGCTGCTGGCCATGCCAAGGTCCGAGATGAACGCGTTGAAGCCGGGGAAGCTTGCCTCGCCGCTCGCAAGCGGGAAATCGAAGCGCACCTCTCCGTTCGCCTCGATGAGCGCCGTGAGCTGGACGTCCGACAGGCACGTGTCCCCCGTGTCGTCGCCGCCCGGGCACCGGACAGGCACGCCGTTCAGCGACGCGGTCGACGGATCGAATCTCGCGTTGCAACCCCGGACGTCGCTGATCACCCCGTCGCTCGCGCCGTCGAGCGCGTCGCAGGCGGCCACGGCGGCGCGGTACAGCACACCGCGCTCCTCGGGGTCGAGGTAGGCCCCGGGCGCCGCGAACGCCTGGAGCATGGCGAGGCCACCGACAATCGAGGCCGTCACGTTCCGGGCGGGGTAGAGCGCGACGCATCCATCCCAATCATCTGGCCAGCGACCCGCGACCGCCAGGGCTTCCCGTCCCCCCGTCGAGCTGCCCAGGAAGTACGCCTTGGTCGGGGCGCTGCCGTAGCTCGCCTCGACCACAGCCATGGCAGCGTCGCGTGTCTTCTTCAGCGCGTCGGCCACCCAGTTTGCGTACGCCTCCTGGTTCACGGCGAAGGATCCGTCGAGGGGATTCGATTGGTGACCAGAGTCGCTGGCAAACACCGCATAGCCACGCCCGAGCGGCGTCACCGCGTCGGGCGTGGTGTTCAGCGGATTGCCGGCCACGTCCGGGATGATCCCGGAGAACCCGCCCCCGCCCAGCATGACCGCCTTCGAGTTCCAGTCGGCGGGTAGAGCGACCCGAAACTTTATGCTGGGGGCCGTCGGATCGACAGGCATGATGTCGCCGGACACGAGACAATGTTCGCCGACCGCGCCGTCTGCCGCGATCAGCTGGGTCGATGTGACGACGCCGCCGGTCGTGGGCAACCCGATGGAGGCGCTCGGAATCTGCATGTTCGCGAGCTGCGCGCAGCGGACCGCCAGCGGCGCCGTGGTGTCCGGCGTCGGGCTGCCATCGCCTCCACTGCAAGCAGCCAAGCATCCGAAGACCAGCGCGCTCATGGTGGCGGTCCAGCCGCTCTTCGACATGAAGGAATTCAATGTGGCCTCCTGTGTTTCTATCGAGAATATCTCTTCGTCCGTCGCGAGCCCGTCGAGGCTCGGCGCCATTTCATCACCTGTCGCGGGCCGGGCGAACGCTTCGCTGATGCCCATCGAGGCTCCTCTGCTCAGCGCCATATTGCCCGCGAGCTCGAGTGCCTTCGTGCCCGTACGATGCTGTCTCGAGCCCTCTTCGGCAAGGTGCAGTCCTGGTAAGCCGGTCTCCATCCATGCAAAGCCAGGGCGCACCCTTTCGGGACGACCTCCGCGCGCTCCTCGCGTTGCGCCGCCAGCCATCGCAGCTTCCTCGCCGCGGGCGAGGTGATCGGCGTCTCGAGCTCGCCCTCGTCAGCCAGGAGGAGGACGGGCCGCTCCCGGGGCGCGGTCAGCCGGAGCTGGTTCAGCAGATCGCGGGCCTCGCGGGGCCCGTGGGAGGACGGCGCGTGCTGCCCGGTGGTGACGCGGCCCCTCGACACCGAAACACCGAGCCTGCGCAGCGTGGTGGCCGCGTGGATCTGCTCCCGGAGCCGCGCCGCCTCGTCGCCTGGTCCGAGGAGGCGGGCTTCCTCGAGGGTGCGACGGCGGGCGGCGTGCTCGACCGCTGGGAGCGGTCAGCCGAGGGGGCGAGCGCGGTGGAGCCGCGACGGCGCACCGCCCTGAGCTCCGCAAGATTCCCGCGCCCCGCCCCCGCGTCCGTCCCGCGTCGCGGCCCGGCGATGGGGCTTGGCACCGCCCGCCGATCGCCTACCATGGCTCCAATGCCCGCCTCCTTCGCCACCTTCTCCCTCGAGGGCGACAAGCTCCCCGCGGACATCGTCGTCGCCGGGTTCGAGGCCGTCGAGGGCATCTCCACCCCGTACGCCGTCGAGGTGCGCTTCTCGACGTTCGACGCCGCCTTCCGGGTCGAGGACTGCCTGCGCAGCCGCCTGTGCCTGCGGGTCATCGACTCCTCCGGCGCGCAGCGGCTGTACGACGGCATCGTCGACCGCGCCGGCTTCGCGCGCGTCGTGGGCGAGGCCCGCCAGTTCGACGTCCGCCTGCGGCCGGCGCTCGCGGCCCTCGCGCACCGCGAGGGGTGCCGCATCTTCCAGGAGAAGACCATCGTCCAGGTGGCGCAGACGGTCTTCGAGGAGGCGGGCTTCGGCGACAAGGTCGAGTGGCGGACCGCGAAGGAATACGAGCCGCGCGAGTTCATCGTCCAGTACCGCGAGTCGCACCTCAACTTCGTCTCACGCCTGCTCGAGGACGACGGCCTCTTCTATTACTTCCGGCACGAGGTCTCCGGGCACACGATGATCATCACCGACGACCCCGCCTCGTTCGAGGTGGAGGAGGGGGCGCCGGTGCTCTTCCGCATGGCGCAGGGCGGCCTCCCCGGCGCCCTGCCGCTCGCCACCTTCACGAGGACGCGCGCCCTGCGCACGAGCAGCGTCCAGCTGCGCGACTTCGATTTCGAGAAGCCCGCCGTGAAGCCCGAGTCGTCGCTGCCCCGCAAGGAGGCGATGGCGCTGCCCTATTTCGAGTACCCGGGCGGCTTCACCAAGGGGAGCGTGGGCGCGCGCCTCGCCGATGCCCGCATGCGCGAGCTCGCCGCCGACGCCGACGTGTGCCAGGGCCAGAGCCGCGCGGCGGGCATCAAGGTCGGCGAGCCGTTCGCCGTCGAGGGCGCGGCCGAGCCGTGCCTGAACGGCGAGTTCGTCGTCACCCACCTCGTCTCGCGCGGCAACCAGACGCTCACCGGGGGAGAGACGAACTACGACGTCGAGAACCATTTCCGCGGCATCCCCAAGGGCGCGCCCTTCGCGGCCGAGCGCCGCGCGCGCCGGCCGCGCATCCGCGGCATCCAGACGGCGGTCGTCACCGGGTCGAGCACCCAGGAGCAGGCGATCCACGTCGACAAATACGGCCGCATCAAGGTGCGCTTCTTCTGGGACCGGCAGGGCCAGCAGGACCACACCGCGAGCTGCTGGCTGCGCGTCTCGCAGCTCGCGATGGGCGGCTCGATGATCCTCCCCCGCGTCGGCTGGGAGGTCTCCGTCGCCTTCCTCGACGGCGACCCGGACCGGCCGCTCGCCCTCGGGCGCACCTACAACGCCGAGAAGACGCCGCCGCAATCGCTCCCCGCCGCCAAGGCGTCCGGCTCGCTGAAGAGCATGTCGTCGCCGGGCGCGGGCGGTCACAACGAGATCGGGATGTCCGACAGCTCGGGGAGCCAGGGCTTCGGCGTCCACGCCCAGAAGGATCTCAACGTCACCGTCAAGAACGACAAGGTCGATGAGGTCGCGGTCAACGAGGAGAACCACATCAGCGTGAACGGCTCCCGCTCGGTCAAGGTCGACGAGTCGATCACCGTGTCGGGCAATCAATCGCTCGACGTCGGCGCCGTGCTCTCGCACAAGATCACGGGCAACCAGTCCATCTCGGTCGGCGGCAACGACACGAGCAACGCGATCAGCAATCACGTCGAGAAGGTCACCGGCAACCGCTCGTATACGGTGAGCGGCAATCAGATCACGATATCGAACGGCATCGAGCAGTCGATCACCGGGGACATGAGCCGCAAGGTCGGCGCCGTGCACATCGCCGGCAGCCTCGCGAACATCAACGATAACGTGCTCGGCGGGATGACCGAGACCGTGGGCGCCGTGAAGGCGCAGCTCATCAACGGCAGCCACGGGGAGCAGATCACCGCCAACAAGGACCAGACCTCCCTCGC
Organism: Sorangium sp. So ce1153; assembly: GCF_051521595.1. NCBI lineage: Bacteria > Pseudomonadati > Myxococcota > Polyangiales > Polyangiaceae > Sorangium > Sorangium sp. So ce1153. The sequence goes on from NZ_CP150361.1 coordinate 5,211,135, forward strand.
GGCCGAGCTCCACCTGACCAAGGGCTCTATTTCCCAGGTGGCGACCGGCGTCACCAACCTGGTGGGCGGCCTCCATTACCAGAAGCTGAACGGCGATCTGGTCGTGCAGGCGCCGCTCATCACGCTCCTCGGCGCGGTCGGCTCGTTCAAGGGCGGCGGCAGCGAGCTCAAGCTCGGCGGCGGACCCATCGTGATCAAGGGGGCCAAGATCGCGGTCAAGGGCGCGCTGGTGGTCAAGATGGGCGCGTCGATGAAGCTGGGATCGTGAGTCTCACGGGCGCTTGTGAGGTGAAGAGTGGCTGATCATCATATCCTCGCGATCCCCTCCGTCACCGTGGAGGGCAAGGTCTACCGGGTGCTGCGCTTCGAGCTCTCCGAGCAGCTCTCGGAGCTCACCCACCTCGAGTGCGACCTGCTCGACGACGAAGCGGCGCTGCCGAGGCCGAAGGACGTCCTCGACAAGCGCGCGGTGTTCACGCTCTCGCGCAGCGACGACACGCAGACCCGCGCCTTCGCGGGCACCATCGTCCTCGCCGAGCTCCTGCCCGACAGCGACGACGTGCCCACGCTGCGGGTCCAGGTCGCGCCGGCCCTCTGGAACCTGGGGCAGCGCGCCGACTGCCGGATCTTCCAGGAGAAGAGCGCGGTCGACATCGTGAAGGAGGTGCTCGAGGGGGCGGGCGTGCCCGCGGGCCAGCAGGACTGGCGCTTGACCGAGCCGCACCCGGCGCGCGTCTACACGGTCCAGTACCGCGAGCGGGACCTCGACTTCGTCCACCGCCTCCTCGCGGAGGAGGGGATCTACTTCGCCATCCACACGAAGGACGAGGAGGACGTGCTCGTCTTCAGCGACTCGCCGGCAGGCCTCGAGGACATCGAGGGGACGACCTCGCTGCCGTTCTTCCAGGACTTCGGGGTCGACGGGTTCGCGGACCGCGTCGTCCGCCTCTCCCGCGAGGTCTCGGTGCGGAGCGACAAGGTGTTCGTCCGCGATTACAACCCCGAGAAGCCCTCGCTCAAGCTGGAGGCGTCGGCCGAGGGGAGCGACCCCGGGGAGCACGCGCTCGAGATCTACGAGTACCCCGCGCGCACCGCCGACGTGAGCGTCGCGGAGCGGCTCGCCAAGGTGCTGCTCGACGCCGTGCAGGCCGAGCGCGACGTGGTGCGCGGCGAGACCGGCTCGCTCGCGCTGCTCCCGGGACGGCGCTTCTCGGTGGAGGGCCACACGTACGACCCGCTCAACCAGGAGTACCTCGTCGTGCGCTCGCGCATCGCCGGCAGCCGGCCGCGGAGCTTCGAGCTCTCCGGCCGCGCGGCGGCGGAGGACGGCGCGCGCGACCTGCGCATGAGCTGCGAGTTCTGGGGCGTGCCCACCGGCAGCACGAGCTACCGGCCGCCGCGGCGCGCCCGCGAGCAGGTCATCCCGGGCGCGCAGACGGCGATCACCACGGGGCCCTCGGGGCAGGAGATCCACACGGACGCGGGCGGGCACGTGAAGGTCTCGTTCCACTGGGATCGCTCCGGCAAGAAGGACGACACGTCGAGCCGCTGGATCCGCACGAGCCAGGTGCCGACGGGCGGCTCCATGCTGCTGCCGCGCGTCGGCTGGGAGGTCACGGTGCGCCACGTCGAGGGCGACGCCGACCGGCCGTTCGTGATGGGGCGCATGTACAACGCCCTCACGCCGCCGCCCTACGCCCTGCCGAAGGAGGCCGGGAAGAGCTCCCTCCAGACCGCGACGACGCCGGGCGGGGGCAGCTCCAACGAGCTCCGGATGTCGGACGCGAAGGGCGGCGAGGAGATGTTCATCAACGCCTCGAAGGACATGTCCACCGAGGTGAAGAACAACGCGACCGAGTCGATCGGCAACAACCACTCGAAGAAGATCGGCGCGGACCAGTCGACGAACGTCACGAACAGCATGACGAGCAGCGTCGGCGCCAACCAGAAGGTCTCGGTCGCCGGCAACCAGGCGATGAAGGTCGAGACCTTCCACGTGGACGACATCGGCGGCGACCACACGCTCTCGATCGGCGGCAACCGCGACATGAAGGTCGGCGGCGACCACAAGCGCGACGTCACCGGCGACAGCTCGCTCACGGTCTCCGGCAACCAGATCGACCTCGTGGTCGGGTCGGTCACGGATCAGACGCTGGCCGCCTTCAAGCACGAGGTCAGCGCGGCGCTGGTCGAGCTCTCCCTGGGCCACCGCACGGTGACGGTCCAGGGCGACCGGAGCGAGACGGCCACGGGCGCGAAGGTGATCGCGGTCAAGGCCGGGCGCGGCGTCGAGGTCGGCGGATCGATGAACGTGAAGGTCGGCGGCGCGATCGTCAACGTCGCCAACGGGGACCGGGTGGAGAGCTCGCTCGGCGCTTACACCGAGCTTGCCGGCGGCGCGCACATCGTCAAGGCGAACAACGTCGTCTTCGAGGCGACGGGCGCGCTCACGCTGGTCATGGGCGCGTCGATCGTCTCGCTGACGCCCGCGAGCGTCGCGATCCTCGGCCTGTCCGCGAAGCTCGACGGCGACGTCGCCGACACCGCCGCGCTGGTGCTCGACAACTGAGGAGGAGGCGAACGTGGCACGCGAGACGGTAGCGCACTTCACGATCGAGGAGGTCCCCGCGGCCCGGGTGCTCCGCTTCGATTCGATCCACGAGGCGGGCAGGCCCCTCGTGCTCGACGTCGAGGTGATCCTCTACGCCTTCCAGGAGCTCGACGCGATGATCGGGAAGGGGGCGGCGCTCTCCTTCGGCGCGCCCGGCGAGCCGCCGCGCGTCATCGCCGGGACCGTGGAGGCGGCGACCTCGATCGGCTCGACCGAGCTCGGCGCGCTCGGGCTGGGCGCGCGCTACGCGGTGCGCGTCGTCTCTTCGCTCGCGCTCCTCGCGCGGAGCGTCGACTCGCGCATCTTCCAGGAGATGAGCGCCAAGGAGATCGTGGCGCAGGTGCTCTCGGAGCACGGCGTCGCGCGCGTCGCGTGGCGGCTCAGCGGCGACTGCCCGAAGCGCGAGTACTGCGTGCAGTACCAGGAGAGCGCGCTCGCGTTCATCTCGCGGCTCATGGAGCACGAGGGCATCTACAGCTTCGTCGAGGTCGACGACGAGGGGGAGATCCTCGTCTTCGACGACGACAGCGCCGCCGCCGGGCCGATCCAGGGCGACCCCGCGCTGCCGTTCCGGCGGCGCACCGGCCTGAGCGCGGCCGACGAGCGCGACGCGATCTACGCGATCCGCGAGCGGGAGCGGGTGCGCTCCGGCAAGTTCGTCCTCCGCGACTTCGACTTCGAGCGGCCGCAGCTCGACCTCACGGCGACCGCGGCGTCGAGCGAGCGCCCGGCGCTCGAGCGGTACGACTACCCGGGCGGCTACTTCGAGCCGAGCGAGGGGTCGCGGCTCGCGCAGATCCGGCTGGAGGAGGAGCATGTCGAGCGGCGCACGCTGGAGATCGAGGCGGTCTGTCCGCGCCTCGCGGTCGGGCAGAAGCTCACGATCACGGACGCTGGCGAGCTGGACGGCGAGTACTTCCTGTTCTCGGTGACGCACACCTTCGTCCACGAGGAGGACGGCGAGCGCGGCGGCGGCGGCGCTGCGCGCTCCAAGGCGCGGGCGCGGCTCGTGCCTGCCGACGTGAAGTACCGGCCGCGCCGCATCACGCCGATCCCGGTGATCGAGGGGCCGCAGACGGCGACGGTGGTGGCGCCGGCCGGCTCGCAGCCCGAGGCGATCCACACCGACGAGCACGGCCGGTGCAAGGTCAAGTTCCACTGGGACCGGAGCGACGTTGCCGACGACAAGGCCTCGTGCTGGATGCGGGTCGCGCAGCTCCAGACGTCGGGCTCGATGATGCTCCCCCGCATCGACTGGGAGGTCATCGTCGAGTTCCTCGAGGGGAACCCCGATCGCCCGATCGTCACGGGGCGCCTCTACAACGGCGTCTTCATGCCGCCTTACGCGCTGCCCGAGGGCAAGACGCGCACGGCGATGCGGACCGCGAGCACGCCGGGCGGCGGCGGGGTCAACGAGGTCCGGTTCGAGGACAAGGCGGGCGCCGAGGAGATCATGATGCACGCCCAGCACGACATGAAGACGGCCGCCGCGAACAACGCCAAGAAGAACATCGGCAACAACGAGACCACGGTGATCGGGAACAACGCGTCGCTCGAGGTCGGCGGCAACCAGACGACGAAGATCACGAAGGGCTCCTCGAACACGGTGGGCGCGGATCAGACGATCAGCGTGGGCGGCAACCGCACGGTCGAGGTGAACGCCGTGTCGGCGCTGACGGCGAAGGGCAACGCGACGACCACGGTGGGCGGGAACCAGTTCGAGATGGACGGCAACCCGCTCGAGGCGATGCTCGCGCTCGCCGCGCAGGCGGCGGTGCAGTTCGCGAGCGTGATGGCGAACAACGCGATCTCGGCGATCCAGGGGCAGGTCGACGGCGCCATCAACCAGGTGATGGCGCCGATCAACGGGCTCACGCAGCAGGTGCAGGGGGTCGCCGGCGCGATGGGGGCCGTCGCCGGTGGCGACATGAGCCGCATGCCCGCGATGATCGCGGGCGCGTCGGGCATCCCCGGCGCGAGCCAGCTCGCCGCCTCGATGGGCGGCGGCGGTGGAGGGGGCGGCGGCGGTGGAGGGGGCGGCGATGGTGGACGGGGCGGCGATGGTGGACGGGGCGGCGCTGCCGGCGGCGGCGGCGGCGGCGCTGCCGGTCGCGGCGGCGGCGCTGCCGGCGCTGGCGGCCCACCGAACATGCTCGCGGCGATCGCCTCGAACGCGGCGCACAACGCGCTCGCCGGGGGGATCTTCGTCAAGCCGGAGGCGCTCGCCTCGGCGCTCGGGATGGACTCGGGGGGCGGCGGCGGCGAGTCGATGGCCAACGCCGCGGGGCCGGAGGGCAGCGTCGATGGCGTGGACGCGACCGATCGCGAGAAGGGGCCCGGGCACTCGACCGCGAAGGTGGCGGGCACCCACAAGGAGGACGTGGGGTCGATGAAGGTCCTCGGCGCGATCCGGGACATCGACAACAACGTGACCGGCAAGAAGACGATCGACGTCGGCGCGGCGACGGTGCAGGTCGCCTTCGGCAGCTACTCGGAGAGCGTCACCGGCTCGAAGAACGAGAAGGCGACCGGGCTCGTGGTGCTCAGCAACGCGGGCGAGAGCGAGACGGTCACGGGCTCGCGCACGGCGATGGTGGGCGGCGCGGTGGTCGACAAGCTCAAGGGGTCTCACGTCGTGCAGGCCGTGGGGCCCGCGACGTTCATCGGGGCCTTCCACAAGGTGGAGGCGAAGGGCGCCATCGTCTTCAAGTGCGGCGGCAGCGAGGTGGTGATCGACGGCGGCGGCGTCACGATCAGCTCGCCGCTCGTGGCCTTCCTGGCGCCGAAGATCCAGCTGCCGAAGAAGGTCTCGGAGGTGTGATGACGGCTCGTTTCGACGGCGGCTCCGCGCAGGCCGGCGCGCCGCCCGCGGCGGAGGAGATCGAGGCGGAGGCCGAGGCCGCGGAGGCGCTCGAGGCGCGGCGGGTGACGCTGGACGACGTGCTCGCGGAGCCGGCGGCGCCCGCCGAGCCGGCCGCGGCGCCGCTCCCGGCGCGGCAGGCGCAGCTCCTCGGCGCCGCGATGCGGACCGCGCGCGTCGCCTCGGTCAGCGGGCGGACGGCGCGGATCCTCGTCCGGGGCGCGGAGGGGCCGGTCGCGGCCCAGATCGCGCCCGAGGTCGATCCCGAGGTGATCGCCGACGCGCACGCGCGCGGCGACGCCGTGCTCATCGAGCTCTGCGAGGGCGCGCTGCCGCTGATCGTCGGGGCCCTGACGACGCAGCGGCCGAAGGCGCTGCACCTCAAGGCGGACACGATCACCGTCGAGGGCGCGCAGGAGCTGCTCCTCCGCTCGGGCCGGGGCGCGATCCGCATCCGCGAGGACGGCGACATCGAGGTGGTGGGCAGCCGCATCAGCGCCGCGTCGCGGGGGCTGTTCCGGATCGTGGGGAGGCTGCTCCGGCTGAACTGACGGGCTCGCGCGGCGGGACTTGCGGCGGGGCGATGGAGCCCGGCGCCCGCTCGAGCCGAGCCCAGCGCGGCGCGCAGGGAGCTCGGCGACCCGGGGAGGTCTCTGCTCTTCCCCCTCGTCGATATCCGATGCATCACGAGCGGCCGATGACCGCGCCCCTCCTGACCCCCACGCTCGAGCACGCGCTGCCGGTCGATCGCGACCTCGTCCACTGCGCGACCTTCGCGCTCGCGTGGGCGGAGCTCCAGCGGCTGCTCGGCTCCGAGGACGTGCTGGTCGAGCCCACCGAGCTCTCTCGCTCGCTGAGCCGCGCCGCTCTCCTCGCCGCCGACGCCCTGGATCCAGCCGAGTCGTTCGCCGGCGCGGGCGAGGGCGGCGCGGCGCTCGCCGCGATCCGCGCCGGGCTGGCGCGCCGGTTCGGCGAGGCGCAGACGCGGCTGCTGCCGCAGAGCGTGCCGGCGCACGCCCTCGTGGCGTTCGCCTTCCTGCGGGCCACGATCGCCTTCGAGCGGCCCTTCCTCCGCGATCGCGCCCAGGGGCTCGCGTTCCGGGGGTCCCGCGTGCAGTGCTTCGGCCACTGGGGCGGCTCGGGTGCAGGCGTCTACGCGGGCGCCGCGACCGTACACCGCCACGAGTCGCCGGGTGATTTCGTCGTCGAGCTCCGCGGGCGCGGCGGCGCCTCGATCGTCGTCGCTCGCCGCGGAGGCTGGTCGACGCTCGCGGACGCGACGCACGACGCGCTCGCCGCGGTCGATCGCGGGCCTGGCCGGTGGGCGCGCCTGTGGGGTCAGGCCTCGCTGCAGGACGACGACATCCTCCAGGTCCCGGTCGTGTCGCTGCGCGCCGACGCGTCCTTCGAGGGGCTCCTCGGCAGGCCGATCGTCCCGGGGGATCGCGTCCTCGTCGCCGCGTGCCAGACGATGGAGCTCGACGTGGACGAGCGCGGCGCGCGGATCGTGTCCGAGGCGCTCGCGCTGGGCGTGAAGAGCCGCCGCCGCCGAGGGCGCGAGCTCGTGTGCGACGGGCCGTTCCTGCTCGCGCTGCGGCGCGCAGGCGCGCAGGCGCCGTACTTTGCCGCGTGGCTGCAGTCGGGCGCCGCGTTCCTCCCGGTCGATCCCCCCTGAGCGCGCTCTGGCGCCGTACGCGCACCCAGAGCGGTGCTTACGCGCACAGGAGACGGGTCCAGATCGGCGTTTTCGGCGCGCAGGCGCACTCATGTGCGCTGAGCACCGAAAACGTCGAGATGGGCCCGTATCCGAAGCGCGTGAGCGCCGCTCCCTAGAAAGGCCGCGGATCGACCGTGACCCAGGAGCCCTTGATCACCTTCTCGTGGACCGGCGGGCCGGGCTTCGTGATCGTCGCGCCGTACGACGGCACGATCTTCCCGATGACCATGTCGGACCCGAGGTAGGCACCGACCCGGCTGTCCGCCTTGCCCCCCGAGGTAGGCGCGAGCGTCGTGTCGGCCACCCCCTGCGCCATGCTGGGCCCGAAGATCGGCTTGGTGGCGCCGTTGCAAGACGCGATCTCGACCTTCGCGCCCGGCGCGGCGCCGTTGAACCCGGCCGCGTTGAGCTGCTTGCCGAGCTCCTTGCCGCCGATGCTCTTCTTCTTGCCGTTCCACTCGATCGAGCCCGGGTCTCCGTGCGAGACCACGATCACGTGGTCCTCGCCGGCGAGGTTCGCGCTCGGCAGCTCGTGCCCCTGGACCACGGTCGCCCCCGGGTACTGCTTCTTGTACATGGCCACCGAGTCGTTGATGACCTTGTCGTTGCTCCCCTGGACGATGACGACGAGCCCGAGCGGGTCGACATAGAAGGTCGCGTTCGGCAGGAACCCGATGTCCTGGAACGAGGCCGGGAAGCCGAGCGGATCCGGCGTCAGGTAGACGGAGAGCTCCGGGTCGTAGTACCGGAACCGGTTGTAGTGCAGGCCGGTCCGCGGGTCGGCGCGGTGCCCCGCGAAGCGCAGCGCTCCGATCGCGCCGCTCGAGCGCGCGACGCTGCCCCACGCCGACAGGTCGACGTCGGCGATCTCGCCGTCCGGCGCCGCGTAGAGCCACGGCGTCGCGGTCAGGTCCGTGGCGAGGAGCCGCCACTGCCCCTCCACGGTGCGCTCGGCGAGCGGCGTGAAGCCGTCGTCGTCGAAGACGCGCCTCACCGAGCGCGCGTGACCCGAGTCGACCTCCTCGACGAGCGACTCGTCGTCCCAGAGGAAGAACGTGCTCCGGCCGTCGTCGCCGAGCTCCGCGAGCCGCCGGCCGAAGGGATCGTAGACGTAGCGGATGCGCTGACCGGCGTCGGAGCGCGCGAGCACGAGCCGGTCCTCCGCGTCGTACTCGAACGTCCAGCTCCTCGCCGCGCTGCCTGTCGCCTTGCGCACGAGGCGGCCGCGGTCGTCCCAGGAGAGCTCGGCGGTGGTGGTGCGCAGCGGCCGCCCGCCCGGGCCGAGCTGCCAGCCGGCGCCGCGCGGAACGGGCGTCCCCTGAGGGGCGATCTCGAACGCCTCGCTCGCCCCGAGCCCGCGCGCCGCGAGCGGCCGCCCGACCGGATCGAGCACGTAGCTCCGCGCGCCGTGGCGATCGTCGTCGATGTGATGGACGGGGCCGCGCGGGTCCCACGCGTACGCGCGCGTGCGCAGCGTCTCCTCGGCGCGCTGCAGCGAGACGCGCGTCGGGAACCCGAGGGCGCTGCGCTCGGTCGCGAGGCGGAGATCCCCGAGCGAGCGGGCGATCTCGCGGCGCTCATGGTCGCGCTCGAGCGACACGTCGAGCGGCGCCGCGCCGCGCTCGTCCTCGCGCAAGCCCACCCGGGCGAGCCAGCCGCCGGCGCCGCGCCCGAGCTCCGCCGACCACCCGGTCGAGTAGCGGCGCGCCACGACGCGGCCGAGGAGATCGTGCGTGTACTCCACCGTGAAGCGGTGGCCGCCGCACTCCTGGACCTCGCGCGCCACGCGGCCGAGCGCGTCGCGCTCGAAGAGCACCGACGTGGAGGCGTTCGAGGCGCGGCGCACCTCGCCGAAGGCGTCGTACTCGAAGTGCGCGCGCTCGCCGCTGGAGTGCTGGCGCTCGACGACGCGGCCGAGCTGATCGAGGACGAAGCGCATGAACGACCCGTCCGGGCGCGAGATCGCGACGGGCCGCTCTCCGCCATCGTAGTCGTAGCGGGTCGAGAGGCCCGCGAACGACCGCTCGCTGACGAGCCGCCCGCGGGCGTCGTACTGCCGCTCGTGGCGCTCGCTGGCCGGGTTCTCGACCCAGCGCAGCCGGAGCAGGGCGTCGTAGCCCGCGCGGATGCGCGCGCCGTCCGGCCGGAGCCGCTCCACGAGCGCGCCGGCGACGTGGCGGAACGACTCGCGGCCGCCGCCCGGCCACTCCACATCGACGACGTGCTGCGCGGCGTCGAGCGTCCATCTCGTCCGCTGCCCCTCGGGGCCTTCGAGCGCGACGAGGTCGCCGCGCGAGTCGTAGGACAGCTCGAACGTGGCCCCGGTCGGGAGCGTGAGCCGGACCGGAAGGCCGAACACGTCGAACGTGTACCGCCAGACGGCTCCCGCCGCGTCGACGACCTCGCGCACGTTGCCGTGCGCATCGTACTGGAAGCTGGTCGTGGAGCCGTCCGGCCACGCGATCGCGCGGTTCTTGCCGCGATCGTCGTAGGACGCGCGCGTGGCGGCGCCCGAGGGGGCGACGCGCTCGATCGTGCGCCCGTTGCGGGTGCGCTCGGTCATGGTCAACCCGCTCGGCAGCCGGAGGACCCGCGCGCCGTCCTTGTCGCTCACCTGCGCGCGCGCCTCGTCGGCGCTCGTGCGCGCGGGGGCGCCGGTGGCGTCGTAAGAGCGCGACCATCGGAGCCCGTTCGGCTGCGTGGACGAGGTGGCCCGCCCCGCCTCGTCGTAGGCGAAGCGCGTCTCGTACCCGCACGGATCGACGTAGTGCTTGATCAGCCCGAGCTCGTTGCCCCAGTAGCGATGGATGCCGCCGCACGCGTCCACCATCGTGGTCTCGTGGGGGCCGGGACCGTACGTGAAGCGGGTGTGGAAGATGCCCTTCGGCCGGTCCGGCGCGCTCGCCTCCGGCGCGCCCAGGGCCGCGAGGATGTCCTCGCCCTCCAGGTCGCCCCACGTCTCGACGCAGCGCCGCTGCCCGAAGACGGTCTTGTAGACGAAATGGTACCTGACCTTGTCCGGCCGCTCCTCGAGCACGAGGTAATGGTGCTCATCGTAGGCGTAGCGCGTCTCGGCGCCGCCCGCGTCCACGGCGCGGACGAGGTCCCCGCGCTCGTCGAGCTCGTACGTGACGAGGCGCTGCCGGTGCTCGCGCCCCTGCTCGTCCGAGGCGACGACCCACCAGCTCGCGAACCGGTCGTCGCGCTCGAGCCAGGCGCGGCGCCCCACCGAGTCGACGATCTCGACGACCGCGCCGTCACGCCACCGGATCTCGGCGATGTTCCCGCTCGCGTCGCGCAGCTCCGCGAGCTCCCAGCGATGGCGCGTCGACGACGGCGCGAGCACGCGGAGGAGGCCGTCCTGGAGGTCGACGACGAGGCGGTCTTGCTCGCGCCAGAGGCGCCGCCCGTAGGGGAGCAGCAGCGTCTCCTCGGCGTCCGGCAGGGCGATCGTGGTCCGCCGGAGCGTCTCATCGACGAGCACGAGGTGGTCGCCGTGGCGCTCCGCGTACCAGAGCAGGCTGTGCGACCAGCCGCGCCCGATGCCCGCGTCGAGCGAGACCGAGGAGGTGCGGTAGTGGCGGACCATCGTGACCCACAGGAAGCCGGGCAGCTGGAAGTCCACGGCCGGCTCCGTGAACAGCGTGCCTGTCACCACGTCGACGGGGTGCCCGCCGGCCGCCTGCCCCTCGGTGCCTGGCGGCGCCGGCGCGCTGGGCGGGCCCGCGCCCTGGCTGCTTCCGCCGCCGCCCCCGCCGCCGTTGCCGCCGCCCTGCGGCCCGCCGCCGCCCGGCCCGCCGGCGCCGCCCCCACCGCCGCCGGCGCCGCCGGCGCCGCCTCCGGCGCTGCTCGCAGTCGCGCCGGCGCCGACGGTGATCGACTTGTTCATCTGGCCCATGCTGCCGGTGATGCCGGCCATGCCGAGCTCGATGAGCACGTTGGGCGCGCCGAGCCACGGGAAGCACGGTCCGCCGGTGTTGAGGCTGACGACCTCCTTCAGCGTGCCTGGCTCGTTGCCGTGGCACGCCTTCATGCAGCCGCCCACGGTGAGGATCTTGGCGCCCTCGATCTTGGTGCGCATGCAAGGATCGATGATCCCCTCGGCCACCGTTCCCATCGTGGGATAGGGGATCGGCAGCGGGCTCGGGGCGGCGGGGGTAAGGCATACGCTCACCGCCATGCCGGTCATCTGATGCCCGGATTTCTCGGTGATGGTGTCCAGGTGAAGGGCGGTGACTTTACCCATTGCCGGTCGATGGTCTCACGCGGGCGGCGGCTCTGGAAGCCGCGCCGCCGTGCTCACGTCTCAGCGCCGCGCGCTCTGCTCGACGAGCGCCTGCCACCGCGCCTTGAGCGTCGGATTGGACTGGAAGCGCTCGTGCCACATCGCGTGGAGCGCGGCCCAGCCCTGCGGGTCGAGCCCGTAGTGGCTCCGGATCTGCTCGATGTGATTGGGATGGTCTCGCATGTCGGCGCAGATGCGCGCGTACTGCGCGAACGAGATGCGCTCCACGCGCCGCGTGGTCTCCGCGTCCACGCCGGCGTTCACCCGCGCGGCGGGCTGGGCGTGGGATGCGTTCGAGGGGAGGCCGCCAGTGGAGCTCGGCTGCTGGAACGGCAGGGCCCAGCTCTCGGCGACGGGCGGCAGCGGCGCTGTCTCGTCTTTGACTGTCCGCGAGGACGCGGCCGGAGGGGCAGGGCGCGAGAAGGGAAGAGCCTTGTCGGCCGGAGGAGGAGAGGTGGGGCGTGAAAAGGGAAGAGCCTTGTCGGCCGGAGGCGAAGGAGCGGGGGGAGCGAACGGCAGGGCCTTGTCGGCCGGAGGAGAAGGGGCGGGGCGGGCGAACGGCAGGGCCTTGTCGGCCGGAGGGGAAGGGGTAGGGCGAGCGAACGGCAGGGCCTTGTCGGCCGGAGGCAGAGGGGCAGTGCGAGAGAAGGGCAAGGCCTTGTCGGCCGGAGGCGAAGGAGTGGGGCGAGCGAACGGCAGGGCGCTATCGCCCGGAGGCACATTGGCGGTGCGAGAGAAGGGCAGGCCCCTGTCCCCCGGAGGCACATCGGCGGTGCGAGAGAAGGGCAGGGCCCTGTCCGCCGGCGGCGCGTTCACCGCGCCGATGCGCGTGGCGCCGTCGTGCCTCGCTGCGGCTGGCGCCGCGGTCGTCCCGAGCGGGGGTGCGCTCGACCCGCCCTGGCTGACGGCCAGCGCCTCCGGCATCTCCGGGATCTCGGCGGTCCGCCTGTCGACGCGCTTCAGGAGGCCTGGCGGCGCCGTCGCCGGCGGCTCCGGGAGGGGCACGGGCGTCGGCGCGACCGCAGGCGGCGGCGACGGCGTCGCCCCAGGCTGCTGCGACCGATCCGCGAGGGGGAGCGCCGGCGATCCCACCGCGCTCGCCCTGGCCCAGGGCGAGCGCGCCGCCCTGTCGTCGCTCGCTCCCGCGGCGTGCAGCGGCGTCGCCCCCTCCGCCGGTGCCCCCTCCGAGGGCGCCGCCGAGAGCGCCGGGAGGTGCGCCTCGGGCGCCACCGGGATCGGGCCCTCGAGCTTCCTGCGCGCCTCCCGCAGCTTCGCCTGGGCGCGGCCCTTCTGCCCGGCGACGAGCTCCAGGTAACGCTGGCTCGAGCGCAGCTGCCCCCGGGCGGCCTGCGCCGCGAGCTTCGCCAGCCAGCGCTCCCGCGCCGCCTCCCACGCCTCGCCCGAGAGCCCCGCGCCCGCGAGCACCTCGTCCCGCGGGACGCCGGCCTCCAGCGCCCCGGCGACGGCTGCGAGCTCCTCGAGCGTGATCGATCGGCTGTTCCCCTCGCTCTCCACCATGCCCCTCCGAGCTTACTCCCGAGGCCGCGCCCGCAGCGCGGCCGCAGCTCCGACCAATCTCGCGGCGCGGCCGTCCCTGCTACTTCATCGCCCGCTGAAACCGCGCCATGAGCTCCTCGTCCTCGAGCATCGCCGCGGTCCAGCGCTGCTGCGCGCTCAGGTAATCCTCGAGCGTCAGGTCGAGCCGGCTCAGCACCGTCGCCATGTCCGTCCCCCGCTTCATCGCGCGCGCCGCCTCGAGGAAGCGGTCGAACGTCAGCTCGCTCCTCGCCCGGGCGCGCTGCACCCTGGCGAACGTCTCGGCATAGGCCGCGACGAGCGGCGGCACGCCCACGTCCTCGCCGTCCTCGTCGTCCGCCTCGGACAGGCGCGCCTGCCAGGCGTCGTCGAGCGCCTCCCAGCGCTCCTCGTCGAGCCCGTGCGCGGCGAGGAGCGCCGCGCGGTCGGCGCTCGGGTCCGCGAGCTGGGCGGCCAGCGTCGCGTAGACCTCGACGTCATCGAGGTCGCGCGCGTCGAGCGCGTCGCGCGGAGGTTCGTTCATCGCGCCGCCAGGCTACCCCAGCGCGCTGCTTGGGGCCTCCTCCGCGCAGGTGTATCCATGGCGCGTGTCCTTCTCGTACCTGCCCTTCGTCACGCCCGGCGGTCAGGACGGGCAGCCCTCGGCGCCCGCCGGGATGGCCCGCTCCGCTCACGACCAGCTCGACAGGGCGCACGCCGCGCTCCGCCGCGCTGCGCTGGCCCTCGAGCACGACGTCGAGCCCTTGATCGATCTGACCGGGCCCGCGCGCGCCCTCGAGCGGGCCTTCGGCGCGATCTACGACGCCTTCGACGGCCGCGCCGAGCCGCTGGGCGCCGCGCGCGCTGCCATGGTGGAAATTGACAGCGCTGCTGTCCCGATCGGCGAGGCGAAGGGGCTCGACGTGGGCCTCGCGGCCGTGAGCGATCTGCTCCAGAGCGCGCGGGGCTGGCTGGAGCGCGCCGAGGCGCGGCTCGCCGCCGTGCCGCCCGCGCCGCCGCTCGCCCCGCCGCCGATCATGGCGAGCCGCGATCGGCCGCGGCTGCACGCGGTGCAGCGCGCGTCGCTCGTGCCGAGGCTCAAGGTCCCGGAGCCGGCCCCGGCCGAGGTCGTCGCGAAGCCGCCGCCGCCGATCGCGCCGCCGAAGACGTTCGAGGAGCTCAAGGCCGCGGTCGAGGCGCTGAAGAAGCGGGCGCCCGCGCCCGGCGTGCTCCCCACCGCCGCGGAGGCGCGGCCGCTCCCGCCGCGCCAGGACGAGCAGGCCGCGCGCCCCGCGCCGCCGCCCGGCTTCGCGCCGGAGATCGGCGCCGCGATCGACGACGTCGCCTTCCTCCGCGCCCGCGCCCGCGAGTGCTTCGAGGAGGTCGCGATGGTCGGCATGCAGCGGGCGCCGCTGCTCGGCGATCCCTTCCGGGGCGCGCTGGTCCTGGAGCGGCGCATGCTCGCGGCCATCGACGTGATCGCCGCGATCGGGGCGCCGGCGCTCGAGCACGTGCCGCGCCTCGTGGCGGAGGCCCCCGTGAAGGACCCGAGCGTCGCCTTCGCGAGCGCGATGGTGCTCGGCTGCTTCGCGGGCCGCGACACGCTGGCCGCGGCGGAGCACGCGCTGCTCCGGAGCGAGCGGGACCGGGCGTTCATCGACGAGCTCGGCGCCGCCCTGAAGCTCGCGCCGCACGAGCTCCTGCCGCTCGCGCTGCGCAGCCTGCTCCGCGAGCCCGAGCCGCTGCTCCGCGCGATGGCGATCGACGTCCTCGCCTACCGGGGCCTCGCGACCGAGGACGAGCTCGCGGCGGCGGCCTCGGACGACGCGGCCGCCGTCGCGGCGCGCGCGCTCCACCACCTCGGCTGCGCGCCGGGCCAGCGCCTGCCCGAGCTGATCCAGCGGGCCCTCGCGGCCGGGGATCCGGAGCTGCGCGAGGCCGCCTGGACGGCCATGGCGCTCTCGGACCACCCGCACGCCTCGATCGCGCTGCGCGCCGCGATGGAGGAGCCGGAGGGCGGGGACGCGGCGGCGCTCCTGCTCGCGCTCGCGGGCGACGAGGCGGACGCGCGGCACCTCGTCGCCCGCGCCTTCGAGGCGCCGCGCCGCGGCCTGATCGCCGCCGTGGGCTGGACCGGCGCGGCGTCGGCCGTGCCCCTGCTCATCGATCTGCTCGAGCGCGACGGGGACAAGGCGGCGAAGCTCACCGCGGCGTACGCGCTCGATCGGATCACCGGCGCCGGGATGTGGGACGAGGTCGCGGTGGAGGACGAGGAGATCGCCGTCGCCGACCCGCCCGACCCGGACGTGGGCGAGCCACGCCAGCTCAAGCTCGCGCAGCTGGTCAGCGATCCCCGCGATCCGCCCGCGGCGCCGGCGCCGGAGATGGTCGAGCAGCCCACGGTGGACGCCGCGCGCTGGCGGGCCTTCTGGATCGAGCGCTGCCAGGGCTGGGACCTGGGCGCGCGGTACCGGCGCGGGCTCCCCTACACCCCCGAGGTCGTGCTCGACGAGCTCGACACGGGGCGGGTCACCCCGGCCGAGCGCCGGCTGCTCCAGCGCGAGCTCATCGTCCGCACCGGGCACTTCGTGCGCTTCGATCCGCACGATTTCGTGGTCGACCAGGAGGAGGCGATCGCGGCCTGGCGACCGATCGCCGCGCGCGCCTCGGGCGCGCCGGGCCGCTGGATCCGGCCGCGCCGGCGCGCCGCATGAGGCCGGCTGCGGCGCGCGGCGCTGGCGCCGCCGCTCGTCACGGCGAGCCGTGTCCGCCGCGCTCCGCCGGCCTTGCCGCGCCCCGGCGGCTGGCGCATGGCCTGGCCCGGGCGCTGCGCCCGCCGAGGGGGAGCGCCAAGGGGGAGCGCCAAGGGGGAGCATGAAGCACGGCGGACTTCGGAAGACCGGCAGGCAGATCATCGCGTCCACGGCGCTCGGCGCCGCGCTGCTCGCGGCGCCCCCGGCGGGGGCCCAGACGAAGGAGGAGCTCGCGGAGGCGCGCGCGCTCTTCCAGCAGGGCGTCGCGCTCAGCGCGGCGAACAACTGCCCCGCGGCGCTCGCAAAGTTCCACGCGGTCGCGAACGTGCGGCGCACGCCGCAGGTGCTGTTCAACATCGCCGAGTGCGAGGCGCGGCTCGGCAAGCTCGTCTCGGCGCTCGGCAACTACCGCATCGCCGCGGCCGCGGCCGACGGTGACCCGAAGGCGAGGGACGTCACCGCGAACGTCGGCCCGCGCATCGAGGACCTCGAGCAGCGCATCCCGCGGCTCGCGATCCGCCGCGGCCAGGGGGCGCTCACGGCGACGATCCTGCTCGACGGGTCCGCGCTCGGCGCCGCGGAGATGAGCGCCGACATCCCCGTCGACCCGGGGCCGCACGTCGTCTCGGCCAGGATCGGCGATCGCGAGGTGGTGCGGGAGACCGTCACGCTCGAGGAGCGCGACGAGAAGACCGTGGAGGTTGCGGTCACCGAGCCGCCGCGCCCGGCTGCGCCGCCGCGCGCGGCCGCGCCGCCGGACACCGCCCCGCCAGAGGCCCCGAGGCCGGCGGCGCGGCCGTCGAAGGTGCCGGGCCTCGTGGTGCTCGGCGCGGGGATCGCGAGCGGCGTCGTGGGCGGCGTCTTCCTCGGCCTCCGCGCCGGCACGCTGAGCGATCTCGACGCGCTGTGCGGCGGCGACAGGAGCTGCCCTCCGTCGGCCAGGCCCACCGCCGACCGGGGCCGGCTGTACACGGGCGTCGCCGAGGTCGGGATCGGGCTCGGCGTCGCCGGCGTGGCCGCGGGGATCGCCCTGCTCGTGACGAGCGGCCGCGGCGCCGCCGCGGCCGAGCCGCGCGCGGGCGCCGCCGCGGCCAGGCGGACCGCCGGCGCGGGCGTTCCCCGCGCGGCGATCGTGCCGCACGCGCCCGGCGCCGACCTCGCGGGCCTCGGCGTCGCCGGCAGGTTCTGAGGCGGGCCGCCCTCGGCGCCGCCACGGCCGAGCCACGCGCGGGCGCGCTCGGGGCTCGCGGGCCGGTCAGCTCTGGCCCTGGCAGCAGAACGTCCTCGGGGATGCGCCCCGCGCCGCGCCGGTCGCGGTGCCGCCGCTCGGGGTGCACGCGCCGCCGGTGGGCGTGCCGGGCGACATCGCCATGCGCCCGACGATCGACGGGTTCCCCGTGAGGTCCTGGCACCCGCCGGCGGGCAGCTCGACGAGCAGCGTCTCGCACGTGTCCTCCGGCGTGTCCGAGTAGAGGGCGAGCGTCGTCGGGCAGGTCCCGTTCGACGGCGCGCCGCACGCGCAGTCGTCCTCGCAGCCGCGGGTGTCCTCGATCCCGGTGAAGAAGACGTGCTTCTCGGTGTACGCGCCCGGCGGGCACGCGTTGTCGCCGTCCTTCGCGATGCAGAGCCCGCCCCCGAACGGCGCGGCCGGCCTGGGCGCGCAGACCCGGCCGAGGTTGCAGCCCTCACCCGTCCGCTCTGCGGCGGCGCACGCGCGACCGAGCCCCGTCCAGGTGGGGTCCTGCCTCTGCATCTGCACGGGCGTCGGCGCGCAGCTGCCGCCGGTCGCCACGATCGCCTCGGCGGAGACCGAGGCGACGCAAGGATGCGCCTCGAGACTCGCGTCGCAGCTGTCGCCGCCCGGCTCGCAGGCGACCCCGCCGCCGAAGACCCCGTCGGGGCCCGCGCACTCGCCGGCCTTCCAGCCGGAGATAGGCGCGAGATTCCAGGCGCAATGCCAGCTCGCGTCGCAAGGCGAGTCGCTGACGCTGATCTTCAGAGGCCCGCACGCCTGCCCCTGCGCCGGTCCGCACGAGCACGCGCAGGCCGCCGGCGGCGCGGACAGCCCGCGGTTCCCGACGAACGGCGGCCCCGCGGCGAACCTGGCAGGGCAGCCCGGGTCCATGGCGGGCTCTCCATCGAACAGCGCGAAGTAACCGCTCCAGCCCTCCGGCACGGCGGTCGTGCACACGAAGTCGCCGCACGCCGGATCCGCGCAGTCGACCAGGCCGTCGCCGTCGTCGTCGTCGCCGTTCACGCAGTCCTCCGCCCCGTCCCCGCCGGAGCTGCTGCCGGCGCCTCCCGAGGGCTCGGGCTCATCGAAGGTGTACTCGGGGTACAGGCACGCCGCCGGCGCCGCGAGCGCGCCTGAAGCGCAGAGGCCGAGCCAGGCCGCGAGGTGCGCTCTCCGGCCGACGAGAAAAGAGCTCACCGAATCACCTCCTTGGCAGGCTGCCCGCTGCGCGGAGCCGCGCGCCGTGCCTCCTGCGGCAGAGCGTGCGCGACCGCTCGAGGCGGGCGAGGAGAGCAGCTCGCACGATGGACTCTACGTCTCTCCGGCGCGGGATGGCAATGCGCGGGAGCCCCATCGCGCGCGAGGCTCGGCGCGAGCCAGCGGGCGGACACCGCGGCGCGCGATACCACCTTCGACGCGATCGTGCCGTATGGAGTCACCCGTCGTGGGGTGTCGGAGATCTGGAGATGCGGAGTCGCCAGGGCCGCTGAGCGGCGCCGCGCGCGGACCGCGCGGCGCCGGCGGGGAGCAGCTACTTCTTGGCGGGGGCGGCGGGCGCGGCCGGCTTGGGCGCCGGGCCTGCCGGCTTCGCCGGGGCCGCGGGCGGCGCGCCCTTGGCCGGCGGCGCAGCCTTCCCGGGCGTCGCGTCGCCGGTCTGCCCGCTGTTGTACAGCTGGATGGCGCGATCGGTGAGCTCGAGATCCGCGCGGTAGTACGGCGCGGCCGACTTGTCGAGGATGAGGTCGTAGCCCTCCTGCGCGGCGAGGCGGCGGAGCAGGCCGAGCACCTTCTGCAGGATCGGCGTGGTCATCTCGCTCTCCTTGCGCTGCATCTCGCGCTGGTAGTCGACCATCGTCGACTGGAGCTCCGCGGCCTGGCGCTGCCAGGTCTCGAAGCGGCGCTGGAGCGCGTCCTTCGGCGTCTTGCCCGCCTGGGCCTCCTTGTCGAGCTTGTCGCGCTCGTCGGCGAGCGCGCGCTGCTTCGTGTCGAGCTCCACCTGGCGGCTGTCGAACAGCTTCTTGAGCGTCGCCTGGACGCGGAGGCCTTCCTCGGTCTCCAGCATGGCGCGGCGCACGTCGACGACGGCGATCTTCGACTGCGCCGACGCGGGCGCGGACGAGAGCAGCGCCGCCCCGCCCATCGCCGCCGCGGCGAGCAGCGGCAGCAAGCGCCCCGCGATGCGCCGGTCCAACCGGCGCGGGCCAGCCGGACGCGCGGGGCTGGAGGACGTGGAGCCGCGCGCGCTGGACCGCTCAGAAACGTTGTTTTGCATCGCGGATGGCCTTAGCTACCCGGCCACCCAACGTCAAGAACGTGGCGCGTCCTTCTCGCGCGCGGGAGCCGCCGCGCCGTCGCCGTGAGCGTCCTTGCTCTGGGCAGGGCCCGCGCCGCGCGGCGCCGCGGGATCGCTGCCCTGCGCTTCCGCGCGGTCCTTCCGCGCCGTGGCGCCGGCGGTCTTCGCGACCTTGCTCCGCGACGGCGCCGCGGCGTCCGCGGCGGTCGCGGCGGTCGCGGCATTGCGCCGCGCGGCCGGCTCCGCGCGCGAGGTCGACGCGCGCTGCGGCGCCGAGGGCGCGGGCAGCGATCGGCCGAGGCGCTCGCGCGCGAGGGCGATGAGCCGCCCGATGTCGTCGCTCCCGCGCAGGAACGCCTCGCGGTGGCGCGGATCCCGCAGGGCCTCGACGCGCGCTGCCAGCGCGGTGAACGCCGCGTCGAGCGCGGCGTTCGCGGCCGCCTCGTCCCCTGTCGCGAGCAGGGCCTCCACGAGCGTGAGGCGGATCGCGTCGTTCCATTCCTCGATGGGCCCGCCGTCGAGGTGGCGGGAGGCCTCGCGCGCCGCGTCGACCGCGGCCTTGAGCTCCCGCCGCGCCAGCTGGACGCGGGCGAGCGCGAAGCTCGCCATCGCCTGCAGCGACGTCGCGTGGCGCGCCGTCTCCTCGCAGAGCCAGCGGGCGATGGAGTGGGCGGTCCCGTGATCGCCGGGCGCGCCGCGCCAGACGAGGAACAGCGCCTCGTACAGCCGGCCGACGATCCTGAGGCGCGCGATCTGGCACTCGTCGGCGATGCGGCCGGCCTGGCGCTGGTGCGCGACGCCCTCCTCGATGTTGCCGAGCCGCGCGTACGACATGCCGAGGTTGTGGAGCGCGAAGCCCTCGAGCGCCCGGAGCTTCCGGCTCCGCGCGTCGAGCAGCGCGCGCTCGAGCATCGCCTGCGCGTCCTCGAACAGGCCGAGGTGGTTCAGCACCGAGCCGGTGTTCAGGCGGGCCTTCGTCGCGACGACGGCGTCGCCGGCCTGGTCGGCCGCCGCGGTCAGCGCCGTGCCCGCGCTGACCGCGGCGGACAGGTCCCCGACGTTCATCAGCGCCACCAGGTGGGCCTCGTGGGTGCGGAGGAGCGCGCCGGTCGAGCCGCTCGCGCGCGCGACCTCGATCGCCGCCTCCGCGGCGCGGAGCGCCTCGGCGGGCCGGCTCTGGTCCACGAGGCCGCGGACGCGCGACGCGAGCAGCATGGCGCGGATCGACGGCGAGAGCGCCGCCGCGAAGTGCGGCGAGAGCGCGGACGCGGCGCGCGCGTCGCCGTCGGCGCTCTGGCCCGCCTCGATCATGCACGTCACCGCCAGCACCTGCGCCTCGCCCCACAGATCCGACCCGGGCAGCGCGAGCCGCGCGGCCTCCTCCGCCGCGTCGAGGCCCTCCGGGACGCGGCCCATCAGCTCGCAGATCTCCCCGCGGTGGACGAGGAGCGTCGCGCGCGTGGTCCCCTCCGCCCCGCAGGCGAGCCCGCGCGTCGCGAGCTCGAGCGCCACGTCGAGCTCCGCGCCGGTCGCCACGGCGCCGCGCGTCGCCCGGGCGTAGAGCAGCGCGGCCCGCGCCTTGTCGCCGGCGGCCTCGGCGTGCCGCGCGACGAGCCCCGGGTCGGCGTCGCCCGCGGACTCGAGCCAGGCGGCCGCGGCGAGGTGCAGCGCGGCGCGATCCTCCTCGAGGATCGACGCGTACGCGGCGTCGCGCACGAGCGCCTGCCGGAACGTCCACTGCGCCTGCCCCGCGACGCGGGGCTCCAGCTCCAGCTGGCGCGCGATGATCTCGCCCGCCTCGAGCTCGGCGAGCTCGGCGCCCACGGCGCGCTCGAGCAGCGCCTCGACGCCGCCGCTCCAGAACACCGGGCCGAAGACGGACGCGGCGCGCAGCACCTCGCGTACCCCCTTCGACATGCGATCGACGCGGAGCTGCACCAGCGCCTGCACGCTGAGCGGCACGTCGTCGCGCCCGTCGGCGGCGTACCGGATGAGCTCCTCCAGGAAGAGCGCGTAGCCGCCGGCGCGCCGCACGATGGCGCTGCGCGTGGCCGGGTCGGCCTGGGGGAGCGCCGTCGCCACGAGCCGGTCCGCGGCCTGCGGCGACAGCGGGGAGAGCGACAGGCGGGTCACGTTGCGCTGCGCCCACAGCGCCGGGAACCGGCCTCCGATCTCGGGGCGCGCGAAGCCGAAGACGCCGAAGCGGAGGTCGGTGCAGCCGAGCAGCCAGTCGACGAGGTCGACGGTCGTGCTGTCGGCCCAGTGCATGTCCTCGATGACCAGGATCTGCGGCGTGCTCTCGGACTTCGAGCGGAAGAACGCCTCGATCGCCATCCGCATGCGCGACTCCATGAGCTGCGGGCTCTCGCGCGCGGCGCGCAGCGGCTCGTTGCCCTCGTCCGGGAACGGCACGCCGGTGAGCTCCCCGATGAAGGCGGCGAGGAAGCGGAGCGGGCGGGCCAGGCGCACCGCCACGTGGGCGTTCACCTTCTGCACCTGGTCCTCGAGGCGCTCGCCGTCGTGGATGCCCATGAGCGCGCGCAGCGCGCGGCCGAGCCCGGACAGGCCCGAGCCCTGGCTCATCGGATCGCCCCGGCAGAGCAGGATGACCGGCGCGTGCGGCGCCATGTCGAGGCGCTGGATCAGCTCGGCGCGGACGCGGCTCTTGCCGATGCCGGCGGGGCCCGTCACCAGCGCGGCGCGCGGGGCGCCGTCCTCGGCGATCTCGCTGAAGATGCCCTGGAGCCTCGCGATCTCGTGCTCGCGCCCGACGGTCGGCGTGGGGGGCCCGAGCAGCTTCCGCGCGTCGAAGCCGGTCGCGTCCTCGTGCAGGAGCACGCCGCCGCGCGCGTCCTCCTGGACCACGAACCGCCCCTCGAGCGCCGCGGTCGCGTAGACGTCGATCCGGACCGCGCCGGGCACGGCGGACTCCAGCTGCTGCGCCGCGCGCTCGAGCGCCTCGCCGGCGAGGTTCGCGCGGCCGCGGACGGCGTGACCGACCGCGACCGAGACCCGCGCGCCAGCCGTCGACCGGGCGACGGTCAGCGCCGCCCGCGCGGCGCGCATCGCCTCGTCCCCGCGCGAGCGCTCCACCCCGAGCACCGCGACCATCTTCCCGCTGAGGAGCGGCTCGAGCCGCGCGTCGTCGCCGAGGACCTCGCGGAGCGAGGCGTCCACGTCGGGGCGCAGCGGGCCCGCGCCGAGCTCGAAGAGCACGCAGGCGACGACGCGCCGCTCGCTCGTCGCGAGCCGCACCTGCGGCCGCTCGTCGCTCGGCCCGGCGGGGCTCGCCGGGCTCGGCTTGATCTCGGGCGCCGCCGCCCGCTGGACCGCCGACGCGGACCTGTCGGTCGCGGGGGGGTCGTTGCTGAGCTCCCCGACCCGCGCGAGCGCGCGCGCCAGCTCGCCGCCGTTCTCGTACCGCTTCTCGCGATCGCGCGCGATCGCGCGCGTGATCACCTCGTCGAGCGCCTCCGGCACGTCGAAGCGGACCTGCTGTGCGCGGGGCGGATCCTCGAGCACGAGGCGCCCGAGCAGCGCGATCGCGTGCTCGGTCTCGAACACGTTCCGGCCGGTGACCAGGCGGAACAGCACGGAGCCCAGCGAGTAGACGTCGGCCCGCGCGTCCACCGGCTCGCCGCGCGCCTGCTCGGGCGCCATGAAGTGCGGGGTGCCGATGATCGTGCCGCGCTCGGTGGGACAGTCGTCCGGGATCGCGAGCTTCACGACGCCGAAGTCGATCAGCTTGATCGCCGTGCCCTTGCCGCGGACGAGGAAGATGTTGGACAGCTTGAGGTCGCGGTGGACGACCCCGCGGGCGTGGATGGCGGCCATGGCGGCAGCGCTGCGCCGGACGACCTCCACCGAGTCGCGCAGGCCGAGCGGCGCGCGCCGCTGGCGCTGCCCGAGATCCTCGCCGTCGAGCCACTCCATGGCGAAGAACAGGCGCCCGTCGAGCCAGGTGCCGTGGGCGATGTACTGGACGATGTTCGGGTGCCGCAGATCGGCGAGGATCGCGATCTCGCGCGCGAAGCGGGCGCGCTCCTGGTCCGACGCGGCGGCGCGCAGGATCTTGATCGCGACCGGGGCGCCGGTGGTCTGATCGGTGCCCTTGAAAATATCGCCCATGCCGCCGCTTCGGCTGCGGGCTTCGATCATGAAGCGGTCGGTCGGATCGGTGAACTCCGGGAGCACCGTCGGGAAAGGCTACGCGAATTTCGCAGCTTCGTGCCAGAGAGAAGGCGTTCCGCGCGCTGGCAGCGCGCCGCGCACGCCGCGCGCGCCGCCAGGCGACCTGGGCTGACGCGCCCTCCCGGGGCCGCGCGGCTGACGTTCGCGTCGCGCGCCGTTCGGCCCTGGGAGGGGCGCGTCGAGGCAGGCCGGGCGCTCGAAAATTCCAGCCACGAACCGGGCCGTCGGCCGTCAGGCCATCGGCCGATCGCCGCCCGCCCGAGCCGCCCTCCGCGCCCTCAGAACGCCGCGAGGAGCCCGGCGCCTACCGAGGCGGTCAGGTGAGGTGTCCTCAGCGCGCCGATGGTCGGGGCGTCCTCGAGCCTGAACGCCGCGAGGAGCTCCGTGTGCGTGTAGAACCAGAGTGTGTCGTCGAGCGCGAGCTCGATCCCGCCGCGCAGCCCGAGCGCCATCATCAGCAAGGCCGTGTTGGGGCTGCTGTCCGGCCGCGCGGAGAACAGCAGCGTGCCGGCCTCCGCGAGGCCGCAGGTGACGAACAGGTCGCTCGTGTGGAGGCACGAGGCCAGGGCGCCCGAGAGGATCGACCGCGCGTACAGCGTCCGCGCCTTCGAGCTCCCGCCGGGGGCCGAGGTGTCCGGAGCCGCCCCTCCGCTGACCTTCTGCGCGTCCACCGCCGGCGGGAGAAAGACGTTGCGGCTCTCCAGCGACAAGGTCACGCGCCTCGACCAGCGCGCGCGCACGATGCAGGACAGGCCGCCGAGCAGCTCGCCGCCCGTCCCGAGCCGCGCGAGCGCGCCGACGCCGGCGAGCATCGTTTTCCACGGCCTTCCGGGCGCGCTCGCGGGCTTCGGGCGCGGCGGCGGCCCTCTCCGCGGCGGCTCCGGCGGCGGGGCCGCGGGGCGCGGCGGGGCCGCGGGGCGTGGCGGGGCCGCCGCCGGGGCGCGCCCGTCGAGCCCGAACGGCGTCAGCGTGAAGGCGATCGAGAGCGCGACGTAGCTGGTGAGCAGATCGCACGCCGCGTCGCTGTTCGGGACGTCGAACTCGCGCTGGGTGGAGACCTCCCCGCCGGCGTCTCGGTACTTGACGGTCGCGACGAGGTCGTCGCCGCGCGGGCCGATCGCGACGGCCACCTCCTCGGGCGCGTCCTCACGGAAAGGGTCGTAGCCGGTGCGCAGCTGGATCTGCTCGCGCAGCGCGGCCTCTCCAGGGCATGACGCCGCCGGCGCATCCTCGCTGTAGCGCATCCGCAGCACGCGGCGCGTCGGCTCTGCGGCGAGCGCCGGCGCGCCGAGCAGGAGAGAGGCGAAAACAATGTTGCAGAGAAGAGATCGTTGCATCCCGAGTCAATAGCTCCGCTGAGCGAGTCGTTCGTGGCGGCCATTGAGCGCTCTCGAGCCAAAGCGCGTCAAGAGCTCATGACGCTTCTCCTCGCGCGATCTCGAGCCATTTATGCTGCCTGCGCATGATAATCGAATACTGTGCGTCGTAATGGGCGCTCAATTCGATTACAAAGGCGAGCGCGCACGTTATTCGTGACGATTTGAGCCAGCTGCTTGTAAATCACTGCTCCGCGGCCTCACGCGCGAGCATGTCTGTATCCGTGGCAATCGAAACACGTTGTCCGTAATCGTGCTCGCGAGCGGGCCCGCGCGGTTGTCGCGAGCGTGCTCGCGACAACCGCGCGGGCCGACGGAGCACGACAGGCGGGCTCCGCCTGGTGCGCAGGCGCTCGGCCGGCGCCGGGCGGGGATCGGTCTCGAGTGAGAGGGGAGAAGAGAGGAGAGAGAGGAGGGCGCGCGCCGCGAGCGGTCAGCCCGCGCTCGCGCCCGCGATGGCGCCTGCGCGCGAGGCGAGCCGCGCGAGGTCCTTGGGATCGCTGACCCGGACGAGGATGACGGTGATGTTGTCGCGACCGCCGCTCGCGTTCGCCTTCTCGATGAGCGCCTGGGACGCCTTCTCGGGGTCAGGCTCGGCGAGGAGGATGTCGCGGATGGCCTCGTGCGTCGCCATCTTCGAGAGGCCGTCGGAGCAGAGGAGGTAGACGTCGCCGGGGTGGGGGCGCGCGATGATCAGGTCGACCTTGACCGCGGGCGAGATGCCGATCGCCCGGCTCAGGTGGTTCGCCATCGGCCCGGTGATCCCCGCGGCGCCCATCGTGTGATCG
Organism: Sorangium sp. So ce1153; assembly: GCF_051521595.1. Lineage (NCBI taxonomy): Bacteria > Pseudomonadati > Myxococcota > Polyangiales > Polyangiaceae > Sorangium > Sorangium sp. So ce1153. The sequence continues at coordinate 5,236,758 of NZ_CP150361.1, forward strand.
GTGGTCAGCTGCGTCAGCTCGTTGTCGCGGAGGCGGTAACACCGGCTGTCGCCCACGTGGCCGATGTAGAGGCGCTGCTTGTTGGGGGAGAAGCGGGCGCTGACGAGGGTCGTGCCCATCCCGGTGAGGCTCCGCTCGGCGTGGGCCCGCTCGTAGATCGCCTGGTTCGCGCGCTGGATGGCGACCGCGAGCTCGCTGCCGCGACGGGGGACATCGGGGTAGGGGCTCTCCGCGTCGTTGTCCACGAACGACGGGTCCTTGAAGGCCCGCGCGATCGTGTCGACCGCGAGGCGGCTGGCGACGTCGCCGCCCGCGTGGCCGCCCATGCCGTCCGCCACGGCGAACAGGTAGTGCTCGTCCAGGCAGAGATAGCAGTCCTCGTTCTTCTTGCGCTTCTGGCCGGGGTCCGTCTGTCCCACGGCGCTGATGAGCAGCAGCGGCGACGAGCTGGTCGGCTCGTCGACGGCGGCCTCGTCGTCGTAGATGATCGGGACGGCCGAGGGCTCCTCGCGCTCGTGGTCGTCGTCGTCGTCGTCGTCCTCCTCGTCGCCGCCGTACGACGGTGCGCTCGGGCGCTTGATCGCGTTCTGCAGCACCTCCGGCGGCGCCAGCGTGATCAGCGTGAGATCGTCGTCATCGTCGTCGAAGGCGTCATCGTCGTCGTCGCGGCGCGACGCCCCGTTCGGGCGCTTCCACTCGGCGCTCGAGACCCGCTCCGCGCGGCCCTGTCCTCCCGTGGTCTTCGCGTGGGAGACCTCGCTCGCGGGCGCGCGCGCGACGTCCTGCGAGCCGACTGCGTCCTGACCCGTCGTAGAACCTTCGAGATCTGCCTCCCCCTCGTCGAGGGCCTGGGCTCCTGGGCCACCCTGCGACGGCGCGATCGCCGCGCGGGGCCGGGCCCGGTCGCCGTTGTTTGAACGAAAATACCAATAGATCAGCCCGAGAAGGGCGATTCCCATGACAAGGGCGGCTGCGAGATCGGCCATGTCCCGGCGACCAACGTAGCAAAGGCGCGCCGCGTCTCCGAGATCAACGTGCAGGGAGACGGACGACGGCGATCGTTCCTGGCTTCGGCCTCGTCCGCTGGGCGCGTACCTGAGGCGCACCTCGGCGCCTGCCAGCGCAGAGATGCGCCCCCACCCCGCCCGCGAGGCGAGGCCCGTGGCGAGCGGCCGCCGCAGCGAGCTCCGCGATGAGGCCGCGTCTGCCGGGCTGCACGTGGGCCGGGCCAGCCCGTGCGTGTGCTGCGTTGCGGCAGGCTGTGCAGGAGAGCGCGCCCCTTCGCTTCCCCGGCGTAGATCGGCCCCGCGGGGCGAGAGCACGAGGTCATGCCGCGCACGGCCTGGCGCTCCGGGGCTCTCGTCGCTCTCCTCTAGAGAGGCTCGAGGCGACTCGCGCTCGCGCCGGAGGCGTCCCCCGCGCTCCCGGCAGGGCGCTCCCTTCACCCCCGGGCCGCGCTGCGCGTCCCTCTGCCCGCTGCCGGCCTCTCGCGGCGGACGTGCGCCGGCGTGTTCGTCGCGCGTCCGCCGCAAACGAACTCCTGGAGCGGGTTGCCAGTGCCCGTGGCGCTGACTAGTCTCCGCGCCCGCATGACGCTCGCCTGCACACTTCTCCGGACACCTCGCATTCTTGGTGCGGGCCTCGCGGCCTCGATCTTGGGCGGGCTCGGGGTGGCCGGCTGCTTCGTCGAGAGCGAGGGCCTCCCGCCGCCTGTCGAGGGGTTCTACTTCCCGGCAGGCATGGTGGCGTCCCCCGGCGGGCGGGTCCTCTACGTCGCGAACTCGGACTTCGATCTCCAGTACAACGGCGGCACGGTCCAGGCGCTGGATCTCCAGCGGCTGCGCCGCAGGGCGCTCGGCCTCCTCGAGGCGCTCAATCCGCGCGAGGCGGCCGCCGGCGCGAGCGTGCGCGCGGCGTGCGAGCAGGTGGGCCTCGGCGCCAACCCCGCGCCGCTGCTCTACCCGGGGCCGTGCGCGCCGCTCGACATCGCCGCCCTCGACGGCGACGAGGAGATCGTCCGGCGCTCGGCCGTGATCGGCGCGTTCGCGTCGAACCTCGTCCTCGCGCACAGGCCGCTCCCCGAGCCAGGCGCCACGCCCAGCCAGACAGCGCAGCAGAACGCGCGGCTGTTCGTGCCCGTCCGGGGCGACCCCTCGGTGACCTACTTCGACGTCGCCGACGACCGGCTCGACGCCCCCGACGCGCAGCGCTGCCAGGGCGACGCCTGCTTTCAGCTCGACTGCGGCGCGACCGAGTCGGGCGGGCGCTGCCCGAGGGACCACCGCATCGGCGAGGACCCGGGCCAGGGGCGCGTCAGGGAGAAGCTCCCGCTCGAGCCGTTCGGCATCGCCGCGGGCCCGGACGGGACGAGCATCGTCGTCTCGCACCAGACGCTGAACTCCGCCAGCGTCATCGAGAACTCGTGGAACGAGGGCAAGCGGCCGGAGCTGGCCGGGATCCTCGAGGATCTCGCCTCTGGACCGACGGAGCTCGCGGCCGTGCCGCGCCCGCGCCTGGTCACGCAGCTGAAGCGGGCGGACAGGGCGATCGACTACCAGCCCGCGTTCGTGCTCACGTACGTGGCGTCGTCGCAGCTCGACCTGATCCGCTACCAGGAGGCCGAGCCCATGTCGACCGCGCCGGCGCTCCTGTACCAGTCGACCACGACCCCGATCACCGCGCTCGCGAGCGGCACCGACTCCCGCGGGATCGCGGTCGACGCGAGCGAGCGGCAGGCGTGCGAGGCGGGCTGCGGCGACGTCGACTACGAGTGCCTCGCGCGGTGCGCGGCGATCCCGATCCCGGCGTACGTGGCGCACCGCTTCCCGAACTCGCTGCTCATCGGCGAGGTGACCACGACGCTGATCGAGCAGGACGCGGAGCAGCCCGAGGACAGGTGGATCGCGGCGTACGAGACGCTCGCGATCCGCGACGCCGCGCCGCTCGCGGCCTACCCGTCCCGCGTCGAGATCGGCGACGTGATCGGCGCCGACGGCGCGCGCCACCGGCGGGTCTTCGCGGTCGCCTTCGACTCGGGGCTCGCGTTCTCCTACGACCCGGCGGCGCGCAGCATCGACGCCGTCATCAACACCGGGCGCGGTCCCCAGGCGATCGCGCTCGACACGGGCCACACGTGCAGCGACGACAGGGAGCGCTGCGACTGCACGCCCGGCAGCGACGGTTGCGAACCCTATTCCCTCATGTACATCGCGCATTTCACCGACTCGTACGTCGGCGTCGTCAACCTCGACATGCGCAAGGCGAACACGCCCGCAACGATGATCCTCACGGTGGGCAAGCCGGTCTCGCCCCGGGAGTCCCAATGAAGCTGCGCGCCGCGCTCCTCGCCCCCACCTCCGTCCTTGTGCTCGCCGGGTGCGCCGAGGAGTCCACGCCGGTCGCCGTCGAAGCGCTGGCGCAGTCCGGCCGGAGCGCCTTCGTCTGCCTCGCCATCGACCGGCCGGATCCGGAGAAGCCGGGCGTGACGCGCTCGCTGCCGATCACGGACTGCTCGTACCGCACCGCGGACTCGCCCAGCGATTTCCAGGTCGACGCGGCCGACGGGGGCGCGGCCAAGCTGCCGCACCTCTACGCGCTCGTGACGCAGACGTCGCGCGGCGAGGTAGCGGTCATCGACATGACCACCGAGCACTCGCCGATCCTCGATCACGACACGGGCACGCCCGGCGCGAGCTTCCTCCCGGTGGGCGCGCAGCCGGTCGACATCGTCGCGACGCCGGGCGGCACCGCGTCGTTCGTCGCCGTCGCCGAGCCGGGGCGCGCGGGGATCTTCGCGCTCCCGTCGGCGAAGGTGCTGCCGCGCGGCGGCTGCCCGGTCCCGTCGCTCAGCTCCTGGCCCTCCTGCTCGCTCGGCTCGACGCCGGGCGAGATCCTGCTCGTCTCCGATCCGCCGGGCCCTGACGGCAAGCTGCGGAGCTCGTGCTCGGGCGACTACGACGTCGAGCCGACGAGCCCCGACGCAGCCGCGGCCGGCGGCGACGCGTGCGGCGCGAACGGCGACCTGAGCCAGGAAGGGCTCGGCCGGCAGAAGCTCATCGTGAGCATGCCCGAGCTCGGCGGCTTCGCCGTGATCGACGCGCAGACGCTCCTCGAGGACGAGCGGTACGCCGAGGGCGGGTTCGCCCCGTGCGAGGTGGAGCGGTGGGTCCCGCTCCAGGTCTCGCTCCCGCCGGCCGCGCCGCCCGAGGGCGCGCCGCACGGCCCGGAGTGCGCGGCGCCTGCGGCCTCGGTCACGTCGGCGCAGGCCGTCGAGAAGCCCCGGCCCGCGGGGCTCGCGCTCTCGGGCGACCGGCTGTTCGTCGCCGATCTCGACGCGCCGGTGATCCACGTCGTCGACCTCCCGACGCCGTGCGAGCCGCTCGAGCTGCCCCCGCTCCTGCCCGCGTCCACGCTCGACCCCGAGCGCGTCGTCACGACCAGCCGCGTCGCGGTGAGCCAGGCGGCGCCGCCCGACTTCCGCCGCTACCTCTACGCGGTCGACGCGGGCGACGGCAGCGTGATGGTCTTCGACGTCAGCGACGGCGCCCTCGGCCGGGCGCCGATCTCGCGCCCTCACGCGGAGTGGAACCCGTTCCAGCCGCCCGATCGGATCCGCTTGCCGGCGCCCGTCCGCGACCTCGCCGTCGTGCAGCGCGAGGCCCCGGCCACGCTCCCGGCGACGGGCGTGGCGCCGCAGGGGATCCGGTGCGACCCCGATCCGAACCTCAGGACGTGCGACCTCAGCGTCGCCTCGTGCGACATCGAGACGCTGTACCGTACGTCGGCCGAGCGCGACGCCGGCGCCGGCCCGCTGAAGCTCCGGGGCTCGTTCGCCTACCTGGTGCTCACGAACGGCCAGGTGGCGATCGTCGACGTGGACGACCTCGACGCGGCCTGCCGCGGGCCCGCGGTCGGCAGCGCGCGCGCGGGCTGCGGCGGCGACGCGCCGACGAGCGCCAAGCCGCTCGTCACGAGCGGCGAGGCCTCGTGCAACGTCGTCATCCCGCACACGCTGCGCTCGGCGAACTACGTCGTGACGAGCGACGGCTCCGGCCAGCTCGAGCCCGGCGTGCAGGGCCTGCCGATCCTCTACGATCGGACCGGCACGGTCGTGCCGCTCTCCGCGACCAGCCCGAAGATGCGCGCCACGTTCCCGTCCGATGGCGCGGACTCGCCGGCGCTCGCGCTCGCGGTGGGGGCGCAGCGCGAGACGATCGTGGCGACCGACCGCGGCGAGACCGACGTCGACGATCAGGGGCTCGTGCTCAGGTCCGGCGAGCCGCAGCACGCGCTCACGATGAACCTCGAGGACCCGCGGGTGCACCTCGTCAACGAGACGTGGATCGCGACGTACGAGGGCGTGCTCCCCGGGTTCACCCGGACGTTCGTCCACTTCGACGGGGACGCCGCCTCCGTGCGGAGCGCGGACGCGCGCTTCTGCCGCCGCGGCGTGCAGAGCCGGGCCAGCGTCGAGGAGAAGCTGCTCGCCGCCGGCGTCGAGGCGGGCGAGGCCGCCGCGCGGGCCGCAGAGCTCGCCGACTTCGTGCAGATCACGTCCGCGCTCCCGGGCGAGGACGCTGACCACTGGGCGACGTCCTCCGGGTGCTCGTTCGAGTCCTGCGACGCCCGGTACGGCAGCGTCATCACGTCGCGCCCGGGCCTGCGCGTCGCCGAGGCCTACGAGGATCACCTCACGCTCGAGTCGCGCGACCCCGCGGTCGACGAGGTGGCGCTCGCGGCGTGCTGCTTCCCCGGCGAGGTGCAGCTCGGCGTCCGCGCCGCGGGCCAGTGGGTCGTCCGGAGCAACGCGGTCGGCTTCCTGCACCACGTCGTCGCCGACCCGGACACGGGCCGGTGCCGCGACGCGTGCGACGAGCGCCTCGCGCGGCTCAACGGGCGCGTCGTGCACACGCCCGAGGACGGGCGGGTCACCGACGGGGAGCCGGGCGCGTTCACCAGCCCGATGTTCCGCTTCGCGATCACGGGCGGCGCGCCCGAGCAGGACATGCAGTTCCGCTTCACCACCCAGGGGGCGTTCACGCCGCTCCTCGTGGAGCTCAGCGACAGCGTGGAGCTGCAGCCGCAGGCCATCCGGCTCGTCCCCGCGACGGGGGAGCTCGCCGTGACCGACGGCTCGCTCCAGGGCCTCATCCTGCTCAGCGCGCGCGGCGTCGGCGTCGCGCGCCGGTTCCACTGATCGGCGCGCCGAGCGCGCGCGGGCAGGCTGCCGACCACGCGGTTCATTCCGGATTCGATCCCGATATTTCCACAAAAACTGCGGGATAAACGCGCGAGTCCCGCGTAGACCTCACCGAGCGTCGAGGCTAAGACGCCGGCGATGCATCCGTCCGAGCAGCCTGCGGCCAGGAAGAAGCTGACGCCGGTGATGCGCCAGTACGAGGAGGCGAAGGCGCTCCACCCTGACGCGATCCTCTTCTTCCGGATGGGCGATTTCTACGAGATGTTCAACGACGACGCCGTCCTCGTGGCGCGCTCGCTGAACCTGACGCTCACGAGCCGCAACAAGGGCGAGCCCGACGAGGTCCCGATGGCCGGCGTCCCGCACCACGCGGCGCACGGGTACATCGCGCGGCTCCTCGCGCTCGGCCACAAGGTGGCGATCTGCGAGCAGTGCGGAGATCCGTCGAAGATCAAGGGGCTCGTGCCGCGGCAGGTGGTGCGCGTCGTCACGCCGGGGCTCGTGACCGACTCCGAGCAGCTCGACGCGCGCGCCAACCACTACCTGGCGGCCGTCGACGGCGGCGGCGTCCCCCGCGGGGACGACGGCGCGGCGGGCGGACCGTACGGCCTGTCGCTGCTCGATCTCTCGACGGGCGAGCTCTCGGCCACCTCCATCCCGGACGCCGCGACGCTGCTCGCGGAGCTCGCCCGGGCCGATCCGCGCGAGGCGCTGATCGCCCGGGATCTGCCGGACGTCCGCGCCGCGGCGACCTCGCTCGCCTGCCGCGCGGCGCTGCGCGACGACGACGACCTCGACAGCGCGCAGATCGCGTCGATCCTCGACGACGCCGCGCTCGAGCCGATCTCGGCGGCGGCGCTGGAGGAGCACCCGCTCCCGGCGGTGCGCGCGGCGGCGCGGGCGCTGCGCTTCGCGCGCCGCTGCAGCCCCGGCGCGCGCATCCCGGTGCGCCGCATCGCCCCGCACGACACCTCGGGCACGCTGCGCATCGACGAGACGGCCCAGTCGCACCTGGAGCTCGCGCGCGCCGCGGACGGGGGCCGCCGCGGCACGCTGCTCGACGTCATCGACTGCACGGTCACCCCCGGCGGCGCCCGGCTGCTGCGCCGGCGCCTGCTCACGCCGCTCGCGGACGTGGCGGCCATCCGCCGGCGCCTCGACGAGGTGGAGCTCTTCGTCTCGCACCCGCGCGCCCGGGGCGAGCTGCGCGAGGCGCTCGGCGGCGTCGGCGACCTCGAGCGCCTCAGCGTCCGCGCGCTCCTCGGCGAGGCGACGCCGCGCGACCTCGGCTGCCTGCGCGACGGCCTCACCGCGGCCCCGGCGGCGATCGCCGCGATCCGGTCGATCCCCGACATGTCGGAGCCGCTGATCGCCGAGGCGGCGGCGCTGGATGTCGTCGCCGACGCGCGCGCCGAGCTGACCGCCGCGCTGGTCGAGCGGCCGCCGCCGAACACGCGCGAGGGCGGCGTCTTCCGCGAGGGCTACGACAAGGAGCTCGACGAGGCGCGCGCCGTCGAGAAGAACGCGACGGAGCTCATCCTCGCGCTCGAGGCCAAGCTGCGCTCGCAGACGGGCGCGCCGTCGCTCCGGGTCAAGTACACGCGCGTGTTCGGCTGGTACATCGAGGTGACGCGCGCGCACATCGCCAAGGTCCCGGAGAGCTTCCGCCGCAAGCAGACCGTCGCGACCGGCGAGCGCTACACGAGCGACGAGCTCGACGAGCTGGCCGACAAGATCGAGCACGCCGGGGCGCGCGCGCTGGAGCGGGAGACGGCGCTGTTCGAGCGCCTGCGGGCCGCCGTCGCGAAGAGCGAGGGCCGGCTCCGCGCGCTCGCGCGCAAGCTCGCGGCGTGGGACGTCGCCGCCGCGCTCGCCGACGTCGCCCACCGCAACGACTACGTGAGGCCGCACGTCACCTCGGGCGAGGCGATCGCGATCCGCGACGGCCGCCACCCGGTGGTCGAGCGCTTCGCGGCCGCCGGGCACTTCGTGCCGAACGACACCCGCCTCGACCTCTCGGGCGAGCGGCTCTGGCTGATCACGGGCCCCAACATGGCGGGCAAGTCGACGCTCATGCGCCAGGTCGCGCTGATCGTGGTCCTCGCGCAGATGGGCAGCTACGTGCCCGCGCGCGAGGCGGAGATCGGCCTCGTCGACCGGATCCTCTCGCGGGTGGGCGCGAGCGACAACGTCGCGCGCGGCGAGAGCACGTTCATGGTGGAGATGCGGGAGACGGCCGAGATCCTCCGCGACGCGACGCGGAGATCGCTCGTGATCCTCGACGAGATCGGCCGGGGCACGAGCACGTACGACGGCCTCGCGATCGCCTGGGCGGTGGCCGAGCACCTGTTCGACGCGATCGGCTGCCGCGCCCTGTTCGCGACGCACTACCACGAGCTGACGGAGCTCTCGGCGCGCTCGCCGGGCATCGCGAACTACTCGGTCGCCGCGCGCGAGCACGGCGACGACGTGATCTTCCTCCACAAGCTCGAGGCGGGCCCCGCGAGCCGCAGCTACGGCGTCGCCGTCGCGCGCCTCGCGGGCGTCCCCGAGGGCGTGCTCGCGCGCGCCCGCGCCATCCTCGCGACGCTGGAGTCGGGCGCCGCGCTGCCGGGCGGCAAGCACGCGTCGCTGCGCGGCCGCACGCGCGCGGGCGCCGCGCAGCTCGACCTGTTCGCCCCGGCGCAGGCGGCGGTGCCGCCGGAGCAGACGGCCGTCATCGAGACCCTGCGCACGGTGGACGTCGACCGGCTCGCGCCCCTCGACGCGCTGAAGCTCGTCGTGAAGCTGAAGGGGCTGCTCGGCGGCGGCGGCGGCGGCGGCGGCGCCAGCGCGCGGTGAGACGCGGTGACAGACACAGGTGACCGCGGCGTCACCCGCGCGCCGGCTCAGTCCGGCGCCGCGATCTCCCGCAGCTCGGTGCCGCCCGCGTACGCGTAGCTCACGAACGAGTCGAACCCGGTGACGAGCAGCCCCACCGGCGCCGACGCCGCGATCCGGTGCACGCCGTCGCGCTGCCTCCCGGGCAGCACGTTGTCCGGCGCCTGCTTCTCCGGATCGATCGCCGCGAAGCTGAGCTGGCACCGGTAGACGACGAGCGGCGGCGCGCCGCCGCCGCCGCGCTGCTCGTCCGTGAGCCCGTCCGCGGGCGCGATCTCGCACTCCTCGGGCCCGAGCGTCACGCCGTCGAGCTGCACGACGGCGGACGGCGGCGCGATCACGGAGATGAAGTCGAACGCGTACTTGTCCGGCGTCAGGAACACGTAGTCCTGCCGGAACTGCTCGACGGGCGGCAGGATGATCAGGCTCGGATCTCCGCCCGGCAGCCCTTGCTTGACCCCGGTCGCGTTCTGGCTCGCCATGATCTGCGACACGGCGACCGGCTCGGAGCTCTCGATCAGGAAGTCGCCCCACGCCGTCACCTCGTGGAACTGGCCCAGCGACGTCAGCGCGATCCGGTCGTCCGGCGGCGGCAGCGTCGTCGTGATCTCGGCGCCCTTGCCGGTCACGGCCATGATCCTGACGTACTCCGGCTCGGGCACGACCTCGATCTGCGCGCCGGCCTGCTTCGCCGTCTGCGACCGGTTCGGGGTGTGCGGCACGGCGAACCGCTTGCCGGTCGCCCGGATCGGGTCGAGCTGGTCCTCCAGGTGGTCGGCGCAGCAGCGCCGGTCCGCGAGCTTGCTGAAGTGCGGCGCGTCCGACGCCTCGCCGCCGGTGAAGACCGCGATCGGCTGATCGGCCTTCACGACCGAGCCGGTGAAGTCCGCGTTGAACCCGCCGGTCTCCAGGTTGAGCACGTCGAACGCGCCGATCTTGAGCTCGATCGACCCGCCAGCCGGCGTCTCCGGGACCGGTCCGCCGCCGACGACCCGCGCCGTCGTCCGCACCTGCACCGTCGTGTCGTCGCGCGTGCCCACGATGGTCAGGAACGCCCGGAGATCGGTCGGGTTCAGCGGGTCGAAGTTCGTGTCCGGATCGTCGGTGCTCGCGATGGTCTGCGGCCACCCGGACACGACGTACGCGGTCGACAGGGTGCCCGGGTTGTACGTCAGCGCCTCCCGCGGCTTGAGGAGCGAGGCGTCGTTGGAGAACACGTTGACGTTCTCCAGCGGGTTGAACTGATACGCGACCACGGGAAACTTCGACGTGATCTTGTACGCGTGGCGCGTGAGCGCCGTGTGCGTGCCCGTGTTGTACTCCCCCTCGGGGCTGCCATCGACCTCGCGCGGCCCGAGCTTGAACACATGGAGGTTGAGCGGCGCGATGAGCACCCTCCCGACCTCCACGAGCGCGGGCGGATCGCCGGGCGCGCCGTCGTCCTGGAAGACGTGGACCTCGTTCGGAACGTCGGGCTGGGGGTTCGAGATCACGACCGCGAACTGCTGCGCCGCCGCGTTGCTCGTCGCGTCGATCCGCGCGTTGTCCAGATCGACCGCCCAGTACTCGCACCCCACGTTGCTCCGCTCGACCTCGGCGACGGCGCAGAGCGGGAGGCAGCTCCCGCCCCGGCACGCCTCGCCGGCGACCACGTCGCACGCGTCGAGCACGCCGCCGAAGCTGCCGTCCGGCTCGCAGGCCACGACTTCCTGACCGCGGCACGACGACGTGCCGGGCACGCACTGCCTGCAGCCGAGCTCCACCGACGCGCACACGAGGCCCTGGGCGGCGCAGTCGTCGATCGTCACCCAGGCGAGCCCGGCCGCCGTCTCCTCGCACCGCACGAGCTCCGCGCCGCACCGGGTCGCGCCGGCCGCGCAGGGCGGCTCGGGCGGCGGCGCCTCGGGGATGTCGCCCCACCGGCTGCCGCTGTCGAAGCAGCTCGGCGCGAGCGAGAGCCACGCGGCCGCGGCGGTGAGGGCCGCGGCCGCTGCAGAGCGCCGGGCGCGGCGGCCGGGCCGGCGAGCGCGCGTCGTGTGGAGCGGCTTCTTCATCACAGGTGCGCGCTGAAGCTGTCGAGGGCGTAGGCCGTCATCCCTTGCGGCTTGAGCTGCCGGTAGACGAGCTTGCCGTAGTCGAAGCCGTCGATCCGCGCCCCGTACACCCCGATGGTGAGCGGTCCCGGCGGCAGCGCGCCGTGCTCGACCCCGAGCTGCCGGATGTCCGGCACCTCGACGGCGTGCGATCCCGCCGGCACGGCCACGGTCCACCGGATGAGCCCGTTGCCGCTCGCGATGTCGTAGACGCTGAGGTCGACCGGCGCGCCCGCGCTGAACGACGTCGCGAGGTGCGCGCCGTCCCACGCGGTGCTCGGCGCCGGCGCCTCCAGGGTCGGCACCCCCACGAAATCGCCGATGCGCACCGGCTCGCTCGTGGTGGTCGAGAGGACCCGCCCGACGACGGACAGCGGCGCGAGCCCGGCCTGGCCGGTGACCGCGCGCGCCGAGGAGTGGTAGCGCGCGCCGAGCAGGTCGCGGTTGAGCGGCGGGACGCCCACGAACATCAGCCGGCCGTCGAACGGGATGAGCGGGCTCTGGGCGCCGACGGGGAGCGTGGCGAACCCGTCATTGCCGATCATCAGCGACACGTTCGCCTGGATGCGATCCGGCCCCTTCGGCCCCTTCGCGGGCGCGGCGACGTCCATCGCCAGCGCGTGATCGAGCGGCTGGTTCATCCGCACGAACACGTCCTCCGTTACCTTGCCCGGGAGCAGCGGGATCCCGCGGACGACGCCCATAGCGTACGCCGTGAACCGAGGCGGGCTCGGCGTTCGATCCTCGATGCCCGCCAGCGCGTAGATCGAGCGGTTGCCTGGCGCGAGGTACATCGTGAACCCGTGCCCGAGCTCGCCCGGCGTCTCCGGGGTGATCGCCTGGATCGCGGGCGGCAGCTGGAAGGTCGCGAGCGGATCGCCCCCGGTCGTGAACACGTACGCGACCCGGCGCTCGGTCTCGCGCTGCGGGTTCGGGACGTTGCCCCACACGCCGGCGCCGGGGTCCAGCGACTGGTCCCAGACGAGCTCGCCGTAGAGCACGCCGGCGGTGCCCACCTTGCCGCCGACCGGGGGAGGCGGATCGCCCGAGACGCCGCACGCGGGCGTGAGCACCGGATCCAGGTACACGGTCACCGTGTCGACCGGCACGTCGACGAACGAGATCGGGCTGTGGCACGTCGCGGCGACGGTGACGGTCCGCGGGGCGTCGAGCGAAGCGTCGTTGAACACGGCGACGCCGGACGCGTCCACCTCGCCGGTGAGCGCGGCGGTCATGCTGCTGCCCACGACGACGCGCGCCCCCGGGATCGGGTCGCCGGTGAAGTTGTTGTAGACGAGGACCTTGAGCTGGCCGGCGAGGGGCGCGCCGCTGAGGCCGCCCTTGTAGCCGTTCGCGCTGTCCTCGTAGGTGTAGCCGTCCAGCACGAGGATCGTCTCGTCGCCGGTCGTCACCGAGATCGTCTTCGCGCCCGGCGTGCCCTGGGGCACCGTGCAGAGGAGCCGGGTCGGCCCCTCGACCGCGAGCGACGTGCACGGCTTCTGATCGACCCTGGCGACGGTCGTGGCGTCCCACTGCGTGCCCTGTCCGATGAGCTCGACGGTCGTCCCGCCGGAGATCGGCCCGCTCGACGGGGACGCGTAGAGCGCGTCGTAGACGTAGCCGCCGGGCAGCGCCCTCCGGGTCGATTCGTCGTCGCCGTTCTGGACCGTGAGCTCGACCGGGCCTGCCGCGCCGGGCGGCGCCACCACCTGGACCCGGCTGGGATCGACGGGCACGATCGCCGACGGCTCGACCTCGACGTCGCCGAACCAGACGCGGACCTTGGAGCTGAAGCCGTTTCCGTGGAGGAGGACGCGCTGGCCGCCGTTGAACGGGCCGTGCGTCGGGTCGGCGCCGAGCAGGGCGTGCGGGTCGGCGCTCGGTAGCCCGGCGCTGGTGGACGACGACGTGGTCTGCGGGTCCACCCCGAAGTCGCCGCCGTCGCCTCCGTCGTCGGTCTGCCGGCGGATGCCCTCCGGCGCCGAGGCGATGCAGGCGGACACGACCGCGAGGCCCGCGCAGATCGGGGCCAAGCGTGCTTTAAGAAAGGCGGTTCGCACGATGGGGAGTGTACGTCATCGCGGATGCCGGCACACGGCGCGGCCCCGAGCGCGGCGCTCCCGCCGCGCTCGGGCGCTCCCGCCTTGCGCGGCGCGTCTCTCCGGGGCGGTCCCTGGGCGGCCTCGGGGCGGCCTCGGGACGATCGAGCGCCTCGAACCCAGGGCGAATCTGGGCAGAAATCGCGGGAACAGCGACCGACAACGCGGCGCCGCGTCCGCTTGACAAGCGAGGCGCACCGGGGTAGCAAACCGCCCCCTTCCAGCGGTCTCGTGACGAGGGGGACAGCGGAGGTTGAATCCTCGCCTTCGCCGTCGCTGCGACTGAATCCACACGCTCTCCTGGCACCCACGGCATTTCGCGGCCCGGTGCCCCATCGACGCGGACGCTCCTGTCCGCGCATGGGGTTGGTCGCGAGAGGGGGAGCGGCGGACCAACCGAAAGGACACTGCCGTGACTGATACAAGCTTCTCCGCATCCGCTCCCGCGGCCGACACCATGCAGGCCGTTGCCCCCCAGCCGGGGGATTTCCCGCTCCCGCTGCGCTCGCTGCTCGACGCGGGCGTGCACTTCGGCCACCAGACGAAGCGCTGGAACCCGAAGATGCGGCCGTTCATCTACGGCGCGCGCAACGGCATCCACATCATCGACCTCGACCAGACGACGCGGCTCTTCAAGCGCGCGTACGACTTCCTGACCGACGCTGTCGGCCGCGGCGGCCACGTGCTCTTCGTCGGCACGAAGCGCCAGGCGCAGGACATCGTGCAGGAGGAGGCCCGGCGCGCGGGCATGTACTTCGTCACGAACCGCTGGCTCGGCGGCACGCTGACGAACTTCCGCACGATCAAGCAGGGCCTCGATCGCCTGCGCACCCTCGAGCGCATGAAGGAGGACGGGACCTACGAGCAGCTGCTCAAGAAGGAGGTCGTCCGCCTCGAGAAGGAGCGCGAGCGCCTCGAGAAGTACCTGGGCGGCCTCAAAGGCATGGGCGGGCTCCCGGCGGCGATCTTCGTGATCGATCCGCACCAGGAGTCGATCGCGATCAGCGAGGCGCGCAAGCTGAACGTCCCGGTCGTGGCCATCACGGACACGAACTGCGACCCGGATCTCGTCGACTTCGTGATCCCGGGCAACGACGACGCCATCCGCTCGATCCGGCTGATCACGGCCCGCGTCGCGGACGCGTGCGTCGAGGGCGCGCAGCGCCGCAAGGATCACAGCGAGGGCGCGCACGGCTCGCAGCCGCCGGCCGGCGGCGGTCGCGGCCAGCGCGACGAGATCAACGTGTACCAGGGCGGCCGCGGCGGCCGCGGCGGCGGTCCGCGCCAGCAGCAGCCGTCCTAGCGGCGGCGCGAGCCGCACCGGAGCGGCTCGGCGCCCGGGCAGCGGGGCGATGAGGTCACCTCCCGCCTGGGTCCGGTGGACCGCGGGGCGCAGAGGGCGCAGGGACAGAAATGCAAATTTCACCGCTCTGCGCCCTTTGTGCCTCTGCGGCTCGACCGGTGCGGCGCCCGGGCCCACGTGATCACCAGTCTGAAGTGCGATGAAAGGGGCCGCTCGGCGCGGCCTCTCTATCCAGGTTGAAGGAGAATAGAGCCATGGCCGGCATCAATGCTCAGGCGATCAAGGAGCTTCGTGAGCGTACCCAGGCGGGGATGAGCGACTGCAAGAGCGCCCTCACGGAGGCCGAGGGCGACATGGAGAAGGCGGTCGAGATCATCCTCAAGAAGGGTCTCGCGAAGAGCGCCAAGCGGGCCGGCGCGTCCGCCACCGAGGGCGAGGTTCGCGCGGCGGTCGCGGCCGATCGGCGGAGCGCGACGATGGTCGAGGTCAACATCCAGACCGACTTTGCGGCCCGCAACGACGCGTTCCGGCAGTTCGTCGGCGATGTGCTCGCCGCGGCCGAGAAGGCGCCCGAGGGCGCGGACGCGAGCCAGCTCTCGATCGGCGGCAAGTCGGTCGCGGACACCGCGACCGAGCTGACCGCGCGCATCGGCGAGAAGATCGCGGTGCGCCGCTGGGATCGCGTGTCGATCCCGGAGGGCAAGCACGGCGTGGCGCACGCGTACGTGCACCTGGGCGGCAAGATCGGCGTGCTCGTGGCGGTCGAGGCGTCGAGCCAGGCGGTCGCGGAGCACCCCGAGGTGCAGAAGTTCATCGACGAGACGGCGATGCAGGCCGCCGCGATGAGCCCGCTCGTCCTCCGCCGCGACGAGGTCACGGCGGAGCAGAAGGCCAAGCAGCAGGAGATCTTCGAGGGGCAGCTGCGCGAGGATCCGAAGCCGAAGCCGGAGGCGGCGTGGCCGAAGATCATCGAGGGCAAGTTCAACAAGTGGTACTCGGAGGTCGCGCTGCTCGAGCAGGAGTCGGTGGAGGCGGCGTCGCGCGGCGTGTCGGGCCAGACGATCGAGAAGCTGCTCCAGGCGGCGGCGAAGGCGGCCGGCGGCGAGCTCACGCTCACGCGCTTCGTGCGGTACGAGCGCGGCGAGGGCATCGCCAAGAAAGAGGACGACTTCGCCGCCGAGGTGGCGAAGATGGCCGCGAGCTGAAGCGGTCCGATGGGGGGGCGCCTCGCCGCCGTCTCGATCGACCTCGACGAGGTCCCGAACTACTTCGCCCTCCACGGGCTCGCCGTCCCGGAGCGCTCCGGGGCGGCGGGCGCGCTGCACGCCGTCTATGAGAAGGCGCTGCCGCGCGTCGCGGTCTTCGCTGCGTCCCACGGCATCCCAGTCACGCTGTTCGCGATCGGCCGCGATCTCGCGCGCCCGGCGAGCGCGGCGGCGCTGCGCGCGCTGAGCGACGCGAGCCACGCGGTCGAGAACCACTCGTACGGGCACCGCTACGACCTGTCGCGGCTCCCGCGCCCCGATATAGCGCGCGACGTCTTGCTGGGCGCCGAGGCGATCGCGGAGGCGGTCGGGCGGCGTCCGACGGGCTTTCGCGCGCCCGGGTACACGGTGAGCGACGCGCTGTTCGACGTGCTCGACACGATCGGGGTCGAGTTCGACTCCTCGGTGTTCCCTTGCCCGCCGTACTACGCTGCGAAGGCGCTCGCGATGGGGGTGCAGCGCGCGCAGGGGAGGGGATCGGCGGCGATCCTGGACACCCCGCGCGTGCTCGCGGCGCCGCGCCGTCCGTACCGGCCGGGTCGACCGTGGTACCGGCGGGGCGGGCGGCGCTTCGTCGAGCTGCCGATCCAGGTGACGCCCGGGCCGCGGCTGCCGGTCATCGGGGCGAGCGTTGGGCTCGCTGGCGCGGCGGGGGCGCGCTTGCTGGCGCGGGCCTGCGCCGGGGAGGCGCTCGTCAACCTGGAGCTGCACGGGATGGACTTCCTCGACCGGAGCGACGGGCTCGAGGCGCTCGCGCCGTACCAGCCGGAGCTGCGCGTCCCGCTGGCCAGGCGGCTCGAGGCGCTGGGGGCGTTCGTGGAGGAGACGGCGCGGCGGGGCGCGCGGTTCGTGCGGCTGGACGAGGCGGCGAGGGAGCGCGGGCTCATCGCGTGACGAGGGGGCGGCGCGGGCTGGCGGCGCGAATTCCCTGACGAGCATGGTGTCGTCGGGTACCTTCCCGGCGATGGAGTTCGAGCGCCTCCAGGAGCTCTACAACCGCTGCAACCCGGACGAGCCGCTGGCGCCGGGCGATGAGCGCAACGTGGACATCGACGTCCGCGGCGTCCGCGGAGCGCACTGGACGAACAAGCTCGCGCGCCAGATCGAGCTCTCCAGGACGCCTGTCTGCCAGCTCTTCACCGGCCTCCGCGGCACGGGGAAGAGCACCGAGATCCAGCGACTCGAGGTGAGGCTCTCCGATCCGAAGCGGCGTAACCTCCTCACGGTCCTGATCGACGCGGACGATGTTCTCGACCTCACCGTCGAGATCGACATCTCGGACGTGCTCGCGCTCGTCCTGCAGCATACCGAGCGCGCTGTTCTGGCAGCCGAGGGCGGCAACGCGACCGATGCCCTGACGGATGGGCCTCACCGGCGGCTCTGGGCGTGGCTCTCGCGGACCGACGTGGAGATCGGCAAGCTCACCTCCGGCGTCGAGGCGGGAGCGAAGCTGGGCGTCGAGCTCAACTTGAAGACCAACCCGACCGTGCGCCACCGGGTCCGCGAGATCGTGGCCAGGCACCTGTCCACCTTTGTCCGGTTCGTTCACGACGAGCTCCGGGAGCTCGACTGGCGCGCGCGCAAGCTCGGTCGCTCGGGCATCGTGATCCTCTTCGACTCGCTGGAAAAGCTCCGAGGTACAAGCCTCACGTGGAAGCCGGTGCTCGAGAGCGCCGAGCGGATCTTCTCGACCGGCGCGCCCTACCTCCAGCTGCCGGTGCACGTGATTTACACGATCCCGCCGGCGCTCGCGCGCCGCATGGTCGAGCCGCCCGTGGCGTTCCTGCCCATGATCAAGGTCCGGGACGCCGCGGGTACGCTCCACCCCGAGGGCGTCGAGGTCATCACGGAGCTCATGAAGAAGCGCATCGACGAGGCCGCCCTCGAGGAGCTCTTCGGCAAGGCTGCGCTCCGGAATCGCATCCGCGATATCGCGCTGTGGTCGGGTGGATACCCGCGCGAGATCGTGCGGCTGCTCCAGACGCTGCTCGAGCTGGAGACGTTCCCCGTCGACGGGAAGACGCTGGAGCGGGAGCTCCACCGCGCGGGGAATGCGTACCGGAGCATCGTCTATGACAGCGGCGCGATCCCGTGGCTCGCCACGGTGAACCGCACGAAGAGGCTCATCACCAGCAACGAGCAGGAGCGCGAGGCTGCCGACCACCTGCTCCAGAACAACGTCATCCTGCGCTACCTCAACGACGACGAGTGGGTCGACCTCCACCCGTCGGTGGCCGGGATGCAGGAGCTCGCCGGGCCCTTACCTGACACGATGAAGGACGCCGCGGCGGAGAAGGGCGCATGACCGGCGCCGCGGGCGGGGAGCGCTCGCGGCTCTTCCGGGCGCTCGCGCTCTCGCGGCGGTTCCATCTGTACCTCGCGCGGTGCGCGAGCCCTCGCGCGGCGGATCAGCTGGTCGCGGAGCTGCTGCCCGAGCTCCCGCAGCTCGGTCGCACCGGGGTCGGCCTCGTCCGGCTGGAGCCGTACAGCGGGCGGCCCGATGACACGCCGCTCACCGACGGCGAGCTCGCGGAGCGCGTCCTGCTCCCGCTCCTCGACCCGCCCGAGGAGCTTCGCGGCGCGATCCACCTCGTCGACGCGTCGCGCGCGGCCTATGCGGACACGGAGGCGTGGGCGCGGCTCTTCGCGCTCTGGAACGAGAAGCGCAACGTTCTCGGTCCGTCCCGCGGCGAGGTCGTGGTGATGCTGCCGGCCGCGCTCGCGCCCGTGTTCGCGGCTGCGGCGCCGGACGTGTGGTCGATCCGGAGCGGGGAGTACGCCGTCGAGGAGGACCGGAGCGCACGGATAGCCGGCCTGGAAGTTTCGGCGCAGGGATCCATCTCATTTGTGGGTGCTGCCCGTGGGACCTTACCCTCACCGACCGCCACGTTACCGGGGAACGTGAGAGGGCGCGGCGACGATGCGCTGCTGCTCTTGCGTGCCGCCTCGCCGCTGGCGCTGTTCGGCGGCGATTTCGTTGTCAGGCCCTGGATTGACGACCTCCTCGCCGCGCGCTGGGCCGCTGATCCGATGAGCGATCAGATCCAGCAGCGCGGGCTATGGGGCGTTGCGCCGTCCGTTCTGGCGCAACGGGAGCTGCGCCGAGCCGATGACATGCTTGCCGTGCGGTGGTTCCTCGCTGCCGAGGTGCTCCTCGAGGGTCTCCTGGAGCGCGCCGACGCTAACGACACCGAGCTGACCGCCGTCGCGCTTTCGGAACTCGCCATCGCAGTCGCCGCGCAGGATCGCGCGGACGTCGCTGCCGTCCATGGGAATCGGGCGATGTCCCTCGTCGGCGCCGTGCCCGGCGGAGGGAGCGCCTGGACGGCTGTATCGCCCTACGTGACTGCGTGCGTGCTGCGGGCCAACGCGCTCGTGCACTGGTGCCTCGGTCATCTCGATTACGCGGAGCAGCTCGACCAGACGCTCGCCGCCGGGCTCGAGGCGCCGGCAGCGATCTTCCAACGGTTCCTTCGTCCCCTCGTCGCTCGATCGCGCCTTCTACGGCTCGCCGAGCGCGGCCAGATCGCCACGGCGCGAGAGCTGGCCTTCGCGCTGCTCGATTCCGGACCGCACACGGGATCTTCCCAGAATCAGTCTGTGGCAGACCGTGCGATCGCACGCACCATCATCGCGGAGCTCCAGTTTCTCTCCGGCAACCTCGATGCGTCGATTCGGGAGCTTGATCAAGCGCGCGCCGAGGGCACTGCTTGGCCGGAGGAGCACGGGAGCCTCCCTCGCCGCTGCGAGGTCGCCACGGCGCTTGTCGAGATCGCGCGCGGAAACGAGGAGCGAGCCTCGAAGCTCCTCGGGCACCCGAGGAATCCACAGGCTCCCTCGCACTGGAGGGAGCCCGAGCCGGAGGGGGGGATCCGGGCAGAGGCCTTCCACGCGGTGACGTCCGGACTCCTCGCGATGGTCACGGGGGATCCTGGAGGCGCCTGCACGTGGTTCGAGCGCGCGCGCGATCTCATCGCCGACTGGAGTCGCCTTGGCCTGGACCGGCGATCACGCCTGCGCGCGCACTCCGTCGTCGAGCTTCTTCGGACCGCGCTCCTGCCGGACGGTGATCAGACCGTCGCAACAGCGCGCGACCTCACCCGCCAGGCCGAGGCGCTTCTCGGCGACACGGCCGAGGATCACGTGAGCCGCGTGCTCGCCGTGGCGGCGCACCGCGAGCTTGCGCATCGCCTCGCGCGTGTCGGCGCCAGCGATGCCCGCTCGGCTGCGCACCGCGCTGCGGCGCTCGCACAACCCCTCGGCGGCCTCGGTGTGCCAGCGTGGGATGAGCTGCTCCACGCCGCGGAACGATCGCGCTGAGCTTCCCTGCGGGCGACGAGCTCGCCGGGGCGGCCGCCGCCGGCCGGAGGTCAGAGGAGTGGATTGACGCGTTGCGTTGTGCGCGCGTTCCCGGTGCGTCGTGCGCGCGTTCCCGGTGCGTCGTGCGCGCGCTCCCGGTGCGTCGTGCGCGCGCTCCCGGTGCGTCGTGCGCGCGCTCCCGACCGTTGTGCGCGTTCCTGAGGTCCATGGCGCGCGGGGACGACAGGCCTTCCGCACGCCACCCCGCATCGTGCGGCGCGTTCGATCCGACTGTGCGCGCGTCTCGCAGCGCCGTGCGCACCCCTCAGCCCGGTGGTGCGCTGGCTCGACCGGGCTTGGGCGCAGCCCCCCGCCTGTCTCGCGCGCGCCGCGCGCCGTCGTGGCTCCGTCCACCCGGCTTCGCGCCTGATTCGCGCCCCTCCTCGCGCGGACCCGCCGCCGGCTGTGCGTCGTGTCCCCGGGAGCGTGCGCCGCTCAGGCTCGCGTCGTCGCGACGCGATCTTGCCCCGCGATGTGCCCACGTTCCTTTCATTGACGCTCCCCCGTAGCCTCCCCTCTCATGGCCACTTCCAAGACCAAGAAGCCCGCGCCGGCCGCCAGGCCGGCCGAGGTACCGATCGTCTCATCCACCACCATCACCCTCGACGCGCTCGCGAAGGAGCTCGGCCCTGCCGACGGCGCGTTCGCCGAGCGCACGTTCGCGGGGATCGCCGAGGAGGACCTCGTCGCCGAGGGGACGCGCATCGATTCGCAGAGCCTCATCGATGACGTCCCGTACTTCGTCGCCTCCGCGCGGCGCATCCTGGGCTCGCTGTCGGAGAAGCAGCGCGGCAAGCTGCGCATGCCCGCGGCGCTCTTGCCGCTGCTCGTCGCCGAGGCGGCCAGGCTCCAGGCGATGAAGCGGTCGCACGACGCGTCGGCGGTCGAGGCCGCCGGCGCGCGGGTCGCGCTCGAGGCGCAGGCGCGGAGCGCGATGCGCGACGGCATCGGCGAGCGCGACCTCTGCTACGACGGCCTCCGGAACGCGCTCGGCGCCCGCCGCATGGCGCGGGTCGACGCCATCGTGGGGCGCGCGGACTCCCCGGAGAACCTCGCGAAGGGCCTCGAGGCGCTCGCGGCCTTCATCGAGGAGACCCGCAAGGCCGATCCGGTGCAGGACGCGCAGCTCCTCGAGGACTACGACGTCGGCGCCGACTGCGCCGCGACGCTTCAGGCCACCGCGCGCAAGGTGCGCGAGACCGCGAGCGTTCAGATCGCCGCTGGACGGCGCGTGACCCAGCGCGCGCTCGACCTGCAGGACGGCAGGGTCGCGCTGCTGATCGAGAAGGTCCTCCGCGCCTTCAGGGCCGCGCGTCGGGTCGATGGAACCATCCTGGTGCCCGAGCTGAACAGGGCCGCGTGGATGTTCGAGGCCCGCTCCGGCAGCACCGGCAAGAAGGCCCCGCCCGGCGGAGAAAAGCCCGCGCCCGGCGGAGGTGGAACGCCGGGGGACGCACCTCCGGTACAGGGAGAGACGACGCCGATCCTCGGCGCCGACGGCTGATCCCCGTCCCACCGGCCCAGAGGCGGACCGTGGCGCGCGGAGCTAGCGGACCATGGCGCCCGGAGCCACACGCCCCGCCTCCCCGCTTCAGCTCGCGACGAGCCGCCTCGCGACGACCATCCCGAGGACGCCGGCGATCAAGCAGCTGACCAGCGTGATCGAGATGTTGGCGAGCCCCGCCGCCCACGACTTGTAGTGGATGAGCCTGAGCGTCTCGTTGTTGAAGCTCGAGTACGTGGTGAAGCCGCCCATGACGCCGGTGCTCAGGCCGAGGCGGAGCGTCGGCGACAGGAGCTCGGTCGTCGCGGCGATCTCTCCGATGGCGCCGAGCAAGAACGACCCGAGCACGTTGACCGCGAGCGTCCCGTACGGGAAGCCGGCGCCGAAGCGCTCCTCGCACCACATCGACAGCGCGTAGCGGGCGAGGGTGCCCGCCGCGCCGCCGAGACCGATCCAGAACCACCGCTCCATTCGTTTCACTCTATCGCGCGCGTCACGGCCGTTGCGATCCGCGGCAGCTCGCTTGCTTCTGACCCGCCGCTGGCCCAAGGCTCGCCGGGTGAAGCGCCGCTTCAACACGACGGGCCCGTGCCGCCCTGATCTGCACTACATGATCCCTGCCGACAGCCGGCTGCCCGAGGCCCCGGGCCTCGTCGAGCAGATGGGGTACTTCGTCGTCCATGCCCCCCGGCAGACCGGCAAGACCACGGCCCTGCGCGCCGTCGCCCAGCGGCTCACCGCCTCGGGCCGCCACGCGGCGGTCCTCTTCTCCTGCGAGGAGGGCAGCGCCGCCGGCGACGACTACGGCTCCGCGCAGCGCGCCATCCTGCGCGAGCTCACGCGCGCGGCGCAGATCGCGCTGCCGCCCGAGCTCCAGCCGCCACCCTTCTCGCTGGAAGGCCACGAGGGCCTCCTCTCCGCGGCCCTCACCAGCTGGGCGCGCGCCTGCCCGCTTCCGCTCGCCCTCATCTTCGACGAGATCGACTCCTTGCGCGGCCAGAGTCTCCTCAGCGTCCTGCGCCAGCTCCGCGCCGGCTTCCCCAGCCGCCCCGAGCACTTCCCCGCGTCGGTCGTCCTGTGCGGCCTCCGCGACGTGCGCGACTACAAGGCCGCGAGCGGCGGCGACCCCGAGCGCCTCGGCACTGCGAGCCCGTTCAACATCAAGCTCGAGTCCCTCCGGCTCGGCGACTTCTCCGAGGAAGAGCTCCGCGCGCTCTACGCCCAGCACACCGAGGACACCGGCCAGGTCTTCCTCGACGCGGCGCTCGCCCGGGCCTTTGAGGTCACGGCCGGCCAGCCCTGGCTCGTCAACGCGCTCGGCCGTGAGATCGTCGAGAAGATGCCGGTCCCGCCCACCGAGCCCGTCACCCGGGCGCACGTCGAGCAGGCCAAGGAGCGCCTCATCATCGCCCGCGCTACCCACCTCGACTCGCTCGTCAGCAAGCTCGCCGAGCCCCGCGTCCGCCGCGTGCTCGAGCCCATGCTCGCTGGAACGTACGAGGGCGGCGGCGACACCTACGACGACGACGCTTCCTACGTCCGCGATCTCGGCCTCGTGGCCCAGGGCAAGCCGCTGCGCATCGCGAACCCGATCTACCGCGAGGTGATCGCCCGCGTGCTCTCGTCGTCGGCCGAGGAGCGGCTCGACCCCCCGCCCGCGCGCTTCCTCCTGCCCGACGGCCGCCTCGCCTTCCGGCGCCTCCTGCGCGCGTTCGCCGCCTTCTGGCACGAGCACGGCGAGGTGCTCGCCTCCGGGATGCCGTACCCCGAGGTCGCCCCGCAGCTCGTCCTGATGGCCTTCCTCCAGCGCGTGATCAACGTGGGCAACGGCGGCGGCTTCATCGACCGCGAGTACGGCGTCGGCCGCGGGCGCATCGACCTGCTCGTGCGCTTCCCTTATTGCAAGCCCGACGGCTCCCGGGCGGTCCAGCGGCGCGCGCTGGAGCTCAAGGTGTGGCGCAATGGGCAGAAGGACCCGCTGCGCGAGGGCCTCGCCCAGATCGACGACTACCTCGCAGGCCTGCGGCTGCGGCGCGGCACGCTCGTGATCTTCGACGCCCGCGGGCGCCTGGCCCGGAGCGCGCCCCGGTTCGACGAGGCCACGACACCGCGAGGCCGTCGCGTCGCGGTCCTCCGCCTGTAGAGCGCCGCCAGGGGTTCGCCCCTGGCTTCACGAAGAGGGTAGGCCCGAGCAGAGGGCGTTCGTCGCCCCGCGCTCTCGCCCCGGCTACTCCGCCGCCTTCCTGAACTCGATCACCTGCCCGCCGTCGCCCTTGCCGCCGTCCGCCAGCGCCGGCCGGTTCACCCGCGAGACCTGATCCGGCGCCACCCCGGCCGCCGCGATGAACTGGCGCGCCTGCTCGTTGTCGCCGTACGCCAGCTCGTCCGGCGTCCCCGACGCCACGACCCGCCCCTGGATCACGAGGAACGCCTGGTGCGCGATGCGGAACGTGCTCGCCATGTCGTGCGAGATGACCACGCTCGTCACCTTGTAGCGCGCCCGCGTCTCCTCGATGAGGTCGTCGACCATCCGGCTCGTCAGCGGATCGAGCCCGCTCGTCGGCTCGTCGTAGATGAGGATCTCGGGCTCGAGCATCAGCGCGCGCGCCAGGCCCACGCGCTTGCGCTGCCCGCCCGACAGCTCCGACGGCATCCGGTCCTCCTTGTTCTCGAGGCCGAGCGAGTTCAGCATGCCCACGACCTTGTCGCGGATGTCCTTCTTCGACATGTGCTTCCGGTGCTCGCGCAGCGGGAACGCCACGTTGTCGAAGATCGTGAGCGAGTCGAGCAGCGCCGCGTACTGGAACACCATCCCGAACCGCTGGCGCATCCGGTTCATCTCGTAGTCCTGGAGCGCGCCCATATCCACGCTGTCGACCCAGATGTGCCCGCTGGTCGGCCGCTCCAGGCCGATGAGCAGCCGGAGCAGCGTCGTCTTGCCCGCGCCCGACCCGCCGATGATCACCGCCGTCTCGCTCCGCCGGAGGTGCATGGTGATGCCGTGCAGCACCTTCGTCGGCCCGAACGATTTCTTGAGGTCGTCGACGAAGAGGTGATCCCCGGGCTGCCACCCCGGCGGCATCTCGCGCGCCTGCTGCCCCCCATCCGGCGCGGCGGAGGCCCCGTTCTGGGAGGGCTGCCCGTTCTGGGGGGCCTGGCTGGGCGGCCTTCTCGACATCGGCGGCTCACGGTACCACGGAGGGGGCCCCCCGCGGGACGCCGATCCCCTTGCATTGCCGTAAGGCTCAGCACGCGCTTGACGCGGCCGGGCGTGGGACGGAAACGTTGCTCATGACCGACGACATACTCAAGGCAGCCCTCGACACGGCCGAGGCCAAGATCGACAAGGATGGCTGGGCCGAGCTCCCCGAAGGGCGGGTGTTCACGCTCTACGCCGCCCACGAAGGCGTGTCGCTCCCGGTGACCAAGATCGAGGCGGTGTCGAGCGTCGGCGGGCTCCTGAAGGCCCGCAGCACCAAGGGCGAGACCTTCGTGCTCGCGCTGAAGGACGTGTTCGCCATCGCCCTTGACGGCGGCGGCAAGGGAGCGCAGGCCAGGAAGGCCGGCTTCCTGGGCTGATCGCGGCGCATCCCATGGCCAGGTCGCCGAGAGCGGGAGGGGGTCCTGCGGCGCGGTCCGCCGAGCGGGCCGTCGATCTCGCGCTCGCCGAGCTGGAGCGCCGGTTCGGCCTCGGCCGCAGCCTCGCCGCCCCCGGATGGGTGCGCGAGCGGGTCCTCGCCGTCCTCAGCAGCATGGCCGCGCGCCACGGCGTGTCCCCGCTCGCGGCCGCCGAGCGGCTGCACGACGACAGGGAGGCCATCGAGGAGGTCGTGAGCGCGCTCCGCGTCGGCGAGACGCGGTTCTACCGCGATCCGATCATCTGGGAGGCGATCGCCTCCTCGGTGCTGCCCAGGCTCCCGCCCGACCTCCCGATCGCCGGCCTCTCGGCCGGCTGCAGCACCGGCGAAGAGGCCTACACCCTGGGGATGCTCCTCGCCAGCGCCGGCCGCCGCTTCAGCGTGCTCGGCGTCGACCGCGCGGCCCCGGCGATCGAGGCGGCGCGCGAGGCCGTCTATTCCGCCGAGGCCGCCGACCAGCTCCCCCCGGCCATGCTTCAGCGCTATTGTGAGCAGAAGGGCGGAGCGCTGCACGTTTGCCAGAAGCTCCGCGACGTCGTGTCCTTCGAGGTCTGCGATCTGGTCCACGCCGTGCCGAGCGGCGGCTTCCAGATCATCTTTTTCAAGAACGTGCTCCTGTACCTCGCCGAGCCCGCCGGCGACGCGGTGGCCCGCCGCCTCGCGGCCGAGCTCGGCCCGGGCGGGCTGCTCTTCTCGGCCGCGAGCGAGGCGCCGCGGCTCTGCAGCGCGGGCCTCACCCCGGTCAGGGTCAACGCACAGGTCACCGCCTTCCGCGCCCCGGGCTCCTGAGACGGAACCACACATCGCATGAGCTTCGACCTCTCCCCCACGTCCAGGCCCAGCGGCCTCGCCGAGCTCCGCGCCGCCTACACGCGCGAGCGCGCGAACCTCGATCGCACCGTGCCGAGCGGCCCCACGCCGGCCGCGGATCCCGCCGCGCTCGGGGTCGCCCTCGGGCGGCGCCACGCGCGCCTGCTCGACGACCTCCTGGTCCGCCTCTTCCAGCTGCTGCGCGAGTCCGGCACCCCGAGCCGCGCGGCGTGGGACTCGGTCGCGATCGCCGGGGTCGGCGGCTACGGCCGCGGCGCCGTCGCGCTGCGGAGCGACCTCGACGTGCGCATCCTCGCGCGCGACGCCCAGCGCGCCGGCGCCATCGCGGACGCGCTGCTCTACCCGCTCTGGGACATGGGGGTCACCGTTGGGCACCAGGTCGTCACCATCGACGACCTCGTCGAGGGGGCGCGCGAGGACCTGCCGACCGCGACGAGCCTGCTCGACTGGCGCCACGTCGTCGGCGACGCGTCGCTGTCCGAGTCGCTCTGGCAGCGCGCTGCCGCGGGCATCTTCGCGCACTCGGAGCTGCCCCGCTTCATCGAGCGGCTCGGCAAGGAGATCTCGCAGCGCCACGAGCGCTTCGGCGGCTCGGTCTACCTGCTCGAGCCCGACGTAAAGAACGGCGCGGGCGGGCTGCGCGACCTCGACGTCGCCCGCTGGGCGGCGAAGGCGCGCTACGGCGTCGGCGAGTTCGACGCGCTGGTCCGCTTCGGCGCGCTCGTCGCCCGCGAGGCCGAGGAGATCCGCGGCGCGGCGGAGATGCTCTGGCGCGTCCGCAACCTCCTCCACGCCCACTCCGGGCGGCGGACCGATCGGCTCACGTTCGACGAGCAGGAGCTGTGCGCGGGCGCGCTCGGCTACAGCAAGGCCGCGGGGCCGGCGGGGCCTGCCAGCGACGGCCAGAAGGCCGCGCCGTCGCCCGACGAGCCCGCCGTCTCGCCCGAGGCGATCGAGCGCATGATGAGCGACTACTACCGGAGCGCGCGGACCATCTCGCGCGCCCTGGACGTCATCGTCTCGCGCGCCACGCCGACGCTCACGCGGCGCCGCCGCCGCGACGAGGACCTCGGCCGCGGCGTCCGCCTCTTCGACGGCTGCATCACGATGAGCGATCCGGATCTGCTCCGGACCGATCCGGCGATCGCGCTGCGGCTCGTCTCCGAGGCCGTCGAGCGCGGCGTCCCGCTCCTGCCCTACGCCCGCGGGGCGATCGTCCGCGCCGCCGGCGATCCGGCGTTCTGCGCGGCGCTCCGCGAGAGCCCCGAGGCCGCCGAGCGGTTCCGGGCCCTCGTCGCCACGTGCAAGGAGACGGCGCTGCAGAGCGGCTCGGTCGTGCGCGAGCTGCACGACCTCGGCCTCCTGCTCGCCATGATCCCCGAGTTCTTGCCGGTCGTCGGGCGCGTCCACCACGACGTCTACCACGTGTACACCGTCGACGTGCACTCGGTGGCCGCGGTCGATCGGCTCGCGGCGCTCGCGCGCGGCGAGCTCGCGGGCGAGTTCGGCCTCCCGTGCCGCCTCGCCGCCGAGGCGACGCGGCCGACGATGCTGTTCTTCGCGACGCTCCTGCACGACGTGGGCAAGGCGATCGGCGGCACCGATCACAGCCGGCGCGGCGCGGAGATGGCGAGGAAGATCCTGGAGCGGCTCGGCTTCCCGCCGGAGGACGTCGACGAGGCGTGTCACCTCATCCTGAAGCACCTCGTGATGTACCTCATCGCGACGCGGCGCGATCTCGACGACCCCGCGACGATCTCGGAGTTCTGCCAGGAGGTGCACGGCCGCGAGGGGCTGCGCGACCTGTACCTGCTCACGGTCGCCGATCTGTCGACCACGAGCCCCACGTCGATGACGTCGTGGAAGGCGCGGATGCTCGACGAGCTGTACCTCTCCGCGGACGCGGCCCTGCGCGGCGCGCGGGAGGACGGCGGGCCGCTCGGCATCGACGACCAGCGCATGGCCCGCGCGATCAGCGGCACGGTGGGCGCCCTCGAGGATCTCCCCGCCGCGAACGACGCGGAGCGGCGCGCGCAGCGGGACTTCCTGGCCCGCTACCTCGCCTCGATGCCGGAGCGCTACCTCCTCGCGAACAGCCCGGCCGCGATCGCCGCGCACGCCGAGCTCGCGCGGCAGCAGCAGCGCGGCGGGAACAGCGTGTCGGTCGCGCTCGTGCCGTCGCGCCACCCGGAGGCCGCGGAGCTCTGCGTCGTCGCGCCGGATCGCCCCGGCCTGCTCGCGGCGATCACGGCGGCGCTCGCCGCCTCGCGCCTCGAGGTCCACGGCGCGCAGATCCACTCGCGCGCGTGCGACGACGCGGGCGCCGACGAGGGCGGGGTCATCCGCGCGAGGGCGAGCTCGTCTCCGCCCGCGGGCGTGCGCCTGCAGGCGGTCGACCTGTTCTGGGTGCGCGACCGCGGCGAGGGGGTAGGGGGGGTCGCCCGCGCGATCCCGAAGCTCATGACCGACATCCAGGCGGTGCTCTCGCGCCAGATCTCCGGCGCGGAGCTGGCCAAGAAGCGGCGGGGCGGCGCGATGCGCGAGCGCCCGACGCCGAAGGTCCGGACGCAGATCTCCATCGACGACCGCGCCTCCCACCACACGGTGATCGAGGTCCTCACGCGGGATCGGCCCGGCCTGCTGTTCGCGATCTCGGACGCGCTCTACCAGCTCGGCCTCTCGATCTCGGTCGCGAAGATCAACACGGAGGGGACGCGCGTGGCGGACGTGTTCTATGTGAGCGAGGCGGACGGGGCGAAGCTCGCGAACGGCAAGCGGATGCAAGAGGTCGAGGAGCGGCTCCATGCGGTGCTCCAGGGCCTGGACGGCGAAGGGAGTGTCGGATGAACGAGATGTGGTTCTCGCGCGCGGCGTCCGCGCGGCAGGTCATGGCGGTCGTGGCGCTCGCGGCGGGCGTCGCGGCGTGCGCCCTTTCGTGTGGTGGAGCTCAGGAGCCCCCGCGCGAGCAGCTCTCCGCCGATCCCCCGGAGGGCAGCGACGAGGCGACCTCGAAGGGCGCGTCGTCCACGGCGCTGGATCGGGGCATCGCCTACATCAAGAACGAGAAGTACGAGGAGGCGAAGCAGCACCTCCTCCAGGCGATCGAGCACGCGCCGGGCAGCGCTGAGGCGCACTACTACCTCGGGCTCGCGCGCGAGAAGACGAACGACCGCGCCGGCGCCGAGGCGTCGTACAAGAAGGCGCTCGCGAGCGACCCGAAGCTCGAGGCCGCCGCGCTGAACCTGGCGGCGCTCTACCTGGACGAGCCCCCGCGGCCCGACGAGGCGATCGCCGTGCTCTCGAAGGCGCTCGAGCAGGCGCCGGGCCGGGCCGCGCTCCACCAGAACCTCGGCTACGCGTACGGCCTGAAGCGCGACGTCCCGAACGCGAGCAAGCACTACGAGGCGGCGCTCAAGGCCGAGGACACGGCCGCCACGCGCTTCGCCTACGGCGCGATGCTGTTCGAGGCGAAGGAGCTCGACCGGGCGGCGGCCGAGCTCAAGAAGGCGCTCGCCGCGACGGGCGACGACGTGGCGACGATCGCGACGATCGGGCGGATGCTCGGGCCGGCGAAGGCCTACGCCGACTGCGTGGCGGCCTTCGACCGCGCCATCAAGCTGAAGCCGGAGGCCGAGTTCCACGTGCGCCGCGGGACGTGCCGCCACGAGCTCGGCGACGAGCCGGGGGCGCGCGCGGACTACCAGGCGGCGATCAAGGTCGAGCCGCGGTTCGCGGCCGCGCACTACTACCTCGGCCTGTCGTTCCTGGCCGATCACAAGCCCCAGAGCGCGCTCGCGGCGCTCACGGAGGCCGGGAAGCACGGCGGCGACACCGAGATCGGCAAGCGCGCCCGCGCGAAGGTCAAGGAGCTCAGCGCCCGGATCAAGTAGGAGCGCTGGTCGCGGGTGGGCGTCGGCCCGGCGCCCGCCCGCGAGCCGGCGCCGGGCGGACGCGGGCGAGCGTCGGCCCGGCGGGCCGCCCGCGGCAGCTCACGCGCCGAGCAGCGCGATGATCCTGTCCAGCTCGTCGAGCGAGCCGTAGGTGATGCCGAGCTCGCCGCGGCCGCCCTCGTCGCGCACCTCGACCCGGGTCCCGAGCCGCCGCATGAGGCGCGCCTCCAGGTCCTTGATCGCCGGCGACTTCCCCCCGCGCTTCTTCTCGCCGGGCTCCTCGCCGCCTTCGGTCGACCGGCTCTCCTTCTCCTTCGCCGCCTTGATCAGCGCCTCGACCTTGCGGACCGGGAGCTTGCCGTGGACGGTCCGCTCGGCGACGTCGGCCATCACCTTGTCGCTCGGCGCCCCGAGCAGCGCGCGCGCGTGGCCCTCGCTGAGCTCGCGCGAGATCACCATGGTGCGGATCCGCGGGGGCAGCCGGAGGAGCCGGAGCGAGTTGACGATCGTCGTGCGGTCCTTGCCGACGCGCTCCGCGAGGGTCTGGTGCGTGTAGCTGTGCTCGCGCAGCAGCCGATCGAACGCCTCGGCGATCTCGATCGGGTTGAGGTCGGCCCGCTGCACGTTCTCGACGAGCGCCAGCTCGAACGCCTCCTTGGGCGAGACGTCCTTGACGACGACGAGCACCTCCCGGAGCCCCGCGCGCTGCGCGGCGCGCCACCGCCGCTCGCCCGCGATGAGCTCGAAGCTGTCGTTGCCGGACTGCGTCCTGCGCACGATGAGCGGCTCGATGAGCCCGTGCTCGCGGATGCTCCCGGTGAGCTCCTCCAGCTCGGTCTCGTCGAAGTGCTGCCGCGGCTGCCCCTTCTGCGGGACGATCTTCTCGATCGCGCACACGAAGACGCTGCGCCCCTCGGCCGCCGTCGCTGTCGCCGGCGGCGGCGCCGGGAGCAGGGCGTCGAGCCCCCGTCCGAGCGCGCGCCGCGCCCCTTTCTGATCGGCATTCATGATCTGGGTCGCGCGTCCCTCGCGCGCGCTCCGGTGTTGGGCGAGGCCTCGGCCTGCGGCTCCGCCTCGGCGTCGTCCCCGCGCTGCCTCTTCTTCGCGTCCGCCGCGGCGGCGGGCGCGCCGTCCAGGATCTCGGCCGCGAGGCTCAGGTAGCCCTGCGCCCCCTTCGACTGCGCGTCGTAGAGCAGCGCCGGCTTGCCGTGGGACGGCGCCTCGCTGAGCTTCACGTTGCGCGGGATGATCGCGTCGAAGACGCGGAAGTGCGCCTTCACCGAGTCGGCGACCTGGTGGGTGAGCGAGTTGCGCCCGTCGAACATCGTGAGGACGACGCCCTCGACCGTGAGCTCCGGGTTGAAGGCGCTCCGCACCCTGTCGATCGTCGCCATGAGGTGCGTCAGCCCCTCGAGCGCGTAGTACTCGCACTGGAGCGGCACGAGCACCCGGTGCGCCGCGGTGAGCGCGTTGAGCGTCAGTAGCCCCAGCGAGGGCGGGCAGTCGAGGACGACGAAGGCGTACCCGTCGAGGTGCGGGCGCAGCGCGTGGCGCAGGCGCACCGCGCGATCGTCCGCGTCGACCAGCTCGAGCTCGGCCGCGACGAGGTCCTGGGTCGCGGGCACCACGTCGAGCAGCGGCACCTCGGTGGCGACGATCGCCTCCTTCAGCGTCGCTTGCCCGATCAGGACGTCGTAGAGCGACAGCTCGAAGCTCCCGCGCCGCACGCCGACGCCGCTCGACGCGTTCCCTTGCGGATCGCAGTCGACGAGCAGCGTCCGGTGCTCCGCCGCGGCGAAGCTCGCGGCCAGGTTGACCGACGTCGTGGTCTTGCCGACGCCCCCCTTCTGGTTGGCGACGGCAAAGACGACAGGCGAAGGCTTGGAGGCGGCGCCGGGCTTGCCGGGAGCGCCCCCCTCTTTGGGCGGTGGCGGCGATGGCATCGTGCTGTGTCGCGTCCGACCCGGCTGCTTACACGACCCCTATCGGCACGTCGAGAGAAGCCGGGTGTCTCGGCTGCAGGTTCGACCGGACGCGCGGGAACGGTCCCGCCCAGGAAGCGATCGACCGACCCGCGGCGGCCTCCCCGCCCGCCGCGCTCCCCTGGCGCTCCCACCGCCAGATCGCCCGAACCCTCGCCGTGGGCTGGCCCTCCGCGCGCCGGATTGTTGGCCTGAACGGCGAGGCCATCTACAGTGACCCACATGTCGCTTGATGTAGGCAAGGGTAAGCGAACGACGGGGCCGTCGACCCGCGGGCGCGCCTCGAGGCGGGGCCATGGCTTCGGCCTCGGAGGGGCGCTGCTGGCTTGCGGCGACGCCGCCCCGATCGATCGCGTCCTTGCCCGCGCGTTCTGGTGCGACGGGCGCGAGCCTGCCTTGCTCGCTCCTGCGCAGGTCCTCGTGCTTTCGCCTTCGCTTCAACGCAGGTCGGCGATCGGTTCCGCTCCGCCGTCCGCCCTCGACGCGCGTCGAGGGCCGGCGCTGACCGCCCTTGATCCACGGACGTGACGCCCAGCTTCGCCGAGCAGACCGACGCCCCGACGTCGCCTCGGCACATGTGAGGAGGACAGATGCCGCTTCCCAGGTCGTATCAGAACTTCGCCGAGTTCGAGCGGGAGATTCTTCGCCCGAGCCGCGTGGGCTTCTCGCTCGAGGACATCGTCGAGGACGAAGGATCCTTCGACGCTGAGCTCGATTTCGAGAAGGATCCCTTCGACGTCTCGGACGACGACTGAGCGCGACGGCGCGGCGCGGACGAGCCCCTTCGGCTCCCCGCGCGCGCCCGCGCTGCATCGCCGCGCGGCGCGGCGATGCACATCAGCTTGCACGATCCCTCCCGGGATCCCGAGCCCCGGCGGCCGCCTCTCCGCCGGGGCTCCTTTTTTTAAAGCAGCGTCCTGTCGGTCGTCTTGACCCCCCCGGCGACGCGTGGCACGAGTGCCGCCCTTCGAAAAGAACGCCATGCAAGTCAACGTCGAAAAGCTTTCTCCCGTGCTGATGGAGTTTCAGGTGGAGGTCCCCGCGGACCGCGTCCGGAGCGAGGTCGACAAGGCCTATACGGCGCTCCAGCGGACGGCCCGGGTCCGGGGCTACCGGCCTGGCAAGGCGCCGCGCCAGGTGCTCGCGCACCTCTACGGCGGCCGCATCCACGCCGATGTCGCCCAGCGGCTCGTCGACGCCACGCTGAACCAGGCGCTCGCCGACAAGCAGGTGCAGCCGCTGTCCCAGCCGGCGATCGCGCCCACCGAGCTCCGCCCCGATGACAACTTCTCCTACAAGGCCCGGTTCGAGGTCCGCCCCGACATCGCCGAGGTGAAGTGGGAGGGCTTCGAGGTGAAGCGCCCCTCGACCACGCCGACCGAGGAGATGATCGACGCCGAGATCACCGCCCTGCGCCGCGAGCACTCGACGCTGCAGGCGCCGGAGCCGGAGCGCCCCGCCGCGAAGGGGGACCTGGCGACGATCTCGTTCACGCTGGAGATCGGCGGCGCCCTGCGCGACACGAAGGCGCAGGAGATCGAGACCGAGCTCGGCAGCGGGCAGATCTTCAAGGAGATCGAGGACGCCCTCCACGGGATGACGCCCGGGCAGTCGAAGGACGTGCCGGTGACGTTCTCCGAGCAGCACTCGAACGCGGACCTCCGGGGCAAGGAGGCGATCTTCCACATCACGCTGAAGGACGTCCGGGAGCGCATCTTCCCCGAGGTCGACGACGAGTTCGCGAAGGACTGCGGCGAGGAGAGCCTCCCCGCGCTGCGCGAGTCGGTCCGCAAGAAGATCGAGAAGGATCTGACGCAGCGGGCGAGCGACGCGGTCGCCGAGCAGCTCGTGGTCGAGCTCTGCAAGGCGAACCCGATCCCGGTCCCGCCGTCGCTCGTCGATCAGCAGGCGCAGCTCGCCGAGCGCGAGCTGCTCGCGACGGCGCGCCGCCAGGGGCAGCGCGTCGATCCGACGCCGGAGTTCCGCGCCCGCGTGCGGCTCGACGCCGAGATGAAGGTGCGCGCGGGCCTGGTCATGGCCGAGATCGCGAAGGCGAAGGCGGTCAGGATCACCGAGGCCGACCTCGAGAAGGGCTACGAGGAGCTCGCCGAGCAGACGGGCAAGAACGTCGCGAAGATCAAGGCCGAGTACCGCGAGCCCCAGAAGCGCGAGCTCTTCGCCGGGATGATCCTCGAGGACAAGATCCTCGACATCATCGAGGCCGCGGCGAACGTCACGGACGCGGGCTAGCCGCGGCCGAGCGCTGGCCGACCTGCCGCGACCCGCGCTGATCGTCCGGGTCGCGGCGCCCTCACCGAACGGCATCGGGTGCGTCCATCGCGCTCTGTGCGTCGATGCGCGTCGACGCGCATCGACGCACAGAACGCGCGACGCACCGTCGCGCGTTCCGTGCGTTGCCCGGCGAGCGGCCGAGATTTCCGGTAACCTCGGGCGCGTTCGGTCTTGCGATCGGACGCAGTCTGGCCCAGGAGTAGAGACCCTGCCGCGCGGCAGGAAACCCCCCGGAGCACCGGATGACCCGACGAGTCGAAACCCGCACCCAAGCCATCGAGTTTCTCGAACGCGAGAAGGCCTACATCCTCCCGACGGTCACGGAGGTGACCCACCGCGGCGAGCGGGAGTGGAACATCTTCAGCCGCCTCCTCAAGGATCGCATCGTCTTCATCGGCACGGAGATCGATGATTTCGTCGCGAACGCCGTGATCGCGCAGTTCCTCTTCCTGGAGAGCGAGGATCCCGAGAAGGAGATCCAGGTCTACATCAACAGCCCGGGCGGCGTGGTCACGTCGGGCCTCGCGATGTACGACACGATGCAGTACGTGCGTTGCCCCGTGTCGACGATGTGCATCGGTCAGGCCGCGTCGATGGGCGCCGTGCTGCTCAGCGCGGGCCGCAAGGGCCGGCGCTTCGCGCTGCCGCACGCGCGGATGATGATCCACCAGCCGCTCGGCGGCGCGCGGGGCCAGGCGACGGACATCGAGATCCAGGCGCGCGAGATCAAGAAGATCAAGGAGACGCTGATCGACATCCTCGTCGACGCGACCGGCAAGAACCGGGACGAGCTGGCGAAGGACATCGAGCGCGACTTCTACCTGAGCGCGACGCAGGCCAAGGAGTACGGCCTGATCGACGAGGTCTTCCCGAAGCGGAACAAGTAGGTGCCTGCGCCCCCTCGGCTGGCGGGCGTGCTGGGACGGAGGGGCGGCGCGGAGCCGCGTCGAACCGCGGCGCCACGTCGGGCCGCGCGGCGGCTTCGCGCCGCGCTACAGCGTCGCGACGTACGCAGCGCGCGGGCTCGTGGCGCCCGGCGGCGCCCGGCGCGCCGCGGTGCGCTCGCTCGATCCGCTGCTCCTCCCGTGGCGCGCGATCTCATCAGCGGCCCGCGCCGGGGCGCCATCGGGCGATTCCCTGACTTCGGCCACAGGCTGGAGACCACCCCCGTTAGCTTGCGACGGTACGGGCACCGGACTAGAATCCGAGCGCGGCGTTTGGCTGCGCATCGCTGAAAATACAGGGGACGGTGGAAGCCGTCCCCGTCCCAAGTTGGCGGGGCCGCGACGGCGGAACCCCACCTCTCGTTGAAGCGGCAGCGTCGGCAGACCGCACTGAGGGTCGAAGTGGAGCGAAGGCGGGACGATCACTCGAATGGCAATCTAAGCTGCTCTTTCTGCGGCAAATCGCAGAAAGAGGTGAAGAAGCTCATCGCGGGCCCCACGGTGTACATCTGTGATGAGTGCATCGGGCTCTGCAATGACATCATCGCGGAGGAGGTCGAGAAGGACGAGCCGTACGCGGGGTCGACCCCGGTGCCCAAGCCCGCCGACATCAAAGCGACGTTGGATGAGTACGTCGTCGGCCAGAACCGCGCCAAGAAGATCCTCGCTGTGGCGGTGCACAACCACTACAAGCGCATCGACAGCCGGGTCTCCTCGGACGACGTGGAGCTGTCCAAGTCGAACATCCTCCTGCTCGGCCCGACGGGCTCCGGCAAGACGCTCCTCGCGCAGACGCTCGCCAAGATCATCAACGTCCCCTTCGCGATCGCGGACGCGACGACGCTGACCGAGGCCGGCTACGTGGGCGAGGACGTCGAGAACATCATCGTCCAGCTCCTGCAGAACGCGGATCACGACGTCGAGCGCGCGCAGCGCGGCATCGTCTACATCGACGAGATCGACAAGATCAGCAGGAAGAGCGACAACCCCAGCATCACGCGCGACGTCTCCGGCGAGGGCGTGCAGCAGGCGCTGCTCAAGATCATCGAGGGGACGATCGCCAACGTCCCCCCGAAGGGCGGCCGCAAGCACCCGCAGCAGGATTTCCTGCAGGTCGACACGACCAACATCCTGTTCATCTGCGGCGGCGCGTTCGTCGGGCTCGACCAGATCATCCAGCGGCGCATTGGCCAGAACACCCTCGGGTTCGGCGCGGACATCAAGGCGAAGAAGGACTTCAAGCTGGGCGACCTGCTCAGCGTCGTCCAGCCGGAGGACCTCCTCAAGTTCGGGCTCATCCCGGAGTTCATCGGGCGCTTGCCGGTCGTCGCGACGCTCCACGAGCTCAACGAGGAGGCGCTCATCGACATCCTCACGAAGCCGAAGAACAGCCTGGTCAAGCAGTACCAGAAGCTCTTCGAGATGGACGGGGTGAAGGTCAAGTTCACCCGGGGCGCGCTCGTGGCGGTGGCCCGCCAGGCCCTCGAGAGGAACAGCGGCGCCCGCGGCCTGCGCGCCATCCTCGAGTCGGCGATGCTCGACATCATGTACGACGTCCCGTCCCGCACCGGGATCAAGGAGGTCGTCGTCAGCGAGGACGTGATCGTCAAGCACGAGCCGCCGCTCATCGTGTACACGAAGGAGGCGGAACTCGCGTAGCGCTTTCCCCGGGGGGTCGTGGGCCAGGGCGCGCGGCGCGAGCCCGCGCCGCGGTCACCGCGATGAAGGGCGCGCGCGCAGCGCGCCTTCGCCCCCCAGAGCCCCTTGAGCACGCCGGCCCCGCGCGCGTCCCCCGGGGATGCGGGCCGACCCGGCGGCGGATCAGCAGTAGACCAGGACACTCGTGACAACCGAGGCGGGGCTGCCCCGGCCTCCTGACACTCCCGGAAAGACGGCGGATGTTCTTCAAGAACGACAGTGATCGCGGCAAGAACGCACCCGAGCGCGGGATCGTCCCGTTGCTCCCGCTACGCGACATCATCGTCTTTCCACACATGGTCTCTCAGCTGTTCGTCGGCCGCGAGCGCAGCATCGCCGCGCTCGACGAGGCGATGAACCGCGGCAAGGAGATCTTCCTCGCCGCGCAGCGGAACGCGAAGACGAACGATCCGACGCCGGACGACATCTTCGGCGTCGGCTCGGTCGGCGCGATCATGCAGCTGCTCCGCCTGCCGGACGGGACGGTCAAGGTCCTCATCGAGGGCAAGCGCCGGGCGCGCATCCGCCGTTACGTCCAGAGCGATGCGTACTTCCTGGTCGAGTACGACGAGATCGTCGAGAGCTCGGTCGCGAGCGTCGAGGTCGAGGCGTTGATGCGCTCGGTCCAGTCGACGTTCGAGATGTACGTCAAGCTCAACAAGAAGATCCAGCCCGAGGTCTTGATGGCGGTGCAGGCCATCGACGAGGCCTCGCGGCTCGCCGACACCATCATCGCCAACCTGCCGACCATCAAGCTGACGGACCGGCAGGCGCTGCTCGAGATGGAGGAGCCGCAGAAGCGGCTAGAGCGTCTCATCGAGCTGATGCAGGCCGAGATCGAGATTCTCCAGGTGGAGAAGAAGATCCGGAGTCGCGTCAAGAAGCAGATGGAGAAGACGCAGAAGGAGTACTACCTCAACGAGCAGATGCAGGCCATCCAGAAGGAGCTGGGCGGCGGCGAGCGCGACGAGTTCAAGAACGAGATCCAGGAGATCGAGGAGGCCCTCAAGACCAAGCGGATGAGCAAGGAGGCCGCCGCGAAGGTCAAGAAGGAGCTCAAGAAGCTCAAGATGATGCACCCCACGAGCGCCGAGGCGACCGTGGTGCGCAATTACATCGACTGGATCCTCGAGCTCCCCTGGTACGACAAGAGCGAGGAGCGCTACGACCTCGTCGAGGCCGAGCGGATCCTCGATGAGGATCACTACGGGCTCAAGAAGATCAAGGAGCGGATCCTCGAGTACCTCGCGGTCCAGGCGCTGACGAAGAAGCTCAAGGGCCCGGTGCTCTGCTTCGTGGGCCCGCCCGGCGTCGGCAAGACGAGCCTGGCGAAGTCGATCGCGCGCGCGACGGGGCGCAAGTTCGTGAGGCTGTCGCTCGGCGGCGTGCGCGACGAGGCGGAGATCCGCGGCCACCGGCGCACGTACATCGGCGCGCTGCCTGGCAAGCTGATCCAGTCGCTCAAGAAGGTCGGGACGAACAACCCCGTCTTCCTGCTCGACGAGGTCGACAAGATGTCGACGGACTTCCGCGGGGATCCGGCGGCGGCGCTGCTCGAGGTGCTCGATCCGGAGCAGAACCACACCTTCAACGATCACTATCTGGACCTCGACTACGACCTCTCCGACGTGATGTTCATCACGACGGCGAACACGCTCTCTGGCATCCCGGTGCCGCTCCAGGATC
The DNA here is from genome assembly GCF_051521595.1 of Sorangium sp. So ce1153. Lineage (NCBI taxonomy): Bacteria > Pseudomonadati > Myxococcota > Polyangiales > Polyangiaceae > Sorangium > Sorangium sp. So ce1153. Next base: position 5,275,421 of record NZ_CP150361.1, read on the forward strand.
GCATGGAGGTCATCCAGCTCTCGGGCTACACGGAGTTCGAGAAGCTGAACATCGCGGTGAAGTACCTCGTGCCCAGGCAGCGCAAGGAGTGCGGGCTGGAGGACGTGTCGCTCGACTTCACGGAGGGGGCGCTCCGGACGATCATCCACCACTACACGAAGGAGAGCGGCGTTCGCTCGCTGGAGCGCGAGATCGCGAGCGTGTGCCGCAAGGTGGCCCGGAAGGTCGTGTCGGACGGCAAGGACAAGCCGATCGAGGTCGTCGCGAAGAGCATCCCGAAGTACCTCGGGGTGCCCAAGTACCGGCTCGGCAGGCGCGAGGAGCGCGACGAGGTGGGGCTCGTGAACGGCCTGGCCGTGACCAACGTCGGCGGCGACCTGCTCCCGGCCGAGGCGACGGTGGTCCCGGGCAAGGGCAAGCTCGTGATCACCGGGCTGCTCGAGAAGGGCATGGAGGAGAGCGGGCACGCGGCGATGAGCTACGTGCGCTCGCGGCTCGATCGGCTCGGGCTCGAGGCGGACGTCTATCAAAAGGTCGACGTCCACATCCACTTCCCCGATTTCGTCCGGAAGGACGGGCCCAGCGCCGGCGTCACCATGGTGACCGCGCTCGTGAGCGCGCTGATGAAGGTGCCCGTCCGGCGGGATCTCGCGATGACGGGCGAGATCACCCTGCGCGGCCGCGTGATGCCGATCGGCGGGCTCAAGGAGAAGCTGCTCGCCGCGCACCGCGGGGGCATCAAGACCGTGATCCTGCCGAAGGAGAACCGGAAGGATCTCCGGGACGTGCCGCGGCGGGTGCTGAAGTCGCTGCGGCTGGTGCTCGTCGAGCACGTCGACGACGTGCTCCGGGAGGCGCTCATGCTGCCCGATCCCAACGCGGTCTTCGGGCCTCCGAAGGGCGTCCTGGAGTACCGGGACGGCGAGCTCGTCTCCGAGGAAGCGCCGGTCATGGCGCCGCCGGCCCCGGCGGGCGAGCCGACGCCGGCCGCGCCGCCCGCCGCCTGAGCGGCGCCGGGCGCTCGCGCGCCGCCCATCGCTCCAGCGTCGCGCGAGCGCGGCGCTGGACGGATAGACTGGCGGCGGGCGCCGAGACGCACTAGCTGGCGTCGCGATGATTCGACGCGCACTGATTTCGGTATCCGACAAGACGGGATTGCTCCCGCTGGCCAGGCGGCTCGCGGACAAGGGCGTGGAGCTCCTCTCGACCGGGGGGACGCAGCGGGCGCTGCAGGACGCGGGCGTGCCGGTCGTCGGCGTGGAGGCCTATACCGGCTCTCCCGAGGTGATGGATGGCCGGGTGAAGACGCTCCACCCGAGGGTGCACGGCGGCATCCTGATGCGCGGCGCGATCGACGACGAGGACCTCGCGCGGCTCGGGGGCGAGCCGATCGATCTCGTGATCTGCAACCTCTACCCCTTCGAGGCGACGGTCCGGAGGCCGGGCGTCTCGCACGCGGAGATCATCGAGAACATCGACATCGGCGGCCCGTCGATGGTGCGGAGCGCGGCCAAGAACCACGCGCGCGTGGCGGTGGTGGTCGACCCGGCCGACTACGAGGCCGTGCTCGCTGAGATCGACAGGGAAGGTGCGGTGTCGAGCTCCACCCGCCGCCGGCTCGCCACGAAGGCGTTCGCCCACACGGCGGCTTACGACGGGATGGTGGCCGGCTATCTCTCCTCGCTGCCCGAGGAGGGCGAGCCGAACGCCGCGGAGCGCGAGACGTATCCGCGCTTCCTGACGCTCGCCCTCGAGCGGGCCTATCCGCTCCGGTACGGCGAGAACCCGCACCAGTCGGGCGCTTTCTACCGCGAGCGGGGCGCGGCCGCGGGCTCGCTCGCGCTCTCGGAGTCGCTGGGCGCGGGCGGCAAGGAGCTCTCGTTCAACAACCTCGTCGACGTGGACGCGGCGTTCGAGGCAGTGCGGGAGTTCAGCGAGCCCGCGGCCGTCGTCGTGAAGCACACGAACCCGTGCGGCGTCGCGACAGGCAGCGACCTCGCGACCGCCTACCGGACGGCGCGCAACGCGGACGCCGTGAGCGCCTTTGGCGGGATCGTCGCGCTGAACCGCGAGGTCGACCGCGCGGCCGCCGAGGTGCTGGTCGAGACGTTCCTGGAGTGCGTGATCGCGCCCGCCTACGCGCCCGACGCGCTGGAGGTGCTCCGCACCAAGAAGAACCTGCGGGTGCTCGCGACTGGCGCGCTCCTGCCCGCGGACCATCGGGAGCTGACGTTCAAGCGCGTCGGCGGGGGGCTCGTGGTCCAGGACCGGGACGCGACCGCGGCCGGCGAGGTGCGCGGCGGCCGAGTCGCGACCAAGCGGGCGCCCACGGAGCGGGAGATCGAGGCGCTCGAGCTCGCCTGGCGCGTCTGCAAGCACGTGAAATCCAACGCGATCGTGCTCGCGGTGCCCGGGAGCACGGTCGGCGTGGGCGCCGGGCAGATGTCGCGGGTCGAGAGCGTGCGCATCGCCTGCAGCAAGGCGGGCGAGCGGGCCCGCGGGAGCGTCCTCGCGTCAGACGCGTACTTCCCGTTCCCGGACGGCTTGATGGTGGCCGCCGAGCACGGGATCACCGCTGTCGCGCAGCCCGGAGGCAGCGTGAAGGACCCGGAGGTCATCGCCGCCGCCGACGCGGCGGGGGTCGCGATGGTGCTGACCGGGACCCGGCACTTCCGTCACTGAGCCGGGCCCGGCGCGGCGCCAGAGCCGCGCGCGGCCCCGGCACGCCCCGGCGCGGCGCGCGGCCTGGCGCCGCGCCGGCCCGCCGCGCCCGGCGCGCCCTGGAGAGGCTCGCCATGAGGCGGAGGCGCGCTGCGCGCTCCTCCCGGGGGAAGCGTGTGCACCGCTCGCAGAAAAGTTGACCTTTGGTCCTTGACTGTGATGATGGTCAACGCTGCGCCTGGGCAAAGCGCTGTGCGCGGCGCGAAGGAGCTAGCTGTGGGCGGAATCAGCGAGACGTGCAGCGTGTGCGGGACCGGATTCGAGGTCCAGTTCCGGTACCAGATGGAGGAGAAGGACGGCGGGTTCTCCTTCTTCTGCTCGCAGAAATGCCTGGAAAATAGCCAGCTCGGCGGGGAAACCGGCGCCGCGCTCGCCACGTGCGACGCGTGCGCGAAGCGCTTCACCCCGGATCTCGTGTCGCAGGTGCTCTATGTGGCCGGGCGGCGGCACTACGCGTGCTCGCTGGGGTGCCGGACGCAGCTGATCCGTGAGTCGAAGGGGGTGCGCCTCGGCGACATCGCGGCAGCGGCCGCGGCGCCGGCGCCGGCGCCGGCGGAAGGGCTGCCGCCGACCCGTCGTGAGGCGCCGGCGGCCCGCGCCGCCGCGGATGCGGGCGAGCCGGCATCCCCGGAGCTGGCCGCAGCCTGGGCGAGCGCGCAGGGGGCGGTCGCGGCGCCGGCCGCTCCGGCCGCGTCTGCTGCGCGCCCGGCGGAGCCTCGCGGGCAGCAGGGCGCTGTCGCGGTGTCCCTGTCGCCGGCGGGGAGCGCGAAGCGGGCGGCGGCGCCGCCGCCGCCGCGCCCGGCCGGTGTGCCGCGGTATCTGGCCGTCTTCAACCACAAGGGCGGCACGGGCAAGACGACAACGGCCGTGAGCGTGGCGGCCGGGCTCGCGGCGCGCGACAAGCGGGTGCTCCTCGTCGACACCGACGCACAGGGGAACGTCTCCGTCTCGCTCGGCGCCGGCGCGGAGCGGTCGCTCTACCACGTGCTCGTGATGGGGCTCCGGGTCTCGGACGCGATCAAGACGGTTCGCCCGAACCTGGATCTCCTGCCTTCCAACGAGACGCTGGCCGCGGCCGAGCTCTATCTGGCGGGTCGCCAGAACCGGGATCGCGTGCTCTCGGATCGGCTCTCTGCCGCCGCTGTCGACTACGACTATGTAGTGCTCGACTGCTCGCCGAGCCTCTCGCTGATGAACCAGAACGCGCTCGTGTTCGCCGACAGCGTGCTCGTCCCGGTCGCGTGCGACTACCTGTCGCTCGTCGGCGTCCGGCAGGTGATCAAGACGGTGAAGAACGTGAACGCGCTGCTGCACCATCCGGTGCAGATCTGGGGCGTGCTTCCGACCTTCTTCGACGGTCGCGCGAAGATCGCGCGCGAGGCGGTGAGCACGATGAAACAGCACTTCGGGGAGCGCTGCCTCGCGCCGGTCCGCCAGGCGATCAAGGTCAAGGAGGCGCCCGCGCAGGGACAGACGATCTTCGAGTATGCGCCGGGGACTCCGGCGGCGGACGATTACCTCGCCGTGGTCGATCGCATCATCGAGAGCCGCGAGCGCGGCGTGGTCGGCTCCGAGGCAGGGGGGTCGTGGAGCACCGACCGGCCGGGCGCGGCGACGGAGCGGCCGGGCGCGGCGGCGGGTGCGTGAGCGGACCCGCGGACGCGGAGTCCCGCAGGACGAAGGGACCCGCTGACGCGGAGTCCCGCAGGACGAAGGGACCCGCTGACGCGGAGTCCCGCAGGACGAAGGGACCCGCGGACGCGGAGTCCCGCAGGATGAAGGGACCCGCTGACGCGGAGTCCCGGCCGGGGTTGGAGCGGGCAGGGAGCTGGAGGAAGCAATGAAGAGCGAAGGCGATCTCGGGGGCGCCGCGCGGGCGCTGCTCGATCGCGATGAGGTGGAAGGCGTTTTGTCCGGGGCATTCTATACGCCCACGGAAGGGCCCCGTTCGCGCGCGAAGAGCCGGCCAGCCGGGGTGGGCGCCGCGTCCGAGCCAGGTGCCGCGGCGGCGCCCGAGAGGCCGCAGCACTACAAGGTCATCTGCATCTCGATGTACACCGAGGATCTCGAGCGCCTGGACGAGATGGTCAGCGCGCTCAAAGGGCGCGGGATGACGAAGGCCAACCGGAGCGCGCTGATCCGGCACGCGCTCTCCCAGGTGGACCTCGACAAGATCCCGAAGGGGATATAAGTCAGATCGTCAGAGGGACCTCGACGAGGCCCCGGACGGAGTTACGTCAGCCTTTCCATCATCCGCCGCGGCGCCGCGGGAGTCCACGGACGGCCTCCAGCGGTGCCGGCGCTGATGGAACCTGCCCGGCTTCTTGCGACGGGCGAGCGCCGGAAAAGGCGGTACACAGGCGCCTGCGCTCGCTGTACCGTGGCGCAACGCGTCTTCGCTCCGCGGCGGCATCGTCGGCATGCGGCGTGCTATCGTCACTGTCGCCAGGGTCGAGGCCTACTACCGACGAGAGGGAACATGGACCAGAACTACGTAGGATACGGGAGCCGTTCTTCGGCGATCCGTGCCGGCGCCGATTCGCGCGAGCGCTTCATCGTGCGAACGTACAATCACCTGTTCGGGGCGATCGTTCTCTTCGCGGCGATCGAGTTCGCGCTCTTCAGGACCGGCGTCGCCTCGGTCATCGCCAGGGCGATGATGGGCACGAGCTGGCTGCTGGTGCTCGGGGCGTTCATGGTCGTGAGCTGGCTGGCCAGCCGCGCGGCGCACACCTCCGTGTCGAAGCCGGCGCAGTATGCCGCGCTGTTCGCCTACGTGCTCGCGCAGGCGATCCTCTTCGTGCCGCTCCTCTACATCGCGGACATGGTCGCTCCCGGCGCCATCCAGAGCGCCGGGCTCGCCACGATGGCCGGCTTCGCCGGGCTCACCGCGATCGCGTTCGTGACCCGCAAGGACTTCTCGTTCCTCGGCGCTCTGCTCCGCTGGGGCGGCATCTGCGCGATCCTCTGCATGGTGGCCGGCGCGGTGTTCGGCTTCCAGCTCGGCACGTTCTTCAGCGTCGCCATGGTCGCGTTCGCCGGCGCCGCGATCCTCTACGACACGTCGAACGTCCTGCACCACTTCCCCGAGGACCGGTACGTCGGCGCCGCGCTCGAGCTCTTCGCGTCCGTCGCCATGCTCTTCTGGTACATCCTCCGCCTCTTCATCAGCTCCCGCGATTGAGCGGGGCGCGCCCGCTTCGGATACGGGCCCACCTCGACGTTTTCGGTGCTCAGCGCACAGGAGTGCGCCTCCGCGCCGAAAACGCCGATCTGGGCCCGTCTCCTGTGCGGGCGCGACCCGCTCGCCGTCGTCGCAGGAGCGGGGGCGGGGGAGGAAGGGCGCTGCGGGGGGCGAAGAGGGAGGGCGTTTGCTGGCGCGGGAGGGGCGGGGGCGCTTGCGGGGGAGCTCACGCCGGGGTCTGATGCGGGCCGAGGTGGAGCTGTTGAGGAAAGCGTTGGCGTGGGGGCTGGTGGGGCTCGGAGCCGTTGCGACGGGGTGCCGGGGGCAGGACTCGGAGAAGAAGGCCGCGCCAGCCGCCGCCGGGAACGCCGCCGTCAACGTGAGCGGCGCGGCCGGCGTCGATCTGCTCGCGCAGCCGCTCTCGCTCCGGGGAATCAGCCTCGCAGGGGCAGAGTTCGCGGTCGACCCCTTCGGGAAGGGAACCCTGCCAGGGACCCCGGGGGTCCACTATGCCTATCCGGATCCCTCCTTTTCCAAGGGCTACACGTCCGCGGATTACTTCCTCGCAAAGGGGATGAATACCTTCCGGGTGCCGTTCCGCTGGGAGCGCCTCCAGCCCGCGCGCAACCAGCCGCTCAACGCCGCGGAGCTGAACCGGCTCAAGACCACCGTCAACAACCTGGTCGCGAAGGGCGCCTACGTGGTTCTCGATGTGCACAACTACGGTCGCTACGGAACGGGCGTCGTCGGCGCAGAGATCCCGGTCGCGGATTTCGCCGAGTTCTGGGGGCGGCTGGCCGTGGAGTTCAAGGGCAACGCGAGGGTCGTCTTCGCCCTGATGAACGAGCCGCACGACATGCCGACCGAGCAGTGGATCGAGGCGGCCAACGCCGCGATCGTCTCCATCCGCAGCGCCGGGGCGACGAACCTCATCATCGTCCCCGGCAACGGGTGGTCAGGGGCGCACAGCTTCGAGGCGACGTTCTACGGGACGTCGAACGCCGAGGCGCTGCTCAAGGTCGCCGACCCGAAGCACCACGTCGCATTCGAGGTCCACCAGCACCTCGACGACGACTCCTCGGGAAAATCGCCCGACTGCGTCAGCGAGACCGTCGGGGTGGAGCGCCTGAAGGTGTTCACGGCGTGGCTCCGGAAGCACGGGAAGAAGGGGTTCCTCGGCGAGTTCAGCGGCGGATCTGGCGCCGTATGCCTGAAGGCCATCGCCAACGTCGTGGTCTATCTCGAGCAGAACAACGACGTTTACGTGGGCTGGACCTACTGGGCCGCAGGGCCCTCCTGGAAGAGCTACTTCACGTCGCTCGAGCCGCGAGGCGGGGCCGACGCACCGCAGATGGCCTCGCTTCAGGCGCACCTGTCGGTGTCGGTCCGGTAGCGCGGATGCCCCGCCAGGGCCGATCGGCGGCGCCGCTCAGGAGCCGAGGAGGCCCTGCGCCGCTCGCACCAGCGTGAAGATCAGCAAGCCCGCGAGCGCGAGGACGCCCGCGAGCGCGAGGAGCAGCCCCGCGTAGAAGCGGGCGTCCGAGGGCAGCGCGCCGCCCTGGCTGCGCGCGGCGAGGTGCGCCCGCAAGAGGTCGAGGTTGCGCGCGTTCGCCTTGTAGGTCGCGTCGAACAGGTCGCCGACGAGGGGGACCGTGCCGATCAGCGTCTCGAGCCCCACGTTGAGCACCATGCGCAGCAACGTCGACGCGGGGAGACGGTAACGCGTCGCCGCGAGCACGATGTACACGGAGAGCCCGAAACCGATGAGATCACCGACGCCCGGGATCAGCCCGATCACCGCGTCGTAGCCGACCCGGTAACCCACGCCGGGGATGCGGATGGCGTTGTCCAGAAAGTGCCCGAGCGCGTTCAGGCGCTTCAGCCGCTCGTCCTCGAGGAGATCAACGGTCTTCAGCGTGGTGAGAGGTGTGACGGGCATGGCGGACCGTTCTCCGGGATCCGGGCGAGATGGCTCTCGTAGCGTACTCCGCGCCCCCTTCAACCGCGATGCCAGAGGTGCAGCGGGGTCGGCCGTCGCCCCGGTCGAGGCACTCAACCGGGGCATGTGCGTTGCTTGTGTCGATCGCCATGGCGACAGCAACGGTGAGGGGAGGCGCCCAGTGGCCCCGCTCTTCGGAGATGGTCATCCTGGGGCAGGCGGCAGGGCTCGGACTGGTGACGGGCATGCGTTCCATGCTGGGCGTGAGGATCCTCGCGTCCAGCGCCGAGCGCGGCGCGTTCGACGGGCAGCGCGGGAGCTTCTGGCGCGCGCTTCGCTCGCCCGCCGCGCAGCGCGTGATGAGCGTGCTCGCGGGCGGCGAGCTCCTGATGGACAAGCTGCCATCCGCGCCGAGCCGCCTCTCGAGAGGTCCGCTCAGCGGACGCCTCGTGATCGGGGCGCTGCTGGGCGCCGCCGTCGGTTCGCAGAGCCCCGAGAAGAACATGCGCGTCGCTGGCGCCGCGGTCGGCGCGGTCGCGGCCGCGGTGGGCGCCGTCATCGGGAATCGCGCCCGCGTGTGGCTGAACCGCGGGACCCGCGTTCCCGCCCCGGTCGGAGCGATGATCGAGGACGCCATCGCCTTCGGCCTGGGCGCGCTGGCGGCGCGACGCTAGCAGGGGGCATGCGCTCCACCAGCAGTGCCCGGAGAGAGCTTCCGACGCGCGCGCACGTCGCATCCTGCCACAGCGGGGCGCTGCTGCCGTTGCGGTCACGGCGCCGCGATCCATGCTGGCGCTTGCCATGCCGCTGAGGCCGCGCGCTCGCCGCCGCTCCGGACGGCGCGGAGCTCTGCTCGGCGTCGCCGGCGCGCTGCTCGGCGCCGCCGGCGCGCTGGGCGTCGCTCCCGCGCAGGCTCAGGGACGGTATGAGTCCGCGCTCCTCGGCGGGCGATCGGCGCTCCTGGGGAGCACGGGGGTGGTGCTGGGCGTCGACGGCGCCGCGCCCTTCCTGAACCCGGCCACGATCGTCCGCATCGAGGACCGGAACATCGCGTTCTCGTCGGCGTTCTTCCGCTACGCGCATCGAACGCTGGATTCGTGGCACCAGCCAGGCCCGGTCGACGCCGCCCGGTACGGGGAGCTCCGGCTCGACAAGACGACGGTGAGCGACCAGGGCCTGAGCACCTTGCCCGACGCGACCTGTTATTTCTTCGACCTGAGGAGCGGCGCGCGAGCGGGGGACGCGACGCGCGTGCCGGTCGGTCGCCACACCCTCGCTGCATGCCTCGCGAAGACGGAGCAGAACGAGTTCGGGTTCGACGCGCTCGGGTTCTCGGGGGAGTCCGCGTCGCGCCGCGTGAACCAGGCGCAGACGCTCCGCTACGAGTGGGGCCGCTACAGCGCCGGCCCCTCGTGGAGCTACAGCGCGACCGAACGCCTCGCGCTGGGCGTCTCGCTCTCCGTCGTGCGCACCCGCTACGCGAGCGAGCTCAGCGTCGCCAGCCTCGTTGAGGACACCGGGACGCGCTCGGCGAGCAGCGCGACGTACCAGGCGGCGCTGTCGGCGGACTCCTGGGATGTCCTCGCGCACCTCGGGGCCACGTACCGGCTGAATCGGGTGTTCTCGGCCGGGATCAGCCTGCGGACGCCGAGCGTCCATGTCTTCGATTCGCTGGACGCGAGCTACCAGGACACGCTCGCCGCCGAGACGGCGACCGTGCGCTACTGGGCCGGTGAGGGGGAGTTCGCGGCTCCCTCTCCGGCCCGCGTGGCCCTGGGCGCGAGCGCGGAGTGGAGCAGGCTGCGGCTGGAGCTGGACGGCTTCTTCTACATGGGCCAGCGCGAGTTCGCGCGGGTCGCCGCCGATCGGGAGGAGATCGCGATCGAGGGGGGAGCGGTGTCGAGCCGGCGGCAGAGCCGGCTCGACACCGTCGAGGCGTCGGCGCCCATCGTCAACGTGGGGCTCGGCGCCGAGCTGTTCCTCACGCGTGACCTCAGCCTGCTGGGCGGCGTCGTCTCCGATTTCAACGCGCTGTCCGGCGTGCGAGGGCCCGTGTCGGCGGAGTCGAAGCTCTTCCTCGAGCGGATGAGCGGCGTGCACGCGGCGCTCGGCATGGTGTCGTATACCCGGTACGGCGATCTCGTCTTCGGCGCGCGCTTCGATTACGCCGCGGGGCAGATGGCGGCGGTCAACGCCTTCACGTCCCCCGTGCGGCTGGACCCGATCGACTGCCGCGAGCTCGGCGCGACGCTGGTGCTCGCGGGGCGGATCAGCTTGCGCACCGTGGAGAAGGTGGCGCGCGACATCGGCGACGCCGTGGAGGGCTCGGCGCCCAGGCCCCCGGAGCAGAGCACGCCGAGGGAGCCGATGCGGGCGCCCGCGCAGGAGGACTGAGCCGCGAAACGTCTGCCCGGCGGCAGGCTGCCGCTCAGGAGCCGCTGTCGTCTGGCTCGACGCCGAGCGACCTCAGCTGCGCCGCCACGCGCTCGGCGCGGGCCTCAAGCCGGCGCGGCCGTTCCGCCCACCCTCGACCCGCGCGCCGCCGCGATCACGCCGTCCCGGCGTCGCGCGCCGGCGCCCAGGCGCGCTCCGCGCTCGCCTCCGCCTCTGCGAGCGCCTCCGCCTCTGCGAGCGCCTCCGCCTCGCCCGGGTCGCCGACCTTCTCGAACGCCTCGAGTGCCGCCGGCGCGATCGCGGCGAGCCAGCGCCGGCTCGCCGCGTCGACGCGCAGCTCCTCGCGGAGCCGCTCCACCTCGCCGGCACCCGCGGTGCCCGGGCTCGCCGCCGCGCGGCACACGTCGGCGAGCAGCTCGTCGCGCGCGTTGAGCGGCACGTCCGCGTCCCGCTCGGTGAGGCGCGCCGCCCCGGCGATGTCCCCCTCGCGCGCCCGCAGCGCGAGCGCGACCCGCAGCCTCGCCCTCTCGAGGTACGGGTACGACGCGTACCGCTCGGCGAGCAGCGCCATCTCGGCGCGCGCGTCGGCGCTCCGATCCATCGCCGCGAAGAGGAAAGCGCGCTCGGCCAGAAGCCCCGGCAGCAGGATGTCCGCCGCCATCACCCGCGCCACGTCCGTGTCGAGCCGCGCGAGCCCCGCCTCGCACGCCGCGAGCGCCGCGGTGAGCTCGCCCTGCCGCTCCGACAGCTCGGCCACCGTGAGGTGGGCCTGCGCCGCGACCACGGGAGCCCTGCTCGCGGTCAGGCCCTCGAGCTCACGCCTCCCGCGCTGCTCTTCCCCCCGCGCGAGGGCGACCTGGGCGGCCACGAAGCGCCGCGAGACCTTCCGCATGCGCGCCACGCTGGCGAGCGCGATGCCGACGAACATCGCGATGAACGCGAGTGGGGACAGCCAGACAAGGGCGAACAAGTCGAAGAGCGGCTCCGCCCGCGCGCGCTCGACGCGGGGAGCCTCCGGCGCATGCCCGGGGCTCAAGAACTGCCACGCCACCACGAACATCATCACCAGGACCACCCAGAGGAGCAGCCTGCGGCCGGCCGCCTTCGCCGCCGGCCGGCGGTCGATCCGGGCGCGCCCTTCCGCCGCGGCGCGCGCGGACGCGTCTGCCTGCTCGATCGCCGCGCGCGACAGCTCCTCCACCCCGCCCGCGTCCGGCGGGGGCGCGCGCATGAACGGCGCCGCCTCGGGCGAGACGCGCGCCGCCCAGTCCGCCGCCGAGAGCTCTCCGGAGGGCTCCACGTCGCGCTTCGCGCCGGTGCGGTAGACCGAGCTCGGCTTCGCCTTGAGCATGCGCTGGTAGGCGCGGACGAGGGCGCGCTCGCGCGGGCGCGTGTGCTCGAGCAGGAGCCGTCGCTCGCGGAGCAGGTGCGCCCGCAGCGCCTCGCGATCGCCCGCCCGCTCCAGGAGGACCGCGGCCGCGAGCTCCGCGCGGGCGAGCGCCTCGGGCGGCGCGAACGCGCTGCTCCGGACGAGCGCGATGTCCGCCGCGGCGCCGTCGCGCTCTCCGATCGACGCGCGGATCAAGGCCCTCAGCGCGTGCGCCGCGACGATCGTCGCCTGCTCCAGGTGCCAGGCGAGCACGTCGGCGCGGCGGGTGACCGCGGCGTCGGCGCGGCGGAGCGCGCCCGCGAGATCGCCGCGCTGCATGGCGGCGAGCGCGCGCTGGACGTCGATGACGCGCCGGATGTAGCTCGAGCGGGCCGTCTCCTCGGCGTGGTCGAGCAGCTCGGAGGCCGCCTCGCGCTGGCCGGCGGCGGCGAGGTTGTGGGCCTTGTTCACGACCTGCACGGAGACGCCCATCGCGCGGGTGCGGAGCCCGAGCGCGATCACGAGCGCGCCGGCCATCCCGAGCGGAACCCCGGCGGCGGCGCTGCCGACGCCGGACGCGCTCACCGCGGCGCCCGTCAGCGCCATCACGCCGCCCACCAGGATGTGCCGGTGGGCGATGCGGCGCACGGCGTGAGGGGTGATCCCGAAGCGAGCAGGCAGCTCTCTGGCCATGCCGCGAGGTTACGTGAACGCCGACGGCGCGAGCCAGGGGCTGCTCACGACGCCGTCGTGCCGGTCGGCGCGCGCAGCCCCGGGCCCGCGCGGCGGCGTCACGGGCCGCGCGAGCTCAAGGCGAGACGTCCCGCGCGCAGCGGGCCCCGACGTCGAAGAAGCGGCCCGCGGGATCGATCCACGTGTAGTAGTCGGTGGTGACGTTGTACTGGATCGCGTTCCAGGCGCCGCCTCGGGCGCGCCGGGCGCCGTCGATCTCGATGAGCGCGCAGTCGTTGCACGGCACCGGGTAGTCGCTGTCGCTGGAGTCGCGCACGAACTCCCAGACGCTGCCCGCCAGGTCCGCTTGCCCCCACTTGCCGTCGCCCTTCGGTGAGCGCGAGCCCACGGGGAGGATGTCCGAGAACTGGCAGTTGTCCGCGGTCGAGCCGTCGCCGACGCAGTTGTAGACGGCGTAGGTCGAGTCGATCTCGTCCTCGTTCGTGCCCCACGGATACACGCGCTGCTCGCTGCCGGCCGCCGCGGCGAGGTTCCACTCCGCCTCCGTCGGGAGCCGACCCCCGTCCCAGGCGCAGAAAGCGAACGCCTCGAACCACTTGATGCAGTTCATCGGCTTGCGCTCCTGCGCGCCGGGCGTGTCGGTCCAGGTCCTCATCGGCGTCTCGCCGCACGGCTCCGACAGCGAGGCGATCAGCTCCTCCTGGGTGGCCGGCAAGAGCGTGTTCCAGATCTGCAGCCAGCCGCTGTCCGGGATCTTCGGGTGGGCGCCGTCGCCGGCCGCCGGCTTGCTGCCCGGGTAGGCCTCCACGAACTTGCGGAACCTGCCGACGGTGATCTCGAAGCGATCGAGGTGGAACGAGCTCACCGTCGCGGCGTAGGCCTCGTCGTCGTTGTGGTTGTCGCGGTGGAAGGTGCCGCCCTCGACGAGCCCCGCCGCGCAGCAGTCCTCGTCGGCGTTCGCGCCGCAGGTCGCCGCGAGCTCCGCGCAGCTCGGCGGGCCCACGTACGGGGCGCTGCCGCCCGAGCCGGAAGCGCCGCCGCCGCCGTCGCCGCCCGTGCCCGCGGCGCCGCCGCCGCCGTTGCCGCCGCCGCCGCCGCCGCCGCCGCCGGAGCCGGCGGCGCCGCCGCCGCCCGTGCCCGTCGCGCTGCTCGTGCCTCCGGCCTCCTGGTACTCGTCCTCGAGGCCGATGATCTTGGCGCAGCCAGCGGTCGTCACCGAGGAAACCGCGAGCAGACCCGCTCCGACCAGCATCGTTCTCGTTCTCATCACCACGCTCCTTGGAGCCCGATCATCCCCCCGCCGTCTCCGGTCGACCACGCTCCCGCGCTCACCCGCGGCGCGGGCGCCGCGCGGGGCAGGCTCGCGCTCGCGCTGCTGGCCGGAGGCGAGGGCGCCGCGAGCAGCAGCACGAGGGCGGCGCCGACCCCCACCACGCCGACGCCGACGCCGATCGTGCTCACCAGCGCGAACGTCCTGCTGCTGTCCGCGGCGAGCTTGCCCTCGTGGTTGCAGATCGTCCCGTCGCAGTTGTCGTCGACGGTCGCCTTCTTGCTCAGCGCGAGCCCGCCCATGACCCCGCCCAGGGCCAGCCCAGCGATCCCGACGCCGCCCACGACGAACGCGGTGGTTGTCTGCCAGCTCCCGCGGCGCGCCGTGTCGGTGGCTGGCGGCGGCGGCGGAGTCACGGGCGGCGGCTGCGCTCCCGGAGGAGCGGCGGCCGCTGGGGTCTCCGGCGGCGCGGCCTTCACCTCGAGGGTGATCTGCTTCTTCTCGCCCTTGGCGATGGAGATGCGCGCCTCGGTCAGCGGCCCTCCCGGGGCCTGCGTCGTCACGACGTGATCGCCCGGATCGGTCGGCAGCGGCACGCCCAGCATCGGCGCCCCCAGCTCGAGCTCGTCGCGCTTCACCACCGTGCCCGGCGGCGCGCCCTCCGGGAGCGAGAGCGTGAGCTCGGGGATGTCGGGGGTGAGCGCGGCCTTTCGCTGGGTCGCGATCTTGTTCCGCCCTTTCTGCTTCGCCTGCGCGTCGGGGGTCAGGCGCGCGTAGAGGGCGAGGTAGTCGCCGTACCGGGTGGCCGCTGTCGCGACCCGGCCGCGCCTGGCCTCGCACTCGGCGACCGTGAACAACGTTCCGGGGCGCGGATCGAGGCGGTAGCTCTCGCTCAGGGCAGGGCAGCCCGACTCGTACCGGCCGGCCTGCATCTCCGCGAGCCCGCGGTTGAAGAGCGCCTCCGCCGCCGCGACGTCCTGCGCCCGCGCCGGCGCGGCGCGCGCGGCGAGCGTCATTGCGCCCAGGCCGCAGGCGAGCGCGAATCGATAGCGTCTCATCCCGGGTACGGTAGCCGTCTCGGCCGCCGCTGCGAACTCTGATGAGCCCGGCGCCGCGCGCCGGCGATCCGGCCGCGCGCGTCGGCGATCCAGGTCAGTCGCGGGTGTACTCCGGCTCCGGCGGCGGCGCCGGCGAGCGGCGCGGGGCGCCGCTGCCCGGCCGTCGCGCCGGCCGCGCGGAGGCGCTGGCGGAAGGCGCGGTCGAGGGCACCGCGGTCGGCTCGGCGGAAGGCACGCCGCCGGTCGGGGCAGGCTCGACCCTCACGGTCGTGTCGAGCTGCGGGGCGGGCTCCCCCGCGCGTGCCGCGCCGCTCCCCGGGGGCGAGGCGACGCCGCGCTCGCCGGCCGTGGACGGCGTCGGGGCGCCGGGAGGCACGGGGGCGTCGAGCGCGCGCAGGGCATAGGAGAGCGCCCCGCCGGCCGCGCCGAGCGCCAGGACGAGGGCGGCCCCGCCGAGGACCCTCCGCTTGATCGAGGGCCCCAGCACCGTCGCCCCGAGGGCGAGCACCTCCTGGCCAGAGGGGTGGCGCTTCTCGGCCGAGGGCTCCGCGGGCGTGACGCCGCGGGTCCCCCGGGGCTCGCTCGGCGACCTCGGCGCGGCGGCGTGGGGCGGCGAGCTCTGCGCCTCCCTCGAGGGGAGGAGGTTCCTCCCGGCCGCTCCGACCCCGAGCGCCTCGGCCAGCCCCTCGACGGCCGCCGTCGCCGTCTGGAAGCGCGCGGCGGGGTCGCTCGCCGTCGCCCTGAAAAACCAGGCGTCGAACGCCGGGGGCAGCTCCACGCCGAGCCGCGCGGCGCGCGCCGTCGCGGGCTCCTTCGGCCCGTCGACGGCGATCATCGCGAACGAGACGACGCTCGTGATCTGGCGGCCCTCGGTCACCCAGTAAGGCTCGCCGACGAGGAGGGTGTAGGCGATCATCCCGAGCGCATAGAGGTCGGCCGCCGGCGAGACGGGGCCGGCGCGGAACTGCTCCGGGGCCATGTAGTAAGGCGTGCCGACGCTCAGCGTGGCGTTCGCCTGCGTCGCGTTCTCCGCCATGAACTTGGCGACGCCGAAATCGAGGACCTTGATCTGGGAGATGCCCTGCTCCCGGTGGACGAGGAACAGGTTCTCGGGCTTGAGATCGCGGTGGACGATCGCCGCCCGGTGCGTCTTGTCGAGCGCGAGCGCGGTCTGGTGGAGGCACGCGACGACCTCGTGCGCCGGCAGCCGCCCGAGGCGCGCGAGCCGCCTGCCGAGCTCCTCGCCCCGGAGCAGCTCCATGACGAGGAACGGCATCTCGGTCGCGTCGTCGATGCCGGCGTCGAAGACGTCGACGATGAACTCGCTGTCGACCTGCGCGGCGATGCGGGCCTCGCGCTTGAAGCGCTCGCGCAGCTCGGCGCTGCGGAGCAGGTGCGGGAGCATCACCTTGAGCGCGCGCCGCCGCTGCGTCTCGATGTGCGTGACCTCGTAGACCGCCCCCATGCCGCCCGTGGCGATGCAGCGGACGACCTCGTAGCGCCCGGCGAAGACGGTGCCCTCCTGGAGTGCGATCGACATGAGCTGTGACCTGCCGGCTGCGAGGATACATGCGCCCCGGACCGCGTCCACCGCGCGGGTTCACCGCGGCGGGCTCACGGCGCGGGCGCGGGGCGCTCGTCCTGCGCGAGCGGCTCGACGCGCACCCGCTCCTCGTAGAGCGCGCCGCCCTCGCCGATGTCCGTGGTGCGGGCGCGGATCAGCGCGTTGGCGCAGCGGCCGTCCCGGAGGTGGCCGCCCTTCGGGATGAGCGCCACGTCGCGGCGCTGGGCGGGATCGTGGCGGAGGCGCACCGTCATCGCGCCGACGCGCGACGCGATCCGACAGAGCTCGCCGTCAGCGACGCCGCCGGCCGCGTCCGGGTGGACCGTGACGACCGCCGGGCCTCGCTGGGGTCGCGCCCACTGCGACGACTGCGACTTCTCGGTGGAGAGCGCCATCAGCAGCAGCGGGAACCCGTCCGCGCCCGGATCCTCGCGCTCCGCCGGCGCCTCGGTGATGAGGTTGACCCGCCCGCTCGGGGTGGGGAACTTGCGATCCGCGAACAGCACCTCCGGCGCCAGCGGGTTGCGCACCGGCTCGCGCTCCAGCGTCTCGAGGGTGATGCCGAGCGGCGCGAGCCGCGGCTCGGTTACCCGCCGCTTCCAGTCGCGGGCGCTGCCGTCGAGCGCGCCGCCGAGCCCCGCGCGCTCAGCGAGCGCCTGCATGATCTCGAGATCGCTCTTCACGCCGTCCGGGGGCGGGACCACGGGCGTGGCGACGCCGAGGTAGTGGTGGCCGTAGGCGCCGATCACATCGTCGGCCTCGAGGAGCGTCGTCGTGGGCAGCACGAGGTGGGCGAGCCGCGCCGTGTCCGTCAGGAAGGCGTCGGCGACCACGACGAAGTCGCGCGTCGCGAGCGCCTCCGCGACGGCGCCCGAGTCGGGCAGCATCGCGACCGGGTTGCCGGCGGTGACCCACACCGCGCGGATGGGCGGGTCGCTCATCCGGAGCACCTCCTCCCCGAAGAGGGGCTCGCAGACGGTGCGGGGCGCGGGGCGATCGCCCTGGAACGGCGAGAGGTCGAACGCGCCGCGCCGCTTGAAATAGAACGAGACGCCGCCGCCGGGGATGCCGAGGTTCCCGCTCACGGCCGCGAGCGCGTCGAGCGCGCGCACGATCGCCCCGCCCGAGGTGCGGCGGCCCATGCCCCAGCCCACGAGGATGGCCGTTGGCTTCTCGGGGCCGAGGCGGCGCGCGAGGTCCAGGGCGGCGGCCTCGGGCACGTCGGCGTCGCGGCACCAGGCCGCCACGGAGCGGCTGCGCGCGAGGGCGCGGAAGGCGTCGAGGTGATCGCAGTAGTCCGCGGCGCGCGGATCGGCCCACCCCTCGTCGAACAGCACGCGGGCGACGGCCATCGCGAGCGCGAAGTCGCCGCCCGGGCGGGGCTGGTAGAACGCCCCGCACACCGAGGCGGTCCGGTGGTGCACCGGATCGATGAGCGCGAGCTCCGCGCCGCGCGCCCTCGCCTCGCGGAGCACCGGGAGGGTGTGCGGGCTCGAGGTGAAGACGTTCTTGCCCCAGAGGAGGATGTGGCGGGCGTTCTTCAGGTCGGCGAGGTCGTGGCTGTCCTCCTCGCCGAAGTCGGTCAGCTGCGCGGCGTCGCCCGCGCCCGAGCAGATGTCGCCGCGCTTGACCGTGACCGGCCCGAACCGCGCGAAGAACGCGTCGGTGATCCCCGTGAGCATCCCGAGCGAGCCGCCGCTGCGGTAGTGGAAGATCGCGGCGGGGCCCGACTCGCTCCGGATGCGGAGCAGTTGCTCGGCCGCCGTGTCGAGCGCTTCCTCCCACGAGACGGGCGTGAGCTCGCCGCCCTTGCGGAGCAGCGGCGCCGTGAGGCGCTCGGGCGAGTACTGCGTCTCCAGGAAGCGCGACGTCCGGTGGCAGAGAAAGCCCCTCGTGATCGGGTGGGCCGGGTCGCCGCCGAGGCGCACGACGCGGCCGTCCTCCACGGTGGCCACGATGCTGCAGGCGTCGGGGCAGTCGCGGTTGCAGACGGTCTTGCGGATCTCCTGCATGGCGGCAGCCTAGACCGGGCGCGCGCGCGGCGGTACGCCCGCCGGCTTCTGGCGGGCGGGGCTAGTCCGCGGCGAGCCGCTCGGGCGCGTACTCCCGCGAGTCGTCGCCCGAGACCTCCTGGGCGATCGCCCGGAGCTGCTCGTAGCGCTCGCGCAGGAGCGACCAGAGCCGGTCGCGGATGTCCCTCGAGTCGAGGCGCTCGGGCGGCCGGGTGTTGCTGAGCAGCCACTTCGCGGTGCTGTTCAGCCGGGTCACCTCGTCCCTGGTGATCGAGATCCGGTTCTGCACGTGGCCCCACCGGTCCAGGATGAGGTTCGTGATCGTGGCCGCCGCGCTCGCGGGGTCGCCGGCGACGAGCGCGCGCCGGACGATGCCGTACGTCTCCGGGACGATGCCGCGCGGGAAGCACACCTCGGCCGCGGCGAGGGTCGGACGCAGCGCCTCGTAGATCTGGTCGAGCCGCTCCGCGACCTCGGGCGGCGGCGCGCTCTCGGGCTGCATGCGCGTCACCGCGTGGTCGAGCGCCATCGCGAGCTCCGGCAAGCTGCGGATCGTGTCGAAGCGGGACTTCGGCAGCCGGCGCCGGTGGCGCGCCGGATCGCGCGTCACCGACTGCACCGCGCGCCGCACGATCGCGAGCACCCCGGCCGCGTCCCCGCGGAAGGCCTGCACGTTGGCCGCGGGCAGGTCGCTCGCCGGCATCGCGTACCGCTCGTAGCGCTCGCGATCCAGGCTCTCGTCGCCCCGGGCGCGCGGGTCGGCCTGCGGCGGCTCTCCGACCGAGGGCGCGGGCAGCTCGGCCGCGTCCGGCCGCTCCGAGCCCGCCTGCTGCGGCTCGTCGGCGCCCTGGCGCTCTGCTGGAGAGGGCGCCTCGGGGGCGCCGCTCGTCTGTTCCGGACCTGGATCCATCGGCCCGGATGCCGTGCTCTGGGCGGAGCTCTCGGCCTCGAGCGGTGTGGACCGAAGCGCTGGATCCCGCAGCGCCTCGAGGTCGTCTCGCGCACGCGTCATCCGGGTCATCGTACGTAAGTCGGCGAGGCGGCACAAGATCCGGAGCCGCTGGCGAGGGGCTCTCGCCGCTCCACCGTTTCGCCACACGAGCCTGATCCGGCCCGCGGGTGTCAGTTTGCGCGAGCTTGCGCGAGCTTGCGCGCAGGTGTCGTCATCCGGCGCGCCGGGACCACCCCCGCGCGCTGGCGCCGCGGCGCGCGGCCCGGGGGCCGCGTTTGGCGCGTAGTTACGCGTGATTTACGCGTGGATCACGCGTGGAGCGCATCCCAGAAGGTGCGCAGATCGTCCGAGAGGGGCGCCTCGATGCGCACGCGCTCGCCTGTCACCGGATGCGTGAGCTCCAGCAGCGCGGCGTGGAGGGCGTGGCGGTCGAGCTCGAGCGCGCGGCGGTCCTCGTCGGTGAGCACGCCGTCGGCGCCGCGCGCGAACATGCCCTCGTCCGGCCCGTAGAGCTTGTCGCCCACGAGCGGCAGGCCGTTCGACGCGAGGTGGACCCGGATCTGGTGCTGCCGGCCGGTCTCGAGCGTGCAGCCGATCAGCGCGTAGCGGCGGCCGGTGAGGGGATCGGCGCGGCGGCCCAGCACCTCGCACGCGGTCGCCGAGGCGAGGCCGCGGCCTGGCGGCGCGACGCGCATCTTGACCTTGTAGCGGCTCGATGTGTCGAGCTCGAGCGGCAGCTCGACGCGGAAGGTGTCGTGCTCTGGCCAGCCCCACGCGATCGCGGCGTAGCGCTTCGTGACGGCGGTGCGCTCCTCGAACTGCGCCTTCACCTTCCGGTCGGCCTCGGGCGTGCGGCAGAGGAGGAGCACGCCGCTCGTCTCGCGGTCGATCCGGTGGGCGAGGAACAGCCGCTCGCCGGGGCGCGCGGCCTCCATCATCTTGATGACGGTGCTCTTGTGGTACCGCGCCGTGGGGTGCACCGGCAGGCCCGGCGGCTTGTTGACGGCGAGCAGCGCCTCGTCCTCGTGGACGACAGGGATCGGGGTGTCGGGCGCCTGCTCGTCCCACGGCTCGCGCCAGAGCAGGATGCACTGCTCCGGCCGCACGCGGTCGCTGCCGCGCAGGCGCCGCGCCTCGGGGGAGTAGGCGCCGCGCGCGACGATCTCGGCGGCGCGCGTGCGGCTCGTCCGCTTGAGCTGGGTCTGCACGAACCGGTCGAGCCGCATGCCCGCCGACTCGGGCGGCACGCGGAGCACGGTGACGACCGACCCTTCCGGCACCTCCTCGGGCCGCACCACCGGGGTGCCGCGGCCGAAGGGGCCGCTCGTGCCGGCGAGCTCCCGCGCGCTGATCCTGGTCATGGGTCGAGGTTGCCGTACGCCTTTAGCAAAAGCGCCGGCCGGGCGCGCGGAAAAGGCGGCCGCTGCTCACAGCGGGTCGATGATCTCGCAGGGGAAGTTGAACGAGATGCCCTGCGTCGCGCTCTTGAGCTGCTCGCAGGCGTCGCCGACGAGGACGAGCTGGGTCGGGCTCTCCATGGTCCAGCCGTTCTGCGCGTCGTAGGGCACGGGCGTGCCGTCGATGAGCACCTGGCCTTCCGACGCGTGATCGAGATCGACCGCGATCGAGCCCTGGAGGTCGAACGTGCAGCTCTTGGCGCCGGAGATGGCCGCGTTGAGCTCGTTCTCCAGGGCGGTCGCGTTGGTCGGGTCCGGCGTGTAGTACATCGCCGAGCCGCCGACGTCGGCGTAGGTGCCGGCGCCGTCGAAGCAGTCCTGCGTCGTGTTCTGGGGTCGCCGGACGGGCTGACCGGCGCCGGCGTTCGCCACGTCCTGGAGGTGCTCCGCGAACGCGCCCTCGCCCAGGCCGAAGACGAACGTCCCGATGCCCTGCGCGTACGCGGACTGCACCGCGGCTACAACGTCGTCGCGCGCGCACACGGCGGGACCGTCGTCGCAGCGATCGGGCTCCCCGTCGGTGACGAAGAGGATGTACTTGGGGCCGGGCTCTCCGAAGGCGACGAGATCGGGGATGATCGTCTCGTTGAAGGTCATGCCGGTGGGCGTCTCGAGCTTCTGGCCCGGCCGCATGGAGGCCTCCTCGTACGCGGCCGCGATGTCGGCGTGGCTGTTGAGGGCGATGACGTCGGTCCCCGTGAGCAGGGGGCACTGGGTCGGAGCGATCCCCGTGAACGTGAGGAAGCCGAAGCGCACCTTCGCCTGCAGGGCCTCGACGACGTTGAGCACGGCGGTCTGGAGCGGATCCCAGTAGCCGCTGTCGTACATGCTGCCGGAGCGATCGACGACGATCATCACGGTCGGCGTCTGCGGTTCGAACGCGATGTCGAGCTGCTGGCAGCTGCCGCCGGCCCCGCCGCCGCCGCTGGTGGTGATCAGGCCGCCGCCGCTGCCGACGAAGATCGGCTCGGAGCCGCCGGTGTTGGCGCTGCTGCTGCTGCCCGTCGCGCCGCCGCCGCCGCCGTCGCCGTCGGATGCGCCGGAGCCCTGGGACGAGCTGCTGTCGCCGTCGCCCTTGCCGCCGCAGCTCACGGCGATGCCGGCGGCCAGGAGGGCGAGGAGCAGAGAGAGTCTGGGGAAGATAAGCGTGCTTCTCACAAGAAAAAGATACACAGGCCGGGGCGGCGTGTCTCGGCCGGGCACGTCCCCCGCGGCGAGCAGGGCCTCCTCGGGCCGGGCAGCTCGGCGAGGCCTCCCCCTCGTGCGCCCGCGGGCTCATGATCTGGCTCGTCCGCCCGCGAGAACCCCCCGCCCGCATGTGCGGAACCCGCCCCGTACGCCCCCCGGTTCGTGCTACACACGGCGCCCGCATGGACATCCTCTTCGCTGCTTCCGAGATCGCGCCCATCATCAAGGTCGGCGGGCTCGCGGACGTCGTGTCGTCGCTCTCGAAGGCGCTCCGGCTGCTCGGCCACAAGGTGACGATCGCGCTGCCGCGCTACCGGGCGCTCGAGTCGAGCGGCCTGATGATGGCGCGCCGCCTCACCCCGATGCCGCTCGAGGTCGACCCGCAGGTCGCGCCCGGGCCGATCCAGGTGACGCTCCTCGACGGGCGGCTCAGCACCGGCGTGGAGCTCGTCGTCCTGGACGTGCCAGGCTTCCACGATCGGTCCGGCATCTACGGAGAGGACGGGCGCGACTACGAGGACAACGGGCGCCGCTTCTCGCTGTTCTCCCGCGCCGTCGTCGAGCTCGTCCGCCAGCGCGCCCGGTCCGGGTCGCCGTTCGACATCGTGCACGTCCACGACTGGCCCACCGCCATGGTCGCGTACCTGCTGCGCCACCAGCAGCCCGTCCCCGGCCCCGGCCGGACCGTGCTGACCCTCCACAACGCCGCGCACCAGGGCCTCTTCCCGAAGGAGACGCTCCCGTACCTCGGCCTCGACAACGACCACTTCCGGCCGGACCGGCTCGAGTTCTACGGCCAGCTCAACTTCCTGAAGGGCGGCATCCTCGCGGCCGACTCGCTCACCACCGTCTCGACCACCTACGCGAACGAGATCCTCACGCCGAAGCAGGGCGAGCGGCTCGACGGCGTCCTCCGCACCCGGGCGAGCCAGCTGACCGGCATCGTGAACGGCATCGACTACGCGGTCTGGAACCCGATGACCGACCCGGCCATCATCGCGCGCTACGACGCCGAGGACGTGAGCAACAAGGGCCGCTGCAAGAGCGCGCTCCTCCAGGAGCTCGGGCTCGAGATCCGGCCGGAGCGCCCGCTGCTCGTCTCCATCGGCAGGGTCGTCGCGCAGAAGGGCAGCGACCTGCTCGCGAGCGCCATGCCGAAGATCCTGAAGGGCGACGTCAGCGTCGTCGTGGCCGGCGAGGGCGACCCCGAGCTCATGGAGAAGCTCACCGCCGCCGCGGCCAAGGCGCCGGAGCGGGCGAAGTTCCTCGGCGGCGTGAGCGAGGCCGTCGTGCACCGGCTCATGGCCGCGGCGGACCTCGTGCTCGTGCCGTCGCGCTTCGAGCCGTGCGGCCTCGTGCAGCTCTACGCGCAGCGCTACGGCGCCGCCCCGATCGCGTGCCGGACCGGAGGCCTCATCGACACGATCGTCGACCTGGACGCCGAGCTCGAGACGGGCACGGGGTTCCTCTTCGACAAGCCGACGGCCACCTCGCTGCTCGGGGGCGTGCAGCGGGCGCTCGGCGCGTGGACGTCGCCCCGCTGGCCCGCGGTCCAGCGCCGCATCATGCGCCTCGACCTCGGCTGGGATCGGCCCGCGCGCCGCTACGTCCAGGTCTACCGGCAAACCCTCGGGGGCTGAGGCCGCGCAGCCTGGACGGCGCGCTGCGGGGGGCGCCTGAGGCCTGATCAGGCAGCTCCGGCGCGACAACATGACGCATTGGCGACGGGCGGCGGCGTCGCCTATAGCAGCGCCGTGCTGCCCAGAGCCCTCGCTTGTGCCGCGGTGCTGCTGTCGCTCGCGGTCTCTCCGACGGCGGCGCGCGCGTCCGCCTGCTGCGGGACGGGCCACGGGGCGGCGCAGTGGCTCGCCCCGTCGGAGCGCGCCGCCGCGAGCTTCTCTCTCCGGCTCACGGAGCAGATCGGGGCGTGGACGGTGGACCGGGGCTTCGAGCCCTCCGGCGAGGGCATCTACCACCGCGAGCTGAGGGCCGACGTCGGGTGGATGGTGCGGGTCAAGGAGCACGTCCAGCTCGGCGTCGCCGTGCCGCTGAGGGTCGCGTGGGCCGGCGCGCCCGGTGGCGGGAACCCGTCGGGCGGCGGCCTGGGCGACGTCAACGTCGCGGGCCGGATCACGCTCGTCGGCGATCGAGCGTCCCCGTGGATCCCGGCCGCCGCGTTCACGCTCGGCGTGTCGATCCCGACCGGGCGCATCCAGGACGCCGCGCTCGATCCGCTCGGCGTCGACGCGACGGGCCTCGGCGTGGCCGAGTTCCGGCCGGGGATGCTGTTCGAGAAGTCGTGGGGCTCGTTCCAGGCGCTGCTCTCCGCCTCGGCCAGCGTCCGCACCAGCTACCACCTCCCGGGCGGCGAGGAGATCACGCCCGGGGAGCGCGCGCAGCTGCTCGCGGCGGCGGGGCCCGTGTGGTCGTCCGGGACCTCGCTCGCCGCGGGCGCGCTCTACGAGCGCGAGGGGCCGCCGCGCGAGGGCGGCCACCTCCTCCGGGGCAAGGCGCGCGAGCGAACGGCGGTGCTCGCCGTGCTGGCCCACGACCTCAGCGCGCGCTGGACCGCGGTGGGCAACGTCGAGGTGGACCTGCCCATCTCGGGCATCGGCCGCAACGAGGGCGCGTTCGTCGCCCTGTCCGCCGGCCTCCGTCACGTGTGGGGGAGACATGACTGAGCCTCATGATCGGCCGCCGGCAGGATCGTCCCCGGCGAGCACCGCGGCGCGAGCGCGCCGCGCCGTGATCGCCCTCCTGGTGCTCGGCCTGGCGCAGGGCTGCGGGGCGCCGCACGCGGACCAGGGCGAGGACTCCGGGAGCCGGGCGGGCGTCGGCCGGAACGGTCGCGT
This sequence comes from Sorangium sp. So ce1153, assembly GCF_051521595.1. Taxonomy (NCBI): domain Bacteria; kingdom Pseudomonadati; phylum Myxococcota; order Polyangiales; family Polyangiaceae; genus Sorangium; species Sorangium sp. So ce1153. The sequence goes on from NZ_CP150361.1 coordinate 5,300,074, forward strand.
CGAGTTCGCGGTGGAGCCGATCGCGCCGATCGGCCGGGGCAAGAACACGTTCTATGTGCGGCTCACCTGGACCGACTCCCGCAACCCGGTGAAGCGGATCAGGCTGCGCGCCCTCGCGATGATGCTGGGCATGGCCCACGGGTCGTCGACGCACGAGGGCAAGGAGATCGAGCCCGGGCTCTACGAGGTGGCCGACGTCCCGTTCTCGATGGGAGGCCTCTGGGACGTGCAGTTCCGCGCCCTCGACTCCTCCCTCATCGACGAGACGGCGTTCGAGTACGAGGTGCCCTAGTTCCGCCCGCCAGAAGTCCGGCCATAGATGGCCGGACTTCTGCGCCGCTTCGCGGCGGCTTCGCGCGGGCGGCCCTAGCTTTGTTTCCTCGGGGCTTCGCCCCGAACCCCAGCGTCCGCTTCGCGGCCGCGCGGGGCTCGGGTGCGGCCGCGCGGCGGTTCTACTACGCTTGCGCGCCGTGCTCATCCCTGCAGAGAAGGACCCCCGCGCGCGTCGCGCGTCGCGGCGCCGCGCGCTCTCGGCCGCGGCGCTGCTCTCGGTCGCCGCCCTCGCGGCGCCCGCCTCGGCCAACGGCCGCTTCCCGGCCGCAGGCCAGATCGCGACCCACCCGAGCGACCCGTCGCGCCTCATCGTGCGCGCCACCTACGGCCTGCTCTCATCGCAGGACGGCGGCGAGCGCTGGCGCTGGATCTGCGAGCCGGTCGTGGGCTTCGGCGACAACGAGGACCCGATGCTGGCCTTCCTCGCCGACGGGACGATCATCGCCGGCGTCTTCGACGGGCTCAGCGCCTCGAAGAACGGCGGCTGCGACTGGTCGTTCGCGCCGGGCGACCTCCTGGACCGCTACGTGATCGACCTCTCGGCCGACCGCGCGGACCCCTCGCGGGCCGTGCTCGTCGTCAGCACGGGGCTCGGGTCGGGGCGGTTCCTGACGCAGCTCTGGGAGACCCGCGACAACGCCGACACCTGGACGAAGGCGGGCGTCGACCTGCCCGAGGACTTCCTCGCGCACACCGTTGACGCGGCCCCGTCGCGCCGCGAGCGCGTGTACGTGAGCGGCCGCTTCGGCGCGCCCGACTACGCCGGAGCGCTCCAGCGGACCGACGATCGCGGCGAGACATGGGAGCGGCTCAACATCCCGGAGAGCGACGACACGCGCCTGCCTTACCTCGGCGCGATCGATCCCGCCGACCCCGACACGGTCTACGTGCGGCTCGACGGCGAGCCGAGCGACGCGCTGCTCGTCACGCGCGACGGCGGGCAGACCTTCACCACGATCTTCGAGGGCCAGGGCAACCTCCTCGGCTTCGCGCTGTCGCCGGATGGCGCGAGCGTGATCGTGGGCGGCCCCCAGGACGGGATCTGGCGCGCGTCGACGAGCTCGCTCGAGTTCGAGAAGATCTCGGACGTCGGCGCGCGGTGCCTGACCTGGACCGCCGAGGGCGTCTTCGCCTGCGGCGACGAGTTCACCGACGGCTTCACCGTGGGCAGGTCGAGCGACGAGGGCGAGAGCTTCACCGCCCTCATGCACCTCGACGGGCTCTGCGGCCCGCTCGAGTGCGCGCCCGAGAGCGGCGTGGCGTCGACCTGCACCGCCCTCTGGGGCGCGACGGAGCTCACCATCGGCTCGCAGCAGTGCGACGGCGGCGCCGGGACCGGCGGCAGCGGGGGCAGCGGCGGAGGATCCGGCCCGCCGCCCGCGGAGGAGCCGGGCGGGTGCGGGTGCAAGCTCGGCGCGGCGGGCGCCCAGGCCGCGGCGCCGCCCGGCAGGGGCGGCGCGATCTGGCTCGCGCTCGCGGTCGCCGGCGCGTTCGCGATCGGGCGGCGGCGGGCGAACGCGGGCGCGCGGGCGGGCGCCGCCTGAGCGCGCGCTCGGGGACCCGGCGTGGGGCGGCCCCTGAGGCGGCGCGAACGGACGCGTGGGTGCGCCGACGTGCGGCGCGCCAGCGCACGCAGGCCGGCGCGCCGGAGCGCGCTCGATGAGCGCTTCATAACCGCTTATGCAAGGGCGCCCGCGAGCGCTGGCGGAGGGATCCGGCCGAGCGCCGGACGAGGCGCGCCGCGGCGGCGGCCAGCCGTCCCCGGGAGAGCCGGCGGACGGGACGCGATCACGTTCGTTTCTGGATCTACGTCATCGCAGGCTGACGTAGACTGAGGGTGCCTCGGCTCCGGCCAGCGCGTGAATGGCCCCTAGAGACCTTCCCAAGTCGCCGCTCGCCGCCTTCCTCCGCAACCACAGCGCGGGGATCCTGGAGGCGTGGGAGCGGGCTGAGCGACGCCGCGCGCCGGGCGAGCAATCCCCGGGCTACCTCGCGCTGCGCGAGGAGCTGCCCGCCGTCTTCGAGCGCATCGCCGAGCGCCTCGACGCGGCCGTGTCCGCGGCGGTGGTGCCGCAGGGCGACGAGGCGCGCGACTCGTGGACCGGCGTCGAGTCGCTGTCGGCCGAGTTCCCCGAGCCGCTGCTCGGCTTCCGCGTGCTCGACCGGCTCCGCGATGGGTTCGATCTGGAGGACGTGACCGCGCACTACTCGGTGCTGCGCCGCTGCGTGCTGCGGGCGATCGAGCGGACCGGCACGCAGCCGTCGTGGCTCGAGATGACCGTCCTGCACGAGGCGCTCGATCAGGTGATCATCGATCCGGCCACGCGGAGCGCGGCGGCGCGCGAGCGCGCGCTCGGCGCGCTCGATCGGGTCTCGGCCGAGGGCATGGGCAACGCGCACATCGACCGGCTCCTGCGGCGGCTGCTCGAGGTGCTCCTCGAGTCGGCGCGGTCGGTCGACTGGGCGGTGATGCTGCTGCTCGAGGGCGAGGTGCTGCGCATGCGCGCGGCGATGGGCGTCGACGAGGCGCTGTGGGGCCTGCGCGCCTTCCGGCTCGCCGAGGGCTTCATCGGCCGCGTCGTCCGCGAGCGCCGCCCGGTGGCGCTGCGCTCGGCGGCGCCGGACCCGCTGGCCACCGACGCCGGGGGCGGCGCCGCGGGGCCCGAGTCGGGCGCGCAGGGCGAGCGCCCGAGCGACGCGCTCCACGCGCTCTACGGCGTGCCGATGCTCGCGGAGGGGCGCCTCGTCGGCGTGGCGGTCGTGAGCTCCCGCCGCGTGGGGGAGTTCTCCGAGGGGGACCGGCTGCTCTTCCGGAAGGCGGCCGAGCGCGCGGCCGCGCTCGCGACCCAGGCGCAGCTGCGCGAGCAGCTCGCCTCGGAGCGCGGCCGGTTCGAGACGGCGATCCAGCGGCTCCCGGTCGGCATCGCCGTCGCGGAGGGGGCGTCGGGCGCGATCGCGCTCAGCAACCGGCGGTTCGCGGAGATCGTCCGCGGCCCCGAGGAGACGCCGAGCAACGCCCCGCTGCGGACGCTGCTCAGCGAGGCGGACGACGACCAGCGCGCGCGCTGGCTGCTCTTCCGGGCGCTGCACGGCGGCGAGACGGTCGTCCGCGAGGAGCTCGAGTTCATCCGGGGCGACGGGGAGCCCCGGCGGGGGAGCTTCAGCGCCACGCCGGTGCGCGACGGCGAGGGGCGGATCACCGCGGCGGTGATGGTGGTCGAGGACGTGACCGAGCTCCGGAAGGCGGAGCGCGCGCGCGAGCTCCTGGTCGAGGCGAGCGCGCTGATGGCGGAGTCGCTCGACCACGACGGGACGGTCGAGCAGGTGGTGCGGCTCGGCGGCGAGCGCTTCGCGGACCTCTGCGCGCTCGACCTGGACGACGGCGGCGGCCTGCCGCGGCTCGTGGCGTCCGCGCGCCTGCCCGAGGCGCGGGCGCTCCTGCCGCGGCTCCTCAAGCACCCGCCGCTGCTGCTCGGCGAGACCGGCCCGCTGGCCGAGGCGCTGGCCCGCAAGGAGGTCACCCTGGTCCCGCTGGTCACCGACCCGTGGCTGCAGCGCGTCGCCCGCGGGCCGGAGCACCTGTCGGCGCTGCGGGAGCTCGGCGCCCGCTCGGCGATCCTCGTGCCGCTCGCGGCGCGCGGCCGCAAGCTCGGCCTCCTGAGCCTCTGGACGGTCGACCGCGAGCTCCGGCAGGACGACACGGACGTCGCCGCGGAGCTCGGGCGCCTCGCGTCGCTGGCGATCGAGACAGCGCGCCTCCACCGCGAGGCGGCGCGGTCGAGGTGAGCCGCCCCGGGCGAGCGCGCGCTCGTGGGGGTGACGGCAAGCGCGGGCGAGCGCGCGCCCCGCGGGGGTGACGGCGAGCGCGGGCGAGCGCGCGTCCCGCGGGCGTGACGACCCGGCGTCGGGGTGGGCCTTCGCGAGCTCGTGATCGGCGCCGAGGTGAGCTCCGAGGATCGCCGTAGGGCGCTCTCTGGCGCGCGCGGCGGCTTGCGTCGCGGGGCCGGATGGGGCGAAGCTCCCGCGCTCCTACGCAATCTATGACCACGACCAACCAGGAACGTCCTCTCGCTGTGCTCGTCGGGGTGCAGCTCCCCGGCGTCGACGATGTCGAGCACGCCGCTGATCTGGCCGAGCTGGGCCGCCTCGTGCACACGCTCGGCTTCGACGTGATCGCGACCGTGTCGCAGCGCCGCAGCGCGCTCGCGGCGGCCGCGGTGCTCGGGGAGGGGAAGCTGAAGGAGCTCGCCGAGCTCACGGGCGGCAGCGGCGTCGTCCCCTCGGGCGCGCCGGAGCGGAAGAACAAGGCGCGCGCGCGCCGGGCCGCCGAGAGCGGCGAGGACGAGGGCGACGGCGAGCTCGGCGGAGACGACGCCGACGCAGCGGACGACGACGACGGCGATGCGGCGCCGGGCGCGGGCGGCGCCGAGCAGGCGGCGGCGCGCCGGGCGACGATCGTGGCGGTCGACCACGACATCTCGCCGAGCCAGGCGCGCAACCTGGAGCGCGCGACGGGCGCGCAGGTGCTCGACCGGGCCGGCGTGATCATCGAGATCTTCCACCGCCACGCGCGGAGCCGCGAGGCGAAGCTCGAGGTGGAGATCGCGCGCCTCAACTACGTCGCGCCGCGGCTGCGCGAGACGGGCGGCGGCGGGGACCGGCAGCGCGGCGGCATCGGCGGCAAGGGCGCCGGCGAGAGCGCGCTCGAGCTCGATCGCCGCAAGATCCGCGATCGCATCGCGGAGCTGAAGCACGAGCTCGCCTCGGTCCAGCGCGAGCAGTCGACGCGCCGCGCGCTGCGGCAGGGCCAGCGCCGCGTCGCGCTGGTCGGCTACACGAACGCCGGCAAGTCGTCGCTGATGCGGGCGCTGACGGGCAGCGAGGTGCTCGTCGCGGACAAGCTGTTCGCGACGCTCGACACGACGGTGCGCGCGCTCCACCCGGAGGTGCGGCCGCGCATCCTCGTCTCGGACACGGTGGGCTTCATCAAGAAGCTGCCGCACGATCTCGTGGCGAGCTTCCGCTCGACCCTGGACGAGGCGCTCGAGGCGTCGCTGCTGCTCTACGTGGCCGACGCGTCGGACCCGACGTTCCGCGATCAGCTCGGGGTGACGCGCGGCGTGCTCTCCGAGATCGGCGCGAGCGAGGTGCCGAGCCGGCTCCTGCTCAACAAGGTGGACCGGCTGTCGGAGGAGGAGCGGGACGCGCTGCGCCTCGAGTTCCCGGAGGCGACGCTGCTCTCGGCGAAGATCCCGGCCGACGTGGCGGCGCTGCGCGAGTCGATCATCGCCTTCTTCGAGGAGTCGATGGTGGAGGCCGAGCTGCTCCTGCCGTACGCGAAGCAGAGCCTCATCGGCGAGATCTACGAGAACGCGCGCGTGGTCTCGGAGGAGTACGGCGACGAGGGCGGCCGGCTGTCGGTGCGGGTCCACCCCGCGGCGCTCGATCGGCTGCGCAGCCTGCTCGCGCGCTGAGCGCGCGCGGCGCGTCAGCGCGGCGGGCGGCGCCGGCGCCGGCGGCGGCGCAGGAACATGCCGATCGAGAACGCCAGCAGGTGGAGCCCAGCGATCACCGCGACGAGGATCCACCGTTGCACGCGCCGAGCCTAGCACCGCGGGGACGGAGCGCGGCGCGGTGCCCGCGGATCGGCGTGCTATCTTCCCCGCGCCTCCCGCTGCCCCGCGCCATGACATCCGCCGACGTCGAGCTCGAAGCGATCGTCCAGCGCGGGCTCGGAGCGTATCGCGCCGGGCTTTTCTTCGAGGCGCACGAGCTGTGGGAGGTCGGGTGGCGCGATGAGCCGCACCCGGTGCGGAAGGCGTTCCTCCAGGGGCTCATCCTCGTCGCCGCGGCCATGCACAAGCTCACGAGGATGCGGAGCCCGTCCGGGGCGGTGCGCCTGCTCAGGAAGGCGCACGCTCGGCTCGCGGGCGTGCCGGATGGCACGGGCGGCGTGGCGATCGGGCTGCTCCTGGACGACGTCGCGCGCGCGGCGAGCGCGATCGAGCGGCTCGCGAGCGAAGGGAGGACCGAGCTCGACGCGTCGCTTCTGCCCAGGATGGAGGCTCACGGCGAGGCCGCGTCGTCCGCGCCGTCCGCGCCCACGATCGCGCGTCCACGTTCGTGAGCTTCTGACCCGAACGGGTTCCGCGGTCGAGATTGCGCTTGTCACGTGCGACGTGGGACGCGGGCGTGACATCGTTTGCGTGGGGTGACGATCGCAGGGGAAGCGCCCGTGTGGGGGGTTAACGTGGCAGACGGGTACTGTGGAACCGGGGTGGAGGGGACGGCGAACGACGAGCCCCGAGCCAAGCTGCAAACCGAAAGGAGCCGCGTGAAACGGCGCAAGCAGATCCTGATCGTGGACGACGACCAGGAGATCCGGGAGATGCTCGAGATCACGCTGATCGAGGAGGGCTACGAGGTCCTCTCGGCGAGCGACGGCGAGGCCGCGCTCGCGCTGCTCGAGCGCAACAGGCCGAACCTCATCCTGCTCGACATGCGGATGCCGGTGATGGACGGCTGGGGGTTCGCGCGCGCGTACGCGTCGAGCCCCGGTCCGCGCGCGCCGATCCTCGTCATGACGGCGGCGGTGGACGCCGGCACCTGGGCCCGCGAGGTCGGCGCGTGCGCGTCGGTCGCGAAGCCGTTCGACCTGAACCGCCTGCTCGACTCGATCGCCGTGCACGCCGGCTCCGCGACCGGATCGAGCCCCGCCTCCGCGTGAATGAGCGGGCGGTCGCGCCGCGGCGAGAGCGCGGTGGAGGGTGGCGGGCTGAACGGTGAGGGAGCGGGCGCTCCGCGGCGAAAGCGCGGTGGAGGATGGCGAGCGGGGCGGTGAGGGGGCGGGCGCTCCGCGGCGAGAGTGCGGTGGAGGATGCCGAGCGGAGCGGTGAGGGGGCGGGCGCTCCGCGGCGGCGGTGGAGCCGCCGCGGAGCGACGTGGGATCAGCCGCCTGCTGCGCGGCGCATGGCGCACATGAGGTCGCCGCGGCAAGGGTCGGCGGGGGCGCGGCGGTCGGCGGCGTCCGGCGCGGCGGGGCCGCTCTTGCCGTTCTGCGGGGCCGCCGTGCCGGTGACACGCGTGCGGCCTTCAGGCGTGCGCCGCGCGGCGACGGCGGAGTCCGGCTCGTCGCCGGCGACGCTGGCGATCGTGCGCTCGGCCTGAGGCGCGATCTGCGCGCGCTCCTCGGGCTCGGCAGCGGGCGCCGCGAGGCGCGGCAGCCGCGCCTCGGCGTCGCGCGCCGCAGCGGCGAGCCCGGCCGTCGCAGGCGGCCCGGGGTCGGCGGCGCGCGTCGCCGCGAGGCCCGCGGTGACGGCCACGACCGCGGCGGCAGCCACGAGCAGGGCGGCGGTCGAGCGGGCGTGCCACGCGCGCCGCGGGGCGTCGTGCGACGGCGTCGCGGGCGCGCTGGCCGAGACGGGCGCGCTGGCCGAGACGGGCGCGCGGGCCGACGGGGGCGGCTCGCCGAACGGGAAGACCGGCAAGAGGTCGAGGACCCGGGGCTGAGCGCTCTCGTCGCTGGGCCTCAGCGCGATCAGGTCGATGAGCCCCGAGGGCGGGCCGCGATCGTCGTCCGAGGCGGCCGCCGCGGGCGAGGGCGCGGCGACGGCGTTCTCGGTGGGCGGCTGCGCGTCCAGCGCGAAAGCGACCGAGGTGTCTTCAGCGGGGCTGGTGACGGCGGATCGATGTTCGTTCCTCCACTCCTTGTGCTGCGTGCTCTTCATGGTTGCTTCTGTTTCAGCCGTATCGGTCGAGCGCTGGAGTCGTGACCCTCAGCCGGCCGGTCGGCGTGTCCTTTCATGAATTGGACATGCGCACGCGCAGGCGCTTGGGCCAGAGGCGCGCGCGCGGTGCGACGGCGGTCACACGTCGCTCCGCTCCGCGCCGCGCTTGCTGCGCGCGCCGTCGTACGCTGCGACGGACGCGCCCGTAGACGAGATCGGGGCGCGCCTGAGGCGAGCGCCGTCGGCGGCGTTCGCCGTCTTGCGAGCGGACTCGCGCCGCCCATACTTCCAGCGCTCGGATCGCCGAGGGCGTGCAGTCGGCGGGTATCATGACCGCGTGCGCTCGGGGAAGTTGGTTGCGATCGGGGCGTCCCTCGTCGAACAGAAGTTCCCACGCAAACGCGGATCGGATACTTGAGGTGAGATGAAACCTACACGGCTCTTCACGGTTCTGGGGGCGCTGGCGTTCCCCCTCGCGGTGGCTCTGGTCAGCAACGGGTGCAAGAAGGAGGAGGACGAGCTTCCGCCGGTGCCCTCGGCTCCGGCCGTGCCGACGCCGGCGCCGACGCCGACCCCCACCACGCAGATCGTGCCCGAGGAGGACGCCGGGGCGGACGCGGCCGACGCCGATGTCGCGGACGCAGACGCCGGGAAGAAGGTGGTCGGAACCGGCGACCCGAGCGGCATCCGCAAGTGCTGCGCGGCGCTGCGCCAGAACGCGAAGTCGGCGCCCCCGGAGCAGCAGGGCGGGTACCTCGCGGCGGCCTCGGCGTGCGACGGTCTGGCGAACTCGCCGCAGGGCCGGCAGGCGCTCTCGACGCTGCGCGGCCTCCTGCTCGGCGCGCAGATGCCGGCCTCCTGTCAGTAACGGCAGGGCGAACGGCAAGACAGCAGCGGGAGAGCGGGCGCTGGCCGCTCCGCCGGACGCGCCGGCGGAGCGGAACCTGGCCGGGAGCCCTGGATCGGGTTCGGTCAGGCGCGTACGAGGGAGCGGTCGTACGAGCGCCGTCAGATGCGCACGAGGGATCTCGGCCGCACGAGCGGCGTCAGGCGCGCACGAGGGAGCTCAGCCGTGCACGTAGACGAGCGTGCCGCCGCCCTCGATGTTGACGGCGCCGTGCCACTCGGGCGGGACGGCGGGCTCGGTCCACTCGAAGAGCCAGGCAGCGTCGGCGGGGGCCAGGTTGATGCAGCCGTGGCTGCGCGCCTTGCCGAACTCGTCGTGCCAGTAGGCGCCGTGTAGCGCGTATCCCTCGTGGAAGTACTGCGTGTAGGGCACATCTCGCAGGTCGAACGCCTCGGACGCCTCGTCGTCGCCGTCCATGGTCGTCGAGACGTGCTTGGCGTGGATGTAGAACGAGCCGCGCACGGTGGCGTCGGTCTCCTCGGGATCCGCCATGCCGCTGCGCCCGCTGGAGATCAGCGCCGCGAACACCGGGCGCGTGCCCTCGTACGCGACGAGCATCTGGCGGCGGATCGAGATGTCGATCCACTTCTTGCCGTCGCGCGCGAACCCCTGCGGGTCCTTGCGCAGCTCGGCGATGACGAGGTGGTCGCCGGCGAGCCACGAGCCCTCGGTCGTCTCGAGCAGCCCCTTCGCGCCCCCGCGCGTGCGCCCGGTGAGCACCCAGCCCGACCGGAACGGCGCGACGCCCGCGTCGACGAGCGAGCCGCCCGACGCGGAGGGGCGATGCCGGGACGTGCCATGGACGCGGACGAACGCAGGGGCGCCCTTCAGGGCGGGGTCGATGCGCGGATCGGTGCCCGGCGGAGGGGGCGGTGGAGGTGAGGGAGGCGCGCCGTCGGTCGGCGGCTCGGCGGCGGCAGAGCTGGCGGCGGGCGCGGTGGCGCTGGGGGGGGCAGACGCGGAGGCGGCGGAGGAGGGATCGGACGGCGGGGCGGCGTCCGAGGCGCTCGCGGGGGCCTCGGCGTCGAGATCCTTGATCACGATGCCGCGCAGCGCGCTGAGGCGCGCCGGGCGGGTGCGATCGAGCGGGATGAGGTCGAGCTCGGTCGTGAGGCCGAAGCGGCGGTTGGTCCACTCGAAGGTGGTGATGAGACCGAAGGCGGAGCTCTCCTTGGCGCGGCCCGTGTGCACGGAGTAGTGGAGCTTCTCCTCGGCGCCATACGGCTTCGGGAGATCCCGGCCAGCGAGCAGGAAGGCCGGCACTGGGTCGAGCGGCAAGGACGAGGGCGCGATCGCGGCGCGGGCGAGGTGGACGTTGAGCGTGGAGCCCTCGACGCGCCGCTGGTCCTCGACGGTCGGGAGCCGGAAATAGAGGTGCGGCGGGGGCGAGCCCGACATGACGTAGTGGTACGGCACGGGCGCGCCCCGGCGCGGGCCGCGCACCGCGGCGGCGACCACCTGGTGCTCGAGCGCGAGCGACGCGCCCTTGCCGACACAGACGTAGCCGCGCGGCGCGATCCGGTACCAGCCGCCAGCGCAGCCCTCGGTGCCCGCCGGGAGCTCGGCGCGGTCGACGACCGCGCCGGCGCGCAGGTAGCCGAGCTTCGTCGAGCGCTCGTCGGGGGCGACGTAGATCCAGGTGCGCATCGCGATGCTGGCGATCTTGGCGCCCTGGCCGGGGAGGGTGGCCTCCTTGGGCGACGCGGAGGAGGCGCCGGAGGCGAAGGAAGCGAGGGAGGCGGAACCGGTGGACGAGGAGCCGGGAGCGGCGGAGGGGAGCGCCGGGACGGCGGGCGCAGCGGAGGAAGCGGGGGAGGAGAGGGAGGCGGCGGCCGCAGGGGGAGCGGAGTTAGCGAGGTTGCGATCGTCGGTCGCCCTGCCGGGCGGGTCCTGGGCTGGGGAGCAGGCGGCGGCCAGGAGAGCGAGCGTGGAGCCAGCGGCGAGAAGGGACCCGGGGGCGGAGGTGCGAGCGAGGGAAGGCATCGACGCGAAACGGAGGCGGAGGCGGAGGCGGAGAGGGCGAAGCGAGACCGCGATCGCGAGAGCACTGACGCGAGGACGCGAAGGCGCGAGAGCGCGAGAGCGCGATCAGCGAGCCATGAAAAGCTGGAGCGAGAGCCCGGAGCAGCCGAGCGGCCGAGGTGTACGCCCAACGGCGGGGGCGATGCAATCTCCTGCCGCGGGACGGGGGACGAGCGCGCGAAGGGGCGCGTTCGGCTGGCGCTTGATGCGTCCGCCTGGCGCTTGACGCGTCCGCCTAGCGCTTGACCTTCTTCGCCAGCAGGTCGCCCAGGGTGCCGAAGTTGCGAGGGGCAGGCTTGGCGCCCTTGTCGTTGCCGCCGCCGGCGCTGCCGCCGGAGCGCTCGGCCTTGGCGTACGACTCGAACTGCCCGCGCTCCTCGTCGACGCGAAGCGCGGCGATCGACAGGCGGATCTTGCCGGACTCGTCCACGTTGAGGATCTTCGCCTCGACGTCCTGGCCCACGGTGAAGTGCTTCTTCAGGTCGGCCGCGCGAGGCGTCCCCGTCTCGGCCGTCGGGACGAGGCCGCGACCCGAGCGGCCCGACGTGCCAGCGATCTGGACGAAGACGCCGTAGCGCTCGATGCCCGTCACCTTGCCCTTGACCCGCGCTCCCTCGACGAGCAGCGGCGCACCGCCGGCGGCCGGAGCCGAGATAGCGAGCGAGGCCCCGCTGTCGCCGTCGTCGTTTGCGCGCACGACGACCGGCGTGAGGCGCACCTGGCCGGTGCCTGAATCGACCCCCGAGACCACCGCCGAGACGCGCGAGCCGACCGCGACCCGGAGCTTGCCATCGCCGTCGCTCAGGGCCGGCCGCTCGAACATGCCCTCCTGCTTGCCACCGAGATCCGCGAAGACGGCCTCGCGAGCGATCGCCACGACGGTCACCTCGACGGTCTCGCCCGTGTGGTACTGGCGGCGACGCTGCTTGCCAGCCCCCTCGGACTGCTCGAAGAGCGATGCGAACGATTCCTTGGAGGCGGCGGAAGGACGCGGCGGCGACATGGCGGCACCTCATAGCGCGAGGCGAGGGCGTGAGGAAGGCGGGGCGTGAGGGGAAGCGAGGGGAAGGACGGGCGGATGGGCGAGGACGGGCTGTTGGGGGATGGGAGAGGAGCCGGGGAGCCGAGGGCGGGCGGAGGCGCGGGAGGACGAGGTGGGCCGGGACGGGACGGAAGGGGCAGCGTTGTGCCTGGGGGTGCGCGTAGAGCGCACCCGCCGGCCGCGGCGAGTTCAGGCGGAGCCGGCAGGAAGCAGACGCCGGGCGGGCGTGGCGGGAAAGGAAAGGTGGAACCTACCAGGGCCTTCTGCTAGCTTCGCCGGCCGCTGAATCGGGTCGATAGCTCAGTCGGTAGAGCTGCGGACTTTTAATCCGTAGGTCCAGGGTTCGAGTCCCTGTCGACCCACTACGTAACTACGCGGAACTGCTGACCTTTCCGACCAGCACCCCCGCCTGTTCCAGTATTTCTCCACGGACCGCCCCGGCGGGCGGCCCGTCGAGCAGCGCGATCGCGCTCCGCTTCGCGCTCGGCGACAGGTGCATGTAGCCCATGGTCGTCGAGACGTCGCGGTGCCCGGCGAGCTCCTTGATCGCCATCACGGGCGCCCCCCGCATCGCGAGGTGCGAGCAGAACGTGTGGCGGAGGATGTGCGGGCCCTCCAGCACGGCGAGCCCGGCTCGGCGCGTCGCCTGCCGCATCCAGCGCGCGACCGTCCGCCCCGTGATGGGCGAGCCGTCGTCCTCGCAGAGCACGCGGTCGCCGCGGAGGTGCCGGTGCGCCTTGAGGGCCGCCGCGAGCCGCTGCGTCAGGTCGACGATGCGGCCGCGCCCGCCCTTCGGGGTGGACTCGATGCCGTTCCAGTCCGCCCGGCGGATGTGGACCTGGGCGCGAACCAGGTCGACGTCGCCCCAGCGGAGCGAGATCATCTCGCCCCGGCGGAGCCCCGCCTCGGCGCCGAGCAGCACCATCAAGTGCGCGCCCCAGCCGACCTTCCGGGCGCCCTCGACGAGCCGGTCGAGCTCGTCGAACTCGAGGAAGCCCTTGTCGGGCTTCGGGGCCTTGAGCAGCGCGACGCGGCACGGCATGGCGGGGATGACCTCCCACTCGACCGCGACGCGGAGCATCTTGCCCAGGACGCACAGGATGTTGTTGACGGTCTTCGCCGAGAGCCTGCCGAGCCGCGCCTTGAGCCGCTGCACGTCCTCGCTCTTGATGGCGTCGAGCCGCCTCGATCCGAGGGCGGGCTCCAGGTAGAGCCTCAGGATCCGCTTCTTCGCATCGATCCCGCTCGGCTTCTGCCGGTTCGCCTCCGCGTAGCCCTCGATGAACCGCGGGGCGAACTCGCTGAGCGTGGGCACCTCCTTCGTCGTGGCCTCGGTTTCGGGCTTCGTGAGGGCTTCGAGCAGAAGCTCCCGCTCCCTCGCCTCGCCCCAGCGCTGGGCCTGCTGCTTCGTCGACACCGGGGCCCGTCGGCGCTCGCGCACCTCCCTGCCGCCCGGCATCGTGACGCAGATGTCCACCTCCCAGCCTTCCCTCTTCGACCGCGTGTACGGCCGTACTTTCACCGTCATCGTCGGGTTCTCCCCGGCGATGGCGCTCGCCTCTCGTCGAGCCAGCGTAGCAGGTCGTCGCGGTGGACGAGGAGGCGCCGGCCGATGCGGACGGCGCCGGGGAGGGCGGCGCGCTCGGCCATCGCGTAGACGGCCTTCCGGGTGGTGCGGAGGAGGGTCGCGACCTCGTCGGCGGTGAGGAGCAGCGGCAGCTCATCCCGAGTGGTCGGGCCTGTCATCGCTCGCCTGCCGGTAGGCGGCGGCGCCGGCGCGTCCGGCGCGTCGACTGGACGAGCATCGCCGCGGATGTCGCGGGTCATATGCCCTCCGTGGCAAGCCAGCGCTCGGAGGAGGGGTTGCTCATGAAGGGCCCGAGCTTCCCGGCGCGGATGCCTCCGATGTTCGCCTCGATGTCGCCGTCGGCCGTACGAACGGCGCGGCACTCGAGCGCGCGTTGGAGCGCGTCGGGCGGCATGTCGAGGTACCCGGCGGCGGTCTTCAAGGAGAGCCAGCCGCGTGGGCGTCGGGGGACGGGGGCGGAGGGGCGCTTGCTCATCGGCCGCTCCGCGGCGCCGCATGCGGCGGGTACATGCCGAGCGGTGCTTGGCTGCTCGAGCTACCGTCGTCGTGCATGCCCGCGTGTTACCTCGGGCGCTTACCGCTCTTGCCGCAAATGCGCGTCCGGCCTTTACGGTGGATGTCAGGACGGATCGGTCGGGCTCTCGCGCGAAGGGGGCGCCCCTGCGTCGTAGCGGCGCACGATCGCGAGCAGTTCCTCGTTCCATACCTTCATGACCGCGTCCACGAGTCGTTCCGGGAGGCCTCTTGATGCGAGCAAGCGCAGCAAGTAGCCGAGCATCTCCGAGCCACCGACCGGCTCGTCGTCGAGCATGCACCTGGCGTCCAACGGCCGCTTGAAATGGCCTGCACGCTGCTTACGGCCGCCGAGCGCTGCGGAGGTTTTTTCGAGCGTCTCAGGACCGACGTCAGTCACCTCGTGGCCCACCACGTTGGCCAGTCGTCGCAACAAGCCCTCGTCCTTGTCGGCCAAATCGAACGTGGAGCGCGGGACGGCCGCATCGACCACGCGCGTGAGCAGCGTGCTGGGCAGGGGCACCTCCCACCAAGCAAAGCGGCTCCGCACGAAGTCGGTCAGCTCCCGCCGGAACGGTTCATTGTGATTCAGGGAGCGGCTCGGCAAGCCTTTCCTTTTTCTGTCAGCTTGCTCCGAGTTCCATTTCTGCCTGCGTTTCCGGACAAGGTCGGCGACCTCGCGCAACGCCTGCGCGGTTCGCACCTGTTTGACCAGCTTTCGGCGCTCATCACGGTGGCGAAGGACGGTCTGGACCACCTTCTTCAAGACGGTGGGCGTGCCGCTGAGCTTCCCGACTGCCACACGGATCGCGCGGTCGCTGACGGCCAGGTGCGGGTCGATCGGTGCGTGTGGCGTCTCGTACTCCACCGCGAGTCGAAGCAGCTCCAGGACCGCCTCCCTGAGCGTTTCCGACGATAGCTCGTAGGAATGCTCCGCGTGCTCGCGCGTCGGGCGCCGGGGCCGGCCAGAGCCCTGCGGGGTCGTCCTCGTCGTCTCGCCGTTCCCTCTACCCGTCGTCATTGAGTGGCTTCCTCCAGCTAGAAGTACCGCAACTTGTACCGCTCCGTTTACGGCAACGCTCCCCCGCCAGCGTGGAACACCACGCGACACCAGATAGTGGTCCGGTAGGAGCAGCCGACGATGGAGGTGAGCTTGAACATCTGTGCAGCGCCAAGGGCGACCCTGCGTCAGGGCATCGTCCGTCAACCGTCGCCCCCGCATCGCTTTGACGAGTCGGGCCGCTCGCTCTCGGGGACTGCCCGATGAGGACGCCGATGGTCGACGGATGCGACGCCAGAGCGCCTCGAACGGCAGACGCGATCGACGGGCACGACGGCAGCCAACGCTGCGCAAACTGCGGTGTGCTCGGTCTCCGCACCATCGCGTTGCTCTGCCCGAAACGGGACTGCGGTGAGGCGCTCCTCGAGAATACGACGGCATCGGAAGCGGACCTCCGGGCCGAGGCTGCTCGTGAGCACACATGCACCCGCTGCGGCACGTCGGCGAAGGCGATCGAGATGATCGAGTGTCCCAGCTGTCTACATCCGGTGCGCGCCGACGTCGAGGCTATCTCGCCCCCTTGGGGTGCAGCGACTGGGCAGAGCGCCGATGAGGCCGAGGGTAGCGTTCCGCAGATCGAGATCACCGTCGACGAGGAGTTCTCGAAGCTCATCCCTCCACTCTCGCCGGAGGAACTTGCTCAGCTCGAGCGGCACCTCCTTACCGAGGGGTGTCATGATCCCCTCCTTGTCTGGGACGACGGGCAGCAGCGGATCTTGATGGACGGGCACAACCGGTACCAAATCTGCCGGCGCCATCGCATCCGCTACACCGTGCGGACTATCCATCTGTCGGACCGGGACACGGCGCGCACGTGGATTCTGGAACACCAGCTGGGCCGTCGCAATCTCACGCCCGAGGCTCTGGCGTATCTGCGGGGGAAGCTCTATAGTAGCTACAAGCACCAGGGGGCCCGGACGGACCTGCCTGCTGGTCACTCTGACCAGAGGTTGACGACGGCGGGGCAGCTCGCCGCCGCGCATCATGTCGGCGAGAAGACGATTCGACGGGATGCCCAGTTCGCCGAGCAGCTCGACCAGCTCGCCGAGGCGGTCGGCCCGGACATCAAGCACGCGGTGCTCGCGCGCGACGCGAAGATCTCGCGTACCGATGTTGGCCGGCTCCTCAAGCTCGACTCGCCGATCCGCGACCGCATCGTCGCGCGGAGCCGGGAAGGCGAGCCGGCCGCTCGGCTGATCAAAGATGCCTTGGCGGCCGCCGGCCGCCGCGAGCGGCCTTCTCCAACTGCGTCGGCAGCCGGAGCGGCGGCGGATACGGGCTGCAGCGCCATCCAGCCTGAGGCGCTGACAGACGCGACAGTGATGCAGGTGGACGTACAGGAGTCGCCGACCACCACCGCGCTTCGCTCTGCCTCGCCCGCGAACAACGATGCTTTGGATGTCGTCGAGCAGAGCTCATTGGCTAAGGTGATCCGCGCACTAGCCGAGGTGGCGCAAGCTTTGAACCAGGTGACGCCCGGCGAGATCCAGGCCGATATCCTACTGTCGATCCGTGAGCGCCTCGAGAAGGTTCAGTTGGCTCTGCAAGCCCATGAGGCCGTCCATGGCTGACCTGACCGTGGCGACCATAGACGTCCGCTCGACTCCAAGCTCGGCGGGTAGAGCCGTTCGCCGTCTTCCCCTTCGCGGCGTCCAGACGCGTCCGAGTTCCGCTCGACGATGGATCCGGCGCGAGATGGCCGCATCTGGATCAGGAGCTGGATCGAGATGTGTCAAACGGTTTGGTTCAAGTGCCATGGCCACGTTCCTGAGCTCTACCTCTGTAACGTTGATTTAGACATTGAGGACGCCGTGGCCGCGGAGTCCGGTGTTCGTCGGCAAGGATGAAGTTGGCTGGGTACCCCGTCGGATCCGGTAGGGCCCATTCCGGTCCGAGTGCTGCTGCGGAGTATTGGTTCTCCCGTCTTAAGTAACGCCAGTGCGCACATTAGCTTTGGAATGCAATAACACAGACCGCCGCTATCACAGTGAACGGCGGGAGTGCGTAACCAACAGCTACGACGCTGCTAACGTCGTATTGTTCATGGAGATCTTTATGTCTAAGAAGGATGATTCCAAGGAGAACAAGAGTGCGGAAACTTGCACCACCGAGTCACGTTCTGTGTGTATGCGCGCTAACGATGGTCCAGCCCCCTCGGTGGAGAGAGCCGGTGCTCCACGAGAACCCGTCGGATCCGCGGACGAGGGGGTCTATACCGCCGAGGAGGTCGGGACCACGTATGGCATCACGGCCGACGAGGTGATGACGATCGCCGAAGGGCTCGGCATCATCGGCGATCCTCGGTACGGCAGATGGATTCCATCAGATTCCCCTCGTAGCAAGTCCGAAGAGCGGATCCCCCTATCTACCCATGTGGGTCCTGTTGTGCGCGCGAACATCGAGCACATGTTGCGCCAGATGGATGATCGAATCAAGGAACTCATGGTCAAGAGCGTCGAGACCGGTCCGGGTTTCACGATTCTGGTGTGCGATCCGACGGAGCCGCTCGCAGAACAGATTCCGTTCGATGACAAACTCGAGTTCATGGCATATGCGGAACGAAAGCCTCTTGCGGCGTTGCTTCCGACAGAGACCGTTCTGCGGTACCTCGAACACTTCGAGCGGACGCCGGACCTGCTGACAATGCTCGATCGGTTGCAGGCGCCGAGGGATGGAGCGCGAGTGCCCATTGTACTGGTGTATGGCCGCCTCCTCGGCTTTCACGAAGCCGTTCTGGTCCCCAACGACTTCGAGCTGATCCCAGGATTCGACGTGCAGCAGCTTCCAGGGTTCGATGCATACGAGATCTCCCTCGCTGGAGTCATCAAGGTACTCTGCGGAGCTGACCTCCAAGATACCAATGCTGGGTGGCCCACCGAGCGGGTCCGCCTTGCCCGGGCAAGGGCTATTGCTGCCATCGAGGCGGAGCGCGTGAAGCCCAAGCCGCGCTCGGTGGACGAGGTGCTCGTCGGCACATTCGGAGGCGATCGGCTGCGACGCGCGTTCGAGAACGAAGGTGTCGAGGGCGTCGTGCGCGTGATTGACTCGGTTCTGCGCGCGACCAATTAAGATGCAAAATGGCTACAGAGTTGCTGGCGAAAGACGAGTAGTCTGATACCAACATAACGAGCCTCTCGTGAGCTCGGCCCTCGCGGAAGGGCGCGCTGGCCCAGCGTAAACGGGCGGTCTTGCGTCGCCCGCCCGGGTTAGGCGCACCGGAGAATGGCCGGAGTGGCGCAGGGCGACTTATTTTGCTGGGATAGCGAATGGCGTTCCGCCTGTGCGGCTCATGCGGACCAGGTAGGAAATGTCACCTGGATAACTGAGCTGTCATGCCGGCAGCTCGACAGCGACATTCGAAATCGTAGGCTTCGACCCAGCGGCGCTGCCGCGCACGGACGCAGCACAGCCCGGAGCTTCGTTGAGCGTGACCTTGTTGCTCTGGGGTGAACAACATCGTCGACCTCGGTGCGACCGCTCGCCATGTGCGCCACGGGATCCAGCGGCTCGCTCGGAATTCGCAACGGATCGGGACGCAGGATGTTGTGGCAATAAAGATTTTGTGCTGAGCCAGAAGAACAACGGCTCCCGTCGCCGCCAAGCAGAGGGAGCCATTAAGGAGGAATCATGAGTGTAGCATGTCAGGTCGAAGACCCCAATGCCGGGAACACCACGCAGCACGGACTACCTTTTGAGTCCCATCACATCGCGTACCTCCGGGAACGCGCCGTCGATCCCGAAAGTGCCGCCTCCGCCGGATGGCGATCGGTTACTGCGGAGGAGGGCGCGAAGCTGCTCGGCCGAGAGCAGCCTCTGTCCTGTGGTGGCATCGCGATCCCGTACGCCAACGCGCCAGGTTATGCACGAATCCGGCTCGATCAGATATACCCCCGCTACCTCGCACCTGCGGGTCGAGAAATCCCTATCTACATCCCGCCGGGCTGCCAGGTGGAGGGCTCCGCACCGATCCATGTGGTCGAGTCGCCGGGCAAGGCGCTCGCGCTCCAGCACCACGGCTGGGACGCCGTCGGCCTGGGCGGGGTCCAGACGACGCTCACGAAGAAGGACTACAAGCTCAACGAGTCCTGGAACGTGGTGGCGCTCTTCCGGCGCGAGGTCGTCATCGTCTCCGACGCCGGTCGGGCATGGAATGCGGACGTGGCGCGGGCCGAGGCCAGGCTGGCGATGGCCCTCGAGCTGGCGGGGGCGAAGGTGAGGCTCGCGGCGTTGCCGCCGCGCGAAGGCGGTGGCGACCAGGGGCCGGACGACCTCCTCGCCGCCAGCGGGAACTCGGAACTGCGCAAGGTGCTCGACGCCGCCGTGGCCGCAGATCCAGTCGCTCGCGCGAAGAGCGTCTCCGCCGAGCAAGCCATCCCGCTCCTCGGTGACCTGCCGTTCTTGTGGTCACTCAAGGAGCGAGGCGTCGCCATACAGAAGCAGGTCACCCTGATGCTGCGCAAGCACAGCATCAAGGAGAGCGATCTCCGCAGTGCGTTGAAAGAGGCCGAGGAGAAGAGCCGAAACCGGAGGGCCGAAGCGGATCAGACGCAGCCCCGCTCCTCCTATGCGATTCGCGAGCGAAAGCTGTGCGTGGTGACCTCGCCGGACGGCGTGATGGAGGATTGCCAGCCGCTCACGAACTTCACCGCACAGATCGATCGGGACGAGCTCCTCGACGACGGCGCGGAGAAGAGGCGCAGGTTCATCATCTCGGGGACGCTCGAGGATGGTCGGGCGCTGCCTCCGGTGCGGCTCGACCCCTCGTGTTACCGAGCCGCCCCGTTGATGGCGCCGTGCCCCGCCTGGCCGATGGCCATCTCACGGCTGCTCGGCAGTGTCTCTTTCCGCCGATGGCCATCGTGGACGTTGCCCCCGGCGCCAGGCGGCGCGATGGGCATCCTGCCGGCCACCGTCGGCGCGGCGAGGCGATGGCCATCGTGGGCCTGGCGCGACACGGCCCGCGAGGCCGACGAGCCTCGCGGGCCGCGCGCTGCCGTTCAGCCGAGCGCCGAGGAGAGCGTGAGTGCCTCCGCGACGCGGGCTACCGCGTCACGGTCGACCAGCTTCCGCTTCCGGCGCGCCGATTCCCGCATCGCCGCCGAGGCGATGCGGTCGATCTCCCGCAGCGAGCCCGACGCGACCTCGTGCAGAGCGGCGAGCGACTCCCGCGAGAAGAGCTCGTGCTCGGCGCCGGCGCCCTTCAGCCGGAAGGCGACATACTCCGCCGTGTCCTCCACCGTCGCCGGCTCGATCATGAAGCGGTGATGGATGCGCGTAAGCAGCGAGCGGTGCGACCGCAGGGCCATGCGGCCCTCGAGCTCCGGAAGGCCGACAAGGATGATCGACAGGAGGGCGCGGCTGTCCCACTCGTGATTCAAGAGGATATGCAAATGCGCCATCATGTCCGGGTGCAACAGATGGGCCTCATCGAGGAGAAACACCGGATGCACCTGATCTCTTCGCAGCTCGTGGACATGCCGCTCGACCGCGAGGAACAGGTTGGCGGCGCTAGATGTCGGCTGCAGGCCGAGCGCATGGCATAGATACCGGTAGAAGTCGCGGCGGCCGAGCGTCGCATTGTGGCAGTAAGTCAGACGGAATCCTGCCTGGGGTAGCCGATGCCGTAAGGCCCTCAACACACACGTCTTCCCGACGCCGGGCTCCCCGACGAGGAGCACACTGGCACGCTCGAGGAGCGCGGCTTCGAGATCGTCGACGAGCACCTGCTTCGACGTCGGCAACCACAGCTCGGCATCCTCGAGCTCTTTGGAGAAGGGCGCGGTGCGAAGGCCGAAGAAGCTAAGCTCAGAAGATCGCATCGAGGTCCTCCTCTCCATCGGGGTCCTTCGCGTCGGCCGCCCGGGCCGCCTCGCGCACCGCCTTGTCGCGCAGCACGCCGCCTGGGTCGAAGGCGACCTGCTGCTCGGTGGGCAACGCGCCGCTCGTCGTGGAACGACGTGGCGGCCGTTTGACGTGCGCGTTGTGCACCGGGTCGACGGGGCGAAGGGGGATCCGCTGCCCCTCGATCTCGACGACCGGGGCGACTGGCTCGTCGAGCAAGCAATAGGCGACGGTCACGATGCGGCCGGCGAGGTAGCCGTGGTCGAGCTCGAAGAGCTGCCCGCGGACCGAGACGGTCGTGTCGCGGTGCACGCGCCGACGCTGCCGGATCGTGAGCGCGTCGCGCAGGCGAGTCTCGGAGAGCGCGTCGATCTCGCGCTGCCCGGGCGCGTAAACAAGCCCCGGCGCGCGCCCCATCAGGCCGGCGTGCGGGGACGCGTGGTAGTGGACATCGATGAAGGCCTGGATACGAGAGGAGATATCGTCCAGCGACGTGATCGCGCCCAGGTGGTCGAGCACCCCCTCCCGAAGCGTGCGCCAGAATCTCTCCATCTTGCCGCGCGCCTGCGGGTCGTAGGGGCGCGCGTGCAGTAGCGTGATCCCGAGGCGCGAGCAGAAGAGGCGCAAGGCGTCACCGCGATAGGTTGCGCCGTTGTCCAGGTACAGCGCGTCGGGCACGCCGTAGAGCCGGACGGCACGGACGAGCAGCCGCAACATGGTATCTTCCTTCTCGTCGCTCTCGACCGAGATGGCGACGAGGAAGCGCGATGCGTCGTCGAGCAGGGCGTGGATCCGCACGGGGATCCTTCGCCTGTCGAGATGAAGCGTCGGGCCGTGACAGACGTCGCCGTGCCAGAGCGCGTCAGGGCGCTCGGCCTGCCACTTGAGCCGGGTCGTCGGCCCCTTGCCATCGCGCTGCGGGATCTTGTCGAGTCCCTCTTGACGGTAGAGGCGACGCACGGTCGAGGCGCTGACCGTGGCGCTCAGGCGTCCGTCTTCGCGCAGCGTGCGCAGGATGAGCGGCACCGAGGCCCCGGGGTGCTCCCGCCGGATGTCGCACAGCAGCTGTCTCAACACGGGGTCGAGCTCGCGGCCGCGACCGCGATCCCGACGGGCGCGAGGGCAGAGGCCTTCGAGCCCCCGCTGGCGGTAGGCATAGAGCCAGCGCTCGAGGGTCGGCACCGCGAAGGAGCGCGTGCACGCGCTACCGGGCGGGCGCACGCGCTCCTTGGCGAGGGCGCGCAACGCTTCGACCAGATCGCCATGCTCGAGGTCGCGAGCGCAGAGCTGGCCAATGATGCCGTGGCGGAAGAGGGCGATTTCCTCCGCGTGATCTCTGGGTTTGAGGAGGTCCACGAACGGTCCTTTCCACGGGTGCGTTTCGGCGCCCCGTGGAAACCCAGTGCCCCGGATCCGTGCCGTCGTGCCCGATCCTACGGGGTGGCGTCGCCGGACCTCGCGTTTGCCTGCGAATGGCCATCACGCTGCGAGCGCGGCGCCGTGGAACGCCAGGTGAGGGGCAGGCGTGCCGGCGCTGCCCCGAGCCGACAGCGCCACGAGCTGCATCGCCGTGCGCTCGGCGACCTGCGCGCGCGTGCTGTCGGCGCCGTGACGTCCGAGCCGGGGGAAGAGCTGGCCACGGCGACTGGCGTCGATCCATCGCGACGGCGCCAGCCACCGCTCGGCCGCCGCGACGCCCAGGACCACGGCGCTGCAGACCTCGGCGCGGACGACCGGTGTGGTGGCGCCCTCGAGTCCGACGCGGGCCAGCACCCAGCCGATCGCCGCCGCGGAGTAGCGCCGCCGCGGCAGCAGCCCGCGGGGCACGACCACCACGACCGCGCCGCAGGCGGTGCAGCGGTAGCGCCGAGCCTGCACCGTAACCTGCTGGGGCGCGTCGCCCGCATCGTGTGGGCCGTACACCTGGCGCGCGCGCAGGCCGTGACCGCGCATCCCCAGCGGGCCGTTGACGGGACGGCTGGCCGCGTCGCAGCAGGGGCAGCGGGCCGGCCGCACGTGCTGAACCATCGGGAGCACCGTCATCCAACGCTTGATGTCGACATCGGCTTGAACGATCCTGCACGGGCTCCGCTCCTCCAAGGTGATCGGAGCACGACGAGGGGAGGACGGGTCGCCACAACACGCATCCCCTCGTCGCCTATTTTGTGGCCGGCTCCGCGCCGATGCTCCGCTCCGTCGATGCCGGCCTTAGGTCAGCGGCGGCGCGGACGTGGTGCGAAGTGCAGTGGTAATTTCGGGCGTGAAGCAGGAAAGCTCAGCCACTGAGGCGCGGAGGTCGGGGATGCGAGGTTTTGTGAGAATCACGGATGCGTGACCGGAAAGTGTTGCCGATGATCGCTGGCGGGCGGCGGACCGCTGCGCCCACCCCGGCTCCTGCTCTCGGGTCCGAACCGATTCCATGATGGAGGGGCACGGGGCGATCGGCGGATATCCATCACGAACGGGGATCGAGATCGGCGGGAAGTCCACTATTGGAAGGGCGCGGTAACACCTCGGAGCTCAGCAGCGACATGTGGCCGCGGATCCACTGGGGCGCGTCGGCCAGAGTCGCCGCAGTAGCTCGAGCGCCGGCGCATCTCCTCGCGGCGATCCAGGCGGTGTCCAACCCGGCGCAGACCCACATGTTCACGCACACCGGCTGGCGCGAGCTCAACGGCGAGGCGACGTTCCTCCACGCCGACGGCGCCGTCGGAGGCCAAGACGTTGCGGTTCAGCTGGATGGCGGGCTCAGCCGGTACAAGCTCCCGCCCGTGCCGGAGGACCTTCCAGGCGCCGTGAAGCTCTCGCTCTCCTTCCTTGCTCTGGCCGATCCACAAATCACGGTCCCGCTCTTCTGCGCGGTGTTCCGCGCTCCCCTGCAGCATGCCCTGTACTGTGACGCGACGGTCGCGCTGTGCGGCACCACGGGCAGCCTGAAGACCACCCTCAGCGCGCTGGCCATGAGCCACTTCGGCGACTTCGACGCGGAGCACCTGCCTGCGAGCTGGTCGTCGACGGCGAACGCCCTCGAGCGGATGGCGTTCCTGGCCAAGGACGTGCTCCTCGCCGTCGACGACTTCGCGCCGACGAAGGCGGAGGCCGGGGATGACCTGCACCGCAAGGCGGCGCAGCTCCTGCGTGCGATCGGCAATGCCAATAGCCGTAGCCGGCTCCAGTCCGACTGCTCGGCGCGCCCGGACCGCCCGCCGCGGGCGCTCGTGTTGAGCACGGGAGAGGATGTCCCGAGCGGGGAATCGATCCAGGCGCGCCTCGTCACGGTCCGGATGAAGCCGGGCGACGTCGATCTCGCGAAGCTCACCGAGCTTCAGAAGAGCCGCCGGCGCCTGCCGCACACGATGCTGGGCTACCTCATGTGGTTGAAGGCGCAGATGCCGGGCCTGCACGCGCGCATGGAGACGCGCTTCATCGAACTGCGCACGGAGCTACACCAGGAGGGCCAGCACCTGCGCGCTCCTGCAGCGATTGCGCACCTGCTCCTCGGCATAGAGTACTTCTGTGGGTTCGCGAAGGACGTCGGCGTCCTCGACGACGAGGAAGCTGCGACACTCGTCCAGAGGGCCCGCGCCTCGCTGCTCGCCAACGCCGCCGAACAGAGCCGTGCCGCTGTCGACGCGAACCCCGTCCACCGTTTCATCGACGTGCTCCGTACGCTCCTCTTGCAGGGCAAGGTCAAGACGGTGGACGTCGCGTTCGCGCTCGACACGGCCGAGGCCCATGGCATCGGCTGGCAGGACAAGGACTACCTGTACCTGGTCCCCGACGCGGCCTACTCGGCCGTGGTCGAGGCCCTGCGTGCACGGGGACAGGCGATGCCCATCGGAGCGCGCATGCTCTGGTCGCGGCTGGTCGACGAGGGGTTCGTCGACGGGGAGCCCGGAGGGCGCTCGACTCGCAAGAAGCACATCGGCGGTGTGAAAGGCAATCGTGAGCGCGTGCTGTGGCTTCGCCGGGATGCGATCCAGCTGCGCGACGAGATCGCTGACCTCGTCGACGAGGCCGCCCGAGAGGACGAGGACGACCCTGACGACGATCCCGGTGGCGGCGGCAGCCAGGGAGGCGGCGGGGCGGCCGACGGGGACGGGCAGGGATTCGGCTCACACTTCGGCTTCCGCTTCCCGGTCCTCCGTTCGCCCGAACCCACGGGGTTGGCCTCGGGCCCCGGAACTGCGCCCCGGAGCCCCGTTCCTCAAGACCGAGCGGGGCCCAGAACGGGGCTCATCCGCGTCTCGCTCCCTCCGCACGAAACCGACCAATTCCAGGACGTCAGAGAGTGTCATAGTAGGCTAAATAGCAACGAAATCTCACAGAGCCCCGAAGCCCCGATCGTTCGAGGGGTGAGTGCTCACGCCTATGCGCCGCAGAATGACGTGGACGCTGGCCATGTCGATGCAGAGCGCCTGTATGGCTCGGCGCCCTCCCCCGAGCGCTGCGGGGCTTCGGGGCTCCGCGCGGCGAGGACTCCACTCCCACGCGCACCTGCCAGCGTAAATGTTCGCAGTGGCTCGTGTTTTCGCTCTGACCAGCTTCAAGATCCCGGCCCCGACACGGGCCCCGAAGCGCCCCAGAACGGGGGCGGAGTCCTGCACGAAACGGGGCTCGATGACCTGGAGCGCTTCGCGACGGCCATCCTCCGCGCCGGGAGGGTGGGTCTGGTCGTCCACTCGACCGGGCCCGACCTCATCGATGACGGTCCCGTGATCGTCACCGTCGCCCTGCCAGGTGGCGAGGCGCGTGTGTTTTATACATTCGGCGGCGAGCCGCTCGGCCCCGTGGCAGAGGCCCTTTGCGAGGTCACCGTCGTCGGACACGATCTCAAACGCGCGCTGACACATCTCCAGTATCACCTCGGCTTCATGCCGCGCGTGGTCAGCGATACAGCCATCGCATTGCGGCTGCTCGACGGCGGCGAGAACCTAAAGAACAAGGAGGCCTTCTCCTTCGAGCGCGCGTGCGAACGCACCTTGGGCGGTAAGAGGAGCAGAAAGAACATTGACTGGTGGACCGAGCCGAGCCCCGAGCTACAGGACGAATTGGCGCAAGAGGCACGGGATGTGCTGCGGCTCGCGAACATCTTTCAGAAGGACATCGCTGAGGAGCACCTGGAAGCCATCGCCGAACTCGAGTGCAAGGTGCTCCCCATCATCGCAGAGATGGAGGTGAATGGTGTTCCCGTCGACCGAGGCCGATGGGAGCGGATCGTCAACTTGTGGACCGCCGAGGCCGCCGAGCTCAAGAAGAACCTGGTCGCCGCGATAGGCGTGCAGAACGTTGACAGCAACGACGACGTACTCGCCGCGCTTCGGCGGCTTGGTCTTCAGGTCGAGCGCACCAACGGCGAGGCGCTCGCGCCCTACATGCATCTGCCCGTTGTCCGGCAGCTCATCCGCTACCGGCGCGAGCGCAGTTTCGTGGCTGGAGCTGGCGAAGGTGTTCTCCGTGCTCTCAAGCGCTCGGAAGATGGGCGGCTACATGCAACCATAAACCAGATCGGGGCCACCACCGGCCGCATGTCCGCCGAGCAGCCGAACGTCCTCGGTCTGCCACGGGACAAGATGATCCGCCGCTGCATCACCGCCTCGCCCGGCAGAAGCTCATCACGGGGGACTACAGCACGATCGAGCTGCGCGTCGTCGCCGACCAGACGGGAGACGAGCAGCTCAAGGCGGTCTTCCGGAAGAACGGTGATCCGCACCGGCACACAGCGTCGCTGGTGATGGGTGTACCCGAGGAGCAGGTAACGGAAGAACAACGGCGCCGCGCGAAGCCGTTGAACTTCGGCTTCTCGTTCGCCATGGGCAAGGACAAGCTCATCGCGTACGCGCGAAAGAACTACGGTGTCGAGCTCACGATCGACGAGGCCGAGCAGTTCAGGCAGAAGTTCTTCCAGAACTACTCTGGCGTCGCCGCATGGCAGAAGGAGATCGCCGAGCAGATGCCAACCAAGATGCGCACCAAGAGCGGCCGGATTTCTTACTACTTCGATCCCGATGAGGAGTACAACGCCCGCTTGGCCTTCCCGGTCCAGGGCACCGCCGCCGACGGCATGAAGCAGGCGATGGTGCTCCTGGCCCCGTACATCCAGCGGCTCGGGGCGCGGATGATCCTCGCCGTGCATGACGAGCTGCTCGTGGAAGCGCCCGAGGAGCACGCCGAGGAGGTCAAGGAGCTCATGCGCAACTGCATGATCGCTGGGATGAAGAAGTACGTGGATTCGGTGCCGATCGTGGTCGAGCCGAAGGTCATGTCGCGCTGGGGGATGTAGATCACGGACGTGAGCGCCGTGGGTCGGCTCGGCGTGAGCCACCAGAACGGGATCGAGAGGGTTGCCATGAGAGAGCAGGACAAGAACATCGGCGCGCCTCCGTCCGAGCGGTCCGAGCGGCTCCAGGAGCGGGAGACGGGCGCGGACAGCGTGCAACAGCGGCCTCTCCCGCCCTCGAGGCCCGACGATCTGGCGGTGCAGGACCACATCCCTGCCGCCGTGAGGCCGACCGAGCCACGTCCACCGCTCAGCGTGCCCCTCCATCCCGCGTTCGTCGCGCGTGGAGAAGCCGTGCTGAAGGAGCTTAACGCCGCCTCGCTCGACGCAGGCCCCGAGGAGCGACTCTTGTGCCAGCCGGTCGCCGATGAGGTCGCCATCGTCTCGGCGCTGCTGGCGACCCAGGCCCAGCTCGCCGCCCGGCTCTCCTTCTTCATCGCTGACCACAAACAAATGGCCGGCATCTCGAAGGTCCTCCGCGACGTGGTCCTCGTGACGGACTCGATCTCCAAGCGCGTCTTGGGAGCGCTCGGCGTCGCCGCGGACTTCCGGGCGCAGAGGCGGTTCCTGGCCAACCGGCGATCATCTCGGAGGGCTTCGCGGACGAGGCGGACAACGGATGCTATGCCTCGATACCATGCCCCGACCCAACGACATTCGCCTGAGCGCTGGATAACAGACCGGCTAGAGGAGTGCGTCTGGTCGCGCGCGAAGGCAGTCGATAGGTGCCAGGGGGTGTCCGTCATGGACACCCCTTGGGCGTACCGATAGCCAGCTTGCAGCGAGGCGCGCTCGACCGTCAGGGTACGCAGTGATCGCCAAGGGGTGTGTATTATGCACACCCCTTTGGCGTGCAGGAAGCCCAGCAGCAGCGAGGCTCGCTCAACAACACGACGCGCGCGAGCCCGGATAAGGGTGCATGGAAGACGTTGATCGGCTGCTTGAGATCGGGGATGGGAGGCCGCGTACGCGCGGTGCAGGACGACCTGACGTGCTGAGCCGGTGTACGCAGAAGGACGTAGCGAGATGACGCGTTCTCTTCGCTGCAGATTGCCGGTTTGCAGCCTCATGGGGCCACCTGACGGCGTTTTTTGCAGGGTCATGGGGCCACCCCAAACGCAGGAGGATGGGGCCACCCGCGCGGGGGCGTGACCCAGTTTTTCGCAGGGTCATGGGGCCACCTTCCGAGGTTTTTTGCAGCCTCATGGGGCCAGCTCGGGACGCCGCGGTCGGGATCTGAGACGGGCTCCTTCCGACGACGGCGCGGGTCGCCGTCGGAAGGAGGCCGATGCCCTACCGAGAGCTGATCATGGTTGACATCAAGGAAATGCTCCGCCGTCGTGCGGCGGGGCAGAGCGCGCGTCACGTGGCGCGCGAGACGGGGTTCGATCGCAAGACGGTCGGCAGGTACTTCGAGGCCGCTGCGACGTTGCCACTGCCGCCCGGTCGCGAGCCGACGGACGAGGAGATCCACGCGATCGCCCAGCGCGTGCAGGCGCGCCCGGTGCCCGACGCGAGCGAGGAGTGGAAAGAGATCGGCGCCCATCGCGCACGCATCAAGGCCTGGCTCGCCCAGCCTCGGCCGCTGAAGCTGACGAAGATCCACACGCTGCTCAAGCGCGACTACGGCCTCAGCGCGAGCTACGACACGCTCCGGCGCTTCGCCATGGAGGAGCTCGCGTGGCGCAAGAAGACGCCGACGGTTCGCGTCGCGGACACCGAGCCCGGCGAGGTCGCGCAGATCGACTTCGGCCTGATGGGTAAGCTGTTCGACCCAGCGACGCAGCGGGTTCGAAATCTGTGGGTGCTCGTGGTGACGCTCGCGTACAGCCGCTACCAGTTCGTGTGGCCGTCGTTCGAGCAGACCACGGCGGCGGTATGCGCGGGCCTGGATGCGGCGTGGAGGTTCTTCGGCGCGATGGCGCGCGTGATCCTCCCGGATAATATGAAGGCCATCGTGCTGCGCGCTGACGAGCTCGCCCCCGTGCTCGTGCCGGCGTTCCTCGACTACGCGCAGACACGCGGGCTGTTGGTGGATGCCGCGCGTGTCAGGTCGCCCAAAGACAAGGCGCGTGTCGAGAATCAGGTCGCGTACGTGCGCGAGAGCTGGTTCGACGGCGAGTTGTTCGCCAGCCTCGATGAGGCGCGCGCGTCCGCTGAGCAGTGGTGTCGCGACGTCGCCGGTGTGCGCGTCCACGGCACGACGCGCGAAGTGCCGCGCGAGGTGTTCGAGGCGCGCGAGAGGAGCGCCATGAAGCCGGCGCCGACGGCGCCGTTCGACGTACCGCACTGGACTGACGCGAAGGTGCACCCCGACCACCACGTGCAGGTCCTCCGGTCGCTCTACAGCGTGCCGACGCGCTACGTCGGCAGCACGGTGCGCGTTCGCGCCGACAGCGTGTCAGTGAGGATCTACGCCGGCACGCAGCTCGTGAAGGTGCACGCGCGCGTTGCGCCGGGCAAGCGCTCCACCGACCCGAGCGACTACCCCGTGGGCAAGGACATCGCGGCCGAGCGCGATGTGGTTTCGCTCATCGCGAGCGCGAAGAAGTGCGGCGTGCACGTCGGCATCTACGCCGAGCGGCTGCTCGATGTGCCGCTCCCGTGGACGCGCATGCGGCTCGTCTATGCGCTCCTGCGGCTGTGCAACAAGTTCGGCAACGGGCGTGTCGAGGCGATCTGCCAGAGTGCGCTGGCGTTCGATGTCGTCGACGTGCAGCGCGTGGCGCGCATGCTCGAGACGGCGAAGACGCCCGCATCACCGCCCACGGATGAGCGCAAGGTCGTCGCGCTCCCCACGCCGCGGTTCGCGCGCAGCACCGAGCACTTCGCGACGCGCACGCTGGCGGCTGCCGCGACGAAGGAGGAAGCGTGATGAGCTCGAGCGAAGTCGACCCTGCGCTCGTCACGGCGCTCAAGCGACTGCGCCTCGGCCGCATCGCAGCGACGTTGCGTGAGCGGCTGCTGCTGGCCGAGAAGCAGTCGATGGGGCACGAGGAGATGTTGCTCATGCTGCTGACCGACGAGATCGCGCGCCGCGAGGCGAGCGCGACGGAGAGCCGCGTACGTGACGCCGGGCTCGATCCCAACATGCGCCTGGAGCTCTGGGACAAGACCGCGAAGGTCAGCTTCGACAAGCGTCTGCTCGGTGGGTTCACGAGCCTGCGCTTTCTCGAAGAGCACAAGCACATCGTCATCCTTGGCTCCGTCGGCGTGGGCAAGACCTTCCTCGCGAACGCGCTCGGACACCTCGCGTGCCAGCACGGCTACAGCGTGCGCTTCCTGCGCGCCGACGCGATGCTGCGCAGGCTGCGCCAGAGCAGGCTCGACAACTCACGCGACGCCGAGATGGTCGCGCTCACGACCGTCGACCTGCTCATCCTCGACGACTTCGCGCTCGAGGCGATGAGCAAGGAAGAGAGCCGCGACGTCTACCAGCTCTTCCTCGAGCGCACGGGTCACGCGTCGATGATCGTCACGAGCAATCGCGACACGGCCGAGTGGCTCGCGATGTTCGACGACGTGCTGCTCGCGCAGAGCGCCGTCGATCGGTTCAAGAACGCGGCGTTCGACTTCATCGTCGAGGGCGAGTCGTACAGGCCACGGCTCAAGCCGAAGCTCGACGAGAGCAACACGGCCGCGCCAGTGCCCGCGCGCAGCAAGCCGCCCACCCATCCACGCAACAAGCGGCGATGACCGCTGCGGCCCCGGCGAGCACGTCGATCCCGGGGCCGCGCCGCTGACCCTCTCGCTCCACTCGGCGCGCCTCGCCCACTTCGTCAACGTGACCGCGAGGGGCACCGGGGGCGGGGTGGACGTTCCTGCTCCTGCGCATCGCGGCTCCTGCGCCGGACCTACCAGGGAGCCCGGGTGGCCCCATGACCCTGCAAAAAAGAGGGACGTCGCCGGTCGCTTCGCGCCCGGCTCCGGGGACCTCGACACGCTTCGCGGTCTCGGGCATGGTCGAGGCCGATCACGTCGTCTCCCCCTGGCCCCATGACCTTGCAAAGGGGTGGCCCCATGACCCTGCGACGTGGCATGCAGATCGGGGCGTTCTTTTGGCCGACCAACATCGAGTTGCGCCACGACACACTGCCGGCAACCACCATCCGGAACGTCCCCAAGGACCACTCCTGAATGGAGTTGCCTGGGAGGCGGTGTGCTGGAGAAAGGTCGTCATTTCTGCTCGTTCGGTGCACGATCGAGGTGCGCGCCAGGGTGGTTCTTCGCTCGCGGAGTCGGCGGGGCTCTCACCGAAATCATGGTGTTTGCAATGCGGCTGGATGAGCAAATGCCGTGGATGGCGCCGAACGACGGTGCTGGCGAGCTCATCAATCATAGACTCCAGAAGGATGCAGACCGAGTTGGGGCTAGGCAGCGTGACGTTCGCGACCTCCAGGGGCTGCCTCTCGGCGCTCTGCCCCGAGAGCTGAGCATCCGAGCCCTGAAGACTCCGACGGCGTCTCCCACCGCCCGCCCGCAAGCTCCGCGAGTTGGTCGAGATCGTCGTGGCTGCCGGTCGACGACGGCGACCAGGGAGGAGAAGGGTAGTCGTTCGGGTTGCCGAGGATGTACTCCGCCATCCTCGGCACCCGTGCCTTGTTCAGCGCCCGCTGAGCCCGAAGTTCGGGCGGTACCTTCGCGTCGACGGACGCAAGAGCCGGGGCATCGCGCGCGGCTTGACCAGCATGACGTAGTGCTCGTGCCTGGCCTGGACGCCGCGGATGGCGGGCAGCACCCAGTCGTCGGACGGCTCATCATTCGTGGAAAGCCCGGCCGGCTGCGGCGCCTCGGCAGCGCCGGCCACGGGCAGTACGCGTCTCGCGACACCGGTCGTCTTCTTCGACGGCTTCTTCATCGCATGCCTCTTGCTGTCGTCTTTGTCGGGCCAGCTGGCGGGCCCGAGCTTCCTCGAGCCCACCAGGAGCGCGGATCAGTGGAGCGCCAGCCGCTGATGGCGGCGCTCGATGGACTCACGCCACGACCCGACGAACCCGCGGCCCTTGCAGAGGACGTGGGCCAGGATCACGAACATGCTTACGCGCGGGTTGAACCAGAGGACGCGCCCGTCGTCGTCCCCCTGCCAGATGCTCCCGGCGTGCTCGCGGGCGCACATCACGGCGTTGTCGAACGTGTCGAACTCGATGACCCGGGCTCCCTCGATCATCGCGATCTCCGCGGGCGTGCAGGACGCGCTCGCTCCGCCGCAGCGCCCTCGAGCGAGTCGAGGTCGACCGACGCCAAGGTGATGTACCAGTGCGCCCGGCAGCCTTGGCGGAGCCGACCGGTGTCGTAGGCCCGGAGCGGGCGCATGTTCTTCCGGTGCTTCCGCACCTGCTCTTTCTTGATGCACGAGACCGGCCCGGTGCACCGGAGCGCCTCGGACGTGTTCGTGCGGTCGGAGAGCTGCTGCACCCGCGCCGCCAACGCGGCGAGCTCGTTCGCGCGGTCTCTTGGCATCACCGCGCACCTCCCGAGCCCCGCTCGTCGGTTCGGTTGGCCGGGGTGTTCGCCCTGAGCCAGTTTACCCGCGAGCCGCAGCCGGCGATGCCCCGCAGGGGCTCCTCCGGCCGTGGCAGGTTGTGCCAGTGCGCTCCGTGCGCGAGCGCGCCGGCGTACAACGTACCGGCGAGAACCACGAGCTGGGGCGGCAGCTCGAACGACGGCAGGATCTGGCCAACCGTGCGCACGCCCCAGTCCTCGCGCTCGCGCTTGTTGTACAGGCGCAGGCTCCGGTCGTACGGGCGGAGCACCGCCTTCGGTGCGACCGCGCCGTAGAACGCTGACACGATGAGCACCGCGTCGCAGGTCCTCTCGGCGTAGTCGTACGCGGCCCGGAAGAGCGCCGACGTGTACAGCTCGCGCGCCGGCGCCGGGTGCTTCTGCTTCGAGGCCGAGCAGCCCACGAGCGCGACCCGCGGGGCGCCCGGCTTCTTCTCCGTGAACATGGACCTCTCCCATCGCGCCGCGGAGCGACGCGTGTGGAAGCGCGCCCGAGGGAAGCTCCCCAGGCGCGCCACGTTGATGCTTCAGAAGAGCGCCGGCTCCGCTCCGCGCCGAGGGAGAGCCTCGACGGTGAGCAGATGCGGAGCGGCGACTTCTTCTTCGGCTACGCTGACGACCCGGGCGGTGCTGTAGCCCTCCGCCTCCTTGCGGCGGACGATGACGCGTTCGCCCGCTTCCGTGATGAGGTGCACCGCGCCGCCCGGTGCCGTCTCGATGCGGATGACGCGCAGTACCTTCACCGCAACCTCCTCGACGAAGAGCGCCGGCCTCGTTGCTTCTGCTCGTGCAGGCGCCGGCCGACCATCTTCGCGACCGCCTCGGCGCCCGCGTTGTCGATGGCCTGGATGAGCACGTCCTTCTCTGCTCCGGTGACGGAGATGCCGAGGAACAGCACCCCGGCCATCCGTCGAGCCTCTCGGATGAGCTTCACCATGGCGACGTCACCGCGCACGTGCGCCAGGTTGACGAAGACCGCCCCATCCGATCCCACGGCGAACGGCGCCTGTGCGACTTTCCGGTTCACGACGACAGTCCCGTGGGCGTGATCCGGGACTTCTGCGAAACGGCTTGTGCGAGCGACAGGAAGAAGTCCACGACCTCGTGGAGCAAGGGGGAGGGTAGCGGGCCGATCTCCTCGAACGGGTCTGGGATGTCGAGCACGCGCCCGTCTGGGCAGCCGAGCATCAGGGTGTCGATCCAGTGATCCGTCTCGGCGAGCGGCACCACCCAGTAGCCGACGAGGCCGAGGTCAGCGAGCAGGTCCTGGTAGGACTTCATCATCGCGATCGCGAACTGGTGGTAGTAGCGCCACTGCGGGTCCGCGGCCGTGCATGCCCGAAGGAGCCTCCGGGTGAGACGACGGCGGACGCGATCCAGGACTGGTGGGGTTACGGTCTTCTTCTTCGCGAGTCTCAGCATTCAATCCTCCAACGAAGAGGACGGCGCGCAGGAGTGCCTACGCGCCGCTCTCGTGTTCTTGTTGCTCAACAAGGAAAGCGAGCTGCGCTGCTGTCGCGGTCCGGTTCCCTCCGGACGCCGACGTGCTCGGCGATCAGCCCGGGGGCGTGGCCGCGGTTTCCCGAGGCGGGAGCAGCACTGCATGCACGGCCTCGGCGACGTGCCGGGCGTGAACGCCGTCGCTGCCGTCGAGGTCCGCGATCGTGCGCGCGACCCGGAGCACGCGGCTGTAGGCCGCCGCGGAGAAGCCCAGCCGCGCGGTGGCCTCGGCGAGATCACGAGCCCCGGCCGCGTCCGGCGTCGCGAACTGATCGAGCTCCCGGGGGGAGAGCTGGGCGTTGGTCCGGGCTGTCGCGCCTGCTCGTGCTCGCTCGTCCTGCGCAGCGCGAGCCGCGATGACGCGCTTCTGCACCTCGCACGAGGGCTCGACCTTCGAGCTGCTCTGGAGCGCGGCAACGTCGACCGGTGGAAGTGCCACCTGGACATCGAAGCGGTCGAACAGCAGATCGCTCAGCCTCGCCCGGTAGACGCGCAGGCGCTCCGGGGAGCAGACGCAGCGCCGCATGCGATCCCCCGCGAAACCGCAGAGGCACGGGTTCATGGCGGCGACGACGAGCGTCTGCGCCGGGAAGGTCGTGTGCGTGCGCCCCCGGACGAGGGTGACGCGGCCCTCATCCAGGGGCTGCCGTAGGATCTCCAGCACGCTGCTCCGGAACTCGAGCAGCTCATCGAGGAGGAGCACGCCGTGGTGCGCCAGCGAGACCTCGCCGGGGCGCACCGGCTCACCGCCGCCGACGAGGCCAGCCCCGCTCACCGTGTGGTGGGGCGCGCGGAACGGACGTGTGCCCACGAACCCAACGTCCGGCATGAGGAGCCCGGCAACGGAGTAGACCGAGGTGACCTCGGCCGCCTCCTCGAGCGAGAGCGGCGGCAAGATCCCCGGCATGCGCCGCGCGAGCGTCGTCTTCCCGGCCCCGGGCGGCCCCATGAGCAGGAGGTGATGTCCGCCCGCCGCGGCGATCTCCATCGCCCGCCGCGCGGCATGCATCCCACGGAGGTCGGCCAGGTCCGGCGCCGCCGCCGGGGGCACGACAGGGAACGGCGGAGGCTCCCCCGCGCTCTCCAGCGGGACGCCCTCGCGGAAGTAGCGCGCGAGCTCGACCAGTTGGTCCGCCACGAGCACCCGGCTCCCGGGCACGCTCGCGGCCTCCCGGGCATTCGCCTTGGGGACGATGGCCCGGGTGATGCCGTGGGCGATGGCCCCGCGCAGGCTCGGGAGCACGCCGCGCACGGGCCGGATCGCGCCGCCGAGCGAGAGCTCACCGAGGAGCACCATGTTCTCCAACGACGCGGTGGCGATCCGCTCCAGCACGGCGAGAATCGTGAGCGCCATCGGCACGTCGAAGGTGCCGCTGCTCGCGACCTCCTCCGGCCCAACACGGACGGAGACCCCGTGCTGGTGGTGATCCACGTTGAGCTGCTGCAGCGCGGCGCACACCCGGATGCGGGTCTCCCTCTGGCGCGCCTCGCTGAGGCCGATGATCTCGAAGGAGGCCGGCGCGTGCGTGATCGTCGTCTCGATGCGGACGAGATGCGCGTCGAGCCCGGTCAGTGACACTGAAAACGCGCCAGCACGCAGCGCGTTCTTGGACTGCTTCATGTCATGACTCTGGAAAAGCGAAGGCGGCGCACGGAAGTCCCGCACGCCGCCTTCAGTTGTTTCTCTGGTTGTGGTTTACGCGTGAAGACTGGGCGTGCGTCGGAACGCCCTTGAGGCGACCTCTGCAAGGGCGACGACGACGGATGTCGCTACGACGACGGCCAGATTGCCTCCGAGATGGCCGCCACAAGCAGGCCGGCGACTGCCGTGGCGGTGCCCTTCTTCGTCGCCTCCGCGGTGAGCACGCGGATGATGTAGGGGACAGCGGGGTCGGGGCTCTGAGGGGTGAAAGTGGACACGTTGGGCATGACGACTCCTGGGCGCTCGAGCGGGCGCAGTGAAACAAGGACCGGGTGGATGAAAGACAGAGCGCGGGCGCGTGGGGCAGCCCGCGAGGCGATTGAGCTCAGCCCATGCAGGCGAGGATCACCTGCGCGAGCATCGTCAGAACGGCCGCCGCGATGCGCAGCGCCTTGATGAAAAACTTGGTGTTGTTCATGGGTGCAGTGCCTCTGTGGAGGGGCTCTCCTTCATGGCTCTTATTCCTATATTTCGCGGCTCATTGCTCACCGCGATGAAAGACGCGGCGATCGCGTCCTGCTCATAACCAGAATGTGAGGTGGCCCAGATTGGGCTATCAGAGCAGGGGGCCGGCCATAGTTCCTTCTGGTTCCCGAAGCACACCGCAACAAGGGGTTAAAGGAGAACGGCGGAAGTCACCTCCGGGTCCTCCTACGCCCTACGCCTGGGATCACGCAGCCGACTGCAGCGTGGCAGCGTGGACGTGCTCCACGTAGCGTGCGGTACGAGTGTCTGTGCTTACAGGTTGGGCATCCCGCCGAGCGCACCGGAGAGCCACAGTCGCGAGAGAGTCATCCCCCTCTTCGTGCACCTGGCGAGCGCGTCGCTGTACCCGACCCGGCCCACCTCCGTCTCCCCGCTCTTGTTACGATTCACGATGAAGAGGCGCACGCGGTCGTCCCCGAGATCGAGCGCGTCGAGCACCTCCGGCCGCTGCGTGACTATGAGCGCCTGCGGCCGTCCGGGCTCGTCCAGCAAGATACGTTGCACCCGTTCTGCAACCCGGAGCGCCAGACGCGGGCTCAGCGCGTGGTCAGCGTTCTCGAGGGCCAAGACGGACGGGCCTTCGGGGAGCAGTAGCAGCATGATCGTGTACAGGATGAGGCGCGTGCCGTCGTCCGCGGCGCCGGTAGAGGTCCATCGCGCATCGCGGCGCAGATGACGATCAGCGAAGCTGACGCCCTCGTCCGACACATCTTCGGCCCACTCCGCGAACCTGCGCACCTCGTCGACGATCCGTCGCCAGACGACACGCTCCCGTTGCAGCTCGGGGGCGCACTCGAACAGCACGCCTTTCATCGACTCAGGGGAGGATCCGTGCGGACTGTAGATGGCGAACAGATCCAGGGCACGGAGCAGCCTGCTGAGCGGCCCCTCACCACGCGTCGCGCACACCAACGGAGCGATCCCGCGATCGTGCTCCGGCCTGATCGTGACCAGATCCCCGGTCTTTCGCCCCAGCACCAGGCGCCCCGCGTTGTGCTCTCGGGCGGCAAGTTCCTCACCGTTCTCCATCAGTCGCTCTCGGGCGAAGTTCCACGACCACGACCACGTCTTGGGTTCCTGGAGCCTGGCTTCGTAGAACGCGCCCTCAGCCCACGCCTCGATGATCATTTTGGTCCGCTGGCGCTCTGACGTCCTGAGGAGGGTGCGTTGCTGGGTCCGCGTCACCCGCACCCCGCGTGCGTTCAAGACGTCCGGCTCCACCTGGCCTTGCGCAGCCGCGCCGAGCAGCGCGATTCCCTCGAGCAGGTTGGTCTTCCCGGCGCCGTTCGGCCCGATGAACACGTTGAACTTCCCGAGCTCCAACGTGACGTCCACGATCGTCTTGAAGCCGCGGATTCGGACTTTCTGGAGCATGATTTCTCCTCGGTTGCTGATGGGAAAGCGCGGCCTGCGCCGCGCGACGGGATCGGCGGCCGTCGCTGGGAACTCCAGCGAGGTGCAGTCCACCCGGCAGGAGCCCTCTCGCGCCGGGCGATGATCGCGGGCGGGACCTCGGGGGCTGGGAGACAGCCCGCCGCCGAGCGCCGCGGGCTGTCCACTTCCTCTCGAGCGTCGCGCCTGAGGGCTCAGCCTCCCGCGGCTTCCACCCGCTGGCGCGCCTGGGGCTCGTGCCCGACCGCCTCGACGCCGGCGCGCACAGCCGCGGCCAGCGTCCCGTTCGCGAGCAGCGCCTCGCGAGCTCGATCGCGCCCGTGGCCTATGTGCTCGCCGCGGAAGGCCAGGTGCGCGCCGTTCTTCTGGATCACCCCGGTCGTGAGGCCGTGATCGACGAGGTCGCCGGCGGCGTCGATCCCCTTGCCCCAGCGGATGTCGAACTCCGCCTCCTTGAAGGGCGGCGCCAGCTTGTTCTTGACGATCTTCGCCCGTGTGCGGGCTCCGACCGTGTCCTCGCCCGCCTTCACGGTCCCGATCCGGCGCACGTCGAGGCGCACGCTCGCGTAGAACTTGAGCGCGTTGCCGCCCGTGGTCGTCTCGGGGCTGCCGAAGACGACGCCGATCTTGTGGCGGAGCTGGTTGATGAAGATCAGGGTGGTCTCGGTGCGGTGCGCGATGCCCGTGAGCTTGCGGAGGGCCTGGCTCATCAGCCGCGCCTGCAGCCCGAGGTGCTGGTCGCCCATGTCCCCCTCGATCTCAGCCCTCGGCGTGAGCGCGGCGACGGAGTCGATGACGATGATGTCGACGGCCGAGGAGCGGGTCAGCATCTCCGCGATCTCGAGCGCCTGCTCGCCGTTGTCCGGCTGGGAGACGAGGAGCCGGTCGGTGTCGACGCCGATCGACCGCGCGTACGCGACGTCGAAGGCGTGCTCGGCGTCGATGAACGCCGCGACGCCACCCGTCCGCTGGGCCTCGCGCATGGCGTGCAGCGTGAGGGTGGTCTTGCCGGACGACTCCGGGCCGTAGATCTCGACGACGCGGCCGCGGGGGTACCCGCCGACGCCGAGGGCGGCGTCGAGCGCGAGCGAGCCGGTGCGGATGACCCGGACTTCGGGGATGCTGTCACCACTTCCGAGGGCCATGAGGGCTCCCTTTCCGAATTGCTTCTCGATGGCGCCGACCACGGATTGGACGGCGCGGGCCTTGCTGACGTGAGCGTTCATGGGGAAGGTCCTTTGCTGAAGAGGGGGTGCCGAGACAGGAGAGCGCCGCGCAGCAGGCAATGCCTGCGCAAGCGAGCGCCTTGCGTGAGCGGTCGTCAGGGGAGACCGCGCTCAGCAGCGTCGAGCAGGTTGTAGATGGTCTCCGTCGCCTTCTCGATGCGGCGGCGCGCCTCGTGCCTGGAGAGAACGCGCTCCTGGACGGGGCGCGTGGCGTCTTCGGCCGCGTTGAGGCCCTGGTCCACCTGCTCCCGAAGCGCGGTGAGCCACCTGCGCGTGTAGCTGGGATCGTCGAGTCGAATGGCGTCGTTCGGTGGCGGTCGTTCGGTACGGCCGTCCCACGTGTCGTCGTCCGCCGGGTACTGGCGAGTCTCTGTCATGGTGGTTCGCCTCCAGGTTGACCTGAGCGAGATGAGAACGGCGCACAGTATTCCTGTGCGCCGAGGCGGAATCTGACGTTGCAGATGGTTGAGAGCTGGGGGTTCTCCGATCCTTCTGGGTCTCGGCATGGGAGTCGAGGCTCAGAAGGAGGGCGCCCTGTGTATCGAGATGGCGGGGCGGAGGAAGCTACTCGCCCTTCTCCAGCTGGGCGTGCACGGCGATCTCGCGCAGCACCTCGCCGGGCGTGCGCCCCTCGTTGTGCGCGATGGCCTCAATGACCTTATCCAGCGGCTGCGAGCAGAGACGCGCGCCCACGACCACACGGGGCTGGATGTGGATCGGCGGGGTCTGCGGGTGCGGCCACCTGGGCGGCAACCAGGCGTAGGGGATGTCCCTGGGCCAGTTGCGCTCTACCGAGAGAGCCGACTGGTAGCCCTTCGACTCCAGGTAGGTCTCAATGTCGTGTGGAGATACGCACCGTGTGACTGGCTTGCCGGGGAACGTGACACTCATGCGGTGCTTGGGATCTCGGAGGTTCATCGGCTCCCCTTTCGCCTGTGCATGCGAGCGAGCAGCTTGCGAGCCCGGCGGAGCCGGCT
This sequence comes from Sorangium sp. So ce1153, assembly GCF_051521595.1. NCBI lineage: Bacteria > Pseudomonadati > Myxococcota > Polyangiales > Polyangiaceae > Sorangium > Sorangium sp. So ce1153. The sequence goes on from NZ_CP150361.1 coordinate 5,340,172, forward strand.
GGCGGCGGTTCCGAGGTGCAAGTGCAGCACGCTCGCGATCTCGGCGCCTCCGTGGCCCAGAGCCGCCAGGGCGATCACTTCTCGCGCCCAGAACGGCATCTGCCAGAGCGCGAGGAGCGCCTCCATCTCGGCGCGCGCCTGGAGTTGCGCCTCGAGATTCAGGCCCACGACCTGGTGCAGAAGGCCGAGCGGCTCCTGGTGCAGGACCTCGTGACGCACGTACGCGCTGCCGAGGTAGTGGGTCGCCTGCCGCCACGCGACACCGCGGAGCCACCGGCGGAGCACCTGCCGAGCGTTCGCGGCTGGGTCGGGCCGATACCGACCCGCCTCGATGGCCTTCCACGCGCCCAGGACGACAGCCTGCGCGACGTCGGCGCTGTCACGCGCGGGGACGCCGCAGGAGATGAGCGTGGCCACGATGAAGGTCCGCTCCGCCATGACCGCAGCGATGCTCGGTCGGGCCGGGGGATGTGGCGCGGCGGGCGGGCGGTGGGCCCCTTTCCGCCCGCGGCTCACCTACCCCTCTCGGAGGTGCGGTGGCGGTCAGCCGCTCCGGGCGCGCTCAACCGGCTGCATCCCGTGGTGCCGGTCGCCTGGGCCGCGCGGCTGGCCATGGCTGGCGACGAGCGGTGCGGGTCGGCAGCAGTGTGCCGGCAGTTTCGCGCACGGACGCCCATAGGTCCGGCGGGCGAGGAGCGGTAGCCGTACAGCCCCAGCAGGTTGCGGGGTGCGGCGGGCAGCCGGATCGCTTCGGTGTCGGTCAGGGAAGGCGGACGGGAACGAGGGCACCGGCGCGATGGCGCACGGCCCCCTTGGCCCGCGGACAGCGGGCGGATTACAATCAGCATGTCGCAACCTCGGTCCTTGAGGTTTCGGCCACGCAGCCCGGGCGATTGGCGTCGCCGCGGGCTGCACTACTTCAAGCGGAGATGAGCACGCTGCTACCTCACAGGGAGACTGCAGCCCGCAAGAACCGCACGAGCAGCAAGAGTGCAGCTCCGGGACCAGCCCGAAGCTGCGTAGTCTCAGTCCTCCTCAGGTAGCATGATGGTGATCACGGGCTCGGCATTGTCACCGGGACCGCAGACCGCCTTGAGCTCCACAAGCGACGGCTTGGTGGAGTCGGTGACCACGTACAACGAGAAGATGATCTCGTTTGCTTCCGGTGCGCGCTGGGCCGCCGCGCGGAACATCCAGAGAACATCCCAGAGTCTGCCGCGCTCGTCGTTGCGGGCCCGCAGCGCAGCCGGCGTCAGCATCACGTAGCGGTCCCAGACGGAGTGCGTCACGGCGACGGGAAGCTTGATCCCCATCTCCCGGGCCGTTGACGTCACATCCATCAGGGTGCCGTCCGCGATGGCCTGGGCGCGCGTGTACGCCTCGATGACCTCGAACTCGAGCTCGTCGTTGTCCGGCATCTTGTTTTCCTCCGGTTGGGATTACGTGGCGCCGGCCAGGAGAGAGACGCTCTCGCCTTTCGCGAGCTCTGCGCCGCCGAGGCGCATGTAGTGCGCGGCCTTGGCCCGGAGCGGTGAGGTTTCGGCCACCTCGCACTCGATGGCCACCGTCCAGAGCCGCACCCCGAGCGCCAGCCCCTCGCGGAGGGCCGCTTCCTGAGCCGCCTGGTCCCCGTCCACGCCATCAGTGACGAGGATGATGTCGGCGCCCTGGTGGCCCCGCTGGGCGAGCTGTCGGACCTGCTGCACGGCCATGCCGAGCGCGAGGCCGATGGCCGTCCCCCCGCCGAGGAAGTGACGCACCATCCGCAGTACCGCCTCCGTGTCGCCGGGCTTGATGGCCTGGACCACGGTGGAGGTCGAGTAGTGGACCACGGCGACCGGCCGCTTCTCGTCGAACGCGACCCGGCAGAGCGCGACCGTCGCGGCTTTCGCCCACTCGTTCCGGGCAGCATGCATGCTCCCGGACTCGTCGAGTGCGATCACGAGCGGCCCCTTCGACTTCTTCGCCTCTCCTCGGACGGCGTACTGCGCTGCCCGGCGGGAGGCGATCCGCTCCAGGACGACCGTCTCCAGGACGGGATCCATGAGCAGGACCTGCTCGGCCGGCAACAGACGGGACACGTCGTTGCCCTGCTCGACCGAGTAGACTTCCGCGGGCACACCGTGGACCCGGCTGGCTCGGGCCCCTCGCAGTGCCGCGTACATGCGGCCAGCGAGGCGTGCGATGCGCTCGATCTGGTGGAGGTCCCCGTGGGCGAGCTCGACATCGCGCGCGTGGGTCCACGCCGCGCTGACGTCCCAGCCAAACCCCCCGGCCAGGTGCTCGGTGCGCCGGGCCTGCGCATCGAAAGCTGCCCACCTCTCCCGGGCGACGCCGCGCAGTTCGAAGGGCGACGCCCTGGGGGGCAGGGCAGGGAGGCAGGCCCACAGCCGCTCGAAGGCATACGCCGCCGCCACGTCGTCGGACGCGAGCAGCGCGGCGTGCTCCACCGGTGCGGTGTCCTGCACCGCCTCGGCGAAGGAACCCGCGAGCGGCTCGCTTCCGGCCCCGACGATCGCGTTCCAGAGGTCCCCGGCGAGCGCGGCATCCTGGTCCGCTGCGACCGCCACGGCGCGGTGTGCGCGCCGAGCCTGGAGGAAGGTCCCCATCGCGACCTCCTACAGGGCGTAGCGCTTCGCCAGGTCGGCCTTGAGCGCGTCGTGGACCTTCTTCAGCTCGTCGAGCTTCGGCTGGATACGCGCCTGCGCCCGACGGGACACGCCCTCCTTGAGCTGCTCCTGCACTCGCTTGGCCGCATCGGTGACGTCGGCAGCGAGCTTGGGGAGCGCCTCCAGGTAGGCCGCCGCCTCCGTGGGCCGGTGGGCGTAGGCGCGCAGGGCTTCGTCCACGACCGTGATCGCCTTTGCCACCGCGCTCCTGTCCACCGTGTCCAGCACGGCGACGACGCGAGCGCGATCGTCGGGCTTCTGCCAGAGCCCGTACCGGAGCACGGCGAGGTGATCCAGCTCGACCTCGGCGCAGTCGTCGAGCCAGGCGGCGGCGCGGAGCACGCGGGTGAGCGCGATCCAGCGCCGGTCGGAGACGACGATCCCGTTGGCCTTGAGCTCGTTCCGGATGCGGAGGAGCTCCTGCACTATGCGCTCGGGCAGCGCCACCCGGCCGACGTCCGTCCGAGCCGCGTCCCACTCGGCGAGCTTGATCTGGGCCGACGCCGTGTAGGTGGGCGGCGTCGCGACGAGCTGCATCCAGGTGGCGTCCGCCTGCACGTACTCGACCAAGTCCCGCAGCAAAAAGCGGTCGTACACCGCCGCCAGGTTCTCCTCCTCGGGCAGCTCGTTCGACGCGCCGACGAGCATCCGCAGCGGGATGGGCCGGCCTTTGTAGAGCCGCTCGTTCATCGCTGACAGGAAGGCGTTGAGCACCGAGTCGGACCCCTTGAACACCTCGTCGAGGAAGGCGCACTCGACCCCGGCGAGCCGGCCGTCGAGGTTGCGCTCCCAGAGGTCGTTCTTCAGGGCGCTGAGCTTCACCGGGCCGAAGTACTCGTCCTCGGTCCCGAACTTGGTCACCAGCGTCTGGAACTTCCGCGCGTCCGGAAAGCACGACAGGAACCCGAAGAACAAGGCGCTCTTCGCCGTGCCCGGAGGGCCCACCAGCAGCGCGTGATTGCCCGAGAGAGCAGCGAGCAGGATGCACTCGACCGCATTCTCGCGCTCTCGGAAAGCGGCAAGCAAACTGTCGCGCGCGGTCCGGAACCTGTGCCGCACAGACGTCATATCCACCGAGTTGTTGGTTGTCGACTTCATCATCACCTCGTGTATCTGCGCAGCGGGTATGCTGCGCCGGTGCCTCGCCGCGGCGTCACCCACGGCGAGGCGACCCCTTTGGTGAACTCGGCCTTCTCAGTCGTTGACCACGGGGATGGTGAACGACACGCCATCTCCGCCGTCGAGCTGGAGCTGGAAGCTGTGCTGGAGCTCTTTGACCCGCGCAGTGATCCGGTCGGCGACACCGGCCAGCACGCCGCGGTAGAGCTCGGCCTTGGCCGTGAGCTCCTTGCAGAGCTCGACCCGCCGCGCGAGGGCGTTCTGGCGCATGCCCTCGGACGCCGCTTTGTCGAGGTCGGCGATGAGCTCCGCGACGTCCGCCTCCAGCGCGCCCTGCGCCGCCGCCCTGGCGACGGCGACGTTGTCGGGCGCGTCGTGCATCTCAATCCGGATCGGCTTCACCCCGAGCTGCTCGATGCCCGGCCGGAGCCGGAGCCAGGCACCGCATGTCGACGGCGGCAGCAGGTAGAACCCACCTCGATCCCGTAGCGGCACGCCGGAGAGCGCCTTGGCCGTCGCGACCATGGCGAAGGAGATGTCCCGCGTCTCGGCGTGCGTGACGAGGTGGTTTCCGTGGGCGGCCATGGCCTCGGCGTGCGCGAGCGCCTCAGTAATGGGCGACGCGCCGTCGGGCGGCAGGCCCACGATGGTGCCCGTGTGCCGGTCGACCCGGCAGCGCGCACCGCAGACGTACTCATCACCGGCCTCGCCCTCGCGGGTTTTCTGCACGTAGATGCCCACCGCGGCGCTCGTGTCGCCCTTGGGCCGCGCGAAGGGCCGGACGAGGATGCCGGAGGGGCGCTTCACCTCGGCCGCGGCGCGCGAGAGCGCTGTGGCCGGATCCATGTCCGGGATGAGGTGGCCGAGCCCCTCGGTCGCGAAGACGCGGCGCGCGGCCTCGCGCGTCACATCGATGCGGTCGGTGTTCCAGGAGATGAGATCGCCGATGTGGCGACCTCCCGCGGCAGCGAGCCGCCGCTGGGCGCGCTCGAGCGTCGCCGGTGCGCTGTTCATGGTGTCGACTCCTTGTCGTGGAGAGTGAGTGTGTGGTGTCGGAGAAGAAGCGGGCGCTGCGCGGCTCGACCCGCACGCTGCCCAGAGCTGCGGCCCACCAGAAGATGATGGACCGCGATGATTGCTAGGCCGAGAACGCAGCTTCGGTGAGAGCCTCGGCGAGCCATCCCGTGGTGCGAGCCGCAGCGGGCGCTGCATTCGCGGGCCCCGGGCGAGGGGCGTCCTGGCTGCGATGCGCCGGGGAAGCTGAAGCTGGAGCTGGCCGGTGCTTCCTGATGCCAGGAGCCGGGATGCTGACGTGAAGGACGTGGGCGGACTCGCTGGCTGGCACCACCTGCGAGTAGAGGCTCAGCCCGCCCCGCCCCTGATGCCAGCGGAAGTGGAGCCCAGCCCGGTCCACCCAACTCACCAGATCCGCGAACTGCCTTGGAAGCACCTCTGCCACCTCGACCAGCTTCTTGCGGGGCAGATGTACCGCGAAGACACGGCTCACCAGGCTGATGTGCTGGACCGTCACATCCGCGAGCAGGTCACCGAGGAGACTCATGTCCAGCAGAGCCGCGCTTTCCCGCCAGACTGCGGTCATAGCAAGCCGCTGGGCTGCTGCCAGGACGGCATCGCGACGGGCTGCCTGATGGCGCAGCGTGCGGGCTTCAGCTCGTTGCTGGAGGAGCGCGCGGACCCGTGGAGCCGTTTCTTCGTCGAGCCGGCCGGCCAGCGCCCGGAGCTCGCTGGCGTCGACGCCGAGCAGCACCGCGAGCTCCTCGTCGTGCTCGGCGACGTAATCCCCGATGTTGTGCGACCCGGGCTCGAACGCGCGAAGAACGCGCTCCAAGCCAGCCAGGCCGCTACGCCGCCCGGCCATGGACGATCACGCCCTCGTCGGGGTTCGTGGGCTCGGGAAGATCCAGGTCCGGCGAGGGCACCGGAAGCTGGTCGGTCCGCTTCTTCGCCTTGACCAGGTCGCGGGCGAAGTCGTGATCGGGGCTGTTGCCCAGCGCAGCGCGGCGCAGCCGCCGGGCGACGGCGAACGGATTCATGCTGCGCGGCACGCGCAGGGAGGCGGTGCCGAGCGACAGGAGCAGACGGCGTTCGGCGAGGGTCGAGGGGCGGAGCGTACGACCGTTGATGCGCATGAGATGTTCCTTTCTCTGAAAATGGAAAGGCGCCCGGAGCACGAGAGCTCGTGCCAGCGGGCGCCCTGTGGGGGCAGGGTTTGCAAGAGGGGGCGTCAGCGCTGCTGTGGTCCAGCGCAGCACGACGATGCAGTCGATACGTTTTGTCGGCAGTCTGCTTACTGGATGATGCCGAGGTCGAGCATGGAGCTGAACCCTCCGCCGCGACCGCCAATGATGATGTGGTCGACCAGAGGAATGCTCACGAGGTCAGCCGCGCTCTTCATCGCCGTCGTGAGCGCGATGTCCTCCGGGCTGGGCATCGGATCCCCGCTCGGGTGGTTGTGCACGAGGACGAACGCGCTGGCACCGGCACGGACGATCGGCCGCAGCGCATCGGCCACGGTCAGCGCGGCGCCGTGCCTCCCGCCCCGCGCCAGCTCGAGCTCGGCCATGAACTCGTTCCGGCCGTTGAGCGCGAGGCCAAGCATCACCTCGTAGACGAGCCCGCCCAGCCGGTCGGCATAGATGCGGGCGACGTCCGCCGAGCACGAGAACTTGTGCTTCGGCAGCGCGGGGTAGCCGCTGCGGACGAGCTGCTGCAACGCCAGGACGGCGCGGCGCTGGACCTTCGTGAGCCGGAGCTGCTCCAGCTCGTGCTCGCTCAGGTCTCGCCAGCCGCCAGGGGCGCGGGCGAGCCGGTCCGCGATGCGCTGGCTCCGCAGGACGGTGCGGAGCAGCTCGGCCTCCGGGGCCGCGAGCTGGCCCCCGAGCGGAACGGCTGGGTGTTCAGCCCCGAGGCCAGCCTCACCGCGGCCGGCCGGCATGGCCATCACGCCAGTAGGGCTCGTCGTCCTCGTCGAACAGGGACCGCTGGCCGTATGGCGAATCGCAGCACGGTGAGCTAGGCGGCGCGGGCGGGCTCGCGGGCATCCGCCGGGCCGGAGCCTGCCGTGCCGCCAGCATGACGATGGGCCGGTTCCGGTCGACGATCAGGAGGCCGGTGAACGCTGCGCCGTCGGCGCTGAAGAGCTCGACGCCCGGGGGCGGGGTCGCCGCCTCCCGGAGCCAGTCGAGCATCTCCGCGGCCGTGGGCACGCGCCGGGGCAGCCCCTGCCGGAACAGCTCCAGCAGGGCCTCGCCGATCAGCTCGCTCACCGCGACGGCCAGATTGCCTCCGAGACGGCCGCGACCAGGAGGCCGGCCATGGCAGCGGCGGCGCCCTTCTTGGTTGAGTCGGCGCTGATCACGCGGATGATGAAGGGCGTGGTGGGGACGGCGTTGGACGGGGTGGGAGACGAGACGGACGGGGTGGGCATGGGATCTCCTTGGCGCCCGATTGGCGCGGGAAACGGGAACAAGTGGGGGAACGAAGATGAACCCCGCAGGCACGGATGCGCCGCGGGGACGGCGGGCGGCCACCCCACGCAGGCGGCGATCACCTCGGCGATCGTCATGAGGACGGCGGCGATGCGAGGGCCTTGAGCCAAGTCTAGGGGCCGTTCACATACATCGTACTCCTGGGAGGGAGCGACCTTCCGCAATTCTTATTCCGCAAAATTCGCAATGATTTCAATAATATGCAAGCGGGTGCAGGCCGGGCTTGGTACGCTCGCCCCCGGGCCTTGCGCTCCGACGGGCCCCAGTTTAGGTCTGCCTACGCTCCAGGCCCTCCGGCAACGTACCAAGCCCGGCCCGCACCTACTCTAGGCGCTGCAGATCCTGTACGAGGCGTCCCCGGTGTGGAGAACACCGTCGAGCCGGGCGTGAAGCTGGCCGGCGACGGCTCCGTTCAGCTTGATCTGCATGCTCCTCCCAGTGCATCGTCAGCGAATGGTCCGCTCATGGTCCTTCGTTCCCGCCGGAGCTGTGCTGCTCATCGCCGCGTTGGCGAACCCGGCAGCCGCGGCGCCTTCTTCGAAGCTTCGCGTGAGGGAAGGGCTTGCGTTCAACCTCGGGCCGCTCGGGGCGCCCGCCGAGCCTTTGGCATTCGTCGTCTCTGCCGAAGGGAAGATCAAGGACTTCGAGGTCCTCGTCGAGGAGATCTATGGCCCCGATGGGAAATCGCTAGCTTCGCCGGCGGGCATCGTCGCGACCGCGGAGAGGCGTGCCTCCGACCGTGAAACGAGTTGGATGATCAAGCTCGTCACCGACGACAACGTGTTCGCATCGCCGGGCAATTACCAGGTAACCCTCCGTTTGTCTGGTGTCGCCATGGACGCCAGCGCTCCCTCGGATGCCGGCATGCCCTCGGCATCCGAGAGCATCGCCACGACCGTAACCCTGAAGCGTCCCGAGACACTCGAATCAGCGAGCCCGCTTGTGGTCCGGCTCCTGCGCCCGACGCCGTTCTCCTCCGCCGCCACGACAATCTCTTGGCAGGTGCGCTCAAAACGGGGGACGACAATCGAACCGTGCGCGGCAACCCTCGAATCGGTCTACGAGCGGACTCGGTTCGACAAGGGAGAGCGGCTCCTCGGTCCAGGGACGGTGCGGGTCGATGCAGATTCCAGCGCATGCAAGGCAGGTACGTTGAAGCTCGTGTTCGAGGGATTCGACCGCACCGGCGAGTTCGCCAGCGCCGCCGTACTCGAAGCCCCCGCGCTTGGCCGGGGACCGACCCGGATTCCGCTCTTGATCGAAGTGACCGACGACGTCTGGGCACCGCTCGCCGTCATCACCCTGGGCGTCGGGGCAGCCTTCGGGCTCGATTATCTGAACAAGCGCTGGCGTCCGGCGCAGGAGACGATGCTCCGGATCCTGCGCCTCTCGACCCAGCTAGAGCGCTTGCGGCGCTTGGTCGAAAAACCTCCCAACACCACCGAGCTCACCGCGCTCGCCGAACGGCTCTCCAGAATCGAGACGCAGGCTGATTCGAGCAAGTCGGGCGAAGAGCTCGACGAGATCGAGAACCGGCTGTCGGCGTTGCAAACGCAGCAGCACGACAAAATCCTTGATCTGTGGAACCGGCTCGACGTGCTCGGGAGATCCGCAGCAACGCTCGCCAGCATGCCGGAATTCGTCGACGAGACGAAGAAGGCACGCGAGTTCCTTCTCGCCGAACGGGTCGACCCCGCCGAGGAGTCCGTGAAAAAATGCGAGGACCTCGCGGCGGCGGCACCGGCGGGCGGACCGCGGTTCGGGCGCGCACCCGAGTCGGGAGCGGCAACTCCCCGCGAGCAGGGCCCGACCCTGGACGTGAAGGACTCGCACGCGTCGCGTGTCGTAGGCTCGCGGCTCTCGTTCGTGCTTGCGGCGAGCGATGCCACCCAGATCGCGGGCGACCAGTTCGCGTGGGAGTTCGGTGATGGTGCAAGGGAAACGACATCCAGGCCGCGGGCGACACACGAGTACGGACGCCCTGGCCGCTTTGCGGTGAAGGTCTCTGTGCTCGCTGGGGGCGCCGAAGTTGCCAAGGTCGAGACGTCGATCTCCGTGGCGCCGTCCGCCCGCGACCGAGCGATGGTGCAGTTCGACCGGCGCATGAAGTGGGTGGATCTCGGGGTCTCGACGCTCGCACTGGGAATCGCGACCCTCTCGGCCCTCACGACGACGTATTACAACGGCAAGCTCTTCGGCACCTTCGGCGATTACGCTGGAGCGTTCCTCTGGGGGTTCGGAATGGATGCTTCACTGCGCGGGCTCGCGAACGTCGTCGGCGCGCTCCGGCAAGGATCCTCGCGTACATGAACATAATGACGAACGGCACCAGACGCTCGAGGGCCACCGGGGAGCGGAGATGAAGACACTGGTTATCCGGATCGGAGAAGCGAGCGACGCTTCGTCGGACTACCCGGTGGAGCTGCTCTTCGACGACGGCCGGCAGGACTGGCGGACCCAGTCCACCGCGCAAGGTCGGCTGCCGAAGACCCTAATGCTGGAGGACGGCCCGCTCCCCCCACCGGCGCTGAACACGCTGCCGGATCCGAACACGACGCCCGAGGCGGTGTTCGAGAAGATCGGTGAGTACATCCACCTGCTTCTGGACAGGAGCGGAATCGGTGCAACCTGGCGAGAGCTGCGAAAGCGCCCGGAGAGGATTCGCACCATCCTCGATGTCCGGCCGGTAGAGCTCGAGGTGGTGCCCTGGGAGATCATGCGGGACAATGCGCGGCGCCTGTTCGCAAGCGACGCTCATCCGTTGGCGCTGGGCACGATTGACTTCGAAAGGCCCACGCCCACCCCGGAGTGGCCAATCCGGGTCCTCGTCGTCGTGGGCTGCGATCCCGACGACCCGGACATCGAATGGCGGAAAGAGCTCCACGAAGTGGAGACCGCGCTTCGTGATCTCCGTCACACGGTTGATTACGAGGTCCTTCGCCAGCCTTCGCTTACCATGCTGCGTGACCAGGTCGCCGCATTTCGACCACACGTGTTCCACTTCATTGGCCACGGAGGGATCGACGAGGAATCCGGGCGCCCGGCGCTCGAGCTCTGGGATGAAACGTCTAAGGGCGCGAATCCCTGGAAGGCCGACGACATACACTCCGTGTTCTCAGCATGCGCACCGCGCTTCACGTTTCTCAATGCCTGCCGCTCCTCAACCGAGGAGGCGGCGAACTGGAACCTCTCGCGCGCGTTCCTCGACGCCGGAGCCGTTGCGGTCCTCGGCATGCGCGGCGACGTGCGGGACAAGGCCGCCGCGGTCATCGCCAAGCGTGTCTACAGCGATCTAGCGCTCGGCCGCCCCCTCGATCTTGCGGTCGCTGCCGCGCGCGTCGACATCACCACCATTACTGGCATCGAGCGGCACTGGACGCTTCCCCGGCTCGTGCTGACCGTCCCGCCCGAGCGCGTGCTCCCGCTGGACCTGGGCCTCTCCGGCGAGGCGTACCGGCAGATCATCGAGGCCACTGACTTTGCCGATTTACACGACTTCGTGGACAGGAGGCTCGAGCGGCGCTCGCTCTGGCAGAAGGTCGAGCCCACGAGCAAGAACAAGCGCAACCTCGTCATCGTTCGCGGCGATGACGATGTGGGCAAGACCGCTCTCCTGCGCTGGTGTCTTCAGGGTCATGCCCTGCGAGACCGACGCGTACGCTACGTCGACCTTGATGGGCAAGAGTCGCATGGATTCCTTTCCTTCCTTCACCGTCTTCGTGGGGACGAGGGCGACGACACCAGCTCACCGATTCGAGAGCCGCTCCCGGAGCCGGCATTCCGGCGCTTCCTTTTCGAGCTCAACCATCTGCTCGACGGAAAGGAGCCGCCGGCGTCGGATCTGCCGCTCACCGGGCCCGTCGACATCGATCCGACTCGCCGGCTTCAACGCGGAGCGGAGAACTCGATCCCACGAATTTTTCTGTCGTTCCGGAACGCGCTCGAACAGGCCGCCAAGGACGAACCTCTACTCATCGTCATCGATCATCTGCGGTGGGTCTTTCGCGAAGACTTCAAAAAGTACATCAAGCCGCTGCTACTCAAGCCCATCATGGAAGGACGTGTGCGCAACGTCCGTGTTGTCGTCGCAGTCAGAGAAAGCGATTTTGAGGATTTTGACCTCGATTCGCTCGTGCCGGGCCATGCGGCGAACGAGCACGTGGTCCGCGTCTTGGCGTTCAGGCCCGAAGAGTTCCTCGATCTGGCTCGCGAGTTCTGTCGCTACAACAATTTCGGTGAACAGACGAATTTGTTGGCTGCCTATGGTTCGCAGCTGACGGACTCGTGGAAGCCCCGTACGCTACGCATCGTGCAACAGCTTTTGAAGCCTTTGCGGACGGCACGATGATGGAATCGCTGCCCATGTCGTACGAGGATATCATCCGCCGTCTCCGGCAAGGAGAGGGCCTCGCGGACATCGCCCGTTCGCTGATTCCACACGAGGAGCGCGACGCGCTTCGCCGCGCGGCGCTGGTGCGCTGGTTTGACGAGGAGCTCTGGACGACCACGCTCGGCAAGGTCCCGGGGCGCGAAGACCTACCCTTCGAGCGGCTTCTGAAGAATGAAGCGGTCGAGGCCGTGCCGCGCAAGCCCGGTGTATACCGGGTGAAGACGCGCGCGCGCGCCGAGCACCTCCGGAGCTGGTTCCCCAGCGGCCCTCCGGCCGCCGGTGCCGCGCTGCCCGAGGAACTCGTGGCGATTGAGCACGCGCTCCTCGCGTACTTTGTGGTCCGCGAGGGCGCCATGCGCGACGACCTGCTCTATCACGCTGCCCTCGTCGCGCCTAACGAGGCGCGTGCGCTCTTCGAGACGCTCTACGACGAAGCGGATCGGGACTTCGATCTCGCCCGCTGCTGGGATCTGCTCCGGCTCCTCCTCGAGGGGCAGACGCTTGGCGTCGAGGGGGTCGAGCACGTTCTCCCCAACAGCGAGCTCGTGGCTCTCCATGCCGATCGCCGCATCTACCTCGATGTACGGAGTCACTTCGACGACGAGTACTATCAGTCCGGACGATTCCTCGAGCGACCCGCCCTGAAGGCGGCGTTCGAGGCCCTGCTCACCCGCGAGGACCGCTGGATCCTCCAGCTGTTTGCTCGCGGCGGGATGGGCAAGACCATGGCCCTGCGCTGGTTCATCGCGCGGGTGTGCGTTCCGTCGCCGCGGCGCATCCCGTGCGCGCGCATCGATTTCGACCACGACCTGGACGTGGCCTCCTCGCCGGGCGGCCAACCGTGGCGCCTTGCCGCGAAGTTCGCCGAACATCTGCATCGCCAGATCGCCGGGACCGCGTTCTCGACGCTTGCCCGCGAAGCCTCCGAGTACCAAAGGACGGCGGAGCGCCGATCCGAAGCCGACCGCGCGGCATTCGCCGCGGAGATCACCGATCGCTTCACGTCGGCGCTCTGCGAGGCGCGCCTCGACAAACCGGTCATTCTGATCCTCGATACGCTCGAGGAGGCCCTCTTCCATCGGCAAGAGCAGCTCTCCAAGGCGCTCGACTACCTCGCGGAGTTGCACGCGGCTTGCCCCATGATCCGCATCGTCCTCGCGAGCCGGTACGATCTCGGCGAGAACGCCGAGGGGGATGGAGGTCCGCGCGAGCGCCTGCCGGGCTTCCAAAGCCGCTTCGGGGCGGTGACCACGACGCTGCCGGTCGAGCCCTTCCTGCCCGAGGAGGCCCGCCGGTATTTCGTCGAGATCCGCGGGATTCCGCAGAGCGAAGCCGTCGAGGCTGCGATCGAGCGCGCGGAAGGACTGCCCTTCAAAGTCGCCCTGCTCGCCGACACGCTTCAGCAGGAGCCCGCGCTCGGGGCACAGGAGATCCGCGACTATCCGAGCGTCGATCTCGTCTACCTCATCGAACGCGTGGTCAAGCGGCTCTCCGATCCACAGCTGCAATGGCTGCTGCGTTATGGCGCGGTGCCGAGTCGGCTGACGTTCCCGTTCCTGCGCGACGTGATGGTGAGCTTCCTCCCGGCTGCGATGGCCGGCATCGCGACCTACGACGATCCCACCCAGGGGCTGCCGGAGCGAGTCCGGAACGAGAACGTATTTCCCCAGGGTCCTGAGGTGCGCTTGCCGGACGCGCCGGACGAGACCATCCTCCGTAAGCTCTGGGGCCGGCTCGCCCGCTTCGCGGGTGGCAGCTCGTGGGTCAGCTACGACAGCAAACGCGACGAGCTCACCTTCCATGCGGACGTAGCGAATCCGATGCGCCGGCTGCTCCGTCAGCACGACGTCTTCCGGATGCTGCACGAAGCCGCGCTGAAGCACTTCCAGCACCTCGCCGAGAGCGATCGCGAGCATCAGACTGAGTGGACGATCGAGGCCGTCTACCATGCTTTCCAGCTCCTAGGCGAAGCCGCGGGGGGCTACTTTCGCTCGTGCATCGACCGGGCAAAAACTGAGGACGATGCGAAGCCGCGATACGCGCTCGCGCGTCGCCTCGTGAGCTCGATCTACATCGACGAGGCGGGCCAGCCGCAGCCGCTGCGTGAAGACCAGAAGGACGTCAAGATCATCTCGCGCTCCACGCAGGCAGAAGCAGAATACGAACGGGCGGCCGCGTGCCTGGATCTCGCCCGAGCGGCGGGCGACCCAGCGAGCCCGTACTGGAACGAAGCGAAGGGCGCGCTCGACGTCGCCGAGCGCATCCGGAAGGAGCTCGGCCTCGACCCGCAGCTGCGGCCGTCTCCGACCGAGATCGCGGTAGCGAGAGTGAAGATTCTTCGGAACGAACGCAGGCTGGGGCAGGCGCTCGCGGTGCTCAACGTCGTTGCCCAGGCGGTCTCCGGTTCACGCGATCGCTTCCTGCGGGAGTCCGAATACGCGGCGGTGCTCGGCGAGATGGGCCAGGCAGGCGCCGTCGACCATGCCGTGAAGGCGGTCGCGCTCGCCAAGGAGGGTGTCGCGCTCGCGCCCTGGGAGGTTTTGCGCGTCCTCGAGGATCTCGCGCGATTGCAGGTCGTGTTCGATCGCCACGACGCAGCCGTTGCGACCTGCGAGGAGGCCATCGCCTGCGCGAATCGGGACGCACCGGCACGTGTACCCGGATGGTGCTGTCTCCAGATCGATATCCTGCTCCGCCAGGGTCGCGCCGCCCGCGCGCTCGAGCTCCTCGATCGAGAAGAGACCGCGAGCTGGCCGCGCGCCGAGGCGATCGAGCGCGCTCATTTGCGGGCGCGTGCCTTTCTCCTCCTGGGTGATCTCGCCCGAGCTCTTGAGCCCGTTCGCTGGGCACTGGAGCAGGTTGCCGGTGAATCGGAGACATTTGAGAGGACGGGGCTCGACCCGCGGCGCGTGCGCGAGCTCCGCGCCTCCGGCCACGAGCTGGAGGGCATGATCCTCGCCGCTTCGCTGGACGTCGATGGTGCCATGCGCTCGCTGAGCCGGGCTCGTTCCGAGTGGTACTCATGGAGCGGGCCGAGCGGGGACGAGAACGGAGCGCGTTGCCTTCAGCGCTGCGTCGAGATTTCGCTCCACCTAGCGGACGACGCACAAGACGCCGAGGCGATGCTGCGGGAAGCGGAGAAGCTCCCGCTAGGCGATGGAAGCGAGGCCGCCGTCCATTTCGCCATCCTGTACGCGGAGCTGTCCCGGCGGCGCGGCGACTCCAATGCGGCGCAGGAGAGGCTCTCGCGCGCCGAGGCGCAACTCGGATCGACGAGGCCTCCCCATCTGCTCGCGAGGCTCGCGTTAGAGGGGCTCACCAACGCGGACGTGTCCTTCCGGCAACGTTGGGGGGATCTCCTCGTGAATGCGCTCGGCCGGATGGAGTCCGCGCGGGCTCGGCTCGAGCTGACCGATGCGCTGGCGCGCTGTCCGACGGGAGCTCTGGGGACTTTCAGACCAGAACTCCTCGCTCTTCTCGTCCTCGACGACTCCGAGCGCGAATCGGGCATGCGTCCGGGGGAGCTCGCCCGGTATCTGCTTCGACGGGCGGAGTTGCTGCGCGTCCTCGGTGATGGCCAGGGTTCCCTACAGATGGTAGAGCAGGCGCGTTCGCACGTGAACGAAGCCGGCTCTCCCGTCCTGCTGCGCGATGTTTTCCTCGCGTTCGATCGACTCGAGCCGGAGATCCCTGCCGCGCCGTTCTCAGCGCACTCCTTCTTCAACGAGGCGAGGCCATTTGCGCCGTTCGCCGGAAATCCCGCGAGCCCAGGGTTTCTGGCCGGCGTGCTCGCGATCGAGCATGCCGAGCGGCTCGCGAGGATCGCCCATCCCGCAGCCATGGAGGTGGCCGCCGAAGCCGAGCAGCACCTGACCAGCGCTCTGCCGGCATGGCGAACACGCAGCAGAGCCCTGCGCGAGAAGCTCGCCCGCGAGACGGCGGCGCACGCGGTGCCCTTGCCCAGCTCACGTCCCGGCCTCGCTCTTCCGGAGGCGATTCCGAGGGCGACTCCGGTGGGGATTTCGCCGCCGATTCTGCAGGGGATTCCGCCGGCGATTGCGCAGGCGACGGGGGCAGAGGGCGAGATCCGTGTCCGCGTCCGTCTCCTCGACCCCACGCAGATGCTCATGGAGCAGCTCGCTCCGCAGCAACGCTCGTGGACGCTTAAGACGCGGAAGCACAGTCTCCTCCGAGAGGCGGTGGAGAGCGGCTTCACCCGCACCAGCGAGGTGGTGTCCTACGGCCTCGTAAAGATGCTTTCCGCCGAATCCAGGCGCGTCGTCGACGAGATTGGACGCATTCTTTTCGATCAGCTCGCGGTCGAAATGCTCCAACTCGCGAAAAGCACCACCGAGCCAATCGCATTCCACCTGGAGATCGACGGTGGTTCGCTCGCCGCGATTCCCTGGGAGCTCGGTGTCCTGGTCTTCGATCTTGCGGAGACCGGGAGCCCCCTCGCGGGGAGACTCCGAATCTACCGCCGGTCGGTGAACCCCGAGCGCGAATTCTTCACAGATTATCGTTCCGAGAGCCGGCACCCCGTCGTGGCGATTCTCCAGCCGAGCGCCGCGGTCGAGGAGCGGAGCCGCCGGGAGGCCTACTACGGTAAGTCGATCCCCGCGCTCTACAGGAGCACCGGGCTCGAGGTGAGGATTTTCGAAGACCCGTCCTTCGACGACGTCGTCGAGATGGCGGCGCTCGAGCCCGCGCTCGTTCACGTTCGCACGGGCTTCAAGGAAGCCTCGACCCAGGGCGGTGTTCAGCTCGACTTCTCCGGTAGTGGAGCGGCGCGGAGCACCGACTGGGCAGAGATGCGCGAATCCGAAGCTATTCTTCCATCGATGCTCGCCCGCATGCTGCGCGGGATGAAGACAAATCCCACCCTGATCTTGGATACCTACCGGCCCACCGGCGAAACGGAGATCTTCCGGCAACTTCTTCTGCGGAATAGTTTCGCCGCCGTGCTCCACCAGTTGCACGTGTCGACATCGATCGTGGCCACCGGGCTGTTTCCGGCGGATGCGCAGGAGATCGCGTACGATACCTTGCTTCGTGCTCTAGCCACGGGCGACACGCTGGGCGATTCCCGAGCGACCGTCCTGCGCATGCTCCGGGATCAGGCGTACGAGGCGCTCTCGATGGACCCCTACGGCCGCGGCGACATCGCTGCGTTCGCCATCGGTCTCTTCAGCAGCACCCCGAACCGTCGACCGCTACCACTCCGCTAGCGCACGAGGCCCTATGGATCTCCCGAACCGCAAGACGATCGAGATCCGGCGCAAGCTCGGTGCGCTCGGAAACGAGCTCGAGCACTGGAAGAAGGTCAGCGAGGCGAATGGCCCGTTCGCGAAGCACCACACGCAGATTCGCCGCCTCGCCGCGATCCTGGGACGGCTCCAGTTGGAGATCCAGAAACGCATCGACGCCGGGCCGGAGTCCCCCCCTGCATCCTCGTCTCCCATCCGCGTGCTTGCCGCATGTCGCGCGCTGGAACGCATGATCCTCGAAGTCCATCGGATCTGGGAGTTCTTCCGGAGCAAGCTCGTCCTTCGCGAGGCCACGCGGTTCCGCGACTACCTGCTGATCGCCGACGAGCTCGCGTGGGCCTGCTACGAGCCCGCGCTCAAACGCGGGCAGGGGAGCCCGAGCAGGGAGCCGCCGCTCGTCTTCTTCAACGGCGGTTCGAACCCATTCGTGATGTC
This sequence comes from Sorangium sp. So ce1153, assembly GCF_051521595.1. Lineage (NCBI taxonomy): Bacteria > Pseudomonadati > Myxococcota > Polyangiales > Polyangiaceae > Sorangium > Sorangium sp. So ce1153. Next base: position 5,357,561 of record NZ_CP150361.1, read on the forward strand.
CCGGCGCTCCTCCTTCCAAGCCGAGGCCGTGCCCGGTGAGGTTTTCAACACGCCCGAGTTCAAGGAGGTCCTGAAGGTGCTGCCGATCCCGGTGGTCGGCATTCCCTGGTTCCAGGCCGAGTTCCTGCCGGAACTGCTCGTCGTCGCCCACGAGGTAGGCCACGCGGTGGAAGACGATTTCAGCCTCACCGCGACGCTCGGGAGGCTGCTCGACACCGCGATGGAGACGCGCGGCGTGCCGGTCGCCCGCCGCCCCGCGTGGCGCGCGTGGCTCGGGGAGATCTTCGCCGATCTCTGGGGTTGCCTGGCCGCAGGGCCGGCGTTCGCGGGAGCGCTGGGCGATTTCCTGGCTCGGGATCCGCGCTCGGTCACGAGCGAGCAGCGCCTCGCCCCGACTTGGGGGAGTTACCCGATCGACGCGCTCCGCTTCCTTTTCAGCGCGACGGTGCTCCAAAAGACCGGATTCGCACCGGAGGCTGCGGCTCTCCGCGCGAACTGGACGCAGGTCTACGCTGACCATGCCATGCCCGAATTCGAAGCGGACCTCCCTATCGTGGCGGATGCCCTGCTTGAGGGCCCCTATCCCGAGCTCGGCAATGGCCGTCTCGACGCCGCGTTCTCCTTCACGGTCGGCCATCACCGCGAGGCGGAGACGGCGGCCAAACAGGCGCTCCGGCGTCAGCTGATCGGCGCGCGGGATCCCCGGGTGCTCGCGGCGGCAGCTCGCCTGGCGTTCGAGCGAGAGCCGGAGAACTATGCTGCCGGCGACGCCCAGGAACGGCTCATCGGAGCCATGAAGGACGCGCAGCGCGGAGGGGTGCGGGGCAAGACCCGGTGGCGCGACAGGCGGGAGACGGAGCGCATCGACACGGTCGACCAGCACACCGCGCGGTGGCTGTTCACGAGACTCGCAGACGTCGGGGGCGACGTACCGCTCGGCGAGACTCCTAGCGATCGTACCGGATCATGAAATTATCGCTCAGCGCGTCGGCTATCAAAAACTGGTTCCAGTATCGATGCGAGCGAAAGCTCGTGTACGAGACGATGGACCACCGTCTCCGCAAGACCATTCCAATTTTGGAGCAGACCTTGCCCGCTCCCTGGGCCGACTTCGGCCGCGAGTACGAGGGGGAGGTCGTCTCGGCGTACGCGAAGATGTCCGGCGTGCGCCTGCTCGCCCCGCTCAGCGGAGAGAACGATCTAGGAGAGCGGATGAGCCTCGAGTTCCTCCAGGGGAGCACGGGCACGACCGCGGCTTACCAACTCGTCCTCACCGGCACGAGCGCGCTCCGGAGGGATCTCGGTCTGGAAGGGATGGATATTGAATTTCGCCGCGGTATCGTGGATCTCTTGCTCGCGCAGCAGGTCGGCGGGCGCCGTGTGCTCCGCCTCGTCGACATCAAGTCGACGCACGCGGCGCTGCCCTTCCACAAGATGCAACTGGCCTGGTACGGATGGATGCTCCGCGGTGTTCTCGAGCAGAACGCGGTCGACGCTTCCCTCGATGCGATCGGAGAGATCTGGCACCGGTCGGCGGGGGTGCCGGCAGAACCGTGGGAGGTCAGCGCTTTTCCGCTCCGGAGCTACGAGGCTGTGATTCAGGACTTCGCGCGGCGCGAGTTGCGCGAAGCTGTGGCGCGCACCGTCCATCCCGAGCGGGACGACACGCGGTTCCACATCTACTTCAAGTGCGAGCAGTGCTCGTATCTCCTGCACTGCGGTATGGCGATCGCCGACGCTCTACCTCCCCGGCAGCTAGACGTCAGCGCCGTGCCGGGGTTGTCGCAGCAGAGCAAGAGCACGTTGCGCCGGATGCAGATCACGACCGTTGGGGCGCTCATCGACGGGCGTGGGCGGGTGTTCCAGCCCAGCGTCGCCGACTGGCGACTGTCGACCCACGGACGCGAGATCGTCGAGCGGGCAGCGGCGATCGTGGCCGGCGCGCCTCATCACATACCCGGACGCGTGACGCTGCGCATGCCGCCGAAGACGCATGTTCAGATTCATCTGGTTGCCGATCGCGATCCGATGGCGGCGCGCCTCGCAACGGTGGGCGCGAGCGTGGTCGAAAAAGGGACGGAGAGCGCGCGCGTCATCCGGCTCGTCGCCCGTGCGGAGGATGAAGCCGTGGCGCTCCTCGAAGCGCTCGGCGTGGTGCGTGACGCCCTGCGACGCGCCCACGAAGCCAACCTTCGTGGCGCGGCGAACGTGGCGCACGTCTTCGTCTTCGAACCGGCCGAGTCGGTGGACCTCGCCGAGGCCCTGGGGCGTAACCTGCACGATCCACGTATCGTCTTGGAGCTCCTCGAGATCGTGCGCATCTTTCCGCCCGACTTCGTCGTGCCGGAACCGGCGTATCGCGGTTACCATCATCTGCCGGCGAGCGCGCTTCGCAGCGTCGTCGAAGAGCTCTTCGCTCTGCCCGCCCGGGTCTCGTACGACCTCGCCCGCGTGAGCGCCGCGCTCGCGACGTCGCGAGCGGCTCCGAAGGATCCCTATGTCCCTGCGAGGGAGTTTGCGCGGCCGTTCTCGTCTCGCCTGTCTCTCGCGCGCTGCCGGGAGGTCGCTGAAGGCGGCGCGGATCGGAAAGCCATCGTCGACGACGTCGGCGCGCGGCTCTCGGCGATGGCCGGTCTCGTGGCATGGCTCGAGGCGACCGACGCCGCCCTCGCGCCGCCCGACCGGTTCCTGCGCCTGAAGAAGGCTCCCTTCCAGCTCCACGCCACCGTCGATCCGTTGAACGCTCCCTCGCTGGAGATCCTGCGCGCTCAGGCGCTCCTCGAAAAGCACACCGGGCTCGTCGCCACGCTGCACGAGCTCGCGCAGCCCGTCGAGCGCCGCCGATCCCGGCTGAGCTCCATTGGGCCGATGAGGCTAGTCAAGCAGGAAACGGGGAAAGGAGGTGGCGTCTGGTTCCTCTTCAAAAAGCCGGCCGAGGCGATCGACGCCGACATCGCCCCCGGCGATTTCATGCTGCTGCTCTCGGATGGGCATCCCGATCGCATCCTCGACCCGTCCATCTGGAATCAGCTTAGCGTCAAACTGCACCCACCCAAGGACGATCCTTCTCTGCTCTTCCTCACCATGGGGCGTAAGGTGTTTGAATCGCCCGTGTTCCAGGAATGCCTTGCTCGGCTGGGGAATGACGGGTGGATCCTCGACCGCGGGTACTTCGACGTGAACAGCGAGCGGCTCGCGACTTTTCTCCGCCACGTCGCTCAGGATCGGGAGGGTCCGTGAAGGCCGAGATCATTCGCCGTTTCGTCGCCGCCCCCGCGTCGCTCGGCTCCGCCGACGAGACTTCGCAGAAGGACTGGCTCGACGGTTTCCACGCGATCGTCGGGCCCGGTATGCGCGCCGCTGGCGTGAATGCGTTGCGCAATCGGCAGGAAGCTGCATATCTCGGCCTCGCCCAGCCTCGCTGCGCGCTCCTGCTCGGCCCCCCGGGGACGGGCAAGACGACGGTGCTCGCGTGGATGATCCTCGGCTATCTCCTCGCCCGCCGGCGCGCCGGCCGGCCGTGCCGCGTGCTGGTGACGGCCTTCACGCGCAACGCGATCGACAACGTGCTCGATGACATCGCCGCACACGCAAAGACCCTGACCGAAGAGGTCGACATCGCCGTCCTCGGCGGCGACGCCGTCCCCGGCCCCGGGGTGTCGAAAATCGACGACGGCGAGCTCGCGACGTGGCTCGCTCGAGACCAGGCCGTCGTCGGAATGACCACCTGGGGCGCCTTTCGCGCCCTCTCCAAAGGCCATCATGGAGGGGATCCCGCGCTCGACGCAGAGATCTTCGACCTCGTCTGCCTGGACGAGGCCTCTCAGATGAAGGTCGGACAGGCGCTGATGGCGCTCGCTCCTCTGAAGGATGACGGCCGGATCGTCGTCGCCGGCGACGACAAGCAACTCGCGCCCATCGGGGGTGAGGCGTGGAGCCAGGTGAACACGACGCTCACCGGCTCGTTCTATACCTTCCTGCGTGACGCGAACGTGCCGGTCTTCGCGCTGGTCGAGACCTTCCGTCTCAACGCGCCACTCGCCCGCCCACCCTCCGAGTTCTTCTACGACGAGTACGTCTCCGCCGAGCCGGTCGCCGACCGCAGGCTCGGGCTCGTGGATGGATGGAGCGCGCAGCTCGCTTCGTGGATGAAGGTGGCACTCGACCCAGAGTTTCCCGTCTGCATCCTCTTGCACGACGGGCCCCCTGCGGCGACGACGAACCCGTTCGAAGCGGCGGTGGTCGCCGAGCTCATCGAAGCGCTCGCTCCGCGCCTCGTCGATGGGAAGGGCCGGCCGTACGGCGACCAACTCTGGTCGAAGGGCCTCGCCGTGGTCACCCCGCACCGCGCACAGAACGTGGCCATCCGGAGGAGATTGCGCGCGGGCCGGTGCGGCGACGGCTGCACCGTCGAGACGGTGGATCGCATCCAGGGTCGCGAGCGTGACGCGATCGTGATGTCGTACGGCGTCTCCGATCCCGAGTTCGCGCAGGCCGAGGCGCCCTTCTTGTACGCGCCGGAGCGCTTCAACGTGGCCATCACGCGCCCGCGCTCCAAGCTCATCGTCGTCCTCTCGAGGCGGCTGCTCGAGGTGCTTCCTCCGGACGAGGACGTCTTCGACGCCGTCCGCATCCTTCGAGAGTGGGTGTTTGGCAGCCAGCTCGCCGATAGCTTCGAGCATCATGCACTCGGCTTCGGCGTGCGGGTGGACGTCCGGCTGCGCGCGTTCGACGACACCGTGCCGCTTCCCAAGATCGAGCAGCAGGCGGTGGCCGTCGAGCCTGCTGTGATCATGACCCTGGCGCTTCAAGAGATCGACGCCAAGATCCGAGATCTCGCCACACGGAACGAGAAATGGGGGACGACGACCAGCGATAAGGTCGATGGCGCGCTGCGGCCGAAGAAAGTTTCGTTCGCCGAATACCGCGATCTCTTTCGGCTGGGTCGCCTCACGATGGACGGGCGATCCGCACCCGGCGGCTTCTTTTGGAGCCTTCGGCCGATGGTCGACGGCCTCGTTCCGCTCGCCTGTACGCGCGAGAGCGTCCGCAAGAACATCGCCGCGTTGGTCGCGGAATGCCGTCGAGGCGAGCTCTCGCCGTATTACCTGACCTCGAAGGGGCGGCGGGGCGTTCGCGACCGCTTCGTCTGGTGCGACGCAAATGGGAAAGACGTACTCCTGCCGATCCTCCGCGAGCTGGCTGACGAGAACGTCATCGAGCTCGTGGAATCGGAGAAGGGAATCACCGTCGATGTCGTGAGTTCCGGTGACGCGGTTGCTGGCGTACCCCCTCCGCCCGACTCGGAGCTTTCTGACGAGGACTTCGGCCTATTGAACTGCCTCGAAGATATCGAGTCCGGTCGCATCGAGCTCGGTGTCTTCGAAGCGTGGGTGACCTTCGCGGAGTGGCGCGCGGCGGCCGAAACCAAATCGCAGCTCGCCGCGCTCCGGAGCCTGCGCGCGATCGCCGACGCGGCTGCGCGCCTCGCCGAGCACGGTTTCGTGCTCGTCCGTGAAGGCCGGGTGCGCTCGCGCATCGCGGAGCTCGCTCGCGAGCTGCGCTACGTGAAGCAGCGATTCCGCGTCGGGGACCAGGACCGCCGGCCGTTCCTCGTGCGCTCGCTCAAGCTGCTAGCGATGACGCGTGATAAACCCGTGCGCGACGTGCCCATCGAAAACGCCATCGCCGCGATCGCCGCGAAGTTTCCGAACGACACCATCGTGCTCCGCGTCCTCGAGGCACTCCCCCGTGCACTTCGACCAGTCTTCGAGCTGCGAACGGAGGAGCCGCTCCGCCTCTCGGGCTTTCAGCGCCGGAGCCTAGAACACCTCGTCTCCGCTTGGCTCAGCGCAAACGGGGTGACCCCTGCCGCCGTCATCACGGCCGACACCGGCGCCGGCAAGACCGAGGCGGCGTGCCTTCCGCTGCTTGTTGGCTCGGCGATCGATCGGCTGCGCGGCGTGCGTGGAACCCGCGCGGTGCTCGTCTACCCGCGCATCCGGCTCGCGGTGAACCAGGCCGCGCGCCTGGTTCGCTACGCGCAGGCCCTCGGCGACGAACTCGGCGTTCTCATCACGGTCGGACTGCAAACGGGCGACGTCCGCGAACGATGGCCGAGTGCCGACCAGGTGCTCGCGAGCGACGATCCATGGCAGCGCATCGGTCCCACGGAATGGGTCTTTCCTTTCTTCCCCTGCCCCGTGTGCGGCGGACGGCTCACCCTCCAGCAGGGGATGGAGGGCGACGAGGCCGATACGCTCCGCTGCAACGGGTGTACGTGGACCTACGCCGGATGGGTAGGTACCAAGGTTGGTCTCCAGCGCGATCCTCCAGCGCTCTTCCTCCCGGTGACCGAGTCGCTCCATCAATGGCTCCATAATCCACGCTATGGAGTAATATTTGGAGACCATGCGAATCGCTACGCTCCGCCGCGAGCGCTCCTCGCGGACGAAATTCACCTCTATGCCCACATTCACGGTGCGCAGATCGGCTGGACCCTGCGGCGCCTGCTCTGGCGCTGTCGTGTCAACGGCCAGGATCACCCTCTCGCCATCGGGATGAGCGCGACGCTTAATGATCCCGTCCGTGCTTGGGCCGAGCTCTCCGGACACGCACCGGACCAGGTCGCGCACATCCGCCCAACGGGCAGCGAGCGCCTGGAGAACCCGCGAGGGCGCGAGTACTTCTACTTCGTCCAGCCCGAGGTCGAATCGCGGGGCAAAGATATCGCCGGCACGTCGGCCACGATCCAGTCCCTCTTGCTGCTCAGCCACGGCATGCGCCGGCGCTCGGGGAACGAGGGAGGCTTCCGGGGCATCGTCTTCCTCGACTCCATCGACAAGCTGAAGCGGCTGCACCGCGATTACATCGATGCCGAGCAACAGAAGGAACTCGCTGCATTCCGGACCCGATTGTATGGACCCGATCAGCAGGATCCAAGCCGCCTGCGTACGGCTTGCTGCGGAGAGCCGGAGACTTGCGAGCGGTTCCGTGAGGGTGAATGCTGGTACTTCGCGGCGACCGACGCGCGTCAGGTGCGCGCAGATGGGCGTCCGCAGCGACCCGGCGACGCTTACCAGGTGTGTCGGTTGCCGGTATTCTCGGGCACCGGCGGCAACGTCGATCGGATGATCCGGAAATCAGATATTGTGTTTGCCACGTCGACGCTCGAAGTCGGATACGACGATCCGGCCATTTCCCTCGTCTACCAACACTACGCGCCGACCAACCTGGCGAGCTTCGTGCAGCGGAAGGGGCGGGGCGGGCGGCGCGCGGCGGATCGACCACTGACTGGCGTGACGCTGTCGATCCACTCGGCCCGAGACGCATGGTACTTCCGGTCTCCGCGGCAGATGGTCGGCGCGGCCGACTTCCGCGTACCTATAAACATGGGCAACGTCTTCGTCCAGCGCGGGCAGGCGCTGACTCTGATCCTGGACACGCTGGCGCGTTATTCGGCAAAGACCGGCTGGCAACCGAGCCGGTCGGTGCCCCAGGACGCGCTTTGCGGGGCCGACCAGGCCGTGCGCGCCGTCCTAGGCTCCGGGATCTACCAGGAACTCGATTTCTCATCTCTTCAAGAGCTCTGGAGCGCCGCCTGGCGAGAGGCAGAGATCAGGGACGGACAGGTAGAGGCGCTCTCGATGTGGCGGGAACAGCTGCCGTGGATCCCGAAGCGCCTTTTCGACTCGATCAATAATCATCAACTTACCATCTCCAACCAAACGAAGACCGAGGATATCACGCTGGGGCTCGCGGAATGCGCCCCGGGGCGGGTGACCATGCGCTGGGGCTGGCAGGAGGCCCACTGGCGTCCTCCCGCCGGCAGGCAAGCGCCCTGGTTGGAGCGTGGGAAAGACGAGTGGAAAGAGTTCAGCCTCGTGCCCAAATCCGACGCTGCCAGCCGCCTGAAGCTCATCCCCGAGGACGTGCGGATCGCCTTGAAAAATTCGCTTCATCCAATGGTGTTACGCCCGACGAAGATGTCGCCGATCGTCGCCGGGAAGCTGTCGAGCACGAACTGGGAGCCTTGGTGGGGCTGGGACGCCGCCGAGGAGCGCGCCGTGGAGATCTCCGCCGGCATCCAGGGAACCGTTCCCATCCACCACAAGACACAGGCTCGGCTCCAGGGCTTCGTCGTCGCCATCGAGGAGCGTGCGCCCGAAGCGCTGCACATTCCCGCGCTCGAAGGATTTGCCGGCGGAACGATGTTCGTCCATCGTGCGCGCGAGGGGTCGAAGCTCACCGGGCTCCGAGTCACCCAGGCCTACTGGTGCAGCGACATCGAGATCGTGCTTAATACGCCTCGCCGCGACCGCGTCTATGCCCGTCAGGTATTCGTCGATCCCGACGACGGAAAGACACCCCGCGTGGTGGGTTACGGGATGTGCCCCGAAGGCATTCGCATTTCGGTCGAACGGGGCGTGCTCGACGCATTCCTGGACGCCGAGATGGCCGCACTCGCCAGAGACGAGGCCCGCAGCCGGTGGCACCATGGTCAGCTTCTGCGTTACCTCGTCATGACCCGGGCCGGCAGCGCGGGTCTGACGCGGTTCGAGGCGCGCCAGCTCGCCGAGCTCTGCACCACTGCCGCCGCCGTTCAAGCCTGTCGGGACGACCTGCGCGTCGGCCTCTCGCGCCGCAACACGGTTCGGCTCCGGCAGGCGCTCTGCACCGGCTGGAACGAGCACCTCTCGGCGCACCCCCAACTGACCGATCGACGCGTCAAGGAGCTTCTCGACCGGCTCGGCACCTCGGGCCTCGATCGCGTCTTGCAGGAAGCGTCGAATGAGACGACGAAGCCCGAACGGCTGCCAGACTATCTCCGGTCGGTGGTGCTCCTCGGGCTGCTCACGCGCCTCCGCCATCTGTTCGTGATCCATGGCCTCGGCGACGAGCGCAGCGTGATTGGGCACGCGCGCGTCCCGATTCACTATGGGAGTGACGCCGACGACGTATTGACCGTGTGCGAGCGCGGCAGCGGCGGCGACGGGACGACACGGGCTTTCCTCGAGCGCGCGCCCGACGTCCTCGACGCCTGGAGAAGAGAGGGCTTCGTCGCCTGCCCCAACGCCGCGTCGGATCGTGTCCTCGAGAGCGTCCACGCGCGCTCCGTGGACCACGCGCGCTGGCGCTCGCACGACCCGCGCGACGCTGCCTGGGTCGCACGGCTCGCGGGCGAGCTCGGCCTCGATTCCGTGTCCGCGCGCGAGGGCGCCACGCTCCACGTCGTGCTCCGCCTGATCTACGGCGCGGAGACGATCGGCCCCGTGCGGTTCGACCTGCTCGACCTCTTCGGCGAGGTGCTCACCGTCCGCCGCCGGACCGCGGACAACTTCAAGCGCGAAGCGACCGACTGGGAGCTGGTGAGCACGATCGTCCGCCTGGCCCGTGATCGCGCGCCTCTCGTCCCACGATTCAGCGCGCTCCGGCAAATGTACGTCGATCTGGACGATGCCTCTGACGAAGGGACGCTCTCGCCCGACGGGCGGGTCGCCGAGCTGGCCTATCGCCTGAGCGCGAAGCTCTGTGTCGATGGGTGTCCCGGGTGCCTCCACACCGGCAACGGCTCGATGGACGACGCGCTCGCGGAGGTATGCACGAGCCGGACGCTTCTCGAGCGCTTCGGCGCCTTCGTCGCAGCGCGGACGCCCGCCTCCTGAAGCACCGGTGCGCGCGGCTACTGCGGATTGCGCAGGCTGATCCGAAAAGACCGGAGGGCGTCCGCCTTTCGCAGCCAATTCAGGGCTTCGTTCGAGAGATCGGCGAGGGTGGCGTCGCCCCGTACGACGGCGAGGAGGAGCTGCTTCACGCCCTCGGTCAGGCCGGCCTGCTCGAGCTTTTCGCGCTGCCCGCTGACCTCGCCTACGAGGATCTCGAGCTCCGCGCGGACACTCGGGTCGGGGAAGCGTGAACGCAGCGCGAGCCCCTTCGACGCCGTCGTGGCCATCTGCTTGCCCAGCGAACGGGTCACCTCGAAGCCGATGAGCATCTTCGCGAGCGCCTCGTGATCGACGAAGATCGCCGCGCAGCGGCTTCGCCAGGCAACCACGAGGTGGTTCTCCAGCGCCTTGCCGGCGTCACTCACGTCCTTCCATCGGTGCTGGCGGAACGCGCGGAGCGCTTCGGGCGTCTGTGCGCCGCGGAGCGCCGCCGCGGTATCGGAGAGCCGCTTGATTTCACGGCGCACGTCGGTATGGGGAGCGTCGCGCAGGAGGAGCGCCGCCTCTGCGATGCGGTCGAGCCGATCGAGATCGGGCTTCCCTTTGCGGAGCACGTCCTCGACCTGTCCGAGCTCTCGACCGAGACGCTGCCTCTCGGCCGCTTTGGCGAGATCTCCCCTGTCGAGCCACCCGATCAGCTCGTCGACGAGCGCATTGGCGTCAGGCATCGCCGTTTCCCTTGCCCAGCGCCGAGATGACCTTCTTCGCCGCTTGCTCGATGCGCGCGGCGGCCGCCTCGACCTCGTCGGTTCCCTCCACGCTGCTCTCCGCCATCCAGCGCGAGGCTTTCTCGTGTGCGTGTTGGATGGCGCGCGCCCCCGAGTCGACAGCCTTGTGCATGGTCGCGAGATCGAGACGCGGGGCTCTCACCACCCGCGTGAGCTTGGTCGGGATGTCGGCCTCGGGCGGCGCTCCCGCGAGCTCGGCGATTGCCTCGTCCGCGGCCCGGACCCTCTCGCTGCCGGCGCCGAGCTCGCACTGCGACATCTCCTTGAGCGATTGCGAGAACTCGGTCGCGAGGTTCGTTGGGACGAGGTTCGGGTCGATCTGCTTGAGACCCTCGACCGTCTGTCGCGTGCGGGCGAGGAATCCTTCCACGTCGTTGCCCCCGGTATGACCATCGATCGCCTTCACGAGAGCGAGCGTGGCCTGGTCTTCGGCTTCGATCGCGCTCTCAAACCCGGCGCGGAGCTTGCCAACGATGTCGTGAACCGGTGCGAGGAATACACGCAGGCTCTTCGCGGGAAGGGTCTTGTGCGTCGGCTTCCACCGCGTCGGTGCCTTGACCAGTTCGCGTACGGCGAGCTCGAGGGCTGCCGGATCAAGGAGCGCCGATTTTAAGCTTGTGTCTCTTTGAGGATACTGGCCGACACGCTCGGTCTCGGCGATGATCTCTTGGAGACGGTCCATCCACACCTCGTACGACTCTCCCAGGCTCGTCCATGCGTCCGTGAGACCGGCGCGAGGGGGCCTAGTCCTCAAGGCTGATTGCCACTGTATGGCGTGGGGCGCGGCGGGTAGACGTCTGTCGCCCTCGTCGGGCAGTTCGGCCGAGAGCCAGGCGAACACCACGAGCGCTTTTACGGCGAGTTCGCCCGGATCGCCGCCGAGATACTCTTTTACCTTGGACTCGATATCACGGACGTGTTCGACGGCCCTCCGCGCCAGTTCGGCCTGAAACCGTGCGGTGTTGCCGTAGTGCTCCACGCGCTTGGCCTCGTCGGTTATTTTCCCATGGCGCAGCCATGCAAGCGACGTGAGACCGTGATGGACAATGGGCCCACGTTTGATCTCCAGTTGAAGGAAATCGGGGTTGTCGCGCGTCTCGTCAAGGACGACGTTCTCTTTGGTCATCACTCTATGCCAGAGCCATCTCGGCGCTCCGAGGTCCTCCGGTGCGAGCGCATTGACCGCCAAAAAGAGCAAAGCCTCCCACGCTGCAGCGCTCACGAGCTTCTTTCTCGCCGCCCAGGCGTCGAGGTGCTCGATCCTCTCTATCCATTCTTTAGAAAGCGGGGGCTCCGATGCCGCCGGGTTCGGCGGCGGCGCGGCAACCGGTGTAGGCGACGATTTCGCGACAGACGAGGGAGGCGCTACGGGAGCTGCGAAGGTGGATGGGCGACCGTCGTTTGGGGGAGCCCTGTGCGTCGTGGTTTCGAGCGCCCCCTCTGGCTCGGGCTGAACAGTTCCCTCGCCCGGCCACTCGAGGGCGAACGCTGCCATCACCCCCTGCGGAACCCCCGAGTAGAGGCGGCGACCGTCCTCTGTGCGAACGCTGCCATTGTCCTTGTCACCCCACCAGACGATGGTTCTCGCAAGGCGTTGGCGTTGCTCGGGATCGACGACCTTGTAGAGCAAGTCATCCACGGCCGCACCGGGATGGGTCTCTCTGAGATTGCGATGCTCCAGCGCCTCGGTCGGGAACTGCCCTTGGATGAGCGCTGCGCGTTGTTTGAGCACGACCGAAACGACATTGCTCAGGAGACCGCGGGGGGTCCGCTGGGTGCGCTTGCGCTCCGGGTCGGTGAGGTGCTCCCAGAGCAATTCGATACTCTCCGGCGTTAGGGGGTAGAGCCCGACCGGACCGTGGTCCACCCCGGGAACCGAGACAGCACCAAAGGCCGCATGGCACGATGCGCGGTGCACGCACCCCTTGCACGCGTTCGGTCTGGGGCTATCGGGACTGTCTGCGACCCAGCTCATCATGCGTGCGTGTGTTGCACGGACAGCGTTGAGATACGTCGCGACGAAGCGCGCGCGAGTTTCCCGACCGATCAGGAAATGCGCTCTGCGCGCGAGGACCTCATTCGTTTCGGAGGTCGTGAGCTGAATGTGGAAGGTTAGGCGATCGCGCAGGTTTCCGAGGTCTTCGATAAACTGCTCTTTGTACTGTGGTGTGACGCCGAGAACGGCTACGAGATCGCAGAGGTCCCTCTCCTCGGGAGTTGCGGCCGACGGCAAGAGGGCTTCGATGAGCTGCCGATCGACTCCCTGTAGGTTGGTGATGTCCTCGAGCAGAAGCACCAGGCGGCGATCGGCGGCCCGCAGCCTCCTGCGCACCTCGAGGAAGCGCTTTTGCAACTCGTCGCGCTGGATGCCCAGAAGCCCCTGGACCGCGTGCTCGCACCGGGCGTCGAGGGCTTCGAGGAGCCTTCTCGTGTTCGGGGCGCCGTTTCCGAGTGCGGTGAGCTGCGCGTCGACGTCATCGCGATGCTCCTTCACCACTCCTCGGACGAGCGAATTCACCTCGCGCTGCAGCTGCACGAAAAGCGCTTGGGGAGCGAGCGAGCCAATCTTGCCCCCGTTGGCGAGGATGAGTTCGACCATCTGCACGACGTGCGCCGGCGTGAAACGCGCCATCTGCTGATCGCGCTTGCCTCCCGCACCGCCGAGAATGTCGACGATTTCTCGCGGAGCCTGCCACTCGCTGCGGAGCGCGTTGTGGTTCAGGACGCGCCAGGCGCTGGTTTGATCGAGCCAGTCGGCATGCTTTGGGAGAGGCACGCCCTGCGCGTAACTCGCCTTCTGGCAGAACGTGACGAGCTGTCCGAGAAAAGCTTGCGCGCGCCCTTCCAGCGAGTGCTCAGCGACCTGCCCCAGGCCGCGCAGCGGCTCCGCGAAGGGATCGCCGAGCCCGCTCCGGAGCCGCTCTAAGGCGCCGAGCAAACTTCCGTCGCTGCGCGGGACAATGACAACGTGATCGTTCCCTTGCTCGGGCCATCGGTAGCGCAGCCACTGGATAAGATGCGACTTGCCCGAGCCTGGCTCGCCTTCCACGAGCGCGAGCACATGAGTACGGCGCTGGTGGAGCGCCTGGAAAAGCGCTTCTTCGGTCGGCTCGGGCAGCTGCCCCGCCACGCACTCGAAGCCGGTAATGGGCAGGTGAACGCCAAGAAAAATGGCCTTATCTCCCTCGAGCGCGGTGGTGCGCACGAAGGTGTCGATCTCGCTGTCGCTCCAGCACGCATACCTGACGAAGCTCATCGCGCGGCCTCCCCGAGTCGCACGGTGGCGAACGCGCGTACTCCATCGGCGAGCCGTCTGGCGCCGGGCCGGTCACCGCCCTCGTAGCGCAATTCCAGGTGCAAGTTGCGCTCGAGATCGAGCAGCGCGTGCGACAGCACCCGCGAGACTTCACGCGCTGGGCGAGCTTTCGCGCGGAACCAGGCGGCGTCGTAGCGTTCGCCATGATCCAGATAGGGCATTCTCCGGCCGATCACTTCGAGGAAAGCATCGGCCCGCATCTCGCGACCATCGGCGAGCTCGCCGAGAGTACGCACTACGCGTGCGAGCCTCGCTGCAGGATGCGGGAAGAAAGGTGTCACCTTGTCCGGTCCGGGGAGACCGAGCCCCATAGCCGTCGCCCACGCTTGGAACGCGGGAAGACGGGTGTCATTGAAGAGCGCTGTCTCGCCGGCTCGATCCTTTTCCCTTACCCGCTCGGCGAGCTTGGTCGCGATATTCACTCCGCTTTCGGTGAGCCACACGGTGCCTTGCAACTCAATTTCGACCACCATCGATGCATAGGTGTCGATAACGTCGTACTGGTGGTGTTTGATGAATTTCTCGTGCAGAAGGTCACCGAACGCGTCCCAGTCCTTCGGTGCTTCTTCGAGGAGCCGATAACGATCTTCAGCGACGAGGCCCAAATATTCGGCGACATGACGCACGTTTCGCGCGCGCTTCGCCGGATGCTCGACCCGGTCCGGAGACGCGGAAAACGCCGTGGCCGGCAACATCCACGCCGAGACTTCTTCCTCCGTCGGCTCCGATTTGCATTGCCCGAGGAAGCGCATGAGCGCCAGCACGACGTCGGGCCGCACGCGGGGGTCTCCGAGAACCGTTCTGGGCGCGGTCATCGAATCATCTCCTTCGGCAAATCGATAGCGGGCTCATTGGTGACGATGTCTTCGAGGCGCTGGTGATCGATCTCCGTTCCGGGGAGCGCGACCCAGAAGGAGAGGAATCCCTCCCGCAACCAGCCTCGTGCGAACACAAAGGCGCGGAGTCGTTCGGCCGGGAAGGTGGGCAGCAAGACCGCCGTTGGGACAGCAAGAGGCCGCATGGGAGCGGTGTTGCGCAGCACCTCCGACCACGTGAGCACCCACCCGGCCCGCTTGGTCGAGCCTGCCCAGACGTCCGCAATCGAATCGGCCAAGACATCCGGCGCGACGATCTGCTCGACGCCGCGCGCCTCCAGATAAGGCAGCCAGGAGTGCGGCATCTGGAGGCGGTGCCCATCGACGAGCAGAACGCGCGCCGAGTTCTTCGCGCCAGCGCGCGACGGCCATTGCACCGAAGCGCCGCCGTGCCCATCCGCTTTGGCCGGCAGTTCGCCCGCGCCTCGACAAACCGTGCAGCGCCCGCACGGCGCCGCGGTCGGCCGCCCCGCCTCGACGACCTCGAAGAGGACTGCGAGCTGGCAGCGCGTCCCGTCCCGCCACAACTCGACGAAATTGCGGACCGCCGCTTTCGCCGCACCCTCCTCTGCGGCGCGAGCCTCCTGCAAGCGCTGGAGCGCACCTTCGGCCAACTCGGGCTCCCAGAGATCCGTGTACTTCGGATTGATGACGATTCGCCACGAGTCCGCGTCGCGTTCGCCCGCCTCGATCTCGAGTGCGCCGTAGCGCTGGAGTTGGACGAGAATCGACTCGTTCCAGCGGCGGTTTCGCTTTCCGGAATGCTCGCGGGGGAGTTGGTCTCCGTGCGCTCTCAGATTCACGCTTCTGCGCTGCCGGCCGGTCCACGGATCTTCGCCGGCATACTCGGCCGAGCGAAGAATGGCGTTCCAGCGCTTAGATGCCTCGTCCAGACGGAGCGTGGATCCGAGCGCCAGTCCCACCGCGAGTTCGTCGTCCCCCGGCGCCGTGAGCAGGAGGGCGAACGCCTGATGACCATCGCGCCCGGCTCGACCGATCTCCTGATAGTAACGGCTTGCGCTCTCCGGAAGGCAGGCATGGACGACCGCACGGACATCCTGCTGGTCGATTCCCATGCCGAAGGCGCTCGTGGCCACGACCAGATCGAGGGTGCCGCGGTGCCACGCCTCGACGATCTGTTTGCGCTCAACCCCCTCGGTCTCGCCCGTGAAGACCCCGAGGCGCTCGTAGCCGCGTTCTTTCAGCTTCGCGGCGATCTCCTCCGCGTGCTTGACCTGCGTCGTGTAAACGAGCGCCGGACGGGGTAGTACGTCGACGAGGTCGATGACGGCGCGGTCGCGATCCTCCGGCCTTTCGAAGCGATACTGGATCAGATCGAACTCGCGGCGGGCCATGACTTCCGTGATCTCCAACCAGCGACCGTCTCCGAGGCCGAACTGGCTCCGGAGGAGCGCGTGGGCCTCGTCGTCGATGGTCGCCGAGAGCAGCACCGTCTTGAGCTCCGGATGATCGCTCCGGAGCATACGGACGAGGGCGGGAATACGCTGCATTTCCGGCCGAAAGCTTTTGCCCCAAGTCGCGGCGACATGCGCCTCGTCGACGAAGATGGCGTCGAGACGCGCGCGCACGGCCGACGACCTCTCGGAGTGGCCGACGGGCCGCGCGGCCGTGCGCAGCGTGGTTTCGAGCCGTCCCAGAGCCATTTCCGGCGACACGAACAGGAGGGGTATTTTCCCCTCCAAGAGCTCGCATTCGATGCGTTCACGCGAGGCACCGTCGGTATCGCCCGTGATCGCTGCGGCGCTTTCGAGGCCGGGGAATCGCCGGCAGGCGTCTTCGTGGGCGAGCGCCAGAGACACGGTTGGAACGAGGACGACCGCTACCGGATGGACGCCCTCTTCGGCTTGCTCGCGCCACCATCGCATGCCGAGCTCGAAGAGGAGGCTCTTGCCGGTTCCGGTCGCCATCGTCGCGAGCAGCACGCTTCCTCCGGGCATCGTGAGGACCGCGCGCGCGGCGGCCTTCTGCGTGGGGTTTCTATAGCGGGTATGCGGCGACAGCCGGCGCAGCACCGCGTCAGCCGCCGTCGGACGATCTGGCCGTCGGAGCTGGCGATCGACGGGCAGCACGTGGGCGAGTTCCTCCCCCAGCTCGACCGGTCGTGTCGGCGGTAGGGCGACCCGGCGCACCCGAGCACGTTGGCCCTCCAGCGTCACGAGCAGCCCGAAGCGGCTGGGATCGACGTCTGCAAGCGACGACGCCTCAACGTCAACCTCGCCGTCCGCGAGGCGCGCCAATTCCCGAACGAGCGCGCCGCGGTCGGCCGGGGTGCGGGCGCACCGCAGCCGTTCGTGCAGCCGTTGCGAGAGCTCGTCCGGCCAACCCATCGCGACCTCTCAGCCCTCCCCGACGACGAGCGCGAGCGCGTCGAGCCGCGGCGTGAGGGCCCGGACCTTGTCCAGCATCTTTTCTCGCAGCTGGCGCTCGTGCCCCGCCCGCTCGCTTTCCGCCGGTTCAGCAGACTCCATCACGGCATCGAAGTACGCGAAATCGTCAGCCCATGCTTCGACGAGCTCGTCCGCGAACCTCCGTCCGTTCTTGAGCTCTCGATCCTGAATCTCTGCCTGCGCATCCCGCACCGCCTGCTCCAGTGCGGGGATATCCAGCTTGCTCAAGAGCTCGGGCGCGTGATCCGCGGCGTCGGCGTCCCCGCTGCCCCTCGCTCTCTCGAAGGGCCGCTGAAAGCGCTCGATCTCCGGTTGCTTCCGCTCGATCTCCCAGCGCCGCTGCTGTGCATCGAAGCGTAGCACCAAGAGATTGACGTCGCGTCCGATGACCGCGCGCGCGCGGGCGATGAGACCGGCCGGAAACTCGTCCGTGTCCGGAAGCTCGGTCACGAACACGAGCATGGCGAACAGGACTCCTTTGTTCGCGGGACGCAGCCAGCGGCGGAAGAGCGCCGCCCGACCGTGAGGTGCGGTGTCGAGGAGGGCGCAGAAACCGTCAATGATCCGATGGCCCGGACCGAGGAACTGGCGCGTCTCGTCCTGGAGGGCGACGCCACGCAGCCACGTACCAGTGAACGCGGGGACGGACAGATGCCTCGCCTCATCCTCGACGCGGCTGGGAGGGAACGTGATCGTGCAACCGCCCTGCCCGTTTGTGCTGACGTTGGCTCCGAGCTCTCGAAGCCAGTAAGAGGGCTTGATCGCTTGCTCCGGTTTCCGATCCACCGCGAGGCTGTCGGCGAGCTCCCGAGCGGCGTTGAGCGCGGGGCGGGCCACGTCGTGCACGGCCTGAAAGGCCTCGTCCGCGCTGGCGCGCGCCGCTTCGACCTCCTTCGCCACGCTGGACAGGATCACGTCGGTCTTCGCCCCGGGGGCCGCAGCTTCCCGGAGGCGGCGTACCAGGCCCGGAATCACGAATTCCAATCCGCCGATGGACTCCTGATAGACATGGAAGACTTCCCGATAGGCCTTGTGAAAGACCTCTTCGGCGGGCATTGGCCCGAGGACGACTACCGAGCGGACGGGCTCTCCCGCTGGGCGTCCGAGCCGGTCCACGCGACCGATGCGCTGCTCGACGCGCGCCGGAGAGAACGGCAGGTCCAGGTGAACGATGGCCCATGCGACCTGGAAATTGCGGCCCTCGGCGCCGAGCGCGTCGCTCACCAGCACGCGGGCGCTGCCGTCCGGGCGAGTGAACTCCAAGGCAGCCCTGTCGAGGTCTTGCTCGCTCTTCTTTTGGTGGAAGGTGGCAACCTGATCGTCTTCGTCCATCTGGTCGCGCAATGCTTCAGCGAAGGCCTCGACCACCTCCGCGCTCTGGGCGAAGACGAGGAAGCGACGCCCCGCGTCGTGCGCCGCGCGCTCCTTGATCCAGGCGATCGCCTCTTGGTGACGACGGGGGGCGTCTCCGTCACTATTCGCCCAAGCTTTCGCCGCGCGCTGAAGGCGCACAAGCCAATCGCGCTCGTTCTCGCCGTCGACCGTCGCAGGCATGCGAGAGCAGCGGCGGGGTGCCTCCTCGAGCAGGATGGCTTCCTCCTCCGGGCCTAGGTCGCTGTTCCAAGCAAGCGCGAGGGTTCCGTCATCGGTCGACGGAAGCTGGCCGAGCGCGTCGATTCGCTTCTGCACGAACCTCGCAAGCATGTCCGGGGTAGAGGCCGCGAGCTGGTTGAGCATCGCCGCGAAGACACGTTGATCCTGGGTCTGCGGCACCGCCATCCCCTTCAACGTGCGGGCGACCTCGAGCTCGTACGGGCTCGCTTCGTACTGGAGCTCGGCTTCGAGAATGCGCGTGCTGAACTTCTGATCCATTTGCCTCAGCGTACGGCGGCGGGTGCGGATGATCCGGTGATCGATGCACCAGCGCTCGCGCGCCCAGACGACCGCTCGGCGCATGAGCTCGAGCGCGGCCTTGGGCTTCCTTTCTTGCCGCGCCGCCTGCAGCCAGGCCGCCATGCGCGGCTCGCCGAGAAGCTCGACCGGCCAGCCGTCGATGACGATGCCGACGTCGACGGCGCCTTCCGAACGGAGCTCGTCGCCCGCGGCGTCGAGGAGCTGCCGAGCCTGGTCAATGGCGACCCATATTCCTTGTCGCTTGGACGCGAGCTCCTCGAACCGCGCGTCATCGCCGGGCGCGTATTCGCCGGGAGAAACCAGCGAGAGTAGGGCCGCGAGGCCTTTCAGCTCGCGGCGCGAAGGCGTCGCGGAGAGCACGAGCACGTGCTTGGCCGCCTTGGCGAGCCCATGCAACCAGGGATAGAGCTGGTGCGACGCGTCGATGTGGTGGGCCTCGTCGATAACGAGCGCGTCCCAAGGGCGCTCCGCGACCTGCTCGCGGAGGCGCTCGTCGCGGCTCAAAGCACCGATCGTGACGATCAAATGACGCGAGGCGATGCAGCGAGTGCGCTCGGCCTCGCCGAGCTGGACGGCGCTGATGACGGAGAACGGACGCGCTCCGAAGCGTAGATAGAGCTCGCGACGCCACTGCTCGGCCATCGACCCCGGCGCGACGACGAGCACGCGCAGATCGGGCGCATCGTGCCAGAGGGCCTGCAGGACGAGCCCTGCCTCGATGGTTTTTCCGAGCCCGACCTCGTCCGCGAGGAGGAACCGCTGCTCGCGATCCCGCAGCACCCGTAAGGCCGCGTAGAGCTGGTGCGCGAGCGGATCGACTCGCGCGCCGAGGAGCGAGGGGAAGCCATCGGTGTCGAGATACCAACTCGTCGCTGCCTCACGGAGCGTTTTGCGTGCGAAGAAGGCGCTAGGAGCGATGGCGCTCGGCCGTAGACCCTTCGTAAGGAGGTGTCCCAGCAGGCTTCGTACGTCGGCAGGTCCCAGGGGTTGGCTCATGCGCGTATCTCGCCGTAGCGGACCTCGGATCAGCGACCGACAGTCAACGCAAGCTGGCGGCCCGTGGGCGCCCCCGGGCGGTTCCAAACCAGCGACTTGTACTGAACCACGAGGTAGTTGGTCAGCATCTGGATGTCCTTGGTCGTGTTCTGGACCTCGTTCCATTTCCGCTGCTGCCCGGGACCGAAGTCCCAGTACCCGTCGGTCCAACGACAGAGCGGCTTGAGCGGCCTCAGGTCCTTCGCGAACATCGCTTTGGTCGGCAGCCCCTTCTTGCGGTACCGCTCCGAGATCGTGTCCATTAGGAACCCGAGGCTCACGACGCCGGCGCCATGCATCAGGCGCGACTTCTTGGGGGGCTGCCCCCACGCTTCTCCGAACACCTCTTTGACCGCACTCCAGAACGCGAAGAGAACGCCGAGCATGGTGTCCGTATCCACCTCGCTCCCGCTCCCGTCCCGCAGGCGGTAGAGAACCCCGTCGCTCAGGCTGTTCTCCAGCATCTTGAGGACCGAGTTGTCCTTGATGGTGCCCGACGGGTTCGTCACTGTGTGAATCATTCCGTGAAGCGGCGAGGCCTGGTCCTGATTCAGCCGGGTCATGAGAAAAGCAGGCAGCCTCCGGCGCTGGAGGAGCGTCGGGAGAGCGGTATCGGTACCGGGAAGCAACTCGTAGATGAGCCCCTTCGGGAGCGGCTTCGTCGAGTTGACGAGGATGAACTGCTCCGTTTGCTCACGCACATCGTCCGTCACGAACGCGCTCACGCAAATGGGGAAAGATTCGATAGTCGCGTCCCGGATCGCCGCGAGGCGCTGCTGACCGTCGACGATGAAGCCGGGCCGCTCCTCCTCGGGGGCGTCGTCATCGACCGGGATGACGAGCGTGCCCGGGCGAGCGTAGGGGCTGCATGGCCCCGCGTGCGGCTCGAAGCGAACACGAGAGTCGAACGCCAGTACCACGGCGTTCGGGATCATAGGGGACTCGCTCTCCACGTAGGCTCGGATCTCTTCGATATGCGCCAGGACTTCCGGCCGCTGATAGCCCTGGAGTTCGTCTCCGTCCTTCCGCCGGATGCGGGACACCGTCGCGAACTTCGGCACCAGCTTAGCGTCCACCGCGAAGGTGTAGAGGGTGCGCTCAGGCGACTGGCGCACCTCGATGGCCGGGAAACGGAGCTCGGTCGTCATGAGAATACCTCGGAGGCGGACACGCGGCGTGCGCGTGGAGACTCTCGCGCGGTGGCCTCGGCGACGCCGCCGCCGAGTTCCCGCGCGAGTTTTCGGTAGAACACCCAGGTGTTATGGAAACCGCGGCGACGGTTCCGCTCCGCGCCACGGAACAGGATCACATGGTGGCCGAGTTCGCGGCAGACGTCGCAGGGGCACTGCTTCCAGGGACGATCGGTGAGTACTTCGCGATACGCGTCGCGATGGCTTGACGGAACGCCGCACAGTTCGTCATATCGCTGGAGGGCGTCGAGTACGACCTCGACCTTGATCTCGTCCGCGTCGAGTCGCCGCATCCCGTCGAGACAGGCACGCTCGAGCTCGCGGGCCTTGCCCTGCGGCACGTTGCCCGACGAGATCCGCTTCTGAAGCTTCGGGTTCCCCTCCACCTGGGGGACACGCACGGCCACATAGGTGCGGTCCATCGTGTGATAGTTGTCCTTTTCGTCTTTGAATGCCTGCCGAAGCGGCGAGGTGCTGTCGAAGCTCTCGACGCCCATCCGCGCGAAGGCATGCATCTGCTCAGTGCGTGTGACCCCGAGGAGATGAAGCCGGGTATCCTTGCGCCGTACGACGTCGATAGCCTCGAGCCCAGCCAGGATTTCCGGGGTTTTGAGGGGAACCATCCCGCCGACTGCGACGTAGCGATATCCCATCTTCTGGAGCTCCTTAGCGGCCCGTGCGTAAGATCGTGGGCTCCAGCCCTGCGCGACGCCGAGCGGCTCGAACGGGAGGTGATCATTCTTCCATCGTGTGAAGAACTCCTGCGCCAGCTCAAGCGTTATTTCCTGTCGCTCGCGCAGTTCGGCAGGCACCTCGGCGCCGGGCTTGTCCCATTCGGTGCTGTATGCGAGAATCACATGGTCGACTGAGATGCCGTAATCGAAGCCGCAGTCAACATAGAATTGGATCACCTCGTCGACTGTGTATGGCGGCACCTGATCCTTGACATACGTAAATGCGCCGCAATCGCCCATCGTTGCGATGGGCATGTTGTCTTTCCGCTCGATGCGGAAGAACTCGCGCGCCCCAACGCGGAGGAGGCGGTGGCGCTGCGCCAGCGTGTAGCGCCCCCCAGAGTTTTCGGAGCCGTCGACGATGCCCTTCGAGACCAGGATGCCGTCGAGTACCCGCTCCGCGAAAATCTCGTGGGCGTAGAGGTCGTCGCGCTGGCGCAGGCGCGTCGCGGACCTTCGCTCCCGCTCGAAGTCGAAGCTCGGATCGACCAGGTCCTGGCTGTCAGGCAGGAAATACTTCATCGCGCCACCCCCGATCGGTCATGGTAGGTTCGAAGCAAGAAATCTGTCAGGCTGCGGACGTGCGTCGGCACGTTCTGGACCTCGTTCCACCGCAGGCCGAGGTCGCTCCAGGAACCCGATGTCCAGCAGCACACGCGGGTGAGTGGCGCAAGCTCACGCAGCACGCGCCGGTGCGCGTCGGAAGCATGGATGTCGATGGATCCCATCACCCGGTCCATCAAGCGACCCATCGCACGCAATCCGGCGCTGTGCATCAGGCGGCTCTGGGTGGGCGGCAGCCCCCAGGCGTCGGGGAAGGTGTCCCGCACGGCATTCCAGTAAATGAGCAAGAGCTTTCGGATGCTGGTGAAATCAGTCTGCGCGGTGGCCACGTTGCGGTAGGCGAACAGACAGCCGGAGGGGGTCGTGAGGCTCTCCTGCAGGATTTGCATGACAGACGTATCGGCGAGCACCTCGGTCTTGCGCGCCGCCTTCGTTGACGAAGCCCGGCGAATCAGGCCGAAGAAGGGGGATTTCGGATCTCGATTCAAAAGGTCGCAGAGGACTGCGGGGGCACGCCGGATGGCGAGGTTCGCCGGCAGAGTCGTGTCGATATCCGGAAGGAGTTCAGTGATGAGCCCGCGTGGCAGCGGCTTGGTGCTGTTTACCAGCAGGAATTGCTCTCGCTGCGTGGCGATATCGTCGGCGACAAAGGCGTTGACGGCGACGGGGAAATCGTTGCGCTGGCTCCGGGAAAGGGCCATCGCACGCTGCTGGCCGTCGACGATCCAGGCGGGCTTCGGCTGGTCGATGCCTGGGATCGGGATCACGATGGTCCCTGCATGGGCGAGCCCGTCATCGCTCTCGGGGCCGCGCTCTCGCTGAAAGCGTACGGATGAGGAGAGGGACAGGATGATCGAGTTCGGGAACAGCATGCCGCCTTGGCGGCCGTCGAGGTAGGCTTGGATGTTTCGGATGTGCTGGCGCACCTCGGGACGTTGGTAGCCGAGCAACTCGCCTCGGGCGTCGCGTGCGATGCGCGAGATGTCCGCGATCTTCAGGATCTCTTCAGCGCGGAGACTGAAGAGGTAAAGAGGTCGCTCCGGATCCTGCATGATGCGCAGTGCCCTGCGACGGATCACCGCACGGCGGATGATCCCCTTGTGGGCGGTCGTCTTCTTCACGGCGCGCGGCATCAACGTTCCTTTACCTGGAGAAAAAGCTGCCTGAACCGTGCCTGTTCGCATGCGCGCCCGCTGTCGCGGAGGGCCCTGAGCAACTGCGTGTGCGTGGCCGTTGGATTGCTTCGAAGGTGCTGGGCAACGAAGCTGCGAACGGCCTCGTCGTCGAGTGGGGTTCGCTCATATTGCTGAGGAGGCGGTGCCGCGCGGGCTAGACCGATGAAGCGATCTCGGACCGCGGTGGCGGCGATCCCGCGTCGGGCGGCTTCCTCGAGGATGCGCCGGGCGATGCGTGCATGCAGGGAGAGTCGGCTCCCGCCGACCGTCGTCTGCAGCGACGCGACAGATGGGACCCAATTCCGGCGCAGCGTTTCATGGGAAGTCCCTGGATCTCCGGAGACGATGAGCAGGTCGTCCTGATCCCGCAGCGCGGATGCGGCTTGCGCTAAGTCGTCCGCCATCGCGCGGACGTATCGGGGCGAGGCCACGACGAGCAGCTTCGCACCCGCAGACGCAAGCGCCAGATCCGCCAGGGTCCGGGGTGCGGTTTGGTGCGGCCCCGGCCGCCCGGCCAGCGCATGCCACCAGCGGCGCGCGGTCTCATCTCCCGCGCTGCCTTCCGCGACGGAGTCCGGGTGGCCCGGCGTGAACGTCGCCCCGTACGCGCGGAGGTGCGCTTCCGCGGGCACGAGTCCGTACCCAGCGGACGCCACCCACAAGCGAGCGTCCAGCCCCGCCTCATGTGCAACGCGCGGCAGGTCACGGACCACGGTCCAATGATCGCCAGCGTAGAGATCGACCGCCGGAACCGACGGCGAGCTGTGCTGCTCGAGTGTGCGCCACCAGGCACCGAAGAGGTCCCCCGGGCGCTTCTCGCGAACGGCTTGGATGCGCAGATCTCCCGGGACCGGGAGCCGCTTCCGATCAGTGCAACCGGCGACAATCTGGACGACCGGACGAGTCACGATCACCTTGGATTCTACAGAAAATGGCGCGGCGCTACACCGCTGCCGGATCCCCCGCCAAGGGGACGCTGCGGCGGCTCCTGCCTGCCGCTCCGCGCCTGCTCTACCTGCGCGAACGCGCTGTGGTTGTGGATACTCTCGTCGCTCTTCGCGTGCACCCTGAACCAGGCGACGCGCGGGTCCTCCTGGAGCTTCAGCGCCACGTCGCGCACGACATCCTCGACAAACGCCGGGTTGTCGTAGGCCTGCATCGTCACGTGGCGCTCGTCCGGACGCTTCAGGAGGGGGTACACGGGGGCCGACGCCGATGCCTCGGCGACCTCGACGAGCTCCTCGATCCAGATGAAGTTCGACGGATCGGGCGTAGGCGACGTCCCACGGACCTCGATCGTCACGTAGGTCCGCTGGTTGTGCGCGCCGTAGTCGCTGATGGCCTTGCTGCAGGGGCAGAGGGTCGTGACTGGTACCCGGACGCCGAGCACGAAGTCTTCGCTCGTGCCGCTCGTCTCGCCGGTGAGCGAGCACTCGTAGTCGATCAGGCCGCAGGCGCCGCTCACCGGGGCCCGCCGCTCCAGAAAATAGGGGAACACAACCTTCACCTGGGCGGTCTCCGCATGCAGTCGTTCGCGCAGGGCGCGCAGGATCCGCGGCAGGGTGCGTACCGTCACCTCACCGCGGTGCTCCTCGAGCACCTCGATGAAGCGGCTCATGTGCGTCCCCTTGAAGTCGTGGGGAAGCCCTACGGACATCGAGATCTTTGCGATGGTGTGCTGCCGCTCGTGGGCGCGGTCGAGCACCACGATCGGGTAGGCGAGGTCGCTGACCCCAGCCTGGTTGATGGGGATGCCGCGTGCGTCACGACGACCCTGCACGTCCTCCATCTTAGCCCTCTCCTCGATAGATACAGCCGGAGGTGCACGTTTCACGAACGACGATCGCCGAGAGGCCCGGCAGCGATGGGGCGAGCTTTCCCCAGATCCACTTCGCCAAGTTCTCGCTTGTCGGGTTAGATAAACCTTCAATTTCGTTGAGGAAATTGTGATCGAGTGCCTTGTGCGCAGGCTCAAACGCAGCCTTGATATCCGCAAAATCCAGCACCCAGCCGGTTTCCCTCTCCACGTCGCCGCGTACGTGGACCTCGCAGCGAAAGGAGTGTCCGTGTAGTCGGCTGCACTTATGGCCGGGGGGCACGTTGGGCAGCCGATGCGCGGCTTCGAAGGTGAATTCCTTGAAAATCTCCATGCGTCACCCTCTCAAGGGATTCCGAGCATCTTGTGCATTTGAAGGCTGAGCCGCCATTGGGGATGCTCCAAGCAGTAGCGCAGCGCGAGTTCGGTGTTTCGTTGTCGCAACAGGCCATCCATCGGCTGCAGGTAGAAGCGCGAAAAATTGAGGCCTTCGAAGACGTGAGGCTCGGCGCCTTCCTGGGGAAATACGAGTTTCAACTCGTCCCCGGAGCTAAGCAACAGGTCGGTGCCCGCCTTGGGGCTGACGCATGTCCAGTCGATCCCAGGTGGTGGGAGCTGCGTTCCGTTCGTCTCGATTGCTACTTCGAAGTCCGCTGCATGGAATGCCTCAACGAGCGCCCTGTCGAGTTGGAGAAGCGGTTCGCCTCCTGTGCAGACGACGTAACGCCGGTTGACCGGCGCGGCGGTATGGGGCCAGGCGTTTGCTACGGCTTGAGCGAGGTCTTGCGCAGTTGTGAACCGTCCACCGCCTGGTCCGTTCATGCCCACGAAATCTGTGTCGCAAAAGCGGCAAACCGCTCCCTGGCGGTCCTCCTCGCGACCCGTCCAAAGATTACACCCAGTGAAGCGGCAAAAGACGGCCGGTCTACCAGCTTGGGCTCCCTCGCCTTGCAGAGTGTAGAAGATCTCTTTAACCAAGTATGTCATGCGAGAGCACGCGCATCGACGCGGTAGGGAGCTGGATCTGTGAGGCCGCTCTCCGCGAAGCCCTTCAGACGCAGGAGGCAAGCATCGCATCGCCCGCAGGCCTCGCCCTGAGCAGACGGGTCGTAGCAGGTGAGGGTCAGCTCGTACTCGACACCGAGCGCCAATCCACGCTGGATAATCTGTGCTTTGGTCAGGTGGATGAGCGGTGTATGGATCTTGAGATGCTGTCGCCCCTCTACACCTGACTTCGTCGCGAGATTCGCCATACGCTCGAAAGCTTCGATGTACTCGGGGCGGCAGTCCGGGTAGCCGCTGTAGTCGAGGGCGTTGACACCCAGAAATATGTCACTCGCGCCGAGTACTTCCGCCCATGCGAGGGCGAAGGACAGGAAAATCGTATTCCGTGCAGGGACATAGGTGACGGGGATACCGTTGCCGATAGCGTCGAGAGAACGCCCCTTAGGCACGGCGATGTCGCTCGTGAGAGCGGAGCCTCCGAACACCCTCAGATCGATCTGCGCGACGACGTGCTGGATGCCGCCAAAGCGCTGGGCAACGCGTCGCGCGGCTTCGATTTCTCCCTCATGTCGCTGGCCATAGCGGAAGGTGAGAGCGTGAGTGTCGTATCCCTCGCTCTGCGCGATGGCCAGTGTGGTCGTAGAGTCGAGTCCACCGCTCAAGAGTACGACAGCTTTCGGTTTGTTCAGCATGATTCTCCCTCAGCGTTGGGCTCGCCTGCCGTTGAACAGCTTCAGTTGATTGGGAGGTGTGTCATCGATGGGCTCGAGTCGATGGGCGAATTCACGTATTGTGTCGAGTTCGTCGGCTGTGAAGACTACCTGACGGTCCCGGTAGCGCCGGCCTACTGGGATCTTCCCGTCCTGCCTCCAACGCCAGAGAGTCTGGCGGGACACGCCAATGTCGCGGACTACCTCGGCGGCGGAGAAGTAGGTAGTTCCGTCGAGCACGAAACTCATGCTGTACTGGTGTTCAGGTTGCAGAGCGTAACAGCTGTCACGAACCGTCAGGTTCTGGTGCAACCTATCCCGCTGCGTCGTGCGCCGTCAAGGGCCTGGGGAACGGCTGGGTAGCGTACTCTTGGAAAAATGTGTCTTAGGTGAAATTTTTGGCTTGCCCTGGGTCTCCTGCTCCTGAGGGGTCGGAGGCTAGGTGATGGGCTTATCCAGAGGTGAAGGGGAGAAAATTCGGAAGAACATCGCAATGCTCTTCCAGCGCCCATGCGGAATGTCTCTCAGCAAGTGACTGCACCACCCAGCGCTGGGATGATGCCGCGACCGCGTTGTCTAAAGATGTACGTGGGCGCCTCGGTGTCTCCACGAAGTGGCGTTCGCGTGCCCGTTCCTGCGTAAGTTCCCCGTCGGCACCTGCTCAGCCCGGCGTTAGGCAGGAGCAACGTCAATGCACGACGACCTCGAAGCCAAGCCGCTGAAGAATTTTCGCAACGAACTGGCCGCCGCTGAAGTCCTTCGCCTCGATCTCCCGCTCGTTAGCGTGGCGGTAGGCGTCGCGCAGGACCCGCTTGGCCGGCAGCTCACGACCATCGAAGCGGACGAAGTAAGACCCACCTCCCTTCGGCGCCCCGCTCGTTATGAGCTCCCGGCATGCCTGCTCTACATGTTCGCGCCGAATTTTCCCGAATCGCTCTCCAGTCGTCGCCATTTCCACCTCGTAAGGCTTCGGTCGCCGCCAGAATAGTCGTGAGCGAGGTCAGTGGGCCACCCTCAGCCCCGGCACCAAGTGCGCAAGAACAGTACCAGCGGACGGTGGAGGCTGCCGGTTTGCGCGCAGAGATGCAGGGTTGGTGGGCAGTAGCTCCGAATGGGAACGTTCGTTCAGTGTATGCGCGTTCTTCTGGATGCACGCTCACGAACACGCAGTGTTGCGGGGGCTCTCCGCTATCGGACCGAAGCCTCGGCGAGCTCGATGCCCTCCAACTGCGCACCGGTCAGGGCGCCCGCGACGTCACGCAAGAGCGTGAGCAACTTCGAGCGTGGCTCCGGTGGGAAGTGGGTCTCCGGCGCTTCCAGCTGAGCCGTAGCGGCGGCAAGGTTCTCGATCACGGCAGCCAGTCGCCGCCTTGCGCCGCGGCTGGTCGCCTCCTGATCAGCGCGTCCCAGGACGCCGAGCGTTTCATAGAGGCCGACCCCCAGGGCATCGGCCACCGCGTCGCGCACCGTGGTCTCACGCGCAGGTGCGCCCCGCCGTGGCGCCCGATCGTGAAGCAGCGGGATGGAAGCGCGTGCGATCATCGCCCCGCTCTTCCGGCAGTTGATGCACCACGTGGTGTCGCCTCGCCGTGATCGTACCGAGCCCCACCGAACCTGGACGAATGCGTCCGCCCGTAGCACCCGCGGCGTCAAGAGCACCGTGTTGCCGCCAGCGACCGTCGCCGCATCGAGGTGCCCCCATGCGGTCGGAGGCATCTCGTCGAGCGACGGCAGCGCCGGCCGCGTCACCGGCAACCCGAGCATGAGCCGCTCGACCACCTCGTCCCACATCCAATCATCCGATTCACGCCACCAGGCCGCGCGCACGGGCATCCAGAGCTCTTCGCCCCGATCCGTTGTCAGATCGTAGTACGGATCACGCCGTCGCAGCCAAGCCGCGAGCATCCGCCGCCTCTCTGACGTCTCACCCCCTGGAGCCGGTGTCGACGTCAGATCGAAGAGCTGCCGCCGGAGGAGGCCGAGCGCAGGCACGGGCGCCGCCCCGCTGTTGCCGCCGACGAGCGCATCGATGCCGCTCGGGCCGCAACGCAGCGCCAGGAGCTCGAGCCGATGCAGCAGCGCGCCTCCGGCGACGCGCCGGAAGCCGCGCTCGATCGAGGGAACCAGGACCTCGAAGCGGAAATCCTCGTCGAGGGACCACACGGGCGCCTCGGGGGATGGCTCCCATCCGCGTTCGCACGCGGCGCGAAACGCGAAGGCCCTGGCCTCGCACAGGGAGAGCGGGCGGGACGACCTCGGGACATGAACCTCGGCGACCACAATCCTGGGGTCGGTCCACGTCCGCAGCGTCGCGCCGTGCTCGTCGTCGATCTCGGGGTCGCGGTCGTTGCGAACGAAGAGCAGCTCGACGAGTGGCCCCCCTGCGCCGGCCCGCCAGCGTGAACGTTCGAGCGCGCGTTGAAGCGACGCGAGGAGCGCTGCCACGCTCCCGGCCGTGTCCGTCGTGATGACGACGATGCGCAGGGACCGAAGCCTCGGCGCAGCGCCATCGCGCTCGAACGCCTCGCACAGGCGGTCGATGAACGCCTGCCGTGCGTCGACGTCCGTGTCGCTGCAGCACGTCTCCTCGATCAGCGCCGTCTCCGCGGCATGCAGCAGTCCTGGGAAGTGCGCCGCGATCGTGCCCGCGGCGAGCGCCTGCTGCAGCCGACGCTCCAGCGCCGCCGGGGCCCAGGGGTCTACACCCCAGAGGTCGATCGCGCGCGTCCGGAACGCGGCCTCCTGCCGATGATCCATCCTCGGGCCATTCAGCTGCAGGAACCCTTCGAGCCCTGGCGGGATGGCCTGCGCTCCGCGACGGGACAAGCGTTCCCCGTCGTGGGCGTGGTACTCGACCAAGGGCGTGAGGATTCGCCGATAGCGGCGCGGTTGCGCCGCGACGAGGCGCAGGCCGAAATCCATGTCGTTGAACGACGGCAGGCTCTCGGAGAAGCCCCCGGCTGCCCAGAAGAGCTCCCGCGTCACGACGAGGTTGCTGCCCCGTAGACCGGGGTTGGCCACCAGGAACACCCCCGCATCAAGCGTCTCCGGGGGAACCTTTTCGGGCTGCACCCCGTCGCGGTTGTGCTTCTCGAAGGCGGTCAGCGCGAGATCGAAGGCCGGTCCGTCCGCGAAGACCGCGGCGAGGTAACCAGGCTTCCAGACATCGTCGTCGTCGAGGAAGCAGAGGTGGTGGGCGCGCGCGACGCGGGCCCCGTGGTTGCGCGCGGCTCCAGCACTTCGTGAGTCCCCCACCGCCAGGACGGTGCAGGGGAGCCCCGCGGTCTGCGCAGCCACATCGGGCACGGCGTCCTCCGCCGCGTCGACGATCACGAGGATCTCGCGTGGCCTGAGGAGCTGAGCGAGCACCGAAGCGAGCGCCCTCCGCAGCAGGATGGGCCGGCGCCCCGTGGTGGGCACGATGACGGCGGCGTCGATCTGGTCGTTCAAGGAGCGCGCTCGCGCCAGAGGCGGTGGATGTCGCTCGCGATCGCGGCCCCGCCCGGCGCGCCCAGCGATGACCGGAATCGGCGCCGGGCAGCCTCGCGAGAGGCGACCTCGCGGATCTGCATCGCCACGTGGCGTGCGGCCGCCTCCAGCACCGCACCAGAGCGTAACGCCGTCCGGAGCGCTGCGAGCACCCGCTCGGTGTAGGCGCCTTCATCATCAATCCGCTCGGGCAGGTCCAACGCGGGGACCAGGCCCGGGAGGTTGATGCCAGGCGGGACGAGCTCAACGGCCTCGTAACGGGCAAGCTGGAGCACCTGCGTGGCGTTCTGCGGGGGAAGGAACACCACAGGAACATCGAGCCAGAGCGCCTCGAAGACCGCGTTGAGCCCGGGGGCGGTCAGGAACAGCGCGGCGTCGGCGAGCGCCTGCAGGTACGCCGGCTGCGGCAGGCTCACGGCCTTCGCGCGGGGCGGCAGGATGGGACCAAGCACGGCGCACGCATCGCTCCCGGCGGCGATGAGGATCGGCCCGGGAGGTAGCAGTCGCTCCACTTCGTGCAGGATACGGGCGACCCACTCGAGGAACATCGGCGCCCGGCCAGGATCGATGAAGCGCGAGCGCACCCCGCCCAGGTTGATCAGCGTGCCCTGCGGCGCTTTCGACCGCGGAGGCACGGTCCGGATCAAGGGGCCGACCACGACCGGCCGCACGTCCGGCGGCAGGACCTCGACCCGCTCACGGACGCCGGGGAACGCCTGCGCGTAGCCGCGCTGCGCAGCCGTCCACACCGCATGGTCCTTGCGTGCGCTGTACCAGTACAGGATATCCACGAAGAAGATCGGCAGCCCGCGCCGGCGGTAGACCTCGATGTTGGCCAGGTTCGAGACCACGAGCGCCGCGTCGAAGTGCTCTCTTTCGAGCGCTCTCGCAACGGCGTCGGGATCCTTCACGTCGACCGCGATGGTGCGCGTGATCGCCGGGTCGGCGCCGAGCAACTCGGCCGTGACGTCGCGCACCAGTGCGACCGCCTCGGCGTTGACGTGCTCCAGGATGGCCAGGAGCGCCGAGCTCGATCCGTAGGCCATCGGGTTGGCATCGCAGAGCAGGCGCGGTCGCTGGGTCACGGGAGCACTCCTCCTGCGAACCGTTGCACCGTTGCCTCGTCGCGCGGCACCAGCCAGCCCTCGATCCAGGCGAAGTCCAGGTGCGTCTCATCGAGCGCGTCCAGCGCCGCGCTGGCGCGCTGGAGGAGGGGACGGCCCTTCGTGTTGAAGGACGTGTTCAGCACGATGGGCGGCTCACCCTGCTGCTCGAGCGCGTCGAGCAACCGCTCCAGGAACGTCTCTGGCGCGACGATCTGCGCCCGCGCCGTCCCGTCGAGGTGCGCTGCGGCAGGGAAGCGGGCGAGCGCCTC
The DNA here is from genome assembly GCF_051521595.1 of Sorangium sp. So ce1153. Taxonomy (NCBI): domain Bacteria; kingdom Pseudomonadati; phylum Myxococcota; order Polyangiales; family Polyangiaceae; genus Sorangium; species Sorangium sp. So ce1153. The sequence goes on from NZ_CP150361.1 coordinate 5,389,620, forward strand.
GGGGCGCATCTCGACGGCGAAGGACATGTAGGGCGAGGGGGCCGCATCCAGGAGGAACTCTCCCGCTCGCGCCGCCGCGACGGCCGGGGCCAAGGGCCGGTACCACTCCCGCGACTTGATGCGGGCGTTGATCCGCTCCTTCACCTCGCGAGAGCCGGGCAGCGCCAGCAGCGAGCGGTGACCGAGCGCTCGTGGTCCAAGCTCGGCGCGGCCGTGGGCGACGCCGATCACGGCGCCGCGGCGTAGCAGCGACGCGATCCCCTCGACGCCGGTCCGCACGGCGCCGCGCCGCACAAGCTCGTCCTCGCCCACGTCCATGTCGAGCCATGGCCCCACGAACACGTCCGGCGGCGCTGAGGGCGGCTCGACGGACCACAGCGCACCGGTCGCGATGCCGGCATCGTTGGGCGCGGGCGGCACATGGACCGGGCGGCCGAACATCCGACGGACGAGCTCGTTGGCCCGCACGTTGAGCGCGCATCCGCCCGTGAGCACGATCCCCTCGTCGTGTTCCGCGAGGTGCTCTCGGACGATCCGGAGCACGAGCTTCTCGAACACCGCCTGACTCGTCGCCGCGAGATCGCGCGCTTCTTCCTCGGGGGCAGCGTCGGCCTCGAGCTCCAGGCCAAGCTGCTCGCCGAGCGAGTAGAGGGCCTGCAAGGGCTCCTGGAAGTTCAGGTAGTAATCCTCGACTGGACCGAGCCACGCCTCACGGATGCGCCCGAGGGCGGCGTAGGCCATCAGCTTGCCAGCGAGAGAGAGGTGCCCCGCCCGCGGCTGAGGACGCCGTCCGGTGACCTCGGGCATGGCGGTGGCGAGCAAACGGTACGGGGTGCCGAGGTTCAGCGGCACGCGGCCGAGGTGCGTGAGCGCCCGGTCGTGCGCGCGGAACAGGTTGCACGTCCCGTCGTTCCCGCCGCCATCGAAGGACATGACGAGGGCGCACCGGAAGGGCGCGTCGTGGATCCCGTGCAAGGCGTGGGCGCGGTGGTGGTCGACGGTCACCCAGCGCTCGGCCGAGACCAGCTCGGCGAGGATGCGGCGGAGGGAGGGCATCACCCAGCTCGTCACGGCCACGTCGAAGCGCTCGATCCCCGTTGCTCGTACGGCGACCTCGATCGCCCGCCGCCACTGCGCCCGGAAGGTCTCGGCATCCCACGCGCTCGCGAAGTACCGCTCCTCGAACAACCTCTCCAGCTCGAGCGCGAGCTCGAGCACGCCGTCGCGGGCCACGGCGAGACCCGCGTCGTGCTGGACATGGAACGCGATGACCTTCATGACTGCCCCCCCGAGGCCATGTGCTCCAGCGTCGCGACGAGCTGGTGCGCCGTCAACGCAAGCGTGCCGAGCGGCAGCGACTCGTCGGCGCCGTGGACATTCGAGCGCGCGTCGTTGGGTCCGAAGGCCGCATAGGGCCGCTCGCCGAAGAGCGAGCCGACGGGCCCGGCAGATGCCGCCGACGCGCGGTTCAGCGCGCGGGCTTCGAGCACCATCGAGATCGACTTCTCGTGGGCAAGCTCCCGCCAGCGGCGGCAAAGATCACCGAGGCGCTCGTCCGATCGGAACGCCAGGATGCGCTGCCGTTCCGGGGCCTCGAAGTATCCGGTCTCGTCGAGCCACACCGCCACGTCGATCTCTCGCAGGGCGGTAAGGTGCCCGGCGAGCACAGGCGAGCCCGTTTCTTCCTCTCCCTCGATCACCCAGAGCACGCCGGGCCAGGATCGCACGTCTCGCGCCGCCAGAAGGCGCTGCGCAAGCGGCCCGAGGTTGTCCGCGATGCCACGCCCGTAGGCGCGCCCCGCGGCGACCCGAAGCTGCAGCGCGTCGCCATGCCAGCTTTCGTGCACAGGTTCGACGTCGTAGTGGCCGTAGAGCCCGATCGTCGGGATCCCGATCGGCGCGGGACGTCGCGCGACGAGCAGCGGAGCATGCCCGGAGCGCCGCAGCTCCTCCACGGCGAAGCCGAGATCGCGCAGCTCAGCGTGAACCTCGGTCGCCACCTCCAGGGCCGACGCGCTTCCGGACACGGGGTGGAGGGCGACCCAGCGCCCGACGCGGTCGAGCCACTCCGCTTCACGATGCCATGCAGCGCTCATCCGCGCCTCCCGAGCGCTGGCAGCAGCGTCTGCTCCACCCAGCGAGGCTCGTCTGGCACCACGAACCTGCAGATCCGCAGCGGCTGGCGAGGGGTCACCTGGTTGCCGAGGAGGAGGCCGAGACGGTAGCCGTGCGTTGCGACGATCCCTTCGGACCCCTCGCTCCACGCTGCATCGGGGTAAGCGAGGGCCGCCGGCCTCGGAAAGCCATGCCGAGCGAAGACCTGGTCCACCTCGTCGAGCTCGGCCGTGAGTGCTGGAGTATCGAGCACCGGAAACGGCCTGTGCGTCGCGCCGTGGCCTCCGATCGACCAGCCCCGCCGCACGAGGCCGCGAAGCTCTTCGGCCAGCAAGTACAACCGCCGCGATGGCTCGGCTGGCGCGTCCAGCGCCTCGCCCAGCATGGCCAGGATCGCATCCCGCTCCTCCTCGGGAGCCTGGAGGCAACGTCGCCGCTCGGGGCCATCAACGAGCCGCGCCCGATCGTCCGGACGGTTGAGATCGAACGCCCAGCGGTGCCCACCCACCACGAGCGTGCCTCGGCGCCTCCGTGCGCGTGCGAGCGCCGCGTACCAGCGATCCGCGGGCAGCGCTCGAGGCGGCGTCGCGAGCGTGCACGTGGTGACGAAGACGCTCGCCGCAGCGTCCACTGCTGCGAGCACCGGCGCCGCGTGCTCGACGACATCGGCATAGCCGTCGTCGAAGGTGATCCAGGCGGAAGGGGCGTCGAGCTCTGTGCGACCGTCGGCCCAGGCGGAGACTGCCGCCTCGTCCACGGGCGTGACGTGCTGCACGAGCTGCTCCACCTGGCGCGCGAAGCTGCTGAGCGAGACGGCCGTCCCGCGGGAGAAGTACGGCCATCCGTCGCCGGTGCGGTCCGCATCCGGCATCACCCGGTGGTAGCAGAGGACCGCGAGCTGCCCCGTCATACGAACGAGGGCGGAGGGACGACCGCCTCGGCGAGGGTCAGGGCGAGGTGCGCTGCCTCGCGAGGTGCCAGGGGGCCGTGCACGCGATCGCCGCGCCGGTCGTCGAGCGTTTCGCCGGCGAGACGCGTCGCCCATCCTTCCGAGGTGCCGACGCACACGATGGGTCGCCCGAGCTCCCACGCGAGCGCGAGCTCTCCCAGCGTACCCGTTCGCCCTCCGACCGCGAGCACCACGTCAGAGGATGCTATCAGCACGGCGTTGCGGGCATGGTTCATCCCCGTGCAGATCGCGACGTCTGCGGCGTCGCTCGCGTCGCCCGCGCGGTACGTTGGGAGGATGGCGATGGTATCTCCGGACTGGTACCGCGCCGACGAGCGCGCACCCTGGAGCGCCGCGGCCATGACGCCGCTGAGCCCGCCGGTAAGCACCCGGAAACCTTGGTCGACGAGAGCCGCCCCGAGCTCGTGGGCAAGCGCGAGCTGGTCGGTCGTCGCGCGAGTGCTTCCGATCACGGCGGCAACGGGTCGGCGCATCCTGTGTCCCCCAGAGCTCCAGGGTAGCCCCAAGCTGTGATCCCGGTAAAGGACGGCAGCGGTGGCCGGCGAGAGGGTTTACCTCACCGGTGTGCCGCGCTTTGTCCAGTAATCGTGATAGTGTCGGTACATTTCTTGCCAGGTCCGGTACTCCATTGGACTGCGGCGGAGTCGCTCTTTCCAGGCAGCATCGACCGCCGCTCTCTTCTCTCTGCCACCTAGCCCGTAGCACTGGAAAATCGCCTCGGCCAAGCTGGGGTTTACATCCAGCTCGGCACATAGCGAGGCATATTGACCGAGCGAGAGCGCCTCCGATGTCGGCTTGTTTTGATCGATATAAAGACTGGTTTCGAACTCGTCAGATTGGCCGGTTGCAGCGCCTCCGGGGCTGTCCTCTGTCCATGTAGGAGGTCGGAACGGTAGTGCTGGACCCCTTGGTCCGTAAGGGGCGACTCCGGTCGTGGTGGCCTCAAGATGTGGCGATTCGACGTCGTGACTCGTGCTTGTGTGCGTCTGAGCAGCTCGCTGCCATGAAGGAAGTTTGGCGGGGCGAAATGGTAATGCCGAGCTTTGGGGAGCGAGCGGCGAAGTCACCGTCTGGGCGAGATCTCTGGGGGGAGTATTGCCATGCTCCTCCGGAGCCAGGGCTGTGGGAATGAAGAGGGTAGCCTCCAACGAGGGGGGTGACCCGTCAGAATGGAAGGGGAGTGGCGCTGCTCGCGGCAGCGCAGGTGGTGACAACGTCTGAGCGGCGTCATGGCTGACGTTCGTTCTGCTCTCACGCGACTCAACTCCATCGCGGGTTGGCGGCGAGACCTGTGGCAGACTTATTGCGGTTGTTACGGTGCCTGGAGGGGCCGAGTACGCTGGTGGTACCTCGTACACCCCGTCGTTCAGCGGGAGATTAGCAGCAGGGTAGGGGGCCGGGACTGCAGAGAGAGATGGTCGCGACCGTCCAGGAAGCCCTTCCAGCGGTGACACCGGTATGCTGCGCGGCGGCGCGGGCAGGACGGGGGAAGACGGCGGCGCTGGTGCAGGCGCGATCGGCACGGCGGGCGTCGCTTGCTCTGCGGTGGGCGGTGCTCCAGCCCGCAAGGCATCCAGCCCCCATTCCGGGAGCTCCTCTTCCGGAGCGCCAGCCGCGACCACGACTGGCACGGATGACCGCGTCCGAAGCGGGGGCGGTAGCCTCCGCGCGCCCGCCTGGATCGCCGCGAGCGGCGGGGCCTCCGGGGACCGCAACGCCGTCGTCGCCTCCGCGCGGAGCGCTGCGTCCCTGCCCAGGCGCTCGGCCCATCGCTCCTGCACGCGTACCCAGTCGCCGAGGAAGAGCCCGTGCTCGGCCAGCATCGCGGTTGGGTTCTCGGCTTCGGCCAGGTGGCGCTGGAACGCAAGGAACTGGTGGAGGTCGTCGTCGAGCGGAGCCACGGGACGAGCGAAGCGTGCGCGCTGGGTCGCGAGGGCCCGATCGAGTGCATCGAAGAGCGACAGGTCCCCCTCGGCGCTCTCCTGCAAGCGATCCACCCACCGCTCCTCCGCGGCCTCCCACGCGTCGAGCGAGAGGCCTTCGTGCTCGAGGACGACCTCAACCGGATAGCCCTCGCCAAGTGCCGCCACGACCGCGGCGTACAGCGTGAGCGGCACGTCGTCTTCAGGCTCAGGCATCGGTGTCCACCCGGATCTCTCGGAGGAGCGTCCTGCCGCGCCCCATCGTGAAGACAGCGCGATGCACGAGCTCCACCCGGCCACGCGCGGGCTCGATCAGCACGGTGTCGACCACCGGCCGCACGGTCGTACGCTCCTGACCTCGAATGCCGTGCACGACGAGCTTCGTGTCGGGCAGCTCGCACCGGAAGAGCCCGCGCTCGGACATGCCGAGGACAGCGATCTCCGTTCCCGGCGGTGGTGGCGCCTTGAGTTGCAGCGAAGGATGCGCCACGTTCTCGAAGCGCGGGTCGTAATCGAGCGGCAAGAGCGGCATGCGGGCCTTCTTCCATGTCGCGTCGAACGTGCCGGCGTACGAGCGACGGGGCATCCAGTGCGATCGCGTCGCGCCGTAGCCCACCGGGGCATGGTCTTCACCCGCGCGCGTGTGCGGGAAGGCGGGGTGCTCGATCTGCGGCGCGGGCGTATCGAGGAGATCTTTGTCGCGGTGCGCCACGCCGACGCCGGCCGGATTGCGCTCCTCGGCGAGCGCGCAGTCGGCCGTCATGCCGCCGTAGGCGCGATCGTACACGACCGGCATCGCCTCGAACGGCGCGGCAGGGCCGATGACGACGCCGCGCGCGCCCTTGACGAAGAAGCGCTCGCCGTGAACGACGAGCGGCGCTTCCAGCGCGCCGACACGCACGAGGACGTCCATGCGCGCGACGGACCGTGGGGAGATGGCGGCCCCGACCACCACCACGTCCGCGCCGCGCTTCGCGCAGCACACGTCGGACGGGTACTTGACGCTGCCCTGAGGGCGCTGCTCGTCCCAGAGCACGTCGGCCACGCGCACGGGAGACGGCTCCGCCGACGGCACCAGCCTGTCCGTGCGGCTCAGCTCGAACGTCGCCTTGATGATGGCGATCACCACGCGCTGGCCGCTCGGATCGACATAGGGCACGTCGAGCGCGGGATAGCTGGTCGCGTTCAAGAGGCTCATCTGTCCCTCGTCCAAGGGAACCGTGGGGGCGGTCGCTCCTCGATCGACGTTGAGGCGGACCCCGGAGGTGAGCCTGCGCTCCACGTCGAAGCCGCGTCGGCAGCAGGCGTGCGTCTCTGCCGCGAGCGCAGGACCGAGCGCCAGGGATCGCCCAGAAAGCCCCCATCGGCTCGCGACATCGCGGCGAGCGCGGGGGCGAGCGAGGCGTCGGCAGCGGGCGACCAGCGCCAGAGCGCCGGCCGTTCAGCGAGGCCCGCGCGCACGTTGGCCTCATCGACGAGCCACGAGAGCTCGGCCTGCGACCGTGTGCCATCCGCGGCCGCCTCTGTCATGCATCCCGGACGGTAGGGTTTGCCGAAACGGTGACGCACAGCCTCGTCGACCGCCGCGGTGGCCAGCCAGGTGCGCCATGCCTCCGAGGAGGTGAGCCTCTGCTCCTCGAAGGGCACCCCGAAGATCGCTACGAGGGCCGCGCTCGCGTCGTCCGCTGCGTCCTCGTCGCCGAGCGCTCTCACGAGCACCGGCGCCGCGCCCGGATGCCCGTAGCGCCCGAGCCCGCGCAGCACCGCCGACGAGAGACCACAGCGCGCGACAATCCGCCGTGCGAGCGGCGCGTCGTCTCCGGTGCCGAAGAACGCCAGCACGTCGAGGGCGCGAGGCCCTAGTCGGTGTAGCATGGACGCGTCGTGCACCATGCCGTAGTACCCCGCGGGGATGCCCCGGAGCGCGAGGGCGCGCGCGGTTTGCCAGGTGAGCTCCGCGTCGGGCGCGCGGTTCAGCTCGGCCAGGAGCAGCTCATCGAGCCGCCGCTCCTCGGGCGTGGGTCGGGCGTCCGTCAGTAGTGCTGTCCGGGGCAACCGCGCGGCGGCCCGTACAGCCGCCCAGCGCACCGTGCGAGCGGCGTCGGACGCGAGCACACGCGCAAGCTCGTCCGGCCCGAGCGCGCCTGCCAGCGAGAGCGCCTCGATTCCTGCGGCCCGTACCGCGGGATGAGCCTCGTCGATGAGGTGGCGAGCCCAGTCGAAGCGCTCGGGGTGAGCGCCAAGCGCGAGCGCCTCGCCCGCGATTGCAGCGGCCTCCGCGTCGTCCTCCGGCAGGCGACGCACCATCGTGGCGATCGCTTCGGGCAGATCCTCGCCGTCGAGGCATGCGAGCACGAAGGTGGGAGCCCAGGCCTTCCATGGATCCGGCAGATCGACCGCCTCCTCCCACCAGGCGATGAGCAGGGCGGGGAACCGCGGGGTGACGACGAGGGCGTCCAAGAAGGACAGGATGCGCTCCTCCTCCCGGGCCCGCCCTTCGCGCGGGAGCAACGCCCGGTGGCGAGCGGCCAGCGCGATGCCATCGAGACACGCCGAGATGACCTCACCATACGTCGCGATAAGCGGGATCGGGGTGCCTTTGCCCTTCGCCTGGCGCACCGGCGCGGTCTGGTTGTCTCCAGGTGAAGAAGGGGCCAAAGGCTCGCCCTCGGTACCGTCGAGCGCGCCGAGCACGGCGGGCAATGGCTCCGCGGTCGCGGCGAGCGCCGCAGGGGAGTCCGGACCATCGCTTCGCTGGGGCGCATCGCGGTCGCTCTCCTCCGCGAGCTCGCCCTCGAGCATTGCCGGCGGGACGGCTGCGATCTCGAATCGGTCGCGTTGCACCTGACGAAGCGAAGGTCCCTCGTGCGCTGCGACGAGCGCGTGCAGGCTGCGTGGCGTCATCCGACCCCTCCCTGGACGAGCGCGGCGCCACGCGTGCCGTCGCGCGAGATCGCCCATGCGATGAGGTGCGCCGTGGGAGAAAGCCCGCGGAAGATCCCGTGCTGCAACGCGCCCACGCCGAACGCCATGCAGGCGACACCCGCCGCCGCGCCGAGCCTCCCGGTCTCGTCCTCCAGCGTCACGGCTTCCGCTTCCTCCGCGAATCGGCTCGCCTCGCGCGCGCGGGCCAGGTGCCAGTCGCGCTGGCGCAGATCGTCCACCTTCTCCTGGCCAACCACGAGGTCGATCCGCCGCGGAGGAAACGCGCGCAGGAGCGCCGTCATCGCGGTGCCGTCCAGGATCGCGTCGTCCTCGTCGGTGCCTTTCCCGACCGCGGTCCCGCTCCCGCGCACGCGCGCGCCGGAAAGACCGAGCGCGCGCGCCCGCTCCGGTCGCGTCAGGAGGAGCGCAGCGGCGCCCTCGGAGGCAGGCGGACGGCGCGGGCACCAGGGGCTCTCGCCGCACTCGAGATCCTCCGCAAGCGCATCCGGGTGGATGAACGAGTCCACGCCCATGAGGAGCACGGCGGACGCGCATCCGTCCGAGAGCCACACGCCCGCCTGTTCCAGCGCGGCGAACGCGCCTGCCGCGTCGACCCAGGTCTGCACCACCGAGGCGCCGCAGCGCCTCGCCGCGTGGGATCGGGCCTTGGCCACGTCGGCCGCGAGGATGCCCGCGCGGCGCGGCGCCACGAACGCGAGCGCGAACGGGCCCGCCTGAGAGGCCGTCTCCCACGGAGAGAGCGCCTGGTGCGCGGCGATCTCCACCATCCGCGACAGCCGCTCCGCCATGCCGAGCGATGCGCCCAGGAAGCCGCAGTGCCTCGCGCGGACGGGCTTTCCGTCCGCCGTCTCGAACGCCGGAGGCGGCGGCGCGCCGACCGACGCGCGCAGGTAGAACGCGTGCTCGGTCGCGCCCAACCCGAGCGGCGAAACGAGGCCACACCCGACGATCACCGCGCTGCTCATTCCATGCTTCCTGTGGTCGGTCTCCGCTCTGCGACTGCTACGATGGCCCCCGCTGTGCGTCCGGTCCTCGTCAATGTGTCGTGTCCCCGGATTGCTTCGTGGCGCCGTTGATCTTGATCGTGCCGGCCTTCACGAGCACACCGCCCGACGACGCGGCCACCACCGAGCTACCGACCACGAAGGCCACCACGCCGCCATCGCATTTCATGGAGCCGCCCGCTTGCACCGTGATCTTCGACCCCGCCTTCATCGAGTAGCTCCCGTTCGCCTTGACCTTCAGGCTCCCGCCGACGTTCGTGGTGACAGGGCCTTTGACCTCGCGGCCGACCGACGTCGCGGCGTTGATGTGGAGGCTCCCGAGCGTCTCCTCCGACGCCCCGAGCACCTGCGCGCCCACGCTCACGGCCTTGGTGGCGTGGCCTCCGCCGACCGTGATCCAGCACGCGCCGGTCGTCTGCCAGGCGATGTTCCCGGGTGTGGTGACCACGAGCGCGCCGCCGATCATCTCGGAATAGGGCCCCTGGATGATCTCGTTCCGGTGACCGGGGCCCGGGCCGTGGGCTGCAGCGGCGTCGCTCGCCGCACGACCTGCGCCGCCGCCAGCCTCGGCGCCGCCGGACCCCTGCGGCGGCGCCTGCCATGGGAGCGCTCGCCCGCCGCCCGCGATCGACGAGAACAGCGCGCTCCCGCCGGGCACGAAGCCCGCCGCCGCACCGACGAGGCCGAGGACGCCCGCGTCGCGCGCGGCGTTCGGGCCGGCGCCGGGGGCGGACGCCGCCTGGACCATGCCCCAGCCCACGCCGGCCGCCGTCGTCGCGACGGTCGTGGCGATTTGCCCGACGCGTCCGAGTCCCTGCCCGAGCGCGCCGGCGCCGGCGAGCGCCGCGTTGACGCCCAAATTGAGCGCGCCCGTCACGGGATTGCCCACCTTCTCCAGCAGCGCCCCACCGACGACGACGCTCTCGCTGCCCACGGACACGCTGAAATCGCCTTTGACGTAGATGTCCTGAGTCCCGCCCACCGTGGCCGCCTGCGAGCCTACCTCGGCGATGAGCGCCTCCCTGACGGTCAAGGAGTCCTTCACCCCCACGCTCACCGTTTGACTCGCGCCGATGATCTGCTCTTCCACCTTCGCCGTCTGCACCATCATGTTGTTGCCGACGTCGGTCGTTTTGCCGAACCCGGCGTGGATTGAGACATGCTGTCGTCCGGCAGCGTCATCAAAAGATATGGTGTTGTGCGTGCCGCCGCCCGGAGAGCTGAAGGAGCGGAGCACGGTCATGGTCTTGTTGGCGGGCAGCGCGACCGGCGGCGGCGATTTCGCGTTGTAAACGCGGCCGAGCACGTAGGGACGGTCCGGGTCGCCGTCCTCGAACGCGACCGCCACCTCCCAGCCCACCCGCGGGATCACCATGGATCCGGGCAGGTTCGGCTGCACCACCCGGACGGGGAGGCTACTCCGGTGATCCGTGGGCCCGAGGCGATCCCAGAAGAAACGCACGAAGACGCGCCCGGCATCGTCCGGGTGGATCTCGGATCCGGGCGGGCCGGTGACCACCGCCGCCTGCACTCCCTCGATGCGCGGGCGCGGCGTGCGGCGCGGCAGGCGGAAGGGCACGCTCTTAGGGATCGTCTCGACCGTGACGCCGTGGTCGTGGCTGCCTTCCTCCCATCGGATGGAGACAGACGTCACGAAGTGCTCGCCCTCTACGTGAGGGACGCCGGCGTAGTCGCCGCCATGCTCGAGCGTGACGACATGCCCTGGCGCGAGGCCGAACGCGTTCGTTTCGAAGGACAGCCGCCTCGCGTCGGCCCGCAGGCTCTCGAGCAGTGCCTTCGCGCGGGCGTCGCCTTCAGCGGGAGAACGGAAGCGGCCGGGGGCGAGGTACACCTCTGTCTCGATCTCGATGCCCGCGCCCGCGGACGCGGTGCCGGAGAGCTGAGCGGCGGGCCGAGCCGGGTTGTGGTCGCGCAGCGTGACCTTGCCGGCGCGGCGTTCGGTGACCAGGCGCGGGGCCCAGGCGGTGAGCCCAGGCCGGGTCAGCCCGGAGCCGTCGGTCATCTGGACGATGCCGTCGAACGGCGCGGCCGCGCTGGAGGTGTCCTCAAGGAGGAAGCGCTCGCCGTCGGCGGTGACCGCCGCGCGGAAGTAGAGGCCTTCCTCCTCGCAGAGCCGCCGGATGAAGGTGAGGTTGTCTTCCATCCACTGCACGACATACTCGCGCCGCGCGTGGCTCCCGCCGAGCTGGAGGTCGATCCGCTCCGCCGGAAAGCCTGCCTCGGCGAGCAGCTGCTTGACGAGATCAAGCACGGTGACGTGCTGGTAGACGCGGACCTTCCGGCCGAGCCGGAGGAGCGACCAGGCCGGCTCCACGACGGCGCGGTAGCGCCGCGACGGCGCGGCGTGCGTCGTGGCGACGCGGGTGAAGCGGGTCACGACGCCGGAGATCCACCGCTCGCCGAGGTCGCTCGCGAGGCGCAGGGCGCACGACTTGCCGAGCACGGCGGAGACCTCCACGGGCTCCGGGGAGAAGAGGTCGAGCTCGTGGCGTGAGGGCTCGCCGAGGCGCTCCGTGCCGGTCACGGCGCGCAGCGAGAGGGGGAGCGAGGGGGCGTCGAGGTAAAGCGTAACGGTTGTCGCCATGCGTTCCTTGGAGCGGGCCGTTGCGTTGTTTCTCCTTGCTGCCGATTCTACGATTCAGGCATCTTGGATGCCTGCAACGGCGAGTGCTCGTGTCCTATGCCGTGAAGGTGGACCGGTGTAATGATGTGCCTACCTCAGCTCAAATTGAAACCGTTCTGTCCATCCAAGTTCTTCGTCCTGCTTCTGCGCTCGATAGAGTATGTGGACGATCTTGTCGAAGATATCACCGAGGTGTTCCTTGGAGTCGGTTGAGTGATTCCATATGAGCGTCACTGGACGCTCCACGTCGGTTGACAGTCGATCCCAGAGCGCGTCCAGGTTGTTTCCATAATAGGGACCGAAGTCGAGTGCGAGCGAAATTTCCCTGTGAAAATCCATTTCGCTCGTGATGCGTCGTCCGTCTATTTCTGCCAACATGTTCATTTCCATGTTCCAATAAGGTGAACGGTTTCGTAGTGATCTGCGGTTACGTAAAGTAGTCCGTCGCTGGAGTATAGCAGCCGTGTCCCGGGTTGCTTGGATCGGCTTATTGTGCTGGATAACCCAACGTCGGCCTCATACCACGTGCGACCAGGAGCGCTGGGTAGCACTCCTGTGGTGTTCTGGAACACATCTCCGCCGATCTGTCCTCCGGGGATATGAGTACCCACAGGCTTGCCCGCCTGCCAGCCTGCTGCCGCCGCTTGAGCCTTAGTTAGATAGTTTGACGGAAGCTTCCCGGTCGTCCGGAGGCTCTCTATTAATGGATTGGCCGCTTCAGCCGTTCTTAATGCATCCTTGAGCTTGGCGAACTGTGCGGCTCCATGGGCGGGACGTGTGTCCAGCTGTGCGGCTCCATGGGCGGGACGTGTGTCCAGCCCGAAAGGATCGACGAGCAGGGTCGGACTCCCGTCGAACGCAAACAACCGCGCTCCCCCCTCGATTCCGAGCGGATCCGGGCTGCACCACCTTCCCACGTCCGGATCCCAGTACCGGAACCGCGTCCAGTGAAGCCCTGTCTCATCGTCCGCATACTGTCCCAGCAGCCGGAACGGTGACTCTACAGCGCGCGCTCGCGCTGCCATGGGATCCGGCTGCACCTCCGCGACCCGCCCCCACGCCCTGTATGCCGCTGCCCACGCGACGCGCCCCTGCACGTCCAGCAGCTCTCGGGGTGTCCCGACCTGGTCAAGCACGTACAGGAACACCTCGCCCTGCTCGATTTGCAGGATCGGCCGGAACGTTCCTGGTTCGTGCACGAACGCGCGCGCCCCGCGGCCCGTGTCCAGCTCCGCCGCGAGCACGTCGCCGTCCCACAGAAAGCGCACCACACGCGGAGGCGGCGCGGGCGCGCCCGGTTCGGCCGGCCTGAGGGGAAACACGATCTTGCGCGTCCGTCTGCCGAACGCGTCATAAAAATAGCGAACCACCTCCCCGCCTGGCGTCCGCACTTCGCGGAGCCGATCGCGGCAGTCCCACACGTACTCCGTCACCCTCTCGGTGGGCTTCCCGTTCGCGAGCTCGACCTTCCTCGTGCGCCGCCCGCACGTGTCGATCTCGTACGCAGCCTTTTCCGTCCGAACGAGGACGTCGCCTTGGCGCATCGACCAGCGCTCCCCGCGCGAGGCGAACCCCTGAAACGTCCGCACCAGTGCGCCAGCCGGATCGTACTCGAATTCTTCGTCCAGCCGGCCGCGCTGCGCGCGCACCAAGTTGTGGGTACGGTCGTACGAGTACTCCGTCGTGCCCCACCGAGCATCCTCGATGCGCAGCGGCCGCCCGACCGCGTCGTACTCCCACCGCCGCCGCAGGAGCGCTGCGATCGACGCCGCGCCCTCGGGCTGCGGCGGCACGGCCTCCTGCGATGCGAGGCGGCCCATGGCGTCATAACTCGACGCCACTGCCGTCGGACTCTCCGCGAAGTGCCGCAGTAGCTCTTGCCCCGCAGCATCGCGCGCAATCCTGACCGCCTGCCCTCCATGTTCCACCTCGGCGAGCTCGCCGTCGAGATCGTAACGAAATCGCGTCACCTCTCCGGTCGGCAGGATGCGGGCGGTGACTCGGCTCTCAGCATCATACTCATAGCGGAACGTCTTGCCATCCTGCGTTTCGGCAACAACGCGGCCGAAATGGTCACGCTCGAAGGTCACCGTCGAGACCACCGGCCCCTCTTCGAGCGTCGCCTTCAGTAAACGCCCTTGGGAGTCACGCTCGAACGTGATTGGGCCGTGCGGAGACGTGTCCTCGACGAGGTTCCCGAGAGTATCGTATACGAACTCACGCCAGGTCTCGTCTGGTCGCTCGATGCGATGCAACCGCCCGCTCGCATTGTAGCTGTACCGGATCACGCGCCCGTCGAACGTGCGCTCCTCGACGACACGCCCCGCCCGATCGTAGCGGAGCTCATAGCGCTCGCCCTTCGGGTTCTCGATCTGGACCGGCTTCTCTTCTCGGTCGTACGAGATGCGCCACTCACCGCCGTCCTCCATGACCGTTCGCGCGAGCGCGCCCGTGGCGACGTACTCCATCCGGATGTCGCCGCCTGGCCTCTGGATGCGCGTCACCTTGCCGAGGCTGTCGTGCTCGAGGTCGATGCGGGTTCCGTCCGCATGGGTTACCGCGATAACGCGGCCCCCCACGTCGTATTCGAGCCGAGTCGTCCTCCCGAGCGGGTCGCGGCGCGTTGTCGGGTGCCCGAGGTCGTCGTAGTCGTAGCTCGTGACGGCGCCGCGCGCGCTCGTGGCTTTGGCGAGGTTGTGGTGTGCGTCGTACTCGTAGCGTTCGAGCAAGCTGCCCGGGCCGTACAGCGCGACAATGCGCCCCTTCCCGTCGCGGTCGACCGAGTAGCGCGCGCCCGTCTCCAAAGTAAGCCCCCACAGGGCCCCATACCCGTCGTAGTCGTATGCACGCACGTTGCCGTTCGGCAAGATGACGCGCCGGAGCAGGTCGTCCACATACTCATGCCGGGTGATGTTTCCCGCCGGATCGGTGGCCTTGATCAAGAAGCCGCGCGCGTCGTGCTCGTAGCGATGCTCTTCCCCCGCTGCGTTCTTCTCCGACACGAGCAGGCGATCGCGATCCCATGTGCGTTCGATGACATGCCGCCCGTCGAACGTCTCCTCGCGCACGACGTTGCCGTGCGCGTCCCAGTAATAAACGCGCGGCTGCGGCTCGCCGTGCGTGGTAGTCGTGCGCTTGTCGAAGTCGTAGGTGAACTCGACTTGGTGATAGCCCTCGTCACCCCGCGTCCGTGCCACGCGCCCGTGGACGGGATCGTACTCGTAACGGATGCTGAAGCCGTTTCGCAGCCACTTCTGGACGACGCGATGCTTGCCGTCGTACGCGTAACGGATCGGCTGCCCGAGCCCGTCCGCCGCGAACGCGAGCTCTCCTGCATCCGTGTAGCCGTACGTGAAGACGCGATGAACCCGTTTGTCCACCTCGACGTCGAGCGCGACGATCCGCCCCTTCGCGTCGAGCTGCAGGTGGATCTCCCGCCCGGCAGTGTCGGTGACCCGCACCAGGGCCTCACCCTCATAGTGGAACGCAATGCGGTTTCCGCGGCAGTCCGCGATCGACCGCAGCCACGCGCGACCCCCCTGACGTGACGGGGCGTACGAGCGCGTCCAGCGCGATGCGAGATCCAGGACATCGAACCGGTCCCCCTTGCGCTGAAGGAAGAGCTGTCGCCCGCGGTGCAAGGTGCCGCCCTGGGCCGGGATCGGCCCGAACGAGAGATCCACACCGTCAAAGTTTCGCAGGAGGAACCCGTCGCCCTCGGGCTCGATCCACTGGTGGTGGTCATGCGTCCACCCCCCGCGTCCGAGCGGCGTCGTCTTTCCGAAATCGGTGGACGAGTACCTCCGGCGCCATTGGAACGGCACGAGCCCAGGCAGGGCGAGATCGAGCACGTTCTCGGTGACAGCGCCCTTCGCCACGGCGACGGGGTCGCCCTTCTCGTCGTCCTTGGCGTCCTCTTTCTTCTCGTCCGGGTTCGCCGTTCCCATGCCCCCACCGCCGACGGCCGCGTCCGTCGTCTGGGTAGGCCCGTTCTTCGAGGTTCCGTCCGCCGGCGACGTGGCCGTGGTGGTCTTGACCTCCTTCCCATCGGACTTCGTGTCTCCCATTGCGGGCCCCGCTCCACGTCGTTTCTAAGCAATCCTGCGTACGGTCAGCCTCATGCTGCGTTACGGGACATGGATCTTCGCATTCACCTGCATCGTCACGAGGTCGTGAATAGGTGCGGGCTGTGAGGGCTGGTTGCCCGGCGGATCGACCGACACATGGCTTCCCGCTACGAACGCCTTCCCGCCGCCGACCTTGAGCTTGCCGGACGTGCCCTTTCCCGTCGCGCTCCGCCCTGTGTAGGGGAACGGCGCCGGCACGCCGTCCGGCTTCGGAGGCGTCATCGGCGGGATGTTGCTCACCGCCGGGGGGCCCACGAAGCTATGGTTGCTCGACGTCGTGATCACCTGCTTGCCACCGATCGTCGTCGGCATCGTTTCCTCCTCGCCTTGTCAGGGCAGCTCGACCAGCGCCGAGAGCACGCGCACGTTCGCGCTCATGTCGATGACCATGCGGTCGCCCACGAGCCGCGCCTTGCCGGTGGACTCCAGCGCCATCGACGCCGCCGTGCCCGCCTCGACGGTGACGCCCTTCTCGGCCACGATGCGCACCCGCTTGCCCTCCAGGACCAGCGTCCCGTCGGGCTCGTGCTGCACCGAGGGCGCCGTCTGGAGCGCGCCGACGACCGTAGGGCCTCGGGCGGTGTCGCACGCGATCACGGGCCTACCGGCGCGCCGGCACTCGACGAGGAGGCGCGGATCCACCTCGTCCGCCAGCACTGCCGTGAGCCGCCGGCCGTCGAGCGTGCGTACCGTCGTCGCGTCGGGCGTGCCGAGGTCGAGGTGGACCAGGTGCAGACCCGGGCCGAGCCGTTCGACGGCCTGCTTCGGCTTTCTCGCTACCGTGCTTTTCCCTTTCGCCATGAGCCCTCCGTCGTGCCGTCTGTCCGCCGGGCGCCATCGTCGGCAATGCCAACCTCAGTCGTAGTCCTCGTTCGCGTCGTCCACCGCGCTCTGAGAGCTCTTGAATTTGCCCTGGATGGTGACGCTGCTCGGCGTAATCTTGATGGTGACGCCGCCGGCCTTGATCTGGATTCTCGTGTCGGCGATGAAGATGACGTCCGCGCCCTTCACCTTCACGCTACCGGCGGCGCGCAACGTGCCTTTCGACGACGCGGCGTCGATCGCATCGGTGCCCGCGTCGACCTTCTTCGACGCGAAGCTCTCGGTCAGGGCCCCGCGGACGCTGAGCCCGTAGGAGAGGGCCTTGATCATCTTGGCTCCCGCTACCGTCTCCACGCTCGCGCCGCCCACGTCGACCGCCGCCGACAGCCCCGAGAGCTGATTCCACGAGCCGCCCACGAGGATGCTCGCCGCGCCGGTCACGAGCTGGCTCTGGTGCTCGATCGGGGCCACCATCTTCGCCGCGCCCACCATCCGCGTCAGGCTCGACGCCTGCGTGGTGCTGTCGCCGCCGACGTCGAAGATCCGCGCGCCGCCCACGGTGACACTCTCCGAGCCGGCCCCGATGAGTTTGTTTGCATCGACGTTGACCGTGCGGCTGCCTCCCACCGTATAGGCCTGCGCGCCGCCGACCTTGAGGTTGTAGACCTTGGTCACCACGGTGCTCCGGTTTCCGCCGATGGCCCATCCGTCGTCCGCCGTGACGGTTGTCACCTTGTCGTTCTCGGTCCGCTCGTTGAAGTCCCTCGACGCGGAGAACGCCATTCCTTCGTTTCCCGCGGTGTCGTCGATTCGCACGCCGTTCTCGCTACCGCCGCCCGGGGTCGTCCTCGTGGCGAGGTCCGATCGCACCTTCTTGCCCGGCAAACCGGCCGGCGGCGGATCGGCGCCGGTGTAGAGCCGGCCGAGCTCCAGCGGCTCATCGGGGGCGCCGTGAAACCAGGTGGTCAGCACCTGCCAGCCCACGCGCGGCAGGAAGAAGCCGCCCGACGTGGGGGGCTGGACGCTGCGAAGCCAGGCGGAGCCCGTGTCGTCCGCCGGCCGCGTTCGCTCCCACCGGAACCGCGCCTTCACGCGGCCGAACTCATCGGTATGGATCTCGTCGCCTCCTGCGCCGGTCACGTCCATCGTCTGGGCCCCGCCAAACCCTGGCTTCTGCGGGGCGCTCCGCGCCGGACGATACCCTTCGGCGCGCGGCACCGCGACGAATCGGATCACGCCGGAACCGTCGTGCTCGACGGCCGTCACGATCCACGGCCCGTTCACGTCGTCGATCGGACCGTTCTCGAGATCGATCGCGCATCCAGGAGCAAGGTCGCGCGCGTTCGTCGTGCCGCGCAGCACAGCGCCGTGGCGCCGGTGCTCTTCCAGCCGGATCTGCGCGAGTCGCTTGCCCAGCGACGGATCGGCGTATCCGCCCCGGTACTCATAACGCTCCGATGTGCCGGTGCCGACCGCGGCATCTGCCGTGAGATCGACGCCGGGATTGCGAAAATCGAATTCGCGCAGCGTCACCTTGTCGCTCGCGGCGCGCCGCGCGAGCGACACGGCCCACGCGGAACGTGCCGCGATCAGGCCACGCGGCGGCCGGACGACCAGCGGGCCGCCCGCGAGCGGCGCGAAGCCCCCCGGGTTGTCGACCGCCACGAGGACGTCCGGCTCCTCCGGGTGCAAGAACCAGAGGATGCCCTCGTCGGCGAGGATGCGCGTCACGAACGCCAAGTCGCTCTCGAACGCCTGCACGCATTGCGCCCGCCGCGGGAGCGGCCGCTCGCACCGGCGCTCCAGCCGCACGCCGTGCGCGCCGAGCACGGACGCGGCGATGTCCAGCGCGTCCTCATCGAGGAACACCGCATGATCCAGGTTGTCCGCCAGCGCCGCGAGCCTGGGCACGAGGCGGATCACGGTCGCCCCCCGGCTCGACCTGCGGTCGTCCCCCGCACCGGCGCGCTCCTCGACGGCGTCGACGATGGCCGTCACGGTGCGCGCCACACCTTCCTCTGTCGGCCACGCGAGCCTCGCCTCGGCGCCGATCTCGGCCGCAGCATCGTCTTCCGCTCGTGCCGCGACCTCGAACGAGAATGGCTCGCCGACCGCCTCGCGGCCGCGCACGTCGTGCACCAGCCACGGCGCGCCGTCGATCTCGAGCTCGAACGCGCCGTTCATCCGATCTTGCTCCCGCCGCGGCGCTTGACCTTGCCGTCGAGCTTGGCAGCCCCCTTGGTGACCTTGAACGACCCGCCGGCGAGCTTGAGCGCACCGGCGTCGAGCGAGGCGGCCTGGATCTCGATCTGGTTGGCCGCGAACACGGCCGGACCGCCCGCCTTGATGTCCACCGAGCCGCCCACTTGCGTGCTCTGGGCGCCCTTCGTCGTCGTGGCGACGATCGTGCCGGCCTTGGCCCGGCACGCGCCGGCCGTCACCGTCTTTGTGCCGTACACGCTCTCGCCGTACGCCTTCGCCGCGGTGATGCTGCGCACGCCGCCGACGGTCTCCGCGCGCAGGCCGCCGACGGACTCGCTCGTGCCGAGCCCGGATGCGTGCGCCATCGTGGCGCCGATCATTTGGCTGAAGAAGCCGGTCACCTGGCTGTTCACCTGGTTGGCCTGGAGGCCGTAGAGGGCGCCGACGAGCTCGTCGTAGGCGCCCTTCGCAGCGACGACCCGGTTGCCCGTCACCTTGTTCGTCTCGACCCCGCCCACGGTCTCTGTACGTGCGCCTTTCACGCCGAGAGAGTCATCGGTCACGACATTCACCGTCTGATCCGTTCCGACGGTGAGCGTCTGGTCGGCCGTGATGGAGACCGCGAGGCTCTGGCCGACATCGTGTGACGCGTCGACCGACACCTTGCTCGTCGCGCTGCCGCCCACGAAGACGGACTGGTCGCGCGACGCGTGCAAAAACATCTCCATCCTGCCGCCGGCATCTCCCATGCGCAGCTCGTTCGTCGACCCGCCGCCGGGCGACGTGGCCGACTGGAGCGCGGTCGTGGCCTTGGCGCCGGGGAGCCCGTAAGGTACGACGCCCTGGGCGTTGTAAAGGCGGCCCAGCACGAGAGGTCGATCCGGGTCGCCATCGTAGTAGGTGACGGGCACCTCCCAGCCGACACGCGGGATGAGCAGCGCGCCGCCGAGCCCCATCTGCAGCGTGCGCACCCATGTCGAGGCGCTGTCGTCGGTGATGCCGGACCGGTCCCAGGGGAATCGGATCTTCAGCTCCGCGAGGTCGTTCACGTGGATCTCCTCGCCGGCGGGCCCGGCAACGATCGCCGTCTCGACGCCGGATGCGCGGGGACGCAGCGCGCTCCGCGCGTGGGGCTCCTGGGCAACGCGGCCGGCCGGGAGCGGCTCCGCCGGCGGGGGACGACGCCACGGGTTCGGGGGCACAGCCGGCCTTTCCGTTGGAGCCGCCGGACGATGGCCGGGGCCGTCCTTCGGCACGAGAACGACCTCGTTCTGATAGCCGCTCTCCTCGACGACGCCGGGCGTCGGCCGCGACCAGCGGTGCTCGACCGAGACCACGAGGTAGTCCGCATCGAGCTCTCCGTCGGCCGTGCCGACGAGCTTCACGACGCGCCCCGGCTGGAGCCGCGTGCTGTCGCTGCGCCCGATCGCGCGCACCCGGAAACGCTGGAGTTGCTCCAGCCGCACGCGCGCCCGCTCGCGCGCCTGCGCGGCGTCGAGCACGCGGGCCGGGTACTCGTACATCTCGCGCGCGCCGGCGCCGGCGGCCCCTTCGATGAGGACGTCGGGGTGCCGGACATCGTAATCGCGCAGGTAGACCGCATCTTCGGTCAGCTCCTCGGTCACCTCCAGCTCGAAGAGCGCGCGAGGTCGCACGCGATTCGATGGGTCCTCGAACGGGATCGGCCGACCCGTCTCGACGCCATCGTGGCTTCCGGGAGCGTCGCCGAAGACGATCACAGGGCCTGAATCGCCCGTGTCGAACCAGTAGGAGATCCCTTCTTCGGCGCAGATGCGCTCGAGGAAGGCCCAGTCGAGCTCGTCATACTGGGCGGTGTGGAGCCGCAGCCCGTAGGATCCCGCGAGGCGGAAAGCCATACAATCCTCGCTGGTTCCCGCGTCGCGGAGGAGCTGTCTCACGAGGTCCGGTCCCGTCTTGTCACGGAAGATGCGGTAACCCGAGCGCAACGTGAGCAACCACTCGGGAGGCGCAAGCCGGATCGTGTAGACGAGCCCGTCAGTCGCTTCGGCAGTGAAGATCGCGTCGGTCACGACGAGCGCTATCGCGCGGGCAGCTTCGTCCTGCGCATCCTCCAGCACGAGCGTGACCGCCGTGCCGAGGAGATCCGCGGTGTCGAGGGGGCCGTCCGCGGCGAGCACCTCGACCTCCCAGTCAGACAGCGCATTCATCGCCTCGCGACCGCGGGCGCGGAGCACGTCGATGGTTTCGCCGAGGACCTCTCCCCGCAGCGTGAGCCAAGCTCCAGCCCCCTCCGCCATCAACCCCTCCTACTGGTGACCGTATCGCATACCACTGGCCATGGTAGACTACAAGGGCGACGTGGGCCGCGCGTACGGCGCCGATTCGGAGAGCTCGCTTGACAGGGCGATCCCGGAGCCGTGGCAAGGCGATCCCGGAGCCAAAGAAAACACGCACCGAGAGCGGTCGACTGCTCTGTCGAGCGGACGCCCGTGATTTCAGTGGGTCTGGAACCACTTGACGTTCCGTCTCAGTTGTATTTTTAGGCCTTCCGGGCCGCGGTTTCGTTGAGGCGCGTCCCAGCGTCGAGCCTCCTCGGCCCGGCGGCTGGTCAGTGGCCGGCCGCCGACATGGTTGTCGGTCGCTCGGTCGATCGGACCAGGAGCATTGGGTCGGCGCTACCGAGCGGCGCGTCCATACGGTGGGCGACGGCGCTGCGAGATGCGTGACTGGCCCCAAACGGCGGCCGTGAATCGCTGTCGATTTGACCGTGGAGCGTCGCCGGGCCGGCCTTCCCGGGAAACTCCTCGGTAACACGGGCGAACTGTCCAAGCCCGGGTGAGCTGCCCGCCCGGCCCGCGATTCACAAGGGTATTGCTGGAAGCTGGCGGATTTTCTCGTTCAGCCACCCTACTTTTAACGTCACTCATCGCGCGGATGCAGCTACATGCGGACGGTTTTGGAGTCCATCGCCTTGGCCGGTAGGGTAGGAATGCTCTCAAACGGCTTCATGAACGCGAGTATCGAAACCCAGGTTGCTCACTACCTCCGCACAGGTGAGCACGACCAGCTCTTCCCAGCTTGGTCGGGCAGCGACGTGCTCGATCGCATCCGACGCGGCGACGCGCACCTCAGGGAGGCTCTCATCGCCGAGGTGCGCCACCGCATGCAGGGGCGAACCGCGCCGTCCGTGCCCGAGGGGGTCGGCTTGATCGAGCTCGCCAGGGCGAGGATCGAGCCGATGGTCCGCGGCCTCTTTCCCGCTCGTGAGCACGACATCGTGCTTGCCATCCTGGAGCGCGCGATCGTATTCCTGACGCCGCACAACATCGAGGCGCTCCTCGCTGAGACGAGCTCGCCAGGCTCGGCGTGGACCTTCGCGAACCTCTACCTGAACGGCGCGGGTGCCGAGCTGCTCGCCGAGGATGCGCCACGTCTCGTCGGCGTGAGCGAGGAGACGACCTGCTACGTATCCCCCGCGTACTTCCACGAGAACGAGCCATTCGCGGACTTCATCGTGCACGAGGCCGCGCACGTCTTCCACAACTGCAAGCGGAAGACCGTCGGCTTACCATCCACCCGCTGGCGCGAGTGGCTGCTCGAGATCGAGTTCCGGAAGCGCGAGACGTTCGCGTACGCCTGCGAGGCCTACACGTGCATCCTGGAGCGAGGGAACAAGCCGGCCGAGCGGAGGCGAGCGCTGGATGAGCTCGCGAACGGATCCATGCCGCCGGACGAGCGTGTCGACGCGGGGGAGTACCTCGACATCCTCACCGAGGCGGTGGCCGCGAGGAACGGGTGGCGGCGCATCCTGGAGCGCTGTGCTCCGGAGCGGCGGCTGCGAGGGCGTGCTCTCTCTGCGTCGGGGGGATGAGCGAGCGGATGAACGAGCCGAGACGATGATGGACGACGACTCGCGAGCCAGGCTGCTGCCGCAGCCGGCGGAGCGTCCGCTCGACGACGGCGTGCGCTACGGCCCGGAGACGTGGCGCGAGATCGACGGCGTCGCCTTCTCCCACTGGGACCGGTGGCTCCTGCGGCTCGCGCTGGCGGAGCCGCGCGGCATCGATGCGATCGCGCGCGAGTTCCGTGCGCGCGCGGCGAGCCGGCGCGTCAGCGGCGAGGCCGCCGAGGCGATGCTCGCGCAGGTGGTCGACCTCCGTGCGCGGCTCGCGCGCCTCGCGCGGACCCCGGAAGAGGTCCTCGATGCGGAAGAACGAGCGAGCGGGTGGCTGCTGAAGAAGGCCTGGAAGCGGGTCTGGCATGACGGCCCGAACCGCCGCACGGACGCGATGCGCAACACACCGCGCCGGCGGCTCGAGGCGCGCGCGCTCCGGGGGAACTGGCCGCGCTTCCCGGTGTCGCCTGCGCGCTTCGAGCCCGAGCTCCGCCGCGCCGTCGGAGACCACGCGCACTACGATCACCGCGCCACGGATCTGGTCGCGCGCCTCCTCGAGGGCCAGGTCGACCTTCTCGGAGCGATGGCAGCCTCGGATCTGGAGCGCCTGGCGCTGCATCGAGCAGCGATGACCGTGATCATCGAGATGATGGATCGGTTCGATGACTCCCTTGCCGACATGAGCGAGGTGTTCGCGGCGAGCGAGCGCGCATACCTCGCGCTCGCCCGCGACCATGCCGGGCTTGACGGGATCCTGCGCGACCTCCTCGAGCTTGCCGTGTGGGAGGACTACGGGTTGCTCCGCGGCGTTGGCGACTTCCTGAGGGTGCTCCAGGAGGAGCACGCGGACCTCGCCGTCCGTGAGCTCTCCGGGATCATCGCGGAGCTGCGGCGAGAGCGCCTCGATGACCAGCTCGTCCGTGCGCTCGCGCTCCGCAAGGCGGTGCTGGCCCCCTGGGGGTAGGACGAGATCGCCGCGCTCCGACCTCGCCCAAAGAACGTGCAACCCCCCCACCGCGTCACCCCGACCCAAAGACCTGTTCCAAATCTGTTCCATGACTCCGGTCGACTCCCGTGGACTCCCGCGACTCACGCGGCCTCACCGCACCCCGAAAACCCCAAGGATCTCGAACCCCTACGCCAGAAAAGCGAGCACCATCGCCACGTTAGCGATCTCCGGCGCTAGAGGTTCGAGTCCCTGTCGACCCACTGAATGATTCCGAGGGGTTAGACGCGAAACCTCAGGAGGAATCGAGGCGGAGGTGGGCAGCGGCGCTGCCCACCCGGGCGTCTGGCGGACGGCGCCCTTGATGGCCGTCTCGCTCAGGTGCGCGTAGCGGTGCGTCGAGGCGATCGACGTGTGGCCGAGGTGCTCGCGGACCTCCTCGAGCGTCCAGCGACGGCCCCACCAGCCGGCGACGAGCGAGCTGGCGCAGGTGTGGCGGAGGTCGTGCCAGCGAACCGGGCGGGCGATGCCGGCGGCGAGGTGGCGGTCGAAGAGGTCGACCTTCTTCCTTCTGCTTCCGGCGCCCGGTGCCGGTCGGGAGCGTGACCATCTCGCTGTGGATGAGCGGGGTCTTGCCCTTCGAGACGCGGCCGCCCCGGGCGCCGGGGAAGACGGAGAGCCTCCGGGCTGTGGGGGGCGTAGCTGGGGAGGAGCGCGAGCCAACGGCGGCAGATGTCGACGGCGTCGGCGGACAGGTAGACGCGGCGGATCTGCCGTTCTTGGGGGGCTCGTTCTTCGAGCCGAAGCGGACCACGACGTGTGGGGCGTCGGCGTCGAGGCGGAGATCGGCGAGCTCCAGGTTGAACTGCTCGCCCTGGCGGAGGCCGGTGAGGAGGGCGAAGAGGATTCGTGGTGATGTGCTGGGGCATGGCATCGTCGAGCATTTGCCGGAGCAGACCGATGACCTGCTTTGACCGTGGCGGGCGAGATCGGATCGGGCGCGCGATAGCGTGTTGCAGTGAGCTTCTTCTGGAGAGCGGATATCCACGCGTCGACGTCGCCCGGCGTGATCATGACGAGTGCCATGCTGGCGAACGGGGAGTTCTCGAAGCTCCACGGCTTCGCCTCACGTTGCGGCCGTCCGAGCAAGGTGGGCTCGAGGTAGAGCTCACGGGCGAGCGGTCCGGCCCGCGCGACGCTTGAACGCCCGAGCGCAGGCGCGCGGGGACGCTGCTGCTCGACCCGCCGACGGTGAGATGCGCCGTGCGCCGTGCGCCGTGCGCCGTGCGCCGGCGCTGCAGTCACACATAGATCGCGAGATTGCCGCGCGCTCTTCACACAGGAGAGGGTACTCAACATGTGAGGCGATTCATGGTGCCGAGGCGAGCCATAACTGAAAGCGGTTGTCGGAGAGCACGCTCATGAGCGCGCTCCCGCGCGGCGCCGTGACGCCGCTGAAAGGATCCGCGGCCGCCGCGATCGCCTGGCGCACGCAGGGCCGGCACTACATCACCGTCATCGCCAAGGCGAGCTTCGCCTTTGCGACCGATGCGGTGATGTGGCGGACCGATCCGCAGGAGATCCTCCGCGCCGAGGTCCACCACGGCAAAAACCCGGCCCGGAGCGTCCGATGGAGCGGGGACCTCGCGCCCTACCTCGGTCTCGCCGATGTGGTCTTCACCGGAGACGCGCACGCGCCGCGCGGCACCGAGGTCCAGTCCTTGCCGGTGCGGCTCGCGGTCTACAGCGCGGGCGGCTGGGTGCTCGACAAGCGCCTCCTCGTCCGCGACAAGGGCCCTTTCCGGCAGATACCCCTCGAGTACGAGAGGGCGGTCTGCGGCGCGGACGGGTGGGAGAATCCGTTCGACAGGGAGCCGATGGACGGCCCGGCCAGCATCCTCGACCTCCAGGATCCCGCGCGCCCCGCTGGCTTCGCGCCGCTCGCGCGCGCCTCGCCGGTGCGCCGTCGGCTGCTCGGCAGCACGCCGCGCAAGGCGCTCGAGGGGCCGAACGCCGACATCCCCGCGGGCTTCGACTGGTCGTACTTCCAGGCGGCGCCCCCGGACCAGAGGATCGCATTCCTGCAAGGCGATGAGTGGATCGTGCTCGAGCACCTGAATCCGGCGGCTCCACGGCTTCAGATGCGCTTGCCCGGGGCGCGCGGGGTGGCGCGGATCCGGGGGCTCGACGCCTCCGCCGCGGCAGACGGCGAGCTGCTCGAGCTCAACGCCGACACGCTTCGCATCGACGGCGTCGAGCAGCGCTGCACGGTCGTGTGGCGCCGGGTCTTCCCCGTCTCCAACGAAGACGCCTTCGCGGCCGTGCGGATCGTGGCCGGCGTCGAGATCGAAGGCGAGGAGATCGCATGGCCCGACGTGCGCCTCGAGGAGCAGGAGCGCATGCAGCCGGCGCACCCGCCTTCCCTCCGCCTGGGCTCCCAGGGGACCGCCCGGATCGAGGACGCGCCCGAGGAGGCGGGCGAGGCGCGGCTCGCCCCGGAGCTCCCGATCAACCTCTCAGCCGAGGACGTCGAGCTCATCGATCCCCCGTTATCCGCCGCGTCACTGTTTCGCACGCTCGCGCTCCCCGTGGAGCCGGACGAGCCGTCGATCCGCGCGCCCCGCGCGCCGGCGCTCCCCTTCGGGCCCGCAGCCCCTGCGCCCGCGTCGCAGGACGAGCCTGGGCCGGTCGCAGATCAAATCCCTGTCCTCTTCACCAGCACGACGCTCCTGTCGGGCGAGGACGAGGCGCGGGCCACCGAGCAGCCCGCGACGCCGTTTCCTGCCACGCCGCCGCTTCCGCCGCGCGTCGCGCCCGAGCTGCCGATCCCTGGCGCGCCCTGGTCCGGCGAGCGCGCTGCGCGGGCGCCTTCCGCGTCCGTGGGACCCGCGACCTCCGCGCCGACGGCGGCGCCGCCGGCGTGCTTCGAGGCTCCCCTCGACGCCACCGGGGTCCCGGGGCTCGTCCCGGAAGCGCCCGATCAGCCGGCCGCGTCCCGCTTTTTTCACGAGCTCAGACGCGAGGGCGACGAGGCGCCAGGGCCGCTCCCGCCGCTCGGCGAGGACGACGAGGTCAGCGTCGAGCGGTGCGCGATCATCGCGGCGGAGCTCGCAGAGCGGCCGGTCCCCCGGGCCGACGTGCTCCGCGCGCACGGCCTCTCCGATGAACGCTGGGAGCAGGCCGAGACGCATTGGCAAGCGGCGATGGCGGACGAGGCCCGACGCCGCGAGCGACCGCTCCGCGATCGGTTCGATGCAGCCTATCTCGCCGCCTGGGAGTCCATCCGTGGCGTCTTGCATCCGACCGATTATGCGCGACTGGTCGTCGCGACCGAGCGCGACGGCGCGGCCGCGGCGCTCGATCCGCTCGCCATTCGACGCACAGTGTGGGCGCAACTGAAGCGGCTCTGGGCCAGGCGGCTCGCCGGCGATCCGCGCCTGAGAGCGCAGGTCGAGGCCGAGATCGCGACGCTGCGCGGAGCGCCGCGGCAGCCCGCGGACAGCAATGCCCCCGCGGCGCAGGCCGGCTGATCCGCGCGATGCGATGTCAGGTGTGCAGACCACACGATGGCGACACGCCGTCGTGACAATGCAATCATTGCTTTGATTTCCAGAAATCGCCTCTATAATCGACGTTCTTCCGGCGCCAGGAGCTAACGCGCACCGATAACGGGGAATTAAAACCATGCAAGATGCGTTCACCGTCAGCGGCAGGGCGCTCCCTGCCGCCACGCGGGTCGTTGGCTTTCGAGGGACAGAGGGGCTGTCGAAACCGTACGTCTTCGAGATCTACCTCGTGACGACGAACTACGTGGGCCAGGATCTCGACCTCGCCGACGCCGTGGGCACGAAGGCGATACTCCGCCTCTCCCCGTCGGACGGCGGGGCTCCCTTCCTCGTGAACGGCATCTTCGCGACGGTCGAGCTCGTCCACGCGTTCGGCGAGCGCTCCGTCTTCCGCGCTGTGCTCGTGCCGCAGCTCTGGAAGCTCACCGTCTCCCTGCACAGCCGGGTCTTCACCGACCAGACGGTGCCCGACATCATCAAGACGGTGCTCTCGGGCGCCGGGGTATCGGATTACGAGCTCAGGCTGATCGGCAGCTACAAGCCGCAGGAGCACGTGTGCCAGTACCGCGAGAGCGACTTCGACTTCATCTCGCGGTGGATGGAGCGCGAGGGGCTCTATTATTACTTCGAGCAAGGGGACGGCGGGGAGACGCTCATCATCACCGACGACAAGGGCGTCCACGCCCCGCTCGGCCAGAAGGCGGTCCGGTATGTCCCGCAGTTCGGCGAGGACAGGGCCAACGGAGAGGTGCTCTGGACCTTCACGTGCCGGCACACGTCGATGCCGTCCAGGGTCCGCATGAGCGACTATGATTACAACAATCCCGCGATCGAGATCTCCGGCAGGGCGCCCGTCGCGGCGAACGGACTCGGCGAGATCAGCGTCCACGGCGCGCGGTTCTTCACGCCGGCCGAGGGCAGCCGCCTCGCGGCCGTGAAGGCGCAGGAGCTGCTCGCGGGCCAGGTCGTCTACCACGGCACCGGGGCGGCGTTCCACATGCGCCCCGGGTACACGTTCGAGCTCGAAGAGCATCCGAGGCCGGCGTTCAATGCGGTCTATCTGGCCACCGAGGTCGAGCACTGGGGCAACCAGACGGGCTGGGCGCCCGAGCTGATGCAGCTCATCGGGCTCACCTGGGACGATGTGTATCGGATGGAGGTCAAGGCCGTCTCCTCGACCGTCCAGTACCGGGCGCCGCAGCGGACGCCGTGGCCTCGTATCTACGGGACCGAGCACGCCGTCGTCGACGGCCCGGCGGACAGCGAGTACGCCCAGATCGACCAGTACGGTCGCTACGCGGTCAAGCTGAGCTTCGATGAGAGCGACCTCCAGGGCGGCAAGGCCTCGACCTGGGTGCGCATGCTCCAGCCGCACGGCGGCGGCACCGAGGGGTTCCATTTCCCCCTCCGCAAGGGCACCGAGGTGATGTGCACCTTCCTCGGCGGGGATCCGGACCGCCCCGTCATCGCCGGCGTCGCCCCCAACGCGCTCACGCCGAGCCCCGTCACCTCGGCCAACAGGACGAGGAACGTCATCCAGACCGGTGGCAGGAACCGCATCGAGCTCGAGGACCAGGCGGGCGCGCAGCGCATCACCGTCAGCACGCCGACCGAGAACACGATACTGCGCATGGGCGCGCCCAACGATCACCACAACTTCATCTCCAGGACGGACGGCACCGCCCTGATCAAGACGGGCAGGTCGCTCGAGATCCAGACGGGCACCTGGAGGAAAGATAACGTCACCAATCAAATGGAGACCGAGGTCGGCGGTTTCCTGAAAGAGACCGTCACCGGCTCCGTCACCCTCGATTACAAGGACACGAAGACCGAGACCGTCACGAACGCCGTCACGGAGATCTATAAAGACACGAAGAGCGAGACGGTCACCAATCCCGTCACGGAAAAATACCTGGACACCCAGACCACCACGGTCACCAACCTGCGCAAATCCGAGCACGGCACCGAGGAGACGATCGTCCACGGGACGGTCAACGAGACGTACGAGGGCCACCACGAGACGAAGGTGACGACGGGCGGCCGGTACGAGGAGACCACCGGCCCTCACCACCAGAAGTTCAACGATGGCTGGAAGGTCGAGATCCCGGGCGGCAACGTCGAGCACCTCGCGAAGGGTGACTATGTCATCGAGGCACAGCACTTCAGAGCGAAGGCCAAATCCGACTACCGCGAGATTCAGGGCATCAGAATCCAGAACACCTTCGGCGGCCTGATCAACCTCACCTACGGCTTCGGCACCCTGAACGTCGTCGCCCCGCAACGGACGGAGCTGGTCGGGGGAGTGAAGCTGGATGTCATCGTCGGGATGAAGGCGGAGGCGATTCTCGGCGTCAACGTCAAGAACTCAAACCTGGTGGTGAACAGGAACTTCCTCGAGGTCTGGCAGAAGGGCGTCGAGGTGGGTAGCTCAGCGGTGACGGTCACCAGGCACGCTGCGGCGAGGGTGACCTCGACGGGGGCTCAGATCTGGCAATCCTTCATCCACATGTTCCACTAGCGCGGCGCCCAGCAGAAGACCGCGGGAGCCTGCTGCGAACCTCATGAAGACGATCAAGCCGAACCGGCTGGGGCTGCTCACCAAGGTGTTCGAGAACGACGGCGAGCCGTACCTCGTCGTGACGCTCCTCGTCTTCTTCCCGTTCGAGGCGCCGAGGCGCCTGCTCTACGAGCAGAGCCTCTGGAGGTTCGCCGGCGCCGAGCTGGGGAGCGACGCCATCCTCGATGAGTGCATGCCGAAGCTCCGGGGAGAGCTGCTCGTGAACGGCCGCTGCTTCACCGCGGGCGGCGTGCCGCGCCCTGCGTGCTCGGTGCGGGTCCAGCTCGGGGCGATCGACAAGACTCTTTACGTCGTCGGAGATCGTCGCTTCGGGCTCCTGGGAATGAACGATCCGGAGCCGTTCGCCGAGATGCCGATCACCTGGCAGAACGCCTTCGGCGGCGAGGGCTACGCGCCGAACCCGCTCGGCAAAGGCTTCGCGCCGGTGCGCGGCGAGAACGGCTCGGTCCACCCGTTGCCCAACATCGAGGATCCGCGCCGCCTCGTCCGGTCGCCCGGCGACCGGCCCCCGCCCGCCGGCTTCGGAAGTTATGATCCGACCTGGCCACAGCGCTTCTCCAAGGTCGGGACGTACGATGAAGCGTGGCTCAAGGAGCGCTTCCCCGAGCTCGCCAGGGACCTCGACTGGAGCTTCTTCAACACCGCGCCGCCGGACCAGCAGATCGAGGGGTATTTCCGGGGCGACGAGGCGTTCGTCGTCGAGAACATGCACCCCGGGAAGCCCCGGATCGAAGGGGCGCTGCCGGGCGTGACGACGCGGTGCTTCATCAACCAGAAGACCGGCGAGGGGGAGTCCTTCCGGGAGATCGCGACCCGCCTCGACACGGTCCGGCTCTTCCCCCACCACGAGCGCGGGATCCTGGTCTATCGCGGGGCGCTCAAGATCCGCGAAGACGACGCGGCCGACGTGCTCCACATCGTCGCGGGCTGCGAGGCGATGGGCGAGCCCAGGCCGGACGAGCATTACCGAACCGTCATGGCCCAGCGACTCGACAAGGAGAAAGGGCACCTGTTCCTCCTGCGTGACGCGGATCTGTTGCCGCCTCCGCAGCCGGGCGCGGGGCCGCTGCCGGACGACCCTCAGGCGGAGATGACCAGGCTGCTCCAGTCGGAACGGCTCTGGCAGAAGCGCGCCCGCGGCAAGATGGAACGAGACATCGAGGAGCTCAAGGCGAAGATCCGGGCGCAGGGGCTCGATCCGGAGCCGCTCGTCGCCCCGCTGCCGCCGGACGAGGACATGGTCGAGCCCAGCATGGACGAGCTGCCGGCGTACGTCGAGCGGGCGATGACCGAGGCCGAGAAGGTCAAGGCGGACGCGGAGGTGCGCCGCGCGGCCGACGAGCAAAGGGCGCGCGCCGAGTGCGCGAAGCACGGATTTGATTACGACGCGATCATGGGCGAGCGACAGAAGGAAGCCGGCGGCCCGCCCCGGTTCTCGGCCAAGAAGGAGATCGAGCGGCTCGAGGACGTGGCCCAGATGGCGCGGAACGGCGGGGTCGAGTGGCCCGAGCTCGAGGCGCGTCTCGGTGATCCAGTGCTCGCGGCGCGCCTCTTCGAGGTCGAGGAGCAGATGCGCTCGGCCTACCGGAAGTTCGCACACCACTACCCGGCGGCCTCCCGGCTGGGCGGCGAGGAGGCCGCTCGCGTACGGGAAGAGGTGATCGCCGGGCACCGGGCCGGGGAGAGCTTCGCGGGGCGCGATCTCACGGGCGCCGATCTCTCGCACCTCGATCTATCGGGCATCGATCTCGAGGGCGCGCTGCTCGAGGCCGCGGTCCTCACCGGCACCCGGCTTTGCGGCGCGAACATCGCCGGCGCGGTCCTGGCAAGGGCCAATCTCCTCGGCGCAGAGCTCACCGGGGCGAACCTTGCCGGCGCGAACTTCGGCGGAGCGAACCTTTCCGATGTGAAGATGGGCGGCGGGCTCGACCTCACCGGCGCCGTGCTTGCGAAGGCCAACCTTTCGGGCGCCGACCTGACCGGCGCGCGCCTCTCGGACGCCGACCTGTCCGAGGCGACCTGCGACGGGGCCGACTTCAGCCGCGTGACCGCGCGCAACCTCGTCCTTATCAACACCGACCTCTCCGGCGTCCAGCTCTCCGGCGCAGACCTCGAGCAGTGCACCTTCATCGAGGCCAACGTGGAGGGCGTCGATTTTCGCGGCGCGAACCTCCGCGCGTCGGTGTTCATCACCGGCAAGGGCGACGGCGCCGTCTTCCGCGGCGCCAAGCTCGACAACATCCGCCTCATCGCAGGCTCGTCGTTCGCCGGCGCCGACTTCCGCGGCGCTTCGCTCGAGCAGGCCAACCTTCGGGGCACTTGCCTCAGAGGGAGCGACTTCACCGAGGCCAACCTGCGGAGCTCCGATCTCAGCGAGTGCGACCTCACGGGCGCTCACCTGGATCGCGCCGTCGCGGTGGGCGCCATGCTCACGCGGGCAGATCTCTCGGGCGCCTCGCTGTCCGGCATCGATCTGATGGACGCCGTGCTGCAGAAGGCGAAGGTCGACGACGCGAACTTCGAGAGGGCCAACCTGTTCCGCGTCGACGCCGCGAAGATGCGCGGAAACGCCGCGACGAGCCTGAAGGGGGCCAATGTAAAGTACGTGCGCTTCGTCGCGCCGCCGGAGAACCATGGACAGAAATGATCTGATCGAGCTGGTCCAGGGCGGCGAGATCATCTCCGACGTCGACCTCTCGGGCGCCGACCTCTCGGGCGCCGACCTCTCCGGCGCGATCTTCGACAAGGTGAGCTTCGCCGGCGCGGACCTCTCGGGCGCTCGGCTGAAGGAGACGACCGCCACCGGCTGCAGCTTCAGCGGCGCGCGCCTGTCCGGCGCCAACCTGCACCTCGCGGCGATGGTGGACTGTGATCTCACGGGGGCGAAGCTGGACGGCGCCTCCCTGATCGCAGCGCAGGTCACCGGCGGCGATCTCTCCTCGATCGACCTGAGCGGAGCAGACCTGACCCTCGCGAGCGTGATCAACACGAGCCTCTCGTGCGCCCGGCTCGCGCGCGCCAATCTGGACCGCGCCGTCATCCTGGACGCGCGGACCGAGCGGATCGACCTCTCGGGCGCCGTGCTGAAGTAGACGGCGCTCGTGCGCGCCGATCTCTCGACCGCGACCCTCGGCGGCGCCGTCCTGGAGCTCGTCGTGCTCGTGGAGGGGAAGCTCGCGGGCCAGGACCTGCGCGGGATGTCGTTCACGATGACGCAGTTCACGGGCGCCGATCTCAGCGGCTGCGACTTCTCCGGCGCGACGCTGACGCAGTGCGGATTCAAGGACGCGAACCTCTCCGGCGCCAAGCTCGACGGCGCGCTCGCGGGCCGGGCGCTCTTCGTGAATGCCAACCTCACCCGCGCGAGCCTCGCCGGGGCCGTGCTCAAGGAGTCGGTCTTCGTGGGCGCTCGCCTCATCGACGCCAACCTCGCCGGCGCGAACCTGGAGATGTGCATCCTGACCCGGGCCGCGTGCGCGGGGGCGCGCTGGAACGGCGCCAACCTGACGTACGCCGACCTCTCCCACGCGGACGTGTCGGCCGGCGACTTCTCGAGGGCGACCCTGTTTCGAGCGCGCCTCCATCGGATCAAGGACGATGGGGCCGCGTGGTCCAACCGGGCGGCCGCCCTCGGCGACGACGCGGAGCTCGCCGAGGCGGAGCAGTGGCAATCACGGGTTTTGAACGGCAGCCGGGGGAGCTCGGAGCCTCCGGCCGTGGGTGTCGAGACGTCTACTCGTTGACGAGGGAATCATGCGCAGTCTGGCGAGAAAGCAGGAGCCGAGGGCTCTGATCACTCAGGAGTTCGGCACCGTGGTGCGCGTCGACGGCGCGGCGCTCGTCGTGGAGACCGATACGGGCGAACTCCGGGCGAAGCGCGCCAAAGGGTGCCTCCTCGAGCCCGAGGCGGGCGACCTCGTGCTCATTGCCGTGGCGACCGACGGGCGTTGCTACGTGCTCTCCGTGCTGGAGCGGGAGGACGGCGCGCCCGGGAGCATCGTCGCGGACGGCGACCTGAACATCAAGCTGCCTGCCGGTCGCCTCGGCGTCGCCGCGCAGGGCGGCATCGGCCTGGTCTCGGCCAAGGAGGTGGCGGTGGTCTCGGCGGGCCTCTCGGTGAACGCCGTCGACGGGAACGTCGCGCTGCAAAGCCTCTCGTTCGTCGGGACGCTCCTTCGCGCGGAGATCAGCAAGGCCAAGGTCCTTGCCGGGAGCCTCGACTCCGTGCTGGAGCGGCTCTCGCAGCGGGTGAAGCGCTCTTACCGGACCATCGAGGAGAGCGAGCACCTCCGGGCCGAGCGGATCGATTACGTCGCGAAGCAGACGATGAGCCTGCGCGGCGAGAACACGCTGGTGACCGCGCAGGAGCTCGTCAAGATCGACGGCGAGCAGATCCACCTGGGTTGAGGAGGCATCATGTTCGCGAACACGCAGATGGGCGGGATGAATTTGGGGTTTCCGGACGTGTGCCTCACCCCGCCGGTGCCTGCCCCGATCCCTTATCCGAACATGTCCTTTGGCCCGGTGAGCGCGCCAGCAGCGTACAACGTGCTGTTCATGTGCGCGCCCGCGCATAACCTGCTGACGACGCAGCTCATCTCCGTCGGCGATCAGCCCGGCATCGCCCTGGGGGTCGCGTCCGGCTCGGTCATGGGGCCTTCCCGCCACATCACCGCCGCGTTCACCTGCCTCGTCGGCGGCATGCCGGCCACGCGGCTGACCAGCATGAGCCTGCAGAACTCCACGAACTGCCCCGGGATGCGGATCGTGCCGAGTCAGGTCAAGGTGCTCATCCTGTCCCCCTGAGGGATCTCGGCCGACTGGAGCGCCGCGTCGCCGTACCAGATCCACACGCCGGCGAGCGCGCCCACCGCGAGCTTTACGCCCGCGGCGAGCAGCGCTGCCCGCGAAAACCCGTCATGCAGCGGATGGCAGCACGTCGAGCTCGACCAGGATCCGTCGAAGCTCCTCCACGCGCTCCTTCTCCAGCGGCTGCAGCGGGGCCCGCAGCGGCCCGACCCGTGTGCCCATCAGCTCGAGGGCTGCCGAGATGGCCCGCGGCAGGCCGTGCGCGACGATGAACTGCAGGAACGGCAGCTGGCGGTAGAAGGATCGCCGCGCGGCATCGAGATCGCCACGCGTCACCGCGTCGTAGAGCTCGACGTTGAGGCGAGGGATGACGTGCGGGGCAGCCGTGCACCAGCCGCGAGCCCCGGCCACGAAGGCGGCGAGCGCGAGCGGATTGCTCCCGTTGTAGAAGGCAACCTGGTCGCCGCAGAGCTGCACGAGCCGGTGCATCCGGTTCACGTCTCCGGTGCTCTCCTTCACCATCGTGACGTTCGGGATGCGCAGCAGCCGGGCGATCGTGTCGGGACTGAGGTCGAGGCCGCCCGTCGCCGGGTTGTTGTACACGGCGATGGGGATGGAGATCGCCTTCGCCACGGCCTCGAAGTGCGTCACGATCTCCCTGTCCGAGAGCTTCCAGTAGCTCATCGGGAGGATCATCACCGCGGCAGCGCCAGCCCTCTCGGCGTACCTCGCGTGGTGCACGGTCCGCTCCGTGGTGAGGCTCGAGACGCCGACCAGGGTCGGAACCCGGCCCGCCACGCGCTTGACGACGACGTCGGTGACGGCCTCGCGCTCCTCGTCCGAGAGGTACGGCAACACCCCGGTGCTGCCCAGCGGCGCGATCGCATGAACGCCCGCGGAGAGCATGCCGTCGACGATGCGCCCGAGGAGCTGCTCATCGACGCGCCCGGCCTCGGTGAACGGCGTGATGGGGTAGGCGACGATCCCATGCAGAGCCGGTTTCATCGCACACCTCCTTCCGCCTCGTGGTTCCCGTCGAAGAGCTGGTCACCCCGGTCGGGCACCTCTTCGCGCAGCGCGACGCCCCCCATGTTCTGCAGCATCGGCGCGTTCTCGCAGGCGAGGTAGCGCGCCCGACCCTTTCCCGTGTTGACGTGGTTGTGCCAGGCCCACACCGGGACGTAAATCGCATCCCCCTCCTTCCAGTCGACACGCTTCCCACCCACGTACGAGTAGCCCTCTCCTTCGAGGACGTAGAGGACGGTCTCGTACGTGTGCCGATGCCGATTCGAGGATTGCCCCGGATCGAGCCAGCCGATGGTCATGCTGATCGCGTGTGACGGGAGGTCCACGAAGAAGACCGGGTGCTTCCTCGCTTTCGAGTAGTCGCCGTGATGCCCGGCCGACTCGACCGCGGGGTGCGCGAGCCGCTCTGGCATCACCACGCGAGGCCGCGGCGGCGTCTTGTCGAAGTCTGCTGAATGAAATTTGTCGCTCATCTCTGCTCCTTGTCAGCGCGAAGGGCGCCTTGCCCAGAAAGAGAGATAGTGCGAAGCTGGACCCATGGCAGGCTCCAGAAGTAACATCTCTACGGGTCCAGCTGGCCGACCCTGGCGCTTCGACCTGGTGCTCGATGATGGCGCTTCCGTGCCGCGGCAGACCCAGCTGAGCCGGGCGCTCGTTCAGGAGATCCAGCGCGGGCGCCTTCTGCCGGGGTCGACGCTTCCGGGGAGCCGAACGCTCGCGGCCCAGCTCAAGGTCAACCGGAAGGTCGTCGTGGCTGCCGTCGACGAGCTGGTGGCCCAGGGGTGGCTCGAGGCGCTACCCGCCCGCGGCACCCGGGTCGCGCTCAACCTGCCGACGCTTGCTGTTGCCGATGCGGAGGGCCGCCGCTCGGTCGAGACGGCGCTCGCCCAGCGCCGCGCCACCGTGGTCGCAATGAACGACGGGGTTCCAGACGCCCGGATCGCGCCCGTCGACGAGCTCGCTCGTGCCCAGCGCCGCGCCCTCCGAGCGCTGGCCCGGACGGGCCTCGGCTACGGAGATACAGCGGGCGATCCCGTGCTCAGGGACGTTCTTGCGGGCTTCGTCAATCACGCTCGCGGGCTCTCGTGCTCCTCGGAGGAGGTCGTCCTGACGCGCGGCAGCCAGGGCGCGCTGAGCCTGTTCGCGCTGGCGATGCTGGAGCCCGGGGATACCGTCGCCGTCGAGCACCCTGGATACGCGCCAGCCTGGCGCGCGTTCCAGCTCGCTCGAGCCGACGTCGTTCATGTGGCGGTCGACGCGGATGGCCTTCGAACGGATGAGCTGGAGGCGCAGGCCAGGAGGCTCAAGGGGCGCCTGAAGGCCGTGTACGTGACGCCTCACCATCAGTACCCCACGACCGTCGCGATGTCCGCCGAGCGTCGAATGCACCTGCGGCGAATCGCCGAGTCTTTCGGGCTCTACATCGTGGAGGACGATTACGACTACGAGTACCACTTCGAGGGCGCGCCGCTGCTCCCCCTCGCCGCGACCAAGGACCTCTCGTCACGCTGCATCTACATCGCTTCGCTGTCGAAGCTCATCGCCCCGGCCATTCGGCTCGGATACATCATCGCGGACAGGTCCGTGGTCGCGCGCTTGAGAGCAGTCCGCGAGCTGCTCGATCGTCAGGGAGATGTCGTCCTCGAGCGCGCCGTGGCCGAGCTCATCGAGGACGGGGAGCTCCAGCGGCACGCGCGGCGCGCGCGGCAGCTCTACCGGCAGCGCCGCGATCACCTGCTGCAACAGCTCGCGTCGAGGTCGCCCCTGCGCTCCGCGATCGAGTGCGACCCGCCTGGCGGGGGGCTGGCGCTCTGGATGCGCCTGCGCGGCCTGACCTCGGAAGAGCTCGCCCAGCGCGCGCGCGCGCGCGGCCTCGCCCTCACGCCGGGGTCTGCTCACGCCGCGACCGGGGCCGTGGCCGCATTTCGCTTCGGGTTCGCAGCGCACACGAGCGAGGAGCTGTCGAGGATCTGCGACACGCTGGAGGCGTGTCTAAGGACCTCGGCGAGGACGTCGAAAAGCACGTCTTGTTTGCCGTGACAATCGATGAACGCGCTGAGCCGTCTGGACATGATAGGTGCATCAGGGGACGATGCGAGTCTCGTTGTCAAGAAGAACAGCGCCGTGTCGTCGAGCCCCTCTCGGAGTGGTGATCTGCTGTCCGTTCTCACGGTCGCGTTCGTACGGCGATGACGCCCACCCGAAGGAGCGCCCCGAGATGGCGGGCGCCGGCGCGAGTTGCGAAATGGCTTGATGCGCATGGGCGATCTGGGTAGGGCGTCGCGCCCAGGATGTCGGGAGCAGACGCGGAGCCAACAGGGGACTCGCGATCGATCGCATCTCCCGGAAGGGAGCCGCCCAACGGGGGCCTTCCGGAGCTGTGCGCACACGAAATCTTCGAGGCCCAGGTCGATCGGACGCCGGATGCCGTCGCGCTCGTCTTCGAGGGGCGGCAGCTTACCTACAGCGAGCTCGAGCGTCGCGCCAATCAGGTGGCCCGCGCGCTCCGCGCGATGGGGGTCGGGCCCGAGGCGCGCGTCGGCCTGTACCTCGATCGATCGATTGAAATGATGGTGGGGTTGCTCGGGATCCTGAAGGCCGGCGCCGCGTACGTACCCCTCGACCCGGCGTACCCCCGGCGCCGCCTGGATTTCATGGTGAGCGACGCCGAGCCGGCGGTGATCCTCACCCACATGGCGGTGCGCTCCTCGCTGCCGGAGCGCGCCGCCCGCGTGCTCTGCTTCGACGAGGACCGGGAGTTCCTCTCGCGGCAGCCCGGGGAGCGGATCGCTTCCGGGGCCACGCCGTCGAACCTCGCCTATGCGATCTACACCTCCGGATCGACCGGGGTGCCCAAGGGGGTGCTGGTGGAGCACCGCGGCCTCGCGCCCCTCGCGCGCACGCTGATCGAGCTGTTGGAGCTCGGCGCGGACAGCCGGGTCCTCCAGTGGGCGTCGAGCTGCTTCGACGCCTCCGTCTCGGAGTACGTGATGGCCTTCGCGGCCGGCGCGAGCCTCCACCTAGCGGCCGACGTCGCGCGGATGCCCGGCCAGGAGCTCTGCGCGCTTCTCCGTGAGCGGGGCATCACCCACGTCGAGCTCTCCCCCTCGCTCCTCGCGACCTTGCCCGACGCCGATCTGCCCGCGCTCCGCGTGATCATCTCGATGGGGGAGGCGTGCCCCGCCTCGGTCGTCGCGCGCTGGGCGCCAGGGCGGCGCTTCTTCAACGGTTACGGGCCGACCGAGGCGACCATCTGGGCGACCGTGTTCGAGTGCGCGCCCGGGGGTGGGGATCCGCCCATCGGCTACCCGCTGCCGGGTACGGTGCTGCGGATCCTGGGCGAGGATCTCGAGCCCGTGGAGGCCGGGCAGGTCGGCGAGATCTGCCTCGGCGGGCCCGGCGTCGCGCGGGGTTATCTGGGGCGACCCGAGCTCACGGCCGAACGGTTCGTGCCCGACCCGCGCGCGCCAGGCGCGCGCCTCTACCGCACCGGGGATCTCGGGAGGGTTCAGCCCGACGGCGCGGTGGTGTACCTGGGGCGCCGCGATCATCAGGTGAAGGTCCGGGGTTTCCGCGTCGAACTCGGGGAGATCGAGTCCGCCCTCAAGCAACACCCCGCGCTGCGGGAGGCCGCTGTCGTGGCGCGGGAGCGCGCGCCCGGCGACCTACGCCTCCTGGCCTACGTGGCCTTTGCCCCCGGAGCGAGCGCCGACACGTCGGCGCTGCGCCGCTTCCTCGACGAGCGCCTGCCCGAGC
The DNA here is from genome assembly GCF_051521595.1 of Sorangium sp. So ce1153. Taxonomy (NCBI): domain Bacteria; kingdom Pseudomonadati; phylum Myxococcota; order Polyangiales; family Polyangiaceae; genus Sorangium; species Sorangium sp. So ce1153. Next base: position 5,428,930 of record NZ_CP150361.1, read on the forward strand.
ACATGATCCCCTCGGCCTTCGTCGCGCTCCCCTCCCTGCCGCTCACCCCGAGCGGCAAGGTGGATCGGGGCGCGCTGCCCGCGCCTGACGAAGCGCGCCCAGCGCTGCCGGTCGATCACGTGGCCCCGCGCACGCGGGACGAGCGGGCGCTCGCCGCCCTCTGGGCCGAGGCGCTCCGCGTCCAGCCGGTGGGCGTGGACGACGATTTCTTCGATCTGGGCGGCGACTCGCTGCTCGCCGCGCGCATCGTGGCCCGCGCAAAAGGCGCGCTCGGCGTCGAGCTCGGGATCCGCGATCTCCTGGCGGCGCGCACCGTGGCCCGGCTCGCACGTCGCGCCGAGGAGGCCCGGGGTCGCCTCGAGGCCTCGCTGGCGCCTCCGCTCGCCCGCGTGGATCGCGCCGCGCCGCTCCCGCTCTCGTCGGCGGAGCGACGCCTCTGGTTCCTGCACGAGCTCGACCCGGAGGGCAGGGGATATCACCTGCCATGCGCGCTCCACCTCGACGGTCCGATCGACGCCGCCGCCCTCGGCCGGTGCCTGACCGAGCTGGTGCGCCGGCACGAGGCGCTGCGGACCACGTACGACGATGCCGGTGGAGAGCCGGCGCGGAGGATCGCCCCGCCCGGCGAGCTCGCGCTGCCGGTCACCGATCTCTCCTGCCTGCCCGCCCGCCAGCGGGAACCGGAGCTCGCCGCGACCCTGTCCCGCGAGGCAAAGGAGCCCTTCGATCTGCGGCGCGGCCCGCTCTTCCGCGCGCGGCTCTTCCGGCTCGGGGAGCACGCCAGCGTGCTGTTCCTGTCGCTGCACCACATCATCTGCGACGGCCGCTCGATGCAGGTGCTGGTCGAGGAGCTCGCGGCCCTGCTCGACGCGCCGCCCGGCTCGGCTTCCCAGCTCCCCCCGCTGGCGCTGGATTACGCCGATCACGCGGCGTGGGAGCGGCGCCGGCTCGCCAGCGACGCGCTCGCGGGCGACATCGACCACTTCCGGCGCGAGCTCGCGGGCGCGCCGCCGCGCAGCGGCCTGCCGGTAGCGGCCCGCCCGTCCGCGCGGGCCCGCCGCGCCGGGCGGCGCCCCTTCGCGCTCTCGTCCGAGCTCGCGGGCGCGCTCCGGGCGCTCGGCCGCGCCGAGGGGGCCTCGCTGTTCATGGTGCTCTTCGCGGGCCTCGTGGCCACGCTCCACCGGTACACCGGGGAAGACGATCTCGTCGTCGGCACGCCCGTCGAGGGCCGGCCGCGGCGCGAGCTCGAGGGGATCTGCGGCTTCTTCGCCAACACGCTGGTCCTGCGGGCGCGGCTCGACCAAGCCCCGACCTTCCGGGCCCTCCTCACCGAGGTGCGCGAGCGCGCCCTCGGCGCCTACGAGCACGCCGAGCTCCCCTTCGAGAGGCTCGTCGAGGAGCTCGCGCCGGCGCGGGTGCCCGGCGAGAACCCGCTCTTCCAGGTGATGTTCGCCCTCCAGGCGCCGCCGCCCGCGCTGACCACCGCGGGCGGATTGCGGCTCACCCTGTCGGAGCTCGATCCCAGCGAGTCCCCCTTCGATCTCCTGTGGCAGGTCTGGGAGACCGCCGGAGAGGGCAAGGAGCCGGGCTCTTCGCCGGGCCTCGAGGGGGTGATCGTCCACCGAGCCGGCGTCCTCGACGACGCGGCGGTCTCCTGGCTCCTCGATGCGTATCGTGCGGTGCTCGAGGCGATGGTCGCCGCGCCGGACGCGCGCGTCACCCCGCCTGCCCGTGGGGCCGCCGCCCTGGCGATCGAGGCCGCGCTGCTCGCCGACCCGATCGTGGAGGACGCGGCGGTCCTGGCCCGGCCGGCGCCCCGAGGCACCGCCCGCCATGCGGCTTACGTGGTCTCCCCGAGGGCGCCCTCGGCGGCGCTGCTCGCTGCCCATTTCGAGGGTAGGCTGCCCTCTGAGCTGCTCCCGGACGCATGGATCCCGGTCCATGCGCTGCCCCTCTCGCCGGACGGGCGCGTCGACCTGCAAGCTGTCCGGCGCCTCCCGGTGATCGACGCCGATCTCGCGCGGCGCTGGGACGAGGCGCTCCGCGCCGCTCCGGGCGTGGCCGAGGTGGCGGTGGTGATCGAGGCCCGGCGCGTCCCCCAGCCGCGCCTGCACCTCGCGGACCTGCTCCCCGGCGAGGCCACCCGGACGCCCGCGGCGCCCGCGCCGGTCATCGCCGCGGCCCGGCCCGGGCCCGGCGCGTCGGGGCGCCCGCCCGCGCAGGCGGACGGTGGTCCGCTGGTCATCGCGGCGGACGAGCCGAGGACGCTCACCGAGGCCCTCGTCCGGGCCGCCGCCGGGGACCGGGGCCTGACCTACGTCGAGGCCGACGGCCGCGCCAGCGTGCAGCGCTACAGCGAGCTGCTCGGCGAGGCGCGCGTGCTCCTCGCCGGCCTCCAGCTGCGCGGCCTCCGCGCGGGGGATCGGGCCATTCTCCATCTCGGCTCGCTCCGGGGCCATTTCACCGCCTTCTGGGCCTGCGTCCTCGGCGGCATCGTCCCCGTCACGGCCGCCGTCGCGCCGTCCTACGAGGCCCCGAGCGCGGCCACCGCGAGGCTCTTTGAGACCTGGAAGCTCCTCGGTGGCCCGGTCCTCCTGACCAGCCGGCGCCTCGCCGGGCCGCTCGGCGGCCTCCCCGCGCTCCACCCCATGGAGGGGCTCCAGATCCTCGCCGTCGAGGATCTCTCGCTTACCGCACCGCCGGCGCGCATTCGCGAGGGCAGGCCGGAGGACATCGCCTTTCTCCAGCTCAGCTCCGGGAGCACCGGGACCCCCAAGATCATCCAGGAGAGGCACCGGGGCGTCATCTGCCACATCCACGCTGCGCAGCAGCAGAATGGCTATACGCCAGACGACGTGTCCCTCAACTGGCTCCCCGCTGACCACGTTGTCCCGATCCTCACCTGGCACCTCCGGGACGTCTATCTCGGCTGCGAGCAGATCCAGGTCGCGACGGAGTGGATCCTCGGCGATCCGATTCGCTGGCTCGATCTGCTCGAGGCGCACCGGGTCACGGAGACCTGGTGTCCGAACTTCGGCTTCAAGCTGGTCGCCGACCGGCTCCGCTCCGGAGCACCGGGCGAGCGGCAGCGCGATCTCTCCTCCGTCCGCCACTTCATGAACGCGGGCGAGCAGGTCACGCTCCCGGTCGTGCGCGATTTCCTCCGCCTCATGGCGCCCTCGAGCGTGCGCCCGGCCGCCATGCAGCCGGCCTTCGGGATGGCCGAGGTATGCACCTGCATCACGTACAATAACGATTTCGACCTCGCGGTCGCGGTGCGCTGGGCCCTGCGCGGCTCGCTCGAGGGCGACGTGCAGTTCGCCGCCGGCGAGGACGCCGCGGCCATCCCGCTGGTCGACCTCGGCCCGCCCGTGCCCGGCGTCCAGATCCGGATCACCGACGCCCAGAACCGCGTCGTGCCCGAGGGGGTGATCGGCCGACTCCAGATCAAGGGCGAGGTGGTGACTCCCGGTTATCTCTACAATGAAGAGGCCGACCGCGAGGCCTTCGTCGGCGACGGCTGGTTCAACTCGGGGGATCTCGGCTTTCTCCTCCACGGCCGCCTCACCCTCACCGGTCGCGAGAAGGAGACGATCATCGTCCGGGGCGCGAACCTCGCCTGCTACGAGGTGGAAGAGATCGTGAGCTCGGTGCCCGGGGTGGAGCCCACCTTCGCGGCCGCCGCGGCGGTGGACGATGCTGCAACGGGCACCGAAGGGCTCGCGGTGTTCTTCGTGCCGCTCGGGTCGCGCGGCGCGTCCGTCGAGGCGCGGGCGGAGATCGCGGCGGCGATCCGCAGGGAGGTCACCGCCCGGCTCGGCATTGCTCCAGCGTTCGTGGTGCCCGTGGCGCGGGAGGAGTTCCCGAAGACGACCAGCGGCAAGATCCAGCGCTCCGCGCTGAAGCGCGCCCTCGCAGAGGGGCGCTTCGAGAGGACCCTCCGGGAGATCGAGCTCTGCGAGGGAGGCGCCGCCACCCTCCCGCGCTGGTTCTACCGCCGGGTCTGGCGATTGAAGGAGGCAGCGGCGCGCGCCCCCGCGGCGGACGCCGGGCCTTGCCTGGTGCTGCTCGATCGGGGAGGCCTCGGCGCGGAGCTCTGCGACGCGCTCCGGGCCGCGGGGCGGCGCGCCGTGGCCGTCGAGCCGGGCGACCGCTTCGCGCAGCTCGACACGGATCGATACCGCATCGATCCCGACGAGCCGGAGCATTACCGGCGCCTCCTCGCGCACACGCCGTTCGGGGACGTCATCCATTGCTGGGATCCTTCCGGCACCGAGGCCGCGCTCCTCGCGCTGATCCAGGCGCTGGCCGGGTCCGCCGCCGAGCAGGAGAGCGTCAGCGTCCGGCTGCTCCTCGTGTCGCGCCGCGCCCAGCCCGTGCTCGAGGCCGATGCCGTCGATCCGGAGCGGGCCGTGGCCATCAGCCTGCTCCAGACGGCGGCGCAGGAGCTCCCCTGGCTCGAGTGCCGCCACCTCGACCTGCCCGGCGACCCCTCGGAGGGCGGCGCGGGAGACGTCCTCCGCGAGCTCCGGTGCGCCCGGGGGGACCGCGAGGTCGCGCTCCGCGGGGGCGCGCGTTACGTGCCCCAGCTGGACGACGCGGCGCCGGCCCTGCTCGCGGGCACCGAGCCTGCCTTCGATTTCGTGCCCGGCGGGGCCTACCTCGTCACCGGGGGCCTCGGCGGCATCGGCAGGCACCTCTCGCGGTACCTGCTCGATCGCTTCGGAGCGCGCCTGCTCCTGATCGGCCGCGCGCCCGCTCCGGCGCGCGCCGAGGCCCTCGCGGAGCTCGCGGCGGCTGCGCGCGCGCGGCCCGGCGAGCCGGGGGAGGTGATCTACGAGGCGGCGGACGTGGCCGACGCCGTGGCCCTCGCGACGGCCGCGGCGCGCGCCGAGGCGCGCTGGGGTCGGCCGATCGACGGCGTGATCCACCTCGCGGCCGCCTTCCGCGAGCGCCCGCTCGTCCACGAGACCCGCGACGGCCTCGCGTCGGTGCTCCGGCCCAGGGTGGAGGGGGCGCGCGCGATCGCCGCCCTGCTGGAGCGGCGGCCCGGGGCCGCGTTCCTCGGGTTCTCCTCCGCCACCGGCTCGTTCGGCGGGACCTCGGTGGGAGCCTACGCCGCCGCGAGCCGCTTCCTGGAGCATTTCACCCTCGCGCTGCGTCGCGCCGGGCGCCCGCGCAGCTTCTGCTTCTCCTGGAGCCTCTGGGACGAGCTCGGCATGAGCGCCGGCCAGGTCACGCGGCAGGCCGCGCTCGCGAGCGGGTACCTGCCTATCTCCCCGCGCGCGGGGCTCGCCTCGCTGCGCGCGGCGCTGCGCAGCGGCGAGGCGCACCTGCTCATCGGCCTCGACGGCCAGCATGGCCGGGTGCTCCAGCACCTGCGCCGCGGCGCCCACAGGCCGGAGGCGCTCTGCGCCTACGTCGCGGCGGAGCCGGGCTCCGTGGACCCCGCCGCGCTCGGGGCGCTGCCGGTCCTCGATCGCCTCGGCGCGGCGAGCGCGTGCCGCGTGCGCGTGGTCGCGCGCATCCCCCGGACGCCGGACGGGGCGGTCGACCGCGGGGCGCTCACCGCCCTCGACCCCTCGCGCGCCCGGCGCGGCGCCGCGCACGAGGCGCCGCGGGACGAGGCAGAGCGGACCATCGCCGCGATCTGGCAGCGCGCCCTGCGCGCCGATCGGATCGGCGTCCACGACAACTTCTTCGATCTGGGCGGCCATTCCCTGCTGCTCGCCGAGGTCCGCGCCGGGCTGGAGCGCGCCTTCCAGCGGGAGGTCCCCATCACCGATCTGTTCCGGTATCCGACCGTCCGCGCGCTCGCCGCGTACCTGGGCGGCGCGCAGGCCGCGGCGACCGCCGGGAGCGCCGAGCGCGGGCGGCGGCAGCGCGCGGCGCTGGAGCTCGGGCGGCAGCGGCCCACGGCCAGGAAGACCCATGGCTGACGGCGAATCACGCGCGGAAGGGCGCGGCGAGGCGGTCGCGATCATCGGAATGGCGTGCCGCGTGCCAGGCGCGGACGACGTCGACGCCTTCTGGCAGAAGCTCCGCAGCGGGGTGGAGTCCATCACCTTCTCCGCCGACGGAGCGGCGCCCGCGCCGGAAGGGGGCGGGCGCCGCGTTGGCGCCCGCGGGCTCCTCCGTGGCGCCGAGCTGTTCGACGCCGCCTTCTTCGGGGTAAGCCCGGCCGAGGCCGCTGTCATTGACCCCCAGCACCGCGTCTTCCTCGAGTGCGCCTGGGAGGCGCTCGAGCGGGCCGGCTACGACCCCGCGCGCCACGGCGGATCCATCGGCATCTACGCCGGCGCAGGCCCGAGCGGCTACCTGCTCCACCACGTGGCGCCGAGGACCCCGGGCGGGGGCCGCGACGTCGCGGCGATGCTCGGCAATGACAAGGATCACCTCACCACCCGCGTCGCGTACAAGCTGGGCCTGAAGGGCCCCGCCATCACCGTGCAGACCGCCTGCTCGACCTCCCTGGTCGCCGTGCAGCTCGCGTGGCAGGCGCTGCTCGGGTACCAGTGCGACCTCGCCCTCGCGGGCGGCGTATCCATCGGCTTCCCGCTGGACGTCGGCTACGCCTACCAGGAGGGCTTCATCCTCTCGCCGGACGGCCATTGCCGCGCCTTCGACGCCCGCGCCCAGGGAACGGTGCCCGGCGACGGCGCGGGCGTGGTGGTGCTGAAGCGGCTGTCCGAGGCGCTCGCCGACGGGGATCACATCCACGCGGTGCTCCTCGGCGCGGCGGTCAACAACGACGGCGGCGCCAAGGTCGGTTACACCGCGCCGAGCGTCGAGGGACAGGCGCAGGTCATCGCCATGGCTCACGCGGTGGCCCAGGTGGACGCCGGCTCCATCGGCTATGTCGAGGCCCACGGCACCGGCACGCGCCTCGGCGACCCGATCGAGATCGCCGCGCTGACCCTCGCCTTCCTGGAGAGCACCGAGCGCAGGGGCTTCTGCGCGGTGGGCTCGGTGAAGACGAACGTCGGCCACCTGAACACCGCCGCGGGCGTCGCCAGCCTGATCAAGGCGGCGCTCGCCGTCGAGCACGGGGAGATACCCCCCAGCCTGCACTTCTCCGAGCCGAACCCGGAGATGGACATCGAGCGATCCCCGTTCTTCGTGAACGCGGCGCTGCGCCCCTGGGACACGGACGGCCCGGCCTCTCCCCGCCGCGCCGGCGTGAGCTCGTTCGGCTTCGGCGGCACCAACGCCCACGTCATCCTCGAGGAGGCGCCGGCAGCCCCGCCTCCGGCGCCATCGCCGTCGCACCAGCTGCTGGTGCTCTCCGCGCGCAGCGCCGCCGCGCTCGACGCCGCGACCGCGAACCTGCGCGCGTTCCTCGCGCGTCGGCCGGATCTCGACCTCGCGGACGTCGCGTACACGCTGCAGGTCGGCCGCCGCGCCTTCCACCACCGCCGGGTGGTCGTATGCAGCGACGCCGAGAGCGCCGTGGCCGCCCTGGAGATGCCGTGGCCCGCCCTCTCCACGGCGCGGGCGGGGGACACCGAGCCCGAGGTGGTGTTCATGCTCCCCGGCCAGGGCGCCCAGCATCCGGGCATGGCCCGGGCGCTCCTCGACGCGCAGCCGACCTTCCGCCGCCATTTCGACGAGATCGCGGCCGCGTTCGCCCCTCACCTCGGCCGCCACCTCGGCGAGCTCCTCGACCCCGCGGCCGGCAGCGAGCTCCAGCGCACCGACCTCGCGCAGCCGGCCCTCTGCGCCGTGGAGTACGCGCTCGCCCGACTGTGGATGGACTGGGGCGTCCGCCCGCGTGCGCTGATCGGCCACAGCCTCGGTGAATACGTGGCTGCGTGCCTCTCCGGCGTGCTCTCGCTCGACCACCTGGCCCTGCTCGTCGCCGCGCGGGGCCGGCTGATGCAGGAGCTTCCGGAGGGCGCGATGCTCGCCGTTACCCTCCCGGAGGCCGAGCTCGCGCGGCACCTCGACGGGCAGCTCGCGGTCGCCTCCGTCAACGCCCCCGCCCTCTGCGTCGCCTCCGGGCCGCGCCCCGCCGTGGACGCGCTCGAGGCGCGCCTCGCCGCCGCGGGGGTTCCGGCGCGCCGCCTCGCGGTGGCGCGCGCGTTCCACTCGCCGGCGGTGGAGCCCATCCTCTCCCGCTTCCACGAGCAGGTCCGCCGCGTCCGGCTGGGCCGGCCCTCGATCCCCTATCTCTCCAACCTCACCGGCGCCTGGATCACCGAAGCAGAGGCCCGGAGCCCCGCGTACTGGGTCGAGCACCTCCGCAGCACCGTCCGCTTCGCCGAGGGCCTCGCCGAGGCCGCCGCGCCCCCGGGGCGGCTCTTGCTCGAGGTCGGCCCCGGCCGGACCCTGAGCGCGGCCGCCGCGCGCCTCCGCCCGGGCGAGGCCGCGCCGGCGGCGATCGCGAGCCTCGGCCGCCCCGGCGACCCCGACCTGGCCTCGCTCCTCGACGCGGCCGGGCGGCTCTGGCTCGCGTCCGTGCCCATCGCCTGGGACAGGCTCCACGAGCCCGGCGGCCGCCGGCGGGTACCGCTCCCGACCTATCCCTTCGAGCGCGAGCGCCATTTCATCGACGCGCCCGGGCCCGCCTCGCCCGCCGGGGAGGGCGACGCCGTGGCGGCGGAGCGGCGCCACCTCGCCGCGATGGAGGAGGCGATCCGCGCCTCTCTCGCCATCCGGCCGATCGAGGGTTACCCCGGCCTCCAGCCGGCCATCGACGCGCTGTGCGCGAGCCACGTGGTGCGCTACCTGCGCGACAGCGGCGTCGACCTCCGCGAGGGCGCCGCCGTGCGGCGCGGCGAGCTGCTCGCGCGGCTCGGGGTCTTGCCCAAATTCGAGCGGCTCCACGCCGCCATGCTGCGGATCCTCGCCGAGGACGGGCTGATCCGGCAGGAAAGGGACGAGATCCGCTTCACCGGGCGGGCAGCGGAGGTCCCCGCGCCGGCGGCGCTCCGCGCGGACCTCGAGGTGCGATACCCCGGGTTCACGGGCATCTACCGCTTCCTCGAACATTGCGCGACGAGCTACCCGGACGCGCTGACCGGCCGGATCGAGGCCATCGGCGTGCTCTTCCCGGGCGGCAGCTCGGCCTTCGTGGACGAGTGCGAGCGCGCGACGGTCGAGCACCGGAGCGAGCGGATCTACATCGGCCTGCTCTGCGAGGCCGCGGCGCGCATCGCCGCCGCGGCCCAGGGCCGGCCCCTCCGCGTGCTGGAGGTCGGCGGTGGCCGCGGCCTGCTCACCTGGCCGCTCGTCGAGGCGCTCGCCGGCCACGACGTCGAGTACCACTTCACCGACCTCGGGAGGGTCTTCGTCGACGACGCGCGGGCCGAGGCCGCGCGGCGCGGCGTCGATCAGCGGATGCGCTTCGGCGTCCTCGACATCGCCAGGGATCCCCGTACCCAGGGCCACGAGGAGCAGCGCTTCGACCTCGTGGTCGCGTTCAACGTCGTCCACGCGACGCGAGATGTCGGCGAGGCGATCGACAACCTCGCGCGCCTGCTCGCGCCGGAGGGGACGATGGCGCTGGTGGAGACCGTCCGGGTGCGGCGCTGGGACACCCTGACCTGGGGCCTCGCGGAGGGCTGGTGGTATTTCCAGGACGAGCACCGCAGAGCATCCCCCCTGCTCGCCCTCGGCGCCTGGGAGGAGCTCATCGCGCGCCGCGGGTTCGACCGGGTCGAGGGCTACCCGCGCGCCGAGGAGTGGCGCGCCCGCGCCGATCACGGCCTGATCCTGGCGCGCCGGCAGAGGACGGGCTGCATGCAGCTCGCCGGCGCGCGGCGGCCGCCCGTCGCGCTCGCGCGGCCTGCCGGGCTGCCGGCGCCGCCCGGCCCCGCGGCGCCGCTCCACCGGCGGCCCGAGGAGGTGGCCACCCCCTACGTCGCGCCGCGGAGCGAGCTCGAGCGCCGGATCGCCGCCATCGTCGGCCCGCTGCTCGGGGTCGAGCGCGTCGGCGTGCGCGACGACTTCTTCCAGCTCGGCGCCGACTCGCTGATCATGCTGCGCATCACCGATCGCGTTCGCCAGGAGCTCGGACGCGAGGTGCCGCCGCATGCCGCCTTCCGGGGAGCCACGGTCGAGCGCATGGCGAGCGCGCTTGATGGCGCGGAGGGCGCGGCCGGCGTCGCGGAGGACCGCGACGCCTCGCTCGCCGTACCTCTCCAGCCGCGCGGGACGAAGCGGCCCCTGTTCTTCGTGCACCCCGCCGCGGGGGTCGTCTTCCCCTACGTCGAGCTCTCGCGCCTCCTCGGCCCGGACCGTCCCTTCTATGGCCTGCAGGCCCGCGGCCTCGACGGCATGGAGCCGCCGGACACCACCATCGAGGCGATGGCGCGCCATTACGTCGCGGCGATGCGGCGCGTCCAGCCGGAGGGGCCCTACCATCTCGGCGGCTTCTCCTTCGGCGGCCTGGTCGCCTTCGAGACCGCCCAGCAGCTCGTCCGCGCCGGGCACCGCGTGGAGCTGCTCGCGATGCTCGACGAGCCGGCGCCGGTCCACGGACACCGCCCGTCGCCGCTCCTGATGGCGAAGCTCCTCTCCACCGGCGTCGCCCGCTCGATCTGGCCGCACCTTCACGATTACTTCTATCTCGCGCGCAACGCGCGCGGCCCCCGCGAGCGCGGCGGGCCGTGGCTCGATCTCCAGGCGCTCCTCCGCGCCAGCCCCGACGGCGGGCTGTTCGAGGCGTTCCTGGCGCGCTCGACGATGGCGAACTACGTCCCCCGGGAATCCATGCTGCTCGCGCTGCGGCAGCCCGCGATGCTCCCCATGTTCCGCCTCTTCATGATCCACCTCCGCGAGACCATCGCGTACGTGCCGCGCGCCTATCCGGGGCGGGTCACCCTCTTCAAGGCGACCCGGCTCGGCGGGCGCTACGAGCGCGATCCGACCTGGGGCTGGGGCCTCCTCGCAGCCGGCGGCGTGGACGTGCACGCGATCCCCGGAGAGCACCTCACCGTGGTGCGACAGCCCCACGTGGTGGTCGTCGCCGATCTCCTCCGCGCGTGCCTGGAAGAGGCCGATCTCCGGGCGGCGGGCGCCGCGCGGTGAGCGGCCTCTTCCAGGCACGCGCGGCGGTTGGTCGTCACCCCGGCCAGCGCTCGAGCCATCTCCTCACCAGGCGCGACCGCTCGAAGGGCCGGACCCGGGAGCGCCATCAAGCACCCGCGGCGCTCCGGTGCGGAGATCCCGGTCGCTCCATGATCATCCGGGCGCCGCCCTGCGGTCCGATGGTGATGCCCCGGAGCGTCGGCCGCAGCGCGGGCCGGCCGTGCAGCCGGAGGCGGGCCGACGACAGCGCCGTGGCGAGCACGATCTTGATCTCGTGGAGCGCGAAGCCGAGCCCCAGGCAGCGCCGCATGCCGCCGCCGAACGGGAGCCAGGTGTAGGGGTCGATTTTCCTGCCGAGGAACCGCTCTGGCGCGAACCGATCGGGGTCCGGGTAGAGGTCCGGGCGCCGGTGGGTCCCGTAGATGAGGGGGACCAGCTTGACCCCCGCGGGGAGGTGGTATCCCTGGAGCTGCATCGGGCGCTTCAGCAGTCGGCCGACGCCCAGGATGGGCACCACCGGGCGGAGCCGCATCACCTCGCGGATCGCCGCGTCGAGGTAATCGAGCTGATCGAGGTGCTCGTTGCGGACCGGGCCGCCGCCGCCCCCGGCGGCGCGCCTGACCTCGTCCTCGATGCGCGACGCGACCTCCGGGCGCCCGAGGATCAGGGCGAAGGCCCAGGTGAGCGTCGCCGCCGTCGTCTCGTGGCCTGCCATGACCAGCGTGACCAGGTGATCCCTGAGCGCCGCATCGCTGAGCGGGTGTCCCTCCTCTTCGGCAGCGGCCGTGAGACGGGACAGGATATCGTCGCGCGCGAGGCCTCGCTCACGCCGGTGACGAGCGATCTGGGCATGGACCAGCGCGTCAATCCGGTCGATGCTCCGGCGGAACCTGGACCACGGCGTCAGCGGCCCGAGCTCGCGCCGCAGGGACGGCACCATGAGCAGCCCGGCGAGCGGCGAGGCGTGCTGGTTCACGAGCGTCGCGAAGGCCTCGCGCAGCGCCTGCCGCTCGCGCTCGGGGAGAGCGCCGAAGAGCACCCGGAGGATCACGTCGAGCGTGATCTCCTGCATCGACTCGTAGATGTCGATCGGCGACCCCTCCGGCCAGCGCCGGAGCGCGCCCGCGGCGATCTCGCCGATGAGCGCGGTGGTCGTCTTCAGGGCCTCGCCATGGAACAGGGGATAGATGAGGCGCCGGAGCAGCAGGTGGTCCGGCCCGTCGAGCAGCAGGATGGATCCGTCTCCGACGAGCGGCCGTATAGGCGCGTTGGCCTCGCCGACGCGGAGCTCCTCGGGGTCGCCCGTGAAGATCTCCTTGATGGCCTCAGGGTGGCTGGCGCAGACGAGCGTCCCGAAGCCGAAGAGCCGGAGCGTGAAGAGGTCGCCGTAACGGCGGATGCAGGTGTCGATCAGATCGAACGGCCGGAGCACGTACCAGCCGCCCTGAGCGATGGGCGGGAGATCGGGGCCGGGCGGGAGCGCCATGCCCGACCTCTTTCTACGACCCTCGGGGCCGCGTCAAATGCTCCCCGGCCCCCTCGGTGGAACCAGCGCGAAGAGTAAGGGCTCGGTGTGCCTCGAGAGCGAGGCCGGCGCCGGGATCGTCGGGGTCGGCGTAGCGGCCCCCGCCGCGCTGAAATTTACTCTAACGATTCGGGGTAGCAGTGGCATCCGTGAAAAAACCTGCGCTAGTACGGCCGCTGGCACTAGAATCAGGCCGTCAAGCCACCCAAGCCGCGCGGCGCGGCCGGAGCCCTCCCGCGGTCGACGCGCCCCGCCCGATTCTCGAGAATCCGACTTGCCCTACCCGGAACGGAGGGCGCGGAGCGGCGAGCGTGGCAGGCTCAAGCCGACGACAGCCATCGAGGAGGCGGCGAGATGCGCGCGATCTCGCACGCCTATGCCGCCTGGATCTTTTCGACTTCGAATTTGTCGCAGTCCTTGAAGACCACGTAAATCTTATCGGCGTATTCCATTTCGAACACGAGATCGTTCTTCGATTCGACACGAAGCACCCTCTCCCCCTCCCACGCCCAGTAAGTAGCCTCCACCTGGGGTTGAGTGTAAAACTCGTCCGAGTTCGGGAACCACACATAGACTTTCTGCGGGCTCTCCATGAGGACGCTGCGTTGTTTTTTGTCGTCCGGGAACTTTTTGAGCGTCAATCGATACATGCGCATGGCTGTCTCCATTATCTTTCACGCGTCTGTATTGCGTCTTCAATGGAGTCGCCGTCCTCAGGCGACGGATATGGGGTAGCAGTGGGATCCGTGCAAAAACGGCTGCCGCCCGGCTCCCGAGGCGAATCGGCCCATCCCGCATCGGGGGCAGCCATAATAGCCCTCGATGTTTGGGCGTCGGCATACGTCGCACGGAACAGGATTTTCGGTCGCCACCAATGCCTCCTTGGAAATTGATACTTAGCCTACCATACGCAGAGCGAAGGCAACCAGCGGTACGATATAACTAGGGGTAGCGGCCCCCGGCGCGCAGAACTTTACTCTAGCGACTTTGTCAAGCTTTTTTCTGCGTGCTCGATCTGGCGTCTTCCATGCGCGTCGATCGAGGCGCGGAGCTCGGCGGGCGACAGCCCGAACTCGCGGCGGAACGCGCGGGCGAAGCTCGCCTCGCTCGCGAAGCAGCTCTCCAGCGCGACATCGAGGATGCGCAAGTGGCGGTGCGTGGGCGAGGTCAGGAGCCGCGCGGCGCGGTGCAGCCGCCGCGAGTGCACGTACGAGGCGAACCCGCCGTCCGGCTCGAAGAGCCGGTAGAGGGAAGCGCGAGAGAGCCCGAAGCGCCGCGCGATGTCGTTCACGCGGATCTCGTCGGACTCGAGCTGCGTCTCGACGTAGCGCTTGATCGTGTCAAGCCGCACGGCGCGCACGGCGCGGGACATCGCCTCGTCGGCCTCTTCGGACTGCCCGAGCCCACCCGCGAGGAGCAAGAGCAGCGAGTACGCGGCGGTCTCGCCTTCGTGCTCCGCGCAGCGCTCCCGTTGTGACGTCGGAGCCCTTGTGGCGCCGGCTCCTCCTCGCTGCGCGTCGCCGCGCGCTCCCTCGTCCAGCAGGCGCGTTACTCGTCGCCGAGCGCGCTCTCACGATGCCCTTGGCCGGGCGCTTAGTTGCCGGCCGATGGATCCCCCGCGCCCGCATCCTGCATCCCTGGCCCGAAAAGCGCTTCGGCGTCCGTACCCGAGGTAAGAGCCCAGTGCGTTAGCAGCGCTCGCTGGGATCTGCGCGGGGGGCGGCCCGAGTCGGCAAGCATGGCGACGAAGGGCCGTCCCTACCGCAACCCGCGAAGAGGCGTGGTAGCCTCCCCGCCCGAGAGCATGAGCCGAGCTGTCGTCTTACCCTACTTCGACCTCCTGCTCGAGGCGCTCGGCCGCGGCAACCCGGTCCTCGCGGCGGCCTTCGGTCGGCACGTGCACTGGGGCTACTGGCCCGACCCGGGCGTCGCCGACGGCTCGGTGGCCGACTTCGTCGCCGCGGCCGAGCGCCTCTGCGTCCGCGTCTGCGACGCCGGCGGGGCGCGGGATGGGCAGCGCATCCTCGATGTCGGCTGCGGCTTTGGCGGCACGCTGATGAGCCTGAACGAGCGGTTCTCGTCGGTGGAGCTCGTCGGGCTCAACATCGACCCCCGGCAGCTCGAGCGGGCGCGGCGCGACGTGCAGGTGCGCCCCGGCAACCGGGTCGATTTCCAGGAGGGGGACGCCTGCCGCATGCCCTTCCCTGATGCGTGGTTCGATGTCGTCCTCGCGATCGAGTGCGCGTTCCATTTCGAGAGCCGCGCCCGCTTCCTCGCGGAGGCCCGCCGGGTGCTCCGGCCAGGCGGCCGCCTGGCGCTGTGCGACTTCGTCCCTGCGCCGGTGATGGCCCCGTTCGTTGCCCCCTCGAAGCGGATGCTGCGGGCCTATTTCGAGCGATTCTCCGGCCAGAGCGATTTCAGCACCACGCTCGACCGCTACCGTGCGCTCGGCCGCGAGGCGGGGCTCTCGCCCGTTCATGAGGAAGACATCACCCGGGGTACGCTGCCCACCTATCCCGTGGTGCGCCGGGTGCTCCGCGAGCTCGACCGCGAGGTCGGCGTCGCTGTCGCTGGCGCCGCCGCGATGGAGCTCGCCAGCCGCCTCGGGCTGCTGCGGTACGTGATCCTCGCGTTCGATCGTCGGTAGCTCGCAGCGGCTCAGGCCACGGGCGCCTACTTCGGCAAGCTGATGAGGAACGCCGTGAATTCGCCCGGGGCCGTATCCACCCGGATGTCGCCCTGGTGCCCGTCTACCACGATATCGCGGCTGATGGAGAGGCCGAGCCCGGCGCCCTGGCCCGGCGGCTTCGTCGTGAAGAACGGGTTGAAGATCCTCGGCAGCACCTCCGCCGGGATCCCCGTCCCGTTATCGCGGATGGTGATCTCCACCCGGTCGCCCGCGTCCCGCGTCCGGACGGACAGCGTCGGCACGTACGAGGGGCCCCCGACCCGCTGCCTCGACCGCATCGCATGGAATGCGTTGTTCATGAGGTTGATGAGCACCCGGGTCATCTCCGTGGCGTTCACCTCGATCTGGCCGACGGCCTCGTCGTACGCCTCCTCGAAGCAGATCTCGGGGGCGCCTCCACCGCCGCGTGCGCCGTGGTAAGCGAGCTTGACGCTCTCCGCGACCAGCGCGTTCAGCGCGGCCGGCGCCCGCCGCTCCGACGTGTTGCGCGCGTGCAACAACATCCCGTCGATGATGCCGCTCGCCCGGACGCCGTGCTTGTTGATGCAGCGCACGGACTGCTGGAGATCCAGGAGGATCTCCTTGATCTCGCTCACCGCCTCAGGGGCCACGCGCGCCGCGTAGCGGTCGAGGACCTCGTCGACGGCGGCGGCGAGCTCCGCCGAGAGCTCGGCGAAGTTGTTCACGAAATTGAGCGGGTTCTTCAGCTCGTGCGCGATGCCCGCGGTGAGCGCGCCCAGCGAGGCGAGCTTCTCATGGGTGATGAGCTGCCGCTGCGTCGTTTTGAGGTGCTGTACCGTGTGATACAGCTCCTCGTTCTTTGCCTGTAGCTCCCGCGTGCGCTCCTTGACCCGGTGCTCCAGCGTGTCGTAGAGCCGCGCGTTGTCGATCGAGATCGCGGCCTGCGCGGCGAGGAGATCGAGCACCGCGCACCGGTTCGGCGTGAACGCCGAGGCGATGATCCGGTTCTCGAGGTACAGGACGCCGACGAGCTTCTTCTGCTTGACGATCGGCATGCACAGCACCGAGCGGGGCGCCGCCTGTGCGATGTAGGGATCGGCGTGGAAGCGCGGGGCGCGCGGGGCGTCGTCGAGCACCACGGTCTCCCGGGTCCGCTCCACGTACCGCACGATGGTGTGGGCGACATCCTGGCGGGTCGCGATCGCCTCGGCGTGCACGCGGATCGCGGCGCCTTCGTCCGCCTCGACGAAGAGGGGGGCCTCCCCGGTCAGGATGAGGAAGCCCCGCTGCGCTCCGGCGCTCTCGAGGACCGTGCGCATCAGGGTCCGGAGCAGGTCGTCGAGGACGATCTCGCCCGAGATCGCCTGGGAGGCCTGGAGGACCGCCGCCAGGTCGAGGCTGGCCCCGCTCGACGAGGCGCCGTGATCCGGCGCCCCGGAGGGCAACAGCTCGCCGTAGCGCTGCTCCATCCGAGTGATCTTTGCGTCGGCGCCCCAGCGGGAGAATGCGTGGCGCGCGTCGCTCAGGTAGGCCCTCGCGATGCGCCGCCGCCCCCTCTCCAGGTAGAGCCGCGCCGCGAGCTCGCAGGCGATCGCCTGGACGTGGGTGAAGTCGTGCTGCACGGCCGACTCGATCGCGCGGTCGAACAGCTCGCCGGCCTCGTCGTACCTGCCGTCGAGCCGGGCCAGCTCCGCCGAGAGGACGAGGTGCTTGTGCTCGAAGTTCTCGGGGCATGAGCGCGCCCACCCCTCCATTTTTCTCACGCCATCCTCGATGGCGTCCCGGTACCTCGCCCGGTCGCCCGCGGCGGCAGCGGGGAGGAGCTCGGCGAAGAGCAGCGCCTGGTAGAAGCGGAGCTCTGGCTCCCCGCCGATGTGCCCGAACATCGCCGCTATGACCGTCTCCGCCTTCGCCGCCATGGCGAGCGCGCGATCGTGCTCGCCGAGGAGATAGGCGGCCTGGAGCGAGCAGTTATAGTAGGCCCCGAGGGGGCTCAAGTAATGAGCGAGCTTCTCCTCGATGATGTCCCCCGCGAGGATGCTCTCCTCCTCGGGCCGGATTGCCCCTGCGGTCAGGAGCGCGGCCGTTCGCTCGAAGATGGCGATGGTGTGCGACATGTCGAGGTGGTTCACGCGCCTCGTGAGCTCGCGGTTCTTGCTGGCCAGCGCGCGGACGCTCCGGAGTTCATCGCCGCAGAGCAGGTGCATATAGACCGCCTGCATCGCGGCGACGCTCGCGTAGAGCACCTCTCCAGACTCGAAGCACCCGGCGTGTGCCTGCTCGATGTACGGCAGGGCCTCCGAGACTGGCTTACGCCAGCCGTTCAGGAACGCACCGAAGTAGAACTTGATGAGCGAGCGCGCCTGCAGATCGTCGAATCGCTCGCTGACGGCGAGGGCGACCCGGCCGAGCTCGTACGCCGCGGCGTGGTCCCCGACGACCATGGCGTACGTCACGTAGCCGATCGCCGAGCCGACAGCGTGCCCGTGCTCGATCGACCGCGTGACCAGGGTGCACGCCAGGAGCTGGAAGAGCGCCGGTTGCTGGTAGGGGCCGTGGAGCACCGTCTCGGACAGGAGGAGGTGCCGCACCTGCTCGTCCTTGTCGGTCACCGCCGGCAGGTCGGCCAGGGCGGCGATGGAGCGGCCGGCGAGGAGCGCCTCGAGCTTCTCCCGAGCTGCGACGCTGGCGTCGGCGAGCCCCTCTGTAGAGGGGATGTCGATCCCGTAGATGCGGAGAGCCGCGTGCCCGGCGTCGATGGCCTTCGCGAAGCTCCCTCGGCTGACCAGCAGCGACATCTCGAGCCGGTACGTCTCGACCCGATCGGCGTCGAGGCGCGCCTCGCGCCGGATCCGCTCGAAGAGCGAGGCCGCGCCCTCGTGATCGCCGAGCAGGTAGGCCGCCTCGGCGTGGTGCCGATGGAGGGCGAACGTGAGCTCGTAATCGCGCTCCCACGCGTCCTCCGGGAGGAGATCGACCCCGGTCTTGAGGTAACGGACGGCCGGCGCGCTTGACGTGCCCAAGTGGGGTCGATGAAGATGTTAGAGGGCTCGAGGTCCTTGTGGACTACCCGCCGCCGGTGCAGCTCCCCGAGGGCCGCGAGAGCTGGACGGCGATGCCGAGGGCCTGCTCGACGGAGCGCGGCCCGTCATCAAGGAGGCTCCGCAGCGTGCGCCCGCCGGGGTCCTCGTGGATGACGACGAGGGCCTTGCCGTCCCTCCTGGTCCCGAGCACCTTCAGCACGCAACTCAGATCCAGGCTGGACGCGAGGTCAGCGCCGTACTTGAGCTGCGCGAGGTCGCTGGGGGAGGGGTATTCGTGCGCGGGGCGCCGCAGCAGGAGTGTCCGGCCATCGAGGCGCGCCCGGACGACCTGCGCGGTCTTGCCCCTGGCGACGACCTCGGTGACCTCGTAATCGCGAACGGATGAAATGGCGTAATTGTGAACAGATTGTATTGGGACGTCGCGTTCCTCCCCGATCCCTGAGGGCTCGCGGCCCCTCGAGCCACGGTCAGATCGATGCACTCTCTCCGGTCCAAGGCGCCACGTCAAGCCTCTGCCGGATGCACATCGGAATTCTTCAACGATTGGCTCCACACCACGGCGCGACGCCCGAGACGGGATTCTTCACGCCTGCGCAGGGGGGGCTCGGCGCGACCGGGTGGGCCGCTCCGGCCACCAGTGGTCGTCGAGCCATTGGCGGAGTTTTTCGTGCTCCGCTACGTTATGCTTTTCATCCGCGGACAGGGGCTCATGAGACGAATTCGGGATGCCGCGTATGGCGTTCCAGGGCAGATCCATCTTGCTGACCGGCAGCCTCAATACCATCAGGCGGAACATCGCGCGCACCACGTTGATGCGCGGGGCGAAGCGGTGGAAACGGTCACCCAGGATCCGCTTGCACTGGCACGCCTCTTCCGTGCCCGTCCCGTGGACGAGCAGGTTGGCCAGCAACGTGGGCCGCCGGAGGTAATCGAGCCACCCCCAGGAGGCGGCGCCTATGCCCGAGAAACAGAGATCTCCCTGTATCGCCTCGCGTGCGTCGCTCGAGAAGAGATAATGCGCCAGCTTTGACGCCTTCATCGGCATGAAGGCCAGGCGTGCGTCGCGGTCATCGACCGCGAGCAAGGCGAGCAGGGCGAGGAGGCCGCCCCGGTGCTCGATGTTCGCCTCCTCCGCCGTCTGCGTGACCCCGAGCGAGAGGACCCGGAGTTGATCTATCGGGACTTTGAGGTGGCGAATCGCGAGCGATGTCGCGGCCATCACGGGGTTGTTCGCCGAGAAGATCCCGTCGAGGTATCCGTAGTTATCCTGCCCGCCGAACACGGGCATGACGACGGGCAGCGAGGCGGTGCACATCGCGACGTCCACCAGGGACAGGTTCTGGTCGCGCTCGCGGTCCTTCGCACCTTCCTCGTCCATCGCGCCGTCCTCGTCGCTGAGCGACCAGAAATTGCGAAACACGCGGGTTGACCAGGCCTTGGTGTCGAAGCTGACGACCGCCACGTGCTTCCTCAGGGACCCGAGCGTGCGGTCGGTAAAGTGCCTCGCCAGGACCTCCTTCACTCTTTCACTCTTCAGGAACGGCTGCTGTCCGGTGAGGAATCGCTTCATCTCCCAGAGCGCGTTCGGGAAGTAGCGCATGTCCCGCAGGTGCTCGAACAGCTGGCGCCGCTTTTCGGCATAAAACTTCGCTTGCTTGTGTCTCGGCTTGCCCATCCACATCGCGAGCTCGAGCAGGGACCCCGCAAGCTGCAGCGGCGCCCCGAGTCCCCTCGTCGCGCAGCACACGCTGGCGAGCTCCTCGGAGAACGCGATGCACCCGTTGATGATCTCGCGCGCCCTGCACGCGGTCACCTCATGATTACCGGCCTCGATCTCCGTGGTGAGCGCCTGGGCGAGGTACAAGGACATGAGCGCGCCGTCGGAGGAGCCGGCGAAAAGATCGACCTGCCCGAGAAAGCTGGGCTCGTTGTCGGAGCGCCTGCGCTCGAGCTCGAGCAGAATGTCGAGTTGGATGAGCGGTCCGGGACCGCCATCCATGCTGAGAATGTTGACCATGGTGATATCCCTGTCTATCAGCGCCAGGTCGGTCTCGTCACTTCCACGGGATCCGCGCGGCACGGGCGCCCGCCGGAGCGGTCTCGCTCGCAGGAGCGGGTTAGCAGTGTTCGTGCCATCCGCGCCCGTATCGCCATCGCGGGGTGGCGGCGGCCGCGACGATGCGCGTGGAGGCGGCGACCAGCCTCGCAGCGATGGGGGTAGCCCCGGAGGTGGGCCGGCGCCCCTGCGGGTAAGATCCTGCCGGGCCGATCGCTGCCGGCAAGGTCTTGCCGGGCAACAACCTGCTCCACGCCGAGTCCCGAGCGCCGGGACGGGTTCCGAGGCGGTGGTCAGCCCCGACGTCATCCGCGAGGCGCCTGGAGGCGGGCCGGCGCCCGCTCGGGCAAGAACCTGCCGGGCCGATCGCTGCCGGCAACGTCTTACCGGGCAAACATCCCTCTTTAGCCCGCCGCCCGAGCGCCGGGGACGCGTTCCGATCGGAGCTCCGCGATCGACCGGCAGACGCGGCGGAGACGGTCGCGCAGCCACCGGTGCGCGGGGTCGGCGTCGAAGCGGGGGTGCCACGCCTGCGCGATGGTGATGGCCGGCGTGGGCACGGGCAGCGGGAACGTGACGAGGTCGAAGCGCGGCGCGGCATGCGCGAGCCATTTCGATGGGAACGCGCCGACGAGGTCGGAGCTGGCGAGGAGGCACAGCGCCGCGTAATGGCCGGACGCCACGGCCGCGGTGGTCCGGGCGAGCCCCTTC
The DNA here is from genome assembly GCF_051521595.1 of Sorangium sp. So ce1153. Taxonomy (NCBI): domain Bacteria; kingdom Pseudomonadati; phylum Myxococcota; order Polyangiales; family Polyangiaceae; genus Sorangium; species Sorangium sp. So ce1153. The sequence continues at coordinate 5,449,947 of NZ_CP150361.1, forward strand.
TTCTTGAGGGCCTCGTCGATGGGGCCCCAGGTCTTCCCGAGCCTGGAGACGCCGAGGTGGGCGTGCTCGACGAACCGCTGCAGCGTCACCTTGCCGGACGCGAGCGGGCTGCCGCGGCGCACCACGCCCACGAAGCGGTCCCTGGCGAGCGCCTGGACGCGGATCTCCGGGCCCATGTCGCCGATGATGCCGACGTCGAGATCGATCCGGCCCTCCCGGAGCGCGGCGACGTCCTCGTCGCCCTCGGGGAGGAAGCGGACGATGACGCGCGGCGCCTCGGCCCTCAGCGCGTCGAGGAGCGGGGCGCCGAGGAGCCCGAGCATGCCGTCGCTGGTCCGGACGGCGAAGCTGCGGGTGAGCGCGGCGACGTCGAGCGCGCCCCCTTCGCGGAGCACCGCGCTGGCCGAGGCGACCACCGCGCGCACGCGCGGGCGCAGCTCCGCGGCGCGCGGCGTGGGCACGAGCCGCCGGCCGGCGCGCACGAGGATCGGGTCGCCCACGGCCTCGCGGACGCGCGCGAGCGTGCGGCTCATGGCCGAGGGGCTGAGGTGCATCCGCTTCGCGGCGACGAGCACGCTCTCCTCCTCGAGGAGCACGTCGAGCGCGACGAGCAGGTTCAGATCCATGGAGTGCATGGAACGCAACGATACCTTAACGATCATGCACTGGAAGTCATGTCTCTTCGGGCGCAGGCTCCGCGTCGAACAGGGCAGCAGCGAGGGCAGCAGCGCCGTCGCCGTGGGCCTGCCCGGAGGAGCCATCCATCATGAGCACCACGCTCGATTCGCCGCGCGTTCAACGGACCCTCGACCGCCTCTTCCAGGACGCCGACAGCGGCGATCCGCGCATCCTCGCCCGCGTCCGCGGCGACTTGGAGCGCCGCGGGCCGAGACCCGACCCCGAGGCGCTCGCCGAGCTCCTCGCCGACGCCTATCTGCCGGTTTCCCGCGAGGTCGGGCGGCTGCTCCACCTCCTCGCCTTCGCGACGAGGGCGCGCACGGTGGTGGAGTTCGGGACGTCCTTCGGGATCTCGACGGTGTTCCTGGCCGCGGCCCTCCGCGACGGCGGCGGCGGGCGGGTGATCGGCAGCGAGATGCACCCGGAGAAGGTGCGGCGAGCGCGGCACAACCTCGACGAGAGCGGGCTCGGCGATCTCGTCGAGATCCGCGAGGGAGACGCCCTGGTGACGCTCCGGGACGTGGAAGGGCCGATCGATCTCCTGTTGCTGGACGGCTGGAAGAACCTTTATTTGCCGGTGCTCCGGATGCTCGAGCCGCGGCTGCGGAGGGGCGCGCTCATCGTCGCCGACGACCTCGACATCGCGCCCGATGACCTGCGGCCCTACCTCGACCACGTCCGCGGCGCAGGCAGCGGTTACGGGTCGGTGGAGATCCCGCTGGGGGACAAGCTGGAGGTCTCCTGCTGGCACGGACGCGAGGCATGAAGCGGCGATCCCGACCCGACCGGATCCGGCGCCTTCACATGGCACATCGACTGGTGCGGATTCTTTAGCTCGGTGTGAACGGCGGGGGGCGAGCGCCGGGCTGGCGTGACCAGCGGCGTTGGCCCCCGCAGCGCCGATCCGGTACCCTGATCGAGCTGTCGAAGGAGGCCACATGATCCGACGGATCTGGCACGGCTGGACGAGCCCCGAGAACGCAGACACGTACGAGGCGCTGCTGAAGACGGAGATCTTCCCGGCGATCCTGGCGAAGCAGGTGCGGGGCTTCCGCCGCATCGAGCTGCTCCGGCGCCCGCTCGGGGACGAGGTCGAGTTCGTCACCATCATGTGGTTCGACTCGATCGAGGCCGTGAAGAGATTCGCCGGCGAGGATCACGAGACCGCGTACGTGCCGGCGAAGGCGCGCGCCGTCCTCACGCGCTTCGATGCCCGATCGCAGCACTACGAGCTCCGCGAGGCGCGAGAGAGCGAGGACGAGAAAGCCAGCGAGAGCAGCGCTGACAATGCGTGACGTCTCCCGGCAGGCGCGCCGAGCGACCCCCTCATGAAGCGCGCCCACCTCCAGCCCGGCTTCATCCGCTCCGTCCAGCTCCTGCGCGAGCGTGTCGCCGACTTCTCCAGGTACCCGTTCAGCATCCCCGCCGTGCGCGCCCTCGAGGAGCTCGCGCTGCACCCGAAGGTGACCTTTTTCGTGGGCGAGAACGGCTCCGGCAAGTCGACCCTCATCGAGGCGCTCGCGCTGCTGGCCGGCTTCAACGCGGAGGGCGGCTCCAAGGGGTTCAACTTCTCGACCCGGCGCTCCGAGTCGGAGCTGCACGCGGCCATGCGGCTCGTCCGCGGGCCGCGCCGGGAGAAGAACGGCTTCTTTCTCCGCGCCGAGAGCTTCTACAACGTCGCCACCCAGGTGGACGAGCTGGGGGTGACCCAGTTCTACGGTGGCACGTCGCTGCACGAGCAGTCGCACGGCGAGTCGTTCCTGGCCCTCATGAAGCACCGGTTCAGGCCGGACAGCCTCTTCATCCTCGACGAGCCCGAGGCGGCGCTGTCGCCGGCCAGGCAGCTCACGCTGCTCGCGCGGATGCACGAGCTCATCGAGAAGGGGAGATCGCAGTTCATCATCGCCACGCACTCGCCCATCGTGCTGGCCTATCCAGCGGCGTCGATCTACCTGCTCTCGGAGGGCGGTATCGCGCCCGTGGCGTATGAAGAGACGGACCACTTCGCGCTCACGCGCGATTTCCTGCTGCACAGGGATCGCTTCTTCCGCGAGCTCTTCCGGGACGATGAGTGAGGATCGCGCGAGCGACGGCGCACGACAGGCCGCCGCGGCGGCGAAGGTGCCAGAAGCGATCGGGGGTGGAGTCTCGGTGCTGCCCTGCGGGCAGGGCGGAGCGTATCCGGGAGCTCTCGACAGGGGCCGATGGTCCCCGACGCCACCGGCGAGCTCCTTGCCCGTGTACCGGTAGCGCTTCCGGCTGACCTCGGCGGCGCTGCTGGTCGACCAGTACGCCGTCGTGCCGTAGGGGTGATACTCTTCATAGGAGATCACGAGCCCGCCATCATCGAGCTCCAGAACCGCAGAACCGAGGTGGTTGTCGAGCTGGTAGCGCAGCCGCGGCGTCACCGTGAAGGGCCCCGAGGTGTCGACGGTCTTGGTCTCGACCATGGCGACCCGCCGCGCGCCATCCATCACGTGGAGCGTCTGGCGCCCGTTCCAGGCGCGGAGCCGCTGCCCTGTCGCGTCCGCCAGCATCCAGCGCTCGCCGCCGTCGTTGCTCTTCTGATAGAGCAGCTGCCCGCCCATCCCGAAGCGATGGAGCATGGCCTGGTTGCCGCGAGCATCGGTGATCGCGAGCGGCTGCCCCTCGATGTCGAGCGTCGTCTGCGTGACGTACTGCCCCTCGGCGCCGTTGTCCGCCACCGCGCGGAACACCCGCCCCAGCGCGTCCAGGTGGCTGACGGCCGGCGTGCCGGCGTGCGCGGCCGCCAGGTCCGCCGCCCGGCGCTCGGGATCGCCCGCCGGCAGCGCCTGGCGACGGGTGCCAGGCTATCATAGTTCGACTACGAGCTAGAGACGAGCTCTCGCAAGTTGTCGATTGTTTTTGCCAATAGAATGTATGGGCAGTCAGTGAATGAGACGCCAGGGATCGGGGGTTGCCTGTTGAGGAATGATGACGGAACAATGTCACCGAACTGCTTGAGTTTTGCGTCGACAGCTAGAAGTAGCTTGCAGAAGCATGATATCGATTCGTGTGACGAGGCGACGTGATCAAGATTCATGTCGATCGTTCCAGGTCCGTAGTCGGCGAGAGTTTGGGACCATTCGTGGGCCAGGTTCGTCAATAGATGGTAGACCTCTGGGTTTTGCTGTACCTCATCAATCATGACGCGTGTGACCGCAATGAGGTCGAGATCGTTGAAGTGAGCTGCGTTTTGTCTTGCGGTCTGGATCGAATTCGCCATTCGTTACCTCAGGAATAATACCTTTTTAGTTGCGCCGGCCGCGGCGGCCTCGACCATGTTCTGAACTTTTGCGGCATTCTGTGCAGATAGGTCTGTGAGGTCGACGAATAGTGCACGGGTCGCAGTGTTTGCCTGGATGTATTTGATCGCGGCCTTGGCGAGCCCCTCAACGCTTCCTGTGCCAGGAATCGGCCCCTTGAGACTGATAGGGCCGAGTACCGTGTCGACAAAATCGATTGCGGTATCCGCACTGCGCTTGATCTGGCGGCCAAGCACTTGCTCGATGCGTGCTCCCGCCGCCCCCTCGGCAGCGAGGAAGCCTCTGGCGGGATCTGTACCAAGCTCAAGCTGGCGGGCACGCAGCTGTAGGAGTTGTGTCAGCTCTCCTCTGGCGCCAGCGGCGACTCCAGAAGCGCCATTTCCTGCGAGCTCCTCTCCTCCTTTTTTTTTGTAATCCACTGTTCGATTCTACTGGCCGCCCTTTGGCCGAAAGAATTCGTAATTGATTTGATTTTCCTGAACGCTCCGACCGCCTTGCCCCAGGCGACGTTCAACGTGAGCCAGGCCGCTTGACCTGTCGCGCTGGCGTTCTTCTCACCGCCTGAACCTCCCGGGATGCCGCCGCTCACGCCATCTTCGCTTGGTAGCTGCATCCCCATGATTCCCATGACGAACACAGCGAAATCGAGCAGTGTGTTTCCGGGCCCAGTACCTCTGCCATTTCCCTCAGCGTTGCCGCTTCCCTTGGCACCCGCTCCGTGATGTTCGCCGGGGCCCGCGAGAATGTTTGTATCGCTCGGTCGTCCCGAGCCTGTCGGCCCCGGAGGAAGGCCTGAGGGTGATGGGTTCGGGTTCGTGCGCCGCTTCGGTGATTCCCCAGGACCGCCAGAGTCTTCAGTGTCTACCGTTTGGCTCCGCGCAGTTGGCCCCAGATCAACTAGCTTCTGAATGTCGGTGTCGGAGAGGCCCAGGTTGCATAACCGCTGGACGTTGGGATCGTTGGGATTCAGCGGCTTGCGTCCGTTCGGATCCATGAACCGCACGGGATTGCTGGCTGCATACTCATGGAAATTGAGCCCTCCCTCCAAACCCGCTGGATCCGCGCTCGTCCATCGCCCCAGCCAAGGCGCATAATACCTCGCGCCGTAGTAGTAGAGCCCCGTCTCCTCATCCTTCTCCTTGCCCGTGTACCGGTAGCGCTTCCGGCTGACCTCGGCGGCGCTGCTGGTGGACCAGTACGCCGTCGTCTCATACAGGTGGTACTCCTCGTGCCCGATCACCAGCCCCGCCCCGTCGACCTCCAGCGACGCCGACCCGAGGTGGTTGTCGAGCTGGTAGCGCACCCGCGGCGTCACCGTGAACGGCCCCGAGGTATCCACCGTCTTCGTCTCCACCATCGCCACCCGCCGCGCGTCATCCATCACGTGCAGTGTCTGCCGCTCCAGCGCGCGGTCGGTAGACCTCTCGATGTTGGGGAATGGGGTCTCGACGGTCGAGACCCGAACGTAGAGGGCTGCCTTCTATTAGAGGAAGGTGAATGAACCGGAGCCATTTTAACCCACAGCGCTCATTCCGCGGTCCAACCATTCACCTCGTCGAGAAGCGAGGCGGGGATCAAATGAGGAAAATCCGCCACGAACTGCGCAACGTCTTTCTGAAGCTGCCTTAGCGAATCCCGCTGCGTTTGTCCCCTGAAGCGCAGAGTATCGTCACATCGCAGGCGCAGCCACTCGACATCCAGGCGCGGAGCGTCTATGGATTTTTCGAGGGCGAGCAAGCAGGTCCGGAGTCGTTCAACTGTGTCGATTGTGGCCATAGAACCGTTCGCGTTCTTTAGTGAGTGTTCTGTACCATCCACTTGATGCCATCTTTGGTCTCTCGATAGAGGAATCGGGCCGAGATTTCTCGTCCCTTGATATCTAGTGATGTCCATCCATTGAGATCGCCTTTGAGAGGATGTGGAGTTCTCGCCCCGAGCCGCGCCGCAGCCGTCGCATCTCCTGCGCGCGAGGCCTGAAGGTCCGCGATGATGTCGAAGACCTCGGGATGTAGCTCTTTCGGAATCCCTTCGAACGGATGCGGCGTTGAGCCGAGCGCCCGATCCGGACGCAATGAAGGCACCAGTTCTTCGGCCGCGGGAGCAGCCACTCCTTCCGTTGCGTCCGTACTCCTTGGCTTTCTTGTGGTTGACCCGCGCTTGGCGTCGCCACCAGCCTGTCCTTTGTTGGCGGATGACGCGGGTTTCGTGGTGCCCCCCGCTTTGCCTCCGGTACTGAGGGCCGTCGTAGCGGTACCGACCGTCTTCAGCCCTGGCGCACCGAAGCCGCCGCCTGAGGCAGCGGCTTCGCCTACGACGGCAGCGCCGCTGGTAACGCGCCCCCCAGCAGTTGCTAGAGCAGGCGATCCGGACTTAACAGCCGCCGCGGCGCCTTCGATGGTCCTGCCTACCGCGGCCGCACCTCTGGCGGCTCCGGCACCTCCGGCCGCCAGGGTTACGGCATCCGCGGCATTCAAAACGACGTCGAGCGACCGACTTGCGATCTTCTCCTTACTCTTGTTGCCATCGTAATGAGTCGCCTCCCAAGCGATATCACCGAGCGCCTCACCAGTATCTTCGACGAGGTGACCCGCCCCGCTTACGATGATCTTGATAAGGCCTGACACGCCTTCCTTTTTGACAACCTCCTTGATGGATTTAGGTGCATTGGTGATGGCCTCGCCACGCTTGTGCAGGTTCTGGACAAGGCCATTGGCAATGGGGCTCATTGGGTTGTAGATGCTATCGAGTTGCTCCTCCAGCCAGCTCAAGTGTCCTGTCGGATCCCGAAGCAAAACGGGATTTTCACGCACGTACGCGTACAGGTTCGGCCCATCCACCATCCCCGCCGGATCCGCGCTCGTCCACCTCCCGAGCCAAGGCGCATAATATCTCGCGCCGTAGTAGTAGAGCCCCGTCTCCTCATCCTTCTCCTTGCCCGTGTACCGGTAGCGCTTCCGGCTGACCTCGGCGGCGCTGCTGGCGGACCAGTACGCCGTCGTGCCGTAGGGGTGATACTCTTCATAGGAGATCACGAGCCCGCCATCATCGAGCTCCAGAACCGCAGAACCGAGGTGGTTGTCGAGCTGGTAGCGCAGCCGCGGCGTCACCGTGAAGGGCCCCGAGGTGTCGACGGTCTTGGTCTCGACCATGGCGACCCGCCGCGCGCCATCCATCACGTGGAGCGTCTGCCGCTCCAGCACCAGCCCAGTCGCGTCGCGCCTGCGGTAGACCTCGTAGCCGCCGAGGTAGATGCGCTCCTCGACGAGGCCGCTGTGCTCCCAGACCTTGCGCACGCGCTGCCCGGACGCGTCGTAGGTGTAGTGGACGACGCCGCCGCCGCCGAGGTCGGTGCTCCGTAGCTGGTCGTTCTCGTCCCAGGTGAGCGCGTCGATGTGCGGCATGGCCGTCATGTTGCCGTGCTCGTCGTGTGCATACGTGGCGCTGTAGGGCCCGTTCACCGGATCCGCTGGCACGCTGGTGCTGTTCAGCCGGTTGCTAGTGGCCTCGTACGCATACCGCCGGGTCCAGCCGCCCGCACCGGCCTGGTGCACCATCCGCAGCAGGTTGCCAACAGCATCGTAGACGTACTGCTCGGTATAGTTCCGGAGCGCCTGCGCGTCGTTGGCGTGCGGCAGCGACTGGATGGGCATGTCGTTCTGGTCGCGCTGCACGTCGGCGAGGCTGGCGTGCTCCCGCCCGGTAGCCTGGATGAGCCGGTAGATCGCGTCGTATACATACTGCGCGCTGGGCGAGACCACGGCGTTGTTGAAGAACACCGTCTGCTGGGCGCTGTCGCCGATCTCGACGATGTTTCCGGCCGGGTCGTACACATAGGTGAGGTTCTGCAGCACGGCGCTGTCGGCGCTGCGCGTCGTCTTCAGGCGCGAGAGGCGGAAGGTGAGGGGATCGTAGGTGTAGGCCGTGGAGGTGCCGTTGCCGTAGTCGATCCGCTCGCGCCGGCCCTTGGCGTCGTAGTCGATGTCGTCGACGAACGTGGTCCACGCCGCCGCGCCGCGGACGCGCGCCTCGACGCGCTCGAGCAGGCCTGCCTCGTTGTAGGTGGGCCTGAGCTCGCTCGTGTCCGGCGCGGTCACGCTCGTCGGGCGGTCGAGCGCGTCGTACGCGGTCTGGGTAGCGAAGCTCTCGGCCTCGAGCAGCGGCTCGGCCGCCGCGGCGATGGCGGCGACATCGGTGAGGTCCGCCAGCACCGACCAGTCGGCGTCTGCGTGCACGTCGCTGCGCAGCCGGCGCGAGGCCTGCAGCAGGTTGCCCTTGAAGTCGTGCGCCAGGCTGGTCACCACACCGGCGCCATCATACACCTGGTAGGGCCGTCCGCGCAGGTTCAGCGCCGTCGCCTGGGGATGGGCTTCACCGTAAACATAACGGCGGACCAGGCGCTCGCTGCCCGAGGCGGGCTGCACGTGCTCGTGGGTCGGCCGGCGTAACGCATCGTAGGAAGAGCGGTAGACGAACCCGCGCCCGTTCCAGGCGCGGAGCCGCTGCCCTGTCGCGTCCGCCAGCATCCAGCGCTCGCCGCCGTCGTTGCTCTTCTGATAGAGCAGCTGCCCGCCCATCCCGAAGCGATGGAGCATGGCCTGGTTGCCGCGAGCATCGGTGATCGCGAGCGGCTGCCCCTCGATGTCGAGCGTCGTCTGCGTGACGTACTGCCCCTCGGCGCCGTTGTCCGCCACCGCGCGGAACACCCGCCCCAGCGCGTCCAGGTGGCTGACGGCCGGCGTGCCGCCCCATGCGGACGACGCTCTGGGCGGAGTCGAGCCCGTAGCCCATCAGCGTCCTGATCTCGGAGGCAGAGGGGGTGATCTTGTGCAGCCTCTCCATGCCGGCGAGCTGGGCGGCCACGACGGCGGGCTGCGCGGCGAAGGAGAGGGCGGACGAGTTGCCGCTGAGATAGGCGCGGAGCCGGGTCCTCCCGAGCTCGAAGTTCGGCTGTTCATTGAGGAAGCGCACGGCGTCGGCGAGGGCCGGAGCGGCCGTGCCGAGGCGACCGGCGAGGGCGGCGCTCGGGAATTCCCTCTCGAGGGTCCAGGTCAGGACCGAGGCATAGTTCTGCTTCTTCTCCTGCGTCGTGGCGCCTGGCACGCCGGCGGGAACGCCGATGGGCGCGCCGTTGACCGTCTGGTCGAGCACGGCGAGCCAGTCGCTCACGTCGCGTCGCGCCAGGTCGCGCAGCGATTGCACCGCGCCGGACGCGATCTGCTCGTTCAGCTTCTTGACCAGCGGCAGGTGGTCGCGGGTTAGCGCGCCGAGCTGGACGACTCGCTGGGTGTTGTCGACCGCGCTTTGCGTCAGGAGCGGCGCCGGAGAGCGGAGCCCGCTCCAGTAGCTCGACATGCTCCCCTGGAACCTGACGTGATGATTGAGCAGCACCTGCCGGTCGCTCGAGGCGGGCAGGGTGTTCGCGAGCAGCTGATCGAACGATCCCGCGCCGGCCGTCCGCTCCTCGGACGCGCTCGCCGCGACGAGGGGCTTGAGCTGCGCCATCACCGCGTCGATCTGGGCCTCGGACAGCCGGGGGATGACGCGCTCCTCGGACGCCCAGGTGATGGCTTCACGCAGCGTCGGGAGGCCGCGCGAGAGCAGCTCCGCGCGATTGGCGGAGAGGCCCCACCGGAGCAGGCCATAGAAGATCTCGGGGGCGATGGCGGTCCCGACGGCCATCCTGGACGCGTCAGCGACCCTGGCGAGCCGCTCGCGATCCACGCCGGCGCTGCAGGCCACCAGGGCGAGGGTGTCCTCGTCGAGGTCCTCCAGGTCGGCCCCGCCGAGCGCAGGCACGGCCGCGGCCGCGACGCGATCGTACTCTGTCGGCGCGCGGTACTGATCGCCCTCGACCACCACGTCGACGACGGCGGTCGCCGGCGCGTGGCAGAGATGGGCAGCGGTCACGAAAGTCTCGCTGTCATAGATCTGCACCTCGAGGTCCGGGAGCTGCTTTCCGGCGCGTCCGAGCTCGCTCCGGGTGTAGCCGACCTGATAGAACCCGCCGGCGTCCGTCTCGGCCTCTCCGAGCTTCGTGAGCGTTATTCCCGAGGCGGTGACGTTCCGATCGAACACGTAGACGAGCAAGAGCTGGAGCGGCCCGCCGTTCGGGTCGGTGACCCGCCCGCGCACGGTCCAGTGCGCCGGCGACCCTGTGCCCTCGGGCTTCGCCGGGTCGACGCCGATGCGCAGCACGGCGTCGGTCGAGCGGTCGTACCACAGCAGGGAGTCTCGCGTATCGGCGAGCAGCTGGCTGCCCTGGTAGACACGGAAGAACCCCGACACGGCGTGAGAGCCGAGGATCGGCCGGAGCGTCGCCACGTCGAGCTCGAAGGCGAACGCGCCGACCGAATCGGTCGTGGCAGCGGAGACGATCTGAGGCGGCGTGGTGCTCACCAACACCTCGATCGTCGCGTTGTCCACGCCGGCAGCCTCCTCGTTCCCGGCGAGGTTGGCGGTATCGACGACGCGACCCATGAGGGTGATCTTCTGCTTGTCCCGTTCCATTGCCATGCGATGACCTCTCGAGGGAGCTTATGGAGTGAGTCGACGAGCTCGCCGTCCGCGCGCGCGGGTATTGAGCAATTCGAGGAGCTTATAGAGGCCAGTGGCCGCGTGCCATGTCGAGAAGCTGCCCGCGGCGACGGGGCGAAGGCATCCGGTCGCGATCCTGCCCTTGCGATCCGCTCGCGGCACCTGGACCCCTGGCGCAGGCCGTGGGTGACGCATTGTCGAGCCCGGATTCATCCTCGACGAGACCGAGGCGGCGCCGTCGCCGGCCAGGCAGCTCACGCTGCTCGCGCGTATGTACGAGCTCGTCGAGAAGGGGCGATCGCAGTTCAACATCGCCACGGCGGACGCTCAGGTGTGGCGGAAGCTCGTCGACGCGGTCAGCGTCCACGCGTCGCTCGCGGGATCGTAGATCTCGGCGGTTTCGCCGGCGTCGGCGAGGACCACGATCTCCTCCGCGGTCCCGCCGTAGATCCTGCCGCCGATCGGACCGCGGGCTCCATTTTGCTGGGCCCGCCCGCCCGTTTGGGGGTTCAATGCCGTGAAAGCGCGCTGGCCGGGATCTGCGTGGCGGCCAGCGGAGGTAGGAGAGCATGGTTCATCGAAGGTCTTCGAAGGCGTATCTTGTGATGATCGCGGGCGCGTTCGTGTCGCTGGGCTGCGGGGCTGTCGACCCGCCCCGCGAGGACGACGGCGAGACAGAACAGCAAGGGCAAGCCCTCGGCTCGTTTTCGTTCCAGCACACCCTCGACATGAACGGCCTGCTAGCGGCCGGTCAGGTGAGCTCCACCGTCAACACCGAGTTCGACATCGGGCAGCTCAGCAGCATCTTCGACGGGGACACCAGCACCCTGGCGCGCACGCCGGCGGTCAATCCCTGCATCATCACCCTGGCGTTCGACGCCCCCGTGAACTTCAATCAGTCGCGCATCATGCTCGCCACCGACGGCACGCTGAAGCTCGAGATCGCCGACAGCCTGAGCGACCTCGACAGCCATACCGGCACCTACACCCTGGCGATCAACAATCAGGTGCTCTCGCTCAACGCCTGGGGCTCCGCCAGCTTCACGGCGGCAGGCAAGTTCGTGCGCGCGACCGTCACGCGCACCGTCACCGACAACTACGTCCACATCCGGGAGTGGGAGCTCGGCGCCCTCACGACGATCAACAGCATCAAGGTCGTCCCCTCGGCCTCCACCACCGCCAACTCGGTCAAGATGCTGACCGGACGGAGCCTGCAGCTCAAGGCCAGGTACGCTGACACGAACAAGAAGCTCTACCCGATCACCCACCCGCAGACCTGGAGCTCGAGCAACCCGGCCGTCGCCACGGTGGACAGCACCGGCAAGGTGACAGCCACCGGCACCGCCGGCACCGCCACCCTGACGGTCGCCGCCAACGGCGTCAGTGATACGGTGGCCGTCACCACCTCGAGCTCGTTCACCCAGACGCGGGACGCCTCGCGCACGCGCAAGGTCGCCGTGGTGCTGCGCGATCCTCCCGTGCCCCAGCACGGCAACGTCCCGATGCACCAGCTCTACGGGTGGAACGATCCGAACGCTCAGATCGCCACCGTCATCTCCAGGCTGCGCGCGTCGAGCGGCGGCGCCGTGAACTACGTCGTGGTGGAGACGAGCAACATCGGCACCAGCAACCTCTACACGCGCTGGTACGGCGCCCCGCTCAGCTTCAACGACCTGATCAGCTGGTACGACCAGGGCTTCGGTTTCTGGAACCCGCAGCTCAACGCCGCGGCCAACAGCGGCAACCTGGGGTTCGAGTACAACCAGCTGCTCACCGACCTGCAGCTCTGCGAGAAGCGTGACGCAGGCCTGATCGACGAGGTGTGGGTGTACACCGATCCTCACGGCGGGATGTTCGAGTCGCGCCTCGCCGGCCCGGGCGGGTTCTGGTACAACAGCGATCCGCTGCTCGGCACCACGTGCAACGGCCAGCTCCCGATCATGGGCCTGAACTACGAGGCCAGCACGCCCAACGCCGTGCACAGCTTCGGTCACCGCATGGAGAGCGTGATGACCCAGGTCATGGGCCGCTGGGACGCCGCGGCCACGGATCCCAACGACTGGGAGAAGTTCGCCACCCTCGACAAGGACAAGCCGGGGCAGGGTCACATCGGCAACACGCACATCCCCGTGAACGGCCTGGTCGACTACGACGACTACGACATCCTGACCCCGGTCACCTCGTACGAGGCCAACTGGCAGTACTACCCGTTCCTCCAGGACGTCACCAGCAGCGTGTCGTGCACCGCCTGGGGCTGCACCGACGACGGGTACTATCAGTTCATGTTCGGCCACATCCCGCGCTTCACGAGCGTGTCCGACGGCAGGCTCAACAACTGGTGGTTCTACTTCATGGACTACCCGGCAGCCGTGAAGGCCGCCCGTGATCTGACGTCGGGCAACGTCGGCCACGCCACCCTGGGCTTCGAGAACACCTCGAGCTGGACCGCGTCGGTGGGCACAAAGACGCAGGACACGGTCGCGGGGGAGCGGACGCACGGCGCGGCGTCGCTCAAGCTGACGGGGATCGGCGCCGGGGTCACGCTGACCAGCGCTGCGCTGAGCAGCAGCGCTGTCGCCGTCGCCGAGCACCTCTCGGTCGATGTTCGCGTCTCGACGCAGCTGGCGGGCCTGACCGGAGCGGGGGTAAAGCTGTGCCTCAAGTCGCCGCAGCGGGGCATCGGCAGCTACGTGTGCTCCTCGGTACAGAGCTTGAACGGGATCGCCAACTCGGTGGCCTCCACGTTCTACACCGTGCCCTGGACATTGCCCTCGGCGACGCTCACCGCGCTGAAGGCGGGCAGCTTCAACGATCTCCAGATCCAGGTGGTGCTGAGCGGCGTCCCGAGCGGCGGGCAGTCCGCGTCGTGGGTCTTCGACCGCGCCGTGTTCTTCTGACCCGCTGGAAGACCTGAGGTCCACGCGCCGGCGCCGGGCGCAGGCCTGGTTACCCGGCCGGCGCGCGCGGCGGGACCTCGAGCGCTTCACACACGGCTCGTTCAGGCTTGCGGAGGCGGTCCGCCGTCGAGGACCGACAGGTCGAGATCGCGGAGCTGCTCGGGGTCGCCAATGACGTCGATCTGGGCGATTTTCCCCTCCGCGAGCGTGAAGCGGAGCACCCGGAAGAGCCGCCCGCGCGGGGCCACCACGATGCCCACCGTGCCGTCCACGAGCGCAGGGCGGGCAAACTTGGCGCCGCGCGCGCCGGAGATCGCCTGCTTGGCCCAGGCGCGCGCGCCGCGGACCTCGTTCCCGGCCGGGGCCGCGGCCGTGGCGTCGGAGCGGATCACGACGTCCGGATCGAGGATCGCCACGAGCGCGTCGAAGTCGCCGCCGCGCATGGCCGCGAGGAAGGCCTCGACGACCTCGCGCTGGCGGCCGACGTCGGCGTCTGGGGAAGGGGGCACCCCCTGCACGCGGCGGCGGGCGCGGCTCGCGAGCTGCCTCGCCGCGGCCGGGGAGCGGCCCACGATGGAGGCGATCTCCTCGAAGGGTACCGCGAACAGGTCGTGCAGCACGAACGCGAGCCGCTCGGCGGGGGTCAGCGTATCGAGCACCACGAGCAGCGCGAGGCCGACGGAGTCGGCCAGCACCGCCTCGCGCTCGGGGTCGGTCCCGGCCTCGCGGTCCGCGGCGGGGTCGGGCGCGGCCATCGGCTCCTCGCGCCGCGCCTTGCGCGAGCGCAGCATGTCGAGGCACACCCGCGCCACGACCGTCGTCAGCCACCCGCCCAGGTTGTCGACGCCGCTCGTGTCGGCGCGGCTCAGGTGGAGCCAGGACTCCTGCACGGCGTCCTCCGCCTCGCCCAGGGAGCCGAGCATCCGGTACGCCACCGCCCGCAGGTGGGCCCGGTGGGCCTCGAACCGCTCCGCCAGCCAACAATTTTCATCCATCGGTCACACTCCCTCGTCGTGCTTCGTCATGGCTGTGACGAACGAATCCTAGCCGATGTGACGGCGCGAACGGACGTTCAGCGCCCCTTCACGGTCGGCGAGCACACCCGAACGCCTCGAGAGGATCACGATCATGCTGAAAGCACGGATGAAGAACCCCGCGATGCTCATCCCCGGCGTCATGGAGCCCATCTACGCCCTGGTCGGCGCGGTGAAGAAGTGTGGCGTGCCGGCGCGGACGCTCGAGCTCGTTCACCTGCGGGCGAGCCAGATCAACGGGTGCGGCTTCTGCGTCGACATGAACGCGCGCGAGCTCAAGAAGGCGGGCGAGACCGACGAGCGTCTGTTCGCCGTGGCGGCCTGGCGCGAGGCGCCCTATTTCACCGACGCGGAGCGCGCCGCGCTGGCGCTCGCCGAGGCCGCGACGAGGCTCAGCGATCGCGCGGATCCGGTGCCCGACGACATCTGGGAGGAGGCCGCGAGGCATTACGACGAGCCGGCGCTCGCGGCGCTGGTCCTTCACATCGCGCTGATCAACTGCTTCAATCGCATCAACGTCGCCACCAGGCAGATCGCCGGCTCGATGAAGCGGGAGGCGCACGCGGACCCCCGCTGAGGAGGCGTCAATACGCCCACCACCGCGCCGGGAAAAGACGCTGCGCGAGCGCCCGGACAAGGTAGCGCGGCGTCCGCCGAGTGCGCGCCTGATCGCCGAGGTCGCCAGCCTTCCGGGGCGTTCGCTCGACGCGGGCTGCGGTCATGGATCGGAGACGCTGTGGCTCGCCGCGCGCGGACGGGAGGTCACGGCGGTCGATTTCCCGGCGACCGCGCTCGCGCATGCTCGGCCGACGGCCGCGGCGCTGCGATCGGCCAGCGGGCGCACGCCTCGCGGGGGCATCGCCAGGGCCTCGCGAGAGCGCGCCGCGAATGGACGATGGCCGATGGTCGACGGGCGCGTGGCCGATGACCCATGGCCGATGGGCGCGTGGCCGATGACCCATGGCCGATGGGCGCGTGGCCGATGCCCGATGGCCCATGGCCGACGGGCGCGTGGCGTGATCGCGTCCGACGATCTCGCTTCTCCTGCGCGAGCGTCTCTGATACGAATCCATCATGAGACACTTGCGACAAATATTCGTATGTTCCGTGCTGGCGGCTCTTGCGATGCAGGTGGGGTGTGGAGGAGCGGAGGCGCCGGACGCCATCGAGCAGGCGTCCGATGTCGGCTCGATCAGCCTCGCCCTCGTGGGGACCAGCGTCACGGGCGCGACGTACCGCCTGTCGAACGCATGGTTCGATATCCACGGTCCGACGGACCGGCTCGTCTACGGGTCGACCGAGACGCCGGTGATCACGGAGGTGCTTCCGGTCGGCGGCTATGACGTATACCTCGAGCAAAACTGGGTCCTCGAGCGGTGGACCGGCGTCAGTTACCAGCCGGTTCAGGCGGTCCTGACGTCGCCGAATCCGCTGCAGGTCTTCATCAACGAGGGCATGACATCGACGGTCGTGTTCCAGTTCCGCGCCGACGGCGAGATCATCTCCGTCGGCCAGGGGAGCCTCGACATCGTCATCGGCGTCGACGACACGGCGGCGCCGCGCGAGGACACCGACGCGGCGTGCAGCAACGGCTACGATGATGATGGGGACGGGCTCGCGGATTGCTCTGATCCGGAGTGCCAGTGGGTGCCCTGGTGCGTACCATGGCGCGAGGACACCGACGCGGCGTGCAGCAACGGCTACGATGACGATGGTGACGGGCTCGCGGATTGCTCGGACCCGGAGTGCCAGTGGCTGTCCTGGTGCGTACCATGGCGCGAGGACACCGACGCGGCGTGCAGCAACGGCTACGATGACGACGGTGATGGGCTCGCGGATTGCTCGGATCCGGAGTGCCAGTGGCTGTCCTGGTGCGTACCATGGCGCGAGGACACCGACGCGGCGTGCAGCAACGGCTACGATGACGACGGCGACGGGCTCGCGGATTGCTCTGATCCGGAGTGCCAGTGGGTGCCCTGGTGCGTACCGTGGCGCGAGGACACGGACGCGGCGTGCAGCAACGGCTACGACGACGATGGTGACGGGCTCGCGGATTGCGCGGATCCGGAGTGCCAGTGGCTGCCCTTGTGCGCACCGTGGGGCGAGGATACCGACGTGACGTGCAGCAACGGCTACGATGACGACGGCGACGGGCTCGCGGATTGCGCCGATCCGGGGTGCCAGTGGCTGCCCTGGTGCGCATCGTGGGGCGAGGACACCGACGCGGCCTGCAGCAACGGCTACGACGACGACGGCGACGGGCTCGCGGATTGCGCCGATCCGGGGTGCCAGTGGCTGCCCTTCTGCGCGCCGATATAACTTCCTGTACTGGAGGGCGGGCAGCGGCCTGGCACACTTCCATCTCACCGAAACCGCAGAGGACTGCAGCGCTTCGGTGTGGAACGTCATGGGACCCCGGGATACGGACGGCTCCGAGGGAAACCTGTGCCAGTCCGGTGTCGTCGGAGGCGTATCCCAGCAGCCCGACAAGGTGGGCGAGTGGTTCCAGATCTCGATCGTGAACCCGCGGTAGGGGCACCAGGCAAGGTCAGGTGCCCTCATGGGCCTCCCCTGAGAGGAGGGGATGTGAGCCACCGGCGGTGGACGATCTCGGCAGGGCTGCGAACGGGCTCGGCCTCGACGCGCCAGGCGCGGGCCGCGCACGGAATGCATCTTGAACCGCCCTGGACCATGAGCGACGAGGCTGCGCACCCTGGTGACGCAGCGGGGGCCGCGGCGCTCCCGCTGACCGAGGCGACGAGCGAGGCGGGCGTGCGCCCGCGCCCGGTCGACGCATGGCTCGAGGAGCTCCTGTCCCGCGCGGTGCGCCGCTACAACGGGCGGCCTCGCCCCGCGGCCATCGCGGCGTCGACCGGCGTGACGGAGCCGACCGACGCGCGCGCGGTCATCCGGCGCGCCTGCATCCGCTCGGCGCTCGCTGGCGGCGCGACCGGGGCGCTCTCGACAGGCGCGGCCGTGGCCACGGGCGAGACGGGCGGGCTGAGCGGGCTCATCGCGATCCCTGCCGCCGTGCTCGCGATCGGCGGCGAGACGGTGCTCCGGCTGCTCCTGCACGTGCAGATGCTCTGCGAGCTCGCGGATCTCTTCGGGCTCCGGTTCGATCCGGACGAGCCGGCCGACGTCTGGGCGCTGCTCGTCCTCACGTTCGGCGTCGTGGAGCACCCCCAGGACACGGACGATCCCTCGGGCGTGCTCGTGCGCTCGGCGCGCGAGCGCGGCTCGGACGTGGCCAGGCAGCTCGCGGCGCGGCTCGCCGGCGAGAGCGTGGCGCGCAACCTGGTGCCCGTGCTCTCGGTCGCCTCGTCGTCGATCACGAGCTGGGTGGTGACCCGGCGCCTCGGAGATACAGCGCGCCGGTACCTGCGTTACCGGCGCGCGCTCGACGGGGCGCTCTGCGACGAGGCGCTGCGCCCGCACCTCGATCGCCTGTTCGAAGGGCTCTGGTTCATCTTCACCGCCGACGGCCGCCTCAGGCCGGAGGAGACGGCGCTGCTGGCGGCCGTGCTGCGGCATCTGCCGGCCCCGGCGCGCGCTGGCCAGAACGAGCGGCTCGCCGACGACATCGCCTGGATCGAGCGCCTCCGCGCCGTGCCGGAGGGCGCGCGCACCCCGCTGCTGCGCGCGCTCGAGATCGCGGCGGCCGTGGACAAGGTCGCGTCGCTGCGGGAGCGGACGCTCCTCGCCCACGCCGCGGCGGCCCTCGGCCTCAGGGTCGATGAGGGCAGGCTCGACGGGATGATCCGCGAGTTCGAGGCGATCGGCACCCTCGGCGTGGCCGCGTAGCAGGTGAGGCGCCCCCGGCGTCTCGCGTGGTTACCAGCTCCCGGTCGTCCCGCCGTTCCAGTTGCCACCTCCACTGGTAACGGCCTCGGTGCGACGCTCGCAATCCATCGAGATTCAGCGACTGGGCACGATGGCCCGAGAGCTGCTTCAGGACCGGCCAGGAGGTCTTACCATGGTAACCGCATCGACATCCCGCCGCCTCACGCTCCCCTTCTTCCTTCTCGCCACCCTGACCGCCGCGTGCTCCGGAACATCCGACAGCGGTAGCTCGCACGACGGCGCGCCGCTCGGTCCAGCGCAGCCCGCGCGCGACGTGAATTCGGCGCCCGACCTCGCGTACCCGGGCAAGGGCTTCATCGTCCACGAATGGGGCACCGACACCGTGGTCGTCGGCTCCGACGGCTCGCTGCAACCGGGGCTGCACCACGAAGAGGAGGACCTCCCCGCCTTCGTCTATGACCGGCTCGGCGCCGGCTCGCTCGATGGCTCGACGTCGACGAGCGTCAACGTGAAGATGGAGACGCCGGTCACTTACTTCTACGCCGAGGAGCCGCTCAAAGCGCACGTCCAGGTCGTGTTCCGCAAAGGGATCTTCACGCAGTGGTACCCCGCCGTCCACAGCTTCGACCCGCCCATCTTCGCGCCCAACACCGTTGCTGGCGTGACGACGTACGCGGACCCGGCGTTCGACCCCGAGTTCCCCTTCGGCTCGCCGGTGTGCGCGGAGAGGTACGGCGCGAGCGCGAACGGCTACCTCCAGTGGGGTACGATCGAGATCCTCGGGCGCGACGGCGACGTCCCCGTGCCCGAGGCGCCGCTCGATCGGTTCACGTGGGCCCACGCGCGCCAGGTCGGCGCCAACCCGCTCCGCGTCGCCGGCGTGCCCGGCGCGACGGAGGCGCCCCAGCACGAGCGCTTCCTGTTCTATCGAGGGCTCGGCAACTTCGACCTGCCCGTCCGCGTGACGGCCGGCGCCGGCGGGGCGATCTCCGCCGAGAACACCCTCGGCGAGGCGATCGGCACCGTCTTCGTCCTCAACGTCGGCGCCTCGGCGGGGGCGTTCGTCGCGCGCCCCGAGGGCATCGCCGGCGGCGGCACGCTCGTCGAGCGCGCCCCCTCTCTCGACGGAGCGCCACCCCTCGACGAGTTCGTCGAGGCGCTCGGCGCGAGCGTGACCGACGCCCTCGACGCGACCGGCCTGTACCACGACGAGGCCGTCGCCATGGTGAACACATGGAAGCGCCAGTGGTTCCGGACGCCCGGCGTCCGGGTGCTCTACCTCGCTCCGCAGGCGTGGACCGACGCCTCGATCCCGCTCACCGTCGATCCCACCCCTGACGACGTCGTGCGCGTCATGATGCTCCGCGTCGAGGTGCTCTCGCCCGAGATCGAGGCGGCCGACGTGGGCGCGGCGCGGCGGCTCGCGGACCCGTCCCTCGCCGGGGACGCCGAGCGCCACTTCGACGATCTCGGGCGCTTCGCCGAGCCGCGCCTCCGCCGCGCGCTCGCGCTCCTCGGCGAGCCCGCGTACGGCGAGCCCCTGCTCGCCCGCATCGCCGCCGGAGCGACGGCGAGCGCCGCGCGCGAGTAACCTCTCGACCATGCACGCCCCGCGGCGCGAGCCCTTCGTGGCCCATGCTCGGTACGAGCCCGGCGAGATCCTCGGACAGGGAGCGCAGGGCGTCGTGGGGCGCGTGATCGACCGCGAGGCGCGGGGGCGCGAGCTCGTCGCGAAGGTGTTCCGTCAGGGCGCCTTCCGCGAGGACACCCTGCTCGGCGAGTTCGCGCTGCTCGCGCGCCTGCGCGTCTCCGGCGTGGTGCGGGCGCACGATCTCGGGCGGGACGAGCGGACGGGCGCCCCCTTCCTCGTCGAGGAGTACGTGGCCGGCGACGACGCCGCGGCGTGGGTGCAGGGGGCCCTGGCCGACGAGCGCCCGGCGCGGCTCGCGCGCGTGCTCGGCGGCGTCGCGAGGACCCTCGCCGCCCTGCACGACGCGGGGTTCGTGCACAGCGATCTCAAGCCGGCGCACGTCCGGATGCGGCCCCTCGGCGGGGGCAGCGCCGAGGTTGTGCTCCTCGACCTCGGCGCGGCGGTGTCGAGGGCGCGCGTGACGGGCCCGCGCGGCGCCGTCGCGTTCACCTCGGCCTTCGCCGCGCCCGAGCTGCTCGCCGGGGGCGCGCCCTCGCCCGCGTCCGACCTCTACAGCCTGGGGGCGCTCGCGTGGTGCTCGGCCGCGGGCCGCCCGCCTGGGCCCTGGCGCGCGCGGCGCCCGCTGCGCGACGCCGCACCCTGGGTCCAGCCGAGCGTGGCCGAGGTGATCGAGGCGCTGCTCGCGCTGCACCCGCGAGACCGCCCCCCCGAGGCCCGCGAGGTGCTCCGGCTGCTCGGCGTCGCGGCCGCGGAGGCGGGCATCGCCGTCGGGACGCCGCCGGCGCCGATCGGGCGCGAGCGCGAGCTCGAGGCGCTGCAGCAGGCGCCGTCGCCGTCAGGCCGCGTGCGCTACGTCACCGGGCCGAGCGGCGCCGGCAAGAGCCACCTCGGCCGCGAGCTCGTGACGCGGGCGCTGCTCGCCGGGCGGAGCGCCCGGTACGTGGCGTTCCCGCGCGAGGCCGACCCGCTCCTGCTGCGGCTCATCGCGTTCTTCCGGGGCGCCGAGCAGGCGCCGCCGTTCGTGACGCCGTCCGGCGACGGTCCTCCGCTCCTGCTCTTGCTGGACGACCTGGACCAGGCCCCGGCCGAGCTGCGCGCCGCGCTCGACGCGTACCGGTGCCGGCCGGCAGCGCCCGGCGGCGGGGCGATCGAGGTGGTCGCGACGGTCCGGAGCGCGCCCGAGGGCGCGGCGTGCGTGGCGCTCGGGCCGCTCAGCGACGCGAGCTTCGGCGCGCTGTGCCGCGCGCTCGGCGTGGACGACGAGGCGAGCGTGCGCGAGGCCGCCGCGGCGTCGGGGAAGAGCCCGGGGTGGCTCATCGCGTCGCTCGGCCGCGTGCCGCTCACGCAGGACACGGCGATCGAGCGCGTGCGCGGCCTGTCGGCCGACGCCTGCGCGACGCTCGCGGCGATCGCGATCGCGGGCGGCGCTCTGCCCGAGGCGCTCTGCGGTCCCGGGTTCGGGCGCGGCGGTCGAGCGGACGCGCGGGGCGGCGGGCAGCCGGGCGCCTCTGGCGAGCGGGCCCTCGGCGAGCTGCTCGCGGGCGCGCTGATCGCGAGGCGGGAGGCGGCGGCCGGCGCGCTCTACACGCTGTCCGCTCCCGCCCTGGCGCGGGATCTCGCCGCGGCGCTCGCCACGCCGGAGGTCGCCGAGGAGGTCGCCGCGGCGCTGCTCGCGGATCCCGGCGCGCCCGCGTCGGCGCTCCTCTCGGCGGCGGCGGCGCCGTGCACGAGCGCCCGCCGCGCGCAGCTCCACGAGCGGGCCGCGGCGCGAGCGCGCGAGGCCGGGCTGCGGTCCGAGGAGATCGAGGCGCTGCTCGCGCTCGGCGAGGACGCGGACCGGCGGACCCCGGGGCTCCTGTGCAGGCTCGAGCGGCTGACGCGCGACGCGGGCGTGGGCGCGGCGCACCCGCAGGTCGTGGCGTGGCTCGACGAGGCGGCGCAGCGGGACGAGCGGGTGCTCGTGCTCGCGCTGCGGCGGCGCGCGGAGAAGCGCGCGCGGGACGGCGACGCGACGGCGGCGAAGGAGCAGGCGCTCGCGGCGCTCGCGGCGGCGCGGAGGCTCGGCGGCGGGGCGGCCGAGGCGTTCGCGCTGTCGACGCTGGGGCTCGTGGCGCTGATGCGCGCCGACTGGGGCGAGGCGGAGGCGTGGCTCGCGGAGGCGCAGGCGAAGCTGCCCTCGGCGGGCGAGAGCGCCGACGACGTGGAAGAGGTGGCGCGGCTCCATCACAACGCGGGTGTCGTCGCCCTCTACCGCGGCCAGGTGGAGGACGCCGTGCGGACGTTCGAGGCGTCGCTCGCGGTCAAGCGGAGCCTCGGGGACCGGGCCGGTATGCGGTCGTGCCTGATGAACCTGGGGATCGCGCTCGGGAAGGCGTCGCGCTACGAGGAGGCCCTCCGCGCGCTCGACGAGGCGATGCAGCTCGCGCGGTCGCTGGGTCAGGTGGCGGGGCGCGGGTGGTGCCTGTCGGCGCGCGCGGACATCGAGGTGCGCCGCGGCGACGCGCGCGCGGCGGAGCGCTGCATCGAGGAGGCGTGGGCGCTCGCGGCGTCGCTCCCTGCGGCGATCCAGGCCGATCTGGTGATCGCGCGGGCGAACGTGGCGTTGCTCGACGGCGACGGTGCGCGGGCGCTCGCGGCGCTCGCGGCGCTCTCGGAGGGCGTGCGGGCGAGCGACCCGCTGGTGGACGCGCGGGCGCAGGTGGCGGAGGCGCAGGTGTACCTCGCGAGGCTGCCGGCGGAGCCCCGGCGGGCGGCGCGGGGGGCGATCCGGGCCGCGCGACGGGCGCGCGCGGCGACGCTCGCGGAGGTGGAAGCGCAGGCGCTCGACGTGCTGCGCTCGGCGCGGCAGGGCGCACGGCCGGCGCTGGCCGCGGCGGCGGCGCAGGGCGGCGCGCGCGTGGCGCAGGGCGCACCGGCGGCGGCGGGCGGCGCGTATGCTGGCCCAGGCATGGCGGCGGCGGGCGGCGCGTATGCTGGCCCAGGCATGGCGGCGGCGAGCGGAGAGGACGACGCGCTCTGGGCGTGGCTCGCGTCGGTGGCGACCGCGGACGGCGCCGCGGACGCCGCGGTCGGGCTCGCGCGCGCCCTCGTGCAGCAGTCGGGGGCCGAGCGCGCGCTGCTCGCCGTGGTCGACGAGCAGGGGCGGGTGGTCGCGGCCTGGGGCGCCGATCTCGACGGGCTGGAGATCGCCGAGGCGGCCCGGCGCATCGCGCCCGACCTGGCGCGGCTCGCCCTGAGCCAGGCCGCGCCCGTCCACTACCAGCGCGACGTGGAGACGCCGGGCGGCCGCGGCTCGCGGCTCGTGCTGCGCGGCGGCGCGGATCACGCCTCGATCGACGCGCGCGCGCGCGTCCTGGCGGCGAGCGCGTCCGCGCCAGGTGCGCCAGGCCCGGCGCTCCCCGGGCCTCCGCGCGCGCTCATCGTGGTCGAGCACCGATTCCGCCCGGCGTGCTTCGACGCCGTCACCGAGGCGCAGGCCGCTCGCTGGGCGTCGCTCGCCGGGCTCTTCCTGCGGCTCTTCGCCCGCCCCGGCGCGCCGGAAGAGCCCCGCCGCGAAGGCCCGGCGCCTCCCTGCCTCGCCTCGCTCGCAGAGCCCGGGCCCGATCTCCGGCGCGCCGACACGACCGTCGTGCCCGCGGCCCAGCCGCGGAGGAGCTTCCCCGACATCCTGGGCCAGAGCGCCGCGCTGGGCCGGGCGCTCGCGCGCCTCGACGCGGCCATCGACAACGATCTGCCCGTGCTCCTCGCGGGCGAGACCGGCACGGGCAAGGAGCTCTTCGCCCGCGCGCTCCACGATCTCGGCCCGCGCCGTTCGCGCGAGCTCGTCGCCGTCAACTGCGGCGCCGTGCCCGACACGCTCTTCGAGGCGGAGCTGTTCGGCCACGCGCGGGCCTCGTTCACGGGGGCCGAGCGCGCGCGCCCCGGCCTGCTCGCCCGGGCCGAGGGCGGCACGCTCTTCCTCGACGAGCTGGGGGAGCTGCCGCTCGCGCGGCAGGCGGCGCTGCTGCGGGCGCTCGAGTCACGGCGCTACCGCCCGGTGGGCAGCGACGACGAGCGGCCGTTCGACGTGCGGATCGTCGCGGCCACGAACCGGGATCTGGCGCAGGCGGTCGCCGAGCGGACGTTCCGGCAGGACCTGCTCTTCCGGGTGAACGCCATCGAGATCCACCTGCCGCCGCTCCGCGACCGGGAGGGCGACGTGCCGCTGCTGCTCGCCGGGTACCTGGGTCGGACGGGCGCCCCCATCGAGATCGCGCCGCGCGCGCTCGCGGCGCTCAGCGCCTACGCGTGGCCCGGCAACGTGCGGGAGCTCGCGCACCTGGTCCAGCGCCTGGCCGCGCTCGGCGTGCGTCGCGTCGAGCTGGAGCACCTCCCGCGCGAGGTGCGAGCGAGCGCGCCGCGAGCGAGCGCGCGCCGGACGCCCGCCGCCGCCGAGCGCCCCGCGTCGCCATCCCGACCGCTGATGGCCGGGCCCGTCCCGCCGCCGGCCGCGGGGCGGGGAAGCTCGGGCGAGGCGCGCCACGCGCCGGCCGAGGACGATGAGCGCGAGCCGATCCGGCGCGCGCTCGCGGAGACCGGCGGGAACATCAGCCGCGCGGCCGAGCGCCTGGGCATTACGCGCCACGGCCTGAAGAAGCGCATGGTGCGCCTCGGCATGCGCGCCCCCTCCGGATTGAAGAGGAAAGGGGAGTGAATCCCCTCGTGAAGGCGCTGCTGACAGAGCGGCAACCCGACGCAGTACTGGAGGACTCTTTATGAAGGGCAGCGGTTCCGGAGCACTGAATACATCGAGGCTCGAGGAGGAGCACCAGCAAGGCCGCGCGGCAGGAAAAATGCTCTTTCCAATCTTCCCGCGCCCCTGCCATCCAGAGCCGAGCTCTCGCCGTGGATGGAGCGGGCGGTTCGCCCTCGCGCTGCTCGTCGCGGGCTGCTCGCCCGCGGCCGTCGACGAAGGAGCTGGCGCCCCCGCCGCGCCGCCCTCGCCCGCTGCGTGCGATGCCTCCGCGGCCGACGGCGTCGCCGTCTTCGCCTCGAGCGTCGATACAGACGCCCCGCAGGCGCCCGGAGCTCCCGCCTACGCGATCGACGGCTGCTGGCTCGTCTACGTCGCGGCGCCCGCGGCCGGCGACGCGAGCGGCGATCTGAAGCTGCGTGATCTCGGCACGGGCGAGGAGCTCCTCCTCGCGCCCGCCGCGGAGGAGCCCCGCCGGCCTGCGCTCGCCGGCGACGTCGTGGCCTGGGAGGCGACGGAGAATGGAACACGCGTGGTGCGCGCGCGCTGGGGGGGCGAGACCGGGACGATCCCCGGCCCGTTCGATCACGCAGGCGAGCCGCGCGTGGAGGGAGACGCGGTGGTGCTGACGGGCTGGCTGACCGCGGACGAGGCGGGCGACACGGACATCTTCCTGTACGAGCCCGGCCAGGCCGAGGCGGTCCGCATCGCGTCCGGCCCGGGGCAGCAGCGTTTTCCGGACATCTCGGCGACGCACGTCGCCTTCGCTGATTTCTCCGAGGATCCCGACGGCCGCTTCGACCAGGACGAGCGCGATCTCGCGGACATCGTGGTCTATGATCGACGCACGGGGCGCGCCTCACCGCGCTCCCGCGAGGGCAAACAGGCGTTCCCGATGCTCGGCGCCGGAGAGAGGGTAGCCTATCTCGACTGGGCGTGGATTCATCCGGAGCCCAAGTTCGAGCACTTCGATCTGCTGATCGGGGACATCGCCGCTCCTGGGAGCGGCGACGCCATGGCGGCGAGCATCGAGATGGCGGGCGCGCCGTACGTGCTTCCCGCGGTCCGCGGCGAGCTCGTCGAGTGGGTGGAGCGGGCCGAGGTGGGCGAGGCGTCCTTGAGGCGGAGGCCGGCGGATCTCTCGGCGCCCGCGGCCGAGGTGCCCGGCCTCGCGGGGCTCGATCTGTTCGGGCCGTCGGCCTCGGCGACGATCACGGTGGTCGCGGCGCGCTCGCCGGGCGGCGAGCTGCAGCTCCGCGGTATCGCGCGGTGATCGCCGCGGGCGGGCTGCGGCACGGCTCCGGCAGAAACACGAATGGAAGAAGCCTCGTTCGGCGCGTCCAATGCACCGATCGAATATCGCGTTGATAGCCATGCTCGCGCGTCGATTTGCTCATCGACGATGGTTTACTTAACGCATTCGAATGCTACCCTCCATTCATGCGAATCCTTGGAATAAGCGGCGGCCACGAGCCGGACCATCAGGGTTATCCGAGACCAGCGTTCAACGCGGCGACGTCGCACGATGGCGCCGCCGTCCTCCTCGAGGACGGGGAGGTGGTCGCGGCGATCGAGCAAGAGCGGCTGAACCGCCTCAAGCACTCGAACAAGGCGCCCTTCCAGGCAGCGCGCTTCTGCCTGGAGAGCCGGGGGCTCCGCGTCGACGACGTGGACTACATCTGCTTTTACATCAGCGAAGACTGGTGCAACGCCGCGGTGAAGCGCGGGCTCTTCTCCGCCGACCCCGAGCTGCGCACGGCGCACGACGTCATGAGGCGCCTCGTGCTCGCCGAGTTCGGCGTCGACGTGGAGCCCGAGCGCATCCAGTTCGTGAAGCACCACACGGCCCACGCGATGAGCGCCCTGATCGGCTCGGGGTACGAGAGCAGCCTGGTCTTGACGCTGGATGGCAGCGGCGACGGCGAGTCGGGGTCCGTCTCCGTCGGCTCCCGCGGCGAGCTTCACTCGTTGAGAGACATCGCGGAACGGGACTCGCTGGGCAATTTCTACGTCCAGGTGATACGTTTCCTCGGGTTCTCGCTGTTCGACGAGTACAAGGTCATGGGGCTCGCCCCGTACGGCGATCCGCGCAGGTACCGGGCGCTGCTCCAGGCGACGTATACGCTGCTCCCGGAGGGCGCGTGGGTCATCGACTCCGACAAGATCGCCGATCTCCACGACGTGATCCGGCCGCGCGCCCCGCGGGAGCCGATCACGCAGGACCACAAGGACATCGCCGCCTCGCTCCAGGAGGCGCTCGAGACCATCGTCTTTCATTGCCTGCGGCACTTCCAGCGCGAGACCGGACAGGCGAGCCTCTGCTTCGCGGGCGGCGTCGCGCACAACTGCACATTGAACGGGAAGATCCTCCGCTCCGGGCTGTTCGAGCGGGTGTTCGTCCAGCCAGCCGCGCACGACGCCGGCTGCGCGCTCGGCTCGGCCATGGCCGTGCACACGCGAAAGGCTCCGGCGCGGCGACCGCCCGCGATCAGCCATCTGTACTGGGGAAGGCACATCGGCGAGCGGGCCGAGGTGCGAGGGGCGCTCGACGCGTGGCGCGATTTCATCAGCGTGGAGGAGCTCGCCGACGCGCCCAAGGCGGCCGCCGAGCTGATCGCGGCGGGGAGCGTGATCGGGTGGGCGCAGGGCCGGTCCGAGTTCGGCCCCCGCGCGCTCGGCAACCGCAGCATCGTGGCGGATCCCCGGCCGGCGGCGAACAAGGACATCATCAACGCGATGGTGAAGAAGCGCGAGGAGTTCCGGCCCTTCGCGCCCTCCGTGACCGAGGAGGACGCGCGCGACTATTTCGATCTCGGCGGCGCGGAGGCCATGCCCTTCATGGTCTTCACGGTGCCCGTCCACGAGCACAAGCGACAGCAGCTCGGCGCCATCACCCACGTGGACGGGACCGCGCGGGTCCAGACGGTCTCCAGGCGCACGAACCCGCGCTTCTGGCAGCTCATCCGGGCCTTCGGCGACATCACCGGCGTACCGGTGGTGCTCAACACCTCGTTCAACAACAACGCCGAGCCGATCGTCGACTCGGTCGACGACTGCGTGACCTGTTTTCTGACGACGCGGCTCGACAAGCTCGTCGTCGGCGACTACCTCGTCCACAAGAAGCCGGCGCCGCCGTCGGCGTATGCGGAGCTCGTCCTCTCGTTTCCTGCCTTCGTGAAGCTGCGCTCGCTGCGAGGCCCCACGCCGGGCGGCCACGAGGTCGAGCGCGCGATCGTCACGACCTACAACGACGCGACGTACCCTGTCTCCGCCGAGACGTTCGAGGTCCTGTGGCGGGCCGACGGCCGGAAGCGGCTCCGCGAACTGCTCGACGACGTGACGGGCCGGGAGGCGGTGATCGCCGAGCTGATCGAGCTCTGGTCGCAGCGCGTGGTGCGCCTTCTGCCTGCTGCCGGCCATTGACGGCGGGGGAGGGGGGGAGCCGGTGAGGGGGGAGGCGTCGAGCGCTCCGAGGCCGGCGCTCCCCCGCACGCTACCGGTACCCCGCCATGGTGATGATCACGTCCTCGGGGCAGATCTGATCGGTCTCCACCTCGAACCCTTGATCGCGCAGCATCCGCCGGACGCGCTCGCCTCTCCCGCCGAAGTCGTGCAGCTCGAGGACGACGGCCCGGATCCTGCCCCAGTCGCCGGGGCGAATGCCTTCCAGCACGTCGATCTCGGCCTTCTCGGCGTCGATCTTGAGCAAGTCGATGTGCCCGATCTGCTCCCGTTCGATGAGATCGGACAGCGTCGTGAGCTCGCATTCCACGCGCTTCATACCGCGCCTCATCCACCACGCATGACAGTCGATGAGCACCGAGTTCACCGCGCGCGGGAGGTGCGTCATGTAGGCCGGCAGATCCGCGTGGTGCTTCTCCCGGATCCGTTCGTCGTAGATGGCCGCGAGCGTGGCCTGCTTGTCGTCGCTCGCCATCATGTCGTACATGCTCGAGATGGCGCTCTGGCGCGGAGCGTAGTGGAACGTCGCGGCGCCCGCGGTGCGACCGAGGCCCGCGCGGTGCAGGCGCACGCGCTCCGATCCGGACGACCCCAGGTTCATCCGGAGGAGCTCGAAGGTCTCGGGGATCGGCTCGAAACAGTGGAGCCGCGCCCGTCCGCCGGTGCGCTTCAGCACCTCGAGCGCGAAGAGGCCGATGTTCGCGCCGACGTCGATCACCGTCACCTCTCCGCCGGCCAGGAGGCTCTGCACGCGAGGCCTGAAGTAGCCCTGCACCTGGAGGTGCAGGGTCCTCGCCATGTCGGGGACGCGATCGTGAACGACCCTCTGGTCAGGCAATTCGATTGCGAACGTCTTCATGTTGGCTCATCCGTATGGGTTGTGTCCGTCCCTCGCGCCGCCGCGCGCACACGAGCGCGGGCTCCGCTCACCGGCACGCGCGCGCGATCGCCATCAAATCGTCGATGACGTCGCCGGCGACCCTCTCCGCGGTCGCTGGCGCATGCACGTTTGCGCTGTAGCGCCACCGGAACATCAGGGCCTCTCCACGGACCAGGACGTGGCACTCGAACAGGTTGAACCGCAGGTTCGTCGCCGCCTCGTCATACCCCGTGGACTCATTCGCCACGCGCAAGATCGAGCCCTGCGCAGGCGGCTCGATGCGCCCCTGGTAGTTGAACAGGATCCCCGGTCGCTTCCGGAGCCGCCCGAGCTCCGCGCTGAGCCGGGCGTCACCGCCGAGGTACCTGAGGAGGTTGTAGCCATGGCCCCCGTTCGGGATGCGATCGATCTGCCGGCTCAGGTCGAGCAGCGCCGCGAGGGGCTCTCGCTGGCTCGGGCGCCGGAGCACGAGCACCCGCTCGGCGCTCAGCCAGCCCACCGTGCGCGACGCGTCGAGCTCCGCGCGGTGGGGCATCAGATCACGCCCCGAGTTCAGGACCATGATGTCCTGCAAGGAGCGGCCCGTCCAGGCGGTCACGCCGCGGAGGACCGCGGCGATGAGCGCGTTCTCCGTGCTCACCCCGAAGCGCGCCGGCAGGTCGCGCAAGATGACCTGGGACTCCTGCTCGGGGAGCGACGCCCAGTGATCGCGGACCGACTCCACGGTATAGAGATGGCGGGTCGCCGGATGGTCCGCCGGGAGGAGGTCGATCTCGTCCCAGGGCAGCGAGAGCCAGTAGTCGCGCTCGTTCGGCAGGATCTCGTCGTTCACCCACCGCTCGAGCGCGCGCGTCCAGCGGCCGGGCGAGGCGCCCCTGGGCGGCAGGCGGGGCGCGGCCGTCGTCGCGAGCTCATCGTAGAGGGATTGCAGGTCGAGCGCGGCGATCATCATCGATAGCCAGTCGACCACGAGGTGGTGCGCGTTGAGCCACAACCGGCCTCGCCCCTGCTCGTCCCACCGGAAGAACACGATCCGGAACAGCCGCCCGCGCTCGAGCTCGTACTCGTCCTGCATGCGATCGCAGTGCCGCTCGAGCTCGGCCCGGCGCTGATCCTCCGGGACCCTCGATAGATCCACGCAGGCGAACGGCGCCTCGGCCCACGGCTCGTCGATCACCTGGCGAAAGCCGCTCGGGGCGCGCTCGAAGCGCGCGCGGAGCGCCTCGTGGCGGTTCACGAGGATCAGCGAAGCGCGCGCGAGCCTGTCGAGATCGAGCGGCGCCACGGCCTCGAGCAGCAGGTTCACGTTCCAGCGCGCCGGGCGGGTGCGCTCGTGAGCCTGCTCCAGATACCAGCGCTGGAGGACGGTGAGCGGTTGCTCCCCGACCTCTCGTTCTACGTCGCCCTCCGCGCGGTCCAGGGAGGCGCACGCGGTCGCCAGGCGCGCGATCGTCTGGTGCTGGAAGAGCTGCCTCGGCGTGATGTCGAGCCCCGCCTCCCGCGCCCGCTCCACCAGCGCGATGCCAAGGAGCGAATCCCCGCCGAGCGCGAAGAAATTGTCGTCCACGCCCACCCGATCCAGCTTGAGGACGCCGGCCCAGAGCGCGGCCATCCGGCGCTCCGCCTCCGACGACGGCGCCCGGTAGGCCGCGCTCGCCCCATGGCGTTGCTGGAGAGCAAGATCGAGGACCGCTCTCCGATCGACCTTGCCGTTGGCCGTCAGAGGCATGCGCTCCAGCGCGACCCACGCGCCGGGCACCATGTACCGCGGCAGCCTCGCGGCGACGACCTCCTCCAGGACGCGCGGCTCGAGCGTCGCGCCCCGTTCAGCCACGTAGCAGGCGACGAGGCGCCTGGCCCCGCTCGGGGTCGACTCCACGCACACAACCGCTTGCCTGACCCCGGGATGCTGCGCCAGCGCGGCTTCGATCTCCCCGAGCTCGATGCGGTTTCCCTGGATCTTCACCTGGAAGTCCTCCCGTCCGATGAGCTCGATGTTCCCGTCCGGGAGGGATCGCCCGAGATCGCCAGTCCAGTAGAGCCGCTCGCCCGTCTCCGGGTGCTCGAGGAAGCGCTCCGCGGTCTGCGCGGGATCCCGATAGTAGCCGCGGGCGAGGCAGATCCCACCGACGTACATGCGGCCGACGACCCAGTCGGGACACGGCTGCATGCGCTCGTCGAGCACGTGGACACGCTGGTTCGGGAGGGGCTTGCCGTAAGGGATGCTCTTCCAGGTCGGGTCCACCTCACCGACGGGATAGAAGATCGACCAGATCGAGGTCTCGGTCGGCCCGCCCGCCCCGATGACCCGGGCCCCCGGACAGGCGCGGCGGATCTGATCGGGCAGGGACACGGGGATCCAGTCGCCGCTCAGGATGACCCAGCGGAGCGAGGGACACGCCCGGGGACCGCCGCCGAGGTGCTCGACGAACATCTGCATCAGCGCGGGCACCGAGTTCCAGACCGTGATCTGGTGGGTCTCGATGAGGTGCCGGAAGTAGGCCGGATCCCGCGCGCCCTCGGGTGAGGGGATGACCAGGGCGCCTCCGGCGCCGAGCAGCCCGAACACGTCGTACACGGAGAGATCGAAGTGAGCGGCCGAGAGCGCGAGGGCGCGATCCGACGGGGAGACCTGGAATCGTTCGTTGATCTCGAGGACCGTGTTCAGCGGGCCGCGGTGATCGAGCGCCACGCCCTTTGGCGTGCCCGTCGAGCCCGACGTGAACAGCACGTAGGCGAGATCGTCCGGCCCCTGGACCGCCGCGATCGGGCTGTCGTCCTCCGACGCGAACGCGCTGTCGTCGTCGACAGCGATCAGGCGCACGGCCTCGGGCCAGGCCAGCGAGGAGGCAAGACGCTCCTGCGTGAGGACGATCTCCACCTGCCCCTGATCCAGGGTCGCGCGGATCCGCTCGACGGGCCACTCCGGATCGACGGGCAGGTACGCCGCCCCCGATTTGAGGGCCGCCAGGATCGCCACGATCTGCGCCCATCCCTTCGCCGCGGCCACCGCGACGAGCGCGTTCGGTCGGGCTCCGAGCGCGCGAAGGCGCCGGGCGAGCGCGCTGCTCCGCCGATCGAGCTCCCCGTAGGTCAACGTCCTCTCGGGGCTGATGACCGCCGGTGCGGAGGGCCGCAGCGCCGCTTGCCGCACGAACCCGCTGTGCAGGAGGTCGCTCGAGACCTCGCGCGTGGTGCCGTTGACGCTGGCGCGGACGGCGCGCTGCCGCTCCGGGAGCTCGATGGTCGCCGCCCTGGTCCAGGACGCGTCGTCCCGAGCGAGGCGGCTCAGGAGCGCCTCGTACGCCTCCAGGAGATCCACCGCGAGGCCTTCAGGGAACAGATCGTCGGCGGCGCTGGAGCTCAGCGCGAAGCCCCCCTCGTCCTGCCGGATCTCGTGCTCGATGCAGGGAGCCTGCGTGTCCTGTCCACCTCGCTCGGACCGGAGGGGCGCGGGGACCTGCAGCCTGACGGCCGTCGCGCCGGGGTGACGCGCGCCTTCGTCCGGCGCTCGCGTCCCGGGCGCGACGAGCGCGATCGCCTCGTCGACGGACCGGGCGAGATCGACGAACGGCGTCTCGCCACCGCGGCTCACCTCGATCCGGCCGCTCCCCGCGCCGATCGAGACGGACAGCGCGCCGTCCGGCGGCTCGCCCGACGCGCCGACCACGACGGCCAGCGGCGACGTGCTCCACGCGGCGACCGCCTGCGCGAAGGCGGCGACGACGGCCGCCCCCGGGCTCACGCCGAGGAGCGCCGCGCGCGCCTCGATACCGCGGATGAGCCCGGCATCGACGCGCCGGGCGCGGCGGACGAGCCGAGGAGGCTCCCCCGCAGGGTCGCTCCGCACGAACGGGAGCGCGGGCGCCGAGAGCGCCCGGCGCGCAGCCGCTGCCGTCGCGGGGCCGAGCGCGTCGCCGCGGAGGAGCGCCGAGACCCTCCTGTCGGGCTCACGCGCCGC
The DNA here is from genome assembly GCF_051521595.1 of Sorangium sp. So ce1153. Lineage (NCBI taxonomy): Bacteria > Pseudomonadati > Myxococcota > Polyangiales > Polyangiaceae > Sorangium > Sorangium sp. So ce1153. The sequence continues at coordinate 5,482,867 of NZ_CP150361.1, forward strand.
CTCGGTGAGGAGGCGCTGGAGGAGCTCGGCATGGCGCGCGATCGTCGCCTCGCGGAACAGCGCCGTGTCGTACTCGATATGACCGCTCAGGGTCGCTCCGTCGTGCTGCATCGACAGGGTGATGTCGTACTGCGATGTCCCGGGATCGAGGTCGATCGGCGTCACCCGCGCCCGCCCCAGCGCGATCGGCGCGGGCACCTTGGGCTGGAAGGCGAACATCACCTGAAACAGCGGAGTCCGGCCGAGGTCTCGCTCCGGCCGAACGGCGTTGACGAGCCGCTCGAAGGGGATGTCCGCGTGCGCGAACACCCGCACCGCCGTGCTGCGCACCCGCGTGAGGAGCTCGCTGAAGGGCGGGTCGTCCCGGAGATCGCCGCGAAAGACAAGAGTGTTGACGAAGCACCCGATGACGCCCTCGAGCTCGCGGTGATCGCGCCCCGCGATCGGCGTCCCGACGAGGAGGTCCTCCTGCCCGCTGAGCCGATGGAGCAGCGCGAGGAACCCGCCCATCAAGACCATGAACGGCGTCACGCCGCGCTCGCGGCCGAGGCCCTCGACGGCCTCCGTCAGCGCTCGCGAGAGGCGGAAGTGGTGCCGCGCCCCCTGATACCGCTTCTCCGCGGGGCGAGGGTGATCCGTCGGGAGATCGAGCGTTTGACTGGCGCCCGCGAGCTCGGCCTTCCAGAACGCGATCTCCTCGCCCCGCGCCGCCTCGTCCCAGCGCCGCCGCTCGTGGACCGCGTAGTCGCCGTGCTGGACCGGGAGCGCTCCCCAGCGCGGGCGCTCGCCCGTCGAGATCGCTTCGTAGGCGGCGGCGAGCTCGCGGACGAAGATCTCGTGCGACCAGCCGTCCGTCACGATGTGGTGCATCGCGAACGCGAACAGGTACCGCTCGTCGTCGATCTGCGCGAGCTCGGCCCGCACCAGGGGACCTCTGGCGAGGTCGAACGGGCGCCCGGCCATCCGCCGCAGCCGCGCGAGCGCCGCCGCCTCGCGCGCGTCCGGAGCGAGCGCCAGGCGCCGGTGATCGATCTCCTCGAAGTCGAGCTGCGCTGACGGCTGGACGATCTGGACGGGAGCCCCGTCCACGACGCGGAACACGGTGCGGAGGGCCTCGTGCCGCTCGATGAGGGCATGGAGCGCGCGCTCGAGGGAGCGCGCGCACAGAGGCCCCGCGATCTCGGCCGCGCCACCGACGTTGTAGGCCCCTGTCCCGGGCGCCAGCCGGTCCAGGAACCAGAGCCGCGTCTGCGCGTACGACAGCGGGATCACCCCGCCCGGGTCGCGGGGGCGCAGCGCCGGACGCGTCGAGGGACGCGCGATCTGCTCGATCCGCCGAGCCAGGTCGGCGAGCGCCGGCGTGTCGAACAGCCACCGGAGCGGCACCTCGACGCCCGCTCGCTCGCGGATGCGGGAGACGACGCGCATCGCGAGCAGCGAGTGGCCCCCGAGCTCGAAGAAACGGTCGGTCCGGTCCGGCGCGCGCCCGAGGAGCTCCTCCCACACGGCGGCCACGAGCCGCTCCGTTTCGGTCGCCGGCGCCTGCCGATCGCGCGCCGGCGCGCGCTCCAGCGCGTCCGGGCCCGGGAGCGCCTTGCGGTCGATCTTGCCGTTCGGTGTCTGCGGCAGCCGGGGCAGCTCGACGAAGCGCGCCGGGAGCATGGCTTCGGGCAAGAACGCGCGCGCGTGCGCCCTGAGCGCGTCGGGGCTCACCCGCTCCGCCGCGGGCACGTAATAGGCAACGAGCACCGACTCGCCCACCGGGTCCCGGTGCGCCGCGCAGACGCACTCCCTGACGCCGGGGTGGCGCGCCAGGGTCGCCTCGATCTCGCCGAGCTCGACGCGGAAGCCGCGGATCTTCACCTGATGATCGATCCGCCCGAGGAACTCGAGCAGCCCGTCCTGCGTGATCCGCGCCAGGTCGCCGGTCCGGTACATCCGCGCGCCCGGCGCCGCCGAGAACGGGTCCTCGACGAACCGCTCCCGGGTCAGGTCGGGCCGGCCATGGTAGCCGCGGGCCAGGCCCGCTCCGCCGATGTACAGCTCCCCGGCCACGCCGATCGGGAGCGGCTCGCGCCGCTCATCCAGGATGTAGATCCGCGTGTTGGCGATCGGGGATCCCAGGGTGATCCTGCCCGGATCGTCGACGCGCACCGCGGCGGACCACACGGTCGTCTCCGTCGGGCCATACAGGTTCCAGAGGCAACCCGCGCGCGCGCTGAGCTCCCGGGCGAGGTCCGGCGGAAGCGCCTCCCCGCCTGCCAGCGCGCGGAGGTGCGGGCTGCCGGTCCACCCCGCCGCGAGCAGGAGACGCCAGGTGCTCGGCGTCGCCTGCATGACCGTCGCTCCCGAGCTCTCCAGCGCTCGCAGGAGCGCGGTGCCGTCCCGCGCCTCGGCGGCGGACACGAGGACCGTCCTTCCGCCGACGCTCAGCGGCAGAAACAGCTCCAGGACGGAGATATCGAACGACGCCGTGGTCACCGACAGCATCACGTCGCCGGCGTCGAGACCGGGCCTGTCCCGCATCGCCTCAAGGAAATTCACGACGCTGCGGTGCTCGACCTGTACGCCTTTGGGGTATCCGGTCGAGCCCGACGTATAGATGATGTAGGCGAGATCCCGGCTGCAGGGCGGAGGCACGAGCGGCTCCTCGGCCAGGCCGGCCGCCGCGGTGAGATCCTCGAAGAACACCGTCCGCTGCGGCTCGCCGGCGGGCGAGCGTCGCAGCGCGCGCTGCGTGAGCAGGAAGGCGGTCCCGAGATCGCGCAGGATATAGGCGATGCGCTCGCCCGGCAGCGCGGGATCCAGGGGCACGTAGGCGCCGCCCGATCTCAGGATCGCGAGCAGCCCGATGACGAGATCGAGCGACCGCTCCATGCAGATCGCCACCGGGACGTCCGGGCCGACGCCCATCGCGCGCAGCCGGCGCGCGAGACAGGCGGAGGCGCGGTCGAGCTCTCCGTAGGTGATCTCGTCATCACCGAACGCGAGCGCGACGCGCTCCGGATGGCGCCGCGCCTGCCGCTCGAAGAGCTCGTGCACACAGAGATCCTCGGGGAAAGGGCGCTCCGTCCGGTTCCATTCCTCGAGGAGTCGCGCGTCGTCCTCGTGTACGACCGGCAGATCGAGCGCGCGCGCGTCGGGGCGCGCGGCCGCCGCGCGCAGGAGCGCCTCATAGCTCCTGAGCATCCGGTCCACCGTCTCGCGGCGGAACAGATCGGTGTCGTACTCCAGATCGAGCCGGATGCCCTGCGGGCGGTCCCAGGCCTCGACGGTCCAGTCGTATTTCGACGTCGTCACCGGCACCTCGACCGGCTCGAGCGTGAGCCCGGTGAAGACCGGCAGATCGGCCGCCGCTGTCTGCAGGATGAACAGGGTCTGGAACAGCGCCGCGTGGGATGTGCTCCTCTCGGGTTGCAGCGCCTCCACGAGCAGCTCGAACGGCAGATCGTCGTGCGCGAAGGCGTCGAGCACGTCGCGCTTCGTCCGGCGGAGAAGCTCGACGAAGCTGGGGTTGTCCGAGAGGTCGGCGCGGAGCGCGAGGTTGTTGACGAACATGCCGGCGAGCGGCTCGATCTCCCGCCGCGTCCGCCCGGCGACGGGCGACCCGACCACGACATCGAGCTTCTGCGTGACGCGACAGAGGAGGGTCTGGTACGCGGCGAGGAGCGTCATGAAGAGGGTGACGCCCTCCCGCTGGCACAGCGCCTTCACCGCCGCGGAGAGCCGGGGTGACAGCGTGAGCGACGCCTTCGCTCCCCGGTGCGCCTGCGCGGCCGGGCGCGGCCGGTCCAGCGGGAGCTCGAGGAGCGCCGGCGCGCCGCGCAGCCGGTCCTTCCAGTGCGCGAGCTCTCGTTGAAGGCGCTCCTGGCTCCACTGGCCTCGCTGCCAGACGGCGTGATCGCCATACCGGACGGGCAGCTCGGGCAGCCGCGGGGCGCGCCCCGCGGCCAGCTCGTTGTAGAGCGCGGCGAGGTCCCGGAGCAGCACGCCCCAGGTCCAGTGATCGCTGGCGATGTGATGCGTCGCCATGAGCAGGACGTGCTCCTGCGCGGTCAGGCGAAAGAGGGCTGCCCGGAGGAGGTCGCCCCGCTCCAGCGCGAAGGGCGCATGGGCGATCTCCGCGCACCGGAGGACGAGCTCGCGCTCGCGGTCCGCCGGCGCCATCGTGGAGAGGTCGGTGACCGCCACGGCGACGCCGGACGCTGGCAGCACCTCCTGATAGGCGTCCTCGGCGTCCTCGCCGAAGCGCGTCCGCAAGATCTCGTGCCGCTCCGCGAGGAGCGAGATCGCCCGCTCGAGCGCCGCCACGTCGAGCGAGCCCCGGAGGCGCGCCGCCCCGTGGAGATTGTATGCAGGGCTGTCGGGCTCGTACCGGTACAGGAACCAGAGCCGCTGCTGCGCGAACGACAGGGGGAACCTCGACTGCGTCCCGGTCCGCTGCGGCCCCGCCGCCGCTCCGCCGCCGGACGGACGTTGTCCCTTCAGCTTCGCGACGAGCGCCTTGAGCTCCTCGGACGACAGGCCCTTGATCCGCTGCTGCAGCTCGCTCAAGTTGACGTTCCTCTCCCGGTTCCGGTTCCGGTGCGTTCGTGGTTCAGGACGGCTCGCCGGGCGCGGCGGCGTCTGTCATCGACTCGAGCATCGCGAGACGCTCGGCGAGAGCGCTCGTGATCTTCTCGGCGAGCCCCGCGACGGTCGCCCCCTCGAACATGTCCTGTTTCGGTAGATCGACGTCGAACGCCTCCTTCACCCGCGAGAGGACCTGGATCGCCAGGAGCGAGTGGCCGCCGAGGCTGAAGAACTCGTCGTGGATGCCGATCGGCCGCCGGCCGAGCAGCTCCTCCCACTGCGAGCACAAGACGCGCTCGATCTCGTCGCGAGGTCGCTCATCGTCGCCGAGGGGCCGCCGCGGACCTGCGGAGGGCTCCAGCCGGGCGCGGCGCTGCTGCTCGGCGAGGGCAGGGAAGTCGCGCGGCGAGACCACGATCTGCTCGGGCCCGGTGAGGGCGAGGATCTGCTCGATGGCCCTCATCCCGTCTTCCGGGGCGATGCCGCGCGACGTCCGCTGCGACGGCGCGGAGAGGGCGGCTCCGGCGCCGCCGTGGACGCGCTGGAGGACGAAGCGGGTCACGTCGGCGATGACCCGCTCTTGCTCGTCGAGCAGGGTCACGTCCGCGGAGAGCACACGGCCAGGCTCGGTCTCCTCTCGGCGCAGGCGAACATGGCTGAACAGCCTCGATGGAGTGGACGCCAGGCAGACCACGCGGCCATACCCCGCGGGGAGATAGACCCCGCGAGGATCGAGCACGGCGGTCAGCGAGGTGGCCACGTCGAGCAGCGCTGGATGCAAGCCGTACACGGACAGGTCCGCCGCGAACTCCGGGCGAAGACGGATGTCGGCGAGGGCCTCGTCCTCCCCGAGATGGAGAGATTCGACGCAGTCCCAGCGAGGTCCCCACCGCAGCAAGCGGCTCGCGTTGACGGCCTCGAAGAGCTGCCGGGCGGCCGCCGGGCGGCAGCGCCGCCGGATCGATTCGACCGGCGCCCGCTCGCGCGCCTCGTCGAGAGCAGGCGTCCAGTAGCCTGACGCGAGCCGCTCCCTGGTCCCGGTGGGGCCCGGAGCGAAGATCGAGAATTCGGTCCGCGTCCCGTTTCGCTCGGTCGCGAGACAGACGTCCTGCGGCGCCCCGTCCTCCACGCGGCAGGGCGCGTGGAAGCGGACCTCGTGCAGCTCCACGGCGCCCACCCCCGAGAGCGTGGCCGCGGCCCGCGCCATCTCGAGCAGGGTCGTGCCGGAGACGAGCCCGGCGTGCTGCGTCCGGTGCTCCACGACAGGCCAGTCGCGCGCCAGGCTGAACCGCTTGTGGAACGCCCGCGGCCCGAGCGTCCCGCCTTCGACCCGGTCGATCAGCGGGTGCGGCCCCCGCGGGGTCGACCTCGGCCCCGGCGGCAACGGCCCCGGCCGGGTGACTCCGGCCCGCGCCGCCATGCCGACCTGCTCCCAGCCGTCCCACGCGACGGCGAAGCTCGGGTGGCCGGTCGCGCTCTGGTGCGCCCCGGCGAAGGCGTCGAGGTACGCATTCGCGGCAGCGTAGTCCGCCTGGCCGATCGCCCCGAGATGGGAGAACGTCGACGAGAACAGCACCAGAAAGGGCTGCTCCCGCTCCTGGCCGAGCTGGTCGGCGAGGTTCCGTGTCCCGGTGGTCTTCGGCGACAGCACCTGGCAGATCTCCTCGTTCGTCCGCGCCTGGAGCGGTCCGGCGCCCGGGACCCCGGCGCCGTGGAAGACCCCGTCGACGCGCCCGAAACGGGCCCTCGCCTCGGCGAACGCGCGCGCCACGTCCCGCGGCTCGGCCACGTCCCCGGCGGCGACGAGGAGCTCTGTCCCCTGCGCCTCCATCCGCTCCAGCGCCTCGAGGATCTCGGCGACCGCGGCCAGCGCCTCGTCGCGCTCCCGGTAGCTCGACCACTCCGATCGCGGCGGGAGCGGCGTTCTCCCCATCAGCACGAGCTTCGCCGACCAGGTGCGCGCGAGGTGCTCGGCGAGACGCAGCCCGATCCCACCGAAGGCGCCCGTGATCAGGTAGACGCCCCCTCGCCGCAAGCGCGACGACTCCGCCGCTGGCGACGGAGGAGAGATCGCCTCGAACGCCGGAACCCAGCGCTGTTGTGCGCGCAGGAGCACGAGGTCGTGCTCCGGCGCGCCCGCGAGCTCCCGGAAGACGGACCGCGCCCACGGCGCGTTCGTCTCCCCGTCCCGCGGCAGGAGCACATCGACGACGCGACAGCGGACGCCGGCGAGCTCGTTGCCCAGGCTGCGGCAAAGGCCGATGAGCGCGGCGTGGTCCGGCGAAGGGGTGGTCTCGCCGGCGATCGCGTGGGCTCCCCGGGTCACGACCGCGAGCTCGATCTCGGCCCCTGGCGGCGCGGCGCCGAGGCTCCGCGAAACGGCGCACACGCTGAGCAAGCCCCGCCGCAGGCTCTCTTCAGCGCTCTTGCCCGGCTCCCCCAGCGCGCTCCACAGGTGGACGATGCGCCGGGGGAAGGTGCCTTGGCCGTCGAGGGTCGAGAGCAGCGCCCGGAAGTCCTCCTCGCTGTCGGGGCGCAGGACGAACGCGAAGGCCCCCGACGCGGCGAACGCCGGCCCAGGGCGGGCCGTGATCACGCGAGCGCCCGAGTCGCGGACGTGCGCTTCCAGCGCGCCCGCGCTCTCGCCTGCGTCGGTGAGGAGCAGCCACGGCGCCTCGTCCGCTGGCCGGGAACCCGAGGCGGCTTCGTGGAGACGAGACCAGCGGAGCCGGAACAGCCGCGCACCGCCGGCGTCCTCCGCGCCCTCGGGAGCCGTCGTCTCCTCCGCGCTCATGGGCGGCTCCGATACGCCGTCCTCGACCGCGTGGCGCCTCCGCTCGAAGGGGTAGGTAGGCAAGGGGACCCGGCGCGCCCGGGCGTCCGGGAACACCGCTTGCCAGCGCAGGTCGGCGCCGCGCGCCCACAGCTCGCCGGCCGCCTCGAGCAGCACGCGCCGGCCCTTCGCGGCGTCGCCAGGCCCGGGCAGCAGCGGAATGGCGGCGCTCTCCGCGTTCCCTCCGAGCCCCGCGCGCACGAGCGAGCACAAGGTCGAGCCGGGCCCGACCTCCACGAAGAGGTGCGGTCCTCCGCCCTCGAGCACCGCCTTGACCCCGTCTCCGAAGCGGACCGCGCGCCGCAGGTGGTCAGCCCAGTACTGGGCGCTTCGCGCCATCGCGGCCGTCATCCAACCGCCGGTGACGTTGGAGAGGACGGGTATCCGGGGTTCGCGCAGCGTGATCCCCGCCATGGCCCTGCGGAACTCGTCCAGGATCGGCTCGGTCGCGGCGGAGTGGAAGGCGTGGGAGGTCTGGAGCCGGCGTCCCTTGATCCCGCGCGCGCCGAGCTGCGCCTCGTATCTCGCGACGGCCGCCTCGGCGCCGGAGACGACGCACAGCTCGGGCGCGTTCACCGCGGCGAGCGACAGCTCCGCCGGCAGGCTCTCGAGCAGCGCCCCCTCGGACAGCGGCACCGCGAGCATCGCCCCGCGCGGCAGCGACTGCATCAACCTCGCGCGCACCGCGACCGCCCGGAGTCCGTCCTCGAGCGAGAACACCCCCGCGACGCAGGCCGCGACGAGCTCGCCGACGCTGTGCCCGAGGAGCGCCGCGGGGCGCGCTCCCCACGACTCGAGCAGCCGCGCCGCGGCGTACTCGACGACGAACAACGCCGGCTGGGCGACCTCCGTCTCCCGGAGCTCGTCGGCCGGGCCGTTGAACAGCAGCGCTCGCAGGTCGCGGCCAAGGAGCGGCCGGAGCCTCTCGGCGCACTCATCCACCGTCTCCCGGACGACGGCGTGCTCCTCGTACAGCGACCGGCCCATTCCGGGGTGCTGGCTCCCCTGTCCGGTGAACAGCATCACCACGCCGGCGGCGCCCCGCTGCGCCACGCGCCCTGGCCCGGGCTTGCGCAGCCGCGCGACGGCGTCGGCCGACGAGGACGCGACGACGAAATCGCGGTGCCAGAACCGCCGCCTCCCCTCGAGCAGCGTGAACGCCGCGTCGCGCAAGGAGATCTCCGGGCGCCCCTCGAGGTGCTCCGCGAGGCGCGATCGCACCTGCGCCAGGGCCGCCTCGCTCCGGGCCGACAGCACCAGGATCTCGCTCTCTCCCGCGGGGGTCGGCTGGTAGGCGGGACCTTCCTGGAGGACCGCGTGTACGTTCGCCCCCCCGATGCCGAACGAGCTCACGCCGGCTCGCCGAGGGCCGTTGTCCCTCGGCCAGGCGCGGAGCTCCGTGTTCACGTGAAAAGGGGAGCTGTCGAAGTCGATCTCCGCGTTGGGTCGCCGGTAGTGGAGCGTGGCCGGGATCTGCGCGTGCCGGAGCGCCAGCACCGTCTTGATGAGCCCGACGATGCCGGCCGCCGTGTTCGAGTGGCCCACGTTCCCTTTCACCGAGCCGAGGGCGCACCGGCGGAGCGGGGCGGAAGCGCGCCGGAAGGCTTGCTCCAGGGCGCGGACCTCGATGGGGTCGCCCAGCGATGTGCCGGTCCCGTGCGCCTCGACGTAATCGATGGTGTCCGGCCGGACGCCGGCCACCTCGTGCGCCATCACGATCACCGAGGCCTGCCCGTCGACGCTCGGGGCGGTGTACCCGACCTTGGCGGCGCCGTCGTTGTTCGTCGCGGACCCGAGGACGATCGCGTGGATGAAGTCGCCCTGCTCGATCGCGTCCTCGAGCCGCTTGAGCACGACGACCCCGACCGCATCGCCGAACACAGTGCCCGCGGCGTCGGCGTCGAAAGGACGGCAGTGACCGTCGGGAGAGCACGGCCCGCCCTTCTCGTAGAAGTACCCGCGCCGCTCCGGGAACATCACCGACGCCGCGCCCGCGATCGCCATGTCGCACTCGACGGCGCGCAGGCTCTGGCATGCCTGATGGACCGCCGCGAGCCCGGTCGAGCAGGCCGTCTGGACGCTGATGCTCGGGCCCTTGAGGTTGAGCTTGTACGCGACGCGCGTGGTCAGATAGTCCTTGTCGCTCGCGATCAGGAGCTGCATCGCCTCGGATGACTCGAACTTCTGGAGCAGCGCGCGGTGGTGCGAATGAAGATACGAGTTCATCATGGCGCCGGCGAAGACGCCGATCCAGCCAGGGTACCGCTCGGCGTCGTACCCTGCGCCCTCGAGCGCCTCGTACGCGCACTCGAGGAACAGCCGCTGCTGCGGATCGATCCACTGCGCCTCCCGCTCGCTGTATCCGAAGAAGTCGGCGTCGAACCACTCCGGCCTGTCGAGGCAAGGTCGTGCCTTGACGTAGCCCGGGTCCCTCACCAGGGCGCGAGGGACCCCGGCGGCGAGCAGCTCCTCTTCCGTGAAGCGGGTGATGGACTCCCTGCCGTCGCGCAGGTTCCTCCAGAACGCCTCCGGATCGTTCGCCTGCGGGAATCGCCCGCTCAGCCCGATGATCGCGATGGCGTCGCCCAGATCTCCGAGGTCCTGCATCGTTCAATCCTCCGGCTCGTCCCGGCGCGAGGCCTGTTCCGGCGCGAACGACGCGAGCGCGCGCCGCTCCAGACCTCGCTCGCGCTGCCGCCGGGCGCGCGCGGCGATGGCGTTGAACCGGCCGCTCTCCGCCGCGACCGGCGCGGCCTCGCCCTCCGCGGCATCCTCGCCTTTCGCCGAGGCGGTCGAGCTCACCCCGAGGGTCCTCAGGTAGGCCGCCTGTTGAGACACCGTCGGATGCTCGAACAGGTTGATCAACGACACATCCCTTCCGAAGCGCTCGCGGATGTGCCGCGCCATGCTGACGAGCAGGAGCGAGTCGCCCCCGAGGTCGAAGAAGTTGTCGTCGTGTCCGACCTGCAGTCGCTTGAGCACCTCGGCCCAGATCTGGGCGATGGCGCTCTCCAGCCCGTCTCCCGCGACGGCGGCGGTCCTCGCCTGATCCAGCGCCACGGGTTGCGGCGTTCGCCCCGGGATCGAGCGCCGCGCGGGCGGCTCCTGGCCAGGGTGCTCGTCGGCTTCCCCCCTGGCCGGGAGCTCCGCGGCGGGCCTCGTCCAGGCCTGCTCCGCGCGCGGCGGCGCGTCCTCCAGGACCGCTCGCCGCGCGCCCCCCGCCGAGCCAGGGAGCCTGTCGACGACCACCACGCTGACGGGCTGCTCCGTCCAGCGCTCCGCGATGTACGACGAGAGCGCTCGCGCGAGCCGATCGCGCAGCCGCTCCGGCCTCGCCAGGGCGGGGCCCTGCGACCACGCAGCGCGGCTCGCGGCATCGACCATGGCCCCCAGCGCCGCCGACTCGCGGGCCAGCGCCTCGACGGTGGTGTCCGAGGCCGAGATGGCCCCCCCGACGAGGCCGTGGAGGTACTCGTACCGCGGGCCGACCTGGAAGAGGTGGGCGACCTGCGCGAAGTCGAATCCGCCCGTCTGACAGAGACCGATCTGGTGGTCCGGCGCCGTCGACTCGAGCAGATGGGCGAGGATGCCGGCCTCCATGAGGCACAGATCCCGCGCCCGGCTGCCGTACACCGGCTCGATCGCGCCGAGGTCCGCCACGAGATAGACGCTGAAGGCCGAGCTGTCGAACGCCTGCCCGTTGGGGCCTCCGTGGACCGAGCGATCGATGTGCGCGCCGAGCTGGATCGTGACCAGCTGCTCACGCTCCGGGTGAAAGTAGTATGTGCCGCCGGGGACCCGCTCGATGCGATCCCGCTTCACATACAGGTACGCGTGCACCGGATACAGGTTGCCCGCCGAGGAGTAGAGCTGCTTGGCGAGCGGATAGCCTGGCAGCCTCACCGGAGACAGCTGCCGCAGGAAGTGCGCCAGGCGTTCGAAGGCGATGGGCTCGCTCCCGAACTGGCGATAGCTGCGCCGCCGCGCGAACGCCGAGAGCTCCTCGTCCGTGCGCGCGCGGGCGAGCAGCGGGATGGCAGCCCCGGAGAGATCGTCGCGCTGCGCCGGCTTGCTCAGCTTGTACTTCAGCCGCGCGATCGGATCCTGCAGCAAGGATAAGGTCGAGTCCGCCGCGCCCTCCCGGGCCGTCACGTACGCGACCAGCCCGGCTCGCTCGCCGGCCGCGCGCTCCACCCTCGCTGCCTCGACGCTCGGGTGCTCGCGGAGCAGCTCCTCGAGTCCGGGCGCGAGCGCCGGATCGGCCGCGACGCCCGGCGGAGGCTCGCCGGGTGGCGCCTCCACGCCGGACTCGCGCCCCGGATCGCGGAGGGCGCTGCGATCGACCTTGCCGTTGCTGGTGAGGGGGAGGCGGGGCAGCTCCACGAAGGCGCTCGGCACCATGTAGTCCGGGAGCTTCGAGGCGATGAACGCCCGCAGCGCGGGGGTCTCGAGCGCCCTGCCCGGGGCCGGGACGACATGGGCGATCAGCCGCTTTCCACCGCTCGCCGTGCTCCCCACCGAGACGGCGGCGCTCGCCACGCCGGGGTGCTGGAGCAGCGCGGCCTCGATCTCCTCGAGCTCGATCCTGTGCCCTTGCACCTTCACCTGGAAGTCCTCGCGTCCCAGGAACTCGATGTTCCCGTCCGGCAGCCAGCGTCCCAGGTCGCCGGTCCAGTACAGTCGCTCGCCGGTCTCCGGGTGCGTCACGAAGCGCTCGCGCGTCCTCTCCTCGTCGCGCCAGTACCCGCGCGCGAGGCCCGTGCCGCCGATGTAGAGGCGCCCGGACACCCCGTCGGGACACGGCTCCATCGCCCGGTCGAGCACGTAGAACCGCTGGTTCGCGAGCGGCTTGCCGTAAGGGATGCTCTTCCAGCTCGGCTCCACGTGGGTGATCGGGTAGGCGATGGACCAGATCGACGCCTCCGTCGCCCCGCCGAGGCTCAGCACCGACGCGCCCGGGAACGTCTCACGGATGCGATCGGGCAGGGTCACGGGGATCCAGTCCCCGCTGAGGAGCGCGGCGCGCAGGGGCGCGGGGGCGCCCGAGCGGCGCGCCCGGTGCTCGACGAGCATCTGCATGAGCGCCGGGACGGTGTTCCAGAGCGTCACGCCGTGCCGGGACATCAGCTCCTCCCAGTGGCCGGGATCGCGCAGCCGGGCCGGCTCGGGCAGCACCACGGCGCCCCCCGCCGCCCACAGGCCGAAGAGGTCGTAGACCGACAGATCGAAGGCGAGCGACGAGAGCGACAGGACGCGATCGGAGGCATTCACGCCGAGGCGCGCGTTCACGTCCGCGATGGTGTTCACGGCGCCGAGGTGGTCAATCGCCACTCCCTTCGGCCTTCCCGTCGAGCCCGAGGTGAAGATGACGTAGGCCAGGTCGTCAGCCCGCTGAACGGCCTCGAGGGGCGACTCGTCCTCTGACGGTCCGCCCGGCGCGTCCAGGGGCACGACGATCGTCCCCGCGGGCCACCGGGCCGGCTCCGCGAACCGCGCCTGGGTGAGGACGATCCGCGCCGCGGCCTGCTCGAGGATTCCCCAGATCCGCTCTCGGGGCCAGGTCGGATCCACGGGCACGTAGGCAGCCCCGGACTTGAGGATGCCGAGCGTCCCGAGCGCCTGCGCCACGCCCTTCTCGCAGGCGACGGCGACGAGGGTATTGGGGCGCGCGCCGCGGGCCCGCAAGGCTCGGCCGAGGGCGCTGCTCCGCCGGTCGAGCTCCCCGTAGGTGATGCTCCCCTCGGGCGCGATCACCGCGGGCGACTCGCCGCGGGCCGCCGCGCTCCGGAGGAACGCCGCGTGGAGCAGCTCGTCCGGCGCGGCCCGCTGCGTCCGGTTCACCTCGGCGCGCGCCGCCTGCTGCGAGATCGGGAGCGCGACCCTCGCCCGCTGGAACGCCTCGTCGCCCCGCGCCAGCCGCGCGAGCAGATCGAGATAGGACTCGAGCATCGCTGCGACCATCCCCTCGGGGAAGAGCCCCTCGACGACATCCCAGGAGAACGCGAGGTCGCCCTGGTCCTCGGTCACCTGATGATCGAGCCACACCTGCGGCGTCTGGGTGACCATGAAGACCTCCTTGCCGAGCCAGGAGAACAGCGATTGCGGCTCGGCCCCTCCCTGGCCGAGCAGGCTGGTGAACACCACGGGGACGCTCGGCGCGCGCAGCTGGCGGAGCGCCGGGATCGCCCCCGCGCGCCGGTGCTCGATCGCCCTCCAGATCTGGTCCTGGGTGGCGCGGGCCAGCTCGGCGACCCCCCGGTGCCGGCCCACGTCGAAGCCCAGGAGCACCACCGTGGTGAAGTCGCCGACGATCTCCGAGACGTCCTCGTGCAGCGGCGGACGCTCGAACGACGTCAGCGTGAGCGAGAACTCCGGGCGGGCGCTCCACCTCCCGAGCACCTGGGCGAACGCCGCGAGGACGACGGCCGAAGGCGTGAGGCGGCTCGACTTCGCCCGGCTCTTCAGCGATTCCCACGCGGACCGGTCGAGGCGCCCCTCGTGCCGCACGAACCGGGGGGGCGTGACGTCTCGAGGCTTCCTGGCGAGCGGCAGGTCGGGCGCGGGGGGGAGGCTCGCCACGCGTTCGCGCCAGTACGAGAGCGAGCGCTCGTACTCCGGTGTCTGTCGATGGCGCTCCGCATCGACGATGCAGTCCCGGAAGGTCACGCCGAGCGGCGGGAGCTCGATCTCCGGTTGCTCGTAGAAGCGCTCCAGATCGCGCGAGACGATCCCGCAGCTCCAGGCGTCGAGCGCGAGGAGATCCAGGTTGATGTGCACGCGGCGCCGGCCGTCTGGAAGGAGCGACACGGCGACGTCAAACAGGGGCCATTCCGTGGGCGTGAACACGCGGTGGGACAGCCGATGACGGATGTCATCGAGCGCCCGGTCGGCGTCGGCCGGCGTCATCGCGCGGAGGTCCCAGACCTTCGGCTCGAAGCGGGGCACCGTCCGCTGCGCTCGCTGGAGCCCGTCTTCGGTGAACACGGACCGGAGCATCCCGTGCCGGGCGATGACCCGATTCCACGCTCGCTCGAAGCGCTCGAGATCCAGTCCGTCGCACTCCCGCTCGAGGTAGCCGTGACAGCCGACGCCCCCGAGGTCGAAGGCGCTCTCGCGCCCGACCAGGTACGCCCGTTGAACGTCGGTCTGGGCGAAGGGGGCCTCCGGGTCGTCGTCGCCTGGGCTGACGAGGGGGGCCTCGCCCTCGCGGCCGCCCGGCGGCGACGGCTCGGCGATCAGGCGCAGAAGCTCGGTCAACGTCATTCCCTCGATCAAACTCACCGGCGAGATCTGCCTGCCGCTGAGCCTGGCGATGCGCTCCGCGAGCTGGATCGCCTTGACCGACTCGAGCCCGACCTCGACGAGCGGCACGTCCCAGCGCAGCTGCGCGGCGTCCAGCTGAAGGATCTCTCCCACGAGCGCCTCGAGGCGCGCGGTACAGCCCGACTCGCTGGGCTGCGCGCCGGCCGCCACGGCGGCCCCGTCCTGCGCCGCGGCGGCCCCGTCCTGCGCCGCGGCGGCCCCGTCCTGCGCCGCGGCGGCCCCGTCCTGCGCCGCGGCGGCCCCGTCCTGCGCCGCGGCCGCGCCGGGCGCTCCATCGCGCGTCGGCGCGCCGTGGAACACGCCGAGGGGCTCCAGCTCACCGCGCAAGAAAGCCGCCTTGCACGCCCTTCGCTGCACTTTCCCGCTCGTGGTCTTGGGGAGGCGGCGCGGGGGGAGGAGCACGACCGCGTGCACGGGCAGCCCGAACTGCTGCGCCACGGCGCGCCGCGCGGCGCGCGCGAGCGCCTCGAGGTCGAGCCCGCGCTGCCCGCGCTTGATCTCCTGGCAGACGACGATCGCCTCCGGATCCTCGACAGGGAGGCTCACCCCGTCCTCGAGGCCCACCGAGAAGGCTGCTCCCCCGTCGGGGGCAAAGGCCTCGTGGGCGGAGCACACCGCGAGCTCGATGTCCTGCGGATAGTAATTGCGTCCCCGGACGATGATGACGTCCTTGAGCCGTCCTGTGATGAACAGCTCCCCGTCCTGCAAGAACCCGAGATCGCCGGTCCGCAGGAAGCGCAGGTCGCCCGCCCCGCGCAGCCGCGCGCCGAACGAGGCGCGGGTGGCCTCCGGGTTCTGCCAGTAGCCGCTCACGACCGCGCTGCTCTCGACCCACACCTCGCCTATCTGCAGATCCGGGGCGGGCTCTCCGCTGGCTGGATCGACGATCGCGACGCGCGTGTCGGCCAGGGGTCGGCCGCAGCTCACGAGCTCCTGCGCGTCGGTCTCCGCGGCGGAGCGGGCGCGCACCCGCCCCTCTTGCAGCGCCGTGGAGCTCACCTTGACGACGCGCGGCGGGCGCCTCGGCGAGACGCTGACCCCCAGCGTCGCCTCTGCCAGGCCATAGGAGGGTCGCAGCGCGTCGGGCCGGAATCCGCTCGGCGCGAAGGCCGCGAGGAAGCGCGCGAGGGTCCCCACGCGGACGGGCTCGGCCCCGTTGATCACCGTCTTCCACGCGGACAGATCGAGCCGGGCGCGCTGCTCGGCGGTCGAGCTCGTCACGCAGAGATCGAAGGCGAAGTTCGGAGCAGCGCTATGGTGGCCGCGGTGGCGCGACAGCGCCTCGAGCCAGCGCATGGGCCGGAAGATGAACGACGCCGGAGGCATGCTGTAGCATCTGCCGCCCACGAAGAGCGGCAGCATGATCCCGTGGATCAGCCCCAGATCGTGAAAGTGGGGCAGCCAGCTGACGAAGGTGTCGCCGCCCTCGATCCCGAACCCGTCGGCGAGCATGCGGCAGTTCTGCAGGACGTTGCGATGGCTGACCATCACGCCCTTGGGGCTGGAGGTCGAGCCGGAGGTATATTGGAGGTACGCGACGTCATCGGGCGCGCCAGGCGCGCCGTCGGCACGCCCGGCGTCGGTGCGCTCGGCGGCGGTGCCCGAGGAGCACTCTTCCAGCTTGTAAATGGGCAGCGTGTGAATGGGCAGCGTGTGAATGGTCAACCCGGAGCGCGAGGTCGATGCGCTCCTCTCCCGCGGCATGGGTCGCGAGGTGAGCGCGCACGCAGGAGCACAGTCGGCCGTGATGGCGTCGAACCGAGACTCCGCCTGATTCGGTCGCGGAAGGGAGGTGGGGACGGCCACCATGTCCGCTAACAGGCAGCCGAAGAACGCCTCGATGAAATCGAGCCCAGGGGCGAACAGGAGGAGGACGCGGCTCCTCGGAGGATAGTGTTTCCGGAGGAAGGCGGCGATCGTTCGAGCGCGGGCGTGTAGCGCGGCGAACGAGAGCGCCGCCGTCTCCTCCTCGCCTTCGTGAGAATGAATGTACGCAGGCGCGTCGCCGAGCTCCTCCGCGCGGCGAGCGAGCAGCTCGGGCAGCGATGTCATGGCGCTCCGAGATTCAAACGAGTGATCCTGTGCGGAACTGGGCGCATGTCGGGCAAATGTCATACCAGCTGTCACGAACAGTTCCTTTCGATGCAAGCACGCAAGACCACCAGCGTGGGCACAGGCACTTCACCCATCGAAGCGATGCGTGTCGCCCGCAGCGAATCGGAGGCTTCGCGGGAGACTCAGGGGGGCGCAAACGGTCGAGACGATCCGCCGGGCTCCGGGCTCGCTCCGCTGCGAGCCCGAGAGGGTCGTGGGGTACGGGGAACGCTCAAGCCATGGGCGCATGGTCATGACACGAAGGAGAGGGCTTGTCTAGCCCGCCAATCGACGGATGCAGCCGTGCCCTGACGATGCGTAAGAGAGCCGTGCCGCAGCGGTACGCGAGGCCTGTTCACCCGACGATCGCGTCTCAAGGATGCGATGTTAAGGTATTGTTATTTAGTGTTTAGATGGACGATTTAGTGTTTGGATGGACACCGGGTGATGGGACCGGTTTATTGGAAATGTTCATCCTGCTGAACTGTCGCAAGCTCGCGAATGGTTCACCGCGGCGCGGCGTGGATACTCGATACCTGGATCAGCCCGTCGTCGCTCGCCTCGCCCGGCCGCTTCGTCATTGCCACCCCGGCGCGGCGGCCCGTACCATGCGGCCTTCGGTCAACGCGCGTCCAAGGGGGGCGCGGTGCATGGCGAGCTTCGATCCGCTCTTCGATCCGGTGCACCTCGAGCGTGTGCTCGAAGCGACGATCACGCTGCCGGACCCGCCACAGCCGGTGCCGGCGCCGGATCCCGTCGTCATCACCCGCCCGGGCGTGGCGCGCCACGCCGCCCGGCGCGTGACGCTGCTGCAGGTCCGCCTGCGCGCAGGAGAGCTCGCGCACACGGTCACCTCGCCGGTGCGCGCGGCGGTGCGGCGCGTGGCGCTCGATCCGGCGGCGCCGCTCCCCGGCGGCGGCGTCGAGCTGCTCGAGCTGTCGCCGCTCCCGTTCCTGGATCACACCCCGGGCGCGCCGCCGCTGTTCGAGGAGACCTTGCGCCGCCTCGGGACGCGCGGCGTGCCGACCTTCTACGTCGCGCCGTTCGCCGCCGTCGCCGCCGCGCTCCCGCCGGCCGAGCCGCTCGACGACGCGCTGCTGCTCCGCGGCGCGCCGATCGTGGAGCTCACCCCGGGGGCCGTGTTCTCCGTCGGCGTCCTGTTCCAGGACGGGACCGCGCTGCCGCCGGTCACCGCCTTCGGGCTGATCGCCGACGCGCTCGAGGCGGCGGGCGACGGCGCGGCCGCGGCGGCGTGGCGCGCGCAGCTCGCGACGCTCGGCGGCCCGGCGCGGCGCTTCGTCGCCGTGCGCCACGACGGCGGCCCGCTCGGCGCCGCGGCCGGGTTCGACCTGGAGCTGCGGCGTGACCCGGACGGCGTCGCCGTGGCGACCGCGTCGGTCAACGCAGGCGCCGACGGCGATCTCGAGCCAGCCGCCGCCGCCTCGCCCGTCGGCTCGCTGTTCGCGCCGCCGCCCGGGCACCACGTCGCGGTGCGCTGGGCAGGCGACGCGCTCACCGGGTCGTCGCTGCCGGTGCAGGCGCTGGTCGGCACGCGCGTGAGCAGCCCGCCGGGCGCGTTCCTGCGGGTGCCGGCGCTCGCCGAGCCGCGCGCGACCCTGGAGGTGCTCGACCTCGCGCGCTGGTACCCGCCCGTCCCGCCCGGGCACGCGGTCGAGCGTTACCACGCGAACAGCCTCGTGATCCCCCTCGTCGACGGGATGGCCGCGTTCCAGGCGCTCGTCGAGGACCTGCGCGCGTGCGTCCGCACGCCCGCGGATCCGCCCGGCGCCCGCTTCCGCGCCCACCTCACGGGGTGGACCTTCAACCGCTTCCAGCTCCTCCCCGGCGGCGCACGGACCGATGTCGTCGAGCTCGCGGAGGACATCCTCGCGCGCGACGGGGCGGTCCTCGTGCTCGCGAACCGGTTCCTCAACCTGCGCGACCCGGAGCTCTCGGGCTCGCGCGCGGCCGCGGCGCTCCTGCTCATCGCGCTCGGCCACGCGACGCTGGTGACCGAGCTCCTGATCAAGCTCGCCGCGGAGGTGTTCAACTTCTCGGCGCCGACCGCCGAGACCGACGACTGGGTCGTCTTCGCCTGGTTCGCGCTGCCGGCGGTCGCCGGCGTGCTCGGGCTGGCCGCCGCCGAGCTGGGGTGGCTCGAGGACGCGCTCGTGGGGATGCTAGAGACAGCGCGCGCCACCGTCGACGATCTGAACGCGCTCGCGCCGGGCACCGCGGTCTGGTCGAGCAACCCGGCGCGGCTCGCCGACAACCCGCTCGCGCCGCGGTACGGCGACAGCCCGCTGTTCGGGCTCGAGGACGACGCGGATCAGTTCGGCGTGTACCACAACAAGATGCAGCTCGTCCGGCGGCGCGCCGACGCGCGCGGCGACGAGTTCGTCGGGTTCCTGGGCGGGATCGACGTCAACCGCAACCGCCTCGATTCCCCGGGGCACCAGATCGGCGGGCCGTACCACGACGTCCACGCCCGCTTCAGCGGGCCCGTCGTCGCCGACGCCTTCCGGGCGTTCTACGAGCGCTGGGCGCGCGACGCGGGGATCGACCCCGCCGCGCTGGAGGCCGAGCTCCCCGCGCCCGTCGCCGCGGCGATGCCCCAGCACACAGGCGCGCGCCACATCGCGCGCATCGGGCGCACCTACCCGCGCAGCACGCCCGCGCTGCAGTTCGCGCCCGGCGGCGATCGCGGCACCTACGACACGCTCCTCGCCGCGATCGGCCAGGCGCGCGACCACATCTACATCGAGGACCAGTACTTCACCCCCGACGATGTCTTCGTCGACGCGCTGCGCGCCGCCGGCGGGGCCGACCGCTGCCGCCGCCTGCTGATCGTCGTGCCCGGCGAGGGAGACCAGCCGTTCGGCGACCTGCGCCGGCGGCACGTCTTCGCGCGCCTGCGCGAGGTCTGGGGCGACCGGATGATCGTCGGCTACCCGCAGCGGCGCCCGCGCCTGCGCCGGGCCGACCGCTTCGCGAGCCGCGGGCGCGCGTGGCTGGTGGGCGATCTCGCGCCCGGGGCGACCGAGCTGTACGTGGGCCCGCCCGCGCGCGCGATCGGCGCGCCGTCGTGGCTCTGGGTCGATGGCGAGCTGATGCTCGCGCGCAGCGTCACCCGCCCGGTCGTCCACGAGGGGGAGCCGGCGGCGCGCGTCGTCGTGGATCGCGGCGGGATCTCGGCGAGCGGCCGCTGGGGCGCACACCCGCGCGCGCACCGCGCGGGGGCCGCGGTCACCTTCTCGCAGCCCGCCGGGATCTACGTCCACGCCAAGTGCATGATGATCGACGACGTCTTCGTCTCGATCGGCTCGACCAACCTGAACCGCCGCGGCTTCTTCCACGACGGCGAGATCAACGTCTTCGCGATCCCCGAGGAGCTGCGCGGCGCGCCCGACAACCCGGCGCGCGCGCTCCGCACCGCGCTCTGGGCCGAGCACCTGGGGATCCCGCCGGCGCAGGGCGGGGCGCTGCTCGGCGACGCGATCGCGGGGTTCGAGCTCTTCCGCCGGCCGCACCTCGGCGGGTCGCGCTTCGCGCCGCTCGAGAGCACGGACATCCGCCCCTTCCTGTCGCTCCCCGACACGCAGCTCTGGCCGATGACGCTGATCGGCGCGCTCGCGCTGCTCCTCGAGGGCGTGCCGGCGGGGTTCCTCTCGTTCTTCCACCGCACCGCCTGGAACCTCGTGATCGACCCGACGACGGGGACCGATCCCGCACCCACGGAGGGGCCGGTCCCGTGAGCCTGTTCGCGCGCGCGATCCCCCAGGTCGAGCCGCCGATCGTCGGCGTGCACCTGCTCTGGAGCGGCCCCCATGCCTGGCTGTACTCCCCCGCCGGGTGGACGATCCAGCGCCGCCAGGCGGCCCCGCGCCCCCGCTGGGACTGCGTCTCGCTGACCGCCGACCAGCTCGCCGCGCTGCGCGCGCGCCGCGAGCTGCGGATCCGCCTCGGCGTGCTGACCGACCGCGTCGGGGCCGCGCCGGCGCCGCTCGTCGCCGCCGCCGGGGCGCGCGCCGCCGGCGGGGCCGCCGGGGCGCGCGCCGCCGCCGGCACGCTCGCCGCCGGCACGCTCGCCGCCGGCACGCCCGCCGCCGCGAGCGCCGTCGGCACGATCCCCTGGGAGGTGATCACGATCGAGCTCGACCGGCCGAGCGACGGGGTGCGCGTCCCCGTCCAGGCGACGGCGAGCCTCGCGGTCGCCCTGCGCGACGGCAAGGTGATCGCCGGCGGGCGGCTCGTCGCCGGCAACACGGCCCACGAGCTCGTCGCGGCGGGGATCGACACGGTCGTGGTCCACGCGCGCGGGCTCACCGCGCTCGGGGTCTGCGTGCCGCCGGCCAGGGAGGACGACTGGCGCGACGCCGCGACGATCGCGCGCCTGCAGCTCCCGCTGCGCGAGCTCGACCCGAGGCTGACCAGCGCCGATGACGAGTACGACGAGGCGAAGCGCCGGCTCCTCCCCGGCGAGGCCCTGGATCGCGGGGAGCTCGAGCACCTGACCGGGATCCTGCGCAAGGTCGTCACCGCCGCCGGGCCGCCGCGCCCGGTCGATCTGACGCTGCTCCTCCGCGACGACCCCGAGCTGCGCCACGACGAGCTGGTCGCGCTCGATCCGCTCCGCGCCGTGATCGCGCACCCGCGCTGGCGCCGGGTGCTCGGCTTCGCGTACTTCGACGCGGACCCCGCGCTCGTGCCGGGCCAGGTCTACCAGTACCGCGTGAGCGGCGGCTGGCCGGAGGCCGACCTCACGGACCGCGTGGTCGGGTTCCACACCGCCCCCGCGACCACGCAGCTCCCGGCGGAGCTGTCGCTCGGCGACGTGCGCGTCCGCTTCTCGCAGCCGCGCCTGGTCGAGCTGGCCGATCCGCGCCCGTCGGATCCGATCGCGCTCACGCGCCGCGGCGTGGCGCTCTCCCCGGGGCGCGACCCCGGGTGGCTGACGCCCGGGACCGGCGGCTGGAGCGCGGTGATCGATCTGCCCGTCGCCGTGACGTCGCTCGTCCTCGAGCTGGGACACGCGGCGCACTCGTTGACCTACGCGGCGGGGGCGCCGTGGCTGCCGCAGGGGCCCGAGGCGAGCGTCCCCGCCGGCGATCGCCCGGCGCTCTCCTTCGCGACGCCGGTGCACCAGATCCGCCTGGGGGGCGAGGGGTTCCTCTGCGCGCTCCGCTTCCCGGCGAAGAGCTCCACCGCGATCGTCGAGCGCGCGGTGGTGCTGCCCCCGCTCGTCCTCGCCGACACGCCGCGCCCGGCCGCGCCGCTCGCCGCGTGGCTCGCCAACCTGCAGCAGCCGGAGAGCGTCGCGACCGGCCACGCGCCGCTCGGGCCGCCGCCGCCGCGCCACGCGCTCGGCTTCGAGGTGCGCTGGATCCCGGCGCCGACCGAGGGGATCGAGGCATGGCCCGCGGAGCTGCCGCCCCCTCCGATCGACGCCGCGCTGTTCCAGATCGAGCACACGCCCGCCGGCGGAGCGCCGTCCTGGACCCCGCTCCTCGACGAGGACAACCACGTGACCGGGCACCGCGACGAGGTCGCGCTGCCGCCGATGACGGTCGGCGGCGACCTGATGGCGTCCTTCCCGGAGGTCCTGTCGCCGGCGCCCGGCGGGCTCACGCTCGCCTGGCGCGACGTGTTCGATTTCCCCGACGGGGGCGCGCCGGTGCGGCGCCCGCGCCCGGAGCCGGGGACGCGCCACCGCTACCGCGTGCGCGCCGTGGACGCGGTCGGGCGCGCGGGGACGGCGTGGTGTGAGACCGGCGAGCTCCGCCTGGAGAAGCGGCGCCCGCCGCCGCTGCCGGCGGGGCCCGACGAGGCCAAGGCCGACGCGCTCACGCTCCCGGCGCCGACCGGGGTGCACGCGCGCGTCCTCGTCGCCGGCGCGCCCGACCTGACCGACGACGAGCGCGCGCTCCTCGGCGCGCACGGCAGCGCCGTCCTGCTCCGCTGGGGGTGGCACGCCGCGCAGCGCGCCGAGGACCCCGACGCGACCGAGTTCCGCGTGTACGCGACCCGGCGGCGCCTGGACGCGATCCCGGGCGTGCTCTCCGCGGTGTCCGGCTCGGGCGGCCTGTACCTGGCGACCCTCACGCTCGGCGAGCCGGTGCTCGCGAACGCCGCGCGGCGGCTCCGCCTGGACGCGGGGTACCCGTTCGAGATCCTCGCCCATGACGGCGGCGCGGCGGGGACGCCGCTCTCCATCACCCTGCGCGCCCAGGTGCCGCTCCCCGGCGGCGCCTTCCCGGTGCCGCGCGCGGGCGCGGTCGTGCTGCCGGTCCACCTGACGCCCGACCGCACGACGGCGCCCGCGTGGGGCGCGCGCGTCGAGGTGCGGGCGATCGGCCCGGACGCCGCGTACGAGTCCGCGCCGATCTTCGACCTCCTGGACCTCCGCGCGGATCACCCGCACGACCGCGCGCTCGTCGGCGTGAGCGCCGCCGACGCGCAGGACTACGTCCCGGACCGGCTCGCGCCCGACGACGCGCGCCCGGGCAACGAGAGCGCGATCGCCGCCGTCGAGGTGGAGGGGCGCTGGCAGGGGCGCCCGGCGCTCGTCGAGGCGCCGGCGCTCGCCGACGTGCCGGCGGTGGTGACGCCCGAGCCGGGAGATCGGCCGATGCGGCTCGTCCTCGACGTGACCCCGCTCCTCGCCGGCACCGGGCTCTCGGGGAGCGAGCGCGTGCGCCCCGAGCGCTGCTCGGCGGACGAGGTCTTCCGCGCCTACCGCGCGAGCGACGGCCGCGTGCTCGCGCGCGTCCTCGAGCCGCCGGCGCCCGGCGACGCCGAGGTGGACGTGGCGGTGCCGAACGCGTCGGATCGCGCCGCGATCCTCGCCGCGCTCGACGGGCGCGACGTCGGCGCGCTGACCGACCGTCACGCCGTGTTCCTGGCCGCCGCGCACCCGTACCGCGCGCGCCTGTTCACGCCGGTCACGCAGGCGGAGGTCGCGCTGCCGCGCTTCGCCGAGACCCTGCCGAACCGCGGCGCGCGCTGGATCTACCGCGTCCGGCTCGCCGACGCGGCCGGGCGCCTCTCCGCCGACGGGCGCACGCTCCGCGGGGTGGTGCGCGTGCCGGCGACGACCCGCGTCCCGCCGCCGCGGCGCGAGGCGGCGCAGCCGGACGACCCGCGCGCGCGCCTGCGCCTGCGCGTCGAGGGCCCCGGCGAGATCACGCACCTGCTCCTGTTCCAGCGCGTCGACCCGGTCGCCCCTGGCCGCGCCCCCTCCGGCGACGAGGCCGAGCTCCTGCGCGTCCCCGGCGCGGCGCACCTGCCGCCGGGCGCGGGGGTGCGCCTGCGCCTCGGGGGCGAGATCCTCGCCCCGCAGGTGAAGAGCCTGGCCGATCCCGACGTGGCCGGGGCGCCGCCCTCGCGGCGCGTGGTCCTCGACCTCGCGCTCGTCGACGGCCAGCGCGCGCGGGTCTGGGCCGTCTCGGTCACGCGGGACGGGGTCGCGTCGGCGCCCGAGGCGTGGGCGATCGCGATGCCGCGGGCCGCCCTGGCGGCCCCCGCGCTCTCGGTCTCGGCCAGCCCTCCCGAGCTGCTCTTCACCTGGACCTGGCCGTCTCCGGCCGACGCGACCGAGGTCATCCTCGAGGCTGCGCCCGCCGATCGCGACGCCTGGTCGCGCGTCTCCGGGCGGATCGCGCGCGACGTCGCGGCGCACGCGCACCGCCCCGCGCCGGGCGTCTTCCGCTACCGCCTGCGCGCGCTCTCGCTCGACGGGCGCGACGCGCTCTCCGCCGAGGTGACGCCCTCATGAGCCGGATCCGACTCTACACGCTCCTCGGCGTGAGCACCCCGGACGAGGCCGCCGAGCGCTGGCCGCGCGATCTCGTGCGCCCCTTCGTCGGCGTCCTGGAGGGGGGCAGCGGCGACGCGCTCTACCGCGACCTCATGATCCACCTCCAGGACGCGCTGGAGCTGCGCGGGCTCCGCCCCGGCGCCGACGGCGACAGGGTGGGGCTCGTGGCCGACGTGCACGTGACCCCGCCCCCCGTCGCGCTGCCGCTCGTGATGGCGCAGCTCCCGGAGGTCGCGTTCCACCTGCGCGCGACGGCGAACCTCCCCGCGACGCTGTTCGTGACCCGCGGGCCCGGGGGCGCGCTGGAGGTGGCGATCCAGGGGCTCCCGGTGGCGATGCACCTCCCGCCCGGGTTCGTCCAGCCGCTCTACACCGAGGAGGAGCTCGCTGGCGTCGTCGGCGATCCCCCGGACAAGCTGCTCACCGACGCGTTCGAGCCCGATCACGCGGACAGCCTGGAGATCGTCGCCAGCGAGTCGGGCCCGACGCGGGTCAGCGTGCGCGTGAACGTGCGCCTGACCGAGACCGGCGACTTCCTGTTCGACACGGTCGTGCCGCTCTCGATCGGCGCGTGCAAGCTCTCGGGGCTGCCCTGCCGCGGCCTCCACGACGTGCAGCTCATCCCGACGCCGCGCCCGCGCCACGTCGAGCCTGGGCGCGAGGGGCCCGAGATCGCGCTCGAGTGGGCGCGCCACGACATCTCGATCGCTGACACGGACGCGAGCTTCCCCGGGCTGATCACGATCCGGACGATCGATCTCGACGCCACGCGCGGCCCGCTGAAGGGGCTCGTCGAGCGGATCCGCGCGCGCCGCGACGAGGCGGATCCCGTCGAGCTGGCCCTCGAGGACGTCGCGCTGCCGTTCCGCACCGCGCCGCCGCTGCCGATCCCCACGCACGGCCGCTTCCACCTGCGCCGCAGCATCGTCGCGGGCGACGCGGGGGGCGAGGCGTGGGATCTCCGCGACGCGCCGGTCGAGATCGAGGTGCGCGGGACGTACCTGAAGCTGTTCCGCCTCATGCTCCAGACCCCGGGCGGCGGCGAGTCGCCCGCCGCGTTCGACGTGAAGTGGAGCGACTCGCCCGACGATCCGACCGGCGCGCTGCAGGGCGAGGTCACGCTCACCGACGGCGGCGAGCTCCTCGTCGGCGCGCTGAACCCGGCGCCGGTCACGTTCTTGCGCGTCCTCGGGGCCCACGTGCGCCTCGGCGCGCTCCGCTTCGGGGTGTCGCTGAAGAAGGTGTTCGACGGCGACGACGACGCCTGGACCGACGTCCTCGCGCTGCTCGGCGACTTCCAGATCGACACCGTCCGCGAGGGGCAGATCTTCGAGCTCCAGGACGCGTCGGGGAAGCCGGGCTTCCAGGTGCTCCACGACGTCGGCTGGGCGTTCGGCAAGCCGTCGCTCGGCAGCCTGTACGACCCTGACGGGCTCGACTTCGTGTTCGCCGACAAGCTCCGCCTGCGCATCGAGGAGCTCGGCCTGGTGACCGAGAACAACGGCGCGCTCTACCTGCTCGTGACGGCGGGGCTCAGCACGCCGCTCGGCGAGGCCACGCCCCCCGAGCCCGCCGAGGTCGGCGCGCCGGCGGCGCCCGCCACGACAGCGTCCACCGACGACGCGCGGCGCAAGGGGTTCGGCCTGCGCCTGCACCGGCTGCGGCTGCTGCTCGCGCGGAGCAACGACACCCAGGCGCCGTGGCTCCTCGACGGGATCAGCTTCTTCGCCCGCAAGGGGAAGTTCGAGCTGGCCGGCATGGGGATGGTGAGCGAGTACGACCAGGGGGCGAACCACCACCGCGAGATCGGGATCGAGCTCTCGTTCCGCTTCGACGCGCTGGGGCGCGCGTTCGACCTCGGCGGGCAGTTCCTCCACGGGCGCGTGACCGGCGCCGACGAGTTCACGTACCTGCTGCTCGCGCTCTCGTTCGGGCGCCTGCCGCTCGGCGCCACCGAGCTCGCCAACGTGCGCGTGCTGTTCACGTCGAACCTGACGCCGCGCCTCTCGCCTCCCGACGGCCACGGCCAGTCCATGCGCCTGTTCCGCTGGTACAAGCAGAGCGGCGACGCCATCGCGGTGCCGCTCTCGCGCAAGCTGACCGCGTGGCAGCCCGCCGAGGGCGCCGGCGCGGCCGGGATCGGGCTCACGATCCACCTCGCCGCGACGCGGGCGATGGGGCTCGACGGCTTCCTCTTCTACCACGAGGGCGCCGGCGAGCAGGGGCTGCTCGCCGGCGTCGAGCTCTACCTGGCGAAGTCCAGGAAGCCGATCGCGTTCGGCGTCTTCGAGTGGGACATGCAGCGCGACAAGCTCGGGCTGCTCCTCGGGATCGCGCTCGGGCTGGAGAACCTCCTCGGCGACGATCTGCCCAGCTTCCTTGCCGATCTCGCCGCGCTCACCGGGACCTTCTTCTACGGCAACAAGCCGGACACGCTCGCGATCGGGCAGTACAACGATCCGTCGACCTGGCTGCAGTTCCGCTTCGCGTTCGGCGGGCGCGTCAGCTTCGGGATCTCGGCCGCGTTCTGCCACCACCGCGTGGACGAGGCCGACGCGCTCGACCCCACCGTCGAGAGCGTCAACGTCTGGGCGCTCAGCCTCTCCCTGCAGGGGAGCGGGAAGCTCGGGCCGCTCGGGAAGCTGCAGGTCTACCTGACCGTGCAGGTCGTGATGGGGCAGTGGCGCAACGAGGGGGTGGCGTCGGGGCACCAGTTCGTCGTCGAGGCCGGGATCCGCTGCAAGGTGTTCGGCTGCTTCAACTTCGGCGCGCACGTGAAGGTCGACGTCGCGGCGCTCGGCCCCGGCGACCCGACCTACCACCGCAAGAGCACGGTCTTCCGGATCGAGACCCCCTGGTACCTGCCCGATCTGACCTTCCGCTGGGAGAGCCAGGACGGGACGCCGGTCCCCGAGGCGATGCCGGTCGTGTCGCTGCCGCTCGCGAGCGCGTCGGCGCACCGCCCCGCGGGCCCGCGCGAGGCGGTGGCGCTCGGCGTCACCCGCCCGGCGGGGGAGCTGGGCGACGGGCCCACGTACGCGCTCCGGGCGCTGCGCGACGCGGCGCCGGCGAGCCCCTCGGACGCGGACCTGGCGGCGCTCCGCCCGGTCGCCGTGGACAGCGTGATCGCGCTCGACCTGGGCGCCTCGTGCGACGCGTGGGCGACCGCCCTGCCCAGCACCACGAGCACCGCCGGCGGCGCCCAGCGCTCGAACGACCTGGAGGCGCGCTACGAGATCGTCGAGATCGGCGTGCGCCGCCGCCGCCGCTTCGGCGACGGCGTCTGGCGCGATCTCCTCGATCCGTTGACGACCCGCGTCGACGCGCTGGGGGGCCTCTCGGCCGAGGAGCTCGAGGCGCGCTTTCGCCCCGTCGTCACCTTCGACTGGGACCCGGACGTGCACCGGGTGGGGCGCGTCGACCCGCGGCGGCTGCTCGTCAACGCGGACACGCCCTACACCTTCGCGACGCGCAACCCCGAGGCGGACGAGATCGTCGCGGCGACGCTGCCCGGCTGGCCCTGCTGCCGGCGCGCCGATCGGCCGGTGCGGTGGCACATCGTCCACTTCCACGACACGCCGCCGGGCGTGCGCACGCCGGCGATCGAGCGCTTCAGCGAGAGCGCGAGCACGCTCCGCTGGGTCGGGGGGCGCCCGCCCGTGGTGGTGCCGCCCCAGGTCGCGCCCGGCGGGGCCAACGTCGCCGCCGTCGGCCTGGGCGCGCGCCCCGCCGGGGTGATCGCCGCGGTGAGCTTCGACGAGCCGGCGGCGATCTGCGAGGTGTACGCGGCCTGGAAGCCGCTCCGCTCCGCCTCGGCGCTGGTCGTGGAGGCGTACCGCGGCCTCGAGGTCGTGGCCTCGCTGAAGTTCGCGATCTCCGACGTGGCGCCCCCCGCGCCGATCCAGGTGAGCGCGCCGGACGGGATGACCTCGCTGCTCCTCCGCAAGGAAGGGGACGTCGAGCCCGACGGCGGGGAGCCGCCCGTCGAGCTGATCTCGCTCCGCTACCGCACGCTGCGCGAGGCCTACGAGGTCCTCCTCGACCTGCTCCGCTGCGGTGCGCAGGACGAGCGCGTGCACGGCGCCGGGCGGCTGGGCTGGCTCCCCAACACCGACTACGAGATCACGCTCCGCACCCGCGTCGTGCTCGGCTACGCCGCGGCGGGCGACCAGGACGCGGTCGTCGAGCAGAAGGCGTACTTCCGCACGCGCGGTCCGCTCGGCCTGAACGCGTGCTCGTTCGTCGGCGAGGAGATCGACCCGTACGTCGAGTCGCGCTATCCGGCGCCCGCCGATCGCCTCTACCGCGCCGAGGCGCTCGCGGTGGCGTTCGACGAGCGGCTGAACGTGCTCCTCCCCGTCGACCGCGCGCCGGCGCCGGGTGATCCGGAGGAGCGCCAGCAGCTCGTCCGCTGGGTGCTGGTCGTGGACAAGGTCGGGGGCGCGGCGGGGCTGGAGCGGATCTCGCAGACGGTCGAGGACTGGATCGTCGCGCACCGCGGCGCGCCGTCGCCGCCGTCGCCGCCGTCGCCGCCGTCGCCGATCACGCCGCCGCGCCGCCCGCGGATCCTCGACGCCGAGGTGCTGAGCGCGCCGATCCGCCGCGCGCCGTCGACCGACCCGCGCCGGCTCCGCCTGGAGAACATGATGGCGCGGCCCGGCGCGTGTACCGCGCCGCGGCGGATCCACGCCTCGCAGCTCCTCGTGCACCAGCCGGTCGATCTCGGCGCGCCGGCCGGTGCGCCCGCGCGCTGGGAGCCCGACGAGGAGTACCGCGTCAGCGTGCGCGCGGAGGGCGCGCCGTTCATCGAGCGCCGCCGCTTCGAGCCCGAGGACGCGACCGCGTGCACCTTCGTGGCGGAGAGCGGCGCCGCCGCTGCCTGGACGGTCGACGACGGCGCGCTGCGCCCGGCCGCGTTCCCGCCCGGCGACGCGGCGCAGCTCGCGCTGGTCGGCGACGAGGCGGGCTGGGAGCACGTCCAGGTGCGCGCGACCGTCGATCCGGAGGGGGGCGAGGCCGGGATCGCGGTCGCGGTCCTGGGCGCGCCGGTGGCGCAGGCGATCTTCGCGCTCATCGACGAGCGGGGCGGGGCGCGGCGGCTGCGCCTGGTCGAGCGGCGCGGCGGCGTGGTGCGCGAGCTCGCGGCGCGTCCGCTCGCGGACGACGCGCCGCGCCCCTACGTGCTCGAGGTGACGTCGTACGACGATCGCGTGCGCGCCGCGGTGGGCGACGTGGTGGTCCAGCCGGACGAGGAGCGCGGCGCCGCGCGGGGCGGGCGGATCGGCCTCTGCGCGCGCGGTGGCGGGCGCTTCGCCGGGCTCACGGTGCAGGGGCTCGACGTCTGGCGCGCGCACCTCCGGACCAGCCGGTACGTTGATTTCCCTGCGCACATCGATAGCTGGGACGGGGCGCTGCCGGAGCTTCCGCTGGGCGTGGCCGGGGCGCCGACCACGACGGCGGCCGCGCTCCTCGCGGAGGACGCGCGCGCGATCGCCGCGGCGATGGCGGCGGGCGCGGACGCCGAGGCGCGCGACGCCCTGTTCCGCCGATGGATAGCGGCGCTCTCGGTGCCGCTCCGCGAGCGGCCGTCGCGGCTCGCGCTCACGCGGCTGGTCGCGGGGGGCGCCACCGAGCTCCTCCTCGTCGAGAGCCCCGAGCCGCTCGCGTTCAGCCGCGACGTGACCCTGTCGGTGCACCGCCGCGCGAGCGCGCCGGCGCCGACCCCGACGCCGCCGCGCTGGCCGCCGCTGTCGATCCGGGGCAGGCCGCGCCCGTCGCCGTTCGCGACCTTCCTGGAGCAGATCGAGCTCGCCGACGACGCGCTGCTGGTCCCGCCGATCCCGAGCGAGCTGCGCGCGCTCCGGCGCCTCGTGCGCGCCGAGCGCGCGCGCGGCGGGCTGGCCTTTCACGTGTACGAGCTGCCGCCGCGGGTCGACCCGAGCGAGACGAGCCGCGCGCCGCGCGTGGCGACGCTGGTCCCGGGCGACAGGATCCCGGAGAGCTACGCCGCGCTCGGGCCCGACGAGCTGGGGCTCTTCGACGACCGCGACCGGCCGCTGCTCGCGCCCGCGCCGCTCCCTGGGCCGCCTCCGTACGCCGACGTCCCGGTCGTGGTTCTCGGCAGCGGCGACGAGCTGCGCGCGCTCGTGATCCCGGTGGGGCCGTCGGGGGACCATGCGCCCTTCGAGGCCGGCGTGCATCGCCTCCGGTTCGCGATCGACCGCGCGCGCTGGCGCAGCGAGACCGCGGACGACGTCTCGCGCTACCGCGCGGCGAGCACGCGCGTGGTCGGCTGGTGACGCCCGCGTGGAGATAGAGGGCGCCAGGACCAGCAGCGTTCGGCAAGGGACGGTGCGTCGGGACACCCTTCTCACGGTGCCGGAGGCGGACACCCGCTCGGTGCGACGCGTCGGAGGAGGCGTCCGGCAGGCCTCCGTCGCGTAGCTCCTGCACATCCGGTACAGTCACGGGCGTGGCCCCTCCCGCCGAGCACGGCGCCCGCAAGACGTACTGGCTCCTCGGTCCCGACGGGCACAGGTACGAGAGCACGACGCCCGGCACGCTGGGTGGCAACGCGAGGGCGAAGATCTACGGCCGCCTCGACTGCGGATCTGCGCTCGCCGCCATTCGCGATCACGGAGAGGCGTACACGCAGCACCGGGTCTTCTTCGCGGACGAGGAGGCCGCCGTCGCGGCAGGCTACCGGCCGTGCGGCAACTGCATGCGTGACCGGTTCGTCGCATGGAGGGAGAGTCGAGCGCGTGAGTCGCCGGCGGCGAGCGACGTGAGCTGGTGCAACGAGCCGCGCGTCGACAGGCCCGTGGAGAGCACTGCCGCCGCCGACGCGGGCCGCGAGATCGTGAAGGATCTCGGTCTCGGCGAGAAGACCGGCGTCTGGCAGCTCCCGTCGCGAGGCGGCGAGGTGCTCCGGTTGCTGTTCGATCCGCCCGGCACCATCGCCGATTCGTTGAAGAGCGATCTCCGCGACGCTCTCTCCGATGCCTTCGACGGCCTCGACGTCACGCTCGCGGTGGCTGAGCCCATCACGGGGATCAAGGCTCGGCCCGCCGCGTTCGTGGCCAGCTTCTCGATCCCGAAGGCGTCGTCCGTGTCGCTCGACGCCTTCGATCTTCTCGGCATCTCTCATCGCGAGGACAGCTACACCACGCTTGTCGCGCGCGCCTTCGCGCACGACGCGGGCTTCCGCGCCGCGCTGCTGCCTGCCCTCGGGGTGCCAGCGGCGGCCGCGGCCGGAGCCGACTGGATGTGCCGCCTGCGCGTCGGTGTGACCCCCGGCGAGGACGAGAAGAGCGTGCCTGACCTCGTGTTCTTCTCCCGCCAGGCGCGCCAGATCGTCATCGTCGAGGCGAAGATCCACGCTGGCGAGGGCGACAGGCAGACGATGCGGTATGCCGTGCCGCAGGCGCGGACGAAGCTGTGCCTGCGGCTCGGCCTCGACGCCCCGGAGTCGAACCAGCGGGGCTTCTTCCTGACGCTTGACGGCACGCCGCCGAGGTCGTCCTGGTTCAGGCCGCTCCGGTGGACCGTGGTGGCCGAGGCCGCCTCGGCCTCGACCCACCCGGACACGGTGGGCCTGCTCCTGCGCGAGCTCGCCGCTCGGATACGAGAGCACGACGCCTGGCCTGCGCCCGAGCTGACGACCCCGGTGCTCCGCTACCTGCATCGGCGCCCGGGCCTCGTCACCGAGGCCGTCGTGTTCCTCCGCTTGCTCGACGCGGCCCGGATGCCGGACGAGGGGTTCGTCACCAGCCATGGGCACACGGCCAACCCGGGGTGCGGCTACATCCCGCTCTTCAAATGGAGCAAGCCGTCGTGGGAGCGGCGCAGATCAGGAGGCAATCCTGGCATGTCGGTCCATTTCGAGCTCCAGTGGAACACGGCGACCGACGGGCTCGCGATCTATCTTCACTGTGAGACGAACCCGTATCTCTCGAAGAGCGATTTGCAGGCGAAGCACGGCGACGCCGCGCTGAAGGAGCACGCGGCGGTCCAGGATGAGCTGTTCGTGGAGCTCGAGCGACGAGGTGAAGCCCTCGAGGCCGCGGGTTGGACGTTCAGGCGCGGCTACAACATGCTGGCGAGCCACAGGTTTCCGAGGTTCATCCGCGTCGACGCTTTCCGCGCGAGGCTGCGCGACCTCATCCGGGTCATGGCGGCCGTCGTTGACGGGTGGGCGCAGCGGCGGGCGGTGACCTGACGCGGGGGTCGGCGTGGCGCGTGACCCGTCTCCGCGGTGGAGAGGCCACGGTCCGGCCTCGCGATCTCTTGGCCAGCCCGTCGCGGAGGCGCTCTGGTGTTCGGAGCTCGTCGAGGCGTGGGACCAGGCGTACGGCACGCGCCGCTTCGAGTACGACCCTGCGAGCCAGATCCTGGCGAATGTCCCGGAGCACGAGCGCGCCGAGCTCTTTCGCTACGACGCGTGCGGGAACGTGTTCGACGTCGCCGCCGGCCACGCGCGGCCGTGAGGCGCCGGCGGGAGCGTTGCGCAACAGCGCAATCCGTTGCGGATCATGACAGGGCTTTGCGCTCAGCTCCTGGGTGTCGTCTTCAGACGTTGCTCGGAGATAGGGACGTATCTCGCGCCGGCACGTAGGTTGCCGTGCCGCCGCGCCGCAACGAAACCACGGCGTGTCGCCACGGCGACAGGCCGGATCCGATCAGAAATCACAGGAGGTTTTCCCCGTGAGTGAAACACCGATGTTTTCGACCATCGTCCTCCCCCCGGATCTCGTCGCGGACGACGTGATCGGTCTCCGAGATCAGATGAGCGCGCGGATCGCGGCGGTGGTTCGGCCCAAGGGCGGCAAGCGCAAGGAGGGCGACGCGGCGCTGCCCAGGGGGCTCGAGACGCTCGTGGCGCTGCCGCCGCACATCGACAGGCCGTGGAAGCGGTTCGAAGCGGCCGCGACGGAGCTCCAGGGGTTCCGCGGCCTGCGGGCGAGCGCGCAGGCCGACCAGCGCCATGGGGCGCCGACCGAGGCCGAGCGGAGCGCGGCGAACACCGACAGCGACGACCGATGGCGCGCGTTCGAGCAGTGGAACGCGGGCGCCGCCGGGCTCTCCGACGACGGGGAGACGCCGTCGCCGTCGGAGGCGCGCTGGCTGTATGCGCAGCTCTTCCCGGCGCCCGAGGGGCTTCGGTTCATCACGCGCCGGCCCCGCGTCCAGTGGGCGGCGATGGTGCAGCGGATGAAGACGCTGGAGGAGGAGCGCGCGCAGGCGGTGCTCCAGGGGTTCGGCGGGAGCCGGCACTACCAGCAGCTCGTCGCCGCCCACGCGCGCTTCGGCGAGGCCTACGGCTTCACGAACGTGGTGATCGCCAAGGAGGGCGCGCCGACCGACGGCCGGCCGCAGTGGAGCGCCGCCCGGGATGCGCTGCGGAGCCTGATCCAGAAGATCGAGAGCCATGGGGACCCGGAGATCCCGGGGAGCGAGGCGCTCGCGGCGTTCCTGCTGGCGCCGTACGTCGAGATGGTCGACGACCTGGGGAGAGCCCGCCGGAAGGGACCGGCGAAGAAGCCTGAGGCCGTGTCGGAGCCCCTGCCGGGGGTGGACGGGATGCCGTGAACCCGTCCGGGTGAGGTGGGGCGTCCACGCGGGAGATGGGTGGGACCCGTCTCCCGGTGGACGTGGCTCCAAGGAAAGATGGGTGGCACCCGTCTCCGCGGTGGAGGGGCTCCAGGAAAAGATGGGTGGGACCCGTCTCCGGGTGGACGTGGCTCCAGGAAAAGATGGGTGGCACCCGTCTCGGCGGTGGAGAAGCTACCGTCCGGCCTCGCGATCCCCTGGCCAGCCCGTCTCGCCGGCGCTTCAGTGTAAGCGATCCCACTCGATGCCGCTCTTACCGCTCCCGTCGGGAGACCTCGTCGACGGCGTGGCCGGGGCGCGGCTGCCCGTCACCCCGTCGGAAATGCCTGTCCGCGGTGCCGCCCCGACGGACCGTGCTTGCGGGCGACGTCGTGCATATCTCAGGCACAGAGCCTACGCGGAGGCGAGCACATTGGCATGCGCGACGGACGTTTCTGGTTCCGCACCCTCGATGATTCGCCGCGCCCCTCCGACATCTAGCACACCGGCTACGACAAGCTCTCGCATTAACCTATCCGGCAAGCATGGCTGAAACTTCGAAACCCTGCTTCGCCCCACCGCCTCTGAATGCCGGAGCGCATCCTCCTCCGTCGGCCTTCCCGCGGCACGCAGTTCTGCGAGCACCTGCTGCACCCGAACAATACTCTTGCCCGCCTCGCCTTTGAAGGTGATCGACTGATTCCGGCTAACGCACTGTTCCCCGATCTCGGCCTCCAGCACTCGCGCCAACAGTAAGTTTGCCCCCCCACCGGCGAACGTCCACCACGTGATCCCCTCGTGGCTCTCCAGCACCGGCGAGGCCGCGTCTCGCAGAAACGTGTGCTCCGCCCGCATCATGGAAAGCACGTTCCGCGTCCGGGGAGACCAGCTAGCGTCCGCTGTGTCCTCCATAAGGATGCGCCGCATCGCCTGACACAGATCGTATCCAAGGCGTCGCGGCCCTCCCGTCCATCGAGGCGGCCGTCCAGCGGGCGCCGGCCTCACCGCGCAGAGCCCGCGCCTCCAGTCGATTGACAGGACCTCCCACGCGCGCCCTGCAAGCGTGAAGCTCGCTGGCACTCGGTCCGCATCGAGCGTCATTAGGAACAGCGCATCCACGGTTCCGATCTCTTCAGTGTTCGAACGGACCGTCACGAGCCGCGGGACATCGAACGCCGCGTACAGCTCCCGGAAGTTGGCGCGCCCATACCGCTTCTCGCCATCGACTCCGAGCCAGAACTTCCCACCTTGCTCCGACAGAATCGTCGCATCCAGCATATGCTGGACGATCGCCAGCCGCTCCTCGGCGCTGATCCCCTCGAACGCGACGGCTCCCTCGAGCCATGCCCACCAATCGCCCCGGCCGATGCCGCTTGCCTGGATGCTCAGCCCCATGAGCTGATGCGCGAGAATGTGCGTTGCGCGGCGGCTCGGCCGGACATCCTCGACGAAGCCTCCCCGGTACAGCCGGATGATCGCCGCTGCCTGTAGGAGGGCCATCTCCTTCGTTACCAGAAAGGTGCAGTTGGGCACGGCTCCGTCGCGCCGTCCGGTACGGCCCATGCGTTGCAAGAAGCTCGCGACACTCGATGGACTGTCAATCTGTAGCACATGGTCGAGATCACCCACGTCGATCCCGAGCTCCAGCGCGCTTGTAGCGACGATGACGCAATCCTTTCCCTCCTGAAAAGCTCGCTCCGCGTCGCGTCGCTCCGGAAAAGCCAGCGATCCATGGCTGACGAACGCCGTCACCCCAAGCTGCCTGAGGATGTGACCAAGCCCCTCGGCAGTGCGCCGCGAGTCGACGAAGACCAGCCTCTTCTTACCCGGGTGCAGCGCCTTTACTACCGTCGCCGCGTTTTCGAGCGTCGCGACGAAGTCGAGTGCGAGATCGGGGGGAATCTTGGCTCCCTTCGGATCGACCACCTCTGCCGCACGCAGCGAGCTCCCCTGGATCCACCGTAGGATCTCCCCTGGGTTCCCGACGGTGGCCGAGAGCCCGATCCTCTGCACGTCGCGACCACAGTAGCGCGTCAGTCGCTCAAATAACGAAGACAGATGGGCCCCGCGGTCATCGGCCGCGAATGCGTGAACCTCATCGATGACCACAGCGCGTAGCCCGGCGAACAGCTCGCGTGTCGGGACGCGTGCGCTGATCAGCATTGCCTCCAGCGACTCTGGCGTGATCAGCAGGATGTCGGTAGGATCCCGAAGGAACGCTTTGCGCGCGCTCGGCGTCGTGTCACCGTGCCACTTGAAGGAGCGGCGCCCGACGAGGCCAGCGAGCCTCGCTACGCGTTCCTCCTGATTATTGAGGAGTGCGCGGATCGGTGAGAGATAGAGCACCGATACTGGGCGCCAGTCCTCCGTATCCATCGCAGCCAGGAGGGGGAAGAGCGCGGCCTCCGTCTTTCCCCCAGCGGTCGGAGCGAGGATTACGGCGTTCTTCCCTTCGAGCACGGGGCGGATCGCGGCCTCCTGAACAGGCCTTAGCTCGCCATAGCCCAGTGTGTTGGCAATCTGGTACTGAAGAGCGCTCGAGAGCCGCTCGAAGGCGCTCATTCGAGATCGTCTCCACGGCCTGCGCGCCGGTCTTCGTCTCCCAGGTCGAGTGCGATGTCGGCGACCGTACGAACGACCCCGGCCGCGTCGCGCTCTTCATCGGTCATTTCGTTTGCCGCTACAACCAGCTCGTAGTGGACGAGTGGATCGAATTCGGCATGTTCATCTACCTGATCCAACAGCCCTACAAGGCGTTTCAAATAGAGACGCGGAGCCATTCCTACTTTGCCTCCAAGCTTGCCCGCGACCGAGCGCGCAAGGCTCGCGAGGAGCGCGTCGTCCACGCATGCCGCGATGCGCTCAGGGTGGTCGGTGGGGTAGAGATCGCGAATCCGCCGGCCGACTTCGACGAGGCGATCGAAAGAGAAAGGCTGAAGCCGGATCTGTACGGCGCGAGCGCTGTCGAATTTGGGGTCCTTAGCGAACTCCGTCTGGAGGCGTTGCGCCAGCGGCGGCAAGCGTTGAACCCCCTGCATGCCGTCGAAGAACTGAGGCGTGCCAGTGATGAGCACGTAGAGACCCGGAAAACGCCCAGCGCTCAGGTCGTCAATGAGCTGCCTCAGCGCGTTCAGGCTCTTCTCGCGGCTGTCGGCGCGCACGCGCTGGATCGTCTCGACCTCGTCGAGCACAAGCACGAGCCCTGCGCGCCCCGTCTGCTTGAGGAGCTCCAGCAAGCCACGGAGGAAGCCCGCGGCGCCGTCGTGATCCACATCACCCTTGAGACCCGCCGCCCGCTTGATGTCGGCGGCGACGTTCGGTTGCCCCATCAGCCACGCGACGAGGCCCTCTGCGATCGCGTGCTCTTCTTTCACCCGTGCGGTGTGGCAGCGGCGCAGCGCGGCAGCGAATTGCGGCTGGGTTGCGCTCACCGTCGCCAGTCGCTGCTCGAGCAGCTGGCCCACGGCCCGGCTCACAGCCTCGGCGTCGTTGGCGTCTGTGTCGGGCTGGGCGAGGACCTCCTCTTCGAGGTTGTAGAACCAGCGGTCGACCAGCGAGCGGAAGGCACCGCTCGACCATTCCTTCGTCTGCAAGCCCTCAATGGCCCGACGGTAGACTGTCTCCATCCGGTAGAGCGGCGTGTCGGACTCCGATATCTGCACGAGCGTCGTCGCGAAGGCGCGCTGCCGCGCCCGGTGCTCGAGCCAGCTCGCGAAGAATGTCTTGCCGGTACCGTATTCTCCGCGCACCGCCTTGAACTTGCCGCGGCCTGCAGCAGAGGCCGAGAGTTCCTCGTCAATGGCCTTCTCGAAGGGATCGAGGCCGACCGCGAAGAGTTCAAGCCCATGCCGCGGAACGGCTCCGAGTCGCAGGGCATCGACGATCTCGCGTCGTTTGAGCGGGCTCTGCGAGATCAAAGCTGCACCTCGAACTGCTGGGCGAGCTTCTCCCGGTCGAGGTGGACCGTCTTGGCCGCCGAGTCGTGGCGGATTACCTGGTAACCATCGACGTTGAGGATCTCTCCAAGCTTTGCCACCACGCCTCCGATGCGCCATGCGGGCACGTTCAGGGCACTCGCGAGGGCGGCTTCGGATGCTACACCCTGGCGCGCGAGGAGGAAGTCGACCGCTTCGACGATCTGCTTCCGGTCGCTCGCAGATCTCTCCAGCGAGGCGAGGACTGGCGAGGAGGCGAAGGTGGAAGGCTTGGCGACTGGAGCAGGCGCAGGTGCAGGAGGAGGTATCGGCTCCGCGAGGGCCGGGAAGCCGAGTTGGACCTGGCTCGCCTGCTTCCTCGGTCGGACTGGGATCTCGACGGGGGTTACCTCGGGGGCAGCCATCGGCGTGCGAACCTCGAGGTACCACCAGGGCGGGACGTGCGCTGAGCCGACGTCGAGCGCGCGATCGTCGTGTGCCGGCGCTCCGAGATCCTCGCACCCGATGAGTAGACACGGCGCAACCACCTCGGCAAGCGTTGCCCCGCCATGTTCGCCGGCGTGAGCGCCTCCCCCGTAGCGCGAGGCGTCGTCCGCCAGGAGTACCACCCCATGGGCCCCTTTCGGGCTGCAGACGGTGTCGCCACGGAAGCCCACCTCGTACGGCGCGAGCGCCTCGTCGGGTGACGTCCACGGCCGCCAGCGTGCCCCCGCATCCTTGTACGATCCCTTTGAGACGAGACGATCCGCGGGCACATGACCGTGATCGCTCGCCAAGAGCACCGCGCGGCCTGCCTCGCGGGCGCGATCGAGCAGATCGGGCAGCGACTTGATGCTCTCCACCGTCCACGCGTGGCGCTGCTGCGGATCGCCTTTGAGCGAAGCGTCGATGGCGTTGATCACGATCGCCACCACGCGCCGAGTCCTATCGGCGACGAGGCTCAGCGCCTCCGGTGAGGCCGAGCCCTCGAGCGTGTGCCCTTCGCCGCGCAGAAGGAGCCTGGGCACTGTGCTGCCTGCGAATAGCTTCTTCACCTCCCGGTGCTCGGCCCAACGCTCGACGTCTTTCGCCGTGTTCCATGCGGCACCAGGCGGAAGTGCCTTTCCCCCGAAGAACGCCGCGCGGCTCACGTCGGTCATCGTCGGGAGATTCGCCAGCACGGCGGGATAGATGCCGTTGCCGATCTTGCCCTTTGCCGAGCCGTGCCAGGCCAGCGGCCCCCAAGGGACCGTTCGGGCGCCGAGCGACTGCAGGAGCTCTACCGCCTGCGCCCAGGCCATGCCGTCCATCAGCAGCACGAGTAGTTTTCGTGAGTCGTCGTCTTCGAGGAAGCGGACGGCGATGCGCTTCACCGCCTGATCGATCGGAACCACTTGCGCCGATGGACGACCCGCTTCGACCCAGCTCGACAGCGAGCGCGCGAAGCGCCGATCGAGCTCTTCGCGTGCCGCGTCGGCGGCCGCGACGACGGCGTTTACTCCTTTACCGAACACATCCTCAGCGGTGCCTCGAGCGTTTCGTCGTGCCCAGTCTACATAGCCGCCCTCGGCGGCATACCAGCGCGCGAGCAGCTCGGCGTCCGCGTGCAGTGTCGGCGCTCCCTGGAGATCCCGATCTGGCCGTACGCAGAGCCACGCTGCGAGCCGCACGGCCATCTCGGCGCGTGCCATCAGCACAGTCTCATCCGCATCGGTGAAGAACATGTGTCCCTCGAGCGCTCGGTAGGCCGCCGCCGCACGCTCGACGTTTGCAACCGAACGCGCTTCTGCGGCGGCCGTGAGTGTGCGGCCGAGTGTGTCAAGCCGAGCGCGCCACGCCGAAGGAAGTCGGCGATCCGTCGCGAGGGCTTCCCGCACGTCGGCATTTTCGACGAGCGCATCCGCCGTCTGGACGATCGTGCGCACCAGCGTTGCCCCTGCCTTCTTTTCCACATGGCGCAGTGCCCCGTCCGCCGATGCCCCCAGCGCCCTAGCCACGGCGGCCATGGTGCTCTCGTTCGTCACGCCCAGCGCTGCCCGTGGCGCCAGGCCGACCCACATTTTCACGCCAGCGTGCTCGCTCGACGAAAGCGTCTCGAAGAGCAGCGCGTAAGCGAGCACTGCGGAGCCCCGCGCGTTCTCCCACGCCTTCCAGACCACCGGGCCCGCCGCTCCGAACTGCGCCGTGAGGTGGGCGAGGAGCTCGTCGCGTACACCCGCGGCGATCGCTGCACTCATCGCTTCAACGAACCGCGCTCCTCGCTGATCGAGGGCGGCCCAGCCGAGCAGCGTGTCGAGACCGAGGCCGCCCGATATGTCGATGCCCCAGACCGCGCCCAGCCAGGCGTTCCACAGGGCGGTGAGCGTGACGCGGCCCGCGGGCACCTTGATCGAGGCCGGCGAGGACGTCGAGAGCAGGTAGGTCGCGAGCCGGCTCCTGCGGGCCTCATCCTCGACCTCGCTTGCGCCGAGCAGGGTGAGGAGCCGAGCTTCGGTGCCAACGCGGAGGATCCGCCCGCTCCGAGCGAAGCGACCCGCGAGATCGAGCGGCACTTCCGTGCCCCAGGGCACCAAGAACGCGATGCGGGCATCATTGTCGTCGAGGGAAGGCAACCGCTCGCGCAGCTCGAGCTCGCTCCGCACCGGGACGACGTGGAAGGAATCCATGTTGGCGAAGCGCAGCTCCTCCTCCTCGCCGGTCCCAAAGAATGCGACGAGGTGACGCTTGCGCTCCGACCGATACAGCTTCTCGAGCTGTTCGGTGAGGTCGTGGCGACTCAGCCGTGGGATTTCGCTCATCCCTTCTTCCTCCCCGTGATGGTCACGGTCCCAACGAGCTGCACGTCGTCATCGAATGCCTCGAGCGCGGTCTCGATCTCCTCGATTGCCTTTCGCAGGCTTTCCCGCGTTGCGGCTCGCCCCCGCGCCTCGATGGTGCGCTGGAAGGCGCCTGGAGAAGCGGGCGGCGGCGATGGAGTGCGGCCCAGAGACCCTGGGACAACGAGGAGGCGCTGTCCCTCTTCGGCCAGCGCTCGTAGCCGTGGGGCAAGCTTTTCGATCAGCTCGTCCTGGCGGAGCGCCTGCGCGACGCTCTCGGTGATCTCCTGGGCGCCAGCCAGGTCGCCGCGCCGGGCCTGGAGCTGACCGAAGACGCCAAACACCAGCGGGTCGTCGAGGACGCGCACCACGTCGACGGCCGACGCGATGCTCCGCCCGACCGCCTTCGCGCTCGTGTCGAACGTCGCCTCGGCGAGCACTCTGACTTGCTCGAGACCGCCCTTCTGGTTGAGGCTCGCGCAGAGCCGGTCCGCGGCGATGGCCGTGCGCAGGCGGTCCGCCGTCTCCGACTGCGAGAGCTCGATCAGACGCGTCCGGAGCAAGCCGGGAAGCTTCGCGCAGTCTGCTGCGACAGGCGCGAGCCGTTCGGCAAGCAAGGACTGGAAGCGCTTGAGGTTGTCGGCGTGCAGCGCCTTGCCGGCGAGCGTGAACCCGAACGTGTCGCCGGCGACGACGAGCCCCCTGGCCCACTCGACCTGGCCTGGGAGCGGAGGCTTTTCCAGCACGACGTCGTCGGGGATCTCTTGCCCGGCCTTGGGCTCGAACGGCTTGTCGAAGCGCACGAGGGTCCGCGCGGTGGCGCGGGCATAACAGCGCACGACGAGGTCGAGCGCGTCCCGCTGCAAACCCATCCTGCCGCTCTCGTCGATCCAGCGCCGGATCTCGCTGACCGTCGGCAGGTCGACTCCCTTCTGCTGCCGCTTCTTCTCCAAATCTTGGAGCGTCCGATCCTCGAGCAGGTGTACCGCCGTCTCGGTGACGCGCACGAGCCCGAGCTCCGCCAGCGTGCCGCCCATCTCCTTGATGAGATCCCGATCGGCGGCGATACGTTTGTCCTCGGCGTCCACGATGTCGCCGAATTTCTCGATCAACCGGGTGATTCGTTGGCTCTTCAGCGGGGGCGCGAAGTGTGGATGACGCGGGTAGCGAGCATCGAGAAGCGCCATGATGTGCGCGTCGAGTGCGTCGGTCAGATTGGCCGCCAGGGTGGGCTGGAGCACGGCGTCGGGCTTGAGCAGCCGCAGATGCGTCTCGACGCTGTTGCTCGGGTCGAGGTCTCCCTCCTGCTCCCGTGCCAAGCCATAGGCCTGCTCGAGCACGCCGAGGATCCGGGTCTTCTTCTGGCTGCGCAGGTTTCGGAGATCATTCAGCGCACGTGCCTGGTTTTCGACCGAGAGATGCGCGACGGCCTGCCGCTCGGTGTCCTTGGTCTCGAGGATGTGCTCGAGGATGACGAGCTCGCCGAGGAGATCGTTGATCGACTTCGAGAAGAAGCTCGGCACCCAGGCCAGCGTCCACGTCCCGCCGCTCCTTTCTACCAGGTCGTCGAGAGCCCGGAGATCGTGCTGGGGCCCGAAGTCCTTCTCGTCGAAAGGGTAGTCGACGACCAGTCGCCAGTCATGGTCGGCGGGGCAATAGAGCTGCTCGTCGCCGAGCTTGCGGATGTTGCCGAAGCGCACGTGTCCGAGCCGGTTCGTCCCGCGCCAGGGCTGGATGCGGTCCTTGCCCCAATCGGCCACCTTGTCGACGCCCATGGCGTCGAAGAGCAGATCGCGGATGATGCGCTGTCGTGCGCCCGAGGTGTCGTGCTCGCGCGCCTGCTGGAGAATGGGCCCCAGGTCGACGCCCTCGAGGACGAGGTGCACGGTCGGATCGCTCTGTGGCCCGACGTGGAGCTGCCCTACGGTGCTCGCCCAGTTGCGGAGCTTCTGGGCGATGATGGTCGCCTCCGCACCCGGGATGGGCACACGCAGTGTCCCATGGTTGAGCTGCGCGAGCTTGCTCGCCGTGGCCTCCTTGAATACGCCCACTTCGGGGACGAGCGCGGCGACGATAAGCGTCTTGATCAAGCGGTTGTCGAGGCGGCACGCCTTCTCTGCGCAGTTGGAGCAGCCGATCCGGACCGGGAATCCCGGCCGGAGGCGCTGGCATCGCTCGGGCGTCGTGGTCCCGTTGCCCTGCTGGAT
Organism: Sorangium sp. So ce1153; assembly: GCF_051521595.1. Lineage (NCBI taxonomy): Bacteria > Pseudomonadati > Myxococcota > Polyangiales > Polyangiaceae > Sorangium > Sorangium sp. So ce1153. Next base: position 5,526,030 of record NZ_CP150361.1, read on the forward strand.
CATGGGGAGGAACTGGTAGCGGTAGACCTGCTTCGCGGCGTCGAAGCGGGCCTTCATCACCCCGTCGGCCGGGTCGTCGCCGCCGGACAGGACGTCGAAGAGATCGCCGACGCCGACGACGTCGCCGAGGCGCAGATCCTCGATGTGCTCGACGAGCAGCTCCATCAAGAGCTTGATCGCCGTGCGCTCGCGCTGGAGCGAGTTCGAGAGCGCCACGAGCGCCTCGACCAGCGCCGGACTGAAGGGGTAGAGTTTGCGGAAGGCCGCCGCGTCGTCGCGCCCGAGCAAAGTCTGCCATGATGCGCCTGCGGCGCGCTTGAGCTTCTCGAACGCCTCGTCCAGGAGGAGCCGGGAGGCATCGTCGTTGTGCTTGAGGACGCGCACCTTGACGATCGCCGGCAAGTCTCGATCCTCGAGCGCGATCATGTCGTAGCGCCCCTCCCAGTGCTTGAGCGAGTCGTGCAGGCGGGCCGTTTCGGCGCCGGCGTACTGGGCGCCGACCATCTCGGCGAGGTTGCGCTGTCGCGCGATGAAGCTGATGACCGGGATCGGCCGCTGCGCCTCCTGCGCCTCGACCAGTTTGACCATCTTCTGCGTTTCGTTATGCAGCCATGCGGCCTCGGACGCGCGGTGGGCGAGCCAGAGGATGAGCTCGTCGAGGAACAGCACGATCCCCTCGTAGCCCAGGCCCTGGGCGTGTCGCGTCATCGTGCCGAGGCCGCTGTCGAGGTCGACGAAGGCGCGGCTCTCCTGCGCGTACGCCGTGAAGCGGGTCTTCACCAAGGCGCTGAAGAGCTGCTCGCGTACCCTGGGGTCCGTCGATGCGGCCGACTGCTCGAAGCGCTCCCGATTCCAGGTGGTGACGGCCTTGAGCCCGCCCCAGCCGGCCTTCGCCGTGGCGCCAGCGTTCATCGGGCCGAAGAACTTCGCGTCACCGAGCTCCTCTAGCATCCGGGTCGCGTCGGCGAAGAGCTGCTCGTCGGCGAAGAGGCCGGGGATGGTGGCCTCGGGGTGGTGCTGGCGGACGTGCTCGATGTACCGCCCGAAGATAGCCGCCTCGATGCTGTCCTGCCCGACCATGTGGAAGTGGAGCAGGAGGAGCTTCTTCTTGCCGATCGGGGCGTGCGGCTCGCGGAGCCCGTGCAGGTCCGGGATGCGCCAGGCCTCCTCGTGCCCCACGAGCAGGAGGGTCAAGAGCGCCATGAAGTGCGACTTGCCGCTGCCGAAGCTGCCGTGTAGGTAGGCGGCCTGGCTGCGCCCGTCGCGGAGAGCCGAGCCGACGAGGCGTAGGGCGCGGTCGAACGCGTCTACGAGGGCTGGTGTGACGACGTAGGTCGCCGCCGTCTCTCTTGGGTGCTCGACGCCCTCCGTCAGCTTGAGGACGAAGTCGCCCTTGCGGACCTGATCGGGGAGCGCGAAGAGATCACGGACGCGGGTGGGTTCGGTCATGGCTTTCAAGTCTTCGGAGGGAGCACGCAGACGTCGGTTGCATCGGCCATGGCCCTGCGGTCGCAAGGGTCTCGAAGAACGCCGAGCATAGCCCCGCACGGCTCCCGAGGTTGAGCATCTCCGCAGGCGCGTCCGCGCATGCCTGCCAGGTCTCGTCGAGCAGCGCACTCGGCGGTACCGCCTCGCCTTGCGCGAGCAGCGCATGGCGCTGGAGATCCCGCCTGAAGAGCGTAAGGTGCTCGCGCCGATAAGCCGGCGAGAGCAGATCCCATGTCTGCTCCAGCGCGGCGAGGCGGGATGCCAGGCGCCGGGCCTTGTGCTCCGTAGCCATCTCGCCACAGCCAGCTTCAGCCACCCAGTCCGGCGCCCCGTGCAGCCATCGGCCCCAGCGGGCCACGTGGCCTGCCAGCTCGCTCCCGAGCCACGCGGGCGTCGCCAGCTCGCGTGGGCTCACCCATACCAGATCGACTGCCTGTGTATGGCGCGTGCGACCCTCGCCGACGACGAGGAGATCCCAGTCCGAGCCGGCGCTCCCGACACCGGCGGCGCGAGAGCCGAAGAGCACGACCTGTTCGGCCGAGCGCTGAAGATCGGCGAGGGTGAGGCCGAGCGTGGCGAGGGCACAGGAGAGCTCAGCCATCGAGCGCCTCCTCGGCCAGACAGAGTAGCGCCTCCAGGTGCTCGTACAGCTTGCCGCGGGCAGCCTCCAAATCGATCACGCCTCGGTGGCGCAAACCCGCATAGGTGGATTTCTTGATGCCTTCGCGCACCCGCTCCAGCAGCTCGACGGTATCCGGCTCGATGAGGTCGCGCGACGCGAGGTAGTTGAGGACGTCGTCAATACTTGGCGCTTCGGTTGCATCGAGGGGGAAGGAGAGGAGGCGCGCGAGTGGGTACGCAAGGGCGTCGAGCGCCAGATCGATCGTGTCGACGCCCTCGATGGTGCCGAAAAAGTTTTCCTGCACACGGACATCGAGCAGGATTAATGCGCGCTGCGCGTCGGACAGCGCGCTCCTGTCTCTCAGATTCGCTCGCAGCGCTTCGGGGTTCATGATCCCTGACCTCCAGCAGCCGGTCCCGGTGCCGCGACGATCCCCGCGCTCTCCAGGCAGTGTGCCACGAAGTGGCGAGAACGGGCGGCCGCACGATAAAGCGTTGGCTTCCAGTGATTGATGCCCAGTATTCCGGCGTCGATCTCGGCGAGGTCTTGAAAGTCTTGCAGAAACCAGTCTGCACCGCGACCGTACTTGCGTGCTCCGTGCACGATTTGCCCGCGTCTCAAAGCCAACTCTTCGCGTGCTTGGCGGGCGTAGCGCTCGCGGAGCCTGAGCGCCTCGCAGTGTCGCCTGAACAGGGAAGAGAAGTCCGTGAACGGTGGACGCGTGTACTCGAACGTGGCCTCGGCTTCGCCGTTGCGGACGTAGATATGAGCTTCGAGGAGCGGCGTCCCCTGGTCGATGTCGTCGCTATAGAAGTTGATGAAGATGCGCTGCCTACCGTTCCGCCAGCGATCGCCCTTGCGTTTGTTGCACGCTCCGCAGCATGGGATGAGGTTGATGGGATGGACCGAGAATTCCGCGTAACCTCCGCTTATGCTCTTGGTTCTCCGCGGCAGGTAATGATCCCATTCCCCCCCGGAGTTGTCGTCGACGCCCGTCGAGTCCAGCCCGCAGTAGGGGCACTTGTTGTAGACTTCTCTCGGCAATGCTTCGAGGATATCGCGTTTTGCGCGAGACAGCGGCGCGGTCTCGACGTCGTAACAATGGAACAACGCCTTGCGGTCGCTCTTGGTGAGCTTGCCCTCTGCGGCCAGAGTCTCCAGCTTCGTGCGTGACCGCTCGTAGTTCGCATAGGCCTTCGCGATGGGCGTCCGCAGCCGCGTGAGCGTGGCATGGCGCGTGGCGTCCCCCTGCTTCGCTTCGACGATGTCGTCGTAAAGCCCGAGCGCGTCCCCCGTGTAAGCCGGGATGTTTTTCATCGCGCAGCCCTGCTCTCCAGCAGCTCACGGAGCAGGAGCCGAGCCCCGTAGCCGAGCCCGTCGAACTTGCCGTCGATCTCGGCGCGCCCGAGGCCATCCCTCACCAGTTGCTCCAGAATCGTCGCATAGCTGCGGTCGTTCTCGTGGACGCCGAATGCCTCCTTGATGATCTCGTCGAGGCTCTCGCCGAATGACTCGCGCGGGTACGGCCTCACGAGCGGAAGCCGGCCTTCGCAGATGCGCAGGAGCCGGATCGCGCGCCCGGGGATCTCCTGCAAAACGATCGGGGAGTGGGTCGCGATCACAGCGTAGGCGTCGCGCTCGACGAGCATATCGTACAAGAGCCGCACGAGCGTCGAGAGGAGCCGTGGATGGAGGTAAGTTTCAGGCTCGTCGAGCAGGATGATGCTCCTCTCCCGGACACTCTCCACGAGTGCGGTGACGATGAAGACGAGGAGCTGATGGCCGGCGCTGGCGCCCTTGAGGCCGGCGACGAAGTCTCGGATCCGGACACGCATCTCGAGCGGATCCCTCGTCGGCGATGCGAACGGATTGACGAGTTGCGGCTCGTTCTCGAGGACGCGAGTGCTGCCCAGGATCGTTTGCCAATCGCCCTGGTGCTTCACCCCCATCCGCCAGATGCTCTCGATGGACGCTGCAAGCCGTACCAAGGCGTGCTCCACGTCGACCTCTCCGCGAAGAATTCCTCCGGGACGAGGGGGCCCTTCGGGAGGGCTCGTCCGTGAGGACGGGCTCCGGAGGCCGTAGTACGTGTAATCGTTGCCGGGTACGTTGTCCCGCGGCGTGGTGAACCGATCGAACGCATTGAACGACACCACGACCACGCGGGAACGCCGCTCGGGCTCGATTCGCCCGAACTTCGGATCCTCGGCATCGAGGCCGCTGAGAACATGCGCCAAGCGGGCGATGAGCTGAGTCTTCCCAGTGCCGTTCCGGCCCGCGATGGCCACGATGCGGCCGAGCTTGTCCTGCTTCTGGTCGGGAAACGCGAAGTCGACTCGGTGCTCGTCCTCGAACCCTTCGAGCTTGCAGGCGAACGTGAACTTGAGGGGGCCCTCGCTCTCTTTCCGAGCGACCCCGAAGAGCGAGCGCGCGTGTGCACGGGCAAGCTCGGCGTTAGGGAACCGGAGGAGTGAGACTTTGAAGCCCGGCGCGTCCGCGAAGGCCGCCTCGATGGCGGGCGTCAGGGCGACGTCTCGGAGCGCGACGAGGACGTCGCGGGCCACGCCAGCGCCGCGCGTGTGAAGTCGGTCGTAGTATTCGCTCTCCTGCCCGAGCGAGCAAAAGGCCTCGGGGAGGCCCTCGAACGGCTTCGAGCCGAGGGAAGGTGAGAGATTTCCTCTCTCAAGGATCTTGACCCTCCCGAGCGGCTGGGGCGGTTCTGTACCAGAGACAGAATCCACGTAATGGGCGCGGAACAAGGTCTTGTAGCCGTAGTCATCCCACGAATTGCGTTCCAGGAGGATGCACGGCGCCTTCTTCGGGGGCGTGAACCGGCTATCGACGACCTGAAAGAGCATCGCGTCCTCACCCCTCGCCGCGCGCCGCCGTGTCCGGTCCAGGTTGCCACCGCGAGCCTCGCGCGAGCAAGCGCCTGCGCTCGGCCCCCGCGCCTTGCAAACTCCAGGCGCGCACGATCCTCGATCTACCGCGGTGTTCCTTGCTCTCCCCGGGCGTCCGCGACGGACGGTTAGCCGGGGCGCTCCGATGGCTGCACCCGCGAACACGCACTTCATCCATCCTCGGCCCCCTCCTCGGTCATCATGGGCTCCGCCTTCTTCGCCCTTCCTCCTGCCTTGCCGCGTTTCTTCGCCGCCGGTCGCCACGCCCGCAAGTCGTCGCGAGTCAGCCCCAGGCCCCGACACTCCCCGTCGAGGTAGCCCTCGAAGAACTCCCCGAGCCGCATGCCGCCGTACTCGTCGCTCGGCTCGTTGTGCCACTGCTTGATCCACGGAAGCAGTTCGAGCAGGCCCGCGAGCATCGGGGTGAGGCGGTCGGCTCCCCACGCCTCCTCTGTCTTGCGCTTCTGGTAGAGGGCGGCGAGAGCTTGGGCTTGCTGGAGGTGGTTCCAGCCGGTCCAGCCGTAGACGGGCTCGCCGTCCTGGTCGCTCTCGCAGCCGGGGTAGGAGATGAAGGGCTCCTTGGAAAGGTCCACCTTGCCGCGGAGCTGCCAGAAGCGGAGATCCGCGTAGTCGGTGGGATCGTAGCGGGGAGGCGGCACGATTTCGGTAGGCGTGCCGAGGGCGTCTTCTCTGCGCTGCTCGCTCCAGCACTGCTCCCATAGAGTCCGTTTCTCCATTCCCCGCGCATTGAAGCGATAAAGAGCCAGGAAAGGCACGGACTGATCGTGAAGAAATTTCTCGAGGGTGATGGCCGCCTGCTCACGAATAACGTCGAGCAGAGGCTCCACTGGCCTTGCTGCGGCGACGAATTCGGATCGACGGATTACGGCTGCGGGAGAGTGGTCCTTGATGTGGCGCTCAAGCTCTTCGACGGCCACGAATTGTACAAGTACCGCGAGGCGGTCTTCGAATGTTTCGACTCGACCAGCGGACTCACGAAGCGTGATAAGCCAACGGCGCTTATAGCTTGGCGCCTCGATGCATTGGAGTATCTGAGAGGTAGCGATTGCTTCGAGTCGAAGCTCCCAGAGCCGACGGACGGACTCGGGCCAGTCGGTTGGAAAGGTGCTGCTGAGGTCCTGTCCGTCAATACCGACAGTCTGCCCTCCTCGTGCTGCGAGGACCTCGAATGGTCTCGTACCGAGAGGGCAGCGTTGCCAGCTGTGTTCGTCCGGAGAAACGTCACAGAGGAGATCCGCAGCGCATAGACCAAATGCGCAATAAACAGTCCAATCGAGCTCTTCCTGGAGCCATACCATGTGCTCTAATAGGCGAAGATCGCGTCCGCGTAGTGTGGCGACGACGTCCTTGATAGACCCGGTTCGACTGAGGCCGTTACGCAGCTCCCCGGCCATCCTCAAGATGCTGACCCGCTCGCCAGCAAGCTTCGTGATCGTGGAGGCGAGTAGTATAAGTCGAGATGAGAGATCGGTACGGTTACCTCCTTGAAGCAAGGGGAGCTCGGCGAGCTGGGTGCCAGTAAACTCGAACGCGATGCGTGCGGGCTCATCCTGAGTTGAGCGGTTGTATGCGGACGCACCCTTATTGTGAGAGACCTGCTTCATCCAAAAACATGCTGTCGAGCTATTGAGGTAAGCTAACAGCATAAGATGATCGTTTTCTGTGGCCGCGTCGGGGAGCTTAATGATCGGCGCTGATTGTTTGAATGCTTTTCCGCCGCGGTCGAGGACGAAATGATTGTGTGAGGCGACGAAGGCGAACGCGATTTTGAGCGGCGCACGATAGCGTTCGCGCTGAAATCTGCTCCACTCCCACCACGTTAAACCAAGCTCTCTGTGGTTCCCATTTGGCTCTCTGCGAAGCCAGAGCTGTGTCCGGTATGGCCACAAGAAGCGAAGCACTGCAGTGTCCTTGGTTGGTAATAGTGACTCGTCGTAGGGGAATAGGGCAGTATTCGCGTGGTCGATCGACCAGTCGCGAACAACGTCGCCTTCAACGTTTTCGATGATGTACTCGTCGCGAATGCCTGCGCGATGCAGTGCTTTCCGAGGTACAAAGTATACGTCGTCGGCCCGTGTCATGCATACGAACCCAATGGCTTCGACCGCATTCTGAAGTCGAGCCATCGCCCTCTCTTCAAGGAGTGCCTTCACCTCGGCCGCTCCACCTCCACCAAGGCTCCACGGGTGTTTCTCAAGGCTGGTTCGTGCAACGGTAGCAACCGAGATGTAGTCGTTCTCGAATCCGACCTCGCTCCAGTGCTCAGCGATGCTTCTCCAGACGACTCCATGTTCCCCGTTCTCCGGCGTTGTTGGCTCGCCACGTTTGCCGAGGACGGTCAAGATGTCGGATCCCCGCGCCTCCTCCGCCGCCCCGAAGAGGAGAACGGTCGGCGTCCCATGCCAAGGGATGTACGCTCCCTCCGTGTTCACGACAAGATCGAGATTCACGGTGGGCAGATACTGCTCGATAAGCTTCTTGCCGAACTCGCGCTTCATGAACGAGTTCGCCGTGATCATCCCGATTCGCCCTCCTTCGCGTGCGAGTTGAAAGAAGCGCTCCGTGAACACGGCACCAAGGGAGTACTCCCGGAATGCAGAACAATAATATTCTCGGTAACGATCCCTGAGTACCTTGTCCTTTACCGTGATATATGGAGGGTTTCCAACCACCGCCGCATACCGTCGATAAAGCACGTCTCGCGCCGCAGCCTCGTCCTCCAACGCATAGGCCTGGCCCTCCCACGCCGCCGGCGACTGCCCCTCCAGCTCCAGAAAGCTCGCCTGCGCAAGCTGCGCGTTGTGAAGCAGCGAGTCCGCCACGACCAGATGAAGCGGCAGCGCCGGCGCGTCCGCGAGCCGGTTGAATCCCGCCTTTTCGAGGTAAGCCAGCGTCAGCCGAAATCGGGCGATGGCCACCGCATAGGAGTTGATGTCCACCCCATAGACGGCATCGAGCGCCTTTCGCGCTGCCTCGCGCTGCCCGAGCGCCGGCTCCTTGCGCAGCCGGTGATCGTACAGCCTGGCGAACGCTCCGAGCAGGAAGTGACCGCTCCCGCAGGTCGGATCGATCACCGTCGTGTCGTCGAGCCCAAACCGTTCGATCGCTCGCTCCAGCGTCCTATCCAGGATGAACGATTGGACGAAGTGCGGTGTCTGGAGCAGCGCATAGCGCTGCTTCACCGCTTCGTTCAGGTCCTGGTACAGGTTCCCTAGAAAGTTGGTATCTGCCTGGCCGAACCGGAACGCCGGAGCCTCCGCCTTAGGCAGCCGAAACATCGCAAGGAGCGCCTTCGCCGCCTCGGCCGACGGCGTGAGCAGCCACACCGGGTTATGCTTCGTGTCGAACAGGTCCCGCGCCGCCGGAAATCGGCTCAGCTCGCGAAACACCGTGAGCAGATACTCGCGTTCCGCGAGCGAGGGCGCCAGATCGAAGAACTGCCGCTGGCTGTCCGCAGCCCCTGGCCCCGCCAGCCGCGCCTGCGAAATCAGCCCTCGATCCTCGAGCACCCGCACGAACACGCACGAGAGGAACCACGCCGCCGCCACCTGGTCGACGATGTTCATCTGCCAGACGGGGAACGGATCCGCCGTCCGCCGCTGCTCCTGCTCCACCTTGTGCCGCGCTTCGAGCGCCGCCGTCACCGCCGGCGATGCCTTTGCCCGCGCCAGCAGATCCTCCGCGAGCCGCAGCAGCACCGGCCTGGCGGTCTCGACAAGCCTCTTGCTGTCGAGCGGCGCGCGTGGATCGCTCTGCCCTTCGAGCTCCGCGGTTCCTTTTTGCGTATTCTTGCGTCGAGCGACCATGATTCGCACTCAGGCAGCGGCGTTGTGTTTGTTGGCGAGCCAGTGGGGAGAGACCCACAGCCCATCTGACGGTAACACGCCGCGGATCGGAAGCTCCTGGTTGATGAGCGGGAGCCCGCCGGCGTCATGCGCGGGCACCACGAGGAAGATCGCTGCGGCATCGCGCCGCTTGGAGGTTTCGATCACCTTCGCCAGGAAGCTCGTGAGCCGGTAGCGCGCGAGCAGCCCGGGCGATGTCAGCACCAGCGGCCGCTCCGGCGGCAACAGCTTCGCGGCGACGTCGTCTGCGGCGAGCTCGGCCAGGCGGAGCAGGTTGGGCCAGTCGGGACCGGCGGGCCCCAACCGGTCGGTCTCGTGCACCAGATCCGCATCCACCCCGAGCTTCTCGATCTGGCGCTTCATCGCAGCGATGAGCTCGGCATCGAAGGAGACCGCCGCCGTGCCCGCGCGGCGCGCCAGTGCGAGCGCCGCCTCGCGCGCGAAATCGGCTCGGACGCCGAGCACTCGGAGCAGGCGGCGGTCGAGAGCGTGGGCGATCTTCTCATCAAAGGAGCGCGCGTCGATCGCCTCTGGATCCATCGCGCGCGGCTCGCCGGTCGAGGCGGTGGACAAGCGAGGGATCTGCGGGCCCGTGGTGACGAGGCTTGTGGGCTGGCCCTCGCCGAGGCGCTGGTAGCGGCCGCTAGTCGGGTTCCACACGAGGTCGTGGGGCTGGAGCAGAGCGTCGAGCGCCGGCGGATCGGGCAGCGGCGCCGCGTCGGGGTAGCGCGCACCGACGCGCTTCTGGATCTCGTCCGGCGTCAGGCCGGAGGCGAGCACCGCCGCGCTGAGCGCGAGGGCACGTTCCGCGGGGAGGCCGCGCGGGTAGATCTCGAGGCGCGTCGAGCGGGCGGCGCTACGGCTCGCTGCAGCGGCGAGATCGACGAGGCGCTCGACGGCCAGCGCGGCGAGAGGAGTGCCGCGCACCACCTCGGTGAAGCGCCGCGCGGCCTCGCCGGGAGAGGCGAGGATCGCGCGGCCGGCGAGCTCGTCGGCCACGTGGCCGAGCGCCTCGACCACGGGCTTGTGGTCCTCATTGGTGAAGGCCCACACTGACCCTCCGGTGAGGCGCATGACGCGCAGGCGCCCAGGCTGACCGTGCTCCACCTCATCGATCACGTGAAAGAGCGCCGCCGCACGGGCGCGCCGCAGCGCCTCGGGCGCGCCGCGATCGTGTGCGAGCCGAGAAAGGAGCGCTTCCGCGGCGCGGTCCAGCGGGAGGGCGCCGCCGCCCTCGTCGAGCAGCGCGTGGGCGAGATCGCGGAGCTCGGCGATCGCCCCGTGCTTTGCCCACGCGGTGCGCGCCTCGCCGAGCCGCTGGTAGACGTTCGCCGTGCTGACACGATGGTGCGCGGCGACCTCGCGTACCGTGACGTCGAGGCGAGCGGTGAAGGGATCCGCAAGGCCGTAAAGCGAGACCAGGTACGCCGTGCGCTTCTTCGACGCCGGAAGCAAGGCGGCGAGCCAAGCCTCGAGCGTCTGCGGGCATGTGCGATCGCCGGCGGCGCGGCTCTCTCGCCCGAGCAGCTCCGACAGCACGGACGGCTCGAAGCCGCTCCGCCTGGCGATCGCCGTCACCTGGACGGCGGGAGCCTCTGCGACCGCGAGCAGGCTGTGGAGCCCTGCATCGCCGAGGGCGAGGACGAGCGCGGTATCGAGCTTCGTGGTCGTGAGGAGGACATCGTCGCCCCGGTATCCACCCGAGAAGAAAGGCGTCGGCGCTACGGGCACCAGAGCGTGGACTGCCTTCCAGCGCTCCCGCAGTCCGAGGATCTCCTGCGCCACGCGGCGTCCGACGCCGCGCACGGACGAGAGGCGGTTGTCGGGGAGCGCGAGCAGGTCGCCTGCGCAGAGGACGCCGGCGCGGTCGAGCGCGTTTCGCGCGCGGGCGGAGAGCGGCAATGCCTCGGCCGGCGTTTCAGGGCGGATCGCGGCGAGCTGCTCGTCCGTGAGATCAGCTGGATCCCAGGCCGCCGGCGTCTGCTCGGGGGCACGGGTCGCGGCCGAGCCCGGACCGGCCGCGGACGATGGGAGGACGGCGGGGACGAGTGCGGTGGCCAGAGGCGCCTCAAACCCGGCGATCCAGGCACGCCGCATCTCGCGGGCGGAGGCGAAGCGCAGCTCGACGTCGGGCGCGAGTGCTCTATCGAAGAACGCGACGAGCCGATCGCGCACGGCCGGATCGAAGCGCTCGGCGGCGAGCGTCGTCTTCGGCGAAGCGAGGCCTTCCACGGTCAAGTCGTCGTCAATGGTCGGCCGTGCTCCCGTGAGCATCTCGTGCAGGGTGACCGCGGCGCTCCAGCGATCGGCCGCCGCATCCCACGCCCCTCGTTGGCGAAGGAAAGGATCGCGATAGACCGCGGTGCCCACGCCGATCTCGGTGATCGGCGCGAGGCCGAGGGAGAAGTCGAAGAGGGTCAGGTGCATCGCGCCCTTGCCCGGCGAGCCCACCCCGACGTTGGCGGGCTTGATGTCGCGGTGGACGATCTTCTTCTCCTCCAGCTCTTCGAGCGCGGAGAGCAGGTCTTCGCCGAAACGGCTGGCATAGTCGAGCGAGACGCTGCCCTCGCGGGCGAGGAAGCGCTGGAGCGTCTGCTCGCCGGCGAGCGTGAGGAGGAGGCAAGTGCGATCGGCGATCGATCGCTGCTCGACCACGCGCACGATGCGAGGGTGGTCGAGCGTGCGGAGCAGCTTGACCTCTTCGACGAGACGCTCGTCGTGCTCGGGCGCCATGCTGACCTTGAGCGCGTAGGCGCGCCGATCCACGGCGCGCTCGACCTGGAGCACGCGCGAGGTCGCGCCGCGGCCGAGGATCGATTTGACGGTGAGATCGCCGCCGAGCTCGTCGTCTTTTCGCGCGTCGAGCGGATCGATCTCGGGCGCCGCGGGGACGGGCTCCGGTCGGGTGATCTGATCGAGGAGCAGCTCGATCCACTCGCCGGCGTCGTCCGCGCGTGCGGGCACGGCGCGCTCGGTGGCCATGACGATCACGTCGGCGAGCGGGCCCGCCATCGCGTCGTCGACGGCGCGCGGATCGAGGTGGTGATCGCGGGCGAGGCGGGCATCAAGCTCGAGGACGCTCGGCGCCGGAGGCCGCCCCGTGAAGACGAGGTATGCTAGCGCGCCCAAGCTGAAGATGTCCGAGACTGGCGTCGGCCCGCCGGCCTCTTCACGCAGCTCGGGCGCTTGGTAGACGGCCCAGGGATCGGAGGCGAGCGCCGACCAGTGGACGGTGCTGCGGACCTGCTGCCCGGCCCCGAGCTGGAAATTGAAGAGCCGTGACTCGAGCACACCCTCCGAGTCGCGGCGCACCAGCACCGCGTGAGGACCTAGCGCCCCGTGGCGGACGTCCTTCTTGTGGCAGTAGTCGACTGCTCGGGCGACCTGCTCGACGAGCGTGATGCGTTCGTGGAACGGGAGGTCGGGGTTCTGTCGTAGGAACGCGTCGAGCGGGACGCCGCCCTCGAACGCATCGAAGAGCACGGTGGGGCCGAGCGGCGCGTCCGCGACGTACTCAACGAAGGTGAGCACGTTGGGGTGCTCGCGGACGCCGTAGAGGAGCTGCACCTCACGATCGGCGGCGCGACGGAGGAGCTGGCGGCGCGCCACGGTGGTCTGCTGTGGGACGAGGTAGACACGCGCCCGCCGGGTCAACCTCGGTGTGTCGCGGTGCGTGGCGATGCGATCCTGGTAGCCCGAGGGCGCCGCTGGCCCGTCCGCGCTGCCGCTGGGCTGGAAGATCCCGTCGTCGACGAGCGGACCGAGCTCGTAGGCCCCTGCATAGAGCTTGCCTTTGCGCTTGCGCACGCCGATCGCGGCAAGCGCCTGGGCGATGTCGGCCGCGAGCACGGAGTCGATCCGGTCCGCGCGAAGGCTCGCCGGCGCACCCGGAAACTCATGCTTCGTGAGCGCAGCAAGGAGTTCTCCTCGCCCGACCACGGCGGACCGCCCGTCGCCTTCGAGTCGAAGCTCGACGTTCGGATTGCTGAGGAAGATGAGGGGCTCGACGTGGGGGACCCGATCGGGGTCCTTCATCTTCGAGCGCAGGCGGCTCTTCAGGATATTCTTCTTGAGCTTGGCGAGCTGGAGCGGTGGCTCCATCCAACGGCGAGGCGCATCCGGAGGCGTGTGGTACCAGTCGACCTGATCGCCCTCGTACCTACCGGGTCCGCTCAGGATCTCGACGATGTAGAGCGCCGAGTAGCCGAGAACGAGCATACCGAGCTCGTAGAGACGGCCGGTGGTCGGCTCGAGCAGCTCGACCAGGCCCCAGAGGCGATAGGGGTCGCTATTCGGTAGCTCGGCGATCGCGAACTGGACCGCCTCCACGTCGGACGCGTAGGGGGACTCCCCCACCATGTCGATGCGAGACGTTGCGAGCATCTGGCTTCGTCACCTCGCCGCCGCGCCACGCGCCCACACGACATCCTCGGCTGCGGCATCCTGCGACATGATGAGGCGGCGGCCCGCACGCACCGCCGGGTTGCCACTTGCTGGCGCTACGAGCCCGGTGGGCTTCGTGGCGTTGAGCAGTGCGGCCCCGAGGGCGGCGAGCTGCCGATGTGCCGGAGGTGTTGCGACGCAGACGACCTGGGCCGCCCAGTCGAGGTCCTTGCCTGCCGCGAACGAGGTGACGACGGCGGCGACAGCGCTCGGCCCTACGACGAGCAGCTTGTCGGTGGGAGCGATCGCGCCTGCGTCGACGGCGGCGAGCTTCAGATCCCAGGAAGATGCGGCAGCGAGCAGCGTCTCGTGAGCGCTATTGGGCGGGGTCTCGGCGACGACCTTGCGCCACAGCTCGTCGGCGACGACGGGATCGAGCGCCGTCCACTCGGCGCCGAACGCCTCATCCTCCGCCGCAGAGCGCAGCGCGAACACGTTGCGAGCGCCGAAGGCCGCGGGCCAATGCGCGTCGGCATCGCGAAGGAGGAGGTCCAGCCTGTCCGCGGTCGTAAGATTTCCGCGGAACGCCGCCCAGCGAGCGTCAGCTTCGCTACCGAACCGGCGGGTCGTGGGGGAACGCCGCTCAACGAAGCGGAGCGCGCGAAGCGCCGCGGCGTAGTACCGGGTGCGGTCGGACTCATCAGGCGGCGAGGTGATTGCTTGAACCGGGCTGCTCATCGAGGGCTCCGCTCCGTTCCGCGGACGCAGGGTCTGATGGTCCCGCGGGCCGGATGCGACGGGTTCGGAGAGTAGCCGCCCGGACGACGGAGGTGAAGGGCGGTCGAGCATCTTCACCGCGTCCCCTGGTCCTGCCCCGCTTCCGTAGACACCCCCGGAGGCACCAGGAGCCAGGGATGGGACGGAGAAAGAGGAGGGCGTTCACGCCCGAGCTCAAGGCGGAGGCGGTACGGCTGGCGAAGGCGGGCGACCGGAGCATCGGCCAGGTGGCGAAGGACCTCGACCTGACCGAGACGGCGCTGCGCGACTGGATCAAGCACGCGGACGCCGACGCGGGCCACGGCCCGCCGGGGGCGCTGACGACGCCGGAGCGTGAGGAACTGCAGCGGCTGCGCCGCGACGTGAAGCGGCTGGAGATGGAGCGCGAGATCCTAAAAAAAGCGGCGGCCTTCTTCGCGAAGGAAAACGAGTGAGGTTCGAGTTCATCGACGCGGAGAAGGCGCACTATCCGGTGCTGGTGCTCTGCGCGGTGCTGCAGGTCTCGCGCAGCGGCTACTACGCGTGGGCCAAGCGCTCGGAGTCCGCACGAGCCAAGGCAGACGCACAGCTCAGCGCCCAGATCCAGGTCGCGCACCGCAAGAGCCGTGGCAGATACGGCAGCCCGCGCATCCACGCAGAACTGCGTGCTCGCGGCATACGTGTCGGTAGGAAGCGGGTTGCACGGCTGATGCGCGCGGAGCGGCTCGCGGCGCGCAGGAAGCGGCGCTTCCGTCGCACCACCGACTCGCGGCACAAGGGCCCGATCGCCCCGAATGTGATCGAGCGGCAGTTCGACGCTCAAGCGCCCAACCAAGTCTGGGTTACGGACGTGACGTACATCCCCACCGGCGAGGGCTGGCTGTACCTGGCCGTGATCCTGGACCTGTTCTCGCGACGCGTGGTCGGCTGGGCCGCGAGCGCGATCAACGATCGCGCACTGGCGCTCGGCGCGCTGGCGCTCGCGTTGGCCGCACGCCGACCCGCGCCGGGGCTGGTGCACCACTCGGACCGTGGTAGCCCCTACGCCAGCGACGACTACCGCATGATGCTCGGAGCGCATGGGCTCATCCCGAGCATGAGCCGCGCCGGCGACTGCTACGACAACGCCGTGGCGGAGAGCTTCTTCGCGACGCTGAAGCTGGAACTGGTCGAGCACGAGCGCTACCCGACGCGAGCGGCCGCCATCGCCTCGATCGGAGACTACATCGAGAACTTCTACAACCTGAAACGACGGCGCTCACGGCTCGCCTACATGAACCCGATCGAGTTCGAATTGAAGACCTACGTGACCGCGCTCGCGGCATAGTGAGACTGTCCGCGCAAGCGGGGGAGGACCACATCTCCGCTCTCCCGACCACGCTTCCCGTTCCCGACCACATCCGCCGCCCCGCGCCGCGCACCACGCTGCCAGCGACCACCGCCTCGATAAGCAACCTGGGCGCACCCCTCTAGCCCTACTTTCGCGAAGCCGACAGGGGTTGGCTGTGTAGACGCACGGCGCGCACCGAAAATCGTGCACGTCTCCTGGATGCGGCGACCTGTCGTCGCTACATGAACGAAAATGCACATCTTCGAGCGGGAGGTGGACGGTCGCCGCTACCGGATCGCGGCGCAGTCGGTGTGGGACGCGGCAGCGGGTCGCTCGGTCGCGAGGCAGGTTGTCCTCGGGCCGGCGGACCCGCCGCCGACGGTCGACCTCGGGCGAACTCGGACGGTCGGGACGAGGGCGCTGGGGGACGTCGGCGCGCTCGTTTGGGTTGCTGAGCAGCTCGACCTCGTGAGGCTGATCAACGAGGCGTGCGGTGACTACGGCTCGAAGAACGGGCCGTCGGTGGGCGAGATGGCTGTCGCCGTCGCGCTTCAGCGCGCATGCGCGCCAGGCCCGAAGTGTGACCTGGGGGACTTCCTCGACGGCGCATTGCCGCGGGTCTCGTGCCTGCCCGGGTCAGCATTCACGGGGCAGGCGTTTCACCGCATCGCGCAGCAGGTCACCGATCAGGAGCTGGAGGCCGCCCAGGTGGCGATCGCTCGGGCGGCGATCGGTCGGTTCGCTCTGTCAGCCGACGTGCTGGCGTTCGATACGACCAACTTCGACACGCACATCGCGACAACGACCCCCGGCGAGCTGGCGCGTCGCGGCCATGCCAAGAGCAAACGAAGCGACCTGCGGGTGGTAGGACTCGGCCTGCTCGTGAGCGAGACCGGGCACGTGCCGCTCTTGTACCGCGCCTTCGGCGGCAACAGCTCGGATCAGGCCGTGCTCGAGGAATGCTTGCAAGGGCTGAGCGAGCTGCACAGCGCGCTCGACGCCGGGGAGCAGCGAACCAGCCCCGGTCATCGGACACTCGTACGCGACGGTGGCTTCTGGAGCCCTCAGCTGGAGCTTCATCTGGAAGTCACCGGCTACTACAGCCTCATCTCGTTGCCCCTGGGACACAGCGCGGCCGAATGGGCGCTGCAGCAAGCTGCGCAGAAAGGCGCGATGCGGCACCTGACCGGACAGTACGAGGACGTACGCGCTGCCCGCGTGCGGACCCAGGTCGGCGATCTTGACCGCACGCTCGTCGTCATTGAGAGCCTCACGCTGCTCGAGGGGCAGAAGCGCGGCATCGAAGCGCGGCTGACCAAGGCCAAGGAGGAACTGGGCAGGCTTGAGGCACTGGTGGAGGCCGGCCGCATTCGACGCGCGTCCCTCGAGCAGCGCGTACGCAAGGCGCTCGCGCGCGAGCACTTGGCCAGCTTCGTCTTGGTCGAGATCGACGGTCAGGAGCAGGCCCCGACACTGAGCTGGCGGGTCGACGCCGCTCGCCGGCGAGAGCTCGAGGCAACGCGCCTGGGCAAGCGTGTGCTCTGCACCGACCACCACACCTGGAGCACCGAACGCATCGTCCATGCCTTTCGCGGCCAGTGGAACGTCGAAGAGCTCTTCCGTCGCTCGAAGAAAGGAGGCGTTGTGCCCTGGGGTCCCTCCCATCAGTGGGCCGACGGCTCGCTGCGGCTTCACACCTTCGCGACGGTGCTCGGGCTGATGCTCGTCAGCCTGGCACGCATCGCCCTTGGCACCGACGCCTCCGCCCGCGCCATGATGGACAGCCTCGGCGACATCCGCGCCACGCTGGTCCGGACCGCAACTGGCGCCCAGGGACGGCGCCCCACGATCCCGCTCGCGCCCGAACTGAATGCAGAACAGCGGCGCGCTGCGCGCATCTTCGAGCTCGACCGCTGGCTTCCGGGTCTTTCTTCATCTAGACGCCGACAGAACGCAGCGCCAGGAAAGCAAGTGCCTTCCTAAACGTCAGGACCGCGCGTTGCGAAAGTAGGGCTAGATCGCTTCAGGAACAGCAGGCCCCCCGGCTCACTCGCACTCCCCCACGCTCCACATCCCCGGCGCCTCCACGTGGAGCGTCACGACCTCGTTCTTGTCGACCCCCAGCCCCTCCAGCCCCCCCGTGGTGCGGTATCCCAGGAACATCTGCTCGTCCCCGAAGTCCACGACCTGCTTCTGCACCCGCCCGTGGATCTCATGCTCCGCGATCGACGCCGTGATCGCGTTGCACCCGAACGGCCCGTAGCTCACGTGAGCCAGCATGATCGGCCCGGCTTCATTGAACCCCGTCAGCGACAGCCCCGTGAACTGCCCATCCCCGTCGTCGCTGCTCGGATCCGTGAACGGCGTGAACGTCCTTCCCCCCTCCTCGTTGTAGAGGTTCTCCACCGAGCTCGTCGAGCTCGGGTTGCTCGCCATGAACGCGACCTTCCCTTTGCCCGCCGACCTCGCCTCGTCGACGCGGAACACCCCCACACCGCCAGAGACCTCCCCGAAGTCGAGCCACTTCTGCAGCCCGCGGTCGTACCCTTCGTTCTGCCGGTTCTCGACCAGGAAGTACTGGTCCGGATCCGACGTCTCGATCTTGTAGATCGTCGGATCCACGCTCTGCCCGAAGAGCTCCGCGCCCGCCGACTGGACCACCGGAATATCCTGCGCCGGCGCTCCCGGATGGATCACGATCGGCGCCAGGAACCCGGCCCGGACCCGGCTCCACGCGCCCATCGCCACCGGCGTGGAGCCAGCCGGCGAGCCGCTCGTCGTCCCCCAGCTCCCGCTCGCCATCACGCACCACGCCCCGAGCGGGGTCGGCCCCTTGTACAGATCCGGCAGCCCGATCGCCGAGTGCCCGAGCTCGTGGACGATGACCCCCACGGTGGCCGGCATCGTGGTGGCCACGCCGCGGATCTTGTGGACCTGCCGCTCGCCGATCGCGGCATAGCTGCTCAAGACCTTCCCATCGAGGGTGATCGGCTCCTTGAGCCCCGTCGCGTGGGCCCACACGGACGGCGTCTTGCCGCTGTTCGACGTCTCGTACCCGGCCACGACGAAGAGCACGTTGAGCTCGTCTCCCCGGACCTTGCCGTCGCCGTTCGCGTCGAACGACGCGAAGTTGACGAACGGATTCGCCGCCGCCAGCGCCTCCTTCAGGTACGGCTGGAGCAGGCCAAAGTCCTTCTTGCTGTTGGGGTGCGCGAACGGCAGCTTGATCCGGACGATGCCGTCGTTCGCCGTGCCCTGCGTCTCCCGCGCGCGGGTGAACGAGAACTTCCCGCGCGACATCTCCGCATAGTAGTGGTTCACCGAGCCCTCGAGGCTCCCGTACAGGGTCTGCTTCCAGTACGCGATGTCGGTCTCGAAGTTGCCAGTGAACGCGTTCGGGGCGGTGATCCCGCCCCCCTGGGTGAACTCCAGGAGGATGGTGAGCAGCGGCCGCCGGATCCCGCTGATCGGGGTCGTCCCCGCCGCGAGCGGGAGCGGGCTCGGGGCGCGCGCTGTCGCCGCCTCCCAGAGGGCGTCGATCTCCTCGTCGTCGATGCGCGGCAGCAGCGCCGGATCCACGCGGCCGCCCAGCTCGCGGAGATCGCGAATCAGGATCCCCGAGGGGACGAGCGCGGGGGCGCCGCTCGCGTCCCTTCCGAGCTCGGCGACCTCGTAGTCGTCCGTGAGATCGTTGAGCACGGCGATGGTGCCGTCCGCCATCCGGAGGTAGTCGAAGTGCTCGTCGCCGATCACCTCGGCGCGGAAGGTCGCGCCGGTCGGGTCGAGCGGGATCGCGCGCAGGCCCGGCTCGGCGCTCACCGCCGCCGCCGGGCGGCTCATGGAGACGGCGCTCGCCAGCGCGGCGAGGGCGACGAGCCCGAGCCTCGTCCCGCGCCGCGCTCCGAAGATCCCGCTGTGCTCCATCTTGCCTGCGCCGCTGTCACGAGATGTCATGTCCGCATCCTCCTCGATCCGCGTTTCGTCGCGTTCGAGAGGGCCCATCGCAACCCGTGTGCCGCCCCCGGCACGGCGCGGATCGACGCGTTTTCAGGCCGCTTCCCGCGTCTCCCGCGAGCGCTGAGCCCCTCGCCGACACGCCGCCGGGACACCTGTAACGCGCGCATGACGGCCGCTGTCGCGGTAGCATGACAGTCCGCTCCAGCAGGGTCCCACACGCGCGCCGGTCCACGCTCCCATGGCCGCGCCGGTTCCGGGTTGACGCGGACCCCCCCAGGGTCACCATGGCGCTCATGGGCGAGGATCCCGGGGCGACCTTCACGCTCACGAGCTTCGATCAGGGTCGCTCCCTGCGGCTCCCCGCGCTCTCCGCGACGGTCACGCTCCCGGACCGGCGCGCGCTCACCGCGCCGCTCGAGCTGCGCCCCCTCGTCATCGGGGCGGGCGCCGACTGCGATCTGGTCCTCACCGATCCCCGCGCCTCGCGCAGGCACTGCGAGGTCCGGATGACCGAGCGCGGCGTGCTCCTGCGCGACCTGGGCAGCAAGAACGGCACGCTGGTCCGCGACGTCCGCATCCTCGAGGCCTTCCTCCCGCCGGGCGTGCCCGCCACGGTCGGCGGCTCCGAGCTCGTCGTCGGCGCTGCGGGCCCGCCGTCGGTCCTGCCGCTCTCCGCCGCGGATGCGTTCGGCGACGCGGTGGGCCGGAGCCTGACCATGCGCGTCCTCTTCGCCAAGCTGGAGCGCGCGGCCCCGACGGACGAGACGCTGCTCCTGCTCGGCGAGTCCGGCACCGGCAAGGAGGTCCTGGCGCGGGCGATCCACGCCCGGAGCCGCCGCAAGGACGGCCCCTTCGTGGTCGTGGACTGCGGCGCCGTCGCGCCGAGCCTGGTGGAGAGCGAGCTCTTCGGCCACGCCAGGGGTGCGTTCACGGGCGCCGCGGCGGCGCGGCCGGGGCTGCTCGAGCAGGCGAGCGGGGGCACGCTCTTCATCGACGAGATCGGCGAGCTCCCGCTCGATCTCCAGCCGAAGCTCCTCCGCGCGATCGAGGGGCGGCAGATCCGGCGGCTCGGCTCGAACGAGTGGGTCCCCTTCGACGCGCGGATCGTGGCGGCCACGCACCGGAACCTGCGCGCGAAGGCCCAGGACGGCTCGTTCCGGGCCGATCTCTACTTCCGGCTCTCGGTGGTGGAGGTCCACGTCCCCGCGCTCCGGGAGCGCAAGGACGACATCCCGCTCCTGGTCGAGCGGTTCCTGGCCGCGCGCGAGCCGCCGCGCGCGCTCGCGGATCTGCCGACGGGCGCGCTCCCGCTGCTGGAGTCCCACGACTGGCCCGGGAACGTGCGCGAGCTCCGCAACACCGTCGCGCGGCTCGTGCTCTTCCCCGAGCTGCTCCACGAGATCGTCAGCGCCGCGCCGCGGGCGCCGCAGGGGATCTCCGGCCCGGAGCCCGCGCGGTCCGCTTCATCCGGCGCGTCGCCATCCGGCGCGTCGCCATCCGGCGCGTCGCCATCCGGCGCGTCGCCATCCGGCGCGTCGCCATCCGGCGCAGCTGCCCCCGGTGCGTCGCCATCCGGCGCGTCGCCATCCGGCGCGTCGCCATCCGGCGCAGCAGCCCCCTCCGCAGCATCGCCCTCCGGAGCACCCCCCGCAGACCCCGGCGATGCCCGCCTCCGCCGGCTCCTCGAGCTGCCGCTGCCCGAGGCGCGGGAGATGGTGCTCGAGGAGCTCGAGCGCGCCTACCTCACCGAGAAGCTCCGCCAGCACGGCGGCAACATCTCGCAGGCGGCCGACGCGATGGGCGTCTCCCGCCAGCTCGTCCACCGCCTGATCCAGCGCTACGGCCTCCGCGCCCGCTGATCCCATGATCTTCCCCGCGGACACCGACGACCCCCGCGCCGCCGCCTCGCCGGGGCCGCGGCGCGGCCGCGACGACGCGACCGTCACCGGCCCGCCCCCGCCCGCGCCCCCCGAGGCCACCCCCGACCTCGGCCTCCTCGACCTCCGCGCGGTCCCCGCCGCCGCCTCGCCGGACCCGCGGCTTGGCCGCGACGACGCGACTGTCACCGGCCCGTCCTCGCCCGCCGCCCCCGAAGCCACCCCCGATCTCGGCCTCGACGAGCCCGGCGATCTCCCTGCGGCCCGCGCGCCCGCCGACCCCTCGCCGATCCCGCCCTCCCTCCACGCCCGCTTCGAGGACTTCCACCTCCTCGGCCGCGGCGGCATGGGCGTCGTCTACCGCGCCTGGGATCTCCGCCTCAACCGCCGCGTCGCGATCAAGCTCGTCTCCTCGGGCGCGCAGGTCGACGGCAGCTTCCTGCGCGAGGCCCGCTCCCAGGCGCGCCTCCGCCACGAGAACGTCTGCGAGGTCCACGAGGCCGGCGTCGCCGATCGCGTGCCGTTCATCGTCATGCGCTACATCGAGGGCCGCTCCCTCCAGGAGGCCCGCGGCGACCTGACCCTCGAGGAGAAGGTCCGCGTCGCCCGGACCATCGCCGCGGCGCTCCACGAGGCGCACCGGCTCGGCCTTGTGCACCGCGACGTCAAGCCGAGCAACATCCTCATCGAGCGAGGCGAGGACGGCGCGCTCCGCCCCTACCTCATGGACTTCGGCATCGCGCGCGACGTCGGCGAGAGCGGGCTCACCCTCACCGGCGGCGCCCTCTTCGGAACCCCCGCGTACATGGCCCCCGAGCAGGCGGCCGGCAGGGTGCGCTCCCTCGACCGGCGGACCGACGTCTACGGCCTGGGCGCGACCCTCCACGCGCTGCTCGCCGGCCGCCCGCCGTTCGTGGGGGGCGCGGTGATGGACGTCCTCCGCCAGGTGCTCGAGGCCGATCCGCCGCCCCTTCGGAGCCTCGACCGCGACATCCCCCAGGACCTCGAGGCCGTGGTGCTGCGCTGCCTCGAGAAAGAGCCCGGCGCCCGCTACGAGTCGGCCCGGGCGCTCGGCGAGGACCTGCAGCGCTTCCTCGACGGCGACCCCGTGCTCGCGCGCCGCGCCTCCCTCGCGCGCCGCCTCGCCCGGCAGGCGCGGCGGCACCGGGCCGCGGTCCTCGGCGCGGCCGCGCTCGTCCTCGCGGCGCTCGTCGTCGCCGGCCTCTTCGTCCGGAGCCGGCGCGCCGCCGCGGAGCAGGCCGCCCTCGCCCGCGAGCTCGGCCAGACCGTCGGCGAGACCGTCAAGGAGATGGAGCTCTTCCTCCGCGGCGCCCACGGGATGCCCCTCCACGACGTCGAGCGCGAGCGCGACGTCGTCCGCGCCCGGCTGAAGGCCGTGGAGGCCCGGATGGCGACCGCGGGCGCGCTCGGCCGCGGCCCCGGCGAGTACGCGCTCGGCCGCGGCCTGCTCGCTCTCCAGGAGCCGCGCGCCGCCCTCGAGCACCTCCGCGAGGCCGAGCGCGCCGGCTATCGGTCGCCGGGGCTCGACTACGCCGCCGGCGCGGCGCTCTCCGAGCTCTACCGCCGCGGCCTGGAGGAGGCCCGCCGCGTCCACGACAAGGCGCAGCGCGAGGCCCGGATCGCCGCGCTGGAGGCCGAGTACCGGGCCCCGGCGGCCGCGCACCTGCGCGCGGCGCTCGCCGGCGCCGCCGGCGGGCCCGCGGCGATCGAGGCGCCCGCGTACGTCGAGGGGCTGCTCGCGCTCGCCGAGGGCAGGCACGAGGAGGCGCTGGAGAAGGCCCGCGCCGCGTTCGCCGAGGCGCCCTGGCTCCACGAGGCGAAGAAGCTCGAGGGCGACGTGCTCTTCGCGATGGGGAGCCGCTACCGCCACGACGCCGCCTTCGATTTCGACAGGATGAAGGCCCACTTCGATCGCGCCGCCGAGGCGTACGGGATCGCCGCGGACCATGGCCGCTCCGACCCATCGGTTCATTCCGGCGCGTGCGAGCTCTGGGCGCAGACCATGAACGCCGCCGGAAAGCGCCGCGACCCGATGCGCCCGAGCTTCGAGCGGGCGCGCGAGGCCTGCGGGCGGGCGCTCGCGGCGAGCCCGCGCAGCCCCGAGGCGCGCGTGAAGCTGGCCTGGGTCCACAGCTCCTTCGCCTGGTGGGTCGCGAGCAGGATGCCCCCGGGCGAGGACGCCGGGGCGGTGCTCCGCGAGGCGGCAGCGCGCGCCGAGGAGGCGCTCGCCACGAGCCCGGACGACGCCATGGCGCGGTACGTCCTCGCCTCCGTCTTCCGGGCGCGGGCGTACCATGCGGACCTGACCGGGCGCGAGCAGGGCGAGGCCCTCGAGCGCGCCATCCAGGGTTACGAGGCCGCGCTCCAGCGCGAGCCCGACTTCGCCTGGGCCCTCCACGAGCTCTGCGGCGTCCTCGCCGAGCGCGGCCGCTACGAGTCCCTGCGCGGCCTCGATCCGACGGGCTCCCTGGAGCGCGCCCGGGCCCGCTGCGACAGCGTCCTCGCGCTCGATCCAGGCTTCGCCAGCGCGCGCACCTCCCGGCTGATCACCGGCGTCTACGAGGCCGAGCACCTCGCCCGCGCCGGCCGCTCTCCCGAGGAGGTCGTCCAGCGCACGCACGAGGTGATCGACGCAATGCGTCAAAAAGACCCTTCGTGGACCGGGGCGCCCTATTGGCGGCTCTGGCTGGATCACACGCTGGCGCTGTACGCGCTCGACGCGGGCGCCGATGCCGGCCCGGCGTTCGCGCGCGTGCAGGCGAGCGCGCGGGAAATGGAGCCAGGCGTGGCCGGCTATCCGGAGTCGCTGCGGGCGATGCTGGCGATGCTCGAGGCGCGCGTGCGGATGGCGCGGGGCGAGGACCCGGCGCCCGCGATCCAGGTCGTGCGCGAGACGCTCGATCGCAGCCTGTCCGAGACGCCCTGGGACGTGTGGGACCGCGTGCAGCGCGCCGAGGCGGAGCTCCTCGCGTTCCGGTGGGGCGCGCAGCGGGGCCGTCCGGACGCGGCGCGGCTCGACGCGGCGCTCGTCCCGCTCCGCCCGCTGCTGCTGGGCGAGCCGCTGGCCGATCCGCTGCTGTACGCGGTGCTGGCCGAGATCCACGAGGCCCGCGCCGCGCTTCGGACGGTGGGCCGCCGGCAGGACGGCGCCGACGACATCGCCGAGGGGCTCCGGCACGCGGGCGCGGCGCTCGGGCTGAACCCGCGGCACGACCGGGCGCTCGCGGCGCAGGGCGCGCTCTTTCGCCTGCGCGCCGCGGCGGCGCCCGACGCGGCCGCCCGGAGGCAGGACACGCTGCGGGAGGTGGCGGCCCTCGAGGCGGCGATCCGCGCGAACCCGCTGCGGGCCCGGACGCTGGGCGCGCGCCTCGCCGAGGCGCGGCGGCTCACGGGCGAGGCGCCCGCGCTCACGGGCGAGGCGCCGGCCCCCGCCGCGCCCTGAGCCGCACGGGAGCGCCGGGGCTCACTGGGGCAGGGGAGTCGGAGGCGTCGTGGCAGGGGGCACGCACCACTCGGGGTCGGGGTCCTTCAGCCATGTCATCGTGCACGCCTGGCCGTTGCACTTGTACTGACCGCTTCCCGGCGCGCCCACGCGCACGCACTCCTCGTTGAGCTCAACGATCCCCTTGTAGACGAGGTTGCAAGCCTCCGGCTCGTAGCAGTACCGCTGCTCCAGCGCGGCCTTGGCGTCCACCCCGCACCCCCTCACGAACGAGCGCGTCGGGTAGACATCCACGGCGACGGGGCCGGTGGCGTTCGCGCACCAGACCGCCTCGCCGAACATGAACTCGGCGTGCTCGCCCTTGTCGTCGTTCACGTTCGGGCCCGTGAGCAGGACGTTGACGCCATCGGTCTTGTCGTTGACGAACGCGATCACGCACTCCAGCACATTGTTGAGCACGTTCTCGGGGAGCCCCTGCTTCGTCCAGACCGACGCGCCGCCCACCATGCCTCGCCCCACGTAGGACTTGCCGTTGTGGGTCACGGCGGTGCCGCTCGCGAGGGCGCAGCGGACGGTGTGGTCGAAGACCTCGAGGCCAGAGACCCACTCGCCACCCGCGTCTTCGCCGCCCGCGCCGTCGCCGCTGGGGTCCCCGAGGATCCAGAGGTCGAGGATCACCTGGTTGATGGTGCCGTCGCCGTTGAGCAGCGGGAATCGCAGCGCGCGGGCCACCGGCTCCTTCCAGGTGTCCCACGCGAGCTTCGGGGTGCCGTTGGTGTCCTCCGACCCGGGCTTGCCCGCCATCGCCTCGAGCCCCGGCCCGGCGAGCTCTCCGTCGAGCTGCGACTCCGGCCCGCAAGCCGCTGCGAGGAGCCCGACCGCCATCACCATCCCGAGCCCAAAGACTGAGCGCTTCATTGCGATCTCCTCCTCCGGAGAGGTTCAAGCCGTCGTCCCGGCACGCTTGCCGACCGAGGATGCCGGCGGCGATGCGCGCCGCCCTGCGATCCGGAAAAGATAGCACGCGCCATGCCATGGCCGCGAGCGGCGCGGAACCCGCGGATCGCCCGCGGCCCTCCCGGCGCGGCGGCGCGGCGGTGTAACGGCGGTGCGACAGGTGACCGCGGCGCGGACAGCCGCCGTCACATGGCCATGACAGCGTTCAGGTCAGCGGACCGCCGCTGTCACGCGGCCATGACGGCGCTGCCCGTCGGCGGAGAAGCCGGAGGTGCCGGACCGGGTAGGCCCTGCCCGGCGGCGCGGCACAGCACGGCTTCTGTCGCGACCGCGGCCCGTCGCCGCTTCGGGCAGGCGGCTGCGCTGGCCGCATCGCGCCGCACCTCGGTCGTGCCGCGCGCCATTTCCGGAGTGCCCGAGCCCAACCACGAGCGTATGGGCGGCGGCGTGGGTCTGGCGTGGCGCCGGCGTGAAGGGGAGCTCGTGGGTCAGGATCAGCCGATGCGCTTGATGCCGTATGCGTCAAAGACCACGTCCTGGCTCAGGATGGGTATGTCTTCGACGAGCGCCTGCGCGATCATGAGACGATCGAACGGATCGCGATGATGGAATGGCAAGTCGCTCACGCGCGCGACGTGTCGTAGCCGTATGTCGAGGAGCTCGATGTCGTTCATCGCCATGTGGTGCTTGATGAACGTCTCGACGTCGCCGGGGATGGACAGCTTACCCCGGGCTCACCTTGATGGCGATCTCCCATGGGCTTGCCACGCTCAGCACAAGCTCATTCGTGGGCTCCTCAAGGAAGCTCTTCGCACGGGGGCTGAGCTGCGGGTCGTTCGCGAGGAACCAGAGGAAAGCATGAGTGTCGACGAGCAGCCTCACCGCTCGTATTCCTCGAAGTCGTCGAGAGGCGCGTTGAAATCCGGAGCCATCCAGATCTGGCCGGCGGCCCCGCCAGCTTTGCGCCGCTTCCCGGGCGTCGCGGCGGGCGTCGGTACTGGAACGAGCTGTACCGCAGCCCCTCCATGCACGATCACGACCGCCTCCCCGCCGCGCGCGGCCCCCATCAGCTCGTCGAGGCGAGCCAATGCTTCGTCCAGCGTGACCTGCACCATACCTTCCAGAGCATATCGCGTCGGTGGCCGGCGTGGAACGAGAAACGCGCGGCCCTGCTGGCGCGCGGTGGAGATCGTTCTTGGATCTCAGGGATTCCTGCGTCGTCTCGCGGGCCAAGCGCGCCTGCAACTCCGCGTCGAGGAGACTTTCCTGGTCGCGGCTGCCACGAGCCGGTGTCCAGGCTGCTCGAGACCAGTGGTATGACGGACGCTTCGGAGATCGTTTCAGGAGGTCCGGACCCGGGTGTGCCGCAATGCACTGCGGGCGAGCTTGTAGCCATCGATATCCCTCCCACCTCACCCCTGCTCGCGTCCTCCGCCCGCCGCGCGGGCTCGCCGGAGGATTCTCTCGACGTGTCCCAAGCTCTGGTCCGGGGGCTCTCCGCCGCCCTTGCCCTCGAGCGCATTGCGGTACCAGCGTCCAGCGAGGCAAAGCTCGTACAGGCGTACCGCCGACGCCTCGATGCGCGGCCGTCCCTGCGTGGCGTACGCGTCCAGGAGCCGCGTCAGGCCGTGGTCGATCTGGAACGGCCTCCTCGCCCCGCGCGTGACGATGGCCATGTCGTACGCGGGATCGCCGCGCGTCGCGTACTCCCAGTCGATCACGGCGAACGGCTTCTCCCAGTGGAGCAGGATGTTCTGACCCAGGAGGTCCCCATGGACGAGCGTCGAGGGCTCCTCCTGCGGCAGATGAGCGAGCGCCCACTGCTCCGCCTCGCGGAGCTCGGAGACTCCATGGAGGGCCGAGATCTCCGACAGGGCGTGCGCGCGCCGCGTGGCGTGTCCCCCGAGGTCGGGGATGTCGTCCACGTCGATGGCATGCACCGTCGCGGCGACGCGTGCGATGACCTCCCAGGGCGCCACGCTGGGCTGGCGGCCGGCGCGCAGGTCGAGGGGGAGCCCGTCGAGGTAAGGTCGCACGACGACGTGGACCCCTCCGATGGGGACGATCGCCGTCAAGGTGGGCACGCGGATCGCGCTCGTGCGGGCGGCGATCCGCTCGAGGAGAGCGCCTTCTCGCTGCCAGCTTGCAAGCGTCCGCGAGGCGCTGCCCGTGACCGGCAGAAGGGCCACATGGGCGCCAGAGCGGCCCTCTGGATCGGGCACCAGCTCGACGTGGGCAGCATAGACCTCGCTGGAGAGGCCGTGACCCACCTTGCTCACGCGGTCGACCCGAGCCCTGCCGGAGCTCGCGAAGGCTGCCTCTATGGCCAGCTTCGCGCGGGCCCACCCCGCGCCAGTACCGCGGGCAGCCATCTCAGGCAACCCCTGCGCCGCCGCCTGCGGACCCGACGCGAGGAGCGACGCGCCCACGCGCCGCTTGCATGGCGCCGGGAAGCAGCCGACCGTCCCGAGGACAACCACGGAAGAAGCGGCGCTCGTCCAGGAGCGAGGGCTTGTGGCAACCCGTCGTCATCTGCGCGCCAGCTCATGCCACAAACGATGCCTCGCGTGGAGCCTTCCTGTGCATGACAACGCCGAGCGCACGCCGCTCCGGGCGGGGAACGCATCGAACCGTTCTCCATGCGCTGCTGCATTCCGAACTGTCTTCATGAATTATCAATCCTCTAGCGGGAACATTCCGCGTCCGGAGCAGCAGATTCCTGTCTCTGGATAGGAAAAATCCGTCTGCTCGTCGGAATGTGTTGGGGGCCTTTCGCAAACCATCACGATTCGATGGCTCATCTCCCTGGCTCTGCCGCGCAGGTCGCGTACCCTGCGCCGCGATGCGAGAGGTCGGATGCAACGAAGCATGCCTGTTCGGCAGCGGGCGCACCTCGGACCGGATCTCCCCGGAGCGGACCGAGCGGAGGTGTTTGTGAAAGCCGATGCCCGCGCCAGGCGCCTGCCGCGCCCGGCAGAGCGTCCGCTCGACGACGGCGTGCGCTACGGCCCGGAGACGTGGCGCGAGATCGACGGCGTCGCCTTCTGCCACTGGGATCGATGGCTCCTGCGGCTCGCGCTGGAGGAGCCGCGCGGCCTCGACGCGATCGCGCGGGAGTTCCGCGCGCGCGCAGCCAGTGGAGGCATCCGCGGCGACGCGGCCGAGGCGATGCTCGCGCAGGTGGTCGACCTTCGCGGCCGGATCGAGCGCCTCGCGCGGACTCCGGCGGGTGTCCTCGACGCGGAGGAGCAGGCGAGCGAGTGGCTGCTGAAGAAGGCATGGAAGCGCGTCTGGCACAGCGGTCCAAGCCACCGCACGGACGCGATGCGCAACACGCCTCGGCGACGGCTGGAGGCGCGCGCGCTCCGGGGGCACTGGCCTCGGTTCCCTGTGTCGCCCGCGCGCTTCGAGCCCGCGCTCCGCAGCCTCGCCGGACCCGATGGCTACTACGATCACCGCGCCACGGATCTGCTCGCGAGCTTCGTCGAGAGCCAGATCGACCTCCTCGAGTCGAGCATGGCGTCGGATCTGGAGCGCCTGGCGCTGCACCGGGCAGCGATGACCGCGATCATCGAGATGATGGAGCAGGTCGACGATTCCTTCGCGCGGATGGGCGAGGTGTTCGCGGCGAGCGAGCGCGCCTACCTCGGGCTCGCCCGCGACCACGCCGCGCTCGACGGCCTCCTGCGCGATCTCCTCGAGCTCGCCGTGTGGGAGGACTACGGCCTGCTCCGCGGGGTCGACGGCTTCCTGGGTGCGCTCCAGGAAGAGCACGCGAACCTCGCGCTCCGCGAGCTGGCCGCGATCATCCCGGAGCTGCGGCGAGAGCGCCTGGAGTATCAGCTCGCGCGCGCTCTCGCGCTCCGCCGCGCCGTGCTGGCCCCGTGGGGCTAGAGCGACAAACGGTTTGAAACCACGAGAAAAAGCAGGAATTTCACAGGGAGGCGGGGAGGCGGGGAGCGAGAGACGGCGAGAGGGAGAAATTCATTTTTTTTCTTCCTCCCCGCCGCCCTGTGAAAATTCTCCGGGTTTCAACGGGATAGGGTGTTCTAGTCGTCGAGGACGATGCGGGCTCTCCCGCAGGCCCCCCGGCCATCCACCGCCGCACGAGACAGGCCACCTGGCCCCCTCCAGTCCGAGACAATCACGGCGCGACGAGAGGCGCCTGCGTCTCCAGCGGATCGATCCCGCGCAGCACCGCGGCCCCGTGCGGGCCGGCGCGGCGGCAGGCTTCCTCGACCGAGAGGCCGTGGGCGAGGAAGAACGTGAGCGCGCCCGCGAAGCTGTCGCCCGCGCCGTAGTCGCCGACGACCCTCTCGGGCGCGGGCGGCGCGTCCACCAGCGTCGCGCCCCCGCGCCGGACGACGCGCACCGGGCGCGGCCCGTCGGTGAGCACCAGCGCGCCGGGGAGGGGGTCGTAGGCGTCGATCGGCGCGTTCTCGCGCGGATCCGCGACGCTGCCGATGACCACGTCGGGCGCGACCGCCGCGGCCCGGAGCGCCGCGCCCCTGCGGGCCGTCACCACGAGGCGGCGCGCGGCGCGCGCGAGGCGCAGGCTCTCGGGGTCGGCGCCGGTGAAGTACACGGCGTCGCAGTCGGCGAGCAGCGACCAGGGGAGGGGATCGGTCGCCGCGGGCTGGAGCGGGCTCCCGGTGACGATGATGGTGCGGCGGCCGTCGGCGTCGACGAAGATCACCACGCGCGGGTGCGCCGCGGAGCGCCGCGCCGCGTGGACGTGGACGCGCTCGTTCGCGGCCCGGATGCGCTCCTCGACCGCCCGCGCCGCCTCGTCGCGCCCGAGCGCCGTGAACAGGTGGACCTCGGCGTCGCTCCGGCAGAGCTGCGCGAAGGCGAGGCCGCCGCCCCCGGCGGGCAGGAAGCGCGCGTCCTGGAGGTGAACGATGTCGCCCGGCCCGGGGACGCCCTCGGTGCGCCCGAGCGTGACGTGCTCCACGTGGCCCACAACGGCGATTCGCGGCGTTGCCATGCGGCTCGGCATAGCACGGCGCCCGCGCAGCTCCGGGTCGAGAGCTCACGGACCCGTCGCCCGGAGCTCCCTCTCCCGCGCGGCGCTCGCCGGCGCCGCCGGTCCACGGGGCGCACGCGCGCGATGGCGCGCTCCGGACGCGCCCCCGGGCCTCAACCGGCGAACGGACACCCGACGTAGATCGGCGCGGAGAAGCCGTCGCCCACGCGAGCCCGCACCACCGCGCACCCTGGCTTCGCGAGCGGCACGCGCACGATCTCGCTGTCGCCGGCGCTCGCGACCGCCTCGCCGCCGACCAGGACCTCGACGTCTCCGCCTCGCGCGCGCGCCTCGATCACCGGCGCGGCCCCGAGCGACGCCCCGACGCCTTGCCACGCGCCGCCCGGCGCCCGCACCTCGAACGAGCACGCCTCCGGGCTCCGGACGCACACGCGGCCCGCGGCGAGGGCGTCGCGGACGGCGGCCTCCGAGCGCCCCGCCGCGCGGACGTACGTCGTCGGCCGCAGGTAATCGGTGTGGCTGTCGCTGCCGCCGACCGGCACGAGCCGCCGCTGCTGCGCCGCGATCTCCCGATCCACGCGGGCCATCGTCGCGAGCAGGGTGCGGGGCGTGTCGAGGAGCAGGTACCGATCCCGCAGGTGCGTGACGACCATGTTGTACGCCTCGATGCCCGGCGCGAGGCGGTTCACCGTCGCGATCTCCTCGGGCACCGGAGCGGCGCTCGTGAAGGGGCGCCACGAGAGATCCGCGCGCGCCATCGCGAACGACGAGTCCAGGGGCGTGGAGAGCGGGTGGTTGATCACGAGGAAGCCGCCGCGCGCCACGAACCGCTCGAAGAACCGGCCGGGGTGCGCGCGCGCCTCGTCGACCGGAACGTCCGCGAGCACCGCCCGGAGATCCGCGAACGCCGCGCCCACGTGGCCGTGGACCGGATCGGTGTACTCCATCCCGATGACGTACACCGTGCGGCCGGCCGAGCGCGCCGCGAGCTCGTCCCGCAGGCGATCCTGCGCCGCGAGCACGGCCGCGCGCAGCTCCTCGTGCTCGAAGAAGCGCGCCGGCACGTGGGGCGTCAGCACCAGGAAGTCGAGCCCCTCGTCCGCCGCGAGCGCGACCGTCGCCGCCGCATCGCGCGACGCCTCGCGCGGGTGATCGGGCGGGCTCAGGTGGCAGTGCATGTCGCCCGCGAGCACCAGATCCGGCGCGTCGCTCACGGGCGGCGACCCCATCGTCGCGAGCGCAGGCGGCCTGTACGCGCTCGCCATGGCGGTCTCGATGGCATAGTGCGAGGCCGGTCGGCTGCAGCCCGCGAGGGCGAGGAAGCCGGCGCAGAGGCCGGCGGCGACGGCACGGCGGGCGCGCACCTCGAGCATGCTCGCAGGATCCGCCCGGCAGGCCGGCGCGCGAACGGCGGAGCACGCTCCCGGCGTCGTCACGCGGGCGCCACCGGCTCGCCGTGAGGTCGCCGGCGGAGGGCGAGCCCCTCGAGCCGCCGCCGCGTCGCCCCGGCTCCAGATCGGCCGGTCAGGCCACGCCGTACAGGATGCGCTGGCGGAGCACGTCCTGCAGCGCGCGCTCGAAAAGGACGCGGGACGGATGGACCGTCAGCTTCCGGATGACGGCGTTCGCGACCTGAACCCCGAAGTGAACGGACCTGGAGTTGAGGAGAAAGTGCCCTCCCTCGACCGCGTGGAGGACAGAGGTCGTCGCCTCGGTCAGCCGCGTGCGCGAGGCGTGCTCGTAGTCGGTCATCGCCTCCCAGTCGTTGAAGACGAGGACCCGGCCATCCTCGGCGACACGGCGCAACATCGCCTCCTCGATCGCCGCGGCTCCATCGTCCACCAGCGTCCCGGTGACGCACGTGACGATCAGCCCCGGGGCAGGGCACCAGACCTTCACGGTGCCATCGAGACACCAATGACTCTGCAGTGGCTGTTCAGGGATGGTCAGCATGGTGAGCGCGATAGGATGTGGCGTGGATGACTATCTGTTGAAGACATTATAGCAAGATCTCAACGGAGGCCTCAAGAAACCGACACCACGCCGCGAGAAAGGACAGCTTGTTGCGCTCGTTACGCTAGTTGCGCCGAGGCTTCCGATCAGCACGTCAATTTGAAATACCGATTCCTGGGCGCGGCAAAACGCACGTAGATTTCCCCTGATACGGTACGTGAGATCGAGGGATCGGCTCGCGCCGCGGCCCGCGTCCGAGGTCCAGCGCTTCGAGATGGGGTGGGGGGAGAGCTGAGTCGCCGGCGGCCTGCGGGCCGCTCGTGAGCCGGAGGCTGTGAGCGTCAGGGCTTCGCCGCGCGTGCCATGTACTCCGCGAACGCTTCCGCGTGATCGGGATGCCACCGAGACAGCGCGGGGCGGTTCCGGATAAGGTCGTCGGCCGCCCACTGGATGCGGCGCTCGTCGATCTCGCGCGTGACCGCGTTGTCGGGGCATAATAGGTAGAAATTCCCGCTACCCATGCCGTCGATCATGAAATCGACGACCTGGTCGGCGGTCCATGCCTCCGCGGGCTTCTCCGGGCCGCGCGCGGTCATTCCGGTGTAGGTGTAGCCCGGGATCAGCAGGTGGGCGGTGATCTTCGAGCCGGCGACGTTGCGCAGCTCGTGCGCGAGCTGCTCGGTCAGCACCTTCACGCCGGCCTTGCTCACGTTGTAGGCAGCGTCGCCCGGGGGGGTGGTGATGCCCTGCTTCGAGCCCGTGTTCACGATGGCGCCGGGGGTGCCTTGCGCGAGCATCGCCTCGGTGAACGCCTGCACGCCGTGGATCACGCCCCAGAGGTTGACCTCGATGAGGTGCCGCCAGCGGTCGTAGCTCTGCCAGGGCTTGCCGCCGCCGCCCACGCCGGCGTTGTTCATCAGCACGGCCACCTCGCCGAACGCCTCGTAGGCGAGCTGCTTCAGGCGTTGCACGTCGTCCAGCCTGGCGACGTCGGTCGGCACGGCCCGCACGTCGTCCTTGCCGCCGGCCGCGACGGCGGCCACGCCTGCGGCCGCCTCGTGCAGCGCCGGCCCGTCGAGGTCGGCGAGGCAGACCTTCAGGCCCATGCGCGCGAAGCGGCGGGCGGCGGCGAGGCCGATGCCGCTCGCCGCGCCGGTCACCACGGCCACGCGGCCGGGCGTCAATGCGGGATGGTCATTCACTGGGGATCTCCGTCATGCGTTGGGCGCGCCCGCGAGCGGCGCGACGGTCGCGGCGAGTGTAAGGGGCGTCGGCGCGCTCAGCCACCGGCATCGGCGCGGTCCGCCGTGAACACCGCTTCGGCTCAGCCCGCCCCGCACGCCATCAGGTGCTGGAGGGCGACGAGCATCATCACGCCGATCGCGAAGCAGCCGAACCCCCGCCGCCCGCCCACCTTACCGCCTGTCCCCGCCGCCTGCAGGGCCACCTCGCCGCGCGCCGGCGGGGACTTTTTTTTTACCGTCGGCGCCCTCCTCCACCGCGACGGCGCCGCCTCGCAACCGGCCAGCGAGAGCGCGGGCGTGCGCTTCACGATCGCCATCGCGCTCGCCGCCCGGCTCACCTGATGACCCCGCTTCCAGGCGCGGATCTGCTCCTCCGGCAGCCCGAACACCTCGCCAGAGCCGTACGTCGCCGCGAGCCCGGCGAGCACGCGAAGGTGCCAGTCGGCGGGGACCGCCCCGGGCAGCGTCTCGACCGCCTCCGGCGCGACGGGAGGGAACCAGACGGCGAAGTGCTGGACCGGCCGCCCGGTCCAGTCCTTCCGCGCCGGATCGAGGAACCGCGCCGCCACATAGGCAA
Source organism: Sorangium sp. So ce1153 (assembly GCF_051521595.1). Classification (NCBI taxonomy): domain Bacteria; kingdom Pseudomonadati; phylum Myxococcota; order Polyangiales; family Polyangiaceae; genus Sorangium; species Sorangium sp. So ce1153. Next base: position 5,560,390 of record NZ_CP150361.1, read on the forward strand.
ACACGCCCGGCTCCCTCGGCCCCTGTTCGTGGACCTCGAGCAGGCCATAGCGGAGCTCGCCGGCGGCCGCGTCCGCGTCGCCGACGATGGCCTCGAGCGTCGTGAGCCAGGCGGGGAGCGCCGGGGTCTCGGGCACGCAGATGAACTCGTAATCCCAGTGCGCGCCGCGCGTCCTCCAGAGGAGCCGCGATGTCTCGACGAGGAGGGCCGGCACGGGCGCGAGCATACCAGCGCTACTGGTTCTGGTGGTAGGCCCGCAGCCCCTCTTCGTCGCGCAGGGCCGCCACCATCCCGGTCAGGACAGCCTTGAACGTGTCGCCCCGCCGCAGCGCGTCCTCGCGCACCTTCTTGAGCCGGTCGACCCGCGTGCTCGCGAAGTCCTTGATCGACACGAATCTCAGGATCTTGCTGACGATCTGGTATCTCTTCGGCAGGAAGTCGTCCACGGAGTCCACGAACTGCACGAGATCGCGCAGCCCCTGGAAGAACGTCTCCTTCGCCGACTTCTCCTTTCGCGTCGCCTGCGCCTCGCGGACCGCGCCCTCGACCGTGCTCACCAGGATCGCGGGGGCGAGGGTGCGCACGCCGAGCGACGTCCGCGGGTCGACCTGCGCGTGCGCGTGCGCGTTGACTGGCGCGGCGACCGACGAGAGCAGCATGAAGCGGTGCCCGAACGCGTGCTCGGCGCGGAGCACCGAGCAGAGCTTCGCGAGCTGATCGTCGGCGTCACGGCAGACCTCGCGCTCGAAGTCGCGCGCGCCGTAGTCCGGCGGGAAGAGATCCGCCTTGCTGAGGGCGAGGATCCACTCGCGCGGGAAGCTCACCTCGTCGCCCGTGGCGGCGCTCGTCCGGCGCAGCCGGTCGCACTCGTCCGCGAAGTGCTCGAAGAGCCAGCGGATGTACCCGGTGCCCTCGCTCCGGTACTTCGCGCCGTCCGCGAGGAGGATGCCCACCTGGCTCATGCCGAGCTTGAGCAGGCCCTGGCGCATCGCTTCCCGCTCCTCCGCGTCGACCGGATCGTCCTCCCACCACCGCCCGGGGTAGTCGTACCAGTGAACGCGGACCGCCGCCTCGGGCAGGTCCCTCGGGAAGAAGTCGAACTCGATCTCGTCGAAGCGCGTGCTGCCCTCCGGGAACTTGCCCTCCTCGAGGCGGTAGAAGCGGCCGAGGAGCTGGTTTCCCTGCGCCTTGTTGACCGCCTGGATCTTGTACGCGTACTCCTCCTGAAACGAGGGCTGGGTCTGCGCTCTGTAGAAAGCGGCGAGGAGGACGGTCTTGCCGGCGCCGGAAGCGCCGAACACGGCGACGTGCAGATCGAGGGGCGGCATGCCGGGATGCGATACGGGAGCCCGCGGCCCGGCACAAGGGCCGGCGCACGCGGCCCGTCGAGCCTGGCGGCCTCAGCCGCCGGTCATCTGCTTCCGGAGGCTGAGCGGGCGCATGTCCGTCCAGACCTCCTTGATGTACGCCAGACACTCCTCCTTGTTGCCCGACTTGCCGGCGTCCTTCCAGCCAGGCGCGTTCTCTCGGTCCGCCGGCCAGATGGAATACTGCTCCTCGTCGTTCATCACGACCTTGTAGATCGTCGTGTCTTCGTCTGTTTGCATCGCTCGCTCCTCTCTGGTTCAGCCCGGACAAGGCGATGAGATCGGGTGGTGGGGCCGGAGATCGCTCGCGCGGGAGACCACCGGCTTTCGCGGGGCCCCGCGGGGGACCGAGACATGATGTCCGAGCTCCGCCATCAGGGTCGCCTCATCGCTGATGCTGATATCGTGGGCCATGCTCGCCGTCAACTCGGGCAGGAGGCACGGCGCGCGAGCTCGCCCCGCATGACGTCGAGCGCGCGTTCGGCTCGCGCGCGCGATCTCGACACGAGCCCGGACCTGGCATAGACTCGGCCCGGGTCGCCACCGGCACGTGGTCCCTCGTGGATCGCGCCGAGATGCTGCTCTGCATCGAGGATTGGCGGCACCTCGACCCGGCAGCGCAGGAAGGCGGGCTCGCCGAGCTCCTCGAGCGGGAGCGGGCGGAGCAGCTGTCCCCGGAGCGCGGCGCGCATCTGGGCCTTGCGGCACAGCGCCGATCCGTGAGACTTTTCGTGGGGGATGTCACAAAGACGATGATCCAGGACACTGAACAGGTTGAAACCCCGAGAAAGTGAACCACAGAGGCACAGAGGACACAGAGTTTTTTGGCTGTTCCTCTGTGTCCTCTGTGCCTCTGTGGTTCAAATCTCTTCATTCCCGGGTGTTTCAAGCTGATCGATGCCCTAGACAGACCCGGTCCGGCGGCTTCGGTCGACCAGTCGACTGATGGCCAGGCCGCACAAGACAGGCTCTCCCTCACCATCACCCGACCTCGGAGTTTGTATGAAGCGAGTCACTGGGATTGGCGGTATCTTCTTCAAGGCCAAGGACGCTCCGGCGCTGCAGGCCTGGTACAAGCGGCACCTCGGGATCGATGTCCAGGAATGGGGCGGTGCTGCGTTCACCTGGACCGACGGTGAAGGTAAGCCGGTCGCCGGGACGACCATCTGGTCGATCGGTCCGGCGCAAGGTGACCAGTTTGCGCCCAGCACCGCAACCTTCATGATCAATTACCGTGTGGAGGATCTCCACGCCCTCGTCAAGGTCCTGCGCGAAGAGGGCTGCAACGTCCTCGAGAAGATCGACGATTCCGAGTACGGAAAATTCGCCTGGGTCATCGATCCAGAAGGGAACAAGGTAGAGCTCTGGCAGCCGCCCGCCGGCCAATGACCAGGCCATGGCCGCCACGAGAGGCTTGACCTTCGGATGGCGTCCGGACTTCCATGAACTCCATGGCACGGTTCCTCGGCACGCTCACGTCCGTCGTCGTCGCGGCCTCGATGGCTTCCTGCGGGGGCGAGGCCCCTCCGCCCGCGGTGGCGCCGGCGGCTTCCGCTCCTTCCGTCGTGCCCGCGGCGACGGACAGCGTCGCGTCGCCGCCTGCGGCTCCGCCAGCGCCCGCGGCGCCCAGGCTCGGCGCCCCGAGCCCGGTGGCCACGTATACCGGCTTCGCCATGCCGGAGAGCGTGCTCTACGACGCGGACAACGACCGCTACCTCGTCTCGAACGTCAACGGCAATCCCAACGACAAGGATAACAACGGCTTCATCTCCGTCCTCTCGCCCGACGGTCAGGTGACGAACCTCAAGTGGATCGAGGGCGGCAAGAACAAGGTCAAGCTCGACGCGCCGACGGGCTCGGCGATCGTGAAGGGCGTGCTCTACGTCGCCGACCTCAAGACCGTGCGGATGTTCGACCTCGCGACCGGGGCGCCGAAGGGGGAGATCGCCATCCCCGGCGCGACGTTGCTCAACGACGTCGCGGCGGCCCCTGACGGCAAGGTCTACGTGTCCGACTCCGGCTTCACGATCGGCGCGACCGGCAACCTCGAGGCGACGTCGAGCGACGCCGTGTACGTCATCGAGAAGGGCAAGGCCAGGCCGCTGGCGAAGACCACCGACATGCACATGCCGAACGGCATCGCGTGGACCGACAAGGGGCTCGTGGTTTGCTCGAGCGGCGCCCCCGAGGTCTTCCGCCTCGACGACAAGGGCGGCAGGCTGGACGTGACCACCACAGCGCCCGGCGGCCGCCTCGACGGCCTGGTCTCCGTCGGAGACGCGCTCCTCGTGACCAGCCACGAAGCGTCGGCGGTGCTCCGCGGGAAGCTCGGCGGCGCCTTCGAGATCGCGATCCCCGAGCAGAAGACCCCCACGGATATCGGCTACGACACGAAGCGCGGGCGCGTCCTCGTGCCCCACGTGCTGGAGGCCAGGGTCGACGCGTACGAGCTGAAGTAGTCCGCGGACGAAAGATCCCGGCGCGCTTGACTCCGGAAGTCGGGGGTCCTAGTACATTCGCGCATCGAGATACAGGGATACATGGGTCTTTCCGAGTACATCGAGACGCTGAACCTCCTCGGGGACGAGAGCCGGATCCGGCTCTGCGTGCTCCTCCGCGAGCGCGAGCTGCGGGTGACGGACCTGGTTCGCGTGACCGGCATCGCGCAGTCGCGCGTCTCGACGCACCTCGGGCGGCTCCGCGAGGCGGGGTTCGTCCGGGATCGGCGCCAGGGGCCGCAGTCGTTCTATACGCTCGCGGTCGACACCCTGCCCGCGACAGCGAAGGCCCTCCTCGATGACGCCACGAAATCGGCCGACCCGACCCTGGATGGCGACCAGCGGCGCCTCCTGGAGCTCGACGCCGAGCGGCGCGGCGGGCTCCCCGAATCGTTCGCCGGCGAGATGGAGAAGCACTACTCCCCAGGCCGCACGTGGCAGTCGCTCGCGATCGGCATCGCCGCGCTGCTCCGCCTCGGCGACGTCCTCGACGTCGGATCGGGCGACGGCGCGGCGGCCGGCTCGCTCGCGCCTTACTGCCGCTCGCTCACCTGCGTCGACTCGAGCAGCCGGATGATCGAGGCCGCGAGAGAGCGGTTCTCGACCCAGCCCCACGTCCGCGTCCAGGTCGCGGACGTCCACGATCTGCCGTTCGGAGACGCCTCCTTCGACTCGGTCCTCGTGTTTCACACGCTGACCTACGCCGAGCACCCGCCGCGGGCGCTGGAAGAGTGCGCCCGCGTGCTCCGCCCAGGCGGTCGGGTGGTCGTCCTGTCGCTCGACGCGCACCAGCAGCGGGAGATCACCGTGCCCTACGGCGAGCGCCACCCCGGCTTCTCGCCCTCCGACGTCCGCGCCATGCTGACCCGCGCGAAGCTCGATGTCGTCGCGTCCGACGTCGCCTGCCGCGAGACAAAAAAGCCACATTTTCAGGTCGTGCTCGCGATCGCCGACAAGCCGACCCCCGGTCCCTCCAAGAGCGCCAAGCGAGGCTGATCATGCCGTCCAACCACCCCACGCCTCCCCTTCATCCACTCCAGAAGCTCCTCCAGAGCCGCATCGCCATCATCGACGGGGCGATGGGGACGACCATCCGCACCTACGGGATGAAGGAAGCGGACATCCGGGGCGAGCGATTCGCGGACTCGAAGAAAGACCTGCTGAACAACGGCGATCTGTTCACGCTCACGCAGCCGAAGATGATCTGCGATATCCACCGGCGCTTCCTCGAGGCCGGCGCGGACATCATCGAGACGAACACCTTCGGCGCGACCAGCATCACCCAGAGCGAGTTCTTCGTGGACGACCCGCGCGAGCACGGCGGGCGGAAGGATCCAGCCTTCTACCAGAGGATCATCGACGACCCGTTCCTCAACGACCTCGCCTGGGAGATCAACGAGCAGTCCGCGCGGCAGTGCCGCGAATGGGCGGATCGCGTGGCGAACGCCGACGGGCGGCAGCGGTTCGTCGCGGGCGCCATCGGCCCGCTCACCGTCTCCCTGTCCAACTCCCCGGACGCCGACGACCCCGGTTTCCGCGTCGTGACGTTCGATCAGGTGAAACAGGCGTACGTCCACCAGATCCGCGCCTTGATCGCCGGCGGGTCCGACGTGCTGCTGGTCGAGACCATCTTCGACTCGCTCAACGCGAAGGCCGCGCTCGTCGCCATTCGAGAGGTGTTCGACAAGGACGGCAAGACCCTGCCGGTGATGATCTCGGCGGCGGTCGGGCGCGGCGGAGAGACGATGATCTCGGCGCAGACGGTCGAGGCCTTCTGGAACGCGGTGAAGCACGTGGACCCGCTCGCCATCGGGCTGAACTGCTCGCTCGGCCCGGACCTCATGTATCCGTTCCTGGCCGACCTCTCGGAGAAGTCCAGCGCCGCGATCTCCTGCTACCCGAACGCCGGCCTGCCCAACCCGCTCTCGCCCACGGGCTTCGACCTGGAGCCGCCGGACATGGCCCGCCACATCGGCGGCTTCGCGGAGGCAGGTCTCCTCAACATCGCCGGCGGCTGCTGCGGCAACACGCCCGAGCACATCGCGGCCATCGCCAGGGCGCTCGCCGGCAAGCCCCCGCGCGCCCTCAGCCCGAAGACCTCCCCTGACGCCCAGCCCGGCGGCGCGCCCTCCGGCCCGCCGATCCCCCTGCGCCTGTCCGGCTCGCAGCCGTTCACGCAGCAGCCGGGCGTGTACATGATCCTGGGCGAGCGCACCAACGTCGCCGGGTCGCCGAAGTTCGCGAAGCTCATCAAGGAAGGGAAGTTCGAGGAAGCGGTGAGCGTGGCGCGCCAGCAGGTCGAGAACGGCGCCAACGTCATCGATATCTGCATGGACGAGGGCATGATCGACGGCGTGTCCGCGATGACGCGCTTCTTGCTGCTCCTGGCCAGCGAGCCCGAGGTGGCGAAGGTCCCGTTCATGGTGGACTCGTCGAAATGGGAGGTCATCGAGGCGGGCCTCAGGTGCATGCAGGGCAAGGGCATCGTGAACTCGATCTCCCTCAAGGAGGGGGAGGCGAAGTTCCGCGAGAACGCGAGGACCATCCTCAAGTACGGCGCCGCCGTCGTGGTCATGGCCTTCGACGAGCAGGGGCAGGCCGCCACCTACGAGGACAAGATCCGGATCTGCAAGCGGGCGTATGGCATCCTCGTCGACGAGGTGGGGTTCCCTCCCGAGGACATCATCTTCGATCCGAACATCCTCACGGTCGCCACCGGCATGGAGGAGCACAACAACTACGCCGTCGACTTCATCGAGGCCACCCGCTGGATCAAGGCGAACCTGCCGCACGCCAAGGTCAGCGGCGGCGTGTCGAACATCTCCTTCAGCTTCCGCGGCAACAACCGGGTGCGCGAGGCCATGCACTCGGCGTTCCTCTACCATGCCATCCAGGCCGGCATGGACATGGGCATCGTCAACGCGGGCATGCTCGAGGTGTACGAGGAGATCGAGCCCGAGCTCCGCGAGCTGGTCGAGGACGTCCTGCTCAACCGGCGTCCGGACGCCACGGAGCGGCTGGTCGATTTCGGCGAAGCGCTGAAGGCCAGGAGCGCCGGCGCCGCCGCGACCGAGAAGAAAGAAGAGGAGTGGCGCAAAGGCACCGTCGAGGAGCGGCTGTCGCACGCGCTTGTCAAGGGCATCGACGCGTACATCGACGCCGACACCGAGGAAGCGCGCGCCAAGCTCGGCCGCCCGCTCGCCGTGATCGAGGGCCCGCTGATGGATGGAATGGGCGTCGTCGGAGATCTCTTCGGCGCCGGCAAGATGTTCCTCCCGCAGGTGGTGAAGTCGGCGCGCGTGATGAAGAAGGCCGTCGCGTACCTGACGCCGTTCATGGAGGCGGAGAAGGCGGCGATGGCCGCCGCTGGGCAGGACGTGAAGACGCAGGGCAAGATCGTCCTCGCCACGGTGAAGGGCGATGTCCACGACATCGGCAAGAACATCGTGGGCGTCGTGCTCGCGTGCAACAATTACGAGGTGATCGACATGGGCGTCATGGTCCCGTGCGAGAAGATCCTCGAGCGCGCCAGGCAGGAGAAGGCGGATCTGATCGGCTTGAGCGGGCTGATCACGCCGTCGCTCGACGAGATGATCCACGTCGCCCGCGAGATGGAGCGGCAGAACTTCAAGCTGCCGCTCTTGATCGGCGGGGCGACGACCAGCAAGGCGCACACCGCCGTGAAGGTGGCCCCTCACTACAGCGAGCCGGTCGTGCACGTGGTCGACGCGAGCCGCGCCGTGCCCGTCACGACGAGCCTCCTGAGCGACGAGGGCAAGCCGGCGTTCGTCGCCCAGCACCGCGCCGAGTACGAGAAGCTCCGGCGGCTCCACGCGGCGCCGAAGCACAAGCTCGTCCCCATCGAGGCCGCGCGCGCGAACCGGACGCGGATCGAGTGGCGCGCGGAGGACCTGCCGGTGCCCGAGTTCACCGGCGCGCGCGTGCTCGAGGACTTCCCGCTCGCCACCTTGCGCGAGTACATCGACTGGACGCCTTTCTTCCACACGTGGGAGCTGAAGGGCGTCTATCCGCGGATCCTGGAGCACGAGAAATACGGCGAGCAAGCGCGCCAGCTCTTCTCCGAGGCGAACGCGCTGCTCGACATGATCATCGAGAAGAGGCTGCTGACGGCGCGCGGCGTGTATGGCTTCTTCGCCGCGAGCGCCGTGGGCGACGACGTGGAGGTGTACACGGACGCGACGCGCAAGGAGGTGCTCGAGCGGTTTCACTTCCTGCGCCAGCAGACGGCGAAGGAGAGCGGCGAGCCGAACCGGTCGCTCGCGGATTTCATCGCGCCCAGGGAGACCGGCCTCCCGGACCACATCGCCGGCTTCGCGGTGACCGCCGGCATCGGCCTGAAGGAGCTGTGCGATCGGTTCAGGGCGAGCTACGACGACTACAACGCCATCATGGCGGAGGCGATCGCCGATCGCCTGGCCGAGGCGTTCGCCGAGTGCCTGCACAAGCGGGTGCGCGACGAGTGGGGCTATGGCCGGCAGGAAGACCTGACCAAGAGCGAGCTCATCGAGGAGAAATACCGCGGCATCAGGCCCGCGGCGGGGTACCCGGCGTGCCCGGATCACACCGAGAAGGGCACGCTCTGGCGGCTGCTCGACGTCGAGAAGAGCACCGGCATCCGGATCACCGAGTCGTTCGCGATGTGGCCCGGCTCGAGCGTGAGCGGCCTGTACTTCGCGCACCCGCAGGCCCGGTACTTCAGCCTGGGAAAGATCGATCGTGACCAGGTGGTCGACTACCACGCGCGCAAGGGCATGACCGTCGCGGAGGTCGAGCGCTGGCTCGGCCCGAACCTCAACTACGACGCATCGAGCTAGTCCCTCGTCGCCCAACGACGAGGCGGGCCCGGGGTCGGGTCGGCGGCCAGCCCGGGTTGGCCGCCGGCGGACTCAACCTGGGTCGGCCGTCCGCCTGGGTCGGCCGTCCGCCGGCGTCGTGCCCAGGAATCGCCTTGCTTTCCAGCGTGGCACTGGGTCTGCTTGAGGGCGTCCGCCCGAGCGATCGGGCGAGGAGGTTCTGGACCATGCGCAAGCTGTGGGCGGCTACGGTGATGGCGGCGGCGGCGCTCATGACAGCGCCACGACCTGCCGAGGCGTGCGGCGGATTCTTTTGCGGACGACAGCCGGTGGACCAGACGGCGGAGCGGATCTTGTTCGCGACGAACCAGGACGGCTCGGTCACGATGGTGACGCAGATCCAGTATGCGGGCGCGGCGCCGGACTTCGCCTGGGTGGTCCCGCTCGCCGAGGTGCCGGCGGTGGACAGCCTTGCTGTGTTCCCGCAGCTCGCGCTCACCGCCCTCGACACGGCGACGGGCCCGCAGTTCCAGTGGCCCGACGACCCGGGCTGCTACCCTCCCGTGTTCAACGCCGGGGGCGGGCCCACCGCGGGCGGCGTCGACGACGGCGGCGTCACGGTGCACATCCGGGAAGAGGTCGGGCCGTACGACGTGGCCGTGATCGAGTCGGCCGATCCCACGGCGCTCATCAGCTGGCTCCGCGACAACGGCTTCCGCGTCAACGACGCGATGGCGCCGTACATCGGTATCTACACGAGCGAGGGGATGAAGTTCCTCGCGCTGCGGCTCCAGCCGGACGCCGAGGTCAGCGACATCCAGCCGTTCCGCTTCACGCTCCCGTCGGGGTCGCCGTCGATCCCGATCCGGCTGACGGCGATCGCGGCCGAGCCGGAGATGGGCATCACCGTGATGCTCCTCGGCGACAGGCGCTACGGGCCGGCCAACTGGCCGGACGTCGAGATCGACGACGACCAGATCGTCTGGAGGTCGGACGCCTGGCCGGTGCAGACGAACTGGACGGCGCTCGTCGCGCGCGGCGTCGACGAGGCCGGCGGTCGTGGCTTCGTCACCGAGATGAGCGGACCGACGGCCAGCATCGCCGAGCAGGTCCGCAACACGATGACCTCGGACGAGGCGCAGGTGGCCGCGCGCGACGCGCTGCTGCCGCTCCTGGAGGGCAACGCCACCATCACGCGCCTCTATACCCGCCTGTCGCCCGAGGAGATGACCGTCGATCCGATCTTCCGGCGCACCGACGGTCCCGAGGTATCGAACGTCCGCGTGCTCCCGCGCCACGTCGAAGGCCGCGATCTGTGCGAGGTCGCGCCGGGCGCCGACGCTGCCGGCGCGTCGCCGTGCGACTTTGCGGCGTGCGGCGCGGGCGGCCTGTGCCGCGTCGTCGAGGTCGCGGGCGGCGCCCAGCCGGTGGCCGCCTGCGCGTGCGTCCCCGGGACCACCGCGCGCACCACGTTCGATCCGTCGGGCCGGCCGACGGTGACCTGCCAGGACCTCCGCATGTCGTTCCTCAACCCGGGTGACCGGGCGCTCCCTGACGCGCCGCCGCTCGCGGATCCCTGCGCGACGTTCGATTGCGGCCCGCACGGCGAGTGCGTGCCCATGAACATGACGCCGACCTGCCGCTGCTCGACAGGCTATGTGGCGGTGGGCGACATCGCCGACGACGGCAGCCGGGAGACGACCTGCGTGCTCCCTGACGAGCCCGTCCCCGCGTCCTTCTACGACGGGCGCGTCCCGCCGCTGCCCGATTCGCTCCCGGGTGGCCGGCCGGTCGACGTGCCGCCGCCCGCCGTCGAGGCCGCCTCTGGAGGCTGCAACGCCGGCGGCCGTGCTGGCGGCGCCGGCGGCCTCGGCGGCGCGCTGCTCGGGCTGCTGTTTGCCGTGCGCCGCCGCCGGCGCTCCTAGGCGTTCACGCCGTGGCCTGCTCGACCTGCGCCGCCGGTCTCGTCGTGCTCCTCGCGCTCGCTCCTGGCTGCGCTGGCGGGGACGAGCCGCCGGTGCAGGGCGTCGTCGAGCTCGGCACCGGCGAGTGGCGGTTCGAGCCGCTGGCCGACGGCCAGGAGGTCGAGCTCGCGCACGGCGCGCAGGGCGGCTGGCACCTGTGGACGAGCGTCCGGACGCTCGGCCTGGAGCCCGAGGGCGTCCAGCTCGAGGTCACGACGACCGTGGTCGGCGACCCCTCCTCGGCGACGACCAGCCGGGGGAGGATCGAGCTCGCGGCGCTCGAGGACGGCCGGTGCGAGTTCATCGGGTGGCCGGCCGTGCTCCGCGAGCCAGCTTGTGCCATCGGCCATTCGCTCCGGGTGAGGGGCGTGGTGACCGACGCGCGAGGCACGGTCGCGACCGGCGAGCGGCAGGTGCGCCCCCGGTGGGGCAGCGACGAAGCATGCGCTGGGCGGCCGTAGTCGAGCCCACCTCGAGACTCAGATCCCGCGCAAAGTGGCTGTTGCTGCGAACCTGAAACCCTGACCGACAGGACGAGCGTTCGGTATGCTCCTCAAAATCATCACCGTCCTTGTGCTCGCGCTGCCAACGCTGCTTTCCCTCTACGCCTTTTCGGTTGAAGGGACGAAGATGCTCAAGCCGTTGGCGTTCACCTTCACGCTGACGTCTGCGCTCTACGTCCTTGCCATCAGCGTCGTTCGCCTCCGTCACCCTTCCACGTCGTACCTCGGTTTCTGGATCGTGTTGCCCATCTGCTCGGCGCTCATTCTCGCTTGCGTGGTGATGGGGCTCTCCGTCGTCGGTCATTGAGGGGCGTGAACCCGGACGAAGGGGTGGTCTACTGCCATCCCGGCGTCCGCACCCACTCGTGCCCTGTGGGCGCGAAATCCACGCTGAGTGGCCGCCCTCCGTGTGTGGGCGACGCGGCCTCTCGTCGTACGGCCGGCCGCCCGCTCAGTCAGCGCGTCGCCCGCTGCGCCACCGGGTGGCATACGGCAGCACGAACAGGTACAGACCGGAGAACAGCAACAAGGCGAGCGGGAGCAGCGCCAGGAAGCCCACCCAGACCGGAGCCTTCTCCTGTCCCATGGCGGCGACGTTGACGATGACGGCCACCGTGAAGGCGATGGACAGCCAGCGGTGGATCTCCCGGACCCATCTGTTCCAGCTCAACGGGACGCCCTCCGAAGACGAGCCCGCAGCGGATTGGAGTTGAGCGCTCATGGGTTCCTCGCGAGCAGGTCGACGAGCTTCTCGCCCATCATCCTCCAGCCGTAGCGCGCGCCACCGAAGTTCTGCTTCTGCTCCGGCTTGAACCCCGATTGCACGAGGGACAGGCGGGTCCCCGAAGCCGTGGGCGTGAGCGTGAAGGTCACGACGGTGTCGATCTCCATGTCGCCGACGACCCACGCGTAGCTGAGCTTCCTTTGCGCTTCGCTCTCGAGGACCCGACAGTTCACGGTGCCGTCCCACCCGGGGTACGGCTGCGTCTTGAACGTGAACGCGGTCCCCGGCTCGGGCTTGAAGCCGGCGACGGGCAGGAGCCACTCGGTGAGCAGCGTCGGGTCGGTGAGCGCGCGCCACACCTTCTCCGGCGAATGACGCAGGTCGAACTCGAATGAAAGGGAGTCAGTTTGCGATGGGGCGGTCTTGTCGATGAGGTTCACGCGTCCATTTTCTCCAGCAGTTGTTCAAGTCGATCGACGTGCTCCGTCCAGAAGGCGCGGTAGTGCGCGATCCAGTCGAGGAGCGGCTTCATCCCGCGCGGCTCCACCCGGTAGTAGACGCAGCGCCCCTCGCGCCGGCCGTTCACCAGGCCGGCGTCCTTCAACATGGCGAGGTGCTGCGAGACCGCCGGCTGCGAGATGTCGAAGCGCGCCGTGAGGTCCTTCACCGCTGCTTCGCCGCGCGTGAGCGCCTCGAAGATCGCCCGGCGGCTGGGGTCAGCCAGCGCCTGGAAGATCTTGTTCTCGGCCACCGCCGCGCTCTGCATGACCAACCATAAGCCACGACTTATGGTTGGTCAAGCGCGCGGATCGAGCCGCTCGACATCGGCGGAAGGGCGGGCTCTGCCATCGGACCGACGTTGGAATTTTGCGCTGCTGGCACAATTGATGCGTAAGGGCCCGTACTGGCCCGACTGTGCGCGCAGCCGACGCGCGCTCGTCGAGGACGGGCCGCACGAGCTGGTCGTGGAGGTTGGCCTCGATCGCGACGAGCTCTCCGGGTTCCCGACCAGCTACCTGCCGCGCATCGTGGTGCCCTTCACGATGCCCACCGCGACGGTGAGCGTCGTCGTCGAACCGTGACCTCCTGCCAGCCAGGCCCAGTGCCGGTCAGTCGAGGGCCCCGACCGCCCCGAGCGCGGGTAGTGCTGTCATTGGAACATGAAGGCGGTAAGGCGGGAAGAAAATCTCAATGATCTTCCCGCCTTACCGCCTTCATGTGAACCCTCTCTGGGCAAATGACAGCACCACCCGAGCGCGGCCTCGCCCTGTGCTTCATGGCGCGATCCGGAACGGGTACCCGTCGGCCGCCACCGGGACCGGCTCGGCGCCTGGCACGTCGCGCGGGCGGACGGCGAGCACGTGGGCACCCGAGTCGTCCAGCGCGGGAGGATGGAGACGCCCGAACGTCTCGCTGCGCTGCTTCCCTCGCGCGTCGAGGTACTCGCACTCCCAGCCCGACAGAAAGCCATTGTGGCGCACCTCCCTGAGGTCGCGCAACCGAAGCAGCACGACCTCCGGGGAGCGCGCGGCGCGCCTCAGCGATCGAAACCTCGCCCAGGTCTCGCGGATGAACCAGAGGACCAGCACGAGCATGGAGGCGGCGGTGCCGGCGCTGGCGGCTGCGATGACGAGCCGTGGGCTCCTCAGGGCCGGCTCAGCGCTCGTCAAGAACTCGTGTCCGTTCTCCCGGACCTCGATGTCCGGCAACGCCCTCGGGGCCCAGGCGACCAGATAGGTCACCTCCTGCTCCTCGCCGGCCACGCGGAAGCTGATGGCCAGCTCCGTGAGGTAATCGTCGGTCCAGCTGGTCTCACCGTGGCGTGACACGAAGACGGGGCCCTCGACGGCGGCTGGCTTCGCGGCGGCCCAGCGGGCCCGCTGCGTGAGCACCTCGCGGGCGATGTGAGCCGCACCCACGCCAGCGATCACCGTCACCGCGCCGAGGACGGGAACGAAGAGGATCGTCAACGCGAGGGAGCTCAGGAGGTAGCGCGGCCGCAGGCGCAGGTTGCCTCGGGCGAGGCGCTGGCGAAGCTCCGCGTGCGGCAGGGCACCGGCGGCGCGCCGAGCGGCCTTCGCGTCCGAGCTGCGGATCATGTAGCCCACGGGGGCGAGCGCAAAGAACGCTGCCGCAAGGCCGAACAGGGTCCAGACGCCCGCGCGCGCGTTGTCCGGACCGTCCTTGAGGGACAGCACCAGCGCCGCTGGATCCGCCGCTGCGCGCAAGCCCCTGTCCGCCAGCAGGGACCGTTGCCGGTCCGTCATCGTATCGAAAGCACCCGTGAGCGGTCGACCGGGCGGCGGGCACAGCGGCCCATCCGCGCTCGCCAGGGCCACAGCGTCGCCCAGCGAGGGGGCGAGCAGGCGACCGTACCGCGTCCCGGCGAGGTCGACGCTCCCTTCGCACGAGAACTGCGCGTCCGTCAGCTCCACCCACACAGGTTGCGTTCGCGCGCGCTGCAGCGCCTCTCCCGCGCTCAGCCGCTGCGGCGCGTCCCCGAACGACTCCAGCCGTTGCCACATCCGGACGGCGAGCGCACAGAGCGTGACGCCGGCGATCAGCCCGAGCGTGACGCCGATCCAGGGGCGCCGCTTCAGGCCTCCCCCGATCACGTTGGCCGTGTCGCTCAAGCCGGTGCTCCTCGACGATGCCGTACTACGGCGGCGTTCGCGCGTCGAGGTCGAGCGCGACGGGTCGGAGGCCGGGACGATAGGCACGCTGCGCCGCGCGCCGTGAGGGCGCGCGGCGCAGTCAGGGGAGGTATCCCTCAGAGGCTGCCGGGGCCGGGGAAGTCCACGCCCCACCGGTAGTGGTCGCGGAACTCGTTCCAGAGCGCCGTGCGCGTCTGCCCGGTCTCCGTGACGAAGACGCTCTCGTCGTACGGGAGCGCGTCGTAGGGCGCGAGGCTCCTGTTGAAGGCCGCGATGAACCCGGGCTTCTTGAACTGCTCGATCCAGAGGAGGAACGTCGCCATCTCGCCGTCGTTCTGCACGAAGTTGCCGGCGGTCCGGACGGTGAGGTCGTGATGCCCGGCGCGCAGGCGCAGGGAGTCGGCGAGGCCCTCGATGATGTACCCGTTGCCGGTCCCCACGTCGTCGTACTGATAGACGTGCCCGAGCTCGTGGTAGAGCGTGCCGATGATGGTGCGCCGCACGTCCCCGCCGCTGTTGTACACATCGTTATCCAGAACGCGCTGAACGACACCGTGGCCACGTCACCGCTGTAGCTCGCCCAGGCGAACCCCGACTCGTCGACCACCCTGATGTTCAGGGTGTTCCTCCGCTTCCAGAAGGCGCCCGGCTGTGAATAGAGCCCCTCGACCACCTCGCGCGAGATCTCGCGCACGTCTCGCACGAGGGTGCTGCCGATCGCGTCGTTGAAGCGCTGTCCGCCCGTGGTCGTGGACACGTTCTGGTACTGGACGGTCTGCGGGAGGACGGCGCGGTACGGATCGTCGGTCCGGAGGAGCTCGATCTCGCCGAGTTGCAGGACGGAGGTGTCGCTGGTGAAGTTGAACCGGTACTTCTTGTATGCCGTGGTGTTGTTGATGAAGTAATGGTTGCGCTGGAACCTGTTCGCGAAGCTCTGGCTCGCGCGGGTGTCGAGCGTCGTCCAGGCCACGCCGTCGTTGGAGCCCTCGAGCGTCCAGGACCTCGGATCGCGCGAGGGGTAGTCGTTCGCAGAGGAGATGGCGTACCCGTCGATCGTGAACGCGGTGGGCAGCTCGTAGCGGATCCAGCCGGTGTTGCTGAACGTGAGCCACTTGCTGATGGGGCGGCCGTCGAAGGCCCTCGCCGCGGTCTCCTGCGGGCCGTTCTCTCCGCTCGCGGTGATCACGGGCGCCGCCGGCAGGACCGGCGTGCCCGGCGACCCGAAGAGCGCGAGCTCGGAGAGCTGGATCTCGCCCCAACCCCCGAAGTTCTGCTGGATCTCGAGGCGGAACTTCCGGTACGCCTGCGCGCCGGAGACCGTGTACGATTTCGTCTGGAAACGCGCCGAGAAGCTCTCGTTCGAGCGGGTGTCGAGCACGGTCCACGTGAAGCCGTCGTTCGAGCCGAGGAGGCGCCAGGCGCGCGGATCGCGCTCCGGAGAGTCGTTCGCCGAGGAGATGCTGTACGAGCCGAGCACGTACGCCTCGTTGTTCGGCGCGTCGTACTGGAGGAAGCCCTGGCCCGCGAAGATGAGCCATTTCGTCCCGACGTCCTCGTCGAAGGCGTTCTCGAGCCGCTCGTTCGCGGGAGAGTCGTAGGTGCTCGCATAGAAGGTGCCGCCCTCGAGCCGCACATCCTAACGAGAGTGGAAGTCGTCCGCCGTTCGGCGATACTCGCGCCCTCGTGCCCTCATCGCCGAGCGCGCGTCGCCGCTGGGCTCCTCGCCGTCGCTCCCGTCCGGGTTACTGGCGTCGTATGGCTCCACGACACCTCGCCGCGCAGGCCGCCGACCGGGTGAAGGACTACGCCTGCGGGAGGAGGGCGCCGGCGCTGCCCGTCTCTGCTTCCGGCTCCGCCGGATCCAGAGGGAGCTCCACGATGAACGTGGCGCCCGCGCCCGGCTTGCTCTCCACGCGGACGGTGCCGCCGTGCGAGGTCACGATCCAGCGCACGATGTAGAGCCCGAGGCCGAGACCACCGAAGTTCCGGACCGACACCGCGCGCTCGAAGCGCTCGAAGATCCTGGCTTGATCCGCCTCCGCGATGCCCATCCCGTGGTCGCGGACCACGAGGAGCGCTCGATCGGCCTGCTGGCGGACGACGACCTGAACGAGGTCGCCGGCGCCGTACTTGATCGCGTTCGACAGGAGGTTGATGAGGACCTGCTCGATGCGAGACGGATCCCAGCGCCCGAGCACGGGCTCGTCCAGATCGAGCTGGACGTCGCAGCGGGCGTCCGCGAGCTGCTGGCTCATTCGCTCGACGATCTCGCGCGCCAGGGCGGCCAGATCGACCGGCGCGCGCGCGAGCGTCATGCGCCCGGCGTTGATGCGCGTCACGTCGAGCAGCTCGTTGACCTGGTGGCCGAGCCGCGCGATCTGGCGATGGAAGACCTGGAACGCGGCTTCGATCCGCTCCGGAGCGACCTCCGCGCGCCGGTAGCGGGGCAGCAGCCGCTCGAGGAGGTGCGCCTGTATCTTCAGCGAGGTGAGCGGGGTCCTGAGCTCGTGCGAGGCGACGAGGAGGAACTCGTCGCGGCGCTCGATCGCCTGCTGGGCCTCGGCGAACAGATGGGTGTTGTCGAGCGCGAGCGCCGCCCGGGACCCCAGCTCCTCGGCGAGCCACAGGTCGACCGGGCCGTAACGGCGCCGGGGCGCGGCCGACAGCAAGGTCATGACCCCGAAGCACCGGTCGCGCGCGAGGAGCGGAACCCGGAGGAAGGCGTGGATGCCGAGCTGCTGCAGCAGGGGCGCGGCGCGGACGTCGCCCACCTCGGGCCGGTCGAGCGACGCCGCCGCCAGGGGCCGCAGCGCGTCGATGACCGCGTCGGCCAGCTCGGCGGGTATCCCCGCGGTCACCGTGTGTTCCAGGGCGCCGCGGGCGAGGTCGACGTCGATGACGCACTGGTCGGCCAGCTCGGGCACCGCGAGCTGCGCCACGCTCTCGAGGGTGGCGCTGTAGCCGAGGGCCATCAGCTTGCGGCTCGCCTCGGCCAGGAAGCGCTCGGCCTGCTCGGCCCGCTTGCGCTCGGTGATGTCGGTGGAAATGCCGCAGAGCGCGCGGGGCGTGGGCCCCTCGCCCAGAGGGAACTTGACCGACAAGAAGGTGTGCAGCCCGTCCTCCAGCGGCACCTCCTCCTCCCACTCCATCGGCACGCCCGCAGCGAGCACCCTCCGGTCGTGGTCTTCCACGGTCGCGGCGAGCGGAGCAGGGAGCAGATCGGCGATGGTCTTGCCGAGGATCTCCTCGGGCGGCAGGCGCAACGTGTTGCTCACGTGCCGGTTGACGAGCAGATGTCGGCCCTGGTGATCCTTGAGGTAGATGGACGCCGCCGAGTTGTCGATGATGGCCTGGAGGGTCTGCTGGTTGGTCTTCAGCGCCTGCTCCGCCCGCCGCCGCTCGGCGTTCTCCTGCTCGAGCTCGGAATAGAGGATGGCGTTCTCCAGCGAGATGGCCGATTGCGAGGCGAGCAGCTCGACCACGCTGAGCCGCCCGGGGGTGAAGGCCCTGGTCACGAGGTTGTTCTCTAGATAGAGCAGGCCGAGCAGCCGGTCCTGTCGCATGATGGGGAGGCACAGCACCGATCTCGGACGCTTGCACCTGAAATACTCGTCCTCCACGAACGGGTGTCTGGCGGCGGTGTCGTCGAGCAGCACGCGCTCGTGGCTCCGGCGAACATAGTTGAGGACGGACCGCGGCAGCGCGGCCGTCGACGCCTCGAGCGCGTCGAGCAGCCGTACCGCGCCGCCCGGCGTCTCGATCGCCGCCATCGACAGGCGCTCCTCCCGGACCAGGAGGACGTATCCCGCCTCGGCGCCAGCGTGCTCGACCACGATGCGCAGCAGCATCTCGAGCAGCCGCGGAAGCCTGAGCTCGCCGGAGATGCTCTGCGAGGCCTTGACCACCGCCAAGACGTCGAACTGCTCGGCCCGCACGGCGAAGGTGACGGTGGGCGCGATCGGCTTGCGCTCGACCAGGAAGGGATAGCGCTGGTCGAGCTGCTCCACCTTGGCGTGGGCGCCCCAGCGGAAATAGCCGGCGCGGGCCTGTTGCAGGTAGGCGCCTTCGGGCGTGGACAGGCCGCGCGCGCGGTAGAACCCCGCGGCGAGCTCGCAGGCGATGGCCTCGTGCTGGACGAAGCCGCCCTCCCGCGCCGACGCGATGGCCTGCTCGTAGAGCCGGCCGGCCTCCGGATCGTTCCCTCGGAGCCGGGCGATCTCGGCGCGGACCAGCGCGTGCTTGTGGAGGAAATTGTCGGGGCAGCTCCTGGCCCACTCGCCGAGCTGCCGCTCGCAGTCGAGGAGCTGCGCGGGGAGCGCCCCGAGCGGGGACGGCTGCGCGTCGTCGCGGAGGGCCGCGAGCGCGAGCGCGAGATAATAGACGTTCTCGGCGAGGGGCGCGTACGGCTCGGTCCTCCAGGGGTGCTCGACCGCCACGCGGGTCGCCGCCGCCAGCGCCTCTCCGGGAGAGCCGAGCACGAAGAGCGCCTGGGCCGTCAAGCTGTAATAGAGACCGCGAGCGCCCTGTAGATCCCCCTCCTTCAGCCGCGCCTCGAAGACCGACTGCTCCAGATCGGCGCCATCTAGCGTTGGGAAGCGGACCGGCCTGCCTCGCAGCATCTGGATCACGGCGTGGCCGCCGACGAGGGCGCTGTGCGCGAACGCGAAGCCGGCCCTGCGCACGAAGCCGAGGCGCTCTTCGACCTCGTGAACCACGTCCTCCAGCGGCTCGCCGCAGAGCAGCGGGAACAGCGCGGCCCAGACGCAGTTGAGGCACGCCATGTTCAGATTGCCGGAATCGGCCGCGGCGCTGAAGCCGGCGCGCGTGTACGGATACGTCTCTCTGTAGTGGCGTGTCCAGGAGACGACAATCTGTCCGAAGAGGGTGAACACCAGCGATTTCGTGGTGAGAGAGCCGCTCCTGTCCGCCAGGTCATGGCCGAGCTTGCCGAACCGATAAGCCTCCTGGTATCGCCCGAACCTCGGGCCGATCAGCCTCGCGAAGGCGGCGTACGCGAGGGCGGAGCTCTCGGCGTTGCCGTGGTGCAGGCTGAGCTTGACCATGCGCGTGACGAGCAGACAGTGTAGTTCGTGGTCCACGAAGATCGCAGGGCCCGTCACCCCCTGCAGCACGTCCATCATGACCTTGATCTCCGGGTGCGTCATGGGCGGCAGGCGGATCAGGTCCTCGATCGGTCGGTCGCGCAGGGCCTGCCAGACGCTCTTCGCCTCCTCTTCGACCCGTGCGCCCGAGGAGTGAAGCGGAAGATCGATGTCGCAGGCGCGGAGCCACGAGAGCCCGATCTCCACCGCGCGGGCGCACTGTCCGCGGGTCTGGGAGACCGCGACCGAGAGCTCGACGGCCGCGGCCGTCTCGATCTTGGTCCTCGCGCGATTCATGATCTCTTCCAGGAGCCGCTCGGCTTCCTCGAAGCTGCCGGTGATGTACGCGGAGCGCGCGCGCTCGAGGCTCAGGTCATAGGTCAGCTGGTACTGCGTCTCCCAGCGATCCTCGCCGAGGAGGGCCATGCCCGCGGCGAAGAGGGCGGCGGCAGACTCGTGGGCCGCCGCGGCCCGCGCTCGCCGGCCGGCGCGGAGGTTCAGCGCGGCGAGGTCGCCCCGCTCCGCCGGAGAGCGGATGAGCGCGGCGCCGCGGTTGAGGTGGCCCACGATGTCGAAGAGCGCCTCCTCGCGCTCTCCCGCGCCTTGCCCCTTCAGGAGCAGCCGTCCGATGCAGAGGTGCACCTCGGCGAGCTGCGCCGCCGGGATGAGCGCGTGGGCGGCCTGCTGCACGCGGTCGTGGAGGAACCGGCAGCTGCCGTTCTGGCAGAGGAGCAGCCCCTCGCGCACGGCCTCCTCGAGCGCGTCGCGGAGCTCCGCCGCCGGACGGCTCGCGACCACCGCGAGGGTGTCGAGGGTGAGGCTGCTGCCGAGGCACGCGGCGAGCTTGAGCGCGTCCTGCGTCGGGCCCGAGAGCCGCTTCAGCTTGCCCACCATCAGGTCGACGACGTTGTCGCTGAAGCCCTTGTCGCGGACCGCGGCGATATCCCACCGCCATGCCGCCTCGTCCGCATCGAAGGCGATGAGCCCCTCCTCGTGCAGCGCGAGCAGGAGCTGGAGCACGAAGAACGGATTGCCGCCGGTCTTCTCGTGGATCAGCCGCGAGAGCGGCTCGACCTCGGCGGCGCTGGCGTGGACCGCCTCCGCGACGAGCGCTCCGACATCGGCGGGCGAGAGCGGCGCGAGGACGATGTCGCTGACCACGGCGCCGCGCTTCCGCGCGTCGGACAGCATGAGCGATAGCGGGTGCGCCGGGCCGACCTCGTTGTCCCGGTAGGCGCCGATCTGCAGGAGGTGCTCGGCCTCGGCGTGCGTGATGAGCTGATCGAGCAGCTGGAGGCTCGCCGCGTCGGCCCATTGCAGCTCGTCGAGGAAGAGCACCATCGGGCGCTCCTTCTGCACGCACGCCGCGATGAAGCGCTGGAGCGTCGCGTGGAATCGGTGCCGGGCCTCGATGGCCGGGAGCTCCGGCGCGGGCGGCTGCGGGCCGAGGAGCAGCTCGAGCTCGGGGAGCACACCGGCGAGCAGCCCGACGTTCGGGCCGAGGGCCTCCTGGAGGCGCTCCCTCCAGCGCTCGAGCTCCTCCTCGCTCACGCCAAGGATCTCCTGCACCAGCCCCCGGAACGCCTGGAGGAAGGCGTGGTACGGGATATCCCTCTTGAGCTCTTCGAACTTGCCGGAGAGGAAGAAGCCCCGCTCGCGCACCACCGGCCTGTGCAGCTCGGCCACGAGCGACGACTTGCCGATGCCCGAGTAGCCCGACACGAGCACGAGCTCTGGCCGGCCCTGCGCCACCACGCGCTCGAAGACGGCGAGCAGCGCCTCGACTTCCCGCTCGCGCCCATGGAGCCGCTGCGGAACCTGAAACCGATCGGAGACGTCGCGCTGGCCGAGCGGAAAGGCCTCGATGACGCCGCCTGTCCGCAGCCTGGCGAAGCACTGATCCACGTCGTGCCGCAGGCCGAGCGCGCTCTGGTAACGCTCCTCGGCGGCCTTGGCCAGCAGCTTGAGCACGACCGCCGACAGCTGCGGAGGGATCGAGGGGACGAGCGTGTGCGGCGGAGATGGATTCAGGGCGATGTGGCAATGCGCCCACGCCACCGGGTCGCTCGCCTGGAAGGGCAGGGTGCCAGTCAGCATCTCGTAGAAGGTGACGCCGAGGGAGTACAGGTCGGTCCGCTCGTCGATCCTGCGGTTCATCCGGCCTGTCTGCTCCGGCGCCATGTACGCGAGCGTCCCCTCGATGAGCGCGTCGCGGGCGAGCTCCTGGGACTCGCGGGGCGAGAGGCAGGCGATCCCGAGATCGGTGATCTTCACCTCCTCCGTACACGGGTTGTAAAGGAGGTTCTGGGGCTTGATGTCCTTGTGGATGACGTGGTGGCGATGCAGCTCGGCGAGCGCGCCGCAGAGGCGGAGGGCGAGGGGGAAAAAGCGCTCGAGCGGCATCGGCGCATCGAGGAGCCGGTCGAGCGAGCGGCCGCCGAAGTCCTCCAGGACCAGCGCCACCTGGTCGCCGAACGCCTCGATGGCGTGGGCCTTGACGATGACCGGCGTGTCGAGCGCCCGGGCGACGTCGTATTCATGATGCAGCCGCCCGAGGGCGCGCGGGCTCGTGTGGTCGCGCCGCAGGACCTTGAGCACCACCGGTCGGCCGTCCTCCTTGCGCCGCGCTCGGTAGAGGATCGTATCTGCACCCTGGTGCAGGACCTCCAGCACGAGGTAACGCGGACTATCAGGCATACGAGATCGTCGGCAGCCGGAGCGGCCTCCGAGGCGTCAGGGTCGATCCTGATGTTGGCCCAAACGCTGCGCTTCGCCACAGGAATAACGGCGCTCTCTCGCCCGCTCGCCACGAACGAGCGGCGTCGTGCGCGTCGACATCGCGGTATTCGCGAGGGCTGATCGACAGTCGGGCTCGTCCTCCGGACCAGCGCGACCCGCGAGAGCTAGCGGGGCCCCTCCACCGCGCAGAACCCGTTGATGCAGCGGTTGGTCGGATCGCAGCAGTCGGCGGCCGTCTCGCACCGCTCCTGAGGTTGCGAGCAGTGCCCGTCCGGCGGGGCGTTCGAGCAGATCAGCTCGCCGTCGGAGCCGGGCTGGCAGTACCCGCCGCAGCATTGATCGCCCGTATCGCACGACGCGCCCTCGGACCGGCACGGATCGAGCACCCAGAACCCGCGCGCGTTGCCCGCGAGCAGCTCCTGCGCGGGCAGGTAGAACGCGGGGTGGCTCGGGTCGGTGCCGGGCGCCGCGTCCAGGTTGATGGCGGCGACCCAGAGCTTCTTGGTCGTGATGTTCTCGACCAGGTCCACCCCGCGAGGATCGCTGCAGAACGGCGGGATCGTCGCCGCGTTCCCGTACAGGCGGCGGCTGGTGAACACGACCCACGCGTAGCCGCCCGACGCGACGGGGTTGACCGTCGGCTCGTAGTTCATGTTGATGTCGTCCTTGTGGCGGTTGTCGATGTCGCCCACCGAGGTCTCGTCTGCGGTGCAGGTCATCTCGACCGGCGCGCTCAGGCTGGGCAGGTAGATCGAGCGCGGGCCGTCCCTCCCGTTCATCCGATCGAGGGGGACGGCCGTGCCCGACCCATCGATGCTCGCCCAGGCGAGATGGGCCTTGGCGCCCCGGCGCGTCCTCAGATCGCCGAAGTTGTCGCCCTCGTTGCCCGGGTCGGTCTGGTGGTGGAACACGACCGACTTGCTGTCGGGGAGGAACGCCGGCCACCCCGGGCGCGTGCCCGCGGGCTCGCCTGTGTCGTCGACGATGACCTCGGGATCGGTGAAGTCGCCTGTCGCCGCGTCGAACTTCATCACGAAGAGCTGCTTGCGGACGTTCGCGCCGGGGCCGGACATCGCGTTGAACACGATGCGCGTGCCGTCCGGCGAGAACGCCGGCGTCCCGAGCTCGTAGGCCACGTCGTCGAGCCCGGAGGTCGGGAGGCTCCTGGAGCTCGGCAGCGAGAGAAGCTCGCCCGCCTGGGTGAGCGCGAGCGACCCGTCCGGAGACACCGCGGCGAAGGGCGCCGCGGTCGAGAGCGCGTGCTCGGTGGCGCCCGCGGGGGTCAGGTCGTAGGCCGCGCTGAGGCCGTAGGAGTTGCGCCCGTTCTGGACCAGGAGCCGTGAGCCGTCGGCCGAGACGGAGTGACAGACCCGGCACTGGCTATCGTCGCCGTTCCCCCCGGCGACGAGCTGGGGCGCCGTGTCTCCCCCCCGGATCGACAGCACGGCCCCGCCGAACCGGCCATTGCCGCCCACGGCCCCGTCGTGGTTCTCCGCCAGGCGGGTGCCGTACGAGTTGTAGTAGATGATCCCCGACAGCCGGGCCGGGGCGACGGTCCAGGTCTGGGAGATCGGCCCGTACGCCTGTCCGTCGCGCGCGACGGTGAGGCTCACGGTGAGCCGGTCCGGCGAGCCGCCGGGCGTCGGCCCTCCGGCGCTGTCGGTGGCCGTGCGCCAGACGTCCTGGGGGATCGGGTGCCGGATGAACGGCCCGCCGGTGGTGGCCAGGATCTCGGGCCGCCCGAACGTCCCTTTCCACGAGAACGAGCCGCTCGTCGTCCTGAGCTCGATCTGGATCGCGTCGGCGTCTCCAGGCGTCCATTGCCACATCAGGAGCGGCGCGAGCAGGCCTCGAGGCCACACCGTGCCGTCGTACGGGTAAAGGAACTTGAGCTTCTCCGCCACGCCGTCGCTGGCCGGGTGCTGCAGGGCGTCGAGGGTGGCCGTGCTCGCGACCGCCACGCCGAGGCCCTCGCCGCCGACCCCGCCGACGCCGCCGCCGAGCGTGAGCTGCGTCGGATCCGTCGCGATCTGCTGCGCCTGGGCCGGGACGGCCGCGTCGGCGCCGTTCTGCGCGGCGGTCAGCTGGATCAAGACGTTGCGCTCGACCGTCTCGCCGTTCAACCCGGCCCGCACGGTGACGAGGCCGCCCGTGGTCCCCTTGGGGGTGAACGTCGCCATGCTCGCCGGGCCCGCGCTGACGGCCCCGAGCTCGCCGCGGTCGACCGACCATCCCACGCTGATGGGCGAGCCCCTCAGCACCGCCGTGTAGCTCACGGATGGCGGCGCCTCCCCCGCCACGACGGCGATCGTCTGGAGGTCGCTCGGCTCGACCGTGAACCCGAGCGGGACGTTGCCCCCGCCGCCTCCGACGCCCGGGCCCGTGGGGTCGAAGTCGCCGCTCGAGCTGGAGGTGTCGCCTCCACCCGTCGTGGTGCCCCCGCCGCCGCCGCCGACTCCTCCTCCGCCAGACGCCGCGGGCGTCTCGGTGCCTTGACCTTGCGCAGAGCACGCAGCGAGGGCAGCCCCGAGGCCGAGAGCCACCACGAGCGCGCTACCCGATTTGAACATGCTTCCCATGTTGAAAGAGAGCTTACATGAGCGTGGCAGCTGGGTTCAATCCGGATTCCGGTGCGACGCCCGTGTTCCACCGATGAAACGTGCTCGCAATCGATGCCGCAATCGATGCGATGCCGCACGAGGAGCGAGCTGGCCGGCGCGCGAAGGGGCAGCGGCGCCGCGGGCACGATCGCCGGCGGGCCAGCGGGTCTTCCGCGTGGACGACCGGGCCGAGCTGCGGAGCCGCCGGCTGTTGATCAGCCCGGTCACCTCCTCGCTGTCCGGAGCTCACGAGCCCGTCGAGAGCAAATAGAGGTTTTACAAGCGCGACGCAGGGCGCAGACTGCCGGCCGAAAGGACCGCCCAATGCTCAAGACTCCCGCCTATGCTGCTGTGTCCGCGAAGGAGCCGCTCCGGCCGTTCACGATCGAGCGGCGCGATCCGGGGCCGCACGACGTCCTCATCGAGATCCTCTTCTGCGGCGTGTGCCACTCCGACCTCCACCAGGTCCGCGACGAGTGGGGGGGCTCCATCTTCCCGATGGTGCCAGGGCACGAGATCGTCGGCCGGGTCAAGCACGTCGGCGATCAGGTCACGAAGCTCAAGGTCGGCGATCTCGCCGGGGTCGGGTGCTTCGTCGATTCGTGCCGCGCGTGCGAGCCGTGCCGCGCGAACACCGAGCAGTTCTGTGAGCGGGGCATGGCCCCCACCTACAACGGCACCGAGATGGACCGGAAGACGCCGACCCAGGGTGGGTACTCGTCGCAGATCGTCGTCGCCGAGCGCTACGCGCTGAAGATCCCGGCCGGCCTCGACCCGGCCGGCGCGGCGCCGCTGCTCTGCGCCGGCATCACCACCTACTCGCCGCTGCGCCAGTGGAACTGCAAGCGAGGCGACCGCGTCGGCGTGGTGGGCCTCGGCGGGCTCGGCCACATGGCCGTCAAGCTCGCCGCGTCGATGGGCGCGGAGGTGACCGTGCTCAGCACGTCGCGCGCCAAGGAGGCCGACGCGCGCCGGATGGGCGCGAGCGCGTTCGAGGTCACGAAGGACGAGGCCACGTTCCAGAAGCTGGCCGGTCGCTTCAACCTGATCATCGACACCATCTCCGCCCCGCACGACTACAACGCGTACCTGGGCATGCTGCGCCCCCACGGCGCGATGGTGCTCGTCGGCGTCCCGCCGGAGGCGACGCCCGTGGCCGCGTTCGCCCTCATCGCCGGGAACAAGCGGCTCGCCGGCTCGATGATCGGCGGGATCGCCGAGACGCAGGAGATGCTCGACTACTGCGCCGAGCACAAGATCGTCTCGGATATCGAGATCATCCCTGTCCAGCAGATCAACGCGGCGTACGAGCGGATGGTCCGGGGCGACGTGCGCTACCGCTTCGTCATCGACAGCGCGTCGCTCGCCGCGACCTGAGCCCGGGAATGAAGAGAGGTGAACCACAGAGGCACAGAGGACACAGAGGAACAACGAAAAAACTCTGTGCCCTCTGTGCCTCTGTGGTTCATTTTCTCGGGCTTTGAATCTGTTCGGTGTCCTAGCGCAGCGTCACGACGCACCCCTCGGCCGGGCGGAGCGCGAGGCCGCCCTCTCCGAGCGCCCCTTCGCGGTCGAGGTGCGTGGACACGAGCAGCTCGCCGAGGCGCACCCCGGGCAAGCGCACCTCGCACGCGTCATTCGAGAAGTTGAGCGCGACGAGCACGCGGTCGCCGCCGGCTTCCCGGGTGAACACGTAACACGTCTCCGGGATGCCCTCGTTATCCACCGACGCATACGCGCCGGCGAAGAGCGCCTCTCGCGCGCGCCGCAGCGCGAGCAGCCGCCGCGTCAGGGTCAGCATCGATCGGGGGTCGTCGCGCTGGGCCGCCACGTTGATCCGGTCCACGTCCCCGCCGACAGGCAGCCACGGGACGGCGGCCGGGGGACAGAAGCCCGCGCTCGGGCCGGCGTCCCACCGCATCGGCGTGCGCTCCGGGTCGCGCCCGAGGCCTTCGACGTTCTTGCCCCACGGATCCTGCGCCTGATCCGGCGGGATGGGCACGTCCTGCATCCCGAGCTCGTCGCCGTAATAGAGCGTCGGCGTGCCGCGCAGGGTCAAGAGGAGCATCATCGCGACCCGCGCCTGGTCCTCGCCGAGGCGCGACGCGATGCGAGGCTCGTCGTGATTGCCGAGGACGTAGTTCGGCCAGGACCCGGGCGGCAGCGCCGCCTCGTAGGCATCGACGACGGCGCGCACCGCGCGCGCCTGCCATGCCGCCTTGAGCAGCCCGAAATTGAAGGGGAGGTGCAGCTCGTCGAGCGCGGCGCCGTAGTACGCGCAGAGCCGCTGGGGATCGTAGATGTGCGCCTCGCCGATCGCGACGCGCTCACTCCCCTCGGCGCCGGCGTCGTCCAGGACCCGGCGTATGTCGCGGAGCACGTCGTGCAGATCAGGGTGCGCCACGTCGTGCAGATGGAGCTGGAGGTCGTAGGCGCCCAGCCCTCTGTGGAACGCGGCGTGCGCCGCGGCGTTCGGCGGGTTGTCGCGGAGCTCGGGGTCCTTCATGACGAAGTGGAAGGCGTCGATGCGGAAGCCGTCGACGCCGCGCGCGAGCCAGAAGCGCAGGACGTCCAGCATCGCCGCGCGCGCCGCGGGGCTTCGCCAGTTGAAATCCGGCTGCTGCTTGAGGAACGTGTGCAGGTAATACTGGCCGGTGTCGCCGTCGAGCTCCCAGGCCGGTCCGCCGAAGATGCTCAGCCAGTTGTTCGGCGGCGAGCCGTCCGGCTTCGGGTCCCTCCACACGTAGAAGTCGCGCCGGGGAGCCTCCCGCGACGCGCGCGCCTCGACGAACCAGGGGTGCTGATCCGACGTGTGGTTGGGCACGTAGTCGACGATGACCTTGAGCCCGCGGGCGTGCGCCTCCTTCACGAGCCGATCGAAGTCGGCGAGGGTGCCAAAGAGCGGATCGACATCGCAGTAGTCCGAGACGTCGTAGCCGAAGTCGGCCATGGGCGATCGAAAGAAAGGTGAGATCCACACCGCGCCCACGCCGAGCACGTCGGCGAGGTAGTCGAGCTTCTCGAGGATCCCCGGGAGGTCGCCCACGCCGTCGCCGCTGCTGTCGCGGAAGCTGCGCGGGTAAATCTGGTACACGACGTCATGTCTCCACCACACCATGGCGAGGAGCATACAGCAGGGCGTGGCCTCGCGCTCGGCGCGCCGGTCGAGGAGCGAGGCCGCGCCGAGCGGCACGGGGCGGCGCCTCCGAGCGGTCAGCGGCCAGACCGGCGAATGCGCCCGCGAGGATCGCGCCCCTGAGAGGGTATCGCGCCGCCGCTGTTTAAGACCCAATTAAGTCGCGCCCGGGCCACGAGGTCGCACCATTCCAGCATGCACGACACCTTCAAGGCCTTGTTCGTCTCGTCGCTCCTCGTCCTCGGCATCGCCTGCTCCGGCGAGGTACACGAGGTCTCCTCGTCGTCGGGGGGCGGTGGCTCGCCACCGTCGTCCTCCTCCACGTCGTCCTCGTCGTCCGGGGACGGTGGCTCGCCACCGTCGTCCTCCTCGTCGTCCGGGGACGGTGGCTCGCCGCCGTCGTCCTCCTCGTCGTCCGGGGGCGGTGGCTCGCCGCCGTCGTCCTCCTCCGCGTCGTCCTCGTCGACCGGCGGCGCAGCGACCTGCGCGCCGCTCCCGCCGTCGCTGGGGAACGGCGCCTTCACCACCGCATGGGCGGCCGCGTTCGGTGACGGGACCTCGTCCGGCCAGGGCAGCGCCATCGCAGCCGACGCGAGCGGGAACGTGACCCTCGTCGGAGACGTCGACGGACCGGTCGACCTGGGGTCGGGCGTGTCGTTCTTCAGCCACGGGCGCTTCCTCGCGAAGTTCGATCCCGAGGGGCACCCGCTGTGGGCGAGCGCGCCCACCGTCCTGCCGGCGCGCGTCGCGGTCGACGCGCAGGGCTCCCTCTGGACGACGACCTCCGAGGTGTCTGGCGTCCCGCACAGCATCGCCAAGCTCGGGCCTGACGGCGAGGAGCTCTGGAGCAAGAGCTTGCCAGGCGAGGTCTCCGCCCTCTCGCCGACCGGCGACGGCGGCGTGGTCCTGATCATCCCGTTCTACGGCTCCGTCACCTATGGCGGTGCCTCGTTCAGCGCGAAGGGCGACACCCCCAGCAGCGACGTGCTCGTCCTCGCGCTCGACGCGAGCGGCGCCGTCGCCTGGTCCACGACGATCGCCGCGCCGCTCGCGCCGCCTCCGCTGCCGAGGGGCTCCATGTTCCTGAGCGCGCCGGACGTCGCCGCGATGCCCTCCGGCGGCGCGCTGGTGCAGGCCGTGGTGGAGCGGCTCGCCGTCCAGCCGCTCGAGGTCACCCACGAGCGGGTCGTGCAGCGGCTGGGCCCGAGCGGCGAGGTGCTCTGGGCCAGGACCTTCCCCGCGCAGCGCCATTCACCGGCGATCCGCCTCGTCGCCGCGCCGGACGACGGCGCGCTGATGGTCGCTGACGCGGGCATCGGCGGGAGCACCGACCTGGGGTGCTACGTCCATCCCGGCCCCGGGCTCCTGCTGCAAGCGCTCGACGCGAGCGGACAGCCCCGCTGGGAGCGCTCCATCCTCGGGGTCATGGGCTCGACCCGCCCGAGCTTCGACGCGGCGGGCAACCTCGTGCTCGTCGGCGTGGCGCAGGGCTGGATCGATCTCGGCGGCGGCAACCTCGAGGGCAACGCCGCCGCGTGGCGCATCTTCGTCGCCCGCTACGCGCCGGACGGCGCCCACCTCGCGAGCCGGACCTACGAGGGCACCCCACCGCCGGACGCGGGCTGGCTCCACCGCGGTGAGTCCCGGGCCCAGGGCTCCGCGGTGGACCCCTGGGGCAACGTGCTCCTCACCGGCTTTTACTCCGGCGCGCTCGATCTCGGCGCCGGCGCCTTCCCGGACGTGCCCATCCTCGAGGGACCGTACACGACCCGTGGCTTCGTCGCGAAGCTCGCGCCGTAGCCGGTCCTTCGGACCCGAGGCGCGGCTCGGAGCCCGCGCTGCCCGCGGCAGGCCTCGTGTCGCCCGCGCGGGATCGCCGAGCGGGCGACACGAGGAAGCCCGGCGCCTGGCGCCGGGCCTGGCGCTCGATGACAGCTAGGGCAGCGTCGGCGTGGTCCAGTCTCTCCACTCTGACAGGTTGCCAGTCGCCTTGCTCGCCGCCGAGATGGTGCCAGAGCTGCTTCCTGTCTTCGTCAAGAACTTGCGGATGTTCTGCCGCAGGGGCTCGCTCCACTCGGGGCGCTGCGCGCAATGAGTGCCGTCCGCCACCGCCGATATGTAGGAGATATTGCTCCCGGCCCCCAGCGCCTTGTACACCTCTGCGCCGGCCAGCGCGGCCACGTGCGCAGACTTGGGACCGAGATTTGCGATGTGCGGGTTATCCATGATGAAGAGCCCACGCGGCGCGACCATGGCCACCACTTCATGCGTGTCCAGAGGCAGAGACGTGACCCTGCTGGTGAACGAATTGAACGCGTCACCCAGCCAGTAGGTCTCGCCGTAGGCGCTGCTCGGGCTCTGGGCTCCTTCCCCGGGGATCCCGCGCCAGATCGGGACGCCGCCGCTGCCAGACTCGATCGGCAGGGTCAAGGCGATGCGCTGGTCGAAGGCGCCGATCGTGAATGCCCCCTTGCCGAAGCGGGAGCACCCTGAGACCCCGACGGAATCCGCCTTGAGGATGGCGCCGCCCGACTGCTCGATGACATCGAGGATCCGGCTGACGCCCCAGGACCACGCGGCCAGGAGGCCCGTGGTGCTGTTCGAGCCGTAGATGTCGTAGAACGCCCCTCGCTTGGCGCTCCGCGACCCGGACTCGGCGCCAACCGCGTAGGGATCGTAGTTGATGATGGCGACGCCTTCGCCCTTGACGAGGCTGGTGTTCAACGGGAACCCGAGGAAGCCGCCCCCCAGGCCGACGATCGCCGGGTAGGGACCCGTGCCGGTGGTGGGCAGCTCGACGCTGGCAGTGAAGCTGGTCCTCTTGCCTTGGTGAGACACGTTGACCGTGATGCTGGTCCTGGAGACGGTCCCCGTGACACTCTCAGGCTTCGGCGGCTTCGTGCCGTAGATGTACTTCTCGGCTTGCTTCTTGATCTCCTGCCTTCGGCAGCGCCAATCGGTCTTGGAGGAGATGCGCGTTCCGTCGAGCTTCTTGAACGGGTCGGGCAGCCTGGCGATCGCGGGGAGAGACCCGGCTTCCGGCAGGCTGGAAACCGCACAATCGGTCCCCTGATCCTCCACGAAGGTCCCGCCCGAGCCGCCAGCGCCGCCTCCGCCGCCCGATCCACCTGCGCCGCCCGCGCCGCCCGCGCCGCCCGCGCCGCCCGCGCCGCCCGATCCACCTGCGCCGCCCGCGCCGCCTCCGCCGCCGGTCCCTGAGCTGCTCGAGGTGCTGCTGCTGGAGCTGCTGGACGAGCTGCTGCTGGAGCTGCTCGAGGTGCTGCTGCTGGAGCTGCTGGACGAGCTGCTGCTGGAGCTGCTCGACGTGCCCGATCCGCCGCTGCCGTTGACCGACACGAGCGAGGGCCTCCCGGTGCCGTTGGCGCAGAAGCCCCAGCTCGTCGACGCGCCCCCGCCCAGGGTGCCATTGTAGGTCTCGTTGGCCGCGCTCAGCTGCCCGCCCGACGGCGTGACCCGCGCGCCCCACGAGTTGCTCACCGTGGAGCCGTTGAGCGCGACGACCATCCCCCAGGCCGTGGTCCGGCTGGTGCTCGTGTTCTTCACGGTGACGTTCGCGCAGTAGCCCGTACCCCACTGCGACTGAAGCGTCAGCTCCGCCGACATGGTGCCGTCCGGGCTGCTCAGCCCGGAGTCCAGCAAGTCGATGTCCTCGTCCTCGATGTACTCACCGCTGCACGCCGTCAGGCTGCACGCGAGCGAAGCAGAGATGTAGCCAAGCAAGCGAGTGATGCGCATTCAGGTTCTCCATGTTCGGACCGTTCGAGCCGCGGGCATCCTCTAAGAAGGGGATGTAAACCAGCGAGACGCCTGCGAGCTCTCCCGATCCATCGGTTAGAGATCAAGATTCCCGGCCAGCGTGCTTTTGATCACGGTTGCACCCGCGGGCCTGTGCCGACCACATGCCTGGCATAGATGATGTTTGTCGGAGCGATACTCACATCGCGGGTGCCCTGCGGGATGAGGCCGGGCATCAGAGGAAGAAAGATCGTGCTCGAACCGGTCCTGCCGCGTCTTGCTCCACAGGGAACACCGGACCGCAGCGCGACCCCATGAGACATTCCCGGTGAAGAGGGCTTTGATCACGCTCTTGCACCCGCAGAACGCGTTTCTCATGCTTCTGGCGCTGAGCCCGACGCTGAATGCAGGCCTGTTGAACACTTCGCACTCTGTCGCAAGAGGGGCGGCCTCGACGATGAGCAAAGAGACTGGACAGCCGACCTCGGCGCGGTGGTGCTGTCATTTGCCCAGAGAGGGTTCACATGAAGGCGGTAAGGCGGGAAGATCATTGAGATTTTCTTCCCGCCTTACCGCCTTCATGTTCAAATGACAGCACTACCCTCGGCGCGCAGGTCGGGACTTCGGCCGGGGCGCGGGTGGGTGCAAGATGCGCGGACGTGGTGACGATGCCGGCCCTCGTTCGCTCCTCGTGCTGCGGTGCGTCATGTCGCGGCGGAGCCCTCCGCCAGCCACGGGCGCAGCGACGGCCATGCGACTCACCGCGATCGCGGACGGGCCCGCGCGCGCCGCGCGTCGTGCAGAAACTGGAGCTGCTCTTCGAGGGCGCTCCACACGGCGGCAATGCGCGGCACGTGGCGCAGGCTGCGGGGGGTGACGAGCCAGAGCTCGAGCACTGGACCTGCGGGTAGACCCAGATCGAGCTCCACCAGGTCGGCGTCCAGATCGAGCACGCTGCACGGCAAGACGGCGGCGCCGAGACCCGCACGCACGGCCTCGATCTGAGCGATGTAACTGCTCACGACGAGCCTGGGGGCCTTCTTCACGTGCCGCCTCTGGTAGTCCTCCTCGATGGTGGGCTTGCGGCCGAGATCGACGCCGACCCAGTCGAGCTCGTCGCGGCTCTTCTTCGAGAGCTTGCGGTGGGCGACAGGCACCGTGGGCAGGGTGACGATGCGCGCGGCCACCAGATCGCCGCTCCTCGGCCGGAAGAAACGCACGGCGATCTCGGCCTCACGATGGCCCAGCTCCGCCGCTTCGTAGCTCGTCAGCAGGTGGACCGATACGCGCGGGTGCTCCTCGGCGAGCACCGGGAGCACGCGCGGAATGACGCCGTGCACGGCGATCGACTCGGTGAGCGCCACGCGAACCAGGCCCTCGACCTCTTTCTCGTGGCCATTCGCTTCGCGCACGAGCTGGTCGGCGCCGGCCTCCATCGCCTCGACATGGCGGCGGAGCCGCTCGCCGAGCGGGGTGAGCATGGAGCCTCCCGGTAGCCGATCGAACACCGCCACCCGGAGCTTTCGTTCGAAGGCGGCCATGCGCCGACTCACGGTCGATTGCTCGACTCCGAGCTTGCGAGCGGCGGCCGAGAAGCTGCCGGTGCGCGCCACCTCCAGGAAGAGGCGCAGATCGGCCCAGTCCACGTCGGTGGGCGGCATGCCAGCGCGCGGGGAAGCGGGAGGGCGAGCCATGCATCCACGCATGGCACGCCTGCTCGAATTCGTCTACCCAGGTGCTGCCGCATGGCCAAGATCGACGCATGCACCTCGTCATCCAAGGTCACCCAGCTCCCGACAGCCTGAGCGACTCGCTCGCTCGGGCCTATGCCAGCGGCCTCGAGAGAGGCGGAGCCCGAGTCGAGCACCTGGCCCTGCGTTCGCTCACCTTCGATCCGCACCTGCGCGCCGGCTTCAGCGGTCGACAGGAGCTCGAGCCGGATCTCCTCCACGCCCGGACCACCATCGAGCGCTCGAGCCACGTGGCCTGGTTCTTCCCCACCTGGTGGGCGGGGCCCCCCGCGCTCATCAAGGGCTTCATCGACCGCACCTTCTTGCCCGGCTGGTCGTTCGCCTATCGCCAGCGAAGCGCGCTGCCCGAGGGGTTGCTCGCCGGTCGCAGCGCGCGCGTCGTGACGACGATGGATAGCCCGAGCTGGTGGTACCGCTTCTGGCACCGGCGCTCCGTTCATGCGTCGTTCGTCAACGCAACGTTGCGCTTCGTCGGTTTCGGGCCCGTCCGCGAGACCACCTATTTCAACCAGAAGACCCGAACCCCCGTGCAACGAGCGGCCTGGCTCCGGGAAATGGAGCGCATCGGCGAGCGGGACGCGCGGCAATCTCGTGCCAGATCCGGCTGAGACCCTTGTTCCGGGCCGTCCCGTCTCGGCTCAGAAGGGCTGGACGTGCGGTGAGCGGCGATAGACGATCTGGCCGCCGGTCTTCGACAGTGCATAGGCGAACCCGAGCTCCAGGGTCGAGCGGGTGACCGTGCTCCCGAGGTCCACGCCCTGATCCACCATCAGGCGCGCCGCCGCCGGCCTGATGCCGACGAGCACGACCTCGGCGCCGAGCAGCCGCGCCGCGCGCGCCGCGCGCAGGAGGTGCTCCACCGACGCGGCGTCGATGACCGCCATCCCCGTGACGTCGACCAGCACCACGCGCGCGTGGTGCTCGGTGATGTCTTGCAGCATCGACTCGATGAAGCGGCCGGACCGCTGCGCGTCCATCGTCCCGACGATCGGCATCACGAGGATGTTCCGCGCGATGGGCACGACCGGGCTCGAGAGCTCGCGGATCGTGTCGAGCAGCGACTCCTGGTGCCGGTTCGCCTGCTCGAGCTCATGGGTCCGGTCGGTGATCCGGTGGACGAGCCGTGCGTTCTCGACCGCCACGGCCATCGTGTCGACCACGCGCTCGATCATGGTGAGATCGTCGAGGGAGCAGGCCGCGTGGCGCTCGCTCTCCAGGACCAGGGCGCCGAAGGCGGACCCGCCGGCGAGCAGCGGGACGCCGACCAGGGTGCGCGCCCCCTTCGCGCGCGCCTCGACGACATCGGGAGCGTCGTGGAGCTCGCTCGAGTGCGTATCGAGCGTATCGAGGACGATCGGCCGGGCGGTGGTCAGCACGCGCCCGACCATCGAGCTCGCGTCGAGGAAGGCTCGCTCGTCCTGGTAACCGTCGCTCCCCGCGTCCACGGTGATGAGGAGGAACTCCTTCGTGCGGCTCTCGTAGGAGAGCTGCTCTCTCCGTTTCGCCGCCTTGCGGTTCGCTTCCAGGGCCAGGTACTCGGAGAGGGGGAGCGACCAGGGCGTGCGCTCGATGGTCACGACGTCGATGCCGGTGTCGATGCAGCGCAGCGCGGACCGTCCCCCGGCGCCGGCGCGCGTGGGCAGCCCGGCCAGGGCCGCCTCGATACCCCTCGAGAGCATGTCGTGGAGCAGCCGCACCGCGCGGTAGCCCATCTCGTGCTCGCGCTGGACCAGGGCCGCGTGGATGGTCCCTTCGCGGAGCATCGCGAGCGTGTCCGTGAGGAGATCGAAGGCGACGATCTTGAGGTCCCCCGCTCGTCCCAGCGCCCTCGCGGCCGCACCCCACGACAGGCCGTTCTCGGCGCAGACGCCGAGGGCGCCGGCGATCCCTCCGGTCTGCACGGCCTCCCGGGCGATCCGCATCCCGAGCTCGAAGTCGAACCGGTCCTCGGACGGCGGCTGCAGGTCGAGGGGCATGCCGGAGACCGCCGCGCGGAACGCCTCGATGCGCTCGCGGCTGTTGACGGCGCTGAGCCAGAACGTCAGCGCGCCGACCTTGCCTCCGCCCGGGAGCAGCCGGGCCATCATCTCCGCGGCGAGCCGCCCCGCCACCACGTTGTCGGTGCCGATGTAGGCTTGAGCGCAGCTGCCCTCGACGGGCGGCGAGTCGATCGTGACCACCGGGATCCCGGCCTCCACCGCCCGACGGATCGCCGGCTCGAGCACCTCCGGGATGATGGGCGCCACGGCGATACCGTGCACGCCCCGCTCGATGCCGTCCTCGATGAGCCCGCGCTGCTCGACGGCGCTGTCGGCGGGGGCGTTGCGGACGTCGACGTGGATCCCGAGGCCGCGCCCCGCGACGACGGCGCCATCACGGACGTTGTTCCAGAACGCCAGCGGCGACCGCTGCGGGACGCGGTAGATGCAGAGCTCGCGGGCCGCGGCGTCGCCGCGCGAGCCCCCGGAGGGAGCGTCGCTCAGCAGGACGAGGTGCACGGAGCGCCACTGCGGCCTGAGCTGCACGCTCTTGAGCCCCTTCGAGATCATCTCCACGAGCTCGTGCGGGCTGGTCTGCGCGGCCACGGCGTTCAGCACCGCCTCGAGCACGCGCACCTCCTGGGCCGACCGCACCTGAACGTTGTAGAGCTCTCGCCGCTCCAGCGACACGCCGGCGCTCTCGGCCAGGGCGCGGAGCCGCGCCCAGCGCTCGCCGGAAGGCGCCTCGCCGTCCGGCAGCTCGACGGCGAGCACGCCGATCGTCTGTCCCTGCACGTGCACCGGGGTGAGGGCCACGAGCGCGCCCGCGGGCACGAGGTGCAGCGCCGGCGCACCCGGCAGGTGCTCGCGGTACCAGTCGGCGGCCGCCATGACGCGGGTGCTGTCCACGGCCTCCAGCGTCGCGAGCACGGAGGCCGGCCCCGCGCCCCCGGCGACGTCCTGCGGGCTCGCCAGCACGCCAGCGAGGCCGACAGAGGCCTTGTAGACCAGCTGCTCCCCGTCCCGGACCAGGAGGCTCCCGCGCTGCGCGGAGGGCAGGGCGCCCACGGCATCCCTCAAGATCCGATGCAGTGTTGCGTGAAGATCGAGACCGGTGACCATGCGCCTTGCGTTCCCGCAGCCCACCCCGAGGATCGCGCGGGCCCACGCCAGCAGGCGTGATCGAACGGCACCTTGTCAAGGGGGTGACCGGGATGCTTCGCGCGCCGCTCCTCCGCCGGGCGTCTCCCGCGCAAGCATTCGACGCACGCAGGTGATCTGCGACCCTCATCGGCCTCACGGGATCGTCGAGCCGCCGGCCTTCGGTGGCCATGTGCGAGAGATCGCTTCTGCGCAACTCACCGTCGCCTTTGCAGGGCAGCGATGTGGCTGGGGACGTGATTGTCGGCCATCATGCACACGTGTTGTATGTCCGCCACGTGCCGGGTCCGCCGCTCTCGGCGCACGTCGCCGAGCTCTGGTGCCTTTCGGCTGCTCCGCCCCGCGCCGCCGAGCGCATCCTGCCCTCGGGTACCCTCCAGCTGGTCATCAACCTCGACGAGGACGCGCTTCGCATCTACGACGGCGCCACCCTTCGCCGCTACTCCGGTGCCGTCGTGTCGGGCGCTTACCAGTCCTCCTTCGGCGTCGACACACGCGAGCACGCGTCGATGGTCGGGGTCCACTTCCGGCCCGGCGGCGCGTGGCCGTTCCTCGGCGCGCCGCCCGGCGCGCTGACCGATACGCACGCCGACCTCGCGGACCTCTGGGGGCTGCGAGCGGCGGAGCTCCGCGACCGCCTGTGCGCGGCGCCGGAGCCGCGCGCTCGCTTCGCGCTGCTCGAGGGCGCGTTGCTCGACCGCCTCTCGAACGCGCGCCCCGGTCATCCCCTGGTGCCGCACGCGATCGCGGCGCTCGAGGGCGGCGAAAGGCGCGTCGTCGACGTCGCGGCCGCGCTCGGCATCAGCCACCGCCGGCTCATCGACGTGTTCACCGCCGAGACCGGCCTCGCCCCGAAGGCGTTCGCCCGGATCACGCGCTTTCGGCGGGCGCTTTCGCTGGCCGATCGGGAGCGCGATCCGGACTGGGCCCGGCTCGCCGCCGCGTCAGGTTTCTGCGATCAGTCGCACCTGATCCGCGAGTTCGTGGCCCTCTCCGGCAATTCGCCGACCGCGCTCATCGCCCAGTCCTCGCACGAACGCGTCAAGTTGCACCACATCGCCATCGCCGCGTCAGCCGCGCCGGAGGGGGCGCGGGGAAGGGGCCGGCAGAACGCGCGACCTCGAGGTGTCCTGACCCGCTGACGGCGAAGGATCGGCGCGGCGCCCGGAAGCACTGCAGTGCGACCGGCGACGAGCCCTGCCGCTTCCAGCTCGATCAATACCGGGTTGCCGGCCGGGGGTGGACGGGGGTCATGAAGCAAAGGACGCAACGCTCGATCCGATCACACGATCCCATTCTGCGGCGATTGAACCGATCTGGGGAGCGTTACCGGTATCACCTACTGGGGCGGAGGTGACCGGTGGAGATCGGCCTCCGCCTCGCCGGAGCCGAACCGAACGCCGCGATCGCCCGCGCGCTTCAGGAAGGCGCCCGGCGTGAGCCCGACGAGCTCCCGGAAGTCGGCG
Organism: Sorangium sp. So ce1153; assembly: GCF_051521595.1. Lineage (NCBI taxonomy): Bacteria > Pseudomonadati > Myxococcota > Polyangiales > Polyangiaceae > Sorangium > Sorangium sp. So ce1153. Next base: position 5,598,604 of record NZ_CP150361.1, read on the forward strand.
ATGAGGTGCGCCTGGTCGTAATAGCCCGCGTCCGCGGCGATGCGCGCCCAGTCCCTCGAGGTCGCCGCCATCCGCACGGCACGCTGCAGGCGAACGGTCCGCGCGAACTCCTTCGGCCCGATGCCGACGCTCTCCGTGAAGGCGCGGCGAAGATGCCGCGCCGTGACGCCAAGCCGCTCCGCCACGCTCTCCACCCGAACCTCGTCCCCTTCGAGCAAGCGAACCGCGCGGCGAGCGAGCCGTGCCGACGCCGGTTCGGATGTCTGGTGGGTACGAAGGGCGATCGCCCGGGAGAGCCGGTCGAGCACCTCCGGCACGCTTCGCGCCGCAAGGAGATCGAGGCAGAGGTCGCCGCCCGAACGGCCCCAGATGTCTTCCAGCGGGACGTTCCGGTCCGTCAGCGCGCTCGCCGCCACGCCCAGCAGCGGCGCCGACCAGCCTGGCTTGAACTGCAGCATCACCGCCCGCGCGACGCCGGTTGCGTCCTTGAACAGCGCCCGCGTTCGCGGGCCCGCGACGGTCACATCCCCTCTCCGGCCCCCCTCCATCACTCGAAAGACAAGGGTCGTTCTTCCGTCGGGCAGCCGCTCAACGTGGAGTGCGCGCCCAGCGACTGGCACGAGAGCGCGAACGTCCTCCACGAAGCGCGAAAGCGAGAACGTCAAGGCGGCAGAGTCCATCGTGCGCAGCACGCGCGTAGTCTAGCGGGTCCACTGCGGTCGTTCAAGCTGGGCGGAAGGACGATGAAATGTCCGATCCTTCCAAGACATCTGGATCAACAACGTGGGTCGAGGCATCGGCCGCCGGGTCGACAGCGGGTGTACCGATGTCGCCAGCGGCACCATCACGGGCGCGGCAGCGGACGTACTCCAACCCCGCCGCGATAGAAGAGAAGGTGGCCGAGATCACGTTTCGTGACGAGGTGAGGCCGCGCTGAGCCCTCCTCTCCACCAGGCCCCTGGCGGGCTGGTTACAGCTCACCTGCGCGCACACCGTGCAACCTGGACCCGGGACCGAGAAGGCGCGCGGCGCCCCCGCGCCGCCCCGTCCCCTCTTGACAAGGTGCCGCTCGATCGCGCCTGCTGACGTGAGCCCTCGCCGTCGTCGGAGTGGGTCGCGGGCGGAGGGCGTATGATCACCGGTCTGGATCTCTTCGCAACGCTCCAGCACATCGTGAAGGAGGCCGTGGGCATCCTGCCCTCCTCGCAGCGCGGGATCCTGCTGACCCGGGACGGAGAGCGGCTGGTCCACAGGCTCTCTGTCGGCTTCGACGGCGTGCTCGCGAGTCCGCCGCGTCTCTTCGCCGATGCGGGGCCGGCCACCGAGCTCTCGGTGCTCGAGCCCGCGGACAGCGCTCGCGTCGTGGCGGCCGCCGCGTGGTACCGAGCGCACCTGCCGGACGGGCCAGCGCTGCACTTCGTGCCCGCGGGCGCGGCGGTGGTCCTCGTCCCGGTGCGGACGCAGGGGCAGACGTTGGGCGTGCTCGCCGTCGAGCAGCCGGACGAGCAGGCGCCCTCGGACGAGCGCTGGGCGCGGCTCCTCTCGCTGGCCGACCGCGCCGGCGCGGCGCTGGAGCGGCGGAAGCTCTACGACGACAAGGCCCAGTCCGCGCAGGAGATTCGCGTGCTGGAGGCGGTGCTGAGCGCCGTGGCGGCGCGGACCAGCCCGCACGAGCTCGTGGAGATGATCTCGAAGGGCATCAAGAGCGTGCAGCTCAGGCCGCAGTGGAGCTCGGTGCACCTCGTCCTGCTGAGCGAGGCCCCCCGCGGGGGCTCCGCCTCGCGCGGCGGCGCCGCGGCTCCAGAGACCCGCAGCTACTACGTCCCGCGGCGACCGCCGGTGGCGTACTGGAACAACATCCGTGACGGCGCCCTCACCGCGGGGCGCAGCCTCGGCATCAACATGGACGTCCGCAGCGCCAGCATCGTCAGCGGCGGCGCCCCCGCCGACATCGCCCAGCGCGAGCTCGTCGACGAGGGCATCGACCGGGGAGTGCACGGCATCGTCGTGACGCCGATGAACCCGGAGCTCATCGAGCCGGCGATCCGGCGCGCGGCGGCGGCCGGGATCCCGGTGGTCACGATCGATACCCCGCCCGTCGAGGGCAGCAGCGCGCTGGCCTACGTCGGCACCGACAACGCGGCGGCGGGGCGGGTCGCCGGGGAGCTGCTGGCGCGGCTGCTCCCGGACGGGGGCAAGATCGGTGTACAGACGTACTCGGTCGCATCCATCCACAGCAGGGAGCGAATCGCGGGGTTCGACGCGGCGCTCTCCGGCGCGTCCTTCAACGTGCTGCCGCCGACAGAGGACCTGCACGATCTGCCCGCCGCGATGCGGCACGTCCGGGAGGCGATCGAGGACCAGGGCGTCGCCGGCGCCTTCGGCGTCTGCGCGGCGAATGGCCCGTTCTGGGGGACGGCCGCGAGGACGCTGGGGAGGGAGGGGAAGCTCAAGGTCATCGCCTTCGATCTCATCATGGACACGATCGCGATGCTCAGGGAGGGCACCATCCATGCGGCCATCGTCCAGCGCGAGCACGACATGGGCTATCGCTCGGTGCAGCTGCTCCACGACATCGTGTCGAACGGCGTCGAGGAGACCCTCGCCGGGCTGCCAGCACGCGGGGCCGCCGGGAAAGGGCGCGCGCTGCGCTTCATCGACACCGGCGTCGACGTCGTGACGGTCGAGAGCACGCCGTGGTCCATCGCGCTCTCGGATTACCTGACGCTGGACGCGACCCGCAGGGCGACGAAGCGGCGGCGCCGGCTGAACCGGGCCGGCCGCCCGCTCGAGTTCCTCGTCGCCGGCATGAACGTGGGGGAACAGGACTTCCGCGAGGAGCGCGCACCTCTCGAAGCGGGGTCGCTGGTGGAGCGCGTGCTGAGCACCGCCGGATCGATCATCGTCGACACGCACGCGAGCGAGCACGACGGCGCGCCCGATGTCGTCGAGGCGCGCGGGCGGGGGGTGCACACCCTGGTCGGCGTCCCGCTCCTCGCGGGCGGGACCGCCTTCGGCGTCCTCGTCCTGGAGAGCGAGCGCCGCGCGGCGTGCACGCTCGAGGAGGTCGCGCTCCTCGAGCGTGTCGCCGACACGGTGGCCGTGGCGGTCGAGAATGCAGAGCTCGTCAATCGGATCACCGAGCGGACCCATGAGCTCGAGCAGGCGAACCGGCACCAGGAGTCGCTGCTCGACACGATCCTCGAGCTCTCCAGCCCCGTCGTGCCCATCGCGCGGAACATCCTGGTGATGCCGGTCATCGGGACGATGGACGCGCAGCGTTCTGGCCGCTTCATCGAGTCGATGCTGCAGGACATCACCGAGCGTCAAGCGCGCGTGGTGCTGGTCGACGTCACGGGGATGGCGGCCGTCGACGCCGCCTCGGCGGAGCACCTCCTGCGGGCGGCGCGGGCGGCGCGGCTGCTCGGCGCCGAGGTCGTGCTCGTCGGCATCACGCCGGCGGCGGCGCGGCTGATGGTGGAGGAGGGCGTGGACCTCGGGACCGTGGTCACCCGCTCGACCCTGGAGCTCGGGTTCGCCTACGCGCTGGCGAAGACCGGCGGCCAGATCGTCTACCGCCGCGCGTCGTAGCCTCAGGTCTTGTCCGTTCCGCTCGACGGCGCCATCAAGTCGTCCACGAACCGGCGCATCAGGCGCACCAGGTCGCTGAGGTCTTCCTCGCTCCACCTGGCGAGGATCGGGGCCGCAAGCCGCTGGCGCGCGGCGTCCAGGGCGTCCGTGATCTGCCGCCCCTTGTCGGTGATCACCGCCTCATGGATGCGACGATCGGCCGGGCTTGGCCGGCGTTCGATCAGCCCCAGGCTCTCGAGCTTCGCGACCTGGCGGCTGACGGTCGTGTAGTCGCGCCCGGCTCGCTCCGAGAGCTCGACCACGCCGATCGGCCCGAAGCGCTCGATCCCCACCAGCAGCCGAAAGAGGGCTGGATCCAGGGAGACGCCCGCCTCCGCGAGCAGCGCCTGATCGCGCTGCGGCTGATTCATGACGGCGATCAGATCGACCATGGCCCCGTGGAGCTCGCGGAGCTTCTTCTTTGAATTGCGTGTATTTTGCACAAATTTTCTTGACGCTTCGGGAGGCGTGACTATATGCATAGTACACATATTCGAGGCGCAGTACAAGAGAAGCGGAGCTTGAAATGCACACTCATTGTTCGACGGATGTCCTGATCGTTGGCGCGGGTGCTTCCGGGTTGACCCTGGCCATCGAGCTCGCCCGTCGGGGCGTTGCGTTCCGACTCATCGAGAGGCTGGACGGGCCGTTTCGCGGCTCGCGCGGCAAGGGGATCCAGCCGCGCAGCCAGGAGGTGTTCGAGGATCTGGGCATCCTCGACCGCGTCGTCGCGACTGGCGGCCTGTACCCGACCCCGCGGGCGTATCGCGACGACGGGAGCTACGAGGAGTCGCAGGTCATGGATCCTCAGGACCCGACGCCTGGCGAGCCCTATCGTCTGCCGCTCCTCGTGCCCCAGTTCCTCACGGAAGCCGCGATGCGCGAGCGTCTGGCGGAGCTCGGGGGCTACCCGGAGTTCGGCCGCGAGCTGAAGGGCTTCGAGCAGGACGGCGAGGGCGTCACTGCCCGCATCGCTGGCCCGGCGGGCGAGGAGACCGTCCGCGTCCGCTATCTCGTCGGAGCGGACGGCGGCCGCAGCGTCGTGCGGCAAGCGCTCGCGATCGGCTTTCCCGGCAAGACCCTGGGGGTGCGCGCCGTCGTCGCCGATGTCGTGCTGGATGGGCTCAGCAGGGCCGCCTGGCATCGCTTCAACGATAGGTCGATGGAGAAGCAGATATCGCTGTGTCCGCTCGCCGGCACCGACATGTTCCAGCTGCAGGCGCCGGTTCCTCTGGAGGGCGACGTCGATCTCTCCGCGGAGGGCCTCACGGCGATGGTGGCGGGCCGCACCGGCAGGGGCGATATTATGATCCGTTCGGTCTCCTGGGCCTCCGCCTACACCATGAACGCGCGTCTGGCCGACCGTTACCGGGACGGGCGTGTCTTCCTCACCGGCGACGCCGCGCATATCCACCCGCCGACGGGGGGGCAGGGCCTCAATACGAGCGTGCAGGATGCCTACAACCTCGGCTGGAAGCTCGCCGCCGTCCTGGCAGGCGCGCCGGAGACGCTGCTCGCGACCTACGAGGAGGAGCGCCGGCCGATCGCCGCGGAGGTGCTCGGCCTGTCGACGAAGCTCCTGGAGGCGGCGAAGCAAGGCGTCATGCGCCGCGGTCGCGACGTGCACCAGCTCGATCTGGGATACCCGGAGTCGTCGCTGGCCATGGACAAGCCGAAGCGCAGCGGCGGCGTCGTCGCGGGCGGCCGAGCGCCCGACGCGCCCGTCCGCGGCGTGGCGGGGATGCCGACGCGGCTCTTCAAGCTCTTCCAGGGGCCGCACTGGACCTTGCTGGGTTATGGGCTGGACCGGCTCTCGGCCGTCGAGCCGCGCCCCGGACTTCACATCCACGCCGTCGGGCCGCACGGCGATATCGTCGACGATGGCGGCCACCTCCGCGCTGCCTATGGCGTGTCGCTCGGCGACTGGGTGCTCGTGCGGCCGGACGGATACATCGGCGCGATCGTGTCGTCCGATCATGCGCCGGCTCTGGAAGCCTACCTTGCCAGCGTCGGCCTCCCTTCAAGGGGATGACAGGGACGAGGGCGCGATGTCACCTATCCCGCGGCCGCGTGAGCGTCGGCCCGGCCCCCGGCGCGTGCTTCAGCGGCGGCAGCCGATGCGCTCGGTCGCGACGACGACATCGTCGTAGAGAATGGTGTGCGCGTCGGAGACGGTCATCCCGCGCTCCTCCATCTCCGCCCGCCGGCGAGCATTGGAGTCGCGCTCGTAGTAGGCGTCGAGCATGAAGCTCTTGAAGCGCACGTCATCGCTCGATCGGAAGTCGAAGCCCTCGAACGGCTCGGGCGGCGTGCACGCGCTGAAATCGCACCCTCCCGTGTGGAACTGGTCGCGGAGCCAGGTGCCGTCGGGGTGGCCGGGGCGGTAGTCGCCGACCGCCACGCCGTCGATCCAGAACGCGAGCGCGCCGTCGCTCTGGCCGACCTTGTTCGCGCGCGCGTGCAGCTCGACGCAGAACCAGCGGTCCCGCGGGAACGGCGCTTGCCCCGGCGGCTGGAAGCCGTTTCCGTAGTGGTACGTCGTGCCCTGATCTCCCGCGCAGCCAGGCGTGGCGGTCCCGTCGTTACAGCGGCCGGAGCGCATCTTGTACCAGTAGGCGTAGAAGTTGAAGACGTCGTCGGTGTTCGTGTCGAAGTCGAACCAGAAGCCCTCGTCTCCGGGCGGCACCGTGTTCGCCAGGCCGCTGCTGTCCCAGCTCTCGGTGCCCGCCGCCATGCGCACCCAGTGGTGCGGGTTCGGAGCGAGCTCGGGGAAGCGCACGTGGAAGCGCCAGTACGTCGCGTCGACGCGCGCGTGGGTGACCCATGTGGACGACGAGATGTACGTCTCCTCCGCCAGATCGGCGGTCGTCACGGTCGAGCGGAGGTAGCCCTGTCCGGCATGGGCGGTGGCCGGATCGGCCTCGATGTGGAGGTAGCGCGTGTCGGCGGTCGGCCCGTCCCAGCGCCCCCAGCCTTGCTCGAAGTCGTCGTGGAAGAGCACGGCCGGATCACCGGCGATCCCGACGTCGTCCGGGTAGCGCTCGCTCAGCGTGCCGGGGGGCGGCGATGTGTCGCCGCTGCCCCCGCCGCCAGCGCTCGTTCCGCTGCCCCCGCCGCCAGCGCTCGTTCCGCTGCCGTCGGGGTGCGGCGAGGGCGTGTCTGGCCCCGAGCCGCCGTCGCCGCCGGAGCCCGGCGTGGAGTCGCAGGCGGCGAGGAGCAGCGCGATCACCAGGGGAAAGTGCAGAGCGTTCTTCATCCTTCCACGCTATCCGCTGCTCCGCCGCCGGCGCGAGCGCCGGAGTAAAAAATGCGAAAAGCCCGGTGGCGGGCGGTGTAGGTTCGCTGTCCGGCGCGCCGCGGCCAGGATCATGGGGCATTATCGTTCTCGTGTTCGCGCCCCGCGGTCCTGTTCGCGCCGCGCCGCCGTCTCACGCTCGATGGCCTCGATTGGCGAGCTCGACAGCGCCAGCGAGAGCGCACCCGCATGTGCCCCGCCTGTGCGCTGCGCTTCGCTCCCGGTCGGGTAGTGCTGTCATTTGAACATGAAGGCGGTAAGGCGGGAAGAAAATCTCAATGATCTTCCCGCCTTACCGCCTTCATGTGAACCCTCTCTGGGCAAATGACAGCACCACCCCCGGTCGCGGGGCCATGTTGGCTTCAAGCCGCGCCCCCGTTGCTTGACAGCGAAAGTGTGAACGTTCACAATGGGTCCGGGCGATACCCTCTTGCTGTAAACTTTCACGGTCGGATCAACAAACGCAACGATTCCAAACACTTGCAACGCCGAGCGGGCTTGTGAGGCCAGCGCTTGATGGGCTCGTAAGTAACCGAAATTGCTCATGAACGCGCTCCGACAGTGAACGGTTACCTCTTGCTTGGCCCTGGATGGGTCGTCATGCGCACCGAGACCTTCGTCATCCGATCGATCCCGACCCCGACCTCGGCCTCGGCGCTGATTCCATTCGATCCGTCGCCTCGGGCGCGATCGCTGATGAGCTCTTGATGGGCTGGGCCTTCAGCGCGGCGACGCGCCCCAACGAGAAGCGCCGGAGAGTCATCGCCTGAGCGATCTGTGACGTCTGGCGACACCTAACGATTTTTCAGGAGAGCAGCGAGGTCCAGGAATGGCCATGATCACAAAACCCCTCCAGCACAAGCTCCTCATCGCGGCATTGTCGCTCTGTGGAACAGCCGTGTTTTCGTCTGAATCCATGGCGGACAACCCCATCGTACAGACCATCTACACCGCCGATCCTGCCCCGATGGTCCACGACGGTACCCTGTACCTCTACACCACACATGACGAGGACAGCGCCTCGACGTTCTTCGGGATGAACGAATGGAGAGTATATTCGTCCACGGACATGGTGAACTGGACGGATCGCGGATCACCGCTGAAATACAAGGATTTCAGCTGGGCAAAGGCAGATGCCTGGGCAGGTCAGGTCATCCACAGGAACGGGAAGTTCTATTTCTACGTTCCCACGACGAGCAGGACGCTCAGCAGGATGACCATCGGCGTCGCCGTGTCGGACAGCCCTGTCGGTCCGTTCGAAGACGCCCTGGGGAAGCCGCTGATCACCGCCAATTGCGGCGACATCGACCCGACGGTGTTCATCGACGACGACGGCCAGGCCTATCTCTACTGGGGAAACCCCAACCTGTGCTACGTGAAGCTGAATGAGGACATGACCTCCTACCAGGGGAGCGTCGTCCGCGTGCCCATGACGGCGGAGAGCTTTGGAGAGCGCGTCGGGAGCACCGAACGACCGACCCTGTACGAAGAAGGGCCGTGGCTCTACAAGCGCGATGGGTTGTACTACCTGGCGTATCCGGCTGGAGGCCTCCCCGAGTACATCGCCTACTCCACGAGCAGCAGCCCCACCGGCCCTTGGACTTACCGGGGGGTCATCATGCCCACGGAAGGCGGCAGCTTCACCAATCACCCGGGCATCATCGATTTCAAGGACAACTCGTACTTCTTCTATCACAACGGCGCTTTGCCGGGCGGAGGCGGCTATCACCGTTCGGTGGCCGTCGAGCGATTCACATACAACGCCGACGGCACCATCCCGACGATCACGATGACCGAGGAGGGCCCGCCTGGCGTTGGCACCCTCGATCCGTACGTCATGACGGAGGCTGAGACCATCGCCTGGGAATCCGGTGTCGAGACCGAGGCGTGCAGCGAGGGCGGAGTGAATGTCACGTCGATCGAAGACGGGGACTACATCAAGGTGAAGGGCGTCGATTTCGGTGACGGCGCGGAGTCCTTCGATGCAAGAGTGGCCTCGGCGACCGGCGGTGGCAGCATCGAGCTGCGCCTCGACAGCACGACCGGCACGCTGGTGGGGACCTGCAAGGTTGAGGGCACCGGCGGCCCTCAGACCTGGGTTACCACGTCCTGCGCGGTCGACGGCGCGACAGGGATACACGATCTGTATCTGACGTTCACCGGTGGGAACGGTCCCCTGTTCAACTTCAACTGGTGGAAATTCACTCTGCGCGACGCCACGGATCCGACAGGCAGCGGGGGCGGTCCGAACACGGGTGAAGGGGGCGCGGCGGGCAGCGGCGGCTCGGGTGAGGGGGGGAGCGTCAGCAGCGCCGCGACGACCGGCAGCGGCACGGGCGGCACGGGCGGCGCTGGCGCCGCGCCACCTGACGGCGCTGGCGAGGACGAGGGCGGGTGTGGGTGCCGGGTCGCATCGGGACCCAGCTCCGCGGCGGGCGTGCTCGCCGCCCTGACCGCGTTGGGCGCGGTCGTCGCGCGGCGTCGTGCGCGAAAAGCCGGGCGTAGCGGGGCGTCTGCGAGCTGACGGTGCCGGTCCCTGGAGCGATGATCCAGCGGGCGCGCTCCCGGCAAGCATAGCGAATGCCGGGGGCCGGCGCGGCTGGCTTTCAGAGAGCTGGGACCAAGGGGAGCAGGCACGGCGAACGCCGGCCCGAACCGCGCGTCATCGCGCGGGACCAAAGAATAGAGCGTAGAGAGGGTGCGATGAGATCAGTTTTTGCTTTGGCAATGTGCGGCTTGCTGGCTGGCTCGTTCGTCACGACGGGGTGCGGCGATGACGACGGCGGGGGCGGGTCCGGCGGCGACGGCGGGGCCGGTGGAGACACCACGACAAGCAGCTCGAGAAGCTCGTCGACGAGCGGCACGGGAGGATCGGGCGGCGAGGGCGGCGAGGGCGGCGCGGGCGGCGCGGGCGGGGAAGGCGGCGCAGGCGGCGCGGGCGGGGAAGGCGGCGCGGGCGGCGCGGGCGGGGAAGGCGGTGCGGGCGGCGGCGAAGAAGTGGACATCGGTCCCGGTCCGGACGAGAGCTGCTCGGGCTGCGCCCGGCTGGCCGTGCCGCTCACCGAGGAAGACACAGGGACGCTGTTCCAGTTCGACATACCGGAGCTGATCGACCTGACCGGCGCCACCGTCACGTTCCGTGTGAAGGCGTACGTCGGCACCGGCGGTGGCGTGCAGACGTTCGTACAGAACGGAGGTGGACAGGCCTGGATAGGCCTCCCCTGGGCGTGGACGGACCTCAGCAGCCTGAAGGAGTGGACGGAGCTCACCATCGACGTCGATGCCACCGCCGCTGCGGATGAGTCCATGACGTTCGACAAGACCCAGGTGAGGCGCATCGGCGTGAGGGTCGACGCAGGTATCTCAGGGCCCTGGTCCAACCCGACCGTGGTCTACGTCGACTCCATCAAGGTCACGAGGCCCGCCGGCACGGGCGGCGCCGGCGGCACGGGCGGCGCCGGCGGCACGGGCGGCGCCGGCGGTACGGGCGGCGACGGCGGTACGGGCGGCGACGGCGGTACGGGCGGCGCCGGCGGCGACGGCGGCACGAGCGGCGACGGCGGCGCCGGCGGCACGAGCGGTACAGGCGGCGCGAGCGGCGGCGGCGACACGACCGGCGAGGTGATTGACGTGTTCGGTCCGTTCGAGTTCACCAGCGATCTGCAGGGGTTGGCGATCGGTGACTACAGGATGGTGCCAGGCTCGAGGCTGGATCTCCTGGGCGAGTGAACGAGGTCGCCTGCGGCGCCCGCTCTCGCGCTGCTGCGCGGAGCGAGCGCCTGCGCCCGCCTCCTCGCTCACCGAGGGAGCTCGCGTTCCGGTGCGCCCCAGCTTGACAGGTGGGGGCTCGGTTCGTTCACGAGGTGATCGGTCGGCTGCTCGGGCTGCCGGTCGCACCAGATGTGTGATCAAACTTACGTAGAACGTCGAGCCCGCCGCGGCCAGGCCGCTCGGGAGAAGGACGGCCCGCCGATCTCACGCGTTGGCTTCGCGTTCTTCTGCACGCTCCCGCCGTGGAGTAGATTTTCTGGGGGCCGGTAGAAATCCTCGAGGCTCGCCCGTCATTGTCACAGCGGGACCCGCGGTTCCGCTGGAGGAGCCAACGACATGCGATTCATGATGCTGATCCACCACGACGAACCTGCTCTCGCCGCGGCCCCGCAGAAGGAGCTCTGGGCCGAATACGCGGCCTTCAACCAGGCGCTGGCCAAGGCCGCCGGCTCTGCTCCGGGCGAGCGGCTGCAGCCGAGCTCGGCGGCGACCACCGTGCGCCAGCACGACGGCAAGACCGATGTGCTCGATGGCCCCTATGCGGACACGAAGGAGCAATTCGCCGGCTACTTCTTCGTCGAAGCCCCGAGCCTCGACGAGGCGATCGCCTGGGCCAAGCGCTGCCCGTCGAGCAAATATGGGTCGATCGAGATCCGTCCCGTCATGGATCCCCAGGCGGGTGGGAAGCGCTGATGGTGTCGGGCGAGGCCATCCGTGCTGCCGAGACCCGCGGCGTCCCCGACAGCGGCAGCAGTCCACGTGCGAGGCGAGCCATGGAGGTGACCGCGAGGTCGATCGGGTACTGGGTGACGACGGGGATCGTCGTGTTCGCGATGACCAGCGGAGGTATCGCTGAGCTCGCGCAACGACCGGAGACGATCGACGGCATGAGGCAGCTCGGTTATCCCGCGTATTTCGTGATGATCCTCGGCGTGTGGAAGCTGCTCGGCTCGCTGGCGCTCCTGGCCCCAGGATTCCCGAGGGTCAAGGAGTGGGCCTATGCCGGCATCGTCTTCAACATGACGGGCGCAGCAGCGTCCCACCTGGTTTGCCGCAGCCCCGCGTGGCACGTCCCCGTGACGCTGGGCTTCGCCGCCCTCGCCGTCGCCTCGTGGGCGCTCCGGCCGGCGAGCCGGACCCTCGGCCGCCCGTGGATCGCGGCCCCCGCAGGTAGGCCAGAAGGGGTGATGTGATGGACGAGGCCGGCCGTGCTGCCGAGCGCGTGGCGCGCGAAAGCTACGGCCGCCTCGTCGCCTACCTGAGCGCGCGCACCCGCGACGTGGCGGGCGCCGAGGACGCGCTCGGCGAAGCCTTCACGTCAGCCCTGCGCGTGTGGCCGGTGGACGGCGTGCCGGACAATCCGGACGCCTGGCTGCTGACCGCGGCCCGCCGACGGCAGACCGACACGGTTCGCCGAACGCAGACCCGCAAGGCCGGGGAGGAGCACCTGCAGCGGATCGGCGACGAGATCGAAGCGGTGGCAGACGAGCAGGACGTGATCCCGGACCGCCGGCTCGCCCTGATGTTCGCCTGCGCCCATCCAGCGATCGAGCGCGCCGTTCGTGCGCCGCTGATCCTCCAGACCATCCTCGGCCTGAGCGCCGAGGATATCGCCGCTGCCTTCATGATCCCGCCCAAGACCATGGGGCAGCGGTTGGTCCGGGCCAAGACCCGCATTCGCACCGCGGGCATCCCCTTTCGCGTGCCCGACCCGGAAGAGCTGCCCGAACGCCTCGACGCCGTTCTCGACGCGATCTACGCCGCTTACTCCAAAGGCTGGAACGAGGTGGGCGACGACGCCGTGCCCGAGCTCGCCGACGAGGCGATCTGGCTTGGCCACACGGTCGTCTCCCTGCTCCCCGACGAACCCGAAGCGAAGGGCATGCTGGCGTTGATGTTCTACACCGCCGCCCGCCGCGCGGCCCGGCGCGACGCGGCCGGCGCCTATGTGCCGCTCGAACAACAGGACACGGGTCTCTGGAACAAGCCGCTGATCGCGCTCGCCGAAGACCTGCTACATCAGGCGAACGCCGCGGGGCCGAGCGGTCGCTACCAGATCGAGGCGGCGATCCAGTCCGCGCACGTCGCCCGCCGCCTGGCCGGCTCCTCCAGCTGGCCGGCGGTGGTCGCGCTCTACGACCATCTGCTGGCGCTCACTGGCTCGCCGGTGGTCGTCCTCAACCGGGCTGTCGCGCGCGCGGAGGTGGACGGTCCGCGCGCCGCGCTCGCCGATCTGACGCCGCTCGAGGCCGACAAACGCATGCTCTCCTACCAGCCCTATTGGGCCGCAAAGGGGCACCTGCTCGCCCGCGCCGGCGACGCGGCCCCGGCCGTCGAGGCGCTGACCATCGCCGTCGGACTCACGACCGACGAGGCCCTGAAGGCATACCTTCTGAAACGGTTGGCGTCGCTACGAGCGACATGAGGCTCCTCGGCCCGGCGCGACGCGCGCGCTACTCGACCAGCACCTCTCGGTGCGTCACGCTCGCGCCGCCCCGCGTGTCGTGCACCACCGCCCACAGGGACACTCGCCCCGGCTCCGAAGGCGGTATCCACGTGGTCCCGTTGTCCGCGCGGTCGCCGGACACCGTGTCGCTCACCAGGCGCCGCGCCCCGTCGAACTCGCCCCCGTCCGTGTAATAGTCGACCCAGATCGCCTCGCGCGCCGGCGGCCCGCCGAGCCCGGCCGCCTCCACGTCCTCCTCGGCGGAGCCGGGCGGCACGAGCGCCTCGATCTCGTAGGTCGTACACTCGTCGTCCGCCGGCTGCCCCGCGCTGCAGCCCTGGGCCTCCGATTCCGGCCGATCGCACCGCTTCACGACGGGCAAACCGCCCGCGCCCGCCGTGACCTCGTTGCCATCGAGCTTCAGCGTGAAGCCATCGATCCGCGGGTTCGCGTTGGTCCGCCGATCCCCGAAGACATACACCTGCGTGTAGCCCACGACGAAGCTGTCCGGGCCGAGCACCGCCCCGTCCTCGCCGACGCACTCCAGCGGAAACCCGGCCTCTCCCGGCGCCGACGCGACACGCACCTTGCCGGCGCACACGGTGAAGAACACGTAGGCCGTCGAGAACACGGTCCCGGTCTCGGTGGGCCGCGCGCCGTCGAGGATGTTGTCGGGCAGATCCATCGTGAACCTGGCCCGGGGAGGCTCGCTGCCAGGCTCGTCGCTCGGCTCCGGTGCGATGATGATGTCCCGATCGAAGAGCCGGGGCGAGTCGTCTCCCTCCTCGTTCTCGCCGTCGTCCGCGCCCCCCGCGGCGAGCTGCGCCACCGCGCCGAGGAGCTGCGGGAGACACCCGATGTGCTCGTCCACGCCGACAGGCGGGTTCACGCAGCCGCCCAGCCACGTGATCTCGACCGGGCGCGCGCCGCTCCCCGCCTTGTCGAGCCCGTCGGCGTAGGTCATCTCGAACGTCACGTCCTCGCCCGGCGGCGCCGCGTACGGCCTGTCCGCCGTCACGGCGAGGACGCGGAGCCCCTCGACCTCGGACGGGGGCGAGAGGTCGCTCCCGGCGCAGCAGGGGACGCCCAGGGCCAGCGCCGAGAGCGCGACGAGCAGCGCGCGGCGCGCGGGCAGTACGGTCCGTTTCATCAGAAATCTCCTCGCAGCCCGAGCGTGGGCAGGAAGGGGAGCCCCGTCACGTACTCCCGCTTCGTGTAGTTGAAGTTGTAGCTGATGCCCTCCGCCGCCGCGTGGTTGTAGACGTTCTGGATATCGAGGTAGAGGCCGAGCTGCCAGTTCTTGAATTTCCACGTCTTGTCCGCGCGGATGTCGAGCTGATGGAACAGCGGCATCCTCTCGCTGTAGTCGCCCCCGAGCGGGATGGGCGAGTACCGCGCCGAGGAAGCGTGGTAGATCGCGTTCACCCGGTTCGGATTGCACCCCTTCTCCTCGGGGTTGCAGACATAGGGCGTCTGCAGGTTGCCCGACACGAGGCGGAAGCGCGCGCCGAGCTCCCAGCCCCGGCCGAGCCGCAGGCTCCCGAGCACGGTGAGGACGTGCGTCTGATCGTACGGCGTGAGGTGCTCCTCCTCGCCCGGGCCGTCCGTGCGCACCGAGCGCGAGAGCGTGTAAGCCGCCCAGCCGAAGAAGCGCTCGTCCGGCTTGTACTTCAGGAGCAGCTCGCCGCCGACGGCGTACCCGGTGCCGTCGTTGGCGTAGCCTTCCTTCTCCGGAGAGAAGACGACCAGCCGGTCGAGCGCCTTGTAAAACCCGTCCACCGTCACGTCGAGCTGGGGCGTGAGCTCCTGCTCCACGCCGAGGCCGTAATGGATGGCGCGGTTCGACTTGAGCCCCGCGGTGCCGAACGGCTCGATGGTCTCCTGGAACTGGGGCGCCTGATGATAGAGGCCCACGCCGCCCTTGGCCGTCGTCCGCGGGAAGCCGCTCTTGATGTCGTAGCGCCCGTTGATCCTCGGGCTCACGTCGAGCGTCTGCGTGTCGAGCGCATAGTCGACCCGCACCCCGGGGACGATCCGCGCGCGGGACGAGGGGACGACCTCGAACTCGGCATACGCGGCCGGCCGGGAGTACGCGCCGTCGAACGAGCGGTCCTGGAACGGGGCGAGCGAGAATGGCTGGTTCGACGGGTGTCCGGCGGGATTCTGCGACGGCGCGCGGAGGTTGACCGTGGCGATGCCGCCCGAGAGGTCGGTCCCTACATTCATCGTGAGGTACCGCGCGAACCGGTGCGACAGCTCCAGCCGGAGGTCGAGCGATTTCGTGGTGACGTTGAAGGCGAGGGGAGGGACCTGGAAGTCGAAGACGTCCCGGCCGAGCGCCAGCGACCAGAGGAGCCGATCCCGGCTCCCGAGGCGGTTCTCGTAGCTGAGCTGGAGGCGCTGGAAGGCCGTGTGCAGCCCGAGATCGCCCGTCAGCGCGGGCTCCTCCTCCGGCGGCTTGTCCAGCGTGATCTTGAAGGCGTCGTCCGACCCGTAGAAGCTCGCGCGCACGCGCTCGCTCGTCGAGGGGTGGCCCTCGAGGACGAACTGGTAATCGTAATAGACGGGCGCCTGCGTCACGCTGGAGCCCGTCTCCTTGAGCACCGGCCCGAGCCACGCGTCGACCCAGCTCCGGCGCCCCGCCGCGATGAACGTCCAGTCCTCGAGGCCCGGGACCGGCCCCTCGAGGAGCAGGCGCCCGTCGATGAGATCGAGCTGGACGACGCCGTGGTACTTGCCGTCCTGCTTCGGCGAACGGAGCCCTACATCGACGATGCCGCCCATGGCGCGGCCGTACACGGCGCTGAAGTTGCCCGGGTAGAAGTCGATCTTCTCGAGCATCTCGGTCGGCACGACCGAGGAGAGGCCGCCGAAGTGGTAGATGATCGGCACCGGGGTGCGGTCGATGAACGTGAGCGTGTCCTCGGGCGCGGAGCCGCGCACGATGAGCAGCCCGAAGCCGCTGCGCGCGACGCCGGGGAGGCTCTGCAGCGAGCGCAGCGCGTCGCCGCCGGTGCCGGGGATGCGGTCGATCTCGCGGCGCTCGAGCGTCCTCCGGGTCACCTCGCGCGGCGGGCGCTCCCCCTGCACGGTCACCTCGATGCCGGCCGGGGCCTTGCCGTCCTTGGGGGCCGCGAGCGAGATGCGGTAACGCACGTCGATCGCCTCGCCGGCCGCGATCTCCTCGTCGGCGGCGAACGGCTCGAACCCCGGGGCGGCGACCTCGACACGGTACTTGCCGGGAGGGAGGTTCTTGAACCGGAACTTGCCGCCCTGGTCCGTCTTCGCTTCCTCGCGGCCGCCGTCGGGGCGCAGGAGGCTGACCGCGACGTCCGGGAGCGGCTCGCCGGTGCCCGCGGCCATGACGGTCCCGACCACCGTCTCGACGTCCGCCGGGGGCGCGGGCGCGGCCGCCTCGGCGGGCTTCGGCGTGAGCGTGAACGAGTAACGGTAGAGGATGCGGACCGCCGCCGGCGTGCCGTCCGGGCGCCGCGCCGGCTCGAACTCGAGGCCGGGCGCGGCGGCGAGCGCGGCCTCGTCGAAGCCGTGTCCGCCCGGCGTCGCCACCTCGACCTTGGTCACGCGCCCGGTCTTGTCGATGTCGAGCTTGAGGATGACGCTCCCCTGGACGCCGGCGCGCTGGGCCTCCTCCGGATACGCCGGCGGGGCGTACTTGATCAGCTTCGGCTCGGCGGCGGCGGCCGGCGCCGGCTGGGCCGTGCCCGGCTGGGGGACGACGACCGCGCCGGCCCCGCCGCGGGGAACGGAGATGCCGCCCGTGTCGCCGTCGCCGCCGGAGGGCGGGGGCTCCGGCGGCGGCGCGCCGGCGGGCTGCGCGCGCGCCGCGCCGCCGGTCAGGGCGACGGCGAGCAGCAGCGCTTCAGAGACGATGAGGCGCATCACAGAGGACGCTGTGGAAGGCATGCGGTCCGCCCTCTCGCATGACGACGAGGAGGCGAAAAGATGGTTCTTGCGGCCGGGTCCGTGCTCTGGCCCAGCGTACCGTGGTTCGCGGCCACGCCTCTCGCGATAGCGCCTCTCGCCAGCGCGCTCGCGGCGCGCTCGCCACGACGGACATCGCTCCACCGTGTCTCACACCATTCCCCACCCGCCGCGCCGGCGCTCAGTAGAGCGCGTCCTGGTACTGCCACCGTTCCGAGATCCACGCCTTCAGGTACGCGATCTCCTCCTCGTAGGTCGTGAAGTCGCCCCGACTGCTCCAGCCCTCGTAGGTCCGGTAGGCCTCACCCCACCTCGCCTCGTCGCGGCGCGCGCTCGCGTCGATGCGCTGCACGTAGCCGTCCACGAGCGCCTGCACCTCGGCGTCGCCGAACGCGCCGTGCAGCACCTCGTCGTAGCGGGCGCGCAGCGGGTCGCCGATCGCGGGCTCCTCGAGGAAGCGCTGGAAGAGGAGGTTCACGCCGGCGTAATCGACGCGCGCCGAGGCCGACTCGCGCTCGGTCTCCCACGACTGGCCGAAGCTCGCGTTGAAGTCCCACGGCGCGTAGCGGAAGACGCCGTCAGTCGCCGGGTCGCGGTAATGGTAGCTGTTCTTCCCGGCCGAGTCGTTGGCCACGATGAACGTGACGAAGATCCACCAGTCCTCGTAGTCGCGCTGATCGACGCGCGACCCGAGCTCGGCGAGGAACGTCTCCTTGTCGGACGTGGCCACGAAGTTCACGAGGTCCTCCAGGTCCGCGAACGCCCCCGGCTCGCCCTCCTCCGGCAGGCCCTCTTTCTTCTCGAAGCCGTCGTGCAGCGTCTCCTTCGGCTCGCCGTCGCCCCCGTGGGCCGTCAGCGCGAAGTTCGCGTCGTGGTTGACCGCCTTGTAGAGATTGCCGTCCTGCGAGTACCCGTGGTCCTCCATCAGATACCCATCCACGTGATCGCCGACGGTGTAGAGCCCCCGGTACTCCCCGTCGATGTACAGCACGGCGCTGTAGGTCTTGATCTGGATGTGCGCCGGATCGAGGCGGTTCCAGAGGTCGTAGGCGAGGCGCTGCCGGACATAGGAGTTGTCGTCGAACGTGCTGACGAGCACGACCTTGCGTTTGTCGGTGAACCCGCCGGCCTCGTCAGGCTCGTTGAACTTGTCCGCCTTGGGGAACTTGAGGGTGTAGCTCTGCTTCGGGTACGAGAGCGAGCTCTCGCCGCGCAGCTCGGCCTCGGCCTCGTAGGTGTGGCCGCGGTAGACGACCGTGGCCGGGGCGTACTCCTTCGCGTCGGGGGCCGGCGAGAGGAAGAGCACCGGCAGGCCGTATTCCTCGGGGTAGCGGGCCGGATCGACGACGGGCACGTTCGCCGGATCGGCCCAGTTGTCCGCGACGCCGACCTTCACGCGGCCGACCTCCGCCGTCTGCGCGGCGCGGATCTCGATCTCGTAGACCGCGGCCTGATCGAGCCCGGGCGAGAACGTCACCTCGCGCGCGACAGGGTCGTAGACGGCGCCCTCGGGGAGCGGCCCCACCTCGAACGCGTCGCCGGCGAGCGCGAGGCCGGTCGCGCACGCCACCGAGAACGTCACGGTCTCCCCCTCCAGGAGCCAGTACGGCCCGCCGCCCGACGGCTCGCACCCGGGGCCCCCGTTGCCGGCGCCTGCGCCGGTGCCGGACGGGTCGTCCGCCGGATCGCGCGGCTCGTCGGAGCAGCCGGCTCCGTGCAGCGATCCCAGGAGCAAGGCCGTCGTCAACGGAAAGAATGAACGGAAGATTCGCATGAGGACGATCTTAGCGCGCGGGCGCGCCAACGTCGGTGGTCGTCTGGCCGATGAAGGCAGCCCTCCAGCTGCTCGGCGGCCTCACCAGGCCGACCCGGGTGTCAGGGCCGAAGCACGCGGCCGTCGCCTGGTCGGGGTCAACCTCGTTTCGAGTAAGCTCGGCGGCGTGCCTCCCACGACGCTGACACGAAGAGAGCTGAGCCGGGCCACGCTCGCGCGACAGATGCTGCTCTCGCGAGAGCGGGCCACGGCCGTCCACGGGCTCGAGCGGCTGATCGCCCTCCAGGCCCAGCTCGCGCGGCCGCCGTTCATCGGGCTCTGGTCGCGGCTCGCGGGGTTCCGGCGCGAGGAGCTCGTCCAGCTCGCCCTGCGCCGCGAGGTCGTCCGGGCGCCGTTCCTGCGGGGCACGCTGCACCTCGTGAGCGCGAAGGATTACCTGGATCTGCACCCGATCCTCGCGCCCATGCACCACGCGGCGGTGCGGTCGGTCCTCCGCGAGCGCGCCGACGCCCTCGACATCGAGCGGCTTGTCGCCGAGGCGCGCGCGTACTTCGACGAGGAGCCGCGGACCATGGACGAGCTGCGCGACCACCTCGCCCAGCGTCACCCCGAGGGCGACGTGCGGGCCATGGCCCTGGCGGTTCGCATGCACCTGCCGGTCGTCCAGGTCCCCACCGAGGCCGCGTGGGGATACCCGGGAACGGCGGACTTCGCCCCGGCGGAGTCGTGGCTGGGCAAGCCGTTCCGCGAGCACGACGGGCCTCGCGCGCTCGTGCTCCGCTACCTCGCGTCGTTCGGCCCGGCGACCGCGACCGATCTGCAGACCTGGTCCGGCCTGACCCGGATCAAGGATGTGCTCCAGCCGCTGCGGGAGCGGCTCTGCACGTTCCGCGACGAGCGCGGCCGGGAGCTCTTCGATCTGACCGAAGCGCCGCGGCCGCCAGCGGACACAGCCGCGCCGGTCCGGTTCCTCCCCGATTACGACAACCTCCTGCTCGCGCACGACGACCGCACGCGGGTCATCGCGGACGAGCATCGCGGTCGGATCCTCCTGTCCGCCAACCTGCGCATCCTGCCGACGTTCCTCGTGGACGGCTTCGTGGCCGGCACGTGGACGGTCGAGCGGAAGAAGGCCTCGGCCGCGCTCGTGCTCGCGCCGTTCGAGGCCCTCTCCAGGCAGGCGCGCGAGCAGCTCGCCGAGGAAGGGGAGGCGCTCCTCCGCTTCGTCGAGGAGGACGCCAGCGCGTTCGAGGTGCGCTTCGAGAAGCCCGGGCCCGCGAAGGCGCCTGCCGCGCGGGCGAAGGGCAGGGGACAGCGCTGAGGGCGCTGGAGGGTGGCTTTGCGCTCGACGCCATGTATGCAGACCAGGTTGTGACCGTGGCAGCCACCAGGAGGAGCCATGGCTGAGTGGACGTTCGAGCGAGACGGGCTGATTGTGCGCAGGCATCTGGATTGTAGGAGGAGAACCTGATGGTCATCGAGCTGACCTCGAGCTTCGAGGAGATCGACCCGCGCTTCCGCAAGGTCGCGCTCCCGCACGTGCACGTCGATACGCTGTACACGGGCTGCCGCTGGGCGGAGGGGCCGGCGTGGTTCGCGGCGGGGCGCTACCTCGTCTGGTCGGACATCCCGAACGACCGCATGATGCGCTGGGACGAGACCGACGGCTCGGTCTCGGTGTTCCGCCAGCCCGCGATGAACACCAACGGCCACACCGTCGACCTGCAGGGCCGCCTCGTCTCCTGCGAGCACCGCGGCCGCTGCGTCTCGCGCACCGAGCACGACGGCTCGCGCACGGTGCTCGCGTCGCACTTCGAGGGCAAGCGGCTGAACTCGCCGAACGACGTGATCGTGAAGTCCGACGGCAGCGTCTGGTTCACCGACCCGAGCTATGGCATCGACAGCGACTACGAAGGCGACGCGTCGCCGAGCGAGCAGGGCGCGCGGCGCGTCTACCGCGTCGACCCGGTCTCCGGTGCGCTGACGGTCGTGGCGGACGACTTCGTGCAGCCCAACGGCCTCGCCTTCTCGCCGGACGAGTCGCTGCTGTACATCGCCGACACCGGCGCGACGCACGTGAAGGACGGCCCGCACCACGTGCGCAGGTTCCGCGTCGACGCGAAGGGCACGCTGACCGGCGGCGAGGTGTTCGCGACCTGCCCGGTGGGCGTTTACGACGGCTTCCGCGTCGACGTGCACGGCAACCTGTGGCTGTCGGCCGGCGACGGCGTGCACTGCCACGCGAGCGACGGCGCGCTGCTCGGCAAGGTGCTGATCCCCGAGACGGTGTCCAACGTCTGCTTCGGCGGCGCGAAGCGCAACCGCCTGTTCATCTGCGGCACGACCTCGCTGTACGCGGTGTACCTGAACACCCGCGGCGCCGGGCGCTGAGCATCAGAACACCGATGACGGTGAAACCCGGAGGATTTTCACAGGGAGGCGGGGAGAAAGAAAAAAATGAAGTTCTTTCTCTTGCCGTCTCTCGCTCCCCGCCTCCCCGCCTCCCTGTGAAATTCCTGCTTCTTCTCGTGGTTTCAAACCGTTTGCCGCTCCAGGACCGAGCGCGCGGTCATCGCCCCTCCTGATGTTGCCGGCCGTAGACCAGCAGCATGGCGATGATCACGGCGCCGTAGATGATCTGGCGGCCAGCCTCGGGCATCTGCAGCACGCTGAGCATGCTCTGGAGCAGCACGATCAGGATCGTGCCGAGGACGGTGCCGAGGTACGTCCCGCGCCCGCCCATGATGTTGGTCCCGCCGATCACCACCGCGGCGATGGCCGGCATGAGGTAGTCGTTGCCCATGGCCTGGTAGGCCTTGTGCGAAAAGCCCGCCAGCAGCATGCCGGTGATGGCGGAGCACACGCCGCTCATCACGAAGGCGCCGATCAGCACAAGGTGCGTCCTGATGCCTGACAAATAGACGGCCTGCTCCTGGTTGCCCACGGCATAGATGTAGCGGCCGAGCGCCGTCTTCTTCAGCACGAAGGTGCCGACGCCGCCGACCAGGATCCAGACGAACAACGAGTTCGGGATGGAGAGCGTCTTGCCCACGGCCAGGACCTCCATCCACGCTGGCGCCTCGCTGCGCGGGGCGAAGCCGCCGGTGTAGACCACCATCAGCCCCTGAAGCACGGTGTTCGTGCCCAGCGTGAAGATCATCGAGGGCACGCGGAGGTAGGCGACGCCGAGCCCGTTCACCAGACCCGCGGCGGCGCCGATGGCCAGGCCATACGGCAACGCGGCCCAGCCGCCCAGCCCTGCGGCCAGCATGGCGCTCGAGGTGAGCACCCACGGCAGCGAGAGATCGATGTGACCGAGCAGGATCACGATCATCATGCCCGTGGCGGCCACGCCCAGGAAGGCGGCGATCTGCAGCTGTTGCAGGATGTAATACGGGTTCAGGAAGCTCAGCGTGCCCTGGGTGACCAGCGTGCCGATCGAGCCGATCACGAGGACGACGCCGATCGACAGCAGCGCGTACCAGGTCGGCCTGTCGATCTCGCCGAGGCGGCTCTTGAGGGAGGGGAGCTGTTGCATCGAGCTCACCGGAAGACGTGCAGCCGGTTCTTGACGCGGACGACCCAGAGCGCGCCGAGGCAGACGGCCGCGAGCAGGATGAGGCCCTCGAAGAGCGGCTGGTAGAGAGGGTTGGCGAGGAAGCCCAGCGCCGAGCCCTCGTTGAGGACGCGGAAGTTGAAGGCGACGGAGCGGAGCACCAGCGCGCCGAAGAGCGACCCGATGGCGCCGCCGGTACCTCCGTACAGCGAGGAGCCCCCGATCACGACGCAGGCGATCGAGTTCAGCGTGTAAGAGCCGGCTTGTGGGATGTCGGCGTTGCCCGACGTCGTCTGCAGCGCGAGGTAGAGGCCGCCGACGCTGGCGAAGAACCCCGACAGCGTGTACGCGGCCAGCTTGACGCGCTTGATGCGCACGCCCGACATGTACGCCGCCTCCGGCGACGCGCCGACGGCGTAAGCGCCGAGGCCGTAGCGGGTGCGGCGGTAGTAGGTCCAGAGCAGCGCGAGCAGCGCCATCCAGACCGCGGGCGACGGGACCTTGCCGACGAAGCCCAGCGCGCCGTCGAGGGGAGCGGCGCCCGCGGCCTGCAGCAGCTCGTTCAGATCGAAGGTGGCCGCGAACGCCAGATCGCCGTCGACCTGGCCGCCGGGCGTCGGCCTCAGGAACAGCGCGATGCCGATGAAGATCGTGCCCGAGGCCAGGGTGGCGATGATCGGTTGCAGGCGGCCGTAAACGACGAGGCAGCCGTTGAGCAGGCCCGCCGCCGTGCCCACGGCCAGGCAGAGCAGGATGCCCAGGAGATTCTCGCGCGCGCCGCCGGCAACGACGTGCGAGGCCACGCAGTTGACGAGCGTGATCACCGCGCCCACGGACAGATCCAGGCCGCCGGTCAGCACGGGGATCGTCTGGGCCATGGCCGCAGCCACCAGCACGAACGACTCGTTGGCGTTCTGCCCCACCAGCGACGCGCTGAAGCCCTTGGGGTGCGACAGCGAGTAGAGCCCGTAGAAGAAGATGCACAGACCGACGGCCACGAGCAGGCCCTGGTTCTGGCGTAGGCGGAGCTTCCAGTCCTTCATCGTGCCTCTGATGGCGCGCGCTCGGCTTCGGGCTTCGCGCGCTCGGGCCCGCCGCGCTCGGGCCCGCCGCGCAGACCGAGGGCCAGGTCCAGGATGTTCTTTTCGGTGATGTCGGGCCCCACGAGCTCGCCCTGCACGCGGTTCTGGTAGAGGATGAGCACGCGGTCACAGCAGCCGATCAGCTCGTCGTAATCCGTGGTGTAGAAGAGGATGGACGTGCCGGCGTCCGCCAGCTCGCGGAGCAGCTGGTAGATCTCCTGCTTCGTGCCGACGTCGATGCCGCGGGTGGGGTCGTTGAGCATCAGCAGCCGCGGCTCCGTCATCAGCCACTTGGCCAGCACGACCTTCTGCTGGTTGCCCCCGGACAACGACGACACCGGATCGTCGAGCGAGCCGATCTTGATCTGGATGCGGCGCACCATCTCGTCGATACGCGCGGCCTCGCGCTGGCGGTCGAGCACCACGCCGCTCGTGAACTTGTCGAGCGAGGCCAGCGACATGTTCGCGCCGATGGCCATCGGCAGCATCAGGCCCTCGCTCTTCCGGTCCTCGGGCACGAGGGCGATGCCGTGCGCGCGGTCCTTGGCATGGCGCGGGCTCGTCAGCTTGACCGGCTTGCCGTCGATCTTGATCTCGCCGCGCAGATCCTTGAGCACGCCGAACAAGCCGAGCAACAGCTCGCGCTGGCCCTGGCCGTCGAGCCCGCCGATGCCGAGGATCTCGCCCTTGCCGAGCTTGAACGACACGTTCTCGAGCTGCCGCTCCCAGCTCAGGCCGCTCACCTCGAGGAGCGTCGCCGGGAAGCTGCGCGCCGCCGGCTTCGGCGGGAAGACGTGACCCATGTCACGGCCGATCATCAGCTCCACGATCTGGTCGTCGCTGTGCTGGCCCCTGGCGAAGGTCTCGATGTGCCGACCGTTGCGGAAGACCGACATCACGTCCGCGAGCTCCTTGATCTCGTGCATGCGGTGCGAGATGTAGAGCATGCCGACGCCCTGAGCCTTGAGCTCGGCCAGGAGCGCGTAGACCTTCTTGACGTCGCTGCTGGTCAGCGCGGAGGTGGCCTCGTCCAGGATGAGCAGCCGCGGGTCCTTGCCGAGCGCCTTCGCGATCTCGACCATCTGGCGGCGCGAGAGCGGCAGGTCGCTCACCCAGGCGTTCGGGTTCACGCCCTCGCAGCCGACGCGCGCCAGGAGCTCCTCGGCCCTGCGGACCTGCGCCTTGCGGTCGAAGAGCCCGAGGCGGTTGGTCGGCATGCTGATACCGATGTTCTCGGCCACGGTCAGCGTCGGCATCAGGGACAGCTCCTGAAAGACGCAGACGATGCCGGCGGCGTTCGCCTCGATCGGGTGGTCGAACCGGACCGGCGCGCCGTGGAGCAGGAGCTCCCCGGCGCTCGGCTCGACCACGCCGCCGATGATCTTGATCAGGGTGCTCTTGCCGGCGCCGTTCTCGCCGAGGATCGCATGCACCTTCCCCGCCTCGCAGGCGAAGTCGACGCCGCTCAGGGCGGTGACCCCGCCGTAGTGCTTGGAGACGGCCCGGAGCTGGAGAAGCGGAGGGCTCACCGGTTCGGTCATGATGCTGGGGCGCCCGCGGGGCGCTACTTCACGTCTGCTTCACGTTTATCTGCGTCGACTTCACGCCTATTTTGCGTCTACTTCAACGTCTACTTCACGTCGGATTCGGACTCGTTCATGATCTTCACGCCCGAGATGTTGACCCCGCAGGGCGGGAACTCGTTGGGCGTGAAGAAGTTGTCGGAGAGCTGCGAGAAGAAGTTCTCGCCGTCCTTCAGCGTGGTGTGATCGGCGGCGGGGATCGGCACGGAGATCATCTGCGGCATCACCTTGCCTTGCAGGGCCTCGAGCGCCGCCTTCATGGCGATGGCCGCGAGCCCCGGCGACTGGCCGAGCGACAGGCCCTTCATGCCCTGTTCGTGGTGCTTCGCGATCAGCTTGCGCACGCCGTTCTCGGCCTCGGTGGCGACCGGGATCGGCTTGTGGCCGGCGTCGAGCAGCGCGCGGACGGCGCCCGTCGAGCCGCCCTGCGCGAAGAGCGCGTCGAACTGGCGGTGCACGGCCAGCGCGTCGGCGACCGCCTTCTGCGCCTTGCCGTCGTCCCAGCTGCCCACCACCTCCACGATGGTGTAGCTCTTCCCCGGCGCTTCCATGACCTCGCGGAAGCCGACGTGGCGGTCGCGATCGACGGAGTTGCCCTGCAGGCCGCGGACCTCGAGCACCTTGCCCTTCCCGCCGAGCTGCTTGTCGATGAACTCGCCCCACTGGCGCCCCATCGCCAGCTGGTCCTCGTTGACCTGCATCACCTTGTCCGTGTCGAGCACGTTGTCGAACGGAACCAGGACGACGTCCTTCTTGTCAGCGAGGCGGATCACGCGATCGAAGCCGTCGGGGCTGACGGCGAGCGTGGCGATGCCGTCGAAGCCCTGGTTGATGAAGTCCTCGATCGCACCGAGCTGGGCCGCGACGTCGGTGCCGGTCGACACCACCTTGAACTCCTTGAGCAGCGGCGCGATCGCCGGGTCCTTGGCGAAGGCCTTGGCCGTCTTGACCATCTGGATGCGCCAGGCGTTACCGACGTAGCCGTTGACGAGCGCGAGGCGGAACGGCGGCTTTCGCGCCGTCCACTGCAAATACTTGGTGTCCTTCTTCCACGGCGCGAAGCACTCGGGGTTGAAGCCGGGCCCTGACACGACCTTGGGCCCTTGCCCGCTCGTCGCCTGCCCGCTCGTCGCCTGCCCGCTCGGCGCCTGCTCGACCGCGGCGCTGGCGGCGCCACCTGCGGCCTGAGTGCTTTCGGGCTTACCTTTGCAGGCAGAGAGGCCCCAGAGCCCGAGCGCGCAGCTCAACACCGCCGCTGCGCGCCGCGCCGCTCCACGAGACACCAACTGGCCAATCGACATCGTGCCGCTACCTTTCGAGCAAAGAGACGTGGTTAGACAGATACTCTACGGCCCATCACCTGGAAAATGGAAGAGTGACCGGAGCTCAACCGCTCATGCACCCGAGGAGCCCCGCTCAGCCGCGATGGCGCGACCGAGGAGCCCGATGATGCGCTCCGCGTCATAGACGCACCCACCCCAGCTGCCGCCGCTGGCATCCTGAAGCGCAGCCCACAATCGCGTATCCGCGTTCACCCGGCCGTCGGGTTGGAGGGCCGGATTGGGCGCACGGGCGGCGAGACCGCCGGCGTCCACGCCCACGACGTCCACCGTGCCCTCCAGCCTGCGCGTGTCGATCCGGAGCCTGATGCGGTCGCCGTCGCGCACGCGGCCGATGGGCCCACCCGCCCACGCCTCCGGGCTGACGTGGCCGAGGCACGCCCCGGTGGAGACGCCGGAGAAGCGACCGTCCGTGACCAGGGCGATGCGGTGCCCGTCCTTCACGTGCTTGAGGGCGGAGGTGATCTGGTACGTCTCCGGCATTCCGATCCCGGGGCCGATGCCGATGAGCACCATCACGTCACCCGGTTGCACGGCGCCAGCCTTGATCGCCTCGATCGCCGCGTCCTCGCTGCCGAACACGCGCGCAGGTCCCTCGTGCAGATAAACGCCGTCCGGTCCGATCGCCTGGGGAGCGATCGCGGTGCTCTTCACGAGCGCTCCCTCGGGCGCGAGGTTGCCGCGCAAGAAGGTCACCGTGCTGGTGAGGCCGCGCTCGCGCGCCTTCCCGGCGGACATGATCACGTCGTCCGGGTCGATGCCGTCCAGCTGCCGTAGCTTGTCGCGCAGGCGCCGGCGCCGCTCGCTGCGCTCCCACCACTCGAGGTTCTCGCCCAGCGTCCGGCCGCTGACGGTGCGCGCGTCGAGCCGCAGCAGGCCGAGCTCGCGCAGGTGGAGCATGACCTCCGGGACGCCTCCCGCGAGGAAGACCTGGACCGTGGCGTAGTGTCGCGGCCCGTTGGGCAACGCGTCCACGAGGCGCGGAACGAGGGCGTTGACGCGCGCCCAGTCGTCGACCGTGGGGCGCCGGAGCCCAGCCGCATGGGCGATCGCCGGCACATGGAGCACCAGATTGGTCGACCCGCCGACGGCGGCGTGCAGCACCATCGCGTTGTGAATGGAATCGTCGGTGACGATGTCCCGCGTGGTCACGCCGCGTCGCTCCAGGGCCAGGAGCGCGTGCGCGGAGCGGCGGGCGAGGTCGCGCCAGATCTCGGCGCCCGACGGGCTGAGCGCGCCGTGCGGGAGGGCGAGGCCGAGCGCCTCCGCCACCACCTGGCTCGTCGCGGCCGTCCCCATGAACTGGCAGCCGCCGCCGGGGGAGCCGCAGGCGCGACAGCCCATCTCGGCGGCGTGGTCGAGGCTCACCTCGCCGCGCGCGAAGCGCGTCGCGAGGGTCTGGACCTTGGCGGTGTCCTCCGCCTCCTCGGCGAGGAGCGTGACGCCCCCCGGGACGAGCACCGTGGCGAGGTCGAGGGTGCCGGCGAGCGCCATCAACATCGCCGGCAGGCCCTTGTCGCAGGTGGCGACGCCGAGCACGCCTCGGCGGGTGGGCAGCGAGCGAATCAGCCTTCTGAAGACGATGGCGGCGTCATTGCGGTAAGCGAGGCTGTCGAGCATGCCGACGGTGCCATTGGTCCGCCCGTCGCACGGATCGCTGACATAGCCGGCGAACGGAATGGCCCCGCTGGCCGACAGCGTGCGGGCGGCCTCCTCCATGAGCAGGCCCACCTCCCAGTGTCCCGTGTGGTAGCCGAGCGCGATCGGCGTGCCGTCGGGCGCGCGGATCCCCCCCTGCGTGCTGAGCACGAGGAACTGCTTCCCGCCGAGGCGCGCAGGATCCCACCCCATCCCGGCGTTCTGAGTCCAGCCGAACAGCTCGCCGCTGGACATGGCGCGGAGCCGCTCGGCCTCGAGCGGGAGGCGCCCCGACGGTCCAGGCGCGGTGGTGCGGAGCGTGTAGATCGCCTCGCTGCCGGACTCGAACACCGGGTCGTGGCTCATGCGCGGGGCGCGAGGGGGTCGCGGGTGGTCCGGCCATCGACGAGGCGCGATATCCCGAGCGGATTCTCGTCGCGCAGCTCCCGCGGGAGCAGCGCGGGCGGACACGACTGGTAGCAAACGGGACGCGCGAAGCGGAAGATGGCCGCGGTTCCCACCGAGGTGAAGCGCACGTCGCTGGTGGCTGGATACGGCCCGCCGTGGTGCATGGCGTGCGACACCTCCACGCCCGTCGGGTAGCCGTTGAAGAGCAGGCGGCCAGCGACCCGGCCGAGGACATCGACAAGGTCCTGGGCGGCGGCGAGATCGTCGTCGGTCCCGTGAAGCGTGGCGGTGAGCTGGCCTTCGAGCGCGCCGAGGAGCTGGAGCAGCTCTCCGCGGCTCGACGCGGTGACGAGCAGCGTGTACGGCCCGAAGATCTCGTGCGCGAGGTGCGGCTGCCGCGCGAAGTCGGCGGCGGAGACGCGTGCGACCCGCGCGCCGGTGTCGGTCAGCCACTCCACCCCTTTCAGCTCCCGCACGGCGCGGTCGAACGACGCCTGGATACCGGCGTGCAGCATCACGCCGGGCGTGACCGCGCGGGATCGGTCGGCGACCGACCGCGCGAACGCATCCCATTCAGGGGAGGCCAGCCCCAGGACGAGGCCCGGCTTGGTGCAGAACTGGCCGACGCCGAGCGTGCACGAGTTGACCAGCCCTTCGGCGATCGCGTCGCGGCGCTCGCGCAGCGCGCCGGGCAGCACGACCAGCGGGTTGACGCTGCTCATCTCGGCGAAGACCGGGATGGGCCGCGGGCGGGCGGCGGCGGCGTCATGGAGGGCGCGGCCGGCGCGGGTGGACCCGGTGAAGCCCACCGCCTGGATGGCCTCGTGGCGCACCAGCGCGAGCGAGACCTCGGGCGAGGCGCCGTGCACCATGCCGAACACGCCAGCGGGCAGGCTCGCCTTCTGGACGGCGGAGCGCAGGGCCGAGGCCACGAGGTCGGAGGTGCCGGGGTGCGCCGGGTGGGCCTTGACCACGACCGGGTTGCCCGCGGCGAGGGCGGAGGCGGTGTCGCCGCCGGCGACGGAGAACGCGAGGGGGAAGTTGCTCGCGCCGAAGACGGCGACCGGGCCGATCGGACGCAGCATGCGGCGCACGTCGGGGCGCGGGAGCGGCTTGCGGTCCGGCAGCGCGGGATCGATCCGGGCATCGACCCAGGAGCCCTCGCGCACGACGGCGGCGAAGAGGCGCAGCTGGCCGGTGGTGCGGCCGCGTTCGCCTTCGAGGCGGGCGACGGGCAGCCCGGTTTCGCGGTGCGCGGTCTGGATCAGCGGCTCGCCGAGCGCCATGATCTCGTCGGCGGCGGTCTCCAGGAACCGGGCGCGCACCTCCGGCGCGAGGTCGGCGAGGGCCCCCGCTGCCGCGGCGGCGGCGCGCGCGGCGGCGTCGATCTCGGCGGCGGTGGCGTCGCGGAAGGCGCCGAGTTTTTCCCCGGTGGCGGCGTTATGGGCGAAGAATTCCATGGTGCCTCGTCAGCCTCGAGATACGGGGTTCGCCAGCGTGCCGGCGCCCGGGATCGTGATCTCCACGAGGTCGCCAGGCTCCAGGGTGAACGAGTCTGGCGGCACGATGCCGGTCCCGGTCATGAGCACGACGCCCGCGGGGAAGCTCAGCTCGCGCGTGAGGTAAGCGACGAGCTCCTCGGGCGCGCGCCGCATCCTCGCGGTCGAGGTCTCCCCCGCGAACACCGCCTCGCCTTGGCGCCGGATCGCGAGCTGGATGGAGAGCGCGCGCAGATCCAGCCCGGGCTCGTCCGCGAGCGCGATCGCGGGGCCGAGCGCGCAGCAGCCGTCGTAGACCTTCGCCTGCGGCAGGTAGAGGGGATTGTCGCCCTCGATGGACCGCGACGAGACGTCGTTGCCGGCCGTGTAGCCGACGATGCGGCCCGCCGCGGACACGACGAGCGAGAGCTCCGGCTCGGGCACGTTCCAGCTCGAGTCGCGCCGGATGCGCACCGGCGCGCCCGGGCCGACGACCAGGCGGGGCGTCGCCTTGAAGAACAGCTCCGGGCGCTCGGCTTCGTACACGCGGTCGTAGAAGTCGCCGCCGCCGGCGCTCTCTTCTTTGCGCGCGTTGCGCGAGCGCTCGTAGGTGACGCCCGCCGCCCAGACATCCTGCTCGTCGATCGGGGCGAGCAGCGGGACGTCGGGCGGGAGGGGATGGGCTCCGGCGCGCGCGCGCGCGTCGCGCACCGCGCCGAGGGGATCGGGCAAGGCGAGCCACGAGGCGACGGACGCGAACGCCTCCGGGGACGCCGCCGTGAGATCGTGGCGCGCTCCCTGCTCGTCCTCGATGCCGAGGCGCGGCCCGCCACCGCCTGCAAACCGAAACAGCTTCATGCCTGCGCCTTCCTGAGCACGACGGCGGGGTTCCAGCGCCCCGGGTCACCGTCGGTGCAGCGTCGAAGGCCATACCACAACTTCTCCGCTCACCGCGATCGCGATAATGCTACAGTGTGAACGTTCACATCGCAGATATCAGCGCCTGTCGGCGGGGCCGCGGGTACCCCTGAGCCCGAGAGATCGGCGGCCCCGAGGTCCACCGCTGGCGCGACGCGACGGGGCCCGTACTCAAGCGGCAGACGCTCACCTTCCGGGGCTACCGGCAGCCCGAGCGGCCGCTCACGCCCCCTCGTCGCCCTCGCTCCCCCCGCCGAACCAGCGCTGGAGCGTGCGCCGGTCGACGCCGAGCAGCGCCGCGGCCCGCTGCTTCTTGCCCCCCGCGCGCCGCAGGACGATCTGCGCGTACTCGCGCTGGAGCTCGTCGAGGGTCATCAGCCGGTCCGCCGCGGTCTCCAGGAAATCCGGCGCGCCCCGCCGCGCGCGCACGCCCTCGGGGAGGTCGTCCGGGGAGATCCGCCCGCCGTCGCAGAGCGCCGCCGCCCGCTCGACCGCGTTCTCCAGCTCGCGGACGTTGCCCGGCCAGTCGTACGCGAGCAGCCGCTTCACCGCCGCGCCGGAGAACCCGGCGATCGGCTTGCCCGCGTGCGCGGCCGCGCGGGCCAGGAAGTGCTCGGCGAGCGGGAGGATGTCGTCCGTCCGGTGCTTGAGCGGCGGGATCGCGATCTCGATCACCGCGAGCCGGTAGAAGAGGTCCTCGCGGAACGAGCGCTCGGCGACCGCCGCCCGCAGATCGCGGTTCGTCGCCGCGACGACGCGCACGTCGACGGGCTCGGACGACGCCGAGCCGACCGGGCGGACCTCCCGCTCCTGGAGCGCGCGCAGGAGCTTCGCCTGGAGCGGCAGGGCGAGCTCGCCCACCTCGTCGAGGAAGAGCGTCCCGCCGTCGGCCTCCTGGAACATCCCGGGCCGGTCGCTGCGCGCGTCCGTGTACGCGCCCTTGCGCACCCCGAAGAGCTCCGCCTCGATGAGCGCCTCCGGGAGCGCCGCGCAGTTGACCGCCACGAACTTCCGCGCGCGGCGCCGGCTCTCGCCGTGGAGGGCGCGCGCCACGAGCTCCTTGCCGCTGCCGCTCGGGCCGCTCACGAGCACCGTCGCGGGGCTCGGGGCCACGCGCCTCACGAGCGCGATCACCTCCTCGATCGCCTGGCTGCGCCCGATCATCCCCGCGATCGAGAACCGCTGCGCGACCTCCGAGCGGAGCTCGGTCAGCTCGACCGTCATCGCCCGCTGCCCGAGCGCCCGCTCCATCCGGAGCGCCATGTCCGCGGGCTGGAACGGCTTCGGCAGGTAGTCGAACGCGCCGGCGCGCATCGCGCGGACCGCCGTGTCGATCGAGCCGAACGCGGTCATGGCGATGATCGCCGCCCGGGGGTCGAAGCGCGCGATCCGCTCGATGAGCTCGATCCCGTCCATCTCGGGCATGCGCACGTCGGTCACGACGAGGTCGAACTCCCGCTCCTCCAGGAGCGGCAGCGCGAGCAGCGGCGCTGTCAGCGTCACCGGCTCGTGGCCCATGTCGCGGGCGATGTCGGCCACGAGCTTCACCATCTCGAGCTCGTCGTCGATGACGAGCACCTTCGCCCGGGCGCTCACGCGAGGGCCTCCGCGCCGCGCGCGCCGATCGGCGCGCCGGCCCCGCGCGGCAGGGTGACGCGGAAGCAGGCGCCGCCGTGGGCGCCGTGGGCGCCGTGACCTGGCGCGACGAGCTCGACCGAGCCGCCCGCCTCGCGCACGAGCCCCTCGACGATCGCCAGCCCGAGCCCGGTGCCGCCGCGGTCGCCCCGCGACGTGAAGAACGCCTCGAAGATGTGCTCGGCGACGTCGGGGGGGACGCCCGGCCCGCGATCCTCGACCTCGAGCGCCGCCTTGCGGGCGTCGAGCTTCCGGAGCCGCACCGTGATCTCGCCGCCGCTCGGCTGCGCCTGCGCCGCGTTCAGGCACAGGTTGAACACCACCTGGAACAGGTGGTCCGCGTCGAGCACCACGTGCAGCGGCGCCTCGTCGGGCTCGATCCGGGTCGTGATCCCGCGCTGCCGGCACTCGGGCCCGAGGAACGACAGCACCTCGCGCGCGACCTGGGCCACGTCGCTGCCGCGGCCGAGGAGCCGCGGCGGGCGGGCGACCGAGAGCAGCCGGGCCACGACGCGCGAGATGCGCTCGGACTGGGTCGCGATCGTCTCCAGCTCGCCGCGGGTGGCCTCGGGCCAGCCCGGCTGGTCCGCGAGGCGGCGGGCGCGCGCCAGGATCACGTTGAGCGGGGAGCCGATCTCGTGGCCGATCGAGGCGACCACCTGCCCGACGGCCGAGAGCGCGTGCGCCTGCTGCAGCTTGCGCTCGACCGCGGCCCTGGCGGCCTGCTCCTGCTCGAGGTGGGCGCGCGCCTCGGCGAGCGAGGCCGTCATCGCGTTGAACGCCCGCGCGAGCCGCCGGAGCTCCTCGGCGCCCGCCTCGGGCACCGTCACCCCGAGCTCGCCGCGCGCCACCCGCTCGACGCCCGCGACGATCGCGCCGGCAGGGCGCCCGACCGTCGCCCGGCTCGCGAACGCCGCGATCAGGGCGGTGGCGGCGAGGAGCGCGGCCCCGGCGAGCGCCAGCCCGCGGTTCGAGCTCCGCGCGAACGCGTCGAGGTAGCGGAGCTCCCGGACGACCACCGCGACGACCGACAGCCCGCGCTGCGAGAACGTGACGGTGCGCACGAGCGCCGGCGCCCCGCCGAGCGTCTGCTCCTCCTCGATCTCGGCGCCGGTCGCGAGCGCCCTCCGCGCGAGCGCCGCGAGCGCCGCCGCCTCGCCGGCGATCGGATCGGTCACGAGGATCGGGGCCCCGCCGGCGTCGAACGCCGCGATCCCGAGGATGCGGTCGGCCTGCGCGAGCCGCTCGATGCGGTGCTTGAGCAGCTCGACCTGGCCGCGCTCGACGGCCCCGCCGATCGCCGCCTCGACCAGGCTCGCGTGGTGGCGCAGCTCGGCGGCCGCCTGGCTGCGGAGGAACTGGTGCCGGGTCGTGTGGATCGCCGCGCCGTAGAGCGCCACGGCCAGGACGATCGGCGCGAGGAGCATGAGCCACAGCTGGAGCGTCAGCCCCATCGCGCTCCGCCCCTCTCGGTCTTGCGCGGTCATGCGATCCATTGTCCCAGATGCGACACGAAGTCGCACCTCATCGGTCCTGTCCTTCTCGTCATGCGCTGGCGGGCAGCAACTCCCAAGCCACCTGGGCACGGATGCTGCTCTGTCGCAGTCCGCTGTCGACGACCGATTCGATCCGAAAGACGATGGTGATTCCGGAACTCCTCATCAAGCGAGCTTTCCCGGCGCTCCTCGGCGGGATGATCATGACGGCCGCGTACCATCAGGCGCGCGGGATCTCGTCCTTGATCGCGGCCGTGTGGACCACCGATCTGCCGCGCTCGCGGCCGCCCGTGCGGCCGCCGCCGCCGGCCGACGATCCCGGCGTCCACGCGACGAGCGCGGCGGCCATCCTCGCGCGGAACCCGTTCGACTCGGTGACGGGGCCCCTCACGCCGAGGCCCGTGGCGCCAGGGGAGGGGGACGGGGGCCCCGCCGCCTCTGGCGATCCCTTGCTGGACCCGACCTGCGAGGACGCGCGCGTGCTGCTGATCACCGCCTCGGAGGACCCCACCTGGTCGTTCGCCACGATCGCGGTCGGGCGGGGCGAGCCGCTGCTCCGCCGGGCGGGCGATCCGGTCGAGGGGCGCTCCGTCCTCGCGATCGGCTGGGATCGCGTGTGGCTCGCGGAGCCGGGGGCTCGCTGCCAGGTCCGCATCGGCGACAACCGCCGCGCCCCGGCGCGGGCGGCGGCGCCCGCGCCTCCGGCCGCGCCCAGGCCGCCGAAGCGCGGGGCGCTCCCGCCGGAGATCGCGTCGAAGATCCGGAAGGTGAGCGACACGGAGTTCGTCGTCGACCGGACGGCGATCGATCTGGTCCTGGAGAAGCAAGGCGAGCTCATGCGCTCCGCGCGCATCGTCCCGGCGCGGGAGGGAGAGCGGGTGATCGGCGTCCGCCTCGCGCGGGTCACGCCCGGCTCGCTGCTGACGGCGGTCGGCCTGCGCACCGGGGACACGGTCCGTTCGATCAACGGGTTCGATATGACCGACCCGCAGAGCGCGCTCCAGGCCTATGCCCGGCTGCGCTCGGCGGACAACCTCGCGGTGGTGGTCCAGCGGGGCGGAAAGGACATGACGATCGATCTCCGGATCCAGTGAGCCTCGGGCTCACAGGTCCATGACCTCGACCTGGTCCGACTCGGAGGCTCCCTCGGTGATGCGCAGGAGGCCGTCGAGCAGGTGGCCGAAGACGTCGTCGAGGCTATCGCCGCCCGGCGCGCCGAGCAGCGGGACCGAGTCGCCCCAGTCGCTGACGAGCATCGTCTCGCGCTCGTCCGGCGGCGGCCAGGACAGGCTGATGACCGCGCGCGTCCGGGCGCTGATCGCCAGCGCGTCGAGCGGGCGGCCCGCGAGCACGTCCCGCGCGCGCCTGAGCTCCTCGTGGAGCTTCCGCGCCGGGAGCATCACGCGCCGGCCGCCGAGCGCCCCGGCGACCTCGTGGACCGTCTTGAACTCCTCACCAGGCCTCCCTTCCTCGAGGTGGTGCTGGATGCTGTCCCGCAGCAGCGCGTACACGATCCAGCGCTGCTCGATCCACCCCTTCGGCCCGGAAAACGACAGGCTCATGACAACTTTTTAGCGTGCTCATAGTTTGAGGTCAAATTAATATCCATCGCGTGTACTGCGTCTCCGGACGGGGGGAGCCGCGCGCTGTACGGATCGACCTGAATGCGGAGTCGGGGGCGTGGCGTCGAACGCCGTTTGCGCTGCGAATCGTGCTTGACGTGGGACTTCCTGGTGCTGAATCTCGTGTCCCGAGGCTGTGAAGCGGTCGAGTGGCGGCCTCGCGTTCGCGGCCGCCGATCGCCGTCGTTCACGCAATCGAATCAGGAGGCCACCATGCGCTACGAGAAGCCCGAGTTCGTCGAGATCAAGATGGACGCCGAGATCGGCTCGTATCAGAGCGACTTCGACCCTGACCCGATCCGCTTCACGCGCCCGGCTCCGGCGGAGCGCGCGGACGCAGCGGGCGAGGCCGAGTAAGGGCCCCGGGCGAGCATCGGAATGCGCCTCTGCGTCCTGGGTTCGTCCGCCGGCGGCGGTCTCCCGCAATGGAACTGCGCCTGCCCGAACTGCGTCGAGGCGCGCCGCGGCTCGCCGCGCGTGCGCCCTCGCACCCAGGACGCGCTCGCGCTCGGGGTGGGCGACGGCCGCTGGTTCCTCGTCAATGCGTCCCCCGACGTCCACCGGCAGATCGAGGCATTCCCGCCGCTGCAGCCGCGGGCGGGCCGCGCCTCGCCGATCGCCGGCGTGATCCTCACGAATGGCGATCTCGACCATGCGCTGGGCCTCTTCTCGCTGCGCGAGAACACGCCGCTCGCCGTCTACGCGACCGAGGCCGTCTATCGCGGCCTCGCCGAGGGCAATACGATGTTCCGCACGCTCCAGCGCTTCCCCGGGCAGACCGTGTGGCGGCGCCTCGAGCTGGAGCAGCCCACGGAGCTCGCGGGGCCGGACGGCGCGCCGACCGGGGTGACGGTGGTGCCTGTCGCGATGCCGGGCAAGGTGCCGAAGCACCTGGAGGGCCTCGCGCCGCCCTCGCCGGAGGACAACATCGGCCTCTGGGTCCGCGACGCCGCGAGCGGGCGCCTCGCGGTCGTCGCGACGGCCGTGGGGTCCGCGGGCGAGTACGTGCCGCGCCTCGACGGCGCGGACGTGTGCTTCTTCGACGGCACCTTCTGGTCGAGCGACGAGCTCGTGCGGCTCGGGCTCGGCAAGGCGCGCGCCGAGGACATGGCGCACCTGCCCATCGGCGGCGACGGCGGGAGCCTGAGGCTGCTCGCGGGCGTCGCCGCGGGGCGGAAGATCTACACGCACATCAACAACACCAACCCGATCCTCGTCGAGGGCTCGCCCGAGCGGCGCGCCGTGGAGGGGGCGGGCTGGGAGGTGGCCGCCGACGGCCTGGTGATCGACCTATGAACGACGCGCCGCTCTCGCGGGAAGCGTTCGTCGCGCGGCTGCGCGACGAGGGCGCCCGGCGCTACCACGACAACCACGCGTTCCACCAGCGCATGCACCGCGGCGAGCTCTCGCGCCGCCAGATCCAGGGCTGGGTGCTGAACCGTTATTATTACCAGACGCGGATCCCCATCAAGGACGCGATCCTCCTCTCGAAGAGCGAGGATCCGTCGTTCCGGCGGCTCTGGATCCACCGCATCGTCGACCACGACGGCGCGCGCGAGGGCGAGGGGGGGCTCGCGCTGTGGCTGCGGCTCGCGGAGGGCGTGGGGCTCGACCGCGACGAGGTCGCGGGCCTCACGAAGGTGCTGCCCGCGGTGCGCTTCGCCTGCGACGCGTACGTGACGCTGGTGCGCGAGCGCAGCCTGCTCGAGGCGGTGGCCTCGTCGCTCACGGAGTTCTTCGCGCCGGATCTCATGTCCCGGCGCGTCGTCGCCTGGGAGCAGCACTATCCCTGGGTCGACCGGGCCACGCTCGACTACTTCCGCGGGCGGGTGACGCGCGCGCGGGCCGACTCGACCGAGGCGATCGACTTCGTCACGGCGCGCGCGACCACGCGCGCCGCGCAGGAGGCGTGCGTCGCGGCGCTCATCACGAAGTGCGACATCCTCTGGGCGATGCTCGACGCGATCGCGGCGGCCTACGGGCCCGAGGCGTGACGCCGGGATGAGCCTCGCGCCCGGCGACCGGCTCCTCCTCGCGAGCAAGGCGCGGCTCGTGCGCGACCGCTCCACGGGCCGCGAGATCCTGCTCTACCCGGAGCGCGGCCTCGCGCTGAACCCGGTCGCCGCGGCGGTCGCCGCGCGCCTCGACGGCACGCGCACCGTGGCCGCGATCGCCGCGGAGATCGCGGCGACCTTCGCGGCCGCGCCGCCGGGCGAGGTGGAGCGCGACGTGATCGCCTTCCTGGAAGAGCTCGCCGCGCGCGGGCTGCTCGAGCGAGGCGCCGCGGAGGCCGCCGGGGGCGCCGCGCGGGCGGCCGGGGATGCCGCGCGGGCGCCCGGCGATGCCGCGCTGGCGGCCAGGGACGGGGAAGCCGCGGAGGCCCCCGGAGGCGCGGCCCCGCGCGGGACCGCGCCAGCGCTCGCACCAGGGGGCGGCGCGGCCGCCGAGGCGGCGTCGCACCGCCCCTACACGCTGATCGCGGAGCTCACCTACCGGTGCCCGCTGCGGTGCCCGTACTGCTCGAACCCGATGGAGCTCGCGGGCGCTGCCGGCGAGCTCTCGACGGAGACGTGGTGCCGCGTCTTCGCCGAGGCGGCCGAGCTCGGGGTGATGCAGCTCCACCTCACCGGCGGCGAGCCGCTCGCCCGGCGCGACCTCGAGGCGCTCGTTCGCCGCGCCCGCGAGCTCGGCCTCTACACGAACCTCATCACCTCCGGGGTCCCGCTCGCGCGCGAGCGCCTCGCCGCGCTGCGGGCGGCGGGGCTCGACAACGTGCAGCTCAGCGTCCAGGACGCCGACGCGGAGCGCGCCGATCGCATCGCCGGCTACGCGGCCTTCGATCACAAGCTCGCGGTGGCCGGGTGGGTCAAGGCCGAGGGCCTGCCGCTCACGGTCAACGTGGTGCTGCACCGGGCGAACATCGAGAACGTGCCGGCGATCATCGCGCTAGCCGAGCGGCTCGGGGCCGACCGCCTCGAGCTCGCGAACACCCAGTACCTCGGCTGGGCGCTCGCGAACCGCGCGGCGCTCCTGCCGGCGCGCGACCAGCTCGAGCGCGCGTTCGCCGTCGCCTCGGCGGCGCGCGAGCGGCTGCTCGGCCGGATGGAGATGGTCTTCGTCACGCCGGACTACCACGCCGACTGGCCGCGGGCGTGCATGGATGGCTGGGCGCGCCGCTACCTGCACGTCGCGCCGGGCGGGCTGGTGCTGCCGTGCCACGCGGCGCACACGATCCCGGGGCTCGGCTTCGAGAGCGTGCGCGAGCGGCCGCTCGCCTGGATCTGGCGCGAGTCGCCGGGCATGCGCCGCTTCCGCGGCGACGCGTGGATGCCGCAGCCCTGCCAGGGCTGCGACCGCCGCGCGGTCGACTTCGGGGGCTGCCGCTGCCAGGCCTACCACCTCACCGGCGACGCCGCCGCGACGGACCCGGCGTGCTCGCTCTCGCCGGCGCACGGGATCGTCGAGGAGGCCCGGCTCCGCGCCGCCTCCGCGCGGGCCGAGCCCCGCTATCTCTACCGCGGCGCGCCCCGTTGAGCGCCGCCGCGCCCGGCTCCCCCGCGCCCGGCTCCCCCGCGCCCGGCTCCCCCGCGCCCGGCTCCCCCGCGCCCAGGCCGTACGCCGTGCTCGGCGTGGTCGCCGTCGGGACCCTGATGTCGGCGCTCGGGAGCAGCCTCATCAACGTGGCGGTGCCGCTCGTCCGCCGCGACCTCGGGGCCGACATGGGCGCCGCGAGCTGGGTGCTCGCCGCCTACTCGCTCTCCGTGAGCGCGCTGCTCCTTCCGTTCGGCCGGCTCGGCGATCGCCACGGCAAGGGGCGCGTGTACGCCGCGGGGTTCGGCGTCTTCGGCGCGGGCTCGGCGCTCTCCGCGCTCGCGCCCACGCTCGCGTCGCTCATCGCGGCGCGCGCCCTCCAGGGGGCGGGGGCGGCGATGCTGATGGCGAACGGCCCGGCGCTCACCACCGCCGCGTTCCCGCCGGCGCAGCGCGGCCGCGCGCTCGGGCTGCAGGCGACGGCGACGTACCTGGGCCTCTCGCTGGGGCCGTCGATCGGCGGCTGGCTCGCGCAGCGCGCCGGCTGGCACGCGGCCTTCTGGGTCAACGTGCCGATCTCGCTCGCGGGGGCGCTGCTCGCGCGGTCGCTGCTCGCCCGGTCGCTCCTCGGGCGCGGAGCGGCCGGCGTATCGGCCGGCGCGGCCCCTGGCGCCGGGGGAGGCGCGGGCTCGCGATCGTCGACCGCGGGTCCCGCCGCCGGCCGCGGCGCCGACTCTCCGCCGTCGACTCCGGGCCAGGCGTCGGCTCCGCCCGCGCTTGACGTGCGCGCGCGGCCCTTCCCGTGGGCGAGCGCGATCCTGTTCGGCGCGGCGCTGAGCGCGCTCCTCGTCGCCCTCACGCGCGGCCAGCGCTGGGGTGTCCTGAGCCCCAGGGTCGTTGGCCTCCTCGCCCTGGGCGCCTTGCTCGCCGCGGCGTTCGTGCGGGTGGAGCGGCGGAGCCCGGCGCCGCTGCTCTCGGCCGCGCTCCTCGCGCAGCCGGCGCTCGTGACCGGGCTCGTCGCCGCCTTTCTCCAGTATGCGGCGGCGTACATGATGCTGTTCCTGCTGCCGTTCTACCTGCAGGGGCCGCTCGCGATGAGCGCGGCGGACGCAGGCCTGGTGATGACGGTGCAGCCGGCGGTGATGGCGGCGACCACCGCCGCGAGCGGCTGGCTCTCGGACCGCGTCGGCGCGCGCGGGCCCGCGCTCGCGGGCATGACGGGGCTCGCCGTGGGGCTCGCGCGCCTGGCGACGATGGGCCCCGAGCCGGGGCGCGCGAGCCTGCTCGCCGCGCTCGCGCTGGTGGGGCTTGGCTCGGGGCTTTTCACCGCGCCGAACAACAGCCGCATCATGGGCGCGGCGCCGCGCGATCAGCAGGGCGCCGCGGCGGGCCTGCTCGCCGAGGCGCGCAACGTGGGGATGCTGTGCGGCGTGGCCGCCGCCGGGGCGATCTTCGCGGCGCTCGGCGGCGGGCGGCCGGGCGAGGTGGCGGGGGGTGAGGCGTTCGGCGCGTTCGGTGTGGCGTTCCGGGGGACGATGCTCGTCGCGTCGGCCCTCGCGGTCCTGGGGGCGGGCGTGACCGCGGCGCGATCGGCTCCGCGCGCGGGGGCGGTGGCGCCGGCGGGGCCGCCGCGATAGCGCGACCGGAAGCGGTCTCGGCGGGCGTCCGGACCAGCTTTGCCTCACATCAGCGTGATCGCCCTGGGTTTCGAGGCGGGCGATCAGCTTTCAGGACAAGCGCGTCAACGTACGCCGGCCCCTACTTCGCTCGCTGGAAGGGCGTCGCCGCGCCTGGAGCCAGGCGTCCGCCGCGGTCCGCACGGAGGCTCCGGACGGCGCCCGAAGGGGGCGCTAGCTCCCCGGGGGCACCGTTCGCCCCGGAGGGCGGCTCGGCGAGGTTGAGTGGGCTGAGCTCATGAAGCGGACGTGGGGGGTCGACTTGCTCCGCTGCCCCAAGTGCGATCGCAAGGGTGCGGGCGCCCGCCCGCGCTTTCGACTTCGGCAGAGGTTGCCGTCTCCGCGGCCCCTGGTGTACGTCCGCAGACGCGGGCAACGGTTGCCCGCGTTCGCGCGCGACGCCGCCGACATCATGCCGGGCACCATCGACAAGAACCGGAAGCAGACGAAGCGAGGCAGCGCCCATGCTTGAGTCGATTCACCTCAAAAACGTCGGCCCCGCGCCCGAGATGACGATGAATCTGGCGCCGAGGCTGAACCTCGTCACGGGAGACAACGGGCTCGGGAAGAGCTTCCTGCTCGACGTGGCGTGGTGGGCGCTGACGCGGACGTGGGCCCGCCATCCTGTCGTCCCGACCACGAAGGGCGCATCGATCTCGTATTCGTACACGAAGAAGACGCCCAAGCCCTACACCTACACGAGCAAGTACGACCCCGCCGTCGAGCGATGGAGCGTGAACCAGGGGCGCCCCGCGATCCCTGGGCTCATCCTGTATGCACAGGTGGACGGAGCGTTCTCCGTCTGGGATCCGGCGCGAAACTACTGGACGGAAGACACGCCCGATCGCCCGAACGCCTACCTCTTTTCGGCGTCCGAGGTCTGGGCAGGGAACCAATACTGCGAGGGCCTGCTTCGCGACTGGGGCTCGTGGCAACGCGAGAAGAGCCGCCCCTTCGAGCTCTTGAGCAAGGTGCTCGGGGCGCTGTCGCCGTCGAGCGACGAGAAGGAGAAGCTTCAAGCGGGCGATCTGCGCAAGCTCACGGTGAGCGACCCCCTCAGGTACCCGACCTTGCGTATGCCCTACGGCGAAGACGTCGCCGTCATCCACGCCTCGGCCGGGATGCGCAGGATCATCGCGCTCGGCTATCTCCTCATCTGGACGTGGGAGGAGCACCTCGCCTCTGCGAGGGTGCGCGGCGAGCAACCGGCGAAAGAGGTCGTCTTCCTCATCGACGAGATCGAGGCCCACCTGCATCCGCAATGGCAGCGACGCATCGTACCGGCGCTCTTGCAGGTGATGGACATCCTCACCGGGCAACACGGTTCGCGAGTCCAGCTCGTCGCCGCGACGCACTCCCCGCTCGTCCTGGCTTCGGTCGAGCCTCTCTTTGACGCCGACGAGGACGCTTGGTTCGATCTCGATCTGGACCGCACGAACAAGCCCTATTCCGTCAAGCTGACGCCGCGGACCTACGTGCGCCACGGCGAGGTCGGCAATTGGCTCACGAGCGAAGCCTTCGATCTGAAGGAGCCCAGATCGCTCGAGGGCGAGCGAGCCGTGAAGGCAGCTCTAGCCCTGATGGACCAAGAGGCAGCTTCCGACGTCGCCGTCGCCGCTGCGGACAAGGCGCTGAGAGACGCCGGTCTGCCCGACATCGACCCGTTCTGGGTGCGATGGGGCTACTTCCGCGACCGTCGAGCAGAACAGGCACCGGCGAAGCCGCGGCGGAGGCGGACGTGATCCGGGTTGTCCTGGCCGGCGAGCCACCCAGCTTCGATGATCTCGTTCGCAAGCGAGGCAAAGAGGCGATCGCGAGGCTCTTGGGCAAGCCTGTGAAGGGCAAGGGGGGCCGCAAGCCGAAAAAGACCTATCCTCGCGCAAGAGACATCCCTTCGGAGAGGTTCCCGGCCCTCTGGCGTCGGCCTCGTAGAGCCGACGGCAAGAGCACGCTCGACGACATGATGGACCTCTACGGCCAGCAGTGCGCCTACCTCGCCATGCACATCGAGAGGGCGATGGGGAGCCCGACGGTCGACCACTTCATCCCGACGTCGAAGAACTGGCGCCTCGTCTACGAGTGGTCGAACTATCGGCTCAGCGCAGCCTACGTGAACACGGCCAAGGGGGCGCTGGATGTGGTGGACCCATTCGAGGTGCAGGCAGGGTGGTTCGAGCTCGACTTCGCGACGTTTCACGTTCAGCGAGGACGCGGCGCGCCGAAGGCGCAGCATGCGAAGATCGACAACACCCTGCCCATGTTGAACCTTCGTGACTGCTGGCAACAGCGCGAAGAATATGTGAAGCTCTATTGGCTCGGCCCGGGCAACAAGGGGATCGATCTCGCGTTCCTGGAGCACCGCGCGCCCTTCATCGCGTCCGAGTTGCGACGCCAGGGGAAGCTCGTGCGAGGCGACGCCTGAGGCACGCGCCCGCGATGGGCCGGCGTTGGGCCGGGCGACGCTGGAGAACGGCCGGGTGAGGTAGGCGACAGCGTCGGAGTCTGACGCACGGCGGCCAGCCTGATCGTTCTGAGGCAGACGATCAGCTTTCGAGGCGCGGACAGCTTCTAAGGCAATAAGGCAAAGCTGTCCGAACTGCCCCCGGCGACCGGAACCGGTCTCGGCGGGCGTCCGAACTGCCCCCGGCGACCGGAACCGGTCTCGGCGGGCGTCCGAACCGCCCCCCGGCGACCGGAGCCAGTCTCGCGGGGGCACCCAACGCTTCCCAGCGTGACCGCCCAGCCGTGGCCATGGGCGCGGTACCTTGCGGCTCTTGCGATGGTCGACGACGCCAGGCGCGGGGCCGCGTCGGCCTGTTCCGGGGCGGGGCACGCATCGCCGCCGTTGGCCGCCCTTTCGCGCTTCGCGCGCATGTGCATTCCGCAGCCGATCCGGCGCTCAACAGGGACGAAGGACAGCGCGCCCGTCACAGCGTCAGCTATCGAGAAACGGTGCGTCTCTCGTGCGAGGTTGCCAGTGGCCATGAAGCGCGAGGCGCACGACCTGGCACAGGCCCATGTCTTCCTGATACGCGCGGGCTTCTGTACCGGGCAGTCGATCGTCGTCGACAGCGGCGCCGTCCTCGTGCGACGGCGACCGGTCGCCGCCGCAGGATCGGCCCCCGCGGCCCAGGGCGTGGGTATGGCCGCGGCGCGAATGAGCTCGACAGGGCGCCTCGCCGTGCATCATGGCCCGCTGTTTGCTGGACTTCGAGACGGGACGATGGGCGTCTCGAGCACGATTCTGAATGCGATTCCAGGAGGAGAGACCATGAACTGCTCCGAACTCATGAAGACCGACGTGGCATGCTGCAAGACGAGCGAGCCCGTCGAGAAGATCGCCGAGCTGATGCAGGCGCGGAACATCGGCTTCGTTCCAGTCTGCCGTGACGATGGCACCGTCATCGGGACCCTCACCGATCGAGACCTCGCGATCCGCGTGCTCGCCGAGCACCGCAGCGCCTCCTCGACGCGGGCAGAAGACGTCATGACCCGAGAGGTCGTTTACTGCAAGCCGGACGAGGAGTTGAGCGTGGCCGAGCGCCTCATGAGCGATCACAAGAAGTCGAGAATCGTCTGTGTCGATGACCAGAAGCACCCTGTCGGCGTCATCAGCCTGTCGGACATCGCCGCCAGGGACGGCGGGGCGAGATCGTCGGAGCTGCTGAGCTCGATCTCCGAGCGCGAGGCGCGCGCGTAGCGCCCCGGCCCCACGTCCGCGCGCGGTCAGGCGCGCGCCCCGCGCTCGCGGCGGGGCCACGCCACGCGCGCGGCCGTGAGTCAGGTCGAGCGGGCGCCCTGGAGGTCTCCGACGACCAGCACATCTCCACCGGCCGAGGCCGCGCCCTCCTCGAGCAAGGCCATGAAGCCCGCGAGGTCCTCAGCCATCGCGCGCTCCGGATCGGCGCCGAAGAGCGCCGCCACGGCGTCGCCGAGCGCGCCCGCGGGCGAGCTGTACGACATCCTGACGTCGAGGCGGGTGCCCTCGGGACACTCCTCGAGCCGCACGCTGCCCTCGTTCTCGATCGCCTGGCCGGGCAGGCTCCGCCA
The DNA here is from genome assembly GCF_051521595.1 of Sorangium sp. So ce1153. Taxonomy (NCBI): domain Bacteria; kingdom Pseudomonadati; phylum Myxococcota; order Polyangiales; family Polyangiaceae; genus Sorangium; species Sorangium sp. So ce1153. The sequence goes on from NZ_CP150361.1 coordinate 5,643,475, forward strand.
TGCGACGACCTCGTTCGGCACGAGCTGCGTCAGCTCGGCGTCCCAGGAGACGGCGATGGCCGCCGGGCCAACGGCGGTCCAGCGCATGCGGCCGTCGCCCAGCGTCTCCACCTGGCGCAGGTGCGACATGAACCCGGGGAAGCTCTCGAACTGGATGAAGGCCAGGAACACCTCCCGGATGGGCGCGCGCACCGTGATCGTCTTCTGGAAGTCCACGGCCGCCCGGCGCCCCGCGCCGACGCCGGGCACGCGCCTCGCCGGGCGATCGTCGAGCCCCCGGAGCAGCACCGCAGCGCCGACGACGCCGAGCAAGGCCCCGAGCGGACCGCGGCGCTTGATCGCGTAGCCCACGAGCCCCACGCCGAGCGCGCCCACCAGCACGCGCGCGGCAGGCGGCCAGCTCGCCTGCGTGAGCTCGAGCCGCTCGCCGGTCCGGGCGAGGTCGTGGGTGCTGCTGTCGAGCGATGTGCCCGCCCGGTGGGCGAGGCTCACGGCCCCCTCGCGGACGCTCGCGCGGCGCTGCGCGCCCCGGTCGGGATCGAGCGCGTACATGAGACCGGCTCCAAGGCCGAGCCCGGCCGCGACGGCCGCCCCACCGCCAAGATCGTACCGCCTGCGTCCAACCACCGATCGCAGCACCTTGTCGAACACGTTCATCGTGATCCTCCTCCGTACCTCGTCCCGTCAGGGCCCCGGGATGCGCCCCGCCTCCGCGCGCCATGGAAGGTCGGAGCCAGGGAACGCAGGGCAGATGGACCGGCCGTGCCGCGGCCGGCACCCTGGCTCATGCGGATTGCGCCGTCGGGGTGCGCCGTAGGCGACGCGCGGAGCCTCAGGGCACGAGGCACGGGCGCTGCTCCCGCGGGGGCACGATGGTTTCAGGTCAAAGCATCGTGCCTTCGCGCTCCGCGGGGCCGACCGCCGAGGGAGGCGGGGCCGAGCCGCGCGATCCGCCGCGCCGCGCCGCGTCGGACCGCGGGGCGATCGACGCGGGCGATCGTCCGGCACGCCGGATCAGCTTGCGTGAGGCCGCTCGATATGTTTTGAGTTCAAAGTAATCGAGCAGCCACGCCTGCCCGCGGCGAGCCGCGGGCAGCGTCGCGCTGTTTCATGTCCGGCGCCGCGCGGCAGCTCGCCTCGCGGCGCGCCGCCGTCTCCTGTGTCCGAGCGCGGCGCGCCCGGCGGCGGGGTCGGGCCGCGCGCCGGCGGGCGTTCCGCGCCACCGCAGAGGAGGGGAGTTCCATGCCTCGACTGCTCATCGTCTCCAACCGTCTCCCGATCAGCGTGCGGGTCGACCGCGGCGCGCTGTGCCTGACGCGCTCCTCGGGCGGCCTCGCCGCGGCGATGCGCGGCCCTCACGAGCGGATGTGCGCGCTCTGGATCGGCTGGCCGGGCAGCGTCGCGGGCCTCTCGCCGGAGCAGCGGCAGGACGCCGACGCGGCGCTCGCCGGGATCCGCGCCGTGCCCGTGCACCTCGGCGCCGCGGAGCAGAGCCGCTTCTACGACGGCTTCTCGAACGGCGTCCTCTGGCCGCTGTTCCATTACCTGCTCGACAAGGTGAACCTGGACGCGGAGCTCGACTGGGAGGCGTACCAGCGCGTCAACGAGCGCTTCGCCGACGCCGTGGCCGAGCAGTACACGCCGGGCGACGCGATCTGGGTGCACGACTACCAGCTCATGCTCCTCCCGGCGCTCCTCCGGAAGCGCCTGCCTGGGGCGCGGATCGGCTTCTTCCTCCACGTCCCGTTCCCGTCCGCCGAGGTCTTCCGCATCCTCCCGTGGCGCGAGCAGATCGTGCGGGGCCTGCTCGGCGCCGACCTGCTCGGCTTCCACACCGCCGGCTACCTCAGGAACTTCGCCGCGTCGGCCGCGCACGTGCTCGACGTGGATCCGGGCGAGGCGGCGATCGAGCACGACGGGCGCAGGGTCGCGCTCGGGGTCCACCCGATCAGCGTCGACGTCGCGGGGATCGAGCGGCTCGCGGCCCACCCCGGCGTCCGGGAGGAGGCGGCGCGGATCCGCGCCGAGGCGCGCGGCCGCAAGATCGTGCTCGGGATCGACCGCCTCGACTACACGAAGGGGATCCCGCGCCGCCTGCTCGCGATCGAGCGGTTCCTCGAGCGCGAGCCGGAGCTGCGCGACGATGTCCGGTTCATCCAGCTCGCCGTTCCCACGCGGGAGATGGCCGGCGCGTACGCCGACTTCCGGCGGCTCGTGCACGAGATGGTCGGCCGCATCAACGGGCAGCACGGCACGACGCACGCGACGCCGATCCACTACATCCACCGCTCGCTGCCGCTCGAGCAGGTGATCGCCCTCTACCTCGCCGCCGACGTGATGCTGGTGACCCCGCTCCGCGACGGGATGAACCTCGTCGCGAAGGAGTACGTGGCCGCGCGGATCGACGACGACGGCGCCCTGATCCTCAGCGAGTTCGCCGGGGCCGCGGCCGAGCTCTCGGAGGCGATCTCCGTCAACCCGTACGACATCGGCTCGGTCGCCGCGGCCGTGAAGCAGGCGATCGTGATGCCGCAGGCCGAGCAGCGGCTGCGGATGGCGGCGCTGCGGCGCCGCGTGGCCACGCACGACGTGCACACCTGGGCGCAGTCGTTCCTGGACGACCTCGACCGGGCCGCCGCGCCGGCGCCCGCGGCGGCCGGCATGGCCGCGCGCCGGGACGTGCCCGAGAGCGTCGTCGAGCGCGTCCGGCTGGCGCCGCAGCGCGTCTGGATCCTCGACTACGACGGCACGCTCGTCCCGTTCGCCCCGGTGCCCGACCTCGCGGCGCCCGACGAGGAGCTCCTCGCGCTGCTCCGGGCGCTGTCCCAGCGCGACCGCGTCCACGTCGTGAGCGGCCGCCGGCGGGCCGACATCGAGCGCTGGTTCGGCGCTTTGCCGCTCCACCTGCACGCCGAGCACGGCTTCTGGTCGCGCCCCATGGCGTGCGACGACTGGGTCCCGCTGGAGTCGGACGCCGCCGCCTGGAAGGGCGAGGTCCGGGCCGTGCTCGAGGACTTCACCCGGCGCACCCCGGGCAGCTTCATCGAGGAGAAGACGGTGACCCTCGCGTGGCACTACCGCACCGCCCAGCCCGAGCTCGCCGCCGAGCACGTGCGCGAGCTGCGCGCGCGCCTCGCGGAGCGCGTCTCCCTGGATGCCCTCGAGCTCCTCGGCGGCGCGAAGGTCCTGGAGATCCGGCCGCGCGGCGTCCACAAGGGGCGGGTCGTGCCGCTCATCCTGGACGACGTCCCGGCGCGGGCGGAGGTGATCGCGATCGGCGACGATCGCACGGACGAGGACATCTTCGCGGCGCTCCCGGCGTCGGCGTGCACCATCCACGTCGGGAACAGCAACAGCCGCGCCGCCTACCGGCTGCCCGACGCGGGCGCGGTGCGCAGCCTCCTGCGCTCGATCCATGCCTGACGGCGGGGACCGGCGCCGCCTCCGCTCGCGGCGCGGCGATGTCCACCGGCGCCCCGCGCTCCCCGAGGAACGCGCGGCGCCGACGCGCGTGGTGAGGCCCTCCATGGACCAGGATCCCGGCCGTGAGCCGCCCGCCGACGGGCCGTACGTGCGGCCCGCGGGGGCGGCCTTCCAGGACCGCATCGCGGCCGCCTTCGACATCACGCCCGAGGCCCGCGAGGCCATCGTCCGGGGCATGCTCGACCGGAGCGCCCGCGGGGCGGCCGGCTACTGGCTCCAGCTCCTGCTCGCGATGGGCATCGCCGCGCTCGGGCTCGTCCTCGGCAGCGGGGCGGTGGTCATCGGCGCGATGCTGATCTCGCCGCTCATGGGGCCCATCGTCGAGCTCGGCATGGGCCTCGCGATCGGCTCGCCCTTCCTCGCGCTGCGCTCGTTCTCGCGCGTGGCCTTCAGCATCGTCACGGTGGTGACGGGCGCCGCGCTGCTGACCTTGATGCTGCCGTTCCACGAGGTGACGGCGGAGATCGCCGCGCGCACCTCGCCGACGGCGCTCGACCTGCTCATCGCGATCTTCTGCGCGATCGCGGCGGCCTACACCACGGTGCGGCCCGGCTCGGACACGACCTCGACGGCCGCGGGGACGGCGATCGGCATCGCGCTGGTGCCGCCGCTCTGCGTGGTCGGCTACGGGATCGGCACGCGGGTAAAGAGCATCGCGAGCGGCGCCGCGCTGCTCTTCACGGCGAACCTCTGCGCGATCCTCCTGTTCGCGATCCTCTGCTTCCTGCTCCTCGGCTACGGCGCCGTCAGCACCGCGGAGCTCGAGCACGCCGAGCTCGCGAAGCAGAAGCCGGGGGCGATCCGCCGCGTGGCGCGCGTGCTCCAGGTCTTCTTCGAGCTCCGTCACGGGTGGATTTTTCGCGTGATGATGCCGCTCGCGCTGCTCGGCGCCGTGTACTTTCCGCTGCGCGAGGCGCTCGCGCGGGTGTCGTGGGAGGTCCGCGTCCGCGGGGCGATCCAGCGCATGCTGGACGCGCTGCCGCAGAGCACGGTGCGCTCGAGCCTCACCGTCGACCACGGCACCGTCGCGGTGCGCCTGGTGACGCTCGGGCGAGCCGACGAGGCCGAGCGGATCGAGCAGGACCTGCGCGACAAGATCGCCGCGGTCGCGGGCATGCCTCCGAAGGTGGATGTGATCGCCGTCCTCGACGCGAGCGCGCTGGAGGAGGTGGCGGCGTCGGTCCGGGCGACCTCGGCGCCCATCGACGTGGTGCGCAAGGAGCCCGAGCTCGTGCTCCTCCGCCAGGAACTCTCCGCCTCGCTCGCGGGCGCGTGGCCGCACGCGGCGGGGCCGCTCGTCGCGTGGCGGCTCCGGTTCCCGGAGAACGATCCGGTCGTCGTGGAGGTCGTGCACGTCGGGCCCGCGCTCGGCGACGCGGCGTCCGATCTGCTGGGGCGCGCGCTCTCGCGGGAGCTCGGCGCGGAGGTCGCGGTGCAGGACCGCGCCATCTCCCCGGAGCCGATCGTCGCCGAGCCGGCGGGCGGCTGGCCCTGGCTCCAGGCAGCCGGGCCCGCGCTCGCCTGGGTGGACGAAGCGGAGGCGCTCCACGGGTGCGTCGAGGTGCCCGCGGACCCCGGCGAGAAGCCGAAGCAGGACGCGGAGGACATCGGGGCGGTTCGCGCGGCGCTGCGGGCGCTGCCGGCGCTGCGCACGGACCGGGTCCACGTCCGCGAGGGCGCGCGGTGGCGGGCGGTCGTCTCGACGGCGCCGTGCGCGCCGCCGGAGCCCGCGACGGGCGACGCCGGCGCGCCGGAGGAGGCGGGCAAGGACGGGGGCGGTCGCTGAACAGGCCGCGCGAGCGCCCGCGCGCGGCGGCTACCGCTCCGTCGACGTCTCGGCCTCGTGGAGCGTCCGCGCCGCGCCGGGCGTCGGCACCCCCGAGAGCACGAGCCGGCCGACGAGGAGGCCGATCACGGCCGCCACGGCCGAGGCGAGCAGGACGCCGAGCTTGGCCGCGGCGAGCTTCGCGGCGTCGTCGAACGCGAGGCCCGCGATGAAGATCGCCATCGTGAAGCCGATCCCCGCGACGCAGCCGACGACGGCGATCCCCCGCCAGCCGACGCCGCGCGGGAGGGCGCAGACGCCGAGCCGCACCATCGCGAAGCTCGCGAGGAACACGCCGAGCGGCTTGCCCGCGACGAGCCCGACCATGACCCCGAGCAGGATCGTCCCCGAGGCCGCGTGGCCCAGCGACGAGCCGTCGACGCGGACGCCGGCGTTCGCGAAGGCGAACAGCGGCATGATGCCGTAGGCGACCCACGGGTGGAGCGCCGCCTGGAGCCGGACGACGGGCGCCAGCGCCTCGCGCTGGGCCTGCTTGATGCGCCGGAGGGGGCTCAGCAGCTCGTCCGCCCTGTGGCCCTCGCGCTCGGCGAGCGCGCCGACCTCGTCCACCACGCCGCGCGCCGTCTTGAGGAACCCGTGGCTGCCGAACCAGGAGCGCACCGGCGTCAGCAGCCCGATGACGACGCCGGCGATCGTCGGGTGGACGCCGGCGCGGAGCATGCCCAACCAGATCACGGCGCCTGGGGCCACGTAGGCCCCGGGGCGGCGCACGCCGAACCGCTGGAGCACGAGCACGGCCAGCACGCCGCCGCCGGCGATGAGCAGCCCGGTCCACGCGACGCCCGACGAGTAGAACAGCGCGATGACGATGATCGCGCCGATATCGTCGATGATCGCGAGCGCGAGCAGGAGCACGCGCAGGGCAGGGGGCACGCGCTTGCCGAGCAGGGCCAGCACGCCCACCGCGAACGCGATGTCCGTCGCCGTGGGGACGCCCCAGCCGTGCCGCGAGACAGGCGATGAGTTGAACGACAGGTAGAGGAGCGCGGGCGCGGTCATGCCGCCCGCCGCGGCGGCGACCGGCAGCGCGGCGCGCTTGAGATCCGAGAGCTCTCCCTCGTGGATCTCCCGCCGGATCTCCAGGCCGACGACGAAGAAGAAGATCGTCATCAGCCCCTCGTTGATCCAGAAGTGGAGGGGCTGCGTGAACACCAGCGAGCCGGCGCCGATCGTGATCGGGACGTGCCAGAGGTGCTCGTACGCGCCGCCCCACGGCGAGTTCGCCCAGGCGAGGGCGATGACGGACGCGATCAGGAGGACGATCCCGCTGGCGGCCTCGACGTGGAGGAAGCGATCGAGCGGGCCGAGGACGCGCTGGGCGAGGCGGCGCGCGGGGGCCCAGGTTCCGGGGGCGAGCTGGGAGTCGGGTCGATTCAATGGCCACCAGGCGCGAGTGACGTCGCGCATTTGGGGAAGGCGGCCCGACCGTCCCGTGATGACCTGTCGCGGCGCTCCACGGCCCCGACACCCGCACGGGAGAATACTCATCCGGGCAATCGAATCCAGCGCGAACGAGCGCGCCGGGCCGGGGGCGCTGCCGCGGAGACGGTGAGGTGCACGGCTGCGGACCGGCCGGGGGCCCCGCTGCGGAGGCGCCTGAGCGGTCGCTGCAAAGCGGAGCGGAAAGGAGGAGCGATCGATCCGACGCGCAGTGTGGAACGTGAGCTGGCCGCGATGCACCGTGGATCGGGGAGGTGACGGATGACGCGGGTTACCCTCGATCTCGCCGCGGTGGCGGCGTTCCTCGTCGCGCGGCACGGCGCTGCGCTCGGCGGCGCGGTCATCGACATCCGCCCGCTTCAGGGTGGGCTCTGCTCGGACGTCGCGCTGATCACCGCGCGATTGCGCGGCGGCGCGCGGCCGCGACGCGTCGCGCTGGTGGCCAAGGTCGTCGACGGCGCGCGGGAGGCGGCCGTGTACCGGAGGCTCTCGACGTCCGTCGCGCGGCGCTTCTCGCCCGAGCTGCTCGGAGCGCAGCGGCTCGGGCGCCGGCGCTGGCTGCTCTACCTGGAGAGGATCGTCCCGGCGCACCCCTGGCCGTGGACCGACAGCGCGCACACCGCCCGGGTGCTCGAGCAGCTGGCGCGCTTCCACGGGGAGACGGCGCCGGGCGCCGCCCTGCCGGCGTGGGACTACGAGGCAGAGAGCCTGGCCGCGGCGCGGGGCACCCTGTCGCTGGCCGAGCGGCTGCCCCGCGGCGAGGTCCCCGCGCTCGCCCGGGCGATGCCCGCCCTGCGGCGGGTGGTCGCGGCGCTGCCCGCGATGCGCCGCCAGCTCCTCGCGTTCCAGCCGCTCGGCACCGCCGTGATCCACGGGGACGTGCACCCGGGCAACGTCATGGTCCGCCGGCGCGACGGCGTCGCCGAGCCGGTGCTGCTCGACTGGGCGCGCGCGCGGGTCGGCTCGCCGCTCGAGGACGTGAGCTCGTGGCTCCAGGTCCTCGGCTACTGGGAGCCGGAGGCGAGGCGCCGCCACGACACGCTGCTCGCCGGCTACCTCGCGGCGCGCGGCCTCGCCCCCGCGCTCACCCGGCCGCTGCGCGACGCCTACTGGTTCGCGGCCGCGTCCAACGCGCTCGCGGGCGCGCTCGGGTACCACCTCTCGATCGCGAGCGACAGCAGCGCCGGCCAGCCCGGCGCCGCGTCCGACGCGCGCGCGGCGGCGGCCCGGAACGCGGCGGACTGGCTGCGCGTCATCCGCCGGGCCGACGCGTGCTGGCGCTGACGTGCTCGCGGTCGTCGAAGCGCAGCAAGACGCCGCGCTCGCCCTGCCACGAGACCGAGGTGAGGCTGGCGTTGCCCGGCCGGAACGGCTCCCAGCGGGCGGGCGGGACGCCGTGCAGCGCCCCGAGGATCTGGCCGATGACGCCCGCGTGCGTGACCACGAGCACGCGCTGCCCCGGGTGCGCTGCGGCGATGGAGCGGATCGCCGCGAGACAGCGGGCGCGGAGCTCGCGGTAGCTCTCCCCGCCGGGCCAGCGAAAATCGTCGTCGTCCTGGCGCAGGTTCGCTTCCCAGAGGGCGGCGTGGCGCGCCTTGACCTCCTCGATCGGCGCGCCATCGACGTCGCCGCAGGAGATCTCGCGCAGGCCGTCGTGCGGGCGCACCGGGCCCCACACGCCCGCCGCGATCCGCGCCGTCTCGAGCGCGCGGCTGAGCGGGCTCGCGTACACGGCGTCGAACGCCGGGCCCGCGGCGAGGCGGCGGCCCAGCGCCTCGGCCTCCTGCCTGCCCTGCGCGTCGAGCGGCGTGTCGGTCCACCCGCTCATCGGGGTCCCTGGACCCGCCCCGTTGCCGGCGGTGCGACCGTGGCGGACGAGGATCAAGAGGCAGGGTCGCATGGCTCGGGCGCGAGCAGGGCCGCTCGGCGCCAGCCTAGCGTGGGCTGGCGTGGGCGGCCGCCCCTCGAACGCCAGATCGCCCCTGCGCCGCGACGCGGATGAGCTCGGGCGCCCTCGCGGCCTCCGTCACCCGCGCGCCGGAGCACGTACCAGCGAGCGCGCGCACACCCGCAGGCGCGCTCCTCCGCTGCGCTGTTCATCGCCGGCCACGGCGCCTAGACTGGGCGACGGTCGATGGCCACCTGCTCCGTGTGTCGCGTAGCCTATCCGGACAACGTGGCGACCTGCCCGGAGCACGGCGGCGCGCTGCTGCCGGACGAGGCCTTCTCCGGCGACGACCTGGAGCTCCAGCCGGGCGCGATGATCGGCGAGTACCGCGTCGAGCGGATGCTCGGCGCGGGGACGTTCGGCGACGTCTACGCGGGGGAGCACCCGCTCATCGGCAAGCGGGTCGCGATCAAGGTCCTGAACCGGCGGTTCGCGTCCGATCCGACCGTCGTGTCGCGCTTCGTCGGCGAGGCGCGCGCGGTGAACCGCATCCGCCACCGCAACATCATCGACATCTTCTCCTTCGGCGTCATCGACGAGCGGCACTACTTCGTGATGGAGTTGCTCGACGGGCTGACCCTCGGCGCGCTGATCCGGCGCGAGGGGCGCCTCTCGCCGGGGCGCGCCGCGTCTCTGCTCGAGGGCATCGCCGACGCGCTCGACGCCGCGCACGCGGCGGGGATCACGCACCGCGATCTGAAGCCCGAGAACATCTTCGTCGCGACCGAGAAGGGCGGCCGCTACTTCCCCAAGCTGCTCGACTTCGGCGTGGCGAAGCTCGCGGACGAGGCCCTCGCCCACAAGACGGCCACGGGCGTCGCGGTCGGGACGCCCGCCTACATGTCGCCCGAGCAGGTCCGCGGAAAGGCCGTGGACCATCGCTCGGACATCTACGCCCTCGGCGTGATCGCCCACGAGATGCTCACGGGGACGCTGCTCTTCCAGGCCGACTCGGCGATGGACGTGATGATGATGCACCTCCTCAACGAGCCGCCGCGGGCGTCGAGCGTCTGCGCGGATCTCCCGCCGGAGCTCGACGCTCCGGTGCTGGCGATGCTCGCGAAGCGCGCCCAGGAACGGCCGCCGTCGGCCGGCGCGGCGGTGCAGGCGCTCGTCGAGCAGGTGCGCAAGCTCGGCCTCGGGGGGCTCGACGGCGCGGACGCGTCGCGGCCCCGGAGCGGCGACCGCGCCGTGTCCATCGGGCCGCGGCACATCAGCGCCGACGCGGCGACCGCCGCCGTCGCCGCCGACGCGGCGACCGCCGCCGTCGCCGCCGATGTGGCCACCGCCGCCGTCGCCGCCGACGTGGCGACCGCCGCCGTCGCCGCGCCAGACGCCGAGGCCGAGCCCGGGCGCGCCGGCCCCTCCGGCACGCTGCGCAGCCCTGGAGCGAGCGGCAGCGGGGCGGCGGGGCACACCGAGCCCATGCTGCCGGCGGCGCCGCGCGACGCGGACCCGGCGTCGGGCGCGGCGGGGCCCGCCGAGGTCGGCCGGACCGTGGCGCTCGCCCCGCTCCCTGACGCCCCCCTCGCCGCGCCCGCCCGGGCGCCGGCGACCGGGGCCCGCCGCGCCGCGGTGCTCGCGGCGCTGCTGCTGGGCGGCGCGGTGGCCGTGGCGCTCGCGTGGCCGCGCGCCGGCGGTGACGCCGTCTCGCCCCCGGCCACGCCAGCGGCCACGGCGCCCGGCGGTGCCGCCACGCCGGTGCCCGGCGGTGCTGCCACGCCGGCGCCCGGCGGGGCCGCCACGGGCCCGGGCGCCGCCGGCGTGCCGGCCGGCCAGGCGGAGGCGCCCGGCGAGGCCAGCGGGGCCGCCGGCGGGCTCGCGCAGGCGGCGCCGGCCGCCGCGACGGCCAGCGCCTCCTCCGCGCCGGCCGCGGGCTCGGGCACCCGGCCGAGCCGCCCGCGCAAGCACCACGCCGACCTGGAGAAGCCGGCGTTCGACAGCTTCGTCGGAGCACCCTGACCATGAAGCGAACGCACGGATGGTCGCTCGCGCTCGCGCTCGCGCTCGTGCTTGCGGCGGCGGGCTGCGCGAACCTCTCGCTCCTCGAGGAGGACGTGTGCGGCAACCGCGTCGTCGAGGAGCCGGACGAGGCCTGCGACGGGCAGGAAGGCTGCGGCGCGCCCGGGAGCGCGCACCAGTGCCGGTACCTCTGCGGCGCCGACGGGCTCGCGTGCCCCGACGGCTACGGGTGCGGCGCGGACGGCGTCTGCCGGCGCCCCAGCGGCGCGTTCGAGGAGCTGGCGACGCGCAGCACGGTCAACGCGATGGAGCTCTCGACCGGCGACATCAACGCCGACGGCTGCGACGAGCTCGTGCACACGACGCTCCAGGGCACCACGATCACGGCGTTTCCGGGCCAGGCGCCCGGCCTGTGCGCGCAGGCGGAGCAGGCGCTGCGGATCGCCCGCGCCACGTCCGAGGAGGAGACCTCGCCCGCGCCGCTGCTGCGCGACATGACCGGCGACGGCCAGCTCGACCTCGTCGTCCCCGGGCGGGGAGACGTGGTCGCCGCCCGGGGCGACGCGGCGAACGGCCTCTTCGTGTACTCCGCCTCCGAGAGCGTCACCATCACGCCCACGCTCTACTCGACCACGCGCCTCGACAGCGAGGCCGCGCGCCTCCTGTCGGTGCGGCTGCGCGGCCGCGACGCCGCCCTGATCTTCCTTGGAGACGCCGCGGCGATGGGCGGCGCGGGCAGCGGCGGCGGCGCCGGCTGCCCGTCGCCGTCCGGCGGCGGCCCAGGCCGAATCGCGGTGATGTCGGACCCGGGAATGATGCCGCAGACGCTCGCCGGGGAGGCGGTGAACCCCGTCGAGATCGCCGCCGTGGTCGCCGCCGATCTCGTCGAGGGCGCCGCCGGCAGCGACGCCTGCGACGAGGTGATCGTGGCGAGGAAGTGCGACGATCGGATCCGGATCCACGCCGTGTGCGGCCCCGGGGGCTCGTTCGAGCTCGCGGCCCTGCCCGAGGTGCAGCTCGGCGGCGGCGCGATGATCCGCGGCGCCAACGCCTCGATCGCCGTGCACGACCAGAACGGCGACGGCCAGCTCGACCTCATCGTGAACGCCTTTCGAGGCGACCTCGGCGAGATCCATGTCGCGTACGGCGTCGGCGGGGGCCGCTTCCACTCGACGCCGAGCGCGCCGCCCGACGGCGTGCCCGACCAGCGCACCGGCGCCCTCTCGCTGGGCGACGCGGACCTCGAGGCAGCGCTCGCCGACCTGGACCGGATCTTCGTCGCCGGCGATTTCGACGCCTCCCGCCCGGGCCCCGAGCTCGTGCCGCTGGACTGCCCTTCGAACGCGACGTTGTTCCAGTCGCCGGTCTGCGGCCGCATCGAGGGAGGGTGTGAGGCGGTCGCCGCGGACGTGAACGCCGACGGTCACCTCGACATCGTCGCGACGGCGGCGCAGCTCCCCGACATCGCGATCCACACCGGGGCGTCGGACGGCACCTTTTACCCGCAGCGCATCGCGACGCGGTGCCCGCCTCACTACCTCGCCGTCGCTGACGTCGATGGCGACCGGGTGAACGACATCGCCTACTTCGATCAGCAGGCGCGGCCGTCGCCTCCGCAGCCGTGGACCCTCCTCGACGTCGCCTATGGCAACGCCTTCTCCGCCCCGTCCCCGCCGACCGGGCACGGCCGCCTCGACCTGGCCGCCGGACTCGTCGCGGGGCGGGTCATCGAGGGGACGACGGGCGCCCAGCTCGTCGCCGTGCGCGGTCTCCCGCGCGGGATGGAGGGGGCGCCCGGCTCCGGGCTCGCGCTCATCGAGGGGGACAGCGAGCGCCTCATCCGCGCGCCTTTCTACTTCCCCGTGCCCGGCGACATGGCCCCGGATCCGCCTCCGGGCGGGGGCGCGTCGAGCTCCATCCTGCCCGTGCGCCTGCTGGGCGTCGCGGGCGGGATGTTCGCGGCGGGGGACGGCGGCGGCGCGGTGCAGAGCCTCGCCGCGATCACGGAGCACATCGCCTCCGGGCCCGCTCCTGCGCCGGAGGGCACGCAGCTCTGGCTGATCACGGGCTCGCCCGAGGGCGACAACCTCGCCCCCGCGGCTTCCGGCCGGCCCGGCGAGGGGTCGCCGCCGTGCGAAGCGTGCGTGCTCGCGCCGATCGACACGGATGGCGATGGCCGCGACGAGCTCGTGTGGCTCGACGACGGCGAGCTCGCCGTTTACGGGGCGGACGGCAGGACGCTCGTCGAGCGGTTCCGGCAGCAGACGGCGCACCGCTTCAAGGCGGTCGTGGAGCGCGCGAGCCCGCCGAAGTACGCGCCGCGACCGCTCGTCGCGGATCTGGACGGCGACGGGCAGCAGGATCTCCTCGCCCGCGCGGACACCGGGAAGATCATCGCCTTCTGGGGTCGCGCCGGCGGCGGCTTCGACGAGGCGGAGCTCGCCGCGCCGGAGCCGCCCTGCGACGGCGACGATGCCTGCGTGGGCCTCTCCGTGGCGCTGCTCAACGCCGACGCCGACGCCGCCCTCGAGGTCGCCGTGGCCGGGCCCGGGCGGCTCGACCTGTACGACCTCGACGCCGGCGCGCGGCAGCTCCGCGCTCTCGGCGCCCCGTTCCCGGGCCCGCCGCCGGACGCCACCAGCGATCTCGTCGCCCTCGACGCGGCCGACTTCGACGGCGATGGCGTCGACGATCTCGCCGTGGCGATGAGCTCCGCCTTCCTGAAGGTGTTCCGCGGCGCGCCGGTGCTGCAATGAGGGCGGCGGCTCGTTCCCTGGTCCTCTGGGCTTGCGTGACCCTCGCCGCGGCGCACGCGGCGCCCGCCGCGGCCCTGGCCGACGCGCGCCGCGCGCCCGAGCAGGCGGCGCGGGCCGAGGCCTTCTTCAACGCCGGCGCGCAGGCGTACGACGCGGGCCAGTACCAGGTCGCCGCGGAGGCGTTCCTGGAGGCGCACGAGCTCGTGCCGAGCCCGGCGCTGCTCTTCTCGGCGGCGCAGGCGTTCCGGCGGCAGTACCTCACGCAGGCGGCGCCGGACGCGCTGCGCCGCGCGGTCGCGCTCTACCGCGAGTACCTGCGCGCCGATCCGAAGGCAGCGCGCCGCGAGGAGGCGGTCGACGCGCTGGAGGCGCTCGTCCCGCTGGAGGCGCGCCTCGCCGGCGAGGGGGTCGCGATCGCTGTCGAGGGGGCCGCGCCAGGGGCGGCTTCCGCGGCCGGGCGCGGTGACGCCGCGGCCGCGAGCCCGCCGGCGGGCGGCACGCGGCTGCTCCTTTCCTCGCGGGCCGAGGGCGCCCGGGTGTCGGTCGATGGCCAGCCGTTCGTCCCGGCGCCGCTCGTGGCGCCGGTCGCCCCTGGCCCGCACCGCGTGCGCGTGCAGGCGACCGGGCATTACGAGGAGGAGCTCACGGTGGTCGCGGTCTCTGGCGAGCTGATGCCGGCGCACGTCGTGCTGCGACCCAAGCCGGCGCAGCTGCACGTGACCGGCACGGGCGGCGCGCGGGTCGCGGTCGACGGGCAGGAGCGGGCGACGGTGCCGACGGCGGCCCCGATCGCGGTGGAGCCGGGCGCGCACGTCGTCGAGGTCTCGCTGCCAGGGCACCAGGTTTACCGGCAGGAGATCCGGGTGGCGCGCGAGCAGACGGTCCGGTTCGACGCCGATCTCCGCATGACGCCCCGGCGCATCGCGGCGTGGGCGGTGCTCGGCGTCGGGGCGGCGGGCGTCGTCGCGACCGGCGCGCTCGCGGGGCTCGCCTTCGCGCGCCAGGGCGAGGCGGTGGAGCTGCGGGACAGGCAGGACGCGAGCTCGCTCACGCCGTCGGAGCGGGATCGCTACAACGCCGCCGTGAACGCGCGCGGCCGGCTCGGCGCGGCGGCGGCCATCGCGGGCGGCGTGTCGTTCGCGGCGTTCGCCGTGGGCTTCCGGCTCTTCGCCTTCGACGAGCCGACGCTCTCGGGCGCGCCCGCCGCGCCGGCGCCGCCCGAGAAGGCTCCCGGCGGCGCGGGGGCCGAGTTCACGGTCGGGCTCCTGTCGGCGGGCGTGCGCGGGCGGTTCTGAGGGCGCCTCACTTGCCGTAGGCCACGCGCCACACGGTGTTGCTCTGGTCGTCGGTCACCAGCAGCGCGCCGTCCTTGGCCACGGCGACGCCGACAGGACGACCCCACACGTCGCCCGTATTCGTGACGAAGCCGGTCATGAAGTCCTCGTAATGGCCCGCCGCCTTGCCGTCCTTGACCGGGATGCGGATCACCTTGTATCCGGTGCGCCGCGAGCGGTTCCACGAGCCGTGCTCCGCGGCGAAGATGTGGCCCTGGTAGTCGGCCGGGAACTGCTGGCCCGTGTAGAAGCAGAGGTCGAGGGACGCCGAGTGCGACTGGAGCAGCACGTCGGGCACGATCACCTTGTCTCTCAGCTCGGGGTGCTTGCCCTCGTGGCGCGGATCCTGGCGCGGGCCGAGGTAGTACCAGGGCCAGCCGTAGAAGCCGCCTTCTTGCACGCGCGTCACGTAATCGGGGACCAGGTTGTCGCCCAGCTCGTCGCGTTCGTTCACGCTGGTCCAGAGCGCGCCCGTCGCCGGCTCGATGGCCAGGCCGACCGGATTGCGGATGCCGGACGCATACAGCGTCTCGCTCTTGCCGTCGGGCGTGAAGGCCAGGATGCAGGCGCGGCGGTGCTCGTCCTCGTCGTCGTCGACGTTGGAGCGGGAGCCCACGGACACGAACATCCGCTGGTTGTCCTTGCTGAAGGCGATATCGCGGGTCCAGTGGCCGCCGCCGCCCACCGCCTCCTTGCCCGAGGGGATATTGGTGACGAGCGGCTCGGCCGGCCCGCTGGCCTTGGTGTCCCCCGCCTTGTACGGGAACCGCACCACGCTGTCGGTGTTGGCCACATAGACGTGCGTCGGCGCGTCGGTGCCGGTCGGATAGAAGGCGATGCCGAAGGGGCGTTTGAGGTCCTCGGCGTAGACGCTGCGAACGTCGGCCTTTCCGTCGCCGTCCGTGTCCCTGAGCACCGCCACCCGGTCCGCGCCGCTCTCGGCCACGAACACATCGCCGTTGGGCGCCACCTGCACCACGCGGGGCTCCTCCAGGCCTGTGGCGAGCTCGGTGACGGCGAATCCCGATGGCACTTTGGGGAACATCCCCGGTTGACGATCTGCCTTGCTCGGCCTGTTGGTCACCGATTCCTCCTCGTTGGGCGGGGGGAGATCGGCGACGGTGATCTTGCGCTTGACGCCCGGCGCGTCCGTGCTCCAGTCGCCCAGCGCATCGGCGCCGGTGAGGATCCTGTCGGTGGGCGCTGGCTGCGGTGTCGTGACCTCGGCGCGCTTGGGCGAGCACGCGGCGGGCGCGCCCGCGCCGGCCAGGAGCACCAGGGCGACCCCGTGCCGGGCCCACCTGCGGTCAGATCTTCCGTTGTCCATTGACTCTAGTTGGCATTGAGATCCTCCTCTGTCCACGGATCTCTGTCCACGGCGCGGCTCGACCGATGAGCCCGCCAATCTCCTCGCCTTGCATGGGACGCTGTCCCATCAATGCCTCAGCCGGGCGTCCCCGGGAGCTCGGCCTCGCCGGCGGCAGGGCGGCGGCGCGGACATCGTTGCTCCGGTCTGCTTCAGGGGTTCACGGCTCGCTCGTCGGCCCGGCGCGCGCGGCGTCGATGAGGGCGCCGAGGAGCGCCGCGAGCTCGCGCTCGAACGACGGCCCCCGCGCGATGGGCTCGCCGCCGACGACCCTGGCGCTCACGGCGCCGAGCGTGCCTCGCAGCGCCTGCAAGCCGAGGCGCCCGCGCTCGGGGCTGACCGTCGCGGCCGTGACGCCGACGACCTTGCGCTCGAGCTCGCCGGTGCCGATCACCCAGTCGATCGCGTTCTTGAGGGCGCCCGGCAAGCTGTGGCCGTACTCGGGCGAGGCGATCAGCAGCGCGTCGCTCGCCGCGATGGCGCGCCGCCACTCACTGACGGCCGGAGGCGCGCCGCTCGCCTCGAGATCCGGGTTGAAGAGGGGCAGCTCGCGGATACCGTCGTACAGGACGAGCTCGACCCCTTCGGGGGCCATGGCTCTGGCCGTGTGGAGCAGCGTCAGGTTCGATGATCTCGCTTGAAGGCTCCCGCAGATGCCGAGTATCCGCACCGGCTGACACTACACGGGGCGCGGGGGGAGTTCAAACCAGGATGCCTGCTCCGTCGGAGTCATGCCAGGCCGTGTCAGACGCGTCATCGATCTCACGCTCAAGCGTGGGCGACCGCGGGGACCGCGGGCGAGGCGGCGGTCACGACGTCACGGCGTCATCGGCAGCGCGACCAGGATGTTCATGTTGCACATCTCGTTCTGCGTGCCCCACCCTGGCAGCACGGGGGCCTCGGCGTCGCGCGTGTCGAAGGTGCATGTCACCGCGACCGAGGAGCCCGGGTCGAGCAGCGGCGGCGTGCGGTACCAGTACACGTTTTGCCAGTGGACGTCCCAGTCGTCCACGCGCGCGATGCAGCTCTCCTGCGCCCCCGACGCCACGCGCAGGTCGAAGGTGCGCCCGCGCTCGTGCATGTGCGGCATCACGCCGAGCACCTCGATCGGGGGCAGCGCCGGGTCGAGCGCGAGCTCCGCCCGCGTCCTGCGCCACGTATAGGCGGCGTCCTGCTGCCCGGGCGGCAGCGTGTCCGGCCCCTCGGGCTCGAAGAGGGTCGTGAGGAAGCCGTCGTCCCCGACGAACACGGCGCGCCGCTCCACGGTGTCCTCATAGCGGAGCCGCATGCGCGTCGAGTCCTCGGCCGCGGCGTCCGCGTGGTCATGCAGGTTGTAATGCACCTGGACGACGAAATGGTCCTTCGAGGCGACCGGCGCCCCGGTGCCGCCGGGGAACTCGACAACGTCCTGCCCGGGCGCCCAGGCGAACAGCGGCTGGAACGGCATCTCGTCGGCCGGGCTGCCGAAGCACTCCCAGCCGGGTCGGTCTGGCGAGGCGCCGTCGAGCTCCGTCATCACATCCTGGTTCGTCTTGCCCTCCACCAGCGACGCCTCCGAGGGAGTCACCCGAAAGACGGTGACGTGATGAACGATGGACCGGACCCCGGGAGTCACCTGATATCCGGTGATGAAGCGGTCCGCCTCGATGCCCGGGTCCACCTGGAAGCACCGCCACTCGTCGTGCGCCGCGAGGGGATTGGCGGGGTCGACCACAGGGGTGATCGGCGGCGTCGCGTAGTCGACCCCGCCCTCCAGCGTGGGCACGGGCGGGGCGGGCGGCGCGCCCGCGCGGTCTCCCTCGGCGCGCGCCCCGGTCGCCCAGCGATGGATGATGTCGAGCTCCTCGGCGGTGAGCGTCGCCTCGTCCTTGAAGTCGCCGCACGAGCCGTCGTGCGCCACGAGGAACGGGGGCATATGGCCGCCCTGCACGGCGTCGTCGATCGCGCCGGCGCGCGCCTTCGCCGAGATGTAGTCGTCCAGGCGGAAGGGCGCGAGCCCGCCCTCCTGATGACACGCGGTGCACCTGGACGTGGTTATCGGCGCGACGTCCTGCCAGAACGTGGGCTCCGGCGTCGGCTCCCGCTCCTGCACCGCGCATCCGAGCGAGAGCGCGAGCGGCACGACGGCCGAGAGGCCGCGCGCGTGGAGGGGCATGGTCGTCGTTCGCATCGATCGAATCGATCGCGTCGGGTCGTGCTGCTTCAAGCGGACCTCCCTGAAATGTGTATAACGTACACATTTGTGTATGTGGTATACGCAGTCGAGGGATGGCTGTCAAACCGCCGAGGCGTCGGAAAACGGCGACGGAGTACAGCGGCGGCGGCGACGCCGTGCGCAGCCTGGAGCTCATGTGGGGGGCCAGGAAGCGGACGAACCGGGGGCCCAGGCCTGGCCTGAGCGTCGATCAGATCGTGCGGGCCGCGATCGAGCTCGCCGACGGCGAGGGGCTCTCGGCGCTGTCGATGCAGCGGGTCGCCGGGAAGCTCGGGTTCACCACGATGTCGCTCTACCGGTACGTGCCGAGCAAGGCCGAGCTCCTGGATCTCATGCTGGACACCGTCGCGGGGGAGCTACCCCTGGTCGACGGCGTCCCCGGGGGATGGCGGGCCAAGCTCGAGGCGTCGGCGCTCGCGGACTGGGCGCTCTACCACCGCCACCCGTGGTTCTTGCACGTGACGCCGGTGCGCCCCGTGATGGGGCCGAACGGGATGGCGGCGTACGACGCGGAGCTCCGCGCGGTCTGCGGGATCGGCCTCAGCGACCGCGAGGTGATCGCCGCCGTCCACCTCGTCGACGGGTACGTCCGCGGCGCGGCGAGGCTCACGGTGGACGCGGCCGAGGCCGAGCGGGAGACCGGCGTCACCGACGAGCAGTGGTGGTCCGAGCGCGAGTACTTCTGGGACAAGCTCTTCGACCCGGAGCGCCTCCCGACGATGGCGAAGTTGATGCGCTCGGGCGCCTTCGACGAGCACCCCTTCACGGAGGAGGTGTTCCTGTTCGGCCTGCAGCGCGTGCTCGAGGGCATCGAGGCGCTCGTCCGAGCGCGCTCCGGCCACCGTGACGAAACTTGTGACGAAACGGGGGCTCGGGCGCGTGAGCGTGACGAAACTCCCGGCGGCACCCCTCGGCGTGAGGATCGGCCGACGTGCGCGCAGTGCGGCGGCGAGATCGCCCAGCCTGCCACGGGGCGGCCGCGGGCTTACTGCTCACGGGCCTGCCAGCAGCGCGCTTACCGGGCGCGCAACGCGCCCGACGGGCGGTGATCGCTGCACCTCTGCGCGCCCGCGCTCGCGGCGAACGTGGGTGACCTCAGGATTCGTCCTGGATGGGATGAGGCAGCGCCGAACGGCGCCCGAGACCTCCATGGCCACCGTCGGACGAAACCATCATCACCCAGAAGAGGCTGCCGACTCATGCCATCGATGATACCTGTTCGTTCGAGAGACAAGTAGATCTGGCCAGGCGCAATGGTCCGCGCCTGGAAAGTTGCCTGAAGGAAATAAGCGATGAGCTGCATTTGTCTGCTACGCCAGATGTACAGGAGGTAGACCGAGATCATCCAATCTGGCAAGCGGGCTTCAAATCGTTCGTGAATCCCGAAATTCTCGAGCGGGAATTCCGGTCGGCGAGCGCTTCGGAAATGGCGGCAGCGGCGCCGGCAGCGGCGCCGCCGATCCGCTCACCGGATCGCGAGCGGGATCCCGGGCGATCCGGACGCGCCCCGGAGGGGCAGCGGGCTGTAGACGTAGAAGAACTCGTACGGGCTCTTGTGGCCGTGCCGTCGCTCCTCGAGCTCGGCGGCCAGATCCGCGGCCAGCTCCGAGAGCACCATCGCCTCGTGCATGAAGATTCCGCTCTTCACCAGCAGGTGATGGTGCACCGGGAAGACCACGCCCGGCGCGACCGGAGGCTTCGGCGGGCTGACCTCGACGCCGAAGTTGTCCGAGCCGACGCAGGCGATTCCCTTCGAGGAGAGCCACTTCGCGACCTCGAGCCCGATCCCCGGCTGGGCCAGCCCCACGCCCGGCTGCGTGTAATACCCCTCGGTGCCGAGCTCCCAGTTCTCCTCCCAGCCCGTGAAGATCAGCACGACGTCGCCGGCGCCGATGTCGCCCGCGTCCATCTTCTGCGCGCGCAGCGTCTTCATCACCATGGACAGCGTGATCTCCTGGCCCCACGCGAGCGTCTCCCCGCCGTTCGCGTGGCGCTTGACGTCGAGGAGCACGCCGCGCGTGACGAGGGGCTTCACGTGCTCGACGCCGAGGTGCGCGAGCCCGTCTTCGGTGATGACCTCGGCGCCCGTGAACTGGTTGTAGAACAGCGCGTCGGCCGGGTCCGAGCTCCCGGGCGGGATGTAACCGAAATGGCCGAGCGCGTCGAACTGCGTCCCCATCTGGCCGAACTCCCCGTGCATCACCTCGGAGTTCGTGACCTGCTGCTGGATCAGCGAGATCGGCCCGGGCTCCACGGAGAGCCCCTGGTTGCCGGGGAACGTCGCCATCTCCGGCTCGTAGACGTGGCCCAGGCGATAGACCTTGCCCTTCTTGATCAGGCCCCTGCCCTCGAGGACCTTGGCGGGCGTCTGCGTGTTGGAGGCGCCCGCCTCGTCGTCAGGCCCCCACGGCGAGGGACCCGGCAATGGATCGTACCCCTCCAGCATCGGCACGCCGCGGGCCAGCGCCGCGCCTCCGATCAGGCTGACGGCCATGGTCACCACGATCGCGCCCCGAAACGGCATCACTCCAGGCTTCATCGACAACCTCCTGGGCTACATCGCACGTTGTACCGACAGCGCCCCGCACGCCCGTCACGGGCGCGGACGCATGTCATCAACATCGTACACCGTCAGGGCCGCCAGAGAACCGCTCACCCGCGGCGTTCGCGTGCTCCGCCGACGCCGTGGAGGACTTGTGCACACGCGCGACCACCCGGCCTCCCGGCGGGAGCGCGCTCGGTCAAAAGCGGCTCCGGCGTCCGAGCGCGTAGGCGATGCCGCTCTCCAGGGTCGCTTTGGTCACGACGCCGCTCAGATCGGCGCCCATCGTCGTGAGCGTCTGCGCGATCTGCGGCCTGATCCCGGTGAGCACGACCCGGGTACCGAGCAGCCCCGCGGCCCGGGCCGCGTCGACGAGGGACTGCGCCACCCGCGCGTCGACGTCCTTCACCCCGGTAATGTCGAGGATCGCGATCTTGGCCTTCCGGGCGGCGATCCCTTCCAGCAGCGTCGTCAGGATCTGCTCGGCGCGCGCGGGGTCGACGCTTCCGACGATGGGCATCGCGACGACGCCGCGCGCCAGGGGCAAGAGCGGCGTGATGAGCTCCTGGATCGTCGCCTGCTGCATCTCGATGAGCTGCCGCTGCATCTCCGCGCGCTCGGCCTCGGCCTGCTTGGTCCGGCTGATGTCTACCGAGACCGTCCCGACCGCGTAGATCTTCCCCTCGGCGTCGCGGATGGGGAACTTGGTCGACAGGTAGTCGCGCGGACCGTCGGGATAGACGAGCACGTGCTCGGAGGCCCCCGACCGCCCGGAGGCCGCGGTCTCTTCATTGGCCTTTCGTATCGAGGCGGACGCCGCCGGCGGGAGGAGGTCGTAGACGACCTTTCCGAGCAATTCCTCGCGGCTCATCCGGTAAAAGGACTCGATTTCGCGGTTCACGAGCAGGAGCCGGCCCGCGGCGTCCACCGCGACCATCATCGACGGCGTGTATTCGAGGAAAGCATGGAGCAGGCTCTCGCTCCTCTCGAGCAGCTGCTCCGTATGCTTGCGCGCGGTGATGTCGTGCGCCGATCCCAGCATCCGGCGCCCCGATCCCTCCAGATCGCGGCCGATCGCGACGCCTCGCTCGAGGAACCAGCGAAAGCCGCCGTCGCGATCCCGCGCGCGGTACTCCACCGTCGCCTGCTCCCCGCCCTCCGAGGCGGCCAGGCGAGCCCGGTACTCCTCGATGCGACCGATATCGTCCGGATGGACGATCGAGGAGAGGCCGTCGGCGCGGGGCGGGCCCGCCGCCGCGCCGTCGCGCCCTCCGGCGAGCTCGGCGAGCTCCCGGTTCCAGTAGATGTACCGCCGCTCATCGAGATCGAGCACGTAAACGAGGCTGGGCAGCGCGTCGAGCACGCGCTCCGGGAGGCTGCGGCCGGCCTCTTCCAGCTCGGCGTTGCGCGAGCGCAGGCGCTGCACTTCCTTCCGCAACGCGTCCACCTCCGCCTCGAGCGCCTCGGTCTTCTGCTCGTCCATCGCGTCAGCGGGCGATTTTACGCCAACCTGGTGCTAACGTGGATCACAATTTTCCTATGGATCCAGGTTTCATGTGAGCGGCGATGGCCCGCATGGGCGAGCGTGTCGGCGGCGGACCATCACGGCGAAACGACGAGCGCAGCGCCGCGGCGAGCTGCTCGCGATGCTCGCCGGCATCCTCTCCGACCTCGCCGGTCGTCACGCGCGCAGACGCGCCTGGCGCGGCGTGCAGGCCAGGAGCCCCCACGCGCGCACTTGGGTGCGCGAGAACCTGTCGGCGTTCGGCGGAGCGCCGGGCGCTGTGTGATGAGACGGGCGGCGGCTCAGAATGCGCCGACGAGGGTGAGCCCGCCGAACCCGTGTCCCACGACGGGCTGGAGCTTCAGCCGCGCGGGCTCGCTCGCGGCTGCCCCGGCTTCGACCGGGGACAGCTCGAGGAAGCCCGCGAGCGCCTGGTTGTACCGGGCCGCCATGTCCTCCGCCTCGTCCGCCGGCACGACGGGGCTGCGGATGAACCTGCTGGTCACCTGCGCCGCGAACCCGCCGGCCGCCACGCCGGCGCCGATGGCCGCCTCCGCGCCGAACCCCGAGCTGTACATCCCGTGAACGAAGAGGAAACCACCGCCCAGCGTCAGCGCGAAGCTCCCCCAGAAGAGGGTCCCCTTGATCAGCTGTCGCCGGTCCTGCTCCTCGGCCAGGTCCGGCCGCCCGAGGTGCGTGAAGAAATCCTCATACGACATGGCCCAGCGGTACTTTCCCCGGACGGGGCGCCACCAGGTCGACGGCGACGACCTCCGGACGACGCCGAGGGCATTGAGATCGTACGTCGCTTCGAGATCGCTCCCTTGCTCCAGCGCGGGAGCAGAGAACGACGGGTGAATCGGCTCCACCGCGCCTGCTTCCCGGCCGAGGAGCAGAGCGGCGAAGAGAGCAAAATGGCCGACGAAGCAAGGCAATCGCATGTTTCCGTCTCCGGTTCGAGGCCCCGAGATCGCGCGCACTCTATTCGAAGACGGCCGCGCGTGCACCCGCATTGCGCAGTGGAGCGGCTGGACGGCCGACGACGCCCCATGGCAGCATGGCTCGTATGCGAGACGCAACCCCGGCGGCGCGCGGTCGCGCCCTCTTGCTCCTCATGCTTCCTTTGCTGGCCGCTTGCTCGACGACGCTCCTCAACCAGCGGATCGAGCGGCGCGGCGGCGGCTGGACGATCGCGCTGCTGAAGCTGACCGATGGCCCCAACGACTACGGCTGGGGCGGCATGATGAGGTACGTGCCCGCCGACGACGAGCGGTTCCTCTGGGCGAGGATCGAGTTGCGTAACGATTCAAGCGCTCCGCAAAAATTCAACTACGATCGGTGCGACCTGGACCTCGGCGACTCTCGGGTGCTCCCGGGCGTGATAGACCACGATTACTTCATTCACGGGCCGGCCCCTGACGTCGAGGAGTTCAAGCCTGGCGAGACCGTCACGCGGATGCTCATCTTCAGCTACCCGGAGGACCAGTTTCCGACCCGGTTCTCCTGCGGTGACGTCACCATGCCGCTGCCGCGCTTCTGAGGTCCGTGTCAATTTTGTGTCGATGAGGAGTCGCCCGGCCGCGACGTTCTCGTGCATGATCGGCCCATGAACAAGACCGCTCGACCAGAGGGCGCGCCCAGCGGCACCTCGCGCCGCGTCCCTCTCGCCCTTGTCGCGCTGCTCGCCGCGTGTGCCCTGCTCGGCTGCACTTCCAGCATGGAGCAGGCGCCGCCAGCCACCCCGGATCCCGCTGTCGCGCCCGCCACCGCGCAGCCCGCCGCGGCCCCCACGGCGCCTCCCGTCGCAGCGCCCACGGCGCCTCCCGTAAACCCTTCGACATCCGCGGCCGCGCCGTCATCGTGCGCCGCGCGCATCGCGCGCGTGTGGCACGGCCGCACGCGCAACGACAAGGCCGACGAATACACGGCCTATATCTCCAGCGCGCTACCCAAGTTCCGCGCCATCCCGGGGAACCTCGGTTATCAGTTGATGCGCGAGACCGTGGGCGCGGAGACGCACTTCATGGTGATCAGCTACTGGAGGTCGCGCGACGACATCCGCGCGTATGCGGGCGATGACATCCGCAAGACGCGCCACCTCCCGCGCGACGCCGAGCTCCTGATCGACCCCGAGCAGGCCGTGATGAACTACGACCTCGCGGTGATCAACCTCGACTGTCCCAGGTGAGCAGCCACGGGCCGCGCGCTCGCCCCACGGCCCCCCGGGCGCTGGCGCGACGGCCCGCCGCGATCCCGGCGCGGCCGCCCCGCCGGGGCTACCAGTCCGCCTCGATCACCCCGCCGGTGTGCTGCGTGCTCGTCGGCGTGTACTGGTGCACCTCGAACTTGTTGCCGTCGGGGTCAGCGAGCCAGATCTGGTAGGTGTTGTCGCAGCCGAGCTTCTTCTCGGTGAAGGGGACTCCGCGGCTCCTCAGCGTCGCCATCACGGCGTCCATGTCCTCGGTCTCGAGGCAGAAGTGGGCGATGCCTGTGTTGACCACCTCGCCGAGGTTGCGATCCTCGAACATCTCGACGTAGTTGCCGTCGGCGATCTCCAGGTAGGCCCCGAAGGGCGCGCCCTCGCGCGTGAAGCGGAACTTGGTGGTGAACCCGAGCTTGCCGTAGAAGTCGACCGAGCGCTGCAGATCTCTCACGTTGAGACATACGTGCGCGATGCGTTTGAACATGGGGAGAGCCTCCGTCGACGGCGCCGGGGGAGGGGAGCGGCGCGCGCGCGAAGATACCTCACCTCGCGGCCCCGGCGCGACGGCGGACGCGCGCGCCGCGCGCCGCGTCAGCGGAGCCCGAGCCGCTTCGCGAGGTGGTGCATGTTGCTGCGGTGCATCCCGAGCGAGCGCGCCGCGGCGGCCCAGTTGCCCTCGTGCCGCGCCACGGCCTCCCGGATGAGGCCGCGCTGGAAGGCGTCGACCTGCTCGTTGAGCGGCGCCTGCTCCTGCGCCCCGCCGGCCCGCGCGGGCGGCGCCTGCTCCTGCGCCGCGCCGCCGCCCCGCCCAGGCGCCGCCGCGCCGGGGAGGCCCGCGCCGACGTGGTCCGGCTCGAGCAGCACGGGCGCCCCGCGCGGGACGCCCCGCGACGCCTGCAGCACCATCCGGAACAGCGTGTTCTCCAGCTCGCGCACGTTCCCCGGCCACGCGCTGCGCATCAGCAGCGCGCGCGCGGCCGGCGTCAGGCGCACCGGCCCGAGGCCGAGCCGGGCGCGCGCCGCGTCGCAGAAATGCCCGGCGAGCAGCGGGATATCGCTCCTCCGCTCGCGCAGCGGCGGCACGGCGAGGCGGTAGACGTTGAGCCGGTGGAACAGGTCGGCCCGGAAGCGCCCCTCCGCGACCTCCCTCTCGATCTCGCGGTTCGTCGCCGCGATGACGCGGACGTCGACGCGCAGCGACCTGTCGGCGCCGACCCGCTGCACCTCGCCCTCCTGCAACGCGCGCAGCAGCTTCGGCTGGATCGACAGCGGCAGCTCGCCGATCTCGTCGAGGAACAGCGTGCCCCTGTCGGCGACCTCGAGCTTGCCGGGCCGGTTGTGCTCCGCCCCGGTGAAGGCCCCGCGCACGTGGCCGAACAGCTCGCTCTCCGCCACCGACTCGGGCAGCGCCGCGCAGTTCACGTGGAGCAGCGGCTCGCGCCGCCGCGCCGACGCCGCGTGGACGGCGCGCGCCACGAGCTCCTTGCCCGCGCCCGTCTCTCCCGTGATCAGCACCGTGAGATCCGACGGCCCCACGAGCGCGATCTCGTCCCGCAGCCTCTGCATCGCCGGGCTCGTCCCGAGCAGGCCGGCGCCCCGCTCGCGCTCCGCGGCCCGCCGCAGGTCGTCGGCGACCAGGCCGAGCCGCTCGGCGCTGTGCTCGAGCGCGTCGATGAGCTGGCTCGTGCGCACCGCCGCGCCCGCCAGCGCGCCCACCCACGAGAGCGTCGTCTCATCGACCCCCTCGAAGGCGCGCGGGTCGAGGGCGTCCGCGGTGAGCAGCCCGAGGAGCTTGCCCTCGACGCGCAGCGGGCAGCCGAGGCAGGCGTGGACGTGCGCGAGCGAGGTCGCGTCCGACGCGAGCAGCCCGTCGAAGGGATCCGGAAGATCGGTGTCCGGCGGGAACCGCACCGGCGCCTCGGCATGGCAGAGGATGTCGAGCCGCGGGTGCGCCCGGGCGCAAAACGTGCGCCCCAGCGCCTCCGGCGCGAGCCCGTGCGCCGCGAGCGGCACCAGCACGCCGTCGTCGTACCGCATCAGGCACGCCGCATCGCACGGCACCATCTGCCGCACCGCCTCCAGCAGGCGCCGGTAGCGATCCTCGGCCCCCAGCGACGTCGTGAGATCCAGCGCCACCGACAGCAGCGCCTCCAGGTTGGGCATGTTGTCGAATGTACAACGCTGTTGTGGATTCGACAACGGGCGCGTGTTGTTGAAAGCGCAACATCAGCCGTCTGGGTCCGCGAAACGAAGGGCTCGAGGGGATCGGCACGCCGCCTGCTTTACGGCCTGGCGTCACGACCGGAGCCCCCGGAGCCGCGCCGCGGAGGGCGCGCCCGGGGCTCACGCGAACAACGAGGTCGATATGCATAGCCTACGACGACTCTGGCTGGCGCTCGCCGCCGTCATCACCGCTGGATTCTTGATCCTCGGCTTCATGGGCCGGGAGGTGTACCGCAAGGCGCCGCCGATCCCCGAGCGGGTGCAGACGCCGTCGGGCAGGGTGCTGCTCACGAAGGACGATATCCTCGACGGGCAGCTCGTCTATCAGAGCATCGGCGGACAGCAGGTGGGCAGCGTCTGGGGGCACGGCGCTTACCAGGCGCCGGACTGGTCGGCCGACTGGCTCCATCGCGAGGCCGAGGCGCAGCTCGCGCTCTGGAGCGAGCGCGAGCACGGCGCGCCGTTCGCGGCGCTGCCCGAGGAGGCGCAGGCCGCGCTGAAGGCGCGCCTCCGGCAGGCGATGCGCCACAACGGGTTCGACCCGGCGACCGGGGCGCTCACGGTCTCCGACGACCGCGCGCGGGCGATCGAGGAGACGGCGGCGCACTACCGCGCGCTGTTCGGCGACGAGCCCGGCCTCGACGGCCTGCGCGAGAGCTACGCGCTGCACACGGGCGCGGTCCCCGACGCGGGGCGGCGCGACAAGCTGACGGCGTTCTTCTTCTGGACCTCGTGGGCCTGCGCCGCGGAGCGCCCCGGGACCGGCGCGAGCTACACGAACAACTGGCCTCATGAGCCGCTCATCGGCAATGTGCCCACGAGCGCCAACGTGCTCTGGTCGGTGGTCAGCGTCGTGCTGCTGCTCGCCGGCATCGGCGCGCTGGTCTGGTATCACGCGTTCCGCCGCGCCGAGGAGCCTTCGGTCCCCGCGCCCGCGCGCGATCCGCTGGAGGGCTGGGTGCTCACCCCGTCGATGCGGGCCGTCGGGAAGTACTGCTTCGTCGTCGTCGCGCTGCTCGTGCTCCAGGTCGCGCTCGGCGCGCTGACGGCGCACTACACCGTCGAGGGACACGAGGTCTTCGGGCTGCCCGTGGCGGACTACCTGCCTTATGCGGTGACGCGCACCTGGCACGTCCAGCTCGGCGTCTTCTGGATCGCGACGGCCTTCCTCGCGACCGGGCTGTTCCTCGCGCCGGCCGTGGGCGGGCGCGAGCCGTGGGGGCAGCGCCTCGGGGTGAACGTCCTCTTCGCGGCGCTCGTGTTCGTCGTCTTCGGCTCGCTCGCGGGAGAGTGGCTGTCGGTGAAGCAGCGCTTCGCGCTCGAGGCGTCGTTCTGGTTCGGGCACCAGGGGTACGAGTACGTCGACCTCGGCCGCGCCTTCCAGATCGCGCTCTTCGGCGGCCTCGTGCTCTGGCTCGTCCTCATGCTGCGCGCGCTCTGGCCGGCGCTCGCGCGGCGCGACCTGAGCCGGCACATCGTGCTGCTCTTCACCGGCGCGACGGTGGCGATCGGGATGTTCTACGGCGTGGGCATGTTCTACGGCGCGAAGACGCACCTCTCGGTGATGGAGTACTGGCGCTGGTGGGTCGTGCACCTCTGGGTCGAGGGGTTCATGGAGGTCTTCGCCACCGCGGCGATCGCGTTCCTCTTCACGCGGCTCGGCCTCCTGCGGCCGGACAGCGCGGCGCGCGCGGCCCTGCTCTCGACGTGCATCTTCCTCGTCTCGGGCATCCCCGGCACGTTCCACCACCTCTATTTCAGCGGCACGCCGGTCTCGGCGATGGCCGTCGGCGCGAGCTTCAGCGCCCTCGAGGTGGTGCCGCTCGTCCTCGTGGGGATGGAGGCGCGCGAGACCTGGCAGATGCAGCACCGGAGCGGGTGGATGCAGGCGTATCGCTGGCCGATCCAGTTCTTCGTCGCGGTCGCGTTCTGGAACTTCGTGGGCGCGGGGCTGTTCGGCTTCCTCATCAACCCGCCGATCGCGCTCTATTACATGCAGGGCCTGAACACGACGCCCGTGCACGCGCACGCCGCCCTCTTCGGCGTCTACGGGCTGCTCTCGCTCGGCCTCGTGCTGCTGATGCTCCGCCGCCTGTTCCCTCACGCGGTCTGGAGCGAGGGGCGGCTCCGGGTCGCCTTCTGGGGGATGAACGGCGGGCTCGGGCTCATGATCCTGCTGAGCCTCCTGCCGATCGGGCTCGCGCAGGCGTGGGCCAGCGTCGAGCGCGGGCTGTGGTACGCGCGGAGCGCGGAGTTCATGCAGCAGCCGCTCCTCGAGGCGCTGCGCTGGATGCGGTTCGTCGGAGACAGCCTGTTCATCGCCGGCGTGGCGGCCTTCGTGTGGTTCGTCGCGGGCCTCTTCACGCGGCGGCCGGCGGGCGCCGCCTCGGCGAGGCCCGCGGCGGGCGCCGGCGAGGCGGGCGAGGTGGGGGCGATGGCCGCGCCTGCGGCGGCGATGGCCGCGCCTGTGGCGAGCGGGGCTCCGGCGGCCTGAGCTGCTCGCGATGAGCGCTCTCGCCGGGGGGGCGAGAGCGCCGGCGGGCGAGAGGTCAGGAAGCGCGACTCGACCTCTCTCTTCCTCTCCCTGCCTTCTTGATAGAGCTCCTCTTCTGATTGCGCCCCTCGTCGCTGCGCCTGAGCGGGGGCTCGCGCAGGGCGGCGATGACGACCTCGCGGAAGCGGCGGGCGCCCTCGTCGAGGTGCGTCCGCTCGTGCCAGACGAGCTGCATGCGGAAGACCATCGCGGGCACCGGCGGCTCGACGACGGCGAGCGGCGCGATCCGCGCGAGCGCGTCGGCCAGGCGGCGCGGCATCCCGGTGACGAGATCGGTGCTTGCGGCGACGACCGCGGCGGCGGCGAAGGTCGGGACGGTGACGGCAATCTCGCGGCGCAGCCCCTGTGCCGCGAGCATCTCCTGGGCGGCCCGGTTGCCGATGCCGCCGCGCCCGAGCGCGAGGTGGATGTCGATGTGGCGCAGCGAGTTGAAGCGCTCGCGCGTCAGCCGGCGGCCGGCGCACGGGTGGTCGCGGCGGACCACGAACGCGCTCTCCTGCTCGAAGAGGTCCGCGGCGTGGTGGCCGGGCGGGAGCGGGTACGCGGGCGAGAGCGCCGCGTCGACCTCGCCGCCGCCGAGCCCGCCGGACGCCTCGAGGTGATCGACGCTCACGACGCGGAGGGCCGCGCGCGGCATCGCCGCCGCGAACGCCGGCGCGATCGCCGGCAGGCTGCAGATCTGGTCGACGTCCGAGCAAGCGAGCGTGAACGCGCGCGTCGTCGCCCTCGGGTCGAACGAGCGCTCTCCCTCGATCGCCCCCGCGATCTCCCCGAACGCAGCCCGCAGCCGCGGCGCGAGCTCCAGCGCGCGGGGCGTCGGCACGAGGCCGCGCCCGCTGCGCACGACGAGCGGGTCGCCGAAGTGGGCGCGCAGCCGCGCGAGCGAGTTGCTCACCGCCGACGGCGTGACGCGGAGCCGCCGCGCCGCCCGCGCCGCGCTCCGCTCCTCGAGCACCGTGTGCAGGACGAGCAGCAGGTTGAGGTCGATCGCAGATAAGTTCACCGGCGGTGACGATTATCATCACGGATCATCACTGGCAATGAGCGCCAGTCGCACCCATGCTGGCCTGGACATCGAGAGGAGGTCTCGGGATGAAACAGCGGGGTGTGCGGCGCGCGATCCTCATCGGCGGGGGCATCGCGGGCCCGGTGCTCGGGATGTTCCTGCGGCGGCTCGGCGTCGAGGTGACGATCTACGAGGCGCGCGAGGCGCTGGTGGAGAGCGAGGGCGCGTTCCTCGGCGTCGCGCCGAACGGGATGAACGTGCTCGTCGAGCTGGGCGTCGCGGGCGCGGTGCAGGCGCGGGGCGCGCTCTGCGAGGGGCTCCGGTTCGAGAACGCGCGGGGCCGGCGCATCGGCGAGATCGACCAGCGCGAGGCGGCGCGGCGGTTCGGGGCGGGGCTCGTGATGATCCGGCGCGGCGCGCTGCAGGCCGCGCTCGCCGAGGAGGCGGTCCGGCGCGGCGTCGAGATCCGGTACGGCACGCGGCTCGCCGACATCGACCGGTCGGATCCGCGCGAGGTCGTGGCGCGCTTCGGCGAGGGCGGCGAGGGGGGCGCGGGCGGCGAGGCGCGCGGGGACGTGCTCATCGGGTGCGACGGGTTCCGCTCGCGGACGCGGGCGCGCGCGCTGCCCGACGCGCCGGCGCCGGGGTACACGGGGCTCATCGACTTCGGCGGGTTCGCGCGCTGCCCTTCAGCGCCGCTCACGCCCGGCTGGAACGTGATGGTGTTCGGCCGGCGCGCGTTCTTCGGCGCGTTCGCGGCGCCGGACGGCGAGGTCTGGTGGTTCCACAACAGCGGGGAGCCCGAGGCGGGCGGCGCCGCGGCGCCGGGGTCGCTCCGCGAGCGCATCCTGGCGTCGCACGAGGGTGATCCGGGATGGATCGCCGACGTGGTGCGCGCGACGCCGGAGGTGCTCGGGCCGTGGCGGCTCCACGATATCCTCACGATGCCGCGCTGGCACGCTGGCCGGGTGTGCCTCATCGGCGACGCAGCGCACGCGGCGACCCCGCACGCCGGTCAGGGCGCGTCGCTGGCCATGGAAGACGGGATGCTCCTCGCGAGGTGCCTCCGCGACGCGGCCGAGCCGGAGCAGGCGTTCGCGGCCTTCGAGCGCCTGCGGCGGCCGCGCGTCGAGGCGATCGTCCGCCAGGCGCGGCGGAACGGCAGCCGCAAGGCCGTCGGTGGTCCGGTGGCAGAGTGGCTCCGCGACCGGGCGCTGCCGCTGTTCCTGCGGATCGGCGCGGCGGCGCAGGAGCGCGCGTACGCGTACCGGATCGACTGGGAGGCGCGGGTGGCCTAGCGGGGTGGAGGGGTGGGGGATCGAGCCCAGCCCACGTTGCGGGCTGGAGCGGATGGTCGTAATTTCGACCAGACCGCGAGCTCGAGGACCCTGATGAAGAAGATCAACGTCGCAGAGGACATCGTTCCCATCGGTGAGTTCAAGACGCATGCGTCCGAGCTCCTCCGGCAGCTCCACGCGACCCAGCGGCCGCTCGTCATCACCCAGAACGGCAAGCCGGCTGCGGTGGTGATCACCCCCGACGCGTTCGAAGAGATCGAGCGCCGAGAGCTCGTCAAGGCCAAGGTCGAGGCAGGGATCGCGAGCGTCGAGAGAGAAGGAACCCTCTCGTCGACCGAGGTTCGCGCACGGCTCAAGGCCAAGGTCCGAGCGAGCTCAGGTGCCCGCTGAGTGGTCGCCCGAGGCGCTCGCCGACCTCGAGGACATTTGCGCCTACATCGCGCGCGATAATCCGAAGGCCGCCGAAGCCTGGATTGAAAAGCTCATCAGCAAGGCCGAGAAGGCATCGGCCCATCCCCGCGCAGGTCGCGTCGTTCCGGAGATCGAGGAGCCCGACATCCGGGAAGTGTTCCTGAAGAGCTATCGCATCATCTATCGTGTGGAGCCGGAGCGCGTCGTCGTGCTCACCGTGCTTGAGGGCCACCGACGGCTGCGAGCAAGCCGGCAGCGCTGACGCTCCGCGGCCCCCGGATCACGACAGCGCGCCTCAGGCCCTCCTGGGCGTGGGCGATGCGCGGAGCCGCAGCAAGCTGAGCAGCTCGGCCAGATGGACGAGCCCTTCGGCTTCGGTGGCCTCATCCGCCGACAGCGGCTCTCCTCGGTCCTGCTTGTTCAGGAGCGCCTGCAGTCGGCGATCGACCCCCTCAGGAAGCCGGAGCTGGGCAAGGTCGGAAGGCAGCTCCACGTCGATGTGGACAGTCGCCGGTGTCGCCATGGTCGAGCTCGTCGTGAACTTAGCAGATACGAGGTCGGCGAACAGCCCGGGAGCTGGGGGACGAACGCCAGGGCTGCGGGTCTGCCGAGCGCCTCGCGGCGAGCCGGCGGGCCCCACGAGCTTCCGGCCGAGTGGAGGCCATCGGAAGAGGAGCAGCGCGTCCGAGACGCGACGCGGCCGCGGGGCGGACCGACGAATACACACGGCTCCTGCTCCGAAGTACCATCGCGGCCCTGGTGACTTCCCCGTTCCTCGAGGCGCCTGGCTCGGCCTGGGTCGCGAGCAACTCGCTCGCGTTTGCCCTGCGCGACCGCTTCCCGGTCAGCCAGGGCCACACGCTCGTCATCCCGCGCCGCCTCGTCTCGACCTGGTTCGACGCCACCGTCGAGGAGCGCGCCGCGATCTTCGAGCTCGTCGACGCCGTGAAGCGGCAGCTCGACCAGGAGCTCCGGCCGGACGGCTACAACATCGGCATCAACGCGGGCGAGGCTGCAGGGCAGACGGTGATGCACCTGCACGTCCACGTGATCCCCCGCTTCCGCGGCGACGTGGACGACCCGCGCGGCGGCGTGCGCCATGTCATCCCCGGCAAGGGGAACTACCTCGCTGGGAGGCCCTCTCCGCTCGCGACGGGCGGCGCCGACGACCCGTTCCTGCGCCATATCGCGCCGATCTTCGCGCGCGCGACCGACGTCGCTATCCTCGCGGCCTTCGTCCAGCAGAGCGGCCTCGACGTGCTGGAGGGCCACGTGTTCGCCGCCCTCGCGCGCGGCGCCCGCGTGCGGCTCGTCACCGGCGATTACCTCCACATCACCCAGGCCACGGCGCTGGCCGAGCTGCTCGACTGGGCCGGCGGCAACGCCGCGCTCGCGGACGCCGAGGGCGTCCGGGGCAGCTTCGAGGCGCGCGTCGTCGAGGTCGACGCGCTGCCCGGCAAGATCCGCTCGTTCCACCCCAAGTCGTGGCGCTTCGAGGGCCCGGGCTTCGGCGCAGCGTTCGTCGGATCGAGCAACGTCTCGCGCGCGGCGCTCGGCAGCGGCGTCGAGTGGAACCTGCGCGTCGACCGGCACCGCGATCCAGAGGCCTACCGGGCCGCCGCCGACGCCTTCGAGCGCTGGTGGTCCCGCGCCCTGCCGCTCACGGCCGACTGGGTCGAGCGCTACGCCCGCCGCGCGCGTGAGATCTCGGCCGACCTGCCGCCCGGCGAGGAGGACGCGGAGGCGATCGAGCCCCCGCCGCCGCCGCACGCCATCCAGATCGAGGCGCTCGCCGCGCTTCAGCGGAGCCGCGCGGACGAGGGGCGCCGCCGCGCGCTCGTTGTGCTCGCCACGGGGCTGGGCAAGACGTACCTGGCGGCGCTCGACGTCGCCGCCTGGACCGAGCACCAGGGCCGCTCGCCGCGCGTGCTCGTGCTCGCCCACCGCGAGGAGCTGCTCTTCCAGGCCGCGAAGACGCTCCGCCGCCTCCCGCAGGGCCGCGCTGCGCGCTTCAGCTGGTGCGCCGGGAGCGCGGGCGAGCTCGACGGCGACATGGTCTTCGCCTCGGTGCAGAAGCTGTCGCGCCCCGAGCACCTCGCGCGCCTCGTCCGCGGGAGCTTCGACTACGCGATCGTGGACGAAGTCCACCACGGGACCGCGCCGACCTACCGCGCGATCCTCGACCGCCTCGAGCCCGGCTTCTTGCTCGGCCTGACCGCCACGCCCGAGCGCGCCGACGGCGCGGATGTCGTCGGGCTGTTCGACGATCACGTCGCCTACCGGGCCGATCTCGGCACCGGCATCGAGCGGAAGCTGCTCGTCCCATTCGCGTACTTCGGCCTCCGGGACGAGACCGATTATCGATCCGTCACCTTCAAGAACCGCCGGTTCGATCCGGAGGAGCTGGAGAGGGCGATCGACACCGATCGTCGACTCGAGCAGATGTGGCGCGCGTGGCAGGAGCACCCGGGGGCGCGCACGCTCGTGTTCTGCTGCTCGATCCGGCACGCGCACCACGCCTGCGACTTCTTCGCGAGGCGAGGCGTGCGCATCGCGGCCGTCCATTCAGGCCCGGAGTCAGCGCCGCGCGAGGAGGCGCTGGCGGACTTCATCGCTGGCAAGCTCGACGCGCTGTGCGCTGTCGATCTGTTCAACGAGGGGGTCGATCTGCCCGACGTCGATCGCGTGGTGATGCTCCGACCCACGGAGTCGCCGGTCGTCTTTCTCCAGCAGCTCGGCCGTGGTCTGCGCAGGTCGGACGGCAAGGCGCAGCTCACCGTGCTCGATTTCGTCGGCAATCACCGCGTGTTCCTCGACCGCGTGCGGACGCTCGTCTCGCTGGGCTCCGAGGCCTCCGACCTGCGCGATTTTCTCGGCGGGGTCCGCGCCGCGCGCCTGCCGCCGGGGTGCACGGTGGACCTCGATCTCGAGGCCAAGGACCTCCTGCTCAGCCTGCTCCCGGCGCGCGGCAAGAGCGAGGTGGAGCGCGCGTACCGCGATCTCCGCGAGGCCCGCGACGACCGTCCGACGGCCGGCGAGCTCTACCGGATGGGCTACCGGCCTACCTCGCTGCGGCCGGCGCACGAGGGCTGGTTCGATTTCGTGGCGACCGAGGGCGATCTGAGCGCGCCCGAGCTCCGGGTCCTCCGTGCCGCCGGCGCGTGGTTCCGGGAGCTCGAGGTGACCGCGATGAGCAAGTGTTACAAGATGGTCACCCTCGAGGCGCTGCTCGAGGCAGGCGCGCTCTTCGAGGGGGTGTCGGTCGACGAGCTCGCGCGCAGGAGCCACGCCCTCCTCGCTCGCTCGCCTGAGCTCTCTCGCGACCTCGAGGGCGTGGCCGAGCTGGGAGGCGGCGGATCGCTGGAGCTGGGCCGCTTCGTCGCTTACTGGAAGACCAACCCCATCGCGGCGTGGACCGGGGAGCGCAACCGCCGCTGGTTCGCGCTCGACGGCGATCGCTTCGTCTCGAAGCTCTCGTGTCCTCCCGGCGACGAGGAGGTCTTTGCCGCGATGACACGGGAGCTCGTCGATTATCGTCTCGCCATGTACCGCGCGCGCCGCCGGGAGGACGGCTCCGGCGCCTCGTTCTCGACCAAGGTGCTGTGGAACCAGCGCGACCCGATCCTCAAGCTGCCTTCACGGAAAGCCCGCCTTGATCTGCCTGCGGGAGATACCGACGTCCGGCTCCCCGACGGCGAGGTGTGGCGCTTTCGCTTCATGAAGGAGTTCTGCAATGTCGCCCACCGGGTGGGCTCGCAGCGCAACGAGCTCCCGGACCTCCTGCGTCGATGGTTCGGCCTCGGCGCTGGCCGTCCTGGAACGGCGTTCCACGTCCGCTTCGCCCGATCGCCCGACGGCCTCTGGGCCGAGCCGGAGCGCCCTGAAGGCGTCTCCACGGCGCCGCGCGGCGCGCTCGTCGCTTTTCCCGATCTGCGCGCGGCGGCCGGCGCCGCCGGCGCGCCGACGGAGCTCTCTCCCGGGGCCGAGGCCGTGATGTTGCCGACCGTGGCGCGGGGCGAGGGGCTCTTCGCCGTGCGCGCGGCGGGCGACTCGATGGATGGCGGGAAGCGTCCGATCCGCGATGGCGACTGGCTGATCCTGCGGTTTGCGCGCGGCGCCTCCGTTGAGGCGCTCGACGGCAAGGTGGCGCTGGTGCAGATCCCGGATCGCGATCTCGGGTTTGCGTATCAGATCAAGCGGATCGTGCGCGACGGGCCGCGGTGGTGGCTTCGCTCGGACAACCCTGACAGGCCGTCGTTCGAGGCGACCGCCGAGACGGTGCCGATCGCGAGCCTGGTCGAGGTGATCCGCCCCGAGGACCTCGGCCCACCTCTCGGCGAGCGCTTCCCGGACGACAGCGCTGCTGCCGACGCGTTCGGCCTGGACGAGCCGCCGCGGACCGGCCGTGTCGGCGGACACCTCTTCTTCTGTCTGGAGGCGCCGGGGGCGCTCGTTGCCCCTGATCGCATCCGGGCGCCGGCAGCAGTGCAGCAGCGCCGTCCCGGAGAGACCGCCTTCGTCCTCGTGCGGTCGCCCGGCGAGCCCGCCTGGCGATACGCCGGTGTGGCCAGGTATCTCGATGACGAGGGGCTCTGGGCCTGTCCGGGGATCGACCACGCGGCGTACCGCGCGCTGGGCTCAGGCCGCAGGGCGTCACGATCGCTTCCTCCGGGGGCGCGCGAGCGGGCGCGGGCGCTCGTGGAGGAACTGCTCCGCCGGCCCGGCGCGGGCGCCATGGTGGAGCGGGACGGCGAGCGCTGCCGGATCGTCGGGCGGACCGAGGCCGGCGGGCTGCGCATCGATGGTGGCCCGGGCGGCTTCGAGGAGCGGACCGTGTCGCTCACCGATCTCGCCTGGGTGATCGTCGCGCGCGACGATGTGAAGAAGAACGGAGGCCTGCTGGACGAGGAGCGGGTCAACCGGCTGCGCTACCTCGAAGGGACGCCGAGGGCGGCGACGCGGTGGATCGACACGGGATGGGCGCTCGTGCTCGCGTCAGAGGCGGACGCGACAGGAGCGACGTGATGGTGGGGGGAGGACCTCAGCTCCTCTTGCGCGCGGGCAGCGGGATCAGGTATCCGCAGCTCCGCCCGAACCAGCGCAGCACGTCGAGCGATGAAAGGATGCCCACGACCTTGCCGTCGTCCGAGGTCACGGCCAGGCGGTGCACGCCCTCGTAGGCCATGAGCGACGCGGCCTGCCGGATGCTCGCGCTCTCGTGCAGCTGCAGCACCACCGGCGTCATGATGTCGCGCGCGGTGGTCTTGATGGGCTCGTACACGTGGAAGCCCTGCTCGATGTCGAGCGGCGCGATGTCGTCCGGCTGCAGGGTCACCCGCCGCGACTCCTCCGTGTCCCCGCGCTCCTGCGCTGCCCGCAGGACGTCGGCGCGCGACACCATCCCGACCGGCCTGCCCTCCGCGTCCACGACCGGCACTCCGCTGATCTCGTGGCCAACGAGCAGGGCCGCGATCTCGTCGACCGTGACCTCCGGCCGGACGCAGATGACGTCCCTCGTCATGATGTCGGCGAGCGGCGTCTCCGGATCCAGCGGCCCGCCCACGCCACGCAGCAGATCCGCGCGCTCCTCGCCCGGGGTCGCCGGGCCGGCATGACAGACGACCGACGTCGTGCGCGCGGTCGCGTCGAAGTGCAACGCGTGGAAGCGGCGGCACGACTCGCACTCAGCGACCGTCGTCGAACGCTCCTGCAAGGGACAGTAGACCGTCGCCGCGCCCGACTCCTCCCCGTCGTCTCCCACGATCCGCGCGCTGCGGATCAGGTGGTGCGCGATGGGGTGCTCTCCGTTGATCGGCTCAGGGCTCGTCATCGTCTTCTCTCCGCTTCGCCCGGCGTCCTTCGCTCGAGGCGCAGCACCACATGAGCACCGGGCGTGCCACGGCCTCGATCCCCGGGGCGCCGCGGCCCTGGTCGCGCCACGCCCGCGCCCCCGCGCGCCGTTTGCGCCGCGGCGAACAGGGTGCGGCTGGCTCGCCCCGCGCGCGGAGCGCGCTGTCGGCCCCTGCGAGAGGAGCGCGCCTCTCGAGCGCCGGACCGCGTGGCACGCGGCGTGCGAGGGCGTTCGAGGGCGTGCTGGGCAGCGCGGGTTTCCCGCGGTCATGGCCTTGCAACGAGGCAGAGGAGGCTCTTTTCATGTCGAGCGCGAGCGCAGCGGGTCGGTTTGTCATCGTCGTCGGAGTCGACTTCTCGCAGGCGAGCAACGGTGCGCTCGACCAGGCGCTCGAGTCCGCCTGTTGCCGGGAGAACGCGGAGGTGCACGCGGTCTACGTGGAGCCCGAGAGCTGGGTCGGCCTCGGGCTCTCGCGGGCGCCCGCGGAGGCCACCAAGCCCGATGTCGCGCTCCAGCAGCTTCAGCAGCGCGCGAGCGAGCGCGTGCGCGCCATGGGCAGCAAGCTCGACGGCAGGCGGCTGAAGCGCGTCGTCGTCCATTTCCGCCGCGGCGCCGCCGCCGAGAACATCGCCCAGCTCGCCGCCGACCTCGAGGCCGACCTCGTGGTCGTCGGCTCGCACGGCCATCACGGGATCGAGCGGCTGCTGCTCGGCTCGGTCGCCGAGCGCGTCTCGCGGCTCGCCCGCTGCCCCGTGTGGATCGTCCGGCCCAAGGATCACGCGACGGCCGGCCGGGTCCCCGAGATCGAGCCGCCCTGCCCGGAGTGCGTGAAGCACCGGCAAGAGACCGGCGGCGCAGCGCTCTGGTGCGCGCGCCACTCGGAGCACCACGCGCGACCGCACCGCTACTCGTATGCGACCAACGGGGTCTGCGCGGCGTCGACCTCGGTCTATCAGACGATGCCCGAAGGGATGTGACCCCGAGGCGAGCCCCGACCGACCGCGATCTCGGCCGCGCGCCGCCGTGTTGACGTGGCGGCGCGCGCGGGGGATATACCGTGCCATGAAGCGGTCTTGCATCGCCATGTTGGCCGGCGTCATGTCCCTCTCCGCGTCCGCCATGGCGCAGCCGGTGAAGGTGTTCGTCCTCGCGGGCCAGTCGAACATGGTCGGCTTCGGCGTGGGCCGCGATCTCCCGCCCGAGCTCGGGAGCCAGCCGGACATCTGGTACGACCACTACAACCCCGACGCGCGTGAGGGAGGGCCCTATGCCTCGGCGACGAGCACCGACTGGGGGCCGCTCGAGCCGAAGGGCGACGCGCGCCGCTACGGGCCCGAGATCACGTTCGGCCGCGCGGTGGCAGCGGCGTTTCCGGAGCACCGGATCGCGATCGTGAAGGTGGCGCAGGGGGGCACGAACCTCGTCGACCACTGGGGGCGCGGGCTCCCGCCCGATCCCGAGGTGCTTTACAAGTCGCAGCTCTACCACACGCTCCTCGGCAGCCTGGACTCCGCCACGTACACCGGCGATCGCGCCCTGCTCTATCCCGACGAGGTGACGCGGCTCGACGGCGCCCTGGCGCGGCTCGAGTCGGAGGGGCACGATTACGAGATCGCGGCGCTCGTCTGGATGCAGGGCGAGAACGAGGCGGGGTGGTCGGCTGCGTTCCGCTACGGCGACTTGCTGCGCAGCTTCATCGCCACGGTCCGCGAGGACCTCCGCGTCCCCGATCTCCCGGTCGTGCTCGGCCGGGTCAGCGACAACCTCTACCCCGCGAACGGCGGGCCCATCGCCGCCGGCCGGGAGGCGAACATCGACGCCGTGCGCGCGGCGCAGGTGGCCGTGGCCGACGAGGTCCCCCGGGTCGCGTGGGTCGACACGGACGACTTCGCGCCGCGGGCGCCCGACGACGGGTACCATTTCGATTCCACCGCATACCAGGTCCTCGGCCAGCGCTTCGCCGACGCGTACATCGCTCTGGCCAACGGGGAGGACTCGCCGAGCGCCGCATCGGCGAGCAGCGCCGGGAGCGCGGGCGCGGGGGGAGGAAGCG
The DNA here is from genome assembly GCF_051521595.1 of Sorangium sp. So ce1153. Lineage (NCBI taxonomy): Bacteria > Pseudomonadati > Myxococcota > Polyangiales > Polyangiaceae > Sorangium > Sorangium sp. So ce1153. The sequence goes on from NZ_CP150361.1 coordinate 5,683,470, forward strand.
CCACCGCCGGATCGAGCGGGAGCGCCGGGGGCGGCTCCGGCGCGACCGGGAGCTCGGCGGCCGTCACGGGCGGCGCCGGGAGCGCGGGCGCGGGGGGAGGGGGCGCCACGGGGGGATCCAGCGGAGCCACCGCAACCACGGGCAGCGCCGCGAGCGCGGCCGGATCGAGCGGGGCGGGCGCCGGCGAGAGCGGCGGCTGTGGCTGCGGAATGGCCGCGGGGGCGGGCCCTGGGTCGACAGCGGCGGCGCTCGGGCTGGCCGCGCTCGCGGGCCTGCGTCGCCGCCGTCCTCGCGGGCGGCAGGCCGGATGACGCATCACGGGCGGTGACGCAGGGCGATGGCGCCGCAGAGGCCCGTCGTCACGCCGCACGGGCCTCTGCAGGCGCTCATCGTCGATGGCTCACTCCTCCGGCCAGCAGCTCCCGAAGCTGCACTCGTAGCCCTCGCGGCAGTCGCTCGATGAGGTGCACGCGGTGAAGCAGAAGGCGTCGCCCGCGGAGGTCGCTATCTCGCAGACGGAGCCGTCGGCGCAGTCGTTGAGCTCCGGATCACACCCGCTCGTGCAGTAGCCGCCGGGCCAGCCCTCGCTGGCCTCGCTGATGCAGATGAGGCCCATGCAGTCGGCGTTGGCGCTGCACGGCGCACCGTCGGCGGCCTCGCCGGGCGCCGGGTCGCATCGACCCGACTCGGGATTGCAGGTGGCGCCCTCCAGCGTGCACTGCGCGTCGCTGGTGCAGCCCGGCCAGCAGGTGCCGTCCTCCCAGCACACGTAGCCGGCGCGGCAGTCGCTCGCCGTCGTGCAGGTGGTCAAGCAGAGGCCGGTGACGGGGTCGCAGATGCCGCCGTTGCACTCGCTGTCCTCCGCGCACAGGCCCGTGCAGAAGCCGCCGGGCCAGCCGTAGTCGAGCTCGGTGGCGCAGATCTCGCTGGCGCACTCGTCGTCCGCCGCGCAGCTGGTGCCGTCCGGGCTCGCCGGGGCGCCGCAGATGCCCTCTGCCTCATCGCACACGCCCACCTCCGGGCACTGCGCGTCGCTGGTGCAGGCCGGCTGGCAGAGCTCGTCGTCGCACGTATAGCCGGTGCGGCACTCAGCCGGCGTGGTACACGCGGCCAAGCAGATGCCGATTCCACTGGTCGTCATGACGCAGACGCCGCCGCCGGCACAGTCGCTGTCCGCCTCGCACAGGCCCGTGCAGTAGCCGGAAGGCAGGCCGTCGAGGGTCTCGGTGAGGCAGAAGCCGTCGTCGCATTCGGCGTCTTCCGTGCAGGGAGCGCCGTCGTCGCCGGCGTCGCCGCCGCCAGCGCCCGTGGTGGCGGAGGTCGTGGTGGTGGCCGAGGTCGTGGTGGTGGCCGAGGTCGTGGTGGTGGTGCCGCCGCCGTCGCCGCCGGTGCCCGTGGTGGCGGAGGTCGTGGTGGTGGTGGTGCCGCCGCCGTCGCCGCCGGTGCCCGTGGTGGCGGAGGTCGTGGTGGTGGTGGTGGTGGTGGTGCCGCCGCCGTCGCCGCCGGTGCCCGTGGTGGCGGAGGTCGTGGTGGTGGTGGTGGTGGTGCCGCCGCCGTCGCCGCCGGTGCCCGTGGTGGCGGAGGTCGTGGTGGTGGTGGTGGTGGTGCCGCCGCCGTCGCCGCCGTCGCCGCCGGCACCCGTGGTGGTCGTGGTCCCGCCGCCCGCACCGCCGTCGCCGCCGCCGGTGGTGCCGCCGCCGTCGCCGCCGCCGGTGGTGCCGCCGCCGTCGCCGCCGCCGGTGGTGCCGCCGCCGTCGCCGCCGCCGGTGGTGCCGCCGCCGTCGCCGCCGGTACCCGTCGTGCTGCTTGCCGTGGTGGTGCCGCCCCCCGCGCCACCCAGGCCCCCGCCGCCCCCGGTCCCCGGGGGCGTCGTCGACTCATCATCGCCGCACGCTGCGGTCGTCATCAAACCGAGCACAAAAAGGCACACCAAAGATCGCTTCTTCATCCGCAGCTCTCCAGCAGATAAGGGTCCAGTGACGCGGCGCCGGGTTCTCGGAGGTGTACGGCCCCGCCTCGTGATCTGCGCGCACATCTTCTGCCGAAACGGCACGGAAGCCAACGCCTCTTTGCGCCGTCTCGGCTCTTTCATGCGGGGAGCATCCGGCTAACCGCACCCGACCTCCCCCGCGCTCGCCCTCTCTCCCGGTCGAGAACGAAAACAGCAGCTTTCCGACGGGCGTCTGCGCGACTGCCGCGTTCGCTCCTGGTTGCCGCGCTCGATCCGCAATAACGGATGACTCATTGCGGGTAGCAACGTCCTTATTCTCCGCCCGTCGCCCAGCTGCCCTCCTCCCGCGGCTCATGCTGGACAGTTCATTCCAGAATGAGCGGTCCAGAACACGCCGCAGGGGCGAGGGGACCCGAGTCCGGCAGGGGCCCCCGCGCCGCGCGACGAGCAGGGGCTCTCTGGCTCGGTGACTCGGCGAGACCTCATGTGCGCCCAGGGACGAACTTGCCTGACGAGGTGTCAGAGCGCGCCGCGCGCATCGCCCATCGCGGCATGCGGCATGGCCGCTGGCTGGAGCTGCGCTGTGTACCCCCTTGCCCGTACCTGTCCCGACCTGGTTCGGGCCGTGCACTCCGCTCCTCTCGGACCGAGCGCCACTTCGACGATTGACCGGCCGCTTCGCAGGCTGGTATAGGTAGCCGTTTCTCTTCTAACCGAAATTTACAGTTGCATTCGAAGCGAGCTGCGGTCGAGCGCGGTGTGCGCCGGAGAAGGGTACCTGGAGCCTCCAGCGCCAGCATGTCGTTTTCCTTTGCCGGCTTGCGGCGGCCCCCTGGCGCCTCGCCGCGATGACCTTTCGCTCAGCCAGAGGATGAGGAGACCACGATGCGTGTCAGACACGTGATGACCACAGCAGCCCTCGCCGGTTTGTTTGCGGCCTGTGCCGGTTCGGAGGGCGGCGAGAGCGGGAAGCCGGTGTATGCGACGGTCTGCGAGGCGCGCTGTGCCTGCGAGGGCTGCTCCGGGGACCAAGGTGGCCTGTGCGAGGCCGAGCAGGGCGCGCTCGCGCAGCAGGCAGAGGAGCGGTGCCAGGCCGAGCACACGGCCTACATCGATTGCGTCCGCCTGGAGGGCCGGTGCGTGGACGGCCATCACGCGGCGGAGGGGTGCGAGGTGGCGGCGGCGGCGCTCCTCGGCTGCCTCGAGCCGAGCGAGCAAGATCCTTGCCCCAGCGAGGGCGACGGCACCTGTGATGAGCCCGGGGGCACCGGCAGGTGCCCGGACGGCACCGACCCCGTCGACTGCCAGTCTTTCTGCCCGTACACAGGCAACGGCGTCTGCGACGAACCCGGGCACACCGGCCTCTGTCCGGCGGGCACCGACACCGAGGACTGCGAGCCCCCGTCGTGCGACCACGTGGGAGACGGGGCCTGCGACGAGCCCGAGGGCACTGGCCTGTGCCCGGAGGGGACAGACATGGAGGACTGCGCGGTGCCCACCTGCGACAGCACGGACAACGGCGAGTGTGACGAGCCCGAGGGCACCAAGCGGTGCGCGGAGGGGACCGACGTCAATGACTGCGCGGTCGCGCCCTGCGCGAGCAAGAACAACGGCGAGTGCGACGAGCCCGAGGGCACCGGGCTCTGCGAAGAGGGCACCGACGTCAACGACTGCAAGGACGCCGGGACCTGCGACGGTCTCCACAGCTGCGGCAGCGGGACGACCGGGTGCGTCGCGTGCGCGAACCAGGGGAGCTGCGCCGACGAGCTCGCGGCGTGCGTCAGCAACGACGAGTGCATCTACTTCAGGCAATGCGCCGTGACCTGCGCGGACTCGGCCTGCATCGACAGGTGCATAGCGGCCCATCCGGACGGAGCGTCCCTGTACCACCCTTACGATAGGTGCCTGAACTGCGACGAGTGCTACTACTCGTGCAGCGCCGGCGGCGTGTTCGCGTGCTGATCCGCGGTCTACGCAGGCGCAGCGCCCCCCGGGCGGCCTGAGCGCGCGCCCGGCCGCTTCCTCGGCGGGCGAGGAGCCCGTCGCCCTGCGCGTTCTGGTAGCATCGCCCCGCTTGCCGGAACTCCCGCTCTCCTCAGCCGATCTCCACGCCGTCCTCGCGCCGCTCGACAGCGCCCGCCCGCTGCCCGCGCGCGCTTACTGGGACGAGGACGTCTTCGCCTTCGATCAGGCCGAGATCTTCGGGCGCTCCTGGCTCTGCGTCGGGCGGGAGGACGAGCTCTCCCGCCCCGGAGAGTGGCTGCTCGCGCCGCTCACGCCGGCGGGGGTCCTCGTCGTCCGCGGCGCCGATCTGGAGCTCCGCGCGTTCCACAACGTCTGCCGCCACCGGGCGGCGACGCTCGTCGAGGGCGCGTGCGGCCGGCTCGATCACCTCGAGTGCCCGTACCACGGCTGGACCTACGAGCTCTCCGGCGCCCTGCGCGCGGCGCCCCACGCGCCGCCCGGCTTCGACCGCGGCGCGCACGGGCTCCTCCGCGCGCGGGCGGGCGCCCTGTTCGGCTTCCTCTTCGTGACGCTCGATCCCGGGGCGCCGGCGCTGGAGAGCGCGCTCGGCGACGTGCCGCCGTGGCTCTCGCGCCCGGAGCTGCGCTCGCTGCGGCGGGGCAGGCGGGTGGAGTACGAGGTCGCCGCGAACTGGAAGCTCTGCGTCGAGAACTTCCAGGAGTCGCACCACTTTCCGCGCGTGCACCCCGGGCTGGAGCGGCTCACCCCGTGCGACGACGCGGTCTCGTGGGGCACGGGCGGCGCGGGCGGCCCGTGGCTCGGTGGGATGATGGCTCTCGCGCCCGGCGCCGAGACGGTCTCGACCAGCGCGGCGCGCGGCGCGCGGCCGCTGGTCGTCCCCGAGGCGGAGCGGCGGCGCGTGCGCGACGCGATGCTGTTTCCGGGCCTGCTCACGAGCCTTCAGCCCGACTACCTGCTCACCTACCGGCTCACGCCGCGCGCTCCCGACCGGACGCTCGTGGTCGCGGACACGTACTTCCACCCCGCGGCGTTCGTCCCGGGCTTCGCTCCGGGCGACGTCTTCGCCTTCTGGGACGCCGTGAACCGGGAAGACCGCGCGATCTGCGAGCGCCAGCAGCGCGGGATCCGCGCCCCGGGGTACGCCCCGTCGGCGTACGCCATGGTGGAGGACGGCGTCCACGCGTTCGACGGGATGGTCGCGCGCAGGTACCTCTCGGCCCTCGGCGCGAGGACGGCATGAGCAAGCTCTGCGGCCTGTGGGGCCGCCCCTATGTCGACCTGTCGCCGCTGATCGACACGTCCTGCTTCGCGGAGCTCGATCGCGAGATCGTGCTCGGCCTCTGCCGCGTCGAGCCCTCGTACACGGGCGGCAGCCTGAAATGGATGGGCGTCGTCGCCCCGTGGGTGCACGAGGACCCGTACGTGGATTACGGGCAGGTGATCGGCGGCTTCTCGCGCGAGGAGTTCCGCGACTTCGTCGCGCTCGGCGAGGACCCGGCCGCCTTCGACCTGGATCGGCGACGCGAGTACACGTTCGGAGACGAGACCGAACACCCGCTGACGCGGGCGCAGATGCTCTACCTGAAGTACCGCTACGGCGTCTATTTCCCCTGGAAGGTCTGCTATCACCTCCTCGAGAACGATCGCTGGGAAGACAAGCACTCGGGCGCCGGAAAGGACTTCTCGGAGGAGGCGAGGGCGGTATTCCCCCGCACCGTCGAGTTCATCCGGAGCCTGCCGTTCGTCGAGATCGGCCGGTGCGTGCTCTTCGGCCTGGAGGCGAACGATCACGCGCCCGCGCACCGCGACACCGAGCCGGGGAGCGCGCTCGGGGCGGCGCAGTCGATCTCCTTCGACCCGCGCGGCGACAAGCGATTCTACGTCTGCGACAGGGAGGGGGAGGAGCGCACGGTCGTGCGCGCGCCCATCTACTGGTTCAACGACATGGATTACCACGGCGTGGAGGCGGACCCGTTCTTCCGGTATTCGATCCGCGTCGACGGCGTGTTCAAGCCGGAGTTCGTGAAGCGACTCCAGCGGCTCCACCGGCGGTAGGCGCGGCTCAGCGCGTGGTGGACGAGCGCGACGAACGCGACGATCGCGACTGCCCCGCGGGCGCTGGCCGGCCGGGCGAGCCCGCGCCGCGGCGCTGATATCGCGCCGCGTCAGGCCGGAGCAGGGCGGTCGGGGAGCACCTGACTGACACCCTGTGACCTGCGCGACATCTGACATCGTGATCGTTGGCGAACGCGCATCGGACACGTGCGCTCGGCGGCGGCGCCTTCGCACATGGGAGCTCGTTTCGCCTTGATATCGCGTGTTCGCGGCGCGTGTACCTCGCTGAAAGAACGCGCGCGCGCGTGCGCGTGCGCGTGCCGAAGGATATCGGTACAAACCCCCTGGCTGACGCGCTCGATCGCGAGTTATCATGAAGGTCTCGTCCTTTCGCCGCCAGCAGCACTGGCGAGGAGGCACCATCCATGAGAACGACGTCATTCCTCGTGTCTTCCGTGGCGGTCCTGGCATGCCTCGGCGCGCCGGACGTCGCTCACGCCCTCGTCTCTCAGCCGTCGAGCGGCGTGTGGCCGCGCAGCCTCGAGCGCGCGGCTCCGGAGTCGGTGAACATGAGCAGCGCCGCGCTCCGCGGCGCGACCCTGGCGCTGGAGGACGCGATTGCGGACGGCGACATCAACGGCGCCGTCCTCCTCGTCGCGCGCCACGGGCGGATCGTGCTCCACGAGGCGCGAGGCGAGAGGGACGGGTCGAACGAGCGCTGGCCAGAGATGCCGTCGCCGCCGATGCCGCGCGACGGGATCTTCGACCTGGAGTCGATGACGAAGCCGTTCACCGTCTTCCTGGCGATGAGGATGCAGGAGTCCGGGCGATTCCCTGGCTTCAGCGTCGACAACCCCGTCGTGAAGTACTTTCCCGAGTTCGCTGACGCGTCGAGCCCGGAGAAGCGCCTCGTGACCCTCAGGGACCTGATGCGCTACGCGTCGGGCGAGGACATCGACGCCGGCGGCATCGTGGGCGCCGACGACCGCTGGCGCACGATGCTCACGGCCCCTTTGCTCTACACGCCGGCCCAGAAGGTCCTCTACAGCGATCTCGGGTTTCGCATCCTCGGCCATACCCTCGAGGAGGTCGGCGGCAGATCGCTGCAGGGCCTGATGAAGGAGTACATCTTCGATCCGCTCGACATGTCGAGCACGTCCTACAGGCCGAAGGTCCACATGCCGGCGAAGTGCGACCGCTTCGTCGGCACGGCCTGGTCGAGCGCGCGCGGGCGCTACCTGCGGGGCGAGGTCCAGGACGAGACCGACTACGACATCGAGCAGAACACGGGGAACGGCCAGCACAACCACCTCACCGGGTGCGACGGGCTGTTCTCGACCGCGGAGGACCTGGCGAAGTTCGCGCAGGTGCTCCTGAACCGGGGCGTTCACGTCCGGGGCCTGGACGTGCTCTGCAACCCCATCCTCTCCCTCTGTCCCGGGGAACGGGTGATGTCGCGGCAGGCGGTAAGGAGCATGACGACGCTGCAGACAGGCGATCTGGGGCTCCCGACGCCGGCCGCGACGTTCGCGCAGAACCTGTTCTATTCAGGCAAGGGGTACGGGTGGGAGATGTACGACCCCGGCGCGTGGCCCGGCGGCGATCACACGTCGACGGTCGCCTACAGCAAGACCGGCGGCGCCGGGACGCTCCTCGTGATCGACCCCGATCCAGCGCGAGATCTCATGATCATCCTGCTCACGAACCACGGGCTCCCGGGGTACGATCAGCTGGGGATCGACGAGAATCAGATGTGCTACTGGCACGACTTCGACGCGATGATCGAGGACATCCGCGCGGAGGAGGTCAGCGATGCGGTCAATCTGTCCTTGATGGATGTGCCGTAGGGGTCGGGACCCGACCCGGCGCGGGCTGGGCCTTCAGTACCGGGTCGCGCAGACCCCGCGGCCGCAGAGATAGACGACGTGGTCAGCGGCGAGGAGGCCGGCGACAGGGAGGGTCGTCACGACGGCACCGGTCTCGACATCGTGGATGGTGCTCCCGCCCCGCACGTGGATCGCCGTCGGTGAGACGGAGACGATGCCGCCGCTCATGTTGCCCCGCTGCCTGGTGGTGATGGGCGGCAGCGCCGGCGTGGAGACCACGTTGCCGGTCGGGTCGTACAGGGTGGACGCCTCATACTCCCATCGATCCGAGGTGTTGCGCCGGTACGTCTGGACGAGCGCGCGGGTGTCGTCGACCCATCCGATCGCGCAGCCGGGCACCACGTTGACGAGCACCCCCTCCTCGTAGAACTGGGTGAACCCGCACCCGCTGCTCCCGGGCCCCTTGTCCGCCAGGAGGAAATGCTGGCCATCGGGGGAGATGACCGGCAGCTGCCCGGGTCCGTTGCTCTGGAAGAACACCGTCTCCCCGCTCACGTCGCTGACGATGCGAGGGCCGCTTCCGGGCGTGTCGGCGGGAGGAAAATAGATGCGGCCCAGCGTCGTCCCGCCCGCAGAAAGGGAGAAGTCGATCAGGCTACCCCCGACGTCGGGCAAGGCCAGCTCCGCGCCGTCGGTCAGGGAGATGACCCGGAGGTCGCTGTCCGGCGAGCTGATGGCGTCGTGCGCGACGAGCAGGCGTCCGTCGGCCGAGAGCTCGACGTGAGAGCTCTTGAGCGAGAGGGACATCGTGGGACCGGCGTCGAGATCGGCTGTATCGTAGATCACGGCCACGCCCGAGGTCGTCGCGATCGCGACGTGTCCGGAGGCCGAGGCGTCCAGGATCGACGGTCCGCAGCCGAAGGTCGCGGTCGCGTCGGGGTCGGCCAGGGTTCCCCGCTGCGCGATGGTGTTGCCCTGGGCCGTGACCGCCCAGCGAAGACCTCCGTCGATGTGCGCCAGTCTGGTGGTCTCGCGCGCGATCGTGTGCTCCATTCGCGTGATCTCGGCGCCGCCGAGATCGATGACCTCGAACTTCGATCGCCCATAGTCGATGACGGCGATCGCGCGCTCGGTGGGCACGACGGCCGTGCTCGAGCCATAGGAGTACTCCGCCACGGGGATGTTCCCTCCGCCGATCCGGTAGATCTTGAGCGGGTAGCCCGGGATATTGCCCTGGTAGGTCCAGAGGTAATCCCCGGTCGCCGAGAGCCCCTCGATGGTCGGCAGGTAGACGATGCTCTCCTGGACGCCGGCCTTCGAGTACACCCGCACCGTGGTGCCGGCCGTGGTGAGGAAGCGCGCTCCGTCCGCGGACCACGCGTGGAAGGTGCCCGAGAACGTGGGCGTCAACGTCTGTGGCGAGCCGTCGACCGGCACGACCTCGATCGGCAGCGCGCCGATCCCTTGCTGCGCGATGCGCACCGCGTCGGGGGCGGCATGGAGCGGGCCGGGGCGGCTCACCGTCGTCGACAGCACCTCGTCCCCGGAGGGGCTCCAGATGGTGAGATCGCGGTAGTTGTCGAGGGTCCACGCATAGCTCCCGTCGCTCGCGAGCCCCACCCGGTCGTACTCGGCGGAGACGGTTGCCAGCAGCGAGCCGTCGACGGCGCTGCGCAGGTCGAAGGCGTGCAGCGGGTTGGTCTGGACGAGCACGAGCTCGCCGCGGAGCTCGACGCCTCCTGGGAGCTCCGGCGGCGGCTCCATGGGATCTTCGTAGTCGATGCCGCCGGGCGCATGACCGTCGGCGATCGCGGCGCGGGCCGCCGTGTCCCAGAGGATCCAGCGGTCGTAGTCCCAGCTCAGGAAGCGATCCCCGGAGACGAAGAGCCGGCGCACAGGGTCGATGTGTCCCAGATCGAGGAACGCTTCCGGCGTATCGAGGAGGTTGCCGGACGTGCCGCAGGTAGAGCGGAATTCAGGGCCGCCGGAGCCGCCGCTGCCGCCGCTTCCACCGGAGCCGCCGGAGCCGCCACCACCGCCGGCGCCGCTGGGGTCATCGCCGGAGCCGCCGCCGCCCCCTGCGCCGCCGGCGCCGCTGGGGTCACCGCCGGAGCCGCCGCCGCCCCCTGCGCCGCCGGAGCCGCTGGGGTCATCGCCGGAGCCGCCGCCGCCCCCTGCGCCGCCGGCGCCGCTGGGGTCACCGCCGGAGCCGCCGCCGCCCCCTGCGCCGCCGGAGCCGCTGGGGCCACCGCCGCTGCCGCCGCCGCCCCCTGCGCCGCCGGAGCCGCTGAGGTAACCGCCGCTGCCGCCGCCGCCCCCCGCGCCGCCGGAGCCGCTGAGGTAACCGCCGCTGCCGCCGCTTCCTCCGGAGCCCGATGTGTTTCCGGTCGAGGCGCCTGGCCCGCAGCCGGAGCAGGCGACCAGCAAGAGGAGACACGAGATGTTGAGTGACATCGCTCGCATGCCCCGCTCAGGTGCGTGTCCCCAGGCGTCTCATTCAGCATCGCGAAGGTGACGGGCTCATTTCCTCTCCTCGGCACACGGGCCCCGGCCATGGAAGCCCGGCCATGCGTCCCCGCAGCGCCGCCGATGTGCCCCGGCGCGCTGCAGCGAGCGCGGCCGTCCCGCCGGACAATCGTCGCGATCGGCCGCATCGCGCTTGCCACCGCATCGCGCTTGCCGTCGTATGGATCCGCCCTCAAAGGAAGGTGCCCTGCCGCGAGAGCCCCCCCGATGAGCCACGACGTCCGCCTCACCCCCCCCGAATTCAAGACGCACCCGGAGAGATCCAGCGCCGAGGCGGAGCTCGCCCTGCGTGCGAGCGAGGAACGCCTCGCCTCCTTCTACGCCGGCTGCCCCGTCGCGCTCTTCACGACCACGCCCGAGGGGCGCTTCGTCGACGCGAACCGCGCTTTCGCGCGCCTCCTCGGCTACGCGGACCAGACGCAGTTCCTCGACATGCCCGTCCCGGCCTTCTACGCCGACCCGGCCAAGCGGCACGAGATCATGGGCATCCTCGACCGCGAGGGCTCCGTCCACGGCCACGAGATCGAGTTCGTGCGCCTCGACGGCGTGCGCATCTGGGTCAGCATCACCGCGCGCGCCCTCCGCGACGCGACCGGGCGCGTCGTGCGCTACGAGGGCGCGCTGGAGGACGTGACGCCGCGCCGCAAGGCGCAGGACCTGCTGCGCCTCAGCGACCAGCGCTTCCACCTCCTCGCCAAGGCCACGAACGACACCCTCTGGGACTGGGACTTCGCCGCCGCCACGGTCTGGTGGAACGAGAACTTCGAGCGCATGTTCGGCTACGCGCGCTACGAGATCGAGCCGGGCGTCGAGAGCTGGACGAACCGGATCCACCCGGACGACCTCGATCGCGTCTCCCGCGGCATTCACGACGTCCTCGACGGCGCCGCGACGACGTGGAGCGACGAGTACCGCTTCCGCCGCGCCGACGGCGAGTACGCGCACATCTACGACCGCGGCCTCGTCCTGCGCGACGCGACCGGGAAGGCCGTGCGCATGCTCGGCTCGATGATGGACGCCACCGAGCAGCGCCGGCAGCAGATCCTGCTCGCCTGGCAGCGCAAGGTGCTCGAGAAGATCGTCCTCGACGAGGGCATCGAGGAGACGCTCGACGCCCTGTGCCGCGACGCCGAGGAGCACTCGGCCGGCCGCCGCTTCAGCGTCCTGCTCGCGAGCGACGACGGCCGCCACCTGCTCCACGGCGCGGCGCCGAGCATGCCGGAGTCGTACAACAAGGCGGTGCACGGGATCCTCATCGGCCCGCGCGCGGGCTCGTGCGGCACCGCCGCCCACCGCCGCGCGCCGGTCGTCGTGGAGGACATCGCGACCGACCCGCTCTGGGAGGACTTCCGCCACCTGGCCCTGCCGCTCGGGTTGCGGGCCTGCTGGTCCACGCCCATCGTCTCCTCGAGGGGCGAGGTGCTGGGCACCTGGGCCGTGTACAGGTCGACCCCCGGCGCCCCGACCCCCGCCGACGAGGAGGTGGTCCGCATCGCGACGCGCCTCGCCGCCATCGCCATCGAGCGCGCCCGCGCCGAGCGCGCGCTGCGCGAGAGCCGCGAGCTGCTCGCGAAGGCGCAGGAGGTCGCCCACCTGGGCAGCTGGTCGTGGGACCTCGTGAGCGGCAAGCTCGACTGGTCGGAGGAGCAGCACCGCATCCACGGCGTGCCCATCGAGGAAGGCGGCGTTCGCCCCGACGTCGCCATGGCCTGCGTCCACCCGGAGGACAGGCAGCGCACCGCCGCGGAGATCGAGGCGATCGTCGGCCAGAGGCCCTCGGGCGAGGTGACGTACCGCATCGTCCGGCCCGACGGCGCGACCCGCTGGATCCAGGCGCGCATCGAGGTCGCCCGCGCGCCCGACGGCGCTCCGGCGCGCGTGCTCGGCACCTGCCACGACATCACCGAGCAGCGCGAGGCGCAGCGCTCGCTCCAGGAGAAGGAGGAGCGCCTCCGCGCGGCGCTCGACGCCTCGGCGACAGGCACGTTCCGGTGGGATCCGGCCACGAACAGCCTCGACTGGGACGAGAACCTCGATCGGCTCTTCGGCCTGCCGGCGGGCAAGACAGCGCGCCACATCGACCAGTTCACGAGCCTCGTCCACCCCGAGGATCGGGAGCGCGTCCTCGCCGCGCTGGACCGCTGCGTGCGCGAGGGCGCCGACTTCGATCTCGAGTTCCGCGTGGTGTGGCCCGACGGCAGCGTCCACTGGCTCCTCGATCGCGGCCGCATGCTCCGCGACGCGGGCGGCAGGCCGCTCACCATGACGGGCGCGTGCACCGACGTCACGGTGCGCATGAACGCGGAGGTCGCGCTCCGCCAGCGCGCGGACGAGCTGGCGAGGCTGACGGAGGCGCTGCAGCGGATGAACCGCGAGCTCGACCAGTTCGCCTACATCACGTCGCACGATCTCAAGGCGCCGCTGCGCGGCATCGCGAACCTCTCGCAGTGGATCGAGGACGACACGCGCGAGCACCTCACCGAGGAGTCGAAGCGGAACCTGGAGCTCCTGAGGAACCGGGTGCAGCGCATGGACTCGCTCATCGACGCCATCCTCGAGTACTCGCGCGTGGGGCGCGTCCGGGTGCCCACCGAGGTCGTCGCCGTGGGGCCGCTCATCGAGGAGGTCGTGGATCTCCTGTCGCCGCCGGAGGGCTTTCGCGTCGAGGCCGCCGGCCCTCTGCCCAGCATCGCGGCCGAGCGGACGCTGCTCCAGCAGGTCTTCATGAACCTCGTCGGCAACGCCATCAAGCACCACCATCACAAGGCCCGCGGCCGCGTCGTCATCTCCTGCGCGGACGCCGGCGCGCACTGGCGCTTCACGGTGGCGGACGACGGCCCCGGCATCGCGCCGCGCTTCCACGACAAGGTGTTCGTCATCTTCCAGACCCTGCAGGCGCGCGAGAAGTCGGGGGGTACGGGGATCGGGCTCGCGCTCGTGAAGAAGATCATCGAGAGCAGCGGCGGCACGATCGCGCTCGACTCCGACGTCGGGCGCGGCGCGAGCTTCTCGTTCACCTGGCCCAAGGCGCCGGGGTGACGGCGGGCGGGGGGCCAGCGGCGTGGTGAGTGCTGGCTAGGTCGCGTCGGGCGCCATGGCTGCGATCGGGGCGGGCGCGGCGGCGTCGGGCGTGCTGACGGCCGGCACGGCGGCGCCGGGCGCGGTGGCGGCCGGCGCGGTGGCGGCCGGCGTGGTGGCGTCAGGCGTGCTGACGGCCGGCGTGGCCGCGACGGTCGCCGGGGCAGGGGCTCCGCTCACCACGAGGTGAATGAACTGCAGCTTGGCCACGGCGACGCGCGGCAGCACGAACGGGTAGAAGTCGTGCTGGCCCATGCTGCGCGACATCTCGTTGAGCACGCCCGTCAGCTCGACCCACGCGTTCACGAAGCCGAGGAAGCTCTTCGCCTCGGGATCGTCCGGCCGCCACAGCGCGTCGGCGCCCCAGGGCTCGACGTCGAGCTCCACCTCGTCGGCGTCGATGCCGAAGCTGAGCGCCGTGTCGACGGTGTCCACCATGTGGAGGTAGTGCGCCCAGGTCTCGGCCCAGTCCTCCCACGGGTGCATGCTGGCGTAGGCGCTGACGAAGCGCTGCGGCCAGTCGGCCGGCGGGCCCTGCTCGTAGTTGGCCTTGAGCGCGGCGGCGTAGTCCTGCTGCTCGTCGCCGAACAGCTCCCGGAACGACGCCAGCCAGCCGGTGTCGCGCACCAGCCGGTCCCAGTAGTAATGACCTACCTCATGGCGGAAGTGCCCGAGCAGCGTGCGGTAAGGCTCGCGCATCGCCGCGCGGATGCGCTCGCGCGTGGCGTCGTCCGCCTCCTCGATGTTCAAGGTGATCACGCCGTCGGCGTGGCCGGTCATCACCCGGGGGCCGTCCGGCGGCGAGGCGAGGAAGTCGAAGCAGAACCCGTGCTCCGGGTCCTCGCCGACCTTGGACTTCACCGGCAGGTTCAGCGCCAGGAGCTGGGACACGAGCCGTCGCTTGGCCGTCTCGATGCGGCGCCACAGCGCCTGGTGCTCGTCGTTGGCGGGGTCCGGAATGGTGCGGTTGAGCCGGCACGCCACGCAGAGCGCGGGCGTCTCCTGCCCTTCCACCGGGACCAGCCAGTTGCAGCCCGACGCCGAGTCGAAGTTGCCGCAGCGCCGGTAGAGCCGCGGCGGGTCCGCCGTGTCGTCCCAGAGCTGCCAGGCGCCCTCGGTCGGGCCGGCCTTCAGCGGCAGCACCTTGGCGCGCTCGGTCTCGTAACCGAGCTGCGTATCGCAGGCCAGGCACCGGCTGTTGCGGAAGAACACCGGCCTGCCGCACTGGCATCGGTAGGCGCGCGGGGCGGTGGGTTGCTTGATCGGTTTCCACGCGCTGCGCAGGCGCGCGGTCAGGTTGTCGAAGCGAGTGGGCATGATGGTGGAAGGTCTCGCTGAGAGCCGGTCTCTTTGCTCGCCGCTCGTTGGCATCGTTCGCGTTCGCGCTCGTGCGCTCGTGCTCGCGCTGGCAAGCCATGTGCCATACTGGCGAGACCGGAGCGCGTCACGAGCCTTGACCGCGCGGGCCGTCGGAGCAGGCCGTCCGCTTCCGGCGTGGCGGCTGGCGCGGGCGTCGCGGAGTGTCTCAGTGTGGCGAAAGCGCCGTCCGCTTCCGTTCCGTCGGGCAGCCGGACGGGCGGGCCGCGACGGCATGGATCCCACGAAAGACCGCGCTGGCGCCGGCGCGCCGCGGCCGGGAGGCCAGCGCGAGGCCAGGGGCTAGAGCCCGCGGATCCAGGCGCGCAGCGCCGCGAGGCCAGCCTCGTCGACGATCTCGGTGCCGAGGGGCGGCATCGAGGGCCAGTCCGGATCGCGCCTCCGGGCGCGCTCGATCACGTCGCTCTCGTCGGGATCGCCCGCGTGAATCACCGTGCCCACGGCGGTTCTATAGGTGGCGGTCGACTCGACCGACGCGAGATCGGCGACCCGGAGGGTGAAATCGAAGCGGCGCTCCGGGTCGTAGCAGCGCGCCCCGTCGCTCTCCGGGCGGCGCTTGTTGTGGCAATGGCTGCAGTTCGCGTGCAGCCAGCCGAGGGCGGCGCGCGCCACGGCGTCTCCGGGCACCTCGATCGGCTGGCGCGGAGGATCCGACAGCATCCCGCGGGCCACGACCTCGCGGAGGTCGACCTCGCCCTGGCTGGAGGCGAGCTGGATCGCGGAGAACCCGAGCACCCGGCTCTCCGTCCCGCCGTGGCAGCCCATGCACTCGGCCGCCGCGGGCACGTCGTGCGGTGTCCCGCGCGCGTCGTCGGCGCCGCCGGGGGTCGCGAGCGCGTCGGTGCCCTCGGCGTTCCAGACGTAGGCGACCGCGGCCCAGTCCTCGGGGGCGGAGCCCACCTTGGCGAGCACGCGTGTCTCGACGAGCGCGCCGTCCCTGCGAAACTCCTTCCAGAAGCGGGTCCCGTCGGGGAACTGCCACGCATCCTGATCGCTCGTGTCGATCTGCGCCCCGGGCGGCAGTCGGAGGAATCGCCGCTTCTCCGCGCCGTCGCTCCAGAGCTCGAACCCGGGCTCGTACGTCACCACGTCGCTCGCGACCGTGCCCGCGGCGATGTCGGCGTAGAGGCCGGTCTGCGATAGCGCCGCGGGCAGCTCGGCCTGGCGTCCCGGGTCGGGCGGATCGCACTGGCGGAAATCGTCGCAGCCGGAGGCGGCCAGCCCGGCGGCCGCGAGCCAGAGAAGAGCGCATTGCGCGCGCGTCGAGCCTCTCTCACGTGTGGACATGGCCGTATCTACGCAGGCGCCACGTGCCATCTCCAGTGATGGTTCGTGATAGATGTCATCACCGTGGTGAATCTATCGAGCATCGACCTCAACCTGCTCCACGTGCTCGCGGTTGCGCTGGAGGAGCGCAGCGCGACGCGCGCCGCGCGGCGGCTCGGCGTCACGCAATCGGCGGTGTCGAACGCGCTCGCGAGGGCGCGCGAGCTCCTCGGCGATCCGCTGCTCGTGCGCGACGGCCGCGGCATGGCGCCGACGCCGGCGGCGGAGGAGCTGCTGCCGGAGCTCGCCGCGGCGATGGGTCAGCTGCGGTCCATGATCGAGCACCGGAGGGCGTTCGATCCGCTCACGTCGACCCGGGAGCTCACGCTCGCCTGCGCCGACAACTCGCAGATCGCGGACGTGCCGCCCGTCGCGGCGGCGCTCGCGCGGGAGATGCCGCTCGCGCGGCTCCGCGTGGTGAGCGTCGATTACCTGGTGGCGTCCGGGGGCCTGTCCGCGGGCGGGATCGACGCGGCGATCGGGATGCGGAAGCGCGACCCAGCGCTGCGCGTCGCGCCGCTCTACCGGGATCCGACGGTCGGGGTGGTCCGCCGCGATCACCCGATCGTGGGCAAGCGGCTGGCGCGGGGCGCCTTCCCGCGGCTCGGCTTCATCGACGTTCACATCCCGCTCGGCCGTCCGGGTCGGGGTCACGCCCTGGTCGAGCAGGCCTTCCGCGCGCAGGGCCTGGTCCGCCGGATCGCCCTGGTGGTCCCCGGGTTCGCCGCCGCGGCGATGGCGGCGGCGGGCAGCGACCTCGTGGCGTTCATGCCTCGTCGCGTCGCCGTGGCGCTCGGGTCGCACCTCCCGGTCCGGCTCGTCGAGCTGCCCGTGGCGGACCTCGGGCACGAGATGTGGCTGGCGTGGCACGAGCGGACGCACAGGGACCCTGCCGGTGCGTGCTTGCGGAGGGTGATCCTGGAGACGCTGCGGGAGGAACCGACCCGGGTTGGGACCCAACCGAGGTTGGGGTAGCTGGGCCCGGATGAGGTGATGAGATCAGCGGGCGACGTCCGGCGGGGCGCTATCCCGCGCGGTCACTCTGCGTAGCAGACCTCGAGGCGCGGGCGGCGCGACGGCGTGGTGTCCTCGCTGGCCCGCCACTGCGTGGAAGCCGTCGCGTCCTCTTCCAGCACGATCCCGTAGTTCGGGACGCCGTTCACCCAGTCCGTCACCATGTCCGTGAGATCGGCGGTCCGATCGCCAGCGCCGTTGCCGGAGATGATCGACGCGAAGCTGAGCGGATCCCAGCTCTGATTGTAGCTGGACCAGCTCACGGTCGTCTCGCCCCAGGGCGCGAGGGCCTGGTGGAGGCGGACGAGGGTCAGCGGCATCTTGTACACCTGGTTGATCGTCAAGGTGGCCGAGTAGACCGGCGCGCCTGCGGGGATGAACGAGAGGTTGAACCAGAGCAGCGCAGTACGGAAGGCCCCGGTGCCGCCGCCGCCCGAGTAGATCGACGTGTACGCCCCGTCCTGGTAATTCGCCGAGCCCGACCAGAGCGTCGCGTCCCAGACCGTGCCGAAGACGCCGCGCTGCACGGTCCTGCACACGGGCGTACCTCCCGGGCCCGCGCCGCCGGCGCCGCCCGACCCCGTGCTGCTCGCGTTCATCGAGCTGCTCATCATGACGCTGCCCGTGGTCGAGCTGGTGCTGGTCGAGCTCGAAGCGCTGGAGCTGCTCGTGGTCGAGCTGCTGGTCGAGCTCGAGACGCTGGAGCTGGTGCTGGTCGAGCTCGAGACGCTGGAGCTGGTGCTGGTCGAGCTCGAGACGCTGGAGCTGGTGCTGGTCGAGCTCGAGACGCTGGAGCTGGTGCTGGTCGAGCTGCTCGTGGTCGAGCTGCTGCTGGTCGAGCTGCTGGTCCCGCCCCCGGGCGGCGCGTACGTGAGCGTCAGCTCCATATCGAAGGACAGGTCGGTCGAGGAGGGGGCCGACTGTTTCACCATCACGGCGATGATGTTGCTCCCGACCACGAAAGAGCTCGGGGAGAGCGTCACCGTGGAGAGCTCGTCATCGCGCGACTCCTGCCCCGCATAGTCACCGTAGGCCGTGCCGGATACGCGCCTCGATGCCACCTGGTTGCCGTTGAGCCAGACGACCACGCCGTCGTCGTGGATGAGCTTCATGGTCGCCTGCGCGACGGGCCCGTCGATCGGGATGATCTTGCGGAAGTACGCGGTGGGATACGACGGCGTGGCCCGGTAGAGGGCCGTCGTCTCCCCGCCGTCGCCGTAGCCGAGCTGTCCCCAGCCCCCCTTCCACGAGGAGTCATCGTACGTGAGGCCTCGCCAGGCGGTACCCCGGTCGACGCCCTGGTCGTCGTAAACCCAGTAATCGCCGAAGTAGACCGCCGTGCGGGGGAGGCTCTGGATCGTGAAGCCGGCGTTGCTCTCGTCGGAGAGCAGCACATTCTGGGCGTCGGAGACGCGCACGAGGGCCGTCGACGTGTCCACGGACGGAACCACCCAGTTGTAGCGGCCCGTGTTGGCGACGTTGTTCGCGATCGTGGTCCAGGTCGCGCCGTCGTCGGTCGTGTACTCGAGCCGCACGGTGGGGACGTTGCCCGAGGTCGCCCAGCGGATCGGGTAGACGCCGCCCGGGGCCAGGCGCTCTCCGCCGTCGGGCGCGGCGACGTCGAGGGCCGGTCCCTTCACGATGGCGAAGCGATCGCTGATCACGCCGTCGTAGCGGATGTTGGAGAGCGTGAGCCGGTTGTCCTCGACGTCGAGGAGGCACGAGCCGCTCTGCTGCTCGCTGAAGTACATGAGCGGGTGGCCTCCGGCGCCGCCCACGTAGGTGCCGTGGCCCGCGACGACATGGACCGTCCCCTCGTGGACCCCTTTGCCGGGGAGCTTCACGTAGGGGCCGTCGCCGAGCGGCTTGCCGTCGTGCCCGTCGACGATGTGCCCGGCCGCCGTGGTCGGCGTGTCGTAGGCGCCGTCCACCAGGAACGAGCGCTCGTAGTTGTGCGAATGGCCGGCGAGCACCAGGTCCACCCCGCCCGCCTCCAGGATGGGCGCGAGGTTCTCCCGGTGCTCGATGATCAGCCAGTCCTCGTCGGAGTCGTGGCTGCCCTTCGTGTACATGGGAAAGTGCATGTACGCGATGATCCAGTCCTGGTCCGTCGCGGCGAGATCGGCGGCGAGCCAGTCCGCCATCGCGCCGGTCGACCAGCGCGAGGAGCCGTAGCCGTCGAGGACGACGAAGTGGACGTTCGCGTAGTCGTAGGAGTAGTAAGCCTCCGTCCCGGAGGGCACCCCGCCGGCCTGCCCGGCGCTGGGGAGCACGTAGGCGGTGTAATAAGGACCGGTCTGCGTCGTCGAGTCGGAGCTCAGGCCCTCGTGGTTGCCGAACGTCGGCCACACGACCGTGTTGCGGAGGATCGTGGCGTACTGAGCGAAGAAGCCGTTGGTGAACTCGTCGGTGGTGCCGAAGTTGTAAGCCATGTCCCCCATGTGGAGGAACAGGTTGGGGCGGTACGCGCCGACGAAGCTCAGCATCGCGTCGCGCGTCGCCCAGGGCGCGCTGCCGCTGTAGCCGGTGTCGCCGATGATCCAGGCCCGGAACTTCTTCGGCGTGGCCACGGGCGGGGCGGTCTCGAAGTAGAAGGAGGAGGAGCCGCCGGCCAGCACCGCGCTCGACGTGCCGACGCTGTAATAGTAGCGGGTGTCCGGGGCGAGGCCCCCGATGAACACCTCGTGCTGGGTCGCGAGCGCGCCGAGGTCCACCGTCTGCGTCAGGTTCGCTGGATCGGTGCCGTAGCGCACGCGGCTGTTCGTGCCCACGTCGGTCGTCCACACGACATAGACCGAGCTGGGCGTCAACGATTGCAGATAGGGCTGCCTCACCACCGACTGAGCGGCCGCCTGTCCGGCCCACGCCATCGTCATGGTCACTGCCATCGACGCGATGGTCAGATGACGTCCGGGGTTAAATTTCATCGCTTCACCCTCCGTGTTTCCTCATTCATCCCGCGTGCCTCCGACAAACCTTCGCCATGGGCGAGCCGAGCACCTTCCTGGTGCGGTCACGCCATCGACCGGATCGCGCCTGAGACCTCGCGCGATCAGCGCATCGGACGTGGACGCGCTGCTATCACCTTACCGCAGGCGCGCATGAACTATCATCCTAAATCGGAGAGCGCCTCGCACATCCACCACGGTGGCATCCCGCGCATCCAGCGCATCTAGCGCATCTGGCGCATCCCGCGTCTCTGCACGGCGCGAGAGGGCGAGCGAAGCCGGATCGTGCTCAGAGCACGACACGATTTCGCTGTACCTGTTGAGCGGACGCGACATCCTTGAATGCGCGTCCGTTGCCGACAATTCTGCCGACGATTGGCTCCGGTGGTCCCGGCCTTGTTTGCCGGCTTGCCTCCGCCGGGAGGGCGGGGGTCTTCGCCGCGGAGCCGCCGATCGGCAGCAGCAGGTTAACCTGGCAAAGCCTCTCCGCTCCCTGGCCAGGCGGCATGGCGACCCGGAGCGCCACGGGGTGCGATCATGATCAGAAGGACCTCAAACCATTGTCGTTGACGAGGGACGCAGCACAACCGCGGGAAGCTAGCATGAACTCCTTTTCGATTGTATGAGGGAAGTGTGTCATTCCGATTTCTTTCCCGTGCCCGCGCTCGCGCCCGCGCCCGCGCTTGCGCCCGCGCTCGCGCCCACCCGGAACCTGGACACATGAAGGCGCCGGGGCCGAGCGGTTGTTTGCCCTCGCCGCGCTCGCCGCCCTCACCGCCGGCGCGGGTGGCCGCGCTGGCCGCACTGGCCGCGGCCAGTGCGGCCACCTTGCTGGCCATCCCGGCCACTGTCCTGCTCGTCGGCGAGCGTCCCGCGCTGGCCGACGCGGGGGAGCCGGCCGAGGTCGAGGCGCGCCGCCTCATTCATATGCTCGGCTACGTCGCCATGGATTATGGCGGCTGCGTGGCGGACGGCGCCGTCACCAGCGCGATCGAGTATGACGAGCAGCTGACGCTGCTCGGCGAGGCGATCCACATCGCCGCCCGTATCCAGCCGTCCGCGCTGGAGAGCGGGGCGGGGGACCTCGCCCAGGGCGTCGCCGACGTGCGCGCGCTCGTCGAGGCGAAGGTCTCCGCGGATCGGGTCGCCCTTGCGGCCAGGGCCGCGCGCGACCGGGTCGCCGCCGCCTTCCGGCTGGCGGAGGCGCCGCTCTCGCGGCCCGACGCGGAGCGCGGCGCGGCCCTCTATCAGGAGAACTGCGCCAGCTGCCACGGCCCGACGGGGCACGCCGATACGAAGCGCGCGGCGAGCCTCGTCCCGCACCCGGCGAACTTCCACGACGCGGACATCGCCGAGCAGCTCGCGCCGACGGCCGTCGAGTCCACCGTTCGATTCGGCGTCAACGGCACGGCCATGGTGCCGTTCACCTTTCTCACGGCCAGCGAGCGCTGGGACCTTGCCTTCCACGTCGCCGGCCTCCACCACCCGCAGCCCGCCGCCCCGCGGCCGCTCGATCTGCCGGGCTACTCCGTGGTCGAGCTCGCGCTCCGCTCCGACGGGGACCTCCGCGCCGAGCTCTCGGCGCGCGGGATCCCCGCCGAGCGGCACGCGGCCCTCCTCGCGGAGCTCCGGCGGCGCGTCCCCTATGCCCCCGAGGCCTCGTCATCACCCCTCACCACCGCGCGCGCCGCGCTCGACCGGGGGCGCGCCGCCCTGCGCGAGGGCCGGCTCGTGGAGGCGCGCGCGGCGCTCGACACGGCGCAGCTCGACGGCATCGACGCGGCGGAGGCGAGCGTCCGCACCGTGAAGGAGGCGCTCGCGGACGACCTCGGCGACGGCGCCTTCGCCCTGCGAGCGGCGCTCGCGGCCGGCGCGGCGGCTGGCGCGACCACGGACGCGCTGGACGCCGGCATGGCCGCGCTCCTGCGCGACGCCACCTATGCCGAGGTATCGCTCGCCCGTTCCGGGGGCGTGCCGGGTCGGCTCGTCGCCCTTGTCTCGAGCCGCCTGTTGCTGCGCGAGCTCGCCGCCGCGGCGCTCTTCCTCGCCGCGCTCGCCGTCGTCGCTCCGTCCCGGAGCCGGCGTGTCGTCCACGTCGCGTCGGGCGCGGCCCTGCTGCTCGCGCTCGCCGCGTGGGTCGCGGCGGCGCTCGGGCACATGGCGGGCTTCTGGCGCACGCTGGTGGCCGGCGCGGCGACCTCGCTCGCGGTCGCTGTCGTCGCCGGCGCGGCGGCGCTCGCCTTGTGGCGCGACGCGCGGCAGGCGCGCCCGCGCGAGCCATCGCGAGAGGGCCTGTCGCGGCGCGCTCGCGCGGTCGTCTTCGCGACCGCGCTGCTGGCCAGCTTCGGCGCGGCGTTCTCAGGGCTCGACGCCGCGCTCGGCGTGTCCCTCCCGGTCGCGCCGCCCGCCGTCGCGGGTGCCCTGCTCGCGCTCGCGCTGCTCGTCGCCGGCGCGGCGCTCGCGATCCGCGTGAGCCGGGCGGCCGCGCGCCGCTGGGCGAGCCCTCCCGCCTGGGTTGCCTGCCTGCTGTGCGTACCGCTCGCCGGCCGCGGCGTGGCCGCCCTCCAGCTCTGCGGGCTGGTGCCGGTCCATGGATTGCCGCTCCCTCGCGTCGCCGCGATCGGGATCTACCCCGAGGTGGAGACGTGCCTCGTCCAGGCGGCGCTGCTCGGGCTCGCGCTCGCCGGCGCGGCCCGCGGCCGCCGCTCCGCCGGCGCTTCGGGCGGCGCCTCGGGCCGCGCCCCCGACGCCCAGGGCAGCGCCTCCAGCGCTTAGTGGTCGCAACCGGGCGGGGTGGGCAGGCGGATCAGCGAGAGGCTGGCCGCTCTCAGGGGAGGATGGCGGGTGACGGATCGCCCGTGTAGATCTGCGAGCAGCGGGGCTTCTTCACGTCGGACGGGCAGCTGAGCCCCTGGTAGAAGCTCAGCGAGTTCGCCGTGGGGGCGTAGCCGCTCGGGACCTGGAGGTTCCCGAACTGGCCGAAGTAGGAGAGGCACGCGTCGCGCCACCAGCGCGCTTCGTAGTGCTGGATCTTCAGGAAGTCGGTCACGTCCTTGAAGCGCTGTCCGTCGATGCGCCCCTCGACGGACGCCCATGTCTCTCGCATGACCCCCACCTCGTCCACGCCGCGGCTGTAGCGATGGACGAGCTCCTCCCAGAGCGTCTTCCCCGAGCTCAGCTCGTCCTGCCAGCCGACGTGGTGGAAGAAGAGCAGGAAGTCGTCGGGCACCGTGTCCCGGCTTCCGAACTTCTGCCCTACCGGCCCGAAGTACTGGGCAACAGCGTTGCTGCCCGAGGACGAGCGGTTGAAGCCGATGCCGCGGGCGTCCGCCTTGTGATAGTAGACCGGGTTCCACTCGGCGCGGCTCAGGTTGCTCACCCACGGCGCCGGCCCGTAGTGATGGTCGCTGCCCATGATGTGGACCAGCCCGAGAGGCGTCATGTAGTCGACGAGCGCCTGGTGGGAGCTCATCATCACCTGAACGACCGGAGTGACGACGACCGGGTCGTTCGAGAAGGTCTGGCGGACCCACTCCTCGGCGATGGCCTCCGCGGAGAGATCCGGGTTCCACGCCAGGCGCCCGAAGACGTACCAGTTCGCCTGGTTCATGTGGGACCCGGTCCAGTTCGTGTCGTCACCCACGTTGGAGACGCCCGCGATCGCGGTGGTGGCGTAGCCGTGCAGGGTGCCGTCGATGACCCGCGCCACGGTCGAGCCCTCGCCGTCCGCGTAGGTGTCCGCCTTGAGGACCTCCTCGAAGAGCGGGCCGAGGTAGGCGAGGTGCGTGTCCTCGCCGAGGTACTCCTTCGTGACCTGGAGCTCGAGGGCCAGGGGCGTCTTGGGCATGGCCCCGAACAGCGGATGGAACGGCTCTCGAGGCTGGAAATCGAGCGGGCCGTTCTTGGCCTGCACGAGGACGTTGCTCTTGAACTTGCCGTCCAGCGGCTTGAACTGCTCGTAGGCCTGCTTGATGCGGTCCGGCGGGCTGTCGTCCGAGTAGACGAAGGCGCGCCATATGACGATGCCTTCGTGAGGCGCGAGCGCGTCGGCGAGCATGTTGGCGCCGTCGGCGTGCGTCCGCCCGTAGTCCTGAGGCCCCGGCTGCCCCTCGGAGTTCGCCTTCACCAGGAAGCCTCCGAAGTCGGGGATCTGCTGGTAGATCTCGTTGACCTTGCTCACCCACCACTGCTTGACGCTGGAATTGTTCGGATCGGCCGTGCTCAGGTTGCCGATCTCGATCGGGGCGCTGAAGCGGGCGGTGAGGTAGACCCTGATGCCATAAGGGCGGAAGACGTCGGCGAGCGCCTTGACCTTCGTGAGGTACGATGGCGTCAGGACCTGCGCGTTGGCGTTCACGTTCGTGAGCACGGTCCCGTTGATGCCGATGGAGGCGTTGGCCCTCGCGTACTCCTTGTATCGGGGAGAGAGGGTGCCCGGCAGCGCGCTCCAGTCCCAGATGGACCGGCCCGCGTAGCCGCGCTCCACCGTGCGATCGAGGTTGTCCCAGTGGTTCAGGATGCGGTGCTCGATCTTGGGTGAGCCGCCGAGCGACAGCCCCGCGAGGGCGCTGTGGCTCTGGGCGTGCCGGAGGAGGGCGAAGGTGCCATAGAGCACGCCCACCTCCGTGTTGCCCGCCACGGCGATCACCGACTGGCCTCCCACGTCCGCTGTCTCGACGACGTAGCCCTCGGGGCCCAGGGCTCCGAGGCGCGCCGCGAGCGGCAGGTCCTTGATGAGGCTCGCCGTGGCCGTCCCGATCACCACGGCGCCAGGGCCCTCGACGGCCGCGCCGGTCGCGACCGTTCCGCCCGTCAAGCCGCTCAGGCCCTTCACCAGCTCGGCCTCGGCGATGTCGAGGCTCGCGCCGCTCCCGGACTTGACCACGCGCTTGAAGGCCGCCTGATACTCCGCGAGGCGCCCCGGAATCGGGAGCTTCGGGTACCTGAGCCAGAGGTCAGCGCCGGTCTCGTTCGGCAGGGAATCCGGCACGGGATACTCCTCGTCGGAGCCCGACGCGCCGCCCGTGTTCTCGCCCCCTCCCGTGCCCGCGCCGGTGCCGCCGCCGCTGCCGACGACGCCCCCGCCCGAGGCTCCGGTGCCCTCGCCGCCGCCGCCCGAGGCGCCGGGGCCAGTGCCGCTCGAGCCGCTGCCGCTGCCGGTCCCCCCGCTCGGCTCATCGGCGCCGCTCGATGAGCAGGCGCTCGCGAGCGCGATGCTCAGCAGCCCGACAAGAAGGAGCGGAAATCTCAGGACCGTCAGCGAATGGGACCGTCTCCTGGGCGGCCCGTCTGCGCAACTTGATTTCTCGTTTTCCGGAGCAAGCGTCATCTGCATCAGCCTTTCCAGTGGAGGGTGGCCCAAGGGCCTCTCTACTTCGTCACGCGGAAGCTCTCCGGCGGCCCCAGGTAGCTCGGCTTCAGGCCGCCTGTGTCCACCACGATCTTCTGCACCACCACGGTCGGGTCGACCATCCAGAACTTCAGCACGTGCGCGCCGGGCTGCGCGATGGTGTGCGTGGTCGACGTGAGGTTCACGTTGTCCGAGGTGTTCCTCTCCCACGACTTGTTCATGGGGACCCCGTTGAGCGCCGTGGTGACGTTGACGATCTGCGGCTGCCCGTCGTCGATGGACACGGCGTACTTCAGCCCGTCGCTGTGCAGCACGTTGTTCCTCGGCGACAGGTACGCCCAGACAGTCACCTTGCCGCTGGTGAAGAGGTTCATCTCGTACTCGAGGCGCGGGCTCTCCCCGCCGGGCGTCTGCCGCGGCGACGTGACCGGGAAGGGCGTCATGCCGCCCGCCGTCCGGCCGATGTGCGGGATCAGCTGCCAGGTGATCGGGTCCGCGCTCACGGCGCGGGTGAAGTGCTCGGCCTCGATGGACACGTAGCCGTTGCTCTCCACGAACCCCTCGAGCTCCGCGCGGTTCACGTCCGGGTTGTTGACCACGGCCTTGACCATCACCGTCTTGCCGCCCGGGCCCTTCACCGTGATCGGCACCTCCGTGGTCCCCGTGGGCGCGGCGTCCCAGTCGACGCTCACCGTCGCGCGCGCCTCCTTCTCGATTCTGCCGCTGTTCGGCGCCACCGTCACCCAGGGTACGGCCGCCTCGATGGTATAATCGAACGGCTCCTGGCCGCGGTTGAAGACCTCGATGTGCTGCGCCGGCTGGGTCTGGAACGGGCTGAGCTCGGGCAGCACCGCGGCCGTCTGCTCCGCGGGCCAGTGCTTGTCGGACCCGGTGATGGCCACGCCCATGTCCGCCGCGCGCGGGACGTTGATCTGCTTGAGCTCCGGCCAGATGAAGTCCTCCAGGACGGCGTTGTTCCGCTCCGGCTGCTGCCAGCCCGAGTCCGGATAGTTCCCGCCGTAGCCGATCTTCGGCTGCGTCTGGAAGCCCTTCCACTTCCCGCCAGCGAGCGTGTTGTTGTAGTAGGCGGACATCGACTTGTCGTCGGCGAGCCGGGCCTGGGCGGCGTCGGCCATGTCCTTGGTCGCGGCGCGCCCCTGCGCGGCGTAGAGGATGTTCTTGAAGCCGGCCAGGCGGAGCGCATAGAGGTTGGCGCTGGCCTTCACCTGGTAGAGCACGAGCTCGTAGTAGGCGTCACGGTAGTCCGCCGGCAGCGCCTCGTTGAGCCGCTCCGCCTCGGCCGCGAGCGCCTGCCACTCGGCGACGACCCGCTCCAGCTCGTCGTGGTGGATCAGGCTGAAGGGGCTCCCGTCGCTGTAGACGATGGCGTTGTTCGGGTCCCTGCCGACGTCGGCGCCGGCCCTGACGGTGATGGCCCGGTTGAGCAGCTCGGGCTTCCGGCGCGACTGCAGCCGGGAGTACATGGTCAGGACCTCGGCGATCTCGGCCGCGTGCTCCGGCCCGAACTGCTGCGCCGCCCACTGCCGCTCCCACACAGGGATGCGCTCCACCGGCCACCGCTCGGGGTTCCACGCGTAGTCCAGGAAGAACTCGAGCGGGTGCTCCTCGTTCTTCATGTCGCCCACGTTCACCACCCAGAGCCGATCGACGCCGTAGCGATACGACAGGTGGAGCTGCTCCCAGATGTTGGGGAGGAGGTTGGTGTCCACCCACTTGTAATTCCGGCCGCCGCCCACGTAGTCGAAGTGGTAATAGAGCCCGTACCCGCCGGCCCGCGGCGCCGCGGAGAGGTCGGGCAGCTCGCGCATGTTGCCCCAGTTGTCGTCGCACCAGTTGATGATCACGTCGTCCGGCGCGCGCATGCCGTCGTCCCAGAAGCTCTGGACTTCCTTGTAGAGCGTCCAGACCTGCGGGATGGTGGCGACCTCCTTGCCGGTCACCTCGGTGAGGATCTGCCGCTGCGCCTGCACGATCCGCTGCATCAGATCGATGTTGCCGCCGTTGTCGATGGGCAGATCGCCGTTGCCGCGCATGCCGACGGTCACCACGCTCTCGTAGTCCTTCATCCGCCGGATGCCGTCGGCCCAGTACTTCTTCAGGTACTCCGCGTTGTTATCGAAGTTCCACTCCCCGCTCCCGTGGCGGTTCCACTCGTCCTGCGCTCGCATCATCGGGGCCTCGTGCGAGGTCCCCATCACGATCCCGTACTCGGCGGCCAGCGCCTGGCTCTCGGGGTCGTCGTCGAACAGCGACCTTCCCCAGACGGCCGGCCACAGGTAATTCGCCTTGAGGCGGAGCATGACCTCGTACACATGGGCGTAGAGCTCGTGATCGAAGCCGTTCGGGGCGCTCGCGTTGGGCGCGGGGCCGAACGTGTTGCGCGCCCAGGTGCCGAGGGCGGGGTTCTCGTCGTTGATGAAGAAGCCGCGGTATTTCACCTTCGGCTCGCCCTGCGAGTAGCGCCCCGGCAGGATGTAGAGCTCGCTGTGCTTGTGCGCGGGGACGTCGTCCCAGTAGTGCCAGGGCGACACGCCGATGTTCCTCGAGACGTCGTACGCGCCGAAGATCGCCCCGCGCGGGTCGCTGCCCGCGATCACGAACGCGCGGCGCACGCCCGGCACCGGATCGTTCACCACCTGGAGGAGCGACGTCTCCCACCGTCCCTCGATGCCGGTGACGTCGAGCTTCTTCTCGCTCACCAGCCTGTCGACGAGCGGGCTCCTGCCGAGGGTCCCGATGAGCACGACGTCCTCCGCCGCCGGGATCTCGTCGAGCGAGACCTCGGGCTCGACCTGCGTGACCCGGCCGATGTCGGTCTTGAGGTCGTTCACCACCCGGATCACGCCCGGGTGGTCGCTCGCGCTCACGACGAGCGGCGCGGCCTTGCCGCCGGCGACAAGGGGGAAGCTGTCGGACCTGGGCTCGAACGAGACGTACTTCTCCGGATCCTCCGGGTGCGGCTGCGTGCCCGGATCGCCCGGCTGCGTGCCCGGATCGCCCGGCTGCGCGCCCGGATCGCCCGGCTGCGCGCCCGGATCGCCCGGCTGCGCGCCCGGATCGCCCGGCTGCGTGCCCGTACCTCCGGAGGTCGGCGGCGTGCCGTCAGGCGTCGAGCAGCTCCCCAGCAACGACAGGGAGAGGGGCAGGAGGCCCAGGAGGAGCCCTGTCCGCAGCATCGGCCTGAAGCTCCTCCGGAGCGCGCCGAGCGCTCGCCTGCCCTGGCCGGCACACGGGCGACCGGCGCGCTCCGCGCGGGCGCCGCCTTCGTTGACCCCCCCCAGCTCGCTGGCCCTGCAATCTTCTTCGATGGTCGTCATGAGCGGCCTTCCTCGACTGTTCCCGCGGATGGACTCCCGCCGGCGCGCGCGACGTGCAGGGCACAACAACACAGCTCCTCGGGACCATGAGGCTGCAGCGCAGGACGGGCCTGCGCCTGCCGGCGGGATGATCCCTGATTGTCAAATCACTTTACAAACACCCGGCGCGGCGAGCCTTCCGCTCTGGTCCGAGCCGCCAGCGGCGCGTGGAGACGACGGTCGGGCGCGCAGAGGCTCTCCGGCGTTCAAGCGTCGCGTCGTCGCCCGCGTCTCGCTTGGTCCGTCTGAGTTCTCTGGTTGGTGAACGGACAGTCTTCGATCGTCGCCCGCTGCCGCGGAAGGGCGTGCTGGGGTCCCCAGGCTCGCGGCTCGCTGGTCAGGCTCGGAATTCCCGGAGGGTGCCGGTCTGATCACGCCTGGCACAGCAGGGAGGCGCTCCTGTCATCCTCCTCGCGCGACCCCGCCCGGCCGCCGCGCGAGCAGCCGCTGGAGCAGGCAGGAAACCAGGAGGAGGAGCCCGATGACGATCTTCGTCCACCAGGAGCTGAGCGTGCCCTCGAACATGATGAGCGTCTGGATGGTGCCGAGAATGAGCACGCCGAAGAGGGTGCCGACCACCGTGCCGTGGCCGCCGGTCAGCAGGGTGCCGCCGACGACGACGGCGGCGATGGCGTCCAGCTCCATGCCGCCCGCGTGCAGCGCGTAGCCGGACACCATGTAGAACGTGAAGGCGACGCCCGCGAGCGCCGAGCAGAACCCGTTGAAGGTGTAGATGAGCACCTTGGTCCTCGGCACCGGGAGGCCCATCAGCAGCGCGGACTGCTCGCTGCCGCCGATCGCGTAGACGATGCGGCCGAAGCGCGTGTAGTGCGCGAGGTAGATGGCCACGGCGAACAGCGCCAGCGCGATGACCACGTTCCAGGTGATCGAGGTGTCGAGCAGGAAGGGGATGCGGTGCGACGAGACGGCGACGTAGAAGCCGTCGGTGAGCGTGATGGAGTCGATGCTGATGAGGTAGCAGAGCCCGCGGGCCAGGAACATGCCCGCCAGCGTGACGATGAAGGGCTGGACCTCGAAGTACTGGATGACAAGCCCCATCACGAGGCCGATGCCAGCGCCCATGGCCAGGACGAGCGGGATGACCACGGCCGGGCTCATGCCGTGCCGCTCGACGAGCGACGCCGAGACCATCGTTGTCAGCGCGATGACCGAGCCGACCGAGAGGTCGATCCCGCCGGAGAGGATGACGAACGTCATCCCGATGGCGGTGATCGCCAGGAACGCGTTGTCGATGAAGAAGTTGAGGAACACCTGCAGCGAGAAGAACCCGTCGAACAGGCATGATCCGACGCCGAACATCAGGACGAACAGGCCCACGGTGACGGCGAGCGGCAGGTGCCTCGGGTCGAGCCGGACGGGTCGCCCGGCGCTCGCGGCGGTGTCGCTCACGGATCGCCCCGTGGCTGCGGCTGTGTCGCTCATGGATCGCCCCGTGGCTGCGGCTGTGTCGCTCATGGATGCCTCCGTGGCTGCGGCGGTGTCGCTGCGGCGGTGTCGCTCATGATACGGCCACCCTCCTCGCCCGCTGCTTCCCGATGAGATCCTTGACCTTCTGCGATTGCAGGATGCTCACCAGGAAGACGACGAGCGCCTTGACCACCAGGTTGACCTCGGGCGGCACGCCGACCGAGTAGATCGTGGTGGTGAGCGTCTGGATGATCAGGGCGCCGAGGACGCTCCCCGCCAGCGTGAACTTGCCCCCGGAGAGCGACGTGCCGCCCAGGACCACGGCCAGGATGGCGTCGAGCTCGAAGAGCAGGCCCGCGTTGTTGCCGTCCGCGCTCTTGACGTTCGAGCTCACGATGAGACCGGCGATGCCGGCGCACAGCGCGGACACGACATAGCAGGCGAAGGTGATCGAGCGCGCGCGGATGCCGGCCAGCCGCGAGGCGACCGGGTTGACGCCGATTGCCTCGATGAACAGGCCGAGCGCGGTCTTGCGGGTCAGGAGCCAGAGGACGGCGCCCACGCCGGCGACGATGAACAGCGCGACAGGGACGCCCAGCAAGAAGCCGTTCCCGATCACGTGGTAAGGGCTGTAATAGATCGTGATGATCTGGCCGTTCGTGATGAGCTGGGCGACGCCCCGGCCCATGACGAGCAGGATCAGCGTCGCGATGATCGGCTGCATGCCGAGGAACGACACGAGCGCTCCGTTCCACATGCCGAAGACCAGCGCCACGCCGAGCGCGCCGCAGAGGACGACAGGCAACGGGTACTGCGTCACGTCCGCCATGCCGGCCCCGCCGTTCAGCACCAGTTGGCCGCCGATCATCGCCGCCGCGACGGCGCCCGAGATGGCGACCACCGCGCCGACGGAGATGTCGATGCCGTGGGTGGCGATCACCAGGGTGAGCCCCATGGCGACGATCATGAGCGGCGAGGCGCGGTTGAGGATGTCGATGAGGCTGCCGTAAAGGTGGCCGTCCTTCACCGTGATAGCGAAGAACCGAGGGCTGCTCACGAGGTTGAAGAGGAGCAGCAGCCCGAGCATCGCCGCCGGCCAGAAGGTGCTCTTCTTCGTGAGCTGGCGAAGGGAGGCGGCCGCGCTCACGCCTCACCTCCGGCGACGATGTGGTAAACCGCCTGCTCGTCGGCCTCGCGGGCGGCGAGCTCCGCGACCTTGCGCCGGTCGCGCAGGACGACGAGCCGGTCCGAGTAGCGCAGCGCCTCGGCCATCTCGGAGGAGACGAGCACCACCGCCATGCCCCGGTCGCAGAGCTCCGCGACCTGGCCCATGATCTCGCCCTTGGCCGCGATGTCGATGCCGCGGGTCGGCTCGTCGAGGATCAGCATGCGCGGGTCGGTCGCCAGCCAGCGGGCGAGGAGCGCCTTCTGCTGGTTGCCGCCGCTCAGCTTGGAGATGGGCACCTCCGCGTCGGCCGCCACGATGCCGAGCCGCTGGATGTAGAGGTCGGCGATCTCGTCCTGCCGCTCCCGCGACAGGTTGCGGAAGATGCCGCGCCTCGCCTGGAGGGCGATGATGATGTTCTCGCGCAGCGAGAGGTCGCCGAGGATGCCCTCGGTCTTCCGGTCCTCGGGGCAGAAGCCGAGGCCGCGCGCGATCGCGTCGATCGGCGAGCCGATGCGCGCGTCTTCGCCGTCGATCTCGATCGCGCCGTGATCCGCCGAGTCGATCCCGAACAGGAGCCGCACCGTCTCGGTCTTTCCGGCGCCCAGGAGGCCCGCGATGCCGAGCCCCTCGCCGAGCTTCACCTCGAGGTCGATGTCCCGGACCGAGCCCTTCTTGCCGAGGCCGCGTGTCCGCAAGAAGGTCGCGCCCCCGCCGCCCCCGCCCGCTGCGCTCGCCGCCCGGTCGCGCTCGGCCCGGCGCGGGCCGTCCTCCGCGACCTCGCGGCCGACCATCCGCGTCACGAGCTGCACGCGCGGCAGCTCGGCGGCCAGGTACTCGCCGACGAGCTGGCCGTTCCTCAGCACCGTGATCCGGTCGGAGATCTCGTAGATCTGGTCGAGGAAGTGCGAGATGAAGAGGATCGCCATCCCTTGCGCCTTGAGGCGGCGGACGACCGAGAAGAGCGTCCGCACCTCGTCCTCGGCCAGGCTCGAGGTCGGCTCGTCGAGGATGAGGATCCTCGCCTTGGCGGTCAGCGAGCGGGCGATCGCGACGATCTGCTGCACCGCCAGCGAGTAGGCCGAGAGCGGCGCGGCGACGTCGATGTGCACGTTGAGGTCGCTCAGCACGGCGGCGGCGTTCCGGCGCATCTCCCGCCACGGGATGGCGAAGGCGCTCGAGCCCTCGCGCCCGAGGAAGATGTTCTCGGCGACCGACAGGTTGGTGCAGAGGTTCACCTCCTGGTAGACCGCGCTGATGCCCAGCTTCTGCGCGTCGAGCGGGCTCGCCGGCCTGATCTCGCGGCCGTCGAGGAGGATGCTCCCGCCGTCCGGCGCGTGGACGCCGGTGAGGACCTTGACCAGCGTCGACTTGCCCGCGCCGTTCTGCCCCATCAGCGAGTGCACCTCTCCCGGGAACAGCCGGAAGTCGACCGACGAGAGCGATTGCACTCCGGGGAAACCCTTGGAGATCCCCTTCATCTCGAGCACGGGCACGGCTTCGCTCGCCATCGTTCACGCTCTTCTCGCGCGGCGATGACCGTCGCGCATGCTCAGGGTTGTGCTGGCACTAGACCATGGGGGGCGGGGAAGGGGATGAAGAACCCGGTCGTCTCCCGGTTCCCCGCGCTTGCTGAGATGTAGGTGGACAGGCGACAGCGCGCCCGCGCTCAGTACTTGCGCTTCGGGAACTCCTGGGCGGCCGTCTCCATGGGGAAGACGCCCTCCTGGGTCACGATGCGCTTGGGCAGCGTCTTGCCGGCCACCAGGTCGTTCACCGCGCTCATGAGCTGCGGCCCGAGGAGGGGGCTGCACTCGACGGTCACGTTGAGCTTCCCGGCCATCATCGCCTCGAACGCGCCCTTCACCGCGTCGATCGAGATGATGATGATGTCCTTGCCGGGCTTGAGGCCCGCCTCCTCGATCGCCTGGATGGCGCCGATCGCCATGTCATCGTTGTGGGCATAGAGGACGTTGATGTTCTTGCCCTCGGCCTTGAGGAACGCCTCCATGACCTCCTTGCCCTTGGCGCGGGTGAAGTCGCCCGTCTGCGAGCGGATGATCTTGAAGTTGGGCTTGTCCTTGATGACCTCCTCGAACCCCTTCTTGCGATCGATCGCGGGGGCCGAGCCGACGGTGCCCTGGAGCTCGACGATGTTGACGGTGCCCTCCTGGCCCTTCGTCTTCTCGACCAGCCAGTTCGCAGCGCGGCGGCCCTCCTCGACGAAGTCCGACCCGATGAAGGTGACCCAGAGGCTGTCGTCCTTCACGTCCACGGCGCGATCGCTGAGGATGACGGGGATCTTGGCCGCCTTCGCCTCGCGCAGGACGGGCTCCCAGCCGGTCTCGACCACGGGCGAGAAGGCGATGACGTCGACCTTCTGGGCGATGAACGACCGGATCGCCTTGATCTGGTTCTCCTGCTTCTGCTGGGCGTCCGAGAGCTTGAGGTCGATCCCGGCCTCCTTGGCGGACTCCTCGATCGACTTCGTGTTGGCGGTCCGCCACTCGCTCTCCGCGCCGATCTGGGAGAACCCGAGCGTCACTTTCTTCTTCTCCGACTGACAGCCCAGACCCCCGAGGATCACCAAAAGGCCGGTCAGGACCACCACTGCCGCGGCGACAAAACGGCTTCTCTTCATGGCGCAGCTCCTTTTCATCCGTGATGCGCCCCGTCTTTCGAGGCGGCTTGCTCGTCGTCGTTGCCTGACGCCCGGCCTCACTTCTGGCCGTAATACGCGCCCTTCCCGTGCTTCCGGTCGAAGTGCTTGCGCACGATCGCGTCGGGCAGGCGCGCGGCGCCCGGGTGGATCGTGCGGGTGAGGAACGCCATCTTCGCGATCTCTTCGAGCACCACCGCGTTGTAGACCGCCTTGTCGGCGTCCTCTCCCCACGCGAAGGCGCCGTGGCCCGCGACGAGCACCATCGGCGTGTGGAGCGGGCTCCGCTCCTTGAAGCACTCGAGGATCTGCCTGCCTGTCTCCGTCTCGTAGTCGCCCTGCACGGCGTCCGCGCCCATCACCTCGGTGCACGGCACGTCCTCGGCCAGGTGGTCGGCGTGGGTCGTCCCGTAGATCGGGATCGGCGTGCCCGCCTGCGCCCAGCCCGTCGCGTAGGTCGAGTGCGTGTGGACGACGCCGCCCACCCCGCGGAAGTTCGCGTAGAGCACGATGTGCGTCCGGGTGTCCGAGGAAGGGCGGAGGCGGCCCTCGACCACCTTCCCCTCGAGGTCGACGACCACGATGTCGTCGACCGTCAGCTGATCGTACGCGACGCCGCTCGGCTTGATGGCGAGCACGCCCCGGTCGCGGTCGAACGCCGAGACGTTCCCGAACGTGTAGATGGCGAGCCCCCGGCGAGGGATCTCCATGTTCGCCACGAAGGCGCGCTCTCGCAGCTCTCGGTAGGAAGCGCTCACGTCCTGCCCCTTCAGTGCGCCAGCCGGTAGGCGAGGTCGTTCCAGCGGAGCTCGTTCTTGAGCGCCCGGATCTCGGTCCCGTCGCCGATGCGGATCAGCTCCACGCCGGCGATCGCGGCGAAGTCCTCGATGTGCTCCATCGTGACCGCGCGGCTGTGCGCACAGTGGTGCGCGCCGCCGGCCAGGATCCACGCCTCGCAAGCGCGCTTGAAATCGGGCCTCGGGATCCACACCGCGCGCGCCACCGGCAGCTCCGGCATCTCCGCGTCGGGCGCCACCGCCTCGAGCTCGTTGGCGACCATCCGCATCCGGCCGCGCATGTCGACCATGGCGACGTTCACAGCGGGGCCGGTCCCGGCGTCGAACACGAGCCGGCACGGGTCGCCCCGGCCGCCGATGGACAGCGGGTGGATCTCGAGCGACGGCCTGCCCGCGGCGATCGACGGGCAGATCTCGAGCATGTGGGCGCCGAGGACCCGCTCCTTCCCCGCGACGAGGTGGTAGGTGTAGTCCTCCATGAAGGAGACGCCGCCGCGCAGGCCGGACGCCATGACCTTCAGCGCGCGGACGAGGCCGCAGGACTTCCAGTCTCCCTCCGCCCCGAAGCCGTAGCCCTCCGCCATCAGCCGCTGGACGGCGAGGCCGGGGAGCTGCTTGAGCCCGTGCAGGTCCTCGAACGTCGTGGTGAACCCGCCAAAGCCGCCCTCCACGAGGAAGGAGCGCATCGCCGCCTCCTGCCTCGCCGCGTAGCGCAGCTCGCCGTGGCGCTCGCCGCCCTTCCTCAGCGCGGGCGCGATGGCGTACGCGTCGCCGTACTCCGCCACGATGCGATCGACCTCGCCCTCGTCGATGTCGGCGATGCGCCCGACGAGATCGCCCACGCCGTAGCCGTTCACCGCCCACCCGAGCTTGACCTGCGCCTCGACGCGGTCGCCGCCGGTGACGGCCACCTCGCGCATGTTCATCCCGCCGAAGCGGCAGATCTTGAGCCGCCGCGCGTCGACGGCGGCGCAGGCGGCGCGCGCCCATGTGTCGAGCCGGGCGAGGACGTCGCCGTCCGTCCAGTGGCCGACGATGACCTTCCGCTCGATCCGCAGCCGCGCGCCGATGTACCCGAACTCGCGGTCCCCGTGGGCCGACTGGTTCAGGTTCATGAAGTCCATGTCGATGGTGCCCCAGGGCAGCTCGCGGTTGTACTGCGTGTGCAGGTGAGCGAGCGGCTTCTCCAGGCGCGTGAGCCCCGCGATCCACATCTTCGCGGGCGAGAACGTGTGCATCCACGTGATGACGCCGGCGCACCGGGGCGACGCGTTGGCCTCGCGGCAGACGGCGAGGATGGCCTCGGGGCTCTTGAGCGTCGGCTTCCAGACGACCTTGACCGGGAGCTTGCCCGACGCGTCGAGGTGAGCGGCGATCTCCCGCGCGTGCGCGGCGACCTGCTTCAGCGTCTCCTCACCGTAGAGGTCCTGGCTGCCGGTCAAGAACCAAACTTCGAAGCCTTCGAGCAAATCCTTCATGACAACTCCGCTCATCGCGTCAGCTCCCTCTCCACGAAGGACCCGAGCGCGACATAATCCCTGTACAGCGCATCATAGAGCGCGACGCGAGCGGCGTCTGGCCTATAAATGGCCTCGGTCCCTGGCGACATCGCGCGCTGCGCCCCCTCGACCGTGGCGTGCAGGCCGGCGGCCGTCGCGGCGAACATCGCCGCGCCGAGTGCGACCGGTTGCTCTCCGGCGCGGACCTCGACGTTCATGTCGAGCACGTCCGCCAGGACCTGCATGGCGAACGGGCTCTTGCGCGCGACGCCGCCGATGCCGATGACGCCGTCGATGCGAATCCCCTGGGACCGGAAGCGCTCGACGATGGCGCGCGACCCGAAGGCGACCGCCTCGACGAGCGCGCGGTAGATCCGCGGGGCGTCGGTGCCGAGGTCGAGCCGGACGAGGGCGCCCTTGAGCCGCTGGTCCGCGTCCGGCGTCCGCCGCCCGTTCAGCCAGTCGAGCGCGAGGACGGAGGTCTTCCCCGGCGGGATCTCCGCGGCCGCCCTGTCCAGCTCGGTGAGGATCCGCTCCGTGATCGCGTCGGCGAGCCCCTCGCGGGGCGAGCCGCCGGCGCCGGGGAGGGAGGGGAGGATCGCGAGGAGCGGCCAGCTGAGGAGCTGCTTGAACCAGGCGAACACGTCGCCGAACGCGGATTGCCCCGCCTCGTAGCCGATCGCGCCCGGGAGGATCGAGCCGTCGACCTGGCCGCAGATCCCGGCGACGAGGACCTCGGGCGCGCCCGTCCTCGGGACGACGAGCATGTCGCACGTGCTCGTGCCCATGACCTTGAGCAGGTGGTGCGGCTGGATGTCGCCGCCGACCGCGCCCATGTGCGCGTCGAAGGCGCCGACCGCGACGACGACGTCGCCGGGGATGCCGAGCTTCGCGGCCCACTCGGGCGAGATCGTCCCGAAGGGCGCGTCCGCGGTCCAGGTGCGCGAGCCGAGGGTGGCCCTGAGCGCGGGCAGACGCGGGTCGAGCCGCGCCAGGAAGTCGTTCGACGGATATCCATCGAACTCCGGGTGCCACATCGCCTTGTGGCCGGCGGCGCAGCGGCTGCGCTTGATCCGCCCGAGATCGTCGGTGCCGGTCAGGACGGCGGGGATCCAGTCGCAGTGCTCCAGGATCGTGGCCGCCGCCCGCGCGACCGCCGGGCTCGTCTCGAGGACGTGGAGCGCCTTGGCCCAGAACCACTCGGACGAGTACACGCCGCCCTCGAACTTCGTGTAGTCAGGGCCGCCCCAGGTCCGGGCGAGCTCGTTGATCCGGGCCGCCTCGGCCACGGCGGTGTGGTCCTTCCAGAGGATGAACATCGCGTCCGGGTCCTCCTCGAAGCCGGGGCAGAGCGCGAGCGGCCTGCCCTTCGCGTCGGCGAGGACCGGCGTGGAGCCGGTGGTGTCGACCGCGATCCCGCGCACGCGCGCGGCGACGTCGGCGCCGGCCTGGCCCAGGGCGGCGCCGACGGCCGCCTCCATGGCCTCGAGGTAGTCGCGCGGGTGCTGGCGGAACTGGTGCGCGTGAGGGTCGCAGTAAAGGCCCTGCGCCCAGCGCGGGTAGGGCGCGACCCCGGCCCCCGCGAGCTCGCCGTTGGTCGCGTCCGCGACCACAGCGCGAACAG
The DNA here is from genome assembly GCF_051521595.1 of Sorangium sp. So ce1153. NCBI lineage: Bacteria > Pseudomonadati > Myxococcota > Polyangiales > Polyangiaceae > Sorangium > Sorangium sp. So ce1153. Next base: position 5,721,456 of record NZ_CP150361.1, read on the forward strand.
AGTCCGTGCCGAAATCAATCCCGATGACGAAGGTCCCGGTGCGCATGAGACGACCCGCTGCTCGGTAAAAGCAGAAAAAGAATGAGCCCCGAAATCAATGTGAACGTTCACATGACGGATGTCAATTCCAATCGGTCCGTCCGAGGTTATCCTCCGGCCCCGATGGATGACAAGGCTGGCGGGTCTGCTCAGGAGCGCCGCGTCAAGAGAGGAGGGCGCCGGGCAGCGGTCATGGTCGATGTGGCCAAGCTCGCCGGCGTCTCGTACCAGACGGTCTCGCGGGTACTGCACGACAGCCCCCACGTGCGCCGCGACACGCGGGAGCGGGTGCTCGACGCGATCCGCCAACTCGACTACCGGCCCAGCTCGGTAGCGCAGGCGCTCGTGACCGGGCGGTCGAGGACGCTGGGTGTCGTCAGCTTCGACACGACGCTCTACGGTCCGGCGTCGACGCTCCTCGGGCTGGAGGAGGCGGCGCACGACGCGGGCTACGGCGTGAGCATCGCCAGCCTGAGGTCGCTCAGCCGCGCGCCGGTGGTGGAGGCCGTGCAGCGGCTGTGCGATCAGGGGGCGGACGGCGTCGTCGTCATCGCCCCGCAGCGGTCGGCGGTGGACGCGCTCCGCCACCTCACCTCCGACGTCCCGGTGGTCGCCGTCGAGGGCGGGCCGGACGACTCGGTGCCGGTGGTCGCCGTCGATCAGCACGGCGGCGCGGTGGCCGCGACGCGCCACCTGCTCGATCTCGGGCACAAGACGGTGTGGCACATCGCCGGCCCGACCGACTGGCTCGAGGCCGACCAGCGCATCGACGGCTGGCGCTCGGCGCTGCAGGCGGCCGGCGCGGAGGTCCCGCCGCTCTTGCGGGGCGACTGGAGCGCGCGCTCCGGCTACGAGCTCGCGTCGCAGCTGGTGCGCACGGCGGGCGCGACCGCCGTGTTCGTGGGCAACGACCAGATGGCGCTGGGCCTGCTCCGCTTCCTGCACGAGAACGGGCGCGAGACGCCGCAGGACATCAGCATCGTCGGGTTCGACGACATCCCGGAGGCGGCCTACTTCACGCCTCCGCTCACCACGGTGCGCCAGGACTTCTCCGAGCTCGGGCGCCGGTGCCTCCACATCCTGCTCGATCAGATCGAGAGCGGCCAGCGCTCCGCGCCGCGCGTCGTGGTCGAGGCCGAGCTCGTGATGCGCAAGAGCACCGCGGTGCCGAAGCGCCGGTGAGCCCGCGCCGCCAGCGTCGTGGCGCTGGTCAGACCGTCGTGTGTACGTTCATGGGGGCGCGACGGGCCGGCGAGCCCTCGCGCCCAGGGGGATGACGGCGGCGGACCGGCTCGAGCGCCCAGACACAGGCGCCCGGCAGGCCTCCGCTCACCCGAACAGCCCCTCGACCGCCTTGGTCCGCAGGTCGCTGTCCCCGATCACGAGATCCGGGGCACCGAAGGCGCCCGCGATCGCCATCCACACGTCGTTGGTGGAGCGGAGGCCGCGGTTGCCGTTGGTCCACACCTGCCCGCCGCGCAGCTTGGTGTCCGCGCCGCCGAACATCACCCACGGCATCTTGTCCCAGTTGTGGTGCCGCGTGCCGACCTCCGTGATGTACGGGACCAGGGTGGTGTCGAGCAGCGTCCCGCCGGCCACGTCCTTGGTCTCCGCGAGCTCCTTCAGGAAGCCGGCGACGTAGCCGGCGTAGAACTCTTCCACCCGCGTGAGGAACTCGAGCGTGTCGGGTGTATCGGGATCGTGGCTCGTCGTGTGGTGCACCTTGAAGATGGCGGAGTTCGGGGGCCACAGCTCGCCGAAGCTCACGTGGTTCGTGCCAGGGGACCACTGGAACGTGACCACGCGCGTCAGGTCACAGCGGAAAGCGGCCTTGATCACGGCGAAGTGCAGCGCCCCGATGCGCGCGTGCTTCACGTCGTCGCGCTCGTTGACGACGTGCGAGCTCCCGTAAGGATCGATGTGCCCGCTCACCTGGATGACCTCGGGCTCCTGCGCGACGCCGCAGGAAGCGGGATCCCTCGGGTCCGCGTCGAACTCCTTCTCCACCTCACGGATGGCGGCGGCGTGCCCCTCGAGCGCCTCTCGCTGCGAGCTCGGCGCGAGGCTCTGAAGGCGCTGCAGGTCCTTCATCGCGAAGTCGAGCACGCTCTTCTTCTCCAGGCGCGCCCGCGCCAGGGCGTCCAGGTTCTCGCCCGTCGGGCCGCCCGGCATCAGCGTGCCGAACACCCGCCGGTACGCGTCGAGCGGCTGGTAGTAGGGCGTCATCGGCGCGCGCGGGCCCGAGTACGACATATGGCGGGTCGACACCTCGGGCGTGTCGGCGCGGTTGTCGCAAGAGACCTGGAGCGACGCGATGGGGGTGCCCTGGAGCTCGGCCGACTGCTTCACGAGCAGCTGGTCGATGCTCGGTCCCTCGGCCACCGGATCGTCGCCGCCGTTGCCCGGATACAGCTGCTTGGTCCGCGTACCCGTGGTCATCAGCACCGTTCCGCGCTCGTGGCCGCCGCCGACGGACCCGTCGAAGGGCAGCTTCAGGTCGCGCATCACGACCATGCGATCCTTCATCGCCGCGAACGGGGTGAGGATGCGGGAGAGCGTGAAGTTGGTCCCGTTTCCTTGCGGCCAGAAGTTCTCGTACACGGTGCCGACCGGGCGCTGCACGATCAGCAGGCGCTTCGGGGGCGCCGCGCCCTCCGCGGCCGACTCCAGGCCCTTCAGCACCGTGACGAGGCCCGCGGCGGCGCCGATGCCTTGCAGGAAGCGGCGGCGAGACCAAGCATAAGACAGGTTGTAGCCCACGATCACTTCTCCTTCGCGCGCTCGGTCAGCGCTGGCGATGTCACGATGGCTTTCACGACGTTGGGCAGCGTCCGCTCACCCGCTGGCAGCGCCGCGATCACGCGCTGGACCTGACAGTCGCGGGTCGAGAGCCCCTCGTCGTCCGTGCCGTAGGTCAGCAGGTTCCGGGCGACGCAGGCGGCGAACCCATCGGTCTTGGCGATGGCGTCGGCGAACTCGACGGCGCTCGTGTAGACCCCACCGACGCCATCCATGCGGGTCAGGTCGACGTGCGAATCGATGGGCTCCCCGTCGAGGGTGTCGCGGTACCGGCCGACAGGATCGTAGTTCTCGAGCATCAGGCCGAAGGCGTCGAACTGGCTGTGACACGCCGCGCAGGTGGCGTTCTGGGCGCGCGTCTCGGCGCGCTCGCGCTCGGTCATGTCGGCTTCGAGCAGCTCCTTGATCGCGTCCGCGAGCGACTCCGGGGGTGACGGGATCTTCCCCAGGCAGAGCAGCGCGCCGCGCACGAAGAGCCCCCGCGCGACGACGCTCGTGTTGTCGGTCCGGGACAGCGCCGCGAGCAGGCCGGGTTGGGTGAGGAGCCCGGCGCGCTCGTCCGCCGGCAGCTCGACCTTCACGAACTCCTCCGGGCTCGCGCCCGTGTGCTCCACGCCGTAGACCTGCGCGAGCGCGCCGTTCACGAACGTCTCCCGCGAGGTGAGCAGGGCCGACACGTCCGCTTCGCGGCTCCACAGGAGCTCGTCGAGGAGCAGCTCGGTCTCGTGGAACATGCTCGCCTGGAGGGCGGGGGTGTACTCGGGGAAGAGCCCGGGATCCTTCACCGTGCCGAACAGGTTGCTGAGCCCCCACGCCGCGATCAGCGTCGTGCTCAGGCTGCTGCGCGTCTCGGGCTTCTCGAGCAGGCGCCCGGCCTGGCGCGTCAGCTCCTCCGGGTCGTTCAGGGCGCCGGAGTCGGCGGCGGCGGCGAGCTCGGCGTCCGGCAGGCTGTCGGTCAAGAAGAACGAGAGCTCGCTCGCGATCTCGTGCGCGGAGAGCTTCACCACCTCGCCGACCTCGGCGTCGCCGAGCTCGGTGCGGTAGGAGAAAGAGGGGGACGCGAGGAGCGCCTCGACGGCGAGCGTGACGCCGCGCTCGTAGCTCGTCTCTTGCCCGAGGCGAACCACGGACCACAGGTTGTCGAGCTCCGTCGCTTCCAGCGGCCGGCGGAACGCCCGCTGCGCGAACCGCGTCAGGAACGTCTTGGCACAGGCGTCATCTCCGCCCGGGGCGCAGCCGGTCACCTGCTCGAAGCGCCCCGCGATGCTGTCGGCCGCATAGGCGGCCCTCGCGAGCCGCGCATGCACAAGGGAGGTCCCGGCCACGATGCCCTTCTTGACGAACGGCTTCGTCCGCGCGTCCGGCGCCTGGTCCGGCTCGATGGCCTCGTCTCCCAGGAGATCCCGGATGGCGTTCGTGAACTGCAGGTCGGCGAGCAGCACGACCCGTTGTTCCAGCCGCGGGTTGCACAGGCCGCCCCCGCTATCCGAGGGATTCACGCCGCCGCCGCCCGAGGGGCTCACGCCGTCGCCCGCGGGGGGCGCGCCATTGCCTATATCGCCCAGGCACCCTGCGACGAGGAGCGACGCGCACGCGGCCATTCCCCGCAGTCGAGAGGCCGCTTTGCTGCGAGCAAACAATTTTACCTCCGGTCGATTGTACGCGACGCTCGGGTCGCGATCGTGATTGGAAAAATTCATGACTTCGGCTGCGAGACACCGGCCCTCGCGGCGACCCGGACCTGTGCCGAGGGCGCGCTTCAAGGCGGCGCGAACACGCCCTTCAGGGGCGGCCAATGATGAAGATCGGTTCACACGACACCTCCTGGTGAGCCCGCCCTGCTGCGTGAATGACTTCGAGGCAGGCCGGCGCATCGCACAGCGGGATCAAGCCCGCCATCCCGCCGTCTCTCGTCGCGCTGCCGTCGATGACGAAGGTCCCGGTGTGCATGAGGACCCATCCGGAGCAATAGGCAAAACTGCCCCCCCGCAGGAGCTATTGTGAACGCTCACAAGCGGGAATGTCAACCCGAATGGGCTGGGAATGCAGCGATTCTCGATACCGATGCCATTGTCATTATCGCGCCACAGCGGTTGGCGGTGGACGCGCTGCGGCACGTTGCGTCCGGCGTCCCGGTGGTCGCGGTCGAGGGGAGCATCGACCGGCACGGCGGTGCGGTGGAGGCCCAACCTGGGCAGGGTCGCCCAACCCGGGTCGGGTCGTTCAATCAACGATAAGTGCAGCAGAGCTGCCCGACGCTCACGCGTGGGCGACAAGTGCAGCACAGCTGCGCCTCGCGACGCTGTCGTGTGGGCGTGCAGGGAGGCGTGCGCGAGCAATCCAGGGTATTGGCCATTCAAAAGCCCCCGGCGTTCGCGGTACGCTGCGGACATGTCCCGGACTCTCACCCCAGGTCGTCGTCCCATGGGCACAGCACCCGATCTGGGACACGGGAGCGGGACGAAGATCAACGGCGTTCTTCAGCCGCCCTCCACCGGCCGCCAGCCCGACCCTCCAGCGAGAGACTCCGTCACGCTCAGCGCGCACGCGGCGCAGCTCCGTCCCGCCGCTCCGCGCGCCGCTCGGCACGACCCCCGAGCGGCGCTCCAGCCAGGCCGCGTCGTCGCCGGGCGATACAGGCTCCTGGATCCGCTCGGCCGGGGCGCCATGGGCGAGGTGTGGCGCGCCCACGACAGCGTCCGGCGCTTCGACGTCGCGCTCAAGTTCCTCGTGCTCCCGCGCCAGAACCTGCCCATCGACGCCATGGAGCGCTTCCGCTTCGAGGCGCAGGTCTCGGCGCAGCTCGGGCGCAAGACCGACCGCATCGTCGCCGTGCACGACGCCGGCGAGGACCCGGAGACAGGCCCGTACCTCGTCATGGAGTACGTGCGCGGCCGGTCGCTCCGGCAGCAGATCCAGGAGCAAGGGCCGGTTCCGGCGGCCGAGCTGGCCGCGCTGCTCTGCCAGATCGGAGAGGCCCTCTCCGTGGCGCACGACCTCGGGATCGTGCATCGCGACATCAAACCGTCGAACCTCATGCTCCGCGAGGGGCGCGACGGGCGCCTGCGCGCCAAGATCGCCGACTTCGGGATCGCCAAGTGGATCCGACAGGACCTGGCGGCCGACTTCCCCCGCCAGACCGCGGAGGGCGTGGTGCTGGGCACGCCGGCCTACCTCAGCCCGGAGCACACCTGCGACGGACACGCGGACCCCCAGCTCGACATGTGGGCCCTCGCGGTCGTCGCGCACGTGGCGCTCACCGGCCAGCAGCCTTTCGAAGGCCGCACCATCGCCGATGTCCTCGTCTCCGTCATCTCCAACGCGCGCCCCCCGCTGTCGACGCTTGCCCCGGGGGCGCCGCCAGAGCTGGAGGCCTGGTTCGCGCGCGCCTTCGCCCTGAATCCGGAAGACCGCTTCCCCTCCATCAAGCCGATGATCGCGGCGTTCGTGGCCGCGGCCGGCGCGCCGGACGAGCCGCCCGCGCCGGAGTCGCGGCAGCAGCCCGCTGCGCCGGCGCGGCGGAGCAAGCTGCACCTCGCGGCGGCCGGCCTCGTCCTCGCGCTCGGGCTGGGGCTGGCGCTCGCCACCGCGCCGCCTCGAGAGCCGCCGGAGTCCGCCGCCGCGCTGCGCGCGGCCAGCGGTGTGGTGCTGGGCGTCGCGCGCCGCGCTCCCACGGCGCAGGCGTTCAGGGCGCCCCAGGCGGGCGCGTCCGCCGCGGTCCCGGCGACATCGCCGGTCGCCGTAGCGACGCCGGTCGCCGTCGCGACGCCGGTCGCCGTCGCGGCGCCGCCGGAGCCCGCGCCGAACCCCGCCGCGGCGCGCCGCGCGTCCGAGGCGCCGCGGAGCGCGGCCGGAGCGCCCCCGCGAAAGCGCGCGACCGACACAGGCATGTGGAAGAGCACGATCTTCTGAGCTGCCCTCTGGGCGGCAACGGCGCGCGAACAAGCCTCCCGGGCTGGTCCACGCATGCAGGCAAGCAGGCTTGTTTCTGCCGTGGTCGCGGAGACGGCCGGATGGCTGTGAGGGCGAGGATCTCTGTGTTTGATTCTGCTCTTCATGGCTTGTCATGCCAAGGAATCGCCCGGTAGCTTGAGGTGATGTCGATACGGTATCTTCGGGTCATCTGGTCTCTGGTCCTCGTCGCCGCGCCCGCGGCGTGCGTGGGAGAGTCGGGCTCGGCGACGAGCGGCGGCGCAGGCGGCGCAGGCGGCGCGGGCAGCGCGAGCGGCGGCGGCGCCGGGGCGTCGAGCGCCGGTGGTGGGGGCACCGGGGCGTCGAGCGCGAGCGGCAGCGGCATCGGGGCGTCGAGCGCCGGTGGTGGGGGCACCGGGGGCGCGGGCAGCGCGAGCGGCGGCGCAGGCGGCGCGGGCAGCGCGAGCGGCGGCGGCGCCGGCGGCAACCCTGAGCCAGGCGCGTGCGGCGTCACCCCCGATCGCGTCCGCATCACCGAGATCGACGTCGGGACCCCCGTGCTCAACAACGAGGACGAGGCCGCGCTGCGGCCGCTCGTCATCTCGCCCATGCCGTCCGGCGGCTCGCGTCTGGCCTGGATGGGCGACGACGACCAGGTCCACATCGCCCAGCTCGACACGAGCGATCATGTCGTGGGCCGCCCCCTGGCCCTGCCGGCGAACGACTTCTCCGATCTGTACGCCGACGACACCGGCGGCGTGCTGCTGCTCACCCGCGACGCCGAGGGCGGCGGAACATTGAATTGCGGCACCCCGGCGAACCTGTGCGGCACGCCGCCGGCCCCGCCGATCGCCTGTCACGACATGTACATGGTCCGCTTCGACGGCGCGAGCGAGACCTGGGCGACCAAGCTGACCAGCTCGAGCGCCGCGCTGCCGCCCTACTCGACCGGCCCCACCGGGCCCAGCGTGACCATGATCTGGTGGTACGCTCACCATGGCCGCATCGCCTCCGACGGCGCGCGCTACGCGGGCTATTTCGGCGCCGCCATCAGCGTCTCGCAGGAGGGGTGCATCAACATCCACCAGGGCGACCGCATGAAGGTGGTCGACGCGGACGGGGAGCTCCTGCGGGACGGCTTCGACTGGGGCTGCAGCCACAGCGGCTACGAGCGCATCGTCTGGGACGACCGGGTGAACCGCTTCGTCACGGTGTGCAAGACGGACAACAACAACCGGATCGCGATCGCGCCCAGCTACACGACCATCCAGCCGGTCGACCTCGCCTACGCGAACCTCGGAAACCTCGTCACCGCGGCCGGCGGCGGCTACTGGCTCACGACGAGCGACATCCGCGCGGGCCAGCCGGCGGGCTCGAACGGGCTCGCGGAGGTGCGGTTGCTCCACTTCAACGAAGGCGCCGCAGACCGGGACGTCACGATCGCCAGCGACCCGGGCCTGAACGTCCGCGCGCCGCACCTGGCCGCCTACGGCGGCTCGCGCATGCTCGCTGCCTGGGAGACCACCACGGTCGCCGGCGACATCGCCCGCAACGACCGGGCGCGCGCGCTGTACGTGCAGGCGCTCGACCGCGCGACAGGCGAGGCCGAAGGCGAGCCGCTGAAGGTCGATGTGCTCGGCAACCGCTATCAGGACTTCGCCGCGTTCCCCGACGGGAGCGTCGCCTTCGCCGCGCCCGGCAGCGCGAGCACCAGGATCAAGGTGCTGCGCATCCTGCCCTGCGAGTAGCCCGCCCGCGGCGCGTCGAGCCCGACGAGGAGGAGGTCGCGCCGAACCTTCGCGCCGATTCCTTCGCGAGCGCGCGGCCGCGCTGGTATCAGGGCCGCCATGACGATGATGCGCGCCAAGCGGACCGTCTCGGCCCCTCGTAGAGCCCCCAGCGCGGCCGCTCCCGCGGTCCCCGCGCCGCGCGCGGCGCCGGAGCGGGCCCACGTGCTCGACATCCCGTTCGCGTTGCGCGCGGTCGCGTCCGCGAGCGGCGCGCGCTGGGACGCGGCGCACGGCGTGTTCGTGGTTCGCGCAGAGGCGCTCCCGCCGGCCCTCGCGCCGTTCCGCGCCGCGCCGTACTCGTGGGAGCGACGCGTCGAGCACGAGCTCAACGACGACCCCGCGCCCGCGCCGGCCGCCCCCGCCTGGGCGATCGTCCTCCGCCCGCACCAGCTGGACGGCGTGCGGGCCATCGCCGCCGCGAGGGCCGAGAGGCGCGCCGGGTTCCTCCTCGCCGACGATGTCGGGCTCGGCAAGACGATCACCGCCTGGGCAGCGGTCCTCGGGATGCCGGACGCCACGACGGTGCTGATCGTCTGCCCGCTCGCCGTCGTCGCGCACTGGCGCCGCACGGTTCAGGCGATGGGCGACGCAGGCAAAGAGATCGTGATCATCAATTATGACCGGCTCGGCAAGCTCTTCGAGGTGACCCCGGAGGCGCGGCGAAGGATCCGGTCGAAGAAGGGCCTCGCGCGCGCCGGCAGCGCCGCGGAGTTCGACGTGGTGATCTGGGACGAGAGCCACCGCTGCAAGAACCCGGCGGCGGCGCGCTCCAAGCTCGCGGTCAAGCTCAACGCGCGCGCAGGGTTCGTGCTGTGGCTCTCGGCCACCGCGGGGCAGAACCCGCTGGAGCTGTCGTATCTGGCGCCGCTCCTGGCGAGCGCGACCGGGAGCCGCTCCGCCGACCTGAAGGACTTCGAGCAGTGGTGCGAAGGCCAGGGGCTCGGCGTCGCGCGCGGCGCGTTCGGCAGGTGGGACTGGCGCGGCGATCCGGCGGACTGCGAGAAGGTGCGTGCCCTCCTGTTCGACGGCCGTCCCGCGGCGGGGATACGGCGTCGCCCGGAGGACGTGGCCGGCTGGCCCGAGATCAACCGCATCCTCACCCCCCTCGAGCTCGACGCCTCCGCGCGCGAGCTCTATGCGCAGGCGTGGACCGCGTTCCGCCGCGAGATGGAGCTCGTGCCGAAGGGCGCGAACCCGAGGTCGGCGCTCGCCGCGACGCTGCGCCTGCGGCAGAAGAGCTCGCTCATCCGCGTGGCGGGCACCGTGGAGCTCGTGCGCGAGCTGCTCGACAACGGGCATCAGGTCGCGGTCTCGGTCGCGTTCATCGAGACGCTCGAGGCCGTGCAGGCGGCGCTGGCCAGCGAGCGCGTCCCGTGCGCGACGATCCACGGCGCGATGCCGGCCGGCGAGAAGGAGGCCGAGCGCCTCCGCTTCCAGCGCGGCGAGTCGAGCGTCGTGCTCTTCACCGTGGAAGAAGGGATCTCGCTCCACCAGGGCGAGCACAACGAGGTGCCGCGCTCGGAGGTGATCCACGATCTGCGGTGGTCGGCGATCCAGATGGCGCAGATCGAGGGCCGCTGTCACCGCGATGGACGGTTTGCGCAGGTCTACTGGGCGTACGCCGACGGTACCGTCGAAGAGAAGATCGCCGCGATCGTGTGCCGCAGGATCCAGGCGATGAAGGCGATGGTCGGCGATGACGTCGAGACGATGCACGAGATCGAGCGGCTGCTCGCCGGAGCCGGTTGAGGCGCGTCACGCACCGCAGCGGCGTCCCTACCGCACCAGCGCCGGCGCGCTCAGCGCGGTCGCGTCCGTCATCCCGGCCTGCACGCGCGCGTAGATGCCGCACGCCTCGCCGGCGATGAGGTAGATACCGTAGTTGACCGACTCCCGCCGCTCGTTCTCCAGCGCGGCGAAGTACCGCTGGGCGATCCACCGGCCCTCGCGCGCCTTGGCCAGGGAAGCGCGCCAGACGCCGTCGGGCGTGTGGCGCCCGAGGATCACCTCTTCTCCCTCGGCGCCGTAATCGCTCTTCAACACCCACTCCTCGCGCTGCGCGAGCAGCAGTTCCGGGTGCACCGTCTCCAGCCGCGACGTCACGGGGACGTAGCGCTCTATCACCGACTGCGCGTGCGGCGAGAAGCGGTGGATGTGCTCCCACATGAACGCCATCGACCGCTTGTTCTGCGGCAGCACGGCGCCGAGCGGGTTCAGGACGGCGACGCGCCCGTCGGCCGCGGCGGAGAGCACCGCGCCGAGCGGGCCGGCGAGCGGCTCGGCGTCGGGGATCTGCTCGTCGGTCCACACGCTCGAGCGCTCTCCCCACCAGTCGGTCTTGTAGTGACGGAGCAGCACCGAGAACGGCGTGTCGAAGAGCGACAGGCCGCGATCGTCGTGGCCGAGGTTGTACGGCGAGCCGAGGACCACCGCGTAGCCGCGCTCCTCGAGCCAGCGCCGGTAAAGGCGGATCACCGAGAGGTCCTCGGTGAACTCCGTCGGATAGACGAAGCCGAGGCGCCGCGTCGCGGCCTCGCCGAGCAGCGCGCGGGCGACCTCGTCCACCATGGCGCAGAACCGGGCGCCGAGCTCGACGTTGGGGTCGCGCGCGCCAGGGTGACCCGGCGCGGCGAGCGCGCTCAGCACCACCGCCTCCGCCTCGCCCGTCGGCGTGTCGCAGTTCAGCTCGGCGATCGCGGGGCCCTCGTCCGTCAGGAAGACGTCGGCGCGCGCGATGCCGTGCCAGAGCGGCTGCGACGCGAGCCACATCGCCTTCTGCCAGGGCGTGAGACAGAAGAAGTCGTCGAGCAGCGCGGGCTCGTCCGCGACGAGGAGGCAGAGCTCGTTGTAGACGGCCGCGACCTCCTCGGCGGCCCGGTACAGCGAGCGCTGCTCCGCCGCGGTGACGAGCACCGGCTCCTCGCGGAAGCGCGGCGCGCCGTCCACCCACGGATCGGTGATGAGGCCCGTCTCGACGATCCTCGCGGCGAAGGCGTCGTAGGCGCGGAGCGCGTCGCTCACAGGAGGCGCGCGATGGCGATGGAGGTGGCGAGATAGGTCGCCGCCTCGAGGGCGCCCATGCCCTCGTTGCGGTCGGCCGCGATGCCGGCGTCCAGGCGGCCGCCGCGCAGCGAGAGCGGCGCGCCGAGCAGCAGGCTCTGCACGAGGAGCTGCCGGACGGGGTAGAGGGCGAGCAGGTAGAGCAGCACGCCGCCATAGCCCTTCAGCGAGACGAAGAGCCCCTCGAAGTCGCCCTCGAGCGCCCGCGCGATGATGACCGCCACGGCGATCGAGGCGCCGGCGTAGCTCAGCGCGGCCGCGAGGTTCTCGCCCTGGATCTGCTCGGCGTCGTCGTAGGTGGTGAGCGCCCGGAAGAGCGAGATGAACACGTGCAGCGTGGCCTGCGCGAGCAGGAAGAAGCCGAGGGAGACCGCGAGATCGCCGAGGTCCTGGCCGGCGATCGCGCGCGAGGTGATGAGCCCGGTGGCCACGTAGTGCGCGCCCGCCGCGAGCCCGGCCGCGGCGTTGCCCCGCTCGATCTCGGCCGGGAGCCGCGCCCTGAGCAGGAGCCGGATGCCGAGCTGACCGGTCGCGATCACGAGGACGAGGCCCACGACCGCGAACGCGCCCACCCAGAGGAGGTCGCGCGCGAAGCTCGACCCGTCGAGGCAGTTCTTGACGGCGTTCGCGGCGACGAGGAACACCGCGAGCACCTGGCCGACCGTGAGCAGCCGGCGCGCGGCGTTGGTCTCGGTGAGATCGCGGGCGACCGTGTGCGCCGGCGAGAAGAGCCGCTGCCCGATGCGCAGGAGGGCGAGCAGAGCGAGCGTGGTGCCCAGCCCGAACCCCATGACGTAGGACAGATCCATGGGCCCGCACGCTACAGAACGCGCCGCGACGTCACAAGGCCCGAGCGCCGGCGGCGCGGAGCGTCTGCGGGCCGTGCGGGTCGGGTGTGGCGCGCTCCCTGACGATGGAATCACCGACGGCGGCCGCCAAGCAGCGCTTTCACCGCCTCCTCGCGGTGCGCCGCGCCCAGGGCGACACTCACGTGCTCGACGTCATGATAGCAGTCGACGACTTCTGTGCTCGCACCGAGGGAGACGGCTCCTGCGACGGCCTCAGCGAGCTCGACCGTCCCGCGCCGCCTGCGTTGGCACGTGTACGGTCTTCGGCTCCGGTGCGCTGTCCGCCTTGCGGCGCGCTCGTGGCTCCTCTATTCTATCCCGTTTCCCGGTGATCTGGAGTCGCCGCTGCGACGCTGAGCACGCTAGGCCCGCGCTTCAGGACCCACGAATGAGCATGGAACCCACCGAATCCGCCGGCACTCCTCACGAAGCGCAGACCATCGACGAGCTCCGGCGCGAGAACGAGGAGCTCCGGCGGCGGGTCGCCGAGCTCGAGGTCCCCGCGCGCCGCTTCAAGGCGCTCTACGACGGTGGCGTCGTCAGCGTCCAGATCTACCGCGACGGTTACAGCGCGGAGGCAAACCCCTGCTTTGACAGGCTGTGGGGGCTCCGGCCGGAGGAAATCCACGGCAAGTATTCCCTCCTGGAGGACGCGCAGGTGGCCGCGGGTGGGTTCTTGCCCGTCGTGGAGCGGGCCTTCCGCGACGGAGAGGCCACGCGGCTGCCGACGATCCGGTACGATCCGGTCGAGCTGATCGGTTACGGCTCAGCCCGCTGGGTCGCCTCGGCGCTCCTCCCGGTCGAGGATACAGCGGGGCCGCGCGAGGTGATCCAGCTCCACATGGATGTCGGAGAGCTCAAACACTCGGAGGAGGAGCTGCGAGCCCAGAAACAGCGGCTCGAGGCGGCGGTCGTCGAGCGGACGGCCGAGCTGGCCGAGCAGCTCCGGATCAGCGAGGAGCAGCAGCGCGCCATCGCCGCGCTGTCCACGCCCGTGCTCCGCGTCTGGCGCGGCATCCTGGCGTTGCCGCTGATCGGCCATATCGATCCGGACCGGGCCGCGCGCGTCCTCGACGTGCTCCTGCAGAGCATCACCGCCAACAACGCGCAGCACGTCATCCTCGACGTCACCGGGGTGCCGCAGATCGACGAGCACGCGGCGCGGTACCTGCGCGACACGGTGCGCGCCGCCGAGCTCCTCGGCGCACAGTGCATGATCGTCGGGATCTCGGGTCAAACGGCGCGGATGCTGGTCGAGTGTGGCCTCGATTTCGAGGGGCTCCCGACGTTCGCCTCGCTGCAGGAGGGGCTGCGGCGCCTGCTGTCCGGCCGCCCTGGGCTCACGTAGCGCCGGGCGGCGCGGGGCGTCTCCGGCCTTGCGGGTTTGCGGGGCGGGGTGGCCTTTGTGATATGGGTAGGCGTGCCGGGCGAGGCGACCCGGCCCCCGCGGCGTCCCCATGGCCGAACCTCATCGCGACTCAGGCACCCAGGGCATTCAGGGCATCTTGGCGCGCCCTTACATCGATCTCGAGCCGTACCTCGATCTCTCGCCGCTCGCGGAGATCCACGAGGAGATCTGCCTCGCGCTCACGCAGGTGCCGATCGACTACACCGGAGGCAGCCACCGCGCGATGGGGATCATGCCGCCGTCGCGCCGCGGCGAAGCGCTCGCCGACTATGGCGAGGTGATCCGCGGCCTGAGCGACGAGGAGTTCCTGACGTTCCAGCGCCTCTCGGACGACCCCGCCGCGATCGACCGGTCATCCCGCGCGACGCTCGAGTTCGGCGAGGAGCGCGAACTACCGCTCTCACGCCGGCAGATGCTCTGGCTCAAGTTCCGCCACGGGGTCTACTTCCCCTGGAAGGTCTATGTCGAGCTGATCCCCAACCGCTACTGGAGCGACAAGAGCCGGAGCGAGGGCAAGGACTTCACCCGGCTGGCGCGGTCGTTCTTCCCGAAGACGATCGCGTACGTGAAGCGACTGCCGTTCTCGTCCATCGGGCGCTGCAACATCATGGGCCTCGAGGCGAACGACCACGGCACGGTGCACCGCGACGGGGACGGGGAGCAAGGGGAGGGGGCTGAAGAAGGGGAGGGGGCTGAAGAAGCGGAAGGGGCGCTGCGAGAGAGCGCGCGGCGCGAGCCCGACCACTTCATCACGCTCTGCCCGGCGGGCAACAAGCGCCTGTTCCTGTGGGACGAGCAGGCGCGGCGGAAGACGCCTGTCGCCGGCCGCGCCTACTGGTTCAACGATCACGACTACCATGGCGTCGAGGCGGATCCGTTCTTCAGGTACTCGCTGCGCGTCGACGGCACCTTCACGCCGGAGCTCATCGAGGCGCTCCGGCGCGATCACGGCGCCCCGGCGGCGCGGCCCGCGCCTCGCGACGCCGGGGAGGCCGCCGCGTGAGCAAGCTGGACGAGCCGTTCGAGCGAGCCGAGGTGCTCGACAAGCCCGGGATCGTGGGCGCGCGCTGGTGGCACCAGGGCCTCGCCGAGGCGCCGAAGGACGCCTCGCGGCGGAGCGCGATCATGCTCGCGCTCGGCGCGGTCGGGCTCGCGGGGGTCGCGGCCGCGATCGCCGTGGCCGCCGACGGGTGCTCGGACGACGAGACCGAGGTCCAGCGGAAGCGGGCGCTCGACATGCAGCGGACCTTCGGCTGGAGCTTCGGCGCCGCGCAGGAGAGCGTGACGTTCGACGGCGAGTCGAAGAAGCCGTTCGACCAGGGCGCGCTCGCCCGGATGTCCACGGACCTGCGGCCGGCGGACGAGGCCCTGCGCGCCTACTACGTGCCCTCGCTGTTCGAGTCGCCGTCGGCGACGCCCACGGTCGTCGCGCAGGGCGATCCAGCGCCCGTCACGCCGCTCATCAACGTGCTCCGGCCGATCTTCACGCTGGCGATGGACCGCGCCTACCGGAGCGGCAAGGCGCTCGCGTCGCTGCTCCTGGCCGCGCGCACCGACAGCGGCCTCCGCCGGGACATCGTGGTCATCGTCGACCTGGACGGCCCCGAGTCGGTGGCCTTCGCCGCCGGCGCGGCGGAGGCGTTCGAGCCGGTGTTCACCTTCGACAACTGGCCGCACCCGCGCGGCGTCGTCAAGGCGCACCTGACGCTCGCCGCGGCGGCTTACTATCAGCCGCTCTTCGCCCGCTCGGCTCCCGGCCTCCGCGCGACGATGTTCGTCCTCGATCGGCAGCGGCTCTCGGCGTACTCGGACGACGCGTCGCAGTTCGACAACCGGTATGTCGCGAGGCTGCCTGCCGCCGATGCGCTCTGGGACCGGGGGGGCCGCCACGTGCTCTATGTCGTGCCCACCGACCTGGATACGATCGAGTCCGACGACCTCAACGACGATCTCGTCGCCTACCGGGCGCGCCAGCTCGACGTGCGCATGATGGCCGCGAACGTCTTCGCCCCGGACCCCGCGGAGGCGAAGCCCGCGGCCGAGACAGAAGACTGGCCTCCCTATTACTACGGCGGTGCCGCCGCGTCGCACGGCTGGTTCTGGGTGGACTACCCGTGGGGGCCGCCGCGCCCGCCGGCGCCGGTCGAGCCGTCCGCGGGGGTGAGGAGGCCGGGCAAGCTCTACACGCCGACGTTGCGCGCGACGCCGTTCTCGAGCAGCAGCGCGCCCGGCGGGGCGCCGCGGGGCCCGGAGGCCTTCGGGACGGTGCCTGTCGTCGTGGCGCTCGGCACCGGCGTGATCCTCGGCGCGGCGCTCAGCCGGAGCGGCTCGTGGAACCGGGCCTCGGGCGGATACGGAGGCTGATCGTGGAGCATTCGATCTTCGCGATGGAGGTGTGCGCGCGCATCGACCCCGGGAGCCCGCTGCAGCGCACCCTGCACGAGTCGATCATGGGCCATTGCGCGACGATGAGCCTGAACCAGAAGTGGCACCAGTACCGCCGCGCGCAAGTGGCGCTGCTCGCCAACCTGCACGTCCTCGAGAAGGGGTGCTGGGACTACTTCGACGACGATTCCCGGGCGCTCAACGATTACGGCATGTGGTCCCGCGGCATGATCACCGAGGAGGGCGCGCGCAAGGGCCCCTCGGGGACGCCGGACGCGTACCGCGGCCAGCCGCGCTACCTGACCTTCACGATGGCGTTCCTGCTGGTGCAGGGCTCACCGACGGATCGGATGCTCCGCACGGTCTGCGACATCCCCAAGGACCGCCTCTGGCGCCGCGACGTTTTCGGCCACATCCTCCAGAGCCTGGGGCACGTGAGCTTCGCCAGCGTCAAGTCGGATGTCATCTACCTGATCCCGCGGGACGAGGGGTGGGCGCTCACGCCCGAGGACCTGAAGGACCCCAAGTTCCACTATCTGCGGCAGATCGTCTAGTTCCGTCCGCCAGCCGTCGTCCCTCGGCCCGGCGTGCTGCTCTAGCTAGAGCGGTGCTCGGCCGCGTCTGGTGCATGCGACACAGAGCGGCGGTCACCCGCACAGGAGACGGGTCCAGATCGGCGTTTTCGGCGCGCAAGCGCACTCCTGTGCACTGAGCACCGAAAACGTCGAGATGGGCCCGTATCCGAAGCGGGTGACCGCCGCTCTAGCGGGACTTTCGCAAAAAAGCAGGCTTTGCCACCGCATCCATCGTCAATTCGGCCCAGTTCTGCACGAGGTCATTCGCATGAACGAACTCCGAATTTCACTATCACTGAAACGCCGTCGGATGGCCGCCCGCTTGACGCAGCACGCTCCATCCAGCCTCTGTTCCAAGCCGGATTTCGTTCCTGTAGCTAGTTGGCGCCGTTTTAGGCTCAAAAAGAGCGACGAATAGCTCGATCCGGGGCCTGTTTTGCGAAAGTAGGGCTAGAGGGCCTCGAGCTCCAGCCCACAGCGCGCCTCGAAGTCCTCGAGCGCCTCGGGCCGGGCGGCGCCCACGTACAGGGTCTCGGAGTTGTGCAGATAGGTGGCCAGCAGCGCGTTGGTCCGGTCGATGAAGCTGATGCGATGCCCCCCGGAGCGCAGCTTCTTGTCGCCGATGTACTCCAGCAGCGGCTCCAGCGCCTTCAGCTCCTTCTCGGGCAGCTCGCAGCGGGAGCACTCAGGCATCGAGATGACGGCCTGCCAGGTCGCCACATGGATCAGGAAGCCCGAGAGCCTGGACGCCTCGCTGTACCATCTCTCGGTGTTGCGGGCGCGGCCGCTCACCCGTGGGTTGGGAGACACCCTGTCGGCCGCCTGGATGCCCCACTCGGCGACATACTGGTTCTCCTCGCAGAACACCAGGCAGTCCCCCGCCAGCCTGAGCTTGTCGGGCGGCAGCACGTGGAAGTCGGCATCCATCATGCCGCCATGGCGGCCCGCCGTGGCGAGGTAGTCCCGCAGCGCCTCCGGCAGGGACACGCCGAGGCGCTGCTCGGCGGCACAGATGTCCGCCTCCGTACAGCCGTCCTCAAGTCCGCGGACGCCAAAGGCGATCGCCATGACCGATTCGATGAGATCGCTGATCACGATGCGGCTCACCATGTCGTGCAGAGGCCCTGAAAGTCAATCCGAGCGGGTGGAGGCTGATGTGCTGGCCGCGTCCACCCACCCACATCCGCGCCGCGCGCGCACCCGTCGAGCGATCTCCGCTGCACGTCGCGCTCGCCGCGCTCCTGAGCTGGCCATCGCCCTCTCATGGGGACTTCGCGAGCTGGCCGCAGGAGCTCTGGTATTCGGCGAGCTTGTCCGTGAGCCAGCGCGCGCCGCTGGAGCCCTGCGCGCGATGGGAGATGAGGTCGACGGCGCGCGCCTGCACCCGGAGCGCGTCGGGGCAGCGTCCGAGCGCGAACAGGTTCGCGGCGTACGTGTCGAGGATCGAGGCGTTCCAGGGGGCGAGCATGGCGGCCTTCGTCGCCAGGGGGAGCGCCTCCTCCGGGTGCCCCGTGGCGACGAGCGCCCACGCGAGGTCGTTATAAGCGTTGGCGTTGCCGGGCAGGAGCGCGACCGCCCGGCGCAGCGCCGCGACCTGCTCCGCGTCGCGGTCCTGGCGGCCGAGCAGCTGGCCGAGGAGGAGCCACGCGTCGCCGTCGTCGGGCCGACGCGCCACCTGCTCCTCCAGGCGGCTGATCCACTCGCCGATCGGCAAGCCCTTCTCGAACTGCATCAGGACCCGCAGGGCGAGGACGTTCGCCGGCTCCAGCCTGAGCGCGCGGTCGAGCTCCCTGCGCGCCTCCTCTTTGAGCGCGTCGTCCGCCCGGATCGACGCGCCGGTGAGCGCGAGCTGCGCGCGCAGGGCGTGGACGTCGGCCGTGGTGATCGTCGCCGGCGTCGGCTCGGCCTTCACCGGCGCCAGCGGGACATTGACCTCCTGGAACTTGCCGAATCGCGCGTAGTGATAGAGCTGCTTGTCGAGCTCGTCGAGCGAAAGCGCCCCGAAGCTGTCCTGCCAGGCGCGCTCGGGATCGACCCCCGCCGCCAGCCGCCCCTGGTACGCCGCGAAGGCGTCCGGCTGCGTGTTGTACATCCAGTACACCATCAACCAGCTCAGCCCGTACAGGCCATGAACCGCGCCTTCACCCAGGCCCTCGTCGGACTTCCACGCGAGGGCGTCGCGGACGCCGAACGTGCGCTGCCTCCTGTAGTTGCGCAGCGCGACGAGGTTGGGGCGACCGAGGATGGCCGTCGTGCCGTCCTCGGAGATGACGAGCGACTCGAGGAGCTGCGCGAGCCCCTCGGCGAACCACCGCGGCTGCCGGCCGTAGATCCCGGCGGCGAGCTGGTGGACGAGCTCGTGGCGGAGCACCGATGTGGTCGACGCGTCCTTCAGCTGGTCGCGTCGCTCCCAGCGCTCCGGGGACCCCCAGAGGAAGATGGTTGGCCGCCCCAGCTCGCTGAACACGCCCGTGAAGCGGCTGTCCGCGTACCGATCGAAATCGAGGCCACTCGCGAGCACGACGACGTTCGCGCGGACGGTCGACCGCCTCGTTGCGCCCTTGCTCCAGGCCGCGGTCACGAGCGCGGCGCGGGTGCGCTCGAGCGCCTCGGCGGCGCGCCGCGCCTCGCCGCCGGTGAGATCGGTCCACAGATCGAAGTGCTCCGTCCGGAGCCGCACCCACGCGCCCGAGCTGCGCTCGCGGTGCGCGAGCGGCACAGCGGCGCAGCCCGTGAGGGACAGCAGCCATACGGCGAGCAGGAGCAGGCAGATCGCCGGGATTGTCCGGTGCATGAGCGTCCTTTCGCGCGGTCCTCCGCAGGTGGCGAGCATAGACGAGGCTGTCATCGGCCGTCCATCGGCCGGACACAGCGGCGTGCGTGAAGCGTCAATCAAGCGCTCTCCCGCCGCCTGGCCTATCCGGTGCTGTTGACAGCTCGAGCAGCGCATCGTGCCCCTTGATCCGGCCGTGCGGGGGTGCCAGAACTCGGTCGCCGCATTCAACGTGGCTGTGCGCACGCGAAGAGGCATCGGCCGAAGCGGCGCTCGGAAAGGTCGTCACGATGACAGGTCGAGCCGGACGGATAGCGGCGGTTTCCTCGGTGATCCTGGCCATGACGGCGCTGGCCGCGTGCGGAGACGACGAGGGCGTCGCAGGCTCGCCGACCTCCACCTCCACCGGCTCGGGCGGGGAAGGGGGAAGCGTCGTGGGAGGAGGCGGTGAGGGGGGAGGCGTCGCTGGAGGAGGCGGCGAGGGGGGAGGCGTCGCTGGAGGAGGCGGCGAGGGGGGAGGCGTCGCTGGAGGAGGCGGCGAGGGGGGAGCGCCCGCGACGCCGAGCGGGGCCACGGCCGACTTCGCGCTGCTCGAGACGACCGATCTCCACACCAACATCCTCGGCTTCGATTACTTCAAGCTGGTCGCGGACCCGTCGATTGGCCTCGAGCGCACCGCGACCCTCGTGAACCAGGCGCGCGCCGAGCTCCCGAACAACATCCTTGTCGATAACGGCGACACCATCCAGGGCACCGTGCTCGCCGACCATCAGGCGCTCGTCGAGCCGATCGGGTGCGGCGAGACGCTGGCCATCTACAAGGCGATGAACCACATCGGGTTCGACGTCGGCGGGATCGGCAATCACGAGTTCAACTACGGCCTCGCCTTCCTCTCGCAGGTGACCCACACCCCCTTCGACGTCGAGGGGCTCGATCTCGCCGCGTCGGCGGGCTGCGAGGGCCCTCGGTTCCCGCAGGTGAACTCCAACGTCTTCAGCCTGAAGACGAACGAGACGCTCTTCTCGCCGACCGTCCTCGTCGAGAAGACCATCACGGCGACGGCGCCGGGCGGCGGCGCCATCGAGAGCACGCTGAAGGTCGGCTTCATCGACTTCACGCCGCCGACGATCCTGAGCTGGGACAAGAGATGGCTCGACGGCAAGGTCTTCACGAAGGGGGTGAAGGAGGTCGCGGCCCCGCTGGTGGACGATCTCCGCGCCAGGGGGGCCGAGCTCGTCGTCGCCATCATCCACGGCAGCCTCGACGCCTCGCCCTACACGCCCACCCTCGAGAACCAGGCGTGGTACCTCGCCCAGGTGCCCGGCATCGACGCGATGCTCATGGGCCACTCGCACCAGATCTTCCCCAACCCGAGCAGCACCGTCGCCCAGTTCAGCCTGCCGAAGGTCGACAAGGACGCGGGGACGGTCGACGGCGTCCCCGCGGTGATGGCGAACTTCTGGGGCCAGCACCTCGGCGTCATCAAGATGGGGCTCACCCACGACGGCGAGGGCTGGACGGTCGACAAGGCGAGGACGGTCGTCGAGGCCCGGCCGATCGCCACGAGCTGCAAGGGCGGGCTCCCCGAGGCGTGCGACGCGATGGAGCGCTGGCGCACGGGGGCGCCGTGCGCGTTCGCGACCCGCTGCGACGCGCAGCCGGACAAGACGAAGGTCTTCGTCGAGGCCGACCCTTCCATCGCGCCGCTCCTCGACGCCGAGCACCAGGCGACGATGGCCTACGTCAGGACGCCCATCGGCACCACCGATTTCGCGATGTCGTCGATGTTCGCCGACGTGGGGGACGTCACCGCGATCCAGATCGTCAACCAGGCCCAGGCGGACTACGTCGCTCGCTACATCGAGGAGAACCTGCCGCAGTACGCGGCGCTCCCCGTTCTCTCGGTGAGCGCGCCGTTCAAGTCCGGCTTTCAGGGCGGCAACGACTACACCGACGTGCCGGCGGGGAGCATCGCGATCAACAACGCGGCCGACCTCTACCTGTACGCGAACACGATCCAGGCGGTGAAGGTCACCGGCGCGGACATCCTCGACTGGCTGGAGAGGGCCGCGACGCGCTTCAATCAGATCGACCCGAGCAAGACCGAGCCGCAGCCGCTCATCAACGTCGCGATGCCCGGCTACAATTTCGACGTGTTCACCGACAGCCGGATCTCGTACGAGATCGACGTGACGCAGCCGCTCCCGCCCATGGGGATGAAGGCCAGCGGGCGGATCAAGAACCTCCTGTGGAACGGGGAGCCCATGGACCCGGCGGCGGAGTTCATCGTGGCGACGAACAACTACCGCGCGAGCGGCGGCGGCGGCTTCCCTGGCCTCGACGGCTCGAAGACGATCTACGCCGCGCCGGACACGAACCGCGAGGTGCTGATCGCGTACATCAAGAAGGTCGAGGACCTCACGCGGGCCGAGCACGGCTCCGCCCGCAGCTGGCGCTTCGCCGAGGTCGAGACGATGGGCCCCGTGACCTTCACCTCGGCGCAGAACGCGCTGCCGAAGGCGGAGGCCGCCGGGCTGAACAACATCTCGCTCCTCGCGGCGGATGACGGCAGCGGCAAGATGCTCTCGGTTTACTCCATCGACCTGAGCCCGTGAGCGTCACGCACCCCGCGCGGCTCACCGCGCTGGCCGCCGGCGCGGTCGTGCTCGGCGTCGTGGCCGCCCTCGTCCTGGGGGGGCCACGGGAGGGCGATCGTCCCGAGGCGGGCAGCCCCGCGCTCGCCGCGGCGCTTCCGCCGGCGTCGGCGCCCGGGGCTCCGCTCCCGGGCGGTATGGACGCGCGGGCGCTCGGCTTTCGCCTGCTCGCGCTGGCGGATCCCGGGGAGGTCCTCGCCGGGATGGACGCGCTCGCGCGGGCGGCCGAGCAGGGAGACGTCGAGGCGCAGATCGCGCTCGGGAGGATCTACCTGAAGGGCCTGCCGGCGGTCCCCAGGGACGCGGCGCGCGCCCGCGCGTGGCTGTTGCGAGCCGCCCCCTCGCGCCACCCGAGCGCCGCGTATTTCCTCGGCGTGATGAGCCAGAACGGCGAGGGAGCGAGGGCGGACCCCGCGGAGGCCGCGCGCTGGTTCGAGGTCGCGGCGAAGGGAGGGTCGCCGGACGCGATGTTCCTGCTCGCCAACGCGTACCGCGCGGGCGCGGGCGTGCCGAGGGACGACGGGAAGGCCGTGGAGCTCTACGAGCGCGCCGGCGAGCTGGAGCACCCTGCGGCGCTCCAGACGCTGGCGATGGCGTATCTCTATGGCGAGCTCGGGCTCACGCCGGACGAGGCGGAGAGCCGCCGGTACACGATGGAGGCCGAGCACGCCATCCAGCACCGGCAGGTACCTCCGTAGGCGGCCGGTCCCTGACAAGGGCGCTGCGGCCTGGCCCGTCCATCGCGTCACACCGGTCCATGCCCTCTCGTGTCATGAGAGGTCGCCTTTCGAGCGACGGCTCTGCCGATGTCGGCATGAGGCGCCATGATGCATGTTGCAGTCTGGAGGGCGAGGCGGCGACAGCCGCGCGTTCGGGGCGGTCGCCGGGGGTCGGGAGCCTCGGCCCGCCCGTGGTCAGGGTGGCGTCGTCGGCTCGGCAACAAGCGGCGTGGAGAGGGTGGCGTCGTCGGCTCGGCAACAAGCGGCATGGAGAGGGTGCCATCAGGACCGGCGCGCCCGCGTCCGTTGGTGCTGTCGGCCCCGCGTCCCCGGGGCACAGTCGCGCCGGTGATTGGGCCATTCAGGCGCCGAGTCGTCATGATACGATCCGATCATGCGTACGTCGCTGTCCCTCGCGCTCCTCACCGCCGCGACGCTCGCGGCCTGCGTTCATCCCCCTGCGCCCGCGGAGTCGCCCGATCCCTTCGCGCCGCCCATCGACGAGGTCGGGCCGTGGGCCGCAACCGCGCCCGCCGTCGTCGAGAGCCCACCGGGACCCGCGACGCCGGCACCCACGACGCCGGCACCCGCGACGCCGGAGGAGCAGCGGGCCGCGCGGCTGCGGGCCAGGGCGACGCTCGTGGACGGCCACAGCGCCTTGCCCGCGCTGCTCCTCGGCGGCTCGCTCGATCGGGGGAGCCCAGGCCACGAGCTGACGGCCGCGGAGCTCGACAGGATCAAGGCCGCTGGCATCGCCGGCGAGTTCTTCTCGATCCGCGTCAGCGCGCCCTCGTCGCAGGCGGCCTCGCCGTTCGACGGCGGCGCCTCGCGCCTCGCGCTCGACCTCATCGACGCGACCCACCGGCAGATCGAGCGCCACGGCGACACGCTGGTGCTCGCGCGCAGCGCGAGAGACGTGCGCCGCGCCAAGCGTGAAGGCAAGGTCGCCGCGCTCATCGGCATCGAGGGCGGGCACGCCATCGAGAACTCCCTGCCTGCGCTGCGCTCGTTCTACCGCCTCGGCGTCCGCACCATGTCGCTCACGGACACGACCACGAACGACTGGGCGGACTCCGCGGGAGGAGCCCTCGAGCCCGGGGTCGTCCACCACCGCGGCCTCTCCCCCTTCGGCGAGGCCGTGGTCCGCGAGATGCAACGGATCGGGATGCTCGTCGACGTCTCGAACGCGTCGGACAGCACGTTCCAGGACGTCATGAAGGTGGCCAAGGCGCCGGTCATCGCCTCGTCCTCGATGCACGCCGGCGGCCACCGCCGCCGCAGCGTCGACGACTACATGCTGCGCGCGATCGCCGAGAACGGCGGCATCGTCATGGTGAACTCCTGGGCGCTCTTCCTCGACGAGGCGTACGCGGAGCAGTCCGAGCGCTTCACGCAGAAGTACGCGGCGCACCTCAAGGCGGTCGTCGAGAGGTCCCCGGGCGACACGGCGGCGCTCCGCGAGGAGATCGAGAAGCTCAAGGCCCAGGAAGGGCCGATGAAGCCGCCGTCGCTCTCCCGGCTCGTGGACCATATCGACCACGTGGTGAAGATCGCAGGGGTCGATCACGTCGGCCTCGGCTCCAGCTTCGGTGAGCTCGAGGTGCTCCAGGAAGGGCTCGCCAGCAACGACGGGCTCTCGAGCGTGACGCTGGAGCTCGTTCGTCGCGGCTACTCGGACGGGGACATCCTCAGCATGCTGGGCGGGAACTTCGTGCGGGTCCTCGAGAAGGCCGAGGCCTATGCGGCCTCGACGGAGACCACGCTGTCCGGTGACGGCAACCCGCGGCAGCTCAGCGCGGCCGAGCTGCGCGAGCTGCGCGAGCTGCCGCGCCCGCCGATCGCGCTGCCGCTGCCGGAGCAGCCGCTGCCCTCGCCGCGGGTGCTGGTGCCCCCGCCCCCGCCTCCGAGGTCGCTCCCGCGGCCCTCGAAGGGCGGAGCGCCGGAGCCCCCGCCTCCGGATCTCATGCTGTCGCGGTAGGCGCTCTCGAGCGGGGGGCCGCGCGAGAGCCGGCGGCGCGGGGGACGGTCGTGGTCACACGCTCCACCGGCGCCGTCCCGCCCGCCTGGCTGTCCGAAGTCGGCGTGCTCTCGGCGGCCGGGGAGAGTGGACTGCCATGCTGTCGCGACGGCCGCGCCGACATGGCAGTCCCCGTCTCCCTTCAGCTCTCGCCGTGTATCAGGGGGGGCCTTCAGCGCCGTCCAGGATCCATTGCCGCAGGACCTCGAGCTGCGCCGCGCTCACGGTCGGCCCGCCCGTGCTCGGCGGCATCACGCCCGTGATGCACTGTGCCGTGGAGGACTGCTGGCAGCCCGCGGTCTCCGCTCTGCCGGAGGCCTTGAGGTAGAGCCAGCTGTGGTCGGGATCGCCCGGGACGACGAGCTTGTACTGACCGCCGCCGGTGGAGGGCTTGTTGACCAGACCGTCGACGATCTTCCTGGAGCTGACGTGGCCACCGAGCGTCAGCTTCGCGTTGGCGCCCACCTCGGCGTGGCAGCCGGTGCACAGGTTCGTCGCGCTCTCGAGGATGGGCCGCACCCGCTCGTGGAAGAACCCCGACTCCACCGGCAAAGGCTCGTTGGGATCCGTGACCTCGCCGGGGTCCAGCTTCTCCTGGATGATCTTGATCTCGGTGTCCATCTCGCGGCACTGCGCGACGAGATCGTCCTTCAGCTTCTGATCGGTCGGCAGCAGACCCTTGGCGAGGCGATACTTCTCCCACACGTTGTCGATCCAGCCGTGGAGCTTCCAGAACATGTAGTTGTCGATGTTCGCGCTGGTGTTGTTCACGCCGTGCGTCGTGTTGCCCGGCCGCGCCCACTTGGCGTGCAGCACGAAGTGGAGGCCCACCCACGGCATGTTGGTCGCCCCCCTCAGCATCTGACCCACGTTGCACTGGAGCCAGAAGCCGAGCGTGCCCTCGTCCGGGAACCTCGCGAGGTTCTCGGGCTTGTCGATCTCGTCGCCGATCCTCCCGGCCTCGAGCGCGGCCGCATCCCAGTCCTTCCACGCGGAGCGCCACTGGGGCGGCACGTCCGCCGCCGAGGTCGGGAACTTGGGGAAGCCCGTGAACTGCTCGCTATGGTTGGGCCAGAGCTGCTTCAAGGCCTGGATCATGTGACGGTGGAACACCAGGAACTGGTAACCGTCGCCGGGGGTCTGGCAGTTCTGATCCTCCGGGACCAGCTGGGTGAACGAGCAGATGTTCACCCTGCTCAGCCCGCCGCCGCCCGGAACGCTGCACCCGCGGATCGCGTGCCACTCGACGTGGGCATCCTGCCAGGAGTGGTCATACATCCACTTCAGGACTTCCGGCTGCACCGTCGTATCGACGATGTTCGGATCGTTGTTGCCGGGCGGAAAGAAGTCCGCGGGGCCGTCCTTCATTTCAGGACTCGAGTCGGTCGGGTGGGGGCGATAGCCCTCCACGCAGTGGTCGAACGGGTGGCTGGGCGTGCCGCCACCCTCACCGCCACCGCCGCCGACACCGACGCCGACACCGCTGCTGACCGAGCTCGGCCCCGACTGCGAGCTCGACTGCGAGAGCGAGCCGCCTGTTCCGGCCGTCACATCGGTGCCGCCCGCGCCGCCCTCCGACCCACCGCTCGACGAGCCGTTCGATTCACCAACACACGCGCTGAGCGACAGCGTGGTCAGCGCCACGAGCGTGGCGAGGCGCCGTCGGGATGTGCGGTGGTCGGTCGCAGATACGTGTAGCAGGTTGTTATTTAGCATGTCGTTCTCGCAGGCCGGCAGTGGCCGACCAAGCAATGATCTTTTCAAGCAGCACACGACGCGCGCCCGCCGTGGACCATCCCCCCGAGACATTCCCACGACTCCGAAATTTGATCACCCGAACTCGCCCCTCGTGTCGATGTCATATCAGCAGATAATTCCCATGAGACAGGACCATGGGTGCGGCAGGGCGAGCCGTCTGCGCCTCGCAATGCGTGTTCCACTGCGCCTGATGAAACCCGGTGGATGCACCAGGATGTGCATCGGTCCACCCCGGGGCGGGGGCTCGCGCAAAGCCATCACGCACGAGGTCCAGGACCGCGGCCGGCTCTGGCCTCCGCACCCCCGTGACCGCGAGACGAGAGCTCCCGCTCGCCCACGGCCCCCCTGGGTTGGGATCAGCATCCGCGGCCGCCGCGCTGGCGGCCGTGGTCGCCACCGGCTACACGATCGTCGGTAGGCTCAGTTCGTCAGGCGCGACCCACCCCACGTCGGGCAGGTAACCGCACCCTATCAGCAGCATACGCACTTCGTCAATCGTCTTGATAAAGACGATCGTGGTGTACATTTGCTCATCCATTGTACCAGGTTTCGCAGGCTGGCTGTGAAGCGAACGCGACCGTTCTGGCGTGCGTGAATCGTTCAGATCGCGCGCTCTTCGCTGCTTCGACTTCGCCTCTCCCTGCTCCCGTCCCTGCCTTCGCTCGAACACCCAGCCTGCCGGCCAGCGTGGCCCATCGACGCCAGGCTCGTCAGCATGGCTGCTGGATCGCGCTCGGCGCCGCCCGCCGGCCACGCCAGATTCGTCCTCGGGGGACCAGGTATCAGAACCACGTCTCCCAGCGCCCGCTGTCGATCTCGGCGGCGTGCACCGTGGCGGAGATGCGGTCGCGGCCGCCTGGAAAGGGCTGTATCTGGTGCAGCCGGTAGCTGTCGATGACGAGCGCGCCGCCGGCGGTGTAGCTCGCGACGAGGCTCCGGGCGGAGGGCGCCTCGTCGCCTGGGTCGTCGCGCCCGTCGTAGAGGACGTCCCACAGCTTGAGCCCGCCGTCCGCGTCGGGGAGCTCCAGCATCACGACGACCGTGATGGCGCGGAGCCG
Organism: Sorangium sp. So ce1153; assembly: GCF_051521595.1. NCBI lineage: Bacteria > Pseudomonadati > Myxococcota > Polyangiales > Polyangiaceae > Sorangium > Sorangium sp. So ce1153. The sequence goes on from NZ_CP150361.1 coordinate 5,749,251, forward strand.
GCGGGCAAGGTGGTAGTCGGAGAGGCCCTCCGTGTCGAAGTGGATGACGCCCCCCCCGCGCGCGACCTTCTCGCCCGCGGGGAAGATGTGCACGCCGGGCCCGCAGAAGCCGCGCCGGGGCCGCGCGAGCCCGCCGGTGAGCGCCGCGACGAGCTCCCGCATCCGGCGCTGGAGGCCGGGGAGGTGGCGCTCGACGCGGGCGTCGGAGGCGGCCGCGTCGGCGAAATAGAGCTTCGAGCGGCCCTGCTCCAGGTGCGTGTAGAAGGCGCGCCCCAGCGAGAACTGCTCGCCTCCGAAGTCGGCAGTCCACTCGGCGCGCGCGGCGCGGACCCCCGCGACCAGCGCGGCGCGCTCCGCCTCGGAGAACACGCGCGGTATCTCGAGGGCGAGGTGCCGAGCGAGCGCGTCGACCGGCGGGGGCCCCCCGCACGGCGGGGAGGAGGACGACGATGGCGAGGAGGGGGAGGTCGAGAGGAGATCGAGGTCGAGCCGCCGTACGGAGGCGCGGCGCGCGGTGGGCATGGCCAAACCACCGTTAGCACCGTCCGAGGGGGCCAGCCAACCAGCGAGGCGCGCGCCGAGGGAACAGCGACGCGCGCGCCCGCGGGGGTGAGGCGCGGAGAGCCCGCCGGTTTTTCCGGCGCGCGCCGGCGGATCCGGGTTACAGTGCCGCCGCGGAAGCACCTTTTTGCGAGCGAGGACAGCGATGGTGTCGGGCAGACGAGGGGAGAAGAGGCAGGAGCAGCAGGCGTTTGCGCTCAAGGGCACGATGCCCGCCATCACGATGCTCTGTCTGCGGACGGCGGACGTCTCGGCCGTCGAGCGTCAGCTCGCCGACCACATCTCGCAGATGCCGCACTTCTTCCTGCACCTGCCGATCCTGCTCGACCTCGCCGAGCTCGGCGACGAGCTCGTCGACCTGGGCGCCCTCGCCCAGCTGCTGAGGAAGCACAACCTCGTGCCCATCGCGGTGCGCAACCCGACCGACGCCCAGCGCGAGCGGGCCGTCGCCGCCGGCCTCGGCGTCCTGCGGACGCCCCTCTCGCGCTCGCCGCGCCAGGTCGCGTCGGGCGAGGGGAATACCCCCACGCCGGGGCCCGTGGCCGTGGCCCCTGTTGCGGCGGACCGCGGGGGTGCCGGCGCCGCGGCGGCGGACCGCGGGCCGGCCGGGCCCGGCCGGCGCCCCAGGGAGGCCGCCCCGGCGCCGGACGCGGCGGGCGAGCCGCCGCCCGCGGGGCTCACCGTGCGGCACCCGGTGCGCAGCGGGCAGGTCATCTATGTGCCCCACGGCGACCTCGTGGTCCTCTCGCCGGTCAGCTCGGGCGCGGAGCTCATCGCCAACGACAACATCCACGTTTACGCCCCGCTCCGCGGCCGCGCGATGGCCGGCGCTCACAACAACGCGGACGCGAGCATCTTCTGCATGAGCCTCGAGGCGGAGTTCGTCTCCATCGCCGGCCGCTACCTCATGGCCGACGAGATCCCCGACGAGCACCGCGGCAAGCCCGCCCGCGTCTCCGTGCAGAACGACGGGCTCGTGATCACGCGGCTTTGATCCCCGGCGCGCTCACCTCGGCCGGAGCTCGGTCAGGACGAGCAGGTACTCCGGCGGGTTGTTCGGCGTCAGCTTGGCATACGGGTTCTCCATGGTGGGAAACCCCGTGAACCGCTTCGTGCTGTACTCGCCCCAGGAAGGGTTCTTGAAGAGCGGGATCACCGGCGCGGTCTGCACGAAGATCATCTGCAGCGCGTCGAGGATGCGCTTCTGCTCCGCGGGATCCGTCGCGGCCTCGAACGCGCGGAACAGCGTGTCGGCCTCCCTCGCGCCGAAGCGGTGCCAGTTGCGCGCGGCCATGTCGCCGACAGGCTTCACGAGCTCCGCGCTCATGAGATCACGATAGAAGTTGTACGGCGTCGGCTCGACGGTGGTCCAGCCCATCGACATGTCGAACATGCCCTTCTGCAGCGCCTCGTGGAACGCGCTGAAGTCGTACGTCCGCATCGTCGCCTCGATGCCCACGCTCTGAAGGTTCTGCGTGATGATCTGGACCGCGCGCACCCAGTCCGACCAGCCGCTGACCACGTTGATCTCGAAGCGCAGCGGCTTGCCGTTCCTCGTCCGGACCCCGTCCGCGCTCCGCGGGTAGCCCGCCTCGTCGAGGATCTGGTTCGCCCGCTGGACATCGAGCTTCACCCAGTCGCCCGCCTCCACCGCCTTCTCGCTGCGGAACCGCTCGTAGGAGTCGTCCAGCCCGGTCGCGTCCGCGCCGTGCGTGTAGTTGTCGGCCGCGAGCTTGACGATCTGGTCCCGGTCGATGGCCATGCTGATGGCCTTGCGCACGCGCACGTCGTCGAACGGCTTCCGCGTGGAGTTCGGGTACAGCGTGGCCGTGCCGCCGACGAGCGGGAACCAGTAATGGTGGTGCGCCGGATCCTTCGCGACGAAGACCTGCTCGATGTCGGGCACGAAGGCGCCCGCCCAGTCGATCTCGCCGTTGATGAGCGCCATGCTGACCTGGTCGTTGCCCGGGTACGCGGGGAAGCGCAGCCCGTCGACCGCCGGCTTGCCCTCCTGCCAGTAATGCGGGTTCTTGCCGAGCTCGTACACCTGGTTCTGGAACGTCCTCACCTCGGTGAAGGGCCCCGTCGCCACGGGGGTCTCGTTCGCGTACGTGACCGGGTCGGCGATGTCCTTCCACTTGTGCTCCGGCACGATCGGCTGGTGGCCGATGTAGCTGAGCCCGGGGACGTAGGGCCGCCTCAGCGTGAACTCGACGACGTCCTCGCTCTCGGCCGTGACGCCGCCGAGGAACTTCCATATCCCCGCGAGATCGAGCGCCGGGTGCTTCTTGAGGAGCGCGAACGTGAACGACACGTCCCGCGCCGAGAACGGATGTCCGTCGGACCACTTGACCCCGGAGCGCGTCGTGACGGTGAGCTTCTTGTTCCCGTCGCTCCACGAGTACCTGACCGCGAGCCACGGCGTGTACTCGTTTCTCATCGTGTTGTAGACGAGCAGCGGCTCGTAGATGCCGGCGACCGTCGGGAAGCGCGAGTTGCCCTCGGGGAGCAGGGGATTGAAGTTGCGCACCCACGTGGCCTGCTGCTCCCTCGCGACCGTGACCAGCGCGGCGCCCTTCGCCTGAGGCTGCGGCGCGGGCGTCGGCGCGGGCGCCGTTGACGCCGCTCCGCGCCGCTCCTGAGCGACGGCGGCGCCTTCCTTGGAGGAGCAGCCCGCCGCGGCGCCGGCGGAGAGGAGCAGCGCCGACAGGATGAAAGCGCGACGCGGCATGGCTCGGTTCATCCCAGGCATAACGTTCTCCATCCGGGCGATCTCGGCTCTCCCTGCGACGCTCTATTGACGCTCTATCGACGCTTTATTGACGTTCTATCGACGCTCTTTGCAATGGCGACGCCCGGACCGGCACGCGCCGAGGCGCCACCGCAGAGCGCCCGCCCCAGGGTGCCCCGGAACGAGCGCGCCATCCCCGAATTCACACTCTATCGGCGGATGTGAGAGCATGTCAACTTACCCGATTTCTGGACCTCCTCGCGTCCTGTCGCGAGACTGCCGGCGGCTCGGGGAACTCACCGGGCGATGGGAGCCTCCGCCCGCGTGGCGGCCCTCCCGAGGAGCGGACCGTGACCACGCCCACCTCACGACGGCTCGTCGATCTGAGCCACACCATCGAGCACGGCATGACCACGTACAAGGGACTGCCGGCCCCCGTGATCTGCGATTTCCTCTCGCGCGAGCGGTCGCGCGAGCTGTACGCGGAAGGCGTCGAATTCCACATCGGCCGCATCGACATGGTCGCGAACACGGGGACGTACCTGGACAGCCCCTTCCATCGCTATGCGCACGGCAAGGACCTCGCCGACCTGCGGCTCGAATCGCTGGCCGACCTGGACAGCGTCGTCGTCGAGGCGCGGGACCGGCCCGGGCGCGCGATCGACGAGGGCGCCTTCGCGGGCCTCGACCTCGCCGGCAAGGCCGTCCTCGTGCGCACGGGCTGGAGCGCCCACTGGCGTTCGGACCGCTATTTCGAGGGGCACCCGTACCTCACGCGGGACGCGGCGCGGCTCCTCGCCGGCGCGGGCGTCGCGTTCGTGGGCGTCGACACCTACAACATCGACGACACGGCCGATCCAGCGCGGCCGGTCCACTCGATCTTGCTCGGCGAGGACATCCCGATCTGCGAGCACATGACAGCGCTCGACCAGCTGCCGGCCGCCGGGGCCCGGCTCTTCGCCGTCCCGGTGAAGGTCCGCTCCTTCGGTACATTCCCGGTCCGGGCGTTCGCGATCGTGTGAATCTTCGCGATCGTGTGAATCGAGGAGGGCAGCGGGCGCGGCGCGGGCGTCCCCGGGGGGGGGCTCCCCGACAGCGGCCGTGAGCGGCTCACTCGCCGTCGAGGGGGAAGAGCTGCATATTGACGACGACGACGCGCTCGGGCGGACGTGATTCGGCGATCACCGCGCGCATGTTCTGGAAATAGCTCACGTGGAGCTCGGACAGCTTCGCGAGGTCGGCCGCGGAGACCGTGAAGACGTTGAACGAGAAGCGCCCCTCCGCCTTGCGCGAGAGCCGCTCCAGCCCGACGCCGGCCCAGAAGCGCTTGAGCCGGTGCTCCGCGTCCGGGTCGGGGCGCGTGTCCACGGTCCGGATCGGCGCGACGCTCCAGCGCCCGCGGCTCTTCCGGATCTGGCCGGCCTCGGCGAGCCGCTCCAGGCAGCGCGCCTCGTCCTCGACGGGGAACCCGAGCCGCCGCGCGATCCACCCCGGCTCGTGGCGCCGCAGCGCCTGGTAGGAAGGCATCTCCAGGGCGAGCAGGATGGCGGGGAGCAGCGGCTCCTCGTAGACGGCGCGGCGCTGGGCCTCGAGCGTGCGCCACGCCGCGGTCGCGGCCGGGAGCGCCGCCGGGTTCGCGAAGAGCGCCACGAAGTCGAGCAGGCGCAGCGAGCAGGCCTCGACCATGCGCAGGAAGTCCGGGAGCCGCGGCTCGGCCGCGCCCGAGAGCCAGCGCGCGACGGCGTAGCGGCTCCTGCCCGCGCGCCGCGCCACGTCGACGATGGGCGACATCGACCGCATCTCGGTGAGGAGCGCCGCGACGCCCTCGGCCGACGCCGGATCGGTGTGCGCGAGCCAGGCGGGCAGCGAGGGAAAGAAGCGCCCCACCGCCGCCGCGACGTCGACGCCAGCGCGCCGCGCCGCCGCGAGGAACGTGGCCGCGGTCGGCCATCGCCGCCCGGACTCCCACGTGTAGACGACGTTGGTGCGGAAGCCGAGCCGGCGGCTGAAGCCGAGCTGAGAGCGCCGCCCGCGGAGGGCGCGGATCAGCTCTTTTGCGAGGGATTCGTGGTTCACGTATCGCAGAATCGCACAGTTACCGGTCTATTTGCGGTATGGAATGTGCGAAGCTGAGCTGGCGCCGCCCCGGGGGCGAACGCAAGGTATGCCGCAGGAGGTCTTGAACATGAGCGAGCGGCGTTGGCTTTCTTGGGTGCTTGCGGCGGTGACGGGCGTCGGGCTCCTCGGGTGCGTCGATGGCGAGGGCGGCCCCCCGCAGGGCGGCCAGATCGGCGGAGTCCACGGCGCGGAGGGCGGGTGCGACGAGGAGGCGGAGGACATCGGCGCGGACGTCGTCTCCCCGCTGGGCTTCTCGGCGAACGAGGTGATCTCGGCGCTCTCCGGCGAGCGTTCCGCGCCGCTCACGTGGGCGAAGGGCGGCAGCACGACGGCGACCGTCTCCCTCGGCGCGCTCGTCTCCGCGCGGTTCGTCCGGTCCCAGCCGTCGGAGGGGGGCGGGCCGGAGGGGAGCGGGCCGGGCATCGCCGAGCCGGCGCTCGGCGTGGACTGCGCCGATCACCTGCAGATCGACGTCCCGCTGGCCTTCGCGACGGAGGACGGCGCGTTCGACGAGTCGTTCGCGGTCACGCTCCGGGCGAGGCAGGTCGACGCCGGCACTTACTATCACAACATCGATCTCGAGGCGCTCCAGGGCTCGTACGAGGTCACCGAGGTCGATCCCGCGGAGTTCAGGAAGGTGACCGTCTCCCTGAGCGGCACGCTGAGCAGCAGCGCCGCCCACGGCACGATCAGCGGGATGGCCGAGAGCCACCCCGTCGGGAGCGGGCCGGAAGGGTCGGTCTCCGGGACGCCGTTCAACGTGGCGGATTTCTGAGCGCCGTCCGGGGCCGTGATACGTTGTCGTGATGGTCCGGCCTCGATGCCTGCCCGGCGCCACGCGGCGCTCTGGCAGGAGGCGCCCTCGTCCCGCTGCCGCGGTCGGCGGCGGTCTGGCCCGCCGCGCCTGTGTCCTGGCGTTGCTCCCCTGGCTCGCGGGGTGTCACCCGCTGCTCGGCGAGCACCGCGTGCCCGCCGGCGTGAGCGTGGTCCTCCCGGTGCGCGGCGGCGGCGCGTGCCGCGTCCACGAGGGCGGCGACGCCCTCCGGGTGGAGCCGGGCGACAGCCCGCCCGTGTACGTCGAGGCGACGCGCGCAGGCCGCGGCGTGGTGCGGTGCGAGAACGGCGACATCGCCCTTGTCGTCGCGCCGATCGCGCGGCTGACCGTGAAGGGGCCCGGGGTCATCAAGGGCGATGTGGAGCTCGAGGTAGAGGCCCTGACCGCGCGCGGGGAGCCCTTCGATCTCGACCTCGTCTCGTCTCGGAGCGTGGCGTGGAGCCACCCCGACTTCCTCGCGGTCAATCCGCCGCGCTGCGGCCACATGGCGGCCGTGTGCAGCGGCTTTCTGGGCAACGGCATCCGCGTGCGCGCCTACCCGCTCCACGAGCGCTGGGGCGAGGGCGACATCGTGGTGCGCGTCGGTCATGCGCGCGCGTCGCTGCGCGTGGTCGCGCCGCGGGAGCGGTGAGGGGAGCGCGCTACTCCAGCTCGTTCGAGATGAAGATCTGCGGGCTCAGCACGAGCTTCCCGTTCTCGATCTTCCCGGTCCTCGTGAACAGGCTCGTCTGGCCGTCGCCGTCGAGATCCCCCTCGGCGGAGACCTCGAACCCGTCCTTGCCCGGATCGGGCCCGCCGCGCGCCGGGCCCTTGTAGCCCGAGCCGGCGCGGTAGTCGTATTGATAATGGAACGGCACCTCCACGCCGAACCGCAGGCACCGCCAGCCCGCGGCGTCGTCGCCCTGGTTGAAGTCCTTTCCGGGGCTCGAAGAGGGCGTGTAGCGGGTCCCCGGCGGCACGGCGGCGGGGACCGGGGTGGCCGACTTGCAGAGGGCGCGCGACGGCGGCCCGCTTTTCTGCGTGCCCGCCGCGCCCGCCGCGCGCTCGAACGCCCCGGCCGCGCTGCGGGCGATCGCCATCACCGTGTTCTTCGCCTCCGCCGCCTTCGCGGAGGCGATGTAGCGCCTGACGCCGTGAACGGCGAGCGCGGCGCTCGCGCCGACGAGCTCGACGCCGCCAAGGCCGCTCAGCGCGAGCTCGAGCCCGCGGTCGCTCGGCGCGAGCGCCAGCGACAGCAGCGTCGGCGACCCGAGGGCACGGATCCTCGCCGCCACGGCCTCGTCGAGGATGCCCGCGAGGCCCTGACGGTCGATGTACACCTGCAGGTGCGAGGCCGCCTTCGCGCCCGCCCGCGCCTCGGCGAACGACGGGCTCGCGGCCAGGGATTCCTTCTCCTTCCCGAAGCGCGCGGCGACCTGCGCGAGGTAGCCCCGGTCGCCGGCGCCGATCAGCACGAATCCCCGCCGGACCTCGGCCGTCAGCTCGTTGCCTTCCTCGAGGTCCTGCGCCAGCCATCCCGGCCTGGTCCTGAGCTTCTTCGACGTCCGCTTCATCTGCGCGGCGATCGCGCCGAACACCTTCTTTTGCGCCGCCTCATCGTCGGTCGCGAGCGCGATCAGCACGGCGCTGTGCCTGAGCGCCTCGTCGCCCTGGCCGCCCGAGACGTTGAGCTTGTGCTTCGGATCGCGGTAGATCCCGATCGCGACCTCGCCGCCCAGCGCCCGGTCGAGGTCGCCGAGCTCGAGCCCGATCCCGGCGAGCGCGCCCGCGGCCGCGGCCGCGGCAGGCCCGCCGGCGAGCCCGTCGAAGGCGCCGAGGACGTCGCGCACCGTCTTTCCCGGCGCCGGCTGGAGCGAGAGCCCGAGCGTCGCCAGGGCGCCCGCGGGCAGCTTCGCCACGGAGCCATGGTCCGTCGCCGCGAGCACCGTGCCGAGGGCTGGATACCCCGGCCCGTAGACGGCGAGCTCCACGTGGAGGCCGGAGTTGTCCTCGCGGAGGGGGTGGGCCATGAAGAGCCGCGAGCCGGGCTCGGGCCCGGTCGCGCCGCTGCCGCTCAGCCCGTGGAGGTCGACCGCGAGCCAGGGATCCTTCGCGCGCTCGGCCTGGAAGAGCGGGGAGGTCCTGAACGACGCCTCGCGCCGCTCCGCGACGCGCAGGGCCCTCGCGAGCGGCTCCGGCCGGGCGCAGAGGAGGGCGACCCGCGACTCCGCGAGCCACGCGCCGTGGGCGACCACGCTGGCCTTGTCGCCCCGGATCGCGAACACGCCGCCCTCGCCGGCCTCCAGCGGCAGCTCCTTGAGCGCCCGCTCGACGGGGGCCCCGTCGCGGAAGCGCGCCGCCGCGCAGCCTTGCTCGACGAGCGCCCAGAGGGCTCCGCCCCGGGCCGCCTCGCCCCCGGCGAACACCGTGGCGCCGTCGAACGACGCTGCGAGGTCGCGGGCGAGGTCAGGGCTCAGGCCGGCCTTGCCCGCCAGGATCGCCGCGACCTCCGCGAGGACCGCCTCCCGATCGGCCGGCGGAGCGCCGGCGAGGAGCGTGTCGACCCCCGGGACGCTCGCGACGAGCACCGCGTCCCTCGGCACGACGTCGACGAGCGACTCCACGCGTCGCGGCGTCGCGGCGACGGTCGACGGCGCGGTCCCTGCGGGGGCCGGGGCCGCGGCCGAGCGCGAGGGCGGCGTCGCCGCGGTGGAGCCTCCGCAGGACGCGAGCGCGACAAGGCCGGCCGCGGTGAGAAGCCCTGGAAAGGACACGCGCCTCGACATGGGTGCTCTCCTCATGAAGGTGCGCCGTGATTACACCCGACCGGCCCCGGCGTCTCTGCCAAAGCGCGGAGCAACGGGGCTTGCGCGTGCCCCGGTGTCCGCGCGCTCCCCCTGCGTATCGCCGGCGATCGCGAGGCTCCCGCGGAGAGATGCGCTCTCTGGGCGCGTCAGGCGCGTCAGCGACGCAGCTGCTCGCGGACCTCCATCAGGATCTTGCCCAGCATGTTCTTCCCGCTCCCGTCGCCGCCGTCGGCCCAGTAGGCGTCGTTCGCTGTGTGCTCGATCAGCTCGGCGTCGCCTGTGTCGAGCAGGGCGCGCCTGAGATCCTCGTGCTGGGTGAACTTCGCCAGCACCACCTCGCGCATGATGTCGTCCTTCACCTGCTCCCAGTCGGGGCGCAGCGGGCGGCTCCGCTGGCGGCCCATGCGCGCCGCCTCGCCGGGGCCGGGCGCGTTGCGGATCTCCTCCTCGTGGGCCGTTCCCGGGAACTTCTGGGCCTGGAAGTAGTGCTCGCTCGTGGGCCACACCTTGCCTTTCAGCGTGACCGGGTGGCGCGAGAAGTTGGAGAAGCCTCCGTGGGCGTCGCCGGCGCGATAGAAGCGGATGACGGACATGGACGGATTCTACTCCACGCGCTCGCGCGATGGCGCTGCGCCGGCGACCCGATCGGGGTCAGGTCGGCCTCGACGCACCGGAGAAGGGGCGTAGATCGACCGCGCGCGAGGGCCAGCGACGGCGCCAGGAGGCGGTTCGACCGCTCGTCCACGACCCAGAGCGGTGCTCCGCAGGCCGCGCTCGCCTGCGCGCACCCTCATCGCGCCCCCGCCGCGACGCGCGCGAACGCGTCGGGGAAGAGGCCCACCTCGGCCACGCTGAGCGTCTCCAGCGTCTTGGGATCGAGCCGGAGCACCTTGCCCGGCGTCACGGTCTGGTCGCCCTCGCAGACGATGAAGAGCCCGTGCTCCTCGTCGAGCTCCGCGAGGTGCGGCCTGAGGCACTCCTCGCTGATGTTCCGGGAGACGGCGGCGCTGTCGTCCGGGGTCGCGCCGATCCGCACGATCGTGCCGGGCACCTGCGTCGGTATATAGATGGCGCTCCCGTCCGGGGTCCACGCGCCGAAATAGGGCGCGCCGATCGTGAGGATCGTCCTGGACTCGTCGAACGTCTCCGACGCGACATCGAAGAAGCGCACCTCCCGGCTGTCGGTGTTGCTCACGGCGATGGTCTTCTGATCGGGCGACATCATGACGGCGTAGGGCCCGTAAGCCGACGCGTGGGCGTCGGACGGCAGGGGCGGCCCGACCGGGACGAGCTTCACCTCGGCGTCCGGGTCCGTCAGGTCGACGATCGCGAGGGCGTCGTCGCCATAACAGGCGACGTAGGCCCGGGCGCCGTCCGGCCGCGAGAGGGCGATCCCGTTCGCGGCCTTGCAGACCGGAATGAGCGTCGGCGCGGCCGAGCCCCGAGACAAGACAGCGTCGGGATCCACGACCGCGAGCGATGAGCGCGCCGCCGCGAGGTCCTCCGGGTTGTCGAGCGCGCGCTTGAGATCGAAATGAGAGACGACAACGCGCCCGCCGTCCTCCGAGATCACGATGTCGCCCGGGTTGGCCTCGACCCGCACCTGCCCCAAGGGGCGCAGGTCGTCGAGCGCGAGCTTCTGGACATAGCCAGCCACCGCGCTCCCGCCGTGCACCGCATGGGGGCCGACCGAGCCGGCGGTGTCAGGGTACGACAGCGCGATGTAGAGCGCGCCGCCCGCGGCGTCCACGGCCACGCGGTGAGGCCCGTCGATCGTCACGGGATCGCGGCCCACGGGGCGGACGCCGAACCGCTCCCCTGTCTCGAGCGCGATGAGGGAGATCGTGTCGGATAGGCTATCGGTCACCACGCCCATCCCACCTTCCGGAATCACGATCTCCGGACGGCGGTCCGGATAGGCGTCGCCCGCGTAGGCACCGTAGCGGTTTTCGATGATGGGATCGGGGTCGCTGCAGCTCGCGAGCGTCGCCGCCGCGAGCGCGCAACCCAGGAATCGCGCGATGACCATGGATGACCTCGAGACGAGCGCCGCCAGCCCCGGCACGCCGCATCCTAGAACACCGATCACGTTGAAACCCGGAGAAATTTCACAGGGAGGCGGGGAGGCGGGGAGGGAGAAAAAAAGTGAAGTTCTTTCTCCTGCCGTCTCTCGCCTCCCCGCCTCCCCGCCTCCCTGTGAAATTTCTGCTTTTTCTCGTGGTTTCAACCCGTTTGTCGCCCTAGCAGCCGCCCGCGCTGGACGCGGTTCGCCATCCGGTCTCGCGCCCTGGCGCCGAACATCGACACCGACTCTACCGCCTCGATGAACATTTCTTTGACAGGCGCTTTGCGTCGCCATGAGCGCTCTGGCGCTCGCTCGGAAGCGTGTTCCCGGCCTACTCGGCCGCGATCACGCATTGGACCGCGGGCTCGCCGTACTCGGCGCCGCCGGTGCGCACGAGGAGGTTCGGGAGGATCTCCGCCACGCCGGCGCCGTGGGTATGGCCGCAGAGGACCTCGATCCGCCGCTCCGGGTGCTGCTCTGGCCTGGCCCTCGACGCCTTCACGGCGACAGCCCTCCCGTCCCGTCTCTCTCCAGCGCGTCCGCCAGCGCGCAGCGCGCGAGCCCAACCTCCTTGGACTCCTCGCGCAGCATCCCGCCTTGCTCCGCGGCCCCTTTCACGCTGAGCAGCGTGCGGAGCTCGATCGCGTCCGGATTGGCGACGTGCTGCGCAACCCACGCCGATCGCTGCTGCCCGACGCTGATCGGATCCGCCTCTGCGTCGAGCCCGGCCAGCCTGTCCACGTCGCACATCATCGCGACGGCCTCGGGGAACGTCTGCCCGCTGGAGGGGGGCGCCTTCGCCTCGGAGGCGGGGCCGCAGGCGGGCAGGAGCTGGAGCACGAGCAGGGGGAAGAAGGCCTCGGTTCGCATGAAGCCTTCGACAAACGAGCAAGGCCCATGCTTTGCGACGTCGAGCTCGTTTTCGGTGACGGCACGCCCCCGGGCCGGCGCCGTGATTTCTCGTTGACATCACCGCGCCGCTTTGCTCTTCATTCTGCTGCCGCCCTTCTGAACCGGGCGGGACGTTGATGACCCCCGCATGCTCCAGGATCACCCTCTCGTGCGAATCGAGCGGCGCGTCGTGTCAGCGTAGCGTCCCTCGAGACGGTGGCGGTCTTGGCTCGCGGAGTTGAGCTGGATCGCTCGCGCTATCCGCTGGTCGTGATGCGAGCCGGCGAGCGCTACACCCAGGACGATTGGGACGCGCTGATGACGGGCATGATTCAGCTCATCGTCACGGGGCCGTTCGGTCTGATCAACGACACGCGCGGCAGCAGGATGCCGAACGCCGTGCAGCGGCGCGCCGTCGCGCAAATGTACGCCGACTACGAGCCCCAGACGCGCGCGCACCTGCTCGCGTCCGGCATCGTGGGCGATTCCAGCCTGGTGAACGGCATCCTGACCGCGCTCAACTGGCTGAAGCCACCGCCGCACCCGGTCAAGGTCTTCTCGTCCGTCACCGACGCGGAGCGCTGGGTGCTCCAGCATTTCAGCCTCGATCTCCGCCGACAGGCCCTGGCGCAGGGCGTCCAGCGCAGCGTCGGCTGACCCGCCGGCATGCGAGCAAGTTGGACGCTCGCATGACCTCATGTAAGCTCGCGAGCATGCGTGGAAGATGCGTCGCGGTCCTCGTCTGTGCCCTGGCTGCCTGTTCGGAGTCGCCGACGGACGACAGCGCGGGCGGCGGTGGCACGGGGCCAGCGGGCAGCGGCGGCTCGAGCAGCACCGCGGAGACCAGCTCGAGCGCGGCAGAAGGCCCGACGTCCAGCTCCGCGACAGGCAGCGGGGGCGGCGGCGGCGAGGGCGGGGACGGCGGTGGCGGGACCGGGGGCGGGGAGCCCGAGAGCGCGTGCGCCAGCGTCTCGGACGTGCCGTCCGAGCTGGGACTCGACCCTTTCTACAAGAAGTACATCGACGCCGCGGGGATCCCCATCATCAGCTCCGAGAAGACGCCGGACGCGGCGCTGCTGCGCGCGTGCTCGGTCGTCCTCCGCATGCTCGGCCACCGCGACGACGTGCGTCAGGCGATGATCGCGAACCACACGCGGGTCGCCGTGATGGCGGAGACGGAGGTGACAACCGACATCCCCGAGCACAGCGACCTTTACGAGGCGTTCCCGGGGACGGACTGGGACACGCGGGCCCGCGGCCTCGGCGCGACCCCCGCCCGGCCGGCGAGCTCCTGCGCCGAGGAGAACGTCCTCTGTTACCCGAGCGATCCGTACCTCGGCGAGGACATCCTGGTGCACGAGTTCTCGCACGCCATCGCGATCATGGGCATCGCGTTCGCCGAGCCGACCTTCGACCGAGAGCTCGAGGACGTGTTCGAGGGCGCGATCCAGGCCGGAAAATGGGCGGACACCTACGCCGCGACGAACAAGGACGAATACTGGGCCGAGGGGGTCCAGGACTGGTTCGACACCAACATCGAGTCGATCCCGGGGAACGGGATCCACAACGAGATCAACACCCGGGCCGAGTTGCGCGACTACGATCGCCCGCTGCACGATCTCATCGCCAGGTACTTCCCCGACGACGCATGGCGACCGACCTGCCCCTGAGCAGCGGACACCGCGCGACGCATCGAAGGAGCCGTCTTCACTCCCCAGTCAGCGGAGGACGGGACAGGGCTGGCGAGACACGCCGGCTTGACGCTGGTGTACCGCTCGCCGGGGCAACACGCGCGGCGCCCTCTCGGGCCGCGGACCGCGCAGCAGGCGGAGCTGGCTGCGGAAGGCGAGCTCGACGCCAGCCGGCGTCGGGGGCCGGCGCCGGAGTCGTGCGACGCCGACGGGGAGCTGGGCGGACCGGAGCGAGGCTACTCTACTCGGCGCCACGAGACCCGCAATGCACGCACCCTCGTCAAGACGTTCGCCCGCAGCGCTGTCACCGTTGATCGCCGCCGCGCTGCTCCTCGGCGGCTGTGGAGCAGAGCCGGAGGACACCTCGGCCGCGGCGCTGCGCCTGCGCTTCCCGGACCACGCGGACACCGTGCTGTCGGCGCGCGAGGCGTTCGCTCCGGCGGCGGATGGGTTCCGCCTGGAAGCGACCGCGACGGGTGGGGCCTGGGTGCAGGCTGCGCGGCCGGAGGTGGTGCTGCCGCACGACGGGAGCGGCGCGGTCCGGTTCCGGCGCGCCGGCGGCGGCGAGATCCGGGTGCGGGAGCTCGGCGCCGCGGGCGAGGGCCGGATGGCAGAGCGCGCGGTGAGCTACCGGCGCGCGGGCGGGACGTCGTACTGGACGGCGACCGAGGGGGGCGTGGAGGAGTGGCTGCTGCTCGAGGAAGGTGGCGAGGCGGCGGCGGCGTGGCAGGTGGAGGGCGCTGTGCTGCGCGAGCGCGGCGCGGCGGTGGAGCTGGTGGACGAGGAGAGCGGCGCGCCGGTGATGCGCGTGACGGCGCCGCGGGCCCACGCGGCGTCGGGGCGGCCGGTGGCCCTCGCGCTCAGGGCGCGCGGGTCGCGGATCGAGCTGTCGATCGACATGGGCGACGCGGGCGGCGAGGCGGTGCTCGCCGACCCGGTGTGGGAGTCGACCAGTCGCATGAACGTGCCGCGCAGCGGGCACACGGCGACGCTGCTCCCGTCCGGCAAGGTCTTGCTGACGGGCGGAATGGTGTTCAATGACGATGTCCAGGCCAGCGCGGAGGTGTACGACCCGGTGCGGGATACGTGGACCCCCGCGGCCTCGATGAGCGTCCCCCGCCATTTGCACACTGCGACGTTGCTGCCCAGCGGTAAGGTCCTGATCGTGGGCGGATGCAGGGACGACGTGCTGGCGGGCGAATGCGTGACGGACGACCCGCAATCCATCCATGCCAGCGCGGAGCTGTATGACCCGACGGTGGATGCCTGGACCGCCGCGGCCCCCATGGGGGGCGCGCGCTTCAGGCACACCGCGACGTGGTTGCCGACGAGCGGCGAGGTCCTGGTGGTGGGCGGAGTGCTCGAGGACTCCGGTGTCACCGGCGCGGAGCTGTACGACCCGGTGATGGATTCCTGGACCCACACGGACTCGATGTTCAATTCTCTCCGCTACGCGCACACCGCGACGTGGTTGCCCACGACCAGCCAGGTCCTGGTGGCGGGCGGGGGCGACCGCTACGCGGCTGGCGCGGGCTTCGGCGACGTCTATCGCGACCCAGAGCTGTACGACCCGGCGACCGGCTCCTGGACGTTCACGGAATTCATGAGCGCCGCGCGTTGCAATCACACCGCCACGTGGTTGCCGAGCAGCGGCCAGGTCCTGGTCACGGGCGGCGGAAACGCCGGCAATGCCACCGGGAGCGCAGAGCTGTACGACCCTGCGGCCGGCACCTGGACCGACGCGGCTTCCATGAGCGCCCGGCGCACGCTGCACACGGCGACGCTGCTGCCGGACGACAAGGTCCTGGTGTCAGGAGGCAAAGGCCCCTCCACCGCCTCCAACAGCGCGGAGCTGTACGACCCCGAGGCCAACGCATGGACCGTCACGGCCACCATGCGCGTCGGGCACGCAGCGCATACCGCGACGCTGTTGCTGAACGACCAGGTGCTCGTGGCCGGCGCTTCCAAGCTCGCCGAGCGGTATCATGCGAGCCTCGGCGCCGCGTGCACGTCGGACGACGACTGCGAGCACTCCGTCTGTGTGGACGGCGTTTGCTGCAGCTCGCGGTGCACCGAGCCCTGTCATACCTGCGTCCGGAGCGAACATCTCGGCTACTGCGTGCCCCAGCCGAACGGCTCGGATCTCCGCGATGAATGTGCGCGGGACGGCTGTGATGGCGCGTGCGACGGGTTCGGATCCTGCGTCGCGATCCCCGAGGGCGCCGCGTGCATCCCGGGTGAATGCACCGATGAGACGCACAGCCTGGAGCCCATCCGCTGCCCCGCGGACGGGGCCACCTGCCCGGCGTCGGCCGGCCAGACCAGGGAGCCGGTGGACTGCGCGCCCTACCGCTGCAACGCGGTCGACGGCACCTGCAGGACGGAGTGCGGCTCGCTGCAGGACTGCGCGCCGGGCTTCGCCTGCGCGTTTTCAGGCCAGTGCACCGCTCCCGCGCCCGCCGCGAGCCGCGGCTGTGGCGTCACGCCAGCCGCCGCGGAGCTCACCTTCGACCAAGGATTGTTGGGCGCCCTGCTCCTGGCGCTCCTCGCGATGGGCAAGCGCAGGTCATGGGTGTGTCGGGCGAAACCAGCAAGAGAGCCGTAGAACTCATGACGACCCTGCGCGGCTTGCTCCAGCGCGTCCTGTTGCGCGCTGCCCCCCTGATCGGGGCCTCGTCGCTGCTCTCCGGCTGCGCCGCGGCGCCGGAGCCGCCCGGGGCCGCCGCCCTGCACCGGATGTTTCCGGAGCAGGCCTCCCTGGTGCTCCTGGCGCGCGAGGCGTTCGTCTCCGATGCGGAGGGCTTTCACCTGCACGCCGCAGCGACGAGCGGGAGAGCCCGGCGGCTCCACGTGGTGCTTCCCCGCGAGGGCAGCGAGCCCATCCGGTTCCGCACGCCGGAGGGCACCGAGGTGCTGGTGCGGGAGCTCGGGGCCCTGGGCGAGAGCGCCCCGGTGGAATGGGCTGTGGCGTACGCGCGGGTGGGTGGGACGTCGTTCTGGACCGCGACCGAGCACGGCGTGGAGGAGTGGTTGCTGCTCGAGGCAGGCATCGCGCGCGGCGAGGAAGCCGTCGCGGCGTGGGAGGTGGAGGGAGCGACGCTGCGCGCGCGCGGCGCCGCGGTGGAGGTCGTGGACGAGCAGAGCGGGGCGGCCGTGCTGCGCGTCACGGCGCCGCGCGCCTATGCGGCGTCGGGGCGGCTCGTGGCCGCGACGCTGACGGCGCGGGGGGCGCGCATCGAGCTCTCGATCGACGCGGGCGGCGAGGCGGTGCTGGTCGATCCCGCGTGGGCGCCGGCCGGCGTCATGAATGAGCCGCGCATGTTGCACACCGCGAGTCTGTTGCAGAGCGGCCAGGTGCTGGTCGCGGGCGGAGTAGCGTCCGGCGCCCTCGACAGCGCAGAGCTGTACGACCCTGCGACCGACGCCTGGACCCTCGCGGCGCGCATGGGCGCCCCGCGCGTCTTGCACACCTCGACGCTGCTGCAGAGTGGCCAGGTCCTGGTCGCTGGCGGCCTGGATGACGTCTCCTCTCTGGACCCGGTCTATATGAATAGTGCGGAGCTGTACGACCCCGCGGCCGACACCTGGACGCCCGCGGGCGAGATGATGGAGGCACGGGGCAGGTTCACGGCGACGCTGCTTCCGAGCGGGATGGTCCTCATGGCAGGCGGCACCAATTTCGACTCGTTGCTCAAAACCGCGGAGCTGTTCGATCCCACGACCGGCGCCTGGACCGCCACGGGCAGCATGGCGCAGGTGCGCGCAGGTCATACCGCGACGCTGCTGCCGAGCGGGCTGGTCCTCGTGGCGGGCGGAGACATGGAGGGCCCCGTGCTCGACAGCGCCGAGCTGTACGATCCAGCGACCGACAGGTGGACCGCCGCGGCCAGGATGGTTCACGCGCACAAGGGGCACACCGCGACGCTGCTGCCGAGCGGCCATGTCCTGGTGACCGGCGGCGGTGAGGACAATTCGAGCGTCGCCATCGACATCGCGGAGCTGTACGATCCAGCGTCCGGCACCTGGACCGTCACGGACTCGATGAGCTATCCGCGCCGTTCGCAAACGGCGACGCTGTTGCCGAGCGGCCACGTCCTGGTGGCGGGCGGGTACAACGCGAATGTCTCTCTCGAGACCGCGGAGCTCTATGACCCCGACACCGGGACCTTTACCGACACGAGCTCGATGGCGCTCCCGCGCGCCTTTCATACCGCGACGCTGCTGCCGACCGGCGAGGTCCTGCTGGCGGGTGGCAGCGAGCTGACATCAGAGCGCTTCGGCATTGCTCGGGGACAGTTGTGCCCAGACCCCGCGGCCGTATGCCTCTTCGGCGACGTATGCGTCGACGGGATCTGCTGCGACGCGCCCTGCCCCTGCGGCGCATGCAGCTCCGCGGGCCACTGCGGCCCCGGAGGCAGTCCGGTGAAGGCCGGCAGCGAATGTGCGCCCCCGAGGTGCGACGGTGAGACCCACAGCCTGCTGCCGGCGCTGTGCACTGCGGCGTCCTCCACCTGTCCTGAGCAGGAGCGCGTCGCCTGCATCGCCTACCGGTGCGATCCGGAGCGCGGCACCTGCAGGTCGGAGTGCGCCTCGCTCGACGACTGCGCGCTGGGGTTCGTCTGCAACCTGCGAGGCCACTGCGTATTGCCTCCGTCGGCCGCGCCGGGCGCTGCCGGCGCCTGCAGCGCCGCACCGGGCCGTCCCTCCTCCTCGGCCGCGTACGCCGCCGGTGTGGCGCTCGTCGCGCTCGCCGCCGCGCGCAGGCGGCGCCCGCTCGGCCGCCGCCGCTCCTGCTAGGGCGCGCCGACGAACTGGTCGATGAAGTCGAGGTAGAGGTCGACCCGTGTATCCCAGCCGTCCGCGCAGATGGTGGTGTTGTTCGAGGTGCCGAACGACGTGACACCGACGATGGTGGAGACGCCGTTCACATCCATCAGCGCGGGCCCGCCCGAGTCTCCCTGGCACGTGTGGTGGGCCGCGTCGCCGAGGCCGAGCAGGAGCGGGGTGACGGTGTTGACGGTGGTGGACACGTGGCGCTTGACGCCGTCCCACCCCTCGTCGTCAGCGCCGAAGCCGATCAGCCGGACCGGCTCGCCGACGATGGCCTGGGTCATCGGCGCGCGGTTGTAAGGCAGCGGCTGGACGGAGACGGGCTCCTCGAGGATGGCCACCGCGATATCGTGCCCCGCGCTGATGTTCGAGCCGTCGTACGCGGGGTCGAAATGGGTCTCGGTCACGTTCACCCAGGTCCCTTCCTCACTCAGGGCGTCGGTGCCGAAGAAGGCCCTTATCGTCGCGCCGTTCACCTGCGAGGGCTGCACGCAGTGGGCTGCAGTCAGGAGCACCGTCGGGGCGATGACCGAAGCGGTGCAGTGGTTGATACTGAAGTCGTCTCCTCGCGGTCGGCTCACCTGCAGCCGCACCACGGCCGGGTCGCCCTCGTCGATGGTGCCTCCGATGATGCTCGCGGGCGCGGCGTCCGTGTCGCTCGTGGGCAGTTCGTCCACCTCTCCCGCGCACGCCGAAAGGAACGATGCCGCCAACAAGAAAATGATGCCTGTCTTCATGATAAGCTCCGTCGCGTTGTGTCGTCGTGTCGTCGAGGTCATTGAGCGGGCCCCAGGAATGGGCGCGAGCTGCCCCCGAGCGCTCCCGGGGACCGGAAACGACGCTCCTGCGGTAGCTGCGGCCTCGATCCTCGAGGCGCGGATGGGTCCTGCGTCGCCGCTCGACCGTCACCTGGTGGATGCCGGCAACTCGGTCGTCCTTCGCTCGAACCGCACCCGAGCGACGTTGTCGGATTGTGCGCGACCCCCCATCACGGCGATCGAACCAGAGCAGAAGACTCCAGCGACCACTCATCGCCGAGCCCGCCCGCCAGACGAAGCGCAGAGCTCTCGGTGCGCCACCGCCCCGCGCGACGGCGCGGCTCAGCGAGCCTCTCGCCCGTCGCTCTCCCCCAGCCACGCGCGGGCCAGCTCGATCGTGCGGGCGTTCTCGGGCACGTTCTCGAGGAAGCACGCGCGCCACGCGCGGTTCGCGATCCTCGCGGCGCGCTCCAGCAGCCGGTCGCGGCCGAGCGCGATCGCGGCGCGCGCCCCGGGCGCGTCGCCCGCGGCCTGGAGCGCCTCCGCGTGCACCAGGTAGACGAGCGACTCGCCCGTCTCGAGGTGGCCCAGCGACGCCACGACGGCAGCGGCGAGCTCCGCGGCGCGCTGCGCGAGCCCGAGCGCCTCGCCGGCGCGCCCTTGCGCGAGCAGCACGTTCGCGAGCGTCGCGAGCACGCAGGGCGCCAGCGGCGGGAGGTCGGCGAGGAGCTCGCACGCCCGGCGCGCCTCGGCCTCGGCCGCGGCGAGGTCCCCGGCGAGGCGGTAGGCCTCGGTCAGGTAGATGTACGTGCCCCCCTCGAGCCGCCGCTGTCCGGCGGCCACGAAGTGCCGGCGCGCGTCGACCTCCAGCGCGCGCGCCTCCTCGAGGGCGCCGAGGTGGAGGAGCGCGCGGCCGAGGTTCTCCTTCGCGTGCGCCACCGTGTTGGCGAGCGCCAGGCGCTCGGCGTCGGCCAGCGCGGCGCGGATCAGGACCGCGGCCTCGGCATACGCGCCGAGCTCGTTGCAGAGGTGCCCGGCGTTGCTGCGCGAGCTGCAGGCCATGCGCGCGTCGCCCGCCTGCGAGAAGCGCTGCGCCGCCGCCTCGCAGCGCTCCCGGGCGGTGCCGAGATCCCCCGCCAGGATCGCCCGGTGCACCCCGAGGCGCAGGACCGCCGCGCTCACGGCCGGATCGGCCTGAAACCGCTCGGCCACCGCGTCGATCCGCCGGCACAGCGCCGCCGCGTCCTCGCACTCGCCCCGCAGGACCAGGAGCCCGCTCGCCGCCTGCGCCATCACGATGACCTCGGGCCCGCGCGCCGCGCGCTCCGACCAGCGCTCGCACAGCGCCCTGGCCAGCCCCGTCGCCGTCTCCTCGTGGCCGAGCGGGCACGCCGCCAGCGCGACCAGGTTCGCGGCGCGGTACCAGCGGATGCTCCCCTCGGGCAGCGCCGCCATCGCCGCGACCGCGTGCTGCTCGGCCGAGGCGAAGTCCCCGCGGTATCGGTGCGCCTCCGCCTGGATCGTCGCGATCTCCCCGAGCTCCTCGCCGGCCGCGCCGCACGCGACCGCGCGCTCGGCGCGCTCGATCGCGGCCGCGTAGTCGTTCCCGCCGAGCGCCTGCTCGGCCGCCCGCCGGTAGCAGTTGATGGCGCGCTCGCGCTCCTCGCCGAGCTCGAAGTGCGTGGCGAGCACCATCGCGTCGGTCTCGCCGGCCTGCGCGAGCCACGCGCCCGCGAGGCGGTGGCCGAGCGAGCGATCGTCGTCCGTCAGCATCTCGTACGCCGCGTCGCGCAGGAGCGCGTGGCGGAAGACGTACTCGACCTCGTCGTGGAACTTCGCTTCCGGCCGGCGCGTGACGAGCTCGCGCTGCTCGAGGTCCGCGAGGCAGGCGTCGAGCTCGGGCTCGTCCACCGGCGCGCCGAGCAGCGCCTTCGCCGCGCCGCGCCAGAACACCTCACCGAAGATGCTGCCGGCGCGCAGCAGGCGCCGCGCCTCCGGGACGAGCCCCGCGAGGCGCGCCTGCGTCATCGCGAGCACCGTCTCGGGGACGCCGTCAGGGCGGCCTTCCATCGCCGCGCGCACGAGCTCTTCGAGGAAGAAGGCGTTGCCCGCGGAGCGCCCCACGAGCTCCGCGACGACGGCGGGCGGCGTGGCCGGGCCGAGCGCCTCGAGCACGAGCCGCTCGCACGCCTTGCGCGACAGCTCCTTCAGCCGGAGCTCGGTGGGCGCGCGCGCCTCCCACAGCGCCGGGAACGCCTTGTGGACCTCGGGGCGCGCGAGCGCCAGCACCATCAGCCGCTGGTCGTCGAGGAGCCGGAGCGCCGCGTCGACGAACTCCACCGTGGGCCGGTCGCCCCAGTGGAGGTCCTCGAGGACGAGCAGCACCGGCCGGGCGGCGCACTCGGCGCGGGCGAACTCCACCCACGCCCACTGCATCTGGTCGCCCATGCGCTTCGCGTCCTGCCGCGCCGCCTGGAGCAGCACGCTGTCGTCGTCCGGGAAGGGCGTGCCCACCATCTCCCCGAGGAACTCGGCGACCGGCCGCCGGAGGGGCTCCGGCACGTGCGCCGCGACGCGCGCGGCGAGCTTCCGCTGCCGCGCCTCGAGCGGCTCGCCGTCGAGCAGCCGCGCGGCGCGCCGGACGATCTGGCCCAGCATCCCGAACGGGGCGCCCACGCGCATCGAGTCGCCCTGCGCCCTCCAGATCTCGACGGGCTCCGCCCGCGCGCCGAGGCGCCGTACGAGCTCGTGGCGCAGGCGCGACTTGCCCACGCCGGCGCCGGCGGTGACCAGCACCGCGCGCGCCGCGGAGTCCCCGGCGCACTCGTCGAAGGTCGCCTCGAGGAGGAGCAGCTCGCGCTCGCGGCCCACGCACGTCGTCGGCTTGCCGAGCAGCTTGCGGGCCTCGTCGGCGGGCTCGTTCTCGCCGACGAGGACGAGCCCGTCGTCGGCGCCGCGCGCGATCTCGAACCTGTCGCTCAGCAGGGCCGCGGTCATCGGGTCGAGCAGGATCGGCGGGGCGCCGTCGGCCGGGCCTTCCGCGCGGCCCTCGCGGCTCGTGCGGCCCTCCAGCAACGCGCTGGCGCGGTCGATGACCTGCTCCATCGGCTGCATCCGCTCGATCTCGTCCCAGCCCGTCGAGAGGGCCACGCGCGCGCTCGGCAGGAGCCCGCGCAGCGCCAGGGCGCAGCGCGCGGCGCTCGTGGCGAGCTCGGTGGGCGAGCCGGCGCCCGGGACGACCGCCGCGAGGGAGCCGTCGCCGAGCAGCTCGAGCTGCGCGCCGTGCCGCGTCACGACCTGCCGGAGCGCCTGCGCGGTCAGCCCCACGCCGTCGAGCGCGCGCGCGTCGTCCGCGTCGCGCGCGTCGCGTGCGTCAGCTAGAGGCGCGGTGCGGTCGCGCAGCAGGTCCGCGGCGAGCAGGCCGCGCCCGACGTCGCCCACGTTGGCCGCGAGGATCACGCTGGCGACGCGCCGCTCGCGGCCGGTGAGCGCGGCCGACGAGACCGGCGCGCTCGACGAGGCGGGCCCGGCGACCTTGGCCTCCAGCGCGCGCAGCGCCTCGGCGACGGCGACGGCGCTGCTGGGCCGCGCGGCGGGCTTCTTGGCGAGCAGCCGCGCCACGAACGCGTCGAGCGCCGCGGGCAGCCCCGGGCAGCGCGAGCTCGGCAGCGGCGCCTCGTCGAACACCACCTTGGCGAGCGTGGCGACGAGCTGCGCGGCGGCGAACGGCGGCCGGCCGGTCAGGCACGCGAAGAGGACGCACCCGAGCGAGTAAAGATCGGCGCGCGGGTCGATCTCCTGCTCGCCGGTGACCTGCTCGGGCGGCATGAACGACGGGGTCCCCAGCGTCTGGCCGGCGCGCGTGAGCGCGTACGTCGCGTCGTGGAGGTGCGCGAGGCCGAAGTCGACGATCTTGACCTGATCGAGGTCGCCCTGCGGGAGGAAGAGGTTCTGCGGCTTGATGTCGCGGTGGATGACGCCCTGCGCGTGCGCGACGGCGAGCCCGTCGGCGACCGTGGCCGCGAGCCGGAGCGCCGCGGCCGGCTCCAGCGGGCCGCGGCCGAGCCGCGCCGCGAGGTCCTCCCCCTCGAGCCACTCCATGACGAGGTAGGGCTCGCCGTCCGGCATCACGCCGTGGTCGATGTACCGGACGATGTGCGGGTGGTTCAGCGCGGCGAGCGCGCG
Organism: Sorangium sp. So ce1153; assembly: GCF_051521595.1. Classification (NCBI taxonomy): domain Bacteria; kingdom Pseudomonadati; phylum Myxococcota; order Polyangiales; family Polyangiaceae; genus Sorangium; species Sorangium sp. So ce1153. The sequence goes on from NZ_CP150361.1 coordinate 5,772,702, forward strand.
CGCCTCGCGGGCGAACCGGCTGCGCGCCTCGTCGCTCGGATCCCTCAGGACCTTGATGGCCGCCGGCTCCCCGGTCGCGAGGCGCCGCGCGAGGTAGACGGTCCCGAGGGAGCCCGCCCCCGCCCGCCGCTCCACCACGTGATGCGGTCCGATCCGCTGCCCCGGCGTCATGCGCGCCGCAGTATCGCATGGCGGCGCTCGCCGCCGTTCTGGCGCTCACCGGCACGGCGGTCGCGCGGATCGGCCGAACCAGCGATGGACCGTCTCCACCCTCGGGGAGCCGCGGTTCGCGCGCGTCGCTCATCGTCGATCGCGGTTACCTACATGTAGGTAACTTGGATCCGTTTCTCGCACCGGATTAAGCTCTCAAGTTTCGCTGCGAAAAAGTTGTTCGTTCGGTTCGCGATGACGTACCCAGTCGAGCGCGTCCCCGGCCTCAATGGAATCGGGTGGGCGCCGAGCTCCCATCACGTCGACGGCGCCGACTGGACGCCGGGAGGACGGGCATCCGAGCGGGCTCGGCCGTCGGACAGCCACGTCTTTCGAACCATCTAAGGAGGTTTCTGGTGTCAAAGGTAGTCGTCGTCACCTCGGGCAAGGGCGGAGTCGGCAAGACCACCACGACCGCAAACCTCGCGTCCGGTATCGCGGCTCTCGGCTACAAGACGATCGCCATCGATTTCGATGTGGGCCTGCGCAACCTCGACCTCGTGATGGGGTGCGAGCGCCGGGTGGTCTACGATCTCGTCAACGTGATCCGCGGCGAGGCGACGCTCCGCCAGGCGGTGATCAAGGACAAGCGCATCGAGACCCTCTATGTGCTCCCCGCGTCGCAGACGCGGGACAAGGACGCCCTCACGCTCGACGGCGTTGGGCGCATCCTCGACGAGCTGCGCGCCGCTGGATTCGAGTACATCTTCTGCGACTCGCCGGCGGGCATCGAGTGGGGCGCGCAGATGGCGATGTACTTCGCGGACGAGGCGATCGTGGTGACGAACCCCGAGGTCTCCTCGGTGCGGGACTCGGACCGCGTGCTCGGCCTGCTCGACGCGAAGACGCGCCGGGCGGAGCTCGGCGAGGAGGCGGTGAAGACGCACCTCCTGCTCACGCGGTACGCGCCGGCGCGCGTGGCCAAGGGCGAGATGCTGGCGCACCAGGACGTGCTGGAGCTCCTCGGCATCCCGCTGCTCGGCGTGATCCCGGAGTCGACGGCGGTGCTCCAGGCGTCGAACGCCGGGACGCCCGTGGTGCTCGACCCGACGAGCGACGCGGCGCAGGCCTACCTCGACGTGGTCCAGCGCTTCCTCGGCGAGGAGCGCCCGCACCGCTTCCTGGAGCCTGCCAAGAAGGGGTTCTTCAGCCGGATTTTCGGCGGCCAGGCGGCGACCGCCTAGGGAGATCTGCCATGTCGATCATGGATTATTTCCGGAGGACGCAGCCGAAGTCTGCGGCCGTGGCGAAGGAGCGTCTGCAGATCATCGTGGCGCGCGAGCGCGTGCGCCCGACCGGCGAGCCCGACTATCTGCCGCGGCTGAAGCAGGAGCTGCTCCAGGTCATCTCGAAATACGAGCGGATCGACCTGGATCAGGTGAGCGTGAACGTGGAGCGGAGCGGCGACTGCGACGTGCTCGAGCTGAACGTCGTCCTCTCCGAGTCGGAGAAGGCGGCGGTGCGCGCCGCCGCGGCGACCCGGACGAGCGCCCCGGCCGCGCGAAACTGCTAGCCAGTCGGTCAGGCCGGGGTCGACCCCCCGGCCCCCCCGCAGAGCCGGACGTGCGGAATACCCGCATCCGGCTCTTCGGGGCACGGGTTCGTCACGAGCGGGCCAGCCGCCCGATCCCCTCGTGAGCGACCCGGGCCCCTCCTGATCCCCGAGGACGACGGCGCGGCAGCGCGTCGACAGCGTCGAGGTCGTCGACCGGGCCGCGCGCTGCGGCTCTCCGCGACCGCGCCGAGCGCGTCGCACGCGTCATCGCGGCGATAGCTTCCTTCCTCATCGAACAAATACCTTCCGGCGCGATCGTTCCGGCCTTCCGCCACCGAAAAAGGCGAGTGGACGCCGCGGAGTGGTGACCGAAAGCCAGCACCTGATCACACATACTGGTCGGGCTTGCCCGGCGGGAAGTGGGCCGGATTCAGACCCGATCCGTCGAGCCAGCCCGGTCTCTTGCATGTGCCGATCATCTCCGGACCCGGAATCAGCGAGGCCACACCGATGAGCATCAATCGAAAGAAGTCTCTGGCAGCGACGTCGACGACCGCGGGCCTCCTCGTGCTGCTGGCGGCCGGAACCGCGCGCGCGGCGGAGTACTATGTGGCGCCGGACGGCAGCGACTCCGATCGCGGGAACATGGACCAGCCGTTCGCCACCCTCTCCAAGGCGAACAGCGCCGCCGCCGCCGGTGACACCATCTGGGTGCGCGGCGGCACGTACTACATCACGACCCAGCTCGTCCTTTCGAGGAGCGGCACCTCGGACACGAGCCGCACGAAGATCTGGGCCTACCCAGGTGAGAAGCCGGTGCTCGATGCGTCGAGGTACGTCACCAGCAACCGGGCCGTCGACGTGCCGGTGGTCCTGGTGACCGGAAGCTGGATGCACCTTCGAGGGCTCGAGATCGCCAACGCCAAGGTGGGCAGCAGCGGCGACCACTCGTACTCGCTGCTCCGCACCAAGAGCTCCAGCAACAACACATTCGAGCTGCTCCACCTCCATCATGGCTTCGGGCCCGGCCTGTTCATCGATACAGGCACCGGCGGCAACCTCGTCCTCAACTGCGATTCGCACGACAACTACGACCAGAACGGCAGCCAGGGCGACGGCCAGAACGGAGACGGCTTCGGGGTCCACTACCAGACGACGGGCCCCAGCACGATCATCCGGGGATGCCGCGCGTGGAACAACTCGGACGATGGCTACGACTACATCTCGCATGAGGTGCCGGTCATCACCGAGGGCAGCTTCGCCATGTCGAACGGCCGGGGCAGCGAGGGCAACGGCAACGGGTTCAAGGTCGGCAGCAGCAAGACGGGCATCCGGCATATCGTGCGGAACAACGTGGCCTGGAAGAACAAGGCCGCGGGCTTCTACGCGAACCATTCGTCGGGCGGCAACACCTGGCTCAACAACACCGCGTACAAGAATGGAACCCAGTACAACATGCTGGCGAGCCCGCCCGACGACAGCAGCCAGACGATCATCTTGACCGGAGAGCTCGCGCACGTCATGCGGAACAACATCGGCTTCCCGAACAAGAACTCGAACATGGGAGGCGTCGATACAGCGTTCAACACCTGGGACCTGAACATCACGGAGACCAGCTCGGCCTTCGAGAGCACGTCCGACGACGGTTGCACCGGACCCCGCGACGCCGACGGCAGCATCCCCTCCGCGTGCGTGTTCATGAAGCTCAAGGCTGGGAGCGCTTTGATCGACGAAGGCACGGACGTGGGGCTTCCGTTCGTCGGATCGGCGCCGGACCTCGGCGCTTACGAGCTCGGCGCCGGACCCGCCGCAGGGACCGGTGGCTCGGGCGCCGGGGGCGGCGGCGTGGGCGGCACGGCAGCCGATGGAAGCGGAGGCGGCGAGTCCGGCGGCGCGAGCGACACCGGCGGTGGAATGGGCGCGGCCGGCGGCGCTGGCCAGGGTGGCGCTGTGGGTATCGGCGGCTTCCCGGAGAGCGGCGGCGCCACGGGCGGCACGGACGGCCCCGCCGGAGCCGCAGGGGCCTCCGACGATGACGGCTCCGCGGCGGGCTGCGCTTGCGCCGTCAACTCCGAAGACGCCACCGCCGGTCTCGGCGGGTTCGCATTTCTCGCCCTTGCCTCCGTATTCGCCGCGCGCTCGAGCAGGAGCCGCGCCAGGTGATCTCGGAATACGAGCGAACCGACCTGGACAGGTGAGCCCCGCGCTCATGCGTCCTGAGAAGCTCGGCCGGAGGACGAGGTCGATGTCGGCGGGCAGGCGCAGCGCCTCGGGGTAGAGCGACCTGTGCCGGGCGATGCGCCAGAGCGGCTGCTCTTGCAGCGCGTCTTCGGCGTCGTGCAGCGAGCCCAGGATGCGATAGCAATGCAGGCGCAGCTGCGGGCCGAGCTCGGCGGCAAGTCGCTCGAAACCCTCGCGGTCGCTGGCGGGCGTCTCGGCCCCACGGAGCGGCGCCGGCGCGGGGTCGTGGTCGCTCATGCGCTGTCTATCGTGACTCGGCGCGGGCCCGGGGGCTCTCCGCCGGTTCCGCGCCCTCCGCCAGCGCGATCTCGCGCGCCCGCTCGGAGGCCGCCCGGATCAGCGGCCCCAGGAGCTCCGCCGGCGAGCGCTCCTCGGTCCAGCCTGGCGGCGCGCCGAGCTGGGACAGCAGCGCCCCGCGCGACCGCGGCGGCTCCAGCGCCACGTCGAGCGCCGGCGGCGCACCGCGCCAGGCGTCGAAGTCCCTCGACTCCATGGGCCCGAGCGTCACCGTCGCGACGGGCGGCGCCTCGGCGGCGCAGGGCGCGCTCTTCCGGCCCACGCGCGCCCTTCGGCTGCCCTGTGCGCCGCCCCGCGCGGCGCGGAGCGCCTCGATCACCTGCTCGCGCGTGCGCCCGCGGAGCTCGAACAGCAGGAAAGGGTCCTTGTCGAGCGCCTCGCCGAGCACGTAGTGGGTCGCCGCGACGTGCTTGCAAGGGTTCACCCAGTCGGGGCACGAGCAGGCGGTGGTGAGGTCCTCGGGCCTCTCCGGGAACAGGCTCGCGCCGGCATTCTGGAACGCGCTGTCTATATCGTCCGGCATCCGGCCCGCGAGGAGCTCCGCCGCGAACTTCGCCCGCTTCGCCATGGCGGCGATCGCCTTCGCCCACGTGGCGTCGTCGAGGCGCGCGAGCGTGAGGATCACCTTGTACGGCTTCGGCCGCGAGCCGGTCACGCGCGCGACGACGAGGCCCGGCTTCACCTCCAGATCGTGCGTCCGCCCGGCGCGCGCGTACGTGCGCCCGCGCGCGAGGCGACCCGCCTCGTCCGGCGCCATGCGCTCCAGCGCCTCGACCCAGCGCTTGCCCCACCAGGTCGCGCCTGCCCGCTTCATCCGGATGCCCCGCGCCGGCGGCGGCGGCTTCGGCCCGGCCTCGCGGCGGAACGGCGCCCAGCGCGCCGGCGAGCTCATGTCGATGCCTCCCGCGCGCGCCTCGCGCCCGGCCGCCGGCTCCCGGCGCGCCGCGCCTTTCGCACGCGCTTGTCGTCGCCTCGGTCGCCCTCCGGCTCGTCACCGTCGCCATCGCCCAGCATGTCGCCCTCCGGCGCGTCGCCATCGCCCCGATCGCCCTCCGGCTCGTCACGGTCGTCCAGCTCGCCCGCGATCGCCACGGCGTCCCGCGACAGCGCGAACAGCTCGCGCAGCGCCGCGTCGTCGAGCTCGGTGATCCACGCCTCGCCCTGGCCCACGACGCGCGCCGCCAGGTCGCGCTTCTGCTCCAGCATCCGGTCGACCTTCTCCTCCACGGTGCCCGCGCAGACGAGCTTGTGGACCTGCACCGCGCGCCGCTGCCCGATCCGGTGCGCGCGGTCGGTCGCCTGGTCCTCGACCGCGGGGTTCCACCAGCGATCGAAGTGGAACACGTGGCTCGCCGCCGTCAGGTTGAGCCCCGCGCCGCCGGCCTTGACCGAGAGGACGAAGACGCGCGGCCCCCGCGGATCTTCCTGGAACCGCCGCACCATCTCGTCGCGCGCGAGCCGCGGCGTGCCGCCGTGGAGGAAGGCGACCTCCGTGCCGAGCGCCGAGGCGAGGTGCCGGACCAGCCGGTCGCCCATCTCGCGGAACTGCGTGAAGACGAGCGCGCGATCGCCGGCCGCGAGCGCCTCCTCGAGCATCTCGGTGAGGCGCGCGAGCTTGCCGGACCGGCCCGCGAGCGGCCCCGCCTCCCCGAGGCACTGCGCGGGGTGGTTGCAGATCTGCTTGAGCATCGTCAGGAGCGCGAGCACGAGCCCGCGCCGGGCCATGCCCTCGGCCTCCTCGATGCGGCGCATCGCCTCGTCGAGCGCCGCCTGGTACAGGGTCACCTGCTCGCGCGTCAGCGTGCAGAAGACCCTGGCCTCGTTCTTCGGCGGGAGGTCGCCGGCCACGGCGGGGTCGGTCTTCACACGCCGCAGCAAGAACGGCCCGACGACGCGCCGGAGCCGCTCCGCCGCCTCGCGGTTGCCGTACCGCTCGATGGGCACGGCGTAGGCGCGCCGGAACGCTTCGAGCGGGCCGAGCAGGCCCGGGTTCGCGAACTCGAGGATCGACCAGAGCTCGGCCAGGCGGTTCTCGACGGGCGTGCCCGTGAGCGCGAAGCGGTGCGATGCGCGGAGCGCGCGCGCGGCGGCAGCGGTGCGCGACGCGGCGTTCTTGATGTTCTGGGCCTCGTCCAGCACGACCGCCGCCCAGTCCACCCCGGCGAGCATCGCGGCGTCCCGGCGCAGGAGGCTGTACGTGGTGATGACGAGCGCGCCGTGCGCGGCGCGAGCGCCGTTCGGGCCGCCCGCGCCGCCGCCGTCGTCTGCCGCGCCGTCGTCATCCGCCGCGCCGCCGTCGTCTGCCGCGCCGTTGTCGTTCGCCGCGCCGTCCGCCGCGACGTCGCCGCCGCACGCGCGCGCCGCGAGCTCCTCGGCGGAGCGGGCGCGCCCCTCGCCGTGGTGCCGCACGAGGGGCAGGGCAGGGGCGAAGCGCGCCGCTTCCCGCTCCCAGTTGCCCACGACCGACGTCGGCGCGACGAGCAGCGTCGGGCGCGCGTCGCCGGGCGCGGCCCCCCGCCGGCCGACCAGGAACGCGAGGAGCTGCACGGTCTTGCCGAGGCCCATGTCGTCGGCGAGGCACGCGCCCAGGCCGAGGCCGGCCATCGTGTGCAGCCAGGCGACGCCGCGCGCCTGGTACGGGCGCAGCGTCCCCGCGAACCCCTCCGGCGGCGCGGCGGCGCGCTCTGCGCCCGAGCGCAGCCGCTCGATCGCCTGCGCGAGCGCCCCCTCGGCGACCACGGAGACGGCCACGCCGTCGACCTGGGCCTCGCCCGCGAGCGCGACCTCCAGCGCCTCGCGCGCCGGGACGCGCCCGCCGCCGGCCTCCAGGCGCCGCTGGATCTCGGCGAGCTCCTCGGGGACCACGACGATCCACGCCCCGCGGTGCCGGACGAGGGGCGACTTCTGCCGCGCGAGCGCCGCGAGCTCGCGCGCCGAGAGCACCTCGTCGCCGAGCGCCGCTTCCCACCGGAAGTCGAGCGCCTCATCGAGGCCGAGCGCGGCGCTGCCGGCGACGACGCCGGCGGTGCGACCCGTCGCGCCGACGCGCATGCGGAGGCGCAGGCGGCGCTGCCCCGACCCGAGGAGCTCGGCCGGCACGATCACGCCGAACCCGGCCTCGCCCAGCGCCGGGGCGGCCTGCGCGAGGAACGCCCACGCCTCCGCGGGATCGAGCGCCGCGCGCTCCGGCTTCGCCTCGCCGAGGGCGCGCCCGATCGGCGGGAACAGCCGCGCCGCGGCGCCGAGCGCGCCGAGGAGCGCCTCCTGCGGGTCGGAGAACGCGCGCCCGAGCGCCTTCAGCGTGCGCCCCCTGGCCTTCCACACGTCGGCGGCGGGCACGAGCAGGCTCGGATCGTCCGTGGCTTGCAGCAGGAAGCCGAGCGCGAAGCCGCGGTCTCCCTCCGGCAGCTCCAGCCGGAAGCAGGCGCGCAGCGCGTCGCAGGCGCCGAGCGCCGGCCGGACCCAGGCGTCGAGGTCGGCCGCGAGCGCGCGCTCGGCGAACCCCTCCGTGGCGAAGGAGCGCCGCTCGCCCGTCAAGGCGAGGACCAGCCGGTGTTCCCAGGGCGCGCGCGCCGGTCGCTGCGGCGGCTTCGGGTGGTTCGTCGCGCTGCCGCGCGCGAGCGCGTCGGCCACGGCGTCCAGGAAGGCGCGCAGCAGGGCCTCGGCGGACCAGACCTCCGGGGCGGAGCTCGCCCGCGGGCGCCCGCGCCCCGCGGCGGTCGGCCCGGCGTGCGCGGCGGCGGGCACCGCGTGCGCGGCGGGCGGCATGGCGCGGGCGAGCGCCGCGACGCGCGCGGCGTCCTCCAAGGCGGCGAGCGACACCGCCCAGCGTGCTTCTACGCCGCCGCCGCCTCCGTCGCCGGGCGTGACGCGGGGTACGACCCGTTCGCGCACCACGAGATCGAGCGCCAGCTTGCTCGCGAGGCTCCACGCGGCGACCGACGGCGGCGCTCGCCCGAGGTCGTCCTGGGCCATCCTGGCGAGCGCGGCGACGCCGTCGAGCAGCGCCGCTGCCTCCCCGGCCTTCCTCACGGCGCGGCCCGCCTCGGAGACGACGACCGCCTCCGCCGGGGTCGTCGCGCCGAGCGACCGGGCCGCGAGCCGCTCAGGGGCCGTGTCGTCCCAGAGGAAGAAGCGGAGATCGTCGGGCAGAAAGACGAGCGGCATCGACTCGCAAATTCATTGCACAACCGGGCAGAACGAAAAGGGGTCTTCGCTCATCGTGAGATGAAAAAGCGATTGGCCGGGCGGGAGCGCACCCTCCAGAACTCGGCTGCAACTCATTCCGAATTGATGCTGTGAATTGCCAGAATTTGTTCATAGCCCCCGATTCGCAGGGGCGATGGACTGCCGATGAAAAAAGAGCCTGGGTCGATGGAATGGACGCCACGGCGCGCTGCGCTGGAGTCTCGACGAGCTCGGGCGGCGGGTTGACGAGCCGCGTGCGCCGCGTCCCCCGTGCCGCGGCCGCCGCGACGAGGTCCGTGCGCGCCGCCCGGACGCCAGGGGCAAACGCGGCACCAGCCACCCCCGACCAGCGCCTTCGAGGCAGCCCGAACGCGCTCCCCGACTCGCTCGCTACCAGAGCGTCGCCGTGGTCAGCGCGAAGAAGATCACGTAGGCGATGTTGAACCCCGCGCCCTCGGTGCAGTCGCGCGCCCGCTGCGGCAGCGCCCGCTTCGCCCCGAGCCAGGCGAGCGTCGCCACCACCGGGTTGACGGCGGCCATCCAGGCGGGGAAGGCGGTACGTCCGCTCGCCACCACGGCCGAGAACCAGAACGAGGCGACGAGGGTGCAGAGGAAGATCACCGCATACCCGAGCTGCATCACGCCGTGCTGGCGCTGCAGGCTCCGGAAGAGCACCTCCCGGGTAGGGCCGCCGGCGCGGAGCGCCTGCGCGGTCTCGCCCAGGTAGATGAACGAACCATGGACGAACGGGCCGATCGCGATCGCGTACGCGAACAGCAGCGCCGGCGGCAGCGCCCACGCGACGCCCGCCGGGCGGAGCCCCTGGTAGATCTGGAAGACGCCCGCGAGCACCAGCGGCGCCGCGAACACGCCGAGGAGCCCGCCCCAGATCAGCCGCCTCGGCGGCAAGATGGAGAGGTTGGCCAGGAGCGCCGCCCGCCGCCGCAGCTCGGGGCGCGACACCGTGTCGATCGCCAGGGGGGCGCCGCTGGTCGGGCCGACCTTCGGCGCGAGCAACAGCACGTCGCCGACCGCGTAGATCAACGACCCCAGGGCGGCGGATACACCGCTGATACGAACGAACGAGAGGACGTCGCTATCCATCGTGGGTCTCGCTCGCAGAGGCGCCATTCGGGCGCGACCTGCGGGAGCTGCAAGCATGCGTAGGGAAGGGGAGCACCGATCGGCAGCAGTCTAGTATCGCGCAACAGAAATCACGCCAGGGATTCCTGACGCCCGATAGCGCCGATCGTGACACGTCGGCGTGACGTGATCGTTTCCGCGGGGGTGCGATCTTCGAGCGGGATCGGAATTTTCGCGTCGCAGCCCTTAACGCGATACGCGGTCGTTCTGCCGGGGTGATCTGACATGCAAACCACCATCCTTCACGAGGGCACAGGCTTCACGGTCCACGCCGCGAGCGGCACCCCCTTCGGCGAGCAGGTGGCCCTCAAGGAGCCGACGGGGGAGCTCGTCACCGAGCGCCAGGAGGCGGCGCTCGACAACGAGTTCGAGATCCTCAGCGGGCTCGCCGTGCCCGGGATCCGCAAGCTGCACGGGCGAGGCGTCGTCGACGGCAAGCCGGTCCTCTACCTCGAGCTCTTCGACGGCATCACGCTGCGGCGCTTCGTCGCGGAGCACCGCCCGGCGCTGCGCGAGCGCGTCGAGGTCGCGGCGTCGATCGCGCGCGCGCTCGCCGGGCTGCACCAGGCCGGCGTCATCCACCGGGACCTGAGCGGCGCGAACGTCCTCGTCTCGCCGGCCACCCGGGAGATCCGCGTCATCGACCTCGGCCTCGCCGTGCGCGGCGCGCGGCTCGAAGGCAGCCTCGGAGAGCCGGCCGGGACGCTGGAGTACATGGCCCCCGAGCAGACGGGGCGCACCCGGCACCGGCTCGACCACCGGGCGGATCTCTACGCGCTCGGCATCCCGGGCGCGACAAGGAGCTCGCGGCGCTGCGCGCGGCGTTCGAGCGCAGCGCCGCCCTGCCCGAGGTCGTGCTGATCGCCGGCTACTCCGGCATCGGCAAGACCTCGCTCGTCGAGCAGCTGCGCGAGGAGGTCACGGCGGCCGGCGGCGCGCTCGTCGCGGGCAAGTGCGAGCAGCACGCGCGCACGACGCCGTACGGCGCCTTCGTGCAGGCGATGGAGGCGCTCTCCGCGCGCGTGCTCGGGCTGCCCGCGCCGGAGTACGCGCGCAGGCAGGAGGCCGCGCGGGCCGCCGTGGGGGACCTCGGGCAGGCGCTCGTCGCCGTGATGCCGGGCCTCGGGCCGCTGCTCGGCGAGCTGCCGAGCGCGCCGGTGCTGTCCGGGCAAGAGGCCCAGAACCGCTTCAACCACCTCTTCTCCCGCCTGCTCGGCGCCCTGGTCAGCCCCGAGCGCCCGCTCGTCCTGTTCCTCGACGACCTGCAGTGGGTCGACGCCGCGTCGCTCGGGCTGCTGAAGCACCTGCTCGGCGAGGACCGACAGCCGGGGCTCATGCTGCTCGGCGCGTACCGCGACAACGAGGTCGACCCGTCGCACCCGCTCCGCGCCGCCCTCTCCGACCTCGAGCGGCTCGCCGTCACGGAGACCGTCGTCGAGCTCCTGGCCCGCAAGATCGCGGAGCTCCCGGCCCGGACGCGCGAGGTCCTCGCCGTCGCGGCGTGCGCCGGGGACCGGCCTCACGGGCGCGACGGCTCGGGGTCGGTGGCGTCCCGGCGCACGTGGGCGATGAAGGTGCCCCAGTTCGCGAGCGTGGATCGCGGCAGGTCGGGGATGTACTCGGCGGCCAGCCAGAGCGAGCCGTCGTCGTCCACCGCGGCGCCCGAGTAGTCGCCCCAGCGCGAGACGCCCTCGCCGCCGAAGGCGGTGTAGCCGCTCAGGCCGTCCTCCGGCCTGGCGCCCTCGGCGAGGAGGTGAACGAGCCCGGCGCCGCGCTCGTCGAGGAGGGAGTAGCCGACGCTCGGGAAGAAGTCCGGCCCGCTGATCGAGTACACGATCGCGCCCTTGCCGCGGGCGTTGACCGCGACGGCGGGGTAGATCGCGCTGTTCGCGTCGCCGAGCGCGATGTACCCCTGGTTCACCATCCGGGCCGCGAGCCCGCGGCGCGCGTCCGGCTCGACGACGAACCAGGCGACGCCCGCGCGCTCGGGGTCGGCGACCGCGGTGTTGAGGCCTGACCAGAGCTTGCCGTCGGCGAAGTAGACCTGCTGCATGCGGACGTCGTCGGCGTTGAGGCGCTCGAGCGGCTCATCGAAGCCCATGTCCTGGAGGAGCCGGCGGAGCGGGGTCGGCCCGGGCTTCTGCAGCGCCGGAGGCGGCGGCGCGTACCCCAGGCTGGGCACGAAGACCTGATCGAGGGCGATGTCCGGCGCGCAGCGCTCGAGAGATCTCGTGTTGGTGGCCGCCCAGACCGCGATTCGCTCCTCCGGGCGCCCCGAGTTGATGGAGCTCAAGAAGTACTGGGTGCCGCCGTTCCGCCGCTCGAACCGGCCGCGCGGGGGGATGAGGGCCGGCTGGAGCGAGGCGCCCGCGCCCTCCTGCGCCGGGACGCCGAGCACGTCGACCTGCGGCAGAGCGCCCCGGAGCAGCGCCGACTTCTGCAGCGCGTAGACCTGCGCGGCCTGGAACTCCGAGGTATCGAACGAGAAGAGGTTCACGCTGAAGTAGAGGCCGAACCTGTCGGCGCCGATGAGCGGCTGATCTGCCATGCAGGGACACTCGCCGACCTCTGGCGTGCCGTCCTCGCCATCGCTGGTGGTGTCGACCTCGTAGAGGTTCCACTCCCCGGTGGGGTCGTCTGTCTTGCTGACCGCCAGCTCGACGTGAGATCGCATGGGCTCGGCGGGATCCACGGGGAGCGGGTCCACCTGAAAGATGGTGAGAAACCAGCGCCGGACCTCGGGGTCGAAATAGCACTTGGGGTCGCTGATGAACTCGTTCACCGTTCCCGTCTCCGGGTCCACCAGGGGGCGCAGCCGGAAGAACTGGTTCAGCGGCACCGGGGCGACGAGGCGGTCGCCGCGCCTGTCGTAGGCGGTGATCGCGAGGTTCACCGCCTGGAGGACGAAGCCGTTGCCGGCGCACAGCGGCACGTCCGGCGGCTCCAGGCTCGCCTGCGTGCCCGCGTACTTCCCGGTGCCGGCGAGCAGCTGGTCGCGGTGCGTGAGACCGTTGAACCCCGAGGCGCCCGGGTTGTCTCTCGTGACGGGGGTGGGCGCGGGCCTCGGGAGGCTGCCCGGGGGTGGGGGCTCGGGGCCCTCGGAGCCGCCTGCTGCTTCGATCTCGCCGCTGTCGAGCACGAGCAGGTTGTCATCGGTCGCGGCGCCGGTCGGAGGCGCGGAGAGCGATGTGGTGCCGCGCCGGGTGACGATCGGAGAGGGGGAATGGCAGCCGAACGCCTCCGCTGCCGCGTCCGTTCCCTCTGTCACGTGTCCCGTCACGTCCGTTGATGATCCACAACCGATGAGCGCGCAGGTCGCGACCATGGCACAAGCCGAGAACAGTCTCATGGGCTCCCTCCTCTGGTGAAGCTCCGGAACATGGACATGCGCGTCCCCGGCGTGACGCCGCTCGCGTCGTCGACGGCCCCACCACCCGTGACGCGCCGGATCGCCGGGTCGGCCGGGGCGCCGGCGAGGCGCCCGGGGCACCTCGCCGATCGCGGCGCACGCCTGCCGAGGTCTTCACGGAGAGCGCTGCCGGCTCTCCCGCGCGCACGCGCCGCGAGCTAGCGCTGTCCTGACGACGGGAGGGCTCGCAGACACTCCGCCTCTTCGCGTATCCCTGGCTCGCCGTTGATTACCCTGCGTCCTCTGCTGGCGCAAGCTCCAGGGCCGCTCGCGCGGCGTGGCCGTCCAGCGCTCTCCGCGCGTGTCGAGGGCAGATGGGCGCGAGAGGCTCAGGGCACGACGTCGCGACGTGGCGTCGCAGCGTAGTAGAGTGCCCCGCGCCATTCCTCGTTCGCCGTCGCCCCCCACGCCCGGAGCCACCCCCATGCCTCGCGTTCACCTCGTCACCACCGGCGGCACCATCGCGAGCCGCGTCGACCCCCAGACCGGCGCCGCCGTGCCCGCCGTCCGCGCGGAGGAGCTCGTCGCCAGCGTGCCCGCGCTCGGCCGCGTCGCCGAGATCGCGGTCACCGAGCACTGCCTCGAGAGCAGCTGGAACCTGGGCCCGGACAGGATCGCGGCGCTCGCGCGCGCCGCGCGCGACCTGCAGGCCGACCCCGCGGTGACCGGCGTCGTCGTCACCCACGGCACGGACACCCTGGAGGAGACCGCCTTCGCGCTCGACCTGCTGCTCGACGGCGACACCCCGGTGGTGCTCACCGGCGCGATGCGCGACGCGAGCACGGCGGGCACCGACGGCCCGCGCAACCTCGTCTCCGCGGCGAAGGTGGCGGTCGAACCCGCGGCGCGCGGGCTCGGCGTGCTCGTCGCGATGAACGACGAGATCCACGCCGCCCGGCGCGTGATGAAGACCCACACGACCGCGCTCGGCACGTTCGCCTCGCCGGGCGCGGGGCCGCTCGGCGCTGTCGACGGCGAGGGCGTGCGCATCCTCGCGCGCCCCGCGCGGACGCCGACCCTGCCGCTCGCCGACCCCGAGCCGCGCGTCTACCTGGTCAAGATGGCGTCCGGGATGGACGACCTCCTCCTGCGCGCGCTCCTGGAAGCCGGGGCGCGCGGGGTGGTGATCGAGGGCTCGGGCGCTGGGAACGTCTGCGGGAGCTGGGAGGGGGCGATCCGCGCGCTGGTGCAGGCCGGCACCCCGGTGGTGCTGACCTCGCGCTGCCCCGGCGGCCGGGTCACGCCGACGTACGGCGCGCCCGGCGGCGGGCGGCGGCTCCGCGAGCTCGGGGTGATCCCCGCGGGCGCGCTCTCGGGGCCGAAGGCGAGGCTCGCGCTGATGTTCGCGCTGGGCGCCGGGCTCGACCTCGGGGGCCTACGCGCTTATCTCGACCGGTTTGCCGGCTGAGCCGTCCGCCCGCGGCTGCGGCGCGCGCCGCTCGTCGCCAGCGTCGCGCGCGCCGTGCGCGCCGTGCGTCGCGGCCTGCCGCCTCAGCTTCTCCTCGACCCGCGTGCCCTTGAAGAAGCTCGCGTTGGCCTCGGTGTAGAGCTTGTACGGGTTCTCGAAGACATAGGCCTTGAAGTCCTCGGCGCTGAGGACGCCTTCCTCCACGAGGTGCCAGCTCTCCGCGAGCGCCTCGGTGAGGTCGGGGACGTCCCAGTGCCCGACGTCGGAGGAGTAGATGGCGTTGATCTTCACGCCGAGCGGGTTCGCCTTGCTGTTGAAGGCGGAGGCGATGCTGCGGTCGTCCGACTCGGACCCGAAGAAGAAATTGTTCACCCAGCGGTCGCGGATGTCCTCGATCTTCTCGATGCCGGCCGCCGCGAAGTCATTGCGGTACTCCGGCGCCGGCTGGCGCGCGTCGCTCGTGTACCCGGCACCCAGCGTGTCGGCGATGAGCTGCTCGCCCTCGGTGGAGCGGCCCCTCACGAGATCGCTGCCGTACCGCCGGAACAGCTCGGCCAGGAGCGCGCGGTCGGTCGCCGCCGGGTCGTAGTGCTTCAGGCCCTCGGGGCCGCGCTTCTGGAAGCGGTCCACGAGGTGGATGTAGACCCGCGCGCCCCAGTCCGCGCCGCCCTCGAGCATGCCGATGCGCAGCCCCGGGAAGCGGCGGGTGACGCCCCCGAAGAACAGCGCCTTCGCGAACGCCTCCGAGCCGTCGGCGAAGTGGCCGATGTGGTTGTTCATGTAGTTGCTGATCGACGAGCGCCCCGTCCAGCCCTGGCTCCCGTAATGGGTGAGCACAGGGACGCCGAGCTCTACCACCTTGGCCCAGAAAGGATCGTAGTCGTGCTCGCTGTCGATCCCGTAGAAATCGATGTACGTCGCGTACTTGGCGATCTCCGGGTGCTGGTCCGCCGGGTACTTCTCCGCGATCGCCTTGATCGGCCGGCGCACGCCGCCGGCGATGTTGATCGCCTTGAGCCCGAGCTTCTTGACGGCGAACTCCAGCTCCTCGATGCCCTCCTGCGGCGTGTTCAGCGGGATGCCGGCGACCGGGGTGAGGCGGTCGCTGTACTTGCGGAACAGGTCCGCGTGGTAATGGTTGATCGCGCGCTGGAGCGCCTGCCGCGCGCCCGGGTCCTTCACCGCGAGCGGCGCGAGGGTGTTGTTCGGGAACAGCACCGAGTAGTCGGAGCCCTGCTCCTCCAGCCGCTCGGCGAGCAGCGACGGGATGTGGTATGTCGCCACGTCGAGCGTGTTGCGCGTCACCCGCGCCCACCACGGAGACCTCACCGTGCGGTAGTGCTGGCGCTCCTCCGGCGTCTGCGTGTACCAGTCCTTACCGCTGCTGTTCTCGGCGTTGCGGCGGCGCGAGCTCATCGCCTTGCGCAGATCGTCGACGAGCTTGGCGCCCCCGTACGTGGCGACGAAGTCCTCCAGCGCCGGCGTGTAATCGTTGGTGTGGATGTCCGTGTCGATGACGGGGTAGTCGAGCTTTTCCTTGACCGCCACGGAGGGCGAGGCCTTGAGACGAGCGATACGGTCAGTCATGAAAGACTCCGGAGAGGGTAGGGGCGCGCCGCTGAGCAATCTCCTCATTTGCAGCCATTTCAGCGGGAAAATTGAACAGGGAGGCGGGGAGGCGGGGAGTATTTGGGAGATTTTCCTCCCCGTCTCCCCGCCTCCCTGTTCAATTTTCCGAAAAATTTGAGGGGATGCCTCAGGGCGCGCCGAGGTCGCCGTGGAAGAACGATTGGCCGTGCTGGCGCGCAGCACAGTGCAACGCGCGTGCCCCCGGCGCGCTCGCCCCCCGACTCCCGTCCTGACTCTTGATTTCAGCGCCTCTCCGGCGCTCGCGCTCCGCGTCGCGCGGCGCTCGCCCCTCCGCGCGCTGCACGGATCCGAGCAGCGCTTCAGCGCTGTTGCTGCCTCAGCAGCAGCGCTGGCGCGCCCGGGCCCCGCGGCGAGGCGTCCAGAGCCGCCCCGCGAGGGCGCGAGGGCCGCCGAGCGCCGCTACGCCTTGCCGAACAGCGCGAGGCACTGATCGTCGAGGACGCCGCCGACGAGATCGACCGGCGCGCCGGAGCGCTCGTTCATCCACCGCGCGGGGACCGCCAGCTCGCGCTGCGCGCCGCCGGTCGCCTCCGTGACCTCCGCCATCGTGCAGCCGAAGACGATGCGGCTGATCCGGGCGAGCCAGGCCGCGGTGAAGCACATCGGACACGGCTCGACGGTCGTGTACAGCGTGTATCCCTGCAAGTCCGGCCCGACGGCCGCGCAGGCGCGGCGAACGGCGCCCACCTCGGCGTGCCACGTGAAGTCGCGCTGGGCGTTCACCTCGTCGGTCGCCTCGGCCACGACCGTGCCGTCCGGGGCGGCTACCAGGGCGCCGAACGGCGGCTCGCCGGCCTTCATCGCGCCGCGCGCGAGTTCCAGCGCGCGCCCCATGAGCTCCTCGTCGCGCTTCATCGGACGAGCCTCGCGTCGAACATCGATGCCGGCGCCGGCGCCTTCTTGACGAGCTTCGACTGGACCGCGAAGTCGACCACGGACTTCATCGAGGCGTGGATGGGGCCGGCCGCATCCGCCGCGCCGAAGAGCCGCTTGTTGTCGGCGAGGTCGTAGATCTTGTCGCCGGCCAGCATGCCCTTCACGTCCTCGGGCGAGGCGTTCAGGTACTTGCCGATGATCGGGTACGCCTTGTCGGGCTCGCCGCGCAGCGTCTGGACCCCGCGGTCGACGGCGCCGATGAACTTCGTGTAGGCGTCGCGCCCCGCGTCCAGCTTGGCCTTGTGCACGACCACCGAGTTCGTGATCGTGTCCGGCATGCTGGCGCTCGAGAAGATCACGTGGCCGCCGTTCTTCGTCGCCTTGGTGATCCACGGCTCCCAGGTGACCGCGGCGTCGACCTTCCCGGCGACGAACGCCGCCCCGGCGTCGTCGGCGCTCATGCTCGTGATCTTCACCGCGTCCGGGCTGATCCCGCTCTTCTCGAGCCCGAAGAGGAAGAGCATGTGGTTCACCTCGCCGAGCGTGAGGGCGACCGTCTTGCCCTTCAGATCGGCCATCGAGGCGATGCTGTCCTTCGCCACGACGGCGTCCGCGCCGTTCGAGCTGTCGACCAGCGCGATGGCCACCACGTCCGTCTCGCTGTTGCCGTTCAGCACGGCGAGGTTCTGCAGGGTCGTCAGGCCCACGTCGAGCTGGCTGGAGGCCAGCGCCGCGAGCGTGTCCCCGGGGTTCGAGAACGGCTTGAGCGCCACGTCGAGCCCCGCCTGCTTGAAGTAGCCGAGCTCGTTCGCGAGGAAGACGCCCGAGTAGCCGATCCACAGGTCGTGACCCACGGTGAGCTTCGCGGGCTGCGCGGGCTGCGTGAGCGGCGCCGCGGCCCCGGCGCGCTCGCGCGAAGCGGGGGCGGCGGAGGGCGCCTGGTCCGGCCCGGCTTCCCGGTTCGAGCAGCCCACGGACAGGACGAGGCAGGCGAGCGCCGCCCCGAGCTCTTGCAAGACGGTCCTTCGATTCATGATCCCCCTTCCGATCGTGTGTTGGTGAGGCCGAGGAGCAGGCGATCGCGCTGCGTCGCCGTGCGCGGGCGCCCGCGCAGGAGCGCCAGGATCGCGCGCTTCTGGTGCAGGAAAGCCTCGTCGAGCTTGAGCTCCGACGAGCGCGCCGCGCGCGCGAACGTCACGTCGAGGGTGGCCAGGACGCGGCCCGGCCGCTCGGAGAAGACCACGACGCGATCGGACAGCAGCAGGGCCTCGTCCACGTCGTGCGTGACGAAGAGCGTCGTGATCCGGTGGCGCTGGATGAGGTGGAGCAGGAGCTCCTGCATCTCCTCGCGCGTCTGGGCGTCGAGCGCGCCGAACGGCTCGTCCATCAGCAGCACCTCGGGCTGCCCGACGAGCGCCCGCGCGAGGGCGGCGCGCTGCTGCATGCCGCCGCTCAGCTCCGCGGGGTAGCTGTCCCGGAAGTCCCAGAGCCCGACGAGGCGCAGCAGCCCCTCGACCTGGGCCGCCTGTCGGTCGGGGTCGCCCGCGCCCACGCGCGAGCGGCGGTGGGCCAGGGTCAGGGGGAAGCGGACGTTCTCGCGCACGCTTAGCCAGGGGAACAGCGTCTGCTGCTGGAACATCAGGCCGAGCTCGGCGCCGGGGCCGCGGACGCGCTCGCCGTCGAGGTCGACGGTCCCGGCCGACGGCGGCTCGAGCCCGGCGACGATGTGCAGGAGCGTCGACTTGCCGCACCCGGAGGGGCCCACCATGCTGATGAACTCGCCCGCGCGGACATCCATGTCGAGCGGGGAGAGGGCGTTCGTCTCGCCGCGTCGACCGGAGTACGACTTGCCGACGCCGCGCAGCGACAGCTTCATGTCGCGCCCCCCCGCGCCCAGGGGAAGAGCCGGCGAGAGGCCGCGCGGAACACCCAGTCGAGCCCGAGGCCGAGGAGCCCCAGCACGAGCAGGTAGGCGTAGATGCTCGGCGTCTGGAGGAAGCGGTAGAAGCGCAGGACGCGGAAGCCGAGGCCCTCGGTCGCCGCCACGAGCTCCGCGACGACGACGTAGCTCCACGCCCAGCCGTTGCACATGCGCAGCGCGGCCCAGATCCCGGGGAGGGCGGCCGGCGTGATGACGCGCCAGACGATCTCGCGCCGCGTCGCCCCCAGGCTCTGGCTGATCTTCACGAGGGGCGCCGGGACCCGCCGCACCTCGTCCGCGGTCATCAGCAGCAGCTGAAAGAAGGTGCCCAGGAACACGAGCAGGACCTTCGCGCCCTCGCCGATGCCGGCCGCGATCATGACCAGCGGGATCAGCGCCGGCACCGGGACGTAGCGGAGGAAGTCGGCCGGCGGCTCGAGCAGCGCGGCGACCGAGCGGAAGGCGCCGGCGAGCACGCCGAGGGGGACCGCCAGGACCGCCGCGGCCGCGAACCCCGCCGTGACCCGCAGGAAGCTGTGCTCGACGTCGATCCACAGCTCCCTCGAGGCGAGGGCGTCGGCCGTGGCGTGCGCGATGCTCGCGAGCGTGGGGACGATCGCGGCGGCCTGGCCGCTCCGGTCCGGGAGCCACGCGTAGGCCGCGACCATCAGCAGGAAGCTCGCGGCGCCGAGGACGAGGCGGGCCCGGCCGGGGATGGCGCGGCCCAGCGCGAGCCAGCGGGGCGGCGCCTGTCCGCACTGGCGCGTCGGCGCGCGCAGGTTCGAGTCGACGAGCATCCGCGTGAAGGCCTCCGTGCCTCCCATCGTGAACTTCTTTCGAGACAGACCGAGCCGGGACAGGAGGGGAGCTGGCCCCAAGGTGGTTTGACGTCGGTGCCTGTGCAGCAGGCGCTCAACTGACCTGCGTCAGGATGCTCCGGATATCGATGTCATCAGCCGCGAGACGGACCGTCAAGCGGGATTCCTCTGGCGCGCGACGGCGCGGATGAGCCCACCACCGCGCATGTCTGCGCCTCGGGTCGCGCACACTGGGTGAGTGTGCGAGGAGGGGAGTCGACTCCAGCCGATGCGGGCGCGCGTGGCGCCCAGCGGGGAGCGGGGGTGATGCCGCCGCGACGCCGCTCGTCGCCTACCGGAGCGTCATGGGGCGGTGGCGGGTCCTGGCCCGGCGCCGCGACATCGCGTAGCGCACGCCGGCCCGGAGGTCTCGCAGGAGGATGAGCTCCTCCAGCGCCTCGCCGGTGCTCGCCAGCGAGCCCGCGGTGGCCGCGGACATGCCGACGAGGACGCACTGCGCGCCGAGCAGGGTCGCCGCCTGCACCGTGCGCAGGAGGTGGGACGCGATCGCGCTGTCGATGAGCGGGACGCCGGTGAGGTCGATGATCACGAACTCGGCGTTGTGGCGCTGCACGCCTTGCAGGAGCGTCGCCATGAGCTGGCTGCTCCGCGCCGAGTCGAGGTGGCCCACGATCGGCAGGACGAGGACCCCGTGGTCGATCGGCAGGAGCGGCGTCGACAGCGCGGTGATCGTCTCGAGCAGGCGCCACTGGCTGGCGAGGAGATCGGACTCGGTGCGTCGCAGCGCCTCTTCCATCCGCTTCCGCGCGGTCATGTCGACGACGACGCCCACCATGCCGATCACGCGCCCGCTCGCGTCACGGAAGGGAACGTTGTTCTCCAGGGTCCACCCGTCGCTCCCGTCCTCGAGCCGCCACCGGAGCTCGACGTTCAGCCTGGGGGTCCCGTCCGCCATGATGGCCTCGTCGTTGTCGTGGTAGCTGCGCGCCACCTCGGGGACGAAGATGTCCTCATCGCGCTTCCCGATGATCCTGTCGGCCGAGATGCGGTAGTGCTCGGCGTATGCCTTGTTGACGGCGAGGTACCGGTGGTCTCGATCCTTGAAGAAGACCATCGCCGGGATGGCGTCGAGGAGCGCCATCTGGCCGGAGGGCTCGACGGAGAAGAACCTGGAGAGCAACGCGTCTCCCCGGTCGACCTGCATGCCGTCGCGCTGCTTCTCCTGGCCCCGCCGCGCCTCGGCCAGCTCCTGCTCCAGCTCCGCCACGCGGCTGCGAAGCGCGACCACCTGCTCGCCGAGGGGAATCTCGTTCTCTGGGTCCGGCTGCATTCAGGGTACCATGCCTGTTAGCTTTGTCACACCTAGCCGAGGACGGCTCCAGGCGCAACGCTCGTCGGCACGGTCGTGTCGGGCCTGCGAGCGTCCTCGCGCCGGGCGGCCGACCGCGTGCGGCGTGCGCGAGCTCCGATGGCGCGCGTGCCGCGAGCAATACATTCACCACAACCGGAGCCGCGGAGAGGTCGAGTCGAGCCCGCTCACCGTCGACCAGTGGGCGGGGCGCGCGTGAGCGTTTCGGGCGCGCCGATGAGCGCCGCGGGCGCGCGCGGCCCGGCGGCCGGGCGCACGGTAGGCGCACGGGCCGGCGCGTCGCCGGGCCCGCTCAACCGAGAGGGATCGCCCATGAACTCGCACCCGAAGCTCGCCGCCGCGCTCCTCGTCTGCTGCTCCGCCGTCCTCCAGGCGTGCGCCGAGGACGCGGCCGCGCCCGCGGCCCCGGCCGCGCCCGAGCGCCGCCGCGTCGGCGGCTTCTCGACCCCGGAGTCCGTGCTCCACGACGAGGAGCGCGACGTGTACCTCGTCTCGAACATCGTCGGCTCACCCGTCGACAAGGACGACAATGGGTTCATCTCGCGCGTGTCGCCCGACGGCGACGTCCTCGACCTCAAGTGGATCGACGGCGCGTCCGAGGGCGTCACCCTGAGCGCCCCCAAGGGCATGGCGATCGCGGGCGGCAAGCTCTACGTGGCGGACATCGACGCGATCCGCGTCTTCGACGCGGGCGACGGCGCTCCGATCGCCAGCATCGAGGTGCCCGGCGCCAGCCTGCTCAACGACATCGCGGCCCTGCCCGACGGGTCGCTCGTCGTCTCGGACACCGGCGTGACCGTCGCCGACGGCGCGATCACGCCGACGGGCACCGACGCGCTCGTCGCGATCGGTCCGGGCGGGGAGATCTCGCGGCTCGTCGCCGACCCCGCGCTGCCGCACCCGAACGGCGTGGCGGGCGCGGACGGCGAGATCTGGGTGGCTTACCTTGGCGCCGCGCGGGTCGACGCGCGCGGCGCCTCGGGGGAGCAGCGGCGCGAGCTCTCCCTGCCGGCCGGCTCGCTGGACGGCATCGTGCGCCTCGACGACGGCCGGCTCCTCGTGTCGAGCTGGGACGCGAGCGCCATCTTCGAGGTCGACCCCCGCGGGGAAGGGGCGCCGCGCGTCTCCACCCTCGCCTCGGATCTCCCGAGCCCCGCCGACCTGGGCTGGGACCGCTCGAGGGGCCGCCTGCTCGTCCCGCTCTTCAACGACGGCGAGGTCGTCCTGCTCGACATGAAATGAACCGCTAGAGCGACAAACGGGTTGAAACACGAGAAAAACAGAATTTTCACAGGGAGGCGGGGAGGCGGGGAGCGAGAGACGGCAAGAGAAAGAACTTCATTTTTCTTTCTCCCCGCCTCCCCGCCTCCCTGTGAAAATTCTCCGGGTTTCAACGTGATCGCTGTTCTAGTCATCAGGAGTGACGATGAAGACCCAGCTCACCCGACTGCTCGAGCCCAGCGACCAGACCCAGGCCTGGGGCGCGCTCAGGGAAGCCATCTCCCGGCTGGAGCGCGCGTCGTCGACCGGCGGCGCCGGCCTCGCCCGCTGGATCAACGTCTTCTCCCGCGCGCGCGAGCGGGTGTCGATCCAGCGGCTCTCCCGGCCGCTCGTGGTGCTCATCCTCGACGGCACGAAGCGGCTGTTCCTCGACGGACCGGAAGGCAACACGCGCCTCGTCGCCCGCGAAGGGCAGATCCTGCTCGTGCCGCAGGGCATCCCCCTCGAGCTCGTGAACGAGCCGGATCCGGAGCGCGGCGTCTACCGCGCGTTCACCGTAGAGCTGCTGAGCGAGGTCGACGAGCGGCTCCAGCGCCGCTACCCCACGCTCTGCGTCCAGCGGGGGCTCGGCGGCTTCGAGGCGGATCGGCCGCACCTCCTGCGCTCCGCGATGCCGTCGATCCAGGCGCTGATCCACCTCGTGAACACGCTCCTCCTGCCGGGCGCGCACGCGCTGCTCATCGAGCACCGGCTGGAGGACGTCATCCTCACCTTGCTCCTGCAGCACCGGGAGCAGCTCGAGGCGGCGCGCGCCGCCTCCTCGACGATGGCGCTCGATCCGACGCTCGCGGTCCGGACGCTGGTGCGCCGCGACCCGGCGCGCCCCTGGGCGGCCCCGGACGTGGCGCGCGCGCTCGGGGTGAGCGACGCGACGCTGCGCCGCCGGCTCGGCGCCAAGGGCGTCTCGTTCCGGGCCCTCCTGTGGAAGGAGCGGCTCGACCTCGCGAAGACGCTCCTGCGCTCGGGGCGCCACGGGGTGCTCGAGGTGGCGACCGCCTGCGGTTACGACTCGGCGTCGCGCTTCGCCGAGCAGTTCCGGCGCTCCGAGGGGATCAGCCCCTCGGAGTACCGCGCGCGGCACCGGGCGGGCGCGGACGACGGCTGCTTCAGCGAGCCGCCGGAGCCGCCGGCCGCCACGGAGCTGCGGTGATGGAGCTGCCGGGGGGCCCGACCGTGCGGCTCCTCGATCCCTGCGCTCCCTGAGCCGCCCGGGGGCCCGCCCGGTCTCGCCCTGTCACGGCCGCTCTTCCTCGCGCGCGAGCGCCCGGAAGCCCTCGTCCACGAGCTCGAGCAGATCGTCCTTCGCGCCGCGGGCGATCCACGCCTCGATCGAGCACCTCATGATGGCGATCGCGCAGCTCGCCAGCACCTGCGGCGCGAGGTCGCGCCGCGGATCGAGGCTCATCCGCGCGGCCAGCGGCTCGCGGACGGCCTCCGCGCAGTGGTCGAGCCGCTCGCCCTGCCGCGCGCGGACCGCCGGCGTCTTCGCGACGAGCTGCTGGACCGCGACGAACCGCGGCACGTCCCCCTCGTGGAGGTGGCCGAGCGTGTCGCGGATCGCGTTGCGTAGCGCGATGAGCGGCGGCTCGCTCGCCGGGCGCGCGCGGACCGCCTCGCGCGCCACCTCGATGAGCTGGTCCATCCAGGCGATGAGGAGGTCCTCCTTCGACTCGAAGTAGCGGAAGAACGTCCTCCGCGAGACCTCGACCGCCGCGAGCACCTGATCGAGCGTCGTCTGCTCGTAGCCATCCTTCAGGAACAGGTCGATCGCCGCCTCGATGATCTGCGCGCGTGTCCGCTCCTTCTTGCGCTCCCGGAGCCCCGGCGCCTGGCCCTCCGTCATGCCGCCACGCTACCACGCGCCGGATCCAGGTGCCCCTCCTTGACAAATGCCACTCAGTGGCACATTCTTCCTCCTGTAGCGTCTCCACGCCTGTACCGAGCGATCTCGGGCGAGGGAGCGCGCCGTCACAGGGGCGGAGTCCATCCGGCGCCGCCTCCCGGGGCGCGGCGGAGGCCTCGGCGCGGCCGTCGCGCGCACGGGCCTTCGCGCGCGGGCGCGGCGCCGGAGGCCGCTCCGGGGCGGACACCGATGCTTCTGAACGCGCGCCGATCGGCTCGGGCGATCGGCGCGCTTTACCGTCGTTCTCTCCGGAGGAAGCGCGGGGAGGCGGCCTCGAAGGATCAACGATGAAGACCAAGGAACACGACAAGATCGCGCTCATCACGGGCGCGAGCCACGGTATCGGCCTCGAGCTCACGCGCCGCCTGCTCTCGGAGGGCTTTCAGGTCATCGCGCTGAACCGCTCGGGGTTCCCCGAGGAAGACGCGCTGATCCGGGAGAGCCTCGCGCGCCGGACGCTCCGTGTCCACAGGGCGGATCTCTCCGACTTCGAGAGCCTCAGGCGCGCGCTCGGCGCGATCAAGGCGAGCGAGGAGAAGATCGACGTGCTCTTCAACAACGCTGGCGGCAGCGCCCCGGAGCTGACCTTCTCCAGGCAAGGCCGCGAGCTGCACTTCGAGCTCCAGACGGTGGCGCCCTATGTCATCGCGATGGAGCTCAGAGAGCTGTTGCGGAAGGGGGCCTTGAAGACGATCGTGAACACCTCCACCGCTGCCTTCGACATGACGAAGCGCTTCGACCCCGACGCCCTGGAGCGCCCGGCGTCGTTCAAGCAGCTCTTCGGCCCGTACGCGACGTCCAAGCTCGCGCTCTCCCTCTGGACGCGCGAGGTGGCGCCGCTGCTCGAGGGGGAGGGGATCAAGATCCGGAGCGTGGATCCAGGGGCCAACAACACGCTGAGGAAGGGGAAGCGGTCGGGGCTGCCGTTCTTCGTGGCGGCGCTGATGAGGTTCTTCTTCCCGCCGCCGACCCAGGGCGCTTCGCGGCTGTACGAGGCGGCTTTCGGCGCGAGCCGGGACCTCTCGGGCGTTTACCTGAGGAAGAACCGCGCGAGGGACCTCCCGTTCCGGGAGCATGGTCCGAGGGTGCTCGAGAAGGTGCGCTCCATCCACGCGCGGGAGTTCGCCGCGCTCTGACGCGTTCGCGCTCTCAGGGCCGCGACCGCGGCCTGCCCTTGACGCTACGCGCGCGTCAGGGCGACGACGAACTCGAGGAAGGCGCGTACCTTGGCCGACATGAGCTGCGCGGAGTGGTGGTACGCGTAAAGCGGATAGGTCTCATCGGCCCACTCCGGGAGCACCTGAACGAGCCGTCCGTCGGCCAGGAGATCGCGCGCGGAGAGCTCGAGCACCTGCGCGATCCCCTGTCCCGCGAGGCACGCCGCGAGGAGCGGACCGACCCCGTTCACCATCAGCTGCCCAGAGGCGCTCACGGGGACGACCTTCTTCCCGCGCACGAACTCCCATCCAAAATGGCTTCCCGTGGAGGGATCCCGCATCAGAACACACGCGTGCTTCTCGACGTCGCGCGGGAGGCGCGGCGCCCCGTGGCGCGCGAGGTACGCCGGCGATGCGCAGGTGACGACGCGCGTGCGCAGGAGCAGGCGAGACTTCAACGCTGACGGCTCCGGATGACCGAACCGGACGGCGACGTCAAAGCCATCGCGGACCAGGTCGCCCATGCGATCGCGCACGGCGATCTCCACGGAGAGGTCGGGGTGCTGCGCGAGGAACGGCGGTAGGCGGGGCGTCAGCACGAACTGCCCGACGCTCTCGCTGACGTTCACGCGCAGGCGGCCGCGGACCTTGGCCGAGGAGCCCCCCGCCTCGATCGTCGCGTCCTCGATGGCGGCCACGTGGGGCGCCACCGACTCGTAGTAGCGGAGACCCTCGTCGGTCAGCGAGATGGAGCGGGCGGTGCGGCGGAACAGGCGTACACCGACGCGGTCCTCGAGGCGGGCGATCGCGCGGCTGACCGCGGATTGCGTGAGGCCGAGCGCCTCCCCCGCGCGCACGAAGCTCCCGGCCTCCACGACCGCGCGGAGGACGCCGAGACCGTCGAGCAGGTGCCGGTCGAACCCGCGAGACCTACTTTTGTTCATGCTCAGGCTTCCGAGTATGCACGTGCAGAAGGCTCGACGCAGCGCCAATCTCTCCCGCGACCGGACCCGCGGCACCTCGAGCAGGGGCGTTATTTCGAGACCTGAAAAGAGAGGGATCACATGATCACGACGAGCGAAGCAAGGTTGGGCAAGAGCGGTCCTCCGGTGTTTCCCATCGCCCTCGGCTGCATGGGCATGGGGGCCGGGAGCTGGTACGGGGCAGCGGATGAGGTCGAGAGCATCGCGACCCTCCACGAGGCGCTCGAGCGCGGCGTGAACGTCCTCGACACAGGCGACTTCTACGGCATGGGGAAGAACGAGCTCCTCGTCGGCAAGGCGCTGCGAGGCCGCCGCGACAAGGCGCTCCTCAGCGTCAAGTTCGGCGCGCTCCGCGGGCCGGACGGCGCGATCCTCGGGCACGACGCGCGTCCGGCCACGACGAAGAACGCCCTGGCGCACAGCCTGTCGCGCCTCGGGGTCGACCACATCGACATCTACAGGCCGTCGCGCCTCGATCCCGATGTTCCGATCGAGGAGACGGTGGGCGCCATCGCCGACATGGTGAAGGCGGGCTACGTCCGCTACATCGGCCTGTCCGAGGTGGGCGTCGAGACGATCCGGCGCGCGGCGAAGGTCCATCCGATCTGCGACGTGCAGCTCGAATATGCCCTGGTGAGCCGGAGCGTGGAGGCCAGCATCGTCCCGGCGCTGCGCGAGCTCGGGATCGCGATGACGGCGTACGGCGTCCTCTCCCGCGGGCTGCTCACGGGCGCAAAGCCCTCGGGCGAGGGCGACTTCCGCGCGCACATGCCCCGCTTCTCCGCGGGCAACGCCGAGAGGAACCAGCCGCTCGTGGACGCGCTCGCGCGCATCGCGGCGGCAAAGGGCGTGTCCCCCGCGCAGCTCGCCATCGCGTGGGTCCGCGCGAAGGGCGCGGCTCAGGGCGTGACGATCGTCCCGACCCTGGGGGCTCGCACGCGCAAACAGCTCGCAGACGCGCTGGCGAGCCTCGATGTCTCCCTCGACGCGTCGGAGGTCGCCGCGCTCGAGGCCGCTGTGCCCGCGAGCGCGGTCGCCGGCGCGCGCTACGCGGAAGCCCACATGGCGATGCTCGACAGCGAGAGGTGACGCCTCGTCGAGGCTCGCAGGCCTACGTCGCCCGGACG
Organism: Sorangium sp. So ce1153; assembly: GCF_051521595.1. Taxonomy (NCBI): domain Bacteria; kingdom Pseudomonadati; phylum Myxococcota; order Polyangiales; family Polyangiaceae; genus Sorangium; species Sorangium sp. So ce1153. Next base: position 5,800,178 of record NZ_CP150361.1, read on the forward strand.
AGCCGCTCCGGCCTGTGCATCCGCGCGCTCCACAGCAGCACCGCCGCGGCCGCCGGCGCCGCGACCGCCACCCCCACGGCCGCGAGCTCGAACGCCCCCCGCGCCCGCGGCAGGTTGAACAGCAACGCTTCCGCCAGCGTCAGCGCCGCGTCGCAGGTCACCAGGGCGGCCAGCACCAGCGACAGCGTCTGCCCGTGCCGCCGGCTCAGCCGCAGCATGGCCGGCGCGAGGCACACGTCGAACGCCACCCACGCCCATTTCACCGCGGGTGACGGGAACCATCGCGCCGCGGGCGCGAGCGCGAGCAGCGCGGTCCAGGGGATGAGCAGCCAGCCGAGCACCTCGAAGACCACGGCCGGCCCGCGCAGCAGCGTCGAGAGCCCGAAGCGCAAGAGACCCCCGCGCGCGAACGCGGCGAGCGCATCGTGAATGGCCACGAGCCCGTGGCCGCCGGGCGGATAAACCAGGTAGATCGGGGCCCAGCCGTCGGGCCGCAGCTTCGCCTTGAACGCGTGAAGGCCCTGGAAGTCGTAGAGGCGAGCCCCGAGCCGCTGCGCCGCGCGCAACCCGCGCCGCACAGGCCCGGCGAGCGGCGCGAGGCCGAGCGTGACATAGAGGCACTGCTCCGCCGCGGCGGTGCGCATCGCCTGATCCACGAGCAGCTCCGTGGTGCCGTTCGGCGCGGACGGGTCGCGCAGCAGGTCCTCCAGGAAGAGGCCGCGCCGCGCGTACACCGGCACCGCCGCGAGGAAGCCGACCACGGCGCCTCCGGCCTCCGCCACGACGTAGCGCCGCTCGCCCGCGAACGAGAACGGCTCCAGCTGCACGAGAAAGCCCATGGGCGCCATCGGCCGCGAGGAGGCCCAGCGCGCCATCAGGCGCTCCACCTCGCGCCGCAGCGGGCTCCCGGCGTCCTCGAGCTCGCCGGGGCTCACCGCGCGCGCGACGACGCCCTTCGCGCGCGCGCGCCGGAGCTGCTCGCGCAGGCTCCGGCTCGACCGGAGGACGCCGGCCCAGCGCGCCGGATCCCACACCGGCTGCTCCCCGATGAGCATCGCGCTCCACGGGACGCGCTCGGCGAACCGCGCCTCCGCGCCGAAGAGGCACGCCCGCCGCCCCGCCGCCGCGGCCGCCTCCACGAACGCCTGCGCTACCTCGGCCAGCCGCTCGGCCGCCGTGATGGGCGCGCCGGCGGCGACCCACGCGCCGCCGGTGTCGACATAGGCGACGCAGGCGTCGTCGCCGTCAAACCAGTACCGGAAGTCGGGCTCCAGGGTCTGGAACGAGGTCGCGTTCCACCCGTGGCGCTTGAGCAACGCGAGGACGCGCTCGCGGTCGGGGCGCTGGTTCAGCGGGGGCACGGCCCGGCGGAGCATAGCGCAGGGGCGCTCCGGTGCGCGCAGCGCTGCTCGAGGCTGCCGGGCCGGGGAGCTCGCGCGGCTCCGTGGTCGCCGGGGCGCGGGCGCGTCGTGCTACGATCTCCCCGTCGTGCCGAAGGAGAAGGCCAGGCCGGGCGAGACCCTCATCGCCCGCAACAAGCGCGCGGGCTTCGATTACGACCTCGGCGACCGGTTCGAGGCGGGGATCGTCCTCAAGGGGAGCGAGGTGAAGATGCTCCGCGCCGGCAAGGCCGACCTGACCGACTCGTTCTGCACGGTCCTCCGGGGCGAGGTGTTCTTGCAGGGGGTGAGCATCGCCTCGATGGCCGACGCCGCCTTCGGCCACTTGCCGAAGGGCGCGCGCAAGCTGCTCCTTCACCGGCGCGAGATCCAGCGCATCGACCTCTCGATCGCCCGCGAGGGGATGACCGCCATCGCGACCCGGCTCTACTTCAAGAGCGGCCTGGCCAAGGTCGAGATCGCGCTGGCGAGGGGGAAGAAGATCTACGACAAGCGCGAGGCCATCAAGACGCAAGACGCCGAGCGCGAGGCGCGAGCCGTGGTGGTGCACGGGCAGCGACGGTACGGACGCGCGTGACCCTGGACGTGCGTAGCGGTGCGTACCCCATGCGCAGACCAGAGCAGCCCCGCCCGGCGCGGAGCGCAGCGATGCAGTAGGATGGCGCGCGTTGGCCCGCCCGAAGCGTCCGCAATCAGGCCCGCACCCGCTCGAGCTGCCGGGCGACGTCATGCGCGAGATGGTCGAGCTCGCGATGGATCGCATCGTGAAGCACATCGAGAGCCTGCCGGAGCAGCCGATGCACGCCACGCGCGGGGGCAAGCGGCTCGCGCGCTCGCTCCGTGAGCCGCTGCCCGAGCGCGGCGTCCCTTACGAGAAGCTCCTCCGGAGGCTCTTCGGCAAGCTCATCCCGATGAGCCTGAACACCGCGTCGCCCGGCTACATGGGGTACATCCCGGGCGGCGGGCTCTTTCACGCGGCGGTGGCCGACCTGATCGCCGACGCGGTGAACAGGTATGTCGGCGTCTTCCAGGCCGCCCCGCTGCTCGTGCAGACCGAGGCGAACGTGATCGCCTGGTTCTGCGACATGCTCGGCCTGCCCGAGGGCTCCGGGGGGATCCTCACGACGGGCGGCTCGCTCGCGAACCTCGTCGCGGTGATCACCGCGCGCCGCGATCGCCTCCCGCCGGACTTCCTGCGAGGGACCCTCTATGCGTCGGAGGAAGCGCACCACTCGGTGAGGAAGGCCGCGCTCCTCGCCGGCTTTCCGCCGGAAGCCGTCCGCGAGATCCCGGTGGACGCGCGCTTTCGCATGCGGCCCGACGCGGCGGCGGCGGCGGTGGCGCGCGACAGGGCGCGCGGCCTCTCGCCCTTCCTGCTCGTCGCCTCCGCGGGCACGACGGGCACCGGCGCGGTCGACGATCTGCCCGCCCTCGCCGACCTCGCCGCGGCGGAGCGCCTCTGGCTGCACGTCGACGCGGCCTACGGCGGCTTCTTCGCGCTCACCGAGCGGGGGCGCGCGGCGCTGCGGGGGATCGAGCGCGCCGATTCGGTGACGCTGGACCCGCACAAGAGCCTCTTCTTGCCGTACGGGACGGGCTGCCTCGCGGTGCGCGATCGCGAGGCGCTGCGGCGCGCGCACGCGCTCTCCGCGTCGTACATGCCGCCGATGCAGGCCGAGGACGATCTCGTGGATTTCTGCGAGATCAGCCCCGAGCTGTCGCGCGACGCGCGCGGGCTGCGGGTGTGGCTGCCGCTGAAGATGCACGGGGCCTCCGTCTTCCGGGCCGAGCTCGACGAGAAGCTCACGCTCGCGCGCGGCGCGGCCGACGCGCTCCGGCGGATGGCGCACATCGAGCTGGTGGCGGAGCCCGAGCTGTCGCTCCTCGCGTTCAGGGCGCGCCCGCCCGGCGTCGATGAAGGGCCGCCGCTCGACGCGCTGAATCGGCGCCTCCTGGCGCGGGTGAACGCGAAGCAGCGGGTGCTGCTCACGGGGGTGATGGCCGGAGGGCGGTTCCTGCTGCGGATGTGCATCCTGAGCTTCAGGACGCACGCGGACCGGGTGGACGCGGCGCTCGCCGACGTCGCGTCGAGCCTCGCGGAGGTGCTGGAAGAGCGCCGGATCAGTTCGAGCCCGTGTACGTGAACTCCAGGCTCGCTCCCGGGTTGCTCAGGGTGGTCGTGCTCCCGCCGGTGGGACCGCTCGTGTGCTCCAGGCGCTCTCCTGCTGCTGGGGGACCGAGGTGGGGGGCGTGCCGTCGGTCCACGCGAGCGAGCTTCCGGCGTGAAACCGCGGATCGCAGGGCGGCCGTTGACTCGCGCCCTTGCAAGGCAGAGGTCTTTACTAAAAGCGGCGATTGTCAAATTGAAGTTGCACCGCAATGCGAATGACCCGGCGAGCGCCTGAGCAGGTCAGGTAGGTGAGCAAGGGAAGGTCAGGTGATCCAGGTATTCGCGCGGCGAAAGCGGGTCGCATTGCGAGGCCGCTGTGCGCCGCGGCCGCGAGCCTTTGCTGAGGTCGCCATGTGGGCACCGGCGTCCTCGCGCCTGGTCGAGGGGGCCGCGTGGCTTCAGGCGACGCGCGACGCTGCGCCGGCTGTCACGCTGACGGGCACGTGCCCGTCCACCGTCGCCTGGACGCAGCAGCCGCATGTACGCTGGGCTCCGGCGCGCGTGCGTCGCGCTCGATCCAAGCTGCCCCCGGCTCCTGCAGCGCGCTCTGGACCGGTCATGACGCCTCCAAACTGTGGGGCCGGCATCTTCGCCGAGATCTTCCCCTCTTCCTCCGGTGCTTGCCCTGGGGCGAAGCGCTCTCCATCGAGATCGAGATGATGGACTGCCGAGCAGATGGCGAATGCCGGAGGGACGCGCGTGCGCCGCGGTAACGTTCCGTGCTGCGTCGCGTGGCACGCAGCGCGCATATCCGGCGCACGGAGGACCCTCATGCCGTTACGTGCTGTTCGTAAGATGTTGCTGGCCGTGCTACTCGGGACGACCGTAGCCTCGGTAGTTGGGTGTCAACGCCTCAAGGCTCCCGAGCCGCAAGCGCGCGACGAGACCACGGCGACGTGCGCGGAGCCCGCGCGCATCGATCTCGCGCTCGATCCGCCGCGGATAGTGAACCTGGTCCTCAGGCCTCTCTCCGGCGCGCAGGCAGGCCGCGCCCTCGTGCTCGCGCAGGTGGCGGAGCATGAGCGCCTGCCGCCCGAGCTCACGCTGCACCTGGAGCAGGGCCTCGTCGAGCTGCGCGACGACGGCCGAGGCGACGATGAGCGGCCCAGGGACGGGACGTACACCGGGGTCGCCCCCATGTCTGCCGAGGAGATCGCGGCGGAGCGGGCTCGGATCGAGCGAGGGAGGCGAAGCGAGAACGTCCCGAACACAGCCTTCGACGGGCGCGTCGCCGTCCCGCGACCGTCCGACCCCTGGCGGCGACATCTCCTGGAGGAGTATTCGCGCCAGGAGTCGACGCAGGTCACCCGGACCGACCACAAGGCGGCGGAGGTCGATCCTGATAGGACCCTGATGATCACGGCTCTCACCGTCATCGAGGACAAGGCGCGCACGTTTGACATCTGCGATCAGGGCAACCCGGGTACCTCGATGGGGAAATGGACGTTCGGCCACCTCGTGGAGCAGATGGCCAACGAGAAGGTCACCGGGGTCCGGCCTGCCGATTTCGTGGAGCGCTGGACCAAGCACTGGAACGAGGTTCAAACGATCAACGGCTGGTCGGTGACAGCTCGCGCCGGGGTTCAACGGACCTTCGCGAACTGGCCCCGGCTCCAGGACGGGTCGCTCGACCTCGCACGAGCCCCCTTCCGTCTCCTCGCGATCGTGAACCGGGTGGACCTCCGGGATGCGCTGGTCTTTGGCTCCGGCAAGGCCAGCGAGCTGCGCTTCGTTTTCGGCGTGCTCGATCCGGAGAGCTGCGCCCCCCTGCCATTCACGGTCATCCTCGAGTATCGCGTGGAGCGCACGGGGTGCAAGGAGCTGAAGGAGTGGGCGCGGCGGTGGGTCGAGCTCCCGGCGCTGGGCCAGAGCGCCTACAACGCCGGGCTGGAGGCGATCACGGAGTCCGTGATCCGGGCCGGAGCTGCGCCTGACAGGCCGAACGGCAGCGCGCTCGGCCAGGTGCGCACCAATGAGATCGATGTCGAAGAGCCCGACAAGCTGTGGGAAATGCGAGAGTTTCGGATCGCGCAATCAGGCCCGAGCGAGAAGCATCTCGTCGAGACGGCGGTCTTGCAGACTCCGGACCTCACGCTGAGGGAGGCGCCGGTGCTCGCCGAATTCATCAGCAAGCACGCCGGCGAGATCGGCGAGAACAGGCACGAGGTGCCGCTCGAGTTCCCCCCGGGCAAGAGGTTCCTCGCGGGGTCTGCGAAGGTACCTCTGCGTCTCTTCTGGCAGGCGATGGGCGAGGTGCCGTACAAGGTGCGTCGAAATTTCTCGCTGGCCACCTGCAACGGGTGCCACGCCGGGGAGACGAACACCCCGTTCCTCCACATCGGAAACCGGGAGCGCGGTTCACAACCCGCGCTATCGGGCTTCCTCAAGGGGAACGGGGCCCCCGTGCCTGATCCCGCCGGGACGATGAACTCGAGCCGCTTCGCAGATCTGGAGCGCCGCGGTCAGGATCTGGCCACGCTCGTGAACGAGAGCTGCATGGGGGAGGCGCTCCGGGTGCGGCTGCGGATGGTGCACTGATTGAACGATCGCCCCGGTGTCATGGCCGCGCCACGAGCGGAACAGCACACCGGGGCATGCAGGGTCGCTTCACGAACGGCCCAGCGCGACCTGGAGGAGAGAGCGGAAGAAGAACGCGAGGAACCCGAACACCGCCCGCGTCTTGTCCGGCATCACGCGCCCCCCGGGCACCCGGAACGAAAGGAGGAGATGCACGACGTCGATCGGCCGGAGCCGCGTCATGCCCTCGCCCACGACGCGCCCCTGCTCGTCATCTCCCTCCTGGATCCGGAAGGGGAGCGCGGCGCCCTCTCTCCACATCCGCCACAGGGCGGCGACGCCTCGCGACCGGAAGACCCGGGCGCCGCGCAGCGTGAACCGCCGGCCGCCGTCGCCGTCAAACGGGAGCACGTAGCGGATCTCCCGCTCCGGGCCGGGCCCGGCGGCGGCGAAGAGGTTCCAGACCCCCTCCTTGATCGCGGTCTCCCGCGCGGTAAGGCCCTCGACGAACAACGTGCCCGTCGCGATCGCCGGGTGCGCCGGATCGCTGATGAACCTGGCCAGGTAGGAGATCGTGATGCGCAGGTGAAGGCGCACCCGGCGCGACGCCGCGCGTCCGGCGGCCGCCCCTTCCGAGCGGCTCTCCCAGGAGCCGGCGAGTCGCTCACGGAACGTCAGGCCGAGCCCCTTGCACCGCGGCGGCGCCGTCCCCTCGGCCGGTATCGCGACGGCCGTCAGCGGATCCGCGTACGGCGGCGCGTGCGCGCGCTCCGGCGCCGTCCAGCCCTCCTGGCCCGTGATCCGCCGGATGATCCGCTCGATGTTTCGCTCGGCCACCGCGGCGATCGTGTGCGAGGGGTTGACCCCTGTCGCCGCGGGGAGGATCGAGCCGTCGAGGACGAAGAGGTTCGGGTAATTGAACACCTCGCCGAGCCCGCTCGTGACGCCCTCTTCCGCGCTGTTCCCCATGCGGCAGCCGCCGAGGCTGTGAACGGTGATCGGCAGGTGAGCGTACCGCCAGAAGGGAGAGACGGCGTACTTCCCCCTGAGCTGCTTGACGATGTCCTGGGAGAGCCGCTCGGCCACGCTGTAGAGCAGCAGGTTCGACGCGACGTCCCACCGGACCGACAGCTTGTTGCCCTTCACGAGCTCGATCCGCCCGTTGGCCAGGTCTCGCCCCATGACCAGGAAGACCGCTGTGTGCCGCATCTCCTCCGGCGTGACCGGGGGCGGCTCCTGCTTCGACGCTTCCTCCACGATCTCGTCGAGCACGCGGGCGGTCGGCGGCTCCCGCGTGGCGGTCCGGCGCCTGTGCAGCGCCGTGAAGAGCCGGGAGCGCCAGTCGGTGTGCGGCCGCGCGAGCCTGAGGATCGGCCAGATCTCCTTCGGGAAGCCGCCTTCCTCGATCAGGAGCCACCCCGCGTCGCGCCCGCCCGGACGCGCGTAGACGACGCCCGCGGTGATGGGCGGCCCGCTCTCCGGATCGAACGGCGCGGCGACCTTGAAGCCGAGGGTGAGCATATCTCCGTTGCCCGAGTACCCCGCGCCGAGGTGCTCGCTGAGCTGCCGCATCGCGCCCGCCTCCCTGCACCGCAGGAGCAGCTCCGTCGAGTTGAGCGAGCCGCCGCAGACGAAGACGTGCTCGGCCTCTTCCGAGAGCACCTGTCCGCCGCGCCCGCGGTCGCGGTACGTCACGCGGTACCGTTGCCCCTCCGCGCCGGAGAGCGGCTCTATCAGAACGACCTCGCACAGCGTGCGCATCACCGCGCCGGCGCGCTCGGCGAGCGCGAGGTAGTTCATGTCGAGGGTGTTCCTCGCCCGGTGGACGCAGCCCAGGGTGCACTCACCGCAGTTGACGCACCCGCCCTGGAGCACCCCGAACTTGTTCGGCCGGAGCGTCGGATCGTCGGAGAAGTTGAGGGCCAGCGGCGGATAGAAGACCTGGCCTCCGCGCCCCAGCCGGGAGAGCGCCTCGAGCATCTGCCGCGTCTTGGGCGGCAATCCCCCCGGCGAGCGGGTGATCGGCTGGATGTCCAGCATGTAGGCGACGAGATCGTAATACGGGTCGAGCGCCTCGCGGCTGTAGCCCTCGGGCCACCCGCGCGCGAAGACCTCCGCGGGCGCGCGCAGGTGCACGTTCGCGTAGATCAACGAGCCGCCGCCGTAGGCCGCGGACTGCACGACGCGCATCTGATCGATGGGCCGGACGTCGTACATCCCTCCCTTCTTTTGCCATAGCCACTGATCGGGAGGGCCTTTCGGGAATTCAGGGACCTTCTGGTCGTAGCGGCGGCCCCGCTCCAGCACGGTCACCGCGAAGCCGGCTTGCGCCAGGCGGCAGGCGGAGACCGCCCCGCCAAAACCGGTTCCGATCACGATCGCTCGATGTTGTGCCATGGATCCCCCCTCCGCCCCGGATCGAGCCTGGGGACCGCGGCGCCCTGCCGCCATCGGGCAACGCCGTGAACCAGGCGTGGCGCTCGCCGGGGCGGACGGGAGACAAGGCGGAGCACGAGAATCGGGAGCCTTGTCGTGTTCGCCGGCGGCGAGGACCACGCGCTCCACACCGGCGGCCCTGAGCCAGATCAGGGGTCATGCTCGCCCCTACCAGGGCAAGTGCGCGAAGCTCACGGCCGCGGCGATCGGCCGAGGGCGCTTCGGCCATCCAGGAAGACGCCGACGAGGACGCCGAGGTAAGCGCCGGCGTGGAGCCCCCAGCAGGCGAGGTACCGCGTGGCGGCGCCGGGGCGCCACGCGCCGAGGCTCGCCTCGCGCACGCCGAGCGGGTCGAGCGCCGCCATCACGGCCGGGCAGAGCGCGAGCGCCGCGGCGAGCGCCGCCATGATCCTCGCCAGCCAGGCGCGCCACGAGAACCGGTCGCTGCGCGCGGCGCGGAGGAGGCCCACGCCGGCGACGAGGGCGCCGAGCGGCAGACCTCCGCGGAACCCCGTCCACGCCACCGCGAGCCGGAACGGCAAGCTCGACGCGGCGAGGCCCTTGCCGTCGAGGAAGTACTCCGGAGAGATCGTGGCGGTGACCTGATCGAAGAGCGCCCCACAGGCGCCACCGGCCAGGGCGCCAGCGATGATGGCGAGGTACTCGCGAGGACGGGAGGGGGAGGCGGGAGGGCGGGGCCGCACGGCGCCCAGGATACCGGACTTCAACATGCACGGGACGGTGGGTGGTGGCCGGATTTGAACATGAAGGCGGGAAGGCGGGAAGAAAAGATCAATGATCTTCCTGCCTTCCCGCCTTCATGTGAATCACTCCGGGGCAAATTGGGCCACCACCGGACGGTGCGCATCGTGGCGCGAAGCCGCGACGAGCGAGATCACCTGTTCGACGGGCTGCTCGTCGTCGATTCCGCTCGTGACGAGGAGAACGAGGCGGGCGCTGTCGTGTCGGAGCACCTCGTGTGCGTGCTCCGCGAGCGGCAGCTTGCGAGCAACGGGACGGGCCTTTTGGGGCGCTGAGCCGCGCGTCGTGCGCATGCTCCCGCGCCTGGCGCTGCCCGCGCGCGACGTGTGGGGCGTCTGCCACGCGGACATGCGCGGCAACGCGCGCGTGAAGGCGGTGCTCGCGTGGGGCGCCGAGGCGCTCCGGGGGTGATGGGGTCGGGTCGCAGCTGCCCGCCGGTGAACCGGTGGTAGCCTCGGCGCCCCGCCCATGCCGCCCATGCGCCGCGCCGCCCTCCTGCCGGTCCTGCTGTCCCTGACCCACTGCGCCGCGGGCGCGAGCCCGCCCCCCGCGCCGAGGACCGCGGCGCCGCGGTCCTCGGCGCTCGCACCCGCGGCTCCCGCGGCTCCCGCGCCGCCGGCCGCCCCGCCAGCCGCGCTGACGGACGCGCCCCTCCTCGTCGCGGAGGAGCCGCCGTCGTGGAGCGACGACCCCGGGCGCAAGGCGAAGCTCCAGGCCGTGATCCCGCAGATCGAAGCCCACCTCGCCGCCGAGCTCGCCAGGCAGAAGCTGCCGGGGCTCTCGTTCGGCGTCGTCATCGGCGGCGAGCTCGCGTATTCCCGGGGGTTCGGCGCGAGCGACCCGGCGACAGGGGCGGTCCCGGACGCCGATACGGTCTACCGCGTCGGCTCGATCACGAAGACGCTCACCGCCACGGCGATCCTGCGGCTGCGGGACGAGGGCAAGCTCTCGCTCGACGACCCCGCGGCGCGCTACCTCCCGGAGCTCGCGAAGGTGGTCTATCCGACCGCCGATTCGCCGCGGATCACGATCCGCCACCTGCTCACCCACTCCTCTGGGCTGCCGCGGCTCGGGAAATTCCATTACACGGACGCGACACGCGAGGTCACCGCCGCCGAGGTCCGCGCGGCGGTGCCCGGTACGGTCCTCGAGTACGTCCCGGGGACGAAGGACGTCTATTCGAATTTCGGGTTCTCGCTCCTCGGGCTCGTCGTCGAGCGCGCCTCCGGGCGCCGTTATCGCGACTACGTGAGCGAGACGATCCTCGCGCCGCTCGGCATGTCGTCCTCGGTATGGGACGAGGGCGCCGTCCCGCCTGGTCGCATGGCGACAGGCCATGTCAAGAAGGACGGGAAGCTGAAGCCGGAGTCCCACTGGCGGTTCGGCGCGTCGGAGGCGGCCGGCGGGCTCTACTCCTCGGTGCGCGACATGGCACGTTATGCCTCGTTCCAGCTCTCGGCCTACCCGCCGCGCAGCGGCGAGGAGGCTGGGCCCCTGCGGCGGAGCTCGATCCGCGAGGCCCACACGGCGGCGCGGCCGGCGCGCCTCTCGGTCGAGCCGGCGGGCGACGAAGGGCGCTATGCGGTCGACGCGCGGGCGAGCGCGATCGCGCTCGCCTGGCACGTCCACGAGAGCTGCGAGGACGAGGAGGTCGTCCGGCACAGCGGGGTGGCAGACGGATACTCCGCGTGGGTGGAGCTCCATCCGCGGGCCGGCGTGGGGCTCGTGCTGCTCTCGAGCTACAGCGAGACCGACAGGGAGGCGCTGCTCGGCAAGGTGCGCGCGGCGCTCCGGCAGGCCGGCGTCACCGCGCCCCGGAAGGAGCGCCCGAGCCCCCGGCTGGAGTCGGCCTTCCAGGCGTCCGTCGCCCTCTACGAGCGCTTCGAGCCGGCGCGCTACGAGGAGCTCTTCGCCAGGAGCTTCCTCGATCGCGTGTCGCCGGTCGCCTTCGAGGAGATCGTCCAGCGCCTGCGGAAGGACCACGGCGCCTGCAAGCCCGGCGCGGCGCTCTCCTCGAAGGGGCCGCGCGAGGCGAAATTCGCGATGGCCTGCGAGCGGGGGCGCATGGTGGCGAAGCTCACCCTCGACACCGAGACTTCCAGGATCAACACGTTTCGCTTCAGCGCCGTCGCGCCCCCCACCGAGGCGATGAAGCGGGCCGCAGAGCAGGTGGTGGCGCTCGCGGCCGGCCAGCGGAAGACGCCGCTCCAGCAGGTGTTCTCGCGCGCCGCCGACGTGGGCGCGGTCGAGCGAGAGCTGGAGGACCTGCGAGAGCGACACGGGCGTTGCAAGCTCGGCGGCTCGATCGACTCGGACGGAGAGCAGGAGCACGCCTTCCGGCTCGCGTGCGAGCGCGGGGGGAACATGGTGATGAAGCTCGATCTGGATGCAGGCGAGCCCGGCCGTGTCCGCGAGCTCGAGCTCGAGGCGGCGCCGCAGGCGGGCAGGTGCCCGCGGAAGCTCTGAGGAGGGGAGCGGCGCGCGCAGCGCAGCCGCCGGCAGCAGCGGCTTGCTGGGCGGGAGAGAGAAAGAGAGAGTACACAGGGAGGCGGGGAGGCGGGGAGGGGAGAGAGAGAGAAAGAGAGAGTACACAGGGAGGCGGGGAGGGGAGAGAGAGAAAGAGAGAGTACACAGGGAGGCGGGGAGGGGAGAGAGTACAGACGAGGGGAGGAGAGAGAGGGGACCATCGTTCGAGAACGCTCGGGGCCAGCTGTCTCGATGTCGCTCGTTCGCGGGGCGGGTGCCGGGGACGTCAAATCTGCGCAACTGGGTCTGGTCCCGAGTCGATATACGGGCATGAACACAGAGTTGGAGATGGGGAGATTGTGGGACCTGTCCGAGCGAGTCCTTGGAGCGTGCATCGAGGTGCATCGCCACCTCGGTCCCGGGCTTCTGGAATCCGCCTACGAACAATGCTTGTGCCATGAACTGTCGCGCACCGGTCTGAGCTTCGACAGACAAAGGCCGCTGCCGGTGACCTACAAGGGAGTCATGCTCGCCTGCGGTTATCGACTCGACGTTGTCGTCGAGGAGAAGCTCGTGCTGGAACTCAAGGCCGTCGATCACCTGCTGCCAGTCCATGAAGCTCAGGTGCTCACGTACCTCAAGTTGACGGACCTGGACGTCGGACTGCTCGTCAACTTCAACACGCCGGTGCTCCGCCGCGGGATCCGCCGCCTGGTACGCCGCGGTGCGGAAGCTGTCGGGCTCGCCCGGTTTCGCATCGAAGGGGATCACTCCGGCACCACCGGCCGCCCCGCATCGATGCAATCCAACCCAGCCGGCGCAGCGACGGCCGGTTCGAACGACTGATCCCGGCTCTCGCCTCCCCGTCTCCCTGTGTACTCTCTCTTTCTCTCTCTCGCCTCCCCGCCTCCCCGCCTCCCTGTTAATCTCTCCTTCTCCATCTTCCTCTCCGCTCAACATCTCGATCTCCCTCGGCAGCTCAGCGGACGCCGCCGAGGGCCGCTCGCGAGCGCCGGGCGTCAGCGCTCGCCGATCGTGGCCAGGACGCCGAAGTGATCCGACAGGGTCGTCCGGACCGGACGCCCCTCGGCGCTGATCGTGACCGGCGCGTCGAGAATGCGGCCCACGCGCAGGCGCGCGTCGAGGCCGCGCAGGAGCACGTGGTCGAGCCGCCAGCCCGAGTCCCCCACGTCGCCCGTGCCGAGCCCGTCGTGCGAGAAGGTCCCGCGGCGGTCGGGCACGTCCGCGTCGCGGAAGCCGGCGCCCTCCAGCCGGCGGAAAAGCGACGAGCCGGGCGTCGTGTTGAGGTCGCCGAGGAGCAGCGCCGGCGCGCCGCCGGCCTTCTCGTCGACCCAGGCGAGCAGGCGCTCGACCTGGGGCGGCTGCTCCGCGCCGCCCGGCGACAGGTGCGCCGCGAAGACGTGGAGAGCCCCGAGCCCGGGCGCCGCGACGCGCGCGTACAGGGCGCCGCGGGCGTTCACGGTCGACTCGAACACGAGGATGTCGCGCGCCTCGAGCGACGCGCGCGCGAGGATCCCCGTGCCGAACGAGCCCCCGTAGGCGATGAGCCCGCCATAGCGCGACGACCGGCCCGCCGGCGACGCCTGCGACGCGGTGGGCTCCCCGACGCACCGGTCGACGATCTCGTGGATCGTGCCGACAGGGCGGCTCGCGATGCAGTTGAGGCACGGGGTGGGGAGGGCGAGCGCGGTGCTCGCGCAGCTCTGGACGACACAGCGCGCGAGCGCTTCGTCCGTGAGCCCGTCGCATTTCGCCTCAGCGCACGCGACGAGCGGCCTCACCTGCGAGGCGCTGCACGCCCCGTGCGCCGCCGGGTGCGCGGGCTCCGGCCGGAACGCGTGCGGCAGCCGCGACTCCAGCGCTCGGCGCAGCAGATCCCAGTGGGCGTCGAGCCAGAACTCCTGCACGAACAGGAGATCCACGTCGAGCCCGGCGAGCGCCTCGATGACGCGCGGCACCCGCTCCGTCGCATACGGCAGCACCCCCACGGCAAGCCCGGCGTTGAACGTGGCGACCTGGAACGGCATCGCGGACAGCAATGCACGCCGTATGCCCGTCAGCGCCGCTGTGGTCGTCTCGGCGACTTGCGCGCCGCCGTCGCCGTCCCTCGCCGCCTGTCGCCGCGCGTCAGCCTGCTGTCTCGATGCGCCCGTCGGGGTAGCGCGCGAAGCGGCCCTCCGCGCGAGCGTGGACGGGGTCGTCGCTCGGCCACGGCCACCCGCCGAAGCCGGTCCGCCGGTAATCGAGGAAGGCCTGCTGGACCTCCGCCATCGAGGTCATGACGAACGGGCCGTGCTGCGCGACGGGCTCGCCGATGGGCCGGCCCTGGAGGAGCAGGATCTCGGCCTCGTCAGGGCCGTTCTCGAGGAGCGCCGCGGCGCCGTCGCGCAGCGTGATCCGCTGGCCCGCGGGGACGCGGCGGGCGCCGACGCGCAGCTCGCTGCCGCGGAAGAAGTAGAGCGCGCGGTTCGTGCCGGGCGAGGCGGCCGGCAGCGCGAACCGCGCGCCGGGCGCCATCTTGAGCGTCCAGATCGCGACGTCGGCGTCCGCGCGCGCCGCCCACGACCGCGGCGGCGGCGCCGGCGGGCGGAGCTCGCCGAAGCGGCCGGCCACGACCGTGATCTCGGTCGACCGGCCCGCGGCGTCGCGCACGACCTGCCGCGGGATCGTGTCGCCCCACATCATCACGAAGTGCGGGTCGGCGAGCTTGTCCGCGCGCGGGAGGTTGAGCCAGATCTGGAAGAGCTCGAGCGGATTGGGCGCGTCGCGCTCCACCAGCGGGAACATCTCCGCGTGGACGATGCCGCTCCCCGCCGTGAGCCACTGGACGTCGCCGCGGCCGTAGCGCGCCGCAGCGCCGAGGGAGTCCGCGTGATCGATGAGCCCGCGCCGCACCACGGTCACCGTCTCGAAGCCGCGGTGCGGGTGCTGCGGGAAGCCGGGGACCACGTCGCCGTGGTACATGCGCCACCCGTCCTTGCCCGCGAAATCGCGCCCGATGGCGCGGCCGGCGAGCGAGGCGGCCGGCCCCATTCGCTCGTTGCCGGCCGGGTACGCGTCGTCGTGGTGGACGCAGAAGAGGAACGGGTCGAGCGTCTCCCACGGGGACCCGAGCGGCGCGACGTCGCGGACGACATCCTGCGCGGCGAGCGCTGCTTCCTCGGTGCTGGTGGGCGAGGGCTCGGTGCGGGCGCACGCGGCGACGACGGGCGCCGCGGGCGCGGCAGCGAGGATTCCGAGGGCGGTGCGGCGATCCATGGCGGCCATCGTAAGGTTTGATTGCGAGATGGACAACCGCGCAACCGCGCAACGTGGTGTTGCGCCGGAAGCAACCATCGAGGCGCGGCGGTCGGTGGTAGAGTCGGCGATCGTGCCCAGCCAGCGATCCGAACGCAGCATCATCTTCCTTGTCGCCGCGGTCCAGTTCATCAACATCCTCGACTTCGTGATGGTGATGCCGCTCGGGCCCGACTTCGCCGTCGCCCTCGGCATCTCGATGTCCGAGATCGGCCTCATCGGCGGCAGCTACACGGCGGCGGCCGCGGTCTCGGGCCTCGCGGGCGCGTTCTTCCTCGACAGGTTCGACCGGCGCAGCGCGCTCGCGGTGTCGATGCTCGGGCTCGTCGTCGGCACCGCGGCCGGCGGCCTCGCGACAGGCCTGCCGAGCCTCATGGCGGCGCGCGTGCTCGCCGGGGCGTTCGGCGGGCCCGCGACGTCCGTCTCGTTCTCCATCGTCGCCGACGTCATCCCGCCCGAGCGGCGCGGCAAGGCCATGGGCGTCGTGATGGGCGCGTTCTCCGTCGCCTCGGTGCTCGGCATCCCCGCCGGGCTGGAGCTCGCCCGGCGCGGCGGCTTTCCGCTGCCGTTCTTCGCCGTCGCGGCGCTCGGGCTGCTCGTCGCCGGGCTCGCGATCTTCCTCCTGCCCTCGATGCGAGGCCACCTCGCCGGCGCGCGGCCGTCGGGCGGCGCGCTGCGCGAGCTCAGCGCGCTGGTCGCCCGGCCGATCGTGATGCTCTCGTTCGCGACGACCGCGATCGTGACCGTCGCGTCGTTCCTCGTGATCCCCAACATCTCCGCGTACGTGCAGTACAACCTCGGGTACCCGCGCGAGCGGCTCGGGCTGCTCTACTTCGTCGGGGGCCTCGTCAGCTTCGCGGCGATGCGCGCCGTGGGCCCGCTCGTCGACCGGTTCGGCTCGTTCCAGACGGGCACGGTGGGGGCGGCGGTGCTCGCGGCCGTCCTCTACGCGGGGTTCTTCTCGTACGTGCCCGGGCTGCCCGTGCTCTGGATCTTCATCGTGTTCATGCTGGGCATGACGTTCCGGAACGTCTCGTACAACACGCTCACGTCGAAGGTGCCGCGCCCCGCCGAGCGCGCGCGCTTCACCTCGATCCAGTCGGCCGTGCAGCACCTTTCGTCCGCGCTCGCCTCGTTCGCGTCGGCGCGGATGCTCCACGAGCTCCCGGACCGGCGCCTCGACGGCATGCCGACGGTGGCCGCGCTGTCGATCGCCTTCACGCTCGTGTTCCCGGTCCTGTTCTTCGGGATCGAGCGCCGCGTCGCCGTAGCTGCCGCCGCCGCCCAGCGGCCCTAGCCCTGCCGGCGCGCTTTCTCGCCTATTAGTAAGTTGTATTTCCTTATTGCCACCCATTCCACAAACGAGGTACACCCGATCGCGTGCGCGCGAGCCGCCCCCGACGTGACGCCCGACGTGATCGCCGGGCAGACCCCTGGAGCGGGCCGCCGGGAGAGGCTGACGGGGCCGCGCGCCGCCTGGCCAGAGCGCCATGAGCGAGCGTCCCGGGGTGTCGCCGGGAGATCCTCGCGAGAGCGAGCTCCGCGCCCTCGTCGATGATCTCCGCAAGGTCCTCGCGGACGCCCGCGAGGGCGCGCTCGACGTCCGGTGGGACGAGGCGCTTCCGGAGGGACACCCGCTCTCGGGGCTCCGGCAGGACATCAACGCGCTCATCGAGGCGCTCGCGGTGGAGCGGCGGCGGAGCCTCGATTACGTGGAGCGGGTCGAGGACCAGCGCGCCACCATCGAGCTCCAGCGCGCCGCGCTGCGCGAGCTGTCGACGCCGGTCATCGAGGTCTGGCGCGGCGTGCTCTGTTTCCCGGTGGTCGGCGTCATGGACAGCGAGCGCAGCGCCCAGATGATGAGCGAGCTGCTCCAGGCGGTGGCCGAGCGAGCGGCGGACCACGTCATCATCGACGTCACCGGGATCCACGCGATGGACGGCCAGGCGCTCGGCTCTCTGGTCGCCGCGGCGAGCGCCCTCCGGCTCCTCGGCGCCGAGTGCGTGATCACCGGGATCAAGCCGCTCGTCGCCGACGCGCTGGTGGAGATGGACTTCGACCCGAGCGCGCTGAGCACGCGGAGGAACCTGCGCGACGCGCTCCGCCACATCATCGCGTCGAAGCGCGTGGCCTGAGCGCGCGGCCGGCGCGGCCTTCAGGAGGCAGGGTTCGCCTGCGAGAAGCGATAAGCCCCCACGGTGGCGGCGAGGGACGAGAGGACGAGGAGCGCGAGCGCCAGGCCGACGTTGTGGAGCGACTCGCCGAGGCCGACGATCCAGAGCCAGCGCTCGTCGGGCGGCACCGCGCCGACGAGCGTGAGCGACTTGATGGTGCCGCTGACGAAGCCGAGACCGCCGGATACCAGCGTCAGGATCCCGAGGCTGATCTGGAGCGGCACGAACCGCCGCTCGGGGGAGATGGCGTAACGGACGGACGCAGCGAGGAGCAAGAGCCCGAAGACGAGCGTCGGATACATGCCCCAGCCGCCCATGTGAAAAGCTTCAGCCATGACAAATACCTCCTTGGATTGGGCTCTTGACAGGCGCGCGAGTCGAAGGTTCCGGGGGAGGGGAAAGCGACCTCCGTGCTGCTGAAACCGCTGTAACCCTACCGTGAGGCGAGAGGCGCGCAGCTTGCATGCGCGAGCGGTTCAGGGTTAGCCTCGGATGCATGAGCGGCTCCCCGCCATCGCCGTTGACGACTCAGACCTTCGACCTGCGGGCGTCCCTGGACAGCCGCGGGATCAGCTCCTACCTGCTCGTCATCGGCGCTTCTTCGTCGTACAGGCGCGCCCTCCCCGAGGAAGGCGCGCTCATTGTGGGCCGCAGCGACGACGCCGACGTGAAGCTCGACACCGCCGCGGTCTCCCGGCGGCACGCCAAGATCGTCGTCTCCGGGGGCGAGATCCGGATCACCGATCTCGGCAGCCACAACGGGACCGTCGTGAACGGCGAGCGCATCGAAGGCTCGCGCACGCTCGGCTCCGGCGACATCGTCGCCATCGGCGACACGACGCTGATGCTCCGGCGCGAGCGGCCGTCGAGCGGCAGCGCGCTGATCGACATGGGCCAGCTGCGCCGGCGCGTCGAGGAGGAGATCGAGCGCGCCGCCGACTCGGCGCGGCCTTTTGGCCTGGCGGTGGTGTCGGTCGGCGCCGTGCAGATGCGCACGACCCTCGCGCAGCGGGCGCTCTCGGCGCTCCGGCTCATGGACATCGTCGCCTGGGACGGCGGCTCGCACCTGGCCGTCGGGTTCCCCGAGCTCGGCGGAGAGGCGGCGCGCGCGGCCGTGCTCCAGCTGCTCGAGGCGATCGCGCCGCTGGCCCCCGAGGCGCGCGCCGGCCTGGCCTCCTACCCGTTCGACGGCGGCGACACCGAGACGCTCCTCGCCGGCGCGCGGACCGCCGCGTCGATCGCCGCTCCCGGGTCGATCGCCTCCGCCTCGGAGACCGCCGTCCAGCACGTCATCGGCGAGCGCACCATCGTGGTCGCCGACGCGGCCATGATCCGGCTCTTCGAGCTGATCCGGCGCCTCGCGGCGAGCGATCTGCCTGTCCTCGTCCTCGGCGAGACGGGGGCCGGCAAGGAGAACGCCGCCACCGCCGTGCACCACTGGTCCGCGCGGGCCCAGAAGCCGCTGATCACGCTCAACTGCGCGGCGCTCCCCGAGACGCTCGTGGAGAGCGAGCTCTTCGGCTACGAGAAGGGCGCCTTCTCGGAGGCGCGGGCGCCGAAGCCCGGCCTGCTGGAGCGGGCGCACGGCGGCACCGTCTTCCTCGACGAGATCGGCGAGCTGCCGCTCGGCGTGCAGGCCAAGCTGCTCCGCGCGCTCGAGGCGAAGCGGATCACGCGCCTCGGCGACGTGCGCGATCGCGAGGTGGACATCCGCATCGTCGCCGCCACGAACCGCGACCTCGAGGCCGAGGTCCTCGCCGGCCGCTTCCGTCAGGACCTGCTCTTCCGCCTGAGCGCCGCGGTGGTCGAGCTGCCCCCGCTCCGGCACAGGCGGCGTGAGCTGCCGATCCTGGCCCGGCTGTTCCTCGCCGAGGCGTGCGCGCGGACCGGGCGGCCCGCGCTCGATCTCTCGGAGGCAGCGCTCGCCGCGCTCTTCGCGCACCCGTTCCCCGGCAACGTGCGCGAGCTCAAGAACGCCATGGAGTACGCCGCCGCGACGACGGACGGCCCCGTGATCGAGCCGTGGAGCCTGCCCGAGCGCATCGTCGGGCTCGACGTCCCGCCGCGGCTGGCCGCGGACACCTCGGCGCCGCCCGCCTCGGAGCCCGCCCGCTTCAAGCCGATCGCCGAGGAGCTCCGGGAGATCGAGTGCGCGCGCATGCGTCAGGCGCTCGACGCCGCGGACGGGGTCCAGAAGCGGGCGGCGGCGCTCCTCGGGATGCCTGTCCGCACCTTCACCTTCAAGCTCAAGCAGTACGGCATCCTGCCGCGGGAGGCGAAGCGGAGCCCGTGAGGCGCACGTCCCGCTCCCCGGGGGCCCTCCAGCATCGGGGTCGCGTGAGAGGGCGTTCAGGAGACATCAACCCGGGTGCGCCCGGGTAACGGGAGCTCGTCGGGAACGAGCGATCGGGCACCGTCAGGGCGAGTTTCGTCTATGCTTCAGGATCCGGAGCCCTCCTGATGACCCTGACTCTGGCCGCCCTCGCATTGTTCGCTCCGCTGTGTGCTTACATCGCCCTGCGCGTCAGCGGGCGCCGGGCGTGGGGCGTCGTGCACGACGGCCATGTGTCGCAGGGCGCGGGCGTCTACCGGAGCGTGACGGTGCCGACGTGGAAGCGCGGCTCACCGCCCTTCGTGGTCCGCGCCGCGTCGTTCAGCAGCTTTCTCCTCGGCCAGATGGTTGTACCAGGAGGCCTGGCCGCGCCCCTCGGCTTGCTCCTCCTCCTCGAGAGCCTCGATAAACGGGGAGGGCCGCCGGTGCTGATGCTGCTCGGGGTGCTCGTCCTGTCGGCGCCGACCGGCCTCGTCGTGGCCGTCAAGCTCCTGATCGCCGGCCGGGCCATGGCGCGTCGCGAACCCGGCGCGATCACGTCCACGCGCTCGGCCGCGCGCTGGGCCATCTCGCACAACCTGGCGCTGAGCGCCGGGCTGGCCGTCGTGCCGTTCCTCGATCCTGGCTGGCACTCCGAGCACGTCGTGCTGCTCCAGGTCTGCTACGGCTACGTGGCGGTCTCGCTCGCTCACGCCCTCTTGCTCCGCCGCGCGGCAAGCGCGCTCGAAGCCTACGACGCCGCGCAGGCGGCCGACCCGGCGCCGGCCGACGCGGCGATCGCCGCGTCGTCGGCCTGACGAAGGCCGCGGCGACGCCGCGGGATCAGAAAACAAGCCGGCCCGACAGGCCTGCACCGCCGAGCGACGCGGCGGGCCGGAGCTCGATCTTCACGCCGCCGCGATCCTCGGCGCGGTAGGACTGTGGCCTGTTCATGAAGAGCAGGACCGTCCCCGTGACCACCGTCGCTCCGCCGGCGATCAGGGCGCCGAGGCCCAGCTGGTTCTCGAGGACGCTGGCACCGTACTCATCGTTGTCGGACGGCGCGCAGTAAGGAACGCACTCCTTCTGGAGGCGCTCGTCTATCGACGCATGGCTCTTGCCCGAGTGCCACATGAGCCCACCACCCACGGCGCCCAGGACAGCGCCGGCCCCGATCGTGGCCCAGGGGACCCAGGCGGGCCACCGCTGCCTGGTGACGACGGCATCGACGCCCAGGGCGAGCTGGCCCGACGCCTCCTTGCCGGCGGAGACGACGATGGGCCTGACGACCGTGAAATAACCGCTCTTCCTCGCGACGACGACATGCTCTCCGGGCATGACCATCCGCCGCCCGGTGCCGGGCGCGACGAACCAGGGTTTGCCGTCGAGCAGCACGGCGGCGCCCGGCTCATCACAATGGATCTCGACGGCGGCGAGCTCCTGCTCCACGAGCGATCGCATCGCCGCGCGCGCCTGCTGCTCCATCTCGGGCGCGAGCCGGCCGGGCCCCCAGCGCAAGGAGAGGCTCAGGCTCTCGTAGGCGAGGAGCGGCAGTCCCATGCTCGCGAGCACCCGTCCCAGGTAGATCCGGAGCTCCGGGTGCTCCCAGGAAGCCAGCGCTTCTTCATACTTGGTCCGCGCCTCCGCGAGCATCACGCGCCGGTGCAGCTCCCGCGCCTCCTCGAAGAGCGCCTGCGCCCTCTGCTTGCGCTCCTCGGAGACCCCCTGGTGCCATGGAGGCGGCGAGCCCTGGGCTCGCGCGGGCCCGGCGCACAGGGCCACGAGAGCGATCGGCAGGAGGAGCCGCGCCGTGGAGAGGGCGACTCGGCCGAGTCGTCTGCCGATCGCCGTCCTGATCGCCGGGCGCCTCGCGACCGCGGCGTCCGCGGGACTTCCGACCGCGCACCCGCCGAGGCTCGCCGGGCGCGTGAGCGCGTGCCGCGACCGACACGACGAGCGCACGTCAATGCGAAGGCTACATACGCGCATATCTTCCTGCAAAGTAAGCTGGTGTGTGGGTGTGTCGTTGAAGGCCTGCGACCCTCGGAGCCCGGGGATGCCATCCAGAAGCGGTGTGGCAGCAGGGGAGCGGGCTGGATCCGCCATGGGAAGAGATGTACAGGCGTTCATTGGAAAGGTTATATCCTGCCGTCATCGCGACGGCCGTCGTCATCGTGCTCCACAAAACATCGATCATCGCGTCGCCGCGTACGGATAGAGCGAAGCGGCCCCCGGCGCTCGCCGCCGGGGGGCCGCGCGGTCGCCCTTCGGCGCGGCCGAGCACGAGCCCGGGAGGCGTCCCGCAATGAACCGCGCAGGGCCCGAGAACACGGTCGACGCGAGCATGACGAGCAACGGCGCAGCGCCCCCCAGGGCCGGGCTGTCCGATAGAGTACCGAGCAGGGCCGGCGGCCTGGCCGCGGGCGCTCGCGACATGAGGACCCGAACCTTGAACACGGCGGACTCCCCGCCGCCTTCCTCGCCGTCGCAGACCACCAGGCCGCCGCCTTCGGCCGGGGACCGCGTCGGCCACTACGAGCTCCTGCGCGAGCTCGGCCGGGGGGGGATGGGCGTCGTCTTCCTGGCGCGCGACCTCCGGCTCGCTCGCCTCGTCGCGATCAAGCTCCTCACGAAGCTGAGCCGGATCGGGGTCCAGCGCTTCCTCGTCGAGGCGCAGGCGACCGCGCGCTGCAAGCACGAGCACATCGTGACGATCCACGAGGTGAACGAGCACGACGGGTTCCCGTACATGGTGCTCGAGTACATCGAGGGGCAGAGCTTCCGCGGCTGGATGAAGCAGCGCCGGCCCGCCGATGCCCCCGCCCGGGTGTCGACGGCGCCGGTCCCGCCCGGCCTGGCCGTCGAGATGGTGGTCCCCATCGTGCGCGCGCTCGCGAGCGCGCACGCGTCCGGCATCGTCCACCGCGACCTCAAGCCGGAGAACGTCATGCTGGACGCGTCGGGCGCGATCAAGGTGGTCGATTTCGGCATCGCCTCGCTGCGCGACGACGAGGCGAGCCTCTCGGGCGAGCACCCCGCCGAGGACATGCGCCTGACCCGCACGGGAGCGTTCGTTGGTACGCTGCCTTACATGTCCCCCGAGCAGTGGGCGGCGAAGGATATCGACGCCTCCAGCGATGTCTGGGCCGTGGGCATCCTGCTCCACGAGCTCGTGCTCGGCGCGCACCCGCTCGCGCCGTGCAGGATGCAGGACCTCGTCGCGGTGCCGCGCCTCGACGAGCCGATGCCCGAGGTCGGCGCGGGCCACCCGGAGCTGGGCGCGCTCGGCGCGATCATCGACCGCTGCCTGCGCAAACGAAAAGCCGAGCGGTTCGCCTCGGCGCAGGAGCTCCTGGCGGCGCTCGCGCCGCTCCTGCCCGGGCGCCGGGAGATCCACCTCGGCGCGGACGAGAGCCCGTTCGCCGGCCTGTCGTCGTTCCAGGAGGCCGACGCCGACCGCTTCTTCGGCCGCGCGCAGGACCTCGCGGGCGTCGTCGCGCGCCTCCGCAGCCAGCCGCTGCTCGCGCTCGCGGGCGCGTCGGGCGTCGGCAAGTCGTCGCTCGTGCGGGCCGGGGTGATCCCGGCGCTCAAGCGCTCCGGCGAGGGCTGGGAGGCGCTGGTCATGCGGCCCGGGCGCGAGCCGCTGGCGGCGCTCGCGGACCTGTTCAGCCACCCCGCCATGACGCTGAGCACCGACGCGCAGGCGCTCGCCGCCGACGGCGGCGCGGTGGGGCGCGCGGCCGTGGTCGAGCGGCTGCGCGCCGAGCCCGGCCTGCTCGGCGCCGCGCTGCGCGGGTGGGCGGGCCGCGCGCAGCGGCGCCTCTTGCTGTTCGTCGATCAGTTCGAGGAGCTCATCACGCTCGGCGCCCCGGCCGAGGAGCGCGCCGCGTTCCTCGCGTGCATCGAGGGCATCGCCGACGACGCCTCCTCGCCGCTCCGGGTGGTCCTGTCGGTGCGGTCCGACTTCCTCGAGCGGATGACCGACCACGAGCACTTCATGGCGGCGATGACGCGCGGCCTCGTGTTCCTCCGGCCGATGGGGCGCGAGGGGCTGCGCGAGGCGCTGGTGAAGCCGGTGGAGGCGGCGCGGCACGAGATCGAGGACCCGGCGATGGTCGAGGGCATCCTCGACGCGCTCTCGACGACGCGGGGCGCGCTGCCGCTGCTCCAGTTCACGGCGGCGAGGCTCTGGGAGACGCGGGACCGGGGGCGCCGGCTGCTCACGCGGGCGAGCTACGAGGCGATGGGCGGCGTGGCCGGCGCCCTGGCGAGCCACGCCGACACGCTGCTGGCCGGGATGAGCGAGCGACAGGCGAGGCTGTCGCGGGCGGTGCTGGAGCGGCTGGTGACGCCGGAGCGGACGCGGGCGGTGGCCAGCCTGGGCGAGCTCTGCGAGCTGCCCGGGGACCCGGGCGAGATCGAGCGGGTGGTGGGCCTGCTCGCCGACGGGCGGCTCCTGGCGATCGAGAAGGGGAACGACCGCGCGGGCAGCACGGTGGAGCTGGTCCACGAGTCGCTCATCGAGCGGTGGCCGACGCTCACGCGCTGGCTCGACGAGAGCCAGGAGGACGCCGTGTTCCTGGACCGGCTGCGCGCCGCGGCCCGGCTCTGGGACGCGAGCGGCCGTGCCGCGGACACGCTCTGGACCGGCAAGGTCGCGAGGGAGGCGCGCGGCTTTCGCGAGCGCTACCGGGGCGCGCTGCCGGAGCGGGAGCGGCTCTTCCTGGAGGCGGTGCTCCGGCTGGCCGACCAGACGTACCGGAGGCGGCGCCGGCTCGTCTCCGGGGTCATCGCGGGGCTGTCGCTCGTGGCGATCGCGGGTGGGGCGGGGATCGTGAAGCTGACCCGCCAGAACCGGGTGATCACGGCGCAGCTCGACGAGATCCGGAGGAAGGAGGACACGCTGAAGGAGGCGCTCGCGAGCGAGGAGGCGCAGCGGAGCGCGGCGGAGCGGGCGCGGCAGGACAGCGAGGCGGAGCGGCGGTGGGCCGAGCAGATGAAGCGCGAGGCGGAGGAGGCCCGGAAGCGCGCCGAGGCCGAGGCAGAGCGCGCCCGCGTGGCGGCGGGCGTGGCGCAGGCGGCGCGGGATACTGCGCAGCGGTCCGAGGCCGAGGCGCGCGAGGCCGAGGTGAAGGCCACCGAGGAGGAGCGGAAGGCGAAAGCGGCGGCGGAGGCCGCGCTGCGGAGCAAGCGCGAGCAGGAGGAGCTGATCGAGCGGACGGTGGGGAAGATCGGGGAGAAGCTGAAGTAGCGGGCGCCGGCGGGCGCGCGCCTGGAGGCGGGGGACGGACCTCGTCAGGACGCTCGCGCCGCTTCGCGGCCGCGAGGTCGGCGCAGGCCCTGCGAAGTTTGCGAAGAGTGCGACGAACATCGCTGCGAGGAGAGGGCGCCTTGCGCCTCGTCGAGGTGCGGCGCGCTGCGCTGGAGAGCTGCCTGGGATCGAGGTTGCGCGGCTACCGTGGCTACAGGGTCCGGGTGTGACGGTAGATGGCGCCGCCATCGCCGACGAAAAACGAAGATCTCCCGGCGGCCCACGCTCCGAAGAGGATGTGATCTGTCGTGGAGTTGAGCTTGAGCCAGGAGACCCCGTCGTAGTGCAGGAGGGTGCCGAACTCACCCACGGCGAAGACATCCCGCGGCCCGCTCCCCCACACGCCATACAACACGGCCAGCGTGGTCGAGCTCCTGACCTGCCACTCCTGGCCGTCGTAGTGCAGGATCGTGCCGCTGGAACCCACGGCAAAGACGTCGTTCCGCCCGCTGCCCCACACGCCGGACAACCATTCCACCGGTACGGGCAAGATCATGTCGCGCCAGCCGTGGCCGTCGTAGTGCAGCATCGTGCCGAAATCACCGACGGCAAAGACGTCGTTCGGCCCGCTGCCCCACACGCCGGACAACCGTTCCGACGTGGGCGAGGTCATGGCCTGCCAGTCCTGGCCGTCGTAGTGCAGGATCGTGCCGCTGGGACCCACGGCGAAGACATCCCGCGGCCCGCTGCCCCACACGCCGAGCAACGCTTCCGATGTGGGCGAGGTCATGGCCTGCCAGTCCCGGCCGTCGTAGTGCACGATCGTGCCGCTGGAACCCACGGCGAAGACATCCTGCGGCCCGCTGCCCCACACGTCATAAAACCATTCGTCAGACAATTCATTCAACACGGGCGAGGTCGTGGTCTGCCAGTCCCGGCCGTCGTAGTGCAGGATCGTGGCGAACCCACCCACGGCAAAGACGTCGTTCGGCCCGCTGCCCCACACGCCGTTCAACCATTCATTCGATGTGGGCGAGGTCATGGCCTGCAAGTCCTGGCCGTCGTAGTGCAGCGTCACGCCGATCGCACCCACGGCAAAGACGTCGCTCGGCCCGCTGCCCCACACGCCGTTCAACCCTCTGTCCGATGTGGGTGAGGTCATGGCCTGCAAGTCCTGGCCGTCGTAGTGCAGGATCGTGCCGTTCTCACCCACCGCAATCACGTTCTGCGGCCCGCTGCCCCACACGCCAGACAGCCCTTCCGACGTGGGTGAGGTCATGGCCTGCCAGTCCTGGCCGTCGTAGTGCAGGATCGTGCCGCTGGAACCCACGGCGAAGACGTCCTGCGGCCCGCTGCCCCACACGCCAGACAGCCTTTCCGATGTGGGTGAGGTCATGGCCTGCCAGTCCTGGCCGTCGTAGTGCAGGATCGTGCCGCCGGCGCCCACGGCGAAGACGTCCTGCGGCCCGCTGCCCCACACGCCAGACAGCCCTTCGGATGTGGGTGAGGTCATGGCCTGCCAGTCCTGGCCGTCGTAGTGCAGGATCGTGCCGCCGGCGCCCACGGCGAAGACATCCTGCAGCCCGTTCCCCCACACGTCGGACAGAGTCGCCGACGTTGTCGAGTCCATGGGGTGCCAGTACTGGTCGTGGTAGTGCACGATCGTGCCGCCCTGACCCACCGCAATCACGTTCTGCGGCCCGCTTCCCCACACGCCGAGATACGTTTCCTGTAGGGGTGGCGTCATGGCCTGCCAGTCATGGCCGTTGTAGTGCGAGATCGTGCCGTTCTGACCCACCGCAAAGACGTCCTGCGGCCCGCTTCCCCATACGTCCGTCAACGTCTCCGATGTGACGGGCTCCTGCCGGCGCCAGTTCCAGATCCCGCACGGCGTGGCGGACAGCTCATCGCAGGAGTTGGCGCACCCGGGGCGGCCGAAGTCGTAGCGCAGGGAGACGCAGGATGTCGTGACTTGCAGTTTGGTATCGCAGATCTCGTCCTCTGCCAGCTCCCCGTCGCCGCAGTGTTTTTTGCAATCGCCCCTGCAATACCCGCGGAGATCCGCGTTCGGGACGCCGCGGCACAGCGGGTCGGCCGCGCCCAGCTCGTCAGCGCCGCAGTCGCACTCCTCCCCGCGTATCGCGTCAACGACGCCGTTGCCGCAGCGCTCGTCGGACATGCAGTCGGCGCTGCACCCGTCACCGTCTCGCTCGTTGCCGTCGTCGCAGACCTCGTGCCGCGCGGCGTCGATGGTGCCGTTGCCGCAGCGCTCGTCGGACGTGCAGTCGGCGCTGCACCTGTCACCGTCGGTCGTGTTCCCGTCGTCGCAGCGCTCGCGGTCCTCGACGAGCCCGTTGCCGCACATGTGGAAGTGGCCGGGGGCAACACACAGGTGTTGGCCCATGGCGGGCGAGACGCACTCATGGCCGCTCGGGCAAAAGCTACCGCCGCAAGGTTTCCCGCCTTGGAGGCATGCACCCGCGCCGGCGATCAGCGCCGTCACGAACACGAGCGCCACGAGGTGACGAGCCGCCCAGCCGCCCCGCGAAGGGCCCGTGACGTTCCCGTTCCTCTTCATGCCCCGCATCCGCAGCCGTACCCTCATCTTCGCCTCGCCATTCTTCTCGGGCGGCCCGGCGGCTCGCTCCCGGCCTCGCAGCGCCGCCGACCGTGTGTGACGCGTCGATGCTGGGCGAGATGTTCGAGCAGCGGCCAGGTCCAGCCGGACCGGACCAACCACCCGAGGCGATCTCGGGCACTGACACGAATCGGGATCGTGCGATGTCCTCAGCCTCAGTATCCGCTGCACCCAGGCAAGCCGCATGTCGCGCAGCAAGCGGCGTGCCACGTTGCGCCGCCGGACCCGGACGCAGGCGTGCACCTGTATCGTGCGATGGCGGCGCGACTCCTGTCCTCGCGGCGGCGCACGGCGGCGTCGGGAGAGTCGCCTCGGCGTCTCCGGGGCGCGGCGTCGGCGCGATGGCAATTCTTGCCGCGCTCATGCCCCGCAGCGATGGCAATCTTTGCCATGAAGGCAACGCTTGCCACGCGCAGGCTGGCCCAGGGCGCGAGAGCGGCCGCGGGGCGCCCGCGCGGCGTGGCTGGATGGGCGCGCCGCGCGGCCCGCTCCTGCTCGGAAGGTCCTTCGCGCGGAGTGGGGCACGCGGGTTGCGATGGCGCCCGGACAGCCGGGCTCGCCGGCGATCACCGTGAAAGGTAGGTAACAGCCATGAAAACGCTCCAGACCGTCTTCCTCTGCGCGCCCTTCTTCGGCCTCGTCGCGATGGCCCTGCCGGGTTGTTGGGACGAGTCCGCACCGGATTCAGAGTCCGAGGAGATCCTCTGCGGTAAGCTGGCCGAGTGCGGGAAGCTGAGCGCGGGCGTGACAGCCGATCGGTGCGCGGACAACATGGGCTTGCTCCACCTCCAGGCGATCAACGAGATGAAGGCCTGCACGCCGGTGTTCGAGCAGCTCCAGAGCCTCATGGCCTGCGCGGCGCAGCAGCAGGGCTGCGAGGGCGACGTCGCCGCGGAGGTCGCCGAGCTCCCGGCAGAACACCCGTGCTTCGAGGAGAACGAGCGCTACAAGAAGGCCTTGCAGGAGGTGGGGGTCCCGAGTCAGGAGCCAGACGCTGGAGCCCTGTGCGCCTTCTTTTATGAGAGGGCCGTGGACATGGCGACAACGCCCTCGACCGGCAAGGCGTGCACGACGAACGCCGACTGCCCGGATGTCGAGTGTCCGGACCCGGCGCTCGGGAGCGGCGGTTACTGCCAGAACGGCAAGTGCAAGACGTCGATCGACATCTGCCGGTGAGCACAGCCTGGAGGTCGACCAGGTTGAGCTCGGCCTTGCCCGCGCTCAGCCCTGAGCGGGAGCCCTCGGCCTCCTGAAAGGCCCGGGGACCGCCCGCCTCAGCGCTGCTGCGCCCCGAACCGCGCCTTGGCCGCGTCCACCGCGGCCTTGGTCCACTTGTCGACCTCGTCGTCCGTCAACGTCCGCTCCGGCGACCGGAACCACAGCGCGAAACCCAGCGAGTGGGTCCCCGCCGGGAGCTCGCTGCCGCGGTAGCGGTCGAACAGCTCGACCTTCTCGCAGCGCTCCCCGGCGGTGGTCCGTAGCACCTCGATCACCTGGCCCGCCGGCACGTCGAGCGGCAAGAGGAGCGCCACGTCGTGCCGCATCGCCGGGAACCGGCTCGGCTTCGCGGCCACCGGCGCCCTGTACGCCGCCGCCACCGCCGCGAGGTCGAGCTCCGCCACCACGGCCCCGCTCGTGATCTCCAGCGCGTCGCGCACGTCCGGGTGCAGCTCCGCCACGTACCCGACCGGCCTGCCGTCGAGCGTGACCCGCGCGCCCTTGCGCGGGTGCGCCCACGGCGGCGGCTCGCCCTCCAGATCGAACGCCGGCGCCACGTTGCCCGCGAGCTCGGCCAGCACCGCCTCGACGACGCCCTTGCCGTCGTAGAAATCGACGTCCTCGGGCCGCGTGAGATAGCTGTCGCGCGGCCCCGCGAGCAGGACCGTCAGCCGCGTCGGCTCGTCCACCGGCGGCCGCTCGACCCGCGCCGGCTGGCCCGCGCCGTCCGCGGTGGTTGCACCGCCCGCGCCACCCGCAGCCCCCGCCGCCTCGCCCTGGCGCGGCAGGAACACCTGGCTCACCTCGAAAAGGCGCACCCGCGGCACGTTGTACCGCTGCGAGCGCTGCGCGACCGTGAGCAGCCCCGGCACGAGCGACGGCCGCATCACCGACTTCTCCTCGGAGAGCGGGTTCAGCAGCCGGAGCAGCGACGCGCTGTCGTAGCGCGCCGCCTTCAGCTCCTGCGGCGAGAGGAACGAGTACGTCACCGCCTCGTGCAGCCCGATCCCCGTGCAGATCTGGCGCACCCTGCGCCGCAGCCGGTAGTCGCCCTTCGCGCCCGCGGGCGCCGCCGCGACGTGCGGGAGCCGGCTCGGGATCTTGTCGTAGCCGGCGACGCGCGCGACCTCCTCGATGAGATCGATCTCCTCGACGATGTCCGGCCGGTGCGCCGGCACCTCGACGACGAGCTGGTCCGAAAGCTGCGCCACGATCGAGATGCCCAGCGTCCCCAGGATCTCGCGCGTCCGCGCCGGCGCCTCGGCGCCGATGATGCGCTGATACCGCGGCAGGCGCAGCGTCAGCCGGCGCGGGTCGCGCGGGGTCACGTACGCGTCGATCGGCTCGCCCGCCGCCCCGCCGCCGGCGAGCTCGCAGATGAGCGCGCTCCCGCGGTCGCGCGACAGCGGCACCCCCGAGATGTCGACCTCCCGCTCGAAGCGGTGCGACGCCTCGGTGTGGAAGCCGTACCGGCGCGCGGACCTGCGGATCCCGCGCGGCTCGAAGTACGCGGACTCGAGGAACACCCGGCGCGTCGTCGCGGTGACCCCGCTGTCCGCGCCGCCGATCACGCCGGCCAGCGCGACGACGCGCTCCGCGTCGGCGATCACCAGGTCGTCCTCGTTCAGGGTCAGCTTCTGCCCGTCGAGCGCGACGAACGCCTCGCCCGGCCGGGCCATCCGGATCTCGACCGGCAGGCGCAGCGCGTCCAGATCGAAGGCGTGGAGCGGCTGCCCCCGCTCGAGCATCACCAGGTTGGTCGCGTCGACGATGTTGGTGATCGGTCGCACGCCGAGGCGGCCGAGCCGCACCCGCGCCCAGAGCGGCGAGGGGCCGACGCGGACGCCCTCGATCACCTGGCCGGCATACCGCGGGCAGCGCGCCCCGTCGCGCACCTCGACCGACGCTTGCGCGGCCCGCGCAATGTCGCGCGACGGCGCGGCGACGGCCGGCGGCTCGAAGGGGACGCCGAGCACCGCGGCCACGTCCCGGGCCACGCCCAGGTGACCCAGCGCGTCGGGCCGGTTGGGCGTGACGCTGAGCTCGATGATCCAGTCCTCGAGGCGCGGCTCCCAGTCGAGCAGCGATTGCCCGGGCCGGCCGCCCTCGACGAGCAGCAGCCCCTCGTGGCTCGACCCGAGCCCGAGCTCGTCCTCGGCGCAGAGCATGCCGGCGGAGGTGACGCCGGCGACCGCCTTCTCGGTCAGCGTGACGAGCGCGCCGGCGCGGTCGAGGACCTGCGCCCCCACGGGCGCATAACAGACGAGCGCGCCGGCGCCGGGGGCCGGGACGTTCTGCGCGCCGCACACGACCTCGACGCCCTCGCCGGCGCCGGCCGCGTCCACGCGGACCAGCGTGAGGCCCTTCTTGCTCGGGTGCGGCCGCGTCGCGACGACGCTCGCGAGGACCACCGAGCGCAGCGCCGCGCCGACGTGCGTGACGCGATCCACCTCGAGCCCGCCGCGGCCGAGCGCCGACGTCACCGCGTCGACGCCGGGATCGGAGCCGAGGATCTCTTGAAGCCACTTGTAGGATATCAACATGGGAGTCGGGCCTGCGGCGAGCGGAGATGTGCCTAGAGGCTTCCGAGGAAGCGGACGTCGTTCTCGTAGAAGGCGCGGATATCGTCGACGGCGAACTTCATGTTGGCCGTGCGATCCACGCCGATGCCGAAGGCCAGCCCGGTGTAGAGCTCCGGGTCGATTCCGACGTTCCGGAGCACCGTCGGGTGGACCATGCCGCACCCGAGCACCTCCAGCCAGCCAGTCCCCTTGCACTGCGGGCAAGCGCGGTTCTCGCCGAAGCAGACGAGGCAGGAGACGTCGAGCTCGGCGCTCGGCTCGGTGAAGGGGAAGTAGCTCGGCCGGAAGCGCGTCCGCGTGTTCTCACCGAACATCCGGCGGCTGTAGACCTCGAGCAGGCCCTTGAGGTCGGCGAGCGACACGTCGCGATCGACGACGAGCCCCTCGATCTGCACGAACATGGGGCTGTGGCTCGCGTCGTCGTCGCGGCGATAGACGACGCCGGGCGCGACGATCATGACCGGGGGAGGGTGGGAGAGCATCTCGCGCACCTGCACCGGGCTCGTGTGCGTGCGGAGCAGCACGTTCTGCCCCGGATCGCCCGCCACGTAGAACGTGTCGTGCATGTCCATCGCCGGGTGATCCGCCGGGAACCCGAGGAGATCGAAGTTGTAGCGCGCGAGCTCGATCTGCGGCCCCTCGGCCACGTCGAACCCGAGCCCGACGAAGATATCGACGATCTCGTCGAGCGTCCGCATGATCGGGTGCGCGCGCCCGGGCGCGCGCCAGCGGCCGGGCAGGGTGATATCGAGCGGCGGCGCCGCGAGCTCGAGGTCGCGCGCGGTGCGCTTGATCCGCGCGGTGGCCACCTCCCGGGCGCGCTCCACGCGGCCCTTGACGGCGTTGAGCCGCTGGCCGAGCAGCTTGCGCTCCTCGGGGGCCGCGCCGGGCAGCTGCTTCATCAGCGCATTGAGCGAGCCGCGGCGCCCAAGCAGGCTGGCATACAGGCGGTTCAGCTCATCGAGATCGCCGACGGCGGCGAACTGGACGTCCACCGTGCGATCGACCTCGTCGATGAGGCGGCCGAGTTCGGGACCACTCATTGCCGCCCCCCTTACCTCAGGGGCCATGCCAACGCAAGACGGTGACCTCCCGCGCGGCGCGGGCGCGTGCAGGACGTCCGGAGCGCGACGGGGGCGGGCGCGCCCTCGACGAGCGCCGGGCCGTCCGCGTCCGAGGACTCGGCCAGTTCGGCGCGACCCGCGGCGCGCTCCGGGGCACGCGTGCAACCAGCGGGTGTCCACACAGTCAACTCCGGGTTGACGGCGCCACGCGAGCGCCGGCACACGCTGTCTGGGGATCTCCGCCGCGCCGCGGGCCCCCCCGGCGTCAGGCGACGGCGCGGGGCCACGCTGCTGCCGATTCTGGAGGTACACCTCGAGCCAGGCCGAGCGGCCGGGGCGAGAGGCCGCGGAGGGCGCCTCGCGAGAGCGGGTGTGGACCACCCACGGCCTGGCTCACGGATTGCAGAACCTTGCTTCATTGGCCGAGCGGCTGACGTCGGTGCTCGCGCCGTGGGCTGCCGCCCGCGCTCCGGGGCGTCACCGCGCCGTTCCACGCTCATCGATGACATGTCCAGGGGGGACCGATATGGACAGGAAGGTCGTCTCGTTCATCGCGCTCGCTGGCCTGCTGGGGACCCTCATCACCTTCGGCGCCCTCTTCCTGCTGTACCGCCCCGCGCCCGCGGAGGGCGCGAGCGCGAGGCAACCGGCCGGCACGACGAGCGCCGGCGCGGAGCGCTGAAGAAGGCCGGGGTGGCCGTCCACGCGCCGGACAAGGGGTCATTTCGCAGGCAGGTCCAGCCCATGTACGACCGCCTCGTGGGCACCGAGATGAGCAAGCTCGTCCAGCGCATCCAGCAGGTCGAGTGACGGACCTTCAGGCGCGCAGGGGAGGGCCTCTGCTCGACAAGGCGGCGCGCGCCCCGAGGCCCCTCGCCGCCCGCGCGCGCCCGGGGACCGGAAGAGGCTTCGGCGTGACCCCGACCACGACGTCGGCGATCGTCGGCGGTTGATCCCCTGAGAAGCTCCTTGATCAGCCATACCGCGGTCGCCGGGAACATCTCGGCGGCCGCGCTGCTTCTGGCGTGCAACAGCTGAGAAATCCCCTCATTTGCATTCATTTTCAGCGGAGAAATTGAACAGGGAGGCGGGGAGACAGGGAGTATTGAGATTTTTTTCTCCCCGCCTCCCCGCCTCCCCGCCTCCCTGTGAATTTCCCGAAGAAATTTGAGGGGATGATTCAGGTGCGTCATCCATCGTCAGGCCGTGAACGACGCCCTCGACGCTGGCGCCTCCCGCCGAGCGCCGCCGGAGGAGCCCCGCTCCGGCGCTCCTTTACACGCCTCCTCAGCTCACCCGCTCATCGAGGCCGCGCCACCCGCGCGCGACGGCGCCGGGCCACCCGCGCGTAAACTTCGGTTGTCGCCCGTGTCAACCCGGGGTTTACGGCGTCTCCGGCGAAACTACGACTCGTCCACGGTGAGCGCGCCAGGGCGTCGTCGGGTCGCCCTCGGAGGAAGTCGTGCGCTCGGGTCGGATCCAGGGCGATCTCGGCCGTGAACGACGCACGATCGAGATAGCGCCGCCGGCACGCCGCGTCGCGCGTGGCCCCGCGATGGCTCCGTGCGTGCCTGGCTCGTCGCTTGCAGTCAGCCGCAATCCAGCGAGTCGAGCGTCGACGCTGCAAGCGCGCGAACGGCCGGGCGGGCCGCAGGCAGCGCTGTCGCGTCTCGCTCGCCTCGACGACAGCCCCGCTGCTCGCGCCGGCGCAGCTCCAACCATCCACGAGATCGGCTCACCCTTGAACTCCATCGTCAATCCCTGTTGCCACCCTGGGCATGATGTTCCCCGCGGTCCGCGGCGCGGCGCGTGCTCCACAGGCGGCGCGTCCGTGTCGTCCACCCGCTTCGCGGCCGAGAGAAGCTGGGCGAGCGCGCGCAACCTGGTCTGTGCCCTGCTCGGCGCCGCCCTCTGCGCGTCTCCAGCGATCGCGAACGGGCAGCCCGCTCCCGCGACGCCGTCGCCGGGCCCGGCGCCCGCCGACGCGGCGGCCCCGGCGACGCCCGCCGCGGCGGAGCCCGCGAAGGACGCGGCTCAGGACGTCGGCGCCGCGAACGCGGGGACCGTCGAGATCCCGGCCGCGGCCGTCGCCCCCTCCCAGCAGCCGGTACAGAAGGAAGAGCCCTCGACGCCGCCGCCGCCGGCCGAGAGCGGGTTCTTCTTCGGCGGCGTCGGCCGCGCCGTGGCGGCCACGGACGGAGAGCTGGGGCCGGGGCGCGACGCCGATATCGTCTGGAGAGGCTCGCGCCTCGACGAGTCCACGTTCGTCCAGCTGGACCTGGAGCGGCAGGATTACTGGGAGTCCACCGGCGCCACCACGCGCGTCGCCGTTCGCCTCGTCGTGGACGCCCCCGTCCTCCATTACAACAACGCGCGGCCGTGGAACATCAACATGTCGCTGCGCAACGCCTTCGTCGAGGAGCGCGATCTCGGCGCGAAGGGGCTGTCCGTGTGGATCGGCTCGCGCCTGTACCGCGGTGACAACTCCGAGCTGCTCGACTTCTGGCCGCTCGACTGGCTGAACACGCTGGGCGGCGGAGTCCGCTACGATCTGCCCTCGAAGCGCACGTACTTCGCGGCGCACGCCGGCGTCAACCGGCCGCTGACGCCGTATTACCTGCAGTCGGTGGATCGCGCGCCGGCGCTCAACCAGCCCGGCATGACGACCGTCAACCTCCTCGACCGCCAGCGGCTCATCACGAGCTTCAAGGCGAGCCACACCGTCCCTGTCGGGGAGAAAGGGGGCGTGAAGGGCGTGCTGTACGGCGAGGTGCACCAGATGCCGTCGGGCACGCGCGAGACGGCGGAGGCCGGCGTGTACGAGCGCCTGCCGCGCGACTCCGGGTACGTGATCGGCGCGCAGGTCAGCCCGTTCACCGGCGTGAACAACGGGCACCTGCACCTCTTCCTTCGCTACGCGGGGGACCTCGCGGCGCACGGCGAGTTCGGCTCGCCCTCCCAGCCGGCGCCGGACGGCACCGCGACCGGCGCGCACGAGCTCATGTTCACCATGAGCGCCAACTACGAGACGGGGCCGCTCGGACTGATGGCCTCGGGGTACGTGCGCTCGTTCCGCAACGCCAGCGAGACCTTCGATTTCGCCGACCTGGACGAGGGCATCCTCGTCGTGCGGCCACACTATTACCTGGCCGACTGGGGGGGCATCGCCGTCGAGGGCTCGTACCAGGCGCAGCGGCGCGGGAGGGTCCCGCCGCCGGCCGATCCCGCGGCGCCGGGCGCGCACCCCGCCGCGAGCCACCACAGCGGGAGCATGGTGCGCTTCGGGCTCGTGCCGTTCCTGAACGCGGCGGGCAAGGGCGACTTCAAGCGCCCGCAGTTCCGCTTCATCTGGCTCGTGAGCCGGCGCGACGAGGGCGCGAGGGCGCTCTATCCGCAGGACGACGTGTTC
This sequence comes from Sorangium sp. So ce1153, assembly GCF_051521595.1. NCBI lineage: Bacteria > Pseudomonadati > Myxococcota > Polyangiales > Polyangiaceae > Sorangium > Sorangium sp. So ce1153. The sequence continues at coordinate 5,835,894 of NZ_CP150361.1, forward strand.
AGCCAGCGCACGTGGGAGCATTTCATCGGCCTGAACGTCGAGTGGAACATCAAGGCGAGCCCGGCTTTCTGACGGAGAACCGCAGCTCCGAGCCCCGCGCGAGCGCGCCGCTGCCCCCCTCCGGGCGACTGGCACCCTCGCGCGCGCAGGACAGGCTGCGGGCGGGCTGCGCCGGCGGACGCGCGTGAGACTCCAGAAAACTCGTTGATTCCCAGCAGGAGAAAGAAGGTCTCGAAGCGATGAAGCCAGTCAATCCTCAACATGTCGTGATCGGCGCAACAGCGCCGCACAGGAGGCGAAGGCGCGCCTTGACGCCGGCCGGCCATCACTCGAATGTCGCGGCGCCCGGGCGCTCGACTCGATGCGTCTGGCGCCTGGCCGCGCGCCGCGCGCGGGAAGAGCGGGAAGAACGAGCGTTCGGGGTGATCAACCTACATGCCGGGCTCGGCCAGCGCGGCTCCGGGCCAGCGCCGAGCCTCGGATAGCCATTGCGGGAGCGGGCCAGCTCCACGCAGGTCGAAGTGAGGAGGATAGCTTCATGGTGATGAAATCGGAGTCCACGACGGGCATCGGGGACATGCCCTCGGAGGTGCCGCGCGCTGCGGGCGCCGACGCCGCGCCGCAGGGGGCGCAGATCGCCGCCGGCATCGGGCGTTATCGCTGGGTGATCTGCGCCCTCTTGTTCACGGCCGCGACGATCAACTATGTCGACCGGCAGGTTCTCGGCGTCCTCAAGACGACGCTGCAGAAGGACCTCGGGTACAACGACATCGACTACGGCAACATCGTCACGTCGTTCCAGGCCGCCTACGCCATCGGGATGCTGACGATGGGCCGCCTCATGGATCGCATCGGGACGCGGCGCGGGTTCTCGTTCGCCGTCGGGTTCTGGAGCCTGGCGGCGGCGGCGCACGCGCTCGTGGGCAGCGCCGGCGGGCTCTCCGCGGCGCGGTTCGCGCTCGGCATCGGCGAGGCCGGGATGTTCCCGGGCGCCCTCAAGACGATCGCGGAGTGGTTCCCGAAGAAGGAGCGCGCGCTCGCGACCGGGCTGTTCAACTCCGGCACCAACATCGGCGCGATCGTGTGCCCGCTCGTGGTGCCGTGGATCGCGGTGACCTGGGGCTGGCGCGCGGCCTTCGCGCTGACCGGCGCGATCGGCGCGCTGTGGATCGTCGCCTGGATGATCCTCTATCGCCCCCTCGCGGAGAACCCGCGCGTCACGCCGGCGGAGCGGGCCTACATCACGAGCGAGCCGTCGCCGGCGCCCGGCAAGATCGGCTGGCTGACCCTCATCCCGCACCGCCAGACCTGGGCGTTCGCGATCGGCAAGTTCATGACCGATCCGTTCTGGTGGCTCTACCTGTTCTGGGTCCCCGACTTCCTGAACCGAAAGCACGGCCTGAACCTGCTCCAGATCGGTCCTCCGCTCGTCACGATTTACCTGCTCTCCGACGTGGGCAGCATCGCCGGTGGCTGGTTCTCCTCGATGCTGATGCGTCGCGGCTGGACGGCGAACGCGGCGCGCAAGACCGCCATGCTCGTGTGCGCGCTCGGCGTGGCGCCCGTCTTCCTCGCGACGCGCACCGACTCGCTGTGGGTCGCCGTGCTCCTCCTGGGCCTCGCCACCGCCGCGCATCAGGGCTTCTCGGCGAACCTGTTCACGCTCACGACGGACATGTTCCCGTCGCAGGCGGTGGGCTCGGCCGTCGGCTTCGGCGGCATGGCCGGCGCCATCGGAGGCATGCTGATCGCGCAGATCGCCGGCCGCGTCCTGCAGTACACCGGGAGCTACTCGATCCTGTTCATCATGGCGGCGTCGGCCTACCTCCTGGCGCTCACCTTCATCCACCTGCTCGTGCCGCGGCTCGAGGCCGCGAAGTTGAATCGAGGGAGCGCAGTACAATGACAAGCAATCCGTTTCGCCTGGACGGCAAGGTCGCGCTCGTCACTGGCTCGGAGCGGGGCATCGGCGCCGCCATCGCGACAGCGCTAGCGGCCGCCGGGGCAGACATCGCCTGTCACGGCAAGGACGGGCCGGGCGAGACCACGATCGCGGAGATCCAGAAGCTCGGTCGGCGCGCCATCGGGATCACCGCGGATCTCTCGGATCGCGCGGCGCACCCGGAGCTCATCCGGAGGACGAAGGCCGAGCTCGGTCGCATCGACATCCTGGTGAACAACGCGGGGCTCATCCGGAGGGCGCCGGCCGTCGAGTACTCGGACGAGGACTGGGACCTCCTGATCGAGGTCAACCTGACTTCAGCGTTCCGCCTGTCGCGGCTCGCCGGCAAGGAGATGCTCGATCAAGGGTCGGGCAGGATCATCAACATCGCGTCGCTGCTCGCCTTCCAGGGCGGGATCCTGGTGCCGGCGTACGCGGCGTCCAAGGGCGGGATCGCGCAGCTGACCAAGGCCCTCGCGAACGAGTGGGCGGCGAAGGGCGTCAACGTGAACGCGATCGCCCCAGGCTACATCGCGACGGACAACACGGCCGCGCTCAGGGCGGACGAGACGCGGAGCCGGCAGATCCTGGAGCGTATCCCGGCGGGGCGCTGGGGCGAGGCCAGCGACATCGCGGGCGCGGCGCTGTTCCTGAGCTCGGACGCGAGCAAGTACATCCACGGCCACGTGCTGGTCGTCGACGGCGGATGGATGAGTCGTTGAGGAGTTGAACATGCAGATACGTAGTGCAAAAGGCTGCCAGTGGGACCAGGTGAGCCTCGGCGAGGTGATGCTGCGCCTCGACCCCGGTGAGCGCCGCATCCACACGACGCGGACGTTCGACGCCAGCGAGGGCGGCGGTGAGTACAACGTGGCGCGCGGGCTCCGCCGCTGCTTCGGGCTCCGGACCGCCGTCGTCACGGCGCTCGCGGACAACCCTGTCGGGCGGCTGATCGAGGACCTCATGCTCCAGGGCGGCGTCGACACGTCGTACCTGCGCTGGGTCAATTACGACGGCGTTGGCCGCGAGGCGCGCAACGGCCTCAACTTCACCGAGCGCGGCTTCGGCCCCCGCGGGGCCGTCGGCTGCTCTGACCGCGGCCACAGCGCGGCGTCGCGGCTGAAGCCCGGCGACGTCCCGTGGAAGGCCATCTTCGGCGAGCGGGGCGCGCGCTGGTTCCACACCGGCGGCATCTTCTGCGCCCTGTCGGAGACCACCGCCGGCGTGGCGCGCGAGGCCATGGAGGTCGCGCGCGAGCACGACGTGCGGATCTCCTACGACCTCAACTACCGGCCCTCGCTGTGGAAGAACTTCGGCGGGCAAGAGCGGGCGCGCGAGGTCAATCGCGCCCTCATGCCGTACGTCGACTGCCTCTTCGGCAACGAGGAGGACTTCGTCGCGGCGCTCGGCTTCGAGGTGTCCGGCGTGGACAGCAGCTACAGCAAGCTCGACACGAGCGGGTTCCGCCGGATGATCTCCGACGTCGTCTCGGCGTACCCCAACATCTCGGTCGTGGCCACGAGCCTCAGGACGGCGAGGAGCGCGAGCGTGAACGGCTGGGGCGGCATCCTGTACTGCAAGGGCGAGTTCTACGAGGTCGCGCAGCGGGACGTCGAGATCCTCGATCGCGTCGGAGGGGGCGACTCGTTCGCCTCGGGGATCATCTATGGGCTCCTCTCGGAGCAGGGCCCGCAGTGGGCGCTCGAGTGCGGCGTCGCGCACGGGGCGCTGGCGATGTCGACGCCGGGCGACACCTCGATGGCGTCGCTCGGCGAGGTGCGGCGGGCGATGAGCGGGGCCAGCGCGAGGATCGAGCGATGAACAGGGAGCAGGTCGTCCGCTGGATCGAGGAGATCGGCATCGTCCCTGTGGTGCGCGCGTCGAGCGGCGCGCTCGCCGTGCGGGCCGGGCGCGCGCTGCGCGCCGGCGGGATCGAGGTCCTCGAGATCACGATGACGGTGCCGGACGCGCTCGGCGTCATGCACGAGATCGCCTCGAAGATGGGGAGCCACGTCCTCGTCGGCGCGGGCACGGTGCTCACCGCGGACGCGGCGCGCGGGTGCATCGAGGCCGGCGCCCAGTTCATCGTGAGCCCGGGGCTGAACCTCGAGGTCATCCGCGTCGCGCAAGAGCTCGGGAAGGCGGTCTTCCCGGGGGCGCTCACCCCGACCGAGGTGATCACCGCGTGGAACGCCGGCGCCGACGCGGTGAAGGTGTTCCCGTGCTCCGCGATGGGCGGCGCGAAGTACCTGCGCGCGCTGCGGGGGCCGCTCCCGCACGTGAAGATGCTGCCGACCGGCGGGGTCAACCTCACCACGGCGCGGGACTTCATCGAGGCCGGCGCCGTGGCGCTCGGGGTCGGCGGCGAGCTCGTCGACGCCGCCGCGCTCGAGGCAGGCCAGGACGAGGTCCTCACGGAGCGCGCGCGTGAGTACCTGTCCGTGATCAGGGCCGCGCGGGCAGGGCTCAAGAAGAGCGCACAGGCGTAGTCGTCCCGAGGAGCCAGAAGAAGCATGATCCACGAACAGAAGAAGGATGTCCCGAGCCTCGTGCGCGTGTCTCCCCAGGAGGCCGCGTTCTTCTCGCCGGAGCCGGGGCTCAAGCGGCGCATCCTCGCCCACAACCCGAACATGATGCTCGTCGAGCACCACATGGAGCTCGGCTGGGCCGGCGCGCGCCACAGCCACCCGCACGATCAGCTGGTCTACGTCATCTCCGGACACCTCAAGTTCTCGTGCGGAGATGAGCAGTTCGAGGCGCGCGCCGGGGACAGCTTCGTGGTCCGCGGGGGCGTCGAGCACCAGGCCTGGGCGTTCGAGCCGTCCGTCGTGCTCGACGTGTTCACGCCGGCGCGCGAGGACTACAAGCCCTGACCGCAGGGCAACGCCAGCCTCTCCATTTCATCATCCACATGTGACTTCTTATCGGCGGTCCCTGCGACCGACGCAGCGGACCCGTGCGACCGAGGAACCTATGAAACGCAGAACGTTCGCGATGTCGATTCTCTTGCCCGTCGTTCTGGCCGCCTGCGGCGGGGACAGCGAGCCGGGGCCCGGTCCCGGCCCCGGCCCGGACGTGCCGCCCGAGATGGTGCCGTATCACGAGGCGATGAAGCGCGCGGCCACCTTCATGAGCGAGAAGGTCGCGTACATGGGCGGTTACGTGTGGAGCTACCTCCCCGATCTCTCGCGGAGCTGGGGCGAGATGGAGGCGAAGCGCACGATGCTGTGGGTGCAGCCGCCCGGCACGCCGTCGATGGGCCACGCCTACCTGGACGCCTACCACGCGACCGGCGACGAGCTCTTCTACAAGGCCGCCGAGCAGGTCGCCCTGGCCCTGATCAAGGCCCAGCACGAGGCCGGCGGCTGGAACTACATCTACGACTTCGACGGCGAGGAGTCGCTCAAGGACTGGTACGACACCATCGGCAAGAACGGCTGGCGGCTCGAGGAGTTCCACCACTACTACGGCAACGCGACGTTCGACGACGCTGGCACCGCCGTGGCCTCGCAGCTCCTCCTGCGCATGTACCTCGAGAAGAAGGACGAGCGGTTCCGCGAGCCGCTCTACAAGGCGATCAGCTTTGTCACCACGGCCCAGTACGAGGGGGGCGGCTGGCCGCAGCGCTTCCCGCTGATGAGCAGGGAGGAGGGCGTGCCCGACTACACGAGCCTCATCACCTTCAACGACGACGTGGCCGGGGAGAACATCAAGTTCCTGATCATGTGCCGCATGGCGCTGGGCGAGACCGATCTGCTCGATAACATCACGCGCGCCATGGACAACTTCGTGGCCCTGCAGCAGCCCGCGCCGCAGCCCGCGTGGGGCCTGCAGTTCACGCTCGACGGTGAGCCGGTGGGCGCGCGCACGTACGAGCCCACGGCGCTGACCACGCACACGACGGCCAACAACATCCAGCAGCTGCTCAACTTCTACAAGCTGACCGGGGACGAGAAATACATCGCTCGCGTGCCCGAGGCGCTGGACTGGCTGGAGAAGGTCAAGTTCACCCCGGAGCTCATCGAGCTCTTCCCGGATCGCACGCACCCCACGTACATCGAGATCGGGACCGACATTCCGCTCTACGTCCACCGGCGCGGCTCGAACGTCGTCAACGGCGAGTATTACTTCGACAAGGACCCCGCGAAGCCCATCGGCCACTACGGACAGGCGCGCAAGCTCGATATCGCCGCCATGCGCGCGCGCTACGACGAGCTGAAGGCCAAGTCGGCCGAGGAGCTGACGGCGGGCTCGCCCCTCACGGTCACCGGGCAGGCGGCGCTGCCGAAGTACTTCTCGCTGCGCGAGGTGACGCTCGACGATCTCTACGTCGGCAGCACGATGGCGACCACGGCGGTGACCGAGGCCGACGCGCAGAAGGTCGCCAGCGAGCTCAACGAAGAGGGGTACTGGCCGGTCAAGCTCACGTACATCACCAACCCTTACACGGAGCCGGGCACCGCCGAGCCTTATCTCGAGGACACCTACGCCACGACGCACGTCGGCGACTTCAACGACACCTCGCCCTTCGAGCCGAGCAAGGCGCCGGCGACGTACCCGCCCCAGGAGGCGCCGACGGGCATCACCGTGGAGAGCTTCATCAAGAACATGGGCGTCCTGATCGCCCACGTCGCGCCCGTGCAGTGAGCGCCCCACGACGGCCGCCTTCGCCCCGAATTCGCTGGTGCTGTGTTGCCCTGGTTTGTTCCTGATCGGATGAGAGAATGAACCACAGAGGCACAGAGGGCACAGAGGGGAGAGAGCAAAGATCAACGTTCTCTCTCTTTCCCTCCCTCTCCTCTGTGTCCTCTGTGCCTCTGTGGTTCGATTCATTCTCTTTTCATGGAACAGGAACGAGCCTGGGAGGTGCGGCGCTGACCCCAGCCACGGAGACATCAAAATGCGCTCTTTCATCTTTGCCGCGCTCGGCGCCGGCCTCCTGCTCGCATCGGCCGCTTGCGGCGGCGCTGATGGTCCCGACGGCCAACCCGATGGCCATGCCGGCGGGACCGGGGGCGCGGGCGCCGGCTTCGGGGTAGGGGGCGGCCAGCCGGCCACCACCGCAGGACAGGGCGGCTCCGCGGCCACCACAGGGCCGGGCGGCGCGACGACCAGCACCGCCGGGCCGGGCGGCTCGACGGCCGCCTCGTCCGGCGCCGCCGGGACCGGGGGCGCCGGGGGCATGGATCCGCTGCCGTCCGGGGACGACCTCTACGTCGCTCCCGACGGCTCGGACGACAACCCCGGAACCCTCGACGCGCCGACGACGCTCTACAAGGCCGTCACCCTGGTGCGGCCCGGTCAGACCATCTACCTGCGAGGGGGCGAGTACCTCTACGTCCCGACGGTGGAGATCGCCTTCGGGAACGACGGGACGCCGGAGCAGATGAAGCGCGTGTTCGCCTACCCCGGCGAGAAGCCCGTGCTCGAGTTCAAGGACCAGTATTACAAGAAGGGGGACCCGGCCAGCCCCCGCGGCGTCGAGCTGCACGGCAGCTACTGGCACGTGAAGGGCCTCGAGATCGCCAACGCCGGCGACAACGGCCTCTTCATCTCCGGACACCACAACGTCGTCGAGCGCTGCGTCTTTCACAACAACCGGGACTCGGGCCTGCAGCTCGGCGGCCGGCTGGGTGAGCTGGACACCCCGGTCGAGGAGTGGCCCTCGTACAACAAGATCATCAACTGCGACTCGTACAACAACTTCGACCCGCCCGACGGCGGCGACGCCGACGGCTTCGCCCCCAAGCTCAATGTAGGCGACGGGAACGAGTTCCACGGCTGTCGCGCCTGGAACAACTCCGATGACGGCTGGGACATGTTCAACCGCAACGGCAAGCCGCTGAAGCCCGTCCTCCTCGACCAGTGCTGGGCCTTCGACAACGGGTACCAGGAAGGGGGGTACATGAGCACGCCCCCGCCGGTGCCGTACATGGGCAACGGGAACGGCTTCAAGATGGGCGGGGGCAACGGCCTCGCGTCCGACCACGTGATCACGCGCTCGGTCGCGTTCGGCAACAAGGTCCGCGGCTTCGACGAGAACAACAACGTCGGCAACATCACCGTGAAGAACTGCACGGGGTGGCTGAACGGGTCCATGAACTTCGCCTTCGGGGAGGGCGGATACCACACGTTCATCAACAACATCTCGCACCGGAGGAAGTCCGGCGACGAGCCGGTCGGCACGCTGACCTCGAACGCCTTCGAGGGCGCCACCGACGCCGACTTCCTCAGCTTCGATCGCGCGCTGGCAAAGGCCCCGCGCAACCCCGACGGCAGCCTCCCCGCCACCGATTTCCTGAGGCTCGCCCCGACGAGCCAGTTCGTCGACGCGGGATCGACCGAGGGGCCCGCGTTCCCCTATTCCGGCGCCGCGCCCGACCTCGGCGCCTTCGAGGTCGAGTGAGGCTCACCGCAGGCGCCCTCGCGCGGGGGACGCGCCACGTCCAGCACCGGAGTCAGGAGACCGTCATGCGGCATGGGAAGTCGAATCGGTTCAATTCATCGATGGCAGCCCTCGTCGTGCTCGCCTGCGCTGGCGGCTGCGGCGCGGCAGCCGACGACAACGAGAGCACCGGCGCGAGCGGCACGACCGGAGCGAGCGGCACGACCGGAGCGAGCGGCACGACCGGCGCGAGCGGCACGACCGGCAGCGGCGCCGGGGGAAGCGGGTCGGCGACGAGCGGCGCCGGCGCGACCGGCAGCGGCGCCGGGGCGGGCGGCGCGGGCGCCGGAGGCGGCGGCGAGCAGGGCGCGGGCGGCGCCGGCGCCGGCGCAGGCTCCGGCGGCGGGACCGGCGGCTGCCCGACCAGCGCGCCGAGCGGCTGGGCGGGCGAGAGCGGCCACGGCGTGGCGACGACGACGGGCGGCCTCGGCGGGATGACCGTCACGGCGACCACCACCGAGCAGCTCGTCGAGTACGCCGAGAGCCCCGACCCGCTGATCATCCAGATCTCCGGGGACATCGACATCAGCGGCGTGGACATCGACGTCGCGTCGAACAAGACGCTCGTCGGCGCGGACCCCGGCGCGACGCTCCGGGGCCGCCTCCAGGTCCGGGGGAAGTCGATCGACGCGCCGATCCAGAACGTCATCATCCAGAACCTCAAGATCGACGCGAGCTCGACCACCGACGACGGCATCCAGATCCACTTCGCCCACCACGTGTGGGTCGATCACGTGGAGATCTGGGACGCGCTGGACGGCAACCTCGACGTGGTCCACGGCTCGGACCTGGTGACCGTCTCGTGGTGCAAGTTCCACTACACGAGCAACGCGCCGGATCCCGCGCACCGCTTCTCGAACCTCGTCGGCCACAGCGACAACAACAGCGACGAGGACACGGGCCGGCTCCGCGTCTCGTTTCACCATAACTGGTGGGCCGACGGGGTGACGGAGCGGATGCCGCGCGTCCGGTTCGGCGAGGTCCACGTCTTCAACAATTACTATTCTGCGACCGGCAACAACTACGCCGTTGGAGGCGGCCTCCAGGCCAGGCTCCGGGTCGAGAACAACTACTTCGACGGGGTGAAGGATCCGCACGTCTTCTACGAAGGCGAGCCGACCGCGCAGATCGTGGCGAGCGGAAATGCCTACATCGGCGCGTCGGACACCACCCGGAAGGAAGCAGGGCAGGGGAGCGCGTTCACCCCGCCGTACACCGTCGCGCTCGACGCGGCCGACGCGTCGCTCAAAGACGTCGTCACGCGGTGCGCTGGCCCGCGCTGACCATCGCACCTCGTACATGCCGTGTCGCGCGAGCGCGTGGTCAACGGCGCACGGCGCGCGCGCTGGCACCGCGTGTGCTTGAGGAGCCTGGGACCACGCGCAATCCCGGTGACTCGACGCCAGCGGCGCGGCGCCGGCACGCGGTGGTGCAAGGAGTGGAAGCATGAGATTGCTTACGGTTGCCGTGTCGGTGCTGAGCGTGGCTGTCGTCGGGCTCGTCGGGTGCGGCAGCAGCCCGAGCGACGGCGGCGAGGGTGAAGGGGCGAGCTCCGGCAGCCCGTCGGGCGGCTCCTCCGGCCAGGGGGGCTCGCCGGACATCGGCGGCGTACCCGGCGGGCCCGGAGCGAGCGGCACGGCGGGCAGCGGCTCCCCGACGGGCGGCGCGTGCGCCACCCAGACGGCGGAGGCCTCCCTTCAGCCCGTGTACCTCGCGTTCGCTTTCGACGTGTCGGGCAGCATGGGCAAGGGCGACAAGGAGTGGCACGACAAGTCGCTCAAGTGGGATCCCGTCGTCGCGGCGACCAAGCAGTTCTTCGCGGACCCCGGGTCCGAGGGGCTCACGGCGTCGCTCACGTTCTTCCCCGCCGACGACGACAAGTGCACGGCCGAGATCTACGCGACGCCCGACGTGCCGCTCACGCCGCTGCCCTCGCCGGCGTTCGGCGCGGCGATCGACGCGATCGAGCCGACGACCTCGAGCGACTGGCGCGGCGGCACGCCGACCGCGTGGGTGATGCGGGGCACGAGCTCGTTCATCGAGGCGCAGCGCCCGCAGAGCCCCGGGAAGTACGCGATCGTGCTCGTGACGGACGGCTACCCGCAGGGCTGTGACGAGGCGTCCGACACGATCGACGCCGTCGTGGCCGACGCCCGGGCGTCGCTCGCGAGCAACACCCCGACCTACGTGATCGGGGTCGAGAACCCGCCGATTGACGGCGCGCCGGACACCCTCGACGACCTGCACAAGATCGCCGCCGCGGGCGGCACGGAGGCCGCCGTGCTCATCGACACAGGCGATCCCTCGCAGACGACGGCCGCGTTCAAGGCGGCCGTCGACCGGATCCGCAGCGCCTCGGTCTCGTGCACGATGGCGATCCCGCTCCCGCCCGACGGGAGCAGCTTCGACAAGGAGAAGGTCCGCGTGCTCTACTCGAGCGGCGCGAACGCGACCACGGAGCTCCGCTACGACCAGACCTGCGCGACCGAGGACGCCTGGCGCTACGACGAGCCCGCGAGCCCGACGCAGATCGTGCTCTGCGCGAGCTCGTGCTCGACCGTCCAGGCGGACGTGGCGGCGACGCTGAGCGTCGACTTCACCTGCGAGAGCGTGATCGAGGTCCCGCTGTGAGCCGATGTCGCCGCGCCTGCGCCGGGCGCGGCGAGCCCGGTTCACGTGCCGCGCGCTTCCGGTCGGGACGTGTGTCAACCGCGGGTTGACGCGGTGGACACCCGCGGTTGCTCCTCGACGGCCGACCGCTCGACCGCCCATCCATCGCGCGGCCAGCAGCGCCGCGGGTAGCCACCGCGCGCCCGCCGCGCTGCCCGACGCCGCTCGACGCGCGCTGGCGTGCGCCTCTTCGCCGCGCGCCGGCGCGCCCCGCCGGGCCAGCCGCCGCGGTGGCCGGCGAGAACGACCCCGGCCGTCGCGGCGATGGCGGCGCGATGGCGCCGAGCTCCCGAGTGGCCCGCAGGGGCGATGACGCCGAGCGCGGATTCGCTGGCTCTGCTCGGCCTCCTCCGCGGCCTCCTCCGCGAGCGAGCGCATGTTACAGTCCAGCAACGCTGCGGAGATGTTGTAGAACAGGGCGACGATGGCAACTGCTCAGGAGCGCGAGCGGAGGACCCTCGACCGATACACGCTCCACGGCGTGATCGCCTCCGGGGGGATGGCGTCCGTCCACTTCGGGCGGCTCGTCGGCGCCCACGGGTTCGCTCGCACGGTCGCGATCAAGCGCCTGCACCCGCAGTTCGCCAGGGATCCCGAGTTCTCGTCGATGCTGCTCGACGAGGCGCGGATCGCGGTGCGCATCCGCCACCCGAACGTCGTCACCACGCTCGACAGCATCCAGGCCGACGGCGAGCTCTTCGTGGTCATGGAGTACATCGCGGGCGAGTCGCTCTCGAGCCTGCTGCGCGAGACGGGCAGGCGAGGGGTCCGGGTGCCGCAGCCGGTCGTCGCGTCCATCCTCGCGGGCGCCCTCGCGGGGCTGCACGCGGCGCACGAGGCGACCGCCGAGGACGGCGCCCCGCTCCAGATCGTACACCGCGACGTCTCGCCGCAGAACATCCTCGTCGGCGACGACGGGATCGCGCGCGTGCTCGACTTCGGCATCGCGCGCGCGGCGGTGCGGAGCCAGGTGAGCCGCGTCGGGCAGCTCAAGGGCAAGCTCAGCTACATGGCGCCAGAGCAGCTGCGCGGCGCGCCCGTCGATCGCCGCGCCGACATCTACGCGGCCGCCGTGGTCCTCTGGGAAGTGCTCACCGGGCGCCGGCTGTTCACGGGCGAGTGCGACGCGGAGATCTTCGGGCGCATCCTCGAGGGCGTGATCCAGCCGCCGAGCGCGTTCGGCGACGTGCCCCCCGCGCTCGACGCGGTGGTGCTGCGGGGCCTCGAGAAGGACCCGGATCGGCGCTACGCGACCGCGCTGGAGATGGCGGCGGCGCTCGAGGAGGCGCTGCCGCCGTCGAGCCCGCGCGCGGTCGGGGCGTGGGTCGAGGCGACGGCGGGGTCGCTGCTCGAGGCGCGGGCGAGGAGCCTCGCCGAGATCGAGACGTCCCAGCGGAGCGCGGTCCCGACGCCGCCGCCGTCGAGCCCCGCCGTCGTGGAGGCGCCGCCGTCGCCGCGGGAGCTCGACACGCGCCCCTCGCGGCCCCCCGGCGGCCTCGCGCGCGCTCCGCGGCCCTCGGTGACGGTCGCGACGATGACGAGGACAGTCGAGGACATGGCGCGGCCCGCCTCCGCGCTCGCGACGCCGATCTCCGCGACGGCGCCGTCGCGGCGGGCGAGCGCGCAGCTCGTCCGGGCCACCACGCTCGCGTTCGGGGTGAGCGCGCTCGTGCTCGCGCTGGTCATCGGCAAGAGCTGTAGCGTGCCCCCGGAGCTCGACGCGCCGCCGGCCGATCTTGCCAGCGCCGGCGCGCCCTCGGCGCCAGCGCCCGTCGCGAGCGCCGCCGCGGCGGGGACCTCCGAGGCCGCGGCGGGGGCCTCCGAGGCCGCGGCGGGGGCCTCCGAGGCCGCGGCGGGGGCCTCCGAGGCCGCGCTCGCGGCGCCAGGGGCCTCCGAGGCCGCGCTCGCGGCGCCAGGGGCCTCCGAGGCCGCGCTCGCGGCGCCCGCCACGAGCGCCTCCGCGGCGGCGCCTGCGGCCTCCGCGAGCGCCGCCGCGGAGCCGGGGTCGGTCGCGCAAACCACCGCGGCGGCGCGCGCCGCGGGCGTGCGCGCCGCGACCCCCGCGCGCAGCGCGCGCCCGCGGTCGCCCTGCGTGCCCCCCTACTACCTGGACGCCAACGGCATCCGGCGGATCAAGCGCGAGTGTCTGTAGCGGGCGGAAGCGTGTAGCGTACGCGCGATGAACCGGGGCCTCCTCGTCGCCTGCAGCGCGGCCTTCACGCTCCTCGCCGGCTCGCGCGCCCGGGCGCAGGGCGTCGGGGAGACGTGCGCGGCGTCGTACGAGCAGGCGCAGCAGCTCGTCCGCGACCGGGCGCTCCAGCGCGCGCGCGCGGAGCTCCGCCTCTGCGCGAGCTCGTGCCCGGCGACGCTCGCCCAGGACTGCCAGAGCTGGAGCGAGATGGTCGAGCGCGACATGCCCAGCGTCGCGCTGTCGGCCACGTCGGCTGGCGGCGGCGCGCCAGGCCGGGTGCGGGTGCTCCTCGACGGCGCGCCGCTCGTCGACGCCCTCCCCAAGGGCCCGGTCGAGGTCGACCCCGGGCGCCACACGCTGACCTTCGAGGACGCGGCCGGGACGCGCGTCGTCGCCGTCGTCACGCTGGCGCCGGGCGACAAGGCGCTGCCGATCGCGGTGCGCTTTCCGGCGGCCGCCCCGCGCGCCCCGGCGAGCTCCGCCGCGCCGGCGCGGCAGCGCTGGCCGCTCGTGCTCGCCGGCGCCGGCGTCGTCGCGCTCGGCGTGGGCGCGTTCCTCGGCATCAAGGGCCACGTCGACCGGGGCGAGCTCCGCAGCCGGTGCGCGCCCGACTGTCCCGTGGACGAGGTCGAGGCGATCGATCTCGCGTGGAAGATCGGCGCGATCTCCGCCGGCCTGGGCCTCGTCGCGGCCGGCACGGGCGCGCTGCTCTACTTCCAGCTCGATCCCGCCGCCCCCGCGGCGCCGGCAGCGGGCGTCGCCCTGTCCCCGGACGGCGCCGCGCTCTCGCTGCGCGGCTCGTTCTGACGGCCGTGCATCCTTTGCGCGAGCCCCGCGGGTCGCCGTCGCGACGGAGCGCCGCCACCGCGGCACGTGCGCGCCGGCGCGCTCCGGATGGCCCCGGGTAAGCGGCGCTCGCGACCTCCGACCGAGCGCGCCCTCTCCCCGGCGCGCTTGCCGAGCGCACGGCTCAGCGCAATTCATCCGGGATCGTCCCCACGGCGCGCTTGACGAGCCGCCCCAGCTCTTGCCGCGACTGGCGCTCCTTCGCGGCGGCCTCCTTCGCCGTCTGCTCCTCCTGCCTGGCGAGGGCCTCGGCGCCACGCGACCTCTCGTCGGAGCGTTGCGCCTGGTCTCGCGCCGAGCGCGCCTCCGCGGCCGCCGCGCGGGCCCTGTCGGCCTCGGCCTCGGCGCGGCTCCTCGACTCCTCTGCTTCCAGCCGCAGCTGCTCGGCCCGCCTCCGCTGCGCCTCGCTCTCCTCCCGTGCAACTTCCGCCGCGTTCCGTGCTGCCTCCTCGCTCGCGAGCGAATGCAGGAGCGTCCCCTCCTTCCTCCGGATCTCCTCGAACTGCGCCTCGATGGTGCGCTTCTGCTCGGTCACCTTGAGGACCCCCACCGTCGCGGCCACGGAGACGAGCGACAGCGCCGAGATGGTCGCGATGACGATACGGCGTCTCCTGCGCAACGCGTTGCCGGCGTGCCGCAGCACCGCCTCCAGGTAGCGCCGCTCGCGCTCGCCCAGCGCGCCCCGATACCGCTCGCGAAAGGCGCGCGCCTCCTCGGCGAGCTTGCCCTGCCACAGCGTGGCCGTGGCGCGATCGCTCGACGCCCACAGCCGCGCCGCGCCGCGCAACCGGTCGAGGAACACGGCGTCGTCCTGGTTCTCCTCGAGCCACCGCCGCAGCGTCGGCCAGCCCTCGATCAGCGACTCGTGCACGATCTCCGCCGTGTCGCCGGCGCCATCGTTGGCCTGCATCACGGAGAGGAGCCGCGCGTCGGCGAGGAGCTTCACGACGTGAGCTATCTCCTGTCCGTCCTCGGGCGGCTCGCACAGCTCGCTGACGCCGGCGAGCGCCCGGGTGCGCTCCGGCGTCACCAGGCGCTCGAGGACGCCGCGGGCGAGCCTCGCCTGGCGCGCGCTCATGCCCGCGAGCACCCGGTCCGCGTGGCGGGAGAGCGCGCCGGCGACGCCGCCGAGCGCGTCGTAGCTCGCTCGCGACACGAGCCGGCGCTCGCGATCGCGCCTGTCCCACAGCTCGGCCGCCGTGAACTGCAAGAGGGGCAGCGCGCCGCGCGTGGCCTCGAGCGCGTCGAGCAGCCCGTCGATCATGGCTGGCTCCTCGATCCGGTACCGGGCCGCCTCGAGCGGCTTCACCAGCGCCTCGCGCAGCCCCTCGCGCCCCATGGGTGGAAGGAACAGGAGGCCGCGCAGCACACTCCCCATGAAGTGCGTGTGCTCGGCCATCCGCTCGACGAAGTCGGAGCGCACGGCGAGGATGACCCGGAGGGGCGACGAGGCGTCGTCGGCGAGCCCCTCGAGGCAAGCGAGGAACGCCACGCGCTCGCGGCCCTGGCTGCCGAGCGTGAAGAGCTCCTCGAACTGGTCGACGAACACGACCCACCGGCGCTGCAGGCGCGTCGCGGCCGCGCGCAGCAGGGCGCCGAGATACCCTGGCTCGGCCCGGAGCCGCTCGGCCCGCCGCTCGCGCGCCGGAGCGTCCTCATTCGACGTGCGCGACGCGAGCGACGCGAGCTCCGGTGAGCCCGCGAGCGCCGCCACCGCGGGATGGTTGAGCAGCTCCGCGAGCGCGGCCATCGGCTCGCGCCCGGGCCTGAGAACCAGCGCCTCCCACGGCTCCCCGGAGCGCTTGAGCCTCGGGATCACCCCGGCCCTGACGAGCGATGACTTGCCGGCGCCCGACGGCCCGGCGAGCGTGACGAGCGGCTGGCTCCGCAGGCGGCTGATCACCGTCGCGAGCGCCTCGTCGCGGCCGAAGAAGCGGGCGGCGTCCACCTCCTGAAACGAGGAGAGCCCTGCGAAGGGGCTCTCGTCAGCGCCGAGGACCACCTCCCCGCGCCCGGGCGCGAGGGGCGCGAGCCTGGCCAGGAGATCCTCTGCCGAGGCGAACCTGTCCTCCTTCCTTTTTTGCAGGCAGCGGTCGATGATCGCGCCGATCGCGCCGAGCTCCGGGTGGCGCTTCTGGACCTCGGTCATCGGCCCCGGGAGCGCCACGCTCCTGAGCTTCTTCATGGTGAGCGGCGCGAGCGGGTGAGCGCCGAGCACGAGCTCGTGCAGGATGATGCCCACGGCCCAGACATCGCTGCACGCGTCGATCTCCTGGCCTGTCAGATGCTCGGGGGACATGTAGGGCGGCGTGCCGAGGATCGTCCCCTCGCGGGTCAGCCTCGTGTGGCCGTCGTGGGAGGGACACACGGAAGCAGGCGCGCGGTCCATGTCCTCTTTGCAGAACCTGGCGATACCGAAGTCCACCACCTTGATCGGGCCTGACGCGTCCAGCATGATGTTCTCGGGCTTGAGGTCGCGGTGGATGATGCCGGCCCGGTGCGCGCGCGAGAGCGCACGTACGGCGGGCACGATCATCTCGGCGGCCACGTCGGGCAGCGCCGGCGCCGTCGAGATCTCGTCGCCGCCGTCGGGGGGCCGGCGCTGCTCCATCCAGGCGCGGAGACTCTGCCCCTCGATATACTCGAGCACCATGTACGGATGTCCCTCGTGCTCGTTGACCTCGTGGATCGTCACGATGTTCTCGTGATTGCAGCGCGCCGTCGCCCGGGCCTCGACGAGAAAGCGCTTCATCCCATCGCCGCTCAACCTCGTGAGGAGCTTGACCGCGACCAGGCGAGCGAGCCGGGTATCGCGGGCCAGGAAGACCATCCCCATGCCGCCCCGGCCGAGCTCGCGGAGGATCTCGTAATGGCCAATGCTGCTCCCGGCGGCGAGCGGTTGCCCGTCCCTCCCCAGCGACGGGGACGGCGGAAGGATCGCCGGGGCTCGTGGGGCTCTCACCGGTCCTTCGGCCTGCACGACGTGCGTTTCCTCGTGCGGCGCGCCTTCGCCCCGCACGGTCACGGTCCGCGCGGGATCCTCCAGCGTCTCGCTGACAGGGGTGGTGTCGGCCCGGCCCATTTCATCGTGCGTCCCCCGACCCAGGACCTCATGCGCGCCGGGGTCGTTCTCGGATCCCTGGGGTGATGGCGCGAGCCGCGTGTCGGAGATCCATCCGCGTGACATCCTTCCACCCCCATGAGCCGAGCGCATCGCATCAGAGATGATGGCCGCGGCGCGGGCGTTCCCTGCTGGTCGCCGCGATCG
The DNA here is from genome assembly GCF_051521595.1 of Sorangium sp. So ce1153. Lineage (NCBI taxonomy): Bacteria > Pseudomonadati > Myxococcota > Polyangiales > Polyangiaceae > Sorangium > Sorangium sp. So ce1153. The sequence goes on from NZ_CP150361.1 coordinate 5,853,256, forward strand.
AAGGAGCACCGGCGCCCGGCGCGATCCTAGCGAGCCTCGTCCCCGCAGTACAGCGATCGCAGCGCGCCGGCGGACCGGCGGCGCCCCGCGTGCAGGGCGAATCCCTTGCAGCGATGACAATCCGAACGTTTCAGCGATGTCCAGCTCCAGCCGCGCGAATGCACCAGGTGGACAGAAGACGTCGATATGATCCGTCCGTTTTGTACAAACAATGTCGTATCAGGTCATGGCGATCGGTCGCTGCGGCCTCTCTCACCCTGGCGGCGTCGAGGGCGTATGCGCCTGCGCGCCTGTTATTGGCAGATGGCCGCTGAAGCGACGGACCTTGTGCGATCGCGGAAGCACATTGCACGACGCCGGCAAGGACGGTACACACGACAATCACACCCGAGCTTCGCCAGCGCCGGGAGGTTATGCGAGCCGCAGGAGGCCCATGCCATGCGAAGTCGTTCTGTTCGATCGCTGTGTCTGTCCGCGGCGCTCGTCGCGTTGTGGATCTCGCGCGCCGTTCCCGCGCTGGCGCAGGCGGGAGAGGCCTTGCCGCCCTGGCATCGGGGCGTCTCGGAGGAGCGCAAGCAGCGGGCGCGGGCTCTGTTCCACGAAGGCAGGGAGCTGCATCAGCAGCTGATGCTGGGCGACGCGAGGGCCCGCTACGAGGAGGCGCTGCGGTCGTGGGAGCATCCGGAGCTGCGGTTCAACCTGGCGAGGGCGCTGTGGCGCATGGGGCAGCCGCTGTCGGCCTACGAGAACCTGCGCCTGTCGCTCCGGTGGGGGCCGGGGGCGCTCGCGGCGGAGGGCGAGAAGCAGGCGCTCGATCTGATGCGACGGCTGGAGGAGCAGGAGCTCTCGGCCGTGGAGATCCGCTGCGACGAGCCGGGGGCCTCGGTGCAGCTCGACGGCAAGCCCTGGTTCGTCGGCCCTGGCCATGAGCGCCGGACGGTGCTGCCCGGCGAGCACGTGATCGTCGCCCGGAAAAAGGGGTACTTCCCCGTGGTGAAGTCGGCGCCGGCGCTCGCGGGCAGGCGTGTCTCGGGCACCTTGAAGCTGAGCGTCGATGGCATCGTCACCGAGCGCAGGTGGGCCGCTGGATGGGCGCCGTGGGCGGTGGTGGGGTCAGGCGCGGCCGTGGTCGCGCTGGGGGGCGCGCTGCAATGGAGGGTCGGTGAGCTCCGCGACGAGTTACAGCAGCAATGCGGCGTGTCCTGCGCGCCGGCGAGCGCGCAGGACGCCGGTGCATGGGAGGGCCGCGTCGCGGCGGGGGCCTTCGTCGCAGGCGGGGTGACGGTCGCGACCGGCCTGGTGCTGGTCTGGCTCAACAGGCCGAGGGCTTACCGCAGCGAGGATCGGGGCGGCCTGGAGCTCCAGCTCTCGCCGCTGGTGTCGCGCGAGCGAGGCGCGCTTTCCGCGCGGCTCTCGTTCTGAGGGAGAGCGCCGCGGCGGGCGCCTGTCCGGTGAGCGCGGGGCCGCACGGGGAGCGCCACGCTGGACATCAGGTCACGAAGGCGGTCGGTCCTCCTGGTCCGGACGGCCCCTGAAGAGCTCCCCGGGACCGGGCACGACAACTCCGTTGCGAGGGCCTCCGGGCATGAATCGAGGAGCGCGAGCATGAGAAGGACGAATGCGCCGAGGCGCGCGAGGAGGCGCGGCGTGGCCGGACGCCTGACGCGGGGCGTCAGGAGGTTTGCCGCCGCGATGATGTTCGTGGGCATGCTCGTCGTCGTCGCCGGTTCGTGTGAGGTGGGGGCTCCCTGCGGCGAGGGGTACTGTCTGGGCGATTACCGCTGCGTCCAGACGACCAGGGGCGAGCGTCAATGCATGGACCCCGCCAGGCTTGACCTGTGCGGCAACGACGTCGTCGAACGCGGCGAGGCCTGCGACGACGGGAACGCCGAGAGCGGCGATGGGTGCAGCGCCGATTGCGGATCGAACGAGGCCTGCGGCAACGGTATCGTCGACAGCGGCGAGGAATGCGATTGCGGCGCAGGCGATGTCGCGCCGAAGGAACGCCTGTGTGCTCAGCGGCAGAACGCGTCATCCGGCGGCTACTGCCGCGTGGACTGCCGCAGGCATTGCGGCGATGGAGAGGTGGTGAAGGAAGAGCTCTGCGACCCGGAGAGCCTGATCGCCACGTCCTGCGCGGAGCTGCGGTATGATTTTGGCCGCGCGGGTTGCTCGAGCGCTTGCGACAGCTTCTTGCTTGAGTCCTGCGGGGACTGGAACTGGGGCGCGGTCGACTCGAGGTCATTCACGCATATCAAAGATGTGTGGCTGAACGGCCTTGGCGATGTCTTTGTCGTAGGTGAGGAAGGCACGATCTCGCGCTACGATGGCCAGAGCTGGCAGGCCATGACCTCGGGCGTACAGGATAACCTGGAGGGGGTGTGGGGCAGCGGTCCTGGCGATGTCTTTGCCGTGGGTGAGGGAGGCGCGATCTTGCGCTACGACGGCCGGGCCTGGCAGGGCATGGCCTCGGGCACACAGAATAACCTGGAGGGGGTGTGGGGCAGCGGTCCTGGCGATGTCTTTGCCGTGGGTGAGGGAGGCGTGATCGTGCACTACGACGGCCAGAGCTGGCAGCCCATGACTTCGCCCAGACCCGCAGAGTTGAAGGGCGTGTGGGGCAGCGGGCCGCACGATGTCTTTGCCGTGGGTGAGGGAGGCGTGATCGTGCACTACGACGGCCGGGCGTGGCGTGGCCAGAGCTCGGGCACGATGTCAACGTTGCTTGACGTATGGGGGAGCGGTCCGGACGATGTCTTCGCCGTAGGTGTGGGAGGCGTGATCTTGCGCTACGACGGCCGGGCCTGGCAGAGACAAAGCTCGGGCACACAGAATGACCTGGAGGGCGTGTGGGGGAGCGGTCCTGACGACGTCTTTGCCGTCGGCTGGGGAGGCACGATCTTGCGCTACGACGGCCGGGTCTGGCAGCCCATGGCGTCGCCGGATAAATTGTTCTATGGCGTGTGGGGAAGCGGTCCTGACGACGTCTTTGCCGTCGGCTGGGGAGGCACGATCTTGCACTACCAGGGTCAGCGCTTGGAGAGCGAGAGCTCGTTTTCACCTACGATGCTCTATGGCGTGTGGGGCACCGGTCCAGCCGACGTCTTTGCCGTCGGCGACATGGGCACCGTCGCGCACTACGACGGCCGGGCCTGGCAACGCCAGGACTCGACCACAATGACAAGGTTGCTCGGCGTGTGGGGCACCGGTCATGACGATGTCTTTGCCGTGGGCGAGGGAGGCGTGATCTTGCACTACGACGGCCGGGACTGGCAGAGACAAGACCCGAGACTACCGGACTTGGACGACGTCAGCTTGTGGTGCCTGTGGGGAAGCGGTCCTGACGATATCTTTGTCGTCGGTAGTGGAGGCGTGATCTTGCACTACGACGGCCGGGCCTGGCAGCGCCAGGACTCGGGTACACAGAACGATCTGGAGGGCGTGTGGGGGAGCGGTCCTCACGATGTCTTCGCCGTCGGCTGGGGAGGCGCGACCTTGCACTACGACGGCCGGGGCTGGCAGCGGATGGTTGTAGGCGCAGACGTGTCACTGTTCAGCGTGTGGGGGAGCGGTCCTGACGACGTCTTCGCCGTCGGCTGGGGAGGCGCCATGATGCATTACGACGGCCGGGTCTGGCAGGCGAGAGACTCAGTTACATCGGTGCTGCTGACCGGCGTGTGGGGCACCGGTCCTCGGGATGTCTTCGCGGTCGGCCACAACGGCGCGTTCTTTCACTTCGACGGCAACTCGTGGCTGATGCTCAACTCGACAACGACGAGTGATTTTCGCGACATCTGGGGTCAGGACGGCACTTCCTTCCTCGTCGGCTGGGAAGGCACGCTCTTGCGCCATACCCGAACGGCATGGGCGCGGTAGCGGCATCCCGTCGCACCTGCATCGGCCCACTCCTCAGCTGTTGCGGAGCAGCGCCGGGTCCCTGCGCGGGCCTGCCGTCCTGGTGCGCAGCGTTGGCGGCCCTCCTGCGCAGCGCCAGCCCGCTCCTGCGCAGCGTCGGCGGCCCTCCTGCGCAGCGCCAGCCCGCTCCTGCGCAGCGCCAGCCTGCTCCTGCGCAGCATCGGTGGCCCTCTTGCGCAGCACCAGCCCGCTCCTGCGCACCTCACGAAGTGTCCTGCGCTACACTTGTGCGCCTCCTGCGCGGCGCCGGCCTCTCTCCTGCGCAGCGCGGTTAGTGTCCTGCGCTACACTTGCCCCCCTCCTGCGCAGCCGCGGTGCCCTCCTGCGCAGCCGCGGTGCCCTCCTGCGCAGCCCCTTCTGTGAGCTGCGCAACTCTTTGCCCCTCCTGCGCAGCCGCGGCGCCCTCCTGCGCGGCGCAAGGGGGCGTCACCCCTTGCTGCGGATGCCGTAGCGCTCCATCAGCCGGTGGACGAGCTGCCGCGACACCCCCATCGACGCGGCGGCCCGCGCGACGTTGCCCCCGTGGTCCCGGAGCTTCATGGCGATGAAGGTCCGCTCGAACTGCTCGACGACCATGTCGCGCGCCTCGCGCAGCGGCAGCGCGGCGAACTGGCCGACGCCCATGTCGGCGGGCCGCGGCGCCACCTTGACGATCGCCTCCTCGGCGAGGTGCGGGAAGAGCACGAGCCGCGCGACGGTGTTGCGCAGCTCGCGCACGTTGCCCGGCCAGTGGTGCCCGCGGAGCAGCTCCAGCGCGTTCGGCGGCAGATCGGCGAGCGAGCGCGGGGGCACCTGCGCGGCGAGGAAGCGCTCGACGAGCAGCGGGATGTCCTCCTTGCGCTCGCGCAGCGGGGGCACGACGGCCTCGACGACGGCGAGCCGGTAGTAGAGATCCTCGCGGAACGAGCCCGAGGCGATGCGGCCCTGGAGGTCGCGGTGCGTGGCGGCAATGACGCGGGCGTCGAAGGACGTGTACGCCGCGGCGCCGACGCGGCGGACCTGGCGGGCCTCGAGGGCGCGCAGGAGCTTCGGCTGGAGGTCGATGGGGAGCTCGCCGATCTCGTCGAGGAAGAGCGTGCCGCCGCTCGCCTCCTCGAGGAGGCCGGCGCGCGCGGCCTGGGCGCCGGTGAAGGCGCCCTTCGTGTAGCCGAAGAGCTCCGCCTCGATGAGGTTCGGCGCGACGGCGCTGCAGTCGAAGACGACGAAGGGGCCGCCGTTGCGCGGGCTCGCCGCGTGGATGGCGCGGGCGAGGACCTCCTTCCCGGTGCCGGACTCGCCGAGCAAGAGGATGGTCTCCGACGTGGCGGCGGCGCGCTCGAGGCGGGCGAAGAGCGCGCGCATCGGGACGCTGCTGCCGAGCGCCTCGCCGAAGCTGGCCGACGTCGAGAGCGGGACGACGACCGGAGCGCCGCCGACGCGGACCGTGAGCGAGACGCCGCCCAGCGAGGCGACGGCGCTCGGCGTGAGGAAGGCCTCGTGGATGAGGACGTCGTTGATGAACGTGCCGTTCTTGCTGCCGAGGTCGGTGAGGACGACGCCGCGGGGCGTGAGCTTGAGCTGGCCGTGGCGGCGCGACACGCGCGCGTCGGGGATGATGACGTCGCAATCGGCGCTCGTGCCGAGGATGAGCGGCGCGACGCCGAGGGTCGCCTCGATCGGGGGGCTCTTCTGCGGCGTGACGATGACGCGCAGATCCGGGAGCTCGATCGCGTCGCTCCCGAGGGTCGTGATCGTCCGGGTGGCGTCGTGCATGGAAAGGGCAGGGGAATCCGGCGGAGAGGAAGGGCCAGCATCTCCGAATTCCGAGCGGATTTCCAGCGCGGCGCGGCCCGGGCGCGCGATCACCTCGATCGCCCCCCATCGCCCGCCATCGCGCCGCCATCGCCCGCCATCGCTCCGCCATCGCTCCGCGCCCGGGCTATCCTTCGCGACGATGCCCGAGCTCACGCCGTCGGAGGCCAAGGCCATGTCCCACTGCGTCGCCCGCTTCACGGACGCCTTCCGCCGCGACGTGGCGGACGTGGTCCGCGAGCAGTTCCGCGGCTACGAGCCGCCGGAGGTGACGGAGCTCATCGGGCAGCTGAGCCTCCTCGGGCGGCAGCTGGAGCTGCGCCAGCCGCACGTGCAGATCCACGACACGCAGGGCCCGCTGCTCAAGCGCATCCTCATCGACCTCCGGCGCGACAGCGCCACCGCGATCGAGGAGCCGCTGCAGAAGGCCGTGAACGCCGACACGATCCGGCACCTCAGGCGCGAGGTCCACGGGCTGGAGCAGCTGATGGCCGCGCCCTGGTTCGCGGCCACGCGCGCCCTTCAGGTGCCGCGGCTCACGGACTACATGTCGATCCGGCACGCCGAGGCCGTGCTCCCGGAGGCGCCGCCGCTCCGCCCGCGCGAGTACGACGAGAAGTTCCACATCCTCGAGGCGCCGGGGCTCTTCCTCCCCGATCTCGCGTACTACCGGGCGCGCTGCGCGCTGCGCGGCGCCTCGATCGCGGTGGCGTTCATCGACATCGACGACTTCAAGGCGTTCAACGTCCAGCACACCGAGACGGCGGTCGACCTGCACGTGCTCCCGCCGTTCATGGAGAGCATCGAGGCGCACGTCTTCGCGCACGGGCACGCGTACCGGTTCGGTGGCGACGAGTACATGATCACGCTGCCCAACGCGACCCGCGCGTCGGCCGTGGACTTCCTGCGCGCGCTGCAGGAGCGCCTCGCGCGCCGCCGCTACCGCCGCGTCGAGCGGGCGCCGACGATCTCCGTCGGGCTGTGCGTCGCCGACGTCGACTGCTTCCTGACGGATCGCGAGATCCAGGGGCGCGCCAACCTGGCCAAGAACCACGCGAAGTCCACGGAGAAGGGCCGCATCGCCGCGTACGACGGCGAGCTGTTCCGCCCCGAGGACCTGGTGCTCGTGTGACCGCCTCCGCGCCGCCGGAGGGGCCGGGCGGGCTCGTCCTGCCGGAGCCGCTGTGGAGCGCCGTGCGCGCCGCGTACGGCGAGCCCGGGCGCGCCTACCACGACCTGGCCCACGTGCGCGAGGTGCTCTGCCGGGTGGGCGAGGTAGGCCGCGACGTCGGCTGGCGGAGGCCGCGCGAGGTGTTCCTGGCCGCGCTCTTCCACGACGCCGTGTACGTGCCCGGCCGCCACGACAACGAGGCGCGCAGCGCGGAGCTCGCGCGGCACGCGATCGCGCGGTGGCTGCCGGGCGAGGGGCTCGACGCCGACGCCGTCGCGCGGCTCGTCCTGCTCACCGCGCGCCACGGCGCGCTCGGGCCGGCGGACGTCGGCGAGGAGGAGGCCCTGTTCCTCGACTGCGACATGGCGATCCTCGGCAGCGACCCGGCGGCGTTCGACGCGTACGACCGCGCGATCGCCGCGGAGTACAGCGCCGTGCCGCCCGAGCTCTACGCCGCGGGCCGGCGGCGCTTCTTCGAGAAGCTGCTCGCCGCCGAACACCTCTTCCTCTCCGCGTACTTCCGGGACCGCCTCGAGGCGCGCGCGCGCGACAACCTGCGCCGGAGGCTCGGGGCGGCGCGCGCCGATCGGTGAGATCGGCAGGGCCGGCCGCCGCCCGGGGGCCCGCCCGGCGCCTCAGGGCGGCGGGGTGCGGTTCGGGCGGGGGCGCGGGATGCGCGGCGCGGCCTTCAGGAGGAGCTCATCGTCGGAGAGATGGAGGCCGACCACATGGGGGTCGAGCTCGCCGGGCTCGAAGCGGCAGAGGTGGATCGCGTGCCAGAAGCTGCCGGCGAGGTTGCCCCCGAACTTGTATCGCCCGTCGGGCGTGAAGGCGACCCAGCCCTCGGCGAGCACGAGGAAGATGGCGAGGCAGCGCTGGGTGCTCACGTCCCAGAAGCGGACGGTGCCGTCGTCCGAGGCCGACGCCAGGGTGCGGCTGTCGGGGTGGAACGCGACCCCCCAGACCCGGCGGACGTGCCCGTGGAGCACGCCCAGGAGATGGCCCGTGCTCCCCTGCCAGAGCCGCACGGTGTGGTCGTCCGAGCTCGAGGCGACGACCGCCCCGTCGGCGCTCCACGTCACGCTGTTGACGGCCGCTGTGTGTGCCCGGAGCACGCCCAGCGTCTTGCCCGTGATCCCGTGCCAGAGCCGGACGGTGTAGTCGTCCGAGCCCGACGCCACGGTCACCCCGTCGGCGCTCCACGCCACGCTGTTGACCGCGGCGGCGTGCCCCCTGAGCACATCCATCTCCTCGCACGTCCTGCTGTGCCAGAGCCGGACCGTATGGTCGTCGGAGCCCGAGGCCACGGTCACGCCGTTCGCGCTCCACGTCACGCCCCCGACCCCCGCGGTGTGCCCCTTGAGCACGCCCAGCGGCCTGCCCGTGCTCGCGTTCCAGAGCCGCACCGTGAGGTCGTCGGCGCCCGACGCGAGGGTCACCCCGTCCGGGCTCCACGCCACGCTCCAGACCCGCCCAGCGTGCCCCAGGAGGGCGCCCAGCTCCTTGCCCGTCTTGCCCTGCCAGAGCCGCACGGTGTGGTCGTCCGAGCCCGAGGCCACGGTGACCCCGTCCACGCTCCACGCCACGGTGTTGACCCGCCCGGCGTGCCCCTTGAGCACGGTCAGCTCCTTGCCCGTCCTGCCTTGCCAGAGCCGCACCGTCTCGTCGTCCGAGGCCGAGGCCACGAGCATCCCGTCCGCGCTCCAGGCCACGCTCCTGAACCCCCGGTCGTGCCCCTTGAGCACGCGCAGCGTCCTGCCCACGCTCCCTTGCCACAGGCGGATGGTCCTGTCGTCGGAGCCCGAGGCCACGATCGTCCCGTCCGGGCTCCACGCCACGCCCCGGACGCAGCGGTAATGGCCCTCGAAGATGCCCAGCGCCTTGCCCGTGTTCCCCTGCCACAGCTGCACGGAGCTGTCCGCCGAGCCCGAGGCGAGGATCCCGCCCGCGCTCCAGGCCAGGCTCCTGACGCCCGCGTCGTGGCCCTCCAGCACGGCCAGCGGCGCGGCCATGTTCCCTCCCGCGCTCCCCCCCGCGCTTCCGTGCCAGAGCCGCACCGTCCTGTCGTCCGAGCCCGAGGCGAGGATCCCGCTCGCGCTCCAGGCCACGCTCCTGACCCGGTTCCTGTGGCCCTTCAGCACGTCGAGCTCCGTCCCGTCGCGCACGCTCCACAGCCGCACCGTCCCGTCGTCCGAGCCCGAGGCGAGCAGCTGGCCATCGGGCCCGAAGGCCACGCTCCTCACCGCGCCCGCGTGGCCTCGCAGCAGGTACGGCCCGTCGGCGACGTCCAGCGGAAACACCGCCACGACCCCGTGGCTCAGCCCGGTCGCGATCGCGCTCCCGTCAGGGCAAAACGCGACGCTGAGGACCGCGCCGTCGAGGCTCGACAGCACGCGGGCCACCTCGCCGGCGGTCGACCGCCACAGGCGCACCGTCCTGTCGTCCGAGCCCGAGGCCAGCGTCTGCCCGTCGGGGCTCCACGCCAGGCTGTTGATCTCCCGGGTATGGCCGCGCAAGACGCGCAGCGCGGCGCCCGTGCCCGCGTCCCAGAGCCACACGGTGCCGTCGGTGTGGCCGGAGGCGAGCAGGTCGCCGTCAGGGCTGAACGCGACGGCGAGCACGCCGGCGCTGAGCATCCACATGGGCGCCGCCCCCTCGACCGTCCGCGCCGCGCCCCCCGCCTCGCGCTCCGCCAGCGGGGGCAGCTTCGCCCCGAGGAGCTTCGCGCCGAGCAGCCGCGCCCCGGTCAGCGTCGCGCCCGTCAGGTCCGCGTCCGTGAGCCGCGCCCACGAGAGGTCCGCGCCGGTCAGGTCGGCCCCGGCGAGCACCGCGCCGCGCAGGTCCGCGCGCCGCAGCGTCGCCCCGCCGAGCCGCGCGCCCCGCAGGTCGGCCCGCACCAGCGTCGCGCCCGAGAGGTTCGCCCGCTGGAAGTTGACCTCGTGCAGGTCCTGCTCGGAGAAGTCCTGCCCGCGCAGATCCTCGTCCTCGAAGTCCCACACCGCGTCGACCTGGAAGACCTCGTCCTGCGGCGCCTCCGACCGCAGCCGCCGCTCCACGTGCAGCCGCTGCTCCACCCGCAGCGCGTTCTTGCCGGAGACCTCGTGCCCGGGCGCCCTCAGCTTCCGCGCGGCCCACCGCGCCGCCGCCTCGGGCCCGGCCCGCGCGATGAAGAAATCGGCCATCAGGTCGCTCATCTCGCGCTGCGCGAGCACCGGCGCGTCGCCGGACGCCTTCACCTCCACGGCCGCCGCGTCCGCGACGAGCCACTCCATCACCGACTGGTGCAGGAACGAGAAGCTGCCCGCCTCGTCCCGGACCAGCAGCGACCGCGACCCGAGCTGGTGCACGACCTCCCCCTCCTGCGCCGGCTTCCGCTTCGGGTCCAGCGCCTGCGCCGCCGCGATGAGCTCGCGCGGGATCTCCTCGATGCCCACGCCCCGCTCCACCTTCGGCCAGAGCATCAGCGCCAGATCGGTGACCGCCTTCCAGAGCTGCGACTCGCCCAGCGCCGGGTCCTCCGCCGTGTCCGTCGCCAGCTTCACCTCGCCGAGGAGCCAGCGCCGCAGCAGGAGCTCGTACAGCGCCGCCGACGTGATCCGGCCCGCCTGCGCCCTCGCGTCCTTGAGCTCTTGCTCATCGATCTCCGCGATGAAGCTCAGCATCCGCGGGTTCGCCGAGAGCCCCAGGAGGTCCTCCACGTCCCGCAGCAGCTCGAAGCGCGCCTCGGCCTTGTCCTCCTTGCCGAGCCGCTTCACGAGGAAGCGCCGGATCTGGCGCTCCCCGAACGGCTCCAGCTTGACCAGCCGCGCGTGCCCGGTCTGCTCGGCGCGGGTCGTCAGCTCCTTGTTCGCCTCGCGATCGGTCAGGAAGTGCCCTGTCCGGCTGGTGACCACCACCTTGGCCCGCTCCGACGCGGCCTCCAGCACCGTACCGAAGTGCTCCAGCACCCGGTCGTAGCTCACCCGGAACGCGAGCTCGTCGAAGCCGTCGAAAAGGAGGACGACGCGCCCCTCGGCGAGCAGGTACCGGAAGCCGTCGAGGTCGATCTTCCCGAGCCCCGCCGCGGCGAAGTGCTGCGCGAGGAGCTCGTTGAGCGACCGCCGCTTCTCGAGCGCCCGCATCTCCACCAGCACCGGCGTGCGCCCGCCGGCGGCGGTCAGCCGGCGGCACAGCTCCCGCATCAGGAACGTCTTGCCCGTCCCGAAATCGCCGAGCACGAGCAGGAGCCGGCCGTGCTCGGAGTCGAGCACGGACAGGATCTGCTGGAGCACGTCCTCCGTCGCCTCCCAGGGCGCGCGGCCGAGCCGGTGCTTCGCGTGCTGCTCCACGTAGAGCGCCGACGGGTAGCGCTCGTCCGCGTCGACGCGGGCGAGCTGCCGCTCGGCGTACCGCGACAGGTCGAGCAGGCGCTGGTACTCGCCGAGGCTCGTGAGCTCGATGCCGCGCGACCGCGCCGCGTGGGCGAGCGCCTCCGGGGCGCGCTCGCCCACGTGGACCAGCCGGCCCTGCACCCACGGGTTCTCCGCGCGGTAGCCCTGGAGGACGCAGCCGAAGATCTCGAGCGCCTTGTCGTCGAGCGGCTTGTCCGCGATCCCGAGCGGGAAGCGCCACGGGCTCCCTTCCTTGGGCCGCGAGACCTCCAGCAGGCCCGCGAGCGGCGGCGGCGGCTGCAGCTCGACGATGCTCGCCCCCTCCTCGCGCAGCCGGCAGACCCGCTCCACCCGCCCGACGAGCTCGCCCCGCGGCCGCTCGCGCCGGTCGACGGGCGCGCGGTGCACCGAGCTCCCCTCGTCGTCCTCGCGCGCCTTCACCGGCTGCGGCCGCGGCCGGAGCTGCCGCCGCAGGAATGCCAGCAGGAGCTCCGCCGAGGCGCGGCACGCAAACGTCCGAAATATATCGTCTTTTTCGTGATCGGCGTGATCCGACACGGCCTTGGCGATGATCGAGCGCAGCCCCTCGCGCTGGGCCACGAGGCCGAGCGCCGCGGCCTCCATCTCCACCCCGAGCGTCCTTCGCACCGATCGCCGGAGGCGATCGAAGAGCCCGGGGTGTTCCTGCACCGCGTGGCCCGTCGCGATCGGGCCGACGTGAACGCGGAACGGCTCGACCGCGGGCGCCTCGTCCGGGTGGACGTTGCGGTCGCGCACCACCCAGGCGCGCCCGGCGTCGGTCAGCGTGTAGGCGCCGCGCGCCTCGTCGAGCCGGATGAGGCCGCGCGGGTTCAGGTCGTCCTGCTCGAGCTCCTGCACGATCTCGCTCCACCGCGGGCACCGGGCCTGGCGCTCCGGGTGGTCGAGCGGCGCGGGGCCGCCCCGCCGCTCGTGCGCGTCGAGCGCGCGCAGCAGCCAGCGCCGCTGCGCGGCCTTCGGGACGGGGCGGTCGCGCTGGAGCGGCGCCGCGCCCAGGGCGAACTCGCGCGCGAAGAACGCCGCGTCGTGCCGCCACGTGGCCTCGAGGTTGTAGGTGGTGATGTCGTTCCAGAAGCGCTCGCCGCCCGCGCCGGCGACGAGCTTTCCGTGATCGTAGATGTACACGCGATCGGCCACGATCACGTCGCCCAGGGACACCTCCTTCCGGTCGCCGGCGCAGATTCCGCACATGGCCAGCGTCTCTGGCTTCAGATCATCGAGGAGCTGCTGGATGCGCGCCGCCGCCGCGGTCGGCCCCATCTCTCCGATCCACGCGGCCGCGACGATCAGCGCCTCCCCGCGCTCATTCGGGATCCTGCTCACGTGGTAGCGGAACCCGGGCCTGTCGCGCCGCTCCTCCCAGCCGGCGCGCGGCTCCACGCCCTGACCCGCGAGCCCGCTGCTCGGCCCCTGCTCGTCGCGCGGCGCGGCCCCCGCCGCCAGCAGCGCCTCCAGCTCGTCCTGGAGCGCCGTCACGATCAGCACGTCGGGATGCACCGCGCTCGAGCGTGTCATCCGACCACAATTACGCGATTCTCCTGTTCACGGGTAGGGCGGCTCACCTGCGCGTCGAGGCCAGGGGCCGAGCGTGCGTTGGATGGCGTACAGCAAAGCGCGTGAGGCAAGCGAGCGGGGCGGTGACGCCTGGCGGCTCTCGATCACCAGCCGATTACCAGCTCTTGATGTCGCTCTTGCTCACGTGGCACGTGTCGGTGTTCCACTGGCTCGCGCCGCCGTGGAGCTTCTGCGACTCGCCCATGTGGTCGGTGACGGCCCGGTACTCCTGGCAGATCTTCGGCTTGTCGTCCTCCTCGTCGTACCCGCCCTTCACGTAGAGGTTGGTGATCGTGACCGTGTCCCCGTAGTTCTGGTTCGCGCCGGCGATCGTCGTCTTGACGCCATCCACCCTGACGTTGTCGAGGACCAGGTTGCGCGGGCCGCCGTTGGCGGTGCAGTCGCCGCAGGAGCGCCAGAGCTTCCCGAAGTCGGCGATGTACGAGTTCGTGACGATGGTCGTGGAGCCGCCCTTGGCGTTGTGCTGGAAGATCTTGTCGGCGGAGTGCAGGGCGATGGAGCTGTTGATCCGCATCGTCGCCCCGTCCGCGCTGTTGGTGGCCGCGTCCTCGCAGACGTCCTCCCAGTAGACGTGATCGAGGGTGCAGTCCCCCTTGCACACGATGCCGTTGCCGCCGGGGAGGCCGCCCGCGATGATGAGGTTCTTCACCGTCACGCCGTCCTCGACCTCGAAGACCGTCTTCTGGCCCTCGCCGTCGTCGCAGTCCTCGGTGTTGTTCACGCCGATCTTCTGGTTGTTGAAGTCGTAGACGTCCCGCCCGCCGTTGGCGGCGTTCCTCAGCACCGTCGTCTCGGTCCTGATCTCGCCGTCGCCGTTGGTCGGGGTCGGGATCGCCGTCGGGATCTCGTTGCCGAGCGGCTCCTCGCCGCCCGCGCCGCCGGCGCCGCTCGTCGTGGAGCTCGCGGTCGTGCCGCCCTCGCCGCCGACGCCCGTCGTGCTGCTGGTGGCGCCGCCGCCCGTGCCGCCGCTGGTGGCGCTGCTGGTGCTAGCGCTGCTGGTGGTAGCGCTGCTGGTGGTGACGCCGCTGGTGACGCCGCCGCTGGTGACGCCGCCGCTGGCCGTGCTGCTGCTCGCGCTGCCCCCCTGGCCGTCGTCGTCCGTCGCGTCGCCGCCTGAACAGCCGATCTGGGCGACCCCTGCGGCGCCGATCACGAGCAACAAAGTGAAAGCTGACTTCATTCCGAATCTCATCTCGCTACCTCTTGTTCTGGATTCACGAGGGACGACCCGCGCCCCAGGCCCGCCTGGATGACGCCGGCCAGCGCCCCTCGAAGCCTCGACTCGACCCCGTCGAGGGGCAACCACGAACCCACGCCTCACGCCGTTCAGCTGGCGCACTGGTGCAAGGGACGATCCAGGGCGCGCGGCAGGACGTCGGGCCGCCGCGCGGACCCCGGCCGCGGCGGACGTGTCAACTCGAGGTCGACACCGGTTGACGGCCGCGTTGACGGCCGCTGCCGGCGCGCGGGCGCCCCGCGAAGCGAGCAGTTGGCGCTCCGCCACGCGGGAGCATCGCGCTGCGCCAGGCGGGCCGGTGGCGCGCATCGGCCGGGTTCGTGCACGAGGGCTCCGCGCCATGAACAAGGATCAAACCATGAAATCGATCGTACCGAGTTCTCTTTATACCGCAGGCGTGCTGCTCGCCATCGCGGTGGCGACGACCGCGTGCGGTGATGACGGCGGCGACGGAGGCAGCGGCGGCGCCGGTGGATCGAGCGCCACCGGCAGCGGCACGAGCACCGTGAGCGGCAGCGGCAGCGGCGTCACGAGCGGCGGCGGCGTCACGAGCGGCGGCGGCGTCACGAGCGGCGGCGGCGCCACGAGCGCGTCCAGCAGCACGAGCGGCGCTGGCAGCAGCACGACGAGCGCGACGAGCGGCGCCGGCGGCTCGGGCACGTGCCCGGGACCGCTGGAGTTCGACGACAACGACCCGTGTACTTTTACAGGGATGTGCCCCTCGGCGTGCGGCATCGAGGAGCTGGGCTCACGTAGCTGCGCCTGCACCGGCGGCGTGGCCGACTGCGAGTCGTGCCTGCCCCCGGACGCCGCGCAATACCCCATCAACCCGGCCGCGGTGGACTGCAGCACCATCGGCGGCGACGGCAGCGCGGCGTCGATCCGGAACACGGCCTGCGCCGAGGCGGAGGAGGGGTTCTCGTGTATCGGGAACGAGTCGGGCAGCGCCCGCGGCTGTGTCTGCTGGAATCTCGGTGCCGGCTTTCAGTGGGAGTGCGGCTCGGTCAACAAGTGGTTCTCCAAGTAGCCACACGCTGGCCCGGGTGAAACGGCGAGCGGCGCTCCGCGACGCGGAACGCCCCGGGGGGGCGCCGCGCTGGCGGCGACGATCGTGTCGATAGAGCGCTCGATCTGGATGCGCGAGCCGGCGGAGGCGTGAGCCGGCGGAGGCGTGAGCCGGCGGAGGCGCGAGCCGGCAGAGCACGGCGCCCGGCCGGCACGATCGGGACAGCTCAGTAGATCGGGTCGTCCTTGCAGCCGAAGATCACCTTGACCGAGGCGGCCCCGCTGGTCGCCACCTGCTCGCACGCGGCGCCGGACAGCTTGATGGTCATCATGTCAGGCCCCGTGTAGTCCCAGCCGTCCGTGCCCGTGGTGTCCTGCATGACCGCCTGGTCCCCGATGAACACGCCGACGTGATCCGGGTTCGGCGGCGCTGCGCTCAGCGGGAACAGGCAGGTCGAGACCTCTCCCGTGATCGTTTGCAGCGACGTCACGAGCTGGTCCTTCGTGGACGCGAGGTAGAACTTGGGCGCGAGCGGATCCGGGTCCTGGCGCGGCTCGAGCCCCGCGACGGCGAGGCCGTTGAGCGCCTTGACCTTGCTCTCCGACGATGCGATCCCGACCACGAACGTGTGGAAGCCGGCGGCCGCCGCGTTCGTCACCGCCTGCACCGCGAACTCGTCCGAGGCGCTCTTGGGGCACGACGGGTCTCCGTCCGTCGCCAGCAGGATATACTTGGGATCGTCGTTCTGCAGCGTCTTCAGGTACTCGACCGCCTTGTTGATGGCATCTCCGGTCGGCGTGCCGTCGCCCTCTGCCTCCGTTTCGGAGATCGCCTGGTTCACCGTGGATGCGTTGTTCATCGCGATCGGGATCAGGATGTCGCTCGGGAAGCTCTCCGCGCTGCAGCTGCCTGCCCTGTGTCCCTGCGGGAACACCTTGAGGCCCCAGGAGGCCGCCTCGTTGGTCGACGTGATCACCTCCTGCAGGGCGGGCACGACGATGTCCCACTTCGACGGCGTACCGTCGTCTCCGTTCGGATCGTCCAGCATCGACGCGGAGCGATCGAGGACCAGGAGGATGCTGGCCGGCTTGCGCTCGACGTTGAAGTTCTGCCGCCCGCAGTCCATGCCCTCACCGGGGTCGGCGCCCGGGTCGAGGTCTCCGGGCGCGCCGTTCGCGTCTCCCACGCCCCCGAAGTCGTCGGGCATGGGCCCATCGCCGGTGCCGGGTGCGCCGCTGCCGCTGCCACTGCCGCTCTCGCCGTCGCTGGCGGTGCGCGCGGCACAGCCCGATAGCGCTGCCAACACAACGACGGAACAAACCAAGGATGCTCTCCGCATGCTGCCTCCTGTAAGCGGACTCCGGGGCACACCCGCACGACCGCTCTGCCGGCGCCTGTTCCCCGGGCAGCAGTTCGTCGGCGTGTCCGCGCGTGTCCGCGCGTGTCCTGCGTCACCGAGGATTCTGCTGAACCCTCACGATGCGAGCGGCGGGCTCATGGCGCCCGTGCGCTGTTCGCCGGAGCATCGCAGCAAAGCGCGTGCCAGGTCGCGCGACGTGGACCGACGTCGCCCTCGCCACGCGATTGACCTGATATCGGGCGCGTGAGGGCCGCGGAGGGCTCTTGTCGTGGGGCGGGGCGCGGCGCCGCCGTCCGAGGCTGTCCACCGCGGGTTGACACGGTGGACGCTCGCCGGCGCCCGGGCGACGGAGGTGCTTTACGTGAGCTCGCTGAGCGCGCCCGTGGTGAGCTTCGGGTCGGGCTGGGAGCCGAACGACTCGACCTCGACGCCGAACGCCTGGGCGATCGACACGAGGATCCGGCTGTTGGTCGTGGGCGTGAACGTCGCGTCGGCCTCGCTGCAGAAGGGCGCGTCCGCCGGGCAATCCGCCCGCAGCTTGATGCGCCGCCCCATCCTGAACTTCCCGTTCGCTCCGCCCGCCAGCAAGGTGGGCACGTTGCGCGTGCTGTGCAGCGAGGGGTTGCCCATGTCGCTCGACGCGTAGATCAGCGTGCTGTCGAGGACGCCGAGCTCGTCGAGGCGCTGCATGAGGCGCGCGATCTTCGAGTAGCTGTAGCGGTTGAACTTCGCGAGCGGGACCCACGTCTCCGGCTTGCCGTCGCCGGGCCAGCCGCCCTTGCCGACCGGCGACGCGTCGTAGGTGTGCGCGACCGAGCCGTGGTTGTCCGCCGGCAACCCCAGCGGGTTCCCCTCGTAGGCCAGGTCGTTCATGAACAGCGTGGCGAAGCGCGTGACGCCGCAGGCGAGGGCCTGCGCCAGGAGGTCGACGTGGGCGTCGGTGATCGCGTCGAAGTAAGGCTCGCCGCCGTTGTACTGCTTCAGGTGGGGGAACTTCGACGCGTCAGGCTTCGGGGGGATGACGCACCCCTGCCCGCCCGCGGCGGGGCCGGCGATCTGCTTCTCGAGCTCGCGGAGCGACGTGAGGTGCTGGTCGAGCTTCTGCTGCTCGGCCGACGCGAGGCGGGGGCGCAGGCGGTTGATGTCGCCGCGCACGAAGTCGATGACGCTCTGCCCGAGCTCGCGCTGGCGGGCCGCGCGGGCCTGAGCCTCGGGGTCGTCGCCCACGACGAGGCCGGCGAACAGCAGGTTGAACGCCTCGGCGGGGTCGATGATCTTCGGCAGCGGCGCGCCGCCTGCGCCGAAGGAGAGCGTCTGCCCTGCCTCCGTCGCGTCGTTGCCCACCCCGAGCGCGACGCTCGTGATGCGCGTGTCGGCGCCGAGGCCCTTCTCCACGGCGAGGAACTGGTCGAGCGAGATGTTGAGCGGCTTCTTCCCGTCGATGCGGCTGCCGGTCAGGATGGTGCCGGCCGAGTCATGGCCGTTGGCGTTCGACAGGTGGTCGATCCCCTCGACGACGAGGATCTTGTCCTTGAAGCTCCGGCCGTAGGTCGCCGGGTCGTCGAAGGGCTGGAGCGAGCAGTTCTCGTAGGCGATGTCGAAGCTCGTCTCCGTGTCGCCGGCGCGCATGGCCCAGTACTCGGCGGAGATGCCGTGGGGGTGATAGATCGTGACGAACTTGAGCGGCAGCTCCTCGCCGCCTGCCCTGGCGACGGAGTCCCCGAGCATGTTCACGAAAGGGAGCGTCGCGAGCCCCGCGCCCACGGCGCGGAGGAACGAGCGGCGTGTGGACCGGCGATTCACTGGGGCCTCCGATGGCTGAAGAGACTGCTCTTGACGTAGGTGACGAGCGTTTCGACGATCTTGCCCTGCTCTGCCTCCGGGGCGGCTTCCCACGCCTTCACGAAGGAATCCTCGCTCTCCGCTGCGCTCTTGCCGCTGCGGCCCGCCGAGGCACGGAACACCTGGCGAGCGAAGCACGAGCGCACCGTCTTGCTCGTGGAGAGGGCCTGCGCGAGGGCGTTGCTGTCGGCGTACGCGCCGTCGATCTCGGTGCCCATCGTCACGGTGACGGCGCTGTCGACCGGGTGCCCGTTATCGACCAGGTGCCCGTCGACCATGTCGCGGAGCTTGCCCATGCCGTCGAATTGCTCGAAGGAGAACCCGAACGGGTCGATGTAGTTGTGACACGACCTGCACTCCTCGTCGGTGGAGTGGATCGAGAAGCGCTCGCGCGTCGTCTTGCTCGGGTCGGGCACCGGCGGGACGACGTTGATGTTCAGCTCGGTCGGCGAGGGGATATCGTTGCACGTGACGCGGCGGAGGACGGTCACGCCGCGCAGCACCGGCGCCGTCTCGGTGGCGTGCGCGTGCACCGCGAGGAAGGCGCCCTGGTTGAGGAGCCCTCGCCGGTCCGGGAGCGAGACGCGCCCCACGCCCGACGCTTTGTAGAAGCCCCTGAGCGGCTCGTCGAGGACGCTCCAGTCGGCGCCGAGCAGCTCGCCGACCGTGCCGTTGGCGTTCGACAGGACCTCGTTGACGAACGCCGCCGTCTCGATCTCCATCGACGGCCTGACGCCGGCGAACTCGCCGTAGACGTTCGAGTCCTTCGCCGTCATCGCGATCCGGTCGATGCCGAGCCACTCGCGGACCACCCGCACGATGCGGTCGCGCGCGGCCGATGTCTGGAGCAGCCGCCGCACCTCGGTCTCCCGGCCCTCGGGCGTCGACAGGGCGCCCGTGGTGGCGGCCTCGAGCAGCGCGTCATCGGGCGGGCCGGCGGTGATGAGGTACGAGAGGGAGCTCGCGAGCTCGTGCGGCGTGAGCGCCAGCGTGGCTCCGCCGGAGCCGTCGCCGATCTCGGTCAGGTAGAGGAAGCCGGCCGACTGGAGGACCGCGCGCGCGATGAGCTCGATGCCGTCCGCGTAGGTCGCGCCCTTCGCGCCGACCCGGTAGACGGTGAGCAGCGCGTCGATCTCCGCTGTGTCGAGCGGGCGGCGGTAGGCGCGTCCGCCGAACGACTTGATGAAATCCGTGGCGCAGCTCTCCGCCTGCGCGCCCTGATCCGCGCAGGGGGCGAACTCCGCGAGCTTGCCCTTCACCTCGGCGGCGAGCGCCTCCGCCGAGGCGGCGAGCTGCTTTGCCAGCACCGGGTCGACGCGCTGCGCATCGTTGACCGTATAGCCGTCCTGCCGTGAGTCCGGCGTGAAGCTTCCGCTCGGGTCGGTGGCGGTCCGCGTCAGCGCGCGCGCCGAGGCGGCGTACTCGGCGTTGGTCAGGCGGCGGATGCGCGCGGGCAGGAGGCTCACGCTCTCCGTTCCATCCGGCAACGTGACGCCGCCGCCGCCGTCCCCGTCACCGCCTGTTGGTGAGGAGTCGCGGTCTCCGAGCTGCCCGGTGCAGCCGGCGATCGCCGTGGCCGCAAGGGCGAGCGTGACACTGAACCGTAAAGGTTGAAGCAATCGAAGCATGGTCCCTATCTAGAACGACGAGGGCGTCGATTGCAATCGTTCATTGCCTCGAAGCTCGAATTCGCCGCGCTGGCGAGGGGCACGAGCTGACGAGTGGCCGTGCGCAGGATGACAGGGAGAACGCGTCGGCGGCGGTGGGTGTCGTCAACCCGGAGTTGACTGTCAACCTGGAGTTGACACCGGGGGCGCCGTGTCGTGACTGGCCGCCACGGCCCCGCCGGAGGGACAGCGCCTGCTACTCGAGATCATCCGCGAAGCCCTTGAGCCAGCCTTCGATGTCCTCGGCGGGGACGACGAGCGGTCGCGAGGTCGGCTCTGCGGTGGGGTATCCGCCCACTTCCTCCTGGCTGTTCACGAACATGCCACCGCCGGAGACGAAGTCTTCGATGATGCGCAGATCGACCTCATCGCGATCTCTCGGGCGGGCGCCGGCGTGCGCGAGGACCGAGTCGACCACCGACGCCGCGGGGAGCGCGACGAGGCCGTCGGGCCACACAGGCTTCTCGGGGAGGACGACGATGTCCGGGGAGGCGATGGGCACCGGCGCGCCGAGGGCGTCCACGGCGATGTTGTCCTCGAGGTAGGCTGATCCAAGCGAGTTGGTGCCCACCAGCGGGAGGTTCGGCATCGTGTTGACGCCGTGTCGCATGTAGTTGCCGACGATGCTGACCCTGGGAGGCTCCGGCGTGACGCCCGAGGTCTCCCATTCCCTGAGGACGGGGCCCAGCCGCATCGCCCATTTCCCTGGATTGTAGACGACGTTGTTCACGATCGTCCCCGTCGCGAACCCCTTGTACCAGGGGTTTCGCTCGTTGTTGTGCGCGTACAGATTGCCGACCACGGTGACGTCGGTGCAGTAGTCGTGCACGAGAGTGCCCATGGAGTGGGAGCCCTTCTCGTGGACGGACTCGACGAGCCCTTCGGCGATGATGTTGTTGCTGAGGGTGACGCGGCGCGAGGTCCCGTCGGGGCCGTCGAAGCGGGGGCCCGAGACAGACAGGTTCTCGTCGACGCCCCACGCAAACGAGCAATGGTCGACGACGATGTTGTACGCCGAGGCGCCGTCGGTCGTGACGTCGGGCTCGAACCCCGACGCGGGCGCGGCGCCGGCGTCGCCCATCCTGAAGCGGAGGTGGTGGATCCGCACGTCGTGCGTGCGGATCCTCATGCCGGCGCGGATGAGCGTGATGCCCGGCGAGGGCGCCGTCTGCCCTGCGATCGTGACGAACGGCTCGGTGATGTCGAGGCGGACCTTGTCGAGGTCGATGACGCCGCCCACCTCGAACACGATGATGCGTGGCCCCGGCGTCGCCAGCGCCTGGCGCAGCGAGCCGGGGCCGTCGGCCGCGAGGCTCGTCACCTTGAGGATCGCGGCCTCGCCCTCGACCGGGCCCGAGCCGCCGCCGCCTGCCGAGCCGGTGGTGGTGGAGCTGCCGCCGCCGTCGCCGCCTGCCGAGCCGGTGGTGGTGGAGCTGCCGCCGCCGTCGCCGCCTGCCGAGCCGGTGGTGGTGGAGCTGCTGCCGCCGTCGCCGCCCGCCGAGCCGGTGGTGACTGTGCCGCCACCGTTGCCGCCTGCCGAGCCGGTGGTGGTGGAGCTGCCGCCGCCGTCGCCGCCTGCCGAGCCGGTGGTGACTGTGCCGCCACCGTTGCCGCTTGCCGAGCTCGTGGTGGCGGAGCTGCCGCCGTCGCCGCCCGCCGAGCCGCTCGTGGTGGCGCCGCTCGTCGCGGCGCCCGTGCCTCCATCGGAGCCGTTGGAGCATGCTGCGAAGATCATGAGCATTGCGAGGGCGATCGCGCCGGGCGCCCTGCGCGTGCGTGAAAATCGATCGTGCACTGGTGTCTCCGTCGTGGGTACAGCCCCTGCTTCGAGGGGTCTGCGTCTGCTGGGAAGCCTCAAGGGTCGATCTTGCCGACGCCCGCGCCGGCCATCACGAGCGCCGGGACGTCCATGCTCCTGTCCAGCGTGTAGTCGTAGTAGGTGCTCGGCTCGATCACCGGGCCGGACACCTCGATCTCGTGATTGCAATCGACGAGCGTGTTGTCCCTGGCGGTCATACGGCCAGGGTCGTTGTCCTCGAAGATCACCCGGCCAGGGTTGTTGACGCTGAAGAAGTAGTTGCCCTCGGCGACCACCCCGGCGTTCCAGGTAGGGGCGATCATTGCAAGCCTATCCTTTCGAATGGAGAAACCCGTCCGGGCGCTCCAGGCGCCGAGAACACGCGGGGCGACAACAGGCGGCGAGACAAGCAACGACAATGCCGCTCGCTCGACCCCGCGCACCGGCGCTGATTCCGGCCTTCAGGGAGCCGCGCTGCGGTCGTGGCGTGGAGGTCCTCGTCGCGGCGCGTCGTGGCGCCGCAACGTCAACCACGGGTTGACGCGATTGACGTGTTCTCCGCACCACGGTGTCAACCGCGCGTTGACCCGCAGCTCCCGGGGGCGCTTCGCCGGCGCCGCCGTTGATGGGGTCCCTCACGCCAGCGCCGGCGCGCACCTGGCGAGAGCGAGGCGGTCGCGGCCCGCTTCCGCACGAGGTCGCTGGAAACGACAGGCGGTCGCGCCAGCATCGTGTCGAGCGGCACAGCCGTTGCGTGGAGTTGCATCGAAGTTGCGAGTCGCGCCGGCCAGGCGAAAGCGAGCCGCGGAGGCCCGAACGTGGCGCCGTATCGGCATCACCACCGAGACGACGAACGTCTGGATCGATCACTGTACGTTCATGAACGGGGCGGACGGCCTCGTCGATATCGTCCGGGAGTCGTCCTACGTGACCCTGTCGTGGAACGTCTTCAGGAACCATCACAAGACGATCCTGATCGGCCACTCCGACGCGGCCTCGTCGGACGCCGGCTTCCTCAAGGTCACCCTCCACCACAACTGGTTCGACGCGACCCAGACGCGCCACCCGAGCGTCCGCTTCGGCCAAGTGCACGTGTTCAACAACTACTATCTCAACAACCTCTCGTACGGGGTCGCGTCGCGCATGGAGGCCGACGTCGTCGTGGAGGGGAACTATTTCCTGAACACGTGGTTCCCTTGCCGGGCGGGGTACGCAGACTCCGAGCCGGGGGACATCGTCGAGCGCGGCAACATCATCGAGACGACGATGCCGCCTCCCCCGTCGGAGGACCCGAACGATCCCCCGCCTCCCGCGACGCCTGTCTGCGAGACGCGCGGCACCGCGTTCGATCCTGCCGCGGCGTACTCCTACACCGCCGACCCGGCGGAGAACGTCCCGGCGCTGGTCATGGGCCACGCCGGGGCCGGGCGGCTCTGATGGCGCCGCGAGCGGCCTGGCGCGCCCGGGGGCCCGGCGCGCGGGATGGCCCTCAGCCGCGCCGCGGCTGGGTTTGATGCTAGGGTCCTGGCATGGTCCAACCCGCCTCCGGGACGCCGAGGCCGCCTGGCCCTCCGCTGGTCGCGCCGACGGAAGAAGAGTGGCGCGCCATGACCCCGGCAGAGCGCGAGAGCTTGCTGGTGCGGATCCTGGACGCCCTGTCGGACCCGCGCAGCGCGATGGCCGAAGGGCGTCCGCACCAGAAAGCCAAGGGACGGGCGATCGACATGCTGACCCTGCACTTCGGCTCCACCGGTCGCGTCATTTATCTGGCCGAGGAGCTGGCGGTCCTCTACCCGGGCGAAGACGTCTTCGTCCCGGATATCCTGGCGGTGCTGGACGTGCCGCAGCCCGAGGACGATCCGCGGATGGCGTGGGTGGTGGCGGACGAGGGCAAAGGCTTGAGCCTCGTCCTGGAGGTCCTCCACCAAGGCGATCGGAACAAGGATCTCGTCGCCAACGTCGAGCGGTACGCGCGGCTGCGCATCCCGGAGTACTTCGTCTACGACCGGCTGCGGCAGCAGGTCCACGGCTATCGCCTGCCGAGCCCGGATGCCGAGCGCTACCAGCGCATCGTGCCGCAGATGGGGCGTTACTCGTCGGCGGTGCTGGGCCTCGACCTGGCGGTCAGCGGAGGAAAGCTCCAGTTCTTCTACGGCATGGCCGAGCTGTTCGGCTCCGCCGACCTGATCGACCGGCTCCAGGGAATGATGAACGACCTGGAGACGAGGGCCGAGCAGGCTCAGTCTCAGGCCGAGCAGGCTCAGGCTCAGGCCGAGCAGGCCATGAAAGGCCTGAGAGAGGCCCTCCTGGCCGCGCTGGAGATGCGCCAGCTGCCCCTCCCGCAGGAAGCGCGCGCCCGCGTGCTGGCCTGCCAGGAGCCAGCGATGCTTCAGCGCTGGCTGCTGCGCGCGATGAGCGCCAGCTCGCTCGACGAGGTCTTCGCGACATAGGGACGCCCGCCGGCGCTGCGGCGCCGCGCCGGACCCGCCGCCGTCCGTCGCGTGCCGGGGCCCGTTGTGGCTTGGCCCCTGACGCGGGTCGGTGCGGCGGGCTCGCCGCGCTCGGCTCAGCCTCGCCAGCCGGGCGGGGGCTTGGCGAAGCCGGTCTCGGCGGGGAACGGGTTGGCCGTCTCGCGCTGGGAGAGCCCGTCCACGTCGATCCCGAGCGCCCGCAGCCCCTCGCGCTGCTCGTAGCGGATCACCAGCACGGCCCCGGGCTGCGGCGTCGCCCGGTCGAACTGCGTCGAGGTGATCCGCGACTCGCGCCGCTCGCCGAACGTCGTGCCGAGCCCCTTCGGCGCCGCCGGTGCCGGCGCGGCGCCCGGCGCCCGCGGGACAGCGGGCGCCGGCGGGGGAGCCCCGGTCGGCGGCCCGAACCCCTTCGACCCCGTCGGCGGCCCGCCGAAAGGCGCCGGCGGGGCCGCCCCGCCGCCGAACGACGGCGCGAACGGTGGAGGCGGCGGGTGCGGCGGCGGCGCCAGCTCCTCGAACACGGCCACGCCGATGACGCCCACGTTGCGCGGCTTGCCGATCTGCGCCGCATACGACTGCTCGATGCTCCCGAACCGGAACGTCGCGACCTCGGTGTGGCTGATGCGGAACCCGCTGAACTCGAACGATTCGCGAGGCCTGATCACGAGCCCGCGCAGGTCGAACGACGCGTCCTTGCCGCTCTGCACGTCGAGGCCGTCGACCGACGGCACCACCTCCACGCGCCTGCCGGTCAGGTTCCGCACGCGCAGCGCGTAGCGCTGGCCCGACCGCCCCTCGACATACGTCGTGTCCCGGTGGACGTACTCCCGCGCTGGCGTGAGCGCCCCGCTCTCCTCGACGAGCAGCTCCACCTCGACGATCCCCTTCAGGTCCCGCATGCGAGTTCCCCTCTTCTTCTGAGTGCCGCAGTATCGCAGTGCCGCGGCGCCCCGTGCCGCCGGCCTCCGCCACGCGACGGCGAGCGTCCTGGGATTACGTGAACCTGCGCCGCGCACCCGTGTCAAGGCGACAACAAGAATCGCCCGAGGCCTGGAAGCCCGCTCAGCCCGCGGCCGACGCCGCCTCCCGCGCGAGCATGCTGATGGCGGCGATGCCGCGCTCGGAGTCCTCCTCGTTCAGGAACATCCGCAGCGTCTCGTGGATTGCGGGCAGCGCGCGGTGGAGGTCCTCGGGCGACATCGACCGCGGCTCGATGCCGGCGCGCCGGCACGCCCGGACGATCGTGCTCGGCCCGATCACGCTCGAGAGCCCGCTCACGGCGACCACCCGCTCGAACAGCGAGCCGCTCGCCGGGACCACGCTGAGAGAGCCCGAGCGCGAGCTCTGGGGCGCCTGGTCCGGGCTGCTCCCCGCGCGCCGCGGGGGCGCGCCGCCGCCGGCCGCGCTGGCCGCGGGCTTCTGCCGGAACAGACCGCGCAGCCGCGACTTCAGCATCGTCAGCTCGGGCGCCTTCAGCACGAAGTCCTCCACCCCGATGCGCGCGCCCTCTTCCCGGGTCTCCGCGTCGTCGTGCCCGGTCAGGATGACGACGGGGATATGGCACAGCGAGCCCGCCTGCTTGATCCGCCGCGCGGCCTCCAGGCCGCCCATCCCCGGCATCAACAGGTCCATGATCACGCAGTCGACCCCCTCGATCGCGAGGAGGCTCAGCGCCTCCTCGCCCGACTGCGCCGGGATGACGTCGCACCCGTCCTGCCTCAGGACCTGCGCGAGCGAGGCGCGGTACGTGGGGCTGTCGTCCACGACGAGGATCTTCTTGCCGATGAGGGCCGGCCCGGTGCCCTCGGTCGCGCGGCGCGCGCTGCTGCGCTGGTTCACCAGCTCCGTCGCCCGCAGCGCGAGGTAGCCCCCGTCGTACGGCTTCCCGACGTACTCGTCGGCGCCCATGCTCAGCCCCTGGATCCGGTGCTTCACCTCGATCTCGGTGGACAGGAGGATGACCGGGAGCTGCACGAGATCGGCCGAGGAGCGGATCTCCCGGAGGATGTCGAGCCCGTCGCCGTCCGGCAGGAGCACGTCGAGGATCACGAGAGAGAAGGTCCTCGCCTTCAGGACCTTCTGCGCGAGCGCCTTGGTCTCGCACGCCGTCACCACGAACCCGGCGCCGTGGAGCAGGCTGCGCAGGTCCATGCGCACCGTGAGGCTGTCGTCGACGATGAGGACTTGCGGCTTCATGGCGATTTCCTTGTGCTCCTGGACAGCGCGAGCAACGTAGGGCCGATGGCGCCTACAGGTAAGATGTGGTGCGCCGCGCCCCGCGCGATGGCCTCCCTCGGCATCCCGAACACGACGGAGGACGACTCGTCCTGCGCGAGCGTCATGGCGCCCGCGCGCTTCATCGCGAGCATCCCCTCGGCGCCGTCGCGGCCCATGCCGGTCAGCAGGCACCCGATGGCGCGCTCGCCGAGCTCTCCGGCCACCGACTCGAAGAGCACGTCGACCGAGGGGCGGCAGGAGTGCCGCTCCGGATCGGCGCTCAGCCGGAGCCGCCCCTGCCGGACGACGAGGTGCCGGTCGGGCATCGCCAGCCGCACGCCGGGGCGCGCGAGCGGCTCCCCGTCGGCCGCGATCGAGACCGAGAGCGAGAGCTGCCCGGCCAGCCACTCCGCGAAAGCGGGCGCGAACGGCGCGCCGATGTGCAGGACGAGCAGGATGGGCACGGGGAACGACGCCGGCAGCGGCCTCAGCGCGTCGGCGATCGCCGACGGCCCCCCGGTCGAGGCGCCGATCGCGATCGCCCGGCAGAAGCCCTCGCCGCCGGGCGCCGCGTGCGCGCCGTCCGCGAGGTGCGGCAGGGACGCGGGCCGGAGCTTCCGGCGCAGGTGCGTGATCACCCTGATGCGGGCGACGCGCTTCACCGCGGTAACGAGCCGCAGATCCCAGGCGCCGCCCGCGTCGCCGCCCGACGGCTTGTCGAGCACGTCGACGGCGCCCGCCGACAGCGCGTCGAACGTGCCGAGCGCCTCGCCCCGCTCGAGCGAGGCCGAGACGATGAGGATCGGCGTGGGGCAGTAGGCCATCACGTGCTCGGTCACCGCGAGCCCGCTGCCCTTCGGCATCATCATGTCGAGCGTGATCACGTCCGGCCGCAGCTGCGCGCACAGGGCGATCGCGGCCTCCCCGTCGGCGGCCTCGCCGACGACCTCGAGCTCGTGGTCCGCCTCGAGCGCCGCGACGATGCGCCGGCGGACCGTCCGCGAGTCGTCGACGACCAGCACGCGGATCCTCCGCCCGGCGGGGCGGGGCTCGGCCCTCGGCGGCTGGCTCACGAAGGCGCCCCCTGCGCGCGCCAGAGGAGCCCGGCCACCGTGTCGAGCAGCCGCCGCTGGTCGAACTCGCCCTTCACGATGTAGTCGTCCGCGCCCGCCTCCTCGGCGCGGCGGCGATCGGCCGCCGACGACAGCGACGTCACGATGACGAGCGGCGTCTCGCGCAGCGCCGGGTCGGCGCGCACGTGCGCGGCGAACTGGAAGCCGCTCATGCCCGGCATCTCCACGTCCACGAGGAACAGGCCGTAGCGCCGCTCGGCCGCCTTCCTCAGGCCCTCCTCGCCCGACGACGCGAGATCGACCTCGTAGCCCCCGGACTCCAGGATGCTCTGCTCGAGCATCCGGGTCGTGAGCGAGTCGTCCACGACGAGGATCGGCGGGGGCGCGCGCCGCTCCCGGCGGTCCTCGGCGCCCGGGCCGGCGGCGCGCACCAGCTCGATCACGCCCCGCGGATCCACGACCAGCACCGGGTTGCCGCGCACGTCGAAGCTCGCCCCCGACACGGCGGGCGGCGCCCCCGCCGCCGCGGGGAGCGGCTTCACGATCACGGGCACGGCGCCGAGGAGGCGCTCGGCGCCGAGGACCGCCAGCGACGCGCCCGCCGCGACGACGACGGCGCAGCGCGGCTCGCCGCCGGGCGCCGCCGCGCCGAGCACCGACGCGAGCCGCGCGAACGGCACGAGGCGGTCCTCGACCACGATCGCGTCGCGCTCGGCGTCGCGGACGATATCGTCCGCTCCGAGCCGGAGGGCGCGCCGCACGGCGTCGAGCGGCAGGAGCGCCGTGTGGCCGCCGTCCTCGAGCCGCAGCGCGACCACCGACGACAGCGAGATCGGGACCACGAGCTCGATCGTGGTCCCGCGCCCGGGCTGGCTCCGCGCGCTGGCGGTGCCGCTCAGCTTCGAGGCGGTCTCGCGCACCACGTCGAGGCCGACGCCGCGGCCCGAGAGCGAGGTGATCGCCTCGCACGTGCTCACGCCCGGCCCGAAGATGAGCTCCAGCGCCTCCTCCGCGGTGAGGTCGTACGACTCCGCCTCGCCGCGCAGCCCGGCGCGGACGACCGCCTTCCGGACGGCGGCCACGTCGACGCCGCGGCCGTCGTCGCTGCAGACCAGGGCGACGCGGCTGCCCCGCTGCTCGACCCGGAGCGCGATCTGGCCGGCGGCCGGCTTCCCCGCCGCGCGCCGCGCGGCCTCGGGCTCGACGCCGTGGTCGACCGCGTTCCTCGCCATGTGCAGCGCCGCGTCCCGCAGCGCGGAGATCACGGCGCTGTCGAGCCGGATGTCGCCGCCGCTCGCCTGGAACTCGATGCGCTTGCCGAGCGACTCCGCCGCCTCGCGGACCGCGAGCTCGACCGCCTCGAGCACGCCGGCGCACGGCAGGAGCTGCAGCTCGCGCGTGCGCGCCTGCGCCTGCCGGAGCTCGCTCGAGAGCCTGTCGACGCCGCTCGAGAGCTCGACGCGCGCGACCCCGAGCGCGGCGCGCAGCTCGCGGAACAGCGCGCCTGCCCGCTTCGCGCCGAGCTCGCCGAGGCCGCGCGCCGCCTCCTCGGGCGAGCCCACGGCCCCGAGCGCGCCCGCGAGGCGCTCGGCCCGATCGAGCGCGTCCGCGCAGCTCCGCAGCGACTCGAGCTGCACGATCGCCTCGCCGATCGCGTCGGCGAGCTCGTTCACGTGGGCGAGGTCGACGCGCGCCACCTCGTCGTGCGCGCTGCGCCGGGTCGCGCGGCCGCCCTCGGCCTCGCCGGGCTCGCCCGGATCGTGGAGCCGCGCGACCTCGTCGCGGATCAGCCCGATGAGCCGCAGGAGCTCGCTCATGTGCGCCGCCGGGATCGGCTGGTGGTCCTTGCGGAACGGCGTGAGCACGTCCTCGACCGTGTGGGCGAGCTCGGCGATCTTGAGCTGTCGGGCCGCCCCGGCGGCCCCCTTGAGCGTGTGCGCCAGCCGGAAGCACTGGTCGAGCGACTCCCCCTGGCCGCCCTGCTCCTTGAGGGCGAGCAACCCCCACGCGAGCCCGTCCGCGAGCTCGTGGGCCTCCATCCGGAAGTACTTGAAGAGGTCGCTCACCAGGGCTCGCCCCTATGCCCCGGATGGCCGCTGCTGGACGAGGCGGACGAGGTCCTTCGAGAGCGCCGCCAGCTCCGAGGACGTCTTGAGCGTCACCGACGAGCTCGCCTCGGTCTCGCGGGCGGTGCGCGCCACGTCGAGCAGGGCCGCGTTCACCTGCTCGACCGCCGTGGCCTGCTGCTTCGTGCTGAGCTCGATCTCGCGCGACGCCTCCGCCGTGCTGCTGACGAGCTCCGAGATCTGCCGGAAGCTCGTGGCGACGTCGCCGAACTGGCGCGCGCTCGCGTCGACGGCCTTCGAGCCGCTCTCCGTCGCGATGACGGTGGTGTTCGCGGCCGAGCGGATCTCCTCGATGAGGGCGCGGATCTCCTTGGTCGAGCCGCCCACGCGGTCGGCGAGCTTGCGGATCTCGTCGGCGACCACCCCGAAGCGCCGGCCCGCGTCGCCCGCGCCGGCCGCCTCGATCGTCGCGTTGATCGCGAGGATGTTCGTCTGCTCGGCGAGCTCATTGATGATCTGAAGGATCCCGCCTATCTCCTGGGATTTCTTGCCGAAATCGAGCATGTGCAGGACGATCTGCTCGACCTGCCGCTGGACGCCGTCGATGCCCTCGCGCGCCCGCTTCACGGTGTCGTCGCCGGCGCGCGCGGCCGCCGCCGTGTCGGCGGCGATCTGCGTCACTCGCTGCGTGCTCTCGGCGATCTGGTGCGACGTCGAGAGCAGCTCCCGCATGGTCGTCGAGACCTCGCTCGAGGTGGTCGCCTGCTCCTTGGAGCCCTGCGCCTGCTGCGTCGCGGCGGCCTGGAGCTCCGTCGCGGAGCTCTCGATGCGGCGGGTCGCCGAGCGGACGCGGCGGTTGATGCCGCGGATGATCAGGAAGCCTACCCCGGCGACGACGAGGATCGTGAAGGTGGAGCCCGCGGTCAGGGTGGCGAGCAGGCGCCGCTCGCTCTCCGTGGCCTGCCTCTCCCGGGCCTCGAGGACGCGCACCTCCTCGGCGCGGAGCTCGCCGGCGACGGCGCGGAGCTCATCCATGGCCCGCCGGCCGCGGCCGCTCGCGACGGCCCTCGCGGCGGCCTCGGCGCCCTCGCGGCGGCGCTGCTCGATCGTGAGGCGCATCTCCTCGAGCTTGTCGCGCATGATCGGCCGGATCCGGTCGAGCCGCTCCTGCTCGACCAGGTTGTCCGCGGTCAGCCGGCGCAGCTCCTCGTAGTCGGCGTCGAGCGAGCGCAGCGCGACCTCGTAGGGCTCGAGGAACGCCTCATCCCCGGTGATGATGAACCCCCGCTGCCCCGTCTCCGCGTCGAGGAAGTGGGTGTGGAGCTCGTCGAGCTCCGCGAGCACCCGGTAGGTCTGCTTCAGCTCCTGGCTGATCTCGAGCAGGCGCGCCGCGTTGTGCACCGAGACGACGGCCAGCATGATCAGCACGATGAGGGGGAAGAGCAGGCTGGCGGCGATCTGCTGCGGGATGGTCCACGTGGTCTTCATCGATCTTCCTTGGGACGCGCGGCGCCTCGCTGGGCCCGGCGCAGGACGGTGGCCGCGACGGCGGGGACGCGCAGGAGGCCCCGCGGCGCGCCGTCGACGTCGACGGCCTCCGTGACGTGCTCGCCATGCTCGACGCCGTCGTCCGGGCGCACGTCGGCGCACGAGAAGCGGGCGTGGCCCTCGAGCTCGTCGATCGCGAGCGCGATCTCGGGGTGCTCGGCGCAGACGAGGAGCCAGCGAGGCGCCGGCCCCGCGACGCCGGCCCGCGGCCGGCCGCCGACGAGCGCGGCGAGGTCGTACACGGCGACGAGCCGGCCGCGCAGGCCGGCGAGCCCGAGCAACCCCGGCGGGCCGCCGGCGAGCGGCACGATCCGGCGGCAGGGCTCGACGGCGGCGAGCTCGTCGACGCGCGCGACGAGCCGGCGATCGCCCGCGCGGATCGCCAGCCCGCGCGCGGGCTCCTCCGGGCGCGCCTCGGCGGGCACGGCGAACGACGCGTCGAAGGCGCGCTGCAGCTCGGCGAGGCGCTGGGCGAGGAGGGCGCGCTTCATCCGGCGTGGCCTCCCCGGGCCTGGAGCTCGGCGTGGCAGAGGCCGATCAGCGTCGCTCTCGGGAAGCCGCCGCCGAACAGCACGAGCCGCTCCTGCTGCTCCGAGACGAGCAGCGACGCCGCGCGCCCGAGCTCGTCGCGCGTCGTGGTGAGGTCGCCGGCGCGCTTCGCGAGCAGCCCGAGCCGGAGGTGCGGCATGGCGAAGGTCGGATCGCGCGCCGCCGCGGCCTGGTAGTGCTTCGCGGCGCCCGCGACGTCGCCCGCCTGCTCCTGGCAGAGGCCGAGCACGTAGTGCGCCGCGCCGCTGTCGCCCGCGTCGAGCGCGCTCTGGCAGGCGCGCGCGGCGCCGGCCAGGTCCCCCTGCTGGCAGAGGATGACGGCGCGCAGCAGGTCGACGCGGGCGCGCGACGCGGTCCGCCGGGGCAGCCCCGCGAGCGCCGCCATCGCGTCGGCGAACCGCTCGCCGCCGATGAGCTGCAGCGCCCTGTCGATCGCCGCGAGCTCGGCCGGAGGCGGGGGCCTCGTCGAGGGGCGGTCGCGCGCCTCGGCCGCGCCGCGCGGCGGGGTGGCCGAGGCGCGCGGCGTGGCCGAGGCGCGCCGCGGGGTCGGCGACACGCGCTGGGCGACCTCGGCGACCCGCGCGGAGGACTCGTGGATGCTGGCGACCCACGCGCTCGCGCGCGCGGCGTCCCCGGGCGGCCGGGCGGCGCGGCCGTGGCGCGCGTCGCTCCGCCGGTAGTAGAAGGTGCCGTGGGTGTGCGCCACCTCGAAGGCGGCGCTCGCGGCGCGGAGCGACTCGCTCGACGCGACGAAGAGGAAGCCGCGCGGCGCGAGCGCGCCGGCGAAGCGGTCGAGCAGCTCGGCCACCTTCTGCGGCGCGAGGTACATGAGCACGTTGCGGCAGAAGATCGCGTCGAAGGCGCCCGGCTTCCAGAAGGCGGGGTCGTCGTCGAGGAGGTTCTTGACCTCGAAGTCGACGAGCCGGGCGATGTCCTTGCGCAGCGCCACGTCGCTCCCCGCGCGCACGAAGAACCGCTTGCGCATGTCGTCCGGGACCGCGCGCAGGGTCCACTCCGAGTACCGCGCCTGCCGCGCCCGCTGGATGGCGCCCGGGTTGACGTCGACGCCGACGACCCTGATCCGGCCCGGCAGGAGCCCCGGGTAGGCGGTGTGGAGCGCGATCGCGAGCGTGTACGCCTCCTCGCCCGTGGCGCAGCCGGCGGAGAGGACGGTGACGCGCTCGCCGTCGGGGCGCGCGGCGAGGCGCTCGGGCAGGGCGATGTCGGCGCACGCCTCGATCTGCTGCCATTCCCGGAAGAAGTATGTCTCTCCGACCGTGAGCTGACCGGCGAGGACGTCGAGCTCCTCGCGGGCGATCTCGGGTCGGTCCAGCGCTCGCCGGTAGTCGCGCAGGTCGTCGCAGCCGCGGGCGCGGACCCGCTCGCGCAGCACGGCGTCGAGGTCCGCGCCGAGGTGCAGCGACGCGCGGGAGAGCCCGAGGCGCTCCTCGAGGAACTCCTCGAGCGGGCCGAGGTCGTGCGGGGCGGTGCTCACGCCGCGCCTCGGAGGAAGTACCACACGGCCTCGGGCAGGAGCCGCGCCGTCTCGAGCAGCGCGAGCGACTGCCCGTCGAGGGTGCCGAGGCTGTCCACGCACGCCGGCAGGGCCTGGGAGACGAGCGGCGGCGTGCGCTCGAGGGTCGCCGGGTCGAGGCTCTTGATGCCGAGCACCTCGTCGACCTCGAGCGCCAGCGGTCGCTCCCCGACCCGGACCGAGACGAGGCGCGCCCCCCGCTGTCCGTCGGCGACGCCGAGCAGCGCGGCGAGGTCGATGACGGGCACGTGCGCGCCCCGGATGACGGCCAGCCCGCGCACGAACGGCGGCGCGCCCGGGAGGCCCCGGACGTCGAGGGCGCGCATCGTCTCGGCCACGGCGGCGAGCGGCAGCGCGCAGACCCACGATCGGACGCGGACGACCAGGGCCCTCACCCGTGCCGTCTCCTCTGACGCGCGGGTCTCGGCGGCCCGCTGGGGAGAGCTACGTCGTGCATCATGAGGCGACCTGCCGCGCGCGGGCGCGAACCTCTCGTCACGATACCCAATTCTCGAAGGATCTTGAAGACGTGGGGGGCGCGCGCTGCCCGCTGCGGATGAGCTTGCCCGAGCGTGGCTCGTCGGCTCCTGTCGCCTGTGTCGGCGTGGCCCGGCGACTTCGATTGGCCTTCTCGCCGTCGGCTCAGCCGCCATTCGTTTTCGGTCTGTCGTCCAGTTCCCTTCGACTCACGGCGGTGGTCGAAGCCGCTGACGCAGCTCGGGCGCGGGCGTCCGGCCGGCGCGCTTCTCCATACCGCCCGGGCGCGGCACGCGCTATCACGGCACCCGCCGGACGTTCAGGTACACGCTTGCGCCTCCCAGGTCCCCGCATGATCGCCGTGGTCGCAGAGAAGCCCGCCGTCGCCCGCGACATCGCCGCGGTGCTCGGGGCCTCGCGGCGCGCGGAGGGGTTCCTCGAGGGGGGCGGTTACGTCGTCACATGGGCGGTGGGGCACCTCGTCGCCATCGCCGAGCCGCACCAGATCGATCCGGCCTGGAAGCGCTGGCGCCTCGATCTCCTCCCGATGCTGCCCGGGCGGTTCCCGCTCGTGGTCCTCCCCGGGACGCGGGCGCAGTTCGAGATCGTCCGGAAGATCCTTGGCCGGCGCGACGTCGAGCGCGTCGTCTGTGCGACGGACGCGGGCCGCGAGGGCGAGCTCATCTTCCGCTACATCTACGAGGCGGCCGGCTGCGCCAAGCCGGTCGACAGGCTCTGGATCTCGTCGCTCACCCCCGACGCCATCCGCGACGGGCTCCGCCGGCTGCGCGACGCGCGCAGCTACGACGGCCTCGCCGACGCCGCGCGCGGGCGCAGCCGGGCGGACTGGCTCGTCGGCATGAACCTCTCGCGCGCCTACAGCCTCGCCTTCGACCAGGATCTCTCGGTCGGTCGCGTGCAGACGCCCACGCTGTCCATGGTCGTCGAGCGCGAGCTCGCCATCCGCCGGTTCGTCCCGGAGCCGTACCTCGAGGTGGTCGCGACCTTCTGCCCGTACCGGGAGGGCGGCGCGGGCGCGGCCGAGGCGTCCTACAAGGGCACGTATTTCCGCGACAAGGACCTCCCCGGCGAGCAGCCTGGCGCCGCGGGGGGCGGCGAGAAGCACGAGACCGCGCCGGCGCGGCGGCGCCTGCCGCCGGACGGCGAGGAGGCGAAGCGTATTGTCGAGCGGGCCCGGCGCGGCGAGGCGCGTATCGAGGCGATCAGGTCCGAGACCCGCCGCCTCCCGCCGCCGCTGCTCTACGACCTCACCGAGCTCCAGCGGCACGCCAACCGCCTTTACGGCTTCTCGGCGAAGAAGACGCTCGAGGTGGCGCAGACGCTCTATGAGCGCCGTAAGCTCATCAGCTATCCGCGCACCGACAGCCGGCACCTCTCGACGGAGGTCGCCGCCACGCTCGGCGCGGTGGTGCAGGCGGTCGAGGGCTCCTACCGCGGCATGATCGCCCCGGGCACGGGGACCCGGCCGCTCGGCAAGCGCTTCGTCGACGACGGCAAGGTCGGCGATCACCACGCCATCATCCCCACGGGGTCGCGGTCGTCGCGCGCGGAGCTCTCGGGCGATGAGCAGAAGATCTTCGATCTCATCTGCCGGCGCCTGCTCTCGGCGTGGCACGAGGATCACGTCACGTCGATCACCACGGTCATCACGGCGATCACCGCGCGCGGCGACGCCGGCGCGCCGGTCGTGGATCGCTACCACAGCGCGGGCAGCGTCGTGGAGAAGGTCGGGTGGAAGGTGCTCGACATCGGCTTCGGCAAGCAGCCCGCGAGGGCGCGCAGGAAGGGGGAAGGGGACGGCGAGGGGGACGAGGGGGAGGGCGATCGCGAGCGTGAGACGGCGGATCAGCAGCTCCCCGCGGGGCTCGTGAAGGGGCAGGTGCAGCTCGTGCTCGACGCGCAGGCGCAGTCCAAGAAGACGCGCCCGCCCCCGCGCTTCACCGAGGCCACGCTGCTCACCGCCATGGAGACGGCGGGCAGCAGCCTCGACGAGAAGGAGCTGTCCGAGGCGATGAAGGACTCGGGCCTCGGCACCCCGGCCACGCGGGCGGCGATCATCGAGACGCTGCTCCGGCGCGAGTACCTCGTGCGCAAGGGCAAGCTGCTGCACGCGACCGACAAGGGCGTCGGGCTGATCGAGGTCGTCCACGCGGACGTGAAGAGCCCCGCGATGACGGGCGCCTGGGAGGCGAAGCTGGCCCGCATGGCCCGGGGCGGTGGCGATCTGCCGACGTTCATGGCGGGCATCGAGTCGTACGTGCGCCATGTGGTGGAGGAGGTGAGCTCGGGGCGGCGCCCGACGGCGAGCGCCGCGCCCTGGCCGGACGCCGAGGCGCCCCCGCGCCGGGAGAGCGGGGAGGCGAGGGGGCCGGGGAGCGGGCCTGGGGCCGCGCTCGCCGCGGCGGGAGCCCCCCGGGAGCGCGAGGCGACGCGCGCTCCGTCGCGCCGCGCGCCGGGCAGCGGCGCGGCGAGCGCGCCGGCGGCCGCGTCTCGCGGCGCCCTCCAGATGGCGGCGGCGGTGGCCGCGACGTCCTCGCCGGCGCGGGCGCAGGCGCGCGCGCGTCCGGCGGCCGCGGCGTCAGCGCTGGAACGAGATGCGACGGTGGGGCTCCCGAAGGTGCGCGCCGCGGCGGTCTCGGCGCCAGGGCGCAGGGAGGGCGCCGCGTCTCCTCCATCGCGCGCCGCGGCTGCCTCGGCGCCTCCATCGCGCGCCGCGGCCCCGGCGCGCGCCGCCGCCATCTCGTCTCCTTCATCGCGCGTCCCGTCCGCTATCGCGCCTCCCACCGCGGGCGCTGCGCCGTTTCCGGTGCGCGCCGCGGCCGTCGTGTCTCCCCGTGAGCGCCGGCCGGCGGACCTCCGCGAGCTGCTCCAGCAGTGCTTCGGCTTCCGCGGCTTCCGCCCGTACCAGGAGGCCGTCTGCCGGACGGCGGCCGCGGGGAGCGACGTGCTCCTTGTCATGCCCACCGGCGCGGGCAAATCGCTCTGCTACCAGCTCCCCGGGATCGCCCGCGGCGGCACGACGCTCGTCGTGAGCCCGCTCATTGCCCTCATGGAGGATCAGGCCGCCAAGCTCCGCGCGTTCGGCTTCGCCGCCGAGCGCATCCACTCCGGCCGGAGCCGGGCCGATTCCCGGAAGGCCTGCATCGATTACCTCGACGGCGCGCTCGACTTCCTGTTCATCGCCCCCGAGCGGCTCCGCGTGCCCGGCTTCCCCGAGCTGCTCGCGCGCCGGAAGCCGGTGCTCGTGGCCGTCGACGAGGCCCATTGCATCTCGAAATGGGGCCACGACTTCCGCCCTGATTACCGCATGCTCGGCCAGCGGCTCCCGGCGCTCCGCCCGGCGCCGGTCATCGCGCTCACCGCGACCGCCACGCCGGTGGTGCAGGACGACATCGTCGAGCAGCTCGGGCTCGCGTCTGCGGCGCGCTTCATTCATGGATTCCGGCGGAGCAACCTGGGAATCGAGATCCTCGAGGTGAGCCCCGGAGAGCGCCTCGCCCGGGTGCGCGCGCTGCTCGGGCAAGAGGGCCGGACGCCCGCCATCGTCTACGCGCCGACCCGGAAGGAGGCCGAGTCGCTCGCCGCCGGCCTGGCCGAGGACCTCCCCGCAGAGGCGTACCACGCGGGCCTCGCCGCCCCGGTGCGCGACCGGATCCAGGCGGCATTCCTGGAAGGCAGCACGGAGGTCATCGTCGCGACGATCGCCTTCGGCATGGGCATCGACAAGCCCGATGTGCGGACGGTCATCCACGCTGGGCTGCCCGGGAGCGTCGAGGGTTATTATCAGGAGATCGGCCGCGCCGGCCGCGACGGGCTCCCGTCGCGGGCCGTGCTGATGCACTCGTATGTCGACCGGCGAATGCACGAGTTCTTCCACGAGCGCGACTACCCTGATCCGGCGCTCCTGCAGCGGATCGAGGGGGCTCTCTCCAGCGAGCCCCGCCCGAAGGAGGTGATCCTGGACGATCTCGGCATCGATCCCGAGGTCGCGGACAAGGCCCTGGAGAAGCTGTGGATCCACGGCGGCGCGCGCGTCGACGCGGACGGTGGCGTCGCGCTGGGCGAGCCGGGGTGGCGCGCGCCCTACGAGGCGCAGCGGCGCCACAAGCTCGCCGAGCTCCTGCAGATGGCGCGCTTCACCGAGAGCCACGGCTGCCGCATGCTCCACCTGGTCCGCCATTTCGGCGACCAGGAGGACACCGGCGAGGCCTGCGGGCTGTGCGACGCCTGCGCCCCGGCCGCGTGCGCGGCGCGGGAGTTCCGGGCGCCGAGCCGCGACGAGGCGCAGGCGATCGCGCGCATCCTTGTGGCGCTGCGCGACGGCGAGCAGCCGACCGGGCGGCTCTACCGCGAGGCGTTCGCGGGCGGGTCGCTCGAGCGGCGCGACTTCGAGCACCTCCTCGGCGGCCTCGTGCGGGCGGGCCTCGTGAACGTCCGCGACGACTCGTTCGAGAAGGACGGCGAGACCATCGCCTTCCAGCGCGCGTCGCTCACGCCGCGCGGCCGCCTCGGCGAGCCGCCGGTCGACGTTCCGCTCGCGAAGGCCCCGCCGAAGGTGAAGAAGCGGCAAGCGTCATCCGACGCGCGGCGGGCCTTCTTCGCCCGCAAGGCGCAGCGGAAGAAGGGCCGGCCGCGCTGAGCGACGGCGGGCGGCGCTCAGCGGAAGATGCCGAAGTGGCCCAGGACCCACCAGAGCAGGACGAAGATGAGGATGGTGCTGAAGCACCCGCCCCCGAGCTTTTTCGCGCCGTAACCTGCCGCAATCCCACGTAGAACCTTGCTCATCGAATGACCTCCGGCCCCGTGTCGGGGTGCTCAGCAAGCTAAGCAACGGGGGTGCCATCGTGAGCGGGCGGATTTTCGGGCTGGAAACCGATATGCCCGCTCGCTTGACGGCGGGGACGCCAGCGGGCGCGCCACAGTGGGGCGTTTCGCTACGCCGAAGGCTCGCGGCCGCCGGCGCCTCGCTGCTCCGAGGGAGCCGGATTGACGGGGGCCTATCGACCTAGCTTGGCGATGACGAGGCGCTGGTGGCCGTCATCTCCAGCGCCGGGGAGAGGGCCCGCGCCCCAGTCGGCGTCGGGTGCTCTCGTCCAGCCCGTGACGAGCGTCTCGCCGTCCGGCGAGCTGGCGACGGCGTAGGGAAGGGCGTCCTTGCCCAGGAAGCGATGCCAGACGAGCTCCGCGTCGGGGCTGAGCTTCACGACGAATCCGGAGTCGTCCGTCAGAGCGAGTGGGCCGTTGCCGAAGTCGATCTGCGTGTCGGCGTCTCCGACGACGACGACGTTGTCGCCAAACTTCTTGGCCCACACGGGCTCTCCGGTCGGGCTCAGCTTGAGGAGCAGTATATCGGTCGTGCTGGCTGAAGAGAGTGTATCGCCGCCGATGGTGATGGTGTCCAAGAAGGCGCCGCTGACGAACATGCTGCCATCGGCATCACGCGCGATGTCCATGAAGTGGACGTCTCCCGTCTGCTCATACGCGGTCGTCCAGACGATGCATTCCAGCCCGTCGCAGTTCTCATCGTCCGCCGCGTCGCAGCGCTCCACCGCCGGCAGGATCTCGCCTTCGCATGCGCCCCATGTCCCGTCGGCGCTGCAGGTGCGCACGCCTTCCCGGCACACCCCCTTGTTCCAGGTGGTCGGCGGGCCGCCGTAGCACGCTTCCGACCCATCGGGTGTGCAGGGTGTGGGCTCACCTCCGCCCCCACCACCCCCAACACCGCCCGCGCTCCCAGCGCCGGCGCCCGTGCCGCCCGGCGAACTCGTCGAGGCCGAGCAGCGCCGCGCAACCGCTGGCGCACAGGGTCAGGCTGGCGAGGGAACCAAGGACGTACGCTCGTGCTTGCATGAGGTAGGTTGCGCGCTCGCGAGCTGCCGCGGGAGCGGTCGCGCGGACGCTGGAACGGAGGCTATCGCACCAGCAGTGCCGCCGGCGCCCGTCTCCGGAGCAATCTCCACGGGGCACCGCGCGCGCTCTTTCTCAGCCACGGGCGTGTCGTGGAGGGGCGCCATAGCCGAGGAAGGAGAGTCCTATCCGCGATGAGAGCCGGCGAATCGCCGCGCGTGGAAGCAGGCGGGAGAGCTGGGCCGTCGCCTTGCTCAGCGCGGTCGGGACGGCGACCACATCGCCCCGATCCGCAGCCGCGATGCCGTACGCTGCGCAGCACGCGGCCGTGAGCTCGAACGGCAACTTCCTGCGCGGCACGCCGGGCGCGCCTGCGTCGAAGATCTCCGTGGTCACCGGCCCAGGACACAGCGCCGTCACTGTGACGCCGGTGCCGTGGAGCTCCACTGAGAGGCTCTCGGAGAGAGAGAGCACGAACGCCTTGGTGGCTCCATACACCGCATATCCCGGGGTCGGCTGGAACGCCGCGAGCGACGCGACGTTGAGCACGCGCCCTCCGCCGCGCGCCACGAGATCGGGGACGATCGCCGCGCAGAGCGCGACGACGCTCTCGCAGTTGAGCCGCACCAGCATCGCCTGCGCTGCCGGGTCCCCGTCCAGAAACGGCCCGAACCGCGTCGTCCCCGCGTTGTTGACGAGCCAGGCCGCGCCGCCCAGCGCGCGCGCCCGATCCCGCACGCGGAGGGCTGCGCCCTCGGCGGTGAGGTCGAGCTCGAGCGGATGAATGGGCGCGTGCCCGGCGGCGCCGGCCTGCGCGGCGAGCTCCTCCAGCCGGTGCGCCCGCCGGCCGATGGCGAGCACCGGCTGCCCGCGCGCCGAGAGCTGCTGCGCGAGCTCCGCGCCGATGCCGGACGAGGCGCCTGTAACGATGGCGAGACCCGAGGTCATGGTCATGATCGCGATCCTTTACGCCGCGCCGCCCTGGATCGCGAGGGGGCCTTGCCCCCCACGCACGGAAGCTCCGCGGGGCGCGGCCGACCCTTGCGTGGTTGCCGCGTCGCGTAACGCACGCGCGGACGCCACGGATGCGTCATCCGGTGCGAACAGACGCCGTCACGATGTCGGCATCGCACCGTGTCAGTTCTCGCGTACGAGCGCTCGCCGCCCGCGGCGCATCGTTTCGCTCGAGGCGGCCCCTGGGCGGGCGCCGCGTCGTGGTCTCGTAGCATGGGGAGCTGAAGGGCCGCCCCCTACATCTGGGGCGAGCGGCTGGCGAGCTGTTCGGAGCTTGCAGACGCCTGCGCGCCCCGGGTAGCCTAGGGACCGTGCTCTTGACGTCAGGTGGTAGGACGCCGCGGTCGGCGCCAGGAAGCCGTGAGCGATGCTGAGCCGCGACCGAGCCATGCACATTCGAGGACTTGCTCTGGCCGCTGCGGCCCTGTGCGTCGCGCTGCCAGCGACGCTGCGCGCGCAGCTGAGGCCGGAGCCGGTCACCATCTCGGAGCCCGCCATCCAGGCGTTGCCGGAGGTCGAGGGGACCGGCCTCTGCGCCGCGTCGGCCCTCTCGAGTCGCAATGATGCGGAGAGCCACTTTTACGTGCCCGGCGTCGATCCCGAGGTCATCGACATGACCGAGCGCCTACCCTTCATCGAGAAGCTCAACGACTTCATCGATGACCGTAAGGAGACACGTCTCGAATACGTCATCCGGACCCTTCTGGATTTCAGCAACAACAACACGACCAATACCGATCCGAACAGCACCCCGCTGAGCTTCGGCGATTACACCGACGTGATGTCGCCCACCTGCAAGGAGGGCGGGTGCGACTTCCCGTGGAACAGCCACGGCACCGACCAGCCGTTCGGCTCCCGGCTCCGTGGCTTCCTGCGTGTCCCCGCGGAGCTCGAGGGCAGGCCGGTCCATATCGGCTTCTATGCTGATGACGCGGTCAGCCTCAGCTTCTTCGACAGAGTCACTGGCATGAAGCCGGTCATCGTCCGCCCGCCGTTCGTCGGTCTCCCGACGTATCGCGTCACGAACGCGGTCACCTTCGAGAAGGCGGGCCTGTACCCGTTCGAGGTCCTCTACGCGGAGCTCTGGGAGCACGCGGCGCTCGAGATGTCCTTCCTCGTCGGAGAGTTCGATGACTTCGAGCTCGGCGCGCGCGAGACGGGCAGCGTGAACCTCAAGGACGTCGGCTTCACCCTCTTCGAGCCCGCCCAGTTCTACCAGACGCTGAGCGGCTCGCCGTCGTTCCCCGACATCGATCAGTGCCAGCAGTGCAGCCGCGCCTTCGCCGGCCTCCCCGGCAACGCCCAGTGCGATACGGGCTACTACTGCAACGAGGCCGCCCTCTGCGCCCCGTGCGACACCGCGTACTACTGCGGGGAGACCTGCTCGCGCTGCGAGGGGGAAGCGCAGTTCTGCATCGACGTGAACGGCAACCGCCAGTGCGCCCAGTGCCGCACCCACGAGGACTGTGAACTCGGCGAGATCTGCGACCCCGAGACGCACGAGTGCAAGGAAGAGTACGAGTGCGACACCGACGAGGACTGCGAGCGCGGCAAGATCTGCGTCGAACGCACCTGCGTCGTGTGCGACACCGCCGACCGGTGCGCCGGCAACTCGTGCAACTGCTGTCCGAACGGCATCAACGGCACGCAGATGGACTGCGCGGCCGTCGAGCCGGGCGGCACCCCGATGTGCGTCGAGTGCCTCGAGGACGCGCAGTGCCCCGACGGCAAGCGGTGCCACACCCCCACGGGCCACTGCGTCGACGCCATCCCGGAGAACGCGCAGCCGAACTGCTGCGGCGAGGGCTGCGTCGACTGCATGCGCCCCGAGGACCCGAACGACCCGCAGACGCCCCCGGTGCCGTTCTGCCTGCCCGGGCCCGTCGGGACGGCGTGCGCCGCGTGCCGCAACGACATGGATTGCGCCGAGGGCCAGTACTGCCTGAGCGGCGAGTGCAAGGAGTGCGTGAAGGACCGGCGCTGCGGGCTGCGCTGCGACAGCTGCGGCGAGGACACGCCGTTCTGCCTCGGCCAGTTCGCCGAGAACGCGGTCTGCGTGCGCTGCACCTCGGACGAGCAGTGCGCCGGCACCACCTGCAACCCCGAGACGCACGAGTGCGACCCGGGGTGCATGGCGACGTGCGGAGAGGCCACCCCGTACTGCGACGGCGAGAAGTGCGTCGAGTGCTACGCCGACACCCAGTGTCCCTGCGGCAACACCTGCGACCTCGCGACGAACACGTGCGACATCTCCTGCAAGTCGAACGTGGACTGCCTCGGCAACGAGCACTGCCGCTGGACCGACGAGGCGGACGCCAAGGAGTGCGCCCTCGGCCCGATGCCGGACAACGTCGCGTGCGGCGGCACCCTCGCCGAGATCTGCAGCGTCTCGGTCGTCGGCCAGAAGGGCCCGAACCCCCGGGCCGCCGCGCTCCTCACGCTCGCGGCGCTGGCCCTGCTCGAACGCCAGCGCCGCCGGCGCAGCGGAGGTGCGTCGTGAGGAAGCGCTCGCTGTTTCTCCTCCCGCTCCTGGCCCTCTCCGCGCTGCTCGCAGCAAGCCCCGCGCTCGCCGAGGAGGGGCGCTTCGACGCCCAGGTCTTCCGCCCGGCGGCCGCGCCGCGCGACCTCGTGATGGTCCAGAAGTCCGAGGTCATCGGGGACCTCTCGCCGACCGTCGGCCTCTACAGCGATATCGCGGCCGATCCGCTCGTGCTCTTCCTCGCGGGCGACGACACGAAGCAGGCGGTCAACGCGATCACCGGGCGGCTCGAGCTCGCCCTGCTCGCGGGCATCGGCTTCTTCGACGTGTTCGACGTCACGATGACCATGCCGCTCATCCTCTTCCAGGAGGGCGGCAACCTCCGCCGGTTCGGCACCGAGGGGTCGGTCAAGAGCACCACCGTCGGCGATCTGCGCCTCTCCACGAAGATCTCGCTCCCGTACCTGAACCGGAAGGAGCAGGTGAAGGAGGGGTTCGGGATGGCGATCGCCGGCAACCTCAACTTCCCCACGGGAGATCAGAACGCGTTCGCCAGCGACGGCGCGCTGAGCGGCGGCGCGACGCTCATCGGCGACTACCGGTTCAACTTCGGGCTGCTCCTCGCCGCGAACGCCGGCATCTGGCTGCGGCCCGACAACCAGTTCGCGGGCGTGCGCGTCGGCGACATGGCGCAGTTCGGCGTGGCGGCCGAGCAGTACGTCGTGCAGCGCTGGGGCCTGTCGGTCATCGGCGAGGTGTACGGCTACCCGTCGCTCACGAGCTACCCCGACGATCCCGGGCAGATCCCGGCGGAGGCGCTCCTCGGGCTGCGCTGGCAGACCAAGCACGGCATCACGATCACGTTCGGCGGCAGCTTCGGCGCGGCGTGCGGCTTCGGCGCGCCCGCGATCCGCTTCTTCAACGTGATCACGTGGCAGCCGAAGACCTCGCAGGAGCAGGAGGAGATCAACCGCCTGCAGGAGCGCGACAACGATGATCCGGATCGCGACGGCCTCATCGGCGCCGCGGACCGCTGCCCCGACGTGCCCGGCAGCCCCGAGAACTTCGGGTGTCCGGACCTGGACACGGACGGCGACGGCTTCTTCGATCGCGACGACCAGTGCCCCGACAAGCCCGCCGGCCCGCACGGAAAGAACGGCTGCCCGCTCGCCTTCGTCAAGGGCGACGAGATCGTGATCACCGAGCAGGTCCACTTCGCGACCGACAGGGACATCATCCTCGAGGAGTCGAATCCGACGCTCGAGGCGGTCGCGCAGGTGCTGACCGACAACCCGGACATCCGCGAGGTGCGGATCGAGGGGCACACCGACGTGCGCGCGACCGACGTGTACAACATGGCGCTGTCCCAGCGTCGCGTGGCGAGCGTCATGGCGTACCTGATCGCGAAGGGCGTCGACCCCGCGCGGCTCCAGGCGGTCGGCTATGGGCACACGCAGCCGATCTATGACGACACGGGCTGCGTCGGGCCGGACGATCGGCTCTCGCCCGATTGCCAGTTCATGACGTCGAAGAACCGGCGCGTGGTCTTCCGCATCCTGCGCTACGGCAACGCGGCGCCGAAGCCGCTCACCGGCGCGCCCGAGGGGAGCGAGCAGATCCT
Organism: Sorangium sp. So ce1153; assembly: GCF_051521595.1. Taxonomy (NCBI): domain Bacteria; kingdom Pseudomonadati; phylum Myxococcota; order Polyangiales; family Polyangiaceae; genus Sorangium; species Sorangium sp. So ce1153. Next base: position 5,897,944 of record NZ_CP150361.1, read on the forward strand.
GCCGTCGGGCGGGGTGCTGCCGCAGAAGACGCAGGGCACGCTGCCGACCCAGGGGACGCTGCCAGGGCAGGGGGTCCTCAAGCCGAACGTGCTGCCGAGCGGGGGGGCCCTCCTTCCGCCGGCCGGCGGCGTGCCCGGTGGCGCGGCGCCGCTGCCGAACCGGGGGGACGCGAGCGGGCTTCCGAGCGGGTCGAGCGTGCTGCCGAAATCCGGCAGCCCGGCGCCTTCCTCGTCGGCCCAGCCGCCTCCGCCCGCGCCGGGGCAACCGCAGCGGAAGGGGGCTGCGCCAGGGGGGGCTCGCTAGGGGGCTCGCGGTCGCGGGCCATCCGGGGCCCACCGAGCTGGCCTTCGTGAAGGAGGCTGTGCCGAGAGGACCGGCCCTCGGAGAGGCTGTTCGTCGCGCGGCGCGGGGGCCCCGCCGAACTCGCCTGAGACAATGCTCCCCCGGCTTCGCCGGAGGAGCATTGTATTTGGGGCTCAGACATCGGCCCTCCCCGCGCCGCGCGACGAACAGCCTCTCCGAGGGCCTACGGCTTCAAATGTTGGCCCTCGCGCGCCGCGACGAACAAGCCTCTCCGAGGGGGGCAATATCAGCCTTTCCTGCGCGACGAACAGCCTCTCCGAGGGCCCAGGGCTTCAATACTGGCCTTTCCTGCGCGACGACATCCTCTCCGAGGCTCACGGCCTCAGAAACGATCGCTGTGCGAGGTGAGGAGTGGGGGAGCTCGAGAGATGCTACAGCAGCACGGACGACGGAGAGCCGTTTGAGGCCCTCCGTGCCTCCAGGGGGCGGAACCCCTGCGCCTACTTCTTCGGCGAGGGCTTGACGGGGGCGGCCGGGGTCGGGGGCTTGGCCGACGAGGGCGGGGTGGCCGACGAGGGCGGGGCGGCCGACGAGGGCGGGGTGGGCGATGACGGCTTGGCCGAGGTGGCCGCGCCCGGCGACGACGGCTTCGCCCCGGGCTTGCCAGGCTTGCCCGGAGCGGCCGGCGCCGCAGGGGCGTCCTCGTACGGCTCGTCGGACGCAGGCGCAGGCTGATCCGCAGGAGGCGCCTCGGGCTCGGGGGGCGGCGCCGACTCGGCAGGCTTGTTCGCCGGATGCAGCGTCAGCGGCTTCGCCTCCCCATCCGTGCGGCGGACCCAGATCACCGCCGTCCCGCTCGCGACGCTCGCATAGCGGCCGTCCTCGGTGCGGATCTCCTCGTTCACCGCCTCGATGACCGCATCCCCGCCCACCGCGCACGCAGCCTTGCGCAGCGACTCGAGGCGCTCCGCCTCCGTCCGGGCCTCGGGATCGCTCGCGATGGGCTGAAGGCGATGGTACTCGCGATCGGGCAGCTGGCCCGCCGGCACGACGTACATGTCGCTGCAGAATTCACCCGAAGGCGTGCGTTTGTCTCGGAAGGCGGTGCTGCAAGCGGAGATCAGCGCGGCACCCAGTGCCGCCGAGAGGAGGAGGCGCTGCATGCTGACTTCTTACCAGCGATGCGACGGATGATGCAAACACCGCGCGCGACGGACGGCGCTGATCCGCAAGGCAGGCGTCCTCCGGCAGGTGGACCACCACCTCCCTGTCAGCCGGATGCGCGCCATGTTCCGATCCCGTGAACCCCTGGCTATGCTCGAGGGCCATGCGCCCGCTCGACCGACTCCCCCGTCTCGCCGCCCTCGGCGCGGCGCTCACCGCCGCGTGCGGCGCATCCCAGCCGCCGCCACCCGCGGCGCGGGACGTCGCCGCCCCCGCCGAGGCGAGCGCCCCGAGCGCGGCCGCGTGCCTCGCCGCCGCCAGCGCGAAGCGGGAGGCCCGCGCCGGGGAGCCCGCGCGCATCGGCGTGAAGCACGTCCTCGTCCGCCACGCCGGCGCCGAGCGCGCCGAGGGCGCGACGCGCACGCGCGAGGAGGCGTGCCTGCGCGCGATGGAGGCGCGCGACAAGATCCGCGGCGGCGCCGATTTCGGGGAGGTGGTCGCGGCGTACAGCGAAGAGGCGGGCGCGACGTCGCGCGGCGGCTCCCTCGGCACGATCGAGCGCGCCGACGTCCTGCCGCCGTTCGCCGACGCGGCGTTCGAGCTCGACATCCATCAGCTCAGCGACGTCGTCGAGACTCGCTATGGATTCCACGTGATCTTCAGGACGGAATAGCGCTCACGATCCCGCCGACAGCAGCGCTCGTGTCGGAGCGCTCTTTGGAAGACCTCCACCCCGCGCGAGGGTTGCGTTCTCGGCGGAGGCGCAGCATGAAGCACCCATGCGCCCCCACCAGCTCTTCGCTGCCTTCGCCGTGATGATCGCCTCGCCAGCGTTGCTGGTCGCGGCCTGCAAGTCCAGCGACGATCCCGAGGAGGTCGCCCCCGCGCCGGGCGACGTCACCGCCCAGGCCGCGACGGCGCCGCTGCCCGCGGCGACCGGGACCGTGCCGCCCGCGACGCCGACCCCGGCGGCGCCCCCCGCGACCGCGAAGGCGACCCCGGCGCAGCCCGCCGCGGCAAGCACCAAGGCGGACGCAGGCGCGGGCGCGACCCCGGACGCCGGCGCGACCGATGCCGGCGCCACGACCACACCAGACGCGGGCGCGATCGCCGGCAAGCTCGCGGCGTGCGCCGCCAAGTGTCAGTCGGTCCTCCAGACCTGCCTCACGCCGAAGTTCCCCGCGGATGGCGGCCTGCCGAAGCTCGACGATCCGACGGCATGCCAGAAGTCCTTCGACACGTGCCGCACGGCCTGCGCGATGTAGCGCCGCCCGCCAGAGGTCGATGCATGGGTGGCGCGTGGCGCGCAGATCCGCGCGCCCCGAGCCCCCGCGCCGTCCGCGGCTACCTCTGCTGGGCGCCGGCGGTCGCGCCCGGCAGCGTCACGCGGAAGAGCGCGCCGCCGGTCGCCGCGTTCGTCACGACGATGTCGCCGCTCATCGCCTCGACGAGGTGCTTCGCGATCGACAGGCCGAGCCCGGTCCCTCCCGACGCGCGGGAGCGCCCCGGATCGACCCGGTAGAACCGCTCGAAGACGCGGCCCTGGTGCACCGGCGGGATGCCCGGGCCGTTGTCCTCGACCTCCAGGACGACGCGCCCGTTCGCGGCCCTCGCGCGCACGACGACGCGCGAGCCGTCCGGCGTGTGGTGGATCGCGTTGTCGACGAGGTTGGTCAGGATCTGGTCGAGCGCGCGCGCGTCCGCCGCGACGAGCGTGCCCGGCGCGACGTCGACCTTCACCTCGGTCCGCTTGTCCCGCGCGCGCTCGCGCAGGAGCGCCACCGCCGCCTCGGCCTGCGCCGCGAGGTCGATCGCGCCCTGCGACAGCGGCCGCTCGCGGCCGTCGATGCGCGACAGGTCGAGCAGATCGTTCACGAGCCGGTGCAGCCGGGCCGCGTTGCGCTCGATCACCTCGACGAAATCGCGCGCCGCCTCCGGGTCGTCCAGCGCGCCGCCGAGCAGCGTCTCGCTGCTCGCCCGGATCGACGCGACCGGCGTCCGGAGCTCGTGCGACGCGTTCGCGATGAAGTTGCGCTGCAGCCCCTCGATGCGCCGCAGCTCGGTCACGTCGAAGAAGACGGCGACGACCCCCGCCGCGCCGCGGCTCTGCGGCGGCAGCGCGAGCGGCGCCGCGTTCACGACGAGGATCCGGCGCCCCGGGGGCCCCGCCGCGCCCGGCGCCGCGGGCGCGATCTCGATCTCGCGCGTCGCCGCCGCGCGCGCGAGCGCGACCTCCTCGATGAGCTCGTGCAGGCTCGCGGAGCGGAGCACCTCGATGGGCGGGCGCCCGACCGCGTCCCCGCGGATGCCGAGCAGCTGCGAGAGCGCCGGGTTCACCAGCGCGATGTCGCCCTCCTCGTCGATGACGAGCACGCCCTCGCGCATCGACTCGAGCACCGCGCCGAAGCGCTCGCCCTCGCCCCCGAGCTCGCGCCGCGAGTGCTCCAGGCTCTCGGCGAGGTCGTCCAGCGCGCTGCCGAGCGCGGCGATCTCGTCGCGCCCCTGGACGCGCGCGCGCCGGCTCAGGTCGCCGCGCATCTCGCGCGCGACGCCGGTCAGGTACATGAGCCGCCCGGAGAGCGCGCGCGACCCGAGGAGCGCCGCGCTCACGGCGAGCGCGAGGGCGAGCAGCGTGCCCTGCACGACGCGCGCGCGGGCGGTGGACAGGCTGCGATCGATCGCGATCGGCTCGAACGCGAGCCGCACGACCCACGGCCCTTCCGGCCGATCGAGCCGCCGCGCGGCGTAGAGCATCCGCATCTGCGTCGTCTTGCTCACGCGCTCGCTGCGCCCGGCGCCGTGGTGCCGCGCGTCGGCGACCTCGTCGCGCGTCGCGTGCGCCTCGAGCTCCCCGAGCCGCTCCGGCGCGACCGACGAGTCGCCCCGCACCACGCCGCTCGGATCGATGAGCGTGACGCGCGCGCCCGCGCGCTCCGACAGCGCCGCCGCGAGCGCGGTCGCCTCGGCCGCGAGGTCGCCCGCCCTCGCGACCGTGGCGGCGACGAGCTCCGTGCGCACGGCGAGCTCGGCCTCCGTCTGCTCCCCGAGCTCGGCCCCGAGCGTCTTCATGACGTAGCCGTCGAACACCACCGCCGCGAGGACCGCGATCCCCACGGTGAACGCGATTAGCTTGCTTCGGATACCCATGTCACCCGCGCGCCGAGCTCCGGCCGCGCGCGGCCGGAGCGAAGGTGACAATGCTACATGGTTCTGTCTGCCTCGTGAGGACTCGTTGACGTGATGCGGGGAGACGGCTAAACGCCGGACCCCATGGGACTTACCCGTGATGCGGTCTTCTTCGACGCGCTGGCGAACCACGCGCAACGGAGCGTCGCCGCGAGCGAGCTCCTCCTGGAGATGCTCGACCGGCTCGACGACGCGCCGGCGTTCGCGAAGAAGATCTCCGACCTCGAGGACGAGGCCGACAACATCGCCCACGAGTGCCTGGCGGCGCTCCACCAGACCTGGATCACCCCCCTCGACCGCGAGGAGATCCACGCCCTGATCACCCGGCTCGACGACGTGCTCGACTGCATCGAGGCGGCGAGCGTGCGGCTCGTGCTCTTCGAGATCGACGGCGCCCTGCCGGAGGCGCGGCTGCTCGCGCAGGCGGTGGTCGACTCGTGCACCGTCATGAGCACGGCCGTCCAGTCGCTCCGGGACCTGAAGCGGCAGCCGAACCTCCTCGAGCTCTGCGTCGAGATCAACAAGCTGGAGAACACGGCGGACGGCCACTACCGCACCGCCCTGGCGGCGCTCTTCAGGAAGGGGAACGACCCGCTCCTCGTGATGAAGTGGCGCGACATCTATGACCTTCTTGAGAACGCGACGGACCGCTGCGAGGACGTCGCGAACATCATCGAAGGCATCGTGCTCGAGCACGCATGACCACCTACATCATCGTCATCGTCGCGATCGCGCTGGTGTTTGACTACATCAACGGCTTTCACGACGCCGCGAACTCGATCGCGACCATCGTCTCGACGCGCGTGCTGTCGCCGCGCAGCGCGGTGCTCTGGGCGGCGGTCTTCAACTTCATCGCGTTCGCGCTGTTCGAGCCCACGGTCGCGCGCAACATCGCGAAGGGCGTCGAGCCGGCGTTCATCACCCCGAACGTCATCCTTGGCAGCCTCCTCGGCGCGATCCTCTGGAACCTGCTCACCTGGTGGTGGGGGCTGCCGTCGTCGTCGTCGCACGCGCTGATGGGCGGCTTCGCGGGGGCCGCGGTGAGGAGCGCTGGGCGGCTCTCCGTGCTCGACGCGACGGTCTTCGGCAAGACAGCGGCGTTCATCATCGTGTCGCCCCTGCTCGGCGCCATCATCGGCTTCTCGCTCATGCACGCGATCAAGCTGCTCGCGCAGGGCTGGACCCCGGGGAAGGTGGGCTCTCGGTTCCGCCGGCTGCAGCTGCTCTCCGCCGCGGCCTACTCGCTCGGGCACGGCGGCAACGACGCCCAGAAGACGATGGGCATCATCACGGCGCTCCTCATCTCCGCGGGCTTCCAGGACGGCGGCCACGACCCGAAGCCGATGCTCTGGGTCGTGCTCGTCTGCCACGCGGCGATGGGCCTCGGCACGCTCTCCGGCGGCTGGCGCATCGTGAAGACGATGGGCATGAAGATCACGAAGCTCAAGCCGGTGGGCGGCTTCGCGGCCGAGACCGCCGGCGCGGCGACGCTGTTCAGCGCCACGGCGCTCGGCATCCCCGTGAGCACCACCCACACGATCACGGGCGCCATCGTCGGCGTCGGCGGCGCGAGCGGCCGCCTGTCCACCGTCCGCTGGGGCGTCGCCGGCCGCATCGTCTGGGCCTGGATCTTCACGATCCCCGCCTCCGCCATCCTCTCCGCGATCATCTACACCGTCGCGAGCGCCATCAGCGGCAGGCCCTGACCGCGCGGCTCCGCCGCGCGATCACCCGGGGGCAGCGCCGCCGGCGCGCGACCGAGCGCGGCGTCCGCGCCCGCGCGCGCCGCGAGGGGCTTACGGTGCGCGCGGCGGCTCCCCATAGCGCGCCGCATGCGGGTGCTCGTGACGGGGGCGGCCGGGGCGCAGGGCGGGGCGATCGCGCGGTCTCTGCTCGCCCGCGGCCACCGCGTGCGCGCCCTCGTCTGCAGGTCCGACCCCGCCGCGGCGCGCCTCGTCGATCTCGGGGCCGAGGTCGCCCAGGGCAGCTTCGACGAGCCGCTCTCGATCGCGCGCGCGGCGGCCGGCGTCGACGCGGTCTTCGCCATGGGCGCGCCGATCGAGCGCGGCGCCGAAGCCGAGGTGCGACAGGGGCTCGCAGCCGCCGAGGCGGTCAAGGCCGCCGGCGGGGCGCACCTCGTCTACGCGTCGGTCGCGGGCGCCGACCGGGGCACGGGCGTCCCGCACCTCGAGGGCAAGGCGACCGTCGAGCGGTACATCGCCGCGCTCGGCGTGCCGTGCACGATCCTCGGGCCGGTCTACCTCATGGAAAACCTGCTCTCGCCCGCGTCGCTCTTCGCCCTCCGGCGCGGCGTGTACGCCGTCCCGCTCCCCGAGGATTGCCCGCTCCAGCAGCTCGCGACGGACGACATGGCGCGGTTCGCGGCGCTCGTGATCGAGCGCCGGCGCGACTTCCTCGGGCGCCGGATCGAGCTCGCCTCCGACGAGCTCACGGGCGCCGAGACGACGGCGGCGCTCTCCCGCGTGGCCGGCCGCGAGATCCGCTACGCCGAGGTGCCGATCGGCGAGGTGCGCGCCCGCAGCGAGGACCTCGCCGCCCTGTTCCGCTGGCTCGCGCGCGGCGGCCCCGGCGTCGACCTCACGGCGCTCCACGCCGCCAGCCCGGAGGTCGGGTGGCGGCGGTTCGAGGGCTGGGCGCGCGAGCACCTCGCGGGCGCGCTCACCCGCGCGGTCGCGTGAGCCGGCGCCTCAGCCGGCCGGCGAGGGCGCGCGGCTCGGCCGGTGCGGCGCGAGGCTGATGAAATGGTCGAGGATCCAGGTCTTGAAGCGCGCCAGATCGAGCCGGTCGAGCAGCGGCAGGAAGGCGCGCTCGACGCCGTCCTCGCGCCGTATGGAGGCGAAATCCAGCACGCCGACGTCGTTCGCGGCGAGCACGTACGGCATCACCTCGGTCTTGCCCTCGTCGAAGGCCGACAGGAGCAGCGACGCCTTGAGGAACGCGGCCGAGACGTCGAGGAAGGCGGGGCGGATCCCGCGGATGTACCGGCTGAACGGCTCGGCGATGACGCGCTTGTCGGGCGTGTCGCGGAGCCCCGCGCCCTCGAGCTGCTGCTTCAGGAACACGCTCGCCGACACGCCGGGGTGCTCCTTGCGGCGGCGCTCGGCCTCGTAGCCCTCGGCGACGATGACGAGCGCGTAGTCGGCGCGCCCGAGGCCCTCGGCGAGCTCGCTCAGCACGTCCTGGGGGAAGCGGAAGAAGGGGAGCACGATGAGGTGCGCCCGGGCCGCCACCGCGCAGTGCAGCGCGTGCCGCCCGCTGCGGTTGCCCATCATCTCGAGGATGTAGATGCGCTTGTGCGTGTAGGCGTCCTCGTAGAGCCCGCGCGCGATGTTGGCGCCCGTCTCCACGCCCGAGAGGAAGCCGATCGCGCGGTCGCCCTCCAGGTCGTTGTCGATGGATACGTTGACGAAGCCGGATTGCGGGCGCACCTCGAACTCGTCGAGCCACGCCTTGATGCCCTCGAACGTGCCGTTGCCGCCGACGCAGATGAGGTGCGTGAACCCCTGCTCCTTGAACGTCACGGCGGCCTGCTTGCGCCGCTCGCGATCGAGGAAGCCGGTGTAGCGCTCGCTCCGGAAATCGCTGCCGGCGTCGAGCACGCGCCGGCCCATCGAGCGCGCCGGGATGCCCTGCGCGAGCAGGGAGTAGCGCTGGCGGCGGCTCATGATGAGGCGCTCGAACTGGGGCTGGGCGCGCGCGTCCGCGGTCAGGGAGCGGAAGCCCTCGGTCGCGGCCCACACCTCGAAGCCTCGTCGCGCCGCCTCCTCGGTCAGCGCGACAGCGACCGAGGAGTAGCCGGGGGCATTGCCGCCGTCGAAGACGAGCAGCAGGCGCTTGTCCGATGCCGGGAGGGTGTCGGGACGTCCGAACTCGACGATGCTGGTCATGGCGCCGGCCTTCTACCACGCGACGCCGAGGTTGGCCGAGCGATTGTCACGCGTTCGATGCGGTCGCCCGACGACGCCCGGCGTTGGGCGACCGTGCCGCGCGGCGTTGGGTGATGGGGCCGCGTCGCGCGGCGTCGAGCGACCGTCGCGCGGCCCCGGGGCGCTGGACGAGGGCGCCGCGTCGCGCGGCGCCGACCGGAGGCGACGCGGCGACGCGGCGGCGATCAGCCCGTGTTCCGCATACCCGCGGCGATGCCGTTCAGCGTGAGCAGGAGCGACCGATCGCGCCCGGAGTCGCCGCCGCGGCTCGCCCGCAGGAGCTCGACTTGCAAGAATGAAAGGGGGTCGACGTAGGGGTTGCGCAGCGAGATGGACCGCTGGAGCGTCGGGTTGCCCTCGAGCAGCCGCCGGTTGCCGGTGAGCCGCTTGAGCCACGACCGCGTCAGCCGGTACTCCGCGATGATCCGCGGCGCGACCGCCTTGCGCGCGGCGGACGGGGCGAGCTCGGCGTACCCCGCGAAGATCGTCATGTCGGCCTTCGCGAGCACCATCTCCACGTTGTCGATGACCGCCCGGAAGAACGGCCACGACGCCATCATCTCCTTCAGCAGCTCCGCGCCCTCGGGCCGCTGGCCCATCGCCTCGAGGCCGCTGCCGACGCCGTACCATCCGGGGAGGATGGCCCGGTTCTGCGTCCACGCGAAGACCCACGGGATCGCGCGCAGCGACTCCAGGCCGCCCGCGCGCCGCTTGCTCGGGCGCGAGCCGAGCGGCAGGCGCGCGATCTCGTCGATCGGGGTCACCGCCGTGAAGAACTCCACGAACCTGGGCTCCTCCCAGACGAGCTGTCGGTAGACGCGCCGCCCCGTCTCTGCGAGCTCATCGAACGCCGCGGAGTAGCGCAGCTCGGAGGCGGCCGGCGGCCGCGGCTGCGCGCCCAGCGTGTGGAGGATGACCCCGCTCAGCATGAGCTCCAGCGTGCGCATCGCGAGCTCGGGGCGGGCGTACTTGTGGTCGAGCGCCTCGCCCTGCTCCGTCGCCTTGTAGCGGCCGCCGACGCTGCCGGCCGGCAGCGCGAGCAGCGCCTGGTGCGCCGGGCCGCCGCCGCGCGCCACCGACTCGCCGCGGCCGTGGAAGACGCGGAGCGGCAGCTCCGCCTCCGCGGCGATCTTCGGCAGCGTCTCCTGCACGCGCCGGAGCGCCGCGCTCGCCGCGAGCAGGCCGACCTCCTTGCCCGAGTCGCTGTAGCCGATCATCACCTCCTGCACGCCGCGGGCGAGGACGTGCGGGCGGTACTCCGGGTGCGCGAGCAGCGCGCGCAGGATCCTCGCGCTGTCGTTCAGCGCGCCGAGCGTCTCGAACAGCGGGACCACGTCGAGGCGCGCGCACGACCGCGCCTCGTCCCACAGCCCGGCGGCCCTGGCGCACGCGAGCGCGGCGAGGATGTCGTTCTCGCTCTGCGTCATCGACAGCACGAGCGTGCGGCACGACGACTCGCCGCTGTCGCGCTGCGCGGCGGCGATGCGCTGGAGCGCCTCGAACACGCGGCGCGCCTCGGGCGACATCTGCGCCGGCTCGACGCGGCCCTCGGCGAGCGCGGTCGCCGCGGCGCGCGCGTCCTCGGCCGGGGCGCGCATCTCGAGCTCCGCGAGCGCGAAGCCGAGCGCGCGCACCCGCATGAGCAGGGCGCGGGCGCGCCGCTCGCCCGCGCGCGCGCAGCCCGCGGCGCGGAGGCTGTCGGCGACGAGCGCGAGGTCGCGCTCGAGCTCCGACGGCTCGCGGTAGGGGACCGCGAGCGTCGGCTCCTCGGGGCGCACGAAGGCGCGCCCCTCGAGCGCGGGCCCCTGCCCGGAGCGCGCGCGGGCCTCCGCGCGGCCGTGCTCGGCGTGCTCGAGCGTGGCGGTGAGGCGCGCCTCGATGAAGCGCAGCTTGCGGCGCCACGGCTCGCCCTCGGTGCGCGGGCCGAAGTGCGCGGCCACCTCGGGCATCGCGGCGGCGTCTTCCTCGATCGAGGCGATGAACCAGGGCGGCGGCGTGACGTGCCGGAGCGACTGCGAGAGCGCGCCGCCGAGCTCGCGCGCCGCCCGGACGAGCCGGCGCAGGCCCCGGATGCGGTAGGCGAAGAGCGCGTCCTCGAGGACGGCGGGCAGGACGAGCGGGTTGCCGTCCATGTCGGCGCCGACCCACGAGTGGATGCGGAGCGGCACGATCTCGGCGTCGAGCGGCTCGCCGTACGCGGCCTCGAACGCGCGCCCGAGCGCGGCGGGGAGCTCGGGGAGCAGGTCCCAGAGGATCTCCTCGATGTACCAGGCGACGTTCTTCACCTCGTCGCCGACGGTGGGCCGATCGCGCCGCACCTCGTCGGTCTGCCAGACCGCGGTGATCTCCTCGCGGATCTCGGCGAGCTTGCTCGCCGACTCGTCCGGCGTGAGGTGACAGCGGTCGCGCTCCTCGAGGTTCTTCGCGATGCGGTAGAGCTTCTCGAGGACGGTGCGCCGCGCGGCCTCGGTCGGGTGCGCGGTGAGGGTGAGGGTGACGTCGAGCGACCGGAGCGCGGCGCGCACGCGCTCCGCGGGCACGCCGGCGTCCTTGAGCGTGCGCATCGCGGCCTCGAGCGAGCCGCGCTGCGGGCGCGCGCCGGGGTCCCTCGCGTAGGCGCGCGCGCGGCGGATGCGGTGGTGCTGCTCCGCGAGGTTGACCAGCCGGAAGTAGACCGTGAACGCGCGGATGACAGGCTCGATGCGGTCGTGTGGCAAGGTCGCGAGCAGCTTGCTGAGCTCCGCGGACGCGTGCGCGCGCCCCTCGCTGGGGCCGCGACGGCGGCGGATGGCGAGCGTGCGGATGCGCTCCTCCAGAGCGAAGAGCTCTTCACCCTCCTGCTCGATCAGAACTTCACCGAGCAAGCGGCCAAGCAGGCGAACTTCTTTGCGAAGAGGTCGATCGACCTCACGGCGACGCGGCGGCATGACGGCGAGCCTAGCGCGACGCGGCGTGAAACGGACCACCGAGTGTGGCCCGGGCGGACGGTCGGGACGCACCCCGGGGCAGGGGACGCCCCTGGGCGCCCCTGAAGAGCAGCCCGGACGCCCGGCGCCGGGGGGAAGCGGGCGGCCGAGGCTACGGCAGAGCCCGCCGGGGCGGCGCAGCGCTCACCGGAGCCTCTGGCCTCTTGACTGGAGCGAGGTGGTCGCGGGTGGTTGGCAGGACCGCGTCCCCGGGGCCCTTTCGAAGCTCCGTCGAGGTCGTGTACCCTCGGGCGGATGGCCGATGACGTCTTCGGGATCGTCGGCACGACCCAGGGGGCGTTCAAGGTGGAGCGGGTCGTCGCCGAAGGAGGGTTCGGCGTCGTGTACCGGGCGCACCACGAGGCCTTCCGGGCGCCTGTCGCGCTCAAGTGCCTCAAGGTCCCGGGGACGCTGCCCGAGCAGCTGCGCGCGCAGTTCCTCGACAAGTTCCGCGAGGAGGCGGAGCTCCTGTTCCGCCTCTCGGCCGCGATCCCGGCCGTCGTCCGGCCGCTGCACCACGACGTGATCTCGACCGCGACCGGCGTCTTCGTGCCGTTCATCGCGCTGGAGTGGCTCGAGGGCGGCACGCTCGCGAGCCACATCGCCGCCCGCGCGGCGCAGCGGCTGCCGCCGCTCTCGCCGGGCGAGGTGATCCGGCTGCTCACCCCGGTGGCGCGCGCGCTCGAGGCGGCGCACCACTTCCCCGGGCCGGGCGGCCCCATGTGCGTGGTGCACCGCGATCTCAAGCCGGCGAACATCTTCCTCGCGCAGATCCACGGCGCCGAGGTCGTGAAGATCCTCGATTTCGGGATCGCCCGCGCCCGCGACGCCGCGACGGTCATGGCCGGGCAGACCGCCACCACGTCGGGCGGCCTCGCGACGGCGTTCACGCCAGCGTACGGCGCGCCCGAGCAGTGGGCGCCGAAGCGCTTCGGCAAGACCGGCCCCTGGACCGACGTCTGGGGGCTCGCCGTCACCGTGGTCGAGGCGCTCGCCGGCCGCGAGATCATCGCCGGCGATCACGTCGCGATGATGGGCACGGTGCTCGACGAGAAGCGCCGCCCCACGCCGCGGAGCGAGGGCGTGCTCGTGCCCGACGCGCTGGAGGGCGTCTTCCGGCGAGCGCTCGCGGTGGACCCGCGCGATCGCTACCGCGACGTCGGGGCGCTCTGGGACGAGGTCGAGCAGGCGCTCGGCCTGCCGCGGAGCGCGCCGCCGATCGCGCTGCCCGGCCGGAGCCACGCGCCGCCGGCGGCCCGCTCCCGTACCTCGGTCGCGCCCGCGGCGCCGCGGGCCACGCGCGCGCTGGGCCTCGCGGGCGCAGGCCTGACCGCGCCCGCGGCGCTCGCGGACATGGCGACGCAGGAGATCGACCTGCCCGAGCGCGGCGTCGGCCGCCTCCCGCCGCACAGCCTGCCCACCGAGCCCGTCGTGCCGCTCGCGCTCGACTGGTCCCCCCCGGCGCCCGCGCTCGGCGCGCGGCCGTCCCGCATGCCGCCCCCGCTGATGGACCGCGCGCCCGCGCGCCACAGCCTGAGCACGGCGGAGCTCATGGAGATGTTCGCCTTGCCGGTGCGGCTCGCCGGCGCGGGCGTCGTCATCACGCTGCTCGATCTCGGGGCCGCGTCGCTGCTCTTCGACGGCCAGCGCCTCGGCGTGGGCCCGGTCCGGGTCCTTCACGTCGCGGTGGCCCTCGTCGTCCTCGGGATCGGGATCGCCGTGTTCCGGCTGTTCACGTCGGATCGCTAGCGCGGCGCATGGCGGCGAGATCGCAGGACCTCGGCGACGCGCGGTGGGACGACGTGCGCATCTTCCTCGCCGTCCACCGGCACGGGAGCCTGGGCCAGGCTGGCGCGCGGCTCGGCCTCGACACGTCGACGGTGAGCCGCCGCCTGACGGCGCTCGAGACAGCGCTCGGCGCGCGCCTCTTCGACCGGACGCGCGACGGGCTCGTCCCCACGCGCATCGCCGAGCTCGTGCTGCCGGCGGCCGAGGCGATGGAGGCGGCGCACCGGCGCCTCGCGCGCGACGCGTCGGGCGCGGAGGCGGAAGCGGAGGGCGTCGTCCGTCTGAGCGTCGCCCCGGGGGAGGCGGACGTGTTCGTCGCGCCCGCGCTCGTGCGCCTCCGCGCGCGCCACCCGAGGATCCGGATCGAGCTGGACGCGTCCGCGCGCGTGGTCGATCTCACCCGCCACGAGGCGGACATCGCCCTCCGCTCGGTCCGGCCGGAGGGCGCCGACCTCGTCGTGACGAAGCTCGCGTCGGCGCGCTGGGTCGCCGCGGGTTCGAGGCAGCTCGTGAAGGACGCCGGGCGCGTGGCGTCGTGGGAGGCCGTGCCGTGGATCGCCTGGGACCGCGACCTCGCCAGCTTCCCGGCGTCGCGCTGGCTCGCGCGCCATGCGCCCGGAGCGGACATCGCGCTGCGCACGAGCTTCTTCCTGTCGCAGCTCACCGCGGCGGAGACCGGGCTCGGCGCGCTGCTGGTCCCCGAGCCGTACATGCACGGGCGCGCGCTCGCGCCGCTGCGGTTCGCGGGCGCGCTCGAGGCGAGCGCGGCGGAGTGGCCGGTCGACGATCTCTGGCTGGTCGGGCACCGCGCGCTGCGCGACGTCCCCCGCGTGTCCGCGGTGTGGACCTTCCTGATCGAGGAGCTCAGGCCGCCGCCGTGAGCCGGCCCGCCGCGCGCCGCGAGGCGCTAGGCGCGAGGCGGACCTACGGCTCCCTGCGCACGCCGGTCGAGCCGTAGCCGCCCGCGCCGCGCGCTGTCGGCGCGAGCTCGGGGACGAGGACCACGTCGGCGAGGGCGACAGGGCAGATCACGAGCTGCGCGATCCGGTCGCCCCGGCGCACGGTGAACGGCTCGGCGCCGAGGTTGATCAAGACGACCTTGATCTCCCCGCGGTAGTCCGGGTCGATCGTGCCCGGGGTGTTGAGCACGGTGACGCCATGGTGGAGCGCGAGCCCCGAGCGGGGTCGCACCTGCCCCTCGTGGCCGTCGGGCAGGGCGACGGCGTAGCCCGTGGGCAGGAGCTTCCGCTCCCCGGGCGCGAGCGTCACCGGCGCGTCGACGGCGGCGCAGAGGTCGAGCCCGACGGCTCCCTCGGACTGGTAGGCGGGCGGCGGGACCTCGATCGGCCCCACGCGAAGGAACGGCACCTGGATGCGCACGCGCCGAGCGTAGTCCCGCGCGTCCGAGATCTCGCAGGGATTTCGGACGCGCGGAGCCTGCCCGTCACGGTCGCGGCAGCACCGCCTCGAGCTCCGCGCCCCGGAGCGCCTCGAGCGCCGAGTCCGACCACGCCCGCGCCCGATCCGAGAAGCCGGCCTCCACCGCGCGCCGGAGCAGCTCGATGGCCCGGTCCCGGTTCCCGTCCTTGGCGCTCGCGCGCGCGGCGCCGTAGGCGTCCTCGCTCAGGCCCGCGCGGCGGAAGATCGCCTCGTAGAGCCGCGCCGACCAGTCGAACGCGCCGCGCTCGAACGCGATCTCCGCCATCCTGCGCGCGTCGTCCTCCGAGAGCTGCTCCACGATGTCGAGCGCGACCGCCGCCGCCCGCGCGACCTCGCCCTGCTCGACGAGCACGCGGATCAGCGGGCCCGCGACCTCCTTCCGGTCGTCGCCGGCCTCGCGGGCGGCCTCGAGCACCTTGCGCGCCTGCTTCAGCTCCCCGAGCGCGAGGTGCACCGCGCCGGCCAGCGCCGGGTCCGGGTCGCCGTGCTTGCGCGCCTGCGCGATCGACTCTCCCGCGCGCTTCGTGTCGCCGAGGAGCAGGTGCGACCACCCGATGAGCTCGTGCGCCTCGCGGAGCGCGCGCTTCGGCGGCGCCGGGGACTGCGCGAGCACCTCGTCCGCGAGGGCCATCGCCTCGCTCGTCCGCTCGTCCTCGACCGCCCGTCGCGCCCGCTGGAGCAGGGCCGCCGTCTCGGGCGGCACCGGCTCCTCGTGGAGCGCGGCGCGCCGGCGGTTCATGGCGGGCGACGGCGCCTCGGGCTCGCTGCGGAACCGCTGCAGGCTCTGGAACGCGGACATGACGAGGATGAACGAGAAGAAGAAGAACCCCGCGCGCAGGAAGAAGATGGCGAGGAGCACGGCGGCCACGCCCGAGATCGCCGCCGTCAGCCGGGCCCGCCGGGGGCCGAGCGCGTGCTCCAGGACGTGACCGCCGTCGAACGGGAGCACCGGGATCAGGTTGAGGACGCCCCACGCCACGTTGACCTGGATGAGCATCTGCATCCCGCTGAGCACCATCGGCGGGAGGGCGTCGAGGGCCGGGACGTAACGGAGCAGGAGGTGCAGGATGCCGGCGACGAAGAAGCCGGCGAAGGGGCCGGCCAGGCTGATCAGCACGTGCTGGAGCCGCCCGAGCGGCAGGAGCGACCGCCACGTCGTGGTTCCCCCCATGAAGTGCAGCGTGATCTCCGGCTCGATCCGGTGGCGCTTGATGGCGAGCGCGTGGCCGAACTCGTGCATCAGGACCGACAGGAAGACCACGAGGATCCACACGACGAACAGCTGGTACTGTTCCCTGGCCACGATCCCGTACCCGAGCAGCGCGGCGGAGAGCCAGAACCCGAGCTGGACGTCGACCGAGACTCCAAACAGACGGAAGCTCATGCGCATTTCATAAGGCCTGCGGGCCGTCTGCTCAATGATTGCCGTGCGGACGCTGCCTGCCCTAGAGTGCGCCGCGCGACCTTCCGGCCGGCCGCGTGCGCCCCTGGCGCCTGCGGCGGCGGGCCTGGCGCCATCGGCGGAGCGAGCATGGGCAGGGAGATCCGGGTCAGGAGATGGGCGCTCGCCGGGCTGGCGGTGGCGGGCATGGCGTGCGGCGGCAGCGGCGGCGCGCCGGCGCCCGGGCCGCGCGTCGCGCCGGCGACCGCGGCGCCGCCGATTGGAGCCGAGCCGCCGGCCGCCGGTCCTCCGGGGTCCGCCGCCTCGACTGCGCCGTCCGAGGCTGCCGCCGCGGCGCGCGGACGCGACGACGACCGCGCGCCGCCGGCGTTCACGGTGCCGCCCAACACGGCGGTCCTCCACGTCGGCGACTCGTTCGCGCTGGCCGGCTTCGCGCAGGCGCTCCGCCCGCGGATGCAGGCGCTCCGCGTGCGCTATGCGGTGAAGGCGGAGACCAGCTCGTACACGGTCACGTGGGCGTCCAGGATGGAGCTCCTCGTCGCGAACTACCAGCCGGACCTCGTGATCATCAGCCTCGGCGCGAACGAGGTCGAGAACGTCAACCCCCCGGCCCACGCCGGCGCGGTCCGGCGCATCATCAAGGCGATCGGCGGCCGCCCGTGCGTGTGGGTCTCCCCACCGCTCTGGCGCAAGGACACCGGGATCATCGACGTGATCCGGACGAACTCGGCGCCGTGCCGCTTCTTCGACTCCGACGCGCTCGTCCCGGGCCCGCTCCCGCGGCAGAAGGACAAGATCCACCCGAACGAGGAGGGGGGCGCGCGCTGGGCCGACGCCTTCTGGAGCTGGCTCACGGCGGAGCACCTCCCCCCCGGCGAGGGCGGGGACGACCTCGCGGCGAAGCGGAGCCCCTGGGCGCTCAGAGCTCCCCCGCCGGAGGAGCACCGCTCCCGCGCCGAGGCCGCGGAGGGCGCGCTCCAGCTCGGGGGGCCGGTGTCGGCGGGGGGAGCGGAGCGGTTCTGACCTCGTCAGCCTAGGGCGTCGGCGAGGTCGCCACCCCGGCGCCCTTGTGGACCAGCCCCGGGTCGTGGCCGAGGGCGCCGGCGATCGCCGCGCGCACATCCCGCATGAGGCGGCTGCGGCCGCCGGCCCCGTAGGGCGCCGGATCGATCGGCGGCATGATCGTGACCACCACCCGGTGGTGCTGCTGCACCACGAAATCCTTCGCCCGCAGCACGCGGCGCGTCCCGTCGATCGCGACCGGGAGGATCGGCGTGTTGGTCTCGATCGCCATCCGGAAGCCGCCGCTCTTGAACGGCAGGAGCGCGCCGGTCTTGCTGCGCGTGCCCTCCGGGGCGATCCAGACCCGGGTGCCGTCCTGGAGCATGGAGGCGCCGACCTGCAGGCTCGCGCTGGCCTGGACATGGTTGCCCCGGTTGATCCGGATGAACCCGGCCGCCTTCATCGCCTGGCCGAAGATCGGCACGTGGAACAGCTCCTTCTTGGCGATCATCCGGAGCCGACCAGGGATGGCGCGGAACACAACGGGGATATCGAAGAGGCTCTGGTGGTTCGACATCACCACGAACGGCCGCGTGCCAGCGGCGTGCTCGCGCCCGCGCACCACGAGATCCACGTCCGCGTCCTCGAGGACCTTGCGCGCCCACCAGTCCAGCCGCTCGTCACAGCGCTCGAGCGTCACGCGCCCCCGCACTGCGTCCACCACGGTCGGAACGCAGATCCGCGCGGTGTCGAAGATTCCCATGAACGTCGTCTGAAGGCTCATCGCTCTCGTTCCGCTGAAAAGTGAGGGATCGCGTGGAGCGCTCGCGCCGCGGGCACGGCCTGCCGGGCACGGCGGACGAGCAGCCCTCCGGGGAGCGCCGGGCTCATCCAGGGCATCGACCCTCCAAGCATACCACTCAGCCCCCTGCTGTGGTGCCGGTTACGGTCACTACCACACGGCGCACGTGGGGAGAACTACGATGCTCCCAGACGTACAGGGCTTGCCAGGTCCCGAGCGCGAGGCGGCCGCCGGAGACAGGGATCACCTCGCTCGAGCGGGTGACGGCGCTGCGGAGGTGGCCCGGCATGTCGTCGGGGCCCTCGTCGTCGTGCTCGTAGTCGCGGCCCTCGGGGGCGAGGCGCGACATCCAGCGCTCCAGATCGCGGAGGACGGCCGGATCAGCGTTTTCCTGGATGACGAGGCTCGCCGAGGTGTGCTGGAGGAACACGGCGCAGAGGCCGACGTCGACGCCGGCGGCGGCGACGACGCGCGCGACCTCGCGCGTGATGTCCACGAAACCTCGGCCGCTCGTGCGGACCTCGAGCGTGCGCTGGGCGATGGTGGTCACCGCGCCATCTTAGCCGCCTTCGGCGCGGGCGCCCTGCGCGACGTCGACGATCAAGCCCCAGCTCGTCCACTGCTGGAACCAGACGCCGACGCGGGCGGCGAGCGCCGCGCCCGCAGCCTGGTCAGCGCCTGCGGTCTGGTCAGCGCCTGCGGCCTGGTCAGCGCCCGCGGTCCTGCCCATGCCGGCGGCCACCTGCTCGCACGCCGCGACGAGCGGCACGCCCCGCCCGAGCGCCTCGAGGAGCGCGAACGCCTGCGGGTCGAGCTCCTCGCAGCGGATCGTCAGATCGACCGGGCTGCGGAACACGGCGAGGTGGACCGGGCGGGGCGCGGGGAGCGCGGGCGACCTGCCCTGCCTGAGCTCGCGGCGGAGGGCGTGCGCCGGGTAACGGAGCTGCATCAGCGCGAGCAGCGGGTGCAGGAAGATCCGGGCGGTGGACCAGCCGTCCTCGGGCATGCCGGTCACCTTCGCCGGATCGAGCGGCGGGGGTGAAGCGCCGTCGAACAGGTCGACCAGGGCGTGCTCGTACCGCGCGACGTCGCGCGCCAGCTCGCGGAGGGTAGGGGGAAAACCTTCGTATGTATTCACGAAATCGGCGACGTGGCGGCCGAGCTCCCGCAGGGTGAAGCTCGCGGGCGGGTGCGCCGAGAGGTACGTCCGGCAGAACGCGTCGAAGTCTTCCTCGCCGAGGACGTGCGCGAGCCCGGGGTAGTCCTCGCGGAGCGTGTCCCGGTGGCGCAGCCAGAACTGCCGGCGGTAGATGTCGGCCTGCTCGGCGGGCGTGAGCCGCTCGTTCCCCGCGACGTGCTCGCGGCACCGGCCGGCGAGCGCGGCGTCGTCCGGGAGCGGCGCGCCGGCCGTGAACATGCGGGTGAGCTCGCCCATCAGCGCGACCAGCGCCGCCGGGGGCGCTTCAGGCGGCGCGCGCACGCGCGACCTCCTCCCGGATCGCCCGCGCCTTCTCCGCCTCGGCGGCGAGGACCTCGAACGCGGGGATGTCGTCGTCCCACTCGATCAGCGTCGAGACGTCGCCTGTGTGCTCGACCGCGCGCCGGTACAGCGCCCACACGGCGTCGGTCACGTGATCGCTGTGGGTGTCGAGGATGTACCTGCCGTGGTGCGTGTGGCCGGCGAGGTGAAACTGCACGATCCGATGGTGCGGCACCCCGTCGACGTAGGCGCCCGGATCGAAGCCGTGGTTGTACGAGGAGACGTAGACGTTGTTGACGTCGAGCAGGATGCCGCAGTCGGCCTCCTCCGCCACCGCCGAGAGGAACTCCCACTCGCTCATGCGGCTCGCGGTGAAGGTCAGGTAGCTCGACACGTTCTCCAGGGCGAGCCGGACCTCGAGGAAGTCCTGCACCGCGCGCGCCCGCGCCGCGACGTGCCGCACGGCCTCCTCCGTGTACGGCAGCGGGAGCAGGTCGTGCAGGTTGACCCCGTGCGCGCCGGTCCAGCACAGGTGATCGCTCACCCAGGGGGAGCGCACCTTGCCGAGGAGCGCCTTCAGCCGGCGGAGGTAGTCGAAATCGAGCGGATCCGTGCTGCCGATCGAGAGCGAGACGCCGTGCTGGACGACGCGGTAGCTCGCGAGGGCGCGCTCCAGGTTGGCGATCGGCATGCCGCCGTCGACCATGAAGTTCTCGCTGATGATCTCGAACCAGTCGACCCGGGGCCGATGCTCGAAGACGTGGCGGTAGTGCGGGATGCGCAGCCCCACGCCGACGCCGAGATCGGGGAGCCCCAGCCGCATGCGTTCGAGGTTCACCATGGCGCATGGCGAGCCCGCGACGGCCCGGGTCCGCGGGCTCGCCGCGGGCCGGACCGTCGCGCGGCTCAGCGGCTCAGTGGCCGCCGCAGTCCGCCGGCTTGCAGCCGCCCTGGCCCTTGCACTCGTTCTTGCCCGAGCAGTCGTGGCCATTCCCCTTGCAGCCGCCCTTGCCCTTGCACTCGTTCTTGCCGGCGCAGCACTCCTTGGCGCTGGCCTCTGCCGGCGCCTCCGCCGCCGCGGGCTCGCCCGCGGGAGCTGCCGTCTCGGGGTCGGGCGGCGGCGACGAGGCACAGCCCGCGAGGCCCGCCACCATGCCCGACACCGCCGTCAACGCCAACGTCTTGCCCATGTCCATCGTCATCTGAGCCTCCAGGTTCCGCTTCGTTTTCGTCGAGATACCGAGCCCGCCGCGCGCGCCGCCCGCATGGCGCGCCTCGCACGTCCGAGCCCGTCGGGGCCCACCTCGCAGCTCGACCGCGCCGAGCCCCTCGTCTTCGCATCGCGTCGTCGCATCACGTACGGACGGCCGGCTCCCCGGTTTCGCCCCGGATGCGTTGATTCCTGATGCAACTCCCCGTAAGTGAGCGGCGTTGACCTCCACGCCTACGCGAGCCCCCCCTGCGCGCACGGCGTCCGGCGGCGCGTCTTCTACAGCGTGGACGCGACGCCAGCGTGCAGCGTTCCACGTACGACGTATCTCGCTTCACGCTGCGGGCGCAAGACAAAGTGGCCGCGCTGTAGACCACGCGCCGCGGCTGGCCTGGCGAGGCCTCACTCGGCTGTGCCGCGCCGCCCGCGCCGCGCTCGTCGGGGCCGCGGGGCTCGCGCTGGGGGCCTGTGGAGCTGCTCCGCGCGAGGGGAGCGGCGCCTCGGCGGGCGAGGCCTCCGGGCGCGAGCTCCCGGTCACGGCGATCGCCGCGGAGCTCGAGGCGATGAGCGGGCCGGTTCTCGAAGGCCGCGAGGCCACGTTCCGGGACATCCTGGCCGACACTGTCGCGAAGGACGCGTACCTGTGCCTGCCGCCCCCGCGCCGCGTGTTCCACGGGGATGCGCCGGAGGGGGAGCGGCGGATCGCCGGGATGATGCCGCACTACGGCCTCTTCTTCGGTCCGATGAGCTACCTCGTGCGGCGGCGCGGCGGCGCCTGGGAGGTCGAGGTGCGCATCGCGGTCGAGCCGTCGACCGGCGCCGGCGCGGGCTGGCTCGAGCTGCCCGACTGCGGGCTGTCCGCCGCGCTCGGGGGCGCGATCGCGTGCCGCGGGACGCCGTACGCGCGCGCCGGCTCGACGGACGCCTGCCCGGGCTCCGGCGTGTTCACGGCGAGGGCGACGCCGGCGGCGATCCGCGCGCTGCTCGGGCGCTGGTCGGCCGAGGCCGAGGGGTACTGGAACCGCGACGCGCGCGCCTTCGGGCTGCCGGTCCGCTACGACTTCGACTTCGTCCTCGCGGACGAGGCGCGGGGGCGGGGGCTCCGCGTCGACCTCGCGGTGCCGCTCTCGCCGACGTGCGGGAGGACGCCGTACTTCAGCGCGATGCGCGCGGGCTGGTCGCTGCCCGTGCTCGCCCACGAGGTGGGGCACGTGCTCGGGCTCCTCGACGAGTACGAGGCGCTCTCCGGGATCGTCCGCTGCTACCCGAAGACGCCGTTCCCCGGCGCCGAGATCAGCCGGATGGGGCTCTCGATGAAGGAGGAGACGCGGCTCCTGCCGATCCATCATTACCTCGTGCTCCGCCGCTTCTTCTGCCGCGAGCCCGAGTCCATCGACCCCTATGCCGGCGCGATCCGCTGAGCAAGCCGCGCGAAAGCGCTCAGGCGGCCGCGCGCGGCCTCCGGCTCGCCGCCGCGTGGCGGGGGCGGTCGCGGCGGAGTGCGTGGCGGGCGCGGTCGCCGTCGCGGCGGAGCTCGTGTGCGTGGCGCTCGTGTGCGTGGCGCTCGCGGGCTGCCGCTCGGAGCGAGATGGCGGCGCGGCCGATGCGGGCGCCGGCGCGGCCGATGCGACCGACGCCGGCGCCGCCTCCGCGGCTGCGGACGCCGGCCCCGCAGAGGCGGCGCCGCCGCTCGTGGGCGGGCCTGCCGGACCGAGGCCGCCGGCGCCGCCGGTGGAGCCGCGGTGCCCGCCGGAGATGGTGCGGGTCGCGCGCCGCTTCTGCGTGGACCGGTACGAGGCGGTGCTGCTCGACAAGGAGACCGGGCTCGAGATCTCGGCGTTCTACCCGCCGGCGCGGCAGGCGGCCGCGTCCGTCGAGCGCGCGTGGTCGAAGATGCGGCTCCAGCTCGGCGACGAGGAGGCGCGGCGCATGGAGCTGCCGCTCCTGCCTGGCTGGCAGAAGCAGCGCGAGTTCGAGCCGCGCGCCGTGTCGCGCAAGGGCGTGCTGCCGCAGGGCTACACGAGCGGCGCGCAGGCAGAGCTCGCGTGCCGGAACGCCGGCAAGCGGCTCTGCACGCTCGACGAGTGGCGGACGGCGTGCCGCGGCGAGCGCGACGAGCAGTTCCCCTACGGGCCGACCTACGCGGACGGGCAGTGCAACGTGTTCCGCGAGGCGCACCCGGCCGGCGTGCTTCACCGCGACGTGAGCATGGGGCACAGCGACCCGCGGCTCAACCTGGTGCGCGTCGCCGGCGCGCCGCTCTTGCGGCGGACCGGCGAGACAGCGACCTGCGCGAGCGCCTGGGAGGGCGACGCGGTGAGCGACATGGTCGGCAACCTCGACGAGTGGGTGGACGACCCGGAGGGGACCTTCGTCGGGGGGTTCTACGCGCGCGCGACGAGGGAAGGGTGCATGTCGCGCGTGGCCTCGCACGACTTCGCCTACTTCGACTACTCGACCGGCGTCCGCTGCTGCGCGGACCTGCGCGCGGCGCCCTGAGGGCGCGCGTAGGTCCGCGGAGCCTCATGTGTCACTCTCGCCTGGCCAGTCCCTGCCGGACGACCTCCCTGGCGACGAACGGGCTCCATTCCTGGAGCAGCTCCAGCGTCAGCCCCTTGTCGAGGTAAGCGGTGTAGTACATCTCTCGCGCGGCGATGCACTCCTTGTCGTTGAGCTTCAGGCGTTCGATGGTCGCCTGGACACACGCGCGCGCCTCGTCGTGGAGACCTTCCGCCGGGAGCACCTGGAGGAACGACAGCTCCAGGACGAACCAGCCGTCAGGGATCTCCATCGGATCGAGCACGTCGTCGAAGTCGCGCTTGCGCGCGTTCATGAGCGAGCACACGAAGCGGTAGTTGCTCCACTCGTACGCGAGCTCGCGCCGCTTCGACTTGGGCGCGACGTGGTCGACCGACCGCGCTCCTGTGCCCCGCGGAACGAGCACGCACAGGTAGGCGCAGATGCTGCGGTAGCTGTCGCGCAGATCGTCCAGGCACTCCCGCCAGTAGGGGGGCAGGTGCTCCTCGTTCGCGGCCAGGGCGCGCAGGCCGGGCTGCCGGACCAGCGCATCGAAGCGCGCTGGCTCCGGCTGGAGAGGTACGTGGATCACGGCGTGAGCCCGGCCTGCCGCGCCCTGACGAGCCAGCGCACCCAGAAGGGGTCGGTGTCCTTGAGCACGTCGTGCAGCTCCTCGTGGATCCGCTTCGCGTCCTCGATCGGCAGATCCGGCTGCCGCATCGCGGCCATGGCGTCGAGGATCGCCTTCTCCGCCTCGACAGACCGTGCCTGCGCGAGGTCGAACACGTCGGACGTGAGCCACGCCGAGGCATCCCCGCGCGGCTTCCACGCGGGCTTCGACACGGTGACCTCGGTCCCGTAGAGGTCGAACAGGAAGAGCGCGTCGCGTGCCTCGTCGAAGTGTGGCTCGGCGGAGGCGAGGACGAGCGGCGCGTGCGTCGTGATGAGGAGCTGCGTCTCGATGGAGGCCTCGAGCTCGCGGGAGACCCGGAGCAGGGCGGGCAGGATCACGCGCTGCCACTGCGGGTGCAGGTGCGCCTCCACCTCGTCGACGAGCACGACCAGGCTCCGCTCCGGAGCGATGTTCCTGAGCTTCGCGGCCTCCACGTGCTCGCGCCACGTCCAGACGAGGAGGTAGGCGAACGAGAGGATCCGCTTCATCCCGGCGGACACGAGCACCACCGGGACGTTGCCGTAAGGCATGTCGAGGGTGGGGATGTCGCGGACGTCGTGCAGCGAGACCCGGGTCGTGGTCGCCCCCGGCCGGAGGGTCTCCCCAGGGTTCGGCGACAGGACTTCCAGCACGCGCGTCAGCAGCTCGAACGTGTTGCCGCGCTGTAGCTGCCATGTTGCCCAGTCGCGGATCAGGCCGTTGCAGACCGCCGATCCATCCTGGTAGTCCACGAGGAGCCCGTTCCAGATCTCGCTTGGCGTGAAGTGAAACCCCGGCCCCGAACCTGACGGTCTCGTGGTAGGGGGAAGCTTCTGGTACCCCGCGGGTCGAAGCGGATCCCACACGGAGAAGCTACCGTCGACGCGGGCATAGAAGACGAGCCCGGAGGAGCGTCTGGAGGCGCCGCGTGGAACAACGGTACGCCACTGCTGCTCCTCGAAGTCGAACGACGACGAGAGCCGATGCACGGCCTCCCCGTCGCGCGTCTGTCGGATGATCTGCGGCTTGACCGCCGGGCCACGTCGCGGCGCAGCGGGATAGCCTGGCCATGTCCCCGTCAGCGCGAACCAGCCGACGTCCAGCACGAAGGTCTTCCCCAGCCCGTTGTCGCCCGCGAAGAGGTTCAGCCGCGGCGCGAGCTCGAACACCATCGAGGGCGCGGGGCCGGTGTCGTGCAGCTCTAGCCGCTCAAGCATCGCGGCTGCTCCTGGTCGCTCGCGTGTCGTCCGGGCCGTAGCAGGTCATGGTCGCGAGCGGATGGTCGCGGAGGCCGTGCCTGGCCTTCTTGCGGAGGAACTTCATCGGCTGCGCCTTGACCATGACAACGAGTGATCTGCTGGGTCACGCGGCAAAAGGCAAGAAAAGGCGGTTCCGCAGGGCTCCACCCGATCGCGAGGCGACCTCGGGGGGCGGCAACCGCTTGCGGGCGGAGCTCGCGCCCTGGTGAGGGGTCGAGAGGCGAGCGAACCTCGTCGCTGAACGGAGCGTGGCTGCAGGGGGCCGCAGCGGAGCGGAACCGCTGCGAGCGGCCCGAGCGGCCGGCACGAGGCTGGAACGGACCGGCGTTCGCTGCTGCGCCGATCTGCGCGCGGCCCCATGAGGGCGCGCTCCCGGCAGCGCGCGACGGTCTGTTAGCATCGTCCGCTGCGCGGAGGTCAGCACGCGCCCGTGGGACGCCACGAGGAGGAACACCGATGCTCGAAGCCCGATATCACGTCTACGATTCCGCGGTGCTGGACGCCCCCATCGAGGAGGCATGGAGAGAGCTCCGCGATGTCGTCAAGCTCCTGCCGGTCGTCTTCGGTGACGCGGTCAAGGACTACCGTTACGTGGACGGCGGTTCGGCGGAGAAGATCCCGTCGCGCTTCGAGTTCACGTTGCACCCGTCGGGAGAGACGGCGCAGGAGGAGGTGGTCGCACGTTCCGAGACCGAGCACTCCATCACGTACCGGCTGCTCGGGCAGGTGCTGGGCGCCGAGGGGTACATCGCGACGTACCGGCTCCGCCGCATCACGACCGAGCCGGGCAAGACGTTCCTCGAGTGGCCCCGGGAGTTCGGCGTCGCCGCGGGCCACGATCCGGCGGCGGTCGTCCCGTCGATCGCCGCCCTCACCGCGAAGGAGGTCCTCACTATCAAGGAGTACTTCGCGAAGCGCCGCCGCTCCGCGTGACGCGGGGCGGCTCGGGTCGAGCGTGCCGGGTCGAGGTGGTCAGGCGCCGTTCCGCAACGGGTGGCGCCAGAGTCCCGAGGCGGAGCGGAACCGTTGCCAGAGATCTCCGGTCGGGGGCCGCCGGGGGGTCGCGACGGATCGGATCCGTTGGGAGGGGGTGGCGCCGGGGGGTCGCGACGGATCGGATCCGTTGGGAGGGGGTGGCGCCGGGGGGACTGCGACGGATCGGATCCGTTGGGAGGGGGTGGCGCCGGGGGGCTGCGACGGATCGGATCCGTTGGGAGGGGGTGGCGCCAGGGGGGCCGCAACGGTTCGAGTCCGTCGAGAGGGGCGGCGCCAGGGGGGTCGAAACGGTTCGAGCCAGCTGGCGGGGGAACGGAGCGCCGCGGCCGCGCTCAGGTCGTCGGGCGGCCGACGGCGATGAGGCCCTCCGCCTCCTTCGAGCGCCGCCGGTCGCGCCAGAGGAGCGCCGCGGGCAGCACCAGCACCGCGGCGAAGAGGCAGGCGAGCTCGCCGATCACCGCGGCGACGCCGAGGCTGCGCACGGCGTGGTTCTGCGAGCGGACCAGGGCGAGGTAGCCGAGCGTCGTCGTGAGGCTGCAGAGGATCACGGCCCCGCCCGTCTCGCGCACCGCGGTCAGCGCGCCGCCGGCGCCCTCGCGCGCGTACCGCTGGACGATGTTCACGGCGTAGTCGACGCCGATGCCGAACGTGAGCGGCAAGGCGATGAAGTTCAGGAAATTGAGCTTCACATCCATCAGCACGAGCAGCGCAGCCATCCAGGAGACGCCGACGAGCAGCGCGCCGATCACGGCGAACGCCGAGCGGCCGCCGCGGAAGGCGATGAGCACGACGAGGACCGTCGCGGCGAGCGAGAAGAGCACCGCCGGCGGCACGTCGTCGATCACCGCGGCCCACATGTCCGCGTAGATGACCGCGCGCCCGGAGCCGCGCACGACGCTGCCGTCAGGGAGCCGCGTCTCGCGGTAGGCGTCGGCCCAGCGGAACAGGTAGTGCGCGTCGTGCACGCTCTCGGGCGAGATCGGGCTGATGTAGACGATGCGCCCGCGCGTGCCGTCAGTCTCGGTGAACGCGCGCGCCACCCCCGCCGGCAGATCGTCGATCCCGAACGGCGCGAGATCGTCCGGCGGGATGACCGCCTGGATCCGGCGCCAGTCGTCGTCGCCGAGGAGGCCGCGCTTCCTCGCTCGGAGGACGCGCTCCTTGATCTCCTGGAGCACCGGGATCTTCGCCTCCTGGTCCTTCGGGACCAGGTCCTGGAGCGCGTAGATCTCCTTGAACGGCTTCTCGCCCTCGGGGGCCGCGTCGCGCCGCGCGTAGAGCGCCGCGCGGAGCGGGTCGATCTGCTCGGGCCGATCCACGAGGATCGCCATGCCGTCGGTGCCCACGTAGCCGGTGATCTCCTCGGCGAGGTCGGTCAGGCGGATCTGCTCGGCGCGCGCCCGCTCGTCGTTGCGGAGGTTGCGGAGGTCGTACTCCATCGGATCGGCGCGCACGTACGCCACCGTGGCGACGACGCCGACCGCGGCCAGGGCGAGGCCCGCGAGCGTGATCCCGACCGGGCCCTTCGCCGCGAGCCGCGCGAACGGCGCGCCGAATGCGAGGCCGCCCTGGGTGCGCTGCCGGAGCCGGCCGAGGAGGCCCGGCGACCCCTGCTCGAGGGGGATGAGCCGATCCATCACCGCGAGGATGCTCGGCAGCGCGACGAACGTCGCGACCCAGCAGAGCACCATGCCGACGCCGCCGATGAGGCCGAAGTCGCGGAACCCGCGGAACTCGGTGACGAGCAGCGAGCCGTACGCCGCCGACGCGGCGCAGCCGGCCGTGAGCGTCGGCAGCCAGGTCTCGCGGTGCGCGACGCGCACGCCCTCGAGCAGGCTCGCGCCCCCGCGGCGCGCCTCGAGGTAGCGCGCCATGTAGATGATGCCGAAGTTGATCCCGTTGCCGGCGACGATCGAGAAGAGGAACCCGGTCGCCATGTTGAGGTGGCCGATCGCGAGCTGCGTGACCCCGAACGTCCAGGCGACGCCGACGCCGATCGTGATCAGCATGGCGATGAGCGTGCGCACGCGCAGGTAATAGAGGAACACCACCGCGGCGATGAGCACGGCGCCCGCCACGCCGACGTCGGTCAGGTCCGCGTTGATCGCCGCGTACTCGGCGATCCCGGTCTGCAGATCGCCGGAGAGGCCGTAGGTGATCCCGGGGTCGAACGAGGCGGGGCGCACGCGCTCGACCACCTCGCGCACGCGCCGGATCGCCTCGCTGCCGGCGGCGAAGTCGCTCCCGAGCACCTTCGAGCGGATGGCGACGACGACGGTCTTGCCGTCCTTCGACTGGTAGTAGCCGTCGGGGTAGCGCCCGGTGTCGACGCCGTTCAGGCCGAGGCTCTGCTCGATCGAGCGGGCGTTCACCTCGGGCGGCGGCTCGTCCTCGTCGAGCAGCGCGCCGGTCGCCTTGTTGACCTCGTAGGCGTAGCGCGCCTCGATGTCGTCCCGCAGCTTCGTCAGCTTCTCGCGATCGACGTAGAGCCCCGCGCGCGGCGAGAGGTAGCGGTAGGCCTCGTGCACGCCGTCCTCGACGCTGCCGACCCACGGCGGCCCGAGCCGCTCGATCTCCGGGACGAGCGCGTCGGCGGCCCGCTGGAGCGCGGCCGTGGGCGTGCCCTCGCCGCCCTGCAGCACGACGAAGAGCGTGGAGACGCCGGCCGTCCTGGCCGCGACCCTGTCGAGCTCCTGCACGCTCGGCCGCGACGCCGGCAAGAGCGACTCGAACCCGGTCAGCACCGTGAGCCGCGTCGCCAGGAAGATCGCGATGACGGTGAGGAGCCCGGTCAGGAGCAGCGGCAGCGCCGGCCGGTTCACCTGGAGCTCGGCGAGGCGCGCCGCGAGCCCGCCGCGCCGCGAGGAGGGCGGCGCGGCGCGCGGAGAGGGATCCTGAGAGGAAGACGTGGACGGGCGAGGCGCCGTGGGCTGCGGAGAGGGCATGGGGAGGTCGTAAATCCGGGGCTGAATGGAGCGGGGAAGCGCGGGGTGGACCGCGTTCTAGGGAACGGGTTCCCCGCGGAACAGCGGTCGCGTGCGGCGCGGCGCCGACGTGGGCGCGCGCGGCCGAGGGCCAGGCGGTCGCGGAGGAGCGCGGGGCAGCGATAGCAAGAAACCGGGGGCGCAGCGACCGGTCGGCGCCGCGGGGGCCCGCGCGAGCAGCGACCCGGCGCGAGCGGCGGCCGGGCGCGCGGTGAGGGGCGCGAGCGCGGCGGCGGGCGCGAGATCTCGCGGAGCAGCAGGTGATAGTGTCATTCCATGTCGCTATCGCATCCGAAGGCCGTTCTCTGGGATCTGGACGGGACGCTGGTCGACTCCAGCGAGCTCCACTTCATCGCCTGGCGCGAGGCGCTCGCGGCCGAGGGGCGCTCCTACGATCACGCCGACCATGATGCGGTGTTCGGGATGCGCAACGACGATCTGCTCCGCCGCCTGATCGGTCCCGAGATCCCGCAAGCCGAGATCGCCCGCATCGCGGGCGCGAAGGAGCGGCACTACCGGAAGCTCGTGGCTGAATCGGGGATCGAGCCGCTGCCGGGGGTGCGCGCGTGGCTGGGCGCGCTCCCCCGGAGCGGGTTCCGGATGGCGATCGCCTCCTCGGCGCCGCGCGAGAACCTCGACGCGATCCTCGCGGCGACCGGGCTCACGGGCGTGTTCGACGCGGTGATCAGCAGCGAGGAAGTGCCCTACGGCAAGCCGCACCCGGCGGTCTTCCTCCGGGCGGCCGAGAGCGTCGGCGTCCCGCCGGACCGGAGCGTCGTCGTCGAGGACGCCCCCGCGGGCGTCCTCGCGGGCAAGCGCGGCGGCATGAAGGTGATCGGCGTGGGGCCGCGCCACGCGGAGCTCGGCGCCGACCTCTCGGTGGAGCGGCTGGATCAGCTCTCCGAGGGCGCGTTCGAGCGCCTGCTGTCGCCTGGGTAGAGACGATCGCCCGCGTGGCGCCGTCCGCGCGCCTCCGCGCCCAGCGGCCGCGCGCGAGCGCTGCGGCGACGTCCGATTTCACATCGTCGTGACTATCGTTCTTGCCCAGCTCAAACAACGTTGAGGGGCGCCGGGCGCGATCCGTGATGGAGGAGATGGCGGACGCAAGCCGTGCTGCCTCTGCACCCGGGAAAGCCACGCTGGACATGTCGCCACGCTGGACATGTCGACCGAGAGCAGACGCCTCCGTGGTCCGTGGACTCCATGGCGTGCATGCGAGCACGCTCGGCGAGGTGGACCTGCCTTGACACTGCGCTCCATCGAACGATAATTAACCGTTTCGGAAACATCAAACTCAGCTGCGGGGCCTGCCCCGAGTTGGCGTTCGTCGCGGCGGCCGGCGTCGTTTCGCTGCTCGTGGCGGCGGAGCCGAGCGGCCATCGCTTAGAGTGCCTCCCTGGGCGTGCGTTATCGAAGTGCGAACCGAGCGCTCGGCGCTGAATAGGAGGATAAAGATGAAGATCGCGTTGGGCATGCTCCCCGAGCTCGGCCACCTCGTTCCGACGCTATCGCTGGCAAAGAACTTGCGCGCCGCGGGGCACGAGGTCGTCTACCTCGGGGTCCCGGACTTCGAAGGGTGGATCCTCGAGCGCGGGTTCGGGTTCGTTCCCGTCTTCGAGACCGTCTTTCCTCGCGGGACCCTGACGGAGAACCGGGCCGAGACCCCCGAGGTATTGGCTGCGCGGTTCGCCGCTTATGGCGAGTACCTGATGAGAGGAGCGCTCGAGTCACGCCTGCGAGAGGTGAGCCCCGACCTCATCCTCGCCGACACGCTCAACGATTTTCTCACGGTGAGCGCCTGGTCGCTCGGTATCCGGTGCCTGCGGCTCTCGACGTCGTTGCCTCAAGGCTGGGCGCCCGGCGTACCTCCCCTGTCGAGCCCGCTCCCCTACGACGCCTCGCCCGAGGGGCTCGCGCGGTCGGAGGGGGCCTGGGAAGCCCTGCTCGGGTCGCGCACGGACCAGGGCAGCTATCATTCGATCAAGCTTGCCGTCCTGGTCCACCGCTACGGGTATCCGCTCGATCGGATCGATCGTCGCGGATCGTTCGAGGCGGAGCTGCCCGAGTTCCCCGAGATCGTGCTCGGGCCCTCGCGGCTCGATTTCCCGCGACCTCCGTCCGACCGGCGCATCCACGCCGAATCGCTCTGGCTCGATCGTCCGGAGGTCCGGTTCCCCTGGGAGCTACTCGACGGGCGACCGCTCGTTTACGTCGGTGGAGGCAGCCAGGCTCATCGCCGCCGAGAGACCCTCGCGCTCGGCGGGCTCGCAGCGGAGGTGGCGGCCGCGATGCCGGATCACCAGTTCGTGGCGGCCATGCCGGAGGGCGGCCCCGGGGAGACGGCGCGACCGCCCAATCTGATCGAGGTCCGGTTCGCGCCTCAGCTCGCGCTCATCGAGCGGAGCTGCGCCGTCATCGGGCACGGTGGGCTCAGCTCGCTCAAGGAGTGCTTTTACCACGGCAAGCCGGTCGTCGTGATCCCTGGTCGTTTCGATCAACCAGGCAACGCGGCGCGGGTCCGCCATCATGGTCTCGGTGCGGTGTTCGAAGACAGCTCGGTCACGGTCGCGGAGGTGGTGGAGGCGCTCCGCAGGCTGTCCTCCGACGCCGCCGTCCGAGCGAATGTCGCGTCCGTGCGAGAAGAGCTCGTCGCGCTGGAGCGAGAGCAACCCGGCCTGCGATGGATCGAGGCTTACCTCGCGTCGGGAGCACGATGATCCGCGATCGCGTTCGAGACCTCTGATCCGAGGGGTTGGCGGGCGAAACTAGCTGCCCTGCGGGACGGCGCCGGCATCCGCGGCCCCGGCGCGGGGAGGCGTCGCGGCGCCGCCTGCGCCTCCGTCGCGGGGCGCGCCAGCGCCCGCATCGCGGGGCGCGCCGGCGTCGACCGGCGCGGCGGACGCACCGGCGGCGCCCGCGTCAGCGACGCCGGCGTCGGCGGCTGCTGCCGGCTCGGCGGCGGACGCGTCGGGCTGCGGCTGGTCGGGCACCGCAGGGAGCGCCGGGGGCGGCTCGGCCGCAGGGAGCTCGCTCTCCCAGCACTCCGACTTCGGGGGCGCCGCGAAGTGGACCGTGCGCGAGGCGGCGTCGCCCTTCCGGGTGACGAGCTTGTCCGTCTTGTACACCGTCGCGCTGCCGCACGCGTACTCGGCCGTGTCCTTCGTGTCGCGGGCCAGCGTGCGCGCCCGGGGCGCGCGCTGGTTCTCGCACTGCGCCCACTCGAGCTCGTACTCGGCGTCCTCGTCGGCGAGCAGGACGCGGCTCGCCGGATCGTCCTGCGATCGGCGGCCGGTGAGCGTCGTCCGGGTGATCGGCTTCTTGCCGTCGAGCACCGTCAAGGTGACCGGAAAGCGGAGGCTCCCGCGCATGGGCGCGTGCGTCGCGCCGATCTCGAAGTCGGGGCAGACCGGCTCGCCCTCGATCGGGGAAGGCGTCAGCGGGCCGCCGCACGCGGCGCTGGAGAGGAGGAGGAGGGCGAAGGCTCGGGCTCCGGGGCGGAGGTTCACGCCGGGATTAGTCGTTACCCCGGGTCCCCGCGTCAAGCGATCTTGGTCTTGCCCAGCTTCAGCACGCGATCGAAGTGCTCCTTCGAGACGGGCACGACGCTGAGGCGCGACTTCTTCAAAAGCGCGATCTCGGCCAGCGCCTCGTCGCCGCGGATCGTGTCGAGCGTCACCTGCACCTTGAGCGGCGCGACCGGCGCGATGTCGACGACGCTCCAGTCCTCCTCCGCATCGGCGGTCGGGTCCGGGTACGCTTCGCGCTTGACGCGCGCCACGCCCGCGACCGCCAGGCCCTCGTTCGAGTGATAGAAGAGCACGAGGTCGCCCTCCTTCATGGCCCGCATGTTGTTGCGGGCCTCGAAGTTCCGGACGCCGTCCCACATCGTCTGGCCGTCGCGCACGAGCTGCGCGAACGAATATTTCTGAGGCTCGCTCTTCATCAGCCAGTAACGGCGAGACATGCACGATCTCCCGGGAAGGCATGAGGGCGGCGCCGGTCGGGCCGTCGCGCTCCCATCCTCGACGGACAGCCCGTCGATTTGACCGGCTACCCTAGCACCGCCCGTTCAATCGGTGATCACGATCTTGGCGCCGTCCGGGGTTCGCCGCGCGACCTCGTCAATCTCGTCGTCGTCGAGCGCGATGCAGCCGAGCGTCCAGTCGGTGTCCTTGTGCGAGCCGGCGTGCACCGCGCCGCCGCCGCCTCCCACGCCGTGGATGCCGATGCCGTGCCCGACGCCGCGACCCGGCGGGACCTCGCCGCGACGCCTGAGCTCGGCGAAGCGGCGCCGGTCCTCCTCGTTCGGGTAGCTGACGACCAGGAACTGATGAAACAGACCCTTGATGCGGCCGGCGACGCGGTACGTGCCGACCGGCGTCCGCCTGTCGCCCTCGTACAGCTTGGGTCCCGATCCGCCCGGTCCGAGGGCGACCCGATAGGAGCGGACGATCGTGCCGTCCGCGACGAGATCGAGGGTGTGCTCGCTCTTGTCGATCCGGATCTCGGTGACCCGCGCCGAGGCGGCAGCGGCCGCGGCGGGCGTGGCCACGGCAGCGATGGGAGGAGCATGTGGCACGACGGCGGCAGCGGCCGAGGCGCCGGGCACGATGGCGGCCGCGGCTGCGGCGCCGGGCACGAGGGCGGCAGCGACCGCGGTGGTGGCGCCGGGCGTGAGCGCGACGGGCCGCGGCAGCGCCGGCGCCGCGCCGGAGACGCGGCCCGGGCCGGCGGTCATGGAGGGGGCGGTGAGGGCGAGGGAGGCGGCGAGCGACGCCGCGGCGAGAGCAGCAGGGAGCCTGAGGACCATGCCCGAGCGTCGGCGCAGCGCCACGGAGTGTGACGCGCGAGCGGGGTCTGCCTTATTCTCGAGCGGGCGCGTCACACTCCGCGACCGCGGCGCGATGCAGAGGTCGATGAGCACGCCGATGACCACCGAGCACCGCAGCCCCGCGACGAACCCCCTGGCAGAGCCAGGGATCCGCCGAGCCCTCGAGGAGTTCGTGCGCCGGCGGGTGCCCAGCGGTGAGGTGGACGACGTGGTGCAGACCGTCCTCTGCGACGCGCTCGCCTCGCCCGCGCGCCCGGCCGACCCGACGGAGCTCCGGCGCTGGCTGCTCGGGATCGCGCGCCACAAGGTCGCCGACCACCACCGGCGCTCGTCGCGCGAGGCCGCGACCGAGCTGCCCGACCTGCCGGTGGGCCCGCCGCCCGTCGAGGCGCGCGAGCTGGCGCGCTGGGCGGAGGAGCAGGCCTCCGCCACGCGCGACGCCCAGCAGACGCTCGCGTGGATGGCCCGCGAGGGGGAGGGCGAGAAGCTCGAGAGCATCGCCGCCGAGGAGCAGGTGCCCGCCGCCCGGGTGCGGCAGCGCGTGTCGCGGATGCGGCGGTGGATGCGCGAGCGCTGGCTCGCGGAGCTCGCCGCGGTCGCCGCGCTGGCGCTGCTCGCGATCGTCGTCGTCCGGCTCCTGCGGTCGACCAGGGATCTTCCGGTGGTCGCGCCCCTGCCCGAGCCGCCGCCGAGCGCTCCGCCCCGCGAGGCGCCGTCGCCGCGCGATCCGCTCGAGCCACGCGATCCGCGCGACCGCGCGCGTTCTCTCAGGGCAGAGGCGCTGCGCGCGTGCGACGAGGCGGCGTGGCGCCGGTGCCTCGACCAGCTCGACGAGGCGGACCGGCTCGACCCGGCGGGCCGCGGCGCGCCGGACGTCGCCGCGGCCCGCGCGCGCGCGCTCGACGCGCTCCGCACGCCGACGGAGACGACCCCGGCGCCGGGGCCGACGCTCGACGGGAAGGACGAGAAGACAGACAGGGATGCGACCGACGCGAGCCCCTCGCCCCAGCGCCAGAACCAGAAGAAGGTGGCTCCGCCGCCCTCGCCGAAGTCCACCGCGACCGCCCCCACAGAGAAGCTGTTCAGCCCCAAGAAGCCGTTGCCGCCAGACCTGAAGAAGAGCGATGCGTCCGAAAAGATGGATTTCCCGTCCGTGAAGCGGTAAAGCCGCGCGCCAGGGGAGCAGTCAGCACAGCGAGCGACGCGCGCGGAGCCGATCGATCTCGATGGCTCGCCAGCGGCGATGTGTCCTCACTGCGCCGGGGCCGTGTTGCCGCGCGGGGCGCGCGCCCCGCGCTGCGCGCCGTACCGTGCGCTTAAATCTCGCAGTTTCCGGCGTAGTCGTCTAAACACGCGGGCGCTCGGCGCAATCAAGGACGCCAAGGAGAGGAGCCCAGGAGATGCGAACCACGAGATGGCTTGGAATGGCATTCGCAGCATCGCTGCTCGCCGCGAACGCCGGCTGCGCGAAAGAGCCCCAGGTGCAGCCCGCGGCGGCCCCGCCGCCGCCCGCGCCGCCGCCGCCCGCGCCGCCGCCGCCGCCCCCCGACGCGGACGCGGACGGCGTGCTCGATGACGGCGCCGACAAGTGCGTCGCCGAGAAAGAGGACGGCCTGCCGCCCGACGCGAAGGATGGCTGCAAGTCGACCGACCCGGATGGAGACGGCCTCGTGGCCGACGCCGACAAGTGCCCCGGCGAGGCTGAGGTCAAGAACAACTACAAGGACGAGGACGGGTGTCCCGACGTCCCCAGGGTCGCTCTCGTCGGGAGCGAGGTGAAGCTCAACGAGAAGATCACCTTCGCCGCCGGGAAGGCCGATATCGAGCCCGCCTCGCAGGAGCTCCTCGCCAACATCGCCCAGGTCATCAAGGACAATCCGCAGATCGAGTTCGTCGAGGTCGCGGCCTACTCCGAGAAGGTCGGCAACGACGCGGCCACCGTGACGCTCACGAAGAAGCGCGCGGACGCGGTGGTGAAGGCGCTCGTCGCCCTCGGCGTCGAGAAGAACCGCGTGCGGCCCGCCGGCTACGGGGCGCACTGCTCGCTCGACGCGGGCGAGACCGAGGAGGCGAAGGAGAAGAACCGCCGCGTCGAGATCAAGATCATGCGGTTCGAGGGCAAGGACACCGGCGTCGAGCTCGCCTGTGCCGCCGCCGTCACCAAGGGCCTCAAGCCGGCCGGCGTGCCCGCCACCGCGCCGAAGGGCGCCGCGAAGGCCGCCCAGAAGGGCTCCGATCCCAAGCCGGTGGAGGCGAAGCCGGTCGATCTGAAGCCCACCGACACGAAGGCCGGCGCCGCGAAGCCCGCGGAAGCAGCGAAGCCCGCTGCGGCCGCGAAGCCCGCGGAGGCAGCGAAGCCGGCCGAGGCCAAGCCCGCGGACGCGACGAAGCCGGCCGCCGCGAAGCCCGCCGATCAGAAGCCCGCCGAGACGAAGCCCGCTAGCGTGAAGTAGCCGGGGGGCGGAGCGGCGCGCGGGCAGGCGGCTGGGCCTGTCCGCGCGCGGCCTCCAGCAGGCGCTCCAGCGCGTCCTTCGCGCGCTGCTGGCGCTCAGGCTCGGGCAGCGCGCCCGCGCCGAGGCGCTGGATCTCGGCGCACAGCGCGGCGAGATCGCCGGCGGGAGGCTGCGCGCAGAGCCGCTCGCGCGCGCTGTCGATGTGCGCACCGCGCGCGCCGCGCGCGCCGCCTGGAGCCGGCCCGCCCGCGAGCACGGCCGCGGCGGCCTCGATGAGGAGCGCGGTCGCCGCCGCCTCGTCGCTCTCCCCCAGCCAGCGCGCGACGAACTCCGGCTGCCTCGCGAGCCGCGCGAGGACGTCCCAGCGCTGCGCGCGCGCGGCGAGCTCCGTCGCGAAGAGCACGACCTTCAGGTTGCGGCCGAGGTCCGGGAGGGCGCGCGTCTCGTCGTCGAGCGCCATGACGTCGTCGACGACGCTCGCGTCGAGCGCCGCCGCCGCGCAGCGCACCGCGACGCTGAGCAGGTCGGCGCGCAGCGCCGGGCCCAGGGAAGGCTCGCGGCCGAGCGCGCGCGCGGCGGCGAGCACGAGCGGGCCGCAGTGCCCCTCGCGCCGCTGCCGGGCGAGCATCACGCCGGCGTCGTAGAGCCGGCCGCTCCGGCGCAGCGCCTCCACGGCGGCCGTGAACGCGTCGGGGTCGTACGTCCCGCGCTCCGCGGCCGTGAGGAACCCGTCGAGGCTGCGCAGGACGGGGCACGCCGCCGCGCTGCCGGCGCGCCGGAGGTGCGGGAGCTTGCCGAGCACGTCCGCGATGCGCAGCGAGAGCGCGAGCGGGTACGCGTCGCAGGCGGGCTCCTCGTAGCCGCCGAGCTCGACCTTCGCCTCGGTGCAGGCGAGCGGGGCCGCGAGGGCGGCGAGCGAGCGCGCGGTCCTCGCGACGAGCGGCTCGACGCCCGCGACGGCGGCGAGCCCCGCCGGGAGCGGATCGAGCAGCGCCGCGACCGCGGCGTCGCCCGTGTCCGGCGGCAAGAGGCCGCGGACGAGCGTCCAGAGGTCGCCGGCCAGGAAGGGGTGACCGGCCTCGGCCGCGAGCTGGGCGTCGATCGCGAGCAGCGCGCGCGCGTCCTTGCCCCAGGCGAGCGGCTGGTCCGAGCGCAGCGCCCGCGGGCCGAGCCGGAGCCCGAACGAGAGCGCCGCGATCGCGCGGCGCGCCGCGGCGGCGCCGCGATCGGCGTCGCCCTCGAGGAAGTGGTAGGCGGCCGCGAGCGCCGCGGCGCTGACGTAGGCGCGCGCCGCGTCGTCGTCGCCCTGGGGCGAGCCCTCGGGCGCGAGCGCCGCGGTGAGGGCGCCCTCGGGCTCGCCGCGGGTGCGCAGGCCGAGGCCGAGCTGGAAGCCGGTCGATCCCTCGAGGATCCCGGCGCCGTACGAGACGTCGAAGCTGAGCGAGAAGACGCGCGTCGCGGTCTTCTCCTCGTAGCGGTAGGTCATGCGCGGCACGCGCAGGCCGCGCGCGTCGGCGGTCGAGAGGATGCGGTCGAGCGCTTCGCGGGCCTCGGCGCGCCGGCCGCCGGCGAAATCGCGCGCGGCCCCCACGATCGCGAGCACGTCGCCCGGGTCGGCCGTCTGGCAGGCGTCGTCCGACGCCCTGCGCATCGCGTCGGCGTAGGCGGACGGATCGGGGGCGACTCCGCGCCGGGCCTTCGCGATCTCGCTCAGGTACGAGAGCGCCCACGCTACCCTGCTGCCGCTCTCGGTCGCGAGCGCGACGGCCTCCGGCGACGGGGGCGCGCCCAGCACGGCCGCGCCGAGGAGGGAGGTGAGCAGCCCGAGGTCGGCCTGGTCGCGCAGCCCGCGGGCGGAGAGCGCCCTGGCGTAGCCGACGAAGAGGCCCCGGAGGTCGCCCTCCGCGCGCGCGGGGAGCGACGCGAGCGCGTCGAGGAGGGCGACGCCGGCCGTGCCCTGCGCTGCTCCGCCGTCGCGGAGCGCCGCGGAGAGCCCGCGGAGCACCCGGCCGAGGGGGGCGCCGCTCTGCTGCGCGAAGCGCTCCGCGGTGGCGGACTCCAGCAGCGCGCGGGCGAGCGCGTAGGCGCCGGCGAGCGCGTCCGAGAGATCGCGGTCGCCCCAGCCGGACAGGCCCGCGGCCACGGCGGCCTCGGCGGCCGCGGTCGGGACGGTGAAGCGCACGCGGGGCTCCGGCGCGCCGGCGCGCGCCGGCGTGTGGGCCGGCGCCGCGAGCAGGTCCATCGCGTCGGAGAGGAGCGTCACGAGCAGCCGCGCCCGCCGCGCCCACGCGCCGTCGCCCTGCTTGTACCGCGGCGCGAGCAGGATCCGCCCGCGGACGTCGCCGAGCCGCGCGAGCGCGCGGCGCGCCTCGGGGCTCGGCCCTCGCCCCGCGGCGCAGGTGCCGGCGGCCGGCGGCGGGCGGCGCGCGCGCTCGGTGAGGAGCACGGCGAGCACGCCGTCGGCCAGGGCGGCGACGTCGTCCACGAGGCCGGGCGGCGGCGCGTCCACGGCGTCCGCCCCGCCGGCGGCGCCTCCGGGCGCGGCGGTGCTGCCTTCGTTTGCGGCGGCACCGCCGTTCGCGGCGGCGCCTCCGGGCGCGGCGCTCCCGCCCTCGGGCGCGGCGAGCCCCGCGATCGCGCGGCGGAGCGCCTCGCGCGCCTCGCGGCGCTCCGGGGGGAACCTGGCCGCGTCGGTCGCCCGGGCGTCGAGCGCGCCCGCGGCGCCGAGCGCGGCGTAACGCGAGAAGCTCGCGGCGAGGGCCGCGAGGCCCGGGTACGGGAGCGCCGGATCGGGCGAGAGCGCGCGCCCGACCTGCGCCGACGAGAACGCGAGGTCGGGCGCCTGGTCCGACAGGAGCCGGTACAGCGCGTCGGCGGCGTAGAGGCCGGCGGCGCCCCAGCCGGTCTGCGCGGTGAGGTCGCCGCGCAGCTTGGCGGTGAGCGCGCCCTGCAGGGCCAGGAAGTGCGCGGGCTGCACCTCGGGCGGGTACGACATGCCCGCGAAGACGCCGGCGAGGAGCGCGCCGAGGACGGCCTCGGGGTCGCGCGCCTCGGCCATGCGGCGCTGCACGGCGACCTGCGTGAGGTCGACGATGGCGTCGCGGAGCCGCTCGTCGGCGAGCACGCCGGGGCTGTAGGCGAGCGGGATCTGCGCGAGCGCGCGGTAGCGGCGCGGCTCGGCCTCGGCGAGGGCGCGCAGCGCGGCGAGGTGCGCGAGGCCGAGCTCGGTGACGCGCTGGTGGACGGCGCTGCCCGCCTGGCCCGCGGGCGGCGCGGGGCCGCGCTCGTGGAGCAGGCTCGGCGCGTGGGCCCACGCGGTGCTCGTCTGGTCGACCGCGCGGACGAGCGCCTCGTAGCGCGGCAGCCACGCCTCGAGCGGTAGCCGTCCGTCCGGCGTCGCCGCCGCGGCGCTCGCTGCCGTGCTCGCCGCCGCGGGCGCAGCGGCGCTCCCGGTCGCGGGCGCAGCGGCGCTCCCGGACGCGGGCGCAGCGGCGCTGCCGCCGGCGCGCGCGGCGGCGCCATCGCCCGGGGCGAGGGCGGCGGCGAGCTCCGCGGCGAACACGAGATCGCGCGCGCCCTCCATCGGCGGCGCGAGGCCCCGGCCGCAGCCGCGGGCCTTCCCGAGCAGATCGTCGAGCGCCGCGCGTCGATCCGCGGGCACGCCCCGCAGCACCGCCGCGCCGCGGGCGCGCCACGCCGCGCGGCCGTCCCGGGCCGTCCGCACGCGGAGGAAGTCGCCGTACGGCGTGTCCCCGGGCGAGGGCGCAGGGTCGACCCGGGCGGCGCCGCTCGCGCTGCGCTCGTCGTCGTCGTCGTCGTCGTCGAGCGCGATCCCGGCGGTCCCGAGCAGCTGCAGCGCGTACCGGCCGCGCAGCACCGGCTCGCCGTCCGGATCGCGCCCCTTCACCGCGACCGCGAGGGCGTCGGCCGCGCGCGCGGCCTCGACGTAGCGGAAGCCGCTGGCCGCGCTGAAGGCGCGGCGCACGAGCGCCGCGAGCGCGATGTCGTCCGCGACGCGCGCGAGCGGCGCGTCGCTGCGCGCGACCGGCGCGAGGCCGGCCGTGAACGGCGCGAGCGGATCGCGCGGAAAGAGCTGCACCGCGCCGCCGCGAGCGCGCGCGTGGACGAGGTGCTCGTACCCGAGGGCCTCGCCGATCGCGAGGAGCAGCGCCTCGGCCCCGAGGGCTTCCCCCGGGGGCGGCAGCGGCGCGGCGCGGATCCAGACGGCGTCCGCCGCGCCGCCGCGCCCCTCGCCGACGTCCGCCGCGCCCGCCTCGACGATCACCGCGGCGCTCGGCGCCAGCCCGTCGCGCCGGTCGCGCCGGTCGAGATCGCGGAGCAGGCGCGCCCACGGATCGCCCGCGCTGCGTGCGGCCCGGGCCTCGAGGTAGCCCAGGGCGAGCTCCCGCGTCGCGCGCCCTTCCGCGACGGCCGCGGCGAGGGCGCGCTCGCACGGCTCGAGCTGCGCCGGATCGCAGCGCGCCGCCGCCCGGGGCGCACCGCCCGCGGGGCTGGCGCCGCCGCAGCCCGGGGCGAGGAACCCGACGAGGAGCGCCGCGCAGATCGAGAGAGCGCGCGACGGAACAACCACGCGGTCGTGCAGCATGACGAGCGCGCGACCTTACACGAAGACCGCGCGCTGTCTGCGATGGTGTCGCCGGCCGGATGAGGTCGAGCGCCCCGCAGGCGGAGCGGCCACGGCCTTCCTGCCCCTCTGGCGCCGTGCTACCCCGCTCGCATGCGACGGGCTCCGGGGCGACGAGGTGCCGGTGGCGAGGGGGGCGGCGGGAGCGCCGGCAGGGCGGCGCGCGGCGCCTTCGCGGTGCTCGGCCTCCTGGCCTCCTCGCTCGCGGCGTGCAGCGAGGGCGACGAGGGCGGTTATGCCGGGACGACCACGCGCGTCGGCAAGGACGCGACGACGCTCTACATCAACAACGGCAGCGAGCCGGAGTACCTCGATCCCGGCAAATCGAACGACTCGGCGAGCTCCACGCTGATCCAGCAGCTCTTCGAGGGGCTGACCTCCTACGGCGCCGGCGACCTTCGCCCGGTGCAGGGGGTGGCGACGCGGTGGGAGCAGAGCGACGATAACCGGATCTTCCGGTTCCACCTGCGTCCCGAGGCGCGCTGGTCGGACGGCAAGCCGGTGACGGCGCACGACTTCGAGTACGCGTGGAAGCGGGTGCTGCGGCCGTCCACGGCCTCGCTCGCCGCGACCAACCTGTATGTCCTGAAGAACGGCGAGCTGTTCAGCCTCGGCAAGCTCAAGGCGCTGCGCGAGGCCGCGCCGCTCCGCGCGGCCCCCCGGCCCGACGCGCCTTCCACGCTCGCGCTGCCGAAGGGGTCGTTCGTGGTGGTGCTGGCGCGCTCGCCGATCCAGGTGGACTCCACGATCGCGCCGCTCGCGGCGCTGCCCGAGGGCGCCGCCGCGGTGACGTTCGCGAAGGGCGAGGGGAAGGGCGGCGACGGTGCCGGTGGCGGCGTAGAAGACCGGCTGTCGTTTGGCGCTGCCGGCGTCGGTTCCGCGCCCGGCGGCGGCTGGCAGGGCGCCGTGGTCGACATCGTCCGCGCCGGCCCGCCGTGCCAGTGCAACGGCGCCGCCGATCGCTGGTACGAGCTCGACCGCGGCGGCGCGCGCGGCTTCCTCCCGGGCTGCCTGCTCAAGCCGGCCGCGGACGGCGCGCGCGGGGGCGCCGCGCCCCGGGCCGAGACGTACGCGCTCGTCGCGCCGCACACGAGCCTGCCCACGTACGACGCCGCGGCGCCGGCGCCCCCGCAGGGCGAGCCCCCGGTGGGCTTCGTGCCCGACGCGCTCCTCGCGGAGGACGACAGCGCCGTCGGCGTCCGCGCCAGGGACGACCTCACCCTCGACGTGGAGCTCGATCAGCCCACGCCCTACTTCACCGATCTCACGAGCTACGTGACGCTCTTTCCGGTGCGCAAGGACGTCATCGAGGCGTTCGAGCGGCGCGGCGAGCCCGAGCTCTGGTTCCGCCCCGAGAACATCGTGGTCAACGGCCCCTACACGCTCGATGAGTGGAAGTTCCGTTACGAGATCACGATGAAGCGGAATCCGGCCTACTGGAACCGCGATAAGCTCAAGATCCACCGCGTCGTCTGGCTGGAGGTCGAGCAGTACAACGCCGCGATGAACATCTACAAGGCGGGAGATCTCGACTACATGGGCGACAACGCCTCGCTCCCCGCCGAGCACATGAGCTGGCTGTCGGCCAAGAAGGACTTCCGGCGCTTCCCATACCTGTCCACATACTGGTTCGAGTTCAACACGCGGAAGCCGCCGGTCGACGACGTCCGCGTCCGCTGGGCGCTGAACCTCGCGGTCGACAAGCAGCAGATCGTCGACAAGATCGCGCGGGCGGGGCAGACGCCGGCCACGCACTACGTCCCGGACTACACCGGCTCGGGCTATGACGAGACGGTGGCCGACGAGCGGAAGCGCGGCGTCGATCCGTTCGCGTCGCCGGACGTCGCGTTCAACCCCGAGCGCGCCCGCGCGCTGCTCGCCGAGGCAGGCTACGAGGTTGTCCAGGAGGGCGACGGATACAGGGCGAAGAACTTCCCCTCGCTCGAGATCCTCTACAACACGAGCGAGGGGCACAAGCAGATCGCCGTCGCCGTGCAGGACATGTGGAAGCGTCACCTCGGCATCTCCGCCACGCTGCGGAACGAGGAATGGAAGGTGATGCTCAAGAACGTGCGCGACGGCCATTTCCAGGTCGTGCGGTTCGGCTGGATCGGCGAGTACAACCACCCGGCGACCTGGCTCGGCACGCTCCTCTCGTACAGCCCGCAGAACCGGACCAACTGGGCCGACAAGGAGTACGACGACCTGATGCGCGCCGCCGCGGCGACGGCCGATCC
Source organism: Sorangium sp. So ce1153 (assembly GCF_051521595.1). Lineage (NCBI taxonomy): Bacteria > Pseudomonadati > Myxococcota > Polyangiales > Polyangiaceae > Sorangium > Sorangium sp. So ce1153. The sequence continues at coordinate 5,941,209 of NZ_CP150361.1, forward strand.
GAAGCAGAGCATCCTGATGTTCCGCAAGGCGGAGAAGCGGGCCGTCGACGGCATGCCCAAGATGCCGCTCTACTTTTACACGAAGTCCACGCTCGTGAAGCCCTGGGTCAAGGGGTTCATCGGCAACGCGCGCAGCGTGCAGCTCGTGAAATGGCTCTGGATCGACCCGAGCTGGCGCGACAACGCGTCCAACGAGACGGCGTTTCCGCCGCTCGAGTTCCCGCCGCCCGGGCGGCTCGGTCCGGCTCCGGGCGGGCCGACCGCGCCGTGAGGGCGGCGCCCGGGCGCGACAGCGACTCTGCGCCCGCCGGCCTCGACCCTGACTCGTGTGCTCCGGGCCGAGGCCGAACCAGGAGGAGACGCACGCGTCTCGGGAAGACGGCGGCGGCCGAGGAGCAGGCTTTCAGCGGGCCTGGCCGCGCGTCGTAGGGAGAAGTCCCCATTGACGCGCTGGCCTGCGCCATGGCCTCATCGAAGAGAGCGCAGCAAGGACCATCTCGGGAGAAAGACATGAGCAAGACGATCCTGGTCACCGGAGGCGCGGGCTACATCGGCTCGCACACCTGCGTGGAGCTGCTCCACGCGGGCTACCAGGTGGTCATCCTCGACAACCTCTGCAACAGCCGCAAGGCGGCCGTCGAGCGCGTGGAGCGGATCGCCGGCAAGCAGGTGACGTTCATCCAGGGCGACATCCGCGACGCGGCGCTGCTCGACCGGCTGCTCACCGAGCACCCCATCGACGCGACGATCCACTTCGCCGGGCTGAAGGCCGTCGGCGAGTCGGTCGAGAAGCCGCTCGCGTACTACGAGAACAACGTCGCCGGGACCGTGTGCCTGCTCAAGGCGCTCGACGTCCATGGGTCGCGGAAGCTCGTTTTCAGCTCGTCGGCCACCGTGTACGGCGATCCGGAGCGCGTGCCGATCGACGAGGGGAGCCGCCTCGGGCCGGCGAACCCGTACGGGCAGTCGAAGCTCATGGTGGAGTACATCCTGCGCGACCTGGCGGCGACCGGGGGCTGGTCGCTCGCGTCCCTGCGCTACTTCAACCCGGTGGGCGCCCACGAGAGCGGGCTCATCGGCGAGGACCCGAGCGGCATCCCGAACAACCTGACGCCGTTCATCACGCAGGTGCTGGTGGGGCGGCGCGACAAGCTCCGCGTGTTCGGGGGCGACTGGCCGACGCCGGACGGCACCGGCGTCCGCGACTACATCCACGTGGTCGACCTCGCGCAGGGCCACCTCGCCGCGCTGAAGCGCATCTTCTCGGTCGGCGACAGCTTCACCGTCAACCTCGGCACCGGGCGGGGGAACTCGGTGCTGGAGGTGGTGGCCGCGTTCGAGAAGGTCAGCGGCAAGCGGATCCCCCACGAGATCGTCGCCCGGCGCCCCGGGGACGTCGCCTCGGTGTACGCGGACCCGGCGCGGGCCACGGAGCTCCTCGGCTGGCGCGCGGAGCGCGACATCGAGACCATGTGCCGCGACAGCTGGCGCTGGCAGGAGCAGAACCCGAAGGGCTTCGCCGACTGACGCTGCATTTCCCAAGCTCGTTCCTGGTTTCGTGATGGGGAATTGAACCACAGAGGCACAGAGGGCACAGAGGAAAGAGAAGAAAGAGATGTTTTTGCCCCTCTGCTCTTTCCTCTGTGCCCTCTGTGCCTCTGTGGTTCCTTCTCTCATGAGCCCGGGATAGCCAGGGCTCGAGCATCGCAGATGACGTCGATGGTCCACGAGCTCCTGCGTCCCCGCATCGCCCTGCTCGCCGCGCTGCTCGCGGCCTGCTCCGGCCACAGCGAGGAGTACGTCGGGACGACGACGCGCGCCGGCAAGGACGTCGCGACCTTCTACGTCAACAACGGTGAAGAGCCGGAGTACCTCGATCCGGGCAAGGCCGTCGACTCGGTGAGCATCTCGCTGCTCCAGCAGATGTTCGAGGGGCTGACGACCTACGGCGCGGGCGATCTCCACCCCGTGCAGGGGGTGGCGACGCGGTGGGAGCAGAGCGACGACAACCGGATCTTCCGGTTCCACCTGCGCCCCGAGGCGCGCTGGTCGGACGGCAAGCCGGTGACGGCGCACGACTTCGAGTACGCGTGGAAGCGGGTGCTGCGGCCGTCCACGGCCTCGCTCGCCGCGACCAACCTGCACGTCCTGAAGAACGGCGAGCTGTTCAACCTCGGCAAGCTCAAGGCGCTGCGCGAGGCCGCGGCGCTGCGCAGCGCCCCGCGCCCCGACGCGCCGGCCGCGCTGTCCTTGCCGCAAGGCGCGTTCGTGGTCGTGCTCGGCCAGTCGCCCGCCCGGGTCGTCTCGGCGGTGACGCCCCTCGCCGCGCCGCCCCCCGGGGTCGCCGCGGTGACCTACAGCGAGCCCGACGAGACGACAGGCGCCGGCGAGCGGCTCGCCTTCGACGCGGCCGGCGCGACCCCGCCGCCCGCCCCGCGCGACGCCGCCCCCGACGGCGGGTGGCGGGGCGCCGAGGTCGCCCTCCTCGCGGCCGGCCCGCCGGTCGCCTGCAACGGCGCGGCCGACCGCTGGTTCGAGGTCGAGGGCCCCCGGGGCCGCGGCTTTTTGCCCGGCTGCCTGCTCGCGCCGCCCGAGCCGCCAGCGCAGGCCGCGCCGACGGAGCGCGCCGCGTACGCGCTCGTCGCGCCCCACGCGAGCCTCCCCACGTACGACCCCGCCGCGCCGCGCGCCGCGCCGCCGCCCGCCGCCGTGACCGGGTTCGTGGCCGCGTCGGCGCTCGTCGAGGACGACACGGCCGTCGGCGTGCGGGCCGTCGACGACGTGACGCTCGACGTCGAGCTCGAGCAGCCCACGCCGTACTTCACCGACCTCACGAGCTTCGTCACCCTGCTCCCGGTGCGCCGCGACGTCATCGAGCCCTTCGAGGCGCGGGGCGAGCCGGAGCTCTGGTTCCGCGCCGAGAACATCGTGGTCAACGGGCCCTACACGCTCGACGAGTGGAAGTTCCGCTACGAGATCACGATGAAGCGGAACCCGGCATACTGGGCCCGTGACGCGCTCCGGATCCACCGGATCGTGTGGATGGAGATCGCCCAGTACAACGCCACGATGCAGCTCTACCGAGCGGGGGATCTCGATTACCTGGGCGACAACTCCGAGCTCCCCTACGAGCACCTCGCCTGGCTGTCCGGCAAGAAGGATCTCCGGCGGAGCGAGTACCTCTCCACCGTGTATTACGAGGTCAACACCAGGAAGCCGCCGCTCGACGACCCGCGCGTCCGGTGGGCGCTGAACCTCGCGATAGACAAGCGAGAGCTCGTCGACAAGGTCACGCGCGTGGGCACGCCGGCGACGCACTACGTGCCCGACATCACCGGATCTGGCTACGCCGAGCAGGTGGCGGAGGACAGGAGGCGCGGCGCAGATCCGTTCTCGCGCCCCGAGGTCGGCCACGACCCCGCGCGCGCTCGCGCGCTGCTCGCCGAGGCCGGCTACGAGGTCATCTCCGACGGTGGCGAGCTCCGCGCGAAGGGCTTTCCCCCGCTCGAGGTCCTCTACAACACGGGGGAGGGGCACGGGCAGGTCGCCGTGGCGATCCAGGACATGTGGAAGCGCCACCTCGGGGTCTCCGCGACGCTGCGGAACGAGGAGTGGCGGGTGATGCTCAAGGACCTCCGCGACGGCAATTTCCAGGTGATCCGCCTGGCCTGGTATGCCGACTACAACCATCCGCAGACGTGGCTCGGGACGTTCCTCTCGTACAGCCCCCAGAACCGGAGCGGGTGGGCAGACGCCGAGTTCGACGAGGCGGTGCGCAGGGCCGCGTCGATCGCCGACCAGAGGGAGAGCATCCGGGTCTTCCGGGAGGCCGAGCGGCGAGCCCTCGACGGGATGTGCCGGATCCCGCTCTATTTCGAGGAGAAGCCGACGCTCGTGAAGCCGTGGGTGAGGGGGTACAGCCCGAACGCGCGCAACACGCAGCTGATCAAGTGGCTCTGGATCGACCCCGATTGGCAGCACCGGCCGCCGGGAGAGCCCCCGCCGGCGCTGGAGCTGCCGCCGCCGGGGCGGCTCGGAGGACCGCAGTGAGCACCCCCGCAGCGGCGGGCCGGGCGCTCATCGCTCGAGGTCCTCCGCCGCCCTTCGAGCCCCCGCCGGCCGTTCATGTCCTCCGGGCGACCGCTCAGCGCCCGCGCTTGCGCCGCGGCGCGGCGGCCGGCGTCTCGGCCGGGGGAGCCGACCGCAGCGCCGCGCGCACATCCATCAAGATCTGCCCCAGACGATTGAGTCCGGAGCCGTCGCCTCCGCACCCCCAGTAGAAGTCGATCGGCGAAGCCTCGACGATCTCGTCGTCTCCCGTGTCGAGCAGCAGATGCCGCAGATCGAGGTGTGTGTCGAACTTGCGACGCACGGCGCGCCGCATGATGTCGTCCTTGACCGCCTCCCAGTCGGACCGCAGCGGGCGGCTCCGGTCGCGCCCCATGCGCGCCGCGTCGCGCGGCCTCGGCGCGCGCCGGATCGCGTCCGCGTGCGCCGGATCGGTCCCGGTGAACTTGGCGGCCTGGAAGAAGTGCTCGACGGTCGGCCAGAACGCGCCATCGAGCGCGATCCCGTGCGGCGAGAAGTTCGACATCCAGCCCCAGGCGTCCCGCGGTAGATAGAAGTAGATTGGCACCTCGGCACCTCGACGCCTCGATGGGATGCAGGCATTGCGGCGGCTGTGTGTCGTAGCACGACGCGGATCCGGGAAGGAGGCCGCCGCCTCGGGCCTGGACACGAAGAGAAGGACGGTCGTAGGATCGACGACCATGACCGGCGACGAGATCCTCCAGGCCATCCTCTCCGAGCACTACGTCTATCTTCACTACACGGACGAGCAAGGGCTGAGCGGGATCCTGCATGAAGGGGTGCTCCGCCCGGACCACAAGGGGGTTGTGTACCTGACGCAGGAGCCCATGACGCAGGCCGAGGCGCACACGAACATCTTCATCGGCGCCACCACCCATGGCGGCCGCGGCTCGCACATCCTGGTGCTGCGGCTCGATAGCGGGCTGCCGATCAGGCGCCTCACCAATTACGAGTTCAGCGTGGACCAGAACATCAAGCTCCACCAGCACGAGGTCCTGTACGCGGGGCTGAACCCGTTCTGATCGGCGAAAGCCGCGTCGCGGCGCGGGGCGTGGGCCCTTCCGCGCGCGTGCGGCTCCGGAACGCCCTCCGGTAGGCCTGCGGGCTGGTGCCCGCCACGCGGTGGAAGTGCTGGCGGAGCGCGGCCACCGAGCCGAAGCCGGCGTCGGTCGCCACCCGCTCCACCGATCGCGCCGTCGTCTCCAGCAGGAGCTGCGCTCTGCGCACGCGGGCGCGCAGCAGCCACTGCAGCGGGGTCATGCCCGTCTGTTCCTTGAAGTGCCGGCTCAGCGAGCGGACGCTCATCGCCGCCTGCCGCGCGATGTCGCCGAGCGCGATCTCCTTGCGCAGGTTCTCCTCGATCCAGTCGAGGACGCGGCGCAGCGAGCCGCCGTCGGCGGTGGGCGGCGCGTGCACGATGAACTGCGCCTGCCCGCCGTCGCGCTCGAGGGGCATCACCGCGAGACGCGCCGCCTCGGCCGCGACGGCCGCCCCATGATCGAGCCGGACCATGTGCAGACAGAGATCGAAGCCAGCCGCCGCGCCGGCGGACGTCAAGAGCTGTCCGCCATCCACGTAGAGGACGCTCGGGTCGACATCGACACGCGGAAACCGCCGCGCGAGCTCCCCGGCGACGATCCAGTGCGTCGTCGCCCTCCGCCCGTCCAGGAGCCCCGTCGCGGCGAGCAGGAACGCACCGCTGCAGATCGAGGCGACGCGGGCCCCGGCGCGCGCCGCCCGCCGCACGGCGCGGAGCAACCGCTCTGGCACGGGGCGAGCGATATCGGCGATCCCCGGGAGGATCACCGTGTCAGCCCTGCGGAGCTCCTCGAGCCCGTGGCGGACCCGCATGCGAAAGCCCCCGGCGTCGACCTCCTTCGCGGCGCCGCACACGCGGACCTCGTAGCCAGGGCGTCCGCTCGGGAGCCGCACGCGCCCGAACACCTCGTTCGGGATCGAAAGATCGAAGGCCACGACGTCGTCGAAGGCGACGATGGCGACGCGGTGCATGGCCGGATTATGCACGGAGGCCGCGATCGCGCCAGGCCGGCGCACGCGACGACCTGCGGGGATCTCGGCTCCGGGATGGCGTTCGATCCGGTTGGCCAGAACCTGGCGATCTTTGGCGTTTCAGCCGCTCGCGCGGCCGCGGCGCGCGTGCGATGACATCGATCGTCGCCAGGCGGGAACGCGGGGCTTCGGTGAACGGCTCCAGGGTGAGAGATGACGGTGTATCAGCTGGTCCTGACGGTGAAATTCCTCGGCGCGATGGGGTACGCCGGCGGGCTCGTCGCGAGCTTCGTCACGGCGGAGCCTCTCGAGCGGAAGCGCGCCGTGCACAACATCGCCTCTCCGAGCCTGCTCGCGACCTGGTGCGCCGGGTACGCCCTGGCCGCCCTCGGTGGGTTTCGGATGTTCGAGCTGTGGGTGGTCGGCGGGCTCGCCTTCTCCGTCGGCTCCAATGTCATTCTCGTCTACTGCGTCTCGCGTGGCAAGCGGGGTCCTCTGGCGTTCTCGTGCGCTGCGCTTCCGCTCGCCTTCGTCGTCGGGCTCATGGTCCTCAAGCCGACGTGGTCGCAGGTGTTCCAGTGACCTCGCTGCGTTCCTTGCGTCTGGCGAGCGTCGTCGAAGGGGCATCCCTGCTGCTCCTCCTGATGGTCGCCATGCCGTTGAAGTACGGTCTCGGCCTGGCGATCGCGGTGCGCGTCGCCGGGACCCTTCACGGCCTGCTCTTCCTCGCGCTGCTCTCGGTCGCTTCTCGGGCGTACTTCGAGCGAGCGGTCTCCGCGAGGAGCTTGCTCCGCGTGCTCGGCCTGTCGCTCGTCCCGTTCGGGTTCCTCGCCGCCGAGCGGCTGCTGCGACGCGCCGCTGACGGAGACCACTCAACTTCTGGCTGACCGCGGTGACACCGCGGCTCACGACAACATCAATGCGAAAGGGGTCGATATGGAAACGAGCGGGTTATTTCCGGGCCAGCGGCTCGAGGTCGGCATGGTGCTGTATCCAGGGTTCACGATGCTGGACCTGATCGGCCCACAGGCGGTCCTCGCGCTGCACAGCAACAGTCATTTCATCGCCAGCACGCTGGCTCCGGTGCCGTCCGACGGCGGCGGGGCGCTGGTCCCGACCGTGACCTTCGCCGACGCGCCCAGGGACCTCGACATCCTGTTCGTCCCGGGTGGGTTCGGCTCCAACGCCGCCATGAAGGATCCCGAGATCCTGGCGTTCTTGGCGGAGCGCGCGAGGACAGCGAAGTTCATCACCTCGGTCTGCTCTGGCTCCCTCGTGCTCGGCGCCGCGGGGCTCCTCGAGGGGTACCGCGCGGCGACCCACTGGGCCCTCTACGACGCGCTCGCGGCCCTCGGCGGGATCACCCCGGTCCGGGAGCGCGTCGTGGTCGATCGCAACCGCGTGACCGCCGGCGGCGTCACGGCCGGCGTCGATTTCGGCCATGCGCTGCTGGCGCAGGTCCGAGGCGAACGCCTCGCGCGCCTGACCCAGCTCATGATCGAGTACGATCCGGAGCCGCCGTTCGACTCGGGGAGCCCCGGCCGAGCCGGGCCCGAGCTGACGGCCCAGGCGACCGCCCTCCTTCACGGGCTCGCGACCGAAGCCCTGACGATCGCGCAGGCTCATCAAGCGAGATGGGGCAGGAGCCCGCGGGTCGCGGAGACCGTCAACACCGTTTGACAGCCATCCGCCTCCCCGGAGACGCGCTCCTGTCTTGGCGGTGGCGGTCAGGCCCGGCTAGAGTCGCGGGATGCACCTCTCCGACGTCTCGATCGGCGCGACTCACGTGCTCCTCTGGGGCGCCCGCGCAGCCGTCGAGATCCGCTGTCCAGGTCCCGGCGTGCTGCGCGTGCGCCACGCCCCCTCGTCCGCCGTGACGGGCTTCACGCACCCCGAGCTGCCGCAGAAGCGCTCTTTCGCCGTGGTGGCCGCCGTGGTGGCCGAAGGCGCCCTGCCGCTCTCCGCCCGCCGCGAGGGGGACACCCTCCACGTCAGCGCCGAGGGCGCCTCTCTCGAGGTCTCGCTCGCCTCGGGCACATGGACCTTCAGCGATGGACAGGGCCGCACCCTCGCGCGCTGCGACGGGGTCTCCGGGGAGGTGAAGCCTGCCTTTCCCGTCGACGAGCTCCGCTCCCGGCTCTCGCTCGAGGCGCCGCCGGGCGAGGCCTACCTCGGCTTCGGCGAGAAGGTCGGCCCGCTCGACAAGCGCGGCCTCCGATTCACGTTCTGGAACACCGACGCTTTCCCGCCTCACGTCGAGTCTGACCCGCTCTACGCCTCGATTCCCTTCTTCGTGGCGCTGCGCGGCGGGGTGGCCTGGGGCTTCTTCCTCGATGAGCCGTGGCGCTCGGAGGTCGATATAGCGCTCAGCGACCCGGGTCGCGTCACGTGGGAGTCGCGGGGGCCCGAGCTCGACGTCTACCTCATGGCCGGCCCGCACCCGGCCGACGTCCTGCGGCGCTACGCCGGCGTCACGGGGCGCCCGGCGATGCCGCCCCTCTGGAGCCTCGGCGCCCACCAGTCGCGCTGGGGCTACGAGACAGCGGACGACGTGCGCGACGTCGTCCGCGGCTATCGATCGCGCGGGCTGCCCCTCGACGCGGTCCACCTCGACATCGATTACATGGACGCTTACCGGGTGTGGACCTGGGACCGCTCGCGCTTCCCGGATCCCGCGGGGCTCGCGCGCGAGCTCGCGGCCGAGGGCGTCAAGCTGGTGACGATCGTCGACCCCGGGATCAAGGCCGACGAGGGCTATCCCGTCTACGAGGAGGCGCGCGCGCGCGACTACCTCGTCCGGCTGTCGCGCGGCGGCGTGCTCGTCGGCGAGGTGTGGCCCGACCCGGCGGTCTTCCCGGACCTCACGCGCGAGGAGGTGCAGCGCTGGTGGGGCGATCTGCAAAGACCGTTCATCGACGCGGGCGTCGCCGGCATCTGGAACGACATGAACGAGCCGGCGTGCTTCTCCGTCCAGCCCGACCGGGGCCTGCCGGGGCCGAACGGCGGGCGCACCTCGGGCCTCGGCACCATCGAGGGCAGCACGCTCCCGTACGACGCGCGCCACGGCGCCCGGCGCCACCTCGAGGTCCACAACGTCTACGGGCTCGGCATGTCGCGGGCCGCCCACGAGGGGCTCGCGCGCCACGCGCCCGCGCGGCGCCCGTTCGTGCTCACGCGCGCCGCCTTCGCCGGCATCCAGCGCTACGCCGCCGTGTGGACCGGCGATTTCGCCAGCAACTTCACGCACCTGGAGGCGTCGATCCCGATGCTGCTCGGCCTCGGCCTCTCGGGCGTGCCGTTCGTCGGCGCGGACATCCCCGGCTTCGTCGGCCGCGCGAACGGCGAGCTGCTCGTGCGCTGGATGCAGGCCGGGCTGTTCTATCCGCTGATGCGCAACCACGCGGCCCGGGGCAGGCCGGCGCAGGAGCCGTGGCGCTTCGGCGAGCCGTACCTCGACCTCGCGCGCGCGCTGCTCGAGCGGCGCTACCGGCTCCTGCCGGCCCTGTACACGCTGATGCACGAGGCGGCGGAGACGGGCCTGCCGGTCCTGCGGCCGCTGTCGTTCGCGGCCCCGGACGACCCCGAGGCGCTCCACGCCTACGATCAGCTCCTGTTCGGCGACGACCTGCTCGTCGCGCCGGTGGTGCGGCCGGGGCAGTCGAAGCGGCTCGCGTACCTGCCCGCCGGGGCGTGGATGGACTTCGCGAACCTGGAGGGCGCGGGCAAGGTCGAGGAGGGCGGGCGCCACGTGATCGCCGACGCGCCGCTCGGGGTCGTGCCCGTGTGGCTGCGCGCCGGGGGCGCGGTGGCGCTCACCGCGCCGCGGATGCACACGACGACGGCGCGCTGGGAGGAGATCACCTGGCACGTGCACGCGGCCGAGGCGGTGCGCGGTCGCCTCTACGAGGACGAGGGCGACGGCCACGGCGCCTCGCGCCTCACGCAGCTCTCGGGCGGCCTCGACGGCGGCACGTTCACGCTCGAGCGCAGCGCGAAGGGCGAGCTGCCGCTCGCGCGAGAGGTCGAGACGATCCGCGTCCACGGTGTCCCGGCGCCGCGCTCCGTGGCCGGGGCGCGGTCGCACCGCGTGCTGGACGGGGTGGTCGAGGTCGAGGTCGAGGCCGACTGGCAGCGGATCGAGCTGCGGGCGACCTGACGGCCGGCGGCGCGGCGGGGGCGGCAGCGCGGTCGGCGCGGTCGGCGCGGTCGGCGCGGTCAGCCGTGCTTCAGCACCCAGTCGAGCGCGAGGCGCACGCGCGAGGGGAGCAGCCGCCGTGACGGGTAGACGGCGAAGAGCTCGCGAGGCTCGACCGTGCGCCCCGTCACGGTGAGCTCGACGAGCGCCTCGCCTTGCTGCGCGATGACCTCGCGGGGCGCGCAGACGACGCCCAGCCCCTGCGCCGCCGCGGCGATCGCCACCCGCGGATCGTTCACGCAGCACTGCGCGCGCGGCCGGACCTCCTCGACGGAGCCGTCCCGCCGGCGCAGGCGCCAGGCGCCGCCCGGCTGGCTCAGGACGGCGGGCACCGACCCGAGCGAGGCGCGGGCGAGCCGGGTGCGGCCCTTCAGGGCCTCGCGCACGAGGCGCGGCGACGCGGCCAGCGCGTACGGGAGCGACCACATGCGCCGCGCCACGAGCTCGGCGTCCTGAACGGGCCCCGCGCGAAAGGCGAGGTCGATGCCCTCCTCGACGAGGGAGACGACCGCGTTGGTGAGCGTGAGCTCCACGGTCAGGCGCGGGTGCCGGGCGGCGAAGGAGAACAGCGCCGGCGCGATGCGCTGCGCGCCCGTCATGACGGGCGCCGTCACCCGGAGCCTGCCCGCGGGCTCTTCGTCGCGGTCCGCGGCCCGGTCGAGCACCGACCCGAGCTCGTCGAGCAGCGGCCCCGCGCGCTCGAGCAGCCGCGCGCCCTCGCCGGTGAGGCCGACGCGGCGCGAGGTGCGCTGGAGCAGCCGCACGCCCAGCGCCTCCTCCAGCTGCGCCACCCGGCGGCTCACCGTGCTCGTGGGCACCCCCGTGCGCCGCGCCGCCTCCACGAAGCTCAGGTGCTGAGCGACGGTCGCGAAGAGCCGCACGTCCTCGAGGGAGATCATCCCGCTCATGGGATGAAGCATGCCACAGCGTCCCATGGTTTCCAGCGGGCGCCGGGGTTACGTCTCTCGACATGAACCTTGAACAACAGCATGTCGTGGTGATCGGAGGCTCGTCGGGCATCGGCCTCGGCGTGGCCAGGGCCTGCCTCGCGCGGGGCGCCACCCTGACGCTCGTGAGCCGCTCGCCCGAGAAGCTCGCCGGCGCCGCGGCGGAGCTCGGGGACGCGCGCCGCGTGCGGACCTTCGCCGCCGACGTGACGCAGGAGGCGGAGGTGCGGAGTCTGTTCGACCAGCACCCGCCCGCGCGCCACGTGGTGGTGACCGCGGTGCAGGGCCACTATCAGCCGGTCCGCGAGATGGATATCGCCGCGGCGCGGCGCTTGATCGACTCGAAGCTCGTCGCGGCGCTCCACGTCGCCAAGCACGCGCGGATCGAGCCGGGCGGCTCGCTCGTCTTCACGACGGGGATCGCGGCGGTGCGGCCGGGGCCCGGCGGAGCGGTCGTCGCGGCCGTGAACGGCGCGCTGATGTCGCTCGTGCGCGCCCTGGCCATCGAGCTCGCGCCGGTGCGCGTGAACGCGCTGTCGCCGGGCTGGGTCGACACGCCGGTATGGGACTCCATCGCGGGCGGCGCCAAGGAGGAGCGCTTCGCGCAGCACGCGCGCCGCCTCCCGGTCGGGCGCGTCGGCGCGCCCGCGGACATCGCGGACGCCGCGCTCTTCCTGATGGGGAACGGGTTCACCACCGGCGAGGTGCTGCACGTCGACGGCGGGCACCGCCTCGTCTGAGCCTGGTGGCCAGCGCCGCGCGTCGAGGCGATGAAGAGCGCCGCGCGTCGAGGCGACGAGAGGGGAAGACGCCGAGTTCAGCAAAGGAGCGCTCCCGGCTTCCACGCGTCCCGTGCACCCTTTCGACGCGACTCGGCCGGTGCCGGAGGTGGACAACCCGGGCGCGCTCCAGTACCGTGCGGGCGTGAAATTCCATCGACATTTCGTTCTGGGAGCCTGTCTGAGCCTGGCGGCAGCGGCGGTCGCCTGCGGTGACAGCGAGAACGGCGTCAATCCGATCGGCGGGGGGACCGGCGGGCAGGGGGGCGACGGCGGCGGACAGGGGGGCGGCGGGCAGGGGGGAGACGGTGGCGGCGGCGGCGCGGGCGGCAGCGGCGGCGAGGATGCCTGTTCGGTCCGGCTCGCGCCGGGCGACGACGACACGACGACTGTACAGACGGCGCTCATCGACGCCGAGCCCGGCGCGACGATCTGCTTCGAGGCGGGGACGTTCTCGTTCACCACCGAGGTGTCGCTCGACGTCGACGACGTGACGCTCGTCGGCGCGGGCAAGGACGAGACGATCCTCGATTTCTCGGACCAGGACACCGGCGGTAACGGGCTGCTCATCCGGAGCGACGGCGTCACCGTGGAGGCGCTCCAGGTGCGCAACACGCCCGGCGACGGCATCCGCGCCGACAGCGTGCAAGGGATCACGTTCCGCGATGTCGCCGTGATGTGGGAGGCGGACGCCTCGGACGACAACGGCGCGTACGGTCTCTACCCGGTCGGCTCGACCGACGTCCTGATCGAGGGCTGCGTGGTCAAGGGGGCGCGCGACGCCGGGATCTACGTGGGCCAGTCGCAGGACATCCTCGTCGCCTCGAACGAGGCATACGGCAACGTCGCCGGCATCGAGATCGAGAACTCGACGGACGCTGTCGTGCGCGACAACTACGCCCACGACAACGCGGGCGGCGTGCTCCTCTTCAACCTGCCGGACCTGCCGGTCCAGGACGGCAAGCGGGCCAACGTGTACGGCAACAGGATCGAGAACAACAACGGCCCGAACTTCGCCGCCCCTGGTACCGTCGTCTCCGGCCTGCCGTCCGGGCTCGGTGTCATGATCCTCGCGTCCGACGACAACGAGGTTCACGAGAACGAGATCCGCGGTAACCAGTCGGTCGCGGTGGCGATCGTGAGCTACAACGAGATGCTGCTCGGCGAGGTGATGAACCCCGATTTCGACCTCTTCCCGCAGGGCAACTTCATCCACGACAACGCCTACGAGGAGAACGGGATGGACCCGCTCCCGTTCTTCTCCGAGTTCACGTCGATCCGGCCGATGCCCGACGTGGCGTGGGACGGGTGTACGGACGCGAGCGCCGAGGACGACGGCCACCTCACCAACTGTGTGTCCGAGCCCGAGGCCACGTACGTGAACTTCAACCTCTGCGGCGAGCTGCCGGAGGAGAGCCAGGATGTATCGGCTGTCGCGTGCGCCTATGATCCGCTTCCAGAGCAGCCTTAGCGCCGGCGTCGTCGGCGCGTGTCTGGCGATCGCGGCGCTCGCGGCGCCCGGCTGCGGCGGCGACGAGGGGACCCCGCCGGTCAGCGCGCTGCCGCCCGACCCGCCGGATCAGCCCGACCCGCCGGACCAGCCCGATCCGCCCGATCCGGAGCCGCCGGCGAAGGCGATGCCGTACGACACGCTGTCGGAGTACGGCTTCTTCGAGGGCGCGCTCGCGGACCTGAAGCCGGCAGCCGGCGTGGTGCCCTACACGGTCGCCGCGCCGCTCTGGGCCGATCACGCGGGCAAGGGGCGCTTCCTCGTACTCCCGGAGGGCGAGAAGATCGCGGCGGGCGAGGTGGAAGACTGGCAGTTTCCGATCGGCACCATCGTGATCAAGACGTTCTTCCTGTCGCTCGATCGGCGCGAGCCGGAGGGCGCCGCCCGCATCCTCGAGACGCGCCTGCTGATCCTCACGGAGAAGGGGTGGAAGCCGCACACCTACGTGTGGAACGAGGAGCAGACCGAGGCGACCCGCACCATCGCGGGCACCCGGATCGAGCTCGACACGATCGACGAATCGGGGAGCCCGGCGCGCGCGAAGTACCTCGTCCCCAACACGAACCAGTGCAACAGCTGCCACGAGCGCGACGACCGCACCGAGGTGCTCGGGCTGATCACCCCGCAGCTGAACCGCGACATCCTGGTCGACGGGGCGCCCCGGAACCAGCTCGCCTGGCTCGAGGAGCAGGGGCTCTTCCGCGAGCCCCTCTGGGCTGCGCCCGAGGCGCTGCCGAGCTTCCCGGATCCCGCTGGCGACGCGCCGCTCGACGCCCGCGCCCGGGCGTACCTGCACGGCAACTGCGCCCACTGCCACCGCCCGGGCGGCGGCGGCGGCGTGAGCGGGCTGGTGCTGCTCGGCTGGGAGACCGAGCCGTCCAAGAACGGCGTGTGCAAGGTGGCGGCCGCGGCCGGCGCGGGGACGGGCGGGAACGCCTTCGATATCGTCCCCGGGGCGCCGGACGAGAGCATCATGGTCTTCCGGATGGGCTCGACCGACCCGGAGATCAAGATGCCGGAGCTATCGAATCGCCTCCCGGACGCGGACGGCATCGCGCTCATCCGCGCCTGGATCGCCGAGATGGAGCCCGAGGGGTGCGGCGACGCGCCGGCCGCCCCGGATCAGCCCGCCTCGCCCTGAGGCCCACGCGCGGGAAGGGAAGGAGCGAGATCGAGGCGGCTGTCCTGCGCGGCGCGCAGTTGCCGCAGAGCGACATGAGCTCGCGCTTGCAGCAATCGCAGTGGCCGCAGCCGATCAGCGAGCAGCGTGGTTGAAGTAAATGGCCGCCACGAGACGCGGTTGACAAAGTCGATCCGGTGTGGTTGTCCTACAGCTTGCCAGGAGTGCTTCCCATGTCACCCAGATCCTTCTTTTTGCTTACCTTCGCCGTCGCCGCCATGGCGTGTTCCTCTGGGTCCGGTGAGCCGGAAGATACGGGGGGGAGCGGCGACACGACCTCCGGTCCTGGCAGCAGCACGGCCACCGGGACGCCGGCGGGCGGCAGCGGCACCGGGGGCATCGACGATATCGGCTCCATCTCGGGCGGCAACTTGACCGTGGGGGCAGGCGGTGCCGGCGGCGGCGAGAGCGAGTGCAAGAGCGTCCTCGATGTCGTCTACCGCGACTTCACGGGCATGCACCCGGACTTCGAGATGGACTTCCGGGGCGACGGCGTGCGCCGCAAGCTCGTGAAGCCGGAGCTCGACGCCGAGCAGAAGCCGCAGTTCCTCGACTCGGTGGGGTGCCCCCCGGACCTGCAGACGCCGCTCGACTGCCAGGCCAACGCGACCGCGAACCAGGTCGTCATCAACGCCAAAAACACCTTCGACCAGTGGTATCGGGACGTGCCGGGGGTGAACATGACCTTCGAGAAGACGCTCGAGCTCGAGGAGTCGGCGCCCGGATCGGGTCAGTTCATCTTCGACAGCTCGGACTTCTTCCCGCTGCTGCCGACCGAGGGGTTCGGGATCGACCCGCCCAACGGCAAGAACCAGAACTTCAGCTTCACCACCGAGATCCACCTCAAGTTCGGCTACGTCGCCGGCCAGAAGTTCAGCTTCCGGGGCGACGACGACATGTGGATCTTCGTCAACGGCAAGCTCGCCCTCGACCTCGGCGCCATGCACGGGCCCGAGTCGGGCGTGATCGACTTCGACGCGCAGGCCCAGTATCTGGGCATCTACCCGGGCACCACCTACCCGATGGATATCTTCCACGCGGAGCGCCACACGGACGGGTCGAACTTCCACATCGAGACGAACATCTCCTGCTTCGTGCCCGTCGACGTGCCGCGCTGAGGCCCGTCAGTCTTCCGGGCAGGCGGGCTTCGGATCAGGGCACGATTGGCCCTCGACCCAGGGGCGCGTTTGCTTGCACCCGCTCACGTCCTCGAACGTGTTCCCGGTGACGAAGTCGGGCCCGGGGGTGCCGTTCCACCCCCGGGTGACGCCGTGGCCGGCGACGTGGCGGATCGTCGATTGCTGGATGAACGCGCTGCCCGGCGCCTGGCTGAAGACGACGGCGCCGTTGAACGTCGTGACATCGTTGCACGAGAGCAGGATGCAGCCGCAGTCGAACCCCGCGTACTCGACGATGACGTTCTCCAGGACGTTCTCGTCGCGCGGGATGCCGCCGAACCAGAGCCCGCCCCAGTCGCCGGGCGCGGGGGTCTCCGCGGCCGACGTGAAGACGATGGGCTTCTCCGGCGTGCCCACGGCGCGGAGGACGCCGCTCGCCGCGAACTCGCCGGTGAAGTGCTCGATCTGCATCCAGTTGCCGGGCTCGAAGCGGATGGTGACACCGGGCTCGATGGTGAGCGTCGTCAGGGGCGCGCCCTCGCCCCCGGCGCCGACGTTGAAGCGGGCGTCGCGCCAGTCCCCGAAGTGGTAGGGCACGCCGCGGTCGCGCAGGGTCGTGTCCTGCTGCAGCCCGGAGCTCTGATTGGCGCCCTCGTCCTGGATCAGGATCTCGTCCTTGCGATTGCCCGTGTACACGCCGGCCGGGATCGAGCCGAGCGCCTGCTCGCCGAGCTCCAGCGGATACGGGTGCTCCTCGCCGCCGCTCTCGGTGATCACGAGATCCGTCGAGCCCTCGGCGAACGAGGAAGCCCGCAGCAGGACGACCCCGGCGCCGAGCGACCCGCGCACGGTCACGTGATCGACGAGCAGCGCCGGCGCCGACGGGGTCGCGGACGCGCCATAGGCGGAGAGCGTCGCGTTCGCGTGGAAGCGGTCGCCGCCGCCCCCCTCGAGGATCACGTGCCGGAGCGTCGCCCTGCCCGGCCAGGCGACGTGCACGTCGTTCCAGCGGGCCCCCTCGCTGCCGCGGAACGTGATGGGCCGCGCCTCGGCGCCCTCGGCGATCAGCTCGGCGCCCTCGTCCATCGCGGAGATCCCCGTGTCCTCCTCGAGCAGCACCTCGGCGCAGGGCTCGATCGTGAGCGTCACGCCGCTGCGGAGGCGGACAGGGAAGCTCACGATGTGCGGGCTCCCTTCCGCGGTCCAGGTCTCGCTCTCGTTCACATCGCCCTCGTGGATCGTCGGGCCGCCTGACGGCGCACCACAGTGCGGCTCGGGGGCGCCGCCGGCGCCGCCCGAGCCGCCGGCGCCGCCCGAGCCGCCGGCGCCGGGTGGAGGATCGCCGGGATCGCACGCGGAGAGGAACATCACACCTGTCGCCGTGAGCGTGACTACAACGTTGCGTAGAGCCATGTCGTATGTCCTTTGGTCCTTTGTGAGCGCCTGTGCGTCGGCACGCGCACGCGCGCGAGCAAAGACGTGGAGACTAGATCATTCGCGGCCGGATCGCAGGGCCTTTGCGCGCATGAGCCCGGCCCCTCGCCGGCAAACACATGTGTTGAGGGCCCTGCCGGCCAACGGCGTCTCCGGTCCGAGCCACGATGATGATGCGCCGCCGGGCGAATAACAGACGTTGTGCGAGGACTTGCTCCTTTTACCCACGTCGCGGACAACGGAGCTGGACCGGCGGGGCGCGATCCTCGCGTTCGCGCGCGCGGCATCGCGCTAGCCCGTGACGGGCGACGACGGGCGACGACGGGCGCAACACCTGCGAGGCGACCGCGGCGCAGGGAAGGGGATGGACATCCGCACGCACGCGGATGTACTGTGTAAATTTATGATTGGAGGAGATTTTGCACAGGTGTCCGCGGAAGCGAACAAGCAGCTCGTGCGACGTCACCTGCTCGAGGCCGTGACCCAGCGCAAGCCCGAGCTGTGGAGCGAGATCATGCACCCCGAGTTCACGGTGCACCACCCGCTCTGCAAGCCGGGACGTGATGGCTATACGCAGCTCCTGAGCCTGTACTGGCAGGCGTTCCCCGATGTGGTCATCGAGCTGCTGGACCTCGTGGCGGAGAACGATCTCGTGGTCGCCCACTACGTCGAGCGCGGGACGCACCTCGGCCCGCTCTTCGGCGCGGAGCCCTCGGGCAAACACTACGAGAAGCACGGCTTCGCCATGTACCGGATCGAGGACGGCCAGCTCCGCGAGGCGTGGCTGCAGGAGGACGACAAGGCCTTCTTCGATCAGCTCGGGCTGGAGGGCTTCGGCTGACGCGCGCTGCGCGCGGCCCCCCGCGCGCGCTCGATCGGCTTCAGGGCTGGCGCTCCGGCTGCTCCATGCGGAACGACGCGAACCGCGCGGAGGCGCCGCTCGGGCCGATCGCGAAGAGGGCCGCGCGCACGGCGCTGTCCCAGGGCGGCAGGTCGGGACCGGCCTCGGAGTCGACGATGCCGCCGAGCGGGGCCCACTCGGCGGCACCGTCGGCGGCGCGGATCGCGAAGCGGAAGAGGTGCCCGTTCGCGACCGTCATCCGGAGCTGCGCGCCGCCGGGGGCGCTCGTCTCGGCCACCACCTCGCTGGCGCTGTTCGCGAGGCGGAAGACGGCGGCGACCCCGCCGCCCACCGAGATCCCGACGGCGCTGGCGCCGTCGCCGTACGCCGCGAGCCCCGCCTGGACGTCCGGCTCGACCGCGAGCTCGGTCGTGACCTCGTAGTCGCCCCGCAGCGTCGGGCGCCCGACGACCGCGCCGAGGTGGCTCCCCGGGGCCGCCGGCGCCGCCGGCAGCGTGAGCCACCCGCCGTCGGTCGGATCGAGGGCCGCGCCGGTGGGCGCCGCCGCGGGCCACTGCCAGCGCGGGTCGAGCGCGTCGCCGTCGAACTCGTCGACGATCTCCGCGGGCCACGGCGCCTGGGGCGCGAGGGGCGCCTCGGCGGTGGCGCTGGGGCCGTCGCCGCCGTGGATCGTCGGCCAGCCGTCGGCGCCGAAGATCACCTCGTCGAGCAGGCCCTGGCGGCCCACGAACACCGAGTCCTCGACGCTGTACGCGTGGTAGAGCAGGAAGAACCGCCCGCCGCCGTCGTCCACCACGCTGCCGTGCCCGGGGCACTTCCAGACCTCGTTGCCGGCGAGGATCGGGTTCGCGGGGTTCTTCTCCCAGGGCCCGAGGAGGCCCGGCGCGCGCGCCACGCCGAGCGAGTAGCTGCACGATTTGCCGCAGCAGCCCGCGCCCGAGTAGAAGGCGTAGAAGTGGCCGCCATGCCGCATGAGATAGGGCCCCTCGACGAGGTTCGCCTCCCACGAGGGCTCGTTCTGGAAGAGCGCGACAGGCGCGCCGAGGAGCTCGGTGCCGTCCTCGGAGAGCTCCTGGGCCCAGAGGGGCGTCGGCGCTCCGACGCTGTTCCCGTCTTCCTTCCAGACGAGGTGGCGGACGCCGTTCTCGTCGCGGATCGGGAAGCCGTCGATGGATCCGACGTCCATGCACGTGAGCGGCCCGTGGTCGGTGTACGGCCCTCCCGGCGCCTCGGCGCTGGCCGCGGCGACGCACAGCGGGCCGCCGCGCTGCCGCGCCGTGTAGAAGACGTGATAGCGGCCGCCGTCCTCGCTGATCTCGGGCGCCCAGAGGCTCCCTGAGGCCCAGGAGGGGAGCTCGGAGAACACGGAGCCCACCCGCTCCCAGTTCACGAGATCCGTCGAGTGGAGGAGCGGGAAGGGCGCGCCCCACTCGGAGCTCGTGGCCGTCGCCCAGTAGTCGTCACCGACGCGGATGACGGAAGGATCCGCGAAATCCCCCGGGATCACCGGGTTGGTGTACACGGCGCCGCCCGCACCGCCGCTGCCGCCTGCGCCGTCGCCGGAGCCGCCGGAGCCGCCCGCCCCGTCGCCGGTGGCGCCCAGGCGATGGACGCGGACATACGCGAACGTCGCGGGCCACGTGGTGCTGTCCGGGGCCCCCATGGACACGAGCCCGATCTGCGCCCCTGCGCCGAGCTCGTGAGTCCACGTCCCGCCGCGCGCCCACGTCTGGCCGTCGAGGCTCGAGTACGCCGTGTAGCGCTCGCCGCCGTCGCCCGAGCGCCGGACCAGCCTGAGCCATATCGTCTTCTGCGCTGCGGCGAGGACCGTGCTGCCGTACCGCGGATACCCCGCCTGCGCCGGGGCGACCTCCTTGGCGAACTCGATCTGTCGCGTGTCCCAGCTCGAATAGCTGACGAGCTTCACGAAGCTGTCGTCGTCCCGGTAGACGACCAGCCCCGCCTGCGCGAAGTTGAAGCAGCAGCCCTCGGGCGGCAGATCGAGGGTGAGCTTCGTCTCGACCATGTAGTCGTCGGCGGGCGCCGGCTCGAGCAGCACCGAGGCGCTGTCGAGGTCCTCGAAGAGGTCGGCGCCCTGGGTGTTCCACCGGAGGCCGCCGTTGCTCAGGCCGAACGTGCCGGCGGCAGGCTCGCGCACCCAGCGCCACTGGGCGCCCAGCGCGGCCCCGTCGAACTCGTCCGAGTAGGCGTCGAGCGCCGCGCCTGGCGCGTCGTCCGCCGGCGGTTCCACGAGGTGGTGCCCCTCGTCGCCCTCGCGCGCGGCGGGCGCCGGCTGTGGCGAATCCGACGCCCACTGGCCACCGCGCACCGTCGGCCACCCGTCGATCCAGTCCAGCGGATCCAGGAGCGGCTGTCGCCTCGTCAGGAGGCTGCCGCCGGTCTCCTCGAGGTACGGTTCGAACCGATCTACCGCGTGGTAGACGGTCCAGTCCTGGCCGGCGAGATCGGTGAAGACCGCGTTGTGTCCCGTCCCGACCCAGCGGTTGCCGTTCAGGGTGAGCGCCGGGGTGCCGCCGACGCTCGCCTCGAGCAGCGGGACACCCTCGCGATCGACGAAGGGACCGAAAGGGCCCCTCGAGCGCCCGACGAAGACGCTGTATCCCGAGAGCGGCCCGCTGCAGCAGCCCGCCGCCGAGCCGAAGAGGTAATAGTACCCGTCGCGCCGCACGACGTGGGCAGCCTCGTAGCGGTTCGGGATGGCGACCTCGGTCTGGCTCAGGGGATCGGCGATCAGCCCGTCCTCCGACAGCGCGCGCACCGAGATGCCGCCGTAGATGCCGCCGTAGTAGATGTACCGCTGTCCGCTCTCGTCCGTGACGACGCTGGGGTCCTGGACCGAGCGCCTGGACCCGGAGCAGCACGGCGCCGGGTGCGGCTCCACCGCGGGCAGCTCCTGCTGCACCCACGGCCCGGCCGGGCTGTCGCTCGTCGCCACGCCGATGGCGCTGCCGCCCCCGATCACCTCGGTGACCGTGTAATAGAGGTGGTATCTGCCGTTGACGCGCTGGATATCCGGCGCCCTGAGCTCCGCGTTCTCCGATGCATATACGGGGCGCGCGTCGAGCGCGTCACCGGCGTAGGTCCACGCGACGAGATCGTCGGACCGCAGGATCGGGAGCAGGTGCTCGCGGAGGGCACCGCCTGAGTCCCTGTCATCTCCGTTCAGCGGACCCGAGCTGCAGAAGAGGTACCAGCGCCCGTCCCCGGAGGCCTGGCCGCCGAGGATCGCGGGGTCCGGGCAGCTCGTGACCGCCCCGCCGCCGGGGATGCTGATCGCGAGCGGGTTCGTGTACTTCTCGAACGCCTCTCCACCGCTGCCGCCGTCGCCCCCAGCGCCGCCGTCGCCCCCAGCGCCGCCGTGCCCGTCGCCCCCAGCGCCGCCGTGCCCGTCGCCCCCGCTGACCCCGCTGCCGCCGTCGCCCCCGCCGACCCCCGTCGCGGCGCCGGTGGCACCCGAGGGGCGCGCTGGCTCGGTGTCATCCCCGCAGCCACCCAGGAGGAGCAGCGAGGTCGACATGAGCGTCGCAGCGCAACGCTGGCCCAGGCGTCGAGACGAGACCAGGCATCGCACCATGAGCTTCTCCTCCGCCCGTGCAGCCGCTCGGCAAATGCGTCGTCGATGACGAAGGAGACGCGCGGCCTCTACAAGACGAAGTAGGCAATGGCTGAGCGCGCGCTGTCAAGCCGCCAGTCGCGCGCGATCGACTCGAGGAGCGTGCAACATGAGGCAGCGGGCTCGACCGCTGTCGTTCCGCAGCGCGCGGATCTCATCTCTGTCTGTGAGCGATGCGCCCTGGGTGGACGTTGTTGTCCGCCATGGTGCCTGACGAATCGCCGAGCTCAGCGGGTCGCCGACCTGCCGCAGGGCGCGCTCAGGCGACGAACGACAAGCACACGCGGCAACAGGCTGGTGGGATCAGCCGCAGGCGCGGCACGATCCGCGCCGCGCCGCGGGCCTCTGTGGCTCAGCCGGTCACGTTGTCCCAGGCCACGGCGGTCGGGCCGAGGAGCGAGCGGCCGCCGGTCGCGATGACCTCCTTGTACCACGAGAACGAGTCCTTCGGGATGCGCCGCTGGGTCTTGTAGTCCACGTACACAAGCCCGAAACGCTCCTTGTAGCCCTCGGCCCACTCGAAGTTGTCGAGGAGCGACCAGGCCCAGTATCCGAGCACCGGGACTCCCTCCTTGACCGCGCGCGCCAGGCCGAGCAGGTAACGGTGCATGAGGTCGATGCGCTGCGGGTCGTGCACCTTGCCGTCGAGGAACACCTGATCTCGCGTGGCGGTGCCGTGCTCGGTGATGCCGATGGGCAGCTTGTAGCGCTCCCAGAAGTACCTGGAGCCCCAGTACAGCGTGCTGGGCACCACCTGCAGCCAGTCGAGCGTGGCGCGCGGGTAGCCGGGCGGGGACGCGACGCGCTCGGGCTTGCCGTCCTTGCCCTGCCGCCACGTGCCGGCCGAGTACATGTTGAGACCGAGGTAGTCGAGCGGCCGCTTGATCTCGTCGAAGTCGCTGGCGGGGAAATCGGGCATGTCGTTGCCGAAGAGCTTGAGTCCGCTCTCCGGATACCGCCCCTCGAGCACCGGGCTGATCCACCAGGCGTTGTTCCACGGGTGCCGCTCGTACACCGAGAAGATCGCCTCGCGCGCCGCCTCGACGTCGGCCGGGTCCTCGGTCGCCGGGCGCTGCACCTGGGTCGCGAGGACGTATCCGACCTTCGCGGCCCTGGCCGCGGCGCGCAGGGCGTCCACCTGCTTGCCGTGGGCCCGCATCTGGTTGTGGGCGGCGGTGAGGAAGTCCCGGTACGGGAGCTTGAGCCCGGGCGCGAAGTTCCCGTCGAGGAGCGCGTTGCCGATGAAGGCCTGCGGCTCGTTCTGCGTCACCCACCACGGCACGCGGTCGCCGAGCCGCCTGGCGACGACGGTCGTGTAGTCGGCGAACCACTCGGCGACGTCGCGCTGGAGGAACCCGCCGCGCTCCTGGAGCGCCTGGGGGAAGTCCCAGTGGAACAGCGTGCACATCGGCACGATGCCGCGGCGGAGCAGCTCGTCGACGAGGCGATCGTAGAAGTCGAGCCCCTTCGGGTTGACCTTGCCCGTGCCCTCCGGGAGGACCCGCGTCCAGGAGACGCTGAAGCGGTAGCTTTTGGCCCCGAGCTCCGCGAGCAGCCCGACATCGTCCTTGTAGCGGTGGTAGTGGTCGCAGGCGACGTTCCCTGTGTGGCCCTCGAAGGTCTTCCCGGGGGTGTTCGAGAAGACGTCCCACACGGAGGGGCCCCGGCCGTCCTCGGTGGCGGCGCCTTCGATCTGGTAGGCCGCGGTGGCGGCGCCCCACAGGAAGTCCGCGGGGAACGGCGCGGCCGTCGTGTCGGCCGGGCCGGCGCCGGCAGAGGCGGCCGGCGGCGACGCGGGCGCGGCGCCGGATGAGGCTGCAGCCGCGGGTGGCGCCGCTGCAGCGGACAGGGTGGGGGAGGCTCCAGAGGCGTTGCGCTGGGTGAGCGACTCGGAAGGAGTGGAAGCGGACATGGGTGCGCATCATCCACGGCGCCCGATGGACAGCAAGTGGACAGCCATGGCTGTCGCTCCTTGCGCCGCCGCTTGACGGCCGGCTCCGGCTCGACAACATGGGCGGCATGCGCGCGATCCGTCCGAGTGCCGCTGGCGGCCCCGAGGTGATGAAGCTCGAGGAGCACCCCACGCCGGCGCCGGGCCCCGGTGAAGCCGTGGTCCGCGTCGAGGCCGCCGGGGTGAACTTCATCGACATCTACCAGCGGAGCGGCCAGTACAAGATCGAGCCGCCGATCCCGCTCGGGCTCGAGGGTGCGGGGCGCGTCGAGGCCGTGGGGCCGGGCGTCACCGAGGTGAGGGAGGGCGACGAGGTCGCGTGGTCCGGGAGCCCTGGCTCGTATGCCACGCACGTCCGCATCCCGGTCGCGAAGCTCGTCCCCGTGCCCGCGGGCGTCGGGGCGAAGCGCGCTGCGGCGGCGATGCTGCAGGGCATGACGGCGCATTACCTCGTGCGCTCCACGTTCGCGCTCGGGCCGGGCCACACGTGCCTCGTCCACGCGGCCGCGGGCGGCGTGGGCCTGCTCCTCTGCCAGATGGCGAAGCGCCTCGGCGCGCGCGTGATCGGCACGGTGTCGACCGAGGACAAGGCGCGGCTCGCGCGCGAGGCGGGCGCCGACGAGGTGATCCTGTACAAGCAGGCCGACTTCGAGGCCGAGGCGCGCCGGCTCACGGACGGCGCCGGGGTTCACGTCGTCTACGACGGCGTGGGCAGCGACACCTACGCGAAGAGCCTGGGCGCGCTCCGCCTGCGCGGCACGCTGGTGCTCTTCGGCCAGGCGAGCGGCGCGGTGCCGCCGCTGGATCCGCAGATCTTGAGCCAGAAGGGGTCGCTCTACCTCACGCGCCCGAGCCTCCAGCACTACACGGCGACGCGCGAGGAGCTGCTGGAGCGCGCCGGCGACGTGCTCGGCGCGATCGCCCGCGGCGAGCTCACCATCTCGATCGGCGCCACGTACCCGCTGGCGGACGCCGCCGAGGCGCACCGCGCGCTCGCTGGGCGCGCGACGACGGGGAAGGTGCTGCTCATCCCGTAGCGCGCAGGGAGGGAGAGAGAGAAGATTGACCGCCAAGAGCGCCAAGAGCGCCAAGAAGAGATGAAGATTTTCGAGTCTCTCCTGGTGCTCGGCATTCAGCCATCTCGTGGCGGATTGGTCATGAAACTCTCCATCTCTCTTTCTCGTCTTGGCGTCCTTGGCGCTCTTGGCGGTTGATTCTCTCCTCTCTCTTGGCGCCCTGTCGTCCCCCCGCGCAGGCACCGCGAGAGGAGCTCGGGGGCGCTCGAGCTGGGCGGCGAAGCGCGGTAGCGCCGTCCGGCTCCGCAAGTTGACC
This sequence comes from Sorangium sp. So ce1153, assembly GCF_051521595.1. Taxonomy (NCBI): domain Bacteria; kingdom Pseudomonadati; phylum Myxococcota; order Polyangiales; family Polyangiaceae; genus Sorangium; species Sorangium sp. So ce1153. Next base: position 5,966,250 of record NZ_CP150361.1, read on the forward strand.
GTGCCGCCTCCGTGCCGTTAGGCTGCCGCCGCGGAGGTGCATACCATGTCAGAACGTCCCACGCTTGCTCCCGAGAAGGTGTCCGAGGCGGTGAAGTCTCAGGTCGCCAGCTTCCATCGCGCCATCGTCGATGAGGTCGCCGCCGCGGTGAGCCGCGACCGGGTGGTCGTCGTCGGGATGGCGCAGAATCCTGTCGTGAAGAAGGCGCGCCAGCTGCTCGATCAGGAGGGCGTTCAATATACCTACCTGGAGTACGGCAGTTATCTCTCCAAGTGGAAGGAGCGGCTCGCCCTCAAGCTCTGGGCCGGCTTCCCGACGTTCCCCATGGTATTCATCGACGGCGTCCTCGAAGGCGGCCACAGCGAGCTCGTCAAGCTCCGCGACCAGGGCAAGCTCAAGAAGCAGCCCTGAAGCGCGCCCGCGTGCCGCGCAGGCCCACGACAGGGATACGTCGATCTGGACACGCCACCTCCCGCCCTGCGGTCGCGGCAGGGCCGGCCGGCGATGATCGCCCGAGCGCCCAGGCCGCCTCGACGGCGGTCGAGGCCAGCGCCGCGCGAAACGCCGCGCTGGCCGGCGATTCCGTGATATGCGGGAGGTCGCGGCGCGCCTCTCGCGGCGGTCGCGTCGCTGAAGGACGCCAGCACGGAGGCACCTCGTGACATCGCTCGGGATCCACGGAAGGCGGCGGGATGACGAGGGGAGCGACGCGGCTCCCTCCTCGTGTGACGTGGTCCACCCCGGCGCCCCCCGGCGATCCCTCGGGTCAGGAGGCGGCGCCCCGTGAGCACCTATGCCATCAAGCGGCTGCTCTCGATCATCCCCACGCTCCTGCTCGTCGCCACCCTCGTGTTCGTCCTGGTGCGCGTCGTGCCGGGCGGCCCGTTCGATCAGGAGCGGGCGGTGCCCGTCGAGGTCCAGCGGCAGCTCGACGCGAAGTACCACCTGAACGATCCGGTCCTCAAGCAGTATGGCGACTGGCTCCTTGCGCTCGTCACGAAGGGCGACCTCGGCCCGACGTTCAAGTACCCGAACCGCACCGTCAACGAGATCATCGCGCTCAGCCTGCCCGTGTCGATGCAGCTCGGGTTCTGGGCGATGCTCTTCGCCCTCGCGATGGGCATCCCGCTCGGCGTGATCGGGGCGATCCGCCAGAACACATGGAAGGACACGGCGGCGATGGCGGTCGCCATGGTCGGCCTCAGCGTGCCGCGGTACGTGCTCGCGCCGCTGCTCATGCTCGTCTTCTCGCTCAAGCTCTACTGGTTCCCGGTCGCCCGGTGGGAGACGTGGCGGCACATGGTGCTCCCGGTCATCTGCGCCGGGCTCCCGGTGGCCGCCTACATCGCGCGGCTCACCCGCGGCGGAATGCTCGAGGTGATCCGCTCCGACTTCATCCGCACCGCCCGTGCCAAGGGGCTCTCCGAGCGCAAGGTGGTGCTGAAGCACGCGCTCCGGGGCGGGCTGCTCCCGGTCGTGAGCTTCCTCGGCCCCGGCTTCAGCGGCCTGCTCGTCGGCTCCCTCGTCGTCGAGAAGATCTTCAACATCCCCGGCATGGGCCGCTACTTCGTCGAGGCGGCCACGAACCGCGACTACAACCTCGTGATGGGGGTCATGCTCGTCTACGGCTTCCTGCTCATGCTCTTCAACGCGATCGTCGACGTGGCGTACGCCTTCATCGACCCGCGCGTGGAGCTGCGCTGACCATGCCCCCCGCCGCCCCCCCGCCGCACGCCGCCGCGCCCGCGGCCCCCGGCGACCTGCCCGCCGTCCCTGGCGGCGCCGCGCCGCGCCCGGCCGGCCCGCTGCGGCTCGACGCGCTCGAGCAGGGGTCGAGCCTCGGGCGCGACGCGTGGCGCAGGCTCCGCAAGAACCGCGCGGCCGTCGCCTGCGGCGCGGTGCTCATCGCGATGATCGTCGCCTGCGTCCTCGTCCCCGAGCTCTCGAGCTACCGGTACGACAAGGCCGACCTCAAGCTCGGCGCGCAGCCGCCGTCGCTCGCCCACTGGATGGGCACCGACTACTTCGGCCGCGACATGATGGCGCGCGTCTTCTTCGGCGGGCGCATCTCGTTCGCCGTCGGCATCGTCGCCACGCTCGTGAGCTTCGTCATCGGCGTGAGCTGGGGCGGCGTCGCCGGCTACTTCGGCGGCAAGGTCGACGCGATCATGATGCGGATCGTGGACGTGCTCTACACGTTCCCGTTCCTCATCCTCGTCATCCTGCTCATGGTCTTCTTCGCGAACGACCAGACGGTCCTCTACCGCGCCTGGAAGGTCGTGCTCGGCGTCGCGGTCAAGGACCCGTCCGACCCGAGCTATTTCCCCATCTTCCAGATCGTCGTCGTTTTCGCCGCGCTCGGCGGCATCTCCTGGCTCACGATGGCCCGCATCGTCCGCGGCCAGGTCATCGCGCTGCGGAGCCAGCCGTTCATCGAGTCGGCGCGCTCGATCGGCGTCGGCCACGCCGCGCTGATCTTCCGGCACCTCGTGCCGAACGCGCTCGGCCCGATCATCGTCTACACGACGCTCACGATCCCCGAGGTGATGATGACCGAGGCGTTCCTCAGCTTCCTCGGCCTCGGCACGCAGGAGCCGCTCTCGAGCTGGGGCCTGCTCGCGTCCACGGGCGCCGACGCCATGGACCTCTACCCCTGGCAGCTCATCTTCCCGGCGTTCATGCTGGCGCTCACGCTGATCTGCTTCAATTTCCTCGGCGACGGGCTCCGCGACGCCCTCGATCCGCGCATCCGAAAGGACTGAAGGGCCCGCCCGCCCGAACGGACCATGCTGCTCGAGGTCAAGAACCTGAAGACGCACTTCTTCACCGAGGAGGGCGTGGTCCGCGCGGTCGACGGCATCTCCTTCAGCGTCGATCGCGGCGAGGTCCTCGGGATCGTCGGCGAGTCCGGCTCGGGCAAGAGCGTGACGAGCCTCTCGCTCCTCCGGCTCATCCCCGACCCGCCGGGCAGGATCGTCGGCGGCCAGATCCTGCTCGAGTCCGAGCGGGGCATCGCGGAGGACCTCGTCGAGGCGAGCGAGGCGCGGATGGAGCGCATCCGCGGCGACCGGATCGCGATGATCTTCCAGGATCCGATGACGTCGCTGAACCCCTACCTCCGCGTGAGCGAGCAGCTCATCGAGGTGCTCGAGCTCCACCGCGGCATGGGGCGCGCCGAGGCCCGCCGGCGCAGCGTCGAGATCCTGCAGGCCGTGGGCATCCCCGCGGCGGCGTCGCGGATCGACGACTACCCGCACCAGCTCTCGGGCGGGATGCGGCAGCGCGTGATGATCGCGATGGCGCTGCTCTGCGACCCCGATCTGCTGATCGCCGACGAGCCGACGACGGCGCTCGACGTCACGATCCAGGCGCAGATCCTGGACCTCATCCGCGAGCGCAAGGAGGCGCTCGGCGCGGCGGTCCTCCTCATCACGCACGACCTCGGCGTGGTCGCGAAGATGGCCGATCGCGTCGCGGTCATGTACGCCGGGCGCATCGTCGAGGAGGGCCCGGTCGGCGCGATCTTCCACGCCCCGCAGCACCCGTACACGATCGGCCTGTCGCGCTCGATCCCGCGGCTCGACGACGCGCGCGGCGCGGACCTCGTCCCGATCCCCGGGATGCCGCCGTCGCTCGCGCGCCTGCCGCCGGGCTGCCCGTTTCACCCGCGCTGCGCGCACGCGGTCGCCGTGTGCCGGGAGGAGGCGCCGCTGCCGCGCGTCGTCTCGGGCGAGGGGGACAGGAAGGCGCTGCACGTCGTGCGGTGCCATGTCGAGGACGTCGCCGGACGAGCGCCATGACCACCTCCGCCGCCACCCCTCCGCCGAAGGGCGCCCCGCTGCTGTCGGTGCGCGACCTCAAGATCCACTTCCCGGTGCGGCGCGGCCTGCTCCAGCGGCAGGTCGGCACGGTGCGCGCGGTCGACGGCGTCTCCTTCGACGTCGAGCGCGGCGCGACGCTGGGCCTCGTCGGCGAGTCCGGCTGCGGCAAGTCGACGACGGGCCGGGGGATCCTCCGCCTCGTCCCGCCCACGTCGGGGAGCGTGAAGATCGACGGCCGGGAGGTCCTGACGCTCGATCCGCGCGCGCTGCGCAAGGCGCGCCGCGAGATGCAGATGATCTTCCAGGACCCGTACGCGAGCCTGAACCCGCGCATGACGGTCCACGACCTCATCGCCGAGCCGCTCTTCACGCACGACCTCGTCGGGTCGCGGGACGAGGCGCTCCGCGAGGTGGCGCGCCTCATGGAGATGGTGGGGCTCTCGCCGTCGTACATGCGGCGCTACCCGCACGAGTTCTCCGGCGGCCAGCGGCAGCGCATCGGCATCGCCCGCGCGCTCGCCCTGAACCCGAAGCTCGTGATCGCGGACGAGCCGGTCAGCGCGCTCGACGTGAGCATCCAGGCGCAGATCGTCAACCTGCTCGCCTCGCTCCAGCGCGAGCTGTCGCTCACGTACGTGTTCGTGGCGCACGACCTCGCGGTGGTTCGCCATCTGTCAAGCGAGATCGCGGTGATGTACCTCGGCCGGGTCGTCGAGCGCGCTCGCCCAGATGCACTATTCCGTTCACCGCAGCATCCCTACACGCAGGCGCTCCTGTCGGCGATCCCGGTCCCGGATCCTGACGTGGAGCGCAAGCGGCGCCGGCTGACGCTCGTCGGCGAGGTGCCGAGTCCGCTGAATCCGCCGTCCGGGTGCCATTTCCACACCCGCTGTCCTTATGCGATGGAGCGGTGCAGCATCGAGGCGCCTCTGCTGGAGGAGCGTCGTCCTGGACACTGGGCTGCTTGCCACCTCACCGAGTTGCCCACTGCCCCTACGCATCCGTGAGGTGATCCGACGGCGCGTAGTGCCCGACATCGTTGAGTCCGCTGTCCAGACATGACGGGGAATGTCCGATGACAGGATTTTCCTGACCTGTGTTTGGGGCGGGGAGGCTAGGATCCTTGGACCGATGCCGCGCATTTCTGACGCCACGCTTCGCGCCCAGATCCCGACAGCCCTCCTCATCGGCGGCGATCAGGCGCTGCTAGCGCGCTGCCAGGCGGCGGCGATGGATGTCGGGATCGTCGTCAAGGCGTGCCCCGTCTCGATGGCCGCGGCGCTGGCGGAGGAGCGCAGGCCGGTGGTCATCGTGGTCACGGCGTCGACCTACGCGCTCGCGCCGGAGGGGTTCGAGGAGATCGCGCGCGACGTGGTGAGCACGCTCGTGCGGGTCGATGAGGCGCTGACGGACGAGGAGCTCGAGGCGATGCTGACGACGGCGGCGCGCGAGAGCCGGAAGCAGCGCTCGCGGCAGAACACGCCGGGGCGCTACTCGCTGATGCCCGCAGACGAGGGGGCATCCGAGCCGCGCTCGGAGCGGTGGAGCATCGGCGTGATGACGCCGTCGCGGCGCGAGGCGGAGTCGACGCCGCTGCCGCGCTCCGGTCCGCGGAGCGCGGGCGCGCCGGAGCCCGCGTACCGCGAGCGCGTGGCGGCCGCGGTGGCCGCGCCGCCGGAGCGCTGGGGCGCGGGGGCGCCCGCGGAGGGGGCGCGCCCGCCGAGCGAGCCGGCGGGGCCGCAGTCGGCGCGTATCGGGGTCATGGCGGGGTTCGGGGCGGGGCCGGCTTCGTCGAGGCCTCGCCGCGATCCGCCGGCGCCGGCGGGCGTCGTGTACGCGCGGCGGGAGCCGTCGGAGCCGCCCTCGGCGAGGGGCGTCACGTACGCGCGGCGGGAGCCGTCGGAGCCGCCCTCGGCGAGGGGCGTCACGTACGCGCGGCGAGAGCCGTCGGAGCCGCCCTCGGCGAGGGGCGTCACGTACGCGCGGCGGGACACGCCGGTGCCGACGTCGCGGCCTGGCGGGGCCTCCTCGCGCCGCGACACGCCGGTGGTGGGCTCGATGGGCGCGCAGCCGGCCGGGGCGCCTCCGTGGCGGGAGGGGCCGCCTGCCGCGCCGTATGCGCGGCGGGACACGCCGGCGCCTGCCACGCAGCCGGCCGGGGGCTACCCGGCGCGGGAGGGGCAGGCGGCGGCGCCGAGCTCGCGGCGCGAGACGCTGGCACCGTCGTCGCAAGCGGCGGCGCAGGGAGCGCGTCGGGAAACGCTGGCGCCGTCGTCGCAGTCGGTGGCGCCGAGCTCGTGGCGGGGGGCGCAAGTGGCGGCGCAGGGAGCGCGGCGGGAGACGCTGGCGCCGTCGTCGCAAGCGGCGGCGCCGAGCTCGCGGCGAGAGGGGCAGGCGGCGCAGGGAGCGCGGCGGGAGACGCTGGCGCCGTCGTCGCAAGCGGCGGCGCCGAGCTCGCGGCGAGAGGGGCAGCCGGGCGTGGCGCAAGCTTGGCGGGAGACGCCGGTGCCGGTCTCGCAGCGGGCGGCGGCGTATCCGCGGCAAGAACCGCAGCCGGGCGCGGCGTCCTCGCAGCGAGAGGCGCTGGCGTCAGGATCGCAGGGAGACGAAACGCAAGGGCGTTGTTACCCGACGCCGCCGCCGCCGAGCTCGCACCGCGCGCCGCCGTCCTCGCGCAGAGCGCAGTTCCACGTCGACATCGCGCTCCTCTTCGATGAGCGCGGTCTGCCTCGCGCCGACCCGGAGGCGAAGTGACGCGCAGCCGAGCGGGAACGGGGCTCGGACGATGCTCCCGAGCGCGCAACGTGTCTCGGTGCGTTTGACTCAGCTGCCACCAGCGCCACCGGCACCGCCCGAGCCACCAGCGCCGCCCGAGCCACCGGCACCGCCAGCGCCGCCCGAGCCACCAGCGCCGCCCGAGCCGCCGGCACCTCCGCTGCCGTCTCCACACGACTCCGCGACGGTCAGCGACAGGCTTCGGCTGAGCGGCTCCTTCCTGCTCTCGCCGCCGAGGAGCGGCACGCCCGCGTCGCTCACGACGGTGATGGCGATCGTGAGCTCACCGTAGCGCTCCTCGGGCTCGAGCTCGCCGAGGCGCGCGTCGATCACGAGGCCCGCCGCGGCGCTGTTCTTCTCGCCGTCGATGCTGAGCTCCAGGTGCCCGCACTGCGCGTACGTTCCGCACGTGCCAGGAGGGCGGAGGAAGAGCTGCGAGACGCTGACGCGGATCGGAATCGTCGGCTCGTCGGCGGAAGGGGCGGCCGGAGGCGCGCCGATCGCGACGCACGCGCCGTCCTTCGGGGTCACGATCTCGAGCTCGGGCGTTCCGGTCGGGCCGGGGACGCTCTCGCTCTCGTCGTCGCTGCAACCGGATGCGCCGGCGAGCGCGGCGGCAAGAACGAGCGCGAGCCGCGCAACCATCGGGGATGCCATGCCGCGCGGTTTATCCGTTGGCGTGGCGCCGGGCAATCCCTTCGTCCGAGAAGGCCCGCGCCGGTCACCCGCAGCGGGCCGCACAGGTGGACCGCGGGGTAGCCCGCAGCGGGCCGCGCCGGGCGGCGCCGGGCGGCGCCGGCCATGCCGGCAGCGAAGCGGGGGCCGCGCTCCTCGGGCTGGCGGACCGCGCTCCGGCGCCTCCCCGGCGGGCGGGAGCGCCGCCGCGCCTCCCTGGCGGCCGGCGCGCGGGTGACCGGCGGCGCGGCGGAGGCTAAGCTTCGCGCGCCATGACGAAGCAGGAGTCGATCCGGAGCAAGCTCGTTGACGCGCTCGAACCGGTGCACCTCGATGTGGAGAACGAGAGCCGCATGCACAGCGTGCCGGCGGGCTCGGAGACCCACTTCAAGGTGCTCGTCGTGAGCGAGGCGTTCCGGGGGCTGAGCCCCCTCGATCGCCACCGGCGCGTCAACGACATCGTGCGCGAGGAGTTCCGCGCCGGGCTGCACGCCCTGACGATCCGCGCGATGACGCCGGACGAGTGGGAGCGGCAGGGGGGCGCGGACTTCCGCTCTCCGGCGTGCCTGGGCGGCTCCAAGGCGGAGCCCGGCGCGAAGTCGAGCTGATCGGCGGGGCGCGCATGGAGCTCGTCGTCGCGTTCGTCTCGGACCTGCACTTCGGCCCTCAGGCGTCGTTCGGGGGCAAGCTGCGCAAGCTGACGGGCGAGGCGCCCGCGCTGACCCGCGCCTTCGTGGAGCGGATGAACGAGGTCACGCGGCCCGATCTCGTCGTGAACCTGGGCGACGACATCGAGGACGAGGGGCCCGAGGCCGATCGGGCGCGCTACGGCGAGTGCGTCGCCGCGCTTCGCGGCGTGAAGGCCGAGCTCTTCCACGTCGCCGGCAACCACGACGTGGTCCACCTGAGCGAGGCGGAGCTCCTGTCCGCGTGGGGCAGGCCGGAGGTGACGCGGCTCCACTACTCCTTCGACCGCGGCGGCTTCCACTTCACGGTCCTCCACACGCGCGAGCGCAAGGATCACGATGTGTCGGTGGGCCAGGAGCAGCTCGCCTGGCTCGCCGAGGACCTCGCGACGTCATCGCTGCCCAAGATCGTGCTGATGCACCACAGCGCGGCCGATCAGGACCTCCGGGGCAACCGCTGGTTCGAGGGGAGCCCGCACATCTGCCTCGTGCGAGAGCGGCGCGCGATGCGGAAGCTGTTCGAGGAGCACGGCGTGCTCGCCGTGTTCAACGGCCACCTGCACTGGAACCACCTCGACGTGATCCGCGGCATCCCGTACGTGACGCTCCAGAGCCTGATCGAGAACCTCGACGACGACGCGCCGGGCCGTCCCGCCGCCGCGCACGCGATCGCGCGGCTCGGCCCGAAGCGCATCGTGGTGGAGATCGAGGGAGCCGAGCGGGCGCGGTACCAGTTCGATCGGAGGTAGGCGGGCGCCGCCGGCTCAAGGGGCCTGTGCGCGGCGGTGGCCTCTTCGTGAGGAGCTGAGCCGGCCGGTGCGCGCGGCGGCGACCGGTGTGCCGGCGAGCCGCCGGGAGGCCGCGTGCGGGCGTGGCGTCGGCCCGGTGTCAGGTGCGGCGGGCGCGTTTGCGCGCCGCGGGGCGCCGTGCCGGCGAGGCGCGCTGGCCGTCCTCACCGAGCACGTCCTCCGGCGTCGGCGCCGTGAGCACCCGCGCGGTCCACGTGACGAGCGTCGCTTCGTCCGCGGCCAGGATGCGGGCGCTCACCTCGGCCGGTAACGCGCCGAACCGGGCTGCCAGCACATCCAGCAGCGTCTGCGCTCGCCCCTGCGCTCGCCCCCTGCGCTCACCCCTACGCTCACCCCTACGCTCGATCTCGTCCAGCGCCGTCACGACAACCTCCTGGGCCCGCGGGCCCGCCGCTTTCTCCAGGATCCCACCGATCTTCCGCACGCTCAAGCGCTCGTGCGTGGCCACAAGGTAGCGCAGCAGCGCCTCCAGCGCAGCGAGCCCGTTCGGCGCCTGCAGCACCTCGTCCAGCGCCGCCGCGATGCGCCCGATCTCCCGCTCGAGCCGCGCGTCGTCGCCGGCCACCGACAGGCACCACAGCACCACCTTTCCGAGCGCGGTCAACGCTTGCTCCACCAGGTCGGCCGCCCGGCCGCCGCTGACATCGACGAGGCGCACCTCGAAGCGCGGAATGTGCGGCAGGAGCGCCGCCCGCTCCGGCCCTTCGACCGCGACGATGTCCTGGAAAGCCCTGGCCGCCGTCCACCCCGTGTCGCTGTGGTGGATCAGCACCGGCATGATCGGCGGCAGCATCTTCAGACCTGGCCGCTCGCGGGTGAGCCGCTCCCACAGGCGCATCATGTACAGGCCCATGCGGAAGACCATCAACGCCTCGACGTCGCGCTGGTGCTCGATGATCGTATAGAAGTAGATGCGCCCCGCCCCCATCCGGGCGGAAAGCACCATGTCGCTGTGGCGGCTGCGCAGCGCGCGGTCGACGAAGCTGCCCTTTTCGATGCGCAGCGTGCTCCAGCGCACGGCCGCGATCACCTCGGGCGGCAGCGCGGCCTTGAGCAGCCCGATCGCGTGCTCGCGCTGAGAGAAGGTCCACTGGAACAGCGCATCGTGAGGGGAGGTCAGCGCACGTTTGCGCGGCGACTTCGGCACGGATCAACCCTCGAGGATCGAGGCGCTGGAGGCAAGTCGCCAGCAGCGAATTTGATGCGCACGCGAGCGACTGGCCCGCTCGGCACAACATTACATAGGAGCCGATGCGTTCGTTCCGGGATCCTGCATCGTCGCGGTCGTCGTGCGGATTCGTGCGTTTCCTTCGGGTCGCTTACGAACAACTCCTCTGCAACGTCACAAAAAGGAAGGAGTCAGCGCCGCAGATCGCGCCATACGCACGCGGCCTCGACGCGGACAGGCGTACCGGTCGGGGAGCGGCGGCCGCCCAGCCGCTGTCACGCTGGTGTCCTCGCGCAGGCCTGGAGGCGCGCTCACCGGCCCCGGGCGCCCGCATCGCAGCGCCACGCCCCTGACGAGGCGGTCAGCGCTCCGGTGCTCGTCGCCTCAGGCGGGATCCGGCGGTATCGGCAGCACCCGCTCGACGAGATAGCGCAGGATGTCCTGAGGGGTGATGATCCCGACGAGGCGCCCGTTGCGCACGACCGGAAGATGGTGAATCCGGTTCTCGCGCAGCAGCGTCATCACCTCGTCGGTGGACATGAACTCGTCCACGGAGATGGGCGGGGTGCTCATCACGTCCGCGGCCGTCATCCCCTCGTACTCCTTGCGCAGGAGCGCACCCAGGAGATCCGTCTCGCTGACGAAGCCGACGACCCGGTGGCCCCCGTCGATGACCGGCGCGCCGCTCAGGTTCTCGTTGGCGAAGAGCTGCAACATGTCGGTGACCGGCGTGCCCTGCTCCAGCGCGATCACGCGCTCGGTCATCAGATTGCGCGCATGTCCCTTCATCGTGTACGCCATCTAATGATCGAGCCGCGGCGGCGTCAAGGGCGCACCGAAGCGCCGCGCCGAGCAGTCCGTCCGCCACCAGACGCCACAGGGAACCCCATCAAGGAGGGGACGCAAAACGCCGTCAGGGCTCACCGGACATGAGGGCTATCTGCCTGCCCGCGCGCCCGTGTCGCGGGCGCCGGCCACGGGCGGCGCACGAGAGCAGACGAGCTCATTGCGCCACTCCCGCGCAGTCCGCTGGCCACGTGGGCGACCCCGCAGGTGGATGGTGCACCGCCGTTCGCACCGGCGGCCCACCGGTCCACGCTGCCGGCGACCCGTCCACGCCACCGGCGACCGGTCCACGCCACCGGCGACCGGTCCACGCCACCGGCGACCGGTCCACGCCGACCACCTCATCGCGCCGCGCGCCACCCCACGCCTTCCGGCAGAAGGATGGATGTCTGCGACAGGACACGCGCCGACCCGTCATCGCTCCTCCGTCCCCGGTGCGAACATCGCTATCCATGATGCCGTGGACAGAGCCGGGACCTCGCATCGCGTGCATCGGCGTGCGTCGAGACAGATCGATCGCCCCCCGACACAAAAAAAGAGCGTATTGCGTGCGCGTCGGTCTTTGCCAGTCGGGCTATCAGTGACATCTTTCCAAGTGTCGCTGTAGCGAAGATGGCCCGCACCGGCGCACCGGCCTGTAGGCGTTTTCGCTGACCCTGCAGTTGAACCAAGATGTACGCACCGGCCGTCGATGCGCGCACCCGTGGCCCGTGTCCCCGCGCCGGTGATTTCGGGAGCTCATGGGCCACCCGCTCATGGCCTCCCAGGGGGAACACGTCATCCATGGAGCATTCGCCGAAGCTCGCAGCATTCGTCCTGGCCGTCGCCGCGCTCGCCGCGAGCGCGTGCGCGGTCCAGCTCGACCCGGATCCGCCGGTCGAGGAAGCGGAGGACGCGGCTCCTCAGGCGCTGCGGACGCACAACGCGCTGACGTCGAACGCGCTGACGTCGAACGCCCTCACCGCCGAGGCGCTGACGTCGAGCGCGCTGACGTCGAACGCCCTCACCGCCGAGGCGCTGACGTCGAACGAGCTCACCGCCGAGGCGCTGCGCGATCCGGCCGCGCGCACCGTGCTGAGGTACATCGCGAGCTGCGCGCTGCCCGCAGGCGAGCGCCTCACCATCACGCTCGACGGCGCCAAGCTGTCCTTCCCGGGGGAGCTCGGCCTCGCGGCGAGCTGGGGACAGGAGGGCGGCTCCTGCGACGACGCGTGCCGGAGCTGGGTCAGCGGCTGCGTCCTCGCCCGCGTCAACTACCTGGGACAGAAGGTGAGCATCTCGGTCCGCGGAGACCGCGAGGAGCTCCGGGCCGACAAGGCCGAGCGCGCCGCGTACCCCGTCCGGGAGGCGACGTACTACGGCGACCTCTTCGCGGCGCAGCCCATCTACCAGGCGTGCCTGCCGCCCGGGGCATCGTCCATCCCTCGCGTCTGCGGGCCCTCGCTCGAGTCGTGCGCGATCGAGATCGCCGGCCCGTGCGACGCGCTGTGCGGCGAGCCGAACGACGACGGCAGCTTCCCGAGCTGCCACGGCACGTTCCGCCGCCCGTCGGGCAAGCTCGCCGTCGCGAAGACGCCGCACGCCGGCTCGGTCACCGTCTTCCTGCGCTGACGTGAGCAACGCGGAGGTCATCGCGGGGCGCTTCGTCGTCGAAGGAGAGGCCGCCTCCGGCGGGATGGGCACCGTCTACAAGGCCCAGGACCGCCTCGGCGGGGGGGCGGTCGCCCTCAAGATCGTCCGCCTGCGGAGCGCGATCCAGGTCGAGCGGTTCGAGCGGGAGGCCGCCCTCCTCGCCGCCCTCGTCCACCCGGGCATCGTGCGCTACATCGCGCACGGCAGCACGCCGGCTGGGGACCGCTACCTCGCCATGGAGTGGCTCGACGGCGAGGACCTCGCCGCGCGCCTCGCGCGCCGCGTGCTGCCCGCGAGCGAGGGGCTCTCGCTCGTGCGCCGCGCCGCCGAGGCCCTCGCGTTCGCGCACGCGCGCGGCATCGTCCACCGCGACATCAAGCCGAGCAACCTCTTCCTGCCCGGCGGAGACGCAGGGCGGGTCAAGCTCGTCGACTTCGGCATCGCGCGGCCCAGCGCGGAGGCGGGGCGCGTGACCGTCACCGGCGGCGTCCTCGGCACGCCGGGGTACATGGCCCCGGAGCAGGTCGAGGCCAGGTCCACGCCCGATCCGCGCAGCGACGTGTTCTCCCTCGGGTGCGTCCTGTTCGAGTGCCTCACCGGCTACCCCGCCTTCGCCGGCGCGAGCCCGATGGCCGCGCTCAGCGAGATGCTCCTCAGGGACGCCCCCCGCCTCCGCGACTTCCGCGCAGACGCGCCCGCGCCGCTCGACCAGCTCGTCGCGCGCATGCTGTCCAGGGCGCCCGGCGAGCGCCCGCGCGACGCCGCCGAGGTCGCGGCCGAGCTCGATCGGATCGCCGCCGCGGGCGGCGCGTGGACCGCGCCCCCGGACGCGACGACGCTCGCGGGGAGCGTGCCCCCGCCAGACGCGGCGGCGCTCGCGAGCTCCGCGGGCGCGCCGGCCCGCGGCCCGGCACCGCGCGAGCGCGTCGCCCTCACGCTCGGCGAACAGCGCCTCGTCAGCCTGATCTTCCTCGGCGCGGCCGACCACGACGCGCCCGGCGCGCCGCGGTCGGCCGCGCCCGCCCCGCCTGCCGCGCACGCCCCGCTGGCCGCGCACGCCCCGCTGGCCGCGCACGCCCCGGACGAGCCGCCGTCGAGCTCGGCCGGGGCGCCGCCGCCCGCGTCCACCGGCCGAGGCGCGGAGATCCGCGCGCTCGTCGAGCTCCATGGCGGCAGGCTCACGCAGCTCGTGCCGGGCGCGGAGCTCGTCATGATGTCCGGCCCCGGCAGCGCCGTGGATCGCGCCGAGCGCGCCGCCCAGTGCGCGCTGGCCCTCCGCGCCGAGCTGCCGGGCGCAGCGCTCTGCGTGATCACCGGGCGCGGCGTCGTCTCCGCGGGCCTCGTCGAGGGCGACGTGATCGACCGCGGCGTCGCCGAGCTCCGCGCCGCGCGCGACGCCGTCCACGCCGCGCGCGGCGTGCGCGTCGACCGCGCGACCGCCGACATGCTCGGGCCGCGCTTCCTCGTCGCGCCCGGCGCGCCGCCGAGCGAGGCGCTCGTCCTCTCCGGCGAGCGCGCCGTCGACGAGATCGCCCCCGCGCTGCTCGGGAGGAGCACGCCCTGCGTCGGCCGCGCCCGCGAGCTCTCGATGCTCCACGGCGTGCTCTCCGGCTGCATCTCCGAGTCGCTCGCGAGCGCCGTGCTCGTCCTCGGACCGCCCGGCGCCGGCAAGTCCCGGCTGCGCCAGGAGCTCTTCGCCGCGCTGCAGCGGCGGGACGAGCCGGTCGAGATCCTCTGGGGCCGCGCCGACTCGAGCTCGTCCGGCTCGCCGTTCGGCATGATCGCGGACGTCCTCTGCCGGGCCGCCGGCCTCCGCGATCGCGACCCGACGCGGGCGCGGCACCGCAAGCTGAAGCAGCGGCTCGGGCGCCACCTCGGCGGCCCGGAGCTCGATCGCGCCGCCGCCTTCCTCGGCGAGATCGCCGGCGCGCCGGCCCCCGAACACGCCCGCCTGCTGCGGGCGGCGCGCCAGAGCGCGGCCGGCATGAGCGACGGCGCGCGGGCCGCGTGGGAGGACTGGCTCGCGGCCGAGTGCGCCGCGCGGCCGGTGCTCCTCGCGCTGGAGGACCTGCACTGGGGCGACGCCGCCACCGTGCGCCTGCTCGACGCGACCCTGCGGAACCTCCGCGAGCTGCCGCTGATGCTGCTCGCGCTCGCGCGCCCCGACGTGCACCGGCAGTTCCCGAGCCTGTGGGCCGAGCGCGAGGTGCAGACGATCAAGCTCGGCCCGCTGCCGCGCCGCGCCGGCGCGGAGCTCGTGCGCGCGGCGCTCGGCGAGTCGGTGCCCGACGGCGTGGTCGCGCACCTCGTCGAGCGCGCCGGCGGCAACCCGTTCTACCTGGAAGAGCTCATCCGGGCGGTGGCGAGCGGCAAGGGAGAGCTCCCGCCCGACTCGGTGCTCGGCACGGTGGAGGCGCGGCTCGACGCCGAGGGCAACGAGGGCAAGCGCGTGCTCCGGGCGGCCAGCATCTTCGGCGATCGCTTCTCGAAGCGCGGCGTCGCGGCGCTGCTCGGCGGCGAGGAGCGCCTCGCCGACGTGGAGGCCTGGCTCTCGGCGCTCGCGGACCGCGAGCTCGTCGCGCCGATCGGCGCGTCGGCGGGCCTCGGCGACGCCCCGGACCACGTCTTCCGCCACACGCTCGTCCGCGAGGCGGCCTACGCCATGCTGACCGAGCGCGATCGCGCCCTCGGCCACCGGCTCGCGGGCGCGTGGCTCGAGCGGGGCGGCGCCGCGGACCCGCGCGTCGTGGCCGAGCACTTCCGGAAGGGGGGCGAGCCCGGCCGCGCGGTGCGCTGGTACCGGCGCGCGGCCGAGCAGTCGCTCGAGGCGAACGACCTGCGCGCCGCGATCGAGCGCGCGGCGTGCGGCGAGTCGTGCGGCGCGGCCGGCGAGGACCTCGGCGCGCTGCGGCTCGTCGCGGCCGAGGCCAACGTCTGGGAGGGCGACCTCGCCGCCGCCGAGGAGCTCGGCGCGTCCGCGGCCGAGCTGCTCCCCGCCGGCTGCCCCGGGTGGTTCCGCGCGGTCACGCAGATCGCCGCCGCCGCAGGGAAGCTCGGCGCGGTCGACCGCGTGGCGCGGTGGGCGGCCATCGCCGAGGGCCTCGCCGGAGGGCCGCCCCCGAGCGCCGCGGCAGGGTCGACCTCGAGCGCCGCGGCAGGGTCGACCTCGAGCGCCGCGGCAGGGCCGACCTCGAGCGCCGCGGCAGGGCCGACCTCGAGCGCCGCGGCAGGGCCGACCTCGAGCGCCGCCGGGCTGCGCCGCGCCCGCGTCGCGTGCTTCTGCGAGTGCGGCGCGCAGCTCGTCTTCGGCGGGCGATACGCCGAGGCCGACGCGCTGCTCGCGCGCATCGACGAGGACCTCCGCGCGCTGCCGGCGCCGGACGCCGAGCTCGTCGCGATGGCGCAGCAGCTGCGCGCCATCCGCGCCTCGGCCGGCGGTGATCCCGAGGCGTGCCTCGAGGGGCTGGAGGCGGCGCTCGCGGCCTTCGAGCAGGCCGGCGACCGGCGCAGCGCGTGCGTGATCGGCGCGAACCTCGGCTTCATCTACGCCGAGCTCGGCGAGCTCCCGGCGGCCGAGTCCGTCCTGCGCGCCGCCCTCGAGGCCGCCGACCGGATGGGGCTGCGCGAGCTCGCCACGGTGGCGCTGCACAACCTCGGCCACGTGCTCGGGCAGCTCGGCAAGCTGGACGAGGCGCAGCTCGCCGAGCGGCGCGCGGTGGAGGCGTTCCAGCAGCGGGGCGACCTCCGCATGGAGGGCGTGGCGCGGACGTACCTCGCGAAGATCGCGCTGCTCTCGGGCGACGCCGCGACCGCCGAGCGGGAGGCGCGCGCGGCCGAGGCGGCGCTGCACGTGGCCCCGCGGCTGCGCGCGCCCGCCGTGGCGGTGCGCGCGCGGGCCCTGCTCGCCCTCGGCGAGGTCGCGGCGGCGCTCGGCGCGGCGCGGGCGGCGTTCGGCGAGCTCGCGGCGCTCGGGTCCCTCGAAGAGGGCGAGTCGCTCGTGCGGCTCGCGTACGCCGATGCGCTCGCCGCGTCCGGCGCCCACGGCGAGGCGGCGGCGGTGCTCGCGGAGGCCAGGGAGAGCCTGCTCGCGCGGGCCGAGCGCATCGCGGACCCGCGGCGGCGCGAGCGGTTCCTGACGGCGGTGCCGGAGAACGCGCGCGTCGTCCGGGGCGTCGCGGCGACCGAGGAAGGCGGCGGCGCGCCGGCGGGCGAGGAGAGCCCTCCCTGCGCCGCGCGGGCCTCGTAGGCGATGCGGCCGCGGCCAACCGCGCCGCGAACGCGGGACGGAAGGCGCGCCGCGAGCGCGGGACGGAAGGCGCGCCGCGCGGCGGAGCGGGCCGGCCCGAGGGCAAACGCCCCCTCCGCCTCGCCCGCCCGCGCCGCCTCTCGGGCGCTCCGCCAGCGAGCGGCGCGCGACATGGCGGTTTGGCGCCGCGCTGATGGCCTGTCGCGTGGCCTGGATCGACGCGCCAGGTGATGGCGAGGACACCGGCGTGCCGATTGTCCAGGATACGCCAGGTGCTTGTCGCGCTGAGAGCCTGTGAGTTCTGCTTGATTCGAATTAAAAAAATACTCTATCAGAGGTGACAGGTGATCAGACGAGCTCATTCCTCCAACTCGCGCGCTGTACTACCCAGCACCGTCACACCTGCTCGAAATCAGGAGAGAGTCGAGAGAAAACGAGGGACCGGGGGCCGGCCGCGAATTGACGCATTGCGCTGTGCGGCGGGGGTTGTCGTGGCGTTGCTCGCGCAAGGATGCGTTGCGTCGACGGATGAGCCGGTGGACGCGGAGCGCGCCGACATCGGCGAGAGCGCGCTGGCGCTGAAGAGCTATGCGCAGACGCAGTATCCGATCGTGCTCTGTCATGGGATGGCCGGGTTCAAGGCCATGTTCGGTGTGGTCGACTACTTCGGTGGCGTCGCCTCGGCGCTGCGCTCGGGCGGAGCGGAGGTGTACGCCACGTCGGTGCCCCAGTTCGACAGCACCGAGGCGCGCGGGGAGGCGCTGCTCGCGCAGGTCGAGGACATCGTCGCGCGCACGGGGAGCGGGAAGGTGAACCTGATCGGGCACAGCCATGGAGGGCTCGACGTCCGGTATGTCGCCGCGGTGCGGCCGGATCTCGTCGCCTCGGTCACGACGATCGGCGCGCCGCACCAGGGGGCCGAGCTCGCCAGCTACCTGCAGGAGAACCTGCGGGATGGCGGGTTTGCCCAGGGGGCGCTCTCGTTCCTCGCCAACAGCCTCGGCACGGTGCTCGGCCTGCTCACCGGGCGATCTGCGCCTCAGGACTCGATCGCCGCCGTGAGGTCGCTCTCGGCCGAGGGGATGCGCGAGTTCAACGCGCGCTATCCGGCCGGGCTGCCCGCCAGCCGGTGCGGGCAGGGGCCCGCCGAGGAGGGCGGCGTGCGCTTCTTCTCGTGGTCGGGGACAGGGATCATCACCAGCGTCCTCGATCCGACCGACCTGACGCTCGGCCTCATCTCCAAGCTGTATTCGGAGTCGAACGACGGGATGGTCGGCAGGTGCAGCTCCCACTTCGGCGAGGTGCTCCGCGACGATTACGGGATGAACCACCTCGACGAGGTGAATCAGCTCTTCGGGTTCATCAATCTATCTGGCCCGAACCCGAAGTCCGTGTTCCGGGCGCACGCGAGCCGGCTCAAGGGCGCCGGTCTCTGAGCCAGGGGGCACACGTGGAGCGTCGTGGAACGACAGGCCTCCTCGCGGCGATGGCGCTCGCCGCGCTCGTCGGCGTCGGCTGGCTCGCCCTGGGCGAGCGGCAGCGCCCGGTCCCCTCGGCCGCTCGGTCGATGGGCGCGGCCGCGCGCCCCGTCCGGAAGGGGGCGCTGCCGGCCTTGTCGGTGGCGCCGGACCCCGCGCGCCTCCAGCGGGCGCTGTCGGTGACGCCGGTCCCCGCGGCGCGGCCGGAGGCGGCGCCCGCGCCGGCATCCCTCCGCGGCACGGAGGTCGACGGCGCGGTGCTCGTCGACGAGCGCGGCGATCTGGTCGTCGGCCCCGAGATCCTCGCGCTGTTCGACTACTTCCTCAGCGCCGCCGGCGAGGAGCCGGCGGCGGCGATCAGGGCCCGGATCATCGCGGCGATCCGGGAGCGCGCCGCCGAGCCGGCGGCGGACCAGGCGGTCGCGCTGCTCGACAGGTACCTCGGCTACCGCGAGGCGGTCAGCGCGGCGGACGTGGAGGTGGCGGCCGACCCGGCGGCGCGGCTCGCCGCGCTGCGCGAGATCCGGCGCGAGCAGCTCGGCGAGCCGGCCGCGACGCAGCTGTTCGGCGACGAGGAGCGGGAGGGGGAGGCGGTGGTCGAGGAGGCGCGCATCCTCGCGGACGCGACCCTGTCGCCCGAGGAGCGCGACGCGCGGATCGCGGAGGTCGAGGCGACGCTGCCCGCCGCCGTCCGCGAGGCGCGCGCGGCGGCGGTGCGCCCGCTCGTCGAGCAGGCCGAGGAGCAGGCGCTCCGGGACCGGGGCGCCTCGGACGAGGAGCTGCACGCGCACCGGGTCGCGGCCGTGGGCCCCGAGGCGGCGGACCGGCTCGCGGAGCTCGATCGGCAGCGGGCGGCATGGCAGCGGCGCCTCGACGCCTTCGCCAGCGCGCGCGCGGCGCTCGCCGCGACCGTGTCCGATCCGGAGGAGCGGCGCGCGGCCGAGGAGGCGCTGCTCGCGGGCGCGTTCACGCCCGAGGAGCGGCTGCGCGTGCGGGCGATCCTGGGCCTTCCGCCGTGATGGGCGCGCCGCGGGCTCGCGCCGGGAGGCGCGGGCCCGCGGCGGCGAGGGGCGTGGCGCCCTCGATCGTGACGGGCGCGGCTACATCCGTGACGGGCGCGGCTACATCGAGCCCTGGATCGAGAGCCCGAGTCCGTCGGCGCTGACGAGCGGGGCTGCGCCGATCTGGAGCACGCGTTGGTGCTGCATCGGCACGCGCACCGTCGTCGGCATGGCGATGCCGCCGAGCAGCATCCCGAGGCCGACGGCCTGCCCGACGCCGAGGACGGAGAGGCCGACAGCGCCGGCCGCCGAGGGGCTCGCCGTGCCGAGGTGGATCCAGGGGCCGGCGAGGGGGATCATCAGCGAGGCGGGGGCGGGTCCGGTCCTCTCATGGCGCGGCGCGAGGGAGCAGGCGAACTTGGTGCAGTGCACCGCCGGCCGGGCCTCTGGCCGATTCAGGGCGACGCCGGCCGCGGCGATGGCGGACGCGGTCCAGAAGCCGCCCAGGGTCGACGCGCCCGCGATGATCCAGCGCCGCTTCTGGGGGTTCGGGGCGTAGGAGCTGGTCGCGGGGGGCTGCGCGGCCGTCGTGGTCCGCTGCGGCCTGAGGGCGCCTTGCGTCGAGGCCTGAGGCGAGATGGCCTGTGTCGCGTCGGCCGCGGAAGCGCTGGAGATGCCGAGACAGAGGCCGATCCCGAGGAGGCCGGCGAGCCCCTGGACGACGCCTCTCCCCCTAGTTGACATACGGCTGTTTCTCCCCGTCTTCGAAGTCCGCATGATCCCCTCCCGGTGCCACATCGCGCACCTGCGAGGGAGATAGCAAGCTCCGGACCCCTCACCATGAACGGCGCGCGCCCATCGCCCGAGATCCGCGCGATCGAGCGACGGTTGCAGAGGAGAGAGAAGGGAGAGCACAGGGCATCTCCACGCGGGTCCTTTGCGCCTCCGCGATTCCCTTTCCGGGGAGGAATATCCATTTCGTCCAGAGAGGATCTCGAACGGCGCTCGTTGCATCAGGTGCAGCGACCCTGAGGCATCCCCCTCGAATTCTTTGGAAAATTCACAGGGAGGCGGGGAGACAGGGAGACGGGGAGACAGGGAGACGGGGAGACAGGGAGACGGGGAGACGGGGAGGGAAATCTTCGAAATACTCCCTGTCTCTCCGCCTCCCTGTTCCTCGGGTGCGATGAGGCCCAGGAGCGAGAACAAGGCGCCACCGTTCGGGTCGGGATGCCCGTGCACCACATGACCGCCAGGCCAGGTTCGAGGCGGAGCGCCGCGCGGCGACGGAGAAGAGCGTCATCGACGCCGCGCTCGCGGACGCGAGCTCGCTCATGACGACCGAGGGAGGCAGGTACCGGATCATCGAGGAGAGCAACCTCGATTTCGCGGCGATCGACTGCTGGATCGGCCAGAAGGCCGCGCAGCTCGCGCAGCGGCTCGACGCGATCCGCGAGGGCGACGGGACGGTGATCGAGCGCTCGGTCATGGTGTACATGAGCGAGATGCGCACACACGATCACGACGCGTACGACCTGCCCATCGTCCTCCTGGGCGGCGACGGCGTCTTCCTGAACGACGCGCACGTCGCCTACGACCCTCTGGGGAGCGATCGCCAGCTCCGCGATCTCTGGTCCACGATCACGAACCAGCACTACGGTCTGGGCGTCGCGTCGTTCGGCGACGATCTCCACGGGGAGCCGAGCGCGCTGCTGGAGGAGATCCTGCGGTGAACGTGCGATGAACGTACGATCAACGTGCGGTGAACGTGAAATAAACAGGCGCCGTCAGGAAGAGCACGATTGCCATGGGCGCGCAGGCGGGCGTACGCTCGGTGCAGGAGGCCCGCTTGATCTACTTCGACGAGCGATGGATCACCATCTCCTGGGATGAAGATCTCCAGGCCGTGGTGGCCGAGTGGAAGGGGTTCGCCGAGACCAAGGACTTCCGCGCGGGGCTCGAGGCGGGGCTCTCCCTCGCCCGCAAGAAGATGGCGACCCGGTGGCTCGCGGACACCCGCCGTGCCCCGCCCAGCACGCAGGAAGATCAGCAGTGGACGAGCCAGGTCTGGTTCCCGCGCGCGATCGCGCAGGGCGTGCGTTCGATGGCCCTGGTGGTGCCCGAGTCGGCGATCACGCGCATGTCGCTCCGGGGGATCATGACCAAGGTCACCAGCAAGGACCTCGTCCAGGAGTACTTCCCCGACGCCACCGCCGCCCGCGCCTGGCTCGCCTCCGTGCATTGAGCGCGCCGGACCTCGGACGGCCGAGCGCGGCCTCGATGGGCCCGCTCCATGACGTCCGCTCTCCGCGGCGCCGATCCGCCGGTCCACGAATTGCTAGGGCGCGGGGCGGGAGGTTTCACACGATGCAATCCGCCATCTATCCGAGCACCGAAGACGTGATTTCGCCGGAGGTCACCAGGACCGGCGCCGCCGCCGCGCCGGCCGTCCAGCAGAACGCCGCGATCCCCTCGAAGCTGCTCTTCGGCGTGCTTCCCCTCAAGCGCCTCATCCCCCAGGACGTCCACTCTGTCCTCGACTACTCGAACGGCCTCATGGTCGCCATGGCCGGGCTCGCCTCGCGCCCACCTGAGGCAAAGGTCGCCGGCGCGCTCCTGGGCGCATCGGTCATCTCCGTGTCTCTGCTCACCGACTACCGGCTGAGCCTGGCGAAGCTGATCCCGATCGAGATGCACGAGGTGCTCGATTATGCGTGGAGCGCGTCCGTGATCGCGGCGCCGTTCGTGTTCGGGTACAGAAAGCGCGCGCCGGTCGCGTCGCTGATTCAAATTGCCACAGGCGCCGCCAACATCATGGGGTCGCTGATCACCGACTACCGCGCGGCGCGCGGGAGCATGCAAGCGGCCACGTAGGCGGCAGGCCCGCCGTGGAGGCTGGCCGATCTCGCCCTGAAGGGCGGCTCGATCGCCGGCGAAGCTGGCGCCCCGCAGCGCGAGCGCTCCGCGTCGCGTGCGGCCCTCACCGCAGGATCAGGCACGTCGTGGTGGCGTGAGCGTACAGGGTGCCGTCGGCGTCGCGCAGCGTGCCGTCGGCGGTCGCGTGGCGCTTGCCGAGGTGGACGACTCGCCCCTCGGCGAGGAGCTCCGGACCGCCGGCGCGCGGGGCCCGGACGAAGCTCACCTGGAGCGACACGGTCGAGTAACCGACCCCCGCCTCCAGGGCGGTATGGACGGCGCAGCCCACCGCGGAGTCGAGCATCGTGCTCAGGTAGCCGCCGTGGACCGTCCCGATCGGGTTCTGATGCTGCTCGCCCGGGGAGCTGGCGATGACGATCCGACCGGTCTCGATCGCGGTGATCCGTAGCCCGAGGAGGTGAGCGATCGGCGCCGCCGGCAGCTCGCCGTTCATCATCGCCGTGAGGTAGGCGAGGCCGGACATCGATCTCACCTTCTCCGCGGCCGGCGCAGGATCCGGCCATGTCACCACCAGCTGTCGTTCCTTGTTCGTCGTCATGAATCCATCTCTCCCTCTTCCTGAACCCTGAACCCTTGTGTCCGGGCGAGCCCCGACGGGTGAGCCTCGGAGCTTACCCGCGCAGGGCGGCGCGCTCAACATCGCCGCCGCTCATGCGCCCGACGCGGGGCGCGCCAGCGTGCGTCATCGCGACGCGCACGATCTGCACCTCCTCGTCGCTGACCACCGCGCGGACCATCTCGGCGATCCGCCTCCAGACGGAGTCCCTGCGATACGGCAACCCGACCTCGACGCACAGCGCCTCGACCTCCCTCGCCACCTCTCGGTATTGCCGGAGCGGCAGGTCGGGCCAGAGGTGGTGCTCGATCTGGTAACCCATGTAGCCGTGCAGGAAGTCGGCGGCGCCGCAGGGGCTCTCGTAGTTCACCGAGCCGACGATCTGCCGGACGTAGTACTCCTCTCGGCTGCGCGCGGCGCCCTCGAAGATGGGGATGTCGAGGCCGGTGTGGGTCGGCGCGATCACCGCGAAGCTGTGCAGGTTCGACAGGAGCTCCGCGGCGAGGCTGTTGACGAGCACGCCGAGCGCTGCCCAGCGGCCGAGCGGGAGGAACGCGAGCGGCAGGAGGACGAAGTGCACGAGGGCGTACGGCAGGTACGAGCGGAGCAGCATCTCGCGGTCGAGCAGGGCGCTGGGCGACCACCCCGCGCTCGTGCGCTCCAGCGGCGGGGCCTCGCCCGCCCGCTCGCGGCGGCGGCGGAGGGCGCTCCGGGTGGCCGGACCATAGTAGATCCACTTCCACGTGCACGCGGTCAGGAGGAGCGCGAGCGCGCGGACGAGCCTCGGCTTGCGCTTCAGCCAGGCCATGTTGACGGCGAGGCGGTCCGGGTCCCGCTCGTCGCCGGTATAGCAGTGATGAGCGACGTTGTGCTGCGCCTGCCACGCGTCGGCCTGCAGCCAGTCGAGCCAGTCCCAGAGCCTCCGCCTGCCGCGCGCGAACGTGCGGCTGTGCCAGGCAGGATCGCCGGCGGCGACGCCGTCGTACGCCTTGTGAAGCACAGGATGCGCGATCACGACCCACCTGGCGAACCGGCCGAGGGCGATGAGGACCGTCGAGACGAGGTTGGGCCCGAGCGCGGAGGTCGCGTAGCCGGCGGCCGAGAACGCGCGGCCGAGCCACGACAGGCGCTTGATGTGGCGCAGGTCCTCCGGGCCCGTCCGGGCCGCGACGCGGGCGCGGAGCGCCTTGATGCCCGCCATGAGCCGCCGGGCATCGTCGGCCGACAGGGCAGCATCGCGAGGGGCCGTGTCGGTGGCGCTCGGCGCCGCGAGGGAGCTCATAGCATTGCTCTTCATTTGCATCTGCACCTTCATCTCGATTGTCTCTGCGCCCGGCGTGGCGGCGGCAGCGATGGACCGAGCGCTCATGAAGCGCGCCCGGGTGCCCGGTGGCGGCGCAGCCAGGCGGCGATCTGCGCGTACGGAGTCGCCGGGACGGCCTCGCCGAGGCCGAGATCGAGCCGGCGCGGAAGGGCGATGTGGCCGCCGCCATCCATCCACACGACGCGGGCGGGCGACGAGAGCCCCTCGTGCGCTCCGAGGCCGGCGAGGGTCGCCGGAGGCACCATCGGATCCTGACGCGAGTAGAGGAGCAGCGCCGGCGTGACCAGCGAGCGAAGGAGCCTCCCGGCGCCCTGAGCCTCGTAATATGCCTCCGGGTCGCCGAAGCCGAAGCGGCGGACCACCGTCAGGCGATCCCACTCGCGCAGCGTCTCCGCCCGATCCACGACCGAGGGCGGGACCGGCATCGACCGCCGCCGCGCGACCTCGCGGTACATCCGCTTCAGGCCTCCGAGGACGTGGCGCCGGTACACGGCGCTCTCCCGGCGATCCATGTGGCTCACGGCGCGATCGAGGTACAGCGGCGAGCAGATCGAGGTCACGGCCGCGAGCCGCGGGTGCCGCGCGGCGGCGAGGTGGAGCGCCAGGTGCCCGCCCATCGAGAAGCCGATGACGAAGACCCGCTCGTACCGCGCGACCGTCGGATCGCCGCTCAGCACGGCCGCGATGTCCTCCCATAGCCCCGCGTGGTGGAGGTCCTCCGGATCGCGAGACGAGCCGCGCTGGCCGAGGCGGAGCACCGACAGCCCCTGCGCGCGCAGGGCAGCCGTCGCGGGGCGCTGGTAGGCCGAGCGCACGTCTCCGCCCATGCCGTGCAGCAAGAGGACCAGATCGCGGCTGCCCGCGTACGGGAAATACAGGCCTGTCAGCGTCGCCGCGCCATGGGGCCCGCCGGCGACGCGGAACCGCCAGGGGACCGCGGACGGGAGCTCCGGGGCAAGGCCGCTCCTGACGAAGCCCGCGATCGTCGCGATGTGCCCGCGGACCACGGAGGTGCGCTCGCCGCGCGGCGCCGCGGCCTGGGCGGGCGCCATCGGCGATGCGCGGTGGACGGCGTTCTGCTCGATCATCGGTCCTCTCCTCTTCTTCTCCGCCGCGCGGGGCGGCCCGGTGCGGCGCCGACAGGCTTCCTTCGTCATTGCAGCAACGATGCCAGTCGTCAGCGGGCCTCGGCCCTCACGACGCCGGTGGCCGGAACCTCGGCGTGGGCGCGCCCGCCGGACCCCACGCGAGCGAGGTCCTCCCGGCGCGCGGCCAGCCGTGACCAGGGCGCGCTTCATCGAGGCCTCGCCGGTCAGGGCGACCGCGGCGCGGTCATCCGCTTGCTCGATCGAGCAAGGCATGGCGCTGCCGGCGGCCCGCGCTGTCAGACAGGTAGAGGGCGCCGGCTCCAGCTGAGGGCGCCAGCCCTTCAGCCGAGGAAAGCGCCGCCGGCGCGACGTGAGGGCCTCGCAGCGCGGAGAGCGCCGCGGGACGAGCGGCGTCGCGCCCTTGCAGCTGGCTGGCATCGCGGTTGCCATGCACGGGCGCTCAACGACGAGGGCACCCCTGCCGCGCTGCGCGCCGGCCGTACCCGCGTCCGTGCAGACAGAAGGTCTGCGCAAAGGAGCCAACTCATGAATCCCGTGGCATTGACTACAGGGGCTGGACAGATCGTGGCCGGGGCGGTGCTCGGCTATCTCACCGTTTCCATGGCCGAGTCGTTTCTCCACCGGAACGCGCTGCACGCGCGCCTCCAGGTCCGCCGCGCGGCGCAGCGGCTCGGGCCCGCGGGCCGCCCCCTGCTGCGCGCGTACATGAGCCACGCGGTGGTGCACCACGGCAAGACCTACCGTGAGAGCCACGTGCGGCAGTTCCAGAGCCAGGAGGAGCAGGAGCGGCTGGACCGCTGGATCGTCGAGACCCAGGGAGACCGGCGGATCATCCGCGAGAGGTACGGTGTCTCGCTCGCCGGCCTGGGGATCCTCGCGTTCGTCGCCCCGGTGCTGCCGTTCTTCGCGCTGTACGCGTTCTTCCTCCCGGCGGCGGCGTTCGTCGGCGCCCTGCTACCGCTCGTGATCTACCCGCTGTCCTCGCTCGTCCTCCACCCGTACCTGCACCTGCCGCGCGCCGAGGCGATGGCCCGCGCGTCGCGGCCGACGCGGTGGCTGCTCGAGACGCGCTACGTGCGCTTCATCTCCCGCCACCACTACCTGCACCACCGGTACGTGCACTGCAATTACAACCTCCTCTGGCTGGGCGACCTGCTCCTCGGACGGCACCGCCTGCCGAGCGACGAGGATCTCGTCGAGATGCGCGGCCAGGGGATGATCTGCTAGCCGGGCAGGCCGAGGTCCGCTCCCTCGTGCTCCGCGACGGCTGCTCGAAGCCTCCAGTCTGAATTTGAAATCTCCCAGGAGGCTCCCAACACAATGATGGTCATCACCGCACCCTCGCGCGGCGCGGGGCTCCGCGCTCCTCCCGCGAGGGGGATGCCCCGTCGAGCTCGTCCTCGGCGGCGCGCTCGAGCGCCGCGCGGAGCTCGTCGTCGGCCGTGGCCTCGGCGGTGACGCGGATGAGGCCCCGCGCCTCGGGATATCCGGCGATCCGCAGGAGAAGGGCCACGCCGATCCGGCGTTCCGGCGGGGCGCTGGCGTCGTCGAGGGCGTGGCGCACGTCCTCCAGGGTCAGGCCGGCCGCGCGGTAGTCGCCGGCGGCGAGCATCTTGCGGAGATCCTCGCGCCAGGCCGCGGGGTCGCGGCCGCGCCGCTCCAGCGCCTCGACGCCGCGCGGGGCGGCGCCCCCCGCGGAGCAGATGATCGCTCACCTGTCCACGCTGGTAGCCCCTCTGAGCCACCCCCCTCGGCGTCAGCAAAGGCGTCCGAAGACATCACTCCAACGGGACAATGTAACCCAAAATTGATAAATCCGTTCCGGCTGGTTGCATCATGAACAACACACAGGACGAAGGAGCGCATTCCGTCGTCAGATCGACGATTCTCACTCAAAGGGCTGTTTCGAGGCGTTTTCTGCCGGTTGACGCTGCGCGGCCGGCGTAGGTACGGTCCGGGCATGCGTTGCGGTGCGCACCTGCTGGTCATCTCGCTGACGCTTGGCGCCTCGACAGGTTTTGCCCGTCCGGCCGATGCACAGGAGCGTTCTTCGGCCCCGGCGCGAAGCGACGGCTCGAAGGTAAATGAGCATATTCGCCGTGCTCGGCGCGCACGCGACGCCGGAAGGTGGGCCGAAGCCCGCGACGCCTACGAGGCGGCCCTCGAAGCCTCGGAACAGTCCCCCAGCGCGCAGCTCGACCCCGCGGAGATCGCCGGCGAGCTCGGCGTCTGTGAGCTGGAGCTGGGCAACTACCGTGAGGCGGCGGAGCACCTGACCCGAAGTCTTGAGCGACGCGAGCTGCTGCCGTTGGAGGTCCAGAGGCGGTTCAAGGTGGCACAGCTGAAGGCTGCGTTTTATGTCGTGACACTCCTGCTCTCCGTCGACCCGCCGGACGCCGAGGTGTTCATCGATGACCAACGCATGGGTCGGGTCGCCGGGACCTACAAGGTGTTCCTCGAGCGCGGACGACACGTGGTGCGGGCCCGGGCGCCGGGCCGCGCGGAAGCCATCCATGTGTTCAACGGCGAACGGGGCGCGAAGCAAGAGGTCTCCATGCAGCTGCCGCACGCCGCCGTGAGCAGCACCAAGGAGGCTCCGCCGGCGACGCCGGAGCCCGTGCGCGCTTCGCCAGCTGCGCGCGCGCAGGCTCCCGGGCCATGGGCGTCCTGGCCGGGGACGCTGCGGATAGGCGGCATCGCGATCACGACGGCAACCGCGGCGACCGGTGCGGTCCTCCTCCTGCGCGCTCACGTCATTCACACCAGCCTGCGCGAGGGCGACGTCGTGCGCCGGCAGCAGGGGTGGACGTCTCACACCTGCCGGGAAGCGAGCGCGCCAGCAGCGTGCGCCGACATCCATCGCCAGGTCGACCAGAGGAACCTGCTCGCCACCCTGGGCAAGGTGTCGCTGGCGACGAGCGCGGTGTTCGGCGTGGCGACAGCGGCCTCCTTTCTCACGGAGGCCGCGTTCTTCGGTGCGGCGCCAGGAGCTACGGGCGTCCGCATCGTGCCCGTGACCACGAGCGAACGGGCCGGTGTGCTCCTCGAAGGAGCGTGGTGAGGGGAGGCATGGCCATGCGTCCTGGGTCCGGTGATCAAGGTCGAGGCGCCCTGCGTTCCCTCGTGCTCATGGCGCTCGGCATGGCCGGCGCCGCCGGCGTCTCTGGGTGCTATTCCGAAAGCTGCGCGGAAGGCTACCTGTGCGAGATCCCTCCGCCGGAGCCATCGCCTTGCGACGGCGACCCGGCGACGGCGCCAGCGCTCGACATGTGCGGGGTGTTCGTCAGCGAGCACGGCGACGACAGGAACCCGGGCACGAAGGCAGAGCCGGTGAACACGCTCCAGCGTGCGATCCGGCTGGCCGCTGGCAGCCAACGAGGCGATGGAAAGGGGCTGCCCCGGCGCGTGTACGCTTGCGGCGGAGCGTTCAAGGAGGCGATCACGCTGCCCTCGGGCGTCGATATCTGGGGTGCCCGCCTGTGCGCTGGCGGCGATTGGTCGTATGTTGGACCGAATCAGCTGACCACGATCGCTCCTCTCGCGGGCATCCCGCTGCGCGTGACCCCGGGGGAGGAGACGTCCACGATCTTCGGCGTGCGCGTGGCGGCGGCGGACGCGTCCGCGAACGACGGCAAGTCGTCCATCGCGATGATCTTGAGCCCGGGGGCCAAGGCGAACGTCGTGTCGAGCGAGGTCATCGCGGGCAACGGCAAGGATGGCGAGCCGGGGGAGGGTTCGTCCAGCGAGCGAGCGCCAGGCGGCGTCGTGGGCAACGATGGCGCGGACGCGTGCACGGCGGAGGCCGCCGCAGGCGCCCGCCCGGTCGTGACGGTGTGCGACGATGGTATCCGTTCGCTGGGTGGATACGGGGGTGACGGCGGGATCGAGAGGGGCGGCGATGGTGCTTCAGGGCTGCCGGAACCGGTCGGGAATCCGGACGAGCGCGGCCTGGGCGGCTCCGGCGCGGTCGGCATGAACTGCAAGGATGGGGAGAACGGAGCATCCGGCGCCGATGCGGAGCGCGCCGCCGGAGCGGTTGGCGATGGCCTCCTGGGCGTCGACGGATGGGTCGGCGTCCGCGGGGAGGACGGGAAGAGGGGCGGCGTCGGTCAGGGCGGCGGCGGGGGTGGCGGCGGCAAGGGGCGCGACCCCATGAGCGCGTGCCCGACAAGTCGGCCCCAGGGCGGTGCGGCCGGCGGATCGGGGGGCAGCGGCGGCTGCGGGGGCAAGGGGGGCGGGGGGGGCAGCTACGGCGGCGCGAGCATCGGGATCGTTGCCTTGAAGGGGAGCGACCTCACGGTCGATGCCAGCACGGTCCTCGGGGCCAAGGGCGGCGATGGCGGTGTCGGCGGAACGGGCCAGTGGGGCGGCCTTGGCGGTTGGCCGAGCCACGGTGGACACGCGCCCGCGGACGGCGCGGCGCACGGGTGCGGCGGCGGCGGTGGCGGCAACGGCGGCCGCGGGGGAGATGCCGGCGGCGGTCTCGGGGGCCACTCGCTCGGCATCGGCTCCGTGGGCGCCTCCGTGGCCATCATGCAGAATGCGACGGTCTTGCCCGGACGAGGCGGCACCGGGGGGCTCGGCGCCAACGCAACCCCGGAAATCCCGCTCGGCCAGGGGCAAGGCGGGATCTCGCAGTTCTGGTACCGGTTCGATGCGCCAGCCCCGGAACCGCCTCGATGAACCGCCCTGTGCTGACGGCACCCGTCAGGAGACGCACATGAGGAAGAGCACTGCGGCTACCCTGGTCCTTCTGCTGTCCCCGTTGGCGACCGGCTGCGGAACTTCGCCCGGCGTGAACGACCCTGGCGTGAAGCCTTGTGAAGCCACCTCGTGCGAGGACGAGCCGCCCCCGGAGTCGGTCTGCGTCGAGCACGTCGCCGCCGATATCCTCGACGACGGCTGTGGCGTGTTCCTCGCCGGAAACTACGGTTTTGGCGACGACAGCAACCCCGGCACGAAGGCGAAGCCGGTGTACACCGTCGCGCACGCCATCGAGCTCGCGCGCGCTGGACGAGGGCGCGTGTTCCTCTGCAATGATGGATTCATCGTGGAACAGATCAGGGTACCCTCCGGCGTGGATCTCCTCGGGGGCTTCCACTGCCGAAAATGGGATCGCGACCCCCGGCGCCCGCAGACCACGTTTTCTCACAAGCGGGTCTTCGGCCCCATGGTGGTCGTCGAGCCCGCGGGACCAGAGGACAGCGGGGCCGCGGACGGGGTATCGACGCTCGCCGATCTTTACGTTCGCTCGGCGGGCGAGGTCGGCGTGCTCGTTCAATCCAACACCGCGGTGGAGATCCTGCGGAGCGAGATCTCCGCCCGCGTAGGACTCGGAGGCTCCGATGGCGAGCGGTGGCAGTCGATCCAACCGTACGGACCGGACGGCAACTTCGGTGGGGACGCGTGCTCGGCGGCCGTCGTCGCCGGCGGGCCTGCGGTCGTGAACCAGTGCGACAACGGGGCCACGAGCACCGGGGGCAAGGGAGGGGACGGGCGGCCCGACAGCGCCGAGGATGGAGGCGATGGAGCACCCGCCGACCTCTTGCCGCCCCCGCACGGCGGTATCGGGGAGCAGGACAACCGCATTTGCGAGACCGGATCCAGCGGAGGCCCGGGGGCTCCGGGGACGCAGGGCGCGCCCGGCGAGGGCATCGGGCGCCTCACCGAGACAGGATGGGACGGCGATACGGGGGGCGAGGGGACCTGGGGCACGCCGGGCCAGGGCGGCGGTGGCGGGGGCGGTCGTCGGGGTGGGATCGCCCTGTGCGGCGTGGCCTCCATGGGAGGCCCAGGCGGAGGCTCGGGCGGGGCTGGCGGCTGCGGAGGCCGCGGGGGCCGCGGGGGATCGAACGGACAGCCGTCCATCGGGCTCATCGCGCTCCACGCCCGGGTGACCGTGCGCGACACCAAGATCACGGCGGACTCCGGCGGCGATGGCGGCGACGGCGGGGAACCCCAGGACGGCGGCAGAGGCGGCCGAGGGGCGCCGGGCGGAACGCTGGCGGATGAACTCGCCGCCTGTTTCGGCGGCATGGGCGGCCAAGGAGGGCCCGGCGGCTACGGCGGCCCGGGGCGCGGCGGCGACTCGATCGGCGTCGCCTACCTCGACGAGGACCAGCTGACGCTGGAGGGCGTCACCATCGAGACCGGACTGCCGGGCAAGGGGGGCACCAGCTGGAACCACGATGGCAGCACGACGGTGGCAGAGGGCGGCAACGCCTTCGAGACGCTCAGGTTTCCTGAATAGCGGTGCCGCCCGCGGCCGCTCCGCCCTCGGCGGCGGTGCGGCCGAGCTCGATCCTGACCGTAAAGCAGCGAAGTGATGTCTAGAGCGACAAACGAGTTGAAACCACGAGAAAAAGCAGGAATTTCACAGGGAGGCGGGGAGGCGGGGAGCGAGAGACCGCAAGAGGGAGAAATTCATTTTTTTCTTCCTCCCCGCCTCCCCGCCTCCCTGTGAAGATTCTCCGGGTTTCAACGTGATCGGTATTCTAGATACCCAGCGGGCCAGGCTCGTGCCGGAGGAGGACCTCGCCGCCGATCGGTGGTGGGGCGAGGGCGCGGAGGCCGCCGTCCTTCCAGTGCAGGAAGACGAGCGATGGGTCTTCGAGGTCGCGATCGAAGGTGACGGCGAAGCGGGTCGGCTGACCCGCGTCGTCGGCGAGGACGCGGACCGACCAGGCGCCGAGCGGGACGACGTCGCCCGCGCGGAGGGGGTGGCGCCTGGCGCGGACGACGTTCTCGAAGGCGCCGTCGAGGAGGCGGCCCTCGACCGCGATCTCGAGGGTGCGGGCGTCGACGCGGCGGACGCGGTGGTCGTAGCCCGCCATGCTGAGGAGATCGACGGTCGCGGGCGGGGGCTCGAACGCGAGCTGGAGCCCGGACGCGAGGTACATGCCGACGAGCGGATCCGAGAGTCCGATGCCGAGGACGCGCATGCCCTCGCGTCGAGGGATCTCGGCGCGGGCGAGGACGTCGAGCGCGGTCCTCGAGGTGGTCGTGAGGTGGAGGGTGCCGAAGAGGAAGACCGGCGCGGCGAGCACGACGTGGAGGAGACCGAAGAGGGCGACGCCGGCGCGCGCGGGGGCCGCGGCGAGGGCGCGCTCGTCCGGAGCGCGGCCGGCGTGGAGGAGGACCGTGGCGAGCGCGGCCAGGATGCCGAGGTTGGGGAGGAAGAGGACGCGATCGCCGGGGATGCCCGCGGCTCCGGGCAGGAGCGCGAGCACGGCGCCCACCAGCAGCCAGCGGACGGTGCGCGCGTGCTCCGGCGCGATGCGCCGCAGCGCGCGGCGGAGGAGCAAGGAGAAGGCGACGAGCGCGAGCACGCCGAGGGTCGCGAGCACGCGCGCGGCGCGGGCGTTGATGGCCGAGAACTCCGAGGGGACGCCGAGCAGCGCGGCCTCGGCGAAGACGGCGAGGCGCACGGGGAGGGCGGGCAGGAAGGCCGACGCCTCGGTGATCGGGTCGAGGTAGCCGCCGGAGCCGTAGGCGCCGAAGTGGAGCGCCTTGTAGGTGATCGCGTAGACGAGCGCGAGCGCGACCCACGGGGCGAAGGCGCGGGCGCGGCGGGCGAGCGGCTCGTCGCGGCCGAGGAGCTCGTAGGCGAAGACGTAGGCGAAGACGCCGAGCGCGGCCTCGCCGGCGAGGAGCGCGAGCGCGGCGCAGGCGAGGGCGCCGACCGCCGCGCGGCGATCGTGGCGCTCGCGGGCGCGGAGGTGGAGGGCGAGGGCGCTGAGCCCGAGCGCGCCGACGATCGCGACGTGGCGCGACGAGGGCCAGACGGCGGCCATCCAGTGGGCGGGGGCGATCGTGAACATCAGGGCCGCGACGGCCGCCGTTCGCTCGGGGAGGAGGCGCCGGAAGAGGAGCGCCGCGGCGAGCACGGCGGCCGCGTACCAGGCCATCGAGTGCACGTGGTACGGTAGCGGATTGCGGCCGGCGAGCGCGTGGTCGAGCGCGAGCAGGCCGCTCGAGAGCGGGCGGAAGAACGAGAGGCGGAGCTCGGGGAGGGTCCACCAGGGGAAGGTGCCGCCGCCGAAGAGCTGGGCGCGCTGCTCCGCCGATCCGTTCGCGAAGGTGTAGAGACGAAAGGGGCCCGGCTCCGGGGAGGCCATCGCGCCCTCGAGGCGGAGGACCATCATCTGGTCGTCCGTGTAGAGCTGGGCGAAGAGGGAGGGGAGCGGGAGGAGGAGCGCAAGCGCCAACGCGATCCAGAGGGCGCGCGGGAAGCGGAGCATTGCGCCATCATGGGGCGCGCGCGGGCGAGGTGAAGGAGGGATCGGCTCGGGGCTCACGGTTCCGCGTCTGCTCCCACGCGCCGACCCCGCAGGTCCAGGCCGTGACGCGGGAGGTGTCTGGCGGCCAGACGCATCGCTCACCCTCCTTGACACACCGTCGGTCGGGCCGACGACCAGCACGCCGGCTCCTTCTTCTCCTGGCCGATCAAATCCTCTCCCACGCTTCCTCATCCAGGGCCGGAAACGTCACCTCGCACTGCCCCGGCTCGATCCCTTCCACCCGCGCCAGCCCCTGCCCGTCGAGCGCTCCCTCTCGCACCGATCCATCCGGCCCGGTGATGCGATACCGCTCCCCAGGGATCCCCCTCCCATCCTCCCCGATGAGCTGAATCTCGATCCACGCCAGATCTACCCGCCGCCTGGCCTCCCGCTCCGCGGCCCGCGTCTCCTCGACTGGCGGCTCGGGCTGCTGCGCGGACACGCCAGCCGACATCGCTCGGTGGACGCGGTACGCGACGAGCCTGCCGTCGTCGAGCGCCCTGCGCACTTCCTCTCGAAGATGCTCGGTTCCAGTGAGCGGGCCCTGGAGACGCTCGACGCCGAGGGCAGCGCAGATGTCTGCGAGCAGGCGCCTGCTCTGCAAGTCATCAGGCAACCACTCGATGATTCGCCATGAGGCCTCGAGGCGAGATAGCAACGTTGCTCCATGGGGAGCTCGCGTGTTCAACCCCCGTGCGATCCATATCGAATCCCAGGAGCTTCCGACGTACCACGAGTCAAACATGAGCCATGCTTCCGGCGGTTCCCTGGCCTTGTGCGCGGGGACAGGATCCTCCGGAACGGGAGCGGGCGCAATCGCGCGGGTGCGCAAAAATTGCAGTGTTGTCGAAGTTCTTCGGCGCGACGGTCGCGTGAAGCTCGCTGATCTGGCCGCCGGCCATCGACGGGGGAGCCGCCGCTGCCCGGATTCGCGTACGTTGATCGCGTCGAGGAGCGATCATGTCGAAACGACATCGCGTCGGTGTGGGAGAGTGTATTTCGAGCATCGCGCTGCGCTACGGCCTCCGGCCCGAGGCTTTGTGGGATCACCCCGACAATGCGGAGCTCAAGCGGCAGCGGCCCAACATGTTCCAGCTCGTGCCCGGCGACGAGATCGCGATCCCAGCAATCAGGGTCCGCGAGGAGAAGGCCGTGACGGGCCGGCGACACACCTATCGTCGTCGCGGCGTCCCCGAGCGGCTCCGCGTTCAGCTCAAGGACGACGAGGCGCGTCCGCGCGCCGGCATCCCGTATCGCATCGACATCGACGGCTCGCTCCTCGATGGCGCCACCGACGGCGAGGGCCGCATAGAACACTGGATCGCGCCCGACGCACGGCTGGCCCTGTT
Source organism: Sorangium sp. So ce1153 (assembly GCF_051521595.1). Classification (NCBI taxonomy): domain Bacteria; kingdom Pseudomonadati; phylum Myxococcota; order Polyangiales; family Polyangiaceae; genus Sorangium; species Sorangium sp. So ce1153. Next base: position 6,000,941 of record NZ_CP150361.1, read on the forward strand.
GACGCTCGACGCCCCCGAGGGGCCCGAGGAGTACGAGATCCAGCTCGGCCGGCAACGACCCGCCGCGGACGATCCGCGGATCATCGCGTGCCTCCGCGACCTCGGGTTGCTCGGAAGCGGGGAGGACCCTCCGAGCGTGATCGCGGCGCTCCGCGCGTTCCAGGCGTCCCGCGGGATCGCGGTGACAGGCGACGCCGATGAAGAGACCATCGCAGCCCTGGCGGTGGCGCGATGAGGTGGCGGAGAAAGTGCCGGGCTTGCCGGCGCAACGTCGGCAACGAGCAGTGGTATTGTGATACGTGCCACGGCAAGCGGTGCCGCGTTTGCGGCGCCATGACGCCCTTCTCGATCTCGCCCATGTGCGCGCGCTGCAAGGACAGCGGGGAGAAGGCGCCGAAGTCCATCTCTCGCGACCACTTCGACGATCAGGACGCGAAGGAGGTGTGGCACTTCTGCTCGCTCTGCGACGACGTCCGCGTCAAGATCGAGCACGATCTCTGTCGGATTTGCTTGAAGACGACGCTGGGGTCCGACTTCTCCGAAGAGAGCGTATCCATCGAGACGGAGCGCGAGACGGACGATGAGTTCGAATCGTCCGAGCCCGAGGAGGATGACCGAAAGAGGAAGGTGCCCCGCGCTCGCGAGGGGCGCGACGGGCGGAGGAACCTGGTCAATTTCTTCATGCCGGTCGGCGTCCGGCTCGGCCTCGTCACGTGGAACGTCGCCCACTTCGGCGACGGCCCGCTCGAGCTCCGCGCGTCGCTCGCTCGAGCCTTCCGGCAGACGAAGGACTTCCTCGAGAAGAACAGCGCCCGCTCTTTCACGCGCAAGTTCGCCTCGTACCTCGACGAGTACGAGCGCTGGGAGTACTTCTGGGAGAAGTGCGGCTGCGAGGGCGACTCCGACGCGAAGGAGGAGCTCGCCAAGGCCGTGAAGCGACACCGCGGCGAGGGGAGGCCGGAGAAGCGCGACGAGGACGACGAGCCCGAGCAGAGCGACGAGGCCACGGGCAAGAAGCTCGAAGAGCGGGAGGAGGCCGACGACTCCGATGTCCCCGAGCAGCTCAGCGAGGCGCTCCACAAGGCGTGGAGCGCGTACGACAACGGACACTGGCGCTCCGAGGCGCAGCTGCGGGAGCTGTGGAAGGACTATTTCGCCAGCGCCTTCGAGCTTCATCGCGCGGCGTTCGATCGATTCGAGGCCGAGTGGGGGCTGCTCTTGAAAGAGGAGTCCGAAGAGGCCCTCCACGACGAGGTCATCCTGGATGTCGTCGCGCTGGTGGAGGCCACGAAGGCGCTCCGCGCGGCGGCGAAGATGGTCGTCCTGCCGCTCCTGCAGCTCCGCGTGCGCGCCAACCTGGCCAACAAGATGCAAGAGGGCGCGGAGGTGCCCGCGCCCAAGCGTCCCAGGAGACGTGAGGCGGAGGCCGCCCAGGCGAAGCGCGAGGCTCTCGCGAAGGCGCGCGAGGCTCTCGCCGGGGCGCGCAAAGCCTCTGGATGGCCCGTCGGGCCGACGCTCACCCGGGTGGTGGCGCACGACCAGATGCTCCACCGCGTCCTCGTGGCGCGCCACATCGTCGAGATGTTCAGCAAGAACGAGTGGCTCGACGCGATCCTCCTCCAGGAGGTCAACAAGGGGGTCGGGACGCTCGTCGACTACCTCGAGCGGCACGGCATCGCCTGCTTTCCTGGGTTCAAGATGGTGTCGCGCTCGGGCGCGGGATCGCAGACCGAATACTACCCGCTCGCCGTGCGCCAGGGCGGCAAGATCGTCGATGTCCAGGCGCTGTGGGCCTATTACAACGAGTCCGGGGAAGATCTCGACGAGCAGTTGATCGTCAATAACCTCAGGGAGTCCAAAGACCTCTCCTGGAGCAAGGGCAAAGGCATCTACCGCCCCATCCTCGGCTTCGACGTCCGCGTCGTGAACGGGAGCAACGGAGACCGCGTGGTGCGCGTCGGCGTGGTGCACACGAGCCCGGCGGGCAACGAGATGAACCGTCCCGACGTCTTCGCTCAGGTCGAGCGCCCCTTGAAGGCGCTCTCCCGCTCGTACCATCCCATCGCCGTCGGCGGGGACTATTACCTCGCGGCGGAGGCCGTCACGACCAAGTTGAGGTCTCTCTCCAGCTTCGGACAGGAGCTGGCGAAGCAGACGAAGGCGCAGCAGCTCGAGGCCATGCGCCGGGCGCTCCACGAGACCGAGGACGAGCTCAAGCGCGCCAGACGAGAGCTCAAGAAAGCTCCGCCGGAGGAGGACGACGACGATCTCCCCTCTTCATCGGGGAAGAGACGAAAGTTGGAGAGCGGGGAGCGGATCGTGAAGCCGAACAGGCGAGCGGAGCGCGTTTCGGAGCTCGAGCGCAAGATCCCCATCCTCAAGCGGACGATCGAGTCCGTCGAGTCGGACACGAACCTCATTCAGTTCATCCGCAACGACCCCTCCGTCCGCATCAGCGTCGAGGGGAAGATCAGCGCTCTCGGGCTGGACGTGGCGCAGCCGCTCGGAGGCACCAACTGGAAGAGCAAATCCGTCGTCGCCCCCGACCGCGCCCAGGTGGCGGATTTCTTCGTCTACAGCGGGGCGCGCAGCAATCCCCTGTTCGGCAAATGGTTGGGGGCGCGCGTGGGCCTCGTCGATCCGTCCGGCGGCCTGCGCATCATGGACGGCTGGGAGCTCATGACGGCGAAGTACTGGCGCTGCGTCAGCGATCACTTCCCCGTGGGCATCGTCCTCTCGATGAAGCCGAACGACCCCTGGATCGAGCGGTATTTCGTCGACGGCTGGAGCTTCTCGCCGTGGGTGCCCTCCCGCACCGCGCCCATCGTGCGTCTTCCGCGCGAGGTGCTGGGCATCGTCAACCCCGGCAACACCTGTTACGTGAACGCCACGCTCCAGCTCCTCGCGCGCATCGATCTCGCGCAGCGCTACGTCGTCGGGCACGGGGTCCCGGACCACCAACTGCGCACGCTCGCCGAGACCGTGGAAGGGGTCCTCAAGGTGCGCGCCGCGCAGGGGCAGAGCGCCACCTACGCAGGGCACGGCGAGCACGCCCGTTACACCACGGCGCTGACGGAGGGCGTGCGCGTCGAGCTCTGCGCGCTGAGCGCGGTGCGCGGCCTCGGCACCCAGGAAGACGCCGGCGAGGCGCTCCTGTCCATCCTGGGTGCCTTCGATCATCGGATCCGCGGCTTCGATCAGCATCGCCAGGTCGATCTCGCGAGGGCGGTCGACCAGGGAAATTTCGCCGCCGTCCGACCGTCGCAGTTTCATTTCATCCTGGAGGTGGAGACGAAGTACGAGCTCGGCGACGCGGGGACGGAGGATCCGGGGGACGACCTGATCGAGGTCACGGACGAGGGGGTCTCGAAGCACCACGCCTGCGAGAAGATCCTCCTGATAAACCTGCCGGAAGATCCTCCCGAGCCCGAGGAGATGAGCCGCGACGAGAAGCCAGTGAACAAGGATGACGAGGAGCAGCCCGACGGAGACCCTTCGCCGCTGGATTTCCATGCGCTGCTGAGGGACAGCTGGGACGTCAAATACGAGTCGGACGAGGGCACGGTACGCGTGCGGAGCTCGAAGGCGTATCACCCGAGCGCGCGGAAGAGGCGCGAGACGACGACGGTGAAGGTGGCGCCGGATCACTGGCTCGTGGCGCTCAACCGCTTTGGCTGGGGGGAAGACGGGGGCGGAAAGAAGAAGCGCCAGGTCGATGTGCCGCTCGATCTCGGAGGAAAGCCCCTGAGAGCGTTCGTGGTCCACATCGGCGATCGCGCCACGGAGGGCCACTACCTCGCCTACGTGCACGTGAGCGGTCTCTGGTACCGCGTCGACGACGAGCGGGTCCACGACGGCGTGGCCATCGACGAGGCCGTCAAGCACGCCTACCTGCTCTACTACGAGTGAACGGGCGGCGGCCGGCCCCGGTCGCCGATCACCGCCGACCGTGGTGGACCGGGGCGGGGAGAGGGTCGCTCTTGCGCTCCGCCGCCGGTGTCGCGGCTCCCGCCGCGGGCGCCGCTACGCCGCCCCCTCGCGCAGCCACTCGCCGAACCGCTCGCCGATCATCAGCGCGGTCAGGTTCGTGTTCACGCTCGGGATGGTCGGCATGATGCTCGCGTCCGCGACGAGCAGCCCCTCGACGCCGCGGACATGCCCGCGCCCGTCGACCGCCGCCGCCGGGTCTCCCTCGGGCCCCATCGGGGCCGTCCCGCACGGGTGATAGCCCGAGCCGCAGCTCCTGGTGATCCACCGCTCCAGCGCCTCGCGCCGCATCAGCGTGCGCTCCGTGGGCCAGACGAACCAGCCGAGATCGCGCATCGGCGCGGTGCGGGCGACCTCGTACGCGAGCTGCATCGCCTCGACCGCCCGCGCGCGGTCGTCGCGGTCGACGAGCATGTTCGAGACGATGCGCGGCCGCGCGTGGGGGTCCGCGCTCACGTGCTCGATGCGGCCGACGCCCCGCGGCTTGCCGATGCAGCAGGCGATCGCGAACGCCGGGATCGTGAGGCGCGGGTGCAGCGGGAAGAAGGAGCCCGGCTGGAGCTGCATGTCGTTCGGGTACTGGCTGCCGCGCGACGTGTAGCGGAGCACCGTCTGGACCAGCGGCTGGCGCAGGGCGTCGATCAGCCCGCGGCGGCGCGGCCACAGGCCGATGACCGTCCCCGGGTGATCGAGGAGCCGCGCCCCCACCGCGGGCACGTCCGACACGAGCGGCACCCCGAGGCGCGCGAGCTCGGCCCGCGGCCCGATCCCGCTGCGCAGGAGGATCCCGGGCGTCGCGATGGCGCCCGCGCTGAGCACCACCTTCCGCGTCGCGACCACCTCGACGCGCCCGTCCGTCTCGATCTCGACCCCCTCGACCCGGCGGTTCCGCACGAGCACCCGCCGCACGGTGGTGCGCGGCCGCAGCCGCAGGTTCTCGCGCCGGCGCACCTCGGCGGTCAGGTAGCAGCGCGCCGCGCTCATGCGCTGGCCGTCGATCTTGTTCATCGCGTGCGGCCCCACGCCCGCGGTCGCGCGCGGATCGTTCGTGTCCGCGCACTCGGGGTGGCCGAGCGCCCTGCACCCGTCGACGAACGCCCGCTGCCAGGGCACGAGCTCCTCGCGCGGGGCGCGGCGGATGGGCACCGGGCCGCCCTTGCCGTGCCAGGGCTCGCCGAAGTCGCGGTCGTCCTCGAGCCGCTTGAAATAGGGCAGGCACGCGTCGAAGCCCCACTCGGGCAGGCCGAGCGCGGCCCACTCGTCGTAGTCGTACGGCTGGCCGCGGATCGCGATGCACGTGTTCACGGCCGAGGAGCCGCCGACCACCTTGCCGCGCGGGAACAGGAACATGATCTGCCCGGGCGTCGGCCGGTGGCGATAGCCCCAGTCGTGCAGGAGCCACGAGTTGCGGGTGCCGTCCCGCAGGTCGGCGGGCAGGCGCGCCGGGTCCGGGTAGTCCGGGCCCGCCTCGAGCAGCAACACCTCGCGATCGGCGCGCTCCGTGACGCGCGCGGCGATCACGGCGCCGGACGAGCCGGCCCCGACGACGACGAGCTCCGCGGCGCCTGCCGCGCGGGACGAGGAGGAAGGCGAGGAGCGAAACACCTTGGAAACACGACCTACACGGGTTCGCGCCGCCGGGCAACGTGCCCTCGAAACTGTCTGCGCCGTATGACTTCCGTGCGGTTGCAGAGCGTCCCTCGTGGCGCGCTCGTGGCGCGCCCGTTCGATGACTCGCCCGGGAGGTCCCATTGGAAACACCGAGGTTCATACAGGGCGTCTACTCGTTCGAGGGGCAGGGCCTGGAGCGACCGGTCCCCCTCCGTCCCGCGATCGCGTACACGGTCCCGCCGGACAGGCGCGCTCAGCTGATTTACCTGCGCGCCGGCAACTCCAGCGCCGAGCTGGTCTATCTGCTGCTCACGCGCGACGGCCAGCCGATGCGCTACTTCCCGATCGGCGCCAGGGCGGCGCTCCACGTGCCGCTCGTCATCGTCGAGGACATCCACCCGGAGAGCGTGCTGGAGCTGTCCGTGGGCGCGCCCGAGGGGGTGCGCGGGCTCGCGACCATCGATATCGGCCTGGCGGAGATCTGAGCCATGCGGAAGGAGCGCGAGGTCGTGGGGATCGGCAACGGGATGGCCGGCGCCCGCACCAGCGCGGCCCGTACCCTGGGGATCCCCGGCGCCGGCGGCCCGGCCCGCCGCGCCGGACGCTCTGCGGTGCGCGGCGACGCGCTGCCATGCCCCGCGCCGCGCGTTCGGGGGTACGCTACCGGGGCGCGCAGGCCGGCGTCGCCTGCAGGGTCCCCATGGTCAACACGACGACAGCCGCACCGCTCTCTCCCGGCACGGTCCTCGGGGGCGATTTCCGCATCGTCCGCCCCCTGAGCCAGGGGGGCATGGGCGCCGTGCTCGTCGCCGAGCAGATCTCGACGGGCAAGCCGCGCGCGGTGAAGCTGATGCACGCGCAGCTCGCGCAGGACCCCCGCTTCCGCGAGCGCTTCGAGCAGGAGGCGCGGGTGGGGGCGCGCATCGAGAGCGACCACGTGGTGGAGGTGGTCGCCGCGGGCGTGGATCCGGCGACGCAGACGCCGTGGCTGGCCATGGAGCTGCTCGAGGGGGCCGATCTTTCGGCCGTGGTGGCGCAGCGCGGCCCGCTGCCGCCCGACGAGGTCCGCGAGCTCACCGGGCAGCTGTGCCACGCGCTCGCGGCGGCCCACCGCGCGGGCGTCGTGCACCGCGACCTCAAGCCCGAGAACGTCTTCATCGCGCGGCCCCGGCAGCAGAACGTCCGCTTCAAGGTGAAGGTGCTCGACTTCGGCGTGGCGAAGGTCGTCGCCGAGACGCGGGCCAGCTCGCTGATGACCGCGTCGGTCGGGACGCCGCTCTGGATGGCGCCCGAGCAGACCGAGCTCGCCGTGCAGGTCACCCCGGCGTCGGACGTCTGGGCGCTCGGTTTGCTCGTCTACTACCTGCTCACCGCGCGGCTCTACTGGGTCGAGCCCAGCCGAGGGCAGAGCGCCTCGGTCATGTCGCTCCTGCGCGAGGTGCTCTTCGGCCCGCTCGACCCGCCTTCCGCCCGCGCCGCGCTCCAGGGCTGCGCGCACCTGATCCCCCCGGGCTTCGACGCCTGGTTCGCCCGGTGCGTCGCCCGCGACGTCCGCGCCCGCTTCGCCGACGCGGGGCAGGCCATGGCGGCGCTCGACCCCGTGCTCGCGGCGGCGTCCTATCGGAGCGCGCCCCCGCCGCCGGCGCCGTCGTTGCCGGTCCCGCCCGTCTACTCCGGCCCTACCTACCCGGAGATCTCCCGCACCGACGTGGGCGGCGCGGCGGGCGGCACCCTGGCGCTGGTCCAGGTCCCGCCGCGGCGAAAGGCGTCCCCGCGTCGCTTGCTCGCGTACATCGGCGGCGCGCTGCTCATCGGCCCGGTCGCCATGCTCGGGGGCGTGCTGGTCCACCGCCACCTGAACCCGCCCGAGCGCGCCGAGGTCACGCCGCGCCAGGGCGGCGCCGGCGCGGCCGCGGACACGACCGCGCGGCCGCCGGGCGCGGCGGCGAGCAGCGAGCTCGACCTGGCTGGCACGTACGACATCGTCTCGTCGCGCAACCCGGGCGGGCAGGGCAGCTACGCGGGCAACGTCCTCCTCTCCAGGACGGGGAGCACGTACCGGATCGCCTGGATCATCACGAAGGGGGCCGGGTACGAGGGGATCGCGTTCGTGCAGGGGGAGACCCTCGCCGTGGGCTGGGCGAGCGGCGGCCCGTACGGCGCGGCCGCCTACCGCATCGACGGCGGTCGCCTCCGCGGGCAGTGGATCTCCACGGACAGGCCCGGCCAGGTGACGGCCGAGGAGCTGCAAGGCCCCGAGGGGCTCGCCGGCAGCTACCGCATCGTCGAGGGCGGCCGCCAGGGGACGGTCGTCATCGCCCCCGCGGGCGACACCTACGCCGTGACCTGGATGCTGAGCACCGGCGCCCTCAAGGGGGTGGGCATCCGCTCGGGCGATCAGCTCGTCGTGGGCTGGTCGCCGGGCCAGCAGGTCGGCGTGGTGAGCTATGCGGTCGAGGGCCGGCAGCTCGTGGGGCGCTGGGCGAGCCTGGGCGGCACGCTCGCCGGGACCGAGACGCTGGCGCGCCGGTGAGCCCGCGTCCTCGAGGCGCGCCGCGAGGCGCGCTTCGATGGCGGAGCGGCGCCCGGTTGCCGCCGGAGGGCGGGTAGGCTCTCCTTCGAGGGAAGGACGAGGGGGAACGGCCCCTCGAGCGCGCCGCCATGAAGCCCACGTACGAAGCTCGGTCGCCGGAGGTCGTGACGGAGGCGCAGCAGGTGGATCGCCTGCCGGCGCTGATCGAGCGGATCGCGGAGGAGACGCGCCGCGATCAAGAGGGCCGCCGCGTCGAGCTGCCGTCGGGGCGCGTGGTCGAGGTGCGTGGCGCCGCGGGGGAAGCGGGCGAAGGAGAGCGCGTGACGGTCCGCAGCGCGTCCGGGGAGGTCGAGCTCGACGTGCGCTTCACCCCGAGCGGGCCGGTGCTGCGGATCCGCGCGGCAGAGCTGGAGCTCTCGTCACCGGGCGCGGTGCGCGTCGACTGCGACCGCTTCCACGTGCGGGCCGAGCACGGGATCGTGCACGAGACAGGCGGCGACCTCGCGCAGACGGTCGCGGGCGACGCGACGACGCGGGTGCGCGGCGAGCTGCGGGCCGAGGCCCGCCAGGCGACGATCGAGGCAAGGCGCGGCGACGTGCAGCTCGTGGCGAACGACGACGTGCAGCTGCTCGGCGAGCGGATCAAGCTGAACTGCTGAACGCGTATTCCGCGCGTTTTGGCGGTTCCTGATGTACGGCGAGCGTCGTGCTCACGACAGGCTGCGGCGTTCTGGCGGGATCCGTGCCGAGTGGTGCGAGATCGAATCCATGTGGGCCAGGACGCCATCCGCCGCCCTCGTTCGCTGGAGCGTCAGGCTGTTCTGCTGGACTTCGGTGTGGGCTGGCACCCACGATGGGCTGCAAGACGAGAGGGGGTGGGCACTACCCCTGCCGCGACCGATCAGAGTTGCCCATACTCATGAATTTGATCACGCTTTTCTCCCTTGTCGGACTCCAGATCGACGACGACCCCGAGGCGCGATTCGACGCAGGCGGCCCAGAGGGTTCCATGCGTTGGAACGCTGGTCCAGGCATTCATCTCGGTTATCGATATGAGCCCATCGATCCTTCGATCGAAGATTCTTATGTCCCTGAACCGTAATCCCGACGTGAAGCCGAGCTGGACGTTGAGATTGAGGGAATAGACGTCCCCGCCGAGGAACAGGTCGACGTGCGTGGTCCGGACAAGGGTCCCCTGCGGCCTCAAGGTCGTGGTGAACATGGGAAGAACGGCTCCGATCAATCTGTAAAGTTGAAGGTTCGTGGCCGCGCTCGCCCGGAACGGTCCGGCTTCGAACGTGGCATGAACACCCAGTTTCTTGCCTTCTATCGTCGACATGCTCTCCTTGCCCACTCCAACGCCGATAAAGTACCCAATGTTGAGCTCTCGGGTGGGACTCGCGGTCTGTCCGAAGCTCACCATGACTGTATGGACGGCCCCCGGAGCTGTTCCGCCATCATATGTGGCTCCAAGTCTCGCGAGGTGGGGGAGCTTTGTCTGAACGATGCCGTTGAGGTAAAGCCCGTTCCAGTGGAATTTCTCTGGGGGACGTTGCTCTTGCGCTGGTGCCAGAGCGGCAAGAGTAAATACTCCGAGCCCTGATAGCACGCGCAAGAACGGCTGCTGTGGCCTGCTCGAACGGCGGGCCAATGGCTCCCACGAGATGAACGGCGGCGTGAGATACGTCCGAGTCACTCGGTCTGCATGCGGGCTATACACTCCGGATTCTTCACCAGCTCATTTATGTCGATGTCGCCGAACTCGCTCCTGAGCATGTAGGAATTTTCCATCGCGTCGACGCCGCGAACGTCGCTCATGAGATCTGAGTGTGATCCGTCCTCGAAGGATTTTGCAATGACGACACAGATCGAGTGCTGATTTCGAGCGAGGTCTCGAATGCTCAACACGGTTTCGCAGTCGATCGTGCTGCTGCCGAGTATGGACTTGTATGCGTCGAAATGTCTCCTGAAGTTCGTGCAGTTGGCGGACAGCGTGTGCACCTGCGTCGCTGCCGATGCGATCATGCATTGCTTCGGAAGCTCTGGCTCAGGTGAAGGTGTAGGATTTTCTTCGTTGGTGTGGGGCTTTCCTTCTATCTGCTGAAGATGGTGATCGCGACGCTGGAGGGTCTTCTCGCAGCTGGCCAACTGTTTCCGGGTAGCGCTCAGAGTCGATCGAAGATCGGGATCGTCCTTGCTGGCGACGTCCCGGTGCGGCTGATTTCGGTCGTCGCGCTCTGCCGAGAATCTTCCCAGATTGTATGCCGCCGCGAGCGCGGCGATCGCGATGGATCCCAATCCAATCCATGTTGTCGGTGTCGGTGTCGGTGAGGTTCCCATCTGTCGGATGTTGCGGAGTGACGATGAACGTCGTCTGAGGTCCGTTTGGTGTGGTAAATGGGTCTCCGGGACAGCGTGAGCTAGTAGTAGCAGGGATCCTTCTTAATGGGCGTTATTCCGACCATTTGAGGGGTGATGGTTAGACTGGGATCGCCGCTGGTGGGCAGTGACTCGCGCCACTTGTCGCAGTTCTTTGTGCCTAGTATATCCAGGAACTGTTCTTGTCGTGGCGTCGTTCTCCCGCATCCGATTGGCTGAGGGAATCCGGGTCCCTGTACACACAGCGCTTGGCACGTGGGGGACGGATCTGTGCACGTCGGTGTCGGTCTTTCGTCGAAGATCGTGCATCCAGTTTGGGATAGCACCGTCGCGGAAATGAACTGGGTGAGGCGGGAACGGATTGTCCTTGAACGGCAGCGTGCTGCGGCCATGGGCTCCTGCTCTCTGGGGCATTTGATGGTGACGCACGTTTGCCTCAATGAGGAGGATACAGGAAAGGCTGTCGTTCTTCGGTGAATCCGTGCACATGGCCGCGAGCGAGCTCGTCGAGCTCGCCAAGGCACGCGCGAGATGTCCGGGACGTCGCGCGCAAGCGATGACTCGCGCGGCCGATCGCGGACGATGTCGCTTCGCTTCCAGGGATAGACGGGGGGGCCGATCGGTGCGTGCGGCTCACGTCGCGAATGCTCGTTGGCAGCGCACCACTGGCGCGCAGCCACCCCTCGGACGTCTGGGCCTACGCGGCCGTGAAGAGGCTTCGGTCCGAGGGGCGCGGCACGCTCGCGGACCGCCAGCGATGCGACGACATCACAGCGCGGCGAGCGCGCGATCGACCTGCTCCGCGAGCGCGGCGCGGGCGGCGACGCGCCGCTGCCACACGCGCTTGAGCCGCATGCCGAGCAACGGGTCGAGCCCCTGGTCGGCGATCTCGAGCGTGAGCGTGCCGCGCCGCGTGGCCCTGACGAGGCGCGCGTACTGCGCGACGCCGAACCGGTCGGGGTGGCGCTGCTCCCAGGCGCTCACGTAGGCGTCGTCGAAGCGCTCGCGCAGGGCGCGCTCGCCGCGCTTCAGCTCGCGCTCCAGCTCGCCGCGCCAGCGCCGCTCGGCCTTCCGCCAGGTGGGCTCGTCGAGCTCGTGCGCGGAGAGCACCTTGCCGCGCACCGCGCCCTCGTCGGCGAGCTCCGAGGCGACGGCGGCGTAGCGCTCGATCGGGACCGGCTCCTCCGCGGGCGCGGCGCCCGGCGCCGGCTGCTCCTCGAGCCTCGGCGGCGGCGGGACCGGCGGCGGCTGCGCGCTCACGCCCGGCAGGGGCGCGCTCGGCGGCGGCTGCACGCTCACGCCCGGCAGGGGCGCGCTCGGCGGCGGCGGTCCCGGCGGCGGGGCCGCGCGCACCGGCGCGCGCACCTCGTCGATCCCCAGCGTGCCGCCCGCGCCCCCCTCGGGCCGGCGCGGCTCGCGCGGCTCGCTGGAACGCGACGGCCCGGCCGCCGCGGGCGCCGGACGCGCCGGGCGCCGCGGCGGCACCTGCGGGGCGCTCCCGACGCCCACGCCGGCGACCACCATCAGCCGCTCGCGCTGCGCCAGCTCGCGCAGGTCCACGTGGGCGCGCCAGGTGATCGTGCACAGCAGGCGATCGGCGTCGACGTGGAGGCCGTCGGCGTGAAAGACGAGCCGCTTCGGGGCGTCGGGATCGGCGTCGTCGAGGCCGTACACCGCCCCGTCGACGCGCGCGTCCGGCAGCGCGCTCTGGATGCGCGGGCGCTCCGGGTGGAAGCCCTCGAGCACGACCACCGCGCCGGGCTGGAGCGAGCTCACCCATTGATCCCGCGGGGCGCCCTGGAAGTACGTCCAGTCGATGCCGCTCGGCACCTCCATGACCGCCGCGTCGAGCCCGGCGCGCGCGCTCGCCGCGAGGCGCTTGCTGCGCGAGGGCCAGCTCGCCGCAACGGGGCCGAAGCCAGCCGGCCTCCGCGGATCGACCGGATCGAGCACGTTCGGCAGCTCGTCGTCGTCCTCGCCGCAGCCCGCCGGGTTGTCGGGCGCGCCGAGCCCGCCGGCGGCGCGCTCGTAGGTGATCGGCAGCCGCGCGAACGGATCCGGCGGCATCCCGGGCCTGGCGCGGCGGCCGACGACCCGCACGGCCTTGTCGAACCCGGGCGCGCCGCGCTGCACGAGCGCGAACCGCGCCGTCATCTCGGCGACGGGGCGGCCTCCCGGCGCGCAGGCGTGCCCGAGGGCCGTCACGTCCACGTACTGGCGGTAAGGGACCCTGTCGCTGGTCGCGATCGCGTGCGCCGTCGGGCCGCGGCGATGGAGCACGTCCTTCGCGCGGATCGGCTCCACGGTCTCGGCGGGCCGCATCGGCGAGGCGTCGATCGAGAAGCTGGCCTTGACGACGACCGTCAGCCGGAGCTTGCCCTCGTGGCGCCACGGGATCGAGTCGATCGCCGCCCGCGCCGCCGTCGCCGTCGCCGACGTCGTGAGCGGGACGCACACGACCCCGCCCATCCCGCCGGCCGCGCTGTCCGGGGAGAACGGCAGCGTCTGCGCCGCGAGCTGCTCGGCTTGCGCAGGGGTCAGCGGGAGTGTCGCCTGCTTCTCGCTCATGTCGCCGTGGTGCACGGTCGCAACCGCGCCACGGAAGGTCAAGCGCCTCTCCGCGGCCCCCGCGAGAGCAGCCGGTGAATCGCCGGCGAAGCGGACCGGAGCGCCGGCTCCGCTCGGCACGGCGTGGCGCGCCGAGCCGGTGAGCGCACGGACGTGGCTCGACGTGGGATGAGCACGCCGCCCGGCGCTTCGCCGCGAAATGCGCCCTCCGCCGCGCGCGCGCCGGGTACGATGGCGCGATGCCGCGCCCCGCCGACCCGTTCGATCTGCTGCCGGACGAGCAGCGCCACGAGCTCATGAAGGACACGGTCACGGCGATCTTCGGCCCCGCGCTGGGTCAGGCCTTCTGGGACCAGATGGAGCCGCTGCTCACCGACACGCGGCGCCAGCCGGGAGACGCGGCGGAGCCGGAGAAGAACCACTGGCGCGGCCGGTGGCGCATCTACGAGGCCGAGTGAGCGGGAGGCAGCCGTGACGGACCGCGAGACATCGTCCGCAGCGCCGGCGCCGGCGCCGCGACAGCGCCGCAGGACCGAGATGCTCTTGCAGGGCGAGCCCGACGGACAGCGGTGGATCGCGTGGGTCATGAAGCGCACCTACCGGATCCACAACGGACGCTGCGAGCTCGACGCCCCGGGGCGGCAGGAGGTCCTGCACGACGACGAGATCCCCTACAACGACAAGCGCAAGCCGCCGCGCGTCTCGCCGCCGCTCGTCGTCGACGACCTGCTCCCGTTCCGGCGGGCGACGGACGTCGTCGTCCAGGCGTTCGCGCACGCCTACAGGCCAGGGACGCGCAAGCTCACCGCCAGCGTGCAGTTCGGCGAGCACCAGCGCGAGATCGTGGTCCACGGCGACCGCGTGGGCGAGCTCGACCGCGCGGGCAAGCCGCGCTTCTCCGAGGCGACGCCCATCGAGGTGGTCCCGGTCCGCTACGACTACGCCTATGGCGGCGTCGACCTGACGGCGCTCGGCCGCAACGGCGACATCCTCGGTCAGTTCATCCAGGACGCCAGGCGGGGAATGAGCACGCTGTCCGACACGCCGTATCACTATCCCAGGAACCCTTGCGGCTACGGCTATCTCATGGAGCTCGACGCGGAGAGCTTCACGGGGCTGCCGATCCCGAACCTCGAGTACCCGTTCGACCCGCTGACGCCCCAGCGCCTCGCCGTGGGCAAGCCGACCCGGTGGATCCACGCCCCGCTCCCGGCGGGGTGGGACTTCCAGTCGATGGCCTGGTTCCCCCGGATCGCGTACCTCGGGCTCGCGCCTTCGTGCCAGCCCGACGCCAGGGTCGCCGAGGTCGAGCGAGGCTGGGCCGCCCAGGATATCCTGACGATCCCGCCCCTTTACCAGGACCCCGGCGCGCCGCTCCGGCTCGAGCACGCCCAGACCGCGTCGCCCGGGATGAGCGTCTCCGACCTCGGGCCGGGCGATTACTTCGAGCTGCGGAACCTCCACCCGACGAGGCAAGTCTACTCCTTCCATCTGCCCGACGAGGCGCCCCGGGTGCTGCTGGAGCTCGACCCTGGCCGGCTCACGGAGGTGGAGACGCACCTCTGCTCCGTCGTCGTGCGCCCCGTGCCTGGCGAGGTCGTCGTCGTGTGGAGCGCGCGGGCCCCCGTGGCCCTGGAGCTCACCGAGGAGCAGCGGATGAACCTGCGCCGCGAGGTGCGCTGGACCTCGGCGGCGCGATCAGCTCGATGACGGAGCGCAGCTCGATGAAGGAGCGCTGACGATGGGATACGGCTGTCTGACCGTCACGCGGTGGAACGTGTTCATCGGCCTCTCGTGGCACGAAGCCCTGTTCTGGTGGCCGATGCCGCCGCCCGGGGCCTATGTCCCCCAGAAGTACTGGCCGCACCTCACGTTCGGGCTCGTGAGCGGCACGCACCTCTTCTCGTTCTGGTCGGACCAGGGCAAGCGCGAGATCCAGCTCGACGGCGTGCACTGGATGGGGCGGGGGAGCGACGCGAGCCTCGTCGTCCCGCACGTGGATGTGGTCCAGGGGTGGAATCCGCTCCTGCCCTGGACCATCCTCTTCGGGAGCTCGATCTCCGTGTGGGGGACGAGCGGCGTCACGATCGGGTGCGACAACCCGATCTTCGGCGAGACGGCCTGCGATCTCGCGTGCTCGCCGTTCAAGACGGTGCCCTTCTCGATCCACCTCGCGTGCAACAGCCCGGTGAGCCTGCCGCTCGACTTCACCGTCGTCTGGGGCACCGCCAAGGCCGGCTTCACCTGGGCCGATTTCGTGGCGTGCCTCGTCGACATAGCGATCGAGATCGCGATGGACATCCTGATGAAGTTCGGCGGCCAGATCGCGGGCAAGATGTGGAAGGGTGCGAAGGCCGCGGGGAAGGGGGTGCTGAAGGGCGCCAAGGCGGTGGGCAAGGGGGCCGCGAACCTCGCGCAGCCGTTCGTCGAGCGGGCGGGCAAGGCGTTCATGCGGGAGAGCGCCGAGGAGACGCTCACCAAGATCCTCAAGGAGTCCGCCGAGGAGGCCGCCGACGACGTGGCCTCCAGGCTGGGCAAGCAGGCCGCGGAGAGCTTCTCCGACTCGCTGAGCCGGCTGCGGTCGCAGAGCGACGAGCTGCTCGAGGAGCTCGCGGAGGCCGCCGACGGCAGCCTGTGGAAGTCGTTCAAGCAGGGCGCCGCGGAGCTCGGGGAGGTCGCCGGAGAGCGGCTGAAGAGCGTGGGGAAGAGCCTGAAGTCCGCGGCGACGTCGGCCAAGGACACGCTCGTCGCGATCAAGACGTGGAAGAAGGTGACCGAGCAGAACCTCCTCCAGTCGAGGAGGGTGAGCGACGTTCTCAAGTACACCGCGCTGGCGAACGGGTTCAAGTACTCGAAGAAGGTCGGCGGGAAGGTCTACAGCTCCATCGACGCGCAGTACCACGATATAGGGGACCTCGACGCGAGCTCGGACGGGTACAGCTTCGGGCCGTTCGCGCTCGGCGACCGGAGCGGCGTTTACGAGGACATCGAGGGAGACGACGAAGAGGTGAAGATCGACAAGACCAAGCGCGGCGACCGGTTCGCCTGGCGGGGCGAGGCGGACGCGAGGGCGAAGGGGCGCGGGAGCGGGCGTTTCGCGTGGGCGGCGCAGGACGACGACGGGAGCAGCGAGGGCGCGGGCACGGACGATCGCTTCGCCTGGATCGCGAGCTAGGATTGCCATGAATCTGACCGGCCAGCGGCTCATCGAGATGCACCTGCAGCACGGAGAACGCCTGATGGCCAGCTCCAGGGGAGGAGCGTCGGTCGAGTGCGAGCCGCACCCCGACCTGCCGCATGTCTACACGGTCGACGCAGGCAAGCTGGCCGCTGGCGAGCCGTTCCGGTACGTGGTGCGGCGCGCCGACGGCACCCAGCGGACAGAGCGTTTCTTTGCCCACTCGCTCGACCGGGGCGGGCCCGTGGACGTGTGGGAGGGGATCCGCGCCGTCGACAACGCCTTTTACGCGGCCGAGATCAAGGAGCACTTCGAGCGCCGCGGGTTCGCCGTGATCCGGGGCGTCCTGTCCGCGGACGTGGTGAGCACCTTGAGCGCCGTCGTGAACCCCCTCATCGCGGACGTCTGGCGGGAGCAGCGGGCCGCGTACCGGGACAAGATCAACCTGGAGAAGGTGCTGCTCGGCGTGCCGTACCTCCTCCAGGCGCTGGCCGAGAAGCTGGGTCCGGTCCTGCAGCGCATCCTGGGAGACGAGGTGTTCCTGGAGTACGAGCAGGTCATGGTGGTGCGCGCGGGCTCATCGTACGCCACCCGGCGCCATCGGGACGTCGACGGCGGCAAGGACGGCTTCTCCGAGGCCTCCAGGCGCCACAAGGGCTCTGTTCACCTCTGGATCCCCCTCGTCGATATCGACGAGACGCGGGCGTGCATCTATGTCGACCCGTTCGACGCGCCCGAGCGGTCCCTCGAGATGACGATGCGGGCCGGCGACGCGCTGTTCCTGCACAACTACGTATGGCACGGGAGCCGCGCGAACACCTCTCTGCTTGATCGCGTCTCCTGGCTCCTGAACTTCGCGCCCGCGCCGAGCCGCGACGAGACCAACCCGAGCGCCGACCTCAACCTCCAGCTCCTGCGCGGCGGGGCGCCCGCCGATCTGTCCCCCGACGTCTGCTGCCGGCTGCTCCGGGAGAAGCCCTCGTTCTTGAACCTCTTCGACGCCTTCTTCACGTACGATCCATCCCTCCTGCGGATGGTCCACCCGGACAACCGACGGTGAACCGCGGCCTCGAGGGCGCCTGAGCCTCGTCGAGCGCGCGAGCGTGATGCTCGCCTTGTGAGTCGTCCGCTCCTCGCCCTATGCTCGCGCCCGTGGACTACCTGGCCGGCCTTCGCCTGCTCCTCGGCTTCCTTCTCTTCGGGGTGGCGCTGCTGGGGATCTTCAAGGCCCCTCTGGGCGTCCTCTGGAAGCCCGCGGTCGCCGCGACCGAGTGGGGCCACGTGCTCGCCGTCTTTCCGCTCCTCTCCTTGCTATTGCCGCCTGGTGGGGCAGGGGCGAAGAGGTGGATCGCGTCTGGCCTCACCGCGCTCGCGGTCCCCCTCCTGCTCTCCTCCCTGGCTCGAGCCCTCGTGTACGCGAAGGGGATCGAGGGGGAGCTCGCCGCGAAGCTCGGCGCGGTCCATCCTCCCGAGCTCCCCGGGGCCCCGGCGCGCCCCGCGCCCATCGTCCTTGGCGATCTCCTCTCGGTCTCCACGCCTCGCGTCGCGCCCACCCGGTATGTTTACCGCGAGGTCGACGGTCGCGCGCTGCACCTCGATCTGTACCGGCGCGCCGGCGTGCCCGGGCCTCTGCCCATCGTGGTGGTGATCCACGGGGGCTCCTGGAACAGCGGGGACAGCTCCCAGCTCGCCTGGCTCAACGGCTACCTCGCCGCCCGCGGCCTCGCGGTGGCGGCGATCAACTACCGGCTTGCGCCCCGGCACACCTTCCCGGATCAGCGCGACGACGTGCTCGCCGCCGTGACATGGCTCCAGGACAACGCCGCTCGCCTGGAGCTCGACCCCTCTCGCGTCGCCCTGCTCGGGCGCTCCGCCGGAGGCCAGCTGGCGCTCCTGGCCGCGTACACCGCGGGCGCTCCTGCGATCCGCGGCGCCGTCGCGCTGTACGCGCCATCGGATCTCAACTGGAGCTGGGATCACCCCACGAACCCGCTGGTCCTGGACAGCCCGAGGACCCTGAGCGAGTACCTCGGCGGGACACCCGCGCAGGTCAAGGAGCGCTACGACGCCGCATCGGCCATCGACTTCGTGGTCCCCGGCTCACCTCCGACGCTGCTCATCCACGGGACCCGCGACGAGCTGGTCTCCGTCGAGCAGAGCCGCCGTCTCGAGAGGCGCCTCGGCGAGGCCAGCGTCCCCCACCTGCTGCTCGAGCTCCCCTGGGCGACCCACGGCTGCGACGCCAACCCCGCCGGCCCCGGAGGACAGATCACCACGTGGGCCGTGGAGCGGTTCCTAGCCGCCGCCTTCCAGGGCGCGCCGTCGCGCGCCGCCGGGAGCCCGTGAGGCGCGTCATTGTGGAAGCGCCTGTCTAGCGCACCGATCAGCTTGAAACGCCCGGGAATGAAGAGATTTGAACCACAGAGGCACAGAGGACACAGAGGAACAACAAAAAAACTCTGTGCCCTCTGTGCCTCTGTGGTTCATTTTCTCGGGGCTTCAACCTGTTCGGTGTCCTAGCGGGTACGGCCCGCTCTCGCCTCGCGTGCCGGCGAGCATGACGGCGATATCGGCGGCCGTCCCGGGCGCCAGGTCTTCACCCGCTCGATGACCTTGAGACGGGCGAGCAGATATTCTATGTGCGCAGCGCGGAGCGCAATCAGCGCCTCTGGGGGAGCGTTACCAATTCGATGCGTCGACGCGACAAGGTAGGTTCAGCGGGCTTTCGCATTCGCGCGGCGCTCGCGGCGGCGCTCCTATCCGTCGCGGTCGGGCTGCCGGCGGCCGGCGCAGCGGAAGACGGCGGAGCGCCGGCCGCGGTCGCGCCCGGGAGGGGCGCTGCCGCGGCGGACGCCGGGCCCGATGCAGCGGTGGGCGTGGCGGACGCCGGGCCCGATGCAGCGGTGGGCGCGGCGGACGCCGGGCCCGATGCAGCGGTGGGCGCGGCGGACGGCGATCGCGGCGCACCAGCCGCCGGGGACGCGACAGCGACCCCTGCCGCCGGGGGCGCGGCGGCCGATACCGGCGCGCCCGCGGCCCCGGAGCCGCAGATCGCCGGCGCGCCCGCGCCGTCCCCGGAGGAAGCGCGCCTCGCGGAGGAGCTCGCCCGCGCCGAGCAGGTCCAGCGCGAGCAGGCGAGTCTCCGGCTGCGCGAGGAGCTCGCGGCGCGGCAGCGCGGGCGCGAGGCCGAGGAGCGGCGCGCCCGGATCGAGGAGCTCGGCCGCGAGGCGCGGGAGGTGGACCACGGCGGCCAGGCCGCGGACGCGCTGCTCCAGCGGGTCATGGCCGAGCTGCAGTCGCTGCGTCCGGAGGTCGACGCCGCGCTCCGGGATCTGACCGCGGCCCCCGCCGTGCCGCGCCTCGCGGCGCCACTCGAGCCGCCGGCCGCCAGCGACGCGCCGGGCGCCGCTCGGCCGCCCGAGGCCCAGCGGCTCGCGGCGCTGCGCCGCGCCCTCGCGGACGAGGCCGATGCCCTCGAGGTCGAGGCGCGCCGCGCCGCCCGGGAGCGCGCCGAGGAGGCGCTCGGCGCCGAGGAGGCGCTCGACGGAGCGCGCGAGCTGCTCCTCGCGCGGCTGAGCGACGCGCGGCGCGAGGAGGCGCTCGGCGTCGATCGCGAGGGGATGGACCAGCTCCGCACGGAGCTCTGGCACATCGCCGCGCGGGCGCGGTGGCACGGGCTCCGCCGCGACAGCGCCCTCGACGGCGCGCGCGCGGCGCTGCGCGACCCGTTCTACACCGCCGCCGCGATCGCGCGCGGCGGCCTCCTCCTCGCCGTGCTCCTCGCCGTGCTCCTCCTGGCCCGGCGGCGGCGGCGCCTGCTCGACGGCGCCCAGGCCGCGCTCGGTCGCGTGCTCCACCGGCCGCGCTGGCTGCGCGGCGTCGGCCGCGCGCACGCGGCGCTGTCGGCGGTCTCGGGCGAGCTGCTCTTCCTCGCCGCGCTCGTGGGCGTCCACGCGGCGCTCGGGCCCATGGCGGCGCGCGCCCGCGGGATCGAGCTCGGCTACTCCCTCCTGCTCTCGTACGCCCTCTACCGCCTCGCGCTCGCCGCCGCGCGCCACCTCGTCGCCTCGCGCGAGGCCTCACCCGGCGCGGCGGTCGGCGCGAAGCTCCTCCGCTCGCTCCAGACCGTGGCCCGCTATGCGCTGGCCGTGCAGCTGCTCCTGGCCCTGGCCGAGGGCGTGGCCGGCCGGGGGTACCTCCACCACACCGTCGGCCGCGCCGCCTGGCTCGGCGCCATCCCGCTCGCCTTGGTGCTCATGCGCCGGTGGCGCGACGACATCTGCGAGGCTTACCTGCGCGTGCGTGTCAACGACGCCGGGCCGCTCGCCGAGGCGGTGCGCGCGACCCGCCGCCGCTGGTACGGCTTCTTCGTCGCCATCGTCGCGTTCGTGGCGCTGGCGCTCGCCGCGCTCAGCCGCACGGCCCGGCGCTTCCTGCTCGGCTTCGAGTCGTCGCACCGGGTCCTCGCGTTCCTGTTCCGGCGGCGGATCGAGCGGCGCAAGGGCGCCGTCGTCGCGGCCGACGCGCCCTCCGCGCTGCCCGAAGAGCTCCTCGTCTGCCTGCCGGAGCAGCCGATCGAGGACCCGGCCCGGGGGCTCGACCATTACCCTGGCCTCGATCGTTTCGAGGGGCTGCTCGCCACCTGGAGGGACAGCGCCCAGGGGGGCTCGCTGCTCCTGGTCGGCGGCGCGGGCTCGGGCAAGACGAGCTGGCTCCGCGCGGCCGAGCACAAGGCGGGAGAGATCCCCTGCCAGCGCATCGCGCTCGGGCAGCGGCTGCTCACCGAGGGCGATGTCGTCGCCGTGCTCGGGGCCGCGCTCGACGCCCCGCGCGGCGCGCGGGAAGGCGCCGGCGCCCTCGCGGCGTGGCTGCGCAGCCAGCCGCGCCGGCTGTTCGTCGTCGACGACCTGGAGCACCTGTTCCTGCGCGGCCTGGACACGTGGGGCGCGTGGGAGGCGTTCCTGGAGATCGTCGAGCACTCGACCCCGCGGATGTTCTGGCTGTGCGCCCTCGCGGAGCACCCGTACCGGTACCTGGTCTTCGCCCGCGGCGGGGCCGTCGTCTTCCGGACGATCGTGCAGCTCGCGCCCTGGCCCGAGCCGAAGCTGGGCGAGCTGCTCGGCGGGCGGGTCCGGGCGAGCGGATTCGCGCTCTCGTTCGACGACCTCCTCCTGGACGAGGAAGCGGCCGACCAGCAGGCCTACGCCTCCGCGACCGAGCGGGACTACAACCGCCTCATCTGGGATTACGCGCAGGGCTCTCCGCGGGTCGCCCTCCACTACTGGCTGCGATCGCTGAGCCCCGCCGGCGACCGCCGCCTCCGCGTCCAGCTGTTCCGCGGCCCCAGCGGCGACGACCTGGAGGAGCTCGGCGAGCTGGAGCGCTTCGTCCTCGCCAGCGTCGTGTGGCACGACAGCCTGACCACCGAGGAGGCGTCGATCTCGCTCGGGTTCCCCCGGCTCCCGTGCGAGAACGCCCTGTCCAGGCTGGTCGATCTCGGCGTCGTCGACGACCTGGGGGGCCGTCACCGCGTCACCACCCGCTGGCAGAGCGCGGTCACGACCTTCCTCCTGCGCAAGCACCTGATCCAGCCGTGACGAGAGGACAGCCATGGAATCCGACGCAGACCTTGTCGAAAGCGCGAAGCTGATCGAGACGATCCAGGCGGGGGGCGTGCTCTCCGGCGTCGCGATCCTCGTCGTCACCTGGCTCCTCGTCCGGCTCGTCACCGCCGTCATCGAGCGCGGCAGCAGCCGTTATGTTCACCGGCGCCTCCTGCTCAACCAGGTCGGCACGCTGCTGCGCTTCGGCCTCTACATCGGCGGCATGGCCGTCGCGACAGCGGTCTCCATCCACCTCTCCCGCGAGGTCGTGCTCGCCCTGACCGGCACGGTGGCCGTGACGGTCGGCTTCGCGCTCAAGGATCTCGCCTCGTCGATCCTCGCCGGGTTGACGCTCATCGTCGATCGACCGTTCCTGGTGGGCGACCGGGTCAAGTTCGGCGATCTCTACGGGGAGGTCGTCGCGATCGGGCTGCGCTCGGTGCGCCTCGTCACCGAGGACAACCTGCTCGTGACGATCCCGAACAACAAGTTCCTGACCGAGGCGGTCGGGTCGGCGAACCACGGCCGGCTGGACATGGCGGTCAGCGTCCAGCTCTTCATCGCCCTGGATCAGGACATCGGGCTCGCCAAGCGCGTCGTGGAGGAGTGCGTCACCAGCAGCCGCTATGTCTACCTCGGGCAGCCGCCCTGCGTGCGCGTGAGCCAGTGCATCCTCGGCGACGTCACGGCGGTGCGCCTCGACGCCGAGGCGCACGTCCTCGACATGAAATACAAGCAGGACTACCAGAGCACCCTGACCGAGCGGGCGCTCAAGGCGCTGCGCGAGAAGCGCATCCTCCTCCACGGCGAGGCGCCCAGGGGCGCACCCCTGCCAGAGGGCGAGCGCGCGGCCGCGTGATCCGTGTCGAGCGGAGCCGCGGCGCCAGCGCTGCTTTCGCTCGGGTCAGCGGTCATCGCTCGGGTTCAACGCAGACCTCTGCCGTCTGCTGTCTGCCGTGCTCGTCCTTCGTGCGCGTTGTGGACAACGCTGCGTTCGCTGAAGTACAAGGGCCGGGCCGCATCGACGAGCAGCGGACGGTGGCGACCGGGGGTTGTTTGCACGATCGACACGGGCTCTCCATGGCTGACCCGAAGGACTACCCCGAGCACCACCTGGGGCTGCGCCGGGACGACGGGTTCCTCGAGGTCCGCTTCGAGCGGCACGGTCGCACGAGGCCGGTGCACCTCGCGCACCGCGCGCCGTGCCGCATGCTCTTCCCGCGGCAGGAGCCGGACGAGCCGCTGCTGGGGGTGTTCATCACGACCTCCGGCGGGGTGGCCAGCGGCGATGTCCTCCGGGTCGCCGTCGAGGCGGGCCCCGGCGCCACGGCCACGGTGACGAGCCAGGCTGCCGAGAAGGTCTATCCCTCGCTCGGCGCTCCCAGCCGCCTCTCGCTCGGTCTCCGCGTCGAGGCGGGCGCCGCGCTCGAGTGGCTGCCCCAGGAGACGATCCTCTTCGACAGAGCTCGCTTCGAGCGGCGCGTCGAGCTCGACGTGGCGCCCGGCGGGAGCCTCCTCGGGCTCGATATCGTCGTCTTCGGCCGGCTGGCCCGGGGCGAGCGCTTCTCGTCCGGCGCGCTGCACGACGTCTGGCGCGTCCGGCGCGGCGGGCGGCTCACGTGGGCGGACGCGCTCTCCCTCTCCGGCGACATCGCCGCGCAGCTCGCGGCCCCCGCGGGCTTCGGGGGCGCCACGGCGGCGGGGCTCGCGCTGCTCGTCGCCGACGACGCGGCGGCGTGGGTCGACGAGGCCCGGGCGCGGCTCGCCCGCGGCTCGAGCCGCGCGGGCGTCACGCTCGTCGGCGGGGCGCTCGTGGCCCGCGCGCTCGGCGCGGAGCCGGCGCAGGTGCGGCGCGATCTCACCGGTCTTGTCTCGTGGCTCAGGGCGGCGCGCTCGGGTCATCCGGCGCGCATGCCGCGGTTCTGGTCTATCTGAGGAGGAGTCGATGAATCTCACCCCCCGAGAGAAGGACAAGCTGCTGATCTCCATGGCCGCGATGGTCGCGCGCCGGCGGCTGGAGCGCGGCGTGAAGCTCAATTACCCGGAGGCGATCGCGCTCATCTCCGACTTCGTGATGGAGGGCGCCCGCGACGGCCACTCCGTGGAGGACCTGATGAGCCGAGGCGCGCGCGTGATCTTCGAGGATGAGGTGATGGAGGGCGTCGCCTCGATGATCCACGACGTGCAGGTCGAGGCGACGTTCCCCGACGGGACGAAGCTCGTCACCGTCCACAACCCGATCGGCCCGCGGCTCGGGATCCAGGCGTCGCCGCAGGACAAGGCGTAGAGGCGAGGAGGAGGTCTCATGATCCCCGGAGAGATCATCACCCCCATGGGGCAGGTCGATATCCAGCTCAACACGGGCCGGCCCGCCACCACGATCACCGTCAAGAACACCGGCGATCGGCCGATCCAGGTCGGCAGCCATTACCATTTCTACGAGGTCAACGAGGCGCTCGACTTCGAGCGCGAGAAGGCCCGCGGCATGCGGCTCGACATCCCGGCGGGCACCGCGAGGCGCTTCGAGCCGGGCCAGACGTACGACGATGTGCCCCTCGTGGACTTCGGCGGCGCCCGCGTCGTCGTGGGGTTCCAGGGGAAGATCAACGGTCCACTCTAGAACACCGATCACATTGAAATCTGGAGAATTTTCACAGGGAGGCGGGGAGGCGGGGAGGAAGAAAAGAAATGAATTTCTCTCTCTTGCCGTCTCTAGCTCCCCGCCTCCCCGCCTCCCTGTGAAATTCCTGCTTTTTCTCGTGGTTTCAACTCGTTTGTCGCTCTAGGAGACTCTGGCGATGCCTTATCCGATCTCTCATTCCAGCTATGCGAGCCTGTACGGCCCGACCCTGGGCGACAAGGTGCGGCTCGCCGACACGGATCTCCTCATCGAGGTCGAGCAGGATCTCACCGCCCTGAAGGGGTACGGGGAGGAGGTGTCGTTCGGCGGCGGCAAGGTGATCCGCGACGGCATGGGCCAGTCCCAGCGGACGCAGGCCGAGGGCGCCGTGGACACGGTGATCGTCAACGCGCTCATCCTCGACCACTGGGGCATCGTCAAGGCGGACATCGGCCTCAAGGACGGCCGGATCGCGGGGATCGGCAAGGCCGGCAACCCCGACGTGCAGGACGGCGTGACCATCGTCATCGGCCCCGGCACGGAGGTCATCGCGGGCGCCGGGAAGATCGTCACCGCCGGCGGCATCGACACGCACATCCATTTCATCTGCCCGCAGCTCGTCGAGGAGGCGCTCTGCTCGGGCCTGACCACGCTGATGGGCGGGGGCACCGGCCCGGCGGCGGGCACGGCCGCGACGACCTGTACGCCCGGCCCCTTCCATCTCCGGCGCATGCTCCAGGCCGCCGAGGCGCTGCCGATCAACATCGGCCTCTTCGGCAAGGGGAACACGAGCCGTCCCGCCGGCCTCGTCGAGCAGATCGAGGCTGGCGCCTGCGGGCTGAAGCTCCATGAAGACTGGGGCACCACGCCCGCGGCCATCGACAACTGCCTCGCCGTCGCCGACGCGTACGACGTCCAGGTGGCGCTCCACTCGGACACGCTGAACGAGGCCGGCTTCGTGCAGAACACGATCCGGGCCTTCAAGGGGCGGACGATCCACTCGTTCCACACCGAGGGGGCCGGCGGCGGCCATGCGCCCGACGTCATCGCGCTGGTCGGGGTGCCCAACGTGCTCCCGGCGTCCACGAACCCGACCCGGCCTTATACGGTGAACACGGTCGCCGAGCACCTGGACATGCTCATGGTCTGCCACCACCTCAAGAAGGAGATCCCGGAGGACGTGAAGTTCGCCGAGAGCCGCATCCGGGCGGAGACGATCGCGGCCGAGGACATCCTGCACGACCTCGGCGCCATCTCGATCATGGCGAGCGACAGCCAGGCGATGGGGCGCGTCGGCGAGGTCATCCTGCGGACCTGGCAGACCGCCGACAAGATGAAGCGCCAGCGCGGCAAGCTGTCGGAGGAGCGGCAGGACAACGACAACTTCCGCGCCAAGCGCTATGTCGCCAAGTACACGATCAACCCGGCCATCGCCCAGGGTGTCAGCCGGCACATCGGCTCGGTCGAGGTCGGCAAGCTCGCCGATCTCGTGATCTGGTCGCCTGCCTTCTTCGGGGTCAAGCCGGACATGGTGCTCAAGGGCGGCTCGATCGTCACGGCGCCGATGGGCGATCCCAACGCCGCCATCCCGACGCCGCAGCCCGTGCACTACCGGCCGATGTTCGCGGCCTACGGGCGGAGCGCGATCGAGAGCTCGGTCCTGTTCGTCAGCCAGGCGTCGCTCGCGCGCGGGGTGGGGGCGAGCGCGGGGCTGTCGCGCCCGCTGATCGCGGTGGAGAACACCCGGTCCGGGATCTCGAAGGCGAGCATGATCCACAACAGCGCCACGCCGCGCATCGAGGTCGACCCGGAGCACTACACGGTGAGGGCCGACGGCGAGCTGCTCACCTGCGAGCCGGCGAAGGTGCTCCCCATGGCCCAGCGCTACTTCCTGTTCTGATATGCGACGCGCCATCGAGGTTGTTCCCCGCGGGAGTTACCCTGAAGCCTCGGCCGAGGCGTGGGTGACGCTCGCCCATGACGATCGGCACCGCCGGCGGATCCGGCTCGCGACCGATCAGGGGTGGGAGTTCCTGCTCGACCTTCCGGAGGCGACCGTGCTCGGCGACGGAGACGGCCTCCGGCTCGCGGACGGCGCCTGGATCCGGGTTCGCGCCGCGGACGAGGATCTCGTCGCCGTCACCTGCCGCGAGGCGACGGACCTGGCCCGCATCGCCTGGCATATAGGCAACCGTCACATTCCGGCGGCCTTCGACGGCGCGCGGATCCTCATCCGGCACGATCACGTGATCGTCGACATGGTGCGGGGGCTCGGCGCCGAGGCGACGCCGCTGCGCGCCCCGTTCACGCCGGAGCGCGGCGCCTACGATCGGCAGTCGCCGCACGGGCACGGGCATTCCCACGATCACGGGCATTCCCACGATCACGGGCATTCCCACGATCATGGGCACTCCCACGATCATGGGCACTCCCACGATCATGGGCACTCCCACGATCATGGGCACTCCCACGATCATGGGCACTCCCACGACCACGACCACGGTCATGGGCATTCGCACGACCACGGGCACTCCCACGCTCACGGCCACGGGCACTCCCACGACCATGAGCACGATCGCGAGGACGGACACGGGTGATCGCCATGGGTGAGGGGGCGCTCTACCGCCTGCTGAGCTGGATGTCGCCGGCCTACCCGGTCGGCGGGTTCAGCTACAGCCACGGGATCGAGTGGGCGGTCGAGGCGGGCCTGGTGACGACGGCAGAGCAGCTCCGGGCCTGGGTCGCGACGATCCTCGGCGAGGGCTCCGGTCGGGTCGACGCGGCCCTCCTCGCGGCCGCCTGGCGCGCGGAGCGGGACCAGGAGCTCGACGAGGTGGCCGAGCTCGGGGCGGCGCTCCGGGGCACCCGCGAGCTCGCGCTGGAGAGCGCGCAGCAGGGCGCCTCCTTCCTCACCATCACCCGCGCCGCCTGGCCGCATCCCCGCCTCGACGCGTTCGCCGAGCGCCACGCCGGCGAGGCGCCGCTCCCGGTCGCCGTCGGGCTCGCCGCGGCCGCGCACGGCGTGCCGCTCGAGCCGGCGCTGACGGCGTACCTCCACGCCTTCGGTTCCGGCCTCGTCTCGGCGGGCATCCGCCTCGTCCCGCTCGGCCAGACGGACGGCCAGCGGGTCGTGGCGGCGCTCGAGCCGGTCATCGTCGACGCCGCCCGGCGCGCCCGCAATACGCCGCTCGATCGCATCGGCGCCGCGACGCCGGGGGTCGATCTCTCGTCGATGCAACACGAAACCCAGCACACGAGGTTGTTCAGGTCATGATAGCAGCGAACCATGGTCCCCTCCGCGTCGGTATCGGAGGGCCGGTCGGCTCCGGCAAGACGGCGCTCGTCGATCGCCTCTGCAAGCGCATGCGCGACGAGTGGCGCGTCGCCGTGGTGACCAACGACATCTACACGAAGGAAGACGCGGAGTTCCTGACCCGCTCGGGCGCGCTCAGCCCCGAGCGCATCGTCGGCGTCGAGACGGGCGGCTGCCCCCACACGGCCATCCGCGAGGACGCCTCCATCAACCTGAGGGCCGTCCAGGAGATCGCGCAGCGCCTGGCGCCGCTCGATCTCGTCTTCGTCGAGTCCGGCGGCGACAACCTGGCCGCGACCTTCTCGCCGGAGCTCGCCGACCTGACCCTCTATGTCATCGACGTGTCGGCCGGCGACAAGATCCCGCGCAAGGGCGGCCCCGGCATCACGCGATCGGACCTGCTCATCATCAACAAGATCGACCTCGCGCCCATGGTCGGCGCGAGCCTCGAGGTGATGGACAGGGACGCCAGGAAGATGCGGGGCGACAGGCCGTTTCTGTTCACCAACCTCAAGGCGAACAAGGGAGTCGAGGAGATCGCCGACTTCATCGTCAAGAAGGGCGGCCTCGACGCCGGGAGCCGCGCCGCGGCGGGCGGCTGAGGGACCGCGGGCGCCGGGGCCGGTCTCCCCTGGGCAGCCGAGCTGCCCTCCTGCACCGGAGCCGGCGGGCTGGCGTTCCTCACGGGGGGTCAGGGCAGGCAGCTCGGCGTCTCCGGCCGGCCGCGCAGCCAGTCGGCGATGCGCTCGCCGGCCGCCGGACCGCTGCGGTGGAGCATGTACGTGTGGCCGGCCTGCGGCACGCGATCGAGCGTCACCGAGGGCGACTGGATGAAGCTCGCCGCCGCGAGGAGGGCGAAGGCAGAGGGGAACAGCCGGTCGCCGTCGGCGAGCTGCAGGAGCACCGGGACGCGGACGAACGGCGCGAGGACGCGCGAGGGCTGGAGGGTGATCGTGAGGATCTCGCCGCTCGGCGTGAGGTTGGCGGCGGCGGTGTCCGCGGCGACGACCCAGGGCTCGGCCGCGGAGGTATAGAACATCGCCGCGCGGTGGGACGGCGTGCCCAGGAAGTACTCGTAGTCGCCGAGGAGGGCGCGCGGGATGTCGCCGGTCGTGAAATCGGCGAGGAACCGCGTGGAGGGGAACTGGTGGTACCCCATCGCGATCAGGGCATCGACGTCGCCGAACAGGCCCGCCTCGAGCTCCGAGACCTCGGCGCCGGCGCTGTGGCCGCCGATCGCGACGTGGTCGAACTCCCCGCGGAGCTGCTGGACGATCTGGTGAGCGATGTCGGCGTGCACGTCGACCGTCGCCCGGTATCCGTCATCCAGGGTGCTCGCGCCGTAGCCGAGCCGGTCGATGGCCACCACGGTGTAACCGGCGTCGGCCAGGGTGCGCGCGTAGGAATAGCCCTCCTCGGGGCTGAAGTCCCAGGCCTCGGCGTCATACGAGAGGCCGTGCTGCAGCAGCACGACCGACGTGGCCGCGCAGGGCGGGTCGACGCGAAAGCCGTGGATCTCGCGCTCGACGCCGCGCGCGTAGGGATCCGTCACGCGGTAGGTCACCGGCGTACGCTCCAGCGGGCCGCTGTCCGCGCGGGCGACGGGGAGACCGGCGGACGCCGCGGCCAGGAGCGCGGCGCCGGCGACGCCGCCGACGACGACCGACGAGCGGTGCTGCTTCGTGGTTCGAGAGCGCAGGGTCATCCAGGCACGGTAAGGCAGAACACGGCGCAAAGCACCCGCGCCGCACAATCTCGGTCATGAAGCCGCGGCGCCGCGCTCCGGCGCGGCCAGACGCTCGCCGAGCTCGCGGATCCGGAACTCCTCGGCGAGCCCGCGCACCTCGCGGAGCCACGGCGCGAGCCGCGGGTCCTCCGCCTCGAGCGCGGCGAGCCGCTGCACGACGTCCTGGATGCGTCCCCGCTCGACGAGCTCGGCGAGCCGCGCCAGCTCTTCCGGGGGCGGCGGCACAGCCGGCCCGCGCGGCGGCGCCTCGCCGCCGTTGCCTTCCGCGCCCGCGCCCGCGCCGCGCGCGCTGGCGGGCGCCGCGCGGACCCAGGTGAGGGCGAGGCGGCGCTCCAGGAGCGCGAGCAGGGCGCCGAGGTCGATCGGCTTGGGGAGGAAGCCGTCGCAGCCGGCGGCCGCGCTACGCGCCCGCTCGGGCTCCTCCACGCTCGCCGACGTGGCGAGGATCGGCAGGCCGGCGAGCCCCGGGATCCGGCGGATACGGCGCGCTGCCTCGTCGCCGCCGAGATCGGGCATGCGGAGGTCCATCAGCGCGAGGTCCGGCCTGCACGCATCCGCCAGCGCGACGGCCGCCTCGCCGCCCTCGGCCTCCTCGACCTCGAAGCCGAGCGGGGCGAGCGCGTCCCGCAGGAAGGCGCGGTTGTCCTCGTGGTCATCGACCACGAGGATCGTCCGGCGCGCGCCCTCGTAGCCGGTGATCGCCGCGGTCCCGCGCCGCGCGCCGGACGGCGCCGGCGACGCGCCGGCGAGGGCGGGCAGGTCGAGGGCCACGGTGAAGGTGCTGCCCTCGCCGGGCGCGCTCTCCACGTCGATGCGGCCGCCCATCTGGTCGACGATGCGCCGGGTGATCGCGAGCCCGAGGCCCGCCCCTTCCACGCGCGCGCGCTCGTCGCCGGCCTGCTCGAACGGCTCGAAGATACGGGCGAGATCCGCCGGCGCGATGCCGGGGCCGGTGTCCTCGACGCGGAAGACGACGCCGCCGCGCCCCTCTCGCTCGCCCCCCGCGACCCGGAACGTCACGCGCCCTGCGCGGGTGAACTTGATCGCGTTGCCGAGCAGGTTGAGGAGCACCTGCGTGAGCCGCTTCTCGTCGGCCCGGACCCACGCCGGCGTGCCCTCCGCGACCTCGTGCTCGAACGCGAGCCCCTTCTGCGCCGCGCGCACCTTGCACAGCTCCGCGACCGTGCGCGCGAGCGACGGCAGGTGGACGTCGCCCGGCGCGAGGTCCATCCGGCCGGCCTCGACGCGGGCGAGATCGAGGACGTCGTCGATGAGGGTGAGCAGGTGCTCGCCCGACCGGCGCACCACGTCCACGCTGGGCCGGTCCTCCGGGGCGAGCCGCGGCGAGCGCTGGAGGAGCTGCGCGTAGCCGAGGATGCCATTGAGGGGCGTGCGCAGCTCGTGGCTCATGCTGGCGAGGAAGGTGGTCTTGGCCTGGTTCGCGGCGTCCGCCGCGTCCCTGGCGGCCGTGAGCTCGGCGGTGCGCTGCTCCACGAGGAGCTCCAGCTCGCGCGTCCGCCGCCGCAGGGCCCGGAGCCGCAGGCGCACGCCGCCGTAGACGAGCCCGCCCAGCGCCGCCGCGTACCCGAGGTAGGCCCAGGCGGTGCGCCACGGCGCGGGCCGGACGCGGAAGGCGACGGTCGCCGGGCCGGCGACGTTGCCGGCGTGATCGCGGCCCCAGACCTGGAAGGTGTACGGTCCGGGCGCGAGGTTCGTGTAGCGCGCGCTCACGTCGGCGCTCCACGCGCTCGGCGCCGCGTCGAAGTTGGCGAGCTGGGTGCGGTAGCGCGTGCTGCGCTCGTGGAAGAGGCTCAGGAGCGTGTACTCGAACGAGACGGTGTTCTCGTCCCAGGCGAGCGACGCGCCGGGCGCGAGGGCGAGCGCGCCGCGCGCACGTTGAGCGCGCGCGGCGAGGGCGAGCGGCCTGGGCGCGGCGTCCGGCACCTCCTCGGCCGGATCGAACACTGCCACGCCGCCGGCCGTGCTCGCCCAGACGCGGCCGGCGCTGTCGACGAACGAGCCGTTCTGGTTGCACTCGTTGCTCGGCAGCCCGTCGTCGGTCGTGAAGGTGTAGGCCGCGAGCTCGGCGGGGTCGTCGGGCGTAGGGCTGCGCGGGGTGAAGCGGGTGACGCCGCGGTCGGTGAACGCATACACCCGGCCCTGCGCGTCCGCGCGCACGCCGTAGACGATGCTGTCCGGGAGCGCCGGCCGGCTCCGCTCGTTCAGCGGCTCGATCCACGCGTCCGCGTCGAGGTTGTAGCGCGAGATCCCGCCCTGGGCGCCGATCCAGAGCACCCGCGCGCCGCGCGCGTCCCGGAGCTCGGCGAGCGCGGCGATCGCGTCCGAGGCGAGCGGCGCGCTCGCGGCCGTGAAGCTCCGCCACTGCCCTCCCTCGAGCCGCGACAGCCCCTTCATGGTGCCGAACCACGTCGAGACCTTCCCGCCCGCGCCCCTGGTCTCGACGATGCTTGTCACGTGGTCGTCCGCGAGGGGCACCTGCGCTCTGGTGAAGACCTGCCACGCGCCGTCCGCCTCCAGGCGCGCGGCCCCGCCGACCGTCCCGACCCAGAGCGCGCGCCCGTCCAGCGACTCCGACAGCCACCGGACGCCGACGTGGGGGAGCGGGGAGCTCTGCGGCGTGTAGGTGGTGAGCTGCCCGCGTGTCCAGCGATGGAGCCCGGTGGTGTCGCTCCCGATCCAGACCACCCCGGGCTCGCGCGCGGACGGCAGCATGAAGGTCACCAGGTCGCCGAGCTTGCCGGCGATCTCGGGGGCGTCGAGCGGCGCGAAGCCCTGGCCTGCGGACCGCGCCACGGTGTTGTTCATGGCCACCCAGAGCTCGGGCGGGCTGGCCTGCCCTCCCGGCGCGCGCACCTCGGCGATGGAGGTGAGGCTGCCGGCGAGGCCCGCGTTGCGCTGCGTGAACCCCGCCCACCCGTCGTGCCGCAGGCGCGCGAGGCCGCCGGCGTTGGTGCCGATCCAGAGCGTGCGACCGCCGTGCGCCCCGGCGGCCGCCGCGAGCGCCATCACGTGATCGTCTGGCAGCGTGGAGCTCGCCATGGTCAGCGCCGTCCACGTCCTGCCTTGCAGCCGCGCGAGCCCGCCGCCGTAGGTGCCGGCCCAGAGCGTCCGCGCGCCCGTGCCGCTCACCGTTTCGGCGAGCGCCCGCACCGGGTGCGCCAGCGCCGGTACGGTCGCCGGGGTGAAGCTCTCCCACCGCGCTTCCGCGAGCCGCGCGATGCCGCCCCGCGTGCCTGCCCAGAGCACGCGGCCCCCTGTTTCCCCGGAGGTCTCGAGCAGGCTCATGACCACGTTGCTGGGCAGCCCGTCCGCGGTCGTCGCGAAGCGGGCGCAGCCCCGGGCGTCGCAGCGGAAGAGGCCGTCGCCGGTGCCTGCCCAGAGCGCGGGCTCCCCGCCGAGGAGCGTCGTCGCGTGCAGCGCGCGCACGTCCGGGTGCTCGAAGCCGGGCCCCAGGTCCACGCGCGCCCACCGCTCGCCGTCGAGCCGGTAGAGGCCGTCGGTGGTGGCGGCGAAGACCGCGCGCCCCCGCGCGGTGGGCGCCTCGAGCAGCGTCCGGATCGGCTTCTCGCCCGTGAGCCCCTCGGCGGCCCCGAAGCGCGTGGAGCGCCCCCCGGCGTGGCGGATGACCTGGCCGGTCATCATCCCGAACCAGACGGCGCCGTCCTGCCCCACGGCGATGCTCTGCACCCAGCTCGACCCGCCGCCGGTGGGCAAGGGGAGGGGCGTGAAGCGGCGGCCGTCGTACGAGGCCGCGCCGTTCTGGGTGCCGATCCACAGGCGGCCGCCGGGCTCGAAGGCGACGGCGTTGATGGTGATCTGGGGGATGCCGTCCTCCGCGTTGAACACGCGCATCCACGGCGCCCCGCGCGCCCGGAGGTCGCCTGTGGGCGGGGCGGGCGTGTCGCCCGCGGCCGGCGCGGGCGCGAGGGCCACGGCCAGCGCGAGCGCGAGGGTGACGCGCAGGCGGCGGCGGGGAGGCGGGGATCGACCGTTCATGCAGGCCGCATCCTAGACCGCGATCGCGCAAGGAGGCGCCCGTCGGCCGGTGACCGCGGATGGACGACCTTGAGCGCACGCGGCGTCACCTTCGGGTACTCCCAGGGTCCCTGGCGGCGGTCGACGAGCCGCACGGGCTCTTCGTGCCGCGCAACCGCGTGCTCGGGGCCGTGGTGAACGACCTCTCGCCCCTGCGAGTGCCGTGCCCCGATCGACATCCTCACGCGGTGGGTATACTGCCCCCATGCAGCACGCCGCTCCCGCGCGTCGCCTCCGTCACGTGCGCGCGCCGTCCCCGCTCCACTTCCCGGAAGAGGCCGTCGTGCCGGAGACCAAGCGCCACCTCGAGATCAGGACCCTGCTCTACCTCGTGCTCAAGACCTTCGCCGAGCGAGCGGCGATCGGCTCCGACCAGTTCGTCTACTGGTCCGCGTCGGATCCGAGCCGGTGCCTGGCGCCGGACGCTTTCGTCCGGCTCGGCACCCCCGACACGCCTTTCGGCTCCTGGAAGATATGGGAACGCGGTGCCCCTGAGCTCGCCGTCGAGATCATGAGCGAGCACGACGCGGCGCCGCAGACCTGGGACGAGAAGCTCGCCAAGTACCACGAGCTCGGCGTGCTGGAGCTCGTCGCGTTCGACCCCGACGCAGCGCCCGGGGAGCGGCTGCGGGTCTGGGATCGCATCGAGGGCGACCTGGTCGAGCGCGTCGTCGAAGAGGAGCGCAGCCCATGCACCGTGCTGGAGCTGCACTGGGTGGTGGTCCCGGCCGCAGGCCATCCGGCGGCGCTTCGTCTCGCCCGCACCCCCGACGGGGCGGATCTCGTGCTCACCCCCGAGGAGGCGGCGCGGCGAAGCGCAGAGGCGGAGAAGGCCGCCCGCGCGACGGCGGAGCGGCGCATCGTCGAGCTCGAGGCCGAGCTGCGCCGGCGAGGCGGCTGACTCGCCGGCCAGCGTCGAGCTGAAGCTCCTTGACCATGAATGGTCGGCGAGCAGCCCCGTGCTCGGACAGGCCCGCGGAGAGGCGGGCGTCGCGCGGGGTGGGGATGGCCGACGTCTGGAGAGGCGAGCGGGAAAGCCTCAATCGCTCCCCTCTGGCGCCACCGTGATCGCCGTCCGCAGCCGGACGCCCCGCGCCCCCTCGGCCGTGCCCCGGATCGGCGCGACGTCCTCGTAGTCGCGCCCGTAGCCCAGCACGATGTGCCCGGTCGCGCCCAGGCGCCCCGCCGTCGGATCGAGGTCGTACCAGCCGCCCGAGGGCAACCACACCGACGCCCACGCGTGCGAGGCGCGCGACGGCGCCGCGGCGGAGCCGGCCACGTAGCCGCTCACGTAACGCGCCGCGAGGCCCACCGATCGCAGGCACGCCACCGCCAGGTGCGCGAAGTCCTGGCAGACACCGCGCCGGAGCTCGCAGAAGGCAGCGAGGCCCGTGTCCGCGGTGGTGGCCCCAGGATCGAAGGCGAAATCCCGCCGGATCCGGGTGACCAGCCCCTCCAGCGCCGCGCCGAGCGGGCGGCCCTCCTGGAAGCTCCCCCGCGCGTACTCCGCCATCGCGGCGCTCCGCGGCGCGCGCGCCGTGCCCTCGACGAACGCGCGCAGCGCCGGATCCTCCGATGCGGCGGCCGCCGTGCGCTCCGTCGCCGCCCGCCAGTCGTGCCCGAGATCGCCGCCGCCGCCCGCCTCCTCCTCGCCCAGGCGCACCACGCTGAGCGCCGTCACCTCGACGGCCCCGAAGCGCCCCCCGATCTCGACGTGCTCGCAGTGGTTGCCGAAGGCGTCCTCCTCGAGCCGCCGCGAGGCCGGCAAGGGCCGCACCACGAGCTGGTGAAACTCGACCGTCTGGTGGGGCAGCGCGCGCGGGGTGAGGTGCACCTCCAGCCGGCACGCGACCGCGCCCGCGGCCCCGAGCTCGTACCGGCTGCGGTGCACCACGCGGTGGCGACACCCCGCCAGGACGGCACCCCGCCCGGCCAGCCCCTCGGCCCCTCGGCCCCTCAGCCGCTCACCACGACCTTCGTCTGCGACGGCGCGACCTGCACCCCCATCGGCATGTTCGGGCTCTTGCCGTTCTGCGCCACCGAGCAGGTGTGGAACACGATCGGGTTGCCCTCGGCCTTCACCTTCATGGAGAACGTGCGGTACATCGCCTCTCCCTTGATCTTGCCGCTCACGACCCCGCCGGCGGAGCCCGCCTCGTCGCCGGTCGACATCGGGATCTCGCTCTGCTTCGTGAGCACCGGCTTGCCCGCCAGCAGCACCTTCAGGGAGCAAGTGCTCGGCGCAGCCTGGTTGCACATCGCCACGTTCGGGTACGGCAGCGGCACCGGCGGGCCAGGCGGCGCCGGGGTCTTGCACGTGTCCGGCATCGCCTGACAGATCCCGGCCTGCATCGTCGTCACAGGGAACATCGCCGCCCCTCCTACCCGAGGTTGATCCGCTGGCCATCGAGGCTCACGTCCTCGCGCGCGTCCACCGACACCTCGCGCCCGCGAAGCTCGATCACGTCCTCCACCAGCGCGCGCAGCCGCCCGGCGCGGAGCTGGTGCAACTCGCGCACCTCCTGGAAGAGGTCCTCCGCGCGCGCGATCACCCGCCCCGCGATCGACTCGAGCTTGCCCACCGTCGTGTGCGCGCGCTCCAGCACGGCGGTGAGCGCTCGCCCCTCGTAGCGCGCCTCGGCGATGCGCACGTCGCCGCGCTCGGCCACGGCGGCGAGCGCCCCCCCGGCCACGGTGACGCGCTCGGGCGCGACCCGCACCGTCGCCCCCCGCCCCTCAGCGCGCGCGCCGAGGGTCGCGCCGCTCCTGCTCGAGATCGCGATCTCGCCGGCCGCCCAGCAGCGGATGGCGCCGCCCGCCACGAGATCGATGTCGCCCCCGGGCGCCGCGAGCGACAGGCCGCCCGCCGCGACGAGGCTGCCCCGGCCGGTCTCCGCGTCGTACTCGAAGAGCAGCCGGCCGGCCGGGTCGTGCACCGCGACGACCTCGTGGCCGTCGCGCTCGACGATCGACGCCGAGGCGCCCGCGCGCGCCACGATGCGCAGCGGGCGCTCCCCCGGCGGAGCGCCGTCGCGATGCGCCTCGGGGCTCGCCTCGGCGGGCGGGGGCTCGGCGGGCAGGGAAGGGAGGGCGGCGGTGGGCATGGCGGTGGTCCTCGGGTCGGGCGGCTTTCGCAGTGGTCGTCGGCGGCTCATCTCATAGCGACGTGGGCGGGCGCCAGTCCTCGGCGCGGGCGCGCTCCGGATCGGTCGCGCGGGCGCCGTCGAGCTTCGCGCCGTCCCACCGCGCGCGCGCGGTGATCGCGCGGTGCAGGTTCGCGGCGCGGCAGTCGGCGCCGGACAGGTCGGCGCCGGACAGGTCGGCGTGCGACAGATCGGCGTGGACGAGCGAGGCGCCTTCGAGCCGGGCGCCGCTCAGATCCGCCTTGCGCACCATCGCCTCGTCGAGCCGCGCGCCGCCGAGATCGGCGCGCGCGAGCGCGGCGCCGTCGAGGCACGCCCGGGAGAGGTCCGCGCCCCTGAGGCCGGCGCCCCTGAGGACGGCGCCCGTCAGGTTCGCGACCCCGAGGCGCGCCGAGACGAGCGAGGCGCCGCCCAGGTTCGCGCCGGCGAGGCTCGCCTGCGTCAGATCGGCCCCGTCGAGCTTCGCTTCCCGGAGATCGGCGCGCGACAGATCGCAGTCGCGCAGCTCCGCGTTCGAGAGGTCCATCCCGGCGAGCCGCGCCTCGACGAGCGAGCTCCTCGCGAGCCGCGCGCCGGTCAGGCGCACGCCCCGCAGGTCGAGCCCGAGCAGCGAGGTCTGCTCGATCGAGGCGCCGGAGAGGTCCGCGCCGGCGACCGTGGCGCCGGCGAGCTGCGCGCGCTGGAGCGCCGCGCCGCGGAGGCTCGCGCCGGACAGGTCCGCGCCGCGGAGGCGCCCGCCCGCGATGCGCGCCCCGGCGAGATCGGCGCCCGCGAGGACGGCGTTCGAGAGATCGACGCCGGCGAGCGCGGCGCGGGCGAGGCGGGCGCCCGAGAGGTCCGCGCGGCGCAGCTCCGCCCCGTCGAGCGTGGCGTCGAGCAGCGACGCCTCGGCGAGATCGGCGCCCGTCAGCTCGGTCCCGCGCAGCGTGGCGGCCGCGAGCAGCGCGCCGCGCAGGCGGGCGTCGCGCAGGCGGGCGCCCGAGAGATCGCAGCCCGACAGGTTCGCGCCGGTGAGGTCGGCCCGCTCGAGGCCGGCGCCGTCGAGCCGGGCGCCGTCGAGGTTCGCGCGCTCGAGCGCGGCGCCCGCGAGGTCGGCCCCGCTCAGCACGGCGCCAGCCAGGCGCGCGCCGCGCAGCGAGGCGCCGCGGAGCGAGGCGCCGCCGAGCGCCGCGGACGGGAGCTGGGCGCCGTCGAGATCGGCCGCGTCGAGCTTGCAGCCGCGCAGGTCGAAGCCGGAGAGATCCTTGCCGGCGAGGTTGGCGCCCGTGAGATCGCCGCCCGCGAGGTCGCGCGGGAGCGCCGCGCGGCGGAGATCCTGGTTCGGGGCGCGGAGCCCGCGGACGAGGCGGGCGCGGGACAGATCGAGCGCGGCGAGCTCGACCCCGATGAGCGTCACCGCGGCGAGCTCGGCGTCGACGAAGCTCGTCCCCGCGAGGGTGCAGCGGTCGAGCTCGGCCTCGCGGAGCGTCGCGCGGTCGAGGCGCGCGCCGTCGAGGGCGCACTCCGCGAGCCCGGCGCCGGCCAGCGTGGCGGCCGAGAGATCGGCGCCGGTGAGATCGACGCCTTCGAGCCGGGCGCGCGACAGATCGGCGCCGCGGAGCGAGGCGCCGGCGAGCGACGTGGCCCCGGCCTGGTACCCCGCGTACCCCGCGGCGCGCAGGGCCTCGACGACCTCGGGGCCGAGGTCGCGGTCGGCCTCGAGCGGCAGCGCCGCGGCCGCGGCGTCGCGGGTGAGCTGCGCGTTCCGCGCGAGCACCGCGCCCTCGAGGCGCGCGCCCGACAGGTCGGCGCCGCGGAGCGCGACCGCGAGGAAGACGGCGCCGGTGAGCGTCGCCCCGGCGAGGCGCGCGTCGCTCAGATCGACGCCGTTGAAGAGCACGCACGAGAGATCGCGGCCCGAGAGATCGACGCCGCGCAGGTCGAGGCCCACGACCATCGGCGGGTCGAGCGGCCCGGCGTCGAGGCGCGCCAGGAGATCGTCCCTGTCGCGCGCGAACCCGGCGGCGGCGGTCCCGGTCATGTCGCGCCTCGATCGCTGGTGAGCAGGGTGGCCGCGAGCTGCGCGCCCCGCAGGTCGGCGCCGTCGAGCCGCGCCTGCCACAGGGCGGCCTCGTACAGCACCGCGCCGCGCAGGTCGGCGCCGCGCAGGTCGGCGGCCTCGAGGCGGGCGCCGTGCAGGTTCGCCCGCTCGAGGCGGGCGCCTCCGAGCCGCGCCCGCGTCATGTCGGCGCCCGCCATGTCGGCGCCGCGCAGGTCGGCGCCGCCGAGCTCCGCCCGGCCGAGATCCGCGCGGCGCAGGCTCGCCAGCGCGAGGTCGGCGCCGGTCAGGTCGGCGTCCATCCAGCGCGAGCCGTCGGCGCGGGCGCCGCGCGCCTGGGCGCGGGGCAGGCGGGTCTGCTCCGAGGCGCGCAGCCCGCGCAGGTCGGCGCCGCGCAGGTCGACCGCCTCGCCGTGCGCCCCCTCGAGGCTCGCGTCCTCGAGCGCCGCGCCGCGGAGCGAGGCGCGGTCGAGCGCCGCGCGCGCGAGGCGGGCGCCGGCGAGCCGCGCGCCGTCGAGCCGCGCCCCGGTGAGGTCGGCCTCGAGGAACGAAGCGCCGGCCGCGCCGGCGCCGGTCAGGTCCGCCCCGCGCAGCGCCGCGCCGTCCAGGCGCGCGTCGTCGAGGATCGCGCCGGTCAGATCGGCGCCCGTGAGGTCGGCCCCGGAGAGGTCCGCGTCGCGCAGCCTGGCCGACGGGAGCCGCGCGCCCGCCATCCTGGCGCGCGCGAGCGTCGCCCCCTCGAGGTCGGCGGCGTCGAAGCGGGCGCCGGTCAGGTCGGCGCCCACGAGCAGGGCGCGCGCGAGCCGCGCCTCGCCGAAGTCGAGCGCCGACAGGTCGAGCCCCGAGAGGTCGGCGCCGGCCATGCTCTCCTGGATCGACAGGCAGAGCTCGACGCGCTCGCGCGTCCACGGCGCCGCGGCTGCCCGGGCCGCCTCGACCCGGGCCCCGTCCGCGCGGTCGAGCTCCTCGAGCTGGTCGAGCTGCGCCGGGTCGTGCCCCTGCGCCTCGAGCGCCTTCTTGACCTGCTCGCGCGTCTTGCGCTGGACCTCTTCGAGCTGCGCCGGATCTCCGGCGAGCGCGCCGAGCCACGCCTCGAGCGCCGCGTCGCCGTCGGGCGTGCCGAGGGCGGCGACGAGCGCCGCCGGGGCGCCGCCCTTCTCGAGCGTCGCGCGGATGTGCGAGAGGAGCTCGGCGTCATCGACGCCGGCCAGGGGGGGCGCGCCGTCGTTGTCGTTGCCGGGCGGCGCCGCCGCGTCGGGGCGCGCCCCCGCTGCCGGCGCGGCGGCGGGGCGCGCCTCCAGCAGCGCGAGCGCGAGCCGCTCGCGGTAGCGCGCGGCGGCGAGGCGGCCCTCGCCGAGCGGCTCGCTCGCGAGGAGCACGTGCCGCACCTCGGGGTGGTCCTCGGCGGAGACGGGCGCGTGGCCGCGCCACACAAGGCACAGCGACCCCGCCTCCAGGTCGACGTGGACCGTGTCGAGGTTCATCTGCACCTCGCGGAAGCAGTCCGCGCCGCCCGCGAGCTCGTCGAGGAAGCAGCGGATCCGGACGCCGGGGAGCCACGCGCGGTACTCGCGCCGCTCACGGTGCAGGTTGAGGCAGACGATCTCCTCGTCGCCGCGCAGGTACTCGGCCTGGAGCGCCGGCACGGCCGCGTTGAAGTGGCTCCAGTCGAAGTCCTCGGGGAAGAACGGCCAGCGCTGCTTCAGCCAGCGCGCGTCGTAGGTGCCGAGCTTGCTCGCGCGCGTCGCCCACGCGGCGGAGAGCGGCCCGTAGCCCGCGGGCGGCGGCCTCGCCGCGGGCGAGTCGACCGGCGCGCGCGGATCCTCGACGTTCGGCAGCGGCCGCCGCCGCGGGTCGCGCTCGCCCGGGTCGAAGGCGCCGCGGCCGACGGGGTTGGCCGCGAAGCCAGGGCCCCCGAAGGCGCGATCGAAGCCGAGCGGCATCTCGACGAACGGCTGCGGCTCGGCGCGCTTGCCGGCGGCCGGATCGGTCCAGTGGCGGTCGCCGGTCACCAGCAGCGCGAGCGAGGTCTTGCCGACGGCGAAGCTGACCGGCAGCGACGTGACGGGCCGGCGGCCGGGCGCGTACGCCTTGCCCGACAGCAGGAGGTCCGCCTTCGGCTTGAAGGGCGCGAAATCGGACGCGCGGCGGAGGGCCCGGCGCGGGTCGTCCTCGTCGTACAGGTCGCCGAGCGGCGGCTCCGGGGCGTCCGCCGGGATCGCCGGCTCGCCGGGCGAGAGGCGGTAGGTGCCCTTCACGATGAGGCACAGGGCCCACTGCGGGGGCCGGAGCTGCCAGGGGATGGCGGCGAACGTCGTGGGGGTGGGGTTGACGATCTTCATGACAGCTCTCGACGGGCGCCGTGCCGCGCGCGTGCTCGCGGCGCGGGCCTCTCCTCTCTAGAAGAACTGAAGCTGCTGCAGCCCCCGGAGCATGGGTCCCCCGGCGTCGACCGCGACCATGTTGTTGGGGCCGTACTTCAGGTTGGAGATCTGGTTCTGCTGGCTCAGCTCCAGGGCGGCGAGCCCTGATGTGGCCACGACGCCGGTCGCATCGAGCCTGAGGCTGCTCGTGCCGCAGGCGAGCTCGATCGCGGCGGGCTCGATCTTGATCGTCGCGCCGGCCGGCCCGCCGCAGCGCAGCAGGATCTGGGTCGGCTCGATGATCAGCTCGGCGTCGTTCAGCGGGTTCGCGTGCGCGAGCTTGTGGACCAGGTACGACCCGACGAGCGCCCCGAGCGTCGCGATGCCCCACGTCATCCCCGTGAGCCCGCCGCCCTTCTCGAGGTCGTCCTTGCCCGCGGCCGCGCCGCCCGCGCCGAACACCGCGCCCGCGGCGCCCGCCGCGACCGCGGCGGCCCACGGCTTCGCGGCCTCGACCGCCGGCGTGTCGGTGGTCCGCACGCGCAGGTGCACCTTGGAGCGCGCCTTGATGTCCTGCTCGTCGGCCGTGGTGAGCTTCTTCGTGCTGCCGAACTCGAGCACCGGGCCGTACGCGATGTTGCAGACCATCCCGGCCGTGATCCCGGTGTTGAGCCCGAGGAAGACGTTGCCGTTCACGCCCGCCGCGATGTTGTAGCTCCCGCCGAGGCTCATCCCGAAGTTGATGCCGGTGAAGAAGCTCGAGTTGTCGCCGTACGTGAGGTTGACCGACGAGACGTGGCTGCGCTGGGTCTTGCGCCAGCCCTGCCAGTCGTTGCTGAACGTCATCGAGTAGAAGTCGACGTCGTAGATGCCGAGCGTCCGGTTGGGGATCACGAGCCGGTAGTTCCCGAGGACGACGTCGGTGCGGTTGCCCGTGGTGACCGACTGGTAGTCCCCCTGGGTCACCACCGTGCGGTTGCCGTCCGTGTGATCGTAGACCCCGTCGCTCGCGGCCCAGCCGAAGTGCGCGGCGCTCCCCTTGTCGCTGTCCGCCGAGCTGCTGCTGTAGCCGGTGTCGAGGTTCGACCACGTCCAGCCGCCGTCGCCGAACCCGTCGGCCGGATCGAGCCGCGCGGACTCGGTGAACGTGCCGGCCGCCGCGGTCGCGCGCTCGCCGTACCGCAGGTAGCTGTACTTCCCGTCGCTGTGCGGGACCGCGATGCGGATCCAGTCCTCCGCGGCGCTCGCGGTCGTCGTCATGTCGTCCTGGCCGAGCTGCTGCTCCAGCGGCAGCGCGCCGTCGGCGCCGCCCCGCGAGGCCTCCGGCGCGCCGCCGGCCCCTCGAGCGCGCGGGCGCCCGGCGCCGCCGCCCATCTCGACCATGGCCCCGTTCGGCATCCGGATGCGGCCGCGCCCCTCGTCGGCGCTCGTCACCACGCGGCTCTTCGCGTTGGGCACGACCCCGGTGATCACCGGCCGCTCGGGGTCCCCGCCGACGCCGGTCCACAGCACCTCGGCGCCCTTGCGCAGCGTGAAGTGCATGCCCTCGTCGGCGCCGCCGTAGGGCGTCGCCAGGCGCATCGGCACCGAGGCCTGCCCCTCGGCCGCGCCGCTCAGGTCGAACGGCATCACCACGCGGTAGCGGCCCTCGGCGTCGACCGCCGCGGTGCCCTCCGGGCCGCGCGCGTCGACGTGCGCGACCATCGCTCCCTCGAGGCGCGGCCTCGGCGTGGCGCGCGGCGGGCGGTAGCGCGTCGAGGCCGGGATCGCCTCGAACTCGCAGGCGTAGCGCGGCCCGTCGCCCCCCTCGTCGCCCCCCTCGTCGCCCCCCTCGTCGCCCCCCTCGTCGCCCCCCCCGGCGCGGTGTACGGCGCGCGTCACCAGGTAATCGCGGTTCCAGTCGGCCCGGAAGTGGCCCGAGAGCCCGAGGCGCGCGCCCGCGGCGAGCGGCGCGCCGATCGCGCCGTCGTACACGGCCGCGCGGCAGCGCAGTTCCTCTGCGCGCGCGGCGACAAGGGCGGCGCCCTCCTCGGGCGTCGCGAAGGGGCCGCCCTCGTCGACGAGCAGCCCGAAGCCGCGGCCGTCGACCTCGGCCTCGGCCTGCAGCGGCACCTCCGGCGTGCGCTCGTTGTGGTCGAGCAGCACGACCGCGCGCGGCGACAGCCTGCGCCGGCAGCGCAGCGCGCGCACCTGGGCGGCCTCCCCCTCGCCCATGGTGGCCTCGACCGCGCCCCGGAAGCCGCCCGGGTGGTCGCAGAGGACGAGCCGCTCCGCCCCGCCCCGCGGCTCGATGAAGTAGCTGATGCCCGCCTGCTCGAGCTGCCGCGAGACGAAATCGAGCGCGCTCTCCTGGTACTGCACGGCGTGCTCGCGCGGCGGGTACGCCCCCTCGAGCCGCCGCTCCACCTCGATCGCGAGGCCGCTCTCGGCGATCACCGCCTCCACCAGGTCGGGCACGCTGAGCCGCTGGTAGGTCCGCGTCTGCCGCGCGAGCCCGAGCAGCGCGACGCGCGGCGCGAGGGCGACCCGGTAGGCGT
The DNA here is from genome assembly GCF_051521595.1 of Sorangium sp. So ce1153. Lineage (NCBI taxonomy): Bacteria > Pseudomonadati > Myxococcota > Polyangiales > Polyangiaceae > Sorangium > Sorangium sp. So ce1153. The sequence goes on from NZ_CP150361.1 coordinate 6,044,617, forward strand.
ACCGGCCGGCGCCGAGCGCGCCGCCTTGCTCCACCTCGACCACGACCCCCGGGATCGCGCGGCCCGCCAGGTCGAGCTCGCCGGCCGCGCCGGCGATGTCGTCGAGCGGCAGCGCGGGATCGGGCGACGCGAGATCGATCTCGAAGCGGTACGGGCGCGACAGCGCCTCCTCGCCGCGGAGCCCCAGCACGGTGAACCCCCCGGCCGGGGCGGCCTCGGAGCGGAAGTGGATCCCGACCGTCGTGGGCTTCGTCATTGCTTCTCCGAGATCTCGAGCATGGCGCCCGAGGCCATGGTGATGCGGCTCTGGTTGGCGTTGCGCGCCGTCACGGGCGAGGGCGCGAGCGGGTTGGACATGGCCCCGAGGATCACCGGGCGGTCCGGGTCGCCGTTGGCGAACCCCACGAGGACCTCGGTGCCCGGGCGCAGGGGGAAGTGCATCCCGTGCCCCGTGCCGCTGAAGGGCTGCGCCATCCGGAGCGGGCGCGAGGCCTTCTGCTCGCCCGGCTGCGCCGTGTCGAAATGGAGCTGGACCGTGTAGCGCCCCTCGGCGTCGAGCTGCGCGATCCCGTTGGTCTTCCCCCCGGGCCCCGGCTGCACGATCCCGGTCACCACGCCGGAGATGCGCGGCCTCGGCGTCCGGCGCGGCGGCCGGTAGGCGACGCGGGCCGGGATCGCGCGGAAGGCGTTCCTGTAAAACGGGCTCTGCTCGCCCGTGTCCTTGAACGCGGGGAAGCGCGCCTCGTGCTCCACCTCGACGAGGAGCAGCTCCTCGGGGCCGGGGAGGCGCGGGTGTTCGAGCAGCGTCACGCGCCGCCCGGCGGACAGCGCCGCGCGGCTCGCCTTGCCCTCGTACACGCGCTGGCGCGAGAGCCGCTCCTCGGCCCGGATCTGCGCGAGCTTGCGGGCCTCCTCGGGCGTCTTGACGTGGCTGCCGTACTCGACGACGCCGCCGCCGTCGCCCGAGTCCAGGCCGGCGTACGCCGTCAGGTCGAGCTGCGGAGCGCGGTAGTTGTAGTCCTGCACGACGTAGTTGGTGGGCACCAGATCGGTCGTCACCTCGAGGGCGAAGACGCCCGCTGCCTCGCCGCGGGCGCGGAAAGGCACCGTCGCCGCGCCCGCGGCGGGGCGGAAGCCGGACGGATGATCGGTGAAGACCAGCCTGTCGCGGCCGTCCTCGTGCTCGAAGAAGAAGCTGATCCCGACGTGCTCGGCCAGGCGGCTGATGAACGCGAGGTCGCTCTCGCCGTGCTGCACGACGAACTCGCGCTCCGGGTAGCTCTCGATCAGCCGCAGCTCGACGTCCTCCGTGCCGAGGCCGTGCCGCTCGAGCTTGCTCCGGAGGATGTCCGGAACGCTGCGGTCCAGGAAGATCTCCTGCGTCTCGACGAGGGTGAGCCGGAGCGCGCGCGGCACGAGGCGCAGGCGACAGGTGGACCGCTCGGCCAGCGGCTCGAGGCGGTCCCGGATGGGGCCGAGCATGCCCGAGACGCGGCGGATCTCCTCGCCGTCGGACTCGAGGACGAGGCTGATCTCGGCGCCGGGCGCGGCGTCGGCCGGGAGCTCGTGGCCCTCGTCGATCGCGACGTCGAGATCGAACGAGAAGGGCTGCGAGATCGCCTCTCGCCCGGACAGCTCGCGGACCTGGACGTGGTCCCACGGCCCCCGCTCCGACTCGATGCGAACGTTCAGCGTGCCCGGGGCTTCCTTCATCGCTCGTCCTCCGCGTCACTGCAGGTCGGGCCTGGAGCGCCGATCCGGCGCAAGCGCCGCGCAGGCGGCGGTGTGTGTGCTCCGAGGGCGCGGGGTCGACCTCGACACCCGCGATGGGCTCCTGCGCCGCCGTGGTCCATTCCCGGTCCTCGCGCGCATCGGTGGGTCAGCTCCGCCTCTTGCCGGTGCCGTACAGGAGGGCGTTCACGTCGAGCTTCGCGGGGCGCTTCGGCGGACCGGCGGACGGCGCGGGGGGCGGCGGCTCGGGAGGCGGCGTGGACCAGGTGAAGGCGCGCGGCGCGGCCGGCGGGGCAGGCGACGGCGCGGCTGGCGGGGCAGGGGACGGCGCGGCCGGCGGGGCAGGCGACGGTGCCGCCGGCGGGGCGGGGGACGGCGCGGCTGGCGGCGCGGAGGACGGCGCGGCTGGCGGCGCGGAGGACGGCGCGGCCGGCGGGGCAGGGGACGGTGTGGCCGGCGGCGCGGGGGACGGCGCGGCCTGCGGCGCAGGGGATGGCGCGGCCGCGAAGGGGGTCGCCGGCTGGCGCGCGGCGTGGTCGATGACGTCCTTCGGCAGGGACATCGTCGCCGACCTGCGGAGCGGCACCTCGGGCGGCAGCGGCGCGGGGTGCGCCAGCGGCGACGCGCCGGCGGGCGCCGGTTGAAACGGCAGCGTCGACGCGGCTGGCAGCAGCGCGACCGCCTTGTCCGGGAGCTCGACCGTCCCGTCGAGCCGCTTGCTCGCTTCGGAGGACATCGCGAGGGTCTCCCCCAGGGCGGCATCGTCCCCGTCATCGGCGCCGGACCGGGGCGCGAGCCCCGTGCCCGCCGCTGCGGCGCTGTGGATCGCGGCGCCCGGGGCGGGCCACGCGATCGGATCGCCCGGGAGCTCGACGCCGGCCAGGATGCGCACCCGAGCGAGCGCGCTCTCGGCGGGCACGGGGAAGCTGCCGCGCCACGTCATGGTGCAGCGCTGCTCGTCGCCGTCGATGCGCAGGATGTCGGCGCTGAGCGGGAGCGCCTCGCGCTCATCCACGCCGAGGTCCGACAGGCCGTGGACGCGCGCGAAGCCGCGCGCGCCGGGCAGGCGCATGCGTACGCGCGGGGCGCTCGGGTGCAGGCCGTCCATCACGATCCACTCGTCGCCGCGCAGGAAGGGCGTGCGCTGGTCGGGCGGCGCCGCCTGGAAGTACTCCCAGAAGAGATCGTCGGGGATCTCGGCGACCTCGCGCTCGAGCAGGGCGCGCGGGGTCGCGCCGAGGAGCCGCCTGCGGGCAGGCATGGCCTGTGAGATCGGGCCGAAGCCGGCCACGCGCTTCGCGTCGCGCGGATCCAGGATGTTCGGCTCGCCCTCCGCGTAGCCGACCCCGAACGGGTTCCCCGGGAAGCCGAAGCCGCCGTACGCGTGCTCGAGGTCGACGGGGAGCCGCACGAAGCCGCCCCGCTTCCGGACCATCAGCGTCTTGTCCAGCAGCGTCCATCCGCTCGACGAGAAGAGCCCGAGCCGGACAGGCAACGTCTCGACGGGGCGGCCGTGCGGCGCGTGCGCATGGCCGGTCCAGAGCACGTCGGCCTGGAGCAGGCGAGGAGCCAGATCGGTCGTGAGCCGGACGCTCCGCATGGCGCCGTGATGGATCTCCCCCCGGACGATCTCCTGCGGCGCGACGCGCGGCATCACCGTGTCGTTGGCGAACGCGAAGGTGGCTTTCACGATCGCGGTCACCCGGAGCTCGCCCTTGAACCGCCAGCTCACGGCGGCGGCGGTCGCAGCGCCGAGGGGCGTCACGCTGGCACGCGGCGGGCTGCTCGTCGCCATGAATCCACCGTCGATGAGAGCCCCTCGCCGACGCCGCTGTCAACCCGTCATGTTGTTCTTGTTCTCTTCCGCCGGGCGCGGCGCCCGCAGGTGCCTGGCGTGTTGTCCGTCGAGCTGCACACCTCGCCCGCCGGGCAGCCCGTCGCCGCCGGCGCCGCGGCAGCCTTCGACGCACGGCAGTCGTGGAGCGGTTCGGGGAGTTGTGGAGCGCTTCGGGGCAACCGAGGTCTCGGTCCCAGCCGACGATCCATCGTCTCCGACGCCGCTGATCGCCTGTGGATAGGCACGAATGCAGGGGATGATTCCGGTGGGAACGTCGTAGATGCCGCCCGCCCCGGTCGCTATGGGACCAAGGTCCTATGGACGGCGACCACGGGCACCGTAAGGTGGGCACCGCAAGACAGCGGGGGAGCGCATCGTGGTGCAGCGCAGCCATCAAGGCTGACACCGCGGCTCTCGCACGCCTCAACAGCGAGCTCGCTCTCGCGAAAGGATCTGCTCCATGTCACAAACCACCACGACCCAATCCTCGTCTGCCGAAGAGCTCGACCTCGTTTTCTGGGACACGTCGGCGTACAGGTGGTCTCCTGGCGACTGGAACCAGTGGCGCTACATCCCCGACGGGCTGGGCGGCGAGATCGGCATCCGATTCGGCGTCAGCTCCGGCTTCGGCACCTTCGACTGGAACAAGGGGGGCAAGGCCCCGTTCGGCTCGGTCAATGACGGCACCGGCGCTTCCTCGTTCGGGAAGAACGAGCAGGTGGGCCTTGCATCGACCAGCGTCAACGCGGTTCGCATGACGGCGAACAGGGAGTTCACCAACGCCCATAACAACTTCACGGTCGAGCTCGACTTCTCCCGCTACAAGGGCTCGAAGGTCGGGGGCAAGGACGGCGTCGCGGGGGCCAACACGTTCATCGGATTGAGCGACATCTACGCGGGCCTGACCTACGCCAGGACGACGGTCACCGTCACCGGCACGCTCGCCGACGGCAGCGCCGCCAGCCCGGCAGGCTGGAAGCTGGTCAACGGCGGCGTCGCGCCGAACACCGCCGGGGGCAATCAGCCCAGCGCGCAGCTGAGCCTCGTCAACGGCGTTCTGCAGGGCACCAACAAGCCGGCTCCCGGCGGCATGGCCAACTCGATCGACACGGTGCTGGGCCTCGTGCGGCTCGACGCGGCCGGCTACAAGACCCTGCACCTGCGTCACGACCTCTACCCGGTGGGGGGCAACAGGGCGCCGCGCATCGACAATTCGGGGCTGTACGTCGCTTCCGCCTTCCCTCGCAAGCCCGCCCAGCCGCCCGAGCCCCCCAAGCCGCCGCTGGTCGATCTCGTCGTAGTCATCGACACGAGCGTCTCGATGAGGGACGAGGCGGACGCGCTGAGCCAGACGATCGAGGCGGCCATCGCGGCGGCCAAGACCAAGTGCCCCTCGGACCTGCGCGTCACGTACCTGGGCATCGAAGGGACGTTCAAGAAGACACGCTTCGACGCCACGGTCAGAGACTACCTGACCCAGACGGCGAAGGTCGACGCTTCGGTGCTCAGGGGGCGCACCAGCGCGGACGCCGCGAACCTCACGGACGAGCAGAAGAAGGTGTTCGACCCCAGGGAGGACGGCGCGCGGGCGATCGAGGACGTCGCCACGCACTTCGACTGGCGGCTCGGCGCGTCCCGCAGCATCTTCTTCCTGGGCGACGAGGCGCTCGAAGGCGGCGTCTCCGTGCAAGGGCAGGATCAGGAAGACATCGAGGCCGCGACCCGCGCCATCGAGATCGCCAGGAAGACCGGGACGCGCGTCCACACGTACCTGGGCACGTCGAAGTTCAGCAGCGACGCCAAGAAGCACGACCGGATCTACAAGGAGATCCAGGGGGAGTTCGCTCGTGTGGCGCAGGAGACCGGCGGAAAGTCCTTCACGTCGGCGGACGCGCAGAGCGGCTTCCAGTCCGTCCTGGAAGAGGTGATCTGCGGCAGCAGGCCGAAGGCCTGAGCGGGCCGCAGGTGTCCTGAACGCGCGGAAAGGAGAGACAATGGCTACGGTGAGCTTCTCGTCCGACTGGTCTCATCAGCAGAGCGGCGAGCTTCGAGCGGGGGAGCCCTTCCAGATCGACTACGACACGGAGAGGTTGCCTCATTGCCGGGCGGAGCGCCACGGGCAGAGGGCGTGGAGCATCCTCGCCCACCTCCGGTTTCATCCGAGCGGGGAGGCGGGAGCCGGCGACGTCTCCTCGGGAGCGTGCGAGGTGGAAGTGCCCGCGAACACCAGCCGGATCGAGCTGTGGTTTCACAACACCGACCACACGGGCGGCTCGACCTGGGATAGCCGCTACGGCCAGAACTACTGGCTGGACGTGAAGGACTCTGGGTAAGGCGAAGACCCAGGGCTCTCGAGGTGCAAAGCGCTCGCACCTCCATGCCAGATCCGAACCCCCGCGCGCTCGCGATCTCGTTGCGAGCCCTCGGGGGGATGATCTGGCCGCTGTCGAGGCTTCCTCGACATGAGGCCGTCTGTGCTCGTGCGGCGACTCGACACCATCGCGCCGCGGGACAGCTGGCCTGTTCGTCATGACCAACACGCAGTGAACATCCAGGAGAATCATCTCATGAGCACCAGCTACACATTCCGCGTCCTCGACACCGACGGCTCCGTCTTCGGCAAGGGGTGCTTCACGTACGATGGCCCGCCGGGCGACGTCGACATCGCGCACGTGCTCGGCGGCGCCCAGGGGAGCCGCGGGCCCAGCCTGACCGCCTTCTGGTACCATGACAGCATCGTCGGGACCCTGAGCCTCAAGAACCTCCTCTCCTTCAACTTCACCAAGGGCGACCAGGCCAGCTCCCGCTTCGCCATCAATGTATGGAACGTCCCGGAGAGCACCCACGGCCTCACCGCGGGCACGGCCTCACCGGCGCAGCTCGGGGTGGCGTCCGCCCACCGCGGGAATGGAGGTGAGCTGAGCTGCAAGGGCAGGAAGCTTGAGTTCCCGAAGCTCGCCGAGGCGACAACGGTCGTCGAGGAGGGCGAGACGGTCATCCCGACGGTCGATCTGGTGGTCGTCATCGACGCCAGCGGCTCGATGAGGGACGAGGCCGACTCGCTCAGCAAGGTGGTCGGCTCCGCCATCGACTCCGCCAAGACGAAGTGCCCGTCGAACCTCCGGACCACGTACCTGGGCATCGAGGGCACGTTCTCCAAGACGGTGTTCACGACGACGGTGCGCAATTACCTGACGCAGACGGCCAAGGTCGATGCCTCGCGCCTCAAGGGGCGCACTGCGGCGCAGGTCAGCGCCGACGCGAGCAAGGAGGACGCGGCACGCGTCATCGAGGACATCTCCACCCACTTCGACTGGCGGCCCGGCGCGGTCCGCAACATCTTCTTCCTGGGCGACGAGCCGCTCGAGGGCGGACTCTCCCTCACGCCGGAGGGTCAGGATCAGGAGGACATCGAGGCCGCGAACCGCGCCATCGAGGTCGCCACGCAGGCCGGGACCCGCGTGCACATGTACATGGGCACGGGGAAGTACAGCAGCGACGCCGCCAAGCACGAGCGGGTACGCAAGGCGATCGCTGGGGAGTACGCGCGCGTGGCCGGGGAGACGAGCGGCCAGTTCTTCGCCTCGCAGGACAACCTGAGCTCCTTCCAGGCGATGCTCGAGAAGGTGATCTGCGGCAGCAAGACGGACCCGCGGGTCACCACGACGGAGTTCTGCTGCTGCCAGGAGTACGTGGAGCAGCGCGGAGACACGGCCGTTCCCCAGTGAGCGAGCCGCGCACGCCGGGGGCCCTCGGGCCCGGGTCTCCGTCCCGCGCCTGAGGGGCGCGCCGAGCTGGTAGGCTCATGAGCGAGCCGCCAGCGACTCACCACACTGGATCGCCGCGCTCCGGCGAGGATCCCATTCCCCACGCGTGCGCGACGCACGCTGCCTCGATGCTCTCCAGCGCCACGGCGGGAGCCGTGCGGTGCGCGAGCCAGGACCACGTCTCCGTCGCAAGCGATGTCACGCGCGCCGCGCACGGCCACGACGCTGTAGGACCAAGGTCCCATAGGCGGCCTCGTCTGGTGCGAGTACGTCTCTCGACTCGCAGGCGGCCGGTCCTGGTCCGGGGCGGCACCAGAAGCTCGGACGCCTGCGAGGCCGATCCCGGCCGCAGAACTCGATCCACGCACAGCTTGCTTGCCCCTCGCAGGCACCGGAGAACCTGAAATGCAACACCGACACCTCGTTCCATTCCTCTTGAGCCTTCTTCTTGCGGTCCCCGCGTGCTCGGACGATCCTGGCACCGGCACTGGGGGCACCGGCGGCGATGGCGGCACCGGCGGCGATGGCGGCACCGGCGGCGATGGCGGCACCGGCGGCGATGGCGGTACCGGCGAAGGCGGCACCGGCGGCGATGGCGGCACCGGCGGCGATGGCGGTACCGGCGGTACCGGCGGCGGTCCAGACAGCACGGTCGAGGAGCAGGTGGCCGAGCGGCTCGAGGAGATACGCGACGATCACGACGCCGTTCAGGCGTTCGTGCTGGGGATGCCCAAGGGGGGCGATCTCCACAGCCACACCTCGGGCGCCGTCACCCCCGAGAGCATGATCGAATGGGGCGCCGCCGACGGCGCCTGCATCGACACGACCACCTTCGTGGCCTCGTCGGGGCCCTGCATGGAGGGCGACGTCCCCATCTTGAACGCGCTCGCGGATCCGGCCCTGTACGACAGCATCGTTCAGGCGTGGTCCATGGAAGATTTCATGGGCACGCTCCTCGAAGGCCACCAGCACTTCTTCGACTCCTTCGGCAAGTTCGGGGGTGTCCTCATCGATTCGCGCAGCGACGACATGGTGGCGCAGGTCCGCTCCACGGCCGGGAAGAACAACCAGGTCTATATCGAGCTCATGCAGGGCTTCGGCTCCGGCACGGCGGGCACCATCGCGGAGGCGGCGATGCTGGACGACGACGTCTGGGACGAGCCCTACCTCCTGGAGAAGCGCGCCGAGATCCTCGAGGATCCCGGGTTCGATGCGGCCATCGACGCCGCGAAGGCGAGCATCGAGAGCTCGCTCTCGGGCTCGGACACGCTGCTCGACTGCGGCACCCCGATGGCCGACCCGGGGTGCAACGTCGACGTGCGCTTCCTCGTCGCCGCCAACCGGACGCGGACGCGCGCGCACGTGTTCGGGCAATGGGTCTTCGCCTTCGAGCTCGCCCAGGTCGTCCCGGAGATCGTGGGCGTGAACCTCGTCTCGCCCGAGGAGAACGCGAACTCGCTGCGCTACTACAATGACGAGATGCTGGCGCTGAGCGTGCTCGATCGCTTCAACGAGGAGGACGCCACCCGGAAGCCGGTGCACGTCGGTCTACACGCGGGAGAGCTCATCCCCGACGTGCTCCCGATGACGCCGGAGGGGCAGATGGAGCTCGACTATCACATCCGGAACGCCGTGGAGATCGCGCACGCGGAGCGCATCGGCCACGGGGTCGACGCGCTCGGCGAGATGGCGGGCGGCGGCGCGGACGATCTGCTGTCCGACATGGCCAGGATGGGCGTCATGGTGGAGATCTGCTTGACGTCCAACGACGCCCTGCTCGACGTCGAGGGCCGCGAGCACCCGCTGAAGCAGTACATGGCGAAGAACGTGCCGGTCGCGCTGTCGACGGACGATCAAGGCATCCTGCGCATCGACATCACCCACGAGTACGTCCGCGCCGTCGAGGAGCAGGGGCTGACATATCCGCAGATCAAGAAGATCGCGAGGACCAGCCTGGAGCACGCCTTCCTCGCCGGCGAGAGCCTCTGGAAGACGCGCGACGACTTCAGCGCGCTCGCGGACGAGTGCGCGTCGGACTCTCCCGGGGAGACGCCCTCTGCCGGGTGCGACGCGTTCCTTCGCGCGAACGACAAGGCGCGCATCCAGTGGAGACACGAGAGCGCCACGAACGCGTTCGAGGAGGCCATCGTGAGCCCGTGACCCTCGGCGCGGTGGCCGACGGCGTGTGGTGGCGATCGTGGTGGGCGCGGGCAGCGCGACCGACCAGGCAGCGCTCGTGGCGCGCTGCGATGCAGCGTCACTTCCCAGGAGGGAGGCGGAGCGTGAGGAGACTTCTGTCTCCTGAGGTGCGCGTGGCTATTCGCCCCCCGGTGCGGCATGCCCGGCAGCGCTCTCGCCGCCTCCTGCCCGTGGAAGACGCGGCACGGCGGCAGCGCTGATCAGGCTTCCTGCACGACGATGCGATTCATCCGGATCGGGCTCAGGGGCCGATCGTTCCCGTCGGTGCGGGCCTTCTCGATCTTGCTCACGACATCCATGCCCTCGATCACGCGGCCGAAGACGGGGTGCTTCGAGGGGCCGGGCGTGAACCAGTCGAGGTAGGCGTTGTGGACCGTGTTGATGAAGAACTGGCACGAACCGCTGTTGGGGGCGCCCGTGTTGGCCATCGAGAGCGTGCCGGGCTCGTTCGAGAGCCTGGCGTTGGCCGGGTGCTCGTCCTGGATGCCCCCGCCGGGCCCGTCGCCGGTGCCCGCCAGCGGGCTCTTCGGGTCGCGGCTGTTCGGACAGCCGAACTGGAGCATGAAGCCGTCGATGACGCGGTGGAAGTGCAGCCCGTCGTAAAACCCGCTCTTCGCGAGCTTGAGGAAGTTTCCGGCGGTGATGGGCATCTTGTCGAGGTAGAGCTCGACCTTGATGTTGCCCAGGGACGTCTCGAGGAGCGCGGTCGGGTTGGCCATGGGGCGAGAGCGTAGGTGAAGGCGCGGTCGGGCGGCAAGAGCCGGCGACAGGCATCCGTTCAGCCTTTCTCCGCGCGGCGCTTCGCTGTAGACCGCGGTCTCATGCCGACCCGTTGCTCGAGAGGCACTCCAGCAGGTCGACCCATCGTCGAGGCCGCGCTCATCGGCCCGGCCGCCAATCAAGGAGGAGACCATGGCAAACATCCCTGCGCTCACCGACGCCACGTTCGATGAAATGATCAAGAGCTCCGGCGAGCCCGTGATGGTGGACTTCGGCGCGACCTGGTGCGGGCCGTGCAGGCAGCTCGCCCCCATCGTCGAGGGCCTCGCGAAGGAGTATCAAGGCAAGGTCAAGGTGTTCGCGGTCGACATCGACCAGGCGCCGAAGATCGCCCAGAAGTTCGGCGTGAGGAGCGTGCCCACCTTGATCCTGTTCAAGGGCGGCGAGAAGGCGAACCAGCTCGTCGGCCTCGCGTCGCGCGACAGGATCGTCAAGCACTTCGGGCTCTGAGCTAGCCGCCGAGCCGCCATGAGCGGCCGCCCTCGGGGCTGCGGCGCCGATCGAGACCGGCCGAGCGAGGCGCCGCGGCGCTCCGCCGGCCCGCGTCCTCCGCGCGCCGCGGCTCAGGGCCCTTGCAGCCGGTCCACGAGGCGCACGAGCTCCGCCACGGACTCGACGCCGAGCTTCTCCATCACCCGGCCGCGGTGCACCTTGATCGTCTTCTCCGCCGCGCCGAGCTCGTCGGCGATCTGCTTGTTCAGCAGCCCCCGCGCGACCCGCAGGCACACCTCGCGCTCGCGCGGGGTGAGCGCCTCGAAGCGCGTCCGGAGCGCCTGCTGCTCGCCCTGGGCCGCGCGCGCCCGCGCGTCGCGCTCGATCGCGCGCGCCACCGCCGCGAGCAGGTCGGTGTCGTCGCACGGCTTCGTGAGGAAGTCGATGGCGCCCGCCTTCATCGCCCGCACCGAGCTCGGCACGTCGCCGTGCCCGGTCAGGAACACGATCGGCAGCGGACACCCCCGCCGCGACAGCTCCTCCTGCAGCTCGGTCCCGTCCAGGCCCGGCATGCGCAGGTCGACCACCGCGCAGCCCGGCCGCTCCGAGGGGGCGCGCTCCAGGAACGCGCCGGGCGACGCGTACGCCTCCACCGCGTGCCCCGCCGCGCGCAGCAGCCGCTCCAGGGCGCGCAGCACCGAGGGGTCGTCATCCACCACAAACACCGTGGGCGCGGTCTCCGCCATGGCAGCCAGCGCATTCCACGCCCAACCCGGTGAGGGCGTCAACAACAGCGGGCAGGCGCGGCGGCGCTTGACGCGCGCGGCGACGCGCTGGCATCTGCTCCCACCATGGCGCCGGCCCGCCCCGCGATCGTCTTGCTGGTCGACGACGATCCCGGCAGCCTCAAGCTGCTCTCGGAGGCCCTCGCGGGCCAGCCCCTCCTCACCCTCGCGGTGGCGATCGACGGCGAGATGGCGCTCCGGCAGATCCGGCGCGAGGCGCCGGATCTCGTCCTGCTCGACGCCGTGATGCCGGGCATGGACGGCTTCGAGGTGTGCCGCCGCCTGAAGGCGGACCCGGCGACGCGCGGGATCCCGATCCTGTTCATGACCGTGCTCGCCGACACGGCGAGCCGGGTGCGCGGGCTCGAGCTCGGCGCGGTCGACTACGTGAGCAAGCCGTTCGTGCGCGAGGAGCTCGTGGCCCGCGTGCGCACGCAGCTCGCGATCCACGCCGCCGCGCGGGCGCTCTCGGAGAAGAACGAGGAGCTCGCGCGCGCCCAGGCCTCCCTCGAGCTCGAGGTGGCGCGGCGGACGGAGGAGCTGCGCGCGGCGAACGAGCGCCTCGCGCGCGAGCTCGAGCTCACCCGGACCGCGGAGCTCAAGGTGCAGAAGGCCCAGGACGAGCTCGCGCACCTGAACCGGGTGTCGGCGATGAGCGAGCTCGCGGCCTCGCTCGCGCACGAGCTCAGCCAGCCGCTCGCCGCCATCCTGAGCAACGCGCAGGCCGCAGAGCGGCTGCTCGCGCACGCCCCGCCGGACATCGCCGAGGCGCGGGCCGCGCTCGCGGACATCATGGCGGACGATCGCCGCGCCGGGCAGGTCATCCAGCGCATGCGCGCGATGCTCCGCAAGGGCGAGCTCAGCGCGGCCGCGCTCGACCTGGACGAGCTCATCCGCGATGTGGTCCGGCTCATGGCCAGCGCCGCGCTCCTCGCCGGCACGACCGTGCGGATCGAGCTCGCGCCGGGCCTGCCGCGGGTCCGGGGCGACCGCATCCAGCTCCAGCAGGTGCTCCTCAACCTGCTCGTCAACGCGCTCGACGCTGTCGCTCGCCGCCCGCCGGAGGCGCGCCTCGTGGTGGTGCGGACCCGTCGGACCGACGGAGGCCAGGTCGAGCTCTCCGTGGCGGACTCGGGCGAGGGCATCCCGCCGGCGGACCTCGAGCGCGTCTTCGAGCCGTTCTTCACGTCGAAGCCGCAGGGGCTCGGCGTCGGCCTCGCGATCAGCCGCTCCATCGTCGAGGCGCACGGCGGCCGGCTGTGGGCCGAGCACTGCCCCGGCGAGGGGGCGACGTTCCGCTGCGCGCTGCCCGTCTGGAACGAGGAGACGCGGCCCTCGAGGTGGTCCTGACGGCGATCTGCGCGCGGCAGCGGGGTACATCGCCACGGCAACGACCTCCTGCGGTGCGCCCGGACACACGGGACCTCACCGCATGGGACCATGGTCCCATTGCCGCCCGTGGGGGCTGCGTGTCACAGATCGTGACCCTGCGACCGCTCCGCCCCCGCCTCCCGACCGAGCTTCTCCTTCCTCGACCGCGGTGCACCTCCACGCGCGGCAGCCGCTCGAGGGCACGCAGCGACGACGGGTCTTCGTCCCACCACGAACACCACAGGCCCGGTTACCGCCATGGCAGCACGCTCACGCCACGCCCACACCGATGAGGGGGTCAGCGGCGGCGATGCGCTGGGTACACCAGCGAGCCCGCTCGCATCCGGCACGAGGCTCGCGCCGGAGCGCCCTGCGCTCGTCCTGCTCGTGGACGACGATCCCGGCGCGTTCGAGCTCGTCTCGCAGGCCCTCGACGGCCAGCTTCTCGACCTCGCGCTGGTCAGCGACGGGGAGACGGCGCTCGAGCGGGTCCGGCTCGACAGGCCTGATCTGGTCCTGCTCGCCGCGGCGATGCCGGGCATGGATGGCTTCGAGGTGTGCCGCCGCTTGAAGGCGGATCCGGCGACGCACGAGATCCCGATCCTCCTCGTGACCGGTCTCGCCGACCCGGCGAGCCGGGCGCGCGCGTTCGAGGTCGGCGCGGCCGATCAGGTGACCAGGCCGCTCGTGCGCGAGGAGCTCGCGGCCCGCGTGCGGACGCAGCTCGCCGCGCGCGCGGCGTGGCGGGCGCTCTCGGCGATGAACGAGGAGCTCGCGCGCGCCCACGCCGCGCTGGAGCCCGAGGTGGCGCGGCGGACGGAGGAGCTGCGCGCGGAGATCCGGCGCCTCCAGCGGAAGATCAAGCAGAGCCAGGCGGCCGAGGGCGAGGTGCAGCGAGCCCGGGAGCAGCTCGCGCAGCGGGACCAGGTGTCGGCGATGCGCGCGCTCGCGGCCTCGCTCGCGCACGAGCTGAACCAGCCGCTGGCCGCCATCCTGAGCAACGCGCAGGCCGCAGAGCGGCTGCTCGGGCGGCTCCCGCCGGACATCGCCGAGGTGCGGGCCGCGCTCGAGGACATCGTGGCGGACGATCGCCGCGCCGGGCAGGTCATCCAGCGGATGCGCGCGATGCTTCGCGAGGGCGAGCTCACCGCGGCCGCGCTGGATCTGAACGCGCTCGTCCGCGAGGTGGATCGGCTCATGGCCGGCGCCGCGCTCGTCGCGGGCACGACCGTGCGGATCGAGCTCGCGCCGGGGCTGCCGCGGGTCGAGGGCGACGGCGGCCAGCTCCAGCAGGTCCTCGTCCACCTGCTCGCCAACGCGCTCGACGCCGTCGCCTGCCGTCCGCCTGCGGCGCGCCGCGTGGTGGTGCGGACGCGCCTCGCCGACAGGGGCCGCGTCGAGCTCTCCGTGGCGGACTCGGGCGAGGGCGTCCCCCTGGAGGACCTCGAGCGGATCTTCGAGCCGTTCTTCACGTCGAAGCCGCGGAGGCTCGGCGTCGGCCTCGCGGTCAGCCGCTCCATCGTCGAGGCGCACGGCGGCCGGCTGTGGGCCGAGCGCTGCCCCGGCGAGGGGGCGACGTTCCGCTGCGCGCTGCCGGTCCGGGACGAGGACGCGCGCCCCGCGGGGTGAGCCCGGCGTCCCGCGACCGGGGCTCGGGCGGAGCGGCCGGGCCAGCGCGTTCCGCGGGGCGTAGCACCGCCCGTGTTTCGCGCCGGTGGGAGGCCGCCTTGGATGGGCGCGAGGATCCTCACCCTGGAGCGACAACCGCTTTGAAACCAGGAGAAAAAGCAGGAATTTCACAGGGAGACGGGGAGGCGGGGAGGCGGGGAGCGAGAGACGGCAAGAGGGAGAAATTCATTCTTTTCTTCCTCCCCGCCTCCCCGCCTCCCTGTGAAAATTCTCCGGGTTTTAACGTGATAGGTGTTCTAGCGTTGTAGGAAGACGAAGGCGCCCTTCTTGTTCGAGATGACGATGTCCGGCCGGCCGTCTCCGTTGCCGTCCGCGACCGTGAGCTGGGTGCCTACCCCCGAATCGTCGTCGATGAGAACGGGCTGGAAGTCGACGCGTTCCGCCGCTCGCGCCTGCTCGAACCAGTAGAGCCGGGCCGGCGCGTCGAAGTCCGGCGTGCCGGCGGGCACATGACCCCAGAAGCGCTCGCCGCTCACGAGGTCCTGGAGCCCGTCACCGTCGATGTCGGCGTGAGCGAGCGCGTGCGGCTCGTGCATGAACACGCTCGACGTGGCATCGGGTGTGGTCCCCGGAACGACGACGTGCTCCACGAACGCAGCGCCGGCCGCGTTCGGAATCTGCTCGAACCAGGAGAGCCCGTAGCCGTGAGCGGCGAGCGTGGTCGCGATGTCCGCGTCCCCGTCGCCGTCCACGTCGACCACCGGCATCTGCGCTCCCCCGGCGCCGAACGGCTGCTCGACGCGCGTGAACGGCAAGCCGTCGGGCGACTCTGGGCTCCCCGTGAAATAGCCGCTCGCCTCGACCAGGTCGCTCGCGCCGTCCCCGTTGACGTCGCCTGCACCGAGGCCGTGCGTGAACTTGCCGTACCCCCGATCCTCGGTGAGCGCCCGGAAGACCCACGGCTCGGTCGGGTCCACGCCGGGCGACGACGTTCCGAGCACGCCCCCCGACATGTGCACGAGCTCGGGCACGCCGTCGCCGGTGATGTCGGCGAACAGCGGCGACTCGTTGTCGATCGGCCACGGCAGCGCGTCGTGACGAGCCCAGAGCGCGTCGCCGTCGCGCGGGTTCTGGTACCAGGCCGCGGGCGCACCCGGAAAGCCGACGACGAGGACGTCGGTGAACCCGTCGTGGTCGAAGTCGTAGGGGAACTCGAAAAAGCAATCCGAGTAGCCGTGCGGATCGAAGGCTTCCTTCGGCCACACGGGATGGCTCGTGCCATACCCCGGACCCTCGTACCAATCCGGGCCCGCGATGACATCCGTCACCCCGTCGTGATTGAAGTCCGCAAAGCTCGCCCCCTCGCAGGTGAACTCGCGGTGCAGCGTGATCTTCACGAAGCGCGCGTCGAGGGCGGCCTCGCGCGGGAGCGGTGGGGGCGCGTCGGTGCCCGCGGGCGGCGCGTCGGTGCCCGCGGGCGGCGCGTCGGTGCCCGCGGGCGGCGCGTCGGTGCCCGCGTCGACGGGCGCGCGCGAGGACTCGGCCGCGCAAGCGATGACCAGGGCGAGCGGTGTGCAGCGCAATAACCCCATTCCCGAAGCCATCTCCGAGCGCTTAGCACGTCGTGGTAGGATCGGTGTCCATGCGCCGGCCATCGCGCACGGTCCCGCTCGTCATCGTCATCCTCGCCGGACCGGGTGGCGCTCGAGGCATGCCGCGAGGCCTGGGCGGCGCACGTGATGCTGCGGGACCTTCACCGTGGGCGACGCGGCGGCGGAGGGCGCCCCGCTGGGCCACACAGGGCAGCGCGGCCAGTCCTGGCCCACGTTGGCCCACGACTGTTCGTCGCCACCAGGGTCAAATCCTTGTAAAATCAGCTAGTTAGACGCTCGCTGACACATGGCACGAAACATGTTTATGTACGTCCCCGTGAAAAATCATCTTGTTGTTTGGCTCAGCTTCTTGGGAATTGCGCTTCTTGGCTGCAGCGGCGGTGAAGGCGGTGGCGGCGGGGAGGGGGGCCAAGGCGGCGATGGTGGGGCCTCATCCCAGTGCGACGAATTGCGTGACGAGGCGTCGCCGGGGAACGTGGTCTTCAAACTCACGAACAAGCGCGCCACGCCGATTTATTACGACGACAACGGCGAATGCTCGAGGGCGTTCAGGGTCAGCGAGGGCGATGCGATGCCGCAATCGCCCGGCCTGACCGGGTGGCCCACCTGCGGGTGGTACATGGACAACGACGACCAGGGCCCGCTCGATTGCCTCTCGAGCGAGCTGAGTACCCTCGGGCCGAACGAGAGCGTCGAGCTCACCTGGGATGGCCGGGTCCTCGAGCACCATGATCTGCCCGCCGAGTGTCAAGACAGCCGCGAATTCCCCCCAGCCTGCGACAAGCTCGTCGCGCTCGATGCTGGCACCATAACCGCGCATGTAACTTTCTGGGGTGACCAGGATTGCACCAACGGCATGTGTGTGGGGATCGATCATGCGATCAAGCAGCAGCCGTTCTCGTTCCCCGCCGCGGGGCCGGTCGATATCGACGTGGAGTGAGCGTCGGCGTCAGCCTGGCACGCATCGCCCTCGGCACCGACGCCTCCGCCCGCGCCATGATGGACAGCCTCGGCGACATCCGCGCCACGCTGGTCCGGACCGCAACGGGCGCCCAGGGACGGCGCCCCACGATCCCGCTCGCGCCCGAACTGAATGCAGAACAGCGGCGCGCTGCTCGCATCTTCGAGCTCGACCGCTGGCTTCCAGGTCTTTCTTCATCTAGACGCCGACAGAACGCAGCGCCAGGAAAGCAAGCGCCTTCCTAAACGTCAGGACCGCGCGTTGCGAAAGTAGGGCTAGCCCCTGGCGAGCTTCGAGCCTGCCAAGAGCGCCTGATCCAGGCGCGTCTGATCCAAGGTAGCCTTCAACGTCTCAGCCGAGTAGAGGTTCGCGCCACGAAGATCGGCGTGGCTCAGATCGGCGCTCTCGAAATCGGCCTCCATGAAGTTCGCCTTGACCGCATGCGCCCCGAAGATCCTGGCATGCCGGAAACGAGCGCCCTTGGCCGTCACCCGATGGAGCACGGCATGATCAAGCTCGCTGTACGAGAATATCCCTGCGCTCAGATCCGCGTCCATGAAGTTTGCCGACCGGAGCTCGGCGGCCTGAAACGAGCACCCAGACGCCCTGACGCGCTGAAACGAGCCCTTCGACAGCTTCGCGTCATCCGCCCTGAACCGCGCCATGGACGCGTCGTCGAAGCTCGACTCCTCGGCCGAACAATCATACATCTGCGCGTCGTCGAGGATCGCGCGCCGAAACGTCGCGAGGCGTAGCACCGCGCCCGAGAACGTCGCGCCGGCGGCGCTGGCCCCGTCGAAGACGACGCCAATCAGCGTCGCGTCGGCCAGGTTGGCTCGCGCGAGCTCCGCACCGTCGAACGCTGCCCCGGAAGCGCTGGCATCGGCAAGCGTCGCATCGGCGAGCCTCGCGCCAGAGAAGGTCGCATTCGTCAGGTTCGCGCCGGAGAGGTTCGCACCGGTGAGGTTTGCGCCCTTGAAGCTCGCGCGCGCCGCCGAGACGCGGTCGAGAGCAGCACCCGCGAGATCCGCGCCGTCGAAGAGCGCCCCCTCGAGCCTGGCACCGCTGAGACGCGCGCCTGTGAGGTCCTTGCCGCGAAAGTCCATGTCGGTGAGGTCGCAATGAAAAAAGCTCATGCCCGCCAGGACGGCCCCGGATGCCACGAGCGCCGCTGCCTCCTCCCTCGGCATCGCGGGCGGAAGCTCTACCGGCCCCGCCAGGAACCCGTCCTCGGCGCTGCCGACAGGCGGCGGGGCCTCGGGGCCCGGCGCGTTCGAGACCCGAGGAGCCGTCTCGCCCTCGATCCGGGCAAGGAATCGCTGCTGTACGGTCTCGATCGCCGTCTTGGCATGAACGTCATCCATGCACGCATAGAGCAGCGCTATCTCGGGCGCGTCCTCACGCGTGACATTGAGGATGCCACGCCACACCAGACAGACCTTCAGCGCGTCCGCGTCGAACCACACCGTGTCCAGGTTCAGCGGGATCTCCCGGAGCTTGCCGCCTGCCTCGCGGGACTGCTGCGCGAAGGCCCGGGGCGCGAGGCCAGGGAGCTTGCCGTTGATGACCGGGAGCCTGGGGTGCACGCCCGCCAGATAGAAGTCCTCGTCGCCGCGCGGATAGGCGATCTGCTGCTCGGGGGGCGCCGCGTTGAAGTACCTCCAGTCGAAGTCCCGCGGGAAATACGGCCATCGCTCCTTGAGCCAGGTGCTGTCGTACGTGCCCAGCCGCGAAGCCCGGAGCGCCCAGGTGGCGGGGACCGGCGCGAAGCACACGGGGGCCGGGCGATCCTGCGCGCTGCGAAGCAGCTTGTCCCCTCGCTCCAGGTTCGGCAGCCAGGGTCCGGCGCCCCCCTGGATGACACCCCTGCCCACGGGATTCTCCTCGTACCCCGGCCCGCCGAAGGCCCGCTCGTAGCGGAGCGGGATGCGATCGAACGGGCTCGGCGCCGACGGCCCGCTCGTCTGCCACCTCCGATCGCCGAGCGCCGCCAGCGAGAGCCGCAAGACCCGGCCGAAGGCGAGCTGCACGTTCGTGACGCCGGATCGCTGCGGCTGCGCGTACGCGTGCCCCACCATCAAGATATCGGCGCTCGGCTTGAAAGGCGCATGGTCGGACGCGTACCAGAGGGTCCCTTGTGGATCCTCGTCGAAATACACGTCCCCGGTCGGGGGCTCCTGATCGCCCGGCGGGAGCGGCTCGGCCATCCCCTCCGGGACGATCGTCATCGAGCTCTTGACCACCACGACGAGCGCGTCCTGCGGCGGCTGGAGCTGCCACGGGCGGACGGCCGCGGCGATGGATCCATCGGTGACGATGGGCACCGTCTCCCTGCGGCGAACCGGCAGATCGAGCATGGCTCAGGGCGCGACCAGGACCTTGGCCTGGCTGGGAGAGTCGTGGAGCCCCGCCGGCATGTTGGCGTTGGCGCCGTTATGCGCCGTCTGCGCCGTGAGGTACACGGCGCCCTTCCCCTCGATCTTGACCTTCGAGCTGCCGCGCTTGAACACCACCTTCTGCGCCACCGTCCCGGAGACGACACCCCCCGCGGTCCCCGCCTGATCGCCGGTGCTGGCCGGTATCTCGGACATCTCGACGACAGCGTACTTGTTCTCGATCATCACCTTCGTCGAGGTCGCCGTGGCGTTGCTCACCATCGCCATGTTGGGAAACGGTATCGGAATGGGCGGGGCCGGCGGCGCCGGAACCTTGCACACGTCGGGCATGCCCATGCAAGTGCCCCCCCCTTCGATCCCGCTGGCATCATCGCGCTCACTCCTGCTTTTCCTGCCGCTAGCCGAGCAGCACGCGCTCGCCGTCGATGCGCGTATCTTTCTCCGACGTGATCGTCGTCCGGCGCCCGAGCAGCTCGAGGGTGCTCGACACCAGCGTGCGAAGGCGCCCGGCGCGCGTCTCGAGGAGCCCTTCGACGTCGTGAAACACATCCATGGCGCGCTCGATGACGCGGCCGGCGCGCAGCTCCCACTGGCCCACCGCCCAGTCCGCCTTGACGGCATCGACCGCGAGCGCTCCCGCGGAGACGCGTGCCTTCTCGCTCGCCAGCGCGATCGAATCCTGCGTCAGCTCGATCTTGCTCCCGTCCACGCCTGCCGAGAGGATCACGCGGCCGGCCGGCGCCGAGAGCTCGAGATCGGACGTCGCGGAGATCCTCAGCTCGCCCGTGGCACCATCCAGGCTCGCGACCAGCGCGCCTCCGGGATCGAAGAGCGCGAGCACCTGCCCCTTGACGGTCGCCCTGGCCCCGGAAGGCGCCATGAGCTGGGACGGCTGCGCGGCGTGCACGACGCCCGTCACGTAGACGGTGCCCGAGTCCGCCTCCTGAACGAGCACGCGATCGCCCGTCGTAGGGCGATAACCCGGCACCGCGATACGGGCCGTCCACTCGGTCTCCGAGCGCGAAACGCCGCGCAGTCGGACGCGCCCCTCCTCCACGCCCAGCACGAGCGCCTCGACCACGGGCTGGACGGACACTCCTCCTCGCTGCGCTGCCCCATGTCCTGTCATCATGACGTCACCCGTTGGTAGAGAAATCTTCCGCCGCCGCCCGGTCTGGATCGGTCCCGCGAAGGCCATTTCTGCTCGCGCCCGAGAGCCGCGCTTGGCTCATGTTCGCGCGATGCATGTTCGCGAAATCGAGGATGGCATGGGCCAGCGTGGCGTGGCTCAGGTCCGCGTGGGACAGGTCTGCCCACGAAAGCGAGGCGCCCTCGAGCGAGGCGCCCCGCAGATCGGCCTTGCCGAGCCTGGCCTGACCCAGCTGTGCGCCTCGGAGCTGCACCCCCGGCGCCATGACGCGGACGAGCTCGGCGTCCTCGAGGAGGGCCTGCGAGAGATCGGCCCCATCGAGCCTCGCCTCGGTGAAGTCCGCGCGCTTGCCCTGGAGGCCCATGAGCTTGGCTCGCCGCAGATCGGCCCGCGCAAAGCAGCTCTGGCCCGCCTTGACCCCGCGCAGATCGGCGCCCTCGAGCCTGGCGTCGGACAGGTTGGCATCCTCGAGGCTCGCGCCACGGAAGCTCACACCCGAGCCCTCGACCCGCTCCAGCAGGCACTGGCGGAGCTCGGTGCGCTCGTCCAGCTTGCACGTCGTGAGGTTCGCGCCGCTGAAGTCCGCCAGAAAGAAGCGTGCTCCCCGAAGATCGGCCGCGCCGAGCGCGGAGCTCCCCACACGGCACGTCGTGAGATCCAGCCCGGCGAGCGACGCGCCCGCGAGCGTGACGTCCGAGAGGTCCGTGCGGAGGAAGCGCGCCTCGCGCAGATCGGCCCCGGTCAGATCGGCTCCCTCCAGGTTGGCGTCCACGAGGAGCGCCTGCGTGAGGATTGCGCCGAGGAGCCGGGCATCGGCCAGGTCGGCGCCGCTGAAGTCGGCCCCGGCGAGCTCGACCCCCGAGAACTGCGCGCCGGTGAGCCGCGCCCCGGCGAGCTTGGCCCCCGCGAGCGACACGCTCACCCACTGCGTTCGCTGGAGGTCCATCTCGCGCAGATCGACGCCGGCGAGGTCCACCGCCTCGACGCGCACACCCCGCGCCCTGCCCTGAGCGCAGAGCTCCATCAGATGAGCGCGGTTCGTGACGACGGTGGTTGCGGCCATCGAGGCTCCTCAGCGCCGGCCCGGCGCACGCGCCATGCTACCGGAGGCGCCGGGCGCCCAGGGGGAATGTGCACTCCTCCGCGTCACGCGCCGTCGTCTTCCTTGGGACGCTTGATCCCGTAGAGCTGCCCGTCGCCGGCGTCGAGCAGCTTGAACCGTGGCTGTCGCATTTGCGGCGGAATGTGCGCCTCCACGAAGCGGTTCCAGTTCGACGCCATCACGCAGAGCGCCTGGAAATACGTCTCGGGGTCGAGCCGCAGCGAGGAGACCACGCGCGCGCGCTCCGCTCCGGCGCGCCCATCGAGCGCGTTGCGGCCCGGGAACGGCGCGTGGTCGGTGAACACGACGGCGAACTGGCGCGGCGAGTGCAGGACCTGCACACCGTTCGCCGCAGCGGGCGTCGTCTCCGTGGACCAGTCGATGGGCATCGCGCCCGGCTCGGCAGGGTTCACGGCGCCGCTCGCCTTCATGGCCTCTTGCATCGCTTTGATCGCGCTCTCGGCGTCTTCGGGGCTGCCCATCGGGGTCGTATAGCAGAATGCCGCGCTTCGGGGTATGGGCCGGGGCCATCTTCCGGCATAGTGGGCGCGCCCATGACGTCGATCCAGCCGAACCCCGCCTCCACCGACAGCGCGAGCTCACTGACCTTCTCCCCCGCCGCGCTGCGCTTCGGACCCGTGCCCGCGGGGGCGGCCGACGTGCGCGTGGTCGTGGTGCAGAACGGCACGGACGAGGCGGTAAGCCTCGCGCTCGATCCCGGCACCGCCGAGTTCAGCGTCCTGGGCGACACGACGACGGTCGACGCCGGGCAAGAGGCCGAGCTGTTCCTGCAGTATCAGTCCGCGGCCGAAGGCGCGCACAGGGCGACCTTGACGGCGACGGGCCTGTCGGGCGAGCTCGGGCGCTGCACGCTCTCCGGCACGACCATCCCGAGCCTGACGATCGATCCCGGCGCGATCGCCTTCGGCGACGTGCCGGTCGGGCAGAGCCGCGTGGAAGTGCTCTTCGTCACGAATGCGACCGGCAGCGACGTCGAGCTCGTGCTGAGCCCGGAGGTCGGGGGCACGTTCACGATCTCACCCGCGAGGGTGCCGAGCACGTCGGTGCCGACGCTGATAGTGGTCACCTACGTGCCTGATGCGATCGGCCCCGCCCAGGCCACGCTCCGCCTCTCGGGCTCGCCGCTCTCCGCATCGCTCTCGGGAACCGGTGTCGTCCCCAGCGACCTCGACTTCGTGGACGCGGACGCACAGCGCTTCAAGGTCGAGGTGCCGTTCGACCACGCGCGCCTCTTCCTCGGGGCCGGCGTCACCAGCAGCCCGGCGGGTACCTTCTCGAACGTCGACGGCTGCGGCCTCGACGCCGACTCGAACATCTACCTCAGCGCGCGCAACGGGCGTATCTTGGCGCAAGCGGGCGGAGACGTCTTTCTCCAGGCCGACGGCGGCGAAGCTGGAGACGGCTTCGCGCAGCTGCACCAGCAAGGATCGAGCGGGAAAGCGATCCTCAGCTCGAACGGCACGGCGTACGTGGCGGGAAAGGGCGGCGTCACCATCAGCGCAGGCGTCAAGGTCGCGCGGGACGACGGTGCAACGTTCGACAGCACGCCAGACACTGGGACGATTGACGCCCTTGCAATCAGCTTCACCGCGTTTGACATGCTCGTCGCCTCCAAGCTCGCCTGGGACGCGATGCAGAGCTACTGGGAAGATCGCGCCGAGACGCCGCGCGCAAAGCAGTTCTTGGAGATCGCCGCCGCGGCCGCGGCCGTAGCCGCCCCCGTCCTCGGTGGGTTGAGCGCCGCCGCCCTGGTCCCGGGCGTCACGCTCTTCGGGGCGGGCGGCATCTCGATCTTCAGCCCTGCGTATACCGTCGTCCACGGCGTGGCGGGGCTCGCCCTGGTCTCCATGTATCCCACGATCTTCGGTCTGGTCGACGCGGGGATCTGGGCGGGGGACGACGTCGGCATCACGGCCTCGACGGGCTCCGTGAAGGTGTTCGGTAGCAAGTCGGTGAACGTGCACTCCGCGGAAAAGGTCTCGATCGAGGCGTCGACCAACAAGCACCAGACCGGTGGCACGATCGAGCTCAAGGGGCATACGATCGCGATCGGCCGCCGCGAGGGTTCAGCGCAGGAGCCGCGCACGAGTCTAATCTTCCTCGAAGCGGCAAAGTTGCTCCAGATCGACGTCGGCGCTACGGAGGCTGAGGGCAACATCGAGCTCGGCGTGGGCGACAACAAGCTCCGCATCACTCATGCCGGCATCGAGATCGAGGCCAAGAAGTTCACCGTCCTTGCCGGAAACTCATATCTGCAGCTCTCCGACACGGACTTGACGCTCAACTTCAAGGACGGCGGCCAGCTGGTCCTAAACCAGGAGAGTGCCGCTCTGGAGCGAGGCGGCGCCGGCGCGGTGATTCTCTCGCAGGGTAAAGCCGTGCTGCAACACACCAAGGACAGTCGGCTCCGCTTGGACGCCAATGGCCTGAATTTCAAAGGCAAAAAGCACAACCTCGGCGCTTGATCCCGGTCCTCCAGCGGGGGTCGTCGCTCTTCCCGAGGATGTAGGCGCCGAGCGCTGGGCTCCGCGTCGTGCTCAGACGTAATCGTCGAGCTCGACGACGATGCCCGACACGGTCCTGATCTGGTTGACGTGCGCGTTCGAGGCCGTGACCGGGGATGGCGCAGACTCGTTCGGCGTGGCGCCGAGGATGATCGGCCTGTCAGGATCGCCGTCGATGAACCCGAGCAGCACCTCCGTCCCCGGCTTGACAGGAAAATGCATGCCGTAGCCTGGTCCTGCGTGCGGCTGCGCCATGCGCACCGGCCGCGACGCCTTGGCGCCGCCGCCCGCCGCGGTGTCGAAATGGAACTGGACGGTGTACCTGCCCTTCGGATCGATCCGCGCGTGCCGCCCCACCGCGTTCGACTCCACGACCCCGCTGAGCAGCCCGTGGATCCGCGGCCTCGGCGTGATCCGGGGCGGCCTGTACGCGCGGCTCGCGGGGATCGCGCGAAACGAGTTCCTGTAGGAAGGCGCGCTCTCGACGCCGCCGTGCCCCCCCACGACCTGGTTCGCCTCGTGCTCGACCTCGACGAGCAGGAGGCCGCTCTCCTGCACGTGGGGGTGTCCCTCCAGCGTGAACCGCAGGCCGGCGCCGAAGGCGGGAATATCGCTCTCCCCGACATAGACATCGCGCGTGGACTGGCGCTCCTCGGCGCGAACCCGGGCGAAGAATTTCCCTTCTTCCGGCGTCTTGAAGTGCGTGCCGTACTCCACGACGCCTCCCGCGTACGCCGCGGGGAGCTCGTGATGCGCCGTCAGGTCGATGCGCGGATTTCGATAGTTGTAGTCCTGTACGACGTACCCGGCCGGGATGAGGCGAGTCTTCACCTCAAGCGAGAAGACGTCGCGCCGCTCGCCCCTGGGCCGGAAGGCCACGTCGCCGCCGTCGCCCACGGCGCCGAACCCCGCCATGTGGTCGGTGAGCACCAGCACCTCGCGCTCCTCGCCGTGATCGAAGAAGAAGCTGATCCCGAGGTGCTCCGCGAGGCGCGAGATGAAGGCGAGGTCGCTCTCCCTGTACTGCACGACGAACTCGCGCGGCGGATAGGCCTCGAGGAGCCGATGCTGGACATCCGACGCGAGGCCCACGAGCTCGATCTTCTGCTGGATCATCTGTGGGATGGTGAGATCCATCAAGATCTCCTGCGTCTCGACCAGCGTGAGGCGCCACGCGCGCGGGACGAGGAGCAGATCGTAGCTCCGGTGTTCCGCCTCGACCTCCAGGCGATCCACGAGCTCGGCGATCATGCCGTGAACACGCCTGAGCACGACGCCGTCCCGCTCCATGACGATCGTCGCCTCGGCGCCCACGACCTCGTCCCTCGGCAGCCCCTCGGGATCGAGGCACAGGATCGAGATCTGGAACGAGAAGAGCTGCGAGATGGCCTCACGGCCGCGGAGCGTGCGGACCCGCAGGGGATCGCAGCGGAACGCCGCGGATTCCAGGCGAATGGTGAGCGGGTGCTTTGCCGACATGGATATCAAGAGACCGCGGAAGGTCGACCACGTCAAGCGATACGGCAATTCTCGCCGGATGTTCCGCTGCGATGGCCGTCACCGGGTGAAGCGGCCGTAGAGCACGCGCTTCACGTCCACCGAACGACCGGGAGCCTCCGGCGCTCGCGGCGGTGGCTGCGGCGCCGGCGGCGGAGTCTCACCCTCGGAGAAGGCCTCCGGCTCCGCCGCATGAACCCTCCTGGGCGCGGCCCCGGCGGCTCGCGGCTCCGCGGGGCTCGAGGACACCGCCGAGCCCGCCGGCGACGCCTCGGGCCCCGGCGCCGCTTGCAGCGGGCTATCGGGCAGGGGAGGCTCCGCGGCCGCCGAGGCAGCAACGTCGCTTTCGGCGGCAGGCGCGCGGTGCGCTGGTTCTTCGATCTCGGCGGGAGATGCGCCGCGAACGGGGTGCGGCGCGCTGTCAGACGGACGATTCACCACAAATGGCAGCGTGCCGCGCTCCAGCCCCTGCGACACCATTCCCGTGGCGGTCGGGAACGGTTGCGTGAGGAGGAGGTCTTCGCGTCCTCGGCGCCGAGGTTGAGGCGCCGGCGCCGGCGGGATCGCTGGCGGCAGCTCCGGATGGAACGGCAGCGTGGCGGGCTTCGGGCGCGGCGCCCCCTCGGGCTCATCCTCCAGCGGCACGGTGTGGAGCAGGCGCGCCTTCGAAGGCGCACCGCCGTGCCGCGCGGCGCCGGCGGTGGCCCCGGCCTCCGACTTGCCGGAGACCGCGGGGATCGGCGCCGGCTGCGCCCTCGCAGCCGGCGTCGAGCGCTCGGGCCATGACCGCGGCTCCCCCTCGACCTCCACGGACACGGCCGCTCGCATGGACGCGAGCGCCGAGCGGCTGGGCAACGCGAGTTGCCCGCGCCACACCAGCGTGCACCGTTCCTCGTCGGCGTCGATACGGAGCGTGTCCGCGGTGAGCACGAGCGTCCCATCCGCGAGGCCGTGCTCGGTCAATCCGGAGACGCTCGCGAGGCCGCGCGCGCGCGGCACCCTCGTGGCGAGGCGCGGCACGCCGGGGCGCACCCCGTGGAGCACGATCCACTCACCGCCGCGCAGGCGGTCGAGCCGCTGATCGGGCGGCGCTGCCTGGAAGTATTCCCACGCAAAATCATCGGGGATATCCGCGAACGGAGCTTCGATGCTCGTCCGCTGGCACGCGCCGAGGAGCTTGCGCCGGGAGGGCCATGTCCCGCCGATCGGGCCGAGACACGCGGGCCTGCGCGGGCCGGCCGGCGCGACGAGGTTGGGCTCCCCGTCACCGGGAAGCGCCCCCAGACCGACGGGGTTGTCGAAATACCCCGCCCCGCCGAACGCCCGCTCGTACACGAGAGGAATCCGCTGGAATGCCGCGGTGTGGCGGACCAGGAGCGACTTCTGCAGGAGCGTGCGCCCCTCGTCGGCCACGGCCAAGCCCACCTGCACCGACTGGGCAGGCGCTTCGGTGGGTGAGTAGGCGTGTCCCGTCAGGACGACATCGACCTTGGTCAGATGAGGTGCCAGATCGCGGGTGATTCGGGTGCTGCTGCTCGGGTTGTCGTGATGCGGGACGTCGTGCTCGACGATGCGCTCGGGCTCGATCCGTCGCATGGTGCCGTCGGGCACGAGGCAAAATGTCGCTTTGACCACGATCGTGGCATGGATACGGCCCCGATAGCGCCAAGCGATGGCCGCGGCGGCGCAGCCCGGTGCGGTCGCGATCGCGTCATTCGAGAACAGCCCGCCGCTCATTTCCTCTCCTCTCGTCGTCTCTCCAGGCGCCTGACCCGCGAGGCGTCAGGGTGCCCCGGATCCATCTTGACACCACGTTCCACAGAAGGAAGTCCAAACGTTTCGGAGACGTCGAGCCCCACCTTTGGGACCTGCCCTGGACAGCGTGTCCCGCTCGCCCTCGTAGGCCAGGAGCGGCACCGCGTAACCGCACGACGTGGCGACGCGCTCGAGCGCGACGCGGATCACCGATCGGACGCCCTGGAACGGCGGGAAGAGGCCCGCCTGCCGTTGAGCCAGAGCTGGGCAGAGCGCTGCGTATCAGGGGGGCGAGCGACCCAGCCCTGGATGGACGTCCGAGGTTTTCCCGCCGCCGGTCTCGGCGCGGGGCGCGCGGATCGTGGGCAACCAGCGCATCGACCGATCTGAGCCGAGCTCAGGCCTCGGCGATCTCCCCCCAGCGACGCGCCCGAGGCGCCCTCCTGGCGCCGCGCGGATCCGGTAGTCCTCGCCCCGCCCCCGGCTCTCGCATGCCCCCGTCGCCCTCGCCTCCCTCCGTCGCCCAGCGAGTCCGACCGTGTGGCCACGGCCTCCGCGCTGGCCGCCGGGGGCCGCGCGCGCTTCGTGGCGTTCGACGCCTTCGAGCAGGCGCTGGCGTTCGCTCCGGACGATCTGCCGGTCGGCTTGCACGCTTGCGGCGAGCTCGGGGATCGCATGGTGGCGGCGACGGCCGAGGCGCCCTGCGATCTGGCGCTCGTCTCGTGCTGCCTGCAGAAGATCGACGCGCCGGCCCGCGCTCCGCTCTCGGCCGCGGCCAGGGCGGCGGGGCTCGTCCTGAAGCGCGAGGCGCTGGGGCTCACCAACTTGACGGCGCGCCCCGCGGGGGTCGAGGCCAGCCTCGACGAGGAGCTCTTGGCGCGCGAGCGGCGGCACGCGCTGCTGTCGCTGCTCCGCGGCCGCGGGCTCGACGTCGCCCTGGGCGAGGAGATGCGCGGGATCAACCGGCGGCGCGCGCACAGCGGGCTGCGCGAGCTCGCGGCCCGGGCGCTCGCGCTTGGCGCTCGCGCTTCGGGGCCTCGGCCCGGCGACCGAGGCCGAGCTCCGCGAGCGCGAGGTCGCGGCGCGCGCGGCGTTCGGCCCGAAGCGCGCCCTGAGCAGCGCGGTCGTGCCGCTCATGCCTGGATCGCGCGCCACGAAGAAATACCCCTCGGCCTCGGCCGCGACGCCCGCGGTCCGCGCCTCGTGGAGGTCCGTGGTGTACAGGTGGTGGGGCTGGCCTGCGCGCGTGCCGACGGCGCAGTGTACCCCGGTGAACGCGTTGCCGAACTGATTCCAGAGCACGAGCTTCGTCCCCTTCCACCTCGGCTCGCCGAAAGCCGGAGTCGAGAGATCCACGAGCCGATCGGGGTGGGGTGTCGCGAGCATGGACGCAGGGACCTCCGCGCCCGCCTCGCGGCCAGCGTCCCGCCGCCGCGCTTTCATACCGTCAAGTACGCTGGCGTGCTCGCCTCGGCAAGTCGCCCACGTTGGCGCGCAAGCGCATCGGACCGCGCCCTGCGAAGCCAGAAGAGCCTACGAAGGCGGACGATGACGCCGCTCCGAAACGCAAGCGTGGCGGCTATCGAGCGGTCGACAAACCGCGCCGAGCTCTTGCGCCGCACATGTGCGATCGATGTCCTCGAGTGCCCAGCTTGCAAGGGGCGGATGAAGCTCGTCGCCATGGTCACCGAGCCAAGGAACATCGCCCGCTTCCTCTCCGCGCTCGGCGAGCCGACTGATGTTTCAGCACGCTCTCCCAGCGTCCACGCGGCGGCCACCGTACTGGAAAAGCACCGTTCTGCGCCGCAAGGCGCCCGGTGACGCCGCATAGCGTCTCGCGACGCGCCTCCCGGGCCAGACCAACGCCCGGACGGACACGTGTGCCCACGGCACGCCGATGCGCCCCATAGCGCGCTCGGCGCCGCCTGGACCACGCTCTTTCGACCCAGGACCGAGCCATCACGACGCTCGCGGTCCCACCATTTCGGTTTGCTGCGCTACACTTCTTCGTGCTGCGCTCCGGCTTCTTTTACCTACGGTGCGCCAAGCACAGCTTCGATCAGGAGGATGCCATGTGAAGTCCACACCAACTGAAACCTGATGTAGCGACCCAGCGGGTTGAATTCCTGCCCGACCAAGGTAGGGCCGCCAGTCGGAAGCGAGTCTTGCGTGGTGACCGAGTGCAACCCGGACCACGAAGCGTAGACAGCGAGCACGCGGGCTGCGGAATCGGGCTCCGAAAGAAAGAAGTCGTGTGGTCCTCCCCCGCTTCCGTCGACACCCCCGACGGCACCAGGAGGCAGGGATGGGACGGAGAAAGAGGAGGGCGTTCACGCCCGAGTTCAAGGCGGAGGCGGTACGGCTGGCAAAGGCGAGCGACCGGAGCATCGGTCAGGTGGCGAAGGACCTCGACCTGACCGAGACGTCGCTGCGCGACTGGATCAAACGCGCGGACACCGACGCGGGCCACGGCCCGCCGGGGGCGCTGACGACGCCGGAGCGTGAAGAACTGCAGCGGCTGCGCCGCGACGTGAAGCGGCTGGAGATGGAGCGCGAGATCCTAAAAAGAGCGGCGGCCTTCTTCGCGAAGGAAAACGAGTGAGGTTCGAGTTCATCGACGCGGAGAAGGCGCACTACCCGGTGCTGGTGCTGTGCGCGGTGTTGCTGGTCTCGCGCAGCGGCTACTACGCATGGGCCAAGCGCTCGGAGTCCGCGCGGGCCAAGTCCGACGCTCAACTGAGCGCGCAGATCAGGGCCGTGCACCACAAGAGTCGTGGCCGCTATGGCAGTCCGCGCATCCACGCCGACTTGCGTGCTCGCGGCATGCGCGTCGGCAAGAAACGGGTCGAGCGGCTGATGCGCGCTCAGAGGCTCGCGGCTCGGAGGAAGCGGCGCTTCCGCCGCACCACCGACTCGCGGCATAACGGCCCGATCGCCCCGAATGTGATCGAGCGGCAATTCGATGCTCGAGCGCCCAACCAGGTCTGGGTGACGGACGTGACGTACATTCCAACCGGCGAGGGCTGGCTGTACCTAGCCGTGATCCTGGACCTGTTCTCGCGCCGCGTGGTCGGCTGGGCCGCGAGCGCGTTCAACGATCGCGCCCTGGCGCTCACCGCGCTCGCGTTCGCCTTGGGAACGCGGAGGCCGGCGCCTGGACTGGTGCACCACTCGGACCGCGGCAGCCCCTACGCCAGCGACGACTACCGGCTCGTGCTCGGGGCCCACGGGCTCATCCCAAGCATGAGCCGCGCTGGCGACTGCTGGGACAACGCCGTGGCCGAGAGCTTCTTCGCGACGCTGAAGGCGGAGCTGGTCGAGTACGAGCGCTACCCGACGCGAGCGGCCGCCACCGCCTCGGTCAGAGACTACATCGACAACTTCTACAACCTGAAACGCCGGCACTCACGGCTCGCCTACATGAGCCCGATCGAGGTCGAATTGAAGACCTACGTGGCCGCGCGCGCGGCATAGTAAGACTGTCCGCGGAAGCGGGGGAGGACCAACCGCTTCGATTCTTGGGCAAGAGAACCGGAGCACGACGAGGAGGCTGTCGGCCAAGATCAGGTCTCCTCGTCGCCTATTTTGTGGCCGGCCCCGCGCCGCTGCTCCGCTCCTCGGGTGGACCTACCCCGTCGTGAGGCGGGCGTGGGAGCAACGATGGGTGGTAATTCCCGAGCGGTGATCGGAATGGTGGCAGCCACGTGCTAGTCTCTTTTTTTGAGAATCCTGTACGCTTAACCAGAATGCATGGACATAGCTCCGTGGACGTCGTCCTCCCTCGTCGGGTACGCGGAGCGAGCACCCTCCAGGATGGCCATCTTCGCTGCGCAGAACTCCTCACCATCACGCAGCATGCTCGATGCGAGGGGCTGGAGCATCAACGAGGCTGGGCGGTAATAGCCGGATCGGCGGGGGCGGCGGGGGCCGACGGCGGGTCGCTCGACGCGCTGCTCGAGGGGACCCTGCGGATGGCGTATCCGTGGGGCGGGGCGGACGCGGTGCTGGAGATGCTGCGGGGGATCCGCAAGGCGGTGGAGGAGGCGGAGGCGCGCAAGCAGGCCTGAGCCTTCCGCCCCTTCCGGGGCCGACCATGCCGCGAGGGGAGGTCGAGGGTCCCCGCGACGGTCGGCCCCGGCGCCGGGCAGCGTCAGGGGGTGTAGTACTCAGGCCTCGACACGGCGGAGCCGCTGCTGTCGACGCCCCCGACGGCCAGCACCCTGCCGTCGAAGAGCAAGACCGATCCATGCCCGTAACGGGGATATTTCATGTCCGCGGTCTGGATGCGGTGGTTGGTTGCGGGATCGAAGAGGAGCGAGGCCGCCCAGGCGGTGCTACTGCCCCACTGCTTCCCTCCTGCAATCAGCACCATGCCGTTGTTGAGCTTCGTCAGGGTAGGTTCGTCGCGGGAGCCGACAGTCTCCCCCGTAAGATGCGTCCAGGAATTCGATCCCGGGTTGTACACGCTGGGGACTGTGGTCGAGCCAACCGCCAGCACGTCGCCGTTGTTGAGCACGACCGCGTCAAAGTCGCTGCGGACGGCCGGCATTGCGGCTGCAGACGTCCAGGTATTGGTTGCTGGATCGTAGATCTCGACTGTATCCAGCGAAGATGACGTGGCGTTCGTGCCTCCCGCGACGAGCACCTTGCCGCTCTGGAGCAGCACCGCCACGTGCTTTGCGCGCTCAACCGACATATTCGCGCTCCCAAACAGCCAGGCGTTGGCCACGGGATCGAAGATCCCGGTGCTCTTCAGATAGGTCGCGGGACTAGAGCCAGCCTGTATCCCTCCGGTGATAAGCACCTTGCCGTCGAGGAGCCGCGTCGCGGTGTGCTCGAAGCGCTTGGGGCTCGTGGCCGTGGTGGCGCCCGCGGTCGTCCAGGTGTTGGTGGAGGGGTCGAACAGCTCGGCGTTCGCAGTCGTGGGGCTGGCAGAGCTCCCCACCACCAGGACCTTCGAGTTCGCCAGCAGCGTCGCGGTGTGACCCACGCGCTCCACGGTCAGCAGCCCGGTTGCTGTCCAGACATCGGTCGCCGGGTTGTACACCGCGGCGCTCGTGTCACCCAGGGCGCCGCCCACGGCGAGCACCCGGCCATCGCTCAGCCGCGTCACGGTCGGCCTGGCGCGCGTGTGCGTCATCGGCGAGAGGCTCGTCCACTTCTTGCCCTTCGGGTCGTAGAGCTCGGCGCTCGACGTCTCCATGACGCTCAGCCCTGTGAAGTCGTAGCCGCCCGCGAGGAGCACCTTGCCGCTCGAGAGCAGCGTCGCCGTGTGTTCGATGCGGATGGTGC
Source organism: Sorangium sp. So ce1153 (assembly GCF_051521595.1). Taxonomy (NCBI): domain Bacteria; kingdom Pseudomonadati; phylum Myxococcota; order Polyangiales; family Polyangiaceae; genus Sorangium; species Sorangium sp. So ce1153. Next base: position 6,077,439 of record NZ_CP150361.1, read on the forward strand.
TCATGTCTTCCACGACCTCTTCCCAGGTATTGTCCGAGGGATCGTAGACCTCGGCGCTCGAGAAACCACCGTAGTTGTCTCCTGCGCCAGCGCCGCCCGCCACGAATACCCTGCCGTCGTTCAGCCGCGTCGCGGTGTGAGAGTAGCGGGCATCACCCATCGGCGCGACCGTCGTCCAGCTGGACAACCCCGGGTCGAAGATCTCGATGCTCGTCGTGGCGTCGGAGCTGGTGAGGCCGCCAGCGACGAGCACCCTGCCGTCCAGGAGCTGTGTCGCCGTGTGATCTTTGCGGGCGACGGACATTGCCGGAGCCGCCGGGCTCGGCAACCAGGTGTTGTTCACCGCGTCGTAGATGTCGACGCTGCCCACGGTCCCGACGCTGTTGCGCCCGCCGGCGACGAGCACGTTGCCATTCGTGAGCTGCGTCGCGGTGTGATGGCTGTGCTGCGTGCTCATCGTTCCGGCGGGCGTCCAGGTGTTGGTCGCCGGGTTGTAGCGCTCGGCGGTCGCCAGGTAGGTGCTGCCACTGGAATTCCCACCGACGATCAGCACCTGACCGCTCGAGAGCCGCGTCGCGGTATGAGCCCTCCGGGCCGTGCCCATTGTTCCGGCGGACGTCCAGGTGCTGGTCGCCGGGTTGTAGAGCTCGGCGGTCGCCAGGTAGGTGCTGCCGACAGACCCACCGACGATCAGCACCCGACCGTCCGCGAGGCGCGTCGCGGTGTGATACATCCGGGTCGAGGTCATTGTTCCGGCAGGCGCCCAGCTGTTGGTGCTCGGATCGTACAGCTCGGCGCTGTTCAAGGTGGAGCTACCGAACCCGCCCGCGACGAGCACCTGGCCGTTCGCGAGCTCCGTGGCGGTGTGGGCGCGGCGCGCCGTGCTCATATTGGGACTCGGCGCCCATATCGGGTCGACCAGCACCTCCTCGCCGCCCGCGTCGACCCAGAGCGCGATCCTCGCGCCGCGCACCTCGAGCCGCACCGGGACCGGCCGCCCTCCGCTCGCATACGCCGCCGGCGCCGTCACGCGCAGCCGCGCCGCGCCGTCCGCACCGGCGACCTCGACCGCATCGCCGTCCTGTCGCAGCGTCGCGCCGCTGACCTCCCACTCGGCCGCCGGTGCGTCGCCGTTCGCCACGCCCGCGTCGAGCAGCAGCCACTCCTCGTAGCCGGCGTCGACCGCGGACCAGAACGACGTCCCGCCTTGCCGCCGGTACGCGACGGCGCGCTCGACGATAGCGCCCTCGCCCTCGGCGTCGATCTCGCGCACGCCCACCTCGAAGCCGCCGGGAAGATGGAAGCGGAGCTCTCCTTCCCCGCGCTCGGGCAGGCTGGCGTGCAGCCCGCCGCGGCGCTCGAACAGCTCCGCGAGGCCGCGGCTCGAATCGCCGGTCGAGGCGATCGTGAACCCGTCGTCCACGGCGACGAACGCGTTGCTGCCCTCGAGCACCTGTGCGGCCTGCTCAGGGAAGCGGAGGCGCAGATCGTCGCCTGATGGCGGCGCGCTGTCGTTCGCGCAGCCGAGGACGCCCAGGGAGAGCGCTCCGGCGAGGAGCGATGTGAGCCATGTGAACCATGCGAATAGTAGGCTTTGAGCCCGGATACGGACATGCATTAAGGATCTCCTTAGGTTCAGAGAGATCCCATCGACGCCCCTGCGGGGGAGGCGCGATGGGCACGGCGAGAAGGGCGGTCGGGAGCGCTGCACGCTGCGATAAACTCCGCGCATGCGTCGCCGGCTCGAGCAGAACGGCCGGCTTCATGACGTTCGGAAGGCAGTCCTGGCGGTTGGTACCTCGCTTGACCGGCGATGGACTGCTCGGGGGCAAACGTCCCGCACAGCCTCACGCGTCGGTTGCAGTACGCAACCCGCGTGCCAGCCAGCGTTCCTCCTCCCTCCCGCAACCTGTCACGCCCCCATCTCGCCTCCGCAGTGCGATCGTGAAGAGCCCAGCCGGAGAGGGCTCTTTTGGGGCGTCTGATGGCTCCGTCATTCAGCTCCGTCGCCCGACAGCTTGTCCAATGTAAGCGGGGAGCATGTCACGCTTCAGGCGTGACATGTCACGGTCGATGTCACGCTTCAGGCGTGACATGTCACGCGTGCGCCGCACGCTGGCGTGGCTTCCTCGCCGCGCTCGGGGCGGAGTTTTCCTGGCTGGCGGTCGTCACGAGGGTGAGGGGGCCGCGGCCGAGGGTGGGCGCGGGGCATGCGGTTTTCCAGCGAGTGAGTGGTTCGCGCAAAGAGGATGTTCTGATATCCGCCGGACAGGTCGAAGACCTGCGAATCAGCCCTGAATTCGAGCAGAGAGGCGGGAGGCCGGGGGGGCTTTGTGGACTTTCATTACCGCCTTGCTGTGGACTCTCCCGCGACGCGCCGACGGCGCGGTGCTGCTATCGAGCTCGCGTCGTGTGTCATTGGGCGGCGGGAGGAACGCTGGGGTGCTGCTGGTATCGACGGATTCCGACAGTGGGGTGAGCACCTGCGTCAGGCTTCCCCTCCTCCCCATCGCGGCGCCCGCGCTTGGGTCCTGTCGTGCCATGCGCTCGCTCGACGGATCGGCTTCGCACTCACGGCGCCGCGGGAGCGGGATGGCGAGCAGCCTTGAAGGCCATCGACCTCGCGCCTCCACGCGGCGCGCCGCCTTTTTGCCCGCGCCCTCACCCGCAGCCTGGAGTCAGCGCGTACTCGGAGCGCCGAGCTCGGCGATCGCGCCGGCGAACTCTTGCGGTTCCTCGATATGGCCCATGTGCCCGCTGCGCTCGAGCACCACGAGGCGCGAGCCGGGGATGCCGTCGTGGAGCGCCGTCGCCCGCTTCGGCGAGCACACGAGAGTGCGCGGTCGAGCCCCCCTTCGGCTCGGTAGGGTCGGTGCAGAGGGTGATCGTCAAATCGGCGCTGCGCTGTCCATGGTCGGCGCGATCCAGCGTACCCGTCGTCGGCGTGCCGCCGTTCAGCGTGTCGCCTCCCGCCCCGCGCTGGATGCTCGAGGAGTCGTAGGCATCGTCCACCCCGCTCTCCAAGAAGGTGTCGCTGCCCGCGTCGCCGTTGAGCAAGTCGTCCCCACCGTCGCCCACCAGCACGTCGTTCCCGGCGCCGCCCGAGACGCGCGCCGGTGCGCACCATGCCGCGGCGAGGGAGGCGCTGCTGCGTTACGTGCTGCGACCCCCGATCGCAAAGGAGCGCGTCGAGCCGCAGCAGGACGGCCTGGTGCGGCTCTCGCTCAAGCGCGCCTTCGCTGACGGGACTGTCGCGGTGGACATGGATCCGCTCTCGACCTTGTCGATCGTCGACGAGAACACCACCTTCGGCGTGTCCTGCCAGAGGCGCGCGAGCTGACCCTGCCGCGTCGTCTCAGGAATCCTGGCGGGACTTCTGACACACGGAACTAGGTCCTGTCCCTAAAATCGTGGGTAGCCGAAAAGTTGGCCCGCCTGGCTCGGGTCTGCTGAGGCGGAGCAACGATGCCGTTGCGCGTGCAGCTCGACGACCGCCAGTGGGCGAAGGTGGAAGCGTTTCTGCGGAGCGAGACGGGACGGGGACGTCCTGCGTTCGACGACCGGCGGTTCGTGGAGGCGGTGCTCTGGATCCTCCGGACCGGTGCCCCGTGGCGTGACCTGCCGGGCGAGTTCGGTCCCTGGAAGACCGTCTTCAACCGCTTCGACCGCTGGTCGAAGTCCGGCAAGTGGCAGCGGCTACTGAAGCAGCTGCAGGTGGGTGTCGACCCGGAATGGTTCAGCCTCGACGCCACGATCGTCCGGGCCCACCAGCATGCTGCGGGCGCCAAAGGGGGCCGGAGGGGCAAGGCATTGGCCGATCTCGTGGCGGCTTCTCCACCAAGATTCACCTGATCGTCGATGCCCTGGGTTCGCCCCTGGAGTTCGCGATCACCGAGGGACAGCGCCACGACACCGTGCCCGCCCCGGAGCTGATCGCGCGCTGCGCACCGCGGTGCCTCATCGCCGACAAGGCGTATGACTCGAACGCGCTCCGAGCCCAGCTCGCCGCGATGGGCTCGGTCGCCGTCATCCCCTCGAACGCCAGCCGCATCCCCGCGCTCCCCTACGACCGGCACCTGTACAAGGAGCGCTTCGCGATCGAGTGCGCGTTCAACCTGCTCAAGAACGCCCGCCGCTTCGCCACGCGCTACGAGAAGACGCTCCGCAACTACGCCGCCATCGTCGCGCTCGCCTGCGCCCGCTGCTGGCTCCGATTTTAGGGACAGGACCTAGCGCCGGGGCGAGAAGACGACGATCGACGTGGGCGTCACCAGCAGATCGTCCGCGCTCGACGGCTCGACCTTGCTCGGCCGGGGCAGGATCTCCGTGCTCCACCGCGCCGGGGCGAGCCCGCAGAGCGCCTTGATCTCGCCCACGCGCGTCGGACCGCAGGCGGTCACCGCGAAGATCTCCGAGGTGCCGCCGGCGTCCCGGATGTCGACCCAGATCTTCATCATGCCGGACGACAGCATCTCCGCGACAGGGACCTTGCCGGCGACCACCGGGAACCAGATCGCCGGCGAGAACACGTGGTGCTCGAGGTGCTCGATGCCCGCGGCCGGGTTCTCGCGGAAGAACTCGCGAAAGCCGGCGAGCGTCTGGACGAACGGGTGGAGCGGGTGCCACAGCCGGTGCTTCCCCGAGGCCACCGGGCCGATGTGCACGCGGCGGAACCCCGCGGCGTCGACCGCGCGCAAGGTCGCGCAGATCGCTTCCGCGATGACGCCGAGGTCCCGGCTGTCCTCCGGACTGTCGTCCCCGGCGGCGCGCGGCGGCTCCGGTCGGCGGTCGCGGGCGGCGACGCCGAAGATCGGCGCGTCGCCGAACCGGAAGGCGTACGACGGCGCGCCGTCCAGCGGCCGCCAGCCCCCGGGCGCCGTGTCCGCGACGAGCCCGGCCTGTCGCGCCCTGTCGAGGAAGTCCCTCGCCTGTGAGCCAAGGAGCGGGCGGTTGTCCGCGAGCGTCCGGCCCACGCTGACGACGACGCACGCGCGGCCGTCCCCGGCGCCGGGCACGGAGAGCGGCGCGTACCGGAGCCGGAGCCTCCGCGCCCCGTCAGGGGGACACGTCGCGCCCTCGGACAGGCTGAACCCCAGCTCGTCCGGCATCCACGCCACCGGCGCCTTCACGGCGCCCCCCAGCGCCTTCACGGCGCCCGAGGACGTCGCCGGCGCGCCCCCCGACGTCGCCGGCGCCCTGCGCTCCCCGACGGCATCGGTCAGCCGGCCGATCAGCTCCGGGAGCTCCGCGTAGTCCTTGTAGAACACGGGGGCGATGCCCAGCCGCGTCTGGAGGAAGCGCACGTCGAGGGTCGCCCTCCGGTCGGCGGAGAACAGCGCGAAGTGAGGGTGGGGACCAGGCCCGTAGTGGTGGGCGATCTCTCCGAAGAGGTTGATGAGGTAGTCCTCGAGGATTCCGGAGCCGAGAAAGAGCAGCGATCGCCGGGAGAGGACCTCCGCGAACGCGCGCCGGAAGTGCGGCTGCGCGTTGACGGCGTGCTGGTACTGCTGGTAGCCCGCCACCACCTGGCCCGCGAGCTCGGCGCGGCGCCGCGCGTCGAGGACGAGCTCCTCTTCGAGCACGTCGAGCCCCGCGGCCTGCCCGCCCAGGAAGCCCTGCAGCGCCCACAGGATGGGCCGCGTCGGGGACTCCAGCGAGCGGAGGACCTTGTGGCAGTCCTCGACGCTCCGCCCGAGCACCTCGGGCGCGTCGGTCTCGTCCCGCCTGGCTTCCCGGGAGGGCGCGCCCGTCCGGCCCACGGCGGCCATCTCGCCCGCGCCGGACTGCCGCATCCGGCTCACCACGTACAGGTCGTCGTAGTTCGTGGTGAGGACGAGCGGCCAGGTGCAGCGCGCGAGCGCCGCCGTCTGCGCCGGGACGTCGCACGCGCCCGCGGGCTTGCCGCCCTGGCTCAGCGCCTCGCGGTACGCGTCCGCGCGCGCCTCCGCTTCCAGGGAGGCCAGCCCGAGCACCGCCTTGTCGGCGAGCCGGTACAGCTCCGAGGTGTCCAGCCTCGCGTCGGTCCCGGCCTCCCGGAGGTGCGCGGGCACGTCGACCCCCGTCGCGTCGGCGAGCCCCCGGAGCAGGTCCAGCCAGCTCGTACACGCGGGCCTGCTCATCCCCGAGCCGATGAACGGCGCGAGCACGCCCCGCCGGTACGCGCTCGCGAGGTAGGGCAGGATGTCATCGAATCCGATCTCCATCAGGTCCTCCTCGGTCACCCCGCCGCCGCGCGCCGGCTCTCCTGACCGGCCCCCACCGCGCTCCGCTCGCGCCCTCAGCCGTCCTCGTGGACGACGCGGTAGCTCCCCGGGATCACCCCGGGCGCCGCTCCATCGTACAGCGTCACCGAGCGCCGCTCCTCCTTGCGGACCCGGTACTCGAACACGCAGCGGAGCGAGAAGAACACCCGACCTTCCCCGGCGACGATCCCGATCTGGTCGAGGTGCATCGGGAACACGTACTGCCGCTCCTCGAGCTGCACGTGGACGTGCATCCGCAGCGCCGGCATGGCGAACGCGAGGTCGCCGCCGCGCAGCCCGTGCGAGAGCCGGATCCCGTCGCCCGGCTTCGGCTCGCCGCCGGCCTCGATCATCATGCCGGGGTGCCCCATGTTGAAGAGCGTCGGCAGGATGTCCGTGTGCCGCACCGTGAGCTCGGGCGTCCTGCCGGGCGCGAGCCGGCTCGGGCTCGGCATGGCGGCGCTCGTGGCCGCCTTCACGCGGAGCGCGCCCGCGCCCGGGTAGTACCCGAGGCCGACGGGATCCGGGCTGTCGCCGAACGCCGTGAGGAGCCGGCCCGGGTCTTCCAGGTTCGGCAGCGGCTTGCCGAGCGCGTTCTTCGCGTCGAGGTAGAACCCTCGCCCCGCGGGGTTCGGCGTGAACGGCATGTCGAGGCCGTAGTCCGTGGGGCACGTCCCCCCGAACGCGCGCTCGTAGCCGAGCTCCATGGACACGAACGGCTCCGGCTCGCTCGGGACCAGGCTGCCGCCGGCGCCCGGCACCCAGGCGCGGTCGCCGAGGACGGCGATCCGCCGCCGGAAGCTCCTCCCCACCTCGAGCTCGACGTCGAGCCGCGGCCTCGCCGCGCCGCCGGGCTGCCGCACCTTCCCGCCGAGGAGCACGTCGATCCCGCCCATGTAAAACGGCTTGTCCCCCGGCATCTGGCCGAGGGGCGTCGGCGCGGGCGCGCTCGAGATCGGCCACGGGTCGTCGGGCGTCGCGACGAGCGCGCCGCCCGCGACGCGGTACGTGGGCCGCGCGATCACGCAGCCCAGCATGTGATCGTCGCTGCGCGACGACGCCGTCCTGAGGAGCAGCGCCGGGTGCCTTGTCTCGTTGCGTAGCTTCACGGATCTCCGGGCCTCTCCGCCGCGCCCCGCGCTCAGCAGTTCAGGCGCACCGTCCCGCCGGTGAGCTCCTCCGTGGCCGTCCCGTTGGTCACGTAGATCCCGCTCGCGGTGATCTCGATCCGCGCGGCCTTCGTGCTGGCGTCCTTCGCGTTGCCGATCTCGAGGACGATCATGTCCTGCGCGCGGATCCGGATCGTCGAGTCGGCGAAGAGGGAGATGTTCGGGCCGCCGATCTGGATCTCCTGCTCCGACTCGACGCGCACCGCGCCGCTGCACGTCACCTCGAGCGCGCCGTCGGTGATCCCGCACTCCAGCGAGCTCGCGGTGAGCGAGCAGTGCCCGTCGATCACCTGCTGCATCGTGCCGCCGACCGACAGCGTGTGGTTGCCCGCGACGCTCCTCGACTCCGCGCTCAGGATCGTGACCTCCTGGCTCCCCGACACGGTGACCGTGCGGTCGCCGCGGACCTTGACGGACGCGTCACCGCCGACGCACGCGCTGCGATCGCCGGCCACGATGTCCCGCCGATCGCCGGTCACCGCGACGGTGTGGTCGCCGGCGACCGAGACCCAGCTGTCGGCGCCGACCGTGGTCGTCTGATCGGCCGCCACCGTCCTGGTCTCGGCGCCGCCCACGGTCACGGCCCGCGCGCCCGCGACGGTCACGGTCTCGGCGCCGCCCACGGTCACGGCCCGCGCGCCCGTCACCGACAGCGCGTCGTCTCCGCCGACGCTGCGGCTCGCGTCGTTCCGGGCCTCGACGCGGAGGTCGCGCTGGGCGCGCAGGTAGACCTCTTCCCGCCCCGCCTGGTCCTCGAAGCGCAGCTCGTTGTACCCGCCGCCCCCGGGGGTGGACTGGGTCCTCAGGGTCGACTTGGTCTTCTCGGCGGGGAGCGCGTAGGGGTAGGGGCTGACGACCGTGTACACGCGGCCGGTCACGATCGGCCGATCCGGGTCGCCGTCCAGGAACTCGACGAGCACGGCGCTGCCGACGCGCGGGATGTGCATCGCCCCGTAGCCGGCCCCCGACGCCATCTGGGCGACCGGGACCCAGCACGCGTTCTCCGCGTCGTTGCCGTTGCGATCCCAGTGCAGCCTGACCCGCACCCGCCCGTCGCTGTCCGTCTCGATCTCGGCGCCCTGCGTCCCGACGACGGTCGCGGCCTGCGGGCCGGCGATGCGCGGCTTCGGCGTCCTGCACGGGGCGCGGAACGCGACGCCGGCGGGCACGCACTCGAAGGTGCAGAGATAGCCCTCCCTGGCGTCGGGGCGCACGGCGTGGTGGAGCCTGGTGACGAGGTACTCCGCGTTGAAGCTCTCCCGCGGGTGGTCCTCGAGCCGGAACCGCGCGCCGGGGGCGAGCCGCACCGAGTACGCCTGCCCCTGTCCCACGGCGGCGGTCGCCTGGAGCGCGTCGAGGCGGTCCTGCGCCGCGGGGCTCGCCGGATACGCGAACACGGCGAGATCCGTGTGGCGGCCCTTCTCGGCCGCCCTGTCCACGACCGACGCGGGGTTCTCGAACGGCACCTCGCGTGTCGTGACCTTCCCTGGCCGCACCCGCTGCGCGAAGCTCCACGAATCGATTCCTTCGCCCGTGTGGAGCGCCCCCGCCACGGGGCGATACCGCAGCTCCTCCGGCGCGATGGGCGAGTGGACAGAGGCCGTGTCGGAGATCATCAGCGTCGAGCCGGCGTCCGTGTGCTCGAAGTAGTAGAAGATGCCGTCTTCTTCCATGAGGCGGCTGAGGAACGCCCAGTCCGACTCGCGGTACTGGACGCAGAGGTCGCGCGGCTCGTAGCGGCGCTGGAGCACCACCTCGCAGCGCCGGATGCCGCCGAGCTTCAGCACGCGCTCGATGACCTCGGCCGTGGTGACGCCCTGGAAGACGCGGCAGTCGTACCGCTGGTCGAGCAGCCAGACGTCCGGCACCAGCGTGGCGCGGTAGGCCGCCTCGTGCGCCGCGGTGTGGACCTGCTCGAAGCGGCTGAGGATGCCGTGGATGTGGCGCGCGGCGCCGCCGCGCTCGAGCGTGAGCACGGCCGCCTCGGCGACGAGCGCGTCGAGGTCGAGGCATGTATCGGCGCAGACGACGGTGATCTCGAAGCCATAGAGCTCCGACATCGCCTCCGTCCCGGCGAGCTCCTTGACCGCGAGGGGGGTGGGGAGCCCGTCGATCGTGAGCGCTGCGCGGACGATGGTGGCTGCCATGGAGAGCCTCGAGAGCGTCGGGGGTTCCGGCCATGAGAGCCCAGCTCGCCTCGGGCTGTAAACCCCTTGCGATCCGGCCGCGCCGCACCAAGAGCATCCGGAGACGCTCATGCCTGAAGGCGACACCCTCTTCCGGATCGCCGCTGCCCTCGGCCCTGCCCTGGAGGGCGCGCGCGTCCTCGCGCTGGAGCTGCCCCGGAGCGACCGGCGGTGCGATCGGCTCGTCGGTTTCCGGGTCGAGCGCGTCGAGGCGCGCGGCAAGAACCTCCTCATCTATTTCGACGAGGGCACCGTGCTCCACACGCACCTGCGCATGAGCGGCGCGTGGCACCTGTACCGGGAGGGCGAGCGCTGGAAGCGGTCGGAGTCGACGGCGACGGCGATCCTCGCGGTCCCGGGCTACGTCGCCGTCTGCTTTCGAGCGCCCATCGTGCGCCTGCTCCGCGCGAGCGCCGTGCGCGGCGACCGGCTCCTCGGCAGCCTCGGCCCGGATCTGCTCGCCGACGGCTTCGACGCCGCGGAGGCGCTCCGCCGCCTCCGGGCGCTCGACGACGTGCCCCTCGGCGTCGCGATCATGGATCAGCGCGTCGTCGCCGGCATCGGCAACGTCTACAAGAGCGAGCTCCTCTTCCGGAGGCGGCTCGACCCCTTCGCCCCGGTGCGGGCGTACTCGGACGAGGAGCTCTCCGCCATGATCGACCTCGGCCGCCAGCTCCTGCAGGCCAACGTCGAGCCGCGGGATCCTGCTGGCGCGTACCGGGGCCCCACCGGGCATTACCTCCACACGCGCACGACGCGCACCGGTTTCGACCGGGGCCGGAGGCCGGTCGCCGTGTACGGCCGCGAGGGGCGCGCCTGTTACGACTGCGGCGCCGCGGTCCAGATGCGCCGGCAGGGGACGATGATGCGGTCGACCTACTTCTGTCCGCGCTGCCAGCCGACGCGCGCCGCTCCGCCGTCGCCCGAGCCGTCGCCGTCCGGGTCATCGCCGCCCGCCGGGTCATCGCCGCCGGCGCCGTGATCGCGGTCGCGGAGAGCGTGCGGAGCGGCGCACGAGGTCCAGAACTTCCGGTCGGTTCGATCGTACGATCGGCCTCATGCGCTACGCCTTGCTCCTTCTCGTGCTCGCGTCTGCGTGCAGCCACTCGCTGGACGAACCCACCTCACCGGACGCCGAGGGCGCGACGAGTCCTCCGTCGGCAGCCTCGTCCTCCGCCACGGCGGCGCCCTCCGCGACGCCGGCTGCGGCCGCCGAGATCGACGCCCGCTTCGTCCCGCTCATCGCCTCGGCGTTTCGCGACTACAAGGCCTGGGGCCGTGTCGACGACGAGCTCCGCTGGGCGCCCTGGCTCTGCCGCCTGCCGCTGCCCGGGCGCGCCCGCATGAGCGACGCCGAAGACGGCGGCCACGCTCGCAAGCTCTACTCTGTGTTCGCCAGGAACCACGACACCTATCCGCTCGTGCAGACTGAAGCGCCGGTCTCCCAGCCGGTCGGACAGGTGCTCGTCAAGGAGAGCTACCATCCCGAGCTCGTGGACAAGGCCCCCGAGTTTCCGGAGCCCCCGCCGTCGTCGTCGAACGATGCTTCCGGCACACCGGACCACTTCGATCCTTACGTGCGCGACGGCGAGCGCATCTACCGCGCTTCCCGCTTCGCGGGCGCCTACGTGGTGCTGAAGGTCGCGCCGGAGACGCCCGGCACCGACGCGGGCTGGGTTTACGGCACGGTCACGCCCTCGGGCGAGGTGACGTCCGCCGGCCGGGTCGCGTCGTGCATGGGCTGCCACGTGAGCGCCCGCCACGAGCGCGTCTTCGGGACCGCGGCTGCCGCGGCGCCCTGACGGGCTCGGGGCCGCGTCCGCGCAGCTCTGGTGCCTCCGCCTGCATCTTGGACTACGCTGGCGCGGGAGCCCCGACGCCCCATGTCCAACCTCGTCCGCCGTCCTCCGCCCCCTCTTGCTCGAGCGAAGACGCTCCGGGACGTCGTGCGCAACTGCGACCCGGACGTGCCGCTCCCGACCGACGACCCGCGCTGGCAGGATTTCTCGCTTGCACGCGGCGATCAGTCGATGGTGGCACTCGAGAAGGAGCTCGAGTGGCGACCCCACGACCGATTCGTCCACGCCACCTTCGTGAGCCATCGTGGGGCGGGCAAGAGCACCGAGATCCTCCGGCTCACCGAGCGGCTGAGCGAGGCGTATGAGCCGGTGTACATCGAGGCGACAGTCGAGATGGATCCCTTCCGCATCGAGGGCGAGGATCTGCTGCTCAACATGGCGCTAGCCGTCGAGCAGAAGATGCGCGAGCGGGGGACGCCGCTGCCGGCCGATCTGCTGAAGCGCGTGACAGGATGGTTTGATGAGGTCGTCCGCACGACGAAGTGGGCGCAGAACTTCAACGCCGAGGCTGCGGCAGGGATGGAGCTCAAGGCGGAGTTGCCGTTCCTTGGAAGCCTCTTCGGTTCACTCAAGGCGCTGTTCAAGCAGGAGAGCGAATACCGGACCGAGGTCAAGCAGGTGCTGCGCAAGTATCCCGGCACGCTGCTGCAGAGCGTGAACGAGCTCCTCGACGCGGCGCGCGGGCTCCTCGGCGACCGCGATCTTCTGGTGATCGTCGACAATCTGGATCGCTACGAGCCGGACGTCATCGACCGGCTCCTCGTGCAGGGCGCCGACAGGATGCGTGAGCTGCGTAGCAACCTCCTGCTGACGCCGCCGATCGGCCTGCTGCTGCAGCCGAAGTCTGCCCAGCTCGACACGCTGTACAGCTGTCACGTGCTCTACACGGTGCGGCTGCGACGGTCAGACCAGGAATACGACGCCTTTGACGGCCCCGGGCGGGAGCTCATGGAACACGCGCTCTCCCTCCGGATGGACCTCGATACGGTCATTCCGGAGCCGGAAGCTCGCGATCGCCTGATCGCAGCGAGCGGCGGGGCGGTACGGGAGCTGCTCGACCTCGTCAGCCAGGCTGCTTACATGGCGCACGGTACGGTCATCACGAGGGCCGATGTCGAGCGGGCGGTGGCGTCGCGACGGCAGCGGATGCGCGACCTCATCAACGCAAATGGCTGGCTCGACGCGCTCGTCAAGCTCGCTCGGGACAAGCAGATCTTCCCGGACAAGGCGTGCATGGACGTGCTCTTCCACCGGCTGGCCTTCAAGTACAACGGCGATGGTTGGTACGACGTCCACCCGCTCGTGGCCGAGATCCCGGAGTTCGTGAATGCGCGCCACGACCTCCTCCGCTAGCGGAGCACAGCAGCCCGCCGCGCCGGGCGATGAAGCGGCGCCCGGCAGCTTCGAGCGCATCCTCGGACCGGAGCGTGGGGCTGCCTACCGGCGGTTCCTCGAGTGGTCTGCCGGAGGAGGTTTCGTGCTGGCCGTCGTGGAGATCAGGCGGCCTGCGCAGCGTGAAGCGCTCGCTGCGGCGACTGGCGCGGCGGTGCCGAAGCTGTGCGTCGCGAGGCTCGTTTCTGTTGGCGCTCGATCGGTTCGTACGCTCCTCGAGGAGGTGTGCACGTCTTCAGCGGACACGTCGGTGCTCATGCTCACGCATCTCGAGGAGGCGCACGATGCCGCCAGGATCTGCGCCGAGCTCAACGTGCATCGGGACGAGCTCGCGCGCCGGTTCGCTCTGCCCTGGGTGCTGGTGGTCCATCCCGCAGCGGCGCTCGCGCTGCAGCGTGATGCGCCGGACTTCTGCGACTTCGCTGGGCTCTGGCTTCCCGAGGAGCCGGGGGAGGGAGCGGAGCCGCTCCTGGAGCAAACCCTCCGCTCGTCGGCGGCGACTTCCGGTTCGACGGTCCGTCTCAACCCAGACGTGACGATGGCACCGAGGGATCTGCTGTCGCTTGCGCATGAAGCTGTTGTGCTCGGCCATGTCGACCAAGCAGCGGACTTGCTCGCTGAGTACGACATGAAGCATCCAGACGCCCGAACCGGCGATGCTCGACGTGCGCTCATCGATGGCTTGCTGCTGCGGATACGTGGTCGCCTCGCCGAGGCGCTCGCGCGCTTTCATGCGGCGCTAGACCTGTGCGAAGCGAGCGGCGATCTCCCCATGATTGCGGCGCTCCTCGAAGAGATCGCCCACGTCCGAATGATTCAAGGCGATCTGAACGCCGCGAGTCACCTTGCACGACGGGCCCTGGACCTGTTCGAGCAGCTCGGAGACCAGAGAAACCGGGCGGCATCGACGTACCAGCTGTCCACCATCGAGCTGCGCCTCGGCAATCATGCGGAAGCGCTACAGCTGGCGCAAGAATCACTGAGGCTCAGCGAACAGCTCGGAGATCAGGTAGGGCGGTCCAGAACGCTACATCATCTGTCAGTGATCGAGAAGCGCATGGGTAACTACGCGAAAGCGCGAGAGCTTGTGCGCGAGTCTCTCATGATCAGCGACAAGCTCGGGGACTGGAATGGTCGATTCGCATCACTGCTCCAGCTCGCGACGCTCTCGATCCAGCAGAGCGACTACGCGGAGGCGCGCGAGCGTTTGCGCGAATCGTTGAAGCTTGGCGAGGAGATGGGAAATGCGGTGTATTGCTCGGTCGTGCTACACGAGCTTGGTTCCGTCGCGTGGCTTGAAGGCCATCACGCTGAAGCGCGAGAGTTGTGGCGCGAATCACTGAAGCTCAGCGAGGAGCTTGGAGCCAAGGAGGTCCAGGCGGGATCGCTTGTCATGCTCGGTCAACTGGCAGCCGAGCAAGGGCAATTCGATCACGGCTTGCCGCTTGTGCGAGCGGGCGTCGAGATACTTGAAGAGCTCGGCGCCTCGAACCTTCCTGAAGCGAAAGAGATCCTGCGCAGGCTGGAGGCCCTCTCGTCCGCGGACTCCCCACGGTAGGCCACCGGCGGCCTCGCCGCAGATGATTCCGACCTGGGCTACCCCGACCGCCGCGCCCCCGCGACGCTCGGCCGCAGCAGCGACGGCGGCGGCGGCGTGTCCTCGCTGATGGGCGTCGCCTCGCCCTCCTCCGGCGCGGGCGCCATCAGCCGCGCGATCCACGAGAGCCCCTCCACGTTCTCCAGCGTGATCTTCGCGACCATCATGATCGGCACCGACAGCAGCGCCCCCGAGGGCCCCCAGAGCCAGCCCCAGAAGAGCATCCCGAGGAGGACGGCGAGCGGCGACAGCCCCAGCGTCCGCCCGAGCACCCGCGGCTCCAGGACGTTGCCCACCAGCAGGTTGATCAGGAGGTACCCGAGGGCCACGATGGCCGCGGTGCCGGGCCCCTGGCTCGCCAGCGCGGCGAGCACGGCCGGGATCGTCGCGACCGCCGCGCCGATGTTCGGGATGAAGTGCAGGACGAACAGGCTCGACGCCAGCAGCAGCGCCAGGTCCACGCTCAGGACGGTCAGCATGATGTAGGCGAGCACCGCCACGAGCAGGCTCGTCAGCATCTTCACCACGAGGTACTTCTTCACCTCCCGCACGATGCGGTCGACGTGCTCCAGCCCGCGCCCGGGGTCCGAGATGACCGCCCGGAGCTTCGCGCCAGCCCCCGCGAACTCGCAGAGCGCGAAGAAGACCACGAGGAGCACCACCCCGAGGTTCGACGCCGCGCTGGCGACGGTCACCGCGGCGCCGCCGAGCAGCGGCACCAGCGACGCCGTGTGCAGCGTCTTCGACAGGAACTCCGGGTTCACCGGCAGCCCGCGCTCCGTGAGCGTCGCGGCGATCGCCACGGTCATCTCGGAGGCGCGCGCCAGGTAAGCCGGCACCTTCTCCTCCAGCTCCACCCCGGCGATGGTCACCACCGCCCCGACGAAGGCCAGGATTCCCAGGTCGACAACGAGCGCGGCCAGCGCCCCGACGGCCGGCGGGAGCCCCCGGCGGGTCACCCAGCTCGCGATCGGCGACGAGATCGCCGCGAGCGCGATCCCGAAGAGCACCGGCACGAGGAACGGTTCCGCGTAGCGCAAGCCGACGATGACCACGACGGACGCTGCCGCGATCATCACCATCTGAGCTCGACGAGATAACGTGAAGATCGCCATGCCAAACCTCGCTTGCCGGGTTCCCGCGCCACGTCCTTCCAGGCAGAGCGCACGGGTCATTCCGTGAAAAGCAAGGGATGCGCCAGCTCCGTCCCGCTGGTTTCCACCGCGCGCGATGAGGGCAGACGCGCAGCCCCCGCGGGATTCATGGGCTCGCCGCGCCCCCACCTGCGTGGCGCGACCACGCCCCGCGGCCCTCGATGAGCGCGGACGTGAGGCCAGCCTGCGCGCGGCGGTGCGATCTGCTACGCGCGGGCTCGTCGGTAGGACTGGACTCGTCGGTTGGACTGGAAGGGGACAGACCCAGGAGCGCCGCACGGGGCGCGTGCGGCGCGATGTCGCATGCGGCGCGGCGCCACGCCGGTGGGGGCGCGGCGCCGCGCTGTTCCTGGCGTCGCGGCGGGCCGGCGCGGCGCGCCGGCGGGGCGCCGCTACCGCGCAGACGTCATCCTGTCGCTCGGCGCCCCGCCGTTGAGCGGCACCGTGGCGTGCTGGCTGGCGTCGGTCTTCGGGGTCGTCCCGCTGACGTAGGCCTTGACCGCCTCGACAAGGAACCTGAGCCCGGCCGTGCCCTCGTTGTCCCAGTACTCGCCCTCGCGCGGGCTCACGTGGATGAGCGCGATGTGGGGGTCTTCCTTGCCCTTCGGGAAGTAGACCTTCGCCTCCTCGGACCACAGCTCGTCGATCTTCGCCCGGCTCCGCACGATCGAGGCGCGGCCCGAGAGCGAGAGGTAGCGGCGCTGCTCCTGGAGGGTCACGTTCACCTCCGGGTTCGTCTCGATCTCGTCGATCTTGCCCGAGTCGATGCTCGTCATGAACCAGATGTCTCCGGTCCCGTCGTCCACCTTCACGAGGGCCATCGGACGCGCGCGCAGCGTCCCGTGGCTGGCCTGCGTGACGAGCATCGCGTTGCGGAACTTCTTGAGGATCTCCAGCAGCTTCTCTCGCGATCCGTTTTCCATGTTCTCCTCCTTCGGGTTCCGCGGGCAGTTGCGAGATCTGGACCAGCGCGTGTTCACGCGAGGGAACACGCGAGGGAAGGGGAGACTCAGGCCCTTCTCACGACCGTTCTGCGCCGCACCGGGCGCGCATTCGAGGCATTCCGCCACATCGACGCATCGGTCGCGCGCCGGCGACTCGCCGTGAACCACGGGTGTTCGCGCGGCGCGAAGCGCTATCCGGCGCGGGAGAGCGCGAGCGCCGCGACGACGATCACGACGAGCGCGAGCGCGCCGGCGATCACCAGCGCCACCTTGCCCCACGCGATCGGCGCGGCGCCCGTGACGCGGCCCGCGTCCTGGCCGTGCACCACGGCGCGGTAGCTCCGCCCCTTGTAGCGGTAGGCGAGCACATAGGACGGCAGCGCCACCCGCCGCGTCTCCAGCGCGCGCAGGAGCACCGCCACGTGCACGTTGCGGAAGGTGGACCCGGGGATCGCGCCCTGCTTCAGCGCGTCCTCCGCCGTCGCGGCGATCCGCTCGCTGAGGACCTTCCGCGCCGCCGAGCGCTGGGCGTCGAACTGCTCCAGCACCGCGTCCGGCGGTCCGAGCTGCTGCTCGGCGCGGTGCGCGGCCGGCACCATCCGGTCGAGCCGGAAGGAGGGCGCGAGCTCCCGGGACTCCTCGAGCGAGAGCCCGCGCGACGCCGACACGAGCAGGCCGCGGAACGGCAGCTGGGCCTGTCCGGCGTGCGGCGCCCAGGCGCTCAGCCGGGCGCCCGCGTTGGAGTCCGCCGTCCAGCTCACCAGGGCGTCCACGTTGACGAGCCAGCCCGCCCACCAGATCGGGCGCAGCCCCTCCACCGTGGCCGCGTGCGCGAGGTCCGACGGCCGGAAGAAGCCGAGCGCCGCCATCCACTGCCGCAGCGCCTGGCCGGCCTGCTCGGGCGTCACCCCGAACGGGAGCAGCCAGTCGGCCTGGTCGACCGGATCCACCGGCTGCTCCAGCCGCGTGACCGCCCCGCAGAAGCGGCACTTCGGCGCCTGCGCCTCGGCCGAGTACGAGACCGCGGCGCCGCACTCGGTGCACCGCAGCACCTGCACCCGCTGCGGCGCCGGGGCGCGGTCGAGCGGCGCGGCGAGGCCGCAGACGGCGCACCGCAGGTCGCCCGGCTCGAGCGGGCCCTGGCAGCGGGCGCAGCAGCGCGCGACGGCCGTGGAGGTCCCCATGTCGAGGCTCATCGCGCCCCTCCGGTCGACGCAGGCCTGCCAGGGGCGGCAGCGGGAACCGACGGCCGCGCGACGCCGCGCCGCTCGGGTTGCCCGCGGTCGCGCGCCGCCGGCAGGACGATGGACAGGACGAACGGCGCCGCGATGAGGAGGAGCACGAGCAGCACGGCGAGGGCGATCTTGACCCAGGAGAGGGGGGCCTTGCCGTGGATCGCCCCGGTCTGGCCGTTGATGAGGACCCGGATCGGCGGCTTGCGCGGGTCGTGCCGGATCGCGAGCACCCAGAGGGGCACGTAGAGCAGCTCGAGCGTCTCGCGGTCGAGGCGCGTCTCGTAGGTGAGGCCGTGGTGGCTGTCGCCGGGCATGAAGCCCGCGAGGTCGCGGCCGATCTTCTCCAGCGCCTCCCGCCGCGCGAGGGCGTAGCACTCGTCCTGGGTCATGGTCGGCTCCTCGGCGATCCAGCCGCTGAGCACCGCGGGCGTGTAGCGCCGCATCGGGCGGAGGTCGAACGGCTCCACGGCCTCGAGCTCGGCGTTCGGGACGGCGCGGGACGCCACGACGAGCACATCCATGACGTAGGTGGCGTGCTGGCCCTCGAGGTGCCGGTGCTCCGTCCTGGTGACGGTGCGCGTGCGGGTGACGGAGTTCCCCTTCTCGTCGGTCGTCGTGTAGGTCTCGGTCTCCTGGTAGTCCTCGCCGATCTGCGCGGCGTAGCGCGACTGCGCCATGGCCGAGTAGAGGTAAGCGGGCGTGTAGACGCCGCGGATCGCGTCGATGGTCCCCTTCTTGACGCTGGACTGCACGAAGAAGCTCCGCTTGCCGAGCCACGCCTTGACCGC
Organism: Sorangium sp. So ce1153; assembly: GCF_051521595.1. Lineage (NCBI taxonomy): Bacteria > Pseudomonadati > Myxococcota > Polyangiales > Polyangiaceae > Sorangium > Sorangium sp. So ce1153. The sequence goes on from NZ_CP150361.1 coordinate 6,096,005, forward strand.
GCCCTGCGCGCTCTCCCTGGTCGTGGTGAAGCCGAGGACGAAGTGCGGGTCCGGGCGGTCGTTCGAGGGCGGCCTCTCCACCACCGACGGCGAGGCGCAATAGGGGCACACAGCGGTCCGCTGGTCCGCTTCGATGCGCAGCGAGGCGCCGCAGGTCTCACACTCGAGTTGCACCGGCGCCCGAGGGAACCGCACCGGGGGGCGCGGCGTCAACAGGGAACGGGCCGAGGTGTCGGCGACCGCGGGCGGCGCGGCGTCAGCAGGGGACGGGCCGCGGCGTCGGCCACCGCAGGCGGCGCGGCGTCAGCAGGGGACGGGCGGCGGGCGGCTGCCGAGGTCGGCGGGAGATGCGGAGTCGTCGCGGGCGTGCTGCGGTGTCGGCCGGAGCAGCGGTGAGAGGGAGCGCTGCGCCCACTGCCTGATCGGGGCGTCCGGCCAGGGCTGCCACCGGGGGCTCGCCTGCGGCGCGACCGGCACGGCCGCCGCGCGCGGCGCGCGCGCCCCGGGTCGAAGGCGCGGCGTGGGCCGCGGCTCGTCGAGGAAGCGCAGCAGATCCGGGGCGAGGTCGGCCACCGCCTCCCGGTGCGGGTAGTGCCCTGCCTTCGCGTAGCGCCGCACGGTCACGCCCTCGAGGTAGAGACCGACGTCCGCCGCGTGGCGCGCCGGGATCACGGGGTCGCGGTCGCCCCAGTAGACGGCGAGCGGCGGGATCTCCGGGAGGCGGTGCGCGATGTCCAGGAGGTGCTCGCGCTGCCCGCGCAGGTCGACGGCGTGGCGGAGCGTGCGCGACAGGGCGCGCGCCGTGCCGGGCCGGGCGTTCACCCGCGCGAGGTACTTGCGCTCTTCCGCGTTGAAGTTGCCGCCGAGCACCAGCATCCCCGCGTGGGTGCCGACGCCCATGAGCACCGGCGCGGCCAGCTCCAGCAGCCCGCTCACGGCGGCGAAGCGCAGCGGCAGCGCCACCTCGCTCCCGAAGCCGCCGGCGGCGACCAGCCCGAGGCGGTGCACCCGCCCGGGCCGCTCGATCGCCACGCACATCGCAATGCTGCCGCCGAACGAGTGCCCGACCAGATCGAAATCGCTGAACCCGAGGGCGCGGATCCATTCCGCGGCCACGTTCGCATACCATGCGACCGTGTAGGGCGCGTCGGGCCGCGCCGAGTGGCCGTGCCCGGGCAGGTCGAGCGCGACGACCCGGCGCCCTCCGGCCGCGAGCGCGGGCGCGAGCCGGTTCCAGGTCCTACAGCTATCGGACAGTCCGTGAACCAGGACCACGGGGCGCCTGTCCGCGCCGCCATTCCGGGGAGGGCACCACTCTTGCCAGTGGACCTCGCCAGCGGAAAAGACGCGAACATGACTGCGACACGTGATCGACATGTTCTTCATGCAGAGTTTGCACGAAGATTCGCATCTGTCCAGATTGCACACCGATCACGTCTGCACTGCAGGCGGTGACATTTCTTGCCGCGAAGCGTGTTTCGCGTTCAGTGTAGGTCGGCGGACGCCAGCGTGCGCCACGCTGGGACGCGGGCCGAACAACGCTGTCATGGGATTTGTGCGGGCGCAGCGCGATCGCGGTGAGGCTGTGTAGCCGCGGGCCATGGCGCGCTCGGGCCACCGGCGCGAACGCAGGCAACTGAGCCTCTCTTCATCTCTCCCGGAGCCTCTCTCCTGGCGCTCCGGGCGGCTTTTTCTCTCTCTCCGCGCCCGTCACGCGCCAGCAGGCCAATGCAGCCGAGCGGCATCCCCCGCGCGAGGCGCCGCTCATTCCACCAGGAAGTAGTGCGCGTCGCGCTTGATATCGAAGTGGAAGTGGTCCGCGTGCGCCTCGTTCGCATTGGGCGTGAGGACGACGTTGAACAGCCCGCTCGCGTGGACGGCGCACACGATCTCCCGCAGCTCGATGGCCTGAGGGGTGGCCACCTTCGGCTCCGACCCGGGGCCGCACGGCGGCGCGCCGATGGCGCCGTGCCAGTCGGCCTTCACCTCGAGCCGCGTGCCGTCGGCCTTCACCAGGGCGGCCACGTCGATGGCGAGCCCGAGGGCGTGCTGGCTGGGCCGCGCGGGCGCTGGCGCCGGCTTCTTCGGGGGGCGCCCGCCCGGCTTCCCCGCCTTGCCAGCGCCCTTCGGGGTCTTCTTGCTCGCCTGCGGCTTCACTTGCGCCTTTTTCTTCTTCTTCGGCGCGACGGCGCCGGCGGGCGCGGGCCGGTGCATGCTGAAGTGCACCACCTCGACGATCCCGCGCGTGGCCAGGAAGGCGGCGAGGTCGTCGAGCGCGAGGACCAGCCGGCAATCGGCGATGTCGAACGGGGAGGTCGACCTCGGCTTCGCCACGCCGTCGCCGCGGAAGGTCACCCCGTGCAGCGCGCCCGTGAGCCGGACCGGCCGGTCGACCAGCGGGGCGCCGCGCGCCGCCGGGGCGTGGGGGATCCCGCGGCGCTTCATCTCCCTGTCGCAAGCGTCGCTCGAGAGCCCTCCGTAGGTGGCCGCGCGCGACGCGGCGGACCACGCGGGCTTCTCGAACGGCGCGGCCCCCGCGTCGCCGCCGTCCAGCAGGCCGGCCCCGGCGTCGGCCAGCGAGCTGGCCCCGCCGTCTTCCAGCAGGAGCTCCCCGGCGTCCGCGAGCGCCGCCGCCGCGCTGGCCGACGCGGCCGGGCCCGCCGCCGGGGGCTCGACACGCTCCGCCCCGCTGCGGCGCAGCGACGCGATCCCGAGCGGCGTGAGGAGCGCCGCGCCGCCGATCAAGGCCGCCCCGAGGGCCAGCGCACGGCGGGGAGGGAGCGCGCTCATCCTCGGCGGAGCTTACCTCGCGCCGGACGGAGGGAGCACGCCTTGCCGTTGAGCGCGGAATTTGGTCGACTCCCGCGATGAGTCGCCCCCGCGCCGCGCTCCCTGGCCGCGTCCTTCGCCGCGGAACCGCGCTGATCTCGCTGGTGACGGCCTGCCAGGCGCCCGCGCCCGCAACGCCGGCCGGCGCTTCCGGGAGGGCGCCCGCGCCGCCAGCGCCGCCGCCTTCGCTCGTCACCGAGGCGGAGCGGACCGGCTTCCAGCGCACCGGCCGCTACGCCGAGGTCGAGCAGCTGTGCCGCGCCTTCGAGCAGGCTTACCCGGGCCGCGCCCGCTGTGTCCGCTTCGGCACCACGCCCGAGGGCAGGCCCATGCTCGCGATCGCCGCCTCCGCCGACGGCGCGCTCGACCCGGCCGCGACCCGGGCGAAGCGGCGCCCGGTGATCCTGTTCCAGGGTGGCATCCACGCCGGCGAGATCGACGGCAAGGACGGCGGTTTCTGGGCGCTCCGCGAGCTGCTCGACGGCGCCATGGCGCCGGGCGCGCTCTCCGCGGCCACGGCGATCTTCGTGCCGGTGTTCAACGTCGACGGCCACGAGCGGTTCCGACGGAACCAGCGGCCCAACCAGCGCGGGCCCGAGGAGATGGGCTTTCGCACCACCGCGCAGAACCTCAACCTGAACCGCGATTACATGAAGGCCGAGTCGCCCGAGATGCGGGCGATGCTGGCGCTCCTCGACGCCTGGGACCCGGTGGTCCAGGTCGACCTGCACACGACCGACGGCGCGAAGTTCCAGCACGACGTCGCGGTCATCGTCGAGCCGTCGGCGCCGCACCCCGGCGGCCTCGACGCCGAGGCGCGCGGCCTCTCCGAGGCGCTCCAGGCGCGCCTCTCGGCGCTCGGCCACCTCCCGCTCCCTTTCTACCCGTCGTTCCGCGAGGACGACGACCCCGCATCGGGGATCTCCGCCACGCCCGGGTCGCCGCGCTACTCGCAGTCTTACAGCGCCGCCCGCAACCGCATCGGCGTGCTCGTCGAGACGCACAGCTGGGCCACCCACCCCGCGCGGGTCCGCGCGGTCCACGACCTCCTCGCGGCGCTCTTCGAGCGCGTCGCCGCCGGCGCGGGCGCCCTCCGCGCGGCCGTCGATCGCGCGGACGCCGCCGGCGCGCGCCTCGCCGGCGCCCCCTTCGCCCTCACGCACCGCGCGTCGCCTGTCTCGCGCGTCTTCCCGTTCCGCGGGTTCGCCTACGAGAAGCGCCCCTCGGAGATCTCCGGCGGCACGTGGACGCGCTACGACGAGGCGCGCCCGGAGATCTGGCGCGTGCCCCTGTTCGACCAGATCGAGCCGGGCCTGACCGTCACCGCGCCCGCGGCCGGCTATGTCGTCCCGGCGGCGCACGCGGCCTGGGTGGCCGACAAGCTGCGCCTGCACGGGGTGCGCTACCAGCTCCTGCCCGGGGCGCGCCCCGGCTTCGCCGTCGAGGCGTTCCGGGCCGACGCCGTGTCGTTCGAGCCTTCTTTCGAGGGCCGGACGCCCGTGAAGCTCCAGGGCGCCTTCCGGCCGGAGCGGTACGACCTGCCGAGCGGCTCGCTCTTCGTCCCGATCGCGCAGCCGCGGGCGCCGCTCGTCCTGCACCTCCTCGAGCCGCTCGCGCCCGACTCCCTCGTGGCCTGGGGCTTCTTCAACGCCGCCTTCGAGCGCAAGGAGTACATGGAGGCCTACGTCGCCGAGGAGGAGGCCCGCAGGATGCTCGCCGCCGATCCGGCGCTGCGCGCCGAGTTCGAGGCGCGCCTGCGCGACCCTGCGTTCGCGAAGGACTCGAGGGCTCGGCTCGACTTCTTCTACCGGCGCCACCCGTCCTGGGACGAGCGTGTGAATCTGGTGCCGGTGTTCCGCGTCGCCGCCTCGCCGCTCCCGTGATCGCGGTCCACCGCTTCAGGCAGCGCGCCTCGAGAGCGGTGTTCGCGCCGGGGCGCCGTGGCCCGAGGAGCCGTGTCTTCCCCTTTCGTCGGACTCCGCGTTCTGGTCGAAAGTCCGCGAGTCCCGCGGGCGCCGCTTCGCTCCGCGGTTCCCGGCCATGGGCGGGCGCCGATACCGGTTCAGGGTGAGCGTGCGTGAGCGTGCGCCGCGCAGGTTGCGCGGAGCGCGCCGCCATCGCATCCTCATCAGGACATGTCGGCTGACCTGCGATAGCGCGAACCGCGCGCTGGCGCCGACGCACGACGACGACGCGATGTCGTCAGTCTATGAAAGGGGGCGAGCATGTTGCTGCGATGGGCGTTCGTCTTTTCTTCGGTATTCCTCTTCGCCTTCCCCGCGCTGGCGCAGAACGCGCGGATCGAGGCGTTCACGTATGCCGGCAGCGGATGTCCTGTCGGCTCCGCTGCGGGGGTGATCTCCCCCGATCAGAAGGCGTTGACGATCATCTTCGATCAGTTCGAGGCTCAGGCCGGCCCGGGCGCCGCCCGCGGCGCGAACCGCTCTTTCTGCCAGCTGGCGGTGGACCTGCGGTTCGAGCCGGGGTGGCAGGTGGCCGTCTTCGACGCCACGTACCGGGGGTTCGCCGACCTGGAGCCGAGCGTCCAGGGGCTCCACGAGACATCGTATTATTTCTCGGGGTCGCCGCTCACCTCCGGTCCGGTGACGTGGAGCATGATCGGGCCTTTCACGAACAACTTCTCGCGCACGGACAGCTTCGCGACGACGGTCTGGTCGGAGTGCGGCACCGTGCGGCCGCTCAACATCAAGACGAGCCTGTACGTGACCAACCGCCTGGCGCCGGCGCGCTCGGGGGTGTTGACGAACGACACCACCGACGTCCAGGTCCAGATCGAGTATGGCCTCACGTACCGCCGCTGCCCTGGCCCTTGAGGATCGTCACGGCGCCTCGTGACCGCGGCGCCGCGCGGGCGCCGCGCAGTGTCGGAGCGCGTCGATGCGCTGGTGCTCCCGGCGGCCGGCCTGGTACGCTGACGGGATGACGTCCACCCTGCTGATCATTGTGCTGAGCGTCCTCTTGCCGCTCGGGATCACCGCGGCGATCCTCTGGGGGGTCTGGAAGAAGGTCCTCGGCCCGCTCAGGGCGCAGCAGCAGGAGCAGCAGCAGCTCCTCCGGATCGGCGTCTCCTGCGCGGCCCGCGTGCTGCAGTACCAGGAGACGGGCATGAAGGTGTCCATGGGCGCTCAGGACTCCTACAGCCTCAAGCTGCTCCTCGAGGTGATGCCGCCGGGCATGCCGCCCTATCAGGTGGAGACGGTCGCGCTCGTGTCGGTGCTGGCGGCCCCTCGTATCCAGCCGGGGTGCATCGTCACGGTGCGCTACGATCCGGCCAATCCGCGCCGTGTCGCCATGGAGGCGGCCAATCCGCCCGGGCAGGGGCCCGCCGCCGCTGCGCCGCTCGGCGGCTATCCGCCGCCGGCGGCCTACGGCGCGCCGCCGGGGGCCCAGCCCGGCGCCTACGGTGGTGCGTTCCCGGGGGCCCAGCCGGGCGGCTACGGCGCGCCGGCTGGCGCGTACGGCGTGCCGCCCGGTGCCCACGGCGCGCCCCCGGGGCTCCAGCCCGGTGCCGCCCATGGCCATGGCGTCCCCGCCGGCGCCTACGGCGCGCCTCCTGGAGCCCCCGGCGCCGCCTACGGCGCGCCTCCTGGAGCCTCCGGCGCCGCCTACGGCGCTCCCGGCGCCGCCTACGGCGCGCCTCCTGGAGCCCCCGGCGCCGCCTACGGCGCTCCCGGCGCCGCCTACGGCGCTCCCGGCGCCGCCTACGGCGCGCCTCCTGGAGCCCCCGGCGCCGCCTATGGCGCGCCCCCTGGAGCTGCCCCCGGCGCCGCCTACGGCGCTTACGGCGCGCCGCCTGGGGCCGCGTATGGCGCGCCCGCCGGCGCCTACGGGGCCGCTCCCGGGCATGGCGCGCCGCCTGGCGCTCCTGGCGCCCACGGCCCGGGTCCTGCCGGTGTGGCTGGCGGGACGCCCGGTCCATTCGGGCCCGGCGGCAGCGGTCCGCAGGGCGCCTGAGCGGCGCCCGTCTCCGGGCTCAGGCGGCGCGCGCGCGGCGGTGCCGCGATGCCACGCTCACACCACCACGCAGCCCGCCGACCAGCCCTGCATCGGCAGGATGGCCATGAGCTCACCGCCCTCCCCGAAGATCAGGAGCCGCGCGAGGATCGCCTCCTTGCCCGCGCCGCAGAGCGGCAGGAGCGCGAGCCGGAGCGCGGGACCATTGCCCCCGTCGAACTTGAGGGCGAGCAGCTGCTTCTCATCGCACTCCTCGAGGATCTCCACGTCCGCCTCCAGGTGGACCGGCGCCACCTTCGTGCACACCTTCGCCTCGCCGAAGCTGTCGACCGTGCAGCGGTTGGGATCGAGCGAGAGCTGGACGCGGCATGTCCCCTCTCCGCCGATCGTCGCGATCTGGATCTGGTGAATCGAGATCCCTCTCTGGAGCGGAATGGGCTCCACGAGATAGCCTGTTTCCAGCCGCAGATTCTTGATTTTCATCGCCCCCCGGGCCGCTCGGCCACGCGCGCCGCGCGCCTCCTTTCATGGGAAGCACCGGCTGTGCCGGCGCGCTCGATCGCGGGGCTCGCGCGCGCCGCCGCGTCGTGCCCGGCGAGCGCCCCGCGGGCGCCGCGACCCCGCGCGCTCGCCGGCGCTCAGACGAGCCCGAACCTGTACAGATCCAGGAGCCTGGCGAGGAGCGCCGCGTGCGCCGGATCCGCGAGGGAGCCGAGCTGGGTGACCTCCAGCTCCGCGCTGGCGCGCTCGAAGAGCGCGGCGCAAAGGCGGCTCGGGTCGTGCCGCGCGGCGTAGACGATCCCGTCAGGTCTCCTCGGGTGCTCGTGGATCGCGAGCGACCAGCGGTGAGCGGCCGCGTACGATTCCCCCGAGGTGAGGCGGGCATCGGCGCCGAGCCGCGCGAGCCCTCCTCCCGCGAGGTTCACGAGCCGGAGCGGCCGCCTCGGCGCGATGCGCGCGAGCCCGCGCGCGGCGAGCTCGCCCTGCTCCACGAAGCGCACGCCGGTCGCGTGGCCGAACACCTCGATGAAGGCGCAGCGCTCGTCCTTGCCGGCGTACAGCACCCCGAACTCTCCCGCGGGCGCGTCGAAGCGGTTGTCGCCCGAGCGCCCGAAGAAGAGCGGGTCGTGCGCGAGCCGATGAACCCGGAACCAGCACCGCCGGAAGAGGGTGACCGGAAGCGGCCGCGCCGCGAGGTCGACCGGCGGATCCGGGTGAGGCCCGAGCGTTGTCTTCATATCGATTCTGCCCTGCACGAACGGACGACAGGATGCCTTGTGCGCGCGGCGACCGGCTCACGCCCTGAGCCTTCGTTGCCGTCGCGCGGTGGGCGGAGCGCGCTCGCCGGGAACCCTGGCGAGCGCGGCGGCCTCGTCATCGCCGGGCGCTCTCAGGCCGCGCCGTGCTCGCCGAAGGTGCGCGCGGCGCGCCGCACGGGATCGAGGTCGCCGCGGCGAGCCCGGTCGAGCGGCCGCTCGCCGTCGAGGCGGTGGTTGCCGGAAAGGAAGAACCGGATCTTCGCCAGCGGCGGATGCTCCTCGAGGAGCGCCAGGATCTCTTCCAGCCCGGGCAGCACGCCGTCGTCCGCGAACTGCCATGCAGGGTAGAGGGGGCCGCGACGGCCGACGTCCACGGCGAGGAGCCTCCCGGCCGCGCGCCGCGTCTCGATGGCCTGGGTCGAGAGGTGGAGCACCTCGCCGACCTCCTCCGCGGTGAGCGTCCCTCCCTCGGCCGCGAGGAGCGCGTCGCGCGCCTGGAGGCCGCGGAGGCGGGCCGGCGTGAGCGGATCCGCCGCGGAGAAGAGGCCGACGGCGCTCGGCTGCGTGAGCGCCGTCACCAGGGCGTCCGCATTGCTGGGCGAGGCGACGACCTCGCCAAGCTCGCTCTGATCGAGCCGCTCGGCGACCTGCGTGAGCGCGTCGATGCCTCGCGCCAGGAACGCGACCCGCAGCGGTTCACCGTCGAACTGGTGGAGTCGCTCCGCGATTTCCGCCAGCGCGCTGGAGCTCCGGTCCTTGGCCATGGCTGACCCGTTGGACGATGCAGCGCGGGTGCGGCGCCGTCAACCAAGCGCTCGCCGCCATGTTGCGTCATTCGATCATGCTGAACGGAACGTCAGTGAGTGCATTCCCTGTGTCGCTGGACGCTCTCTTTTTCGATCTGCTCACCGGCTCCTGGATCGCCGGGGCTCGGGTCGAGGGGAATCAGAGCCCGACCTGCTTCATCATCGCGCTCGTGATGGACTGGCGCACGCTGGTGAGCTCCGTCCATGGATCGGGGATCGTCGCGATCCGCTGCGGCACGGTGTCGATCGTGAACGAGGTCGGATCGAGCGGCGCGTCGAGCTCGTCCCACGAGAGCGGGGTCGCGACGGCGGCGCCGGGGCGAGCCCGTGTCGAGTAGGGGGCCACGGCGGTCGCCCCGCGTCCGTTCCGCAGGTAATCGACGAAGACCTTGCCGGTGCGCTTGGCCTTGGACAGCGTCGCGATGTACCGCGACGGATCGAAGCGCACGAGCGCGTCGGCCACGGCCTTCGTGAACGGCTTCACCTCGTCCCAGCCTCTGCGCGCCTCGATCGGGACGACGACGTGGAGCCCTTTGCCGCCGGTCGTCTTGACGAAGCTCCGCAGCCCCAGCGTCTCCAGGAGGCGCCGCACCGTCCTCGCGGCGTCCGCCACGCGCTCCCACGGCAGCTCCGGCGCGGGGTCGAGGTCGAAGACCATCATGTCTGGCTGCTCGATCCGGTCCGCGCGGCTCCCCCAGATGTGCATCTCGAGCGCCCCCATCTGCACGAGGGACACGAGCCCTTGCGACGTCTCGACGTAGAGGTAGGTGCGCTTTCCGTCGTCCTCCTCGACGGTGGTCCGCCGGATCGCCTCGGAGAGCCCCTCGGCCTCGTGTCGCTGGAAGAAGCACGGTTTGCCCTGGCCCTCGGGGCAGCGCACCAGGGTGAGCAGCCGGTTTGCGACATAGGGCAGCATGTGATCGGCGATCTGAGCGTAGTAGTTGGCGAGCGCGAGCTTCGTGATCCCCTGGGCCGGATAGAGCACCTTGTCGGGGTTCGTCAGCCGCGCCCCGGCGACCTCGACCCTCTCCGCCCCGCCGCTCCGGCCGCCGCGCGACGCCTTTCCCGGCGCTGCGCTCGTCGTCTTGCTGATCGCCTTGTTCGACACGCCCGCTGACGTGACTGGCGCCGCGCTTGCCGCCTTGCCCGGCGCCGCGCTTGCCGCCTTCCTCGACACGCCGGCTGACTTGCCCGGCATCTTGCGCGACGGGCCGCCCGACGTTTTCGGCGGAAGCTCGGGCGGCGGCTGCTCGCGCTCGACGGTGACCGACTCCGGGGTGCGGTCCTCGCGGAGCCCCTCGAACGAGGGATGCCGCAGCCGGCCGTCGCGCGTCCACGCCGAGAAGTGGACCTCTGCGATGAGCCTGGGCTCCACCCAGTGCACGCCGCGCATGCGCGGCGCCCCTTCGAAGGCAGGCTTCGCGCGCTCGAGGGCCTCGAGCTGGCGGCGCAGGGTGGTCAGTGTCTTGCTCGTGAAGCCCGTGCCGACCTTTCCTGCATAGACGAGCTTGCCTGACGTGTTCACGCCGACGAGGATCGCCCCGAGGCCCTGGCGGGCTCCCGTCGGCTCGGTGAAACCGACGATCACGAACTCCTGGCGTCGACCGCACTTCACCTTGAGCCAGCTGTTCCCGCGCCCGCTGTGGTAGGGAGCCTCCGGCCGCTTCGCGATGACGCCCTCGATGCCAAGCTTGCAGGCGTGCTGGAAGACGGCGGCGCCGTCCTCCTCGAGGTGCTCCGTGTAGCGCAGAGTCCCTTCCTCCGGGACTTCCGCGAGGAGCGCCTGGAGCGCCCGCTTGCGGCTGACCTGCGCGCACCCGCGGAGATCGCGTCCGTCCAGGTACAGCAGGTCGAAAGCGAAGTACATCAGGCGTCCTTCGCGCCCGTCGTTCCCGTCGCTCAGCGCGTTCTGGAGCGCCTGAAAATCCGTCACGCCATCTCGCCCGACCACGACCATCTCGCCGTCCAGCACTGCCTCTCGTGCTGGCAGGCGGGCGAGGTCGTCGCGCACGCCCGGGAACCGCTCGGTCCAGTCCTGACCCCGGCGGGTCAGGAGCGTCACGCGGCCGCCGCGGAGCTTCGCGAGCATGCGGTAGCCGTCGAATTTCACCTCGTACAGCCATCCCTCGCCCTGGGGCGGCCCGGTGACCAGCGTCGCGAGCTGGGGCTCCACCTCGTCCGGGAACGGCCCCTTCCGGGCGCCCTCGAGCGCATCCGCGTAGGTCAAGGTCTGGCGCGGCGCTGCGGCGCCGTCCGTCTGTCCCTTCGCGGCAGTCGAGCGCGGGCTGTCCGCGTCCGCCGCGCCTGCGCCGCGCCTCCGGCGGGATGGAAGGGTCGCGGGCCGCTCGTCCTGGGTGCGCCGCGCCGCGATTCGCGCCTGTCTTTGTCCGACCATCGTCGCACCACCACCTTTTTATGGTGGAAAAGCAAGTTCGATACCGGAATGGCATCTCTGCCTTGCCGGCGCTCCGCTCTCTCTCGCTTCACGGTGCATCCTGCTCAGTCCGGCATGAGCGCCCCAGCGTGATGCGTTCTGCCACGCTCGCGTCGTTGCAGGCGGGCTCCGGCAGGCGGCTTGCCGCTGTCGCGGCCGACTCCCTGGCTTCCGGCGCACAGGCTCTCGGGCTGCGGCGTGGTTCTCAGACTCCTCATGGAGTGTGGAATGAACCCCTGCGCAGGACTGCACGGACGGTGTCGACTCGGGTCAGGACGGACTAGAACACCGACGATGAGGCAGCCCTGAGGTCAAGGGCTTGAGCGCTCTCTTTCCGCAGCTGGCCGGCTTCGGCTCGGCAGCGGTAGCGCTCGGTGTGGTCGGTGCAGGTCGTTTCGGCATGGACGTCTCCCTTCGCCCTGGCGGGCGTCGTTACGGTTGGGCTGGAGCGCGGCGTCGCGTCCGCAGGAGCGAGCTGTGGCTCAATCGACGATCCGCATTCTCAGGCCGGCAGTCGCCTTGGTGGCCTGGATGCACGCTGGGGTCCGAAACGGGATCGTGGAGGCGCAATCTATCAAACGGCGTGTTCGACCCAGAGGCGGAGCGCCCTCGGTGTTCCCGCGCTCATCCACGTAGCCCTCTTTCACGCTCCTGGCGTGGCGCGCTCGTGGCGCATGTCCCCCGTGTGGGGGAAGTCAGTTCATCGAGGCCCTCCTTGAGGTCGAGGTCGGCCTCGATGGGGCCGCTGCCGCGGCGGCGTCGAGCCCCTTGTCGATGGACCGCTGCCGGCGGCGCGCTTTGACCGTGGCTCGCTTCATGGCCTGTGCCTGCTGCTCGAGCGACTGCGCCTGCAGGCGCAGGCCCTTGGCCGAGGCAGCCGCTGCGCTCTGCGCGTCGTAGAGCGTGCCGTCACGCCACATGGCCCACAGCACCCCCGACAGCCGCCGCGCCAGCGCCACGACCGCGATGTGTCGACCTCGGCGTTCGGCAATGGCATCTGCCCATCGACGCAGCGGGTCGTCGCCGCTCTTGTTCTTGTGTCGCAGGATCGTGTGCGCGGCCTGCGTCAGCAGCGTGCGCAGGTACGCGTTGCCTTGCTTGGTGATCGAGCCCAGCCGCCGCTTGTCGCGCCCGCCGGTGGTGTCCTCCAAGGGAACCAGACCCAGGTAGGAGGCGAGCTGGTGGGGGTGGCGAAAGCGCTTGGCTTCATCCACGACCGAGACGAACGCGACGGCGACGACCAGCCCCACACCGGGCGCCGTGGTCAGCCGCGCGATCACCGGCTCGTGGGCGCACAGCTGCTCGAGCGCGGCATCGACCAGCGCGATCTGGGGGTTGAGCACCTCCAGCGCGGTCACCAAGGGCCCGACCAGCCGACGGGTCTCGGCTGGCAAAGCGGCCTCGCTCAGCCGCGCGATAAAATCCTCGGTCATGCACGTCGCGAGCTTGTGTCCGCAGGCGCGCAGGATGCCGCGCACGGTGGTGACATACTGGGCCCGCGTCTCGACCAGCGCGCGTCGCACGGCCAGCTGGTGGCGTATGGCTCGCCGGTGGGGCGACAGCACGTGAGCGAGCGGAATGCCCCCGCGCTCGACGGCGCGCGCCAGCGCCTCGGCATCGAGGCGATCATTCTTGCGGCCGTGCTGGCCAACGCCGAGCTGACGTGCTCGCGTGGTGTCGACGACCAAGACGTCGTGGCCCCAGTCGCGGAGCTTGTCGTGAACCACCCAGGCCTCGCGGCACGCCTCGATCGCCACCCGGGCCGGCGAGGACGACGGACCGAGGACATCGTGGAGCGAATCGAGCGAGCGGACCGTGCGTCGTAGCACCACGGCTCCGCCCGCCACCTCGCAGAACGAAATCTCGTTGACCCCCAGATCCAGCGCTACACTTCGCATGGCTGACCTCTCCTGGGCCCCCGTCGACTGCGTCTTCGAACGCGTGGGGGTGCCCGCAGGCAACCCTGCAGGCGAGAGGTCGGCCACGTTGCTTGCTGCTCCGAGCGGCTCTTTCCTGCGCGCTCCAGCTCGTTCTGCTGCCGATTGGCCGACCTCCACGGTGCTGCGGGCTGTCTTCGCAGGCCCCGCCGCGCGAATGCGTCGAGCAGAAGCTCGAGTCGGTGCGGTCGGCATCGTGGGTCCAGGCGCCCCTTGGGCTGCCTCATCCCATCTATCACGTTGAAACCCGAAGAATTTTCACAGGGAGGCGGGGAGGCGGGGAGGAAGAAAAAAATGAAGTTCTTTCTCCTGCCGTCTCTCGCTCCCCGCCTCCCCGCCTCCCTGTGAAATTCCTGCTTTTTCTCGTGGTTTCAACCCGTTTGTCGCTCTAGAGGATCTTTGCAAGAACGTTCAGCGCGTCAGCGCGGAGGGGCGCGCCTCATCGTCGCTGCGAGAAGCGGTCCGATCGTGGTGCGCGATGACGGGACGTTCGTGGGGGGCGTCGTCGCGCCAGGGCGGCACGGCGCGCACGGGGTGCCGGGAGCGGCTACTGCAGCGCCTCCGAGGCGCTCGCGGCGGTGATCGCCTGGTCGTGCCACCTTTCCAGCGTCTTCAGCTCGACGCAGGCCTCGATGCGAGCGTCGTCCCCCGGGCTCAGCTCGAGCTGCCGCCGCGCGAGCACGCGTCGGAGGGCAGCGCGGGCCTCTTTCAGTCGGCCTTCGTCGATACCCTTCTGGATGCCCTTCTCGATGCCCTTCTCGATGAGCCGCTCCTGAACCTGCGGGCTCGCTTCGAGCAGCACCTCGAGGATGCGCTGCCGCCGGGCCTCGACCTCGGGGTCCTCGGCCTTGCCGAACCTCCACAGGAGCTCCTCACGCGTCGTCGCTGACATCGCCAGGTACTCTAGCATGGACAGCACCCACTCGATCGGTCGACGTCCAGCGACCCACCGGCCGAACTCGTCGAGGGCTCGACCGGAGCGGGCGACCAGGAACGCCACCAGCTCGTCCCGCAGCGGGAGCTCGTTCGCCGCGACCCACACGAAGCAATGCCCCAGCGGCTCGACCCGGTAACAGCCGGGCGCGAAGCGCGCGGGCGCGTAGGCCTGTCCCAGCCACTCCGGCACATGCGGCGCGATCAACCAGAGCGGCTCGTGGCCCGGCCAGGACGGAGTCTGCTCCCCCTCCACGCGCTGCAGTTGCCTCGCCTGTCGCCGCAAGAGGGCCCTCTCTACCGCTTTCCGGTCCACGTGATCGCCGGCGAGCTTCAGCTCGACCATCACCTCCTCGTGGCCTCGCGCGCAAGGCCACGGCGGCGTCAGCTGCGCCAGGAGATCCGGGCCGTGGATCAGGAGCAAGCCGTCGCTCTGCACCTTCTCGAGCCGGATCTCCGGTGGATCCTGCCATGTGATTGCGCCTCCGGTGAGGCGCTCCGTCTCTTCGACGAACGTTCGCTTTGCGAACAGGTCCGGCTTGCCCATCGCGCCGCCGGTAGCAGAGGACGATCGCAGGAGCCAGCGCCAACGAGAGGGCAGGGAAGACCGCTCGCCGCCGCCGGCAGCAGCGGTCGCGATTCACGCGCTCAGCAACAGCGTCGCGACGAGATCTCGAACGAAGACGACACCGTCTCCGTAATACACCGTCCGCTCGACGGCTCGCGCGCCCGCGAGTCGCCCCCGTCGGAGATCACCGAGCGGGGTTCTCGCTCCAGTAGCGGACCAGATCAGGTAAAGCCGTCTCGGCCATGCGCGTCAGATGCCTCACGTGGTCTGGCTTCTGCGTGCCCGGATAGCCGCGGACGTGAAATGCGCCCTTGTGCGCCTCGGAGAGCGGCAAGAAGCGAGGACGCGCCTCGCTCGCCCCTCCTGTCAGCTCATAGACCGCCTGCGCGTCGGCGCCCTCGCCCGAAGCGCGCTGCGCGCCCGTGAGCCTGAGGAGTGCGTCCGTGCTCTCGTGGGTGCCGGCATAGTCGCCGTTCGGGATGATCTCCGAATGCGTGATCGACATGAGCTTCTTGCCGGAAGCCGCCAGCTCGGCGAAGCGCCCGAACGGCTTGAGACGCTCCATGTCCAGGCTGTGGTCGAGCGGCATGTAGCCGGTGTGGATGCCGTCGAGCAGGAGCACCGCGTCCACCTTGTCAGAGAACCCGGGCTGGTTCAGGAGCCCGCGAACCGCGGCGTACCCCGCGCTGAACGCCGAGAGGGCGACCCGCCTGAGCCGGGCGTCGCGCAACCCCCGCGCCTCGAGCGCCGTCTGCGCCTTGGCGAGGAGCACCGGCAGATAGGAGCGGATCGAGAACCGGGTCTCGTACGCGGCCGAGCTGATGCCCATGTTGATGATCATCACGACCGCGTTGAGCCCCGCGCGATCGAACCCCGCCTGGACAACGTCGTTGACCCCGTGGAAATGGACCACCAGATCGTAAGCCCCGTCGGGCGAGGAGAACGACGCCGGGATGGTGATGATCCCGTCCGGGATGGGGATCACGGCCGCGCGATCGAGCGTCGCGTCGGCGCGGTCCTCTGGCGCGATGGCCGGCGCGGCCGCTTCCACCTTCGCCTTGACCGGCGCAGCCGGCTCTGCCTTCACCTCGACCGGCTCGGCCACTCCCCTGGTGCGCAGGACGGCCGCCGCGGCCGCGGCGGGCTGGAGCACCGAGCTCGCGCGGAGATCGAACCCCGCCGCCCCGAGCTGCGCCGAGACGAGCGCGCCCAGCACCGCGGCGAAGCTCAGGCCAGCGCCCGCGCTCAGCGCGATCAGACGAGATGTGGAGCGCCGCGTCGGAGCTGCCATGACCGGCGCAGGCGCCTCGACGCGCATCGCGAGGCCCGCGAGCGACGCGGGCGGCGCGGGGGCACGACGGAAAATTAAAGTAGGCTCATCATCCTCGTGGGGCAGTTGGACCTCCGCGCGGTTGGGCTCAGCGGGGAACATGCTCAGCCATGATGCGAGGCGTATGCCACGCAGGGCAAGCGCCAAATTCAGCAAGATAAGCTCACATCCACGCACGTCAAGAAGGGGGACATGGTCTGACGTAGTCCCATGGACATGGTTCGCGGATTCCTCAGGAAATCACCTTACTTGCTCGGGCGCCCACGAGGCTTTGCGGTGCCCGTGACGTCGCCGCGACCCGCTGTGGGTACATGTGTTCCGTCAGACGTGAGCGCGTCGACAATGACGCACCTTGGCAAGCTTTTATCCCGCCAGCAGGCGCGTTCTGGCCGCGTCGCGTCATCGCGTCCGAGAACCGAAATGCCTGGGCAGAGGCGGACGCGCGCGGTGGCGCTGGAGCGATGCCTGCTCCTCGGTCCGGTCCTTTCATACGACGGCAGGGATGATTCCTGTTCTTCGCGCGTAAGCGACTTCGCGTCTTCCAATACAAGATCACGGCAAAGATCGGCTCATGGGCAGACTGACCACCACGCGTCCCGGCACCTGACTCCCGGCGCGGGCCGTTGCAGGTCCAACGGGTCGCCGCGGCACCACGGGGTGGCGGCCGGCGATGAAAGGAAGAGGAAGAGGAGAAGAGGGGCATGGCCGCCGTCACGCGCGAGGCCGCCCGGCCCTCGCATGGCGCGCCGCCGGCCTACCGCCCGCTCTCGCCTGCTCGCCGCGCGAGCGCCTGCCGGGCGAGCAGGCGCTCGCGCGGCCGGCGCGCTCGACGGCGCGTCGGGACGCGGCGCCGCGCTCTGGAAATGCAGCGCGACCGCGGGGCAGCGCACGTGGGCCTTGACAGCGCGGGGCGCCTCTGGATCTCCTCATTCCTCCCTCTCACCGGCACGACCCCCATGACCAACTACCCCCACGTCTACGACGACAACACCCAGAGCATCGGCCGCACGCCGCTCGTTCGCATCCGCCGCGTGACCGACGGCGCGGCCGCCACCGTGCTGGCGAAGATCGAGGGGCGGAACCCGGCGTACTCGGTCAAGTGCCGCATCGGCGCGGCCATGGTCTGGGACGCCGAGAAGCGCGGGCTGCTCGGCCCCGGCAAGGCGATCGTCGAGGCGACCAGCGGCAACACCGGCATCGCGCTCGCCTTCGCCGCCGCCTCGCGCGGCATCGAGTGCGTGCTCAGCATGCCCGAGACGATGAGCATGGAGCGCCGCAAGGTGCTCGTGGCCCTCGGGGCCAAGCTGCTCCTGACGCCTGGCCCCCAGGGGATGAACGGCGCCATCGCCAGGGCCGAGGCGCTGGCCGCCTCCGACCCGGGTCGCTACGTCCTGATGCGGCAGTTCGAGAACCCCGCGAACCCCGCGATCCACGAGACAACGACCGGCCCCGAGATCTGGGAGGACACCGGCGGCAACGTCGACGTCTTCGTCGCGGGCGTCGGCACCGGCGGCACGCTCACCGGCGTCAGCCGCTACTTCGAGCGCGTCCGGGGCCGCGCCCTCCACTCCGTCGCCGTCGAGCCGGTCAACTCGCCGGTCATCGCGCAGACGCTCGCCGGCCAGCCGCTCACCCCGTCGCCGCACAAGATCCAGGGCGTCGGCGCCGGCTTCGTCCCCAAGAACCTCGACCTCTCCTTCGTGGACCAGGTCGAGGCCGTCTCCAACGAGGAGTCGATCACGATGTCGCGGCGCCTGGCCCGCGAGGAGGGCATCCTCTGCGGCGTCTCGTGCGGCGCGGCGATGGCCGCGGCGGCCAGGCTCGCGCGCGATCCGAAGTGGGCCGGCAAGACCATCGCGGTCGTCCTGCCGGACGCCGGCGAGCGCTACCTGTCGGGGCCCCTCTTCGAAGGCATGTTTGCCGAGGTCGAGAGCATGAAGGCCTCGTGAGGTCGATGTGAGCGACAAATGTGGTGACGCCCCTGTCCCAGCGGGCGATCTGCACGGCATCGTCGAGGCGCTGATCGCGGGCTACCGGGAGGACCCCCGCGGTCACCACATCAACAAGCGCTTCACCCCGTCGCCCCAGGAGATCACGGAGATCATCGATCTCCTCCTCCAGATCTTCTACCCGGGCTACCACGGGCGACAGGACCTCTCGGACCAGGACCTGCTCTACCACGTGGGCACGCTGGTCTCGACGCTGCAAGCCAAGCTGGAGCGGCAGATCGAGCGCTGCCTGTGCTTCCAGGACGAGACCGTGGACGCGGGCCGCCTCGACGTCCCGAAGTGCCGGCAACGCGGGCGCGACGTGGCGCGGGTGTTCGTGAGCAGGCTGCCGGACGTCCGGCGCCGCCTCCTGCTCGACGTGCAGGCGGCCTACGACGGCGACCCCGCGGCCGCCTCGATGGACGAGGTCATCCTGGCCTATCCAGGGCTGCTCGCCGTGACGGTGCACCGGGTGGCGCACGAGCTGTACCTGCTCGGCGTGCCGCTCATGCCCCGGATCATGAGCGAGTGGGCGCACACGAAGACGGGCGCCGACATCCACCCGGGCGCCAACATCGGCGACAGCTTCTTCATCGATCACGCCACCGGCGTCGTCGTGGGCGAGACCACCGACATCGGCGCGCACGTCAAGCTCTACCAGGGCGTGACGCTCGGCGCCGTCTCGTTGCCCCAGCACTCGCGCGGCGCGCGGGGGATCAAGCGCCACCCGACGGTCCAGGACGAGGTCACCATCTACGCGAACGCGACGGTGCTCGGCGGCAAGACGGTGCTGGGGCAGGGGAGCGTGGTGGGCGGCTCGGTGTTCCTGACGAAGAGCGTCGCCGACGGCCAGCGCGTGGCGATCGAGGCGCCGCGGCTCCGCGTCGCCTCGCCCTCGCAGGGCCCGCCCGCAGACGGCGCCGAGCTGGACCCCGCCATCCTCGACTTCGACATCTAGAGAGGTGGGCGCCCGCTTCGGATACGGGCCCATCTCGACGTTTTCGGTGCTCGGCGGATTGGAGTCCGCCTGCGCGCCGAAAACGCCGATCTGGGCCCGTCTCCTGTGCGGGCGACCACCTCTCTGGCGAGCGTGGAGCAGGGGGGAGAGATGGGATCAGCGGTCGGAGTGGCCGAGGGAGCGGGCGGGGGCGATGCGGTCGCGGAGCGATTGCTTCAGCTCCTTGGGCTCGGGGAAGCGCTCGGCGGCGGCGCGCGAGAAGAGGAGGGAACCGTCGAGGAGGACGTCGAAGATGCCGCTCTCGCCAGGGGACAGGAGCACGTCGATCTCGTCCGGAAAGGTGATGAGCAGCTCCTGGGCGAGCCAGGCGGCGCGGGTGAGCCAGCGGCACTTGGGACAGTAACGGATGACCACGAGCGGACGCGGCGGCGCGGGGGCGGTGTCCATCGACCCAGCGTAGCGCGGGCCGGCGGGGCGCGCTCAGACGAGGAACGCCCGGGCGAGCCCCAGGAAGATGAAGAAACCCATGCTGTCGGTGCTGAACGTGAGCAGGACGCTCGCACCCTGAGCCGGATCGCGGCCGAGGCGGTGGAGCACGAGCGGCACCGCGCAGCCGACCATCGCCGCGACGACCAGGTTGAGCAGGATCGCCGCGGCCATCACGAGGCCGAGCGGGACGCTGCCGTAGAGCACCGCGGCGACGAGGCCGACGACCGTGCCCCACACCGCGCCGTTCATCAGGCTCACGAAGAGCTCCTTCCGCAGGAGATGGCGCGTGTTCGCCCGGGTGATGCGGTCGAGCGCGAGGCCGCGGATCATCAGCGCCACGGTCTGATTGCCCGTGTTGCCGCCGACGCTGGCCACGATCGGCATGAGCGCAGCCAGCGCCACGAGATCCTGAATCGTGCTCTCGAAGAGGCCGATCACCCGCGACGCCATGAACGCCGTGAGCAGGTTGACGAAGAGCCAGAGCCAGCGGTTCTTCGCGCTGGTCCACGCGGGCGCGAAATAATCCTCCTCGCCCGAGAGGCCCGCGCGCCGCAGCGCCTCGCTCTGGGCCTGCCGCTGGAGGAAGTCCATCACCACGTCCACGGTCAGCCGGCCGACCAGCTTGCCGCGCTCGTCCACCACCGGCGCGGCGATGAGGTCGTAACGCTCGAACGCCTTGGCCGCGTCGCTCGCGTGATCCTGCGGCGTGAAGCTCACGACGTCCGTCGACATGACGGCGCTCACGGACGCGCCCGGCGGCCGGAGCAAGAGGTCCTTGAGCGACAGCGCGCCGCGCAGCACGTGGCGCGCGTCGACGACGAACAGCGTCTCGGTGCGCGGCGGCAGCTCGGCCCGCCGGCGCACCTCCTCCAGCGCGCCGCCCATGTCCCATGTGTCGCGCACCCAGACGAGCTCCGGGCTCATCAGGCGGCCCACCGACTCCTCCGGATACGCCACCGTCGACCGGAAGAGCGACTGCTCCCGGGCGTCCAGCGAGTGGTAGACCTCCGCCACGATATCCGGGTCGATCGACTCGCGGACATAGGCCAGCTCGTCAGGGTCGAGCTGGCCGAGCACCTCGACCAGCCGGCGGCGCTCCGTCGCCTCGACCAGCGAGTCGCCGACCGAGCGCGACGCCTCGAGAAGCACCTGTGCGGCGCGGTAGGGCTCGAGCTCAGCCCAGACCACAAGGCGGTCTGCCTGGGGCAACACCTCGATGATGTGGGCGAGGTCCGCCGGGTGCAGATCCCTGAGCTTCCTCTGCAGCAGGGCGAGATTTTGACGGTGTACCAGCGACTCGACGAGCTCTTTGTTCTTGCTTTCTTGCTTGTGGGTCAGGGTCTCGATGACGCGCTGCTTTTCGAGCAGGGTAGTTACCAGGCTCAGGCTCTCTTGTAGTCTCTCCTGGGACCTGGACGTGCTCATGACGGCTCCGGGCGGGGGGGCGCGCGAGCATAGCCCGGCGCGGCCGGCCTGGCCGGTCGACACTGCGCTCGGCCGCGCTCGCCATATTGACCGGACCCCACGGCTCATGGTTCTGTCGGCGCAATGAAACGCGCCTTCGACATGTGCGTGGTTGGTCTCTCGCTCGCAGCGACGGCCTGCGGGCCGGGCCTGGATCCAGAGGTGGTGGTGCATCCTCCCCGGCCTACCGCCTCGCCGGCCACCAGCGCCAGCGCGAGCAGCGGCGGGTGCGCGGCCATCGGGCACACCGAGCCGCTCATCGTCGACTGGCTCACGACCCGCCGCTCCGACCTCGAGCTCGCGATGAAAGAGGGCGTCGCGGTCGTCTCGTACGACTGCACGACGCTGAAGCTCCTCGCGCAGTGCAAGCTCGCAGGATCCTACTCCTTCGCCGGCGTGACCCGGAGAGAGAGCGTAATTCAACTCACAAATCCTGCGGAGATGCAGGCGAACGCTCCGTTCGGCGCCGTGGCGCTGAGCACCGCGATCGAGGGCGCCGGCGCGAACGCGAACGCGATCGACGTGGCGCTCGTGCCCACGGGGAAGATGGCGACGACCGTCACCTCCGTCTCCGCGCAGGATCTCTCGGGCAACTGCGACGGCGCGACGCACTTCGTGCGGTCCGCGCTGCTCGGGGCGTTCGCGATGACGCCGGGCGGCCGCGGCGCGGCGCGGTCGGTCGATCAGGTGTTCGCGGCGGTCGGGGCGGCCGCGGCGTCGTCGAGCCAGGGCGGCACCACGAGCAAGGAAGGGGAGCTCGAGGCGTGCCGGGCCGCGAGGGTCGACGCGCAGGCGCCCACGGAGCGCTGCCACGCGCCGCTGCGCCTGGAGCTCGTCCCGCTGCTTTCGAAGAAGGCGGCCTCCCCCGAGCCGGCGGCGAAGCAGGCCGAGGAGGAGTTGCCGGCGCTCTCGAGCCCGTGCCCGGCCGGGACGGTGCTGAGCGGGGCGAAGTGCTCGCCGCCGTCGTTCGCGCCGACGCACCTGTGCGATCCCGCGGACTCCAGGGCGTGCGCGGCGCAGTGCGGGAAGGGCGATGTCGGGAGCTGCTATCACCTCGGGATCCACTACCTGAGCGGCAAGGACCTGCCGCGCGACGACGCGCGGGCGGCGGAGCTGTTCGAGAAGGCGTGCAGCGCCGGCGTGGCGCAGGCCTGCTACGCCCGGGGGAAGCAGCAGCTGCGCGACATCGTGAGCGCCAAGGTGCCGCCGGACGCGGCCGGTCGGACGAAGGTGCGGGAGTACGCCGACAAGGCGTGCGAGCTGGGCGACGGCTGGGCGTGCTGGAGCGCGGCCGAGTGGTACCTCCGGGAGGGCCCGCAGGCGGTCCTCCCCAAGGACGCGACGCGCGCTGTCGCGCTCCTGCGGCGCGGCTGCGACCTCGGCCACGGGCCGAGCTGCAGCTCGCTGGGCAACATGCTGGTCGAGGGGAAGCTCGCCGCGAAGGACGTGGCCGTGGCCGTGGGCGTGCTCCAGCGCGCGTGCGAAGGGGGCCAGGCGGACGACTGCGTCGAGCTCGGCGACATCCTGCGCAAGGGGCAGGGCGCCCCGAAGGACGGCGTGAAGGCGATCGCCGCGTACCGGCGCGGCTGCACCCTGGGCGACATGCGCGCCTGCAACGCCGCTGGCTCGGTGTACGGGGAGGGGGACGGCGTCCCGAAGGACGTCGCCAAGGCCTATGCGTTCTTCGAGAAGGGGTGTCCGGAGAAGGGGTTCGGCGCCGAGGCGTGCATGAGCCTCGCGGCGATGTACGAGAAGGGGACCGGCATCCCGAAGGACATGGCGCGCGCCGCGGCGCTCTACGAAAAGGTGTGCGGCACCGGCGGCTGCCTGCGCGCCGCGGAGATCTGGCAGCGGGGCGACGGGGTGCCGGCCGACCCGGCGAGGGCGTTCTCGCTCTACGAGAAGGCCTGCACGCAGTGGCGTGAAAAGAAGGCGTGCGACGCGTTCGGTCCGCTCCTGGAGAGCAAGGACAAGGAGCGCGCGCGCGCCTTCTACGCGGAGCAGTGCTCGCGGACGCAGGACAAGGCGGCGTGCGCGAGCCAGAAGCGCCTCGGCGGCGCGACGAAGTAGGCGAGCGCGGCGGCCCCTCTGCGCTGAGCCCTGTGTTCCCGCCCGCCGGCGGGCCGAGACGCGCGCCGGCGAGGTGGCGTGTCCAACAACGCCTCGAGGCGTTCCCCTTCGTCCCAGTCACATCCTGCCGGTGAGACGCTGGCGGACAGCGGGCGCCAGCGCCTCAGCTGGCGAGTCGGAGCGCCGCGCGTATGTCATCGACAGGACAGGAGAATGCTCGAGATTGACCTGCTCCGGTCCGTTCGTCACGTCCGTCGAGCGATGCCGGGCACGGATCGGCGTTGAACGTTGATCATCCACCTTTGACCATCGTTGGAGCTCATAGAGGGTTGTCACGCAGGATGGGTTAACGTACCGTACGAGCCGTCAAGACACGCCTGGCTCCTTCTGCCGGCGTCCTGGGATCGTGCTCGGGAGATCCCGGTGTGGAGGGCGACGATGCAGACGTTCAGGGATCCTTCGTCGGGCGGCAGCGCGATCTCCACCCCGCCTCTCGTCCCCTTCGAGGTCAGCGAGCTGCAGCAGCGGGCGCGGGCGCTGGAGGAAGAGCTCGAGTACCGCAAGGAGCTCGAGGGCGCGCTGCGGCAGGCGCTGGCGGATCGCGAGCGCGCCGAGGCCGAGCGCGAGCGGCTCCTCTCGCTGGAGCGCGCGGCCCGCGCGGACGCAGAGACGGCGAGTCGCTCGAAGGACGAGTTCCTCGCGGTCCTCTCCCACGAGCTGCGGACGCCGCTCAACGCGATCCTCGGGTGGACGCACATCGTCAGCGATCCTCGCGAGGACGCGGCGACCGTCCAGCATGCGCTGGAGGTCATCCGGCGGAACGCCTCGGTGCAGCTGAGGGTGATCGAGGATCTCCTCGATGTGTCCCGGTGCGTGACCGGCAAGATGCGGATAAGCGCGGACGACATCGATCTCGGCGAGGTCGTCGCGTCCGCGATCGACAGCGTCCGCCCTGCGGCGGAGGCGAGGCGGGTCGAGATCGCGCTGCACGTCGACGACCCCGCGCGCGACGCGACCGGGGACGCCGCGCGCCTGCAGCAGGTCGTGTGGAACCTCCTGGCGAACGCCGTGAAGTTCACGCCCGCGGAGGGCAGGATCGACGTGCGCCTCGAGCGCGCCGGCGCGCGAGCGCAGATCGTCGTCCGGGATACGGGCGTGGGGATCGCGCGCGGGTTCTTGCCCCACGTCTTCGAGCGGTTCCGGCAGGAGGACACGGACACCCCGCGCAAGGACGGCGGGCTGGGGCTGGGGCTCGCGGTGGTGCGGTACCTCGTGGAGGCGCACGGCGGCACGGTCGCCGCAGAGAGCGCAGGCGAGGGGCGCGGCGCGACGTTCACGGTGACGCTGCCGCTCCGTGAGTCCGGGACGGACTCCGCGAGGCTCGCGGCTCCGGAGCAGCAGACCACGCTGCGCCACGTGCGCGTGCTCCTCGTCGACGACGACGACGACACGCGGGAGCTGTTCACCCGCATGCTCACCCGGGCGGAGGCGACGGTCGAGAGCGCGGCGTCCGTCGAGGAGGCGCTCGAGCTGCTCTCCTCGCGAGAGCTCCACGTGCTGATCAGCGATATAGGGATGCCGGGGCGGGACGGCTACGTGCTGATCGACGCCATCCGCCGTCACGCCGATCCGAAGGTGCACGGCATCCGTGCGATCGCCGTGACGTCGTATGTAGGGGACCACTACCGCGCACGCGCCATCGACGGAGGATACGACGAGTACGCCGCGAAGCCCCTGGATCCAGGCCGCTTCGCGGCGACGATCGCGCAGCTGGTCGGTGACCGGGGCGCGGGAGAGCGAGATGAATAAGACCGCCGAGACGCCAAGGACGCCAAGAGAGAAGAGAAGGACAAGAGAGCTTTCTCTTCTTTATCTTCTCTCTCCTGGCGTCCTTGGCGTCTCGGCGATTCATCTTCTTCCCGCCCGAGCACCGCGCTAGCTAGAACAGCTTCATCTGTCGGTCGGCGCCGGCTCGCTTCTTGTGCGCCTCCGGCGACGGACCGATCCGCAGGAGCAGCCGCTCCTCGACCTCGCGCACGAACGGCGAGACCTCGGTCTCCACCACCTTGCCGTGCCGCGCGCGCTGCAAGGCGCGGGTGAGGAACAGCCGCTCTCGCGCCCGCGTCATGCCGACGTAGAAGAGCCGGCGCTCCTCGGCGATGTCGGTCTCGCCCCTGCCGGAGAACCGCAGCGGGAGCAGGCCGTCCTCGCACCCGACCAGGAAGACCACCCGGAACTCGAGCCCCTTGGCCGCGTGCAAGGTGAGGAGCGAGATGCGGTCGGCCCGCGGATCCCACGCGTCGACCTCGGAGCTCACCGCCACCTCGATCAGGAACCGATCGAGGTCCCCTCCGCAGCGCTCCGCGAGCGGGAGCAAGAGCTCCAGCGCCGCGTCCACCTCGGCCTCGCCGAGGCGCGCCGTGTCGCCCTCCGGAGCCGCGCCCTCCACGGACGCGGCGAGGTCCGGCCCGGGCTGGGCAGGCGGCTGCGCCACCTCCTCCCGCAGCCGGGCCGCTGCCGCCTTGAGGCGGGTCGCGAGCGGCCCCGGCGCGGTGCCGGCTAGCGCCCGCGCGAGCGCCTCCGAGGCCGCCCGCTCGGCCACGCGGCGCTCGGACCGCCGCTGGAACGGCATGCCGGAGCGCGCGAACGCCTCCCGCAGCGCCTCGGACTGCGCCTCGGTCCGGTAGAGCACCGCGAAGTCCGAGAAGGCGTACTCCCCACCGCCGTGCGGCGCCGACACACGCCCGCTATCCATCGAGAAGAACGTGGAGCCCCCGAGCATCCGCTCGACCGTGTGCACCACGTGCTCCGCCTCGGCGCGCTCCGTGGGGGCATCGTGGACCGCCACGAGCTCCACGCTCCCGGCGTTCCGCCCGTCCGGCAGGAGCTCCCGCGCGCCGAGCGTCGGCGAGGGCGCGATCACCTGGAGCGCTGCCTCGACGATGGGGCGTGACGAGCGGTAATTCCGCTTCAGGCGGATCACGCGTGCTGCTGGAAAATCCTGCTGGAAGCGGAAGAAGAAGCCCACGTCGGCGCCGCGG
The DNA here is from genome assembly GCF_051521595.1 of Sorangium sp. So ce1153. Classification (NCBI taxonomy): domain Bacteria; kingdom Pseudomonadati; phylum Myxococcota; order Polyangiales; family Polyangiaceae; genus Sorangium; species Sorangium sp. So ce1153. The sequence goes on from NZ_CP150361.1 coordinate 6,122,086, forward strand.
AACCCGTAGATCGCCTGATCCGGGTCCCCGATGGCGCAGACGTTCCCGCCGGGGGGAACCAGCGCGCGCACGAGGCGGTACTGGCGCTCGTCGATGTCCTGGTACTCGTCGATGGACAGGTACCGGGCCTGCGCGCGCGCGGCGGCGAGCGCGTCGCTCCGCTCCTCCAGCAGGAGGATCGCGTGGCCGATGAGGTCGTCGAGGTCGAGGAGCCCGCGCGCGGCGAGCTCGTCCTCGTACACCTTCCACGCGCGATCGACGTGGCGGTCGAGCTCGCCGCCGGCGGGCGAGGCGCCCTCCCGCAGCGCGTGCGCGTCGGCGTGGCGCGGGTAGGTCCGCTTCAGCGCGGCGATGTCGGCGAGCAGCCTGGCCGCCCGCCGCTCCGGGACGCCGAGCGCCGCGGCGAGCAGCGCCGTCCGCTCCTGGTCGCCGGCGATCTTCGGCGTGATGCGCGCGACGCCGCCGGCCGCGTGCTGGCGGAGCAGCGACAGGCCGAGCGCGTGGAAGGTCATGGCGGGCACCCGACCCGCAGCCTCGCCGAGCAGCGCGGCGAGGCGCTCCCGCAGCTCGTCGGCGGCGCGGCGGGTGAAGGTGATCGCGAGGCACTGCTCGGGCGGCACGCCGAGGTCGACGACGAGGTGCGCGATCCGATGGGTGAGCGTGCGGGTCTTGCCGGTGCCCGGCCCGGCAAGGAGGAGCAACGCGCCCTCGGCGACCTCCGCCGCGGCGCGCTGCTCCGGGTCGAGCGCCGCGAGCAGCCCCTTGCCGCCCGCCGGCGGATCGTCGGGCGGCGGCGCCGGGGGCGAGTCACCCGGTAGCGCCGCGCCGGAAGACGGCTGCGCTCCGGAGGACGACGGCGCCCCGCCGGAGGACGCCAGGCGCGGCCCTGCATCGGCGCGCGCCCGGCCGCGGCGCGCCGGAGGGGGGTCTCCCGCGGCAGATGAGCGCGCCGAGCGCGCCCCCTCCGGCGGGCGCTCGCCCGTGGACGGACGCGATGCCGCGGGCGGCTCCGGGGTCGCGGGCTCCTCCTGGAAGAGGAGCCCGCCCCCGCGGCGCTGCTTCAGCTCGTCCGGCTGGAAGACGCGGATCGCGCCGTACTCGCCGTCGTAGCCCGCGTCGCGGATCACGCGCCCGTCCCGCATCCGCGCGATCGCCTCCGAGAGGAGGGGGGTCCCGGCGCGCTCGATGTCCTCGAGCGGGGCGTCGCCGAGGAGGAACAGCTCGGGGCCGACCCGCGACAGCACCGCGTCGTAGCTCCGCTGCACCGCCTTGCTGGAGGCGCCGAGGCCGTGGAGCTCGGCCAGCACCTCGGGCAGGGGCACCAGGTTGCGGAACTCGCTAGCGCCCTCGGGCCGCGCCCCCTCCTCGCGATCGGCGAGCTCCTCGACCCGGTGCAGCACGCCCACGGTCACCGGGTGCCCGCACACGGGGCACGCCTCGGAGAGCGCCCGCGTCTCCGCCGACGAGAGCACGACATTGCACTTCCGGTGGCCGTCGAGGTGGTATTTGCCCTCTTCCGGGAAGAACTCCACCGTGCCGCAGAAGCCCTCGCCGGTCTCCAGGGCGCGCCGGATCGCGAAATAGTCGACCGGGGTGTCGAAGGCCGTGGCCTCGCGGCCGAGCTTCGCGGGCGAGTGCGCGTCCGAGCTGGAGACGAGCCGGTACCGGTCGAGCCCGGAGATGCGCCAGTTCATGGCGGGGTCCGACGAGAGCCCCGTCTCGAGCGCGAAGATGTGCGGCGCGAGATCGCCGTAGCACTCCTCGACAGCGTCGAAGCCGGCCTTCGAGCCCAGCACCGAGAACCACGGAGTCCAGATGTGCGCCGGCACGAGGTAGGAGCCCTCGCCCGACTCCAGGACGATCTCGAGCAGGTGGCGCGAGTCGAGCCCAAGGATGGGCCGCCCGTCGGCGGTCAGGTTGCCGACCTTGCCGAGCGCGCGGACGATCCGATCCGCCGAGTCGAAGTCGGGCGCGTAGAGGAGGTGATGGATCTTCCGCGTCCGATCTCCCTTCTTGTAGATCGTCGAGATCTCCACCGAGAGCATGAAGCGGGTCGCCGCGCGGCAGGCGCCCGGGAGCCGCTCCGAGACCGCGCGCTCGCGGTCCTCTCGCAGGCGAAAGAGCCCGGGCTCGGCGGGCACGAGGCCGTCGCGGAGCTCGGCCATCCACACCGGATGGGTGAAGTCACCGGTGCCGAGCACCGCGATGCCCTTGCGCTGAGCCCAGTAGCTCAGGTGCGCAAGGTCGCAATCGCCGCTCGTCGCCCGGGAGTATTTCGAGTGCACGTGGAGGTCGGCATAGAAACGCATGGTGGACCGTCGTCAGGAGTCGTTACCTATCGGACTTCCTCACGCTGTCAATCACGGATCACGTCGTTTTTGCCGAAGAATGGCCGGAAAATTCAATCAGATAAACGGAATGAGCTACGCGTCGCGAAGGATGCTTTTGCCTGGGAAATAGTCGCGTATTTCTCAATGCGCTTTGATGCACCCCTTGAAAAGGTCTTTGTTTGGCAAATGATGACGCTTGATCGTAATGGGCTTCGATGGGCTTGCCTGGAGGGGGCACAGGCATGTTGCTCCCGGTGTGCGGCTCACGTCGGCTGCTCCCCTGCAGTCGTCCTGGGGTCGTGAGGACGCGATGAAGGCAATGGCCGCCCGGCGCGCGGCTCCAGCGGCCCGCGGCGCGGCGGCGCGGCGGCGCGCATCGACGGGGATGGACGCGGCCGCGAGGCCCTCGACGGCGCTGCGATGGGGGGGTCTGCCCCCTCGTCCGTCAGCGCGGCGCCCGGTCCGGAAGGGGCCGCGGCGCGCGCCGCGAGGGGGTTACGGCGTCGCGGCGGACGGGACCGGGGCCTTGCGGGTCAGGTAGAAGAAATCGCGCAGGGAGCGCTTGCGGATGTACTCGTCTTCCGAGAACTCGAAGCCGCTCGCCAGCGCGACCGGCATGAGCGCGCCGCCCTCGCCAGGCTCGTAGAGCAGGAACTTCGGGTACGACCAGTTCACGTCGAGCTGCGCCACGGCCGCGGCGCCGGCGTGGCGCAGCCCGAGCGCGATCGCGGCCGCCGTCGTGTGGTTGCTGATGCCGACGAAGAGGACCTTGCCCTCGCGGTCGAGCCCCACCGCCGAGCGGCGGATCACCGTGTTGCCGTCCAGCGTCGCGCCCCAGTTGCGCACCTCGGGCGCGCGGAGCAGCGGGTGGAGCTCGCCCTCGTCGACCATGCAGCTCGGCGTCTGCCGCCACCACCGCATGCTGCCCTCGTCGGCGGCCAGCCTGCTCCACGGCCCGATCTGCACCCGCCCGTCGCGGTGGAGCGCGACGGTGCAGCCCTGCTCCCGGGCGCGCACCAGGGTCACGTCGTCGACCCGCATCCCCCACTGGCCGTGCTCGGTCATGAAGCCGCCGTTGAAGGCCGCGAGCAGCTGCGCCTGGTGCGCCTCCGGGACCTTCGCGCGCCGCTCGTAGGTCTTGCCCTCCTCGGTGGTCGCCGCCGGCTCCCGCGAGCCGGCCATCAGGTGGACGTCGACCGCCGAGAGATCCACCGCCACGACGAACAGCTCCGCCCACGAACGGTGCGGATCCGGGTGGATCAGCGTCTTGTAGAGGCGCGGCGGGTGCCGATCGTCGACCGCGAGCGCGCGGTCGACGATCGGCACCCAGCGCCCGTCGCCGGGAGCGGGCCAGGCCGCGTGCGAGGGGCCGACGTCCTTCGGCCGGAACACCGCCGTCACGACCGCCGGGGCCGCCGCGGCGTCCGCCCCGGCGGCGGGCGCGGGGGGCTCCGGCGCCGGCTCGGGCACCTCCCAGTACGTCTTCGGCGGCTCGCTCCCGCGCCACAGCCGGTGGACGCGATCCTCCACCGCGTAGGCGGTCTCCTCGAGCGCGGTCACGTTCTCGGCCCCGATCACGGAGCGCAGGCCGTTCGCGACGAGCGGGCCCATCCACGGGATCCGGTGCACCGCCGTCCACAGCCCCGCGCCGGCGAGCACCGGGACGGCGACGGCGCCGAGGATCCAGCGCCGCCGCCGCGAGCGGGGCACCGGCGGGCCAGCGTGCTTCGGAGCGGAGTGCCCGGCCTGGGCCGGCGGTTTCGAGGCTTCGGCGGTTTCGGCCATGGCGTGCTGCGGAGGAGCTGCAAACGAATGGACAGATCGGGAAAGCTGAGCGACGCGGCGCCAGGCGACGCGCGCGAGCCCCCGGCGCGCGGGTGTAGCACGAGGCGCGGAGCGCACGGAACCCGCTCGCGCGGCTAGGCTAGGCTAGGCCAGACGCGCGGTCGCGGCTCGACTTCCTCACCACCTCGTACTAGAGTCGCGGCCTCGGACTGACCTGGCACGGGTCGCGGTGCTCGGTCGCTGTCAAGTGGGCCTCGCAGCCTCCACGCAAGAAGGAGGCGCAGGGCGGCAGCTCTCCGTGATCGAGCCCTCTGCGTTTGAGGGCGCGGTGCCCGCGGCGCTTCTTTCCCTGCTCAGGAGGGGCTCCTGGCGAGCCCAGTGTCCATGCAATTTGCCGATCTCAAGCTCATCGAACCGCTGCTCCGCGCCATCGAAGCCGAGGGGTACAGCGCCCCGACGCCCATCCAGGAGCAGGCCATCCCCCCGATCCTCGAGGGCAATGACGTCCTCGGGTGCGCGCAGACGGGGACCGGCAAGACCGCCGCGTTCGCGCTGCCGATCCTGCAGCGGCTCGCGCAGGGGGGCGCGCCGGGCCAGCGCGGGCTCCGCGTCCTCGTGCTCACGCCGACGCGCGAGCTCGCGGCGCAGGTCGGCGAGAGCTTCATCACCTACGGAAAGAACCTCGGGCTGCGGACCGCGGTCGTCTTCGGCGGGGTCGGGCAGCGCCCCCAGATGGAGGCGCTGCGCCGCGGGGTCGACGTGCTCGTGGCGACGCCGGGCCGGCTGCTCGACCTCTGCTCGCAGGGCATCGCCCCGTTCGGGCGGCTCGAGACGCTCGTGCTCGACGAGGCCGATCGGATGCTCGACATGGGGTTCATCCACGACATCCGGCGCGTGCTCGCCATGCTGCCCGAGCGCCGCCAGACGCTGCTGTTCTCGGCCACGATGCCGCCGGACATCCAGAAGCTCGCGAACAGCATCCTGCACCGCCCGGTGAAGGTCGAGGTCGCGCGGGTCGCCACCACGGCCGAGAACATCGACCAGCGGGTGGTCTTCGTCGAGCGGTCCGACAAGCGCGCGATGCTGGAGCACGTGCTCAAGGATCCCGCCCTCCGCCGCGCGATCGTGTTCACCCGGACCAAGCACGGCGCCAACCGCGTGGTCCAGCAGCTCAGCCGGGCGCGCATCGAGGCCGTCGCCATCCACGGGAACAAGTCCCAGGGCGCCCGCGAGCGGGCCCTGGCGAGCTTCAAGCAGGGGACGACGAGCGTGCTGGTCGCGACCGACATCGCGGCGCGCGGCATCGACATCGACGACATCTCGCACGTGATCAACTACGACCTGCCGAACATCCCGGAGAGCTACGTGCACCGCATCGGCCGCACGGCGCGCGCCGGGGCGTCGGGGGTCGCGCTCTCGTTCTGCGACAGCGAGGAGCGGACGTACCTCGCCGACATCGAGCGCCTCATCCAGAAGCGCCTCCCCATCCTCGCCAGCCCCGGGTTCGCCGGCGTGCAGGCCGACCCCAGGCCCGCGTCGCAGCCGCAGGGGCAAGCGCAGGGCCGGCCGCAAGGGCAAGGCCGGCCGCAAGGGCAGGGCCGGCCGCAGGGGCAGGGCCGACCGCAGGGGCAGGGCCGGCCGCAAGGGCGGCCGCCGTTGCAGGGGCAGGGCCGGCCCCAGGCGCAGGGGCAAGGTCGGGCCCCCCAGGGGCAAGGTCGGCCCCAGGGGCAGGCGATGCCCCAGGGGCGACCGCAGCCGCGGCACGACACCCCGCGCGTCGAGAACTGAACCCGGCACCCCCGCCAGCCCGCCGCGCCGCGCTCACCTCGAGCTGGCGTGGCGAGCCTGTCGCTCGCACGGCGGATCACGCTCGCTGACGAGGGCGAGATGTCGAGCGGCAGCACGCCGGTCATTGCACCGGCGCACGCCAGCATCTCACACACCCACATTATTTTCGTCGGTGTACGCGAATTCTGGCACGATCGCGGCCATGCGCGTCTCCGCCATCCTTGTAAGCCTGCTCGCTGTAGCTGCGTGTGATCGCGGTGCCCCCTCGGGCTCCCCCGACGCGAGCGTCCAGGCCTCCGCCGATCCGGCGCCGGACGCCTCGCCGGCGCCGCCCGCGTCGGCCAGCGCGCCAGCCTCGGCGAGCGCGGCACCGACGGCCGATCCCGGCGGAGCCGCCGACGCCGGCGCGGCGGCCGACGCCAGCGCGAGCGCGGCCTCCGCCGACGCCGGGGCACCCCCGGCCGACGACAGCCGGCTCTCCGTGGAAGGGCGCGCCGTCCAGGGAGGGCTCCTCCGCGCCAAGCTGAACGGCAAGCTGCGCCGCATGGCGTTCCCGGGCCACCGGGTGACCGTCAGCGACGAGGGGGAGTTCCTAATCGCCTTCTCGCGCAACGCGCCGGCGCAGGAGAAGCTGACCATCACGTTCGACGACGGGCAGGTCCTCGAGAAGCTCTTCGACGTGGAGCAGCGCACGTTCGAGGTCGACAAGGTCGACCACCTGCCGGAGAACATGGTCAAGCTCGACATGGCGACGCGCGTGAAGCTCACGCAGGCCGAGAAGAAGCTCGACGCGATCCGGAGCAAGTACACGAAGAAGAACTGCTACAAGGACGGCTTCATCTGGCCCTCGAAGGGCCCGATCTCCTCACGGTATGGCCAGCCGCGCGTCCTGAACGGCACCGACGGCGGGATCCACTGGGGCGTGGACATCGCCGTGCCCGTCGGGACGGCGGTGCGCGCGCCCGCCTGCGGCAAGGTGGTGCTCGTCGAGAAGGACCTCCCGCTGAGCGGTCACACGATGATCATCGATCACGGTCATGGACTGACCTCCACGTTCATCCATCTCCACGGGTTCGCCGCGAAGGTGAACGACGAGGTCAAGCAGGGTCAGGTCATCGCGACCGTCGGGATGACCGGCCGCACGAACGGAGCGCACCTCGACTGGCGCATGAACCTCTTCGACACGCGCGTCGATCCCGAGCTCCTGGTGTCCGCCCCCGCGAAGTGACCCTGGAGGTCTCCCCTTGAGAAGGCTCTCGCTCCCTCGTGTCCTCGCGTCGCTCCTCCTCTCGCTCGCGACCGCACCCGGGTGCGCGCCGGCGGCCCGCCCCGCGGCGCCGCCCGCCGCGCGCCCGGCAGAGCCGCCGAGCGGCCCGCCTGCGGCGCCGCCTGGCGCGCCTCCAGCGGCGGCGCCCGCCGCGGGCCTCGATCCGGAGCTCACGTCGTACGCGTACCCTTATCCGGTCCGGTACCTCGAGGTCGAGTCGCAACGCCAGAAGCTCCGCATGGCGTACATGGACGTGCAGCCCGAAAAGCCGAACGGGCGCGCGGTGCTGCTGCTCCATGGCAAGAACTTCTCCGCGTCCTACTGGGAGCCGACGATCCGCGCGCTGACCGAGCGGGGCTTCCGGGTGATCGCGCCCGATCAGATCGGGTTCGGCAAGTCGACGAAGCCCGCTGCTTACCAGTTCAGCTTCCACGGCCTGGCCGAGACGACGCGCGCGCTGCTCGACTCCCTCGGCGTGCAGCGCGCGGCCGTCGTCGGTCACTCGATGGGAGGGATGCTCGCCGCGCGCTTTGCCCTCATGTTCGCCGAGCGCACAGAGCGCCTCATCCTGGTCAATCCCATCGGCCTCGAGGACTGGAAGACGGTGGTCCCCTACCGCCCCATCGACGCCTGGTACAAGCAGGAGCTCGAGGCGACGCGCGACAGCATCCGCGACTACCAGCGCAAGAGTTACTACGACGGCGCCTGGAAGCCCGAGTACGAGCGCCAGATCGAGGTCCAGGCGGGCTGGACAGAGCACCCCGAGTACCCGCGCGTCGCCTGGTGCTCGGCGCTCACGTACGACATGATCTTCACCCAGCCTGTCGTCTACGAGCTGCCGCGCATCCGTACGCCCACGCTGCTCGTCATCGGGCTGCGGGACCGGACGGCGCTCGGGCGGGCTTGGGCCCCGAAGGAGGCCGCGGACGCGCTCGGCGACTACACGACGCTGGGCAAGAAGGCCGCGCAGGCGATCCCCGGCGCCAGGCTCGTCGAGCTCCCCGGCGTGGGCCACCTGCCGCAGGTCGAGGCGTTCGAGAAGTACCGGGATGCGCTGGTGAAGTTCCTCGAGCAAGCGCCCTGACGACGCTCCTCACGCCGGCGCCACAGCGCTGACTCAGGCCGAGCTGCCGGGCGAGCGCGCTGGACAATCAGGAAAACACGCCCTCTCACGGAGCTCCGGGAGCGCCGAGCGACGATGTCATGGGGCGGGTGAGCGCTCTCGGGGCAATGTGCCACATGAAGAGATGTCGCGACCGGGGGCCAGTCGGCTCGACGCGGCGCTCAGGGGCCCTGGAGCGCTGCTGTCGAGGCGCGCAGCGCCCGCGCGCCGGGCCAGCGCCGGCCGTCTGACGACGCTCATCGCGATGGCGCATCGCGATGGCGCATCGCGACGCCTCCTCGCGATGCCTCCTCGCGATGAAGGAGTGACGTGCTCGCTGAGCTCGCCGGGCGGACGGATCCGTGCCGCCGAGCCACTCTGCGGCATGCGCCTTGCAGCCTCCCTGGCCGACGAAGGCAATCGATCGAATCAAATATTGATTTCAAGGAGTCGGTCATGAAGATCCTGTCGCCTCGAGTTCATGGATATATCGACTATGCTGTCGCGGCCCTTTTCCTGCTGGCCCCTTCGCTGTTCGGCTTCAGCGGGCTGCCCGAGACGCTCTGCTATATCCTGGGCGCGGTGCACCTTGCCATGACGCTGCTCACCGCGTTCCCGCTGGGCGCCGCCAAGGTCATCCCGTTCCCGGTTCACGGCGGGCTCGAGGCGGCGGTCGCCGTCTTCCTCGTCGCGGCGCCGTGGCTGTTCAACTTCGATGAGGCGTCCGCCGCGAGGAACTTCTACCTGGTGTCGGGCGTGGCTGTCGGCCTGGTCTGGCTCATCACCGACTACCGCTCGGCTTACGCGACGACGGCAGCCGGCGTCCGGCCGGAGCACCGGTCGTTCTCGTGACGATGGCTGCGTGAGCGATCCTCGCGAGTCGGCGCGGCGGCCGGGGCACAAACCCGGCCGCGCGCTTTTTGTGGCATGGAGAATCGGCCCCCGCGGTGGTGAACAGGACGAATCCGAGGCGAGCTCATGCTGCGCGATCCGGTGACGGGAGCGACGATCGAGCACCCGTGAGGGAAAATGACGCCGCGAGCCCGGCGCGCCACGCTGGCGCCAGCGCCTCATCGTTCCAGACGAGCTCGGCCACACACCGCGCGCATTCCCGGTGGCGGAGCCGAACCGGCTCATCCGCTGGTTATCTGGAGATCGAGGGGTGGGACCCGGGTCGAGAATACCTGAAGGCCGAGCTCGGCTGTGCTCCTGCACCTCTGTGTTTCGTTGCTGTGTCGCGACACGCACGCACGGCGCTCGAACGGGGGGCTTTCAGCCGGGGCGGCGGCTGGAGCCGCCGCTATTGTGGATGCTCCTCCGCTTCGTTCAACAGGGCGTCCGCTCTGTCCGAACACCCATCCGCTCCCCTGGAGGAAAGCGCCGCGCTCCCCGGGTTCGATATTGCTCCCATGCCGGCAGGGGGTTATTCAAATCGGCGAAACCACTGACGGAGAAAAAAGCCATGATGAACATGCCAATGAGCTCGATGCCGATGATGGGGAACATGATGCCGATGATGAGCGGCATGATGCCGATGAGCGGCATGATGCCGATGATGCCCAACATGATGGGCATGATGCCGATGATGGGTGGCATGATGCCGATGATGCCCAACATGATGGGTATGATGCCGGGCATGATGCCGAACATGATGGGCATGATGCCGAACATGATGGGCATGATGCCGAACATGATGGGCATGATGCCGAACATGATGGGCATGATGCCGAACATGATGGGCATGATGCCGAACATGATGATGCCGGGCATGATGGGCGGCATGATGCCGAACATGATGAACATGATGCCGAGCATGATGATGCCGGGCATGAAGATGGCGGCCTGATAGCGCCATCGCCGGCATGACCGGCGTCGCGCTGGATGTCGAGGGTGGTGCCCGGCACCGCTGTGCGCGGCGCCGCGCCGGTGGCGAGCTGGTCCGGAAGGGCCAGCTCGCTTTCTTTTGTTCCGTGAGATCGTCGCCCTGCTCGCGCTCGCGGCAGGCACGTCGAGCGACCTGCCGCCGCCGATCACGCCCGGCGGCGAGGAGGAGCTCCAGGCGGAGGCGGCCTTCGCCTACTCGTAGTGCGCCAGCCCCTTGATGACCTGCCGCTGCTCGTTGAACACCACGACTTCCGCCACCCTGCGGCCGGACGCCGTCCGGTAGAGGATCGTGAGGCTATCGACGCCAGGAAGCGCCGCTTCCAGCTCGAAGCGGAGCGATGGATCCGCGGCCAACCCCTTCTCCCAGTAGGGCCGGATCGCCGCTTTCCCCTTCAACGTCCCGGAAGGCTCGTGCATCCGCTCCACGATGAACGGCGAGCTCATCTCGAAGTCGTCTGTGTAATGAGAGAAGATCCGCTCCAGGTCGTGAGAGTTCCAGGCGGCGATCCACTCCTGCGCAAAACGTCGAGCAAATTCAGGATTCTGCATCTCCAACCTCCAGCAGCGTCGCTCGTGGAGTTCAGCTCGGCGGAAGCTTCGCGACGGCCGCCTGCCCGCGCCAGCGAGATCCGCGCGGCGCGAGGCGGCCACCTCGCCGGCCGAACCGCCCTCGGGCGGCTCAGCCCCCGGCCTCTCCCTGCGGGCTCGGCTGCGCGTCCCGCGATACGTACACGGCCGCCGCCAGATCCCCCACGACGTTGATCACGGTCCGGCACATGTCGAGGAAGCGGTCGACCCCGAGGACCAAGCCGAGTCCCTCGGGCGGGATGCCCAGCATCCCAAGGATCATCGCGATCACGGGGAGCGACCCGGCAGGGATGCCCGCGGTGCCGATGCCCCCGAGCACCGAGATGAGCATCACGATCGCCTGCTGCCCGAGCGTCAGCGTGACGCCGTAGACCTGCGCCAGGAAGAGCACGGTGACCCCCTCGAACAGCGCCGTCCCGTTCTGGTTCATCGCGGCCCCGGCGGTCAGGACGAAGCGCGCCACGGACGGCGGGAGCCGCAGCTCCTCCTCGGCCACCTTCAGCGACGTCGGCAACGTCGCGTTCGACGAGGCGGTCGAGAACGCCGTCACGATCGCCGTCCGGCTCCCGCGAAAGAAGGCCACCGGCGACATCCCGCCGAGGAAGCGCACCGAGAGCGAGTACACCACGAACATGTGCAGCCCGAGGCCGAGCAGCACCGTGAGGACGTACGCCGCCAGCTGCTGCATGACGCCGATGCCCATCCGGGAGGTGATCGTGAAGAGCAGCGCGCCCACGCCGATCCACGCGAACCGGAGCACCCCCTCGATGAGCCGCATCGAGACGTCGAACAGCCCCTGGATGCCGTCGCGGAGCCGCGCTGCCGCCTCGGTCTGGGTGAGCGACAGGGCGAGGCCGAAGAGCAGCGAGAAGGTGATGACGGCGAGCACGTCGCCCGCCGCCGCCGCCTTGATGACGTTGTCGGGCACCATCGCGATGATCATCCCCACCGGCGAGGTGTCGACCGGCGCGGTCGCCGCCTTGATGCCGCCGCCCTGCGCGAGGCTCCGGACCGCCTCGGGCAGGCCGTCGCCCGGGCGGATCAGGTTCACCAGGACGAGGCCGATCAGCACCGCGATGGTCGAGACGACGGCCGTGTAGCCCAGCGTCCGCAGGCCGAGCCGGCCGACGTGCTTCAGATCGAGCTCGCAGATGCCCATGACGAGCGCCGAGAACAGGATCGGGAGCACGAGCATGAACAGCAGGCGCAGGAAGATCTGGCCCACCGGGTAGGTGATGTGATCGACGATCCAGCCGAGCACCGGAGAGCCCGCCGCGACCGCGTTCGCCGTCAGACCGGCCGCTGCCCCGACCGCGACCCCGAGCAGCATCGTTCGATGCGATGACATGGCGCCACCTTACACAAGCCGCGGCGCCGTGAGCCGCCGAGTTCTCGCCCCGCCGCTCGCGCCCTCCTCGGCCGCCGCGCGCCCTCCTCGGCCGCCGCACCCCGCCTCCGTCGGCGGCGCGCGCCCCCGGGCCGACCGCGGCCCTGGCTGCCTGTCCAAGCCCGCGCGGATCCATTACGCTCGGCGCCGGCCATGCTGAAGCCGGGCGATTCGTTCGAGCGCTACACGATCGAGGCCGCGATCGGGCAGGGGGGGATGGGCTGCGTCTACAGGGCCCACGACGCGCGGCTCGGCCGGCGCGTCGCCGTCAAGGTCATCGCCGGCGGCGCCGTGGACCCCGACGCCGCCGCGCGCCTGCTCCGCGAGGCGCGCGCGGCCGCCGCGCTCGATCACCCGAACGCGGTCTCGATCTTCGACGTCGGCGAGCTCGATGGGACGCCGTTCATCGTGATGGAGCTCGTCGCCGGCCGCACCCTTCGCAGCGCGATCGGCGGCCCCGAGGTGCCGGGCTCGATCCGGGTCGCCTGGCTCGCCGACGTCGGCCGCGCGCTCGCCGCGGCGCACCGGCGCGGGCTCGTCCACCGGGACATCAAGCCGGAGAACGTGATGGTCCGCGACGACGGCGTGATCAAGGTGCTCGACTTCGGCATCGCCCGCCGCGCCGCCGGCGAGGCCGATCCGAGCGCCTCGACCGAGGCGCCCGCGCTGCCGACGCTGACCGCCCTGGGCGTCAAGCTCGGGACGCCAGTGTACATGGCCCCGGAGCAGATCCGCGGCGGGGAGCTCGACGGGCGCGCGGACCAGTTCGCGTGGGGCGTGCTCGCGTTCGAGCTCCTCACGGGCAGGCTGCCCTGGCGCGGCGCCGGCGACATGCTCGCTGTCGTCGCCTCGATCCTCACGGACGAGGCCGATCGCACCCTGCTCGACGCCGCCTCGGTGCCGCCCGCGGTGAGCGCGGTCGTGCTGCGCGCCCTCTCGAAGCGCCCCGAGGAGAGGTTCGCGTCGATGGACGACCTCGTGCGGGCGCTCGAGGCGGCCGGCAGGGGCGAGGCGCCCGCCGCGGCGGCGTCCACGTACTCCGCGCCGCCCGCCTCGAGGGCGAGCGAGGCGCCTCGGGGAGGGGAGACCGCTCGGGGAGGGGAGACCGCAGCGCAGCGGTTCTCGACCGACCAGGTGCGCGACGTCCTCGCGCGGGCGATCGAGCGCCAGGCCTCGGCGGACGGGGGCGCGCCGCGGGGCGACGCGCGCCTCGGCTTCGACGACCTGCTCGCCGCGGCCCAGGAGGTGGGCGTGGACCCGGAGGCGGTGCGCGAGGCGAGCCGGGCGCTGCGCGCGCGCGACGCCGAGCAGAAGACCGGGCTCGCCACCGCCGCCGAGCGCGCCGCGTGGCTCCGGCGCCAGCGCCGCGACTTCTACCGGCACCTCGGCGTTTACTTCATCGTCAACTCGGTGCTGCTCGTGATCGGCGCCGTGCTCGGCGTCGCCTTCTGGGTGTCGCTGGTCCCGCTGCTCTGGGCCATCGGCCTCGGCATCCACGCCCTCGTCGCGTTCACCGCGAACGAGGACGACTGGGCGCAGGAGGTCGAGGGCATGCGGTGGTGGCACGAGCACCATCGCCGCAGGCATGAGCTCGCCATGGCGAAGGTGGCCGGCCGGGGCCTGCCGCCCGCCGCGGCCGAGCGCCAGCGCATCGAGACGGCGCGCGCGGACCGGCGGGGCAGGCTGCGCGTCGAGACGGACACGGCGCGCGCCGAGGGGGAGCAGGCCGAGGAAGAGGCCGCCGCCGCGGTGAGCAAGTCGCAGCGGCGGCGGCGCTGAAGGGCGCAGCGGCGGCAGCGCTGTCCCGAGCTCCGCGGCCAGCAGCTCCGCGCGCAGCCCGCCCCGAGCGCGGCGCCCGGTCCGCATGCGCTAAGCTCGCCGCGCTTCCCACGCTCGCCTCGCCGCCCTCGGAGACCCTCCTAAGCTCGCCGCCCTCGGAGACCCTCCTAAGCTCGCCGCCCTCGGAGACCCTCATGTCCAAGCTGAACCTCATCGCCCGCTCGCTCGCCCCGCTCCAGGTGCTCCCACCCTTCCTGCGCTCCCGGGCGCAGACGGTGCTGTTCCAGCGCATGGTGCCGTTCACGGGGACCGCCGGGATCCAGTTCGACGAGGTGACCTCGGAGCGCGTGGCGCTGCGGCTCGCCAGCGGGCGCAAGGTGCAGAACCACATCGGCGGCGTGCACGCCGCCGCGGCCGGGCTCCTGGCCGAGACGGCGACCGGCTTCGTCGTCGCCGTCAACCTGCCCGACGACAAGCTGCCGCTCCTGCGCAGCATGAAGGTCGACTACAAGCGCCGCGCCCAGGGCGGCCTGCGCGCTGTCGCGACCCTCACGCCCGAGCAGCGCCGGTCGTTCGAGGACCAGCCGAAGGGCGACGTGACCGTCGCGGTCACGGTGACGGACGAGAGCGGCGCGACGCCGATGGAGTGCGAGTTCGTGTGGGCATGGGTGACCAAGGGGAGGTGACGCAGCGACCGCCGCGCCGCCGCGGGCGCCCTGTTCGCGGCCCCCGCGCCCTCAGAGCGTCAGGATCTCGCAGCCGTCCCGCGTGACGAGCACGGTGTGCTCGAACTGCGCCGAGAGGCTGCCGTCCTCCGTGACGATGGTCCACCCGTCGTCGAGCGTGCGGATACGGTGCGAGCCCAGGTTCACCATCGGCTCGATCGTGATCGCCATCCCGGCGCGGAGCCGCATGCCCGCGCCGCGCACCCCCGTGTGGGCGACGTGCGGCGGCAGGTGCATCCTCCGCCCGATGCCGTGCCCGCCTACCTCGCGGACCACGCTGCACCCCTCGGCCCGCGCGAGCTCGTCGATCGCCGCGCCGATGTCGCCGAGCCGCGCCCCGTCGCGCACGACCGCGACCCCTGCGTCCCGGCAGCGCCGGGCGACGTCCACCACGTGCCGCGCCTCGGCGCTCGGCTCTCCGATGAAGAACATCGCCGACGTGTCGCCGTGGTAGCCGTCGAGCTCCGTCGTCACGTCGACGTTGACGATGTCGCCCGGCGCGAGCACCTCGTCGCGCCGCGGGATCCCGTGGCACACGACGTGGTTCCGGCTCGTGCACACCGCCGCCGGGAAGCCCTTGTATCCCAGCTGACTCGGGCGGCCGCCCCGCTGCGCCGTGTCCTCGCGCACCCACCGGTCGATGTCCGCGGTCGTCATGAAGGGCTGGAGCCGCGCCCCGACGGCGGCGAGGGTCGCCGCGGCCGCGCGCCCCGCGCGCCGCATCGCCTCGCACGCGCGAGGCCCAAGGATGTCCACGTTCATGCCAGGCGTATGCGCGCGCCGCGCGAGACCATCCAATACTGTTTTGATCTCGGCGCGCGCGCGCGGCTCCTCACCCGGGCGGCGTTCGCGGTAGAATCGGGCGCGTGAGCCTGTCGCAGATCCGTTACTTCATCGCCGTCGCCGAGGAGGGCCACGTCGGCCGCGCCGCGCGCCGGCTCCACATCGCGCAGCCGCCCCTCAGCCGGCAGATCCGCGGCCTGGAGGACGAGCTCGGCGCGCAGCTGTTCGAGCGCACCGCGCGGGGCATGCGCCTCCTGCCGGCCGGCGCCGCGTTCCTCGACCACGCCCGCACGATCGTCGCGCAGGTCGACGCGGCCGTCGCCGACCTCCGCAGCTACGGCGCCGCGCCGCCTGGCGGGGACCTCGACCCGGGCTGCTGCCGGCGCGCCGACCTGGGCTAGGTTGCCTCGCGTGGAGCGCGTGGAGCGCGTGGAACGCATGGAGCCAGAGGACCGGCATGGGCTACGACGCTGAGCTCGCGCTGGCCGTCGAGGCGGCGCGCCGCGCGGGGTCGCTCCTCCGCGCGGAGTTCCATCGCCCCGGCGGTCCGCGCGGCGCCGGGACGCACGCCGACGTCGACGTGGAGGCCGAGCTCCTGCTGCGGGAGGCGCTGATCCGCGCCACGCCCTACGCGTTCCTCGGGGAGGAGACCGGCGCCGTCGCCGGCGCGGACCCGTCGCACCGCTGGGTGGTGGATCCGAACGACGGCACCGCGTCCTTCCTGCACGGCTACCGCGGCGCCTCGGTCTCGATCGGCCTCCTGCGCGAGGGCACGCCGGTGCTCGGCGTCGTCTTCGCGTACGCCTACCCCGACGACGACGGCGATCTCATCGCCTGGGCGGAGGGCACCGGGCCGATCCGGCGCAACGGCGCCCCCGTCTCGGCCTCGCTCGCCGGCGGCGCGCTCGATCGCTACGCCGTCGTGCTGCTCTCGCAGTCGGCCGACTTCCTCCCGGCCCGCAACGCCCGGTGCGTCGCCCCGGCGCGGTTCCTCTCGCTCCCGAGCCTCGCCTACCGGCTCGCGCTGGCCGCGGTCGGCGAGGGCGTCGCCGCTGTCTCGCTCAGCCGGCCGCAGAGCTGGGATTACGCGGCCGGGCACGCCCTCGTGCGCGCTGCGGGGGGCGAGCTCGTCGACGACGACGGCGCGCCCATCGAGTACACCCCGCAGCGCGAGGGCGAGATCTGCCGCCTCTTCGGCGGCGCCCCCGCGGTGGTCCGGGAGCTCGCGCGGCGCCCGTGGAGCGCCGTCATCCACGGCCGCATCCCGGCGCCGCAGGGGACGTACGGGCTCCTGCGCCCGTCCCGCAGCCTGCTCGTCGAGGGCGCCGGCGCGCTCTCCCGGGCCCAGGGTTGCCTGCTCGGCCAGCTCGCGGGCGACGCGCTCGGCGCGCTCGTCGAGTTCCGGAGCGCGGAGCAGATCGAGCTGATGTACCCGGGCGGGGTCCGGGACCTCGCCGACGGCGGGACGTGGAACACCCTCGCCGGGCAGCCGACCGACGACTCCGAGATGGCGCTCATGCTGGCGCGGTCGATCGTCCGCAAGCGCGGCTTCGTCGCCGAGGCCGCGCTCGACGCGTACGTGCACTGGTACGGCTCTCGCCCGTTCGACATCGGCAACACCACGGCGGCCGCGCTCTCCGCCGCCGCGGGCGCGCCCTCGCCGGGCGCGCGCCGCGACCGCGCGCGGGCCGCCGCGAGCCCGACCAGCGAGGCGAACGGCTCGGTGATGCGCGCCGCGCCCCTCGGCGTCCTCGGCGCGGGCCGCCCGCAGGAGGCCGCGGCCTGGGCGCGCGAGGAAAGCGCGCTCACGCACCCCCATCCGGTCTGCTGCGCCGCCTCCGCCGCGTTCGTCGCGGCGATCGCCGCCGCCGTGGGCGGGGGCGGGGTCGAGGGCGCCTGGGAGGCCGCCCTCGCCGAGGCGGGGCGGAGCGGCGAGCGCGCGGTCCTCGCCGCGCTGGGAGCCGCGCGCCGCGCGCCGCCCCGGAGCTTCTCGCACCAGGCTGGCTGGGTCATGATCGCCCTGCAGAACGCCTTCTATCAGCTCCTCCACGCGCCCTCGCTCGAGCAGGGGCTCGTCGAGACGGTGATGGCCGGCGGCGACACGGACACGAACGCCGCGATCGCCGGCGCGCTGCTCGGGGCGGCGCACGGCCGGGACGCGGTCCCGGATCGCTTTCGCCGCCTCGTGCTCTCCTGCCGCCCGCTCCCCGAGGCAGGGGCGAAGCACCGGCGCCCGCCCGAGCTCTGGCCGGTCGATGCGATGCTCCTGGCCGAGGCGCTCCTCGCCGCGGGGCAGCGAGCGCAGCCCGAGGAGTGCGACCCACCGGAGAGCTTCCGGACCGGGGACATCAGCTAAATTAATAATACTTTCGGCAACTTGCCGAAAATCCGTAAACCTCTTGAAGAGGATGAGAGGTGCCCCGGAGGAGCGACGCCCCGGCGCGCCGGGGCGCGGCCGCGGACCGTGTCCAGGTCGGCCGGTGGGGCGCCGCTCAGCCGCCGGTCGGGCGCTCCAGGTGCCCGCCGAACTTGTGGCGCATCGCGGACAGGACCTTCTCGGCGAAGGTGTGATCGTGGCGGGAGCGGAAGCGCGCGTAGAGCGCCGAGGAGAGCACCTCCGCGGGCACCGCCTCCTCGATCGCGGCCATCACGGTCCAGCGGCCCTCGCCGGAGTCCTGCACGAAGCCGCTGTACCCGCCGAGGTCGGGGCTCTCGGTGAGGGCGATCGCGGTGAGATCGAGCAGCCACGAGCCGACGACGCTGCCGCGCCGCCACACCTCGGCGATCTCGCCGAGGTCGAGGTCGTACCGGTGCTCCTCGGGCAGGCGCGGGGTGGCCGCGTTCTTCAGGATGTCGAACCCCTCGGCGTAGGCCTGCATGAGGCCGTACTCGATGCCGTTGTGGACCATCTTCACGAAGTGGCCGGCGCCGACCGGGCCGCAGTGGAGGAAGCCCTCTTCCGACGTGCCCTGCGCCGCGCTCCGGCCCGGCGTGCGCGGGATGTCGCCCTGGCCCGGCGCGAGCGTCCGCAGGATGGGCAGCACGAGGGAGAACGCCTCGGGCGCGCCGCCGACCATGAGGCAGTAGCCGCGATCGAGCCCCCACACGCCGCCGCTCGTCCCCACGTCGACGTAGCGGATGCCCTTCGGGGCGAGCGCCCTGGCGCGGCGCACGTCGTCCTTGAAGTACGTGTTGCCCCCGTCGATGATCACATCGCCAGGGCCGAGCTTCTCGCCGAGCTCCTGGACCACGTGCTCGGTCGGGGCGCCCGCGGGGAGCATCACCCAGACCACGCGCGGCGACGCGAGCTTCTCCACCGCCTCGCCCAGGGAGGAGGCCGTCTCTGCGCCCTCCTCGCCGAGCTGCTTCACGCTGTCCTGGTTCAGATCGAACGCCACGACCTCGTGGCCGCCGCGCATCAGCCGGCGCGCCATGTTGGCGCCCATCCTCCCGAGTCCGATCATTGCGAGCTTCATCTCTCACGCTCCTGTCTGCGATCGCGGGCGTACCACGGGCGCCGCCGCGGGTCCGGGGCGCTTCTCCCGGAGGCGGTCACCGCGGCTTTGGCCGGATGGCGCCCATCGCGTGCTCGAGCGCGCTCTTCAGCGTGCTGAACACCGGGATCCCCTCGAGGCTGCCGCCGGCTTCCAGGATGCTCGCGACCATCCCCGCCGGGACGCCGGTGATGATGCACTGGCTGCCGAGGAGCCGCGTCGCCGCGAACAGGCGGAGGAGGTGCTCGACGGTCGAGGCGTCGGTCGCCTGCGCGCCGGTGAGGTCCACGATCATGAAGCGGGCGCTGTGCTTGACGATGGCGCCGAGCACCTCGTCCATCATGCGCGTCGCCCTCGCGCCGTCGACCGTGCCGATCACGGGCATGGTGAGCACGCTGTCCCACACCTGGATGATCGGCGTCGACATCTCGAGCATCGCCTCGTGCTGCGCGCGGGCCCGATCGAGCTGGAGGCGCAGCTCGATCTGCACGCGCTCGAGCTCCTCGTTCTGCTCGCGCAGCCGCGCGCTCGCGGCGGCGAGGTCGAGCGAGTTCTTGAGCATCGTGTAGGTGGCGCCGACGTAGAGCGCGTACGTCGTCGCGCTCGCCAGCGCCTTCCGGTCGATCTGGCGCTGGTCTTCCAGCGCGAAGAGCATCGTGCCGATGGTCTTCTTGTAGACCTGGATCGGCACGTGGAACACGACGTCGGGGTCCTCGGCGAGGAGCCAGGCGCGCGCGAGGTCCGACTCCCGCGCCTCGGTCCAGGGCCCCTTGAACCACGCGGCGCGCTGCGCCTCCAGCGCCGCGACCATCCAGGCGTCCACGACGACGCCGCCGCCCTCGGGCGCGCCGTACACGAAGGTGCCGCGCTCGTACCTCGCCGCGATCCGGGCGCCGCCGCCCTCGTTGCCGAGCACGACGCAGAGCCGCTGGGACGGGACGATCCAGCGCGCGCTGGAGCAGACCTCTTCCCAGAGCGAGCGCAGGTCCGGCTGGCTCGCGAGCTTGAGGAGGATCTCGTTCAGGACGCCGAGGACGATCCACCCACCGCCGCCGCTCTCGGAGGGCTGGCCAGAGTCTGGCATCGACATCAGCAATCGGCGTCGAGCGGGGGGCCCGCGGCGTCGGTCCGTGGTTCGATGATCTGCGAGGAGGCCGGCCTCATGACGGTCTCCCGGGTCGCTTCCTCGCAGAGCCCTGGCTCGTCGATGCACGCGACGGGCTCACGACCAGATCGAATCTCGGCACGGTGTACACTCCTCGCGCTCGGCGCGCGACCGCATCTTACCCTGCAACCCGCTCGCGGTGGGAGGTCTCTCGGCCCGCCGGCGCCGGCGCCGGCTCCGCGGCGTCGCGTCGCGTCGTCGTTGCCCGGGCCGCCGCCCATGCCGCGGCGGCCCGCCTGCCGAGGCGCGCTCGCCCCGGTCGGAGGCCGGCGTGCCGCCGCGCTCGCGGCCGCGGCGGGAACGCGCTCGGCAGCGCTGCGTGCTACCGCTAGGGCATGAAGATCAAGGCACGTGACGGCAAGGTCTACGAGGTCGCCTCCGCTCCGCCCGGCGGGAGCCACGAGGTGCGGCTCGACGGCAAGGTGGTCGGCTCGTTCGTGCTCCTGCCCGACGAGACGCAGGTCACCGTGAAGAGCAAGCCTGCCACCGACGCGCTCCTCGTGGACATCGCCGATCGGTTCGTCGCCGAGGGCGGGGCGCCCATGGGGATCAGCTGATTCGAGGCCGAGCCGGCGCTGCGCGGCGGTCCGCGCAGCACCGGATCGGGCACGAGTAGGTTTCGGTATGACTTCATGACCTGACTGGACCGGCGGGTGGGCTCGGATGCGACCCCGCAGCCTGCCCGGGCTGCGTGAATCGAAGCCGGCGCGCTCGCACCGAGGTCGACTCGCGGAGGTGCGAGGTCGAAGAGGCGCGCTTCTCCCGGGCGTGGCGGGGTCGGCGCGGGCGGGACGCGACGCTGCGATCAGACCCGACGGCGCTCGCCGGCCGGATGGCGGCGCGCGCTCGCGTGGCGTGCCGCTTGCTCTCTTGTTCCGGCATGAACCTCGGAACGTGCCTCTCGCTCGCGATCGGGCTCGGCGTGTTGACTGCCGGCGGGCGCGCGAGCGCCTGCGACCCTGTGGATACCAGCGTCTCGGAGGGCTTCCTGCGCGCCGGCGCCCAGGGAGAGCTCGCCACGGTGCCACGCAATGTGGCGATCGTGATCTGGGGCGACCTGCCGGAGCTCTCTCACCTGCTGGTCGAAGACGTTACCGGCACCTCCGTCGCTGGCGCTGGCTCCGACGTTCCTGTCGCCCCGCCTGGGTACAGCGTGATTCGGCCTGCCGAGACGCTGGCGCCCGATACAACGTACCGATTGCGCCTGAGGCCCGGCGTCGAGCGCCTCGTCCGGACCTCGGACGTCATCGACGACTCCGCGCCGAGCGCGCCGGTGCTCGCGAGCGGAGACGTCGAGTTCCACGCCAACGAGCCCGCGTGCGGCGCCAGCAGCTGCGGGGACATGACCACGCTGACCTTCGACCTGGAGACGCCAGGCGAGGACGATCACACGCCCGCCGAGGCGCTGGTCTACGCCGTGTACGTGGGCTTCACCCCGGAGCAAGCGCGCTCCAAGGTGCAGCCGGACGCGTGGCTGGAGAGCGACTCGATGTTCCTCTACGTGGACGAGGACCACGTCGGTCGCGACGTGTACATCGCGGTCTCGGCGATCGACGAGGCCGGCAACGAGAGCGAGCGCAGCGAGGTGTTGCAGGTCGAGCACGAGGCGTCGGGCTGCGCGTTCGCGAGGAGCTCCACGCCGAAGGCGGCGCTCGTCATGCTGCTCCTGGCCGCGCTCGCGCCGCTCCGCCGCGCCGCGCGGAGGACGAAATCGGCGTGACGCGCGTGCCGGTTCGAGGCGGCGCGCAGGCTCGCGTCCACCGGTTCCAGGTCACCCTGTAGCCGATATGCAGTCCGGCCCCCTCCGGACCTGCGCACGCAAGGCTCCGCGTGGAGTCCGACCGGATCGGTCCTGCCTCCACCGCCTCGTCCGGCTTCTCGACGGGCGCACGCAGCTGCCGCCGCCAACCCGGTTCTCGCTGGATCCGCCATGGAGGTCACATCCGAACCATGGAATCCATCGTCCACAGTGCTTCATGAGCTCGTCGGGTATTGCAGGTTCGTTTCATGGCCGCTCTTCTCCCGTCCAGCTCCGGGAGCATTGTGCGTCAGGAGACGCAGGAATATAAGGCGGATCATGCGATACCTCCGGACAGGCGCTGCTCGCGTCTGCTCTCTGCTCCTCGTGCTCGCAGCGCTCCCCGGAACGGCGTTCGGGGCGACCACCGCGATCACGTTCACCATCAACCACGCCGATTGCGGCACCGGCGACTTCGCGCTGTACCTGAACGGCGCTCGCCTCGACACGGTCGCGAGCACCAGCGGCTGCGAATGCAATGAAGCGCCGCTCCAGCGGACGTTCACCGAACCCGAGGTGCTCGCCCTCTACGATCCCGATGCATGCAATGATGTCCGGGTCGATCTCGTCAACGGCTTGACGCTGTTCGTCGGGTTCGTACGCATCGACGTCCAGTCGGACGAGGGCTCGTCGCAGACGTGCCTGTTCGACGCGGCCACGGGCCCGATCCCCTGCGCGGATCGCGATCTCTGCGACGGGTACCACGTCGGGCTCTCGTCGATCGGGCGCCCCGATGGGGACCGCGACGGCATCCCGGAGGGCCCGGGCCTCGGCTGCGACAACTGCCCCGGCAGGAGCAATCCGGACCAGGCCGACCAAGACGAGAATGGGGTGGGCGATGCCTGCGATGCCTGTGCGCGCGGCGACCACGACCGCGATGCCGTCTGCGACGAGGTCGACAACTGCCGTGACGCCAGGAACCCGGACCAGGCCGATAGCGACGGCGACGGCCTCGGTGATGTCTGCGACCCCTGTCCGCGCGGCGGCAGCGACCGCGACAACGATGCCGTCTGCGACCAGATCGACAACTGCCGTGACGCCGGGAACCCGAACCAGGCCGATAGCGACGGCGACGGCCTCGGCGACGCATGCGACAACTGCCCGACCGTCGCGAATGCAGACCAGCTCGACAGCGATGGGGACGGCCGCGGCGACGCATGCGTGGGCGGGTGCGTCACCTTGCAGCGAGGCACCGCCGGCGAGGTCGCGGACGCGGATATCTGGGAGGCGTTCCCCGACTACAACGACGGCCACGTCCCCTACAACGACTCGGGCCTGTCTCACGGCTTCAACAAGCAGGCGCTTTACCGGTTCGGGCTCGACGGCATCCCGGCCGGGGCCACCGTCACGTCGGCCGAGTTCGGCGTTGCCGCCTATGGCCCCGGCGATCAGAGCGTCCGCATCCACCGCATCGCCGCGCCGTGGAGCGAGGACGCCGTCACCTGGAACAGCTTCGCCGCGAGCTACGACGCGCCGGTCGAAGCCGAGCTCCTCTGGGTCGGGCCGTACGCCATGGCGGCGGACCTGACCGAGCTCGTGCAGGCGTGGGTCGACGGCGCGACGCCGAACCACGGCTTCCTCGTCGAGCAGGACCCGATCGGGCGCACGTCCTACCGCTCGAGCGACCACCCCCTCCAGCGCGACCGCCCCTGGCTCGAGGTCTGCTACCTCGCGCCCTGATCCGCGCCCCGCGGCTTCTCCTCCGCGCCCTCGGCGGCCGCCGGGTAGGGCTTGCCGAGCGCCGCCGGCGGCGTCGCGTCGAACGCGCGCAAGAGCGGGCGGCGCGCCGCGTCCGGCAGCAGCGCGCCGAGGCGCTCCAGCAGCCCGCTCGAGGTCAGCCCGAGGACCACGATCATCAGCGCGAACGGCGCCACGCTGAAGACCTGCGTCGGCACCGACGGCAGCGCGCTCTGGCCGAGGCTCGCCATCGACGAGAGCACGCCGAAGAGGTACGCGCCGAGCGCCGCCCGCACCGGGTGGAAGCCGCCGAAGATCACGATCGCGAGCGCGATCCAGCCGTAACCCGCGGTGTGGCGGTGGCTCCAGCCGGCCTTGAAGTCGAGCGAGTACGCCGCGCCGCCGACGCCCACGAGCGCGCCGCCCACCAGGGTCGCCGCCGTGCGCACCCGCGCCACGTGCGCCCCGCGGGCGTGCGCCGCCGCCGGCTGCTCGCCCACGGCCCGCAGCAGGAGCCCCGCGCGCGTGCGGTAAAGGAAGAGCCACGCGCCGGCGACGAGGGCGTAGCTCGCGTACACCACCGGATCGCTCTGGAAGAACAGCGGCCCCAGGACCGGCACGTCCCGCAGCACCGGGATCGACACCGCCGACACCGTCGGCCCGGGCACGCGCACGAACGGGCCGCCGAGCACCGACGACAGATCCGCGCAGAGCATCGCCAGCACGAAGCCGATCGCGATCTGCGACCGGCGCAGGTGGATGCCGCCGATCGCCACGACGAGCGCGACGAGCGCCCCGCTCGCCGCCGCGGCGGCGAAGCCGGCGAGGACGCTCCCGGTCGACAGGGCGGCCGCGAAGCCCACCATGGCCGAGAGCATCATCGCGCCCTCGGCCGAGAGGTTGATGACCCCGGCCCGCTCGGCCAGCGTCTCGCCGACCGCCGCGTACACGAGCGGCGTCGACGCCGCGAGGGCCGTCGCGAGCAGCGAGAGGACCTCCCCGTCCATCACGCCTCCTCCGGCCGGGCGGCGCCGCGCGCCTTCCACGGGGACAGGAGCGCGAGCAGCACGAGCACGCCCTGGAGCACGCCCGAGAGCGAGGACTCCAGGCCGAGCGTCATCGGGAGCTTCAGGCTGCCGACGTTGAGCGCGCTGAAGAACAGGGCGATCGGCGCGACGAGCGCGGCGCGCCGGCCGGCGAGCATCACCACGAGCAGCGCCAGGAAGCCGAGGTTGCTCGAGACGTTCGGGATGAGCCGGTGGAAGGTCCCGAGCACCTGCACGGCGCCGGCCACGCCGGCGAGCGCGCCCGAGATCGCGAACGCGAGGAGCATCTCCCGCGCCGCCGGGACGCCGAGCACCTCCGCTGCCTGAGGGCTCAGCCCCACCGCCCGCAGCCGGAGCCCGAAGTGCGTCCGCCCGAGCACCACCGCGGTCCCGACCAGCGCGAGGGCCGCGAGCAGGAGCGCGGCCGGGCTCAGCTCGGTGCCGCCGAGCGTGGACAGCCAGAGCGCGCTGTCGAGCGGCTCGGTGCCGGCCATCGAGGCGACCCCGGGGCGCTTCCACGGCCCGAAGACGAGGTAGAGCACCGCCCCCTGCGCCACGAAGTTCATGCCCAGGCCCGCGAAGATCTCGCTCACCCGGCCGCGCGTGTGCAGCGCGCCGGTGAGGGCGCCCCAGAGCGCCCCGCCGAGCGCCCCCGCGGCGATGCAGAGCGCGACCGCGGCCCCCGCGGGGAGGCCCGGCCACAGCGCGCGCGCCGCGCCCGTCGCGCAGACGGCCCCGATGACGAGCTGCCCCTCGACGCCGAGGTGGTACAGGCCGGCGCGGAACGTGAAGAGCAGGCCGCTGCCGCAGAGCAGCAGCGGCGCCAGCGTGGCGAGCACGCGCGCCGCTTGGTCCACCGAGCCGAACGCGCCCTCCCACAGGCTCGCGGCGACCGCGGCCGGCGAGGCGCCGAGGACGGCGCAGAGGCCCGCCACGAGCGCGAGCGACAGCGCGGGGGTCAGCGCGCGCGCGGCGGCCGCGCGGATCCACGCCGCCCACGCCGCCCACGCCGCGCGCGCGCTGGCCCACGCCCGACCGGCCGGCTCGGGGCTCATCGGCCGGGCCCCGCGGTCGCCGCGAGCTCCGCCGGGGCGGGCGCGGCCTCGTCGAGCTCGCCGCCGATCATCCGCCCGAGCCGGTCCAGCGTCAGCTCCGCCACGCTGACCGGCCGCGAGACGCGCCCGCCGCTGAACACGAGGATCCGGTCGCTGTAGCGCATGAGCTCATCGAGCTCGGACGACGCGAACACGAGCGCTGTGCCGGCCCGGCACCGCGCGAGGAGCTGCTCCCACACCCAGCGGGCGGACTCGATGTCGAGCCCGCGGGTCGGGTGCTCCAGGAGGAGCAGCGTGAGATCGGCAGGGAGGAGCGCGAGCTGGGTGCGCTGCTGGTTGCCGCCCGAGAGCAGCTCCACCGGCGTCTCCGGCCGCCCCCGGATCCGGAACGCCTCGATGGCTTGCTCGGCGGCGCGGCGCACCTCGAGCGCGCGCAGGACGAGCCCCGGCCGGGGCGCGCGCAGCGCGACGTGCTCCGCGATGGAGAGGCCCGCGATGAGGCCCTCGCGGCGGCGGTCCGCGGGCAGGTAGCCCACGCCGGCGCGCAGGAAGGCCGGGTAGGGGCGGCCGGTCAGGTCGGCCCCGCCGATCGCGACGAGGCCCCGCCGCGGCCGGAGCAGCCCCGCGCAGGCGCGGAGCAGCAGGCGCTGGCCGCTCCCCTCGAGGCCCGCGAGCCCCAGCACCTCGCCGCGTCGGACGGCGAGGCGCGGGACGCGGAGGTCGAGCCGGTGGTCGCCGACCCCGGCGTCCTCGAGCGAGAGCGCGACGCCGTCGCCCGCCGTCGGGGGCCGCTCCGGCGGCGCGAGCGCCTTGCCGAACATCAGCGCGACGAGCCGATCGGCCCCGGCCGGCATCTCCGCCTCCCCGGCCACCTTGCCCTGCCGCAGCACCGTCACGCGGTCGCAGAGCGCCTCGACGTCCGAGAGCTTGTGCGACACGAGGACGATCGCCCTGCCTTCCTGCTTGAGCCGCCGCAGGGCGGAGAACAGGGCGTCCTGCTGCGCGGCGGAGATCCCCGTCGTGGGCTCGTCGAGGAGGAGCGCGCGGACGCCCAGCGAGAGGAGCCGCAGGAGCTCGATCTGCTGGCGCTCCCCCAGGGTCAGCCGGCCGACCTGCTCGTCCGGGTCCACGGAGAAGCCGAAGCGCGCCGCGAGGGCGAGCAGCTCCTCGCGCGCGGCGCGACGGGAGAGGAAGAGGCCCGCGGCGCGCGCGCGGGGCCTCGCGGCGAGGAAGCTCTCCAGGACGGTGAGGGGCGGGAAGTCGAGCGGCTCCTGGTGGAGCACGCCGACGCCGGCGGCGAGGGCGTCGGCAGGGCTCGCGAGCGCGACCGGGCGGCCGTCGAAGAGCAGGCGGCCTGCGTCGGGGCGGAGGAGCCCGCCCAGGACGCGGAGCAGGGTGCTCTTGCCGGCGCCGTTCTCGCCGAGCAGGCCGTGCACGGCGCCCGCCTGGATCGTCAGCGACACGTCGTCGTTGGCCGCGACCTGGCCGAACCGCTTCGTGATGCGCTCGATCTCGATCCGCATGGAGCACCCCCCGGGGGGCGGCCGGCCTACTTGCTCGGCCCGGTGATCCCCTTGACGAGCTGCGGCAGATACCAGATCTGCTGCGGGGTCGCGGCCTCGCCGTCCTTCAGGAACTCCGTGCCGTCCTGGAACTTGAGCGGTCCCTTGAAGAGCTCGAGCCCGTTGGCGAGCGCGACGACGAACGCGCCGAGCTGCGCCTTCCGCTCTCCCAGCGCGTCGCCGGGCACGAAGCCGACGACCGACGCCTCGCCGTTCAGGTCGCGGAAGTCCGGCCCTTGCCAGACGAACTCGCTCGTGTACTTGCCTGCGCGCGACTTCTCGATGGCGTCGCGATAGAGCGGCGCCCAGTTGTAGTAGGCGACGCCGAGGCAGATCTCCGGCGCCAGATCGCAGCCGGCCTTGTGGTCGTAGTGGACGTACTTGACCTGCTTGCCGGCCCCGCTCGCCTTCTTCGCCTGCAGCGCGGCCTCTGGCGTATCGAGCCCGGTCAGGAGCACGTCGAAGCCGCTGCTGTAGAAGTCGTCGGCCACCTTGGTGGGGTCGAGGGTGACGCCCGGGATGTTGAACCAGAAGCCGATCCAGGTGACCTTGAACGTGAGCTCCTCCGGCTTCTTTTTCCGGTAGGTTTCCCAGCAGTGCCGCGCGCCGAGGTATGCCGCCGTGACGAGCCGGCGGGTCTCGTCGTTCACGAGGGGGCCGAGATACCCGATCTTGCCCGTCTCGGTGCCGAGCGCCGCCGCGCACCCCGAGATGTGCTTGGCGGTCTCGATGCGCCCCATGATGTTGCCGAGGTTCGCCTGGGACTTGTAGTTCTTCCCCTCTTTCCACGCTGTGTCGCCGGAGACATGGAGGACGGTGACCAGCGGGTGCTTGCGCGCTGTCTCGAGGGCGTCGTCCTTGTAATCGTCGGAGTTGTAGACGACGAGCCTGGCGCCGCGGGAGATGAGGTCGTCCGCGACCTGGGAGCCCTTCACGTTCGGGCGGTCCGCCGGGTTCACCTTGTCGACGTACTCGAAGCTGACGTCTGGCATCTTGGCGAGGACCGCGCGAATGCCGTCGTAGTGCGCCTGATTCCACCCCTTGTCGTTGTAGGGGCCGACCAGCACCATCCCGACCTTGTACCCCGCGGTCGGGGCGGCCTCGGCTGTCGGAGCGCCTGTCAGGGCCAGGGCGCCGGGGGCGGCGGACCCGTCGGCGGCTGGGCTGGAGCCCGTCGACGAGCGATTGCAGGCGCCGGCGAGCAGCGACAGCGCAATGGCGAGGACGGGGGCGGAGCGGGGGACAGCGTGTGCCGCGGGCAATTTCAGCGGGCGAGGGGTCACCCCGGCATCGTGGGCGGGAATGCCGCAGGGTGTCAAGAAACTGCGGTGGCGTCGGCCGGGCCGCCCCGGCGGCGGCGCGCGGGGCGGCGACCGGCGTTCGCCCCGAGATCACCGTGGAATCGTGATCACGTCCTCGCAGGTGAAATCGACCCCGAGGGCCGCCGCCGGGTCCGCCTGGATCGCGGCGCACGTGCTGTCGCAGAGCACGATCTGCGTCGGGTTCTCGGCGCTGTCATACCGCCAGGCCTCCTCGGTCGCGCAGTCCTGATCGTAGGTGAGCGCGGTCGCCTCGTCGTCGCCGCTCGTGTACGTCACGCGGACCTTCTGGGCGTCGAAGGTCCGCCCGTCGGGCGCGGGCGGGATCGGGACCGTGCAGGAGACGGCCGCGCCGCGGATCGCATCGACGGCGGCCTTGAAGGCCGCCGCGGTCGCAGCGGGGTTGCCTGTGTCGATCAGGTAGGCGTGCTCGGTCCCGCCCGCCACGGCGACATCGTTCATGTCCTCGACGGTCTCCGGCGCGCCCTCGATGGGCGGGTTGGCGACCCCGATGACGTACGTCGGGATCCCGTCCGCGAGCGCGGTCTCGGCCTCGTCCGCCACGAGCGAGACCTGGTTGTACCGCGAGCCGCAGCCCGCCGGATATCCGTCCGTGACCAGGACGATGGCGTATCTCCCGGGCGTCGCCTGCCGCTGCGCCGTGGCGTACGAGATCGTCCCTTGCATCACGAACACCGTGGGCGTGCCGCCGCGCCAGTCGTCGGCCGTCTCCGGCGTGACGGCGTCGATCGCCTCGGCGAAGGCCGGCGAGGGCAGCGGCGTCATCGGGACCTCCGGGGTCAAGTAGGTGTCCGCGTCGCACTTCGTGTCGTTGTCGCCCTCGCTCGGAAAGAACCTGAGCGACGCGTTGAGCCCCTGGGACAGGGGATCCGCGAAGAACTGCTTCGTCGCCGCGACGACGGGATCCCACTTGAGCGACTTGTCGTGCCAGGGGTCGTCGCCCATACCCATGCTGCCGGACACGTCGAACGCGAAGGCCAGGTAGACGGGCTCGAGGTCGGCCCTGGCCGTCTCGGTGGCGCACGCCCCGCCTGCGCCCGAGGAGCCGCCGTTGCTCGTGCCGCCCGAGGTGTGATCGCCGCCGACGTCCGGCAAGCCCCCGAAGCCCGTGCTTCCTTCGCCCCCGCCCCCGTCGCCCGTGCCGCCGTTCGTGCCCGTGCTCGCGCTCCCGTTCCCGGAGCCGGCCTGCGAGCTCCCGTCGCCGTCGCTGGCCGCATTGCCCCCACATGCGACGCCGATCGCACCCACTGTCAGCAACAGAGAGGCTATCGTGGGTAATTTCATGAGCTGGATCCTCCATGAGCGCGGTCCGGCGCAGTATGGGGCGCCGGAGCCGTCAATGGTGCGTGAGACATTGAAAGCAAACGCGGCCGCGAAGCGCGCGTCATGATCGCGTGGACCGGGTAGCATAGCTGACGGAGCTGCCCGCTGGTCTACGTGTGGTCCGGAAATGATGCTGCCGGGCGATGTGGTCGCAAGGCGCCAGCAGGTGCGCTGTGTGGTCCGTTGTCTCACTGCCGTCAGTCCACGACCCCAGGGCGCGGGCGGGAGCAGTCGGGAGCGCCGGGGTCCGGGCAGGCGGAGGACCCTCGCTGACCTTTCCCGTTTATCCGTCGAATCCCCGCCATTTCGGCGACAGCAGGAACACAGACAGATGGCAAACTCTGGCCGTCAGAAATCGAACCCTGCCACTGTGTGGCCGGCGGCCGAGATACCATGATCGGAGCGGAGGTGAATGGGATGCGCCGGGATCCGCCGCCGTGCCTGCGCCGTTCCGGGTCACGGGGCGCATCCGCGCTTGCCGTGCTCGCCGTCGCCGGAGCGGTGGTCATCGCCGCCCCGCCCGCGCAAGCGCGGGAGTACGATCTGCTGATCAGGGGAGGGAGGGTCATCGACCCGGCGAACGGCCGCGACGGGGTCCTGGACCTCGCCGTGAGCCACGGGCGCATCGTCAGGGTCGGTGTGGACATCGACGCGGCGGGCGCGGACGCCGTGGTCGACGCGGCCGGCCTCATCGTTGTGCCCGGCTTCGTCGACATCCACACGCACGTGTTCTTCGGGACGACGGAGGGCACCTACCTCAACAACAGCTACCAGGCCGTCGCGCCGGACAGCTTCGCGCCGCGCAGCTGCACGACGACCGTGGTGGACGCGGGCAGCTCCGGCTGGCGCGACGTCGCGCTGTTCAAGGCGCAGACGATCGCGCACTCGAAGACCCGGGTGCTGGCGTTCCTCAACATCGTCGGCGGCGGCATGCGCGGCGGCCGCGCCGAGCAGGATCTCCGCGACATGGATGCGGCCAGAACGGCGGCGGCGGCGAGGGCGCACAGCGACGAGATCGTCGGCGTCAAGGTCGCGCACTACGCCGGGCCCTCGTGGGATCCCGTGCTGCGGGCGGTCGAGGCGGCGCGGGCGTCAGGGGGGCGGGTGATGGTCGATTTCGGCGGTCACGTGCCCGAGCTCTCGCTGCGTGAGCTGCTGCTGACGCACCTCCGGCCGGGCGACATCTTCACGCATGTCTACGCAGACATCCCGGGGCGAACCCCGGTCGTCGACGCCAGCGGCCGCGTGCGCTCGTACGTGCTCGAGGCAGCGCGGCGCGGCATCGTCTTCGATCTCGGCCACGGGGGCGGCAGCTTCGTGTTCGAGCAGGCCGCGCCGGCGCTCGCGCAGGGCTTCCTTCCGGGCTCGATCAGCACCGACATGCACCTCCAGAGCCTGAACGGAGCGATGGGGGACATGGTCAACGTCGTGTCCAAGATGCTGAATCTCGGCATGTCGCTCCCCGATCTCGTCCGCCGCAGCACGGCGGCCCCCGCGGCGATCATCGGCAGACCCGAGCTCGGCACCCTCGGCGAGGGCGCGGCGGCCGACATCGCGGTGCTGCGCCTCGCGACGGGGCGGTACGGCTATGTCGACACGAGCGGCGCGCGCATCGAAGGCGACCGGCGGCTCGAGTGCGCGCTCACCGTGCGCGCCGGGCGGGTGCTCTGGGATCGCGACGGGCTCAGCGCCAGGCCAGCTCTGCAACGGTGATCAGGACACCGCCGCTTCGGCGGCGGCCGGCGGCGCCTCGGTCGCCGCGCGCGCCGGGCGGAGCGGGTGCGTCTCGACGCGCCAGATCCCTTCGTCCGTCAGCCGGATGGCCGCGAACCGCGCCACCCCGTCGAGGTGGCCGTCCGTCTCGTGGCCCAGCGTCGACGACGGGTGGGCGTAGACGCTGACGCGGCCGCCGCTCTTCGAGCGGTAGTGGCCGAAGAAGGCGAGGTGCTTGTGCCCGTGGAGCACGAGGGCGCTGTTCTTCTTCGGGTTCTTCTGCTGGTACGCCGCGAGCATCTCGAGGAGGCGCGGGCCATCCATGGCGATCATGAACGTGTCGTTCAGCGAGATCGGCCCCGCGAGGCGCGCCACGTGGTGGTGCAGGAGCACGACGACGGGGCCGGATCCCCGCCGGAGCGCCCGCGCCAGCCGCCGGAGCTGGCCGCCGCCGATCTGCCCGATCGCGTTCGACCCCACGAACCGCGACCGGTAACGGTTGGAGTTGAGCCCGAAGATCCGGATACCGCCCTCGAGCTCGAGCCGCCGCGGGTACAGGCCGGCGATCGCGCGCAGCCGCCGCCGCGCCCGCTTGCGGGCCGGGATGTGCAGGGGGGGCTGGAAGGGGCCGCGCTCCACCCGGGTGAGCACGTCGATGAAGCGCTGCTCGCGCTCCGCGCGCTTCTTGAGGTACGGATCGGGCGACGTGCCGACGTTGATGGCGACATCGTGGTTGCCAGGCACCATGAGCACCCGCGAGGAGGCCGGTATCCCCGAGAGCGCCGCCTCGAGCTCGTCCCACTGCGCCTCCTCCCCGAGATCCGTCATGTCGCCCGTCAGCGCGACGAGCGGCGGATTCATGGCGGCGATCTCCGCGACGAGCCGCCGGAGA
The DNA here is from genome assembly GCF_051521595.1 of Sorangium sp. So ce1153. Taxonomy (NCBI): domain Bacteria; kingdom Pseudomonadati; phylum Myxococcota; order Polyangiales; family Polyangiaceae; genus Sorangium; species Sorangium sp. So ce1153. Next base: position 6,154,569 of record NZ_CP150361.1, read on the forward strand.
CGGCCTGTCAGCTCGGCCGTGTCCGGGCGCGGGACCCCCTCGGGCCACGCGGACGAGCCCTCCTCGATCTCGTAGGGCTCGCGGCCGTTCGCCGTGACGTGGAGATCGGAGATCTGACACAGCACGAGCCGCCCGCCGGGGATCGCGTCCCCGGGGTCGGGGAAGAGCGTCGCCGCGCCGCCGTACCTCAGGATCACGCGCGTCGCCTCGCCGAGGGCGAACGCGAGCCAGACGTAGAGCGAGAGCCCGAGGGCGAGCACGACGAGCGCGACGCAAGCGACGAGCGCGAGCGCGGCGCCGCCGCCGAAGGAGAGCCTGCCGCCCGCAGGGAACCACGCGAGATCGGAAGCGAGGAACGAGACGGGCGACCCCGCCATCCACGCAGAGAGCCAGCCCGGCACCCCGATGTCGAACAGGAGCGCGAGCAGCCCGCCGGCGAGGCACGCCACGGCGACGACGCCGAACAGCAGGAGCATGCCATCGCGGACGACGTCGATGACGTCGATGACCTCACCGAGCCTCCCGCGGAACGACGAGCGGAAGTAGCGACTCCCGTAGGAGACCTTCTTCCATGTCTCCGGCCGCCACGCGCGGCCGCTGCTCCCGAGGCGCGCGACGACCACGGCGGGGACGAGGAGCAGCGCGAACAGGACGAGCACCGGCAGGAGCACCAGGTAGAGGGCTCGGAGGGCCGTCCTTCGCACCATGGCCCATTTGACGTGCCCCGGGCAGGACCGTCAAGCCGCCGCTCGGGCGGGCAGGCGGCCGCGCGCGTCATCAAATTTGCCGGAATCGACGGATGCCCGTAGCAGTAAGCGCGAGATCGCGCGCCGATGTCCTGCCCCGAGACGCCGAGAGAGCCGGCCTCCACACCGCGACCGCCCGCGCCGAGCGATTCGCTGCCGGCGCTCTCGACCGGCGTGCGCGCGGCGCCAGCGCTCGCGCGAGGGCGCGGGCCTGTAAAGGCCGTCGCCGCGGGCGCGGGCGCGCTCGGGGCGGCCGTGGCCGCGTGGGCCACGTGGACCGGCGCGCTCGCGCCGATGCCGGCGGCGCGCGGCGCGGCGCCGCTCGTCGCCGGCGCGCTGCGGGAGCGCGCGCCGCAGCTGGCGCCGGAGCGCGTGACGCTGACGGTGGACGACGAGGACGTCGAGCCAGGCACGCTCGACGAGCAGCGCCGCCGGCTGTTCGGGCGGATGCGGCGCGAGCTCTCGCTCGCCGATGAGGCGATGCGGCAGGTGGAGGCGATCTTCGCGGCCTCGGCCGTGCTGGGCCAGGGCAACCCCGCGCTCTCGCGCCATCCGATGTCGCGGTCCGAGTGCCGCCGCGTCCGGACGCTCTCGGGCATCGAGCCCGCGCGCGAGCCGACGTGCGGCGCGCCGGGGATGGTGCCCCTCTTCGACCCGACGCGCGGGCAGACCGCGGAGAGCGCCAGTGTCTGCATCGATCAGCTCGAGTTCCCGAACATCCCTTGCGAGTACCCCGTTGTGCACGTCCGGGCGCGCGAGGCGGCGCTCCTGTGCAGGGCGATCGGCAAGCGGATCTGCGATGCGCACGAGTGGGAGGGCGCGTGCGCCGGCGCCCTCAGGGAGCCCGACGTCGAGTACGAGTGGGAGCGGCCCCGGAACGAGGCGAGCTGGCACCACAACCTCCTGCGCGAGCGGGTGTGGAGCTATGGTCCCGAGAAGAACCACGCCCTCTGCGGCACCGAGAGCTCGCGCACGCCGGGCTGTCCGGGCGGCGGGTGGGACCGCTGCGGCTCCAACACCTATCCTTCCGGCGCCTTCCCGGCGTGCCGCAGCAGCCTCGGCGTCTTCGATCTGCACGGCAACGTGGCCGAGCACATGAGCCTGCCCATCCTTCCAGGGGAGCTCGCGCGGAGCGGCGACAAGGGCTTCACCGAGATGAAGGGCAGCTGGTTCGCGTTCTCGTCGATGGATGTCCACGCCGACGACTGCCGCTGGCGCGCGCCCGACTGGCACGGGACGCGGCTCATGAGCAAGGCCAGCCACGCGAACTACCACCTGGGATTCCGCTGCTGCAAGGACGTCGAGCCGCCCTAGCCAAGGCGCGGGCGTCCAGCGCGGCTCGCCCTCGCCGATCGGCGCGCCGTCGCGGACGCCCGGGCAGCGGGGCGGCGATCAGGCCTTGAACGTGTCGTAGCGGCCGGCGCGCGGCGCGACCCGCGCCTCCAGCGCGGCGCGCTCGGCGGGGGGCATGGGGAAGGGGAGGGACCGCGCGCCGAGGTTCTCGCGCACCTCGGCGATCGAGGAGCAGCCGATGATCACCGTATCGGCGTGGCTCGCCGCATAGCGAATGAGCTCGCCCGGGCTCGCGGCGCGATCCTGGAGCAGGCGGCCCGCGGCCATGATCTTCATGCCGATGACGCCGACGCCGCGCCGCCGCGCCTCCGCGACGACCGTCGTCAGGAAGGGCAGCCGCGCGGGATCCGCGGGGTTGATCGCGCAGAGCACGGTGTCGACCGGATATCGCCGCATCGCCTCGACGAGGATCTGCGGGTCGTGGTGCCCGGTGATCCCCACGTGGCGCACGCGGCCGTCCGCCCTGGCCTGCTCCACGGCCTCGATCGCGCCCCGCTTGCCGAAGATCGCGTCGAGCTCGTCGAGCTCGCGCAGGTCGTGCAGCTGCCACAGGTCGAGGTGGTCTGTCCCGAGGCGGCGCAGGCTGTCATCGAGCAAACGGAGCGCGCCGTCGCGGTCGCGCGCGTGCGTCTTGGAGGCGAGGAACACCTGCTCGCGCGCCTTCGGGCCGGCCGCGCGGAACGCCTCACCGTAGTAGTCCTGGCTCTGCTGGTACGCAGGCGCCGTATCGCAGTACCTGACCCCGAGGCGCAGCGCCTCCAGGATCACCGGCACGGCCTCGCGGTGGCGGTTGGTCGTCCGCAAGATGCCCTCTCCGCCGAGCGACACCGGCTCCACCCGGGCGCCGGTCCGCCCGAGCGCGCGCGGCGGCGCCGCCGCGGCGTCGTGGGGAGCCGCGGGCGCCGTGGGCGGCGCGGGCGCCGCGCCCCCGACAGCCCCGGCCGCGCTGACCGCCTTGTTCGTGGCGACCGCTCCCAACACACCGTGGCGTCCGATGTCCGCCGCTTCCGTCTCGCTCGGCTCGCTCATGCGTCCTCCAGGCGAAATTTCTATCAACCCATCGGCCGTGAGTAAATGTACGCAGGAGGGGGACGGCCCCACGAGCGCACGCTTGCCCACATGAGCCCCGTTGTGTGCTTCTGGCGTCACCTGGCGCAGGATCACCCCAGGGTGGCGCGTTTCGAGCGCCCGACGCAAAGCGACGGTGACGGCGGCGGACGGTTATGGCCCGGGTCGATCGATTCGTGTCTTACCTTCGTTGATGCACAAACGGCGCAGCCTGAGCAGGTCAGGCGCAGGGGGCCTCGGTATCTCCAGGACGGCGCAGGCCGGGTGTGGCCGGGTCAGATGGCCGGCGGCGCGGCGCCGCGCGCCGTCCGTGTGCGAGGCGTGACGGAGCCCGCGGCGCCTCGTTCATGACGGCCTCGGCGCGGGCGCTCCGCTCGAAAGCGGGACAGGAGCGCTGCGCGCCTCGCGGGGGGCTCGGATCGTCATGGTGGTGAGTTCGTCATCTCCAGCGTGATGCGCGCGGCGCGCGAGAGATATGACGTCGGTCCGCGGGCCGTCCCGCTGGTCTCCGCGTTGAGATATCGGAAAACCAACGCCGGCGCAGATCCAGAGAATGCCTTTTCGTCGATGCGGCGAGGCCGGCGGTGCGAGCGTGGAGCGGCAGTGTCTGCACAGAGGGCTGAGGCACACAGCCTGCTCTTCGATGAGCCCAGGATGGCTCGGGGCTTCCGGCCATCATGGGACATTGAGGAGGAAGACACATGCTCTCGATTCATGGCAAGGTGCTGGGACTCGCGATGGTGATGGCGGCGCTGGGCACGGGCTGCGCCGTCGATGCGGCGGATGCAGATCTCGATCAGGCGAGCCTCGACGAGGCCGAGCAGGTCGACTCGACCACCGCTGCGCTCGAGGAGGGCGCGGAGGAGGCGAGGGGCGGGTTCCAGGCGCCTGGCAAGGATGTTCTCGGGCCGAGCAAGGGGTCGCTCGGGGCGCAGGCGCCCCTCGGTGTCGGCCAGCAGCTGCCCACGGATCTCGGGCAGGCGCCGGTCGGCGCGCAGGGACCGCTGCTTCCTGGCGGCCAGGCGCCGATCGATCAGGTGGGGCAGGCGCCCATCGGCCAGGTGGGGCAGGCGCCCATCGGCCAGGTGGGGCAGGCGCCCATCGGCCAGGTGGGGCAGGCGCCCATCGGCCAGGTGGGGCAGGCGCCCATTGGCCAGGTGGGGCAGGGGCCTGTGGGCGTGCCGGGCGTGGGCGGCGTGCCGGGCGTGGGCGGCTTCGGCGTGCCGGGCGTGGGCGGCTTCGGCGTGCCGGGCCTGGCCGCGTTCAGTACGATGGGCGTGAGCTCTCGGTTCTTCGGCTTCTCTCCTGTCACCATCAACAACAACAACAACATCAACGTCATCACGCTCATCGACGAAAACGGGTTCGTGCACCGCGTCCCGCAACACTGCTGCCCGCACGACGGCGTCCCTGGCATCTGGCCGGGCGACAGCTTCAATGACTTCGAACGCTCCGCCTTCCAACGCTACACAGCGATGAACGGCCCCCGGGCCCCGTACAACTTCTCCCCCTGCCCGCCGCGCCCGCCCTGCTGGGGGGGCCCGAGCGCCTTCGGCTGGCCCGGCTTCTGACGTCGACCACGAAGGGGACGACAGGGCCGGGGCGAGGCCCCGAGGAAACACAGCCAGTGCCGCGCGTACCCCGCCGCCTTTCCGCGGCGGGGTACGCGCGGTACGCGGTGGCCGATCAGGCATCAGTCCAGGCAGCGACCCTCCCTGCGGCGCTCCGCAGCCGCCCCGTCCTCAGCGCTTCTCCGCAGCCGCCCGGTCCTCCCGGGCGGGCGGCGACGCCGCGGATGTGACGACGGCACTTCTCCCCGACACCCGCGCTCGCCATCCCGACTCACTCGCGACGGCCGCGACGCCGGTGACACGCGCGAAGGCGTGACAGGCGCGCGGCGCGGGGGCTCCGACCGCCATGGTGGTGAGTTCGTCGTCTCCAACATGACGCGCCCGACCCGCGGGCGACACGCCCTGTGCGATGAGGCCGTCCCGCCGGTGTTCGCGTTGAGCTATCGGAAAAACAACGCCTGCGCAGATCCAGACATTGCCCTTTCGCCGCGGCAAGGCTGGACGTGGGAGCCCGAAGCGGCAGTGTATGCACACGAGGGCCGAGGCACACAATCTGCTCTTCAGTGAGCTCAAGATGGCTCGGGGCTTCGGGCCGTCATGGGACATTGAGGAGGACGACATGATCTCGATTCATGGCAAGGTGATGGGGCTCGCGGTGGTGATGGCTGCGCTGGGCACGGGGTGCGCCGTCGACGCGGCGGACGCAGATCTCGATCAGGCGGGCCTCGACGAGGCAGCGGAGATCGACTCGACCTCCGCTGCCCTCGAGGAGGGCGCGATGGACGAGCGGGGCGGCTACCAGGCCCAGGCGCCTACCAAGGACATGTTCGGGCCAAGCAAGGGCGCGCCGAGCAAGGGATTGCCGAGCAAGGGCGCGCCGGGCAAGGGGATGCTCGGCCAGGCGCCCGTCGGCCAGCTCGGCCAGGCGCCCCTCGGTCAGCTCGGCCAGGCGCCCCTCGGCCAGCTCGGCCAGGCGCCCCTCGGTCAGCTCGGCCAGGCGCCCCTCGGTCAGCTCGGCCAGGCGCCCCTCGGTCAGCTCGGCCAGGCGCCGATTGGCGAGCCGGGCCAGAGCGCTCGGAACTTCGGCTTCGGCTGCCCCTTCTTTGGTGGCTTCGGCGGTGGGTTCGGCAGTGGCTTCGGTGGTGGGTTCGGCAGTGGCTTCGGCTTCCCGTTCAACATCAACAACAACAACAACATCAACGTCATCTCGATCCTGGAAGAGCTCCTGAACAGGCACAACGTCTGCCGGACGCGGCCTGTCGTGGTGCATGAGCACCACAGTGGGCCCTCGGGTTCCGGCCCGCTCGGCTGGGGAAACTGGCCGTGAAGCTGGTGGAGCCGGTCGAGGCGGACGACCGGTCCGGGGTGAGGCCCTGAGACACCAAGCCAGCGCCGCGCGCACCCCGCTGCGAAGCGGCGGCTTGAAGTCCGGCAGGGGCTCTGACGCGCGGCGCGCGATAGCCGGTCAGGCATCGGCCCCGCACCGCCGCACTGCATGGCTCGACTCGGCAGCCGCCTGGGCCTCGCGCCCAGGCGGGCCGGCGACGCCAGGGACGTCACCGCGGCCTTCCGCCTGCGACACCAACGCTCGCCCGCCCCGCAGCCCGCGCGGCCTCGCGCGCTCGTCGACACCCGCCTGCGCAGAACATCGCACACTACCCCACGTCGAATGACAGGCGCCCAGCGCTCGCAGTCCAGGGCGTTCGTCGCGACATGGATCGCACACTCCGTTGGTGGACCAACCAACCGACCGGCCGTCAGCGTCCGCCTCCCGCGTGTTCTTTCTCCACGGACCGACATGCCGTCGTGACCGCTCCCTGGCAATCGCGAACAGGAGAGCGAGTAACCTTGTTCGAATGCTCTAGATGGTAGCGATCTCGGATATCTCTCCTTGTGAGATCGAGCCGGGTGGCGGTCTGTGGATGCGATGCCGTCAGGCTCCTTGTTCTCCCGATGGCGAGGTCGCGGCCCAGCTGGACGCGCCCCTGGACGAGATGAAGCAGGTCAGGGCGCGCGTCGCCGGGCGCCGTGAGCTCACGCTGCGGCTCAACGGGGATGTCCGCATGGATCGTCGAGACCGCCCGCCGCGGAGCTGCGGTGATGGCGGCGGACGGTTACGGCCCGAGTCGATCGATTTGGGTCTTTCCTTCATCGATGCACAAACGGCGCAGGTTGAGCAGGTCAGGCGCAGGAGGCTCGGTATCTCCGGGACGGCTCAGGCGCGGTGCGGCCAGGTCATAGGATCGGCGGCGCGGCGCGGCGAGCCGTCCGTGTGCGAGCCCGGACAGGCGCCATCCCGCCTCGTTCACGACGGCCGCGACGCCGGTGTTCAGCGCGAATGCGCGACAGGAGCGCGGCGCGCGGCGCGGGCGAGCTCCGGCCGCCATGGTGGTGAGTTCGTCATCTCCAACATGACGCGCCCGGCCCGCGGGAGACTCGCCCTCCACGCGGGGCCGTCCCGCCGGTGTTCGCGTTGAGATATCGGAAAACCAACGCCTGCGCAGATCCAGAGATTGCCTCTTCTCGCGCGCGGCGAGGCCGGAGGTGGGAGCTTGGTGCGGCAGTGTATGCACACGAGGGCTGAGGCACACAACCTGCTCTTCGGTGAGCTCAAGATGGCTCGGGGCTTCGGGCCATCGTGGAACATTGAGGAGGACATCATGATCTCGATTCATGGCAAGGTGATGGGACTCGCGGTGGTGATGGCTGCGCTGGGCACGGGGTGCGCCGTCGACGCGGCGGACGCCGATCTCGATCAGGCGGGCCTCGACGAGGCCGCGGAGATCGACTCGACCTCCGCTGCCCTCGAGGAGGGCGCGATGGACGAGCGGGGCGGCTACCAGGCCCAGGCGCCTACCAAGGACATCTTCGGGCCGAGCAAGGGCGCGCCGAGCAAGGGATTGCCGAGCAAGGGCGCGCCGGGCAAGGGGATGCTCGGGTTGCAGGCGCCCGTCGGCCAGCTCGGCCAGGCGCCCGTCGGCCAGCTCGGCCAGGCGCCCGTCGGCCAGCTCGGCCAGGCGCCCGTCGGCCAGCTCGGCCAGGCGCCGATTGGCGAGCCGGGCCAGAGCGCTCGGAACTTCGGCTTCGGCTGCCCCGGCTTCATCGGCGGTGGCTTCCCCGGTTTCTGCGGCGGTGGCTTCGGCAGTGGCTTCGGCGGTGGCTTCGGCAGTGGCTTCGGCTTCCCGTTCAACATCAACAACAACAACAACGTCAACGTCATCTCGATCCTGGACCAGCTCCTGAACCGGGACCGCCACTGCCATCACCACGGCAGCTGCTCCGGCTGGGGAGACTGATGACGCCAGCAGCGAAGCGGACGACGGGGCCGGGGCGTGGCCCTGAGATACCAAGCCAGTGCCGCGCGCACCCTGCTGCGAAGCGGCGGCCAGAAGTCCGGCAGGGGCTCTGACGCGCGGCGCGCGATGGCCGGTCAGGCATCGGCCCCCGCACCGCCGCACTGCATGGCTCGACTCGGCAGCCGCCTGGGCCTCGCGCCCAGGCGGGCCGGCGACGCCAGGGACGTCACCGCGGCCTTCCGCCTGCGACACCAACGCTCGCCCGCCCCGCGCCGTCAGGCGCCCTGCTCGCCCGCCCCGCAGCCCGCGCGGCCTCGCGCGCTCGTCGACACCCGCCTGCGCAGAACATCGCACACTACCCCACGTCGAATGACAGGCACCCAGCGCTCGCAGTCCAGGGCGTTCGTCGCGACATGGATCGCACACCCCGTTGGTGGACCAACCAACCGACCGAGCGACGACGCCCGCCTCCCGCGCTCTCTCCAGAGCCCGACATCGGGTCGTGTCCGTTCCCTGGCAATCGCGAACAGGCGAGCATGTCACCTTGTTGACGCGCGGCGCCGGGCGCCGTGAGCTCACGCTGCGACTCAACGGGGATGTCCGCATGGATCGTCGAGACCGCCCGCCGCGGAGCTGCGGTGATGGCGGCGGACGGTTACGGCCCGAGTCGATCGATTTGGGTCTTGCCTTCATCGATGCACAAACGGCGCAGCCTGAGCAGGTCAGGCGCAGGAGGCTCGGTATCTCCAGGACGGCTCAGGCGCGGTGCGGCCAGGTCATAGGATCGGCGGCGCGGCGCGGCGAGCCGTCCGTGTGCGAGCCCGGACAGGCGCCATCCCGCCTCGTTCACGACGGCCGCGACGCCGGTGTTCAGCGCGAATGCGCGACAGGAGCGCGGCGCGCGGCGCGGGCGAGCTCCGGCCGCCATGGTGGTGAGTTCGTCATCTCCAACATGACGCGCTCGGCCCGCGGGCGACACGCCCTCCACGCGGGGCCGTCCCGCCGGTGTTCGCGTCGAGATATCGGAAAACCAACGCCTGCGCAGATCCAGAGATTGCCTCTTCTCGCGCGCGACGAGGCCGGAGGTGGGAGCTTGGTGCGGCAGTGTATGCACACGAGGGCTGAGGCACACAATCTGCTCTTCAGTGAGCTCAAGATGGCTCGGGGCTTCGGGCCATCATGGGACACTGAGGAGGACATCATGATCTCGATTCATGGCAAGGTGTTGGGGCTCGCGATGGTGATGGCTGCGCTGGGCACGGGGTGCGCCGTCGACGCGGCGGACGCGGATCTCGATCAGGCGGGCCTCGACGAGGCCGCGGAGATCGACTCGACCTCCGCTGCCCTCGAGGAGGGCGCGGTGGATGAGCGGGGCGGCTACCAGGCCCAGGCGCCTACCAAGGACATGTTCGGGCCCAGCAAGGGCGCGCCGAGCAAGGGCATGCCGAGCAAGGGCGTGCCGGGCAAGGGGATGCTCGGGCTCCAGGCGCCCGTCGGTCAGCTCGGCCAGGCGCCCGTCGGTCAGCTCGGCCAGGCGCCCGTCGGCCAGCTCGGCCAGGAGCCCGTCGGTCAGCTCGGCCAGGCGCCCATCGGCGAGCCGGGCCAGAGCGCTCGGAACTTCGGTTTCGGCTGCCCCGGTTTCTTCGGCGGTGGCTTCCCCGGTTTCTTCGGCGGTGGCTTCGGCAGTGGCTTCGGCTTCCCGTTCAACATCAACAACAACAACAACATCAACGTCGTCTCGATCCTGGACCAGCTCCTGAACCGGGACCGCAACCATCACCACTGCAATGGCTCCCTCTGGGGAGACTGATGACGCCAGCAGTGAAGCGGACGACGGGGCCGGGGCGTGGCCCTGAGACAACAAGCCAGCGCCGCGCGCCCCCCGCCGCGGAGCGGCGGCCGGAAGTCCGGCAGGGGCTCTGACGCGCGGCGCGCGATGGCCGATCAGGCATCGGCCCCGTACCGCCTCCCTCCATAGCTCGACATAGCTCGACTCGGCAGCCGCCTGGGCCTCGCGCCCAGGCGAGCCGAACGCCGGGGACATGACTGCGGCGGGCCGCCGCGGCCCCCGCGCCCCGCCGCGCGCTCACGGGCTCGACCTCGTCCGCCCGCTGCGGGCGTGACGTCGTGCGCTCGCGCTCATCGATGCCCGCCTGCGCAGGGCCTCGCACCCGACGCCACGATGGATGACAGGCACCCAGCGCTCGCAGTCCAGGGCGATCGGCGCGACGCGCATTCCGTTGGTGGACCAACAACCACAAACCGACCGGCCGCCAGCGCCCGCCTACCGCGCGTTCTCCACGGCCAGACATGCCGTCGTGACAGTTCCCTGACAATCGCGGACGAGCGGGTGTGTCACCTTGTTCGGATGCTCCATACGGTGGCAATCTCAGATATCCATCTTTGTGAGCTCGAGCCGGGTGACGGTCTGTGGATGCGCTACCGTCAGGCTCCTTACTCGCCCGACAGCGAGGTCGCGGCGATGCTGGACGCGCTCCGGGACGAGATGAAGCAGGGCACCGCGCGTGGCGCGGGGCGCCATGAGCTCACGCTGGTGCTGAACGGCGATGTGTTCGATTTTGACGCGCCGCGCGTGATCGATCAGAAGAGCGTCTTTCACGACCTCCCCCGCAGCGCCGAGCACGCGGTCCCGGCCATGGCCGCGATCCTCGCGGACCACCCGGTGTTCATCGAGGCGCTGGGCCGGGTCGTCGCGGATGGACACACGGTCGTGTTCATCTCCGGCAACCACGACGTCCAGCTCACGTTGCCCGAGGTGCGCGACGCGATCCGGGCCCGCGTCGTCGAGGCGGCGCTCGCCGCGCTGGGCGACGCGTCGCGCGTCGCCACGAGCGCCGCGAGCGCGTCGGCGCTCGGCGAGCGCGTCGTTTTCCGCGCCTGGTTTCACAAGACGCCGGACGGCATCATCGTGGAGCACGGCAACCAGTACGACGCCTACTGCAGCTACCGCTACCCGATGGTCCCGTTCGGGCACAAGCCGGGCGAGATCCAGCCGACCATGGGGTCGCTCGTGTGCCGGCTGCTCGTCTCCCGGATGGGCTACTTCAACCCGCACGTGGACTCCTCGTTCATGCTGTCCGCGTTCGGCTACCTCGCGCACTGGGCCCGTTACTACATGTTCTCGCGCCGGTCGCTCGCGGGCGCCTGGGCGCTCGGCGCGCTCCGCACGGTGGTCGAGCTCGTGCGCAGGCGCCAGCCGGAGCGGCGCGCTCGCCTGCGCGAGTGCCTCACCGCCGCGGCGCAGGAGACGGGCGCCCCGCTCCGCGCCGTGGCCCGCCACGCCCGCCTCTTCGCGCCTCCGGCCGAGGACCGCCTGCGGCTCGTCGCGCGCGAGCTCTGGCTCGACCGGGCGCTCCTCGCGCTGCTCACGGTCACCGTGGCGCTCGTGTGGCTGCTGCTCGTCCCGGGCTGGCTCGCGCCCGCGGCGCTTGTCGCGCCGGCCGGGCTCGTCGTCTACGAGCGCCTTGTGCCGAAGCTCCCGCTCGACGCGACGTGGCAGCGGGTCAGCCGCGCCGCCCGCCAGGTCGCCCGCGCTCACCGCGCCCGCGCGGTGATCTTCGGCCACACGCACACGCCCGAGGGGGTCTGGGAGGGCGGGCTGTTCTTCGGCAACACCGGCTCGTGGTCTGCTGCTTTCCAGGACGTCGCGTGCACCAAGCCGGTCTTCGCCGCGCGCCCTCTGGTCTGGCTGCGGTCCGATCCGGGGGCGGGCAGCGCTGCGCGCCTCTCGGGCGGGCTCGTGACCTGGAAGAGCGGCCGGTTCGAGGCGCTCAGCGCGAGCGTCCCGCCGCCGGCCGGGCAGCGCGCCGAGCCGCAGGGTTCACCCTGCCCGCTCCAGTCGCCCGCGACCGCAGCGCTGCGCACGTAATCCGTACGAGAAAAGCGTCCGTGCCCGAGCGCGCCGGCGCTCCCCGCCCGGATCGCGCCCTTCCTGACTTGCGCGGGGCGTCCGGTCGCTGGATGCTGCCGGGGTATCGACAAGCGTTCCGCCGACGAGGAAGCTCCGTGAACTCTCAGCTCCGCATCGAAGCCGCCGGTGACAGCCATGTTGGCCGCCAGCGCGAGCACAACGAGGACAGCTTCACCGTAGACCTCGATCTGGGTCTCTTCGTCGTCGCGGACGGCATCGGCGGCGCCGCCGGTGGGGAGATCGCGTCGCGGATGGCGGTCGACATCGTCCAGTCGTTCTGCCGGGACAGCGAGACCGAGATCACCCAGCCCACGGGGTACGACGAGCTGGCGGGGCCTCTCGAGCTGCGCCTGGTCTCGGCCATCTGGCGCGCCAACGAGCGCATCTTCGAGGTGGGCCAGCGCGACCCGCGCTTCTACGGCATGGGGACCACGTTCGCGGGTGTTTACGCCGACGCGACCTCGGCGTGCATCGCGCACGTCGGCGACAGCCGGGTGTACCGTTACCGCGAGCGCCGGCTCGAGCGGCTCACGGAGGACCATTCGCTCTGGAACGAGCACCTGCGCAGCGGCGAGCAGCTGCCCGACGATGTGGATCCGCTGCTCGCCCGCAACGTCGTGACGCGCGCGCTCGGGATGGGCAAGGCGGTCGACGTGGCGACGCGGATCGAGCAGCCGCGCCCCGGAGATCTCCTGCTGATCTGCTCGGACGGCCTCTCCGGCCCGGTCCCCGAGCCGGAGATCGCCCACGCGCTAGCCCGAGGCGACGATCTAGCCGCCGTGGCGCGTTCGCTGATCGATCTCGCCAACCTGCACGGCGGCCCTGACAACGTGACGTGCGTCCTGGTCCGATGGACCCCGGCCCCCTGACCCCCCGGCCCGGCCCCGCCAGGTAGCCCCCGTCTCCATCCGGCTGTGCCCATCTCCCGACCGTAAGCGGCGGTCACCCGCACAGGAGACGGGCCCAGATCGGCGTTTTCGGCGCGGAGGCGTACTCCTGTACGCCGAGCACCGAAAGCGTCGAGGTGGGCCCGTCTCCGAAGCGGGTGCCCGCCTCAGGGAAGCTGGTCGATGCCGAGGAGATCGGCGGACCTGGTCATGTCGTGGGCGAGCGTGCCCGGGGTCGCGTCGTCGCTCTCGCGCTTCACCAGCGAGAACAGCTCTCCGAACGGGGTCGCGAGCTGCTCCTCCGTGGGCGCCTCCTCGCTCCACCCCTCGGGCAGCGGCGGCAGCGCGTCGCCCTCGATGGCGTCGTACGCGCTCGACAGCCGGTTGAAGCCGGCGAGGACCGCCTTGTCGACCTCCGCGCCCTCGGCGCCCTTCGTGAGGAGCCACGGCTGGAAGGCCTCGTACGTCGCCTCGCCGGCCGCGACGTTCGCGCGCATGTCGGCCAGGGTGTACTGGGCGTAGCGCGACTCCTCCTCTCCGGTCGCCGCCTTGCTGGTCTTCTCGACCTGCTCCAGGATGGAGTTGATGACCCCGCGGTACGCGGACGGCGCGTCGAGCGCGAGGCCGCGGAAGTCGGTCTTCATCGTCTCCGCGTCGGCCGCGAGGCGCGCGCAGAGCTCGTCCTTGAACGCCGCCGCCTCGGCCTCGGTGGCGGGGAAGGCGGCGGCGCTGTAGTTCGGGAGCGCCGACTCGAACGCGAGCACCGGCTCGGGGATCTGGTCCGCCCAGAGGATGCGCTCGACGGCGTGCACGCCGGTCACCCCCTCGTCGTCGAACAGGTCGTCGTCGGCCGCGACCTCGACGAACGCGTCGTAGCGGGCGTCGGTCGAGTAGTCGAACTCCGGGAAGACGACCGCGATCGCCCCCTCGACGCGCTCGTACGACTGCCGCGCCCGCTTCCACTCGGCCTTCATCGCGGCGACGGCCTCCTCGTCGCTCGTCGCGCTCCACCCGTCCGCGTCTGGCTCGGGCGCGGCCGCCTGGAGCGCGGCCGTCGCGGCGGCGAACTCATCGAGGTTGTCCTGGATGTAGGCCTTCACGTCGAGCACGGCGTTCCGCTCGTACTCCGCGTCGGAGAGCAGCGTCTCGTTGTCGCTTCCACAGGCGGGGAGCGAGAGGGCGGCGGCGGCGATGGCCAGACCGGACCGCAGGCAGGCAGGGATGTACATGAATGTCCGAGCTCCTTGTCGCGGCTCGCCTCCAGCGAGCGCGCGAAGTGGCATTTCGCGATCGCGCGCACGCGTCGATCAGCGCGGGCGCGCCCGCGTCGATCAGAGCGAGCGTACGAAGTCGATGAGGGCCTCGCGATCCTCGCGGGAGAGCGCGCGGAACGCGGCGACCGAGGCGGCGGCCTCGGACGCCTCGCCGTCGTGGAGCAGGATCGCCTGCTCGATCGTCCTGGCGCGGCCGTCGTGGAGGTACGCCGTGCTGTGGCGCATGCCGATGAGCGGCGCCGTTCGCCAGGAGACGGAGCTCGCCGACTCGTCGGCCAGCCCGTCGGCGAGGTCGGGGCCGAGGTCGTGCAGGAGGAAATCGGTGTAGACGGGGGCGTCGATGTCCGCGAGCTGCTCGATCGGGTAGTCGGCGCGCGTCCGCAGCGAGGGGACGTGGCAGACGGCGCAGTCGGCCTCCTCGAACAGCGCCTCCGCGCGCGGCGTCGAGGGCGCGCGCCGCGGGATCTCGAGCAGGCGCATGTAGTCCGCGACGGCGTTCACCGTGTCGAGGACGACGTCCTCGCCCGGCTTGGCGTCGTCCGTGAGCCCGTCGGGGTTCGGCAGCTCCTGGGGGCGGAGCGGCGAGGTGATGCCCATGTCGCCCTGGTAGGCGTCGGCCGTGAAGTCGTCGAGCGTGGCGACCCGCGCCTTGAACCCGAAGCGGCCGATGAGGTTCTCGTCGCCCTCGGCGAAGGTGTGGAACGTCTCGTCCCCGTTCTTCTTCGAGTGGAACACCACGCGGTTGATGCGCCCGCGGATGGCGTCGCCGCGCGCCGCCTGCTCGGCCGCGACCCGCTCGATCTCGGCGTCGTCGACCGCCTCCATGTAGCCGCGCCCGAACACGGGCGGACCGAGGCGCTGCGAGAGCTTGATGGTCACGTCGGTCCCGGGCAGGGAGAGGGTCGTCGCCCCCGCGACGCCGTAAGGCCGCATCGTATGGCCGTAGGGGAGCCCGGCCTGATCCACCGCCGGCGTCAGCCCGTCGGCCTCGACGAGCACCATCTTCTGGACAGCGCCCGGGCCGCGCGCGGCCCCCTCGTGGCACCCGGCGCACGAGGTGCGGATGTACAGCGGCCCGAGCCCGTCGCGCTCGCGAAAGACGAAGTCGAAGAGCGCGTCGCCGTCCTTGAACCGAGCCACCTGCTCCCTGGAGGAGCCGTGCAGGGGGATGTCGCTGAGGTCATCGCCGATCAGCTGGATGCCCGCCAGCGGATCCGGATCCTCGGAAGGGGACTCCCCCCCGCAACCGACGTTGAACAGCACTGGAAGCGCGAGAAACAACGCAAATCGCGACATGTCAGCGACGCGTAGCGTAAATGAAAGTCAATGTCAACAACCTCCGTGGGGGTGGTCCCGGCCCTCGGGGCGGCGGCTCGCGCGCGGGAGCTCGGGCCTCCTCGCGAAGCGCGGCGGTGGCTCCGGCGTTAGACTGGGTGGAGCCGGCGCGGACAGGGCTCACGCTGGAGGACAGCGGATGAAGGAGCGAGAGGACGAGCGGCGCGCGGCATCGAGGGCCCTCCGGGACGGGCTGCGGGAGCTCGATCGGAACGAGGAGCGCCGCGCCGCTCACCGGGCGCTCGGCGCCGGCTGGCTCCGGTACATGGGCCCTGGCTACGGCAACGACATCTGCTCGATGTGCGGCGCCCTCCTCGAGCGGGGCACCGCGTACATGCACTGCGCGCCGTGCCTGGCGACGCGCGGGATCCACGAGCAGGCGCTGCTCCACGCCTGCGCGCGGGCGATGGCCGACGAGTGGCCGTCCGGGGACCGCCGGCTGGACGGCAGGCGCTGGGCGCACGCGCTGATCGCGTTCTGGCGGAACCACGTCGATCCCATGGAGTCGCGGGCGGTCCCGTACCGGAACAGCACGCTGGAGTCCGCCTTTCACTACGTGAAGCGGCGCCTCTCCGAGGCGGGGCTCGCGGAGATCTGGACGGTGGCTGACGAGGGCCAGCGCGGGCTCGAGCCAGCGATGGTCGTGCGCGCGCGGGGCGAGACGCTGGCGATCGGCGTCGCCACCCAGCGGCGCATCGCGACGACCGAGGACGGGGCGCGCGGCGAGCACGTGGCGCTGTTCGACGAGTTCCTCCGCCTCGCCGGCGAGCAGGAGGGCTTCCTCGTGATCGAGAAGCTGAGCCGGCGCGCGCGGCGAGAGGCGCCCATCAAGGAGACCGCTTCGACCACCGCGGGAGGGCGCCGCGTGACGCAGCTCCGCTGCATGCAGGAAGACCGGAGCTGGCCCGCGCCGCTCGCGCCCGACTAGCGCCGTGCGTCCGACGGCCCGGCGGCGTCCGCCCGCGTCCGCCCGCGTCTATTGCTGCTGCTCGATATCGTAGATCTCGGCCGTCACGCCGTCCGCCCCCTTGTGCTCCGTCTCGGCCCCGAGCCCGCCGGTGCCGGCCTCGCCGAGCTCGATGGTCGTCCGCGTGAGATCGGGCTCCCTGACCGCGAACGCCACGGCGATCGAGTGACCGCCGAGCCCACCGCCGCCCTGGCCTCCCTTGCCACCCCTGCCGCCCTTGCCGCCGCCGCAGGCGGAGTTCAGCGCGGTGGCCTTGCCGAGGATGCCGCCTGACCCGCCCAGGCCGCCCTCGCCGCCCTCCTGGCCCTGGCCCCCGTCGCCGCCCTTGCCGCCGCGGCCCGTCTTCAGCGCCACGTCCTCGAAGTGGGCGGTCGCGCTCCCGGCGAACACGGCGATGCTCGCCCCGCCGGCGCCTCCGGCGATGCCGCCGAGCCCGCCGCAGCCGCCCGCGCCCCCCGAGCCGCCGCCTGCGCCTCCCGCCGAGGTCGCGAAGGGGCACATCAGCGTGCCCGTCCCGCCCTTTCCGGCGCCCCCGCCGCCGCCGCCCTGGCCGGGCTTCCCCGGCGTGCCGTTGCTGGCGAGGGGACCTGTGTACCCCTCCAGGAACAGCCAGCCGAAGCCCGTCGCCCCCGCGCCCGGCGCGCCGTCCGCCCCGTCCTCGCCGTTCCTGCCCGCCGTGCAGGTGCTCGTCCCCGTCTCGCCGCTCCCGCCGTTCGCCCCTCCGCCCGGGACCCCGTCCTTCCCGTCGTCGCCCGACGAGACCCGCCCCGTCCCGCCGGAGCCGCCGCGCGAGTCGTCCGAGCGATCGTCGGGCGTACCGCAGGTGTTGTTCACCGGGACGCCGCCGACGACGGTCGATGAGGTGCACGCGGCGTTGCCGAAGTTGCCTTCCTTGCCCGACTCCGCCGGATCGTTCACGAACGCATCGCCTCGCGCGCCCGGCGCCCCGTCGCCTGCCTCGATCGTGCTCCGCCGGAAGTAGAGCGGGATCCCCGAGGTGTTCACGGCGATCGACGATCGGCCCGCCAGCCCCGTCCGGCTCGCCGGGATCGAGCGCGCGATGACGTGGACGTCCTCGAGCACCGCGACGCCGTCGCCGCCGTGGAACGAGAGCGGCGTCTCGCCCTCAGGCGCGGTGATCGTGGTCTTCTCCTTGTCGCCTATCCAGCGCCAGTCGTGCTCGCAATCGAGCCCGCCGTAGATCGTGTATCCGCCGGGCACGAGCAGCGGCTCCTCGAACGTCTCGGCGCAGAGATAGATACGCCCTCCGCGTTGCCCCACGACCTGGAGCGCCTTCGAGATCGTCTCCAGCGGCGCCCCCGGGAGCCCGGCGTTGCCGTCGTTTCCTAGCCTCGAGGCGACCCATTTCCCGCACTTCCAGCTCACAGGCTCCGCGTTCTTGCTCGGCGTACAAGCGTCGTCGGACAAACCACCTTCGGGTGACCCGCCCAGGGTGCTGTTGCTCGCGTCGTCGACGAGGCAACCGCTCGTCCCGCCCGCAGCCGCAATGAAGCCCACCAATACCAGCGCATCAGGTTTGAATTGAAATCCCATACTATTCTTATTCCGGCCAACGCCGCGCCTTTTCCAGGCAAACCGACGTGGCGTGCCCCGCGCGACGCGATCTCCGCGCGCTCCAACGTCAGATTCCCTCATCACGGCCGCGCTCGCCCCGGGCCCTCGGCATATCGCGCGTACACATGCGCGCGCATACATGCGCGCGTGTGTACGCGCGCGCGTCAGCCGAGTTGAGCTGCCCATCGCGGGGTCTTTCGTGAGAACATCGGCGCATGAGCGCGAATGCGATGAGCGCGGACGTGAGGGATCTCGTGCGCGAGCTGCTCGAGGCGGGCGGCGGGGAGCCGATCGAGGGCGGCCGCTTCCTGCCGCTCGTCACGCTCGAGTCGGGGGCGCGGGTGGGGCTCGACGGCGCGGCGACCTGGGTCTTCGCGCCCGAGGGCGGCGGGGCGGCTCAGGCCTTCGCGCCCGAGCGCGGGCGGATCTTCTTCGAGGTGCTGGAGTCGAAGCGCGACGACTTCGACGCGAGCATCGAGGCGGCCGCGAAGGCCGCGGGCTTGCCCCCCGAGGAGGTCGCTTTCTCGTTCCCCGCGGCCGACGTGGTCCGGGCGGTGCTCGCGCGCGGCCTGCCGAGCATGACGCGGCTCGCGCTCTCGTGGCTCCGGCTGACCGAGGTGCGCGCGCTCCGCGCCGACATCATGGCCGTCTCGCGCGACCCGACCATGCCGGTGCCCATCCGGGACCTGGCCGAGCGGCTCACGGTCCCCGAATGAACGAGCGCCCGCCCGCGCCGCGCCCAGAAGCGGGGCCGGCGCGGCGCGCGCGAGCTACGGCGGGAGGCAGCTCAGACGGTCGCGAACGCCTCGACCGGGATGTCGAGGGCGGACGAGTCCTCGCGACCGAGGAGCTCGGCGGAGAACTTCGCGTGCGGCAGCACGTTGGCGGCGAAGTAGAGGGCCGCGTGCTTCTTGCCCTCGTAGAAGGCGCGGTCCTTCGCGCCGGCGTCGCCGGCCGGGAGGCCCTCCAGCGCCTTGAGCGCGATGGCCGCACCGTCGAGCAGGAGCCAGCCGATCGCGAGCTCGCTCATCATCTCGAGGAAGCGGTTCGCGGCGAGCGGCACCATCGGCATCTTGCCCATCTGGAACCACGAGAGCAGCCGCATGGCGGTGCCGGCGACGGCCTCGTGCGCCTCGCGCAGCTCCTTCACGCTCGCGGCGAGGACGGGGTGCTTCTCGTTCGCCTTCACGAACTCGGCCACGTCGTTCAGGAAGGCCTGCAGGTTGGCCCCGCCGGCCTGGCCGAGCTTGCGCCCGACGAGGTCCATCGCCTGGATGTGGTTCGTGCCCTCGTAGATGGAGAAGACCTTCGCGTCGCGGCAGTACTGCTCGACCGGGTAGTCCTTCGTGTACCCGGCGCCGCCGAAGGTCTGGATCGCCGTCTCGCAGACGCGGAACGCCTGATCGGACGAGTAGGCCTTCACGAGCGGCACGAGCAGGTCGACCTGCCCCTGGTTGTAGGCGGCCGCGCGGTCGTCCTTGCCCTGGTAGACGGCGACGGCGTCCTGGTGGCGCGTGAGCTTGACGATGAGCGAGCGGATGCCCTCCACGCGGCTCTTCATGTCGAGCAGCATCCGCCGCACGTCCGGGTGCTCGATGATCGGCACGCGCGGCGCGGTCGCGTCCTTCCACTGGACGATCGACGGGCCCTGCTTGCGGTCCTTCGCGTACTCGAGCGCGTTCAGGTACGCCGACGACGCGACCGACACGCCCTGCAGGCCGACGGAGATGCGCGCGCCGTTCATCATGCGGAACATCTGCGGCATCCCCTGGTGCTCGACGGTGCCGACGAGCTCCCCGAGACAGCCGTCGTTCTCGCCGAAGTTGAGCACGCAGGTCGACGACCCGTTGATGCCCATCTTGTGCTCGATGTTGCCGACGAGGACGTCGTTCGGCTCGCCGAGCGAGCCGTCGTCGTTCACCCGGATCTTCGGCACGACGAAGAGGCTGAGCCCCTTCGTGCCGGGGGGCGCGCCCTCGATGCGGGCGAGCACGAGGTGGACGATGTTCTCGGTGAGGTCGTGGTCGCCGCTGGAGATGAAGATCTTCGTGCCGCGGATGAGGTACTTGCCGTCCTTCTGCTTCACCGCGACCGTCCTCGACGAACCGACGTCGGAGCCCGCGTGCGGCTCGGTCAGGCACATCGTCCCGCCCCACTGCCCGCCGTACATCCGCTTCATGTAGACGTCGCGCTGCCTCGGCGTCCCGAAGTACTCGATCACCTCACCGGCGCCGTACGTCAGCCCGGCGTACATGTTGAATGCCGTGTTCGCGCCGCAGAGGAACTCCTCGACCATCGTGTAGAGCGTGAACGGCCCGCCCTGGCCGTCGTAAGTCGGCGAGACGGCGATCGACTTCCACCCGGCCTCGTACAGCTTGTCCCACGCTTCCTTGAAGCCGGGCGGCGTCTTCACCTGCCCGCCCTCGATCCGACAGCCGACCCGGTCGCCGACCACGTTGAGGGGACCGAAGACCTCGCACGCGAACTTGTACGCCTCGTCGAGGACCATCGAGACCTCGTCGCGCCCCCACGCCTCGAACGGCCCGCTGCCGAGCAGCTCGTCCAGGCGGAACTGCTCGAACAGGAGGAAGCGGATCTCGCGGAGGTCAGCCTTGTAGCGGTTCTGGTGGGTTTGGGCATTCGACATGGGAGACCTCCTCGTTGCCGCGGCGATGGGCGCTGGTAGCCGGGTCTCCTCCCGGTCTTCCGCGCAGCCGCGGCATAGTTCTTCATTCGCCTAGCATGTCGCCGCGTCGCGTCAACATGCGTCCGCGACGAGGGGGCTATGTCGTGGAGATCCGAGGGGATCGGGGCGTCCGCCGGGGGGTTCGGGGCGCCCCCGGGTCGGGCTCGACGGCGGTGGATCTGGCGGGCGGCGCGGCGTAGGCTCCGTCGCGATCGAACCATGTCCGACCCGGCTTACATCACGCCCAGCGGGGCCAGGAAGCTGTCCGAGGAGCTCGCGCGGCTCCGCTCCGTGGAGCGGCCGCGCATCGTCCAGGAGGTCGCCGACGCGGCGGCGCAGGGCGACCGGTCCGAGAACGCCGAGTACATCTACGGCAAGAAGAAGCTGCGCGAGATCGACCGCCGGATGCACTTCCTGACCAAGCGGCTGGAGAAGGCCGTGGTCGTCGATCCGGCGGAGCAGCGCGGCGACAAGGTCTTCTTCGGCGCGACGGTCGAGATCGAGGACGAGGACGGCGCGCGCCACACCTACCAGATCGTGGGCGAGGACGAGATCGACAGCGCGGCCGGCCGCATCAGCTGGCGCTCGCCGGTGGGCCGGTCGCTCCTCGGCAAGCGCGCGGGCGACGTGATCACGGTGCGCCGCCCGGCGGGCGAGGCGGAGATGGAGATCATCTCGGTGCGTTACGGCTGAGCGCCGCGCGGGCGCTCACCCGGAGGAGGAGAGAGAGACGGCATGAGGATCTTGCACACGATGCTGCGGGTCGGCGATCTCGAGCGCTCGATCGGCTTCTACAGGGACGTGCTCGGGATGCAGCTCCTGTCGCGGCAGGACTACCCCGAGGGCAAGTTCACGCTGTGCTTCCTCGGCTACGGGAAGAACCCGGAGCACGCGGAGCTCGAGCTCACGCACAACTGGGGCGTCGAGAAGTACGAGCTCGGCACGGCGTACGGCCACATCGCGCTCGGCGTGGACGACATCCACGGGGCGTGCGACCGCATCCGCGCGGCGGGCGGGAAGATCACGCGCGAGCCGGGCCCGATGAAGCACGGCAAGACGGTGATCGCGTTCGTCGAGGATCCGGACGGCTACAAGGTCGAGCTCATCGAGGAGTCGAGCCGGAGCCGGTAGCTCGGCGGATCGGTCGCCTCGAGGGCGGCGGGTGGAGGCCTGGGCGAGCGCGTCGAGCGCTCACCCGGGCCTCGCGCGCGGGCGATCAGGCGTTGGCGACCGGCTCGGCGTCGTTCGCCGGCTCGGCGGACGAGAGGGCGCCGTCGGCAGCCGCGGACGCCTCGTCGGCGGGCACCTTCGCGGACGCCTCGGAGGACGCGCCGCTCGCGGCCGCGGCGGCCTTCTCGGAGTTCGGGCGGCGGCCGCGCGGCTTCTGCAGGAGCGACGGGGCCAGGTCGCCGTCGCCGCCCTCGTGCCAGCGCAGGTAGGCGACGGCGCGGCGGCACTCCTCGTACGCCTTGGCGACCAGGGAGATCGCGCGGGCGCGGCGATCGCCGGCGTCCGTGATCTTCGGCGCGGCGGACGAGCCCTTGCCGGGCTTCGCGGCGAGCGCGGCGAGCAGGCGCACGCCGAGGTCCGCGGCCCGCTCGAGCTCCTCGTCCTCGACCGCCGTCTTCGCGCGGACCTTGTCCCAGGAGCCGCGGAAGAGCTCGGCGAGGGCGATGAGATCGCTCGCGAGATCCGTATGGCCCTTGCCCTTGCGGATGTCGACGACGCGCTGCTTGTCGAGCAGGTTGCGGTAGGCGAGGGCCTCGGCCGCGACGAGGAGGCCCTCGCGCAGCGTGGCGGCGTCCTCGGTGAGCTTCTTCGCGTCGAGCTCGCTCGCGGGCGTGCTGTAGAGCAGGTCGGCGTACCAGGCGGCGAGGGCGTAGTCCTCGAGCTCGTCCAGCATCTCGATCGGGTGGTTCGGGAGGTCGCGGACGATCTCGTCGCGGAGCTCGCGCAGGTGGGGCAGGGCGGAGAGCACGGAGCTCACGGCCCTGGGGACCTCGACGTAGACGGTCACGAGGTCGTCAGGGCCGAGCTCGAGGAGCTTCGGCTCAACGCGGCCGTACGCCGCGAGCGCGGCGGCGGGCGAGGACGGGAGAACGGGAGCAGGTGCTGCTTTCGGGGGTCGCGCCATACAGGTGTCTCCAGCGGAGGGCGCGCACACTGCCAGACGGAAGGGCGAAGGGAAAGGGCTGCGTGCGCCGGCGGTCGGTCGACGAGCCTCCCCGTCCGGCAGCGCCGCGCTCCACGGGCCGAGCGCGGCGCGCCGGTGCCGCTTCGAGCGACATTGCGCAAGCCCGTTCGCTTTTGCCGCCGCGTTTTTTTCGCAGCTCGCAGCTCGCAGCTCGCAGCTCGCCACGCGCAGCCCAGCGGCGCGTGGCCCGGGGTGCTCGCGCAGCGTCGAGCGCCGGGCGCGTCCGGAGGCGGTGCGCGGCATCGTTGTCATGGCGCGGAGGAGGTAAGCTCGCGCGCGGAGGAATCATGTACGCGATTGCGATCATCCGTTACCGGCGGCCGCTCGACGAGGTGCTGAAGGTCGTCGACGAGCACCGCGCTTATTTGAAGCGGCTCCTCGAACAGGGGCTGCTGCTCGCGTCAGGGCCGTTCGACCCGCGCCACGGCGGGGCGCTCCTGCTCCGGGTGCCGGACGAGTCGGTCGCGGCGACGCTGGATCAGATCCGGGACGGCGATCCCTTCATCCAGAAGGGGGTCGCGCAGTACGAGCTCCTGCCCTGGGCGCCGGTGCTCGGGAAGGAGGAGCTCGACAAGGTCTTCTCCAGGACGCCCTGAAGGCGCCGCCGCGCGCGCCGACGATCGCCCCGGGCCGGTCGTCAGCGCGCCGCGCTACGGCGCGCCGAACGCGAGCACGCCCGCGTCGTCCGTCGTGTGCGCCCTGCCTGGCGTGACGCGGATCTCCAGCTGCGCGCCCCGGGTGACGATGGCCACGTCGTAGCCGGCCTTCGGTGGAAGGCCGGTGATCAAGTGCCTGCGCGTCGTGGCCGGCACCTGATACGACAGCGACACCGGGCTGCCTTGCGGCGCCGGGCCTGCTGGCGGCGCCGAGCGGAAGAGGACGACCCTGCCCGCCACCAGCGCGCCCTGGAAGTCGGCGCCCGGAGCGCTCTCGATCGGCACGGCCGCATCCATCGTCGCGCCCGCGTCCGCGCCTTGCAGCACGTGCAGGAAGCGCACGTCCGCGGGGCCGGCGGGGTCCTCCACGACGAGGCGGTGGGTCGTCGGCTCCATCTGCGCCGGGTCGTCGACGTCCTCGACCGGCATGGCCCTCAGGATGGCGTTCCGCGGCAAGAGGCTCTGGACGAACAGCCTCTGCCCGCGCGGGGTCACGGCGCTGGCCGTCCGGCCCGAGAGCTGCGGCGCCGAGGTCGTCATCAGGTTGAAGCGCTTGAACCGGCCGGCGGTGCGCGAGGCGGCGCGGTCGTAGACGACGACGTGATCGGGCTCCAGCCACACGATGGACCGGCTCGCGTGCACGATGTCCTGGGCGACGTCCGACGGCACCCACGCGTTCGGGCGGGTGTTGTAGAGATCGGTCGCGATGCCCTCGGCGAACACGTAGCCCGCGCCCCGGCTCATGCGCGCGGTGGGGTCGCCGGCGGCGCGCCCCTCGCGCCACTGGCCACCTCGCGCGGAGAGCTCCTTCTCGAACCAGCGCACCTGCGACGGCTTGTCGTTCTGCAGAGAGAGGGTGTTGTGGTAGTCGACCGTGGCCCCGATGAGGTTGTTCGAGTAACTCGTGTGCTCCTTGGTCAGCCACTCTCCCTTCCGGTAGAGCTCGAATTGATTGCAGTCGCCGATCTGGTGGTTGATGGTGACCCAGCCGCACCGCCACGTGAACCACGTGGCGTTCTTCGTCCAGTCCGTGCGCGCGAGGACGCCGCCGCGGCCAGGCGCCCGCTCGAAGAAGACCGTGGGCATCGCCGGGCGAGGGTCCGCCGGGAGCGGCGCGGCCGGGTCGAACAGCATGAAGCTCAGGATGGCCCGGCTCGGGGTAGGGGAGCCCCAGACCTTCGAGGTGCGCGCGTAGAGCTCGGGCGCGCCGCCCTCGAACGCGTTGGCCACGATCCAGCGCGACCGCTGCAGGCGCGCGGTGTTGCCCGTGAGGAGGTCGTAGGCGCCCAGCGAGCCGAACACCTCGGTGAAGCGCGGCTCGACCCAGAGGCGCAGGGTGTCGCCGTAGTTCGCCGCCTCGTAGACCGGCCCGAGATCGCGCAGCGACGGGTACGTGACCGGGCCCGGCGCGATCGAGTGCAGGAACCCGTCCGTGAACCGGTCCCAGTACGCGCTGCTCAGGAGCCCGATCTGAGGCCCCGAGAGGGCGCGGGTGCCGTAGCCGGCCGTGTGGAGGCCGAGGAGGGCCTGGTGGAGGCTCGCGAGGCCGCCGCCGTAGAGGAAGCCCTCGACGGGCAGCCCGCCGCTGGCCACGCCGAGCCCGTCGGGCGGGACCCCGAGCTGCTTGGCCGCGATCTCGGGGGACTCGAAGATGGCGAAGGCCTGGTAGAGCCAGGCGCCTGTCGCGTCGGCGCGGTAGCTGCGTAGCGTGTTGCCGAGCGCCTCCGGCGGGGTGTTCGGGTCGACCGGGCGGTCGTCCGCGTCGTCCATCGCGAGCGACATCAGCGTGACCTGGCGCAGGTGCCCGAGATAGAAGTTGTTCGCCGCCCACCGCAGCTGGAGCGGATCGCGGAGCAGCGCCGGATCGTTCATGACGCCGACCGGGTGAGGGTGCTCGTTGCCCGCCGTGGCGGCGTGGAGGTTGTCGTCAGCCCACCTGAGAAAAACCTGCCGGATCTTGGCCTTGTCGGCGGCGGAGAGTACGGGACGGCCGCTTGCGTCCGTCGCGCTGTAGATCCAGTCCACCGTCAGCGGGAACCCTTCGCCCCACCAGCGCGAGCGGTCGCCGGTCGCGAACCCGGGGGCGCGGAACGGCTGGCCGTCGGAGCGCCCCTTGCTGGCCTCCTCGATGGCGTACATCAGCAGGTTGCGCGCCCTGACGGCGTGCGTCGGACGCGCCGCGACGTCCGGATCGATGAGCGACATGAAGGCGAAGAACTCGGCGTACGCCTCGGTCGGATACTGCACGTACGCGTTGGTGCCGCCGTCCGGCCATGTCGGGTTCGGCCTGCCATTCGGGTAAAACCGGCTCTCGTAACACGCGATCGCGCCCTGGAGTGCGGGGAGCATGGCCTCCTTGTACATGCGGTTGCGGCTGTCCGCCGCCCAGCCGCGCAGCCGGGGGAGGTGGTCTTTCGTGAGCCAGAGTCGCGGATGACCTGCGACGGGCGCAGCGTCGGCGCGCGCCGCCGAACCGACAAGGCACAAAGAGAGCACCGCGGTGGTGAGGATGTATTGAATCGGTCGCATGCTGTCTCTCGGTGTCGCTCGGCGCGAACTGCCGCGCCGGCCAACGTCGACCAAACGTCGACCAACGTCTGTCAGCACGCGTCGTGCCGGGTACATGCGTGCGCGCCGCGCGTCACCCCGAAAAGCGCCCGTCGTCCGCGGCGCACGCCCCAGACCACGGCGCCCCCGTGGTGATCCGGCCTACGTCGGCCGAGGGCGAGAGGCCATCTCCAGCTCGGAAGAGGCGGCGCTCTCCTCCGCGAAACAGGATGGTGGTGCTGGCGAAACATCGGATGCGCGCGAACGCGCGGACACCCAGCGCGCGGACACCATGAACGCAACGAGGCCTGACCGCGCCCGTGTCCAGGACCGGGGGCCTCGACGCTCGTGCGGCACTGATTCAACGGAGGGGGCGACGCGAATCTGTCACACATTGCCGCGAACCTGCCGCTATACTCCGAGAAGATGGGAGCGCTCCGCAGTATGTTGGCGCCAGACTTCGCCCCGTTCCTCGGCGATCCCAAGATCGTCGGCGAGGGCAACCTCGTGAAAGGCACCCTGATCAGCTCCCGTGCCCAGGCCCTGCGCCAGAGCTACGGCGAGCGGTTCGTGGCGGATCTGGGCCGCCAGCTCTCGCCACAGGCCGCGCGCCATCTCGCCGAGCCGCCGATGCCCTCCTCCTGGTACGAGCTGGCGCCCCTCATCGAGATCGACTGCGCCCTCCTGCACGGGGTCTTTGCTGGCAGGATGGACAAGATGCGCCACTTCGGCGCCGATGTCGCCCGGAACGACCTGACGACGGTCTACAAGACGATGGCGGTGGGCGGGGCGGCGTCGCTGCTCAAGCGCTTCGGCCTCGTCTACCGGACCTACTTCAAGTACGGCGACTTCGCCGTGAAGACCGTCAGCGATGTCGCCGGGACGGCCACGCTCTCGGGCGGCGGGCTGCCGCTCTACATGTGCAGCCAGGGTGTCTCGGGCTGGATCGAGGCGGGCCTCGCTGTCGCGGGCAGCCGGCGCATCGCGGTCGAGCACACGGCCTGCAGGCACCGCGCGGCGACGCGGTGTATCTGGTCGATCTCCTGGGGATGAGCTTGCGTGAGGAAGGGGGTTCGCGTCGCCCAGACGTGGCCGGATCGACCGCGGGATGGCTCTGCGCGTGACTTCCTCGCCTGGGTCAGGCGGCGGCCCGCCTTCCATCCCCGAACGCCGCCCGCGCGAGCACCCGCCGCAGCGCCTCCGCGCTCTCCTCCCATGACGGCGGCGCCGCCTCGGCGAACGCGCGCTCGTCCCAGGGCCGCGCGAGCGCCTCGGCGAGCGCCCGGCCGAGCGCCCTCGGGTCGCGCGGCGGCACGAGCAGGCCAGTGCGGCCGGACTCCACCACATCCGGGATGCCCCCCACGCGCGTGGCCACCACCGGCCGCGCGGCGGCGAGCGCCTCGAGCACCACGTTCGGGGTGCCCTCCGCCCAGCTCGGGAGCGCCAGCAGGTCGGTCGCGGCGAGGTGGCGGGCAACCTCGGCGAGCGGCCGCGCCCCGGCCACGAGGATCCGCCCGCGCCCCTCGCGCGGCCCCGTCGCGCTGCGCTCCCGCTCGCTTTCGCGCCGCAGAGCGGCCTCCTCGACCGCGCCCCGCTCGGGACCGTCGCCGACGACCACCAGGTGAACCGGCTCGCCGCCCTCGCTGCCGAGCGCCTCGAAGGCACCCAGGAGCTCGTGGATGCCCTTCTCCCGGATGACGTTCCCGACGAACGTCACGATGCGCCCGCGCTCCGGGAGCCCGAGCTCGATCCGGGCGGCGCGCCGGTCGCCCGGGCGGAAGAGCGCGCGGTCGACCCCGTTGCGGACGAGGACAGCGCGCTCCTGCGGGGCGCCGAGCTCCACGAGCGCCTCGACCATCGGCCGGCTCACGCCGATCGCGAACGCAGCGGATCGGAGCGCGCTGCCCACGAGCGGGCGCACCGAGCGCCAGCGGGCGACCACGTTCACGTCCGTCCCGTGGGCCTTCACCGCGTAGGGGAGGCCGAGCATCCGGGCGAGCAGCGCCGCGGCGCACGCGTCGGGGTAGAGCCACGCCCCCAGCACGACGTCGAAGCGCCCGCGCAGCCGCGGGACGTGCGGCAGGAGCCCCGCCAGATAGAGCGGCGCGTTCACGGGCGCCAGCACGCGGCCCGCCCCCGGGAGGTACGGCGCGCGCGGGTGGACCACCGGGACACCGTCGATCTCGTCGCGCGCGGGCACCGCGGTCAGGCGGCCGGGGCGCGTGCGCTCGCCGAGGAGCGACACGCCCGGGTGGTACGGGATCGCCGCGAGCACCTCCACCTCGCAGCGGCGCGAGAGCGCCGCGAGCTGCTGCCGCTGGAACGCGCACGACAGCGGCTCAACCCGGTTCGGAAAGATGCGCGTCACCCAGAGGACGCGCAGCGGCCGCGATCGGCCTGCCCCATCGCCCGTGCCCACGCGTACGCCACGCTTCATGATGTAACATGTGTTACAATTCCCTCCTCCTCCCTCAGCGGGGTAGAGGCGGACTCGGGGGTGCGTGCCGCCCTGCCTGAGCACGTCCACACCGCGCGCGGCCTGGCCTGCCCCGGAGCCCCTCCGACGCGCGGGTCGCCCCAGACCACGCCTACGTCAAATTTGTGATGTTGCAAACATCATGGCGCGTGGGAGGCTCCGTTCGCCGGGCGTGCTGCCGGGGAGGGGACGGCGGCCGATCCGGGCCGCTCCGCGCCGCGGGGCGCGCCGCTCGGCAGCAAGGGGGCGTGTGTTCTCGTTCGTCTTGCCGATGTGGGACTCCGACGTGACGGCGCAGGCAGCTGTGGAGCAGAGCGTCGCATCGAACGTCGCGGACATGGGCACGGGCGCGCTGATGGCAGGCGTCGCGGGCTCGATCGAGGGCGCTCTCCGCGGCGCGATGTCGCGCTATGGATTCGGCCTCGATGGGAGCTACGAGCGCGTCTTCCAGGTCTCGCTCGGCTCTGCGGCTCGCCCCGCGCCTTCCGACAGCGTCTCGGCGCGGCTCGGCGGCGGAGCGGGCTGGGCGCTCTCGCCGGCCGCGGATCTCTCGATGTCTGCAGCCGGCTACCTCGCGACCCGCCTCGGCGTGCGCGCGGCGGACGCGCTCGCCGCGCGCGATCCGTTCCTGTCCGGCAATCGCCTGCAATACACGCTCTCCGGCGGACCGGCCCTGTCCATCACCCCGTCGCGGCGCTCCGCGGTGCGCCTCGGGGCCGGGTACGAGCAGGCCGGCGCCCTCTCGGCCGACGACCCCGCCGCGGTCGGGGTCGACGCGCACACGGGGCGCGCCGAGGTGAGCACCTCGATCGATCTCGGCGCGCTCGACACGCTGACGCCCGAGTTCCGCTACGAGTTCACCCAGTACCACCACGCGCTGCTCGACACCGAGCTCACCCGCGGCGCGGCGCGCGTCCACGCGGGCGCCGCGCTCCTCTCCGAGTCCCACGAGCTCACGCGGAACGCCTCGACGCGCGTCTCCGGCGGCGTCACCGTCGCGAGCCCGCCGCCCGTGCTTTCGTCGCGCGACGCGGTGATCGCGCCCACGGCGCGGGCCGGGCTCACCTACGTGGCAGAGCGCTACCGGCTGACGGCAGAATATGCCTATGCCTACACGTCGCTCGGGCCGAGGATCGGGTTCGGGCACGAGCACGAGGCGTCCCTCGAGGCGAGCTTCCGGCCCGTGCGAGGGGGCGCGACCCGCGATCTCGTCGTGACCGGCCTCGCCCGCTTCTCGTCCGGCAGCGCGCCCGTCGCCGCGAATCCGCCGCTGCACCTCGCGCCCGGCGCGCCGGCGCCGTCCAGGGAAGGATCGCTGTCCACGATCACGGCGCTCGCCGGCGCGGAGATCGCCTATCCGCTGGCGCGCGGGGTCGCGGTGCGCGGCGGCGTCGATCTGGAGTACGTGCGCGCCGCGCTCGACCCGGCGCCGCGAGCGGGCGAGATCGGCGGCTCGCTGCGGAGCATCGTCAGCGCCGGGATCTCGGGGACGCTGTCGACGGACCGGCACCGGACGCTGCGCCGCGATCCCGACAGCGCGTGGGATGACGAGCGCCGCGACGCGATGATCCACGGCATGCCTTCCGGCCGCTGGCAGCCACCCGAGCCAGGCCGCGATCGCGACGACCTCGACGGCGCCCCCGGCGAGCCCTCGGGCGACCCGCCGCCCGCCCGCTCCGAGCAAGCCACAGCGCCCGCGCCCCGCGCCGCGCGATAACCCACAACGCCCCGCGAAGCGCGCTCCCGGTCGCGATCGACGCGCCCGCCGCGCGGCCGCTCCACCGCGCTCCTGAGCGCGCGGTGAGGAAGCGACGCAGGCAGTCCGTCGCCAGCGTCCTCGCGCCGCGACTCCCCACGACAGGCCTGCGCATCTCCAGCGCGACCGGCGGCGCTCCTGCCGATTTCGCCGCGGCCGGCGCTGAGCGCTGCAGTTCAGTCCGCCGACAGGAGCGCGAGATCCGCTGGCCGCCTCTGGCGTTCTGCCCCGGTCTGCCCTAGTGTGGGCTCAACTACAACCGTGTGTGCCCCGTCAGCGGCGATGCGCCGTGACGCGCGACCGCGTGGGGCCGCCGAGTGGAGGGACGATGCTGGAGCTGTTCCGGTCGCCACGCCGGGCGATGGTGTGGTTTGTCGAGGCCAGCCTGCTCTCGTTTCTGGTGTGCTGCGCGCCGGGCGTGCTCGTGGGCTGGGAGCACGCGCTCGACGGAGAGCGCTTCGGGCGGACGCTGAGCATCGCGCTGGTTGCGCTGACGTCGCTCTATTATCACGGCGTTTACGGGCCCGAGACGCTCGGGGCACGCGCGCTGTTCCTGACCATGTTCCGGGCGCTCGGCGTGGCGGCGGCGGTGCTGTGGCTCGCGTTCTGGCTCGTGCCGGACGCGGAGATGGGCGACCGGGTGCTCCTGATGTCGCTCGGCGCCGCGGCGCTCGTGCTCCCGGCGTGGCGCGCGGCGTGCAATCGGGTGCTCAGGAGCGAGAGCTTCTGCAAGCTCGCGATCGTGCTGGGCTCTGGCGAGCTCGCCCGCTCGTGCGCTGGGCTCATCAAGAAAGAGGGCGAGGTCCTCGGGCTGCGCCTCGCGGGCCGGCTCGTCCGGGACGAGGAGCCGGTCGACGAGCCCGAGGTCGCGGGGAGATATCGAGATCTCCGGCGCCTCGTCGAGCAGCGCGGCGTCGCGACGGTGATCGTGGCGACCTCCGATCGCCGCGCCGCAATCCCGCTCGAGGAGCTGCTCGATCTGAAGTTCCGCGGCGTCGAGATCGAGGAGGGGATGGATTTCTACGAGCGCGTGACCGGCAAGATCTTCGTGCGCGAGCTGAAGCCGAGCCAGATCATCTTCTCTCACGGGTTCAGCGTCCGGCGGCGGATGCTCGTCGCGAAGCGGATCTTCGACGTCGCGTGCGCGACCGCCGGGCTCCTCCTCGCGCTGCCGCTGATGGCGCTCACGGCGATCGCGGTGAAGCTCGACTCCAGGGGTCCGGCGCTCTACTCGCAGGTCCGGACAGGCGCCCTCGGCAAGCCGTTCAGGATCCACAAATTCCGGTCGATGAGGACCGACGCCGAGAAGAACGGGGCCGCGTGGGCCGTCGAGAACGATCCGCGCGTGACCCGGGTGGGACGCTTCATCCGGAAGACGCGGCTCGACGAGCTGCCGCAGCTGTGGAACGTGCTCGTCGGCGAGATGAGCATGGTGGGCCCGCGGCCCGAGCGCCCCGAGTTCATCGAGGCGCTGGAGCGGCAAATACCCTTTTTCCGGCAGCGGCTCTGCGTGAAGCCGGGAGTGACCGGGCACGCGCAGGTGCGCTGTCGCTACGGCGCTTCCGCCGAGGACGCGCTGGAGAAGCTCCAGTACGATCTCTACTACATGAAGAGCTTCTCGCTCTGGTTCGACATCTCCATCCTCATCGACACGGTGAAGGTCGTGCTCTGGCGCATCGGCGCGCGGTGAACGCCCGCCGCGCTCGTCGCCGCCCCCGCTCGCTCGCCATCCCGCCCGCGCCCGCCGCGCTCGCGCTCGTCGCCGCCCCCGCTCGCTCGCCATCCCGCCCGCGCCCGCTCGCCCGCGCCGGCGGCGCGCTCGCCAGGAGCCGGCCATGCCGACGGGGAGCGTCGCCGGACGAGGAGCGCGGGCGCAGTGGTAACCGGGAACCCGATCCGGTCTGGTTCCGTCATGGAAAACGTGTACGACCAGCGTACGCGGCAGAGATGTCTCGGCTGCGGCGGAGGACGTGTGTGACCAGAGTGGAGCGATCTCACCGCCGTTCGCTATGCGACCTCATCCCCGTGCCGCGCACCTGTCCCGATGCGCTCGGCGCAGGCCATGACGGCTTCGCCCCGGGGCGCTTCCACGAGCCCCCCAGGAAGCGCGACGCCGGGGCCGTCTGGACCGTCGGAGGCGCCGCCGAGGGCCCGGCGGTGCGCGCCGCCGAAGACCCGGCGGTGCGCGCCGCGGACCGGCCCAACCTCGCCGACAAGGAGGTCTTCGAGTCCACGGTAAGGCCCTACCTTCCGCAGATCTACCGCGTCTGCCTCGCGCTCTGCCGCGACGCCGACGAGGCGGAAGACCTCCTCCAGAACAGCCTCGTCAAGGCGTACATCCACGCTGAATCTTTCCAGGGAAGGAGTGATCCGTTCGCCTGGATCTGCGGCATCGTCCGGAACGAGCACCTGGAGACGGTCCGGACGCGGCTGCGCCGCTTCTCGCTGCTCGACGCGGTCCTGGACGGGTGCGCGTCGGTGCTGGGGACGCTCTTCACCGGCGGCTCGGAGGAGCCGAGCCCGGAAGAGCGGGCGATCCACAGCGAGCAGTGGGACACGCTGCTCGTCTGCATGCGCTCGCTGCCGGAGGACCATCGGATGGTCGTGCTCCTCTGCGACGTCGAGGAGTTCAGTTACGAGCGGGTGTCGGAGATCCTGGAAATCCCGATCGGAACCGTGAAGAGCAGGCATGCGCGCGGCCGCGCGCGGCTCAAGGCAGCCTTCTTGGAGTCCGAGCGGGGGACGACCGCGAAGGAGGAGCGATGAACGAACGAGATCCCGAACTCCCGGAGTTCCCGCAGGAGCTCCAGCGCGCCATCCGGGCGGCCCGGCGCGTGGAGCCGAGCCCCGCGCTCGAGCGGCGCGTCTTCGGCGCGCTCGAGGTCGTGGAGAAGACGGGCAGCGCGGCGAGGCGGCGCGCCTCGCGCCGGCTGTCCATCCCGCTCGCGCTCGCGGTCGCCGGCGGCATGGCGGCCGCCGCCTCGCTCTCGGTCTGCCTCCTCGACCGGAGCGAGCCGGTCGAGCTCGCGGCGCGTGAGGCGCGGGATCTCGCGGTCCGGCTGCCGGACACGGGACACGTCGTGGTGGACCTGCCCGTCGACACGGCCAGGCACGACGGCGAGCGGATACAGGTGCTGTTCCAGGCGCCCGCGTCGGTGGCGCTGCACATGGAGGACGACGTGCCCGACGACTACGAGCGGGAATGCGAGGGCCACCAATGTGTGCACCGCTGGGAGACGGGCCCGCGCCCGGAGGACGCCCGCCCGCCGCGCGTCCGGATCAGCGAGCCGGGCAGGTACGAGTTCAGCGTGATCCACGCCTCCACCGACCAGCGCTACCACGAGCGATTCGTCGTCCTCGCCACCCGGTAGCGCAGCCGCGCTCTCCTCGATTCATCGCACTTCCCGCCTTCCTCAGAACGCCTGCGTCGGGCCGCCTCGCTCCGCGGACGGCGCCGCGCGCTCCGCGGACGCGGGGAACGTCTATGGCGCGAGCGCGGCCGGCGCGGGACGCAGCGAGCCCGCCGCGCGCGTGCAATGGCTGCGCTCTTTGCTGCCGAGCCCAGTGGCGCGGCGTCTGCAGAGAGCGCCCCGGGGATCGACGGGCGTCGGTCTCCCGGGGGGATCAGCGATGAAGACGCGGATGAAGGCGGGCATCGTGAGCTCGGTGTTTCTGGTCCTGGGCTGCGCGGAGCTGGACCAGGCGCCGAAGGAGAGCGTCGCTGTCGCGGAGAGCAGCGTGAACGGCTCGACATTCCGGTTCATCGAAGGCGGGTCCGTGCCCTACGTGCTCGGGTTCTCGCCGGAGACCGGCCAGATCCTCGGCGGCAGCCACCAGCTCCTCATCCCCTCGAGCCTCGGCCGCGAGGCGATCGACGGCGCCAACTCGCCCTCGTACCTGCACCCCGATCTCCGGGGCTCGCTGCTCCAGCTCAACCGGACGATCCTGCAAGGCGAGGCGCAGACGAGCGCGTTCGCCTCGAACTGGTGGCCGCAGCGACAGAACGGCATCGCCGATCGCTGGAACTCGACCAACAAGAACTACTCCGATCGGACCTCCGACCCGGACAACCTCTCTCCCGTCGAGAAATACGATCTCCTCGTCCATCCGGGGCAGCTCGAGTCGCTCGGGAGCATCGCGACGTGGAGCACGGACGACCTCCGGAGGCCCCCGTACCTGCGCAACCCGCCGTACATCCAGCCCGCGGTCGTCGTGGCCGGCCCGGCGACGCGCTGGGAGCTACAGCACCACGGGCTGTACCAGGGGGTCTACCCGGAGTACTGGTGGGGGCACTGCAACGGGTGGTCGGCCTACGTCGCGGCCGAGGGCGCCGGGCCGCGCCGCGACGTCCGCGTGAAGCTCGCCGGGGACAACGTGGCCGAGTGCGCCGCGGGGGAGGCCGGCTGCGTGCTCTTTCGCATGGCGGACATCGAGGCGCTCATGAGCGAGCTCTACTTCAGCGACTCGGTGACCTTCTCGGGGCGCCGCTGCGAGACGCGGGCGGACCGGACGATGCGCGACGTCTATGGCAGGCCCATCGACCCGGCCTGCCGCGACCTCAACCCCGCCACGATGCACATCGCCATGACCGGGCTGCTCGGGGTCGGCGCGAAGCCGCTCAACGACTCCTCGACCGAGCGGCAGCGGCTCATGTTCGTCGTCGACCACACCTGGGATGTGGAGGTGTGGAGCTTCCCCGTGAAGCAGTTCTCGATCGACGTGATCGAGGAGGTGAACTCGATGGAGGCCGCGCAGCTCCTGTGCGGGGGCGCGTACCAGGGCGCCGACTGCTACAATTACAGGTTCAACCCGAACGCGAGGCGGTTCGCCCGCGTCGCGGCGCGCTTCTGGATGATCTCCGACTCGGTCACCGGCGACACGCTCCTCCTCCCGCCCGATCAGCGCAACGTCGCGCTCTCCGTGTCGGAGCTGCATTACCTGCTCGAGCTCGACGACAACCTCACGATCCTCGGCGGCGAGTGGATCAAGAACCCCTCGATCATCAACGGGGTCAACGGCAAGGAGCTCCACCCGGATTACGTCTGGATGCCGGTCAAGGCCCAGGGCGCGGGCGAGGACGAAGACGATCTCGGGGGCGCCGAGGACAACCCCCATATCTCGTACGCGAAGGTCAAGGCGCTGCTCAAGCTCTCGCGGCGCGGCGGCTGAGGCGGCGCGGCGCCGCGCTCACAGCACCCGGGAGACGTCGAGGATCTGCCGCGCGCCCTGCGGGGGCGTCACGAACAGCTGAAGCGCGATCTCGAAGCGCGGCCCCTGGAAGTAGCCGACCCGGATCCGGTGCCTCCCTGGCTGGAGCATCACGGAGCCCTGCACGCTCGCTGGCTCGTGCCGGCCATCGTTCGCGATCACCAGCTGATCGTCGATGAAGAGCCTGGAGCCGTCGTCGGAGAGCAGCTCGAACTGGTGCGCCCCGGCGCGCGCGGTCACGAACTCTCCCTCATACGAGATCTGAAACCACTCGAAGCGGCCGCCGGGCACGCCCGGAAAGCCGCTCTGCCAGGAGCGCGGCGCGATGTCGAGCCGCGACGTATAGAGGACAGCGACCGGGCTCAGAGAGGCGGTGTTCAGGAGGTGCGACGTGCCGCTCGGCACGAAGTACACGAGGCCGCGCAGCGCGTTCACCCCCGCGGTCTGCGGCCCGCCGAAGTCCGTCGCCTGCCCGACCACGACGACCCCCGGCGGGGCGGCAGGCACCGTGTCGATCGTGATCACCGCGCCGCTGACGAGCACCGGCTCGGCCCGCTGCTCCCGCGTCACGGCGCAGCGCCCCACCAGCACCACGGCTCCGACCGTGACCACGACAAGGCACGCCGCCATGACCTTCACGGCCACCGGCGTCGCCTTCCAGAAGATAAGAAATCTACTCATTCTGTGCTCGCTGTTTCCGCGGCCGGCTCGACCGCTCGGCGGCTATGCACGCGGAGATCTCGTGAATTGTCAAGGGGAAGCGTCGCATCCGCGCTCCCGGCAAGGGTAGGACGAGCAAGGGCCACAGGGGCGCATCCGCGCGGCGGCAGCGCATGAGATCGCGGTCGGGTAGTTCCTTAAGACGTTCCCGGACGCGCTTCGCGCCGACGTTCGCTGGCTGCTGTCCCAGACGTGTACTAAGCGTCAACACGCTTTGATGCGAAGTGACGGTGAGAGCCGCGATGAGGCGACGGGCGACGCGTCGCCCCAGCGGGTGCGCGTGGTCGAGAGCCTCATCGTCGCGTTCGGCGCGTCGTCCGGCGGCCTGGAGGCCTTCAGGGCCTTCCTGTCGGCGATGCCGCCCGACAGCGGCTTCGCCTTCGTGCTCGTGCACCTCGATCCACACTACGCGAGCGTGATGCCGCAGCTGCTCGGCGCCCACACGGCCATGCGCGTTCAGGAGGCCGTGGACGGGCTCCCGATCGAGGCCGACCGCGTCTACGTCGCCCCGTCGAACGTCGCGATGACGATCCAGGACGGCGTCTTCCGCGTGAGCAAGCCCGCGGAGCCGCGGGTGCACCGCACGGCGATCGACGCGCTGTTCCGCTCGCTCGCCGAGCACGCCAAGCAGCGCGCCGTGGCGGTGGTGCTCTCCGGGTCGGGGCACGACGGCGCGATCGGGCTCAAGGCCGTCAGGGAGCACGGCGGGCTCACGATCGCGCAGCACCCGGCGACGGCGCACCACCCGGAGATGCCGCAGCACGCGATCGCGACGGGGCTCGTGAACTTCGTGCTCGCCCTCCGCGACATGCCGGCCGCGCTGCTCGAGCACGCGCGGCGCCTGCTCCTGGAGGGGGATCGCTCGCGGCTCGTCGAGGAGGAGATCGCCGAGCGCCTGCCGGAGATCTGCGCCCTGCTCCTCGAGCGCACCGGGCACGACTTCCGCCAGTACAAGCGCACCACGCTGCTCCGGCGGGTGCAGCACCGGGCGCGCGTGCTGCGGGCGACGTCCATCGCGGACTACATGGCGCTGCTCCGGCGGGAGGCGGACGAGCCCACGCAGCTCGTCCGCGACCTCCTCATCGGGGTGACCGAGTTCTTCCGCGACCCGGACACCTTCGAGGCGGTCCGCGAGGAGCTCCTGCCGGCGCTCCTCGCGGACCGCGGGGCGGACAGCCAGGTCCGCATCTGGGTGCCAGGCTGCGCCACCGGGGAAGAGGTCTACACGATCGCCATGCTCCTCATGGAGCACATCGAGCCGATGCCCGCGCCCCCGCGCGTCCAGATCTTCGGCACCGACGTGGACGAGCAGGCCATCGAGGTCGCCCGGCAAGGCCGCTACACCAGGGAGGCGACGCAGCGCATCTCGTCCGAGCGGCTCGCGCGCTTCTTCGTCGCCGAGGAGGGCGGGACCAGCTCGGTGACCAAGGCGATCCGCGATCTCTGCGTCTTCTCCCGGCACGACCTCATCAAGGACCCGCCGTTCTCGCGGCTCGACCTGATCTCGTGCCGCAACGTGCTCATCTACCTCGAGAGCGAGCTCCAGAAGCGCGTGCTCGGGGTCTTCCACTACGCGCTCGCGGAGAACCGCTACCTCGTGCTCGGCCCCTCGGAGAGCGTGTCGCAGCGGAGCGATTTCTTCCGCGTGATGGACGGCAAGCGGCGGATCTTCCAGAAGAAGCGCGTCGTCGGGCACGCGCTGCCGCGGCTCCCGCTCGGCGAGCCGACGGGCTCGGACCGGCGCGCGAGGGAGCTGCACCGCGGCGCCGGCTCGCCCGAGCACAGCATCGAGCGCGCCATCGAGCGGCGCCTGCTCGAGCGCTACGGGCCGCCGTGCGTCGTCGTGAACGAGCAGGGCGACATCGTGTACCTGTCCGGCGAGACGGGGAAGTACCTCTCGCCGTCGACGGGCGCGCTCGACGTCAACGTCTCGAACATGGTGCTGCGGGCGCTGCGCCCCGAGGTGAGGTCGGCCGTGCACCGCGCGGTCAGGATGCGCGAGCAGGTGGTCCACGAGAACATCGCGGTCGATACCGTCGCGGGGACGCAGCGCCTCAACCTGGTCGTGCGGCCCCTCGGCGATCTCGACGACGACCTCGGCCTCTTCGTCGTCCTGTTCGACGAGCTGCGGCCGGCCGCGCGGGGCGAGGCGCCGCCGCTCGGGCCGCGGCGGGAGAGCGCGTCGCTCCTCGAGCAGCTCGAGCACGAGCTCAAGGCGACGCGGGAGCACCTCCAGACGACGATCGAGGAGCTGGAGACCTCGAACGAGGAGCTCAAGAGCTCGAACGAGGAGCTCCTCAGCATGAACGAGGAGCTCCAGAGCCTGAACCAGGAGTTCGAGACGCTGAACAGCGAGCTCAAGGCGAAGATCGAGGCGCTCGACGCGGCGAACAACGACCTCCAGAACCTCCTGCTCAGCACCCGGATCCCGACGGTGTTCCTCGACGAGGAGCTCAGGATCCGGCGGTTCACGCCCGCCGCGACGGAGGTGTTCCGGCTGATCGAGAGCGACGTCGGCAGGCCCATCCTCGACATCGCGGCGCGCTTCGACGCCTCGTCGCTCGTGGCCGACGCCCGCGACGTCCTGCGGACGCTCGCCCCGCGGGAGCGGGAGGTGCAGCTGGACGACGGCAAGTGCTGCTACATGATGCGGCTCCTCCCGTACCGCACGCTGACGAACGTCATCTCGGGCGTGGTGATCACGCTCGTGGACGTGACGAGCGTGAAGGAGGCCGAGGTGCAGCGCGGCCGGCTGGCGGCGATCGTCGAGTCGGCCGAGCAGGCGATCATCGGCGCGACGGTGAGCGGGTCGATCACGAGCTGGAACGCCGCCGCGGAGCGGATGTTCGGCTACAGCGAGGGCGAGGCGGCCGACCGCCCCATCCACCTCATCGTCCCGCCCGAGCACGCCGACGAGCTGCGCGCCGTGCTCGATCGGGTGATCGGCGGCGAGCGCCTCGAGCCCATGGAGACGGTGGGCGCCGCGCGCGGCGGCGGTCGCGTCGACGTGTCGATCAACCTCGCGCCCATCCGCAACGCCGGCGGCAAGATCATCGGGGCTTCCGCGATGATCGAGGACATCACCCGGCGCAAGCGCGCGGAGGACGCGCTCCGGGCGAGCGAGGAGGAGTTCCGCACGATCTTCGAGAGCGCCGTGGTGGGCAAGGCCCAGTGCGAGCCCGAGGCGGGCCGCTTCGTGCGGGTGAACAGGAAGCTCGCCGGCATGCTGGGCTACGACGTGCCCGAGCTCCTCGGGAAGACGTTCCACGAGGTCATGGCCCCGGAGGACCTGAGCAGCGCCGCCGAGCTGTACGACCGGCTGCTGCGCGGCGAGATCGGCGACTTCGCGCTCGAGAATCGCTACGCGACGAGGGACGGGAAGCGCCTCTGGGCGAGCACCACGGTGACGGCGATGCGGGACGGGGGCGGCCGCATCGTCCGCACGATGGCGGTGGTGCAGGACATCACGCGCCGCAAGCAGGCGGAGTCGGATCTCATCATGGCGCGCGAGGCCGCGGAGCACGCGAACCGCACGAAGGATCAGTTCCTCGCCGTCCTCTCGCACGAGCTCAGGACGCCGCTCACGCCGGTCGTCACCGCCGCGTCGCGGCTGCTGCGCCGCGACGATCTGGCCGATGAGGTCCGCCGGGGGGTCGAGATGATCCAGCGCAACGCCGAGCTCGAGGCGCGCCTCATCGACGACCTCCTCGACCTGACGCGCGTGGTCCGCGGAAAGCTCGAGCTCATCACGCAGACGGTCACGGTGCGCACGGTGCTCGAGCACGCCATGGAGATCTGCGCCGACGAGATCGACGCGAAGAGCATCCGCCTGACGCTCGACGTCGCGCCGGGAGAGCACTGGGTCTCGGCCGACGTCGCCCGGCTGGAGCAGGTGGTCTGGAACCTGCTCAAGAACGCGGTGAAGTTCAGCTATCCAGGGTCGCAGATCGCGCTGCGCTGCTACCAGCAGGGCGGGCAGGTCGTCATCGAGGTAGGGGACGAGGGCGTCGGCATCGAGCCCGAGGTCCTGCCGCGGATCTTCGACGCCTTCGAGCAGGGCAACGCGAGCACGACGCGGCACGTCGGCGGGCTCGGCCTCGGGCTCGCGATCTCGCGGGCGATCGTGCAGCTCCACGGCGGCACGATCACGGCGTCGAGCGAGGGGCGAGGGGCGGGCGCGACCTTCCGCGTCTCCCTTCCCGCCACGAAGCCGCCGTTGGCCGCGACGCCGGCGCAGGCGAGGGCCGCCGCGGCGGGCGCGCCGAAGCGCGCGCTGCGCATCCTGCTCGTGGAGGACCACGAGGACACGGCGGAGATGATGAGCGAGCTGCTCACGCTGACCGGCCACACCGTGCGCATCGCCCGGAGCGTCCGGGCCGCGCTCGACCTGGCAGGGGCGGAGGCGTTCGATCTGCTCGTGAGCGATCTCGGGCTGCCCGACGGCAGCGGCACGGACCTGCTCGAGTCGCTCCGGTCCGCCGGCAACGCGGTCAAGGCGATCGCGCTGAGCGGCTACGGCATGGAGGAGGACCGCCGCAAGACGACGCGCGTCGGCTTCATGGAGCACCTCATCAAGCCGGTGAGCTTCCGCGACC
Source organism: Sorangium sp. So ce1153 (assembly GCF_051521595.1). NCBI lineage: Bacteria > Pseudomonadati > Myxococcota > Polyangiales > Polyangiaceae > Sorangium > Sorangium sp. So ce1153. The sequence continues at coordinate 6,195,410 of NZ_CP150361.1, forward strand.
TGGAGGCGGCGATCCAGCGCGTGATGACGGCGCGGTGAGGGCCTCGGAGGCCCGCTACGTCCGCGTGCGGCCTTTCCGTGGGCCCTTGCTCGCGGCGCGCGGGGGCTTGCGCGGGGGCGGCGCCGGCTCGTTGGCGGCGGCGGCCGGGGCGCCCTCCTGCGGCGCTTCTTCTGCCTCGTCCCAGAGCGCGGACAGCTCGAGCTCGATGGCGTCGAAGGGCTCGGCCCGGACGCGGGCGCTCCCGTGGTGGACGCCGACGACCATCCATCGCCCCGCCTCGAGCGCGAACACCTCGAGCGTCCGCGCGAGGGGGTCGAGCAGCCACAGGTGCCGGACGCCGTGGCGCGCGTACGCGGGCATCTTCTCCGCGCGATCGGTGATCAAGGTGCTCGGGCTCAGGACCTCGCACACCCAGTCCGGCGCGAGCGTGAACTTCGTGGTCTTCGGGAGCCGCGGCATGCGCTCGATCCGCCAGCCGGCGAGATCGGGGACCATGTCGTCCTCGTCGCCTTGAGGGCCGAGGAGGAGCTCCGGCTCGTCGAGAATGCGCCACCCACCTGGCCCGCCGCGGCCGCGCTGGAAGGGGCCGACGATCTCTCCGGTCAGCGCTGTCGACGCGTGCGCGTGCGGCGGCGCGGGGCGAGGAAGGACGTACAGCGTCCCGCGAATGAGCTCACCGACCATGTTGGGCGGGACGTCCTCGAGGTCGGCGAGCGTGGCGCGCTGGCGCTTCTCGGCGGGGAAGCCCATGGGCGCAGCGTGCGCTGACGTCCCGCGGGAAGCAAGCAGGCCGGTCAAGACGACCCGCGGCCCACGCACGCGCGAAGCCCAGCAACGAGTCGGCGTCTCACAGATCCGACTTCCTCAACGCGACCGCGCCTGCGACGCAGCCCTGCAGAGGGAGGCTCCGGTGAACAGCGACTCGGAGACAGGGAAGGAAAGTTGGCGGGGTGGACGGGACTCGAACCCGCGGCCTCCGGCGTGACAGGCCGGCGTTATAACCAACTTAACTACCACCCCAGTCCGACTTCCTCACAGGACCGCATCGTCGATGCTGCCCTGCAGAGGAGGCTCAGAGGAAAGGCGACTCGGAGACAGGGAAGGAAAGTTGGCGGGGTGGACGGGACTCGAACCCGCGGCCTCCGGCGTGACAGGCCGGCGTTATAACCAACTTAACTACCACCCCAAACTCACATCCAGACAGTTTACCCAGGCCCTGACCCAGGAGTGGGCGGGACAGGGGTCGAACCTGCGACCATCGGCTTGTAAGGCCGACGCTCTGCCGCTGAGCTACCCGCCCCGTCGGAGAGGTGCGCGACTGTACTCGCCGAACGGCGTCCGTCAACATCTATTTTCACGAGAGCTCCGTCCCAGCTCGATCTGGCCGGATTTTCACACGATTCCGTGCGCGCGCCAGCCCTGGGGAGCCTATGTCGGCGCTGCCGCGAGCGCTCGCTGTGCGTAGTCACGACGGATCAACATGGACCGGGCCGATCGCTCGTATGCGCCACCCGACCGCCCGCGGAGCCAGCTCATCGCTACACTTCTGGCGTAAAATTCCCGGGTGTCCGCGCTACGCTATGCGTCAGCGGCAGTGGCCGCGAACACGCGTGGTGGGAGGAGACAGCAAGTATGGCGGACAAGATCGGCCTCCTCGTGGGCTGGGAGCAGTCGTTCCCGCAGGCCTTTCTCGAGAGGTGCAACAAGGTGCCTGGCGTCCGGGCGGAGATCGCGAAGCTCGGCGGGACGCCCGAGCGCTTCGAGAGCCCGTATCGGGTGCTCATCGACCGGATCAGCCAGGAGGTGAAGCACTACCGCTTCCACCTGAAGGCCGCCGCGCTCGGCGGGGCGTTCGTGATCAACGACCCGTTCTGGTGGAGCGCGGACGACAAGTTCTTCGGGTACTCGCTCGCGTCGCAGATCGGCATCGCGACGCCGCGCACCGTCATGCTGCCCCAGCACGACTACATCCCGGCGATCGTCAAGGAGCGCAGCCTCCGCAACCTCGAGTACCCGCTCAACTGGGAGGCGATCATCGACTACGTGCGCTTCCCGGCGATCCTCAAGCCCGCGGACGGCGGCGGCTGGAAGGACGTGTCGGTGGTGCGGAGCCAGGAGGAGCTGCTCGCCGCCTACAACGCCTCGGGGCAGAACGTCATGACCCTGCAGGAGTTCATCGACTTCGACGACTACGTACGATGCATCTGCATCGGCAAGGACCGCATCCTCCCGATCCAGTACGACCCGAAGGCGATCGGCCCCACCGGCCTCCGCGGCTGCTACGTGCAGCACGACGACGAGCGGTGGCTCCCGAAGGCGCTGCACGACCGCGTCATCGAGGACGCGATCAAGATCAACAGGGCGCTCGGCTACGACATGAACTCGGTCGAGTTCGCGATCCGGGACGGCGTCCCGTACGCGATCGACTTCACGAACCCGGCGCCCGACATGCACGTCGAGCACCTGCGGGAGCGCTACTTCAACATCGCCGTCGACTGGATGGTCGCGTTCGCCGTGGAGTGCGCGCGCGGCGAGCGGCGGACGCGCGACAGCTACGCGTGGTCGAGGCTCGTCCGCCCCTCCGTGGAGAAGGTGCGGCTCGGGGCCTCCTCATGAGCGCCGTCGAGGGGCTCCTCGACGGCCAGTTCACGCTCGGCATCGAGGAGGAGTTCCAGATCGTCGACGCGGAGACGCGCGAGCTCCGGTCGTACGTGAGCCAGCTGCTCGAGGGGGGCCAGGGCCACAAGCTCCTGCGCGAGCGGGTCCGCCCGGAGATGCACCAGTCGGTCGTCGAGACGGGCACCGGCATCTGCCGGGACATCCGGCAGGCGCGGGAGGAGCTCGCCGAGCTGCGCAGCAGCCTGCGGGCGCTCGCGCAGCAAGGGGGGATGCGCATCGTCGCGGCGGGGACGCACCCGTTCAGCGACTGGAAGAAGCAGGAGATCACCGACGGCGAGCGCTACCGGGGCATCGTCGAGGACCTCCAGGACGTCGCCCGCGCCAACCTCATCTTCGGGCTGCACGTGCACGTCGGCGTCAAGGACCGCGAGGTCGCGATGGCCCTCGCGAACCAGGTCCGCTACTTCCTGCCGCACATCCTCGCGCTCTCGACGAGCTCGCCGTTCTGGCTCGGCCGCTCCTCGGGCCTGAAGAGCACGCGCAGCGAGATCTTCAAGCGCTTCCCGCGCACCGGGATCCCGGGGCTGTTCGAGTCCTACGGCCACTTCCAGCGGTTCGTCGACCTCCTCGTGAAGACGGGCTGCATCGACAACGCGAAGAAGATCTGGTGGGACGTCCGCCCCCACCCGTTCTTCGACACGGTCGAGATCCGGATCTGCGACATGACGACGCGCCTCGACGACACGGTGGCGCTGGCGGCGCTCATCCAGGCCGTGATGGGCAAGCTCTACCTGCTCTACCGGCGCAACCTCGGGTTCCGCGAGTACCGGCAGGAGCTCATCGAGGAGAACAAGTGGCGCGCCGTGCGCTACGGCATCGACGGGCAGCTCATCGACTTCGGCAAGCAGGAGCAGGTCCCCGTCCGCCTCCTCGTCGGCGAGCTGCTCGAGTTCGTGCAGGAGTCGGCGGAGATCTTCGGGTCGCAGCGCGAGCTCGAGCGGATCCGGGCGATCCTCGACGAGGGGACGAGCGCGGATCGCCAGCTCGCCGTCCACGCCCGGACGAAGAGCTTCGAGGCCGTCGTCGACGACCTGATCGAGCAGTCCAGCCTGGGGCTCTAGCGCCCCGGTCGACCCGAGGAGAGGGCGCGCGCCGGGGCGAGGGCGCCGGCGCCGCCCGGCGCGCGGGGCAGGGGCCTCGCCGCGGCGCGGAGCCGCCGCAGCCCGGCGCGGCCTGGTCGGGGGCGCGGCCCGAGCGCGGCCCTGGTGCGAGAATTTCTGCTCGCGCGCCGGCTCTGCTACCGTGCGGCCGTGGGAATCGCTCCGCTCCGCTGCGTCGCAGCCCTCTCGGTGAGCTGCCTGCTCCCGCTCTCCGCCACCGCGGGCTGCGCGTCGACCGAGTACGTCAACGAAGGTCCGGGGCAGCCGACGCCGCGGGCCTCCGGATCGCTGCCGCCCGGCTCGGTGGGCGTCTGCAAGCAGCCGTTCACCAAGCGGCCGCCCATCGTGAGCGAGGAGCTCTGGGCGCACACGAAGCCGTGCACGCCGCGCACGCCGCCCTCGTACATCCGGCTCGGCTACGCCAAGGACGGCGCGGCCGGCGCCGATCCGGAGGCGGAGCAGCTGGTCGAGCGGGTGCTCGCGGCGCTCGCCGAGGGGAGGAAGCCCGAGGACGGCAACAACCAGGTCATGAGCGCGATCCGCGCCGTGCGGTCCTACGCGGCGAGGAAGGACGAGCTGCGCGCCCGGATCGTGCGGGAGTCGGCGTCCGATCAGACGTGCGACGTGACCTACCTGCTCAACACGATGTCCGCGGCGCGGAGCAAGCTGTCCGGGGGCGACGCCTGCACCGCGGAGGTGTTCGACCAGGAGACGCGCGCCGACGCGTGCCTGTTCGACGCGAAGCGGCCCGAGGGGCTGTGGCTCTCGAGCGGCTGGTCCTGCATGACGTTCACCGGCGCGCTCGGGAACGAGGCGTCCTGCCACCAGCTCTGCGGCTACGACGACTACTGCGCGCGGCAGGTGTACTGCGCGGCCGGCGACGTCAACCTCCTGCTCTGCACGCTCGGCGTCTGCCTCCCGGAGCCGTCCTCCGGCGTCAAATGACGACGGCCGCGGGGCCGTCGGCGGCGCGGCGCTGATCGCGCGGGGCGCTGCCGGCGGGGCGGGGGAGGCGGGGCGGACGCCAGGGAGCGGGGCGGCGACCCGAGGGGGCGGCCGCGAAGCGGACGCCGGGGTTCGGGGCGAAGCCCCGAGAAAACAAAACTAGGCCCGCCCGCGCGAAGCCGCCGCGAAGCGGCGCAGAAGTCCGGCCATCCCTGGCCGGACTTCTGGCGGGCGGGACTAGTCGGCGAGGAGGGCGCTCAGCCGATCCAGCACGCCGCGGAGCGCCTCGCGCGCGCCGCGCATGTGGTGGCGCCCGTCGCGCACGAGCTCCTGCACCGCGCCGGGCACGGGCAGGATGCCCGCGCGGGCCGCGAGCGCCGCGCCCGAGAAGAGCAGCAGGACCACGAGCAGGGACAGGAAGATGCGGCGGCGCCACCGCCGCCGGGGGCGCGGCGCCGGGGTGACCAGCGCCGGCGCCGCGGACGCGACCGGCAGCGCGAGGCTGGCGGCCGCCCCCTGCACGGACGATTTCGGGGGCCCGTCGTCGAGGGAGACGGGGAGGATGCCGGCGAAGGTGGCGGGGAGCGGCGTGCTCCCGGGGGACGCCTGCTTGCCGCGCCGCTCGCCCCGCACCGAGGACGCGGTGCGGGCCTCGCTCCGCGACGACGTGCGGCCGTCCGCGTGCTGGATCGCCGTCGCGAGCTTCTTCCGGCGCTCCGCCACGATGTCCCCGAGCGTCTCGCGGACGAAGCGGCCGACGTCGCCGTCATTGACCGGCGTGCCGAGCGAGATCGCGATCTGGTCGAGCGTGCGCTGGAACGAGGCGCAGTCGTTCCAGCGGTCCGCCGGGTCCTTGGCCAGCGCGCGCTCGATCGCCACCGCGAGGTCGAACGGGACGTCCGGCACGAGCTCGCGGAGGGGGACCGGAGCGAACCGCAGGATGTTCTCCATGGTCTTGGCGTCCGTCCGGCCGCGGAACGGGTGATACCCGCTGAGCGTCGTGTAGAGGAGGACGCCGAGCGAGAAGATGTCGGAGCGCCGGTCGACCTTGCCCGACGTGAGCTGCTCGGGCGAGAGGTACGGGATCTTGCCCTTGAGCTGGCCGGCGACGCGCGTCTCGTGCAGCCGGCCCGTGGCCTTGGCGACGCCGAAGTCGACGATCTTCACGATGCCGTCGAACGACACCATCACGTTCTGCGGCGAGATGTCGCGGTGCACGAGGTCGACGAGCTTCCCGTCGTCGTCGCGGAGCTCGTGCGCGGCGTGCAGGCCGGCGCAGATGGCGGAGGCGATGCGCAGGAGGATCGGCAGCGGGATGCCGCCGGCCGATTTCACCTGCTTGTTCAGCGTGGAGATGGTGTCGCCGTCGACCCACTCCATCACGATGTAGAGCACGCCGTTCTCGTCGCCGAGCTCGACGATCTCGACCGCATGGGGGTGCCGGATGCGGGAGGCGAGGCGGGCCTCGTCGAGGAACATCGCCTCGAACGCCGGATCGTTGCCGAACTCCGGCAGCATCGTCTTGATGGCGACGATCTTCTGGAAGCCGCGGGACCCCACGAGGCGCGCCGCCCAGACGGCCGCCATCCCTCCGCGAGCGACCGGCATGAGGATCTCGTAGCGGCCCAGCGTGTCTCCAGGCTTGAGGTCCGACAAGATCTGCACGCGGTGGTCCTGGATGGGGAGGCGGAGTTAGGAGGGGTGGGGCTCGAGTGCCGCCGTTACGTTCGTGGAGGCACGTTGCCTCGACATCTGCCGGAGCGACGCATCGCCGTCGCGCTCGCACGTCACGAAGGAGGTCCCGCGAAGCTAGGGTGCCACGAAGCGGACACGGACCTCAAGTTCGCGGGCGCAGGCGCCGAGGGGAATGATCTCGTCGGCTTCCGGGCCGAAGCTCTCGTACGGGATCCGGGCGTGGCCGCGCCGTCGACGCGTCGACGGCCCCGACGATCCGAGCAGCTGAGGCCGTGGGGAGCGACGATGGCGTGCGTGCTCGCGGCAAAGGCGCGCGGCGCCCGATGGGGCTTGACATCGGAGGCGGCATGAAGCGCCCAGCCGCCGTCGCGCGTCGGGGCCAGGCCGCTGCCGGACCTCGCGAGCAGCGAGCAGCGAACAGCGAGCAGCGAGGCGGCCACGCGGACAGGCGATGGAGGCGCGCGGCGTGGGGGCGGCTCATCGCGGCGGATGGTACGCGAGCGCGGTCGGGCAGGGGAATGGAGCGCTCGTCGCGGCGAGGCGACGAGCGCGAGGAGAGAATGAAGCGCGGTGAAAGGTAATGGAACGTGCGAAGAGTGCGCCAGCTCGCGCTGGAGACGCGGGCGCAGGAGTCGTGGTACAGGGGGAGCGACCTGCTCGACGAGGCCTCATGGAAGCCAATTTGCGCCCGATCCCGCCGCCGCACGACGAAGACAACGAAGACGTGCACTGGGCGCTGTCGACCGCGACGGCGCTGTGGGGGCGCGGCGAACGCGAAGAAGCGCTGAGGTGGCTGCGCCGCGCCGCGGAGCAGGCCTCCGATGCCAACGCCGATCTGCGCGCCCTCGAGCTCTTCAAGGCCGCCGCGGAGGTCGCGCAGAAGATCTCGGGGAGCGAGGCGGATCCGGGAGCGTCCGCGTCGTCCGACGCCGCGGACGCGCCGGCGAGCGCTCCGGCGCCCAGCCCTCCTGCTGCCGGGGCGAGCGCGCCGCCGCCCAAGCCGGGCGCGCCAGGTCCGGGAGCGCTGCCGTCGCGGCCACCTGCAGCCGGCGCGGACTGGACCGAGCGCGGCGGCGCGGGCGCGAGCTCGCCGTCGCCGTCGGGCGTGAAGCGGGCGCCCTCGATGCGCGCGCCCGCGGGCAACCCGCCGCCAGCGCCGACGGCCTCTGCGGCCGGGGCCTCGCGCGACGCCGGCGCGCCGCGGCCCGCGGCGGGGCTGGGCCGCCCGGCGCCCGTCAACCCCGAGCGCACCCCGGCGCCAGCGCCGGTCAAGCCAGCGGCAGCGGCCACGCGGACGCCGACGCCCACCCAGCAGTCGCCCGCCGCGCGCTCTCCCGGCGCCGCCCCGGCGGGGGCCGGCCCGACCGGCAGCACGCCCGGCCGCCCCGTCCCGGCCCAGGCGCGCGCGATCACGAGCTTCGCGGCGGCGAACCACACGAGGGTGTCGTCCACCACCGCGGTCACCGAGGAGGTGCCCGCGGTCAAGCTCCCGGCGGGGGGCGCGCTCGCGGGCCGCGGGCCGGGGCGGGGCGGGGGCGCGTCGGGCGCCGCGCTCAAGGGCACGACCGAGGAGCAGCACGCGGCCGACGGGGAACCGCCGGCCGACCAGCGCGAGACCGTGCCGACGAACATCGCCTTCACGTCCGGCCGGCTGCACGGGACCCCGCTGGTCGGCGCGAGCTCGTCGCAGGAGGCGACCGAGCGGAGCCAGCGCCTCTGGCCCGAGACCGACGACGAGGGCACCACGCGCCGCCCCCTGACGGCGCAGGAGCAGCGGGTGCTCATGGAGCACCGGATCGAGGACCTGGACGAGGAGACGCCGATGCTCGGCCTCGAGCAGATGGCGGGCGACGGCGAGCCGTCCGGCGACGCTCCGCCGGGTGCACCGGAGGAGGCCAACGCGCCCGACGATCGCGGCGGCTGGACCGAGGCCGAGCCGGATGACGATGAAGGCACCGGCAGCGCCCCGGCGGCGCAGCAGCGCGACGCGGCCCTGACGAGGGAGCGCTCGGCGCAGGGCGCCGAGGGGGCGGCGTCCTGGGCGCGCGCTCCGGCCGCGGACGACCGCGGGAGCGCCGCGGTGGACTCGTCGTGGAGCGATCCGCCGTACGAGGGGGAATGGCAGGCTCCGCCGCCGAGGCTGCCCGCGTCTCAGATCGAGCCGCTGCCGGCGCTGCGGGTCGCGGTGATCGGCATCTCCAGCACCGGGGAGCTCCGGCTGGTCCCGATGGACGGGAGGAACGCTCCGCCGCGGGGTGCGGCGCTCGGGATCCTCGTGCCGCTGAGCCCCGGGGATGGCGAGACGATCGCGCGGCTGCTCCAGCTGCGCGGCTGAGCTGCGGCGCGCGATCGACAAGATCGGCAAGAAGTGGGGCATCCCGCGCATCGGCGGTAGCCTCGGGGGATGCATGAGGAAAGGACAGCCCCGAAGCGCCTCCGCGTGACCGGCCTGCAGGAGGCCCAGCTGCCGGCGCTCGTCGCGCTGGAGCAGGCCTGCACGGCGATGTACCACGAGCGCGGCTTCGACGCGGCGGAGGTCCCGGCGCGGGCGGTCTCCGACATCATCGCGCTGACGCGCCAGCACGACGTGCGCGTCGCGGAGGCGGACGACGAGGTGGCCGGGTACATGGCGTGGCGCGACGAGGCGCCCGGGGTCGCGTACCTGGAGGAGCTCTCGGTGCACCCGGACCACCAGCGGCGCAGGATCGCCACGAGGCTGCTCGAGGAGCTCCACGAGCGGGCGCGGGAGCTCGGCATGGAGCAGGTCGTGCTGCGCTCCCGGGAGAAGGCGAGCTGGGCGCAGGCGTTCTTCAGGAAGGCGGGCTTCGCGGCGCTCGGCGACAACGCGCCCGAGAAGGTCCGCGCGTGGCGCGGCGCGCAGGAGGCGTCCGGGGGGCCGCTGGCCGGGCCGGGCGAGGTCATCCTCTGGGCGGCGGTGCCGCCGAGGGCCTCCGAGGAGCCGGGGGACGATGGGGACGGCGAGGTCAGCAGCGAGAGCTGAAACCGGCGCAGGCCGGCGGGCGGGCGCTGGCAGGCCGGCGGGCGGGCGCTGGCAGGCCGGCGGGCGGGCGCTGGCAGGCCGGCGGGCGGGGCGCTGGTGGGGGGACACGGTGAGGCGGCGCGCGCCAACTGCGGAGGCTGCGGTTCGCGGCGACCGCCGACGCGGGGTCGCGCTGGCCAGGGACGGGCGCGAGGGCTGGGCCGAGGGGTCGACGCGGAACGATCCGGCGCGGCGGACTTCCGGACGGAGCGCATCCGCCGACGGGGTGCGCTGAGCGAGGTCGACTGACCGGGGTTGGTTCGCTCCGACCGAGGTTGCGCTCGCTGACCGCGATGGGCCCGCCGGACGGAGGTCCGCCGACCGGCTTCGCGTCCGCCGGCGTCCGCCAACCGACGTGAGCTTGGCTGGAGAGATCCCCCCGAAAGCCGCCCCGGATCGCGAGTTGACATAATGTTTCTTATGCGATCCATGGCAGGTCCAGGGGCAGGGGGCCGTACCCCGCCTTTCTGGAGCAAATTCGCGAACATGGCGCCGCTCCGCCGGGGTCCGAGCCAGACGCCGCAATCCGGGTCGCCTCGCGCACGTGCGCTACCCGGGTCCGTGTCGGATCCGCTTCACGCGCAACCTGGGTCCGCCTCACGGGCCGCCCCGCCGGGCTCCGAGCCAGGCGCCGCAAACCGGACCCGCCTCGCGTACCGCAACCCGGGTCCGCCTCCTGCTCGCCGACGAGACCCGCGCCCCCAGGGACACGCAGCCCACGTCCCCGGCTCGTCGCCTCCAGGAACGCCGCTACGCGGCCTCCGGTCGCGGCTCCCTGCGCGCCCCTCCATGCCCCCGGCCCGCCGGTCTTCTCCAGACCCGCCCGGGCGCCAGGATCGCCCTGCGCGCCCCGATCCGCCGGCCACGGCCAGCGGCCGGAGCCGCTGATCGGACGTTCAGCCCTTCGGGACCGGCGGCGTCTCCACGTCGAGGCTGAGCAGCGCGCCGCCGTTGGTCATGACGAACGCGCGCCGGCCGTAGGCAGCCGGCGTCATCGCGATGCCGCCGCCGGTCTCGATGCCGTCGATCACGGCCCCGTCCAGCGGCGAGAACAAGAAGATCCCGTAGCGCGTGGTCGTCACCAGCAGCGCCCCCGCGAACGGCACCGGGGCCGAGATGCCGCCGTCGGGCAGCTCCCGGCGCCAGATCGTACGGCCATCCTCGGGATCGATGGCCCACAGGCCGGTCATGCCCGAGGACGCGAGGAGCACCCGCCGCTCCGGCACGATCGGACCGCCGCCGCTCCGGGGCTGATGCGCCGGCTGCTGCCACAGCACGAGCTCGGTCACGCCGACCGCCGCCTCGTTCACCCAGGCCCGCGTGCCGTTCTCGGCGTCGAGCGCGAAGACCCCGCCCGCATAGCCCGCCACGAAGACCACATCGCCCGAGGCGATGCGCCCGAAGACCGGCGTGGTGTCCGTGTCGAGGTACTTCGGCGTCTGACCGCCCGCGCTCTGCTCGGCCTCGGCCGCCAGATCGACGAGCGCCCACTGCTCGGACCCGTTCTTGAGGTCGTACGCCATCACGACCCCATCGGAGAACGCGGTGTAGACCTTGTCCCGCCCGAGCGCCGGGCCGGCGTACCCGGCGATCTCCATCCCGAACGCCGGCGTCCGATGCTGGAGCCAGCGCGTCGCGCCCGTCTCCGCGTCGAGCGCGATCAGCGTGTCGTTCGAGTTCGTCACGTAGAGCACGCCGTCGCGCAGCACCGGGCGCCGCGTGACCTCGGCGTTGGTCATGAAGCGGTAGAGCAGCTTGCCGTCCGAGGCGCGCACCTTGTAGAGCGCGCCGTCGTTCGAGCCGAAGTAGAGCGAGTCCGACGCGCCGTCGTAGAGCGGCTCGCTCTGCACCGGGCCGAGCGTCTCGAAGCGCCAGAGGACGTCGCTCGTGTCGGCCCGCACCGCGTACAGGCCGTTGTCGCTCGACCCGACGAAGATGCGCCGGTGCGCCGCGTCGATCTCGGGGCGGCCGCGCTCGTAGGCCTCGCCGACCTTGCGCGTCTCGGCGGTGAGCGCGCGGCGCGTCGTGATGCCCAGCGCGCTCCCCGGATGGTGCAGCCAGAGCGGCGCGTCGGGCGCCGCGGCGACGCCGAGGTTGCCGCAGCCGGCGAGCGACGCGAGGCCCAGCCCGACGAGCGCGGCGCACGCGGCGCGACTAGTGCGGCGCATCGCCACCCTTCTTCTCCGCGTTCTCACGCGCCCGGCGGATGAGCTGCTCGATCTCCTCCTGCGTCATCGTCTGGCCCTTCGGGCCGCCGAACGCGGCGCGGGGCGGCGCGGCGGTCGGATCGATCTTGCGCAGCATCTCCTCGACGACAGCCTCGAGGAACTGGAAGGAGCGGCCCTCGGGCGACGGCGCCTGGAGCTTCTCGTGCGCGCTCTTGAGGAGCTCCTTCGCCTTGTCGGTCTCGCCCTTGGCCAGATGGATCCGCGCCTGGTGGTACTGCGCGAGCTCCTTGAAGCCCTTCACGTCGATCCCCTCGAGCTCCTTGAAGGACGCGAGCGCGCCGTCGAGATCGCCCTTGCCCTCCTTGGCGAAGCCGATGCCCTCGATGGCGCGCCCCTTCACGTCGGGATCGGCCCCGGCGAGCGGCGACGAGACCACGGCGCTGTACGCCTCGATCGCGTGCGCGTAGTCCTTCTTGTCGAGCAAGACCCCGGCCTGCCCGAGCTTCGCCAGCATCGCCGCGCCGGTGCCGCCGTGCTCGTCGATGACCTTGTTGTACGCGGCGAGCGCCGTGTCCGACCGCTCGTCCGCGGTCTTGAAGGTCCTCGTGACGTCGAGCTCCTTCTCCTCGTCGGTGCGCGAGTCCTCGGCGAGCACCCTGCCCCGGTCCGCGGCCACCGCGCCCGCGAGCGCCGACGACGACACAGCGTCCTTCTTGTCGGTACGCGACATGTAGAACAGCACGCCGCCGACCGCGACGAGCGCCGCCAGCGCGCCCCACTGGAGCACGTGGAAGTTCTGCTTGATCCACCGGCCGGCGCCGCTGGTCATGCGGCTCAGCGCGTCCTCGACCATCTCGCCCGGCAAGAGCTGGACCGGACGGCGCCCCGCGGCCTGCTCCCTGCGGCGCGCGAGCAGCTCCTTGGCGCGCGCGTTCTTGTCCCTGGGCAGCTCCTCGCCGGTCGCCTTCTTCTTGCGGCGGCGCGCGGTGGCCTCGTCGCGGCGGCGGGCCGCGCGGTTCGGGGCCGCCTCGACCGCCTCTTCGCTGGCCGCGTCCGGCGCGGGAGCCTCGTCCCCCTCGGCGACGCCGAGCGCCTCGGCGACGCGCTGGGCGGCGTCCTCGCCGCTCTCGTCGTCGGCGTCCTTCACCGGAGCGCCGCGAGGTGGCCGCGCCGGGGCCGCCTCCGCAGCCCCTTCGTCGTCGCCATCGCGCGGCGTGGCAGCGTCCTCATCACTCCGCGCGGGATTCTCTTCGGCCTTCTCTCGGTCCTTGTCCGACACGCGGCGGACTCTAGTCTCGCGGCCTGCGGCGTCAATCTGCGCGGTGAGCTGCGGGCGCTCCGTCGTCCGAGCGCTGCGGCGCGCCGGAGGCGTCAGGCGACCAGGGCGCCGGCGGAGGGGGCGGGATCTCGTCGCTCAGCGGGACGACCGCGCACGCGAAGACCTCGACGTTCTGCGTCGCGTACACCACGAAATCGGCGTAGCTGCCCGGCTGGGCGCCCGTCGCGGGCGGCAGGGTCGCGAACGCCTCGGTCGGCTCGCTCCCCGGCGGGACGGCGAGCGTGACCGCGCGGTCCGCGTCGAGCTCCGGCGCGCTGGCCGGGACGATCGACTCGCCGTCCCGCTTCGGCGGGCGCGCGCCGCGCCTCGGGCTGCCGAAGCGCACCTCGCCGGGGCGGCCGTCGTCGGTCCGGGCGCGGCAGAGGACGCGCACGCCCTTGCCGTTGCCCGCCTTCGGGATCACGACGCCGAGCCCGACGCCGCTCTTCGCGAAGCGGCGCAGGCGGCCGAGATCGCGCTCGCGCGGCCCGCCGAGCAGGTCGAGGATGTCGGCCCGGAGCGCGAGGCCGAGCCCCCCCGGCAGCGGATCGGGCGTGCCCAGCATGCGCAGGAGCGGCGCCCGGAGCTCCGGGCCGGCCCCGAGCTTCACCAGCGCCTCCGCGATCGCCACGCGCGCGGTCTGGTACGGCTCCTGGCTGAGCCGCTCGGCGAGCGCCGGCCGCGCGGCGTCCTCGCCGATCGCCGCGAGCGCGGCGGCGGCGTACGGGCGGAGCCGCACGTCGCCGAGCGCCGCGATGAGCGGCGGCAGCGCGGCCTTCACCCGGATCTTCGCGAGCGCCTCGACGATCTCGCGCGCCCGCTCGAACGGCGTCGCCTCGACCGGCTCGGCGCCGCCGTCCGGCGCCTCGGCGCCCCGGACCACCTGCCGGAGCCACGCCACGAGCACGTCGTCGCCGCGGCGATCGCCCGACTCCGCCAGCGCGAGCGCCGCGAGGCGGCGCCACTTGCGGTCGGGATCGACCACGAGATCGCGGGTGAGCGGCGCGCCCTCGCCGAGCCGCGTGAGCGCGAGCGCCGCCCAGCGCCGCACCTCGTCGTCCTCGTCGCGCACGAGCGCGAGCCGCAGCGACGGCGCCGCCTCGGAGCGGCGCAGATCGAACAGCACCTCGCCCGCCTTGCGGCGGATCGCCACGTCCGCGTCGTCGAGCAGCGCCGCGACCTCCACCACCGCGTCGGCGTCGCCCGCGATGCCGCGGCGGAGCGCGTCGGGCCAGCCCTTGCCCTCCTTGCGGAGGCCGCGGACCTCGTAGCGCCCGTGCGACGCCTCGACCGCGCGCAGCTCCGAGCGCATCGCGCCGAGCTCCGCGGGGCGCAGCGCGGAGATGTCCTGGGCCTGGCGCGGGTCGGTCGCGACGTCGTAGAGCGCGCACGCGCCGATCTTGCGCGCGCAGACGAGCCGCAGCGTGCCCTTGGCGAGCAGCGTCTGCGTGTCGGTCTCGGCGAACGCGAAGCCCGGGAGCGAAGGGGGCCCGCCGGGCGGCGCCGCCCTGCCCTGCTCCGCCGCCTCGTCGCCGCCCGCGAGCAGCGGGCCGAGGTCGGCGCCGCGCACGCGCGCCGGCCGCGGGATGCCGAGCCCCGCGAGCACCGTCGGCAGGAGATCCACGAGCTGCACCGGCGCCCGCACCGCGCGCGGCGAGAGCAGGCCGGGCGCGCTCACGATGAGCGGGACGCGCGCCTGCTCCTCGTACACCGTCGTGCCGTGGTAGCGCCCGCCGTGCTCGCCGAACTCCTCGCCGTGGTCGGCCGTGACGATCACGACCGCGTCCGGTCGGCCCTTGCGGACCTCGTCGACGATCGCGCCCACGCCCGCGTCCGCGACGGCGATCTCGGCGTCGTAGCGGTCGACGTCGCGGTCGCCGAGCGGGTGCTCCGGGTGCGCCTCGTACGGCTCGTGCGGCTCGAAGAGGTGCACCCACAGGAACGCGCGCTGCTCGGGCCCGAGCCCGGCGAGGTAGCCCCGCACCTGCTCCACCCGGAGCTGCGCGCTCGCGAACTCGATCTTCTGGTACTCGAAATCGAGCGCCCGGTCGCGCAGCGCGCCGAAGCGCTCGCCGTCGATGAAGAACACCGCCGGCGGGTAGAAGCCCGCCGTCTTGTAGCCGTAGCGGCGCAGGTGCTGCGCGAACGTCTCGGAGTCATCTCCGAGCCCCTGCAGCACCAGCGGGCGGATGTACTTGCCCGTCATGAGCGACGACACCGCGTACGACGTGTGCGGCGTCGGCGTGTACGCCGCGTCGAAGCGCACGCCCTCGGCCGCGAGGCGATCGAGGTTCGGCGTGATCTTCCTGCTGTAGCCGTACGCCCCCACGTGATCGGCGCGCAGGGCGTCGATGCTGATCAGCACGACGTCGCGGCCCCGCAGATCGATCGCGTGCCCGCTCGCGCGCTCGTCGAGCGGGGCGGCGTCGAGCGGCTCGGGCGGCGAGAGCACGGCGGCGAGCTCGACCACGTGGCCGAGCAGCGGGCCGTGCGTCGCGTAGATGAGCCGGATGTTGTCCGCGAGGGCGAGCCGGTCCGCCGCGCCCGGCGCGAGCGCGGCGCCGAACGCGAAGAGGACGAGCGCGAGCGCGGCGCGCACCAGCCTGGGCGAGCGCTGCTCGCGTTGATCGCCGCCGCGCGCCGCGCGCACGGGGAGCGCCGGGGTCGCGAACGTCGCCGCCGCGAGCGTGAGCGCCGCGAGCCCGAGGTGGAACGCGAGGTAGAGGCGCGGCAGGACGCGCACGTTCGCGATCTCGAGCAGGACGACCGCGGCGATCGCCCCGAGGACGAGCCACCGGCCCGAGGCCACGGCGCGCGCTCGCTTCAGGCCGCGGGCGACGCGCGGCGCCGCGGCGAACGTCGCCCCGGCCGCGAGGAGCGCCAGCGCCGCGACGAAGGGCGCCCGCCGGCCCCCCTCGAGCATGCGCCCGGCCGACACGCCGAAGGCCACGGCGCCGCCGAACGCGCCGGCCACGAGCGCCGCCGCGGCGCGGAACCCCTTGCGCTCGGCGCGCATGACGATCTCGAGCACCGCCCCGAGGAGCGCGGCGCACGGCGCCGCGGCCGCGAGCGCGAGCGGCAGGAGATCGCGCACGGCGCGGCTCAGCTCGTAGGGCCCGACGAGCTCTCGCCACCGCAGCGCGCCGACGACCACGAGCTCGGCGAGCGCGAGCGCCGCGAGCGCGAGGTAGGCGTCCGCCATGCGCCACCCGATCTCCGTCTCCAGCTTGCGCGGGGGCGCCTCGGAGTTGCCGCTGGGGAACGTGGTGCGGCTCGGCGCCGGCGCGGGCGTGGACGGCCGCGCCGGCCCGGCCTGCGGGCGCGGCGCCGCCGGAGCCCGGTGGCCGGGCGCTCCCTGAGCGGCGCCGCCCGCGAGCGACTCCGCGGCCGCCATCGTGTCGGGCCGGCTCCCCAGGGGGCCTCGACCGGAGGCCACGGGCCCGCCCGGATGACGGCCGGCGCCCCCATGGCCCCGCGGGCGCATCGGAGCGGCCCCGTTGCGATCGGTCATGCGTAGGAGACTTCGAGGATCTCGTAGGTGCGCGGCCCCGCCGGCATCATCACGCGGACCTCCTCGCCCACCTCATGGCCCAGCAGCGCGCGGGCGAGCGGCGAGGCGATGGAGATGCGGCCGATCTTGAGATCGGCCTCCTCGGGCCCGACGATCTGGAAGCTCTGCTCCTCGTCGGTGTCCACGTTCGCGAGCTTCACCTTGGCGCCGAACTGGACCTTGCTGCCGCTCAGCTTCGACGGATCGATCACCTCGGCGCGCGAGAGCGTCTGCTCGAGGTAGCTGATGCGGGCGACGATCATGCCCTGCCGCTCCTTGGCGGCGTGATACTCGGCGTTCTCGGAGAGATCTCCGTGCTCTCTGGCTGTTCCGATGTCCTTGACGACCTGCGGCAGGTCGACCTCTTTCAGCCGTCGCATCTCTTCGCGGAGCCGTACTTGCCCCTCGGGCGTCATCGGTACTTTCTCGGAGGACATGGTGGGACGCTTTTAGCATGGCCCGAGGCCGGGAGACGACGGCCCCAGCCTCCGCGAACGCGGAAGAACGATGGGGGGCGCGCCGGGCGCCCCGCGGGGGCGCCGCCCCCTACCCCCGCCAGCGCACGATCTTCCGCGGCGGCCGCCGCGCATGGGCGTCCGCTGACCGGGTCGCGCTGCGGACGAGGGCCGCCGCGGTCCGGGAGAGCTCCTCCGGCCGCGGCCCGCCGGGCGGAACGGCCGCCGCGTCGACCGTCGCCGTGGCCGCGCCGGTCGCCTCGGCGATCCGCACCTCGACCGGGACGTCCGCGTCCGGGAGCCGCACGAGCCCGCGGTAGACGAACTCGCCCGGCGAGCCCTCGACCTCCGTCTGCTCCAGCACGTAGCGAGCGCCGGAGGACGGCCGCCCGGCGGCCTGCGTCACAGCCGCGGCCCCGACCGGGAAGGGCCCGACGCCGCCTTGGCGGGCGCGCGGCCCTTGCCGGCGGCGCCCATCTCGTCGAGGAAGCGGCGCGCGGTCACGGCGAAGGGCCCGCCCCAGTCCCGGACGACCGACTCGAACACAGCGCGCGCCTCGGCCGGCTTCTTCATCTTGAGGAGCGTCTCGCCCTTGAGGACGAGCGCCTCCGGGTCGAGCCCGGAGCCCGGGAAGGTCCGCAGCGCGTAGTCGATCCGCGCGAGGGCCGCGTCGAACGCGTCCTCCTTGAGGTAGTAGCGCGCCACGTAGAGCTCGTGGCGCACGAGCCGCCCCGTCACCACCTCGAGCATGTACGCCGCGTCCTCGCGGTAGCGGCTGCGCGGGAACTGCCGGAGGAACGTCCGGATCTCCTTGTGGGCCTCGATCGTGGTGGCCTGGTCGCGCTCCTCGGCCGGCGGCAGGAACACCGTGTCGTCGATGTCCAGGTACAGCGCCTTCGCCATCCTGTACTTCGCGTACTCGACGTTCGGATCGGTCCGGTGCTCCTGGATGAACGCGCGGTACTCCGAGATCGCCTCGGGGTACTTCCCCTGCTCGAAATCGAGATCGGCGATCCTGAGATCGGCCAGCCGGGCGTAGCGGCTGTACGCGAAGCGGCGCTTCAGCTCGGTGAAGAGGGCGCGCGCGTCCTCCCAGTCCTTGGCGTCGAACGCGGCCATCGCCTCGTTGTAGGCGGCGCGCGCGTCCTCGGTGTACGTCAGGGTGGCCGTGCGGCCGTCGTTGAATTCGAAGTCGCAGCCCACGAGCCCGCCGAGGGCAGCGAGGCACCCGGCGAGGGCGAGGACAGCGGCAGAGGGTCTCATCGAGCAGGCCTCGTACCCAATCCGGCGCCGGCGCGCCAGGGCTTCCCGCCGCGGGCCCGGCCGTCCGCGCCTTTGCTCCCGCATCGTGGCGCGCGGCGGAGCTGGGGTATGGTCGACCCCATGCCTGCCCCCTCTCCCGCGCCCTCTCCAGCGGCCCCACCCCCGGCGCTGCACCCGGGAGGCGCCGCCGCGCCGACGGTCCTCGTCGTGGACGACGAGCGCAACATCCGCCGCACCCTCGCGCTCGTGCTGCAGGGCGAGGGGTACCAGGTCGCGGAGGCCCCGAGCGCCGAGGCGGCGCTGGAGCTGCTCGCGCACGGCGACAGCCCCGTCGACCTCGCCCTCTTCGACCTGCTCCTGCCCGGGATGAACGGCCTCGACCTCCTCCAGCGCGTGCGCCAGGACGACGCCACCCGCGAGCTGCCGGTGATCGTCATCAGCGGCCACGCGACCGTGAACGACGCCGTGAAGGCCATCAAGCTCGGCGCCTCCGACTTCTTCGAGAAGCCGCTGAACCGCGAGCGCGTCCTCGTGGGCGTCAAGAACGCGCTGCAGAACTCGCGGCTCGCGCGCGAGGTCGAGGACCTGAAGGCGCAGGTGCAGTCGCGCTACGAGATGATCGGCCAGAGCGCCGCGATGCAGCGGCTGTTCAAGGAGATCGATCGCGTCGCGCCAACGAAGGCGAGCGTGCTCATCACCGGCGAGAGCGGCACGGGCAAGGAGCTCATCAGCCGCGCCATCCACCGGCTGTCGCCGCGCGCGCGGGGCCCCTTCGTCCGCGTCAACTGCGCCGCGATCCCGCGCGAGCTCATCGAGAGCGAGCTCTTCGGCCACGAGCGCGGCGCGTTCACCGGGGCGAGCGGGCCGAAGCGGGGCTTCTTCGAGCAGGCCCACGGCGGCACGCTGTTCCTCGACGAGATCGGCGACATGGACCTCGCCGCCCAGGCGAAGGTGCTGCGCGCCCTCCAGTCGGGCGAGATCTGCCGCGTCGGCAGCGAGCACAGCCGGCACGTCGACGTCCGCGTGCTCGCCGCGACGAACAAGGACCTCTCGCGCGAGGTCGCCGCGCTCCGCTTCCGCGAGGACCTCTTCTTCCGCCTCGCCGTGTTCCCGATCAAGAGCCCGGCGCTGCGCGACCGCATGGACGACCTGCGCGCGCTCGCCGACGCGTTCATGGCGGCGTTCTGCAACGAGAACGGCCTCAAGCAGAAGGCCATCGACCCGGTCGTCTACGCCGCGCTCGAGCGCCGGAGCTGGCCGGGCAACGTCCGCGAGCTCAAGAACGTGATCGAGCGCGCCGCGATCCTCTCGAGCGACATCGTCACCATCGCCGATCTCCCGGAGGATCCGCACGAGAACCCGTTCGAGGACGACGCGCAGGGCGCCGCCGGGGAGGGCTCGATCGCGCCGCCTCCCCCCGGCGCGGCCGAGCCGCCCGCGGGCGCGGCCCGCCACGAGCCGGAGCGCCCTCGCCTCACGCTGCGCGAGTTCCGCGACCGTGCCGAGCGCGGGTACATCATCGAGGTGCTGGCCAGCCTGGACTGGAACATCTCGCGCGCGGCCGTGGTGCTCGGCGTCGAGCGCACGAACCTGCACAAGAAGATCCGCGGCTACGGCATCAAGCGGGGCGAGGCGCCGTAGCCCGCGCGCGCGCCCTCTGACAGTGAGGTCGGCCAGCCGCCCGCGCGAGGACCCGCGCGCTCTCTCACCCCGAGGCCGGCGAGCCGCTCACGCGGCGCCCTCCAGCGCCTTGCGGACGGCGCGGAGGAGCGACTCGGCCGTGAACGGCTTGCCCAGCAGCGCGGCGCCCGGCCGGGCGGCGAGCTTGCCGTCGAGCACGTCCCCCGTGTAGCCGGACATGAAGAGCACCTTCATGTCCGGCCTGAGCTTCACGAGCCGCTCGGCGAGCTCGCAGCCGGACATCTCGGGCATCAGCACGTCGGTGAGCAGGAGATCGATGCGCCCGCGCTGCGCCTCGCAGACGCGCACCGCCTCGAGCGGCCCGCGCGCCGTGAGCGTGGTGTAGCCGCCCTGCGCGAGGAGCCGGCTCGCGAGCGTGACCACCGCTTCCTCGTCGTCGGTGACGAGCACCGTCCCGCCCTCGCCGAGGCGCGGCGCGGCGTGGGCCGCGCGCCCGCGCCGCGAGGCCGCCGGCCGCGCCGCGAGCGGCAGGTAGATCTCGACGCGCGTGCCCTCTCCGGGCTGCGAGGCGAGCTCGATGTAGCCGCGCCACTGCTTGACGATCCCGTACACGGTGGCGAGCCCGAGGCCCGTCCCCTTCCCTCGCGGCTTCGTCGTGAAGAACGGCTCGAAGGCGCGCGTCCGCACGTCGTCGCTCATCCCGCTGCCCGTGTCGCTCACCACGAGGCGCGCGTACCTCCCGGGCGGGATCGCGGGGTGCGCGTCGTGCAGGCCCCCCGCGGCGCCGACGCGGACCGCGCGCGCCTCGATCGACAGACGGCCGCCGTCCTGCATCGCGTCGCGCGCGTTGAGCGCGAGGTTCATGACCACCTGCTCGAGCTGCCCCGCGTCCGCCAGCACGCGGCAGCCCGAGGGGCCGAGCGCGATCGCGAGCTCGACCGCGCCGCCGACAGCGGCGCGGAGCGCGCCATCCATCCCCCGCACGACGTCCCGGAGGTCGAGCACGACCGGCTGCGCGAGCCCCCGCCGGCTGACGGTGAGCAGCTGCCGCGTCAGCGACGCCGCCCGCTGCGCGGCGCGCTTGATCTCGGCGAGGTCCTTCTGCACAGGGCTCCGCTCGTCGAGCTCCTCCATGACGAGGCTCGTGTAGTTCAGGATGATCGCGAGCAGGTTGTTGTAGTCGTGGGCGATCCCGCCCGCGAGCCGCCCCACCGCCTCCATCTTCTGCGCCTGGCGCAGCTCTTCCGAGAGCTCGCGCCGGCGGTCCTCGGTGCAGCGCGACGAGGAGAGGTCGACGATCGCGCCGACGACGAGCCGCTCCCCGCGCGCCTCGGTGAGGGTCTCGGTCCTCATCACCCGGACCGCCGAGCCGTCGCGGCGCGTGAGGAAGCCCTCGTTCGCGCTGGTCGATGGGGCCCTCGCGCCCGCCGCCCCGCCCGCCCCGCTCGCCAGGCACCCGCCGAGGAGGAGCTCGGCCGACGCGAGCGCCTCCTCGCGCGAGCCGTAGCCGAGCAGCCGGGCGAGCTCGTCATTGCAGTCGACGAGGCGGCCGTCCGGCGAGGCGACGTAAAGGCCCGCGGGCGAGCCGGCCGCGAGCAGCGGGCTGGGATCCACCGAGTCTCTCGCCGTCATCGTCGATGATCGTCCGCTGCTCATCGGCGCACCGTCCGTGCAAGACCGTTCAGTCGAAGGGAGATCCCCGACAACCAGAACTGAAGCGCGGACTCACCTCCCCCGCAACGCCGTTCACACCGGCGGCAGCGAAGCCCTGGCGGCGGGGCGCCCCGTCCGCCGCCCAGCGCGGACGGTTTTCTCCTTCTCCGTCCCCTCGAACTGGCCTAGACCCTCGCCGCCGGGGCTCGGGGCGAGCCCCGAGGAGCGCCATGTTCTTCCTCGACAGCTCGAACCCGGCCGAGATCAAGGAGATGTTCTCCTGGGGCGTCCTCGCCGGCGTCACCACGAACCCACTCATCCTCTCGCGCGACGCGGACTGCGTCGATCTCGAGCGGCGCATCCGCGAGGTGCTCGCGGCGTCGGCGGGGCCCGTGTCGGTCGAGCTCACGCGCGAGACCGAGGCGGAGATGCTCGACGAGGCGCGCGCCTACCACGCGTGGGCGCCCGAGCGGATCTGCATCAAGGTGCCGTTCAGCGACGTCGGCCTCAAGGTGACGCACGCGCTCGCGCGGCGCGGCGTGCTCACCAACGTCACGTGCGTGATGAGCTTCAACCAGGCGTACCTCGCGGCGCTCGCCGGCGGCGCGTACGTGTCGATCTTCAGCGGGCGCATCCGCGACATGGGCTACGCCGCGACCCCGGTCATCGAGCGCACGCGCGCGAGGCTCGAGCGCGAGCGGCTGCGCGCCGAGATCATCGTCGGCTCGATCCGCCACCTCATGGACGTGAACGAGGCGCTCGACGCCGGCGCGCACATCGTGACCGTGCCGCCCGCCATCTTGCGGAAGATGCTCCACAACCCGAAGACCGAGGAGACGATCCGCGAATTCAACGCCGCCTGGGAGAAGCGTGCTAAGTAGCCGCGCGTGAACGCCGAGCCCGGCCGCGCGCGAGGAGAAGGGGAAGCTCGAGGGCCGCGCCCTCCCGAGGACGAGGGCGACACGGCCCGCTACTCGCCGCCGCTCCCCACGCCCGAGGCCGCGCCCGAGACCCCGCCCGAGACCCCCGCCAAGCGCAAGTACGCGGTCGAGGAGGTGAACCGCGCCCTCGTCGCCGCCGCCGGCCGGCCGCGGACGGTGCTCGACGTCGGCTGCGGGATCGGCACCAACGGCGCCGCCATCAAGCGCACGGGCGCGCGCGTGACCGGCATCGAGATCGCGCACGGGTCGCTCGCGCGCGCCCGGGCGGTGCTCGACGAGGTCCTCGCCGCCGACATCACGAGCGACGCCGCCGTGCGCGAGGCGCTCGGCGATCGGCGCTTCGACCTGCTCCTGTTCGCCGACGTCCTCGAGCACACGGCCGACCCGCTCGCCGTGCTCTGCCGCTTCCTGCCGCACCTCGAGGAGGACGGGCACGTCATCGTCTCGCTCCCCAACGTGGCGGCGTGGCCGGTGCGCCTCGGCCTGCTCGCCGGGCGCTTCGAGTACGAGCCGAGCGGCATCCTGGACGACTCGCACCTGCGCTTCTTCACCCGCGCCTCGGCGCTCCGGCTCGTCGAGCGCGCCGGGCTCGAGGTGCTGCGCGTCGAGCAGAACCCGATGCTCGTCCGCGCCGCCAAGGGGCTCATCCTGAGCGGCCTCGGCGCGGGCGAGGACCCGACCTATCTCGCCCGCTCGCTCCCTTACAAGGCCTACCAGGCGCTCGTCCGCCCGCTGGAGGACGTCGTCGCCGATCGCGCGCCCGGCCTCCTCGCGTTCCAGCATGTGATCGTGGCCAGGAAGCCGCCGCGCCCGCGCCGGATGCGGCTCACGGTCGGCATGCTGACGATGGACGAAGAGGAGAGCGTCGGCGCCTTGATCGGCGAGATCAGGAAGGTCGCGCCCGACGCGGAGATCCTCTGCGTCGACAGCTCCACGAGGGACCGCACCCCGGAGATCGCGGCCGGCCTCGGGGCGCGCGTGCTCCGGCAGGTGCCGCCGCGCGGGCACGGCCCGGCCATGGAGCTCCTCATGTACAGCGCCGCTGCCCGGAGCGAGCTGCTCATCTACCTCGACTGCGACTTCACCTACCCCGTCGAGAACATCCCGGTGCTCCGGCGGCTCGTCGAGGAGGAGGGCGCCGACGTGGTGAACTGCGCCCGCACCCGCACGCGGCCCGCGGCCATGCCGGTCCCGAACTACCTCGCCAACCGCGCCTTTGCGGCCATGGCGCACGCGATGCACGGCATCCCCACCTCGGACGTCCACAGCGGTATGCGCGCCTACCGCTGCTCGGTGATCCGCGCGTTCGATTTCGACGGCGAGGGCGACGCGTTGCCCATCGACACGCTGCTCTTCCCGGCCAAGTGCGGCTATCGCGTGGTGGAGATGCCCATCGACTACAACGACCGCGTCGGCGCCTCGAAGCTGCGCAAGCTGGCCGGCACCGTGTGGACGATGATTCGCCTCCTGCGCGCGCTCCCCGTGGGCGACCGCCTCGGCGACCGCTACGAGCGCCGCTAGACAACCTCCCGCGCCCTCATCGCGCGCCGACTGACGTCGCCTCCCCCGAGCGTCTGACGCCGAGGCGACGCGGTGCGCCGTCGCCTCCCCTCCGTGGTCATCGCATTGCCGTCGCCTATACTCGGCACCTTTCGACTCCAGAGGAGGCACGAGATGCGTTTCTTGAAGGTGGTTTATGTACTAGGTGTGTCCGCGCTGACGGGCGCGGCCGCGGTGGCGGGGTGCGGGGGCGACGACGACGGCGGGGCGAGCTCGAATTCGGCCGGGGGGACCGGCGGCGGGCCCACCGGCGACTGCACGCTGCGCCACCCGGTCTGTACCGCTGTGAAGTCGGACTGCATCGCCGTCCACGACAACCAGGGGGCGACGACGTTCGGGCTGCGCATGGCGCAGCTGACGATCACGAAGCCCGACGTGCTCGCGACCGGCTATATCGCCCGCCTCGTCGCCCAGGGGTTAACGATGAATTTGCCCCTGTGTTACCTGAACGGCACGGGCACCTTCTCCTGGCTCCTCGAGTTCGACACGATGACCGGCAAGCTGCGCACCGGCGGCGCGATGCCCACGGAGGACCCGCTCGACGGCTACTGCTTCGCCAACATGACCGCCGGCGAGTTCGAGATCGCGCCGACGGAGATCGACGCGCCCCTGACCGACGGCGCCTGGAGCGGCGAGGCCGAGGCCCTCAACGTCCCGATCTTCCTGGAAACGAGCCCGGACCCGATCATCTTGCCCCTGCACCAGGTGAAGCTCACCGACGCGCAGGTGTCCGCGGACAACAACTGCATCGGGCGGCGCAACAGCGAGGCGCTCGACCCGCTCAACGCCTGCCTCCCCGGCCAGGACGGCGACCCGCCCGCGTTCATCAATGGCGGCAAGCTCTCCGCCTTCATCACGCTGGAGGAGGTCGACCGGGTCATCGTCCCCGAGGTCAACCAGAGCCTCTGTGTCGTGCTCTCGGGCGACATCGGAGAATACGGCACGGGTGAGACGCCCAATACCTGCAAGCGCGACGAGAACGGCCAGATCGTGCTCAAGGGGGACTGGTGCAGCGCGACAAACTCGGCGGCGACGGACGACTGCGCAGACGCCTATGCGCTTGGCGCCGACTATGCCGCGAGCGCCGTCAAGATCACGGGGCTCTGTCCACAGTAGCGCTTGCGGGTGCCTCTCCCGGGAGCGTACGATCTGTCGTGGCGTCCTGAGGCCCGCGCCCAGCGGGCCCGGCGCTGCGGGTCGCGCTCCCCGGAGGGTTCCTTATGCCCCGCGTCATCAAGCATCTCTCTTCCATCCTTGTCCTGCTTGTCATCGCCGGATGTGCCGCTTCGGGCGGCGGGTGCGCCGGCTGTGGAATGACCCCCCTCCCCGCCGGCTTCAAGCCTGCGGACCGCATCGAGAACGCCGGCTCGGCCCGGCTCACGCAGTCGGGCCTCGAGTTCCTCGAGCAGAACCTGGGCGTCCTCGGGCGCGCGCTGCTCGGCGGCGGGGACAGCGGCGTGATCACCTTCTCCGTCCCCAGGTCACCGGGCTCGGTCCTCGGCGGCATCATCGATTACACGCTCTGTCCCGACGGGGCCGATCCGGGGGCGACCCCCCCGACGTGCACGGCCGAGATCGACGTGGGGCGCGCGGCGCTGCAAATCCAGCCCAGGACGCCGCACAACCTCGTCATCCAGGGGCCGCTGCCGGTGCGAATGCAGAGCCTGCCCATCTTCCTGGACGGCGGCGTCCTCGGCGAGAGCACCCAGTACGTCACCCTCAACGGCAACGACGCGTGCCCGCCCGACGAGCAGACCTTCACGAACATCGATGTCGAGGTGGAGCTCTCGGTCGAGATCGACGTCAACCCGCAGCACTCGCGCCAGGGGTACTCGCGCGTCAAGGTCACCCGGCTCTCGATCGACGAAGATCAGCTCGAGTCGAGCCTGCACCTCGACTGCGGCGGCACGTGGGTAGGCGATGCCCTGGACTTCGTGAAGCCGATCATCACGAGCTTCATGGGATCGATGTCCAACGCGCTGAAGAGCCAGCTCGACCAGCAGCTCTGTCTGAAGGCCGATCCGGCGCTGGACCCGGCCTGCCCTGACGGCACGAACGACATCAACGGCGTCTGCCGCTACGGCACGCAGGCGACCGATGAGTGCGCCTCGATCCTCCTCGGCGTCGAGGGCCACCTCGACCTCGGCCGCCTGCTCGCCGGGATCTCCCCCGGCACCCAGGGCGGGTTCGACCTCCTGCTCGCCGGCGGCGGCACGAGCGAGCGCGACGACAACTCCGATCTCGCCTGGGGCGACCTCAACCCCGTCGGCAACGGGCTCACCCTCGGCCTCTACGGCGGCGCCGAACCGCTGCCGATCTCGAAGTGTGTGCCGCTGTCGGACATGGCGCTGCCCGCGGGCATCCCGATTCCCGATGAGCTCGTCGCCAATACGGTCTCCGGCTGGCCCGCCGATCTCCCCGGCCCGCACCTCGGTCTCGCGATCTCCGAGCGATTCGCGAATTACGCCTTGAACGGTCTCTACAACAGTGGGCTGCTCTGCCTCGGGATTTCCACGGAGACCGTGCCTCTCCTCAACTCCGGCACGCTGGGGCTGCTGGCTGCGTCGGCCAAGGACCTCGCGCTGCAGCGCGAGTCGCAGCAGGTCGCGCTCGTCATTCGCCCGCAGGTGCCGCCGCGCGTCACGTTCGGCAACGGTACGAACTTCAGCGACGATCCGCTGATCCGCATCAAGCTCGAGCGGGCGAGCTTCGATTTCTATATCTGGTCGCTCGATCGGTTCATCCGGTTCATGACCGCGACGTTCGATCTCGACGTGCCCATGAACCTCGCGGTCACGCCCGAGGGGCTCACGCCGGTGATCGAGACGATCGGGGTCGAGAACGGCAAGGTGACGAACAACGGGCTGCTTCGGGAAGATCCCGAGTCCATCGCCGAGGCGCTCGGCGGGCTCCTCAGCAGCCAGGTCGGCCAGCTCATCGGCGGCGGCCTGCCGGCGATCGACCTCAACGGGCCGCTTTCAGGGCTCGGGCTCTCGCTGGTGCTCCCGGAGTCGGTCGACGGCGCCGGCTCCCCCGGCCTGCGGAAGCTCACGAAGGGGCAGGACAGCTACCTCGGCATCTTCGCGGCGTTCGGCCTGCCGGCGCAGCAGCGCGCGATGCAGAGCGAGACGCAGGCCGAGCTGAGCCGCAAGGAAGTGCGGGCCGAGGGGCTCCGCCTGCCGACGATGACCCGCGACAACGGGCCCACCGCCCGGCTTTTGATGAGCTCGCCGCTCGATGACGGCACCCGGACCGTCGAGTACTCGTACCGGGTCGACAGCGGCGTGTGGCGCCCGTTCACGCGGGACCGCATCGTCGACCTGCGCGATGACTGGCTGCGGCTCCCGGGGCGGCACGTGATCTCGGTGCGGTCGCGGATCGCGGGAGATCCGCTGTCGCTCGATCCCACGCCGGCGACCGTGGAGATGGTGGTCGACGTCGAGCCGCCGGTCATCTCGGTCGGCGCGGCGGTGGACGGCCACGTGCCGCTCGAGGTGCGCGACATGGTCTCGGACGCGGAGCGCGCGAAGGTGCGCGTGCGGCTCGACGAAGGGGCGTGGTCGCCCTGGGCGACGGCGGCGGAGATGAGGACCGTCGACGTCGGAGACGCCGCGGACATCGAGGTCGAGGCGGTCGACGAGGAGGGCAACCTCGGCACGGCGCGGCAGCCGATCCTCCGCGGCCGCATGCCCATCGATCCGACCGCCGGCTGCGGCTGCGTCGTGGCCGGCGGCCCCGGCGAGGGTCCGTCCGGAGGCCTCTGGCTCGGCCTTGCCGTCGCCGCGGCGGCCGTGCGGCTCGCGCGGCGCGGGGGCGCGTCGAGCGCGCGCGACGCTGGACGCCGCGCGTCGGCCCCGCGCGGCGCCGGGCAGCACGCGCGGCGCGCGCGCGGCCTGCGGGGCGCGCTGGCTGGCGTCGCCGTCACCGCGCTCCTCGGCTCGCACGCCGGGTGCTCGTGCAGCGAGGAGCCGTCCGTGGAGGCGAAAGACGAGTGCGTCGCGCCCGACTGCATGACGCTCCAGCCCGGGCTGGTCGGGGCCTACACGTCGGTCGCGGTCGCCGCGGACAAGCGCACGGTCTGGGTCGCGGGCTACGCCGAGGCCGACTGGCAAAACGCCTTCCAGTGGGGCGACCTCGTCGTCGGCACGTGGGACGGCAAGGCGGTCGCGTGGGAAGCGATCGACGGGGTGCCCGCGGATCCCCCGGTCGACCCGGAGCGGTTCGACGTGCGCGGGTTCCGCGCGGGCCAGACCGACCCCGGCGACGACGTCGGCCTCTGGACCTCGATCGCCATCGGTCCGGACGGCGAGCCGGCGGTGGCCTACTACGACCGGACGAACCGCGGGCTCAAGTTCGCGCAGAAGCAGGGCGACACGTGGGCCGTGAGCTCCGTGCAGCAGGCGTCGAACAGCGACATCGGGCGCTACGCGAAGCTCCTCTTCGTGAAGGGGCTGCCGGTCATCGCCTACCTGGCGATGGAGCCGGGCGAGGACGGCGCGGTCACGTCGAGCGTCCGGCTCGCGACCGGCGAGAGCGCCACGCCAGAGGAGCGCGCGTGGCGGTTCGAGGACGTGGCCCGGGACGAGGCGACGCCGTGCCGTGAGTTCCTCTGCGGCGGGGGGATGAAGTGCATCCGGACCACGGGGCTCTGCGCGAAGCCCCTCGCGGGCGGCGACTGCGACCCGGCGTGCGGCTCCGGGCAGGCGTGCATCGACGAGGGCGGCTCGCCGGTGTGCGCCGCGATCTCCGACGGGAGCCGCACGGAAACGTACCCCGAGGCGATCGGCGACTACATCGCGATGGCGCCGGACGCCGCGGGCGGGTTCGGCCTCGCGTTCTACGATCGCATCCACGGCGACGTGGTGATCGCGTCGCGCTCGACGGGCGCGTGGGAGACCCGGATCGTGGACGGGGCGGCGCCGGACGGGACCGACACGGGCGACGTGGGCATGGGGACCTCGCTGTTCATCGACCGCGCGGGGGACTGGCACCTCGCGTACGCCGACGGCCGCTCGGAGGGGCTGCGGTACGCGCGGGTGAAGGGCGGCACCGACGTCGAGCCCTCCGAGGTGGCGGACGACGGGCTCGGGATCGAGGGTGTCCCCTTCGAGGACGGGCAGCACCTCGTCGGCGACGACGCGAACGTGTTCGTCACCGCGGCCGGGGAGGTGCGCATCAGCTACCAGGACGCGACGAGCGGGACGCTGCGGCTCGCGATCGGGACGAAGAGCGGCGACGGCCACAGCTGGTTCGTGCGGGCGATCGATCAGCAGGGGTTCGCGGGCGCCTTCTCGCGCATCGTCGAGGTGGACGGGCGGCTGCTCATCGCGAACTGGTGGCGCGTCGGCGGGCAGACCACGAAGGGCGACGTGGCGCTCGTCGCCCCCTGAGCTCCGGACGGACGCGCGTGGAAGAGGGGCGCCGCGCGACGGCGCCCCTCCGGACCCGTGCGGTCGGTGGATCGCCCTTGATCGGGCGATCGATCGGCTGAGTATGCTCGGGGCGACGCGCCGCGCGCGTGCGCCTTCTGCAGCGGTCTGCAGGGAGAGCGAAGCGTCACAGGAAAGGCTTGGGACCAGACCATGAAAGCGACGGGACGAATGAGCAGCAAGGCGGTGGGCAAAGCATCCCCTCTCCTCATCGGTGGGGTGCGGGACGGGGGAGGCGCGGGCGGCGCGCCGGCGCGGGGCGCCGCGCGCCGGCGGCGGGCCTGGTTCCAGCTCTCATCGTGGGCGATCCCCGCCGCGTCGGCTGTCGCGGCGCTGCACCTCGCCGGGTGCTGGCCGCTGTCGTACTCCGAGCGCTGCGAGGACGATTCCAGGTATTGCTCCCCCGCGGGGACCGCCGGCGGCACCGTCGACCCAGGCCCCGAGTGCTCGGGGGATCCGACCCAGGACGCGAACATCGTGACGGACCGGTGCGTCGTGTTCGCGAGCGCGAGCGCGCCCTCCGGAGGCGACGGGACCAAGGCGAGGCCGTACTCGTCGCTCGCGGAGGCGATCGAGAAGGCCGCCGGCAAGAAGCCGGTTCTGGCGTGCTCGAGCGACGCGTTCAGCTCGGGCGGCACGTTCAAGGAGAGCGTCACGATCGGGGTCGCCTCCGAGGTGCTCGGCGGCTTCGACTGCAACGCGGGGTGGTCGTGGAGCGCTGAAGCGCGGAGCATGATCGAGGCCCCCGCGGACAGGGTGGCGCTCACGCTGACGGACGACGCGGGCGGCACGCGCGTGCAGGGCTTCGCGATCCGCGCGGTGGACGCGACCGCACCGGGCGGGTCGTCGATCGGCGTGGCGATCGCGGACATCGAGGCGACGCTCACGAAGGTCGGTGTCACCGCGGGCAACGGGATGGACGGCGCGACGGGCGGGACGCCGGAGGCGGCGCTGAACGGGACGAGCGCGCCGACGGTGGTCTCGAACGCGTGCGTCGGCCCCGCGGCGGTCTTCGGCGGCGAGGCGGGCGTGACGGAGTGCGACGACGGCGAGTCGCGCGGCGGGCTCGGCGGGCTCGGCGGGATACCGGGGATGGACGAGGGCAACGGGCAGAACGGCCAGGACGGCACGCCGCTCCCGGCAGAGAACCCGGACGGCACGGGGCTCGGCGGCGCCGGCCAGCTGGCCACGCAGTCCAACTGCGCGCGCGGGGAGGACGGCGCGGCCGGCGCGGCGGGCTCTCCCGGCTTGCCGGGCAACGACAGCGACACGGCGCTGACGCTGGCGGGCCCTGTCGGAGGCAACGGCCGCAGCGGCACGAGCGGGACGCGAGGTCAGGGCGGCGGCGGCGGCGGCGGTACGAAGGGAGGGCTCTTCTGCCCGGCCGGGGCGAACACGGTGGAGGGCGTGGGCGCCAGCGGCGGCGGCGGCGGCGCCGGCGGCTGCGGCGGGAGAGCAGGGACCGGCGGCAAGGCGGGCGGGTCGAGCATCGGGATCGTCAGCCTGGGGAACAAGCTGGCGCTCACCGAGGTGACCGTCACCGTGGGCAAGGCCGGCAACGGGGGCGTGGGCGGGGACGGCAAGCCCGGTGGCCTCGGAGGCATGGGCGCTGCCGGCGGTGAGCCCTCTGGCAAGG
The DNA here is from genome assembly GCF_051521595.1 of Sorangium sp. So ce1153. Lineage (NCBI taxonomy): Bacteria > Pseudomonadati > Myxococcota > Polyangiales > Polyangiaceae > Sorangium > Sorangium sp. So ce1153. Next base: position 6,226,483 of record NZ_CP150361.1, read on the forward strand.
TCGGCTCCAAGCAGGGCTGCACCGGCGGCGTGGGCGGCGTGGGCGGCGACGGCGGCCCCGGCGGCGGCGGCCGAGGCGGCCACGCGCTGGGCATCGCCTATGCGGCCACGCCGAGCCAGGCGCCGGCGCTGAGCGTCGTGGAACAAGGCACGGCCGGTAGCGGGGGCATCGCCGGCCTCGGCGGCCCCACCGAGAGCAACGGCGCGGCGGGCGTGAGCGGCGCGTGCTGGGACTTCGGCGCGCAGCAGGCCTGCCCGCAGCAGTGAGCGGCCCCGCGGCGCCGCTCAGGCGCTCAGGGACGCCGCGCCGATCTCCGCGGTCGCCGGGCCGCTCACGCGCGCGCGCTCGGCGGCCACGATTTCGAGGAGCTCCCGCAGGGTCGCCTGCCCGCTGTCGAGCAGCACGCGCATCGCGCCGTCCACGTGCGCCTGCGCGCGCGCCAGGCGGGGAGCGCTCTCCCCGCTCTCCCGCGCGATCAGCAGGTCGTGCAGCATCCCCCTGAGCCTCGCCATCCTCTCGGTCTTCGAGCGCATCGCCATCACCTCGCCCGATCGGCCTAGCGGGAGCGGCGCGACCCGGCCAAGTTTCAGGCGCGCGGCAGCCTGCCCAGCGCGAGGTCCGCGGCCGCGCGCTCGATGCCCGCGAGCGCGACGGCGGGGCCCTTCCGCGGGACGAGCACCACGCGGCAGCGGCCGCGGGTCGCCGTCTCCACGTGCGACAGCCCGAAGTCGAGCGCCGCGCCGACGGCGAAGACGAGCGCGCCCATGCCGAGCAGCTCCGGGGAGCCGGCCCGCGCGCCGTCGACGAGCAGCGACACGCCGAGGTACGTCCCGAGCCCCAGCGCGACCAGCCCCGCATAGAGGCCGAGCCGCGGGTAGCGCACCTCGCGCGTCGCCCGGAGCAGCGCCTCGACCGGGATGTACGTCTCCTGCTCCCGCACCGCCCGGCCGAACAGCTCGGTCCGGCTCCGGACGGTCACGCCCCTCGGGCTGACCTCCAGCGCCGCGGGCCGGCGGTACCGCAGGAGGAACCGCCCCGCGAGCCGGCCCGCGTGCATCAGCAGCAAGATCCCTGTCGCCGCCAGCAGCACGAGGGCCACCGGCCCGCGCGGCGGCGGCGAGAGCTCGCCCGCGAGCCGCGCCGGATCCCGGCCCTCGAGCTCGGGCGCGCCGGCCGCCCAGGCCTCGTCCGCGCCGGCTGGCGCCGCCTCGCCGTCCCCGGCCGGGGGGCCCGGCGCGCGGCTCGGCCGCCGACCGGGCGACACCGCGTCGCGCAGCAGCGAGCGCACGATCGGATCGCGCACCTCGTCCACGAGCGCCGCGGCCTCGGCGCGCGCGGCCGGCGAGGCGCTCCCGCGCAGCGCCGCCGCGGCGATGATCGCGCCCGCCCGGCCGAGCTGCGGCAGCGCGCCCTGGTCGGCGCGCCGGACCAGCGCGGCGACCGATCGCCAGAGCCCGGCGGCGCGCTCGCCCAGCGCCGCGTCGAGCGCGGTCAGCGCGTCGACCGACGTGTACGTGGCCAGCCAGACGAGCGCCTCGGCGACGCGCCCCTCGGCCTCCGGCCCGTCGGGCGGCGAGAGCGCGACCCCGCGCGCGAGGAGCGTGGCGAGGAGCACCCGGGTCGCGCTCCCCGCGCCCTCGCTGGTGCCGCGCTCGAGCGCCCGGATCACGTTGCCGAACCGGGTCTCCGCGTCGGCGGCCGACAGGCCCGCCCGGTCCACGAGCTCCGCGAGGCCGCCCTCCAGGGTCGTCCGACGCTCGTCCGCGGCGGCAAAGGCGGCCGTGTGCACGACCCGCGCGAGGTCGTCGCCATGAGGGTGACCGGCAAGCTCATCGAGCACGGCGTGCGGAGAGTGTTCGGGCGTCATCGGCGCGGGCTGGTCGGATTAACTGAACGCCGCCCCTTTGGCTAGTGTTCCGAGCGGCCCGACGGCGCTCCGCCCCTGCCGCGGCCGCCCTCAGCCTCCCCGAGCGCTCCTCCACCCACCCCGCGCGCCCTCGCGCTACTTCTTCCGGGCGGCGGCCTGGTCCCGCAGCGCCTGCTCCACGAACCCCATGATCAGCTTGAGCTGCCGGTTCGTGACGTGGAGCTTCGACCAGATGACCTTCCCGTCGGTGTTGAAGGTGACCTCGTCCACCACGTCGATCCGGGTGATCCCGAGGTTGATGGTCCGGAGCGCGTTCAAGGTCCTCGTGAGCTCTCGCGCGTGAGCCAGCGCTTCTTCAGCGGATTCGTCCCCCGCGGTGAGCGCCAGGTCGGCGCCGCCGTCCTTCGTCGGCGTGACGGTGAGCCGCATCCACGCGAGGCTGCGCGGCAGCGCCTGGACCCCGCGGAAGGCGTTCGCGGGCGTGAGCATCGAGATGACGATGCCGGCCGACGACGATTTGTTGAAGCCTTTCATGGACTTCAACTTGGATAGCTGAGCCTCTTCCTCAGCAGGAAGGACCACGAGCAGCCGCTTCTCCGGGACCATCGCGAAGATGCGCTCGCTGCGCTCGGCCGTGGCGCGGGCCGCGGGGACGGGCGCGTCCTCGATCCACGCGCCGTTCGACCGCTGCACGATGACGTCGACCGCGGCGCGCATGACCTGCTCGGGCGCGCGGTAGTCCATGACGGCGACGACCTTGCTGGAGTCGCGCAGCTGCGGCCCGGCGATGAGGAGGTGGTCGATGTCCCGGATGGGGTCGACGGAGGTGTCGCTGAAAAAGGACTGCCACTGGGGGATGGTCGTCAGGATCCGGCCGAACCACTCGCCGAGCTCGTGGCTGCGCAGCCGGTCGCCGGCGATGAGGACCTGCACGTTCGGGTCCTTCGACGCGAGCTTGCCCGGCGCGCCCGCGGCGCTGAGCGGGGTGCGCAGGTTCGGGTGATCGGCCTCGTCCTCCGTGCCCGCGTCGCCCGCCGCGTCCGGGCCGGCGTCGCCCGGCGGCTTGCGGCGCGGCGGCGCGGGAGCGCCCGCGTCGGGCGCCTCGGGCGCGGCGCTCGCCGACGCGGTGGGAGGGGGCGGCGCGGGCGGCGGCGTGGCGGGCGCCGCGGCGCCTGCCCCGGAGGGTTGCCCCTCGCCCCCGGTCGCAGAGGGCGCCGCCGCGACAGCGCTGGGGTCGTCCGCGAGCAGATCGAGGTCGATCGGGACGATCGTCTCGCCCGCGTCGTAGTCGGTCAGCTCGCCGCGCAGCGAGAAAATCGCCTCGAGCCACGAGAACAGCGGGGTCGGCAGGAGGGGCAGGTGGAGGAGCAGCGCGACCGCCGCCGCGGTCGCCAGCGCGCGCCTCGAGGCCGCGCGGATGAACGGGGCGACCGCGGCGCCCCGGCCCGCGCGCCGGGCCGACGTCGTGTTGTTCGAGCCACGCCCCGGGGTCCGTTCCGCCACGGCGGTACCCTAGCAGCAGACGTCCGAACGGCATCCGCGCCGCGGGCGCGGCCGCGCCGCAGCGCGCGGCTGCGTGGCATGTCCTTGGCTCTTACGACGAAGCGACGTGGCTGCTGCAGCGTCCGCCCTCGCGAGCCCGGGAGGGCGCGCGCTCCGCAGAGAAGTGGATCGACACGTGAGTGACCAGGTACTAAGACCGCCGAGCCGACCCGACCCTACGGGTCGATCATCAGACCGCGAGGATCGGGAACGCCGGCCCTCGCCCAACGCTGTGGATGCGATGAACCGCTCTCAGGCCCCCCGCCCCCGCGGGCAGAAGGACCTCGCACGACCGCAGGGCAGCGGAAACGTCCGCACCCGCGACGCGAGCAAGCCGCAACCTGCGCCGGACGCCGGACGCCCCGAGGGCAGCGTCGCGCGCACCTCGCTGGTCTCCAGCGCGCTCGGGTTCGTCGCCGCGGCCGCCCTCGCCGGCGCCGCGGCGTGGGCGAGCGGCTGCCAGGGCGAGGCGCCCCCGGGCCCCTCCACCGAGGGCCACCCGCCGCGCGAGCGGACGACGTCCCTCCCCCGCCCGGCGCCGACGTCCTCGGCGCGCGCGGCCGCCCCCGCCGAGGGCCCCAAGGCGGCCCCGAGCGCCGCGCCCTCCGACGCCCCGGAGCCGCCCGCGCCCGACAAGCCGTACACGGGGCCGCTGCTCGGCTCGATCGTGCCGCAGGCCGCGGTCTACCCGACGATGGAGTTCTCCAAGCAGCGGCTCGGCTACATCCGGCTCGGCGGCAAGGTGCCCGTCGATCCGAAGCCGATCAAGGGCGGGAGCTGCGCCAAGGGCTGGTACCGCCTCCTCGACGGCGGCTACGTCTGCGGGCGGTCGGCGACGACGGACATGTCGAACCCGCAGGTCCGCCTCGGCATCACGCCGCCGAACCTCGACGACGTCCTCCCGTACAAGTACGCCTTCAACACGACGCACGGCACGCCGCTCTACCGCTCCGTCCCGTCGAAGGACGAGATGGCGCGCTACGAGCCGTACCTCGAGTCCTCGAAGCGCAAGAAGAAGGAAGAGGAGCGGCAGCGCGCCGAGGAGCTCTACGAGGAGACGGAGAAGGAGGTCGCCGCCGCGGCCGCCGCCCCGCGCCCCTCGGCGAGCAGCGAGACGGAGGGGAGCCCTGCGCCGGCCGTGACCGCGGTCGCCGCGGAGGGCTCCGCGGCCGAGGACAAGGCGGCGGCCGTCGCCGCGGCCGCGTCGCTCGGCATCGTCACCCCCGCGCCCGTCGAGGAGGAGCCCGAGAAGCCCTGGTGGGAGAACGTCGACGACAAGGGCAGGCCGCTCAACGTCACGCTCGCCGATCTCGACAAGGACGCCGACGCGACGGTCGCGAAGCGGATGGTGAAGGGCTTCTTCGTCGCGGTCGACAAGACCTTCGGCTGGAACGGCCGCAGCTGGTACAAGACGACCGCGGGCCTCGTCGCGCCGAGCGACCGCATGTACATCATCAAGCCGCCGGCCTCGCAGGGCATCGACTTCCCCGAGGGCGCGAAGTCGGTCGGCTTCATCCTCGCGAAGACGGCGAACAAGTACCAGTTCGACGCCGAGCTGAAGTCCGTCTCCGTGGCCGGCTCGCTCGAGCGCTTCGCGGCGTTCGGCCTCACGGGCGAGGCGCACACCCACAAATCGACCGTCTACCGCCGGACCACCGAGGGCTGGTGGATGAAGGGCGCCGACGGCACGTACACCGATATCGGCTCCCCGCCGCCGGACGTCGCGCCGGGCGAGAAGTGGATCGACGTGAACCTGACGCGCAAGACGCTGGTCGCGATCGAGGGCGACAGGCCCGTGTTCGCGGCGCTCATCTCGCCGGGCAGGCGCTCGAAGGACAAGAAGAAGGATCACCCGACGCACACAGGGGTGTTCCGCATCCGCGAGAAGCACATCGCGACGACGATGGACGGCGACGGGACGGTCGCGGGCGACCTGCCGTACAGCATCGAGGACGTGCCGTTCGTCGCGTACTACGACGGGTCGTACGCGCTCCACGGCGCCTTCTGGCACTCGAACTTCGGCCGGGAGATGAGCCACGGCTGCGTGAACCTCTCGCCGCTCGACGCGAAGAAGGTCTTCTTCTGGAGCGAGCCCCGGCTGCCGCGCGGCTGGCACGGGGTCTGGGCCACGCCGGAGAACCGCGGCACGCTCGTGTCCATCCACGAGTGAGCAAGGAGTGAGCAAGGGCCGCCGGTCGCCTCGCCCGAGCGCTCCGGAGGCCGCCCGGCCGCCTGCCGCCCCGCCGCCTGCCTCCCTGCCCGAGACGCGCGGCGAGCGCTGGAAATTCGGGCCGGTCGTGTTCAGAACAGCTTGAGCGGTCGGTTTGACAGGGCTCCCTCTTGACTCGGAGCCCCCCTTCGCACACTTGTGGAGCCGCCATGGACCAGTTCTCGGCGCACCTCGACCGCGGGTGGGATCTCGTCCAGCGCGGGGACACGCGCGGAGCAGAGGCGTCGGCCCGGCGGGCCCTCGAGCTCGATCCGAACTCGCCGGAGGCTCACAACCTGCTCGGCTTCGTCGCGGCGCTCGAGGGCGAGGGCGAGGAGGCCATCGAGGCGTACCGCCAGGCGATCGCCCTCGACGACACGTACCTGGAGGCGATGCTCAACGCCGCCGAGGTGTACATCCACCCGCTCGGCGACTTCGACCAGGCGATCGAGATGTGCGACCAGGCGCTCGATCTGGCCGAGGTCGACGAGGAGATCATCGACGCGCTCCTCCTCAAGTTCGACGCGCTCCTCGGCAAGGGCGATCTCGACGAGGCCGCGCAGGTCGCCGCCAGGATACCCGAGGGACCCTACGACAATCCGAACCACACCTTCCTCGTGGGCCGCGCCTTCTACGAGATCGGCCAGGCCGACAAGGCCGCGGCGCTCATCGAGGAGGCGGCGCTCAAGGACCCGCGGCACGCCGAGGCCCACTACTACCTCGGGCTCATCCGCGACGAGCGGGGCGACGTCCGCGGCGCGACGCAGGCCTTCCTGCGCTCGCGCGAGCTCGACGTCGAGCTCGGCATGCCGCCCTGGGCGCCGAGCCGGGACGGCTTCATGACGCTCGCCCAGAAGACGGTCGCCGCGCTGAACCCCGTGCTCCGGCGCTACGTCGAGGGGGCGGAGCTCTACATCTCCGACGTGCCCGGCATGGAGCTCGTGGCCGAAGGGGTCGATCCCCGCGCGCTGGTGCTGCTGGACGGCCTCAACGCCGACGAGCGCGAGCGGGGGCTCCGCGGCAACGCCGAGGTCCACCCGTGCGCGCGGGTCTTCGTCTACGCGCTCAACGTCGCGCGCCTCGCGGGCAGCATCGAGGCGCTCGATCGCGAGATCAACCTCGCGCTGGAGCGCGAGATCACCGCGACGTTCCTCGAGGCCGAGCAGAACGAGCGGACCGAGAAAGAGCTGAACTGACGGTCAATCGACGCCCAACGACGCCCACCCGACGCGCGCCCGACGCCGACTGACGGGCGCGCGTCGCCGGAGGGTCCTTGGGCCGATCGGAGAGGCGACCTTCGCGCGCGGCGGGCAGCGATGGATCGGCGCGCGCGCGCAAGCGCGAGGGGCTGCCTACTTCCACTTGATGGCGGTGATCTCGGTGCTGACGCCGGGCGACGAGCGGATGACGACGGAGCTCATCAGCCGGTGCACGGCGCCGAGCCCGACGCCGAGCCCCTGACCGGGCATCCTCGGCGTGAGGCGCGGGGAGCTGGACGACGACGGGCTGCGATCGCTCTTCGGGCCGACCTCCTCCGCCATCACCAGCCTCGGATCCAGGCCGGGGCCGGAGTCGCGCACGATCACCTCGACGCCCCACCGGCCGCCCCCCGCCTGCGCGCCGTCGTGGATCGCGCGGATGCTGATGCTGCCGCCGCCGCCGTGGCGGACGGCGTTCGACACGAGCTCGGCGATCGCGATCGCGAGCTCGTGCTGCGCGCGGTCCGAGAGCCCCGCCCAGCGCGCGATCTGCGCGCCCTCCGCGGCGCAGGCGAAGCGATCCTCCTCGCGCGTGACGGGGATGTTGAAGGCAGGCGGGGTCCGCTGCGTCACGCCAGGACCCTGTCGCGGAGCACGGCGACGACGCACGTCGCGTCGTCGAACGACTTCTTGTGGGCGTCGACGATCCGGCGCGCCATCTCCTCGGGATCGAGATCGCGGAACGCCGCGAGATCGAACCCGCTGGAGATGCCGTCGGAGTGCAGCATGACGACGTCGCCAGGCGAGATGGGAAAGCGGAAGCTCCGGAGCCGCCGCACGCGCCGCCCGAGGATCCCGGCGGAGCAGAAGATCGGCATCGCCGTCCGCGTGATCGCCTTCATCGCGATGTTACCGACGCCGGAGAACTCGAGCTCCCCCGCGCTCTCGTCGATGCGCAGGAGCGCCGCGGCCGCCCCGCGCGTCGACGCGATGTGCTCTCCCGCTCCGGTCAGGAGATCCTCGAGCGGCATCGATGCGTGGTCCTCCACGTAGCGACAGAAGGCCGAAGCCGCCTGCGCTGCGTGAGGACCGTGCCCGAGCCCGTCCGCGAGGCCGATCAGCACCCAGGGAGAATGCCGGACCACCACCACCTCGTCGCCGGCGACCTCCTCGCCGGCGGCGACGCAGCACGCAGTCCCGATCGCGACTGTCATCCGAGATATTTCCTGACCGTCACGGTCGTCCCTGCCCCGGGCGCCGTCTTGACATCAAACGCATCCATGAGCGCCTTCGTACCGCGGAGGCCCGCGCCCATGCCGTGCCGCGAGCGGTACTTCCCGCTCAGGATCTCCTGCAGGTTCGAGATCCCCGGCCCGTGATCCGTCGCGATGATCTCGATCGCCCGCATCGGCGAGGTGAGCGACCGGACGATGATCTGCCCGTTGCCCGCGTACCTCACGATGTTGCGCCCGAGCTCGGAGATCGCCGTGACGATCTTCGTCTGCAGGACGTCGCTCACGAGGTGCTCGATGCAGAGCTCGCGGCCCGCAGACCGCGCGCGCAGCACGTCCTCCTCGTTGCGCACCTCGATCGTGATCTCGCGCGGCGCAGGCGCGGCGTGATCGAGCTCGCCGAGCTCGGTGATGCACCGATCGAGCTGCGCCTGGTCGCGCACGAACAGCTTCACGCCGCGCTTGACCTCGACGAGCAAGCGCCGGAGATCGCCCTCGCGCGCGTAGAGCGGGTCGACCTTCGCCTGTCGAATGCCGCAGTCGATGACGCTCTTCCTCACCGCGGGCGAGAGGAACTGCGCCAGCACCGTCTCGATCTGATCGGTGATCGAGCGGCCGACGATCTGCGGAGACGACGGCACAGGGCCGCGCGCCGACTGCGGCGAGCCAGGCATGCGCGTCGACACCGGTCCACCGGACCGGCTCGACGGCGGCCCCGTGGCGCCGCCACTGGAGGGCGGTCCGTCACGAGGAGGGATCTTCATGCGACACCTCGTTCGTGAGCTCCGGCGGCATCATGTCGTCATCTGCGGAGGGCGCGAGCATCTCGACCGCGCGCTCCAGGTTGAGCGCCGTCACGACGCCGGGGATCTCGAGGTCCATCTCGACGAGGGCGATCGCGACCGCGGGGCGCAAGCCACAGACCGCCGTCCGGACGCCCATCAGCCGGGCCGTGAGCGCGATGTCACGGATGGCGCGGGTGAGATAGCTGTCGAGAATCTCGACACCGGAGAGGTCGACGATGAGACCGCGGGGCGAGCGCGCTTCGATCGACCCCGTCACGTCGTCGCGCAGCTGCTCGACCTGTCCGTCGGTGAGCCCGCCCTGCACCGAGACGATTAAATTCCCGAAGAGGCCCACAATGGGGACCCTACCCGCTTGCATCAAGTGGACGTCTCCTTCCTCGCGCTGAGCTGCAGCTGTGTCGTGAGCATGGGACCGCTGCCCGACGGGTCGAACGCGGCCTCTGGGCCGCCTGGGGTGAATGGCTGTCCTGCCTGCTTGTCGTTGCCCTTGGCCGCGCCGCGGCGGGCGCCCATGAGCGACGTGAGCGTCGGCTTCTGCCCGGCGAACGCCAGGCTCTCGCGAAGGGCGTGCTTGAGGTTGCGCGAGGCGCGCACGGTGCCGAGGTTGATGCCGAGCTCCACCATCGTCTGCGCGACCGCCGGGCGGACACCGGTGATGCGGCACCGCGCGCCGAGCAGCTCGACCGCCTTCATCAGCTTCATGAAATGGTCGGCCGTGCGCGTGTCGATGACCTCGACGCCCGTCACGTCGATGATGACGTAGCGCGACTGGCGGCGGACGATCTCGTCGAGCAGCCGCTCCATGATCTGCGCGCTCCGGCGCGAGTCGACGACGCCGATGATCGGCAGCGCGAGGACATCGTCCCAGAGCTCGAGGATGGGCGTCGAGATCTCGTCGATGGCGTAGCGGAGCCGCTCGACGAGCTCGCTCTTGGCGCTCTCGCTCTCCACGAGGTCGCGGTTCTTCCCCTCGAGATCCTCGATGAGGCGCTTCTTCTCCGTCGCGTCGCGGAAGACCGCGACGGCGCCGGAGATCGACCCGTCCTTGCCCCGCATCGGGCTGGCGCTGACCGTCAGGAACAGGCCCGACGCAGGGCCAGGGTCGATGCGCGCGTCGGCGAACACGGACGGCGCGCGGACTGACCGCGGCTCGACATCGTCGCCCTGCGTCCCCGACGCGGGGGCGAGGGTCGGCATGGCGTTGCCCGCCGCGCCCTGAGCCCGGCGGGCGAGCCGCGCGTCCTGCTCGGCCGACTTCCTCGCGAAGAGCTCCACCTGATCGACCGTCTCGCCGCGCAGCGCGCGCGCCAGGGGGTGCTCGGAGGCGGGCCACGGCGTCGCCTGATCCGGGAAGAACAGCGTCGCGTCCCCGGGCCCAGGGCCGTCGCCCGAGGCGAGGTCGAGCGGCGCGCGGCCGAGCATGTGCTCGGCGGCCGGGTTGCGCATCAGGAGCTCGCCCCTGTCGTCCACGACAGCGACGCCGTCTGCCATGCTGTCGAGCACGAGCTTGAAGATGCCCGCCTGGCGACGCAGCTCTTCCTCCGAGCGGGCCAGCTGCTCGCCGCGCTCGCGCGCCTCGCTCGTCGCGCGGTCGAGCTGCGCGGCCTGCTCCTTCGCCGCGCGCTCGTGCTCCTCGATCTGCTGCTCGAGCGTCGCGACGCGCTCCGTGAGCCTCGCTATCTCTTGCCGCAGAGCTTCTTCGCTCATCGCGAACTCTCCGTCGTAAGCCCGCGCTCGCGTCGCGGAGCGCCGGGCAGCACGTCTCTCCGGCGCGCGGCGCGGCGAGCCGCCGTGGCAGCTCGCCCGAGCTCTGCGCGCCGGGAGGATGAGACGCGCGAGCCGCGCGAGACGGTCGCGGAGAGCGCATCGCGCTCCGCCGTCCTGTCCGTCCTTTGCAAGCTCGTGACGCTCATGTTTTCTCCTCGCGGGGTGCCCTGTCCCGACGACGGGGACCGTGTCCAGCACCAGTCGAGAAACACAGCTTATCGCCAACCGGGCAACCCACCGTCAAGCTTCGCGTCGGTCGTGCATGTCGCTTGTGGCGCCAGCATCCGCAGGCGCCCAGCCGAGGTAGCCCGTGTCCGCACAACCTCTCCTGTGCCTTGCGTCACGAACGACGACTCCCGCGCTGCCGCGCCGCAGCGCGGTTGAGCCCGGCCGGCCGGCCGCCGGGCTCGTCGGACTGGGACTTGCGGAGGGCGAGCGAGCGCACGTGCCTCCTCACCTGGTACGCTCGGAGTGGGTGCGAGCAGGAGCTCTCGAGGCGAGCGAGCGAACGGCTCGATCAGTCGCCGAGACTCTGGCGCTCGCGGGCGCGCCGTCGCTTGGTCTTGCGCTTCGAGTCGGCCGGCCGCTGAGGGTCTGGCCCGCTCTCGCCGGTCGTCGGCGCGCCCGCGTCGAGCCAGCGCCACAGCGCCATCTGGTCGGCCGTGGCCCCGTGGCGGATGGCGCGCTTCAAGATCTTCTTGGCGAGCACCAGCTTGCCGCAGCGGGCGAGCGCGTGGGCGTAGCTCGCGGCGATGTCGGCCTCGCCCGTTTGCGCCTCGGTGGCCTGCGCGAGGAGCGGCAAGGCGTCCTGCGGGCGGTTCAGGGCGACGTCGTAGAGGTGACCCAGGTTATGGGCATACCACGGGTTGTCGGGCGCGATGGCCAGCGCGCGCTCGTACGCGCGCGCGGCGTAGCGGTAGTTGCCGAGCAGCGACTGCGCCAGGCCGAGCACCGCCCAGGCGCCGTCGTCTTCCTCGTGGAACTGCAGCACGCGGCGCGCGAAGAGCGCGGCGCGCCACGGGTCGTGCTCGACGCCCATCTCCGCGAGGTGGCGGTGCGCGTAGAGCCATGGCTCGCTGCCCGGGGCCGTCGCGCGGGCCAGGCGCGCGAGCAGCGGGAGAACCCTCTCTGCGTCGAGCTTGTCAGCAAGCGCTCGATCGATGTCCCGTCGAAGCCGGTCGATATCCTCCGCTCCACTGCGCGCCATCCCTTCCGTGATACGACCAGTGGGCTGGCTTGGCTAGCGCGTTGCGCGCCGGGAGGCGCCGCCTGGACGGCGTCGCACGCGAGCGCCCACCGACGTACGCCGGCGGGCGGTGTCTGGCGCGCGCGGGCAGCAGCATCGAACGTCCACGCGGAGCCTGCTCTGTCGTTACCTGTTGCCCGGCGGCAGGACGGCGCTGCCCGGCGGCAGGACGGGCGCTCCGGCGGAGCGCCCCGCGTCAGGCGTCCTCGGTCACCTCTTCGGCGCTTGACGTGCGCTCCCGAGCCTGCTCCGCGCGCGCCTCCTTGCCCGCGATCGTCGCGCCGTTCAGCACCGACACGACCCGCGCGAGCTCGGCCTTCGGGACGCTGACGAACGCGTTGCGCTCGCGCACCCGGATGCGCCGGATATCACCCTTGGCCAGCCCCGCCCGCTCGACGAGCACGCGCTGGAAATCGGCCGCGCGCGCGCCGTCGCGCCGCCCGAGGTTGATGAAGACCTCGACGAACTCGCCCTCGGGCTCGTCGCGCGGGGGCTCGGCGCGCGGCGCCTCACCCGGCTCGACGCTCTCGATCTCGACCGCGGGCTCGCCGGGGGTGGACGGGGCCGCGCTGCTCACGCGCTCGCGATCGCCGCCGCCGCGCGACACGGGCGAGCCGGGCGGCGGAGAAGGCGGCTCGCCGAGGATCGGCTCGTCGTCGCCCTCCTCCTCCGGCGGCTGCCACATGGTGAAGTCTGCGTGGCGCGAGAACGGCTGTCCGGGCGCGCCGCCCTGAGGCCTGCCCGGCGCGCCGGCGACGCCAGCGGCGGCAGGGCCGCGGCGCGCCGACAGCAGCGTCGCGGCGCCCGGCCGCTCGCGCAGGCGCTCCGCCGGGCCGCGGCCGGTCACGCCCTCGCCGCGCGGCGGCTCGATCCGCATCAGCGGCTCCGGGCGCGTGAGCGGCTCGACCGAGACGGGCCCCTCGTCGCGCGCGTGGCCGCCGCCACGGGCGCGCGGCTCGACCCGCGGCTCGTCCCCCGGCGGCGCGTCTGCGCCGCGAGGCGCGCGCCGCCCGTCGTCCCGCCGCAGGCGCAGCGATCGCCGATCGCGCTCCCGCCCGCGGTCGCGCTCGGCCTCGCGCGCGATCTCGCGCTCGCTGCTGCGCTCCGTCTCCGGCGAGCGCGGATCGGCGGAGTCGGCCGCGCGCGGGATCGCTTCCCGCTCGCTCCCTCCGCGCGAGGCGCGGCCCTCGCCGCGCTCGCCCCCTCCGCGCGCGGCGGGCTCGGGCCTGGTCGACGGGCCCGCTGGGCGCTCGGCGCCCTCGCGCGCCGTCGCGCGCTGCGGCTGCTGGGCGCGGCGCGCGGCGCTCGCCTCCTCTTGCGCCGTCGGCCGCGCGCCGAGGTGGTCGCGCAGGAGGCCCGCCACGATCGCCTCCGACTGGTCGTGCGTGAGCAGCCGGCGCGCGAGCGAGAGATCGTCGGGGTGCGTGCCCTTCGGCAGGAACGCCTCGGCGAGCAGCGCGACGAGATCGGCCTCGGCGCGCGTCTTGAGCTCCCCCTCCGAGGGGAGCTGCTTCTCCAGCGGCCGGATCTTGTACGTCAGCCGGAGGATGTAGAGCGGGCCGACGTCCTGCGGCGTGATCAGCGCGATCGCCGTACCGGTGCGCCCCGCGCGGCCGGTGCGGCCGGTGCGGTGCACGTACGCCTCGGCGTCCTGCGGGAAGTCGTAGTTGATGACGTGCGTGAGGTGCGAGATGTCGATGCCGCGCGCGGCCACGTCGGTGGCGACGAGGAAGCGCAGGCGCCCCTCGCGCGTCGCGCTCATCACCTTCTCGCGGTCGGACTGCGGCAGATCGCCGTTCAGCCAGTCGGCGTCGTAGCCCTGGCGCTTCAGCGCCGCGGCGACCGCCTCCGTCTCGTCCTTGGTGTTGCAGAAGACGACCGCGTTCTCGGGGTTCTCGACCTCGATGATGCGGATGAGCGCGGCGTGCTTGTCGCCCGTGACGAGGTAGACGAAGTGCTGGATCTGGAGCGCGCCGACGGCGTCGCCCGAGAGGGTGATGAACTCGGGGGAGCGCAGCTTGCTGCGCGCGATGCGCTCGATGTCGGGCGGGAGCGTCGCCGAGAACAGGAGCGTCTGCCGCTCCGGCGGGAGCTCGGCGAGGATCGCGGTGAGCTCGCGCTCGAACCCCATCGAGAGCATCTCGTCGCACTCGTCGAGCACGAGCAGCCGGATGTGCTTGGCGACGATCGTCCCGCGGCGCAGGTGGTCGAGCACGCGGCCCGGCGTGCCGACGATGACCTGCGCGCCCGCGGCGAGCGCGTCGATCTGCCGCTGCATCGGCGCGCCGCCGTACACGGCGACGACCTTGACGCCCTTGCGCTTGCCGAGGCGCTCGACCTCCGCGGAGACCTGGAGCGCGAGCTCTCGCGTCGGGCACAGCGCGAGCACCTGCGCCTGCGCGAGCGAGCGCTTCACGGCGTGGTCGACGATCGGCAGCCCGAAGGCCGCCGTCTTGCCGGTGCCGGTGCGCGCCTGCACCACCGCGTCGCGCCCGCGCGTGACCGGCTCCCACACGGCGAGCTGCACCGGCGTCGGGTGGACGTAGCCAATCTCCGCGAGCGTCTCGCGCAGCTCGGACGACAGGGGCAGCACATCGAAGGTGGGCAGCGGCTGGGGCTTTTCGCCGGTCTGCGCTTCACCCGCCACTGCGGCAGGGGGAGAAGGAACGGTCATGTCGGTCATATCGTCCTGCGTGATCGCCGCGTCGGGGGATTATCTCGGGGATGCGGGCCCAAGCTGGCCATCGACAATCGCCCGGACCCGGCGCCGTAGCGGAGCCAGATCGCCTGCCTCGCGCCGCGCTGCGTGCTCCTCCGCATAGCGGAGCCGCTCGATGGCGTCGAGAGCGCGCTCGTCCTCGGCGGAGCCCAGGCAGGACGCGGCGACCCCGTCCCGGTACGTCCACTCCGGGGCGAGCTTGCTCCGGAACCGGGCGAGGGCGGCGTCCTCCCCGTCGGTCCCGGGGGCGGCGTCCCTGGCGCGCTCGACGGCCCGGACGAGGGCCAGCAGGCCCTCCTGGCAGCTCCCGTAGGGGGACGGCGCCGCCGGCAGGAAGAAGACCTGCCGGATCAGCTGGAGGGTGCACGCGACGATGATGAGCGCGGCGACGCTGTAATAGACGACCAGGGCGATGCGGCGGCCGCGCGCGCGGGGCCCGCCGGGGCGCCGCGCCGTCGCCGGGCGGCGCGCTCGCGCGTCGGTCCCTGGCGAGGCCGAGGCAGGGGCGGTGGGCGCGGGGGCGGGGGCAGGCATGAGCGCGGCGATTCCTTGGGCGGGCGGTGGTGCGCGGCGGGCGGGCCCCTCTTTTTTCTTGTGAGCCGGGGAGCCCTGAAGCCGTGGGCCCAGCCGCCGCGGGTCGGGGCTCCGCTTCCGCGGTCCCTTCCGTGCGGGGCAGTGCTATCACCTCGCCGCGGGCGCGACGAGATGCTGTTGGACCGGAGCAGCGCGAGGTGAGCGAGAGAACCGCGGCCCTCCACGCCGCCCGCCGCTCCGCCGCCGCGCTCGCCGCGCTGGCGCTCGCCGCCGGCCTGCCGCCTGCCGCGTCGGCCCAGCCGCTCCAGGACAACGCCTACGCCATCGACCTCTTCCAGGGGCCCATCCTCGCGCCGCTCCGTGTCACCGGGATCGCCGGCGCGTACGCCGGGTACGCCGAGGGGATCGCCGGCATGGTGGCCAACGCCGCGGCGCCCGCGCTCCGCGAGCCCTTCAGCCACAGCTGGCTGGAGGGCGACGTCGCCGCGTCGATCTCGATACCGATCGAGCTCTTCGAGAACAACGATTTCGACAACAGCGGCGACATCGACCTCGACTACTCGAATTTCGTCTACCTGACGCTCGGCGGCCAGCTGCAGGCGGGCGACTTCGGCGTCGGCGTCAACGCCGAGCTGCAGCGGTACTCGCTCACGGACGCCGCCGGCGCCGAGACGACGGTCGTGATCGGCAAGTACCACTTCCTCGGCGGGGTCCGCCTGCTCGGCGACACGCTCGTGCTGGGCGCCGGCGCCCGCGCGGTGACGCTCGGGCTCGACGCCGAGCAGACCAACCTGACGATCGCGGGCATCTCCCCGGAGCTCGGGCTGCTCATCCGCCCCGACTGGGCGTCGTACCGGCTCGGCGCCACGCTCCGGCTGCCGGTGAACGGAGGGAGGCTGCTCGGCGAGGGCGTGATCACGGACGGACGCGTCCGGCGCGCCGGCGGCCTGATCCTCCCCAACGAGGTCGTCCTCCCCTGGGAGCTCGAGGTCGGGCTCGCCGTGCAGGTCGGCCCGCGCCCGCTCAACCCGGCGTGGATCAACCCGCACGATCAGGAGCGGGAGCTCCGCGCGATGATCGCGCGCCGGCGCGCCGAGCGGGAGGCGCGGCGGGAGCTCGAGCTCGGCGCGATCGAGGAGCCGGCGGCGCGCGCCGAGCGCGAGCGCGCCTTCGCGGTGGAGCGGGCGCGCGAGCGCGCCGCCGACGAGCGCGAGCTCGCGGCGGGCCCGGCCGTCCTCGAGCGGGAGCGGCGCGCCCGCTACTGGAACTGGCCCCGCGAGCACCTGCTCATCACCGCGGAGCTCCTCGTGACGGGCGCCGTGTCGAACGGCGTCAGCCTGGAGCGGTTCCTGGCGCAGAACCAGCCCGGCAGCGATCAAGGCGCCTCGGCGGTGGGCACCTCGGGCGCGCACGTGAGCTTCTCGCCGCGGTTCGGGATCGAGACGGAGCCGATCCCTGGCCGCGTGCACACGCGGTTCGGCAGCTACTACGAGCCGAACCGCTTCGGGCGGCTGGGGAGCGGGCGCGTGGGCCGGCAGCACTTCACGTTCGGCGCGGACATCCGCGTGCTGTCGACGACCTTCTGGGGCCTGCTGCCCGAGGTCGCGTACACGCTGCAGGCGTCCATGGACTTCGCGCCCCGCTACGACAGCGTGAGCGCCGGCATCGGCGTCTGGCACTGAGCGGCGCGCCGCCGCTCACGCCGAGAGCGCGCCGCGGCGGTGCTCCGCGAGGAGCGCGCGGAGGTGGCTCATCCGCGCAGGATCGCGCTTGCCGAACTCGTCGAGCGCCGCGGCGACCGCGACGGGCGCGCCGCCGCGGGGCTCCCGCCGGAGCGCCCTGGCCGCCAGCGCGAGCGCGCGCGGGCGCAGCACCTCCTCGATGCGCAGCCGCACGGGCGGCGGCCGCCACGCGGCGTCGCGGTAGCCCCCTGGCCGCGCGGGCTCCGCGAGGGGCGCGAGGCCGTCCGCCTTGGCCTGCAGCGCCGAGAGGATCTCGCGCTCGATCGCGCTGCCCTCCTCGCGATCGCTCGCGCGCTCGATCGTGAAGGCCGTGTGCGGCGCGCCGCGCCGCGCGCCGCCGAGCCAGTCCTTGCGCCAGCGCACCGCCGTGGCCTTGCTGATGGTCGCCTCGCCGCGCGCGACGAGGCCCGTGAAGGCGCTGAGCATCAGCACCTCGAAAGGCGAGAAGGCGTCTCTGCCCCTCGCGCCCACGATGCGCGAGAGGTTCGCGGCGACGACGGGGAGCCCCGCGTCGATCGCGTCCGAGGAGCAGAAGAGCGTCGAGCCCGCGCTCGTGGGGTGGAACGCCGTGAGGCTCACGCCCTCGCCGGCGCCGTACCACCCGAAGAGCGTGCTCACGGTGCCCCAGCGCGCGCCGTCCGCGGAGCGGTACGCCCACGTGGTGCCCCAGAGCTCGAACAGCGAGCGCACGATCCACCGCGAGAGCCGCACGCCGAGCGCCAGGATCACGGCGAACAGCGCCGCGGCCGGGAAGGAGCTGTCCGCGGACTCGGCCAAGCCTGTCAGGAGGAGCACGTAGAGCGCCGTGTACGCGAGCAGCAGGCCGCTCGTGATCGCGCTCAGGAACAGCTCGATCTTCGGCGGCGCCCCGTGCTGCTCGGACCGGCGCCACGCGGCGCGGTGAGGGGGCTCGCCGCAGCGCGCGCAGGGATCCGCGGCGCCGCATCGCCGCCGCCTTCCGCAGCCGAGGCAGATGTCATTCGGGGGCAACCGGCTTGGCATCGGTGGTCCAGAATAGTGCCGCATCCGCGTTTCGTCGCCATGACTTGGCCCCTCCCGGCGGCCCGCCGCGCCGTCGCCCCGCCCACGGTTTCTCACACGCGCGCAGGCCCGGACCGTGCCCCGTCGGCTTCGGGCTTGTCGTCGCGCGCCGGACGGCGCATCGAGTCGCGCATGCCTCGTCGCCGGCTCCGCATGGTCGCTGTCCGCACTCTCGCCTTCCTCGCCCTGCATCAAGGGGTCGCCCTCGCCCAGCCGGCGCCTCCCCGGGGGCAGCCGGGCCAGCAGCCTCAGGGGCGGGCCGGGCAGCAGCCCCCCGCGGCGGCCCCGGCAGCGGCGCCGGCGCCGGCCGCGACGCCGGCGCTGCAGCGCATCGAGGTGAACGACCCGGCGCTCGCGCCCGTCCCGCCGCCGGCGCGCACGCTCGCGAACTGGAACGACGCGCGCGCGATCATCGACCAGCGCTCGGTCGATCTCGTCATCGCCGTGCAGGAGGTCGCCCGCGCCGAGGGCATCGCGCGGCGGGCGCTCGCCGCGGCGCTGCCGAGCCTCGACGCAAGGGGCAGCCTGACCCACCGCCTGGCGGGCGACCAGACCACGGTGGGGGTGCCGGCGGACCCGGATCCGACGGCCCCGAGCACCTCGCGTTCCGATCTCTTTCCGACGAGCGCCTCGGCGTCCCTGACGCTCAGCCAGCCGATCCTCGCCCCGCGCGCGTGGTACGGCATCGGCACCGCCAACCTGTCGGTCGAGGTCGCCAAGCTGAGCCTGGAGGATCGCCGCCGCGTCACGATCGGCGCGGTCGCGGACGCCGTCGTCTCGATCATCACGGCCGAGCGGGTCAGCGAGGTCAACCGCGTCGGGCTGCGCAGCGCGCTGGAGCGGCTGGAGCTCACGCGGCGGCGCGAGCGCCTCGGCACCGGCACGAAGCTCGACGTCGTGCGCGCGGAGCAGGACGTCGCGCTCGCCCGCGCGACGCTCGTCACCGGCGACGAGTCGCTGCGCAGGTCGCGCGAGGCGCTCGGGGCCGTGCTGGGCGAGCGCGGCGAGGTCGGCGTCCCGCAGACCTTCTCGCTCAACGGGATCGCGGCGGAGATGCAGTCGCAGTGCTCCCAGGGGCGCTCGGATCAGCGCGCCGACGTCCGCGCGGCCCGGGCCGAGCTGGAGATCGCCGAGCGCAACCTCACCGACGCGAAGCTCGCGTTCGCCCCGTACGCGGAGCTGTCGAGCACGCTGCAGGGGCAGACCGCGTTCGGGAACGATCAGGGCATCAGCACGCGGTCGTGGGAGTGGTCGATCAGCGCCGTGCTCACCGTCCCCATCTGGGACGGCGGCGCGCGCTACGGCGATCTCCGGGTGAACCGGGCGCTGGTCGAGCAGCAGCGGGCGCGCATCGGCCTGGCGGAGCGCGCGGCCGAGCTCGACACGTCGCAGGCGGTGCGGGGCGTCGCGGTCGCCGAGCAGGCACGCGCCGTCGCCGAGCAGGCGCGAGACCTCGCGCGCGAGACAGCGCGCCTCACGCAGGTCGCGTTCGAGGCCGGCACCGTGACGAGCTTCGATCTTGTCGAGTCCGGCCGCAGGCAGCGCGAGGCCGAGATCGATCTCGCGGTGCGGGAGTTCGAGGTGGTCAGGGCGAAGATCACGGCGCTGCTCGCGTCCGCCTCGTGCAAGTAATACATACGGTGACGGGCACGGTGACGGGCGCGGCAAGTCGCGGCGCGTCGCGCGACGCTCGAGCAATGGACGGGCGAGCGAAGAGCGCCGCGCGCCGCCCGCGTGGGGGTTGTGCCGAGCGACCGCGCGAGTAGGCTACGCGCCCATGGAGCGGCTCGAGAGCTACGTCGCAGGGCAGTGGAGCGCCGGTCAGGGCGCCCCGCACGCGCTGGTCAACCCCGCGACGGAGGAGCCGCTCGCCGAGACGAGCACGGACGGGCTCGACCTCGCGGCCGCCGTGGCGTTCGCGCGGGCGGAGGGCGGCCCCTCGCTCCGCGCGCTCACGTTCGCCGAGCGCGGCGAGCTGCTGCGCGCGATGTCGCGCGCCGCGCACGCGCACCGCGACGCGCTCATCGAGGTCGCCATCCAGAACGGCGGCAACACGCGCGGCGACGCCAAGTTCGACATCGACGGCGCGATCGGCACGCTCGCCTACTACGCCGACCTCGGCGCCCAGCTCGGCGACGCGCGGCTGCTCGCCGACGGCGACGGCGTGCAGCTCGGGCGCTCGCCTCGCTTCTTCGGCCAGCACATCCTGGTGCCGCGCCCCGGCGTCGCGGTGCACATCAACGCCTTCAACTTCCCCGCGTGGGGGCTCGCCGAGAAGGCCGCGTGCGCGCTCCTCGCGGGCATGCCCGTCATCACGAAGCCGGCGACGAGCACGGCGCTCGTCGCGCTCCGGCTGATGAAGATCTTCACCGAGCGCGCCCCGCTGCCGCGCGGCGCGCTCTCGTTCGTCGCCGGCCCGCCGGGCGATCTCCTCGACCACCTCGGCGGCGAGGACGTCCTCGCCTTCACCGGCTCCAGCACCACCGGGGCGGCGCTCCGGCTCCTGCCGGCCCTCGCGCGCGAGAGCGTCCGCGTGAACGTCGAGGCCGACAGCCTGAACGGCGCGGTCCTCGGCCCCGACGTCGACCCCGGCTCCGAGACGTACGCGATGTTCCTCCGCGACGTCGTCCGCGACATGACCCAGAAGGCCGGCCAGAAGTGCACGGCGATCCGGCGCATCTTCGTGCCCGCGTCGGTCATCGAGACGGTGCGCGACGACCTCGTCGACCGCCTCCGCGACGCGCGCGTCGGCGACCCGGCGCAGGACGGCGTCACGGTAGGTCCGCTCACCACAGCCGACCAGCTCCGCGGCGTGCGCGCGGGCATCGAGCGCCTCGCGGCGGACGCGGCGGTGGCGCTCGGCGGCACCGGGCCGTTCGAGAGGCTCGGGGTGCCTGACGGAAAGGGGTACTTCGTGCCGCCGACGCTGCTCGTCGCGAGCGGCCCCGACGGCGCGGCCGCCGCGCACGAGCACGAGGTCTTCGGCCCGGTCGCGACGCTCTTCCCTTACGACGGCGGCGCGGCGCACGCGGTCACGCTGCTGCGCCGCGGGCGCGGGAGCCTCGTCTGCGCGGTCTACAGCGACGACCGCGGCTTCACGGCGGAGGTGCTGCTCGGCGTCGCGCCCTACCACGGCCGCGTCGTGCTCGGCAGCGAGCGGATCGCCGACCAGGCGCCCGGCCCCGGCACCGTCCTCCCGCAGACGATCCACGGCGGCCCGGGCCGCGCCGGCGGCGGCGAGGAGCTCGGCGGGCTGCGCGGGCTCCATTTCTACTCGCAGCGCACCGCGGTGCAGGGGTCGCGGCCGATCCTGGAGGCGATCCTCGGGACGAAGACGGAGCCACGGCCCGCGCCGGCGAGGCCGTAGATCGCGAAGGCCGGGGGTAGCTCTCCCAGAGGACTCTATCTATGGTGAAGTCTCGCTCATGAGCGCGGGCCCGCAACTCATCGGCCGAACGATCGCAGGGCGCTTCCAGATCACGGGCTTCATCGGCGAGGGCGCGATGGCGGCGGTCTACCGCGGCGCGCAGGACGCGGAGCCGCGCGACGTCGCGATCAAGATCATGCACCCGCAGCTCCTCGGCGACGCGACGTTCGTGACGCGCTTCGAGCGGGAGGCGAAGGCCGCGTCCCGCCTCCGCCACCCGAACACGGTGCAGATCGTCGACTCCGGCGTGGAAGGGCACCTGCCGTACATCGTGATGGAGCTCGTCTCCGGGCAGGACCTGTTCGAGCTCCTCCTCGCCGAGCGCCGGCTCTCCGAGGCCCGCGCCGCGCGGATCCTGATCGGCATCACCGACGCGCTCGCCGCCGCGCACGACCGCGGCATCGTGCACCGCGACCTCAAGCCCGAGAACGTCATGATCCTGCGGGATCCCGCGGATCCGTCGGTCGAGCGCGTGAAGGTGCTCGACTTCGGCATCGCGAAGATGGTCGAGGGCGGCACCCGGGCCGGCGACGACGGACCGAACAGCGCGCCGATCAGCGTCTGGGGCTCGGTCACCACGGTGGGCGTCGTCGTCGGCACGCCGGCGTACATGTCCCCGGAGCAGTGCCGGGGTGACGCCATCGACGGGCGCAGCGACGTGTACGCGTGCGGGATCCTCCTCTTCCTGCTGGTCACGGGCCGGCTCCCCTTCCCGCCCACGTCCGTCGTGTGGGAGGTGGCGATGGATCACGTCCGGAAGCGGCCGCCCGCGCCGAGCCTGTTCGTGCCGCAGATCCACCCCGGCCTCGAGGCGATCATCCTCACGGCGCTCGCGAAGCTGCCGGGCCAGCGGCAGCAGACCGCGCGCGAGCTGCGCGACGAGCTCGAGCGGCTCCTGCCGCACCTGTCGGAGGCGCTGTTCCCCGCCGCGTCGGCGAGCGCGCCCGAGGACGCGCCGACCATCGAGTCGGCGATGCCGGTGTCGATCCGGAGCACGATGACGGCCGCGCCGCCGCTGCGCGAGATCGACGTGCCGCCGCCGCCGCCGGCGCAGCGCGGCGAGGTGCTGGCGAAGGCGATGTTCCGCGAGGGCGTGCTGACGGAGGGGCCGCCGTCGAGCGCGATCTCGTCGCGCGCCGCGACGCTGCCCGGCGGCGCGCTCGCCGGGCCGACGTCGGAGGACCTCTCGCGCACGCTCCCGCAGGCGCGGCTCAGCATGCCGTCCAGCGACCCGCCGTCGAGCGACATCGTGATCCACGATCGCAAGGACTTCGGGCCGCTCTTCTCCCCCACGGGCGCGCGCGCGCCGTCCCCCCGACCGGCGGCGCCGCACGCCGCCGCGCCGCACGCCGCCGCGCCGCACGCCGCCGCGCCGCACGCCTCCGCGCCGCAAGGCGCCGCCGCGCTGCCGCGGCCTCCGGGGCTGCCCACGGTCGTCGGCGAGATCACCGGTGCGTCGTTCCGGGTCCGGCGGGACCGCCGGCCCCCCGCGCGCACCACGGACATGTGGCTCGTCCGGCTCGTCGTGCCGCTGGCGCTCCTGATCGGGCTGGCGCTCGGCGTGCTCGCGTTCTTCCTGAGCCGCTGACCCTCGCGGTCTCCGCGCCGCGGCCGCCGGCGCGCGAGAGCACCAGCGAGGCCGAAGGATCGGCCAGCCGGAACGCCGGTCGTCGTGTCTGACGCGCGCCGAGGTCCCCGCGGGGCGCTCAGGCGCCGGCGGGCGTCGCGGGCGCCTCGAGCGCGGCCCGGAGCGCCTGCGCGCGCTGCTCGACCGCCGCCGAGGCCGGCGGCGGCACCGGCACCTCCGCCTCGGCCGACAGCGCCATCGCGAAGGCGTCGATCGCGGCCTCGACCACGCCCTCGATCGAGCGCGCCGCGAGCTCGTCGGGGGCGTCGTGCACCGCCACCATGCCCATCAGCACCGCGCGCACGTGGGCCGCCGCCCGCGGCGACGGCTCGGCGCCGGGCGCCCCGCGCGCGGCGCTCGCTTCCTCGGCGCCTTCGGCCACGCGCGCGCCGCGAGCGCCCGTCTCGCCGCCGGCGTGGGCCGCCCTCGCGATCTCGACCGAGAGAGGCCAGCTCAGCCGCGTCACGAGCCGCTCCTGCACGTAGGCGCGGACGCTCGCGTCGGTGCGCTTGCGCTCCTCGGGCAGCGCCGCGATCGGGCGCAGGTCGGCCGCGAGCTCGCGGCGCGCGGGCTCGAGCGCCTTGTCGATCGCCGCGGCGATCGTCCGCCGCTCGCGCCGCAGGTACGCCGCGCTCGCGCGGAGCCGATCGGCCTCGGCGCGCGCCCGGCGCCCTGCCTCGCGGTCCTCCGCGGCGCGCGCGGACGCCGCGTGGGCGAGCTCGACCGCGATGCGACCCGCCTTGCGCCGGAGCGCGCGCTCGCGCAGCGCGTCGCTCGCGTCGACGATCTGCTCGGCGAAGAGCGCCTCGACCTCGGCCCACCCCGAGGCCGCGAGCGCCGCCTCGTCGCCGAGCCGCCCCCGGAGCGAGAGCCGCGCGGAGAAGGCGATCGGCGGCGTCAGCGACGTGATGGCGCTCGCCGCGAGGCTGTCGCGCACGTGCGCGAGCACCGTCTCCAGGGCGTCCGGCTTCAGCCGATCGGCCTTGTTCGCGAGGATCTGCACCGGCACGCCGAGGGCGCTGATCTCGGAGAGCACCCGCCGCTCCGACTCCTTCATCGCCTGGGGCGCGTCGAGCAGCCAGATGGCGACGTGGGCCTCGTCGAACGCCCGCCGCGCCTCCGCGATGTGGTCGGGGTCCGGCGCGTTGAAGCCGGGCGTGTCGAGGATCTCGACGCGCTTGAGCCGCTCGATGGGCGCGTAGATGAAGACCCGCGAGACCTTGCTGCCGTCGGCCGCGAGCGCGCGCAGCGTGTCCTTCAGCGCCGCGTGCGGCACGACGCGGTCCTGGCCGCCGCGCACGACGATGCGCGCGAACGGGTCGGGCGCCCAGGCGACCCAGTGGAGCGTCGCGGTCGTCGGCAGCACGCCGGTCGGCGCGACGTCCTCGCCGAGCAGCGCGTTCAGGAACGTGCTCTTGCCCGCGTTGAACTCGCCGACCACGGCGGCCCGGAGCGGGCGCTCCCGCTCGACGGCGAGGGCCTCGGTCGCCGCGAGCAGGTCGAGCCGATCGAGGAGCTTGGCCGTGCGCGCGAGCTCGCGCAGCACGTCGCTCCAGGCGGCGGGGCGCGGCGCGGCGCCGCCCTCCGCGGCGGGGAGCCACCCGCGCGCGATCGAGCGGCGGATGTCCTCGGCCCACGCCGCGCCCTCGCCCGTCACGGCGTCGAGCGCGTCGAGCGCCTTGATCCCCTGCCCCTCGGCCGCCATCGCCGCGGCGTCGCGCAGCCGGAGGAGGTCGGGCGAGAGCAGCGGCGCCGCCGCGCCGCGCTCCTTCGCACGCGCGGCGAGCGCGTCGAGCGCGCCGAGGTCGCGCGTCTCGACCGCCATGCTGAGCAGCGCCGCCGCGGCCGCGGGGTCGCCGGCGGAGAGCCCGCGCGCGAGCGCCTGCCGCGCGTCGTCGCGCCGCCCCTCGGCGAACGCGAACGCGGCGGCCCAGGTCGGCTCGTCGAGCGCGCCCGCGGCGCGGACGACGCGGCGCACGCGGTCGACGACGAGCACGTCGCGGGAGGCGGCGACGAGCGAGGCGCAGAGCTCCGCCGCGCCGGGGACGTCGAGCACGAGCGCCCGGAGCCCGAGGTCGAGCGCGCGCGCCACCACGGCGGGCGGGAGCGCCGCCGCGGAGGCGCCCGCCGCGGCGCTCGCCTCGGCCAGCGCGAGCCGGGCGAGGACGAGCGCGGCGCGCCCCTCGATGGCGGCGGGCTCGCCCAGGGTCTCCGCGGCGGCGCGCGCGCCGTCGAGATCGCCGCGCGCGAGCGCGCACGCGGCGCGGCGGAGGGCGGCGTCGCGATCGGGCGCGGTCGAGAGCGGCGCCGGGATGCGGTCGAGCCAGCGCTGCGCGCGGGCCGGGTCGCCGGCGGCGAGGTCGAGGTCGCACAGGTCGAGCAGCGCCAGGCGCGCGGCGTCGCGCTCCTCCGGCGCCGACGCGGCCCGCTCGAGCGCGCCCCGCGCGCCGTCCCAGCCGATGCGCTGCCCCGCGCGCCCGAGGCGGAGCCACACGTCGGCGCGCCACGGCACGCGCTTCGTGAGGTCCGCGAGCGCGGTGACCACCTCCTCGTCGAGCCAGGCATCCTCCGCGGCGTCGGCCCAGAGCGCGAGCCCGACGGCCGAGTCGGGCAGGACCGAGAGGATGGAGCGCGCGTGCTCGCGGGCCTCGAGCGGCATGCCCTTCGCGAGCGCGACCTCGGCGGCGCTGCGCTCGTTCTCGAGGCCGAGCGCGAGGATCTCGACCCGCCCGAAGAACCGGTTCAGCGCCTCGACGAGCCTCGCCATGGGCCGGATGAAAGCCCCGGCGGAGGGCGGTCGTCCAAGAAAATCGGCCAGGTCGCCGCCCGGACGGGGACCTGGAGGCCGGGGCTCGGTTTGTTAGAGTGGCCCGGTGCCGGCGGACATCCTCACAGGGCGCGTCGACGCGCTGGTCGTGACCGCGCTGCAGGACGAGCTCGAGGCGGTGCTCGCGCTCGGCGAGGGCGGCCGGGACGGCTGGCGGGAAGCGCGGGATCCGGCCGGGTTTCCGTACTACGTCCGCGAGCTGCCGAACGACCGCGGCCAGCCGCTCCGCGTCGCCGCGGCGTGGTCGGGGCGGATGGGCGAGAGCGCGGCCGCGGCGCGGGCGCAGGGGCTCATCGAGGAGCTCGACCCGGGGTGCCTCGCGATGTGCGGCATCTGCGCCGGCAGGCGCGGCGAGGTGTCGCTCGGCGACGTGATCGTCGCGGATCGGGTCTACAGCCACGACGAGGGCAAGCGCGTCGCGCCCGGCGGCGACGGCGCCGCCGAGTTCTTCCACGACATCGAGACGTACAACCTCGAGCGCACGTGGAACATGGACGCCGCGCTCTTCGCGCGCGAGTTCGAGCGGCAGGCGCCCCTCGCGCGCGAGCGGCCGCCGCCTGCGGCGTCGCAGGCGTGGTGGCTCCGGCACGCGCTCTATGCGAGCCAGGTCGAGGGCGGACCGCCGCCGGTCTCGCTGCCGGAGCGCGCCGCGCGGTGCCCGGGCTGGACCGAGCGCATCGGCGAGCTGGAGGCGCAGGGCGTGCTCCGCATCGGCGACGCCGGCCTCGAGCTCACGGAGGCGGGCGTGGCGCAGGTCCGCCGGGATCGCGTCGTCCACCCCGACGGCCCGCCGCCGGCCCGGCCGTTCCGCGTACACATCGGCCCGATCGCCACGGGCAAGGCGGTGCAGGAGGACGCCGGCCTGTTCGAGCGGCTGAAGCCGATCGGGCGGAGGGTGCTCGGCGTCGAGATGGAGGCCGCGGCGATCGGCTACGTCGCGGAGCGCCTCGGGCGG
This sequence comes from Sorangium sp. So ce1153, assembly GCF_051521595.1. Classification (NCBI taxonomy): domain Bacteria; kingdom Pseudomonadati; phylum Myxococcota; order Polyangiales; family Polyangiaceae; genus Sorangium; species Sorangium sp. So ce1153. The sequence continues at coordinate 6,253,223 of NZ_CP150361.1, forward strand.
CGGTCGATCATCGCGAAGGCGGTCTCGGATCACGGCGACCACGAGAAGGACGACAGCTTCCGCGCGTTCGCGTGCCGCGCGTCGGCGGAGTTCCTGTTCGCGTTCCTGCGGCGCTACCTCTCGCCCGAGCCCGCCGGGCGAGGCCGGGCGCCACGCCGCTTCCCGGCGCGCGTGCGGGGCGGCCGCGCGGAGCCGCACGGCGACGACATCCTCCTGCCGGGCGAGGGGCGCAGCGACGACTTCCTCTCGCGCGTCGAGCGCGTGTGCAGGCTGCGCGAGCCCGAGGGCGTGGAGATCGAGTGGTTCGACGCGCCCCTGCCCTTCGGCTGCTACCTGCGCGTCTCGGTCAACGAGGGCGGCATCGTCCGGATCGCGCCGCTGGCGGCGCTCGAGAGCGGCATCTCGACCGAGGCCGTCTCCGCCTTCCTGGAGAGCATCGACGCCTCCTACCGGCGCGACGACCCCGGCCTCGTCTCCACGCTCGTCTACGGCGGCGAGCCCGCGCCGGAGGAGCTCGTGCGGTACGCGAGCGCGCGGCGGGTGCGCCTCGCGCGGTTCCTCGAGTACCAGGGGCTCGTCGATTTCCGCGGCTACCTGGCGTGGCAGAGCGCGAGCCTCGAGCGGGACCCCACCTATCCGCCGGCGCTCTACGTCGACCAGCGTGTCGCGCTCACGACGGGCCAGACGGAATCGCTGCGCGAGCGCGCGCTCGACGCGCTCACCGAGCTGCTCGACTCGGAGCACAGCCGGTTCGTGCTGGTGCTCGGCGACTTCGGCACGGGCAAGACGTTCCTCCTGCACGAGCTCGCGCGGCGCATGGGCAAGGCCGGCGGCGCGCTGACGCCGGTCCTCATCGAGATGCGCGCGCTGGAGAAGGCGCGCGACCTGAACGCGCTCATCGCGCAGCACCTCGCGCTCGCGGGGCTCGGCAAGATCGATCTGCCCGCGTTCCGGCACATGCTCGCCGAGGGGCGGATCGCGCTCCTGTTCGACGGCTTCGACGAGCTCGCCTTTCGCGTCACGTATGACCGCGCGGTCGAGCACTTCGACACGCTGATCCAGGCGGCGCAGGGCAAGGCGGCGAAGGTGGTGGTCACGAGCCGGAGCCAGCACTTCATGTCGGAGCAGCAGGTGCGGTCGGCGCTCGCGGAGAGGGCCGCCTTGCTGCCCGGCTACCGGCTCGCGCGCCTCTTGCCGTTCACCGAGGCGCAGATCCACAGGTTCCTCGTGAACCGGCTCGGCGGCGAGGAGGCCGCCGACGCGCGCATGCGGCTGCTCGCGGACGTGAAGGATCTGCTCGGTCTGTCGGCGAACCCGCGGATGCTGGGGTTCATCGCGGAGATCGAGGAGGCGCAGCTCCGGCAGGCGAAGGCGGGCGACGGGGAGATCACCTCGGCGGGGCTGTACCGGCTCCTGCTGGACCGGTGGCTCGTCTGGGAGTACGAGCGCGCGCACCCGAAGGGCGCGCAGCCGGGGCTGTCGGTGGCGCAGCGGTGGCGGGCGGTGACGGAGCTCGCGACGCGGCTGTGGCAGCGGACCGAGCAGAGCGTGAGCATCCGCGAGCTGCCCGCGGAGCTCATCGCGGCGCTGCAGGCGCTCGGGCGGCACGAGCTCGATGTGGGGGTGGCGGCGCACCAGATCGGGTCGGGGACGCTGCTCGTGTGGGACGACCAGGAGAACTTCCGGTTCATCCACCAGTCGGTGCTCGAGTGGCTCGTGGCGCGGGAGGCGGCCGAGGAGGTGCAGCGCGCCGGGGAGGCGGCGGCGCTCGCGCAGCGGGAGGTGAGCGACCTGATGGCCGACTTCTTCGGGGCGCTCGCGGGGCGCGAGGCGGCGGCGAGGTGGGCGCAGGGGGCGCTCGGCGGGGCGTGGGGCACGGTGGCGGCGGCGAACGCGCTGCGGCTCGACGGGCGGATGGGGCTCGGGGTGCACGAGCGGATGAACCTCGCGGGGGCGGACCTGCGCGGGCAGGACCTCTCGGGGAAGGACCTCAGCGGGTGCGACCTCCGGGGGGCGGATCTGAGGGAGGCGAAGCTCGTGCGCGCCAACCTGAGCGGGGCGCGGCTGGAGGGGGCGCTGCTCGACGGGGCGGACCTCTCGGGGGCGGACCTCTCGGGGGCGGATCTGACGGGGGCGACGGCGGTGCGGGGGCGGCTTGTCGGCGCAGACCTGACGGGGGCGAGGCTGGAAGCGGTGAAGCTTCGCGGGGCGAAGCTCGTAGGCGTGCGCGGGGCGCGGTTCGACGGGTGCGACACGTTCGGCGCGGCGATGCCGGAGGCGGCGAGGTTCGAGCCGACCTGGGTGCACTTCGGCGAATGCCATGCTGTGACGATCAGCCCTGACGGGGAATTGCTCGCTTCCGGCCATGCTGACGGGCTCGCCTTGTACGACCTGGCGACCGGCAGCGCGCTGCGCATGCTGAAGGGGCACACCGGTCTGGTCATGAGCGTCGCGTTTAGCCCTGACGGCGCGACGCTCGCTTCCGGCTCGAAGGATGGCACCGTTCGGCTATGGGATGTTTCGACAGGCAATGCGCTCTGCGTGCTGAAAGGGCACGCGCGCGCCGTGATGAGCGTGGCGTTCAGCCCTGACGGCGCGACGCTCGCTTCCGGCTCATCGGATCAGGATGTCCGTCTCTGGGAGGTGATCACCCTCACCGAGGCCAGGTTGCTGCGAAACCAGCCGCATGGAACATCGTTTGCGGCCTTCAGTCCTTTGGGGGATACGCTGGCTTCCTGCTCCCGCGACGCCACGGTGCGCATCTGGCAGGCGTCGACAGGACGACTGCTGCGAGAGTTCGGTGGCCACTCAGATTTTCTGACGGGAGTGGCGTTCAGTCCTGACGGCGCGATGCTCGCTTCCGGCGCCCGGGATGGCAAAGTGTGTCTCTGGCGGGTGTCGACAGGAGAAACGCTACGCGTGCTGGAGGGCCATTCGGATGCGGTGATGAGCGTGGCGTTCTCCTCCGACGGCGTGGCGCTGGCTTCCGGTTCCCGCGACGGCACGGTGCGGCTCTGGCAGGCATCGACGGGAGGGACGCTGCGCGTGCTGGAGGGCCATTCAGACCTGGTGCTGAGCGTGGCGTTCAGCCCTGACGGAGAGACACTGGCTACGGGGGCTCGCGACGGCACGGTGCGGCTCTGGCGGGTGTCGACAGGAGAAACGCTGCGCGTGCTGGAGGGTCGATCCCCGCTCTTGATGAGCATGGCTCTGAGCCGTGACGGTACGACGGTCGCTTCCACCTCCGCCGGTGGCAGCATTCAGCTCTGGAGCGTGTCGAGGGGGAACGTGTCACGCGTTCAGTCGGGGCACGGCGACTACTTGATGGATCTCGCCTTCAGCCCCGATGGCACGAGCATGGCTATCGGCGCGCACGACAACACAGTACAGCTCTGGAACATTGAGACGGGCAAGCTGGCGCGCAAGTTTCAAGGGCATTCACACCTGGTGTCCAGTATCGCATTCAGCCCAGATGGCGCAACGCTGGCTTCCGGGTCCCAGGACCATACGGTGCGGCTATGGGCGGTGACGACGGGCACCCTGTTGCATGTGCTCCAGGGTCATACGCACGGCATCAGGAGCGTGGCGTTCAGTCCTGACGGTTCGGCAGTGGCCTCTGGCTCGGGAGATGGAACCGTTCGAGTCTGGCGAGCGGCGGACGGGGGAATGAGACACGAGCTGAGCGGGCACGCCAGCAGCGTCATGAGCGTGGCCTTCAGCGCCGACGGTGCCACGTTGGCATCGGGCGGCTCCGATCATAGTGTGCTCTTATGGCGAGACGCGACTGGCGAAGCGACAGGCACGCTGCTGGGTCACTCCGCCCACGTCACCAGCGTTGCCTTCAGTCCTGACGGAGCGTTCATCGCGTCAGGCTCATCCGACGAGAGCATCCGTCTATGGGACGCGTCGACCGGTGACTTCGTTCGCGTTCTGATCGGCCATTCCGATTCAGTTACGCGTGTGGCGTTCAGTCCCGACAGCGCGACCCTGTTTTCTTGCTCTCGCGATGACACGATGCGCCTCTGGGACACGCGCACCGGCACGTGCCGCGCCGTGCTGCTCAAGCTGCCCGAGGGCTGGGTCGCCTTCCGCCCCGACGGCCGCTACAAGCTCGGTGGCAACGTCGGGGGTGGCTTCTGGCACGCCACCAACCTCTGCCGCTTCGAGCCGGGTGAGCTCGACGAGCTCATGCCCGGCCTGCGTATCCCGGACGACGAGCCGCTACTCTCGGTCCGGTCTGCGCTTGGTCTGGATTGAGCGCCGGTTGTAGAGAGATCGACCGCTCCTGGCCAATCCCGTTCGAGGCGCGTACGTCCTCCAGGCCCGCAGCTCCCAGGGGAGTCGCGCGCGGCCGGCATCGCAGCCGTGCTGGTGTTCGCGCGGCGCGCCGCGGCTGGGGTAAGCTCCGTGGCACCTGGAGCATCCCGATGAGCCTTGCCCGGAAGCTGGATCACCCCGCCACGAGGGCGGACCTCGAAGCGCTGCCTGACACGATGCGCGGCGAGATCATCGACGGCGAGCTCTACGCCTTCCCCCGCCCGCGCGCCCCGCACGGAAGCCTTGAGACCAGCATCGCCTCCGACCTTCACGGCCCCTTTCAGAAGCGGCGCAACGGTCCAGGCGGCTGGTGGATCCTCGCCGAGCCGGGCGTCGAGCTCCCTCGCGCCCCGGAGATCTCGCCGGATGTCGCGGGGTGGCGGCGCGAGCGGCTGCCTCGCCTGCCCGTGAAGGAGCCCATCCGCGTCGTGCCGGACTGGGTCTGCGAGGTCCTGTCTCCCCGGACGCGCGCTTATGACCTCATCGTCAAGCGGCGCTTCTACGCCGAGATCGGGGTGAGCCACCTCTGGTACGTGGACCCCGAGGCGAGATCGCTCGCGGTCAGCCGTCTCGTCGACGGCAGGTGGCTCGAGCTGGGCGTTCACGGCCCGACGGAACGGGTGCGCGCCGAGCCCTTCGAGGAGGTGGAGATCGAGCTCTCCATCTGGTGGGAAGACCTCGATCTCGAAGGCGACTGACCCCATGCGCGGCGCCGCCCTCACCGGTACGGCCCGCCCCGCCGCTCGCCCCGCAGCTCGTGTGCGAGCGCCAGCATCGACCGCAGCACCTCCCGCACCGCCGCCGGATCCGCGAGCGGCGTCACGATCGTCACGGCGATCTCCCCCGGCTGCACCGCGACCGCCCCCTCCGCGACCTCCCCGAGCCGCGACGCCTGCGCCAGGATCGCGGCCGCGAGCGCCTCTCCCGACGCCTTCATCGGCCCAGAAGCGCCCCCGATCGGCGGATCCAGCTGCAACGCAAGCCGCGCGCCGGCCGGCGTGGCCCGCTCGAACCGCGTCCTCAGCTCGAACTTCGCTCCCTCGAAGGTCCCCGTGAGCCGCATCGGCCCGACCTGCAGCGCCCCGTCGCTGTCCTCCGCGAAGCGGCGCCACGCGGGCAGCCACCCCTCCATCGCCGCCGGGGGCGGCAGCGACGCGCCGGCCTCTGCGACCGCCCGCGCGAGCGCCTCGACCTGACTCAGGAACACGTCGAGCACCGACTCGTCGAACGCCCCCACGGCGCTCCGCACCCGCGCCCGCGCGTCGTCGAGGTCCACCTCGGGGAACGCCGCCAGCGCCGCCCGCAAGGCAGGCGTGAGCGCCCCCAGCACCTGCGCGTCCTCCCGCCCGGATGCACGCAGGTGCCTGTCGAACGGGGCATCGCCGGTGACCACGCCGATGCGCTCCAGGGCGCGCCTCGGCCGCACGTGGAGATCTAGCCCCCAGGGCTCGGCGAAATGCACCGTCGCGCTCAGGCCGGGCGCCGAGCGCTCCTCGGCAGGAGCCACCTCCACGACGCAGCCAGCCTGGACGCCGCGGAGCCCCAGCCCGCTCGCCCCCTCGCGCACCGAGAGACCAGCCCTCTGCCCCGCGCGCGCCCAGACCGCCCGCCATCGGGCCACGCCCACACGAGGACGCTTCCCGTCGCCCCCGCTCCGCGGCGCGAACGCGCCGATGACCACGGGGATGCGGTGCACCACCCGGCCGTCCGAGTGCTCCAGCACCGCCTCGAGCGCGTACTCCAGGGAGACCTGCGCGGCGCTGAAGGCAGGCGCGAGATCGCCCGGCACCTCGATGCGGAACGGCACCTCCCGCCCCTCGTGGGTCCCCGCGAGGTCCCGGAAGAACGACAGCCGGTGGACCTCGCTCGACGCGCTCTGCCCCGCCACATGGACCCGCTCGACGCCGACCAGCGCCACCTCGAGGGCGCTGGCGCGGCCCCCGAGGAGCCCGCCGAAGGCGATGGCCCCGGTCAGCGTGTCGCCAGGGGCGAAGGTGCGATCCGGCAGCGACACCTCGACGAACGCGCCGCTCCCCCGCGCGCTCGCGCCGGTGAACGGCTCGCTCCTCGGCCGCGGCCCGATCGGCGGCCGCACGACGATGTCCCCGCTCTCCTCGGCGTCGAGCCACCACGGGATCGACACGAGCGCGCGGACCCCGCACCGGAGCTCGGCGACGAGCCCCAGGTGCGTCGGCGGGATGTCGTCGGGCAGCGGGAACGAGGCCCGGTAGCGGTGCAGGCCCTCCCCGAGCCGCCCCCGCCCGGCCACCTCCTCGCTGGCGAGGAGCCGCTCGCGAACCGCGAGGATCTCCCCGCGGCCCATCGACCAGAGCGTCTGCGTGGACTGCAAGCTCACGCGCACGAAGTCGATCGGCGTCTCCGAGGCGCTGTCGAGCGAGAGCTCGACGTCGAACGTCTCGCCCGGGTGCGCGACCTCGGGCAGGCGCAGCGCAATGAAGGGGCGACTCCTCACCGGCCTCGAGGGTAACCGACGGACGTCGCGACCGCGCTCCCTCTGTCTGCGGCCGCCCGTCTGCCCGCAGCGCGCGCTCTCGCCCTGCGCGCTTCGACCTCGCGCGAAGCCGGCGCGGCCGGCTTCGCGGACGCGGCGCACATGACCCGGACCTTCCGCCGGATGTTCGGGGTGAGCCCCTCCGACCGGAGACGCCGTGGCCCGTTGTCCAAGACCGGTGCAGGGCGGACCAGGTCCGGGATGTGGCCATGGTCGGGCGAGCCGCGCGCCGGGACCACGCTCGATGTCGCGACCTGCGACCCGCTGCCGGAGGCAGTGACGCGCCGGCGTAGCGGATTTTTGTCCCAGGTCCCGGCACGGCGATAGAGAGCGCCCGGTGGGCACGACGAGGACGGCGTGGCACGTGCTGCTCGTGGCGCTGCTGAGCCAGCGCGGCTCGCGCCGGTTCGAGGTGCGCAGCGAGGTGCCGCTGTCCGCCGAGCCGCTCCGGGCCGACTACCTGCTCTTGCGCAAGAGCGCCGAGTCCAGCGAGCCGGCCGGCACGCTCAGGAGGCTGTGGGACCTCCTGCCCAGCGAGGCGATCGTCGAGTTCAAGAGCATCGGCCGTCCTTACCGCCGCCGTAACCTCGACCGGCTGCTCAGTTACCTGCACCTGTACTTCGCGGACAACCCGGAGCGGATCGAGCAGCGGAGCGACCTGTGTGGGGTGCTGCTCGTTCCGTCGCGCACGAGGTCGCTCGACGCGGACGTGGCGGCGCTCGGCCTGGAATGGGACGACCTCGGCGACGGCTACTGGCGGCTCAGGGGCGCGGCCTTCGCGCTCGTCGTCGCCGAGATCGACCCGGTGGCAGAGGCCGAGGACGACGATCTGCTACGCTTGTTTGGTCACGGCGAGGCCCGGACGCGCGAGGCCCGCCGGTGGCTGGCTCAGCAGCTTGGCGCCGAGGAGATGGCCATGGAGATACAGGATTTGGAAGGCTTCGACGAGGTCGTCCGGAAGCTCTTGGCGACCCTCCCCCCCGAGCAGGTGCTCGCGGCCTACACCCCCGAGCAGGTGCTCGCGGCCTACACCCCCGAGCAGGTGCTCGCGGCCTACACCCCCGAGCAGGTGCTCGCGGCCTACGCCCCCGAGCAGCGGGTTGCGGGGCTGCCGCCGGAGCAACGGGTGGCCGGGCTACCGCCGGAGCAACGGGTGGCCGGGCTGCCGCCGGAGCAAGTGCTGCTCGCATTGCCGGACGACGCGCTGCGCGCGCTGTCCGACGCCTACCTCGAGACGCTCTCGGCGGAGACGCGCGCCGCCATCCGCGCGCGCATCGGGCGGTAGCGGCGGGAGCGCCCGAGGCGTCACGCGGCTCGGGAGGCCAGGCGACGGCGCGAGGAGGTCGTCTGTTAGACTGGCGCCGTGCCGGCAGACCTCATCGATTTCGGCATCGAGCGCGGTCGCCACGAGCACTTCTTCGGTCGAGAGGACGTGCTCTCGGCCATCGATCGCCACCTCGATAGCGCGGGCACGTCGGGCCGCTGGGTGCTCGTCACGGCCGGGCCCGGCATGGGCAAGAGCGCGATCCTCTCGCGATGGCTCGACGTGCAGGAGCAGCGCGGCCAGAGGGCGCCGCACCACTTCATTCGGCGCGATGTGATGGACTGGGACCGCCCCGAGGCGGTCGCGCGCTCCCTGTCGGCGCAGATCGAGGCGCTCTACCCGGCGCAGAAGGACCCCGAGGCGCGGCCGGAGAGCCGGTTGATCGAGCTCCTGGCGAAGGTCTCGAAGCACGAGCTCGCCCCCCGCGGAGAGCGCTTGGTGCTCGTCGTGGACGGCCTCGACGAGGCGCGGAGCGATGGCGCCGGGCAGAACCCGCTGCCCGGCTTCCTGCCCTACGCGCTGCCGCCGCGCGTGCACGCGCTCTGCGCCTCGCGCCCGCAGTACCCGCACCTCGGATGGCTGGAGAGCCGCGGGAACGTGCGGCGGATCGATCTCGACGCGCCCGAGTGGACGGGCTCGAACGAGCACGCCTGCCGCGCGTTCTGGGGCGATCAGGCGCCGCGGTTCACGCCGCGGCTCGACTCAAAGCTCGTCGAGGAGGCGGTCGCGCGGGCGGAGGGGAACCTGCTCTATGCGGTGAAGCTGCGGGAATGGCTCGAGGAGCAGCCGCTCGAGCAACGTCGTGTGGAACGCTTGCCGCGCGGGCTGAGCGGGTTTCTGGAGCAGATCTGGCAGCAGCTCCGGAGCCTGCCGCGTGAGCAATTCGGGCTCGTCGCGAACGGGCTCGGGCTGATCTGCGCGGCGCTGGAGGCGCTGCCGCTCGAGGAGATCGAGGCGGCGTGGGGGTGGAACGACGTGGAGACGGGGGAGGACTTCCTTCGCGCCGCACGAGCGCTGCTCCTCGAGGAGCCGGCGTCGTGGCGCGGCGCGCGGGCGTACCGGCCGTACCACGAGGCGTTTCGTGCGTTCGTCGCGGAGAAGCTCGGGCCGAAGCGCAGGGCCGAGCTGCATCGGCGGCTCCTGGAGACGACGGCGCGGTGGCCGGTGGCCGAGGGGGAGAGCGAGTTCCGGAGGCGGTATGCCGTGCGGCACGCGGTCGCGCATGCGCTCGCGGCGGGCGAGCGGGAGAAGGTGCGGGGGCTCTGCCGGGACCTCGAGCTGCTGGAGACGCTCTGCCGCGAGGATGGGCCGGCGGCGCTCGAGGATGCGCTGCGCCTCGGCGCGAAGGAGCTCGGGGACGGCGAACTCGACCTGCTCCACCGAGCGGTGCGGGCCGAATCGCACTGGCTCCGCGAGGCGCCGGAGGCGCTGCCGGAGCTGGTCTACAACCGGCTGTGCTCGGCCGGATGGGAGGCGGAGCGCATCGCGCGGACGCTGCGGTTCCCACGGGGCCTGCCGAAGGTCCGGCTGCGGCATCCGGTACGGATTTGGACCGGAGCGGAGCGCACGCTGCACGGCCACTCCGATCGGGTCGCTGCCTGTGCGCTCAGCCCCGACGGCCAGCGCATCGTCTCCGCCTCCCACGATACAACGCTCAAGATCTGGGACCTCGCGACCGGCAAGCTCCTCTCCACCCTCGAAGGCCACTCCGCTTCGGTCACTGCCTGCGCGCTCAGCCCCGACGGCCAGCGCATCGTCTCCGCCTCCGGCGATAGCACGCTCAAGGTCTGGGGCCTCGCGACCGGCAAGCTCCTCTCCACCCTCGAGGGCCACTCCGATTGGGTCAATGCCTGCGCGCTCAGCCCTGATGGTCAGCGCATCGTCTCCGCCTCCGACGATAGCACGCTCAAGGTCTGGGACCTCGGGACCGGCAAGCTCCTCTCCACCCTCGAAGGCCACTCCGATTGGGTCAATGCCTGCGCGTTCAGCCCCGACGGCCAGCGCATCGTCTCCGCCTCCCACGACACAACGCTCAAGGTCTGGGACCTTGCGACCGGCAAGCTCCTCTCCACCCTCAAAGGCCACTCTGCTTGGGTCACTGCCTGCGCGTTCAGCCCCGACGGCCAGCGCATCGTCTCCGCCTCTCACGATACAACGCTCAAGGTCTGGGACCTCGCGACCGGCAACCTCCTATCCACCCTCGAAGGCCACTCCGATCGGGTCAAAGCCTGCGCGCTCAGCCCCGATGGCCAGCGCATCGTCTCCGCCTCCAACGATACAACGCTCAAGGTCTGGGACCTCGCGACCGGCAACCTCCTTGCCACCCTCGAAGGCCACTCCGATTGGGTCAAAGCCTGCGCACTCAGCCCCGATGGCCAGCGCATCGTCTCCGCCTCCAACGATACAACGCTCAAGGTCTGGGACCTCCCAACCGGCAAGCTCCTCTCCACCCTCGAAGGCCACTCCGCTTCGGTCACTGCCTGCGCGCCCAGCCCCGACGGCCGGCGCATCGTCTCCGCCTCCAACGATCGGACGCTCAGGGTCTGGGACCTCCCAACCGGCAAGCTCGTCTCCACCCTGGAAGACCACTCCGATCGGGTCAACGCCTGCGCGCTCAGCCCCGACGGCCGGCGCATCGTCTCCGCCTCCAACGATACAACGCTCAAGGTCTGGGACCTCGCGGCCGGCAAGCTCCTCTCCACCCTCGAAATCCACGCCGGCGGGGTCACTGACTGCGCGATCAGCCCCGATGGCCAGCGCATCGTCTCCGCCTCCCACGATCGAACGCTCAAGGTCTGGGACCTCGCGACCGGCAAGCTCCTCTCCACCCTCGAAGGCCACTCCGATTGGGTCAATGCCTGCGCACTCAGCCCCGATGGCCAGCGCGTCGTCTCCGCCTCCCACGATCGAACGCTCAAGGTCTGGGACCTCGCGACCGGCAACCTCCTTGCCACCCTCGAAGGCCACTCCGATTGGGTCAATGCCTGCGCACTCAGCCCCGATGGCCAGCGCGTCGTCTCCGCCTCCCACGATCGAACGCTCAAGGTCTGGGACCTCGCGACCGGCAACCTCCTCGCCACCCTCGAAGGCCACTCCGATTGGATCACTGCCTGCGCGCTCAGCCCCGATGGCCAGCGCGTCGTCTCCGCCTCCGGCGATACAACGCTCAAGGTCTGGGATCTCGCGACCGGCAACCTCCTCTCCACCCTCGAAGGCCACTCCGATTGGGTCAACGCCTGCGCGTTCAGTACCGATGGTCAGCGCATCGTCTCCGCCTCCGGTGACACAACACTCAAAGTCTGGGACCTCGCGACCGGCAAGCTCCTCTTCTCCCTCGAAGGCCACGCCGGCGGGGTCAATGCCTGCGCGCTCAGCCCCGATGGCCAGCGTATCGTCTCCGCCTCCAACGATAGGACGCTCAAGGTCTGGAACCTCGCGACCGGCAACCTCCTTGCCACCCTCGAGGGCCACTCCGGTTGGGTCAAAGCCTGCGCACTCAGCCCCGATGGCCAGCGCGTCGTCTCCGCCTCGCAAGACATGACGATCAAGGTGTGGAATATCGCCACAGGGGAATGCCTCGGTACCGTGCGCGGAGTCGGCCGATTCCTGAGCGTGGCCGTATCACAACATCTTCTTTGCGCAGGCGACGCAAACGGCAACCTCTGGAATTTGTATTTCATAACCTCTGAACCTCAAGAGAAGGGCCTTCCTACGAAGAGGCCCATCCGTCTCTTCTTCAGCTACTCCCACCAAGACGAAGCCCTCCGCGACGAGCTGGAGACCCATCTCGCCCTGCTCATGCGCGAGGGTCTCCTCCAGAGCTGGCACGACCGCCGCATCGGCGCCGGCGACGACTGGGCCGACCAGATCGACAGGAACCTCGACGAAGCCGAGGTGATCCTCCTCCTGGTCAGCGCCGACTTCCTTGCGTCGGATTACTGCTTCGACAAGGAGATGAAGCGCGCCCTCGCGCGCCACGACGCCGGCCAGGCCCACGTGATCCCGGTCATCCTCCGGAAGACCGACTGGCACAGCGCGCCGTTTGCCAGGCTCCAGGCGCTGCCGAAGGACGGAAGGCCGGTCACCCTCTGGCAGGACCGCGACGAAGCATGGACCGACGTGGCCCTCGGCATCCGACGCGCAATCGAAGGGCTCCGCGTGCACTCCGGGTAGATCCCGACCACGTCCCTGGCTTGCGCGCCCTTGGGCCTGTCGCGCCATGCCCGCCCGCCGCGCCGAGCAGCGCCGGCCATCTCACGACACACACGACCTACCCGCCCTGCAGCGCCCCTACCCCGCGCGCCATGTACGCCGCGAACAGCGCCGGCGCGAGCTGTTTCATCGCGCGCCGGGCCTCGATCACCGCCTCTCCGGACCGGCGCGCCTCGCGCGACGACGCCGTCGCGAGCGCCGCGACGAAATTCCGCGCGCGCCCGAGCGCCTCCTCCTGCTCGGCAGATCTCGAGCGTTCGACCGCAGCTCCCCCAGGCACGTCAGCACCGCCGGAGCTCACCTCGTCGAGCGCGATCCCCACGGGCAGCGGCAGCAACCCCGTCACGATGCCCGCGGGCGCCGACCACGCCGCCGGCTCGTCCTCGATCTCGAGCTCGTAGCGCGCCACGTCGGGCAGGGCGCGCACCGCTTCGTCGCGCGCCGACGCGAGCGCGGCGTCGAACGGATCGCGCAGGAGCGCCTCCAGATAGAGCCGCCGGGCCGCGGGCTCCCCGAGCGACGTCGCGGCGTCCGCGAGCAGGAACAGCGTGCGCGCGCTCCGCCGCGCCTGCGCCGCGACCACGAGCGACGCGTGGGCCTCGGCCACGTCGCCCGCTGCCAGCCAGTAGTAGCCCGGAGGCTGCCCCTCGAGCCGGCCGTCGTCGCCCTCCGCCTCGCGGAGCGCATCCGCCGTCCGGCGCAGCAACACGCGGTGCAGCGACGCAAAGGCGCCGCTCGCGGGCTCCAGGCCGCGCGCGATCGCGAGCAGCGCGGCCGCCGGCGCGTCCGATGCCCTCGCCCGCTCGAGCCTCTGGTCCAGCGCAGCGACCCGCTCGGACTGGCGGCGGATCTCGGCGTCGGACGGGTGGAGCGCCACGAGCTCCGCGAGCATCCGCCGCGCCTCGCCGAGCTCCCCCGCGGCGATCGCTTCGGCCGCGAGCGAGAGGTGCAGCGTGCGCTGCGCGAACAGGTCGAGCTGACCGGCGCGCACGCCGCCGCCGCCGGGCGCGAGCCCCGCCGCCCCGTCGAGCGGCTCCGCGGGGAGCGTGCGGCCTTCGAAGAGGGAGAGCTGTCGCATATCGAGCTCGGGCTCCGCGCCGGCCTATCGACCCTACCTCGAGCGATGCAAGGCCCGCGCGCCTTGCATCGACAGGTGGCATTTTGCCGCCCCGCGCGAGCCGCCGAACGTCTCCTTGGGCGGAGAGGAAGATTGGAGAGGAAGAGATTCACAGGGAGGCGGGGAGGCGGGGAGGCGGGGAGGAGAGAGCCGGGAGGAGAAACCCGGGAGGAGAAACCCGGGATCCGTGGTTCTTGTCTGTGCTTTCTCTCTCCTCCCCGCCTCCCCGCCTCCCTGTGTTCTCTCTCTTTTCTCGGTCTCTGTCTCCCACCCAACAAGCCCCTGCTGCCGGCGGCGCTGCGCGCCACGGCACACCGGCAGGACGATCGGCCGCGCCTCGCCAGCCGCGCCTCGCCAGGGAGCACGCGCGAGCGCTCCTACTCGGCCGCCTCGCCCAGCCACTCGCGCGCGAGCTCGAGCGTGCGCGCGTTGTCGGCCGCGCGCACAAGGAAGTGCTCCCGGAACACGGCGTCGCGGATCTTGGCGGCGCGCTCGAGCAGCCGCGCGCGCGCGGCGGCGATCGCCTGCGCGGCCTCGGCGCCGTGCCCGCAGGCCCAGAGCGCCTCGGCGTGCACCAGGCGCACCACGGACTCGCCCTCCTCCACGCCCACCTCGTCGAGCAACGCGCGGGCCCGCTGCGCGGCGGCGAGCGCGTCGCCGGCGCGGCCGAGGTGGAGCAGCGCGCGCCCGAGCACCGCGACGGCGTAGGCGCGCAGCGGCGGGGCCCGCTCGAGGATCGCCTCCGCGGCCCGCGCCTCGTGCGCCGCCGCCTCGGGCTCGCCCGCGAGCACCAGGATGCTCGCGAGGTAAATACGCGCGCACCCCTCCATGCGCGCGTCTCCGTGGCGCTCCAGCATCTCGCACGCGGTCTCCTCCACCGCCCTCGCCTCGTCGAGCCGGCCGCGGTACGCCAGGACCAGGCCGAGGTTCTGGAGCACGTACGCCGTGGTGCCGCGCAGCTCCATCCGCTCCGACTCCGCGAGCGCCTGGCGCAGCGCCGCCTCGGCCTCCTCGAGCTGCCCCGCCTGGCCGTAGGAATAGCCCAGGTTCATCCGCGCCAGGCAGGCACGCCGCACGTCGCCAGCCCGCTCGAACGCCGCGAGCGCCGCCTCGATGCCCACGAGGCTCGCGCCGGGATCGCCGCTCGCGTGCGCGCGGATCGCCCGCGCCTCGTGCAGGTTCGCCACCGCGTCGAGATCCGGCGCCGCGGCGCCCTCGATCGCGCTCTCCGCGCCCTCGAGCAGCGCGTCGGCCAGCGCGTAGCGCCCGCCGAAGACCAGCATGAGCGCCGCGGAGCTCAGGCAGACGCTCTTCGCCGAGCTCCCCTCCTCGACGGACGCGGGCGTGTCGCGCGCGACGCCGGCCCAGCGCTCGACGCGCTCGTGGCCGCCCGTGGCACCCGCGGCGATGAGGATCTGGGTCAGCGCGGAGAACCAGGCGGCGGAGCCCGGCACGAGGTCCTCCGCCGAGGCCGCCGCCCGCGCCTCGGCGAGCGCGAGATCGCCGCGCCAGAAGTGCGCCTGGCTCTCGAGCAGGCGCAGCTCGCCGACGGTCGCGGGCGCCGGATCGCAGGCGACGCCGCGCGCCGCCCGGGCGAGCACCGCGCCGAGATCGTTGCCCCGGAGCGCTTGCCGCGCCGCCACGAGGTACGCCGTGGCCGCGCGCGCGGGCTCGCCGCCGCGCTCGAAGTGCTCGGCGAGCGCCATGGGATCGGCCTCGCCGCGCTGCGCGAGGAAGCCGCCGGCGAGCGCGTGGCCGAGCCGCCGGTCGCCCTCGGTCAGCATGCCGTACGCGGCCTCCCGGATGAGCGTGTGGCGGAAGCGGTACGCGGCGCCGCCGCCGGCCCCCGGCGGCGTGAGCCGCAAGATCATCTCGCGCCGCGCGAGCTCGTCGAGCTCGCGCGCGATCTCGGCCCGGCCCACGAGCGCGGCGACCCCCGCCTCGGAGAACGCCTCGCCGAAGACGCTCGCGGCGCGGAGCACCCGGCGCGCCTCCGGGTCGAGAGCGTCGAGCCCTGCCTGCACCATCGCGAGCACCGTCTCCGGCGGCGCCGCGGTCCTGCCGCGGGCCGCGGCGCGGATCTGCTCCTCCAGGTAGAGCGCGTTGCCGTCGGCGCGCTCGACGAGCGCCCTCACGAGCTCCGCGCTCACCCGGTCGCCGAGCGCCTCGCGCACGAGCCGCTCGCCGCCCGCGGGCGGCAGCGGCGAGAGGCGGACCTCCTTCAGGAGGTGCGACCCCCAGAGCCCCGGGAAGAGGTCGTGCACGCCGGGCCGGGCCAGCGCGAGCACCGCGAACGGCCTGCCCTTCAGGTTGCGCAGCGCGGCCTCGACCAGCGTCACGGTCGGCAGATCGCCCCAGTGCAGGTCGTCGAGCACGAGGAGCACCGGCTGCGCGGCGCACTCGGCGTCGAGGAAGTCCTCCCACGCGAGGCGGAGCTGGTCGCTCATCAGCATCGGGCGCCGCCGCGCCGCCCTGAGCTGCACGTCGTCGTCGTCCGGGAACGGCGCGCCCGCCAGCTCGCCGAGGAAGGGCGAGACGCGCGCGGCCGCCGCGGCGACGCAGCGGCGCTCGACGCGCGCGCGGATCTTGCGCCACCGCGACGCGATCGGCTCGCCGTCGCGCAGGCCGAGCCCACGGCGGAGCGCGCGCTGGAGGAGGCCGAAGGCGGAGCCCGCGCTGATGGGGTCGGCCTGCCCGATCCACACCTCGACGGGCTCGCCCCGCCCGCGGAGCGCGCGGACGAGCTCGTAGCAGAGCCGCGACTTGCCCGAGCCCACCGCGCCGGTCACGAGCACGGCGCCCGGAGCCTTCGCGCGGAGGCAGGCGTCGATCTCGGCCTCGATCAGCGCGAACTCGCGCTCGCGCCCGACGTACGGCGTCGGCCGGCCGAGGAGCGGGGGCGGCGTCTCGGGCTCCTCGCGCGCGCCGTGGAGCCAGCACCCCGACGCGTCCCGGGTCGCGTCGAAGCGCGCGCCGAGCAGGCCCGCGGTCGTGTCGTCGATGCGGATCGCCGACGGGCGCAGCGGCTCGCGGCAGCCCTGGACGAGCTGCACCAGCCGATCGATCACCGCGCCGACGGGCATCCGCGCCGCGACCTCGGCGCGGCCGGTGACGAGGGACAGGCGCGCGCCGCCGAGCAGCTCCCGGAGCGCGAGCGCGCAGCGGGCCGCCTGGGCCGCGAGATCGGTGGGCGCGGCGGAGCCCGAGAGCGTGACGAGCAGCCAGCGCGCGTCCACGAGCTCGACGCGGCCGCGGTGGCGCTCGACGATCTCGCGGATCGCCCGCGACCGGCCCTCGTCCTCGATCGCGCAGAGGGTCGCCTCCGCGTCGGCGTGGCCCTCGCGGGCGAGGAGGAGGCACATCACCTTCCGCTCGCTGGCCGTGATCTCGCGCGCGCGGTGCGAGGGCGGGTGGGACGACGAGGGCTGCGACAGCGGCGGCGGGCCCGCGTCGAGGCGCGGATCGAACGCCTCGGAGGCGAGCGCCGCCGCGACCGCGCCGCCGTCGCGCGGCCGGGCCTCCCGCGCCTTCGACAGCATCCGCGCGACGAGCCGATCGAGCCCGGCGGGGACGTCGTCGCGGAGCTCCCTGAGCCGCGGCGGCTCCTCGAGGAGGACCTTCATGAGCACCGAGAGCGGGTCGCTTCCGGTGAACGCGGTGCGCCCGGTCAGGCACTCGAAGAGCACGCTGCCGAGCGCGAACACGTCGGCGCGCGCGTCGATGTGGGGCTCGCCGCGGGCCTGCTCCGGGGCCATGTACTGCGGCGTGCCGTGGATCTCGCCGAGCGACGGGAACTCCTCCTCGTCCCCGGAGAGGCGCGCGACGCCGAAGTCGATGAGCCTGACGCGCTGCACATCGCCGCCCTCGAGGATGAGGTTCGCCGGCTTCACGTCGCAGTGCACGAACCCGAGCCGGTGGACGGCGGCGAGCGTCTCGGCCAGGCACGCGGCGAGCGTCACGCTCTCGGCGATCGTGAGCGGCGCGCGGTCGAGCCGCTCCGAGAGGGTCTCGCCGTCGAGCCACTCCGTCGCGAGATAGAGCCGGCCTCCCGCGGTCGCGCCGTGCGCGATGTAGCGCGCGGTGCCCGGGATCTCGAGCGTCGCGAGGGCGAGCGCCTCGCGCGCGAGGGCGCTCAGCGCCGGCGTCGCGGCCGTCTGCAGGAGCTTGAGCGCGACGAGCCCGCCGGAGCGCCGATCGCGCGCGCGGTACACGCGCGCCGTCGCGCCCGAGGCGGCGTGCTCCTCGATCTCGAACCGGTCGTCGACGACCTCTCCTGACTGCATCGAGCTGACGCGCTCCTGGCGGGCGCTCTGCCGCTTCTACACAGCGTGCCAGCTGCGCGCATCCGGAGTCCACTGTCGCCTGCTCCGACGCCGCGCGGCGCGGGCGCACGGCGCCCCACCTCGACGGCGCCCGCAGCAGCGCGGCGCACACGACGCCACGGCTCGACGGCGCCCGCAGCAGCGCGGCGCACACGACGCCACGGCCCGACGGCGCCCGCAGAGCAGCGCGGCGCACACGACGCCACGGCCCGACGGCGCCCGCAGAGCAGCGCGGCGCACACGACGCCGCGCCTCGCCGGCGCCCGCCTCAGCGCGGCGCGTCGCCTGTGCGCCGCAGCACCACGTACCGGAGGTGGGGGACGCCGCTCACCGCCACCGGAGCGAACGCCTCGCCGGCGCCGGGCAGGCGCGCGAGGTGCTGCTCCACCCCGCGCGCGAACCGCGACGCGGTCCACGGGGACGCGAGCGCCTGTCCCTCGGCGAGCAGCAGCACCAGCGCGTCCACCTTGCGCGCGTCCAGCAGCGCTCCGGGGATCCGCTTCGTTGTGTGCCCGCCGGGCAGCGCGGCGATGGCCGGATCCGTGACCCCCGCGAGGTCGACGAGGGTCGCGCCCGTCGCGGCCCCGAGCCAGCCGATGTCGAGCGCGGCGACGACCTCTGCCCCGGCGAGCGCGCCGCGGAGCTCCTCGACGACGCGCAGCCGCTCGCCGCCCACCCGCGCGGCGGTGGGCCCGACCCGGACCATCACGAAGAGCTGTCCCGCGAGCGCGAGCGCGATCCGCAGCGCCGTCGCGCGCGCGTCCGCCACGGAGGCGACGTGGGCCGCCGCGAGCACCACGGCGGGGAGCGCCGGCACCACGAGCCGCGACAGCGGCATCCAGTCGCCGCCCGCCGCCGCGACGGCGAGGAAGTGCACCGCGACCGCCGCGAGCAGCCCGCGCGGCCACGCCGGGAGCGATCGCCACGCGAGCGGCGCGACGAGCGCCGCCGGCCCGGTCAGGAGGAAGCACGCGAGCGCGTACCGGGCCCCGAGCGCCGCGTCCGGCGCCTTCGCCAGCGCGGCGAGCGGCGCCGCCCGCCCGAAGAACGCGAGCCGCGCCGCGGCCACGGCGACGAAGGGCAAGCCCGCGAGCGCGAGAGCGGCGAGCGCTCGCCCCCACGCCGGCCGGGCCAGCCGCGGCGGCGCCTCGCCTCCGCCTTCTTCGCGCTCGCGTCGCGGCGCCGCCTGGGTCGAGAGCGCCACCACCAGCGCGAACGGCAGCAGCTCGGGCCGGAGCGCCGCCGCGACCCCGGCGCAGGCGGCGCCGGCGAGGGCCCTGCCGAGCGCAGGCAGCGCGACGGCGAGCGCGCCGAGCGCCGCGACGACGCCCGTCTCCATGCCCGCCGCGCTCCAGGCGCCGAGCGGGGCCGACGCGGGCAGGAGCAGGAGCGCCGCGAAGCGCGCACGCCGCGCGGACGTCCGATCGACAGCGAGCGCCAGCGCCCCGGCGGCGAGCGTCCACGCGAGGACGCCGAGCGCCTTCGCCGCCGCGAGCGCGGCGAGCGGGCCTCCGGACGCGAACGGCGCGAGCACGAACGCCCACCCGAGCGGCGTCACGCCGTCGGTCACCGGCCCGGCCGCGTTGAAGCGGTAGCCCAGCCCCCGCGCGAGGTGGTGCGCGTAGCGCGCCGTGATCAGCGCGTCGTCGACCGTGAACCCGGAGAGTGCGAGCGCCGGGAGCAGCGCCGAGAGGGCGCCGACGAGCGCGACGAGCAGCGCGCGCCTCCGCCCCGTCACGCCGCCCGTGCGCCTGTCCGTACGTCGACGCAGCGCTCCGGCGGGCAGCGAGCGCCGACAGCCACCCCCCGCACCCCCTCGCGGTCCGCCGGCCACGCTCCATCGAGGACGAACCTGCAGAGGAACATGCGTTCGGGTTGTACGGACTTCGCCACGCGCGGCGATCCTGTGACAGGCGCACGAAGGACGCAATTGCGCTCGCTTGCCTGCAATCGTCCGCGCTCCGCGTGACGCGCGCGGACGTCGCGAACGCCCGGGCCCGACGTTGCGTCGCGCGCGGCAAACAGCGAGGTCGACAGCGAGGGCGACAGCGAACGGCGACTGCTCCGCTGCGCGTCGCGGCGGCAGCCATGCGCCCTCGTGAACGGTATAGTTGCTCGCATGGCACTTCCCGCCGCGCTCCTGACCGCCGTCGAGCGGCACTCGTGTTTTACCGGCTGCTATCGCAGCGAATCGGAAGTCCAGGTCTGCATCGATCCGGCGCAGGCGCTCGTGCCGACTGTGCCTGTCTGTTGCAGCGACTGCCTGAATTTCCACCCGGCAGCGCTCGTGAGCCTCTTGCCGCTCGGCATGACGTCGTACGCGCTGGCGAACGCGCTGACGGTGCACGTCCGCTCGCTGCGCGGCTACAAGTGGGCGACCGGCGGGTACCACACCGCGGGCACCGGCTTCTGGCTCAACGCCGCCTACTACGGCAACGGCCTCTTCCTCGTCGACGCCGCGCGCAACCGCAACGCGCGCACGGACGTCGACATGCTGATCGAGGCCTTCCAGCACGGGATCGTCCAGCCCGAAGACCCGCGCATGCTCGATCCGGCGCTCTACACGTCCGAGCTCGCGTACATCAACATGTCGCGGCCGATCCTGCCGGTGCGCAACAAGCAGGATCTCCTGGCCTCCCCGCAGCGCAGCGCCACCCCGCGACAGGGGTTCTCGCGCGTGTCGATCGTGGAGTTCCAGCCGCTCGCCGTCGCCGCCCCCTTCGCGAGCGCGCCGCCCGGGAAGCCGGCGAAGTCGGCGCCTCCGCCCCGCGAGCTCAAGCCCGGCGACACGTGCCCGACCTGCGGCGCCGCGGTCATGGAGCGGCCGCTGTTCTCGGGCACGTTCGTCGGCTGCCTCTGCTGACCGGGCGCGCGCCTGGCCGGGTCACGGGGGCGGCGTCGCGCGCCACACGGTGCCTCCGGTCGCCGGGTCGATCGCGCGCAGCGCGGCGCCGCTCACCGCGGCCCCGCTGATGATGTACACGTAGGCGCCGGCGGCCTTCGCCACCGCGAGCCGCTCGCCGAGGTAGCCCGCCGGGACCTCGTACCGGCTCGCCCCGGACGCGGGGTCGAGCGCGATGAGCCGCGGCTCCGTGCCGCCCACCACGTCGACGCCGAGCACGAGGGCGGCGCCGCCGCTCGCGACGAGGAAAAGGTCCGGCCGCCCGCCGGAGACGGGCGCGCGCGCCGGGAGATCCTTCTTCCAGAGCGACGCGCCGCCGCGCCGCCCCTCGGCGATGAGCCGCGGCGGCCCCTCGGGCTGCACCGTGAGCGCGACCTCCACGTCGCCGACCTGGACCACGCGGGGGTTCTTCTTGCGCTCCCAGAACTGCCCCGTGATCGCCGCCGGCTCCGGCGCTGTCGGGCAGTCCGCCGCCGCCCCTGCTGCGAGCGAGATCCCCATCGCCGTGCCGTCCTTCATCACCACGGTCGCGCAGCCATCGCCGCCCGCGACCTCGTCGGGCACCCCGGGCAGCTCCGCCGCCCAGCGCTCCTTGCCCGAGCGGGCGTCGAGCGCGTGCAGCTGGTTGGCCTCGCCGCCGCCCGCGAGCACCATGCCCCGGTCCGGGCAGGCGAGCGCGTCCGGCTTCTCGATCACCTGCGAGGACCAGATCCCCTGCCCGCTGCGCCCGTCGATGGCCACCACCCGCCCGCGCGTCTTGCCGTCCTGCCACAGGACCGCATCGGGCGCGTCGTCTCCGTTCGCGTCCACGAAGCAGAGCGCGTCGAGCTGCGTCGAGAGCTGGCGGGCGCGCGGCGCGGGCTCCTGCGGCGGGTCGACCTGCGCGAAGAACATCACCGCGAAGCCGACCCCCACGGCCGCCATCGCCACGGCGAGGATCACCTTCACCGCCCTCGGCGGCCCCGGCGCCGGCGCGGCCGGCTGCGCGACGGGGTGCGCTACCGGCTGCGCGGCCGCGCCTCGGACGCCGGGGTTCTCGGCGCCGCAGCGCGGACATGTGACCCCATGACCACTTGCCTCGATCGAGGCGCCACAGTTCCCGCAGGGCCGCATCGCGACAGTCTATCGCCGCGGGCTGCCCGCGATCGAGAGGCGACCGTGAGCGGCGCGGCTTCGCCCACCGTACGTGGCGGTGTGGGTCGAGGGTCGAAGGGGAAGGAGGTCACAGCGACAGGCCGAGTCCCTCCCGCTACTCGGGCGAGCAGGGACGTCGGGGTCGCTGCCCGCCGGGAGCCGTGGGGGCTCCCTCCGCTACGTCGCCCAGAGCACCGAGAGATCGAGCTCGATGGCATCGAAGGGCTCGACGCGTACGCGCGCAGCGTCGCGGTGGACCACCGCGGGTCCCCAGCTGCGATCCCGGCCGAGCAGGTACACCTCGAGCGTCCGCGCGATCGGGTCGACGAGCCACGCGTACCGCACGCCCTCGCGCGCGTAGACGGGCATCTTCTCCGTGCGGTCGATGCCCTCCGTCGACGGGCTCAGGATCTCGCAGATCCAGTCCGGAGCGAGCGAGAAATAGTCCGTCTCCGGCAGGTCGGGCATGCGCTCGCGGCGCCAGCCGGCGAGATCGGGGACGAGCGCGTCGATCTCGCCAGGCGCCGCCGGGTCCGGGAAGTGCAGCTCGGGCTCGGGGAGGATCCACCACCCGCCCGGACCGCCGCGACCGCGATGGAAGGGGCCGAACAGCTCGCCCTGCAGGGCTCCTTCGGCGTTTGCGTGCCGCGGCGCCGGCCGAGGGAACACGTGCAGGGTGCCGCGGACGAGCTCCGCCACCTTGTTCGGCGGGACGGCCGCCACATCGGCGTACGTGGCGCGGCGCTGCTTCTCGGCGGGCTGGCCCATGAACGGAGCCTGCCCGGGCACGCGCGGTGAGGCAAGGCGGCGCAAGGCAAGCCGGCGCGCCGCTACGGCTTCGGGATGCGCAGGGTGCCGCTCACCATGGCGCTGCCGCTCACGGCGTAGACCAGGCTGAGCGGGTGGAACGCCCAGGGGCCGAGCGCGATGGAGCCGAGCCAGAGCTGCTCGTGGACGCGCTCCTGGGCGAAAAGCACCCCGAAGAGCAGCACGATCAGCAGGCTCGTCGGGATCGGCGTGCCCTCGTAATAACGCACCTTGCCGCGCTCGTCCGACAGCTCGGCCGCCGTCACGTTGTACCGGGCGAGGCGGCTGATCCCGCAAGCGACGAAGTAGACCAGGGCGGCCGCGTCCCACGGCCCGCGCAGGCCGAGCGCGTAGCCGAGCACCGCCGGCGCGACGCCGAACGAGACAACGTCGGCCAGCGAGTCGAGATCGGCCCCGAGCGGCGAGTGCTTGCGGCGCCAGCGCGCGATCGTGCCGTCGAGCACGTCGCACGCGAGCGCGAACGGCAGGAGCCCGAAGGCGACCCAGATGTAGATGCGCTCGCGCTCGGCCACGTAGTTCAGGCAGAGCAGGATGCTCAGCGTGCCGCTCGCCGCGTTCGCCAGCGTGACGAAATCGGCCAGCGCGAACGACCGGAGCATCGAGAAATGGGGCGGTCTTTCGGGAGGCATGGCGCTCGAGGTGCGGATTGTCGCACGTCCGGTTGGATTGCCAACCAATCCGCGCGGGCGCGTCAGCGTACTCGAGCCGCGCTCGCGCCGCAGCGCTCATTCCGCGTGCGGCGTGCCGCGTGCCGCGTGCCGAGCCGCTCGGCCTTCAGCGGCGCGGCTCGGCACAGAGCTCCGGCCTCGACGACGGCGGCGGCGGCCTCCCGGCGCCGGCGCTGTCTAGTCAGGTGCCACGTGCTTGTCCACTCCGCGGCTATCCGCGCACAAAACTTAGGACTCGGCTGCGCCCTGCCTAGCATCCAGCAACGGATGCCCGGACTGTCTCTTGTCGCCGACACCACCCGATGCTCACCGGAGCCCGAGCGCACGTCGCTGCACGAGCTGCTCGACTTCGTCCTGGAGGGGGCGCGCAACGCGCCTCCTCCGCTCGATGAAGCGGCGCTGCCGCTACGCGCCGAGACCGAGGCGCTCCCGCTGCTCTGCGACCTCGCCGAGGCCGCGGCGGAGCTCGCCTCCGGACGCCGCGCGCGCGCCGTCGTGCGCCTGTGCCTCGAGCCCGATCCCTGGGAGCTCGGGCTGGAGCGCGTGGGCCGCGATCTCCTCGTCACCGTCTTCCACGGCGGCGACGTGCCCGAGATCGCCCTGCACGAGCGGCGCTTCGATGGCGACGCGCTCTGCGCGCGCCTGCTCGCCGCCATGGACCGGCTCGCCCCGCCGAGGAGCTCGCCCCTGCGCCGCGACGGCTCCCTCGCCGACAACGACGCGGAGCACGTCGGGCTCGGCGAGCACCGGCTCCCCGCCGCGCGGCGGGCCCTCGTCGCCGCCCTCCCGTTCTCGTCCGACGAGCCGGGGGGAGAGCCCGCGATCGTGGGCGTCGAGCCGACCGGCGAGATCCCGATCGTCATCGCGGCCGAGGCGCTCCTGCGCACGTCGCAGGGCGCGGCCGTCGCGCAGCCGGCCGTGCTGCGGGCCGACCTCTTCTCGCTCCTCTTCCGGGGCAAGGTCCGCGTGCTCGTGGGCGAGGAGGCGCGGGAGCTGCCCGACGTCTTCATCTTCCCGTTCGCCGAGCAGCTCGCGTCGCTCTCGCTCGAGTCGCTCGACGCGTGGGCGCGGCGCCAGCCGTACCACCGGCGGCTCACCGTCGGCGGCGCGATCCTCGGCGTGCGGCTGCACAGCGAGGGGGCGCTGTCGCTCACGCTCGGCGTGCCCCGCGTGGGCCGCGTGCCGCCCGCGGATCCCCGCGCGCTCGGCCCGGGCCGCAGCTCGGCCTTCTCGGCGGCCGAGGACCGGGCGCAGACCTGGACCTTCCCGGCCGTCGACGTGGCGGCGCTCGCCCAGGGCGTCGTCGCGTTCGGGCGGGCGCTCGCGCGCAGCCTCGTGCGCCGCGACCGCGGGCAGGCGTCGAACCTGCGCCTGTTCGAGTTCCGAGCGCGCGTGCGCGAGCTCGCCGAGCGGCTCCGCGAGCTGACGCGCAACGACGCGAAGATCAACGTGGCGCCGGAGACGTACCGCGCCTTCGCGGCGGCGGCGGCGCGCCCGCAGGCAGCGGCCGAGGACACGTTCGGCCGGACGCGGCTGCGCTTCACCGCCCGGTGGGTCGCGGCCATCCCGTCGCTCGACCTGCGCGCCACGTTCCTCTGCGGCGACGTGCTCGTGGTGGGCTCGACGCGCGAGCTCACGTGCATCGACCGGCGCACCGGCGAGTGCCTGTGGCGCAAGCAGGCGCCGCGCGCTGTCTCGGTGATGACGCCGGTGGGCCTCGGCCGGCTCCTGCCCGACGGCACGCTGCAGCTGCACGAGCTGTCGAGCGGCGAGGTCGCCTGGTCGACGCGGCTCTCCCCGCGCGTCGGCGCGAACGCCTCGGGCGCGGTGGTGAGCGCCCCCGGGCTGCCCCGGATGCTCATCGTGAGCGAGGGGACGCGCCACCTCGCGGCCGTGGACCTCTACTCCGGCGAGGTGCGCTGGCGCTACGCCGCGCGCCGCGGCGAGAACTTCCGGCTGCGCCGCGCGGGCAAGCTCGTCGTCGTCGGCAGCGGCGAGCCGGCGCTCGCGGCGCTCGACGTGCTGAGCGGCGAGGTCGTCTGGCGCTTCTGCGACCGGCTCCCGTTCGCGTCGCCGGTCGCCGTCGACCACGACGCGCTCTTCGCGGTGGCGGGCGACGGCGCCTTCGTCGGCCGCGGCGGGGCGCGGCTGCACCACCTCGACCCGTGGTCCGGCGAGGCGCGGTGGACGGTCGATCTGCCGAAGCACGTGGCGCCGGTCGGCGCGCCGCTGCTCGGGCCCGAGACGGTGTGCGTGGTGACCCACGGGCGGCGCGGGACGGGGCTCGTGGGGCTCGATCGCCGCACCGGGGCGACGCGCTTCGACCTGACCGCGTGCGCGGCGACGGCCTCGTGCCTGATGGTCGACGACGTGGTCGTCGTGAACAGCGAGGCGGGCGAGATCATCGGGGTCGGCGCGCACGACGGCGCGGTCCGGTACCGCCACGTGATCGCGGGCGGCGCCGAGGGCGACCGGCCGCGGCGCCTGGAGCCGGTGCTCCGCTCGGGGGCGCTGTTCGTGCCGCAGAGCGAGGTGCACGTGGTCCGGCCGCGCGACGGCGCGCTGCTCGGCAAGGTGCCGACCGATCTCATCCCGGATCTCCTGCGGGTGGACGAGCGGTGCGACGTCTACGTCGCCGAGGAGAGCGGCCACCTCGCCTCCTTCGCCGCGGCCCCGCGGCTCAGCCTCGTCCAGTAGCTCGACGCCAGCAGCTCGATGCCTGCCGCGGCGGCGCCGAGCTGCTGGCGCCGCCGCGGCAGGCGCCTCGCCCGCGAGCGGCGCCCGTCGCGACGGCGCTCGCCTCGTCGCCGCTGGCCCCGCTGTCGCCGGCTTACGCGCTTGCTGCGCCGCGCCCCCACACATACCTTCGCGGGCGTCCCGATGCCCGACGATGATCCTCCGAGAGTCACGGGCGCTCCGCTCTCCGGGGGCGAGCAGAACACCGTGAAGAAGCTCCCGAGCGCGGGGCAGGCAGCGGCCGTCCGGCCGCCGAGCGCGACGGAGCGGACGTTGCCTCTCGCGGGCGACGCGGCGCAGCCGGCGCGGCGCCTCGCCCTCACGGAGCGCTACGAGGACATTCGCCTGCTCGGCAGCGGCGGCTTCGGCGAGGTGCGCCTCGTCTTCGACGTGCGGCTCGAGCGCACCGTCGCGATGAAGATCCTCCGCCCCGACGCCGTCGCCCCGGCGCTCCGCGCCCGCTTCCTCGCCGAGATCAAGCTCACCGCCGGGCTCGATCACCCCGGCATCGTGTCCGTCCACGACTTCGGCGACCTGCCCGACGGCCGCCTCTGGTTCACCATGGCCGAGGTGCACGGCCGCACCCTGCGCGCCGTCCTCGACGAGGCCTTCGCCGCCCCGGGCGGCGCCTCCAGCGTGGCCCGGCGCCGCCTGCTGGACGTGTTCGCCCGCGTCTGCGACGCGGTCGCCTACGCGCACAGCCGCGGCGTCATCCACCGCGATCTCAAGCCCGACAACATCATGGTCGGCGACTTCGGCCGCGTGCTCGTGATGGACTGGGGCATCGCCCGGCGCCTCGACGCCCGGCCGGACGACGATGGGGGGTCGCCGTCCCCGGGCCGCTTCGAGCACCGCGTCGACGGCCTGACCCGGCACGGCGATATCCTGGGGACTCCCGCGTACATGGCGCCCGAGCAGGCCCGCGGCGACGTCGGCCGCCACGGGCCGACCACCGACGTCTACGCGCTCGGCGCGATCCTCTATCACGTGCTCTCCGGCCGCCCGCCGTACACGGTCCACGGGGCCGCGGGCCTCCGGCAGGTGCGCGAAGGCACGCCCGAGCCGCTCGCCGCGGCCGACGCGCCGCCGGACCTCGTGGCGATCTGCAGCAAGGCCATGGCGCGCGAGCCAGAGCGGCGCCACGCGGACGCGGGCGCGCTCGCCGCGGACATCGAGGCGTTCCTGGGCGGCGCGCAGCGGCGCGAGCGGGCGCTCGCCGAGCTGGCGAAGGCCGCCGCGCGCAGGCCGGAGATCTCGCGCCTGCGCGCGCGGGCGGAGGCGCTGCGCGCGGAGGCGAAGCAGCTGCTCGATCCGGTGCGGCCGTTCGATCCGGTGGAGGCCAAGCTGCCGGGCTGGGAGCGCGAGGACGAGTCCGAGCGCCTCCTCGGCGAGGCGGCGCTCGGCGAGACGCGCTGGGAGCAGGAGGTGCACGGCGCGCTCGCCATCGATCCCGACCTGCCGGAGGCGCACGCGGCCCTCGCTGACCATTACCGGGACAAGCTCGACGACGCCGAGCGGGCGCGGTGGCCCGCGGAGGCGGCGCGCCTGGAGGTGCTGCTGCGCGCGCACGACCGGGGGAGGCACGCGGCCTTCCTGAGCGGCATGGGGGCGCTGACGCTGGTGACGGAGCCGGCGGGCGCGCGGGTGACGCTCTACCGGTACGCGACGTTCCAGCGCCGGCTGGTCCCGGAGCTCGTGGCGGAGATCGGGCCGACGCCGATCGTCGACCGGCCGCTCCCGCAGGGGAGCTACCTGCTCCGCATCGCCGCTCCGGGGCGCGCGGAGGTGTCGTATCCGGTCCTGATCGCGCGGGGCGAGCGGTGGGACGGGCGCCCGCCGGGGAGCGCGCAGCCGCTTCCGGTCCCGCTGCCGGCCGTCGAGGAGGTGGCTCCCGACGAGATCTATGTGCCTGCCGGGTGGGCGTGGCTCGGCGGCGACCGGGAGGCGCCCGACAGCTTGCCGCGGCGCCTCGTGTGGATCGACGGCTTCATCGCCGGGCGCTTCGCGGTGACCAACGAGGAGTACCTCGCGTTCCTCAACGATCTGGTCGCCTCGGCGCGCCACGAAGAGGCGCTCGCCGCGTGCCCGCGGGCGCCGCAAGGGGTCGTCGCCGGCGCCGACGAGAAGCTCGCCTACGAGCGCTTGCCAGACGGGCGGTTCGGGCTCAAGGCGCACGATCTCCCCGAGGTCTGGCGCCCGCGAGGCCCCGCGGTCCTGATGACCTGGCACGGCGCCATGGCCTATGCGCGCTGGCTCGCTGTGCGCACCGGGCATCCCTATCGTCTGATCCACGAGCTCGAGCGGGAGAAGGCCACTCGGGGCGTCGACGGGCGGTTCTACCCGTGGGGCGACCACTTCGACTCCACCTGGGCTCGCACGCCGAACAGCCACAGCGCCGGGCAGCCGTCGAGGGTGGATGTCGACGAGTATCCGCTGGACGAGAGCCCTTATGGGCTGCGAGGCGGGGCGGGGAACAGCCGCGACTGGTGCCTGAACCTCTGGACCCGGAGCGGGCCGCGCGTCGACGCCGATGGCCGGCTCGTCATCGAGGCCGCGCCGGCGGACGGGGACGCGTTCCGCTCCTGCCGCGGCGGCGCGTGGAGCAGCGTCGAGAACAACTGCCGCGCCGCCGGGCGGCTCGCGGGCCGCCCCGCTCAGCCCCGGAGCACGACCGGGCTCCGGGTGGCGCGGCCGTACCCGTGAGGGACCGCCTCAGGTGAAGCTGTCCGTCCCGATGTAGCAATTGCCGGAGTAACTTCCGGTCGCGGACTGGAGCTCGATCGGGTCGTTGGCCGACACCGAGATGAGCTGGTTCGTGGGGTTATACCACTTCATCGAGACGATGCTCGATCCGGAGGTCTGGAAGGTGATGGCCAGGGTCGTCTGTGCCCCGTAGGGCCCGGCGAACGTGAGGTATCCGGACCCCGTCGTGTACGTCGGAGAGCTGACCTGGCTGCCCCACCCCGACCAGGTCGGCGTCGTCTCCGGGAGGCTCGATCCGTCGTACGAGCTCTGGCTCGAGACCTTGAGCTTCATGGGGTACGAGGACGAGAGGTTCTTGACGCCGGAGGCGTCGATCTTGAAGGACGTCGTCGTCCCGTTGCTGTGCGCGTAGGCGAGCAGCTTCCACGTGCCGCTCTTCAGGTACTCGAGCTTGTAGTACCCGGTATCGATCTCCATGCACCCGCGTACCCCGTCCGGCGCCGCCGTGGCCTCGCCGCTCTGGCCCGCGAGGCCCGGGTGCAGGAACGCGAGCGCCTCCACCCCGCTCGGCCCCGAGAGCACCGGCTCCTGCTTGAACGACAGCGTTCCCAGCAGCGCCTTCGTCACCGCGACCAGCTCGCCGTAGGACACGTCGAGCCGCGAGACGCCGCGCTCCTCGGTCGTCTTCCACTGCCCGAGCGCCGAGGTGATCGCCCACGTGAACGCGCCGTGCACGAGGCCGCCGAAGGTGCTCCACTGCGCCGGCTCGTCGCGCCGGGAGGCCGCGATCACCCGCTCGCGCACGCCCTGCCCCGAGAGGCCCCTCGCCTCCACCTTGCCCCTGAGCCGCGCGCACAGGCTCCCTTCCGCGTCCACGCCGACCTGCGCGTGGCAGCAGTCGAGCAGCATCGTCAGGTTGTCGGCGGCCTGGCCGACGCCCACCCGGCGGCGCACCTCGGCGACGTGGACGAGGTTGTCGAGCGAGCCGTCGACGTCGGCGGGACAGAGCGCGACGCCGTGGTCCTCGAGGCCGTGCCCCGAGAACGTGAGCAGCCCGGCGGCCACCGCGGTGCCCGAGAGCGCCTGGGCGAGCCACTCGACCCCCGCGTCGATGGCGGCGTGCGTCGCCTCCCCCACGCTGTCCTCCGTGGCCCCGGGGCCGAGGTCGGCAGGGGACAGCTTCGGCGACGTGAGCACGCGGATCCGCTCGGGTGAGAAGCCCATCGCGAGGCACTGGCGGAACATGGCCCTGGCATCGTTCAGCGCGCCGGGGACGTCGCTCGTGCCCTTCGGTCGACCGGTAGAGCGGTCATACGTGCTGTAATCCTCGACAGCGATGATGAGAGCATGGTTGTTGAACATGGATTCCTCCC
This sequence comes from Sorangium sp. So ce1153, assembly GCF_051521595.1. Lineage (NCBI taxonomy): Bacteria > Pseudomonadati > Myxococcota > Polyangiales > Polyangiaceae > Sorangium > Sorangium sp. So ce1153. Next base: position 6,283,371 of record NZ_CP150361.1, read on the forward strand.
GCGTCCCTCGTCCCCGCGCTGGCGGCCGAGCGATGTGCGTGCAGCCATAACGCCACCCGAGGGGCGGCACCATGACGGGAATCTTACTGCCCTCGCCGCGCCGGAAACTCCTCGGGCCGCCATGGCTCTCCTGATCCAGGCCGGCGGCGCGCGCGGCGTGGCGCTCGCCGCGCGCCGACAGCGGCCCCTCCGGGCGCTGCGGCAGGCGGTCAGCGCGGGCGCCGCGCCGGCTTCCAGATGAGCTCGAGCGTCACGTCGGTGACGCCGTCCTCGACCAGCCCGATCCGCTCGGCGGCCCGGCGCGACAGGTCGATGATCCTGCCGCGCTTGAACGGGCCGCGGTCGTTGATCCGCACGCGCACGCGGCGGCCGTCCCGGCGGACCACATCGACGAGCGCGCCGAAGGGGAGCGTGCGGTGCGCGGCCGTGAGGGCGCGCGGGTTGTAGGGCTCCCCGCTCGCGGTGGCGCGTCCCCTGAACTTGTCGGCGTAGTACGTGGCGCGCCCGCGCTGGATCGGGGTCCCCTTCTTCGCGCCCCGGGCGCTCGCGGGCGCGAGCGGCGTGGAGATGCGGCCGTCGTCCTCGCCCGCGTCGTCGTCCTCGGCGCGGCTCGGCGGGGGCGCCGGCGGGGTGCTCGGCGCGACGGTGCGCGAGATCGGCGCGTCGTCGCTCGTCCGGGGCGCGACCGGCTGGTGAGCGGAGCAGGCGGGGGTGCAGAAGAGGAAGAGGAAGGCGAGCGTCCTCGCCGCGACGCGGCGCCCCGCGAGCGCGATCACGTCGCCTCGGGCGCGGCGCGATCGGCCGACGAGGGGTCGAGGTCGGCCGGGGGCAGGGGCACCGCGGCGGCGAGCGCCAGGGCGGCAGGCTCGCTCCCCTCCCCGTCCGCGGACAGCGCCGCCTGGGCCATGGCCTTGGACCGCACGAACCTGGCCAGCTCGCGGAACGGCACGCCGGTCGGGCAGATCCGCTCCTTCTCGGCGAGCACCTCCTCCGGCACGTGCGCCAGCGCGAGCGCGGCGGCGTCGAAGTCCGGCATGCTCCGGGAGGACGCGAGCACCACGGTCATGAGGCCGGGGTAGGCCCCCCTGGAGGCGGCGATGCGCTCGGCCTCGCCGAGATCGCACCGCCCGCACGCGATGCAGCGGGAGAAGCCGGGCAGGGCCGCGCGCTCGGCGGGTGAGAGCGACGGCAGGCGATCGGCGTCGTAGTTCTCGTGGAAGAGCGCGAGCCCGCTCGGACCGTCGAAGAGACGGCGCACCACGACCTTGAGGAACGACCACGCGAGGACCGCAAGGGCCAGAGCTCGACCGGAAAGCACGATCGGTCCATAGCCCGAAACAGGCCCGCGCGCAGAGCCGATACGCGAGGGGCCGCCCGAACGGCGCCCCGCCGAGGGCCCGGCCGGCGCGTGCGCACCGCACCGTGAACCTTCGTTAACAACCCGTTAACAGCTCCGCGAGCACACGGAGGCCCACGAGGCGCTGCCGCCGCGGGCCGCCGCTGTCGGCGGCGCTGGCTCACCGCGGCCCATGGCGGCCGCCCGCGCTTCGAGCGCCAATCCCGCACGCGCCGCGCGGACGCGGGCGTCGCGCCGCGAGGGAGCCGCGCTGAAGCGCGAGGCGCCCGCGCTCCAGCGCGCGCTCGAACCGAGCTGGCACGTCGGGTGCACTCGCTCGCGGCATGAACAACGACTTGCTTCTCTGCGGGAAGGGATGCTCGGAAGACCTCGGCGATGTCGCCGAAGGGGCGCTCGTGAAGGAGATGATCGCGGGGAACGAGCGCGCCTGGCGCGCCTTCCACGTCCGGTACGACCGGCTCGTCCACCGCTGCATCAGCGGCGTGATCGCGCGCTTCTCCGCCGTGGTGGCGCAGGACGACATCCGCGACATCCACGCGACGCTGCTGATGCAGCTGCTCTCGAACGACATGCGCAAGCTGAGGACCTTCGACGCCGAGCGGGGCACCCGCCTGAGCTCCTGGATCGGCACGCTCGCCGTCCACTGCGCCTACGACCACCTGCGCGGGGCGAGGCGCGCGCCGCGCTGCGCCCCGCTCGACGACGCCGCGGTCGAGCTCCCCTGCGAGCGCCCCTCCCCGCAGGAGCACGCGGAGCGCCGCGAGCGCGCCGCGCTCGTGGGGCAGGTGCTCCACGATTTCTCCGACAAGGATCGCGAGTTCGTCGCGCTCTACTTCGGCGAGGGCCTGCCCCCGGACCAGATCGCCGAGCGGATGCGGATCAGCGTGAAGACGGTCTACTCGAAGCGGCACAAGATCCAGAGCCGCCTCGAGGCGATGCTGTCCGACGCGCGCATCGCGGCGTGAGACGCGACCGGAGCGCCCGAAGGGGGCTCGGCGGCCGTCGGGCCTGTGGTATGAGCCGGGGAGGATGGCCCGCTCGCCCCGCCCCTCCTCCGCGTTCCCGCTCCTGGTCGGCGTCGCCGCCGCCGCGCTGCTCGCCGCGTGCGGCGGCGGCAACGGAGACGCCCCCTGGATCCCCCTCGCCGACGAGCACGGCAGCGGCGCGCGCATCGCGGAGCTCGTCGGCGAGGCCGAGTGGCTCGACCCGGCCGACGAGGACAGCGAGCGCTGCGCCGTGCCGCCCGACCGCCGCGCCCACGTGACCGGCGCCGCCCTCGTCGCGATCGATCGCTTCGACGAGACCGGCGAGGGAGCGCACGGCAACCACTACGTGCAAGACAGCGCCGACGAGCCGGTCGCCTACTCGGGCATCACGGTGTTCCAGCCCGCGTTCAGCCCCCCGGACCTGCGGCTCGTCCCCGGCGACGTGGTCGATCTGCAAGGCGTGCTGACCGAGTTCCTCGGCCCCTCCTCCGGCCGGTTCGGCGACTGCCGCACCCTGCCCGAGATCGGCGGGACCATGAGCTTCCGCTTCGAGGATCGCCCCGCCCGGCCGGCGCGCGTGCCGCTCGGCGACCTGAAGAGCTACGCGTCCGCGCGCAGGTACATCGGCATGCTCGTCCGGGTCGAGGGCATCACGATCGCCGGCGACCCGTCGAGCAGCCGCGGCCGCTACACCGCGTCGATCAACGTCGGCGCCGGCGTGCCCGTCTCCGACGTCCCGAGCCTGTCGAACGAGCTCTACGACCTGGAAGCCCAGGGGCCGCCCCTCTCGGCAGGCGCGACCTTCCGCTCGGTCACCGGCGTGCTCACCTACTTCTACGGCTTCAAGATCGCCCCGCGCTGCCCGGCCGACTTCCAGCTGGAAGACGCGCCGCTCCCGGTCGACGACGCATGCGCTCCCTGAGGCCCGCGCTGCCGCTCGTCCTGCTCGCGGCCTGCCGCGGCCCGGCGCCCGGCGCCTCGCCGGCGCCGGGGCACGCCCTCGTCTCGACGCCCGAGGGCAGCGTCGGCCGCATCGAGGTGCGCCACCTCGAAGCCCGGCCGCGGCTCACGCTCGTCTCGCGCGACGGCGACCCCGCGCCCGCGATCGTCGCCTCGGTCGCGACCGATCTCGGCTCCGTCGCCACGACGGCGCTCGCCAGCGTGGTCGAGGCGCGCCTGCTCGCCGCCGGCTTCGACGTCGACGCGCGCATCGACCGCAGCGCCTTCCGCGTGCGCCTGCTCGCCAGGGACGCGGCGCGCGTCGAGCCGTTCCTGCGCGCGCTCGCGGCGGCGTTCGCCCAGCCCATCGCCGCCGGCAGCCCGGAGGTCGCCCGCGCGATGGAGCGCGTGCAGGCGCTCAGATCGAGCCCGCTCGACGCGCCGGAGCTCGCGCCTGTCGCGGCGTGCACCGGCCGGCTGGGGCTCGCGGGCGCCGAGCCCGTGGTCGACCTCGCGACCCCCGCGGGCGTGCGGGAGCTCGAGGGGTGGCGGGCCGCGGCGCTGCACGCCGGGCGCACCTCGATCGCCGCGGTCGGCCCCGCCGCGTTCTGCGCGGCGGCGGCGCGCGCGGCCGAGGGCGTCGACCGCTGGCCCGCGGGCGGGCCGCCCGCGGACGCGTGGCCGGCGGCGGACACGATCGGCGTGTACACGACGAACCAGCTCGAGCGGCGCGCCGCCCGCGTCACCGTCGCCGCGCGCGTCGCGAGCCCGCAGGCGGCGGTCGCCGCGGCGGAGCGGCTCGGCGCGCCCGGGTCGCCGCTCCGCGCGCGGCTCTCGGCGCTCCCCTCCCCGTTCCGCACCGTCGAGGTGCTCGGGGTCGCCCGCCCGCGCGGCGGCTGCGTGAGCGTGACCATCGAGGCGTCCGATCTGCCCGCGGCGCCGCCGGTCGAGACCTCGGCGGCGCTCGCGGCCGCGGTGGTGCGGCAGGAGATCCGCCGCGGCCTCGCGGCCCCGGCGGACGCCGCCGTCGCCACGCGGCAGATCCTCACCGCGCAGGACCCGCGCGACGCGGGCGCGCGCGCCTCCTGGTGGGCGCTCTCGGGGAGCGCCCCGAGCGCGCCGCCGGAGCGGTGGGCGACGGCGCTCGGCGTGCCCCCGAGCGCCGAGCCGCCGAGGCCCGCGGCGCCTGGCGAGGCCGGCGCGCGGCTCTTCGAGGCCGAGCTCGGGCGCGCGCTCGCCGCGGGCGCTCAGCCGGCGCTGGAGCGGCGCGCCCTGGTCGAGCGCGGGCAAGGCGAGGTCTGGGTGCTGCTCGCGAGCCCGTGCGGCGTCGCCGAGGAGGGGGTGTACGACGCCGGCGCGACGGCGCTGGCCGCGCTCGCGGCCGTGCAGACCCGGCGGCGCGAGCTCGACGTGGCGATCGAGCCCTGGGTCACGGCGGATGCCGTCGGGGTGATCGCGCACGCGCCGTTCCGCGACGACCGCGAGACGCCGGCCGAGCTCGGGCGCCGCGTCGCGAGCGCCGCCGCGCGCGCGGTCGCCGCGACGACCCTGGGCCCCGAGGCGCTCACGCTCGCGCGCGCCGCGGCGCTCCAGCACCTGGAGCGCCTCTCTGGCGGGCGGGCCGCGGCGCTCGAGGCGTTCGCCTCCGCGATCGCGCCCGACCACCCCTCGTGGATCGAGCCGTTCGGCGTCTGGGACCGGGTGGCGAGCGGCGCGCTCGAGACCGTGCAGCTCCGCTGGCAGGCGCTCGCGACCGGCCCGCTCCGGCTCGCCGTCCTCGCGAACGCCGATGCTTCCCAGGCGGCCGCCGCGGGGGAGGCCGCCGAGCGCTGGCTCGCGCCGCGGCTCGCGCCGCGGAGCTGCGGCTCACCGGACGGCGCGGTGGTGCCCCGGCCCGGTCACCACGACGCCCGCCTGCCGGCCGGGACGCCCCTCTCGCAGGCGGTCGTCGGCGCGCGGCTCCCGGCCGCGCACGACGCAATGACCGCTGCCGGCGCGCGGCTCCCGGCCGCGCGCGACGCAACGACTGCAGCGCGCGAGCTCGCCGAGCTCACGGTCGCCGCCCTGAACGGCGAAGGCGGCCTGCTCGCGGCGGCGCTCTCTGTCAACGCTGCCGCTCCTCCCGCGGCGGCCCCCAGGCGGCAGCTCGCGGCGCGCGCGAGCGCCCGCGTCCTCGGCGGCACGCGCGCGGCGGCGCTCGCCGTGGAGATCCGGGCGCCGAGCGCGGAGCTCGCCGAGGCCTCGTCCCGCGTGAAGGAGCTCCTCGCCGGCCTCGCGCAGCGGGTGACCGACGCCGATCTCGGCCGCGCCGAGGCCCACCTCGCCCGCAGCGAGCGCGACGCGCTCGCGGAGCCCCGGCGCCGGCTCATCAACCTGTTCAGCGGCCGCGCCTCCCGCACGCCTCCGGCGAAGGTCACGCTGGCCGCGTGGCGCGCCTTCCTGGCGGGCGCGCTCGGCGCGGACGCGATCGTGACCGTGGAAGCGCGGCCCGACTGATCACTCCCCGCCGTCGAAGTCGCCGGCGTCCTCGATCTCGGCCGTCCGCCCGACGGGCGTCGCCTCGAGGCCCTCGTCCTCCGCGTCGGCGCCGGCGCCCTCCTCCTCGTCCTCGTCGAGCGCGACCTCGTCTTCGTCCTCGTCCTCGTCCTCTTCGGGCTGGGCCAGCACGGGGAGGCGGCGCTTGCCGACCGGACCCTCGTCGACGTAGTCGCGCAGCGCCGACATGTCCTTCAGCGCCTCGAGCTTCGCGAGCGCCTTGACCTCGACCTGGCGGATCCGCTCGCGCGTCAGGTTCATGATCGCGCCCACGTCCTCCAGCGTCGTGCCGCCGCGATCGGCGACGTCGAGCGCGCACGTCTCGTTCATGTCCCAGACCTCGAGGTCGGGGAAGTTCAGCTTGATCGCGCCCGTCCTGGCGGACACGTCGAGATAGAGGTGGTGCTGGCACGAGACGTACGGGCACGGCCGCGGGCCGTCGACGCACTCGGCGCGGGTCCGCGGCTTGTAGTAATCGGTCTCGGGGTACAGCATCCGGCCGATTTCCAGCTCGCGCTTGGTCATGCGCTTGACGCTGATCGTCCGCGCCCGGATCTCGCGCTTGCGCCGGGACCTGCGCTGCTCGCGCGTGATGGGGTTCCCGGGCGCCGCGGGGTCGACCTGGAGCGCGAGCGCCCCCTCGACGACTGGCTCGTTCGAGCCCGCCGGGTCGCACTCACCGCCCACCGCATCCGCACCGTCCAGGCCGAAGATCTCGAGCTCGCTGTCAGACACCGTCGCCATGCGCTGCCTCCGTTTGGTAGCGTCTCCGCTCTCAAGCGCGCGCGTTTCCCCCCACGCCCGAGTCCCAGCTCGAGCGCAAAGAGCACCGCTCATTGCCCGACGTAACGCCGGATGCCGTCCCTGAAAAAATCGCGACGAAACGAGCCAGCGCTCGCCCCGTCGATCGCATCAAACCCAGGAGGGGCCGCGCCCGCCGCCCCATTCACTCCACGAAGACGAAGACCCCAGTGACTCGGCCCCTCAGGAAGAGGCCGCCTGTTTCGTGAGCCGCGCTTGCGCCATCAAGCGCTCTTCTATCAACGACAGCTTCGCGACGAGCTCCCTCGCGAGCGTCTCCGCGCTCGCGAGGTCCTGGGCTATCGCCCTCCCGCTCGTCTCGCTCCGCCTCTCCTTGGCGGCGTCCCTGAGCGCATTGAAGACCTTGGTCATCGTGCGCTCGAGCTCCTCGATATCACCTCTCACGAACAGGAATTCACGCTGGATCTCTTCGATGGTGTAGTCCTGGGCCATCATCTCTTTGATGCGCTGAACCTGGCGGACTACCGTGGCCGGATACATCCCCTGCGAACCCTGGTGCTTGCCCTTACGCCCCACGCGCACGCTGCGCGGGAGCAGGCCGAGCTGCACGTACTTCCGGAGCGTCGCCTCGCTGAACTTGATGCCATGCGCTGCGAAAAGCTCCAGGATATCGCTCGAGGTGATCCCCTGGGCGTGCTCCCGCTCAATGCGATCCAGCACGTCCTCGGGGATCCTCTGCACCGGTCCTCCCATCGATTGCCGGAGGCCCTACCCAACCGACGCGGGCGACTCTATTCCACTGAATGGAATACAGTCAATTGACGCGACTACGATTATTGTGTGGCTGTCGCGGGACGCGGTGCTTTCCCGGGGTTCTTGACATGCCTCGGACATTTTTCGTCCGTCGGGGTCGCGGCTCGATCCGCTCCGTACGTCGCGAAGTCGGGGTCCGGGCGGGAAAAGCGCGGCGCATGGGGCAATGGGTGCGCGCCAGGAGGCATCTGGCGCGCGAGGAGGCTCGTGCGGCGACATCGCCCCTACCGTGACACACATCGGTCAATTCAGACAAAAGGGCTGATAGTCTCGTCGCCACCATGGCCAAGGTCCTTGCCAGCGAGGGTCGGGGCGCGGCCTCGCCCGCCACCTCCCGACCGGTCGAACGCGTCATCAGGGACGTCACCGCCCGGGGTGTCAGGATGCGGGTCCTGGTCGCCGGGGCCGGCAATGGCCCGGCGCTCCTGCTGATCCACAGCTTCCTCGTCAGCCACCTGGAGTTCGACGACGTGATCGACGCGCTCGCCCAGCGCTTCCATGTCATCGCCCCGGACCTCCCGGGGTTCGGGGAGAGCGAGAAGCCGAGCCCGGCGCGGTACGCCTACGGGATCGAGACGTTCGCCGAGGCCATCGCCGACCTCATCGCCGCCTTCGGCGTCGGCCGGGCGCACCTCGTCGGCCACGCGATGGGCGCCGCCGTCGCGATCACCCTCGCCGCCGAGCACCCGGAGCTCGTCCAGCGGCTCGTCCTGGAGGACGCGCTCTGTTACCCGTTCCCGATGAGCTTCAGGATGAAGCTCCCGCTCCTGCCCGTCGTCGGCGGCATCGTCTTCAAGCAGCTCCACGGCCGCGGCATGTTCCGGTCGTTCTTCCGCGAGGACGTCTTCCGGGCCGACGCGACGGTGCCGCTGTCGCGCGTCGACCGGCACTACGACCTCTTCAACGCCCCCTCGGCGCGCGAGAGCGCCCACGCGGTGATGCGCGCGGTGCTCGACGCGCGCCCCGTCGTCGCGCGCCTCACCCGGGTCACGGCGCCGACCCTCGTCGTGTGGGGGCGCGACGACCGCATCTTCCCGGCCTCGGGCGCGCAGCGGCTGGCCCGCGAGATCTCCGGGGCGATGCTCGAGATCATGGACGCGGGGCACTCGCCGCACGAGGAGCGGCCGGAGGAGTTCGTCGCGCTCGTGACGCAGTTCCTCGAAGGGAAGCGGTGATGGGGCGCTGGGCGCGGCGCGCGCCCGGTGGTGAGGCAGCGCGGGCAGCGCGGGCGGCGCGGGCGGCGCGGGCGGCGCGAGCAGGCCGGCGCGTGGCCCGGGCCCTCCTCGGCGACGAGGCGGCGCGGCGCCTGCTGCACGACCGGGCGGCGCTGCTCGGCTTCGGGATCGTCGCGCTCCTCGCGCTCTTCGCCGCGGCGGGGCCGGCCGTCATCGGCGTCGACCCGAACGCGAGCGACTTCAGCCTGTCCCGCGACGCCTTCGGCGCGCCGCCCGGGCCGTCGGCCGACCACTGGCTCGGGACGGACCCGCTCTTCCGCGACCTGCTCGCGCGCCTCGCGCACGGCGCGCGGCTCTCGCTCGCCATCGCGATCTCGTCCACGGCCCTCGCGACGGGCCTCGGCGCGCTCGTCGGCGTCGCCGCCGGCATGGCCAGCGGCACGCGGCTCGACGCCCTCGACGGCGCGCTCATGCGGCTCGTCGACGTGATCCTCGCCCTGCCCTACCTCCTGTTCGTGACCGCGATCGGCGTCGCCGTGGGGCGCGCGGACGTGGGGACGATCCTGCTCGTGCTCGGCCTGACGGGGTGGACCGGGGCGGCGCGGGTCGTCAGGGCCAAGACCCTGGAGCTCGCGCAGCGCGACTTCGTGGCCTCCGCGCGCGCGCTCGGCGCCGGGCCGCTGCACGTCGTCCGGCGGCACGTCCTGCCGAACGTCGGCGGGACGCTGCTCGCCCTCGCGACGATCAGCGCCGCGCAGATGCTCCTCGCCGAGGCCGCCCTCGGCTACCTCGGCGTCGGCGTGCAGCCGCCGACAGCGACCTGGGGCCGCATGCTGCACGAGGCCGAGCCGTACCTCGGGGTGAAGCCGCTCCTCCTCGCGGCGCCGGGCTTCGCCATCCTGCTCGCCGTGCTCGGCTTCCACCGCGCGAGCGAGGGGCTCCGCGACGCGCTCGATCCAGCCGGCGCCGAGCTGCCGCGCGGCCGGCGCCTGCCCGTCGACCTGCTCCTCGCGGGCGCGGCGCTGCTCCTCCTCTCCTTCGGCTCGCCGGGCCGCGTGCGCCCGCCGCTCGGCCGAGCGGCGGCGCTTCATCCGTCCGGCGCCGACCCAGACGCGCCCGCGCGGGGCGGGACGCTGCGCCTCGCGACCACCGTCAACGCCCGCACGCTCGACCCGGCGCTCGCCTACGACGAGCTCGCGAGCTCCGTCGCGGAGCTCGTCTTCTCCCGCCTCGTCACGTGGGACCGGGGCGGTCAGCTCACGCCGGATCTCGCGCGCTCCATCGCGGTCGAGCGGGACGGGCGGACGTACGTCTTCGCGCTGCGCGAGGGCGTGCGGTTCCACGACGGCGCGGAGCTCCGCGCCGCGGACGTGAAGCGCTCGATCGAGCGGACGCTCCACCCGAGGACGCCGAGCCCGGGCGCGAGCGAGTACGACATGATCGAGGGCTTCGCCGCGTACCGGGCGGGCGCGGCGCCGCACCTCGCCGGCGTGCGGGTGCTCGGCGACCACACCGTCGCCATCGACCTGCGCGCGCCGGACGCGACCTTCCTGCCGCGCATGACGCTCGCGTTCATGGCGCCGGTGTGCCCCTCGTCCGGCGCCGTGGTCGACGCGGCGAGCCCTCCCCCGCCGTGCGGCGCTGGCCCGTTCCGCGTCGAGCGGTGGGACCAGGACGGCAGCATCGGGCTCGCCCGGCACGGCGGGTACTTCCGCCCGGGCCTGCCGTACCTCGACGGGATCGCGTGGGAGACCGGGGTGCGCGCGACGACGCAGCGCTACAAGTTCGAGGAGGGCGAGCTCGACGCCCTGCGCGAGCTGACGGCGATCGACGCGGCGACCTACCGCGCCGACCCCGCGTGGGAGGGGCGCATGCGCTGGGTGACGCGGAACAGGACCAACGCCGTCTTCCTCAACACCGAGGTCGCCCCGTTCGATCAGCTCGCCGTCCGGCGCGCGGTCTCCTTCGCGCTCGACCCCTCCGTGCTCGAGAAGGTGCGCTCCGATCTCGTCGCCCTCGACCGGGTGCTGCCGCCGTCGATCCCGGGGCCCGCGCGCGACGAGCCGATGCGGCGGCACGACCTCCCGCGCGCGCTCGCGCAGATGGCCGCTGCCGGCTACCCGTACGACCCGGCGACCGGCAGGGGCGGCTACCCGCACGAGATCGACTACATCGCGGTCCCGGACACCATGGAGCAGGCGATCGGCGAGATCGTCCAGCAGCAGCTCGCGCGGGTGGGCCTCCGCGTGCGCCTGCGGCTCGTCAGCTGGGCGACCTACCTCGCCGAGGCGTCGCGGCGCCGCGCCGTCCCCATGGGGTGGGTCGGGTGGCAGGCCGATTTCCCCGATCCGGCGGGCATCTTCGAGCCGACGCTCTCGACGCGCGCCATCCGCGACGAGGGCTCGCAGAACTACGCGTTCTTCAGCAGCGAGGAGCTCGATCGCACGCTCGACGCCGCCCACGCGGAGCAGGACCGCGGGCGGCGCCTCGCGCTCTACGCTCGCGCCGAGCGCATCGTCCGCGATCTGGCGCCCTGGGTGCCGACGTACACCCTGCGCCAGCTCGAGCTCTGGCACCCCTACGTGCGCGGCTACGAGCCCTCGGCCCTGGTCCCGTCGCGCTTCCACGAGGTCTGGCTCGACCCGTCCGCGCGGCCCGCGGGCGGCGCGGGGACCCGCGCGAGCAGGTCGAGGCCCGGCGGGCCGCTCCGCGCGCTGCTCGCGCGCGCCGCCCTCCCGCGATGAGCACGACGCCCGCGCTCCCCGGCTCCGCGTCCCGCCCCCGCGCCTCCGTGGTGCGCGCTGGCCGCGCCTCCGCCGTGCGCGCCGCGCTCGCGCACGTCCTGCGGCGCCTCGCGTGGGCGGCGATCCTGATCGCCGGGGTCACGGCCGTCTCCTTCGGGATCGCGTACCTGCTGCCCGGCGACGCGGCGCGGATGCTCGTCGGGCCGCAGGCCTCGGCCGCGGATCTCGAGCGCGTCCGGACGATCTACGGGCTGGATCGCCCGGTCCCCGTGCAGTTCGCGCGGTTCGTCCGCCGGCTCGTCCACGTCGGCCCGGCGCGGGGCGGCGACGCCGGCGGCGTCGACCACGACCGCGCGCGGGCGGGCGCCCGCGGCGACCCCGAGCACCGGAGCTGCGCGGAAGGGCCGCTCGGCCTGCACGTCGACCTCGGCTACAGCTTCCACTACCGCAAGCCGGTCGTGGATCTGCTGGAGGCGAAGGCGCCGCGCTCCGTGGAGCTCGCGCTCGCCGCCCTCCTGGTGCAGCTCGTGCTCGGCCTCGCGCTCGGGATCGTCGCGGCGGCCCGCCGCGGGACGGCCTGGGAGGACGCGGCGCTCGGCGCCGCCCTGCTCGGCGCCAGCGCCCCGACCTTCGTGATCGGTCCCGCCCTGCAGTACGTGCTCGCCTACAAGCTCCGGCTCCTGCCCTACGACGGGTACGGCGCCACGGCGGGCGAGCAACTGCGCTCGCTGGCCCTGCCGGCGCTGACCCTCGGCGTCTTCGGCAGCGCCCTCTGCGCGCGCATCGTCCGCGAGGAGCTCCGGGCGCTGCTCCGCCAGGACTTCATCCGGACCGCGCGGGCCAAGGGCGCCTCTCGCCTGCGCGCGCTCGTCGTTCACGCGCTGCGCAACGCGCTGCTGCCGCTCGCCACGCTCGCCGCCCTCGATTTCGGCGCGATGGCGGGCGGCGCGATGGTCACGGAGAAGCTCTTCCGCTGGCCCGGCGTCGGGAGCATGGCCGTCGAGGCGCTGCAGAACCGGGACGGCCCGCTCATCGTGGGCACGGTGCTCTTCGCCGCGTCCGCCATCGTGCTCGCCACCGTGGCGCTCGATCTGGCGGCCCTGGCCCTCGATCCCCGGCTCAGGTCGCGGTCGCGCTGAGCGCGGCGCGCTCGCCGCGCGCGATCACGGCATGCCGGCGAGCGCGCGGCACTCGGCGCCGAGCGGAGAGTCGGGCGCGGAGAGCTCGGCGCACTTGCGGAACGAGGCCTGCCCGCCGCGCCCGGCGGACTGCTCCGCGGCGCCGCGGAGGTGCCACGCGCTGGCGCTCCCCGGGGAGGCGGCCGTGAGCTGCTGCGCGAGCTGGACCGCCTTGCCGGCCTGCCCCGCCTCGAGCGCGCGCATCACGCGCGACGAGAGGGACCCGCCCTCCTCGTCCGGCGCAGCGGGCGCGGCGGAAGCGGGCGCCGGCGGCGCCGCTCGGGGCGGAGGGCCACCGTGCGCCGCCGTCGACGGCGCGCTCGGCTGCGCCGTGGGGGCCGGCGCGGCGCGAGTCGTCCCGGCCGGCGCGTCGGGGCTCGTCCCGGCCGGCGCGGCCGGGGTGTCGGCGGGGCTCGCCGTGGGGAGCCCTGGTGCGGCAGCGCCGGTCGGCTCGCCCTCCGGCGCGGCGGGAGCCGAGGGGGGCGGGCCCTGCCGTGCGCCCTCCAGCGACGCGTCGACCGGAGCGGCGGGCGCGGGGCGTCGCGTCTGGCTGACCAGCCACACGCCGACGGCCCCGATCGCGACCGCCGTGACCAGGCCGGCGGCGATCCGGGCGAGGCGGGCCCGGCGCGCCTCCTGGCCGGGTCTCCAGAGCGTGGCCTCGAGCGCGCCGGCGGTGGTGTCGGCATCCTCGGCGGCCGGCGGGAGCCCGTGCGCTCCGAGCCTCGCCGGCGCGTGCTCCTCTGCGCGGAGGAAGAAGCGCTCGCTCTCGCTGAGCGGCGCGGCGTCGCTCGGGGGCGCGTCGTCCGGCGCCGCCGCGAGGCTCGCCGCCGGGACCACGTCGGCCGGCGCGCCGTCCGGCGCCGCCGCGGCGAGCTCGAGCGAGCGTGCCTCCGCGACCGCCGCATCGCCGGGCTGCAGCGCCAGGATCCGCGGCGCGTCGCGCGGGATGGAGATGGCGGGCGGCGCGTCGCTCGGCGGGCGGGGCCGCAGCGTGGGGGTCGTCGACGCAACGGCCGCGGCGCGCTCGGCCTCGTCGGCGGCCGGCTCTGGCGCGGGCGCCTCGGGCGGCGGCGGCGGGCGCGACGGCGGCGGCGGGCGCGACAGCGGCGCCGAGGCAGCCTCGGGCGGCCAGGATCGAAAGCGCTTCTCGATGGGACCGCTGACCGGAGCGCTCGAGGCAGGAGGACTCTCGGTCTTCGCGGTGCCCTGCTTCTGCGCGAAGCTGCGGGGCGTGACCAGCGGCCGCGTGAGCGGCGCCTCATCGCTGCTGGCGAGCGTTTGATCCCGGTCCACTTGCGCCTCGGCGCGCGCGATCCGCACCGCCGCGGCGGCGACGGCGGCGGCCGCCGCGCTCCGCGGTGGATCCGACGGCGACCGGCCCCCCGCCGCGCCGCCTGGCCGCCCCAGCGCCGCCGACGCCGCGCTCCGCGGCGGATCCGACGGCGACCGGCCCCCCGTCGCGCCGCCCGGCCGCCCCAGCGCCGCCGACGCCGCGCTCCGCGGCGGATCCGACGGCGACCGGCCCCCCGCCGCGCCGCCCGGCCGCCCCAGCGCCGCCGACGCCGCGCTCCGCGGCGGATCCGACGGCGACCGGCCCCCCGCCGCGCCGCCCGGCCGCCCCAGCGCCGCCGACGCCGCGCTCCGCGGCGGATCCGACGGCGACCGACCCCCCGCCGCACCGCCTGGCCGCGCCGCGGCGCTCGCGCCGGCCGTCTGTCCGGCCGCCCCGTGGACCGCGCTGCGGGCCGTCAGGGGGCGTCCGGAGGACTCCACGCCGGGGTCCGCCGCCTGCGCGAGCAGCTCCTGCCCGGACCGGGAGCGCGGGAGCACTTGCGGCGACAGCCGGGTCGAGAGCGGCGCCGGCACCACCGCGGCGTCCTCGAGGTCGTCGCCGCCGGCGTTCCCCGGGCCCCCGTCGGGGTAGTGGGAGCGCCGCGCGCCCGACGGCGACGAGAGCGGCGAGAACTCGTCGTGGAACGCCGCCTCCGGCTCGCTCGGCACGACGTCGTCCGGCGGGAGCGCGGCGGCGGGGACGAGCAGCCCCTCGAAATAGAGCTTCGAGATGGTGGAGAGCGTCGAGAGATCCTCGAACGGGGACGCGTCGACCACCTGCATCAGCGTCCGCTTGCCGTCGAACAGGCGCAGGATCCCGTTCAGCTCGTCGGGGATCTCGTTCAGCCGCTCGAGCAGCTCCTCGCTGTCGACCTCGAACACGGTGGAGAGCGACGGCAGCGCCTCGAGGAGCCGGCCCCACTCGTCGACCCGGCGCATGCCCTCCATCAGGAGGCCCTGCGTCGACGTCTCGATCACGTCGGGGTTGTCGACCTTGCAGAACTCGACCTCGAACGTCCCCTCGTTCCACAGGAGCGCGCGGTAGACGGCCTCCTCGCCGCAGAGCCGGCCGAGCGTCGCGTCGACCACCTTGCCCTCGCGGAAGTAGACCTGCGCCTCGTTGTCCCCGTGCGACAGGTGGACGATCCCGCTCTTCCGGCTCACCTCGAACGTCTGCAGGAGATCGACGACGTTCATGTCGAGGATCGATCCCGAGAACCGGGTCCGCCCGGTGGTCGAGAAGTGGCGCGTCGTGATCCCCTCGCGCGTCCGCCGCGCGAGGAGCAGCGTCACCCGCGCGATGAGCTCGCGCACGAAGATCGGCTTCGTCAGGTAGTCCTCGACGCCGAGCTCCAGCCCGCGGATCTTGTCCTCGATCGACCGCTGGCTCGTGAGGAAGACGACCGGGATGGCGGCCCAGTCCGCGTGCTCCTTCATCTTGCGGACGAGCGCGTAGCCGTCCACGTTCGGCAGGCGGGTGTCGCTGAGGACGAGGTCCGGCGTGGAGACCTCGAGCTTCGCGAGGGCGTCCGCTCCGTCCTTCGCGGTGGTCACGCTGTAACCGGCCTTCTTCAGGCTGACCTCGAGGACCCGAACGCTGCGTGGATCCGCGTCGACCAGGAGGAGCTGTTGCTTGGCCACTAGAGGTTTCCGCCTCGCGAAGGATGGCGAGCCCGAGCGGACGCTGTCAAGCGCTCCGCCCTGCGCGTCGCCGCTGCCGTCGACCGCCTGTCCCGCCGCCATGGGCCCGGCGATCGACGGCGTCCATCGTGCGCACAGGACGCCTGGGAAGGCCAGGTTTCGTCGTGGGCCGCGCGCGCGATCAGCGCTTCCAGGGATCGACGATATCGCCGGTGGACTGCGGCCTCATGCTGGGCGCGGCGGTCGCCGACGGCCGGGCCGTCGGGACCGGCGGGCGCGCCGGGCTCACCGTGGCCGGCCCCGGCGGGCGCGTCGGCTCTTGCGAGAGCGGCGCGGCCGCCGCGCTCGCGGTCGCCGTCGCTGGCGGCGGCTCGTCGCCCGCCGGCGGCTGAGGATCGGGCGCGCGGTCGTCGGGCGCGCGGTCGTCGGGCGGCGCCTGGAGGGCGCCCGGGGCGGCCGCCTCGGGCGCCGCCTCGCGCGCCGAGGCGCGCAGGGCGCGGAACCCGAGGGCGATCGCGATCGGCACGAGGATCGCCGCGAGCGCGATCGCCACGCGCGCGCCCATCGACAGCGGATTGGCCGGCTCCTGGGGCACCTGGACCGGGCCGAGCATCTCGTCGCGCTCGCGCAGCTTCAGCGGATCGCGGCGCGCGTGCTCGTCCTGGAGCATGGCGGCGGCCGCGCGGGTCGGCGCCTCGAGCGCGAGCTCGATGGCCGCGGCGAGGTCGGCCATCGACGCGAAGCGCTCCTCGGGGTTCTTCGCGAGGCAGCGCATGACGATCGGACCGAACGCGCCGAGCGTGGACGCGTCCGGCATCACCTGCTCGAGCGGCTCGGGCGACATGTACATGTGCTTGGTCAGCACGCCCATGTAGGTGTCCGCCTCGAACGGGACGCGCCCCGCGAAGCACTCGTACATGAGGACGCCGAGCGCGTAGATGTCCGCCCGGGCGTCGATGCGCTTCCCCTCCGCCTGCTCCGGGCTCATGTAGTGCGGCGTCCCGAACACCATGCCGATGCGGGTGAGCCGCTTGCCGCCGGCGACCTTCGCGACGCCGAAGTCGAGCAGCTTGACGAACTCCTGATCGCCGTTGCGGACCAGGTACACGTTGTCGGGCTTGAGGTCGCGGTGGATGACGCCGGCCGCGTGCGCGGCGCCGAGCGCCGCGGCGCACTGCAGCATGATCTGCCCGACCCGCTCGGCCGGCAGCGTCCTCTCGGTGCGGAGCAGCGCCGCGAGGGAGGCCCCGGTGAGGAACTCCATGACGAAGAAGGGCAGCTCCGGCTGCGCCGGCTCGACCTCGATCGCGCCGAAGTCGCTCACCGCGACGATGTTGGGGTGGCCGATCGCCGCCGCCGCCTTGGCCTCCTGGATGAAGCGGGCGACCAGCTCGGCGTCCTGCGCGATGTCGCGCCGGAGCACCTTCAGGGCGAAGAGGCGGCCGAGGGATTTGTGGCGCACCTCGTAGACGGTCCCCATCCCTCCTTCGCCCACGACCGCCTGCACCTCGTAGCGGCCGTCGATCGTGCGCCCGAGCAGCGGATCGGCGGCCGGGTTCCAGTCCGGCGCGTCGGCCAGCGGATCGCCGTCGAACGGGCAGAACCTGGAGTCCCCGGAGAAGGTCAGCTTGCAGGTCGGGCAGCGCCGCGCGCGCGGGACCTGCTTCACCTTCCCCCGGCGCGCCTGGAGCAGGTCGCCGCGCGTCGGCAGCACCGGCACCACCGGGAGGCCGTCGCCGCGGGTCGGGTGTACCGGCATCCCCGGGAGCGCGTCGCCGCGGGTCGGGTGCACCGGCATCACGGGGAGCGTGTCGCCGTGAGGGCCCGGCGCGTCGCTGCGCGGGCGCGCGTCGCCGCGCGGGGGCGCATCGCTGCGCGCCGGCGGCTGCGAGCTCACCTTGTCCCCGTGCGGCCGTGGGATCTCTTCCCGATGGAACAGCTCGGCAGCCTCGGACTCGCCGGCGGTCATCTCGGGCTGAGCATCCCCGGCCATGCGGAGCGTTACTGGCACCCCGGCGAGTCTAGCCGAAAGCGCGCGCGGTGGTTCGGATCAGATAGCGACAGGTGGCGACCGCGGTGAGCGCGGCCCCCCGCGACCCGTCGCTGAACGCGGCGGGCAACGTGCCCAGAAGGGCTCAGATCTCCTCCAGAATCTTCGCCTTGCGGGCCTGGAACTCCTCGTCCGTGATGAGGCCCTTGTTCTTGAGGTCCGCGAGGCGCTCGAGGCGCTGCTCGATCGAAGGCCCTGCGGCGGGAGCGGCCTGCGGCGCGCCCGGGTAGCCCTGCTGCGGCGCGCCCGGGTAGCCCTGCTGCGGCGCGCCCGGGTAGCCCTGCTGCGGCGCACCCGGGTAGCCCTGCTGCGGCGCGCCCGGGTAGCCTCCCGGCTGCTGCAGGTGCGGCGGCACGAAGTGGGGCTGGCCCTGCGCCGCCATCGCGGGGTTCATCGCCTGCGCCAGGCCGGCGCCGATCGCCACCTGGGCCCCGAGCCCCGCGACGCCGCTGCCGTCGCCGCCCTGCGCCATGCCCTCGCCGGCCCCTAGCATCGCCTGGCCGGCGGCGTAGTTCTGCCAGTTGCCCGCCAGCTGCTGCACGTACCGCGCGTCCTGCTGGAACCGCTGGTCGAGCTCGAACTGCTTCGCGCGGGCGGTGTCCTGCGCGACGCCGATGCCCCGACGCGCCTCGCCGCGCGCCTTGTTCGCGTCGCGGAGGAGCTTCTGGTCCTCGGCCGAGAAGTTGATGTTGAAGTTGCCGATCTCCAGGATCTTGCAGCCGATCTCCTCGAGGTTCGGCGCCGATTGCACGATGCGGGCGCCGAGCTCCATGCTCATGCCGCCGAGGTTGAGCAGGCTCTTCTGCTGCTGCGCGCAGACCTGGCCGATCACGGTCTTCACGCTCATGAAGAACTTGCCCTTGATCCAGCTCAAGACGACGTCGTTGTCGCCGCTGCCGCCGCACTGCCCGTGGTAGCCGACGACGAACCGCACCGGGTCGACCACGACCAGCGAGAACTCGCCGAAGATGCGCGGCGTCACGAACTCGTAGAGGATGGGGTCCTCCATCGACTCCAGCGGCCCGCCGAAGGGCACGCCGCGGACCGGCTGCATCTTGACGAAGAAGATCTCGGCGATGAAGACGTCCCCGCCCGTGAACTTGTTGACCAGGTTGTTCAGGAACGGGATGTTCTGCGTCTGCAGGGTGTGGCGCCCCGTCGGTAGATAACCGACGTACCGGCCGTCCTTGAAGAAGAGGGCACACTCATCGCTGTCGACGGTCAGCTGCGACCAGAAGGGGACGTTCTGGTCCGGGTGCTTGTAGACGATGAGATGCTTCGCCGCGTCCGGGCGCGCGATCATCATCTCGCGGACGCCGCTCTTCACGAAATCGAAAATCCCCATGTCGCGCTCCTCTGCCGGTGCTGGATTTGACGAACGTACCAGCGCCGCGCCCCCGGACCTCGGGCTCATCTCGGCACATGGCGCGCTCCACCTGCGCTGTCGGTTATCCGTTGACGATCGCCGCGCCTTTCAGGCACACAGCGACCTCAGGATAATCCGCAGATCGCGGGGCAGCAATGCCCCCGCCGTGGAGGATCGCATGCCCTTCGCCTCGCTCGCGCCACCTCCGTCACGCTCATCACGCGCGTTACGCGCGTTACGCGCGTCACGTCCTTCACGTTTGCTTTCGAGCTCCGCCGCTCGGCCGACGACGCGCTCGTCCTCCCGGCGCGCGGCCGGGCCGAGGAGGAGCGGCCGATGATCGCGCCGATCGACGTCGGCGCCCTCTCGGCGCCCGCGCAGAAGATGGCGCAGCCGGGAGCGCCGCAGAAGCTCCGGGACATGGCCGCGCGCGGCATCGCCCCCGGGCTCAAGCCGGGCGAGGTGGTGACGCTGCTCGTGCTGCTCGCGTCGCGCGAGGAGGAGCCCGCCCGCGAGGCCGCGGCGAAGACGCTCTCCGCGCTCCCCGAGCCGCTCCTCCAGGGCGCGCTCGGGGGTGACCTGCAGCCCGCGGTCGTCGATCGGCTGGCCCGCCTCTACGCGGATCGCCTCCCGGTGGTCGAGCGGCTCTGCGCGATGCCGGCCATCGCCGCGGAGACGCTCGAGGAGCTCGCGCGGACCGGCGATGAGGCGGTGACCGAGATCATCGCCGTCAACGAGGAGCGGCTGCTCAAGAACCCGCGCGTCATCGAGAAGCTCTACCTCAACAAGCACACGCGGATGTCGACGGCCGACCGCCTCGTCGACCTCGCCTCCCGCAACGGGGTCGAGCTCTCGGGCATCCCGGCGTGGCGCGAGGTCAGCCTCGCGATCAAGGACGAGCTCATCGCCGAGCCGTCGCCGGAGCCCACGCCGGACGACGTGCTGTTCGCCGAGACGCAGGCGCTCGCGGAGGCGCTCGCGGCCGACGAGGCCGTGGACACCCACGTCGAGGACGAGGAGGGCAAGGAGGAGCTCAAGGAGCAGTACGTCCCGCTCTACAAGCGGCTCGCCGACATGACCATGTCGCAGCGGATCCGGCGGGCGATGCTCGGCACGCGCGAGGAGCGGATGCTGCTCGTGCGCGACTCGAACCGCCTCGTGGCCAGCGCCGCCGTGCGCAGCCCGCAGATGCAGGAGGAGGAGGTCGTCCTCATCAGCCGCAACCGGAACATCTCGGACGAGGTGCTGCGGATCATCTCGACGACGCCGGAGTGGCTGAAGAGCTACACGGTGAAGAGGCACCTCGTGGAGAACCCGAGGACGCCGGTGCTCGTGGCGACGCGCCTGGTCCAGCACCTGCGCGAGTCGGACCTCCGGGGCATCGCGAAGAGCAAGAACGTCACGTCGCCGGTGAAGGACGCCGCGCGGCGGCACCTCGAGCGGCGCAAGAGCTGAGCAGGCCGGCGAGCCGCTCCCCGCCGCGGCCGCCCGGCGCGGGTTTCTCCCGGACGACGGTGCGGCCTGCGTCTGCTCGCCGGCGCGGCCTGCTCCCGGATCGCGGCGCGGCTTGCTCCAGGGCGGCGATCCCCTTCCCGCCTGGACCCCTGCCCCGCTAGCCTGCGCCCCACGATGAGCGACCTGGTCCGCTTCGGCGTGGCGATGGATCGAGCGCTGCTGGCCGAGTTCGATCGGCGCATCACCGCGCAGGGATACGAGAACCGCTCGGAGGCGCTGCGGGATCTGGTCCGCGCCGACCTGACGCGCGCCGCGTGGGACGAGGGGGCCGAGGTGGCGGCCACGCTGACCGTCGTCTACGCGCCCGAGGTGCGGGAGCTCGTGCAGCGGATCTCCGCGCTGGAGGAGCAGCACGCGGGGTCGGTGATCTCCAGCCTGCTGGTCCGCCTCGACGAGGGCCGGATGCTGCAGGTCATGGCGCTGAAGGGCCGCGGCGCGGCGCTGACCGAGCTCGCTGGGCAGCTCGCCGGGGCCAAGGGGGTGCTGTCCTGCGCGCTCACGCCGGCGGCGGCGCTCTCGGAGGCGCCCCCCGAGGGGTCGCGCCGGCCGCGGGGCTGACGCGGCGAAGGTGCTCCGCCGGCTGCCTCGCGCGGCCGCTCCGCGCGCGCGATGGCCTCGATCTGGTCGTTACTTGGGCAGCTTCATGATCGTGCCGTCGCCCTCGTTGGCCCAGTAGACATGGCCTTCGTCCACGGCGATGCCTGTCGGCGCGTCCTGGGAGGCAGCGAGCACGAGCGCCTCGCCGCCGGCGACAGGCACCTTCATCACCGAGCCGTTCACGCCGCCAAGGACACCGAAATTGGTCCAGTAGACATGCTCCTGGTCCACGGCGATGAGGTACGGATGGTCCTGCCCGGACGCGAGCTCGATCGGCTCACCGCCGCCGACGGGCGCCTTCATGACGGTGCCGCCGTCGGTGTTCACCCAGTAGACGTTCGCGTCGTCCACGGCGATCCCGGTCGGCCCCGCCTGCCCGGTCACCATGCTGGAGAACGCGCCGGTGCCGAACTCCCAGACCGCGATCGTGCCGCGGGTCGTGTTTGACCAGTAGAGGCGGTCGTTGCGCACGGCGACGCTGCTCGGCTCGCCAGGCGCCGCCAGGACCGTGGCGGGCGCGATGACCTGCTCGCCCGTGCGGTTCGCCCAGTAAACGTTGTCCGCGTGGGCGGCGATCCCGAAGGGGCCGCTCACCTGCGCGGCGATCGGGTCGGGCTTCGTGCTGCCGTCGAGCGACACCTTCATGACGCTCCCCGCCTCCGGCACGCCGCCCGCGTAGTTCGTCCAGTAGACCCAGCTCGCGTCGACGGCGATCCTGGCCGGCTCGTCGAGGCCGTCCTGGAGCGGCGGGGGCGTCATGTCGCTGCCGTCGAGCGGCACCCGGACCACGGAGCCGTTGGCGGCCCCCGCGTCGCCCCGACTCGCGCAGTAGAGGTGCGTCGCGTCCACGGCGATGCCGAGCGGTCGCTTCTGCCCGACGGCCACCTCCACGGGACAGAGAGCGCCCTCCGGGCAGCCGCCGCCCGAGCCGCCGGCGCCGCCCGCGCCGCCTGCTCCGCCCAGCCCACCGGAGCCGCCCGAGGCGCCGGCCGTCCCGGAGCCGCCGGCGCCGCCCGAGGCCTCCTCGGGACCGAACTGAAGCTCGTTCACCCCCGAGAGCGCTGTGCACCCGGACAGCGCTCCGAGGGTCGCGACGAGGAGCGTCACCATTCGCCGCGGCATCAGGCGCCGCGCCGTTCGTGGGTACATCGGATCAGAGCTCTCCTGAGCTTCTGATCTACGCGTCGTCGCCGGGGCTGTCAGTCACTTTGACTGTCGTCTTGGGCGGATCGACGATGAATGTAACCAGGCGCTCCTTGGCCTCGAACTCTTGCCGGTAGATGACGGCCGAGCGCTTGTACTTGAAGGGGCCGAT
The DNA here is from genome assembly GCF_051521595.1 of Sorangium sp. So ce1153. Taxonomy (NCBI): domain Bacteria; kingdom Pseudomonadati; phylum Myxococcota; order Polyangiales; family Polyangiaceae; genus Sorangium; species Sorangium sp. So ce1153. The sequence goes on from NZ_CP150361.1 coordinate 6,305,679, forward strand.
GCGGACGCGGTGCCAGAGGCCGCGTCCCTTGACGTACGCCGGCTCGACGTACGCCTTGTGCCCACGGCGTCGCAGGGCCGCCGCGAAGCCCTCCGCGTCGGCGGGCTCCTTGAACGAGCTCACCTGGAGCTGGTAGCCGCCCGGCCCGCCCCGCTCGGTCTCCGGCCCCTCCTCGCGCGACACGTGGCGGGCCATCGCCGTGAGCGTATCGTTCGGGGCGACCTCGCCCGCCGCGGGCCCGAGGACGTGCTGCGCCGGCAGCGGGACCACGGGGAGCCGGTCCGCGGCGAGCGGCGGGCCGGCGTCCAGGACCGGCGGCTGGCCCGGCTCACCGGGCTGACCCGAGGCGGCCGCCCTGGCCGCCCGCGGATCGCGCACGGCCTCGAGCGCTGTCGTCGGGTGCTCCGCGTCCGACAGGATCGCGGGAAAGGTCACGTCTTCGCCGATCGTGGCGGCGCGCGGCGCCGGCTTCACGCCGGCCGGGTGGGTGCGCGCGACGAGATCGCCGAGCGGATCGGCACTGACCGGCCGCTCGCGCTGCGGGGCGCGCAGGAGCGCCACGGCCGCGAAGACGATGCACGCCCCGCCGAGCGAGGCAAGCACCAGCGCGCCCGCGCGCGATGGGCGAGCCCCGGGATCCTCTTCCTGGATCTCCTCCAGGTTGCGCACCGCCCCGGTGTCCATGCTCTCGCCTTTGCTGCGCCTCATGATGCCTCCACGACCCGTCTACCCTGCCCGGCCGGGACACGACAACTTTCGTGTCTTACTTTATCCTACATCTGCCGGAGGGGGCCCGAGCGCTCGTTGGAGCGCTCGACGGCGAGCCCGCGCTTCGGCTCGGGCCGGGCAGCCTCGCACGCGGCGCGCGCGCGGTGAAAGTTCTCGGCTGGCCGCCGCCCGAGGGCCGCCGCCCGCGGGCGCATCACAGCAGGGAGGGCAGCAGATCGTCCGGGTGCAGCCGCGCCGCGAGCGGCCGCACCTCGAGCTCGTCGAAATAGGCGACGCAGCTCGCGCGGGCCCACAGACCGACGCCGCCGGCGGCGCCGAGCGAGACGTCGGGGACGTCGATGACGCGCCGGCCGTTCCACTCGACGATGAAGCGATCGGCGACGGCCCGGACGCGGAGGTCCTGCCACACCGACGGGCGCACCGTCGCCCGCGCCCTGACGAGCGGCTGCTCTCTCCCGCCGACCACCACGCTCAGCGAGACGTCGCCCGCGACCGCATCGACGCGCGAGAGGTAGTAGTTCTTCGCGTCGACGTACCGGAACACGACGCCGCAGGCCTGCTCCGGCAGATCCGGGGAGACCATGCACCGCGTATCGACCTCCAGGTCCCGCGCAGACGGCCTGTCGAGCACCGCGATGGCCGGGGGCTCGCCGGGCGCGCCGGCGAGGTTCACGAGGGCGCGCGCGCCGGTCGCCGCGGCGTGCTCGTCGAGGACCCACGCCCCGCCCCGCGCGTCGTGCGTCCGGAAGCCGAGGGTCTCGGGGCTCTTCACCTCGTCGACGAAGGTCCACCGGCGCGCGGCGTCCGCTGCGGGAGCCCCGACGCCGCACCACTCGGCCGCGAGCGCCACGGCGAAGGCGGCCGCGAGCACCGCGGCCATCGTCGCGACGAGGGACGCCCTGGGGCGCCCGTCGGGCGCCGCGCCGACGCGCTCCGCCTCCTTGCCCTCGGCGTCGATTCCGTCGGAGCTCCTCGCTTGATCGCCGGTCGGCACGGTCGTGTTCTTCATGTGGGTCGCAGCAGGCTGGCGCGCCCTGCGGAGGATCGCCCGCCGTCGCAGGATAGCTCGCCGCGCGGCCGGGCGCGCGTGCGCCGCTGCTTTCACGGCGATGAGGCGCTATGACTGCGCCCCATGAACGACCCGCGGCGCCTCCCCGGCGTGCCGACCGCTGCTCCCTCCGCGACGGAGCGGCAGGCGACGCACGACGGCGGCGGAACGGCGCCAGGCGGCGCACCTGGGCAGGCCGCGCCGCAGGCGCACGGCCACCGCGGCGGCGCCGCCGCGCTCGCGCTGGCCGCGCTCGGGGTCGTCTTCGGCGACATCGGCACGAGCCCGCTCTACGCGCTCAAGGAGTGCGTGGGCGGGGAGCACGGCGTGGCGCCCACGCCCGGGAACGTCCTCGGGCTGCTCTCGCTGATCTTCTGGTCGCTCATCCTGGTGGTCACGGTCAAGTACGTCACCTTCATCACGCGCGCCGACAACGACGGCGAGGGCGGCATCCTCGCGCTGCTCGCGCTGGTGCCGGAGCGGCTGCGCACCAGCGGGACGAAGGGCGTCGGGTGGATCGCCGGGCTCGTGCTGCTCGGCGCCGCGCTCCTGTACGGCGACGGCGTCATCACGCCCGCGATCTCGGTGCTGAGCGCCATGGAGGGGCTCGCCGTGGCGACGACCGCGCTGCGGCCGGCCGTCGTGCCCCTCACCTGCGCGATCCTCGTGGGGCTCTTCAGCGTGCAGCGCTGGGGGACGGCGCGCGTCGGCAAGGTGTTCGGCCCGATCATGGTCCTCTGGTTCACCGCGCTCGCCGCGCTCGGCGTCGCGTTCATCGCCAGGAACCCGGCGGTGCTCGCCGCGCTGAGCCCCTTGCACGCGGCGCGCTTCTTCGCCGACCACGGCCTCCACGGGGTCGGGATCCTCGGGTCCGTCGTCCTCGTCATCACGGGGGGCGAGGCGCTCTACGCGGACATGGGGCACTTCGGGCGCGGCCCGATCCGGCTCGCCTGGTACGGGCTCGCGCTGCCGGCGCTCGCGCTGAACTACTTCGGCCAGGGCGCGCTCCTGCTCCAGACGCCCGAGGCCGCCGAGAGCCCGTTCTTCGCGATGGTGCCGAAGGGCCCCCTCACCTACGCGCTGGTCGCGCTCTCCGCCATGGCCACCGTGATCGCGTCGCAGGCGCTGATCTCCGGCGCGTACTCGCTCACGCACCAGGCGATCCAGCTCGGGTACCTGCCGCGGACGCGGGTGCTCCACACATCGAGCGAGGCCGAGGGGCAGATCTACATCCCCGTGACGAACTGGGCCCTCGCGGCCGGCTGCCTCGCGCTCGTCCTGGTCTTCCAGCACTCGAGCCGGCTCGCCGCCGCCTACGGCATCGCGGTGACCGGCACGATGGGGATCACGTCGGTCATCTACTTCGTCGTGATGCGGAGCACGTGGGGTGTCCCGCTCGCGAAGGCGCTGCCGCTGCTGCTGCTGTTCCTGGCCTTCGATCTGCCGTTCTTCGGGGCCAACCTCGTCAAGTTCCTCGACGGCGGGTACGTGCCGATCGTCATCGCGGCGGTCCTTTTCACGCTGATGGTGATCTGGAAGCGAGGCCGCGTGATCCTCGCCGAGCGCTTCGCGCGGGCGGTCCCGTCGGTCGAGGCGTTCGTCCGCGGGCTCGACGCGTCTTGCCGCGCGCGCGTCCCCGGCGCGGCCGTGTTCCTGAGCTCGCGCGCGGGCAAGACGCCGAACGTGCTCGCGCACCACCTCAAGCACAACAAGGTGCTCCACGAGACCGTGGTGCTCCTGACGGTGGTCACGGAGCACGTCCCGCGGGTCCCGGACAGGGATCGCCTCCGGCTGGCGAGCCTCGACAAGGGGGTTCACCAGCTCCTCATCCGCTCGGGGTTCATGCAGTCGACCGACGTGCCAGCCCTCCTGCGGCTGGCGGCGGCGAAGCACGAGCTACCCATCGATTTCGCGGACGTGACCTATTACCTCGGCCGCGAGACGATCCTCGCCACCGACAAGGGGCGGATGGGCAAGGTCACCGAGACGATCTTCGCGCTGATGGCGCGGAACGCGGGCTCGGCGCCGAGCTACTTCAAGCTGCCGCCGGAGCGGGTGGTGGAGCTCGGCGTGCAGGTCGACCTGTAGCTGCCTCTCCGCCGCTCCTCGAGCTCCGGGCGCGCTCCGAGCGAGCTCCGGGCGCGCCCCGCGTGGAGCCGACCGACCCGCGCGCGGTTCGCCGCGCCGCCGCGCCGCCGCGCCGACGCGCCGACGCGCCGCCGCGCCGACGCGCCGCCACGCCGCGCGGCCGCCGCTGGGCGTCCGCGCTCTCGAGGCGCTATGACTGCGCCCTCATGAAGAACAAGCTTCCGGGGCGCGCGCTCGCCGCGCTCGGCCTGCTGCTCCTCGGCTGCGCGTCCGAGCCGCCCACCATCACCATCGAGGTCGTCCCCGGGCACGAGGCGAGCGCCTTCCAGGAAGACCCGCCCGTCGCCCGCATCGAGGTGACCGCGACGGCGATCGAGGGCGACGTCGCCGTGTCCGCGACGGGGGTGCCGGGCGGGGCGCTCGACTTCGGCGAGATCCCGGCGGAGAAGGCGTACACGTTCGAGGTGCGCGGCCTGGACGCGGGCGGGGCGACCGTCGTGCGAGGGCGCTCGGCTGCGGGCATCTACCTCGCCTCGCTGGCGGGCGACGCGCTGCAGCTCTTCGCCCAGCGGACCGGCCAGTGGGCGCGTCCGCCCGGCGAGCTCGCGGCCTCGCGCGTCGGCGCGCCCGGCGGCACGCTCGCGGAGCGCTACATGTTCCTCACCGGCGGCGCCGCGGCGGGCGCCGCCGCGGGCGTCGAGCCGGCGCGGCTCGACGCGTACGATCTCGCGGGGTGGGTCGGGAGCGCCTCGAGCGGCGCGCTCCCGCTGGCGGCGCGGTCGCTCGTCGTCCGGGCAAACCTGCTGCTCGCGCTCGACGACGACGGCGCGACGTGGACCGACCTCGCGGCGGGGCAGAGCGCCGAGGCGTCGCTGCCAGCGGGGCTCGGCTCGTTCGCCGAGGTGGCGGGCGGCCGGACGGTCGAGGCCACGGACGGGCGCTCGTTCGTCATCGGCGCGACGCGCGGGGGCGAGCCTGCCGGGGCGCCGGGTCAGCCCTCGGACGCCGTGCTCGTCATCGGCGCGGACCTGACGCTCTCGGTGGCGAGGCTCCGCCACGCGCGGGCCGGCGCCGCGGCCGTGTGGGTGGAGGGGCTGGGCTTGGTGGTCGCCGGCGGGAGCGCGGACGGCGCAGGGCTGGAGGTGCTCGGCGACGGCGCGACAGCGTTCCTGCCGCGGCCGTTCCCGCCGGACGCCTCTCGCGGCGCGGGCGCCGCGGTGATCGGGCCCGGGGAGATCGCGCTCGTCGGCGGAATCCAGGAGGGCGCTGCGGCGCCGACCCGGCGGCTGGCGCCGGGGTGCGCGGCGAGCTGCGCCGCCGCGGGGGTCGAGGGCGCCGCGCTGCCGGCGCCGATCGTGGAGGTCGCCGCGTTCGCGCTGGCCGGCGGGCGCATCATCGCCGTGGGCTCCGAGGCCGGCGAGGGCGGGCTGACGAGGAGCTTCGTGGTCGACGTCGCCGGGGGCCAGGCCGAGGAGCTGCCGCTGCGCGAGCCGCGGCGCGGCGCGACCGCCGTGCCCGCGCCGAACGGGACGCTCGCGCTGCTCGGCGGGGTCCACCCGGACGGGACGCCGGCGCTCGCGATCGAGACGTTCTTCCCGGAGTGAGCGATCCACGGGCGGCCTCGGGTGCCGGTCGCGTCGCGGCCTCGGGCCGCCGCGGGGAGCCGTCTCCGGCCGAGGTGCGCGCGTGGGCCGCGCGACGCTATTTCATGAGAAATCCGACGCGAAAGGTGAGCGTTCGCCAGACCTCGACGGGCTCACCGTCGCTCACGACGGGCTCCGCGCGCATCCTCTTCAGCGCTGCGAATACGTTATCCTCGGCCGCGCGGGGCCCTCGCAGCCGCCTGCAGCCGTAGTACTCGCCCTCGGTGGAGAGGCGGCAACGGACTTCGATGATGTCGTCCTGAAGGCCGAGATCCGAGTGTGCGCTGCCACCCGGGACCCAGGGCTTCGCGTTGCCGTCGTCATCGACGTACCACGCTGACTCGGCGTGCTCGTCGACCGCCGAGGGCGCCGCCTCCGTGGCCGGGGTGCTCGCTGCGCAGGCTGTCGCGCCGAGGAAGAACAAGACTCCTGTTCGAGCGTGGTTCACCCGGGCTCCCCTCTTTATCTTGCCTTGGAGCCTTCATGGATATCCTTCCTTGCGCGCTCCGGATAGGCGGCTTCGCACACGTCACGGCGGCAGGCTCGGCATTCGGTCGTAAGAGGTGCGGGCCTGGAGGCGTCGAGGTGAGGTGATGAGCCGAAGGGGCATGGCGCGCGCCTGCCTCCGCGCGGGTGAGATGAGCTTTCGGCGCGGGTGAGATGAGCCTTCCCGGGCGAGGGCGAGCTGCGGCCGAGCGGGCGCCGCAGCGGATCCGCCTCAGCGAGGATCTCGACTGCTGCTGCCGTCGAGCGTTTCCACGGGTATCCGCTCGGAATCCCATGCGAAGAACCCGCGGGCGCCGATGCACAGGTCTGCGATCGCGTGGGCGGCGGCGATCCGCTCCTCCATGGCGGCAACTTCGAAGAAGCGGCGCGCGGCGCGGTCGTGCGCGCCGGGGCTCATCGGGCTCCCGTCCTCTCGGCGGCTGCGCGGCGCCTCCGCCGCGTCGGCGCCGCGGCCACCCCGGCGCTCGCCGCCGCCCGCGCCCCGTCGCGCGCCCCGTACACCGCGCCGAGGTCACTCGCGATCGCCTCGAGCCGCGCCCGCAGCGCCGCCGGCTCGATCACCTCCGCTTCTCTGCCGAGGCCGATGATCTGCGAGGCCGCGATCGACTCGCGCTCGAAGTCGACCGTCACGGTCCTCGCCCCATCGCGCCCGCGCCTCCCCTGCCCCCACCGCTCGTGCTCGCCGCGGGGCCGGATCCGCCGGAGCGCCTCTTCACCCGCCTCGGTCACGCGCAGGGTCGCCACGTAGCTCGCCCGGCGCTCCCCGAACCGCTGGCACCACTCCTTCCAGCAGGTCGCCAGATCGAACCCCGCCGGCCGCTCGAACCGCTCCTCCAGGAGCCGCGCCCCCTCCACGCGCGCGCCCCGGAACACGCTCGGCCCCCGCTCGGCCCCCGCCACGAGGTACCAGCGCTCGGCCTTGATCACGAGCCCGTACGGATCCACCACCCGCTCGCTCGCCTCCCCGTCGAAGTCCCGGTACGCGAGCCACACCTTGCGGTCCTGCCAGACTCCCTCCCGCAGCACATCCAGGTGCGGCACCACCTCCCGGCCCTGGAACCACCCCGACGAGTCCACGTGCAGCCGCTGCCGCGCGTGCTCGGCCGCGGATCGCTGCACGACCGGCAGCGCCGCCGACAGCTTGATCAACCCGCTCTCCAGCGCCGCCGACAGCCCGATGTCGGCCAGCGCACCCGGCGCGGCGACCGCGGAGAGCGCGTGCACCTCGGCCTGCGTCAGCCCGGTCAGGCTCGTTTGCCACCCCTCCAGCAGCGCGATCCCGCCGTTCGGACCGCGGTGCGCGTAGACAGGAACGCCCGCCGACGACAGCGCGTCGAGGTCCCGGTAGATCGTCCGCGCCGAGACCTGCAGGCGGCGCGCGAGCTCCTCCGCCGTCAGCTGACGGCTCTTCGCCTGCTGGAGGAGCAACATCAAGCTGAGCAGCCGATCCGCGCGCATGGCCGTCCCTGGTTCCTGACCGTGATCCGATCCGCTTTGAAGCCTACGCGCAATTCATGACAGGAGGTGTCAGGAATGCTCCCGTAGCGTCCCAGGACGACCGGAGCCGGCGGCGCCGCACCCCACGAACCCGAGGGCGCCGTACGCCCCGTGCGCGCCGCACGCCGACCGAGCGCCGGTCCCGAAGGAGGAGACACCGTATGAGACCGCTTGAAGGACAGGTCGCCCTCGTCGCCGGCGCCACGCGCGGCGCCGGGCGCGCGATCGCCTGCTCGCTCGGCGAGGCCGGCGCGACGGTTTACTGCACCGGGCGCAGCGTCCGCGGCCGGCCCGCCACGGGCCAGCGCCCCGAGACCATCGAGGAGACCGCGGAGCGGGTGACCGCGGCCGGCGGGCACGGCGTCGCCGTGCAGGTCGACCACACCGTCGAGGAGCAGGTCGAGGCGCTCTGCGCGCAGATCCGGCGCGAGCAAGGCCGGCTCGACGTCCTCGTCAACGACGTCTGGGGCGGCGACGAGCTCACCGAGTTCGGCCAGCCGTTCTGGAAGCTCTCCCTGCCCAGGGGGAAGCTCCTGCTCGAGCGCGCGGTCACCTCGCACGTCATCACGAGCCGCCACGCGGTGCCGATCATGCTCGAGCGCGACCGGGGCCTCATCGTCGAGGTCACCGACGGCGACAGCTTCGGCTACCGCGGCAACCTCTTCTACGACCTGGCGAAGATGTCCGTCATCCGCCTCGCCTTCGCCATGGCCTGGGAGCTGCGGCGCCACCCCGCCATGACGGCGCTCGCGATCACGCCGGGCTTCCTGCGCTCGGAGGCCATGCTCGAGGGCTTCGGCGTCACGGAGGAGAACTGGCGAGACGCGGTCGCCAAGGACCCGCACTTCATCGCCTCGGAGACCCCCTTCTACGTGGGCCGCGCCGTCGCGGCGCTCGCCGCCGACCCGGACGTCGCGGCGCGATCAGGCCGCGTCTTCAGCTCGTGGGACCTCGCCAGGGAGTACGGCTTCACCGACGTCGACGGCCGGCAGCCCCACTGGGGCGAGCACTTCGCGCGGACGATCGGCCCGTACAACAAGGCCGACGCGGCGGCGTACGCGAGCTGGTTCAACGGCCCGATGGACCTCGCCTGCCCCGACTGGCCCAGGGAGTGACCGCGCGCGCCCCACGCTTCAGTGCGCGTAGGGCTCGCCCCGCAGCAGCGTCATCGCGCGGTAGAGCTGCTCGATGAGCACGAGCCGCGCGAGGCGGTGCGGGAACGTGAGCGGCGACAGGCTCCACCGGTCGTCCGCCGCGGCGGAGACGTCCGGCGGCAGCCCGTCCGCTCCCCCGATCAGGAACGTGACCACCCCCTTGCCGCGCGAGCCCCACCGCTCCACGCCGGCCGCGAACGCCTCGCTGCCGAGCGCCTTGCCGTTCACCTCCATGGCGATGACGCTCGCCCCCACCGCCGCGCGCGCGAGCAACGGCCCGACCTTCGCGGGCGGGCCGTCCGGGATCTCGATCTCGTCGCACGCCACGTAGCGGCGGATCCGACCGAGGTACTCGTCGATCGCCGCGCGCAGCGGCTTGTCCTTCACGCGCCCGACGGCCGCGACGACGAGACGCACGGCGCGCTCAGCTCGGGTCGAACCGCGGGGCGGGGTGCGCCCCCGGCGGCGGGGCCTCCTGCGGGACCGGCACGCGGCCCGCGTCGATCCAGAGCCCTTCGATGTCATAGAGGCGCCGCGTCTCCTCCTGGAACACGTGCACCACCACGTCGCCGAAGTCGATCAGCACCCAGGTCGCCGCGGCGAGGCCCTCCATCGAGAGCGGCGCGACGTTGTGCTTGCGCGTCGCCTCCTCCAGGCCCGTCGCGATCGCGTGGACGTGCCGGTCGGAGCGGCCCGTCATGATCACCAGGTAGTCCGCGTAGTCGACGCGCCCCACCACCTCCAGGATCTCGACGCCGATCGCCTTCTTGTCGAGCCCCGCCGCGGCCAGCGTCAGCGCGAGCTCGCGCGCCGGCGCCGACGGCTCGGGGACCGGCGGCGGCGTGCTGCGGCGCGTGCCGGCGCGCTTCGGGCCGGCGAGCGGCGACTTGGTCCGCGCCGGCGCCCGCCCCGCGAGCGGCAGCATCGCCTTCGCCCCGCCCTCGCCCCGCGTGGGGCGCGGCGCGTCGCCGTCGTCCCGCGCCGGACGCCGCGCCCGCGTCGCCGGCCGATCCGCCGGGATCGGCCGCGCCGGGCGCGCCAGCTGCTCCACCTCGTCGCCCGCGCCGGCCGCGCGGCGCGCGCTCGCCGCCTTCTTCGCGCCGGGCTCGCCCACGCCCGCGTGGGAAGCGCGGATCCGGGGCGACGCCGGCCGCTTCGTCTTCGTCGCGGACGACGCCCGCCCCGCCGCGCCCGCCTTCGCCGTCGTCGCCTTCTTCCGCGCCGGGGTGCGAGGCTCCGCGCTCTCGCCCGCCTTCGACCCCGACTTCGCTCGCGGCTTGCTGCTCCCTTCGCCTGCGTCCTTCTTCGTCGCCAACGTTCTCTCGCTTTCTTGTGCCCGGTCGGTTCCACCGGGCGCCCCTCGTCTCGCCCGCGTCAGCGGGTCTGGCCCTCGCCGCGCGCGATCCGCTCGATCGCCGTCAGGCTCGAGAGCCCCATGGGGCCATGGGCATGGAGCATCGTCGTGGAGATGCCGACCTCCGCGCCGAGGCCGAGCTCGCCGCCATCGTTGAGCCGGGGCGACGCGTTCGCCAGCGGCGTGCGCTCGATACCAACATCAACGTCGCTCTGCTCCATGGCGGGAACCTAGCTCGCCTCCCTGCGCAGGCCAACCGTTCTCCTTCGTGTCCGTGCTAGCGTACCGGCCGTGCGCGGCGATCTACGAAGCTCGAGCCAGGCGCTCCTCGCACGCCGCTCCCGCCCGGCATGGCGCGCGCCGCGCGCGGCGGTGCTGCTCGCGGGGGCGCTCCTCGCGGCGTGCGGCGGCGCGGACGCGGGCGAGGACGCGCCCGCCCCGCCGAGCACGGGCATCCCCCTCGCCGCGCCGGACGCGCGCGGGGCGCCGCTGGAGTCCGCGCCGCCGGCCCCGTCCATCCCGCCCTCGCCTTACGTCGACCCGGAGGGGCTCCAGATCCCGCCCGATCCGTTCGGCCCTCCCGAGATCCCGCCGCAGCCGGCTCCTGCCGGTAGCTCCGGCGGGAGCGGAGTCCAGCTATGAAACGAGCTCACCACGCCTCGCCGCTCGCCGCGCTCGCCGCCGCGCTCCTCGCCGCGGCGTGCTCGTCCTCCCCGAAGCCGTTCCCGGCGGGTCCGCCGCCCGAGTACGAGCCGCCGCGCGCGTTCGACGGCGGCGCGCCCGGCAGCGATGCGCCGGCAGCCCCCGCGGCCCCGGACGCGCCGCCGGACGACGCCGCAGCCGCGCCGGGCGCGCCGCTGCTGGCCCCGTCGCCGGTCGCGCCTCCGACGGGCGCGCCTCCGACGGGCACGCCCGCGCCACCGCCGCCTCCCACGCAGCCGTGACCCGGCGAGCCGAGCGGGGCGAGCCATCCAGCGGGAGCGCCGCGCTCGCGCTTCATGGCTCGCGCCGCCCGGCTATGGCGGATCCCGCCCCGCCATGCTAGCGGCAGCCATGCTCTCACCCCGTCGGGACTTCGTCGTCATCCTCGATTTTGGCTCTCAGTACACGCAGCTCATCGCCCGGCGCGTGCGCGAGTCTGGCGTCTACTGCGAGATCCACCGCTTCGACGTGCCCGTCGCCGAGCTGCGCCGGCTCGCCCCGCGGGCGCTCATCCTGTCCGGCGGCCCCGCCAGCGTGTACGGCGAGAGCGCGCCCCACTGCTCCCGCGAGGTCCTGGAGCTCGGCGTCCCGACGCTCGGCATCTGTTACGGGCTCCAGCTCATGGCGCACCACCTCGGCGGCAAGGTCGAGCGCGCGCACTCCGGGGGCGAGTACGGCCCGGCGACGGTGCGGATCGAGCGCCCGACGGGCATCTTCTCCCGCTTCGCCGAGGGCGACGCCATCGACGTCTGGATGAGCCACGGCGATCGCCTCGCCGCGCTGCCCGAGGGGTTCGTCGCGCTCGGCACCACGGCCGGCAGCCCGCTCTGCGCCGTCGCCCGCGAGCGCGACAAGCTCTACGGCCTCCAGTTCCACCCCGAGGTCGTCCATACCCCGCGCGGCAAGGAGATCCTCCAGGCGTTCCTCTTCGACGTCGCCGGCCTCTCGCCGACGTGGACCCCCGCGTCGTTCGTGGAGGAGGCGATCGCCGCGGTCCGCGAGAAGGCTGGCCAGCACGACCGCGTCATCCTGGGCCTCTCGGGCGGCGTCGACTCCTCGGTCGCCGCCGTCCTCTGTCAGCGCGCGCTCGGCGACCGGCTGACGTGCATCTTCGTCGACAACGGCCTCCTGCGCGAGGGCGAGGCCGAGAGCGTCGAGCGCACGTTCCGCGATCACTTCCACATGAACCTCGACGCCGTCGACGCGTCGGCGCGGTTCCTCGAGGGGCTGCGCGGCGTCGTCGACCCCGAGCAGAAGCGCAAGGTGATCGGCCGCCTGTTCATCGAGGTGTTCGAGGAGGAGGCGAAGCGGGTCCAAGGCGCGAAGTGGCTCGTCCAGGGCACGCTCTACCCCGACGTCATCGAGAGCGTCTCGTTCAAGGGGCCGAGCGCCGTCATCAAGAGCCACCACAACGTCGGCGGCCTGCCCGAGCGGATGAACCTCGGCCTGATCGAGCCGCTGCGGGAGCTCTTCAAGGACGAGGTGCGGGCCGCCGGCGAGGCGCTCGGCATGCCGCGGGAGATCCTCTATCGCCAGCCGTTCCCGGGCCCGGGCCTCGCGGTGCGGTGCCTCGGCGAGGTGACGCCGGAGAAGCTCCGCGTGCTCAGGGCGGCCGACACCATCTTCGACCAGGAGATCCGCGCCGCCGGGCTCTACGAGTCGCTCTGGCAGAGCTTCTGCGTGCTGCTCCCGGTCCGCTCCGTGGGCGTGATGGGCGACGAGCGAACCTACGACGAGGCGATCGCGCTGCGCGCGGTGCACTCGACCGACGGCATGACCGCCGACTGGGCGCGGCTGCCCTACGACCTCATCGCCCGGGTGAGCTCGCGGATCATCAACGAGGTGCGGGGCGTGAACCGCGTGGTGCTCGACGTCTCCTCGAAGCCGCCCTCGACCATCGAGTGGGAGTGACGATGGCCGGCGCGAGCGCGAAGAGGACGTGCGCCCGAGCGGCGCTCCTGGTGCTCGGACTCTCGGCGTGCGCCGCGCGCACGCCGGCGACGGTGTCGCTGCGGGTGAAGGGGAACGTGCCCGACGCGTCGGTCACGATCGACGACCAGTACATCGGAGCGCTCGCCTTCGTCGCCGCCCGCGGCGTCGCGCTGCCGCCCGGCGCGCACCGCATCACCGTGGAAAAGGCGGGCTACTTCGCCTGGGATCGCCTCGTCGAGGCGAACAGCGGCGACCCGCCGATCCACCTCCAGGTGCAGCTGACGCGGGTGCCGGACTGAACGATGGCGCCGGGCTGACCGCCGCCCGGGCCACACGCCGTCACCGACCGTCACCGATCTGGGCCGCTCCCCCGGAGCGCGACAGCGCAACACGAAATCATCCTCGAGCGCTCTCCGTAATCCATGGCGATGGGTGCCCACAGCACCCATCCCAACCTCAACCCTGGCGGTGGAGCGGAGTATGCCAAAACGGAGCAGTCCGAGGGCGCTGTCCTGCGCGCCTTTCACCAAGAAAGCGGCCCGGCGCCCGCGCCGGCGCGCCACGCTCGATGTGTGCGGTCCCGGGAGCCGTCGTCCGGGCGGGCGCCTGTTTCACGCCCTGTGCGATCTCGCCGATCGCTTCCTGCAGCGCCGGGGGGATCCGCAGGCGATCCAGCTCGGCACCGTGCTGTTCTATGTCGCGTTCCACAGCGCTCGCGCTGCCGAGGAAGACGACTTCCGCCTCTCTCTCCGGACCTCGCTCGACATGCTCGTCGAGCTCGAGCCGGTCGAGCGCTGGCTCTGTCCGCCGCCGGCGCTCCAGCTGCCCGCTGGTCAGCCCACGCCGCGCCCCTACCCCACCTTCGCCGGCGCGGATCTGCCGGGGGCTCGGGGCTCCGGATGACGCTGCCCTCGCCGCCTTCCGCTCCGGCGTGCCCGTCGTTCGAGAGGGTCTACGCGGTGGGCCTTCCCTTCCTCCACCAGGCGCTCCGGTGGCTGGGCGTCGCGACGAACGACCTGGACGACCTGCTCCAGGAGGTCTTTCTCGCCGCCTACCGGGGCCTGGCCGCCTACGAGCCGTGGCGCTACCACGCGGCCCCTGGCGGCGAGCTCTCCGCGGCAGGAACGCCGCCCCTGCGCATCACGCCAGAGGCGGCGCTGCACCGGTGGCTCTTCGGCATCGCGTGGCGGAAGGTGAGCCACTACCATGCGCGCGCTCACCGGCGCCGCGAGATCCCTTCCGGCGCTGGCGCGTCCTGGCCGTTCGAGGGGTGCGCCCCGACGCCGACGCCGGAGCAAGCGCTCGCGAGCTCCGACCGCGCCGAGATCGTGACCGCGCTGCTCCTGAAGGTCGCGCCCGAGCGGCGCGTGATCCTCGTGATGTACGACCTGCTCGGCGTCGCGGTGGCCGACATCGCCCGCGAGCTCCAGCTCAACGAGAACACCGTCCGCTCCCGCCTGCGCCTCGCCCGCGAGGACTTCCGCGCGGCCGTCGCGCGCCAGTCCCGCGAGCGCCGCAGCGCGCTGCGAGCCCTCTCCGCGCTGGAGCGCCCCCTCCACGCCGCCGCCGCGTCCCTGCTGCGGGCGGCGCGCGCGTTTCCGCCCGTCCCCGCGCCCGTCGCGCGCGCGCTCTGGCTCCGCCTCGAGCGACGGTGCTGCCAGCAGCTCGACGAGCGCCCCGGCCTCGCGCCGCTCCCCGATCCTCCTGGCGTCGCCGCGATCGCGTGAACGCGAGGGAACTACGTCAGAGACGTCAAGAGAACGACGCGGACGATTCACACCGCCCCGACGCGGCGTAGCGTGGCGTGGCGTGGCGTGCCGTGGATGAATGTCGCGCACGCGCGCCGCGACGCCTCCCCCACGGCGAATACCAAACAGCGAGCTGCACATGCGAAAGTGCGACAACGCAAACGGTGAACGCGAGACGAGCGCGAGACGAGCGCGAGACGAGCGCGAGGCGAGCGCGAGAAAAGCGAACCGAGCGGCCCCACTGGCAGCTTGACGCCCCCGTACGTTTGTGTAGTCTCCGCCGCCCCCGCAGAGAAAGTCCTACGATCATGGCCAATACTCCGAAGTGGAATGTCCGTCTGCGTCACGAATGGCTCGCCACCCCGCTCAAGAAGAAGCGCCTGAAGCGCTGCCAGAAGGCGCGGATCGGCCTGCTCGACGCGGAGCAGCGCAAGGCAGCCAAGCAGAAGCCCGTCCAGGCTGAGCAGACCGCGAGCTGACCCGCCGACCACCGTGCGGCGATAGCCGGACCGGCCGCGCGAAGACCTCGACACCGCGTGCCGATCAAGGTCCGGCAGGTCGGCGTCCTCGTGCGGCGCGATCCGTGGTAGCGTCGCCTCGCGGTGTTCGCCTGCGGTTCGGCGACGGATCGTCGGCCCCCGCCTCGGGCGTGGGCTGACCAGGATTCATGGGAGCGAGGCCCTGAGCGTGTCGGATTCGAGCTTTTCGCCCGGTCGCTCGGGCAGCCCTGCCGTACCCGCGTCCCGTCCTGGCGGAGGCGCGCCCTCGACTGCGCCTGAGGAGGGCGACGGACCCACCCGCGTCATGAGCGACACGGAGCGGCAGGCCGCTCTTGCCGCCGTCCGCGGAGCGTTGGCTCAGCCCCAGGCAGCCGCCGCCCCGTCCACGACCGCGGAGACGGTCCGCCCACCGCCTCCTCCCCCGGGCGGGAGCGCGGCGGCGCACGACCTCGCCCCCGAGACGGTTCGCCCGCTCGCGGTCCCCGCCGGGCTCGAGGCGGTCTACGCGACCGCCGACACAGTCCGTCCGCCCGCGCCGCCCACGCCGCCCGCCGGCAGCGCGCCGGGCGAGGAGCCTGCGCAGGCGGACCCGCTCGTCGGCACGACGGTGGTGGGCGCGTACCTCATCACCCGCCTCCTCGGCGAGGGCGGCATGGGCCGCGTCTACGAGACGCAGCACACCCGCATCCCGGGCAAGCGGTTCGCGCTGAAGACGCTCCACCCCGAGCTCTCTCAGCACCCCACCATCCTCGCGCGGTTCCAGCGCGAGGCCGAGGCGGCGGCGTCGATCCGGAGCCCGCACGTCGTCGAGATCTTCGACGTGAACCGGCTGGACGACGGCCGGCCGTGCATCATCGCCGAGTACCTGGATGGCCAGGGGCTCGGCGAGCTCCTCGCCGCGTCCGGAGGACGGCTGCCGGTCGGCACGGCGGTGCGGATCGCGCGTGAGGTCTGCGAGGGCATCGCGGCCGCGCACGCCGCGGGGGTCGTGCACCGGGACATCAAGCCGGAGAACATCTTCCTGACCGGCGACCCGGCGTGTCCGACCGTGAAGGTCCTCGATTTCGGCATCTCGAAGACCTCCGAGCCGTCGGCGCTCACCAGGACCGGCATGGTGCTCGGAACACCGGCCTACATGGCCCCGGAGCAGGCGAAGGGGGACGAGACCGATCCCCGGGCCGACATCTACTCGGTGGGGGCCGTCCTCTACCACGCGCTCACCGGGCAGCGCCCCTTCGAGCGCAGCGACCCGACGGCGACGCTCCTCGCCGTCATGACGGAGGAGCCGCCGGCGCCGCGGTCGCTCAACCCGGAGATCCCGCAGGGGCTGGAGCTCGTCATCCAGCGCGCCATGGCGAAGGAGAAGGAGGGCCGCCACGCCTCGATGAGCGAGCTCGCCAGCGATCTCGCGCCCTATGAGGAGGCGGCCGCGCCCGGGGGACCGTCGAGCGCGCGCGCGGCGCTCGGGCGCCAGTCCGTGGCCTACGGCAGGCCCTTCGCGCTCTCGTACGCCTTCGGCCTGCCCGCCTCGCCCGCGTCCGAGGCGTACCTGACGCGGCAGATGGTCTTCCTCTCGGCGAGCCTCGGCCTGGGATGGCTCGGCGCGGGTCTCGTCAGCAGCCTCGCCGGCCTCGCGCGCGCCGCGCGGAGCGACGCCAGCGCGCTGTCAGGCCGGGGCGCCGCGCTGCTCACGTTCGGGATCCTGTGCGCCCTGTTCGGCGTCGGGCTGCTCGGCGGCTTCTACGTCTTTCGCCACATCTGGCGGGACGACGTCAGGTTGAACGCGCTCGCGCCGAGGCTCACGACCCCGGTCGTGCTCGCCCTCGTGGCCTACGGCGTCGCGTCGCTGCTCGTGCGGCTCCTCGAGGCGGTGGTCCTGCAGCGGGCCGTCGGCATCGCCTGGCCGGTCTGGGACGCGCTGCTCTTCCTGGTTAGCGTGGGCGCCGCGCTCGCGGCCGCCGTGTTCCAGTGGCGAGAGCAGCGGCGATGAGGCAGCGGCCGGCCGGCGCGACGCCGGCCATGGGCCGCGGCCCGGGCCCGTGTTAGGGGAGCGGGACCATGCCAGCGCAGGCACCTGGAACGGGCGCCAGCCGCGCCAGCGTCCCCGACAGACCGGGCTCGCTCGCCGGGACAGGCAACACCCTGGCCGCCGGCCTCACCACCTCGGGCTCGCGCGCGTCGATGCTGGCGCGGACGCCGGCCGCGGCGCGGTGGCTGGTCGTGGGCACGGCCGCGACCGTGGCCGTCGTGCTCGCCGCCCCCCTGCTGCGCGACGGCGACTCGCTCGCCCGGCTCGAGGCCGCCGGGGGCGCCGGGCACGTGGGGCCGGCGGGCACCGCGCTCCGCCGCCCTGTCGCGCCGCGCCCGAGCGACGCGGCGCCGGCCGACGAGCTCGCGGCGGCGACCGCGGGCGGCGTGCTCGCGCTCGAGGCGCTCGCCGCGCGCCACCCCAAGGATCCCGCGATCTTCCGGGCCCTCATGCTGCGCCACGCGCTCCCGCCGCCCTACCACGCCGCCTCGCTCGCCGCGGCGAAGCGGCTCCTGGAGCTCGATCCGGGCGCGGCCGCCGACGACGACGTGAAGCGCGTCGTCGCGGGCGCCGCCGGCGGGCCGCCCGAGGTGGCCGCGGCCGCGCTCGATCTCATGGCGAGCAGCATGGGCAGCCAGGGGGCGGAGCTCCTCTACGACCTCGCGGCGGGCAGCTCGGCGCTGAAGGAGCGCGCCGCGCGCCGCTTCGCCGAGGCCGCGGTCCAGGAGCGGGCGTCGCCCGCGCTGCGCGTCGCGCACGAGCTGCGCGTCGCCCCGTCCTGCAAGGCGCGGCAGGCCCTGCTGGCGCGCGCGGCGGCCGACGGCGATCGGCGCGCCATCGATGTCCTCTCGCCGCTCATCGTCGGCAAGAGCAAGGGATGCGGCTTTCTCGGGATGAGCCGCTGCGCGGCGCCGTGCGCCTCGCTCGCGAAGGAGATCAAGGCGGCAATCCAGGCGATCGAGGCCCGCACCGGGCCATCGCCCGGGGCGGCCACCGAGCCCGAGCGCCCATGATCGCGCCCGAGAGTCGGTGACGTTGACCGAGGGTTGCGCGGGTGGGAGCCTTGCCATATCAGGGCTCAACTCATGTACGTTCCTGCTCAATCCTGGTCGCCAGATTCATGGCGTGAACGTCCCAACGCCGCGCCCCTCCCCTACGACGACGCCGAGGCCGTCGACGCGGCCGTCGAGAAGCTCCGGGCGCTGCCGCCGCTCGTGACCTCGTGGGAGGTCGAGCGGCTCAAAGGCCACCTGGCCCAGGCGCAGATCGGTCGCCGGTTCGTGCTGCAGGGGGGCGACTGCGCGGAGACGCTCGACGACTGCCGCCCGAACATCGTCACGAACAAGCTCAAGATCCTCTTGCAGATGTCGCTCGTGCTGGTGCACGGCGCCCGCCAGCCGGTGGTGCGCCTCGGGCGCTTCGCCGGCCAGTACGCCAAGCCGCGATCGAGCCAGCTGGAGACGCGCGACGGCGTGAGCTTGCCCAGCTATTTCGGGGATCTCATCAACAGGGCTCCCTTCGAGGCCGCCGCCCGCCGCCCCGATCCGGGCCTGATGGTCGCGGGCTACCAGCACGCGGCGCTCACCCTGAACTTCATCCGTTCGCTGTCGGAGGGCGGCTTCGCCGATCTCCACCACCCGGAGTACTGGGACCTGAGCTTCCTCGAGCGGGCGGATCTGCCCGGCGAGCTGCGCGAGCGTTACCAGCGGATGACCGAGCAGGTCGGGGAGGCCCTCCGGTTCATGGAGGCGCTCGCCGAGGTGCCTGTCGGGGAGCTGTCACGGGTCGAGTTCTTCACGAGCCACGAGGGGCTCAACCTGCACTACGAGGCAGCGCAGACCCGGAAGGTCGCGCGCCGCCCCGGCTATTACGACCTGACGACGCACCTGCCCTGGATCGGCGAGCGCACGCGGCAGCCCGACGGCGCGCACGTCGAGTTCTTCAGCGGGATAGCGAACCCGGTGGGCATCAAGCTCGGCCCGAAGACGGTCCCCGGCGAGGTGATCCGCCTCCTCGACCGGCTGAACCCGGCGGACGAGCCGGGCAAGATCGTGCTCATCGTGCGCATGGGCGCGGGCCGCGTGCGCGAGGGGCTCCCGCCGCTCATCGAGGCGGTGCGGGCGGCGGGGCGCAAGGTGCTCTGGATGTCCGATCCGATGCACGGCAACACCCAGACGACGTCCGGCGGGATCAAGACACGGAATTTCGAGGACATCCTCACCGAGATCGAGGCCAGCTTCGAGGCGCACGAGTCGCTCGGATCCCACCTCGGCGGCGTCCACTTCGAGCTCACGGGCGACGATGTCACCGAGTGCATCGGGGCGGGGCTCACCGAGTCCGATCTCGACCGGCGCTACGCGAGCCTGTGCGATCCGAGGCTCAACTACCGCCAGTCGCTCGAGATGGCCTTCCGCATCGCCCACCGCATGGCGGAGTCCTCCCGACGCCTGAGGGGCTGATCTCCCGGACGCCCGCGGCGGCGGGCGCCCCGAAGCTCCGAGGAATGAGCCGCGGAGATGCGGAGATGCAGAGAGCGCAGAGTCCGTGATCCCCGTGGTGTCCGCTGTGCCTCGCTGGTCCAAGCTCTCTGTGTGACTCGCCATTTCAGCCCATCTGGCCCCCTGGCGCGCTCTCTCCCTGGCGGCTCCAGAAGCAGGAGACGCCTGGTGGCGATCCGTCGAGCCTGTCCCCACAGATCTTCGCGGGGGGTAGTTCGCCATGCAGAACATCTCGACACAACAGGGTGAGAGCCGGCACGGGGAGGGACAGGCCACCACGGAGGGATCACTCGAGGGACAGCAGCGCTCCGCCGCGGGCCCCTCGCTGCTCGAGTCTTTCCTGCCGGAGGCCGACATCGTCGTGAACCACGAGATCGTGGTGATGGCGACGCCGGAGGTGACGTACGCGGCGCTGCGGAGGGTGGATTTCGCGAAGAGCCGCTCCCTCCTGCTGCGCGCTGTGCTCGCGCTCCGCGTGGCGGACGTGCGGCGCGCCCGGCGCCGGCTCGGCCTCGCGCCGCTGCCCGCGCCCGCGCGCGTGTCGCTCCAGAACGTCCAGGACTACGGGCAGATCAAGCTGGCCGAGAAGGAGGGCTCCGAGATCGCCGTCGGCGTGATCGCGCGCCTGATGAGCACCGAGAGCATGTTCGCGGGACGGACCGCCGCCGAGTTCAAGGCGTTCGATTGCCCCGGGCACGTCAAGGCGGCGTCGGGCTTCGTCGTGACGCCCTACGGCCAGCGCCGGACGCTGCTCTCGTACGAGGCGCGGATCCGCGCGACCGACACGCGGACGCGGCGGCAGCTCTTCCTCTGGGACGCCCTGACGGCGCCCCTGATGAGGCTCGTCACCAGCCGGATGCTCCGCTACGCGGCGAGGGTCGCCGAGCGCCAGTGCGCCGCGCAGGGCCACCGCCAGGCGATCTGACGCTCTCGCACGTTCTCGCACGTCCTCGCAGCGCCTGCGCCAGGCGGGGCGCCACAGGTGATCCAGCTCCCGCGCAGCGCCGCTCGCCGAGCGGAGCGCCACCCAGCGGCAGGCGCGCGGGCCCGCGCGGATCACCGACGACCGCCGGGCGCGCGCCTTGCGCGCCTGCCCTCGCTCGTGCACCCTACGCGGCGAAGGAGGCCCGCCATGCGCCCGATTGCATCGACGAGCCTCGGTCTGACGCGCCGCTGAGCGCGCCAGCGAGGCTCACATCCCCGAGCTCATCTCGCGTGTCGCTGGAACTGCGCGGCCGACGCGTAGGTGTGTCGCCGCGCCCTCGGGAGCATGGCATGGGCAAAGATCGATCGCGGGGCCGCGAGAGCGCGCGCCCCGTCATGGATGCAGGTTCGTTGTTCGGTGGGACGGCGGCGCGGAAGGCGCAGCGCAAGGAGCGCCAGCTCTGCCGTCAGGTGCAGGAGGCGGTGAGCGACGCGCTCGCCGCGCTCCAGGATGACGTCCTCCAGGACGTCTGGGTGGTGGACGTCGAGCCGGCGCCGGACGCGAGCCGGCTCGCGGTGGTCGTGCAGGTCGGGCCCGGCACGCCGCCGGCCGAGGCGGCGGCGCGGCTGGAGAAGGTCGCGGGCTACGTGCGCGCGGAGGTGGCGGGCGCGATCACGCGCAAGCGCGCGCCGACGCTCGCCTTCCAGGTCCTGCCGCCGGAGGGGGAGCCTTGAGCGCGCGCGTCGCCGCGTGGCTCCCGGACGGCGCGAGCGCGGCGCTCAGCGCGTCGCTCGCGCGGCTCGCGCGCACCGAGGACGTCGCGCACGTCGCGGTGATGCCCGACGCGCACGTGGCCGACGACGTGTGCGTCGGCACGGTGACCGCCACGACCCGCCGCCTCCTGCCGGCGGCGGTCGGCGGCGACATCGGGTGCGGCATGGTCGCGCTGCAGCTCCGCGCGGACGCGGATCTGCTCGCGGATCGCGATCGCGCGGCGCGGCTCCTCGCCGGGCTGTACCGCCGCATTCCCCACGTGCTGCACCCGACCGCGAGCGCCCCGCCGCTGCCCGACGAGCTCGTCGAGGCGCGGCTCGGCGCTCCCGGGCTGGAGGCGATGAAGCGCCGCGAGGGGCGGATGGAGCTCGGCACGCTCGGCCGGGGCAACCATTTCCTGGAGGTGCAGCGCGACGAGGAGGGCGCGCTGTGGCTGCTCCTGCACAGCGGCTCGCGCGCGATGGGCCCGGCGATCCGGCAGCACCACGAGGCGCTCGCGGCGCGAGACCCCTCGGGCGTCCGCTTCCTCGAGGCCGACAGCGAGGCCGGGCGCGCGTACCTCGACGATGCCGCCTGGGCCGCGAGGTACGCGCGGGCGAGCCGCACGCGCATGGAGGCCGAGGCCACGGCGCTCTTCGCCGAGCTGTTCGGCGTCGACATAGACGCCCCGTCGCGCCTCGAGGTCGATCACAACCACGTCCAGCGTGAGGAGCACGGCGGACGCGCGCTCTGGGTGCACCGCAAGGGCGCCATGGGGCTGCGCGAGGGAGAACTGGGGGTCGTGCCCGGGTCGATGGGGAGCCCGAGCTTTCACGTGGCAGGGCGCGGCCACCCTGACGCCCTCGGCTCGTCCGCGCACGGCGCCGGGCGCGCGCTGCCGCGGGGCGAGGCGCGCCGCCGCATCGGCGCGCGGCAGCTGCTGCGAGAGGCCGGCGGCGTGTGGTTCGATCACCGCCTCACGGACCGGCTGCGCGACGAGGCGCCCTCGGCCTACAAGGACATCGGCGCGGTCATGCGGGCGCAACGCGCGCTCGTGCGCGTCGTCCGCCGGCTCTGGCCGGTGCTCGTCTACAAAGCCCCATGAGCGCGCGGCGAGGCGCCATGAGCGCGCCGCTCACGGCCGGTCCACGGTGATCTTCGGCGACGTCCACGTCTCCCAGTGGGCGTCGTTGCCCGGGTCGCCGAGCGCCCTGAGCGCGCGCAGCTTGAGCAGATAATCGCCGTCTGGAACGACGACCGACCTCCCGTCGAGCTTCGTCGTGCCCTTCCACCCGTACCGCGTGACCGCCGTCGCCGACGAGCTCTGGCCGACGTGGGAGAGCTCCAGCGCGCGCCCCCACGCCTTGCCGGTGGAGGCCTCGACGACGTCCATGGTCAGGCGCTCCGCGCCGTGATCGAGGTGGACCATCACGTACGGGATGTCGCTCGACGCCAGCGTGAAGGTCGCGCCGCCCGGCCGGGGGGTCACGCGCTCCCCGCTCATCTTGCCGAGCCACGGGGCACCCTGACCGGACGGCTTGAGGACCGGCACGCTCTGGTAGTCGCCCTTGAAGCCCGCGTACGGCACCCGCAGCGTGGCGTCGCTGGCGCCGCCCCGCGGCGTGAACACGACGTAGCCGCCGAACAGGCCGCCGTCCGCGAGCGCGCTGCTCGCCCGGACGGTGACCGAGACGGTCGCGCTCCCGCGGGCGGGCACGGTGACGCTCGCGGCGCTGAAATCGACGCTCGCGGCGCCGGCCGTCGCGCCCCTCGGCGCCCAGTGATCGCCGCCTGTCGCGCACGCCGCGGGCGCGTGCGACAGGTCGTAGGTCACGTCGTTCCAGCTCGTGTTCTCGAGCGTCAGCGTGCGCGCGACGGGGCCGGCCTCGCTCTCGCCGAGCGCGAGCTTGCCGGGGCTGATCACGGTGGTCGCCCGGATCGCGCGGTCGACGCGGATCATCCCCGCCCCCTGCCGGTGCGCGCTCTCCGGCACGCCGCCGCCGGGATCGCCGCTCCACGGCGCGGGGACGGCGCTGTTCTGCAGGACGTCGCGCACGCGCTCCGCCTGGAGCTCCGGGCGCGCGCCGAGCAGGAGCGCGACCGCCCCGGCCACGTGCGGCGACGCCATCGACGTGCCGCTGAGCGTGTCGTACGCGCCGCGCTCGAGCGGCACCGTCGAGTAGATCGAGCCGCCGGGCGCGGCGAGGTCGGGCTTGAAGGAGAGCGCCGCGCTCAGGCCGTACGAGCTGAAGCGGGAGACGAGGCCCGCGGTGCCGTTCTGCGCTGCCACGGCCTGGTTGGTCCAGCGGTGGGTCACGGCCCCCGCGTCGAGGCGCGCGTTGAGGAGCTCGCCGTCCGCCAGCGCGATCCCCACGACCGGGATGGTGATCGCGGTGTCTCCCTCGACCGACGGGTTCATCTCCCCGGCGCGGTCGTTGTAGAGCACGACGCCGACCGCCCCCGCGGCCTGCGCGCGCGCGGCCTTCTCGGGGAACGGGCACCCGCCGCGACGGACGAGCGCGATCTTGCCCGCGAGGCCCCTCGCCGGGAGCGCCGCGCAGCAGTCGCGCGCGCTGGTGAGCGTCCCCGTGCGCGCGAGGGGAGCGCTCCCCGAGAGCGGCGCGGGCGGGCTGCCGACCGCGCGCGTGTAGCCGATCGCGACGTCGCCCGGCGCGACGGTGAACGCCAGGCGGGTGACGCGGGCGCCGTCGACGGACGCGGTGCCGATGACCGCCTCGCCCACGCCGGGCGCGCCCGCGGACCAGAGCCCCTTCTCGCCGCTGTTGCCGATCGAGGCGACGACCACGACGCCCCGCGCGACGAGCTCGTTCGCGGCGATCGCCGTCGGGTAGTCCGGCCACTGGAAAGGCGTCCCGATGCTGATGTTGACGACGTCCATGCCGTCGTCGGCGGCCCGCTCCATGGCCTTCAGGATGATGTCGGCGCGCGAGCCGCCGCGGCAGCCGAACACGCGGTAGGCGCCGAAGGTCACGTCCGGCGCCACGCCCTGCACGATCCCGTTCGCGCCGATGATGCCGGCGACGTGCGTGCCGTGACCCAGGCAGTCGTCGGGGTCGCCGTCGGGGACGGGCTGCTTGCTCGCGTCGCCGGAGACGAAGTCATCGCCGACGAAATCGTGGCCGAACGCCACGCGGCAGCCCGGACCGAAGCACCCGCCGAGATCGGGGTGATGGTAGTCGACGCCGCTGTCGATCACGCCGACGCGGATGTCCTCGCCGGTGACGCCGAGATCCCGGCGCACGCGGTCCGCACCCGACATCTCGCCTGCGACGGCGAGATCCGGCGCGATCGCGGCCGCGGCGGGCGCCACGTCGAGCTCGACGGGCAGGACGGGGTAGACGGCCTTGACGCCGGGCATGTCCACGAGCGCGGCGGCGCCCTCGCGCGCGACGCGGACGGAGAGGCCGTTCCAGAGCCTTTCGAACGAGAACCGCTGTTTGTACCGGAGCCCTCGCTCGACGGCCGCCTCACGGAAGCGCTCGCGGTGCTCGTCGAGGAGGCCTCTCTTGCTGGCCGCGCGCGCGCCGCCGCTCGCGGCCGGCGCACGCTCTAGCTCCACGAACCAGAGCTCCGTCGGCTCATCCGGCGCGAACGTCGCCTCGCCGGGCGCCGAGCTCTCCGGAGGGGCCGTGCTCTGGCCTGACTCCGTGTCTTCAGGCTCTCCGCTGCACCCTGAAAGAGCGATGTAGAGGGAGCCCAGGGCGAACCAGCGCACACGATGTCTCATAAGCCCCTTTCCGCGCGTGCCGAGCATCGATTCAGCTATGTTCGATGTCGCGAATCGGTCAAGCGCGAGCGGGCCGAGAACGGCTCGAGGGTCGAGCCCGGAGCCGTCATCGCCGTAGACCCTGGAAGAGCGCCTGTCGCAGCGCAGCTCTCCGTTCGGGTCGGGCTCCGTGAGCTCCGGGATCGATGCACCCTGTCAGGGGCGCTGGACGCCATGGTGGCAGTCCTGGAGAGTGGCTGTTTTACCCGGTGTCGTCGCTGTTCCGCGAGGCCGCTCTGGCGCAGTCCTCTGCCCATCGAGGTCTCACGGGAAGGCGTGGAAGACAGGACTACGTTCAGCGTGCTCTTCCTGGCTTCCCACCTTCCAGTCCGCGTGACAGCGCCACCCGGGCGGGCGGCGGCCTCCTGCCGGACGGGCGCCGCGAGGCGGCGGATGGCCCAGGGCGTTGCCGGTCTCCGGGCGCTCGACTAGCGTGGCGTGGCTCTCCGGCGCGGGCGGCGCCGGGGCTCGGATGGGGATGTGGCATGACGGACCTGGAGCGCGCCCTGTTCTCGTTGCACCATCGCCTGGTCCACGTGCCGCGCGTGGACCGCGTCGCCCGGGCGCTGGCCGCGCAGGTGGGTCGCGCCGCGTCGCTGCTCGACGTGGGCGCGGGCGACGGGACGATCGCGCTGGAGGTCGCGCGCCGCGCGGGCGCCCAGCGCGTCGTCGGCGTGGACGTGAAGGCGCGGCCCGGGGCGGCGCTGCCGGTCATCGCGTACGACGGCGAGCGCCTCCCCTTCCCCGACGGCGCGTTCGAGGCGGTGCTCCTCTCCGACGTGCTGCACCACTGCGCCCGCCCCGGCGCGCTCCTCGCCGAGGCGCTCCGGGTCGCGTCGCGCGTCGTCGCGCTCAAGGATCATTTCCGCTTCGGCCCGGTCTCGGAGAAGGTGCTGCTCTGGATGGATCTCGTCGGGAACGCGGCGCCGGGCGTCGAGGTGCGCGGGACCTACTTCACCCCGGGCGAGCTCGTCGCGCTCGTGCGCGGCGCGGGCGGGCGCATCACCGGCCTCCAGTGGCCGCTGCGGGTCCACGATCTGCCGTTCCGCCTCGTGACCCAGGATCGCCTGCAGTTCGCGGCGCGGATCGAGCGCCTCGTCGAGGGGAGCGCGCGATGACGGAGCTCAGGTCGTTCGTGGTCGGCGGCGCCGGGTTCATCGGGAGCCACCTCACCGATCGCCTGGTCGAGCGCGGCCCCGTGACGCTGTACGACAACCTCTCGGTCGGGCGCCGCGCGTTCGTGGCGTCGCACCTCGCCTCCGGGCGCGCGACGCTCGTCGAGGCGGACGCCCTGGATCTGGAGCGGCTCGCCGACGCCATGGCGGGCCACGACCTCGTCGTGCACCTCGCGGCGAACCCGGAGGCGCGCTGGGGGCTGGCGCGGACGCGCCTCGACCTCGATCAGGGCACGATCGCCACGTACAACGTGCTCGAGGCGGCGCGGCGCGCGGGCGTGGGCCGGCTGATCTTCTCGTCCTCCGGGACGGTCTACGGCGACACGGCGCGCGCGTGCGCGGAGGGCGATCTCGGCGCCTTGCCCATCTCGCTGTACGGCGCGAGCAAGCTCGCGGGCGAGTCGCTCATCAGCGCCTATGTCGAGTGCTTCGGCCTCACGGCGTGGATCTACCGCTTCGGCAACGTGGTCGGGCCGCGCGGGACGCACGGCGCGGCGCTCGACTTCCTGAAGAAGCTGCGCGATCGGCGGACCGAGCTCGAGGTGCTCGGCGATGGTCGGCAGTCCAAGCCGTACCTCGATGTCCGCGACTGCGCGGAGGGCATCCTGTTCGGCTTCGACCACGCCCGAGAGCGGCTGAACATCTTCAACCTCGCGCCCGAGGACGCGACGAGCGTCTCGCGCATCGCGGCGCTGTGCGTGGCGGCGTCGCCCTACCCGGACGCGGTGATCCGGTATCAGGGCGGCGAGCGCGGTTGGCCTGGCGACGTGCCGCGCTCGCGGATGGATCCGGGCAAGCTCGCGTCGCTCGGGTTTCGGGTGCGTCACACGAGCGACGAGGCCGTGCGCATGGCCGTGGAGGCGCTGGCGAGCGAGGTGTTCGGGGGCGAGCCGGCGGCGTGATGCGCTCGGCGCGTTGTCGCGCGCTCGGGCGACGATGTAGGCTCCCGGCATGGCCGAGCTCACTCTCTACATCGGAAACAGGTCCTATTCGTCCTGGTCGCTCCGGCCCTGGCTTCTCCTGAAGCAGGCCGGCGCCACGTTCGACGAGGTGGTGATCCCGCTCCGGGCGCCGGGCGTGCGCACGCCGGAGATCCAGCGCCACTCCCCCTCGGGCAAGGTGCCTGCCTTGAAGCACGGGGCGCTCACGGTCTGGGAGTCGCTCGCGATCGGCGAGTATGTGGCGGAGCTCTTCCCCGATGCGAAGCTCTGGCCGGAGGCGCGCGAGGCGCGCGCCGTCGCGCGGGCGGTGAGCGCCGAGATGGCGAGCGGCTTCACCGCCCTCCGCACCGCGCTGCCGATGAACGTGCGGCGGAAGATCCAGGGCGTGGCGATCACGGAGGCGGCCGCGCAGGACATCGCGCGCGTCCAGTCGATCTGGGGCGATTGCCGCTCGCGCTTCGGCCAGGGGGGCGAGTTCCTGTTCGGTCGCTTCAGCGTCGCGGACGCGATGTACGCGCCGGTCGCGACGCGGTTCGACACGTACGGGGTCGAGCTCGACGCCATCTCGCGGCGCTACGTGGCGTCGATCCTGGGGCTCCCCGCGATGCAGGCGTGGATCGCGAAGGCCAAGGAGGAGCCCCACATCATCGAGGAGTACGAGGCGATCGGCGTCGTGGGCAAGTAGATCACGCCCGCCGCCGCAACTCCGTGGCTGCCCCTGACGGCGGGACGCGCTACTTGTCCCGGACATGCCGCACGAACTCGACCTCATCCTCACGCTCACGGGCGGCCTCACGGCGGCCCTTGCGCTCGGCTTCATCACCCAGCGCATGAGGCTGTCGCCCATCGTCGGCTACCTGCTGGCCGGGATCCTCGTTGGCCCGTTCACGCCAGGGTTCGTCGCGGATAAGCCGCTCGCGGATCAGCTCGCCGAGATCGGGGTCATCCTGCTGATGTTCGGGGTCGGCCTGCAGTTTCACGTGCGCGAGCTCCTCGCCGTGCGGAAGGTCGCGGTCCCCGGCGCGCTCATCCAGATCGCCGTCGCCACGGCGCTCGGCGTCGTCGTCGGCCGCGTCGCGGGCTGGTCTTGGGCCGCGTCGGTCGTCTTCGGCATCGCGATCTCGGTGGCGAGCACGGTCGTGCTCACGCGGGTCCTGAGCGACAGCCACGTCCTGCACACCCCCGCTGGCCACCTCGCCGTGGGCTGGCTCGTGCTCGAGGACGTCTTCACCGTGCTCGTGCTGGTGCTGCTGCCCGGCCTCGTCGGCGGCGGCGACGGCGGCGCGACGGGCATCGCGCTCTCCGTGGGCCTCGCGCTCCTGAAGCTCGCCGGGCTCGTGGCCTTCACCTTCATCGTCGGGCAGCGCGTCATCCCGACGCTGCTCGGGTACGTGGCGAAGACCGGCTCGCGGGAGCTCTTCACGCTGACGGTGCTCGTCGTCGCGCTCGGCGTCGCGGTGGGCTCGGCGAAGCTCTTCGGCTCGTCGATGGCGCTCGGCGCCTTCCTCGGCGGCCTCGTCGTCGGCCAGTCCGACTTCAGCTCCCGCGCCGCCTCGGAGGCGCTCCCGATGCGCGACGCGTTCGCGGTGCTCTTCTTCGTCTCCGTGGGCATGCTCCTCGACCCCTCGCAGCTCGCCGCGAGCTGGCCCGCGGCCGCGGCGACGCTCGCCGTGGTGCTGATCGGCAAGCCGCTCGCCGCGCTCGTCGTGGTGCTGCTGCTCCGCCGCCCGATGCAGACGGCCTTCGCCGTGGCCCTCTCGCTCGCGCAGATCGGCGAGTTCTCGTTCATCCTCGCGACGCTCGGCCGGCAGCTCGGCGTGATGCCGGACGAGGCCACGCAGGTGCTCGTCCTCGCGTCGATCGTCTCGATCACGCTGAACCCGCTGCTGTTCAGCGCCCGGGGCCGCTTCGCGCGGTGGACGTCGGCGCTCTTCCTCCGGCGGCGGCCTGCGGCCGGCGCCGACGGCGCCGAGGGCGCCGAGGGCGAGGCGGCCCCGGCCGACGACCTCGCGCACCGCACCGTCGTCGTGGGCTATGGCCCTGTCGGCAGGACGCTCACGCGGCTGCTCCGGGAGAACGGCATCGAGCCGACCGTCGTCGAGCTGAACCTCGACACGGTGAAGGAGCTGCAGGGCCAGGGCATCCGCGCGATCTACGGCGACGCCACGCAGCGGGAGATCCTCGAGCGCGCCGGGGTCGGGGCGGCGGACAGCCTGCTGTTCACGTCGGCGGGCGCGCCTGGGAACGGGGTGATCGAGCAGGCGAAGGGCGTGAACCCGAAGCTGTTCGTCCTCGCCCGCGCCTTCTACCTGCGCGAGGTGCCCGTGCTGCAGAAGGCGGGCGCCGACGTCGTCGTCACGGGCGAGGCGGAGGTCGCGTTCTCGATGACCGAGCGCCTGCTCGTGCGGCTCGGCGCGACGGCCGAGCAGGTCGAGCGCGAGCGCGAGCGCGTCCGGAGCGAGCTGTTCCGCCTCCCCGCGTGATGGCCCGGCGGCGCGCGCGCCACGCCGGTCCGGCTCAGCGCTCCTTGCCGAGCCAGGAGACGCCGCCCACGACGAGCGCGAGCCCGAGGGCCTGCTGCCACGTGAACGGCTCGCCCAGGATGACCCACGAGAACGCGATCGTGAGCACCGGCCCGAGGGTCGAGAACGTCGCCGCGCGCCCCGCGCCGAGCCGCCGGATCGCGGCCGCGAGCAGGACGATCGGGAGCACCGTGCTGATCGTCGCCATCGCCGCCGCGTACGCCCACACCGAGGCCGGGAGCTCACCCAGCCTGGCCGGGCTCTCTGTCACTGCGTAGTGCGCGAGCACCATCGCGCACGAGACCGCCCCGCAGTACGCCGCGAGGCGCGTCGAGCCGACCCTGGACGCGAGCTTGCCGACGCCGATGTAGTAGAGCGCGTACGTCACCGAGCTCGCGAACACCCACGCTCCGCCGATGGCGACCGCCCGCGCGTCCCCGGATTGCTCGAGATCGTGCCAGACCGCCGCCGCGAGGCCGAGGTAGCACACGGCGAGCGCCCACCAGGCGTTCGCGCGCACGGGCTGCTTCAGCCACACCGCGCCGATCAGGAGGACCAGCGTCGGATACACGAACAGGATCAGGCGCTCGAGGCCCGTGCTGATGTACGTCAGCCCGATGAAGTCGAACAGGCTCGACAGGTAGTACCCGAGGAACCCGACGAGCAGCACACCCCCCCAGAGGCGGGGTGTCAGGGGCTCCGCGGCCGCGCCGCGCTCGCGGCGGGCGAGCCAGAGGAAGAACGGCAGCGCGATGCCCATCCGCAGCGCGAGCAGCGACACCGCGTCGATCGGGTGCGCGGCGTACGCGAGCTTCACGAAGATCGCCTTCAGCGCGAACGTCGCCGCGGAGAGGACGGCGAACGTCCGGCCATCCTCCAGGAGGCCAGCCCGGCGCTCGTCGATCGAGGTATGTACGCGCGCTTCCTGGGACATGGTCTCCGCTTCTCTGCTCTTTTCACGACGCTCGAGCCGCCAGAGACGGGGCTTCATCGGCGCTGGCCGCGACGGCCGGCGCGCTCCACCTGCGTGGCGCGCGCGGCGCGAGGCAGCATTGCGCGTGGAAGTACGCGTTTGCCGTCGCGCCGGCCCTTCAGCTTTCAGGTAGAGGACGATCTCCCGCCTGGCCAGCGGTCCGGGCCTCCGCGCTGGTCGGATCGCGTCGGTTCGGGCCGCGCGCCGCGGGAGCCTTGGGCTAAGCTCCCTTTGCCCATGACGTCTCCCGCTGGCCCAGGCACCGCAGCGCGTGGCCCGGGGGCGCTCGCCTCCTCCGGCGGCCCGCCCCCGGGGCGGAAGCGCGCGCCGCTCGCGCCGGAGCCCTCCGGCGTGCACCAGCTCGGCGGCACTTTCCTGCAGATCGCCGCCACGGTGGGCGGCATGGCCGTGCTCGCGGGCCAGATCGCGAGGCGCGTCGCCACGCTCCGCGTCGACGGCGCCGAGTTCATGCGCAACCTCTACAAGATGGGCTTCAAGTCGATGCCCATCGTCATCGTGACCGCCCTCTTCACCGGCGCGATCATGGTCATCCAGGCGGCGCCGCTGGTCGAGCGCTTCGGCGCGCACGGCCTGCTCGGCTGGGGCGCGGGCTTCGGCACGCTCCGCGAGATCGCCCCGCTGCTCACGGCGCTCATGATCAACGGCCGCGTCGGCGCCAACAACACCGCGGAGCTCGGCACCATGGTCGTCACCGAGCAGATCGACGCCCTGCGCGTCCTCGCGATCGACCCGGTGAGCTTCCTCATCGCCCCGCGCTTCCTCGCGATGGTCCTCACGCTGCTGCTCTCGGTGATCTTCGCCGACGCGCTCGCCCTCCTCGGCGCCGCGCTCACCGGCGATCTCCTGCTCGGCGTCGCGCCGGCCGTCTTCTACAACGGCCTCACCAGCGGGCTCCTCGGCATCGGCGACGTCACGAGCGGCCTCGTCAAGAGCGTCGTCTTCGGCGTCGTCCTCGCGCTCTCGAGCTGCCAGTACGGCCTCGGCGTGACCGGCGGCGCCCCCGGCGTCGGCCGCGCCGTCAACGCGACGGTGGTCGCCTCGGCCGCCGGCATCTTCATCCTCGACTACTTCGTCTCGTTCACGCTCGACTGACGATCAACGACGCCGCCGCGCATGCCCTCCCCCGACCAGAGCGTCCCTGACCGCGCGAGCGCGGGCCCCCCCTCGAGCGAGCTCCGGGACCTCGCGCCGGAGCTCTCCGGCGTCGCCGCCCTCGGCGGAGCTGCGCTGTCGCTCTTCCGGTCGGGGCGCGAGCTCTACTCTGTATTTGTCAGGACCCTTTACTACTGCGTGAAGGGCCGCCGCGAGCCGGGCGCGGTGCTCGTGCAGATGTACGAGATCGGCAACAAGTCGCTCTTCTTCCTGACGGTCGTGATGGGCTTCATCGGGATGATCATGGTCTTCCAGGCCGGCCAGCAGGCGAAGCGGGTCATCCCGGATCTGACCATGCTCGGCGCGACCTACCTCGAGCTGCTCGTGCGCGATCTCGCCGCCTCGATCGGCGCGCTGATGCTCGCCACGCGGGTCGGCGCGGGCATCGCCGCCGAGATCGGCTCGATGGTCGTCACCGAGCAGGTCGACGCGCTCCGCATGTGCGCGGCCGATCCCATCGATTACCTGCTCAAGCCGCGGTTCATCGCGAGCCTGCTCATGACCACGTGCCTGCTCGTCTGGAGCGCCGCGGTCGCCTTCACCACGGGGATGATCACCGCCTACAGCATGTTCGACGTGAGCCCCGAGACGTTCATGAACGTCAGCCTCGTCGACGCGGGCGATCTCGCGACCGGCCTCGCGAAGTGCCTCGCCTACGGCGCCGCGATCCCGGTGGTCTCCGGCCACTCCGGCCTCTCGACCTTCGGCGGCAGCGAGGGCGTCGGCTGGGCGACGACGCGGGCGGTCGTGAACTCCTCGCTCGCGGTCATCGTGCTGAACATGCTGATCTCGGCGGCCGCCTTCCTGATCTTCCGCTAGCCCGGCGCGCGCGCCATGGCCGCGTGATCTTCACCGCGCGCCCGCGCGCCCGCGCGCCTCACTCGATCGGCCCCTCGGCGCTCCCGGTGATGAACTGCTGCACGATCGGGTCCGGCGAGCTCTGGAACACGCCGCGATCGCCGAGCAGGCGGACGAGCCCTTGATACAGCATCACGATCCGGTCGGCGATCGTGAAGATGCTCACGAGATCGTGGCTCACGACGATGCTCGTCACGCCGAGCGTGTCGCTGAGCTCGCGGATCAGCTTGTCGACGCGGCGCGCGCTCACCGGGTCGAGGCTCGTCGTCGGCTCGTCGAAGAGCACGTAGCGCGGCTCGAGCGTGAGCGCGCGCGCGATGGCGACGCGCTTGCGCATCCCGTCGCCGAGCTCCGGCGGGAACCGGTCCGCGAACTCGCGCATGCGCACCTGCTCGAGGCGCCGCCGCGCCTCCGCGAGCGCCTCCTTCGGCTTGAGCCCCTTGTGCTTGCGGAGCGGGAGCGCGACGTTCTCGGCGCACGTCATCGAGTCGAACAGCGTCGAGTGCTGGAAGACCATCGCGCACTTCATCCGCACCGGGTACATCCGGGCCTCGTCGAAGCGGCTCACGTCCTCGCCGTCCAGCCAGATCTCCCCGCCGTCCGGGTAGAGCAGGCCCACGAGGTGCTTGATGAGCACGCTCTTTCCGACGCCCGACTGCCCGATGATGAAGAACACCTCGCCGTCGGCGACGTCGAACGAGACGTCCTTCAGCACCTCTTTGGGGCCAAAGGATTTTCTGACATTCCGGAACGAAATCATCGCGGCTTCTGGGGCAAGAGCGGTTGCGTCACGACAAAGGCAGCGCGAAGCGTCACGGTGCTGGTCTGCAAATGCGCGCTGCGGCACGCAGATCCAGGCCTATTTCCCTCCCCTCCCCGCCGCCAGATCGGAGAAGATGAAAGGCCCATGGCAAGCCCGCGGTCGATCGAGGTCAAAGTCGGGATCCTCATCCTTACGGCGATCGGGCTCCTGGCCACGTTCATCCTTGTGATGGGCGGGGTCAACTTCCAGCCGAAGTACTCCATCTATGTCGACTTCGACAACCCGGGCGGCCTCCAGACCGGGGCGCCGGTGAAGATCGCCGGGGTGGAAGTCGGCAAGCTCAGCGAGATCCACTTCCGCGGCGGCCAGCTCGGCAAGGACGGCCGGCGCGAGCCGCTCGTGCGGATCCAGCTGCGCATCGAGGAACGCTACCAGCAGAGCATCCACGACAATGCCACCTTCTACGTGACGACGCAGGGCGTGCTCGGCGAGCAGTTCCTCGCGATCGAGCCTGGCTCGGGCGACAGGCCGGTGCTCCCCGAGGACGCTGTCGTCCGGGGGCTCGATCCGCCGCGCCTCGACATGCTCCTCGCCGAGGGCTACGAGCTCCTGCACGCGACCGTCTCGGCGATGCGCGAGCACCGGGAGGAGGTCGGCGAGGCGTTCGACGGGCTGCGGAAGACGCTGAAGGGCACCGGCGACTTCATGCACAGGAACCAGGATCGGCTCGACCGCATCGCCGAGAACGTCGAGCAGATCAGCCTCGACGGCACCGAGCTCGTGAAGGACGCCCGGCAGAAGTACGTGAACAACCCGCAGATCGACAGGATCCTCGCGAACGCGGATCAGGTGAGCGGCACGGCCGCGCGCGACCTGCCGCCGCTCCTGGACGACGCGCGCGAGACGCTCGCGAACGCGCGCCGGCTCTCGGCCACGGTGGGCAGCGAGACGGAGCAGGCCAAGATCAAGAAGACGCTCGACGACATCGCCGAGATCGCGGGCCGGGCGAAGGCGGCGACCGCCGACGCCCAGGAGGTCCTCGCCCACGTCAAGCGCGGCAAGGGGACGGTCGGCGCGCTCGTCATGGACGAGCAGCTGTTCGACGACCTGCAGGAGCTCGCGCGCGACCTCAAGCACAACCCCTGGAAGTTCTTCTGGCGCGAGTGACCGCCCGGACGGCGGTCGCGCGGTCCGTCCGGGAGCGGACCGCGCGCTGGCGCGCTGGGCTGCCTTGCCGGTCAGGCCAGCTTGATCAGCGGGGCGCCTTCCGTGACCGACGCCCCCTCCGTGACGAGGATCTCCTCGACCGTGCCCTCATCTTCCGCCTCGACGGGCATCTCCATCTTCATGGACTCGAGGATGACGACGACGGTTCCCTCTTCGACCTTGTCGCCCGGCTTGACCTCGATCTTCCAGACGGTACCGGTGATGTGCGCCTTGATGACGTTTGCCATGGGCGCGCGAACCTACCGGAGAGCCATCGAGAATCCAACGGGGCCGTCGCGCGCGGCGCCGCGATGTCCGCTCCATATCGGGCGCTCCTGGCCCGGGCATGCCCCGGTCACCCTCGCCGACTGCACAGGTCGCCCGGCGTGACCTGCGGGACGGTTCTCGGAAACGGACGTGGCAGACGTGGCAGATGTGGCCAGGGTGGCAGGGCCGGCGCTGCCCGCGCTACAGGTGACACGGCTGGAAGGGACGGAGCGCTGCGATTTCCGCTGGTACCCGCGGTGCACCACGGCGATAATCTCTGCCTGGCGGCTACGTGGTCCCTCGGCACGACGAGGGTCGCGGTGGTCGCGAATAATTGCGTGAAAGCCGCTCTGCGGGTCACAATCCTCCTGCCTGGTGGCCCCGCGCAGGGCGACCCGCAGGTTCTCCGCACCGCCCCTTGGTAGCCAAACCGCACGCGCTCGATCGAAGGAGCCACGAGGTCATGTCGGAACAGAAGGAAAGCTCGGTCCTGTTCTCGCTCAAGGAGCTGATGAACCTCGAGGAGGACCGAATCAAGACCGAAGAGGCCCAGAAGGCCGCCGCCGCCGCCGCCGCCGAGAAGGCCCGGGTCGAGGCGGAGCGCGCCGCGCGCGAGGCCGAGGAGCTGCGCATCCGCACCGAGGAAGAGCGCCGTCGCAGCGAGGAGCGCCGCGCGCGCGAAGAGGCGGCGCGGCTCGAGGCGATCCGGCAGGCCGAGATCGAGAAGGCGCGCGTCGAGGCCGAGCAGAAGGCGCGGCTCGAGGCGATGGCCGCGCAGCAGCACCACGAGCGCTCGCTCGCGGCGCTGCAGCAGGACGAGTCGAAGAAGAAGCTGCGCAAGCTCCTCATCGGCGGCGCCATCGCCAGCGCGCTGGTGGTCGGCGTCATCACGGTCGTCGCCGTCAAGTCGGCGCAGGAGCAGGAGGCGCGCATCGCGGCCGAGGCCGCGAGGACCCGCGAGCTCGAGGAGGCGAACAAGCGCCTCGAGGCGCAGTTCAAGGAGTCCGAGTCCAAGATGTCCGGGCTGCGCGATCAGCTCGCGAGCGCCAAGGACGAGGCGACGCGCCTCTCGCTCCAGAAGCAGCTCGAGGCGGAGCAGCAGAAGCAGGAGCAGCTGCGCCGCGGCGGCGGCGGCCGTCCGGCCGCGGGCGGCGCTCCGGCGAGCGGCGGCGGCGCCAAGGCGCCCTGCAACTGCGCCCCTGGCGATCCGCTCTGCAGCTGCCTGTGATCGGAGACAGGGTCACCGGCATGGGCAACCCCAGCTTCGTGCGGCAGCGGACGAGCCTCGGCGGCAGCTCGCTCGACGAGGCGCGCCGCAGGCTCGTCTTCCCGCTCGACTACCCGAACCTCGAGGACGCCCGGGCGGCCGCGACGCGCGTGGCGCCGTCGGTCGGCGTGCTCAAGGTCGGCCTGGAGCTGTTCGTCCGCGAGGGGCCGAGCGCGGTCGAGATCGGCAAGTCGCTCGGGCTCGACGTCTTCCTCGATCTGAAGCTGCACGACATCCCGGCGACGGTGGCGGGCGCGGTGGCGAGCGCCGCCGCGCTCGGGGTCCGCTACCTGACCGTGCACGCGGCCGGCGGCGCCGAGATGCTGAGGCGCGCGGCCCAGGAGGCGGCGCGCTCGCAGGAGCTGATCCTCCTCGCCGTCACCATGCTCACCTCGCTCGACGAAGGCGATCTCGCCGCGCAGGGCGTCCAGGGGAGCGCGTCGGAGTACGTGGTCCGGATGGCGCAGCTCGCGCGCGGCGCCGGAATCCACGGGTTCGTCGCCTCGCCGCAGGAGGTGCCAGCGCTGCGGGAGGCGCTCGGGCGGGGCGAGCTGATCGTGACGCCGGGCATCCGCCTCGGTCCTGCGCCCGACGGCGAGCGCATCGACGACCAGAAGCGCATCGCCACGCCCTCGGCCGCCATCTCGGCTGGCGCCGATCTCCTGGTGGTCGGCCGTCCGATCCGCGACGCGGCCGATCCGCTCGCCGCGGCGCGCTCGATCGTCCAGGAGATCGCGCACACGCTGCACCCTCCGCGCTGACGTGAGCCGCCTCGTCTACGGTCTCCAGCCGGTCCGCGAAGCGATCCGCGCCCACGGCGCCGGCGTCGGCTGGGTCCTCGTCCAGCGGGACGGCGGCCCCAAGCTCGACGCGCTCGCGCGCCTCGCCGAGGGCCAGGGCATCCCCACCGAGCGCGCCCCGCGCGGCGAGCTCGATCGCCGCAGCGCCGGCGGCCGCCATCAGGGGGCCGTCGCCTCCGCGCCGGAGCTCCAGATCGTCGGGGTCGAGGCGATCCCTGTCGTCGAGGAGGGCCAGCCCGGCGCCGGCACGATCACGGTGGCGCTCGACGGCGTGATGGACCCGCAGAACTTCGGCGCCGTGATCCGCAGCGCCGTCGCCCTGGGCGCCCGGGCGATCCTGTGGCCAGAGCACAGCT
The DNA here is from genome assembly GCF_051521595.1 of Sorangium sp. So ce1153. Lineage (NCBI taxonomy): Bacteria > Pseudomonadati > Myxococcota > Polyangiales > Polyangiaceae > Sorangium > Sorangium sp. So ce1153. The sequence continues at coordinate 6,342,874 of NZ_CP150361.1, forward strand.
CCGCACCGCTCACCCCGGCGACGTTCCGGGCCTCGGCGGGCGCCATCGAGCACGCGAGGCTCTGCCGCGTCCGCTCCCTGCCCGACGCCCTGGAGGCCCTCGCCGCCCGGGGCGTGGCCTCGATCGCGCTCGACGCCCAAGGCCCGGTGGAGCTCGGCGAGCTGCCCCTGACCGGCCCGGTCGCGATCGTCATCGGCGCCGAGGACAAGGGCACGCGCCGCTCGGTCCGCCGCGTCTGCCAGCACGTGGCCCGGCTTCCCATGACCGGCCCCATTGCCTCGCTGAACGCCTCGGTCGCCGGCGCGATCGCGCTCTACGAGGTCGTCCGGCAGCGCCGCGCGCCGCGCGCGTAGCCCGAGAGCCGCCGACCCGCGCTGCCGCGCGGATGCGCCGCTGCGACGAGGGCGATCGCCCGCGGCGAGATCCCCTGGCAGCGCCGCGGGTCGCGCCCGTGATCTACAGAAAACTTGCGCCGCATTGCCTCGAGCAATGCGTCCGTGGCCGCGCGATCGCGTGCGGCGACGCCGTCCGGAAGCTCCGTAGGTCGATCCCGTAGTTCAGCAAATTATTTAGCAATATCATGTAGATATGATCAAGGTCTCATGCGAGATCGAGACCAGGAGCCATTGCTGAACAGGCTCCCAGGAAGACGACCGATTCGATCCATTCAATGGATCGATAAAAAGAATCCACACCCCCCCGAGAAACATCAGTCGCTGCGCGGAGTTACCCCTGTGGACTCATCCTTCTCTCCGCGGTTGTCCGGAATGGCTCGAGGACTGGTTCAAGAACGAATGGGCTCGGGGTAAGCCGCTGGATCGACTCAGCTTCCGGCTGGAAGCGACCGCAGGCGGGCGAGCACGCGGGCCACGCGGCGCACCGCCTCGGCGACGTCGGCCTCGGTCGTCTCGTCGCCGATCGAGAACCGGACGGCGGACGCCGCTCGCTCGGGACCGAGCATCGCCGTGAGGACCGGGGACGGCTCGGCGGTCCCGGCGCTGCACGCCGAGCCGCTGGAGACGGCGACGCCCTCCAAGTCGAGGGCAGCGCAGAGCTCGTCGCCGCGCCAGCCAGGCCACGACAGGTTCGTGATGTGGGGGGCGCGCACACTCTCGCCGTTGGGGAGCGGCGCGGCGCCGGCCGCGCGGCCGGCCTCGATGAGCGCGGCCTCGAGGCGGTCGCGGAGCGGCGCCAGGGCCGCGTAGCGGGCGGGGGCGTCGAGCGCTCGCCGGGCGGCCGCGGCGAAGCCGGCCGCGGCGAGCGGATCCTGCGTCCCGGGCCGGAGCCCGCGCTCCTGGGCCCCGCCGAGCAGGACGGGCCGGAGCCGGACGCCCGGACGCACCGCGAGGGCGCCGATCCCCTTGGGCCCCCGGATCTTGTGGGCCGCGACCGACACGAGGTCCGCCCCGGCCCACGCCTCCGGCGGGAGGCGCCCCACCGCCTGTACGGCGTCCACGTGGAGGCGCGCCCCGCGGGCGTGCGCGATCGCCGCCGCCTCGGCGACCGGCTGGATGACGCCCGTCTCGTGGTTGACCGCCTGGAGGCTCACAAGCCGCACGGGCGCCACCGCCGCCGCTCGATCGAGGGCGGCCGCGAGCGCCTCCGGCGCGACCCGGCCAGACGGCTCCGGATCGACCCAGGCGACCTCGACGCCGCGGCGCGCGAGCCCCTCCGCCGCGCGGGTCACCGAGGGGTGCTCGATCCGCGAGACGACGAGCGCGCCCTGGAGCCGCCCCCACGGCGGCGCGCCGGCCGCGCCCGCCCCGGTGGACGGCGCGCCGGCCGCGCCCGCCCCGGCGGACGGCGCGCCGGCCGCGCCCGCCCCCTCGGCCTCGTCGCCGAAGGCGTGCGCGAGCGCGAGGTTGTTCGCCTCGGTCCCGCCCGACGTGAGCGTCACGTCGCGCGCGTCGAGGCCGACCAGGCGGGCGACCGCCTCCCGCGCTTGCTCGATGAAGGCGCGCGCGCGCCGCCCTGGTCCGTGCACGCTCGCCGGGTTGGCCCAGGCCACCTCGGCGGCGGCCTGCATCGCCGCGAGGACCTCGGGGTGCGGCGGCGTCGTGGCGTTCCAGTCGAGGTAGATGACGCGAGCCGCCGAGCGCATCAGAGGGACGACGGATCGGCGGGCGGCGAGGAGGGCGGGCCGAGCCGGCCCGGCGAGCTGGGGTCGTCCTGGAGGGGCGCCCGGCGGGCGACGGTCAGGTAGAACGCCGATCCGGTGAGCGTCTCGCCCTCGATGATCTCGTTGCTGGGCGACAGGACCCGCACGTCGCCGCCGAGCCCCCGGGCGGTGCGCCGGGCGATCGCGAGCCCGACGCCGACGCCGCCGTAGGCGCGCGTGGCCGAGCCGTCGATCTGGTAGAACGGCTCGAAGATGCGCGGCTGGCGGTCCGCCTTGACCCCGGGCCCCGTGTCCGCGACGCAGAGCTCGTAGTGCCCCGACTGGAGCACGGTGACGCGCACGCCCGCCGTGCCGCCGGCCGGCGTGAACTTCGCCGCGTTCTCGAGCAGCTGGATCATGGCGCGCTGCAGCCGCCCGGCGTCGCCCCACGCGGGCAGCGGGCCGCGCGGCAGGTCCTCGACGAGCTGCACCTTCCCCTCGGCGAAGCGGTCGGCCACCTGGGCGAGGGCGCGGCGCGTCGTGTCGAGGAAGTCGTACTCGGAGTGCATGAAGCGCATCCGGCCCGTCTCGATGCCGGTCACGTCGAGCAGGTTGTCGATGAGCGAGCGGAGCCTGCGGACGCAGTCCTCCATCGCGAGCAGGGCCTTCTTCTGGGACTTGTTGAGGGGGCCGAGCTCCTCGTCGGCGAGGAGCTTCACGTACCCGACGATCGGGGTCATCGGGGTCGCGAGCTCGTGCGAGATGTTGCGGTAGAACTCGGTGCGCGCGGCGTCGAGCTCGCGGAGCCGGGCGTTGGCGCGCGAGAGCTCGGCCACCTTCTGCTCCAGGTGGGCGACGATGCGCTGGCTCTGCTCGCGGAGCCTGAGCGGCCCCTGCGACGCCGGGAGCTCCTCGCGCGCGCCGCTGAGGTAGCGGGCGATGACCGCCGAGAAGGAGCGCGCGTCGATCGGCTTCTGGAGGAAGCCGTCGCAGCCGACGGCGAGGCTCGTGTCCCGGTCGCCCTCCGCGGTGATCGCGACGATGGGGACGCCGGCGAGCGACGCCTCGCCGCGCAGCCGCAGCGTGACCTCGAACCCGTCGAGGCCCGGGATGTTCAGGTCGACGAGGACGAGGTCGGGGCGCTGGGTACAGGCGAGACGTACCCCTTCGAGCCCATCGGCGGCCTCGAGGACCTCGTAGCCGGCGTTCTGGAGGAGCTTGCGGACGAGCAGGCGGTTCGCGGGATCGTCCTCGATATGAAGGATCTTCGACATGGGCTCTACGTGCGCATACTAGTCACGAACAACGCGATCCAGGCACGTTCTGCGCGACTTTCCGCTGGATGGTCAGGGGTCGCCGACGCGGCAAAGTCCGGGTCGTCCGCTCGAGGCGTCCCCGCGGGTCGAGCGGGTCGCCACGCCGCTCGTGCGCCGTCGTGATCGCGCCGAGCGGGTCGCCGCGCCGGGTGCAGTCGGACCGCCGCGTCGACCAGGTCGATATGCCCAGGTCGAGCGAAATTGATCCCGTCTCGAGCGGGTCACCGCGCCATCCAGAGCGGGTCACCGCACCGCGTCGAGCGGGTCACCGCACCGCGCCGAGCGGGTCGCCACGCCGCGCCGAGCGAGTCACCGCACCGCGCCGAGCGGGTCGCCACGCCGCGCCGAGCGGGTCACCGCGCCGCGCCGAGCGGGTTGACGTAGCGGCGTCGCCCCTTCAATACGGGGGCCGCCATGCCCGGCCCCCTCCTGTTCCCCCGCGCCGCCACGGCGCGTTGCTTCTCCTTCCCCCGGCGCTCCCGATGACGACCGCGCACCAGCAAGAGAGCGAGGCTGCCAGCGCAGACCCCGGAGGCGGAGCGGCCGCGAGCCTCCCCCGGCCAGAGGCGCCGCGCGACGCGAACGCCGCGAGCGCGGCAGGCGAGGCGCGGCCCCTGCCCGCGCGCCTCGCTTACGGGCTCGCGGCGCTCAGCGGGTTCTTCTACTTCCTCGGGTTCCCGGGGATGGATCTCTGGCCGATCTCGTTCTTCGGCCTCGTTCCGCTCATCGTGGCGCTGCGCGGGCAGACGCCGGGGCGCGCGGCGCTGCTCGGCTGGATCGCCGGCTTCGTCATGACGATGACCGGCTTCTACTGGCTGCTCGAGATGCTCCGGGTGTTCAGCGGATTCCCCACGATCCTCTGCGCGCTCTTCATGGCGATCCTCTGCGCCTACCAGGCGGGGCGCATCGCGCTGTGCGGCTGGCTCTACGGCCGGGCCGAGGCGCGCGGCTGGCCGGGCCCCGTGGTCTTCGCGCTCGCGTTCGTGACCAGCGAGCTCGTCTTTCCGCTGCTCTTCCCCTGGTACTACGGCGCTTCGGTCCACAACGCGCCGGTGATGGGTCAGGTGGCCGATCTCGGCGGCCCTTACCTCGTCGGCCTGGTGCTCGTCGCCGCGAACCTCGCGATCGCCGAGCTCGTGAAGTTCCGGCTGGATCGCGCGCCGCCGCGCGCCGCGTCGCAGGGCGGGCCGGACGCGCCCCGCCCCGACCACGACGCCGGCGCGCGCCGCAGCGTGACGCGCGGCCGCCCGCTCGACCGCGCGGTCCTCGCGGTGGGCATCGCGGCCCCGGCGCTCGCCGCCGTGTACGGCGTCATCCGGATGCGCGCCGTGGACGCGGCCGCCGCCGCGGCCGAGCCGATCAAGATCGGGATCGTCCAGCCGAACCTCGCGCTCTTCGACCGCCGGCAGGCGCTCAAGATCCACGTGGACCGGACCCGCGCGCTCGCGAAGCAGGGGGCCGGGCTGGTCGTGTGGAGCGAGGCCGGCGTGCCGCAGGCGTTCCGCGAGTCGGCCTACAAGAACGAGGTCCAGCGCTCGCTCACTGGCCGGCTCGGCGTGCCCACGGTGGTCGGCACGGTCATCCACCGGCTCCCTCCCAACACGCACGAGCGCGGCGTGAGCTTCAACACGGCGCTGATGGCTGGCCAGGACGGCGAGATCCTCGGGCGGTACGACAAGCAGTACCTGCTCGCTTTCGGCGAGTACCTCCCGCTCGGCGACGCGGTCCCGTACCTCTACACGCTGTCGCCGAACTCCGGCCGCTTCAGCCCTGGCACGTCGCTCGCGCCGCTCGAGTGGAACGGCCACCGGCTCGCGGCGATGATCTGCTACGAGGACATCCTGCCGCACTTCGTGAACAAGCTGGTCGCCGCGGGCGACCCGGACCTGCTCGTCAACCTCACGAACGACGCCTGGTTCGGCAACACGACGGAGCCGTGGATCCACCTCGCGCTCGCGAAGATGCGCGCGATCGAGCACCGCCGTTACCTGGTGCGCGCCACGAACAGCGGCGTCTCGGCGATCGTGGACCCGGTCGGGCGGGTCGTGGTGCACGGCGACACGTTCAAGGAGCAGTCGCTCCTCGGCGAGGCCCGGTTCATGCGCGCGCAGACCGTCTACGGGACCGTGAAGGACATCCCGTGGTACGCCGCCGCGGTCGCGAGCGTCGCGATGGCGCTGTTCACGCGGCCGGAGCGCTGGCGGCGCCGGCGCGCCGAGGGCTGAGCGGCGCGACGCGCGGCGCCGTGGCCCTCGCCCGAGCTCATGGGCCGCGACCCCGCCATACGCCAGGGCGGCGGCGCATGTGCATGACCGCGAGCACGAGGATGCGATCGGGCTCGACGACGTAAAGCAGCCCGTAGGGGAACTGTTGGAGCACCTGGCGCCGGACACCGGGCTCGATCTCGGGGCCCTGCTCAGGAGCTTCGGCGATGCGGCCGAACGCTGCGATCACCTGCGCCTCGAAGCGATCGGCGACGTTCGGGGCGCGCGCGGCGTACCAAAGAAACGCTTCGTGGGCCTCTCGCTCTGCTTCTATCGCGAGGACGACAGGACGGCGAGGCACCTCAGCCTCGCGCGAAGATGCGGCGGCGGGCCTCGTCCCAGGCGACAGGCTGGGAACGCCCCGACCGGATGTCGTCGAGGCGCTTCCGGGCCTCCTCGGCCCATGCGCGCTCGATGTCTTCCGGCGAATCGTCGCCCACGCTCTCCAGCAGCCGCAGCGCGAGGACACGCCGCTCGCTCTCGGGGAGCTTCATCGCCTCATCGAGGAGATCTTCGGCCGGGAGGGTCATGAGCTGCAGCCTAGCAGATTCGCCGAGGGCAGGAACCGGGCCCGAAATCAGAGCCGCTCGGACGCCCCTGGACTGGGCCGTCAGCAACCCACAGACCGGAGGCAGGACCTGCCGGGAACATCCCCGGCGTGATGGCGCGCAGCGCCCTACAGCTTCATCGCCTTCTTGAAGCGCTTCGCGTCGGCGAACATGTCGACGTTCGTGAACACGTACGTCGCGTCGTCGTGCTTCGCGCCGCGCGCGATCTCGGCGAGCCGCTCGATCGCCGGGTCCTCGTAGCGGGACTTGTGCCCCGCCGGACCGTGCAGGCGGTAGTAGGCCACCTTCAGCCGCGAGAGCCCCGCGGTCAGCGGGTCGCGCGCGGCGAGGGCGCCGACCTCCTGCGTGAGCTCGTCGCTCTCGTCCGGATCCCAGCCGGGCGGCGGCTCGAAGACGACGCGGTCGAAGCGCTTCTTCACGTTCACCAGGAAGTCGCGCAGGATGGCCTTGTTCGCGCGCGTCGGCGTGAACTCCGGGGGGCCGACGAAGACCGCGCTCTTCGCCTCGAGCTCGTCCGCGACGGCCTCGATGCTCTTCAGCGCCGTCTCGATGACCTTGCCGTCCCGGAACCCCTCCTGGCCGATCTCGCGGGGACCGAGCAGGGCGAAGCGAAAGCCGACCGGAGCTTCGCGCCTCCAGCGCCGGATCGTTCCAGGTCCCGGGAGGGACACATGGGTCTCCTGCACCTCCACGAACATGAACTCGCGGAAATAGCGCGTCGCTGGGACGGGGAAACCGGCGCAGCCGACGGTAATCATCGTCCGCACCCTAGCCCACGCGCGCCTCGGCGAGAAGCCACACCGATGGATTTCTCGACTGGCTCGCCCGGACGCCCGGGCGAGGGCTCGGCCGCTCGCCGACCGCGCGGATCCCGGCCGGCGCGCCAGGCCCGGGGACGCCGCGCGGACGCGAGGCGCGCAGCGCTCCCGGGGCATGGCGCCCCGCGCAGGTGCGAGGCGCCAGGCGCTCCCGGGGCCTGGCGCGCCGCGCGGCGCCTGGCTCCCGCGTGGCGCCCGGCTCCGCCGCGGTGCGAGGCGCGCCCGCTCACTCCTCGCCCTCGCGCCGTGGCGCGGCGGCGCGCTCGGAGCCCGAGCCCGCGGCCGCGCTCTCGACCTGCTCGAACGGCAGCGCGAGCGCGGCGGCGCCGCCCGAGCGGCGGTCGATCTTGCGCTGCAGGCGGGCTCGGCGGCGCGCCTGCGCGGGCTCGGGCTCGGCGGTGCCCTGGTCGGCCAGCTCGAGCGCGCGGGCGAAGGCGCGGACGTGGTGCTCGTAGAGCTTCGCCAGCTCGAGGCGCACCGCGGGGTCGTCGATCTCGGCGGCGAGCGCCTCGTAGTCCGAGAGCGCCCGCGCCTTGTCCCCGCGCGCCTTCGCTATATCGCCGCGCGCGCGCCGCGCCGCCGCGCCGCCGCCGCGCTCGACGGCCGCGTCCGCGAGCTCGGCCGCGCGATCGAGCGCGCCCGCCCTCCGCAGCGTCGCGGCCACCCCGGCGAGATCGCCGGCGGCGAGGCTGCCGAGCGGCTCGCCGTAGAGGCCGACGAGCGCCACCATCGCGAGCACGTCGGCCGCGTTGTGCTCGACCACGCCGAGCAGCGCCTCCTCGTCGCCGGTGCGCAGGAAGTGGGCGTAGCACGCGACGATCTCGCCGCCCGGCACGTCGCCGACGCGCACCCGGCCGAGCACGTCGTGCTCGAGGGCGATCAGCGTGCGCGTCTTCAGCCGGGCCTTGTGGATGCGGCGCGCGACGTGGACGAGATCGAGGTGCGGCAGCTCCGGCGGCGGCGGGAGGCGGTTCATCACGTAGCGCGTGCGCAAGAGCGGCATGTCGAACGCCTTGCCGTTGTACGTGATGATCATCGAGGCGCCGGCGAGGCGCTCGGCGAGGCGCCGCAGGATGGGCTCCTCCTCGCCGAGGCGCCGCAGGAGGAGCTGCTCCATGACGAAGCCGTCGGACGACGGCTCGCCGAGCGGCCCCGCGCTGGCCCCCCCGGGGTCGAACCAGGCGAGGCCGATCAGGAACGGCACCGTGCCGGTGCCCCCGGCGAGGCCGGTGGTCTCCGTGTCGAGGAACAGCGCCCTCCGGACGTCGCAGCCGGCGAGCGCCGGGTCGAGCGCCAGGAGCGCGAGCATCGCCGGGTCGGCGTCGCGCGCGGCGACGAGCGGCGCGCGGCCGACGCGCGCCGCCGCGAGCGAGCGCGTGCGGCTCACGTAGAGAGGCCCCCCGGGCATCTGCTCGACGTGGAAGGGGAGCTCGCCGCGCGCCGGGTCGGCCCTGGGCGTGGGCGGCGCGCCCCGGGCGACGATGCGGGAGATACGCTCGCGCAGCTCGTCGAGCGAGGGTCGAGCGCCCGCCGCGGCGGGCGGCGCGGCGGCTGGCCGACCCGCCGCGGCCGCCGCCCGAGCCGCCTCGCCCGCAGCCAGCGCCGCCTCGCCCGCGTCCGGCGCCGCTTCGCCCGCGGCGAGCGCCGACGGCGTCAGCGCGGCGGGCAGCTGAGCCTCATCCGCCGCGACGCCGCGGGCGTGCGACGCCGGCGCGGGAGCGAGCGGCGCGCCGCTGCGCCGCTCCGTCGGGAGCGGCCCGAGCCGCGCGAGCTTCGACTTGAACGACGTCATCGGCCGGCCGCGAGCCTTCCACGCCGGGCACTGCGCATCAAGTCAGTGGTCCGGACGGGCGGCGCCGGAGGGCGCGAACCTCGCCCGGATCGAGGCGAGCACCTCGTCGGCCTGCCGCTCGGTCGCGGCGCGATCGCCGGAGTTCTCGATGACGTAGTCGGCGACGGCGACCTTGCTGGAGAGCGGGAGCTGCGCGGCGAGCCGGGCGCGCACCTCGTCCTCGGTCGCGCCGTCGCGCGCCATCGCGCGGGCGATCTGCACCGCCTCGGGCACCGCGACCACCACCAGCGGCCGAAACGCGTCGACGACCCGGTTCTCGACGAGGAGCGCCGCCTCGTAGCACGCCAGCGGCTCGCCCTGCGCCTCGAGCGCCGCGGCACGCTCGAGCGTGATCGCCGCGATGCGCGGGTGCACGATCGCGTTGAGCTGCCGGCGCTTGCCCGGATCCGCGAACACCACCGCGGCGACGCGCGCGCGGTCGAGCGAGCCGTCCGGCAGCAGCACCTCCGGGCCGAAGGCGCGGACCACCTCGTCGAGCCCCTCGGTCCCCTTCGCCACCGCCTCGCGGGCGAGCGCGTCGGCGTCGATGACCGGCAGCCCCTGCGCGCGAAACCGAGCGGCCACCGTGCTCTTGCCAGATCCGAGGCCGCCGGTGAGACCGAACAGGACGAGCCCCATCGCCTCAGCCCCTCCAGAGGGCGACCCACGCCCCCTCGCCGCCATCCGACCCCAACGCGCCCTGATAACGCAACGCGTTGTCCTCCACCTCGCCTGCCGTGCGCCCGGCAGGGGCCCGGCGAGGGTCGTGAAACCGCCGCGACGTCCGTGAAAGTGCGGCAGCGACGGCGCTGGGGGCTGTCCGGGGGTACCTGTTCTCCTCGTGACCACCCATGGCCCCGAGCCTACCCCAGCGGGGGGTCGCGGCCGTCGAGTTTCCGCGCCGTCGGCGCTTAACAAGTCCGCTTCTCCGGGAATGCAACTACCATGACGGGGTGGTGGCAAAGATCGATGACCGGCCGGAGTCGGGCTTGCACGCCGCGTTCGATCGCTCGGACGCGCACCGCGGCTCGCCGGACAAACAGCTTGCGGCGTGGTTGTCCGAGGTCGATGTCGGCGTGATCGAGATCGACGCCGAGCAGCGCGTGGTGCGCTTCAACGGCGCGGCAGAGCGGCTGACGGGCTGGTCGATCGTCGAGGCGCGCGGCGCGCTGCTCGATCGCGTGCTCCGCCTGATCCCCGCGGCGGGCACGGCGAGCGGAGAGCCGGACATCGACGTCGGCGAGATGAACGAGCTGTTCGACGAGGCGGCGCCAGCGAAGGCGGCGCCCGCGCTCACGCCGCGGCGCGAGCCCGTGGCGCCGCTCGCCCCGGTGATCATCGACGAGGGCGCGCTGCGCACGCCGGGCGCGCCGCTCGCCGCGCCGGACGCCGGCCCTTCGGGGAGGCCGTCGGGGCGCTACACGGCGCTGCTCGAGCGTCGCGACGGGTCCGTCATCCCGATCCTCCACACGATCGGCGCGCTCACCGGGCGGCCCACGCGCGAGGGCCAGCGCGACTCGAAGCCGCCGCCCGCCCCCGGGCAGCTCATCCTCTTCCGCGAGCTCGGCGCGCCGGGTCCGCTGCCGATCCACCCGGCCAAGCCCCGCTACGACGCGCTCACGCGCCTCCTCGATCGGTACGCGATCATCGATCGCATCGAGGAGGCGCTGAACGACTGCAGGAAGACGGGGACGCCGTACGCGCTCTGCTACATCGATCTGGATCGGTTCCGGCTCGTGAACGCGACGTGCGGGCACGAGGCGGGCGACGACCTGCTCCAGTGGGTCGCGACGCGCGTGCACGAGATCGTCGGCCCGCAGGACGCGGCCGGGCGGATCGGCGGCGACGAGTTCGTCCTCCTGCTCGCGAACAAGAGCGAGCGGGAGGCGGAGCGCATCGCGCGCGACCTGCAGATCTGCCTGCTCGAGTTCCGGTTCGGGTGGGCGGAGAAGACGTTCTCGATCGGCGCGAGCATCGGGCTCGTGGTGCTGACCCCCCACTTCGAGCGGGCGGTCGACGTGCTCGGCGCGGCGGATCACGCGTGCCGGATCGCGAAGGAGAACGGGCGCGGGAGGCTGCAGGTCTACCTCGACGACCAGCAGATGACGACGAGCCGGCGCTCGATGCAGTGGGTGGCGAGCCTGCAGCGCCACCTCGCCGAGGGCCGGCTCAGGCTCTACTCCCAGGGGATCCACCCGCTCGTGAAGCCGGGCGCGGCGCACGCGCCCCACGGCGCGCACTTCGAGGTGCTCGTGCGGCAGCTCGGCGAGGACGGGCGGTTCTACTCGCCGGTCGGCATCATCCAGGCGGCGGAGCAGAGCGGCCTGATCCACGTCATCGATCGCTACGTCGCGCGGCAGGCGTTCCGGCTGATCGGCGCGATGCCGCAGCACGCGCTGCGGCGCCTCGACACGTGCTCGATCAACCTGTCGGGCGTGTCGCTGCTGCGCGAAGGCCTGCTCGACTTCCTGGTCGAGCAGCTGCACCGGGCGCAGGTGCCGCCGAGCAAGATCTGCTTCGAGATCACCGAGACGGCGGCGCTCGCCAACCTCGGCGAGGTGCTGTGGTTCATGCAGGAGCTCGGCGCCATGGGCTGTCGGTTCGCGATCGACGACTTCGGCAGCGGCCACGCTTCGTACGGCTACCTGGAGAGCCTGCCGGTCGACTACGTGAAGATCGACGGCATGTTCGTGCGCGATCTCCAGGACAACACGCTCCACCGCGCGATCGTCGAGTCGGTGCACCGCATCGGCGACACGCTCGGCATCAAGACCGTCGCCGAGCAGGTGGAGAACCAGGAGATCGCCGACCTGCTCACGTCGATGGGCATCCACTACGCGCAGGGGTGGCACTTCGACAAGCCGCAGCCGCTCGTCGACCTCTGCGCGTCGCTGCGCGCGCAGGGCGACCCGAGCGACCCTGACCCGACGGGCTCCCCGGCGGGCCGCTGACGAGGTCGTCGCGTGGCGCCGCCGCGCGGGCGGCGCCGCGCGAGGCGACCTTCAGCCGAGCACGGCCGCGGACGTGGCGAGGGTGACGCCGGCGGCCTGCACCTCGGCGAGCGCGGCGGCGACGCCGGCCTCGGTGATGCCGGCGACGGCGTCGGTGAGGAGCGTCGTGCGGTAGCCGCGCTGCGCCAGGCCGAGGGCGGCGGCGCGGACGCAGTAGTCGGTCGCCACGCCGTAGACGACGAACTCCGGCGCGCCGCCGAGCGCCGCCGCGAGCTCGCGCAGGAAGCCCTCGGCCAGGGGGTTCGCGAACAGGCTGTAGACCTCCTTCTCGAAGTAGACGCCGTGGGTCTGGCCCGTCGCGAGCTCGCGCACCGCGGCGTCGATGGGGGCGCGCGGGACGTTGGGGATGAAGCGGAAGCGCGGCGGCAGCGTCCCCTCGACCTTCAGCCAGCCCGGCGTCCCCTTCACGCAGTGATCGGGGAAGCCCGGCTTGCCGCCCTCGGGCGCCGGCGTGTCGTTCGACCCGAACTCCCACGCGTCCCACGCGTGCGAGTCGACCGAGCCGACGATCGGGATCCCGCGCGCGACGGCGTGCTCGGTGAGCCTGCGGAACAGCGCGTTCGGCGAGCCCTTCACGTAAAGCGCGCCGGTCTCCTCGCAGAAGTCGCGCTGCACGTCGACGTCGACGAACACCCTGGGGGGCGAAGGTTGCCGGTTCACGTTGCCGCTCGCCATATCCTCTCTCCTCTCGCGTACCTCTCGCACAGCGACGCGCAACCTCGCGGCGGCGAGCGGCGCGGCGCAGCTCCGCTGGCCCGCGCTATCCCGCGCCGGCGACGACGCGGGCGCGCACCGCCTCGACGAGCGCGCCGAGCTCGGCAGACACCTCGACCGCGAAGGGCGCGCCCGGCGCGGGGTCGTCGTCGATGCGCCGCAGCGCCTCTGGCAGCCCGCCGAGCTGCTCGCGCACGCGCGCCCGGATGGCGTCGAGCCCCTCGGGCGGCGCGACGCGGGCGCCGCGCTTCATCACGGGCGCGAGCAGCGGCTCGGCGCCCGGGCCCATGGGCTCGCTGTCGAGCGCGATGACGTCGCGCGCGAGCTTGCCGGCCCTGTCGCGGAAGCGGTGCACCTGGTGCGCGCCGGGCAGGGTCGCCTTCCCCTCCGAGAACTTCGCGATCGGCGTGCGCTCCCCCGCGGCGGCCGGATCGGCGCCGCCGATCTCCACGAGCTTGTACACGCCGCCGAGCGAGGGGGCGTCGATCGAGGTCACGAGGTCCGTCCCGACGCCGTAGAGATCGATCGGCGCCCCGGCGCGCCTGAGCTCGGCGATGCGGTGCTCGTTGAGATCGCCCGAGGCGACGATCTTGGCCGACGCGCACCCGGCGGCGTCGAGGATCCGCCGCACGGCCACGCTGAGCGCGCCGAGGTCGCCCGAGTCGAGCCGCACCCCCTTCAGCTTGTCGCGCGCGATCGCGGCCGCGCGCGCGGCGCCGACGAGCGTGTCGTACGTGTCGATGAGCAGGATCGCCGCGCTCGGGAAGACGGCGACGTAGCCCTCGAACGCCGCCTCCTCCGTCGGGTGGGCCATGGTCCACATGTGCGCGGCCGTCCCGAGCACCGGGATGCCGAAGCGCATCCCTGCCTCGACGTTCGAGGTGCCGACGCAGCCGACCGCGTAGGCGGCCCGCGCCGCGTCGACCGCCGCGTCCGGGTGCGCCCTCCGGGTGCCGAACTCCATGACCCCCGCGTCGCCGGCGGCGAGGACCACGCGCGCGGCCTTCGAGGCGACCGCTGTCGCGTGGTTGATGGCCGACAGGGCGAACGTCTCGATGAGCTGCGCCTCGATGAGCGGCGCCGTGACGCGCAGGAGCGGCTCGTTCGGGAAGAACACCGTCCCCTCGGGGACAGCCCAGACGTCGCCGTGGAAGCGGAAGCGCCGCAGGTAATCGCAGAACGCCGGCGTCATCGCGTCCGCGAGGGCGGGGATCGCGCTCAGGTAAGCGATCTGCTCGTCGGTGAAGCGGAGCCCCTCGAGGTAGCGCACGACCCGATCGAGCCCCATCGCGACGAGGAAGCGCCGGTGCCTGGGCAGCCGCCGCACGAAGAGCTCGCACGTCGCGACGCGCGAGGTCATGCCGCGGTGGAAGTAGCCCGCCGCCATCGTCAGCTGGTAGAGGTCCGTGTGCAGCGCGTCCACCGCTCATGGCTAGAGACGCTGGACGTAAGGGTCAACCTGAAGATCGCGCGGCGGGCGTACGGGTCGCTCCGTTCCACGCCGTTCTGCGCTGTTCCTCTCGCCGTGCATGGCTGCGCGCGTGCGCGCGTTCGCCTGAGCCGGGCGCGACGACGAGGTTGGGGCCCCGGCAGCAGGGCGCCGCGGGCGCCGCTCCCGCGACGGCCGCGGCTGGTCTAAGCTCCGCGTCGTGGCAGCGAAGATCCTGGATGGCAAGGCGATCGCCCAGAAGGTCCGCGACGAGGTCCGCGAGGGGGTGGCCCGCTTCGCGGCGGCCCACGGCCGGCCGCCCGGGCTCGACGTGCTGCTCGTCAGCGGCGATCCGGCCAGCGTGACGCACACGCGGAACAAGGAGCGGATGTCGAACGAGGTCGGCATGCGGGGCCGGCTCCGCGCGCTGCCCGCCGAGACGACCGAAGCGGAGCTGCTCGCGTTCATCGCGGAGCTCAACGCGGACGAGACCGTCGACGGGATCCTCGTCCAGCTGCCGCTGCCGAGCCACATCCGCGAGCACCGCGCGCTCGGCGCCGTCGATCCCGCGAAGGATGTCGACGGCCTCCACCCGGTGAACGCAGGCCTGCTCGCGCTGGGCCGCCCGGGCGCCCTCGCGCCGTGCACGCCGGTCGGGTGCATGCGCCTGCTCGCCGAGGCGGGCGTCCAGATCGCCGGCGCCCGCGCGGTGGTGGTCGGGCGGAGCAACCTCGTCGGCAAGCCGATCGCAGAGCTGCTGCTCGCGCAGCACGCGACGGTCTCCATCGCCCACTCCCGCACCCGCGATCTGCAGGCGATCTGCCGCGAGGCGGACATCCTCGTCGCCGCCGCCGGCAAGCCGAAGCTGATCGGCGGCGACTGCGTCAAGGAAGGGGCCGCGGTGATCGACGTCGGCCAGACCCGCAATGAAGCGGGCAAGCTGGCGGGCGACGTCGATTTCGATGCCGCCAGCGCGCGCGCGGCCTGGATCACGCCGGTGCCGGGCGGCGTCGGGCCGATGACGATCGCCTCGCTGCTCGAGAACACGCTGCGCGCGGCGGAAGCGCGGGTCGCGGCGCGGT
Organism: Sorangium sp. So ce1153; assembly: GCF_051521595.1. Classification (NCBI taxonomy): domain Bacteria; kingdom Pseudomonadati; phylum Myxococcota; order Polyangiales; family Polyangiaceae; genus Sorangium; species Sorangium sp. So ce1153. Next base: position 6,358,006 of record NZ_CP150361.1, read on the forward strand.
AGCCATGGCCGCGCCGGGCTGGGAGGCGGCGGTTCGGCGCGCGGCGGCGGGCGCGGGGCTCGGCGCGCTCGTGGCGCTCGCCGGCTGCGGCGACGCGGCGGAGGCCGGCGGCGCGCCGCGCGCGTCCGGCGGCGCCGCGGCGAGCGCCGGCGCGGGCGGCCAGGGCGGCGGCGCGGCGAGCGTCAGCGCGGGCGGCCAGGGCGGCGGCGCGAGCGGCGCGCCGGTCGAGGCGATCCTCGCCGAGCTGCGCGCCGACCGCGACGCGGCGCTGCTCGCGCACGCGGCGCGGACCGGCTGGCCCGTCCCCGTGGACGGCGGCTACCTCTTCGTCTCGACCAGCGTGAGCCTGCGCCTGCTCGCGGGGGACCACGACGGCTGGGCCGGCGCGGCGATGACCAGCGACGCCGGCTTCCACTGGATCGTGCTGAACGTGCCCGCAGGCGATCGCTACAAGTTCACCGACCGGACCGCGTGGGCGGCCGACCCCTGGTCGCGCGCGGCCACCTACGACGAGTTCGGCGAGATGAGCCTCGTCGCGCCCGGCGAAGCGCACGTCGATCGCCATTTCGGCGTGGGAGACGCGGTCATGGAGCCGCGCACCGTGCGCGTGTGGGTTCCGGAGGCGGCCGTGGACCGGGTCCTCTACGTTCACGACGGCCAGAACCTCTTCGATCCGGCGGGCCCGGCGGGCGGCTGGCACCTGCAGGATCACGCGCCGCCGGGGGTGCTCCTCGTCGGCATCGACAGCACCCCGGCGCGGCTGGACGAGTACACGCACGTCGCGGACCGCATCGAGGAGGAGGGCGCCCTGGTCGGCGGGAAGGGCGACGCGTACGCGGACTTCCTCAGGGACACGGTGCGGCCGCTCATCAGGGCGCGCTACGGCGAGCCGGGGCCGGTCGGGATCATGGGCTCGTCGCTCGGGGGGCTCATCAGCTTCCACGCCGCCGAGCGCCACCGGGGCGAGTACGCCTTCGCCGCGAGCCTCTCCGGCACGATGGGCTGGGGCAGCATCGGGGCCGACGTGCGCCACGAGACGATGATCGAGCGGTACGCGGCGCACACCGAGCGGGTGGCGACGCTGTATCTGGACTCGGGCGGCAGCGGGGCCTGCGTCGACGACGACGGCGACGGCATCGAGGACGACGACCCGACCGCGGCCGACAACTACTGCGAGAACCTCCAGCTGCGAGGCGTCCTCACGCGGGCGCGGTCGCCGTACGTGGAGGGCGAGAGCTTCTTCTACGCCTGGCACGCGGGGGCCGAGCACGACGAGGCGGCGTGGGCGGCGCGCGTCGCCGAGCCGCTGCGGATCTTCGAGGCGCTGTGACGAGGGAGCCCGTGAGCGCGCCGCGGCCCGAGGAGCCGGCAGAGGCCCCCTGCCCCGCCGAGCGCGCCGCGGCGTTCGTGGCGCGCGAGACCGCCGTCGCCTGCCCGCCGTTCGTCCCCGAGGTGAGGCTCCACCTCGCGACCGAGGTCACGCCGCTCTGGCACGCGACCGAGGCGGCGCTCGCGCGCGCGGGCGTGCCGCCGCCCTACTGGGCGTTCGCGTGGGCCGGCGGGCAGGCGCTCGCGCGGTACCTGCTCGATCACCCCGCCGCGGTCTCGGGCAAGCGCGTGCTCGACCTCGCCGCCGGCGGCGGCGTCGTCGCGATCGCCGCGGCGCGCGCCGGCGCGGCGAGCGTGAGCGCCGCCGACATCGATCCGTTCGCCGCGGCGGCGCTGGAGCTGAACGCGGCCCTGAACGGCGTCGCCGTCGAGGTGATCGCGGAGGACCTCACGGCGAGCGCCGCGCGCGGCGCGTGGGACGTCATCGTGGCCGGCGACGTCTGTTACGAGCGCGCGATGGTCGACCGCGTGCTCCCCTGGCTGCGGCGCCAGGCCGGAAGCGCGGTGGCGGTGCTGGTCGGGGACCCCGGGCGCTCCTACTGCCCCTCGGAAGGCGTCGAGGAGCTCGCGCGTTATCTGGTCCCCACGTCGCTCGACCTCGAGGGTCGCGAGCAGCGCGAGACACGCGTCCTGCGGCTGCTGCCGAGTCCGGCCGACCTCGAGGCGGCCTCAACCCCCGATGGAGAATAGGGTCCCTTCATGAGTCGATCTGCGATGGTCCTCGCGGGCGTTCTGCTCGCTACCGGCTGCGGGCGCGGCGACGTGGCTCCCGCCTCGTCCTCACCGAGGGCGACCGCGGCGTCTGGCAGCGAAGATCGAGCGCAGCCGCCCGCGGCCGCGACCCCGGCCGCCTCTGCGGCGTCCCCTCAGCCCGCGGCGGGCCCGGCGGCCCCCGACGCAGCGGCTGGCGCGGAGAGCCCCAGGGCCGCCCACGGGGCCCCGGGCGACCCTCGCATCGAAGAAATCCGGAGGAGATACGCGGAGATCCAGGCGGACAGAGGGCTCGAGAAGAGCGAGCTCCGCATGGACTGCCCTGGCCGCGAGGGGAGCGCCGAGGTGCGGCTGCACAAGAAGAACAACGCTGTCTCGATCGCAGAGCTGAAGGACATCCCCCCGGGAGACGGCGGGTCCACGTACCACTTCTATTATGACAACGGCCAGCTCATCTTCGCCCTGAACGACGCCGAGCCCTTCGGCGGCGCCACGGAGACCCGCCTTCTTCAGCGCAGGTTCTACTATCACCAGGGCAGCCCGATCCTCTGCACGAAGAAGGAGGTATGGGGGCCCGCCGACAAGGTCGAATCCCTGCTGAACAACGCGCCCAATGAGCCTGTTGACTGCTCCTTCGCGCCCAAGGTGCAACGTCTCGCCTCGACGGTGAAGAGCGGCGCAGCAGGGATGGACGACCTGAAGAAGCTGCTCTGCGCGAAGCCGGCCAAGTAGACCGCCCGGCAGCGAGCGTCCGGCGGCCCGGGCCTCACGGGTCGTGAATCCCCTGCCCGCTCCAGCCTCTGAGGACCACGCGCGCAGCGTCTCAGGCGCCGGGCGCCGCGCCTTCCGCGCCGAGCCGCCCCGCGCTCAGCCGCTGCGGCCGCCCCCCGAGCGCCGCGGCGAGCGCCGGGTCGTTCGTCGTGAGGAGGGTCGCCTTCCCCTCGGCGCGGCGCTGCTCGATGAGCTCGGTCACCGTGCGCGCGCCGTCGGCGTCCAGGCCGTTCGTGGGCTCATCGAGCACGAGCAGCCACGGGTCGCCCACGAGCGCGGCGAGCAGGAGCGCGCGCTTGCGCTGGCCGAACGACAGCCCGGAGAGGCGCTGCCGGTAGAAGGCGCCCGCGCCGATCCGCTCGACCCACGCGCGGTCGAGCGGAGGCGCCTGCTTGAGCGCGCTCACGAGGGCGCAGAGCTCGGAGACCTGGAGGTCGGGCAGCGCCTCGGTCGCGTCGGGCGCATAGCCGAGGCGGCGCCGCGCCGCGGCCCCGCCGCCGTGGATGGGATCGCCCGAGAGCGTCACGGCGCCGCGATCGGGCTCCAGCACCCCGGCGACGATCCGCAGCAAGGTCGATTTACCGGCGCCGTTGCCGCCCGTCACGACCGCCACGTCCGAAGGCCCGCAGCGGAGGTCGACGCCGGAGAGCACGTCCCTGCCCGCGAGCCGCTTGTGGATCCCCGTCGCTTCCAGCATCACCGCGCCGTCCCCTCTCGTGCAGCGACGCCGCGCTCGCCGCGCGAAGACCAGCGCGCGCCGGCGGGCCCCGCGAGCAGCGCGGCCGCAGGCGACCAGGCCGCGAGCGCGAGCTCGCTCAGGGTCCACGCGGTCGCGGTCGCCGCCACGACGGCGGCGAGCACCGTGAGCAGCACCCGGCTGCTGTCGCGGCCGTCCTCCCGCACCGACCAGCGGACGCAGCCGAGCGCAACCCCGGACAGGAGCAGCCCCGCGAGCCCCGCCCCGCCGAGGACGCGGAGCGCCGCGAAGGGCGCGGCGCGGTGGAGGGCGCCGACCGCCGCCCCGTGCGCGAGCGCGAGCGCGGTCACCGGCGCGGCGACCGCAAGGGCGGCGGCGCCCGCCCTGAGCGGCGCCGCCGCGCCGCAGGCGGCGAGGAGCCACGCGAGCCGCCGCTCCTCGCGCAGCACCGGGCCGGCCAGGCCGGCGCCCGCGCAGAGCGCGAACGGCGCGAGCGCGACGAGCGACGCCGCGGCGAGCGGCTCGCCCGCGAGCGGCCCGATGCTCCGCGCATAGGCCGCCCCGACGAACGCGCCGAGCGCCGCGAGCGCCATGGCGCGCACGAGCACCGCGCGGTGGCCGCGCAGGAGCGCCGCCAGGTAAGCGAGCGAGAGCGAGGCGAGCGCGCCGCCGCGGAAGGGCACGGCGGACGGGATCAGCGAGGGATCGCGGCCGGCAGCGACCTCCGGCGCACGCACGAACGCCGCGCGCAGCCCGACGACGAGCGCCGGCGCGGCGCAGGCGAGCAGGATCGCCGCGGGCGCCCCGAGCACGATCGCGCCGGCGACCAGCGACAGGGGGGCGAGCTCGCGCGCGCCGCGCGGCCGCGCGAGGAGCATGCAATGCGCCGCCATGACCGCGGCGCCGGCGGCGCTGCCGGCGAGCGCGCCAGCCGCGGTCCCGTGTAGCGCGCCGACGCCGATGACCCAGAGCGCCACCCAGGGGAGCTCGGCCACGGCGAGGAGCAACGCGTGCGCCGAGAGCAGGTGGGCGCGCGGGACCGGCAGAGCGCGGAGGAAGAAGGTCGCCGGCGCGCGGAGCAGCGACCGCGCCGCCGGCGTGCCGACGAGCAGCCACACCGCCCACAGCGCGAGCCGGAACGGCAGCGACTCGGCCGCGAGGCCGGTGAGCTGCGACGGGTGCATCCCGTTGCCCCCGAACACGATCGCCCCGACGAGGCCGAGCCCCATGTACAGCGGCATGGCGCGCGCGACGGCGTCCTTGCCGGCCGTCGAGGCCAGGGCGCGCAGGACGAGGGCGAAGCGGCGCAGCACGTCACGTGCTTTTACCGCATCGCTGCCAGCTCGCTCGCCGGCAACGCATGCTGGAGGACGGACACGGGCCCAGCCCGCGAGGGCGCCTCGACCGAGGCAGCAGCGCGCCGCCAGCGCGACCGTGGTCGGCGCCGCGACGTGGCCCCCGCGGCCGGGCAGCGCTGGCCAGCGCTGGCGGTGCCCGGAGAGCTCCAGAAGACATAGAATCGCCAGGTGAGCCGCTCCCCCGGGCGCCGCGGCGCCTCCCCCTCGCAGCTCTCGCTGTTCGATCCGGCGCCGCCGCCCGCCGCCGCCGAGGCGCCCGCGGCGAGCGAGCCGGACGCGATGGCGGCGGTCTACGAAGACGCCGCCCGCGTCGCGGCGCGGCTGCCGAGAGGGCTGCACCTCGGCACGAGCTCGTGGAGCTTCCCCGGCTGGCAGGGCCTCGTCTACGCCCGGCGACACAGCACCGAGGAGCTCGCGCGCGAAGGCCTCGCGGAGTACGCCCGCCACCCGCTGCTCACGACGGTCGGCATCGACCGGAGCTTCTACGCCCCCATCCCCGACAGCGACTACCGTCGCTACGGCGCGCAGCTTCCGGACGGCTTCCGCTGCGTGTCGAAGACGCTGCACGCCGTCGTCTCCCAGACGCTGCACCGGTCGCAGGCGCCGCCGGACGAGGGCGAAGGGCAAGGCGCCGGCCGCGGTCCGGCCGAGCCGAACCCGGACTTCCTGTCGGTGCCGCTCTTCCTCTCGCGCGTCGCCGCGCCGCTGCTCGCGGCGTTCCGGGCCCACGCGGGGCCGGTGCTGCTCGAGCTGCCCCCCGTCGGCCCGGCCCACCGGCTCCCGCCGCGCGCGTTCTTCGAGCGGCTCGACGCCTTCCTCGGCGCGCTGCCGCGCGAGCTCTCCTACGCCGTCGAGATCAGGGAGCGCGCCTACCTCACCGGCGAGTACCGGGAGATCCTCGGCGCGCACGGCGTCGCCCATACCTACAGCTACTTTCGCACCATGCCGTCTCCCGGCGCCCAGGCCGAGGTGGTGCCCGTCTCGAACGCCCCCTTCGCGCTCGTCCGGCTCCTGCTCAAGCCCGGGCGCCGCTACGAGGCAGAGCAGCGGCGATTCCACCCCTTCGACCGGATGGTCGAGCCCGATCCCGCCATGCGCGCGGAGGTCGCCCGCATCGTGTGCGAGGCCGCGGCGCTGCGCATCGACAGCTTCGTGCTGGTGAACAACAAGGCCGAGGGCTCGGCGCCGCTCACGGTGCGCGCGATCGCCGAGGAGGTCGCCGCGGCGTGGGAGGCCCGAGCGGCGGCCGCGGGAAGGTGATCCCGACCAGGACAGAGAGCTCCCGCCAGCCCGCCGAGCGGCGCGCTCCGTGCCCCGCGCGGAGGACAGGCTGGAAAGGTCCCCCGTGACGGCGGCGCTCGGGCCAACGCGACGCGCTCCTCAGGATTCCGGGGCGCGAAAAGCCTCTCCTCTCCGCGTCATCCGTGCAACACCACGCGCTCCGCGGCCCGGGCGCGCCGGGCCGCGGCCGAGGACGCGCACAGCGCTGGAGGTGCCCAGTGAAACGCAGTGAAGCTCCGGCCCGGGCCGACGTCGTCATCGTCGGCGCGGGCCACAACGGTCTGGTCGCCGCCGTCCTCCTCGCCCGCCGCGGGCTCGAGGTGGTGGTGCTCGAAGAGAAGGACGCGGTGGGCGGCGCGGTGAAGACCGAGCACCCGTTCGCGAAGGCGCCGGCGCTCGGCGTCTCGAGCGGCGCCTACCTGCTCGGGCTCGCCCCGCCCGAGCTGCTCCGCGAGGTCGGCGTCGACCTGCCCCTGCGGCGGCGCGATCCACACTATTTCCTCCCGACGACCGACCGGCGCTACCTGCTCTTCGGCTCGGACCAGGCCGCCATGAAGCGGCAGTTCCTGGACTTCTTCTCCCAGCAGGACTGGGACGCGAACAGCGCGCTCCAGGCCGAGCTCGCCGCGCTCCGGGACGACATCGCCCCGACCTGGCTAGAGGAGCCGCTCTCCATCGAGGAGACCGCGGAGCGCCACGTGCGGCCCGCCCTCCGGAAGACGTTCGTGGAGCTCTGCCGGGGCACGATCTCCGACTACCTCGCCCGGTTCGGCTGGAAGAGCGATCTCCTCCAGGCGATGTACGCCGCGACCGACGCCTTCTCGGGGCTCGCGGGCGGCTTCGACACGCCCGGCACCGGGATGAACTTCCTCATCCACAACATGTGCCGCCTCCCCGGCGCGGACGGCACCTGGATGATCGTCGAGGGCGGGATGGGCACGGTCAGCCGCCTCTTCGCCGAGAAGGCGAGGGCCGAGGGCGCGACGATCGTCACCGGCGCCCGCGTCGCGCAGATCGAGTCGTCCGGCGGCGCGGTCTCCGGCGTGCTCCTCGAGGACGGGGCGCGCATCGCGGCCAGGGTCGTCGTCTCGAACGCCGATCCGTTCCGCACCCGCGCGCTCGCCGGCGAGGCGGCGATCGGGAAGGCGCTGTCGTCGCGGCTCGACGCCCTCGCGAAGGACGGCTCGACGCTCAAGGTCAACATGGCCCTGACCGGCCTGCCCAGGTTCACGTGCCTCCCGGAGGATCGGGGGCAGTTCGGGCCGACGATCCACCTCCTGCCCGACGAGGGCGTCGTGATGGACGTGCTGCGGCAGGCCCACCGCGACGCGATGAGCGGCCGCCTCCCCGAGTTCCCCGCGATCGAGTGGTACTTCCACACGCCGATCGACCCGAGCCTGCGCGACGCGGAGGGCCACCACAACGCCGCGCTCTTCGTGCAGTGGGTGCCCTACACGCTCGCGAGCGGCGAGACGTGGGGCGAGGCCGCGCCGCGCTACGTGAAGCACCTCCTGTCGATCTGCGATCGCTTCGCGCCGGGGATGTCCGACCTCGTGCTGGACACGTTCACGCTGGCGCCGCCGGACATCGAGCGGCACTTCGGGATCACGCGCGGGCACATCCACCACATCGACAACGGCTTCGGCTTCGCCGATCGCGTGCCGTACCGGTTCGGGCTCGCCGGGCTCTACTCGTGCAGCGCCGGCACGCACCCGGCCGGGTCGGTCATCGGCGCGGCGGGGCACAACGCCGCGAAGGCCGCGCTCGCCGACCTCGGCAACTGATCCGGGCGGCGCGCGCCCGAGCGCTCCGGGACCGCTGTCGCCAGCACGTCACGCCAGCCGCGGCCGCCTCGCCCAGGCGCCGCGGCGCCTGGGTATCTGTCGCAGGGTCAGCTGCCTGATTCGACCGGCGCTTACCCGCCAGCGCCCGGGTCGCCGCCGGTGCCGAGGTCGCCGCCGGTGCCGAGGTCGCCGCCGGTGCCGAGGTCGCCGCCGGTGCCGAGGTCGCCGCCGGTGCCGAGGTCGCCACCAGTGCCCAGGTCGCCGCCGGCGCCCAGGTCGCCGCCGGCGCCGAGGCCGCCAGCACCGCCCTGCCCGGTACCCAGGCCGCCGCCCTGCCCGGCGCCGCCCTGCCCTCCAGCCCCGTTGCCGACTGGGCCCTGATCGCCGGAGCTCCGCCCGCCGGTGCCCTGGTCGCCCGAGGCGCCGTCGCCGCTGCTCTGCCCGACAGGAGGCGTGGTGGGCGGCCCCGAGGGCGGGCTCGGGGGCGGGAGGTCGGACGGCGATGGATCGCTCACGCACGCGGCGCCGGCGAGCGCTGACAGGATCAAGGGAAGCCGCAGGAGCAGGTGTCGCAGGGGCATCGAGGACGTCGGACGCATAACGTTGCACCGTGCCTTTCTTGGTCAGTTTCGGGACACATGGAGCGAAGGCGGCCCCATGCCCAGTGTCCCGGGTGTCACGGCGTGCATCTGGCGCTCGGCGTCGCTGCAGTGGGGGCGGCCGCCTGGCGCCCGTCGCGCTCCCCGCTCGCGCCGCGTCTTCCGGCGCTGGTCGCGCGATCAAACGGCCGCGCGCACGATCCGTCCCTGCGTCGTCACGACGGCGCGCTCGAGGGGCGCGCCGGGGTCCACGTCCACCCGCGCGCCCGGCCACACCACGCACCCGCGGAGCGCCCCGGCCCCCTCGACCCGCGCCCCCGCGCCGACCACGCTGCCGGTCGCGTCCACGCCCTCGGCGACGGACGCGCCCGGGCCGACGTGGCTCCGCAGGCCGCGCTGCGCGAGCCAGCGCGCGCTCGCGTCGAGGTAGGCGGCCGGCGTGCCGATGTCGTGCCACACGCCGGGCGCCGCGAACGTCGCGAGGGAGCGCCCCTCGCGCAGCCACGGCAGGTACACGTCGCCGACCATGCAGCCGCGCGGCGGCAGCCGTCGCCGGAGCGCCTCGCCGACCACGTGCACGCCCACGAAGTCGCCGCCCGCGGCCTCCTCGCCGAAGCGCTCGCCGCGCAGCCGGACCACCTCGCCGCGCGCGCCGACGCCCACCGTCCCCTCCCCGGCCGGCCGCGGCGCGACAGCGAGGGTCGCGGCCGCTCCGCCCTCGCCGTGCGCCGCGCAGAGCGCCGCCACGTCGAGGTCGATGAGGATGTCGCCGTTCCAGAGGACCACGTCGCCGCCGCCGAGCGCGCCCGCCGCGTTCGCGAGGCCCCCGGCGGTGCCGAACGGCTCCGGCTCGTGCAGGACCTCGACGGGCACCGGGAACGCGGCGATCAGGTCGCGCGAGAAGCGCTCCGCGAGGTGGGACTTGTTCAGCGCGGCGCGCCGGACGCCGCCCGCGGCGAGCTGCTCGGCGATGTGCGCGATGAGCGGGCGATCGCCGAGCCACAGCAGCGGCTTCGGCAGCTCGTCCGTGAGCGGGCGGAGCCGGGTCCCGAGCCCCGCGGCCAGGATCATGGCAGAGGCCATGCGCGCGAGGATCGCCCCTCCGCGGGAAACGTCAAAGAAATCGAGGGCGCGAGGGCGAGACGGGAGATCGCGGCCGGCGAGCCGCCGCTCCGCATCCCCCTCACTCCCCCCGCTCGTGGAGCTCCCGGGTCGCGCGATCGAGCAGATCATGGCCGCTCACGTCGCCCTCCTCGAGGTGCGCGACGCCGATGCGGATGACCATCCGGAAGGGCATCGACGGGATCCGCCGGAAGCGGTGCTGGCGCACCTTCTCGCCGAGCACCTTCGCGAACGCCGACGCCCGCGTCCGGCCGATCCCGGGGCAGACGATCGCGAGGATGTCGCGGCGGTAGCGCCCGAGCAGCCCGCCTTCCGGCACGTAGATCCCGACCACGCGCGCGAGGTCGCCGAGGATGCGGTCGACCCCCGCCCGGCCGTGCTTCTCCTCGATCTCCTGGAGGCCCTCCACGCCGAGCAGCAGCAAGGAGAGCCGCCTGGTCCGCTGCTCCCTGGCGCGCTGGACCTCCTTCTTCAGGAAGGCCCGGAGCCGCTCCTCGTGGACGACCGCGGCGAGGTCCTCGTCGCGATGCCGCGCGTCGACGGGCTTCGGCGCGGGGTCGGGCGGCGCGGGGTCGGGCGGCGCGGCCGCGCGTCGCTCATCGACCTCGAGCCCCCGGCGGGATTTCGGCGCGAGGTCCGGAGGCTTCGGCGCGGGGTCGGGCGGCGCGGCCGCGCGTCGCTCGTCGACCTCGAGCCCCCGGCGGGATGACGGCGGGGGGTTCGTGGAGGGGACGGGCGAGGGCGGCGGCGTCGACGGTGCGGGCGCGCCGAGGGCCTCGGCCATCAGGGTGATGGCCGTCGTCGCGCGGTCGAACCGGTCCTTCGGATCGATCGCGGTCGCCTGCAGGAACCAGGCGTCGAAGGCGGGCGGCAGCCGGATGTTGCGGCGCCGCGCGGCGCGGACGCTCGGCGGCTCGGGCAGCCCCGCCGCCATCCGCTGCAGGAGCGCGTAGATCGACGGCATGACGTTGGCCTCGGTCAGCCAGTAGGGGCTGCCGACGAGGAGCGTGAAGGCGACGTGGGCGAGCGCGTGGATGTCCGCCCGCGGCCCGACGGCGCCGTCGCCGCGGATCTGCTCGGGCGCCATGTAGAGGGGCGTCCCGACCATCGCGGTGCGGTCCGCCATGCTGCTCTGCGCCGCGACCTTGGCCAGGCCGAAGTCGAGGACCTTGACGCACGGCGAGCCGTCGTCCCGCCGCGTCAGGAAGAGGTTCGCGGGCTTGAGGTCCCGGTGGACGATCGCCGCCGCGTGCATCTTGTCGAGCGCGCGCGCGACCTGGGCCAGGTAGAGCACCACCTCCGCCGGCGGCAGCGGGCCGCGGCGCGCCGAGAGGGTCGCGAGCTCCTCGCCCTGGAGGAGGTCCATGACCAGGAAGGGCATCCCGGAGTCGGCGTCGATGCCGGCGTCGGAGATCGGGACGATGTGATCGCTCTCGATCCCGCCGGTGATCCTGGCCTCCTGGGCGAACCGGGCGCGCATGGCCGGGTCCTGGATGGATCCCGGGAGCATCACCTTGAGCGCGCGGCGGCGGTCGGTGACTTCGTCCACGACCTCGTACACCGCGCCCATCCCGCCCGCCTTGACGGAGCGGATGACGCGGTATCGCCCGTGGAAGATCGTGTCGGGCTTGAGCTGCGCGAGGCTCGGCGGATCCATCGGGTGATCGGGGCCCTAGGAGCATAGATCGGACGGGCCCGGGCCGTTCAGGGTTCGCGCCGGGCGCTGCGCGCCGCCGCGGGCGCGCGGCGCCGGTGCGGAGCACGGCGCGCCACGCCGGTGCGGAGCACGGCGCACCACCTCGAGCGCGCGGGGTTGGGTGGCGCGGCCGCGTCGGCCCGGTTGCGTCGAGGACGCGAGCCGGCGCCGGGCGGCTGCTCCGCCGCGGGCGCACTCCGCCGCGGGTGCATCCGCGGGCCTCCTTGCGGGCGTGGTGGAGCGCGGTGGGCGGCGAAAACTCGACGTCTGCGGCGGTCGCGTGGTAGCTCCGCCGGGTGGGTTCCCATGCGCTCGCCGTCCTCTCCGCCCCCAGGCGGAGCTCCGCGTCCTGGGCCGCGGCCGCGTTGCTCGGCCTCGGGACCGTGATCCTCGCCACGCAGAGCTGCGGCAACGACGCCGTGGGCGTCGACGCCTGCCGGCAGATCGAGCGGGCCCGGTGCGAGGCCGCCGCCGTGTGCCCGGAGTGGGTCAGCACAGCCACCACCGACGACCCGGTGAAGACCTGCATCGAGTTCTACTGGGATCAGTGCCTGCACGGCGTCGAGAGGGACCACACCAGCGCGGGCACCGGGAACGCTCAGATCGCGCCGGAGCCGACGGACGCCGAGGTTCAGGCCTGCGTCGCTGCCGTCGGCGCGGCGCGCGACTGCGCGAGCGCCAAGGTCGCTTCCATGGCGGAGTGCCCCGCTGCGCCGCTCGCGGAGAGCAAGGACGACTCGATCAGCCCCTGCGTGGTGATCACCCAGAAGGCTCATCTGCTCGAGGCCTGCGCTTTCGTCCTCGAGGACGACGGCGGCGCGGGCGGCAGCGGCGCTGGTGCAAGCGGCAGCGGCGCTGGTGCAAGCGGTAGCGGCGGTGGTGCAGGCGGCAGCGGCGGTGGTGCGGGCGGCAGCGGCGGTGGTGCGGGCGGCAGCGGCGGTGGTGCGGGCGGCAGCGGCGGTGGTGCGGGCGGCAGCGGCGGTGGTGCAGGCGGCAGCGGCGGTGGTGCAGGCGGCAGCGGCGGTGGTGCAGGCGGCAGCGCCGATCCCTGAAGCACCTGTTCTGCGGAGCGTCAGCCCGCATCCCGCGTCCGGATAGAGGACCTTGTCCTCGACTCGCCTGTTTCAACACTTGAAACGGGCAACTCGCCTCCCGAGTCGCCCATCTCAAGGCTTGCGGCGCCCTCCTGATCACCCGCGCCGGCGCTCTCAAGGCTTGAGATCGCCTCCTCGGCCTCCGGGTAGGCCATCTCAAGCCTTGCAACGGGCCGCTCGCCGCCCGAGTCGCCCGTCTCAAGCCTTGCTTCAAGCCTTGCAACGGGCCGCTCGCCTCCCGAGTCGCCCGTCTCAAGCCTTGCAACGGCCAGGGCTCCCGCTCCCGGCGCGGTCAAGGCCCCGCTCCGCACGAGGTCCCGAGCGCGATCCCGCGAGCGCGCGACCCGTGTCATCCCGGCCGGCGCGCGCTCGCCGGTTGCCGGTAGGCCGCCTGCGCGTCTCCAGCGTCGCGGCGCGCCCGGCGCCGCGTTTCAGGTGGCGCCGTTCCCCGGCTTGGACTAGTGCCCCCTGCCGATGGGCCTAGCTCGTGCTGCTTTCGAAACCCTGTCCGGCGCGGGTCGCCGAGGCGCCTCCCTCCTCTCTCGCGCCTTGCCTGGCCGGCGCGCCGTCGCGCTCGCCGCGCTCGCGCTCGCGGCCTGCAACGAGTCGAGCGGCGGCAACGACGAGCAGGAGATTCAGACGTCGCTCACCATCGACCCGCTCGCCTTCCTGGGCGACGTGCGGTGCTCGAACGAGCCGGGGGCCATCCGCAGCTACGTCGCGACGCTCACGGACGAGAGCGCGGCCGGAGGGCCGTTCACGCTCGCCTCGTCCCCGCCGATCCCGTGCTCGTCGCGCGTGTCGTTCACGTACGTCGTCGAGGGGCACGAGTACACGGCGAGGATCGACGGCTACGAGCAGTACGCCGAGGAGCTCACGCCGATCGGCGACGAGACGTCCGGCAGCCGCCACATGCTCCTCGACGGGGCCCCTGTCGCGCCGCGCTGGACGTGGGCGTGCCCCGGCCCCGAGGCCGCGGAGGACGCCGACAAGCTCGTGGCGAAGACGGGCGTCAACGTCGTCGTCCAGGGCTGCGCCCCGCTCGCCGGGCCCGCCGACCCGGCGAGCGCGGCCATCGTGCTCGACCCGGCGAGCGCGCTCGGCGCGCTGCGCTGCGAGGCGGACGACGGCGCGATCGCGTCGTTCGATGTCGTCCCCCAGGACAGCGCGCTGGCGCCGGTGCTCGGGGTCGCGTGCCCGCCGGACGAGCCTGTCGTCTACGACCTCGGGGCCGCCCCGGGGCGGGCCTATTTCTTCCGTCTCGAGGCGAAGGACGCCGCGGGCGAGTTGCTGTTCGGGTCGAGCTGCTTCGCCGCGGCGAGCGCTGGTGTCACGGTGACCGCGACCTGCGATCCGCTGTCCGCGACGGGCGCGCTGGAGCTCGACCTCGACGCGCTCCTCGCGGACGAAGACCTCGCCTGCGGAACGGGCGCGTCCACCTACACCGCGACCGTGCCGCTGATCGACACCGAGCAGCCCGGGACGGAGGCGCTCCACGTCGGTCCCGTTCCTTGCGGCGAGCGCGCGCTCCTGCCGGCGCTCTTGCCGGGTCCGTACGAGGCCTCGATCGAGGTGCGCGACGCCGCGGGGGCCCTGGCGCTCGCCGCCGCGTGCACCGGCGAGGTCCGCCCCGGCGCGACCACCCGCGCGGCGTGCGCACCCCGCTGAGCGGTCCCGGCCCCCGCCAGCCTTCCAGCGCCCCTCCCAGCTCCTCGGACGCCCCTCCCAGCTCCTCGGGGCGCCGTCCACGCTCTCCCGCCCCTCGGGGGGCCAGAGAGACGGCTCCAGGCCGGCAAACCCTTTGCGCCGGCCTGCCCCTTGGAGTACCTGAACGCATCCGTCGCATCCCCTGAACAGCGCGGGTCAAGGGCGCGCGGCGGAGGCTGACCTCGACCTCGTCGCTCGTCGATCGAGGCCACGGACGCCTCCGCCGACACGCTCGACGCTCGAGCCGCGCTGGGATGGGCCTCTACGACGGGGCCGTGCGCGCCGCGCCCGCCCCGCGCCTCGGGTGCAGATCCCATGGAAGAGACGTCGAACATCCAGCAGAAGGTTCCGGTCAGCATCCAGGACGAGCTCCGGACGAGCTACCTCGACTACGCGATGAGCGTGATCATCGGCCGCGCGATCCCGGACGTGCGCGACGGCCTGAAGCCGGTGCACCGCCGGATCCTCTACTCGATGAACGAGCAGAAGATCGGCCCCGGCGGCGCGCACAAGAAGTGCGCGCGCGTGGTCGGAGATGTCCTCGGCAAGTACCACCCGCACGGCGATCTCGCGGTCTACGACGCGCTCGTCCGCATGGGGCAGACCTTCAGCCTGCGCTACCCGCTCATCGACGGGCAGGGCAACTACGGCTCGGTCGACGGCGACTCGCCCGCGGCCATGCGGTACACGGAGTCGCGCCTGTCGCGGATGGCCGTCGAGCTGCTCGCCGACCTCGACAAGGATACGGTCGACTTCGTCCCGAACTACGACGACTCGGAGCTCGAGCCGAGCGTCCTGCCGGCGAAGTTCCCGCAGCTGCTCGTCAACGGCTCCGGCGGCATCGCCGTCGGCATGGCGACGAACATCCCGCCGCACAACCTCGGCGAGATCATCGACGCGACGATCGCCATCATCCGCAACCCCGACATCACCCTGGAGGAGCTGCTGCTCCTGGTCCCGGGCCCTGATTTCCCGACCGGCGGCCTCATCTACGGCAAGAGCGGGATCGTGCAGGCGTACACGACCGGCCGCGGCTCGATCACGATGCGCGGGCGCCACCAGGTCGAGAAGACGAACAAGGGCGACCGCGAGGCGATCATCATCACCGAGATCCCCTACCAGGTGAACAAGGCCCGGCTGGTCGCGAAGATCGCCGAGTGCATGAAGGAGAAGCGCATCGAGGGGATCAGCGAGGTGCGCGACGAGAGCGACCGCGAGGGGATGCGGATCGTGGTCGAGCTCAAGAAGGACATCTTCCCGCAGGTGGTCGTCAACCAGCTCTACCGGCTGACGGACCTCCAGGCGACGTTCGGCGTCATCAACCTGTCGATCGCGAACGGGCGCCCCGCGGTCCTGAGCCTCAAGGACACGCTCTCGCACTTCATCGAGCACCGGCGCGAGGTCGTGACCCGGCGCTGTCGCTTCGAGCTCCGGCAGGCCGAGGCGCAGCGCGAGCTCGTCGAGGGGCTCGGGATGGCGACGAGCGACATCGATCGTATCGTCGCGACGATCCGGGCCTCGAGCGATCCGGAGGAGGCGCGGGAGAACCTCCAGCAGCTTCCTCTCCGGGGGCTCGGCGAGTTCCTCCGGCGCGCCGGCCGGCCGGAGCCCGAGTGCGCCGAGGCCGACGGGCGCGGCGACTACTTCCTGTCGGAGCGGCAGGCCAAGGCGATCCTCGAGATGCGGCTGTCGCGCCTGACCGGCCTCGAGCGGGAGAAGCTCGCGAAGGAGTACGGCGAGCTGTCGCAGACGATCGAGCGGCTCCGGGCGATCCTCGCGGACATGGGGCTGCTCATGAACGTGATCGTGATGGAGCTCGAGGAGATCAAGGCGCGCTTCGGCGACAAGCGGCGCACCGAGATCGTGCCGGCAGAGGCCGAGATCCAGATGGAGGACCTGATCCAGGAAGAGGACATGGTCGTGACCATCTCGCACGCCGGCTACCTGAAGCGGACGCCGACCTCGACGTACCGGGCGCAGCGCCGTGGCGGCAAGGGGATGGTGGGGATGGAGGCGCGCGAGGAGGACTGGGTGAGCCAGCTCTTCGTGGCGTCGACGCACTCGTACGTCTTCTTCTTCAGCGACAAGGGCAAGGTCTTCGTCAAGAAGGTCTACGAGATCCCGCAGGCCCCGAGGAACGCGAAGGGCCGCGCGATCGTGAACTTCGTCGGGATGGAGCCCGGGGAGAAGGTCGCGGCGATCACGCCGGTGCCGAGCTTCGACGGCGAGACGTTCGTGGTGACGTTGACCCGGCGCGGGCAGATCAAGAAGACGGCGCTCAACGAGTACGAGAACTACCGGGACAAGGGGATCATCGGCGTGCGGATCGAGGAGGGCGATCAGCTCTTCACGGCGGCGCTCACCGACGGCAAGCGCGAGCTCGTGATCGCGACGCGGAGCGGGATGAGCATCCGCTTCCCCGAGGACCAGGTGCGCCCGACGGGCCGCGCCACGATGGGCGTGAAGGGCATCGAGCTCGACGAGGGCGACGTGGTGGTCGGCCTCGGCGTGAGCAACGACGGGCGCGACAGGGTGCTCGCGGTGTGCGAGCGCGGCTACGGCAAGCAGACGCCGCTCGAGGAGTTCCGGCTCCAGAGCCGCGGCGGCAAGGGCGTGATCCTCATCGACGCGAGCGAGCGGAACGGGCCCGTCGTCGGGGTGGCCATGGTGAGCCCGAGCGACGAGGTGCTGATCGTGACCGACCGCGGCCAGATGATCCGCACCAAGGCGAGCGAGATCCGCGAGACGGGGCGCAACGCGCAGGGCGTGCGGATCATGCACGTGGGGCAGGACGAGCGCGTCGTCGCGGTCGAGGCGTTCGCGGCGGAGGCGGCGGAGGCCGCGGAGAGCGGGGGCTCGACGCCGCCGGTGGCGGGGGTGGACGGGACCAACGGGGTCGCGGATCACACGGGCGGGGACCACGCGGGGGCGGACGGCGGTGCGGATGGCGGCGGCGTGGATGGCGGCGGCGACGTGAACTAGAGAAGCCCGGCCCCGAGCGAGGGAGTCGCGCGCGCGGGGTGGGGGCCCCGCCGAACTCGACCTGGACATGGCTCATCCGGCTTCGCCGGATGAGCCATGTCCAGGTCTCAGACATCGGCCCATCCCCCACCCCGCGCGCGCGACTCCCTCGCTCGGGGCCTACGGATGGTTCATGGGCTCGGCCCCGTGATCGGGAGCGCCGCGGACGGGGGATGATGTCAATCGCCTGTCTGGAGGAGCTCCGCGCCAGGGCTGTCGCTGCGCGGCGTCCGGTGCGCGCTCCGTCCGTCGGCGCGGTCCGGTCGGGCGCTGAGGGACTGTTCACTGGTACGGACGAGACGCGCCAGCTCGGTCACGTGCTCGTCGTCCGCGTTCATGGCCGCGAGCGCCTCGGCGAGGCGCAGGACGTACTCCACGTTCGAGCCGCTCGGTCCGTGCGACGCGAGCACCTGCGCGGCGATCGCTGCGAGCGGCGCCGCACCGAGGTAGTCCGCATTGTCCGGCGTGGCCATGTACACGATGGCTGTCCGGGCCGCGCCCTCCGCGCCCGCGACGTGGAGCGGCACGTCGTGGCGCGCATAGCCCCCCTTCTCGCGATGATCCAGCGCGCGGAGGACCTCGTCGAGCTCGGCGTCGGCAACCCGGTAGGCCATCCCCCAGCAGCGCGCGCCGGGCTCCGGGACCAGCGTGACAACGCGGCCCGGCGCCCCGGGGACGCCCCGGTGATCGGTGGACCCCTGCCAGAATCGGCGCGACCACCCCGTGATGTACCCAGGCGCCATCTGCTCGAAGCGAAAAGCCGGCCGCCAGATCAGCGAGCCGTAACCGAAGATCCACGCCTCACGATGCACGGGGCCATCTTACCAAACCGCGCCGCCGGCCGGGGCCGCAGCGTGCCCTCTCGTGATTCGGCGTGCCACGCGCGTTCGTCACGCCAGGCGGGCTGGCCCCACGTGGACTGGACCCGACCGCTCAGAAGAAGAACCGGGCGGACAGCCCTACCTCGGCGTCGGACGCCCCCGGAGCCATCTCGATCTTCACGCCGCTCTGGTCGTCGACACGGTAGGAACGGGGCCTGTTGAGGTAAACCAGGGCCGCGCCCGTCGCGAGGGTCGCTCCAGCAGCGATGAAAAGGCCGACAGCGACATGGCCCTCCGTCCTGCTGCGGCTGTACTCGCCCGATCGGCCGGGACCACAGCGCAGGCCACAGGTGGCCTCGAACTGCTGCTCCGCCTCGTCCATGTGCTCCCCGGCCTGCCACCGCAGCACCCCGCCAGCCACGCCGAGCCCCGCGCCCGCCCCGATGACGGACCACGGCACCCACGCGGCCCACGGGCGCTCGGTGACGATGCGGTCGACGCTCAGCACGCGAGAGGCCCGCGCCCCGGCATACGTGACGACCGTGGCGGTGAAGGGGGTATAGCCCTCCTTCTTCACGGTGATGACGTGCTCCCCGGGCATCAGGAACCGCTCCGCGACGCCCGGGCCGACGAACCAGGGCTTCCCGTCGAGCAACACCGCGGCGCCCGGCTCGTCACAGCGCAGCTCCATGACGGCGAGCTCGCGCGCGACGAGCTCCTGCATCAGCGCGCGCGCCTCCGCGTAGTCCTCCGGCTCGAGCGAGCCTGGCCCCCACCGCATCGAGAGGCGCAGGCTCTCGTGCGCGAGCAGCGGCAGCCCCATCGTCTTGAGCACCCTCCCCAGATAGAACCGGAGATCCGGGTGCTCCCACGCCGCGAGCGCCTCCTCGTATTTCGCCCTCGCCTCGCCGAGCATCATCTGCCGGTGCAGCTCGCGCGCCTGCGCGAAGAGCTCGATCGCCCGCCGCTTGCGCTCCTCGGAGACGCCCTCATGCCAGGGGCGCGGCGCTCCGCTGGCCTGCGCCTGGGCCTGAGCTTGCGCCTGCGCCGGCGCCGGCGCGGCAAGCGACGACAGGAGCGCGAGCGTCAGCCCGGCAGAGAGGGCGGCGCGCGCCCGCCTCGGCGTCTCCCGCGTGGGCAAAGCACGGAGGGCCATGACGAACGCCCGCTACCGGAGCCCCTCCCGGATGTTGCCCACGGATCGCTGGATGAGCTGCTCCAGCGCCTCCTTGCTGCGACGCTCGTGCTCGGCCGCCTCCCTGGCGCGCCGCTCCTCGGCGCTGGCCCTGGCCTCCGCGTCGCGCGCGCCGGTCTCGGACGCGCGCGCCATGTCCCGCGCCGCCCGGGCCTCATGGGCCGCCGCGCGCGCCTTCTCGGCCGCAGCCTCGGCCTTGTACCGGGCGTCCTCGGCCTCCTTCTGCAAGAGCTCGGCGCGCCGCCGCTGGTCCTCGGTGTTCTGCCGGGCCCGCTCGGCCGCCTCGCGCGCCGCCGTCTCGCTCGCGAGCGCCTGCTCGAGGTTGTACTCGGTCTGGCGGATCTCCTCGAGCTGCGCGGTGATCACCCGGTTCTGGCGGACCACCTTGATGATCCCCAGCGTCGCCCCCGCGACCAGCAGGGCGAGGCCGCCCATGGTCCCGACGATCAGCATGCGCCGCCGGCGCTGCGCCTGGCTCGCCAGCCTGAGCACGGCGTCCAGATAGCGCTGCTCCCGCTCGGGCAGCCGACCCTGATAGTAGTAGTCCTCGCGGAAGCGGCGCGCCTCCTCGGCGATCTTGCCGCGCCAGACGGTGTCGTCGCCAGCGCCGCTCGACTCCCACTGCCTCGCCGCCACGCGCAGCTTGTCGAGGAACGCCGCGTCCTGCTGGTGCTCGTCGAGCCAGCGCAGCAGCGTCGGCCAGCGCTCGATCAGCGACTCGTGCACGATCTCCACGGTGCTGCCGGCGTCGTCGCGCCCCGTCTCGACCGCCAGGAGCCGCGCGTCGGCGAGGACGTGGACGACGCCCTCGAGCTCGTCCGGGTCGCCCGGCAGCTCGCGGAGCTCCCTCAGGGTCGCGATGGCCCTCGTGCGCTCGGGCGTGACGAGGCGCTCGAAGACGGCCCGGCAGAGCTTCGCCTGGCGGCCGCTCATCCCGGCCAGCACCGTGTCGGCGTGGCTCGCGAGCGTGCCGGCCACGCCGCCGATGGCCTCGTAGCTCTCCCGCGTCAGCAGCCGCCGCCCGCGATCGCGCAGGTCCCACCACCGCGCCGCCATGAACTGCAAGAGCGGCAGCGCGCCGCGGGTCGTCTCCAGCACGTCGAGGATGCCCTCGATCAGCGCCGGGTCCTCGATCTCGTACCGCGCCGCGTGGACAGGCCTCGTCAGCGCCTCGCGCAGCCCCGCGCGGCCGATGGGCGGCAGGACCACGAGCCCGCGCGTCACCGCCGCCATGAAGTGCCTGTCCTCGGCCACCCGCTCGATGAAGTCCGACCGCATCGACAGGATCACGCGCAGAGGCGACGAGGCGTCGTCCGCGACGCCCCCGAGGCACGAGAGGAACGCGGCGCGCTCCGCGGCGTCGCAGGAGAGCGTGTAGAGCTCCTCGAACTGGTCGACGAAGAGCACGACGCGGCGCTGCTTGCGGGCGGACCACGCGCGCAGCTCGGCCCCGAGGTAGCCCGGCTCGGCGCGCAGCCGCTCGCGCAGGCGCCCGCGCCAGGCGTCGCCGTCGAGCGGCTCGGGTCGCTCCGAGCCCCCCTTCGACATCAAGGCGGGGTGCGCGAGCAGATCGGCGAGCGCCGCCAGCGGCTCGCGCCCAGGCCGGAGGATGAGCGACTCCCACCCTCCGCCGGAGCGCTTGAGCGCCGGGACGATGCCCGCCCTCACGAGCGACGACTTGCCCACGCCGGACGCGCCCACGATCGCGAGCAGCGGCTGGCTCCGGAGGCGCGTCACCATGCTGGCGACGTCCTCCGCGCGGCCGAAGAAGCGGTCCGCGTCGGCCTCCTGGAAGGCCGACAGGCCGGCGAAGGGGCTCTCGTCGGCCCCGAGGACGATCTCGTGGCGCCCCGGCAGGAGCGGCAGGAGCTCGGCGAGGAGCTGCTGCGCCGAGGCGGTGCGCTCGGCCTTCCGCTTGCGCAGGCAGCGGTCGACGATCGCGCCGAGCGCGCCGAGCTCGGGGCGCTCGCTGTCGAGCTCGGGCATGGGCTGGTCGAGCACGGCGACCTGCATGAGGCTGTGGACCGTCACCGGCGCGAGCGGGTGCGCGCCGGTGACGAGCTCGTAAAGCATGATGCCCACGGCCCATATGTCGCTGGCGTGGTCGATCCCCTCCCCGAGCCACTGCTCCGGGGACATGTACGGTATCGTTCCCATCAGCGCGCCCTCGCGCGTGAGGGTCGTCCTGATCGAGACGGGAGGGCGCTCGACCGGGCCGGCAACGTCGGTGTCGAGCAGCTTGGCGATGCCGAAGTCGAGCACCTTGATGGCGCCGGACGCCTCCAGCATGATGTTCTCGGGCTTGAGATCGCGGTGCACGATGCCGAGCTTGTGGGCGCACGAGAGGGCGCGCACCACCGGCACCATCATCTCCACGGCCGCGCTCGCGGAGACCGGCGCCGCCGCGGCGCCTTCCCCGGCGCCCGACGGTTTGCGCTGCTCCATCCAGGCGCGGAGGCTCTGCCCCTCGATGTACTCGAGCACCATGTAGGGGTATCCCTCGTGCTCGTTCACATCGTGGATGGTCACGATGTTCTCGTGTTTGCAGAGCGCGGTCGCGCGGGCCTCGACCAGGAACCGCTGCAGCCGGACGCCGCTCAGGCTGGTGACGACCTTGATGCCGACGAGGCGGCCCAGCCGGACGTCGCGGGCCAGGAAGACGGTGCCCATGCCGCCCCGGCCGAGCTCGCGGATGAGCTCGTAATGCCCGATGGTGCTGCCGGCGGCGAGCGGCAGCGCGGGCGCCTCCTCGACCTGTCCCCGCCGCGACAGCGCGGTCCTCTCCGTGCCGGGCGCCGGCGCGAGCGGCTCGCGGGTGGTCCGCGCCGCGACCTCTTGCCCGGCCAGGAGGGTGCTCGTCAGGCCGGCGCTTCCCGCGAGGAGCTGGCCTGTCGCCCGGCCAGGCGACACGGCAATCGCAGCCTCCCCGCCGAGCCGTTCCTCGTCTGCGCCGGTCACGTCGACGAAGCGTAGCCCACGCGCCCGGTTGTTCACAATCTCGCCGATCCGAGCGACGTGTGGAATCCGCTGGGGTCGTTCCCCGCAGCGCGCGTGGTAGCATGAATCAATCGAGCAGTGTCCAGTCGAACGCCGCGGGTCTCCCGCTCCCGCTGTCCAGCCCGGCGCCGGTTCGACGACGCGCGTTGCGCCATGAGGCGTGTGGTTCTTCGATGAAGACAGGTTCGTGCTCGGTGCTCATCCCGCTCGCCGCGGCGCTCGTCGCGGCGGTGACGGCCTGCAGGAGCGGCACGTCGGTGTCGTGCGGTGACGGCCACTGCCTCTCGGGTTATCGGTGCGTCACCTCTCGCGACGGCGTGCCGTGGTGCGTGGCGCCCGGCGCGCCGTGCGGCAATGGCGTCGAGGAGCGCGGCGAGGAGTGCGACGACGGGAACACCGAGCCGGATGACGGCTGCAGCGCGACCTGCGTCGACGAGCGCTGCGGCAACGGCATCCTCGACACGAGAGAGGAGTGCGACGACGGGAACACCGAGCCGGGTGACGGCTGCAGCGCGACCTGCGTCGACGAGCGCTGCGGCAACGGGATCCTCGATCCAGGCGAGGAATGCGACTGCGGTGATCGCCCGGACATCCCTTTCCGCGACCGTGCATGCCACGACAGGCTCAATGATCGCTCCGGCGGGAGATGTCGCCTGGACTGCAACCTTCACTGCGGAGATGGCCGGATCGCGCAGGATGAGACGTGCGATCCCGGTCTCCCCGCGACCGTCTCCTGCGTGGATCTTCGCTACGACTTCGGCCGCACAGAGTGCTCGCTCGCCTGCGACTCGTGGCTCATCCAGCCTTGCGGCGACTTCGGGTGGCGCGCCATGCCCGTGCCGACCGTCGACGACATCACGGGCGTGTGGGGCAGCGGCCCCGACGACGTCTTCGCCGTCGGGGTCAACGGCACCGTGCATCACTACGACGGCACCTCCTGGACACGGATGGAGAGCCCGACAAGGGAGGCGCTCCACGCGGTGTGGGGCGCCGGCCCCGGCGAGGTCTTCGCCGTCGGTGACCACGGCGTGCTGCGCTACGACGGCGAGTCGTGGTCGCGGGTCTACTCGCAGCCCGGAGCACACCTCCTCGACGTCTGGGGCAGCGGGAAGGACGATGTCTTCGCCGTCGGGTCCGACGACAGCGCCCTCGGTGTCGTGCTCCACTACGACGGCGTCTCCTGGACGAAGATGGATGTACAGACAGAGCAAACGTTCCTCGGCGTGTGGGGCAGCGGGCGCGACGACGTCTTCGCCGTCGGCACCCTGGGCCTCGTCCTGCGCTACGACGGCGAGGCGTGGGCCCCGATGGACGTCTCCGCAGGCGACGCGCTCCTGGGGGTGTGGGGCAGCGAGCGCGATGACGTGTTCGCCGTCGACGGCACGGGCATCGTGCTGCACTACGACGGCGAGACGTGGGCGCCGATGGACACGCACGCCGGGACGCTCCTCCTCGACGTCTGGGGCAGCCGGCGCGACAACGTCTTCGCCGTCGGCGCAGGTGGCGTGCTCGTGCATTACGACGGTGAATCCTGGACAAGGATGGACACGCAGCCCGGCGCGGAGCTCCTCGACCTGTGGGGCAGCGGGCACGACGACGTCTTCGCCGCCGGGCACAACGGCGTCGTGCTGCACTACGACGGCGCATCGCGCGTGGAGATGCCTTCGCCGTCCAGCGACGCTCTCCGCGGCGTGTGGGGCAGCGGCCCGCGCGACATCTTCGCCGCGGGGCACGCGCGCGTGCTGCGCTACGACGGCACCGCCTGGACAGAGGTCTATTCCCATCTCGGCGTGGAGCTCCGCGACGTCTGGGGCGCCGGCCAGGACGACGTCTTCGTCGCGGGGACATCCGGCGTGCTGCACTACGACGGCACCGCCTGGACAGAGCTAGATTCACTGACCGGCGTGGACCTCCATGGCATCTGGGGCACCAGTCGCGACGACCTCTTCGCCGTCGGGTACGACGGCATCGTGGTGCACTACGACGGCGCCACCTGGACAGAGCTGTACTCACAGCCAGACGTGCTTCTCCGGGCCATCTGGGGCACCAGGCACGACGATGTGTTCGCCGTCGGAGACACCGGCGTGCTGCACTACAACGGCGCTACTTGGACCCCGATGCGCCTGCCGAGAGAGGTAGAGCTCCACGATGTGTGGGGCACCGGGCACCACGATGTCTTCGCCGTCGGCGTGGAAGGCACGTTGCTACACTACGACGGCGTCTCCTGGGCAAGGATGCCCCTGCCCACCGACGCCGATCTCCACGGCGTCTGGGGCACCGGGCGCAACGACGTCTTCGTCGTCGGGGACCGCGGCACCGTCCTGAATTATGACGGCGAGTCCTGGTCGCCCCTGCGCTGGGACCCCGGGCAGATCTCGTCGGTGTGGGGCGCGTCGCCCGGCAACGTCCTCTTCGCCGGTGAAGGCGGTCGTATCCATGAGCTCCTGCGGACGGCGCCCGCTCGCTGAGCGTGCGCGCGCGCCGCAGGGCTAGCGGGACGCCGCGGCCGGAAGGCGCGGACGCGCGGCGCGCCGCTCACCCCTCCAGCACCTCGAACCGGATCCCGGCCGCCTGCAGCCGCTCGATGAGCCGCTCCCCCATCGCGACGGCCGGCGTGAGGACCCCGGCGCGCGCCGGCAGCCGGTCCCGGTCGAGCGCCATGCAGAGCGCGGACTCGGCCACCATCTTCGCCGTCTCCGAGTAGCCCGGATCGCCGCCGCTCACCCGCGTCACCGCCTTGCGCGACGCGCTCTTCCCCTGGAACGTCACCTGGAACCAGCTGCGCGCCCGCTCCTCCGCGCTCGGCCCCTCCCCCGGGCTGCGCACCTTGCGCAGCAGCTCCCGCGTCGGTCTCACCTTGGCGAGCGCCGCGACGGCGCCGAAGCCAGCGACCCCGGCGGCGAGCTGCAGCCCGGACTTGACCTGCACGAAATGGCCGTACTGGAAGTCGGGGCCGTAGACGTCGAGCTCCCGCGCGCTCCGCAGCACGACCTGCGGGTCGATGCTGGGCATCGGACAGACCCAGGCGCGCAGCCCCTTCTCGTAGCGGACGCGCGCCTTGACCCCCTGCACCTTCCGCGCGCCGTGCGCCTCGTCGGAGCGCGCCTCACGCTTCTTGCGGCCGGGGTGCGACATCGCCTCGAGCAGCGACTGCCACGTGCCGCCCGAGAAGCTGCCGTGCGCGCGCACGATGCCCTCCACCACGATCGGCTCGCCCGCGGGGAGCTTCGTCACGGTGAAGAGCACCCCGAGGTCGTGGGGGACGCTGTCGAAGCCGCAGCAGTTGACGATCCGCACGCCCCGCGCGCGGGCGGCTTCGTGGTGGCGCTCGAGGAGGCGGTCGACGAACTCGGGCTCGCCGGTGATGTCCGCATAGTCGGCGCCCGCGCGGATGCACGCCTCCACCAGCGGCTCGCCGCGCGTCGAGTAAGGGCCGACCGTCGTGAGCACGACGCGCGCCTCGCCGGCCATGCGCTCGAGCGACGCCGCGTCCTCCGACGCCGCCTCGATGACGCCCAGAGAAGCGCAGGCCGGGTCGATCGCCTCCATCGCCGCCTTCACCTCCGCGAGGCGCCCCGCGTTCCGGCCAGCGATCGCCCAGCGGATCGGCCGCGCTGCAGCGCCCTGGGCGGCGGCGTCCTTGCCCTTGGTGGCGAGATACTCGGCGACGAGGCGACCGGTGAAGCCGGTCGCGCCGAAGACGATCACATCGTACGTGCGGTCGCTGATGTCGCTTCTGCTCATGGGGGCAGCCTTGATACCACGACCGCGGGCGAGAACGTCAGCGTCGGCACCACGACAAAGACGGCGGGATCCAGCCGCCGAACGAGCGCTCCAGGTGCTGCGCCACGGCGATCGTCACGTGATCGTTGCCGTGGATCGCGGCCACCTGGACGCCGAGCGGCAGCCCCTCGCCGTCGAGGCCGAGCGGGACCTGCGTCGCCGGCATCTCCATCACGTTGAGCACGGCGGTGTACGTCCACTGGAAGGGCGGCAGGAGCGGCC
Organism: Sorangium sp. So ce1153; assembly: GCF_051521595.1. Taxonomy (NCBI): domain Bacteria; kingdom Pseudomonadati; phylum Myxococcota; order Polyangiales; family Polyangiaceae; genus Sorangium; species Sorangium sp. So ce1153. The sequence continues at coordinate 6,384,254 of NZ_CP150361.1, forward strand.
CGTAGTGCCGGGGCGCGGCGCTCGGGTACGACGGGTAGAGCATCACGCCGCGCTCGCCGATGCGCGACACGAGCTCGGCCCGGAGCGCCGCGCCGAGCTCCAGGCCGCGCGCGACGCGCGCCGGGAACAGCCGGCCGAGATCCTCGAGCAGCGTGAGCCCGAGCGCGGGCAGCGTGTGCGCCGAGCGGCGGAGCGACCAGCGGGCGAGCTCGCGCGGCAGGCTGATCGGACGGCCGTCCCCGAGCATCGACCGGAACGTCGCGCCGCCCGCCACGCCCAGCATCGCCGTCCAGATGTCGAGCGCCCGCGCGAGGAGATCGACGCGCGCCACGCGGACCGTCGCGCCGCGCGCGGCGAGCGCCGCCGCCGCCCTCCGCTGCGCGGCGAGGAGATCGCCGCTCACCCGGAGCACGCCGTCGTGCTCGACCGAGAGCACCGTCAGCCCGGCGAGATCGACCGCGGCGGGATCGCCGAGCGGCAGCGCCGCGCAGCTCGGGTCGCGCGCGTCCGGGCCGGCGAGGATGCGGAGCACCGGCATGAGGTCCTCGGCGCGCCGCACGATCGGCCCCGTGGTCATGAAGCGGAGCCCTCGCTCGCCGGGCAGCGGGAACTGCCCCGAGGTCGGCACGAGCCCGCCGGTCGGCTTGTGCCCGAAGACGCCGTTGAAGAACGCGGGCATCCGGATCGAGCCGCCGATGTCCGAGCCGAGCCCGATCGGCGCGCCGCCGGCGCCGACCACCGCGGCCTCCCCGCCCGAGCTGCCGCCCGCGGTGCGCGCCGGGTCGTAGGGGTTGTTCGTCCGGCCGTAGAGCCGGTTGTTCGTCTCCATCCACATGCAGAGCTCCGACACGTTGGTGACGCCGAGCGGGATGAAGCCGGCGGCGCGCAGGCGGGCGACCGTCACCGCGTCCTCCGCCGCGCGCACGCCGGCGCGGGCGACGAGCCCCGCGGAGTTCGGCATGCCCGCGACGGCGAAGCTCTCCTTGATGGAGCACGGGACGCCGAGGAACGGCGGCGCGCTCGCGGCCTCGCCCCGATCGAGGCGCGCGTCGGCCGCGCGCGCCTCGGCGCGGGCGGCGTCGAACCGGTTCGCCACCATCGCGTTGAGCGTCGGGTTCACGCGCTCGATGTGCCGGATATGGGCCTCCACGACCTCGGCCGACGTCACGGCCCGGGCGCGGATCAGCGCAGCGAGCCGCGTGGCGGAGAGCAGGAGCAGCGGATCTCGTGAAAGCATGAGTGTGCGATAAGGGATCAGGCTCGGGACGACGACGCAGGTCAAGGATTCGCCGCCCGAGCCGGACAATCGCGCCCCCGCGCATCCCGGGCGTGGCCCTCCGGCGTCCCGGGCGCGGCCCTCCGGCGTCCCGGGCGCGCGGCCCTCCGGCGTCCCGGGCGCGCGGCCGGCGCGCGCGCTCGCTGAGCGCGGCCGGACGCCGGGGGGGCGCGGAGGGAGGTCGGCTCCCTACTCGCCCGCGGCGCGCTCTGCGGCCGCGCGTCGCGCCGGCGGCGCGGCGGCCACCGTGCGCCCGCGCGCCCGCTGCGGGAAGGCCCAGCGCACGGCCCCGGTGACCAGCCAGTCGACCGCCCCCTGGCTGCCGACCTGGATCCCGGGATCCACGTACACCTGGACGCGGTCGCTGAGCTCCGCGCCGACCTCCAGCACGCTGGTGGACACGACGCGGGGCGCGCCGCGGTGGTTGAACTGGAAGCTCTGGTCCGGCCCGACCCAGAACCCGCGCGGCAGCTCGACGATCGCGAAGGGCCGTATCAGCGAGGTCTGGATATCGTCCCGCCGCGGATCGCCGCCGAACGACACCGCGTGCTGCAGCTGCAGCCCGAGCCGCGCGGGCCGCGCCACGCGGACGTACCCGACGACGAGCGGCGCGAGCTGGTTCTTCCCCGAGCCGAGCGCGCGGTTCGTCGCCGAGTCGAGGACGAGATCCGAGCCGACGAGGAGCGCGAACCGCGGCGTGCCGACGGCGCGGACGAGCGGCCGGATCAGCACGTCGCCGAGCCCCGCGTTGCGCTCTCCCTCGATCCCGCCCGCGTAGGCGAGCGGCACGTCCGCGCGCAGCGAGAAGCTCCTGTCGAAGGCGTAGTCCCCCCGGATCACCGCGGCGTAGAAGAAGCCGTTCCTGCCGCGCGAGACGTAATCGTTCCGCAGCTCGACGAACGTGCCGAGGTTGGCTGCCGCCTTCGCCTGCGTCCGGGGCGCCGCGGCGTCGCGCCGCTCCTCCCCGCGGCGCGGCGTCGCCGGCGGCCGCGAGATCGGCGCCGGCCGCGCGGGCTGGGCGCGCGCGAGCGCCGCAGGACGCGCGGTTCCGAGAGGAGCCGCCGTGGCGACGGTCGTCGCGGCGCCGAGCGCGACGAGCCCGGTCGCGGCGAGAGCGGCCGCGCGGCTGCGCCGGCGACGCCAGGGCGATACGATCCGACGGGCGGCAGGGCGCGCCTGCGCCACGCGATGCGCTTGCATGCCGGATCCATGGGGGCGCGGCTCGGCCCGGCGCAGTCGGTTCAGGGCAGCACTCCGGACCTCGGGCGCGCACGAGCCGCCGTCCGGCGCTTGCGCACATCACCTCCGGCGCTCCGGATCTTCGCCGCCCCCGCTCACCTCCGCGGGTCGCGCGCCCGCGCCGTGTTCGCCTGGCGTCGAGCTCGATCGACGCCTTCCGCGCGCAGGGTCGGCGCCTTCCGTGCATGTCGTCCGCGTACGTCGCGCGTGCGTGCGCGCGTCGTGCGTGCGTGTGTCGGCGTCGATCGCATCGACAGGGCCGCGCCGCATCGCCATCGCCGCGCGCGGCTAGGCTAGGCCAGACGCGGGCCGCCGAGCGCCTCGAACAGCGCACGATCATTCAGGACGTCACGCGCTGTTTCTGCTCATGCCTCATTCACAAAAACCTCACGAAACAGCGCAGAAACAAGCGATCTGTAAACAAACAGCTTGACGCGACGCAGCGCTTCTGTAAGGTGACCCCACGCACGCTATGCAGAAGTCGCCCTGCACCTCCAGCGCCCACGCCTCCGGCGATGGGACCCCCGCTGTGAAGCTGGTGCACCGCGCTTCGTCGGCGTTCTCGGCGACGCGCTCGCTCGTCGTCGAGGGCGGTGTGTCCGTCGGGCTCCTAGCGGGCCTAGCCATTCCTGCGCTCGTCAGCCTATTCGTCGTCGGGCTGATTCGCGTTGGAATCGGTTGCGGGCCGCCGCTCTGAGCTGAAGCAGCATGGAGATAGGCCCCCGCACCGAGAAGGTCCGGGGGCTTTCGTTTTTTTCGGCCTGAGGGTTCACGAAGAGCAGCCGTCGTCCAAGGAGGATCAGGTGAGCAAGGAACATTCGAGGAAGAACCGCGAGGACGCCTCCAGCGAGGCCGTTGATCAGCGCATCGCGGAGCTCGCGGAGCTCGTCGCCGCGGGCTGTGGCGTGCCCGTCGCGTCGAGCGCTGTGCGGGAGGAGTTCGAGGCGCTCGTCCACGAGATCCGCGCGCGCGTCAGCGAGGGCGTCGTCCGCGCGCCCGAGCGCTCCTCGACGCACCTGAAGGGCGCGCGCCCCGGCGGCGGCGTGGCCGAGGCCTCGTTCGAGTTCCACTCCGACCCGCCCTCCGCGCGCGCCGGATCGGACGCGCAGGCCCACGCGCGCGTGGTGTCGCTCGACGACGCGCGCCGGGTGCTCGAGGCGATCCGCCGCGAGGAGAGCAGCGGCGGCGGCCCGCGGGAGGACCTGCAGCGCGCGATCGCCTAGCGCGATGAGCCCCCGAGAGACGGCAGAACCCAGCGGCCAGGGCGCCCGAGGGCGCCACCTTCACCAGCTTCACCAGCGCGACTCGATGGAGTCAGGAATATGAAACGAACCGGCGCACAGATTATCTGGGAAGTCCTCGTCAGCGAAGGCGTGGACGTGGTCTTTGGCTATCCGGGCGGCGCGATCATGCCCGCCTACGACACGATCCTCGGCTACCCGATCCGCCACGTCCTCGTCCGGCACGAGCAGGGCGCGGCGCACATGGCGGACGGCTACGCCCGCGCGTCGGGCAAGGTCGGCGTGGCGGTCGCCACCTCGGGGCCGGGCGCGACGAACCTCGTCACGGGGATCGCGACGGCGATGCTCGACTCGTCGCCGATCGTCTGTATCACCGGCCAGGTCTCCTCCAAGCTGCTGGGGACCGACGCCTTCCAGGAGACCGACATCACGGGCGTCACGCTGCCCATCACCAAGCACAACTACCTCGTCACCGAGGTCGAGGACATCGCCCCCGCCATCCGCGAGGCGTTCTACATCGCGCGCTCCGGCCGCCCGGGCCCCGTGCTCGTGGACATCACCAAGGACGCCCAGCAGGCGTCGATGGACTACGAGCCGCTGAAGGGCGAGGTCCGCCTGCCCGGCTACCGCCCCTCGCACCACGCCGTCCAGACGGACATCGAGAAGGCGATCGAGCTCATCGACGACGCCGAGCGGCCGCTCATCCTGGCCGGTCAGGGCATCGTCAGGGCGGAGGCGACGCGCGAGCTGCTCGCCTTCGTGGAGAAGACGGGCATCCCCGTCGCGTCCACGCTCCTCGGCCTCGGCGGCTTCCCGGCGACCCACCCGCTCAGCCTCGGCATGATGGGCATGCACGGCGAGGCGTGGGTGAACCACGCCATCCAGGAGGCCGACCTCCTCATCGCGCTCGGCATGCGCTTCGACGACCGCGTGACCGGCAACCTCAAGACCTACGCCGTCAAGGCGAAGAAGATCCACGTCGAGATCGACCGCTCCGAGATCAACAAGAATGTCAAGGTCGACGTGGGCCTCGTCGGGGACGTCCGGGACACCCTCCAGTCGCTCATCCCCGGGGTCAAGCAGCGCCACCGGGGCAGCTGGCTCGAGCGCATCGGCGCGCTGAAGGGCGACTCGGCGGTCCGTGACATTCAACAATTGCCGTACAACGAGAAATTGTACGCCGCGCACGTGATGCACGACCTCTGGCGGCTCACCGACGGGAAGGCGCTTGTGGTAACCGACGTCGGCCAGCACCAGATGTGGGAAGCGCAGTACTACAAGCACGATCACCCGCGGAAGCTCATCACCTCCGGCGGGCTCGGCACGATGGGCTTCGCCCTGCCGGCGGCGATCGGCGCGCGCTTCGCGAAGCCGGAGGAGGAGGTCTGGGTGGTCGTCGGCGACGGCGGCTTCCAGATGACCGCCTGCGAGCTGTCGACCTGTGCGCAGGAGGGCATCAAGGTCCACGTGGCCGTCATCAACAACGGCTACCTCGGCATGGTCCGCCAGTGGCAGGAGTTCTTCTACAACCGGCGCTACTCGGCGACCCCGATGCGCAGCCCGGACTTCGTGAAGCTCGCCGAGGCCCACGGCCTGACCGGCATCCGGGTCACGAAGCGCGAGGAGATCGCGGACGCGGTGGCGCGCGCCCGCGCGACGCCGGGCACCGTGGTCGTCGACTTCCGCGTCGAGCAGGAGGACAGCGTCTATCCGATGGTCCCCGCGGGCGCCGACCTGAAGGACATGATCCGACGCCCGAGCCCCATCGTGGAGACCGGGGAGGACCCGTGAACGCACCCGTAGAGGCACGCGCCCCGTACGCCCGTCCGACGCGCCCGTCGCGCTCGTCGGACGAGCGGGGCGCGTCCGAACGCGTCACGGCCAGCGCCGGGCGCACCATAGACAAGAGGGACTTTCAAGAGGCATCCATGGATCGACCCATCCTGCGCACCTTCATCGCCTACGTCGAAGACCGCCCCGGCGTGCTCAACCGAGTCGCGTCCCTCTTCCGGCGTCGCGCCTACAACATCGAGTCGCTGAGCGTCGGGCGCACCCACATCGCCGGGGTCTCGCGGCTGACCCTGGTCCTGGAGGCCGACGAGGACGGGGCGCGCCGCCTGGAGGCGAACCTGTACAAGCTGGTCAACACGCTCTGGGTCCGGGATGTGACCCACACGGCCTCCGTCGCGCGCGATCTCGCGCTGATCAAGGTGAAGGCGGACGCGACGACCCGGGCGCAGGTGCTCCAGCTCTGCGAGGTGTTCCGCGCGCGCACCGTCGACGTCGCCCCGGAGGCGCTCACCATCGAGATCACCGGGACCGGCGACAAGATCGAGGGCCTGCTCGACGTGCTCCGGCCGTTCGGGATCATCGAGATGGTGCGGACGGGGATGATCGTGATGACCCGCGGCGCCGAGGAGGCCGAGGCCAGGCTGGACACGATGCTGCCTGCGCGCTCGGCCGAGAACAGCGCCGCCTGATGACGTGAAGGAAGGGAAGCCGCGAGGTGCGGATCCCTGTTGAAGGAGAGTGAGATGGCGAAAATTTTCTATGATAACGACGCGGATCTGTCGCTCATCCAGAGCAAGAAGATCGCGATCGTAGGCTATGGCTCCCAGGGGCACGCGCACGCGCTCAACCTGCGCGACAGCGGCGCGACGGTGATCGTCGCCCTGCCCGAGAGCAGCAAGAGCCGGCCCAAGGCGCAGGCCGCGGGGCTCCAGGTGGCCACGGTGTCCGAGGCCGCGAAGGCCGCGGACGTCATCATGATCCTCGCCCCCGACACGTCGCAGCCGCGCATCTACAACGAGCAGATCGCGCCGCACCTCGGCCAGGGCAAGACGCTCATGTTCGCGCACGGGTTCAACATCCGCTATGGCACGATCACGCCCCCGGCGTCGGTCGACGTCTCGCTGATCGCGCCGAAGGGCCCCGGCCACCGCGTGCGCGAGACGTACGAGGCGGGCGGCGGCGTCCCGGCGCTCCTCGCCGTCCACCAGGACGCGAGCGGCAAGGCCGAGGCGCAGGCGCTCGCGTACGCCAAGGGCATCGGCGCGACGCGCGCCGGCGTGCTCACCACGACGTTCGCGGAGGAGACGGAGACCGACCTCTTCGGCGAGCAGGCGGTGCTCTGCGGCGGCGCCAGCGAGCTCGTGAAGGCCGGGTTCGAGACGCTCGTGAACGCCGGCTACCAGCCGGAGATCGCGTACTTCGAGTGTCTGCACGAGCTCAAGCTCATCGTCGACCTCATGTACCGCGGCGGCCTCAACTACATGCGGTACTCGATCAGCGACACCGCCGAGCACGGCGACTACGTGTCGGGCCCGCGCGTCATCACCGACCAGACCCGCGAGGAGATGAAGCGCATCCTCGCCGAGATCCAGAACGGCGAGTTCGCCCGCAAGTGGATCGCGGAGAACGAGCAGGGCCGGCCGAACTTCGAGGCGACGCGCGCCAAGGAGCGGGAGCAGCGGCTCGAGGTGGTCGGCGCGAAGCTGCGCAAGATGATGCCGTTCATCGACCCCGTCACCATCAAGCCCGGCGACTGAGCGTCTCCACTCGTGGGAGGCGGCGGAGAACACCATGCCTGAGATGATTGCGAATCAAGCGATGCCCCCGTCCGATTACGTCCGCATCTTCGACACCACGCTGCGCGACGGCGAGCAGTCGCCGGGCGCGACGATGACGTCCTCGGAGAAGCTCGAGATCGCGCTCGCGCTGGCGAAGCTCGGCGTCGACGTCATCGAGACAGGCTTCCCCGCCGCTTCCCCCGACGACCTGCTCGCCGTCCAGACGATCGCCGAGCGCGTGGGCGGGGCCGCGATCCCCGGCCGCCCCGCGGCGACCCCGCCGATCGTCTGCGCCCTCGCCCGCGCCACGAAGGTCGACATCGACAAGGCGTGGGAGGGCGTCTCGCGGGCCGCGCACCCGCGGATCCACACCTTCCTCGCCACGAGCGACATCCACCTGAAGCACAAGCTCCGGATGAGCCGCGCCGAGGTGCTCGATCGCGTCCGGGCGATGGTCGCTTACGCGCGCGACCTGTGCGCGGACGTGGAGTTCAGCCCCGAGGACGCCGGCCGGAGCGAGCCGGAGTTCCTCTACCAGGTGCTCGAGGCCGCGATCGCGGCCGGGGCCACCACGCTCAACATCCCCGACACGGTCGGGTACACCATCCCGAGCGAGTTCGGCGCGCTCATCGCCGGGATCCGCAAGAACGTCCCGGGGATCGACCGCGCCATCATCTCGGTCCACTGCCACAACGACCTCGGGCTCGCGACGGCCAACGCGCTGGAGGGCATCCGCGCGGGCGCGCGCCAGGCCGAGGTGACCATCAACGGCATCGGCGAGCGCGCCGGCAACACCGCGCTCGAGGAGGTCGTCATGGCGCTCGCGACGCGCCGGGCGGTCTTCGGGCTGCGCACCGGGATCGACACGACCCAGATCGCCACCGTGAGCCGCCTCGTCAGCGCGGCCACGGGCTTCAACGTCCAGCCGAACAAGGCGATCGTCGGCGCCAACGCGTTCGCGCACGAGTCGGGCATCCACCAGGACGGGATGCTGAAGCACCAGGAGACGTACGAGATCATGCGACCCGAGATGGTCGGCGTCACGCAGACGCGGCTCGTGCTCGGCAAGCACTCGGGCAGGCACGCGCTCCGGAACCGGCTCGAGGAGCTCGGCTACCACCTCGACGAGGCGCAGCTCGCGGCGGCGTTCGCCAGCTTCAAGGCGCTCGCGGACAAGCGGAAGCACGTCACCGATCCCGACATCGAGGCGATCGTCTCGACGACGCGGGCGCAGGGCCCCGAGGTCTACACGCTCGACGCGCTCCAGGTCGCCTGCGGGACCACGGGGATGCCCACGGCCACGGTCCGCCTCCGCGGGCCGGACGGGGCGCTGCACGTCCGCGCCGCGATCGGCACCGGGCCGGTGGACGCCGCCTACCGGGCGATCGACGAGATCGTCCGCGTGCCGAGCAGCCTGCTCGAGTTCTCGGTGCACGCGGTGACCGAGGGCATCGACGCGCTCGGCGAGGTGAGCGTCCGCGTCCGGGCGGACGTGACGTCGAGCAAGCGGCACCCGCAGCACGACGCGTCGGCGCGCGTCTTCCACGGCCACGGCGCTGACACCGACATCCTCGTCGCCAGCGCGAAGGCGTACCTCACCGCCTTGAACCGGCTCCTCGCGACCTACGGCGTCGAGGCCAAGGAAGAAGCGGCGGCGTCAGAGAGCAACCAGGGCGGCCACGGCGCCGCCGTCGAGACCGCGAGATAGGCCGATGAGCGGAGCGCTGAGGGCCCCCGTCGCGGGCCGGCGGGCTCCGCGGCCTCGCCTCGCCGCACAAGGAAGTCGAACCTTATGAATCCGCCTCTCAACGGCGTGGAGCAGGGCCCCCGCCCCGCGGACCGCGTCGACATCTACGACACGACCCTCCGGGACGGCACCCAGCGCGAGGGCATCTCGCTCGCCTGCGAGGACAAGCTGCAGATCGCGCGCCACCTCGACGCGTTCGGCATCACCTTCATCGAGGGCGGCTGGCCCGGCTCGAACCCGAAGGACGCGCAGTTCTTCGAGCGGGCGAGGGACATCGAGTGGAAGCACGCGAAGATCGCCGCGTTCGGCTCGACGCGCCGGGCGTCGCTCGCGCCCGAGGACGACCCCGGGCTGCGCGCGCTCCTCGCCGCCGGGACGAGCGTCTGCACGATCTTCGGCAAGAGCTCGACCCAGCACGTGACGGCGGTGCTGCGCACGACGCTCGACGAGAACCTCCGGATGATCGAGGAGACCATCGCCTTCCTGCGCGCGCACGGCCGCCGGGTGGTCTACGACGCCGAGCACTTCTTCGACGGGTTCGCGCTCGACCGGTCGTACGCGACCGAGACGCTGCGCGCCGCGGTGCGCGGCGGGGCCGAGGTGGTCACGCTCTGCGACACGAACGGCGGCTCGCTGCCGTGGCAGATCGAGGCCGTGGTCGCCGAGGTGAAGGCGAAGCTCGCCCACCCGCTCGGCATCCACGCCCACAACGACGGCGAGTGCGCGGTCGCCAACTCGCTCGCCGCGGTGCGCGCGGGCGCCCGCCACGTGCAGGGCACGATCAACGGCTACGGCGAGCGCTGCGGGAACGCGAACCTCTGCGCGATCATCCCGAACCTCGAGCTGAAGCTCGGCCTCGCCGCGCTGCCGGACGGGGCCCTCCGCGGGATCACCGAGCTGTCCCACTACGTCGCCGAGGTGGCGAACCTCGCGCCCGACGATCACATGGCCTACGTCGGCCGGAGCGCCTTCGCGCACAAGGGCGGCGTGCACGTCGCGGCGATGCGGCGCGAGCCCGCGTCCTACCAGCACATCGACCCCGCGCTCGTCGGCAACGCGATGCGGACCGTGGTCAGCGAGCTGTCCGGGCGCGGCAACCTGCTCAGCAAGGCCGAGGAGTTCGGGCTCGAGGTGAAGGCCGGCGCCGAGGTCGAGGTGCTCGAGCAGATCAAGGAGCGCGAGGCGCGCGGCTCCTCGTTCGAGGCGGCCGAGGCGTCCGTCGCCCTGCTGCTCCGCCGGAGCTCGCCCGGCTACCAGCCCCCCTTCCGGCTGCTCGACTTCAAGGTCATCGCGGGCCAGCGCGAGGGCGTCGGCACCTTCGCCGAGGCCATGATCAAGATCGCGGTCGGCGACGAGGTGGTGATCACGGCGGCCGAGGGGTCCGGCCCCGTCAACGCGCTCGACGGCGCGCTCCGCAAGGCGCTCGCGCCCGTGTTCCCGGCCGTGCGCGACATCCAGCTCGTCGACTACAAGGTCCGCATCCTCGACGGGCGCGACGGCACCTCGGCGACGACGCGCGTGCTCATCGACAGCCGCGACGCGCAGCGCCAGTGGAGCACCGTCGGCGCGTCGACGAACATCATCGACGCGTCCTGGCATGCGCTCGCGGACGGGATCGAGTATGGGCTCACGCTCGCAGCGAGAGAGCCAGAGCAGTACACATCCACGTTGCCTGCCAGCGAGGTCGCATGAAGGCCAATATCGTTCTTTTGCCCGGCGACGGCATCGGCGTCGAAATCGTCGCGGAAACCCGCGTCACCCTCGACGCCGTCGCCGCCCAGTTCGGCCACAGCTTCACGTACACGGAGCACCTGATCGGCGGTTGCGCGATCGACGCGAGCGGCACCGCGCTCACGCCGGAGACGCTCGACGCGTGCCGCGCGGCGGACGCCGTCCTGCTCGGCGCGGTCGGCGGCCCCAAGTGGGACAACCCGAACGCGAGCGTCCGCCCTGAGCAGGGGCTGCTCGCGCTGCGCCAGGGGCTCGGCCTGTACGCGAACCTGCGCCCGATCCGGCTGTTCCCCGAGCTCGTCCAGGCCTCCCCGCTCAAGCCGGAGCGGCTCGCGGACGTCGACATCATGGTCGTCCGGGAGCTCACGGGCGGGCTCTACTTCGGCAAGCCGCGGCTCCGCGAGGAGGTGAACGGGCGGCGGCGCGCCGTCGACACGCTCGAGTACACGGACGAGGAGATCCAGCGCGTCGTCGAGCTCGCCTTCCGCCTCGCCGCGTCGCGCCGGCGGCTCGTCACGTCGGTCGACAAGGCGAACGTCCTCGAGTCGTCGCGGCTCTGGCGCACGGTCGCGACCGAGGTCGCGGGCCGCCACCCCGACATCCGCATCGAGCACCAGCTCGTCGACTCGTGCGCGATGCGGCTCATCACGTCCGCGGCCGCGTTCGACGTCATCGTCACCGAGAACATGTTCGGCGACATCCTGACCGACGAGGCCGCCGTGCTGGCCGGCTCGCTGGGCGTGCTGCCGAGCGCGTCGCTGGGCGACGGCACGCGCGGGGTGTACGAGCCGATCCACGGCTCGGCGCCCGACATCGCCGGCAAGGGGATCGCGAACCCGATCGGCACGATCCTCAGCGCCGCCATGCTGCTCCGGCACTCGCTGCGGCTCGACAAGGAGGCGGCCGCGCTCGAGCGCGCCGTGGCGCAGGCCATCGCCGGCGGCGCCAGGACCGCCGACCTCGGCGGCAAGTTGTCGACCCAGGGGATGGGCGACGCCGTGCGCGCGAAGCTCGCGGGCTGAGCGCTCGCTCCAGGCGACCACGGCAGCCCCCGCCCCGGGGGCGCGCCGTCCTTCCGACTGCCCTGACAGCCTCGACAGGGAGGCGCCGAGCCCCGCCTCGATCCCCGGCGGGAGCCCGACTCGGCGCCGGCTCGCGCGCCGCGCATTGCCGCCGTCCAGCGTGCCGCTAGAAGTCCGCCATGTTCATCGTCGTCAACACCATCACCGCCTCGGGTCCGGCGCTTCAGGCCATGGTGGAGAGCTTCCGGCGGGCAGCGCCGGAGATGCGGCAGTTCTCCGGCTTCCTCGGCCTCGAGATCTGGCTGGATGATGGCAGCCTCAAGGCGGTCTCGCGGTGGGCGAGCCGGGAGGCTTTCCAGGAGTACCCGAAGTCCGACGTGTTCCGGCGGCATCACCGCGGCATGGGCGGGGAGCAGGCGCTCCGGGCCGCGCACATCACGTTCTACGAGGCCGAGATCATGGCGTGAGCGGCCCCCGAGCCGCCGGGCCGCCAGCGCGCCTGCGAGCGGCAGCACGACGATCTCCTCGCTGACCGTGAGCGCGCGCAGCGCCCCTTCGCGGCCTCCGCTCCTGCGAAGTACTCCCGCGCCACCCGGTCCACCGCCTTCTGCGTCCTTGTATCGACCAGGACGGGGCGCGGCGTGCCGTCGGCGCGATCGATGGTCGCCCTGACCACCTCGTGCGCGCAGGCCAGGCTCATGTGCACGGGAAACGCAGTCGCGCGGCTGATCCCATCGTCTTCAAGCCGGAGCATCTGGGCAGACGTCACGATCTCGCGAGCCTTCATGATGCATCCTTGGCTGGGCGACGACGCCTGTGCAGCACAGCGATCGCCCACGGATCCGAGCCCGCTGGCGCGTCGCGCCATCTCCGCTGATCGAGCCGCTTGCACTCCACGTCACCATCACGGCAGCCTGCGCCACCTCGCTCCACACCGCTCCACAACAGCTTCGCGCGGACCGCGCTGAAAGCGTCCATGGTGTCTCAGGTGTCCTTTCTGGGGTAATCGACATCACCGCCCCGACACCGCACATGTCCCAGCGACGGGGAAGCTCAGATCCCCGCGTGTCAGAGCCCGCGATCACGACGGGCGATGACTCCATTCCACATGGATTGATGTGCACAGGAGAATGGGAACATGAGCCAATTGACGAAGTTCGCATCGCTCGTGGTCCTCTCGACGGCTCTGTCCGCGGCCGGTTGCATGGCCAAGACGACGGCGTCGGAGGACACGGGAGCCCCGCTCGACGAGGCGAAGCAGGCATCCCAGACCGAGGAGATGGATTCGGCGGATCAGGAGTCGAGCGCGCTGCCGGCGACGGGCGTGAGCTCCGAGAGCTCGGGCTCAGCAGACCCCGGCTCGGCGGACGCCGGGTCGACGAGCGCGGGTGGTGAGGAGAGCGCTGGCGAGCAACCCGACGCGTCGCGCTTCTGGGGCGGCGGCTGGGGCTGGCACGGCGGCTTCCGGCCCTGGGGCTGGGGCGGCGGCTTCCGGCCCTGGGGCTGGGGCGGCGGCTTCCGGCCCTGGGGCTGGGGCGGCTTCCGGCCCTGGGGCTGGGGCGGCTGGGGCTTCCGGCCCTGGGGCTTCCGGCCCTGGGGCTTCCGGCCCTGGGGCTGGGGCGGCGGCTGCGGCGCCGGCTTCTGCGGCGGCTGGTAGCGAGCGCTGACGACCGCGCGGCGCGATGGAGCGGCAGCGCGGCCTCGATCAGCGGCGGAGCGCCGCGGCACGGTCCTCGCCGCGGCGCTCGGCGCTCGTCAAGGGCATCGCGCTCCGCTCTCAGGACGCTCGCGGTAGCTTGGCAGGCCGAGGCTCCCTCGCGCAGCGCGCGGCGGGAGCCTCGGCGTCAGGAGGGGCCCATCAGCGGCCGGCGCGCCCGCCGGCGCGAAAGGCCAGCGCGGCTCAGGCGTCGGCCTCGGCGAGGCTCGGGATGCGGTTCACGAGGAAGCGGGTCCTCAGGTAACACCACCACGTGAGCGCCATGCACGTGACATAGAAGACGAAGAAATACGTGAGCGCCGTCGTGGCCCCGCCCGTCGCCTTGATCGAGGCGCCGAAGCTCCGCGGGATGAAGAAGCCGCCGAGCGCGCCGATCGCCGAGGTGAAGCCGAGGACGGCCGCGCTCTGGCGGCGCGCCGTGTTGAGCGCCTCGACGCGCGCCGCCTCGCCCCTGCCCTGCGCGGCGCGGAGGTGGTCGCGCCGGAACAGGACCGGGACCATCCGGAACGTCGAGCCATTGCCGACACCGGCCGTGATGAACATGACCATGAACATCGTGACGACCCCGGCGTAGCTCTTCTCGTCGAGGAAGTGGATGATCCCGAGGGACGCGAGCCCCATCAACACGAAGTTACAGAACGTGATGCGCGCGCCGCCGATCTTGTCGGCGAGGTAGCCGCCCAGCGGCCGGGCCACCGAGCCGATGAGCGCGCCCATGAACGTGAGCTCGAGGGTCACGGCGGGGAACTGCATCTTGAGCAGGAGCGGCAGCGCCGCCGAGTAGCCGATGAACGAGCCGAAGGTCCCGATGTACAGCCAGGCGATGATCCAGGTGTGCTTGTTCCTGGTGGCGGCCATCTGGTCCTTGAAGTTCGATTTCGCCGACGCCAGGTTGTTCATGAAGAAGTAAGCGCCGGCCGCCGCGATGAGGATCAGCGGGATCCACATCAGCCCTGCGTTCTGCAGGTAGATCCCCGACTCCGTGTGGTACCCGCCGATGGCCGTCGCCACCGCGCCGGGCCCGATGAGGATGGGCACGAGGAGCTGAACGTTGCTGACGCCGACGTTGCCGCCGGCGGCGTTGAGGCCGAGCGCCAGCCCCTTCTTCTTGTCCGGATAGAAGAACGAGATGTTCGCCATGCTGGAGGCGAAGTTGCCCCCGCCGAGCCCCGCGGTCCCCGCCGCGAGCGCCATCAGCCAGAACGGCGTGTCGGGCCTCGTCACGAGCACCGAGAGCGAGATCGTGGGAATGAGCAGCAAGAGCGCGCTGACGACGGTCCAGTTGCGCCCGCCGAACTTCGGGACCGCGAACGTGTAGGGGAACCGGATCAGCGCGCCGATGAGGCCCGGGATCGCGACGAGCAGGAACAGCTGGTCCGTTGTGTAGTTGAAGCCGACCTTGGGGAGCCGGGTGGCCGTCACGCTCCAGAGCAGCCAGACGGAAAAGCCGATGTTCTCGGCGATGATCGACCAGATGAGGTTCCGACGGGCGATACGCTTCCCTGTCTTCTCCCAGAACACGTCATCGTCGGGATTCCACTCGGTGATCAAAGTCGACATCTGTCCTCCTCGTCAGATCGGGCGCTGCCGCGACGCAACATGGCGATTCGAAGCTGCCATGTCCGATCAATGGACGCTCTGCATCGGCCTCTGCGTCTTACAGGTGAGGAGCCAACATTCGAGTTTCTCTCGTGTTTCTGATCCGTTTCGACGTACTTTTCCCTCGCGACGACCCCTGTGGGGGCGCCGGCAGGGTGACGCGCGCGCGCGGAGGCGCCGTGTCGCGGCGCCTATCGCGCCGTGGCTGAACGGGTCGAGCCGCCGCGCGTCGGGGCGAGGCGCTCGGGCGGCGCCTCGAGCTGGCCGAGCTTCTCTGCCCGGCTCACCACCCAGAAGCGCTCCGCGTCCGCCGCGCTCCAGGCGGACTCGTCGAGCAGCTGGAGGAGCGCGTCGAACAGCGTGCGCGCGCTCTGGAAGCGATGGCGCGGGTCCTTGGCGAGGCACCGCAGCACGAGGCGATCGACCGCGCGAGGGACGACCGCCCCGCGGCGCACCGACGGCGCGAGGGGCGCCCTCGTCATGTGCGCGGCGAAGAGCTGACCCGACGACGAGCCCTCGAACGGCAGCTCCCCGGTGAGCAGGAAATAGAGCGTGCCCCCGAGCGAGTAGATGTCGCTGCGCGCGTCCGCGCGATCGCCGCGGCAGACCTCGGGCGCCATGTACGCGGGCGTCCCGCAGAGCATGCCGCTGTTCGTCAGCTCGGCTTCCCGGCCGCCCTCGACCATCCGCGCGACGCCGAAGTCGAGCAGCTTCAGGAAGTCGTGGTCGTCGCCCACGCGCGTGACGAACAGGTTCTGCGGCTTGATGTCGCGGTGGATGATCCCGGCCTCGTGCGCCTCGATGAGCGAGCGGCAGGCCTGCAAGGCGAAGCGCACGGCGCGCGCCACGGGCATGGGTCCGTAGCTGCGCACGATGGCGGCGAGATCGGCCCCGCGCAGGTGCTCCATCGCGATGTAGTAGATGCCGTCGTCGCTCGCGCCGAAGTCGAAGATCCGGATGGTGTGCGGATCGCTGAGCTTGCTGGCCGCGTGCGCCTCCTGCTCGAAGCGCTTCAGCACCGCCGGGTCCGGCGCGTCCCGCGTCCGGAGGAGCTTGAGGGCGACGTCGCGCTGGAGCGTCTCGTCCCAGGCGAGCCAGACCTCGCTCATCCCCCCTTTGCCGATCGGCGCCTCGAGCCGGTACCTGCCCAGCTTGCGCGCCTGATACACCTGCTGCTGCGCGGCCCACACGACGTGGCTCGACAGGGCGCCGATCACGCCCGAGGCCGGGACGAAGATGTAATGGCTAGCGGCCGTGAGCAGCGTCGTCGGGTCGAGCCACGCCGCCTCGATCGACGGCGAGAAGAACGCGGCGATGCCCATGGTGGCCGGGAAGGCGAGGAACATCGGCGCGGAGGCGATGAGCGCCTTGCGGAACGGCGCCGGCACGAGCGCCGTGCGGAGCAGCACGACGATGGAGAGCCCGTGCATGTACGCGCTCGTCAGGCCGCCGAAATCGAGCGCCATGAGCGAGATGAAGAGCGCGGCGGCGAGGAACGCGGCGTCGTACCCGAGGAGCACGACGCGGCCAGAGAGCGTCGGGCGCCCCGAGAGCCGGTACACGAGGAGGGCGAGCCCCTGCTCGAGCACGCGCAGGACGATGCAGCGCCACACCGGCGCCGCCGGGTACAACACGGTCGCCATGAACACGTCGACGAGCGTGAACGCGGGCCAGATCCAGAGCGCGACGCGAATAGCACGGCGCACCGCGCGGCGGACGCTCTCCGTGTCGTGGGCGGTCAGCGTGCTGCGCCGCGGCCCGATCTGGCGGGTATCGCGCTCCTTCAGCATGCGCGACGACGCCGAGCGCTCAGCGCGGAGAGCATCTCTGAGCAGCGCACGCTTCATGGCACTCTCGAGGGTCGCCAGAGCCGCGCCGAACGTCAAGCGAGCGTTGCTGACTTCGGCGCGACTGGTTTCCTCGATCACGACGGCGGGGCGCGCCGCTCTGCCGGTCGCCCTCTCCCACCACCCAGGCTGTAACTACCGACAAGGCCACTCGCCGCCCCACCTGCCGTGTTCGTGCGCTGCGCGCGTACACGTCGGCGAGATGGTGAATCCCCGCTGCGGGTCCGCGGCGCGCCGCGCCGCGACGCAGCGCTCTCGACTTGGGAGCAGGCCTCTCGGATCTCCTCGGCGTCTGACGACCGCGCGACCACGCGGCCGTCAGCGTCAGACGCCGCCGGGTGGCTCGCCCTGGGCCGCGGGCCCGAGCGCAGCGGGCCTCCAGGCGCCGCCGCGCCGGTCCAGCCGAGTCCACGGGCGCGGCGCGCCGAGGCCGGCGCGGTCTCCCTGGTCAACCGGCCGGATCCATGCTTGAAAGCTCGCCATCGTGCCGCTCTCGCCTGAAAGCTTCCGCCGGCTGTTCGCCAGCCGCCCCGTCGTCCTCGCGCCCATGGAGGACGTCACCGACGCTGTCTTCCGCCGCATCTGCCGTGAGCTCGGCGCCGAGCTGTGCGTGACGGAGTTCGTCAACGTCGAGGGGCTGCTGCGCGGGTGCAAGACGGCGCGGCGCAAGCTCGCCCTGGCCGAGGACGACCAGCCGACCGCGATCCAGATCTACGGCGCCAACCCGGAGCGCCTCGCCGAGGCCGCGCGCGTCGCCGAGCAGGCGGGGCCGGCGTTCCTGGACATCAACTGCGGCTGCTGGGTGCCGAAGATCGCCGGCCGCGGCGCGGGCGCGGGCTGGCTGCGCGACCCGGAGGCCATGGTGGCGATGGCCCGCCTCGTGGCGCGCACGGTCGCGCTGCCGGTCACGGTGAAGACGCGCATCGGCTGGGGGCCCGAGTCGCACATGCCGATCGTCGACCTGGCGCGCCGCCTCGAGGACGCCGGCGTCGCCGCGCTCACGATCCACTGCCGCACAGCCCAGATGGGGCACAGCGGCGCGGCCGACTGGACCTGGGCCGCCCGCGCGCGCGAGGTCGTGTCGATCCCTGTCGTCGTGAACGGCGACATCAAGGCGGCCGACGACGCCGCCCGCGCCCTCGCCGAGACGGGCTGCGCCGGCGTGATGGTCGGCCGCGCCGCGATCGACCACCCCTGGATCTTCCGCGAGGCCCGGGCCCTGCTCGACCACGGCGCGCGGCTCCCGGGGCCGACCGCGGAGGAGCGCCTCGCCCTCTGCCGCGCGCACCTCATCGCGAACACCGAGGCGCGCGGCGAGCCGCACGGCGTGCGCGTGACCCGCCGCCACCTCACCGGCTATCTCCGCGGCCTCCCCGGCGCGTCCGCCCTCCGGCGCGAGCTGCTCTTCTGCGACAGCCTCGCCGGGTGCCTCGACATCCTCGACAGCGCCGCGCAGAAGCTCGCGGCCTGACGCCGCCGCGGCCGCGCGGGCGGCCTACATCCCCACGGGCGTCGCGTCGTCGACCGGGGCGGGCTCGCCGTTCTGCCGGTCCGCGCCCGGCGGCGCCCCCATGGGATCGTGCGGCAGGCTCCCGCGGTGCGAGCGGAGCAGCACGTGGGGCGTCGCCAGGAGGAAGTTCGAGACGCGCGACGTGTAGATGTCCGCCGAGCGCTCGATCTGCCGGGCCAGGTGGCTCTTGTCGTTCCCCGTGCGGAGGAGCAGCCCCCAGCGCGGGTTCAGCGCCTCCGCCGACGCCTTCGCGAGCGGCGCGATCCGCGCGTCGAGCGCCGCGAGGCGCGTCTTGAGCTCGTTCATCTTCGCCTGGACCTCGGCCTCCGTCGCCCCGACGACCGGCCCGTAGCCGGCGCGCATCCGCTGGAGCTCGAGGCGCAGCCTGGCGTAGACGCGCTCCATGTCCTCCTTCTCTCGCATCCACAGATCGAGGCGCGCCTCGGCGCCTCGCGCCTCCTCGATCGCGAGGATCTCCTCCTCGAGCTCGCGGATGATGAGCGCCGTGCGCCACCGCAAGACGCTCTTCGACACGTGCACATCTCCATAGATGTGATCGCCGATATAGAGGATCTCGTCGCCGGACAGCCGGAGGTGGTGCTCGACGAGACCCGCGTTGCCGCCGAGGTAGTGCCCGCCCTCGCGCAGCCTGCCCGCCGGGCGCAACAGGCCATCTTCCGTGACCACCTCGAAGAGCGGGCTGCGGCTCGAGAAGAACTCCGGCTTCCGCGCGGACACGATGACCACGTCGAACAGCTCGCGCCACGTCATGCCGTCCGGCAGGAAGCGATCGAAGGCGTAGCTCATCATCGCGCGCGTATAGACCCACTCCGAGTTCGTGATCAGGACGAGCTTCTTGCCCGCCTCCTTCTGGTCGAGCAGCGTGAGCGGGGTCTCCGGGTCGAGCAGGACGAACCGGTCCGGGTCCGCGATGATCTCGGCCTTCAGCTGCCCTTCCATGTGCGTCGCGTCGAGGCGGTCCTTCACGCGGCCGTAGAGGTCGCTGTAGCCGAGCACCTCGGGCAGGCGGCGCTGATCGAGGAGGTCGACGAGCTTCGCGTACATGCACCCTTCCGAGAGCGAGAAGAGCGTGTTCAGGAACACGTAGCGTCCGTCCGCCAGGTCGACGATCGTCCGCGCGTACGTCGAGCGCTGGGTCTCGAAGTCGATCGGCTTCGTGCCGTGGTAGGCCCGCTTCACGTAGCCAAAGCGGTTCACCTTGAGCAGGTTGCCAAGCTCGGTGTCCAGGATGAGCCCCCGGCTCACGAGATCCGGCTCGAACGTCAGATCCCCGACCGGCCAGCCCTCGGCCTCCAGCAGATGGCGGAGGTGCTCATACGCCCGGCGCTCCCACGCCTCCACGCGGTAGTGGATCAGCGTGTAATCCATGTCGTACCCGATCGCCTTGATCGAGCGCAGATTCAGCGTCCGGTTGCAGAAGATCCCCCGCTGCTTGGGCGGCGGAGCGGAGAGGCAATCCAGCTTGTCCATGGTGATCGCCCGGAGAGCGGTCGTGAGGCATACCAGGGACCCACGGCGTTGCCCACCGAGACCAACGCCGTCACCCCGCCGTCTCTGGATCGCCAGCGAGCGCGTGTCAGGCGGGCGTGCTGGTCGACGTTCCCGCACGTTCCCGCGGCGAACGCCAGCCTCACGCCCGCGAGCTCAGCGGCGACGGAGCCGGCTCTTCGCGCTCTGCCGGCGGTCGGCGCTCGACGTCGATCGCGAGGGCCGCGCGCCCGACGACGCTCGCCTCGAGTCGCCGCGGTCGTCCGCCTCCCATCCGTCCTCGTCCTCGTCCTCGTCTTCGTCCTCGTCGAAGAGGTCGTCGTCGTCCTCGTCGTCGTCCTCGTCGCGCGCCTCGGCCCGGCGCACCTCGAGCCCGAGCATCGTGAGCGCCTGCTCCAGCGTCAGGGCCGTCTTCACCGCCGCGAGCTCGACCCCCATGGCCTGGAGCGTCATCGCGATCTCCGGGCTCAGCCCGGACAGGATGGTCGGCGTGCCCATCAGCCGCGCAGCGGAGGCGAGGTTCGAGAGCACGGCGCACAGGTGGCTATCCATGATCCATACGGCCGTGAGATCGATGACCAGCCCCTTCGCCCCGCTCTCGTGGATCGCCCGCAGCACCTCGGTGTTCAGCTGCTCCGCGAGATCGTCGGTCACGTCCCCCTGGATGGGCACCAGGATCCGGTCCCACAGGTTGATGATCGGAAGGCGCTTGAGCTCCATGGTCATCCTAAGGTTCGATGTCGGCGATCAAGACGGTTGAATCGTCGTGCGAGCGCCGGTGTCGGCTCATGAGGGCGCGGCAGGCCTCCGCGGCCTTCATTCCACGAAACAGCGAGAGGTCGAAGCGGGGCGAGATCCCGTCGGAGAAGACGGCGAGGCGATCGCCCGGCGCGAGCTGCGCGTCGAAGATGCGGACCTTTCCGAGCGACGCGCCGAGGATCCCCGGGCTCTGAAGCCACTGCACGCGCGTGCCGTGGGACATCAGCTCGACGTTGCCGATCCCGCAGCCCTGGAGCCGCCCGTCCCGGAAGCGGCAGATCATCCCCGCGGCGCCGCGGGTCCCGCGGAGCCGCGCGTGGAGGCGGTCGACGAGGGCGCGGACGTCGTCGCCCGGCGGGGCGTCGGCGAGCGCCTTGAGCGCGACGTCCGCAGCGGCCGCCGCGTGCTCGCCGTGACCCAGGGCGTCGATCACCGCGAAGAGACACCCGCCCTCGCCGGCGCGGACGAACGCGGCGTCGCCGCTGACGCGCTCTCCATCCTTCGGCAGAATGGTGTACTCCACGGCGACCTTCACAGGTGGACCTCGATTTCCACCCGCGTGCCCTTCGGCCCCGAGTCGATCTGGAAGCGATCGGCCAGCCGCTTGACCCCGATGAGGCCGCGGCCCATCCCGGTCTTGCTTTTGTAACGTCCAGCCAGAATTTCTTGCAGGTTCTGGATCCCGCTGCCTTCGTCCACAGCGACGATGACGAAGCGGACCGGGCTGTCGCGCTGCACCGCGATCTCGATCGTCCCGCCGGGGGTGTAGTGGACGATGTTCCGGGCGAGCTCGCTGACGATGGTCGCGACCTTGTGCGAGGTGAAGCTCTTTGCGCCGGCCGCGTCGCAAACGGCCTTCGCGCTGAGGCGCGCCTCGCTGATGTCGGCCTCCACGCTGATGACCATGACCTTCGAGCGCCGCGAAGGTCGATCGCCGCCGATCGCGGAGATCTCCGACTTGAGCCGCCCGAGCCGGCCCGGATCGACGTAGAGGCGGGCCCGGCGCTCGATGCTCGGAAGGATGTCGGGGAGGTCCTCGAGCGAGAACTTCTCCGGCTGGATCTCCGCCTCCCGCATGGCCCGGAGCAGGACACCCTCTGCATTCATCGCCGAGAGATAGCCGAGCAGGACGTTGAGAATCTGTTCGTGCGCGGGAGTCATCCGGGAAGAGCCTGGAAGGGCAGGTTACCGGGGCTCCGCCCCCGCGTCGAGTCCGCGGCGATGGCGTCGCTGGGTTCGGCGGCCGACACGCGGCACACGCCTGTGCCCGCCTGGATGTAGGTCGCAAGGCTCGCTCGGCGCCAGCGGTCCGCGTCCCGGGGTCGGGTCGTGTCCACCTGACGCCGCCCGCGCGCCTTCGCCATCGGATCGTCCGCCTTCAGCTCCGGCCTTCCAACCGTTCGGAGTCTCCGCGGGGTCCCTGCTCACCGCGTCGTGGCGGGATGCGCGCAGCGCACGCCAGATCGCCCGGAGCTTCGCCCCGGACGCTGCGCCCGCTTCCACCTGTTCCCGCCCCGGCCGCACGCCGCGACCGGGCGGAGCAACGCTCATGCCCGGTGGGACGACGCGCCGATGTCACCGCTCACGTCGGGTAGTACGACGCCTGACCCTGGCGCAGCTCCTCGGTGATCTTGTTTTCCTCGAGAAGCTTCTTGATCGGCTCCTGGAGATCCGCTGCGGGGGTTCCCATCGCCAGCGCAAGGTCGTCGATCCCCTGCCCTGGCTCGATCTCCACATGGGCGAGCAGCGCCTCGGCGATCTCGTTCTCGGGGATCCCGGACGGCGCGTTCTCCGGGCTCGTCGGATTGGCGGGCTGGGTCCCCTTGTCGCCCGCCCCGACGGCGGGCGCCTGGGCCTTCCCGGCGCTCTTGGCGCGAGCCTTCGCCGGCGCGACCGCTGGACGCGCGGCGCCCCCGGCTGCCCGGGGCGCGGCCGTCTTTTTGCGCGGGGCCGGGCGCGACGGAGCCGGACGCGACGGGGCCGGGCGCGACGGGGCCGGACGCGACGGAGCCTTGCGGGACGGCGCGCTGCGGGCCGACGCGGCCTTGCGGCTCTTCGTCGGGGCTGGCGTCGGCGCGCGCTCGGCCTTGCGGCCAGGCTTCATGGGAGTCGCGGCGGGCCCGGTCGATATCCCTGCGGCCTTGATGTCGACTTCC
The DNA here is from genome assembly GCF_051521595.1 of Sorangium sp. So ce1153. Lineage (NCBI taxonomy): Bacteria > Pseudomonadati > Myxococcota > Polyangiales > Polyangiaceae > Sorangium > Sorangium sp. So ce1153. The sequence continues at coordinate 6,407,176 of NZ_CP150361.1, forward strand.
AGGTACTGCGCGGCGTTCCGGAAGACGTCCTTACGGACCAGCGCTCTCATGCCCTCCAGGAACTTGGCCACCAAAGCCCGAATCTCATTCTCGATCTCGACATCGGATATCACGCTGCCGCCGTCTCACGAATCCCCCGGAATGTCAACGTCTTCCACGCGGAGAGGCGCGCGCAGGCCGGAGAAACCCGGACATTTCGCGCACCGGCCGGCCCCCGCGACCCGGGCGCTTGATCCCTGCCGGCGACCCCTGGCGGCCGCACGCGCGGTGTGAATTTGCCGCTCTACCAAATGAAATGCTGGCAAGATTTGAAACTCATCGACAAATCATCTCGGGGGCCGTCCAGGCGCTTGGCAGAGGTTGACTTGCCGCTGGCGCCCCGCGCCGGCCGGGGTGGACCCAGCGGCGTTCAAGCCGCCTTGACCGCGCGCTGCGGCGCGCGGCGCAGCGGGCGGAGCGGCGCCGCCGCGAACGCCGCGCCGAGCGCGAGCCCGCGGAACGTCAGCCGCATCCGGAGGGCGTCGAGATAGCCCTCGCGGTGCAGGGCGGTGATCGCCCGGCGAACGTCGGTCCGACGCACCGCCAGGGCCGTGGTCAATGTATCCAGGGTCACCGTCTTGCCCTCGCTCTGGAGGGCGGCCAGCGTCCGGAGAAGATGCGGAGCGATGTCCTTGTTGGTCATGGCACCGAACCTAGTTCAGTAGCTGAACGATCGTACAGTTTGTGGCGACGATTTCTTCGGGCTCGGGCGGGTGGGCCCCGGACGCGCCGAAAGCGGCCTGCGTCTGTGGTACGTCCCGCTCGTGCGCGCCGACGCCTCGCCTCCTCAAGCCGTGATCCTCGCCGGCGGGCTCGGCACCCGGATGCGCCCGCGCACCGAGCGCACGCCGAAGTTCCTCCTGCCGGTGGCCGGCAGGCCGTTCGGGGCGTGGCTCCTCGAGCGGCTCGCCACGGCGGGCTTCGGCGAGGTGGTCCTCTGCGTGGGTCACCTCGGCGACGCGGTTCGAGGGGCGATGGGCGACCGGTTCGCCGGGCTGCCGCTCCGTTACGCCGACGACGGCCCCGCCCTCCTCGGCACGGCCGGCGCGCTGCGCCGCGCGCTGCCTCACCTGGCCCCTGTGTTCCTCATGACCTACGGCGACTCCTATCTCCCCTTCGACTACATGGCTCCGCTCCGGGACCTCTGCGCGCACCCCGAGGCGCTCGGCGCGATGGCCGTGTACCGGAACGAGGGCCGGCTCGACGCGTCGAACACCGCGGTCTCGGGCGATCTCGTCGCGCGTTACGAGAAGCGGCGCGCGGGCGCCCCGCCCGACCCTGAGCTCGACCACATCGATTACGGAGCGACAGCGCTCCGCCGCGAGGTCGTCGCCGGGCTGCCGGCGGACACGCCGCTCGGCTTCGACGTGGTGCAGCGCGACCTCGCGGCCCGCGGCCGCCTGCGGGCCCTCCCGGTCGCGGAGCGCTTTTACGAGATCGGCTCCGAGCAGGGCCTCCGCGATGTCGAGGCCGCCCTCTCCGCCGCGGTCGAGGCGCGGCGATGATCGTCTCTCGCGCCCCGGTGCGCTTCTCGCTCGGCGGCGGCGGGACCGACCTGCCGGCGTACTCCGACCGCTTCGGCGGCTACCTCGTCTCGGCGGCCATCGACAAGTACATCTACGTCACGGCCAACAAGCGATTCCATCGCGACATCCGCCTCGCCTACTCCAAGACCGAGATCGTCGCCTCGGTCGACCGCATCGAGCACCCCATCTTCCGGGAGGCGCTCCGGATGATGGGAATCGAGCACTCGATCGAGCTCACGAGCGTCGCGGACCTGCCCGCGAACTCGGGCCTGGGCTCGTCGAGCTCGTTCACCGTCGCGCTGCTCAACGCCCTGCACACGTACAAGCGCGACTTCGTGTCGTCCGAGCAGCTCGCCCGCGAGGCCTGCGCCATCGAGATCGAGCGCCTGGGGGAGCCGATCGGCAAGCAGGACCAGTACATCGCCGCGTACGGCAACGTCACGGCGTTCACGTTCTCGCCGGACGGCTCCGTGCACGTCGAGCCCGTCCCGGTCCGCGACGAGGTGCTGGACGAGCTCGAGAGCAACCTGCTCATCGTGTGGAGCGGCATCGAGCGCCCGGCCAGGATCGTCCTCTCGGAGCAGGGCCGGCGGCTGCACGACCTCGAGCCCGACGTGGTCGAGCGGATGCACCGCATCAAGGACATCGGCCGCGACGTGTACCGCATCCTCGTCTCGGGCAGGCTCGACGACTACGGCGAGCTCCTGCACGCCCACTGGACCCAGAAGCGTAAGCTCGCCTCCAGGATGACCGACGAGGTCCTCGACGAGATCTACGAGATCGCGCGGGGCGCCGGGGCGCTCGGCGGCAAGCTGATGGGGGCCGGCGGCGGCGGCTTCTTCATGTTCTACGTCCGCCCGGCGGAGAAGCGCCAGGTGCTGGAGGCGCTGGCCGCGAAGGGGCTGCGCGTGCTGCGCTTCCGCTTCGATCTCGACGGCGCGCGCATCGTCGCGAACCTGCACCGATCGTGAGCGGGCGCGCGGCCGCGCCTCCCGCTGGGCATTTGCGCGCGACTCTGGCTATAAATCGACCATGCCTCAGAGCACGCACGACTTCGTGGAAAAGTACCTTCGCGAGACGTCCGAGATCGCCCTCGCGACGAGCCCGGACGACATGGCTCGCGTCATCGAGATCCTCTTCGAGGCGTACCGGAGCGATCGCACCATCTACACGTGCGGCAACGGCGGCTCGGCCGCCAACGCGAGCCACCTCGCCTGCGACATCGCCAAGTTCACGTGGGTCGAGGGCAAGCGCCGCTTCAAGTGCACCTCCCTCTGCGACAACGCGGCGCTCCTCAGCGCCCTCACCAACGACGTCGGCTTCAACCGGATCTTCCTCGAGCAGCTCGACGGCCGCCTCGTCGCGGGCGACGTCCTCGTGTGCCTCAGCGTGCACGGCGGCTCGGGCGCGGACCGGGCCGGCCCCTGGTCGCAGAACCTGGTGGCCGCCGCGGATTTCGCGAAGAGGTCCGGGGCCAAGGTGGTCGCGCTCGTCGGCTACGACGGCGGCGCCCTGCGTCAGATGGCCGACGCCAGCGTGATCGTGCCGAGGACGCGGGCCGGTTACACGTCGACGCCGCACGTGGAGGGGTTCCACGAGGTCTACCACCACCTGATCTGCGAGCGGCTTCTCCAGCTCGTCGCCGAGAGCTGAGCGCCGCGTGGCGAGGCGCGGGATCCTGCTCGACCGCGACGGCACGCTCATCGACGTGGTGCGCGACCCCGAGCTCGGCGTCGTCGTGACGGCGTTTCACCCGGATCAGATCCGCCTCCTGCCCGGCGCGCTCGAGGGCCTGCGGCGCCTCTCGGACGCGGGGTTCCTGCTCGCGATCGCGACCAACCAGCCGGGCGCGGCGAAGGGGCAGGTGCCCTGGAGCGCGATCGAGCGCACGAACCGCGCGCTCGTCGACGGGCTGCGCGCGGCGGGCGTCCCGATCGCGGCGCTGGCTGTCTGCCCGCACCACCCCGAGGGCGGCCCGGGCGGCGATCCGTCGCTGATCGGCCCCTGCGATTGCAGGAAGCCGAGGCCGGGCATGCTCACGGCGCTCGCGCGCGATCTCGATCTCGACCCCGCGGCGAGCTGGATGATCGGCGACGCGCCGAGCGACGTGGCGGCCGCGCGCGCCGCGGGCATGCGGGCGGGCCTGCTCCTCGACGGCCGCCGGTGCGAGCTCTGCCCGCTGCGCGGCGAGGCCGCTCTCCCCTGCCCCGATCGCGCCGCGCCGCGCCTCGATCTCCTGGCCGCGGAGATCCTCGCCGGGCCGCCGGGCTAGCCGCGGCTACTTGGGCGCGAGCGGGCCCACGAGCTCGGCGACGCGCCTCGACAGCGGGGGCTGGTTGTCGCCGCGCTTCGAGAGCGGGATGCCGTCGGGCGAGAGGCGCAGGCAGGGCTCCGCGACGAACATCGCGAACGAGACGTACTCGTACATCCACTGCGACAGCATCGCCTCGACCTGTTCGGGGCCAGCGATGAGCGTCGCGTTCTCGACGAGCCGCCCGGGCTCGAACGTCCCGTCCGCCGCCGGCCCCGCGCCGCGGAAGAGGGCGTCGTAGATCCCGGCGCCCGCGACGAACGCGGCGAGCTGCCACCGCACCTCGTCGCCCCGCTGGGCCGCGTCGACGGCCGAGAGGATCGACGCGATCGCCTCGTTGAAGAGCGCTATGCCGGCGGCGGCGCCCGTCGGCCCCGGCGCTCGCACCGCGACCCGCCCGGACTGCGCGAGCTGGAAGAGCGCCCTGGTGGCCTCGAACTCCCCGAGCCCGAGCGCGCGCGCCACGTCTGCGACCGAGCTCTGGCCGTCGATGGCGTCGTACACGGCGCGCAGCTCTTCGGGCGGCGGGCCCCGGTCCGGCACGCGCGCGGGCACGTGCTGGTCCGACGGGATCCGCTCGCGGAAGTAGCGCATCTCGTCCATGCGGCGCACCGCCTCCAAGAGCAGCGCGTGGACGGGGAGGTTCTGGCGGCTCGCGAGCTGCTCCTCGTCGAAGCCCGCGAGGAAGTAAAACATCCCCTCGCCCGCGAGGAGCAGCCGGTACGCGATCTCCTCCGCCTGGGTGCTGAGCAGCTGGTACAGCCGCTCGCGGGACACGAAGCCGAGCTTCACCGCCACCTCGCCGAAGCGCGCGTCCGGCGTGGCCGCGGCGAGCGTCGCGTCGACCTGCTCGCGGGAGAGCGCGCCGTAGCGGTAGAGCACCTCGCCGATGCGGTCGCCCTCGACGCTGGAGCGCGCCGCCACGGCGTGACCGGGCTCGAAGAAGAGGGACCGGCTCGCCAGCTCATCGATGACGACGAGCTCGCCGGACCACCCTGCCTGTCCGATGAGGGACACGACGTCGCAGAGCGCGCCCGGCCCCGTCACCTGCCCGGCGAGCCGGAGCGCCGCGCCGGTCCCCACGTCGCGCGGCGCCTCGTTTCCCACGTGGCGCATCACGACGAGGCGATCGGGCGCCGGCAGCAGCTCGAACACCCCCTGCCGGGCGCGCAGGCGCTTGCTCGCCTCCAGATCGACCGGGTGAGCGGTGCCGGTCGCGTCGATGCGCACGAGGGAATGGTGTTCATCCGTCATCGTCGCGATTTCTAACCCAGCATCCAGGCGCGGGCCACGACCCGCTCGGGCGCGCCATGCCGCGTCATGCGCCCGAGGCTCGCGCGCGGCGTGCTACCGTCTGGCCGTGACGCTCCCCCCGGATCACGACGGCGGCGCGCCCGGCGGCGGCGCGCTCGGCGGCGGCGCGCTCGGTGACCAGCGCGCTCGCGACGACGTCCCGGCCTCCGCGGACGAGCTCGACGCGCGCCTCGCGGCGGCCCGCTACATCTCCGACCCGGCGACGTCGCTCGCGCTCTGGCTCGCCCTCCGGATGGACCGGCCGCTCCTGCTCGAAGGGCCGGCGGGCGTCGGCAAGACCGATCTCGCCCGCGCCACGGCCGAGGCGCTCGGCCGCGGGCTCATCCGGCTGCAGTGCTACGAGGGGCTCGACGAGGCGAAGGCGCTGTACGAGTGGGATTACGCGAAGCAGATGCTCTACACGCAGCTGCTGCGCGACGCCGTGGCGAAGGAGATCGCCGGCGCGACGAGCCTCTCTGCCGCCGCGCGCGCCATCGCCGGGAGCGAGGCGTCGTTCTTCAGCGAGCACTTCCTGATCGCGCGCCCGCTCCTCGCGGCGCTGCGGAGCGCCGCGCCGGTCGTCCTCCTCATCGACGAGGTCGACCGCGCTGACCCGGAGTTCGAGGCGTTCCTGCTCGAGGTGCTCTCCGAGATGCAGGTCACGATCCCCGAGCTCGGCACGATCCGCGCCGCGCACCCGCCGCTCGTCCTGCTGACCACGAACGCGACGCGCGAGATGACCGAGGCGCTGCGCCGCCGCTGCCTGCACGCGTTCCTGGACTACCCGCCGCCCTCGCGCGAGGTCGCCATCCTGAAGGTCGCGCTCCCCGGGATCGAGCCCCGCCTCGCCGCGCAGATCGTGGCGTTCGTCGGCGCCCTGCGGGCGATGGATCTGCGGAAATCTCCCGCTATCAGCGAGACCATCGACTGGGCCCGCGCGCTGCTCCTGCTCGGCAAGCGCGCGATCACCCCGGAGGTCGCCCGCGACACCCTCGGCGTCCTGCTCAAGCACCAGGGCGACCGCAGCGACGCGGAGGCGAAGCTCGGCGCCCTCGCGCGGGCCGCCGAGCACGCGGGGGCGAGCGAGCCGGCTACCTGAGCTCGGCCACCTTCTCGCCGAACAGCTTCTCGAGCCGCCCGAGCATCGCGTCGTTCGGCTCGACCCGGAGATCGCGCCCCAGCGACAGCACCGCCTCCGCCCCGTCGTCGAGCTGGATCACGAGCTGCACCGGGCACACCCCCGGGCTCGCTCGCAGCAGCGCCCCGAGCCGGTCGATGTGCTCGCGCCTGGCGCTGCGCGACTTCAGCGTGATCGCCACGCTCCGGGTCTGCGCGAGGATCGCGTCGGAGAGCGGCTGCACCTCGTCGAGCAGGAGGGTCGGCTCGCGCGGCGCGGACTCGGCCTCCTCGGCCCCCTCTTCCACCATCGGGAAGCTGATCTTCCCCGAGATCAGGACCGGCTCCCCCCGGTTCAGGAGCTCCCCGTAGTTCTCGATCTGCTTCTCGCGCACCTTGACCTCGACGCGGCCCGTCGTGTCCTCGAGCACGAAGAACGCGATCTTGCCGCCGCCCCCCTTGAAGATGCGCTCGCGGTAGCCCTCGACCATGCCGCCGACGCGCACCCTGGACCACGGGTCCATGCCGGCCAGCGCGCTCACGCCCGTCACGTCGAAGCGGTTCAGGTCCACGCCGTAGCGATCGAGCGGGTGCCCCGAGACGTAGAACCCGAGCGACTGCTTCTCGCGCGAGAGCGTCTCGCGCAGGTCCCAGTCCTCGGCCATCGGGTAGTCATCGAGCCGCACCTCGCTCTTGGACGCGACGGCCGCGAACAGCCCGATCTGCGCGCTGTTCCGCTCCTTGTTCGCGCTGCGGGAGCGCTCGAGCGCCCTGTCGATCCCGGCGAACGCCCGCGCCCGCGAGATGCCCCGCGCCTGGAGGCTCGCGTCGAACGCGCCGCACTGCACGAGCGCCTCGAACACCCCCTTGTTGACCCGCCGCGGATCGACGCGCTCGGCGAAGTCGAACAGATCCGAGAACGCGCCGCCCGCCTCGCGCGCCTCGAGGATCGCCTCGAGCGCCGACTCGCCGACGCCGCGGATCGCCCCCATTCCGAAGCGGATCTTCGGGTCGTACGGGTCCCTCACCCGCGAGCCGCCGCGCCGGGTGCCCGTCACGCGCTTGCCGTTCGTCACCGGCTTTGCGCTGTAGACGACGGTGAAGTCCGTCTTGGACTCGTTGATCTCGGGCGGCAGGATCTCGACCCCCCACGCGCGCCCCTCCGCGATGATCCGCACGACCTTCTCGATCTTGTCGCGGTCGGCGGTCATGAGCGCGCAGAGGAACTCGACCGGGTAGTGCGCCTTGAGGTACGCGGTCTGGTAGGTGAGCAGCGCGTACGCGGCCGAGTGGCTCTTGTTGAAGCCGTATCCCGCGAAGTACTCGAGGAGCCCGAAGATGCGCTCGGCGTCCTCGGCCTTCACCCCGTTCTTGAGCGACCCGTCGACGAACGTCGCCTTCTGCTTCGCCATCTCCTCGGGCTTCTTCTTGCCCATGGCGCGCCGGAGCAGGTCGGCGCCGCCGAGCGTGTAGCCCGCGAGCTGCTGCGCGATCTGCATGACCTGCTCCTGGTAGACGATGACGCCGTACGTCGGCTTGAGCAGCTCGTCGACCAGCGCGTGCATCTTCTCGATGGGCTTCCGGCCGTGCTTGCAGTCGACGAAGTCCTTCACCATGCCGGTGCCGAGCGGGCCGGGCCGGTAGAGCGCCACGGCGGCGACGATGTCCTCGAAGGCGTCCGGCTTCAGGTCCTTGAAGAGCTGCTGCATGCCGCTCGACTCGAGCTGGAACACGCCGGTGGTCTCGCCGGACTGGAGGAGCGCGTAGGTGGCGGTGTCGTCGAGCGGCACCGTGTTCACGTCGAAGCGCGCGCCCTCCCTCGCGGCGATGTCCGGCCGCGCGTTCACGAGCTTGACCGCGATGTCGATGACGGTGAGCGTCTTCAGCCCGAGGAAGTCGAACTTGACGAGGCCGGCCAGCTCGGCGTCGTCCTTGTAGTACTGCGTGACGAGCTGCTCGCCGTTCTTGAAGCACGGCACGTGATCCCAGAGCGGGCCCTCGCTGATCACGACGCCGGCGGCGTGCATGCCGGCGTGCCGCGTCAGGCCCTCGAGCTTCTGCGCCTGCTTCAGCAGCTCCGCGACCGTGGGGTCGCTCTCCTTGAGCGCCTTGAGCTTCGGCTCGATCTCGAGCGCCTCGGGGATCGTGTACATGATCCCCGGGCTCTTCTGCGGGATCAGGCTCGCGATCTTCTGCGCCTCCATCGCGGGGAACGCCATCGCCCTGGCGACGTCCTTGATCACGCTCCGCGCCTTGAGCTCGTGGAACGTCGCGATCTGCCCGACGGAGGGCTTGTCCGCCTCCTTGCTGTACTTCTTCGTGACGTACGAGATGACCTCGTCGCGCCGGTCCATGCAGAAGTCGACGTCGAAGTCGGGCATGCTGACGCGCTCCGGGTTCAGGAAGCGCTCGAACAGCAGGTTGTACGGGAGCGGGTCGAGATCGGTGATCCCCATCGAGTAGGCGACGAGCGAGCCGGCGCCCGACCCGCGGCCCGGCCCGACCGGGATGCCGTGGTCCTTGGCGTACTTGATGAAGTCCCAGACGATGAGGAAGTAGCCCGGGAAGTCCATCTGCACGATGACGTCGAGCTCGACCTCGAGCCTCGCCCGGTAGGTCGCCTCGTCCACCGGCCGGCCGGTCCGCGCGATCTGGGCGAGCCGCGCCGCGAGCCCCTCGCGCGCCACGTGCCGGAAGTACGACGCCGAGTCGGCGAACCCGCTCGGCAGCGGGAACGTCGGGAGCATCGGCTTGCCGAGCTTGAGCTTGAGCGCCGAGCACCGCTCGGCGATCTCGAGCGTCGAGCGGATCGCCGCCGGGTAGTCGCGGAAGAGGTGCGTCATCTGGTCGGCGGGCTTGAGGAACATCTCGAAGCTGCCGTGGTGCGCGTCGCTCGCCTCCGCGAACGTCCGGTTGGCCGCGATGCAGGAGAGGTAGAGCTGCCCCTCGCCGTCCTCGCGCGCGCCGAAGTGCGCGTCGTTCGTCGCGACCAGCGGCAGCCCCAGGTCCCCCGCCGCGCGCGCCAGGATGCCGTTGAGCACCGACTGCTCGACCAGCCCGTGGTCCTGCAGCTCGACATAGAGGCTGCCCGGCTCGAAGCAGTCCCTGAGCCGGCTGAGCGCCTCGCGCCCCTCGTCCTCGCCTTGCTCGAGGATCCGCTGGGCGACCACGCCGCCCATGCAGCCGGTCAGCCCGATGAGCCCCGCGCTGTGCTGCGCGACCATGTCGAGCCGGACGCTCGGCCCGAGCCCGCTCGCGGGGTCGACGTGCCCCTTGGAGACGATGCGGACGAGGTTCTTGTAGCCCTCCTCGGACGCCGCGAGCAGCACCAGGTGATCGACCGGCGTCTCGTCCGCGCCCGAGCGCGACACCTGCCCCGCGGACGCGCCCCAGCTGCGCGCCACGTTCACCTCGCAGCCGATGATCGCGCCGATGCCCTGCTCCTTGCAGGCCTTGTAGTGCTGAATCGCCCCGAACATGTTCCCGTGGTCGGTCAGGGCGACGGACCGCATTCCCAGCGACTTGGCGCGCGACGCCAGGTCCTTGATGCGCAGCGCGCCGTCGAGGAGCGAGTACTGCGAATGCACGTGGAGGTGGATGAACTCAGCGGTCACAGCAGGCTTCCAGGTGGCTTCTCATGGCGTGGCGACTCGGGAAAGGCGGGCAATCAGGGAGAGCGGATTTTGAAGGCATCTGGGCGAGCGACCTGCGCTTGCCTTCGAGCTCACATATAGCGCATTGCGCAGCGGGGATCGCCCTTGATGAGGCGCGCAGCCCGGCGCTAGCATGAGCGCCCGCTTGAGAGCACTTGCCTGATGTGGGGTGGGGTTTCCAGAAAGTGAGGTCGATGATGCGTCATTCCCGTATCGCCGTCGCGGTCTATTTGGCGACGGCGCTCCTGTCTGTCACCGGCTGTGGCTCGGACCCCGCGGATCCTGCTGATCCTGGTGACGACACAGGCGTCGACCCCGGTCAGCCGCCGCCGCCTGGTCCGGCGCAGGCCGGTGACGGCGAGGGCGCCGCGTTCGCGATTGACAGGCTCTTCCTCGGCGAGACCGATCGCGAAGGGAAGAAGACGCCCGGCAGCTGGAAGCAGTACGGCTTCAACCTCGACGGCAAGGTGTCCAGCACCGTATCGCAGGACCTCTGCCAGCCGGTCGACGGCGCATCCCCTTCCGACGTCTACCCGGACGGCGCCGGCGGCATCGACAACTCCTTCGGCAACAAGCTCGTCGGCCTCATCTCCAGCCTCCTGAGCGAGCCGTCGACCCGGGTCACCGAGGCGATCGCCAACGGCGATTTCACCGTGATCCTGAAGCTCGACGGCCTCGGCGCTCAGTCGTCGTACAACCCCCTCACCGCGAAGCTCTACGGCGGCGCCACGCTGGGCGCGGCGCCCGTCTGGGATGGCAGCGACAAGTGGCCCGTGGTTCCGGAGCTGCTCAATGACGCCGAGGACGTCGAGAGCGCCAAGGTCGTGTTCCCGGCCAGCTACGTCGTCGACGACACCTGGGTGTCGGGCCCGGAATCGCAGGTCACCTTCAAGCTGAACCTGACCATCTCGGGCACCACGATCGGCCTCACGATCCGCAACGTGCGGATCGCGATGGATCTCGCGCCCGATCACAAGTCGGTGGTCAAAGGCACCATCGCGGGCGTGCTCGAGACGGCGGTCCTCGTCGAGGAGCTGCGCAGCGTCATCGGCGCCGTCCAGCCGGGCTTCTGCGAGGGCTCCGGGCTCGAGACCACCCTCGACCAGGTCCGCCGCGCCTCGGACATCATGAAGGACGGCAGCCAGGATCCGAGCCAGGAGTGCGATGCCATCTCCATCGGCATCGGGTTCACGGCGAAGCAGGTCCAGCTGGGCGAGGTCGCGCCCCCTGCCGAGACGACCGGCGTGCCGTGTGGGGAAGGCGGCGAAGGTGGTGCCAGCGGCGCTGGCGGCGAAGGCGCTGGCGGCGAAGGCGCTGGCGGCGAAGGTGCCGGCGGCGAAGGCGCCGGCGGCGCGGGCGGGAGCGGAGGCTGAGCACGTCGCGCTCTCGCGCCCTCTCCGCAGCATGACGCTCCGGAGCCCTCGCCCAGGGCTCCGCGACCCTCTCTCTGGGGCACCTCCCGGGTGCCCTCCCCCATCCCTACGACCCGCCTGCGACGCGCGAGCAGCTCGCGCTGCTCAGTCCGTTCGCGTCCTTCGCGGCGCTCGCGTCGTTTGCGACATTCACGTGCGTTCACGTGGTTCGCGAAGATCGTGCGCGCGCATGAGCCGTCGCGTGCCCTGCGAGCGTCTCTAGGAGCAACCCCGCCCGTCCAGGGTCCGCGCACCGCGAGAGCGGCCTCGGCGGCGTGTCGTGTCGGTCCGCCCGCGTGCGCGGGGTCCGCGGCGGCGCCCTCTTCCCGGTTTCGTTCGTCCTGACTTTTCGCTAGAAGGCGGCGTCGCTTCGATGCGCCCACCACGCAAATACCCGACGGCGGTGAAGTTTCATGGCGAGCTGCCGTCCAAGCGCGCCAGCCCGGCGGGTTGCCGATGCGAGCCTCGGCTCGTGCCCCTCAGAGGAGAACAACGTCCATGCGTAGATACGTCGCTTCCGTTCTGTGCGCCGTGATGATGGTTGGCACTGCCGCCGTGACGGCGGGTTGCACGGCCAGCGCCTCGTTCGGCTCCGGCAAGGAGCCGGCGGCCACCCCCCCGCCCCCGCCGCCGCCGGAGCCGAAGCCCGAGCCGAAGGAGGAGAAGAAGCCCCGCCCGCGCTTCAAGCTCACGTTCAAGCTGAAGGGCAACCAGGTCGAGCTGCCCGGCCCGGTGGTCTTCGAGACGAACAGCGACAAGCTCCTCCCCGAGAGCGACGAGGTCCTCAACATCGTCGACGACTTCCTGAAGCAGCGGAAGGACGTCAGCCTGCTCCGCATCGAGGGGCACACCGACTCGGACGGCGACGACGCCCTGAACCAGACGCTGTCGGAGAAGCGCGCGATGTCGGTCGCTCGCTGGCTCGTCGCGAAGGGCCACGACTGCAAGCGCTTCATCGCCGTCGGCTTCGGCGAGACCAAGCCGGTCGCCGACAACAACACCCCCGACGGCAAGGCCCAGAACCGGCGCACCGGGTTCTTCATCGCGGCCATCGAGGGCAAGGCTGTCGACAAGCAGCCGGTGGACGGCGGCGGCAAGGTCGCCGGCGATCCCTGCAAGTGACGCGCTCCGCCAGGGCGCCCTCCGGACGGCGCGCCTCGATCGCGCGCGGTCCCGCGCCGTCGCGGCGCGCTGGCAGCTGACGCGGACCCCGCCGGCGCAAGGCCGCTTCACCTGGCGCGCCGGCGGTCGGTTCCGTCGACTTGGCCTTCTTCGCTTGCCTCCCCCATCATCTTCAGTATCCGTACTCCTCCACCCCATGCGGAGACGCCACGACAAGCCCCTGGGCCGCCTCCTTCGCGCGGCCGTCCTCTCTGTCGGCCTCTTTGGCTGCGATCCCGGGCCGGGCGACGTCCGCGAGTGGACGGCGGCCGATCACGATCCCCCGAGCCCCAACGAGGGCCAGGGCGGCAAGGTCGCTGCTCGGCCGGTCGCATCGAACGAGACCGATCCGGGGCTCATCGAGCTCGCCTGGCAGCGGAACTGCTCGACCTGTCACGGCAGGGCCGGGCGCGGCGATGGCCCTCAAGGCCCGATGGTCCGCGCCCCCGATCTCACCGACGCGGCGTGGCAGGAGCGCGTGACCGACGCCCAGATGGCGGAGACGATCAGGAAGGGCAAGAACAAGATGCCCGCCTTCGATCTGCCGCAGCCGGTGATCGACGGCCTGGTGAAGCGGATCCGCACCAGCCGAGCCCGCTGAAGCCCGATGAGCTCGATCGACCAGGAAGCTCTGGATCACGAGCAGGACGAGCAGCCGACCGAGCCAGATCGGCGGCCCCCCTGGACCAGGCGCCTCGCCCCGGTGATCCTCGTCGCGGGCGCGCTGCTCGCGGGGAGCGTCCTCTTCAAGGGGCTGCCCGAGGAACGGGAGGTCGAGCTGCGGCTCGACGACGCGGCGACCGTCGTGCAGCTCGACATGACGTGGACGGATCCATCGTCGGGCGACAGCGCGACCGGCGACGCGCCGATCCATGGCAGCTCATGGCACTTCGCCGCGGGGACGGCGCCCAGGGCGGTACTCACGAAGGTGCGGCTCCCGGACGGCCTCTACCGCCTCGAGATCGCGGTGGACAGGACGAGCGGGCGCGACGTCACCAGCCGGTCGGTCACGCTCGGCGACGCGTCCCGGATCACGTTCCCCGTCCGCTGATCAGCCCCGGACACGCGCGACCGCCCCACGCGCAGCGCCAGCCTCGGCGCCCTGCGTCGGCCGGCGCACGAGACCGTTGACGCCCGGAAACTGACAAGCCAGGCAGGGCCGTGAGTTGGAGGCGTGTCCCTCAGGCACCACCTCGCGTCCAGCAGGCCGCGCCCAACCCGTGATGCAAGGGCTTCGATTTCAGCGACAACATGTTGTTTTCGTTCGACTTTCCCGGTATCCAGCGACGTCGGTTCGAGTGGGAATGGAAAGTGAGAACGAATTCCCTTGATGCGTTCCCCCCGAAGCCGCTACTTCTTGGCCCGCAGCAGCAGGGCGTGGCACCTTATCCTACAACCACTTACACGCTCTTGCCGGGACGATCGTGATGCACCGTGGTGCCCCCCCGGAGGGAGCGACCATGCGGCCTGTACAGTGCCGCTGGAGGCGGAGAAGGAGAACCGATGAGGATCACCCCGTGGTATCTGGCTGCGCTCGCCCCGTTCGCTGCCATTGGTTGCAGTGGCGCCTACCTCGGTCACGCCACGGTGGTGGCGTTGACGGTCGGCATCTTCCTCGGGACCCTTTCGCTTGGTCGCACCCCGAGCTCTCGCCCTGCCCCGCCGAACGCCCCTGTCTCCTGACTTTCTCGCCCAGCTGCCGCCTCCTGCACCTCGACGCGACGGTTTCTCAAGCGCTCGACTGCCCTGGCGCTTACGCTCGGGGAGCGTGAGGTCATGACGCACGACGCCTCCGTCGGTCGGCTCAAGCGGCTCGAAGAGTTCACGCTGATGGACCTGGAGTCCGTGCACCTCATCCTGCGCGGCGACTCGGTCATCGACTGGCGGAGGCTCAACCTCCAGAGCGAGCAGGACGCGCGCGCTCTCCTCCTCGCGCAGGAGTTCCGGCCTGACGAGCCGGGGGATCGCGCGCACCTCGAGAGCGTCAAGAACGAGGCTATCGCCTACCTTCGCCGCCACTTCGAGTTCCCGATCCCGAGCCCTGTCGCGCGCGCGTCGGTCGAGGAGATCCTGATGCTCGCCTCGGGCAAGGGCCACCGTCAGCTCTGCGCCTGCACGATCCTCAAGGCGATGCACATCATCCATCACCTGGCCGGGCGCGAGCTCCTCTTCTCGATCCCGATGTCGGACCAGGACGTCTTCCACCTCGTCGAGGAGAAGGTGTACCGGGTGATCGGCGGCATGCTCGCGGCGGGCTTCCCCATCACCGAGTTCATCGGCGGTCGGAAGAACAAGGACTCGCTCTACACGAAGCTCCTGTCGAAGACGGACACGACCGCGGCGGCCATCTACGACAAGCTCCGCTTCCGCATCGTCTGCCGCACCGTGGACGATCTGCTCCCCGTCCTGCTGTACCTCTCCGAGCGCTTGTTCCCGTTCAACTACGTGGTGCCTGGCGAGAGCACCAACACGATCCTGCGGTTCCGGAGCTACTGCGAGACGCGCCCCTTCCTGCTGCCGATGCTCGAGGCGCTGCAGACCGACGTCGACGACGGGCTGACGGCCGGCGACAACAGCTTCAGCGACCGGAGCTACCGCGTGATCCACTTCGTCGTCGATCTGCCGGTGCGCCTCCCCGCCGAGATCCTCGACATGGCGCCGCCCGCGGCCTGGGCGCTCGGGCCGATCATCTTCGTCCTCTGCGAGTTCCAGCTGATCGACCGCGAGACCGAGGCGGCGAACGAGGTCGGCGACGCGAGCCACGCCAGGTACAAGGAGCGGCAGAAGCACGCCGTCATGCGCCGGCTCAAGCTCGGGGTGCGCTCCACCCGCGATCCAGTGAGCGGCGGCGGACCCAAGCGGGACCGCTAGACGCGCGGGCGCAGCGGAAGCGAGCACGGCCAGAGCTCCCCGCAGGAGCTCTGGGGCGGGTCCATGGTGGGAGCAGCGCTTGGAGCAGGGAGACGGACGCCGCCGCGACGCCGGGAGCAGGCGGGCGATCGGGGCGGGTACCGCGAAGCGAGCCGCCTCTGCGGCGGCAGGCGGCGCGTTGATGAGGAGGCGTGTCCCCTCAACGACGCCGCCGGGCAAGCGATCTCAGATGCGGCCCTTGAGCGCGTCGCGATCGAGGACGACGATCCGGCGGCGATCGATCTCGATCACCCCCTTGCGACGGAGGTCGCCGAGGGTGAGCGTGACGGTCTCGCGCGTGGAGCCGATCATGCTCGCCATCTCCTGATGGGTGAAGGGCGCGGAGATGAGCACCCCGCGCGGATCGGGGATGCCCCAGCGCGTCGCTGCCTTGAGCAGGAACTCACAGAGGCGGGCCTCCACGTTGCGGAAGAGCATCGAGGCCAGGCGCTCCTCGGTGTCGGTGTGGCGCTCGACCAGCGTGGTGACGATCGCGGCCGCGAAGTTGGCGTCGCTCGCCATCAGGTTCCGCACCGTGGCCAGGGGGACGATGA
Source organism: Sorangium sp. So ce1153 (assembly GCF_051521595.1). Lineage (NCBI taxonomy): Bacteria > Pseudomonadati > Myxococcota > Polyangiales > Polyangiaceae > Sorangium > Sorangium sp. So ce1153. Next base: position 6,423,151 of record NZ_CP150361.1, read on the forward strand.
GCGCCTCGACGTCCTCCGTGGCGATCGCGCTCTCCCGGTGGGCCGTGACGCCGCCGAGGGCCGCCTCGCCGAGCACGTCGCCGGCCCCTCGGTAGCCGAGCGACAGGCTGCGCCCGTCGCTCATCCCCCGCACCAGCCGGACGCGGCCGAGGCTGAGCATGGCGAGGGCCGTCGCGGCGTCGCCCTGCGTCACGAGGTGACGCCCCTTCGCGACGCGTTGGATCGTCCCTCCGTCGGCCAGCGCCGCCTGCGTGGCCGGGGAGGCCGCATTGCCGATCGCGCCGCGCCGGACGACCCGTCGTTTGCGCGAATCCAGGTCCAGTCCACCGTCGTTCCCGAGCGCGCCAGGCTGGACCCTGACGCTCCGTGCCATCGCATCCTTACCCATCATCATCGCGGCTGCTCCTGCGGTTTGCGGTGTCGCGGTCCTGCTGTTTCCGGGGGCCCCCACCGGCCGGGCGGCTCCGACTTGTGCCGGAACCTCCCACTTGCGTTGACATCCCGGAGACGCGGCCCGTACCTTTCGGTTTGAGCCGGGCACGCCCCGTGAATGAACCCCTGCACGGGGGAGCCAGTTCGACCGCTCCTCCAGCTACGGACGTTGGATGCGCCTCTTTAGCGGCAAAATTACTCCTCTCACAGAAGAAATCGTCCGCGCGCTCGTGGACAACCGTGATATCGAGTGCACGTCCAAGAAAGAGGTCGCGCTCGACGTCGAGTCGGTGTTCACGAGCTACCTGAACGCCGAGCGCGAAGCGACCGAGCGGGCGAAAGAGATCCTCCAGGCACGCGGGCTCCCCCAGGGCGAGTTCAACCGGGTCAAGCGCCTGGCCGCGGAGCAGAAGGGGATCAAGACAGGCGAGGAAACGATGGATTATCTCCTCGACCAGCTGCTCGAGATGCTGATGCACTCGAACAACGTCGAGGAGGTGTTCGTCGAGGACCACGACCTGCGGCGCCGGATAAGGCCCATCCTCCGGAAATACCTCGACATGGACGAGGCGCTCGACACGGAGGTGCGCGGCAAGCTCCGCCACGTACAGGAAGGCTCCCGAACCTGGGAGGTCGAGTACCAGCGGGTCATGGGCGAGATCCAGCGGCGCAAGGGGCTCGTGTAAGCCCTCCGCGCCGGGCGGACGATCTCCACGAGTTCCGCGCATGCGGCTGCGACACCGGCCTGCCCCGTCGGGCAAGAGCCCCCCGGGGCCGCGCCAATCGAGCTCGTTCTTCAGGGGAGCCAGTGTAGGACAGACACACACTGATCCCGACTGGACCCCCTATGGAACGTTCTGCCTGCCAGAGCGGGCGCCGTCGTGGTACCGGAGGACATCATGAGCTGGATTCCGAAGGTCGAGGCGAAGCGACACTTCTGTCATAAATGCAAGAACGAGCTCATCTTCGAGGTGAAGCTCCAGCGCGCGGACACCTGCCCCCACTGCGGTGTCGACCTCCACTGCTGCAAGAACTGCGAGAACTGGGACCCGGCCGCGCACAACCAGTGCAAAGAGCACATCGCCGAGTACATCCCGGACCGGGAAAGAGCGAACTATTGTACTTTCTTCACGTTCAAGAACGGCGTACCGGAGGATAACTCCAAGCGCATCGCCGACTCGCGCAGCAAGCTCGACAACCTTTTCAAGAAGAAGTAGGCGCCCGCCGGGGGAGCACGCACATGTCCACGCCTCGCTACTTGGTCACCGGCGGTGCCGGTTTCATCGGAAGCAACCTCGTCGCGGCGCTGACCGCCGCGGGGGAGCGGGTCCGCGTCCTCGATAACCTCGCGACGGGCCGGTGGGAGAACCTCGACGGGCTGCCGCACCAATCGCTGATCGAGCGCATCACCGGCGACATCCGCGACGCGGCGGCGGTCGCGGCGGCGGCGAAGGGGGTCGAGGTCGTGCTCCACCAGGCCGCGCTCGGCTCGGTCCCGCGCAGCGTCGAGACGCCGGTCGAGTCGAACGCCGTCAACGTCGGCGGCACGGTCACGGTGCTCGACGTGGCGCGCCGTCAGGGCGTGCGCCGCGTGCTCTTCGCCGCGTCGTCCAGCGCGTACGGCGAGACGCCGGTCCTCCCGAAGCACGAGGCCATGGAGCCGATGCCGCTGTCGCCGTACGCGGTCACGAAGCTCGCGTGCGAGCACTACATGAAGGTCTTCGCCGGCATCTACGGCATCGAGACGCTGAGCCTCCGCTACTTCAACGTCTTCGGGCCGAACCAGACGCCGGACGGCGCCTACGCGGCGGCGATCCCGCGGTTCGTCGACGCCGCCCTCCAGAACCGGCCGATCCCCATCTACGGCGACGGGGAGCAGACGCGCGATTTCTGCTTCATCGAGAACACCGTCTCCGCGAACCTGCTCGGCGCGACGTCGCCGAAGAAGTTCAAGGGCGAGGTCATCAACATCGCCGGCGGGCGCCGGATCGGGCTGAACGAGCTCTGCAAGGAGATCTCGCTGGTGCTCGGGCGGGACATCGCGGTCGAGCACCTGCCCCCGCGCGCGGGGGACATCCGCCACTCGCTGGCCGACATCTCGCGCGCGGCGGAGCTCATCGGCTACCAGCCCCGCGTGCGGTGGGAGGACGGCATCGAGCCGACGGTCACGTACCTGCGCACGCTCCGCGACAAGGGCCCCGCGGCCGCGTCGGCGACGGTCACGTGCGGCAACGTCCCGCTGCCCAAGGCCCAGGCGGCCGCGGGCACCGGGCACCAGGCGAGCTAGGTAGAGCGGAGCGCCTCGTGCGGAGCATGACCGGCTTTGGGCTCGGTGACGCTTCGCTCACCGAAGGACGCGTCGTCGCCGAGATACGCTCGGTGAACCAGCGCTTCCTCGATGTGCGTGCGCGGCTCCCGCGCGAGCTCGTCGATCTGACGATGTTCGCCGAACAGGTGGCGCGCGAGCGCCTGCGCCGCGGCCGCATCGAGATCATCGTGCGCACCGAGGGGGCGGTGCTGGCCCCGAGCACGCTCGACAAATCGAAGGCGCGCGCGGCGTTCCGAGCGATCGCCGAGCTGCGCGACGAGCTCGCGCCGGGCGCGGACGTGCCGCTCTCGCTGCTCTGCGCCGTGCCGGATCTCTTCGCGCCCGCCGGCGGCCACGAGATCGCGGCCGTCCGCGGCGCGCTCAAGCTCGCGATCGAGCGCGCGATCGACGCGATGGAGGGCATGTGCCACCGCGAGGGCGAGGCGCTCGCCTGCGACATGCGCGGGCGCGTGGCGACGCTGCGCGCGCTCGCCTCCGAGGTCGTGGCGCGCGCGGACGACGCGCGCGAGGCGCTCAGGCGGCGGCTGCGCGAGCGCGTCGAGCGCCTGCTGCAGGGCGTGGAGGCCGGCTTCGAGGCGGCGCGGATCGAGGCGGAGGTGATGCTGCTCGCCGAGCGCAGCGACATCACCGAGGAGATCACCCGCCTCAGGAGCCACCTCGACCAGTTCGGCGGGGCGCTCGCGGGGCCGGGCGGCGACCCGTGCGGAAGGAGGCTCGACTTCCTGCTTCAGGAGATGGTACGCGAGGCGAACACGCTGGGCTCCAAGGCGCAGGACGCCGCCATCTCCCATCACGTCGTGGCGATGAAGGTGGAGCTCGAACGCCTGCGGGAGCAGGTCCAGAACATCGAGTGACAGGAGAGCATGTCGACCGAAGCACTCAGTGACGACTTCCTCCTCCTCATCGTGTCGTCCCCGTCCGGCGCGGGGAAGACCACGCTCTGCGGGAGGCTGCGCAGCGAGTTCCCCGACCTGCGCTTCTCGGTCTCCCACACGACGCGGCGCCCGCGCCCGAACGAGGTCGACGGCCGCGAGTACCACTTCGTCGACCCGAGCACGTTCGAGCAGATGATCCGCATCGGCGCCTTCGCCGAGTGGGCCCGGGTGCACGATCACCTCTACGGCACGAGCCTGAAGGAGATCGAGATCGCCCGCGCCACCGCGCGCGGCGTCCTGTTCGACATCGATCACCAGGGCGCGAGGCAGATCAAGGCGAGCCTCCCCGAGGCGGTCGCCGTGTTCATCCTGCCCCCGTCGCTCGCCGAGCTCGAGCGGCGCCTGCGCGGGCGGGGCACCGAGGACGAGCCCACGACGCTCCGCCGCCTCCGCAACGCGAAGGGGGAGATCGAGCACTACGGCTTCTTCGACTACGTGATCGTGAACGACGAGATCAACCGCGCCTACGAGCAGCTGCGGTCGCTCGTGTTCGCCGAGCGGTGCCGCCGCCAGCGGCGCGCTGCCCTCTGCGAGCGGCTGCTCGCGGAACGGAGGTTCGAGAGATGAGCGCCAGCGCGAATCACGACGTGCTCGCCGTCATCGGCGGCAGCGGGCTCTACGAGATGGGGTGGCTGGAGGACGTCGAGGAGGTCTCGGTGTCCACGCCGTTCGGACTGCCGAGCGACGTGGTGCTCCGCGGGAAGGTCAAGGGCGGCGACGCGACCGTCCTCTTCCTGCCGCGCCACGGCCGCGGGCACCGCTTCTCGCCGTCGACGATCAACTACCGCGCGAACATCTGCGCGCTGAAGATGCTCGGCGCCACGCACGTGCTCAGCGTGAGCGCCGTGGGGTCGCTGCGCGAGGACATCGAGCCCGGCGACCTCGTCGTGGTCGACCAGTTCATCGATTTCACGAAGCGGCGGACCTCGACGTTCTTCGACGAGGGCCTGGTGGCGCACGTGCCGTTCGCGGATCCGGTGTGCCCGATCATGGCGGCCGCCGTCCACGACGCCGCGCGCGCCACGGCGGCCCGCGTCCACCGGGGCGGCACGTACGTCTGCATCGAGGGCCCGCAGTTCTCGACGCGGGCCGAGAGCCACATGTTCCGGTCCTTCGGCGCGCACGTCATCGGAATGACCAACTTGCCCGAGGCGAAGCTCGCGCGCGAGGCCGAGCTCCCCTACGCCACGCTCGCGCTCACGACCGACTTCGACTGCTGGCACGTGACCGAGGAGGCGGTGAGCGTCGAGGCGGTCATCGCCGTGCTGAACCGCAACATCGGGCACGCGCGGAACGTCGCGAAGGCCCTCGCCCACAGCCTCCCCGACGTGTCGCAGAGCCCCGCCCGCAACGCGCTGGAGAAATCCATCATGACCTCAGCCGCCGCGACGTCGCCCGACGCGCAGGCGCGGCTCGAGTGGCTCATCGGCCCCCGGCAGAAGGCCGACTGAGCCCCGCCACCGCGGCCCATCGCCGCGCCCGCTGCGCGGCCAGCGTCAGGCGGGCACCGCGCGCGGCCCCCCGGGGTCGCGACAGCGTCGCCGAAACGAAACGCGCGGCTAGCCGCTGCGCATAAACCTGGCTAAGAGGCCCCCTGTGACGACCTCCTCCGCGATTCTCATCATCGGCTCGATGGCATTCGATGACCTCGAGCTCCCGTCCGGCAACGCCAAGGACGTCGTGGGTGGCTCAGCCACGTACGCGTCGTTCGCTGCGTCTTGCTTCGCTCCGGTGCGCACCGTCGCCGTGGTCGGCGACGACTTCCCCGAGGAGACGCTCGGGGCGATGCGCGCCCGCGGCATCGCCGTCGAGGGCGTCGAGCGCGTCCCGGGGAAGACCTTCCGCTGGGCCGGGCGCTACGACGTGGATCTCATCCACCGCACGACGCTGGACACGCAGCTCAACGTGTTCGCGTCGTTCGCGCCGAAGCTGCCGGAGGCCTACCGCGACACGCCCTTCGTGCTGCTCGGCAACATCCACCCCGCGCTCCAGCTCGACGTCCTCGAGCAGGTCCGCTCGCCGCGCTTCGTCCTCGCCGACACGATGAACTTCTGGATCGAGGGCGAGCCGAAGACGGTCGCGGCGATGCTGCGCCGCATCGACACGCTCGTGGTCAACGACGAGGAGGCGCGCCAGCTCTCGGGCAAGTACAACATCCGCCGCGCCGCGAAGGAGATCCTGTCCCGCGGTCCGCGCCGGCTGATCATCAAGCGCGGCGAGCACGGCGCGCTCCTCTTCGACGAGGATGGCGTGTTCGCCGCGCCCGGTTTCCCGCTCGAGGACGTCATCGATCCCACGGGCGCCGGCGACGCCTTTGCCGGCGGGCTCATCGGTTACCTCGCGTGCCAGCCGGAGATCACGGCGCTCGCGCTCCGGCGCGCCATGCTCCACGCGACGGCGACCGCCTCGTTCTGCGTCGAGGCCGTGGGCACGCGGCGGATCGCGGCGGTGACCCGGGCCGACATCACGGCGCGCCTCAGCGAGATCCGGGCGCTTTACGACTTCGGCGCGAGCACGATGTGAAGCTCGACCGGGGGTAGGCCGAGCGCGAGGGCCTGACGCGTGCGGTCGCTGTTCACCTTCCGCCGCATAGCCGTGCTAGATGAACGTCAAAGTGAACATGAACCTCACCACCCGTACATTCGCAGGCATCGCCTTGCTGGCCCCCCTTGTCTTCGGCTGCGCGGCCCGCACCGCGCCGTTCGACGAGATGGACAAGGCGCAGATCACGGTGCTCCGCCTCCAGGGGCAGGAGCTGGCCCCGACGCCGACGGCGACGACCCAGGGCCCCACCCTCATCCCGGGGATCCCGCCCGAGCTTCAGCAGATGGGTCAGGCCGCTCTCCAGGGCCTGCAGCAGGCGCTCCCCGGCCTCATCCCGCCCAACCTCATCCCCGGGCAGACAGCGGCCGCGCCGGTGCTCCCGGCTCAGCCCCGGTTCAAGAACTTCGTCATCCTCCAGCAGCGCCAGCTGACGACCAGCGACAGCGACGAGGAGCTCAAGGAGCAGATCCTCGACGTCTTCGGCGACGAGGACAGCTTCACCGCGGACCGCGGCAACTGCTTCTATCCCGGGCTCGGCATCTCCATGATCCGGCCGAACAACCCCACGCCGGTCGACCTGCTCGTCTCCTTCTCGTGCAACCAGGCCATGGGTGACGGCTTCCGCTGGCCCTACGCGGTCAACGGCTTCTCGGCCGAGACGCACCAGAAGCTCAGCGAGATCTACCAGCAGCTCTGGGGGCAGTCGGTCCCGCCCGGCGCCTGATCGCCTGCCGCGGGGAGCAAGCCTTCCGCGTTCTTTTGTAGGTTATCCCACATAGCGCTGCTGCGGGATCCGGATGCTAGACTCGCTCGAGCTTTCCGGGTTCCCCGCGTATCGGTCAGGAGCGCGCCGCACGAAGCCATGATCCCTGAACCCCAGCTGTTGCCGGGAAAGGAGCTCGGGCACTACGAGCTCCTCCTGCCCATCGCGCAGGGGGGAATGGCCACGGTGTGGGCCGCGCGCCACAGGGGACTTCGCGGCTTTCAGAAGACGGTGGCCATCAAGACGATGCTGCCGTCGCTCTCGGACGACGCGCAGTTCGAGAAGATGTTTCTCGAGGAGGCGCGGCTCGCCTCCGGCATCCATCACCCGAACGTCGCCGAGATCCTCGACCTCGGCGAGCAGGACGATGTCCTCTACATCGTGATGGAGTGGGTCGACGGCGAAGCGCTGTCGGTCATCGCGAGGGCGGCGAACAAGAGCGGCGTCGCCATCCCGCTGCGCATCGCGCTCCGCATCCTCAGCCGCGCTTGCCTCGGCCTGCACGCCGCGCACGAGCTCCGCGACCCGCAGAACGACGATCAGCTGCTCGGGCTCGTGCACCGCGACGTGTCACCCCAGAACATCCTCGTGACGTACGACGGCCACGTGAAGCTCGTGGACTTCGGCGTCGCCAAGGCGACCAACCGGGCGCACAACGACACGACCGCGGGACAGATCAAGGGCAAGGTCCCGTACATGTCCCCGGAGCAGGCGCGGGGCGACCGGATCGATCGGCGCACCGACATCTTCGCGATGGGGATCGTGCTCTACAAGATGACGACGGGAGAGCACCCGTTCACCGCGGAGAACGACCTCCTCACGCTGAATCACATCATCTCCCGGCCCGCGCTGGCGCCTCGCCTCAAGAACCCGGACTTCCCCGCCGAGCTGGAGCAGGTGCTGATGACGTGCCTGCAGAAGGACCCGGACCGCCGCTACCAGACGATGCTCGAGCTGGAGGGCGCGCTGGAGTCCGTGCTGGCCAAGGAACCGCCGGTGACGGACCGCGACATCGGGGCGTTCGTGCGCGGGCTGCTGGGAGAGCGCAACCAGCGCCGGCGCGCCGCGCTCCGCGACACGGTCCGCACGCTCGACGAGCGCGCCTCCCGCCCGCCCGAGGTGATGCTCGTTCGCGACAGCATCAGCGAGTTCTTCTTCACGCAGCTCCCCCCCGGCCACCCGGCCGACCAGGCCCCCACGGTTCGCGCGAGCGCGCCCTCGCTCGCGCGGCAGTCGCTGCCGGAGATGCTGCCGCAGAGCTCGCCCGGCCAGCAGACGCCGCTCGGTCCGATCGAGGTCCCGGCGACGCGGCGCCGCTCGGGGACCCTGGTGGCCGCCGTGGCGCTCGCGCTGATCACGGCCGCCGGCGCGGGGCTCATGTGGCTCCGGCGGCCCTCGCCACAGCAGGCCTCGTCCGAGCAGCTGATGCTGCTCGCCCGCAGCGCGGACGCGGTGACAACCGCCGCCACGGCGGACGTGCCGGCGAGATCGTCCGGCACCGTCGCGAGCCTGGAGAACAGCGCTGACGCCGGCGCTTCACCGGCGCCCGACGCGAGCGAGAACGCCGCTCCCGAGGAGCGCGGGGCGAGCGCTCAGCCGCGCGCGGCCGATGGCGCGCCTGCCTCGACGAGGCCGAGCGCCGCCGCGCGCAGCGCGACCACACCCGGCACGAGCGCGCCGAGCGCGCGCAGAGCAACCCCGGGCAAACCTCCCTCCAGGCAGTGGGTCCCGACCGTGACCAACCCCGGGTTTTGAGCGGCCGCACGGCGCGGCAGCTCCGCGACGCGCTCCTCCTGGCGGCGAGCCTGGGCGTCGTCAGCGGCTCCCTGCTGCTCCGTCGGAGCAAGGAGCCCAGCGCATCGCCTGTCGTCCAGGCGGCGGCGGCCACGTCCACCGAGCCGTCGCCGCTGCCCAGGGGCGGCGCGATCGAGCGCGTGGCGCTCGACGAGCACGAGGCGCAAGCGGGGTGCGATTTCGCGGACAACGGCTTCGGCGTCTACGAAGGCTGGCGCCCGCTCCCGATGGGCAGGCTCCTCGTCCCGCCAGCACGCGCGATCCGCGCGGACGGCGGCTACGACCTCCTCGTCCACTTTCACGGCGCGGAGCCTGTCCGGAAGCAGCTGGCTCCCAGGGACCTCGGGCTGGTCATCGCCGGGGTCGACCTGGGCACCCGCTCGAGCGACTACGCGCGCGCCCTGGAGGGCGGCGGCTGGGAGGCGCTGCTCCAGGCGATCGACCGCGAGGTCGCCAGCGCCGCGGGGATCGCGGGCGCGCGCGCGCGCCGCCTGGTGCTGTCGTCGTGGAGCGCCGGGTCCGGCGCGATCGGGAGGATCATCGAGCGCGGGAGCGCGCAGCTCGATGCGCTGATCCTGCTCGACTCCCTCTATGGCTCCTACATGCCCGGGCAGACGTCGCTCGTGCAGGGGCAGCTCGCCCCTTACGTCGCCCTGGCCAGCGCCGCCGCGCGCGGCGCGCCGGTCTTCTACCTCACGCACACCGAGATCCCGACGAGCGGCTATGCATCGACGAAGGAGACGGCGACCTTCCTGTTGCGGGAGCTCGGGGCGAGCCCCATCGCGGTGACCTCCAGCGGCGACGACGCCCTCTCCAGCGCGCAGGGACGCGGCGCCGACGACGCGGGAGACGCGCTGCGGCTCACCCGGATGTACGACGGCGGCGGCCTCTACGTGCGCGGCTACGCCAGCACGGGCCCCGGCGGGCACTGCGCGCAGCTGCGTCTCTTGCCCGCAATCCTGGCCGAGCACGTGCTGCCCGCGCTCGGCCGCTGAAGGGCGCTCCGCCGCTCAGTACGACTTCGCGAACACCACCCGCCGCGGGCTCGGCTTGCCGGTGAAGATGCACTGCCCCTCGCCGCTCAGCGCGTCGGCCCACGGCGCGCCCTCGAACCCGCCGGTCGGGATGCAGCGGATGGTCACCTTGTGCGCGTCCTTCACCGCCGCCTCGATCTCGGGATCGCCCGACCAGTGCGCGAGCGCGAACCCGCCTTGCGCCTCCTTGTCCCCCTTCGACCCGAAGAACGCGTCGAAGTCGGCGCGGCTGTTGATCACGTGCGTGTTCGTGTCGCGCGTGGCGAGCGCGCGCGCGTAGAGCGTCGCCTGGATGTCGCCGAGGAGCTCCGCGATGCGGCCCGTGATCTCCGCGCGCGCCATGCTCGACTTCTCCTTCGGCGAGCGATCCCTGCGCGCGACCATGGCGACGCCGCCGTCGACGTCGCGCGGCCCGATCTCGATCCGGAGCGGGACGCCCTTCTTCACCCACTCCCACTGCTTGTCGCCGCCGCGGATGTCTCGCCGATCGACCTCGACCTCGACGGGCCGCTCCCCGAAGCGCTGCGCCCGGAGCTCCTTCGCGAGCCCATCGATGTACTCGTCGACCTTGGCGCGCGTGTCGTCGCCCCGGTAAACGGGCAGGAGCACGACGTGCGCGGGCGCGAGGCGCGGCGGGAGCACCAGGCCGTCGTCGTCGCTGTGGGTCATGATGAGCCCGCCGACGAGGCGCGTCGACACGCCCCAGGACGTCGTCCAGGCGTACTCCTCGGTCTCCTCCTTGGTCTGGAACTTGATGCCGCTCGCCTTCGCGAAGTTCTGCCCGAGGAAGTGGCTCGTCCCGGCCTGCAGGGCCTTGCGGTCCTGCATCATCGCCTCGATCGCATACGTGTCGACCGCGCCGGGGAAGCGCTCGCTCGCCGTCTTCGGCCCCTCGAGGACGGGCATCGCCATGAAGTCGCGCGCGAACGTCGCGTAGACGCCGAGCATGCGCAGCGTCTCCTCGCGCGCCTCGGCCTCGCTCGCGTGCGCCGTGTGCCCCTCCTGCCAGAGGAACTCCGCCGTCCGCAGGAACAGGCGCGTCCGCAGCTCCCAGCGCACGACGTTCGCCCACTGATTGATGAGCAGCGGCAGATCCCGGTAGCTCTGGACCCAGCTCGCGAACGCCGCGCCGATGATCGTCTCGGACGTGGGGCGCACGATGAGCGGCTCCTCCAGCCGGGCCTGGGGGTCGGGGATGAGCCCGCCGCCGGGGCCGGGCACGAGCCGGTGGTGGGTGACCACGGCGCACTCCTTCGCGAACCCCTCGACGTGCTCCGCTTCCTTCTCGAGGAACGACTTCGGGATGAACAGCGGGAAGTAGGCGTTCTTGTGCCCGGTCGCCTTGAACATGGTGTCGAGCTCGCGCTGGATGTTCTCCCAGATCGCGTAGCCCCACGGCTTGATCACCATGCAGCCGCGGACCGGGGAGCTCTCCGCGAGGTCGGCCGCGCGCACGACCTGCTGGTACCACTCGGGGTAGTCCTGGTTGCGCGTGGGCGTGATGGCGGTCTTCGGCGCTTCGTTCTTGGCCACGGTCTCTGCTCTCCTCGATGGGCGGCTTCGCAGGCGGCCTTCGACCCGGCCGCGCTCGCCCCACAGCGGGCGGGCGGCTGGCGCCTGCCCCGCTCCGGGACTGCACGCGCGACGTATCAGGAGCGCGACAGGGTGTCGAGCGCAGCGGCCCCGCCCGGCGCCTCGCGGCCTCCCCGCCCGACGAGGCGCGCCGCGCGCCGCCCCTCGCCCGCGCGCGGCGCGTCGTCCGGCCGGCTTCGCGGCGGCACACGGCCATGGTACGCGCACGGGGACGAGTGAAGTACGTCATCCTCACGCACGGCGGGGTGACCGCGCCGCAGAGCGGGGCGGAGAGCTGCGCCAGGGCCGCCGACGACGCGCTGGGCGCGCTCGACGCGGGCGGAGAGGCGATCGCGGCGGCGATCGCGGCGACCGCGCGGCTGGAAGACGATCCGCGCCTCAACGCCGGGACGGGCTCGAACCTCCGCCTCGACGGGCGGACCATCGAGATGGATGCCGCCGTGATGGCCAGCGACGGCCGGTTCGGCGCCGTCGCGTGCATCGAGCGGGTGAAGAACCCCGTCCTCGTCGCGGCGAAGGTGCTGGAGACGCCGCACCTGCTGCTCGCCGGCGCCGGCGCGACCGCCTTCGCGCGCCGGCTCGGGTTCGCCGACCACGAGCCGGCCACCGACGAGGCGCGCGAGCGGCACGCCCGCGCCGTCGCCGCGCTGCGTGACGGCGGGGGAGACGACCAGACGGACGACGCGGCGCGGTTCCATGCGCTCACCGCGAAGCGGTTCTGGAACTTCGACGCCGAGCCGCTCGAGTGCGACACCGTGGGGGCCGTCGTGCGCGACGCGCACGGCCGCTTCGCCGCCGCGGCGTCGACCGGCGGTTCGAGCTACTCGCTCCGCGGCCGCGTGGGGGACGTGCCGCTGATGGGCGCGGGGATCTACGCCGGCCCGCACGGCGCCGTGGCGGCGACCGGCGTCGGCGAGGAGATCGCGCGGCGCCTCCTCGCGCGCGCGATCTATGACTGGCTCGCTGACGGCGTCGCCCCGGCCCGCGCCGCGCAGCGCGGCGTCGCGATGTTCCCCGAGGTGGTCGCGATCGGCGTGCTGGTCGTGGGGAGGAGCGGCCAGGCGATCGCCTCGAACCGCAACATGCCGAGCGCGCAGCTCGTGGGCTGAGGGGCCCGTGACGACGATGCAAAGCCGAGATCCTGATGCGATCGTGGTGGGAGCGGGACCGAACGGCCTGACGGCGGCGGCGTACCTCGCCCGCGCGGGCTTCTCGGTGCTCGTGCTCGAGGCCGAGCAGGAGCCGGGGGGCGCTGTGCGCACGCGCGAGGTGACGCTCCCGGGGTTCCGCCATGACCTCGGCGCGGCGTTCTTCCCGTTCGGTCAGACGAGCCCCGCGCTGCTGCCGCTCGACCTCCCGGGAGCGGGCCTCGTCTGGCGGCACGCGCCGGTCGACAGCGCCCACCCGGCGCCCGACGGGACCTGCGCCGCGATCGCGCGCGACGTGGAGGCGACCGCGCGATCGCTCGGCGAGGACGGCCCCGCGTGGCGCCGGATCGCGGGCTGGCACGCGGCGACGCGCGAGCGGCTGCTGAACGCGCTCCTGTCCACGCCGCCCGCGCTCGGGTCGATGCTGCGCTTCGGGCCGCTCAACCTGCTCCGCCTCGCGCAGGTGGCGCTCTCGAGCGGCCGTGGCTTCTCGACGCGCACCTTCCGGACCGAGGCCGCCCGGCGCGTGATCCCCGGCCTCGCCCTTCACACCGACGTGGGCCCTGAAGATCCCTGCGGGGCGATCGTCGGCTTCATGCTCACGCTGCTCGCCTCGAGCGGCGGGTTCGCCGTGCCCGAGGGCGGCGCCGGCGCGGTCACGGCCGCGTTGCTCCGGCGCGTCGAGGAGCGCGGAGGAAGCCTCCGCTGCGGCGCCCGGGTGGAGCAGATCATCGCCAGGCAGGGCCGGGCCGCCGCCGTCCGGCTCGCCAGCGGCGAGGAGATCAGCGCCCGCCGCGCGATCGTCGCCGACGTCGCGGCGCCGACGCTCTACCTCCGCCTGCTCGCGCCAGAGCTCGTGCCCGCCCGCGTGCAGCGCGCGATGCGCCGGTTTCGCCAGGGGTTCGGCACGTTCAAGATGGACTGGGCGCTCGACGGCCCGGCGCCGTGGTCGCACGAGGACGCCGCGCGCGCGGCGGTCGTGCACGCGGGGGACAGCCTCGACGATCTCGCCGAGTTCACGCGGCAGGTGCGCGCCGGCGCGCTCCCCGAGCACCCTTACCTCGTGATCGGTCAGCAGTCGCTGGCCGATCCGACCCGCGCGCCGGCCGGGCGCCACACGCTCTATGCCTACTCGCGCGTCCCCTCCTCCGTCGACGGCGGCTGGGCGGCCTCGCGCGAGCGGTTCGCCGATCGCGTCGAGGCGCGGATCGAGGAGCTCGCCCCCGGCTTCCGGCAGCGGATCCTCGCCCGGGCAATCTGGGCGCCGGACGATCTGGAGGCGATGAACGCAAACCTCATCGGCGGCGATCTCGGCGGAGGCTCCGCCGATATCCGGCATCAGATCTTCTTCCGGCCGGTGTTCCCCTACTTCCGCTATCGAACGCCGGTCCGCGGCCTGTACCTCGGCTCGTCCTATGCGCACCCCGGCGCCGGGGTCCACGGAGCGTGCGGCCGCAACGCCGCCCTGGCGGTCCTGCAGGACGAGGGCTGAGGCGTCATCGGGAGCTCGGCCCGGCGGTGGTGCAGGACGAGGGCGGTGGCGTCAGGAGCGCGGCCCGGCGGTGGTGCAGGACGAGGGCGGTGGCGGAGGCGCCAGGGCTCGTCGCTTCCGCCTTCCGCCCGCCGCCTCGCTCGAGGGCCTCACTTCGAGCGCGACGGGGGGCCGTCCCGGTAGTCGGAGCGCTTCAGGCCGTGGCTGGCGATCTTCTCCTGCAGCGTGCGCAGCGGCATCCTGAGCCGCCGCGCCGCCATCGCCAGGTTGCCGTTGGTCGCGCGGAGGGCGTCGAGGATGATCTCGGCTTCGAGACGGTCCATCTGCGCCTTGAGCCCGATCGTCGGCGCCGGACTGGGCGTCGCCACCTCCACGAGCGGTCGGGACGGCGGCGGCGTGGAGCGCTTGCGCGCCGAGAGGGTCTGGATGCTCTCCGGCAGATCGAGCTGCGTGATCACGTTGCCCCTCGCGATGACGACGGCGCGCTCGATGGCGCTGCGCAGCTCGCGCACGTTGCCCGGCCAGGGGTACTGCTCCAGCAGCGCGAGCGTCTCCGGATCGAGCGACCGCACGTTCCGTCGGTGAACCTCGTTCGCCTGCCGGAGGAAGCGCTGCGCCAGCGGCGCGATGTCCTCGCGCCGCTCGCAGAGCGGGGGGATGCGCAGCGGCACCGCGTTGAGCCGGTACAGGAGATCCGAGCGGAACGCGCCCGCCTCGCACATCGCCTCGAGATCGCGGTACGTGGTCGCGACGATCCGCACATCGACCTCGATCTCCCTGGTCGATCCGATGCGGACCATGCGGCCGGTCTCCAGAAGACGCAGCAGCGCGGCCTGCGAGGAGGGCGGGAGGTCGCCCACCTCGTCGAGCACCACGGTGCCGCCCGAGCACGTCTCGAAGACCCCCTCCTGCGGCTGGGTCGCGCCGGGAAAGGCGTTGGCCTCGTGACCGAAGAGCGTGCTCTCCAGGAGCTGCGCGGGAACACCGCTGCACCCAACCCGGATCATCTGCTTCTTGTGGCGCGGGCCGGCCTCGTGGATCAGCCGCGCGAGCACGTCCTTGCCCGTCCCCGTCTCGCCCTGGACCAGCACCGGCGCAGACGAGCGCGCGAGGCGCATGGCGGTCTCGAGCACCGGCCGCATCGCGGGGCTGCGCATCACGAGCCCCTCGTCGTTGGCCGTGCGCACGCCGCCCGCCGGCGTCGGCCCGCCCATCAGGTTGTCGAGGCTCGGCAGCTTCCGCCGCTCCGAGGCGCCGCGCCGCGCGTCCAGCGCGTCGATGTTGAGCACCGGCAGCTCGGCGCTCGCGATGACGCGCAGCGACGCCGTGATCTCCCCGAGCACCACCTCGTCACCAGGCTTCAGGACGCCCTGCTCGATGCGCTGCCCGCTCAGGAAGGTGCCGTTCGTGGAGCCGAGATCCTCGATGAGCACGTCGCCGCGCTGGAACGTGAAGCGCGCGTGACGCCGCGACAGGCTGCGCTCGGGGATGGCGACGTCGGCGGTCGGATCGCGGCCGACGACGACGCCGACGCCCTCGGTGAGCCGCACCGTCTCGGCGCCCTGCCGGTGGTAGATGATGAGCAGCACGTGCGGCTGCGTCCCGCGGTCGCGGCCCAGCTGCGTCAGCGCGTCGCGGACCTGTGACATGGCGATCGGGTCCGTCACGCCGAGCTGCGACTCGGGCTGGACCTCCGGCGCGGCGGGGTCCTCGAGCGACGCCGATGGCTGCGGGGCCGCGGCTTCCGGGGACGAGTCGCCCTCCGCACGCCCTTCCTCGGTCGCGTCCGGCCCGCGATCGTCCGGCGATGGGAAACTCCACGGAGCGGCCGGACGCGAGTGATTCATACGTTCTCTCTCATGCGTGCCCGAGGAACCCCCGGCGCCGGGATGCTGGCCCGCGAGCCCTGCTCGCGCTCATCCTTTATCTTACGACCATAAGCCGCGGGTAGGCCACCGCGCAAGGCGCGAACACCCGGCCGGCGGCGGGCAGCTCTCTCGACCACGCCTCGCTCACACCTCCGTCCACGCCTCGGCCGTCCCTGCCCTCCGCCGCCGTTTGCGCTGCTTCTGTCGCTTCGCGCTCCCGCCGCCGCTTCTCGTCCGTTTCAGGAACGTGGCGACTGCGCACGGCGACACGCTGCGCGGCGCGCAGCGCGCTGTTGATTCACCTCACGCGCCTCACGCGCCGCGCGTGACCTGCTCGCCAGAGCCGGGCGACCGCGCGGAGGCCGCGGCCAGCTCCTGGGCGCGGCAGTGCGCGTCGAAGCGCGAGCATGGGGCGTCCTCGAGCGGCGGGAGCTCCGCGTAGCCGCGCGGACCGGCGATCTCGTTGAAGCACCGCCCGAGCCAGCCCGGGATGACGAGCGCGTAGGTGCGCGCGAGCCGCCTGGGATCGTCCAGGGTGCGCAGCATCGCCTGGTAGGTGACCTCGCCATAATTCGCCTTGAAGGCGGCCGCCTGCTCGGGACGCGCGACCCAGCTCATGACGCCCGCGCGATCCGCCTCCGGATGGAACTGGACCGCCTCGACACCCGGCGCGACCTGCAGCCCGAGGATCGCCCGGCCCTTGGAGACACCGTCACGGCTCTCGCGGGCGAGGAGCTGGCCCCCGAGGGAGCCCAGCTGGCGCTCGTCGAGGTTCACGGCCTCCCAGTTGCGGTGCTCGAAGGCGAAGAGGCGCTCACCGAACGGGGAAAGCAGCGGATGCTGCTGACCCACGGGGGTGGTGTAGATGGGCATGACGCCGAATTTGCGGTCGGCGCGCGGCACGACGTCGGCCAGCCGGTAGTGATGGACGACGAGCTCGAACGAGTAGCAGATCGCGAAGAGAGCTCGCCGGTCCGCGCCCCCGCGGATCGCCGACTCGACCACGCCGTCCACCAGGCGACCGAAGTCGAGCATCCATGGCTCGCCCTCGCCATCAAACGGAGAGCCGGGCCCGCCCGACGAGAGGTAGAGATCGCAGTCCGTGGGGATGGGCGCGTTGGTGTCTCGGGGAGACACATCGACGACCTCGCAGGCCACGCCCGGATTGTGCGTCTGGACACGTTCGAAGAACGCCGCGGCAAGCCCGTGTAGGCACCGCATCGCCTGGTTCGCGTGGCCATTGTTCATGTCCACGATGCACAGACGCAGCGGCCGTAGCGTCCGGCCGTTCGCAACGGTGTCTATCCCGGCGGGCGTAGGTGGGAGTGGATTTGAGCTCATCGGATGGTGACGGAATGCAGACGTAGGCCCCCGCGATTTCTATTCATATCACCCAGCAGACTCCGCGAAAAGAAAGGTTTTCCTGGTCACCGACCGGACGCCGCGGTGAACGAACAGACCAGGAGCTCACCAAAAGTCCTTCCGCGGCTCCGCGTTCCTGAGGATCCTGTGTGTGATGAAAAAACGGAACGTTTCGCCGCGTGATCCTCTGACGCGCCGCCATGTGCTGACAGGGCTAGGCGCGGCGCTCGGCGCCGCGACGTTCGGGTGCAGTGCCACGGAGAACGCGACGGTGCACGAGGACGACGCGTCGGGCGCGGGTCACTCGGGCGGGGGCAGCGGATCTGGCGGCGCGGGCGGCTCGGGAGGAGCGGACGGCCCGGGAGGAGCCGGCGGATCCGGAGGAGCGGGCGGCTCGGTGGAGGCGGGAGACGTCGGGGGCGGCGCGCCTGTGGATCGGTGCGTGGAGACGCTGGGCCTGAGCCCCGCAGAGCTGCTGGCGCCCATCAGCACGATCGTCGTCCTCTGTATGGAGAACCGCTCGTTCGACCACTACCTCGGCTCGCTGCTGCTGAAGGAAGGAAGGCAGATCGACGGCCTTACAGGGAGGGAGTCGAACCTGGCGCCGGATGGCGCGCTGGTCTCGCCCTTCGAGCTCGACAACTTCACGCCCGCTGACCCGCCGCACAGCTGGGACGCGGCCCACGCGCAGTGGAACCAGGGGAGCAACGACGGGTTCGTCGTCGCCCACGCAGGGCCCCATCAGCGCGACGTGATGGGGTATCACGTGCGGGAGCAACTGCCGATCCTCTACGCGCTCGCGGACGCGTCGGCGGTCTGCGATCGCTGGTTCTGCTCGGTGCTCGGCCCGACCTGGCCAAACCGGTTCTTCCTGCACGGCGCGACGTCGAGGGGCGTCTCCAGGAACGTGCCGGTCACGGGGTTCACGAGCGTGCTCGAGCTGCTGAGCGACGCGGGGATCTCGAGCAGGAACTACTACCACGACGTGCCGTGGTGCTCGGGCGCGTACTTCAGGTTCAAGGGTGTCTCCGGGATCGAGCGCTTCTTCGAGGACGCGGCCGCGGGGCTCCTCCCCTCGTTCTCGATCATCGACCCCCAGTTCTTCGGCGCCACCGCGAACGACGATCACCCCGACCACGATGTCCAGCTCGGGCAGGTGCTCATGGCCAGCATCTACAACGCGCTGGCGAGGAGCCCGCAGTGGGGCCAGTGCCTCTTCGTGATCACCTACGACGAGCACGGAGGCTTCTTCGACCACGTCGCGCCCCCCACGACGATGGACGACGATCCCCTGTTCTCTCAGCTCGGGTTCCGGGTCCCATCGATCGTCGCCGGCCCGTTCGTCCGGAGGGGCTGCGCGGTGAGCACGCTGCTCGATCACGCGTCGATCATCCGCACGCTCGAGGCGCGCTTCGGCATCCCCTCGCTGAACGCGCGCTCGGGCGCGGCGAACGACCTGTCGTGCTGCATCGACCCGACGCTCCTGCGCGACCCCCAGCGGCCGATCGTCCTGCCCCAGGTCGACATCTCCCTGTCGCAGCTGCGCCGGCGGACCGAGACCGGGATCTCCCAGCCGGAGCTGTGGGAGGCCGCGGAGCGCGGGCTCATCCCGCGGCACCTGGATCGCCGGCGCGAGGGGCCCGACATCGCGCGCCGGGTGCTGGCCAGCGCCGAGCGGCTCGGCGCGGCGAGGATCCGCGACTGAGCTGCCGGCCGCCGGATCGCCGACGCCGAGTCGCCCGGGGCCGGGAGGTCTGATAGAAGCGCCGCCGTGCCGCCCGATCCCGCTCCGCCCGCCGCCGCACCGGCGGGGACCACGCCGGCGAACGCAGCCCCGGGCGCGCCAGCGGCGGCCGGCGCGACGCCGCCGGCCGCCGGACAGGGGGCCGCGCCCAGCGCAACGCGATCGTCGGCGATGGTCACCGCCGGGATCATCCTCTCGCGGCTCGTCGGCCTCCTCCGCCAGCGGGTGACGGCGCACTTCTTCGGGACGTCCGAGCTCGCGGACGTGATCGCGGCGGCGTTCCGCGCGGGGAACATCACCCAGAACCTCCTCGGCGAGGGGACGCTCTCCGCGACCTTCATCCCCGTCTACGCGCGCCTCCGCGCGGGCGGCGATGCGCGCCGCGCCGCGCACTTCGCGCTCTCGGCGCTCGGGCTCCTGCTCGTCGCCGCCGCGGCCGCGTCGGCCCTCGGCGTGCTCGCGGCGCCATGGCTGTCCTTCCTGGTCGCGGCAGGCTTCAGCGAGGAGAAGCTCGCCAGCACGACCCGGATCGTCCGGATCGTCTTCCCGATGACCGGGCTCCTCGTGCTGTCGGCGTGGGGCCTCGGCGTGCTGAACGCGCACCGGCGGTTCTTCCTCCCCTACGCCGCGCCTGTCGCGTGGAGCGCCGCGCAGATCGCCGGGCTGCTCGCGTGCGGGGCGTGGCTCGGGATGCGCGGAGAGCCGCTCGCCGAGGCGCTCGCGTGGAGCGCCTTCGCCGGCGCCGCGCTGCAGCTCGCGCTGCTGCTCCCCGCGGCGCGCGCGCTGCTCGGCGGGCTGACGCCGCGCCTCGACGCGCGCGACCCGAGCATCCGGGAGGCCGGCGGGAAGCTGCCAGCGGCGCTGCTGGGGCGCGGGATCATCCAGGTCTCCGGGCTCGTCGACACGCTCCTCGTCAGCTTCCTCGGCGCCGGCGCGAACGCGGCCTTCAACTACGCGCAGACGGTCTACCTCCTGCCGATGAGCATCCTCGGCGTCGGCGAGGCAGCGGTGGCGCTGCCCGAGATGGCGCGCGACACGGCCGAGGCGGACGTCGCGCGGCGCAACGAGGCGCTGTCGCGCCGCCTCGGGGCGTCGCTCGCGCGGATCACCGTGCTGACCTTGCCGACGACGGCCGTCTTCATGCTGCTCGGGCGGGAGCTCATCACGGTGCTGCTCCAGACCGGGACGTTCGATCGGGAGTCGACGGCGCGGGTCGAGCCGCTCGTGTGCGCGTACGGCCTCGCGCTGCTCGGGAACGCCGCGGGGCGCGTGCTGATCACGGCCTCGTTCGCGCTGGGAGATACGAGGACGCCGGCGCGCTACGCGCTCTACCGGGTGCTCGTCAGCACGGCGCTCGCGCTGCTCCTGATGCAGCGGCTCGACGTGCTCGGCGTGGTGCTCGGCGCCGTCGTCGCCGGCTGGGTCGAGGCGATCGCCCTCGCGCTGCGCGTGCGGCGCGAGATCGGCGGGCTCGGGCTGGATCAGATCCGGATCGGCCGCGTCGCCGCGCTCACGGCGGTCTCGGTCGGCTGCGGCCTCGCGCTCCGGGCGGCGCTGCCGGACGCGCTCGCCGCCACGCCGTGGGGCGCGGCGCTCATCCTCGCGTCGTGCGGCGGCGCCTTCGCCGTCGCGGCGCCCGCGCTCGGGCTCTTCAGCCTGCGGTCCCTCCTGCGCCGGCGGTGATCGCGGTCGGCGCCGCGCTCGCGGGCCCTCGCGCCTGCGCGCGGTGCCAGGCGACGTAGCGCTCGACGAACTCCCGCTGCACCGGGCGCAGCGCGACGCGCGGGCGCCGCCGCTCGAGCAGCGCGATCGCCTCGCCGACCTCGAGGCCGCCGCGGGTCGCGAGGTAGCAGAGCGCGAGCGTGACGCTCCTGCCCACGCCGCTCGCGCAGTGGACGTGGACGCGGTGGCCGGCGCCGACATGGCGCGCGATGAACGCCACGCCGCGCGCCGCCTCCTCGATCGTGGGGGCGCACATGTCCCAGCAAGGGACGCGCAGGTACTCGACGCCCGCCGCGCGCAGCGCGAGCACCGGATCGTAGAGCTCACGGGACACGTTGATCACCGCGCGGACGCCGAGGCGGCGGAGCTCGACGACGTCCCCGGGGAGCAGGAACCCACCCACGAGGAGCTCCTGGCTCACCCACGTACGCCAGGGGTGCCGCGGTCGGAACGACGCGGTAGCGCGGCGCAGCGCCAGGAAACCATAGAAAACCACGGCGTACGGCGCGAGCAGGAGCAACACCAACGCGGGGCGAAGGCGCACGAGCCTCTCATGGCGTCGATGCGCGCGCGGCGCCAGCGGCCGGGCGGCGCTCGCGCGCGGCGGCCGCTGGCGCCGCGCGCGCAACGCCGTCGAACTTGGCCCGCGATACGCAAGTCGGGCATGCGTCGGCGGATGCCGCTCGCCGCCAGGCCGACCGCCCTTTCCCGGCCGCTTTCCCTGCCGATCCGCCTGGGGCCGCTGCCTCGCGGGCAATCCTGCCCTGGCGGCGCTGCCGGGCCGCGCGTCCTGCGCGGACGGCTCGCAGGAATGACCGTCGCGCTGGCGTTGTCCGGTTGCAAGGCCGCGGACGCGGCGGTGGAGCTCTCGAAGGAGGCGGCGCGCGACGAGGGCGCTCTTCAGGTCCCGGCGCTGCCTGCGGACGGCCCCAGGCTCGTCGCGCTGCGCGCCGGGACGCCCGTGCTCGCGCGACCGCAGCCAGGCGCGCGGAAGCTGGGAGAGCTCTACCCGGGCGGCGCGGTCGTGCGGTCCTCGGAGCCGTACGGACGCGCGGGGTGCACCGGCGGATGGTACGCGGTCCGCCCGCGCGGCTTCGTCTGCGCAGGCGACGGCGCCACGCTGGACACCGAGGTGCTCTCGGTCTTGCCGGCGCCGCCCGACCTGTCGCGACCCCTCCCCTACCGCTACGGGCGCGCCCGGACGCAGGGAACTCCGGCGTACTTCGCGGTGCCGAGCCGCGAGGAGCTGCGGCACGCCGAGCCGGATCTCGAGCGCCACCTCGAGCGCGCGCAGCGCAGCGACGCTCAGCTCGGCGCGTCGGCCAACGACGTCCCGCTGGACGCGCGCGGCGTCGCCTCGGGGCCGCCGGTGCTGTTGCCGGGAGGTGACGGCATCGGCGAGGACGGGCGGAGGACCGAGGCCGGATATTTCCTCTTCTCTGTCGCCGATGCGATCGCGCCGCTGCCTCCCCTCCCCGCGCTCGGTATCGACTTCAGCGCGAAGGGCAACGAGCGCGTCGATCTCCGCTCCGCCCTCAAGACGGCAGCCCTGCGCAAGGGCAGCGGCGTCGCGATCACCCGCACCTTTGCGGCGGGAGAGGACGACGGACGCAGGCTGGGCGCGACGCCGGATGGCCGGCTCATCCCGGCCGATCGGCTGCAGGCCGCGCTCGGGTCACCCTGGCATGGCCTGGATGTAGAGAAGCTCGGGCTGCCGGTGGCGTTCGTCCATCGCCACGACGTGAGCACGTGGTCGCTCGTCCGGGGCAAGGCGAGCCCCAACGAGGAGGAGCTCGAGCGGCACACGGGCGTGCCGCTCACGGGCAAGTTCAGGACGGTGGACGGCGCGCGCTTCGAGGAGGCGCGCGACGGCTTCTGGCTGCGGGCGCAGGACCTCGTCGTCATCGTGCGTCGCACCAGGTTCCCCGAGTTCGCCAGGGGCTCGCAGCGCTGGCTCGACGTCAGCCTGGCCAACCAGACGCTGACCGCCTACGAGGGCCAGAAGCCGATCTACGCGACGCTGATCTCTTCCGGACGCGATCAGCTCCGCGACCCTGAGTCGAGCGCGTCCACGGGGCGCGGCACCTTCCGCGTGCGGAGCAAGCACGTGACGCGCGACATCGATCCGCGCGAGGTCGCCGACAGCTTCGACGTCGCCGACGCGCCGTGGGTGATGGACTTCGCGCCGGGCCATGCCTTGACCGGCATGTACTGGGGCGCCGGAGTCGGTGAAGCGCAAGGCTTCCACGACATCGCCCTGATGCCCGTCGATGCGCGGCGCCTCTTCCTGTGGGCCGAGCCGGAGGTTCCCGACGGCTGGCATGCCGTGTACAACGGCGACGAGGAGGGCACCCTCGTTCACGTTCGCCCCTGATAAGCCAGTCGCAATCACCGGTCCCTTGCGGGAGGCCAGCGGCCGACTGTCACCATCTCTGGTGCCGAAGGAGGGAATCGAACCCCCGACCCGGCGCGTATGAAACGCCTGCTCTGGCCAGCTGAGCTACTTCGGCTGAAGTGCGGTCGGACTAGTACCGCTCCGTCCACACACTGTCAAGCGGTGTTTTGCGCGCTGCGACGAGCGGCCGACGCGCATCGGCCGGGGATCACCGAGCGCGCCCTGGCTGCTTCGGCAGGACCGCGGGGTTCCTCGCCTCGAAGGGCATCGACCACCGGAAGCTCTCGCCGAGCTCGGGGGGCACCGGCGGGTACGGCGCGCCGCGCAGCACCGCGCGCCGGCAGTTCTCGTCGAACTCGGGGATGCCGCTCGGCCGCGTCACGGACGCGCTCCCCACGTTCCCGTCCGCGCGGATCACGAAGGTCACGATCACGGTCCCCTGGAGCCCCTCGCCCGCGGCCCACTTGGGGAAGGCGTCGGCCCAGAGCGGGTCGAGCTTGGCCATGACCTGCCGCATGTAGAGGCTGCGCCGGCGATCGAGCGGGTCGTTGTCGAGCAGGCGGCCGCGCCCGGAGCCGAGCGCGCTGGAGCGCGAGCCGGCCCTCGCCACGCCGCCCGAGCCGGTCGCGCCAGGTCCTGCCTCCCCGCCCGGACCGAGCCCGCGAGCGCCTCCGGCCGAGCTGGCGTGAACGAGCGACTGGATCGCCGTCGCCACCTCCTGCTCGCTGTCGAGCGTGTCGTTCGGTCGCCCCGCGACGTCGGCGGGAACCGAGGGCGTCCCCGCGGCGACCATCGGCCGCGCCAGCGGGACCGCCGCGCTGTCGCGGTGATCGTCGCCAGGCCGCCCGTCGCGCACGCCCAGCCCCGCGGACGCGCGCTCGCCTCCTTCCACGGCCCCGCCAGCGGCGCGCGGGCTGGCTCCCACCGGCAGCGTCGTGCCGGGCGCGCCGAGCGCATCGGCCGCGCTCTCGACGCCTGCGGGCGTGGCTGCAGCGCCGCGCGCGCTGCCCCGGCGCTCGGGCGCGCCGCGGTCGCGCGCGCCCATCGACGGATCGCGCTCGGCGGAGGCGCGCCGTTCGACCCGGCTGCCGGCGCGACCACCGGCGAGGAACGTGAGCTCCATGGGCTCGCGGCTCGCGCGCCAGTCCTCGCGCGAGGCGCGCTGAGACGACGAGCGGACGCGCTGGATCTGGCTCCTGTCGAGGCGCGACCGGACCTCGGGAGACAGGAAGGTGGCGTCGTCCCTGTCGGCGAGGTTCAGCGCGGGCAGCTCGGCCGCGTCCGTACCGCCGCGGCCGCTCGCGCCCGTGTCTGGCCGCGCTGCGCCTTCTCCTCCTCCGCGAGCCAGGCGCGCGGGTCGCTCGGGCGCGACCGCGGCCGCGCTGTCGAGCGTGCCGTCCGAGACCACCGGCAGCTCGATCTCGATCGGCGCGCGCGTCGCGGCCGGCGATCCGACCGTTCGCGCGAGCGCCACCTCCCGCGCCGAGAGCGAGCCCGCGACGATCAGCGCGCCGGCCCCGAGGAGCCCCGCGTGCGCCGCGACGGAGAGCGCCCACGCGGAGGCGATCCGGCGGCCGTCGTCGCGAGACCTCTGCGCCATCGTCCTGTCACTATGCCTCGAAATGCGCCTGGCGCGAGCCCGGAGGCGCGGACCGCGCGGGCCCGTTTCAGCCGGTGAGCGCGGCGGACGCGGCGGGCTCCGGCGCGCGCGAGCGCAGCCGGAGCCGCCTGCAGGTGTTCTCCGCGGTGCGGGCGGCGAGCGCCTCGAACGGCTCGCCCCGGAGCTCCGCGACGAAGCGGGCCGTGTGCAGCACATGCCCTGGCTCGCACCGCTTCCCCCGGAACGGCACGGGCGCGAGGTAAGGGCTGTCTGTCTCGACCAGGATCCGGTCCCCGGGCGCCCACGCGGCGACCTCCTGGATCGCGCGCGCGCTCTTGAAGGTCACGATGCCCGAGAACGAGAGGTCGAAATCGAGCGCGAGCGCACGCTCGGCGAACGCGCGATCCTCGGAGAAGCAGTGGATGACGCCCCCGACCTCGCTCGCCCCTGCGCGCTCCAGGATCGCGAGCGTGTCCTCGGCCGCCTCGCGCGTGTGGATGACGATCGGCTTCTCGACCTTGCGCGCGAGGGCGACGAGGTCGGCGAACACGCGCTGCTGTGTGTCCCGCGGCGAGTGCATGTAGTGGTAGTCGAGGCCGATCTCGCCGACGGCGACCACCTCGGGGCGGCGCGCGAGCACCTCGAGCTCGGCGAGCATCCTGTCGTCGAGGGCGGAGGCGTCGTGCGGATGCACGCCGACCGCGGCGTGCACGTCGGCGCGCCGCGCCGCGAGGTCCGCGGCGAAGCGCGCCGCCGAGAGGTCGGCGTCGACGCCGACGACGACGAACGCGTCCACGCCGGCGGCCCGCGCGCGGTCGAGGACGGCGTCCGCTCCCTCGCGGAAGTGGTGCGGATCGACGTGGCAGTGCGAGTCGATGATCATGCTTCGCTTCAGGTCACGAGCTCCGCGAAGCGCGCGCGGAGCAGCGCGCTCGCGGCGTCGAGCGCGCAGCGATCGCAGTAGCCCATTCCGTGCAGCCGCTGCAGCGCGCGCGTCGCGTTCCGGCGCTCTTCCTCGCGCAGCTCGCCCCAGCCCTTGTCGGGCTTGGCGTCGCCCTGCGCGCCCTGCGCGTCGCGGAGCAGGGCGACGAGGTCGCGCACCAGCAGCGCGACGCCCTTGCGCCGCTCGGTGAACACCGCCTCGCGCACCTTGCGGATCTGCTGCGGGAACACGACCGCGTTCACGATCTTCTGGCCCGGGTGGTCGATGGCCCACGCCGCTATCGCCGAGATCAGGCCGCGCCGGTGGTCGTCGTGCTTCGTGCGGATCCCGAGCAGCGCCTCCACCTCGCGCATCATGCGCTCGTCCGGGTTCTCGAAGTCGCCCGTGTGCGGGTTCCTGATCTTCTCGCCCTTCACCCAGACGCCGACGTGGGAGATGTAGCGATCGAACAGCTCGGCGTAACGGGTCTCGTCGACGAGGCCGCTGGCGGTCCGCATCTCCTCCTCGATCGTGTCGAGCAGCCGCGTGCGCACGACCTCGCGGAACAGACGGTGGTCGTGGTAGCCGCCCGCGAGCTGCTTCTCCTTGAGCCAGTCGTACTCCGCCTGGCGCTTGCAGAGCGCGTCGAGCTCCGACAGCACGGAGAACGGCGAGAGGCACGCGTGGTCCACGCTCTGCGCCGCGTCGAGCAGGAGGGTCCGCACCTCGCGCGGCGAGACGCCGAGCCGCCCCTCGAAGTCCACCGACGCGTCGCTCTCGTGGTAGATGGCCTCGATGCCGGCGCGCAGGACCTTCTGCGCCTCGGCGTCGAACCGCTCCGGCGCCGTGCCCGTCGCGAACAGCTCCATCTTCTCGACGGCGGTGAGGCTCGAGACGAGCGGCGCGAGCGCGTCGGGGTACCGCTTCGCCTCCGGCTGCCGCATGCGGGTGAGCACGGCGAACTGCGCGGCGACGCGCGTCGCGTGCGGGGCGACGTGGCGGGTCACGAACGGGACGATCTGCGTGTCGTAGATCGTCTGCTCGTCGACGTAGCTCCGGAGGTACGGCGCGCGCAGCAGCTCGAAGCGCCCGCGGAAGCTCGGGAACTCCGGGTGCTCGCGGAAGGCGTTGAGGTGAACGTCGTTCGCGCTGCCGATCATGACGACGTTCGTCTGCAGCGTCTGCTGCGGCAGGCTGACCTCGCCCGTCTCCAGCGTGAGCTGCAAGTAGCGGAACGCGTCGAGCGGGCGCTTCAGCAGATCGCTGAACTCGAGCACCCCGCCGGCGGCCTCGATCAGCTCGCCGTGCGCCTCGAAGAGCGTCGTCGCCTGGAGGGAGGTCGGGAGCGAGGCGAGCGAGCGATCCGCCGTGATCTGCCGCTCACCGGCGTCCACCGAGAGCTCCGGCCCGATCGTGACGGCGCCGACGCGGTAGCGCCGCGAGATGAAGTACCGCTCGACCTGGACGTGCCGCAGCGTCTCGACCAGCGAGCCGCCGCTCGCCACGAGCAGCGCCTCGAAGACCTGCTGGTTCTTGTGGGACAGCTTGCCGCTCATCAGCCACTCGGGCGGCGGCTCCGTCGCGCCGGCGTCCTCATAGAGCTTCAGGATGAGCGCCCGCCGCTCGCGCACCGGGAGCAGGAACAGCGGGTGATCCCTGAGCTCGATCACGAGCCGGGCGTCGATCTGATCGTCGGCGAGGTGCGCGTAGCTCGTCCCGTCCGCGGCGCTCGCCTTCACGTCGCCGCCGAAGCCGATCGAGCCGCGCATCGTCTTGCGGCTCGGGAACACCCAGTGGAAGCGGTAGACGGCGCCCTCGTCGAGCGTCGAGTAGTGCTCCAGGGCGCGCAGGATGCAGCCAGCGAGCGTGCTCTTCGCCGAGCCGTTCGGCCCGTGCATCAGGATGAGCCGGTTGGCCCTGCCCTCGCGCACGAAATTGCAGAGCACCCGGTACACCTCGGCCTGGAGCTCCTCGTGGCCGATCAGCGCGAAATCCCGGCCGTGGTAGGCCGACGAGGCCGTCGCGCGCTGCTTCTCCGCCTCGTCCGCAGGGACCTCCCACGGCAGATCGAACAGCTGGAAGCGGGTCAGCTCTCCCCAGGGCTTCTTGATGGTCCGCGTGCCGAAGTGATCGAACATGTCGCGGACGTAGCGGGCCGCGTCACGCCCGAAGCGAACCGGATTCGAGGCGAAGAGCTCCAGGAACTGCTGGAAGGAGAGGACCCGCTGCTCCTCGCTGAAGCGCCGGGCCATCGAGGAAGCGATGGCATCGAGCTCGGAGAGGGCCTTCCGGGCCCGCTCCCCTGCGCTGCCCTGAACTGTCTGGCTGGGGCCAACCGCGCCGGGCTGGCCCTCCCGGCTACCGGAGGTGTCGTTGTTCACGTGGGGCCGAGTTTACCGCTGTGCTTACTGCACGTCGATGACCGCCTCGAGCTCCTGCTTCTGCATCAAGCAGTTCGCGGCGCTACAGATGCTGAAGGAGAGCACGCCCGCCACCTTGGTCTTGCCCTTCTTGGCCGCGACGAACGGAACCTTGAGGAGGCCCTTGTTCTCCTCGAACGAGCCGTCTTCACGCTTCAGCAGGGGCTTCGGGTACGAAACGCCCTCGGCGGCCGCCTCGGCGACCTTGAACTTGATGGGGTACTTGTCGTTGATGTGGTAGTCGCCCTTCGACAGGAGCGACACCTCCACGAGGCCCTCCTTGCCGGCCGTGTACGTCCCCGTCGGCTTCATTTCGAGGGTGTAGACCGCATCCTCGACCTTCGACTTTCCGCCCTGCGGCGCGGCGGCGGGCGCCTCGGCTGCGCGAGAGGTCGCCGCTTCGCTCTGGTTACAGCCCGAGCCGAGGGCGGCGATCCCGGAGAGTGCAATCAGGCACATCGCGGCGGAGAGGGGCTTGCGGGTCCGAGTTGAAGGATGAGTGCTCATGGTCAACACAAATAACACAGCGGCGGCGCCGGCGCGAACCTGGGGCCGTCGGCCTTCCCGGAGGCTTCCCGGAGGCTTCCCGGAGGCTTCCCGGAGGCTTCCCGGAGGCTTCCCGGAGGCTCCCCGAAGGACCGGCACGCCGCGCCGGACGGGGCACGGCTCAGCGCGTCGTCAGCGCGAGATCAGCAGGGCGACGAGCGCGCAGAGCAGCACCGCCACGCCGGCCACAGCGGGCACGACCCAGCGCGGCAAACGCTGGGGTACTCCCATCACCATATCCTCGGCGAACGCGTCGGTAGCGCCCGCCGAGGGAGCAGCCAGCGCGGCGGCGACAGCCCGGCTGTCCGCGCCGGCGTGGGCCACGCTCGCGCCCTCGGCGGCCTTCTGGTGGCGGGCCAGGACGGCCGGCAGCGCCGCGCGGATGCGCGCCGCGAGCTCCTCCTGCGGCATGTAAGCCCAGTCGCGGTGAGACCCCGCGAGGCCGTACGCATGACCGACGCCGTCCGCCAGCAGGCCGACGGAGGAGAGGCGCGCTTCCGGGGTCTTCATGAACGCCTTTTCCATCACCGGATCGAGCGACGCCGGGACGCCGTGGGCCTTGCCCGCCTCGCTCGGGGGCAGCGGGTTGCTGCCCATGATGGTCACGAGGATCATCGGGCCGGTCGACGCGTGGAACGGGACCCGCCCCGTGACGCACTCGAAGACGATCGCCGCGACCGACCAGACGTCGGCGCGGTGGTCGAGCGCGAGCAGCCCCTGCGCCTGCTCGGGCGACATGTAGAAGGGGGAGCCGATCGTCGTGCCGACGACCGTCAGCTTCTTCGCGCCCTCGCTGTTGTCGCGCACGCTGCCGAAGTCGAGGATCTTCACCTTGTCGCCGTCGCGCGTGCCGACGAGGAAGATGTTGTCCGGCTTGAGATCGCGGTGCACCACCTTGCGCTCGTGCGCCTCCACGAGGCCGAGCGCGAGCTGCGACAGCATCCGCACGAGGCGCTCGGGGCGCAGCACCTTGTCGCGCTTGAGGACCGTCCGCAGCTCCTCGCCCTCGAGGTACTCCATGACCAGCGCGAAGCTGTGGTCCTCTGTCTTCTCGAAGGCGAGCACCTCGACGATGTGGTCGTGCGGCAGCGACGCGCTGACCTCGAACTCGCGGTGAAACCGCTCGACGCTCACGTCGTCGAGCGCGACCTCGGGGTGGAGGATCTTCAGGGCGACGCTGCGGCCGGCCTGGAGGTCGAGCGCCTGGTAGACGCGCCCCATGCCCCCGTCCGCGACGATCCGCCAGATCTGGTAGCGACCGCCGCAGAGGGTCGCGCCGACGCGCCTGTCATCCGGGTGCCTGGGCGGGGACGCTTCGTTGACCGGGATGAGGCGCTGGCCGTCGACCGGGCAGAAGCCGCTGTCGTGCGAAAAGAGCCTGAAGCAGGCGGAGCAGGTCTTCAAGCCGCAACCCGGGATCAGGCGCGGGAGGGGTCCGCGGCCGGCGAGCTGCCCGGCGCGGGCTCTGGCGGCATGTAGTAGAGGATCCGGGCGCAGTGCGGGCACCGCTCGAACTCCTCCTGACGGCGCATCTTCTGGAACATCATCGGCGGCACCGAGAGGTGGCAGCCGAGGCACGTGCCGTCGTACGTGCGGGCGATCGCGACGGGCCTGCGCGTGCGGATCGACTCGTAGCGGCGGTACAGGACGACCGGCAGCTGGCTGACCACCTGCTGGCGCGCCTCGGCGCGCTGGACACGCTCGGCCTCGAGCGAGGCCAGCGACGCCTGCGTCCCCGGCGCGCTGCCGTCGATCGCCCCCGACAGCTCGACGCGCTTCGCCTCGGCTTGATCGATCGCGGTGCGCGCGCCCTCGGCGGCCGAGTTCAGCCGCTCGATCTCTTCCTCCCGATCGCGGTGCAGCTTGCGCAGCTCCTCGATCTCGCGCTGAGCGGCGTTCGACTCGCGCTCGTTGCGGGAGCGCTGCAGCTTCTCCCGCGAGCGCTCGATCTGGTTCGACATCTGGCGGAACTCGATGACGAGCTCGGACCGCGTCTTCTCCATCGCCGCCAGGGTCTCTCGATCGCCCTTCAGCCGCTCCTCTAGCCGCTTCAGCTCGGACCGCATCCCTTCCAGGCTGCCGCGCTGCTTGTCGAGCTGCTCATCGATGCGGCGGATCTCGCTGTCGATGGCCGACAGCTCTTCGAGGAATGCGATCTGCTCGCGGATGCTCACGTGCTTCCTTGTCTCCTTCTGTTTCGTGGCTTTCGTGGGCCCACCTGGACTCGAACCAGGAACAGCCCGGTTATGAGCCGGGGGCTCTGACCGATTGAGCTATAGGCCCTGGTGCAGGGGCGAAGCCCTGAGCGGGTCCGCCTGTTGAAGCACCGGCGGACAACGTAGTCCAAGCGGCGCGCCGTTGGAAGGGGAGCGGTTTCGGCGGGCCCGGATTGACCGCGGCGGACCGGTGATCGAGCACGTTCCGCGGCGGTCCGCGCCGCCCCGGCCGTGGAGAGCCGGTCGCAGGCGGCGCGCTCGCCGCCCGGGCACCTCGCCGGCGCGCAGCCGCCCGCGCCAGGTCCGCAGCCCGGCGCGCCGCGGCCCTCGCTCAAGGCTGCCCCTCGCTCAAGGCTGCCCCTCGCTCAAGGCTGCCCCTCGCTCAAGGCTGCCCCTCGCTCAAGGCTGCTGCCGCCCGCCCGGATCGGCCATCGGGCTGCGCCGCGGGATGCGGGCTGCCTTGTCGGCGGGGGCCACGGCCTTGCCCCCGTCGAGCGCGTCGGCGCAGCACCGGAAGCCGACCTGGTAGAAGCGGAACCACCGGTTGTGCGTCGACGTGACCGGGCGGCACCTCGAGCGGATCGGCCCCCAGTAGCCCCCCTTCAGCGTCGAGCGAAACGGCTTCTCGTCCATCTTGCCGAGCGAGTTGTTCACCCACTCGTCGACGTTGCCGGTCATGTCGCGCACGCCGAAGGGGCTCACGCACCGGTGCATCTCCCCGGACGCGACCCGGCGGTCGAGCCGCTCGACCTCCGTGGAGATCTTCCACGGGTCGGAGAACGTCTCGAGCACGGGCATCGAGATCTTCCTGTCGATGTTGCAGGCCTCGGGATCGCGCGCGATGCCGTAGGGGTACGGCCACATCTGCGGGCCCTCGCACGCGAACTCCCACTCCTCGCCGGAGCAGAGCCGCTTGCCCTCGACCTCGCACGCGCGCTTCGCCTCCAGCCAGTTGACCATCACCGCAGGGCGGACGCCCTCGAGGTTCGGGTACTCGAAGACGTCGATGCAGAAGCGCCGGTGCTGGAGGCGCCCCTCGCAGAGGACCTCGGGCTCGAACCGCGCGCAGACGTCCTTCTCCTCGTCGATGTACGCGGCGCAGTGGTGCCCGACGTAGGGGCAGTAGATGCCGTCGACGAGCACCATCCCCGAGAGGCACGCCGTGGCGCTCGCCGGGTTGACGCGTACGTACCCGGGCAGCGGAGGGGGCGGCGGCGGGGCGAGCGCGGACACGGGCGGCGCCGGCTCCGGCGGGGCGACGCTCGCCGGCGAGGCGGCGCTCGCCACCTCGAGCGGCTCCCGCGGCCTCTGGAAGCGGGGGGCGAAGAGGAGCGCGCTCACCAGGGCGGCGACGACGAGGGCGGCGATGAAGGCGATGCGCTCCCGCATGTCAGTCGTACACGTCGTCCTTCTCGCCGTCGCGCTGCTCGATGAACGGCCGCGGCGGCGGCGTGACGACGCCGTCGACCGTGTCGGCGCAGCAACGGAAGCCGGCCTGGTAGAACTTGAAGGTCGGCCCGTGCCCCCCCGTCGTGAGGCGGCAGGTGTTCCGGACGGGCCCCCAGTAGCCGCCGTTGAGCGTGGCCGGGCGCGCCGTGCTCGGATCGTCGGCGAGGTTGTCGGTCCACTCGTCGACGTTGCCGGAGAGGTCGTACGCGCCGTACGCGCTGATGCAGTTCGGGTGCGATCCGATCGGGTCGGCCTGCCACAGCCGGGCGATCTCGTCCTCGCGGGTCGCCTCGTCCACGATCGCGCCGATGTCGAACGCGATCGCGGCGCGGTCGATGTTGCAGGGGCTGGGCGTGCGCACGAAGCCCCAAGGATAGGGCAAGCGCTTCGGTCCTTCGCAAGCGAGGATCCACTCGGAGCGCCGGCAGAGCCGCTTGCCCACCGAAGCGCAGAGCGACTTCGCCTCGTACCAGTCGACGTAGACGCGCGGGAGCTCGCCGACCCGGTTCGGCCACTCGTGGCGGTCGACGCAGAAGCGCCGGGGATCCACGGCCGCACGGCACCGGGCGCCGCGCGCGTACTCGGGGCAGCCGTGGCCGGCCCCGTCGCCGGCGCGAGCGCACACGTACGGAAGGGCCGGGCAGAAGTCGCCCTCCACGAGGGTCATGTCGTCCGCGCACGCGGCGCGCGCCGCCGGGTCCGCGGCGAAGCGGTCGACGAGCGGGGCCGGGGCGTCGGGGGGCGAGCCCGGAGCCGGCGCGGCAGGCTCCCCCGGGCGAGCGGCCGCGCCGGGCGCAGGCGGAGTGGACGACGGCGAGAGAGGCGCTGGCGGCGAGGCGGACGGCGCCGCGGGCTCGGTGAGACGCGGGGCGGCAGCGCGGGCATCGAGCCGCCCGGGCGGAGGGGACGGCATCAGGAGCAGCGCGTCCAGCTCGGGGGCGTAGCGCGCCATGAGCGCGACAGCGCCCAGCGCAACGCCGGCGCCCACCGCCATCAGGACACTTCTTGAGCGCGCTTCCACGTCACCCCGCGCGCCCCCTCATAGTCCAGCTCGCAGCGCAGCGACGTGAGAAGAATTCCAGGACATCCGGAAGGCCTTGGCCCGCGCCCCATACGCCGGCGGTTTTCGACGCGACGCGCGCCGCGCGCGGGCGGGCGAGCGTGGCGCCGCGCGCAGGACCGGCGCCACGCCCGCGTCCGTGTGTGATAGCTCTCCGGTTCCCCCTATGGATCGACTGGTCGTTCGAGGCGCTCGGCAGCACAACCTCAAGAACGTCAGCGTGTCGCTTCCGCGCGACCGCCTGGTGGTGATCACCGGCCCCAGCGGCTCTGGCAAATCGTCCCTGGCGTTCGACACCATCTACGCGGAGGGGCAGCGCCGGTACGTGGAGTCGCTCTCCGCGTATGCGCGTCAGTTCCTCGAGCAGCTGTCCAAGCCCGACGTGGAGTCGATCGAGGGCCTCTCGCCCGCGATCGCGATCGAGCAGCGCGCGCTGGCGAAGAGCCCGCGCTCCACCGTCGGCACGGTGACCGAGATCTCGGACTACCTCCGGCTGCTCTTCGCGCGGGTCGGCACCCCGCACTGCCCCGCGTGCGGCAAGCGGATCGAGGCCCAGACCGTGCAGCAGATCGTCGACCGGATCCTCGACTTCGGGGACAAGACGCGGGTCACGATCATGGCGCCCATCGCGCGAGGGCGCCGCGGAGAGCTGAAGCTCGACATCGAGCGGCTGCGCCGCGAGGGCTTCGTGCGCGCGCGCATCGACGGCGAGGTCGTCGACCTCGGCGACGAGATCGTCCTCGATCGAACGCGCGCGCACGACCTCGACGTGGTCGTGGATCGGATCGTGGTCAAGGAGGGCATCAAGGGCCGGCTCACCGACTCGGTCGAGCTCGCCCTCAAGCTGGGCGAAGGCAGGCTGCTCGTCGACATCTCCAGCGAGGGCATGAAGATCGAGCCGCTCTGGATGAGCGAGCGCTTCGCGTGCATCGACTGCGGCATCTCCCTGCCGCCGATCGAGCCGCGGATGTTCTCCTTCAACGGCCCCCACGGCGCCTGCCCGGCCTGCGACGGCATCGGCGCGAGGACCCGCATCGATCCGGACCGCGTGGTCCCCGACCCGCGGCGGACGCTCCGCGAGGGCGCCGTCGTGGCCTGGGGCCGCCGCGGGTCGCTCGCGCTCGCCACGGAGACCGACCGGGCCGTCCAGGCGCTCGGCTGCGATCCGGACGTCCCGTGGGCCAAGCTGCCGGCGGCCGTGCGGCAGGCGATCCTCGAGGGGGGCGAGCCCGGCGGCGGCCGGGGGAAGAAGAAGGCCGCCTACGAGGGGATCATCCCGCGGCTAGAGCGCCTGCTCAGCAGCGGCGAGCCCGCGCTGAGCGACGAGGAGGACGCCGATCCCGACGAGGACAGCGCCGCGCTCTCCGACGAGATCGGCCGCTTCGTCATCACGCGGGTGTGCGACGCCTGCGACGGCAGGCGCCTGCGCCCCGAGGCGCTCGCCGTGCGGCTCGGCGATCGCAACATCGCCGACGTCGGCACCCTGCCGCTGCGCACGCTGCGCGTCTTCCTCGAGGGGCTCATGCCGCCCAGGGACGGGGCGCCGCGGGGCGACGGCTCGGGGACGGGCGACGCCCCGGTCGACATCGGGCTCGCGCCGCGCGAGCGCGCGATCGCGGAGCCGCTGCTCCGGGCGGTGATCGCCCGCCTCGGGTTCCTCATCGACGTCGGGCTCGACTACCTCACGCTCGACCGCTCCGCGCAGACGCTCTCCGGCGGCGAGGGCCAGCGCATCCGCCTCGCGACGCAGATCGGGGCCGCGCTCGTCGGCGTGCTCTACGTGCTCGACGAGCCGTCGGTGGGCCTGCACGCGCGCGACAACACGCGCCTGCTCGAGGCGCTCCGGCGGCTCGTGGACCTCGGCAACACCGTGGTCGTCGTCGAGCACGACCGCGACGCCATCCTCGCGGCCGACCACGTCGTGGACATGGGCCCGGGCGCGGGCGTGCACGGCGGCAACGTGGTGGCGCAGGGCACGCCGGAGGAGCTGAGCGCCGATCCCGCGTCGATCACGGGCCCCTACCTCAGCGGCAAGAAGCAGCTGGCGATCCCGACGAAGCGCCGGCGCCCCGACGAGCGCTTCATCCGCGTGGCCGGCGCGCGGGCGCACAACCTCCGCAATGTGACGGCCGACATCCCCGTCGGCCTCTTCTGCACGGTCACCGGCGTGTCCGGCTCGGGCAAGTCGAGCCTCATCGTCGACACGCTGCTGCCCGCCGCGAAGAACGAGCTGTACCGGAGCTCGGCGCCGATCGGCGCGTGCGACGGGATCGAGGGCCTCTCGCACATCGACAAGGTGATCTCGATCGACCAGGCCCCCATCGGGCGCACGCCGCGCTCCAACCCGGCGACGTACACGGGGGTCTTCGGCCTGCTCCGCGAGCTCTACGCGGGCCTCCCGGAGGCGAGGACGCGCGGGTACAAGGCGGGCCGCTTCTCGTTCAACGTGAAGGGCGGCCGCTGCGAGGCCTGCCAGGGCGACGGCGTGCTCCGGATCGAGATGCACTTCCTGCCCGACATCTTCGTGACGTGCGAGACGTGCGGGGGCCGCAGGTACAACCGCGAGACGCTCGAGGTGCTCTACCGCGGGATGTCGATCGCCGACGCGCTCGACCTCACGGTCGAGCAGGCGATCGAGCAGTTCGAGGCGCTCCCGCGCGTCCGGGAGCGGCTCGCCGCGCTCGCGCGGGTCGGCCTCGGCTACATCACGCTGGGTCAGCCCGCGACGACGCTCTCGGGCGGCGAGGCGCAGCGCGTGAAGCTCGCGCGCGAGCTCGCCCGCAAGGCCACCGGCCGCACGCTCTACGTGCTCGACGAGCCGACGACGGGCCTGCACTTCTCGGACATCGAGGTGCTCACCGCGAGCCTCATGAGCCTGCGCGACGCCGGGAACACCGTCCTCGTGATCGAGCACAACCTCGATGTCATCGCCTGCAGCGACTGGGTGATCGACCTCGGCCCCGAGGGCGGCGAGCGCGGCGGGACGATCGTGGCGGCGGGCACGCCGGAGGACGTGGCGCAGGAGGAGGCGTCGTTCACCGGCGCGTACCTGCGCGAGGTGCTCACGGCGGCCAAGCGCCGCGGCGCGCAGGCGCCGCGCGGCCGCGCGGCCGCCCGCAAATAGAAAAACGGGCGTGGCCCCGCCCGGCCCCCACGACATGGACCGGAGCCGGGAGCGCACGCCCGACGACGCGGAGACCGCAGCGCGCGGAGGCCGCCGAGCCGGAGGCCCTCGCGCGGCGCAGCGTCAGCCGTAATCCTTCTCGACCCTCTCCTGGTCCTCTTTGCAGCGGATGCAGAGGCTCGTCTCGGGGCGCGCCTCGAGGCGCTTCGCCGAGATCTCCTCCTCGCACTCCTCGCACTTGCCGAACGAGCCGTCCTCGATCTTCACCAGCGCCTTCTGGATCTTGTCGAGGAACGACTTCTCGCGGCCCCGGAGCCGGAACGTGAACGACTGCAGGTACTCGCTCGACGCGAGGTCCATCTCGTCCGGGAGATCGTTCGCGTCGAGCATCATGTCTTCGGTCAGCGTTTGCTTGGCCTTCTTGACGATCTCGTCGCGCTTCGTCTCAAGCAGGGTCTTGAACTTTTTCAGCTGGGCCTTGTTCATAGGTCCTCTCGCGTCGAATGCGCCGTTCGGCGCTGCCGTCTGAGCTCCCTGGCGCATGCAAGCCGCGGGGCGCTGCCCCCCCCGGCTGTCGAAACGGGGCTTACGGCTCCGCGACATATCCGGAGAGGCCAGACAGCCCCCGAAATTGCGAGGCGCGGGATTCTAGGCGTGAGCGCCGAGCCCGTCAACGACGCCTCCGTCAAAGGCAGAGTTCGTTCGTATCGTCCGGCAAATACCGAGGCTTCCGTGAAACGGCCGCGACCGCCAGCGCGTTGCGGCATCGGTGTCAGGAGAGAGTGGAAAGCGTCTACGGGGAAGCCCCGAGCAGCCGGAAAGGGCGGCGGCATTGGCCCCGAACAGGCATGCTCACCGCAGAGCACGCCAGAAAAGAGACGCAGAGGACGGTTTGACGAAAGACAGCTCACGTGGAACAAATTTATCCTAGATTGCTGGATTTTGATCAGAACCGAAACCCGGTACGACCTCGCGACGCCGCCACGGTGGTCGTTCTCCGTGATGGTCACGCTGGGCTCGAGGTGTTCTGCGTTCGCCGCCACGCGAGCTCGAGCTTCATGGGCGGCGCCGTTGTGTTCCCTGGTGGGAAGGTGGACGCACAGGACGGCGCGGAAGTCTGGAGGGATCGGGCGACCGAGCCGCCGGCGCGCGCCGCCTTGTTCGCGACGGACGAGGCGCCGGCGCGCGCGCTGTGCGTGGCGGCATGCCGCGAGACGCTGGAGGAAGGGGCCATTGTCCCGACCGACATGCCGCTGTCCGACGACGCGATCGACGCCGCCTTGCGGGAGCTTGCCGCCGGGACGCCGCTCGACGCGGCGCTCGAGCGGCGTGGCCTGAAGCTCGCCCTCGGGGCGCTGGT
This sequence comes from Sorangium sp. So ce1153, assembly GCF_051521595.1. Taxonomy (NCBI): domain Bacteria; kingdom Pseudomonadati; phylum Myxococcota; order Polyangiales; family Polyangiaceae; genus Sorangium; species Sorangium sp. So ce1153. The sequence continues at coordinate 6,461,003 of NZ_CP150361.1, forward strand.
CCCATGGGCCCGATGGATCACGCCCCTCTCCGAGCCGCGCCGCTTCGACGCGCGCTTCTTCCTGCTGCCGCTGCCGCGCGGCCAGGTCGGGCGACACGACGGGCACGAGACGACGACGAGCTTCTGGGCCGGGCCGCGGGAGGTCCTGGAGCGCGCCGAGCGTGGCGAGATCTTTCTCGCCCCGCCGACTTCGCGCACGCTCGAGCTCCTCTCCGCGGCCGCGGACGTGCGCAGCGCCGTGGCGCTGGCGGAGCGCCAGTCGCTCCTGCCGATCTGCCCGCGCTTCGTCCCGGGCGACGGGGACGAGCCGCCGTATCTGGCGCTGCCGGGGGACCCCTCGCACGAGATCCGCGAGCGGCGCGCCGAGGGGCCGACCCGTTATGTCCTGCGCCACGGGCGCTTCGTCGCCGAAGAGCGCTGCGCCCATGGATCCCCGATCTACATCAAACAGGAACGAGAGCCCGGATCCACCCGTGCCGACCAGTCTCGAAGCCCCCCGGACGAATGCCCCCTCCGTGCCGGCGACGCCTGATCTCGAGGAGTGAGCCATGGAAACGAACCCGAAAGAGAACACGACGCAGCCCGAGCTGTTCACCGCGAGCGACGTCGCGCGCTTTTGCCAGGTGGACCTCAAGACCATCCACAACTGGGCGGACAAGGGGGAGATCCGCCACTTCCGCACGCCCGGACGGCACCTCCGCTTCCGGCGGCTGGACGTGCTCGATTTCCTCCGAAAGTACGGCTACCCGATCCCGGAGATCCTGCGGATGGGCAAGCCGAAGGTCGTCGTGGTCGACGACGACCCCGCCGTCCTCGCCGCGCTCCGCAAGACCCTCTCGCGGCGGTTCGACCTGACGACGTTCCAGGATCCGTTCGACGCCCTCGTCGCGGTGGGCAACCTGCAGCCCGACGCGCTCATCCTGGACGTCATGATGCCGGGCCTCGACGGCGTGCGCTGCCTGGAGCGCCTCCGGTCGATCGACGCGACCTCGCACATCCGCTGTATCGTGTACTCGAACCACGAGGAGATGAAGAAGAACGCGACCGAGGCCGGCGCTTACGACTTCATCAAGAAGGGCGAGGCCGGCGAGCTGCGCGACTCGCTCGAGCGGCTCATGGGCCTCGAGCGAGGGTGAACCGAGGGTGAAGCGCGCGCGGGCGACGTCTGCGCAGGCGGGCGGCGCCCCTCACTTGCCCTCGCGGTAGGCGCGGATCGCGTTCACGACGGCGTCCGCCATCTTCTGCCGGAAATCAGCGGTGGCGAGGCGGGCCTCGTCCTCGGGGTTCGAGATGAACGCCGTCTCGAACAGGGCGGCCGGCATGTCGGCGCCGGCGAGGACGAAGAAGCCCGCGCCCTTGACGCCCTGATCCTTCGTGTCGGGGTAGCGGGGCGCGAGCGAGGCGAGCGACGACCGCTGCAGCAGCTCGGCGAAGTGGCGCGACCGGGCGGCCATGTCGCCGACGTTGAGGTTCGACAGGATCGCCTCCACCTCGAGGCGGGCGTCGGCGTCGCCTGGATCCGCGCCCTGCCCTCCCCTCGCGGCGCGCGCGGCGTTCTCGCGCGCGGCGAGCTGCGCCGACGTCGTCTCGGCGTCGTGAGACGCCGCGAGCGAGAAGGTCTGGACGCCGCGGGCGCGGCCGTTGTCGCTCGCGTTGCAGTGGATCGAGACGAACAGATCGGCGTGGAACGCGTTCGCGCGGGCGGTGCGGAGCTCCAGGGGGACGTAGACGTCGCTGTCGCGCGTGAGGAGCGTCTCGATCTTGAGCTCGCGCGCGAGCAGCGGCGCGACGCGGTGGGCGACGTCGAGCGTCACGTCCTTCTCCCGGAGCCCGGTGGGGCCGACCGCGCCGGTGTCGTTGCCGCCGTGCCCCGGGTCGATCACGACGCGCCGGATCTCCCGGGCGCCGCCGGGCTTGCTCTTGTCGTCGCGCACCGGAGGGCGGGTGCTCACGTCGACGACGATCCGGAACGGCTCGGGCAGGTAGAAGACCCGGCGGTACAGGTTGGCCGCGAGATCGAGGACGACGCGGGTGCCCTTCGGCTGCACGCCGACGCGCACCCGCCGCAGGACGCCGCCGACCTCGATCTCCCGCGCGACGCCGCGCGATGTAGCGCCCGCGATGTCGACGAAGACGCGGGCGTCCTTGCCGGCGTCCTCGTCCGCCGCGAGCGTGCCGACGTCGAACGTCGTCGGCGCGGAGAGCTCGATCACGACGCGCGCCCCCTTGTCCGAGCCGTGCCGCTCGATCCCGGTGATCTTCACCGGTCCGGAGGGCACGACAGCCCGCGGGGCGACGACGAGGTCGCCGCCGGCGTCCGCGGTCGTCACCTGCACCGGCGCCGCGCTCGCGGAGCTCGCCGGCGCGGCGGAGGAGGCGGGCGCGGACGCGGGCGCGAGGGCGAGGGCGACGCCCTCGACGCGGTGCCCCTCCTGCTCCAGCGCGCGCAGCGCTTCCCCGCTGGGCCGGTACGCGGCCGCCTGCGCCAGCGCGACGGCGATCGCGCCGAGGCACGGCGAGCGAGACGGCGCCGCGCCGCCCGAGGGCGCGGGCGGGGCGAGGGCCGCGTGGCGCCGCGAGACCAGGTAGAGCTCGCGGTACGCGGCGGCGGCGTCGTGGGCGAGCTCGCCGGCGAGCAGCGCGCGGCGGCGCTCGGCCTGGCACGCGCGCTCGACGTGCGCCGGCTCGGCCGTGCCGCGGAAGGCGGTCGCGGCCGCGGCGTAGAGCTCCATCGCCTCGCGCGCGTCGGTGACCGCTTGATCGAGGCGGAAGAGCCGCACGCGCAGATCGCCGGCGAGCTCCGCGAGCGCGGCCGCCTGCGCCGGCACCCCGGCCCGCGACGACGCGATGGCGACGGCGTCGGCGAGGGCGACCGTCTCGGCGCGGGGCGGGAGCCGCGCGCCCGGATCGAGCAGCGCGGCGGCGCGCTGCTCGTCGGAGAGGGCGGCGGGCGCGGCCGGCGCCCCGCCCTCGGCGCTGCACCCGAGCGCGTGCGCTGCCACGGCGACGTGCGCTGCCACGGCAAAAAGCGTGATCGCCGCGAACGCCGGGGCGGTACGATGGGGCTGCGCTGGGCTGGTGTGCCGTCGACTCGCCGGGTCAGCCCTGCCAGCCCTGCCAGCCCTGCGCGACGAGAGAACGGCGATACGTCCCGGAGGTTTCACGTGCCCGACCTCACGCCCACTTCATCCACGACACCCCTGTACGCGGACCGTGCGTCGGGGGAGAGGTTTGCCGACGCGACGAGCATGGTCAACGCGTATCTCGCCCGGTACGCCGCGAGCTCTCGAGGCGGGGGCGGATCGCCGGGCGGAGCGGGCACGAACGCGCTCGACGAGACGGGGTACGCGCAGCTCCAGCACGGGAGCGCGACGATCGGCGTCAACGTGCTGGAAGCGCGAGGCGTCCTGATGGTCTTCTCGCCCATCATGGCCGTCCCCCTGAGCGGGCGCGAGGCGTTCTACCGGCGGCTCCTGGAGCTCAGCTTCGTCGCCACCTCCGACGCGGCCTTCGCGATCGACAGGTCGCGCAACGAGGTGGTGGTGCGCTGCCTCCGGCGGCTCAGCGCGCTCGAGTACGAAGAGTTCGAGGATATCGTCACGACGGTGAGCCAGGTCGCCGACACCTGGGACGATGCGTTGCTGCTGGAGGCCCACGGCGGATGAGCTGCTCGAGGCCACCTCCGAGCGCCCCGGGGCGGGCTCCCCCGCCCTCGCGCGGCGGCTGCTGGTAGCGCGGATCCGTCGCGAGATTGCGGTGCGGTAGACGCGGATGGTAAGTTCCTCCCCGCGATGACTGCGGGGGAGCGACCGACGACCGCGGAACCTGAAGAGCGCTCCCTCTCTGCCGAGGAAGCGGACCGGATCGCGGCGTCGATCCGGCCATCCTGGGAGGGGTTCGACGAGCTGGCGAACCCCCGGGGTGAAGCGCGCGGCAGCGCCCCCGGACCGGAGACCGGCGCCCCCGCGGCGAAGCAGGCGGAGATCCCGGCGGTGCCCATCGTCGGCGTGTCCGGCGCGAGGCACGAGCCCGCGGTCGCCTCCTTCGCTGCCGCGCCGGCGGCGACTGCCGCTGCCCCAGGGGCGACCGGCGCTGCGCCACGGGCGCCGGCTGCGGGCGTCCTCCAGGCGCCGCCGGCCGGTGCGTCCGGCGTCTCCGACACCGTCATCGACGGTGTCCCGACCATCGCCGTCGGAGACGAGCCGAAGGGGGCTCCTGCTGCCGAGGCCGCGTCCCGCGACGCGGGTGCAGCGGCCGGAGGTGAGCAGCCCAGCCAGGCGTCAGCTCTGCCGCTCACGGACACCGACGCGGCCGGCGGGGCTGCCAGCGCGAGCGCGCCGGAGGGCGGCCCGGGGAAGAGGGGCAAGTATCCCGCGCCCGCCGGGAAAACGCGCGTCGGAATGGGTGCGCCGGACGACATGCCCGGCGCGCACGCGGCCGAGCCGGACGCGCCGACCGACGTGCGCGCGGCCGAGCCGCAGGCGCGACCCGCGCCCGCGCCGCTGCCCGACGATGAACCGCGATCGGCGCGCGCTGCGCGCACGCGCTCTCGCGCTGCGCACCCGGCGGCGGGGAAGGCCGACGCCGCGGCCGCGACCGCCGCGCGCACGGAAGACCACGATCCGATCGAGATCCCCGTGTCCAGCCCGAACAAGACGGCGCTGCGGCTCGGCATCGCGATCGTGGGCGCGGCCTTCCTGTTCTTCGTCGGCCGCGCCTTGATCGGGCCGGGCCGCGACGACGCCGGCCCCGAGCCCGGGCCCACGTCGGCCTCGCCAGCGGCAGAGGCGCCGCCCACCGTGCCCGCCGCGACCCCCGTCGCCACCGCGCAACCGACCGCCAGCGCGTCGCCCGCCGCCTCGGTCACGGAAGGCGGCGCCACGACGGCACCGCCGCCGAGCGCCTCCGCCCCGGCGAGCCCGCCTGCTCCCGCGGCGACACCGCCTTCCGCCGCCGCCGCGGCGTCCTCCGCTGCCAGGACGACCCCCGCGGCGCCGCCGCCCGAGCCGAAGGCGACGCCCCCGGCGAAGAAGCCTGCGCCTGCGGCGCCGACGCAGCCCGGAACAAGCTCGACCGGAGGCAACAAGGGCGGCGGCATCATCCGCGATGCGCCGTTCTGAAGCGGCCCGGTTTCCCGCCTCGGCAGCGAGGCTTGCTTGCAGCCGTCACCTTCCGCGGACGCCGACGAGGCGAAGCCCGACCTGAGGAGCCATGAAAATACGCGCCTGCGCCCCCGTCCTCCTGCTCTCCCTCATCGCTCCTGCTGTGCTCACCGAGGCCGGGCTCACCTCCTTCCCTCTCGGCGAGCCGCTGAGCTTCGCGCAGGCGTCCGATCCCGTCACCGAGGTCGCGCGACAGCGTTACGAGGACGGCGTCAAGGCGTACGACGCCGGTCGCTTCGAGGACGCGCGGACCGCGTTCCTCCAGGTCTACACGCTCAAGCGACACCCGGCCGTGCTGCTCAACCTGGGACAGAGCGAGCTTCGCTCCAATCACCTGGAGGACGCCGGCAAGCACTTCCAGCAGTTCCTGCGCGAGCACGCCAGCGCGACCCCGGAGCAGCGCGCCGCCGCGGAGAAGGCGATCGCCGACGTGAAGCGGAGGACGGGCTTCATCGTCGTTGCCGCCGACGCGAACGGCGCGGACATCAGCGTGGACGGCGTCCTCGTCGGCAAGGCGCCCCTGCCCGATCCGGTGTTCGTGACCCCGGGCAAGCACACCCTGTTCGCGACCTACCAGGACAGGTCAGCGACCACCCAGGTGGACGCGAAGATCGGCGTGGCCACGCCTGCGACGCTCACCCTGGGAACAACCGGGGCTCCCCCCACGCCGATCGCCGGCGCGCCGACGCCGGCTACGCCGACGCCAACCTCGCCCGGAGCGGCGACGCCATTGCCGGGGCAGCCCCCGGCGGGCACCACGCAACCCACGCCCGGCACGACGGCCCCCGGCGCGACTACGCCCGGCGCAACGACGCCCGGCGCGACGCCACCCGGCGCGACGACCCCCGGCGTGACGGCGCCGGGCACATCGCCCGCGGCCCCGACGAGCTCCGGCGGATTCACCCTCTCGACGAGCAACACCATGGGCTCGATGAACCCGGACCAGACCGCCGGCGGCCGTGAGCCGTTCTTCCACTGGTACGCGCGCAAGCCGCTCGCCTGGGTGGGGACCGGCGTCGCGGGGGTCGGCCTGGTCATGGGGATCGTCGGCACGGCCATCACCGCGAACGCCAGCGGCAACGCCGACGAGATCGGGACCGAGATCAAGGCGTTCGTCGCCAAGAACGAGAGCACGATCCCCGCCAATCGCAGGGCTCAGCCCTGCGGCCGGCGCGAAGATCCCTCGGGCGACCTCCCCGGCTTCGAGAACGCGTGCGGGAGCCTCCGGGAGGAGCTCGACAGCTATGACGGCGCGCTCCCCTGGGCGATCACAGGCTGGGTGCTCCTCGGCGTCGGGGTCGTCGGCACCGCGACGTACGCCATGATCGATTGGTACCCCCAGAAGCAGCAGACCGCGTCCGACGGCCCGCGCGTCACCGCGATCGCGCCGCTCGTGGCGCCCGGCCAGGCCTCTCTCACCGTCGCGGGCACCTTCTAGTCCCGCCCACCAGGGATCCGGCCCCCCTCGCCTCGGCAGGAGGCCTCAAGGCACAGATCGTCGCCGCTGCCGTCGCCAGCGCGGCGGCCTGCTACTTCGCCCAGAGCACCGAGAGGTCGAGCTCGATGGCATCGAAGGGCTCGACGCGGACGCGCGCGGCGTCGCGGTGGGTCGCGACGGGGGTCCAGGCTCGCCCGGACGCGAGCGCGAAGACCTCGAGCGTGCGCGCGATCGGGTCGACCAGCCACGCGTACCGCACGCCCTCGCGCGCATAGATCGGCATCTTCTCGTCGCGGTCGACGTCCTCCGTCGAAGGGCTCAGCACCTCGCAGATCCAGTCCGGGGCGAGCTCGAAGTACGCCGTGTCGGGCAGCTCCCGCATGCGCTCGACGCGCCAGCCCGCGAGGTCGGGCACGAGCGCGTCGATCTCGCCGGGCGCGTTCGGATCGGGGAAGTGGAGCTCGGGCTCGTCCAGGATGTGCCAGCCGCCGGGCCCGCCGTCGCCTAGGTCGAAGGGCCCGCCCAGCTTGACGCCTAGCCTGGACGACGCCCAAGCGTGCTTCGGTGCCGGCCGGGGGAACACGTGCAAAGTACCGCGGACGAGCTCCGCCACCTTGTTCGGCGGGACGGCTTCGAGGTCGGCGTACGTGGCACGGCGCTGCTTCTCGCCGGGCTGGCCCATGGGCCAAGCCTGCCCGGGGACGCGAGGCGAGACAAGGCGGTGAGGAGCAGGCCGCAGCGGCGCGCTGCGGCCCGCGATGGCCACCTACTCCAGGACGGCGGCGTAGCGCCCGCTGGGCGTGACGATGACGTGGGCCTGGAGCGGGACGTTCAGCACCTGGGACAGATCTCGCAGCTCCTGGGTCATCGCCTGGTCCACCTCCGTCGGCGTCGGATCGCCGCTCGGGTGGTTGTGGGCGAGGACGAAGCCGAGGGCCGCCATGTCGAGCGCCGCGCGCAGGATGGCCGCGCAGCCCACGTAGAGCCCGTCGGCGCCGCCGCGGGCCAGCATGCGCGTCTCGCGCACGCGGCCGTGGCTGTCGAGCGCCGCGATCCACATCTCCTCGTGGACGAGCGACGCGAGCCTCGGGCCGAAGTAACTCGCCACGCGGGCGGCGTCGGTGAGACGCGCTCCTCGACGAGCCCGCGCGGCGTGGTAGCGGCGGCCGAGCTCGAAGGCAGCGGCGAGCCGGGTCGCGTCGGGGAGCGCGAGCTGGGCGCGCTCGGCGAGCGCCGCCGGAGAGAGGCGACCGAGGGACGGGAGGGCGGCCGTGCCGAGGATGCGCGGCGCCACACCCGGGATGCCGAGCACCATCTCGATCAAGCCGGCCTCGGTCGCGGTCGGGATCTCCGCCGCCGTCTCGGCGGGGGCGCCAAGGGGAGCGCTGCTCATCGGGGCCACCTCCGCCGGCGCGTGAGGGCTCGGGCGAAGAGGCGCCGCGCGAGGCGGAGCCGCGTGGCGACGGTCGGCCTCGGGATCGCGAGCGCCGCCGCGATCTCGCGCATCGTGAGGCCGGTGGCGGTGAGCGCCAGGACGTCGCGGAGCTCCGCGCGGAGATGGTGGAAGGCACGGAGCAGCCCGCGCGCCACGAGGCGCGGCTCCGGAGAGCGCGCGGCGAACGCCGCGAGCCGGTGCGGCTCGACCGCGGGCACCTCATGCCGGCGGTACGCCTTGTCGCGGTGGTGCGACGCCTGGCGCGAGGCGACCGCGGCCAGCCAGGCGCGCAGGGCGTCGTGCGGCGGCTGATCGGGGGACGGCCGGAAGCGGCCGGCGCCCATGCTGCGCCAGGCGCCGAGCACGGTCTCCTGCGTGACGTCGTCGAGATCCGCGGTGCGGACGCCGCGGGCGCGCAGCGTGCTCCGGATGAGCAGGCGGTGCTCGAGGAGCGCGGCGACTTCGAGATAGACGGCGGGGTGAGACGGCGGGTGATGCGGCGCGGGCGGGCGGGCGAGCCGGCCGCGAGCGGCGGGGCGCACGCGGCGGCGGGAGGGCGGATCGATCTCTTGGCCCTCTTCAGGGCGCGGACGTACGGTTTTCATGTCGGACCTCGTTCTGGCGGGGTTCGGCCACGCTGCCCGGGCGGTTGGCGCCGTCGCGGGCAGCACTTGCTTGTGGAGAGCTTAGGTGGTGCAGGCGGGTGCAGCAACACGAATGAGACATATGAGATGCTATTATCGATTGCGCGAGGGGCGGCGCCTCCGCCATGCCTGATGCGCGGTTGGCGGAGGTGCTCAGCTCCATCGGGGCCAACGTCCGCCGCATCCGCCTCAAGCGCGGCATGACGCAGCAAGAGCTCGCCGACGCAGCAGAAATCGCCCTTGGTTTCCTTCAGAAGGTCGAGCGCGCCAAGACCAACGTCGGGGTGGCAGTCCTTGTGAGGCTGGCCGACGTGCTCGGCGTCCGGCCTGGGGTGCTGTTCCGCCAGCGGGAGCTACCGGCGGTGAAGCGGGGCCGGCCACGCAAGGCACGACTCCGCGCGCAGTGATCCCGAGCGCTGGGCAAGCGCTTCGAGGCCGCCGCCCGCGGCGCCGGGTATCCGGCGTAGGCCGCCGGCAGCGCGCCACCACCCTCCAGCGACGACGGCGCCATCGCCGTCCGGATGCCCGAGCACACGAAGAAGGAGCTCGATGCCTATCTCGAGCGCGGGCTGCTCTGCCGCGGCTTCGCGCGGCGCCGGTCCGAGAGTTGCGACAGGGTCATCTTCCCTCGATCCTGTGATGTCGCGCCACGCGTGCGAGCAATAGCGGCGGCTCGCGCCGCGGCCCGCGGCGCAAGCCGTCCACTTCGGTTGACCTGTGTTCGCCGCCAGGTAGCCTCGCGGTCGTGGAGCTGCGATTCGACCTCTGGCATCTGGCTTTCGTGAGCCTCGTCGCGGGCCGGGCTCCGCCAAACTTCGAGGTCCTGTCCGAGGTGCGGCTCACGATCGAGCCGCAGCGCGCGGACATCTTGCTCCTTCGCCGGGTCGGCGCCGAGCGGAAGGATGACCAAGCGCTCGTGCTGCGCGCGCTCTGGGCGCGGCTCGGGCGGGTGGCGATCGTGGAGTACAAGAGCCCCGTCGACTCGTCGTTCCGGCCCGGGGATCTGGTGCGGCTCGTGACCTATGGCGGACTGTACGAAACGGCCCACCTCGACGAGCTACCGGCGCCAGGGGACCTGACGCTGGTGCTGGTGGTCGCGTCGGTAACGCCGACGCTGCGCGAGGATCTGGCGCGCAAGGGCTGGACTCTGAGCCCGCTCGGCGGCGGGTATGCGCGCATCGACGGACCGATGTACGATACGTACCTCGCCATCACGGACGAGGTGACCGAGGCGGAACGCGACGACTACCTGCGGCTCTTCAGCCATCGGCCCGCCCAGCCGGGCGAGGCAGCGCGGTGGCTGAAGCAGTGGATGAGGGACACGAGGATGAAGCAGCCGGACATCGAGGAGCTCCCTGGGTACGAGGAGATGTTCCAGAAGCTGGTCGAGGCGATGCCCGTGGAAAAGCGGCTCGCCGGGCTTGCCCCCGAGCAGCGGCTCGCCGGGCTTGCCCCCGAGCAGCGGCTCGCCGGCCTCGCCCCCGAGCAGCGGCTCGCCGGCCTCGCCCCCGAGCAGCGGCTCGCCGGCCTCGCCCCCGAGCAGCGGCTCGCCGGGCTCGCTCCCGAGCAGCGGCTCGCCGGGCTTGCCCCCGAGCAGCGGCTCGCCGGCCTCGCCCCCGAGCAGCGGCTCGCCGGCCTCGCCCCCGAGCAGCGGCTCGCCGGCCTCGCCCCCGAGCAGGCGATCCTCGCGCTCCCGGTGGAGGTGCTGCGCATGCTCCCCGAGGAGCATCTCCAGTCGCTCCCCGCCGACGTTCAGGAAACGATCAAGAAGCGCCTCCGGGGCACCGCTCATTGACGTGCGGATCGCGAGAGCAAGGCCCACTGGATGCGCCCTCGAGTGACGATGTCGCCCGCTTAATCTCGGTGCGCGCTCAGCGGCCCGGGGGATGAGGGACACGAGGATGAAGCAGCCGGACATCGAGGAGCTCCCAGAGTACGAGGAGATGTTCCAGAAACTGGTCGAGGCGATGCCTCTGGAAAAGCGGCTCGCCGGCCTCACCCTCGAGCAGCGGCTCGCCGGCCTCACCCCCGAGCAGGTGATCCTCCTGCTCCCGGTGGAGGTGCTGCGCATGCTCTCCGAGGAGCATCTCCAGTCGCTCCCCGCCGACGTTCAGGAGACGGTCAAGCAGCGCCTCCGGGGCACCGCCCAGTGACGCGCGGATCGCGAGCGCAAGGCCCAGTGGATGCGCCCTCGAGGACGACCTCGCCCGCCTGATCTCGGTGCGCGATCAGCGGCCCGCGGAGGGTCGCATGGTCTCGTGGGACAACGGAGGGGCAGCGATACCTGATGAGCATGAGCCAGCGCATCGAGCCATCCATCGGGTCTTCCCGGCGGAGAGCTCATCTCTGGCGAAGCGCGACCGGTTGAGTCAGGCGCTCCTGCCAGCGTGACAGCGGGGTTACGGCGCGTCCGCAGCGCTGGCACGCCGCGTTCTCGTTCGGGAGTGGCTTCAGACCGGCGCGGGCTCGATGGGCTTCGGCTCGACGGGCTTGGTCTCGGCGGGCTTGGCGTCCGCGGGCCTGGTCTCGACGGGCGACGGCTCGTCCGGCGCGGCGGCGCTGCCGCGGCGCTTCGGGCGGAGCCTCCGCAGGGCGTTGCGGAACGAGGTGGCGCTGAAGCGGCGCTTCGCCTCGGGGAGGTCCCAGCAGGCGTTGACGCCGGCGGCGCGCGCCTCGTTCCCGAGCAGCGTGGCATACGTCACGATGGAGTTGCGGAGCACCATCGCCTCTTCCCGGTTCCGCAGGCCGAGGATGCCGAGCAGGTCGCGGCCGCTCACCTCGTCGAGCAAGGCGCTGCCCTCGCGCAGGAAGTCCTCGGTGAGGCCGACGGGCGCGAGGCGGGCCTGGTGCTGCTTGGCGAGCCGGAGCAGCATGGCGAGATCGCTGGTCTCCTCGGCGAGCGTGCCGCTCGTGTTGACGTCGGCGAACTGCTCGGCGACGTCCGGCTCGAACGCGAACGCCTGGTCGGCGAACGCCTTGAGCCGCGCGCGCCACGGCCGGCTCGCCTTGATCACCTGGTCGACGGGCCGCACCTGGTAGGCGCCGGTCCGCTTGCCCTCGCCGAACCAGAGGTTCGCCGTGTCGAGGAGCTGGATGGCGCCGCGGAGCAGCGCGCGACGCTCGGGGCCGTAAGCCTTGCTCGCGAGCGGCGCCTCGTACTGGACGACGGCCAGGTAGAGGTCCCGGAGCTCCGTGACGGTGGTCGAGATGGGCTGGCTCGGCTCCATGACCTCGCGGACGATGCGGTCCATCTCGGGCCGCGCTGCATCGAGGAGGGCCTGAAACTCCGCGGGGGTCGCGACCGCGCGGGTCTCCTTCAGGACGGCGTGCTGCTCTTGTGACAGTTCAATTCCCATGAACCTACCTCCAGTGGGGTGGCGAGCGGGCAGGCGTAGCACCACGGCAGAGCTCGCGGCCGCTCCAGGCAAGATACCGGCTGTCCGGAAGCACGGTGTCGACGCCGGGGAGCTGCGCCAGCGCGCTCGGGATGCGCGCCACCCGACCGGCGCGCGTGTCCAGCGGCCCGGGAGCGCGGCCAGCGCCGCCGCGACGGCCGCGGATCGTGTCCGCAGCGCCGGGGAGCCGTACCAGCAGGTCCGAGGAGCCATACCAGCGGTTCCAGGGAGCTGTACCAGCAGGTCCGAGGAGCCGTACCAGCACGTCCGAGGAGCCATACCAGCACGTCCGAGGAGCCATACCAGCAGGTCCGAGGAGCCGTACCAGCACGTCCGAGGAGCCGTACCAGCACGTCCGAGGAGCCATACCAGCGGCTCCGAGGAGCCGTACCAGCGGGTGCAGGCAGGCGTCCGGGGGTTGCTGGGGAGCCGCCGGGAGGCGCTGGCACGGCACCGGGAGATGCTGGCAGGGCACAGCGTTGCGCCGGGAGGTGCGCTCCGAGGGTCGGATCCGTACGGATTGCGTCTGGCTGTGCGCGATGGATGGACGCGTCGCTCCGGCGCCTCCAGGGGGCGTGCTTCGCCAGTGCGCCACTCTGCGCCGCGACCTCGACCTGCTCGATCGCTGTGCGGCCTTCGACGCCTCCTCGCGCGCCGCGCGGCGAGCACCTGCGGGCGCGTCGAAGGAAGAGCCCGCTCAGGACGGCGAGGAGCGCGGGGGACGATGTGACGTTGCCAGTCAGCCGTCCCTCGTTCCCCGGCCTTCGTCCATCGCGTATGCTGCGTGCGCTTTGATCGGGGCGGTGTTCAACGGCAAGTACCGGGTGCTCCGCTTGCTCGGCCAAGGGGGGATGGGCTCGGTCTATGAGGTCGAGCTGGTCGAGACCGGCGAGCTCCTGGCGCTCAAGTGCGTCGAGGGCGAGCTGCTGAACCGCAGCAAGAACAGCGTCAGTCGCTTCCAGCGCGAGGTGAGGGCGATGGGAGCGCTCGACACCGAGCACATCGTCCGGGTGCGCGACGCTGGGACCGATCCGGCGACCGGGGCGCCCTTCATGGTGATGGAGCTCCTGGAAGGGGAAGACCTCCAGCGCCTGCTCGACAGGGTCGGCAAGCTCGAGCCCGACACCGCCCTTCGCATCGCGGCGCAGGTCTGCGTGGGTCTCCAGAAGGCCCATGAGGCGCGCATCCTGCACCGGGACATCAAGCCCGCGAACCTCTTCCTCGCGCGCCGCGGGGAGGGTGAGATCGTGGTCAAGATCCTCGATTTCGGCATCGCCAAGATCAAGCCGGAGCCGCACCAGAGCGGCCCGACCACGGGCCTCACCCGCACCGGAGGGATCATCGGCTCGCCGCTCTACATGTCGCCCGAGCAGGCGCGGGGCCTCAGCGACATCGACTACCACACCGATCTCTGGTCGCTCGGCGTGGTCCTCTACCGCGCGCTCTCGGGGAGGGTTCCGCACGAGCACATCGGGGCGTTCGGCGATCTGATCATGGCGATCTGCTCGGTGAGCCCGGAGCCGATCCAGGAGCTCGCGCCCTGGGTCGGCCCGGAGGTAGCGGCCGTGGTCCATGGCGCGCTGAAGTTCGACGCCGGCGATCGCTTCCCGAGCGCGGCGGCGATGCTCGACGCGATCCGCCCGCTCCTCCCCCACGGCTCTTCGCTCCGCGAGGAGCACCTGGTCCCGGTCAGCGAGGCGACGTGCGCCGTGATCGCGCCGAAGCATCCGATGTCGCTCCCACCGGACGACGCACACCGGCGGATGATCACGCGGATCGCGGTGCGCGTCGGGCGCGCGGCCTCCGAGCCGGCGACGATCAAGGATGCGCCTGGGGCCCTGCGAGAAGCCGCCACCGGCTCCACGACGCTCCTGCAGGCGACCGTCACCATGGGCACCGGCGACGCGACGGCGCGGTCGAACGGCCGGAGTGCTCCTCGCTCTCGCGCGCGCCCGCGCCGCATGGCCGCCGCCGCGGTGGGGCTCACGACGGCGGCCGGGGTCATCGCCTTCAGCCTCTCGAGGGCGGCGAACCAGCAGGACAGCGCCTCGCCCAGCGAGGCGGCGGCGGCCTCGGTCCCTGCGATGGCGCCGGCGCCGGTCACGCTGCCGGAGAGCACGGCGCCCGTCGTCGCCGCGCCTCCCCCTGCCCTCCAGCGTGCGAGGCTCGCCGTTTCACCGGCCGACGTATCGGTTGAAATCGACGGGGCGCCGGCGAAGGTCGACGGCGGTGAGGTAGCGATCGAGGGCGCGCCCGGGAGCCGGCATCGCGTCCGGCTCTTCAAGGGCAAGGACGAGCTGCGGGATGAGGTGATCCTGACCGAGGCCGGCGCCGCTCCGCCCAGGATGCAGCTCGACACGGCAAAGCCGAGGCCTGCGGCGCCGCCGATCGGGAGGGCGACGGGCGCACCGAAGGCGACCGCGGTGTCCGCGCCCCCGAGTGCGACCTCCACGGCGGGGTCGTTGATCCCCGACACCTTCCGATAGACCGTATCCTTCCTCACCGTGCTTCGACGCCGGGCCAGAGCGATCGCGGTCCTGCTCGCTGCCTCGCTTCTGTCGCCGGGGGTTGCGCTCGCTCAGCCTGAGCCGCAGGCCGGCGAGAGCGCGTCGCCCGAGGACAAGAAGGGCGAAGCGGCGGCGCGCTTTTACAAGGGCAGGAAGCTCTACCAGGAGGGGGCCTTCAGCGCCGCGCTCGCGGAGTTCCAGGCGTCGAGGGAGCTCTACCCGAACCAGGGCGCGACGATCGGCGCCGCCGAGAGCCTGAAGCGCCTCCAGCGCTTCGACGAGGCGCTCGATCTCTTCGAGGTCGTGCTGCGCGACTTCTCGGAGACCCTGGAGGCCGCGAGGCGGGACGCGATCCAGCGCGAGGTGATCGCGCTGCGCGGGCTCGTCGGCACCGTCGAGATCGAGCAGGCCGAGCCCGGCGCGACGATCACCGTCGACGGGCAGCGCCGAGGGGAGTTTCCGCTGCTCGCGCCGCTCCGGGTCGCGGCGGGCAGCCACGGCGTGCGCGTGTACAAGGAGGGCTTCGAGCCCTTCGAGACGCGCGTCGAGGTCGCGGGCGGGAAGACCGCGCGCGTCGCGGCGCGCCTGGCCCGGCTGAAGCAGATAGGGACGCTCCGCGTCGTCGAGGCGCGCGGGCGGGAGCTCTCGGTGGTCGTCGACGACATCGAGGTCGGCAAGACCTCAGAGGCGCCGCTCTCGGTGCCGCTCGCGCCTGGCGCGCACGTGGTGCTCCTGCGCGGCGCGGGCCGCCTCGGCACCGCGCCGGTCCGCGTGAGCCTCCGGGTGGATGAGGTCGCGCTGGTGCGGCTCGAGGCGGAGGAGCTCGACGCCGCGCTGCGCATCGCGCCCGTGCCCGTGGACGCGCTCGTGTCGCTCGACGGCGTGTCGCTCGGCCGGGGTCCGTGGCAAGGTCAGGTCCGCACGGGGAAGCACATCGTCGAGGTCACGGCCGAGGGGTTCCTGCCCGGGACGCAAGCGATCGTGCTCGCGCGCGACGGGCGGGCGGCGCTCTCGGTGGAGCTCGAGCGCGATCCCGGGTCGCCCTTCTGGCGCAAGCCGCCGCCGCCGCCGCGCTTCCTCGTGGAACTGGGGACGGCGTTGCTGATCGCGCCGAGCTTCGGGGGCGACGTGGCGGGCACGTGCGGGACGGGGTGCAGCGCGGGCGTGGGCGCCGGGAGCTACGGCGTGCTCCGCGGCGGGTACCAGCTGAGCTCGGGCATCGGGTTCGGGGCATCGTTCGGCGCGCTGTCGGTGAAGCAGGCGATGCGCGGGCGGCGCACATCGCTCAACCTCGTCGGGGACCCCGCTGCGCAGACGGCGAGCGAGATGGACGCCGCGGGCGCGGGCGATACGACCGTCGCTGGCCAGGTCGACGACGTGCTCCGGCTGCGCGGCCTGTTCCTCGGCGCGTGGGTCGGCTACGCGCTCGACGCGGGCTTGCCGATCCGCTTCCGGCTCGGCGCGGGCGGCGTCTTCGGGTCGATGTCCGACGCGCGGCGCGGCTCGTTCACCGCGCGCACGGCGGGCGCGGAGGCTTACTCGCTGGGAACGGTCGTGGGGACGCAGGCGGCGCGCTTCGTGTTCGTCACGCCCGAGGTGCGCGTCGCGTGGTCGCTCAGCGAGCATGTCGCGCTGAACGCGGGGCTGGAGGTGCCGGTGCTGTTCGCGGTGTCGCGGCCGGCATGGCGCGAGGCGGACGGGATCCGCGCCGGTCCCGACGGCTATGGGTGGTTCAGCGCCGAGACGCTGGTGGGCGGCGTCGTCGTCGCCGTGGCGCCGACGGTGGGGGTGCGGTTCGATTTTTGACGCTTGCACGCTTGCGGGAGGGGTCATGCGTTTCGCGTTCTTGTCGAGGTGCGGGCTGCTTGGCTGCTGGGTGGTGCTGCTCGTGGTGGCGCTCGGGGGGCTGGTTGGATGCAGCGACAGCGACGCGGGCGAGCCTTCGCAGGGGCCGAGCGAGGCGCTGCGCGCGCGCTTTCCGCAGCAGGTGACGCAGGTCCTCGCGGCGGGCGCGGGGTTCGTGCCGACCCGTGAGGGGTTTGTGGCGAGGTCGCGGGAGGAGGTGCCGGGACGGTTCCAGCCCGCGGCAGAGACGATCGAGGCGGTGCTGCCTGCGCGTGGCGAGCAGGGGCTGCGCTTCCGCGGCCAGAGGGGGTTTGCGTTCGCCGTACGCGAGATCGGCGCGGCGGGCGAGGCGGCGCTCGAACGCAGCGCGGTGACCTATGCCCGAACCGGAGGTCGGTCGTACTGGACGGCGATGGCGGGCGGGGGCGCGGAGGAGTGGCTGCTGCTCGAGGCGGAGCACGTGACGAGCGATGCGCCGGTCGCCGTGTGGGAGGTGGACGGCGCGGCGCTGCGACAAGAAGGCGAGGCGGTGGCGGTGCTGGACGAGGGCGGCAGAGCGCGGATGCGGGTCACGGCGCCCGAGGCGCATGCCGGCGGGGGGAGAGCGATCGCGGCGCGGCTCGCGGCGCGCGGGCAGCGGATCGAGCTGTGGGTGCAGGCCAGCGGGGAGGAGGTGCTGGTCGATCCGGTGTGGCAGGCGACGGACGGGATGAGCGCCGGCCGCGCTGGTCACAGCGCGACGCTGCTGCCGAGCGGGCAGGTGCTCGTCGCGGGCGGCGTTGGCTTCGACTCCGATACTTCTGAGCTGTACGACCCCACGATGGGAACCTGGCAGCCCGCCGGCCCGATGGGCATCGCCGGCTCTGATCACACCGCGACGCTGCTGCCGGGCGGGCAGGTGCTCGTCGCGGGCGGCTTCGGCGCCGGTGGTTCTCTCGCGAGCGCGGCGCTGTACGACGTGGCGACGGGAACCTGGTTGCTCGCCGCCTCGATGGGCACCGCCCGCGATGAGCACACCGCGACGCTGCTGCCGAACGGACGGGTGCTGGTCACGGGCGGCGTTGGCGTCGACCGCGAGGCTCCTCTCACGAGCGCGGAGCTGTACGACCCGGCGACGGGCAGCTGGCAACCTGCCGGCTCGATGCGCACCGCCCGCGCTCGTCACACCGCGACGCTGCTGCCGAGCGGGCGGGTGCTGGTCACGGGCGGCCGTGACTACGCCTCCAACAGTTCTCTCGCGAGCGCGGAGCTGTACGACCCGGCGACGGGCAGCTGGCAGCCCGCCGGCTCGATGCGCACCGCTCGCGCTATGCACACCGCGACGCTGCGGCCGAGCGGGCAGGTGCTGGTCACGGGCGGCTATGACGACGCCTCCAACAGTTCTCTCGCGAGCGCGGAGCTGTACGACCCGGCGACGGGCAGCTGGCAGCCCGCCGGCTCGATGCGCACCGCCCGCACTCTTCACACCGCGACGCTGCTGCCGAGCGGGCAGGTGCTGGTCACGGGCGGCTCTGACCATCCCGATGGTTCTCTCGTGAGCGCGGAGCTATACGACCCGGCGACGAGCAGCTGGCAGCCCGCCGGCTCGATGGGCACCGCCCGCGCTCTTCACACCGCGACGCTGCTGCCGAGCGGGCAGGTGCTGGTCGCGGGCGGCCATGACTTCGGCTCCACGTTCGGTGATCCTCTCGCGAGCACGGAGCTGTACGACGCGGCGACGGGCAGCTGGCAGCCCGCCGGCTCGATGCGCGCCGCCCGCAGTGGTCACACCGCGACGCTGCTGCCGAGCGGGCAGGTGCTCGTCGCGGGCGGCGTTGGCGTCGACTCCGATACTTCTCCCGCGAGCGCGGAGCTGTACGACCCCACGATGGGAACCTGGCAGCCCGCCGGCCCGATGGGCATCGACGGCTCTGATCACACCGCGACGCTGCTGCCGGGCGGGCAGGTGCTCGTCGCGGGCGCGAGCGCGGCGCTGTACGACGTGGCGACGGGAACCTGGTTGCTCGCCGCCTCGATGGGCACCGCCCGCACTCTTCATACCGCGACGCTGCTGCCGCGCGGGCAGGTGCTCGTCGCGGGCGGCTATGACTTCGCCTCCACCTCCGATGATTCTCTCGCGAGCGCGGAGCTGTACGACGCGGCGACGGGAAGCTGGCAGCCCGCCGGCTCGATGCGCACCGCCCGTGATGAGCACACCGCGACGCTGCTGCCGAGCGGGCAGGTGCTGGTCGCGGGCGGCCGTGACAACGCCTTCGCCTCCGCTGATTTTCTCGCGAGCGCGGAGCTGTACGACCCTGCGACGGGAACCTGGTTCCCCACCGGCTCGATGGCCAACGCCCGCGTTGTACACACCGCGACGCTGCTGCCGAGCGGGCAGGTGCTGGTCGCGGGCGGCTATGACGGCGTCTCCTATCACTTTATCGCGGGCGCAGAGCTGTACGACCCTGCGACGGGAACCTGGTTCCCCACCGGCTCGATGGCCAACGCCCGTGGTGCGCACACCGCGACGCTGCTGCCGAACGGGCAGGTGCTGGTCACGGGCGGCTACGCCTCCGGTGGTCGGCTCGCGAGCGCGGAGCTGTACGACCCTGCGACGGGAACATGGCAGCCCGCCGGCTCGATGGCCATCACCCGCAGGGATCACACCGCGACGCTGCTGCCGAGCGGGCAGGTGCTCATCGCGGGTGGCGGCGCCCTTGCTGGTCCTCTCGCGAGCGCGGAGCTGTACGACCCAGCTGGGCGCTGGGCGACCGCGGCGTCGATGCGCACGGGCCGTGTCCACCCCACCGTGACGCCGCTGCCCGACCATCGCGTGCTGGTCGCCGGGGGGCTCAGCAACGCCGGCTACGAGGCGAGCGTGGAGCAGTACGATCCAGGGAGACGAACCTGGCTCGTGGCCGCCAGGATGAACAGCGCCCGACATGCTCACACCGCGACGCTGCTGCCAGACGACCAGGTGCTCGTCGCGGGCGGCAACAGCGCCGGCGGTCCTCTCGCGAGCGCGGAGCGGTACGACCCGGCGGAGGAAACCTGGCTGCCCGCCGGCGCCATGAACCGCGCCCGCGCCCACCACGCTGCGGTCCGGCTCAACAACGAGCAGGTGCTGGTCGCCGGGGGTTGGGGGAGCGGCGGCGCGCTCGGCGATGCCGAACGATACAACCCGAGCACCGACGAATGGATTCCCTGCAACGGTGCCATGCAGACGGCCCGCTGGCAGTTCACCGCAACGCTGCTGCCGAGCGGGCAGGTGCTGGCTGCCGGAGGCTGGGGACACGTTGGCACTCTCAGAGACGCAGAGCTGTACGATCCGATAGCCGACCAATGGGCACCGGTTCCCTTGGGGATGAGCGACGCCCGCACCGGCCATACCGCCACACTTCTGAGGACGGGTCAGGTCCTGATCGCTGGAGGTGCGAGCAGCGATGGCGTTCTTGCCCGGGTCGAGCTCTTCGATCCAGCGACCGGATCCTTTTCGCCTACGGCTCCGATGAACCATGCGCGCATTGGCCATGTGGCCACGGTGCTGCCGGACGGACGGGTGCTGGTCGCGGGTGGCGCCGACGCCGGCGGCCCGTTGGCGAGCGTGGAGCTCTACGACCCAGCGGAGAAAGTCTGGCACGAGGTCCGCTTGTTGAGGACGCCCAGGCACGAGCCCGCGGGGCTCTTGCTCCAGGACGGCACGGTGCTCGTGGTCGGCGGCGTTGGAGCCGACGGGATCCCGCTCGCCACCGCCGAGCTGTTCGAGCTCCTCTCCCATGGCACGCTGTGCCGCCGGGCGAGGGACTGCCAGAGCGGCTTCTGCGTCGACGGCGTCTGCTGCGACGCGGCCTGCGACGGCGGCCCCTGCGACGTCTGCGCGATCACCACCGACATCACCCTCATCTCCACCGGCGCCCGGCGCCCGGGCACCTGCGAGCTGGTCGACCACGTCGCCTGCGACGACGGCGACGCCTGCACCCAGGACGACGTTTGCCACGACGGCGCCTGCCAGGGCACGAACCCCGTGGTCTGCACGGGATCCGATGGTTGCCACGAGCCGGGCGTGTGCAACACGAGGACGGGGATCTGCTCGCCGGAGACGCCCAAAGACGAGGGCGCCACCTGCGATGATGGCAACCTCTGTACCCGGCGCGACGCGTGCCAGGGCCAGATCTGCACAGGGCTCGACGAGGTCCTCTGCCCGTCGCCCGATGAGTGCCACAAGCAGGGCAGCTGCAATCCGTCGACGGGGGCGTGCGACAACCCAGCGAAGGACGACGGCGCGCGCTGCGACCGCGATCACGACCCGTGCACGCCAGACGACCACTGCGAGGACGGCGTGTGCGTGGCCGGCGAGCCGAAGACCTGCGCCTCTTATGCGTGCGACAAGGCCACAGGACAATGCCTGACCCGCTGCGGGTCGGTCCGCGATTGCGTGGACGGCAAGGTCTGCGACCGGACGCATCGATGCGTCGATGCGCCGCTCGACGCGTACCACCACGACACGAGCGGCTGCGCCCTCGCTGCCCCCGGCGCCCCTCCCCCCTCGCCCCGGACGCTGGCGGCGCTCTTCGTGCTCGCCCTCGCCGCCCTCGGCGCCCGGCGCCCGCGGGTTGTGGCGTGAAGGCGCCCGCGATCGATCGCTGGCATGGGAGCTCCGCGGCCCCCACGCTCACCCCCTCGGCGCGTGCTCCCGGGAGAGCGCCCCCTCGCCGCCCTCACCTCTCCTTCGCCGCGCGCAGCAGATCCCGCATCGTCGTGCGCGGGATATCCGCAAGCCGCGCCGCGGCGCTGACGTTGCCCCCTACCTCCTCGAACGCGCGGAGCGCCTCGGCAGGCGTGATCTTCCGGCGCGGCGGCGGCTCGCGATCCGCGAGGACGGCCGTGATGTGCTCCGGGAGCACGCGGCCGTTCGAGCGGAGCGCGGCCTGGATGAGCACGTTCCGCAGCTCGCGGACGTTGCCTTGCCAGCGGTGCGCCCTCAGCGCCACGAGCGCCCCGGGGGACAGCTGGCGCGGACCGAGCTCCGAGCTCGAGAGCAGGTGCTCGGCGAGGAGCGGGATGTCGTCGGGCCGCTCGCGCAGCGCGGGCAGCTGGATGCGGCACACAGCGAGGCGCTCGTAGAGATCCGCGCGGAAGCGCCGCTCGAGGACCAGCGTCTCCAGCGGCTCGCAGGTCGCGACGATGAGCCGCACGTTGACCTGCGTCGTCCCCTCCCCGCCCAGCGGCCGCACCACCCCCTCCTCCACGACGCGCAGCAGCTTCGCCTGGACCTCCAGCGAGAGCGACGCGATCTCGTCGAGGAAGAGCGTGCCCTCGTGCGCCTCGACGAACGCGCCCCGCCGATCCCGGTGCGCGCCGGTGTACGCGCCCCGCCGGTGCCCGAACAGCTCGGACTCGGCGAGCTCGCGCAGGATCGTGGCGGCGTTCAGGACCACGAACGGCCGGCCGGCCCGGGTGCTCTCCGCGTGGATCGCCCGCGCGACAAGATCCTTCCCCGTGCCCGACTCGCCGCGCAGGAGCACGGGCAGCTGGAGCGGCGCCGCCCGCCGCACCGCCGCGGCGAGCTGTCGCATCGGCGGCGAGCGGCCGATGAGCGACGGCAGCGGCGGCGCCTCCTCGATCGTGGGCACCTTCCGCGCCGCCTCGACCCACAGCGCGGTGCGGCCGATCTCGAAGCAGCCGCCAGAGACGAGCCTCGCCTGCCGTACCCGCACGCCGCCGACGCGGACGCCGTTGCGCGAGTCGAGATCGGTCACCTCGATCGCGGTGCCGCGGTGCGCGACGCGGCAGTGGCGGGCGCTCACCGCGGGGTCGTCGATCCTCACGCCCGCCGCCGGCCCGCTGCCCAGGGTGAGCTCGGCGCCCGGCGCGACGGCGATGTGCGCTGGAGCGCCGCCGCTGCCCTCGCAGCGAAGCCACACCGTGGTGAGCTCTTCGCGATCGTCCGTCAGCTCGTGCGTGATGTCCCGCATCGGCAGGCCGCCGTGAGCAGCGGGGCCCGGCCGATCCAGGCCCGCGCCGGCGAGCTCCCTCGCGGGTAGCGCGGCGGCCGGCGCGGATGCGCGGTGAGCCGACGTGGCGGGTCCCAGGGGAAGGTCCTCTTCGCAGCAGAAGGGTGCGTTTTCCATATCCAGGATCTCTGTCGTCCCCACGCGGGGCGCAGTTGCGTCGCTCGCGCCGCCCGGCCGACACATTCCTGCGCCCGCAGCCGTCGCCCCCTTTGCGCTCGGGACCGCGCTGTTCTAGAGGCCGTCCGTGAGATCGCGCTCAACAAGGTGGACCGCGCCGGCGCTCGGCGTGGCGATGGCGGCAGCGAGCTGGGTGCTCTCGGCCAGCCAGGCTCTGGCCCAGCCGGCACCCCAGCCGGTAGAGACGGCGACCGCCGCCGACGAAGAAGAAGAGGAGCTCGGGCCGGAAGCCGGCGCCAGGCGCCCCGCCGCGCCCGACGAGCGAGCCGGACACCTCCTTCTCCAGGCGCGGGCCGGCTACAGCCAGCCGTTCGGCAGCCTGGCCGTCGATCAACCGGTCAGCGACAGGGTGTCGGGCGGGCTCGCGTTCGGCGGCAACATCGGCATCGGCCTGAGCCGCGTGACCGTCCTGGAAGCAAGCGGCTCCTATGCCCTGCTCTCCGCCGCGGGAGGCTGCAGCGGCTGCTCCGGCCAGAGCCTCGACCTGGGCCTCGGGTTCGTCTACCACCTCGCCCAGGGCCTCGCTGTCGATCCCTGGATCAGCTACGGCGTGGGATACCGGAGGGCCGTCCTCACGGGGTCGGAGGACTCGGCAGCTGGCCAGACAGCCCCCGACGATGTGTTCCATGGGCTCGATGTCGCCCGCATCGCCCTGGGCGCCGATTTCTACCCTGTATCGAGCTTCGGCCTCGGGGTCTTCGCCGAGCTCGACGGGGGCACCTACCTCTCGCGCCCGGGCGACGGATCCAGGGCGGCGGCCTACGGATTCTTCCAGTTCGGCCTGCGTCTCGCGCTCGATCCCATGCCCCGGGGGGCACGTACGCCCTCCGCCTCGGCCGGTACGTCTCGGAGGATCGCCCTCCAGGCCGAGGGCCCCCAGGAAAAACCCCGCCGGTAAAGCAGCCGGAATCTGGGCGGTCCGGAGGGCTGGGCAGGTATAATCAGCCGCGAATGGGCGAGTTCAGGACGAGCAGCCGCACCCGACCCGTCGCGGCTGCCGTGACCGACGTTGGACGCCAGCGAAAGCACAACGAGGACAACGTCCTCGTGAAGTCCGAGCTCGGCCTGTTCGTGGTGGCCGACGGCATGGGCGGGCACAACGCGGGCAACGTCGCCAGCGCGCTCGCGACCCGGTCGCTCGACAACTTCTTCGAGGCGACCCGGGCCGGCATCCTGCCCGGCCCCGCCCCTGCCGACGAACAGGAGCTCGACCCGGGAGCTCGACGCATCGTCGCCGCGATCCGCAAGGCGAACCACGATGTGTTCGTCATCTCGAACACCTACACCCAGCACCAGGGCATGGGGTCGACGGTGGTCGCCGCCTACGTCTGCTCCGAAACGGAGCAGATCCACGTCGGGCACGTCGGCGATAGCCGCTGCTACCGGATCCGGCAGGGCGCGATCGAGCAGCTCACCAAGGACCACTCGCTCATCAACGACGCCCTCGCCCTCAAGCCCGACCTGAGCCAGGACGAGCTCGCGAGGCTCCCGAAGAACATCATCACGCGCGCGCTCGGCATGAAGGACGCGGTGAAGGTCGACATCCGCTCGGAGCGCATCCTGCCCGGCGACGTTTTCCTGCTCTGCTCCGATGGGCTGAGCGGGATGGTGTCGGAGCAGCAGATCCTCGATGTGTTCGAGATCACCCAGGAGCCGCAAGATGCCTGCGAGCTCCTCATCGCGATGGCGAACGAGGCGGGCGGGACCGACAACATCTCGGCGCTGATCGTCCGCATCCAGCCCGAAGCGCCGGAGGAGCGGCAGCCAGACAGCGCGGAGCTCGAGGACACCCGGCCCCATCGCATCGACGAGTTCGGCGCGACGATGCCGCCGGCGGCGGCGGTCGAGGAGACGCAGTCGCTCGTCGAGGAGGTCGATCTCGAGGCGGCCGCGTCGTCGGACGGCGAGCGCGTCGCGGCGCAGCAGGTCCACTCGATCGCGGACAGCGGCCTGCGCAGCCAGGCCCAGGGCGCCTCGGGAAGGGCGGCGCGCATGGCCGCCGTGCCGTTGACGGACCGGCGCTCTCGCGCAGCCACCGGCTCGGGGCGCTACGCCGCTGTCGCGGCCGCGCCGAGCTCGCCGAGGGCCCCGGTGAAGGAGGCTCCGCCGGCGAAGCCCGCGAAGCGCCCGACCGAGGTGCGGGTCGCGCGGTGCGCGCACTGCAAGCACGAGCTCTTCATCGGCAACCGCTTCTGCGTGGAGTGTGGCGCCCCCATCAAGCCGTGAGCCGCGGCGCGGGCGCGCGCGACGGCGCGAGCGCCGCCCCGCCGCCAGCGCCCGCGCCGTCATGCGCGGCGAGCGGGCGCCTTCGGTGCGGGGGCGACGCGACGCATCACTTGACCGAGAGCAGCTCGACCTCGAAGAGGAGGGTCGAGTTCGGCGGGATCACCGGCGGGAACCCGCGCGCGCCGTAGCCGAGCTCCGGCGGGATGGTCAGCTTGCGGACGCCGCCGACCTTCATGCCGGCGACCCCCTGATCCCACCCCTTGATCACCTGCCCCGCGCCCAGGTTGAACGAGAAGCCCTGGTTGCGGTCGCGCGAGCTGTCGAACTTGCTGCCGTTGGTCAGCGTGCCGACGTAGTGCACCGTCACGAGCTGTCCGTGCTTCGCCTCGGCGCCCGTGCCTTCCTTGACGTCCTCGATCCCGAGCTGTGCTTGCATGGTGGACTCCTTTCGGCGCGATGGGAGGAGCGCTGCGCGGTCGCGTCAAGCCGAAGCAGCGCGCGGGCCCTCCGGCCGGGCGCTCGCGAGCGCGCACCGGCGCGGAACCCCGCGGTTCAGCCGCCGAAGCCAGGGAACGGAAATGAGGTCGCGCCCCCCGTCAGCCGCCATGTGTTGGCGGTCTGCTGGACGACAGGCTGGCGCAGCAGCGGGTGCGGGTGCGTCTGCTCGAAGGCGAACAGGATCGCGGCGGGCGTGAGCTGATCGAGCGACGCGAAGAAGCCGAGCGTGAGCATCGCGCCCCCCTCGGTCCACCGGTAGCCCTGCTGGCGCGCGCCGGCGCTGAGCAGGTTGTTCACGCCGGCGACGTCCGCCGCGATCTCGTTCGGCTGGTTGAAGACGGGGAGCGCGCGCGACAGCATCCGCCCGAGGTCCGCGGGCGTGACGCCGCGGCTCCCGCCCTGCCCGTTCGCGCAGCCCGTGTGCCCGAGGTGATGGTGGCCGAGCTCGTGGCCGAGCACGAACGCGAGCTGCTCGTCGTAGAGCTGGCGCTGCCGCGCGACCTTGCGCGCGTCCGTGTGCTGCACCGGATCGATGAAGCCCGCCGGCGGGCGGAGGATCGGCTGCCCGGGCCGCTGCCTCTGCGCGAGCATCCGCAGGAACTCGTCGAGCTTCTTCGTCCCGAAGATCTCGTCGGTCGCCTTGAACTGCGCGATCTGCGACTGGATCTCGAGCAGCCCGTCCGTGATCGCCATGAACGGCATCCGCTGATCGTCGCAGCCGGCGAACGCGTTCACCTCGCCCACCGTCGGATCGGCGATGAACGGGATGCCCCTCACCTTCTGCTGCGCGGCCGACGGCAGCGCGCCGATCAGCGCGCCCATCACGACGCCGGCCTCGGTCTGGAGCCAGCCGAGGTTGATGTCGTTGATGGGATCGCCCAGCACCGGCAGCCCGGGCACCGTGGGCACGGAGAAGGTGGGCGCCGGCGCGGGCCCGGTCTGCGCCGGCGGGTAGCCGGGCTGCTGCTGCGGGTAGCCGGGCTGCTGCTGCGGGTAGCCGGGCTGCTGCTGCGGGTAGCCGGGCTGCTGCTGCGGGTAGCCGGGCTGCTGCGGGTAGCCCTGCGGAGGCGCGCCGTACGGCGGGTAGCCCTGGCCGTACGACGGCTGTGACGGAGGCCGGCGCGAGCTGCTCCGCTGACAGCCTGCGATCAGTCCGAGAGCCAGAACGAGTGCGCCGATCGGTCGAAGCAGATTCATCGCCGCGGAGCATAGCGCACGGAGCGGGAGTCAACCTGCGCCCCGCCGCGAGCAGCACCCACGCGCGCGGCGCGCGCAGCGCGACGCGGCGATGAGCCGAAAGCCGGGCGCCAGGCGTCAGGCGCAGGAGGACCGATGAACCGACACCGAGCTTGGTCTGCCGCAGCCGCCCCCCTGTGGATCGCCGCCGTCGCGCTCTCGGGTTGCGGCGGCGCCGCGGTCGCGCACGCGCCGGCGGCGGAGCCCGCCGGTGCGACCGTCATGTCGAGCCAGGCGGAGGGCGCCCCCGGGACGGCCGAGGACGCGCTCGCGGAGCTGGAGCGCGCGGAAGGCGAGCTCGACCGGGTCCTCGGCGCGCCAGCGGGTGGAAGCGAGGACCGAAGCGCGGCGCAGTCGGCGCAGCCCGGGGAGCCGTCGCCGGTAGCGACATCACCGGCGCCACCCCCGGCCGCGGCGCCAGCGCCTCCGAGGGCACCCGACAGCGCGCCGCGGGCCACGACGGCCGGCCCGGAGCGCCCGAGCAAGAAGGCCGAGGCCGAGAAGGTGTCCGCGGCGCCGTGCGAGACAGCGTGCCGCGCGCTCGCCTCGATGAGCCGCGCCGCGCAGCACCTCTGCGGGCTCGCCGGCGACGCGGACCAGCGGTGCGACGCGGCGCGCACCCGGGTGAAGAGCGCGACCGACAGGGTCGAGGCGCAGTGCCCGCGCTGCGCAGAGCCCTAGCCCAGCGCGCTGCGCGGGGCCCTGGCCACGCGCGCCGCGCGCCGAGACGACGGCGTCAGGGGCCCGGCGCGAGGAGCTGGAGCAGCCGCACGTTCTTGTACACCTCCCCGAGCGAGCCGGCCGCCTTCGCGCCTGCCTTGGCCAGCACGTCGAGCTCTTCCGGGCGCACGTCCACCTGCACCATGAGCCGGCCCGCCCCCGCGTCGACGGTGAGCGCCGCGCGCTTCGCGACCTCGGCGAGCGCTGCGCCGGCCTCAGGCCCGGCGAGCGCCTTGAGCGCATCCAGGTTCGCGCGCTTCTCCTCGAGGAGCTTCCGGAGCTCCTCGGCCGCGTCGGCCGACGCGGCGTCGATCGCGACGGTCGCCGAGAGCCCGCCCTTCGTCGAGATGCCGACGGTGACCGCGCGCGGGCCGGTGGAGCCGGTGAGGATCGCGCGGAGGCTCGGCTTGCTCTCGGAGAGCAGGGCGACGCCGAGCACGGGGCGATCCCAGCCGATGTGCGCGAGGCGCGACGTGGCCTCCTCCCGGCTCGCCAGCGACGTCCCGGCCTCCTCGGCGTCGATGCTCGCCCGGAGCTCGGGCTCGGCGCCGTACAGGAGGGTCGACCCGCCGATCACGGCGATCGCGTCCTCGCCGGCGCGGACCAGGTACTTCACGCCCTTGTGCTCCGCCTGGACGTAGCTGAGCTCCGCGAGCCGCTCGGCGAGCTTCTGCTCGTTGAAGCGCCCGCGCGCGACGACGATCGACGGGGAGAGGATCAGCTTGTCGACGTCGAAGCCGAGGTCGACGCCCGTCGCCTTCTTGATGTCGTCGCGGGTGCGCTCGATGTGCTGCCGCACCGAGCTGCCCTCCGGGCCGAGCGCCTTCAGGTCGAGCTGGTGGGGGTCGACGATCACGACGCCGGGCGCGCTGCCGTGGACATATTCGAGCAGCGACTCGTCTTTCGGGAACGTGGCGGCGCGGAGGTGCGCCAGGCCAAAGCCGAGGAGCCCCGTCTGCTGGGCGAGAACGATGGAGACCACGAGGCCGAGGAGGACGATGTACTTGGCCTTGCCTCGCCTCCGGGTAGGTCCGGCGACCTGGGCCGGCTTTGACGCGCTCTCGGTGCTCATCTGTGCTCGCTGCGACCTCTCTGGATTCGCGTGCCGCCCGGGCCCGGGACCCGGCCTCCGCAGAGCCCGGGCGCCGCGCATCAACCCGGAGCGCGCTGCGGCAGAGAATAACCGGAAGCCGGACGCCGGCCAGGCCTTCCGCCGGGGCCGCCGGACGGATAGAAACGACGCGACGTGCCTGGATCCTCGTCCCCCGATGGCGGCCGTGGCGCGCTCGCACAGCCGAGCGACTGCGCCGGGCTGCCGGCCGCCCTGGGCCGCTACCACGTGCAGCGCCTGCTCGGCGAGGGGGCGATGGGGCGCGTGCTGCTCGCGCACGATCCGGTGCTCGATCGCGACGTCGCGCTGAAGCACCTGCGCGACGATCTCCGCATCCCGCGCGACGTCCGCGAGCAGCTCATCGTGAGGATGCGCCACGAAGCGCGCGCCGCCGCCCGCGTGACGCACCCGAACCTCGTCACGCTCCACGACGTCGGCGAGGACCCGGACTTCGGGCTCTACCTCGTCTTCGAGTACGTCGAGGGGCCGACGCTGAAGCAACACCTCCTCGAGCGCCCGCTCTCGGCGGCGCAGGCGGCGCGCCTCGCGCTCGAGCTCGGCGAGGCGCTCACGATCGCGCACCGGGCCGGCATCGTTCACCGCGACATCAAGCCGGAGAACATCATCCTGTCCGCGAAGGGCGGCAAGATCGCCGACTTCGGCATCGCCCGCATCCCGGACTCGACGCTGACGCACCAGGGAGGGCTCATGGGGACGCCCGCGTACAGCGCGCCGGAGACGTTCCGCGCGGGGAAGTTCTCGCCCGAGAGCGATCAGTTCTCGCTCGCCGCCGTCATGTACGAGGCGATCTCCGGCAAGCGCGCGTTCCCGGGGGACGACGCGGTCTCCGTGGCGTCGAAGATCGCGAGCGACGAGCCGCCGCCGGTCGCGCGCGAGCTCGGCGTGCCGCCATCGCTCGACCAGGTGCTCGCGCGCGGCCTGTCGAAGCGGCCCGAGGAGAGGTACCCGAGCTGCGACGCGTTCGGCGCCGCGTTCGCCGACAGCCTCGAGTGGGCCGCCTCCAGCCAGATGCCGAGGCGCGTGCTGGAGTCCTCCGCCGCCGCGACCGCGGCGCTGGCCACGGAGCCGGGCGCGCTGCGCGCCGATCCGCTCGACGACGACTTCCCTCCCCGCGAGCGCAAGACGGGGCAGATCGTGCTCGGCGCGGCCGTGGTCGTGGCGACGGCGATGCTGCTCCTCCGCACGGCGATGCGCTCGACGGACGCGCCGGTCGAGGCTCCCCCCGCGGAGACGGCGCCGGCCGCGTCGTCCGCCGCCGCGGCCGAGGTCGAGGCGCCGCGGCCGCGCGTCACCCCGTCGGCGCGGCCTGCGCGGCCGAAGCACGAGCCGGGGGACACCGCCGCGCCCGCGACGCGGCCGACGGGCAGCGCGGAGCCGAGCGCGAGCCCCACGGGCAGCGCCCCGAGCCGGCCCGCGTCGGTCGCCATCCCCGAGGACGACGAGCGCGAGGCGGACGCGGGGACGCCGGAGGCCACCGACGTCGGCGCGCCGGAGACCAACGAGCCGGGCGCGCCGGACGCCGGAGCGGCCGATGCTGCCGCGCGTTGAACGGCAGAGAGCGCAGATGCGTTGTCACGGCGGAAAAACTCCCCTAAAGGACCCCGGGTAAGCGGCGTCGCTGTCCGGAACGGCCGATGTCGATCGCCTCGCCGGGACCCTCGCGGGCCCGACGGCGCACACCCATCACGCCGATCGCCGCGCTGGCGACTTTCTGAATTGCTGTCTTGCCCCCTGAGATCTCCGCGATGACTACCCAGACCAACGGCGACGATCTCCATCTGTCGCTCTACCGAAAGATGTTCCAGATACGCCGCTTCGAGGAAGAAGCGGCCCGCGCCTACGCGCAGAGCAAGATCGGTGGGTTCCTTCACCTGTACATCGGTCAGGAGCCCATCGCCGTCGGCGCGTCCGCGGCGCTCCGCCCGGACGACTACGTGATGACCACGTACCGCGATCACGGCCTCGCGCTCGCCCGCGGCATGAGCTCGCGCGCGGCGATGGCCGAGCTCTACGGCAAGGTCACCGGGTGCTCGAAGGGGCTCGGCGGCTCGATGCACTTCTTCGACAAAGAGCACAACATGCTCGGCGGCTACGGCATCGTCGGCGGCCACATCCCGATCGCCGTCGGGACCGCGTTCGCGTCGAAGTACCGCGGCGAGGACCGGGTCTCGATGGTGTTCTTCGGCGAGGGCGCGGTGAGCATCGGCGACTTCCACGAAGGGATGTCGCTCGCGGCGCTCTGGAAGCTGCCGATCGTGTTCGTCTGCGAGAACAACGAGTACGCGATGGGGACGCCGCTCTCCCGGACGCTCTCGGTCGAGGACGTCTCGCTGAAGGCCCTCGCCTACGGGATGGAGCGCGACCGCTTCAACTCCGAGCACGTCCTCCAGGTGCGCGACCGCCTCGGCGAGGCCATCGCGCGGGCGCGCACGCACTCGGAGCCGACGCTGGTCGAGATCAGGACGTACCGCTTCCGGGGCCACTCGATGAGCGATCCCGGCAAGTACCGGACGAAGGAGGAGCTCGAGGAGCGAAAGAAGAAAGACGTGCTCCTGCGCTCGCGTGTCGAGCTCGAGGAGAAGGGGCACAAGGCGGCCCTCGAGGCGATCGAGAAAGAGGTCGAAGAAGAGATCGCCGATGCGGTCCGCTTCGCCGAAGAGAGCCCCGAACCCGGGCCCGAGGTGCTCGAGCCCACAACCTATTCAGGACCTTTTGCGCGATGACCGTCCTTAGATACCGAGAGGCGGTTCGCGCCGCCATGATCGAGGAGATGCAGCGCGACGAGAGCGTGTATCTCGTCGGCGAGGAGGTCGGGCACTACCAGGGCGCCTACAAGGTGACCGAGGGCATGCTCGACAAGTTCGGACCGAAGCGCGTGATCGACGCGCCGATCACCGAGAGCGGGTTCACCGGCATCTCGATCGGCGCCGCGATGGTCGGGCTCCGGCCGATCGTCGAGTACATGACGTGGAACTTCTCCGCCGTCGCGTTCGACCAGATCCTCAACAACGCGGCGAAGCTCCGGCAGATGTCGGGCGGGCAGCTCAGCATCCCGCTCGTGCTGCGGGCGCCCAACGGCTCGGCGCGGCAGGTCGGCTCGCAGCACTCGCACTCGATGGAGCACTTCTACGCGCACGTCCCTGGCCTCAAGGTGCTCGCGCCCGCGATGCCGGCGGACGCGAAGGGGCTCCTGAAGTCGGCGATCCGGGACGACAACCCGGTGCTCTTCATGGAGAGCGAGACGCTCTACGGCGTGAAGGGCGAGGTGCCCGACGACCCCGACTTCATCGTGCCGCTCGGGGTCGCCTCGATCGTGCGCGAGGGGACGGACGTCTCGATCATCGCGTGGAGCCGGATGGTGCACGTGGCGCTCGAGGCGGCCACCGAGCTCGAGAAGGAGGGGATCAGCGCGGAGGTCGTGGACCTGCGATCGCTGCGCCCGCTCGACGAGGAGACGATCGTGCGGAGCGTGACGAAGACCCACCGCGCGGTCGTGGCGCACGAAGGCTGGCCGTACGGCGGCGTCGGCGCGGAGATCGCCGATCGCATCCAGCGGCTCGCGTTCGACGAGCTGGACGCGCCCGTGCTACGCGCGACGACGCTCGACGTTCCGATGCCTTACAACGCTCGGCTGGAGCAGTACGTGATCCCGCAAGCCGCGCGGATCATCGAAAACGTTCACCGCGTTCTCTACAAAAGCTGACTGAGCGGACGCACGTCCCCGATCAAGGTTGATAGACCCATGGCGAAGGTTCTGGAACTGCCGAAGCTGTCCCCGACCATGGAGGAGGGGCAGATCAGTGCCTGGCACAAGAAGGAAGGCGACGCGATCGACATCGACGATCTGCTCGCAGAGGTCGAGACCGACAAGGCGACCATGGAGTACAAGTCCTTCGATCGAGGGACGTTGCTCAAGATCCTCGTGCCTGCGGGCAGCGTGGTTCAGCTCGGCCAGCCTGTCGCGATCATCGGCGCCCCGGGCGAGGACATAAGCGCCCTCGCCGGGGGGAGCGGCGGCGCCGCGGCGCAGAAGCAGGGCGCGGCGGAGCCTCAGCCCAAGGGGGAACGCCCGGCGCAGCCTGCAGGTGGCGGCGGCGCGCCGAGCGGCGACGTCCCTGCGACGAGCGCGCCGCCCGCGGCGCGCGGCGACGCTGTCTCGCCGCCCACGCAGCCGGCTGCGCCGCAGCCGTCCTCCGGGGGCCGCGTGAAGGCGTCGCCCTACGTGCGCAAGCTCGGCCGCGAGCGCGGGCTCGACCTCAGCGGCGTCGCTGGCACGGGGCCCGGCGGGCGCATCGTCGCGCGCGACCTCGACGGGCTGCAGGCGGCGCCGGCCGCGGCGGCCGCGCCCGCGGCGACCGCGCCGGGCGAGCTCGCCGCGCCGGAGGTGCGACCGCTCAGCATGATGCGCAAGGCGATCGCGCGGCGCCTCACCGAGTCCAAGCAGACGGTCCCGCACTTCTACCTCTCGATCGACGTCGACGCCGATCCGCTGAACGCGCTGCGCGAGCAGATCAACGCGGATCTCGCGGCGACCGCCGGCGAGGGCGAGAAGCCGGCCAAGGTCAGCTTCAACGACCTCCTGGTCAAGGCGTGCGCCATCGCGCTCGTGCGCGTGCCCGAGTGCAACGCGCAGTTCACCGCGGACGCGATCCTCGTTCACCGGCGCGTCGACATCTCGGTGGCGGTCGCCGTCCCCGAGGGCCTCGTCACGCCGGTTGTGCGCAACGTCGATCGCAAGCAGGTGCTCGACATCGCCGCCGAGGTGCGCGAGCTCGCGGGGCGCGCCAAGGCGAAGAAGCTGCGGCCCGAGGAGATGGCGAACGGGACGTTCTCGATCTCGAACCTCGGCATGTACGGGATCGACAACTTCGGCGCCGTCATCAACCCCCCCGAGGGCGCGATCCTCGCCGTCGGCCAGGTCCGCCGCGAGCCCGTCGTGCGCGGCGAGCAGATCGTGCCGGGCCGACGCCTGAGCATGACGCTCTCCTGCGACCACCGCGTCGTCGACGGCGCGGTCGGCGCGACCTTCCTCAAGGTGCTGCGCCAGCTCCTCGAGCACCCGACGCAGATCCTGATCGGCTAGCGCCTCGCCCCACGCCAGGACAACCGAGACGCAGAGGACGCCGGGGCCCCTCCCCTGGCGCCCTCTGCCTCGCGCTACGTGCGCCGCGGCGCCGCCGGCGATGCGCGCCGCGGCGCCGCCAGTGGCGCGCGCTCGCCCCGCGGGCGCTCAGGTCGCTTCGACGCTGCTCCCGAGCGCGTCGCCGAGGCGCGCGAGGTTCCGCGAGAAGATCTGCACGGACGGGTGCGTCGGCCCGAGCGCCTTCGTGGCGATGGCGACGGCGCGCTCGATCTGCTGCCAGGCGCCCGATAAGTCGCCCAGCGCCTGCAGCACGCGGCCGAGGTTGTTCACGATGCTCGCCACGACCGGGTGGTCCGGGCCGTAGGTCGCCTGCGCGATGCCGAGCGCCCGCTCCAGCTGCTCGCGCGCCCCGGGCAGCTCGCCGAGCGCCTGAAGCACGCTGCCGAGGTTGTTGCAGCCGATCGCCACCGCGGGGTGGTCCGGGCCGTAGGTCGCCTCGGCGATCTTCAGCACGCGCGCGAAGTTCGCCCGCGCCCCCTCGAGGTCGCCGAGATCGCGCAGCACGCTGCCGAGGTTGTTGATGTCCCGCGCGACGTCCGGGTGATCCGGGCCGTAGGTGTCCTCGACGATCGCGAGCGCGCGCTCGAAGTCGGCGCGCGCCCCGGCGAGGTCGCCGAGATCGCGCAGCACGCGCCCGCGGTTGTTCAGCGCCAGCGCGAAGCGCGGATGGTAGAGGCCGTAGGTGTGCTCATCGATCTTGAGCGCCTCCTCGAACTGCTCGCGCGCGCCCTTCAGGTCGCCGAGATCGTGCAGCAGCCGGCCGAGGTGCGTGCGCCCGATCGCGACCGTCGGGTGATCCGGCCCGTAGGCGCGGATGTCGATCGCGAGCGCGCGCTCCAGGTACACGCGCGCGCCCGCGAAGTCGCCGAGATCGCGGAAGAGCGCGCCCAAGTTGTTGAGCCGTATCGCGACGCTCGGGTCGTCGGGGCCGTACGTCGCCTCGTCGATCGCGAGCGCGCGCTCCAGGTGCTTGCGCGCGCCCGGCAGGTCGCCCTGATCCATGAGAACGCTGCCGAGGTCGTTCACGTCGCGCGCGACGTCCGGGTGGTCCGGGCCGACGCTCGCGATGTCGATCGCGAGCGCGCGCTCCAGGTGCGCCCGCGCGCCGCCGAGATCGCCGAGGTCGTGCAGGACGCTGCCGAGGCTGCGCAGCACGCGCGCGACCTTCGGATCGTCGTGGCCGAACACCGCCTCGTGCAGCGCGAGGGCCCGCTCCAGGTACCCTTTCGCCTCGGCGAACGCCGCCCGCCCCTGCAGGTAGACGGCGAACCGGGCGAGGAGCCGCCCGCGCACCTCCTTCGCGACGTCGTGGGCCTCGGCCTGGCTCGCCGCGGCGAGCGCGTGCGGCAGCCAGCGGGCGCAGAAGGGCCACGTCTCCACGTCCTCGCTGCTCTCGGGGAACGCGTGGTCGACGAGGCGGACCGCGGCCTCGGCCCACATCCGCCGGTCCTCGGGCGGGAGGCGATCGCGGACGACCGCCTGCACGAGCCGGTGCACCGAGAGCGCGCCCTCGTGCACGTCGATGAACGAGTAGCGGCGCAGCGCGGCGACCGCCTCGTCGAGCATCAGCGGATCGCTCAGCGCCTCCGCGAGCGCCGGCGGCAGGTGCGGCGCGGCGTCGGCGAGGCCCTCGCGCGGGATGTCGTCGGGCGCGAGGAACGCGCACAGGCTCAGGAGATCGACGGCGACGGGCGAGAAGCGCTGCGCCTCCTGGAACGCGAGGCCCCAGGTCGTGGCGACCGGCGTCGGGTAATCCATCGGGACGCCGCGGAGCAAGAGCTCGCGCTGATGGTCGCCGAAGACGGCGTGGTAGGTCGCGATCGACGACCTCGTCTCCTTGATGGTCGCCGCCGCCTGCACCAGCGCGAGCGGCAGATCGCCGAGCGTCTCGGCGAGCTTCTCCGCGGCCCGCTCGTCGCTCTGCCCGGTCCGGCCGAGCAGGAACTTCACCGAGTCGGCGCGATCGAGCGCCGGCACGGTGAGCGGCGTGGCGATGCCGCGGAAGCTCGGGTTGCGCGACGTGATCAGGATGTGCCCGGTGCGCGGGTGCGGGAGGTACGGGGCGACGTCCCTCGGGTCGTTGACGTTGTCGAAGATGAGGAGCCACTTGTCGTTGCGGCTCAGCCACGAGCGGACCGCCTCGATCGCGATCCGCTGGTCGGCCTCGTTCTGCTCCGGCAGGTCGAGCGCCACGGCGAGGCGGGCGAAGTCCTCGGCCGTCGTCGCCGGCTCCTCGGCGCGGACCCACCAGACGACGTTGTACTGGTTCGCGTACCGGTGCGCGTACTCCGCGGCGACCTGCGTCTTGCCGATCCCGCCGAGGCCGCTGATCGCCTGCGTGAGCGCCGCGGGCCCGCCGGTGGTGAGCGCGCTCCGCAGCTCGTTGAGCAGCTGGTCGCGCCCGGTGAAGCTCGGGTTGCGCGGCGGCAGCTTCTTGATGTGCGGCTCCGCGTCGGGCGAGCTCGAAGGCCGCCGGACGACCGGCCTCTGCGTGGGCGGCTCCGTCTCGCGGACGGCGCTCCGGATCCCCTTCGCGATCTCGGTGAACGCCTCGCTCTGGTTGGGGTAGCTCGTCACGGGCCGCGCGCCGTTCGGCAGCGGCTCCAGCTTGCCGAGCGGCGTCTTCTCCCAGGCGCAGGGGCGCAGGATGACGGGGATGACCCGGCACTCGCCCGCGTCGTGCCGGGCGAGCGCCTCGCGGATCTCGGGCGAGAGCCACGCGTCGGTGTTGAGAAAGTCCGCGCTCACGAGCAGCAGCACGACGCGCGCCTCGCGCAGCCTCGCCGCGATCACCTCCCGCCGCTCCTTCGCCCCGCCGAGCGCGAAGCCCTGGTACGTCCGGATGACCCCTTGCCGCTTGAGCGCGTCGAGGTGCGTCTCGAGCTTGGGCCGCAGGTCCTCGTCCCTGGGGGAGTAGGAGAAGAACACGTCGGCGGGGCTCGTCGCCAAGGCAACCATAGTTCCTCTCGCGGGCCTTAAGGTCTCACGACGGACCTGAAGCGCAACGAGAATACGCGGTCGGGAAAGACCCAGGAAGAGACGGTATATGACGCTCTCGGCGGATACATGTGGGTCGAACCTCCATCTTCTTCGGGGGGTGTGCCTTACGTCGAATCCGGCTCCGTCCTACCTTCGCGTTCCTCTTCCGTGCCAGGGAAGAACCTGCCGGAAGCCTGGACGATGCGGCGCGCCGCTTCCATCCATTGGCGCCGGTCGTCCCGCCGCAGCTGGTTGCGGACGACGATCTTCACGAGGCGGTGGACGCTGAGCGCGTGCGGTCGCACCTCGATCAGCGAGTGCAGCCGCAGCATCGCGATCGCGTCGTCGAGCGCGAGCGGATCGTACTCGCTGAGCGCCCGCCGCGGGATCGCGTCCATCGGCAGGAACGAGCACAGGCTGAGGAGCTCCGCGGCGGCCTGGTGGCTGAACACCGCGGCGAGCGCGCTCTCCCACGCCGTCGCGACGGTGACCGGGAAGCTGACCGGACGCTCCAGCAGCGCGGCCGGGCGC
This sequence comes from Sorangium sp. So ce1153, assembly GCF_051521595.1. Classification (NCBI taxonomy): domain Bacteria; kingdom Pseudomonadati; phylum Myxococcota; order Polyangiales; family Polyangiaceae; genus Sorangium; species Sorangium sp. So ce1153. The sequence goes on from NZ_CP150361.1 coordinate 6,498,064, forward strand.
TGGCGGAACAGCGCGAGGTACTCGGCGAGCGGGCGCCCCGTCTCCTCGATGTACGCGCCGGCCTGCGCCAGGGCGAGCGGCAGATCGCCGAGCTCTTCCGCGAGCGCGTCGGCCGCCTCCGCGTCGGTCTCCCCCGTGCGCCGGAGCAGGAAGTTCACCGACTCGGCACGCTCGATGCCTCGCACGTTGACCGTGGTGAGCCCGCGCCAGATGGGGTTCTGCGACGTCGCGAGGATGTGACCGCCGTGCGAGACGCTCGGGACGTATGGCTCGACCTCGACGGGATCGCGCACCCCGTCGAAGAGGAGGAGCCAGCGCCCGCGGCGCCCGAGCCTGTTGCGCACCGCCGCGACAGCGCGCGACGCGTCGAACTGCTCGTGGTCGGGCAGCCGCATCTCGGCGGCGAGCGCGACGAAGGCGGCGTCCATCGTCGCGGCGCTCTGGCCGTCGATCATGAAGACGATGTCGTAGGCGCTGGCGTTGCGGTACGCGTACTCGATCGCCAGCTTGGTCTTGCCGGTGCCTCCGAGCCCGCAGAGCGGCGCCATGCCGCGCTTCGCGAGCGTGGCGCCGATCTCGGCGAGCAGCGCGTCGCGCGCGGCCAGATTCCGGCCTGTCCACGCCGGGACGCTCCAGATCCCGGGGGGCGGCGGCACCTCTGAGTGGCTCACCGGCTGGGCGCCGGCGGTCGGTGAGCCTAGGAGGGGTTTTGGCTGAGCTGCTCGACCTGCTCTCGGATGCCCTTGGCGATGTCGGTGAAGGCCTCGCTCTGGTTGACCCAGCTCGTCACGGGTCGCCCGCCCCTCGGCAGGCTCTTCAGCTTTCCGAAGGGCGCGCCCTCCCAGTCGCAGGCGTCGAGGATGACCGGGATGACGCGCGCTTCCCGCCGCTCATGGCGCTCGATCGCCTTCTGCATCTCGACGTCGTAACAGAAGTCCGACGCCAGGAAGTCCGCGCTGATGAGCAGGAGGATGATCTTCGCCGTCTCGAGGTGCTCGGCGATCGCCAGGTCGCGCTCCTCGCCCGCGCCGATCTCGCCGTCGTGCCAGCCGCGGATCACGCCCTTGTGCTTGAGGATGGCGAGGTGCGTCTCGAGCTTGTCGCGCAGCTCGCGGTTGCTCTCCGAGTACGAGAAGAACACCTCGATCGGGCTCGCCGGCGGCTCGGAGGCCCGCTCGCGCCGCGGCGCATCGATCGCCCCGGGGATCGTGACCGTGTCGTCGTAGGCCGCCAGGTCGGACGGGAGATCGTACGACGGGAAGCCGAGCGGCGACGACGACGAGGGCGGCAGCTCCAGGTCGGGGATCGGGGGCGGCACGATCGAGCGCGACGCGCGCGACGCGCTCGCGCGCAAGCGGGGCGCGCTCATGCGCTCGAGGATCGCGAGCGCCCTGTCGTGGCTGCCGTCGGGCGTGTCGTAGGGGATGAGACGGAAGCCCATGCCCACGAGCATCGCGCGCCGGTACGGCGTCAGGCTCGCGCTCGGGACGAGCAGGAAGCGGGGCGGCGGCGAGCTGCCCGACAGCGCGTGGATGTCCGACAGCATCTCGTCGAAGTTGCTGTCGGCGCGCCCGAAGCCGATGAAGAGCACGGGGCACTTCGAGAGCACGGCCGTGAGCGACCTGCGGACGTCGGGGGCCGCGATCGACGCGAGGAAGCGCTCGCGCGCGAACACCCAGCTGGTCGGCTCCTTCAGCGTGCCGTGCAGCTTGAGGATGAACCGACGGCGCCACGCGACCTCGTCGGTGATGCGCCACATCGTCTCCCACTCGAACGCGAAGGCGCGCTCGAGCAGGTGGTTGAGGTTCGTGGTGAGCACCGCGCGCAGCTTGTCCCGCAGCGCCGCGATCGCGATCGCGATCCGCGGCGGCTCGAGCCCCTCGTCGTCGAGCGCGTCCTCGACGAACGCGTTGAACTCCGCCGCGCCGAGCGCGTGCTCCGCCGCGGCGAGCGCCTCGCTGTAGCGCTGCGATCGCGCGAGCGACGCGACCTCGGCGACGACGACCTCGTCGCCGACCTGCTCGCGCACCCTCTCGACGAGCAGGTCGACGAGCTGGCGCCACGTCGGCAGCCCGGCCGCGGCCGAGATGCCCCCGCCCACGAAGAGCAAGAGCTCTCCGCTCTCGAACGCCTCATGCAGCTCTTCGATCACCGCGGCGTCGACCTCCGCGCTCATCGTGTTCGCGTTATCCATAAGGGTTGGCATCGAGCCCCTCGAGTCTATCGCTCCTCGGCGCCCAGCGCACTTTTGCGGCGCGTCGCGCGCCGTCACGCGGCGTTCGACGCGCGTCGCCAGACCCAGCGCTCGACGGCCGGCGCGCGCTCACGACGTCCCAGACGACTGGCGGCCGCCGCCCCGGTCGAGGTCAGAAGAGGCAGAAACAGTCCGCAAGCCTGGAGCATGCTACGCCTCCGACATGCGTCCGGCGGCCCTCCTCACGCTGGCCACGCTGGCCTCGCTTTTCGCGGTCTCCATGGTCAGCGTGGCTGCCCCTCCGCGCTCGCGCCGCGCCCCTCGCCTGCCCGCGGGCTCGGAGGCCGCGCTCCCGGCGGGCGCCGTCGGCCAGCGCGGGCGCTCGCCGGCGAGCGTCGTCTCGCTGCGCGCGCCCGGCCCCCCTGCCGTCCTCGTGCGCGCGGGCAGCTTCACGATGGGCTCGAGCGAGGTCGAGATCGCGCACGCGGTGACGCTCTGCAAGCTCGAGCCGGCGGGTGAGCTGTGCGTCGACGAGACCGAGGCGGCCTTCGCGAACGAGCTCGTGCCGCACGAGGTGTACCTGTCGGATTTCTGGATCGACCGCACCGAGGTGACCGTCGCCGGCTACCGCCGGTGCGTCTCGGCCGGACTCTGCGCGGAGCCACCCTATGCCTCCGGCGGGCAGCGCTTCGATCGGCCGGATTTCCCGGTGGTCCTCGTCTCGTGGAGCGACGCGCAGCGCTACTGCGCCTGGGCCGGCGGTCGCCTCCCGACCGAGGCCGAATGGGAGCGGGCGGCGCGCGGCCTCGCCGGGCGTCGTTACCCGTGGGGCCATGTCTACAACCCCTTCCACGCGAACCACGGGCGGCTGTCGTACGACGAGCTCGACGGCAGCGACGGCTTCCTCGAGCTCGCGCCCGTGGGCTCGCTCGTCTCCGGGCGGACCCCCGACGGCATCGACGACCTCTCCGGCAATGTCGAGGAGTGGGTCGGTGATTACTACCATCCCGAGTATCCAGGCGGCAGCGCCATGAACCCGCGGGGTCCCGACATGGGCGAGGAGCGCGTGCTGCGCGGCGGGAGCTACATCCAGGGTCGGCCCTGGCTGCGCGGCGCGGCGCGGGGGCACGACCTGCCGACCAGCCGACGCGCGTGGCGCGGCTTCCGCTGCGCGCGCGACGGCTGAGCGGAGCCGCGGGCGTCGAGCCCGCGCGGCGGTTGGCCGCGGCGCGGGAAGAGCCCATACTGGCGCCCGTGAGGATCGCGCACCTCTCTGACTTGCACCTGCTGTCCCTCGAGGGGGCCATCCCGTTCCGGCTGCTGAACAAGCGGCTCACGGGCTACATCAACCTCCGCTTCCGGCGCCGCGCCATCCACAAGCCGCACGCGGTGCACGCGGCGGCGAAGGAGATCCGGCGGCTCGGCGTGGACCACGTCGTGATCACCGGCGACGTCTCGAACCTCGCGCTCGAGCGGGAGTTCGTCCTCGTCCGCGACTTCTTGCAGCGCGACCTCGGGCTTCCTCCCGACCGGGTGAGCGTCGTCCCGGGGAACCACGACGCGTACACCAAGGGCGCGCACCGCTCCCAGCGGTTCACTCAGTACTTCGCGCCCTACCTGCGCTCCGACCTCCCCCTCGAAGCGCCGGAGGCGGGCGACCGAGGCGGCGCCGTGGGCTCGGCTTTCCCCTTCGTGCACCTGCGCGGGCCGGTGGCGTTCATCGGCCTCTCGACCGCGTGGCCGCGTCCGCCGCTGGTGGCCTCGGGGCGGCTCGGCGCGGCGCAGCTGCGCGCGCTGGAGCGCGTGCTCGCGCACCCGGAGGTGCGGCGGCGGACGCCGATCGTGCTCCAGCACCACCCCTTCCACAACCCGGCGAGCCGGGCGAAGACCTTGCTGGAGGGCCTCGGAGACGCGGCGGCGGAGGGGCGGCTGCTCCGGCAGGTCAGCCGCGGCCTGCTGCTGCACGGGCACCTGCACCGGCGCATCCACCGGAAGCTGCACACCGAGCGCGGTCACATCGACGCCGTGGGCGCCGCCAGCGCCTCGCTCCTTCACGACAGCGACGAGCGGATGGCCGGGTTCAACGTCTACGAGGTCGACGACGCGGGGGCGATCAAGGGCATCACGTCCCACCGCTTCGTCCCGGGTCAAGAGGCGTTTCGCGAGGTGCCGGTCCCCGAGCGGTGAGCCCGCCCGGGCGCGTTAACGGAAACGGAAGCGCGCCTTGCCGGAAGAGGAACGCTCGGCGCTCTGCGGAGCGCCCTGTCAGAAGAAAGAGGAACGCTCGGCGGAACGCCGAGCGCCCCACCGGATCGACGCGCAGACAATCCGGCACGCGCAGGACCCGCCTCGCGGGCGCGCGGTGAGATCGAGCTCGGAAGTAAGGTGGATCGAGCGCAGCGGGAGCGCTGCGCGGGCAGTCCGGTGGGGCGCTGGTCAGGAGGCGAATCAGGCGGTGGCGCGCATCACGTTGACCGCCTGGAGACCTTTGGGACCTTCTTTGATCTCAAATTCAACGGTCTCGTCCTCGAACAGACGGCGGCGACCCTCCCCGTTGATCTGCGAATAGTGCACGAAGACGTCAGGGCCAGTCTCCTGCTTGATGAAGCCCCAACCCTTCTCATCGTTGAACCACTTTACCTTGCCAACTGCCATATTTCCTCCACTTCAGAGCTCGTCGATACCCGAGGCGCGCAGGCTGGGATTCGGGAGGAGACCGCCGCTGCGGTCCCTCATTCCGATGCGGGCTTCACTGCTTCCAGCAAACCCCCCTCGTGGACAAATCCGACTTGCGCCGGGCGGCTGCTCAGCCGCTGGTTGATGTGCGTGCGCGGTAACTTCGACGATTCTCCCCGGTCCGAGCGGGCGCCAACGTAAACGGCCCGACGCGCCAAGGTCAAGCGATGATGGTTCGATCGGAGCTTGCTCGAGGCAGTACCCGCCTCACCGGCAGTCCCGCCTTGGAGCAGATCCCGACGCGAGTGGCTCCGCCGTACAGAAGCTCCTGACGGTGAGCACGCGAGGACCATCGTTGAAGGGCGCGGAACGGCGCGCTGCGAAGCACAATTCGCGCAGACGTCAAGATTTGCGCTCTTATCGAAGAGCCCTGTGCGTCGGTCCGCGCCTGGCGCCGCGCTCTCCATGGTGGCCTCGTCACCTCACGCTGCGGACCTCGCGCCTGGGGCGGCGACGCCGTCGCGGCCACCACGACAGCGCGCATGACTCGCGCGCTGCTCATCACGCGCCGCGCGCGGCTCGCCCGAGCGCCGATCGACGCGGCGCGCTCAGGGGGCTCGGCGACCGCCTGGATCGAGCGCCGCAGCGGGCTGCAGCAGAGCGGGCGGCCAGCCCGGGACGCCGCGCCCCTGCGGGAGGCGCCCAGCCTGCCCGGCGACGCACGACCCGCCGACGCGCGCCGACGTGCCGCCGGCATCACAGCTCGGCGGCTCGATCTCCGGGATCGACGCGGCGCGCTCGCCGTGCGCCGCGCCTCCTGAGCGCGGCCGGCGCAGGCGTTGGCTCGGCCCGCTCGCCGCCCGGCAGCAGAAACGAAGGCATCTCGTTGACATGTCTGTTCGAGCTTGCTCGTATGGCGTGGCGAGGGCATCGGGTCTCACCTCCGCCCTGGCCCCGCGAGGCGACGAGATGTTCTCGGTGATCATCAGCGAGAAAGGGGGCGCGGAGCGCCGCGAAACCTTCGACCGGACAGAGATCAACGTCGGTCGCGTGCAGGGCAACGACCTGATGCTGCCGAAGGGCAACGTCTCGAAGCGGCACGCACGGCTGCTCTTCCGCGATGGGCGCTTCATCGTCACCGATCTCAAGAGCACGAACGGCACGTACGTCAACGGCCGGAAGATCGCCCAGGCGACGATCGTCCGCGAGGGTGACAAGATCTACATCGGCGACTTCGTGCTGCGGATCGAGACGGCCGCGGCGGGGACCGCGCCCCCGGACAGCACGGCGCCCCCGGTGCGCGCGGCGGAGGACATGCCCACCGGCGGCGACCCGGCGCACCTGCCCGATCGGGCCCCGCCGTCCGCCGAGAAGGGGCTGCACCGGTCGGCGCCGCTGCCGCTGATCAACGAGAAGGGCGAGCCGTCGCGCACCAGCCAGGGCGTGATCAGCCACTTCCCTCTCGAGAACGATCCGGACGAGTCCGTCGACGCGGGCGCGCTGGTCCCCGGTCCGCCGCGCATCCCCTCGCCTCGCCCGCCCATCGCGCCGGGGGCGAGCGGCACGCCCGTCCCGCCGCTGCCGATCCCGCCGCCGGCGACGCCCAACGCGCCGCCGCCGCGCGATGCGCGCGGCGCTCCCCCGGGCAATCCGACCACGCAGATGGCGCGCCCGTCCCCGACCGCGACCCCGCTGCCGGGGGTCCACCCGAGCGTGGTCCCGATCCCCAGCCGGCGAGCGATCCCGCCCGTCTCGGATCGGGTCGACCGCGGACAGGGCGACTCGGCGCAGGCCGTGGCGCACCGCAGGGCGCTCGGGCGCGTCCTGGAGCGGCTCGCCGACAAGATCGACCTCTCGCCGCTCGACAGCGGCGCGCCGCCGGACGCCGCGCTCGCCCAGCGGCTCGAGCACGCCCTCGCCGAGAGCGCGGAGGCGACGCGGGCGACGGGCGAGCTTCCCCCCGAGGTGGACGCCGAGGCGCTCGTCGCCGACGCGCAGCGGGAGCTCTTCACGCTGGGCCCGCTCGATCGCCTGCTCGACGACACCGAGGTGAGCGAGATCCAGGTGTTCCGCCACGACCACGTGATCGCGATGCACGGGCGCCGTCGCGTCATCGCGGAGGTCGGGTTCAGCAGCGAGCGGGCGGTCGACCGGGTGATCCGCCGGCTGTGCAGGATGGCCCGGCAGCCGCTCGAGGAGGGCGCGAGCTTCGTCGAGCGGCTCCTGCCGACGGGGCGGCGGCTCTTCGCCGTGCTGCCGCCGGCCGCGACGTCCACGCTGGTGATCCGCAAGCCGCAGCGCCCCGACGTCACGCTGGAAGACCTGGTGCGCAACGGGACGATCTCGCGCGCGATGGCCGGCCTTCTCACCCAGTGCGTGCTCGGGCGCGGCAACCTCCTCGTCACGGGGACGCGCGACGCGGGGACGAGCTGGCTGCTCGGGGCGCTCGCGGCCGCGGCGCAGCCCGACGACCGGTTCGTCGTGCTCCAGGACGAGGACGAGCTGGCCCTCGATCAGCCCAACACCCTGTCGATCGCGCTCGGCAGCACGACGGCCGAGCGGACGCGGGCGGTGCAGTCGGCCGCGCGCATCCGGCCGGAGCGGCTCGTGGTGAGCTCGTTCGCTGGCCATGTGGCGGCCGAGGTGGTGGACGCCATCGGCGGCGGCATGGACGGCGTGCTCGCGGCCGCGCGGGCGCCGACGCTGCGGCAGGCCGTGACGCGGCTCCCCGCCGACATCGCCGCGACCCGCCCGGGCATCACGCCGGAGACCGCGCGCGAGTGGCTGGCGTCGTCGTTCGATCTGGCGATCGAGATCGCGCTGCTCCGCGACGGCCGCCACCGGGTGCTCCGCATCGCGGAGCTCGCCGTCGAGAACGGGCAGATCGCCATTCGCGACGTCTTCACGTTCGTGGTCGAGCGGACGGCCGCGGGCGGCGCGCTCGAGGGGACCTTCCACCCTTCCGGGCTGGTGCCGGACATCGTGGAAGATCTTCAGTCCCGCGGGGTCACGGTCGACACCTCGACCTCGTTCCGGCGCAACCGCTAGCACGTCTTGACGGGCGCCGGCCTGGAACGGAGGTTATGCTGTTGAGCAGCCATGGCCATCCGCACCATCCTCCACTATCCCGATCCGCGCCTGCGACAGAAGGCGCAGCCGGTCGGGGACATCACGCCCGAGATCGTGAAGCTTATCGACGACATGGCCGAGACCATGTACGCCGCGCCCGGCGTCGGCCTGGCGGCCACGCAGATCGGGGAGCCACACCGCATCTTCCTCGTTGACATCGCCGCCGACAACGAGCCGAGCAACCTCCTCGTGTTCATCAACCCGGAGATCGTGCGGCAAGAGGGGCAGCAGACCGGCCCCGAAGGGTGCCTGTCGTTCCCCGGCATCAGCGAGGACATCAAGCGCGCCGGGCGCGTCAACGTCCGCGCCCGCGGGCGAGACGGCGCGACGTTCGAGATCGCCGCCGACGGCCTGCTCGCCGTGGCCATCCAGCACGAGCTCGATCACCTCGACGGCGTGCTGATGATCGACCGGATGGGCACGCTGAAGAAGCGCATCGTCCAGCGGAAGATGCAGAAGCGCGGCGCCGAGGCGGCGGGCTGAGTCGCGCGGCTCCCGGCCCGCGCGGCGCGGGCCCGCTCCGCGCGGGCCCGGTCCACGTGGACAGACCGGTCAGCTGCGCGCCGGGAAGGCGAGCGAGCCGCTGACGTACGCGTCGCGGCCGCAGAGCTCCCAGCGGGGATCGACGATCCGGGGCGCGTCCCCGGGGGTGTCCGGGCCGGCCCAGTCGACCGCGCCCGGACGGCCGCGGGGGCCGAGCAGGATCGGGGCGACGAAGGCGTGCAGCTCGTCGGGCAGCCGCGACGCGAGCAGGCTGCCGGCGAGCTCGGCGCCGCCCTCCACGAGGATGGAGACGATCCCCTGGGAGGCGCAGAGGCGCATCGCGGCGGTCACGTCGACCCGCCCCTCCGCGGAGGTCGGCGCGCGCAGGACGACGCAGCCGGCGTCGACGAGCAGCTGCTCTGCCGCCTCGGGCGCGTCGGCGCCCGTGAGCACCCAGGTCGGCACCTCCCGCGCCGTCTGCACCAGGCGCGTGTGGAGCGGCAGCCGGAGCCTCGTGTCGAAGACGAGCCGGATGGGCGTCCGCCCCCCCGGCGTGAGCCCGGGCTCGCGCAGCGTGAGCCGGGGGTCGTCGGCGAGCGCGGTGCCGATGCCGATCGCCACCGCGTCGTGCCGCGAGCGCAACTCCTGCACCTTCGCGCGCGCCTCCGGGCCGGTGACCCACTTCGAGGCACCCGTGCGGGTCGCGATGCGGCCGTCGAGCGAAAGGGCCAGCTTGAGCGCGATGTGGGGGATGCCGGTCGTGACGAACTTGGTCCAGGGCCCGATCAGCGCGCGCGCCTCGGCGCCGCCGACGCCGATCTCGACGGCGAGCCCGGCGTCGCTGAGGCGCTGCGCCCCGCCGCCGACGACCGACGGGTTCGGATCCGGCGCGCCGATGACGACCCGCTTGATGCCGGCGTTCAGCACCGCGTCCACGCAGGGCGGCGTGCGCCCCTCGTGGTTGCAGGGCTCGAGCGTCACGTAGAGCGTCCCGCCGCGCGCCACGTCCCCCGCCATCGCGAGCGCCAGCCCCTCGGCGTGCTCCTCGCCCGCGCGCGCGTGGTGCGCGACGGCGACGACCTCGCCCGCGGTGTTCACCACCACCGCGCCGACCGGGGGGTTCGGCGACGGCATCGCCTTGTGCGCCTCCTCGATGGCGAGGCGCATCATCGCGGCGTCGAACTCGGGATCGGGGCTGGGGAGCTTCGCGGACATCGAAGTGCCGGATCTACTAGGGCGCCTTGGCCTTCACAAGCTTACCAAGCTCGGCCATGAACTGGTCGATATCCCGAAAGGAGCGATAGACGCTGGCGAACCGGACATAGGCGACCTCATCGAGGCTGCGCAGATGGTTCATCACCCGCTCGCCGAGCTCGGTCGACAAGATCTCCCGCCGCTCGGACTCCTGTGCCTCCCGCTCGATCGCGTCGGCGATAGCCTCGATCTGGTCGGTGGACACGGGCCGCTTGTTGCAGGCGATCCGGAGCCCCCGCACGAGCTTCTGGCGATCGAACGACTCGCGCCGGCCGTCCTTCTTGACGACGGTCGGCAGGATGTCCTCGACGCGCTCGTAGGTCGTGAACCTCCGCTCGCACGAGGCGCACTCGCGCCGGCGCCGGATCACCTCGCCCGCGCCGCCAGCGCGGGAGTCGATGACCCGGTCTTCAAGGTGGCCGCAAAATGGGCACTTCATCGAGCCATCCGGCGCGGCGCGCGATCAGTCCTCGAACTTGGAGAGCACGAGCGACACGTTCGTCCCGCCGAAGCCGAAGGAGTTCGACATCACGTGCTTCAAGGGGCGCTTGCGCGAGGTGAACGGCACGTAGTCGAGGGTGCACTCGGGATCGGGATCGTCCAGGTTGAGCGTCGGGGGCACCGCGCCGTCGCGCAGCGCGAGGGCGCAGATCGCCGCCTCGACCCCGCCGGCGCCCCCGAGGAGGTGGCCCATCGCCGACTTGGTGGAGCTCACCCAGAGGCGCTTCGACGCCGCGTGGTCGCCGAAGATCTTGAGGATCGCGCGGGTCTCCTCGATGTCGCCCTGCGGCGTCGAGGTGCCGTGCGCGTTGATGTAGTCGATCGCGTCCGGCGCGAGCCTCGCGTCCTCGAGCGCCATCTTCATCGCGCGCTGCGCCCCGGCGCCCTCGGGCGCTGGCTTCGTGATGTGGTACGCGTCGCACGAGGCGCCGTACCCCACGACCTCGGCGTAGATCTTCGCGCCGCGCTTCTTCGCGTGGGAGAGCGACTCGAGCAGCAGCGACCCGGCGCCCTCGGAGCAGACGAAGCCGTCTCGCCCCTTGTCCCACGGGCGGCTCGCCCGCTGCGGCTCCTCGTTGCGCCGCGAGAGCGCGAACATCGCGCAGAACCCGCCGATGCCGAGGCCGGTGATCGTCGCCTCCGCGCCGCCCGTGAGCATGATGTGCGAGCGCCCACGGCGGATCCACTCGAACGCCTCGCCGAGCGAGTGCGCGCTCGACGAGCACGCGCTCGTGTTGCAGTAGCTCGGGCCCCGCAGGTCGAGCGACAGCGCCACCTGCCCCGCGGCGAGGTTGGCGATGACCGTCGGGATGAAGTAGGGGCTGACCTTGTGGGGGCCCTTCTCGTGCAGCGTGATCGAGTGCTGGTACAGGAACTCGAGGCCGCCGAGGCCGACACCGATGAACGTGCCGCACTGATCGCGGTCCTCCTCGGTGAGCTCGATCCCCGCGTCCTTGATGCACATCTGCGAAGCGGCGACAGACAGATGGGCGAAGCGGCCCATCTCCTTTACCCTCTTCTTGGCGATGTACTCCTCCGCGGCGAAGCCCTTCACCTCGCCGGCGAAGCGGGTGGGAAAGGTGCTCGCGTCGAAGAGGGTGATCGGTCCGATACCGGACTGGCCATCCAGCAAAGATTGCCAGGTGGCCTGCGTCCCGATGCCGTTGGGCGTGACGAGCCCGATGCCGGTAATGACAACGCGTTCCATGGCTCTTCTTGCCCTAGCGCCACCACAGAGGTGAGAACACGTGATTCAACGAAGAGCAGGCCCTTCGCTGGCCCACGCGCCATCACACCTCCATGGTGACGCCGCGTCCGGTTAGGGCGGTAGGGACGCTACTTCTTGGTATGTCCTTCGATGTAGCTGATCGCATCCTGGACAGACCGGATCTTCTCCGTGTCCTCGTCCGGAATGTCGATCTCGAACGCCTCCTCGAACGCGAGGACAAGCTCCACCAGGCCCAGCGAATCGGCGCCCAGATCGTCGATGAACGTCGCTTCAGGCTTGATGTCCTTCTCGTCGACGTCGAGCTGCTCCTTGATGATTCGCTTTACTTCGGCCGTGATGTCGCGACCTTCAGCCATGGTATTCCTCCCGGGAAAACGGACCCCCTAGTAGCCCATCGCCACCAGCGTTGCATCATCGAATTACCGGCGGCCGCTTTTTTCATGTGCGCCGCGTTTGCCGCCGACGCCCGGATGCCGGGGTGCGCAGGCCAGCGCGCTCAGACGTACATGCCGCCGTTGACGCGCAGCGTCTGGCCCGTCACGTAGCCCGCCTCGTCGGAGCATAGGAATGCGATCGCCGAGGCGACCTCCTCCGGTCGCCCCGTACGCCCGAGCGGGACCATCTTGGTCAGCCCCTCTTTCATCTCAGCGCTGATCGTCGTGGTCATGTCGGTGTCGATGAAGCCGGGCGCCACGGCGTTGACGGTGATGCCCCGCCCCGCGTACTCGCGGGCGAGCGTCTTCGTCACGCCGAGCAGGGCCGCCTTCGTCGCGGCGTACGCCGCCTGGCCCACGTTGCCCATCTCCCCCACGACGCTGGAGAGGAAGACGATACGGCCCGTGCGCGCGCGCATCATGACCTTGGTCGCCGCCCGGGCGCACGCCAGCGAGCCCTTCACGTTCACGGCGAAGAGGCGATCGAGGTCCTCCTCCTTGATCCGCAGGAGCAGGCCGTCGATCGCGATCCCCGCGTTCGCGACCAGGATGTCGAGCCGGCCGAGCCGCTTGGCGACGTCGGCGATGGCGCCCTCCGTCGCCTGCATGTCGGCGACGTCGAAGCCGAGCGCCTCGGCCTTGCCGCCGCGCGCGGTGATCGCCTCGACGAGCGAGCGCGCCTCGGCCTCCCCACGCACGTAGTTGACGACGACGTGCGCGCCCTGCGCCGCCAGGGCCTCCGACGCAGCCCGCCCGATCCCTCGCGATCCGCCCGTGACGATCGCGACTTTGCCCGTAAGGTCGAACATCGATGCCTATGCCTCCGAAAGGAACGCGCTCACGCGCTCTATCCCCGCCATGTCGCTCACGCTGAGCACCTTGATCTGCTTCGTGATCCGCTTGACCAGCCCGGCGAGCACCTTGCCAGGGCCGATCTCCAGGGCGTGCGTGACGCCGTCCTCCGCCATGCGCTCGATCGTGCGCATCCACTGAACGGTCCCGTCCACCTGCCGCAGGAGGAGCGAGCGCACCCGCTCCGGGTCGGAGTTCGGCGCAGCGTCGACGTTCGCGATCACCGGGAAGGCGAGCGGCCTCAGCTGTGTGCGCTCGAGCTCGGGGCGCAGGCGCTCGGCCGCCGGCCGCATCAGCGCGCAGTGGAAGGGAGCGCTCACCTTGAGGGGGATGGCCTTGCCCCCGCGGGCGACGGCGAGCTCGCCAGCCCGCGCGACCGCGCGGCTGTGGCCGGCGATCACGGTCTGCCCCGGACCGTTGTAGTTCGCCGGCGCGACCACGTCGCCCTGCGCCGCCTCCGCGCAGATCGCGAGCACCACGTCCTGATCGAGCGCGACGACGGCCGCCATGGCCCCCTCGCCCGCCGGCACGGCCTCCTGCATCGCGGCGCCGCGGATCCGGCAGAGCTTCACCGCCTCTTCGATCTCGAGCGCGCCGGCTGCGACGAGCGCGCTGTACTCGCCGAGCGAGTGGCCGGCCGCGTAGAGCGGCGGCTCGAGGTCGGGGAGCTGCTCGAGCAGCGCCGCGGCCACCGCACAGCTCGTGGCGACGATGGCGGGCTGGGTGTTGCTCGTGCGCGTGAGCTCCTCGATCGGCCCCTCGAAGCAGAGCCGGGAGATCGGCTCGCCGAGCGCGGCGTCCGCTCGCTCGAACGCGCCGCGCGCCGCCGGCGAGACCTCCGCGAGGGACTTGCCCATCCCCACCTCTTGCGCCCCTTGCCCTGGAAACAGCCAAGCGATTTTCACGTTTGCCCTCACTTCCAAGCGGAGGAAGCGGACGTCGTCCGTCCTCGAGCTACGTCACGAGGCGGGCGCGCCGCCGAGCCTCGCCCCTGCAGGAGCGCCCGGCGAGCTCAGCCGCCGCGACGCGCAGATCTCGACCCAACGCCGACGCGACCGCATGGCCCGCTCACATCCGGACGACGGACGCGCCCCAGGAGATGCCGGCGCCGAGCGCGCAGAACAGGACGTTGTGACCCGGCTTGATGCGCCCGTCGCGGACCGCCTCGTCGAGGGCGATGGGGATGGAGGCGCTCGAGGTGTTGCCGTACTCCTCGATGTTGAGCACGAACCTCTCCAGGGGGAGGTTGAGCCGCCCGGCGACCTGGCTGATGATCCGCAGGTTCGCCTGGTGGGCGACGACCCAGTCGAGATCGGCTGCCGTCATTCCCGCCGTGTCGAGCGCGATCAGCGAGGCGCTGGAGAGGTTCTTCACGGCGACCTTGAAGATGTCCTGCCCCACCATGTGGACCTTGTTGCGGTTCTGCTCGAGGCCCTCGGGGGTGAGCGGCTCGGCCGTGCCGCCGCCCGGGATGACAAGCGAGTTCGCGAGCCCGCCGTCGCTGAAGATACGCGTCGAGACGATGCCCCTGCCGTCGTCGGACGCAGGCCCGAGCACGACCGCGCCCGCTCCGTCGCCGAACAGGACGCACGTCGTGCGATCCTTCCAGTTCAGGATGCGGGAGAGCAGCTCGACGCCGATCACGAGGACGTGCCGGGCGACGCCGTTGGAGATGAACTGATCGGCGATCGTGAGCCCGTAGACGAAGCCGGCGCAGGCCGCCGAGATGTCGAACGAGGGGATCTCCTCGGCTCCGAGCTTCTGCTGCACGTGCACCGCGCACGCGGGCACCGGGGTGTCGCCGCTGATCGTCCCGACGATGATCATGTCGAGGTCAGCCGCGGAGAGCCCCGCTGCCTCCAGCGCCGAGCGGCCGGCGGCGGACGCCATGTCGCTCGTGAGCTCCCCCTCGGCGGCGATATGACGGCGGCGGATGCCCGTCCGCTCGCTGATCCAGCTGTCGGAGGTGTCGACGATCTTCTCGAGATCGGTGTTGTGCAGGACGCGGGCGGGCGCGTAGCTGCCCGTCCCGAGGATGCGGCTCCTCGGCCGCGCGTCGATCATGCGACAGGCCCTCGCGCGACGGCGTTCGCGCGCGCCGGCGTCGCGCCCGGGTGCGCGGGCGCAGCGTTCGCCCGCGTCGGCGTCCGCGCACCCGTCCCGGTCATGTGGCCGCGGTCGCCTTGGTCGCCTTCGCCTTGCGCCCGTTGTAGTGCCCGCAGGCGCCACAGGCGCGGTGCGGGAGCCGGGCTTCCCCGCAGTTCTCGCAGGAGACGAGCTGGACGGGGGTCACCTTGTCGTGGTTGGCGCGCCGCATGTCGCGCTTGCTGGGGGTGGTTTTCCTCTTGGGGACGGCCACGGAGCTACTCCTTCTTGGTCTTCTTCTTCGATGTCCCGGCGTTGGCCGGGGAGGCTGAGGCAGGTTGCTCGCGCTTGTCAGAGGCGCTGGGCTTCTGTCCGAGCTTCTCTCGGAGCGCGCTGAGCGGCGCGAGCCGCGGGTCGAGGCCGGGAGCGGCCTCGTCCTCCTCCGCCGCCCCGCCGACGGGGGTCGAGGAGCCGCCTTCGCGGTCCTCTCGGGACGCGGCAGGACCGATACCCGGGCAAGCTTCCGAGCACAAGGGGAAGTTCGGCATCTCGAGGAGAATGGCCTCCCGGATGAAGGGATCGAGCACCACCGTCTCGCCGTCGTACGTGTCGACGTCGGCCTCCTCGGCCGTGAACTCGTACTCGGCCTCCTTGACCTTGGGCTCTGCCTTCGCCGCCCCGTTTCGCCCCCCGTCGTCACGCCGGTGCCGGTGCCCCGGCCCGTGGGTCTCGGCCTTCGGGGCCGGGCGCAGGAGGAGCGAGAGCTCGGCGTCGATGTCCAGCGGCGCGGGCGAGAGGCACCGCGCGCACGGCGTGGCGACAGGCGCCTTGACGCGGCCGCGCACGACGATCTCGTTCCCCGTCCGCGAGAGGCGGGCGGAGAGGTGGCCTGGCGCGCGCCCGGTGACGTCAGCGTCAACGAGCTCTGCGTTCAGCCAGTCAGTCGGGACCGACACGTCCAGCGAGAGGCCGGAGATGTCGATGTCATTGGCGGAGACGGCAAACTGGGACATGGGTTCCGGGCCAGTGAAAGCGGAGCGTTTAGCGCGGGGTGCGTTGGCTCGCAAGACCGAGCGACGACGGCGGCGGCCGCTTTTCTCCTCCACTCCTCCCTTGCCCTTGCTCCTCGGCGCGCGCGCGCCACGCGCGCTGCGGACGGCGGCCTCCGCTGCTCGGCCGCTCGCGGCCGGAGCGGCTGGGCCTCGGGGCCGGGTCGCCGCGCTCCCGGACGCCGTCGGCTCGGGGCCGCGTGGTAGCGTCGCCGGCGCATGGACCGCAGCGCCACGCCCGGGGCCTCCGCCGCGGGCGCCGCCGAAGGGCGGCAGGAGTCGTCGGGAGAAGCACCGCGAGCGAGCCGGCGCGCGAGGATCGCGCTCGCCCTCTACGCGCTCGTGACGCTCGTCTACGCGCTCAGCTCCTCCCGCGAGATCTTCTCGGCCCACACGCCCTACAACCACTACGCGCTGCTCGCCGAGGCGTGGCTCAACGGCCGCCTCGATCTCGGCGGGCCGCCGCCTGCCTACGCCGGCGGCAACGACTTCGCCGTGCTCGGCGATCGCTACTACGTCAGCTTCCCCCCCTTCCCCGCGGTCCTCATCGCGCCGCTCGTCAAGCTCGCCGGCAGCGCCGAGCGCGTGCGCGACGGGCAGTTCTTCCTCGCGTTCGCCGGCGTCGGCCCGGCCGTCCTCTTCCTCGCCCTGGAGAAGCTCTCGGCCTCGCGGCGCAGCCGCCGCACGGAGGCCGAGAACGTCGCGCTCGCGCTGCTCTTCGCGCTCGGGAGCGTCTACTGGTTCAGCGCGGTGCAAGGCACGGTGTGGTTCGCCGCGCACGTCGTCGGCGTCGCGCTCGCCTGCATCTATCTCCACTGCGCGCTCGACGCCGCCCACCCGATCGCGGCGGGCCTCGCCCTCGGCCTCGGCTTCGCGACGCGCACGCCGCTCGGCTTCGCCGCGCCGCTGTTCCTCTACGAGGCGATCCGCGCGGGCGGCTCCACCCCGCGCGCCCTGCTGCGCCGGCTCGCGCTGTTCGCCGCGCCTGCCGCGCTCGTGCTGTCCGTGCTCCTCTGGCACAACCACGCGCGGTTCGGCGACGCGGCCGAGTTCGGTCACCGCTACCTCCATATCGCGTGGCGCGCGCGGATCGAGAAGTGGGGGCTCTTCTCGTACCACTACCTGCCGCGCAACCTCGCGGTGGTGCTCACGAGCTTGCCGTACACCCACGTGCAGGGCGCGCCGTTCCAGATCAACGCCCACGGGCTCGCGCTCTGGGCGACGACGCCGATCTACGCGTGGGCGCTGTGGCCGCGCCGCACGCCGCCCGTGTTCTGGGCGCTCGCCGCCACGGCGGCCGCGGTCGCGCTGCCGAGCCTCTTCTACCAGAACAGCGGCTGGATCCAGTTCGGCTACCGCTTCTCCAACGACTTCGCGCCGTTCCTCTTCGCCATGATCGCCGTCGGGAGCCGCCGCTTCGGCGCGCCGTTCTACGCCCTCGCCGCGGCCGCGATCGCCGTGAACGGCTTCGGCGCGCTCACGTTCCAGCGCACGGGCTTCGAGCGGTTCTATTTCCTCGAGCGCACCCAGCGCGTCCTCCACCAGCCCGACTGAGCGCGCCGGCGCCGCCGCTCGGCCGCCGCGCGCCCTCCGCAGCGGCGCGCGGCGAGCGAAAGCGCGGCGCGCACCCGCGGGCAGAGCGGCGATCCGGCGGGCGGCGCACGCGGCCCTTGGGTGCAGGGCGCTCGCTGTGCTAGCCCTCGCCGCGCCATGGAAGCTCTGCTCGACCCGGCCGCCATCGGGCGCGGCCTGCGGCGCGTCGCTCTCCAGATCGCCGAGCGCGGCCGCGGCGTGGACGATCTGGCGCTCATCGGGATCCGGCGGGGCGGCGAACCGCTGGCCAAGCGGCTCGCCGCGCTGCTCCTCGAGATCGAGGGGCACACGCCGCCGGTCGGCGCCGTCGACATCACGCTGTACCGCGACGACGCCGCGACCGCCCTGCCGAACCCGCGCATCGGCCCCAGCCACATCTCGTTCCCCGTCGACGGCCGTCGCATCGTGCTGATCGACGATGTGATCTACACCGGCCGCACCATCCGCGCGGCGGTCGACGCGGTGCTCGATTACGGGCGACCGCAGCGGATCGAGCTGGTCGCGCTGGTCGATCGCGGCGGCAGGGAGCTGCCGATTCACCCTGATTACGTCGTCCGCGCGGTCGAGCTCGCCCCTGGGCAGCGCGTCGATGTCGTGGAGCGCGCGGGAGAGCTCTGGGCTCTCGTCACCCCCGCCGGCGCGAAGATCTCGGAGCCACCCTCTCCCCCGGAAGGGACGTAAGCCAGCGCATGAGGAGGATCTACCCGCACCGACACCTGCTCGGCATCGAGGGGCTCTCGCGACCCGAGATCGTGGCCCTCCTGGACGCGGCCGAGTCGCTCTTCGACGTCTCGCGACGGAGCGTGCGCAAGGTGCCCACGCTCCGCGGCAAGACGGTCGTGAACCTGTTCTACGAGCCCTCGACGCGCACGCGGACGTCGTTCGAGCTCGCCGGCAAGCGGCTCAGCGCCGACGTCATCAACATCAGCGTCTCCACCTCGAGCGCCGTGAAGGGGGAGTCGCTCCTCGACACGGTGCAGAACCTCCAGGCGATGCAGCCGGACGTCCTCGTGATCCGGCACAGCGCGTCGGGCGCGCCGCACCACGTCGCCGCGCGCACGCGCGCCGCGGTGATCAACGCGGGGGACGGCACGCACGAGCACCCGACGCAGGCGCTGCTCGACGCGTTCACGATCCGGCGCGCCAAGGGCCGGCTGGAGGGGCTGGAGGTCGCGATCTGCGGCGACATCGTCCACAGCCGCGTGGCGCGGTCGAACGCGCACCTGCTCACGACGATGGGCGCGCGGGTGCGCTTCGCCGGCCCGCGCACGCTCCTGCCGGTCGCGGGCGAGTCGCTCGGCGCGACCCTCTACGACCGGATCGAGCCCGCCCTCGAGGGGGCCGACGTGGTGATGATGCTGCGGGTGCAGCGCGAGCGGCTGAGCGGCAGCTTCCTCCCGAGCACGCGCGAGTACAGCCGCACCTTCGGGCTCAACCCGGCCCGGCTCGCGCTCGCCAAGCCGGACGCGATCGTGATGCACCCGGGGCCGATGAACCGCGGCGTGGAGATCGATCCGCGCGTCGCGGACGGCAAGCAGAGCGTGATCCTCGACCAGGTCGAGGCAGGCGTCGCGGTCCGGATGGCCGTGCTCTGGGTGCTCGCCGCGGAGGCCAACGAGTTCTCCGCGACCGGCGAGCCGCGCCCCGCGCCCTGACGCGGCCGCGCTGGCGCTCCACCCCGCGCGGCGGCCAGGCCCGCGCCGGGTGGAGGACGGTCTGCGCGAGCCTCCGCCGCTGCCTCCGCCCCTGACCAGGCGAGGCGCAGCTTCCGCGTAACAGCTTGTTTCCTCGGGGCTTCACGCCGGACGTCGCCAGACATCTCGCCCGGCCCGGGGCGGCTCGCAGCGAACGGGGTTCCCTGTCGCGCTCGGTTTTAATAGGCTGGTCCATCTTCTTGAAAGGGTGGATGCCAACCATGTTTTCGCGAGACGTCCTCAGGATCGATGCCCCGGCAGTAGCGCAAGAGATCGAGCAGGCCATCCGGGATCAGGTGTTCGGCGCGCTGCGGCGGCGCGGGGCAGTGGTCGGGATCTCGGGCGGGATCGACAGCTCCGTTGTCTCGACGCTGTGCGTCCGCGCGCTCGGCAAGGACAAGGTGCTCGGCCTGTTCATGCCCGAGCGCGACACCTCGGACGACGCGCTCCGGCTCGGCAAGCTGCTCGCCGAGGGGCTGGGCATCGAGGCGGTCATCGAGAACATCAAGCCCGCGTTGACCGGCCTCCGCTGCTACGAGCGGCAGGATGAGGCGATCCGGATGGTCTACCCGGACTACAACGAGAGCTGGAAGTTCAAGATCACGCTGCCCTCGATCCTCGAGAGCGACAGGCTCAACGTCTCGCAGCTGACCGCGCAGCCGCCCGGCGAGGAGCCGCGCGTGAAGCGGATGCCCTTGAACGCCTACCTGCAGCTCGTCGCCGCGACGAACTTCAAGCAGCGCATCCGCAAGATGATGGAGTACTACCACGCGGACAGGCTCAACTACGCCGTCGCCGGCACGCCCAACCTGCTCGAGTACGATCAGGGCTTCTTCGTGAAGCAGGGCGACGGCGCCGCGGATTTCAAGCCGATCGCGCACCTGTACAAGAGCCAGGTCTACGCGCTCGCCGAGTACATCGGCGTCCCGGCCGACATCCGCGGGCGCGCGCCCACGACCGACACCTTCTCGCTGCCGCAGGGGCAGGACGAGTTCTACTTCGCGCTCCCCTACGACAAGATGGACCTCTGCCTCTACGCCTACAACAACAAGGTCCCGGCCGCGGAGGCGGCGTCCGCCGTCGGCATCACGCCGGCGCAGGTAGAGCGCGTGTTCAAGGACATCGAGGCGAAGCGCCGGGTGGCGCAGTACCTCCACGCCCAGCCGCTGCTCGTCCGCGACCAGGGCCACGCCTGAGGCGCCGCGCGGGGAACCCCCGTCGGCGGCAGCGACAGCCGGCGACGCCGACTCTCCCCGCGCGAAACCGAGCGGAAACAGCGCAGCTTCCTTTGCGTCCTCGCGCCAGCGGCGAAGCGGCGATGAGGACGCGAAGGGAAGGAGGCGCTTCCGCGAGAGCGCATCACGACCACGACGGACTCGGAAGGAGCTCGCGCCGAGATTCGGAGCTCACGCCGAGCGGTGAATACCGCGCCGAGCAGTGAAGACGGCGCGGACGGGAAGATCGCGAGTCGTGAACTTACCCTCCACGGCGCGCTCCCCGTCCCGCGCGTCGTACGTGGCGCGATCAGCGCGACGGACGGCGCCCTGCGGCGTTCCGGCGGTCACCACGCGCGCCACAGCACAAATCGCGCAAGTCGCGCCAACCGTGACAGTTCGCTCCGCCGAGCACCCTCGACAGGAAAGCCTGGAGGGTGATAGACGTAGGAATTAACTCCATGAGCACTTCCAGCATCGAATCGACGATTCGCAACTTCCTGGTCACCTCGTTCGGATACAGGGGCGCCACCGCCGATCTCGGGGCCGAGGTCCCTTTGCTCGATCAGGGAATCCTGGATTCGACGGCCGTCCTCGAGATCGTTCAGTTCCTCGAGCAGGACCTCGGCATCCAGGTCGCCGACGAGGAGATGGTGCCGGAGAATTTCGGCTCGATCGCCCGGCTCGTGACCTACGTCAACGGCAAGAAGAGCAGCAACTAGCCCGGACACCGGGGGGCGCATGAGCACGCAGCACACCGCTCGTCGCGATCCGCGCTCGGATCGCTTCCTCATCGACTCGGGGCTGCGATCGTTCGCCGCTTCGCGCCCCGACCACGTCGCGCTGGTCTCGGAAGGGCGACGGATCACGTACCGCGAGCTCGACGCGCTCGCCGACCGCTGCGCCGCGCTCTTCCGCGAGGCGGGCGTCCACCGCGGCGACCGCGTGATGATCGCGCTCGACAACGGCGTCGACGCGGTCGTCGCCTACTACGGCACGCTCCGCGCCGACGGCGTGCCGTCGCTGCTCGGCACCGCGATGCGGCCGCGGCGCCTCGGCCAGGTCATGGAGCTCGCCGAGCCGCGCGTGCTCGTGGCGGCGCGCGGCATGCGCGACAGCCTCGCCGCCGTGGCCGAGCTCCCGCCGGGCGCGAGGCCTTCGGCGACGTTCCTGAGCGGCGCCGCGCCCCCGGCCGCGACGGGCGCCCCGCCCGAGGGGCGCGACTTCCAGGAGTCGCTGGCCAGCGCGCCCGGAGGGGCCCCCGAGCGCCGCGCGATCGAGCTCGATCTGGCGACGCTCTGCTGGACGAGCGGCAGCACGGGCGAGTCGAAGGGGGTCATGCTGACCCACCAGAACCTCCGCAACAGCACCGCGGCGATCGGCGCGTACCTCGAGCACACGGCGGACGACGTGATCCTCTGCGTGCTGCCCCTGTCGCACACCTACGGGCTCTTCCAGCTGCTCGTGACGCACGCGTTCGGCGGGACCGTCGTGCTCGAGAAGGGCTTCTCCATGCCCTGGCCCATCGTCCAGAAGCTGGCCGACGAGCGCGCCACCGGCTTCGCCGGCGTGCCGACGATCTTCGCCTCGATGCTCTCGCTCAAGAACTTCGCGAAGGCCGATCTCTCGGCCCTCCGGTACATGACGAACGCCGCCTACGGGCTCCCGGGGCCGCAGCTCCTGCGCCTGCGCGAGCTCCTGCCCAACGTCGCCTTCTTCGCGATGTACGGCCAGACCGAGTGCACGCGCGTCTGCTACCTGCCGCCCTCCCTGGCGCTCGAGCGGCCGTCCTCCGTCGGCATCGCGATGCCCAACGAGGAGCTCTGGATCGAGCGAGAGGACGGCACGCGGGCCGAGCCGGGCGAGGTGGGCGAGCTCGTCGTGCGCGGGCCGAACGTGATGCGCGGCTACTGGAAGAACCCCGACGCCACCGCGCGCGCGCTCCGGCCGGGGCCCCTCCCCGGCGAGGTGGTGCTTCACACCGGGGACCTCTTCAAGATGGACGAGGACCGGTACCTCTACTTCGTCGCGCGCAAGGACGACATCATCAAGACCCGCGGCGAGAAGGTGAGCCCCCTCGAGGTCGAGTCCGTGATCTGCAAGGTGCCCGGCGTCGTCGAGGCGGCGGTCGTCGGCGTGCCGGATCAGGTGCTCGGCGTCGCGGTGAAGGCCGCCGTCGTGAAGGCCCCCGACGCCGCGGTGACCGCCGACGACATCCGCAAGAAGGTGCGGTCCGAGCTCGACGAGGTCGCCGTGCCCAAGTTCGTCGAGTTCATGGACACGCTCCCCAAGACGGCGAGCGGCAAAGTCAAGAAGAGCGAGCTCATCTGATATGTGCGGTATCGCCGGCCTCATCAACCTACGCACCGACGCGCCGAACCCCGATCGCGAGCTCGCCCTCCGGATGGCGCGGGCGCTCCGCCACCGGGGCCCTGACGGCTTCGGCATCTACCGCGATCGCCACGTCGCGCTCGCCCACGCCCGCCTGTCGATCATCGACCTCGACGGCGGCTGGCAGCCGATGGCCAACGCCGAGGAGACTCTCTGGGTCTGCTTCAACGGCGAGATCTTCAACTACATCGAGCTCCGCGAGGAGCTCACGGCGAAGGGCCACCACTTCCGGACGAAGAGCGACACCGAGGCGCTGATCCACGCCTACGCCGAGTACGGCGAGGCGATGGTCGACCGGCTGAACGGCCAGTGGGCGTTCGTCCTCTGGGACGTCAAGCGGAGGCGCGCGTTCTTCTCGCGCGACCGCGTCGGCATCAACCCGCTCTTCTGGACGGTCCACCGCGGCGTCCTCCGGTTCGCCAGCGAGGTGAAGTCGCTCTTCCAGGACCCGACGATCCCGCGCGCGATCTCCCGCGACGGCCTCGACGAGGCCCTGACCTTCTGGGCGCCGGTCGCCCCGCTGACGCCGTACGAGGCCATCCAGCAGATCCCGCCGGGCGCGGTGGCGACGCTCGACCTCGATCGCGACGTGGCGCCGCGCGTCTCGGTGCGCTTCCGCCCCGAGTTCCCGGTCGGGCGCGCGCCGGCCGGCGACGAGGCGCCGCTCGTCGCCAGCGTGCGCGAGGCGGTCCGCGGCGGCTCGACGATCCGCCTGCGCGCCGACGTCCCTGTCGGCAGCTACCTGAGCGGCGGCCTCGACTCCACGATCGTCGCGGCGCTGATCGCCTCGAACCGCGACGTCCCGCTGCGCACGTTCTCGGTCGAGTTCGCCGAGCGCGAGTTCGACGAGGCGCAGTACCAGCGCGCCGCCGTCGCGCACCTCGGCACGTCCCACGCCTCGATCCAGTGCGGCGACGCCGACATCGCCGGCGTCTTCCCGGACGTCGTCTATCACGCCGAGGCCCCGCTCCTGCGCACCGCCCCGGCGCCGCTCTTCATCCTGGCGCGCCTCGTGCGGCAGAGCGGCTACCGCGTGGTGCTGACCGGCGAGGGCGCCGACGAGTTCTTCGCCGGCTACGACATCTTCCGCGAGGACCGGGTCCGCCGCTTCTGGGCGCGCCACCCGGAGAGCAAGCTCCGGCCCCAGCTCCTCCTCCGGCTCTACCCGTACCTCCAGCGGTCGCCGGTCGCGCAGGTCGAGATGGCGAAGGCCTTCTTCGGGCGGAACCTCGCGAACACCGACGATCCGTTCTACTCCCACCGCCCGCGGTGGGACGCGACGAGCCGGATCAAGCTGATGCTCGACCCCGCGATGCGCGAGGGCGTCGGCGAGACAGCGGCCGCCGATCGCCTGAGGGAGCAGCTGCCCGGCGACTTCATGCGCTGGACGCCGCTCGCGCGCGCGCAGTACCTGGAGATCACGACGCTGCTCTCCGGCTACCTGCTCTCCTCGCAGGGCGAGCGCATGATGATGGCGAACTCGGTCGAGGGCCGCTTCCCGTTCCTCGATCCCAACGTGATGGACGTGGCGGACGCGCTGCCAGACGCGCTCAAGCTGCGCACCCTCGACGAGAAGCACGTGCTGAAGCGCGCGATGGGCGATCTCCTGCCGCCGGGGGTGCTCGAGCGCAAGAAGCAGCCGTACCGCGCCCCCGTGGTGCAGCCGTTCTTCGGGAGCGGGACGCCGGACTACGTGGAGGCCTGCCTGTCGCCGGACGCCATCAAGGACGCGGGCATCTGGCAGGCGCAGCCTGTCGCGGGGCTCATCGCGAAGTGCCGCAGGACCGGCGGCAAGTCGATGAGCAACACCGACGACATGGCGTTCTGCGCGATCCTCTCCACGCAGCTCATCGCGCGCGACATCATCCAGGGGGCGCGGGTCGTCTCGGCCGCCGACGACGCGTCGGGCAGGCTCGGCGTCGACGTCGATCGGCTGCGCGACGCCGCCGCGGGCTGAGCGCGCGCTCGACCACGCTGCGCGGAGCGCCGGGCGCGCCGCCGGTCAGCGGCGCAGCTTGCGCACCGCGCCGTCGTTCTTCTCGTCCACCCAGTACACGTACTCGCCGTGCAGCGCGATCCCGCGCGGCGTCCCGCCCTTGTAGAGCACCTCTTGCGGCTCGCTGCGGTCCTTGCGCTTGCGCATGACTCGGCTCGACCCCTGATCGGTCCAGTAGACGTACGCGTCGATGTCGTCCACGGCGATGCAATCGGGAGACGGGTTCGCCACCTCGTCGTCCTCGACGGGCGTCCACAGGCGCGTCGCGTCCCGCGCGCCGGCCTTCGGCGCCATCATCACGGCGCCCGGCTCGATGCGCTCTGCCGTGCGCGGGCTGTTGGTCCAGTAGACGTAGTCCCGATCGACGGCGATCGCGTACGGAAAGGGCTGGTCTTTCGCCAGCTGCATCGAGTCGCCGGTGCGTCGCGACGTCCTGTTCACCGTGCCGCGCTCGCTTCGATCGACCCAGTACACGTACTGCTCGTCGAGCGCGATGAGGTGCGGCGACGTGTTGTCTTCCTCGTGGAACTTGGTGTTCGGCCGGCCGTCGGGCATCGTGATCTGGCCGATGAGGCTCCCCTTGCCTGGTATGCCGATGCCGGCAGCGCGCTGCGCCCAGAACACCTCGCTCTCGTCCGCCGCCACGCCGAGCGTCGCGTTGCTCGAGTTGAAGACCAACGTCGGCTGCTCCGCGCCGTTGCGGTCCACCCACATGATGTTCGTGTCGTTGAGGTTGGACCAGAAGACGCCGTACTGATTGACGGCGATCCCGTACGGCGCGTTCTGCTCGACGGCGAGCGGCGTGACCGGCCCGCCGAGGATCGACACCTTCTGCACGCTGCCGCCCTCGCCCTCGCCGGCCGT
Organism: Sorangium sp. So ce1153; assembly: GCF_051521595.1. Classification (NCBI taxonomy): domain Bacteria; kingdom Pseudomonadati; phylum Myxococcota; order Polyangiales; family Polyangiaceae; genus Sorangium; species Sorangium sp. So ce1153. The sequence continues at coordinate 6,523,701 of NZ_CP150361.1, forward strand.
CCAGTAGACCTCGTCGTCGTAGATGGCGAGAAACTGCGCGTTCGAGGATTGCGGAGGCGTCGGATACCCCCGCGCGATCTCGGTGACCCCCCTGCAGACGCTCGCCTTGCAGGTGCCGTCCACGCACACCGCGCCGCAGACGCCGCAGTTCTGCGCGTCGCTGGTCAGGTCCACCTCGCAGCTCATGCCGTCGCCGTCGCAGTCGGCCGTGTCGGCCTGGCACCCGGATGACCCGCCCGCCGAGCCTGCGCCGGCCTCGCCCACCGTGAAGTCGCCGAGCACGGTGGTGCACGCGGCGCAGGTCAGGACAACGCTGAGCATCAAGCTGACTCCGAACGCCTGGCGCATCAGAAACTCCCCTTTGCTCCCGCGGAGCCGAGCCCGATCACGGGCGTGATCCAGATCCCGGCGCGCTGCGGTGACCTCGGCGCTGTGAGGATGAGGAACGCCCCCGCGCCGACGCCCACGGCGCCGACAACGAACCCGATCGTCGAGAGGGTGCCCATCGCGCGGTAGCTGTCGACGTCGCCCTGCAGCGAGGCGTCGCACTGGCCGCCAGGGCAACGCTCCGAGAGGTCGCTGTGCTTGCCGATCGCGAGCACACCGCCCACGGCGCCGGCCGCGAGGCCGACCCCTCCGAGACCCAGCGCCGCGATCCCCAGCACCGTGCGGCTGCTGCCGCTCGGAGCGACGGTGCCCCGGTCGGGCGCAGGTGCGGCCGGCGCAGGCGGCGCGATCGAGGGCGGCGGCGCGATCGGCTTGAGGTCCAGCGCGACGGTCTCGCTGGCGCGCTCCACCAGCGTGAGCTTCGCCTCGACCGGAGCGAACCCCGCGGCCGATGCGCGGAAGGTGTGCTCTCCCGGATCGACCGGGCGCCTGACGCCAAGCGCGGCGCGCGGCACGGGCTCGCCGTCGATCGTGACGTCAGCCGTGTCCGTCCCGCGCACCGAGATCAGCACCTGCGGGATCCGCGGCGCGAGCGCGTCGAGCTCCCGCTGAGCGGCCGCGATCGCCTCGAAGAACGGCTCTGGCGAGCGCTCCGGCGCCCCTTCGCGGAGGATGCGGTTGTACGACTCCTGGGCGGCGATCCACTGGCCCATGCCCACCTGGGCGCGGGCGACGCCGAGCAGCAGCGTCGGCGCATGGATGATGGCGTCCGCGCGGCGGAAACGGTCGAGCGCGGCGGAGAAATCTTTCCTGTCGAGGGCCTCCTGCCCCTCCACGGCGAGCGAGCGCGCGGTGGCGCGATCGGCGTCAGAGACCTGGGCGAGGGCGGCGGGCGCGCACGTCAGCGCGAACAGCAAGGAAGCGATTCCGAGTCGACGAGCCATACGAGCGAGATCCGAGCGAGGTGCTGCGGGTGAACGTCAGATGCCGAAGTCGGTCGGCTTCGGCTTGCGGCGTACGGTACCCGACGGCGCGGGGGAACGCGGCTTCACCTGATACGCAGGCTGCGCCGACGGCGCGCGCGGGCCGCCCGGCGCGACCACCGCCGAGGCCGCTGGCGCGGCGGGCGGCGCCGCCGAGGCAGGCGGCTCGGGCTCGCTCACCGGTGCGGCAGCCGACACAACGGGGTCGGGGGCCTGCGGCGCGCCGGACGCTGACGCCGTGGCCTCCGGCTGCGCGAGCGGCTGAGCCGGGACGCCAGACCCGGCGCCGCTCAGGAAGAAGACCCCAGCGGCGACGAGGACGGCCGCGGCGGCCGCCGCGGCGACCACGCGCCCGACGATGGGTCGCTTGGTCGGAGGAGACACGACCGACACCAGGGCGCTGGCGGTCTGCGAGCGCATCAGTCGGCCCGACGCGCCCGCCAGCGCCGACGCGCCCGCCGGCTCGCCGGGCGAGGCCACCGTGCGGCCCGGGCTCGGCGAGAGCCGCTCGACCTCGGCGTCCGACGACGCGACCAGCGTGGCCGCGTCGCCGAGCGACGGCGCCGCGCTGTCCGGCCCCGCGTCGAGGAGCGTCGCGCCCTCCTGCGAGCGCGGGGTGAACCCGAGCTCCACGGAGACGCGGTCGCCAGGCGCGCGGAACATGCCGGTCAGGCTCGTCCTCGGCTCGATGCTGTCGCTCGCGATGTCGAGGGCGAGCGCGAGCGCGTCGCAGAACTCCCTCGCGCTCTGGAAGCGGGCCTCCGGCTCGCGCGACGCGGCGCGGGCCCACCAGGCGTCGAAGCCGGGCGGCACCGGGGCGAACTGCGACGGCACGGGCAGCGGCTTGACCATGATCTTGAGGAGCAGATCGCCGAAGGCCTGGCTGTCGAACGGGAGCTTGCCGGTCAGGCACTCGAACACGACGACGGCGAGCGACCACAGGTCCGAGCGATGATCGATGCTCTTGGTCCCCTGCGCCTGCTCAGGGCTCATGTACGCGGGCGTCCCGAGCAGCGAGCCGGTCTTCGTGTTGGAGGTGACCTTCGGCGTGCTGTCCTTGGCGATGCCGAAGTCGAGGACCTTGGCGATCTCCCGGTCGTCGTCCCGGACGAGGAAGATGTTGGCCGGCTTGAGGTCGCGGTGGACCAGGCCGGCCGCGTGCGCCTTCGTGAGGGCGCGCGCCACCTGCGCGGTGATCGCCATCGTGTCGTGCGGGTCGAGCCGCCCGACGCGCTGGATGCGATGGTCGAGGTCCTCCCCCTCGAGGTACTCCATCGCGATATACGGCGTACCCTTCCACACACCGTGGTCGAGGATCTGCACGACGTGCGGGCTGCGGATCTGCGCCGCGACCTTCGCCTCTCGCTCGAAGCGGTGCCGCACCTCCTTCGAGACGCCCTGCGCGTGCATGAACTTGATCGCGCAGGGGATGTCGAGGCCGATGTGCTGGGCGAGCCACACCGAACCCATCCCGCCTTGCCTCAGCGGACGCACCAGGCGAAAGCGATCGGCAACGGTGGTCCCCGCGGCGGGTGTCACGCAGCCTCCCAGACCTTCGGAATACCACAGGTCGCCGTCCAGGGTCACGTTCGCGCCTGGCAAAAGTGAACGGCCGGCTGGCGCAGTTCGTTGGCGTCATCCGCGTCATCCGCGTCATCCGCGTCGTCGCGTCGTCGCGTCGTCAGCGCGTTGACCGGCCGGCGCGCGGCTCGCGCGTTGCGCGCCGATGGTTTCGCGCATCACGAATCCCTGGCGGGGCTCGCTGACGCGCGGATCTAGCGAGCGCCCGAGCTCGCGGCGGGCTCCTGCGCAGGCCGCCGCGCGCCGGACCGGGCCGGGGGCGAGCCGCCGCTGCTCGCGGCGCCGAGCGGCGTGCCCGTCGTGCGCGCGAGCTGGCTGCCGCGCGGATCGTCCGGGAAGATCTCGAGGAACTTGCGCGCGTGGTGGCGCGACTCCTCGACGATGCCGGCGCGGAACGTCAGGAGCGCCAGGTTGTAGCGCGCCTCCGCGTTCCTCGGATCGGCCTTCAGGGCGGCGAGGTAGCCCTGGCGCGCGCCGTTGTAGTCGCCGCGTTTGTCGGCGATGAGCGCGAGGTTGTAGAGCACCTCGGCGTCGGACGGGTCCTGCTGGGCCAGCGGCGTGAGGCGCGCCTGCGCCCCGTCGAGATCCCCGGCCAGGATCGCGAGCGCCCCCGCGAGGAGCTGCGCCTTCCGGCCGGCGCCAGCCTCGATCGCGCGCTCTGCCTCGGCCCTGGCCTCCGCCAGGCGGCCCGCGCGCTCGTGCGCGAGCGCGAGCGCGTAGAGGAGCCGCGACGGCTCGCCCCCCTGCTCCAGCGCGGCCCGCGCCTCCGCCTCCGCGCGCTCGGTGCGGCCCGCGACGGCGAGCGCCTCGGCCAGGACGGCGCGCGCGCCCTTCTGCTCCGGGCATCGCTCGCGCGCCGCCTCCGCGTCGCGGAGCGCGGCGCCGGCGTTGCGGGCGTGGAGCCTCGCCTCGGCCCGCAGCGCCAGGCACGCGCACGTGGCGGGCGCGGCGGAACCGGCAGGCTCGGCGGCGAGCGGGTGCATCTTCAGGCAGCGCGCGGCGACGCCGTCGAGCTCATCCAGCTTGCGCTGCGCGAGGAGCGGCGTCGTGAGCTCGTCGATCGCGCGCAGGTGCGCTCCGTCGCGGCGCAGCGCCGCCCACCACATCCGCTCGCGCGACCCGAGCAGGGACGACGCCCCGAGCACCTGGACGGAGCCGAGGCCGATCATGAGGATCGCGGCCCCCATCCGCCGGTGCTTGAAGCTCGAGCCGAGCCAGTGCTCCGCGGCGGCCGCGGCGAGCGTCGCGAGCGCCGCCCACAGCGGCACGGCGACGACGAAGACGCCCTGCGCGAGCGGCGCGCGGGGCCCGCGGTAGTAGAGCGTGGCCGCGAGCGCCGTGGCCATCGCGACCCACAGCAGCGCCGCCCCGTTCCTGGCGAGGCGCGTCTCCAGCCGCGCCGCGAACCACGCGGAGAGGCCGAGCGCCGCGGCGAGCGCGATCGCCGAGAGCGAGCCCCAGAGGGCGAGCGCGCGCGGCGGCAGCGGCTCGGGCGAGAGCCACGTCGGCGCGACCGTGAGGGCGACGAGGTGCAGCGCGCGGATCAGGTGCAGGGCGAGCTCAGCAAGCCAAGACACGGGGTGACCTTAGCCCAGCGCCCATCGCGGACCAAACGGCGGCGTCGGAACGCGGCTGCGGCGCGGGCGCGCTCACGGAAGGGTCAGCTCGACCTCGACGGCGACGCGCGCTCCGGGCGGCGGCACGCCGATCCCGAGCGGGATCATCCGGAGGCAATGCGCGGCGTCGGGGCGGTCCATCCCTCGCACCTCGCTGATGCCGCGGGCGATCTCCTTCCCGGACTCGTCGAAGGTCATGTTGAAGAGGTACCTGGCGCGCGCGGGCGCGGGGTTCTTCTTGAGCGAGGGCTCCCAGCACTGCTTCACGAAGAGCGGCCGCCGCGCCTCGAGCGCGCTGGTGGCGTCCGCCGCGACGCGTTCGTAGAGCTCGCTCGGCGGGGCGGACGAGGTCACCGCCGCCGGGGGGCGAGGCAGCGGCTGCGACGGCGCCCCTGCCGATGCTGGCGTCTCCGCCGGTGCTGCCGGCGCCGACGCAGCCCGGGCCTCCGCGCTGGCCGGAGGAGGCGCACCGGAGGGCGCCGGCTGCTGGAGACCGAAGTAGAGGCCCGCGGCGATGATGAGGCTGCCGAGCAGGATCGCCGCCGGGGTCATCAGCTCCTTCTGCATGGTGGCATCGCCGTGGCAGGCGCCGCGCATCTTCAACGTGCGCGCGCGCCCAGCCCGACCTTACTCCATGGTGACGACCGCGGACGTGTAGGAATAGTCGTTGTTGGTCCAGTTGCGGCTCTCCGACTTTCCGCAGAGACCGACGTTGTACTGGCCCGGAGACAGCGAGAGCACGGCGTTCAGCCCCATGACGACGCTCGTGTTCGCCGGGACCCGCAGCGCGTAGACGCCGGTCCCGGCGCTGCTGATGTCCCCGAGCGGCGCGATCTGCTGGGAGCAGATCCAGAGAAAGAGCCCGTCCGCAGGGGACTCCTCGGCGCCGAGCACCTTGTTGGACACGACGACGACGCGCTGCCCGAGCGCGGTCACGCTCACTGTCGCGGGAGCCGCGAGGAACTGCAGTGACGGCCGCGGATCGGCGCCGGCGCCGGAGACGGAGGTGCTCGAGACGACGCCGGGCGGTCCCGGTGGACCGGCGTTCCCTTGCGCACCAGGCGGCCCCGCTGCGCCAGGCGGCCCGGCGGGACCGATCGGGCCGGACGGCCCCGGCGGACCGGACGGCCCCGGCGCGCCCTGCAGGCCGACCGGCTCGCCGACCCACAGCCCGCTGCTGTCGATGACGAGACGTCCGGCGATGGACACGGAGTTCGGCGTGATGTCACCGGCGACATTGCTGGCCTGGAGCGCATACGGGACGCTCGCCACCCGGGCGCGCGGGATCATCTGGGGATCGTTCCCGACGGTGATCCCCAGGTAGCGCGCCGTGCCGTCGCGGACGGGCTTGTCGACGGGCGCGAGCTCGCCGAGATCGACCGAGAAATAGCCGTCGTCGAACGTGATCGTGTGGACCTCGCTCCAGATGGGCACGGGCGCGTCGAGCGCCTCGTAGAGCGCGAACACCACGTCGAGCGTGTCGTTGACGGGCTGACCTGCCGCGTTGAACAGGCGCCCCTGATGGGTGATCGTGAGGGGGACCGCCGCCGCAGCGGGACCGGCGAGCGCGGTCACCGCCGCCAGGATCGGCGCGTGGAGAATTCGTGCCTTCATCGCAAGCTCCCGTGGTTCGCCCTCGCGAGCCAGCGCCGGGGAGCGCCGGGGCGACGGCCGCACGTCGCCAGCGGAGCGATCGCGGCCGATGGCGCCGGAAGTCCAGAGGCGCAGCGCGAGCCCTGCCTCGATCTCGCGAGGGAGCAGCGCCTTCGATGCCAGCCCCCGAAGGGCGTTGCGCGCGCGGCGCTGCCCCCGCGGCGCGGACATGCGGCTCGGCCTCGCGGACAGCCCCGGGGCCGCTCGTCCACGGGACGAGAGCGTCCACGACGGGCTCGCTTCCGGCGTCGTGGACGCTCTCGCCCCGCGCCGCTCGCGCCTCGCCCTCCAGCGCCGCGCCCGGGTTACTCGAGGTCGTACGGCTCGACCTTCACCTCGGCGAGCTTCGGGACGGCCGCGGCGACGACCGCGCCGATCTCCTCGTGCGTCCCGACGACGCCGATCACGAGATCTTCCTCCGAGATCCGGCGGCGCACGGCGGCGTTCGCCTCGTCGAGCGTCACCGCCTCGACCCGCTGCAGGTAGCCGTCGTGGTAGCCCTCGGGCAGGTCGTACAGGATCTCCTCGAGCCGCTGGTGCACGCGCTTCCGCGCGGTGTCGATCTCGAACGCATGGGAGCGGACGAGGTAGCGCTTCACGAACGTGAGCTCGTCCTCCGTGATCCCGTCGCGCCGCAGCGCCTCGAGCAGCCCGAGCTGCAGGGAGAGGCAGGCGGCGGCGTCCGACGCCGCGGGCGCGGTCCACATCGTGAAGGCGTCGCGGTGCCGGTCGAAGCCCGCCCGCGACGAGGCGCCGTAGGACCAGCCGCGCTTGGCGCGCACTTCCTGCATCAGCCGCGACGAGAAGGTGCCCCCGAAGGCGGTGTTCGCGACGACGAGCGCCATGTGATCGGGGTCGTGGGCGTCGGTGCCGAGCCCGCCGATGACCATCTGCGTCTGCGTCCGCTCGGGCTTGTCGACGAACACGAGGCACCGCCCCCGCCGGCCCTCGGGATCCGGCACCGGATCAGGGACCGGCTCGCCCTCGGGCAGGCCGGCCAGGAGCCGCTCCGCGACCGCGTGCGCCTCGGCGGCCTCGATGTCGCCCGAGATGGCCACGATCGCGTTGCGCCGGGTGTAGTGCCGCGCGTAGAAGGCCGCGACGTCGTCGCGCGTGATCTCCCGCAGCGTCGGGATGGTGCCCGCGATGCGGCGGCCGTAGGGGTGCCCCGCGAACAGCGTCCGCCGGAAGGCGCGGCTGCAGAGCGACCGATCACTGTCGCGCGCCTCGATGAGCTCGGCCTCGGCCTCGCGCAGGAGCCGCGCGAGCTCGGGCGGCGCGAACGTCGGGCGCGCGAGCAGCGTGGCCCCGAGCTCGATGAACCGGTCGAGCGATCGCTTGATCACCTCGAAGTGCACCGTCGTCGCGCTCGTCGCCACGTCGGCGCCGAACTCCCCGCCGAGCGCGTCGATCGTCTCCTCGATCTCGTTCGCGCTGTAGCCCTCGGCGCCGCGGCGGAGCATGCGCGCCGTGATCCGGGCGAGCCCTTCGCGCCCGACCGGGTCGTACGCCGAGCCGGAGCGGAACGCGACCACGATGCTGACGATGGGGAGCGCGTGGCTCGTCTCCACGAGCACCGCGCCCTCCCGCGGCGCCACGCGCCCGCCCGGCGCCCCCCTGCCCTGCCCCTCGGCGCCCCAGGCGAGGCCGCTCTTCACGCTCTGGCTCACGATGCCTCCTCGCTCTCCGCGTCCGTCTCTTCCGCGTCGTCCTCGTCGCTCGACCCGTCCGGGATCACGTGGATCACGGTCCGCGCCGAGCTCACGAGGTACCGCCGCGCCGCGCGCAGCAGGTCCCCCACGGTCACCCGCCGGTACGCGGCGAGCCGCTCGAACAGGGCCGCGGGGTCGCCGAGCACCGTCTCGTAGAAGCCGATCTGCTCGGCCTTGCCGGCGACCGTCTCGAGACCCTGCAGGACGGAGAGCTCGATGCGCGCCTTCGCGCGGTCGAGCTCCGCCTCGGTGACCGGAGCGCGGCGCACCGCATCCAGCAGCGGCTCGAGTGCGTCGAGGAGCGCCTGGCCGGTGTGCTCGCCGCGGGCCGAGAGGTAGATGTCGTAGAGCGCGGGGTCGCGGAACGAGCCGACCCAGCCGCGGACCTCGCTCGCGATCTCCTGCTCCTGCACGAGCGCGCGGTGCACGCGCGACGACCGCCCGCCGAAGAGGATCTCGTTCAGCAGCACCAGCGGCGCGTGGTCGAAGTCCCCGAGCGCCGGCGAGCGGTAGCCGATCGCGACCTTGTGCGTGGCGGTCGGCTTCGCCACCTCGGCGCGGCGCTCCTCCGTCTGCGGCGGCTCGGGGGACACGTCCTCGACCGGGACCCTCGACGGCTCCTGGGCGCCGTAATGGTCCTGCACCGCCCGCAGCGCCTGATCGAGCGCGACGTCGCCCACGAGGACGAGCGCCGCGTTGTTGGGGGCGTAGTACGTCCGGTAGAACTCGACGCAGTCCTCGGTCGTGAAGCCCTTGATGTCCTCCATCCAGCCGATGGTCGGCCACCCGTAGGCGTGCTTGCGGAACGCCTCTTTGTAGAGGAGCTCGCTCACCGACCCGTCGACGTCGTCATCGACCCGCTGCCGCCGCTCGTTGGCGACGACCTCCTTCTCGCTGGACACCTGGGGGTCGCGGAGGACGAGCCGCGCCATGCGCTCGGCCTCGAGGCGGAGGGTCAGCTCGAGCGCGTCCTTCGGCAGGTTCGTGTGGTAGTAGGTCCAGTCGAGGAACGTCGCCGCGTTCGTCTCGGCGCCGGCCTCCTCGAGCATCCTGTCGAACGCGCCGTGGGCGACGCTCTCCGTCTCGCCGAACATGAGGTGCTCGAAGAGGTGGGCGATGCCGGTCTTGCCGATGCGCTCGTGGCGCGACCCGACGCCGAACCAGGTCTGCAGGCAGACCACGGGCGCCGAGCCGTCGACGAGCACGAGCACCTTGAGCCCGTTGCCGAGGACGAAGCGCTCGACGCGCATGGCGGGGCCGAACGCGATGGTGGCGTCGTGGTGCAGCCTGGCGAGCGGCGGGCGCCCGCGGTTCAGCTCGGCGAGCATCTCGGCGAGCGGGTCGGTTCGAGGGAGCGCGTTGGCGGCGCCGGGGAGCGAGTAGGCAAGCGTCTCCTGCATGGCAGACGCAGCCCATACCACGCTCAGCGCCGCGGCGCTGCGTGGCACAGGACGTCGGACGGATCCCGTGTCGACTGGTGGCACTCCCACAGGTCGTCGTGACAGGAGACGACGAGGACGCCCGCGTCGTACGCCTCCCGGAGCGAAGAGCCTGCCCGCTGCGCGAGCAGGTTCGACGGGGTGCGCTCGTTGCAGCCCTTGCCCATGTCGACCTCGATCTTCCGGTTCCCCTTGGTCGCCTTCGCGGGGTTGGGCGGGGTCTTGCCTTTGTCCGCGGTGCGCACCGCCGCGGCGAGCTTCGGCACGATGGCGTCGAGGTAGGCCTTGTCGACCAGCGGGTCGGTCGACTGCGGCGACACCATGGCGAGCGTGTACTGGATCGCCATCATCTGCTGCTCCGGCGGGGCGCTCGGCTGGATCGGCCCGCTCGACCCGATCGGGACGGGCCGCGGCGGCATCTCCCGCCGGGCGGCCGCCGGGGCCGCTGCGGCGCTCGGCGCCGGCGCGGCGCTCTCCGCGGCCGGCGGCGCGGAGGCCGAAGGGGGCGCTCCCGGCGCCGGGGCGCGCGCGTCGTCGCACGCGAGGACGGCGAGGCCGAGGGCAAGGGCGAGGACAGGGTTCGCCGCGCGGCGGACGCGCGGCCGGACGGGGGCGGGCTCCATGGGCCGCTTATACGGGCGGCGGACGCGCGCCGCCACGCTCGCGTGCCCGCCCGGCGAACAGCGCCGCCGCGCCTCAGTCGATCTTCAGGATGGCGAGGAACGCCTCCTGCGGGATCTCGACGCTCCCGACCATCTTCATCCGCTTCTTGCCCTCTTTCTGCTTCTCGAGGAGCTTGCGCTTGCGGCTGATGTCGCCGCCGTAGCACTTGGCGGTCACGTCCTTGCGCATCGCCTTCACGGTCGTCCGCGCGATGACCTTCGACCCGATCGCCGCCTGGATGGCGACCTCGTACTGCTGGCGCGGCACGATGTCCTTGAGCTTCACGGCGAGGTCCCGGCCCCGGGCGTACGCCTTGTCCCGGTGCACGATGACACTCAGGGCGTCGAGCGGGTCGCCGTTCACCATCATGTCCAGCTTGATGAGGTCGTCGGCACGGTACCCGACGAGCTCGTAGTCCATCGACGCGTAGCCGCGCGACACGCTCTTCAGCTTGTCGTGAAAGTCGAAGAGCACCTCGCTGAGCGGCATGTCGTAGGTGATGATGACGCGGTCGGACGAGGCGTACTGGATGGATTTCTGCTCCCCGCGCCGCTCCTGGCACAGGGCGAGGACCGCGCCGACGTACGTCGACGGCACGTGGACGGTCATCCGGAAGATCGGCTCCTCGATGCGATCGATGAGGTTCGGCGGCGGGAGCTTCGCGGGGTTCTCGATCGACTTCATCGAGCCGTCGTTCAGGAAGCAGTGGTAAACGACGCTCGGCGCCGTCGTGATGAGGTCGAGGTTGTACTCGCGCTCGAGCCGCTCCTGGATGATCTCCATGTGGAGCAGGCCGAGGAAGCCGCAGCGGAAGCCGAACCCGAGCGCCTCCGACGTGTCGGGCTCGAAGACGAACGCGGCGTCGTTCATGTGGAGCTTCGACAGCGCGTCGCGGAGGTCCTCGTACTGGGCCGAGTCCGTCGGGAAGATCCCGGCGAAGACCATCGGCTTGACCTCCTTGAAGCCGGGCAGCGGCGTCGTCGCGGGGTGGACCGCGTCCGTCACCGTGTCGCCGATCTTCGTGTCGACCACGCTCTTGATGTTGCCGACGAGGAAGCCTACCTCCCCTGGCCCGAGCTCGGTGATGGCGGTCGCGTGGGGCGTGAACACGCCCATCTCCGTGAGCTCGTAGTCGCGGCCGGTCGCCATGAAGCGGACCTTCTGCCCCTTCCTGAGGATGCCGTCGACGACGCGCACCATCACGACCGCGCCGCGGTAGCTGTCGTACCAGCTGTCGAAGATGAGCGCGCGGGGCGCCGCGTTCAGATCGCCCTTCGGCGCCGGGACGCGCGAGACCACCGCCTCGAGGATCTCCGCGATGCCGATCCCGGTCTTGGCGCTGGCCGGGATGGCGCCGGAGCAGTCGAGGCCGATGACGTCCTCGATCTCGCGCGTCGTCCGGTCGACGTCGGCCGAGGGGAGGTCGATCTTGTTGAGGACCGGGACGATCGCGAGGTTGTTGTCGAGCGCGAGGAAGACGTTCGCGAGGGTCTGCGCCTCCACGCCCTGGGTCGCGTCGACGACGAGCAGCGCGCCCTCGCACGCCTGGAGGCTGCGCGAGACCTCGTAGTTGAAGTCGACGTGCCCGGGCGTATCGATGAGGTGCAGCCGGTATGTCTGCCCGTCCTTCGCGGCGTAGTCGAGCCGCACGGTCTGGGCCTTGATCGTGATCCCCCGCTCGCGCTCGATGTCCATCTTGTCGAGGAACTGCTCCTTCTGCTCGCGGGCGGTGAGCGCCCCGGTCGCGTCGAGGATGCGGTCGGCGAGCGTGGACTTGCCGTGGTCGATGTGGGCGATGATCGAGAAGTTGCGGATGAGCTTGGAATCAACAGGCATAGCGAGCTTCGGGGCGCGGCGCCCTGACCACCGTTAGCGGCCGCAGCGCGCGGCCTCGACCGAGATTGCGAAGGAGCGGACCACACGTCCGCGCCCCCTCTGGGGAACGAACCGCAGCGCGCGGCTCTGCGAGCGCCGCGGGGACGTGGTGGACCGCGGCGCGCTTGCTCCTAGCGCGACCCGCGCCGCGAAGCTATTCGCCCGGACAGCGCGCGGCGTCCAGTTGCTCCGGCCGCTCCGGCCCCCTGGCGCTCGCGCTCTCCCCGGGAGCCCGCGGCTCGCGGCCGGCTGTCGCGGCCGCCGACGCCTGGTCACTTCTTCGGGGTCGACGGCGGAGGGGCCGGTGTGCTCTCCAGCGACATCTGCCCAGGCAGCACGTGCTCGTAGTGCTTGAGGACCAGGTCTATCCCCTCGCGGATGTAGACAGCGATCGGGACCTTGGTGCGTTCGTGCAGGATCTTCAGCCGCTCGGCCTGCTCGGGCGTGATGTAGATGGTCGTCGAGACTTTCTTCCGCGACATGTCACGCCCGGGAGGGTAACCCGCCAGTCTCGAAAGGTACGACTGACAAGACGTTACCCTAGATGCCGGTACGTGTGTTGTCAATCGGAATGGCGCTACGCTCTCCCGCCTCGCCTCGCTCCCTCGCTCCCTGCATGGGGTCGGATGCCGCGCGCGGGAAGCCGTCGAGAGCGCCGCCTCCCGTGGGCTTCTTGATGTGCGGATGAACCGCGGTCTAGACTGCGCCCGAAGCTGGTCCGCGTCGGGACGGCTCGCCCGGCGCGACGAGCTTCCGTCCCGAAAGTCCAGGGCCCGCCGGAGGAATCTCTTGATGACGCGATTCCCGCTCACCTGGCCGTCGCCCAGGTGCTCGCTCGTGGCCTTGATGACCGTCTTCGTTGCCTCCTGCGCCTCATCGACGCCGGCGCCGACCGGCGCGAAGAGCGCCACCGGCGAGCGGGACACCGCGATCGTCCATGAGCCCTGCGAGAAGGACTCCGCCGCTGCGGAGAAGGTCGATGTGAACGGCGACCGGATGCCCGACATCATCCACGTGAAGAAGGACGGCCGGGAGGTCTGCCGGGTCGTCGACCTGAACCTGGACGGGTCGATCGACGCCTTCATCTACTACGACGCCAAGGGGGCTGAGCGCCGCCGCGAGTCCGACTTCGATCGCGACGGGCGCGCCGACGAGATCGCTCACCTCGAGCGCGGCGTCGTCGTGCTGAAGGAGCGCGAGACCAACTTCGACGACAAGCTCGACACCTGGGACTACTACGAGGGGGCGCGCCTCGTCCGCCGCGAGCGCGACTCCGACGGCGATCAGGTCATCGACCAGTGGTGGCAGTTCAACAACCCGAACGACGCAAAGTGCGCGGTCGTGACCACGGATCAGAACGCCGACGGCAAGCCCGATCCCGCCAGCGTGGTGGATCTCTGCGCCGAGTCGTACGGCGCGCCCAAGCCGATCGCGCCGCCGCCGGGCAGCGCGGCGCCTCCCGCGGGCAGCGCGAGCGCCGCAGGGCAGCCTGCGGGCGGCGCGCCGCAAGGCGCCGCGACCGGCTCGACGCCGGCGGCGAGCGCCGCGCCCGCGAACGCCGCGTCCGCCTCGGCCCCGGCCGGCGCGGCCCCGGCGGCGAGCGCCGCACCCGCGAGCACCCCGCCGGCGGGCTCCGCGAGCCAGCCGGCCGTCAGGAAGGGACCATGACATGAGGAGAGAAGCGCTCATCGCGCTGGCCGCGCTCGGCCTGCTCGGCGCCGCCTGCGGCTCGGATCCAGGGTTCGAAGGCACGAAGGCGCCGAAGGTCGAGGCGGCTCGCAACCCCGACGGCAGCATCGACGATCGCTCGATGTGCGAATGGAAGGGCAGAGGCGATCGCGAGGCGAGCGAGACCGCCGGGCCGGGGGCGATCCAGCCCAACGTGCGGCGCGTCTGGCAGATCGTGGGCACCGGCGAGGACCGCCACAAGGCGCTCGTCTGCCGCGAGATCGACACGAACTTCGACGGCGTGAAGGACGTCGTCCGCCGCTACAACGACAAGGGCGAGAGCCTGCACGAGGAGTCGGACGCGAACTACGACGGCCGGATCGACACCTGGCTCACCTTCGCCAGCGGCAGGCTCGCGGAGGTGCGGATCGACTCCGATCGCGACGGCAACCCCGACGAGTGGAAGTACTACAGCGGCGGCAAGCTCGCCCGCATCAAGCGGGACACGAACCGCGACGGCAAGCCGGACGTCTGGGAGATCTACCGCATGGGCCGGCTCGAGCGGATGGGCGTCGACATCGACGCCGACGAGCGGGTCGACCGGTGGGATCACGACAGCGAGGTGCGCCGCCGCGTCGAGGACGACGAGCGCAAGAAGGAAGAGGAGGCCGCTGCCGCGGCCGCGAAGAAGGCCGCGGAGGACCAGAGCGCCGCGGACAAGGCGAACGAGGCCGCGGACGGCGGCGGTGGCGCGGAGCCGCCCGGCAACAAGAAATAACGCCTGCTGCGGGCCCGTCGCGCCCGTCCGGTCCCGCGGCGTCGCGCGCGGTGGTGCTCCTGCCGGGGCGGGTGCTCGCCAGAGCCGGCCGGCGCGCCGGCGTCGAGATCGGCCTCGGCCGCGGCCCCGAGGAGCGCAGCGCGCTGTCCAGGTCGGTCGACGCCGCGCGAGGGGCGTGCTTATCAGAGCCGTCGACCGGCAGCGCAGCGTCCGCGCAGGTCCTGAAAACACAATGGAAGAACGTCTCCAGAAGATCATCGCGCGCGCCGGGGTCGCTTCACGCCGGGCCTCCGAGGAGCTCATCCTGGCCGGACGGGTGCGCGTGAACGGCCGTGTCGTCACCGAGCTCGGGTTGAAGGCCGACCGGCAGAAGGACCGGATCGAGGTGGACGGCAAGCGCCTTGTCTCCGAGGTTCCTGTCTACCTGGCCCTGCACAAGCCGCGGAATGTCGTCTCGACCTTGCGCGATCCCGAGGGGCGCCCGACCGTCGCCGACTACGTGAAGGGCACGGGCGCGCGGCTCTACCCCGTGGGTCGGCTCGATTTCGCGACGAGCGGGATCCTCCTCATGACGAATGACGGCGACTTCGCCAACGCGCTGCTCCACCCGCGCGGCGGCGTGCCGAAGACGTACGTGCTCAAGGTGCAGGGCGTCATGAGCGACGACGACCTCACGCCGTGGCGCGAGGGGATCCGCCTCGAGGATGGCGTCACCCTGCCGGCGGAAGCGCGGGTGCTCCGCCACGAGGGGGACAAGACGTGGCTCGAAGTGACCCTCCGCGAGGGGCGCAACCAGCAGATCCGGCGCATGGGCGAGGCGAGCGGCTGGCCCGTCATGCGCCTGGCCCGGACGACGTTCGCCGGCGTCACCTCGGAGGGGCTCCGGCCCGGGGAATGGCGCGCGCTGACGGTGGACGAGCTCCTCCACATCCGCGAGGCGTTCGGCGTTCCCAAGCGGATCCGCGGCGCGATGATGGGCGCGTCATCTGGACCTGTGGATCACCGCCGCGCCGCCGGAACCGTCCGGTCGAGCGCGAAGGCGTCACCTCGGCCCGCGCCGGAGTCGGCCGGTCCGTCCGCGCGCAACCGGGCGCCCGCGCCGTCGAGGGCTCGCACCAGGACGGACGTCGAGGGCCCGGGGGCGCCCGGCCCCGGCCCGGCCCAGCCGCGGGCGCGCTCCAGGGCCAACATCGCCCCGGCGAACGCGCCCGGCCCCAGCCCGGCCCAGCCGCGGGCGCGCTCCAGGGCCAACATCGCCCCGGCGAACGCGCCCGGCCCCGGCCCGGCCCAGCCGCGGGCGCGCTCCAGGGCCAACATCGCCCCGGCGAACGCGCCCGGCCCGGCTAGATCTGCGCGAAACGCCCGCTCCGAAACGACGCCTCGAGCAGCTGAGACACGCGGGCCTCGAGCTCGCGGGCCCGGGCGTCGTTGATGCCGGCGAGCGCCTGCTTGATCTCGCCGAGCGCCTTGAGCTGACTGAACAGCTGGACGTCGCCGAGCGCGGCGCCGCCCGTGAGGATCTGTCGAATGCGATCGATCTCCGCGGCGAGCGCCTCCACGCCGACGCCGAGCGCGCCGACGCGACGGCGATCCGGGTGCTCGCGGAAGAACGCCTCGAGCACCGGCTGCACGATGCCCTCGAGGATCGCGGCCTGATCCTGGTTGTTCCAGATGTGCTTGAGAACGAAGAAATCGCTCGCGTCCGTCACCTGCCGTCCGTCGAGGTACGCGCTCGCGGCGAAGAGCTTGAGCATTTTCACGACCCGGCGGTCCGAGAGCGAGATCCCCTCGGCGCGGATCTGGAACACCAGCCCCTTGTAGGCTGAAAGGAACGCGTCGCCGAAGTTCATCCGCGCGCCGAACCCCCGGCCGAGCTCCGCGAGCTCGCGGGCCGCCACGAGCGGTCGGAGCGGCTCGCCGGCCATGTGCCGGATCTCCTGCTGGATGCCGCGCTGGAGCAGCTCGCTGAAGTGATAAGCGTCGAGGTTGTCGGACTGCACCCGCAACAGGAAGCGATCGAAGATCGCCGTCAGCGTCTCGTCGCCCGGCACCTCGTTCGACGCCGCGAAGACGCTGATGAGCGGGCAGCGGATCACCTGGCCGCCGCTCGAGAACTTGCGCTCGTTCAGCAGCGTGAGCAGCGCGTTCAGGATGGCGCTGTTCGACTTGAAGACCTCGTCGAGGAAGACGATCTCCGCCTCGGGGAGCATCCCCGCGGTGTTCCGGCGGTAGACGCCCTCGCGGAAGGCGCCGATGTCGACGGGACCGAAGATCTCGTTCGGCTCGGTGAAGCGCGTGAGCAGGTACTCGAAGTACTGGGCCTGCATCAGCTCGGCGAGCGTGCGGATGAGCGCGCTCTTCGCGGTCCCGGGCGGGCCGAGGAGCACGCAGTGCTCGCCCGCGACGACCGCGATCATGAGCAGGCGGATGATCTCGTCCTTGCCCAGGAACTGCCGCTCGAGGCTGTGGGCAAGCAGGCGCAGGCGCTCGTGGAGCGGAGCCGACATGAGGCGAATCCTCGTATCACAGGCCCGCCGCCCGGCGCATCGATCGCCGCAGCGCCCCGTGCGTTCTTCAGCGATCGCGCGATCGCGTGACCGCGCGCCAGGCGGCGGAACAAAACACC
Organism: Sorangium sp. So ce1153; assembly: GCF_051521595.1. NCBI lineage: Bacteria > Pseudomonadati > Myxococcota > Polyangiales > Polyangiaceae > Sorangium > Sorangium sp. So ce1153. The sequence goes on from NZ_CP150361.1 coordinate 6,540,682, forward strand.
AGAGGCCGGTGGGTCACACCGGCCTCTCAGGTTTGCTCGCTGTTGCAGAGCCTATGTTGCGGAGCGGGAGACGGGATTTGAACCCGCGACGTCAACCTTGGCAAGGTTGCACTCTACCACTGAGTTACTCCCGCAGACGTCAATCAACTATTCGGGAAACTCCGTCTCAAGGCGCTTGTCAGAGAATTCCTGATTCGCGCCAGGTCATCACCGGAGGGCGGCTCCGTCGATGCGTGGCGGATGAGTACCAATCGGCGTGGCCATAGTCAAGCACTCAGAAACAAAACCTTGGATCTTCCGTCGCCGGCAGGTTGCACGGCCGCTCTGGTCGAGTATTGTGTGGCCATTGCGAGCGAGGGGGCTCGCCAAGCAGCACCGCTCTCGGTGCGGCTCACAAAAGCCTTCGCGTTCGTGACAGCGGCACCGTGAGGCGGGCTCTTACATCATAAGGGTGCCCGCCGCTCGGCGCGCTCTTGGTTGGCCTGGGTCGACCAGGCGGGTCCTTTGGACTTGGGGGGAGCATGAACGAACAGACTGCTTTGCGAGTGGACGTTGCAGAAACGGCGGCGCCGGTCCTTCAAAAGGAGTACCGGTCCGGAGTCCACGCCAAGCGACAGGACGACGATGGCGGCTGGGGGCTCGTTCTGATCGGGCTCGACGCTCCGCCGCGGATCGTGAGCCTCATGGACGGCGCCGTGATCGGCAGCGCCGCGCGCGACGGGCGCATCGAGGGGCACGGGATCGCGCCGGAGCACGCCAAGATCAGCGTTCGCTCGGACGGTTGTTACATCGAGGACATGGATACCCACGACGGCACGTGGGTGAACGGCGTCCGCGCCCGGCGCATCGGCGTGATGCACGGCGACGTGGTCCGCCTCGGCCAGCAGCTCGCGGTCTTCGTCGAGCGTCACCTCGCGCTCTACGACGGCGCGCCCTCGCGGCTCGGGTCGCTCGTGTTCGGCTCGAAGCAGCGCAAGGACTGGATCGATCCGGTGATGAAGCTCGTGCAGTCGGGCTCCAGCGTCTGCATCGAGGGCGCGCCCGGCGTCGGCAAGCGCACGCTGGCTCGCCTCGCCGCCGCGGTGCGCGAGGGGCTGGGCGAGACGCTGATCGTCGATGGCGGCGCCGAGACGAAGCCGTCCATCCCGCCCGGCGCGCGGCCGATGACGTGGCTCGTGCTCGACGCCGATCGCCTCCCGCGCCCGCAGCAGCTGGAGATCGCGCACTCGGTCGGCCGCTCGAACGGCGTGAGCATCATCGCCACGACCGGGCAGCCGCTCGATCGGGCCGCAGGGGACGGCCGCGTGGCGCCGTGGTTCGCGTCGCTCTTCTCCGGCAAGCGGGTCACGATCCCGACGCTCGAGCTGCGGCGGGAGGACGTGCCGCTCATCGTGCGCGACATCGCGGAGCGCAACGCGATCGGCCTCGATCGCTTCACCCCGCAGCTCCTCGAGGCGCTCGTCCGCTCCGGCTGGCCGGGCGGCGTCCCGCAGCTCGAGTCGGCCATCGTGACCGCAGCGCAGGCCTCGCCGGAGGGTCCGCTCTCCGTCACGCCGATCGCGGGGTCGCTCTCGCGCGGGCCGCGCGTGAAGCCGAACCTCCCGCCGGCGACGGATCCGTCGCTCGCGCGCGCCCGCCTCGAGGACGCCCTCGCCCGGGCCAACGGCTCCGTCGCCTCGGCGGCGCGCGCCCTCGGCATGTCGCGGCAGGCGATCTACCGGGAGGCCGACCGGCTCGGCCTCGACATCGCGCGCCGCAGGGTCCCGCGCGGCTGAGCCGACCCCACGCCACGCTCCACGGGAGCCCCGCGGCGCGCCAGCGCCGAGGGGCTCTCGACGCGCCTCCAGGCGAGGCGGGAGCGCGCGCCAGGCAGGCGCCAGGTGCGGATCTTCAGCCGTAAAATCCGAGCGACGTGTGGCTGACGATCGACCCCTCCTCGGGGTCGACGCACTGCTCGTAGTTCAGCAGCTCTCCCCGCGACGACGGCGGGAGCGCGCGGAGCAGCGTGTAGATGGGGCCGAGGCCGCAGACGCGGCGCGTGCCGAGGTCCTGCGCGACGTCGGCGAAGAAGCCCGGCGGGTCGATCGACGTCGCCCGCTCGATCGAGGCGAGATCGCGGTCGCGCAGCGCCCTCCGCTGGCGCTGATCGAGCGGCGCAGGGTCGCCGAAGCGCGGGCCGACGTGGGCGAGGTCCGCTCCTGCGATCACGAGGACGCGATCGCGGCGCTTCGCCAGGGCATCGCCGAGCGCCTTCAGGAACGACTCGGCGCCGTCGTCCTGCGCCGGGTCGCGGCGCCGCGCCTGGCACTCCGACAGACCGCAGAGGATGGGCACGATCGACGCCGCGCGGTCGCCGAGCAGGTGCCGCACGAACACGGCCTGGAACTCGATCGAGTGCTCGTTCTTGTGCAGGTACTGATCCTCGCGCACGTCGAACCGGCTCGCCGCCGCGAGCTCCGCGATCATCTCGCGGTCCGGATCGAGCGGGCCGAGCGGCGTGGCGAACGTCTTCTCGCAGACGGCGTACGGGCGGCGCATCGCGGCGTGCGACGTCCCGAGCAGAACGAACGTGTCGACCTTCTCCAGCCCCGGGGCGGCCAGCGCCTGCTCCAGCGCGGCGTAGGCGTGCCCGTAGCCGACCGCGGCGCGCCAGAGGTCCATGTGCGGCGCGCAGAGGCCGACCATGCGCTGCGGCGCGCCTGGCGACGCGGCGCGCGCCTGCCCGCCCTGCGGCCGCGCGGCCTGGAGGCACTGGCGCTCGATGAAGTCCGCGAGCCTCAGTCGATCGCCGTGGTACGCGCCGCCCGCGTGGGCGGCCACCCGGATCGGCGCCGCGTCGAACGACTGCACCACGGTCCGCCGGCGCGCGTGGAACCGCGGGCTGTCGAGCATCCACGCGCGTTCCAGCTCGTCTGCCAGCTGCGACACGTGGGCGGCGTCCACGTGCTGGCCTCTCGCGCGGGAGGCGTCTCGCGCGATCTCGTCGACGGAGCGCCTCCCGTCGAAGCGCGCCAGCACCGCGGAGCTCGCGGCCGGCACGATGACGGCGGACGGCGCGATGCCCTCGGTGTCGCGCAGCATCAGCGCGCGGCCGTGGTGCTCGTCCTGGATGACGACGACCTCTAGAGCTCGGAGCTTCGGGCGCAAAACCGACATCCATCGCGAGGATAGCGCGTGCGCGCTCGCCGCCCAGCGCCGCGCGGGTCCACGACGGCGCCGACGTACTCCGCGGTCGCAGGGGCAGCTCGCTCCAGAACGGACCGGGCTTGTGCCGCGCGTCAGAGCTCCCTGCAAGATCCTCCTCGCCGCTTCGCGGCGGAGGCGCGCGGCACTAGGCTGCTCGCGCCGGACCACAGACCACACCCCTGCGCCGCGGCCGCCTCGTGCCGGCCGCACCTCGTGCAACCAGCGCGAGAGATCTCTCGACGAATGCGCCGAACCGCGACCCCTCGACCCCCCGTCCCCGAAGCCGAGCTGCTCGCCGAGCTCTCGGCCGTCTACCGCGAGGCGGAAGACGCTTTTCACGGCTGGACCTGCCAGGCCTCGACCGAATGCTGTCGGTTCGGCATCACGGGCCGCGAGCCGTACGTCACCTCCATCGAGCTCGCTGCCATCCGGCGCGCGGTCGCGTCCCGGGGGGGGCCCCGCGCGCTCGAGGGCATCGTGCGAGCCGGCGGGACCGGGGCGCCCGAGCCGGCAGCGTCCGGCGGCGACTCGAGCCGGCGGCGCGCGTTGCCGCAGGCCTCGGAGCGGCGGTGCCCGATGCTCACCGACGCCGGCCGCTGCGCGATCTACGCCGCGAGGCCGCTCGGGTGCCGCACGTTCTTCTGCGACCGCGCCTCCGCCGGCTCCCCGGTGCGCCACCACGACGTGACGCGGCTCGTCCGCAAGGTGCAGGAGATCGCGGCGCGCCACGAGCCGAGCGGCGACCTCGGCCGTCCGCTCACCCGCGCCCTGGCGGACGCCAGCCCCGGCGCCGCCGGTGCGCCGTCCAGGGCGCGCGCTCGCCGCGGGCGTTAGTCGCCGCGGGCGCTGACCTCGCCGCGGGCGCTGACCTCGCCGCGGGCGCTGACCTCGCCGCGGGCGCCGAGCGCCCGGCTCAGGTCCGCTCGACGGCCATGACGCCAGGGATGCGCTGGAGACGCCGGATGACGCTCTTCAGCTGCGCGAGGTCGGAGCAGAGGAAGGTGAACGTGTTCATCGCCCGGCCGTCGTCGCCCGCACGACAGGTCGCCTCGCTGATGTTGATGCCCTGCTCGTGGAACGTATGGCCCACCGTCGCGAGGATGCCCGGACGGTTCGCGGTCATCACCTTGATCTGCACCGGACGGTTGATCTTCGCGCGCGAGTCCCACGAGATCTCCACGCGGCGCTCGGGATCCGTGTCGAACGCCTTGGCGCAGTTGCGGCGGTGGACCGTGATGCCGCGGCCGCGCGTGATGAAGCCGACGATCTCGTCGCCGGGGAGCGGGTTACAGCACTTCGTGTAGCGAACGAGGACGTCGTCGATGCCGTTCAGCCGGATGCCGTGGCTGTCGCGCCCTGTGACCTTGCGGACGAGCGACTCGATGCGCCCTTCCTTGATTGACTCCGGCGGCGGCGTCGGCGTGCCCTTGTCGTTCTCCTTCGGGGTAGGCGCGAGGAACTCGCACACCGCCCGGACGCTCACCTTGCCGTAGCCGACCGCGATGAACAGCTCGTCGGCCGAGGCCACGCCGAAGCGCTCCATGACCTTGCGCAGCTCGGCCTCGTTCTTGGTGAGGCGGCTCAGGCTCATGCTCCGCTGGTGCATCTCCTTTTCGAGGAGCTCACGGCCGAGCTTGAGCGACTTCTCCCGCTGCTCCGTGCGCAGGTAATTGCGGATCTTCGCGCGCGCGCGGCTGGTGGTGACGTAATCGAGCCAGTCCTTCGAGGGGTTCTGGCTCGGGTTGGTCATCACCTCGACAACGTCGCCGTTCCGGAGCTTCGAGCGGAGCGGAACGATGGCCCCGTTGACCCGCGCGCCCGAGCAGTGCTCGCCGACCTTCGTGTGGATCGCGTACGCGAAGTCGATGGGCGTCGAGCCGCGGGGGAAGACGCGCACGTCGCCCTTCGGCGTGAAGACGTACACCTCGTCCTGGAACAGGTCGACCTTGACGCTCTCCAGGAACTCGGCCGGATCCTTGAGCTCCTTCTGGAACTCCATCAGCTGGCGGAGCCAGCCGAACCGCGCCGCGTCCTTCGGGTCGATGCCGCCGGAGTTCCTCTCCTTGTACTTCCAGTGCGCCGCGATGCCCTGCTCCGCCACGCGGTGCATCTCGTGGGTGCGGATCTGGATCTCGATCCGCTCGCGCCCGGGCCCGATGACCGTCGTGTGCAGCGACTGGTACATGTTGGGCTTCGGCAGCGCGACGTAGTCCTTGAAGCGGCCCGGGACCGGGGTCCACTGCGAGTGGATGACGCCGAGCGTCGCGTAGCAGTCGGCGACCGACTCGACGAGCACGCGGAACGCGATGACGTCGTAGACCTGGTCGAAGTCGCACTGCTGCGCCTGCATCTTGCGCCAGATCGAGTAGAGGTGCTTCGCGCGGCCGGTGACGTCGACCGCGAAGCCCTGCTCGGCGAGCTTGGCCGCGAGCACCTTGGAGACGTCGTGGATGTACCTGTCGCGCTCCTTCGCGGTCGTCTTGACCTTCTGCGAGAGATCCGACCACGCCTCCGGCTCGATGTACCGGAACGACAGGTCCTCGAGCTCGCTCTTGAAGCGCGCGATGCCGAGGCGGTTCGCGAGCGGGGCGTAGATCTCCATCGTCTCCCGCGCGATCCGGTCCTGCGAGTCGGGCTTCATGAACTCGAGCGTCCGCATGTTGTCGAGGCGGTCGCACAGCTTCACGAGGAGCACGCGGATGTCGCGCGCCATCGCCACCAGCATCTTGCGGAAGTTCTCGGCCTGCCGATCTTCCTTGGAAGCGAAGTTGATCTTCGAGAGCTTCGTCACGCCGTCGACGAGGAAAGCCACCTCCTGGCCGAAGCTGTTCTCGATGTCGGTGGTCGTCGCGAGGGTGTCCTCCACGACGTCGTGCAGGAGCCCGGCGCAGACGCTCGCCGTGTCCAGCTTGAGCTCGGTGATGATCGCGGCGACGCTCGCCGGGTGGGAGAAATACGGGTCGCCGCTCTTGCGGGTCTGCCCCCTGTGAGCGTCGGAGCTATAGGCGTAAGCCCGGGCGATGAGATCGACGTCTGCAGCGGGCTGATAGGTCCGAACGCGATCGACAAGCTCCGTCAACGTCAGCATGAAGAGTTCGGCGGGCGCAATGCGCCCCCTCCCTTTCGCACGCTAACACCGCGATCTAGACCCCGCAATTGTGTCACCATGCGCGTGCTCGGCGCCGGGCGCGCGCTCCGCCGCCTCCGTTTTCGTGCGTGGTTTTGTGCCTGGTTTGGTACCTGGTTTCGTACCTGGTTTCGTACGTTTTCATGAATTCCATGGAGCCGATCACCGTCTACGTCCACTTCCCGTGGTGCCTCAAGAAGTGTCCCTACTGCGACTTCGTTTCGTTCGCGAAAGCACGGGAAGCGATCGATCACCGCGGTTATGCCGACGCCGTGCTGGCCGAGCTCCGGAGGCGAGCGGATGCGCTGGGCGAGCGCGAGCTCCGAAGCGTGTTCTTCGGGGGCGGGACGCCATCCCTGTGGGAGCCGGAGGAGCTGGGCAGGGTGCTCGCGGCGATCACCTCGGCCGCCGGCCGGCTGTCGCCGGACCTCGAGGTGACCGTCGAGTGCAACCCCACCTCGCTCGATGAGCAGCGGGCCCGCGCGTTCCGAGCGGTCGGCGTCAACCGGCTGAGCGTCGGCGTGCAGGGGCTCGACGCCGAGCGCCTCCGGTTCCTCGGCCGCCTGCACGACCCAGACGGCGGGCTCGGCGCGCTCGCGGCGGCCCTCCGGTCCGGGATGCCGCGCGTGAGCGGCGATCTCATCTACGGAGTCGCGGTGGGGACAGCCGATGAGGCGCGGGAGCAGCGCCCCGAGCACGCCGCCGCCGAGGCGCGGGCAGTAGCAGCGACCGGCGTCAGCCATATCTCTGCGTACAGCCTCACCGTCGAGCCCGGGACGTCGTTCGGAGAGCTCGCGCGGCGCGGGCGCCTGCCGCTCGCGGCGGACGACGGGGTGGCGGACACGTTCTTCGCGATCGACGAGGCGCTCGAGGCCGAAGGGCTCGCCCATTACGAGGTCTCGAACTACGCGAGGCCAGGGCACGAGGCGCGCCATAACCTCGGTTACTGGCAAGGCGTCGATTATGTCGGGCTCGGCTGCGCCGCCTTCGGGACCGTGTCGCGCCCGGATCCGCGCTGGGGGCTGAGGTCGGCCGGCGCGGAGGACGGCGGCGAGGCGTTCGCGGTCCGGTACCGGAACATCGCGAGCCCGGAGCGGTACATGGCCGCCATGGCCGAGGGCGGCCCGGCGATCCCCGTGGAGAGCGAGGAGCGGCTCGCCCCGGAGACGCGGCTGTCCGAGCGCATCATGCTCGGGCTCAGGCTGCGCGAGGGGTTCGATCTCGAGGCCGCCGCGGCGGCGCTCGGGGTGCCCGCGTGGAGCCCCGCGCGGCGGAGGGCCGCGGAGCGGCTCGGGCGCGCCGGCCGCCTGGCGATGAACGGCGGGCGGCTCAGCGTCCCGCGGGCCTCCTGGGTCTTCGCCGACGGCATCGCGGCCGATCTCTTCTGAGGCGCCGTCGCGCGCCGACCAGGTAGCCCGCAGCGCGCTCGCAGTGGACGTCGGGCGCAGACCGCGCTCCGATGCGCTTGCCATGAGCGCTCTGCCCAGCATCGAGGACATCCGCCGCGCCGCCGGGCGCATCGCGCCGCACGCCCACGTGACCCCTGTCCTGACCAGCCGGACGATCGACGGCATGGCGGGCGCGCGCGTCTTCTTCAAGTGCGAGAACCTGCAGCGAGGCGGGGCGTTCAAGTTCCGCGGGGCGTGCAACGCGGTCCTGGCCCTCCCGGACGAGGAGGCGCGGCGCGGCGTCGCGACCCACTCGTCGGGGAACCACGCCGCCGCGCTCGCGCTCGCCGCCCGCATCCGCGGCATCCCCGCGCACATCGTCATGCCCTCGAACGCGCCCGCCGTGAAGCGCGCCGCCGTGGAGGGCTATGGCGGCCGGGTCGTGGCCTGCGCCCCCACGCTCCGCTCGCGCGAGGAGACGATCGCCGGCGTGCTGGCCGAGACGGGCGCGATCCTCGTCCACCCGTACGACGACGCGCACGTCATCGCCGGTCAGGGCACGGCCGCGCTGGAGCTCGCCAGCCAGGTGGAGGACCTCGACGCCGTCGTCGCGCCCGTGAGCGGCGGCGGGCTGATCTCCGGCACCGCCATCGCGACCAGCGCGCTGTCGCGCGCGCGCACGGTAGGCGTGGAGCCCGAGGCGGCGGACGACGCCGCGCGATCGCTGCGCGAGGGCAAGATCCTCCCGTCGAACGACCCGAAGACGATCGCGGACGGCCTCCGCGCCTCGCTGTGCGAGCGCACCTTCGCCGTCCTGCGCGAGCGCGGGGTCGAGATCGTCACCGTGAGCGAGGAGGACACCGTCAAGGCGATGCGCCTCGTCTGGGAGCGGATGAAGATCCTCATCGAGCCGAGCGCGGCGGTGTCCGTGGCAGCGGTCCTCCTGCGCAAGGTCCAGGGAGCGCGGATCGGCGTCATCCTGAGCGGCGGAAACGTCGACCTGAGCGCGCTCCCCTTCGCCTGAGCGCGCCTCCCCTTCCCTGAACGCGCGCGGCGTGGGAGGTGCGCGCGGGCGCACGCGCACCTCCCACGCCGCGCACGCGCTCTCCGAGCTCACTCAGGCGCCGCTCGGCTGGTCCTTCTCGAGGCGCAAGGCGGCGCGCACGACGCGCGGCCCCGGGCCCGCCGACGCCGCCGCGACCGTGCGCCCGCGCGCGTCGAGGATGCGCGAGCCGCCCTGGCCGTGGAGCGCGGGGCTGGACGGCCCCCAGTTCGCGTTCACGATCGCGACGCGGTGGCGCCGGGCCAGCGCCGGCAGCAGGTCGGCGCGCGCGTCGTCCTCTCCGGGCGGATCGACCCAGGCCGTCGGAAAGAGCAGCAGGTCGGCCTCGTCGAGCGCGCCGCCCGCGTCCGCGGAGACGAAGTGGACGTCGAAGCAGATCGCGGCGGTCACCTTCACGCCGAGCAGACCGAGGACCGGGGTCCCGAGATCGCCCGGCGTCGCCCAGCGCTCCGGGAACCAGGGATGACGCTTGCGGTAATGGCCGACGCGCCGCCCGTCGCGGTCGAAGACGAGCAGGCTGTTGTAGAAGCGACCCTGGTCCTCCTCGACGAGCGGGCCTGCCAGGGCGATCCCGTGCGCGCGCGCGAGCTCGGCGAGCCGCCGGGCCGACTCTCCATCGAGAGGCTCCGCGAAGCGGCGCAGGTCGCTGTCGCCCCGCGGCGACACGTAGCCCGTGACGATGAGCTCGGGCAGCAGCGCGAGCGCGGCGCCCTCCACCGCGGGCGAGCCGAGGAGGCGATCGATCTCGGCGAGCGAGCCGCGCCGGTCGCCGAAGCGCTGCGGCAGCTCGAGCGCGACAACGTCAAGGGAGCGGGCGATCACCAGGACTGCTTAGCGCATCCGCGCCGCGACCAATGAGCCCGCTCTGCTCGGCGGCGATCCGGCGCGTCGCCACGCGGGAAGTGCGCCGCGAGGCCGCCGAGCGCCCCCGGCTCAGCGGAGGTTCCGGGCCGCCTGAAGCTGGTGCAGGCTCACCGCCAGGTCGACCTGGCGGCGGAGATCCGAGGCGATCCAGGGCTTCGTGATGATCCGGAAGCTCGCGCTCTCCCGGGAGATCTTCTGGATCTGCTCCACGTCCGTCGGCGCGCAGACGAGCACCGGCACGTAGCTCAGCCCCTGCCGGCGCAGCTCGCGCAGCAGCGCGAGCCCGCTGAAGTGAGGCATCCGGTAGTCCGCGACGACCACGGCAGGCGGCTCCTTCACCGCCGCCGCCAGCGCGCGGCGCGGATCGCCGAAGGTGCGGACCTGGTAGCCCGAGCGGAGCGCCCGCTCCATGAGGTCCAGGTTGCTCTCCTCGTCGTCGACGGCGTAGAGGAGCGTCCCTTGGCCCCGACCACTCGAAGGTGGCGGCATGCTGCCGGAATGCGGGGCATTGCCCATCGAGCGCGAGGGTATCAGACCTCGTCCCCGCGTACCACGCGCTCCCGCCGAAGTAATCCCGGTCGCCTGAGCCGGAAGCCAGCGCAGGAAACGCGGACCACGCCACGCCGCGCCAGGGCGGAGGTGGGCGCCTCGTGAGCCGATCGGGGTCCGCCGGCGCCGCTGTCGCTCCGGGCAGCCCTGGGCCGCCGCGAGCGATCAACCTGGGCCGGCCGCGGCGTTCGCGGACCACTCCGGCGGCGTTCGGCGGTAAGAGATCAGGGAGATGTCCGCTCGCGATGGATTGCTCGAGGTCGGCGCGCTCGTGGACGGCCGGTATCAGGTGCTCGGCCACCTCGGCAGCGGCGGTCATAGCGTCGTCTACGAGGCGCGCCAGCTCGTGACCACGCAGCGCGTGGCGCTCAAGCTGCTGCGGCCCGAGGCGCTGCGTCGCTCCCGCGAGACCGGCTCGCAAGAGGCGCGCTTCGAGCGGGAGATGCAGGTCATCGCCCAGCTGAGCCACCCGCACATCGTGCGGCTGCTCGACGCCGGGCGCCTGCCCGAAGGCGAGCTCTACCTGGCGCTGGAGTACGTCGACGGCGAGACGCTGACCGCGCGCTGCCAGCGCACGAGGGGGATCGAGCCGAACGAGGCGAAGCGGCTGATGCTGCAGGTGCTCGACGCCATCGGCTTCGCCCACGAGCGCGGCGTCATCCACCGCGATCTCAAGCCGCACAACATCATGGTCGCCGCGTCCGGCAAGCGGACGCACGCCAAGGTGCTCGACTTCGGCATCGCCGCGCTCATCGGCGACGCGCGCGCGGCCGACTACCGCGCGCTCACGCCCACCGGGGAGTTCAACGGGACCCCGGCCTACATGGCCCCGGAGCAGCTCGTGCAGTCCACGCCGACCACAGCGGCGGACATCTACGCATGGGGGCTCACCTTCCTCGAGTGCCTGATGGGCGCGCCGGTCATGCACGAAGCGACGGTCGCCGAGGTCATCTTCCGCCAGCTGAGCCCCGAGCCGGTGCCCATCCCCCGCGCCCTCCGCGGCCACCCCCTCGGCGCGCTGCTGGCGCAGGCGACCGCCAAGTCGCCGGCGCACCGCTTCCGGTCCGCCCGCGACGCCTACGAGCTGCTGGAGGCGTGCGACGTGACCGGGATCCCGTGGCCCTTGCCCCGCGACTCGGACAGCGCCGCCGCCGCGAAGGAGCGCGGCAACTGGCTGGAGCAGCGGGGCATCGTGACTCGGCCGGCGCACCAGGCCGAGGCGAACCAGGAGACCGTGCTCGTGCCGTCCGAGGAGTTCGGTCCTCCGCAGCCCCCGGAGCCGAGATCGATCGAGCAGCAGCAGCAAGACGCGCGGCTCGGCGCGGCGCCGACGCTCGCGATGGCCGGCCGCAACATCGCGCAGGCCGAGCCGCCGGCGAGGCCGATGCGCAACGTGTCCATCCACCCCGGCCCCGCCGACGGGCAGCAGACGCCGGTGGCCACGAGGCTCACGTCCCGCCCGAGCACCCCGCCGGCGTCGCGCCAGCTGTCCGCCACCGGCCGCGGCGAGCGCCGCCAGCTCACCGTGCTGGTCTGCGGGCTCGCCAGCGCCGAGCGCATCGCGGACACGGTCGACAGCGAGGCGTTCCACGAGCTCGTCCAGATGTACCAGGCCGCGTGCGCCCAGGTGATCGGGGAGCAGGAGGGGGTGTTCCTCCGCTCCCCCGGGGAGGAGACGGTCGCCTACTTCGGCCACCCCGTGGCGCGGGAGGACGACGCGCTCCGCGCCGTGCAGGCGGCGCTCGATCTGGTCGAGCACATGTCTCGCCTGAACGCGCGGGAGATCACGTCCTTGCCGCTGTCCGTGCAGGTCGGCGTGCACACCGGGATCGTCGTCGTCGCGGACAGCGACGCCGTGCCCTCGCTCGCCGGGCCGACGCTGAACGCCGCGACGCAGCTGAAGGCGCACGCCGAGCCGGGCACGGTGCTCGTCAGCCGCGCCACGCAGAAGCTCATCGAGGGCTATTACTACGTGGACGCGCTCGGCGAGATCAGCCCGAAGGGCGCGCGCCAGCCGATCGAGGTCTTCGCGGTGCAGGGGCGCACGACCGCGCGGGACCGGCTCGACGCGCGGATGCAGCAGGGGCTCACCCCGCTCGTCGGACGGGAGAGCGAGCTCGACCAGCTCGCGGCCCGGTGGGCGCTGGCCGTGGGCGGCGCCGGGCAGGTCGTGCTGATGACGGGCGAGGCCGGCATCGGGAAGTCGCGGAGCGTGCGCGCGTTCCGCGGCCGGCTGGCCGGGACGCCGCACCGCTGGCTCGAGGCGCGCTGCTCGCCGCAGCTCCAGAACAGCGCGTTCTATCCGGTGATCGAGCTGCTCAACGCGCTGCTCGAGGGCGATCGCGAGCGCGCGAGCACGCTGACCGGCGCGGCGGCGCCGAGCGAGCGCGGCGCGGCGCTGGAGAAGGTCGAAGATCGGCTCGATCGGCTGGAGCAGCTGCTCGCCGAGGCGGAGGCGGGGCCGCTCGCCGTACCGCTGCTCGCCTCGCTGCTGGCGATCCCGACCGAGGGGCGCCACGCGGCGCCGGCGCTCAGCCCGCAGCGCCAGCGGCAGGAGACGATCGCCTCGCTCCTCCAGCTCTTCCTCGGGCTCGCCGATCGGCAGCCCCTCGTGCTCACGGCCGAGGACCTGCACTGGGCCGACCCGTCGACCCTGGAGCTGCTCGGCCGGCTCATCGACGAGGGGCGGCCGTCGCCGTTGCTGCTGCTCCTGACCGGCCGCCCCACGTTCGCGCCGCCGTGGCCGGTGCGCTCGCACTTCACGCAGATCTACCTCGCCCCGCTCAACGCCGAGCGCATGGAGGCGCTCGTCCAGCAGCTGGCCGGCGCCTACGCGACGAGCGGCGCCCCGGCCGCGCAGGCCCCGCTGCCGAAGGAGGTGATCCGGACGCTCGCCGAGCGCAGCGACGGCGTCCCGCTGTTCGCCGAGGAGCTGACGCGCATGGTCCTCGAGTCGGCCGCCGCCAACGCGGCCGCAGGGGAGCCGGCCGGCTCGCCGAGCGCCTCGCCCGCGTGGGTGGGCGCGCTCGAGATCCCGACCACGCTCCAGCACTCGCTGACGTCGCGCCTCGATCGCCTCGGCCCGGCCAAGGAGGTCGCGCAGCTCGGCGCCGTCTTCGGCCGCTCGTTCGGCTACGAGGCGCTCGAGCTCTGCGCCGGCGGCGCGCTCGGCGAGCCGCTCCTCATGGCGTCGAGCCCCGCGTCGCTGCGCGAGGCGCTCGCGCAGCTCGTCGACGCCGAGCTGCTCTTCCAGCGGGGGCGCCCCCCGCGCGCGACGTACACGTTCAAGCACGCGCTGGTGCAGGACGCCGCCTACCAGTCGCTGCTTCGCAGCACCCGGCAGGTCTACCACGCGCGCATCGCCGCCGTCCTCGCCGAGCGCTTCCCCGAGACCCCGCCCGAGCTGCTCGCGCGCCACTACACCGAGGCCGCGCTGATCGGCCCGGCCATCGCCGCCTGGCAGCACGCGGGGGAGGCGTCGCTCATCTCCTCCGCGCACGCCGAGGCGATCAGCCAGCTCCGCCGCGGGCTCGAGCTCCTCAAGCAGCTCCCGGACACGAAGGAGCGGGCGCGCGACGAGATCACGCTGCAGACGACGCTCGGCGTCCCGCTGATGATCACGCGCGGCTACGCCGCCCCGGAGGTCGAGGCGACGTACGTGCGCGCGCACGCGCTCTGCCGCGAGGCGGGCTCATCGCCGCAGCTCTTCCCCGCGCTGTGGGGGCTCTGGATCTTCTTCCACGTCCGCGGCGACTACGCGCTGGCGGAGCAGCACGGCGAGCAGCTGCTCGCGCTCGCCGAGAGCACGGGCGACGCGGGCATCGCGCTGGGCGCTCACCAGGCGCTCGGCGCCACGCGCTTCCTGCGAGGGCGCCTCGGCGAGGCGCGCGAGCACTTCAACAAGGTGCTCTCGATCTACGACCCCGCGCACCACCTGCCGCTCGCCTTCCTGTTCGGCCACGACGCCGCGGCGTTCTCGCTGTCCCACCTCGCCTGGATCGCGTTCCACCTCGGCGAGCCGGAGCGCGCCAAGGCCTCGGTGGACGAGGCGATCGCCCTCTGCGAGGAGCTGAACCAGCCCGTGAGCCGCGGCTTCGTCGAGCACTTCGCGGCGGTGCTGTGCTGCCTGCTCGGCGACGTCGCGGGCGCGGAGGCGCACGCGCTCGTGCTCAGCAAGCTCTCGGAGGAGGTGGGGATGCCGCACTGGGCGGCGCTCAGCCAGATCGACCTCGGCTGGGCGGCGGCGGCGCGCGCCGCGCAGGGGCCGCCCGGCGAGGCGGCGCGCGCGCGCTACGCGGAGGGCGCCGCGCGCATCCGCGGAGGCCTGACCCTGCTGATGGGCATCGGCAGCCGCGTGTCGCTGACCTACTGGCGATCAGCGCTCATCGAGGCGGAGCTCGGCGCGGGCAACGTCGACGAGGCGAGCGCGCTGCTCGCCGACACGCTGGCCTTCGTCGACCGGAGCGACGAGCGCTACTTCGAGCCCGAGCTCTACCGGCTCGAGGGCGAGCTCGCCCTCGCGCGCGGCGCGCCGACCGCCGCGGAGGCGCGCGCGCAGGCCGATGCGGCGTTCCGGAAGGGGCGCGAGATCGCCGAGCGGCAGGGCGCGCTCGGCCTCGTGGCGCAGCTCTCGGAGCGCCGCGGAGCGCGCGCGTAGGGGGCGCGCGACGCGCTGGAAGAGAAGGGGCGGCGCGCGAGCGACGCGCGGCGGCCAGGTGCGCGTGAGCGACGCGCGGGGCTAGAGATCGCCGTGGATCGGCGCCGGCACGCGCCAGGCGACGATCTCGACGTGCTGAGCGCGGGTGAAGGGCCGATCGAGGAGCCGCGGGCAGCACTGCCGCGAGCGGAACAGCTCGAGGATGTAGCTCATGCGCTCGCGCAGCGACGCCCAGTCCTCGGCGCCGCACCCGGACGTCGTGTGGTCGTGCGCGTCGTACTCGCGCAGCAGCTCGTAGAGCTCGCGGTCCTCGATGGTCGCGAGCTCCGGGCAGTGGAGCGGCGACCCGGGGGGCGCGGGCAGATCGTGGCCGAGCTCCAGGAGCTCGTCCGGGAGGCGCATGTTCATCATCTCCTTCGTCGCCACGAGCCGCCAGATGGCGTGCACCTTCTCGATCTTGTCCTGGATCATCGACCGCAGCGCATCGGGCAGGCGCCGCCCGGGCG
The DNA here is from genome assembly GCF_051521595.1 of Sorangium sp. So ce1153. NCBI lineage: Bacteria > Pseudomonadati > Myxococcota > Polyangiales > Polyangiaceae > Sorangium > Sorangium sp. So ce1153. Next base: position 6,556,022 of record NZ_CP150361.1, read on the forward strand.
AGCCGACCGTGTCGAGCATGCAGCGGAGGGGCGCGTTGAGCGACCGCGCGATGTACGGCTGGAGCCGCACCTGCTCGTGAAGCCCGACGCGCGCGTTGGCGAGGAGGATCAGCTCGGCCTTCTTGTCGCGATCCTCCGTGAGCATCGCCTCGTGGTAATGGGCCATGGCGCTGCGGAGCAGCCCCTGCCCGCCCTCCGGCGACGACCCCGGCTGCAGGCCCTCGATCAGGGCCGCGAGCTGCGCGTCGCCGGGCCGCGGGCAGTCCCGGTAGAGCTGGATCATGCGGGCGAACAGCGGCCCGAGCTCCGCGAACACCTTGAGGTTGCCGAGGGCGACGTCCGCGCTCAGCTCGCCCAGGATCCGCTCCGGGATGTCCATGAGCCCGAGCCCGTGGCCCCACCACGGCGCGAGCGCGTCGAGCGCGCTGATGCGCGGCGCGCCCTCCCGCTCGGGCTCGCCCTGGCCGCGCAGCCTCACCCCGCTGACGCGCGGCGGGAAGCTCTCCCGCTCGTCCTCGTCCGCGAGGATCACGCGCCGGAGCACGGCCGGCACCTCCTCGTTGCGGATGAAACGCCCTGCAGTCTTGGACGCCCACGTGGCGAAGGTGCACCAGTGGGCGTTGCGCCCGCCCAGCAGCCGCACGAGCTCCGTGGAGAGCTCGTGGTAGCACTGCGTGATGAGCAGGTTGCGCAGCACCGGCTGATCCTGCAGCGCGATGACCGCGTGCACATGGTCGAGCAGCGAAGGCAGCTCGGATGTCTCGAAGAGCACCTCCGCGGAAGTCGCCCTGGAGGCGGCCCGCGCCGAGCGGTCCACGACGCCGCTTCGCGTCATGGGAGGCGCCTGCTTGGCGCCCTCCGACGGCAACGAGCGCGAGTTCCTATAGGCGGTGTCCTGGAAATGTGCGGCATGTTCGCTCGCTGGCGCCGCCGACATCAGCGGCTTTGCAGGGGTCGTCATTCTCCCGTGCTATCTCCAACTGATGCCAGCTGTCCATACCTGTCCATAAGTCCATGGTAAGAAAGCCGGAATGGCACGTGGTGTGCCTGTAAATCTCCTGAACGCGCGGCTCCCCTTGATTTCGGCGGGGGCGCAGCGCCGTCGTGAAGTCCGCGCAGTTCGCGCCGGCGTCAGGGCGCAGTCGGCGCGGGCAGCAGGGGGGGCGCTGAAGGCACGGGCGAGGCGGGGGCTGCGGTCGCGAGGCCGCTCCCTGCCGCCGCGCCGCGCGGCCAGGTCGTGACGACCACCCGGCGCTCGCGGCCGAAGGTCCGCGCGACGACGGCGCGGACGTCGGCCAGATCGACCTCCTCCAGCGCGCGCAGCAGCCGCGGCAGGCTGCCCGGATCGAGCGCGGCGCGCAGCCGCAGATCCGTGATCGGCCGGGCGGACGCGGGCGGCGGAGCGACGGCGGAGCGCCGCGCGAGCTCCTTCTCGAGGTCGACCCTGAGCAGGGCCTTCGCGAGGGACAGCTCCTTCCAGGTCGGTCCGGACGCCGCCAGCGACGCGAGCTCGGCGTCGAGGCGCTGCTCCAGCTCGGCGGCGCTGCGCGAGGGAGCAGGCGTGAGCTCCACCGCCGCCACGCTCGCGTGCGCGCCGAGCGACAGCCGCCCCGTCACCTCGGCCGCGAGCTGCCCCTCGGTCGCAAGGGCCTTCGCGAGCCGCGCGACGCGCGGGCCGGTGAGGATCTCCATCGCCACCCGGAGCGACGCCTCGTCCGCGCCGCCCTCCGGCGGCGCGAGCCAGCCGTAGAGCAGGCGCGGCGCCGGCACCGCGTCCTCGACGACGAGCCGCTCCTCGCGCGGGTGCGGCCCGACCGGCCGCTCGGGCTCCGCCGCGACGCGCTGGAGCGCGCGCGCGAGCGCCGGCTCGACCGCCGCGCGGGAGACGTCGCCGGAGAGCGCGATCGTCGCCTGGGCCGCGCCGCGCTCGCGTCGGAGCGACTCGGTGAGCAGGAGCTCGCTCGCCGCGCTCGCGTCGCCGCGGGCCCCGATCAGCGTGCCCTCGAGCGGGTGGCCGACGGGGAACAGCGCCTCCCCGAGCGCGATCCACGAAGGACCGTAGGGCGTCCGCTCGAGCGCGCGCCGCGAGGCCTCGCTGGCTTGCCTCCGGAGCTCGGCCACGCGCGACGCGCTCGCCTCGCCGAGCAGCATCCGGAGCCGCGCCGCGACGAGGTCGATCCCGACCTCGAGGTCGCGCGGAGGGACCGTGATCGCGACGCGCGCCTCGCTGGCCAGCGCGGGCCCTGCCGCCCACGCCTCGCCCGCGGACGGCGCCGGGACCGCGACGGCGGCGCTGATCGAGACGAGCGGCGCCGCGGGATCCTCCCGGAGGTCGACCGCGATGCCGTTCGGGAGGCGGAAGCGCTGCACCTGCTCGCGGCCGAGCCCCGCGAGGAGGCTGATCTGCTTCTCGATCTCCGCCTCTCGCCCCTTGAGGGCGCGGCGCGTGGCGAGGTCGGCGCCGTCGACGCCGTCGAACGGCGATGCCCCGACGAGGCGGCCGCTCCGGATGCCGAGCGGATCGTCCTCGAAGGCAGGACGCCAGCCGACGCCGCCGCCGATCATCACGATCGGCAGCTTCGCCTCCAGCGCCTCCGGGTTGCCGAGGAGCGGCATCGGCGCGGGCGCCTGGCCGGGCGGGGTGAAGAGCGGGAGCCGGTTCCGGCCGAGCGACACGGGGCGGGGCGGCAGCGACGCGCCGTCCAGCGCCAGCGCGCCGCCCGGCGACGGCGCGGCGCCCAGCGCGGCGGCCGCGCTGGACGGCGCGTCGGCCTCGCCCTCGTCGAGCTCCTCGTGCTCGAGGTAGGCGGGGAAGAGGGCCATGGCGCGCGCGACGCGATCGGCGGGCAGGGAGACCAGATGGTCGACGCGGCCCGGCGGGACGCGGTCGCGCAGGAGCTCGGGGTTGTGCTCGCGCAGCACCGCCGTCGAGATGCCCGCGGCGCGCGCGATGGTGCGGAGCCGCGTCCCCGGCGGCACCGCGACCTCGCCGAGATCGAGCGGCGGGAGCGGCGCGACGTCGGGCAGATCCAGCCCGAAGCGGGCGCGGTTCGCCGCGACGATCGCGAACGCAACGATCTGCGGCACGTAGTCCGCCGTCTCCCGGGGGATGACGCCGGCCTGCGCGAGCTCGGCGAGCCCGATCGGCCCGCGGGCCTCGAGATCGCGGGTCTCCGCCACCCGCGACAGCGCCCGGAGGACGCCCTCGTGGCCGAGGTTGTACGCCGCGAGCGCGAGATCCCACCGGCCGAAGCGCTCGTAGAGGTCGCGCAGGTGCACTGTCGCGGCGTCCGTGGCGCGCGCGAGGCTCATGCGCGCGTCGATCCACTCGGACTGCTCCAGGCCGTAGGCCTCGCCCGTCCTCGGCATGAACTGCCAGAGCCCGGCCGCGCCGGCCGGCGAGACCGCCCGCGGATCGAAGCCGCTCTCCACCGCCGCGACCCAGAGGAGATCCTCCGGCAGGCCCGCCTCGCGGAGCGACCGCTCGACGATCTCGCGGTACGCGCCGGCGCGCCGGAAGCGCCGCTGGAACACGGCCCGGCCCTCGTCCGACTGCGCGAAGAAGCGGACGAACCGCATCGTGCGCCGCGTGAGGGGGACGTCGAGGTCCGGCATCGCCAGGGTGGCGAGCGTCGCCCCTTCGGGGTCCTCGAGATCCTCGTCCGTCGCGGGCTGGAACTCGCGCACGACCAGGGCCGTGAGCGCGGGCGGCGCGTCGCCGACGGGCGGAAGGCACGCGGCGGCCACCGGAGAGCCCGCCGGCGCGCGCTCGAGCAGGCCGGGATCGCGGAAGGCGCGGTACGCCGCCGAGAAGGACGCGCGCACCGACGGCGCCTGGCCGACGACCGCGCCGGTGCCACAGATCAGCGCGCCGAGCCCGGTCCACAGAGCGGCTCGCCGTGCCCAGCTCATCAGCGCCGATCTTGCTCCGAAACGGTCCGCCAGCGCTACGGCAAAGCGCGGAGACAGCGGCCGTCATGTGCGCTGCTCGACGCCGCGCGCCGCCTCCGCGTCTGCCCTGCCGCCGCCGCGCGGCCCTTCCCCTCCCCGGTGTGCCTTCGCCTCCCTCTCTCTCCTGCCCCTCCCCCCGACTGCCCCTCCCCCCGACTGCCCCTCCCCGCCCTGTCCCGTCTGCCCGTAACCGCGCGCTGCGCGCCACGTCTGCTTCGCCGACCTGGCGCTCGCCTTTCCCCGTGCGGCCAAGCACTAGCCGCCCGCGCCCGGGCGAGCTAGCAAGCGTCGACGATGCGCTCGTCTCAAGCCTCCCCCCCTTCCGAGAAGACCTCGCGGCTGGGCGAGGTGCTCGACTTCATGAAGCTCCTCTGGGCCGTCGATCACGGCCTCCAGTCGACCTCGAAGCGCATGGAGGCGAAGATGGGCGTGACGGGTCCGCAGCGGCTCGTCATCCGTATCGTCGGCCGCTACCCCGGGATCTCCGCCGGGCAGCTCGCCGAGATCATGCAGCTGCACCCGAGCACCTTGACGGGCGTGCTCAAGCGGCTGCAGGAGCGCGGCATCATCGAGCGCCGGGTCGATCCGAACGACGGTCGCCGCGCGCTCCTGGGCCTCACCGCGCGCGGGCGAGAGCTCGACAGCCTCCGCACCGGGACGGTGGAGGCGGCCGTGCGACAGGCCCTGAAGGCGGTGCCCCGGCGCAAGCTCGATGCCGCGCAGGACGTGCTCGCGGCGGTCGCCGAGGCGCTGCGGCCGCAGGAAGACGCCGAGTAACAGCGTCGGATCGGCGCGCGGCGCGCGCGTTTCAGTCAGGGCGACGCAGGTAGGGCCGGCGCCCGGATGGCGCGGCAGGCGCGCGAGGCGCCGGCGCCGCCCGGCGCTGAACGAACGAGGCTTCGCGCCCTGAGCGCCGCGCGATCTGCGCGAAACGCGCGGCCCTGCCGCGACCGGCCGGACCCCCGGACATCGAACGGAGGAGCAGCGGTCGTCCCGCACGGCAGCCGTTTTCCGACGTCCCGGAGACGGAGGAGCCGCCGCGCCGGACCCGCAGACGACGCCCTCGGCGCGGCCGCCGCCCGGCGCGCGCCGCGCCGAGGGCCTCTCAACACAACGCAACGGGGGAACCATGAAGCACTCGATTCCTGGCGCGATCGGCGCGGCGATCATCGCCGCCACGTGGGGCTGCGGCTCTGGCGGGGGCGGCGGCGGAGCCACCGGCGGCGGCGGAGCCACCGGCGGCGGGGCCACCGGCGGCAGCGGAGCCACCGGCGGCGAGAGCGGGAGCCAGGCCACCGCCTGCACCCTGGCGGCGCAGGGGCTGGAAGTGAGCAGCGGCGACGGGGCCACGCCCTCGATCGCCTGGACCGGAGCGGGCTTCGCCGTCGCCTGGCAGGATCGCGGGGCCGACGAGGGCGACATCCACCTCGCCGTGCTCGACGCGGACGGCAACAAGCTCCGGGATGAGGTGATCGAGGGGGGTCCGGGGGTCTCCAGCCACCCGAGCGTCCACCGCGACGGGGAGGGCCTGCTCGTCCTCTGGCAGGATCGGGACGGCGCGGGGAGCGTCGTGCGCGGCCGCCGCGCCACGCTGGCGGGCGTCGCCGAGGGCGACGCCTTCGATCTGGTCAAGAGCGGCGCGGCCGAGTCGTGGCCCATCGCCGCGGCGGGCCGGGACGGGGTGCTCCTCGCGTGGATGGACGCCGGCGGATCGCTGCTCGGGTCGCTCGACCGCGGCGCGCTCGGCAGCCCGACGCCGCTGGACGAGGCGCAGTTTCCGTCGGTGGCGACCGACGGCGACAAGACCGCGCTGGCCTGGGCCCAGGGCGACACGATCCGCTTCGCCAGGACGAGCCAGGGGAGCGCGCCGCTCGAGCCGATCGCGCACCAGGGCGTCGCCGCGAAGCTGACGCGCGTCGCGCTCGGCGGAGGCGACGCCTTCGTCGCCTGGGAGGACACCCGCGGCGGCGCGGAGCGGATCCTCGCGCTCCGGATCTCCGCGCAGAACGAGGTATCCCGCGAGGTCGAGGTCTCGCGGGGCGAAGGCAGCGCGAACTGGCCGGCGCTCGCGTGGACCGGCAGCAGCCTGGCCGTCGCGTACTACCAGTTCCGCGAGCGGTACCCGGCGGTCTTCGTGACGCTGCTGCGCCGGGATCTCACGCCGACGGGCGTCGAGCTCGAGGTGAGCGGCGACGTGCCCGCGCGGTACCCGGCGCTGGCCTGGACAGGGCAGGAGCTCGGGATCGCCTACGCGGAGAAGGATCGGGGCATCCGCCTCTCGCGCGTCAGCTGCCGCTAGCCGGCCCAGCCTGACCGCCCGCGGCGGTGCCGCCTGCCCCTCGCCGCTGTCGCGGCTCGAACCCTGCAATCTCCCTCGCCGTGGCCGCTCTCCCCTGCGCCCTTGCGATCCTAATCTGCACAGCCGTGCTCGGCGCCTACGCCCTGCGCGTCGCGCGCCACGGCCGGCCGACGATGCCGCGGCTCGGCGACTCCCCGGGGAGCGCGCTGCTCCCCGGCCCGGTCGTCGAGGCCTTCTACTGGTCGTTCCACGCCCCCGCCCGCGCGCTCGTGCGCCTCGGCGTCTCGCCGGACGCCCTCACCTACCTCTCGCTCGCGCTGTCGCTCGCGTGCGCGCCGCTCATCGCGACCGGCCGCTTCCGGGCCGGCGCCGCGCTGCTCGTGGCCAGCGCGATCCTCGACGCGCTCGACGGCATGGTGGCGCGCGAGGGCGGCAGGGCGTCGCGCGCCGGCGCGGTGCTCGACTCGTGCCTCGACCGCCTGTCCGACGCCGCGCCGCTCATCGGCCTCGCCGTCTTCTACCGCGGGCACGCCGCCGCGCTCGCGATCCCGCTCGCCGCCATGGCCGCCTCGTCGCTCGTCAGCTACGCGCGCGCCAAGGCCGACGTCTACCGGATCTCGCTGCCGAACGGGCTGATGCGCCGCCACGAGCGGCTCGCCTACCTCGTCGCGGCGCTGGTCTTCGGCCCGGCCGTGCCGGCCGCGCGGCTCACGGGCGCGCTCCCCTTCCCGATCACGCTCGCGTGCCTGGCCCTCGTCGCGGGCGTCGGGCTCGCCGCGGGGCTGCGCCTCGTGCAGCGGACGCGCGCCGCCCTCGCCGCGGCCGACGCGGCGGATCTGCCCGGGACGCGGGCGACGACACGCGGCCCCGACGAGGGAGAGCGCCGCCGCCTGCTCGGCGGCGGCAAGGCGACGAGCGCGCCGCTGTGATGCGGATCCGCCACGCGCGCGCCCTGTGGGGCCGCCTGTGGTGGCTGCCCGCGCTGCCGTGGCTCGCCTACCTCGCGCTCCTCGCCACGCGCGGCGCCGCGCGCTGGGATCACGCCGCGGTGGCCGCCCTCGTCGCGGCGAGCGTCTACGCGAGCCAGCGCTCGCGGCGCTTCTTCCTGAACGCGCTGCCCTTCCTGCTCCTGTTCCTCGTGTACGACGCCATGAAGCAGCTCGGCGGCGGGCTCGCCGCGCCGGGCGACGTCCTCGGCTGCGAGCTGCGCGCGGCGGAGCTCGCGCTCTTCGGCGTGGAGATCGGCGGCGAGCGGCTCACGCCGGGCGAGCTGCTCGCGCGGCTGCGGCGCCCCGCGCTCGACCTCCTCTGCGCCATCCCTTACGGCGGCTACGTGCTCGTGATGGTGGCGCACTGGCTCCACCTCTACCGGAGCGACGCGATCGCGGCGCGCCGGTTCGCCTGGCTCGCGCTCACGACGCACCTCCTCGGCTTCATCACCTACCGCCTGCTGCCCGCCGCGCCCCCCTGGTACGTGCAGGCCCACGGGTGCGCGATCGATCCGGCGGCCCAGAGCTCCCCCGCCGCGCTGCTGCGCGTCGACGCGATGCTCGGGATCACCTACTTCCGCGACCTGTACAGCCGCGGCGCCACCGTCTACGGCGCGCTGCCGTCGCTGCACGTGACGTACCCGCTCTACGGGCTGCTCGCGACGCTCCGCAACGCGCGCGCGCCGTCCGTCGCCGTCCAGCTCGCCTACGCCGCGCTCATGCTGTTCGCGGCGATCTACCTCGACCACCACTGGCTGATCGACGCGCTGCTCGGCTACGCCTACGTCGCGATCGCGTGGGCGCTCGTCCTCCGGGCCCTGCCCGGCGAGGGCGGCCCGGATCAGGCGGGCGGCGTCCTTCCGCCGCTCGCCGAGGCGTCGGGCTCCCAGAGGATCTCCGGCGTCCCGAGGAGCGCGGACGCCCAGCGGCTCCACACGAAGAGCGCGTCGCTCAGGCGGTTCAGGTAGCCGACCGCTTGCGGATCGGCGTGGCCCGACTGGGCGAGGCGCACGCAGCAGCGCTCGGCCCGGCGGCAGACCGTCCGCGCCACGTGGAGATCCGTGTTGAGCCGCGAGCCGCCGGGGAGCACGAACGAGCGCAGCGGCGCCAGATCGGCCTGGCAGCGGTCCATCTCGGCCTCGAGCAGCTCGATCTCCGCCTTCGTCACGCGAGGCTGCTTCGGGTGGACGTCCTCCGGGAGCGTCGCGAGGATCGAGCCGAGGTTGAAGAGCTCGTGCTGCACGCGGAGCAGCGTGCGCCCGAGGTCGCTCAGGCGCTCGGCGCTCCCGGCAGGCGCCCCCGGCGAGAGCTCGATCAGCGTCTGCCGCGCGGCCCCGACCAGCGCGTTGAGCTCGTCGACCGTGCCGTACGTCTCGAGCCGCGCGTCGTCCTTCGGGACCAGCTGCCCGCCGACGAGCCGGGTCAGCCCGCCGTCCCCCTGCCGCGTGTAGACGCGGTTGATCGTGATCTTCGGCGCGCTGAACACGCGCCCGCCGCTCTCGTCCTCGGCCTTTGCCCTGGGGGCACCCGTCCCGCGCGTATCGTCGTCGCTCACGGGGATCCCACGTAGAGCGTGGGGACATCAGGGTCAAGGAACGGCCGTAGCGAGGCCGGATTGGCGATCCTCCGGCTGCGGTGGAACAGTCCTGTCCCTATGCGTTCGCGTTCCCTGGCGCTGCTGCTCCGTCGTCCTGTCTGGATCGTCCTCGCCCTCGCCGCGCTCCCGGCCGCGGCCAGCTGCGCCGCCGAGCCCGCCGCGCGGCCCGGGCCGCGGCCGGAGGTCACGGCGGAGATGGCGCGCATCCAGGAGAGCCGGAGGCGCATCGACGAGGCGAGCCGCGCGCTGTCCGACAAGCGGTACGCCGAGGCCCGCGCGCTGCTCGACAGGGCGAGCGGCCTGGGCGTCGACTCGCACCGCTACGAGATCGGCGAGCTGCGCGAGAAGCTCGACCGGCGCGAGGCGAAGCTGTGGGCCACCGAGACCGCCGAGCTGCTCGAGCAGCGGGAGTGCGAGGCCGCGTTCGGCAAGCTGTCGGCGCGGATCGACGAGCTGAAGAGCGAGGCGTTCACCCAGGAGGCCCGGCGGCTCGTGGCGTCGGAGGCCGTCGCGTGCGCGAGCGGGAAGGTCGACGCGGCGACCACCGCCGGCAAGTTCGCGGAGGCGCGCGCCTTCCTCGCGGCGGCGCCGACGCGGAACGCCCTCGGCGACGCGGCCTCGGAGCGCCTCGCCGCGGAGCTCGACGCCACGGTCGCCGAGGCCCTCTACGGGCAGGTCGAGCCCGACGTCGCGGCAGGGCGCTGGGCGAGCGCGGTCGAGAAGCTCGACGCCGCCGTCAAGCGCGGCGACGCCTCGGAGGACCAGGGGCGCGCGCTGCTCGGGCGCGTCCGCGCCGCCGCGACACCGAGGCTCACCGAGGTCGCCGGCAAGGCGGTCGGCACGCAGGGCGCGGCGGCCGCGCTGAAGGAGCTCGACGCGACCATCGCGCTCCTGCGCTGGGAGGCGCTCGCGCCCGGCGCCGAAGAGCTGCCGGGCAGCAGCGCGCTGCCCGAGGCGCTCGCCCGGAAGCGCGCCGCCCTCGCCGCCTGGGTCGAGGCGGTGCGGGTCCAGATGAAGCCGATGAAGAAGCCAGAGAAGCGCTGGTCGCACGGCACGGTCGCGCTCGCGCCCGCCGCCGACGTCGAGGGCGAGGCGAAGCAGAGCCTCCCGCCGTCGACGCCCGTGTGGATCATCGGCCAGGCCAAGCAGCGCGCCCTGGTGACCGCGGTCGACCCCGGCTCGGCCGCGCTCGCGACCGCCCTCGACCTCGCGATCGGGTGGGCGCCGCTCCCGCGCCTCGCGCCCGAGCCGACCGCCGACTGGCTGCCGCCGAACGACCAGCTGAAGGGCGAGCGCGTGTGGGGCCCGCTCCGGGAGAAGCAGCCCACGCTGGAGCTCGGCGTGGTGAGCGAGGTCCGGGGCGCCGACATCATCGTCCAGCGGCTCGCCGACGACGCGGAGGTCAAGGTGTCGCGCAAGCAGCTCCGCAGCGGGCGCCTCGCCCCGGGCACCCGGGTGCTCGCCCTCTGCACGTCGGAGAACGAGCCGGCGACGATCGTCGACGTGCCGCCCACCGGCCGGGTGGCGCGCATCCAGTGCGAAGGGGGAGCGCAGAAGGAGGAGCCGCTCGCCTCCCTCCGGTCAAGGCCCGATCTCCTGCCCGGGAGCCGCTAGCGACGCCCGCCAGCGACCCGCGGCTGTCGTCCGTCGTTGACACGTAGCGCCGCGCACCTAAGTCTCCCAGTCTCTTGAGGAGCCACGATGCCTACGACCTATAGCGACCTCATCTCCGACGTCCGCAAATCCATCCGCGAGCTCTCGATCGCCGAGCTCAAGCGCCGCCTCGACGACAAGGTCCCGATGGTGCTCCTGGATGTGCGCGAGAAGGAGGAGTACCGCGCCGGCTTCATCCCGGGCGCGATCTCGATTCCCAGGGGCTTTCTGGAGATGCAAGTGGAGCAGAAGCTCCCGGACAAGTCGGCGCACGTCGTCGCCTATTGCGCCGGCGGCACGCGCTCGGCGCTCGCCGCGAAGACGCTCCAGGAGCTCGGCTACACCAACGTGGAGAGCGTGAATCCTGGCTTCTCCCGCTGGAAGGACATGAGCTTCCCGGTCGAGCTGCCCCCCAACCTCACGGACGCGCAGCGCGACCGGTACTCCCGCCACCTGCTCCTGCCGGAGGTCGGCGAGGCCGGCCAGGCCAAGCTGCTCGCCTCCAGGGTCCTCCTGCTCGGCGCCGGCGGCCTCGGCAGCCCGGCGGCCCTGTACCTGGCCGCCGCCGGCGTGGGGACGCTCGGCCTCGTCGACGCCGACGTCGTCGACAACTCGAACCTCCAGCGGCAGATCCTCCACGCGACCTCGCGCGTGGGCATGCCCAAGGTCGACAGCGCCGAGGTGGCGATCCGCGACCTGAACCCCGACGTGAAGGTCGTGAAGTTCCAGGAGCGGCTCGACAGCGGCAACGTCGACCGCATCTTCGACCAGTTCGACATCGTCATCGACGGGTGCGACAACTTCCCGACGCGCTACCTCGTGAACGACGCCTCGGTCTTCAAGAAGAAGCCGGTCATCCACGGCTCGATCTTCCGCTTCGAGGGCCAGGTGACGACGTTCGTGCCGGGCGTCGGGCCCTGCTACCGGTGCCTCTACCCCGAGCCGCCGCCCGCGCACCTCGCGCCGAGCTGCCAGGAGGCAGGCGTGCTCGGGATCCTCCCCGGCATCGTCGGCATCGTCCAGGCGACCGAGGCGGTGAAGCTGATCCTCGGCCAGGGGACGCCCCTCATCGGCCGGCTCCTCACCTACGACTCGCTGCGCATGAAGTTCGGCGAGCTCAAGCTGCGCCGCGACAAGAGCTGCCCGGCCTGCGGCGAGTCGCCGACCATCACGAGCTACATCGACTACGAAGGCTTCTGCTCGATCGGCTGATCGATCGTGGCGCGCGGCGCGGCGCTCGCGACCCGCGCCGCGGAGCCCGTGCGCCCTCGCCGCGCCCCCTCACCCTGCGCACGCGCCGCGCCCTCTCACCCCGCGGGCGCGCCCCGCGACCTCACGCGGGGTACTCGAGCACGGTGGTCTTCTCGGGCCGCTCGATGCGCTCCACGCGGCTCGTCACGATCTGCCGCTCCAGCCCGTCGGGGTCCACCTGGGTGAAATAGATGGGGGAGCCGACGCGCGCGTGCTGCGGCTCCGGGATCACGACGCCGTTCGGGTTGATCCGGACCGCGCCCTGGAGCTTCAGGTGCAGCGCGAGGTGGGCCGGCCTGAACTTCCTCGCGGCCCGGTCGCGGACGGCGACGCAGATCTCGTCGCGGACGTGATACTCCGTGTTGCGGGTGATGAAGACCCGGTGCCTGCGGCGCTCCGACCCCGTGTAGCTCATGCTCGCTCGTCGCTCCTTCGCGCCCTTCCGCGCGACGCGCATCGTGGCAAGCCGCGCCGCGCGGGGCCAAATTCGTCGCCGACGCGCGGAGCCTGCGTCCGGCACAGAAGCGGGTGTCACCGCAACTTTGTGCGGATCTCCGCGCGCTTCTGGGAACGCGTGGCGCGGCGGTGCCACGATCGCGATCGCAATGCAGCGCAGCGAGCGTCTACCCGGTCCCGGTCTGGCGAAGGTCCAGAGCCCGCCGCTCTTCCATCGACGGCGCGTCGAGCTCGTGACCTGCTCGACGGGGCGCCTCCACGCGCTGTTCGATCACGCCGACGTGCTGAGCGAGGGGAGCACGCGCAGCGAGGAGGGCGGGCTCGTGTACTACGGGTCGACCAGCCTGCTCGTGGCGCTGCCGCCGGACGCGCCGCTCGATCAGGCGCTCGACCGGGCGCTCGCGCTCGACCCCCACCTCAGGCTGCGGGCGCTCCGCGTCGCGCAGCGCGAGGCCACCGCGCGCGCCGGGGGCCCGCTCGGGCCGATGCACGCCGAGATCCGCTGCGGGCTCGCGCCGCGCGCGGCGAAGACCTCGTTCGCGCTGACCGTGGACGTCACGGCGCGCGTCCTGCTGACCACGACGACGACGAAGACGGCGCGCCCCACGCGCGCGTGATCGCCATGCGAAATCCCCTCCGAAGACCGCTCGCCGGCGCGCAACCTCCGCGATTTTTTGCGCCCGCGTCCTCCCCGCGACGCGGGCGAGATCACGGCCGCGCCGATCGCGCGCCCTGCCCTCTTGACGCGCGTGCCCACGTGGAGAACGGGAGCCATCCGGCTCGAGGCGAGGTACGCTCCACACGACGCGCTCTGCCTCCGCCGATGTCTGACGCGGAGCACGCGGAGCTGGCGACGCTGCGATGAGCAAGAAGGACCGTTCCGCCTCCGGCGATTCCGACAAGGTGATCCACGTCGTGTTCGGCCCTGGTGGAGGGCGGGTGTCGGAGCCCCCGCCCTCGCCGCGGGCCGGCGAGCCCGACGCGCCGCCCCCCGCGCCGGGGGCGCGCGAGCCGGTGACGGACATGTTCACCGGCACCGAGGTCGCGCGGCTGCTCGGCATCTCGCCCGGGCGGCTGCGCTCGCTCGATCGCGCCGGCATCGCGTCGCCGAGCGGCCGCCGGCGCGGGCGGCGCGCGTACACCTTCTCGGATCTGATCGCCCTGCGCGCCGCGCGCGACCTCATCGCCCGCAAGGTGCGCCTGCGCGAGGTCGCGCGGGCGATCGACAACATCCGCGCCGCGCTCCCCAAGGTGACGCGCCCCCTCGCCGAGCTCCGCGTCGCCTTCGACGGCAAGGCCGTCGTGGTCCGAAGCGCCTCGGGCGCGTTCGAGCCGCTCACCGGGCAGATGGTGCTCGACTTCGAGGTGAAGGACCTGCGCGACGACGTCGTGCGCGTGCTCCGCCCGAAGGTGGGCAGGGAGCGCGCGCGCACCGCGTACGAGCTCTACATGCAGGCCAGCCAGCTCGACGAGGATCCGACGACCATGGACGAGGCCGAGGCGCTCTACCGGCGCGCGCTCGAGATCGACCCGTGGCTGGCGATCGCCTACACGAACCTCGGCAACATCTGCTTCCGGCGCAACGCCGAGGAGCAGGCCGAGGTGCTCTACATGAAGGCGCTCGAGCTCGACGCGGCCCAGCCGGAGGCGCAGTACAACCTCGGCTACGTGATGCTCGAGCGCGGCCGCGCGGCCGAGGCCATCCGCTACTTCCGCGGCGCGATCGCGAGCGATCCGCGCTTCGCGGACGCCTATTACAACCTGGCGATGGCGTACGAGCAGGTCGGCGATCCGACGCAGGCGCGCCCGTGCTGGCGCCGGTACCTCGAGCTCGAGCCGACGGGCACGTGGGCGGAGATCGCGCGCAAGCACCTGTGAGCCGCGGGGCGCCGCGGGGTTGATCGGGCGGGCCTCTTTTCCGGCATACTGCGGCCGTCATGGACCAGCAGGGCGCACCGCTCGGCGCGGCGAACCACCCCCCTGGCGGCCATCCCCCGGGCGGCCCCCCGCCCGGGGGCTACGGCCCGCCCGGCGGTCACGGCGCGCCGCCGGGCGGCTACGGCCCTCCCGGCGGCCACGGCCCTCCCGGCGGCCACGGCCCTCCCGGCGGCCACGGACCTCCTGGCGGCTACGGCCCTCCCGGTTACGGCCCCCCTCCGCCGCCGTTCGGGGCAGCCCCGGGGTACCTCGGCGCCGCGCCGCTCAGGCCGCCGCCGAAGCGGTCGAACGTCGCGCTCTTCCTCGGGATCGGCTGCGGCGCGGTGTTCCTGCTCTGCATCCTGGCAGGCGCGGTGGCCATCTACGTCTCCACAGGCGTCGCGGCCCGCGAGCTCGCCGCGCGGCCGGCGTCGCGCCCCTCGGCGCCGGCGCTCGACGGCCCCGTCGATGCGCCCGACGCATCCGCTGACCAGGGCGTGCTCCGCGCGGAGATCCGCGACCTGCGGGCCTTTCCGTCGCGCGCCGGGAAGCTCCACCATTTCATCGGCGAGATCCACAACGTCGGGGCGATCCCGATCGGCGCCCCGAGCGCGCGGGTGACGCTCTACGACGCTCGCGACGTCGCCCTCGAGAGCGGCGACTGCGCAACCCGGGTGCGCTTTTTGCCCCCGGGCGAGAAGGTCCCGTGCTTGTTCACGACGCAGAGGCCCGCGGCGCTGGCCGCGTTCAGGGCCGAGGTCGCCGCCGCGACCCCTTCCTTCTCAGGCAAGCTCGCCAAGCTCAGCATCGCCGACACGAAGTTCACGCCGACGCGCGGGCAGAGCCCGTACCGGGTGTCGGGCAGGATCACGAACGAGTCGACCTTCACGGCGCGGTCGGTGCTCGCGATCGTCTCGCTCTACGGCGCCGACGGCAAGATCGTCGGCGTGAGCCAGATCCCGGTGGGCGCCGGGGATCTCGCGCCGCTGGCGAGCGGGTCTTTCGAGGCGAGCATCGTCGATGTCGCCGACGCGCCCGCGACGTGGCAGGTCTTGGCGGTCGGATACAGCGAGTGAGCGCGCGAGGCTCTGGCCTCGCGCGCGAACCCAGGAGAGAGGTGAACGAGATGAGCGACGTGGGATCGGCACGGCGGGCCAAGGACGAGCTCAAGGCCAAGATCAGCGGCGAGCCGTGGTGTGTCGGCATCGGGGTCGAGCGAGAGGACGGGGTCGGGTTCATCGTGCGCGTCAGCGTCCGGTCTGGAGGGGCCGAGGCGGCGCGCGCGGCGATCCCGGCGCGGATCGGCGGCGTGCTGATCAAGGTGATCGAGAACGACCCCTGAGCACGTCCGACCCGCGGTCTCGTATCGCCAGCCCGCGCAAACCGTGTAAGCTGCGCGCCTCGTGAACGAGCGCAATCTCTCCCGCCGACTTTCCACGAGCATCGTTGATGCGCTGAAGGCGCACGGGCACATCCTCGTGGCCAGGGGCGGCGCGACCGCGCTGGCGCGCGAGCTCGAGGACCGGATGGCCGCGGTCATCACGGCCATCGCGCCCCGGCTGGAGCCGTACGCCATCGTCGACGGAGAGGTGACGAGCACGTTCGGCAGCGACGAGCTCGACGATCAGGTCGAGGAGCTCGTCGCGAGCCTCACGAGCACGCTGATGGAGTCCGAGCACGTCGAGGACATCTTCACGGAGGACAACGTCATCAAGCGCGACGTCTTCCGGGTGATGCGCGACGCGCTGCTCGGGCCGCGCCCCGAGCTCGCCCTCGAGGACGACGGCCCGGTGCAGGTGCGGCTGGACATGCTCGGGTACGTCGCCTCGACGGTCGGCAAGCGCGCGCCGGCGCAGGTGCTGCGCGACGCGCTGGCGCGCGCGGCCGAGACCGCCGGTGGCAAGCTGACGGCCTACGACGCCGAGCTCCGCGAGGCGACGTTCTCGGTCGAGAGCAGCGACCCCGACGCGCGGCTCGAGCTCGAGGAGGCCGTGGCCGACGAGCTCTCCGACCTGGTCGAGGCGAAGGTGGTGGCGCTCCCGATGATGGAGCGCCGCTTCGAGCTGCAGCGCCGGATCGAGGCCGGAGCGCGCGCCGGCCTGCGCCAGCGGATCGACGCGATCGCGTCCAGGATGCTGCGCGAGGGCGGCTGCGCCGCGTCGTGGGAGCTCGCGGGCGACCGCCTCCTCCGGCTGAAGCTCACCCCGCTGTCCGAGCAGGATGCGCTCGAGGTCGACAGCCACATGACGGAGTTCACGCGCGAGATCGCCGCGCTGCTCGGCGAGCCGCTGGACGAGCTCGACGCGGCGAGCAAGCCGGCCGCCGCGCCGCTGCGCGCTGACGCCCCGGCGTCGCGACGCCGCGAGCCCGCCCCGGAGCCGGTGGCGGCGGACGAGGACGACGATCTCGACGAGGACGACGATCTCGACGAGGACGACGACGACCTCGACGGGGACGATCTCGACGAGGACGAGGACGACCTCGACGAGGACGACGACCTCGACGAGGATGAGGACGAGGACGACGACCTCGACGAGGACGAGGACCTCGATGAAGACGAGGACGACGCGCCCGCCAGGAAGCCCGCCGCGCCGGCGAAGTCGCGCAGGCCAGCCGAGCTGGCGGCGGAGCGGCCGGCGGCGAGCAAGCCCAGGGCGGCGGTGACGGTCCGGGGCGCGAAGAAGGAGCCGTCCAAGAAGGCGGCCGCCGCGCCCAGGAAGGCAGCCGCCCCCGCGGAGAAGGCGGCGGCCGGGAAAGCGGCGCCGGCTCCGGCCAAGAAGGCCGCCAAGGCCCCCGCCAAGAAGGCGGCGGCGGCGCCGGCCAAGAAGGCCGCCAAGGCCCCCGCCAAGAAGGCGGCGGCGAAGAAGCGCTGACCGCGCGCGTCCCGCAGGACGCTCAGCGCATCGTGTTGCGGTAGACCAGGAGCACCGGCACCCCGTCGAGCCCGGCGATGTGATCCGGGCTCGTGGTCCCGAACGCGACCCACGCCTGGTACGCCTGCCCGAGCATGTGCTTCTCGTGGTGGTAGAGGGCGAAATCCGCGCCCGCGACCGCGCCGACGCCGCGGATGTCCTTTCGCAGGCGCCCGTCGCGCAGCAGCATGTCCCAGGCCTGTCCGGCGGTGTCGTGGATGTACACCGTCCCGCGGGGCGGGACGTGCTCGTTGAGGTACGCCACGACCGCGCCCGTCGTGTACCCCCAGAAGGAGCGGTTCAGCCCGAGGGTCGCCGCCCCGGGCGCGCCGCCGACCAGCGGCGTGTAGCTCGACAGCGCCCACGGGTGCGCGTGCAGCGTCTCGGCGACCGGCGCCGCGATCACCGCCGCGCCGAGCAGCGCCGGCACCAGCGGCCCGCGGGCGGCGCGCGCGAGCGCGGAACCACGCGCGCCGCCCGCGGGTGCGGCGAGGTCGGCTCGCGCGCCGGCGCCGCGCCGGGGGCGCGCCAGCGCGCGGAGCGCGAGGCGAGCGCGCCTCACCGCGGCGGAGAACGCCGCGCCGGCGAACAGGGCGACGAACGGGTAGGCCGTCATCCAGTGCTTCGTGCCGCCGAAGATCGGCGTGCTCGGCGAGAGCCAGGCGCCGTACACGGCGGCGATGGCGAGGAACCAGAGCAGCGCCGTGCCGCCGGGGTCGCGCGCGGGCGGGCGGAGCCGCGCGGCCAGCGCGCGCGCCGCGGCGAGCGCGCGCCCCCCGCCGGCCGGGGCGAGCCGCGCCGCCGCGCGCGCGAGCGGATAGAGCAGCCGCGCGCGCGCGCTGGCGCAGAGCCCCGCGGCGAAGAGGCAGAGCGTCACGACGGGCACCGTCGCCGCGGTCATCACCGGCGCGTAGGCCCTCGGCATCGGCGGCGTCCAGTAGTTCCGGCCGAGGAACTCCATGTTGTAGTACTCGTGGTTCAGGTGGAACGACGCGTACTCGCGGAGGCGCGGGAGCGTGTCGCGCCAGATCCACGGCCAGAGCGCGTAGAAGACGAGCGGGCCGATCGTCGCCATCGCCGCGAGCGCCGCGAGCGCCCGCCGGCCCCCTCGCGGCGGCGCCGGCGCTGCGGCGGCGGCCTCCCGCGGCGGGCCCTCCGCCGCCGCGGCGGGCGCGACGATCCGCTCCGTGAGCTCCACGGCGATCGCGTGCGCGACGCAGACGATCGGCAAGAACCAGGAGTTGTGCTTCGTGTCGAGCGCGAGGCCGAAGGCGACGCCGGTGAGCACCGGCCACAGCGCGCCGCCGTCCCGCAGCGAGCGCCAGTAGGCGTAGGCGCACACGGCCCAGACGGTCACGATCGGCGCGTCGAAGCACGCGAGGTGCGCGTGGTAGAAGTAGCGCGGCATCATCGCGAAGAGCGCGGCCGCCGACGCGCCCGCGATCCGGTCGCGCGCCTGCGTGCCCCAGAGGTACACGAGCGCGACCCCCGCGCCCGACAGGACCATCGCGGGGAAGCGGTAGCTCGTGCCCTCCATGGCGAAGAGGCCGAGCCGCTTCTGCAGGACGAGGTTGGAGAGCGCGAAGAGCGACTTGATGAGGCCCGGGTGCTCGTGGTTCACCGACCAGGCGGCGTCGATGACCCCGGGGGCGAGCGCGGCGCGCGGCGCCTCGAGGAGCGCCTGGAACCACGCGCCGTAACGGCTCGCGGCGAAGAAGTAGAACCCCTCGTCGCGCGCGTAGCCGAGGTCGCCCGCGGTCGCGAGCAGGAGGGAGACGTACGTCGCCGCGAACGCGAGCGCGATCGCGCCGTCGGCGAGCGCGAGCGGGGCGGGCCGGGCCGCTTGCCTCATCGGGTGTCTGCCTCGAAGCAGTAGTGGCGGTGCGTGTAATCCGCCGACGTCACCGCGAACTCGACCTCGGCCCTCGCGGCGCCCGCGTGCGCCCCGAGCGGGAACTCGAACGCCGCCCACCCGTCGCCGTCGACGTGCGTCGCCTCCCCCACGGCCTCGCCGTCCACGCGCACGGACAGCGTGACCGGCGCCCCCTGCCGCTCGCGCTCGATGATCCAGTACATCCCCGCGTGCCCGCGGATCACCGAGCCGAGCGGGACGTCGCGGAAGCGCGTGACGATGGCGCCGTCCCGCGGCGGGTGCGACCAGATGCACCGGCGCGGCCGGAACTCCTCGTCCGCGATCACCGTGACGCCGACGTTGAAGAAGGGGCCGCCGGGGCACTCGAAGCGCTCGGCGGGGAACGTCGGGTGACCGCCGAGGCCCCCGGCCGCCACCCGCGCGCGCGGGTTCCAGCGGCACGCGGCCGGCGGATCCGTGACGCGCACGTCGGCCGACGACGGCGCGATGTGGTCGACGAAGTCGTAGACGACGCGCGCCGGCGACGGGTTCACGAGGCGCCGCAGCACGAAGCCGCCGTGCTCCTGCCGCTCCTCCTCGCGGAAGCCCGCGAGCTCCCCGGCGCGCTCGCCGAGGACGCTGATCTCGACGGCGGCGGCGTAGCGGCTCTCGTCGGGCCTGGCGGCGTCGCGCAGGGGCATCAGCGCGTCGCCGAGCGCGCGGCGCGCGGCCGGGTCGGCCCAGGCGGGCGCGACGATCACGAGGTCTCCGGGCTGCTTCATCGCCGCGAGGGGCGCCTTCACCTCGCGCCAGGCGTCGAAGCCCGGGGCGCGCCGGCTGAAGTAGACGTGCGCCCCGAGCTCGCCGAGGCCGAGCGCGGGGAGGCCGACGAGCGCGAGCAGGCCGAGGGCGCGGAGCCGGCGGCGCCGCCCGGTCCTGGGCGAGGCCGTCTCGTGCTTCTGCGCCAAGATCACGGGTGCCTCGGGGTGCACTGATCGATCCTACAGGCGAGCATCGCGGTACGTGTGGTCACAGAGCGGCTCGGAGATCCACGGGACGGACACAGCGCTCGCACCGTAGTAGGAAGTGCCAGGGGAGAGGAGAGGCGCCGTGATCCGTCTGGAATTCGTGGTGAAGGGGATCCCGGTGTCGGCGAACAACAAGGATTGGGCTCCGTGGCAGGAGCGCGTGAGGCAAGCCGCACGCACGGCGATCAAGGAGGAGGACGAGATCTATGGCGAATGTCGAGGCATCCTCGTCTACTTCTACTTCGGGTCGACGACGCTGGACGTCGACAACATCATCAAGCCCATCAGCGACGCGCTCAGCGGGATCGCCTACTACGACGATCGCAGCGTTGGCGAGTGGATCGCACGCAAGACAGAGCTCGGCCAGACGGAGCTCGTCGATCCGCCGGCGGTGCTCGTCGAGCGTCTCGCGGACTGGGTGGCCGCGAGGCAACCCTTCGTCTACGTTTGCATGGTCGACGAAGCCCCGAACCACGTGGAGTTACCGAAATGAACGCACGTGAATCGCACGACCGAGCCGTGCAGAAGCTCGCGGACGAGTACGCGAGCAAGGGGTTCCAGGTCCGAAAACAGGCTGAGCTGCCCTTCGTGCTCGAAGGCGGGCGGCGCTTCCGAGCTGACATCCTGGCGGAGCGCGACGGTGAGCATCACGTCATCGAAGTAGCGCTGTCAGGTGTCCGCGGCACCCCTCAGGCTCGCCGGTGGGAAGAGGTCGCCAGACAGGTACGCGCGCTCCCCGGATGGCACTTCAAGATCGTGCTCGTCGATCGCGAGATGCCCCCGCCCTCGGATCCGGAGCGAATCGAAGCGGAGCTCGTGAACGCCGAGGCGTTGCTCGATCAAGACCAGCTGACGGCAGCGATGCTCCTTGCGGCATCGGCGTTCGAGGCAGCCGCGCGGCGGCAACTGGTCGCCGTAGGCGCGCTCCAGTACGACGACACACCAGCGGCGCTGGTCGAGCACCTCGTCTCCCAGGGGCACGTCGACCAGGAGGAATTCGTGCCGCTCCGAGATGCGATCGAGCTCCGAAACGCCATCGTCCACGGCCATCTCGACCAGCTGCCGGAGCGCGATGCGATCCGGCGCCTCGTCACGGACGCACGTCGACTCCTCCACGCAGCGTGAGCGGCGATGGCGGGCGCGTCGCCCCCACCGGCGTACGCGCGACCTGCCGGCCACCGTGGTGCGCGCCTCCCCGCCATCGGGCGGGGAGTGGACATCCAGCGCCCCTGGCGAGGCACCGGCGAATGGTCCTGTTTACAGCTCGATCGCGTAGATCACGCTGCCGAGCGGCATGCGCTGCATGCGCTCCTCGATCACCCCGCGGAGCGCCTTCCAGGCCCCCTCCTTCTCGACGTAGGTGTCGCGGAGGCGCAGCGCGCCTGCCTTGTCGCCGCGCGCCTTGATGCCGAGCACCGTCCTCGCGAGCGCCTCCGCCGCGGCGGGCATCTTGTCCGCCTGGATCGAGAAGCACCCCTTGTCCGTGCCGTTCGCCGCCACCTCGCCGCGGTGGTAGCCGAGCGCGCCCGCGTCGAGCAGGCTGCCGAGCTGGATCGCGGCGAGGTGAGCGTAGGGCCGCGGCTCGCCGCCGGCGGTGTACATGCCCTGCCCGATCTGCCCGAACGCCCAGATCACGTCCCGCGCCTCGGACATGCGGGCGAGCGCCGGATCGAGGACGCCGCGCTGCGCGAGCCAGCCGCTGAAGAAGAGCGCGCCGGTCTGCGCCTTGAGCTCCTCGAGCATCGAGGCGAGCCCGCCGCCGTAGATCTCGCTCTCGGTCTTGCCCCGCACCTTGTGGTTGTGCGTCGGGCCGAGGTTGTGGGCCGCCTCGTGCAGCACGGTGCTCAGCGTCGCGACCGGGCGCTCGAGCGAGACGCTCTCCAGCGTCGCCTTGCAGAGGAGCGACGCCGTCACCTCCCGCATGGCGGCGCGGGTGTCGTCGTCCTGGAGGAGGTTCACCATGGCCACGGTGCGGCCGCGCCCCTCGGTCGCGACCGGCCCCCAGTTCGGCAGGCTCTGCCCCGCGGTGCCGCCGGTCGCCGCGCGCGAGTCGCCGGCGTTCACGACGACGTCGATGAAGTCGGGCAGGTGGAACGCGACCTTGCGCGCCTTGTACGGCGCGCCCGCGAGCGCCGCGAACGCCGCCTCCATGTCCGCCTTCACGGGGTCGAGCTTCCGCTGCCAGGTGAGCGACTCCTGGTTGATGCGCGCGAAGCTCACGTGGAAGCCCGCCTTGCGGCTGCACGGCTCCCAGTAGGTCTCGTCCGGCCCGACGCGCAGGTACCACGCCGAGTTCTCGGCGTTCATCTTCGCCCAGGGCTCGTCCGCGACCTCCCAGCGGTTGTCGAGGAACGCCTGCGCCGCCGCGAGCAGGTACGCCTTGAAGGCCGCCTCGCCGGGGCTCTGGATCGCCTCCGCCGCCGCCTTGAGCTCCCGGCTCACCGCCTCCATCTCGGGCCTGTACGCCTCGCTGTACGGCACGGCGCGGAGCGCGCTGCCCTGCTCGACCACCGCCGTGAAGGGCGACAGGAGCGCCTGCTGGTCCGGGCGCGCCTCGAGCGCGGCGCAGAACTTCTTGTCCTGCTGGAGGCGCGCCGGGTAGGCGCCGGTGATGCGGGGCGGGCTGCCCGGCACCGCGCTGCAGCTCGGATCGCTCTGGGTCCGGGGCTGCTCGCACCACGGCCCCTGGTTGCGCCAGAAGAGCGCCCGGCTGGCCGGATCGTCGGCCGGGATCTTGTCGGCCATGCCGGCGGAGCCGAGCTGCTTCGCGTGGATCTGCTCGATGAGCTCGGCGACCTTGAGCAGGTGGCCGACGATGGCGCGGTCCTCGGCCGACGCGCCGCGGAGGTCGGCCCGGAGGAGCGACGGGCGGCCGGCCGCGAGCTCCGCGAGGACGGCGTCGCGGCGGCGCTTCTCGGCCTCGTCGAGGCCGGCGCGCGGGTGCCCCTCGGCCTTGATCTTGACCATCGCGGCGTAGGCCGAGGTGAACGCCGGCGTGAACGCGCCGGAGGCGACCCAGGCGGGGGCCGTCGTGTGGTGCCACAGCGCGGCGACCTCGTCGGGGTCGACGGCGCCCGAGCTGTTGCGGTCGGCGATCCAGAAGAGCGGCAGGTCGAGCTCCACCGCGATGCGGTTGAAGTCGAGCCGCGGGATCTGATCGAAGCGCGGCGCCGGGGGCGCGGCCTGGGAGGCAGCGGGGGCTGGTGGCGCTGCCCTGGGCGGCTCGGCCGGCGGTGGGGGGTGCGGTGCAGCGCAGGCGGCGCCCGCGGCGAGGGCGGCGAGCCCGGCGAGGGCGGCGAGCGGGGCGCGGGAGGGGGTGGTCGGGAGGGGCATCGTCATGGCTGGAGCTCCGGGTGGGGGGGCCCTCGACCTTGCGGGGCGCGGGGGAGGCCGGGAGGCCTGCGAGGGCGACGAGGCCCGCCGCGAGAACGGCCGGCGTCCGGACGCGCCACGAGGGCGGCTCCCCGCGCGGTCGCCGCTGGACTGCCGGGGCGGGCGGGAGCGTAGATCAACGGCGCGCGGCCAGGGCGTGTTTGTGGGCCCGCGCAGCGGCGTGTGCAGCGGCCGCGAGCAGCCTCAGGCGGGGGCGCGGGCCCCCGCCGTCCCTGGCATCCTTGGCATCCTCGGCAGTCGTTGCCCGAAGATGCCGGCCAGCAGCTCCCCCGCGCCGTAGTAGCAGAGATAGCCGGCCAGCACGAACTTGAGCAGCGTGGCCGACGCGGGCAACGAGAGCAGGACGAGGCTGGCGAGCATCGAGCCGGTGCCCACGACGAGGAGCCACCTCGACTCCACCATGCCCTTGAGCACGAACGACGCCGCGACGCGCAGCGCGCCGGAGATGAACGCCCAGAGGCCGACGAGGATCACGAAGATCTCGACCACGTAGCCGCGCCGGAGCACGACGAGGCCGAGCAGGAGGCTCGCCACGCCGCGCACGAGCGAGAGGAGGCGCCTGACGGGCGGCTCGCGCGGCGCGCCGTACAGCGACAGGGCGCCATCGAGCAGCGCGTACGCGCCGAAGGCCGAGACGAGCAGCCGCCACCCCGCGGACGAGCCGTGACCGACGGAGATCGTCAGCGTGCCGGCGCCCACGGCGATCGCGAGCGCGCCTTGCGCGATGAGGACCCACCGGGAGCGCTCCGGCCGCGTCGGCTTCGGAAAGAGCGTCCTCGCGGCGGCGACGGCGGCGGCGATCGGGTTCTCCGCCTTCGGAGGGGCGCGGCCGGGCTCCGCGCCCGGGAGCACGACGGGCATCTCGCGCTCGATGGCGCGCCCGTCCTTCCACTCGAGATAGCGGACATGTCCGTCCGGCGAGATGCGAAGGAAGGAGTTGGCGGGGCCGGCCCAGGAGCCGCTGTTGAAGTACCAGTCACCGATACGACCTGGCTTGTGCGTGTGCCCGAGCACCGCCACGTCGTGAGCGTCCCGCTCGAGCTCTGCCCGGACCCCGATGACGTGCTCGCCGAGCCGATTCGGGTTCTGCGCGGGCGTCAGCGCCGAGCCGGGGAGCGCATCGCCCCTCCCCACGCGCTGGTTCACCGTCGCCAGGGAGCGTTTCCAGATCGTCAACATCGACTCGCCGAACTGCTCGAGGACGTCCTCCACGCTCTCGCCGCTCGTGAGAAGGGGAGAGCCGTTCTGGTCCTCGAAGATGCCGGCGAAGATGGCGAGCATGCGGCCGAAGCCGGGGTCGTCCCCGGCGTTGAAGGGATCGCTCTCGTGCCCGTGGCAGAAGCGGAACCGCTTGCCCCCGAGCTCCCGGACGAACGGCGCGCGCATACAGGAGAAGAAGGGGTGATTGAGGAGGTCCGTGCCGATGAAGTGCCGGAGGTCGACGTCGTGGTTGCCGGGCACGTAGATGAGCCGCAGCGCGGCGAGCTGGTCGAGGAGCTCCCGCCGCTTCACGAGCAGGAGGCTGAGGTTCATCTGCCAGAGCTCGAAGAGGTCGCCGAGGACGAAGAGCTCGCCTCCCTCGCTGCCCACGTGGTCGAGAAATGCCCGCAGCTGCGGCGTCTTCTTGCCCGTGTCGAAGTTGTCGCGCGCGCCGCCGTCGCCGATGTGCAGATCGCTGATGACGAAGATGTCCCTGGCTGCGTTGTCCATCGCGTTGCCCCCCGGGTCGGGCGATCCCGCCATGAGACGGCCGCGTCCCCCGCGCCACGAACAGAGCAAGCCGTGTACCGCGACGGCGCGCAGGGGAGCGGTGCACTGGGCAAGCGGACGGCCGGCTGTCGCCCGCCGGGTCCCGGCAAACCTCGTGTGGTCGCTGGTCGACCGTCCGCCGCACTGGGCTCCTCCCCCCGAGCGAGCGACGCAGCGCAGGCCCGCCGAGAGCCCCGGCTTTCTGGTGCCTTGCTCTTTTCGCTCCCCGCGAGCGCTACGCCAGACAGCAGAACGTCGAGGGCTCGGCCGGCAGGATCTCTCCAATCGCCTTGCCGCCGCTCGGGGCGCAGGCGCCGGGGTCCACGGCCACGACCTCCGCCGACTTGCTGCCGAGGGCGACGCCAGGCGGCGTGACCCCGCAGAACGGCGCCCTGGAGCTGACGAGGTTCGATGCGACCTGCTCCGCGCACGCGCCGTCGCTGTAGACCGAGGCCATGACCGTGCACGACGCGCCCTCCGGCTCCCCGCAGCCGCACGGAGAGCAGCCGCGCGTGTCCTCGGCCCCGCCATAGAAGACGTGCCTGTCCAGATAAGGGCTGTCGCAGGTGACGTCGCCCTCGTGGAAGATGCATTTCAGGAAGCCGCCGGGCGGCGGAACCCCGGGTTGATCGGGCGACGGCATGCAGGTGCTCCCGTTCCCCGGGCACTCCGTGTAGGCGCCTGGCAGGCAGGCGAGCGCCCGGGTCTGCCACGGATCGAGGCGAGCCGGCGGCGGCGGCTCGTCCACCCTCGGCGTGCAGGCGGCGGTCACCAGCACGGTCGGCGCTTCGACGGAAAGCCACTGCACGCACGGCTGCCCGCCGCAGTCCTGGCCCGCGGGGATCGCGTTCGCGGCGGTGCAGGCGCCGTCCCAACCGTCGGGCGCCGTAAAGGCGGTCTCGACGGTGTCGGGGGTAGTGACGGCACACGTTGCCGCGTGGGCTGACCAGCCCAGCGGGAGCTGACACGACGCGGAAGCTGCATCCGGCGGATCGCACAGGCAGGCCGCGCAGGCGAACGGCGCCGGCGCCAGGTCGGCAAACCCCTCGTAGCCGACGTTCGACGCCTCGGTCGGGCAGTCCGGCGCCTGGTCCGGCGGGCCGTACCAGAGGAGCGCCGGACCGAACCAGCCGAGCGGCGCCGGTGGAATGCAGTCGCCGGCGCAGGCAGTTTCATCGCCGCCGCCGGCACCACCGGCACCGCCTCCACCCCCATCCCCGCCTTCACCCCCATCCCCGCCGTCGCCACCCTCGGGGTACGGGCACGCTGGAGAGCCGTATTCACTGGGCTGACAAGGCCCGTAGATGGTCGGGTCTTCTTCGTTGCAGCCCGGTAACAGGAGCAGCCCTACCATCAACAAGGGGTAAATCCGCATGAGGGGCAAGCTACCGCATGCCGCTCCACGCAGACAACGACCATCATCCGTGATGGCAGCAGTCGCCGCCAAGCTCACCATTCCGAATCCACACATAAATTTCTCACCAATCCTCGCGACGGTCTCGCGGCGTTGGGTCCCGTTTCGCATGTCCGCTCAGAAGCTGGCCGTGACACCCAGCCCGAGAGCTGCTCCGAGCGGCGGAGACTTCCAGTAAAGCGGCGCTGACGTCGCGGCATGGTCCACCTGCCGCCTGAGCAACACGTCTTCCACGATCCAGATCGCCTCGGCGTGGCCGTGCACAGACCACCTGTCCGAGAGCCGCCACGCGCTGCCCAGCCGTGCCCCTACCCCGACCAGGGTCTTGCGGCGTACACGCATGTTCCACGGCTCCTCCGGGATGAACCGGACAGCGCCGAGCGTCGCGAGCCCACAGGCGAACAGGTGGCGGCCGCGAAGGCAGGTGACTGTGGCTGCCGTGAAGGCCGTCATCTCCAGGGGCGTCCCCTCGACCTCCTTCGCCAGCGAGACGAGCCCCCGCCCCTCCACGGCGACCGACCAGTCGGACCAGCGCACGCCGAGGGCCAGGGTCGTCCCGGCCGCGATCCCCGGCGTGATCCCCAGTCCGACGGTCGCGCCGAGCCCCGCCTCGAACCGCAACGGCCCCGAAGGATCTGCCATCACCTGCTCACCCGAAGAGATTGGCGGCTCCGTCGCGACGCGTTCGGACGGCCCTGGCGCCGCGCGCGCCGCGTGGGTGGGCGGCAATGGCCCCGGCCGATCCTGCGGGGCCCGTGGAGACGGCGGAGGTCCAGACAGCCCCTGCGAGGGCTCCGGCGGTCGAGGCCCGGGCGGCCCCTGCGGAGGCTCCGGCGGCGAAGGCTCAGGCAGCCCCTGCGGAGGCTCCGATGGCGGAGGCTCCTGTGGCACCCGCTCCGGCATGCCCAGGAGCCGCGCCGCGATGGCGAGGCCCACGCCGGCGACGAGCACCTCGCAGGCACTGATGGTGCTGAACCCGTCGGCCCACCGGGTCGCCCCCTGGCTGTCGCGCAACGCCAGGGAGGCCACGAGCTCGGCCTCATGGCGCTCGATCCTGACCGAGATCAGGATCGGTGCATCGTCCCGGAAGGGGTCTTCGCCAGCGACCCGCGCCACCTCCGCGCGCAGGAACGATGCGTCAGGGCAGTGTTCGGCGCCATGCCCGCGCACGTACTCGAGGCGCGCTGCGCTCGGACGCAGCGCTGGCCCGGCGTGAGCTTCCGCGGCGCGGAGCAGATACGCGGCCCCCAGGAGGGCGGCACCGGCGCAGGCCGCTCGCCGGACATGGCGGAGAGGGCCCGAGGTGCTGGGCGTGGGCCGCGCGTGCTGCATCCGTCTGTCGTGGGGCAGGCTCATCGCGACGGCTCTTCCGTCGCCGCGCCCTCCGCTGGACCTGCCAGGCGCATCTGCGCGAGCTCCCGGAGCCGCTCGCGCACGGACGTCAGGTGGCCGCTCGGGAACCGCTGCTCATGCAGGGCGAGCTGCCGGAGCGCCCCGGCGGGATCGCCGGCGGAGATCCTCGCCTGCACCGCGTCGAGCACCCGGTATTCCTCGGCGAACGAGTCTTCCCGCGCGCTCGCCGATGGCGCCGGACGCAGCGTGACATCGCGCGTTGGAAGGGGCGCGAGGTCGCGCCGGGAGGTCACGTCGGGCGTCGGCGCGATGGGCTGCAGCGCCGGCGTCTCCCGCGGCCTCATCTCCACGGCGCGGGCGCTGCGCGCCCGGGGCAGCTCGGTCACCAGCGCGCCGAAGCGGTCAGCCCACAGCGGTCGCGGCGGCGCGAACAGAAGCAGCAGGACCAGGGTGCCGCCAGCGCCTGCCGCGGTCCATCCGAGCGCGCGTTCCACCTCCCCCAGCCAGGGGTGCGAGCCCGCGAGCCCCGCTGGCGCAGCAGCGGGCGGCGCGAGCGCAGGCAGGAATCGAGCGCGCGCAGGCGGCGCGGCTTCAGGCAGCGCGGGAGCAGGCAGCGCGGGAGCAGGCGGCGCGGGAGCAGGCGGCGCAGGCGGGGCGGCATCAGGCGGCGCGGGCGCGATCGCTCCGGCGTCCTCGCGCACCAGGAACGCGGAAGCCAGCGGAAACCCGAGCCAGCAGGCGCGCAGTGCGTCTCGCTGCTCCGGGCGCAGCCGCTTGACGGCAGCGCGGTAGTCCGCGCGGGCGAGGCGCAGCCGGCTGCTGGCGGTGTTGTAGTTGATGCCTAGATCACGCGCGATCTCGACGAGCGGCACCTCGTACGCCTCGCGCAGGACCAGGACGAGCCGCCGCTCCGGGGCCAGCGTCCAGAGCAGGTCGATCACGAGCTCCAGCCGCTCTCGCTCCACGGCGCGCTCCTCGCTGAGCGGCGCGGGATCGACGGCCTCGGAGCAAGACGCGGGCAGCATGCCGTGCACCAGCTCGCGGCGGCGATGGGCGCGGTCCAGGTAGTGACTGACCTTCCGCCACGCGATCCCGAACACCCACCGCGCCTCGGCGCTGCGGTGCTGGTTGCGGCCGTCACCGCGCGCAGGATCGACGGCGACGGCCGCCTCGGTCTGGGGCGCATGCCAGCTGGGGTCGAAGCGATCCAGGGTCCGGTACGCCGTGAGGAGGACCTCCTGGAGGAGGTCGTCGATGTCGGGCTCGGCCACGCCCATGAGCCGAAACGCGCGGGGGAGCGTTTCCACTGCGGCTGTATGAAGGGCGTTCCAGGTACGATCGCGGGAGGTGCCGGCGGGCGAAGAGAGGGGTGCGCTCATACCCCTTCAATTGCGGGGGGTTCTCCGGACCCGTTTGTGTTTCGCGCCGCGCCGCGCGTCCGCCGGCGCGCGGCGCGGCCGGGCGCGCGGTGCGATGCGGTCGGGCGCGCGCCGCCTACGGTGACAGCGGATTGCCGGCCTGCTCGACGTCGCCGCCGCTGGCGGCCGCGCCCGCGTCGTCGGCGCCGCCCTCCTTGGCTTCGACCTCATCGGTCTCGACCTCTTCGGCCTCGTCCGCGGCGGCGGAGCTCGAGAGGCGCGACTGGAGCTTCGGGGTCACGTCCTCGAACGCGTCGCCGTGGAAGTAATATCCGATCTTGCGGAGATCCGCGTACCGACGCACCAGGAGGGTCCAGAGCCGGTCGCGCAGGTTCTCGGCCTCGCTGCGCTGCCTGGAGACGGGCCGGCGCGCGCCATCGGGGGTGAGGGTGTCGAGCAGCCACTCGCTCGCCGCCCGCAGCTGTTCGAACTCCTCCTGCGTGAACGGGTGCTTTCCGCGGAGCGCGTCCGCGTGCTCCTCGTACAGGTGGGCCAGCGCCATCCCGTCGCTGGCCAGATCGTATTTGCCGGTGCCGGCCCGGATCTCGGCCACCACGTCCCTGGGCAGGAGCCCGCGCTTCGCCAGGGTCTCGGCGAGCGTGAGCATCGGCTCGCGCAGCTCGGTCACGACCTTCAGCTTCGCGTCGATCTCGCCGGAGCTCGCCGGCTTCGCCGTGACGCGCGTGGCCGCGAAGATCAGCGCCCGGCCGAGGTCCGGCAGCGCGAGCACGTCATCGAGCGGCAGCTCGGGCAGCGCCCTCCGGATGCGCGCCGGATCCGCGCAGGCGCCCTGGACGCCCCGCTTCACGTTGGCGAAGGCGATCCGCACGTCCGCCCGACAGACCTCGACGTCGCGGTCCGGAAGATCTGCGGCCAGCGGGGCAAAGCGCTTGTAGCAGGCGTGGTAGGTCGTTGTTGCCGTGGGAGTCGCCTTGGGCGCCTTCCCGGTGTGTTCTTTGTTGGTCTTGGCTTTGGCCATCGTGGGAACGTAGATCCAGGCGAGCGCGACAGTGGGTCACAGCGCCGCCGGATGTGTGCTCGGGGGAGCGCACGATGCCGACGCGACGGGGGTGGGGCCGCGGAGGGGAGGTGCGCCCTGACGGCGGAGCCCGGGGCGGGTATGGCTGTGGTCACGTAGTGTCATTTCGCAGGCAGATCTGTAAACGGCGGGGCACACGTAGTGTCACTCGGCAGGCAGATCTGTGAACGACGGGGCACACGTAGTGTCACTCGGCAGGCCCTGGTGCACAGGATCGGACACACGTGGTGTCACCCGGCACGAAGCTGGGATGAAGAATCGCCTATGTGGGCGAACGGAGGGCCAGGCAGCAGCCCCGCATGAGGCGGGAGCCCGGCCATGCTGACCCGCTGCAGCATGTCGCCCGCAGGGTCTGATGCGAGGCGCCGCCGGGCACGGAGCGTCTCGTCGGTACCCGGTAACCCCGGGCAGTGCCGAGGGGACGAGCCGGCGGCGGGGACGGCAGGCGCGCTTGGCGCTCCGAGCGGCCGAGCGGGCGCGCCAGGCCGCGCGGCGCCGGCGTGATGGGAGGGCGTGCCCTGCTCCCCGGCGTGGTATGCGCTGGGCATGGTCAAGCCGTGGGAGATCTCCAGCAAGGAGCTCCAGGAGTGGGCCGGGCGCTACGATGCTCCGGCGGTCCTGCCGAGGCTCGTGCGGCGGCTGCTGCTCGCGACTAGTCCCCTCGACGGGATCGCCATGCGTGCCGACAGCGGGACGCGCTACGAGGGTTGGGACGGCATCGTGAAGTCCCGCGAGGGCACGGGGTTCTGCCCTGCGGGGCTCTCGGTCTGGGAGCTGTCGGTCGAGGGGAAGGTCCGCGCCAAGCTGGACGAGGACTACGAGAAGCGCTCCCGGAAACCGCCGGAGGGCGTGCGGCCCGCGCTCGCGACCTATGTGGCCGTGACGGCGCGCCCCTTCAAGAAGGGAAAGGCAGACTGGGCGAACGAGAAGCGGGCAGAGGGGATCTGGAGGGATGTCCGCGTCATCGACGCGGATGACCTCGCGACCTGGATCGAGCAGGCTCCCGCCGTAGCGCGCTGGTTCGCGAGCCGGGAGGGGCTCCCGGCGTACGACGGCAAGGACGTGGAGGGCTTCCTAGAGGCCTGGCGACAGCGCACGAGCCCTCCCCTCCCCCACGCGCTGGTGCTGGCGGGAGATCGCAGGCTGATGCTGAGCGATGAGCTGCTCGCCGCGCTGAGCGAGCCGGCGGGGCGGCCGCTGCTGCTCCGCGGCCGTACGCGCGAGGAGGCGCTGCTCTTCGCAGCAGCGACGCTGGAACGTGCGCCGGGCGCGGAGGCACGGCTGTCGCGCGCGCTCGTGGTGGAGACTGAAGAGGCGTGGCGATGGGCGATCCGGGTGCAGGCGGCCGAGCCGCTCATCGTAGTGCCGGCCTTCGACAAGCCAGACGCGGGCGAGGCTGCCGCTGCCAAGGTACGCGTCCTTCTCACGGGCGGCCTGGACGCGCCGGAGCGGCCCGGCTCGACGCTGACGCTGGAGGAGCAGCCGTGGCCCGCGCTTATCGGGACGCTCCGTGCGGCGGGCTGGAACGAAGCGGAGGCGACGCGTCTCGTCAGAGAAGCGGGCGGCGATCTCGAGATGCTCCAGCGGCGCTGCGGGTACATCGACGTCGAACTTCCCTCCTGG
The DNA here is from genome assembly GCF_051521595.1 of Sorangium sp. So ce1153. NCBI lineage: Bacteria > Pseudomonadati > Myxococcota > Polyangiales > Polyangiaceae > Sorangium > Sorangium sp. So ce1153. The sequence goes on from NZ_CP150361.1 coordinate 6,587,916, forward strand.
GCGAAGGCCAGCCCGCGCGCGGAGATCATGTCGCTGCTCCTCGCCGGCGCCTGGGTCCCGACGGTGGAGGGGGATCGCGAGGTGCTCCGCCGTCTCGGCGGCGACCCGGCGGCCGCGGAGCAGCTCTGCACGGACCTGCAGGCGCAGGGGGTGATCACGCGCGACGTGGAGCACATCGCCCGCGGCTCGTATCGCTGGACGTCGCTCAACGGTGCATGGGACCTCCTGGCTCGAGGGCTGACGGACAGCCATCTGAACAGCTTCGACGAGGTGGTGATGGAAGTCCTCGGCGCGCCGGACCCGGCGTACGAGCTGCCCAAGGAAGAGCGCTTCATGGCAGAGGTGAAGGGAAAGGCGCTCCCGTACTCGGATGCCCTGCGCGAGGGGCTGGCCCGGTCGGTCCTGGTGCTCTCGCTGCAGGATCCTCTCTTCGCCGAGAAGCGCATCGGCTACCGGGGGAGCGAGCGGGCCGAACGCCTCATTCGAGCGCTCTTGCGGGCCGACAGGGGATGGATCGCCTGGGCTTCGGTCTCCAAGTTCCTGCCTACCTTGGCTGAGGCAGCACCGAAGGGGTTTCTCGACGCCGTGGAGGCCAGCCTCGATGTAGGAGAGACGGGCGTCGCGCACCTGCTCCGGGAGGAAAATAGCTTGTTCGGTGGCGCGCCGCACACCGGCTTGCTCTGGGCGCTGGAGCTCTTGGGATGGCACCCTGAGCCGGGAGTCCGCCGCCGGGTCGTCCTGGTTCTCAGCCGCTTGGACGCGATGGATCCGGGTGGCCGCCTGGCGAATCGTCCGTTGCGGAGCCTTGACGCCCTGCTGCGCTCTGCACTGCCATCGTCCAGCACCACCGTCGAGGAGCGGATCGCGTTGGTCCGCGAGGTCTGGCAGAAAAACCCTGTGACCGGCCGCAAGCTGGCCCTGGAGATGCTGCGCAACATCCGTCCCGGCGCCCTCCTGCCTCCAGGCCATCGGCCTCGGGTGCACGAGGAATGGATGCCGAACGACGCGCCAGCCAAGATCAACCGAACCGACATGGCTGCCCAGATCCGCGCGGTGCTCCAGGATCTCGAGAACGACGCCGGGACCGACCCGCAACGCTGGGTAGGTGTGCTCGAAGCAGTCGTCGGAGGTCTAAAAGACGTCGAGGAGCTCGTCGTCGGCGCGCTCGCAAGACAGCAGCCACGTATCTTGGATACGGAAGGCCGGCTGCGGGATGCGTTACGCCACACGCTGACCAAACTCGCGCCCGAGGATACAGAGCACGCTCGACACCAGCAGCTCAAACAGCTCTATGATGCGTTCCAACCCGAGGATCTCGTCCAGCGCCACGCCTGGCTCTTCAGCCGCTTTCCAGACCTTCCTGGGCTCATGATGGAGTACCTGGAGGAGGGAGAGCGACGCATTGCGGAGGAGCGCAACAAAGCCATCACGCAAATCTGGGAGCAAAGCTCCGACCGATGGGAGGCTCTGGCCAGGCTCATGCGAGCGGTGGCAGCTGTCGAAGACGGGACGCTGAGCCTAGGTTGCGCGCTTGCCAGGACGAGCTTCGTCGAAGAGCTGGACGCTCGAATCCTGGCGGGTGCAGCAGGAGAGCCGCTCGCTCCACTCGTTACCGGCTACGGTGCAACCCGTGCAAAGGATCTTGGCTTGGAGTGGCTCGAGGCGCTCTTGAAGCGGTTTGTCGAGTCCGGCAGGACGGAAGACGCTGCTCGCATCGCAGCTCACGCCGAAGATGGACGGAGGATTGTTTATCGCGGACTGTGGGACAAGATGGAGCAACTCGGCGAGCCGCTGAGCGCAGCCTACTGGCGAGCGGTGCCACGCATCTTCGGGGAGCTATCGCCGGGAGATCTTCAGTACGCAGTAGAGCACCTCGTCGCCGCGGGGCGAGAGGACGATGCCATCGAGACCGTAGCGATCCGTCCGCGCAGCACTACGGGTGCGCTGGCATTCTATGTGCTCAAAAAGTACAGGGAGCGAGCGAACGCGCCGTCGAACCCGCGGGTACCGCACCTCATCGAGGATCTCTTCGAGAGGATCGATCACGATCCTCCGGAGGGCACGGATCCGATCGACGATCTCGCGCCGCTCGAGCTGTTTTATCTGCCGATCCTGTCGCAGCGATCGAGGCCAGCGCGCTACGTGTCCTTGGGTTTGACTGAAAGCCCTGATTCGTTTGTCAAACTCATTACCATGCTCTACCGTCGCGAGGGCGAAGAGCCGCCAGTCGAGAAGGACGAGGGGCGTATTCGGGCGGCGCAGACCGCTTATGCTCTCCTGGAGGCATGGAAGGGCTACCCCGGCGAAGGGCTACCGGAAGCCGAGCGCGAGGTGAAGCTGGAAGCCTGGGCCGCGGAGGTGCTGCGCAAGACAAGGGAGGATGGTCGCGGCCACGTGGGCACGACCGAGGTCGCCAAGGTGCTGGCCCGCGCACCGCGAGGCAGCGACGGCTTGTGGCCCTGCGTGGCAGCTAGGAAGCTGCTCGAGACGGGCCTTCATCCGGAGCTCGATGGTCATCTCGCCTTGGCCAAGCGGAACCGACGCGGCCTTACGGGTCGGGCGCTCGGAGAAGGCGGCGTTCAGGAACGGGACATCGCCGAGCGGTACCGCGACGCGGCACGGCAGTTCGAGGCCAATTATCCGCGGACGGCCGCCATGCTGGATAACCTCGCGAGGCGCTATGACAGCGAAGCGGATCGGGAGGACGCGCGAGCGCGGCGGTTCCAGATCGAGTACGGCGAGCATCCGGAACCCGAAGAAGAGGACGAAGCACCTCCGACGCCAGAGACGCCGACAAATCGTAAGGCGTTCATCTCCAGGATCATCACCACAGGCGTCGGGCCCTCTCCACGCTTCGATGTTCCGCTCAAGCCACGCCTGAATCTGCTGATCGGAGACAACAGCCTGGGCAAGACGTTCGTGCTCGAGGTGCTCTGGTGGGCCCTCACTGGTGCATGGACGGATCCGAAGCTGCAAGCGAGGCCGCCGGTACGCGCGCGGAACGGTCGAGGCGCGCCGGGCGCATCCATCCTGGCCCAGGCAGGAAGCAAGACCCTCCAGGGCTCTTACGATCCGGCGAAGGAGCGGTGGAAGAAGAGGGGTGCCCGCGCGCTCGCGCCGGGGCTCATCCTCTATGCGCGCGCCGACGGGAGCTTCTCCGTGTGGGATCCGATCCGCAACGCGAAGCCCGCAGACAAGACCGAGCAGGGACTCGCCAAGGGCTACCACTTCTCGCCCCAGGAGCTCTGGTATGGTCTTCAAGCGCGCGATAAGATCACGCCCCTGTGCCGGGGGCTGCTCGAAGACGCCGTGAGCTGGCGCTCCGAGCGGCAGGGCGCGTTCGAACGGTTGCAGGACGTGCTGAAGACGTTCTCGCCGCCGGAGGCCCCTATCAGGTTCGGCTTACCGAAGCGCTTCTCGCTCCGCGACGCGCGGACCTACCCCACGCTCGATCTAGGCTACGAGACCAATGTCTTCGCCGTCCATGCCTCGGCCGCGGTCAAACGCGTCCTCGGGCTCGCTTACGCGCTGGTATGGGCCGTCTCGGAGGTCCAGCAAGCTGCCCCAGTCGCCGGCCTCGCGCCGCTCGATCGCGTGACGGTGCTCATCGACGAGGTGGAGGCACACCTCCACCCGCGATGGCAGCGGGCCATCTTGCCCGCGCTGCTCTCGGTGACAGCGGATCTGGGCATCGAGGCCGACGTTCAGCTCGTCGTGACGACCCACGCGCCCCTGGTGCTCGCCTCGGTGGAGACGCGCTTCGACAAAGATCAGGATACGCTGCTTGAATTCGAGCAGGAGACTCGCGACAAGGGCAACGTGGTGCGCGTCGTCGAGGAACCGCTCGAGCGGCTGGGCGATGCGAATACATGGCTCATGCAGCGCTTCGGACTGAAGCAGCCCCGGTCCAGAGAGGCCGAGGACGCGATCGAGCAAGCCGCGAAGGCGATGGAGGCGCCGAAGCTGAGCAAGAAGCAGGGGCGAGCCATTCACGAGAGGCTCCGTGGGGTGCTCGGGGAGCTCGACCCGTTCTGGGTGCGGTGGCGGTTCGTCGCCGAGAAGCGCGGGTGGGTTTCGTGATCCCGGTCCAGCAGCGGCGTGCACCGAAGGGATTCAACGAGAAGGTCTACAGACCCGGGCGGCGGTGGCTCAAGGAGAACGGGCACCCCCTGCAGGGGCCCGCGAGGGCCAGGGATGGCAGGCCTATCGAGCTGCGGCCCTTCTGGCGCGAATGTCTCGGCGACTTGCACAAGCGCTACGGTGGCATCTGCGCCTACGTCTCCATCTACATCGACCCTATCACCGGCTCGCGAACCGCGGACCACTTCATCGCGAAGTCGAGCGCCGTCGAGCACGCTTATCGCTGGCGCAACCTCCGGCTGGCGTGCAGCAAGCTCAACAGCAGGAAGGGGATCTTCGACGACCTCCTTGATCCCTTCCAAATCCAGTCGGAGACGTTCCACCTCAATCTGCTGACGGGCGCGATCTCTCCGAATCCAGCGCTTCCGCAGCCGTTCAAGGACCAGGCCCAGACGACGATCGAGCGCCTTGGCCTCGACGACCCGGACTGCCGGGCGCGGCGACTGGAATACTTCGACGAGTATCGCCGGAAGGACATCAGCGAGAAGTACCTCAAGGAGCACTGCCCCTTCGTCTGGTACGAAGTGTACCGCCAAGGCATGACTGTGTAGAGGTCTCACAGATCGGCGCGCCAGGACAGCGAAGGCACGCTCACAGTCACGAGCCCATCACGCCTCACCGAGTCGCTCGTCCGCCCCCTACTGAACCTGGGTGAGCGGATCCCGGTACACCTCGTCCACCGACAGGGTGCGCCCGATCGCCTGCAGGTGCGCTCCCTGTCCGGCGCGGGCCTCCCGGAGCGTCCACGAGTCATCCTCGTTGCGGTGAAATACCTCGATCCGCGGCTCATGCTGCGAGACGACGATGTACTCGCGGAGCGACGGGATGTGCCGATAGTGGGCGAATTTCTGCCCTCGGTCGTAGGCCTCCGAGCTGTCGGAGAGGACCTCGACAAGGACGCTCGGGTTGAGCGCTGCGTCCCTGTCCTCGAGATCGCGCTCGAGCTTCCCGCAAACCACGCTGACATCCGGGTACGTGGAGAGCCCAGTCGCCTGCACCCGGACGCGCATGTCGGCGGAGTACACCGCGCAGGGTCGCCCGCGAAGCTGCGCCCGGAGCTCGGCGCCGACGCTCATGCACAGGCGCGCGTGCTCCGGCGTTCCCCCGGCCATCGCGAAGATCTCGCCGTTCAGGAACTCGTGCTTCGTCGGGCTCGCCCGCTCCTGCTCGAGGTACTCGGCGTACGTCCAGATGATCTTGCGCGCCGGCTCGTTCATCGTCCTGCCGAGTATGCCACGCGAGCTCCTCCAAGAGCTAACGGCGCCCGTGGACCTCCTCCGACCGGCAGGTCGTCACGCAAGCCGGCCCCCGGCCAGCTCACTTCGACTGCGTGGCCCGCAGCGCCTGCTGCTCCTCCTGCTGCTGCCGATGGGCCTGGATCACGGCGTAGCCCGCCGCGGCCCCGGCCGAGGCGCGGCTCTGGGGCTGCGGAGCCGGCGCCGTTCCGGCCGGCGGCGGCGCGGCGGCCGGCGGCGGCACGGCGGTCGGCGGCGCCGCGACAGCCGGCGGCGGCGCGACAGCCGGCGGCGGCGCGACAGCCGGCGGCGCCGCGACAGCCGGCGGCGCCGCGGGGTAAGCGCCGGCCGGCGCCTGAACCGGCTCGCACACGCAGCCCGCCACGCCGCGGTCCACCAGCACGAAGGCGGACATCCGCATCCCGAGGTCGTAACAGGAGCGGGCACAGTGGGTCGGCCCGCGCTCCGCGGTCTCGAGCTCCGCTGCCGTCTGATAGCCACGGTTGCAGCCGCTCAGCGCGAGCGCCCCAGACGCCATGAGAGCGAGCACGATAGTCGATCGGTGGACCATGAAGGGCGAACTACATGGGTCCTCGAGGGCCGTCAACGAACCGCCGCTCCCCTCGCCGGCGGTGTGAGCCCGAGCGATGGGCGCGCAAATCCCCCGCCCGTCCCCGGAGCAGCCCGCTCGACGCGGAGCACGCGAGCGCACGAGCCCGCAGCGCGGCGCGCCCTCGCCATCGCGCCGCTCACGGCCCTATCCTGAGCGCCATGCCCACGATCCAGAGCACCGCCGAGATCGACGCCGCTCCCGACGAGCTCTTCGCGCTGTCCCAGGACTACGGTCTCCGGCTCGAGTGGGACCCGTTCCTCCGCGAGATGCGCTACCGCGACGGCGCGACCGAGCCGGCCGTCGGCGTGCGGGTGTGGGTACGGGCGAAGAACGGACTGTCCATGGAGGCCCGTTACATCACCCTGAACCCGCCGGAGCAGGTGGCCATCACCATGGTCGACGGGCCGCGGATCTTCCGCCAGTTCTCGGGCGCGTGGCTCTTCAAGGCGCTGTCGCCGCGGCGGACCCGCGTCACCTTCCGCTACAACTTCACGGCACGCCCGCGCGTCCTCGCCCCGGTGCTGGAGCCGGCGATGGCGGCCGTGCTGAAGCGCGACATCGAGAAGCGCCTCGCCGGCCTCAAGCACAGCGCCGAGACGACGGACATCCTGCGGCGACTGCCGCGGCGCGAGACCGCGGCCGCTTGACGGGGGGCGAGGCCGCGCCGCCGGAGCTCAGCGCGATGCACGCTCCGTCGAGGCGCTCGGCCGCCTGAGCGCTCGCATGCGCCGGCGAGCCAGCGCCATGCCCAGCCCCGCCAGCGTGATGGCAAGCCCGCCGACCCGCCCGTGACCACCGACCCTGCACCCGCAGCCATCATCGCCATCGTCAGAGCCCGGCCCGGACGCCGCGCCTCCGCCGTCGCCCCCGTCGCCCCCGCCGACGCCCGCGTCGGGGCCAGGCTCAGGCGAGTCCGCGACGCAGGCGTGCGCCTCAGGGTCGCAGACCTCTCCATCATCGCAGTCCGCGTCGCCCGCGCACGCCACGCACGCCGGCGTCCCCTCCACCACGGCGCAGCGCGGCGTGCGGCCGCTGCACGGACTGCAGGAAGGCCCGCAGAAGGCGTCAATGGCGCACGGCGCGCACAGCGCGGCGCTGTTGCAGTACGAGCCCGGATCGCAGCCGTTGTTTCCAGCCAGGTCGACGTACTCGCGGCCACACTGCGCGCAGGCGTCCCCCTCCGACGCGCTGGCGCCGCCCAGCAGGGTCTGATGAAACGACGCTGGCGCGAGGAGCGTGAAGCCGGACTCCGCGAGGCTAACGCTGCCTGGGTCGGAGGCGCCCAGCTGGAAATCCGTGAATTCACCAGTGAGGACAGAGACCTCGAGCGCCGAGTGCTCGGCGATCCCGGCATAGAGGAGCTCGACAGGATACAGCCCCTCCCGGGAGAACGTGACGGTGTTCGTCATGCGCCAGGTGGGCCTGCCGAGCACGGGGGATTGCACCAGCACCGGATAGGCGGCCTGCTCCGCATCATAGAGCACCAGGGCGACGGCGTCGTCGGCGTAGATGCCGAAGTGGAGCGGCTGATCGACGTGCTCGGGCGGCACGGCCAGGTAACCGCGCAGGCGCACGCCGAACGACACGGTGGGATCGCTCTCGCGGAAGTCGCACCCCCCTGTCGGACAGCCGGAGACAGCGTCGCGGAAATCGCCGAAGCTCCACTCGTTGCCGGCATTGTTGTTGTTCGAGAAATCGAGCGGTGTGCTCGCCACGAAGCTCACGAGATCGCGCTGCCCCGCATCGAAGAACGTGTTCATCTTCTCGATGAAGCTCGCGTCTTCGCCCGTCGCATCGTAGAAGTCGCCCGCCGGGTCGGTCGACAGGCCGTGCACGGCGCACAGCCCGGTGCCTCCCTCGGCGGGGAGCGGAGCGACGGGATCTCCGTCGATGATCACCGGCGCGGCGATGGCGGAACCGGATGCTCCCAGCGCAAGGGAGAGCGCGATCGCGAGAGATGTCGTCAGGGGAAGAGGTCGACTGGACATGGCTGCTCCGTGAGATGAGGAGGACTGCGCAGCGACGCGACCGATCGCGAGCGCTGCGGGCACCATCGTCACGTTACCGAGGGCCGGCGGCGCGACGCCATGACAGGGCATCTTCTCCACGGGGCCGATGGCGAGCAGCGGGGGACCACACCCGCCGCTCCCCGGCGGGGCGCGCCGCGCGCCCGTCCATCACCCGAGCCGCGAGAGCGCCGCCCGGGACGCCCCCGCCCCGGGATGGCGCAGGCGCGCCCGCAGCGCCGCGGCCCCGGCGAGCAGCTCCCGGCCGCGCGGCGCGTCCCCTGCCCGCGCGGCGGCGACGCCCGCCCAGTGAAGCGCGTCTGCCTTGGCCCACGCGTCCTCGCCGGCCCACGCCACCGCGGCGTCGGCGAGCGCCGCCGCCGCGGCTGCACCTCCCGCGCCGCGCCCCAGCGCGCACCGCGCCGCGACCACCGCGAGCCGCGCGCGGAACGGGCCGAACCCGCACGTCCCGGCGACGTGCATCCCCTCGCCCGCCTGGCGCTCGCCCTCGTCGAGCCGCCCGGCCGCGAGCGCGATCCGCGCCGCGAGCTCGTGGCACCGCAGCGCGACCTCCACCTCGCCCGTCGCGGAGGCCCAGCGGCGCGCCTCGGCGAGGTGCGCCTCGGCCGCCGCGACGTCGCGGCCGTCGCCGCGGCCGCCGTCGCGCTCCTCGCTCTCGTCGCTCTCCTCGCCCCCCAGCAGCGCGAGGCCGAGCAGCGTGTGGCCGTGCGCCACGTGCCCCTCCCAGCCGCGCCGCCGGCACGCCGCGATGTTCCGCTCCGTCGCCTCGCGCGCCTCTGCGCGGCGCCCGAGCGCGAGGTCGTGCTCCGACGCCCAGAGCCCCCGGCGCGCGATCGGCGCGTCGCCCATCGCCCGGAGCCGCGCGAAGCGCTCGCCCGCCGCGTCGACCTCGCCGAGGTCGTGCAGCACCGCGCCGAGCAGCGCCTGCGCGCGCACCGCGTGGGCGCGGTCCGCCGCGCGCTCGGCGATCTCCGACGAGCGCTCGACCAGGCGCCGCGCCGCGGTCAGGTCGCCGCGCAGCCGCTGCGTGTACGCCAGCGTGCGCAGGCCGGTCGCGAGCGGCGCCGGGTCGGCGAGCGCCTCGGCTGCCTCGTTGTGCGCCTCGTGGCAGGCGCAGGCGAACGCGAGGTCGCCGAGCGCGCCCGCGTAGAGCCCGGCCTCGTACGCGAGCGACGCGCGCACGCGCGCGGGCAGCGAGGCCGGCACGCCGCGAGGATCGTCGCCGCCGGCGAACGCGCGCAGGATGCGGGCGCCGCGGGCCATGTCGCCGAGCCTGAGCCCGAGGTGCGCGAAGCCCCCGAGGCCGAGCTCGTAGATGTCGAGCGCCTCGGCCGCGCGCCCGGCGCCGAGCAGCTCCAGGATCACGGCCTCGTGCGCGTCGAGCGCGCCGCGCTCGCGCGGCGGCCGGCGCGGCGCCTCGTCCAGGCGCGGCGGCGGCGCGGCGCTCCCCGCGGCGTGCACGCGATCCGGCGGCACGGCGAGCAGCGCCTTGAAGTGCTGCCGCACGAAGGGGTGCGTCGAATAACAGAGCTCGCCCTGCCGCGCCGGGAACACGAGCCCCAGCCGCTCGAGCCGCGCGAGGCCGCGCGCGAGCTCCGCCGCCCCCCACCCCGCCATCGCGCCCGCGATCTCGCCGCCGGCCCGGATCAGCTGGAGCAGCGCCGGCTCACCCGCGCCGCCGGGGAACACCGACAGGCGCGCGAGCAGGTCCCGCTCGCCCGGGGGCAGCGCGCGCGCGTAGGCCGACAGCACGGAGCTCAGGCGGCGGGCGAGGACGTCGTCGCGCTCGGCCTCGGCGAGCTGCGCCGCGTCGAGCCGCCCCGCGTCGCCGCCGAGGAACGCGCCCACGTAGGAGCCGACGACGGCGACCGAGAGCGCGTGGCCGCCCGTCCGCTCGAACAGCGCGCGCAGCGCCCCGTCGCCGCTGCGGATGCCCCAGCGCCGCATCAGCGACGCGGCGTCGTCCGGCGAGAGCGACGCCGGCCGGATCGCGGCGAGCCCGCCGTCGGCCCAGGCCGCGAGATCCGCGAGCTCGAAGCGCGACGTGACGAGCGCCCGCGCGCCGCCGAGCCCGGCCGCGATCGCGCAGAGCAGCCGCCGGAGGAGCGCGTCGTGGAGCTCGCCGTGCGCGCGCCCGGCGCCCCCCTCGGCCTGCACCGCCTCGAGCCCGTCGAGCACGAGCAGGTGCGGCGGCCCCTGCCCCAGCGCTCCCCGGAGCCGCGCGAGCTGCTCGCCGGGCGCCGCGGGCGCGCTCGGCGCGGCGCCCTCGCCCTGCGCGAAGTAGGCCGCCGCCTGGTCCAGGAACGCCTCGGTCCTCGGGTCGTCGTAGAAGCTCCAGACGAGCACGCCGCCCGGCCGCGGCGCGTCGCCGAGCCCCTGGAGGAAGCGCTCGGCGATCGCGGTCTTGCCCGCCCCGCCCACGCCGAGGAGCGCGACGACCCGCGGCTCCGGCGGCGAGGCGTCGGCCCACGCGGCGAGCCGCTCGAGGACGTCGCCGCGCCCGACGAAGTGCCGCGCGCGCTGGAGCGTGTGCGCGTGCAGCGGGCGCCACGCGGGGGCGCCTGCCTGCGGCGCCGCGGCTTCTACTTGTGCTGCCGCGGGCTCCTCCGCCGGCGCGCCCCCGGCCTCGCCGGCGAGCAGCTCCGCCTCGGCGATCCCGAGCTCGGCGCTGAGCCGCTCGAGGATGCGCCGCCGGGACGGGCTCCGGACCGAGAAGCCGAGCCGCGGATCGTTGACCGCGCCCGACTCGTAGCGCCGGTAGGTCCGCACATCGACGCCGATCGACGCGGCGACCTGCTCCTGCGTGAGGTCGAGCTCGAGCCGCGCCCGCTGGAGGAGCGTGTGGTTGAAGTGGACCGCGGGCCCCGCGCCGCGGCCCGCCCTGGGGACCTGTGCCATCGCTGCGAGCGCTCGATGTTCGGCGATGCAGCGCCCTCCTGTCCACCCGCGCTGCCCGGTCCTGCCCGGTCCTGCCCGGCCCCGGCCCTTCCGGATCCGGTCCGCCCGGACGCATGGTCCACGCATGAGCACGACGACGCACGCCGAACGACTCGCCCAGCGAACCGACCACGCCGACGACCTCCGCGTCTTCACGGTGACGAACCTGCTGTCCCCCGACGAGTGCGCCGGGTTCATCCGCCTCGCCGAGTCGCAGGGCTTCGAGCAGGCGCCCATCGGCGGCACCGAGGTGGTGAACCTCGAGGTCCGCAACAACGGCCGCGTCATCCTCGACGACCCGACCCTCGCCACGCAGCTCTGGGAGCGGCTCGCGCCGTGGACGCCGCCGTTCTGGGGCCTCCACCGCGCCGTCGGGCTGAACGAGCGCTTCCGCTACTACCGGTACGCCGAGGGCGAGTACTTCAACTGGCACGGCGACGGGTCGTTCGTGCGACCGGACGGCGAGCGGAGCCTGTTCACCGCGATGATCTACCTGAACGACGACTTCGAGGGCGGCACGACCGACTTCTGGGGCGGCCGCAGCATCACCCCGCAGCGCGGGATGGCGCTCGTCTTCGAGCACCGGCGGCTCCACCGCGGCGCCGCGGTGACGCGCGGGCGCAAGTATGTGCTCCGCAGCGACGTCATGTACCGCCGCGGCTGATCTCCGGCGCGGGCGGCCGCGCGCCGCGCCCCGTCAGCGCGGCGTCCCTGCCCGCGCCAGGGCGCGCCGGTCAGCGCGCCAGCGCGTCGGCGAGGCGCGGCAGCACGTCGCCCGCCCGGGCGTCGACCTTCACGGCGCCGAGCTCCTCGCCCCGCGCGGACCCGAGGTTCACCATCGCGATCGGGATGCCCCGCTGCGCGGCGCGCAGCACGAAGCGGTAGCCCGAGAAGACCGCCAGCGACGAGCCCACGACGAGGAGCGCCTCCGCCGCGTCGACCATCGCGAACGCCGCGTCGACGATCGGCCGCGCCACGTTCTCGCCGAAGAAGACGACGCGCGGCTTGAGCGGCCCGTCGCAGCGCAGGCAGGGAGGCGCCCGGAAGCCGGCCACGTGCTCCGCGGGCAGGTCGGCGTCGCCGTCGGGCGCGACGTCGGCCGCGAGGCGCAGCCAGCCAGGGTTCTGCGCGAGGAGCCGCTCCTGCAGGGCGGCGCGCGGCTCCATCGCGCCGCACTCGAGGCAGGCGACCTCGGCGAGCGTCCCGTGCAGCTCGATGACGCGGCGGCTGCCGGCGGCCTGGTGGAGCCCGTCGACGTTCTGGGTGATCAGGCCCTCGATCAGCCCGCCGTGCTCCAGCCGCGCGAGGGCGCGGTGCGCCGGGTTGGGCTGGGCCCGGGAGAACCGCTCCCAGCCGATCACCGCGCGCGCCCAGTAGCGCTGCCGGATCTCGGCCGAGCGCGAGAACTCCCGCCCCTGGATCGGGTTGCGCGCGCGGCGCCGCGTCTCGGGACCGCGGTAGTCCGGGATGCCGGACTCGGTGCTGCACCCCGCGCCCGTCAGCGCCACGAACCGCTTGCCGCGCAGCAGCGCGATGAGGTCGTCGAGGGTGGCGCCGGCGAGCGTTTCGCTGAGCTGCATACGCCCGTTTGTGGCCCGTCGCTGCGGACGTCGCCACCAGCCGCCGCCGGCCCGCCGCAGCGCCCCGGTGCAGCCGCTCCCGGAGCCTGCGCCTGGAATTCCTTGACGTATCCATGCGAACGTGCAATAGGTTAGTTGAAACTGATTTTCTTTATCAGAAATCAGGACACAGCGGCCCGCGACTTCACGTCCAGAGCCCGATGAACCGAGCCCACGCGGCTCTCGAAGCCCATCGGAGCTGGATGTGACGACGTGCCCATTTCGACGTTCGAGCCGACTCCGTGCCTCGACGCCCTCGCTGGCGGAGCGCGCGTGCTGGTCGGCGGCGGGGCGCCTGTGCGCCGCAGCGCAGCCCTCGCGGCCGCGCCCGCGAGGCGCGCGGCGGCGCGCTGAGGCCGGGAGCGCGGGTCGCGGCGCGCGCGGCGCGATCCGGCGCTAGCTCCGGGCGACCCCCGCTGTCGCGCGGCGGCCGAGCGGCGCTCTGGCCCGAGCGCCGCGCCGCGAGCGCCACCCGATTCCACAGCTTGCAAGGAGTAGTCGATGAATTCCATTTCGATGCCGGACTCTCTCGCGCTGCCCGTGGTGAACGCCGGGCAGCTCCTCAGGCAATACACCCCCGAATCGGCGTTCTTCTTCTCGTCGCCGACGCGCACGCTCCTCGCGCAGGGCGTGCACGACGTCATCCTCGAGCCGAACGGCGCCGACGGCGGCGATCGCCTGGCGGACCGCGTCACCAGGCTGCTCGCGGCGCAGGGGAGGCACGGCCATGGACTCCCCATCGTCGTCGGCGCTGTGCCCTTCAACAGCACGTCGCCCGCGCACCTCATCGTGCCGAGGACGATCCAGAGCGCCGGCCCGCTCAACGCCGCGGCGGAAGCGCTCCGGCGGGAGCCGCCGGCGGCCATCCAGGAGCTGCGCATGTTCCCCGAGCCCCGCGATTACGTGCGCGGCGTCGAGCTGGCCGTGGGCCTGATGCGATCCGAGGCGCTGCGCAAGGTGGTGCTCTCCAGGATGCTGGAGATGACGCTGCGAGAGCCGGTCGATCTCCGCCTCGTGCTGCAGCGCCTCTCGCAGCAGAACCGGAGCGGCTACACCTTCGCCGCCAACCTCTCCGATCCTGCCCCGGGGGTGTACGGCCCGGAGCGCAGCGCCCCGCTCTGGCGGCAGCGCACCCTGATCGGCGCCAGTCCGGAGCTGCTCCTCTCCCGCTCCGGACTCAGGATCATCGCCAATCCCCTCGCCGGCTCCGCGGTGCGCAGCCCGGACCCCGAAGAGGACCGGCGGCGGGCGGTCGCCCTGCTCGCTTCCGAGAAGGACCGGCACGAGCACGCGATCGTCGTCGAGGCCGTCGCCGCCGCGCTCCGGCCGTTCTGCCGGCGCCTGAGCGTCCCCGAGGAGCCTTCCCTCACGCAGACAGCGACCCTCTGGCACCTGTCGAGCCGGATCACGGGGGAGCTGCGCGATCTCTCGATCTCCTCGATGAAGCTCGCCACCGCGCTGCACCCGACCCCCGCCGTGTGCGGATACCCCACCGAGTCCGCCCGCGCGGCGATCGGGGCGATCGAGCCGTTCGATCGCGGGTTCTTCACGGGGCTCGTGGGCTGGTGCGACGCCTCCGGAGACGGCGAGTGGGCGGTCGCGATCCGCTGCGCCGACATCGCCGGCCGGTCGCTCCGCCTCTACGCCGGGGCCGGGATCGTCCTCGGCTCCGACGGCGACCGCGAGCTCGCCGAGACCTCCGCCAAGCTCGGGACCATGCTGAACGCGCTCGGCCTCGACCAGGCGCCGGAGCTCTCGTGATGGCCGCGGAGGAGGGCCGACCGGCGCTGGACGGCTGGACTCCGTGGCCGTCCGAGGTGGCCGATCGCTACCGCCGCGCCGGCTTCTGGCGCGGCGAGACCTTCGGCGACCTGCTGCGCGAGCGGGCCGCGCAGCACCCGCGCCGCACCGCGCTCGTCGGCGGCGATCGCCGGCTGAGCTACCTCGAGCTCGATCGGCGCGCCGATCGCCTCGCCGCGGGCCTCTTGCGCCTCGGGATCCGGCCGAGGGACCGCGTGGTGGTCCAGCTCCCGAACATCGCGGAGTTCTTCGAGGTGTGCTTCGCGCTGTTCCGGCTCGGCGCGCTCCCCGTGCTCGCCCTGCCCGCGCACCGCCGCGCCGAGATCACGTATTTCTGCGAGCACACGGAGGCGGTCGCCTACGTCGTCGCGGACAGGGACGGCGGGTTCGATTACCGGGAGCTGGCGAGGCAGGTCCGGCGCGAGGCAGGGACGGTGAAGCACGTGCTCGTGGCCGGCGAGCCAGGCGAGTTCACCGCGCTGTCGAGCCTTCACGACGAGCCCGTCGAGCTCCCGAGGCCCGACCCCGGAGACGTCGCCTTCTTCCAGCTCTCGGGCGGGAGCACCGGGGTGCCCAAGCTGATCCCGCGGACGCACGACGATTATCTGTACAGCGTGCGTGCCAGCGCGGAGATCTGCGCGCTCGACGCCGGCAGCGTGTACCTGGCCGTCCTCCCCGTCGCGCACAACTTCACGCTCAGCTCCCCCGGGAGCCTGGGCGCGCTGTGCGCCGGCGGCCGCGTGGTGCTCAGCCGCCGTCCCAGCCCGGACGAGGCGTTTCCCTTGATCGAGCGGGAGAAGGTCACGATCACCTCGCTCGTGCCGCCGCTCGCCTCGGTGTGGCTGGAGTCGGCGCGGGCGACACGGCACGATCTGTCGAGCCTGAAGGTGCTCCAGGTGGGCGGCGCCAAGCTCTCCGCCGAGGTCGCGCGCCGGGTGCGACCCGCGCTGGGCTGCGCGCTTCAGCAGGTGTTCGGGATGGCGGAAGGGCTGGTCAACTACACCCGCCTCGACGACCCGGACGACACCGTGCTCGAGACGCAGGGCCGGCCCATCTCCCCCCTCGACGAGATCCGGGTCGTGGACGACGAGGATCGCGACGTCGAGCCCGGGCAGGTCGGTCACCTGCTCACGCGCGGGCCTTACACGATCCGCGGCTATTACCGGGCCGACGCGCACAACGCGAAGGCGTTCACGCGCGACGGCTTCTACCGCACGGGAGATCTCGTGCGGCGGACGCCGGCCGGCGACCTGATCGTCGAGGGGCGCGCCAAGGACCAGATCAACCGCGGCGGCGAGAAGATCGCCGCCGAGGAGGTCGAGAACCACGTCCTCGCCCACCCGGCGGTGCGCGACGCGGCGCTCGTCGCCATGCCGGACGAGCGGCTCGGCGAGCGGTCGTGCGCGTTCCTCGTGCCCCGCGGGCAGCCGCCGGCGGCGCGGGAGATCAACGCCTTCCTGCGCGAGCGCGGCGTCGCCCAGTACAAGGTGCCCGATCGCATCGAGTGGCTCGACGCGCTGCCCACGACGAGCGTCGGCAAGGTGGACAAGAAGGCGCTCCGCCAGTGGATCGCCGGCCGGCTCGCGCAGGGCGCGCGGGGCTGAAGGAGCGGCGCGGGCGGAGGCGGCGCGGCGAGCTCCGCTGTCTGGCCCGTCGACAGGGAACGTTCGTTTCGATCACGTGAGAGAGGAAGCATCATGGGAATCCCCAGAATCCAGGCCTATTCCATGCCACGCGCCGACGAGACCCCGCAGAGCCGGGTGTCGTGGCGTCCGGATCCGAGGCGCGCGGTCCTCCTGATCCACGATATGCAGCAGTACTTCCTCGGCTACTACGACGTCCAGGCGTCGCCGGTGGTCGAGCTCCTGGCCAACACCCGGCTGCTCCGGGAGCGGTGCGCGGCGAGCGGGATCCCGGTCGTCTACACGAAGCAGCCCGCCGAGCAGACGGACGCGCAGCGCGGCCTCCTGCTGGACCTCTGGGGACCCGGGCTGACGCAGCAGCCGGACAAGCACGGGATCGCGACCGAGCTCGCCCCGGGAGACGCCGATACGGTCCTCACCAAGTGGCGATACAGCGCCTTCCAGCGCACCGAGCTGCTGGATCTCATGCGCCGGTGGGGCCGTGATCAGCTGATCGTGTGCGGGGTTTACGCGCACATCGGGTGCCTGCTGACCGCGTGTGAGGCGTTCATGAACGACATCCAGCCGTTCTTCGTGACCGACGCGACCGCCGACTTCTCCCGGGAGCAGCACGAGATGGCGATCTCCTACGTGGCGCAGCGGTGCGGCGTCCCCCTGCCGACCCGCGCGGTGGCGGCCGCGCTCGCCCCGCGCGGCGAGGCGAGCCTCCCGCTCCGCGACGCGCCGCCGCCGTCGCCTCCGTCGTCATTTGCGTGGACGCTCGACCGGGCGCCAGGCCTCGAGCGCCTGCGCGGCGACGTGGCCGAGATCCTGGAGCAGCCCGCGTCGGCGATCTCCGATCGCGATCACGTCCTCGACCTGGGGCTCGACTCGATCCGCCTCATGACGCTCGTCGAGCGGTGGCGCGGCGCGGGGATCGAGATCACGTTCGTCGAGCTCGCCGAGCTGCGGACGCTCGCAGAGTGGTGGGAGCTCCTGGCCACGCGGCTGCCGCGCGAGACAAGGCCAGCGCCGCGGCACAGCGCCGAGGCGCTCGTCCAGGAGGCGGCCGGCTGATCGCCGCGTCAGCGGCGACGAGGAGCCCTTTCATGAGCGAGACCGCGACTCCCCCGCCCGCGGCGGCGGCGCGCACGCCCCCGCGCCTCCTCGAGGTGCTGCGCGCGACCCAGATCTCCCCTCATCTGCGGCGGATCACGCTGGGCGGCGAGGCGCTCGCCGGGTTCCCTGCGGGCGCTTCTGGCGCGCACATCAAGGTGTTCCTGCCGCGCGAAGACCAGGGGTCGCCGGAGCTGCCCGCGCTCGGCCCGGACGGCCCGATCTGGCCGCCGGCGCCGCGGCGGCCGATCACGCGGACGTACTCGGTGCGGCGGTACGACGCGCGGGCCGGAGAGCTCGACGTGGACTTCGTGCTGCACGGGGACGACGGCCCCGCGTCGCGCTGGGCCCGCCGCGCCGCGCCGGGCGGCCGGATCGGCGTCGCCGGGCCGAGCGGCCCCGATCCGATGCTCGGGCCCGCCGACTGGTACCTCCTGGCCGGCGATCTCGCGGCGCTGCCGGCCATCGGCGCGCTGCTCGAGGCCCTGCCCGCCACGGCGCGCGGCCACGCCGTCGTGGCGGTCCCCGACGAGGCGGACGTGCAGCGGCTCGAGCGCCCGCCGCAGGTCGCGCTGACGTGGCTGCTCCTCGGCGGCAAGCACGCGCCCAGCCCCGAGCTGGAGGAGGCCGTCCGCACCCTGATATGGCCCCTGGGCCGGGTCTTCGCCTGGGTGGCCGGCGAGTCCGCCTCTGTGCGCGCGATCCGCGATCACCTGCGCAGCGAGCGCGGACTCGGACGCGACGCGATGTACGCCGTCCCCTACTGGAGGGCCAGCCGCTCCGAGGAGGTGTATCACGAGGAGCGACATCGATTCATGGACGAGCTCGAGAACACCTGAGGCATCCCCTCGAAATCTCGGAGAAATTGAACAGGGAGGCGGGGAGGCGGGGAGACGAGAGGGGAAATTTTCAAACCACTCCCCGTCTCCCCGCCTCCCTGTTCAATTTCTCCGCTGAAAAGTGCTGCAAAACGAGGGGATTCCTCAGCGACAACACCTGAGAGGAACAAGCGATGGAGTTCAAGGACAGGGTCGCGCTCGTCACGGGCGCGGCCCAGGGGATCGGTGAGGCGGTCGCGCGCGCGCTCGCGGCGCGCGGCGCGGCGGTGGCCGCGCTCGACGCGAACGGGGAGCGCCTGGGCACGGTGGTCGCGGATCTGAGGGCGAGCGGCCACCGCGCGGCGGCGTTCCCGGTGGACGTGGCCGACGCCGGGGCCGTCGAGCATGCCGTGGACTGGATAGAGCGGGAGCTCGGTCCCCTCGAGTTCCTCGTCAACGTGGCCGGCGTGCTGCGCGTGGGCCCGGCCCTCTCGCTGAGCGACGAGGACTGGGAGCGGACCTTCGCGGTGAACACGCGGGGGGTGTTCAACGTGAGCCGGGCCGTGGCGCGGCGGATGACGGCGCGCTCTTCAGGGGCGATCGTGACGGTCGGGTCCAACGCGGCGCGGACGCCCCGGGTCCACATGGCCGCTTACGCCGCCTCGAAGGCGGCGACGACCATGTTCACGAAGTGCCTCGGCCTGGAGCTCGCGAAGCACAACGTCCGGTGCAACGTGGTGTCCCCGGGCTCGACGGACACGCCGATGCAGCGCTCGCTGTGGGCGGACGAGCGCGGGGCGCGCGCGGTCATCGCCGGCAACCTCGAGGCGTTCAAGCTGGGGATCCCGCTGAACCGGATCGCCGCCACCGAGGACGTCGCCGCGGCGGTGCTGTTCCTGCTCTCGGATCAGGCGCGGCACATCACGATGCACGACCTCTGCGTCGACGGCGGCGCCACGCTCGGGGCCTGATCCGGCCCGCAGGCGGGGCCCGGCGACCGCGGCGGCCGCCGGGCCTCGCGCTCAGGCGCCGCCCTTCTCGACCTTGCCGAACAGGATGTCCGACGCCGTGCCGCTCATCACCACCGCGGCCACGGCGACGGCGACCGCGATCGCCACGGCGCCGATGACCCGCGAGGGCTTCATCTGCCACCACATCGCGAGGCCGCTGAGCGCCCAGAGGACCAGGGTGATGCCGGTGATGTCCGCGAACAGCGCCCAGACCCAGGTCATCCCGCCGTGAACAGGGAAATGGTGGGTCTTGTGCAGGTTCCCGAGCAGCTCCACGAAGCGCAGCTGCGCGGGCGCGTCGTCGGGCCGCCCGTCGAGGCGGCCTGACCCGAGGTCGTACGTGACGTTCCACGCGCGGGCGTCCGCGTCGCGCACGCGGAAGCGCAGCTCGGGGCTGACCTCCGGGTGGGCGCGCAGCGGGCCCGCGCCCTCGACACCCAGCCCGGGCAGGAGCTCCTTCACCTGCTCTTCCACCGCCGCCATCCTGTGCTCGGGCAGATCGATCTTCGCGCCAGCGAAGGGAGGATCAGGCGGCTTCCCGGGGCCGGGCGGGAACGTCGAGAGCGTCGCGTCGCCGTCGTCCAGGCTGATGAGCAGCATGGTGCGCCCCCCGTCACGGGTCGATCCGGTGAGCTCGGGCCAGCCAGAGAACGAGCCGGGCGTCCCCTCGTCGAGCGTGTAGCGCGCGGGCGATCCGGCGTTGAGCTGCTCGACGACCTGGCGCGCCAGGGCGTCGGGATCCCAGGGCCTGAACGCGGTGAGCGCCGCGATCTGCTCGGCGGAGATCTCCCGCCGCTCGAAGTCGCGCCCGATCTGCGGATGGTTGAACAGCACGCCGCTGATCCCGAACAGCAGGATCCAGGGGAACACGAGCAGGCCGAGGTACATGTGCGCGCGCCGCACGACCTTCATCGCGGCGCCGTACCGCTGCCGCGGGCGGCGTCCCGGCGCGGAGCGGGGCTCTCGCGCGGGGTCGTCCCTCATCGCACCTTCCCGATCGGGCGCCAGCATCATCGCAGCTTCGCGGCCGAGAACACGACGCCTGGCGCGGTAAGGCTCACCTCGCCGGGGCCATTGCCGCCGAGCTCGCGGAAGGTGGTCGTGTCCTGGCCCTGGAACTGGAGCACGAAGCTCTTGCCGCCGAGCGACACGCTCACGACGCTGCCGCTCGTGGGCTCGTCGTCGAGCACCGTGGCCGCCGGCTCGTCGCCCAGGGTGACGCTGGCCCACCGCCACGCCGCGGCGCTCGCGAGCACCCGCGGGTGGGTGTCCTCCTTGATCTCGAAGGCGTCCTCGTCGAGCACGCGCAGGTACGCCTCGCCGCCCGAGCCGCGGATGAGCGAGCCGGCGGCGCCGCCGTCGAACAGCGAGCCGAGCTCGACGTGGAAGTCGGGGTCGAACGCGCCGGCCTCGAGGTCGAAGCGCAGCATGCAGGGCGCCGCCGCGCTCTCCGCGTTGAGCCGGTGCACCGCGGCGCCGTACGCCTCGGTGGCCATGTAGATCTTGCCGTCGGGCCCCTCGGCGCCGTCGCGCACGTAGCCGCAGCGATCGTCGGTGACGACGGTCGCCTTGTCCGTCGCGGTGTCCACGACGACGATGCCGGCCTGGCTCGGCACCTCGGGCCCGTTCCTCCACCCGGCGAAGGAGATCACCGCGTCGCCCACGCGCAGGGGCGCCGCGGTGAAGGTGAGCGTGGCGTCGGGGATCACGAGGTCGTCGAGCTCGATGGCGCCGGTGACCGTCATGTCCTTCGGATTCCAGATCACGACCTGGGCGGTGTACCCGTCGAAGAAGTACGCCTTGGTCTCCGACACGAACTGGAACTGCCCGCCGTACTCGTCGAGCTTCGCGAGCCCCTGGCCCTGGAAGCTGACCGTGGCGCCCTTCTTCAGGCCGCCGTTGGCGCCGAGGTCATAACGGGTCACGGTCGGCCCGGCGTCGCTCGCCACGAACAGCGCGCCGGCCCCGTCGGGCGCCGCGCCGATGCCGCGCCCGAGGATCTCGATACCGCTGTCCAGCGACAGCGGCGCGTCGCTCTCGAGCGTGTCGGTCAGCAGGATGTAGCTCAGCGTGTCGGCCGCCTCGACGCCGAACACCTGCGTGGTGAGCGCGAACAGGTCACCGGACGCGCTCACCCCGCCCCCGGCGCCGCCTTCGCCGGCGCTACCGCCTTCGCCGCCGCTCCCGCTGTCGCCGCAGGCGACCAGGCAGGGGACGACGAGGGTGAACAAGAACGCCTTCATGGGGCGAAGAGAACGCGACATCGATTCATCTCCTTTCGATCGGATACGTGGTCACAGCTCGAGGACGAGCTTGGCGTAGGCCGCTCGTCCCGGGCGCTGTACTCCATAGAAATCAAAAGCTTTTTGGTCGGTGAGGTTGTGGAACTCGAGGCTGCCGCTCACCGAGCGTCCGCCGCTCTGCACCGCGTAGGCGAGCGCGAGCGCGTGCAGCAGCTGCGGCTCGACGGTGTGCTTGGCGTCTCCGGCGCTCTCCCAGCCGAGGAAGAACTCGCCGACGTAACGCGTGCTCCAGGTCAGCGTCAGCGCGTCGCGCCGGTGGAAGGGCTCAGGCCACTGCAGGCGCGCGGCGGCGTCGGCGAACAGGAACGGCTGGTTGAGCATGCGGTCGCCCTCGAAGCGGGAGAGCGGCCCGGCGCTCGTCGTGTTCCGGAAGTCCTGCCACGTGAGCTGACCGTCGAGCGCCAGCCAGTCGCCCGGCGACGTCCACCCGACCGACGACTCGAGGCCCAGGGACCGGGCCGAAGGGAAGTTCTCGTACTTGGCGTAGCTGGCCTGCCCGCCCAGCCGGATGAGGTCCTCGACGAGGCGACCGAAGCCGTTCACGTCGAAGCGAACGTGACCGAAGCCGGTCTCCGCGCGCTCCAGCGTGACGCCGGCGTTGACGTTGTGGCTCACCTCCGGCCGGAGGTGCAGGCTGTCGGTGATGACGCCGCCGTCGCCGAACAGCTCCTCCGCGCTCGGCAGCCGCGTGGCCAGCTCGTACGAGGCCTTCGCGTAGAGCGCCTCCGTGAAGCGGAGCCGCAGGCTGTCGCCGATCCCGAGCCGGTGGCGCGTCAGATCGAGATCGCGGAGGGCCCCGCTCGGGAGCACCTCCTTCGTCCCGATCACCTGCGCGTAGCCCTTGAGCAAGGCGATGTTCGCGAGCCGGCCGTCGAGCAGCCTCGCCTCGTACTCGACGCCGGCCACGCCGCCGAGCAGCCCCCGCTGCGCGGTGAGCGGATCGTACCCGTCGCGGATCGCGCGGTTCCTCCCGGTGCGGCTCGCGTACGTGGGCGACACCCCGAGGCGCACGAGGTGCTCGGGCGCGACGCGGAAGGCCAGGTTCACGCTGGCGTACGCGGTGTGCTGGAGGACGGCCTGATCGGCCGCATCGCCCATCTCCCCCGGCTGCGGGAGCGTCGCGACGCAGCGCCCTCGCCAGTCGTAGCGGCAGGTCGCCATGTCGCGGAAGGCGGTG
Source organism: Sorangium sp. So ce1153 (assembly GCF_051521595.1). NCBI lineage: Bacteria > Pseudomonadati > Myxococcota > Polyangiales > Polyangiaceae > Sorangium > Sorangium sp. So ce1153. The sequence goes on from NZ_CP150361.1 coordinate 6,610,333, forward strand.
CGCGCGAGCGCGTAGCCCGCCACGGCGTCGAGCCGGAGCCTCCTGCCGTGGAGCGGCTGCTCGTACCGCACGTGGCCGCCGCCGGACTGCCTGCCATAGGTGACCTCGCCATAAGGCACCGTCATGAACAGGTTGTGCTGCACGTCCCTGTCGTGCGCGGCGTAGAAGGCCCGCAGGAGGAGCCGCTCTGCCCAGGGCCGCCGGAGCCACCCCGCCTCGACCGAGCCGCCGGCCGCGCGGTAGCGGTCGTGGAACCGGCGGACCTCGTCGCGCTTCACGCGCCCGCTGTCGTCCAGCACCTCGACGTCCTGCATCGGGTAGTCGTTCCGCGCGTGGTCGACGAAGCCGCTCGCGCGCGCGAAGAGCCCGCTGGGCTCGTGCGCGTGGCGCGCGCCCAGGGTCAGCCGGTACGTGCCGAAGGAGCCGACCTGGTACGACGCCGAGGCGCGCGTGCCGCGGGTGTCCCGATCGCTCACCAGGTTCACGGCGCCGCCGAGCGCGTCCGCGCCGAAGCGCACGGGCACGACGCCGCGGTAGATCTCGACCCGCTCGACGAGGTTGACCGGGACGGCGGCGATCCCGGACGAGTAGCCCGAGAGCGCGAGCGGCACGCCGTCGAGGAAGAAGCGGATCTGCTCGCCGGTGAGGCCGTTGAGCGAGAAGCGCGTGGCGGAGCCGAGCCCGCCCCCGCGGCGCACGCCCACGCCCTCGGAGCGGGCGAGCACCTCGCCGAGATCCGCGGACTGCCGCCGCGCCGCGGCGGTCTCGACGACCTTCACGGCCTCCGCGGATCGGCGGAGCCGCTCGGCCTCGGAGGCGCCGCGGACGCTGACCTCGAGCGACGGCGGGGCGGCGAGGGGCACGAGGCGCAGCGTCGTCTCGGCCTCTCGCCCCGAGGCCGCCGCCACCCGCACCGTGAGCTGCCGCGCGAACGCGGGCGCGGCGGCGACGTCGTACGGGCCGGGCGAGAGCGCCTCGACGCGGAAGCGCCCCTGCTCGTCGGTGCGGGCGACCCGGCGCGAGCCGCCGTCCGGGGACGCCACCGCGATCTCGACCCCTGCCACGGGCTCGCCACCAGGGCCCGACCAGAGGACCCGCCCGGCGACGGCCGCGGTGGCCGGCGTCGCCGCCGCGGGCGCCTCGGCAGCGGGGGTCGCCGCCGCGGGCGTCGCCGCCGCGGGCGCCTCGGGCAGCCGGAAGTCGTGGCGGTAGAGGATCCGCGCCGCGACGCTCCGGTCCCCCCGCCGGGCCGGCGTGAAGCGGAAGCGCAGCGCGGCCTCCTGCGCGGCCTCGTCGAAGCCGTGGCCGGCGGGTGTCGCGACGTCCGCCTGGGTGACGCGCCCCTCGGCGTCGATCGTCAGCGTCAGGACGACGCTCCCCTCCATGCCGGCCGCGCGCGCGGCTTCCGGATAGACGGCCTCGGCGCGCTCGACGAGCTCGGGCGCGCGCACCTCGATCGCGGCGCCGCCCCCCGGCGCGCGCGCCCCCTGCCCCGACTCGGCCTCTTTCGTCCCGCGCTCCTCGCGCTGCTCGACAGTCGGCGCGACGGGCGCCTCGCGGCTCGCCCGCGCCTCCTGCGCGAAGGCCGGACGCGCGCCGCAGGGCAGGAGGGCCAGTATCCAGACCAGCCCCGCGCGACGGGGACGCCGCCCGCGGTTCATCGCATCTCCAGTCCAGCCCGCCGACACGTCATGAGCCGGCGCGCCGGACAGGCCTGCGCAGCCGCGCACCCCAGGGCGGCTCGCCTCCGGGTCGATCCATGTCTGCTCCGCGAGGCCGAGCGAGGCGCTCGCACAGGCACGCTGCCGCGAGCGTTCATGTCAGCGCTCGACCCTTGCCTCATCCGTCGTCGTCCCCTGCCGGCGAGAGCGGAACGATGACGACACGCTTGCACCGCCGGCACTTCAGCTCGATGCCGCCGGCCACGTGACGCGCGAGCATGCTGCCGCAGTCGCAGCGAAGCGCCTCGCTCTCCGCGTGGCCGGCAACACCGCAGTGCCCGCACCGGCCGCCGGGCGAAGCCTCCTGTTTCAGCGTCAGGTCGTTCATCCCTGGCCCTCTTTCTGCCACCGCCTCTGCCCTGGACGTCAGAAACGATAATGAAAACTACTTTCAATTTCGAATCGGGGCTCTAGCACGCCAATGTCCAGGCTGTCAAGTAGATCTCCTCGCACGTGAGCTCTCGGGGAATCCGGTGATCCGGGAGGCCTTGTGCGCGCGAAAGAGACGCGCGCAGCAGGTGCGCGCAGATCTCCGGGAGACCGGCCGGCGCGACGCTCCGAGCGAATCCGCTTGACGGGTTCTACCCGATCCTTTAGCTAATTGAAATCAGTTTTCATTTTCATATGAAGCCGGCGCCGGCTCAGCGCACGGTGCGAGCGCGCCGGTGCCGGCCCCCGGGTCGACCGGCGTCAGGCAGCCCGGCGGCGCGGCCGTCGCGCCGCGCTCGCTGCGCTGCGCCCGCGAGGCCCAGTGTTGCGGCGAGCGGCGAGCGGCGAGCGGCGAGCGACAGACAACAACGACGAGCCAAGCGTGCTTCGTGGAAGCCGCGTCCTGAGGTCCTGAATCCATGAGCGCCAGTCGACCCCTCACCCAAGCGCAAGCGGCCATGTGGCTCGAGCACACGCGAGAGCCGCAGAGCACCGTCAACAACACGGCGGAGCGGATCGCGCTGCGCGGGCCGCTCGACCTCGATCGGCTCAGGCAGGCGATCCTCGCCATGCAGCGCGAGGCGGAGGCCCTGCGCATCCGGTTCTTCGAGCAGGACGGCGAGCCGCGCCAGCGCCTCGGGGAGGCAGCAGAGCCCTTCATCGCGCTGCGCGATCTCACCGGCGCGGACGACCCGCAGCGCGCGGCCGACAGACAGATCCTGCAGCAGCTCGATCAGGCGTTCTCGCTGGAGGACGGGCGGCTCTGTGATCAGACCATCTACCGGCTGGCCCCCGATCATCACCTCTGGGTCTTCCGCGCGCACCACATCACCCTCGACGGCTACGGCTTCCAGCTCTGCAAGAGCCGTGTCGCCGAGCGCTACCGCGCGCTGCGCGACGGCCGCGCCCTGCCGCCGGCCTTCGCGAGCTTCGCCCCGGTGATCGACGAGGATCTCGCCTACCAGGGCTCCGCGCAGGAAGCCCGGGATCGGGAGGCGCTCGTGCGCGTCTACGGCGGGCTCGATCTGCCGCCGGTGCTCTTCGAGGAGCTGGGTCTCTTGCGGGGGAACCGCGCGAGCATGGAGCTGCCCGCGCGGCTCGGCGCGAAGCTCAGGAAGAGGGCGACCGAGCTCAAGGTGAGCTGGCCCAACCTGCTCTTCGGCATGGTGGCGGCCTTCCACGCGCGCCTGACCGGCGAGCGCGACGTGCTCCTCGGCATCCCGGTGATGCAGCGGATGGGCACCGCGGCCCTCAGGGTCCCCTGCATGGCCATGAACATGATCCCCGTCAGGGTCCGCGTCGATCCGGACTCCACCCTTCCGGAGCTCGCGGAGCGCGCGAGGAGCGCGTTCGACGGCCTGCGCGCCCACCAGCGCTATCACTACATGCGCCTCTGGCGCGACATGAACTACAAGCGGCTGTTCGGCCCCGAGGTCAACGTCATCCCCTTCAACGCGCCGCTCGACTTCGGCCCCGAGCTCACGGCGACCGTGACCAACGTCGCGTCTGGCCCGGTGGAAGATCTCTCCTTCGCCTTCTCCAGCTGGGGAGACACCCTTCAGTTCACGCTCGACGGGCACCCCTCGCTCTACGATCTGGCCACCCTCGAGGCGCACCAGCAGGCGTTCGTGGCGGCGCTGGACGCAGGCTGCGATCCGCTCGCGATCCCAGCGCTGGCGTCATGAGCGCGGCCAGGGGACACGATGAGGGCCAGATCGCCGGGGCGACCGGGCGCGGCGCCGCGGGCCGGGAGCGAGGCGACCATGGCTAGCGCTCGCTCCGAGCGGACGATCCTGCTCCTCGTCGCGGCGGTCCAGTTCGTCAACCTCCTCGACGTCATGATGGTCATGCCGCTCGGGCCGGATCTCGCGAGCGCCCTCGGCATCCCGGTGTCCGAGCTCGGCCTCGTCGGCGGCAGCTACACCGCCGCGGCGGCGCTCTCGGGCGTCGCGGGCGCGTTCTTCCTCGACCGGTTCGACCGGCGCCGCGCGCTCGCCGTCGCGATGCTCGGCCTCGTGCTCGGCACCGCGGCGGGCGGCCTCGCGACCGGGCTGCCGAGCCTGCTCGCGGCGCGCGTGATCGCCGGCGCCTTCGCGGGGCCCGCGACGTCGCTCTCCCTGTCCATCGTCGCCGACGTCATCCCGCCCGAGCGGCGCGGCAAGGCCATGGGCGTCGTGATGGGGGCCTACTCGTTCGCCGCGGTGCTCGGCGTGCCCGCCGGGCTCGAGCTCGCGCGCCGCGGCGGGTTCCACGTGCCCTTCTTCGCCGTCGCGGGGCTCGGGGTCCTCGTCGCGGGGCTCGGGATCGCGCTCTTGCCCTCGATGCGCGGCCACCTCGGCGGCGCGGCGGCGCCGGGGAGCGCCCTGCGCGAGCTCCGCGCCCTGGTCAGCCGCCCGCTGGTGGTGCTCTCGTACCTGGCGACGGCGGCCGTGATGATGGCGTCGTTCCTGATCATCCCGAACATCTCGGCCTACGTGCAGCACAACCTCGGCTACCCGCGCGACCGGCTCGGCCTGCTCTACCTCGCGGGCGGCGCGCTCAGCTTCGTGGTGATGCGCACGGCGGGTCCGCTGCTCGATCGGCTCGGCGCGTTCCGCACGAGCCTGGCCGGCGCGGCGCTGCTCGTGGGCGTCCTCTACGCCGGGTTCCACGCGTACGTGCCGGGGCTGCCGGTGATCGGCGTCTTCGTCGGCTTCATGACGAGCACGACGATCTGCAACATCTCGTACAGCACCCTCGCCTCGAAGGTGCCGCTCCCCGCGGAGCGGGCGCGCTTCGCGTCGATCCAGTCGGCGGTGCAGCACCTCTCCTCCGCGCTCGCCGCCTTCCTGTCTGCCCGGATGCTCCGCGAGCTCCCGGACGGGCAGCTCGACGGCATGGACGGCGTCGCCGCGCTCGCCATCGCCTTCGCGCTCGCCTTCTGCCCGCTGCTGCTCTGGATCGAGCGCCGGGTGGTCCTCGACCTGGCGCGCCGCGCCGGGCCAGCGCTGGCCGCACGTCCGGCCGGATCGCTCGGCGGCGCGCCGCCGCGGTGAGCTGCGCGGGCCGTTCCCGGCGTGTTCCCGGCGCGCTCCCGCGGCTCACGGCGTGCGCGGCGGGAGCGCGGCGTCCGCCGGCGCGACGCCGGCGGCGACCGCGGGGTAGCCCTGGCCCTCGCGCGTCCCGGCCGCCTGCGTGACGAACAGCAGCGAGAACCCCGGATAGACGGCCACCCAGGGCGCGCGCGGCGCGAGGGCGGACGAGGCGCCGAACACCGGCGCCACGGCGCGCTGGAGCGGCCCGTCGTGACCCCAGCGGGCAGCCAGGCCGATCGCCGAGCGCCCGGCGCTGTCGCGGGCGGCGTAGTAGACGCGCAGGCTCGCGCGGCCGGTGGTGGACACGGCCAGCACCGGGGCGGGGTCGAGGACGGCGACGCTGTCGAAGGGCTCGCCCTCGCCGGCGAGCGCGCCCGCGCCGGGCCGCGACGCCGGCGCGAGCGCGGGGCCGCCGCCGACGCGCTCCCAGACCAGGCCGTCGTCGCTGCGCGCTTCCCCCACGGAGGACGCGTCGCCGTCGCTGGCGACGGCGTAGAACATCCGGAACGAGCCGTCGGGCAGGCGGACGACGCCGGGGCTCCCCGGGATCGCGCCGCGCTCCCAGCCCTCCTCGTCGGAGGCGAGCGGCGCGAGCACCGGCGCCGGCTCGCGCTCGAAGGCGGCGCCGTCGGCGCTGCGCGCGAGGCCGATGCCGCCTTCGGCCGCGTAGTACAGCCAGATCTCGCCGCGCACGAGGAGCGCCGACGGCGCTGCGACGACGCCGCCCTCCCAGGGCAGCTCCGGCGCGAGGACGGTCACGGAAGACCGCGCGAACGAGCGGCCGTCCGCGGCGTCGTGGCGGACGATCGCGTTCGGCGGGGCGAGCGGATCCGGCGCGGCGCCCTCGGCGTGGAGCGTCGCGGCGAAGAAGCCGGCGACCGCGAGCGTCGAGGGATCGCCGTCGAGATCGATCACGGAGGCGTCACGCGCGAAGCGATCGTCGTCTTCCATCACGTGCGGCGCCACCCGGGAGCTCCCGAGCTCTTCCTGATCGATCTCGCGGAACGGGCCGGCATGGGCGTTCGGCACGCTGCCCTCGCCGCCCTCGGACGGGAGCGTCGCGCAGGCGACGAGCGACAGCGAGGCGGCGCACGCGGCGAGCGCTCCCAGGAGCGACCGGAGCGACGGCCGGCGCAGAGCGAGCCCTGGCGGATGGGGGGTGATCCTGCACATGCAACGATGCTCAGAGATCCGCATGCAAATTGCCCCTACGTGCGTCCGTACGTTTCCAGATCTGCGTGCAAAGCGACCCCATACGCGCAACGACGCTTGGAGATTTGCGTGCACAGCGACCCCGTGTGCGTCATTCCGCTTGCAAATCTGCGTGCAAAGTGACCCGACGTAGGTGGCAGGTTTGCCACCATGGCCTCCGGCGTGGGCAGGACCCGATCGGGTAGCATGAGCGCAAGCTCCGCTCGCTCGAGCCGCCGTTGACGAGGTCAGAACCCCGCCGTCACGGTCCCCCCGAGGTTCACCATCGTCCCGCCCGCCCGGTAATCGCCGACGAAATCCGCCGGATTGTCCTTCTGCACGACGACCTCCGGCAGCACGGACAGCTGCCCGTGGAGATCGATCCGCAGCGACCCCGGCAGCTCCGCCAGCGGCCGGTTCAGGACGACGCCCGCGCCCAGGGACACCGTGTGCCGATCCGCGTCGATGTAATTCGTCGCGCCCCGCTGCGGCGGGACCGGCGAGCGCTCGTAGACGTAGCCGGCGCGGAGCGGGATCTCGATCGCGCGGCGCTCGCCTTCCTGGCCGGCGACCTTGCGCAGGCCCCCTGCCGCGAGGGCGAGGACCTCGACGCCGAGCCGCGGCACGAGCCGATCCGCGAACCGGAGCGGCACCACCGACGTCGGCCGCGGATCGTCGGGCAGGTCGAGCGGCAGCTCCGGGGGCGGCGTCGCCTCGAGGTGCGCCCGCGTCCTCGCCACCGGGCTCTCGTAGGCCGACCAGTTCACCCACGCGACGTCCACGTTCACGCGCAGGCCCTCGATCCGCTGGAAGCTCGCCCCCACGACGACCTGCTGCGGCAGGAACGCGTCGACCGTGCGCGACTCCAGCTCGTACAGGAGCGGCACCTCGATGCCCGCGAAGTCGACGACCCCTTGCAGCCGCGCGTCGATCGACAGCGGGAGCTTCGCCTCGCCGCGGTAGGCGAGCCCGACGAAGCCGAGGTCTCCGGCGCGCACCCGGGCGCCGAGCTGCGGGTAGCGGATCGACGTGAGATCGGCGTCGACCTCGTGGCGGAGCGCCGAGTCGTAGGGGGACAGCGCGTCGGCGCGGCCGGTGACCGAGAAGCGGCCCCGCGTCGAGGCGAGGAAGGCGACGCCGCCGCCGATCTCCAGGAACGAGAGCGGGCGCAGCGCGACGTTCGCGGCCAGGAACAGGATCGAGAGCCGGTCGTCGTGGAGCTCCCAGCGCGGCGTCTCCTGGCGGATCGCCGTGATCCGCGACAGCCCGTCGTCCGGCAGGAACGTCGCCAGGCCGAACGCGAACGGCACGCCGAGCACCTCGCCCGGCGCGACGAGGCCGCCCGAGAGCCCGTGGACGTCGCGCACGCCGCTGTCGCGGCCGTCCGTGCGCAGGCGGTTCGACGCGTACGCGTAGCCGATCGAGAGGCCGAGGCCCGTCGCGCCGGCGAGGCCCGCCGGGTTGTAGTAGCTCGCCGAGAAGTCGGTCGCGTCCGCCGCGAGCGCGCCGCCCATTGCGGCCCCGCGCGAGCCGAAGCCGTACGCGTCCGGCGCGTGCGCGCGCGCTCGCCGCGTTCGCCCGCTGACGACGAGGGCGAGCAGCAGGGCGGCGGCGCAGGGGAGCCGGCGCATCAGAACGCCACCCCGACCGTGGTCCCGCCCGCGACGAGGAAGCCGCGCGCGCGCACGGCGCCGCCTTCCCCGGCCGCGGCGCCCGGGTCGCCGCGCTTCTGGTGCGCGCGCGGCAAGAGCAGCTGGACCTCGGTGAACAGGTCGAGCGTCAGCCGCGGCAGCGGCGCGGCGAGCGCGAGGCCGTAGCCGAGCGAGAGCCCGAGGCGCGCGTTGTCGTAGACGTTCGACGCGCCCGTCTGCTCGGGCGCGGGCGACGGCTCGAAGAAGGCGCCGCCGCGCGCGTGCGCCGTGGCGCCAGGCCGCAGCGCGAGGGTGCGCTCCACGCCGACGCGCGGCACGACGGTGTCCGAGTACCCCGGGGCCGCGGGCGCCGGCGCCGAGCACGAGCCGGTGAACGGCTCGCCCGTGTCGGGGTCGACCTCCGGGCAGCGCACCGTCGCCTCGACAGCGCCGGGATAGTCCGACCAGCGCTTGTACGTCGCGCCGATCGCCACCCTCCAGGGGCCCCTCACGCGCGCCACCTCGAGCGCGAGCTCCGCCGGATCGTACTGCGCGATCCCCGCGATGTTGAGCGGCGGCACGGCGATACCCCCGAGGTCCTCGGCGTGGATGACGACGTTGAACCGCCCGACGAGCTCGCCGCGGAACGTGGCCCCCACGCGGTAGGCGCCGAGATCGTAGCTCGCGCCGACGATCGGCCCGTAGCTCGCGACGAGCGTGTCCTCGACGAGGGTGCCGACGCGCCCGGAGGCGTCGGTCGCCACCGTCACCGAGCCGGAGAGCGCCGCCAGCGCCGCGAAGCCGGCCCCCACCCGGACGCCGCGCCCGAGCGACGCGCCGAGCGCCGCCTGCGCCGCGACCGACTGGGTGCGGTCCGCGAGCGGGAACTGCGGCGTCTCCGGGTAGAGGATGCGCCCGCGGACCACCACGTCGAACGGCGTGAAGAAGCCGAGGCCGATCGTCACGCGGTCCGCGAGCGCGCCGCCGAACGGGATCGGCAGCGTGGCGCCGATCAGGCTGCCGCGCAGCGGCGCGTAGGACAGCCGCCGATCGCCGGCGCGGAGGTCGAAGATCGCGCCCTCGAGCCCGAGGGTCAGCCGGCGCTCGCGCGACAGCGACAGGAGCGCCGGGTTCGCGTGGACGGCCTCATATCCCTCGGCGCTCGCGGCGCCGGTCGCGCCCATGGCGCTCGCGCGCGCGCCGAAGCCGAGCACGTCCTCGGGCGACGCCTGAGCCGCGCGCGCCGGCGCGAAGGCGAGCCCCGCCGCGAGAACGCGAAGAAGAGGAGCGATACCGCGCCGCATCCAGCGGACCGGGCGAAGCATGCGCGGGCGACCGTAGACTGGGCCGCCCTGGCGCGCTAGTCGGTACCGGCCGTGGATCTCCGCCCTCAAAGCACCCTGGACGAACGCCGCCCTCGCCTCCCGCTCCAGGCCGTGCTCCCGGCGGACCTCGCCGACGCGTGCGGCATCGATCTCACCGACGCGCGCCGCATCGTCTCGCTGGCGCACCGCCTCGGCGAGCTGCCCGCGCGCGCGCCCGCGACCATCCGGCGCGCCGCGCTCGAGGCCGCGCGCTCGGCGGGCGAGATCAGGACGCTCGCGCTCGTCGAGCGGCGCGCGAGCGCCGAGGATCCGTTCGTGAAGTACGCCTTCCGCCTGGAGGACGGCGCGACGGTGGAGTCGGTGCGCATCCCGCTCGAGCGGCCGGGCCGGTACTCGGCGTGCGTGAGCTCGCAGGTAGGCTGCGCCCTCGCCTGCGCCTTCTGCGCCACCGGGCGCATGGGCCTCACGCGCAACCTGGAGGCCTGGGAGATCGTCGAGCAGGTGCGGCTCATCCGCCGGGATCTCGGCGCGCCCGCCGGGGGCGTGGGCGGCGGCGCGCGCGTCCACGGCGTGCTGTTCCAGGGCATGGGCGAGCCGCTCGCGAACGCCGACCGGGTCATCCAGGCGATCCGGGTGCTCTCGGAGCCGAGCGCGCAGGCGATCGACATGCGCAACATCACGGTCTGCACGGCGGGGCTGCCGTCCGGCATCCGGCGGCTCGCGGCCGAGGTCCCCGCGGTCCGCCTCGGCCTCTCGCTCGGCTCGGTGCGCCCCGGCAGGCGGCGCCTGCTCATGCCGATCGACGGCGCGCACCCGCTCGACGAGGTGCTCGCCGCCGTGGGCGAGCACGCGCGCGCGACGGGCCACGCGCCGATGTGGGCGTACACGCTCCTCGCGGACCAGAACGACACGGACGAGGACGCCGCGAGCCTTGCCGCCCTCGTCCGGAATTTTGCGGCGGAGCACGGGATCTCTCCCCGGCTCAGCCTCATCCCGTACAACGCCATCGGCGCGGCCGACGCGCCCCTGCCCTCGCCCGGCGGCGTCGAGGCGAGCGGCGCCGCGGTCGATCCGTTCGCGCGCTCGGCGCGGCTCGAGGCGTTCCGCGCGGTGCTCGCCGCCGCCGGGGTCGGGTCGATCGTGCGCTATTCCGGCGGCGGCGACGTCGGCGCGGCGTGCGGGCAGCTCGCGCGGTCGCAGGCGGAGGCGCAGCGGCCAGGCGGTCGCCGGGCGTCGCCTGCCCGCGCGGCGGCCGCGCCGGACGCCGTGGCCGGCGGGGCGAGCGCGCCGCCGCGGCCAGCGCAGCCGTGAGGGTCGCTATGGATCCCCGCCCCCGTGCGCGCTAGCTTGCGCCGGTGTTCGGCTTCAGCTTTGGCGAGATCGTGGTGCTCATCCTCGTGGGCATCGTGGTGGTGGGCCCCCGGCGGCTTCCCTCCATGATGCGGACGGCGGGGGCCTGGGTCTCCAAGCTCCGCCGCATGACGACCGAGCTCCGGACGCAGAGCGGCATCGACGATCTGATCCGCCAGGAGGGGCTGGAGCGAGAGATCCGCGAGCTCCGCGCCCTGTCGCGCGTCAACGTGATCGAGACGCTGGTGACGCCGGTCCGCGACGCCGTGTCGTCCGTCGGCACGGTCGCCTCGGCGACGCCGCGCGTGAGGCCGCCGGAGCCCGAGCCAGCGCCGGCGCCGCCGCCGGACGTGAAGCCCCTTCGCGAGCGCGAGTACCCCGTCCTCGGCTGCGACGCCTACGGCGCCGAGCTGGACGCCGCGGCTGACGGCGCGACGAAGGCGGCGGAGGCCTCGACGGACGCAGCGAGCGCAGCGACAGCGAGCGCAACCACACCAGCGACCGCGGACACGGCAGCCACCGCGGGCTCGGCAGCCACCGCGGGCTCGGCAGCCACCGCGGACACGGCAGCCACCGCGGACACGGCAGCCACCGCGGGCACGGCAGCCACCGCGGACACGGCAAGCGCGGCGGCGACGGAGCCTGCGCCCACGACAGCGTCGACGACGGCGCCAGAGGCCGCGGCGGCGACGCAGGGCGCGGCGGAGAGCGGAGCGGCGTCATGAGCCAGGAGCAGGTGGCAGCGAAGAGCGGTTCCCCGGGGGCGGCCGGCGCGTCCAGCGACGCCGAGGAGGACCCCACCGAAGACAAGCCGATGTCGTTCTGGGAGCACCTGGACGAGCTGCGCAAGCGGCTCGTCCGGAGCATCCTTGTCTTTTTCGGGGCCTGCCTCGTGGGGTGGGAGGTCCGCGAGGAGCTCCTGCACTTCCTGACCATCCCGTTCGTGCAGGCCTGGAGGGAGCAGAACCTGCCGGGCAACCCGTCGCTCCACTTCGGCGCGCCGGCGGCCGCGTTCGTCGCTTACTTCAAGCTGTCGATGATCGGCGGCGCGGCGCTGGCCTCGCCGTTCATCTTCTACCAGCTGTGGGCCTTCGTCGCGCCCGGCCTCTACGCCCGCGAGAAGCGCTACGTCATCCCCTTCGTCCTGTTCTCGACGCTCCTGTTCGTCGGCGGCGGCTTCTTCGGCTGGCGCGCGGCCTTCCCGATCTCGTTCGGCTACTTCCTCAGCATGGCCGGCACGGTCGGCGCCGATGGGGTCACGATCACGCCGACCGTGATGATGGGCGACTACCTCGACTTCGTCGCCCAGCTCCTGCTCGGCTTCGGGATCATCTTCGAGATCCCGCTCATCGTGCTGTTCCTGTCGCTCGCCGGCATCATCAACTACCTCCAGCTGATCATGTTCGGCCGCTGGTTCGTGTTCGCCGCCTTCGTCCTGGCCGCGATCCTGACGCCGCCGGACATCACCAGCCAGCTCGTGATGGCCGTGCCGATGTGCCTGCTCTACGTGGTGTCCATCGGCCTCGCGTACGTCTTCGGCAAGCCGCCGACGGACGCCCAGCGCGCGGCGTACAAGAAGCGCAAGGACAAGGAAGTCACCCAGGGCTGAGGGGCCGCAGGGCGCGGCGCCCGTCCTGCCGGGGGCGCCGCCTTCTGGCGGCGCGCGCGCACGTCTGCGGGTGAATGCCCGGATCGTGGGCGCTACTGCCGCGGACACCGCTGCCGCCGCGCCCACTTGCACGCACGACGCGCCCGGTGCCGCGCCGCCCGCAGCTCAGGCCGCGGGCGCTACCGCCGCGGGCGCCGCCTTCCGGCTCCGCGCGACGTGGATGGCGACGGCGACGGCGGCCATCGCGACCCCGATGAGCTGCGACGTGGACATGCCGAGGACGCCGCCGCGGTCGTCGGCGCGCGCGAACTCGAGCGTGAAGCGCCCGAGCGCGTAGAGCCCGAGGAACGTCGCGAAGACCTGCCCGTCGTACCGCTTCCGCCCGTGCACATAGAGCAGGCAGATCGCCGCGATCGCGAACGACATGGCCGACTCGTAGATCTGCGTCGGGTGCACCGGGTGCGACGGCGCGCGCGCGCTCGCGAGCTCGTGCAGCTTGAACTGCGCCTCGCTGGCGGGGCTGTTCGGCGGGAACGAGAGCCCGAACGCCCCGTCGGTGCGCAGGCCGAAGCAGCAGCCGGCGAGGAGGCACCCCATGCGGCCGAACCCGAGGCCCAGCGGGACCGCGAAGCCCGCCATGTCCGCCGCCTTCCAGAACGGGAACCGATCGCGCTTCAGCAGCCAGTACGCCGCCGCCGACGCGCCGATGAAGCCGCCGTAGTACGTGAGGCCTCCGGCCCAGAACTTCGCCCACGCGAAGCAGTCGGGCTCGGTCGGGTGGCAGACCCCCTTCGCGGCGTCCCAGACGCCGTGGTACCGCGGCGCGCAGAGCGCCTGCTCGACCTTCCAGTCGACCTGCGACGGATCGGTGCACAGGTGCACGTAATCCCAGAAGTATCCGTCCGCGATCACGTGGAGGAGCCGGCTGCCGATGACGCCCGCGAGCAGGCAGGCGAGCCCCAGGTCGACGACGACGTCCGGATCCAGGCCGATCCGCCGCGCCCACAGCGCGCCGGCCGCGGTCGCGAACAGGAAGCCGGTCAGCAGCAGCAGGAAGTAGGCAGGGAACGCGACGTCGACCAGGCGGAACAGCTCGGGGCGCATGGTCAGCCCGCGGACGCCTTCGCTCCGGGCGTGCCGGAGGGCTTCCCCACGACCGCGGGGCGGCGGGGGGAGAACATGTCGATCGCCATCAGCCCGACGCCCACGACGATCGCGATGTCGGCCACGTTGAACGTCGGCCACACGAACTCGGGCGTGAAACGAACCTGGATGAAATCGACGACGTACCCGTAGCGGATCCGGTCGACGAGGTTCCCGAGCGCGCCGCCGAGCACGAGCGGCAGCCCCCACCGGAGCGCGACCTGGGAAGGGTGGAGCTTCCGGTACAGCGACACGATGAACACGATCGCGGCGAGCGAGATCAGCAGGAAGAACGGGCGGCGGATCGCCTCGCTCTCGTCGCCCAGGATGCCCCACGCCCCGCCGTGGTTCTTCGCGAAGATCATGTTCAGGTGATCCTTGATCACCTCGATCTTCCGGAGCGCGAGCGGCCGCGGCGCGGTGGCGAGATCGGTGAGCGCCTGCGGCTCCAGCCGGTCCTTGGCCCACCACTTCGTGCCGAGATCGGCGGCCAGCGTGACCAGCGAGACGCCGATCAGGAATGGATACGACGGGCGGTAAGCCGGCACCGCCGGCGCGACGACGTCGTCGGCGTCCTCCTCCGGCGACAGGGCGCCAGGCTCGTCATCGGGCTGACCGGCAGGCAGCGGCTCGCCTCCCGGCGCATCCACGCGCGCGGAGCGGTCCGGCTCGGCGTCGGCACCTTTCGTCTCCACGGCAGCATCTCGCGGCGTCGCGTCTTCGCTCATGCGGAACGCGTTCCTCTACGACAATCCGAGCGCTCCGGCAAAGGCTTCCCTCCGCGAGCGCACGGTCTCGCGCGTCTTTCGCGTCTTTCGCGCCGCGCACGTCTCGCACGTCGCGCCGTCCCCCTCCCCCGCATCCTTCGCTTGGCTCGCGCGCGCCTGCTCCGGGCGCGCTCGCCGCTTCTGGCTCTCAGCTCGCCGGAGGGGCCGGCGGGGGCACCTCGGTCGAGAGCGGAGGGCCGGCGTCGCCGCCTGCCGGGCCAGGGGGCGCGCCGCCTGCGTCCGGCGCGGGCGCGCTCGCGTTGCGGGCGGAGGCGATCATGTCCGTGGACATCAGGATGACCCCGGCGACGATCGCGATGTCGGCCACGTTGAACGTCGGCCAGTGAAACTCCTGGCCGCCGCGGGACACGTACACGTCGATGAAGTCGATGACCCAGCCGTAACGGATCCGGTCGACCAGGTTGCCCATCGCGCCGCCGAGCGCCAGCGCCAGGCCCCACTTCATCGCGGTCTGGTTCCGGTGGACGCGCCGGTAGATCGAGAAGATGAAGACGATCGCCGCGGCCGAGACGAACAGGAAGAACGGCCGCCGCAGCCCGTCCGGCAGGCTGCGCAGGAAGCTCCAGGCCCCGCCGGGGTTCTGCGCGAAGATGAAATCCAGGTGATCCGGGATGACCGTGAAGACCTTCGCGCCCGACCGCTTCGCGTCGAACCCGGCGAGCCGCGCGTGCGCCCACGCCTTCGTCGCGAGGTCGGCGGCGCACGAGACGAGCGCCACGACCGCCAGGAAGGTGAGCGAGGCCTGCTCGCCTCGCGGGAGCTCGTCGGGCAGGTGCGCGGCGGGCGACGCTTGCGGTGCGTCCGAGGACATCGTCCTCGCTTCTACGCGATGCCGTAGCGCGGAGCAAACAGCCTGGAGTGTCCGCTCACCGGCCCTGCAGGATCGTCAGCGGGCGCTCCCGGGCGCTTACCTGCGCCGGCGTCGTCCCCTGGCGACCAGGCGGCCCGGCCGGGTCGTCTGGTCCTGCTGGGCCTGCCGGCGGCGCCCCCTTCCTGCGCAGCGCGAGCTGCAGCTCGCCGTACGCCTGGAGCGCCGCGCCGCGCTGCCGCTCCGCGGCCGCCGTGCGCCCGAGCGACTCGGCCAGCTGCGCCCGGCGATCCGCGAGGTACGCGAGGTCCCTCGCCTTGGTGATCTCGTGCTCCTCGGCGAACGCGCGCTCCGCGCGCTCCAGCGCCTCGCGGGCGCCGTGCAGGTCCGCGGGCGCGAGCTCCGCCGCCGCGCTCGCCCGGGCGCGCTCGTAGCTCTCCCTCGCGCTGATGAGCTCCTTCGGCGGCAGCGGGGCGCTCGCGCACCCCAGGAGACCGCCGAGGGCCAGCATGACCATCACCCTCTGGTTGCATCGCATGATTCCGCGCCTCCTCCCGGGCCCCTACCGGAGCCGCTGCTGGATGGATCCGACCTCCCCGAGCGCCTCGCGCACGAGGGCCTCGACCCGCGCCTCGCGCGCTACGGCGACCGCGAGCTCCGCGTCCGCCTCCGCGCGCAGGAGCATGCGCCACGCCCGATCCGGCACGCCCTCTGCCGACAGCCGCTGCGCCCTCTGCACCTGCTCCCGGGCGAGGCGGAGGTGGAGATCCGCCCGCGGGATCTCCTCGACACCGACCTCCTCGGCGGCTCGAATCTGCGCCTGCGACGCGACGAGCCGCTCGTCGAACGTCGCCGCGCGCGCGGCGCACCCCGCCGCCGACGCGCCGAGGAGCGTCAAGATCACTGCGTTTCTCATGGGCAACACCTCGTGGCCAGCCCCCGGCGAGCGATCGCCCGGCGCTGGCGGGTCAAAGAGCGGATGTGGGTCTCGACTCCGGCTCTCCGTCGCCGGTCGGCTCGCTCCTCAGGCAACCAGCACACCAGGCCAGCAGCCCATCGGGCCGCGCCCTAGCGCGCCCACGAGGCGCGCAGCCCGCTGTCCGTCGGTGCAGCAGCCGCGACGCGCGCGCTGAGACATCGCCTCACGCGCCGTATCCGCGCTTCCCATCCGTTGCGCGCAAACGGGTCATTCGCCCGCTCCCCGCCCTCTCGCGAGCGGCCCAGGGCCCCGCGAGAGGGCGGGGACAGCGCATCTCGCCCGCGGACAGGAGCTGTCCTCTCTCCGCTGTACGCGCGCCTGCCGCGCCGGCCTTCACGCTCCACCGCGCCGATCCGCGTCAGCCCGCCCTCACCGCGCGCGGGCTGACGCGGATCGGCGCGGCCTGACCCGGTGGGCCCGGGCGGATCCACCCGCCGCGCGCGCCTTGCCTGATCCGGTTGAGCGACACGGCGCATCTGTTTAGTATGCCCGCGTCATGCCGTCGCCCCCCTGGAAGATCGAGACCGGCGTCGAGACCGTCATCTCGTCGTGGCTTGCCTCCGGCTATGTCCGCCCTTGTTTCACGGCGGATCGCGAGCTGCCGCCCGCCGAGGCGCGCACCTCCCCGATGCCCGAGGCGCTCTCGCCGGCGCTCCGCGGCGCGCTGGAGCGGCGCGGCATCACCCGGCTCTACGACCACCAGGCTCGGGCCTTCGCGGCGGCGCGCGGCGATCAGCGGGGCGCGGAGGCCGCCCGGGCCGGGCGGCACGTCGTCGTCGCGACGCCGACTGCGAGCGGCAAGAGCCTCTGCTTTCACCTCCCGGTGCTCGACGCGCTGGCCGAGGGCGCGGCGTCGGGCCAGGGCGGCAGCGCCATCTACCTGTACCCGACCAAGGCGCTCGCCCGGGACCAGGAGGCCGGCCTGCACGCGCTCATCCGCGAGGCGGGGCTCACGATCCCGGCCATCGTCTACGACGGGGACACGCCGGGCGACGCGCGGCGGGCGGCGCGCGAGCGCAGCCCCATCGTGATGACCAACCCCGACATGCTCCACGCGGGGATCCTGCCGCACCACGCGCACTGGGCGCGGACGTTCCAGCGCCTGCGCTACGTCGTGCTCGACGAGCTCCACACCTACCGCGGCGTGTTCGGGTCGCACGTCGCCCACGTCCTCGCCCGGCTGCGCCGGGTCGCCGCCTTCCACGGCTCGAGCCCGACGTTCCTCTGCGCGACGGCGACCATCGGCAACCCGCGGGCGCACGCCGCGCGCCTGCTCGGCGTCGACGAGGACGAGCTCGACCTCATCGACGAGTCCGGCGCCCCGCGCGGCCCGCGGCGGTTCTTCCTGTACAACCCGCCCGTGGTCAACGCCGAGCTCGGGGTGCGCGCCAGCACGCTGAAGAGCGCGGTGCGCCTCGCCTCGGATCTCGCGCGCGCCCGCGTGCCCACGCTGGTGTTCGGCCAGTCGCGCAACTCGGTGGAGATCATGCTGAAGTACCTGCGCGA
Organism: Sorangium sp. So ce1153; assembly: GCF_051521595.1. Lineage (NCBI taxonomy): Bacteria > Pseudomonadati > Myxococcota > Polyangiales > Polyangiaceae > Sorangium > Sorangium sp. So ce1153. Next base: position 6,627,887 of record NZ_CP150361.1, read on the forward strand.
GGGCGTCGGCAAGGAGATCGGGGCCGAGGACGCGATCATGGCCTACCGCGGCGGGTACCTGCCGGAGACGCGCCGCCGGGTGGAGCGGGGGCTGCGCGAGGGCGAGATCCTCTGCGTCGTGGCGACGAACGCGCTCGAGCTCGGCATCGACATCGGCGAGCTCGACGCGGTGATCTGCGCTGGCTACCCCGGCTCGGTCGCGGAGACGTGGCAGCGCTTCGGCCGCGCGGGCCGGCGCGGCAAGACGAGCATCGCGGTCCTGTGCGCGACGAGCGCGGCGCTCGACCAGTACCTCGCGAGGAACCCGAGCTACCTGCTCGAGCGCGGGGCCGAGTCGGCGCGCATCGATCCGCACAACACCGAGATCCTGGTGCAGCACCTGAAGTGCGCGGCGTTCGAGCTGCCCTTCCTCAAGGGCGAGCCCTACGCGGCGATGCCGTCGGACGACACCGTCGCGGCGCTCCGCTTCCTCCAGGACAACGGCGTCGTGCACGAGTCGAACGATCGCTTTCACTGGGCGACCGACGCCTACCCGGCGAACCACGTGAGCCTGCGCTCGGTGGGCTGGGACAACTTCGTCATCATCGACAAGGCCCATGGCAAGACGCTCGCCGAGCTCGACTGGCGCGCCGCGCCGACGATGCTCCACGAACAGGCCATCTACCAGCACGACGGCGAGCAGTACCAGGTCGAGCGGCTCGACTACGAGAACCACAAGGCGTTCGTGACGAAGGTCGTCCCCGATTATTTCACGACCGCGCTCACCCACCGCAAGGTGAGCATCCTCGATGAGAGCGCGTCGTCCCCGCTCGGCCGGGCGGCCGCCTCGTTCGGCGAGGTGAGCGTCGTGGAGAAGATAGTCGGGTACAAGAAGATCAAGTTCTACACCCACGAGAACACGGGTTACGGCGACGTGCGGTTGCCCGACATCCAGATGCACACGACGTCTTTCTGGCTCACCGTGCCCGAGCCGCTCTGCGAGGAGCTCGGCCTCGGCCGCGCGACCGCCATCGACGGGCTGCGCGGGATCGCGCGGGCGCTGGAGACGGTGGCGACGCTCTCGCTCATGTGCGATCCGCGCGACATAGGCCAGACGCTCGAGGACGGCAGCGAGGCGCGCGCGCCGGACGCCGCGCCCGACGGCGAGGTGGCCGGGGTCTTCGATCCGACGCTGTTCCTGTTCGACAACGTGCCTGGCGGCGTCGGGCTCGCCGAGCGCATCTACGAGCAGCGCGACGAGCTCCTCGCGCGCACGCGCCAGCTCATCGCGGGCTGCGGCTGCGAGGTGGCCGGCTGTCCTCTCTGCGTCGGCGCGACGGAGTCCGTCGAGGGCCTCCGCAAGCGCGCCGCCCTCGGCCTCCTGCAGCTCCTGCTGCACCAGGCGTGAGCATGAGAGCGAGAGAAGATTGACCCGCCAAGACGCCAAGACAAACGATCTCTGAGCTCTCGTCGTGTCCTTTGCGGGTCCCCTCTCACTCGGTCACGCAGGCAGAGCGGCGCTCACCCGCACAGGAGACGGGTCCAGATCGGCGTTTTCGGCGCGCAGGCGCACTCCCGTGCGCTGAGCACCGAAAACGCCGAGATGGGCCCGTATCCGAAGCGGGTGAGCGCCGCTCTAGCTTCGCTTCACCGCGAAGCCGGCGAACGCCTGCATGACGGGCATCAGCTCGAGCCGGTTCACATTGACGTGCTCCGGGAGCGTCGCGCACCAGAGCACGGCCTCGGCCACGTCCTCGGCCGAGAGCGGCTTCACGCCCTGGTAGACGGCGGCCGCCCTGTCCCGGTCGCCCTTGAAGCGCACCAGCGAGAACTCGGTCTCGGCGAGGCCGGGCTCGATGTCGGTGACGCGCACCCGGCTGCCGAGGAGATCCGCGCGCAGGTTCAGCGAGAACTGCGCCACGAACGCCTTGCACGCGCCGTAGACGTTGCTCCCGGGATACGGCGTCTCGGCGGCCACCGAGCCGATGTTGATGATGTGCCCCCGGTCGCGCGCCACCATGCCGGGCAGGAGCGCCCGGGTGCAGTGGAGCAGCCCCTTGATGTTCGTGTCGACCATCTGCTCCCAGTCGTCGGGATCCGCCGTGTGCGCCGGCGAGAGGCCGATCGCGCCGCCCGCGTTGTTCACGAGCACCGACACCTCGGCGAGCTCCGGCGGGAGCTCCGCGATCGCCCGATCCACCGCGCCCCGATCGCGGACGTCCAGCCGCAGGAGGTGGACCGCCGCCGCCCGCGCGCCCCCCTCGGCGCCCGACGAGCTCGCCCCCCCGCCCGTGAGCTCGGCGGCGAGCGCCTCGAGGCGCTCGTAACGGCGCGCGGCGAGGATCAGGCGAGCGCCCAGGCCAGCGAAGCGTCGGGCGATCGCGGCGCCAAACCCCGCGGAGGCGCCGGTGATGAAGACAACCGGAGTCGGTTCGTTCGGGGCAGCTTTCATCATGTCCTGAGCGGACTTGTACCAGACCCACGCAGATTCAGCGACACCCGCCGCGTCCTGCGCCGCAGGTCGGCGCACCCCGCACCGGCGCAAGAAGTTCGCTGTGGACGTGTCGCGATCTGGCGGCGGGCCGCCGGGACAGAGCGGTTTTGCCGAGGCAGCAGCACCGCGAGTCGATTTGTGCAATCGACCGCAGGGATCTGCGGTGGTCGAGCGCGGTCGCCCCTTTACCGGGCCCCTCGGTGCCATTTAGAGTCTGGGCACCGTGGAGAGCGCGCCATCGAGGGGGTTTGTTCTGGGGCGTTACGCCATCGGGCCGAGGATGGCGCGCGGCGGGCTGGGGGAGGTGTTTCGCGCGGTCGCGCTCGGGCCGGATGGCGCGGAGATCCCGGTCGCCATCAAGCGAATCGTCCCGATGCACGCGGGCAGCGACGACCTCAAACAGCTGTTCATCGACGAGGCGAGCATGATGACCCGCCTCAAGCACCCCAACATCGATGAGGTGCTCGACTTCGGCATCGACGAGGCGGGCGACTTCTATCTCGTCTGCGAACTTGTGTCCGGGACGGATCTAGGTCGGCTCTGCCGGTGGCTGTGGGCTCGCGGGGATGCCGTCCCGGTGCCTGTCGCGCTGTTCGTGGCGTCCGAGGTCCTCAAGGGGCTGGGCTACGCGCACGAGCGCTCGGCCGCCGAGGGGCGGCTCATGGTGCACCGCGACGTGAGCCCGGGGAACGTGCTCATCTCGCTGGCCGGCGCGGTGAAGATCGCGGACTTCGGCGTGGCGATCGCCATGCGGGGGGAGGCTGGCGACGCGGCGAGGCGCGATCTCGTCGGGAAGCCGAGCTACATGCCGCCCGAGCAGTTCGACGGCGAGCGGGTCGACGCCCGCGCCGACCTGTTCGCGCTCGGGGTGGTCCTCTTCCAGATGCTCACCAGCGAGCGGCCGTTCTCCGGGACGAGCGCCGCCACGCGGATGGCGGCGGCGCGCGAAGGGCAGATGCTGCGGGCGAGCGAGCTGCGTTCCGAGGTGAGCCCCGCGCTCGAGGCGCTCCTCGCGCGCGCGCTCGCGCCCCGCCGGGAGGACCGCTTCCCCGACGCCGGCGCGATGCTGGAGGCCATCGAGGCGCTGCGCGAGGCTGGCCATGAGATCGGCGCGCCGGAGGACCTCGCGGCGCTCGTGAACGCGGCGCTGAAGGAGCCGCCCGAGTCGCGCGCTGCGGGCCTCACCACGTCCGAGCCCCCCCATGACGACGACGACCTGGAGGGCGGCGAGCTGACGCGCGCCGACGGGGACAGCCCCTTCACCCTGCGCGTTTCGAGGCGCCCGGGGGCGCCTTCGCAGGCGCTCGCTGGCGAGGACGAGCCGCTCGACGGGTCGGGCGCGGCGCTCCCGGAGCCGTCGAGCGCCCCGGTGAGCGGCGGCTTCCACGCCGTGGCGCCGGTGTCGGGCGAGGAGAGCTCGCCGGACGCGTTCTCGGCCCCGTCGGTGAAAGCCTCCGGCTCGTCGGCGCCGCGGGCGCGGGACGAGCTCCGGCCGCCGCTCTCGGCGTCGGGCCAGTCCCTGCCTCCGGCCGGGGGCTCGCGGCAGCGCCTGCTCGCGGCGGCGATCGCCTGCGCCGCGCTGGCCGGGATCGCGATCGCCAGCGTGCGCGTCAGCCGCGGTCGCCTGAGCGCGGCGCCCCCCGCGGCAGCGCAGCACGCCTCTGCCTTGGCGCGGCCGCGGCTCGCCGCCGCGGCGCGGGCCGCGCTCGTGCCCTTGCGACGGCCGGCTCCTCCGGCGAGCGCCATCCCGGATGCAGCCCTCGCGGCGAGCGCTGCGCCCGACGCAGCCCCCGCGGCGAGCGCCACCCCGGACGCAGCCCCCGCCGCGGGCGCCACCCCGGACGCAGCCCCCGCCGCGGGCGCCACCCCGGACGCAGCCCCCGGCGCGACCTGCCAGGGGGCGCTCCGTCTCGACGCCGGCGAGGCGTGGCTCGTCTCGGGCGGTCCCGCCGAGGTGCGGGCGCCGGGCGAGTACCGCTGGCCTTGCGGCAGCTTCAACCTGCGCGCGACCTCGGGGGTCGACCCCGCCCGCACCCAGCAGCTCTCCGTCACGGTGTCGGCCGCCGGGACCGCCGTCGTCCACCTGCGCTGATCGCCGCGCCGCGCCGCCCGCGCTGATCGCTGCGCCGCGCCGGGCGCGCCCGGCCTCGATCCGCTTGCGGCGCTCAGCCCGCTCGGCTAGCAGCGCTGCGTGCGAAGCCCCAACGCCCTCGTCGCCCTCGCCCTCGCCGCGCTCACCGGCTGTGCTTCCGCGCCCCCCGCCGCGCCGTCTGCTCCGGCCGCCGCGCCCGACGCAGCGCCGGCCACGGCCCCCGCCGCGCCGTCTGCGCCGGCCGACGCGACCCCCCAGGCGCCCTCCCGGGTCACCTCGGTCGAGGTGCCGCCGACCCTGCGCGCCGTCGTCGACGCCGCCGACCGGGCGGAGGCCGACCGGGCGCTCGACGCCGGTCGCAAGCCGGCGGAGACGCTCGCGTTTTTCGGCATCCAGCCGGGGATGAAGGTCGCGGAGCTCGAGGCCGGTGGCGGCTACACGGCCGAGCTCCTGGCGCGGGCGGTGGGCCCCGGCGGGGCCGTCTACGCGCAGAACAACCGCTTCGTCCTCGAGCGCTTCGCCGAGAAGCCGTGGAGCGAGCGGCTGAAGAAGCCCGTGATGAAGGCGGTGGTCCGGGTCGACCGCGAGCTCGACGACCCGCTGCCGCCCGAGGCGCGGGACCTCGACGCCGTGTTCCTCGTCCTCTTCTACCACGACACGGTGTGGATGGAGGTGGACCGGGCCGCGATGAACCGCGCGATCTTCCGCGCGCTCAAGCCCGGCGGCGTGTTCGCGATCATCGACCACAGCGGGCGTGACGGGACGGGCGTGACCGAGGTGAAGACGCTCCACCGGATCGAGGAGAAGGTCGTGCGCGAGGAGATCGAGCGGGCCGGCTTCCGGCTCGCTGCCGAGGCGACGTTCCTGCGGACCCCGACGGACACGCGCGACTGGAACGCCTCGCCCATGGTGGCCGGCGAGAAGCGAGGCACGAGCGATCGCTTCGTCCTGAAGTTCGTCAAGCCCGGCGGCTGAGCCGCCGCGGCGCTCACCTGTCGGAGCGAACGCAGCGCGCGAGCCGCCGATCGCGGACCGTGTGGTCCTGCGACGCGCCGTTCGAGAAGTTGACGAGGATGGCGTTGTCCGCGCTGTCGATGGCGGGCGTCGACGACCAGAAGGGATCGGACGGTGTCCCCGGGAACGCTTCCACGTCGATCGCCGGGCCGGACCGCAGATCATCGACGATCGAGAGCAGCTCCTTCGCGCTCGGCAGCCGCCAGTCGCTCTGGCCGGCCAAGGTGAGCTCCTCGCAGTGCGCGAGGGCGGCGCTCCAGATGAACCGGGTCGTGGAGGCGTGGCGCTGCCAGACGAGCCCCGTCGAGCCATCGAGCACCCAGTCCTCTCCGATCGACAGAGCGGCCGGCGTGGTCTCCTGCTCGCCTGCGATGCACAGCGCATGGGCGATGGCCATGCCGTCCTTCTCGTAGAACCCGATCGTCGCCTTGCTGGCGAGCACGCCCCAGGAGTACGTGCTGTCCCCGGCGACGTCGGTCGCGGACCAGTAGAAGCTGTCCTGCGCCGCCGCGAAGATGTCCGGAAACGCCGTGGTGTGGCCGAAGTCCAGGATGGAGACGAGCTCGCGCCGCGTCGGGAGGCGCCATGTCGCGAGGCCGCCGAGCTGCTCGGCGGCGAGCGTCGCGCAGTGCTCCTGCGCGCCGGCCAGGGTGAATGTCACGTTCTCCGTCACCTTCTCCCATACGCGCCCGGTCACCGAGTCCTTCACGGTGCCGTCGCGCTCCGTATAGGAGGGAACGGCGATCTCGTAGTTCCCGTCCTGTCCGAAGAAGGGCTCCGACGGTCCCGGGCACTCCTCCAGCACGGTCGTGCCGTCCGAGCAGCGTTTCGTCAGCGAGTCCGGCCAGGTCACCGGGACGGACGGCGGTCCCCCGCCGGCGGCCCCTACCCCGGCGCCGCCGCCGCCCATCGGTTCGCTGCCGCCGCCGCCCATCGGCTCGCTGCCGCCGCCGCCGGCGGCCCCTACCCCGGCGCCGCCGCCGACCTGAAACGGATCTCCAATGCATGCGGCCAGCGCGACGGACTCCACGAGCAGCGCGGCCAACAGCCAGGTGAAGCGATGGGCGTGAGGGGTCTCGTTCGGCATGGGCAAGCAGCGGCGTCCTTCGATGGATCCGCGCGTGCAGCCTATCATTCACCGAGGCGCGGGGGTCGATTTCCTCGCGGGCGGGCGCGCGCCGGAGATTTCCATCGCGGACCGCCCGCCACGCCGTCCCGCCTCCTCCCGCCTCTCGCTGCGCTCTCGCATCTCACTGCGCGCGCCTTCACGTCGTCCCGCGCGCGCCTTCACGTCGTCCCGCGCGCGCCTTCACGTCGTCCCGCGCGCGCTTTCGCGTCGCCCGCGCGCGCTTTTCGCGTCGCTTTCGTGCGCTGCCCGGGGCGCGTCCTCCCCGATGGCGTCCGCCCCGCCCGTCGCGGACCTGCCGCTTCGCGAAAAAGGAAGCGAGCATGAAATAAACACGAGGCGCCGGCGAAGAGTGGGTATGAGCACACGCACCTCACTGTTGTTCGCGGTCGCGCTCACGGGCATCGTGCTCGGGGGCTGTGGCGACAGCGCGACAAATCCGGCCGGGGATCGGGCCACTCCGGGGGCAGCCGCCTGCCTCTCCGGGGGACCGACCGAGAAGGCCGAGATGAAGGTTTACACGTTCTTCGGCGCCGCCGGGGCGCAGAGCCGGGTCGAGCGGCGGGTCCGGCCGGATGGCTCGGAGACCCTGTCGAGCGAGACCCGGTCCGCGCGCGCGGAGGCCGGCGCGCTCCCCGCCGGCGGCGTCCTGCGCGAGTATGCCGAGATCGACACCTCGGGTCGCCTCGTCTACGCGGACGTCTCGCTGAGCAACGCCGCCGGCGTGGTGAAGCGGATGATCCTCGATCCGCAGCACGGCGCCGCGCTGCTCCGCCGCGCCGGGATCGCGCCGGGCTTCGTCCGGATCCCGACCGGCGAGGCCACCATCTATGCGCCGGTGAGCTCGTTGGTGACGCCGGTCGCGGCGTGGGTCGCGCGGCGGGCGGCGCAGGCCGCGCCGAGCGCCCGCCTGTTCGACGACATGACGGCCGAGAGCCACGAGATCCTCAGCGATCAGCTCGTCGTCGAGGACGGCCGCGACACGTTCGTGGTTCTCGGCGACGCGGCGCTGTCGGTGGATCACGAGTTCATCACCTCCCTCTCGCTCGGCGAAGCGGCGACGGCGCCGACCGCCTGCGAGGCGGGTGGGAGTGGCGCTGCCGCGTCCTGGCGCTCTGGTTGAGCCTACCCGACGGCCATCTGGAAGCTGGTGAGGGTGTGAATGGCGCCGCCGCGCCCTGGCACTCCGGTCGAGCCTACCCGCCGATCGGCGGCGTCCGGGAGGAGCGATCGCGGGGACGCCGAGGAGGGGCGATTCCCGTCCTCGGTGTCCGCCGTGGCGTGATTGTCCTGCGATCCGTGCTCTCTTCGCGCGGGTGCGGTCCGCGCGTCCGTCGCGTCAGGGCGTCGTGTAGTTGACCTGCACGGTGTACGAGCTGGTCGAGTACGCGTTCACGAGGAGGAAGGCCTCGGACTGCCCTTCCGGGACCGTCAGCTCGCAGGTCTCGTCCGCGCCGTCGAGGTAAGGACGGCAGTCGAAGTTGCTCAACGTGGGCTGCGCGCCGAACCGCACGTAGAGGTCGGGATCGCCGGAGCCGCTCATCACGGCCCGGAGCGTCGTGCCCGGGGCGACGGCGATCGGTCCGTGGGCGGCCGTCTCGCGCCGCGAGATGGATCCTTCGAAGCTCGTCGACGTCTCGGTGCCGCCGGACGCGGGGGCTCCCGGCGCGGAGTAGCTCACCTCGATGTCGTAGTTCGAGGCCGCGAAGCCTTGCACCTTGATGAAGGCCCTCGTCTCGCCTTCGGGCACATCGAGCGTGCACGTCTCGTTGGCGTCGCTGAGGTAGGGCCGGCAATCGAACGACCTCGCCGTCGGCGCAGAGCCGAACTTCACGAAGAGATCGGGATCTCCGGTCCCGGTCATGACGACCGTGAAGGTGGTCCCGGGCACGACCTCGAACCCCTCCGCGGGCCCGACCACGTCGAACGCCCCGCGCGCGACACGGCCGCTGAATTTCTCGGTCACCGGCTCGCCGCCACCGCCACCGCCGCCGCCGCCCCCGCCACCGCCGCCGCCGCCGCCGCCGCCGCCGTCGCCGCCGCCCTCGGGGGTGCCGTAGAGTGACTGAACGCCATCGATGTCCTTCTGCGTGAGGTTGAGCGTCCTGTCGCCGGTGCCGTTGCACTGCGGATAGTGCATGACGGAGGCTCCGTCGTACTCCGTGAGGGCGCGCCAGTTGTCGTCCTCGAAGCAGGTGCCGGCCTCAGGACGGGTGTGCTCGTGCCGGAAAGCGAGGGTGTGCCCCAGCTCGTGGCGGAGAATGCCCGTGAGCGTGGGCTGGGTGCTGCCGAAAGCGGTCCTGTCGATCAGCACGTTCCGCGTCGACCTCGACTGGCCGGGGAAGAAGGCGCGGGCCAGGTACTGGCCGCCCGTGTTCACCGGGTTCACGTCGAACAGGACGCCGCTGGTGCTCGACGTGCAGCTCGAGTCGGCCGACTCCACGTGGATGAAGTCGACGTCGGTGACCTCCTCCCACGCCTGGACGGCCTCCTCCATCGCCGTCACGACGGTCTCGTAACGGTCCCCGAATCTCGTGCTCACGCAGTAGGTGAGATTGCGCCGCTGCTCCGTCGTCCAGATAACGTCGCTCCCACCAGACTGGTTGACGATCAGCGCACCATCGCGCACATGCGTCTCCCAGAACTCGCGCAGATGCTTGATATCCACGACCGGCGTATCCCCGTTAACAATATAGACGCCCGTGTCAGCCTCGCGGAAGACCGTCCGCTCGAAGTGGTCAAATCCCAGTTGATTCGTGCCGACTGCCTCGATGCTGGCGTCGCCGACGTCTGCCGAGCAACCGGCCACAACGGCGGTCAAACCAGCGACCACCACTGCGAACTTACGGGTGACCACATTGCTCTCGTGCGGCTTTGCAGGATGCATTTGAAGCTCCTTTCGGGGAGGCGAACCACGCTGTCCAGGCGAACTCGATGAGACCCAAATGCCTTAACCCGATTTGACCCTCAGTCGGATAGCCAAATCTGACCGGCGTTCAGAAAAAGGGTTCCGGATTGTAAAAAATTTCGAAAGGAGCGTACCGAGTTACCCTGGTAGAAGAAAATTCCCGTGACACGCGAAACAAGCGGATCGCTCCGGGTAGATACACTGGAAAATCACACCTCTTGAGTTCGCGCCACGCGCACTTGCACGACGACAAGCATCGGGATTTTCCTTCCTACGTTGCGCAAATGAAAGCCGCGGAGCGCATGCCTGCAACGCCGGCGGCGCAACGCGCGGCGCGGCGGCGCAGCGCGCGCGGTGCGCACGGACGTGGCCGCGTGCGCCGGGTCAGCCGTGAGAGCGACGCGCGGCGCGCGCCCTGCGCCAGCGCGATCGCGCAGCAGCTGCAACCGCGATGCGCCCGCGCAGGGGCGCTGCGAAGGCGCTGCCGAAGAGATGACCTGCGGTCGGATACTGGTCGCGCCCCGGTGCTGGGCGCGCGCAGCGCGTGGCAGATCGCGGCGACGTCGCGCCCGCCGTCACGGCGTCGAGAGAGGGCGCTGCGCGCTCGACGCGCGGCGCGTCGCGGCGACGTCGCGCGCGAGCGGCTCGGGCTCGCGGTGTGTTCGCGCGCCGCGCTCGAGGCGCGCTTGCGTGCGCTCGGATCTACCTCCGGGCGAGGATCGGCGCGCGTGCGACGGCGCCGGCGGCGCGTCGGACACGAGCGCGCCCTGCCCCGCGATGGCCCCGCGCTTCACCGCGTGCTCGAAGCGGCGAGCGCCTGCGCCGTCACGCGCACGGCATGGATGCGCGGCCGCTGCGCCGCGGGCCCTCGCGATGCTGTCCGCGAGCGATCTGCCACCCCGCGCCGCGCCAGCGTCGCGCCCCCGGTGGTCTCCGTTCGCGGTCGCGCGCCACGCCGGCACCTCGCGCGCGGCGAGCGATGACGTCGGGAAGGAGAACTGCGACGGCATCGCGCAGGAGAAGAGCGACGGCGCCGGTGGGGCGATCCGCGCTCCGGGGCGCCGCGAGCGGCGGCGGCTCACCCGCGCGCGGACAGGATCCGGCTGAACGCCTCGCCGACTGCGCGCGCGAGCTCGACCATCCGGCGCGATCCGCTCGAGGAGTCGATGATCCGGTCGGCGACCAGGATCATCGCGGGCCGGCCGACGACCTGGACCGCGACGGCGGCGACGTCGAGGCTCGGGTTGACCATGACGTCGAGCAGCGGCGCGTGGGTGGGCGTGCCGGGGATCGGCCCGACGTAGAGGTGCGTCGCCACCGCCGTGGCGAGGACGCTGGGCTGGTCCATCGGAAGGGTGAGCTTCCGCAGCGCTTCCTGGTCGCCGAACTCCGCGTTGCAGGCGAAGCCGCGGAAGACCCCCCGGTGCGCGGCGAAGATCGCGACCCGCCGCGCGAACAGGCGCAGCCCCCGCAGCGCGAGCCGGACGACGTCGTCGCGCGTGCGCGCGAGGTACAGCGCGTCGATGACGTCGCTCAGATCGACGAAGGGCTGCGGCGGCGGGTCGTCGTCGATGGCGTCGGAGAGCTCCGGCTCGGGCGCGGGGGGCAGCGCCGGGAGCCGCCCCGAGCGCCTGCTCGACGGCGGCGCGGCGCTCGGCGGACGGCCCTCGCCCCCGCGGTGCGACGAGGGGAGCCCGGCATCGGCAGCGCCCCGGCGCCCCGGCGCGAACCCGGACGGCGCGTCGAGGGGCAGCCGGCCGAGGCGCCGCGTCGAGGGGGCCGGCTCGCGGCCGCCGCTCTCCGGCCCGCTGCCGGGGCCAGGCGAGCTCTGGGGCATGATCGAGGCGAGCAGCTTGAAGGGCGGCGAGATCTCCACCGGCGGAGGGGGCGGGAACGAGACCGCGGGCGGCTCGACCGCCGGCGCCTTCAGGGTCGCCGAGCGCGCGGAGCCCGCGCCCGCGGCGCGCTCGGCCTCCAGCGGGCGCAGGGCGATCGAGGACGAGGCGCGCGCGTCGCGCGCCGCCTTGGCGTGCCGGAGCGGCAGGATCGGCTCTTCCTGCGGCGAACGCGCGTCGACCAGCAGGGCGTGGCCGTTCTGCGACGGAGCGCGGCGCCCCGCGCTGCCGCCGGGCGACTCGACCAGGCCCGCCTCGTCGAAGGAGGGCACCGGGGCGCGCCGGATGAGCGGGATCGGCACCTCGTGCGACGGCGGCGGCGGGATGGTCGACTGCGGCGCGCCGTGGGGAAATGCGGGCGTCGCCCGGCGCCGGCGGACCGGGACCTGCTCCCGCTCGTCGAGCTCCAGGGCGCGGATGGCCTCCTCGATCGCCGTGATCGGCGCCCGGAAGATGCGCACCGGCGCGCCGAGGTGGAAGCTGAACTCGTCGGCGATGTGGCGATCGAGCGGATCGGCGGCCGCGACGTCGACGGTGCCGGCGCCGGGATCGACGCGGATCGGGACGGCGCCGAGGCGGCGGCACATGGCGCGCGGCAGGCGCGCGACGAGCTCGCGGGCGCCGACGACCTGCCGCAGCGCGAGGCCGCCGCGGCGCTCGAGCTCCGCCTCCAGGGCGCGCTCGGTGATGGCGGCGCGATCGATGAGGGCGCGAGGGAACGAGATGCCCCGCAGCACCGCCACGAAGAGGGCGGCTTCGACCTCAGCCTTCGAGACGGCGCCGGCGGAGATGAGGAGGCGGCCCAGGTCTAGCGACACTCGCTGCACGATACCAGAAAGGGCGCTGCCAGCGTGCGGCGCGCGACCACGCAACCACGACGCACGCCGGTCACCCGGCGAGGACCGCTCTCGGCAGGATCTCGCTGTCTCTCTGTAACTGTAACAAGGAGAGCACGGCGCCGTGGGGGAGCAGACCGCACCTCGCCGGCGGCGACGGGAGGCCCGGCCGCCGGCGCAATGGCCCTCGCGGAGCGCGCGGCGCCGGGCGAGCGTCGCGGGCGGCGTGCCTCGGCGGGGGCGTCCCTGCGGGCGAGCCCCCGGGGCTGGCGGCGCTGGGGCGCGCGCCGGGCGAGCTCACGTGATCACGCCGGGCGCCCTGCGCCGGAGCCCCGGTGTCTGTCCGGTGTCTGTAACGACAACAGGCCTGGGACAGACGCGGAAGCCTCGAGTCCTCAGCGGGAGAACTGAAACACCACCTCGCTCTGCCTCACGAGACCCAGGTTGTCGCGCGCGATCCGCTCCACGGCGGTCGGGTCGTCGCGGAGGCGCGCCACCCTGCCGCGAAGCGCCTCGATCTGCCGCCCGAGTTCGGCGTTCTCCTCGTCGACGTCGGCGAGCTCTCTCTCGAGCTCCCGCAGGCGCGGCAGCCCCTGAGGCGAGAAGATCATGACCGGGGCGCCCACGGCCGCGACGACCAGCACCGCGATGGGGAGCGTCCGCTCCAGGAACTGCGCTATGCGACGCACAGACATCCGCTCGCACATTGCCGGCAATCCTGTCAACTTTCCTTCAACCTTCCTGCAACTCCGCGTTAACTTCCACCGGGTCGCGGCTGGGCAGACGGCGTGAGCGCGGCCCGCCCCCGCGGCGCCGCGCGGGCTGTGGCCGCGATGAGCGCTCCGGCGCGCCGCGCGCCCGCGAGCACGATCGCCTGGCGCGCGCCGGCAAGGCCGGACGAGCGTCGGAGGTCGCGTGGCGCCGCAAGCTTCGCTAGCATGACGCACGCCCCGCCGTCCGGCAGGTCCGCAGCGCCGCGCGCACGCCGGCACGAGGGCTCGGCCCGAGGAGACCCATGTCCATTGATATCGTCCGAGGCGAGCTCGAGCGCCTCTTCTCGCTTGATGAAATGATGGCCCTGTCATCCGACCTCCTCGGCTTCAACCCGGCCGAGATCGGCGGCGGCGCCTCCAAGGCCTCCTTCGCGCGCGCGCTCACGGACCATTGCGTCGAGGTCGACGCCATCGAGGCGTTGATCGATGCCGTCATCGCCTCACGCGCGGAGGTCGACGCCCGCGTCCGCGCCCTCGGCGTCCAGGGGCTCGCCCTGCCCGAGGATCTCGCGGCCGGCGAGACGTTCGGCGACTTCGTCATCACGAGAAAAATCGGCGAGGGGCCGCGGGGCCTCGTCTACGCGGCGACCCGGGGCACCGAGCCGAGGACGCTCAAGGTGCTCCGGCGCGACGTGACGCGGGACAGCAGGGCGGTGCGCAGGTTCCTCACCCACGTCCGCCTGGCCGCGCAGGTGCGCCACGAGAACCTGGCCAGCGGCGTCGAGGCCGGGCTCGTGGGCGGGCGGGCGTTCGTGGCGTACACGCACGTGGACGGGCTGCCGCTCTCGGCGCGGCTCGCGCGCTCGGGGCCGCTCCACGTCAACGAGGCCAGGCCGCTGCTCCGCGGGATCCTGAGCGGGCTCGCGGCGCTCCACGAGCAGCGCCTCGTCCATGGCGCGCTCAAGCTGGAGAACGTCCTCGTCGCCCGCGACGAGGACGGGCAGCCGCTGCCCGTCCTCATCGACGTGGGCGGCGACCGGCTCGGCGCCGGGTGGTCGAGCCCGGAGCTCGTCCGGACCGCGAGCCCCGAGCAGCTGCGCGGCGAGGTCGCCGGCCCGACCAGCGATCTCTACGCCTTCGGCGCGCTGCTCTTCGAGGTCCTCACGGGCAAGCCCGTGTTCTCGGGCGCGGCCGCGGTCGACGTCGCCCTCGCGCACCTCACCGAGGCGCCGCCCGCGCCGAGCGCGGCCGCGCCGCGCGGGTGGGTCGGCAAGGACATCGACGAGCTCTCGGGACGCCTGCTCGCGAAGTCGCCGGACGCGAGGCTGAAGGGGACGCGCGCGGTGATCGAGGCGATCGAGCCGCTCGGCAAGCCGCAGCAGAAGGGGGCGACGATCGACGAGGCGCAGCTGAACGACCTCATCGACCGGCTGGTGGCGAGGCCGACCGACGCGGACCTCGCGCTCGCCGTCGAGGCGACCGTCGACCAGGGGGCCGATCCGGGGCGGGTCGCCGAGGCGCTCGTGATGGCGGCCGACCAGCTCGACGCGAGCTCCGCCGAGGGCGAGGGCGGCGCAGACGCGGCCGCGGCGAAGAAGCTGCTGCACTTCCGGGCGGCCCGGATCTCCGAGAAGGGGAAGCTCCACGACAAGGCGGAGGCCATCTACGTGGGCCTGCTCGAGCGCGACCCGGGCGACGACGTCGCCTTCAGCGCGCTCGAGGAGCTCCGCAAGGCGCTCGGCAAGCACGAGGAGCTCGTGGAGATGCTCCTCCAGCGGAGCGAGAAGGCCGAGAGCGCGGGCGAGCGCGCCCGGGCCATGAACGAGATCGGGCACCTCTACGTGCGGGAGCTCGACGACAAGGACCAGGGGGTGTTCGCCTTCGCCCAGGCGCTCGCGCAGGATCCGGAGCAGGACGCGTACGCCGTCGACCTGGAGCGCGCGGCCGGCAGCGACATGAAGGTCTGGGCCGAGGCGCTCCAGATCCTGAGCCAGGCGAGCACCGACGAGGCGATGGCCGCCGAGCCGAAGATCGCGCTCTTCAACCGGCTCGGGCCCTGGTACGCGGAGAAGATCGCGCGGGCCGACCTCGGGATCCCCTGCTTCCAGTTCGTGCTCGGGCTCGACCCGGCGAACGAGAAGGCGCTGGAGGGGCTCGCGCAGGTCTACCGCCGCGCCCAGCAGTGGCAGGAGCTCGTCCAGGTGCTGCTCTCGCGGGCCGACCGCGCCGCGACCCCCGGCGAGGCGCGCGATCTCCGCGCCGCGGCCGCCGAGCTCCTCGAGACGAAGCTGAACGACGCGAACCGCGCGCGCGATCTGTACGAGCAGATCTTCGCCGAGGACCCCGGGCACACGAGGACGTGCGACGCGCTGCTCAGGATCTACCGGCGCATCGAGGACCACGCCGGCTACGCCAAGATCCTCGAGCGGCGCGCCGAGGCGCTGCGGGGCGAGGAGCGCGTCGACACGGTGTGCAAGCTCGCCGAGCTCTACGAAGATCGGCTCGGCGATCTGAGCGAGGCGACGCGCCGCTACGAGGCCGCGCTCGAGCTCGACCCGGCCAGCCTGACCGCGCTGCGCGGGCTCGATCGCATCTACAGCCGCAACGGGCGCTACAGGGAGCTCCTCCAGAACCTGGAGCGGCAGATCGACGTCAGCGCGACGCCGCGGCAGAAGATCAACCTCCTCGAGCGGATCGCCGGCATCTACGACGAGGAGTTCCTCGACCACGCGAAGGCGGCCGAGGCCCTCGAGGCGATCCTCAGGATCGACGGCGCGCACGAGGGCTCGCTGGTCGCGCTCGGGCGGCACTACCGCGCCCTCGAGCGGTGGGAGGACGTGGTGGCCCTCTACGAGCGGCACCTCGGCATGGTGTCCGACGACAAGCGGCGGGAGGAGATCCTGCTCGCGATGGGGCGCGTGCTGCTCGAGCAGGTCGGCTCGCCCGAGCGCGCCCGCAAGGCCTACGAGCGGGTGCTCGCGACCGACCCGCACCACGCCGGGGCGCTCGAGTCGCTGGCCCACGTGCGCGCCGCGACCGGCGACGCGGCGGCGGCGCTCAGCGCGATCGAGTCGCTCGCGGCGACGGCCAAGACGGCGGAGAGCAGGGCCGATCTCTGGATCCGCGCGGCGAAGATGCTCGAGGAGAAGGGGGACCGGGACGGGGCGATCGAGCGCTACAAGATGGCCCTCGACG
Organism: Sorangium sp. So ce1153; assembly: GCF_051521595.1. NCBI lineage: Bacteria > Pseudomonadati > Myxococcota > Polyangiales > Polyangiaceae > Sorangium > Sorangium sp. So ce1153. The sequence continues at coordinate 6,644,139 of NZ_CP150361.1, forward strand.
CGCAGCCGCACAACGCGGGCGCGACCTCGGCGCTGCGCGCGGCCTACCTCGCGCGGGGCGACGCGACGAGCGCCGTCGAGCTCATCGCGCGCGAGGCCGAGGGCGCGGAGGGCAACCTCGCCAAGGCCCGGCTGTACGGCGAGATGGCCCTCCTCTTGCGGGAGCGCCTGAAGGACGACGCGCGCGCCGCGGAGGCGGCCACGAGGGCGGTCGACCTCGACCCGACCAGCATGCTCGGGCACATGATCTCGGGCGACCTCGCGTTCGAAGCCGGCCGCTTCCTCGAGGCGGCGCGGCACTACGAGCCGCTGGCGAACCGGGTCGACGCCCTGCCGAAGGAGCAGGGGCTCAAGCTGCTCCTCCGCTACGTCGACGCGCTCAGCAAGAGCGGCTCGAGCGGCAAGGCGATCGGCACCGTGCAGGCGCTGCTCGCGCTCGCGCCGGACGACCCCGCGGCGATCTCGCGCGCCGCGAAGGTCAACCTCGACGCGGGCCGGGCCAGGGAGGCCGCGTCGCTCTACGAGGGCCTGGTGGACCGCTTCGGCGCGCACCTGCCGGAGCGGGAGCGGGCCGACGCGCTGCTCCGGCTCGGCGAGGCGAGGCTCGCGGCCGGCGACGCCGACGGCGCGATCGCCCCGCTGAACGACGCCGCCGATCTCCTCCCGGAGTCCCCTGCCCCGCTCGCCCTGCTCTCCCGGGTGTTCGAGGCCAAGGGGGACTGGGAGGAGGTCGTGCGCCTCAAGCACCGGCGGCTCGACGTGGTGGTCGGCGAGGAGCGGAGCGCGCTCCTGCTCGAGATCGGCGACCTGCTCGCGACGCACCTGAGCGACCGGACGCGCGCCGCGAAGAGCTACGTGGCCGCGCTCGACGAGCGCCCCGACGACCGGAAGATCCTCACCAAGCTGATGCAGCTCTACAGCGAGGAGAAGGACTGGTCGAAGCTCATCGACATCGTCCTGAAGCTCGCCGCCAAGATCGACGATCGGCGCCAGAAGGCGAAGTACATGCACACCGCCGCGATCGTGAGCGCGCGGCAGCTCGGCGACCTCGACCGGGCGGCGCGGTTCTACGACGAGGTGCTGGAGCTCGACCCGTCCCTCACCCGGGCGCTCGCCGAGGCGATCGAGCTCCGCGGCGAGAAGGGCGACCACGAGGAGGTGGAGCGCCTGCTCAAGGTCGAGCTCGATCGCGCGACCGAGGAGAACGACACGGCGAAGATGCTCGAGACGTTCGACCGGCTGGGCGCCCTGTACAAGGACAAGCTCGACTGGATGAGCGACGCGATCGACGCTTACGAGGCGGCGCAGACGCTCGATCCGGACAACGACGAGCGGAACGAGCTCCTGGCGAACCTGTACGCGAGCAACCCGGCGCAGTACCTGGACAAGGCGGTGGCCGCGCAGCTCCCGATCCTGCGGCGCAACCCCTACCGGCCGGACGCGTACCGGCTGCTGCGGAAGCTGTACACCGAGACGAAGCGGGCCGACGCCGCCTTCTGCCTGTGCCAGGCGCTCTGCTGCCTGAGCGCCGCCGAGCCGGACGAGGAGCGCTTCTTCCGCCGCATGCGCCCGGACACGGCCGCGGCCGCGCAGCAGCCGCTCGACGAGGAGACGTGGGCGACCGCGCTCGTCCACCCCGACGCGGATCCGCTCCTGACCGCGATCTTCGGCGTGATCGAGCCGGCGGTGCTGCGGAAGAACGGGCAGCCGCTGGAGGAGCTCGGCTACCAGCTCGCCTACCAGATCGACCTCTCGCGCCACCCCTACCCGATGTCGCAGACGCTCTACTACGCCGCGGGCGTCCTCGGCCTGGAGGCTCCGCTCACGTTCCAGAACCCGAACGACGGCGGCGGCGTCTCGTTCCTCCACGCGCACGTGCCGGCGATCGTGCTCGGCGCCGCGGCGCTCCAGATGGACCTGCCGACCCAGGCCGCCTCGTTCATCGCCGCCCGCCACCTCACCTACTACCGGCCCGGCATGTACCTCCGCCACCTCGTGCCCACGGGCACCGGCCTGCGCGCCTGGCTGTTCGCGGCGATCAAGCTGATCTCGCCCACCTTCCCGATCACGAAGGAGCTGGAGGGGCCGGTGAAGGACAACCTGGCGGTCCTCGAGCCGACCATCGTCGGGCCGGCGCGCGATCAGCTGGCCAGCATCGTCACCAAGCTCCTCCAGGCGGGCGCCATCGATCTGAAGCGCTGGGTGTCCGGAATCGACCTGACCGCCGACCGCGCCGGGTTCCTCCTCGCGAACGACCTCGAGCTGGCGCAGGAGATGATCAAGGCGGCTGACGAGGCGAGCGCCGCCGTGCCCCAGAAGGAGCGGCTCAAGGAGCTCATGCTCTTCGCGGTCAGCGAGGAGTACTTCGCCGTCCGGCAGCGGCTCGGGATCAACATCGACAGCTGAGCGCCGGGGGCTCGCTCCCGGAGGGCGCCCGCTCGCCTTCAGGCGGGGCGGCGGGGCCCACCGAAGGCGCGCCCCGGCGGAGCGTGCTAGCTGGATCGACGATGATCCAGAGGACGGAGATCACTCTCTGCTGACTTCCGCACCGGACTGGTTGACGGATAAATCGTCAAATTGCTAGGCTGCGGGCCGGCATTAGGCCTTTTGGATCGTATGTTAGCTCGCCGCAGCGTGGCAGCGGGCAGCCTGAGCGATTGTGTGAAAGCACGCCCATGGCGGCAAAGAAGACCCGAAAAACTTCGAAAAAAGACCGGAAGAGAGCGACCAAGGCCAGCGCGGCGAGCTCGAGACGAGCTGCCGCGACAGCGCGGACGAGGAAGGCGAAACCTGCCGCCCGATCGACCGCGCGCAAGCCGAAGCGGAAGGCCGCTGCCTCTCGTCCTGCTGCGCGACGCACCTCGGCCGTGAAGGCGGCAAAGCGCCGGAAGGCCACGACAAAACGGGCGACCACCCGCAAGTCGGCGGCCCCGGCGCGGCGCAAGGCCGCACGCACCCCGGCGCGGGCGACGCGCACGAGCGCCAGGAAGAAATCGGCGGCCGCGAAGGCGAAGAAGGTGACGCGCGCCGCCGCCAAGCGCGCCGGCGCGTCCAAGGCGAGGAAGGCTGCCGCCAGGACGAAAGCCAGATCGACGCGCGCCGCCGCCAAGCTCAGGAGCACCAAGGCCAGGGCGAAGGCGAGGGCGACGAAGGTCAAGGCGAGGGCGGCGAAGGCCAAGGCGACGCGGGCGAGGACCGCGAGGGCGAGGGTCGCGAAGCCGAGGGTGACGAGGGCCCGGGCCGCGAAGAAGAGGGCGGCGAAGCCGAGGGCCGCGGCCGGGCGGGCGCGGAGCACGAGGGCCGCGAAGAAGAGGGTCCCGCGGGCCAAGGCCACGAAGTCGAGGCTCGCGCGGGTCAAGGCCACGAAGCCGAGGCTCGCGCGGGTCAAGGCCGCGAAGCCGAGGCTGCTCAGGAGGAAGGTCGCCGCGCGCTCCGAGCGAGTGCTCGCGGCGCCGGCGGCCGAGCCGAAGAAGCTCCGGAAGAAGAAGCTGAGGGCCGAGGACGCGCCGAAGCTCAAGCTCAAGGAGCCGAAGCTCAAGCTCAAGGAGCCGAAGCTCAAGCTCAAGGAGCCGAAGCTCAAGCTCAAGGAGAAGCTGAAGCTCAGGGACGTCGAGGAGCAAGCCGCGCCGGTCGAGGCGGAGCGCCCGCGCCGGACCAGCGACAAGCCGCAGCGCGCGAGCGACAGGCCGCAGCGCGCGAGCGACAGGCCGCAGCGCGCGAGCGACAGGCCCGTCCTCGAGAAGAAGAGCTCGCGGCCGGCTGGGGCGAAGGGAAAGGGCGCGGGGGCGTTGATCGAGCGCCGCCCGGGCCGCGTCCCGCTCCGGGAGCCGCCGCGGGTCGTCACGCTGCCTCTGCCGATGCTGCCGCCCCCGCGGCGGGCCACCATCGAGGAGCGCAGCGCGATCATCGAGCAGCGACTGAACGCGCAGACGGAAGATTTCCGGCGGCGCTACATCGACAGCCTCGATATGTCGTGGATTTACCACGACAGCGCTCTCGAAGGCGTGGTCTACACGTTCGACGAGCTGCGCGCGGCGCTCAACGGCCCGGCTCCGCTTGTGACGGACTCCAGCCTTCAGCCGACCTACGATGATATCCGGCGCCACAAGGAGGCCATCGCGTATGTGCGCGAGCAGGGCGCGAACAAGCGGGCACCGGTCACCCTCGACTGCGTGAAGAAGCTGTACCTGATCCTCCACCCGGAGGAGGGGGACATCAAGACGGTGAAATACCGCAAGGACATCCCCCAGCACCGGCTCTACTTCCACGAGTACGCTCCGCCGGACAAGATCGCCTACAAGGTGCGGCAGATCATCGACTGGCTGAGCGACCCGGAGACGCGGAAGACGCGGAACGGCATCCGGATCGCGGCGCGCGCGCACTACGATCTGCTCCGGGTCTATCCGTTCCCCAACGACAGCGGGAAGGTCGCGCGGCTGTTCATGAACATGCTGCTGCTCCGCACCGGCCTGCCGCCGTCGATCATCCACTCGACCGAGCGGCAGCGCTACTACGAGGCGCTGAAGGGCTCGGCGACGACGGTGCTGCAGATGGTGCAGGAGTCGGTGGAGAACGCCCTCGCGAGCGTCGAGAAGCTCCTCGATGAGCATGAGACGCGGAAACGCGCCTTCGTCAGCTGAGATAGCGCAGCGCGGCCTCGCGCAGGGCGCGGCTCCAGCCGGACGGAGCGCGCGCCGCCCGCCCGGGGCCGCCGCTCGGCGCAACACAGCCCGCAACCAGGACGAGAGCGCAGCTGCCCCCGTGAAGCGGCCGAGCAAGGCCGCTCGCGGGGGCGAGCCCGCCGCAGCCGCGCCCGCGCGGCCGGGCGCGCCGCCTCAGGCAACGTTCGCGCGGCTGCGCGCGCTGCACCCCGACGCCCACTGCGAGATCGATCACAGATCCGCCTTCGAGCTGCTCGTCGCCACGGTGCTGAGCGCCCAGACAACGGACGTGCTGGTCAACAAGGTGACGCCACACCTGTTCGGCGCCTATCCCGACGCCCGCGCGCTCGCCGGCGCCGATCCCGCCGAGATCGGCGCGCTCCTCCGGCGGCTCGGGATGGGCATGTTCAACCAGAAGGCCCGGAACATCGTGGGGCTCGCGCGAGGCCTCATCGAGCGGCACGGCGGCGAGGTGCCGAGGACGCTGGCCGAGCTCGTCAAGCTGCCTGGCGTGGGGCGCAAGACAGCGAATGTCGTTCTCGGCGTCGCGTTCGGAGCGCCGGAGGGCGTCGTGGTCGACACCCACGTGCAGCGCCTCGCGCAGCGGCTCGGGTGGACGACGAGCGACAAGCCAGAGCAGATCGAGCGCGATCTCGGGGCGCTCTTCCCGCAACGTGACCGGGATATGCTGTCCCACACGCTGGTCTTCCACGGCCGCCGGATCTGCTTCGCGAGGAAGCCGGCGTGCGGCGGATGCGGGATCAGCGACGCGTGCCCGAGCGCGTTCCGCGCAGAGAACGTGGGGCGGAAGCCGCCGCGCCCCCCTCGCCGCCGCGACGCGCAGCCGTGAGCATCACCCACGCTGCGCAGGCCAGCTGTCGAGCGCGCTGACGGGAACACGCACAGCAGGCCAGCGCGGCTCACCGCTGCTCGGCGCGCTGCCGCGAGCTGTTTGTTGCGCTGGCGCCGATGGCGCGGGGTAGACTGGAACGATGAAGGCTTTGCACCTGATCGTCGCCCTCACCAGCCTGCTCACCGCCGCGTGCGGCCGCCTGGAGGGCGATCTCTGCGACTACAAGTGCGACTGCGAGGGGTGCAGCGACCGCGAGTACGACGAGTGCCTTGATCGCTACGATTACAGGTACGAAGACGCTGACCGCCGCGGATGTCTCGACAGGTACGACGAGCTCCTCGCGTGCGAGGACGACACCGGGATTTGCCACGACTACAAATGGGAGATCTCCTGCAAGAACGAGAGAGAGGCACTCGATCGGTGCGTCAACTAGGCTCGTTCCGGCGGACGTCGCGAGGGGTCCCGATCCCAAGGGAGGGCCAGCGAGGCCCCCTGCAAGTCTGCCTGGCGGCGCCGGGTGAGCCCGACCGACGGGCCAGGCCGCGCCGCGGCTCGTCCGACAGGGGCGGCGCGGCGGCGGTCAGGCCACGTCATCCGGCGTGACGGCGCCGCCCGGCGCGGCGGCGCCGGTACGGAACGCCTCGACGAGCCGCTCCGAGGCCGTGTAGGGGTCGACCTCGCGGCGCGCGACGGCGCGCACCGCCGCCTCGAGCGCGGGCCCGAGCGCGGCGACCGCGGCGTCGGTGAGCGCGTCGCGGAGCTGCACGTGCATCGCCTCGCGCAGGCGCTCTTCCCGGCGCGCCGCGCCGGCCTCGGTGCCGAACAGCCAGGCCCGGTGCCCCTCCAGCCTGTCCACGAGCGCCGCGACGCCCTCGTTGCGCGTCGCCACGGTCCGCGCGATCGCGGGCACCCACGGCCCCTCGGGCGGCCCGCCGCTCGGACCGCCCGCGCCCGCCGGGCCCGCCGCGCGGGCGTGGAGCGCCGCCGCGCTGTGCCCGCGCGCCCGACCGGAGGCCTGCGCCACCTCGCCGCCGAGCGCGATCATGAGCTCCAGGTCGCGGACCGCCGCATCGGCCCCGTCCCGGTCGGCCTTGTTCACGGCGAAGACGTCGGCGCACTCCAGGATGCCCGCCTTGATCGCCTGCACCTCGTCGCCCATCCCGGGCGCCGCGACGACCAGGGTGGTGTGCGCCATGCGCGTGATCTCGAGCTCGTCCTGCCCGACCCCGACGGTCTCGACCAGCACGACGTCGGCGCCCCACGCGTCGAGCACCCGCGCGATGTCCGCCGCCGAGCGCGACAGCCCGCCGAGCGCGCCCCGGGTCGCCAGCGACCGGATGAACACGTCGGGGTCGCCGAAGTGCGCCTGCATGCGGATGCGATCGCCGAGGATGGCGCCGCCGGTGAACGGGCTCGTCGGGTCCACCGCCACCACGGCGACCCGACGCCCCTGCTTCCGGAACACGCCGATCAGCCGGTCGGTGAGCGTGCTCTTGCCCGCCCCCGGGTTGCCCGTCACGCCGAGGACCCAGGCGCGGCCGGTGTGGGGGAAGAGATCCTTCAGGATCGCGGCATGGTCGCCGGCGCGATCGTCGACGAGGCGGCAGGCCCGCGCCGTCGCGCGCATGTCGCGGGCGAGGACCTTCTCTGCGAGCGGGTGCACGCGAGCGGTCTAGGCCCGGCGATGCGAGGACACAACCGGGCCGCTGTCGATCCCGCCCCCTACCCTGCCCCGCCGCCGGCCGCCCCGCCGCCGGCCGCACCGCCGCCGGCCGCACCGCCGCCGGCCGTGCCGCCGCCGGCCGCGCCACCGCCGGCCTGGCCGCCGCCGCCAGACGGCTCGCCGCCAGCCCCGCCAGCCCCGCCATCGCCGCCCGCCGACGAGCTAGCGCCCCCGGCGCCGCCGCCGCCGCCGCCGCGGTCAAAAATCGGCTTCGTCTGGCCACACGCGACGGCGAGCAGGGCCGAGAGCACAGCGCAGGAGGTGAGCGACAGGGCGCGGTTCCACATGGGCACGTTCATGAAGCGGGTCGCTCGCGAAATCCAGCGGCGCGCCTCCTTCACGGCGCCGCGAGCGCGCGCCGGTCGAGGCGCCGACCGGCCCGGCGATGCGCCTCCTTCACGGCGCCGCGGGCGCCGGACGGTCGAAGCGCTGCCAGCGGCCGTCGATGAGCCGCTCGTGCGGCAGGTACTGCGCCTTGTAGACCAGCCGCGAGCACTTCTCGACGTAGAGCCCGAGGTAGAGGTACCGCAGACCCCAGGAGCGGCACAGCTCGAGCTGCTTCAGGATCGAGAAGACGCCGGGGCTCAGCGGCTCGAGCGCGGGATCGTAAAAGGAGTAGACCGCCGACAGCGAGTCCTGCCCCCGATCCACGACGGCGACCCCGACGAGGCGCCCGCCGGCCCGGTAGCGCATCTCGAACGTCTCGCAGCAGCTGTCCACGAGGAACGCCTCGTAGCCCGCCGCGCCGAGAGGGCCGTCGTCGCGCATCAGCCCCCTGCCGTGCTTGTGCAGGTTGTACAGCGCGACCTTCTCTCGCGTGGTCACGGGCGCGCCGATCTCGACGTCGACGACCTGCTCGCCCCGGCGGAGCACCCGGCGCTGCGTGCGGCCGGGGACGAAGTCGCGCACGAGGATCCGGATCGGCTCGCACGCGCGGCACGAAGGGCACTGGGTGCGGTAGAGCAGCTTGCCGTGGCGACGGTTGCCCGCGACCAGCCTCCGGTCGAACTCCGCGCGCGTGAGCGGCCGGATGGGCACCCGCAGCGGCATCCGCGCCTCCGCCTCGGGGAGGTACGGGCAGGGGCTCACCTCGTCGTGGACCGTGAGCTCGAGCGGATCCGCGACCTCGTCCAGCCGCGGGCGCTCCACGTCCTGCGCTGGTACCGCCTCTCGCTCGCTCGATGAGCCCATGTCACCGCCGATCCAAGCGCTCGAAATTTCGTCGAAACGCTGGCCGCTAGATCCAGAGGATGCCTGTTGCGCAGCCCCGTCAAGCAAAACCCTGAGCCGCCCGGGGCGCCGGGCGGTGCCCCGCTCGCCCGCGCCCTGCATCAATTATATCTTACATCCACCTTCATTTGCGCCCATTCACTCCTTCCGCTCGTATTGGTCGTGTCGCTCGTGTCGCCCGTGTTGCTCGTGTCGCTCACGTTCCGCGGATCCCCCGGTCCGGACGGCTTGCGCGCGGAACCGGCGCCGAGCGCCCTTTTCCCTTGGCCCGGGGGCCGGTATGACCCGGCGCTCGCCCGCGAGGCGGCCCGGTGAAGGGCCCGCTCAGCGCGGGCGCCTCGAGAAAGGTCGAACGCTTTGGATCTCACAGGAAAGCAGCGCCGCCACCTCCGGGCGCTGGGGCATCACCTCGACCCGGTCGTGCAGCTCGGCAAGGCGGGCCTGACCGACGGCGTCGTCGCGGCCGTCGAGGCCGCCGTGGAGCGGCACGAGCTCGTGAAGGTGCGACTCGGCACCGAGTGCCCCGACGACCTGGGCGACGTCGCCGATGCGCTCTCGGAGCGGCTCCGCGCCGAGGTCGCCCAGACCCTCGGCCGGACGATCCTGCTGTACCGGCGCCACCCCAAGGAGCCGAAGATCAAGCTGCCGACCGGCAGCTGAGCGCGGGCTCGCGGCCACGCGCCAGGACGGCGGCGCGGCCGCGCACCATCACGTCATCAGCGCGGCGGCGAGGCTGGACAGAGCGGCCGCGCGCCCTCGGCGCGTCCAGTCACCAGCGCGCTGGTGGCCCGACGCGCCGCGTGCGCCGCCGTCACACGTGCCGCAGCTCCGGGCGCGCGGCGAGCAGGTGATCGAGCCAGGCGTTCGACAGCTTCTCCTGCACCGTGTTGGCCCGGAGCCGCGCGGCGAGGTTCTTGAAGTCGACGTGGTCGATGAGCTGGTCCTGGTTGAAGCACGAGAAGACCAGCGTCTCCTTGCCCGTCTCCGGATCCACGTGCCGCTGGAGGCACTGCGCGCAGACCTCCTTCATCATGCACTGCATCGGCGAGTTGATGCTCGCGATGCCCACGTGCTTCGGGTCGAGGTGCGGCGCGAGCACCCCGTGCCGCGCCTCGCGCACGGCGTTCATCATCTTGTCCGAGCCGATGGCGATGATGCGCCGCACCTCCGAGAGGCTCGCCAGCTCGCCGCCGAGCTGGCGCTCGGCGTAGGCCCGCATCGCCTGGACGATGTTGCCGCGGAAATGGCGGTCCGTCGGGCGCCGCGGGGAGACCTCCGCGCCGCCGTCCGTGCACCAGATGACCTGGTCGGTCGCCACCTCGATGTCGTCCTGCTTGAAGAGATCCTCGCCCCGCCGGTAGCCGGCGAAGTAGATGACGCGGTCGCCGCGCGCCTTGAGCGCCTTCGCGATCGAGAACAGCACGGCGTTGCCGAGCCCGCCGCCGGCGAGCAGCACGGTCTCCCCCTCGGGGATGTCCGTCGGCGTCCCGGTCGGGCCCATCACGACGACCTCCTCGCCCGGGCGCAGCGCCGCGAGCAGCCGGGAAGAGGCGCCCATCTCGAGCGCGATCAGCGAGAGCAGCCCCTTCTCCTTGTCGACCCACGCGCCCGTGAGCGCGAGCCCCTCCATCGCGAGCCGCGTCCCGCGGATCACCGGCGACCGCACCTCGTAGTTCTGCAGCCGGTAGAACTGCCCCGGCTCGAACTTCCGCGCCGCCGCGGGCGCGCGCACGACCACCTCGACGATCGTCGGCGTCAGCCGCTCGACGCGCTCGACCACCGCGACGAAGTCGTGATCGAGGCGGGCGAACAGGTCGCGCCGCCGCGCGTCGCGCGCCGCCTGCGGCTCCTCGCCGAGCCGCGCGATGTCGCGCTGGAACAGCGCGACGACCGACGGGTACGCGTCCTTCGCGCTCGCCATCGCCTTCACGACGCTCCCCGCGTAGTGCGGGTGGTTGTCGCCGTAGAAGCTCACCGCGTGCTCGCCGTCGTTGTAGCTCGTGAAGAAGCCCTCCCGCGCCGCGGCCGGCTCGACCTTGAGCTTGCCGTCGTCGCCCACGTAGGCGCGGTGCGGCTGAAAGAACTGCCGCCACTTGTCGAACGCGAACGAGCCCGGGCGCTCCTTCTCGTACGTGACGTTGGGGCTCGTCCCCGCCGCGACGCACACGGTGCGGGCGGGGATCGACACCGTCTCCCCCGTGCTCCGCCACTTGCCGTCCACGACCGCCTGGCGATCGAAGACGAGCGACGAGACGCACCCGCGCTCGTCGAGCACCGCCTCGACCGGCGCGAGGTTCTCGACGTAGCGGATCCCCTCCTCGAGCGACGCGGCGACCTCCTCGTGGTTCAGCCGGTACGCCGGCGAGTCGATGAGCCGCTTGCGGTAGACGAGCGAAACGCCGCCCCACGCGTCGACGAGACCCTGGAACCGCGGCGGCCGCCCCTCGCGCGCGGCGCGCGCGCGCTCGTCGCGGATCTCCTCGGCGTGGCGCCGCTGCTCGGCCAGGAACTCCCGCTCCTCCTCGTCGAACATCGCGAGGACGGCGGCCTCGCCGCGCTCGGCGATGAGCGCGTCGAGCCGGTCGGCCGTCTTCTCGGCCTGCACGACGTAGTACGCCGCGAGCTCCGTCGCCGTGTCGATCGCCGTGAGGCCGCCGCCGATCACCACCGCCGGCAGGCGCACCTGCAGGTTCGCGAGCGCGGAGCGCTTGTAGGCGCCGGCCAGCTGGAGCGCCATCAGGAAGTCCGACGCCTTGCGGATGCCGCGCGCGAGGTTGTTCTTGAGCGGGATGATCGTCGGCCGCCCCGCGCCCGCCGCGATCGCGACGTGGTGGAACCCGAGCCGGAAGGCGTCGTCGAGATCGACCGTCCCGCCGAACCGCACGCCGCCGTAGATCCGTAGCAGGCGCTGCCGCGCGAGCGTGGCGTAGAGGACGGTGAGGAAGTTCTTGTCCCACCGCACCGTGATCCCGTACTCGCTCACCCCGCCGAAGCCGAGGAGCACGCGCTCGTCGAGCTCGGTGTAGAGGCGCTTGAAGTCCCTGACCGGCCGCGGCGGGCGCGTCTCGTCGCCCGTGAGCTCGACCGGCAGCGGCTCGATCTTCAGCCCGTCGATCGCCGCGCACGCGAAGCCCTGCCGCGTGAGGTGGTGCGCCAGCGTGTAGCCCGCCGGGCCGAGGCCGACGACGAGCACGTTCTTCCCGTTGTACGGGAGCGCGTGCGGCCTCAGCGCGTCGAGCGGGTTCCACCGCGTGAGCAGCCCGTAGATCTCGAGGCCCCACGGCAGCGACAGCACGTCGGTGAGCGCCGCGGTCTCGATCTGCGGGATGTCCACCGGATCCTGCTTCTGGAAGACGCAGGCCTTCATGCAGTCGTTGCAGATCCGGTGCCCGGTGCCGGGGCACATCGGGTTGTCGATGCAGACGAGCGCGAGCGCGGCGATCGACTCGCCCCGCCCCCGCATCGTGTGCATCTCGCTGATCTTCTCGTCGAGCGGGCAGCCGTGGAGCTCGACCCCGAGCGGGTTCGACTTGATCGCCCCGGTCTTGTTGTCGCGGAGGCCCTTGGAGCACGAGTCCTTGTCGCGATCGTGGCAGAGCAGGCAGTAGTCGACCTGGCTCTCGACCTCGCGGGGCCCGGCGCGCCGGTCGGTCAGCGCGAAGCCGTCGCGATCCCTCCGGTGGTTCTCCGGGCCGACGAGGAGCTCGGCCGAGCTGCTGCTGCCGTTCGCGCTCTTCCGGTGCAGCTGCACGAGCTCCTGGTAGTCGAGCGTGCGCGGCGCCTTCAGCGTCGGCCAGCGCCGCGCCGGGTCGTGGTGATCCGCGCGGCGCGCGGCGAGCCAGGCCTCGACGGCGTCGAGCGCGAACGCGACCACCGCCGCGTCCTCGGCCTCCGTGGGCGCCTCGCCCGCGACCGCCACCGCCGGCGCCACCCGCTCGGCGAGCGATGGATCGTCGCGGAGCGCGGCGCGCGCCTTCGCTGCCCGCGCGCGGAGCTCGTCCGTCCACCTCGCGCCGCCGGCCTTGGCCGCCTTGCGCGCGATCTCGTCGACCTCGATCAGCGCGAGCGTCGCGCGCGCGATCGCGAGCTCCTCGGCGGCGGAGCCGCTGTCGAGCACGCCCGCAGGCGCGCCCATGGCCGCGAGCGACCGCCGCGCCGCGTGCGCCGCCTCGACGGGCGTGCCTTGCCAGGATTTCCCCGGGTTCTGCTTGAACAGCCGCTTCTTCGAGAACTCGCGCTTGAAGTCCCAGAGGACGCTCCGCTCGAGGGTCGCGTCGATCTGCGCCTGGGTGTCCCGCTCGACGCGGAAGAGCGTCGCCACGAAGCGGCCGACGTACGGCGCCGCCGCGAGGAGCGCCTCGGAGACCTGCTCCGCGGTGAGCGCGGGCCGGCCCGCGTCGCCGGCCCCGGCGCCCGGAGACCCGGAGGCGACGGGCTGCTCGGACCGCAAGAAGGCCCGGTACGCGTCGAAGCGCGCGTAAGCGCCCTCGTCCGACGCGCGGAAGTAGTCCTCGAAGCGCTCCGTCAGCTCGGCGAGCTTCGCCGGGTCGAAGAGGTCGGCGTAACCGAAACCAGGGATTCCGAGCTCGAGCTCGGAAACATCGGAGGTCGCCTGCACCCACGAAGAGAAGTCAGCCTGCACTCCAGCGTTCGCTTCCATACCCGCGGCAAATGCTTTCTATTTCAAGGGGTTTGATCACCCGATCTCAGGGAGCGGCGTAAAGTAGCACCGGGCAGTACCTCCGACCTGTCTCCCGGGCAACATTCATCGACCTTCCCACGCGGGCTCCAGGCCGTGCGCCGTCAGAGCGCAGCGCAGGGAGTTGCGAGCGCGACGGCGCGGGGATCGAGCGAGCGCCGTCGCTCCCAGGGCGAGGAGCGAAGGAGCCCCGCCGCGCCCGGTCGCAACGCGCGCGTCCGCGTGCGTTGTTTTGAAGAGCGCCAGCCCGGGCGACGGGCGGGCCGCGACGTGGAGCGCCAGCCCGTCGCACGGGCTGGCGGCGGTGCGCCTCGGTCAGAACCCCTGGGAGACCACGCGCTCGATCGTGTGCGTGGAGATGTTGCCCGCGATGACCTCTGGATCCCGCAGGAGCGCCTGGTGCAGCGGGATGTTCGTGCGGATGCCGCCGACGATGAACTCGTCGAGCGCGCAGCGGAGCCGCGCGATCGCCTCGGCGCGGTTCGCGCCGTGCGCGATCACCTTGGCGACCAGCGAGTCGTAGGAGCTCGGCACGCGGAAGCCGCCGTACACGCCGGAGTCGACGCGGATCCCGGCGCCGCCCGGCGAGTGGTACTCCGTGATGAGCCCCGGCCACGGCACGAACGAGCGCGGATCCTCGGCGTTGATCCGGCACTCGATCGCGTGGCCCCGGAAGCTCCACGGGCGCGTGTCGGGCAGCGAGAGGCGCTCGCCGGCGGCGGCGAGGATCTGCTGCGCGACCAGATCGACGCCGGTCACCATCTCGGTGACCGGGTGCTCGACCTGGACGCGGGTGTTCATCTCCATGAAGTAGAGCTCGCCGCGCTCATCCATGAGGAACTCGAGCGTGCCGAGGCCCGTGTAGCCGGTCTCGAGGATCGCGGCCCGGATGATGTCGCCCATCCGGGCGCGCTTGTCGTTGTCCATCGCCGGGCTGGGCGACTCCTCCATCACCTTCTGGTGACGGCGCTGGAGCGAGCACTCGCGCTCGCCGAGCGTCCACACGCCCCCGTGCTGATCGGCGAGCACCTGGAACTCGATGTGGCGCGGCGCCTCGACGTAGCGCTCGAGGTAGACGTCCGGGTTCTTGAAGCCGCTCAGGGCCTCCTGCGTCGCGATCTCGAACGAGCGCTGCACCTCGCCGGCGTGGCGGACGATGCGCATGCCCCTGCCGCCGCCGCCGCCGGAGGCCTTCAGGATCACCGGAAAGCCGACGCGCTCGGCCTGCTCGGCCGCGTCCGCGGCGCTCTTCAGCACGCCGGTGCCGCTGAGCATCGGGATGCCGAAGCGCTGGGCGACCGCGCGCGCGGACACCTTGTCACCCCAGGTCCGCATCGCCTCGGCGGTCGGCCCGATGAAGGTGAGGCGGCACTTCTTGCAGAGCTCGGCGAACTTCGCGTTCTCGGAGAGGAACCCGTAGCCCGGGTGGATCGCGTCGGCGCCGGTGACCTCGGCGGCCGCGATGATCTGCGGGATGTTGAGGTAGCTCTTCGACGCGTCGGCCGGGCCGACGCACACGGCTTCGTCGGCGAACCGGACGTGCAGCGCCGCGGCGTCCGCCTCGGAGTGGATCGCGACCGTGCGGATGCCGAGCAAGCGGCAAGCGCGGATGACACGCATCGCGATCTCGCCGCGATTGGCGATCAGGATCTTCTGGAACACGGCACCCTCGCCCGGGCAGCGCTAGCTGCGCCGCACCTTGAAGAGACGCTGGCCGAACTCGACCGGCTTGCCGTTGTCGACGAGGATCTCGACGATCGTGCCGGGGGAGTCCGCCTCGATCTCGTTCATCAGCTTCATCGCCTCGATGATGCAGAGCGCCTGACCAACGCGGATCGCGCTGCCGACGTCGACGAAGGGAGGCGCGTCGGGAGACGGCGACCGGTAGAACGTCCCGACGAACGGCGAGGTCACGTAGGTGACGTTCTCGTCGCTCACCGCGGCGGGCGCCGCCGCCGGCGCCGCAGCCGGCGCGGGTGTCGCCGCCGCGGGCGCCTGGGCCTGCGGCGGCGGCGCGACCGGCGCGCTCTGGAAGTGGAAAGCAGCGGGCGCGAGCTGCTGCGCCCCGCCCTGCGGCACGAAGCCCCCGCGCGTGAGACGAATGCGAACGTGTTCGTCCTCGAACTCGAAGTCGCTCACGTTGCGCTTCTCTAGGAGGCGCACCAGCGCCCGCAACTGCTTGAGGTTGATGTTCATGGAAGGACGTTCGGCCATCGATGTTTGCCGCCTTTCAACCAGAGTGACGGCCCATGTTCAACCTCTTTCGACGGGTCGCAGCTTCTCCAGGTGTCCCAGCAGCCCGAGCAACCCGAGCACGTACGAGCTCGGACCGAAGCCCGCCACGCGCGCCATGCAGGCCGGCGCGATGCGGGAGCGGCGGCGGAACGGCTCGCGGCCGTCTGGGTTGGAGATGTGCACCTCGACGGTAGGGAGCGCGCCCGCGCGGATCGCGTCGTACAGCGCGATCGACGTGTGCGTGTATGCACCGGCGTTGAGGAGGATGCCGTGGAAGCCGCGATCGCCGGCGTGGCTGATCGCGGTCACGAGCTCGCCCTCGCAGTTCGACTGCATGCACGACACCGAGGCGCCGTGGGCCTGAGCGGCGTCCTCGACGGCGCGGTGGATGTCATCCAGCGTGGCCGTGCCGTAGATCGCTGGCTCGCGCTTGCCCAGACGATCGAGGTTCGGCCCGGAGATGACGGAGATCCTGAAGCCGCTCAGGCGAGCTCCTTCAGCAGCGCCGGCACCCTGGTGCGCAGGAGGTACCGCGCCTTGCCGATGTTCGCGTCGGGCGTCATCGAGAAGGCCACGAAGTACGAGCTGTTCACGACGCGGATCAGCGTCGTGACCTTCTCCGCCTGGATGGCGATCTCGGCGGCGTTGCCCGCGTCGAGCATCTCGGCGGCGCGCTGGATCGACTTGAGCACGACGCTGAACTCGGCGCCGATGGTGGTGATGTCGAACGCGGCGCCCGGCTTGGAGTAGCTGTCGACCGCGATCCCCTCGAAATCCATGAGAAGGGTCGCGATGCCGCCCTCGGTGTTCTCTACGACTTCCTTCAGCACGGCCTGGAACATGCGCCGAAGACTACCCAAGCGCGGCACGATCGGGAAAACAAACGAACCTGCCCCGACATCCCGCGCCCCGGCGCCGCGTCGGCACGGCCGGCGCTCCCCGCCGCTGGCCGCGCCGGCAACCCGGCAGCCCGGCGCGGGAAGAACGCGAGCGGCGCGAGCGACGCGAGGGACCTGGGGAACGTGGGAAACGAGGGAAACGCTGGGCGGGGTCGAACGGCGAGGGCGCTTTGCCTCTTGCATCCTGGTCCCAGCCGGGCGATTCCCGCCCCTGGGGGCCCGCTCCAAAGCACGCCTTGACCCTTGTCCCGGCGAGCGGCTAACGTGCGGCCGTTCTTTCGCCCACGGCGACGCCCGGGGCGAACCCGCCGGCGCGTCTCGCCGGCGGGACGACGTGAAACGTGGTCGGGAGCGGCGTGCGCCGTACCCTCCAGCTCATCAAGAAGAATAAGGACGGCCCAACATCTATGCGTGCGCGAGCCGGGGATCCCCCCCGCACGATGCCCCAGAAGATCCTCGCCGGGCGGGCGGCGGATCCTCAGCTGCGCGGTGATCTCGTCCAGGTCAAGGTCGACCAGGTAATCCTCTCCAGGGCGCCGTCGCGCGCGCTGGCCGAAGCCATCGCGACGGGCATGAAGAAGACGCCGGTCGAGGTCGCCGTCGCCTACGACGGCACCTGCGTGGCCGACGCGAGCTCGCTCGCGGACATCGACGAGGGGAGCCCGCACTCGGTGTCGCCCGAGTTCCCGACCTACAACATCCCGATCGCGCGGCCGGGCATCGGCTTCCCCGCGCCGGTGCACCTCGAGCGCTTCGCGGCGCCGGCGCGGCTCGCCCTCACGGACGACCCGCGCCTCGCGACCGTCGGCGGCATCGGCATGCTGTCGCTCGTCGTCTCGCCGAGCCAGCTCGGGCAGGCGCTCGCCACGGGCTCGGCCTGGCTCCGGCCGCCGCGGAGCGTGCAGATCCACCTCTCGGGCCGGGTGCGCCCGTTCGTCTGCGCGCGCGACGTCGCGCTCGAGCTGCTCCGCAGGAACCTCGACGAGGTCGTGCGGCGCATCGAGGGCGAGCACCACGCGCCGGTGATCCTCGAGTTCGCCGGGCCGAGCGCGCGGCTCCTCTCGGTGGGCGACCGCGCGGTGCTCTGCGGCATCGCGCCGCAGGTGGGCGCGGCGGCGGCGCTGTTCGTGAGCGACGAGAAGACCGAGGTCTTCCTCCGCGACCAGCGCCGGTCGAAGGCACACCGCGCGCTCGTGCCGGACCCGGGCGCGCCGTGCGAGGAGGTCGTGTCGATCGACCTCGGCACGGTCGATCCGCTGCTCATGGACGAGGAGGGCGTCGTGCGGCCGGTCCGCGATCTCGCGGGCAAGCCGGTGGCGCAGGTCGTCCTCGGGGGCGACTCCGGCGTGACGTTGCGCGACATGCTCGCGGCGGCGCTGCTGCTCAAGTCGAAGCGCGTCCCCTCGCGGCTCGACCTGCTCGTCGCGCCGCCGTCGCGGCAGGTGCTCGAGGTGCTCGCGCAGTCGGGCGCGCTGGTCGACCTCGTCGCCACGGGCGCGCGCATCATCGAGCCGGACCGGCGCGTCGTGACGTCGGAGGTCTACCCGCCGCCGCCCGGCGGCCTGTCGCTGCGCACCGCGGATCCGGAGCCGCGCATCGCGGGGACGCCGTCGTTCGTCGTGGCCTCGGCCGAGACGCTCGCCTACGCCGTGGCGACGGGCGCGGTCGGCGATCCGCGGTCGTTCAAGCGGCCGGTGCGCGTGACCGTGCCGCGGGCGCTGCCGACCGACGACGTGCTGATCCTCCGCGACAAGAAGGGCGAGCAGGTGAGCACGAAGAAGCCGCCGACGGCGCCGACGGCGGTGCCCTGGAAGGGGCCGCTGACGCTCGACGTGCTCGCGGGCGTGCCGAAGCTGAACGGGCGCGCGGCGGTCGGGGCGCGCGGGCGCAAGGCCCCCGCCACGGTCGAGGCGGCCCCTGCGGTAGCGGACGAGCAGGCGCAGGCCGCGCCGGCCGGCGGCGTGGCGCTCGTGCTGTCGACGCTCGACGAGGTGCGGGCGGTCGCGGAGCGCGCGGCAGATCTCTCGGCGGTGCGCGCGGTCGTCGCGCCCTTCGTCCCGAGCACCGCGGTGTCGGCGTTCGCGAGCGAGGGGATCGCCACGTTCCTCGTCGGCGCGGAGGCGCTCGGCAGCATCAAGGATCAGAAGAGCGTGGAGCTGCCCGCCCCCGCGCAGTGGGGCGATCGCGTCGCGGCGGTCTTCGGGAGCGAGCGCGTCGAGGTGGCCTGGCTCGCGACGGGGATGGAGCGGAGCTGGACCCACGCGGGCACCGTGCGGCAGCCGCCCAGCGCGAGCAAGCCAGCGCGGTAGCGGGGGTCGAGCTCCGGGCGGGCGGCGTCGAGCTCCCGGCAGGGACGACGCCGTCCCCGCCGGGGACCCGCAGGCGAGCGCTCAGGACGCCGAGCGCACGGGGGCGAGCGGCGCGAGGAGCTTGATCTCGTTCGTGAGATCGCGGAAGCGGATCTGCTGCTCGTTGATCTGCATCTCGAGGACGATGACGCGCTTCGTGATCTCGTCGAGGCGCGCGGAGGCCTTCGCGAGCCGGTCCGTGAGGTCGCGGCGGAGCTCGTCGGCGGTCCTGTTCTTCTCGATGGCGCGGAGGTTCTGGCGGAGCTCCTGGCTCTGCTGCTCCAGCCGCTGCTGCTCCGCGAGGATCTTGTCGCGCTCGTCGATCGCGGGGCGCAGCTTGCCCCGGACGTCCCACGCCTGGCCGAGCTGCTTCGCCACGGCCGCGTCGGCGCGCGGGTCCTTCAGGTAGCCCTGCACCGCGTCGTCGGCGAGCTGGCTGAGCCAGTCGATCTGCTGCCGGAAGAGGCGCCGCTCGTCCACGTCGAGCACCGCCGTCCCCCGCCGCGGCACGTCGATCGGCACGAGCGCGCTGCCCGTGCCGACGTTGTCCTCCGTGCCCTTCGGGGGCGCGTGCAGGCGCGTGCCGTGCAGGCGGGGGTGCTTCACGAGCGTCCTCGCCGCGGCGTCGCCGCCGTTGCGGACGGCGTACTTCGTGTGCGTGACCCAGTCGCGCTCGATCTCGAGCGCGCCGCCCTCGATCTTCGCGATGCGCGCGCCCTCCGCGCTCTCCTCGCGCGCCGTGTCGACCGCGAGCGCCCGCTCCAGCGCGAACGGCACCGTCGTCGTGGCCCCCGGCGGCAGCGGCTCGACCATGCCCTGGCCGAGGAACGCGCCGTTCTCGAAGACCGCGATGGGGCCGCGCTCGAGGAGCCCCTTCGTGTCGTTCGTGAAGCGCGCCACCCGGAACGGGTGCGAGCTCGACGCGGGCACGCCGCCGTCGGGCGCGAAGAGGAAGATCGACTCGCCGGGCACCTGCTTCGCCAGCAGCAGGACCATCGTCGCGCTCCGGTCGGGGATGTCGACCGGGAACGGGATATCGTAGCGCGTCGTGCCCGCCTCCATCGCGACCGCGGCGAGGGCGCTCATGTTGCGCGGCGGCGAGGGGTTCATCATGGGCTTGCTGGCCTCGGCCAGCCGGTCGTCGTTGAACACCATCTGGCCCGGCGGCGCCGCCGCGGCGCCGACCGCGCCGCCCGCGCCGCCGCGAGTAGCCCGCTTCGAGGCCGGCCGCGTGGCCACCGCCGTCTTGGGAGCCGCTCCCTCCTTCATGAACTCCAGCTTGCCGCGCTCCTCGGCCTCGGGCGCGTACTCGGCGGCGGCGTCCGCGGCCGCCGCTGGCGCCGCCGGCGCCGGCATGGGCGGCGGCGGCGGCGCGGCCTCGGCGGCCAGCGTCGTCTCGCTCGTCGGCACGGACGCGATCACCTCGCCCTGATCGCTGACGATCGGGCGCGGCGGGATCGCCGCCTGGTCGAGCGTCGCCTGGAAGGCGAGCGGCGCGCCCGCCACGAGCGACAGCTTCACCCCCTTCCAGTCCTCGCCGGAGAGGTTCTGCACGATGCCCCACGCCTGGAGGTGCGCCTGCTTCGACGGGGCGCGCGGATCGACGCCCGCGGCGCCCGGCGCGCCAGTCGCGCCCATCACGAGCCGGTAGGAGGGCCGCCACACCGGCGTCTCGGCCACATAGCCGACCACGAGGTCGTGCTCTCGCCCGTCGAGCGTGAGCTTCACCTTCTCGAGCTCGTCCTTGTCCTTCTTCGCGTCGCCTTCCTTCGCGCCCTTGTCCTTCGGCGGCCGCGGCGCGGTCGTCACCTCGGGCCCGGGCTCCGCCGGCGCGTCGTCGTCCTCCTCGGAGGCGTCGTCGACCTCGACGGGGAACGACGCGCTCCGGACGCTGCTGCCGCCGGCCTCGATGACCGCGAGCGTCGCGAGGAAGTCGCCGACCTTCTCCTTGCGCACCCTGAAGGTCACCTGGTCGGCGTCGATGAGCCCCCGGCGCTCGAAGTAGGCGACGCCGTTCCTGTAGATGACCACGCGCCGCAGCGCGAGCCCCGAGGCGTCCACATCGGGGCCGCGCGCGCAGCCGGCGAGCAGCGTGAGAGCGAGGAGCAGGCCGGAGCCCGCTCGCGCGACGTCGTACCGTCTCATGAGGTCCTGGATCTCTCCTGGAGCGGCCGTGGATCAGCCGCCGGTCAACTGTCAGAAGGCGCGGTCGAGGCGCGGCGCCAGTCGGGCGGCAGGTCGAGAAAGCCCTCGTTGCAGAGGAACTCGTAGAGCCCCTCGCAGACCTCGCCGCAGATCATGCTGAAGAGGTGAGGGTCGGTGATGAAGAGGATCGTCTCGTCGCGCTCGGCGCCGGCCGTGTCGGCCAGCTGGGCGACCAGCTCGTCCTCGGCGAAGCCGATGAGCATCACCATGAGGTGGCGCTCGAACGCCGCGCGGAAGCGAGGGAACGCCTCGCTCGTCACCTTGTACGCGAACGCCCTGCCCTCGAACGTGCCCGCGTCCCGCACGACCCGCGCGGAGATGTCCCCGAGGCTCTGGGCGAGCCGCACGCTGAAGAAGTCGACGAGCACGGCGTGCACCACCGAGACGATGCGCCGGAGCTCGCTCGATCGGCGCGACAGGAAGGCGTCCTGCATGTCCTTCGTGAGCTTCGCGAGCAGCTCGAACGACTCCTCCCGCGCCTGCTCGGAGGCGAACTCGAAGCCGTCGAGCTCGGCCTCGATCCGGTTCCTGTAGCGGGTCAGGACGTAGAAGAGCGCCTGCTCGCCGTGGTGGATCACCTTGGGCGCGCCGTCGCGTCCCCGCGTCTTCTCGTGGAGCTCGGACTGGAAGAACAGGCGGGCGAGGTTCTTGTGGATCTTCTTGAGCCGCCGCTCGACGAGCAGCGAGATGCCGTCCTCGCGGACGACCCGCTCGAGCAGCGCGCAGAGCGTCTTCTCGTGCGCGTCGCGGATCGCGTCGCGGTTCTTCGTCCCGCGCTCCGCCGCGCCCGCGGAGGCCTGGATCACCTTCAGCTGGGCGACGACCTGCGCGGTGACGGCGTCGAGCTGGGGGTTGGTCTCGAGATCGGCGCGGTAGTGGACGATGCGGGCCTGCATCTGCTCCTCGAGCAGGCCGAGCGCCATCTCGGTGATGTGGTCCTTCAGCGCCTGGCTGACGTGCTCGCCGACGCGCCGCGGCGCGTCGGGCGGGAGCGACCTCGGCGGCTCCGGCGCCGCCCGCTCCGCCGGCCTCGCCGCGGGTTGCGAGCGGGCCTGAGGTGGTAGCGGCGGCGGGTTCCGAGGGGCCGGGGCCATGAGAAGAGAGCATACCGGAACTCGCCCGCGGTGTGCGGCTTTGGCGGAGCGGCGCGAGTCGGAGTAAGACGGCGACCATGCACACGGTCGCTGCACCTACGAGCACCTGGGAGCCGGAAGGACCACGGGCGCCCTTCTCCTCGAGGCCATCACGCCCGGCCCACCGGCGCCTCGCGGCGGCGCTCGCGCTCGCGCTCGTCAGCGCCGGCCCGGGCTGCTCCCGCGAAGGCGACGGCCAGCCGCCGCCCGCGCGCACGCCTGAGCCCAGCGCGCGGCAGGAGCCCGCCGCGGCCGGACCGGACGCCGCCGGGGCCGGCGCCGCGCCCTCCGCCTCGAGCGCCGCCGCCGCAAGCAAGGAGGGCGGAGGCGCGGCGCCGGCCCCGGCGGGGCAGCGCGCGAAGATGAACGTGCTCGTCGTCTCGATCGACAGCCTGCGCGCGGACATGCCGTGGAACGGCTACGAGCGCGACATCGCGCCCACGCTGACGGCGTTCGAGAAGAAGGCGGTCAGCTACACGCGCCACTACGCGATCTCGTCGTACACCTCGATGAGCGTCGGCGGGTTCCTCGCCGGCAGGTACCCGAGCGAGGTCGACCGCAGCGGCTACTTCTTCGGCAACTACCCGGACAGCGTGCTCATGTTCCCGGAGCTGCTGCAGAAGGCCGGGGTGCGCACGATGAGCGCGCACGCGCACTTCTACTTCGACCAGAAGGCGGGCTTCCGGCAGGGCTTCGACGTGTACGAGATCGTGCCGGGGCTCTCGGCCGACAACACCACCGACCGGAACGTCACGAGCCCGGGGCACCTCGATCTCGCGCTGAAGATGCTCTCCGACAAGGCGAACACGTCGGGCACCTTCTTCGCGTACTTCCATTTCCTCGATCCGCACGACGTCTACATGACGCACGAGGGCATCGAGCCGTTCGGCAAGCGCGCCCGGGACAAGTACGACGGCGAGGTCAAGTTCACCGACATGCACGTCGGCAAGCTCCTCGACTTCGTCGCGCAGCAGCCGTGGGCGAAGGACACCGCGATCATCGTGACCGCGGACCACGGCGAGGCGTTCGGCGAGCACAAGATGTTCCGCCACGGCTTCGAGGTGTGGGACGTGCTCGCCCACGTGCCGCTGATGATCCAGGCGCCCGGGATCACCCCGCGCCGGATCGACGTGCCGCGCAGCTCGATCGATCTCGCGCCGACGATCCTGGAGCTCACCGGCGCCCCGGCGGAGCCGTCCTTCCCGGGCAAGAGCCTCGTGCCCGAGCTCCACGGCGCGAAGGCCGAGCCGCGCGACGTCATCGTCGACCTGCCGCGCACGAGCGACAACGACCGGCGCAGGGCGCTCATCCACGGCCAGCACAAGCTCATCGCCTACGGCGACGACGACGCCTTCGACCTCTTCGACGTGGTCGCGGATCCAGGGGAGCTGAAGGATCTCAAGCGAGAGCAGCCGTCCGTCTTCGAGGAGATGAAGGCGCTCTACAAGGAGCGCTCCGCCGCCATCAAGGACGTGTGTCCGAAGAACACGGCGAAGCTGAAGGGCAAGAAGAAGAACAAGCGGTGCTAGCGCCTGGCCACCCCGCGCGCGGTCTCTGGCCGCCGCGCGCGGTCTAGCGCGCCGGCGGGGCGACGGTGATCGTCAGGCTGTCTTCCTCGCCCGCGTCGCTCGCCGCGCGCGCCACGAGGCGGGCCCCTTCGCACTCGAGGTGAAGCACCACGGGCGACTCCGCCTCGCGGTCGCACGACGGATCGCCGGAGACGCGCGCCGCGAAGGCGCCGCGCGAGAGCTCGACCGCGAGCGCGATGCCCCCGACGCGGCCCGCGGCGTCGTCTGGAGCGACCTCGCGCGCCGAGCGCGCCTCCTCGAGGCGCGTGAAGAGGTCGGGCCCCCGGAGCGCGACCTCGATCGGGCGGCCCGCCGCGTCCTCCAGGACGGCGACCTCGAGCTCCGCCTTTCGCGGCGCGCTCTCGCCCTCGGCGTTCACGACGAACGGGAGCTCGACGCGCTTCGAGCAGACGACGGCGCCCGGCCCCGCGCGCCCGTCGGCCGGCGCGCACCGGGGGGCCGGCAGCGTCAAGGCGAACGGGACGATGACCTCGGCAGGCGACTCCGCGAGCGGACGCCCCCAGGCGTCCCTGCCGAGGAACCGGCGCAGCCACGCGGCGAGCTCCTCGCGGACCCGCGCGCGCGCCGCCCGCTGCCTCGAGAGCTGCGCCTCGGTCTCTCTGGCGCTGCGCGCGAGCAGGTCGCCCGCGCTGCGCTCCCGGACGAGCTCGCGCAGCCGGTGGGCCGCGTCGTCGCGGAACGCGCCCCGCGGCAGCGTCGCGAGGTACGCCGTGAGCCCCGCGGCGGTCCCGCGCTTGGCGGCGTAGTAGATCGGCTCGGCCCGCGCGAGGTACGCGCGCACCTCGCCGGCGAAGGAGCCCTGCGGGTAGCGCTCCAGATAGGTCGACGCGGCGGCGAGCCGCCCCTCGAGGGTCCTCGACACGCGGGTGGCCCGGTACGCCGCGTAGTCGTCGTGGCTCGCCAGGAGCGCCGGCCTCGCGGCGCACCCGGACAGGAGCGCCGCGAGCGCCGCGCACGAGAGCACCCGCGCGGCTGTCGCGAGGCCCCGGCGGGACGCGGCTGCGCGGCGCGCGCTCACGGCGCGGCCTCCACCGGGCAGAAATTGCACTCGGTCGGGGTCGAGGGCCGCTCGTCGGCCACGTAGGCGCGGTACGCGTCGCAGCCCTCCATCTGGAGCTTGTGCAGGCACACCTCGCCGTCGTGGACCAGCGGGTAGCAGCCGGGCGGAAACTCCGGCGCGCCCTCGAAGCCGCACGCGGCGTCGCAGGCGCGCGAGCGCAGGCCGCACGCTTCGCACTGGGCGCAATCGATCTGCGCCTTGAGCGCGAAGAACTTGTACGGATCGAGCTCCTCCGGCGCCTGCCCGCAGCTGCCGATGTCCCCCACGACCGGCGCGATGCCCACGAGGAGCAGCAGCGCCGCGACGCCCGCGGTCTCCTTCGCCCGGAGGCGCCCGCCGCGCCGCGCGCGTCCCGGCGAGCTCATGGCAGGAGCTCGTGATCGATGAGGAGCCCGAGCTGCGCCGAGACGACGGGGTAGACCGTGTACGCCGCGTCGTAGGTCGCGGCGCCGTAGAAGAGATCCCCGACGATCTCGCCCGAGAGCGCGACGCCAGCGAGGAGGAAGTACCCGATGCCGGCGGCGAGCTCGCCGCCGACGTTCACGTCGGGCTCGATCAGGATCGCCGCCCCGAGCCGCCCGTACGCGAGCGCGCGCTTGAAGCCGCGGTAGGCCACGAAGTAGCTCGGCGTGAGCGACTCCTGCGGGACGCCGCCGGCGGCGATCGAGAAGCGCAGGGCCGCGCCGTGCTGAACGCCGTCGGCCGGCCCCAGCGCGAACGCGGCGCCGAAATCGAGGTACCCCGCGGTGAGCGAGAGCGACTCCGCCGTGTCGCCGAGCTGCGTCTGCAGCCGGTAGGGGTTGTTGAACCGGATCCCCTTCCCCATCGCGACCGTGGACACGACGCGCGCCGCCGTCCCCGGCGGCCGCGAGAGGTCGCGGTACGCCTCCAGCTCGGCGCCCTCGCTCTCCTCGCCGGCCACCGCCGCCCCGGCGGCCCCAGCTTCGCGCGCGGCAGCGGGCTGAGCCGCGGCGGCGCGCCCCCAGGACGCTCCCAGCAGAACGGCCACGAGCGAGAGCCCGGTCCGGAGTTCCAGCATCGACACGAGCCTTCTACCCCGAGGCGGCGCCCGCTGGCACGCTCAATTGCGTCCCGCCCGCGCGCGCCTCGCTCGAGAGCGCGCCGCTCCGGCGCGCTCTCGAGGCGGCGCTGCCCCGGCATCGGCGCCGCTCGCTGCCCCGCGGCACGGTCCTCGCCTTCTTTGCGCATCCGCCCGCTTCACCTGCGGACCGGACCCTGCATGTAGAGACCACCGTGAGCAATTCAAGCACCCGAGGCAGGCAGAGCACCGCCGCACACGCATCGACGTCGTCGACATTGCGCGCACCGCGCGTGAGCCCGACGCACCGCCGAGAACGAGAAGATCGCATCGATCCGGGAAGGCCGCGCAAGGCGGCCGAGGCGCGCTCGTCCGCGCCGCGGCTCGTTCCGAGCGAGCTGGATGAGCCTTTCGCCGACATGATGGACGCCGGCGCGGCGCCCCCGCTGCGCGGCAAGGCCAACCCGCGCAGCGAGCTCAGCGACGTCATCCCGACGCTCGACGACGAGAGCCGCGGCTACCACCACCACCCGAACGACGCCGGATGCACCGAGTTCGAGGTGAACCCCGACGCCGCCGACGCCGCCGCCGACCTGGCGAGCGATCTCGGAGCGGAGTTCCTTGAAGGGGCCACCAGGGGCCAGGACATCAGCGACGTGGCGATGTCGCACGACGACGACGACGGCGACCTGCCTTATCTGCTGGAGGACGAGGATGTCGAGTCCGTGGATCCAGACGCCGAAGGAGAGGACGAGCAGCCGGTGACCCAGCGGATGCGGCGGAACGTCGGCTGAAGGGGGCGCGCGGGGCCGCCGGGCGCGCGCCGCGAGGTCGAGGGGAGGTCGTGGGGCGCTCCGCCGCGCTGGGCATGCGCAGGGTGCAGTTCGGTCACGCCTGACCGAGCACGGGCAGCTCCGCGACCACCTCTCCGTCGATGCGGATGAAGGCCAGCAGGCCCTCGTCCTCGTAGGCCAGCACGTCGAGCACGATCCGCTCGCACAGCGGCAGCACGTAGAGCGCGCCGTCGTCGGCCATCACGGTCATGGATCGCACAGGTGCGCTCGCCGTGGGCAACGTCTCTGTGGTCCGTCGTCGCGCATCCATGTTGCTGAGCTCCCAGGCTTCAATCGAGCTCCGGCCATCGCCGGCGCCACGAGGCTAGAGGGCCTGCCCGCCACTCCCACCAAGCGCCTTCCGTGCCACGGCGCTGGCGCCACGACACCAGCGCCAGGAGCGTTCCACGGCGACATATGGGTTTCGCCCTGACCCGCGCCGCTGCGTCGCGGCGGCCCGGCCGCGCGCGCCGCGGCTCCCCGCCCGCAGCGGAGCGGAGCGAGCTGGGAGCTCCACGCGGGCGCGCTTACAGGCCTGTCTCCGGCCTCTCCGGGGCCGGGACGCGCGCGCTCGGCCGGGAGCGCGCCGCTACCGAGGCCGCCGCGCGGATCCGGCGTCGGGCGCCGACGCCGCGGACAGGACCTTTCGCGCGAGCTTGGAAACGCCGATATCCAGCACGCCCGGATCGAGCCACGCCGCCTTCTCGTAGGGGGAGGCAAGCTTTGCCCGGCTGCGCCAGGGGGCCGCCACCTCGGCGCGCGCCACCGTCACGTCGAGCCGGCGGTGCGTGAGGATGTGGCGCACGCGGCCGACCTCGCGGAGCGGCGCGTCAGGCTCGACGCCGACCTGCTCGAGGAGCGCGCGGGCGTCCGCGAGCGCGCGCGCCTCGACCATGGGCGGCTCCCATAGCCCGCCGAAGAGCCCCCCCTCGGCGCGCCGGACGAAGAGCACGCGGTCGCCCGACCGCACCACCGCGGCGACCATCGCGACCGCCGGGACGTCGCGCTTCGGGGCGATCACCGGCAGCTCCGCCTGCCTCCCGAGGGCGCGCGCGACGCACGCGCCGTCGACAGGGCACGCGTCGCAGCGGGGATTGCGGGGCGTGCACACGGTCGCGCCGAGCTCCATCAAGGCCTGGTTGAAGCGTCCCGGCTGAACGCTGCCGGCCGCGCCGCGCACGAGGCGATCCGCGGTCGACCAGAGCTTGCGCGTGCCCGAGGCGCTGCGGATGTCGTCGTCGATGCCCTCGATGCGGGAGAGCACCCGGGCGACGTTGCCGTCGACGAGGGGCACGGCCTGATCGTAGGCGATGCTCGCGATCGCGCCCGCGGTGTACGCGCCGACGCCAGGGAGCGCGCGGAGCGCGGAGACGTCGCGCGGGAGCGCGCCGTCGTGGCGCGCGGTGACCTCGCGCGCGGCGAGGTGGAGCACGCGGGCGCGGCGGTAGTAGCCGAGGCCGCTCCACAGCGAGAGCACATCGTCGATCGCGGCAGAGGCGAGCGCGAAGACGGTCGGGTAGCGGGCGAGGAAGCGCTCGTAGTACGGGATCACCGTCTCGACGCGGGTCTGCTGGAGCATCACCTCGCTCAGCCAGATCGCGTAGGGGTCGCGCGTCCTCCGCCACGGCAGGTCGCGCGCCACGCGGTCGAACCACGCCGCGAGGGCGGCCGCGATGTCCAGATCGCGCTCGCTGGGCGCGGGCGCTTCCGGCGGGGTCGAGCCCTGCTCACCGGACGGGCTGCGGCGGCGCGGGGCGCGCGTGGGCGTCTGGTTCGCGCGGCTGGCGCTCGCGCCAGCGCGCGCGGGCGATCGCAACGCCGGGCTCACGCGCGAAGGGCCCGCCCGCTGTGCCCTCGGCGCGACCCGCGGCGCGCTCCTCGGCGAACCTCTCGGCGCGGACCTTTGCACGGCCCGGCGCGGAGGCGATCGCCGGGTCCTTTGCGCGGTCCCACGCTTGGAACCACGCGTGGTTCCACGCACGGATTACCCGCCTGCCGCGCGCTGCGCACAGAAAACGCTTCCATCGCGCGGGACTCTAGCGCAAGAGCCGACCGCGGTGTCGTCCCGGCGCGCCTGCCCCTCCCTGCCGATCCCTCGGGCCGCGCGCCTCAGCGCCGCCCTGCTCCTCGGGCTCGCCGCGCCGGCGTGTCGCGAGGAACCGCGCCCCTGGGAGGGCAAGCCCGGCCCGCCGGTCGTGCTCTCCGCCGCGCCGCCGCACCCGGCGGTCGCGGTCGGCTCCGGCGGCCCCACGGACGCCGACGCCGGACAGGGCGACGGCGACGCCGGAGCCGCGGACCCGGACCTGCCGGTGCTGCCGGTGCGCGTCGGCGGCCCCTGGGTTCGCTGCTACGGAAACTTCAGGATCACCGGCGATCCGGTGAAGGACGTGACCCGGCTCTCGCTGCTGTGCGGCCCGGAGAACGGCATGCGACGGCTCTCGCCCAGGCCGATCGAGGGGCAGGTGGCCGAAGGCGGGGCGATCGTCACGGCGCCGCTCCAGACAGTCCGTGGCGCTTGCTACCGGGTCTTTGCCGTGGGCGGACCGGGGGTCCTGAACCTGGACGTCGCCGTGCGGAGCAGCCGCGGGGCCATGATCGCGAGCGACGGCACCGAGGACGCCTGGCCGATCGTCCAGCCGGACCGGCCCTTCTGCTCGCTCGAGGACGACGACGCCACCGTCGAGATCAGCGCCCGGCGCGGCGGAGGCCGGTTCGCGGCCGAGGTGTGGGTCCTGAAGTCCTACAAACGAGCGCCGGAGGGCGACGGCGGCGCGGAGGCGGACGAGGCCGACGCCTACGAGGAGCTCTGAGCCGACGCGGCCTGGACCTGCCACGCGGCCGACATCGAGCGGTCACATTCCGTCCCGGTTTCGGCGGCTTCACGCCGCGAGCGCTGGCGCGGACCTGGCACGGACACGACAAGAAGAGCTCTCCCGCCTGCCGGACGCGCGCGAAAGGCTCCCCTTCGTCATCGAAATCCGGCAGATCCATGGACCATGGCGCGACGCCGGCACCCTGCACGCACCCCCGCATTGACGTGGCCGCCTCGTCCCGCTAGGGGAGCCCGAGCCATGGCCGACGACACCGAGCCGCTCCGCGAGGACGAAGGGGACAAGGTGGAAGGCGAAGGCGAGAAGAAGCGCCTCTTCGAACGCGCCATCCCGGAGATCTTCAAGCGCGTGGTCGAGCGCGCCGTCGAGAGCGGCATCGACAAGCTCAGCGAGGGGCCCGAGAACCTCCGCCACTTCGTGGGCGATCTCAAGCTGCCCAAAGAGGTCCTCCACTACCTCTACACCCAGATCGACGAGACCAAGAACGGTCTCTACCGGGTCGTGGCCAAGGAGATCCGCGACGTTCTCGAGCACACCCAGTTCGCGGACGAGATCACGAAGGTGCTGACGAAGCTCTCCTTCGAGATCAAGACCGAGATCCGCTTCGTTCCGAACGACGCGGCCAAGAGAGATGACAGCCAGGACGAGCCGAGGACCGGCTTGCCAAAACCGGAAGTTACCGCCCAAGTGAACGTGAAGGACCGAAGCAAAGAGACCGGGCGAGACCGGCGCCGCGAGGAGAAGTGACGACGAAGAAGCTTAGGACCGGCGGCGAAGTCGATGCTTGGTGCACCAAGTGCCGCCTCGACCTCACTCATAGAATCATCGCGATGGTCGGCGACGTGGTGAAGAAGGTCGAGTGCAAGACCTGCATGTCGCACCACCTCTACCGCCAGCCGAAGAGCGAGCGGGAGAAGAGCGCGGCCGCGCGCGCCGCGGCGCGGAGCACCGGCGAGCCGAGGGCGGCCTCGGCGTCGACGCGCGGCGGCGGCGTGGAGCGCCTCACGGCCGCGCAGCGCGCCGAGCGCGATCAGACGCTCGCCTGGGAGCGCGCGATCGCGGGGCAGCCCTCCGGGGCGTTCAAGCCGTACCGCATCACCCTCACCTTCGGCGAAGGCGAGCTCATTCACCACAGCAAGTTCGGCGACGGCGTGGTCGCGAAGGTCATCGACCGGGGCAAGATCGAGATCCTGTTCAAGGACGGGCCCCGGACGATGGCGCACGGACAGCCGTAGCGAGCGCGTCCTCGCGCGCACGGAGCCCGGAACTTGGGGCTGCCCGCGCGATCGGGTAGCCTCCTCGTCGCCGTGGACGAACCTTCGCCCTCCTCCGCCAGCGGGTCCTCGCGCCGGCGGCGCCCCCGACCTCGCCTGCCCGAACGCGCGCTGCGCTGGGCGGCGGTCTGCGCGATCGCCGTCGAGGCCCTCTGGTACGGCATCCACGAGATCCGCGGCTTCGGTCCGGCGCTGGCCGACGGCGCGCGCGCCGTGGTCGGGCCAGCGCCGGTCGCGTGGGCCGAGGACGTGGCCTACGGCATCGCCGATGGCGTGAACCAGGCCATCTACAGGCACGCGGCCCCGAAGACGTTCTGGGAGCCCGCGCCCGCCGCCGCGGCGGAGGCCGAGGAGCGCGGCGAGCGCCTGGCGGCCGAGGCGGCCTCGCCCCCCTCCTCGTTCGCGCCGCCCTTCCCGGACGTCGCCGCGACGGGCGACGGCGTCTGGGCGCCGATCGCCGACCCCGCGCGGCCGGGCGACGCGCCGGTGCTCTGGAAGAGCGTCGTGCACCCCGACGCGCGGCGCGTCTTCGCGGCGGTCGCCGTCGTGGCCATCGACCTCGGGCGCGTCGACCTCCGGCTCGTCGCGGGCACGAAGGAGCCGTTCTCGCCGGACATCCCGGCCGAGCGGCGCCCCGGGCTCGTCCCCGAGGACCACGCCGGGGAGCTCATCGCCGCCTTCAACGGCGGCTTCAAGGCGATGCACGGCCACTACGGGATGATGCTCGACGGCGACACGTTCCTGCCGCCGCGCGACCGGGCCTGCACGATCGCGCTCTACCGCAACGGCGCGGTGCGGATCCGCACCTGGCCCGAGGTGCGCGCCGATGAGGCCCGCATGGCCGGCTACCGGCAGACGCCGCCGTGCCTGGTCGAGCAGGGCGAGCTGCACCACGCGCTCTACGACTCGAACCGCGACTGGGGCGCGACGGTGAGCGGCGAGACGGTGATCCGCCGGTCGGCGCTCGGCGTCGACGCGACCGGCAAGCTGCTGTTCTACGGGCTCGGCGAGGCGGTGACCGCGCGCACCCTCGCGCACGGGATGAGGACCGCGGGCGCGCACGATGTGGCGGAGCTCGACGTCAACCACGCCTACCCGCGCTTCCTCCTGTACAGCCGCGGCGCGGACGGCGTCGGGCCACGGGCGGCGTCGGCGCTCATCCCGGACGTGCAGTTCAAGGCGGAGGAGTACGTGGCCGAGCCGTCGCCGCGAGATTTCTTCTACCTGCTGAGGAAGACCGGACCCAGGTCGTAGCGTGTAGCCGGGGACATCGGCGCCGCGCCGGCGAGCCTTCGAGCCCTGGCCAGCTTACCCATGGCCTTGAAGGCTCAGCCGTGTTGCCGCTGAAGAGGGTCAACGCGGACGCGAGAGGCTTTCACCGCCGGTCGAGGAGGTCGCGCACGCGCTGCGCGAGGGTGTCGGGGGTGAACGGCTTCTGCAGCAGGGCGCGCTCGCCGTCGGGCTCGGCGCCCTCGAACACATCGTCGGCGTAGCCGGACATGTACAGCACGCGGGCGCGGGGGTGCAGCGCGAGGGCGCGCTCCGCGAGCTCCCGGCCGTTCATACCCGGCATCACGAGATCGGTGAGCAAGAGGTCCACCGCGTCGACCCCCTCGAGCGCCAGCGCGGCGAGCGCCTCCTCGGCGCTCGCGGCCGAGACGACGCCGTAGCCGCGCCGCTCGAGCACCTCGACGATGAGCTTGCGGACGGCGTCGTCGTCCTCGACGACGAGCACCGTCTCGTCGCCGCCCGCGGGCGACGGCCGGGCGCGCGCGGGCGCCACCTCGGAGCGGCCCTCGACGCGCGGGAGGTAGACGCGGAACGTCGCGCCGCGCCCGACCTCGCTCTCGACCTCGATGAGCCCGCCGCTCTGGCTCACGATCCCGTAGACGGTGGCGAGGCCGAGCCCCGTGCCCTTGCCGCGCGCCTTCGTCGTGAAGAACGGCTCGAACAGGTGCGAGAGCGTGTCCTGGTCCATGCCGTGGCCGCTGTCGGTGACCGAGAGCACGACGTAGGGCGGGTCGCCCGCGGCGGGCGCGGCGTCCTCGTCCCGCTCCGCCGGCGCGAAGGACTTCGCGGTGGGGCTCGCCCCGGGCTCGCCGAGGGAGGTCTCGACCACGAGCTTGCCGCCCCTCGGCATCGCGTCGCGCGCGTTCACGACCAGGTTGAGGAGGACCTGCTCCAGCTGGCTCTTGTCGGCCTTGATCGATCCGAGATCGCGGCCGACGTTCGTCTGCAGGTCGATGTTCTCGCCGATGAGGCGCTGGAGCATCGTCTGCATGTCGAGCACCACCGCGTTGATGTCGAGCACCTCGCGCTGCAGCACCTTGCGCCGGCTCATCGCGAGCAGCTGCCGCGTGAGCGCCGCGGCGCGCTCGCCGGCCTTCGTGATCTGGAGGGCGTCGCGCCGCAGCGCGCTGTCGGGCCCGAGCCGGCGCAGGAGGAGCTCGCCGTAGCCGAGCATCACCATGAGCATGTTGTTGAAGTCGTGCGCGATGCCGCCGGCCAGCCGGCCGAGCGCCTCCATCTTCTGCGACTCGCGCGAGCGCTCCTCGCGCTGCCGGAGCGCCTCCTCGGTGCGCCGCCGCTCGGTGATGTCGCGGAGCAGGACGAGGGCGTGGCCGTCGAGGAACGGCATCATGCGCGCCTCGACGTGGCGCTCCCCGCCGGCGCCGCACACGCCCGCGAGCGCGTGCTCGAGCGCGACGACGGCGCCCGCCTCGCGGGCTTCCCGGGTCGCGCGCTCGATCTGCTCGCCGAGCTCGCCAGGGAGCGCCTCGGCCATGCGCTTGCCGAGCAGCGCCTCCGGCGCGGCGTGGAGCTCGGAGAGGCGCGGCTCGTTGCAGTCGACGATCCGGAGCTCGTCGTCGAGGCGGAAGCAGAGGTCGGGGATGGCGCGGAACAGCGCGCGGAGCTCGACCGCGGCGCGCGCGCTCTCGCGCTCGGCGCGCCGCCGCGCGACGACCTGCCCGATCTGGCTGCCCACGGCCGACAGGACGCGGAGCAGCTGCTCATCGCGGCGGTGAGGGGCGCGGCTCCTCAGCTCGAGCACCCCGGCAACGCGGGCGCCGCTCAGGATCGGGACGGCGCAGGCAGCGCGCCACCAGCACGGCTCGCGCGCCGCCTCGGGGACGCCGTCCCCGCTGGCGCGGAACACAGGCGCGCCGCTCCGGAAGGCCTCGACGGCGAGCTCGGGCTCGCCGGAGGGGGACGGCGTCTCGCGGAGCGCCGCCGCGAGCGCCTCCCGATCGAGGGGCGCGGCGGCCCGGACCTCGACGCAGCGGAGCGCGCCCGCAGGCGCCGCCGCGAGCGCGGCGTCGCCCCCGGTGGTCGCGCCGTCCGCCGCTGACGGCGGGCGCGCGGCGCTGGCCTCCGGCTCGGCGAGCCAGAGCGCCGCGACGTCCCAGCCGAGGTGCTCGACCAGGGCGGCGAGGACGCGCGGGGCAGCCTCCACGAGCGAGGTAGACCCGGAGAGCGCGCTCGCCGTCTCGATCTGCGCGGCCAGCCGGGCCTCGGCCTGCCGGGCGTCGGGGGCGTCGCGCGGCTCGTGCGGCGGCGCGCCGCCCTGCAGCGCGGGCGCCGCCGGCCCGCCGCCCTCCGGCGCGGCGGAGAGGGGCCCGCCGCCCTGCGCGGCCCCGGCGTGGGCGGCGACCTCGGGATCGAGGCCGCCGTGTGGCGCGTGCAGCTGCGGAGCCCCCATACGATCAGCCGCCGGTCTTTTCCGCGGCGCCGCTCTCCAGGTTGATCCCCCAGCACACGGCGCCGGCCGCCGGATCGCCGCCGGGCGGCCCCACGCTGACCTCCGCGCGCGCCGGCCCGACGGCCCGGATGTAGAGCCGCTGGCCGACGGCGCCGCGCCCGAGCGCGCAGACCGCGCGGCGCACGCGCGGGTCGTCGGCGGCGACCTCCCCCTCGTCCTCGGCCGCCATGAACAGGACCTCGACGTCGGGCTTCAGGCAAGCGCCCATCTCGCGCCAGGCGTCGTAGTCGACCGACGGATCGAGCACGTCGGCGAGCTGCCCGTGGCGCGCGCGCCCGACGCGGTAGCGGAACGCGTCGCGCTTCTCCGCGCGGACCGTCGCCCCGATCCGATCGAACCGCAGCGACAGCGCGCCGAGCGCGGCCGCCATCTTCACGGTGGGCGCGCCGAGGTTCGCCTTGTCCGGCTCCTTGAAGCGGTGCACCTGCACGCCCGGGGGCAGCACGCCGGCGAGCAGCTCCGCGAAGCGCGGGTTCATCCCGAGCCGCCCGCCGAGCAGGATCCGGAGCCCCTGGTACGGATCCGGCTCCCGCCCGATCCTGGCGATGGCGCCGCCGAGGTGCTGCCGGAACACGTCGACCCCCTCCTGGAGCCACCCCTCGATCGCGCCGCCGATGGCGCCCCCATCGATCGAGAGCGGCACCTGGGCATCCTCCCCGTCCAGCCCGCGCAGCGCGATCCGCTCTTCGATCGGCGCGCTCGACCCCCGCTCGAGGAGGGGCCGCAAGAGCTCCTTGAGCGCCCAGGTGTTGGCGCGCGCGTCGGGCGACGGGGCGAAGAGCTCCTCCGCGCCGTCGAGGGCGCCCTCCTCGGGCGGGCGCTCGAAAGGGATCCGGCGCTCGCGCATCACGTCCTGGTTGGCCGCGTAGACCCGGTAGGCCAGCCGGTGGAGGAGCCGCTCGCCGCCGAGCCAGGGGATGGCCGCGGGCTCGATGTACTCGACCATCCGCTCGAGCCCCTGCGCCTCCTCGTGCGCCTTGGCGCTCCGCAGGATGCCGAACGCGATCCCCGTCTCGCTGGCGCCGGCGTCGATCACGCAGAACGGGACGCCGCCCTCCCGCGGCTGGATGCCGAACATGCGGAACGCCTGGACGGCATAGGCGATCGCCGACGGGCCCGCGTCGACGACCTGGAGGCCGTCGAGGTCGTGGTACTCGCAGAGGCCCGCGGGCAGGCTCCGGAAGAGGCCGCGCCGGAAGGCGATGAGCACGCTGGCGCGGCGCTCGGGCGACCAGCCCGTCGGCATCGCGATCGCGTAGCGCGTGTAGAGCCCTCGCGAGCGCTGGTTCAGGTGCAGGCCGACGTAGTACGCGTAGAGCTCGATCGGATCGAACGGGTCGTGCGCGCCGATCCCCTCCTCGTCGATGATGGGCGGCGCCGGCTTCTTCAGCGACTCGGTCGAGTCGGGGTCGCTCCTGCCCCGGAGCCGGAACGGCTCGCCGCGCTCGGTCCGCTCGCGCAGCAGCGCGAGGGCCGGGAGGGACGCCGCGGCGCGCTCGTGGGCGCCTTCGCCCGGCCGGAGGCGCATGTCGCGCGCGGCGTGCCCGACGAGCACGTCGCCCCAGCGCGTCAGCGGCAGGATCACCCGGTCGCGCCAGGCCTTCGTGGTCCGGGCGAGCGCCTCGAAGGCGACCTCGCTCGGGTTCTCGTTGTCGGCCGACACCCGGAGCGGCGCGTCGGTCCCGATCCGGACGAACTCCGCGCCGCCGCGCTCCCCCCGGACGGCGACGACGGTCGACGCGGCGCCGACGTCCACGGCGACCCAGTCGCCGCGCACGTCGAGCCGCGGATCGCGCCGCTTCACCTCGGGCGGGATCGGGTCCTTGTCGGTCTTGCCGGTGCGGCGGTGCAGGCCGACCACCCGGCCCTGCCGGAGGATGGCGATCGACGTGGCGCCGAGGAACCGCGCGCCCGTCCAGAAGCCCTGCGCGGGATCGACGAGCGTCGTGCCCTTCACCGGATCGAGGTTCGCCACGATCTTGGGGAAGAAGTCCGCGACGTGCTCCGGCGAGGCCACCCCGTCGTAGCGCTCGACCTTGATCGGCGGCGAGTAGTAGTTCTGCAGCCCTTCCCCGTAGATGCGCGGACTGACCTGGATCAGCTTCAGATAGGGGATGGGACAGGTCTGTTCGTCCAGCCGGAACTCCTGGTACAGCGCGGCGGGCGCGATCGCGTTCTCCATCTCGGGCGCGATCCGGGGAACGCTCGCGCTCATCTCGGTGCCGAAGTACAGGAACTTCGTGCCCGCGCGCCCGGTGAAGGCGGCGATCCTGACCTCGTTGAAGGTCGCCTGCCCCATCATGAGCGGCGGCAGCGCGATCACGTAGTCGAGCACCAGCGTGGTGAGCCAGGGCTGGTCGAAGAGCCGTGATTCCCAGCGCATGACGAGCGTCGGGTACTCGCGGCCTGCGAGAGACACGACCTTCTCCGCTTCGCGAACCAGGGCACCATCGACCGACAGCTCGTAAACCGGCATACGTGGGCGACGTTATCACGAACGTCCCCCGCGCCAGCCCCGGGGATGCGCCGTCCCGGGGCTTTCGGCAGCACCACGACGAGACAAGCCGACACGACGAGCGGCGCGCGCCCGCGAGGGCGTAGGCTGGGCTCGGGCGACCGTGCTAGTCTGGCCGCGTGATTCGCTTCTCCGAACCGGGAAGGCTGTCATGACCGCGTTGATCGGCGAGATCATCGACGGCAAGTACCGGATCGTCCGGCTGCTAGGTCAGGGGGGCATGGGCGCGGTGTTCGAGGGCGAGAACGTGCGCATCCGGCGCCGCGTCGCCATCAAGCTGCTGCACGCGACCATCTCGAGCCAGGCCGAGTCGGTCGCGCGGTTCGAGCGCGAGGCCCAGGCCGCGGCGCGGATCGGCTCCGACCACATCTGCGAGGTCCTCGACCTCGGCGTGCTGGTGGACGGCACGCGGTACATGGTCATGGAGTACCTCGAGGGCGAGACCCTCGGGGCCAAGATCCAGCGGATGGGGCGCCTCGGGCCAGAGACCACCGTGCCGATCATGATCCAGGTGCTCGAGGCGCTCGGCGCCGCGCACGCCGCGGGGATCATCCACCGCGACCTCAAGCCCGACAACATCTTCATCCTCCCCACGAAGGCCGGCCTCAGCAACTTCGTGAAGGTGCTCGATTTCGGCGTCTCGAAGTTCTCGCAGCTCGCCGGCTCGGAGATGAGCATGACGCGCACGGGCGCGGTCGTCGGGACGCCCTACTACATGTCGCCCGAGCAGGCGCGCGGCTCCAGCCCGGTCGATCAGCGCACCGACATCTACGCCATGGGCGTGCTGCTCTATCAGGCGACCACCGGCCAGGTGCCGTTCGACGCCGAGACGTTCAACGAGCTGCTCTTCAAGATCGTCCTCGAGGCGGCGCCCCTGCCCCAGCAGCTCGTGCCCGACCTCGACGTCGAGTTCTCCGGGATCATCCAGAAGGCGATGGCGCGCGAGCCGGGGGCGCGCTTCCAGAGCTGCGCGGAGTTCAAGAACGCGCTCCTCGCCTGGGCAGCGGCGCGCCCCAGCCTGGCCATGCTCACCACGGGGCGAGCCACGTTCCCCCGGCTGTCGCTACCGTCCCAGCCGGAGATGGTCGCCCCGCCGGCGACCATGCCGCCGGCGACGACGCCGCCGGCCGTCCGGCCCGAGGGCTCGTGGGGAAGCCAGAACGGACACGGGCCGCCGGTACCCGGCCTGGGCCAGACGCCGCCGGTACCCGGCCTGGGCCAGACGCCGCAGCTGACCGCGAACTCGTGGGGCGCCTCGTCCGGCGTCACGGGCCGCTCGACGCGCCCCCCCTCCAGGATGCCGCTCGTCGTCGCGCTCGCCGCGGCGGCCACCGTGCTCGGCGCGGGCGTCGCCGTGTGGCTCGCCTTCGGCCACAGCGGGCCCACGGGCGCGGCGACCGCGGACCCGAGCGCCGTCAGCGCGACGACCCCTCCGACGGCCCCCCCACCACCGCCACCGACGACAGCGGCCGCGACGGCGACGACGCCCCCGTCCGACCCGACCGTCACGGCGAGCGCCGCGGTCGCGGATCCTGTGCCGTCCGCCACCACCGAGCCCAGCGCGACCCCGGGCGCCTCCTCGGCGCCCGCGAAGCCGCCCCCGCCGCGGACGGCGCCTCCCCCGACGAGGCCCCCGCCCGCCACGAAGCCGCCGCAGACGGTACCGTCGACGAAGCCGACAGCACCGCCGCAGAAGCCGCAGAAGCCCGGCGTTCCGGGCGACTTCGGCTACTGAGCGCGCGCCCCCCCGGAGCGCCACGCGCCGGACGCGCCGTTCAGCACGCGCCGCTCAGCACGCGCCGCTCAGAACGCGCCGCGCACCCCGAGCCCTGTCGGCGTCACGTAGGGCGCGATCCAGGCCGAGCTCGACGGCTCCGGCCTGGACGTCAGCTCCAGCACGATCAGCGTCGCGCCGCCGACGACGAGCACGCCGCCGGCGATGAGGCCGATGGCGCCGGTCGTCCGCTCCGACGCGGCGTCCGAGTCGAGCGTCTGGATCTGGCGCTGGACCAGCGGCCCGCACTCCGCGCCGACGCTGCCCGGCGACTCGCACCCGCGCGCCGCGCTCAGATCGTTCGCTTTTTGCTGCGTCGAGCTCCCGTTCGCCAGGAACACCGACCCGACGACGACGCCGCCGAGCCCGAGCGCCGCGGCCGCGATGCCCCCGCCCAGCAGCGCCACGTTCGTCTTCCGCTCCGCGGTGCCCGGCGTGCCGGCGGGCGGAACCCCTGTCTGATCGCCGCTCCCGGCGCCCTGCCAGTCGCCCGAGCCGCTCGGCGGAGGCGCGGGCGGGCTCTCCGGGATCGGGATCTTCAGCTCCTTCCGCTCGCCGTCAGCGAGGGTGATCCCCTGCTCGATCGGGGCGAGGCCCGGCGGGGACACGACGACCACATGGCTGCCGGGGTCGATCGGGCGGTGCACGCCGAGCAGCGCGTCCGCGACCGGCTGGCCGTCCAGCTTCACGCCGATCTTCCGGCCCGCGGCGCCCTCGAGCGCGATGCGCAGCGACGCGATCCGGGGCTCGATCGCGGCGAGCTCCTCCCGCGCGTCCTGCTGGGCCCTCTTGAAGGGGGACGGCGCCGTGGGCGGAAGCTCCTCGCGCACGATCCTCAGGTACGTCTCCTTGGCCGCGACGAGCCGGCCGAGGCGCGTCTGCGCGCGCGCGGACAGGAGGAGGTGCGTCGGCGCGTGCACGAGCGCCTCGGCTCGGCCGAGCAGATCGATCGCGTCCTCGAAGCGGCCGGACGTGAACGCCTCGGCGCCCTGCGTGGCCAGCGACCTGGCCGCGGCTCTGTCCTGGTCCGATTGCGCGCGCACCTCGCCTGTCGGGAGCAACAGGAACAGCGCCGCAGCGAACGGAACGGATCGTCTCAAGAGCACTCGGGCCTCCTCGCGCGCCACGCTATCACAGGCCGTCGACAACAGAACAATTCAGCCCTCGCGCGCCGCCGCCCCGGCGCTCTGCCCGCGGAGCTCCGCGCGTTTTGCGCGCGTTTTGCGTGCGAGTTCCCGCCCAGGCGCGGGCGCTCGCGGGCCGCGCGGCCCGCGTCGCGCGAGCTCGGCGCCCGGCGGGGCGGGCATGAGCGCGCGGCGCGGCGGCGCCTGCCGTTCTGTCCGCGGGGCGCTGTGAACCGTCCGCACAGCGCGATGGCACCCATTCTGCTGCGTGGGAGGCGCCATGGACTGTCTCCGCTCCTCCGCGCCCCTCGACGCGGGCCTCCCGTCCTCGGAGCGATTCCTCAGGGGACGCCTGCTCGGGGGGCGGTACCTCGTCGAGCAGATGATCGGCGCCGGCGCGATGGGGCGCGTCTACCGCGCGCGGCATGTAGGGCTCGGTCGCGCGTGCGCGGTGAAGATCATCCGCGAGCGCGCCGCGTCGCCGCGCGCTCGCGGCGACGCGAGCTGCGCCTGCACGACGCGCGCCTCGGCGGCGCCGCGCCGGATGGACCTCGACCATCGGGGGTCGAGCGGCGTGAGCGAGCGGTCGCGCACCGACGAGAGATCGCGCTCCGGCGCCGCCCTCGCCGGGGACGCGGTGCGGCGGTTCCACGTCGAGGCGCTGGCGGCGAGCCGGCTCGATCACCCCAACATCGTGCGGGTCCTCGACTTCGGCTGCGAGCCGGCCGAGGCGCTCGGCGCCGGTGGATACGAGGCGGCGCCGTCGAGCCTCTGGTACCTCGTCACGGAGCACCTCGACGGCGAGGACCTCATCGAGCTCCTGAACGCCGAGCCCATCCTTCCGGCGGAGCGCATCGTCTCGATCATGCGCCAGCTGTGCTCCGCGCTGCAGCACGCGCACGACGCCGGCGTCATCCACCGCGACGTCAAGCCCGAGAACATCCGCGTGGTGCCCCGCGTCGACGATGAGGGCGCGCCGATCGAGCAGGTGAAGCTCCTCGACTTCGGCACCGCGAAGCTGCTCCACGACGACGGGTCCGGCGCGCTCGCGGGCGCGCCCCGCCTCGCCGTGCTCGACGAGGACTGCGGCCGGCTCGTCATCGGAACCCCCGCCTACATGAGCCCGGAGCAGGCCGCGGGGCAGGCCGTGGATGCGCGGAGCGACATCTATGCGTGCGGCGTCCTGCTCTTCGAGATGGCGACCGGCCGGCTCCCGTTCGAGCGCCCGACGCCCGTCGCGCTCGCCGCGGCCCACGTCGACTCCCCGCCGCCCCGGCCGGGCGCGCTCCACCCGGAGATCGATCCGGATCTGGAGGCGCTGATCCTGCAATGCCTGCGCAAGAACCCGGACGATCGCCCGCAGAGCGCGCGCGCGCTGCGCGAGGCGCTCGCGCACGTCGCGCGCCGGCTGGCGCGCTCCGCCGCGGAGGACGGCGCCGCGGCGAGCCGCGCCCGGCCCCCGGCCCGGAGCGCGCGCGCCGCGGCGTCGCCCTCGTCGCGCTGGAGAACCGCCGCCGAGGACGCCGCCGCCGGGCGGGACGCCGCGGCGTCCCGCGCCGCTTGCGCCACGACGTGGGTGGGGTACCGCGCCTCGTCGCCCTCGGGGAGCGCGCCGCTCGATCAGCCCTGCTCGCCGCCGAGCCCGCGTCGCGACGCCTCGTCCGCTCCGACGTGGGTCGGTCACCGCTCCTCGCCGAGCCCGCCGGCCGCGCTCGCCGAGCTGGCCGCGCCGCCCGCGCCGATCGGCGAGCCGCCGGCGAGCGAGGCGCCTCCCGCCGCCGCGGTGCCCCCGCCCGCGCCCGAGCCGGCCCGCGTCGATCGCAGGGCGGAGCTCGGCGCCGCGCTCGCGCCGCTCTTCCTGCTCCGGGCGCGCCTGTCCGGCGGGCCGCGGAGCCAGAGCGGGCTGCGCCGACGGCGGCGGCGGCGGCTCGCTCCGGTCGTGCTCGGCACCGTGGCGGCCACGGTGCTCGGCGGCTCGCTGTGCCTGCTGTTCAACGCCGCCGCCGCCGCGCTCGCCCCGCTCACCTCGCCCTCGCCGGCGCGCGACGCCCCCGCGTCGCCGGCCGGCGACGCGCGCGGCCGGGCGACGCGCCCGCCCGGCCCGGAGCACGCCTGTCCGATGGAGCCGCCGTGAGCGCGCACGGCGGCGCCCCGGACGCGCCCTCCGCGACGCTCCTCGAGTGCGCGCGGTGCGGGCGCGGCTTCCTCCTCGTCCCCGGCCCAGGCACCGCCGCGGCGCCGCGGTGCGCGTGCGGCTCGGACCTCACGCCCGCGCCGCTGCCGAGCGGCGTCCACGAGCTGAGGCGGCCCCGCGCAGCGCGCGCCCGGCCGCCGCGGCGCCGCGGCGCTCAGCCCCGTCGCGAGGCTGCCGCGCAGGAGGCCGATCTCGGGTACGGCGAGTCGCACGGGCACGCCCCGGGGCACGGCGGGCCGACGGGCCCGGGCGACGCACCGGCACCCGTGCGCACGGCGCCCGAGCCGAGCGCCGAGCGCGACGGGAGCGGCGACGGGAGCGGCGAGGAGCCAGCCGGCGGCGAGGGCTGAGGCCCCGGCGCGGTGCGAACGAAGCGCTCACCCCGCGCCGGCAGCGCCGCGGCGCGCGGCGCCGCTCGACCTGCCGCGCGCCGGTGTACAGCCGATGCGCAGCGCCGCGCGCCGCCATGCCTCACCGTTCACGCTGGCCGCCGTGGCGTCCCTTCATCCCGGTGCGAACGGAGCGCACCGCGCCCGGGCACGTCGT
Organism: Sorangium sp. So ce1153; assembly: GCF_051521595.1. Classification (NCBI taxonomy): domain Bacteria; kingdom Pseudomonadati; phylum Myxococcota; order Polyangiales; family Polyangiaceae; genus Sorangium; species Sorangium sp. So ce1153. The sequence continues at coordinate 6,686,663 of NZ_CP150361.1, forward strand.
CTGCAAACGCTGGCCTCCGCGTTGACACGGGAAGCCGCCCTCGGCGCGGCCCGGTGTCGAGAGGAGCGAACCATGTCCGTGCTGTTGTGGATCCTGTTTGGGCTCATCGTCGGCGTCATCGCCAAGCTGCTGACCCCCGGGCGCGACCCGGGTGGCTTCGTGGTGACAGCGCTGCTCGGCGTCGCTGGCGCCTTGCTCGGCGGCTTCGTCGGCCGGGCCCTGGGGATCTATCCCTCGTACCAGTCGAGCGGGGGCTTCTTCATGTCGATCCTGGGCGCCATCGTCCTCCTCGCCATCTACAACGCGACGGTCGGCAGAAAGGCGAGGCCCTGATCGATCGCCCCCGCGGCGGCGGCATCGCCCCGCCGCGAGGGCGAGGGTTGCCCGAGCAGCGCGGCGGCGGGCACCACGCGCGCGGGCGCCGCGCGCCGATCCAGGCGGAAATCGAGCGCCACGTCCGGTGGCAGCGGCCGGATGGCGCCCGCGCCGTAGCACCGGCGATAGACGAGATCGTCCGGCCCCGCGCCCTGCCCGCCGAGCTGGTGGCTCCACCACCTCGAGTAGACCGTCGGCCGCGCAGGGTCGACCGAGAGCAGATCCGAGCGCTCGAGCCGCACCTCGCCGTGATCGCCTCGATCGGCCACCGCGTGGTCGGCGGCGAGCCGCCCAGCCTCGTCCATGCGGTAGAGGATCCTGAACCCCTCGACGTCGCCCTTGCCGTACGCGACGCGCTGGATCCCCGGGCCGAGGAGCAGCGCGTGCGTGTAGACGAGGTCCACGGCGAGCGCCGGCAGCACGGTCCAGGTGAGCCAGTTGTTACCCCAGGGCCGCTCCTCCGAGAAGAAGGCGTAGTAGCCGACGGAGACCTCGCCGCGCGCGCCCGGCGAGCTGCGGTAATACAGGACGTCGCCGAGCTCCCCCGCGCTCGCCACCGTCGAGCCGACGCAGATCGACTGCCGCTCGATCGCCGTGTCGAACGCCGCGTCGATCGACACGGCGTTCGACGCACCGAGCTCGCTCGGCCCCGCCGGCTCGCTGGGGACGGGCCGAGGCAGCGCGCGCCCGCTCGTGGAGCTCGCGAGGAGGGGCAAGGCCAGCGCCGCGACGGCGAAGGGACGGCTCAGGAGTTTCCGGACCGACATCAGGGCCGGCTAGGCTAGCGAGCCCGTCGCTGCCCGCGCCACCGCAAAGGGCCGTGCGCGTTCGGCGCATCACCGCCGCGGTGCCGAATGGATCTCTGCCCCGGATCGCGCGCTCTCCGCGCCTCCGCCGCGCGGCTCTCGGGCGCCGGGCGACCTGGCGCCGGTTGCGCCGATCGCCCTGCCTGCGAGCGCCCCGACGGCGAACGTGACCGCCGCGACCAGGAGCCAGGGCAGAAGTCGCATGCGCCGCGCCGGGCGCGCGTCCCTCCAGTGCGGCGTCACGGCGTCCCTTACCTCGCTGCGCTCGCCGCGCTCGCCCTCGTCCTCCGGCGCGCTCGCGCCCGGATCCGGCCCGCGCGGCTGCGGCGTCGCCTCGCCGCGCTCCTCCGCCGACAGGCCCGCGGCGGTCGACCGCGCGTCTTGCCCGGACCGACCCGCGGCGGTCGACCGCGCGTCTTGCCCGGATTGCCCGGACCGGCCCGCGGCGGTCGACCGCGCGCCGCGGCGCACGCGGAGCCCGGCCGATCTCCGGCAACCCCGCACGAGCATCGATCGGTGCCGATCGCGGCCGCTCGTGACCTCGCGCACGAGCGCCGCGAGCTCCTGGCCCGCGAGGAGGCCGCGCTCGCTCGAGCTCGGCTCGTCGCCCCCGCCCGGCGCCCGGCGCAGCGAGGCGAGCACCTCGGCGAGCGCCTCTTCCATGTCCGCCGCTGCCTGGAAGCGGGCGTCGGGATCGCGCGCGAGCGCGCGCCGCACGGCCTCCTCGAGCAGCGCGGGGCACGCCGGGCGGAGCGGCGTGATCGCCGGCACCTCGCCGGAGAGCACCGCGCGCATCGTCGCGCCGTCGTCCTTCCGGTGGAACAGGCGCCGCCCCGTCAGCAGCTCGAACAGGATCACCCCGACCGCGAAGAGATCCGCCCGCGCGTCGATCCGCTCCCCGCACAGCTGCTCGGGCGCCACGTAGCCGAGCTTGCCCTTCACCGTGCCGGCGCCGCTCGACAGGGCCGCGCCCCGCGCCGCCCTGGCCGGGCCGAGGGCGGCGGCGTCCTCCACCCCGCTCATCGCCGCCATCTTCGCCACGCCGAAGTCGATGAGCTTGATCTCGCCCTCGAGCGAGAGGAGCACGTTCTGCGGGCTCACGTCGCGGTGCACGAGGCCGACGAGGTTCCCGCTGTCGTCGCGGAGCCCGTGGGCGTGCCCGAGCGCCCGCAGCACGCCCAGGCCGATCTCGATCGCCACCTCGATCGGAAACGGCCGTCCCTCGGCGAAGCAGGCGCGCGCCGCCGCGGCGAGATCGCAGCCCGGGACGTACTCGACGACGAGGTGATGGCGCCCCTCGTGAAAGACGAAGTCATGGAACCGGATCACGTTCGGATGCTGGAGCCGGGCGCTGATCCACGCCTCGCGGAGGAACATCCGCACGATCGACGGATCTCGCCTCGCCTCGGGGCGAAGGCGCTTCACGACGACGGGGTGGGCGATACCTGCCGGCCCGCGCCGGCACGCGAGGAACAGCTCGGCCATGCCGCCCGCCGACAGGCGCGCGAGCAACGCGTAGCCGCCGTCGCCCATGGGCAGGTCCATCTCCCTCGACCTCCACGGCTGCTCCGCCGCGCTCCCCTCCTCTCGCCCCGGCGCGCCGAGGGCGCGGAGCGAGGACGGCCGCCGCGCCATCCACTGCCGGAGTCGCCCCACCCCGGCCACTCCCCGGACCTGCCCGCGACGCCACATCGGCCCTTCGCTATTCACGCTGCATGCCACGAGGAGAGCCGCGTCACCGTCACCTCCGAGCCACGGGCGTCGAGCTCCTCCTGCGTGGATCCCGCCGGATGAGAGCGCATGTCGGCAGCCACAGAGACCCGCGGCGAGCGCGGCTCCCGGCGGAAAATGCGGAATCTGGATCGCCCCTTGTTCCACACATGGACGCGATGGACGCGATGGACGCGGGCGCCGAGGAACACGCTGCTCGCGCGCCGGGCCCGCCCTCGGCGGACCCGGATCAGCCCGCGGGGGCTGGCGCGGCGCGGACGCGGCGCGCGAGCAACGCGCGCAGCTCGCGGAAGGAGACGGCGCGCAGGGCGAGGAGGAGGGCGACGTAGACGGCGGCGCCCACGGCGATCGACGCCCACATCCCGGCGAGGACACGCGCGGCGTAGGCCGCGCCGGCCATCGCCGCCGTCGCGGCGAGGACCGCGACGATGCGGCCGAGCTCGACGAACTGGGCCCAGCGCGCGGTCATGCCCCACGAAGCGAGCAGCGACCCCGCGCCGACGGCGAGCGTCGCGCACGCGGCGCCGAGGGCGCGGTAGCGCGGCAAGAGCAGCAGGTTCAGCGCGATCTTGGCGACGAGCGTCACGGCGAGCAGCTGCGCCATGTCGCCCTCGCGCTTCGCGGCGAGCAGCGGCAGCGTCACGACCTGGAACGCGAACACCACGGGGACGCCGCAGGCGAGGACCCGGAGGACACCCGCCGCCGGGGCGTAGTCGCCCGCCGCTCCGTAGACGAGCCGGATGATGTCCGGCGCGAGCAGGACGAGGCCGGCGGCGATCGGCAGCCCGAAGAGCGCGGCGACGAGCATGCAGCCGCTGTAGAGGCGCCCGAACCCGTCGCGATCCTGGGCGTAGAGGCGCATGCCTGCCGCGAAGGCGGCGCCGAGCATCACGTCGGGGAGCAGCCGGAAGTTCTCGCTGAGCACCCAGGCGGCGCTGTAGACCCCGACGGCCTCCTCGTCGCAGAGGGCGCGGAGCATGATGCGGTCGGCCTGGAGGAGCGCGCTCGCGAGCGCGCCGAGCGCGCCGATGGGCAGGCTGCGCTTCGCGATCTGCCAGAGCGCGGCGGGGGGCGTCGCGAACTCCGGCCGGTAGAGGCGGCTGCGGAGGTAGTGCGCGGTGAGCCCGAGCTCCAGCACGTTGCCGAGCAGGAACGCCGCGGCCGCCGCGACGACGCCGAGGCCGAGGGCGAGCAACGCCGTCGAGAGCCCGATGACGAACAGCCTCGCGCCGAGCTCCGCGTAGAGGATGAGCTCGAAGCGCTCGTGGGCCTCGAACGAGAGCCACATGGTCGAGTAGAGCAGCGTCGCGAGCTGGGACGCGGCGGCGAGCACGACGAGCTGCGCGCCGGTCCCCGAGCGGGTCGCGAGCACGACGCCCGCGGTCGCGCCGAGCACCAGCGTCCCGGTCACGCCGCGGATCGCGAGCGCCGCGCCGAGGTGACGCGGCCCGAGCTCCGGCCTCACGGCGATCTCCCGGGCGAGGTACCCCCTCACCCCGACGCCGGCGGCGATCGTCACGATCCCCGCGATCGCGAGCGATGCCTGGAACTCGCCCCAGGCGGCGACCCCCACCTTCCGCGCGAGGTAGCCGACGAACACGACGCCGAGGACGGCCATGATCGCCTGCTTGAGGAGCATCAGCGCCGCGTTCAGGGCGATGCGCCGGCCATCCTGCATGAACACCTCCGCGTGTCCCAATGGTGTGGGGCGGCACGGCCCACGTAGCGGGAGGGACCCGGATTCAGCCGTCGTGCGCGCCCAGAGCGCGTCCGTCTCACGCGGCGCGCGAGGCCGCAGACGGGTGACGCGCGCGGACGCGGACGCGGGCAAGGAGCCGCCGGGCGCCGGACGCCCGCCCTCGAGCTCAGCTCAGGGAGACATCGACAAGGCGCCGGGGCAGGAAACGCTCCTCGGCCTCGCGGCATCCGATTGCAGAAGGACCGCCAGCGCAGAATGGGGCCGGAGATCCTCGGAGCGGGACACGGGATTCGAACCCGCGACCCTCAGCTTGGGAAGCTGATGCTCTACCAACTGAGCTAGTCCCGCGCGAGGTGGAGGAGCTTCTACCGAAGCCTGGGCCGCAAAGCAACCCCTTCATTTCGTTTTTGGATCGCGGACCCGCCGGTGGTCGGTCTGGGCGCAGGGGAGCGCGGCGGGGCGCCGGCGCTCAGCGACGCGCGCGGAACGCGGGCGCGCCGAGCAGGTCCCCGGGCAGCGGCGCGCGCGCGCGGATCACGCTGTCGCACTCGCTTGTCGCCGCCGCGATCGCGCTGGTGATCTCGGCCGTGGGCGCGTCCGGCGGGATCCAGGGCAGCTGCTGCAGCGCGGGCCGGTCGGGCGGCAGCCAGCGCAGGCTCCTCGTCACGAGCACGACCGGGTGGTTGCTGTCCACGAGCTCGCTCGCGAGGCGCGCGCCGCCGACCGGAGCCGGCGGCAGGTCGAGGCAGACGAGGCACGCGTCGAACCGCTCGGTCGCCGACGCGAGCAGGGCGTCGTCGATCGACGACGCGTCCACGATCTCGACGTTCTCCAGCGCGGCCTCGATCGCGCGGGCCAGCGGGTCGCAGGTCGCGGCGCGGGCGTCGTGCGCGAGCAGGATCTTGAAGCTGCGCACCGAGCGCGGCCCCGGCCGGCGCGTCTCGACGACCTGCAGCCTCCCGGACGCCAGCCCCGCGCGCTCACGAGTGGCACGTCGAGCGGTCATGTACTCCCCTTCCCGGCCACTCGAAGGCGACCGTCCTCCAGGCTAACACCCCTTGAGCTCAAACTGATCAACCTTTATATGAGGGCGCGCTTCTTTACCGGGCGCCGAGCACGCTTCCAGGCACGCCGCGTCGCGGCATGCCGACACGGTTCTACGGAAACATCTACGAAGGACGGTCACGCATGAGTCGGTTTCTCATCTCCACTCCTTGCGAGTGCCAGGCAAGCCTCTCAGCCACCCTGGACGAGCACCGGCATGTCACCGCCGGGTGGGCCACCCGGGCCCCCCGCGGCCGGTCGGCCTCCGGTGAGGCCGACAAGGAGCTCGCGCCGGCGCACAGCATCAACGCCCACCTCGACCGGTTCGACGTGGCGTGGCTGTGCCCCTACTGCGGGCGCAACACGCTCCGAACTTTCTATGCGGCTGCCATGAGGCGGCTGCCCGCCGCCGAGCCGCCTCCCCCCGGCACCGCGTCCTCGCCGTGAGGCGCTCGCCGCACCTCGGGCTCCCCGGGCCGCGCGTCAAGCAGGCCCATCTTCCACGTCTCGCGCGTCTCGCGCGCCTCCCGCGCGCCTGAGCCCGGGCGGGCGCCGCGCGTTCACCGCCGCGCGCGCCTCGCCCTCCGCCTCCTCGCGCTCGCGCGGCGGGCCGACCCGACCGGGCTCTCCCCTCCCCTCCTCGATGACCCCGCGGCTCGACGCCGCGCTGTAGCGCCGCGTCGACGCCGCTGGCACAGGCGTCCAGGCGCGACCGATTCACGGCCTCTTAACCCGCGGCGCCGGGGACCGATTCCCACTCTCCTGACGTTCACCAGAATCGCGCTCCGGAGCGCGCTTCGATCTCTCGCTCAGCTGCCTTTTCCAGCCTGCGAGGTGCCCATCGTCCCGAAGACCCAGTCCCAGAGCGGGGACGACACGCCCCACCGCGCGCGCTCCCCCGTGTGGTGATGGACCATGTGATGGCGCTTGATCCACTTCCCCCAGCGCGAGGTCATGCGGAAGTGGTGAATGGCATAGTGCGTGCCGTCGTACGCGAGGTAGCCGAGGCCGAAGCCGACGAAGAGCGGATCCGCTGGAACAGGCCCGAAGACGGCGCGGAACAGCGTGTAGAACACGACGCCGAGGGGGATGCTGGCGCCGAGCGGCATCACCAGCCGGTCGGCGTCCTGCGGGAAATCATGGTGCACCCCGTGGAGCACAAAGTGCATCCGGCGCTGCCACAGGCGCGGGCCCACGTAGTGAAAGACGTATCGGTGCAGGACGTACTCGGCGAACGTCCACAGGAACAGGCCGACCAGCACGAGCCCGAGGCCGTCCACGAGGCGGACACCATTCAGGGCAGCGCGGACGCCCAGATAGCCGTAGACCGGGAGCCAGAAGGCGAACGGCACGATCGGGTGGATCCGAGAGAACCGCTCGATGAGCGGCGTCTCGAACATCTGGCACGTCGCGGGACGGGCGGTGCGCTCGGTGGGGGTGACGGTCATCGTGGACCCCTGCTACCTCATTTATCCATTGTCGGCCAGAGGTAGGCCGGCACCCAGCGGCCCGCTGGATGCCGGAAAATGACCGAGATCCGTCGCCTCGGCGCTCGGGTCAGCGCTCGCCGCGGCCTCCCCGGGGCGGCGCGGCGCGCTCACGTCGCGCCTGCGTCCGCCAGGCGCCGCGCGGCGCGCGCGTCAGCCCACGAAGGAGGCCTCGTAGAGGTGGCGGAGATCCTCGCGCGAGCACGGGCGGGGGTTGCACGAGTGGCACGCGTCCTGAACGGCGAGGTCCGTCAGCGCGTTGAGCTTGTTGAGCGGGACCCCCGCCTTCTCGAGGCCGGCCGCGAGCCCGATGCGGGTGCGCAGGCCGCGGATCGCGTCCGCGCACGCGGCGGCGTCCTCCTCCGCGCCGAGGAGGGCCGCGACGCGGGCGAGGCGCGGCCCCGCGGCGACGACGTTGAACTCGACGACGGGCGGGAGACAGAGCGCGTTGGCGAGGCCGTGGTGCAGCCCGCACTCGCTCGAGAGCGGGTGGGCGAGCGAGTGACACGCGCCGAGCCCCTTCTGGAAAGCGACGGCGCCCATCATCGCCGCCTTCATCATCCCGCCGCGCGCCTCCAGGTCGTTGCCGTGCGTGACCGCGCGCTCGAGGTGCGCGGCCGCGAGGCGGATCCCCTCGAGCGCGATGCCGTCCGCCATCGGGTGATCGCCCTTCGAGACGTACGCCTCGACGCAGTGGGTGAGCGCGTCGAAGCCCGTCGCGGCCGTGAGGAAGGCCGGCATCGATCGCGTCAGCTCCGGGTCGAGCAGCGCGGCGTTCGCGAGCAGGTGCGGGGAGAAGATCACGGTCTTCCGGTGGTTCACGTCGAGCGTCACGACGCCCGACCGGCCGACCTCGCTGCCGGTCCCGGCCGTGGTCGGGATGGCGAGCATCGGCGGGACGTTGGGCGTGATGAAGCGATCGCCGCCCGTGGCGTCGTCGTAGTCGACGAGCGGCCGGTCGTGGTTCACGCCGAGGCGGACGAGCTTGCCCACGTCGAGCGGCGAGCCGCCGCCGACGGCGACGACGATGTCGGCGCGCGCGTCGCGGAACGCGGCGACGCCGTCGTGCACGTTCTTCTCGATCGGGTTGCCGAGCACGTCGTCGAAGACGGCGACCTCGACGCCCTCTCGCTGCAGCGACGCGGCGACGGGCTCGAGCAGCCCCGAGCGGACGACGCCCTTGTCCGTGACGACGAGCGCCCTCGACGCGCCGAGCCGGCGCGCCTCGGCGCCGGTCTGCCCGACGACGCCGGCGCCGAAGAGGATGCGAGTAGGAAAGCTCCAAACCGTGAACTGGCTCATGATCACACCGCCTCGAAGTAGCGCTTCAGCTCCCAATCCGTGACCGCGCGCTCGTACTGCCGTACTTCCCAGTCGCGCGTCTTGACATAGTGCTCGACGAACCTCTCGCCGAGGATGTCCCGGGCCTTCTGGCTGGCCGCGAGCATCCGGGTCGCCTCCGCGAGCGTGCGCGGCAGCGACAGGCGCGAGGACTCGGCGGACGACGCGTCCCCGGAGGCCTGCGGCGGCGGCTCGACGCCGTTCTCGATGCCGTGGAGCCCCGCGGCCAGGCACGTCGCCATCGCGACGTACGGGTTGATGTCCGCGGCCGTCTGGCGGTACTCGACGCGCGCGCCGGGCGTACCGAGACCGATGAGGCGGATCGCGGCCGTGCGGTTCTCGACGCCCCAGCTGGCGGTGAGCGGCGCCCAGACGCCCGGCACGTACCGCTTGTAGGCGTTGATCGTCGGCGAGTAGAGCGCCGTGAGCTCGGGCATGAGCTCGATCTGGCCGCCGACGTAGTGCCGCAGCGCGGCCGGGAGCCCGCCGGGCGCCGACGCGTCCTGGAACACGTTGCGGCCGTCCTTCCAGAGGCTCTGGTGCAGGTGGCCGCTCGATCCGGGGAGGTCGGCGTTCCACTTCGCCATGAACGTCACCGAGAGGCCGTGCTCGTGGGCGATCTGCTTCATCGCGACCTTGAAGAGCGCGGCCTTGTCCGCGGCGCGCAGCACGTCGTCGTAGCGGATCGCCACCTCGTACACGCCCGGGCCGGTCTCGGTGTGCAGGCCCTCGATCTCGATGTCGAAGGCGCGCGACTGATCGAGGATGGCCGCCATGAGCTGCTTGTTCTGCCCCTCGCGGACCCACGAGTAGCCGAACATGCCGGGGCTGAGCGGCGTCAGGCCCGCGAAGCGCTTCTCGTGCAGCGAGCGCGGCGTCTCCTCGAAGAGGAAGAACTCGAACTCGCACGAGAACTTCGCCGAGTACCCCATGCTCTCGCCCTTCGCGATGACGCTCCGGAGCAGCGAGCGCGGGCACGCGGGGTGCGGGCCGCCGCGCTCGTCGCGGAAGTCGGCGAGCATCGCGGCGGTGTTCGGCTCCCAGGGGATGTCGCGCAGCGTGCTCGGATCGAGGACCGCGTGCGCGTCCGGGTAGCCGGTGTGCCAGCCGGTGACCTTGGCGTTGTCGTAGAGGACGTCGGCGATGTCCCAGCCGAAGATGACGTCGCAGAAGCCGAAGCCGCTCCCGAGGGCGCTCTTCAGCTTCTCGAGGGAGACGTACTTGCCGCGGAGGATCCCGTCGATGTCAAAGCCGCCGATCTTGGCGCGGGTGACGCCGCGCGCTTCCAGATCGGAGAGGAGCTTCTCGGAGGTCGAGGCGGTCATGGGCCGCGACGATAGCAGGGGAACGGGGCGGAATGGCAAGCGCCCGCAGGGGCCCTCGGGCCGCGCCGCCGCGCCGTCTCGTGGACGCTCGTCCGGGGCTCCTCCGCGAGGAGGGCGCGCGTCCGGCGTTCATTCGGCGTTCATTTCACCCTGACGCTCTGGATCGGGTAGCGCTCCGCGAGCGGCACGAGCACGCGCTCGACGAGCTCGCGGACGCGCGCGTAGCGCTGGTGGTTCGTCGCGGCCGGGTTCCGCTTCGAGTCGACGACGCCGATGCGGATGTCCAGCGTGCGCGCGTCCTCGACGCCCCCGGTGACGAACGCGTCCGGGTGCACCTTGTCGAGCTCGACGTTGAGCTCGGCCGCGTCCGGGGCCGCGCCGGCGAAGGTGACCTCCAGCGCCTCGCCGAGCCCGTTCAGGACGGCGTTGAGGTTCTCCACCGGGAACGGCTGGCGCGCGAGCCACGCGACGACCTCGCGCCGCGCGCCGCGCAGCGCCACGCTGACGACGAGCGCGAACGCGACCGGCGCGAGCACGAGGGCGCCGAGCGCCCGCGCGACCGAGGGGCTCGCGTCGCGGCCGAGCGCTGCGAGGAACGCGAGCAGGAAGACGCCCGAGGCGAGCGACACGAGCGGGGGATCGGTGAGCACGCCCCACCGCGAGGTCGACGCGTTCATCAGCCGGGTGAAGCGGGCCGACACGCTCTGATCGGCGCGCTGCTCCGCGAGGGCGCGCCCCTGGGTCACGTCAGGCATCTCCGGGATCTCCGAGCATGCGCCAGAAGAACAGGCCGACGCCGACGAGGAGCAGCACGCCGGCGACCCAGAACGCGCGCACCGGGCCGAAGCTCAGCGCCTCGCCCGAGCGCTTGATGATGAGGTCGGCCACGGTGAGCACGCACGCGAACACGATGCAGGCGACCGGCAGCGCGAGCTGCTGGAGGAGGCTCGGCCCGGCGAGCGGCTTCGGGTCCGCGGGGCGCGGCCGCACGTCCGCCGGCGGGCGCGCCGTCGGCCGGTACCGGGCCGACGGCATGTCCGACAGCGGGCGCACCGCCGCGGGCGCCATCGAGGTCGCGCGCGGCGCGACGCCGAGCGCCATCTCCATCGGCGGCGCGCTCTCCAGCATGCCGATGCCGCGCGCGCGCGTGCTCGGCGGGACGCTCTCCATCCCGACGCCGCGGGGGAGCGGGCCCACGGGCGTCGACTCCGCGAAGCCGGCGCGCTCGTCCCGGAACGCGCGGCCTTGCGCGCTCCCGGGCGGGCTGTCGGAGACGAGCCCGCCCATGCCTCGACCCATCGCGATCGGCGACGGCGCCTCGGGCAGATCCATCTCGAGCCCGGACGAGTCCGGGGGCGGCGCCGGGCGCACGCTGCTCGCCGGGCCGTCCCGGCGGCCTCCCCTCGGCGAGCGCATCGAGGCCGGGGCCATGTCGAGGTCGATCTCCAGCGACCCGCCGTCGGCCGGCGTGTCGAGCCACACGTGCGCGGCGCGCTTGACCTGCGGGGCCGCGCGCATCGACGACGACGGCGGCGGCGGCGGCACGGAGTACGCGTCCTCGTACGCGGCGGACCGGCCGAACGTGGGCGCGAGCCCGATCGCCGCCTCGAGCTCGGACCAGAAGGTCTCGACGTCCCGCGTGCGATCGCGCGGGCTCACCGCGAGGGCGCGCTCGAACACCGCGTCGACCTCCGGCGGGACGTTGGCGCCTTCGGTCCTCGGCGTGGGCCGGCGCTTCACGTCGAGCGCCGTCCCCATCATGGCCTGCGCCTCGCCCTCGATCACCTGCCGCCCGACCAGCGCCTCGACCATCGTGAGCGCCAGACCCCAGACGTCGGTCCAGGTTCCCGTCTGCCCGAAGCGCTTCGGCGCCCACTGCTCGGGGGCGCCGTACGCCGGGGAGAACGCGTTCAGCGGATCGCCGTTCGTCACCCGGCCCACCGCCTGCTCGGCCAGCGTCTTCGCCTGCGCGATGCCGTAGTCGAGGATCTTGAGGCGCTCCGTCCCCTCCTGCGTCGTGATGAAGATGTTCTCGGGCTTGAGGTCGCGGTGGATGATCGACACCGTGCCCCCCGGGCTCGGGAAGCGGTGCGCGCGCGCGATCGCCTGCGCGATGGGGCGCATCAACTTCATCAGCTTGTGGAGCGGGATCGGCGGCTCCCCCTTGAGCCTCCGCCGGTCGATGACCTTGTCGAGCGACTCGCCCTCCAGCCACTCGAGGGCGAGGAAGGGGACGAACTCCCCTCGCTTCAGGTGCAGCACGTCGACGTGGAGCGGGCGGACGACCTCCGGGATCGACGCCGAGAGCCGGAAGAGCAGCTGGGCCTCCTCGCGGAACTTCTCGAGGAAGAGCTGTCGCTCGCGCGGGGTCTTCGCCTCGGACACCTTCAGGCACTTCAAGGCGACCGGCGCGCGGAACCCGGCGTGGAGGGCGCGGTACACCACGCCGAATCCCCCCTCCGCGACCACCTGCTCGACGTGGAAATTACCCGCCTGCGTGGTCCCGACGATGCCGAAGACGTCGTCCGCCATGCTCCCTGAGCCATAGCGCACGGGGCCGCTGGACCGAAGGGCGAAACCGAATTTTCCTGTTCGATTGTGCCAGCGTCACAACGCGCGGGGCGCCGAGGTGACCAGATGAGCGTGAAGGACGGAGGGCGGAGAAGCGAGCGAGGCGGGCGGCTGGACGTGACGCGGAGGGGTGCGCCGGCGTGGCCGCGGGGCGGTTCCGCTCCGGGGGCTCAGCTCCGGAGGCTCAGCTCCCGAGGTGCGAGGAGGCGTCGCGGCGGGACTTGTCTTCCTCCTGGAGGATCGAGAAGACCAGCCCGGCGCCGATGATCGGGAGCAGCCAGACGAGCTGTGCCTGGTAGACCTTCTGCTTGGGCTCGTAGACGCGGCTTCGAAAGACGCGAACGGTGACGTAGATCTGAAAAGCAAGGAGCGCCGCGAGCGCGGTGCCGACGAGAATATCGAAGGGCGTCATGGCTGGGTGCGCACCAGCCTAGCCATGAAGGGCTGCCCCGCAAGCCGCGGGAGGTTGCCGTGTACGTTCGTCCGGGTCGCGCCGGACGAACGCGGGGTCGCCAGGGGATCGGTCGGCCCGGTCCACAGGCTGCGCGGTGCGCGAACGCCGGGGCATGACAGGGTCTCCATGGATGCCGAGCTGCCCGTGATCGCCCTCCGGCGACCCTGGTCGCATCGCCGCCGCCGCCGAGCGCCTCTCAGCGGCCTCATGAAGTAAGACAGCTTACTCCATTTGCCACCCGGCGGCCCCTCGCCGCATTCCAGCTCGCGCCGAGCGCCTCTTGGCGGCCCCAAAAAGTAAGACAAATTACTTCATCTGCCGCACGACGGCTCCTCGCTGCATTCCAGCTCGCGCCGAGCGCCTCTCGGCGGCGTTCTAAAGTAAGACAACTTACTTCGATCGCCGCACAGCGGCCCCTCGCCGCATTTCAACTTGCGCCGAGCGCCTCTCGGCGGCGTTCTAAAGTAAGACAACTTACTTCGATCGCCGCACAGCGGCCCCTCGCCGCATTTCAACTTGCGCCGAGCGCCTCTCGGCGGCGGTCTAAAGCAAGACAACTTACCCCAGTCGACGCACGGTGGCCTCTCGATGCGTTCGGACTCGAGTCGAGCGCCGCCCAGCAGCGCTTCGAAGCAAGGCAACTTACCGCGATCGCAGCGCGGCGGCCTCTGGCCGCATTCCAGCTCGCGCCGAGCGCAACTACGGCTCGTTTGCCTGACGCAGCCCGGAGACTTGGAGATCACGATAGCGGTGACAACGGCCAACTCTGCACGTTATACCGCACAGTGCGCCGGGGGCGAGCGCCGAGGACCCAAGATACGAATGCGAAGGGTTGTCCGCCGGATCCAGCAGCACCACGGCCTTCTGGGCTGAGCCCGCTGCCAGGCCCAAACGTTCCAGGGGTCCGCCCGCGACTTGCCGACTTCGGTGCAGCTCTCGCACAGCTCTCGGATGGCCGCATCACCCCAGGCGGACAACCGTGAAATCACCTCAGGCGGACAACCGTGGATCAGATTGCAGATGGAAGGATACCGGGAGACAGCTCACTGGCTCGAGCGTCCCCTCCAGTACCCCGGTCGCCGCTTCGCGTGAGCGAACGCGACGATCTGGATCCCAGCGCCTTCTGCCGTGAAGAACACGACGAAAGGGAAACGGCGCAGAACATATTTTCGATAAGGATATCCAGCCTGCCATCGTGGCGATGACTCCGGCGCCTCGGCGATCGCTTCGAGGGCCACCTCGACGGCTCTCACGAACTCGATCCCGAGCCCAGGACGGCGCCGCTCATACCAGCCCGCAGCCTCGTCCAGCTCCGCCTGCGCGTCGACGCGAACGAGGATCGGCCGGGTCAACGAGCGCCCAGTCGCGCGAGCACCCGCGCGCGAACCTCGGCCCACGCGTCCCCCGCGCTCCCCCCATCGCGCACCGCCTGCTCCCTGCGCTCGAGCTCCTCGAGCCACGCGGCGTTCCAGGCGTCGTCGTGCGGCTCCTCGACGCTGGCTAGCAGCTCGGACGCGAGCCTGAGGCGTTCTCCTTCGGGAAGGGACAGAGCGGCAGCGAGGATGTCCTGGGTGGGATGAGCCATGGGTGTCCAGCGTACCCCGGGTCGCGCCGCAGAGCGACCCGTCGAGCCAACCCGGGCTAGCTCAGCGCGGGGCGAGAAATCCCGGCTGAGCTCCGGAAACGCCGTACTAGAGTGCGCCGGTGCCTCGACCTCGACCCGGCCTCCGCGCCCGGCGCACCACGACGCCGGCCCCTCCTGGCCCCCGGCGCGGCCGCGCCCTGCTCGCCGGCGCCGCGCTCGCCGGCGCCGCGGCGTGGATCGCGGCGGCGTGCTCCACGCCGTCGTCCGGGGTCGACGGCGGCGACCTGCTCGGCGTCTTCGAGCGGGACGCCGGCGCCGGCGCAGCCGCTGCCGACGGCGGACAGCCGCGAGCGGCCGCGGGTCGACAGGACGCAGGCGCCCGCGCGGCCAGCTCGACGACCGCCGCTCAGCCGGCGAAGCCGCCCGAGGCGCGCCCGCCCAGCGAGGGGAGCTGCGTCCCCGAGCAGGGACGCCCAGGGCGCGAGCTCCGCAAGACGCTCGGCCGGCCGCCCTGCCGCGGGGCCCAGGTGCTCGAGGCGCGCGACGCGGAGGGGTCGCCCCGCTACGCCTGCGTGATCGCGCCGAGCGGCGTGGAGACGCGCGCGCCGCTGCCGCTCATCGTCTTCTTCCACGCCGACGGCGACGACCCGACCAGCGTCGACAAGGAGACCGGCCTGCGGAAGCTCGGCGCGACGTGGAACCTCACCGGCGACCCCGCGCACGCGGGCTTCATCGTGCTCGCGCCCCAGGGCCGCGCCTTCAAGAGCCCGACCCAGGCCGAGCGCGAGCGCGGCACGAAGACCTACACGGCGGTCGCACCGTTCGACGCCGAGTTCACCGGCGACGGCAACGTCGACGTCGCGACCGCCGACGCGTTCGTCGACCAGCTGCTCCAGCAGAAGCTCGTCGACCGGCGGCGCATCTACGCGCTCGGCGCCTCCTACGGCGGCCACATGGCCGCGACCTACGCGATGATGCGCGCGGACCGCGTCGCCGCGTTCGCGACCTTCGGCAGCGACGCCCCGCCGGCCAGCTGGGCGTGCCCCGGCCCTCCCCCGCCCGCGATGGCGATGTACCGCGCCTGCGACGACGTGTTCCCGTGTGAGTCCGTCGAGCGGTGGCTGCGCGCGCGCGACGCGCTCACCGCGCACACCTCGTTCCTGCGCCTCGACGAGGCGAACCGGGACGAGCCCCACTGCGCCCTGAGGAACCGCTGCTCCGCCAAGAAGGGCGCGATCAACCACGCGCGCTGGCCGAAGTCGCGCGAGACCGACCTGCTCCGCTTCTTCGCGGGGCACACCCTGGCCATCGGCGCGGACGCCGCCAGCACGACGGCTGAGACCGGCGGACGCACACCGAACCCGCGCTGAAGAACGCTGACGTCAGAAGCGCACGCTCACGCTGCTCAACACACGTCGTCGCCGGGCTTCGTTGCACGTCCACACCGCAAGCGTCGCGTCGCAGCGTTGAGCGGACCCGTCGTGTTGTCGTAGTGTTGCTCCCCGATGTCCTCTCAGGTCCAGACCATTCTCACCCCGCTGCCCGTCGGCATGTCCATCCCCGCCGGCACGCTCCGCGCCGAGATGGATTCGCGCCGCGCGACCGGTCGTCGCTTCGATATCCGCGAGGCGATCGGCCTCGTGGTGCCGCTCTGCACGCAGCTCCACGATCTGCACGCGCAGGGGCGGAAGATGTTCGTGCACCCCTCATCCCTCGGCTACGGCGCGGGCGGCGAGCTCCGGCTCGTCGACGAGCTCGCGCACGCCGCCCCGCTCCTGCCGCGCGACCGCGCCTGCCTCGCGCCCGAAGAGCGCAAGGGCGGCGAGGGCGACTCGCGCGCGACCGTCTTCGCGATCGGGGCCATCCTCTACGAGCTGCTCACGAACAGCAGCGTCGGCCCGGGGATGCGGCGGCCGGCGGACGTGGTCCCCGACCTGCCGCCCGCCCTGGAAACCGTGCTCGGCAAGTCGCTCGTCGCCGATCCGAAGCACCGCCCGGCGGATCTCGCCGCCCTGGCGCAGGCGCTCTATCAGATCGTCCCGACCGCCTCGGAGCAGCCGCCGAGCGCCGACACGTCGCACCTGGACGGCGACGGCGACTTCGAGGTCGACATCAACCTCTCGATGATGCCCCCGACCGGCCACGGCGAGGAGGCCCGCGTCCCGTCGGCGCCGTCGCTGCCGAAGATCCAGGCGGTGACCGGCGACGGGCCGTTCGCGGTCGCCATCCCGGTGGCCCAGCCGCAGCGGCTGCGCGGCGACGATCCGACCCGCAAGCTCGCGGATCTCAAGGCCGCGCTCGAGTCCGACCCGCGGCCACGGTACGCCGTCATCAAGGACGGCATGGACCACGGGCCGTTCTCCTCGGTGGAGCTGCTCCAGCAGATCGCCTCCGGCACGTTCACGGGCGTCGAGGTGCTGCGCGACACGTTCTCCGGGGAAGAGCGCGCCATCCAGGACTGGGAGGAGTTCGCCCCGTTCGCCGAGCAGGCGAAGCTGAACCGGGACATCGTGCAGGAGAAGCGCGCGCTCGACGCGGTGGTCTCCGCAGAGAAGCAGGGCACGCAGTACAAGGCGCTGCTCGGGATGGCGCTGATGGGCGTCATCCTCGCCGCGGGCGCGGGCTGGTGGTACCGCGAGCGCAGTCACAAGAAGGAGCGGGAGCTCGCGGTGCAGGGCGCGACCGACCGCGTCGCGATCGAGGTCGACGCTGGCCTCGGGAGCGGCGCCAAGGCGGCGCGCGCAGGCGGGGCGCGTCCGAGCGGGGGCGGCAGCTACCCGACGCTCGGCGGCGGCCTGAGCTGCGAGGCGGCGCAGGCGCGCTACGTCGAGGAGTACAAGCTCGGCAACAACGGTCCGGCCGACCTCACCGCCGGCGCCTACGGCAACGTGCTGAACCGCGGCTCGTACCTGAACGCGTGCGGGGTGCCGTCGAACATGGAGGTGAACGTCTGCGCGGCCGTGCAGAACGGCCGCGCCGTCGGGGTCACCGTCACGACGAGCCCGTCGAACCCGGGCATCGCGTCGTGCATCTCGGGGCAGATCCGCGGGATGTCGTTCCCGTCGCACCCGCGGCTCGACGTCGCCCGGACGACGTTCAAGTAAAGCGGAGCCATGTCACGGGGGCGCGCGCCCCCTCCCCGGCGACCGTGTCGACGCGACCGATGATCCAGATCGAGCAGCTGACGAAGAGCTTCGGGGGGATGCCCGTCCTCCGGGGCGTGGACCTCGACGTGCCGGCGGGCTGCCTCTACGGGCTGATCGGGCCGGGCGCCTCGGGCAAGAGCGTGCTGCTCAAGATGATCACCGGGCTCCTGCGGCCGGATCGCGGGCGCGTGGTCGTCGACGGGAAGGACGTGCACGCGCTCAGCGAGATCGAGCTCCAGACGTTCCGCCTCCGGTTCGGGATGCTGTTCCAGAACAACGCGCTGTTCGACTACATGACCGTGGGGGAGAACATCGCGTTCCCGCTGCGGCGCCTCTACGACCTGAGCGAGGAGGAGATCGAGGAGCGCGTCGCGGAGCGGCTCCGCGTCGTGTCGCTGGCGGGCTTCGAGGACCGGACGCCGGCGGGGCTGTCCGGCGGCCAGAAGAAGCGCGTCGGCGTCGCCCGCGCCACGATCGCGCGCGGCGAGATCGTCCTCTACGACGAGCCCGCGGCCGGCCTCGACCCGGTGACGTCGCAGCGCATCTTCGATCTGCTCCGCGCCGAGCAGCGGGCGATGAAGGCGACCGTGGTGATGGTCTCGAGCGACCTCGATCGGCTGCTCACGGTCACCGACCGGGTCGGGATGCTCTACAGAGGCCGGCTCATCTTCGACGGCACCACCGAGGAGGCGAAGGCGAGCGACGATCCGCGCGTGAGGCAGTTCGTCCACGGGCTCACCGAAGGACCGCTCTGAGCGGCCCTCAGCTGCATGGGACGGCGTCCCCGCGAGAGGAGCTGCCAGGAGGGGCGGAGGGGAGCTCCTGAGGGCTCCTGGCGTCCTCGGTGTTGCCGACGAAGAGAGAGATAGAGATTAACCGCCAAGAACGCCAAGAACGCCAAGAGAGAAGAGATTTTCTGGGTTGTTCTGACGTCCTCGGTGTTGCCGAGGGAGATGGCGAATAGCCGCTAGAAACGCCAAGAGAACAAAGATTCTTTGTTCTCTTGGCGTCCTTGGCGTCCTTGGCGTCCTTGGCGTCCTTGGCGGTTCAATCTTCTCTTCTGTTGTCCTCTCCGCGTCCCGCCGGCGCGACCGGGCCCTCGCCCGTGAAGTGGAACCACTGCGTCGGGTGGGCCCGGAGGAAGCGCTCCATCGCGCCCATCATCGCCGCGGCGGCCCTGTCCCGCTCCTCCTCGGTCGCGCGGCGGGGGAGCCAGATCGCCGGCGAGACGACGGCCTCGTACTCGAGGAAGCCGAGGCGGTGCGTGAACACCGGCAGGATCGGCGCACCGCTGATCGCGGCGAGCGCGATCGGGCCCTCGGGGGCGCGCCAGCGGGCGCCGAGGAACGCGACCTCGCGGCTGCGCATCCCGGGCGGCACGCGGTCGATCTGCATCGCGACGGCGCCGCCGCGCCGCAGGTGGTTGAGCAGCGGCAGCGCGTCGAGCGGCCCGTCGCCGATGTGGACCACCTGCACGCCGGCGCGCTGCCGCGCCGCGTCCTGGATGGCGCGCGCCTCGGCGTCCCGCTCCCGCTGCATCGCCAGCATGACGCCCTCCGGGTGCACCACGCCGAGGATCTGACCGGCGATGTCCCAGCCGCCCGTGTGCGCCGTGACGATGATCACCCCCCGGCCCGCCGCAGCGCACGCGTGGTAGTGCTCGACGCCCCGGGAACGCCTCGCCACCGTGTAACCGCGGCCGCTCGCGAGCAGGAGCGCCTCGGTGATGCAGCTCCCGTAGGTGGCGAACACCGCGGCGCTGTCGAGCATGTCGGCGACGCGCGACCGCGGCCCGCGCACCCGGCGGAGGTTCTGCTCGACCCGCCGGCGCACCTCGGGGAGCGCGGCCGCGAAGAACACACCGAAGAAGGGAGGGCTGTGGCGCACCCAGGGCTCCGGCCCGCGCGTGACGCCCGCGGTGAGGGCGCGACGCCAGAAGGCCGAGTCATGTCGTAGTCCGGAGAGGAGCGCGCCGAGCGTGCCAGGCATGAGGCAGCTTATCTAGCGCAAACATAACGGCCGAGGGAGAGAGTTCGACCGGAGACGTCGCGGCGCCGCGGACAGCCTCGCCGAGGGCTCGCCGTGGCGCGGCGCGCGCGGCCGCATCGCGGGACGACGCGGGACGACGCGGGACGACGCGGGACGACGCGGGACGACGCGGGACGACGCGGGAGCGCGCCGGTCCGCCGGTCGAGCGGCCGTTCCAGGCATCGGGCGCGCGGCGCCGGCCTCGATTGCCCTCCTCAGCGCGTCCAAGGCGATCTCGCGAGGGGCCCAGTTCATCCCCACGGGAACGAATGGCCCTTTCCAGGCGGCGCCTTACCGACAAAACAGGTTCTTGTCGTGCAAGCTGTTTTGATACAAGGCACCTTGGCAAGGGGGGCTTTCAACATGAATATCCTGCTCGTCGATGATCAGCACGTCGTACGGGAGGCGCTGGCGCACGCGCTCGGGTCACAGCCAGGGGTGGGCGAGGTCGTTCAGGCCGGAAGCGGGCGCGAGGCGCTCCGGGCGCAGGAGCTCCGCCGCTGTGAGGTGGCGGTCATCGAGCTCTGCCTCGCGGACCGCAGCGGCATCGAGCTCATCCGGGAGCTCAAGGAGATCTCGGAGCTCCGCATCGTGGTGCTCTCGATGCACCGGGACGAGTTCCGGGTCGCCGAGGCGATGCGGGCCGGCGCGGATGGATACCTGTCCAAGCAGAGCCGGCTCGCCGACCTCGTGGAGGCGCTGCGCACCGTCGTCCGGGGGCGAACGGCCGTGTCGCCGGACGTGAGCGCGGCGATGGTGCGCGCGCTCCAGCGGCGCGACGCGGCCGCGCGCGGCGACATGGTCGCGTCGCTGAGCGACAGGGAGCGGCAGGTGCTCCGTCTCCTCGCGATGGGCCACTCGGCCAAGGAGGTCGCCGCGCAGCTCTCGATCAGCGTGAAGACCGTCGAGACCCACCGGGCGCGCCTCTGCGCGAAGGTGGCGACGCACAGCGTGGCCGACCTGACCCGGCTCGCGGTGCGCTCGGGCCTCGTCGAGGCCTAGGCTCTCCCGGCATCGCCGCGCCGGGCGAGCGGCGAGCGCCCGGCGCGCCGCGGGCGCTCGCTCACGCCGCACCTCGCGCGGCGCCCCGGCGGCTCACGCCGCTGCGGTCGCCGCCCGCGGCGCCGCCCGCAGCGCCGGCAGCGCCTTGCCGATCAGCGCCGAGCCGGCCGCGAACCCCGAGAGCGTGAGTCGCATCCGGAGCACGTCCAGCATCCCGTGGCGGTGGAGCAGGGTGAGCGTGCTGCGCACGTCTCTGCGGCGAACACGCAGCTTCTCGACGAGCGTCTCGAGGGTCTCGACACGTCCTTCACGCTGGGCAATGGCGAGCGCCTGCAGGAGAGTTGCGGCTACAATTTTCTTGTCCATGAGAGCACCCTAGGAAGGGCGCACTCGAAGTGCCCAGTTTTCGGCGACGATTTTTTGTGCATGGAGGTCACTCGCCCATGGGGCGACGGGCTCCCCGTACTCTGTTCATCCTGCGCCTGATACCCACCTACGTGCCCACGCGGAGCGCATGGGCACAGTGTGTCCGCGCTGTGGCCATCAGCGGCGATCCCTGCTGGAAGTGGGTGGTGCTGTCATTTGCCCAGAGAGGGTTCACATGAAGGCGGTAAGGCGGGAAGATCATTGAGATTTTCTTCCCGCCTTACCGCCTTCATGTTCAAATGACAGCACTACCTGGAAGTGCGCTCTCGACGGGACGCGAGCACCCCCGGATGGGCGATCGTCCGTCGAGTCCATGCCTCCGATGGCTCAGCGCGTCAGCGGAGCCCTGCGGAGCTCGCCGCACAGCGGAGGAGGAGCGCGCCCGGCCGACGGCTCGGGCGCGCACAATGGATCACGGCGGAGCTAGGGAGTCGTGTAGCTCGCGGTGAGCTGATAGGTGCTGGCCGTGTAGCCGCTCACCGCGATGAAGGCCTGCGTCTGCCCGGAGGGGACGGTCAGATTGCACGACTCCGTCGCGTTGCTGGTGTACGGGCGGCAGTGGTACGCGCTCGTCGTGGGCGCCGCCCCGAACCTCAGGTAGAGGTCGGGATCGCCCGTGCCGGTCATGTCGAGCTTGAAGGTGGTGCCCGGAACCACCGAGAGGGGCCCGTGGGCAGCCGCCGCGCCCGCCGCGAGGCTGCCGCTGAAGGTCGCCGACGTGGCCGTGCCGGAGCCACCACCACCGCCGCCGCCGCCGCCGCCGCCGCCGCCGCCGCCGCTCGACCGGGTGTAGGTCACATCCACGTTGTACGTGGCGGCCGTGTACCCGAGGACCTTGACGAACGCCTTGGTCTGCCCGGTCGGCACGTTCAGCGTGCACGTCTCGGACGCGGTGCTGCCCTCGGAGAGGCAGTCGAACACGCTCGTCGTCGGCGCCGTCCCCAGTCTCACGTAAAGGTCGGGGTCGCCCGTGCCGGTCATCACGACCTTGAAGCTCGTCCCCGGGGTGACGTCGAACCCGGCGCTCGGTCCCACGCTCACGAACGAGCGGGCCGCAGCGCTGCCGCTGAAGCTCTCGGTCGTCGTGCCGCCGCCGCCACCAGCACCGCCGCCGCCACCAGCACCGCCGCCGCCACCAGCACCGCCGCCGCCACCAGCGCCGCCGCCGCCACCAGCGCCGCCGCCGCCGCCGCCGCCGGGCAGACCATAGAGAGCCTGGGCGCCCTGGATGTCCTTCGTGGTCAGCGTGAGGTTCCAGCCGGCGGTGCCGTTGCACTGGGGATAGTGCATGACGGACGCCGAGTCGTAGGTGGTCAGCGCGCGCCAGCTGTTGTCTTCGAAGCAGGTGCCGGCCTCGGGCCGCGTGTGCTCGTGGCGGAAGCCGAGCGTGTGCCCGAGCTCGTGCCGCAAGACCCCCTCGAGCGAGGGCAGCTCCGCGCCGAAGGCGCTGCCGTCGATCAGCACGTTGCGCGCCGACCGGCCGTCGTTGGGGAAGAACGCCCGCGCGATGTACATGCCCCCCGAGTTCACCGGCCTCACGTCGAAGACGACGTTGTTGTTGCTGGCCGTGCAGTTCCCGTCGTGGGCGCTCTGGTAGATGTAGTCGACGTCGGCCGCCTGCTCCCAGGCGCCGGTGGCGGCGTTCATGGCCGCCACGACGGCGGCGTGGCGCGCGCCGAAGGTCGTGCTCACGCAGTAGGTGATGTTCTTCTTCTGTGCTGCCGACCAGACCGCATCGCCGCCGCCGCTGGCGCGCTGCACGATGAGGGCGCCGTCGCGCACGTAGGTCTCCCAGAACTCCCGGAGGTGCTTGATGTCGGCGACAGGCGTGTCCCCGTTGACGATGTAAATGCCGGAGTCAGGCTCGCGGAACGCGGCCCTCTCGAACGCCTCGAAGCCCTCCTGGCTGCTGCCGACGGCCTCCGCCGGGTCGTCCTCGATGTCCGCCAGGCAGGCGGCGAGGGGGGACGCGCAGGCGATCATCACCGCGAGCTGGAAATTGACCGGGCCGCAGACACGCGTTCTCACAGAGCGCATTGAAAGCTCCTTCCGATTGAAACGATCCTCTGTTGCTACGAGGAAGTCGGCCGGCCTGGAGGATATCTATCCTGATCCGGACGCAGCGGGATCACCAAATCGCTGTCAATCCGTAAAATAATGAAGTTGTTCGAGCGCGCTCCATCCCTCCAGCGCGGCGGACAGGGTTACCTCAGCAGTCCAATTTTCTCGCGACACGCGATGCGCGCCTCCGCAGGAGCGCAGGTCGGCGCGATGACGCGCGACGACGCGCGACGACGCGCGACGACGCGTGATTGCGCGCGTGCCGACATCCGGTCTGGCCGCGCGCGCAGAACCAGGCACAGTGCGCGAGGTCACGTTGCGCGCGCGGCGCCGGACCCGCCGCGCGCCGCGGTATGCTCGGACGCCCATGCGCGCCGGAGAGATCGTCGGAGACAGGTTCGAGATCGAGGGCGTCGCCGGCGCCGGGGGCATGGGCGACGTGTACCGCGCGCGCGACCGGTGGACCGGCGAGACCGTCGCGGTGAAGGTCCTCCGGAGCTCCGGGGAGATGGAGTCCGGCCGCTTCGCGCGCGAGGTCAGGGCGCTGTCGGCGCTGCAATACCCGGGGATCGTGCGGTACATCGCCGACGGCGTGACGGGCACGCACGAGATGTACCTCGTCATGGAATGGCTCTCGGGCGAGACGCTCTCCCGGCGGCTGAGCCGGTCGGAGCTCACGCTGCCCGAGAGCATGACGCTCGCCGCGCGCATCGCCGCCGCGCTCGGCGTCATCCACCGGGAGGGCGTCGTCCACCGCGACCTGAAGCCGAGCAACATCTTCCTCGCGGGCGGCGCCGTCGAGGGCGTCACCCTGATCGACTTCGGGATCGCGCGCGTGTCCGGCGTCGAGCACCGGCTCACCGCGACGGGCGCCATGCTGGGAACGCCGGGCTACATGGCCCCGGAGCAGGCGCGCGGCGAGCCGGACGTCGACGCGCGCGCGGACGTCTTCTCCCTCGGCTGCGTGCTCTTCAAATGCCTCACCGGGCGCGCGCCGTTCCAGGGGCTCGACCCGCTGTCGGTGGCGCTCAAGATCGTCCTCGAGGACCCGCCGCGGCTCCGCGAGCTCCGCCCGGAGATCCCCGCCGCGCTCGAGGCGCTGGTCACGCAGATGCTCTCGAAGGCGCCGGACCGCCGCCCGAGCGACGGCGACGCGGTGGCGGCGGAGCTCGCCGCGCTGCGCGAGCGCATGCTCGAGTGGCCCAGCGTCTCGTCCGCGGGCGCCCGGTCGCGCGAGATCACGAGCAGCGAGCGGAAGATCGTGAGCCTGATCCTGGCGCGCGAGGCGAGCGCCGAGGCGGGCCCGGCGTCCTCGGCGCAGGAGATGGACCGGCGGGCGCGGGCGCTGCGCGCCGTGGCGGAGCGCTACCGGGGGCAGATCGAGATCCTCGCCGACCAGTCGCCGGTCATCGTGCTCTCCAGCGCCGAGGCCCCCACCGACCTCGCGGCGCGCGCGGCGCGCTGCGCGCTCTCCCTCCGCGCGGTGCTCGGCGGCGCGCCCGTGGCCCTCGTCTCCGGCCGCGCGGAGATCTGGCCCCGCGCGCCCGTGGGCGAGCTGATCGACCGCGCGGTGCTCATGCTCGCCCCGGATCGCGCCCCCGCCAGCGCGGCCCCCCTCCGCGTCGACGAGGTGACGGCGGGCCTCCTCGGCGGCCGGTTCGACGTCGCGCCCGACGGCCCCTGGCAGCACCTGCACGGGGAGCGGGACGACCACCTCGACGCCCCGCCGCTCCTTCTCGGCAAGCCGACGGCGTGCGTGGGCCGCGAGCGGGAGCTCGCGCTGCTCGAGACGGCGTTCGCCCACTGCGTCGAGGAGTCGCTGGCGAGCGCGGCGGTCGTCGTCGGGCCGGCCGGCTCGGGCAAATCGCGGCTGCGCTACGAGCTGCTCCAGCGGCTCCGCGCCCGCAGCGAGGGCGCGCAGGTCTGGATCGGGCGCGGCGACCCCATGCGCGCCGGCTCCGCCTTCGGGCTGCTCGCGCAGGCGCTGCGGCGCGCCATCGGCCTGCTCGACGACGAGCCGCTCGAGGCGCGGCTGCAGAAGCTCAGGGCGCGCGCAGCGCAGCGCGGCGCCGGCGACGGCGGCCGCGTGGCCGCGTTCCTCGGGGAGATCGTGGGCGCGCGGTTCTCGGACGACGAGGGCGCGCAGCTCCGGGCGGCGCGGCGCAACCCGGTGCTCATGAACGACCAGCTCCGCGCCGCCTGGGAGGACTTCCTCCGCGCCGAGTGCGCGCGCGCGCCCGTGATCCTCGTGCTCGAGGACATGCAGTGGGGCGACCTGCCCACGGTGACGCTCGTGGACGGGGCGCTGCGCAACCTCCGGGATCTGCCGCTCTTCGTGCTGGCGTTCGGCCGGCCGGAGGTCCACGAGACGTTCCGCGACCTGTGGACGAGCCGCGGCGCGCTGGAGGTGCGCCTCGCGGGGCTGACGCGCCGGGCGAGCGAGCGGCTCGTGCGCCAGGCGCTCGGCCAGGAGGCGGGCGACGAGCTCGTGAGCGCGCTCGTCGAGCGCGCGGACGGCAACGCGTTCTACCTCGAAGAGCAGGTCCGCGCGGTGGCGGAGGGCAAGGGCGCGAGCGTGCCCGAGACGGTGCTCGTGATGGTGCAGGCGCGCCTCGAGGCGCTCGACCTCGAGGAGCGGCGCGCGCTGCGGGCGGCGAGCGTCTTCGGCGAGACGTTCTGGCGGGGCGGCGTGGCCGCGCTCCTCGGCGGCGCGGACGCGGCGCGGCCGCTGGAGACGCTCGAGAAGCGCGAGCTCATCGTGCGCGGGCGCGGCGAGAGCCTCGCCGGCGAGACCGAGTACACCTTCCGGCACGCGCTCATCCGGGACGCGGCGTACGGGATGCTGACGGCGCGCGATCGGGAGCTCGGCCACTGGCTCGCGGGCGAGTGGCTGGAGCGCGCGGGCGAGGGCGACGCGGCGCTGCTCGCGGAGCACTTCGAGCGCGGCGCGGACCCGGCGTGGGCCGCCGTCTGGTACCAGCGCGCCGCGGAGCAGGCGCTCCGGGGCAACGACCTGATCGCCGCGCTCGACCTCGCCGAGCGCGGCGTCCGGTGCGGCGCCGCGGGGGAGCTGCTCGGCGCGCTGCGCCTCGTGCAGGCCGAGGCCCACCTCTGGCGGGGCGAGTTCGCGGCCGGCGAGCAGCGCGGCGTCGAGGCGGCGGAGCACCTCCGCCGCGGGTCCACGATGTGGTTCCGCGCGGTGCACCAGGCCGCTGTCGCGGCGGGCAAGCAGGGGAAGTTCGACCGCGTCGCGCGCTGGGCCGAGGCGGCGAGCGGCGAGCCGCCCGGCGAGGGGGCCGGGAGCGCGCGGCTCGGGTGCCTGGCGGAGTGCGCCGGCTTCGTGGCCTTCGGCGGCGACTACGCGGCGTCCAACGCGCTGCTCGAGGAGCTCGACGCGGCGCTCAGCGACGAGAGCGCGCCGGACCCCGAGCTGCTCGGGAAGCTGTGCTACGCGCGCTCGGTGCGCCTGCTGGCCAGCGGCAGCCTCGGCGACTGCCTCGAGGCAACGGTGATGTCGCTCGACGCGTTCGAGCGCGCCGGCGACCGGCGCAACGCGTGCGTCGCGCGGAGCAACCTCGGCTTCTTCTACGCGGAGCTCGGCGACTTCGAGCGCGCCGAGCAGGCGCTGCGCGCCGCCATGGCCGACGCGCAGCGCATGGGGCTGCACGATCCGGCGATGCTCGCCCAGGCCAACCTCGGCCACGTGCTCGCCTGCCGCGGTCAGCTGGAGGAGGCCGACCGGGCGCTCCGGCACGTGCTCGAGCAGGAGGAGCGGCAAGGCGACCCGCGCGCGGTAGGCACGTCGCGGACCTACCTCGCCGAGGCGGCGCTCCTCGCCGGCGATCACGGCCGGGCCGAGCGCGAGGCGCGCGCGGCCGCCGCGGCGCTCGACGCCGCGCCGCCCCTGCGCGCCGCGGCGCTGGCGGCGCTGGCGCAGGCGCTGCTCGGCCTGGGGCGCGCCGGCGAGGCGCTCGCCGCGGCCGCCGAGGCGATGTCGCTGCTCGAGTCGCTGGGCGCCGTGGAGGAGGGCGAGTCCCTGGTCCGCCTCGCCTACGCCGAGTCGCTCGCCGCGAGCGGCAAGCCGGCCGAGGCGAGGGCGGCGATCGCCGCGGCGCGCGAGCGCCTGCTCGACCGGGCCGCCAGGGTCGGCGGCCCCGCGTTTCGCGAGCGTTTCCTGGCCCGCCGCGAGAACGCGCGGACGCTCGCTCTCGCGGAAGCGTGGACTAACGAGCCGCCGTGAGGCGCCGTGACGGCCGCCGTGAGGCGCTCACAGCTTGCCCCTGACGTAGGCGCGCTGGAGCGTGAGCCGGGGGGGGCCGGCCGAGACCTCGAACGCTTCCGGTCGGCCGTCCGGAGCGAGGTTGCCCACGAGGCGCATGGTGCTCATGGACACAGTGACGGCGCCCGAGGCGTCGCGGAGATACTGCACGTCGACGGGCTTCGTCGGGTCGACGCCGGGCAAGTACTCCTGCTGCTTGAGATCGAAGCCGCCCTTCTTCTTGAGGAGCCGCGCGAGCTCCGAGGCGGTGGCGACCGGCGAGGCGAGCCACGCCTTGGCCGAGGGGGTGAACGTCCCCTGGACCTTCTTGCCCTCGACCTCTCCCGTGTACTCGTATTGATGATTCGTCTTCTGCGACAGCTCGATCCGGTGGTTCGTCTTGCCGCCCGACGTCTCGATCCAGACACCGCCCTTGAGGCGCCCCTGAGGGTCGATGAGCACGTTCGACGCATCGTCCTCGGTGTGCAGCGTTCTGGGATCTCGCGGCAGGAGGGTGGCCGAGCGCGCGAGCCACCGCCGCTCGCCGTTCTCGTCCTTGAACAGATCGCTTGTCTCGAAGCCGACAGGGACCTTGTCGAGGCGCAGGATCACCGTGTCCGTGTACTCTGGCTTCGGCGCGGCGCTCTTCGACTCGAACGAGTCGAAGAGGCCCTTGGCGAGCCGCTCGAACGTGCGGACATACCCGACCTCGTCGTGCAGGCAGGCGATGGGGTGCGCCTTGTCGGCGTGCAGCGCGATCTTCAGCAGGCCAGCCGCCTTCCCGGCGGCGGTCGGGACGAGGTAACGGGCCTCGACGAACACCGCGGGGCTCTCCCGGTGCACGCTGATCTCCCAGGGCACGACGCGAGAGACCTCCACCTTCTCGGGGTCGAGGAGCTCGATGAAATTCCTTATCACCTCGCCCGAGTCGAGCATCGTGTTGTAGACGAAGCACTCGACCTGGTTGTCCGTGCCGAGGGGGATCGCTATCGCGACCAGCTTCTCCTTCTGCTCGATCTTCGGCTCCCCTGCCCCGAACGCGCGCGCCGACCAGTCCGCGGCGCGGATCTCGCGGGCGGGCAGCTCGTCGGCCTCGCGGGCGAGCGCCTTCTCGAGGTCGAAAGGCTCCTTCGCCGCGGGCGCGGGGCCAGGCTGAGGGCTCTCCGCGGGAGCAGCGCCGGTGGAGGAGCCGCCGCAGCCGGCGAGGAGCGCCAGCGACAGCACGACCGGGCCCGCGCCGCGCGAAGGCTCCGTGGAGCGGCCGCGCGCGCGGTGAGGCGAGGATGTCGTATGCGGTGAGAAGAGCCGGCCGTCGTCGAGCCGAGCCCCCGGAATCGGAAGCGCCATCGTGGATCTCCTGCCGTGCGTCACCCCCGGCCCGGGAGCGTCCCTCCTCGGGCTCAGGGCGCTGAGCGTGATGATGCAGTGCAACAAGAACGGCAGCGGGTCGTGATGTCAAGACGCGACGCGCCAGCACGACAGCCCACCCCCGCCCGACGCCCCTGTCAAGGAGCGCTGCGGCCCACCTGACTCGAAACCATCTCATTGGAAATCAACAGCCTCACGACAATCCAACCGAGGACGAGGCGCGCGTGACGAGGCGGCGCGCGACGTGCGCGACGTGCGCGACGTGCGCGACGTCAGAGATCGCCGGACGCTCGATCGCAAGATCCCGCGGCCGCTCGGGCGATACCCGAGGAGTCCATCATGAACCCATGTGTCACGCGGTGATGACAGGTCATCTCGCGAGTTCGATCGGTGGCGAGGAGCGACAGCCGATCATCGCAGCACGGAGATCGGGAGGCGCGCCGCGAGCCTGTCACGGCTGAGCCCGCACAAGTTGGGGCGCCCACGCACGGCCGCACGCACAGTGAGGCAAATTGCCGCATCGGACCCTGGAGGGGACATGCCGGGTGACCAGGTGGTCATCAATTGTCCGGCCTCAACGCATCGTTGGATTCGTCCGAGCTCTCCCGTCTGGCACCCCCGTTGCAGCACCGTCCGGCGTCGCCGGCACCGCCGGCGCGATGTGGCTAAGCAGCAGGTAGTCACGGTCGTCGAGTGACGTTCACGATGCACATCAATCCGAGGAGTGGATCCATGGGACAGAGCAGCGAGAGCAAGCGGGGCTTCGCGGCGATGAACGCGGAGCAGCAGCGCCAGATCGCGAGCCAGGGCGGCAAGGCGGCTCATGAAAAGGGCACGGCGCACGAGTTCACGTCCGAAGAAGCACGCGCGGCGGGCCGCAAGGGCGGCGAGGTCGTCAGCCAGAACCGTGAGCACATGGCCTCCATCGGGCGCAAGGGCGCCGAGGCGCGGAGCCAGGGGCCGAACGGGAGCCGTCGGGCGAACCGCGGCAGCCATGAGCAGCAGATGAAGCCGAGCGAGCACAGCCACCAGGGCTGAACCCGTCGCAGCGCGCCGCTCGAGGTCCCTCCAGCGCCGCAGAAGCAGGAAGAGCCGCCGAGGAACCACGAAGGGCCATTCCCTTCCTGGCTGCTCGGCGGTCCTTTTTTTTGCGAGGTCCCTCGCGGGATATCGTCTCGCGGTCCAGCGCGAACGGACTCGTGGGATCGGACCGCTGGCTCGGTCGCCGGCGCGGCGCGGGGCAGCGCGCCGGGACCGATCGCGCTGTCCGGCGGACCGGTCGCGCCGTTCCGTCATCCCACGCGGTGAAGCGGCTCCTTCATCCGGCTCCGTCGTCGAGCCCTGCGCCTTCATCGAACATCGCCGCGTCGTCGTCGTCGAGATCGAGGTCGCCGTCGTCCAGAGCGTCGGCCTCGGCCGCGCGCGCTCCGCCCTCGGCCGCGCGTATATCGCCGCCCTCGGCCGCGCCGCGCGGCGACATCCGCCAGCCGCCCGCCGGAGGTCCGGCCGGCCAGGAGCGCAGACCGGGCGGCGGCTTGAAGCCATCGACCTCGTCCTCGGGCCCGTCGCGCCCCGCCGCCGCGGCGCGGCGAGCCCAGTCGGGCGCGTTCCCGGGCAGCTGCCGCGGGCGCCACGGAGCCCGCTCGGGCGTGGGCGCGCGCTTGAGGTAGCCGTGCGCCCCGGACGTGAAGCCCACGTCGGCGAGCGCGCGCGCCAGCGGGGAGCTGTGCGCCGGCTCGCCGTCGATCGTGGCCACGAGCACCGCGCGACGACGCCCCTCGCTGACGAGCGCCGCGAGCGCCGCTGCGATCGCCCGGATCGCGTCGCCGCGCTCCGGCTCGGCCTCGGGGAGGAACGTGGTGAGGCTCCGCTCGGTGCGGCCCATCCACGCGAGCAGCCGGCCGTCGTGAAGGATCACGAGGGCGCCGGCGGCCCGCTGCGGGCGCACCGGGCCGCGGACCGCGCCCTCCGGGGCGCCGTCGCCGCGCGCGGCGAGCTCGGGCCAGCGGACCGCGGCGCCCCAGGGGTTCGCCGGATCGGTGGCCGCGAGGACGAGCGTCTGCGGATCGTCGGACGGCTCGCGACAGGCCCGGAGGCGGTCGTCGGCCCCGGGCACCGCGAACTGCGCGGCGCCCAGCCCGGCGACGAAATAGCCGCGCCGCGCCTGACCGGACTCCTCCATGGCGCGGAGCACGTCGTAAACGGCCGAGAAGCCGCCCGCGAGCCCCTCGACCGCCGCCGCCTCGCGCGTGAGCACGCCGTGGCGCTCGAGCAGCGCGCGCGCGAGCGCCGCGCGGCGCTCGGTCTCGCTGGGCGCACCCGCCGTGCCGGGCGCGCCGGAGACGCCGGGCGCGCCCGCGGGAGCTGCAGCCGTGCCGGCCGATGCTGCGGACGCGCCGGCGGACGCTCCTGCGGGCGACAGCAGCGCAGGCGACAGCAGCGACCAGCGCCCTTCGCTGCCCGGCGGGCCGATGCGGCGCGCCCTCAGGGCGGAGAGGCCGCGGCCGGGCGCGGGGCGATCGCGATCGCGCCGCCGGCCGCTCGAGCGGGACTCGCGGCCGAGGGCGCGCAGCGGGGCGAGCGTGTCGTTCGTGACCTCGCCGGCCCACACGAGCTCCCAGAGCGCCGCCAGCAGGTCGGCGCCGAAGGCGCCCGTCTCGCGCGAGAGGTCCGAGAAGAAGAGCGCGCCGCGGCGCGCGAGCGCGGCGCGGATGCCCTCGGCGAGCGGCCCCTCGGCGCGGCCGGGCGGCGGGGCGAGGTACGGATACGCCTCGGCGAGGTAGAGCGCGACGCGACCGTCGCCGTCGCCGACCGGCTCGACGCCGCGCCAGAGGACCTCGCCGGCCGCGCAGAGCGCGTCGAGATCGCCGGGGCGGTAGCCCTCGACGCGCGCGGGGAGGATCTCGGCTTCGAGCGCCGAGGCCGAGAGCGGCGCGCCCTGGAGCTGCTCGAGCGCCGCGATCAGACCGTCGAGCCCTCGCCGGCGGCGGTGCAGGTTGTGCCAGTCGGCGAGGAAGCGGGCGTACGCCTCGGGCGGGACCGGCTCGACCTCGGCGCGCAGCCTGGCGAGCGATCGGCGCTTCAGCGAGCGCAGCACCTCGGCGTCGCAGAACTCCCGGCCGCGGCCGCCGGGGAGGAACTCGCCCTCGACGACGCGGCCCCGCTCGGCGAGCCGCGCGAGCGCGGCCAGGACCGGCGCCGGGCCGAGGCCGAAGCGCCGCGCCACGTCGTCCGCGCGGAACGGGCCGTGCGTGCGCGCGTAGCGGGCGACGAGCTCGCCGAGCGGGTCGGCGGCGGGCTCGAGGAACGCGATCGGCAGCCCTGGCGGCGGCACCACGCCGAAGGCGTCGCGCAGCCGGCCGGCGTCCTCGGCGGCCGCGAGGCGGCGCTCGCCGCCGAGCTGGATCTCGATGGCGCGCCGGTCGCGGACGAGCTCGTCGATCCAGGCGGCGGCGCGCTCGCCGGCGGCCTCGGGCGGGACGTCGGGGCCCGCCGTGCGCCGGGCGATCTCGTCGCGCGTCAGATCGCCGAGCGAGAGCAGGAGATCGTGCAGCTGGTCCTCGTGCTTGAGCGGCGCGCGGCCGTCGAGGCGCTGGAGCGACGCCTCGAGGGCGAGCACGGCGTCCGCGTCGAACAGCTCGCGCAGCTCCGCCTCGCCCAGCAGCTCGCGCAGGCGCGCGTGATCGATGGCGAGCACCTGCGCCCGGCGCTCGGCGAGCGGCAGGTCGCCCTCGTAGATGAAGTTGCCGGCGTAGGCGAAGAGCAGCGTGGCCGCGAACGGGGACGGCGCGCGCACGTCGACCGTGACGACGCGGACCTTGCGGGCCGCGATCTGCCGGAGCAGGTCCTCGAGCGCGGTGAGGTCGAAGACGTCGCGCAGGCACTCGCGGTAGGTCTCGAGCAGGATGGGGAACGAGCCGTAGCGGGAGGCGACGGCGAGCAGATCGGCGGCGCGCTTGCGCTGGGCCCAGAGCGGCGAGCGCTTGCCGGGGAACTTGCGCGGGAGGAGCAGCGCCCGGCCCGCGCACTCGCGGAAGCGCGAGGCGAAGAGGGCGGTGTCGCCGAGGCCCCGGACGAGCAGCTCTTCCACCTCGTCGGCCTGCGGCAGGAGCTGCTTCGCGTCGGGGGGCGACTCGGACTCGGGCAGCCGCAGGACGATGCCGTCGTCGGTCCACACCGTGTCGACGGCCAGGCCGAGCTCGAGGCGGCACTTCTCGGCGATGCAGGTCGACAGCGGGGCGTGCACGCGGCCGCCGAACGGCGACAGGAGGCAGATGCGGTAGTCGCCGACCTCGTCGACGAAGCGCTCCAGGACGATGGCGCGGTCGTTCGGGACCTCGCCGGTGGCCGCGGCCTGGTCGCGCACGTACCGGACGAGGTTCCGCGCCGCGCGCGCGTCGAGCCCCTGCTCGTCGGCGAGCGCGCGCTCGGCCTCGTCGTCGCTCGCGGTCGTGGCGATCCGCCGCGCGAGGGCGCCGATGGAGGCGCCGAGCTCGGCGTTGCGCCCGAGCTGGTCGCCGCGCCAGAACGGCATCTTGCCTGGCTCGCCCGGGGCGGGGACGACGAGGACGCGGTCGTGGGTGATGTCGGTGATGCGCCACGAGGAGGCGCCGAGGAGGAAGACCTCGCCCTCGCGGGCCTCGAAGACCATCTCCTCGTCGAGCTCGCCGACGCGCCGGCCGGGCCGGCTCGCGTCGCCGCCCGTGTCGAGGAAGACGCCGTAGAGGCCGCGGTCGGGGATGGTGCCGGCGTTGACGACGGCGAGCCGCTTCGCGCCCTTGCGCGCGCGCACGGCGCCGCCGACGCGGTCCCAGACGATGCGGGGCCGGAGCTCGGCGAACTCGTCGGAGGGGTAGCGGCCGGAGAGCATGTCGAGCACGCCCTCGAAGCTCGCGCGGGGCAGGTCGGCGAACGGCGCGGCCCGGCGCACGAGCGAGAAGAGCGCGTCGACGTGGAGCGTGTCCATCGACGCGATGGCGACGATCTGCTGGGCGAGGACGTCGAGGGGGTTCCTCGGGTAGAGGGTCGCCTCGACCTTGCCTTCGCGCATGCGGGACGCGGCCGCGGCGCACGCGAGGAGGTCGCCGCGGTGCTTGGGGAAGACGACGCCGCGCGACGTCCCGCCCACCTCGTGGCCGGCGCGGCCGACGCGCTGGAGCCCTGCGGCGACCGAGGGCGGCGCCTCGAGCTGGATGACGAGGTCGACGGCGCCGAGGTCGAGGCCGAGCTCCAGGGACGAGGTGGCGACGATGCACGGCAGGAGGCCCGCCTTGAGCCGCTCCTCGATCTGCTGGCGCTGCTCGCGCGCGATCGAGCCGTGGTGGGCGAGCGCGATCTCGGCGCCGGCTGTGTCGTTGAGGGCCGCGGCGAGCCGCTCGGCGAGCCGCCGGCTGTTCACGAAGATCATCGTGGTGCGGTGGGCGCGGACGAGCTCGACGAGGCGCGGGTGGATGCTTGGCCAGATGGAGCGCTGCGCCGGGTCGGCTGGTCCGGGTGGCGGGCCCTCCCCTGCCCGCGCGACCTCGCCGAGCTTGGTCATGTCCTCGACGGGCACCTCGATGCGGAGCTCCAGGGCTTTCGGGGCGCTCGCGTCGACGATGGTCACCGGCCGCGGCATGAACCGCGCCCCCGCGCCGGCGCCCTCGATCTCGCCGCCGCCGAGCATGCGCGCGACCTCGTCGAGGGGCCGCTGGGTGGCGGACAGGCCGATGCGCTGCATGGGCCGCGTCGCTTGCCGGAGGGCCTCGAGCCGCTCGAGGGACAGGGCGAGGTGCGTGCCGCGCTTCGTCGCGACGAGCGCGTGGATCTCGTCGATGATGACGGTCTCGACGGCGCGCAGCCGGTCCCGCGCCGCGGCGGTGAGCAGCAGGTAGAGCGACTCCGGGGTGGTGATCAGGATGTCCGGCGGTTTCCTGGCGAGCCGCGCGCGGTCTTCGGGCGCTGTGTCGCCGGATCGCACGCCGACCTGGGGGATCCGGTAGGGCAGGCCGAGGCGCTCGGCGGCGGCGGCGATGCCGGCGAGGGGTGCACGCAGGTTCCGTTCGACGTCGATGGCGAGCGCCTTGAGGGGTGACACGTACACGACGCGGCAGCGCTCGGCCGGGTCGGGCTCTGGCGAGGCCATGAGCCGGTCGATGGCTGCGAGGAAGGCGGCGAGCGTCTTGCCGGAGCCCGTGGGGGCGAGCAGCAAGGTGGAGGCGCCGTCGAGGATGGGTGGAAACCCTTGAGTCTGGGCGGGGGTGGGCGCGGAGAACGCGCCGCGGAACCACGCCTGGGTGGCTGGATGGAAGCGGTCGAGCGGGTCGGGGGCTGCGGATCGTTTCTTTGCCATCGGCGCTTGCGCGGCGCGCGGAGTCGGTCCGCGCGGCGTCTCGACCGTGCGTCTGGCTCCGCGAGGTCCCGCCCTGGGCGGGGACTGCGGTTATGCAAGAGCCATCCCTCACGGCGAGACCTGGCGCAACTCGTTCAGGGCGCCCTGATCGGGGCAAAATGCCGCATGGCCAGCGCAGCGGCCTTTGGTCGAGAGGCCGGAACGGGCCGGCGGAAAGAGAGGTGGTTCCGGGCGGACGCGCCGGCGGGTGGGTCCACGCGGCGGGGGCGGGCGGGCGCTGGCCATCCGCCGAGGCGGGGACGGGAGAGCTTACGCATGGAACACCGCCCGGCATGTCTCCCTTCGGGCCATGCCACCTGAGGCGTTCCGTTGCGCGCCACACAAGGCGCGCCTGAAACCTCGAGCCTCCTGGGGCCTCATGGCACCTCGGTCGGTGCTCAGCGCGCCCGCCCGCCCCCGCCGCGTGGACCCACCCGCCGGCGCTACGGCAGTCCGATCCGTTGCTCAGTGCGGCCGCCGCGTGAGCTCGCCTGCCCGCGATCACCCGTTGCAGTCGAGAGCGCCTCGAACCTCCGCGCTCCCGCCGTTTCGATGGACGGTAGGCCGCCTGGGAGGGAGCTCGTCGCGCGGGGCGGGGACGGGCAGATGTTTGAGCGCAATTGACGTCCTGTGTCCGGCGTGCGCAGCACGTCGGGCACAGGACGTCCCACGCGAGTTCTGCCCGTCCCTGCCCCGCGCGACGAGCTCCCTCCCAGGGGGCCGGGCTGCTCGGAATGCCCTCGCCTCGTCAGGCCGTCGCG
>NZ_CP150361.1:12220000-14771717 GCF_051521595.1 Sorangium sp. So ce1153
GACGAAGAAGCTGTGGCCCGCCATCTTGATGTGAGCGCTGCCGGACTCGTCGGCGATCTCCATCCAGCAGCCCATCGACTTGCACACGGCCGAGACGACCCCCTCGGTCCGCACCGTCTTCCCGCTGAACTTGGCCGGCTCCTGCAGGAGCGCCGGCAGCGGCGTGGTCGAGGTCTCCGTGATGGGCGCGCCGAACTGCTTCTTCTCGAGCCGCCCGATCCCGGCAGCCGACGCCTGCATCGGCGCAGCCCCCTCGGCAGGAGCGACCGGCGCGGCACCCGGGACGGGAGAGCCCTGCGCCACCATGGGGGCCGACGCTTCCTCGGGTTTCCTGTCGGCGGAACAGCCGAGCTGCGCGACGACCACGAAGAACAGGGAGGCGATGTGCTTTGCTCGCATGCGAGCGAGTTTGCCCGACCGGGCGGCCCTCTGCCACCGACCCGAACGGGGCACGCCCGCCCGGCGCACGGGCGCGCGGCCCCCCCGGCGACGCAGCGGGCAGCGACGCGCCGCACAGCTCACGGCTCGGTCGCTCGAAAGCCTGCTACAAGGGCGGACATGCGAACCGCTCGCGCCCTCGTGGGACGAGGCATGGCAGCGGGCGCTGTCGCGCTCGCCTGCGCCGCGACCGCGCGCGCCGAGGAGCCGACAGGCGCCAGAACGACCCAGGACGCCGCGGGCGCCGAGGAGCCGTCGAGACCTCCGCGGCCCCCGCTGCCGCCCGCGACACCACCGCCGCGCTTGCCGTGGGAGAGGCACATCGAGATCGGGGCGGACCTGGCCTTCGTCAGCCGGCTCGGATCGCGCGACGAGGACGGCAACCTGACGCTCGCTCGCCTGAAGCCCGCGATCGGCGTCGGGGTCCACGCTCGGTGGGAGGTCTTCGACTATCTGCGCTTCTCCGCCTTCTTCGTGCACACCGAGCACGAGCTCGCGCTCTCCAGGGGCGCGCTGGCGCAGCCCGGCGCGATCACCGCAGAGCCGCGCGAGGACGGCGCGCCCTCGGTGCGCGCCCTCGCGCTCGGCGGGCGCCTCGCGCCGACGCTGCCGATCAGCGAGCGAGCCCGCGCGTGGCTGTCGGTCGGCATCGGCTACGACCGGCTCTTCGTCGGCCGCATGAGGGTCTCCGAGCCAGGGGGAGAGTTCACCATCCGCGAGCGCGGCGCCTCGTACGTCGCGCTCCCGCTCGGGCTCGGGTTCTCGTTCGACCTGATCCAGGACTGGCTCACGATCGAGCTGGAGACCTCGGGCGCGTTCCTGCTCGGCCGCGGCGGCGACGCCACCCGGGAAGGCCAGGCCATCGACGCCCAGGGGCGACGGCGCACCATCGGCCCGCTGCCGCAGGCCCAGGGCTCGTTCCTCCAGACCCTCGGCCTGTCGCTCGTGCTGTGATCGCCTCCATCAGCGCGCGCGGCAGGCGCGCGGCCCTCACCGCCGTGCTCGCAGCAGCGGCGCCAGCGTGCGGCGACGCGACCGCGACGAGGCGCTCGCCAGCACCGCCCCGATCGCTCGCCCCGGAGGAGCGGGCGGCGTCCCCGGGCAACGTCGACCGCGGAGCACCGCGCAGCGAGCAACGAGGCGACCAGGAGCTCGCGCGCGCCGGCGGGGACGCGCCCGAGGCGCAGGCGCCGGAGCGAGCGCTCCCGACCGCGTGCGCGGACGACAAGGCCTGCGGGTACGATCCCGCGAGCGAGCGCTGCGGGGCCGACCCCCGGCTGAACCGGCAGCCGCCGATCACGGACCAGGGGATCGTCTGCTACTGCGACGCCGGCGCGTGCGCGCTGCTCCGCGTGGTGCCCGTGCCGTGCGAGGGGGACCACGACTGCGCCGTGGACCAGGAGCCGCGCCCCCACCCCGTCCGCGCGACGCCGGAGCGACCCCACGAGAAGGGGCGCCCCTGTCGCGACTTCACGATGTCGACCACGTGCGAGCGGACGAACATCTGCACCCTGCGCCGCCACGCGTGCCCGGCGCGGTGAGCGGCGCGGCGAGCTCAGCTGAGCGCCAGCATGCGGTCGATCGGCACGCGCGCGCGCTCGCGCAGCTCGGGCGCCATCTCGAGGCGCGGGGAGAGATCGCGCAGCGCGAGGTAGACCTTCTCGAGCGTGTTGAGCCGCATGAAGGGGCACTCGTTGCAGGCGCAGTTGCCCTCGGGCGGCCCCTCGATGAACTCCTTGTGCGGCGACGCCTTGCGCATCTGGTGCACGATGCCGCTCTCCGTCGCGACGATGTACTTCGTGGCGTCG
Source organism: Sorangium sp. So ce1153 (assembly GCF_051521595.1). Lineage (NCBI taxonomy): Bacteria > Pseudomonadati > Myxococcota > Polyangiales > Polyangiaceae > Sorangium > Sorangium sp. So ce1153. The sequence continues at coordinate 12,222,247 of NZ_CP150361.1, forward strand.
TCCGCGGTCGTGTACTTGAGCAGCGCGGTCGTCGACCCGATGTAGTCGGCGATCCGCAGGATCGGCTCCTCGCACTCCGGGTGCGCGATGAGCTTGGCGTCCGGGTGGCGCTCGCGCAGCGCGACGATCTTGCGCAGGCTGAAGGTCTCGTGCACGACGCAGCTGCCCTGCCACAGGCGCATCGGGCGGCCCGTCCGCTCGATGAGCCAGCGCCCGAGGTTCCTGTCGGGCGCGAAGAGGATCTCCTTTCCTTCGGGGATCGCGCGGACGATCTTCTCCGCGTTCGACGAGGTGCAGATGTAGTCGCTCTCCGCCTTCACCTCGGCGGAGCAGTTGATGTAGGAGATCGCGACCGCGTCCGGGTGGCGGGCGCGCCAGGCGCGGTAGCGGTCGCCGGGGCAGCCGTCCGCGAGCGAGCAGCCGGCCTGCATGTCGGGCACCAGGACGATGCGCTCCGGGTTCAGGATCTTCGCCGTCTCGGCCATGAAGTGCACGCCGGCGAACAGGATGACGTCCGCTGTCGTCTTCTTGGCCTGCTGGGCGAGCTGTAGCGAGTCGCCGAGAAAGTCTGCGAGATCCTGGATCTCGCCGTCCTGGTAGTAGTGCGCCAGGAGGACGGCGTTCCTCTCCCGCTTCAGGCGGCTGATCTCGTCGTGCAGATCCAGGCGCGGGTCGATGGCGGCAGGCTGGGGCGAGGCGCTCGTCATGGGTGTATAAGGTAGGCACCGCGCGCCGCGCTGACCAGGGCTCACGCTCCGGGCTGCGCGCTCCTCCCCGAAGCTTCCCCGAAGCTTCCCGAAGCTTCCCGAAGCTTCGCTCCTCCCCCGCGCTTCCCGGAGCTCGCCGCGTCCAGCGTTGACAACGGCCGCCGCAGGTCCACGATCGAGGCCCGCGGTGAGCTCGGGGAACGCGCGCTCGTCGTGGGCGGCCACGCATGTCTTTCCTGATCCCCCTCGCCTTGCTCGCCGTGGCCGTCCCGCTCATCGTGGCCCTCCTCCGGGCAAACGAGCTATTTTACGTGCGCGTCGAGGGGCGCAACGTCCGGCTGCTCCGGGGCCGGCTGCCGCAACGGCTGCTCGACGACATCGTCGACGTCCTCCGCGCGGCGCCGGTCGGCCGCGGCGCGGTGCGGGTCGTGGTCGAGGACCGGCGGCCGCGGGTCCACGTCGAAGGGGACATCTCCCCGGAGCAGGCTCAACAGCTGAGGAACACCGTCTCCCTCTGGCCGGTTCCAAAGATCCGCGCCGCCTCGAGGCGCCGCGCCGGCGCATGACCTCTCCGCGCCGACACCGCTATCCTGACGAGTCACTCCCGCATGGCTGACGATACACCCAGAGACAAACCGCCGACCTCCAAGCTGGGGCGCCTCGCGCGCCTCGCCGGCCTCGCGCCGCGCACGATCCCGTTCGCCATCGAGGGCGCGAAGCGCGCCCTCGGCGGGACGCGCACCGAGGAGGAAGAGGCGGAGGCGCGGCGGAGGATGGGCCAGGAGGTGAAGAAGACCGCCGAGGCGATGCTGAAGACGCTCGGCGAGATGAAGGGCCTGCCGCTCAAGTTCGGCCAGATGGCGAGCTACATCGACGGGCTCGCGCCGCCTGGGTACGAGGAGAAGTTCCAGGCCGCGCTGAAGAAGCTGCTCGACAAGGCGCCGCCCCTGTCGCCGGAGGCCGCGGAGCAGATGGTCCTCCAGGAGCTCGGCGCCCCGCCGCACGAGGTGTTCTCGGCGTGGGAGCGCGAGCCGTTCGCCGCGGCGAGCATCGGGCAGGTGCACCGGGCCACGACGAAGTCGAGGGAGCGGGTGGCCGTCAAGGTGCAGTACCCCGGCATGGACAGGGCCATCGAGAACGACCTGAAGAGCATCTCGATGCTGGAGGCGATGATGGCGCCCATCGCCAAGAAGCTGCACGCCCGGCAGACCGTCGACGAGCTCCGCAAGGTCTTCCTGTCCGAGCTCGACTACGCCCGCGAGGCCGAGATGGCGGACCTGTTCCGCCGCATGAACGCCGGGGACGAGGACATCTACATTCCTCGGATTCACCACAGCCTCACCACGAGGCGAGTCATCACGCTCGAGTTCGTCGACGGCATGAGCTACGCCGAGTTCTGCGAGCGCGGCAGCCAGGAGGCGAAGAACCGCGCGGGCCTCTCCATCTGGCGCTTCACCTTCCGCTCGATGCTCCGGTACGGCTGGCTCTACGCCGATCCGCACCCGGGCAACTACCGCTTCCACGAGGATGGCCGTGTCACGATCCTCGATTTCGGGTGCGTGAAGCAGCTCCCGCCCGACCTCGTCGACGGCATGAAGCGCTACATGCGCGCCGCCATGGACGCGGACTGGAAGGAGTTCGACCGGGCGTGCGTGGAGGTGCTCGGCTACGACCCGAACGACGAGAGCTGGGACCTCTACCGGAGCTACACGATGGAGCTCATGGTCCCGCTCTGCGCGCAGGGAACATGGAAGTGCTCGCCGGAGAAGGCGCGCGAGACGGTGGCGTACCTGACGCGCGGCATCCGGGGGCTCGCCCTCAAGCAGGGAGAGAAGATGCCCACCATCCCCCACGTGCCGAAGATGCCGCAGGACTTCACGTTCGTGAATCGGCTGCAGTGGGGGCTCGCGTCCGTGCTGGCGGGGCTCCGCACCGAGGCGGCGTTCCGGCCGACCATCGATCCCTGGGTGCGCGACGGCGTGTACCCGGTCCCCGATTGAGCCAGGGTCGCAGGCAGCCTCGTCGGGACCGGAAGAGTGACGGGGAAGGGTGGCGAACTCGCCTCGGCCGCGGCTCTCACCTTGACCTCGATCCCGCGCGCTGTGACATTCGATCGGGGCATGGACGACGAGAGGGCGGCCTGCGAGAGGCGCGTGGGGACCACCCTGCGGGGCAAATGGACGATCGATGGCCTGCTCGGTATCGGCGGGATGGCCGCCGTCTACGCCGCGACCCACAAGATCGGGCGGCGCGAGGCGATCAAGATCCTCCACCCCGAGGTGGCGCGCTCGAAGGACCTGCGCGCCCGGTTCGAGCGCGAGGCGCAGGCGGTCAATCGCTTCCGGCACCCCGGCGTGGTCGAGATCCGCGACATCGACATGACCGAGGACGGGGCGCCGTTCCTCGTGATGGAGCTCCTCGACGGCGAGTCGCTCGCCGACCGGCTCCAGCGGCTCGGCAACATCGAGACAGGCGAGGTGCTGCGGCTCATGGACGAGCTGCTCGACGTGCTCGGGGCGGCGCACGAGCAGGGGATCATCCACCGCGACATCAAGCTCGATAACCTCTTCGTCGAGCGGACCGGGCGGCTCAAGGTGCTCGACTTCGGCATCGCGCGCATGCGCGACGGGGTGAAGACCGCGATGCGGACCCGGACCGGCGCGACGCTCGGGACCGTTTCCTACATGGCCCCGGAGCAGGTCCGCGGCATCTCGGTCGACCACAGGGCGGACCTCTTCGCGGTCGGCGCGACGATGTTCCGCCTGTTCGCGAAGCGGCGCATCCACGAGGCGCGCACGGAGTCCGAGCTGCTCGTGAAGATGGCGACCATGGCGGCGCCGCCGCTCGCGAGCGTCGCGCCGGAGACGCCGCAGGCGCTGTGCATCCTCGTGGACAGGGCGCTCGCGTTCGATCGCGAGCGGCGCTACCCGGACGCCCGCACGATGCAGGCGGACATGCGGGCGCTCCTGCGCGGGGAGGCGCCGCCCTACGCGTCGGCGCGCCTCGCGGCGGGCGACGTGCCGTCGGCGGGCGCGCCGCAGCTCTCCCCGCTGGTCGCGGCGGCCGCCGCCTCGCTGGAGGCGGCGGGCGACCCGCCGCCGCGCGCAGCGGCCGCCTCGGGACCGCGGTGGAACGAGGCGGGCTCGCCCCCGGGCGGGTCGGAGCTCAACCCGGGTGGCGGCGGCACGACGGGGTGGGACGCCCCCACGATGGCGGCGCCCGGGCCAGCGGGCGGGATGGTGATGGATGCTGCCCAGGCGCACGGGGGCCACCCGGGCATGGCGCAGGGCGGCCCCGGAGCGCCGAACGGACCGCCGTCGGCCCTGTACAACACGGGAGCAGGCCACCCCGGGGCGCACGGGCCTGCCTCGCGGCACGGCGCCAGCGCGCCGCACAGCGCGCCTGCGTCGCTCCACAGCACCGGCGCCGCCTACGGCGCGCCTGCGTCGCTCCACAGCACCGGCGCGTCCTACGGCGCGCCCGCGTCGCTCCACAACACCGGCGCGTCCTACGGCGCGCCCGCCCCGGGACACGGCGCCAGCGTGCCGCACGGCGCGCCTGCTTCGATGCACACCACAGGCCCGTCGCTCCACAACACCGGCGCGTCCTACGGCGCGCCCGCCCCGGGACACGGCGCCAGCGTGCCGCACGGCGCGCCTGCCTCGATGCACACCACAGGCCCGTCGCTCCACAACACCGGCGCGTCCTACGGCGCGCCCGCCGCGCCGCACGGCGCCGGCGCGCCGTACGGTGAGCAGCCGGCGGCCGGCTGGGCTCCGCGCCGCGCTCAGCCGAAGCAGCCGCCGAAGCTCGTGATCGGGCTCGCGATCGGCAGCGTGGTGCTCGTGATCGCGAGCGCGGTCGCGGTGTGGATGGCGCTCCGCGGCGAGCCCCAGCAGGACGACCCGCTCCGGCGCGATCTGCTGCCCGCGCAGAGCGCGAGCGCCAGGCCGACCCAGCTCTCGCCGTCGGACAACGCCGAGCAGCCGCCGCGCGACGAGGACGAGCCCGAGACGATGCGCATGGACGAGCCGAGCCAGCCAGCGAGCCCGCCGCCCGCCAGCACGTTCATCATCGACTTGACCGAGAAGAAGCCGCGGACGAGAAAACCACGCCACGACTGAAGCCAGAATCGCCGAACATGGAGCTCCGCCCCCTCATGGCCACGAGGACATGCCTGCGCGCTCGATCGATGCTCGTCGGGTCTGCGCTCGTGCTCACGCTGTCGGGAGCGTGCTCGGAACCGGCGCCGTTCAACCCGGCGCCCGACGCCGGCGGCCGAGGTGGAAGCGGAGCCGGAGGGACCGGCGGCGGCGGCGGCAGCGGAGGCGCGCCCGTGTGCAGCGTGGACGAGGAGCAGCCTTGCTATCCCGGCCCGGAGGGCACCGAGGGGATCGGCGCGTGCGCGGCGGGCGTGCGGAGGTGCCTGCCGGACGGCCAGGGCTTCGGCGAGTGCGAGGGCGCCGTGGTCCCCAGGCCCGAGGACTGCGGCACCGCCCTGGACGACGACTGCGACGGCGCGACGAACGAGCCCGACGCGGGGTGCGTGTGCACCCCGGGGCAGATCGCGGCTTGCTACAACGGCCCCGACGGCACGAGCGGGGTCGGGCTCTGCGCGGCGGGGCTGCGGGCGTGCGACATCTCCGGGACGTCGTGGCAGCCGTGCGCCGGCGCGGTCACCCCGGCGCGGGAGACGTGCACGGACGACACCGACGAGGACTGCGACGGCTTCGCGTGCAGCGCGCCGCTGTGGGCCGCCCTCTTCGGCGACCCGAACATCCAGAGCGCGACCGGCGCGGGCGTCGACTCGAACGGCAACATCTATATCGGCGGCACCTTCTCGGGGAGCATCAACCTGGGCGGCGAGACGCTGGTGAGCATCGGCACCGCCGACGTGTACCTCGCGAGCTTCGACGCGTCCGGAGCCCACCGCTGGAGCGCGAGGTTCGGCGGCAGCGGCGCCGAGACGCTCAACGGGCTCGCGCTGACGCCGACCGATGACGTCGTGTTCGGCGGGACGTTCTACGGCTCGTTCATGTTCGGCGACGCGGCGCTGAGCAGCGTCAACGCCCTCGATAGCTTCGTGGCCACGCTGGACAAGGACGGCGCGCCCCGCTGGGCGCGCCAGCTCGGAGACGCCGCGGATCAGACGCTGCGCTCGATCGCGGTGGACCCGGCCGGAAACATCGTGATCGCCGGCTACTTCAGCGGCTCGCTGCTCTGCTCGGCGCCGCCGGCCCCTGTCTGCGCCACCAGCGCGGGCGGCACCGACATCTTCGTGCGCAAATACGCTCCGTCCGGCGCCGTGGTGTGGACGAGGATCTACGGAGACACATCGAACCAGTTCGCCACCGGCGTCGCCGTCGACGCCGAGGGCAGCGTGTTCCTCACGGGCAGGTACTACGGCACCCTGACCGTCGGGTCCCGGCAGGTGAGGAACAACGGGCTCGGGACGAACCTGTTCGTCCTGAAGCTCGACAGCAGCGGCAACGGCGTCTGGCTCTCGGACTACGGGGACACGTCGTCGCAGGCAGGGACCGGGATCGACGCCGCCCCGTCCGGCGCCGTGGTCGTCACGGGGACGTACACGGGCGCGATCGACTTCGGCCCGGCGGGCGTGCTCCCCGCCAACGACGTGCAGACGGCGTTCGTGCTGTCGCTCGCCCCCGACGGCACGCCCGTGTGGGCGAAGTGGCTCGTCGGCGATGGCCCGCAGGAGAGCGCGGCGGTCGTCACGGACGCGGACGACAACATCGTGGTGACCGGATCGGTCCAGGGCGTGGTCGACCTCGGCGGCGGGCCGCTGCCGAGCGGCGGCGGCTTCGACGCCTTCGTCGCGAAGCTCGACCCGGAGGGCGGCTTCCTCTGGGGGAAGGTGCTCGGCGCCGCCGGCAACCAGAAGTCGAACGCCGCGGCGATCTCGCCCGGGAGCGGGACCATCCTGCTCTGCGGCGCGGCCGAGGGGACGATCGATTTCGGCCTCGGCGTGCGCCAGGCGAACGGCACCGACGCGTTCGCCGCGCTCGTGTCGCCGTAGGCGCCGCGCGCTGCGCGGCGCCAGATCGCGCGCGGCGAGGCGGCGCCAGGAAACTCCGCGCGCCGGCGCTAGGACGCGCCGCGGGCGCCGGTGAGCGTGAGGTCGACGCGGCCCAGCTCCTCGTTGGTCGACGCGATCGCCGCGCGGATCGGCTCGCCGACGCCGTAGCGGCGATCCGCGCCGATCAGCGCCTGCGCGGCGACGTCGAGCCGGTAAGGGCCGCCCGGCAGCGCCTCCAGCGCGATCGTGCCCGTCGCGCCGGACTCGGCCATCTGGACGACGAGGCCGAACGGCTTGATGGCCACGATGTTGCCCTCGATCTCCTCGCCGATGCGGGAGGCGAACAGGCGCGCCACGAGCATGCGGTGCCGCTCCGTCTCGGCCTTGCCAGCGCTGCGCGCGCGCGCGTTCAGGTGGTGGGAGAGCGACGCGAGCGCCTCGACCTCCACGAGCTGATCGCGGTGGCCCTGGAGGTAGCGCTTGACGACGCGGTGCACGGCGAGGTCGGCGTAGCGGCGGATCGGCGAGGTGAAGTGCAGGTACAGCGGCGCGCCCAGGCCGAAGTGCAGTCCGGGCTCGGCCGTGTAGCGGGCCGGGCCGAGCGCCTTGCCGAGCACGGTGCGGATCGCCGGCGCGAGCCCGGAGCCCCGGAACTGCGCCTCGAACGCCGCGAGGCCGCGGGGGCTCAGGCGCGGGCCGAAGCCGGCCTCGATGCCGAAGTTGTGCGCGAACTGCTCGAGCGTCCGGACGCGCTCCTCGGTGGGCTCGTCGTGGACGCGAAAGACGGAGGGGAGCCCGCGCGCCACGAGCCAGGTGGCCACGGCCTCGTTCGCCGCCACCATCAGCCGCTCGATGAGGCGGTGCGCGCCCGTGTCGGAGCGCGGCGAGACGCCCGTCGGCTCGCGCGTCTCGGCGTCCAGCGTCACGTAGGCCTCGTCGCGGTCGAGCTCGACGCCGCCGCGCGCGGCGCGGACCGTCGACAGCCGTGCGGCCGCGGTGCGGAGCCAGCGCACGACCGGCTCGACGGCCTCGGGGACGCCCGCCGAGCGGCCCGTGGTCAGGAACTCCTCGACGGCGTCGTACGAGAGGCGAGCGTGCGAGCGGATCACGCTCTCGTGGAGGTCGATCGAGGTGACGCAGCCCTCGGGATCGACGCGCAGCTCGACCGTGACCGCGAGCCGATCGACCGCGGGGAGCAGGCTCGCCGCCTCGCTGGAGATCGCCTCGGGGACCATCGGGATGACGCGGCCCGCGAGGTAGACGCTCGTGCCCCGGGCGCGGGCCTCGAGATCGAGCGGCGAGCCCTCGGGGACGAGCGCGTCGACGTCGGCGATCGAGACGAAGACGCGGAGCGCGCCGTCCGGGCCGGCCGGCAGCACGGCGACCGCGTCGTCGATGTCCGTGGTGACCGGCGCGTCGATCGTGACCGTGGTGAGCTCGCGCAGGTCGCGGCGGCCGCGCGCGAGCTCGCGCTCGATCGACACCGCCGCCGCCGCCGCGCGGGACGCCTCGAGGACCTCGCCCGGGAACACGGCGCGCACGCCGTTGCGGGCGAGGCAGCGCTCGATGCCGAGGTCGGCGCCCGGGGCGACGACGCGCGCCGGGACGACCGCCGCGCCGTCGATCGCCGCCACGACGGCCGTGCCCTCGGCGAGGTCGTCGGCGCTGCCCGGCTTGAACGGCCAGTCCGTGTTGGAGACGAGGCGATCGACCCGGAGGTGCGGCCGCTTCGCGTGCGAGACGACCGTCCCGAAGAGCTCGGTGCGGTCGCGGTGGACGAGCAGGAGCTGCGACGCGCTGTAGCGGCCCGGCTCCGCCTCCACGACCGCGGCGTCCACGACGTCGCCGTCGAGGAACGGGTTGAGGTCGGGCGGCGTCACGAAGGCGGTCACCGGGCCCAGGGCAGCGCCGCCCGATTTACCCGACGCGCCCGACGCGCCCGGCGCGCCCCCCTTCTCCGGCGAGGCCTCGATGTTCAGGAACCCGAAGCCGCGCGGATTGACCGAGATGCGTCCACGAACCAGTGCGTGCATGGGCGCCGAAGGTACGCCAGGCCCTGGCATTTTCTAGCGCCAGCCGTCAGCGGGGTCTGCCATGGCGCCGGCAGTTACCGCAACACGGTAAAACGTCGCGAATGTCTCGCCATCGCAGCACTGCGCACGCACACTGTCATGACGCTTCAGGGCTCGTCGCGCGGCGCTGCGCTGAGGCGGGGTGCGCGAGACACCGACACACGACAGGCGCTCTGAGTCCCACCCTCGACGTGTGTCGCGCGGCAGCAAAGGTGCGCCCACCCACGGATCCGCCGCTCCAGATCGGCTTATACTCGCCGCATCGTGGAAGAATCAGGGGACATCATCGAGCTAGCGCGTGTGATGCCTCGAGACCGCTTCGTCCGCAGGGTGACGAACCTGCTCCTCGTGGTGTCGGAGGCCGGCCCGGACAGCCAGCAGATCGCCTTCCGGACCGTCGCCGCCTCGCCGGCGGCGCACCGGAAGCCGCCGCCTTCGCCCGGGCCGGCGAGCGAGGTGTTCGAGATCGTCAAGGCGAAGGGCAATCCCTATCCCGATCAGATCTCGGTGGGCCGCACGCGCAATTGCGACGTGGTGCTGCGCAATCCCTCGGTGTCGAAGCTGCACGCGCACTTCCGGGTGGACGCGCAACAGCAGCTCGTTCTCGTCGACAACGGCTCGCAGAACGGCACCCGCGTGAACGGCAAGGTGCTCTCCGAGAACGAGCCGCAGCCGGTCGCGGTGGGCGACGTCATCCAGTTCGGCCGGCTCACGACGTCGCTGCTCGACGCGGGGCGCCTCTTCGACATGGTGCGCGAGCAGGCGCGCGTCGCGAGGGACCAGGCGAGCCGCTGAGCGCCGCGCGCGGCGGCGCTCAGAAGCGGTATCCCACGGAGAGGCTCGGGAAGAACATCGTGAACGTGCCCTGGGCCAGCTCCTCGAAGATGACCTTCTTGCCCGGCGCGCAGTCGACCGTGGGGTTCTGCTCGTCGCACTGGCGGCCGACCACGTTGGTGTTGCCCGTCTCGAGCGGGGGGCCGTCGACGAGGAAGAAGCCGACGCCGAGGCCCGCGCTGGCGCTGAGCCGACCGAGCTTCAGCCGCAGCCGGAGCTCCGGCATCGCGAACGGGGCGGCGTAGCGGACCGGGTTGCCCCCGTTGTACACGGCCACGCCGACCGTCTTCTGCGCGTCGGACGCCGTGCCGGTCACCTCGTCGCTCGCCTCGGCCAGCACCATGCCGAGCCCGAGCGCGCCGCCGACGTCGAGCCATGAAGAGAGCTCGTGGTGGTAGCTGCCGCCGACGATCACGGTCACGCCCGCCATCTGGAGATCGTCGTGGAAGGCGTACCTGATGGGGAGCTTGCCCCCGCCCCCGCGCGGATCGGCGAACGTCGCGTCCAGGGAGCGATCGAACTCCGTGCGGAGGAGCATGTACCCGGCCGTGAGCTCGATGGCGGTGCCGATCGGGAACTGGTAGCTGCCGCGCAGCCCCGCGAGGACGCCGGCCGGGCGCGAGGCGCCGGAGCAGTGGAAGCGATCGCAGCTCAGCTCGGCGTCGCTCTCGAGCGATGAGGCGAAGGCGTAGCCGCCGACCGCCTCGAGCCGGAAGACCCCGACCTTCCGCCCCCAGCGCGGGTGGCTCTCGTCGATGGCGAGCGGCAGGACGAACTCGCCGGTCGTCGTCCTGTCGATGGTCGTGCGGAGCGTGCGCGCGAAATAGCCGGGCTCGTGCGCCTCGAACGTGTGGCGCCCGAGCGGCAGCGCCCCCCGCCACTGGCCCTTGCCGACCGGGACGCTGTTGATGGTCAGCTCCGCGCTCAGGGGCTGGGCGACGACGCGGACCTCCTCCCCGAGCGGGCCCGCCTCGACCGTGGCCACGGCGAGCTGCCCCGCGATGACGTTCGCCTCGCGCGGGGCGGAGCCGAAGCTGCCCTTGCGCACCGAATAGAAGTGCGGGCCAGGCGCGAGCGCTCCCTCCCACGGCAGCTGCCCGATCAGCGTGCCGTCCAGGAAGAGATCGGCGCCGACGAGCCGCTCGTCCTCGACCTTCAGGCGGCCCGTGCTGGCGAGCGGCTCGAGCTTCGCGTCGATCGTCGTCGTCTCGGCGACCCTCACCGTCAGGATCGCCTCGAACGTGCGCCAGCCGTCCTTGACCACGCGGAGCGTGTGGCCGCCGGGGAGCAGCCGGATCGGACCGGCCAGGGGGAGCCGGCCGCGCGGCCTGCCGTCGATGAGCACCAGGCCGTCGACGTTCGACGAGACGAGCACGCCGCCGATCCGCGCGCGCAGCCCGGCGACCGTGGAGGCGACGCCCTTGCGCTCCGGCTCGCCGAGCTCGGCGCGCAGCTCCGTGAGCAGCGTCTCGTAGAGCTCGAGCGCCTCGTCGTAACGCCCGAGCTGATCGAGGCAGAACGCGGCGTTCAGGGTGTTGGGCACCGACGCGACGATCTGGCGCGACCTCAGGTAGAGCTCGAGCGCGCGCTGGCAGTCGCCGGTCTTGCGCAGCTCGTTCCCCGCCTGAAAGAGCTCCTTCGCCCGGGCGAGCGCCTCGTCAGGAGACGCGGGCGGCGACGGCGCGACGGCGGCTGGTGGCACGGCAGCGGCCGGAGGCGCTCCCGGAGCGGGCGGCGCCGTCGGCTCGGGCTGCGCGCGCGCCGGGGACGGAGGCGCGGCGAGCGCCGCGGCGAGCGCGCACGCCGCGAGGGAGCGCCGCGCGCGCGGCGTCCGGATCACCACCGGTCGACCGGCACCACCGCGGTCGGGGCCGGCGGCGCCGCGGGCGACGCGGTGGGGGACGCGGGAGCGCCGGCCGCCGGGGAGGAGCCGCGTGGAGGGCGGCGCGCCTTCTCGCGGCGCGGCGCCGGCTCGGCGGCCGAGACCGACGCGGAGGCCGGCGCGGGCGGCTGGAGCTCGATGCGATCGGGGCGGACCTTGCCGTCGCTCAGCATGAAGACCGTCTGCTTCGTCGTCGCGCCGTCGCGGCTCACCTCGAGCTCGAACATGTCACCGGCCCTGCCCGTGAGATCGAGCCGGCCCTCGCTCACCGGGCGCGCCGCGCCGTTCACCCGCACCGTCGCCTCCCTCGGGAGCGTCACCACCGCGGTGAAGGACGCCGGCGTCGGCGCGGGCGCGGGCGCGGCGGGCGGCGCGAGCTCGCTCGCGCTGACGGGCGCGGCGCGCCCGGCGTCGCGCGTCGTGGCGCGCAGGGCGAGGCCGCCGCCGACCGCGGCGAGGGCGACCGCCGTGACCGCCGCCCCGACGAAGCGGCGCCGCGCGGCGCCGGCGGCCGCGTGCGCCGCCGTGAAGGAGCTGCCGCCGATCGAGCGCTCCTCCCCCTCGACGGAGCGGGAGAGCCTGGCCTCGCGGCGCAGCTCGGAGATCGGGGTGGCGCGGGCCCGCCGCTCCGGGTCGATGCCGCGCAGCTGATCGAGCGTGACGATGTCCGCGCCGTCCGCGTGCGGCTCGAGCGCGGTGATCATCTCCTCCATGGTCTGCCAGCGCTCGGCCGGATCCCGGCAGAGGCCGCGGTGCACGACGGCGGCGAGGGCCGGGTCGAGCCACGGCGCGGCCTCGCCGAGCGGCGGCACGCGCTCGGTGCAGATGGAGAGCAGCAGCTCGGCGAGCGAGGCGTTCGGATCCCAGGGGCAGCTGCCGCAGAGCGCCTGGTAGAGCGAGATGGAGAGGCTCCAGATGTCGGAGCGGCGATCGACGTCCCTCGCCATCTTCGCCTGCTCGGGCGACATGTAGATCGGCGACCCGAGCACCCCGCCGGCGCGCGTGAGCTCGTGCGAGACGCCGTCGCCGGTGCGCTTCGCGATGCCGAAATCGCAGACCTTGACGACGATCCTGCGGTCGCTCGAGGACGGCGGGCGGATCGAGCCGGACGGGCGGCGGACGGACGGCGGCGGACGGATCGAGCCCGACCGGCGATGGCCGGACGGCGGCGGGCGGACCGAGCCGGAGGTGCGCTTCGTGGACGGCGGCGGCGCCACCGAGCTCGACGCGCGGTGCGCCGCGGCCTCGAAGGGCGCGTGCAGGAAGAGGTTCGCCGGCTTGATGTCGCGGTGCACGATGCCCTCGGCGTGCGCCGCCGCGAGCCCGCGCGCCGCCTGGATGAAGACGCGCACGACCGGCGCCGGCTCCAGCGGGCCGCGCATCCTGAGGAGCTTGGCGAGGTCGACGCCGTGGAGCAGCTCCATGATGATGAACGGCGTCGCGAGCGTGAGATCCGTCCCGAGCTCGAACGTCTTCACGACGTGCGGGCTCTGGATCGCGGTCACCGCGCGCGCCTCGCGGATGAAGCGGCGCACGGCGTGGTCGTCCTGGCCGACCGCACTCTGGAAGATGACCTTGGCCGCGACCCGCCGCCCCTCGGGCGACTCCGCCTCGTAGACGGCGCCCATCCCGCCGCGCCCGATCAGGCGGCGCACGGCGTACCGGCCGCCGAGCTCGCGGCCGACGAGCGGGTCGGTCTCGGCGTCGGCGCGCTCGGCGATCGCCTCGCGCAGCTCGGGATCGAGCGGGCTCAGCAGGTCGATGGTGAGCCGCTCGTCGCCGCCGGAGGCAGCGCGCAGCGCCTCGGCGAACGCCTCGATCGACGGGTAGCGCCGGTCGACGTCGCTGTGCAGCGCCAGCGAGAGCGCGGCCGCGAGGCGCGCCTCGATCCACGGGGCGCGGTCCTGGATCGACGGGAGCTGCGCGAGCGACGACAGCGGCCCGTCCGCGGCCGTGTCGCCGGGGCCGAGCTCGGCGGTGTCGGGCGTGACGTCGAGCTCGGCCCACGGCGAGACGCCGCAGAGCATCTCGTAGAGCGTGGCCGCCAGGCCGAACACGTCGCCGCGGACGTCCGCCGCGCGATCCCGCGGCCCCGACTCCTCCCGGTGGTGACCGGAGCTCCTCGCCTTGCCCGGGCTGGAGGCGGCCATGTCGTGGCTGTTCGAGAGCCCGAAGCCGAAGACGCGGACCAGGACCTCCCCGCTCGGGAGGTGCTCGAGGAAGATGCGCTGCGGGCGAACGTCGCGGTAGACGAGGCCGGCCGCGTGGACCGCCGAGAGCCCGGCGGCGGCCTGGAGCGCGATCCGCACGGCGATGTCGGGCGAGAGCGGGCCGGTCTCGGCGAGCAGGGCGGCGACGTCGGTGCCGTCGAGCAACGGCATCACGAGGTAGGCGAGGTCCCGCTCGAGGTCGTGACCGGCATCGACGATCGGGACGACGTGGGCGTTGTCGAGCTTCGACGTGACGCTCGCCTCGCGGCTGAGCCGCGACAGCGTGTCCTCGGTGACCACCTCGGGCCGCAGCACCTTGAGCGCGACGCGGCGGCCAGAGGGGCCCCGGGCCTCGAACACGACACCGAAGCCCTGCGCGGAGAGCACGCGGATGATCCGATATCCGCCCGTGAGCGCGCCCCCCACGAGCGCCGTCGGATCCGACAGAGGTGCTGTCCGCCCCATCACCTCAAGCATACGACGGCCCCTCGCGCCCCACAAAGCATGAGTCTCGGGCGACCTCGGAGGCGCGCTGCGCCCGAGCGCCGCACCCACGCGGAGCGCCGGCCACACACCTACAACGGCGCCACGCCGGCGTGTCGCCGCGGCGCGGCGCGACGACGCGGCCGGTCGATCTCCGTGGGAGGCACGTGGGAGGCTCGTCGGAGGCTCGTCGGAGCCGCCGCGGCAGCGAGGGAGCGCGCCGTCGCGCCGCGCCGCCGGGGGTCGCGGCGCCGCGAGCGCGCGGCGACAGCGGCCGACTCGCCTGCTCGATGTAGGCACGACAACCGCAGATAGCGCTGTGTCCGGACCCCCGGACACGCAGTAAGTCTGTTGAATCATGGAAGAATCGACTTGCCGACTGGCAACTCACGACGTTAGATTCCAACCATCCAATTCGCCGCCGCTCGGTCAGCATCTGGGCAGGACTGGTTGATCTCACGGACGCACAGCGATGTGCGCGTCCCCCGCCGGGGGACCTGGAGGCGCCATGACCCTGCGATGCATCGGGCGGACGCTCGTCGCCCTGGCGACATGCCTCGTGATCACGCTCGTCCTCGCGCGCCCGGCGCGCGCCAGGGCCTCTCTCATCGATGACCGGCTCGCGGCGACGCTCGCCCGACACGGCTTCACCGGAGAGATCGAGTCGACCCTGGAGTCGCGCCTCGGGCGGAAGGTCGACAAGAAGCTGGCGAAGCTCGGGCGTGACCTGTTCTTCGACAGCATCCTCGGCCTGAACGACGACAACTCGTGCGCAGGCTGCCACTCGCCGACCACGGGCTTCGCCGACACGCAGTCGATCGCCATCGGCATCGACAACAACGGCGTCGTCGGGCCAAGCCGAGAGGGCCCGCGCAACCAGCGCCGGGCGCCCACGGTCATCAACTCGGCCTTCTACCCCACGCTGATGTGGAACTCGCGGTTCTTCGCCGTCTCCGGCGACCCGTTCGACAACAGCCAGGGCTTCTCGTTCACCTCCCCGGAGGGGATGTCGCTCTCGTACCTGCCGCACCTGCTCGACGCGCAGGCGTTCATCCCGCCGACCGAGATCACGGAGATGACCGGCTACAAGGCGCCTCCGTCGCACGACGTGGTGCGCGCGGACGTCGTGGAGCGCGTGAACGAGGAGGACGCGTACCGCCGCCGGTTCGGCCGGCGCTTCGACGCGGTGAAGCGGGGCGGCGCGATCAGCTACGACATGATCGCGGCCGCCATCGCCGAGTTCGAGATCTCGCTCACGTTCGCCGACGCGCCCATCGACAGGTTCGCCCGCGGCCGCCGCAAGGCGATGACGCTGGAGCAGAAGCGCGGCGCGCTGCTCTTCTTCGGCGAGGCGGGGTGTGTCACCTGCCACGCCGTGTCAGGGCGCTCGAACGAGATGTTCAGCGACTTCCAGCAGCACGCCATCGGCGTGCCGCAGATCGCGCCGACCGACGATCCGGCGCTCTCCAACGTCGTCTTCGACGGCCCGAACGCCGATGAGGACTTCGGGCTGGAGCAGGTCACGGGCGACCGGGCGGACCGCTACAAGTTCAGGACCCCGCCGCTGCGCAACGTCGCCCTCCAGCCCACGTTCTTCCATAACGGCGCGTTCACGTCGCTGGAGGGCGCCATCCGCCACCACCTCGACGTCTACAGCTCGGCCACGGAGTACACGAACGCTCACCTGGACCCGGACCTGCGGGGCGAGATGGGCCCGCTCGCCCCCGTGCTCGCCGCCGTCGATCCGCTGCTGCAGCAGCCCATCGAGCTCACGGAGGAAGAGATCGGCTGGCTCTGCGCCTTCGTGGGGGAGGCGCTGCTCGACCCGCGCGCGACCCCGAAGCGGCTCGAGGCGCTCATCCCGGACGAGCTCCCGAGCGGGCGCGCGGTCCACGATTTCGAGTAGCCACGGCGTGGGTAGCCGGTGCTCACCGGGCCGCGCGGCCCGCGCGCCCTCCCCTCAGCTGCGGTCGAGGCAGCTCGTCAGCGACTCCCGCTGGATGCTGCACTCTTCGTCGTACTTCTCGGGATCGCAGTTGTCCTCGGCGTGATTGCGGCACTCGAGGTACGACTCCCAGGCGTCGGAACAGCCAGCCTCCTCGGCCGTCTCCGTGTCGGCGCTGCAGGTGTCGAGGCAGCTCTCCTCGGTCTGGGGCTCGCCCGGGCACTCCACCGCTCGCTCGCAGAGCTCAGGGCACCCCTCCTCGCCGTGACCGCTGCTACAGCTCACGGCGACGACGGCGAGCGCGGTGAGCGCCATTCTTGCAATGACCTTCATCAGGCCATCGTATCATGAGAGCGGCGCCGAGCGCGCGGGACCGGCGCGGCGGGGACCCGGCGCGCCGCGGCGCCCCTCCGCGAAAAAGCCGCGGCTCAGGGCAGGAGCCGGGAGATGAAGCTCCACTTCGTCGAGCGGCCGGACTTCATGGCGAGGACCGTGGTCACGCCGATCACCCCCGCCGTGAGGGCGATGTTGAGCGGCCCCATGACGTTGAGCAGCTGCTGCAGGGCAGCGGCCTTCCCGGGCGTGCGGGGCGACGGGGTGTCGCCGTCGTGGACAGGCACGGCGCGGCCGGGCGCCTGCTCGCTCATCTGCCTTCCGCTCACCATGTTGACGACGCTCGTCGCGAGCGTCGCGCCGAGCAGGATGTCCTTCAGATGCACAAGGTTGCGGGTCTCCGCATCGATCGATCGACCCGAGATCATCGTCCGCCCGAGGAACCAGGTGGCCGCGGCGGTGCCGAGCGAGATCGCGTTGACGAGGTTGTACCTCTGCCAGGCGTCGGCGAGCACCTTGCCGCGCTCGGCCTCGGAATGGATATCCTTGACCGCCTGGTGCAGCGCCAGCCGGCCGAAGAGAGGGCCGCCGAACCCCGCGGCCAGACCGAGCTCATGTAATACCCATGCAGACGTCGAGAGTGTAGCCATGTCGTTCCACCTCGCCGCGACGCCCCAAGCAAGATCGTGCCCAGGGCCGGACCGCTCTCCGTGATCCAGGCCGTCGCAGCCGCGCCAACTCAGCAGACGCACCGCCGGCCAGGCGAGAGGCCACGGCGCGGGCACGAGGCGTGCGATGTGGGGCGAGGCGAAGATCGCATGGAGCAAGAGGAAGCGCGGCGTCCCGGAGCAGGGTGCCCCAGGACCGGTGAGCTCGTGTGATCATTGGCCACCCTGCGAGGCATCTTGCCTCACATGCAGGCCGTACGGCCGCTGCGACGCGCGCCTCCATGGCGCTGCGCAGCGCCGGCCCACGTCGTGCTTGCGCCGCGGGCACGCGCGCGCGGCACACGCCGCGAGCCAGAGGAACACCACATGAACGAACTGAACGGGGAGCCGGCGGCCACCGAGACGGCGGAGCCGGCCGAGGTCTCCGAGATCTCGGCCGGCGCGAGCTCGGCGCCGGACGGCGCGGCCCGAGGCGAGGGGCGCGGGCCAGAGGCGTTCGTCTCCGCGTCGGCGAGCAGGGACGCGTACGGCACGCAGCCGGCCGCGCTCGGGGACAGAACGGCGCTCGAGATGCACTCGGCGTTCTTCGACAGGAACCACGACGGGATCATCACCCTCCGCGAGACCTACGAAGGGCTCCGCGCGATCGGGATCGGACGGGTGCTCTCCGCGTGGTTCGCGCTCTTCATCAACGGGGCGCTCGGGCTCCCGACCTCGCGATCGTTCGTGCCCACGCTCTCGATCACGCTCGAGAACATCCACCGGGGCAAGCACGCGAGCGACACCGGCGTCTACGACAAGGACGGCAGGTTCGATCCGGCGAAGTTCGACGAGCTGTTCTCGCGCTGGGACAAGGACCGAGACGGCGCCTTGAACGTCCGCGAGCTCGTGGCGCGCACCCTGGGGGATCGCGACCTGCTCGACGTGTTCGGGTTCCTGGCGTCAGCAGGCGAGTGGACGGTGGTCTACGCGCTCGCCGGCAAAGGAGGGAAGCTGACCCGCGAGCAGCTGCGTCGGATGTACGACGGGACGCTGTTCTACGAGCTCGAGCGAGAGAAGCAGGCGGCCCGCGCCGGCAGGCGCGTCCCGGCGTGAGCAGCGGAGGCGCCCCACGTTGAGGACATTTCGCTCCCTGACCTTTCACGCCAGATGGATTGCTCCGTGACGTCGATCCTAGCCGCCGCCAGGGCGCGTCTCTCGAACGAGCGCCTGGGCTATCTCTCGGTGTTCGCGTTCTCCGCGGGCGCCGCCTGGCTCTGTGTCCTCGATATCGTCCTCAAGCAGCCAGTCGCCATCGACTTCAAGTCGTTCTACTGCGCGGCCGTCGCGGCCAGCCGGGGGCTCGACGTCTACGACGTGACGGTCCTCGAGTCGATCGCGAGGGAGCTGCAGCTCCCGCACGAGCTGACGTTCCCCTACCTGTATCCGCCGTTCTTCGCGCACACCTTCTCGTGGCTCGCGCGCCTGAGCCCGGATACCGCCCAGCAGGTGTGGTCGAGCACGGCCGTCGTCAGCTACGGCCTCGCCGCGACGTTCGCCGTCGTCGCGATCCGACGCGCGACGCGGGGCGCGCGGGACGCCGACGACGCCGCGCGCGGGCCCGCGATCCCCACGGTCCTGCTCGCGTTCATCGCCTTTCTCGCCTGGTCGCTCAACCTGCGCCACAGCCTGGCGATGGGGCAGGTCAACCCGCTGGTCCTCGTGTTCATCTGCGCCGCGCTCGCGCTCTCGCTCTCGGGCAAGGACACCCCCGCGGGGCTCGCCCTCGCGGTCGCCGCCGGGATCAAGGTCACGCCCATCCTGCTCGCGATTCCCTGGGTCCTCCAGCGGCGCTTCCGCGCGCTCGCAGGGCTCGCCGCCGGGCTCGGCGCCCTCGTCGTGATCAGCCTGCCGTTCGGCGCGGCGCCGGCGTGGCTCGAGTTCCTGAGGCGGCTGCCGCGCATGTCGCACGGCTCCAGGATCCCGGGCCTGTTCGATCCGGGCACGGCGCCGAACTTCTCGCTCGCCGGCTTCTACGCGCGGCTCTTCGGCCAGGATGCCGCCACCATCAAGGCCGCTTCGGTGATCACTATCCTGCTCCTCCTCGGCGCGGCGCTCGCGCTGGGCGGCCGCGACCCCTCGCCTTCCCGCTCGCTCCGGATGTTCCTGCCGCTGCTGGTCACGATGGTCGTCGCGAGCCCGTTCACCTACGTGCACCACGTGCTCTACATCTTCCCGGCCGCGCTCTACGCGCTCGACCGGGCGGCGAAGCACGAGCGCCGGATCGAGATGGGCGCGCTCGTGGTCCTGATCTCGCTCGCGACCATCGACTTTCCGTACGTCTACGAGCGCTTCAAGGCGCCTTTGCCGCCCCTCGCGCTCTCGGTGAACCTGTATGTGCTGCTCGCTATCTACGCGCTCGGCATGCACATGCTCTGGCGGGAGCGGCGCGAGGGGTCGGCCGCGCCCGGGGCGGTCGCGCCGGAGCGCGGCGGCCAGCCGACGCGCGGATTCGACAGGGGCGCGCCGATCGCGGCGGCCGCGTCCGAGGCGCTCGCGCCGGCGCGCGACAGCGACGCGCCGCACGGCCTGGGGAGCGGGGCGCCCGCCACGTCGGCCTCGGCCGGCGCATGACGGCCGCGACGCCGCCGCGCGCCGGGACGGCGCCGCGCGTCTGGGCGGGGCGGCGGGCGGCGCCGCCGCGGGCTCACGTCGACAGGTACGTCGCCCCGCCGCTCAGGAGGGCATGTCCACGCTCGCTGACGAACTCCCGGTCTGTCGAGGCGACATGAGAGGCGACGAGCGCGGCGACGGCAGGCCGGAGCACGTCGGTGATCGCCTGCTGGCGCAGCAGGTGGAGCTCGGCCGGAGGCACGAACCCGTGGGTGGACGGGAAGTCGGCGCCGGCAGGGATCGGCGTGGAGCGCACCTGGTCGAGCGCGCGCGCGAAGGTCGCGGCGACGCGCTCCCGCAAGCCCGCGCCGCCCACCGCCACGGCCCAGCGGACGAACGCCCAGGCGAGCTCGGCGTGGCGCGCCTCATCGCGGGCGATGGCCTGGAGCGCCATGCGCACCGCGGGCGCCTCCGCGGCCTGGGCCGCGACCTCCGCCTCGATGGCAGACAGGGTCTCTCCCACGCAGCCCTCGACCACCGTGGCGAGGGTGAGCTCCTCGAGCGAGCCTGTGTCGTCGAGCGCGCCGCGCAGGGGCAGCGGGCCCACGCCCACCGGCTCGCCGGCGTAGAGCGAGGCGATCGCCAGGGCGATGCGGGCGTGCCGCACCTCGTCCACCGCCGCGCGGTGCGCGGCCTCGAGCAGCTGGGGAGGCGCGCCCAGCGCCATGAGCCCGAGCGCGAAGCGGCCGAAGGAGGCGACCGAGGCGTGCTCGTTCCGGCCGCGCTCGGCCCAGCGGCGGGCGAGCTCGCGGCGCGCCGCCGGCGGGAGCGCGCGAACGTCGGTGTCCGCCAGCGCGCGCTCGAAGCGCCGCAGGTCGGTCTGCGACCAGGCGCTCGGGCCGCGCGCGATCGGCGCGAGGCGAGGCTCGCCCCGGACCAGGAGGGGTCGCCCCTCGCAGCCGATATGTCCGACGAGATAGCAGCAGCTCGCGGGGTCCGACGCGGCGCGGTTCGCGTAGGGGCCCTGGATCGACTCGGCCCCTCCCTCGCCGGTGCCGTCGCACATGCACGATCCCGAGCCGGGCGGCAGGCCGTCGAGGTGGGGCGCCGCCTCGGCGGCCGCAGGGCAGGCGCCGTCGACCGGCGCCGCGCAGTGCACCTGGTAACAGCACTGCCCATCATAGCCGCCGTCATGCACCGGCCCGACGCAGGTCGGATCCGGATAGGGATCCATCGGCGCCGAGGCGTCCGCAGGGTCGGTCTCGCCGCCTCCGCCAGACTCCGAGGTTGCGCCTCCGGGTGGATTCGAGCTGGAGCCGGACTCGACCTGGGGGCCGCAGCCAGACGCCAGAGCGAGGCTCGCGCCCCACTGGGATGCGAGGACGATGCGGGCCAGAAAAGCTCTCATGGCCAGCGACGAAGCAAGGCATGTACCGCGCGAACCCACGTGGTTCTGGCCGCCACGGCCGCTCCGCCGTGCCAACATGTGCCATCAGCCGATGTGAGGACTCGATGCGGATCGTGCTCGACAGCTCCGTCGCCATCGCCTCGATGAAGCCCGCCGAGCCGGGGCACGCGGACGCGCTCGCCTTCCTCGAGCGCGCCCGCGCGGCCGTCGCCGCCGGCGGGGCGCGCGTGCTCGCGCCGGCCGAGCTATGGCTCGAGGTGTACGTGGCCGAGCAACGGCTCGCCGCGTCGCGCGCGTCGCGCGCACCGCCGGCGCGCGCGGCGGCGATACGGGCGCCGGCGGCCGCGAGCGAGAGCCCGCTGGCGGGCCTCGCGGTCGAGCTTGTCGCGCCCGCGGACGAGGGCGCCATCGCCGAGTTCCTCGGCCTGCTGACGAGGCGCATGCGCGGCTGCAGGCCCTTCGCCAACGCGACCGACCTCGTGTACCTGTGGGCCGCCCACGGCGCGGAGGCGACCGTGGTGACGCTCGATGAGGGGCTCCTCAAGTACCACGGCGTGGTCTGCGACGTGACGCGGCCGCAGCACGTCCGGCTCGGGTAACGCGCCGCGCTGAACGGCAAGGCACATGGCGACACCGCTGCTCCGGAGACGCCGGCAGCGGCCAGGACATCGAGAGCCCGAGAACTGCCGCGCTGGATGGTCGCGGTGCAATGTTGCGCTCTGCATGGATGCGCTTGTCGATCCCATGGAGTAAGGCTATCCCTGAGCGTCGCAGCGGTGCGCGCGGAGCCCGCGAGCCCGGGCTGCGCACCGAGGCGCATGCTCAGATCATCGCTTTATTCACCGATCCTCTCGGTGAGCCTGGCCCTGCTGACCACGCTGGCCGCGTCGCAGGCGCACGCGCGCCGCACCGGGCTGGTGGTGGAGGGGTGCAACGGCTGCCATAACGGCGGTTCGGGGCCCGACATCACCATCGATCTCAACCCGAGGAACCCGGCTCCCGGCGAGACGGCGACTCTGCAGGTCCAGATCGCGGCCGCGAACATCAACGTCGGTGGGCTCTACCTCCGCACCGGAGCAGGCCGGCTCGCCACCATCGACGGTCAGGGCACCAAGCTGGTCGACGAGCACCAGCTCGTCCACGACGCGCCGAAGCGGGCGAGCGGCGGCGTCGTTCGGTTCGACGCGCGGTGGACCGCGCCGGGGGCGCCGGGCGGGGTGGTCGTCGAGGTGTGGGCCATCTCGGGCAACGGCGACAACGGCTCGCGCGGCGACGGCGCGTCGTCCACCAGCGCCGCGTTCGCGTACGGGTGCGAAGGGACGACCTATTACCTCGATCGCGACGGAGACGGCTACGGCGACTCCGGCGTGCCCAGGATCGATTGCGCCCAGCCTCCGGATCACGCCGCCCGCGGCGGGGATTGCGACGACTACAGCGTCAACGTCCACCCCGATCGCGCCGAGGCCTGCAACGAGCGCGACGACAACTGCAACGGTCAGGTCGACGAGGACCTCGAGGTCAGCACCCAGTACGAGGACGCCGACGGCGACGGGTACGGGTCGTTCTTCGGCGCGACGGTCATGGCGAAGTGCCCGCCCGCGGGGTTCGCGCCGAGCTCGAACGACTGCAACGACAGGTCCCCTCTCGTCCACCCGGACGCGACCGAGACGTGCAATCTGGCCGACGACGATTGCGATGAGCGGATCGACGAGGGCGTGCGCGAGGTGTGCGGCGTCGGGATGTGCGCGCGGGAGGCGGTCGCGTGCACCGCCGGGTCGTGCACGCCCGGCGCGCCGAGCCCCGAGCAGTGCAACGGGCTCGACGACGACTGCGACGGCATGGTCGACGAGGACCCCGGCCTCTGCACGCCAGGCGGGACCAGCAGCGCGAGCGGCGGCGGCGCCTCCGGCAGCTCCGGCAGCTCCGGCAGCTCCGGCAGCTCCGGCGCCGGGTCCTCGGGCGCGTCGGGGAATGGCGCGCCCGAGGAGGAGGGGGAAGGCGGCTCGTCCGGCAGCGGTTGCGCGATTGACCCCCACACCGGGTCCCCGTGGCGGCTCCTGCCCTTCCTCTCGCCGCTCGCCCTCCTCGCGTTGCGGCGCCTGCGGCGAGCTGGCAGGGTGCGGTAGATCCCCCCTCCCGAGCCTGAGGTCACACGCATGCTCTATCGCCGCTTCGGTCGTACCGAGATCAAGATGCCCGTCCTCTCGTGCGGAGGGATGCGGTACCAGCAGTCCTGGAGCGACGGGGACCGCATCTCGCCCGAGAGCCAGCGAAACGTCGAGGCGTGCATCGCGCGGGCGCTCGAGCTCGGGATCAACCACATCGAGACAGCGCGAGGGTACGGCACGAGCGAGGCGCAGCTCGGGGAGATCCTGCCGAGTCTGCCGCGCGAGCGGATCATCGTCCAGACGAAGGCCATCCCCGAGGCCGATCCGGCGAAGTTCCTCGAGACGTTCGAGCGCTCGATGAAGCGCCTTCGCCTCGATCACGTCGACCTGTTCGCCCTGCACGGCGTGAACGACGAGACGGGCCTCTCCTGGTCGCTGCGCAAAGGGGGCTGCCTCGAGGCCGCGCTCGAGCTGAAGCGGCAGGGGCGCGTGCGCGCGGTGGGGTTCTCGACGCACGCGCCGCTGCGCGTGATCATGGCCATGGTGCAGGACGGTCGCTGCGACTACGTCAACCTGCACTGGTATTACGTGAACCAGATCGCCTGGCCGGCCATCCAGGCCGCCGCCGAGCGCGATATGGGGGTCTTCATCATCAGCCCCACCGACAAGGGGGGCAAGCTGTACGAGCCGAGCGAGAAGCTCGCGCGGCTGTGCGCCCCGCTCTCTCCCATCGTGTTCAACGACCTGTTCTGCCTCGCGCGCCCCGAGGTCCACACGCTCAGCGTCGGGGCGGCGCGCCCGTCCGACTTCGACGAGCACATGAAGGTGCTGCCGCTGCTCGAGGGCGAGGGCGCCCGAGAGGCCGCGCTCGCGCCGATCCTGCGCCGGATCGACGAGGAGCTCGAGCGGGTGCTCGGCCGCGCGTGGCTCGACACATGGGATGTCGGGCTGCCCGAGTGGGAGGCCGCGCCCGGGCACGTCAACATCCGCGAGATCCTGCGGCTCTACAACCTCGCCAGGGCGCTCGACATGACCGCCTACGGCAAGATGCGGTACAACCTCCTCGGGAACGGCGGCCACTGGTTCCCCGGCAATCGCGCGGAGCGCGCGCGGGAGCTCGACTTCACGCAGGCCCTCGCAGAGGCGCCGCAGCGGCACCGCATCCCCGAGGTGCTGGCGGAGGCGCACGCGCTGCTCGCCGGGCAAGAGGTCAAGCGCCTCGGCAAACACTGAGTCTCGACCGCGCGCCGGAGCGAGGCTCACGCCGCGGTGGCGCGCGGCCGCGGCCTTGTGGCGCGCGCGATGTCCCGATCTCGACCTTCCGGCCGGCGCGCCGGGGCGCTATGAACCGGGCCTCGCCCATGCCCATCACCTCGCGCCTCGCCTCCGAGCACGTCGCCGCCTCGTATCCGCTCGCCCCGCTGGCCTGGGAGGTCGGGTTCACCAGAGACCCATCCATCGCTCCCGCGGAGTTCGTCCCCGCGAGTGTCCCGGGGGCGGTGCAGCTCGACTGGGCCAGAGCCAAGGGCCTCCCCGACTACACGGTCGGGAGCAACTTCAGGCAGTTTCGCTTCGCCGAGGACGTCTACTGGGTCTACCGCGCGCGGCTCGATCTGCCGCAGGCCGGGAAGGGCGAGCGCGTGTATTTCTACTGCGGCGGCGTCGATTACCGCTTTCAGGTGTACCTCCAGGGAGAGCTCTGCCACGACCAGGAGGGCATGTTCACGCCGTTCGAGATCGATCTCACCGGTCGCGCGCGGCCGGGCGACGAGATCTCCGTCGTGATCTTCCCCGCGCCCAAGGCCACGCCGTCGCCGGAGGACCGGACGCAGGCGCGCCTCTCGAACAAGCCGCCGGTGAGCTACGGCTGGGACTGGCACCCGAGGCTCATCCCGTGCGGGATATGGCAAGAGACAGGCCTCCAGCGGCGCCCGGCGCGCCACTTCCGCGCGGTCGATTTCCGTTACCGCCTGTCGGACGACCTGACCTCGGCCGATCTCGACGTGCGGATCGAGACCAGCGACCCGGGCGCGGGCGCGGCCATCACCGCGTACCGGCTGCTCGACCCGGAGGGGAAGGAGGTGGTCTCGAGCGAGAGGCCGGAGGCGCGGCTCGAGGGTGTCCGGCTCTGGTGGCCGAACGGCGAGGGCGAGCCGGAGCTGTACACGCTCGAGGTCCTCCTGGACGGCGCGGTTGTCCACGCGCGCAAGGTGGGGTTTCGCCGCGTCCGGCTGGTGATGCACGAGGGCGCCTGGGACGAGCCGGCGCGCTTCCCGAAGAGCCGGAGCCGGCCCCCCGTGACGCTCGAGGTGAACGGCCGGACGGTCTTCGCGCGCGGGTCGAACTGGGTCTGCCCCGAGATCTTCCCGGGGATCATCGATGAAGGCGTTTACCGCCCGCTCCTCGAGCTGGCGAAGGGCGCCCACTTCAACCTGCTCCGCACCTGGGGCGGCGCGATCATCAACAAGGAAGCGTTCTACGAGATCTGCGACGAGCTCGGTCTCATGGTCTGGACGGAGTTCCACCTCGCGTGCAACCTGTACGAGGGCGAGCCGAGCTACCTGCGCGTGCTGGAGCAGGAGGCGGCGAGCACGATCCGGCGCGTCCGGCAGCACCCGTCGCTCGCGTTCTGGTGCGGGGGGAACGAGCTCTTCAACGTATGGTCCGGCATGACCGACCAGTCGCTGCCGCTGCGCCTCCTCAACAAGCTGACCTACGAGCTCGACCGCGACACGCCCTTCATCCCGACCGCGCCGCTCGACGGGATGGGGCACGGCGACTACCGCTTTCGCGACGAGCACGGGCGGGAGCCACACCAGATCTTCGCGTCGGCGAGCAACACGGCCTACTCCGAGTTCGGGTGCCCGGGGCCCTCGGACGTGGAGTACCTGAAGACGTTCATCCCCGAGGCCGAGCTCTTCCCGCCGCGCAAGGGCGCGGCCTGGGAGGCGCACCACGGGTTCGGCGCCTGGAACATGGACCCGGGGAGCTGGCTCTGCCAGGCCACCATCGAGCACTACTTCGGCCCGCAGAGGACGCTGGAGGAGCTCGTGGCGCGAGGGCAGCTCCTCCAGTGCGAAGGGTACAAGTTCATCTTCGAGGAGGCGCGCCGGCAGAAGCCTGTGTGCGCCATGGCGCTCAACTGGTGCTTCAACGAGCCGTGGCCGTCGGCCGCGAACAACAACCTCATCAGCTGGCCGCACCGGCCGAAGCCGGCGTACCACGCGGTCAAGGCGGCGTGCCGGCCCGCGCTCGCCAGCGCCCGGGCGCCGAAGTTCGGCTGGAAGAGCGGCGAAGAGTTCCGCGCCGACCTGTTCGTCCTCAACGACGCTCCGGAGCCCGTGGCGTCAGGCACGCTCGAGGCGCGGGTCGTCATCGCGGGGCGCGCCGTCGCGCGCGTCAGCTGGCAGTTCCCCGAGCTCGCGGCGCGGCGAAACGAGAAGGGGCCCACGCTCTCGTTCCTGCTGCCCAGGTTCGAGGGCGACACGTTCCAGCTCGAGCTCGCCGTGGCGGACCGCCCGGCGCTCGACTCCAGCTACACGTTCGCTTTTGCGAGCGTCGCCGAGCGGCGCAAGCCCGCGCCCGGCGAGCGGTTCCTCAACGGCTGAGCCGCCCGCGCGCCGCCGCGCCGGGCACGAGCGCGCCGGTCACGAGGCCGCCTTCTGGCGCTTCGGCCAGTACACGTGGAAGGTCGCGCCGGCGTAAGGCTCCGACTCGAGCGACACGTGGCCGCCGCGCGTCTCGACGATCTTCTTCACCACCGACAGGCCGATCCCGGTGCCCTCGACCTTGTCGCGCGCCTCCAGCGTCTGGAAGATGCCCCAGATGCGCTCCTGGAATTGCGGCGGGATGCCGGGGCCGTTGTCCTTCACCGAGAAGTCGTAGAAGTCGCCCGCGTCGGCGCACGCGACCTCGACCACGGCGTCCGCGCGGCGCGCGTGCTTCAGGGCGTTGCCGATGAGGTGCATGAACACCTGCTGCACCGGCACGCGCTCGGCGAGGAGCGTCGGCAGGCCGCCGCCGACGAGGACGCGCGCCTCGGGGGACGGCGCGAGCAGCTCGACGCACTCGGCGACGACCGTGCCCACGTCGACGGGCGAGATCCTGTCGCGGATGCGGCCGGCGCGCGAGTAGCTGAGGATGCCCTCGATGAGCGCCTC
The DNA here is from genome assembly GCF_051521595.1 of Sorangium sp. So ce1153. Taxonomy (NCBI): domain Bacteria; kingdom Pseudomonadati; phylum Myxococcota; order Polyangiales; family Polyangiaceae; genus Sorangium; species Sorangium sp. So ce1153. Next base: position 12,249,686 of record NZ_CP150361.1, read on the forward strand.
GAGGCGGTGCACGCGGCCGCGGAGCATGCGCATCTGCTGGCGCGCCTCGTCGCTCATCTTGTCGGCGAGCCCCTCCTCTATCCACTCGGAGAGGCTCGCGATGCCCCGGAGCGGGGCCTTGAGGTCGTGCGACGCGACATAGGCGAACTGGTCGAGATCCTGGTTCGTGATCGCGAGCGCGTGGGCGAGCTGCTCGGCGCGCCGCCGCGCGCGCACCTGGTCGGTCACCTCGAAGGCGAGCACGGCGACGCCCTCGACCCGGGCGGCGGCGTCGTAGATGGGCTGGTAGATGAAGTTGAAGAAGCACTCCTCGATCGCGCCGCCGCGCTGGAGCGAGATGGCGAACTCGTTGCCGAAGAACGGCTCGCCGGTGGCGTACACCCGGTCGAGCAGCGGGACGACCACCTGCTCCGTCTCGGGCAGCGCGTCGCGGAGGCGCTTGCCCACGATGTCGCGGTCGCCGATCAGGTTCAGGTAGCGCGGGTTCGCGAGCTCGAAGACGTGCTCGGGCCCGCGCAGCACGCAGATCCCGGCCGGGGCCTGCATGAACAGCGTCTCGAGGCGCGACCTGTGCCGCTCGGCCTCGGCGAGCGCGGCCTGCTCGCGCGCGAGGAGCTCGGCCCGCTCCTCCGCGCGGAGGCGCTCTTCCTGGTAGGCGCGCGCGCCGGAGATCGTCGTGGCGATGTGGCCGGCCGCGAGCTCGAAGAAGTCGCTGTAGGCCGCGTCGAGCGCGCGGCGCGGGCTGACGCCGACGACGAGGAAGCCCTGGAGCGCGGGCTGCCCGGCGCGCGGGAGCGGCAGCACGACCGCCTCGCGGCACGGCTCGGGCCAGAGGCCGCCGGGGAGCTCGCCGAACCGCTCGGCGGGGGTGTCGACGCGCTGGCACCGGCGGGCGCGCGCGACCTCCGGGAGGGGCCACGCGCCGCCTTCCTCCGCGAGCGAGATGCGCTCGGGGCTCGCCGGGCCGCCGGGGGCGAGCCCCTCGGCGGCGGCGAGGCGAGCGAACGCGCCGCCGGGCTCGATCATGTAGAGCAGCGCGAACGGCACGTCCGCGGAGCCCTCGGCGAGCGTGCTCGCCGAGCGCGCGCACGTCTCCTCCACGGAGACCATCGCCGCCGCGGCCGACTGCGCGCCGAGCGCGCGCAGCGCCCGGAGGCGGCGCTCGCTGAGGACGCGCGCCGTCGTCTCGGCGCACGCGCAGAAGATGCCTCCGACGGTGCCGTCCTCGATCAGGACTGGCGCGTAGGAGAACGTGAAATACGTCTCTTCAAGATAGCCATTCCGCGCGAGGATCAACTGGAAGTCTTCCGACCACGTCGCCTGCCCGGTGGCGCGCACCCCGTCGAGCATCGGGCCGATGACGTCCCAGATCTCGCCCCAGCACTCGCGCCCCGGGCGGCCCAGGAACTGCGGGTGCTTGGTCGCGCCGAGGATCGGGCGGTACGCGTCGTTGTAGAAGCGGGCGTACTCGGGCCCCCACCAGATCTCGATGGGGTGACGCGAGGCGAGGCAGATGCTGACCGCGGTGCGCAGGCTCTGCGGCCACCGGTCCAGGGGTCCGACAGGGGTGAGCGACCAGTCGAGATCGCGCATGAGCTGCGCCATCTCGCTGTCACCGGCGAGGAACGGCGCGTCGCTGGGCCGGGCCGCGGCCCCGGGGTGGTGGCTCTCCTGCATGGCTTTCCGTACACATGTACATGGTACAGCGGACCTGTCACCTTTCCTCCCCTGCCGCGAGGGGCCGGGGAGCGCCTGGACGGCCGCTCGCCCGCGCCGCCCCCGCCGGGCCGCCGCGCGGCGGGCCGCCTCGGGAGGCCGCGTGACGGCGCGCGGGCCCGCCTCGTTGTGGAGGCGTGCTCATCCGGTCCGAGCGAGCTCCTTGCCGGCGGGCGTCTCCGCCCCGCCCGGCGTGGCGGTCTCCGTCCCGCCCGGCGTGGCGGTCTCTACCGGCTTCAGGTCGCTCGTCGCCGGCCCGCGGATGACGCGTCCCGTGCACTCGAAGCGCGACCCGTGGCAGGGGCAATCCCAGGTCCGCTCGGCCGGGTTCCACGCGACGATACAGCCGAGGTGGGTGCACACGGCCGACCGCTCGTGGACGTGGCCCTGCGGATCGCGGTAGACGGCGAGCTTCGTGAGCCCTCGTCGCACGATGGCGCCCATCCCCGGCGGGAGCTTCTCCACGTCATCGAGATCGCCGCCCGTGAGCCAGTCGGTGTACTGCGCGGCCGTGTTCAGGTTCTCCTTCAGGTACTCCGACGCCGAGTGCAGCGTGAGGTTCACGCGGCTCGGGTCGTAGAGCTCGGCCCACGCGTTCTCGCGGCCGTGGACGAGGTCGTTCACGAGGAGGCCGGCGATCGTCCCGTGCGTCATGCCGTTGCCGCAGTCGCCCGTCACGAGGAGGATGCGAGACTCCTTCTTGAGGCGCCCGATGAACGCGAGCCCATCGGCGGTCTCCATGACCTCTCCGGACCAGCGGTGCACGACCTGGCCCGCCTGGGGGAAGCGCTCCCTCGCCCACGCCTCGAGGCGCGCGTGGCGCTGGTCCGCGTCGTCGGCCTGACCGGTCTTGTGGTCCTCGCCGCCGACGATGAGGAGCTCGTCCGGCCCGTCGGCGCCGTCGACGTTGCTGAGGCGGACATAGTGGAACGGATCCTCGGTGTCCCAGTAGAGGCCAGCGGGGATGGAGCCCCGCGGCACGCGCAGCGCGATGACATAGGTCCTGTACCCCGCCTGCTTCAGGTGCACGGAGATCCACGGGAGAAACGGCGAGTTCGTGGCGAGCACGACCTCGTTCGCGATGATGTTCACCCCCCGGTCCGTCTTGACGACGACGTGCTCGGGCTCGGCCCGCTCGTCGACGTCGACGACGTGCGCCCTCGTGTAGATCTTGCCGCCGTGGCGCTCGACGGCGCGGGCGAGGCCAGCGAGGTAGCGGAGGATGTGGAACTGGCCTTGATCGGGGAACTTCGCCGCGATTCCGGTGTTGAGCCCTTCGAGGGGCGCCCGCTCGACGCCGTGAACGAGCTCGAGGCCGGCCTGGTGAGCGGCCTTGATCTCGTCCTCGATCGTGCTCGACGGGTGCCCCGGCGCCGCGAACAGGTAGCCCGGGACCCTGCGGAAGTCGCAGTCGATGCCCTCTTCCTGCACGATGCGCTCGATCGTGTCGATCGCGGCGGTATGGCTCGCGGCGGCCAGCCGGAGGCGCTCCTGCGAGTGGAGCTTCGCGAGCTCGGTCCAGCGGCGGTCGAGCGCGTTCACGATGTGCGCTGTCGTGAACCCGCTCTCACCCCCGCCGATCACGCCGTCGTCGAGGACGATGACGCCGCGGCCCTCCTTCGCCAGCATGTACGCGGTCGTGAGCCCGGCGATGCCCGCGCCGACGACGCACACCGTGGTCCGGTGCTCGGTGGCGAGAGGGGCGATGGGCGGGAGCGCTGCGTGGGTCCATGCAGTGTCTTTATCGTATGCTCGATCCGTCATTGAGGCCTCCGGTCGTGGCGAGCCGCCCGTGCCGAGCGGCGCTCCCAGTGCTCCCGCGCCCTGCAAACGGTTTGCCACGCGGTCGAGGCCGAGAGCGGCGCGTCATGCGCGCGAGCGGCGCCGGCTGCGTGGCAATTTGCGACAGCGCACGGCGACAGCGCGCGCAGCGAACAGAGCAGCTCGCGCGGACGGGCGGAGGGGCGGGGGGCTCAGCGGGGCGCGCTCGTGCGCGCGGGCTCGTGCGCGCGGGTGGCGCGGGTGTAGGGAGGGCAGGCCATCTTCAAAGCGGAATCGAATATACACCAACTCGTTACACACAGAAACGTGCCTGTTCACTTAGCATGGCGACGCTCGCCAGAGCATCCGGCGAGCTCTCGATCGCACCTCGATCGCTCCGACGACGCCGCGCTGGATGGCCTCGTCGCCACCGCCGGGGGCTGCGGACACGCATTCATCTGAACAGGAGGAACTCATGAAGAGACACCCGCGTCTCGTGGCGCTCGTCTGTCTTCACGCCGCGATGCACACCCTCTCGTGCGCAGCTCCCTACGACGAGGAGGGAGAGCCGATCGACCTCGCCGCCGAGGCGGTCGCCGGGCCGCCCGAGGGCACGGCGAGCACGCTCGACATCGCGTCCTGGAACATCGAATGGTTCGGCGACACGGCCAACGGCCCCTCGAACGAGACCCTGCAGCTCCAGAACGCCCGCGACGTCATCAGCGGCGCCGACATGGATATCTGGGGTGTCGCGGAGATCGTCAGCACCACCCAGTTCAACAGCCTCAAGTCGCAGCTGCCCGGCTACTCCGGGTTCCTGGCGAACGACGCGGCGGTGACGGGCGGCTCGGGCTCGTACAGCGCGACGGAGCAGAAGGTCGGCATCCTCTACAAGAGCTCCGTCGCGACGCTGCAGAGCGCCAAGGTCATCCTGACCGCGAGCGACTACGATTTTGCCGGCCGGCCGCCCCTCGAGGTGAAGCTCTCGGTCACGCTGGGCGGCGTGACGGACAACGTGGTGGTCATCGTCCTGCACGCGAAGGCGACCAGCGACGCTCCGAGCTGGCAGCGCCGGCAGAACGCGTCGAACGCGCTCAAGTCGTACCTCGACACCAGCTACCCCACCGGGAAGGTCTTCGTGGTCGGCGACTGGAACGACGACGTCGACACCTCGATCACCGCCGGGAAGGCGTCGCCGTACCAGAACTTCGTCAGCGACTCGCTGGACTACACCTTCGTCACGAAGGCGCTCACCGACGCCGGGATCTCGTCGACGACCGGCTATCCGGACCTCATCGATCACCACCTGGTCACCAATGATCTCAGCGCCTCGTACGTGTCGGGCTCCGTCAAGGTCTATCCAGCGGACTCTTTCATCCCGAGCTACGGTACGACGACGAGCGATCACTTCCCCGTGTTCAGCAGGTATACGTGGAGCGGTGGTGGCGGCGGGTCCGCGCAGGTCATCCTCAACGAGATCTGCGCGAACGAGCCGGGAAGCGACACGGCGGGCGAGTTCATCGAGATCGTGAACGTGGGCGGGACGTCGGCGTCGATCGGCGGGTGGACGCTCTCGGACGCGACGGGCGTGCGGCACACGTTCGCCGCGGGCACGACGCTCGCCGCCGGCAAGGCGATCGCCGTGTTCGGCGGCGCCTCGGCGATCCCGGCGGGGCTCACGAACGCCGTGGCGTGCTCCAGCGGCACCCTGAGCCTCGGCAACGGCAGCGAGCAGGTGTGCCTGAAGGACGGCGGCGGCGGCGTGAAGGATTGCTTCACCTACACGAGCGCGCTGTCGGGCACGGACGGCGTCTCCATGAACCGGAGCCCCGACGGCGGCGCGAGCGGCACCTTCGTGCTGCACACCGCGGTCGGCGCCGGCTCGTCGTCGGCCGGCAAGCGCGCCTCCGGCGCGGCCTGGTGAGCCGATGAGCGGATGAGCCGATCGGCCGGGTCGCTCGACGGCCGAGGGCCGGCGTCACCCCTGGTCGAAGGCGTGCCGCCGGAGCTCCGCGTCGAGCCGCACCACGGATCGGGCGTGCGCGCGGCGCATCGGGGCGAAAAGCCCCGGGTGGACGCAGGCCGCGAGGATCTCGAGCGACTCGACGATGCGCGGGCCAGGGCGGTTGAAGAAGGCGTTGCCGTCGGCGACGTACACGCGGCCTTGCGCCACGGCGCGATAGCTCGCCCACGGCAGCGCGCGGGGGAGGAGCTCGAGCTCCTCGAGCGTGCGCTCGAGGGTGAAGCCGCACGGCTTGATCAGCACCACATCCGGGTCGAGCGCGGCGAGGTCGGCCGGCGAGAGCGTGGGCGCGTGGTCGCCGGGGCGCGTCACGAGCGGCTCCCCGCCCGCGAGGGCGATGAGCTCGGGCATCCACACGCCGCCGATCATGACCGGCTCGATCCACTCGACCGCGAGCACGCGCGGCCTGTCCGGGGCCGCGGCCGCGCGGGCGGCGACGGCGGCGACGCGCGCTTGCAGCTGGTCGAGGAGCGCCTCGCCGTCGGCCGCTCGGCCGATCGCCTCGGCGACGCGGCGGATATCGGCCCAGATGTCGCCGAGCCGCGTCGGGTGCAGGTTGACGATGCGCACGTCGCTCCGCGCCAGCCGGACGACCGCCGCGCGCACGTCATCGAGCGAGACGGCGCATACATCGCAGAGGTCCTGCGTCACAATCACGTCCGGCCGCGCCTCGCGGAGGGCGTCCACGTCGATGTCGTAGACCGCGAGCGCGTCCCGGAGGACGTCGCGGACCGCGGCGTCGATCTCCCGGCTGGAGCGCGCCGGCCCGAGCCGGGGGCGCGTGAGCACCGGGAGGCCCCGGAGCCCTTCCGGGAAGTCGCACTCGTGCGAGATGCCGACGAGCTCGCCCTGCGCGCCCAGCGCGCAGACGATCTCGGTCGCGGACGGCAGGAGGGAGGCGATGCGCATGCGGGAATTCTATGCAGCGAAAGGGCGCCCGCGCCTACCTCGAGACTCCCGGGCGCGGCGCGGCGCGGCATGGCGTAATCGGCCGACCCGAGCGGTGTGCTAGAGGAGGAAGAGGAGGAGACGAGAGGCCACCATGAGATTGCAAGGCAAGATCGCGCTCGTCACAGGCAGCAGCCGGGGGATCGGCCGCAGCATCGCCGTTCGCTTTGCCCGCGAGGGCGCCGACGTGGCGATCACGTACCACAAGAGCAAAGAGGGCGCCGAGGAGGTGCTGGCCGAGGTCGAGGCCGCCGGACGGCGAGCTCATCTGTTCTCCGTCGACGTCGCCTCCGTCCAGAGCGTGCAGGGGCTGATCAAGGACGCAGTCGCGCACTTCGGTCGGCTCGACGTGCTGGTCAACAACGCCGGGCTGGAGAAGCGGGCGCCGTTCTGGGACGCGACCGAGGAGGACTACGATCAGGTCATGAACACCAACCTCAAGGCGGTGTTCTTCGGGAGCCAGGCCATGGTCCGGCACCTGCGCGAGGCCAGGCGCCCCGGCAAGATCATCAACATCAGCTCCGTGCACGAGGACCTGCCGTTTCCCAACTTCGCCTCGTACTGCGCCAGCAAGGGCGGCGTGCGCATGCTCACCCGCACCCTCGCGGTGGAGCTGCGCGGCACCGGGATCACCGTCAATGCCATCGCGCCAGGCGCGATCGAGACGGAGATCAACGCCGAGCTGCTCAAGGACCGCGACAAGCTGAACGCGCTGCTCGGGCAGATCCCGCTCGGCCGCCTGGGCAAACCGGATGACGTTGCCGGGCTGACCGTGTTCCTCGCCTCGGCAGACGCCGATTACGTGACCGGCTCGACGTACTTCGTCGATGGCGGGCTGACCTGGGACTACGAGGAGCAATAGGCGCAGGAGAAGCAAGGGAGCAAAGAGAGCAGGAGACGAGGCGCCGGCGACCTCGCCGGAGGCGGGTCGGTCGGTCGGCCTGGATACCGAGAAAAGCTCTCGACGAGATGCAATGCGCCGTGGCAGCGCCCGCTGCGGCGCGCCGCCGCTGGAGCGCACCGCAGCGGGCGGCTCGCCTCCCCCGGCGCGGGCCGCATCCCCCCGTGTTTTTGCGATACGCGGCCGGCGCCGTGTGGCACCATGCGCGCATGACGGAGCTCAAGAGCTATACAGGTGGCTGTCACTGCGGGAAGGTTCGCTACGAGGTGAAGGTGGACCTGAGCGCTCCGGTGGGCGTGTGCAACTGCTCGCGCTGCTCGAAGCTGGGCGCGGTCCTGGCGTTCGCGCCGGTGGACCAGTTCACGCTCAAGGAGGGCGGAGACTTCCTCACGGACTACCAGTTCAACAAGAAGGTCATTCACCACGTGTTCTGCTCGGTGTGCGGCATCGAGTCGTTCGCGCGGGGGACGGGCCCCGACGGAAAGGAGATGTGCGCCATCAACGTCCGCTGTCTGGACGACGTCGATCTCGACGCGCTCAAGACAATGAAGTTCGACGGCAAGAGCATCTGACCGCAGGGGCGCTGGCCGGGTCCGAGGCGACCGCGGCCAGCGCCGTCCCGGTGCGCGCGATCGCGGCGCCGGCGTGGAGCGCTCGCGCGGATCGAGCCCGGCCGCGGCCCTTGACGTCCGGGCCGCCCGTTTCACGTTGCCCGTCATCGACGGCCTCCGCTGGACGCGCGCAGTAGCGCGGATCCAGCTGGCCCCCCAGCCCGAGGTGACCATGAGCGACCAGCGCCGCGAACAACCCCCGACCGAGCGGTCCCCGAACGAGCCCGCGCGAGGCGCCGACGCACCCGGGCAGCCCTCCGGCGCGGCAGCGGAGCGCGCCGGCGCCGGTCACCCCGGCATGGTGCCGAACCCGACGCTGAACCGCTCGGCGCGCGCCGGGCGCAAGACCGAGGACGAGCAGCTCCTGAACCGGCCGGAGCTCGCCAGGCCCGCCGCCGACTTCACGCACTCAGACCCGTGGCGGGTCCTCCGGATCACGGGCGAGTTCGTGGCCGGCTTCGACGCGCTCGCGCACGTGGACGCCGCGGTGGCCATCTTCGGCTCGGCGCGGACGCGGCGAGACGACCCGGATTACGCGGCGTGCGTCGAGCTCTCGCGGCGGCTCGGGGAGCAGGGGTTCGCGATCATCACCGGCGGAGGCCCCGGCATCATGGAGGCGGCCAACCGCGGCGCGGCGGAGGCGCAGGCCATGTCGATCGGCTGCAACATCGAGCTGCCGTACGAGCAGGCGGTGAACCCGTTCGTGCAGATCCCGATCAATTTCCGCTACTTCTTCGTCCGGAAGACGATGTTCATGAAGTACGCCGAGGCGTTCGTCATCTTCCCGGGCGGCTTCGGCACACTCGACGAGCTGTTCGAGGCGCTGACGCTCGTGCAGACGGGCAAGGTGCAGAACTTCCCGATCGTCCTCTACAACCGGCGGTTCTGGTCCGGCATGGTGGAGTGGATCAAGCAGAGCATGCTGGCGGAGGGCAAGATCTCTCCTGACGACATGAAGCTCATGATCGTCACCGACTCGATCGACGAGGCCTGTCAGACGATCGTCGACTGCTACCAGCGCAGGTGCTGGGAGCCCAGGCAGCGCGCCGCGGCGGACCCGATGACCGGCGGCCCGCCAGGCGCGGTGGCGCGGCCGGAGCACGCGGGCGAGCACACCGGCGCGGCGCCGGAGCAATGAGCGAGAGAGCGCGCGGCGGGCGGACGGAGCGAGAGAGCGCCTCCTGCGCCAGGCGGATTGCGGTCACGCACCTCGCGGTCCCGCACCTCGCGGTCACCTCGTTGCTGTAGCCTGCTGCGGCTGACGTCGACCGGTTCTCGTCGAACCGGCGGGGCAGGCGGGAGGCAACCAGGGCATGGTGAGAAGATTTCTTTCGCTGATCGGGATTTGCGGGTGCGCGCTGCTCGTGGCCTGCGGCGATGATGGCGCGGGCGGCAGCGGCGGCGCGGGCGGCAGCGGCGGCGCGGGCGGCAGCGGCGGCAGCGGCGGCGCGGGCGGCAGCGGCGGCGCGGGCGGCGCGGGCGGCGCGGGCGGCAGCGGTGGCACGGGCGGCGCGGGCGGCGAGTTGGACTTGACCGAGCTGTATCAGGCGGCAGTCGCCGACGCCGAGATCGCTGAAGAGAGCGAGCGCGTGGACACCTTGACGGCGATCGATGATGAGAACAACGGGCTCGTCCGCGACGCCGAAGATCGCGTGCTGATGGTCACCTGGACGTCCTACGCCGGGTACGACGAGCTGGTCGGCGAGGAGACGGATCTCGCCGTCGAGGTCTGGGTCACGGCGGCGCCGGAGCTCCAGGCGTTCTGCCGCGCGCGCGGGCTCGAAGGGTCAGCCCTTTCCTTGCGGCTCGAGCAGCTGCTCGGCCTGCCTCCGGGCAACGGCAAGGATCGCGTCGTCCAGCTCTGGGTGCCTGCCGCATCGCTGTTCCGCCCGAGCCCGGACCTGGAGATCGACGACTCGGTCGCCGAGCTCGACTTCCCGACCGGCACGCCGCAAGAGCACGTGGACTGGTTCAACGACCTGAAGGCGACGTCCTATGGCGAGGATGGCTATCCGTGGACGCGCCTCGGGTACACGTACGACTGGAGCCCTGACGGCGAGGAGGTCGGCCTGAGCGAGTTCGTGATCAGGCAGGGCACGACCGTCGTCGTGGACTCGGTCACGCCGCAGGACGAGTACTGCCTCCCCGCGCCATGACGCGGCCGGACCGGGGGGCGCGGCGGCCTCCAGCCTCCCGGTCGAGCTCGGCCACCCTCCCGGCGTCGATGAATTCGGGAGCAAGACCCGGAGTGCTGCGCTCTCTGCCGCGAGTTAACCTCACCTCGTGACGCGCGAGAAGCGCCGGAAGGAGGGACACGACATGTCCGGAAAGACCCATGCGCTCGCCGCCGCCGTGGAGCGCGACCCTCGCTGGGCCGCCGTGGTGGCCCGCGACGCGAGCGTCGATGGCAAGTTCTTCTACTCGGTCAAGACGACTGGCGTGTACTGCCGCCCTTCCTGCGGCGCTCGCCCGGCGCGGCCCGAGAACGTCGGCTTTCATCCGACCGCTGCCGCCGCCGAGCGGGCGGGGTTCCGGCCGTGCATGCGCTGCAAGCCGGACCAGCCCCCGCTGGCCGAGCGTCAGGCGGCCCAGGTCGCCGCGCTGTGCCGGCTCATCGAGGGCAGCGCCGAGGTGCCGCGCCTCGAGGAGCTGGCGCGCCACGCCGGGCTGAGCGTCTTCCACACCCATCGCCTCTTCAAGGCCGTGACCGGGGTGACGCCGAAGGCGTATGCGGCGGCGCACCGCGCCAGGCGGGTCAGGGCCGAGCTGGGCAAGGACGGCACCGTGACCGAGGCGATCTACGCGGCCGGGTACGGCTCGGGCGGGCGCTTCTACGAGGAGTCGAACCGGGTGCTGGGCATGACGCCCACGAGGTACCGCGCCGGAGGCGCGAACATGGATGTCCGCTTCGCGATCGGGGAGTGCTCGCTCGGCTCCATCCTGGTCGCCGCCACGGCGCGGGGCGTTTGCGCCATCCTCCTGGGCGACGATCCGGAGGAGCTGGCGCACGATCTGGAGCGCCGGTTCCCGCGGGCCCACCTGATCGGCGGCGACGCGGCGTTCGAGCAGCTCGTCGCGAAGGTGGTGGGCCTCGTGGAGAGCCCTCGCGCCGGCGTCGAGCTGCCGCTCGACGTGCGCGGCACGGCGTTCCAGCAGCGCGTCTGGCAGGCGCTGCGGGACATCCCGGCCGGCGCGACCGCGAGCTACGCGGAGGTCGCCAGCGCCATCGGCGCCCCCGGCGCGGCCAGGGCCGTGGCCCAGGCGTGCGCGGCCAACGCGCTGGCGGTGGCGATCCCCTGCCACCGCGTCGTGCGGAACGACGGCGGCCTGTCGGGGTATCGCTGGGGCGTCGAGCGCAAGCGCGCGCTGCTCGACCGGGAGGCGAGCGGATGAGCGCGCGCCGCGGGGTGGTCCCCGCCGCGACGAGCGTGGAGGAGCGGGCGGCGTCGGTCGACTGGGCGCGCGTGGCGCAGGAGCTGGACGCGCAGGGCTGCGCGGTGCTCGATGGCCTGCTCACCGGGGCCGAGTGCGGCGACCTGGCCGCGCTGTACGCGCGCGACGAGCTCTTTCGCAGCCGGGTGGTGATGGCCCGGCACGGGTTCGGGCGCGGAGAGTACAAGTACTTCGCGCACCCGCTGCCCGGGCTCGTCGCCGCCCTGCGCGCCAGCGTCTATCCGCGCCTCGTGCCCATCGCCAACCGCTGGAGCGCGGACATGGGCCTCGAGGTGCAGTATCCGGAGGAGCACGCGCGCTTCGTCGAGCGCTGCCACGCCGCGGGCCAGGTCCAGCCGACACCGCTGCTGCTCCAGTACGGAGAGGGCGACTACAACTGCCTGCACCAGGACCTCTATGGCGAGCACGTCTTTCCGCTCCAGGTCGCGATCCTCCTGTCCGAGCCAGAGCGCGACTTCACGGGCGGCGAGCTCGTGATGACCGAGCAGCGCCCGCGCATGCAGTCTCGACCGATGGTGGTGCCGCTGCGCCAGGGCGACGCGGCGGTCTTCGCCGTGCGCCACCGGCCGGTGCAGGGCACGCGCGGGGTGTACCGGGTCAGCATGCGGCACGGCGTCAGCCGCGTGCGCTCGGGGCACCGTCACACGCTGGGTGTCATCTTCCACGACGCGGCGTGAGGGCCGCCGGGAGCCGCGAGCCGTTCAGGCTCCCGCAGCCGGCGCGAGCGGCACCTTGAGGTAGACGCGATCGACCTCGATGACGACGCCGATCGACTCGAGCGCGAGCTGCGCGCCGGGGCCCAGGATCGAGAGCAGCCATCGGCCGTCCGGCTGCCGCTGGAAGTGCTCGATGCGCACCGCCTTCTGGGAGACGAGCACGTAATCGGTGATGGAGGGGACGCTCCGGTACTGCGCGAACTTGTCGCCGCGATCGTAGGCCTCTGAAGAGTCAGAGAGCACCTCGACGATCACGTTCGGGTTCATGAGCGTGTCGACCTCGGCGTCCTCGAACACGGGATCTCCGCAGACGACAGAGGCGTCTGGGTATACATAACGTCCCGTGGACGGGATCTTGACCCGCATGTCGGAGGTATGGACCTCGCGCGGCCGCTCGAGCAGCGCATTGCCCAGCTCGCGCTGGACGCTCCCCGCAAGGAGGCTGTGCTCCCGGGAGCAGCCCGACATCGCGAAGATCTCGCCGTTAGCGTACTCGTGCTTCTGCTCGGAGGCGCGCTCGAGCGCGAGATACTCCTCGGGCGAGAGTCCGGTGCGCGTCGCGGGCTGCCCCATTGCGAGCAGCGTAGTGCGTCCGCCGACCGAGCGCGAGGCGCCCGCCCGTCGGCCTGCTTCGGCGCGCAGCCACGATGACCAGCGTCACGCCGGCCGCTACTCCGCCGGCTCCTCTTCCCCCAGCCGATCGAGCTCGCCCCACAGCTCGTCGAGGTCGAGCACCAGCCCTTCACACCCCGGTACCACCTCGACCCGCCCGCTCGCGGCGCCCTGCGCCCACACGTAGCGGCCATCCGGGCCGAGCTCGTAGATCTCCAGCATCCTCGTCGCCGGATCGAGCAGCCAGTACCAGCGCACGCCGAACGCCGCGTACTCGCGCAGCTTCTCGATGCGGTCGCGGTGCACGTCGCGCGGCCGCGGCGAGACCACCTCGATCATCACGTCCGGCGGGCGCCGCATCGGCCCGCGCCGCGGCGGGGGCTTCTGCCCCGGCAGGATCATCGAGACGTCCGGCTTGCGCCCGCTCCCCTTGCGGAGAAGGTACTTGAGCTCCGAGCCGGCCACGAAGGCCCCACGAGCCGCCGCCCACACGCCGAGCACCCGGACGAGCCACATGACGGCGGTCTCGTGGATCCAGTCCGGCACCTCTTCCTCCACGAGCACGCCACCGACGAGCTCGCCCGGCTCGTCCTCGGACAGCTCGACCCACGCCTCGTCGCCGAGGCGTCCCGAGCTGTCCAGAGCAACGGCGGCACCGGCCATCACGAGACGAGGATAGCACAGGCCAAACCCCGGGCGGCAGCAGCGCTCCCCTGCCCCCTCCACTCAGTTACCCCTGCTTACCCCTGCTCCGCCGGCGCCGCCGCCCCCGGCGGTGGCGTGGCCGCCTCCGCCTTCTTCTTCTTCCGCCGGCTCTCCAGCCACGCCCTCCGCTTCTCGACCCACTTGGCGAGATCCTTCGCCAGCCATCCGCCCTTCTGCCGCCCCACGATCTCCCGCAGCAAGAGCGCGGCCTGGCCGTGGCCGATTCGCATCGCGAACAGGTCGTCCATCACGATCTTCGCCCACCGCGTCCGGCGCACCGAATCCATGTGATCGACGAACTGCTCGATCCGGAGCAGCACCTTGGTCCCGACCCCCGTCTTGCCCGTCACCACCAGCGCCGCGGTCTTCTCCTTGTCGAGCGCCTCGAGCCTCCGGATCGCCCCGTCGATGAGGTTCGCGTGCTCCGCCCACTCGGCGCCGCCCTGCTCCTTCGCCGCGCGCACCGCCGCGAGCGCCTCGCGCAGGTCGATCAGGCCGAAGTCCGAGTACGACAGGAAGAACGTCAGCACCTCGCGCCGCGACGACGCGTTGCTCTGCATCCGCTCGATCGCCGTCCGCACCCGGTCCATCGAGAGCCACCGGTAAACGAAGTCGAGCCCCGTCCCCTTGATGTTCTGCGACCCCATCAGCCGCGCGTCGAACCCCGGCGGGATCTCGCGCGTGATGAAGTCGATGACCTTGTCCCCCTTCGCGTCAGCGTTCCACAGCACCGCGATGCGCTCGAGGAACAGCTCGCGGAACGCCGTCCGGAACGCCTGGTTCGCCTCGGCGTCCGCACCCCGCGACAGCGCCGCCTCCACCTCGGCGCGCGCCTTGTCGCGCCGGGCCAGCCGCCGCGACAGCCGCGCCGCGTGGTGGATGATGTCCGGGCGGATGTCGTCCTCCCCCGCCGGCGGCGCGTGCGCCTCCAGCGCCTTCTTCACCGCCGCCTCGATCGCCTCGGGCTCGCCCTTCTTCCCCGCCACGTCCGGGCCGCCCACGATCGCCGCCGCCGCCGCCTCGTCGATCGCCGGCAGCGCGCGCAGCATCCGGGTGAGATCCTCCTCGAACGCGCCCGCCCGCGCCGGCACGCCCACCTTCTTCATCTGCTCGTCGAAGCGCTCCAGCGCGCGCTCCTTGCCCCCGTCGCCCGTGATCACCATGTCGCGGAGCCGCGCGTCGAGCCCCTCGGTGATGAACTGCATCATCCCGCCGAGGTTCGAGTTGATCAGCACCACGTGATCGACCCCGATGTCCTCCACGACGATCTGCGCGAACACGCGCGACCGCGCGACCCGGTCCGCACGGTTGTTCACGACCATCACCGACGCCTTGCCGGGCGTCGCGTCGATGTCGTGCTTGTCGAACGCGAGCCGCGTCCAGTTCGACATGAACCCGGCGCGCTCGTTCGCGCTCATCCCGTTCGAGAACGTCAGCTTCCTCCCCCGGTAGCTCACCGTCGGGTACGTCTTCAGCACGCCGAGGTCGAGGATCACGTGGTCCGCGATCTCGACCAGCGCGAACTCGCGATCGACGCCGAAATGGTCCGCGAGCGCCAGCACCAGCGCCACGTTGCGCGGGTGCTCCTGGTAGGGCAGCCGGTCCAGGAGGTCGACCGGCAGGAGATCCGCGTCGATCGGCGGGATCGCGACGAGGTTCGTCCCCCTGCGCTGCGCCGCGTCCTTGAGCAGCGGGAGCATCTGCTCCTCCGTCGTGAAGGACAGCCCGTCCGTCGGCATGAAGCGCGCGATCACCCGCGCGACGTCCTCGCCCCCGGGGCCCTGGATGTCCTCGTGGTCCGGGTAGGCGTTCGTGAGCGTCGTGATCTCGTCGCGCATCCACTCGGAGCAGAGCGTGTCCACGAACAGCGGCTGGAGCGCCATGCACTCCCACAGGAACACCTGCGCGCGGAGGTTCCGCCCGGCGGTGAGGATGTTCCGCTGCTCCCAGATCGTCGCCTTGTCGTACGGGCGGTAGATGAAGATCTCCTGCGCCGGCAGGTCGCGCATGGCGTGGATGAACATCGCCTCGCAGCCGGTCGTCTTCACGACCACGTCGTACCGGAGCGCGTGGAAGAGCGCGGCCTTGAGCCGCTCCGAGCCGCTCTTGCCCCGCGTCCCCCACCCGCCGATCGAGAGCGGGATGCCGCGCCGCGCGCGCTCGATCTGCGTCATGATCCACGCGGCCCGCAGCACCATGTACGCGAGGACGATGAACACGACCCACGCGAGCTGCGTCGGCACGTTGCCCGCCGGCGACACGAGGTACGAGAAGAAGCTGTCGATCCAGACGGGCACCGACGGGCCGGCGAGCCAGTCGCGGCCGAGCTGGAGCACGGAGGGCAGCGCGACGGCGAGGTACTTGCTCGGCAGGTGCGGCTCGATCGCGTACGGCCGGCCGTCGACGTCGCCGCCCGTGTCGCCGAGCGCGACCGTGAAGCCGAGCTCGCCGGTCATCAGCGTGAACTTCTTCTGCTCGGCCGGCTCCTGCGCCACGAGCGCGCGCATGCGGGCCTGCGCGTAGCGGTCGTAGCGCAGCGTGAGCAGGGCGCGGGCGCGCAGCCGGTGCGCGAGCTTGGCCGGCCCGCGCACCGTGACCGTGCCGCGCGCCGTGATGAGGCGGATCTCGCGCTGGGTGAGGCTCGCGGCGGCGAGCAGGTCGTCGATGCGGGGCATGAACGGCCCCCAGCCGCCGACGGGCGGGTAGACGTGGCGCTCGCCCGGCACGCGCGTGGGCGTGACCTCCGCCATGCCGACCGGCGGCGCGACGAGCTCGCCCGCGAACAGGCGGCCGCTCGTGTGCATCCACCCCTTGCGCTTGTCCGGCATCGGCGTGCGCAGCTCGTGCACGAGCCGCCAGAGGCGGAAGCCGCGCGGCTCCCCGCGCGTGAGCACGTAGCGGCCCCGGCCCCGGCGCCGCAGCGTGTAGGTCATGTCCCCGCGCGACGCGACCGCGAGGGCGCGCTCGATGTCGCGGGGCTCGGCGTCGCGCGGGATCTCGACCGGCGCGCTCTCGCCTTCGAGCAGCTCCGAGGCCGCGGCGACGACGGTCTGACGGATGCGCTCGGCGATCGGACGGCTCTCGACCTCGAGCAGCCGGAGCGCCGCGGCCGCGTCGTCGGAGAGGTCCGGCGCGATCGCCGGGCGGCTCGCGAACTCGGCGAGCAGGTCGACGAACGTCGTCGGCGGCAGGGGGGCGTACGGCCCGGCGCAGAGCGTGCGGACCGCCTCGAGCGCCGCGCGCGACGCGAGGGGCGGGCCGGGCTTCGCGAGGGCGAAGCGGACGGCGCGCTCGGCGAAGGGGGCGGCCTCCACGTGGTCGGTGGCGTGGCGGGAGAGCTCCCGCATGGCGTAGCCGCGGACGCGCGGCGACGCGTCGCCCTCGGCGAGCTCGACGAGCGCGGTCAGGGCCTCGGGGCTGCCGATCGCGACGAGCTGGCGCACGAGCTCCTGGCGGACGTGCTCGCTCGGGTCGTCGCGCGCGATCAGCGCGATCGCCAGCGGATCCGCGCTCGCGGGCGCCGGGCGGGCAGGCGGCGCGCTGACCGCGGGCTCCGCGCTGAGCCGGGGGGCCGAGTCGGGCGCGCGCTCGTCGGGCGCGCGCTCGTCGGACGCGCGCTCGTCGGACGCACCGGAGCGCGCGGGCTCCTCGATCCCCTCGCCCGCGCCGCCGGCGGCGAGGGCGTCGCCCTCCGGGGCCTCGCTCGGCGTGCTGCCGCGGCCGGCGTGCGTGCCGTTCCAGACCGGCGGGTCCTGGGCTGCGCCGGCGCGGCGCGCGGGGCGCGCGCCGTCGATCGGGATCACCAGGGCCGAGGGGCGCGCGGCCGCGCCGAGGAGGCGCAGGGCGTTGCGGCGGAGGATGGGGCCGTCCTTGTCCGCGGGGTCGCGCGCGCGGATGCGCTCGGCGAGGAGCGAGAACGCCTCGTCCGGGAAGAGGAGGACGCCGATCTCCAGCGCGGCGATCTGCACCCAGCGGGGCGCGTTGACGCCGCGCGACCACGCCAGCACCGAGCGGGCCGCGTCGAGCCCGAGGTGGCCGAGCCGCTCGCGCGCCGGGATGCGGTGCAGCAGGGCGACGGCGGCGAGCAGGGCGGCGCGGCGGACGGGCGCGGGGCGGCTCGGCTCGGCGTGCGCGATCGCGAGCCGGAGGACGCCGCCGTCGCGGGCGACGTGCAGCGCGTCGGACGGGTCGTCGAGGTGGTGCGCGAGGTCGGTGAGCGCGTGGTAGGCGACCTCGATCTCGTCGAGGCGGTCGGCGATCGCGGTGGCGAAGCGCTCCTGGGCCGCCTCGAGGTCGAGGCTGCGGCCGAGCGCCGACATGTCGCCGGCCTGCTCGACGCGGGCGGCGGCCCAGCCGAGCAGGGAGAGGCCGCTCTTCTTGCGCTCGCGCGCCCAGACGCGGAGCTGCCGCGCGAGGAGCTCGCGCCGCTCGGCGGGGGTGGCGGCCGACTGGTAGGCGAGAGCGAGCGCGGACTCGGCGCTGCGCAGCCGGTCGACCTCGGCGACCGCGCCGTCGGCGCACCGGGCGAGCGCGGCGATGAGCGCGGGCCTCGGGTGCTCCTCGTCGCCCAGCTCGGCGGTGACGCGCGCGACGACCGTGGCGATGGCGCGCGGGCGCAGGCGCACCTCGATCTGCGGCAGGCTGTCCTCGATGACCTCCGCGAGCGTCCGCGGCGCGGCGGTCCAGGTGTCGGTCGACGGGCGCGAGCTCACGGCACCTCCGCGCGACGACGATCGCGAAGGGGCCGGCCTTGCGGCGGGGAGCGAAGGACACCGTGCGGCGAGACCATCGGCGGGCGAGCAGGGTACACCTTCGCGCGGAGCTGTCGCGAGCCGCTCTTCACGCGCCCGCGCGTCCCCGGAAGCACCCCCGGAAAGAGAGGCGGAGTCGCGCGCTGGACGCGCCTTGTCGTGGTCGTCTTGAACACACGCGCCAGCGCGCGACGCGGCGCGCTGGACAGATCAGGCCGCCTCGGGCGCGCGCTCTCCGCTCAGGGCGAGCCCTCGGCGAACGTGTCGCAGTCCTCGATGCGGCCGCCCTGCATGCCGCGCTTGAACCAGGCGACGCGCTGCGCGGACGAGCCGTGCGTCCACGTCTCCGGGTTGACCCTGCCGGTAGCGCTCTTCTGAAGGCGGTCGTCGCCGATCGCGGACGCCGCCTGGAGGGCCTCGTCCGCGTCGCCGGCCTCGAGCAGGTCGCGCTTCGCCGTGGAGTGCGCCCAGATGCCGGCGAAGCAGTCCGCCTGGAGCTCCATGCGCACGGAGAGCGCGTTCCGATCGCTCGGACGCGCGGCTTGCTGCTGGCGCATGCTGCGCTCGATCCCGAGTACGTTCTGCACGTGGTGGCCGATCTCGTGGGCGAGCACGTACGCTTGGGCGAAGTCGCCGGGCGCGCCGAAGCGCGCCTTGAGCTCGCGGTAGAAGCCGAGGTCGATGTACGCCGTCCGGTCCGCCGGGCAGTAGAACGGGCCCATCGCCGATTCGCCGACGCCGCACCCCGACCTCACGGAATCGGTGAACAGCGTGAGCTTGGGTGCCGGGTAAGTCTGCCCCGCCCGGCTGAACGTCTGCTTCCACACGGCCTCGGTGTCGTCGAGGACGAACGAGACGAAGTCGACGAGCCGCTCCTCCTCGGGCGAGCTCGCGCGCTCGGTCTGCGCGCCGGGGAGCGACACGCCCTGGCCGAGCCCCGAGTTGAGGAGATCTTTCCCGAAGACGAGCGAGAGCACGAGCAGGATCACCGTCCCGCCCATGCCGAGCTTCGCTCCGCCGGATACGCCGCGGAGGTCTTGGAGGTTCGCACTGCGTTTTCCAGGTGTCCAGCGCATGACAACCGCAGGTATAGCGTGGACTCCATATCAGGCGCCACCCTACCTTTTGGTCGGGACGTTTTGCATTGCTCGCGTTGAGCGTGGCGTGGGTGGCGCGGGAGCGCGGAAGCGCGCGAGCGACTCGCCCGCTGGGCCGCGCTGCAGGGCGATGGCACCTCACGGCGCGTCGACGCCGGCCCAGATCACCGGGACGCCATAAGCCAGCATCAACCGATCTGCGGTGACGAGGTGCAGACCCTCGGCGTGCGACTGCGCGACGAGGATCCTGTCGAACGGGTCCTTGTGGTGCAGTGGCAGCTGCGCGAGCCGGAGGACGTGCCGCTGCTCGATGGGCAACTCGAGATACCCTTGAGCGGCGAGGCTGTCGGGTATGTAGTGCTCCGGAGCCGTCGGAAGCTTCAGCTTGCCGAGCCCATGCTTGATGACGATCTCCCATGCACTCGCGACGGACAGGAAGACGTCATGCCGCTCGTCGGTGAGCAGCTCCACGACGTCAGAGCGCAGCCGGTCCGGCGCGAGAAACTGCCACAGCCAGCAGTGCGTATCGACGAGGAGCCTCACGTCTCGCCTTCAAAAGCACGCTGGATCTCATCGGGGAGCGGCGCATCGAAATCCTCCGCGATCCATCCGTTTCCGACGTCCTTGCCGATGGCGTCGCGTCGATTCGGCACCTCTCGTGCTTTCACTACCACCTCCACGATCACCTCCGCCGGCCCTGGCGGGAGCTCGTCCGGCAGCTTCAGCTCGATGCGATGATCCGCAGGGATGACGATGTTCAGCCTCGCTCGTTGCATGCTGTATTCCTCGCGTCCCCGCATCCTAGCGCCCCTGGACCGCCCGCCAAGGTCAAGGCGGCCCTGTCAACCTCAGCCGCGGCGCCCGCAGTCGTCCGGTGCTCGCTTGCGGCCCCCGAGGGCCGGTGGGACCATGCGCGCCATGATGAGCAGAACGCACCTCGCCTCCCCCCTCGGCGTCGCGCTCGCGGCGCTGGCCCTCGCCGCCGGCTGCAACGAGCCCGCCGGCGCGCCCGGCGGGGCCGCCGAGAAGCCCGCCCAGACGGGCGCCTCCAGCGCTGCCCAGCCCGCAGCGCTCAAGCCCGGCGACGCCGCGCCCGACGTGACGCTCACGCTGCACGACGGCAAGGAGGTGAAGCTCTCGAGCCTGCAAGGCAAGCAGGTGCTCGTCTATTTCTACCCCAAGGACGACACGCCGGGCTGCACCGTTCAGGCCAAGGGCCTGCGCGACGGCTGGGCCGATCTCCATGGCGCCGGGCTCGAGGTCTACGGCGTCTCGACCCAGGACGCGCAGAGCCATCAGGCCTTCATCCAGAAGTACGAGCTCCCGTTCCCGCTCGTCGTCGACGCCGACGGCGCCGTCGCCAGGGCGTTCCACGTGCCGCTGCGCAACGACGTCGCCACGCGCCAGTCCTTCCTCATCGGCAAGGACGGCAAGATCAAGCAGGTGTGGCTCGAGGTGGATCCCAAGGAGCACGCCGCGGCGATCCTCGCCGCAGCGAAGAGCTGAGCGCCTCTCCCGCCTCGAGCGCTCCCGCGGCGGGATCAGGGTCGAGCCCTGGCCATGGCAGCGGCTCTTCCCTACTCTCCGCCGCCCGTGGCTTCCGCCCCTCTCCGCCTCACCGAGAACCGCGACCAGCGCATCGCCCAGGTCCTGCTGTTCGTCACCCCGGCGATGTTCACCGCCAACATGGTGCTGGCGCGCGCCACGGCGGATTTCATTCCACCGGTGGCGCTGGCGGAGCTGCGCTGGCTGGGCGTCGTGCTGGTGCTGCTGCCCTTCTGCGGCCGCGAATTGTGGCGCCACCGCGCCACGCTGCGCCGCGGCTGGGCCAGATACGCCCTCCTCGGCCTGCTCGGCATGGGCATCTGCGGCGCCGGCGTCTACCGCGGCGCCGCCAGCACCACGGCCACCAATATCGGCCTGATCTACGCCGTCTCGCCGGTGATGATCATCCTGCTGTCACGGGCCATGTTCGGCGACCGGCTCAGCCGGCGCCAGGGCCTGGGCGCCGGGCTGGCGCTGGCCGGCGTGCTGGTCATCGTGCTGCGCGGCGACCCGGCGGCGCTGCTGGCGCTCAGCTTCAGCGCCGGCGACCTGATCATCCTTGCCGCCGCGATCTCCTGGGCGCTCTACACCGTGCTGCTGAAGCGCTGGCCCGATCCGCTGGGGGTCACAGCGCGGCTCACCGCGATCGCGCTGGCCGGGGTGATCCTCCTGCTGCCGCCCCTCGGCTGGGAGCTGGCCAGCCGCGGTCCGCCGGATTTCGACCTGCGCACCATCGCCGCCGTGCTGACCCTGGTCCTGGTGCCGGGCGTCGGCGCCTATGCCACGTACGGCTATATCACCAAGCACCTCGGCCCCGGCCGCACCGGCCTGCTGCTCTACATGTCGCCGGTCTATACCGCCGTGATGGCCTGGCTGCTCCTCGGCGAGACGCTTGCGCTCCACCACTGGCTCGGCGCGGCGCTGGTGCTGCCGGGCCTCTTCTTCGCCACCCACAAGCCGGCGACGACGTGAGTTTCCTGCGCCTCGATTCGCGATGTCATGGCGCAGGTGGAGGCGAATCTTTCCTGGGCCATCGAACAGATGAAACCCCGAGAAAACGAACCACAGAGGCACAGAGGGCACAGAGGGCACAGAGGGCACAGAGGGCACAGAGGGCACAGAGTTTTTTTGCTGTTCCTCTGTGTCCTCTGTGCCTCTGTGGTTCAAATCTCTTTGTTCCCGGCCGTTTCAATCGGATAGCGGTGCTCTGGCTAGGCGCTCACCGCCGGCGCGACCGCCGGTGCGGCGGCTCGGGGCTTCCAGAGACCGAGAGAGCGCGCGCACGGCAGCACCACCTGGGCGACCGCGGCGCGGGACAGCGCGCGCAGATCGGCGCCGGCGAGGCGGCCGTGCGCGGCGAGCGCGGCGGCTCGGCCGCGCGGCGCCTCCGCCTCCGCCTCCGCCGGAGGCGGCCGCTGGAGCGACTCCGCGGCGGCCTCGAAGACGCCGGCCACGGCGCGGCGGACCGGCTCGCCGCCGGCCCCGATCGCCCACGCCACCGTGAGCCACGCGAGCTCGGCGTGCCGGGCCTCGTCGTCCGCGATCGCCTCGAGCGCCGCGCGGACGGCGGGGTCCTCGGCGCGGGCGCGCCGCTCCGCCGCGAGCAGCGCGGCCACTGTCTCGCCGACGCAGCCTTCCTCCGCGGCGGCGCGCGCGAGCGCCACGAGGTCCGCGGCGACCGGGATCGCGGGCGGCATGGGGAAGGCGGCCGGGCCGACCGGCGCGCCCCGGTAGGCGGACGCGAGCGAGAAGCCGAGGCGGGCATGACCGACCTCGTCGAGCGCGGCGATGTGCGCGGCCTCGACGAGCGACGAAGGCGCGCCGTGAGCCATGAGATCCAGCGCGAAGCGCGCGAACGAGGCCACCGACGCGTGCTCCTCGAGCGCGCTCCTGAGCCAGCCTTCCGCGAGCGTCTCCCGCTCCTCGTCCGTCAGATGCGCGAGCGAAGGCTCCATCCCGCCGGGGCCGGTGCTCCTCCCGCGCGCGAGCCACCCTGCCTCGGCCGGCCGCGGAGCCGCCGTGCGCCGGTGCCCCTCCAGCATGAAGGGTCGGCCCACGGCGCAGGGGCCGGTTTCCTCGGCGACCACCTCGTAGCAGCACGCGCCGCCTCGCTGCGTCGCGTCGCTCTTCACCGAGCGGATCTCCTCCCTGCTCTCGCAGGGTGCATAGATGCTCCTGAACTCCTCCAGCGCCTGCTCGCGGTCGAGGCACGCCCCGAGCTCCTCGAACCACTCGAAGCAGCGAATGTCGGCTGTCTCGGCTGTGTCCGCGGCCTCGGCGGCCTCGGGATCGCCGCAGCCCGGCGCCGCGATCAGGAGCGCGGCCGCCGTCGAGGGGCCGGCGCTCAGCAACAGGCGGGCGATGAGCGTTCGTCGAAAGGATCGGTCGAGCAGCATGACGTGCACCTCCAGCCCATGCCCCGCTGCCTCATGAGCACAGCGAGGAGCTCGGAACATGGCGCCTTGTGCCGGCTGCTATCGCAAGCCATGTGCCACTCCGGCCGAGGCTACGTCACACAACAATGATCGAGATCGGCGCGGAGCGCGGCGCGCTCCCCTCGATCTTCGCGCCGCGTCGCTGACACACTCCGGCACTCCCCTGCCCGGGCGCGACCGTGCCAGCGCGCCCGGCGCTGCGCCGCGGCGCGACCTACAGCGGGCTCACGTTCGTGATGAACGACGCGTTCCGCAGGAGGCGCCGCTGGCCGAGCGGCGTCGTGAAGCCGCTCGCCCTGTTGAACGTCGACGAGTCCCCGCCGCAGCTCGGGTCGTTCCCGGCCCACCGCTCGGGGCAATGGGTCATGATGTAGTCGCGGTCCGGGTTGCCGGCGAGGCCCTTCCACCGCGTGTGCTTGACGCACGCCGCGCCGTCCACGGTCCACTCCGCCTCGAGGCTCATGCCGGAGCCCGCGGTCTCCGTCTGGATGGCGAGCGCGTCCCAGACGTCGATCGCCGTCCCGGACCTCGTGTGCGGCACGCCGTCGCCGCAGTAGTCGGCGCGCACCAGGCGGACGCACGCCTGATGGAGATACGAGAGATCCCTGCTCTCGCAGCTGCTCCCGTTGCACTCCACCCGGGGCGACCACGCGTTGTAGCCCCACTCGGCGCACTTCGCGAGCGCCGCGCCCTGGCAGCCGAACGTGAACTGGCTCCCGTCGTCCGAGTAGGCGCCGGTCGCCGCGTCCCAGGTCCCCCTCAGCGGGATCGCCTCGACGCCCTCGCCGCAGATGTTCGCCCAGATCCCGCCGACGACGTTGTACTTCACCGTGTAGTACCGGAGCCCGCCGCGCTCGGCGACGTTCGTGATGCGGACAGTCACCGTCGACAGGTCGTCCAGGACCGCCTCGAGATCCGCTCCGATGAAATCGCTCCCGCTGACGAGCCGACCGTCGCTCTCGCGCGTCCCGACCAGCGCCGTCGCGTTCAGGGAGACGCCGTTGAAGCGAACCCCGTTGAAGCGCACCCCGTTGAAACGCACCCCGTTGAGCTGCGTGCCGTTCAGGTACGTGCCGTTGAGGGTGAGGTTGTTCGACCCCAGCAGGGCGAGCGAGCCGTCCGCCAGCGCCTCCTCGTCCTCACCGCCGTCGACCTCCGCGGCGCACCCGACGCAGAGAGACAGGAGCCCGACCATCGACGCTGCCAGGAACCCTCGGTGGAACATGCTTACCTCCCGACGATGAAGCTGAAGCCGTGACGCCTCGTGCGTCGACGATCTCCCTTCCGGCTGTAGGCCTCCGGTCGCGCGGTGGACCTGGCCTGCGGCGCCGCCCGCGCGGCGCGTCAGATCAGCGGCGCCCGTCATGGTGGTGGAGGAAAGGAGGCACAGATGCGGAGACCGATCACCGGATCGAGAAAGGTGCCGTCAACGACGGTCCGATTGTCACTACGAACCGATGTTTGATCATAGAGGTAAGCCCCTCCGCGTAAAAGGACTTTATCCACCTCGATCGACGAAATCGCCCATTCGAGCACGTTCCCCGCCATGTCGTCGACGCCGAAGGGACTACGTGAGACAGGGTGCGAGCCCACCTCATCTGGACCCATCGTGGAGCTCTCCTTGCCGTAGGTCTCATCGAAGTTGGCGTCGCCGGGAGAGAGCCTGTCCCCGTGCGGGAAGATGCGGCTGTCGGCCCCGCGCGCCGCGCGCTCCCACTCGTGGTCGGTGCAGAGGCGGGCGCCGCGGACGCGGCCCGTCCGGTGGAGCCACGCGGCGTACTCGGTGGCCTGAGCGAAGGAGATGCCCGTGACGGGAAAACGGCGCCAGTCCTGCTGCGCCCGCGCCGACCGCGAGGGGTAGACGAGCGGCTCCCCGGCGCGCGCCGTATAGGCCTGCACCGTGGGCTGAATCGTGAGCTGCCACACGCCGTTCGGCAGCTGGCGCAGCCCGAGGGCGCCTGTCATGGCGCCGTTGCCCGCCTGGATCGAGGGGCGCCCGCGGGGCTCTCTCGGGAGGTCCTGGATGTAGTCGAGCCACTCCTGGAACGTCGTCTCGTGCCGCGCGATGAGGTAGGCACCCGTGCTGATCTCGTGCAGGGGGACGGTCGAGAGGAACGCCCACCGGTACATGTCGTCCAGGGAGGCGCCGAACAGGAAGCGGCCCGGCGGGACGTAGATGAACCCGGCGGGGACCTCGCCGGCCGGCGGGAGCGTGACGGAGAGCCGCAGCGACTCGCCGCGTCGGACCAGGAACGGGTAGCGAACGATGGTGCGGTTCCGCGCCTCGCAGGTCAGCAGGTAAGAGCCCTGGGGCAGCGCGAGGGGCGCGAGGGGCGTCGACCCGAGCCGCCGCAGGTCGACCAGCTGCCGGCGCCCCTCCGCGTCGCTCTCGTACCGCTCGATCGTGACGTCCGCGCCGGGGGGATCGGTCTCGATGGCGACCTCGGCGGGCGTGTTCCACCGCTGCCGGCGCGCGCCGTCGGGATCGTAGGTGGTCATGCGCTGGAGCAGCTCGTCGCGCAGCGCGATGTCGCCCCTCCTGTCCGCGGCGACCGCGCGCTCGTAGAGGACGTCGCCGAGCCGGTCGTGCGCGTCGTGGCGGGTGCCGTCGATCGTGAGCGCCGCCTCCAGCTTCTGGCCCACCTGCAGGGAGAGCTTCTCGGCCTCGGCGGCGCGCCCGCGCGCGCGCTCCCAGAGCGCCTCCCCCTCGTCGCGGCGCCGGTCGTCGAACGCCGCGAGCGCCTCCGCGCGGAGCGCCTCGGCCTCGGCGCTCGCGCGCGCGGCGGCGGCCGAGGTGACGGCCGCCTCCTGGATCCGCCGGTCCGCCCGCGCGGCCAGGTGGCGCGCCGCCCTGAGCTCCAGCGCCCCGTAGAGCAGCGCCGCGACGAGCGGCACGCCCACGACGAGGGCCCACCGGACCGCGCGCTGCGTGAGGACGGCGCGCCGCGACGCCCGCAGGAACGCCGCCTCGCGCGGCGGCAGCTCGCCCGGGTCGAGGCCCCTCGCCTCCTCCAGCTGGCGCGCGCTGAAGAGCGCGTCGCGGCGCCGGCCGAGCCGCTCCCACTCGGCGGCGGAGGCCTCGAGGCGCTGGCGCGTGGCGCGCTGCTCGCGCTGCTCCTCGAGCCAGTGGCGCAGCGTCCCCCAGCCGTGGATCAGCGCCTCGTGGGCGATCTCGTAGACCGTCCCCTGCTCGCCCTCGCGGGCGAACAGGAGGCGGCCCTGCACGAGCGCGTCGAGCGCCGCGCGCGCCGACCCGTCGCCGCCGCCCTGCGCGAGCTCGCCCTCGGCGCGGCGCGCCCGCGTGCCCTGCGGCGTGATGAGCGCGCCGAGGAGCCGCCGCGCGGCCGCGTGGACCGCGGGCGGCATGCGGCCGAGCACGCGATCGGCGTGGCGGGCGAGCGCGCCCTCGACGCCGCCGATCTGCGCGAGATCCTCGCTGCTGAGCGGCGCGTCGGGCGCGGCGCGGGCGTCCCACAGCTCGGCGAGCGCGAACTGGAGCAGCGGCAGCCCGCCCTCGGCGCGCGCCGTCGACTCGACGAGGGCGTCGACGACCGCGTCGGACTCGAACGCCACCCCCTTGGCGCGCGCCGGCCCGGTGATGGCCTCGCGGAGCTTGTCCGCCGACATCGGGCGGAGCAGGTAGAGCGCGCGCTCGATCTCGTCGCCCAGGCCGGAGATGCCGGCCACCCGCGCGAGGAAGTCGCCGCGCACCGTCGCGAGCAGGCGCAGCGAGGGCGAGCGCGCCGCGAACGCGCTGAGGACCTCGCCGACGAGCGCCGCCTCGCCCGGGTTGCTGAGCGTCGCGAGCTCCTCCATCTGGTCGACGAACAGCACGAGCCCGCCGCGCTCCCCGAGGCGCGCGCGGAGGTCGCGGGCGACCGAGCCCGGCGCCGCGCGCACGGCCTCGGCGATGCGCTCGGCGGGGGAGCCGAGGACGGGCTCGAGCGCGGCGGCCAGCGCGGCGAGCGGGTGCCGGCCGGGCACCATCATCGCCGCCTGGAAGTCGCGCCCGCCGCCGAGGGCGCCCTCGAGCACCAGCGAGAGCACGCCGGCGCGGCAGAGCGAGGACTTGCCCGAGCCCGAGTCGCCGGCGACGACGATCATCGGCTCGGAGCGCAGCCGGTCGAGGATCGTCCCCGTCTCGGAGCTGCGCCCGTAGAACACCGCGCGGTGCTCGAGGTCGAAGACGAGCAGGCCGCGGTACGGGTTGCCCTCCGGCGCGATCGCGGCGCGCCGGCTCCTCGCGAGCAGCTGCTCCAGCGCGTCGCGCAGCTCGTCGCCCGAGGCGAAGCGGGCGGCGGGGTCGATCTCGAGGCACCGCTCGATGACCGCCGCGAACCGCGTGTCGACGCCCGGCGCGCGCGGGGCGAGGGGCAGGGGCCGGTAGCACTGGGCGACGCGCGGCAGGTCACCCAGCGGCACGTCGTCGTGCGGCGGCGCGCCGGCGCAGAGCTCGTAGAGCACCGCGCCGAGCGCGTACACGTCGGAGCGGCGCGTCGCCAGGTCGCCGCGCCACAGCTCGGGCGGCAGGTAGTGCGGCGTGCCGCCGATGACGCTCTTCGTCGCGTCGAGCAGCCTCGTCGCCAGCTCGGCCGCCTCGCGGATCTCCCCGTCGAGCGGCTCGTCGCCGCTGCGCCCGAGGGTCGCGTCGGCCTCGCTTTGCGGCAGCGGGGTCGCGGTCGCCCCGCCGAGCTCGGCCGCGCCGGGCGTCTCGGCGAGCGCGCCGGGCCTGCGGCGCTCTTCCTGCCCGCGCGCGCGCCCGGCAAGCTCGGGCCGCGCGGCCGGCTCGAGGAGCTTGGCGAGGCCGAAGTCGAGGAGCTTCGCCTCGCCTTCCTCGGTGAGCACCGCGTTGGCCGGCTTGATGTCGAGGTGCAGCACCCCCCGGCGGTGGGCCGCCGCGAGGCCCCTCGCCAGCCCCGCCCCGAGCTCGAGCACGCGCTCCGGGGGCATCGGGATGCTGACGCGGTCGAGGCTCTGGCCGCGGACGAACTCCGAGACGATGAACAGCTGCCCCCGGAGCTCGCCGACGCGGTAGACGGCGACGACGTTCGGGTGCTGGATGCGGGCGGCCGCGCGCGCCTCGGCGAGCAGCCGCGCGCGCACCTCGGCGTCCGTCGTCGCCGCGCGGATGAACTTCACGGCGACCATCCGGTCGAGCAGCGTGTCGCGCGCGAGGTAGACGTCCCCCATGCCGCCGCTGCCCAGCTTCTGGACGAGCCGGTACTCCTCGAGCCGGCTCGGCGGGCTGAAGCTCGGCGGGCTGAGGCTCGACGGGCCGAGGCTCGGCGGGTCGAGGCTCGGCGGGCTCGAGGCCGACGGCGGCGGCGCGTCGGCCGCCCGCGTGTCCGCCGCGCCGGGGCGCAGGACGGCCTGCGAGAGGGTGGGGGCGGTCTTCTGTTTCACGGGGTCACGCCTCGCTCAGCGTGGCCTGGCGAATATACCCTTCAGGCGCGGACAGATTCTGCGGCGAAGTCGCCGACGAGGGCGCCTGTCGCGACGCGGCGCGCAGCGCCGCTCAGAGGATGTCCGCCATGTGGGCAATTGCCGCCGTCACTGCACGCGCGCTCGATTCGTGGGCTCGCGCACCGCGGCAGCGCGGCGCAGCGCGCGGTCAGCGCGGCGTCATGTAGAACGTGCTGAGGCACATCTCGTCGTTCGTGCCCTCGCCCCAGACCACATCCCTCGGGACCCGCGGCTGTCCATCGATGAACGGCTGGTTCTCGGGGGTGTTGTCCCAGTGGCACTCGAGCGACAGCCTGTCGCCGGGGTTGAGCACCTTGGGCTCGACGAACTTGTAGCTTCCTTGCCAGTGAAAATTCCAGCGCGGGATGTCGACAACGCACTCCGAGCTGCCGTCCGCGCGCTCGATCTCGAGGCGCGCGCGGCGGCCGAGCGTGTGCATGTGGAGGCCCGCGATGTGGATCTCGATCGGCTCGCCGCCCGCGAGGGCCCGGGCGGGCTCGGCCCCCCAGCGGTGGACGACGTCGCCCTCGAACGCGGGGATCATCATGGAGTCGCCGCTGAGCCAGGCCGGGTTCGTCCAGGGCTGCACCGCGCCCTCGCGCTCGACCGAGCTCTCCAGCATCAGGTCGATCGCCGACCGATCCGGCAGCTTGCCCGCCGCCAGCGTGTTGTAGTGGACCTGCACGATGAGCTGGGAGCCCGGCTCGATCCGGATGCCCGTCCCCGGCGGGAAGCCCGTGTCCCCCGCGCCAGGGACCCAGGCGCCCAGCCAGCGCGGCCTGATCCCCGGGCCTCCGAAGCACGAATAGCCGGGGCCCGGGTCCGACGCGTCGAGCGCCTCGACGTCGGCGAGCTGCTCGGGCGCCGCCGCGTAGGCGATCACGTGGTGGACGACGCGCTCCGCGCCGGGCCTGATCCCGAAGCCGGTGACGTAGCGGGTGCTCTCCTCCGGCCAGTCGATCACGAAGCAGCGGTAGTCGTCGGGCTCCTCCTGCGGGGTGTACTCGACGGGCATCTCGAGGGTCAGGTCGACCCGCGCGAGCTCGCTGATCTTCAGCGGCTCGAGCGGCGGGCCCTCCTCGGCCGGGTCGCCCGCGGCCGCGCCGCCGTCGGCCCACGCGGCGATCGTCTGGATCTGCTGCTCCGACAGGGAGCGATCGCCCACGTACTCGGCGCAGGCGCTGTCGGCCGGCCAGGGGGGCATCGTCCGGTCGACGACGGCCCGCTTGATGTGCGGGGCCCAGGCCGCCGCGGCGTCGTGGGCCTCGAGAGAGAAAGGCGCGATGCCGGTGCCGCTGTGGCACCCGGTACACCGCGCGTCGAAGATGGGCTTGACGTCCCGGTAATACGTCACGGCGTCGGCCTGGCCGCCGCTCGACGCGGCGCCAGCGCCGGCGCCTTCATCGCCGCCGCACGCGGTGATGAACGCGCCGAGCGCGACGCCCAGCCATGCCCACGAGCCCGTGTCGACCGCACACCTCGCCATGAAACACCTGCCTTGTGTCAGCGCCGGTCGTGATACCCGCCGCCCGCCGGCTCGCGCCGGAGGAAGAACGCGATGACGCCGGCGAGCTCGTCGCGCGCGGCCACGAGGAGCACCGTGGCGCCCCCCGCGACGATGGATGAGCCGCGCGGCGCCTCGACCCGGCCATCCGGGCGGTAGACGCCGGCGAAGACGCACGACGCCGGGAAGCCGGCGCTGCCCGCGATGACGCTCACGGAGCGGCCCGCGACCACCGAGTCGACGGGGACGTCGAGCTCGAACGCCACCGACTCGCCGGTGCCGAGCACCATCGCGTGGCGGACGCCCGGGTGCTCGATGGCGGTGGCCATCGCGCCGATGAAGACGTCGATCTCGGAGAGGATCCGGTGCACGCCCGCGCGGACGTACACGCCGCGGTAGTCGGAGTCGCGCATGCGCACCATCACGCGCTTGGCGCCCGCGGCCTGGGCGAGGAGCGCGACGGCGAGGTTGTCGGCGTCGCGGCGGAGCATGGCCACGACCACGTCGGCGCGCCCCACCTCGGCCTCCTTGAGGAGCCCGGCGTCGGTCGCGTCCCCGACGAGCGAGATCAGGCCGTGGCGCTCGAAGGCGCTGTTGGCGATCGACTCGTCGCGGTCGACGATGGTCACGTCGTGTCCCGTCCTCGCGAGGTGGACGGCGACGCTCAGCCCGGCGCGCCCGGCGCCCGCGATGAGCACGCGCATGTCAGCTTCCTCCTTCGTGATCGTGCGCGGTGGGGAGCTCCACCATCGCCCGGTCGAGCTCGTTGGCGTGGGCGTTGGCGGTGTCGGCGGCGATGAGGCCGCGCCTCGCCGCGTCGAGCACGGCCGCCTTCTGCGCCGTGAGGAGGGCGAGATCCGTGAGGTGGTCGCGGACCACCTCGCCCTGCGGGGTCTGGAGCGCCGCCTCGGCGTGGATGACCCGCCGCTGGAAGGCGGCGCGGCGCTCGGCGTGCTCCTTGCGGGACAGGAGGCCGGCGGCGAGCAGGTCGTCGAGCTCCGCCTGGCCGCGCCGCGCGGCGATGAGCGTCGCCTTGGCGGCGTCGAGCGCGGCGTCGGCGCTCGGGGTCGCGACCCGCAGGAACTTGAGCAGCCGCGCGAACGGCAGCGCCTGCGCGACGAGCGTGACGAAGGTCACGCCGAAGACGATGGTGATCAGGCGGTCGCGGAACGGCAGGTCGCTCGGGAGGCTGAGGACGGCGGCCATCGAGAGCGCGCCCTTGATGTTGCCGACCAGCATCACGTGCTGCCACCGGAGGGGCACGACCTCGCCCGTGAGGGCCCGGAGCACGCCGAAGCAGCCGTAGACGGCCACGGCCCTGCCCGCGTGCAGGGCGATGAGGGCGAGGCCGATGGAGGCGGCCTCGCGCACGAGCATCTCCGCCTGGATCTGCATGCCGACGAGCAGGAAGAGGAGCACGTTGAGGCCGAAGCCGCTCGTCTCCCAGAAGCCCTGGAGCGCGAGCACGCGGGAGGGCTCGAGGACGCGGCGCGCGGCCTTGCCGACGATCACGCCGACGACCACGACGGCGATGACCGGCGAGGCGTGGAGCCGCTCGGTGAGCAGGGCCGTGGCGAACACGAGCACGATGGACGCGAGGATCGCGGTCAGGTGGTCCGGCGTGCGGCGGAGGAAGGCGGCGCCGACGGCGCCGAACGCGCCGCCGAGGGCGGCGCCGCCGATCATGGCCAGCGCGAGGGAGCGGAAGGTGTCGGCGGCGTCGAAGGTGCCGCTCGCGACGACGCGCGACGCGAGCACCACGAGCACGAGCGCGGTGCCGTCGTTGAAGAGGCTCTCGCCTTCCATGATGGCGGCGAGCCGGTGCGGGACGCGGACGCTGCGGAAGGCGAGCAGCACGCTCACGGTGTCGGTGATCGAGAGCAGCGCGCCGAGGAGGAGCGCCGCGGCGAACGGCAGGTCGAGCACGAGGGTCGCCACCGCGGCGGTGCCGAGCAGGGAGATGAGCACCCCCGGCACGGCGAGCGCGAGGATGGGCCGGCTGGCGCCCTTCAGGCTGTCGGCGTCGGCGAACAGGGCGCCCTCGAAGACGAGCACCGGGAGAAAGGCGATGAGGATGACCTCCGGGTCCATCGGCGCGTTCGGGAGCACGTCGACGACGACAAGGAGCAGCCCCACGAGCACGAGGGCGACGTTGTAGGGAATGGCGACGCGCTTGGCGCCGATGGCGACGGCGGAGCCGACGGCCAGGACGAGGAGCAGGCTCTCGAGCCGCTCCCTCATGAGGCGCCTCGCAGCGGCGGCGGCGTGTGGACGATGGAGAACAGCCCGCGCGGCGGGCGCGTCGCGATGTCCACGGGGGTCTCGAGGGAGCTCACCGTGGATCCTGCGGTACCTGATCGCCTCGGGATCCGCAAGACGCGAGCGGCGCTCGAGGCGCGGCCGAGCGGGCGGCGCGCTGGCGCAGGCGGAGGTGCGGTATCGCGAGGTGACATGCGCCGACATCAGCGATGCTGTCGTGGCCTCCGCGCGACGCGGTCCGGGCACCTGGGGCAGCGGCGCGACACGCTCGCTGCGGTGCGCGT
This sequence comes from Sorangium sp. So ce1153, assembly GCF_051521595.1. Lineage (NCBI taxonomy): Bacteria > Pseudomonadati > Myxococcota > Polyangiales > Polyangiaceae > Sorangium > Sorangium sp. So ce1153. Next base: position 12,282,470 of record NZ_CP150361.1, read on the forward strand.
CAGCGCTCGGTCAGGGCGTCGTCGCGCGTGGGCGAGGTGATGACCCGCTCGGTCCACTCCACATCTCCTGGCGCCGAGCGCGGCGCCCCGACTCCACATCTCCTGGCGCCGAGCCCGCCGCCTCAGCTCCACGTCTCCGAGCGTCGCGGGTTGCGGGTCTCGATGGCCTCGGCGTGTCCCCTCAGCCCGCGGGCCGCGGGGAGGTTGCCGTGCGTCTCGAAGATGTCCGCGAGCGCGAGCCCGAGGATGACGATCTGCTGCGGCTTCTCCAGCGCCCCGACCGCCGGGGCCAGCGAGCCGAGCAGCTCGAAGGCCCGCCGCCACGCCTTCGCGGCGGCGTCCGGCATGTCGGCGTTGAGCGCCGCGTGCCCGGCGCAGCGGTGCATGTCCGCCGCGAACTCGCGGCTGCCGCGGCGGTCCGCGAGCTCTCCGGCGCGGGAATACGCCTCCGACGCGTCCAGGAAGCGGCGCTGCTTGCTGTGGAGGCTGCCGAGCGACGCGTAGGCCTCGGGCACGACGGCCAGCAGGTCGCGCCGCTCGGCCTCCTTCAGCGCCGCGACGAACACCCGGTGCCCCTCGTCGACCACGCCCGCGCCGATCAGCGAGCGCGCGCGCTGCATGGCGACGTGGATCCCCTCCTCGACCAGCCCGCGGCCCGCCAGCATCTCCTCGGCCTGCTGCTGGAGCTGCGCAGCCTCGGAGTGCCGTCCCGCCTGAAAACACCTGTCTGCCTCGTGCAGGAGGCGCCGCAGGGGGAGGAGCTCCGGAGCGCGGAGCGGCGAGGCGGCCGCGATGCGCATTTCCAGATCAGCTGGAAGGCGCTGTCCGCGCGCCGATAGATCGGTGAGAAGGCGGTCGAGCTCGACGAGGGCGGCGCTGTCGGCCTCCGGCCACAGGACGCGGGAGGCGCCCTCGCCCACGCGCGCCAAGAGGTCGCCGACGCTCGAGTGGACCGCATCCACGAGGACCCAGCGCGCGGGCGCGAGCTCGGCGCGCTGGGTGAGCCAGAGGAGGTCGCGCGCGTAAGCGGGCGGGTCGTCGATGTGCTGTGGCGCGAGCACGAGGACAGGTCCCGAGTCCGGCGCGCGGGCGGCGAGGTGCGCCGCGAGGGCGCGCGCGAACGCGCTCAGCGGCTCGCGCATCCGACCGGGCTCGGGCGTCTCGGGCGAAGCCTCCGTCGCGGCGCCCGTCGCGACCTCCATCGCGGCCTCCGTCGCAGACCGCGCGCCGAGCTCGCGCGCCAGCGATCGCTCGCGCGCTGCCCAGCCCCGGCTCGGCCCGTACACAGGATCTGCCAGGACCCACACCGCGCGGGGCGACGGCCCTGCCTCGCCCAGCGCCCGCAGCAGCGCGAGCGTGTGACCGTGCACGTGCGCCGGAACCACGGCGTGCAGCAGGCGGGCTCGCTCGCCCGTGAAGATGGCGCTGAGCGCGCTGGCGATGTCGTGGATCATGTCTCGCGTTACCCGGGCGGATTCTTGCTCCGATCTGCACCGGGGCCAAGCGAATGCGCCCGTGTCACGGCGCGCGACCTGGCGGCCGCCCGTGGGCGGCCATTCCGCGGCGCGCGAGCAGGCACCGTTGTGCGTCGCAGGACGCCACGGTCGAGGCGATATGTCTCAGCCCGGGCGATCCCTGCGCCGGGGCAAGACGTCGAGCAGGACGCGCGAGCTCATGGTCGCGCTTGGCCCGGGCGTTGCTGAATGCTGAATGCTGAACGAGAGGGGCTGAAGCAAAGCGCTGAACACATTGGAAGAACATTGAACAAGCCCGGGGGTGGACGCCGCCGGGAGCCATGGAACGTGGAGGAGAGGTTACCGTGAAAACAGTGTATCTGACGCTGGTCCTGGGCGCCCTGGCCGTCGGCTGTGGTGGCAGCAAGCCTGAGCCGCAGGGGCCGGCCGAGAAGGCAGGCGAGGCCGTGGACGACGCCGCGACCGACGTCAAGGACGAGGCGAAGGACGCGGCCGAGGAGACGGGCGACGCAGCCGAGAAGGCGGGGGACAAGGTCGAGGAGAAGACGGACTGACGCGCCGATCGCGCTGGCCCCCGGCTGGCGCGCCCGCAGCGCATCTGAATCGCTCAGGTTGACCGAGCGTGGGGTCGAGCCGTTCCGCTCGCCCCCACGCTCGGCGCGCCTTGCAGAGAGCTGGCCGGAGGGTCTGCGCGCGAGGCGCTCCGCGGTCGGCAATGAAAACCAGAGACCCCGGCCGTGCCAAGGCGCGGCTCGCACGTTGGAGGCAGAACGATGAAAGCGACCTCATTGCTCGAGAAGCAGCATCGCAAGGTGGAGTCCCTCTTCAAGCAGATCGAGAGCGGCAAGTCGGAGCCGGCGCCCCTGCTCGCGGAGCTCGCCAACGAGCTCGTCGCGCACATGGCGATCGAGCAGGAGAGCTTCTATCCCGCCGTGCGGCAGATCAAGGAGGACCTGATCCTCGAGAGCTACGAGGAGCACGCCATCGCCGAGCTCGCGCTGAAGCGGCTGCTCGCGACCGATCCGGAGGACATCTCCTTCAAGGCGCGCGTGACCACGCTGAAGGAGCTCATCCAGCACCACGTCGAGGAGGAGGAAGAAGAGCTCTTCCCCAAGGTCGAGGAGGCCGTCGACGAGAAGCGGCTCACCGAGCTCGGCAAGGAGCTGAAGGCGGAGTTCGAGCAGCGGCTGGCCGAGGGCTACGAGGCGCTCCTCCCCGCGGGCTACAAGAAGACGTCCGCGGACAAGACGAGCCACGCGAAGCACGCGAACGGCGCGAACCTGGGCTGACGAGGGCCCGAGCGCGAGCGAGCGGCAGCACGCACGACGGGCTCGAGCCACGGAGGCGAGGAGGGCGCGGAGACAGCGATCTCTGGCCCCCCGCGCCCCCGTGGCTTTCATTTTTTGATGAGCAGGGCGCGCGACGCGCCGCCGGGAGCGCGCCGGCCTGGGTACGCGAGCGGCGGCTGGGCGGTCGACCATGGAAGAAGCAATCGGCTGGATCAGCTCGGGCATCCTCGTCCTGACGGTCGGCAAGCAGGTCTACAAGCAGTGGAAGACCAGGACGAGCGAGGGCGTCTCGAAATGGCTCTTCATCGGCCAGCTGGCCGCCTCGATCGGGTTCGTCGTCTATAGCTGGCTGGTCGAGAACTGGGTCTTCGTGGCGACGAACTCCCTCATGGTCGCGAACGCCCTCGCCGGCGCGCTGATCGTCTATCTCCAGCGGAGGCGCGGGGCGCCGCGCGCCGAGGAGGGGGACGGGGCGAAGGCGCGGCGGGCCTCCAGGCTCCACGGGCCGCTCCCCCGCGGCGTCATGGCCGCAGGTCGAGCCCGCGGCGTGCGGCCGCTCGCTTCCTCGATCCGGTCGCGCGGCGGCGGCAAGCTGCGCAGGGCGCTGGAGACGGCGTCGTCCTCGTAGCGCCGCAAGGGCGCGCCGCGCGTGGTGGGGGCATTTGCCCAGAGAGATGTCACATGAAGGCGGGAAGGCGGGAAGGCGGGAAGATCATTGATGATTTTCTTCCCCCCTTCCCGCCTTCATGTTCAAATGACCCCACCACCGCGCCGCGGGCCCGGGGCACGGGGTTCCGCACGGCAGGTGCGTCGCGGGACGAAGAGAGAGCCAGACGCCAAGGACGCCGAGGGTGCCAAGGACGCCGAGAGAGGATTTTTACCCTTCGAGCGCGCTCGAAGGCCCGCAGCGCACCGTCCCGCTCGAGTGAAAATCGAAGTCGGCGGGCGCAACTCTGTGCGACACACGCACTTCTCCGCGCACAGGGACGCTTCAAGTCCACAGACTGCGCCACAACCGATCATGCATTCAAAAATTCAGCAGGATCGGTAGATGTTGAGCACGAGTCCAAAGCCCCATAGACTCGGCTCATGCTTAACCCCTGGACTCACCGAGTTGCCATCGCGCTCGCCGCGACGTGGTTCACCCCTGCGCTGTCAGGCTGCATTGGCGAGCTGGGTGACGCGCCGATCGAGAGCGAAGCCAGCGGGCCGTCGAGCGGCGCTGGCGTCGGGAGCGGCACGGGCGCGCCGGGAAGTGGACCGAGCACCGGCAGCGGCAGCTCGACCACCGCGGGCTCCGGGGGCAGCGATGGCTCCGGCGGCCCACCCGTCGGGGGCAGCGGCGGCACGACCACCGCGGGCTCCGGCGGCAGCGACGGCGCGACCACCGCGGGCGCCGGCGGCAGCGACGGCGCGACCACCGCGGGCGCCGGCGGCAGCGACGGCGCGACCACCGCGGGCTCCGGCGGCTCGCCTGCTGGCGGCACCGGCGGCGCCGGCGGCGACGATGGCCCCGGCACCGGTGGCAGCAGCGGCACCGGCGGCCCGACGGGCGCGGCGCAGCTGTGCGTGGACACGATCAACCAGCACCGCGCCACGCTCGGCCTGGCGCCCCTGGCGCGCTGGACCGAGGCGGAGTCGTGCTCCGACGAAGAGTCCGAGTCCGACGGGAACACCAACACGGCGCACGGCGCGTTCGGCGCCTGCGACGAGCGAGCGCAGAACGAATGTCCCGGCTGGCCTGGACCGCCGGAATCCATGATCGGCTCTTGCCTTCAGCTGATGTGGGACGAGGGGCCCGGCGAGGATTTCAACAAGCACGGCCACTACATCAACATGAGCAGCACCTCGTTCACGAAGGTGGCTTGCGGGTTCCACACCTTCCCGGATGGCAGCGTCTGGGCAGTGCAGAACTTCCGCTGATCGCCGCGGCGACGGCTCACGGGCCGTCGGGTCCACGAAGCTCCCCATCCAGGGCGGTCTCCGCGCCTTCTCCCTCGCGCCGGGGCGCCGCCCGCTCGTCGAGCTTTCCGGTGAGCCGCACGCAGGTCGCGCGGTGCACCCACACGTCGAACGCCTCCATCATGCGCCGCTCGACCGCCGCGCCCTCGAGCAACCCGAGCGCGCGCGCGACGGCCTCCAGCGTCGACAGGGCGCCCTCGTGCGGGGCGCGCCGCAGGCCATAGCGGCTCGGCGCGCCCTCCGGCAGGGTGACGGGCTCGGCGCCGCGCGCGTCGGGGTCGCGGTGGAAGGCCCGGCGCGCCTGGTTCCAGTTGCCGTCGGGGACGAGCAGCACCACCGGCTCGCCGCGCGCGTCGTCGGGCGAGAGGGCGCGCGCCCCGGGTGACGGAAAGAGCATCAGCCGGCGCCCCTCGGGCAGCGGCGAGCGCGGCTGCGGCGCGACCTCGCCGCGGACGCGCACCTCCGCGCCCTCGAGCAGGCGGGCGACGAGCCGACCCGTGTTGGTGCTCCGGGTGCGCTCGATCCGGTGGGTGAGCAGCACGACCCGCGTGCGCACGGACAGCCGGGGCAGCGCGCCGCACAGGCACATCTCCTGCGGCAAGCCGCAGCCCCGGCAGCGCGGCGTCCCTCGCGCGCGGATCGGGGGCAGATCGGGAGGTTGCAGCGGGACGAAGGTCATCAGGTGAGCGCGGTGCGATCCCCCCACAGGCCCAGGCGCTCTCGGTCGCTGGCCCGGGTGGGGCCCGTCCGTAGCACGAGCCCGGGCGGTGTCGACGTCAGCGTCCGCGCGGACGCGGCGAAACAGCGCTTCGACCCGGCGCCCAGGAACCTCGAGGGAGCCCCGATGTCCTGACTCCAATGCTTCCCGATCTGGCCCTGGTTTGCCGTCGAGCCGCCGCGCTCGGGATCCTCGCCCTGAGCGCCGGGTGTCACGTGACGCCCGCGGCCTCGCCGGCCGCGGCGTCGGCGCTCCCCCTGAAGAAGCTGCGGCTCTACGAGACCGGCGTCGGATACTTCGAGCGCAGCGGAAATATCTCCTCGAGCAGCGATTCCTTGCCTGTCCCCGCCTCCCACGTCGACGACGCGCTCAAGACGTTGATCGTGCTCTCGGACGGGAAAGCGCGCGTGACTGGCATCGAGTTCGACAGCGTGCTGAGCGGTGGTCTCAGCCGCTCGCTCGCCGCCCTGCCGTCCGATGCGGACACGCCGGTGACGTACCGGGACGTGCTGGAGAGCCTGCGCGGCATCGAGGTCGAGGTCACGGCCGGCGACGAGACGTGGATCGGTCAGCTCGCCGAGGTGACGGAGGCGCCCCCGATGTTCCTCTCGCCGCCGGCCGCCCCGGCTGCGGCCGCCGGAGACGGCGGGAGCTCGGCCGCGGAGAAGGCCGCCCCCGCGGAGCGCGGCCCCGTCGCGCCGGATACCCAGGGGGACCTCCACCTCACGCTGATCCAGCGGGGCGGCGCGGTCCGGCGGCTCCGCGCCTCGCGCGTCGACCAGGTGCGCCCGGTCGACCCGGCGGTCGCCGATCGCCTCGGCGCCGCCGTGGGCGCGCTGTCGGGGCGCGCGGCGCAGCTCCGCCGCAGCCTGCGCGTGCTGGCGCAGAGCGCGGCGCCGGTGCGCCTCGGCTACATCGCCGAGACGCCGGTGTGGCGCTCGACGTACCGGCTGCTGCTCGACGGCGGGCGCGCGCGGCTGCAGGGCTGGGCGCTCCTGCACAACGACACCGACGAGCCCTGGGCGGGCGTCAGCGTGGAGCTCGTCAACGGCCGGCCGGACTCGTTCCTGTTCCCGCTGAGCGCCCCGCGCTACGCGCGGCGAGAGCTCGCCCACCCGGCCGAGAGCCTCTCGACCGTCCCGCAGCTCGCCGACAGGACCCCTGACCAGCTCTGGGGCGACAACGCCGACGGGTCGATCACCGGCATGGGCTTCGGCAGCGGCGAAGGGCGCATGGAAGGTAGCCATGTCGTGCGGCCGCCGCAGTTCCGCGACGGGACGACGACCCGCGGCGGGAGCACCGAGGAGAGCGACGCCCTCAGCATCGGCAACCTCGCGGAGCTCGCGCAGGCGGCCGGCGTCGAGAACGGCGCGCTGTTCACGTACCGGCTGGCCGGGGGGCTCCACCTGCGGGCCCACGGCTCGGCGCTCGTGCCCTTCACGCAGCAGGACGTCGAGGCGCAGCGTCTCACGTGGTTCGAGGGCGACGAGGAGCGGGGCCGCAGCGGCGCGCGCCTCGCGAACACCACCGCGCAGACGCTGCCCTCGGGGCCCGTCGCCGTCTACGAGGCGAGCGGCTTCGCCGGCGAGACCGGGCTGCCGCGCCTCAAGCCGAGGGAGCGCGCGTTCCTGCTGTTCGGCCTCGATCTCGACGTCGAGCTCCGGACGGCGAGCGAGCAGCCCGAGGAAGTCACGCAGCGGATCGCCTTCCAGAGCGGGTACCTCACGGAGCACTTCGTCCGCAAGCACCGGCGCAGGTACGCGGTCAAGAACCGCGGCGGCCAGGAGCGGCGCGTCTACGTGGCGCTCGACATCGTGAAGAACGCCAGCGTCCGGGGCTTCGACGCGGTGGACTTCGACGTGGCGAGCGATCGGCCGCTCGGCGTGCTGCGGGTCGCGCCGAGGAGCAAGCTGGAGCGCGAGGTGACCATCGACGAGGCGCTCCTGCACGCGTTCGACGTGCGCTCGCTCTCGGCGCGCGCGCTGCGGGAGAAGTCGGACATCGCCGCGCTGTCCGCCGCGGAGCGCGCGACGCTTGGCGCCGCGGCGAAGCTGTTCGACGAGGTGGAGAAGGCCGACCGGGAGACGGCGACCGAGAAGTCGACGATCGGCCGGCTCGAGAAGGATCTCGGGCGGCTGCGCGATCACCTCGAGGCGCTCGGCGACAAGAGCGGCTCGCCGGCCGGCGCGAACCCGCTCGTCGTGCGCATCCTCGCGCTGGAGGACGAGCTCTCCGGCGCCCAGCGCCGCGTCGAGCAGCTCGAGGCGCAGCGCGAGGCGCGCCTCGAGGCCGTGAAGGGCGAGCTCGAGCGGCTCCGTTGACGGAGATCGCCGTGCGCCCACGGAAGCGCATGCCGCTGGAGGACCTTCCAGGCGAGGTCGGGGCGAGCTCGGGCTCACGCAGGGTCGCGGCGTCCGGGAAGAGGCCGCCGCGGCCGGCGACCGCAACCCTCATGGCGAACTCGAGCGCCGGTCGCCGTCGAGGTCGAACACGGGGACGGGTGCTCCGCGGGGCAAGAGCTCCGGGTAGCAGCCCGCGAGCGCAGCCGGAATCGGCGCTCCCATCTCCCGTCGTAGATAGCAGCAAGCCGATCAGCGCGACGGGTTTCGGGTGTAGGACCAAGGGGTCCTGGCGCAACGCGACCCGATGTTGCCTCGGTGCTCGGGGTAGTAGACGTGGCGGGTGGCTGACCGCAGGGTCGGGGCGAGATCGTCGTTGCTGCCGCTCCGGAAAGCCCGGTAGGAGCCTGCTGTCACAGCGGCGCAGTCATGGCACGGCATCGGGTACTGGACCGGGTCCCAGTCCAGCGTCCATTCCCACGCGTTCCCGCCCAGGTCGGACTGCCCCCACCTCCCGTCGCCTTTCGGGGACCTCGTTCCGACGTTCTGGAGTCTGCAGGTGCCGCCGCAGTAGACCGCGTAGCTGTCATCGATGGTCGTGGAGGTCGCTGGCTTCGACCACGGATAGTACCTGTGCTCGCTGCCGCCGGAGGCCGCGTAGTTCCACTCCGCCTCTGTCGCCAGCCGTCCCCCGTCCCACGCACAGAACGCGAACGCCATGTACCAGTCCAGGCAGTTGACCGGCTTGGTCTCGTTGCTCCCCGCCGCGTCCGTCCAGCTCTGATGGACAAAGCAAGCCAGGGCGCTCTTCAGCGCAGCCGTGTTCGGGGGCAACCTGGTGTTCCACGCTGGGTCCCAGCCAGAGCCTGGGATCTTCGGATGTGCGCCCGTGCCATCCCCAGGCGGGCTGGCCTGCGTGCCCATGCCTGCGTTCACGAACGCCCGGAACCGACCCACGGTGATCTCGTACCTGTCGAGGTAGAAGTCGCTCACCGTCGCCGGGTAGCTCCGGTCCAGATAGTCCACGCCGTCGTAGCTTCGAGCGAAAGTTCCGCCGGGGACCAGCAAGCTCTTGCAGCAGTCCTCGTTCGCCGACGGCCCGCAGGCCGCCGGCAGCCCGGCGCAGCTTGGCGCCGTTCCAGCCCAGGCGCCCGCGTGGCCGCTGCTCCGGTCGTCCGCGATCGTCTCGCCCGCCGCGGTCCCTTCATCGTTTCCGCAGGTGCAACCTGCCGAGAGGAACGGCAACAAAGCCGCCACAGCCGTCGCCCCGACGCAGCGCATGGTGCGCAAGTGCCTCATCATCAACCTCTCCGCCGCCGGGCTTCGCCGCCAGGGCGCGCGCCCTCCGCATGGCGCGCGCCCGTCGACATCGCAGCCCGGTTCCGCTGGGTCTGTGCCCCGATCAGCCCCCGAAGAACGCCTTTGCCTGTTCTCCCAGCACGTCCTCGCCCTTCGGGCTGCTGGCGTGGCAGCCGTCGCTGACCTCGCCCGCGTCATTGTTGAGGATGAACTTCCCGAGGTAGCTCATGTTCTCGTTGATGCTCGGGTCGTTGGCCAGCTCTTGCGCCTTCATGTCAGTCCAGTCGGCGCCGCCCGCTCCCGCGATGAAGCAATCGTGCCCTTCATTGTACACCGGCTGGCCCACGATGTAGATATGCGTGCCCGGGTTGACGTGCTGGCGCGCCGCATTGACCATGTCACGGAGCTCCTGATCGGTCGCCCTCTGGGACAGGATGCAGATCTGGACCATGATGGCCTTGACGACGTCTTTCCCCCCGATCGACTCCAGCTTCCGGTCGAACAGCTGCCAGGAGGAGCTGGTGGGGTTCGTCCAGTTCTGGACCACCATGGCGCCCGTTTGATAACTGTCCGCGTTCCACATGATCCTGCCGCCGACGCGCTTGTAGCCAGTGCCGATGTTGTTGGCCATCGAGCAGCCAGTGTACGCGACCGAGTTGTCTCCTGTTGGAGGCAGGCCGTCATCGCCTCCGCCGGTTGCGGCATCGCCGCCCGTGCCCGCAGTGGTCCCCGGCGCCGATCCGCCTGCGCCTGCGCCGCCGGTGCCAGCTCCGCCGGTGCCGGTGGTAGCGCCCGTAGTACCGACGGTAGTACCGCCCGTGCTGGCGCCACCACCTGTCCCACCACCGGTCGGACCTACGGTCGTGGAGCTGCCGGTGCCCGTCGTCCCTGCGCTCGTGGCGCCTCCCGACCCCGGACCGTCGACCGGGTCACTTTCTGAACCGCAAGCGCCGAGGCAGAGCGCGGCTATCCCAAGGGCGCAGCGGACCACCACTCGGCAGGAAAGAACAGGATAATTCATCGTCGTCACCTTCTGTTAGGGGGCGTTTGGTCAGGACCTGCGCGGACTCTCGGCTCGCGTCCGACCGTCGTTGTTCTATCGCCGCTGCGACTTGCGCGAATAGACGGCGAGATCGCCGTCTCCCCCCGTGGACAGATCTGTCATCCCCCCTCGTCGACCTCGGCTAGATCTCGCGCGGCTTCGCCTCGACCGCCGCTTGACGCCAGCGCAGCGGCGTCGTCCGCTCCCAACCGCGAAAGGCGCGCATGAAGGAGTTCAGCTCAGCGAACCCGAGGAGAGGCCCGACCTTCCCGTCGAGCGTCAAGAATGTTCGCGCAGCTGCTCCAGGGTGTACGGCGTGCCATGCGCCTTCAGGTGGCGTGGGCGGGCGTGAAGCACCACGTGGAGGACGCCAAGCTTGCCCGTCACCAGGGCGCTCTGCGTCAAGAGCACGTTGCGGGCGGCGATGTCGGCTTCGCGACGCAGCAGGTGAGAACGGCTGCGGCGGGCTCAAGTCAGGCTGAGCGCTATGGCCGGTGCTCCCGGGCGCTCCGAGGCAGGTCGTCGACGGCCCTCGACGACCTGCCTCGCCAGCGCCTCACGGCAGCATGTCGTCGATCGCCTGGTACCACGTGTTCGCCATGCGGGCATAGCCGGCCGCGTTCGGGTGCACCCCGTCCGCGAGCTCCGACGTCGGAAACCCGGTGTGCATGTCCACCAGCACGACGTGCTTCCCCGCCGACGCCCGGGCTTGCACGACAGGCGTCAGCGCGTTGTTGTACGCGACCACCGCGGCGTCGTTGAAGCTGATCGGAATGAGCTTCGCCACGACCACGAGCGCGTCGGGGGCCGCGGCGAAGATCTTGTCCAGGAGCGACCCCAGCCGCTGCGGCGCCGTGGCGAGGTTATCGCCCTGCGTCACGTCGTTGGTCCCCGCCATGAGCAGCACGATGTGCGGGGTCTCCTGCATCGAAGGCGTCGGCACGAGCCCCGCCATCTGGTTGATCTTCCAGCCGCTGTGCCCCTCGTGCTTGCGCGGAAACGGAGCACCGTCGACCGTCGCCGGCCCGTTCAGCAGAGAGCCCGTGAACGTGATGCTCTGGCCAGCGGCGCGCGCCTTCCTGAACAGCTCGATCCGATAGCCGCCACCGCCCGACACACCGACCCCATCCGTGATGGAGTCGCCCAGCGGAAGGATCTTGCAAGGATCCCCGTTCGTCGGGCACGGCGAGAACGCGCTCGATCCCCCTGTTCCTGTCGTGGCGCCGCCGCCCGCGCCGCTGCCGCCCGCGCCGCCGCTGCCGCCCGCGCCGCCGCCGCTGCCCGTCGAGGAGCTGGAAGACGAGCTCGCGCTGCTGCTGCTCGAGGAGGAGCTGGAGGACGAGCTCGCGCTGCTGCTCGAGGAGGAGCTGGTCGCGCCTCCCGTGCTGCTGGCCGACACGATGGTGGGCCGCCCGCTGCCGTTCGCGCAGAACCCCCACGACGCCGTTCCCCCCTGCGCGATCGCCCCGTTGTAGCCCTCGTTGGTGACGTTCAGCCGCCCTCCCGATGACGTGGAGCGCGCGCTCCACAGGTTGGCCACCGTCGAGCCGCCGAGATCGACGACCATGCCCCAGGAGGTCGTGGCCGCGGTGCGGCTCAGGTTCTTGACCGTCACGTTCGCGCAGTACCCGCTGCCCCACTGCGACTGGAGCGCGAGCGTCGCGTCGATCATGCCGTCCGGGCTGGTCACCCCGGACTCGAGGGAGTCGCTGTCCTCCTGAACACCCGGATCCATCGCACATGCGAGCAGGCCGCACACGAGCGAGAGGGATACGGACCCAAGCAAGCGATTCATACGCATCAAAATTCTCCGCATCTGGACCGATCGATTCGCAGGTTTCCGCTTAAGGCAGATAAGTAAATCAGGAGTACGCCTGCGAGCTCGACCGTTCCGTCAGGTTGGCGGTCTACAATCCCTGGTCAACATGCTATCGATCACGACCTGTCGCCAGTCGGAACGCGATGGTCGTCGCTCGCGCAGCCCGAGGATGGCGCGGCTCGGACACGCGATGGAGGCTCGCAGGAGGACGGCGCGCCGCGCGCCGCGCCCGGCCCTCACGACGGCGTTCGTTGGTCACGCGCTCACGGCAGCGAATGCCGCTTCAGCGTGGCCCACCCGATCTCGGGGCTCCCCCAGGCCATGCCGCCGCCCTGCGCGGTGCACAGCGTCACCTCCGCGCCGCCCGCGCAGCTCGAGTAGGTCGAGCAACCGTTGCTGTCCTCCGCGCTCGGGGTTCCCGTGCACTGGTTCAGCTCGGCCCACCGCTCGAAGGTGCCGACCGCGCCGAGCAGGGTGATGTCCTCGCCGTTCGGCGCCTGCTGCGGCCCCCCCTCGTAGGGTACCAGCACGTCCGCGGTGCCCCGGAACGAGACCTCGGTCACCGGCCGCACCGGATCGCAGGGCTGCTCCGACTCCGCCAGGAGGTCGAAGGCGCTTGGAGCGACCCCCGCAAAGACGTCCGCCGCGTTGCAGGCCAGGTGGTATGCCATCCCGCCGCCGTTCGCGACGCCCACGGCATAGACGCGCTTTACATCGACGCACGCCTCCGCCTGGACCTGCTGGACCAGGGCGCGCGCGAACCCCACGTCGTCGACGTCGCGCGACGTCGTGCAACACGGACCGATGTTCCACGCGCCGTCGATGCCCTGCGGCCACGCGACGATGAACCCTTCCGCCTCGGCGAGCTCGCGGTACCCCGAGGCCTCGGCCTCCGCCGCCGGCGTCCCGCCGAGCGTATGAAAGTCGAGCACCAGGGGCATGGCGCTCCCGCCCGTATAGCTCGCAGGGAGGCGAACGACGTAGCTGCGGGTCGTGTCCCCGACCGTCACCGTTCGCTCGTTGTCGCCGGGCGCCAGGGTGGTGACCGGGCAGACGGCCGCCGTGTCGCCCTCGGCGGGCGCTCGGCAGAAGCCGCCCTGGCAGCGGAACGGCGCGCCGAGCGGCTCGCAGTCGGCGTCGCCGCTGCAGGAGAGATCGCAGAACGCGGCGCTGTCGGCCGCGGCGCAGGCCGCCTCGGCGGGCCGCGCCGTCACGGCCACGCACTCGGCGCCGGAGGCGAGCGCCGCGCACTCGTCGGCGACCGAGCAGGCCTGCGTGCAGACGCCGCAGATGCAGGCGAGGCCGTCCCCGCAGCTGGCATCGCAGGTCCTGAGGAAGTTGGTCTCGCTGCCGGTCTGAGGGCCTATGTTCCTGCAGGCCGAGGCCAGGAGCGCCGCGCCCGCCACGCCCGCGACGAGGCACGCCGTCGCGACCACTCTAGTCCTCATCGCCGCCCTCATCGCCGCCCTCGACGTCCTGCTGGATCAAGCACTGTCCGACGTACAGAACCACCTGCGTGTACCTGTCTGGCGTCTCGTGCGCCGCGTTGTAGGCCTCGACCTGCTCGCGCAGCTCGACCAGCTGGGCGCGCAGGCGCCCCAGCGTCTCGGAGGCCCGCTGTTCGTACGGGTGGCCGGGCCACACGTCGAGCGTGTAGGTGCTCCCCCCGACGCGGTCCGCGAGGCCGGGCGCGGTGCGATCCTCGCGCAACCGGCACAGGATGGTCTTCACCATCGCCTGGTAGTGATCGAAGATCGCCGCCTCCCACCCCACGGGCGAGCCCAGGAGCACGTAGAGGCTCGCGGCGCTGTACGTCGCTCCGGCGCCTTCTCCGGTCCGCTCGACGCGCGCCGATTCCACGAGACGCCCGAGAGCGCAGTCGAGCTCCACGCGCTCGAGGTGCGCCCGCTGCAACAGCTCGTCGCGCGTGAGCGGGCCTTCTCGATAGATGATCGCCCAGACGAGCTCGTCCACGCCTTCGCCCGATCGAAGCGCGCGGAGCGCGCCCAGCTCGTCGTCGGACACCGCGCGATACACCACCTGAGCCCCCTGCCCCGCCTGGAAGATCAGGCGGCTCTCGCAGAGGTCGAAGAGCACCCCGCGGAGCAGGACATCGTCCTCGGCGGCGAACGCCCTCAGGATCTCGGCCCGCGGCGTGATCCCCCGGCTGCGGATGTGGTCCAGCACGGCCTCCCAGAGCGAGCGTCCCCGCTCGACCGAGCTCTCCGTGATCCGCCGGACCCGGCGCTGATAGCTCCGGAGCCCCATGCCGAACATGTCGGCGCCCACCTTGCGGCTGACTCCCTGCCGCTCGAGCTCGGTCACCAGGTCCTGGAACACCTGGTCCGCGAGCTGGGCCAGGGGGGCACGCCAGCCCCCCGAGGTCGCCAGCTGGGCGATGAGGACAGTGGTCTGGCGAACGATGGCGTGAATCAGCTCGACTGTCATGAGGTTTGACGAGAAAGTCTCGTGGACCTCCGCAGAGTAGCGTGGCCCAGGTCAGGCGGGGGAGTGACAAACCCGACACCCCTGGGGCCTGGGGAGGGGCGACGATCGGCAGGGCCGTGCGGGGACCCGCAGGGTGGCTGTGGTGTGAAGGAAGCCGCGTCCCTACGTGGTTGATGATGCTGAGATAGCGTCGCTTTCCATGCGGAGCGGATCGCGCGACGCACCGTCTCTCGCATCGCAATGTGGCGACTGACGATCTCTCGGGCGTGTCGACATCGACTGGGAGATGTCCCAGAAGGCCTGTTTGCCCTGGCGTCTCGCGCGCGCCGCGCGCGCTGGCTCGTCCCCTCCGCGGAGCGCGCCGGCGCCAGCCGCTCTCCTGCCCTACGGGTCTTCCCACGAGGGCTCGACCGCGGGCCGCTCCCGCTCGATGACCCCGCTCCCCTCCTCTTGCCTGTCGCGGAACGGCGTCGCGTGCGGCGGGAAGTCGCGGAGGCCGCGGCCGGCGGTGTAGTCGTAGCGGGCGAAGAGCAGTGCCGACAGGCGCGGAGAGGTCTCGGCCGGGCTCGGGATGTCGAAGAGGAACGTCCCTTCGGCGCCGAGCGAGACCCGGTGACCGCGCGAGAGCCAGCTCCAGAACGTGAGGCCCGCGGTGAACGCGTCGCGCAGGAACGCCTCGTCGCGCGTCTCGTTCACGGGACGGTAGCTCGCGAGCCAGCCGAGCTGGATCCACGGCCACAGGCCGCGGCCCGGGATCAGGTCGAGGTCGAGCGTCGCGTCGAGGCGGTCGAGCGTCGAGGGCACGGGGCTCAGCCGGAGCGACGTGCCCGCCGTGACGAGCGCGTCAACGAACGGCCGGTGCCGCAGGCGCGCGCCGAGCGAGGCCTGCGTCCAGTGCTCGTCGGCGTACGGCGTGAAGATGTCCTTGTCGGCGCCGGGGACGCCCCGCAGCGACTCGTCGACCGCGAGCAGCGTGAAGCCCGCCCAGGGCGAAAGCGTGAGCTCGCCGCCGAGCGGGATCGACCAGAAAGCGCTCGCGCTCGCCCTGCCGCCCACCGCGTCCCCGGCGCCCGGCTGGAACACGACGCGGCCGCTCAGCGCCGCGCCGGGCACCCAGCCGCTCGAGCTCAGATCGAAGCGCGCCTCCGCGCCGAAGCTCTCCGGCCCGTCGCGGAGCCGGCCAAAGCCGGCGGCCGAGATCCAGGCGCGGCGCTCGATGAGCTCGCGGTGCACGTCGACGCCGAGCTCGAGGAAGCGGAGCGGCAGGCGCAGGTCCTCCTCGGTGAGCTCGCTGTCGACGAGGCGCGCGTACGCGCCGATCGAGAGCGGCCCCGCGTCCGGGTCCTCCCCCACCGGGGGCGCCGGCCGGAGCAGCTCGTCCGCGGGCGACACGGGCGCGGGCGGCGGCGGCGCGGGCGGCGGCACGCGCGGGCGGGGCGCGCCGGTGGCGACGGCGAGCTCGACGCGGAGCAGCGCGCGGCCGCCCGGCGAGGCGACGCGCAGCACGTGCGGGCCCTCGGGGAGGACCGCCACGCGAGCCTCGACCTCGCCGCCGAGCCAGAAGAACGGCTCGCGCGTGACGCCGAGGCGGCGCGCGGCGCGGTCCTCGGTGGCGTCGAGGGCGATCGTCCCCTCCTCCACCGCGCCGGGCGCGCCGGGGCTGGCCGCGCCGGCGCCGGGGCTGGCCGCGCCGGCGCCGGGGCTGGCCGCGCCGGGGGCGCCGTCGAGCGGCGACACCGAGAAGCGCAGCACGCCGGCGGGCGTGGCGGAGGCGACCTCGGGGTGGCAGGTGGGATCGTCGCCGTTCGCGAGCGCGGCGCGCGCGCGAGGGGACGCGGCGCACTCGTAGGCGGCGTGGGCCCGGATGCGCACCACGGTCGGACCGGCGAACGCGAGCTCCAGGGGGCGGGCAGGGTCGATGTCGTGCCAGGTCGAGAGGACGCGGCCCGAGAAGGGCTGCGCCGCGCCGGCCGCCGTCGCGCGGATCCAGCCGAGGACGCTCTGGTCCGCCGGCGGCCGCACCTCGACGCGGTGGCTGCCCCGCGGCACCTGCACGACGCAGCGGTCGGTCATGGGCGCGGCCGCGGCGGTACACGCGACCGGGGCGCCGTCGAGCGCGACGGAGAACGCGCAGGGCGTCTCGTCGCGGTCGAGCGCCCGGCAGGAGCCGTCGAGCACGATGGCGCCCGGCGCGGCGCGGTCGAGCCGGAACTCGGCGCGCGCGCCGTCGGTGATGAGGAGCGCCGCCTCCGGGGCGTCGACGAGCGCGCGGCGCACGCGCACGCGGAGCGGCAGGTCGCGGTCGGCCCTGGCCCGGAGCTCGAGCGTGGCGGAGCCGGCCGTGGCGTCAGCGCGCGGCGGCACGGCCCAGCCAGTCACCGGAGCCAGCCGCGCGAGGGCGGCCGGCGGGAGCTGGAGCGGCTGCACGGACCCGGACGGCGTGCTGCCGGAGGGAACTGACCCCGCTGGCGTGCTGCCGGAGCCGGAGGGAGCTGACCCCGCTGGCGTGCTGCCGGAGCCGGACGGAGAAGCAGCGCCTGGCGCTGCGGGCGCGGAGCTCGCGGGAGCTGCGGGCGCGGCGCCCTGGTCCCCGCCGGCAGCCTCGCGGACCGCCGTCTGCACGGCGAGCTCGGCCAGCGCGAGAGCGCGCAGGGTGAGCAGCCGATCGGGCTTCTCGGCGCCGGCGGCCACGTCGGTCGCGAGGTTGGCGGCGCGGGCGAGCGCGGCGGCGGAGCGGTGGGCGAGCCCGATCCGGGTGAAGGCGTCGGCGGCGATCCGCACGTCGCCGGAGCGCTCGGCGAGCAGGCCGAGGAGGAGCGCGTCCGCGCCCGCGCTGTCGGCCGCCGGGCCGGCGAGCAGCGCGACGCCGCGGCGCGGGTCGCCGGCGATGCGGGCCGCGCGCGCGTCGGCGAGGGGCGCGCGGTCGGCGGGCAGCGGGAGCGGCGGCACGCGCGCAGGCAGGCCGAGCGGGACCGCGGGCGGGCTCCCCGGCGGCAGGGAGAAGACCGTCGACGGCGGCGCGCCCGCGCTCGACGCGCCGGGAAGCTGCGCGGCGTCCCAGGGGTCGTCGTCGGCGGCGCTGTCGAGCGCGGCGAGCGCCGGGAAGCCGAGGGAGTCGAGCGCGGCGGCGCGCTGCGCGCGGAGCGCCGCGCGGGCGGGCGCGGGCGCGGCGCGGAGGGCGCGCGTGGCGCGCCGGATCTGGTCGAGCGTGCCGTCGACGGGCGCGCCAGACGGCGGCCGCGCCGGCGTGACGACCCGCGGCGCGGAGGGCGGAGCGGGGTGCAGCCGCACGGCGGCGCGCAGCAGCGCCGGCGCGGCGGTCTCGACGCGCAGCTCGCGGGCGCCGGCGGGGACCGGGATCTCGATCGTCCCCGTGGCGCCCGCGCTCACCCAGGCCTCGTGGACGGCGGCGCCGGCGCTCACGCGGAGCACGCGCGCGGCGGACGGCGCGCCAGGGGACCGCGCAGCGCGCGCGGCCCCGCCGGGGGCCTCCGGGGCGCCTTCTGCCTCGCCGAGCACGGCGGCGGGCGCCAGGACGACGCGCGCCACCGTGGCGCGCTCCGGGTCCGGGAGCGCGAAGGTGACGGCGCCGTCGACCCAGGCCCACTGCATGATCTCGCGCAGCGAGGCGCAGGGCGCGCGCCCGCTGCGCGGGATGCGCGCGAGCACCGGCGGGGCGCCCGCGCGGCGCTCGAAGGTGCGCGCGCCGGGCGCCACGGCGACCACCGACGTGAGCCCGGCGCCGCCGTGCACCGCGGCCGGCGTGCCGTCGATGAGCACCGACGACTCGGGGACCACCTCGGTCGAGGCGCTGCGGAGGAGCACGCGCGCGTGGGCGCCCGGCGGCGCCTCGACCGCGACCTCTGCGCGCGGCTGGTCGAGGAGCGTCCAGCGGAGCCCGGACTCGGCGTTCACCTCGCAGAGCGCGTCCGCGGCGTCGCGCGGGGCGGCGCTGCCCGCGGCGGGGGGAGGCGCGTCGCGCGGCGGCGCGATCGAGCTCCACGCGGTCACCCCCTCGGGGATCTCGAGCGCGTCCCAGGGCGCCTCGCGCGCCCAGGCGGTCCGCGCGAGGGGCGCCGCGCTCTCGATGTCGCCATGGCCAAGCGCGTAGCGCTCCGCGAGCGGCGCCCCGACCGGCCGGCGGCCATCGATCGCCGGCGACAGGGCCGCGCCCAGGGCGGAGACCGCCGCGAGGTCGTCCGGGTGCGCGCGGCCGCCGGCGACATCGCGCGGCGGCGCGGCTCCAGCCGGCGCGGCCCCAGCCGGCGCGGCTCCAGCCGGCGCGGCTCCAGCCGGCGCGGCTCCAGCCGGCGCGGCCCCGCCGGGCGCGGCGGCAGCCGGCGCAGCCCCGCCGGGCGCGGCCCAGGGCGCGGTCGCGGCGCCCGGATCCGCGTGCGCGGCGGCGAGCCGCGCGAGGGCGGCGCGCTGGAGGGGCGCGGCGCTCGCTCCCGCCCCGCCCTGCGCCGCCGCATAGGCCCGCGCGGCGCGCGTGAACGCCACGGCCGGGGACGGCGCCCACCGCACCGACTCCGCGAGGAAGAGCGCCCGGAGCGGCGGCGACACCGCCGGAAGCGCGGCGAAGGCTAGCGCCGTCCTCGCGGGCTCGGCGGCGGCGGCGCGGTCCGCGGCGGCGAGGAGCCGCGGCGCCTCGGCGTGGGCCGGCGCGCGGTCGCCCGCGCCGGCGCGATCGCGCTGCGCCGCGCGGTCGAGCAGCGCGGCGCGGTCCCGCTGGGGCGCGACGAGCTCGGCGACGCCGGCGCGCTGCCGGTAGCCGCTGGCCGTGACGGCGAGCTCTCCTTCGACCACGTCGACGGTCGCCTCGCGCGAGTCGACGGGCAGCGGCACGCGGATCCAGCGCGGCTCTCTCCAGCGCGCGGCGTCCGCGAGCCGCGGCCCGGTGCGCCAGGCGAGCTCCCGGACGACGGCGCCGCCTGCACGGACGATGACGCGCGTCGCCCCGAAGGCGCGGGGCCGGAGGGCGATGCGCAGCACGTCCGCGCCGGGCGCGCGGAGCGCGAGCCGCGCCCCGGCCCCGAGCGAGCGCCAGGGCGTGGCGCGCTCGACGGCTGGGAGGTCGGGCCCCTCGCGGCCGCCGCGCACCTCGACATCCCGCGCGACGAAGTACGGCTCCACGAGCGGCCGGAGGAGCAGCGACTCCTCGAGGTACCGCGCGGTGAGCCAGGCGGCCGCGGCGGGCTCGAGACGCGCGGCGGCCGGCGCGGGGGGAGCGCCCGCGCTGCCCTGCGCGGACGGCGCGCCCGCGCTGCCCCGCGCGGACGGCGCGCCCGCGTTGCCCCGGGTGGAGGCCGCGCCCGCGCCGCCCGGCGCGGAGAGCGCCGCGCGCGCTGCGTCGACCCACCGGAGCAGCGCGCCCGCCTCGCCCGGCGCGGTGGCGGGCGCAGGCGCGCGGCCGCCGAGCCACGCCGCGACGTCCTCGTCGAGGCGGTACCAGGCGAGCGGCGCGCTCTCCCGCACGGCGACGCGCACGGCGACCGGCGCGCGCTCGGCGCCGCGCGGGACGGCCGCGCGCACGGCGAGGAAGCGCGCGCTGGACCACGCCGGCACCGCGACGTCGCGCGCGCCCGCCTCGAGAGGGGGCAGCGGCATCCAGGTGATCACGTCGGGCGCGTCGCCCACGCCGGAGCCGAGGCCGATGCCCGCGACCTCGCCGCGCACCTCCAGGCGATCGCCGGGCTCCACGGGCACGAGGAGCAGCTGCTCCTCGGTCAGCGCCACGGGCGCGGTCGGGTCGGCTACGGTGGGCGCGGCGCGCGTCCCCGCCGGCGCGGAGGCGCCCTGCGGCCGGCCGTCGCTCCACGAGACGACCCGCGCGCTGTCGGGCGCCACCCAGGCGAGCGGCGTCGCGGCGGCGGCCTCGCGCGCGCCCGGGAGGCCGGGGGCGGCTCCGAGGGCGAGCGCGAGCGCCGCGCCGAGCAGCGCGCGGCGGGCAGCGGATGCGACGAAGGCGTCGAGATCCACGGCGATTACCCTTGTCCCATGCCCACCGTGCGCCCCGTGCGCCGTGGGCTATCGGGCTAGCCGATTTCCGGTGGCGAGCGCAAGCGCACGATCGGCGACGGCGCGCCGCGCCCCTCGCGGGGGCAGGGCGCGCCGCAGCCGCTGTAGGGGAGGATCGTCAGAGGCCTACGGCAGCACGGCGCACCGCGGTCGCCACAGGGGCGGATCGTCGAGGCCTCGGGCAGCACGGCGCACCGCAGCCGTCACTGGCGGATCACCGAGGCCTACGGGAGCGGCCAGCGCCGCTCGCGCTTCAGCCGTTCGAGCAGCGCGGCGAGCGCCGGCCCGTCCAGCTCGAGGAGCGACGCGTCCTCGTCGGTCGACAGCGCGATGCCGAGCACGTCGCAGACGTCCCGCACGGCCTGCTGGAGGCCCTCGTTGCGTCCCTCGCGGAGGCCTCTGTCGCGGAGCGACTCCAGGCTCGAGTGCCCTTCGCGCTGCAGCAGGCTGGTGAGGATGGCCCGCTGCGCCGCCGCGCGATCGTAGAGCGCCTCGACCTGCACCGGGTTCTGCAGCGCGCCGGGCGCGTGCAGCAACTCTCCCGGGAGAGCGCGCCGCGGCGGCTCGCCGGGCGCGTGCACCTCGACGTGCCGCGGCGCTGCGAGCCGCACCACCCAGACCCAGCGCGTCCCTGCGCCGAGGAGATCGTCGATCGTCCAGGCCAGGCGCGCCTCGTCGTTGTCGGCGTCGGCGTACTCGATGGCGAGCGCTGGCGCGCCCGGGACCCAGCCTGGTGTATCGGGCACGTTGCCCACGGCCACGCGCGGCGCGCGCAGCACCTCGGGCGCAGGGCGGTACCCGGTGCCGGCGCCGGCCTCGGAGACGGCGGGGTCCCAGGCGACGACCGCGCCGCCCAGCAAGAGGGCGCCCGAGGCACGCCCGCCGCTGGGCAGGCAGAAGACCGGGTGCCCATGCGACAGCTCGCACGGGTCGCCTGGCCGGACGTGCTCGGCGCGGAAGGGCCCGCGCTGGTCGGGGCGCGGGGACGGGAGGTCCGGCGCCGTGGCTGCCGGAGAAGCCGTGGCTGCCGGAGAAGGCGGAGGCGCCGTGGCCGGCGTGGGGGCGGGTTCGCGGGGGTCGGGTGCGGGGGCCTGGGTCTGTGCGGGATCGGTCGGAGCGGCGATGAGCTCTGAGGATCTCGGTCCGGGGGAAGGACAACGCGCTCGCGAGCACGAGGGAGGAGCGCGAGGAGTACACCGAGCGCGAGGGCGCCTATTTCGGGGACAGTTCAGGAAGTACGGCGTCCTTTCCATCGATCCGCTGAACCAAGGTCAGTCGGCTCACGACGTGGTCACCGACCTGGTGCCGTTCATGAACGAGGTGATCCGCCAGTTCATGGACTACGAGCGGATCCGCAGGGCATACTTCGTCGGCCACTCCGTGGGCGCCTTTCAGGTCCTCGCGTTCCAGGACGCCTACCCGCGCCGGGTGAAGAACCGAGTGGTCCTCTTGGACGAGGGGCAGATCTCGTTCCAGGAGCTGCCCAATCTCGTCTTCCCGGAAGGAAACAATTTCGGGATCCCTGCGGGAGAGTACAGCATCGGCGACGTACCGCACGTCTGGTCGCTCGGGAGCGGCTATGGCGGCAATGCGCTGCTCGGCAAGAAGTGCTTCGCGCTGCGCATCGCCTCGGTGCTCGGCCGGGAGCAGGGGTGGCTGGCCGAGCACATGCTGATCCTGGGCGTCGAGTCGCCGAAGGTCGAGAAGACGTATGTCGCCGCGGCGTTCCCGAGCTCAGTAGGGTACAGCTATACGGTAGGATGCCTTCCGCTTGGTGCTACGTCGCGATAATCGCGGGCAGGGCAGGGGCGCAAATCGTTCAGGGCACGCAGGCGAGAGAGCAGCTACAGGTATTGAGCAAGACCGAAATGCTCTTGCCAGAGCTGTTCGCGACAACGAGGTCGAGATCCGAATCACCATCAAAATCCGCCGCTCGGAGGGAATGCGGCGCCGCACCGACAGCGAAATTCGTGGCCGCGCCAAAGGTGCCGTCACCGTTCCCGAGCAGGATCGAGACGTCGTTCGACTTCTCGTTCGCTATCGCGAAATCCGTTACCCCATCACCGTTGTAGTCACCCGGCGTCACGAAGTAGGGCGCCGTGCCCGTCGCAAACGACGTCGATGACCCAAAGGTGCCATCGCCATTACCCAACATCACCTTGACGACATTTTGTTTGTCGATGGCCGTGGCGATGTCCACCCTCCCGTCGCTGTTGAAATCGTGTACCGCGACGCTCCTCGGGTTCGCGCCCACCGCAATCGTCTGCTTGGACGACAGGCTTCCCGTGCCCGAGCCCTGGAAGATCGTGAGGTTGCTCGAGTAGGTATTTGCCGTGGCCGCGTCGATTCGACCGTCGCCGTTGAAGTCTCGAGCCGCCACGCTCCGCGGCAGTCCACCGGTCGCGAAGGTCGAGGAGCTGGGGAAACTCCCTGTTCCCGTGCCGAAAAAGACGGTGGCATTGCTGTCCCCTCGGTTCGCTGTAATGAGGTCGAGGTGACCATCCTCGTCGAAGTCCGCCGCTACGATGTCCGCAGGGTTCACGCTCGCGGCATGATACGTCGGGGCGCCGAAGGTGCCGTTCCCGTTGCCGAGGAGGACCGCGGCGTTGTTCCCGTCGTAGTTGGCCGTCGCGAGGTCGAGCTTGCCATCGTCGTTGAAATCGGCGACGACCACTTCGCGGGGAGCGCCTGTGACGGTAATCGTGCTAGAAGCCGTGAAATTGCCGCTGCCGTTGCCGAGGAAGATCTTGAGGTAGTTGCCACTGTAATTGGCGGTGACGATGTCCACGTCCCCGTCACCGTCGAAATCGCCCAATCGGACCGCCTGCGGGCTATGAGCGCCGGTCGAGATGGTGGTCGCCGACCCGAAGCTCGGCGCCGCGCACGGCGTAGCGCAGGTGAAGACTGGACCGAGATCCCGTGGGCACAAGGCCGACGAGCCCGTGCACGTCTCCGCGGCATCACACGAATTGGCAGAGGTGTTGCAGACCGTGCCGGCAGAGGCCCAGCCATTGGCTGGACAGGCTGTGCTGACCCCGCTGCAGGTCTCCGCCACGTCGCATACGTCGGTCGCCACCCGGCAGAGCGTCCCGGCGGAGAAGATCGCGCAGACGCCACTCTCCGACGCGCCGGCCGCGACGCTGCATGCCTGGCAATCGCCGGCGACGTTTCCGCCACATGCGCTGTTGCAGCAGACGCCGTCGACGCAATAACCGCTGGCGCACTCTGCGCTCTGCGCGCAGGCATCGCCGTCCGCGAAAGCGAACTGCGATTCGAATATGTGAGCTCGGCCGGGCGCATGCCCTGAAGGGCCATCGCCATGCGCGCCGATGACCATGGTGTTCGTGCTCATGGCGACCGAAAAACCGAACATGCGGTTCGCTTCTCCCGCAGATGGGAGGAGCTTCTGCCTCGGCGTCCATGCACCACCGACCTTGTCGAAGACGTATGCCGCACCTGCGCCCGCGGCTTGCTGCGAATTGTTGTAGGCCCCTACCAGCAGCGTATCCCCGAGCATCGAAACCGCGGTACCGAAATAGTTATTGGTGACCCATGCCGTATCCCAGGGAAGCAGCTTGCCAGTCTGCGGCCACGCGCCGCCATTGCGATCGAAGACGTAGACTGCGCCGGAAGCATAGCCGAGCGTTTGATCCGCGCTTGCCCCGACCGCCACCGTATCGCCGGACATGGCAATCCCAGTGCCAAAATGGGATGTTTGGGTCAGATCGGCGGGCAGAAGCTTCTTGGTTTCCGTCCACACGCCGCCAACCTTGTCGAAGATATAAGCCTTTCCGTGAATATAGCCGTAGTCTTGGGCCGTGGGGGCGGCGACGGCGATCGTGTCCCCGTCCGCTGCGAGGTCATGACCGAAACGGTCATGGGTGCCGGGGTCGCTCGCGGACAACCTCGCTTCCTGCGTCCATACCCCGCCGCTCTTGGCGAAAACGTAAACCGCGCCCTTGTTCGCATCCGCGTCAGGGGCACCCACGATCGCCCTGTCCGCCGAGGGCAGCGCCACCGCATAGCCGAAATTCTCGGCTGAAGACAGGTTGACCGGCTGGAACTTCATTTCCTGCGTCCATGTTCCCCCGCTCCGCACGAAAATGTAGGCGGCTCCGACGGAAATTCCAAGCGGCCTGTCGTACCGAGCTCCGATGAGCGCCGTGTCCCCGCGGAGCCCAACCGACCAGCCGAACTGTGCCTGGGTTGTACTATCACTCCCCCAAAGCTTCGCTGTCTGCGTCCATGTGCCGCCGACTTTCTCGAACACATAGGCCGCGCCCCTGTTTACTCCGATGCCGTCGCCTCCGATGGCGCCCACGAGCGCCGTCGTGCCGTCGATCGCCACCGAGTAGCCGAGCGCATCGTACATCATGCCGTCGCTCGCCAGCAGGGTGGATTGCTCGACCCATACCAGCGGATCGACGACGATCGGATACGCAGCGGCGGTATCGTCCACGCGGATGGTGATGGTAGAAGGCCCCGTGTCGAGGCGCGCAGGGAGCACCTTGCCCGATGCGTCGCTCACGTGGAGATCCGTGTACCGGAGCGCGACATGGCCCGTCTCGTCGCGCAGATGGACCTCGGTCCCTTCCTTCACGAGCTCGGCGGATAGATTGCCTCCGACGGCGATCTCGATGGTGACTTCGCCTCCGCCGTTTTGGCGGCAGCCTGGCGCTGACGCCAAGGTGAAACCTTGCTCGAGCCCGAGCGATCCATTGTGATACCATTCAACGACCGGGGCGCTCGAGGCCGTTCCCTCACGACGATATTCGACTCGGTTTTGTCGAGCATCGGGTTCGGCCACCGGAAGCTGCGTCAGAACATCGGAGCATCCGTAACGTGAAGCTGACATTTGGAAGCTCCACGCGCCCGCACCTTGCTGCGGGGCGACGCGGACGCCCGTGTTCGTGAACTCCGATAGAAACCTTTGGGCCTGGTTCGGCGCCTCGAGCGCGCCTCCCCTGACGATGTGGTATTCCGGCGGAGCATCCCGCTGAACCGCAGCGATGTACGCCGCGCGCAGATCCGAAGGCATCCGATCCGATCCCGTCGCAGGCTGCATCCCTCGGCCATCCTGCCCCCGAGGCGCCTCGACCCCCGCCGGAAAATCATCCGAGCTGCAAGCTGCAACGGCTAACGTCACACACAACGGCGCGCAGAGTCCCATCCATTTGCGGCGCATCCTTGCCTACCCTTCTGTGCCCGCCCAGCGGCCGCGACAAGGCCGCACTCGGGCACGCTATGGTCGACTACAGAAAGAGGATACATGGATGAGCGGGGGCCACAAGCGTCGCCGCCGCCGCCGGTGGAGCTGCTGCTGCTGGAGCTGCCGCCGCCGCTGCCGGTGGAGCTGCTGCTGCTGGAGCTGCCGCCGCCGCCGCTACCGGTGGAGCTGCTGCATCCACGCCGGCTTCCTTTCACTGGTCCGCGCCGACTCCATGATGGCGGGGCACGGACCACTCAGGAGATAGTCATCACGAACATGGATCGAGATCGGGACGAACTCCACTTCCGGGAGGGCGCGGTAATAGCGAGTGCTGTACTTCGGGGCAAAGTGCAGCACAACCGGAAATGGTTCCGAGGGACCGGTTCGACCACCTCCCGGCACCGCAAACGGTCCAGAGCCACCGGTTCGACCACCTCCCGGCACCGCAAACGGTCCAGAGCCACCGGTTCGACTTCCGAACGGGTGCGATCCTCCGTCTCGTCCTCCAAGATCCCGCGAGAACCGACGCTCCACATCGGCGCAACGAGCGCCGGGTGCCTCCCGGTCGTCAGCGATCGAGCCAGGCACGGACAGGAGCGATGATACGCTCCCTGAAGGCGCCGAGCCACAAGGAGCGTGTCGCGCACAGCCCGGCCGCACCGGGCCGACTCCACCCCCCTACTCGTCGCGCGCGCAGCGAAACCCGTAAAAGGAAAGCCGCCTCTCGGGCAGCTCGCCGACCCGAAACGCCGTGCTCAGCGTCTCTGCCCCGTGGGAGAAGGCCCCGCCGCGGGCATCCCTCCCGAGGTCCCCGTCCTCCAGGGCAGCGCAGTTGTCGCAGTTCCCCGAGAGCCCGACGTGATAGTCGAGCACCCACTCGAACAAGCTGCCCGCCATGTCGGCTTGCCCATACTTGCTGTCCCCCGCCGGGGACTTCGACCCGACGCGCGGGACCGGGCACACCGTGGTCGTCGTCTCGCACTCGAACACGGCCAGGTCCTGGCTCGGGGCCGCCGCTCCCCACGGATACTCTCGGTGCTCGTTCCCGCCCGCGGCCGCATAGTTCCACTCGGCCTCCGTGGGCAGCCGGCCCTCGTCCCAGGCACAGAAGGCGAACGCGAGATACCAGCTCGCGCAGTTGATCGGCACCGCTTCGTTTCCGGCAGGCTCGTCGGTCCACGTCCGGAAATTGGCGTCGCACTCCAGCGAGGCGCGCAGCTCCTCCTGCCCCTCAGGCAAGCTCGAGTCCCATGCCGGGTCCCACCCGCCGTCCTTGGCGAGCGGGTGCGCGCCCGCGCCCGCCTTCGGCCTGGTCGCCGGATACCCTGCGACGAACTGCCGGAATCGACCCACCGTCACCTCGAAACGATCGAGACGAAAATCGGCGACGGTGGCCGGAAACGCCGCGTCGTTCAGGCGGTTGAACGTGCCGCCCACCACGTTGCTCTCGGCGCAGCAGCTCTCTTCCGCCTCCGGCCCGCACGCGGGCGCGACCTGGTCGCAGCGCGGCAGGACGAACACGTCGGGCTCCACGTCAGGGACGCACGCGCTCCCGGCGACGAGCGAGATCGCGAGCCCGACGAGAGGTCTGGACCAATGCATTCGCACGCCCTCACCTGTGCGCATCAGAAGCTCCCGAAGAGGCTGGCGCCAGCGCCGGAAGGCGCGACCCAGGGCAGCGCGACGGCCGCCGGCGCCGGCGCCTTCTCGCCGCCCGATCCCGCGATCCCGTACGCCGCCGCCCCGAGCGCGACGAGCCCGGCGCCGCCGAGGCCCACGAAGAGGCCGAAATCGAGGTTCTTGCGCGCGTTGTCGGCGGCGAAGTCATAGCCGGGGTTGCAGTACGTCCCGCCCGTCACCTCGCGGCAGTTGTCTCGCAATGCGCCGATCGCGGAGAGGTCGTCGATCAAGAACCCGACCGACGCGCCGGCGAGCGCGAGCCCCGCGGCCCCCGAGACCCAGGCCCAGGTCGGCACGCCCCCGCCCGGCGCCTCCTTCGGCTTGTCAGGCCCCGTCGCCGCCGTGGGCCCGGTCGCCGCGACAGGCCCAGCCACCGGCCGCAGCGTGAGCTCGACCGTCACCGACTCGCCCTCCCGCAGCGTGACCGAGCGGGTCTCCGTCTCGTGCCCGGGGGCGCTCGCGCGGACGTCGTGAGGGCCCGGATCGACCGGCAGCGGCTCGCCCAGCGCGGCCGCCGGGACCGGCGTGCCGTCGCGCTGCACCTCGACGCCGGAGGGCGCGCTCTTCACCACGACGCGGAGCTTCGGCACGCGCGCGTCGAGGTCCGCGATCCCCTTCTTCGCGATCTCCTCGAGCCCTCGCCGCCGCTGCTCCCCCGCCGTCTCGCGGTTCAGGACGATGGCGCGATTGTAATCGTGCCAGGCCGTCGCCACCTTGCCCTCGCGCTCGTGGCACCGCGCGATGTTGATCATCGTGCTCGCGGAGGGGTTGAGCTCCAGGCTCGCCTCGAACTTCGGGCACCCCGCCGCATAATCGCCCTTGTCGACGAGCGCGCGCGCGGACTTGAAGAGCGCCTCAGCAGCCACCGGATCACGCGGTGGCTGCTGCTGCGCGCGCGCCGCCGAGCCGCCGAGAGCGACCGCCGCGGCGAACGCGAGCCCGGCGAAAGCGCGCAGGCGCGGCGCGAGACCAGCGCCGCGGCGCGCGCCGGCGCGATGGGTGCTGTGCACCGAGAGGAGGTGCTCGCCTGGCAAGCTCGTTGTCATGTCCGCCGTGTCCGCCATGGTGCTCGTTCCGGTGCGGCGAGCCGCGGGGGGCGCGCGGGGGAACTCTACACAAAAACAGGCGGACGACCAGCGGACTACCGCAGCCCCGCGGCGTCGCGGCGCCGCGGCGCCACGTCAGCAGCTCAGCGCGCCATGGCGAAGGCGACCCCGCTCTGCAGCGTCAGCCGCGTCGTCACGCCGCTCAGATCGCGCCCCACGCGCGTGAGCTCGTGCGCGATGCGGGGGCCGATCCCGGTCAGGACGACGGCGGTGCCGAGCAGCCGCGCCGCCTGCGCCACCTTGACGATCTCGTCGCCCACGTCCGGGCCGAGGCTCGGCACGCCCGTGAAGTCGACGATCGTGACACGGGTCTTCCGGGCGGAGATGCCCTCGGCCAGCGTGGCCTGTACCTGCTGCATCCGGCGCCGATCCATGTGCCCGATGAGCGGCATCACGGTGATGTCCTCGGTGATCGGGATGAGCGGCATCGACAGCGCCTCGAGCGCCCGGGCCTGCTCCCGGATGATCTCCTGCTGCTCCCGCTGCGCGGCCGCCGCCTCCTCGGCGCGCCGGCGCTCGGTGATGTCGCGGAGCAGCACCAGCGCCTCCGCCGCGTCCAGGCCGACGATCCGCGCCTCGTAATGGCGCAGCTCGCCGCCCACCTGCTGCCCGTACTCGAAGACCTGCGTCGCGTCGTCGGCGAGGGCCCGCTCGAGCTCGCGCAGCAAGCGCCGCGCGACGTCGTCCGGCAGGGCGTCGCCGACCGGGCCGCCCCGCGAGAACCCCGGCTGGACGGCCGGGGCGAGCCCGCGCGGCGGCTTGACCTCGAGGCACCTGCCCTCCCTGTCCACGCGCAGGACCATGTCCGGCAATGACGTGATCAGCCGGCGGTGCTTCTCCTCCTGCGCCAGCATCCGGGCGACCGCGTCGACGAGCTCGCGCTCCCGGCTCCACTTCTCCGTGAGCGCACAGGCGATCTGCCGGACCTCGACGACATCGAACGGCTTCTTGAGGATGAGCAGGCGATCGGTCTGCCCGAACCGCTCCATCACGTCATCCCAGGAGCAGTCCGAGTAAGCCGTGCAGAGGACGGCCTGAAGGAGCGGGTCCTCCGCCCACAGGCGAGAGAGCGTCTCGACCCCATCCCACCCCGGCGGCATGCGGACGTCCACGAACGCCACCGCGAAGGGGGCGCCGGCCTGCAAGGACCGGCGGACCGCCGCCAGCGCCTGCTCGCCCTGATAGGCCGACGTCAGCTCGAAGCTCGGCCCGCGAGCCGCCCCGCCGTCCCCGCCCCCGAAGATCAACGCATCCAGCGTGTCGAGCTCGGCGGCGCTCACGGCAGGGGCGAGGACGTCCCGGAACGTCCTGTGGATGCTCTCGGTGTCGTCGACGATGAGGACTCTCCTGTTCTTCGCGCTCACTCCGTCCATTGGCTCGGGGCCTCCTGAGAGCGACCACACATCATCGACCTCTGTGTTCAGCGATCTCCCATCGTGGATGGCTCCCACCGTCGCACCCATGCGAGCACATGAAGACCGATGTCGACATGACGGCTGGCAGCTCGCCAGCGCGGCGGAGCGGAGCGCTACAGCTCAGCCCGCAGTATGCCTGCGCGCTTCGCGCGAAGAAAGCTACGCGAGCACACCCGACGCCGTGCAAGGAAAGCGCCCACCCCGCGGCACGCCGATTGCGCAGCGGCAGAATCGGTACGCGAGCACACCACGCGACCGTCTCCAGCGCTCCCGGCGCTCCGCGCGGCGTGCGGCGCGCGGCGCGCGGCGTGCGGCGTGCGGCGTGCGGCGTGCGACGTCGATCGACCCGTCGACCTCGAGGAGCGACGCGTCCCCTCATCGCACTCGCGAGCGCGATGAGCGGTTTGCTGTTGCAAGGCATCGACGAAGTAGCTCCAATGATCCTCGAGGCTGCGCGTCGCGGCAGAGCGCTGAAACTGCCGGCGCGCGCGTCATCCGCTCGACCGGGTGCAAAGGCTGCTCGACCGGAGCGGCGACGCGCCGATCCGCAGAACGTGACCCAGCCGACAGGGACGAGGCCACCGCCATGCTCGAGGTTCACGGATACACGCTTCTCGACGTCATCAGGGCGACAGACGCCGACGTGGTGTACGAGGCCGTGCGCGACGGGGACCGGCTCCCCGTGCTCGTCAAGACGCCGGCGGCGCCGCGCCCCGGGCCGCGCGAGCGCGAGCGCTACCGCCGGGAACACGGCACGTTGCGGCGACTCCAGGGCGTGCGCGGCGTCATCGGCGCGCTCGCGTGCGAGCTCTCGCAGGAGCGTCCGGCGCTCGTCCTCACGCGCGTGGTGGAAGGGCAGCCCCTGCAAGAGCTCACGGGCGAGCCGCTCGACGTCGGCCGGCTGCTCGACCTGGCCATCCCGCTCACCGCGACGCTGGCGCAGATTCATTATCACGGCGTGATCCACAAGGACATCAAGCCAGGCAACATCGTCGTCGCGCCGTCGGGCGAGCCGTGGATCATCGATTTCCGCATCGCCGCGTCCCAGAAGGTGGAGCACGTGGACGCGATGCCGGCCAACCTCATCGAGGGCACGCCGGCGTACATGTCACCCGAGCAGACCGGGCGCATGAACCGCGCGATCGACCACCGCACGGACCTCTACTCGCTGGGCGTCACGCTCTACGAGCTCCTGACTGGCACCTTGCCGTTCCAGGGGGACGACGCGCTCGAGTGGTTCCACGCCCACATGGCCCGCGTCCCCGGGCTCCCGCACGAGCTCGTCCCCGGGCTCGCGCCCGCGCTCTCCGCCATCGTGATGAAGCTCCTCGCCAAGACCGCCGACGAGCGCTACCAGAGCGCCGAGGGCCTGAAGGCCGACCTCGAGCGGTGCCGGGAGGGCCTGCGCCGCGGCAGCATCGAGGATTTCCAGCCCGGCGCGCGCGACGTCTCCACCCACCTCCAGATGCCGCAGCGGCTCTACGGGCGCGAGGCGACGGTCGCCACCCTGGTGGAGGCGTGGGGCCGCACCGCGCGCGGCGGGCGGCCGGAGCTCCTGCTCGTCAGCGGCTACTCGGGGATCGGGAAGTCCTCGGTCGTCCACGAGCTGCACCGGCCGGTCCTGGCGCGGCGCGGGTTCTTCCTGAGCGGCAAGTTCGATCAGTTCCAGCGAGACGTGCCCTACGCGACGATGGCGCAGGCCATCCGCGAGCTCGTGCAGCACCTCCTGGCGGAGACCGACGAGAGGCTCGGGAGCTTCCGCCAGCGCCTGCGGGAGGCGTGGGGCGACAACGGACAGGTGATGGTGGACCTGGTGCCGCAGCTCGAGCTCGTCGTGGGCGAGCAGCCGAAGGTCCAGGAGCTGCCGGCCGCCGAGGCCCAGAACCGCTTCAACCTCGTGTTCCAGCAGTTCCTCAGCGTCCTCGCCACGTCCGAGCAGCCGCTCGCCATCTTCCTCGACGACCTGCAGTGGGCCGACCTGGCCAGCCTCAAGCTGATCCAGCACCTCACCACACACCCGGACATCCCGCCGGTGCTGCTGATCGGCGCCTACCGCGACAACGAGGTCGGGCCCTCCCACCCGCTCCTGCTCGCGCTCGACGAGCTGCGCAAGGCGGGCGCGCGGGTGAG
Source organism: Sorangium sp. So ce1153 (assembly GCF_051521595.1). NCBI lineage: Bacteria > Pseudomonadati > Myxococcota > Polyangiales > Polyangiaceae > Sorangium > Sorangium sp. So ce1153. The sequence continues at coordinate 12,314,419 of NZ_CP150361.1, forward strand.
CGAGGTGCAGCTCGGCCCGCTCAGCGCCGAGCAGACGCGCGAGCTCGTCGCCGACGCGCTCCCGGGCGCGGGCGCGGACGTCGTCGCGCCCCTCTCGGCGCTCGTCCACGAGAAGACCGGCGGCAACCCGTTCTTCCTCGTCCAGATGCTGCCGACGCTCAACCGGGACGGGCTCCTCTGCCGCGTGCCCGACGGGGGCTGGCGGTGGGACGCAGAGGGCGTGAGGGCGAAGGACTACTCCGATAACGTCGTCGACTTCATGGCGGGGAGGCTGCGCCTCTTGCCGGTCGAGACACAGCACCTCCTGCGGCTCGCGGCGTGCGTGGCCAACACGTTCTCGCTGAAGACGCTGGCCATCATCTCCGGCCAGGACACGGGCGAGGTGGAGCGGCACCTCGATCCCGCGCTCCAGGAAGGGATGCTGGTGCGCGGCGCGGCGGACCAGTACCGGTTCCTCCACGACCGCATCCATCAGGCGGCTTACGTCCTCACTCCGGCGGACGAGCGCAAGGCCGTGCACCTGCGCATCGGCCGCCTGCTGCTCGGGAGCCTGGCGCCGGAGGAGGTCCGGGAGCGGCTGTTCGACGTGGTGAACCAGCTCAACGCCGCGGCCGACCTGATGGAGGACGGCGCCGAGCGCCACCGCGCGGCGCGCCTGAACGCCGAGGCCGGCTGGAAGGCCAAGGCGTCCGCCGCGCACCGGTCGGCGATCTCGTACCTCACCGCGGCCTTCGCGCTCATCCCCGGCGATCCGTGGGAGACCGACCACGAGCTCGCCTTCAAGCTGCGCCTCGACCGCGCGAGCAGCGAGTTCATGCTCGGCCACGCCGCCGAGGCGCGCCGGCTGGCCGACGAGCTCCTCGACCGGGCGCGCACGCGCGTCGACAAGGCGACGGTCCATCGGCTGAAGAGCGACCTCCACGTCGCCTCCAGCGAGAACGAGGCGGCCGTCGCGAGCATCCTGGCGGGGCTGGATCTCTTTGGCATGCACATGCCGCCCCGCCCCTCGTGGGACGAAGTCGCGGCGGCCAACGAGGAGGTGACAGCGCTCCTCGGCGACCGCGCCATCGACAGCCTCGTCGAGCTGCCGCTCGCGGCCGACACCGACGTGAAGGCGGCGATGGACCTGCTCGCGGCGCTGTTCGCGCCGGCGTTCTTCACGGACGGCAACCTGCTCGTGCTCCACCTCTGCCGGATGGTCTCTCTCTCCCTCCGCCACGGGAACACCGAAGCTGCCGCGCCGGGATACGCCTGGTACGGCGTCATGGCCGGCGCCGCCTTCCGCAAGTACCAGCTGGGCTACGCCTTCGGCAAGCTCGCCTGCGACCTGGTCGAGCGACACAACTACGCCGCGTGCCGGGGCAAGGTGCTCTACACCATGGAGATCATCAATTACTGGACTCGGCCCATCTCCATCTCGCTCGACCTCGCGCGGAGCGCCTTCCACCACGCGGTCCTGTCCGGTGATTTCCAGGTCGCCTGCTACTGCTGCAACCACATCGTCACGGACCGCATCAGCCTCGGGCACGACCTGGCCGATGTGTACCGCGAATCGGTGGCCCGCCTGGACTTCCAGCGCAATGCGGGGTTCCGGGACGTGCAGGACATCACGCTCCCTGCGCAGCGGTTCGTGCAGCAGATGCGCGGGCTCACGCGATCGTTCGAGACGATGGACGGCGACGGCTTCGACGAGGCCGCGTTCGAGGCGGCGCTGACGCCGGACCGCATGAGCACCATGCGGTGCTGGTACTGGATCCTCAAGATGCAATCCAGGTACATGGCGGGCGCTTATGAGGAGGCGGGGCGCGTCGCGCCGAGGGCCGGGGAGCTGCTCTGGGCCTCTACCAGCCACATTCAGCTCCTCGATTTCCACCTCTATCGTTCCCTGACCCTCGCCGCCTGCTTTCATGACGCGACGCCGGAGGAGCAGAGAGAGCACCTCGAGGCGATGCGGCAGAGCCAGCGGCAGCTCGAGGAGTGGGCGAGCCACTGTCCGGAGAATTTCCGCGCGCCCGAGCGGCTCATCTCCGCGGAGCTCGCGCGCGTCGGCGGCAGGCAGGACGAGGCGATGCACCTTTACGAGGAGGCGATCCAGTCGGCGCGCGAGCACAGCTTCGTCCAGAACGTCGGCCTGGCCAACGAGCTCGCGGCGCGCTTCTGGCGCGAGCGAAAGCTGCCCTTCATCGCCGCGGCGTACGCGCGCGAGGCGCAGGACGCCTACCGGCAGTGGGGGGCCGACGGCAAGGTCAGGCACCTCGAGGCCCAGTGGCCTCAGCTCGCCTCTCCCGTGGCCGCTCGGCCGGCGACCGCCACGTGCGATACGATCGTGACGCACATCGACGCGCTCGCGCTGGTGAAGGCGCAGCAGGCCGTCTCCGGCGAGATCGTGATCGAGCGGCTGGTGAGCACGCTGATGCAGGTCGCCATCGAGAACGCGGGGGCGCAGCGCGGCGCCCTGCTGCTGCCGAAGGGCGATCGGCTCGCGGTCGAGGCCGTCGCCGACGCCGGGCGAGAGCGGGGCGGCGTCGTCGTCGCCCCGGGCGACGACGGCCAGGCGCTGCCCTGGAGCATCGTCGCGTATGTCAGGCGCACGCACGAGCACGTGCTCATCGGCGACGCGCTCGGGCCTCACCCGTTCTCGTCGGACGCCTACCTCGCGAGCGGCAGGGCGAAGTCGGTGCTGTGTTTACCGCTCATGCGCAAGGGGGAGTTCCACGGGGTGCTGTACCTGGAGAACGGGCTCGCCTCGCAGGCGTTCACGCCGGACCGCATCGCGCTGCTCGAGCACATCGCCTCCCAGGCGGCGATCTCGATCGAGAACGCGCGGCTTTACGCGGAGGTCCAGCGGGCCGAGGCGGCCTTGCGCCAGGCCAACGACGAGCTCGAGAAGCGCGTGGAGGAGCGGACGCGGGAGCTCAAGCAAGCGCAGTCCCAGATCGCGGAGTCCGCGCGCGGGGCAGGCATGGCCGAGATCGCCTCGAACGTGCTGCACAACGTGGGGAACGTCCTTACGAGCATCACCGCGGACGCGCAGATGATGCAGGAGTCGCTGGCCGGCTCACGCGTCGGCCGGCTGAGGCAGATCGCGGCGATGCTCCAGGACAACCGCGGAGATCTCGCCCACTTCCTGACGAAGGACCCGCGGGGGAGCCGGCTGACCGAGTACCTCACCGCGCTCGCGAGCGAGCTCGCCGGGCAGCAGGAGTCGCTGCTCGGCAGCCTGAAGTACACGCAGCAGCACATCGAGCACATCCGCACGATCATCCAGGTGCAGCAGCTCTACGCGAAGAGCACGCTGTTCGCCGAGGAGTGCTGCCTCGGCGAGGTCATCGAGAACGCGCTGCGCATCCAGGAGGCGGCGCTCCGGCGCCACCGCGTCTCGGTGGCGCGGGAGCTCGACGCGCTGCCGGCGCTGCAGCTGGACAAGCACAAGGTGCTGCAGATCCTCGTCAACCTGCTCGCGAACGCGACGGACGCGGTGGCCGGGGTCCCCGAGGGCGATCGGCGCCTCGTCGTGCGGCTCCGGCGCGACGGGCAGGTGGCGCGCATCCAGGTGGTGGACAGCGGCGTGGGGATCGCGCCGGAGGTGCTGCCCCGGCTCTTCTCGCACGGCTACACCACGCGCGAGGGCGGGCACGGCTTCGGGCTGCACTCCAGCGCGCTGGCCGCCAGGGTGCTCGGGGGCTCGCTCACGCTGAAGAGCGACGGGCCTGGCAAGGGAGCGACGGCGACGCTGGAGATCCCGGTCGCGAGCTCGGGGGGCGATGCGGCCAGGGGGGCGGAGACCAGGGGTCGCGCGAGCGAGCTCACGCAATGACGCCGCCCGCGCCCGTGGCGCGAGGTGCAGGGTGAACGCCCGGGCGCGCCCTCGACGACCTCCCGACGGTCAGGATTGCTCTGCGAAAATGCTGGAGATAGCCAGGCTGCGCACGCGGAATAGCGGGCTGGTTTTGCGCTCGGTTGTGATCATCTCGTCCGCACCGAGCGAGAGCGCCGCCGCGACATGCAATGCATCCATACCAGCAAGGCCATGCCGCGAGGCCAGAGCGAACGCCTGCTCCGAAAGCTCAGCGGAGAGCGGCGTCCAGGCGCATACCGCCGAGAAGAATGTCTCGTAGAACTCGACCTCTTCCGTGCGGCGGAAGTAGAGCGGCTTCGGCAGCACCTCGAGCTTTAACAGCACACTGGCGACGAACTCTCGCCTCGGATCCTCGAGAACGGAGAGAGCGCGCTCTGCGTGCTCGCCAGTACCTCGCGCCGCGACGATCAAGACCCCCGCATCAACGAAGGTGCGCATCGCCCTCATCGCCCTCCAGCTCCAGCGCCGCGGCGCCGCCCCGGCGACCGGCCAGCTCCTGGCGCAAACCAGCCTCGTCGAGCAGTGGCTCCCCCGAGCGCTCGATGCGCGCCCGGATGGCGCGCAGCCTGCTACCGAGCGTGCTACCGAGCGCCTCGGCTCCTGCGCTGGCACCGGCCGCGCGGCTGCTCCCCTGCGCCTCCGCCGCCGCTTGAGCCACGATGCGCTCGGCCAGGCGGAGGCGATCGGCCAGCGGCAGCCCGCGCACATGCTGTTCGTACACGTCGTCGACGCTCATACGGCCCCTCGTTCGCTTTGCTCGGCTCGTGCCCGACGCCGTAGCCTATCATCGGACCCTCTCCACGCCCGGACGCCGCTCGTTCTGGACCGCTCGTTCCAGAATGAACGCCCGGGCGCCGACCACGGCACCCGAGCCCGCCTCAGGGATCGTCCTCCACCCACAGCCTCGGCCCGCTGTCCCGCCCCGGCCCCTTCTGGCCGACCAGCACCGCCCCGATCCAGACCTCCTTCGCCGTCTCCCCCGCGTCGCCCGCCTGCGGCCCGAGCAGCGATAGCCTCACAACGCGCTCGCCCGGCGCGAGGTCGTCGCCCAGGCGGATCACCGAGCGCCCCACCCCGTCCGTGCCGCGCTGGTCGGTCGCCGCCTCCCACAGCGTCGCGCGCGTGAGATCGCCGCCCCGGCCCGCCAGCACGCCGTCGGGGAGCGTCACGCGCCGGAAGAACGCCGCCTCGCGCGACGCGGGCTTCGCGCCCTCGATCCGGTACCGGATGCGGTAGTCCGCGTTCTCCCCGGGCGTCACCACGAACAGCACGAGGTGCAGCGTCTCGCCCGCCTCCTGCCGGAAGCGGTACGTCATCGGCCGGCCGCGCGTCAGCTCGAACACGTCGCGCCGGCGCACGATCGCCCCGCCGTTCGCCGGCGGCGCGTCCGTGTACGCGGCCCCCGCGTCGCCGAGCCCCTCGATCTCGATCTTGCGCGTGCCCGCCGGCGCCGTCACGCGCAGCGCGCCCGACAGCGCCACGATCGGCTCCTGCAGCGCCACCTCGCCGTCCACGCGCACCGCGACCTCCTTGCCCAGCGACGCGCGCGCGGCCCGGTAGATGACCGACAGCCGCCCGGCTCGCGCCCCCTCGCCGTCGACGCGCACGTCCTTCGGCACGAGCAGCGGCGTCCACGCGTCCCCCGGCGACGGCTCCCCCGCCGACTGCCACGCCGGCATGAGCAGCCGCCGGCGCACCGGCGCGTGCTCCGGCGTGAGGGTGCGCTCCGGCCGATCCGCGTCCGACCTCGCGCCCTCCCCAGAACGCTCGATCCGCACCTGCTCGCGCAGGTCCGAGAAGCGCTCCTTCCGCTCGAGGTCGTCGAGGTTCACCGCCCGCACGTCGGTCCACGTGCTCACGTCGAACGGCGCGTAACGCCACGTCTCGTCCTCGGCCAGCGCGACCCGGTACGGCAGCCGGTACAGGGTCTCGTTCACCCCCGGCTCGATCGTGCGCAGCCGCACGCGCGTCCGCGCGTCGCCCGTGATCTCGATCCGCTCCACCCCCGCCGGCGGCCGGAGGATCGCGAGCCGCGGCTCGGACGAATCGAACCCGTCGTTCCACCACTCGAAGCGCGATCGCGGGAGCGTCACCTTGAGCTCGGCCCGCTCGGACGGCCCCGGGCCCCACCGCGCCACCACCGTCGCGTCGCCCTGGTTCGCGCCGCCGCTCGCCTCGATCTCGGTCCGGATCAGCAGCCCGAGGAGCTCCTGCCCGGGCGCCATCCGCGCGATCACCGGGTCGCTCGGATCCAGCGCCAGGTAGCGCACGATGCGCACGTCCGGCGGCGTCTGGAGCCGCGCCGGCGCGGCCGGCGAGATCGTCGCGGACGCAGCGCCAGGCGCAGCCTCCGCCGCGCCGGGCGCAGCCTCCGCCGCGCCGGGCGCGGCCGCGCCCTCGTCCGCGACCGCGGGCGGAGGCATCGCCGGGTGGACGATCTCGCCGACCTGCTGCATCGCTTGCGCCTCCGGCGCGCCGAACCGCACGCCGAAATCCGGGCCGACGCCGTCGATGACCACCGTCCGGATGTCCTCCCGCGCGAGCCGCACCGTCGCCCGCCCGAGCGGGCCGAGCGCCACGCTCGCGGACGAGCTCGCGCCGTCCGCGACCCGCACCGTGCGGCCCGGCGGGCCCTCGATGTCGAGCGACAGCGGGCCGCGGAAGTTCAGCGCGGCCGCGTGGCGCTCGCCGACCACGAACTCGGACGCGCCGCGGCCCTCGGCGCGCGGGTACGGCATGCGGAACCGCCGCAGGAGGAGCCGCGACATCTCGTAGTCGAGCCCCTCGCGGCCGCTGGCCTCGAGCCGCCGCGCCCAGCCGCGGAGCAGCTCCTTGCGCGCCGGCTCCGGCAGGTCGGCGAAGCCGAGCGCCGACACCCGGCGCCCCAGCTGCCGCCGCTCCTCCGCGTCGAGGCTCTGCTCGAAGACGGCGCGCGACGCCTCGCTGCGCTCGTAGCGGCCCTCCAGCCGCGACAGGATCGTCAGTTCGATCGGCGCGCCGTCGGTCCCCACCGCGGGCTTCGCCCGGAGCCGCACCTGGCCGCCCTGCGGGAGCACGTCGTGCGTGATGAGCAGCGTCGAGCGCGGATCCGTCACCGCGCCCCCGCCGCCCGCCAGCCGCGCCGCGTACTCGCCCTCGCCGAGCGGGCGATCGGGATCGCAGCTCACCCGGCTCTCGAGGTCGTACACGTGCCGCGCGACCTCCTTGCCGCGCTCGTTCACGAACGCCGCGACGAACCCGTACGGGTAGCGCTTCGCCGAGTCGCAGACGTCGGCCTTCACGCTCCCCCAGGTCGTCACCTCGACGGCGTCGATCTCGGCCGGGATCTTGACCACGAGATCCCGCTGCGGCTCGATGTGGTAGGCGAGGATCTCGTCCTCGGCCGGCAGCGAGCTGCCGAGCGGCGGCGCGCTCGGCAGGAGCGAGAGCGCCGCCGCCGTCACCCCGAGCAGCGACATCGCGATCAGCCAGCGCGGGTTCAGCCCCTTGCGCGGCGCGTTCACCCGCGCGCGGAAGCCCCCCGTCGCCTGGCGCGCCCTCGCCGGCGGCCGCGCGGGGCGCGGCGGCGCGGCCGCCTCGTGGCTCGAGGGCTCGCGGCGCTTCGCCGGGGCGCTCACGGGGTCGCCTCCTGCGGGGCCGCGCCGGGCGACGCGGACCCCGGCGCCCCCGCGCCAGGCGACGCCGACCCCGGCGCCCCCGCGCCGGGCGACGCCGACCCGGACGCCGGCGCCCCCGCGCCCGCCGCGCCCCCCGCGCTCGACGCGCCCGCCTGGACCCGGAGGGCGCTCGTGCCGACGGTGACCGCGCGCCGCAGCCGCAGCTCGCCGGGCACGGCCGGGCCCGGGACCGCGACGAGCGCGCCGTCGATCGGCAGGAGCTGCGCCTCGCCCGGCCGCGCCGCGATGACCCACGGTCGCCCCGTGATCACGTCGCGCCCGAGCTCCACATGGCACCGCGTCGCGGCCCCGGCGCGCAGCCCGTCCGCCTGCGCGCCCCTCGCCAGCGCCGCCTGCGCGCCCGCGCCCCCCGCCGCAGCCGCCTGCGCGCCCCCGGCCGCAGCCGCCTGCGCGCCCCCGGCCGCAGCCGCCTGCGCGCCCCCGGCCAGCGCCGCCTGCGCCGCGAAGTGCGCCCTCAGGTAGTACGGGTTCCGCTCGACGGTGTAGCGCCGGAAGCCCTCCATCGACGCGGCGAGATCGCACTCCGCCGCCACGCCCCGGGTCGGGCACGCCTCGTCCCCGCTCGCCCCCGCGCCCGGCGCCGCGCACGTCGCGAGCGCCCGCGCCCGCTCGGCCACGTCGAGCGGCGCGGGCGCCACCCCGAGCCGCGTGAGCCGCGCCTCGAGGCGCGTCTCGCCCTGCCCGGGCGCCGCGAAGCGCCGCAGCTCGAAGAAGCGCCGGATCGCGCTGCCCAGATACACGATCGCGAACCGCCCCTCGGCGAACCGCTTCGCGTAGCTCATCGCCATGTCCGTCGCGCCGCTGAACGGCACCTGCTCGCGCGTGCCGTCGAAGATCCCGACGCGCAGCTCCAGATCGCGCAGCGTCTCCAGCAGCGGCCCCGCGAAGGTGGGCACGTGCTCCGGCCGCACGACCTCGTACCCGAACGAGACCACCGCGTCGCGCTCGTAGCTCCGCTCCGCCTCGATCGCCTGGACCGACAGCGCATTGCCGCCGTCCCCGACCCACACCTCGTGCGCCCGCTGGAAGAAGCTGCGCAGCCCCTCCGCGCGCCGCACGTCGGCCGCGCCGCTCGGCTCCGCCGTGGGCACCGCCCCCGCGAGCAGCAGCGACTGCGCCGAGAGCGCGTCCGCGAGCGCGAGCCCCGCGCCGAACACCCCGATCTGCCACCGCGGCGCGGGCACCTCGACGAGCATCGCGCCCGTGAGCGGCGACCTCACCGCGCCCGGCGAGGGCGCCGTCGGCAAGATCCCGCCGATGGAGGCCGCGGGCCCCGCGCGGCGCGCCGCCGGCCCGGGCGGCGGCGGGGGCGCGGGCGGGTGCGAGAGCACGAGCCACGCCGGGTTCCCGCGGCGCTCCGGGCCGCCCTCCTCCGGCCCCGGCTCCGCGATGCCCCACGCCGCCGGCGCGGCGTCCGTGCCGCCGATGCGCACCTCGCGGTACCCGAGGCGCCCGAGGATCGCCCGCTCCCACGCGGTCGGCGCCGGCGCGGCGGCGGCGCCTCCGCCGCGCGTCGCCGCCGCGATCAGCCGCGGCGCCACGACGCTGTCGAACAGCCGGAGCTCCTCGATCGACGGCGGCCGGAACCGGCCCGGCTGGACCTCCGTCAGGGACACCATCCGCTTCGAGAGCTCCTCCTCCAGCGTCCCGCTCCAGCGCACGACCTCCGGCACGCCGAGCACGCGCGCGCCGACCGCCTCCGCGACCTTCCGCGGCACCCGCAGGCGCGGGGCGTCGGCGAGGAGCGTCGACTGCTCGGCCGCCGGGCGGAACGTCATCGCCGTCTCGGCGCCGAGCGCCTCGCCGATCGACACGACCGGCAGCCCCGCCGGCGAGCCCACGACGCTGAGCTCCGGCCCGTCGCCGCCGCCCGGCTCGACGATCAGCACCTGCGGGTCCTCCATCGCCTCCATCATCGCGGCCGCGAACGCCTCGTCGTGGCGCCGGATCGCGCCGTGGCGCGACAGCAGCACGACCCCCGACGCGTCGAGGAGCTCCGCCAACCGGAGCGCCACCGCCGGCAGCGCGGAGCCGATCTCCGCGGGCGCCGCCAGCACCAGCCACTCGGGCGCGGACGTCGGGCTCCGGCCGACGCGCTTGCGGAGCGCCGCCCGCGGGGCGCTCGGCGCGTCCTCCGCGTCCTCGAACCGCGCGGTCATCACGTACCACGGCCTGTCGCCGTCGCCCTCCCGCGCGCCCTCCTGCGCGCCCTCCTGTACAACCGAGATCCGCGCGCGCTCCGCCACGCCGAGCAGCTCGTCCGCCGGCCGGCCGTCGCGCAGCACGCTGCGCGCGAGGCGGTAGGCGACCCGCCGCGACTCGATGTCGGCCGCGATCGCGGCCGCCCGCGGGCGCGGGCCGGGCCGCGGCACCGTGTCCGCGAGCACGAGCGACAGCGCCGCGCTCTCGACGCGCGGCGGCGGCCTCGCCTCGGCCGCAGGCGGCGGCGGCGCGCTGCCCCAGCCGAGCGCGACGAGCGCGTAGCCGACCGCGTTGCCCGCGAGGAACGCCGTGAACGACACCTGGATCGTCGGCATGATCACGATGCCGACGTGCTCCTTGTTCCACATCTTCACGGCGAGCAGGCTCGGGAGCAGGTACCCGAAGCCGAAGTAGTCGACCATCTGCAGCCCCGGCGCGTACCGCACCATGGCGAAGCCGATCGCCATCTTCACGAGGAAGCCGAGCACGTACACGAAGATCATGCGCCTCGGGCCCACGAGCAGCATCCGGGAGAAGGGGCGCACCGACGTGATCCAGCGCGACAGATAGAAGACGACCAGCGCCTCGATCGTGGTCGTGAGCAGCTTCGTCGGCTCGTACCAGGCCACCGCGAGCAGGCCCGGCACGAGGATGCCGTTGTAGTCCCACCCGTAGCGGACGTTGTTGCGGGCGCCCATCAGCGCGCCGATGACCAGGATGATGTGGGCCTTCGGCAGCTCGAGGAACTCGAGCGACAGGCTCTCGTTGAGGACCTGGAAGCGCGAGACCGACAGGTTCGTGGTCCGGAGCAGCACGCCGAGCACGAGCGCCGTCAGCGCCGTGACCACCGCGAGCCGCGGCGCCGCGCGCACGAGGCCGCTGTTCCAGAAGGCGTTCGCGATGAGCGGCACGAGCACGAGCCCGATGCTGTAGAGCTCCCGCGAGTGCACGAAGTCGTACCGCGCCGCCACCTCGGGCACGACGAAGCCCTCGACGAAGAGCCGCACGATGACCGCGCCGATGATGAACAGGTAGAACCGCTCGCGCCCGAAGGCGGTCGACCACGCGCCGGTCCGGGTGATCCAGCGGCCGATCAGCGCGACGAACAGGTACGTCACGACCGACTCCGCGATGATGAACACCGCGGTCACCGGGGCCGCGAAGAACACCGTCGCGAGGTAGCCGGGCACGACGAGCCCCGCGTACGTCCACCCGAGCGTCTCGGTGAAGAGCGTCCCGAAGACGAGCCCGATCAGGACCGCGGTGTGGAGGCTGCGGTCGAGCCCGTTCGGTGGGAAGAGCGGCAGGTTGGCGAGCATGCGGCGGTGCGGCGGGACGGCGGCGGACGGCGGCGGTCCGCCGGATCAGGTCGGCGCGCGCCGCCGCCCGACCCGGCGTGGCGCGCCGCTACGGCAGCGTGGTGGCCAGGCCGAGCGCGCTCGGCGCGCCCCAGCCCGTCGGGTAGTCCCAGCCCGGCCCCGCGGCAAACATCTCCGTCGCGCCGGTCACGACGTCGCGGAACGTCGCCTGCACCTCGGGGGTCGTGTAGAGGATCGAGTTCAGGAACCCGACGCGCGGCAGGCCCTGCGCGGCGCGGTAGCTGTTCACCACGGCGACGATCCCCGCGAACGCGGGCGAGGAGAACGACGTCCCGGCGTAGCGCTGCCACTCGCCGAGGTAGTAGACCCAGTACGGGTTCGGCGAGCTCGAGGCGTGCATCGCGAGGTCCGCGACCGCCCGCTTGCCGTCGGACCCCTCCACGACGCCGACCTGCCACGCGGGGATCGGGAACGAGAGCGTCGGGCCGGAGCCGGACCAGGTCCACGCGTTCTCGCTCTCGACCTCGCCGTTGCCGGTCAGCCAGAGCTGCGTCCCGCCGACCCCGGTCACGTACGGGCTCGCCGAGGGCGTGTCGGTCTGCCCGGAGTCGCCGGTCGCCGCGATCACCGTGATCCCGAGCGCGGCGGCCATCTGCGCCGCGTAGTGGTACTGGAGCCGCACGGCCGGCGGCTCGGAGTCCTCGCGGTGGGCGAACGAGTCCGTGATGACCGACACCTCGCCGCGGGCGATCGCCTCGTTGAACGTGTAGACCATCGACGTGTTGCGCGCGTCGGGCCCCTGGTAGACGACGACGTCTGCGCCCGGGGCCAGGCCCGCCGACCACTCGACGTCGAGCGTCGACTCCGTGTAGCGCGTCGAGACCGGCTCCATGGTCAGGACGATCTCCGGATTCGCCCGCTGCAGGCCGAACGATCGCCAGAACGACTGCAGGTCCTTGAGCTTGAAGGTGGCGCCGATCGTGACCCCGAGCTTCACGCCCTGGCCCGTGAACCCGAGCTCGTAGAGGTCATCGAGGTCGTACGCGGCCGCGATCTGCGCGGGGGTGAACCCGCGATCGACGTCGCCGGGCGGCTCCGACACGATGTCCCCGGCCTCGGCGGGCAGCGGCTTGGTGCTCGCCGCGAGATCCGCGGTGATGATGCCGGTCGTGCGCTCGGACACCCACGTCGGCACGGTGAGCTGCTCCAGCGAGCCGAAGACGTCGAACGGCGGGTTCCCCGCCTGCGGGTTCGCCCGCTCGAAGACCCTGAGCTCGGTCTCGAACGCCTCGTTGAACTGGGCCACCGTGCCGGTGAACTGGATCAGCAGCCGGTTCGAGGCCGTGAAGTTCACCTGGAACCCCTGCTCCTCGAGCCAGAGCTTCACGAGGTGCACGTCGAGCTCGCGCGGCGCGTACGCCGCGACCCACGCCTCCGGGGTGAGGTACTGGCGGAACCGCGGGCTCTCCGGGTCGTAGATCTCCTGGATCGCCTGCTCGAGGCGCCCCGAGTTGCGGATGGGGAAGCCCATCAGCGCGCGGACCACCTCGTCGCCCCCGGCGACGCCCTTGTCGGTGTACACGCCGGGCAGCGGGCTCGGGATGCCGTCCTTCGCCTCGGTGGGCTCGAGCTCCTCCTCGGTGAAGTCCGGCAGCTCGTCCGGCAGCGGCACCCCGCCGGCCCCGGCCTCGCCGCCGCCTGCCGCCGCGCCCCCGGTGCCGCTCGCCGTCGCGCCCCCGGTGCCGCTCGCCGTCGCGCCCCCGGCCCCGCCGCCGCCGGCCCCGCCGGCCCCGCCGCTGCCCGGCGGATTTGCGAGCTGTGCACCCGAATCGCAGCCACAGCTCGAGGCCGAGAAGACGACGCTGCTGGTCAGAGCGAACAACCCGAGGACAGGAGCGACCCGGAGAACAGATGAAGAGCGACGCATATGCAGGATCGATTCAATCCCCTTCCGACAGGCCGATCCAGCCCAATCGACACCGCTCGCCGACGTCGCATGACACGCACGCCGCCCGCAACACAACGCGCCTCGGCGGCGCGTGCGGAGCACCACATCGCACCTCGTCTCGAACAGAATCGGCTGCTGCGCCGCGGCGAGCGGTCTCGTGTACGAGCGGGCGGCGCGCGCTCTCGTGGACGAGGGAGCGCCGCGGACGCGACGCGCGCGGCGCGCTTGGCAGCCGAGGCGCTGCGCGACCGGCTGTAGGGGGCGTCCTTCTTCTTGAAAAACAGACGTTTTTGGCGCGGCGCGCCCCGGTAGACAATTGTATTGGTGCGACCTCGATGCGACGCTCAGTCTGCCTGGGCGCCTCGCGACCCCTGGCGCGCTGCGTTCTCCAGCGATTATGGCGAAGACTTACCGTCCGCGGATCCCCAAGCCCTTTCGCATCCCGCGACCGATGACCTCGCACTCCGAGGCGGCGCGCTTCGGGTGGCTCAAGCCCGATGTGCTGTCGATCGCCGCGGGGGCGCTGCTCGCCGCCGTGGCGCCGCTCGAGCGGTTCGACTACGTCGCGCGCGGCCTCACGGCGTCGGCGCTCGCCGACGACGCGCCCTCCGCGCAGGTGCTGCTGGTCACCGCCTCGCCCGAGGCGCTGCGCGACGGGCTCTGCGAGCGCTCGCTCCCCGGGCTGCTCGAGCGCGGGGGCGCGCGCGGCGCGCTGCTCGTCCCGCCGGCCGACGCCTTCTGCGGCGGCGACGCGGCGGATCGCGCCCGCGCGCCGGCGACGGCGGCCGCGCCCGCCGTCCGGCTGCCGCCGGGGCTGCTGCGCCTGAGCGCGGGCGAGGTCGTCGGCTTCTTCGCGCTGACGAACGAGGCGCGCGCGGCGGAGCTCGGGGCGCTCGGCGTCTCGGCGGCGCCCTGGGTCCTCAAGAAGGCGCCGCAGAGCGTGCCCGCGGTCAGCCTGCGCGACCTCGCGGACGGCCAGGTGCCGGCGAACGCGCTCGCCGGCCGCATCGCTGTCGTCGCGGTGGGCTCGGGGGGCGTCCCGCCCCAGGCCGTCGCCACGTCGGCGCTGCCGCCGGCGAAGGGCGTCGCCGCGGTGCTCGGCGGGCTGCTCGACGGCGGGCGGCGCGCCGCGGCCCCGGCCTGGGCGCCGGCGCTGTTCGTCCTGCTCGCGGGCGGGTTCGTGTGGCTCGCGCGCCGCCGCTACGGGAGCCTGGTCGCCACGAGCGCGCTGTTCCTCGCCACGTTCGCGCTCGCCGCGGGCCAGAGCGCGCTCGCCGCGCGGGTGGAGGCGAGCCTCCTGCCGCTGCCGAGCATCCTCTTCGGCCTCGGGATCGCGTTCGCGGGCGTGATGATCCTCCGCGGGCTCGGCGTGCAGCGCGCCGTCGATCGCGCCGCGGAGCTCATCCAGCGCGCCGCGCTGTTCCGCATGCAGGGGGTCCACACGCTGCCGGACGAGGAGTTCTGGCCGCGCGTGGCGCGCCTCGCGGAGCAGGCGCACCCGGCCGATCTCGTGCTGGTCGCGGAGCTGCCCGCGGGCAGCTGGCACCTCCGGTTCTGGAACGACAGGCGCGACGGCGAGAGCCTCGTCGCCGAGCGGCGCCACGACGTCCGCCGCCCGCCGTACAGCAGCGAGCAGGGCGTCCCGGCGATCCGCCTGGCGCGCCGGTTCCTGACGAAGCAGGACATGCCGGCGGTCGTGGTCCCGCTCATCGCGTTCGGCGAGATCGAGGGCTACGTGTTCTTCTGCGGCCCGGTGGCGGAGCAGACGTTCTCGCGCGAGCCGGAGCGGGCGGAGAACGTCGGCCGCGAGCTCGCGCTGCTCCTGCGCAGGAAGCGCCTCGCGCGCACGGCCGAGTCGGGCGCGGGCGAGGCGCGGGCCGGCCACACGCCGACGGACGATCTGGTCGAGGGCGCGCGCGTCGCGCTCGACGACCTCCAGCTCTTCGGGTCGATGCTGCGCAACGCGCCGGTGGGGCTCCTGTACGCGGACGCGTTCGGCGACGTCCGCTTCGTGGCGCCGGAGTTCGCGAAGTGGCTGCGCGCGCGCGACGTCACGGTGCCGGTGGAGAGCGCGAGCGCGGCGCTCCCGCCGGGCTCGCTCACGCTGGGCGACGTGCTCGGCGCCACGTCCGCGAGCGGCGCCGCTGTGTCGCTCTCCAGCGTGATGTCGAGCGACGAGGGCATCGAGCTCAGCGTCACCGCGCCCGAGCCCGCGGTGCTCTCGGTGCGCCCGCTCCGCCGCGAGTCCGACGGCTCCTCGTGGATCGCGGGCTACGTGGCCGCGCTCATCCCGGTGAAGCAGCCGGCGCCCGTGTCCGGGAACGTGCGGCCGCTCGCGGCGCGCGACGCGACGGATCCGCTCTGCGCCTTCCAGCTCGGCGACGTCGTGGCCGACGCGGTGGCGAGCGCGGCGCGCGCGACGGGCCGCGCGGTGCGGCTCGAGCCGATCCGCGGCGCGACGCACGCCCTCGGGCACCGCGGCGAGCTCGCGCAGGTGCTCGAGGCGTTCCTGACCGACGTCGCGAGCCGCGGGCTGCCTGGCCACGGCCCGGTGGTGTCGGTGCGCGAGGCGCCGCAGGGCGTGCAGCTGTCGATCCTGGACGTCGGCTTCGGCCTGGGGCTGCCGGAGTCGGCGCTCCAGCGGGTGCTGACCGCGCCTGGCTCTGCGCCTGCGGGGCTGGAGCCGCTCGGCCGGCTGATCCTGGCGGTGGAGGACAGCCATGGTCAGGCGGAGCTGAAGACGAACGACGGCTGGGGGATCACGCTGACGGTGACGCTGCTGCGGGCGCACCCGCGCGTCGGCGCGGCCGTGCACGAGGGGGGCAAGCCGGCGGCGCAGCAGAACGTCATCGCGATCGGCAGGGCGAGCCCGAAGTAGGGGGCGGGCGCCGGGACGCGAGCGCACCGGGGCGGCTCGGGTGCACGCTGCCAGAGGAGGTGGAGCCGAGCTGACTCGATCGCTTCGTCACCTGGGACAACGCCGCCGCTGCCCTGGTCCGGGGGCGAGGTGGGGGTGTGAGGGTCCGGCGTCGCGTTCTCAGATCGCGGGAACGACGGTGATCTCGCCGGTGGTGTAGAGCGCCGAGGTGTCCCAGGCGAGGCCTGGGGCGAGCGGCACGGCGACGTTCACTGCGGCGAACGTCCCCTCGAGGTCACCGCCCCAGCCCAGCAGGGCGATGGTGTCCCCGACCTGAAACGACACGGAGCTGTCGGCCGGCACGACCTCCAGCGCCCCATCGACGAGGAGGTCCCCGTCGACCTGGAGGAGCGGCGAGGGGCTCGCTCCCCCGACGACGATCCTCAGGGTGGCCCCCGGCCCCTGGCTGTAGCTGCCGACGATGTCCGTCGCCGGGTGAGCCTCTCCGACCGAGAGCTCGCCGGACTCCATGTTGGCGAGATCGCCCACGAAGCTGCCGGTTTCGAGGCGCCCGCCGGCGAAGTCGAAGTCTCCCGCCTCGATCTCCATGGCGCCCGCGATGAGGTCGCCGTCCTCGATGCGCACGGAGGGGCCCAGGTAGGGATAGAGGCCGACGGCCTTCGGCGCGGTCCGGAGGAGGCCGCCGATGCTCACGAAGGCGTCCTTGCCGACCACCACCGACGGAGACGCATTGCCGCTGGCAAAGACGGTGACGTCGCCGCTGTTGAGCCATGACGCATAGACGTCATTCACCTTGATGAAGGCGTGGCCAAGCTCGGAATGGATCTCGGTATCTTCCGTCACGAGGGTCCCGTACGCCCCGATGGTGAGCTCGCCACTTCCTTCCACCGTCCCCACGCGAAAGAGCCCCTGGTTGGTCCACGTACCACCCCAACCGTGCACGCTGGCCTTGCTTCTCGACAGGGTCTCCCTGCGACCGATCCTCGCATTGTTCGTGAAGACCTCGGCCCGATCGATGTCCAGCGTGCCCTGACTGTTCACGCCCAAGATGAATTCTCCCGTGCTCACCCACCTCGTCGCGGAGCCGGTCACGGTCACGTGGCCATTGCAGCTCGAGCAGCCCGACGCGCCGCTGCCGCCGCCGATGTAGACATTGTTCGAGAAGAAGCTCGCCCCTTGCTTGATGTCGACCCGACCGCGCGCTCCGACGCCGACGTACGTATTCACCTGGCTCGTCAGGGTGGCGTCATACCCTTCGACGAGCACGTTGCCACCATAGCTCTCGGAGCTTCGATTACCCACCACGAGATCATCGGTGAGCACCTCGGCGCCGTTCCGGACGACGAGCTGCCCCTGACCATTGGAGCCCTTGACGCAGAGCTGGATGGATCCGCTGTTGGTCCACTTCGAGCCGTACCCGATGACCTGAACTGTGCCCCAGCGATCATTTCCTACCAACGCGCCCGCGCTGAACAGCTGCCCGCCGCTCGCGACGATCACCTCTCCGCTATTGAAGGTGGGCTCCCAGGGGTTGCTCGCGCCGCCCACGCGGAGGGTGCCCGACCCCAGATCCCACGGGTCGCTCGGGTTCCCGGGCGACACATCCCCTGTGATGGTCACGTAGGCATGCGCTGTTCCCGCCACGCCCAGCGACGTAGCCACGAGCAGGGTCGATAGAGCATATTGAATGTGCTTGTCCATAAATCGTACCCTCCGCCAATGGTTCAATGGTCATGAGAGCCCACCGTCGCCCTGATACCCCCGCGACGCGGGAGCGCCATGCGCGCGCAGTCCCCCACGATTAGATCTATAGATGAATCAGTCGATCACGACAACACAATTTAGTAATTTAGCGCAAATTGGTCCGGCACATTCTGGTCCGGACAAGATGGTCCAGGCCGCAGAGATCAGGCCGTGAGCCCCCGCGGTTCCCATGGCCGGGCACCGCAGGATCATGCGCGGTCGGACCGCGAGCGGCTGGTCCAATGGTCATGAGAGTCCGCCGACGCCCTGATACCCCTGCGACGCGGGGGCGTCAGGGACGCGCGATCTCCCACGATTAAATCTGTAGTTGGGTCAGTCGACTATGGCAACACAATTTAGTAAGCGAGTTGCATTTGGCACATTTTGGTCCGACGAGATGGGCCAGGCCGCAGAGATCAGGCCGTGAGCCTCCGCGATTCCCTTGGCCGAGCACCGCAGGATCATGCGCGGTCGGACTCCGAGCGACTGGTCCAATGATCATGAGAGTCCGCCGACGCCCTGATACCCCTGCGACGCGGAGGCGCCATGGACGCGCGGTCTCCCACGATTAACTCTGTAGTTGGGTCAGTCGACTATGGCAACACAATTTAGTAAGTCGTCGCATTTTAGTCGGGACGGGATGGTCCAGGCTGCAGGCGAAGCCCCCCGGATGTCCCACCGCGCGCCGCGCGCGCCCCCGCCCTGCTCCTGTCTATCAACAGCGCTTCCAGCGCGAACCGGCCGGCCCGATCGATCGCGCTCCCAGCGGAATCGGCTGCGACCCATCGCGATCTCCTCGAGCCCAGGCGATGCCCGAGGGTCCCCGCCGGGCACCACGAATCGATACGGTGCGTGTCCCTCCGATGCCGCGCGCAGCCGAGACATTCACGCCCTCGGGCACCGCGGCGAGCTCGGGCAGGTGCTCGAGGCGTTCCTGACCGACGTCGCGGGCCGCGGGCTCCCTGGCCACGGCCCGGTCGTGTCGGTGCGCGAGGCGCCCCGGGGCGTGCAGCTGTCGGTCCTGGACGTCGGCTTCGGCCTGGGGCTGCCCGAGTCGGCGCTCCAGCGCGTGCTCACCGCCCCTGGCTCCGCGCCGGCTGGCCTGGAGCCGCTCGGCCGGCTGATCGTGGCGGTCGAGGCAACCGCGCCTGAACCTGGTTCGCTATGATGTTGGCGGGCCGGGGGGCGTCGGCAGCGCCAACCCCCTGGCGGCACAGCTCGGAGCAGACCTCCCCCGCGGAGATATAACTGGTTGAATGCACCACCTCCCACGGGCAGGCGAGCGAGGTTAGGCCATCGATGTTCGTCGAAAGAGGCTACGCGCTCCTCGAGAAGATCGAGCAAAACGCCGATTTCAGCTTGATCCGCGCGTGCCGCGAGGGCGACGGTGTCCCCGTCTTGCTGAAAGTCCTGCGCGCGGAACGAGCGACCCGCGCCGAGGTCGCGCGCTTCAAGCACCAGTGCGAGCGCATCGCGCAGATCGCCTCGCCTCGCCTCGTCGCGCTGCGCGGCGTCGAGGAGCTCGCCGGCGCCCTGATTGTCGTTCTCGAGGACTTCCCGGGCCGCGATCTCGCGCGGCTCCTCGCCGCGCGCCCGTCGTGCAGAATGCCGATCTGTGAGGCGCTCGATCTCGCGGCCGCGCTCGCCGAAGGCCTCGCCGCCGTGCACGCGGCGGGGCTCATCCACCGCGATCTGCGACCGCACAACGTGCTCGTCGGCGCGCGCGACGCGGTCAAGATCACGAGCTTCGGCGTCGACGCCGAGATCACCCGCGCGCACGAACGGCTCTACGCGCCGGAGGTGATCGCCGACGTGCTGCCCTACGTCTCCCCCGAGCAGACAGGCCGCATGAACCGCGGTGTCGACTACCGGACCGATCTCTACGCGCTCGGCGTCACCCTTTACCAGATGCTCACGGGTCAGCGCCCCTTCGAGGCCCTGGACCCGATGGAGCTCATCCACGCGCACCTCGCCCTCGCTCCCGCGCCGCCGTCCCGCGCCGACCCGACCATCCCCGAGGCCCTCTCCGGCGTCGTGCTCAAGCTGCTCGCGAAGAACGCAGAGGACCGTTACCAGAGCGCCGAGGGCCTGCTCGCCGACCTCGAACGCTGCCGCGAGGCCCTGCGCGGCGCGGGGACGATCGAGCCCTTCGTCGCGGGCCAGCACGATCGCCACGACCTGTTCCGGATCCACCAGAAGCTCTACGGCCGCGAGCAGGACACCGAGGCGCTGACCGCCGCGTTCGCCCGCGCGCGCGAGGGCAGCCGCGAGAGCGTCCTGGTCTCCGGCTACTCGGGCATCGGCAAGTCCTCGCTCGTGCAGGAGATCCTGCGGCCGCTCGCGCGGCAGAAGGGCTATTTCACGAGCGGCAAGTATGACCAGTACAACCGCGACGCGCCCTACAGCGGGGTGATCCAGGCGTTCGACGGCCTGGTGCGGCAGATCCTCACCGAGAGCGAGGCGCGCATCGAGCGCTGGCGGAGCGCGATCCTCGAGGCGCTCGGGCCGAACGCGCAGGTCGTCTGCGACGTCATCCCCTCGCTCTCGTATGTGGTCGGCGCGCAACCGCCCTTGCCGGCGCTCGACCCGCTCGAGGCGCAGAACCGCCTGAACCGGTGCTTCTTGCTGTTCGTCTCGGTGTTCGCGCGCGGTGCGCACCCGCTCGTCCTGTTCCTCGACGATCTCCAGTGGATCGACCCCGCGAGCCTCGGGCTGCTCCGCGCGCTCCTCGCCGACGACTCGCTCGAGGCGCTCTTCTTCTGCGGCGCCTACCGCGATAACGAGGTGTCGCCGGGGCACCCGTTCTTCCGTGCCCTCGAGGAGCTCAAGCGCACAGGGATCGTCGTGCGCGACATCGTCCTCGCCCCGCTCGCGCGCCCTCACCTCCTCGAGATGCTCTCGGACAGCCTCAAGCGCGACGACTGCGGGCCGCTCGTCGATGCGGTGCAGAAGAAGACCGGCGGCAACCCGTTCTTCGTCAAGGAGTTCGTCCGGTCGCTGCACGTTCACGACGTGCTCACGTTCGCTGCCGGGTCAGGCTGGCGCTGGGACCTCGCCGGGATCGAGGCGCTCGCGTACACGGACAACGTCGTCGACCTCATGGTGCGCACCATCGCGCGCCTGCCGTCTTCGACGGTGGAGGCGCTCAAGCTCGCCGCGGCGATCGGCAGCCGGTTCGACCTCGACGTGCTCGCCACCGTGAGCGAGTGCTCGCTGGAAGAAGCGTACAGCCGCCTCGATCCCGCGGTGCGCGAGGGGCTCGTGCTCGCCGGGCACGAGGGCTACCGCTTCGCCCATGACAAGGTCCAGGAGGGCGCCTACGCCATGATCCCGCAGGCGGACCGGGCCGCCTTCCACCTCCGGATCGGCCGGCTGCTCGCGGGCAAGCTGGACCTCTCCGAGAGCCAGAGCCTCTTCGACGTCGTCGGCCAACTGAACAGCGCCGGCGACCTCGTGTCGGACCCCGCGGAGCGGCTTTCCCTCGCCCGCATGAGCCTCGAGGCCGCCTGCCGCGCCGAGGACGCGTCCGCCTTCGGCGCCACCCTGCGCTACCTGGAGCTCGGCCTCCTGCGCCTTCCGGAGGACGCCTGGACGTCGCAGTACCCGCTTCGCCTCGAGTACGCGATGAAGACTGGCCTCATGCTCTCGCTCTCGGGCCAGCACGACGATGCCCTCGCGGTCCTCTCCGACTGCCTGGAGCGGGCCGCGAGCCGGCTCGATCGCACCGAGGTGTTGCGGCTCAAGATGAACGTGCAGGTGCTCAAGAATGATCTGCCCGCCGCGCTCGCGGAGGGGCTCGCGGCCCTGCGCCCGTTCGGGCTCGACCTGCCCCTGTTCCCCGACGAAGCCATGGTCGACGCCCAGATCCGGGCGACGGTGGATCTCGTCCGGGAAAAGACTCTCGAAGCGCTGCCAGACCTGCCGCCGCTCGCGGACCCGGAGATCCGCGCCATGCAGGATGTGCTCGAGGCGCTCTTCCTCCCCTGCGGGTTCTTGAGCCCCAACAACCGCGGCATCACGGTCGCGAAGCTCGTCGAGAACACGCTCCGCCACGGGCTATCGAAGCACGCGATCTTCGGCTGCATCAACTTCGCAACGTTCCTCTGCGGCCGCGGCGACATCGCGCTCGGCTACCGCTTCGGCCGCGCCGCCATCGACCTCTGGGAACGCTACCCGGACAAGAAGTCCGAAGCGATACTCCGCAACATGTGGGGCTCCTACGTGCAGCACTGGAGGGAGGGTTACCCCGCCTGCCAGAAGTCGCTGCTCGCGGGGATGCACGCCGGGCTCGAGACGGGCCAGTACATCTGGGCGTTCTACACCGCGGTCAACGCCGTGATGAACAGCCTCCTGCGCGGCCTCCCGCTCTCCGACCTCCTCGCCGAGGCGCAGAGCTACCAGCCTGTGTGCAAACTCGACAGGGGTAACGCCATCTCCTGGATGGTCGACGCGGTCGTACAGATCGCGCACCAGCTCTCGGTCGAGACCGAGCACCCGGCCAAGCTCAAGGGCGCGTGGATCGACATCGACGAGGTGATCGAGAAGGCCCGCCGGATGGGCAACGTGGTCTCGCCTCCCTCCGCCCAGACGTACATCGTGATCCTCGGCGTCTTCCAGGGCGCGTTCGAGGAAGCGGCGCGCATCGCGCTCTCGATGGACGTCGAGATCCAGAGCGTGGCGGGCTGGCTCGGCATCCCCGCGTGCCATTTCTACGCCGGCGTCGCGCTCACGCGGGCGGCGGACGTGGTCTCCCCGGACGAGCGCGCGCTCTTCCTCGCCCGCGCGGAGCTCTTTGCTGAAAAACTCTCGCGCTGGGCGGACCTCTGCCCGGAGAACATGGCGCACCGCAGCGCCCTGCTCCGCGCCGAGCTCGAGCGCATCCGCGGCGACGCGCGCGCCGCCGGGGATCGCTACGACGAGGCGATCGCCCTCGCGCAGCGCGGCGGCTACCTCCACGACGAGGCGCTCGCCAACGAGCTTGCGGGCCTCTCCTTCCGCGCGCTCGGCAAGACCACCATCGCCCGCACCTACCTGACCGAGGCGCACAGGGCCTACGGCCGATGGGGCGCGACCGAGGCGATGCGGCGCCTCGAGCGCGCGTACCCCGACCTCGTCCCCACCGAGATCCTCCGCGGCGCGACGGGCCCGGAGGCCGCCGCGCCCGCCGGCGCCACGCTCGACCTCGGCTCGGTGCTCAAGGCCTCCCAGGCCATCTCGGGCGAGATCGTCCTCGACCGCCTGCTCGACGCGCTCATGCGCATCCTGGTCAAGAACGCCGGCGCGAGGCGAGGCTGCCTGCTCCTCGCCCGCGGCGAGACCCTGTTCTTGGCTGCCGAGGCAAAGGCGGAGGGGCCCCAGATCGAGGTGCGTATTCCCCGCGAGCCCGAAGCCTCCCTTCCGGACCTGCCGGCGTCCCTGCTCAACTACGTCCGGCGCAGCCGGGAGAAGGTGATCCTGGACGACGGGACGGCACGGAACCCCATCGTCGCCAGCGACGACCTCTATCGGTACCCCAAATATCGGTACCCTAAATCCGCCCTCTGCCTGCCCATCCTGCGCCAGGCGGAGCTCGTGGGGCTGCTCTACCTGGAAAACGACCTCGTCGCCGGCGCGTTCACCCCGGAGCGGCTCTCCGCGCTGGAGCTGCTCTCGGCCCAGGCCGCCATCTCGATCGCCAATGCCACGCTCTACGCCGACCTGCTCCAGGAGAACAGCGAACGCCGGCGAGCGGAGCAGGCCGTGCGCGACAGCAAAGAGCTGCTGCAGTCGATCGTCGACAACTCGACAGCGGTCATCTACCTCAAGGACCTCGAGGGTCGCTACCTGATGATCAACCGGCGCTACGCCGAGGTGTTCCACGTCAGCGAGCAAGCGATCGTCGGCCGAACCGACTCCGATGTCTTTCCCAGCGAGCTGGCCGATGCCTTCCGCGCCGTCGACCACGAGGTGGTGGCCACCGGAGCGGCGCTGCAAGCCGAGGACGAGGTCCCCCAGGACGATGGGCTGCACACCTACATCTCTCTCAAGTACCCCCTGTGCAACGCGGCGGGGCAGCCTTATGCCGTCTGCGGCATTTCCACCGACATCACCGAGCGCAAGCAGGCCGAGGCGGAGCGCCAGGCCCGCAAGACGGCCGAGGCCGAGAACCGTGCAAAGACCGAGTTCCTGAGGAACATGAGCCACGAGCTGCGAACGCCGCTCAACGCCATCCTCGGCTACGCCCAGATCCTCAAGCGCTCCCCGGGGCTCGAAGAGCGCCAGGCTACGGGACTGAACACCATCCAGCAGAGCGGCCAGCACCTCTTGACCCTCATCAACGACCTTCTGGACCTGGCCAAGATCGAGGCGGGCAAGATCGAGCTCTACCCAAGACCGATCCATCTCTCGGCCTTCCTGACGGTCGTCGCCGACATCATCCGCGTCAGGGCGGAGCAGAAGAGCCTTCACTTCGTCTACGAGGTCACCCCCCACCTGCCCCGGGCGGCGCTGGCCGACGAGAAGCGCCTGCGTCAGGTGCTGCTCAACCTCCTGGGCAATGCGGTGAAATTCACCGATCGGGGGCGGGTGCGCTTCGGGGTGCAGGCTCTTTCCCAGGACGGGACCGCGGCGCGCCTGCGCTTCGAGGTGGAGGATACCGGCGTGGGAATGGCGCCGGAGCAGCTGGCCAAGCTCTTCCAGCCTTTCGGGCGGGTGGGGGAGGTGCGGCGCCGCGCCGGTACCGGCCTCGGGCTGATGATCAGCCGCCAGCTGGTGCACCTCATGGGCAGCGAGATCCACGTGGAAAGCCGGCCCGGCGAGGGCAGCCGGTTCTGGTTTGAGGTGACGCTGCCGGTGGCCGAGATCGCAGCGCCGCTCCGGCCTTCCGAGCGGGTCGCCGTCGGCTACGAGGGGCCGCGACGGAAGGTGCTGGTCGCCGACGACGTGGTGGGCAATCGGGCGATGCTCTCGGACCTGATGAGCGGCCTGGGCTTCGAGGTCTGCGAGGCGGCCAATGGCCAGGAGGCCGTCGAGCAGGAGATGGCGGCGTCGCCGCATCTGGCGGTGATGGATCTGGTCATGCCGGTGATGGGCGGCCTGGAGACCATCCATTGCATTCGTCACAATCGCCAGGCTCGGGGGCTCGCGCGGCTGCCGGTCATCGTCGTGTCCGCGAGCGCCAACGAGGAGGACCAGGCGGAGAGCATTGCCGCCGACGCCGACGCCTTCCTCGCCAAGCCGATCGACCAGGAGAGCCTGCTGCGGATCGTCGGCGCCCAGCTGGGGCTCACCTGGGTCTATGCCAGACCGGCCGAGGAGCAAACCGGGGGCGTGGGAGCCGCGGAGCTCGTGGTGCCGCCCGGGGAGGAGCTGGAAATCCTGCATGCCCTGGCCTTGCAGGGCAACATGAGCGACATCCGAAAGCGGGCGGCCTACCTGATCACGCTCGACGAACGCTACCGCCCCTTCGCCGACCGCCTGCGTCGCCTGGCGCAGGACTACGAATCCAAGGCGATCCGCCGCCTGGTCGAGGAGCACTTGCAGGGGGTCGAGCCGACAGCGAGACTAGGGCTGGAGCCGCGGCGCACGGGAGGCGGTTAGCGAATAGGAGCAGAGCCTTCGCGGGCGTGATGATCCTCTGCGGGCTCGGCGTGCAGCGCGCCGTCGATCGCGCCGCGGAGCACATCCAGCGCGCCGCGCTGTTCCGCACGCAGGGGGTCCACACGCTGCCGGACGAGGAGTTCTGGCCCCGCGTGGCGCGCCTCGCGGAGCAGGCGCACCCGGCCGACCTCGTGCTCGTCGCGGAGCTGCCCGCGGGCAGCTGGCACCTCCGGTTCTGGAACGACCGGCCTGGTTCCTGACGAAGCAGGACATGCCGGCGGTCGTGGTCCCGCTCATCGCGTTCGGCGAGATCGAGGGTCGGTCGGCGGCTCGCCCTCGGGACGCCCCTGGTCGCCTGGTTCTGCAGACTGCGCATCAGTACACCTCACTGCAGCTCGGACATACATTGTGCTGCCCTCCTCCGTCCTGAGTCGATTCGACGGACTCGCTCTCCCGCTCCCGCAGGGCGACGCGCGGTGGTTGTTGTTGGCGTCGTCCGCCGACTCGTAAGCTACCTCTGTGGAGCTCGTTCCGCCGCTCGTCCTCGTCAATCGAATAGGTGCTGGCTCAGCGCGTCGAGCTCGGAGCGGCTGGCTGGGCGCCGCGTCGCCTGCGGGGGCTCCCAGTGGGTCGCCCCGTTCGGCGACTGCACCTGAACTCGTTGCCATGGTGCTGGCGGGCTGGGGGGCGTGGGCGGCCCCCCTGGCGGCACTGCTCGGTGCCAGACCTGCCCCTCGGAGATATGATCGGTTGCACGCACGACCCTTCGCGGGCAGGCGAGCAAGGTCAGGCCATCGATGATCGCCGAAAGAGGCTACTCGCGCCTCGAGAAGATCGAGGAAAAAGCTGATTTCAGCTTGATCCGCGCGTGCCGCGAGGGCGACGGTGTCCCCGTCTTGCTGAAAGTCCTGCGCGCGGAACGAGCGACCCGCGCCGAGGTCGCGCGCTTCAAGCACCAGTACGAGCGCATCGCGCAGCTCGCCTCACCCCGCCTCGTCGCGCTGCGCGGCGTCGAGGAGCGCGCCGGCGCCCTGATTGTCGTTCTCGAGGACTTCCCCGGCCGCGATCTCGCGCGGCTCCTCGCCGCGCGCCCGTCGCGCACAGTACCGATCAGCGAGGCGCTCGATCTCACGGCCGCGCTCGCCGAAGGCCTCGCCGCCGTGCACGCGGCGGGGCTCATCCACCGCGATCTGCGACCGCACAACGTGCTCGTCGGCGCGCGCGCCGCGGTCAAGATCACGAGCTTCGGCGTTGACGCCGAGATCACCCGCGCGCACGAACGGCTCTACGCGCCGGAGGTGATCGCCGACGTGCTGCCCTACGTCTCCCCCGAGCAGACAGGCCGCATGAACCGCGGTGTCGACTACCGGACCGATCTCTACGCGCTCGGCGTCACCCTTTACCAGATGCTCACGGGTCAGCGCCCCTTCGAGGCCCTGGACCCGATGGAGCTCATCCACGCGCACCTCGCCCTCGCTCCCGCGCCGCCGTCCCGCGCCGACCCGACCATCCCCGAGGCCCTCTCCGGCGTCGTGCTCAAGCTGCTCGCGAAGAACGCAGAGGACCGTTACCAGAGCGCCGAGGGCCTGCTCGCCGACCTCGAACGCTGCCGCGAAGCCCTGCGCGGCGCGGGGACGATCGAGCCCTTCGTCGCGGGCCAGCACGATCGCCACGACCTGTTCCGGATCCACCAGAAGCTCTACGGCCGCGAGCAGGACATCGAGGCGCTCACCGCCGCGTTCGCCCGCGCGCGCGAGGGCAGCCGCGAGGGCGTCCTCGTCTCCGGCTACTCGGGCATCGGCAAGTCCTCGCTCGTGCATGAGATCTTGAAGCCGCTCGCGCGGCAGAAGGGCTATTTCACGAGCGGCAAGTACGACCAGTACAACCGCGACGCGCCCTACAGCGCGATGATCCAGGCGTTCGACGGCCTGGTGCGGCAGATCCTCACCGAGAGCGAGGCGCGCATCGAGCGCTGGCGCAGCGCGATCCTCGAGGCGCTCGGGCCGAACGCGCAGGTCGTCTGCGACGTCATCCCCTCGCTCTGTCATGTGGTCGGCGCCCAGCCGCCCGTGCCGGCGCTCGGCCCGCTCGAGGCGCAGAACCGCCTGAACCGGTGCTTTTTGCTGTTCGTCTCCGTGTTCGCGCGCGCTGCGCACCCGCTCGTCCTGTTCCTCGACGATCTCCAGTGGATCGACGCCGCGAGCCTCGGGCTGCTCCGCGCGCTGCTCGCCGACGACTCGCTCGAGGCGCTCTTCTTCTGCGGCGCCTACCGCAACAACGAGGTGTCGCCCGGGCACCCGCTCGTCCGTGTCATCGACGAGCTCAAGCACACAGGGCTCGTCGTGCGCGACATCGTCCTCGCCCCGCTCGCGCGCCCGCACCTCCTCGAGATGCTCTCGGACAGCCTCAAGCGCGACGACTGCGGGCCGCTCGCCGATGCGGTGCAGAAGAAGGCCGGTGGCAACCCGTTCTTCGTCAAGGAGTTCGTCCGGTCGCTGCACGATCACGGCGCGCTCACCTTCGCTGCCGGGTCAGGCTGGAGATGGGACCTCGCCCGGCTCGACGCGCTCGCGTACACGGACAACGTCGTCGACCTCATGGTGCGCGCCATCGTGCGGCTACCAGCGACGACCCAGGCGGCCCTGAAGCTCGCGGCGGCGATCGGCAACCGGTTCGAGCTCGACGTGCTCGCCACCGTGAGCGAGTGCTCGCCGGAAGAGGCGTACGGCCGCCTCGATCCCGCCGTGTGCGAGGGGCTCGTGAGCGCCGGGCGCGAGGGCTACCGCTTCGCCCACGACAAGGTCCAGGAGGGCGCCTATGCCATGATCCCGGAGGCGGACCGGCCCGCCTTCCACCTCCGGATCGGCCGGCTGCTCGCGGGCAAGCTGGACCTCTCCGAGAGCCAGAGCCTCTTCGATGTCGTCGGCCAACTGAACAGCGCAGGCGAGCTCGTGTCGGACCCCGCGGAGCGCCTGCTCCTGGCCCGCATGAGCCTCGAGGCCGCCTGCCGCGCCGAGGACTCGGCCGCCTTCGGCGCCGCCCTGCGCTACCTGAAGCTCGGTCTCCTGCGCCTCCCGGAGGACGCCTGGGCGTCGCAGTACCCGCTCCGACTCAAGTACGCGATGAAGACCGCGCTCATGCTCTCGATCTGCGGCCAGCACGACGACGCCATCGCGACCCTCTCCGATGGCCTGGCGCGCGCCGTGGGCCGGCTCGATCGCACCGAGGTGCTGCGGCTCAAGATGAACGTGCAGGTGCTCAAGAACGACCTGCCCGCCGCGCTCGCGGAGGGGTTCGCGGCCCTGCGCCCGTTCGGGCTCGACCTGCCCGCGCTCCCCGATCAGGCCATGGTCGACGCCCAGATCCGGGCAACGCTGGATGTCGTCCGGGAAAAGACGCTCGAGGCGCTGCCCGACCTGCCGCCGCTCGCGGACCCGGAGATCCGGGCCATGCAGGACGTGCTCGAGGAGCTCTCCTCTCCCTGCTGGTTCTTGAGCCCCAACCACCTCGGCATCGTCGTCGCGAAGGTCCTCGAAAACGCGTTCCGCCACGGGCTGTCGAAGCACGCGCTCTACGGCTGCCTTAACTTCGGGATGTTCCTCTGCGGCCGTGGCGACATCGCGCTCGGCTACCGCTTCGGCCGCGCCGCCGTCGACCTCTGGGAGCGCTACCCGGACAAGAAGTCCGAGGCGATGCTCCGCGACATGTGGGGCGCCTTCGTGCAGCACTGGAGAGAAGGCTATGCCGCCTGCAAAGAGTCGCTGTTCGCAGGGGTGCACGCCGGGCTCGAGGCGGGCCAGTACATCTGGGCGTTCTACAGCTCGGCGAACTGCGTCACGAACAGCCTCCTCCGCGGCCTGCCGCTCGCCGACCTCCTCGCCGAGGTGCAGAGCTACCAGCCGATACGAAAGCTCGACAAGTTCAACGCCATCACCTGGATGGTCGGCGCGGTCGGGCAGCTCGCGCACCAGCTCTCGAACGATACCGCGTGCCCGGCCCAGCTCAAAGGCGCATGGGTCGACATCGACGAGGTGATCGAGGAGGCACGCCGGATCGACAGCCAGGGCATGCTCTTCTTCGCCACCTTCTATGTCGTTCTCCTCGGCGTCTTCCAGGGCGTGTTCGAGGAAGCGGCGCGCACCGCGCTCCCGCTGAACATCGAGATCCCGAACGGGGTGGCCTGGCACGGCACCTCCGCGTTCCATTTCTACGCCGGCGTCGCGTTCACGCGGGCGGCGGACACCGTATCCCCGGACGAGCGCGCGCTCTTCCTCGCCCGCGCGGAGCTCTTTGCTGAAAAACTCTCGCGCTGGGCGGACCTCTGCCCGGAGAACCTGGCGCACCGCAGCGCCCTGCTCCGCGCCGAGCTCGCGCGCGTCCGCGGGGACGCGCGCGCCGCCGCCGGGGATCGCTACGACGAGGCGATCGCCCTCGCGCAGCGCGGCGGCTACCTCCACGACGAGGCGCTCGCCAACGAGCTCGCTGGCCTCTTCTTCCGCGCCCTCGGCAAGACCACCGTCGCCCGCGCCTACCTCACCGAGGCGCACAGGGCCTACGGCCGATGGGGCGCGACCGAGGCGATGCGGCGCCTCGAGCGTGCGTACCCAGACCTCGTCCCCAGCGAGATCCTCCGCGCCGCGACGCCTCCGGAGGCCGCCGCGCCCGCCACCACCGCGCTCGACCTCGGCTCGGTGCTCAAGGCCTCCCAGGCCATCTCGGGCGAGATCGTCCTCGACCGCCTGCTCGACGCGCTCATGCGCATCCTGGTCAAGAACGCCGGCGCGCGGCGGGGCTGCCTGCTCCTCGCCCGCGCCGAGACCCTGCTCCTGGCGGCCGAGGCGAGGGCGGAGGGGACCCAGATCGAGGTGCGTATTCCTCACGAGCCCGAGGCCTCCCCTTCGGATCTGCCGGCGTCCCTCCTCAACTACGTCAGGCGCAGCAGGGAGAAGGTGATCCTGGACGACGGGACGGCACAGAGTCCCATCATCGCCAGCGGCGACTTCTATCGTTACCCCAGATCCGCCCTCTGCCTGCCCATCCTGCGGCAGGCGGAGCTCGTGGGGCTGCTCTACCTGGAAAACGACCTCATCGCCGGCGCGTTCACCCCGGAGCGGCTCTCAATGCTGGAGCTGCTCTCGGCCCAGGCCGCCATCTCGATCGCCAACGCCACGCTCTACGCCGACCTGCTCCAGGAGAACAGCGAGCGCCGGCGAGCGGAGCAGGCCGTGCGGGACAGCAAGGAGCTGCTGCAGTCGATCATCGACAACTCGACAGCGGTGATCTACATCAAAGATCTCGAGGGTCGCTACCTGATGAGCAACCGGCGCCACGCCGAGGTGTTCCACGTCAGCGAGCAAGCGATCGTCGGCAGGACCGACTACGACATCTTCCCCAGGGAGCGGGCCGACGCCTTCCGCGCCGTCGACCGGGCGGTGCTGGCCACCGGCACGGCGCTGCAGGCCGAGGAGGTGGCCCCCCAGGACGATGGGCTGCACACCTATATCTCCCTCAAGTATCCCCTGCGCAACGCGGCGGGGCAGCCCTATGCCGTCTGCGGCATCTCCACCGACATCACCGAGCGCAAGCAGGCCGAGGCGGAGCGCCAGGCCCGCAAGACGGCCGAGGCCGAGAGCCGCGCGAAGACCGAGTTCCTGAGGAACATGAGCCACGAGCTGCGCACGCCGCTCAACGCCATCCTCGGCTACGCCCAGATCCTCAAGCGCTCCCCGGGGCTCGATGGCCGCGAGGCGACGGGGCTGGATACCATCCAGCAGAGCGGCCAGCACCTCTTGACCCTCATCAACGACCTTCTGGACCTGGCCAAGGCCGAGGCGGGCAAGATCGAGCTCTACCCCAGACCGATCCATCTCTCGGCCTTCCTGACGGTCGTCGCCGACATCATCCGCGTCAGGGCGGAGCAGAAGAGCCTTCACTTCGTCTACGAGGTCACCCCCCACCTGCCTCAGGCGGTGCTGGCCGACGAGAAGCGCCTGCGCCAGGTGCTGCTCAACCTCCTGGGCAACGCGGTGAAATTCACCGATCGGGGGCGGGTGCGCTTCGGGGTGCAGGTGCTCGCCCAGGACGAGACCGGGGCGCGCCTGCGCTTCGAGGTGGAGGATACCGGCGTCGGAATGACGCCGGAGCAGCTGGCCAAGCTCTTTCAGCCCTTCGGGCGGGTAGGGGATGTGCGGCGCCGCGCGGGTACCGGCCTCGGCCTGATGATCAGCCGCCAGCTGGTGCACCTCATGGGCAGCGAGATCCACGTGGACAGCCGGCCCGATCAAGGCAGCCGGTTCTGGTTCGAGGTGACGCTGCCGGTGACCGAGCTCGCAGCGCCCCTCCGGCCTTCCGAGCGGGTCGCCGTCGGCTACGAGGGGCCGCGACGGAAGGTGCTGGTCGCCGACGACGTGGTGGGCAATCGGGCGATGCTCTCGGACCTGATGAGCGGCCTGGGCTTCGAGGTCTGCGAGGCGGCCAATGGCCAGGAGGCCGTTGAGCAGGAGATGGCGGCGTCGCCGGATCTGGCGGTGATGGATCTGGTCATGCCGGTGATGGGCGGCCTGGAGACCATCCATTGCATTCGTCGCAATCGCCAGGCTCGGGGGCTCGCGCGGCTGCCGTTCATCGTCGTCTCCGCGAGCGCCAGCGACGAGGACCAGACAGAGAGCGTCGCCGCCGGTGCCGACGCCTTCCTCACCAAGCCGATCGACTGGGAGAGTCTGCTTCAGATCATCGGAGCCCAGCTCGGGTTGACCTGGATCTATGGCAGACCGGCCGAGGAGCAAGCCGGGGACGGGGACGCCGCGGAGCTCGTGGTGCCGCCCCGCGAGCAGATGGAAGCTCTGCACGCCCTGGCCCTGAAGGGCAACATGCGCGACATCCAACAGCTGGCGGCCTACCTGACCACCCTCGACGAACGCTACCGCCCCTTCGCCGACCGCCTGCATCGCCTGGCCCAGGGCTATCAGTCCAAGGCGATCCGCCACCTCGCCGAGGAGCACCTGCATGGACTCGAGCCGAACGCGACGCTGGGCCCGAAGCGGCGGCGCGTCGGGGGCGGCCAGCGACCATGAGCAGAGCCACGGCCCCCAGCGCTCGCCCCCGCACGATCCTGATCGTGGATGACACGCCGGCCAACCTCGGCGTGCTGGTGGACCACCTGGAACGCGTGGGTCATCAGATACTCATCGCTCAGGACGGTGAAGAGGCCTTGGAGCGGGCCAGCCTCATGAGACCCGACCTGATCCTGCTGGACGTGCTGATGCCGGACATCGACGGTTTCGAGACGTGCCGGCGCCTGAAAGCGGCTGAAGACACCCGAGACACGCCGGTGATCTTCATGACCTGTCTCAACGACGCGGCCGACAAGCTCGTGGGGTTCACGGCGGGGGGCGTCGATTACATCACCAAGCCATTCGAGATTGGAGAGGTGATAGCGCGGGTCACGACGCACCTGAGCCTGCGCGAGGCGCAAAAGGAGCTCGAAGAAAAGAACGCGGAGCTGCGCCGCGTCCATCAAGAGCTGGAACAACGGGTGCAAGAGCGCACGGTCGAGCTGGCCAGATCGAACGCCGCTCTCCGCGAGAGCCAGCACCTGCTCCAGGCCATCGTCGACAACACGACCGCCGTCGTCTTCGCGAAGGACATCGAGGGCCGCTACATGCTCGTCAACTGCGGCTTCGAGGAGCTCTTCCACCTGCGCCGCGAGCAGGTCATCGGCAAGACCGACCACGACCTCTTCCCGCGCGAGCAGGCCGACGGGTATCGCGCCAACGACTTGCTCGTCCTGCAGCAGAATCGGGCCATGGAGCTCGACGAGGCGGCCCCCCAGCGCGACGGCGCACGCACGTACCTGTCTGTCAAGTTCCCGCTCCGCGGCCCCGCCGGAGAACCTGAAGGCGTCTGCGGTATCTCGACCGAGATCACCAGCCGCAAGCACGCCGAGGACGTGCTGCGCCATTCCTACTCACTCCTCGAGGCCACCCTCGAATCGACGGCGGACGGCATCCTGGTCGTCGACAGCGCGAGGCGCGTCGTGCGCCATAACCACAGGCTCGCGCAGATGTGGAGCATCCCCGACGACGTCCTTGCCAGCGGATCGGCCGACGTGTGCCTCGCGTTCGCCTGCGGCCAGCTCCGCGAGCCCGAGCGCTTCGTGCAGGGCGTCCATGACCTCTGTGCCGAGCCCGAGGTGAGCGCCGTCGACACGTTCGCGCTCCTGGACGGGCGGGTCTTTGAGCGTTATTCGCAGCCCCAACGCCTCGGCGGGCGCGTGGTCGGGCGGGTCTGGAGCTTCCGCGACATGACGGCGCGCGTGCACGCCGAACAGCAGTGCGATCGGCTCCTGCTAGAGGAGCGGCGCTCGCGCGCGGCGGCGGAGGAGGCTACCCGTCTGCGGGACGAGTTCCTCCTCGTCGCCTCGCACGAGCTCCGTACCCCGCTCACCAGCCTGCAGCTCTCCATTCAATCGCTGGAACAAAGGCTCTCGCGGGGCATGGACGTCGCGCGCGTGCGATCCGCGGTCGCCCTCTCCAGCCGCCAGATCAAGCGCCTCGCCACCCTCATCGACATGCTCCTCGACGTCTCCCGGATCCAGGCGGGAAGGCTCGATCTGAACAGGGCGCCCGTCGATCTGCGCGAGCTGGTCACCGAGCTGGTCGCCCACCTCGGCGACCAGCTCGCGCAGTCGGGCAGCACGCTCGCGGTGCTCGCGGAGCAGCCGGTCATCGGCTGGTGGGACCCGTACCGCCTGGAGCAGGTCGTGACCAACCTCCTCACCAATGCCATCAAGTTCGGGGAACACTCGCCGATCGAGATCGCCATCACCGGGGAAGATCGGGTCGCACGGCTCTCGGTGACGGACCATGGGATCGGGATCCCGGCTGAGGTGCAAGCGCATCTCTTCGAGCGATTTCGCCGCGGCGTCTCGTCGCGGCACTACGGAGGGCTCGGGCTCGGCCTCTATATCGCGCGCACCATCGTCGAGGCGCACGGCGGGCGAATCGGCCTATCGAGCGAGGTCGGCCGGGGCTCGACCTTCTGCGTCGAGCTGCCGCTCTCGACCGAGAGCGCAGGGAGCCACCCTACATAGCCGGAGCCGGTCACCCCAGCATACCGGCTTCGGGTAAAGCGCCCCGTGGCTCGCTGCCCACTTGCAGGTGGAGGCGTCCGAGCAGCCAGCGCGTCGTGCCGGTCGCGTCGTCGTTGCAGCGTTCGGTCACCACGATGTCGACTCGAGCGTTGCCGTTCATGTCCATCAGCATAAACTCGGGACGAACCGCGTGAAGCCTGCTGGGCGTTCCACCTGCGACAGGAGCATGACCGAACGCACCGTGCACGTCATGCGGGGGGCGATGTCCCCTCACCGCTGCCGCCGCCTCGACCCAAGCTGCGCCGAGTGATATGAGCAAAACGCCCTCATTCGAGAAGAGCCGCACCCGAAGCTCGTCCGGACACCCATGGTTGACGCCCATGGGGGCCGAGCTGGCCCCAGTCGTGGACCACATCGTTGTTGCCAACCTCCGACACATCGCCCCAACACGGTTTCAGGCGAGAAGGTTCATGCGCTCAAACAAAAATCTTCTCTTGGCCGAATTACGCGCCCTGAGCTCCGAGCTTGAAGAGCTTCGCCAGGAAGCCGGCCGTTGCGGCAATTTCGATCCCTTGGAAAAGAAGCTGGGCGCCGTTCGCCAGTTCGTCCTGGATGCGGAGAACGCCTCGTGCTGGCGGCGCTGGGAAGGCGATCTCGAGCTTCTTCACGAGGCCACGGTGCTTCGCGATGTTCTGGATCGCGCTCTCTGCGACCTGGAAAAGGACCATTCCCGCCGCCTTTGCGAGCGACTGGCAGAGGGGACCTTGCCTGCGGAAGCCTACCTGGATGCGACGTACACGGAGTTCCAGAGGCCGTTCCGGGTGGAATTGGCGGCTTCCGGGGTAGGCCCGAGATCCAGGATTGTTTTCATAGGGGCCGGCGCGCTGCCGGTCACGGCCCTGCTCTTCGCCCGGGAAAGCGAGGCGGAGTTGCTGTGTCACGATATCGATCCTGAAGCGACCCGTCTCGCGAACAATCTTGTGATGCGTCAGGGTCTAGCGGAGCGGATCCGGTGTAGCTCCCATCCGCTCGAGGCGATCCCTTGTGTCAGACAGGCGAGCCATTTCATCATCGCCGCGCTGGTCAAGGAGAAGGCCGCCATTCTTCGGCAACTAGGCAGCCAGATGCACGGGCAGGCGAAGATCATCCTTCGCTACGGCAACGGCATCAAATCGCTCTGCAATTATCCGTTCGAGAAGGAGCTTTCAGGGTCCTGGCGCGTCACCCCGCTTATCCATACCGGGGCGGTCTATGACGCCGTACTTCTTGAGCGACGCAATGGAAGCGAGACGGGCGTGGTCGCCGCCGTCGACCAGGAGCAGGGTGTGCCGTGAAGCTGCTGCTGGCGACCTGCGCGAAGATCCCTCCCGAGGCAATCGGCTGCGATCTGGCGCTCAAGAAGGCCCTGGAACATCGGGGGGTGGAAACCGTCTTGCGTCCCTGGGACCAGATCAACCCGCAGGAGGAGGCCAAAGGCCACACGGCGGGCGTGGTGGTCCGTTCCGTGTGGGACTACACGGAACAGAGTGAGAAATTCTTCCGATGGCTCCATGGACTGCGGAACAAGGCGATCCCCGTGATCAATGAGGTCAACCTGCTCCTATGGAACGCGAACAAGCGGTATCTGCTCGACCTCATCGCCCACGGAGTACCCTGCCCGGTCACGCGCATCGTCGACCAGAATCCAGATATAGAAACCACGGCGTCCGAAATTCCTGGAGATCGGCTCGTCTTGAAGCCCTGCATCGGGGAGAGCGGCGTGGGCGTGACCCTCGTTGAGCGCCGCCAGGTGGCCGCGCAGGCCGAGGCCCTGCGCGCCGAGACGGGCCGGAACGAGCTCTTGCTCCAGGAATTCATGCCCGAAATCCGCGAAGGCGAATTGTCGCTCGTGTTCATCGACGGACGTTTCGCCCATGGAGTGAGGAAGCGCCCCAATCCCGATGAATTTCGGGTGAACGGGCGCTACCGCCCGCTTGCTCCGGTGTCCGTTGTTCCCGAGAAGGAGCATGTGGCGGCCGCGGAGGAGGTCTTGCGGCATGTCCCTGGTCGCCCCGTTTACGCGCGGATCGACGGCATCCTGCGCGGTGGCCAGTTCGTCCTGATGGAGATTGAGGTCATCGACCCCGCGCTCTATCTCGACATGGCCCCCGCGTCGGCAAATGCGTTGGCGGACGCCATCGTGGCGGCACTACATCCTAGCTGATCCGCGGCAGGTCCTTGTAGCGCGAATCGATTTCGCCGAGGACTTCGCGGATGACGTTCATGATCATGCGGATGTCCGACTCGACCAGATCGCCCATGACACTGATTCGAAACGTTCCAGCGGCGGTCAGCCGTCCCGGGAAGATGGTGATCCCGCGCCGCTCCAGCGCTTCGTAAAAGGGCCGGAAGTCATGCGCGAACGGCTCGGGAACGTGGAAGGTCGCGATGATGGGGATGGCCACCTCGTCGGGGATCAAGGTCCGGAATCCCCATTGGCGGAAGCCATCGATCAGGATGCGCCAATTGCGCCGGTAACGTGCCCCGCGGGCGGCCACGCCGCCTTCCCGCCGGTGTCGTTCGCAGGCGCTGGCCAGGGCCGCGACAACGTGGGTTGGCGGCGTCCAGCGCCAGGTGCCGCTCTTTTCCATCGTGCTCCACTGGGCATGGAGATCGAGCGAAAGCGACATGGACCTGCCCGCCGAGGCGGCCAGGGCGTCCTTGTTGACGAGGACGAGGCCGATGCCCGGGACGCTTTCCAGGCATTTGTTGGGAGAGATGATGAGCGCCTCGAGATCGAGCGCGGCCACGTCGATGGGAAAGCCGCCGAAGGAAGCGACGGCATCGACGATGAGGCGCTTGCCCCTGCGCCGGGCCACTTCCGCTACCATCTCGACCGGATTGAGCACGCCGGTGCCGGTCTCCGCGTGGCACATGGCGATGTGCGTGATGGAGGGGTCGGCGTCGAGGGCTCTTTCGAGATCCTCGCGCGTCGGTAACGGCAGCATCGGAAGGTCGAGGGTCGCGACCTTGAGGCGAATGCCCTCGGCGATTTCCCTGAGCCGGATTCCGTAGAAGCCATTCTGCACGATCAGGATCGTGCCGGTATGCGGCACCAGGGTCTGCATGGCCGCTTCGATGGCGTAGCTGGCGCTGCCTTGCAGGGGAACGCAGGCATGCGTTTCCGTGCCGTTGGCGATCTCGAGCAGATAGCGGCGGATCGCGGCGGTCATGTCGACGAAGTCGCCCGCGTAGGGGTTCCGGTCGAGCAGCATCGTCTCACGGATTTCCGGCGGGACGGTAAGGGGCCCCGGCGTGAGCAGGTAGTGGTCGTGTCGGCGATTCATTCTGAATTCAAGGCATCCACCCTCAGCAATGGAAACAGGGCCGCCCGTGGAGAGGGATCGGCCGACGGCCTCGAAAGCCGCCACGCCGTTGAGCACGTCATCCATGGGAATGGGATACGGGGCCTCTCCGGAGATGGCATCGGCAAAAGCCTCGATCTCGGCGCGCTCCGTGGAAGCAGCCTCGAAGGAAAAGGAACGGCCTTTGCCTGCGAGGTCGACAATTTCGAGCGTGTTCGGGTCACGAATCTCCGCGCTCCCCTGGGTCCCGAACACCTGAAGGCGAAATGTCGGCGCCGTGGCCATCATCGTCGTCACCGAGGCCGTGGCTCCGGAGGCCAGGGTGAGGAGGGCGGAGACGGTGTCCTCGAGAGGCGCCAGGGCCGCGATGCGCGAGGAGCCCACCGCGAACACGCCGGTGACGGGACCGCCGAGATGGATGATCGCGTCGATCATATGAATGCCACCCCCGGCGAAGCCGCCCGCCGGATTTTCCTCCGCTGTCAAACGCCATTGCCCGGGGGAGAATCGCCCGATGAGGTTCGCGGTAAAGTTGCTTTCGATGTGACGAAGGGTGCCCAGGCCGCCCTCCCCGACGATGCTCTTCAGCTTGCGCATCGCGGGAAGGAACCGACGGTTGAACCCCGCGGCCACCACAACTCCCGCCGACGAGGCGGCAGCGGAAGCCTGCACCGCACTGGACGAAGTGAGCGTGAACGGCTTTTCGACGAAGACGGGGCGCCCCGCGCGGACGCAGGCCTCGATCTGCGCGGCATGGAGGGAATGAGGTGTGGCGAGCACGATGCCCGCGATCGTCGGTTGGGCCAGCGCTTCTTCCAGCGAGGCGAGGACCTTGATTCCCCGCGAGGCGGCCGCCTGCTCGACGCGGCCGGGAGTACGGCTGACCGCGGCGGCAAAACGGACTTTGGGGCTGACGCCCTGCACGGCATCCACGAGGAAGGTGCCCCACCGCCCGAGTCCGACGATTGCCAGGTCGATCATCGACGCCTCTCAGGTAGAGGTTCCGTCACGTGGCCGACACCTGCGGCGCTTCGCCGTTCTTGGCCGACACGTAGAACCCGTCATGGGTGTGCAAGCGTTGCAAACCGGGGTGGAGGGGACGGCGGTCCCCGGGGTGCAACTTGAGCCAGAGCCGCAGGAGGAGCCGGCGCCGCTCGACTTCGGGCCAATCCTCGAAGGTGGAGCGCGAATGAAGGACCGTGTAGTTGCTCATCAACGACGCTTCTCCTGGTTCCAGGATGAACTTGTAGGCGAACTCGTCGCTGTCGGCGACTTGCTGGAAATAGTCGAGCGCGTCCCGCTGAAGCTGGGTCATTCCCTTGTTCCTCGCGGCTTGCTCGAGGAACGGCTTGACCATGAAGACGCTGAGCTGGCCCTCGGCTTCGCTGAAGACCGGAACGCGGTAATCGGTTATCAGCGACCGCTCGCCCTTCGCCTCCTCTCCCTGCCAATGGACGTAGTAGCCGGCATAGAGCGGGGCGAGATACTCGGGATGGGTCTCGACGATCTTGTCATGAATGGCGAGGGCGCTCGCTATTCCGCTATGGCCGCCCAGCTTGGCCTTGCGGATCGTCAGAAGACCGACCAGCGCGCTGAAGTCGCTGTGCATGTCCAGGGGGATATTGGAGTTGTAGGCCCGCCCGCCCCCGCGATCGATGACCTGGTTCAGCCGGTCGCCGTGATGGCTCTGCTCCACCGGCACTCCGAGCTGCTTGCCCACGGCCCAGAACAACAGTCCCATTTCCTCCGGCGTATAGGTATCGACCGGCCAGCCGCGGATGACGATGACGCCGCGCTTGTGGAGGACCTCGTCGGCGATCCGGCGGATATCGTCGTGAATCTCGACGAGGGGGAAATCGCTCTCGGAAGCGGTCCGAAGCGTGAGGCCGCGTTTCCGCGCCTCATCCATGATCCTTTCGAACGCTCTCAGGTGCCGGGGTTCGAGATCGAAGGAGATTTTTTCTTTCGTCAGGTCCGAGGCTTTCCAGGCTCCGGGATGGCCAGTGTACCTTGCAAGGCTGTTGGACATGTCGATTTCCCGCGTGAAGTATTGCAGAGCAATGGGTCAATGACCACTAGATAACCTTCGCCGGCGACGGGGAGAAGTTTCCAGCAACTGTGTCGTAAAAGCGACGGATGTTCGAATGGACCGGCTGCTTTTCCTGGGAAGTCCTCAGCCACAGCCGCAGGAGAAAGCGGCGGCGTTCCTGTTCCGGCCAGTCCTCAAAGGGAGCGCGGTCGTGCAGAATGGCGTAGTTGTTGACGAACAGCGCCTCGCCCGCTTCCAGCATGAAGGTGAATTTCAGTTCGTCGCCGACGGCATGAAAGTATTCGAGCGCCTTGCGCTGCAGCTCCGTGAGCGGTTCTTTCCGCTCCGCGACCGCCTGCTCGACGACCCTTTTGTTCATGAAGGAAACGCTGACCTGCCCGTCGAGCTCGCTGAAAATGGGCACGCGGTAGTCGGGTGTTATTGGACGTTCACCCTTCTTCTCGTTGCCCGTCCAGTGAATATAATATCCTTCGTACAGAGGCGCCAGATATTCTGGATGCGCGGCGGCAATGCGGTTATGAATTTCTGTACCGCTGACCAGGCCGCTCAATCCCCCCGACTTGGCTCGCCGGATGGCCATCAGCCCCATGATGCCACCGTAGTCGGTATGGATCGTCATCGCGTTCTCGGAGGTGAAACCTTTGCCCCGCGTCCCCGGTGCCAGCTGGGGAACATCGGTCACATAGCCGAGACGATCCCCTTTCCAGCTTTGGACGATGGGCTGGCCCCATTGCTTGCCCAATGCCCAGTAAAGGAGAGCAATTTCCGCTTCCGTACAGCGGTCCATCGGCCATCCGCGAACGATGACCACGCCGCGGCCATTCAGGATTCTGTCGGCGATAAGCTGCACGTCGTCCTGGATGTCCTCGAGCTGAAAATCCTCGTCGGAAGCGCTCTCGAGCGTGACGCTGCGTTTCCGGGCTTCCTGGATCACGCGGTCAAAGGCCTCCAGGTGTCTGGGCCCGAGATCGAAGGCAACTTCGTCCTTGGTCAGGTTCTTTCCGTCCCAGGCCCGGGGGTGTTTGATTTGTTTCGTCTGGATCTTGGAGGGAGCAAACGATGTTTCCATGGTGGGTCATCCTCCCGGGGGCGCGAAGCCGGCAAAGCTGCCGAGATCGTCTTTTGCCGTCTAGTTTTTTCGCGCGACAGGCAACGATGCGCAGGTCGTGGCTGCTCACGGCGCGCGGGTTCCGCGCTGCTTGCGTCGGAACGCCCCGGGAGTCTCGCCGATGAAGCGCGTGAATGCGTGGTGGAACGACGCCTCGCTCCGGTACCCGACCCGCGCCGCGATCTCGTTGAGCCCACCCTCGCTCTCGAGCAGAAGCTGCGCCGCCCGGGTCATGCGCGATCGCGTGAGGTACTGCATGGGCGTCTCGCCGACCTTCGCGACGAAGCGCGCGGCCAGGGCGGATCTCGAGAGGCCCGCCACCCGGCCGAGCGACTCGATCGTCCACGCCGCGGCGGGATCACCGTGTATGGCCGCGAGGGCGCGAGCGAGCGCCGGATCGGTGAGCGCCTTGAGATCGCCGCGGGCGCCGTCAGGGGCCTCCCCCTGCTGACGAAGCAGCTCGATGAAGAGCACCTCGGCCATGCGACGCAGGAGCGCGCGACCGCCGCTGCGGATCGCGGTCGCTTCCGCGCGGAACAAGGTCAGCGCCGCGTCGAGGGTGCGGCTCGCCGCCGGCGACGCCACGAGCATCGGCGGCAGCTGGGCCAAGAGCGGCCCCTTGAGCGGCGTCGCCAACCGGAAGCCGACGCCCACGAACGCGCTGCGAGCCTCGTCGCCATCGTCGCGCAGCGTGGCCAGCGACAGCCAGGGACACTTCGACGCTCGCGTCAACTCCGCTCGCGTCCCTGGTGAATCACGCAGCTCGATGGGCCTGGAGGAGGTGTGAAGGAGCACGTCGCCGGCGGTCAGCGTCGCCGGGCGCGCTCCCTCGGTGGAGACCGTCACGCTCCCTCGAACGACGCCGAGCAGGAGGACGTGGATGTCCGCGTGCCGCCGGGCGCAGAGCGCGAAGGGGGCCGTCAGCTCGAAGGCGCCCTGCACCTCTGTCGAGAGACGCAGCGTATCGATGAGATCCGAGAGCGGATCGAGCGGATCGGCCGCTCTATCTGGACGCTTCGACAATTTGTCTGGACGCTGCCGCATGGCGAGAGAGGCGCGCCGATCTTATCCGTTCTTCCGTGGCTTTGCCATCAACGAAGGAGTCTGACATGCCCGTCCTGCCGCCGAGCGCCCTCGACCAGCTGTTCCTTCAAGCCCGTACGCACAACGGCTGGCTGGACCGGCCCGTGCCCGACGCGGTGTTGCACGAGCTCTTCGATCTCGTTCGCATGGGCCCGACCAGCGCCAACTCCAGCCCGGCGCGCTTCGTGTTCGTGAAGAGCGCCGCCGCGAAAG
This sequence comes from Sorangium sp. So ce1153, assembly GCF_051521595.1. Classification (NCBI taxonomy): domain Bacteria; kingdom Pseudomonadati; phylum Myxococcota; order Polyangiales; family Polyangiaceae; genus Sorangium; species Sorangium sp. So ce1153. The sequence continues at coordinate 12,356,512 of NZ_CP150361.1, forward strand.
AGCGGCTGAGGCCGGCGATCTACCCGGGCAACGTCGAGAAGACGATGAGCGCGCCGGTGACCGTCCTCCTCGCCTATGATCTGACGTTCCACGAACGGTTGCCCAGGCTCTTCCCGATGGGTGACAAGAGAGCCCAGTTCGCGGCGATGCCGGACGACGTTCGCGCCGGGCATGCCCTGGCGAACGCCGCGCTCGAGGCCGGGTACCTCATCCTGGCGGCGCGCGCGCTCGGCCTCGATTGCGGCCCGATCGGCGGCTTCGACGCCGCCAGGGTCGAGGAGGCCTTCTTCGGCGACCTGCCGTGGAAGGTGCTCTTCCTCGTCAACCTCGGGTACGGCGATCCGGAGAAGCTCTACCCCCGCAACCCGCGCCTCACGTTCTCGGAGGTAGCGCGCATCGAATGACGCCAGTCGCGACAGCGTGGCGAGGCGGTGCTGGACCTCGCGACGGAGCCCGACGAGATCGAGCAAGCCCGCCGCCATGCGATGGCGGCTGCGGGGAGCTACTCTCGCCAGCGGTCGAGGAGCTCGCGGGCGGAGCCGCCGCGCTCGAGGCGGGCGCGCGTCACCGCGCCGTCGGGGGCGATGTCGACGATGAACTCGAGCGTCGGGTCGCCGCGCAGGTGGTAGCGGAGGTCGGCGACGCGCACGGTGGTCCCGCCGTCGCCGGCGGGGGCGTGGCGGACCACGGGGAAGCGAGCCCAGGCGAGCGCCTCACGCACGGTGGGGACCGCCACGACGCGGGCGGGGACAGGGCCGCTGGGCGCGCGCGCGACCCGGCGCTCCTCGGTCGGCGCGCCGCCGAGCAGGCTGACCGTGCCGGCGGCGTAAGCGTCCTCGTGCGCCGCGATGAAGCGCCATGTCGTCACGCCGAGCAGCGCGGGGAAGACGGCGACGCGCTGCGCTTCGGGATGGGCGGCGGCGACGCGGGCGACGAGGACCTGCTGCGTCGCGATCCGACCGCCGACGTACACGGCCGCGACGGCGGCCCCGGCGAGGATCGCGCGGCGCCAGCGCGCCGGCCGGCGCCGCGCGACGAGCGCGCCGAGGGCGAGCGGCAGCGTGACCAGCGGGTCGAGCACGCCGGTCCAGTCGAGCGTCAGGCGCGCGTCCGAGAACGGGAGGAGCAGGCGCGTCCCCCACCCGGTCCAGAGGTCCGGCAAGAGGTGCGCGAGGGCGACCGAGAGAACGCTGAACGCGTAGACCGGGCCGAACCGAGCCCGCCGCCGCAGGACGAGCCAGGCGATCCCGGCGGCCACCGCCGCCACCACCGGCGCGAAGAGGAGCGCGTGCGAAGGCCCGCGGTGCGCGCGCAGCGTGCGCAGCACCGCGTCCCCCGCCGGCCAGAAGTAGTCGAGATCCGGCAGCTCGGCGGCGATCACGCACGCGAGCAGCACGGCGCGATCGGTCGGCGACGCGCGCCTCTCGCCGGGCCTCACGTCGGGGCGACGCGCTGCGCCGACCGCCAGGCCGAGGAGCCCGTGCGTGAGCGTGTCCATGAAGGTCGTCAGCTACCTCATGGCCCCGAGCGGGCGCAAGGCCGTGACCCGCTCCAGCCCGCCGGAGGGCAGGCGCCGACCCGAGGCGCGCAACCGTGGCCGAGGACTGCGCTACGGGCCTCCGAGAGCTTGCGCTCGGACCGCCCCCAGCAGCTCGTGCCGATCGAGGCGAACCGCCCGGCGTCGACGACGGGCCGGCCCTCGACGCGCTGGGGGCCGGTGCGGGTCGAGGGCGGCGCTGGGCACGTCCCTCGAGACATGGAGGTTTCCGCCTCCATCCTCGAGGGCGGCGCCACCAGGGGGACGCGCCGCGACATCCCGTGGTCCGGCGCCGGCTGGCGCCTCGATCCGAGGTGTGCGGGCGCGCCACGCGCGCCGGAGCAGTCGCAAATCATAATAGTTTCAGCAAGATAGCGCGCAACCAGCGCCCGGGAGCGCGCCTCGATCGGCTGGCCGCACAGGCTCCTCACGCGTTGACTCCTCCTCGCCGACGCGCTGGCACATCGGTTGCTCAACAGGCTGGCATCCGGCGCGCAACCGAGGCCGCCGGACGAAAAAGCAACGCATTCGCGGTGCGCAGCGAGCACGCCCGGTCCGAGCACCTTCGGCCCGGCAGCCACGCTGCGCCCAGCGGCAGAATCAGGAGATCCTCATGAATACCTATCGCATCGTCAACGGGCTCGCTTTCGTTTGCTTCAGCGTCGCTGCCCTCGCCTTCGCGGGCTGCGCCGTCGGCGCCGGCGACGACGACTCGCTCCTCGACGACGTGGTGGAAGAGGACGTGGACCAGGCCGAGCAGGCCATGGGCGTCGAGTGCGCCAGCGCCGCCGCCACCGCCACGTTCGTCGGCGGCATCAACTACAGCTCGCCTCAGACTTACAACACCACCAGCTGCTACAAGGGCGTCGTCCTCGACGTCTCCAGCTACTCCTCGCTCTACGCGCAGAACCCGAGCGGCTCCGTCTTCCCGGGCCGCACCACCGTCGAGTGGGCCGACAGCCTCCCCGCCTTCGAGGACGAAGGCCACGAAGCCAGGTGCGAGAGCACCTACGTCGCCGCGGACCTGTTCGAGAAGGTCGGCTCAAGCTGGGTCCACAAGACCAGCAAGGAGTCGCTCGGCAGCTGGACCCCCTTCTTCGACGGCGGCTTCTGCGCTGGCCCCGCCGTCTCCTTCTCCTCCGAGATGCAGGCCGGGAAGACCTACCGCATCTCCGCCACCGCCCGCAGCTACAAGGGCAGCTCCGCCCCCACCCGCAAGCTCCACGTCGAGTCCCTCCAGCCCGTCAAGGCCCCTCGCTGAACGCTCCGCGCGGGGCCGTCGAGCTCCGCGCGCAGCGTGCCCCCATCGGCTCATCCGGGGAGCCAGCCGCAGCCAGGCCTGCCCCGCGGCTGCCGCAGAGGGTCAGCCGGGCGCCGCGCCCCCGAGCTGGCCGATCCAGCGCGCCGCCTCGTCGACCGCCGACCGCGCGAGCGCGGCGTCGAGCGGCACGCCCGCGCGCGCGAGGGAGCCGAGATCGTGCAGCCGCGCGAGCACGGCGTGGGCCTCGATGGGCAGCCCGCCCGCCGGCACGAGGTCGCGGTACACGACCGTCACGAGGGCCGCGTGCGACTCGGGCGCCGGCCCCTCCAGCATGCCCGCGATGGTCCCGGCGAGGGCCTCGTAGGCCGCACGCGCGGCGTCCGCGGCGAAGCCGGCCTCCAGCACCACCCGCGCGAGCCGCAGCCTCTCCTCGGCCGCCCTCCGCGCTGCCATCGCCCGCGGGCCCTCCGTTCGCGGGCGCGCGTCCCCGCCACCGTCGCCTCTCGCCTCCGCGGCCGTCTCGCCGGCCGCCGCCTTCGCCACGGCCTCGCCTACCGGGGCGCCCTCCGCCACGGCGTCATTCGCCGGGACAGCCTCGCTCGCGAGCCCCTCGGAAAGCAGCGCTGGCCCGCCGGCTCCTCCGCCCTCCGCGGGCAGCGCGACGTCCAGCTCCGCCGCCGCGGCCCCTCCCTCGCCCGCGCTCCCCTCCGCCGCCGCGAGGACCTCCCGCATCTCGCGCAGCACCACGGCGAAGCTCGGCGCGGCGAGCTCTTCCACCTCGCAATCCGCGCGGAGCGACGCCATCAGCACCTTGCGCTTCTCGTTCAGGATGCCCTCGATGCCTCGCTCGATGCCCTCCTCGGCGCAGAGGTAGGTCACGCTGACGCCGCGCGCCTGCCCCATGCGGTGCGCGCGCCCCGTGCGCTGATCGAGGCGCGCCGGGTTCCACGGCAGGTCGAGGTGCACGACGTAGCTCGCCGCCTGGAGGTTCAACCCCACGCCGCCCGCGTCCGTGCTCAGGAGCACCTGCACCGCCGCGTCCTCGCGGAACCGGTCGAGCAGCGCCGGGCGCCGCTCCGTCGGCACGTCGCCGTGCAGCACCACGTACCCGACGCCGAGCCGGTCGAGCCGCTCCGCGGCCAGGGCGAGCATCCCCACCCACTCGGAGAACACGATGACCTTGTTCCGGGGCTGCGCCGTGATCTCCGCGACGACCGCCTCGAGCTCGTCCAGCTTCGACGAGGCCCTCTTGCCGCGCTTCGGATCGCACAGCTCGAGCGCGTTGCACGCCTGGCGCGCCTTGAGGAGCAGCATCATCAGCCGATCCAGCTCTTCCTTGCGCAGCGGGCGGCGCTCGGAGATCGCGATCAGCCGGCCCGCCTGCGCGCGGTAGTCCGCGTCGAGCTCGCGCTGCTCCCGGGAGAGCGGCGTGTACCGCGTCTGCTCGAGGAGCGGCGGCAGGTCGAGCAGCACCTCGGCCCGCTCGCGCCGCAGCACCGCGGGCGCGATGCGGCGCCGCAGCTCGCCGAGGTTCTTGTAGCCGACCACCCGGCCCCTGTCGTCCTGGCGCTGGAAGTCGAGGTTGAACCGCCAGAGCGGCCCGAGGAGCGCGGGATCGACGAGCTGGAGGAGCGCGTACAGGTCGTCGAGGCGGTTCTCGACGGGCGTCCCCGTGAGGATGAACAGGAACCGCGACGGCAGCGCGCGGAGGGTCGCGGCCGTCTTCGTGCGGAAGTTCTTCGCGCGCTGCGCCTCGTCGAGCACCAGCACGTCGGCCTCGAGCGCCTGGAGCCGCGAGAGCTCGCGCCAGGTGATCTCGTAGCTCAGCACCGTGTACGCCGCGCCCAGGGCGAGCGCCCCCGTGCGCTTCATCGGAGACCCGCCGAGCACCGCCGCGCGCTCGCCGGTCCACCGCGCGATCTCCTGCGCCCACTGGTGCTTGAGCGACGCCGCCGTGACGATGAGCAGGCGCCGCGCCTCGCCGCGGCGGCGGAGCAGCTCGCACGCCGCGATGGCCTGGACCGTCTTGCCGAGGCCCATGTCGTCGGCGAGCAGCGCCCGCCCGTGGCGGAAGAGGTGCAGCGCGCCCTCGCGCTGGTAGGGGAAGAGCGGCAGCCCGAGCTCCTCCAGCGCGTCCTTCCCTCGACCCGCCCGCGCCTCGAGCGCGCGCCGGCGGCGATCGCGCCAGATCGCCTCCGCGAGCCGCCGCGCCGCCGGCAGTGCCGCGTGGACGACGCGCGGCCCGAGCGCCTGCTCCCCGGCGCCCCTCGCCGACAAGGCCTTCAGCAGACCGCCCGCCTGCACGAGCTGCGCGCGCTGCTCGCGGAGCGCCTCGGGCCACACCCCGACCGCGAGCAGGCGCAGGCCCCCCTGGGCGTGGACCGTCAGGGTCGGCCGCGCCGGCGCGGCGAGCCGGCCGAACGCGCGGCGCCATGCCGGGTGCTCCGCGACCGCCCGGCGCACCGCCTCGAGGTGCTTGCACGTGCCGAGCTGATTGCCCAGGAAATCAAGGCAGGTGCAGGTGTCGTGGCGCGCGCTGCCGTCCACGAGGTCGACGACGTACCGGCCGCCGCTCTTGCTCGCCACCTCGTAGTCGCCGTCGACTCGACCGCTGAGCGGCGTGACGCTGAACGGCTCGGTGTGCGCCCGATAGACACGCACGTCACGCTCGTACCGGCAGACAGCGTCGGGGTCCTCGTAATCATCACATTGCGGGGCATTCCAGCGGATCGGCTCGAGCGAGGCAGGGCGCACGGCGCAGCTTTGCCGCAGCCGCCCTGGAGTCGCAACAGGCCCCGCGGGAGAAGTGTGCGTTCCTTTTTGAGGCGACGATTTCTCGCCATTCGAACACGAGAGCGCGCCTGTCGCGCGCGAGCTCGCGATATGGCGGCGGAGCAGCCCGATCGGGTGACGCGGTGGGCGTGCGAGCCGGGCAGGGCGCGAGCGCGACCGGCCATGTCGAGGTCGGCGTGGCCACGCACGAGGGCGGGGCGCCGGAAGCGCAGGACGTCCTCGCGATCGGGAGGGCGAGCCCGGCGCAGGTCGAGGGCGGCGCGCCCGGGGGGACCGGCCTGCGGGGGTCATGGCGGCTGCCGCCTCCAGGTAGAGGGCGGCGCCTCCAGACGATGCGCCGCGGCGGCCCGCGGTCCGGGGCGGGCCGGTGCCTGCGCCGTCCCGTGATGAGGCGCGACGCGCCGCCGGCGTGGCTCAAAAATATATTTAATTACGAATACTTAGCCACATCGCCGCCGCGCGAGGACGCGCCTCGCCCGCCTCGCCGGACAGGGCCTCTTCGGGCGAGCGCGCCGCGCCGACTCGCTGGCACATCGGTTGCTCAACAGGCTGGCGTCCGGCGCGCAAACGAGGCCGCCGGACGAAAAAGCAACGCATTCGCGGCGCGCAGCGAGCACGCCCGGTCCGAGCACCTTCGGCCCGGCAGCCACGCTGCGCCCAGCGGCAGAATCAGGAGATTCTCATGAATACCTATCGCATCGTCAACGGGCTCGCTTTTGTTTGCTTCAGCGTCGCTGCCCTCGCCTTCGCGGGCTGCGCCGTCGGCGCCGGCGGCGACGACTCGCTCCTCGACGACGTGGTGGAAGAGGACGTGGACCAGGCCGAGCAGGCCATGGGCGTCGAGTGCGCCAATGCCGCCGCCACCGCCACGTTCGTCGGCGGCATCAACTACAACTCGCCTCAGACTTACAACACCAGCAGCTGCTACAAGGGCGTCGTCCTCGACGTCTCCAGCTACTCCTCGCTCTACGCGCAGAACCCCAGCGGCTCCGTCTTCCCGGGTCGCACCACCGTCGAGTGGGCCGACAGCCTCCCCGCCTTCGAGGACGAAGGCCACGAAGCCAGGTGCGAGAGCACCTACGTCGCCGCGGACCTGTTCGAGAAGGTCGGCTCAAGCTGGGTCCACAAGACCAGCAAGGAGTCGCTCGGCAGCTGGACCCCCTTCTTCGACGGCGGCTTCTGCGCTGGCCCCGCCGTCTCCTTCTCCTCCGAGATGCAGGCCGGGAAGACCTACCGCATCTCCGCCACCGCCCGCAGCTACAAGGGCAGCTCCGCCCCCACCCGCAAGCTCCACGTCGAGTCCCTCCAGCCCGTCAAGGCCCCTCGCTGAACGGGTAGTGCTCAAAATTGAACATGAAGGCGGGAAAGCGGGAAGAAAAGATCAATGATCTTCCCGTCTTCCCGCCTTCATGTGAACTCTCTCCGGCCAGATTTGAGCACTACCGCTGAACGGGTGCCGGAGAAGAGCTCCTCGTAGACGAAGTTGCGGAGGACGAACCTATAGCTAGCCGATCCGGATCTTCTTCTTCAGCGCGGCGAGCTCATCATCGACCGCCGACCCGCCGGGCCTGTCCGCGCCGCCGGCGCTGCCCACGCCGCCTCGGCCGTGCTCGAGCTGCGCGAACTTCGCCTCGAGCTCGGCCGCCGACAGCCCGCCGCCGGAGATCGCCTCCTCCACCTCGCGCGACGCCGCGACCTGCGCCACCTGCCCCTCGACCTGCTCCTCCATCCGCCGGAACTCGGAGAAGGCGCTCTGGCCGCCCCTCGACCCGAGCCCCTCGGCGCCGCCGCCCGCGCGCTGCTGCTGGATCTGCGCCGCGAGCGTGCCCTTGCGCGCCTGGAACTCCTCCTGCTTGGCCTCCATGCGCTCGAGCTCACCCTTCATCGAGATCACCGCGGAGCGCTGCTCGGCGCGCATCGCCTCGGCCCTGTCGCGCTCGCCCACGACCCGCTTCTTCTGGACCAGCGCCTCGCGCGCGAGCTTCTCGTCGTTCGCCTTCAGCGCGAGCTCCGCGCGCTTCTCCCACTTCTCCGCCTCAGCGTCGAGCTCGTCGACCTTCTTGCGCAGCACCTTCTCGGCCGCTACCGCGTCGACCAGCTCCTTCCGCGCCGCGCGGACCTGGTCCTTCATCTCCTCGACGATGAGATCCAGCGACTTTTTCGGATCTTCCGCCTTGTCGAGGAGCGCGTTGACGTTGCTCGAGATGACCTTCCCCATGCGGTCGAAGATGCCCATGCCGGTAGCGTGCACCGCCCCGCCGCCCCTGTAAAGCGCCCGCGCGCCCGGCCGCGAGCGCCCCCGGGGAGGGCGCCCGCGACCCCGGAGCGCCCGCGGCCCCAGGGCAAAGACCGGCATCAGGGCGGCGGCAGGTACGCCGGACCGAAGCTCGCCTCCACGGACGACCGCGTCGTCAGCAGCGGGGTCCTCGTCGCCTCGTCCTCGTAGAGCGGCCTCACCACGCAGGTGTCCTCGCCGCACTCGCCCCCGTCGACGAACGCGACGTCGGCGACGAGCCAGTACCGCGTGCTCCCGTCGCTCGACGCGAACGTGACGGGCGCCTCCGGGTCGTGGAACCCCGCCGGGCCGAGATCCGCCCCGAGGGCGCCATGGCAGAAGATCTTGATCCGCGGGTGGACCGCGTAGTCACGCCCGTGCCCCGAGTAGTAATGGACGCCGATCCGCGTCCACTTCCCGAGCGGCGGGAAGTCGATGTTGATGTTCTCGGGCGCACAGAAGTCGTCCCGGTTCGGGTCCGTGACGCCGGGGTCGCAGGTGATGTTGTCGATGTCGAGCCGCGGGTTATGGCACCCGCGGCCGAGGTCGCGCCACGCCTGCCCGGCGCCGCGAGGGGCGTGGTAGCAGGTGTTCTTGGCCTCCACCGGGTCCGCGTACCAGCTCACCGGCTCCGGCGGCGCCGCCGTGTCGCTGAACCAGCGGAGCTCCGGATCCTCCGCCAGCATGTCCACGGTGCAGTTGTTGTAACCGCAGTCGCTCGGCGAGCCGGCCACCCGCCACGGCTGCGTGTCGTCCGGCTGGTGCAGGTGCAGATCGAGATCCACGCCGTTCCCGCCGAGGTCGTGCTCCCACTCGAGCTCGACCCGCAGGCCGGGCGCGCCGACGTAGAGCGCGTACTCGCACGAGTCGGTCGTGCCGTCCGCGAGGCGCTTCGTGTAAACAACCTTGTACTCCCCCGACTGGAGCGGCTTGTAGTCATCCGCCGGGCTCGTGCCGGACACCGACGGACACGGATCGATGCCGGTGGGGCAAACGACGGTCCAGGTCTCCGAGCCAGGCTCGGCGTCCACGCTGAACGTGCCTGTCCCTTCCTTCAGGTCCACGTCGGCGAACGGGGGCGCCTGCAGCGCGTGGCAGCCCGCGGGGCTCTCGTTGAAGCAGCTCTCGGTCGCGTGCCGGCCGCCGAGGCACGGCCCCCACACGCCGACCTCGTTGCACAGCTCGGTGCCCGGAAAACACCCCTCCACCGCGCGGTACGAGGGATCGCCCATGAAGCACGCGCGCGCCTGACCCGCGACGCAGGAGCACGTCTCGTCGACCTGACCGTCGCAGTCGTCGTCGAGGCCGAGGTGGTTCACGTCACAGAGCTCCTCGGGGCCGCACTGGGTGCCGCACGGGTTCACCGCCCCGTCGACGACCCCCGCGTCGCCGCCGGAAGGGATGACGCCGCCCGGAGCGTCCCCCGGAGAAGCGGCCCCGCCGCCCCCCGCGCCGCCCTGTCCTCCGGCGCCGCCCTGTCCTCCGGCGCCGCCGGACGATGAGCCGCCGGCGCCGAGATCCGGGCGCGGGCCCGAGGCATTACAGCCGACCGCGACGAACGCACCCGAGGCCGCGGCCCCCAGAACAGCGAGGAGCGCAGAGGAGACGCCGAGATGACGCATGAAACCTCCAGTCGCCAGCGCGCGGTGGAGCGGCGTGGGCCAGGAGGAGCGCCCCGCCAGACACCCGCGTTCAACAGCGAGGTTCCTGTCTTAGCAGACCCGGAGAGACTCCAAAGCACGCTCGTGAGCGCGTCAATGCACGCTCGTGAGAACGGATGTCACCGCGTCCTCTGGAGACGTCTGCTGCCGTCCCGCCGCCGTCAGCAGACGTCTGCTGACGTCGGCTGACGTTTTCGCGCCCGAGCCGCTCAGTCCGTCGCGCGCGGACCCCTCGCGGACTCGGCCGTGAGCGCGGCTTGCGCGGCGGCGAGCCGGGCGACCGGGACGCGGAAAGGAGAGCACGAGACGTAATCGAGCCCGGCCCGCTCGAAGAACCCGATCGAGCTCGGGTCGCCGCCGTGCTCGCCGCAGATACCGAGCTTCAGCCCCGGCCGCGCCGCGCGCCCGCGATCCCGCGCGAGCTCGACCAGCGCCCCGACGCCAGGCACGTCCAGCGACTGGAACGGATCCTTCGCGAAGATGCCGGCCTCGACGTACGCGCCGAGGAACCGGCCCGCGTCGTCGCGCGAGATGCCGAGCGTCGTCTGCGTGAGGTCGTTCGTGCCGAAGCTGAAGAACTCCGCCTCCTCGGCCAGCTCGCCGGCCATGATCGCGGCGCGCGGGAGCTCGATCATCGTCCCGAACCGGACATCGACCCTCCGCCCCTTCTCGGCGAACACCTGCTCCGCGACGCCCTCGACGAGCGCGCGCGTGATGGCGAGCTCGCGCCGGGTCATGCTGAGCGGGATCATGATCTCGGGCTCGACCTCGACGCCCGCCGCCGCGACCTCGCACGCCGCCTCGAGGATGGCGCGCGCCTGCATCTCGTAGATCTCCGGCGACGTGATCGCGAGCCGGCAGCCGCGGTGGCCGAGCATGGGGTTGTACTCGGCGAGCTCCTGGCTCTTGCGCCGGAGCTCCTTCGCGCTGACCCCCACCGCCTTCGAGAGCTGCTCGAGCTGCGCCTCGTCCTGCGGCAGGAACTCGTGCAGCGGCGGATCGAGCAGCCGGATGGTGACGGGCAGACCGGCCATCTCCCGGAAAACACCCACGAAATCGCCGCGCTGGAAGGGGAGCAGCTTCGCGAGCGCGCGCCGCCGCCCGGCCTCGCCGTCGGCGAGGATCATCTCGCGCACCGCCTGGATGCGCTCCTCGTCGAAGAACATGTGCTCGGTGCGGCAGAGCCCGATGCCCTCCGCGCCGAAGTTGCGCGCCGTCCGGGCGTCGTGGGGCGTGTCGGCGTTCGACCGCACGCGCAGGCGCCGGACCGCGTCGGCCCAGCCGATGAGCTCCTCGAACTCGCCGCTCAGCGCCGCCGGCACGGTCGGCACCGCCCCGAGGTAGACCCTGCCGGTGCCGCCGTCGAGCGTGATCAGGTCGCCCGCCTTCACCGTGATCGAGCCGGTCGCGTGCCCGTGATCGTCGTAGATCGTCACCGCCATCTGGCCCTGGCTCACGCTGACGGCCGAGCAGCCGGCGACGCAGCTCTTGCCCATCCCGCGCGCCACCACGGCCGCGTGGCTCGTCATGCCGCCGCGGGCCGTCAGGACGCCGCGCGCCGCCTTCATGCCGTGGATGTCCTCCGGCGACGTCTCGGAGCGCACGAGGATCACCGCCTTGCCCTGGCCAGCGCGCCGCTCCGCCTCGTCCGCGCTGAACACGACCTGCCCCGTCGCCGCCCCGGGGCTCGCCGGCAGGCCCCGCGCGAGCAGCCGCTTCGGCGCGCCCTCGTCGATGCTCGGGTGGAGCAGCTGATCGATCGAGCCCGGATCCACCCGCAGGATCGCCTCGCGCTGGCAGATCAGCCCCTCCCTGGCCATCTCGACCGCGATGCGCACGGCCGCCCGGCCCGTGCGCTTGCCGGTGCGACACTGGAGCAGGAAGAGCTCGCCCCGCTGGATCGTGAACTCCAGGTCTTGCATGTCGCGGAAGTGCTGCTCGAGCCTGGCCTGCACCGCGACGAGCTGCGCGTAGGCCTCCGGCATCCGCGCCTCGAGCGAGCTCGCGTCGTCCGACGTGGGCGCGTCGTCCGACGTCGCCCCGCCGCCCGACGTCGCCCCGCCGCCCGGCGTGGCCCCGCCGCCCGGCGTGGCCACGCCGCCCGAACCGGCCCCGCCGCCCGAACCGGCCCTCGACAGCGGGTGCGGCGTGCGCACGCCCGCCACGACGTCCTCGCCCTGGGCGTTGGGGAGCCACTCGCCGTAGAAGCGCCGCTCTCCCGTCGACGGATCGCGCGTGAACGCCACGCCGGTGCCGGAGTCGTCACCCAGGTTGCCGAACACCATCGCCTGGACGTTGCACGCAGTCCCCCACGCCTCCGGGATATCGTGCATCTTCCGGTATACCTGGGCACGGTGGTTGTTCCAGCTGTCGAATACGGCGCGGATCGCGCCCCCGAGCTGCGCGCGCGGATCATCGGGAAACGGGTTCCCCGTGGCCCCGAGGACGATCTCCTTCTGCCGCTGGACCAGGGCCGCGAGCGACGCCGGATCAAGCAGGGAGTCGGGCACCTTGCGCTCGAGCTCCGCGGAGTTCAGCCGCGTCGCGTCGACGCCGAGCCGCGCCGCAGCGTCCCTGCGCGCGCGGCCGAGCGCCTCCTCGAAGCGGTCGCGAGGCACCCCGAGCACGATATCGGAGTATGTCAGGATGAACCGCCGATGAGCGTCCAGCGCGAATCGCTCGCTGCCCGTGCGCCGCGCGAGCCCGGCCGCGATCTCGTCGTTCATCCCGAGGTTCAGGATGGTATCCATCATTCCCGGCATCGACGCGCGCGCGCCCGAGCGGACCGACACGAGCAGCGGCGCCTCGGGGCTCCCGAACCTCGCGCCGAGCAGCGACTCCAGCCGGCCGATCGCCGCCTCGATCTCGTCTTCGACGCCGGCGGGGAGCACCTTGCCCGCGGCGTAATACGCGTTGCAGACCTCGGTGGTGAGCGTGAAGCCCGGCGGCACCGGGATGCCGAGTCGAGTCATCTCCGCGAGGCCCGCCCCCTTGCCGCCGAGCAGGTCCTTCTGTTGTGCGTCCCCGTCCGCCTGCCCTGCGCCGAAGAAGTAAATCGATCTCGCCATGGCGGGCGCACGCTAGATCGTCCGCGCAGTCCGGTCGAGATCCTCGAACGGCGGCGAGGACGGCGCACGGCGCCTGTTGGGCGGCGCGCGGCGCCTGTTGGATCCGCGACCGACGGAAGCGCGTGGCGCAGCCCGCACCTCGCCAAAAATACCTGCCTTTGACGGCGGACGAGCTATGAAGCGTCGCATGAAGCGCTGCGCCATCCTCCTCGCCATCCTCACCCTCCCTCTCGGGGCTTGCGACCAGAAGCCAAGCCCCCAGCCGGTCGCCGAATCCCCGGCGCCCGCCTCGGCCGCTCCCTCCGCGCCGGCCGCGCCCACCGACGATCCCACCGCGGCGCAGGCGCCGCCTGCCGAGCCCGCCGGCTTGCCCGCGCCGCCCGACGTCGCCGCGCCGCCCGCGGACGCGCAGAAGACGGCATCGGGCCTCGCGTTCAAGGTGCTGACGCCGGGCAAGGACCAGGCGCACCCCGGCCCCGACGACAAGGTGACCGTTCACTACACGGGGTGGACCACGGACGGGAAGATGTTCGACAGCTCGATCGTGCGCAACGAGCCGGCCACCTTCCCGGTGGGCGGCGTGATCAAGGGCTGGACGGAGGCGCTCCAGCTCATGAGCAAGGGCGAGAAGCGCCGCCTCTGGATCCCCGGGAGCCTCGCCTACGGCGACCGGCCCACGCGCCCGGGCGCTCCCGCTGGAATGCTCGTGTTCGACGTCGAGCTGCTCGACTTCGCGCCCGCGCCGAAGCCCCCGCCCGCGCCGAAGGACGTGAAGGCGGCGCCCAAGAGCGCCAAGAAGACCGCCTCGGGGCTCGCCTACCAGGTCCTCCAGAAGGGCACGGGCACGGAGCACCCGAAGCCGACGAGCCGCGTCACCGTGCACTACACGGGATGGACGACCGACGGGAAGATGTTCGATAGCTCCATCGTGCGCGACGAGCCGGCCACCTTCCCGGTGGGCGGCGTGATCAAGGGGTGGACCGAGGGCGTACAGCTGATGGTGAAAGGCGAGAAGACGCGCTTCTGGATCCCGGCGGAGCTCGCGTACGGCGAGAAGCCGACGCGCCCCGGCGCACCCGCCGGCACGCTCGTGTTCGACATCGAGCTCATCGACTTTCGCTGATACGTCGGCCGGCGCTTTACATCCGGCCGACTGCCTGGCTACATGGACGATGCGAGCGGCCAGGCATGCTGACATCCATTCGACTCAAGAACTTCAAGAGCTTCGCCGATCAAACGGTGGAGCTCTCCCCCTTCACGCTGCTGCTCGGGGCGAACGGCTCCGGCAAGAGCAATTTCCTCGACGCCCTGCGCTTCCTGCAGGGTGTCGGGCTGGACCTCCCCTTGTGCGACATCTTCCGCGGCCGAGTCGACGGCAAGCGCGAGGTCTGGCCGGGCCTGCGCGGCGGCACGCAGGGGGCCACGCACAGGGGCGCCAAATCGTTCACCATCGAGAGCCGATGGATGATCGGGAAGGAGGAGCTCACACACAAGATCACGTGTCAGGTCGAGCCCGACGTGATCGTGGAGCACGAGTCGCTCGAGGCGCGGTCGGCGGGCGGGCTGCTCTTCGACACGCCGACATCGGCGCTGAAGGGGCTCGAGGGGTTCGCCGCGGGCCACGCGATGAAGGCGGCGTCCAAGAAGGGCCGCTCGATGCGGATCGCCTCGATGGATCGCAACCCCGCGCGGCGCAGCCTGCTCGGCCAGATCGAGCACCACCGCGGGCGCGCGGATGACGTGAGCCTCGCGGACGTCATCGCGCTCTGCAACGCGCTCCAGGTCGCGATGCGGAGCACGCTGTCGCTCGACATCGATCCTTCGCGGATGAGGGGCTACGTGCCGCACGAGATCGAGAACCTCGGCGCCGGCGGGCAGAACCTCTCCGCGGTGCTCCGCTGGCTGTGCCAGGAGGCCGATCACAAGGCCGACGTGCTCGGGTGGGTGCGGTCGATCTTCGCGCCCGAGATCAGCGATATCGAGTTTGCGGAGACGGGCCTCGGCGATGTGATGATGGTGCTCGTCGAGAAGGACGGCGCCCGCGTGCCGGCGCCGAGCCTGCCGGACGGCGCGCTGCGCGCGCTCGGCAAGATCGCCGGCGTGCTCACCGCGCCGGAGGGCTCGCTCCTCCTGGTGGAGGACCCGGACGCCGGGCTGCACCCCGAGCGCGCGGGCGTGCTCGCGCAGCTCCTCGAGGGGGCGGCGCGGCCGTCGGTCTGCCAGATCGTGGCGACGACGCACTCGCCGGCGCTGCTCAGGGCGGTCTCCAAGCAGGGGCTCAGCCGCGCGATCGCGTTCGAGCGCGATCCGGAGACCTCCGCCACGACGGCGCGCCGGCTCGCGGAGCTGCCGCGCTTCGCGGAGATCGCGGAGCGCGACGCGGGGGAGCTGCTCTTCTCCAAGGCGCTCGCGGGGTAGTGCCGGGTTGCCCGGCCCCCGGAGAGGGAGCTCTCCGCGCGGGGTGGGGGCCCCGCCGAACTCGCCCGATAGGCTCTCTCTTCCGGCGGAGCCGGAAGAGAGAGCCTATCGGGCTCAGACATCGGCCCATCCCCCACCCCGCGCGGAGAGCTCCCTCTCCGGGGGCCTACCGTGGGGCGCTTGGCCGGAGAGCGACGGCGACGCGGAGCTGGGCTCTGGCTGGCGATCTGCTGCACGGAGCGAGCTGAGAGTCGGGTCCGCTCGGAAGTTTGCAGTACTCGATTCCTCGCTCGCTCTCCAGACGCGAAGGACTCGCGGCGTATGTCGACGACATACGCCAGGCAGATCATGGCCCAGGCCGTGCTTTTGGCGGCGGAACGGAGGAAAAAGCCGTCGGGACGCCAAGCGAGAGAGAGAATTTCTCGATCCTCGCCTGTCATTCAATCCCATCTGCGCACGATGCTGCCATTCGAGCACGTTGCGAGAACACAGGGATGAACCTCGACTGACATTTTCCAAACGTCACCAGGATGCGAGGCGTCCCTGGGTATACGACAGCGACCCCCGTCTACACACCACAAACAAGGCCATGACGGACATCGTATTTCAGCGATGCCATTGCATTGCAGTGATTCCATGCACAAAGCGACCTGCTCGCCCGTCATCACGCATTGCATCGTGAGCGCCGGCATGCTTTCTATCCTCTCCTTGAATCGCTTGCGCGGCGGACGTCGCGCGACCAACACCAGGAAGAGGTACCTTGCTTTACTTCAACACTCCGCTTCGACTGGTCTTTTGTCTGACCATCGGCCTCTCGGCGATGGCCTGCTCCGCTGACGAGATCAAGGACTACATCGAAGACAACATCGGCGAGGGCGGCGGCGACGCCGCCAGCACGACCGGCAGCGCCAGCAGCTCCGGCCAGGGCAGCACCACCGCCGGCACGGGCGGCGGCACCACCACCGCCGGCACGGGCGGCGCGGGCGGCGGCGCCAGCACCGGCGAGGGCGGCGGCACCACCGCCAGCACCGGCGAGGGCGGCGGCACCACCACGGGCGGCGCGGGCGGCGAGGGCGGCGAGGGCGGCGGCACCACCACGGGCGGCGAGGGCGGCGCGGGCGGCGCGGGCGGCGGCACCACCACCGCCGGCACGGGCGGCAGCGGCGCCGGCGGCGCGCCTCCGGTCGATCCCGCCTGCGGCCCGGACACCGCGACCTTCGCCGATGTGCGGCCAGTCCTGGAGGGCTGCGCGAACCAGTACTGCCACGGTAGCCCTACCGCTCCGTCGGCCGGGCTCGACCTCCGCCAGGCCATGGCGGTCGGCGCGCTCGTCGGTAAGGACGCCCGCTCCTGCTCCAGCGAGCACGCCCTCGTCGTGCCGTTCTCGCCGAGCAGCAGCTACCTCATGAACAAGCTGAACGACGCCGGTCTGTGCGACCCCGACGAGAGCAGCATGCCCCCGGGAGCGCCGCTGCCCGCGGCCGACATCAAGAAGATCAACGACTGGATCTGCGCGGGCGCCCCCGCCGACTGAGATGCGACCGGCTCGGTAGCAACGTGCCTTCCGGAGCGCCTCGAAGGGACAGCGAGCTCGACGAGCTCCGAAAGGCGCGTCTGCCCTCCACCGGCAGATGACATGGACCGCACCGCGCGCTGTCGCGCCTGTGTACAAGGATCGCTCCGACAACGATAGCGGGGCATTCCGGACACCAAACCTGCCAGCACAACCATGTTTGATGAGGTAGGTACACAGGGACGGACACAGTCCTGCTCAACGAGGCCTGTACACCGTGGCAGACACAGACATACTCGAAGAAATCGGCATGAATGGCGGACACAGCCGTGATCAACAGATCACCGGCCGGGAATGTGGAGCCCAAACCAATGAATCGGCCGAATTTGCAGGTCTCCTTATTCACTTATTCACTTAGAACAGAACCTGCGATTCCGCCGATCTTACCTGGAGAGACTTGATGCGTACCACTCGCTTACTTGGCAGCTTCTCCGCTTCGTTCGCATGCTTTTTGCTCGCTTGCAGCCCTGGAACTGGCGGCGACGAGCAGGGCGACTCCTTGCACTCCGCGCTGAGCAGCCCGGATGGCACGATCCAGGCGGAGCTCACGCTCCCCGCTCAGTGGGGAAACGGGTACTGCGCGAGCGTGACGGTAAAGAACACGACGGTAAATGACGGGCGCGACGTCCCGCCCGCCAGCTGGGGCGTGGTCATCGGGCTCAACGGCTCGACGTTGAACAACGCATGGAACGTGCGCGTCACCCCGTCGGGGGAGCAGTTCACCGCCATCAATGAGAGCTACAACACGCTGAAGCCCGGGGCCTCGACGGTGTGGGGGTTCTGCGGGAGCGGGACCGGGAGGCCTGCGCTCGTATCGGTCAACGGCCCCGGAGGCTCGACCACCAGCACGAGCGCTTCCTCCAGCAGCAGCTCGAGCACGTCCGCGAGCAGCGGCGGTGGAGAGGGCGGCGCCACGGGGACCGGCGGCGCGGGCGGCGAGGGAGGTGACGTCACCACCGCCGGCGCGGGCGGCGAGGGCGCCGGCACCACCACCGCTGGTGCAGGCGGCGAGGGCGCCGGCACCACCACCACCGCTGGTGCAGGCGGCGAGGGCGCCGGCACCAGCACCACCACTGCTGGCGTCGGCGGCGCAGGCGGCGAGGGCGCCACCACCACCACCACCGCTGGCGTCGGCGGCGCGGGCGGCGAGGGCGCCGGCACCACCACCACCACCGCTGGCGTCGGCGGCGCGGGCGGCGAGGGCGCCGGCACCACCGCCACCACCGCTGGCGTCGGCGGCGCGGGCGGCGAGGGCGCCGGCAGCACCACCACCGCTGGCGTCGGCGGCGCGGGCGGCGAGGGCGGCGGGAGCTCGATCGATCCGGCCTGCGGCCCGGACACCGCGACCTTCGCCGATGTGCACCCGATCCTGACGCGGAGCTGCGCGGGCTGCCACGGTAGCCCCGCCGCTCCGGCGGGGCTCGATCTCCGCCAGGCCATGGCGGTCGGCGCGCTCGTCGATCAGGACGCCCGCTCCTGCTCCAGCGAGCACGCGCTGGTCGTGCCGGGCTCGCCGAGCAGCAGCTACCTCATGAACAAGCTGAACGACACCGGCCTGTGCGACCCCGACGAGAGCAGGATGCCCCCGGGCACGCCGCTCCCCGCGGCCGACATCAAGACCATCAACGACTGGATCTGCGCGGGCGCCCCCGCCGACTGAGGTGCGGCCGGCTCAGTAGACCTTGCAGCGCGCCCCGGTGGCGGCGCGCGCATAGGGCACCTTCGCGCTCCGCGCCTTCACGTAGATCGCCCCGCCCGGCGCCGGCCTCGGGATCACCGCGCCTGTCGCGAGGGGCCGCCCGGGCGGCAGCTCCTCGACCTCGACGATCACGTCGTTCCCTTCCTGATCGACCGCGGAGATCGAGGGCCGCCGGCTCTCCTCGTCCGCAGGGCCGCCCGGGCAGGACACCCCGCGCGCGCTCAGGGCGACGGCGAGCGTGTCGGCCCCGGTCTCCGGGGCGCCGGCCGCCCACTGGAACCTGGGATCCCGGGCCTCCCCCACCTCCACCGCCAGGCAGCTGCAGCGCTCCTTCGGCGCCGCGGCGCGCGCGAGCGCGAGGTCGTGCCGCACGCCGACCCAGGAGGACACCCGCTCCTGCGGCGCGCTCGGGGCGCCGCTGAAGTCGTCGGGCGTGCCGACCGCGCGCCGCGGCGCCTTCTGCTTCGCCCCCTGCTGATCATCCACCCGCGCGGACGGTTCGATGGTGCCGCCCTCCCAGAACGCGGCGGCGCCTGCGTGCTGGTTACCGCTGCAAGCGGCGAGGGCGACTCCGGAGAGGAGCGCAGCGAAGCGTGCGAGTCGGACGCCCGAGTGGAGCATACGGCGCGATCTTCGCACCGGCGCCGGCGACGGCCAAGGTTTGTGCTGAATGCCGAGAGGAGGGGAGCCGCCGCTGCGCGCGCCTGGCACGGACCAAGTACACACCGGGTGCGCGCCAGGTACGCGCCAGGTACGCAATGCGCGCGCGGCGACGGCGCTACGCGCCGGGTAGCCGGCGCGCAGCGCGAGCAGCCTTCACTTCGGCTTGATCTCGGTCAGGACGATGAGGTAGTCCGGCGGGTTGTTCGGCGACAGCTTGGCGTACGGGTTCTCCTTGCTGGGCCACCCGACGAAGCGCTTCGTGCTGTACTCGCCCCAGGAGGGGTTCTTGAACAGCGGGATGACCGGCACCTGCTGCGAGTAGATCATCTGCAGCTCGTCGATGATGCGCTTCTGATCGGCCGGATCCGTCGCGGACGCGAACTGCTTGAACAGCGGCTCGGCCTCCTTGGCGCCGAAGCGGTGCCAGTTGCGCGTCGTGGCCTCGCCGACGGGCTTCACGAACTCCGTGCCCATGAGATCGCGGTAGAAGTTGAACGGCGTGGGCTCGGTGTTCGTCCAGCCCATCGACATGTCGAACGTGCCCTTCTGGAGCGCCTCGAAGAACGCGCTGAAGTCGTACGTCTTCAGCGTCGCCTCGATGCCGACCGCCTTCAGGTTCTGCGTGGTGATCTGGACCGCGCGCACCCAGTCGGACCAGCCGGTCACGACGTTGATGTCGAACTTCAGCGGCTTGCCGTCCTTCGCCCGGATGCCGTCCGCGCCCTTGGCGTAGCCGGCCTCGTCGAGGAGGGCGTTCGCCTTGGCCACATCGTAGGTGGTCCAGTCCGCCGCCGCCGCCTTCTCGTTCCGCCAGCGCGCGTAGGCGTCGTCGAGCCCCGTCGCGTCCGCGCCGACCGTGTAGCCATTGACCGCGATCTTGGCGATCTGGGCCCGGTCGATGGCCATGCTGATGGCCTTGCGCAGCTTGATGTCGTTGAACGGCTTCTTCGTGGCGTTCGGGTAGAGCGTCACGGTGCCGCCGACGAGCGGGAACCAGTAGTGGTTGTTCTCAGGGTCCTTGGAGACGTAGGTCTTGTCGATGTCCGGGACGAAGTTGCCGGCCCAGTCGACCTCGCCGTTGATGAGCGCCAGGTTCGCCTGGTCGTTGCCCGGGTATGCCGGGAACCGCAGCCCTTCGACAGCCGGCTTGCCCTTCTGCCAGTAGTGCGGGTTCTTGCCGAGCTCGTAGATCTGGTTCTGGAACGTCTTCACCTCGGTGAAGGGCCCCGTCGCGACGGGGTTCTCGTTCGTGAACGTGACCGGGTCGGCGACGTCCTTCCACTTGTGCTCCGGCACGATCGGCTGGTGGCCGATGTAGCTGAGCCCGGGGACGAAGGGCTCCTTGAAGATGAACTCGACCGTGGTGTCGTTCTTGGCCTCGACCGAGTCGACGAGCTTCCAGACGCCCGTGAGATCGAGCGCCGGGAACTTCTTGAGGAGCCCGAACGTGAACGCGACGTCCTTCGCCGAGAAGGGCTGTCCGTCAGACCACTTGACCTCGGTGCGGGTCGTGAAGGTGAGCTTCTTGTTCGAGTCGCTCCACTCGTACTTCGTCGCGAGCCAGGGCATGAACTCGCCCTTCATCGTGTTGTAAACGATGAGCGGCTCGTAGATGCCGGCGACGGTGGGGAAGCGCACGCTGCCCTCGCCGAGCAGCGGGTTGAAGTTGCGCACCCAGGACGCCTGCTGCTCCCTGGAGATGGTGACGAACTTCGAGCCGGCGTTCTTCGCCCCCGCGGCCCCGGCCCCGGGATTGGCCGAGTTCGCGCCCGCCGGCTCCTTGCCGGCGTTCTCGGTCCCTTCCTTGTTGCCACAAGCCGCCGTGGCGCCGACGGACAGAAGTAGCGCCGACAGGGCAAAAATGCGGCGCGACATGGATCGACTCTTCATAAGCTTGCTCCCTCGCGGCGACCTCGGTCGCCCGCGACGATCCTCTCACTCGACCGACAGCACGCAGCGCCGCAGCGCAGCGACAACAGCAGACCGTACGGCGGCGCCACGGATGAGCCGCGACTGCGGCACCCTGACGCCGGCGCACTCTACCGGCCGACGTAGAGAAGTGTCAACCTGACGAATTGAGGGGGGTTCCTGGGCCGCCGGTGCGGTGCGCGACCTGATCGGATGCGCACGCCGGAGCGGGCGCCCCGGAGTCGAGCGAGCCAGATCAGAATTCTGCCGGATCGCTGTACGTTCCCATGACGTCCCGCAGCACGTCGCAGATCTCCTGCTCGGTCGCGTACACGCTGGCCGCCGCGATGATGGGGGGCATGAGGTTGTCGCCGCCGCGTGCGCTGTTTCGCACCTCGGCCAGCGCGCGCCGCACCCGGTCCTGATCGCGCTCGGCCTTGACCCGGGCGAGGTTCTCGCACTGCACGCGCTGCACCTCCTCGTCGATGCGGAGGAGGGGGATCGTCTTCTCGCCCGCCGCGGCATAGCGGTTGACGCCCACCATGATCCGCTCGTCCGACTCCAGCTCTCGCTGGAAGCGGTAAGCCGAGGCGGCGATCTCGCGCTGCGGATACCCCTTCTCGATGGCGGGCACCATCCCGCCCATCTCGTCGATCCGCTGGATGTACGCGAGCGCCTCCTGCTCCAGGCGGTCCGTCAGCCACTCGACGTAGTAGCTGCCCCCGAGCGGATCGATCGTGTTCGCGACGCCGCTCTCGTGGGCGATGATCTGCTGCGTCCGGAGGGCGATGGTCACGCTCTCCTCGGTCGGGAGCGCATAGGTCTCGTCGAGCGAGTTCGTGTGGAGCGACTGGGTGCCGCCGAGCACGGCGGCGAGCGCCTGGAGCGAGACGCGGACCACGTTGTTGTAGGGCTGCTGCGCCGTCAGCGAGACGCCGGCCGTCTGCGCGTGCGTCCGCAGCTTCATGCTCTCGGCCCGCTTCGCCCCGTAACGCTCCTTGAGGAACCGCGCCCACATGCGGCGCGCGGCGCGGAGCTTCGCGATCTCCTCGAAGAAGTCGTTGTGGACGTCGAAGAAGAACGAGAGGCGCGGCGCGAAGGAGTCGACGTCGAGGCCGCGCTCGATGCAGCTCTCGACGTACGCGAGCCCGTCCGCGAGCGTGAACGCGAGCTCCTGCGCGGCGGTCGAGCCCGCCTCGCGGATGTGGTAGCCGCTGATGGACACGGAGTTCCACCGCGGCACCTCGCGCGCGCAGAACTCGATCATGTCCGTCACGATGCGCATCGCCGGGCGCGGCGGGACGAGCCAGGCGTGCTGGGCGATGAACTCCTTAAGGCAGTCGTTCTGCACGGTGCCGCCGATCCGCTTGCGCGGGATCCCGCGCTTGTCGGCGAGCGCGATGTAGAACGCGAGCAGCACGACGGCCGGGCCGTTGATGGTCATCGACGTCGTCACCTGGTCGAGCGGGATGCCGTCGAAGAGCACCTCCATGTCGCGGAGCGTGTCGACCGCGACACCGCACATCCCGACCTCGCCGAGCGACCGCGGAGAGTCGGAGTCGTAGCCCATGAGCGTCGGGAAATCGAAGGCGGTGGAGAGGCCCGTCTGCCCCTCGGCGAGCAGGTATTTGAACCGCGCGTTCGTCTGCTCCGGCGTGCCGAAGCCGGCGAACATCCGCATCGTCCAGAGCTTGCCGCGGTACATCGTCGGCTGGACGCCCCGCGTGAACGGGTACTCCCCGGGCAGCCCGAGCTCCTTCGTGTAGTCGAGCGGCGCGTCGGCGGGCGTCACGAGATCGGGCACGTCGACGCCGCTCCAGGTCGAGAAGCGCTCGCTGCGCGGCGGGAAGCGCGCCGACGCCTCGGCGACCGGGCCCTCGCGCCACGCGGCCACCGCGCGCCGGAGCGCGGCGAGCCCGCCCTCGTCGAGCCCGAGCCCCTCGCCGCCTCCGCCGTTCGTGTAATCGTTCGCGGAACCGTTCGTGGAAGCTGTCGTGGAAGCTTTCGTGGAACGGAGCGCGTCGGCGCTGCTCTCGTCGGCTGGAGCCGGCGACCTGTGCGCGCGGTCCGCTTCGGCCTCCGGAGGGTGGGTGCGCTCTTCGTACGCCATGGACTCTATCTAGCGCGGCCCGCGCGCGATGGCGCCGTGCAACGCGGGAAACGCCGCCGCGGGCGCGCCGGCGCGGAGCGCACGCGGCGCGTCACGGGCAGCGCGCGTGGAACACGTCGGAGGCGACCGGCGTCGCCCCGTCTTCCAGCGAGTCCTCGATCGAGCCCGTGATGCGGATGCCCTCCGCGGCGCAGAGCGCCGCCGCGGCCTCGCTCGGGAGGGTCCCGCCCTCGGCGCTCGTGTCGGCGGTGAACGCCACGGCGACGTCGCTGCCCGGAGCGACCTCGACCGGCAGCGCCGTCGTGGTCTCGACGGTGAGGGGCGCGACGATCGAGGTCTTCTGATCGGCGCTCGCGATCTCGAAGGTGCGGACCGCGACGCGGCTGGGGCCGCTCGCCCGCGAGCCGAGGTGCAGCTGCAGCGTGAAGGTCGCCTGGAGGCCGGTCCCGAGCGCCCCCGCGGAGACGGTCGCCTCGGGCGCGGCGATGGAGGGCGCGACGAACACGGCGGCGTCTGTGTCGATGCAGCCGCTCGCCGCGGCGGCGAGCGTCGCTGCGGCGGCGGAGAGCCTGGCGCGGGCCTTCATGGTGGTCTCACTCTCTCCCGGGCCGACCTGTCCTGTCCAGATCGGCGGCGCCGCGCGCGCGGCTGGGGGCCGGTGGCAAGCGGCGCGCGCGGCGAGCTCCGCTCAGGGCGGCGGCGGGACGACGCCCTTGGATCGGGCCAGGGCGCAGCCGAGCTCCACGTTCGTCGGCCCCTTGTCGGTGCGCACGACCTTGAACTCGACGCGCCGGTTCTTCTCCCAGGCCGGCGCGTTGTGGGCCGGGTCGAGGGGGCAGTACTCGCCGTAGCCCATGGCGCGCACCGCGTTCCTGTTGACCCCGCGCTGCACGAGCGCCGCGACGACAGCGTCCGCGCGGGACTGGGTCAGCTTGAGGTTGTAGGCGTCGGCCGAGCGCTCGTCGGCGTGCCCCTGCACCTCGATCATCGAGAACTCCGGGTGGTGCTTGAGCGTCTCGGCGACGGCCTGCACGATGCCGAACGACTCCGGGAGGATCTCGGCGCTGCCGGTCGCGAACTGGATCTTCTCGAGGATGACGATGTTGTTCTCCTCGATCACGACACTGCCCTTGTCCGGGCACCCGTCCTCGTCCTCGAGGCCGTTGAACGTCTCCGGATCGTTCGGGCACTTGTCGGCCACGTCCGGGATGCCGTCCCGATCGTTGTCGGGGTCGGGGCAGCCGTCCTCGTCCTCGAAGTCGTCCTTGTCCTCCGGGTCGTTCGGGCACTGGTCGGACTTGTCGGGGATGCCGTCCTTGTCGTTGTCGGGGTCGGGGCAGCCGTCCTTGTCCTGGAAGCCGTCGCGGTCCTCCGGGTCGTCCGGGCACTTGTCGCGCGAGTCGAGGATGCCGTCGCCGTCGCGATCGCCGTCGCTCCCCTCCGGGCAGCCGTCGTCGTCCTCGTCGCCGTCGCGGTCCTCCGGGTTGTTGGGGCAGCGATCGTCGACGTCGAGGATGCCGTCCTCGTCGTTGTCGGGGTCCGGGCAACCGTACTTGCCGGGGGGCGAGTCCGCCTTGGTGTCCTGGAAGCCGTCGAAGTCCTCCGGCTCGTCGGGGCAGTCGTCCTGGTCGTCCTTGATCCCGTCGCCGTCGCGGTCGCCGATGGACGGCTCGAAGACGAACCCGAGCGTCGCGCGCTGCTCCGCCGACTGGAACCCGGGCGTGTACCCGAAGCCGGCGCCCAGCATGAGGAAGCTGTTCCGCTCGATGAAGAGCTTGATGCCCCCGAGCGCCTCGGCCGACAGCTTTTGCTTGCTGCTGTCGCCGCCGCCGACCTGCTGCGTCAGGTAGGTCTCGGCCACGAGATCGAGCGGCGTGAGGACGCGGAAGCTCATCCCGAACCCGCCGGTGAGCAGGTCGGAGTACTCGAAGTCTCCTTCCTTGAGCTGGAAGGTCATGCCGTCCTGGCGCAGGCCGAACGCGGGGTTCTTCCCGGTGTGGCCGCGGTAGCCGGCGTTCACCGCGATCCGGAACGGGTTGGTGATGCCGAGCCGCTTCTCCAGCACGATCTGCGGCCAGAAGAAGAACCCGGGGTCCGAGGCGAAATCCTCGGACCCGCCCACGCCGACGCCGGCCTGGGCGATCAGCGAGAGCCCGATCACGTCCTGATCCGGGCGGAGCAGGCGCAGCTTCGCGTGGATCGCCAGGTTGCCGAGGGTCTGGGCGTCGAGCGCGTTGTCGTTGTAGTTCGCGCCGGGCCCTGGGCCGATGTCGTCGACAGCCTTCGCCCCGTTGAGCACCACCGGGACCGAGAGCCCGAGGACGAGGAAGTTGGCGATGCCGTAATTGAACTGGAATGTCCCCTGGAAGGCGTGATTCAGCATCACCTTCGTCTGCCGTTCGTTGTCGGCGAGCGGCATGATGTTGTGCCCGTAATCGAGCACGAGCCCCAGGCTGATGTCGTTGGCGCCGAGGATGTCCGCGCCGTTGACCGAGAAGAGCCCTTTGGAGTCGACGGCCGGCCGGAACAGGTGCAGGTCCATGCCGTCGCCGTTGGCGCCGTTGCCCGTGCGCGTGCTGTCCGCGGCCTGCGCGGCGGCGTCCGGCGCGGCGGCGGTGATCGCCGCGCCGAGGAGCATGGAGAGCAGCCCGACGCCGACGCGGCCGGGGCGGCTGGGGCGACCGTGGGCGGGCAGCGCGCGCCGGTCGTCTGGCGCGCCGGGGCCGCCTGGGGGCGGGGCGGCGGGGAGCAACGGGGAACGAGGCATCATGGCAAGGTCCTCGGGTTCGTGAGGTCGCGATCGGGCAAGCGCGCCTGGATGTGGCGCTTGGCGCCACGTACCACCGCGTGAATTCCGGTGTCAAACAGACGGCGCGGCGGGTCTCCGCGGCGGCGCGGGCCGGATACCTGGATCAGAAATGTCCACGCGCCGCGCGTCCCGGCGGGCGCGGCGGGCGTGGAGGGCGCGGTGCGCGATCGCCGCCCCTCGGCGGGCGCGATCGTGGACCTGTCGGCGGGGAGCGCGGGCTGGCGTCCGGCGTCGCCGCCGGCGGCGATGGCACGGCGAGCGCGATGGGGCGCGTGGAGCCAGAGTTGTCCTGCCGATCGGAGGCGGGTATTCCGTGGAAGGATTGCTGCAACAGGTGCTCGGAGGGCGCTCAGGGGAGGCCACCGTCGCGCGAGGACCTCGCGCCTGGAGGGGATGGATGCTGCAAGCGAAGTGGACGAGGGTGGCCGCGGCGACCGCGATCATGGGGCTGTCGGCGTGTGGAGGCGGCGGCTCCGACGGCGGCGGCGGGTCCGGTGGGGGCGCCTCCGGCACGGGCGGCGCGAGCTCCGTGTCGAGCGCGACGTCGGCGAGCGCCGGCGGGACCACGAGCGCAGGCGGCGAGGGCGGCGGCGGGAAGAGCGGCGGTGACGGCGGCGGCGGGAGCGGCGGTGGCGGGAGCGGCGGTGACGGTGGCGGCGGGAGCGGCGGGAGCGGCGGTGACGGTGGCGGCGAGGGCGGCGGTGTCTGTGGCGACGGCGTCGTGGCCGGCGCCGAGGAGTGCGATGACGGCGACACCGCGGCGGAGGACGGCTGCGACGCGGACTGCGCTGTCGAGGCGGGTTACACCTGCGCCGACGCCCCGAGCATCTGCTCGACGATGTGCGGTGACGGCCTCGTGCGCGGCGCCGAGTCCTGCGACGACGGCGACGTCGAGGACGAGGACGGCTGCAGCGCGGTCTGCGTGATCGAGGCGGGCTACGACTGCAACGGCGAGCCGAGCGCCTGCGGCCCGCTCTGCGGCGACGGCCTGCTCATCGGCAGCGAGATGTGCGACGACGGAAACACGGTCGGCGCTGACGGTTGCAGCGTCGATTGCGACGTCAACTACGGCTACACCTGCAGTGGCGAGCCCAGCGCGTGCGTCCCCGTGTGCGGCGACGGCATCCTCACCGCCGGGGAGGGCTGTGACGACGGCAACACCCTCGACGGCGACGGCTGCAGCGGCACCTGCGAGCCGGAAGGCGATGGCGTCCGAGGCCGCCCCTCCGCCCCCCACCGCTGATCGACCCGCCCCAGTCCCCCGCCCGCCGATCGACCCGCCCGAGTCCCCGGCCCGCTGATCGACCCGCCCCAGTCCCCCGCCCGCTGATCGACCCGCCCCAGTCCCCTACCCGCTGATCTGCGCTCGCCGAGCGGGGCACACCCGCACAGGAGACGGGCCCAGATCGGCGTTTTCGGCGCGCAGGCGTACTCTCGTACGCCGAGCACCGAAAACGTCGAGGTGGGCCCGTATCCGCCGCGGGTGCGCCCCGCTCCGGGTGCGCCCCGCTCAAGGGGTGCGGGTTTTCAGGCTGTCTATCGCGTGGACGGGCGCCTGGTCGCCGGCCATGAGGTGCGCGATCGCCCCGTAGACCAGCCGCTGGCTCTCCAGCATGCTCTTGCCGGCGAACACCGGCGAGGTCACGACGAGGTTGAAGTGCCCTCCGCCGCCGGTCACCTCGGCGGTGGAGCCTTCGATCTTCTCTTCGATGGCGCGCTTCAGGGCGTCCGGGATCGACCCTTGAAAGGTGGTCAGGTGGATGGACATGGGGCGATCTATAGGTCATCGCCCCGCCGCGGGAAAGCCGGCGCGCGGGGCTCGGGCCCCGGCGGGGCGCGCCGTGAATGCGGCCGGCAACGAGGGATCAGCGGGGCGGGATTAGCGGGGCGGGATTAGCGGGGCGGAACCGGCGGGCGGGGCTCAGGTGCTCGCGGCCCTGCTGGCCAGCTCGACGAGGCCGGCTGCGCCCATGCCGCCGCCGATGCACATCGTGACGATGGCGTACCGGCCGCCGCGACGGCGCAGCTCGTAGAGGGCGGTCGCGGTGAGCTTCGCGCCGGTGCACCCGAGCGGGTGCCCGAGCGCGATCGCGCCGCCGTTCACGTTGAGCTTCTCCTCCGGGATCTCGAGCGTCCGCTGCACGTAGACCGCCTGCGAGGCGAACGCCTCGTTGACCTCGAAGAGGTCGATGTCGGCGATCTTCAGCCCGGTCCTCGCGAGCAGCTTCCGCACCGCGGGCACCGGGCCGATGCCCATGATCGCCGGGTCGACGCCGACGGTCACGAACGACCGGAAGAACCCGAGCGGCTTCACGCCGAGCGCGTCCGCCTTGGCCTTGCTCATCACGAGCGCGGCGGCGGCGCCGTCCGACAGCGGCGAGCTGTTGCCCGGGGTGACGCTCCCCTTCGCCGCGAACGACGGCTTCAGCCCGGCGAGCGCCTCCGCGGTGGTCTCCTTGCGGATCAGCTCATCGGTGCGGAAGTCGAACGTCGCGCGCTTGCCGTTCTCGTAGCGCACCCCCTTCACGGTGACGATCTCGTCCTCGAACCGCCCCTCCGCGCGCGCGGCCGCCGCCTTCTGGTGGCTCTTCAGCGCGAACGCGTCCTGGTCGGCGCGGCTGACCTGGAACCTGTTCGCCACGTTCTCCGCGGTGATGCCCATCGGCGTGTACACCGTCGGACACCGCTCCATCGCCTCCGGCGACGCGCTGAGCTTGTTCCCGGTCATCGGGACCATCGTCATCGACTCGACGCCGCCGGCGATGGCGATGTCGACCGATCCCATCGCGATGCTACCCGCGGCCATGGCGATCGCCTGGAGCCCGCTCGAGCAGAAGCGGTTGATGGTGATCGCGGACGCCTCCTGCGGCATCCCGCCGAGGAGCGAGACGGGTCGCGCGACGTTGAGCCCCTGCTCGCCTTCCGGCATGGCGCAGCCGAGGACGAGGTCCTCGACGTCCTCCGGCTTCACCTGGGGGACGCGCTGGAGCAGCGCGGCGACGACCTCGCCCGCGAGCTCGTCGGGGCGCTTCTGCGCGAGCGACCCTTTGTGGGCCCGGCCAACGGCCGAGCGGACGGCCTCTGCAATTACGACGTCGACCATGGCGTTCACCTAGTTCCGAAGGGGCTTGTTGTTCATCAGCATGTACTGCATTCGCTCAGCGCTCTTGGGCTCACCGCACAGGCTGACGAACGCCTCGCGCTCGAGCTCGAGGATCTCCTCCTCGGTCACCTCGCGCGCCGCGCCCCCGGCGCCGCCGCAGAGCACCTCGGCGAGCTTGCGCGCGATCTTCGCGTCGTGCTCGCTGGCGTGGCCGCCGGCGACGAGCGTGTCGATCATCATCTGCAGCGTCGCGATCCCGCTCTCGCCCGGGAGCTTGTAGGCGCGCGGCACGGGCGCGTGGTACCCGGCCTCGGCCATCCCGACGGCGCGCGCCTTCACCTCGTACAGCTGGCGCGCCCGGTCGAACGAGACGCCGTCGGTCTTGCGGAAGAAGCCGAGCGCCTTCGCCTCGTCCGCGCTGGTCGCGACCTTGGCGAGGGCGATGTTCTTGAAGACCTGCGTCACGAGGTCGTACGAGTTCACCGGCACGCCCTCCGGGATGCCCTCGAACGCGCGCCAGAGCATGTTGAGCGTCCCGGCGCCGCCCGGGATCAGGCCGACGCCGACCTCGACGAGCCCCGCGTACGTCTCCGCCGAGGCCTGCACCGCGTCGCAGGCGAAGCAGAGCTCGAGCCCGCCGCCCAGGGTCATCCCGTAGGGCGCGGCCACGACCGGGACGCTCGCGTACTTCAGCCGCTGCGTCGCGTCCTGGTACCCCTTCACCATCTTGCGGATCGCGTCCCAGTCCTTGTTGCCCGCGGCCATCACCACGAGGAACAGGTTGGCGCCGACGCAGAAGTGCTCGCCCTGGTTGAAGACCACGAGCGCGCGGAAGTCCTGCTCGGCCTTCTCCGCGGCGAGCGAGAGCATCCCGATCGAGTCCGGATCGAGGCTGTTCGCCTTGGTCTTGAAGGTGACGCCGAGCACGCCGTCGCCGAGGTCCCATGCCTCCGCGCCGTCGTTGGCGAGCACGGCCTTCACGCCCTTCGCGGCCGCGCGCGCGCCGGCCAGCGTGACGTTCCTCGGATCGACCTTCTGGGCGACGTACTCCCCCTTGAGGAGGTCGAACACCGCTCCATCGGCGCGGTAGAACGAGGTCGCGCCGCTCTGCTTCATGCGGAGGATCGACTCGGGCAGCTTGAGGCCGTCCTTCTGCATGCGCTCGACGGTCTCGGCGAAGCCGAGCGCGTCCCACGTCTGGAAGGGCCCGAGCTCCCAGTTGTACCCCCAGCGCATGGCGTCATCGATGGCCACGATGCTGTCGGCGATCTCGCCGACCCGCCGCGCCGTGTACGCGAGCGAGCGCGAGAGCACCTTCCAGGCGAACTGCCCTGCCTTGCCCTGGTCGCTCGCGAGCTTCTTCACGCGCGCGGCCGGGTCCTCGATCTTCTCGCACGACCGGGTGGCCTTCTTGATCGCCTCGTCGCCGCCGTGCGGGCGATACTGGAGCTTCGCGGGGTCGAGCGTCTCGAGCCCGTCCTTGGTCTTGCGGTAGAAGCCGCCCTTGGTCTTGTCGCCGAGGAGCTTCGCCTCGATCATGCTCCGGATGTAGGCGGGCAGCTTGAAGACCTCGCGGTCCTCGTCGCGCTCGAGCGACGCGTGACAGTTCTCGGCGACGTGGGCGAAGGTGTCGAGCCCGACGATATCGCCCGTCCTGAAGCTCGCGCTCTTCGGGTGGGCCATGGCGACGCCGGTGATGGCGTCGACGTCCTCCGGCGCGAGCCCTTCCTCGACCATGAGGTGGATGGCCGTGAGCATCGCGTGGGTGCCGATCCGATTGCCGACGAAGTTCGGGGTGTCCTTCCCGAAGACGATGCCCTTGCCGAGCACGTCCTCGCCGAACCTCCGCACGCGCGCGACGACGGCCGGATCGGTATCGGGGCCGGCGACGAGCTCGAGGAGCTTCATGTACCGGACGGGGTTGAAGAAGTGCATGACGAGGAATCGCTTGCGGAAGTCCTCGGAGCGCCCCTGCATCATCTCCTCGATGCGCAGCCCGGAGGTGTTCGACGCCGCGATCGCGTCCGGCCGCATGACCTGCTCGAGGCGCGCGAAGAGGGCGCGCTTCGGCTCCATCTTCTCGATGATGGCCTCGATGACGAGATCGCATTGCGCGAGCTCGGAGAAGTGATCTTCGGTGTTGCCGGTGCGCACGAGGCGGGCGTTCGACGGGTGGAAGAACGCGGCGGGCCTGGCCTTGAGCGCCTTCTCCAGCCCGCCCGCGGCGAAGCGGCTCCGGGCGGCCGGGTCCTGCCGTTCAGCGTCGCTGAGGTTCGGGGGCACGATATCGAGGAGCAAGACCTCGATGCCGGCGTTCGCGAAGTGGGCGGCGATGCCGCTGCCCATGACGCCCGCGCCGATGACGCCCGCGCGGCGGATTGGTTTCGTCATGCAGATCCTCCGAGATGAATGGGGCGCAAACCATTGGCGCAAAGGGCGCCGAGCGCAAGCGTATCCGGGGTGGACGGCCGCGGGGTGAACGGGCGAGGTTGAGCGTCGCTGGCGCGGCGAGCGGCGAGGAGCGGTGAGCGACGGCGAGCGCTGTGTGACACCGCACGCGCCAGCGCGGGTGTACGGCGAAGAACGACAGCTGCGATGAGCAAGCGGCGTGAAGGGTGACGCGTGGGCGGCACGCCGGAAGCGAACACGTCAGCGTACCCTGGAGTACAGACAGTGAGCTTCTTCCTCTGATTTCCGGTGATCGAGGGTGCCCCACGCGCCTGCGATGAATGCATCGGGCGGTGGAGCGCGGGGTTATGAAGTCACCTGTCCAGAGCGTCCGCCTGCGCGCGGTAGCTCCGAGGCGTTATCGATCAGGCTCGCGGCTCGCGGCCGGTGATTCCGCCCTCAGTGCCACGCCTGGGCGGACTGCACTGGCTGCCCGGTGCGGTCGTGCTCGGCGAGGAGGCGCTTCGAGATCTCGGCGCACTCGACGCAGGAAGCGAAGCGCGACCGGTGCAGGCACTGGAGCCATGTCGCCGTCCCTTGCACGCCGAACTCCACCTCATCGAGGTGCCTGCCGCAGGCGACGCAGTGGATGTGCTTGTGCTGATGGGGCGCCGCCGGGCGCGCCGGCGCGAGCGCCTTCCGCTCGCGCTTGGTCAGTCGCTTTTCTCGCTTCATGATCTCCTCTGGGACGGGGGTGGCCGCACGCATCGTGCTGGCGCGGGTAAGCTACCAGCGCGGCGTCCCTCAGCGCGACCCCGACTCGAAGCGCGGCGCCGCCTCGAAGGTCTCGGCGAGGGTGCGGCGGTACTCGTCGGCCATCTGAACGAGCCCGTCGATGAGCAGCGCCGCGTCGTGATCCGAGAAGCCCTCCAGCGACGCCACGCACGACACCGAGACCTCGTCGCCCGTGATCGACACGCGGAACTCCCCCGTGGTCTGGTCGTTCATCGTGAGCAAGAACCGATAGAACGGCTCGTGGTTCGCCGCCGGCAAGCCCACGACCGGCGCGCGCAGGGTCAAGAGGCGCCCCGCCTCGTCGATCTCGACGTCGACCTGCGTCGCCGTCTCCGCCGCCGGGAACGGCCGCTGCGCGATGCGCCAGGCCCTCGGGCCGACGCGCGCCCGGTTCGCGATGATCCCGAGCGCCGACAGGCCCTGGCGGATCACCCGCTCGACGCCCGCGCGGGCCGGCGACGGCGCGAACGCGTGCGGCAGCAGCCGGCCGCAGCCCAGGCACCGATCGCTCTCGATGTCGAACGGCTCCTCGCACGCCGGGCAGCGGTAGACCGGCGCCCTGTCGCGGAGCTCGCCGAGCGGCCGATCCGCCGAGGTGAGCAGCGGCTGGAACGCGCCCGCCGGGAGCACGACGCTGTGGCCCGGGAGCTCTCCTCCGACGCCGGACGGCGCCGCGACCACCCCGAGCACGCGCCCCTCCGGATCGAGCACCGGCGCGCCGAGGGGCGCCGCCACGTCGAGCTCGAACGCGGGGAGCTGCCCGTCCACCTTGCGC
The DNA here is from genome assembly GCF_051521595.1 of Sorangium sp. So ce1153. Lineage (NCBI taxonomy): Bacteria > Pseudomonadati > Myxococcota > Polyangiales > Polyangiaceae > Sorangium > Sorangium sp. So ce1153. The sequence continues at coordinate 12,389,348 of NZ_CP150361.1, forward strand.
GCCACGTGGCACACCCTCGCGACGGCGAGGCGCAGGCTCTGCCCCGGCAGGCAGCTCAGGACCGCGGCGCGCTCCCCGAGCCGCGGCTCGGCCGGGGCGCGCACGGCGAGCGCCCCGACGCCGGGCGGCTCGCCCGGCGCGACGAGCGCCACGTCCCGGCCCACGTCGGCGACGATCACGCGCCCCGCCATGCTCCGCCCGTCCTCGAACGTCAGCGCGACCTCCGTCGGGTAGCCGAGCCCGCGCCGGCTCGTCACCACGACGCCGTTGCCGAGCGCCACCCAGCCGGTCGTGACGAGCACGCCGGCGCGGATCGCCACGATCGATCGGCGAGCGCGGGCGACGCGCTCGTGGAGCAGGGCCAGATCGCCGTCGCCGTGCGCCGCGAGCTGCGACGTCATTGGGCGACGATCCTCGAGAGCGCCGTCATCAGCAGATCGATCGTGCCGGGCTTGGCGCCGTCGCGCTGCGCGTAGGCGACGATGTCGCGCAGCCGCTGCTCCGTCTTGAGGGGCAGCTTCGTGCGCACGAGCAGCTCCGACAGCGCGCCGATCGCGAGGAAGTGGCGGAGCATCGGGTCGGCCGGGGCGCGCTCGATCTCGCGCAGGTAGCGGCCGAGGTGCTCGCGCGCGAGCGCCGCCGTGGTGAGCGGGTCGACGTGGAGCGGCTTCTCCTCGGGCACCTGCCCGCGCAGCGTGACGAGGCGCTCCATCGCGAGGAACGCCGGCTCCGCGACGCCGCCCGTGCTCCCGCGGCGCGCGCCGTCGGCCTGGATGAGCTCGCGGGTCGCGGCCGCCGTGCACCGGTAGAGGTGCGCCACCGCGTCCGGCATCGTGTCGCCGTACTCGTAGATCGCGCGGAACACGGTGCACCGGATGAGGAGCACCATGACGCCCGGCCGCTCCTGGAAGCTGAGCGCCGTGCCGAGCACCTGCGCGTCCCGGAGCAGCTGGCAGAACCGATCGGCCGGCGTGTTCGTCGACTCGGGGCGGGACGGGATGTTCTGGCGCGACGGAGGATCGATCTCGACCTCCGGCAGCGCGGGCGGGCGCACCGACACCGGCGTCGTCACGGCGGCCATGCTGGACGTCGAGCGGCGAAAGGGGACGGTGCGCGCGCTGCGGCGATCGCTGATCTGCGGGGGCGTGTCCGCGGCCGGCGCGTGCTCACCCGAGAGCGGGGCCGCGGTCGCCGAGCTCGGCGCGGCCGGCTTCGCGGCGCCGCCGTCGGGTCCGGGCATCGCCATGCTGCTGATCGCCTTCGACGCGGCGCCTCCGTCGTGCGCCGGCGGGAGGATGCCGGCCTTCGCGGCGGGCACGCCGCCGTTCCTCCCCGACGCGCCCGACGCGGCGCCGAGGGACGTCGGCGCCGGGACGGACGCGAGCGAGGGGGAAAGGATGTCGGGGATCGCGTCCGCGTCGCGGATCGGGCGCGCGACCGACTCCGGCAGGCGCGGCAAGGGGGGCGCGGCCCACGCGGAGTGCTCCTCGTGCGGCGTCCGCACCGCCGAGATCGGCGAAGGGGGCGCGGCCGCCCGCACCGACGGGGCGCCCTGCGAGCGGCCGGGCGTCGGCGGAATGGAGAAGCTCTTGAGAGGCCGGGCGCGGCCGGCCGAGGCCCAGGTCAGGCTCGCGCGCTGCTCCTCCGAGAACGGCGGCCGCGCGTCGAACCACGCCGCCATCGTCGCGCCGAGCCGCTGCGCCGCCTCGCCGCTCTCGCGGAGCGCCTGGCGCAGCGCCTCCGGCGTGAACGCGGCGACGCGACCGACGCGGCGGAGCAGCAGCAGATCGTCCCGGAGGCAGAGCCGGAAGGGCTCGGGCCCGCCGGAGAGCTCCAGCGCCGTCCGGAGCAGCGGCACGCGGTGCCGCTCCGCGACGCGCGCGACGGGCACGTCGATCGACACCCGCTCGAGCGGCGCGTCGAGCGCGACGAACAGCGTCACCGCCGCGAGCGGGACGATCCACCCCACGCCGTCCTGCAGCGTCGTCGCCTGGACGCTCGTCCCGGCCTCTGCGGAGGCGCAGTGGGCCACGAAGCGCACCGGATCCCGCGTGCGCCAGGCGTCGATCGAGCTCTCGTCCCAGTCCGCGTCGGCGGGGGGCGGCCGGCGCGAGAGCGCCGGCGACCGGTCGACCCCGCACGCCTCGCACCGCGGCCCGCGCAGCGGATAACCGCACGCCGCGCAGAAATCGGAGGCCGGGCTCGACGGAACCGCCACGGCGACAGCATACCTCAGCGCAGGGCCGAGGTGGCACCGCGGTTTGCTCTCACAGGAACGGATTCAGGTGGAGCGCGACCTTGGCCTGCCGCAGGTTGTACTGGACCCTGCGGATGAAGTGGATGAGCAGGTAGGCCCAGACGGCGAACGTGACCACGCTGATGACGAGCTGGACCGTCTTGCTGACGCCGATCACCATCCAGAGCGCCGTCAGGAGGAAGGCCCCGAACGAGAGCGGGACGAACCACTTCCAGCAGAGGTTCATCATCTGGTCGATCCGGACGCGCGGCAGCGTCCAGCGGATCCAGATGACGACGAACACGAGGAGCCAGCTCTTCAGCAAGAAGAGGAAGACGCCGAGGAGCTGGAGCCCGAAGCTCGCCTCCTGCTGCGCCGGCGAGACGCCGGGGATCTGCCAGCCGCCCAGGAAGAGCGCGCTCGCGATGCCGCACATCACGAAGACGTTCGCCCACTCGGCGAAGAAGAAGAAGAGGTACCGCATCCCCGAGTACTCGGTCGAGTAGCCGGCGACGAGCTCGCTCTCCGCCTCGGGCAGGTCGAACGGCGCGCGGTTGCCCTCCGCGAGCGCCGTCGTGAAGTACAGGAAGAACAGCGCGAACGTGATCGGGTTGCGGAAGACGAACCAGTACCAAGGCCAGCCGCCCACGTCGAGGAACGAGGCCCCGGCGCCGCCCTGCGCGCCGATGATGTCCTGCAGGCGCAACGAGCCGGTCATCATGACGATACACACGATCGCGACAGCGCCGGGGATCTCGTAGCTGATGATCTGCGCCGCCGAGCGGACGCCGCCGAGGAGCGACCACTTGTTGTTCGACGCCCAGCCGCCGGTCATGAGGCCGATGGTGACCAGCGAGGTCACGGCGATGACGAAGAGGATGCCGATGTCGAGGTCGGCCGCGATGAGGTACTGGCCGAACGGCATGACGACGAACGTGGCCGACACGCCGACGAAGACGAGGTAGGGCGCGAGCCGGAAGAGCGCCCTGTCGCTCTCGGCCGGGATGACGTCCTCCTTGAGGATCGACTTGATGCCGTCGGCGATCCACACGAGGAAGCCCTGCGGCCCGGCGCGGTTCGGCCCGATGCGCGACTGCATGCGCGCCGAGACGCGGCGCTCGACCCACGTGATGATCCCCGCGGTGGGGGCCATGAAGAGCAGGATGATCGCGGCGGCCACGCCGAGGATGATCCCGGCGCCGAGCAGGTCGGTCGGCGCGCTCGCGTGGAACCCCTCGGTCGAGAGCTGGAGCTCGGACGGCGCCGCGGCCCCCCGCCTGATCCCGATCGTCGACAGCCGCTCGTGGCCGCTCGGGATCACGTCGCCCCGCGAGAGGACCTTCACGCCCTCGAAGCTCGTGATGACGTCGCCGGGGAGGATCTGCGCCTGGCTCGCGGGGCTCCCGCCGCGCACGGTCGTCACGACGAGCCCGCCGGCCGGGGGCGACTCGGCCGCGACCTCGACGCCGAAGAACGCGAGCGCGCGCGTCCCCTCCTTCTCGCGCGCCTCGATCACGGCGCGCCGCGGCGTCGGCGGGATGAAGTCGATCGTGACGCCCCTCACCGTGCCGGCCACGGGGAGCGCCCCCTGCGTCGTCGCGGGGATCTCGACGACGACGTCCCCCTGGAAGGTCGTGTGCACCGCGTCGTCGCCGCGGCCGGCGAAGCGCGCCTGCAGCCCCTCGGAGAAGACGAGCGAGACCTTGTTGCTGCTGACCTGCGCGTCGTCGATCTCGATGCTCTGATCGGTGAGCGGCGCCTGGCCGGGGCGCCTCAGCGTCCCGCGGAACGTGACGACCGCCTCTTTCGCCTCCGCGGTGGGCAGGTTGGTCCCGAGGATCTCGATGCGGTCGCCGAGGTCGACCTCGCGCGGCACGACGTCGATGACGCTCAGGAGCTCCGGCGCCGTCCTGCTCCGGGCGCAGCCGGCCGCGCCGAGGAGCGCGAGGAGGGCGAGGATGGCCACGAGGCACGGCAGCAAGCCGCGAGGGAGAGCTCTCCGGGGTGGAGATCCGCGCATGGCGCCGCTTATAAACCGCGCGGCTCAGGCGGTCGAGATTGCGGAGGATCGCGCGGCCGGACGGGGAGGAAGTACCGGCTTCCGTCGAGCTCGTTCACCCCCACGTAGAGCTCTGCCTCGAACACGTCCTTGAGCCGCCGGTAGGTCATCACCTGCTCGACGGTGCCGTGCGCGACCAGCCGCCCGGCCTTGAGGAGCGCCACGCGGTCGGCGTACTGGGCGGCCGCGTTGAGGTCGTGCAGCACCGCGACGCAGGCGAGGCGCCGCTCGGCGACCTCCCGGCGCACGACCTCGTGGACCTCGATCGAGTGCCGGATGTCGAGGTGGGCCCCGGGCTCGTCGAGGATCAGCACCTGCGCCTCCTGCGCGAGCGCGCGGGCGATGGCGACCCGCTTCTGCTCGCCGCCCGAGAGCTCGGCCACGGGCCGCCCCGAGAGCTCCACGAGGTCGCAGGCGCCGAGGGCGCGGGCGACCGCCTCCTCGTCGCGGTCGGAGGCGCGCATCCAGGCCCCCTGGTGGGGCGCGCGGCCCATCAGCACGACCTCGCGCACCGTGAACCCGGGCGCCGAGGCGATCCCCTGGGGCACGACCGCCACGCACCGCGCGATCGCCCGCCGGTCCATGCCGCCGAGCGGCCTCCCCAGCAGGGTCGCCTCCCCCCGCGCCGGCCGCAGGGTCCCGGAGAGGACCCGGACCAGCGTCGACTTTCCGGCGCCGTTCGGCCCGAGGACGGCGCAGAGCTCGCCCGCGCGCACCTCCAGGCAGATCCCCTCCAGCGCCAGCCTCCCGGTGGGATAGCTCGCGGTCACGTCACGCAGCTCGATCGCCGGCTCCTGCACGCCTCCCCTTTTTATCGAGTGATATCGAGTGATCTTTCCTTGCGCGAGGTTTCTGGCAGTGGTCCAATCGACTCGAGGCGTAGAGGAGATGGAAACGGCGAAGGAGACCCTGGGAGGCGGCGGCGAGGTACCGCGTCGCGTTATTAAGCGCTACTCCAATCGGAAGCTCTACGACACGAAGGACAGTCGTTACGTCACCCTGCAGCAGATCGGGGAGATGGTCCGGGCTGGCGAAGAGGTCCAGATCATCGACAACGCGACCAAGGAGGACAAGACCGAGGTCACGCTGGCGCTGATCATCTCGGAGGATCTCAAGTCGCAGCCGCGCTCGGTTCCGCTCGGCACGCTGAGGGATCTGATCCAGGAGCGCGGCGAGCGGCTGCTGTCGCAGCTGCGCGAAGGGCCGATCGGCCGGCTCATCCCTGGCGCGGTCCCTGGGGAGGGCGGGGCGGTAGCGCCGGGAACGGCGCAGGCGCCCGCGGCTGAGCCCGCGGCCTCCGCGTCGCCGTCCCAGCCGCCCCCGGCGCTCGACGCGGACAGGTCGAGCCACGCGAAGGGGCGCCTGAGCGGCATCGTCGAGAGCTCGAAGCAGACGCTCGATCAGTGGCAGCAGGCGGTCGACGAGCGCGTCCTCTCGATCCTGCCGGGCCTCGGGCTCGTCCGGGATCTCCAGGCCGATGTCAAGCGCCTTTCGCAGCGTATTGACGAGCTGGAGGCGAAGCTCCAGGAACGCACGGGTGAACAGAGCGAGGCCACGGCTCCCCTCCAGGCTGGCTCCGTCGCGGATGAAGCCGCTGGCGAGGGTCAGGGGGGCGAGAGCAGGCCGGAATAGTCCTGACCGCTCCCCTGTTCCCCCGTCGATCCCATGCCGTTCTTCTTCAGCAAGAAACCTGCGTCCGTAGCGCAGGACCTGTCGTTATCCAGCAGTGAGGGGGGGCGCGCCGACGCCTTCGAGGTCGAGCTGCTCGGTCATCTGGACACGCTGTACGCCGTGAGCTGCCGGATGACCAAGAGCTCGACCGAGGCGGAGGACCTGGTCCAGGACACCATCGTCAAGGCGATGCGCGCCCGGGATCAGTTCGAGCCGGGCACCAACCTCAAGGCCTGGCTGCTCCGGATCCTCACGAACACGTTCATCAACCGGTACCGGCGCGGGGGCCTCGAGCGAGGCATCTTCGACGGCCCGGACGCCGAGCCGCTCACCGACGGGTGGGTCGGGGCGACGACGATGCGCGCGATGCGCGATCCGGAGACCCAGGCGCTCACGCCGCTCGTCGAGGCGGAGGTGCAGCGCGCCCTCGACGAGCTGCCCGAGGAGTTCCGCCTGGCGGTGGTGCTGTCGGACATCGAGGAGCTCTCCTACAAGGAGATCGCCGAGGCCATGGGCTGCCCGATCGGCACGGTGATGTCGCGGCTGCACCGGGGCCGCAAGCTCCTCCAGAAGACGCTGCGCGAGCACGCGGTCCTGATGGGGATCGTCAGCGAAGACGCCGCGAAAGAGGCGCCCGCCGACCTGGACGCGTACCGCAAGAGGAAGCGGGGTGTCGCATGAGCGCCGCGAAGTCGATCGAGAGCTGCGCGCAGTTCGAGTACGCGCTGTCGGCCTACGTCGACGGCGAGCTGGACCCGGATCACGCGGTCGACCTCGAGTCCCACCTCGTCCAGTGCCCGCCGTGCTTCGAGCAGGTGAAGCTCCTGCGCTCGCTGCGGGCGAGCCTCAGGCGGGCGAAGCCGCCGGAGTGTCCGAACGCGCTGCGGGCGCGCATCGCCGCCACCATCGCGCACGAGCACGCGCGCGGGGCGGCGCGCGAGGCGGCGCAGTCGTTCGAGGCGAGGCCGCGCCTCATGCACAAGGGGTACGCGGCGGCGCTCGCCGTGGCCGCGGGCGTGGCGTTCATGGTGGGCGTGACGCGGCAGCGGGCCGCCGCGCCGGACGCCCCGAAGGAGACCGCGAAGGTGGAGCTCGACGCTGCGCGCGCCGAGAGCGTCGAGATCCTCCTCGACGATCTCGTCACGCAGCACGCGCAGCCGCTGCCGCCGGAGACGACCAACCCGGAGGACCTCCCGCGCTTCGATCCGTTCGTCGGCGTGCCGGTCCGCAGGCCGGAGTTCCAGTCGATGCCGGTGAACTTCATGGGAGCCCGTGTGCACACGATGCGCGATCGGCGCGCCGCGCTGCTCCAGTACATCGTCCGAGGCAACCACCGCGTGACGGTGTACCTCTTCAACTCGCGCGCCGTCCCCGTGCAGAAGGCGCAGCCGATCCTCCAGCCGCGCGTCGTGCGCGAGCGCCCCGTCTACGTGGGCATGATCAACGGCTACTCGGTCGTGGCCGCCGAGCGCAGCGGCGTCGGTTACGCGCTCGCCTCGGACCTCGGTGACGACCTCAGCACGCAGCTCGTCCTCGCTGCGATGCAGTGACGGCGTCCGCCTGAGCGGGCGCTCTGCTCCACTTCCCTCCCCTCTGCTCCCCTCCCCTAGGCTCCCCTCCCCTCGACCCCCCACGACCCGCGAGAGACCGCATGCGCTTCGTCTTCGTCATGGATCCGCTGAGCCGCGTGGCGCACGACAAGGACACGTCGTTCGCCTTCATCCGCGCAGCGCAGGCGCGCGGACACGAGAGCTACCACTGCTTGCCGCGCGACCTCTCGGTCGAGGGCGGCGAGGCGCACGCCTCGGCGACCCCGGTGATCATCGGCGACGCGCCCCCGTTCATCTCGCTCGACCTCGCGGGGGGCGCGCGCCGGCTCCGCCTCGCGGACGTCGACGCGATCTTCATCCGCAAGGACCCGCCGTTCGACCGCAGCTACCTCTACGCGACGTTGCTCCTGGAGCGCGCGCGGCGCTGCCCGCTCATCGTGAACGACCCGCGCGGGCTGCGCGACGCCAACGAGAAGCTCTACGCGCTGAACTTCCCGGAGTGGACGCCGAAGACGCTGGTCACCGCCGATCGCGAGCAGATCCACGCGTTCGTGCGCTCCCTCGGCGGCACGGCGGTGATCAAGCCGCTCGACGGCGCGGGCGGCCTCGGCGTGCTGCAGATCAGCGAGCGCGACAAGAACGCGCGCGCCATCGCGGACATGATGACGAGCGAGGGGCACCGCCTCGCGATGGTCCAGGAGTACCTCCCCGCCGTCGTCGAGGGCGACAAGCGCGTGCTGCTGCTCGACGGCGAGCCGCTCGGCGCCATCCTCCGGGTGCCGCGCGACGACGATCACCGCTCGAACATCCATGTCGGCGGGCGCGTGGTCTCGACGGAGCTGACGGCGCGCGAGCGCGACCTCGTCCGCGCGGTCGCGCCTCGCCTGCGCGCCGACGGCCTCTACTTCGTCGGCCTCGACGTGATCGGCGAGCGCCTGACCGAGGTGAACGTCACGAGCCCGACCGGCATCCAGGAGCTCGGGCGCTTCCTCGGCTCGGATCCCGCGGACAGGGTCATCGCCTGGGCCGAGGACCGGGCGCGCGGCCGGGCCCTGCGCGCGTGACCGGTCGCCCCCGGGCGTCGGGAAGTTGGCCCGGAGGTCCGGTTTCTGCGAAGGCTCCCCCATGGGCGAGTCATTCGAGCGATGTGCCGTATGTGAAGATCGCGAGCTGGACGGCCGGGAGACCGGGGCGTCCGGGGATGCTCGCGCGAGGACGCGGATGGCACGCGTCGTCATCCAGGGGCGCTCGCTGAGCCTGTGCCGCTCGCACGCGGCGACCGTGGCCGCCGCCATGCCGGAGACGTTCGAGGAGATGCGCGCCCTGTTCGTCGGGCTCCAGCGCGTCGGGCTGCCGGCGCAGGGCGATCCGCCCGTCGAGCGCCGCTCTCCGATCGCGCGCCGCAACCCCGAGGACCGGCGCGTCTTTCCCCCGCGGCCGGAAGGCCGGCGGCTCGGCGCAGGGCGCCGCGCCACCGATCCGCGGGAGTGATCGCGCAGCTCGCGCCGACCTCCGCGCGGCGCTCGGCTCGCGCAGCGCGATCCTCGCCGCGCGGCGCTCGCTGATCTCGCGACGGAGCGCCGCGAGCTGCCTCGATTTGCGTGGTAGGTTCCCACCATGAGGTCCCATCGACGCGTGGTCATCGGGCTGGGGTCGAGCCTGGGCGATCGCCTGGGGACGATCCGCGCGGCCATCGCGGCGCTCGGCGCCGATCCCGATCTCCATGTGGTGCGCGAGTCGTCGCGTTACGAGTCGCCGCCTGCAGGCGGCCCGCCGCAAGGCGACTACGTGAACGCCGCGGTGCTCGTCGCCACGTCGCTGCCCGCGCGCCAGATCCTCGATCGCACGCTCGCCGTCGAGCGCGCGCTCGGGCGGACGCGCCCGGATCCGGTGCGGTGGGGGCCGCGCACGATCGACCTGGATCTGCTCTGGATCGAGGGCGAAGCTGTCGCCGAGCCGGATCTCGAGGTGCCGCACCCGCGGCTCTGCGAGCGCGTCTTCGCGCTGAGGCCGCTGCTCGACGTGGCGCCTGACGCGCGCGACCCGCGCACGGCCCTCACGTACGCCTCGCTGCCCGAGGCGAGCGCGCCCATTCACCGGCTCGATCCGATCTGAACGGCGCGAGGCGCGCTCCGGTCTGAACCGCGCGAGCCGCGCGGCGATCTGAACCGCGCGAGCCGCGCGGCGATCTCAACGGCGCGAGCCGCGCGCCGATCCGAACGGCGCGCGACGTTCAGCCCGGGCGAGGCGACCCGGCGGAGCGGGCGCGGAGGCCGGCGCTGCCGCCGGCGTACGACGCCGCGCTGCCGATCGCGACCATGACGACCAGCAGCAGCGCCCACCCCAGCGCGCCCGCCGGCGCGCCCTCGGCGAGGGCGAGCGCCCAGGCGAGCGTCGCGACGACCGCCCCGCTCGCGGCCGCCTCGCGCCGCCCGGCGCGCCCGCCGAACCGCCCCACGAGGTAGCCCCCGGCGACGCCGGCGAGCGCGAACGCGACCACGTTGAGCCCCACCATCGCGAACCGCACCGAGGTCGGCGCCTCGGCGTCCCCTGCCCGCTCGAGCATCCGGCGCAGCAGCGTGTTCACGAGGCCCGCGAGCGGCAGCCACGCGATGAACATCGCCACCGTCCCGAGCGCGATCCAGTGCCACGGCGGGCGGTCTTCGCCCTCGTCGTCGCCGCTGCTCTGCAGCACGGGGAGCCTGCGCTTCTCCGGTCCCGGCGCCGCGCCGCGAGGAGGCGCCGCGCCCGGCGCGCCGCCGCCAGCGAGCGGGAGGCGCCGCTTCGGTCCGTCGACCATGACGTCAGCTGGGCTTCGAGGTCGGCGGCACGGCGGCGGCAGGAGCCTTTCGCCAGAGCTTCCGCGCTTCGTCCTGCAGGCGGACGAGCCGCCGCTGCTCCTGGATCAGGCCTCCGTAGGCGCGGGGCACCCGCGGATCCTTCGCCAGCGCGTAGAGCACCTGGAGCGCTGCCTCGGCGTCATCCGTCGCGCGGTGCGCCTTGTCCAGCGTGATCCCGAGCCGCGCGGCCATGTCGCCGAGGGCCCGGCTCTCCTCGTTCTTGTAGAGCTCGCGGGCGAACGTGAGCGGGTCGATCCAGTCGACCTCCCGCCGCATGGCGGGCGGCGGCTCGCGCGGGCGCATGCCCACGCGCTCGAGCTCGGCGAGGATGAACGAGCGGTCGAATGAAGCGTTGTATGCCGCGGGGATCGCCCCCTTGAAGCAGGCGAGGATCTCTTCCGCGACCTCGGCGAACGACGGCTTGCCCTCGACGTCCGCGTCCTTGATCCCGTGGATGGCGGTGCTCTCCGCGGGGATCGGCCGCCCCGGATGGATGAGCCAGTTGTAGCGGGTCAAGATCTCCCCGGCGCGGCCGATGACGATGCCGAGCTCGATGATCCTGTCCCCTGCGGGGTCGCGCCCCGTCGTCTCGACGTCGATGAAGGCGATGGGCTGGTCGATCCAGGCGCTGCCCGCGTCGATCTCGGAGGCGACGCCGACGGCGCGCACCTTGAGCAGGTGCGCGATCCCAGGGTAGTGCCGGCCCGTCGGGAAGCAGCCGCACGGGTCGGCGACCTTCAAGGCTTCCTCGGCTGAGCGGGCTGGGCCGGTCCGGCAGAGGGCGCGGGGCGCGCCGCGCTGCTGCCAGCGGCGGGCGCCGCGGCGCTGCCGGCGGCTGGCGCCGCGCTGGCGGCTGGCGTCGCGCTGGTCGAAGCGGGCGCGTCGGTCGCGCCCGGCTGGGCGCCGACCGGCTTCGGCGGCGCAGGACGCGGCGTCTGGCCGAGGAGCTCGAGCTCGACCTTCACCCACTCCTCGAGATCTTCGGGCGGGTTCGTGAGGAGCTGCAGGTTGACCTCGCGGCCGTTGATGAAGACGAGGGGCGTCCCTTCGAGGCCGACCTCGTCCGCCTGCTTCCTGTCCTTGTCGATGCGCGACTTGGTCTCGGTCGAGACGAGATCGGCGCGGAATTTCACCGGATCGAGCTTGAGCCGCTGCGCGTAGCGCTCGATGTCCGCCTGCTCCAGCCGCTCCTGGTTGTCGAAGAGGAGGTGGTGCATCTCCCAGAACTTGCCCTGGTTGAGCGCGGCGACCGCCGCGCGCGCAGCGGGCTCCCCGTGGACGTGCGCCGAGAGCGGGTAGAACTTGAAGACAAGCCGCACCTGCCCGTCGAAGCGCTTCACGAGCTCCTCGAGCACCGGCGACATGAGCTTGCAGAACGGGCACTCGAAGTCGGCCCACTCGACGATCGTGACCGGCGCGTCCGGCGGCCCCATGTCGGGCGAGCCGTCGGTGGCGAGCGTCCGCACCTTGTTCGCGTCGAAGCGCATGTGGAACGCGTCCTCGCGCTCCTTCTTCGCCCGGCCTTCCTTGACCTGCTTGAGCAGGAGCTGTGCGGCAGGAAGGCACGCCTTGCATGGCCGCTGCTCCTTCACGCACTGCGCGATGCTCACGGGCGTGTCCGGGCAAGGGGAGAGGAGCTCCGAGACCTGGGCGGCCCACTCTCGACGCTCACGAGGCGTGAGCGAGGAGGTGTCCACGCCGGCGAGCGAGACCGATACCTCCGGGCTCGGGGCCGGTTTGGGCTCGTTCGAAGCGGAATTCCCAGGACAGCCCGTGACGCTGATCGAGAACAGCGCGAGGAGCGGCGGCATCCAGCGCAGGAATGACATCGCGGCGCGAGCTTAGTCGGACCCTTTGCGAGATGCTAGCGCGGGTGTAGCGTCACGGCGTGCGGAGCGTCCTCTACCGCTTCCCGGATCTGCAACAGTTCGAGCAAATTGTGTGCAGCCCCGAGGAGGGCGACCTCGAGCTCGGGCTACCCGCGGGGGAGGTCGTCGCCGACGGCGAGTGGGTGCTCGCCATCTTCGAGCTGGGCGAAAACCGCCGCGCCACGTCGGCGGCGGCGTGCGCCTCCGTCTCGCCGGAGGGCGCGCGGCTCACGTTCGAGCCCCGCGACTGGCGTCGCCTCGCCCATTTCGCCCAGACGGAGGCGACCCGCCCGGGGTCCATCCCCGACACCGAAGCGGCCGCTCTCCCCCTCGCCGCCGGCGAGGCCCGACCCGCTTCGCCCCCGCGCGACCAGGGCGCTGGCCCGGCGGTCCCGGCGCCCTCACAGCCAGCGCCGCCGCGGCTGGGCGGCAAGGGAGCGCGGGTCCTCGTCGTCGACGACGAGGCGCACCTCCGCGAGCTGCTGTCGGCGATGCTCGAGGCTGTCGAGCTCGCCGTCGTCGCCGTCGCGAGCGCGGAGGAAGCGCTGGAGCTCGTCCGCGGCTCGGCGTTTCAGCTCGTGGTCCTCGACTGGAACCTCCCGAGGATGACCGGCATCGAGCTCTGCCGGACGCTGCGGCAGGAGCCAGGGCTCCGCGATCTGCCCGTCCTCTTCCTGACCGCGAACGCCTCGTCGCAGGACATGGTCCAGGCCTTCGCCAGCGGCGCCGACGAGTACATGGTGAAGCCTTTCCGCGCCCCCGAGCTCAGGGCGCGCATCTTCAGCCTGCTCCGCCGCACCCGGCGCGACGCCCCCTGACGCGGCGCCGCGCCGGCCCCGGCGCGCTCAGAAGCCGACGTCCACGTTGACGTTGAGCACGCCGATCGTCTGCGCGTAGAGCCCACCGGAGTCTGGAGCCCTCGAGTTGCCCGCCAGGCCAGCGGTGATGCTCTTCCCGGTCGTGTCCCGGCTGGCGTAGAAGAGGTGCGTGTACGACGCCCCGAGGTGCAGCTGCTTCGCGAGCTCGAAGCGCCCCCCCACGGCGAACGAGACGTCGTGGAAGTCCGTGGCCGACGGGTCCAGGGTCTCGTCAGGGACAGCGTTGGAGTCGTAACCGACGCCGCCGAAGAGCTCGACCGCGGGCTTCGGCCAGTAGCTGACGCCCCCGCGCACGCCGAACGTGTCGTTCCAGCGGCGGGCGATGTTCTGCACCACGCCGGCCGGATCGGCGGCGGAGCCGTCGCTCCTGATCTCGCACGCCGCGCCCACCTGGGTGAGGCACTGGTTCTCCATCGAGCTCCACCGCGTCCAGTCGCCGAAGAGGCGGACCTCCAGGCGCTCCGCCGGGATGAAGCGGGCGCCGAGGCGCACGATGTCCGGCAGCCCCTGGTGGAGCTCGACGTCGTCCGGAGCGCTCGACACGCCGTTGAAGCGGTTGGTCAGCGTGCCTTCGAGCGTCTCTCCTCCCGTGACGTTCGGGCGCGACTGGTACGACGCGCCGACCCAGAGCTTCTCCGGCACCGCCTCGATCAGCGCGCCGACGCCGAAGCTCGCGTGCAGCCCGCTCACCTCGAGCAGCGAGCGCCCCTCGGTGGCGAGGAGGTTGTCGCCGGAGGCGTTGCGGGCGCGGACGGTGTTCACCTGAGTCCGGATCAGGTTCCCCGAGACGCCCAGGCTGAGGCGGAGCGCCGGGATCCTGGTCGCCGCGGCGAGCGTGAAGAACATCGCCTGGAGCGAGGACTCGATGGAGTGCCAGCGCTGCACGCCGTCGACCGGCCCGGCGAGGTCGCGACTGCCCTCGAAGGCGCCGTTCTTGTCCCAGGACGCCGCGCCGCCGAAGGGCACGTAGACGCCGGCGCCGAACGCCAGATCGCCGACCCTCGCCGACGCGCCCAGCATGGGCGAGGCGGCCACGTTGAGCAGGTCCGCCTCACCCGTGTTCGCGGCCGGCACCGTCACGTCGTCCGAAGCCGCCTGCGCGTGCGCGTAGGACGCGGCGCGCAGCGCGATGTTTCCGTCCAGGAACAGGTGAATCCCCTCGCTCTCGGCGAGGCCTGCGGGATTGTAATAAACGGCGGTCGGATTGCTGGTGATCGGGTTGCCGTGCTCGCCGCCGAAGCGCGCGGTCGCGAAGCCGCCGGCGAGCGCGGTCCCGGTCCAGACAAGGCCGCCGAGGAGGCCGGCGGAGAGCGCGAGACAGTGGCGGTGGGTGGGCATGGCCGGGTGTTCTCGGGTTCGGGGCGGAGGAATGCGGCGCCTGCGACAGACCCGCGTGGTAGGGTGGCATCACCTGCCAGCGCGCGGGACGTTCGACCGATCGAGTCAAATGTCACCTTTCGCACGGTGTCAAATGCTTTTCTCCCGCTCCCTACGGACAACGCTCGCCTCTTTGGCCCTCCTCTCGACCTTCCCGCTCGCCTCACTCCTCCTCGGGTGCGCCGATCCGGAGGGCAGATTCAATGACTTCCAGGCTCGCGACACAACGATCCGTGAAGAGCAGGCCAGCGGCGAAGGCGGCAGCGACGGGAGCGGTGGTGGCGGGGGCGGCGGCAGCTGTCTGCCGGAGGCAGGCGCTCCCGACGGCGACTTCTTCTTCAGCCTCTCGGCGTATCTCAACCCACAGGCCCCCATCATCTTCCTGAGCACGCTGACCACCGAGGCGCGCGACGACGGCCTGAGCATCTCGCTGAGCTTCCAGGCGCTGGAGGCCGCCGATCGCAAGACGCCCACGGGCACGCCGGTCGATGTGGGTCCTTATGAGGTGTCCGCCGACGGGCGGTTCACCGCGGAGCTGCCCACGATCGTGGTGCCGGGCAACGCCAACCCCATCTCGGGCAGCGAGCTCGAGGCCACCATCACGCTGAGCGGCGCCCTCTGCGCGCCCGCCGACTTCGTCTGTGGCGACGTGACCGGCACCGTGACGAGGCCGCTCAGCCTGAATCTCAAGGGGTCGACGTTCGCCATGCAGCGCATCACCGATCCGGACAGCTACCCGGCGCCCGTCATCAACTGCGACAAGGACCCAGCGCGCCCGCTCCCTTGATCGCCCGGCCGCGCTATGCCACGGCTTCCTTCGCGGCGTCGCCCTCGAGCTCGATCAGCGAGATCTCGGACGGCGCGCCGAGGCGCATCGGCGGCCCCCAGTAGCCGGTGCCGCGGCTCACGTAGATCTGCGTCTCACCGTGCGACGAAAGCCCGGCCACGTAGGGCTGATCGAGCCGCACGAAGAGGCCCCAGGGGAAGATCTGGCCGCCGTGCGTGTGGCCGCTGAGCTGCAGGCCGACCCCATTCTCCGCGGCCTCCAGGATCTGCTTGGGCTGGTGCGCGAGCAGCACGAGCTCCCGGGAAGGGTCCCGCCCCTCGAGCGCGCGCGCGAGATCGGGGCCGTGGCCGCGCCCCATGCCGCGGGAGCTCCAGTCGTCCACGCCGGCCAGATCGAAGCTGTGCTCGCCGTCGCCGATCGAGACGCGCTCGTTGCGCAGCACCCTCACGCCGAGCCGGCGGAGCTCCGCCATCCACGCCTCGGCGCCGGAGTAGTACTCGTGGTTGCCCGTCACGAAGAAGACCCCGTGCCTGGCGCGCAGGGCGGCGAGCGGAGCCGTGTGCTCGCGGAGCTCTTCCACGGAGCCGTCGACGAGGTCTCCCGTGATCGCGATGAGATCCGGCTCCAGGGCGTTCACGCGCGCGACCACGCGCTCGAGCCACTCTCGTCCGATCGTCGGACCGATGTGCAGATCGGTCAACTGGACCACGCGAAAACCCGACAGGGCGGCGGGGAGGCGGCGGAGGCGGACGCGCACCGGGCGGACCGCGACCTCGCCGAGGGCGCTCGCGGCGCCGGCGAAGCCGAGGCCGACAGCGAGCGCCCCGACCGCGCCCGCGATGGCGCGCGACAGGAACGTGCGGCGGCCGCTGTCGAGCGGCTGGCTCAGGAGCGCCGTGACGCCGTGGGCGCCGAGGCGAACGAGCTCCGACGTCAGCAGGAGGAAGAAGAGCAGGACGGCCAGACCGACCCACGTGTAGACGACGCCGGCCACGACGCCGCCGATGTGCCGGGGGAGCGCGCGGGTGACGAAGAGACCGACCGGCACCAGCAGCGCGAGCACGACGAGGGCGACGCTGCCGACGCGGTGCCAGACCGGGCCGAGCTCGGGCGCGCGGATCAGGCGCTGCCAGAGGTAGTAGTGAACGCCGGCCACGATGGCGCTGAAGATGCCGATGAAAAGGACGAACGAGAGGAGGGGACGCTGCACGCTTCCAGCATGACCACGGCAGCGCGCGCTCGCCGCCCCGATCCACGACGGGGCGGGACTCGCCAACAATTTTTAACGAGCGCCGCGGCGGGCGCGGCGGGCCGGCGGCGCGCAGCCCCCTAGGACGTGCTGACGCACACGCCGAACCCGGCAGGGTAGACCGCGCTGCCGCCCTGACACTTGGCGTTCGTACCGCAGTCCTGCGCCCCGCCGTCGACCCGGCAGAGCTGCTTGCACTGATTCGTCAGCATCGAGCAAACGAACCCGGGCGCGCACGGGCAAACCTCGTCGGCCCGCCCCACCCCCGGCGCCACGCAGCTCGTCGTCCCGTCCTCGCGGACGATCGTGCAGGTGAGGCCCGCGGGGCAGGCGCTGTCGTTCAGGAGCTCGCAGTTCACCGCGGGGACACAGACCGGGATCGGGACCGGATCGCTCCCCTCGACGACCGACTCGGCCATGGGCCGCTCGTCGCAGTACGTTCCCGGCGCGCAGCTCTCGACGTTCCCGCAGCAGTACTGCCGGCACACGCCGCCCTCTCCGTCGAGCGCCGCGCAGCCCAGCCCGAAAGCGCAGTCCGAGCCCCGATGGCAGGGGCCGCCCGCCCCGAAGCGGCCCACCGGCCCGCAGCCCGGCGCCGCTTTACCGTCGACCAGCGTGAGCTGGCAATGGAGCGTCTGTGGTGAGGTGCCCCCCGTGCTCGAGCTGCTGTCCGCGCCGCCGCTTGACGAGCACTCGGTCGGATCGCCCCCTGGCGTGCAGCCCTCGCCGCACAGGTGCGCGAAGCGCGTGTAGGGGTCCGGCGCCCCCGTGGGCGCGGGGATGTTGAAGTCCTCCTCCACGGCGCCGCCGCCGCCGGCGCCGGAGCTCACGGACGGAGGGGTGCCGCCGGACCCAGCCGACACGACCCCGCCGTCGTCGTCTTCCGAGATCCACGCTGCATCGCCGCCGCTGTCCGCGTCGGCCATCCCACACGCGGAGGACGCGGCGATCGGGATCGTCGCGAGACAACAAAACAGCAGGGCACGGGAGGGGCTCATTCCAGGATCACTAGAAAAGAGCAAGCGGAGTGAACGTATCATGTCCCCTTTCGGTATCCACAGAATGTGCCGGACCGGTGTGTCGGATCCGGAGGATGGCATCAACCTGGGTGAGGCGCAGCGATGCGCGCCACGCGAGCGCACGCGGGACGCGGCGACGCCTCGCTTGCCCGCGCTCCTGGCGCAAGCATGACGCCGGTGTCGTGCCAGACGCCGCGCGGGCGCGCCCGGCGCAAAGCGGCGCGCGATGGCGGCTACCGCGCCTCGACGTCGCGCGTGACCACGTTGCCCGCGCTGTCGTAGGCGCGGACCGCGAGCAGGTGCGAGCCGGGCGGCACGACCGCGGCGAGGTCGGCGTCGAACGGCTCGGCCGCCTCGTCGAAGATGCCGTCGCTCGGGAAGATGGGGCGCCACTCCTCGAGGCCGGCGATCGACACCTCGACGCGCGCGACAGGGCCGAGGCCGTCGACGACCTCGCCCGTGAGCCGGCGCCCCTGCAGCGCGAGCGTCCGGAACACCGGCGGCGTCGTGTCGACCAGGATGGTGCCCGACTCGAGGCTATGGCGCAGCGTGCGCTCCGGCGGGTTCGCCAGCTCGTCGCTCGCCTCGACGAGGATGCGGTACTCGCCTTCCGGGAGGGCGGTCGTGTCCCATACGTGCTCGGCGCGTGTCACCTTCTCGCCCGGCTTCAGCATGTTGCGCCACGTCTTCTGGCCCTCCATCCGGTAGGAGAGGCGGTAGCGCAGGTCGTCCTGGTCCGGGTTGTCGACCTTCCACGTGAGCTGGAGCGAGCTCACCGGCTTCGGCGCCTCCCCGCCCGACGGCGGGAGGCTCGCGCGCGGGGGCTTCGTCTGCCCCTTCGGCGCGGCCTCGATCGAGGTGACCACGGCGCGCGCGTTGTCGGTGACGAACGCGAGCTTCACCTCGCGGAGCACGGCGCCAGGATCCCGGCTCCAGCGCGCGCGGATTTGCACGAAGCGCGCCGGCGGGCTCTTCGTGTCTCCCGGCGCGGCGAGCGCCGGGGACCAGGGGCTCCAGGTGCTGTCCGGCGCGTCGGTGTTCCCGGTGCGGGTCTCGAGCTCCAGCGCGCCGTCGGAGCGCCACGTCAGGCGCCCGTACGTGGCCCGCAGCCCGGCGTCGAGCACCTTGCTCGTCCACACCGCCGAGGCGCCGCCGACGCCCTTCACCTCGTGGAAGACCGCGGGATCGGTGGTGGCGACGAACCTGCGCTGCCCGGCCATCACGAAGGCGCCGACCTGGCGCTCGTCGGTGTCGGCGACGAGCCGCGCCACGTGGTTGTCGCTCACGGTGTAGAGCTGGCCTTCCGCGCCGGTGCCGACGAACGGCGCCAGGTCGTCGCCGAGGCCGAGCGAGACGTAGTGGGTCTCGTCGTCGCTCATCATCCGCTCCGCGACGCCACTCCGATCGAAGCGCACGAGCAAGCCCTTGCCGGGCTTCTGCGCGCGCGCCGGCTGCGGGGACGGCGGCCCGCTCCGGTTGCGCTTCGGGGGCGCGAACGCCTCGGCGTACTTGTTGGCGATGGCGTAGATCGCGCCGCCCTTCGCGCCCGGCGCGATGGCGATGGCCTTCACGTCGTCGGCGTCGAAGTCGTGGAGCACGGTCGCGCGCCCGGGCGCCGTGAGCTTGTAGAGGAGCGCCTTGCCGTTCGAGCCGGCGTAGACGGCCCCGTCGTCCGCGACCGCGACGCTCACGAGGTGCGGCTCGTCGCTGTCGAAGTACACCTGCGCCTTGCCCGCGGCGTCGATGCGGAACAGCTTCCCGTCCGGGCCGGTCGCCGCGTAGAGCGCCTTGGCCCTGGGGTCGTAGGCGAGGCCCCAGACGTCCTCTGTCTGCGGGAGCTCGGCGAAGAGCTTCGCCGGGCCGCCGCTGCCGGCGCCGCGCGGCAGGCGGTAGAGCTTGCCCTCCGGGAACGTCCCCGCGATGACGTCGCCGTCGAACGCGAGCGCGAGCGCGCTGACCGCCATCTGCCCGGTCGTGGCCGCGACCGCCACCCGGCCGTTGGAGACGCTGTAGATCTTCCCCTCGTTGCCGGTCCCGAGCAGCACCGTCCCGTCAGGCAGCACCGCGGAGCTCCAGACGGACGTCGCGTCCGGCAGCGGCGTCGCGCCGAGCGTCAGGCCGGCGCGCACGTTGCCGTTCGAGTCCACGCTGACCCCGGTGAGATCCCCGTCCTTGAGGTCCTCGAGCGATCGGAGCTCGAAGGTCCGTGTGCCCACCGCGTGGGCTGGGACGGCCACGAGCCCGGCGGCGGCGACGGCCGCGGCGAGGAACCGGCGCAGGGAGGGCAGGGCGTGAGGGCGTGACGATCGGAGATGGGCAGGAGAGCGCGTGGTGCTCATGGGATCGCAGGGAATCGCAGGGAGAAGAGGGTCAGGGCGGAGGGGGGGAGGCGGCGAGCCGGCGCGGCTCAGCGGAGGATAGGCCGGACCGTGACGCTCACGGTGTCTTTCCCGACCAGGAAGCGCTTGAGGGAGACCGGCACCTGCACCTGCGCGCCGAAGGCCTCGGGCGCGTCGGACGCGGAGCTCGGGCGCAGCGTGTCCATCGCGCCGGGCGGGAGCCGCGAGGCGACCTTGCCGCGGTACGCGGCCCCGTTCTCCCGGAGCTTGAACGTCGCGACGACGCTCTCCGGATCGTGGCTCTGGTTCGGGAGCATCGCCACGAGCTCCGCGACGTTGTTCGGCGTCGCCATCGGGCGCTCCACCTCGTAGCCGGGCGAGAGATCGATGTCCACCTGGCTGCCGGCGAGCTCGCGCGGCACCGGCACCTCGATGACGCGCGACTCGATCGGCCCCTGGTGCGGCTGGAGGTCCAGCCGGATCCGCGCGGGCGCGCCCGCGTCGATCTCCGGCTCGAGCACCTTGGCGCCGCGCAGCAGGACGACCTCGCGATCGAAGGTGACCTTCACGCGGGTGTCGACGCGCTCGATCGAGACGTCCTCCCACGGGTTGTTGAGGAGCGAGCCCATCGCCCGGACGACCCGGCTGCGGACGAAGTCGTCGGCGCTGAGCGGGGTGCCGTTGCCGGCGCCGAAGTCGACGAGGGAGATGGTGCCGTAGCGCCCGATCTTCAGCTGGCTCACCGCCCGCCAGGTCATGTCGCGCCGCTCGGACGTCGTCGCCTCGACGGCGTTGCCGATCGCCATCGACACGAAGGAAGGCGCCAGGAACTGATCGTGCGCGACCTCGACGTTCCACGTCGGGTGCGGCGCGCCCTCGACGCCGTCGATCTGGATGCGCATCGGGAAGACCGGCGCCTTCGCCGCGCTGTCGACCACGATCGCGGCCTGCCGATCGTTGACCAGCGTGCCGACCGACCGGACCGCCTCGCCGATCTTGAAGCTCCGGTTCTGGCTCGCGAGGATCCAGTGGACCCGGGCGATCGCGGTGGGGAGGTTGGTCACGCCGCCGTTCATCATCGGGTGACCGAAGGCGACCAGCTTGTCGCCCGACACCCGCGTGACCGTGCCGATGCCCATCGCGGAGATGTCGCCGCGCACGAGCTCGACGCCGATCGCCCCGCCGTCGACGTACTTCGTCGGCGCGCCCGGATCCGGGTTCATGGACGAGCCGCCGCCGGCCTGCATCGGGTCGAGCCCCATGGGGCCGAGCAGGTCGCTCGCGATGCGCAGCGACGTCCCCCCGAGCCCGCCGAGCATCACCGGCGTCGAGGCGCGCGCGAGCCCCGTCGACTCGGGCGGGGCGATCGCCGGCGCGACGCGCGCGGCGATCTGGCGGGCGTGGCCGGCGAGGTCGTAGGCGTCGACCGCCCCCAGGAAGCCGCGGCCCCCGTGCAGCCGGGCCGGCGCGGCGGCGCGCGGCGGCGCGCCGCTGACGCTGGCCACCGGCGCGGGCAGCGGGCCGCGGCCCCGCGGGGCGATCGCCGGCGGCAGCGGCCGCGCGAGCTCGTCGAGCATCGACTTGATCGGGGTGACGCCCGCGATCGCCTCCGCGCCGAAGAGCCAGCCGTACGCGTAGGCGCCGATCATCTTGCCGTTCACGTAGATCGGGCTGCCGCTCATCCCCGCCACGGTGCGGGCGACCTCGAGGCGCGGGTGCTGCGTCTTGATGAGGATGAGGTCCTGGTTCGGGCGGAAATTGCGGAGGGTCGAGATGACCTCGACATCGAACTTCTCGGGCGTGGTGCCGGAGAAGACGGTCAGGCCGTATCCCTTCATGCCCGGCTTCACCTCGGAGACGGGCATCGTATCGGGCGGGGTGGAGAGCGCCTGAGCCGTGCCGAGGCCGACAGCGATGCTGCACGCGGCGCCGACGAGCAGGCTCATCGGGATGAGGCGCCCCTCGCTATCGACGAGGGCGCGGGCGGCGCCCGCGAGCGCTCTCCCGCAGCGGCCCGCGAGCGGGACGGCGCGCGCGGCGAGGAAGGAACCCGGACGAAAACACGGTGATTCGCGCAGAGGCACGGGCCCAGCTTAGCCCGGATTTGGTAGCGGGACAGAGCCAGGGCGCCTCGACGACGGCGCGGCGGGGGAGAGGTCGCCGCGCTCTCCCGGGTCGCAGATTTCCAGCGGCGAGGCGCGCCGGTGACGCTAGGCTTCGCCCCGTGCCGGTGAAGGATATCGCGGTGACCGCGACGCTCATTCTGGCGTTCGCCACCTGGGTGACCGTCCACGTCGCGCTGGCGGCGCGGCTGGTGCTCCGGAGCCAGCCCCGCTGGCGCGGGCTCATCGCGCTGGTGGTGCCGCCGCTCGCGCCGATGTACGGCTTCCGGCAGGGGTGGCGGCGGATGAGCACCCTGTGGCTGGTGTGGCTCATTGTGTACGTGCTCGCGCTCGTCGTCGCGCGCGCGTGAGGAGCGCGGCGTGGGATCTGACGTGAAGGCTGGAATGGCCGCGAAGCGGCGCCCGGGCGCGCCGCCCGGCATCGTCGTCGGCACGATGAACTTCGGCGGTCGCACGCCGCCCGAGGAGGCCGAGCGCATCGTCGACCGCGCGCTCGAGCGAGGGATCACGGCGTTCGACACGGCCAACCTCTACGCGGACGGCGCGTCCGAGCGGATCCTCGGCCGGGCGCTCCGGGGCCGCCGGGCCGAGGTGCAGATCGCCACCAAGGTCGGCCTGCGCCGGAGCCGCGGCAAGGCCGAGGGCCTCGGGCGCCAGCAGGTGATCCGCGCCCTCGAAGAGAGCCTCGAGCGCCTCGGCACCGACCACGTCGACGTCTACTACCTCCACGCGCCGGATCCGGAGACGCCCGTGGACGAGACGCTCTCGGCGATCGACGCGCTGCTCGAGCAGGGGAAGATCCTGCGCTACGGGGTCAGCAACCACGCCTCGTGGCAGATCCTGGAGATCATCGCGCGCCGGGACGCCGGCGAGAAGGCGCGCCCCGCGGTGTCTCAGGTGCTCTACAACGCGCTGATCCGCCAGCTCGACGTCGAGTACGCCGCGTTCGCGCGGCGGTACTCGGTGCCCACCGCGGTGTACAACCCGCTCGCCGGCGGGCTCCTCGCCGGGCGGCACGCGGGGCCGGAGGCGCCGCAGGCGGGCTCGCGCTTCGAGGGCAACCGCCTCTACCAGCGCCGGTACTGGAGCGGGCGCATGTTCGAGCTCGCGGCCAGCTACGCGGCCGTGGCGGCGGACGAGGGGATGAGCTTGCTCGAGC
Source organism: Sorangium sp. So ce1153 (assembly GCF_051521595.1). Taxonomy (NCBI): domain Bacteria; kingdom Pseudomonadati; phylum Myxococcota; order Polyangiales; family Polyangiaceae; genus Sorangium; species Sorangium sp. So ce1153. Next base: position 12,412,503 of record NZ_CP150361.1, read on the forward strand.
TGTCGTATGCCTGGCTGGCGGGGCGGGACGTGGTCGACTCCATCCTCGTCGGCCCCGTGCGGGCGGAGCACCTCGACGCCGCCGCGGATGCGACCCGGCGGGCGCTGTCGCCCGAGGCGGCGCGGCGCATGGATGCGCTCTACCGCGACCACGTCGGCACCGACGCGAGCTACGCGCGGTGACGGACCTCCTGCTGCCCGGGGCCACGGGGCTCGACCTCGCGGGCCCCCTCGCCGACTACGCCGCCCGCGGCTACGCGCGGCTCGGCCGCGTGATGAGCGACGCCGGGCTCGCGGCGCTCCGCGCGCGCTCCGACGACCTGATGCTCGGGCGCGTGACGTACCCCGGCCTCTTCTTCCAGCACGACGCCGGGTCGGGCCGCTACGAGGACCTGCCGTACGGCAAGGGCTACCAGGGGCCGAGCACGTCGTACCGCAAGCTCGAGAAGCTCGAGAAGGACCCGCTGTTCCTCGCCTGGATCGAGAACCCGCTCTTCGAGCGGATCGCGCGGTCGCTCATCGAGGGGGAGATCTCGATCTACCGCGCCGTGCTCTTCAACAAGGCCGCTTCCGGAGGGACGCCGCTGCCCTGGCACCAGGACGGAGGCAGCTACTGGGGCCTGGATCGCGACCCCGAGCTGCAGATCTGGACGGCGCTCGACGACGCCCCCCTGGACGGCGGCTGCGTCGAGGTGCTCGAGGGCAGCCATCTGGCCGGGCTCGCGACGCCGCTCGGCGGGGTCGTCCCCAGCGATCGCGTGCGCGGCGCCGACGCCGATGCCCGCAAGGTCGCGCTGCCGGCGCGCGCGGGCGAGGCGCTGCTGATCCACAACTACCTCTGGCACTGCTCCGCCGTGAACCGGAGCGGCCGGCCGCGGCGCGCGGTCACCATCTGTTACATGAGCAGGGCGACCCGCTGCCTCCGGAAGAAGAGGGCGCCCCGCGCGTTCACCCCGGTGTTCTGAGCGCGCCCCGGGAGAGGCGCCCGCCGCGGTGTCGCCGGACACCGTCCCCGCCGATCTCCGGGTCCGCCCCCGCCCCGCCCCCGCCCTGCGTTCCGACGATTTTTCGCTGCGGTGACGGCGCTGTACCGCCCGCGCACCGTAAGGATGAACCCCGGCGCCCGCGGCAGTTTGCCGCGGCAGGCGGCGATCTGCCGCGCCGCCGGGCTACCGCCCTCCCCCGCGGCAATCTGCCGCGGTCACGCGGCACTTTGCCGTCTTGTCGCACCCCGCCACTAGGCCATAACTGGGCCCGCGCGTCGCTCCGACGCTACACAAACCCTATGGCTCGGTTCCTGTTCCCACGATGGGCCAACAAAGTGGTCCCGCTGGGGCTCCTCTTCGGAGTTCTGCCCCTCGGTGCCGCTGTGGTCGGCGGATTCTGGTACTACGGTACCAACAAACATATCGAGGTCGGGTATCAACCGGAACAACCGGTTGACTACTCACACAAGCTGCACGCCGGCGACCTCGGAATTGACTGCCGGTACTGCCACAACACCGTGGAAGTATCGGCCTTTGCCGCCGTTCCACCGACCGAGACGTGCATGAACTGTCACGCCAAGGTGCGGAGGGACAGCGAGAAGCTTCTGCTCGTGCAGGAGAGCTGGGCGAACGATCAACCCATCCCCTGGGTGCGCGTCCACAACCTGCCCGACTACGCCTATTTCGACCACTCAGCCCATCTGGCTGCAGGGGTCGGCTGCGTGAGCTGCCACGGCCGCGTCGACCAGATGCCCAAGGTCCGACAGGTCGCGCCGCTCTCGATGGGATGGTGTCTGGACTGCCACCGCAATCCGGGTCCCCACCTCCGCAATCCCGCCGACGTCACCAAGATGGATATGGCGCCCTCGACGGCCGTCATGGCGGCTGGGGTCCCCGCGAGCCCGGAACCTTATCAAGATCGCGTGCCAGCGGTCACTACCTCCGGGCGGCAGGTGCAGGCGCCGCTCCACTGCTCGGGGTGCCACCGATGAAACGAACTCCTCTCCCCCTCGCCCAGGACCTCTCTGGAAAGACCTACTGGCGCAGCCTCAACGAGCTCGCCGGCTCGCCCGACTTCGTCGACGCGCTCGGGCGCGAGTTCCCTCCGGGCGCGATCGAGCCGCCGGCGGACGGGGACGGCGTCGGTCGGCGCACGTTCCTCTCCCTCATGGGCGCGTCGCTCGCGCTCGGCGGCCTCGTCGGCTGCCGCCGGCCCGTCGAGCAGATCCTGCCGTACTCGCGCGCGCCGGAGGAGGTGATCCCCGGCCAGCCGCTCTTCTTCGCGACGGCGCTGCCGATGATGGGCACGGCGTTCGGCGTCCTCGTCGAGAGCCACGAGGGGCGGCCCACCAAGATCGAGGGCAACCCGAAGCACCCCGAGAGCCTCGGCGCGACCACCATCTACACCCAGGCCGCGGTCCTCGACCTCTACGATCCGGATCGCAGCACCACGCCGCGCGAAGGCGCGAACGCGAAGTCCTGGGACGACGCGGCGACGTTCCTGCGCGCCGAGGGCGACAAGCTCCGCGGCCGCGGCGGCAAGGGCCTCACGATCCTCACCGAGGCGCACCGGTCGCCCACGCTCGCCGCGCGCCTCGCTGACCTCCGCAAGACGCTGCCGGAGGCGCGCGTCGTCCGGTACGAGCCGTTCTCGCGCGACGCCGCCCGGGAGGGCGCGCGCCTCGCGTTCGGCAGGCCGCTCGAGACAGCGCTCGACCTGACCAAGGCGCGCGTGATCGTCGCGCTCGACGCCGACCTGTTCGGCACCGACGGCAGCCCGGTCAAGCAGGCGCGCGGGTTCGCGGCGGGCCGCCCGGTCGACAAGGACCCGAAGGCGATGAACCGCCTCTACGCCGTCGAGAGCACCTTCACGATCACCGGCGCCTCGGCGGACCACCGGCTCCGGATCCAGAGCCGCAAGATCCCCGCCTTCACGTTCGCGATCGCCGCCGAGCTCGGCAAGCGCGGGGTCGCGCTCGACGCGGACCTGCTCAAGGCGATCGAGGGCAAGTCGGGCGGGCTCGACGCCAAGGCGACCAAGTATGCGGCGGCCATCGCCGCCGACCTCGCGGCGAGCCGCGGGCAGGGCGCCGTCGTCGCCGGCCGCTCGCAGCCGAAGGAGGTCCACGCCCTCGCGCACCTCATCAACGCCGCCCTCGACAACACAGGCAAGGCGGTCCGGCTCGTGGCGCCGTTCGACGAGTCGCGCGAGGGGCCCGAGGCCATCGTCGAGCTCGCGCGATCCATCGAGCGCAACGAGGTCGAGACGCTGCTCATCCTGGGCGGCAACCCGGCCTTCGACGCGCCCGCCGACGCGCGCTTCGCCGACGCGCTCGCCAAGGTGCCCGTCAGCGTGCACGTCTCGACGCACGTCGACGAGACGAGCGAGCGCTCCCGCTGGCACCTGAACCGCGCCCACCCGCTGGAGTCGTGGGGCGACGTCCGGGCGGAGGACGGGACGGCCAGCATCGTGCAGCCGCTCATCGCCCCGCTGTTCGGCGGCAGGACGGACGCCGAGGTCATCGAGCTCCTGCTCGGCGGCTCGCGGACCGCTTACGACCTGGTGCGGGCGACCTGGCTGACGGCCGAGGGCGCGAAGCGCACCGAGCAGGACCTGCGCCGCGCGCTGCACGACGGCGTCCTGGCCGGGAGCGAGCTCGCGGACGAGCAGGTCGCCGCCGCGCCGCAGGGCGCGATCGAGGCGCTGCGCGCGTTCGCCCCGGCAGCGGCCGAGGGCCTGGAGGTGACCTTCCGGCCCGACGTGCACGCGTGGGACGGGCGGTTCGCGAACAACGGGTGGCTCCAGGAGCTGCCCCACCCGATGACCAAGCTCACCTGGGGCAACGGCGCGAGCCTCTCGCCGTCGACGGCGGCGCGGCTCAACGTCAAGGACGGCGACGTCGTGACGCTGTCGGGCGGCGGCGCCTCGGTCCGGATCCCCGTCGTCATCGCGCCGGGGCAGGCGGACGACTCGGTGGCGATCAGCGTCGGCCAGGGCCGGCGCGCGCAGCTCCGCGTCGGGCGCGGCGTGGGCGTCGACACGACCCCGCTCCGGAAGAGCGACGCCTTCGAGCTCGCCGGCGGCTTCTCGCTCGAGAGGTCCGGCGAGGTGGCGGAGCTCGCGCGCACCCAGGAGCACTTCGTCATGGAGGGCCGCCCGCTCGCGCGGGAGGGGACGCTCGCCGAGCTCCAGAGCGACCCGGCGTTCGCCCAGAAGCAGGTCCACGTGCCGCCGCTCCTCAGCCTGTTCAAGGAGCCGAACCGCAGGCAGGGGCACGCCTGGGGCATGAGCATCGACCTCAACGCGTGCATCGGCTGCAACGCGTGCGTGGTCGCCTGCCAGTCCGAGAACAACATCCCGGTCGTGGGCGCCGAGGGCGTGCGCCAGACCCGCGAGATGCACTGGCTCAGGATCGACCGCTACTACCAGGGCACGGACCCGAACGAGCCCGAGAGCATCCAGCAGCCGCTCCCCTGCCAGCACTGCGAGAACGCGCCGTGCGAGCAGGTGTGCCCGGTCGCCGCCACGACGCACAGCCCCGAGGGGCTGAACGACATGGCGTACAACCGGTGCGTCGGCACGAAGTACTGCGCCAACAACTGCCCGTACAAGGTCCGTCGCTTCAACTTCTTCGAATACGGCCGGCCGGACTCCGAGCAGCGGAAGATGCAGTTCAACCCCAACGTCACCGTCCGGTCGCGGGGCGTCATGGAGAAGTGCACCTTCTGCGTGCAGCGGATCAACCACGCCAAGATCGAGGCCAAGAGAGAGGGACGGGAGCACATCAAGGACGGTGAGATCGTGACCGCGTGCCAGGGCGCCTGCCCGACGCGGGCCATCGTCTTCGGCGACCTCAACGACCAGCAGAGCCAGGTCTCGGTGACGTCCGCGAGCCCGCGCGGCTACCGGCTGCTCGACGAGATCAACACCAAGCCGCGGGTCACCTACCTCGCGAAGATCCGCAACAAGAACCCGGAGCTCGCCGACGCATGAGCGCCACAGCACCCCTCCAGGTCGACCACCCCCGGCTCACGGAGCGCGCCGCCCTCTTGGACGAGGCGCCCCTCGTGCAGGGCAAGGACGACTTCCGTTCGCTCACCGACAAGATCTCGGGCATCGTGCTCAGCAAGCCGCCCTCGGGGTGGTTCATCCTGCTGTGCCTTGCCATCAGCATCCTGCTCATCCTCGGCGGCTCGCTGGTCCACCTCGTCGGGACCGGTATCGGCATCTGGGGGCTGAACACCACGGTCAACTGGGCGTGGGACATCACCGGCTTCGTGTTCTGGGTCGGTATCGGCCACGCCGGCACGCTCATCAGCGCCATCCTCTTCCTCTTCCGCCAGAAGTGGAGGACGAGCATCAACCGCGCGGCGGAGGCGATGACGATCTTCGCCGTCGCGTGCGCCGCCATCTACCCGGTGGCCCACCTCGGCCGGATCTGGTTCGCCCACTGGCTGTTCCCGATCCCGAACCAGATGAGCATCTGGCCGAACTTCAAGAGCCCGCTGCTCTGGGACGTGTTCGCCGTCTCGACGTACGCGACGGTCTCGGCCCTGTTCTGGTTCATCGGGCTCATCCCCGATCTCGCCACGCTCCGCGACCGGGCCACCACGCGGACGAAGCAGATCGTCTTCGGGATCTTCAGCCTCGGGTGGCGCGGCTCGCACCGCCACTGGCTCCACTACGAGAAGGCGTACCTCATCTTCGCCGGCCTCTCGACGCCGCTCGTGCTCAGCGTGCACACGATCGTGTCGTTCGACTTCGCCGTCTCGATCGTCCCCGGCTGGCACACCACCATCTTCCCGCCGTACTTCGTCGCAGGCGCCATCTTCAGCGGGTTCGCGATGGTCGTCACGCTGATGGTGTTCGCGCGCAAGGCGTTCGGCCTCGAGGGGCTCATCACCATCCGGCACCTCGAGAACATGAACAAGGTGATCGTCGCGACGGGCACCATGGTCGGCTACGCGTACGCGATGGAGCTCTTCATCGCCTGGTACAGCGGCAACGGCTATGAGCGCTTCGCCTTCGCGAACCGCATCATGGGCCCGTACGCCTGGGCCTACTGGACCATGGTGAGCTGCAACGTGATCTTCCCGCAGCTCTTCTGGTTCAAGCGGGTGCGCACCAGCATCCCGGCGATGTTCGTGATCTCGATCCTGGTCAACGTCGGGATGTGGTTCGAGCGCTTCGTCATCATCGTGACGAGCCTCCACCGGGACTTCCTCCCCTCCAGCTGGACCTACTTCCGCCCGACCATCTGGGACATGTCCACGTTCTTCGGCTCGTTCGGCCTCTTCTTCACCCTCTTCCTGCTGTTCGTTCGCTACCTCCCGATGGTCGCGATCAGCGAGGTGAAGGGGATCACGGCGGCGGCCGATCCGCACGGCTCGCACAGCAAAGAGGAGGCTCACCATGCAGCGTGACAGCGACCCTCCGAGCGCGAAGGACCGCTCCGAGGAGCACGCCCCGGCCGAGACGGCAGGCGGGCACCACAAGGCCGTTCACGTCCCCGAGCCCGACACCCGCGACCGGGAGCCCGACCTCGAGCCGCAGGGCTATGTGCCCGAGAACCCGACCGAGGAGGAGTACGCGAACGCGCCCCACCCGCACGACGACCAGGGGCACGGCGGCCTGGCCGCGCTCGGGATCGAGCGCCGCGTGGAGCACCGGCTCGCGGAGGCCAAGGTGGAAGCCCGGCTGGAGGCGGAAGGCGAGTCGCCGCCGTTCGCGCTCATGGGCTACTTCACGACCCCGGCGGACATCTACCACGCGTGCGAGGCGCTCCGGGACGCCGGGTACAGCCGCTTCGACGCGCACACGCCGTTCCCCGTGCACGGGCTGGAGAAGGCGATGGGGCTCAAGCCGTCGCCCATGCCGTGGCTCGTGCTCGTGGGCGGCGTCACGGGGCTCGTCAGCGCCATCCTGCTCGCCTGGTACACGCAGCTGTACGACTACCCGCTCATCATCAGCGGCAAGCCGTCCTTCTCGTACCAGGCGTTCATCCCGATCTTCTTCGAGCTCACCGTCCTCTTCGCGGCGCTCACGTGCTTCTTCGGGCTCTTCGTGATCTCGCGCCTGCCGTCCTTCTTCCACCCGACCATGACTCACCCCAATTTCCCGCGGGCGACCGACGACGCCTTCTTCATCAGCGTCGAGGTGAACGACCCGAAGTTCGATGCCACGGAGACGCGCAACCTCCTCCAGCGCGTGGGCGCGCAGGGCATCAGGGAGGTCTACTCGTGAAACGCTGGTGTATTCCCCTCCTCGTCGTCCTGGCGGGCTGCCGCGGACAGGCGAGCAGCGATCCGCCGCTCCACGTCTTCGGGGACATGGACTGGCAGCCGAAGTTCCAGCCCGAGGAGGGCACCCGGCTGTTCCCCGACGGCCGGGCCATGCGGCCGCTCGTGCAGGGCACGGTCCCGCAGGGGGCGCTCGACGAGAGCGAGGCCTACCGGACCGGCAAGGAAGGCGAGACGTTCCTGGCCCAGGCGCCCGTCAACGTCGACGAGGCGGTGATCCGGCGCGGCCAGGATCGCTTCAACATCTACTGCGCGCCCTGCCACGACCAGAGCGGGAGCGGGCAGGGCATGGTGGTGAAGCGCGGGTACCCGCCGCCCATCGACCTCGCGGGCGACCGGGCGCGGGGCCTGCCGGACGGCGAGATCTTCAACGTCATCACGAACGGCGTGCGGAACATGCCTTCTTATCGGAAGCAGATCCCGGTCCGGGACCGGTGGGCGATCGTCACGTGGGTGCGCGTGCTGCAGCAGAGCCAGCACGGGCGCATCGACGACGTCCCGGAGGCTCAGCGGGGCAACATCGCGAAGGAGAGCGGAACTCCATGAAGTCCCACGGAAGTGCTCTGGCCGAGGACGCGAAGGTCCTCGATAAGGCGGTCGCGAAGCGGCTCGTCTCGAGGGGCATGGCGCTCGCCATCGTCGGCGTCGTGCTCTCGGCGGCGGCGGCGGTCACCGACGCGAAGCGTTTTGCGTTCTCGTACCTCACCGGCTTCACCTGGCTCGCGACGATCGGGCTCGGCGCGCTGTTCTTCGTGATCATCCAGCACCTGACGCGCGCGCGCTGGTCGGCGGCCGCGCGCCGCCACATGGAGTGGGTGAGCGGCGTCCTGCCCGCGTGTGTCGTGCTGTTCCTGCCGATCGCGGTGCTCGCCCACGACATCTACCACCACTGGATGGGCCCCGAGGCCGCGAACGATCACGTGCTCCACGGGAAGGCGGCGTACCTGAACCCGACATTCTTCTACATCCGCGCCGCGGTGTTCCTCGCGGCGTGGGCGGGCCTGTCGGTGTGGTTCATCAAGACCTCCCGGGAGCAGGACAAGAGCGCCGACTTCAGGCCCACGGCGCGGATGCGCGCCTCCAGCGCCCCGGCCGTCATCGTCTTCGCCCTCACGCTCTCGTTCGCGGCCTTCGACTGGCTGATGAGCATCGACCCGCACTGGTACTCGACGATCTTCGGCGTCTACGTGTTCGCCGGCGCGGCGACGAGCTCCCTCTCGGCGCTCGCGCTGGTCACGATCGCGCTCCACAAGGCGGGGCTCCTGCGCAAGGTGAGCAACGTCGAGCGCCAGCACGACATCGGCAAGCTCCTCTTCGGTTTCGTGATCTTCTGGGCCTACATCGCGTTCTCGCAGTTCATCCTGATCTGGTACGCCAACATCCCGGAAGAGACGATCTTCTACCGCCACCGCTGGGAAGGCGAGTGGCACGTCGTGAGCCTGGCCTTGCTGTTCGGGCACTTCATCATTCCGTTCCTCGTCCTCCTGTCGCGGCACGCGAAGCGGAGCCCGCTCGTCCTCGGCGCGGCGTCGGTGCTCCTCCTCGTGATGCACTATGTCGACCTCTACTGGCTCGTCATGCCGAACGTGGATCACCACCTGCACCTGAGCTGGATCGACCTCGCCGGCCTGCTCGGCCCGCTGGGGGTGGGAGCCTGGGTGCTCGCCCTTCAAGCGGCCAAGAGCCCGCTGTATCCTCTGAACGACCCTCACCTTGCCGAAGCGGCTCGGATCGACAACCCGTAAGGAGCCGGCCATGAGCGAAGCGACCGACAACACAGCGACCGATCACGAGGAAACCGAGCACGCCGAAGCGGATCGGCCGAACATCCCGCTCATCTTCGTGATCGTGATCGCCACGCTGGCGTCCCTCGTGGTGACCGTCCTGTTCGTGAACGAGATCTTCAAGGCGACGATGGAGCGGGAGATCTCGAGCAAGGTGCTCGAGCCGCCGAACAGCACGCTGCGCGGCCTGCGGGCCGTGGAGCAGGAGCGCCTCAGCCGCTACCAGTGGGCGAGCGAGAAGGACGGCGTCGTCCGCATCCCGCTCGACCAGGCCGTCCCGCTCACGCTGAAGGCTTACCAGGAGAAGCGCATCGGGAACGCTGTCGCTCCCAGCGCGACAGCGCCCGGGCAGCAGGGCGCGCAGGCTGCCCAGCCCGAGGGCAGCAGCGCGAAGCCCGACGAGGCCTCGACGCCGAACGCCGAGAGCGGCGCGCCGCTCCAGGGACAGGACGCAGCGAAGCCCGCCGACGCCGCGAACAAGCCCGCCGACGCCGCCAAGCCGGCCGACGCGAACAAGCCCGCGGACGCCGCCAAGCCGGCCGACGCGGCCAAGCCCGCCGACGCCGCCAAGCCCGCCGACGCCGCCAAGCCGGCCAAGCCGGCCGACGCAGCCAAGCCCGCGGACGCCGCCAAGCCCGCCCAGCCCGCCCAGCCTGGAGGCGCGGCGCCGAAGCCCGCCAGCCCGGCCTCCTCTGCGCCGGTGCAGTGATGTCCCGCCCGCTGTCCGCCCTGCTCGCCGTTCTCGCGCTCGTGGTGGCCACGGTCACCCCGGCGCGGAGCGCGCGGGCGGCGGACACAACCATACCGCCCGAGCTCACTGGAATAGACATCGAGGAGCGGCCGGGGGCCATGCTCCCGCGCGAGCTCCGTCTCCGGGACCAGTCAGGGCAAGAGGTCGAGCTCGGCCGGTACGCGACGGGAGACAAGCCCCTCGTCCTGGTGCTCGGTTACTTCGAGTGCCCGATGCTGTGTTCGCTGGTCCTGAACGGCGTGCTGCAGGCCATGAAGGAGAACGACTGGAGCGCGGGCAAGGAGTACCGCGCCCTCGTCGTGAGCTTCGATCCGCGCGACACGCCCGAAGCTGCGCGCAAGAAGCGGGCGAACTATATTGAGGCCTACGGCAGGCCGGTCACCGGCGACGGCTTCGACTTCCTTGTGGGGGACGAGGCGGCGGTGCGTACGCTCGCCAACACCGTGGGCTTCGGCTACCGATGGGACGAGACAACGAAGCAGTACGCACACGCGGCAGGCGCGTTCGTCTTCACACCAGACGGACGCCTGTCGCGTACGCTGTACGGCATCGCTTTTCCACAGAAGAACTTCGGCCTCGCGCTGCGCGAAGCGGGCAGCGGGAAGGTGGGGAGCGCCTGGGATCGGGTGCTCCTGTTCTGTTTCCATTACGATCCCAACGCCCGTGGGTACGTCCTGGCGACGAAGCGGCTGATGATGGCATCAGGCGCCGTCACCGTCGTGCTGCTCGGGCTCTGGCTCATGCGCTTCTGGCGGACTGAACGCTCCCACACGAGGGCGCGAGTAAACGAGGCTTCCTAGGATACAAGGTGGCGGAGCCACAACTATGGTGAACAAAAACCCGATCGAACTCGGCTCCTTCTGGTTGCCCCGCCAGGGCTCGACGCTCGCTGAGCGCATCGACGCCGGCTGGGACGCGGCCTACTGGGTCTCCGTCCTCTTCTTCGTCCTGGTCACCGGGGCGATCGTGCTGTTCGCCATCAAGTACAGGCGGCGCACCGAGCACGACAAGACGAGCCCCATCGACCACAGCACGACGGTCGAGGTCGTGTGGACGCTGATCCCGCTCGCCATCGTGATCGCGCTCTTCTTCGTGGGCATGCGCGGCTACGTGCACGCCTCCGTGGCGCCGGCCGAGTCCTACGAGATCAACGTCACGGGCGAGATGTACCTGTGGACGTTCACCTACCCCGACGGGACGACGACCGTGAACGAGCTCGCCGTGCCGCGGGGGCGCCCGGTGCGGCTCATCATGAGCTCGAAGGACATCCTCCACAGCTTCTTCATCCCGGAGTTCCGGGTGAAGCAGGACGTGGTCCCGGGCTCGTACACGTCGCTGTGGTTCGAGGCGACGGAGACGCGGGAGACGGTGCTCCTGTGCACCGAGTACTGCGGCTACGGCCACTCCGACATGATGGCCACCGTGAAGGTGCTGGAGCCGTCGGATTTCGAGAAGTGGCTCGAGGGCAACAACAACAGCGATCTCCCGCCCGAGGAGCTCGGCAAGACGCTCTTCGCGAAGCGGAGCTGCATCACCTGCCACTCGCTCGACGGCACGCGCCTCCAGGGCCCGTCGCTCAAGGGGCTCTTCGGTCGCGAGGAGGAGCTCGCGAGCGGGGCCAAGGTCGTCGTGGACGAGAACTACTTCCGCGAGAGCGTGTTCAACCCGCAAGGGCAGATCGTCCGCGGCTATCCGCCGGTCATGCCGTCTTTCAAAGGGCTCCTCAAGGACAGAGAAGTGGATGCGCTCATCGCTTACCTGAAGACGGTGAAGTGAGCGCTGGGGAGAAGCAGTCATGTCGCAGACCGTAACCACCCTCGACGTCAATACGGCGCCCGACGCCGGCCACGGAACCGATTACATCCGGGCCAAGAGCGGGATCATGTCGTGGCTCACCACGGTCGATCACAAGCGGATCGGCCTGATGTACCTCGCCAGCACCTTCGTCGCGTTCCTGATGGGCGGGCTGTTCGCGCTCATCCTCCGCCTCGAGCTCCTGACGCCGAAGACGACGATCATGAGCGCGAACGCGTACAACCAGATGTTCACGCTCCACGGCGCGGTGATGACGTTCCTGTTCATCATCCCGAGCATCCCCGGCGCGCTCGGCAACTTCCTCCTGCCGATCATGATCGGCGCGAAGGACGTCGCCTTCCCCAAGCTGAACCTCCTCAGCCTGTACCTCTACTGGATCGGCGCCCTCTTCACGCTCTCGTCGCTCCTCACGGGCGGCATCGACACCGGCTGGACGTTCTACGTGCCGTACTCGAGCACGGTGACCACGACGTCGGTCATCAGCGTGACGTTCGGCGTCTTCATCCTCGGCTTCTCCAGCGTGCTCACGGGGCTGAACTTCATCGTCACGATGCACAAGCTCCGGGCGCCCGGGATGGGCTGGTACAAGATGCCGCTCATGCTCTGGGCGATCTACGCGACGAGCATCGTCCAGATCCTCGCGACGCCGGTCCTCGCCATCACGCTCCTCCTGCTCATCGCCGAGCGCGCGTTCCACATCGGCATCTTCGACCCGGCGCTCGGCGGCGACCCGGTGCTCTACCAGCACTTCTTCTGGTTCTACAGCCACCCGGCCGTTTACATCATGATCCTGCCGGGCATGGGCATCATCAGCGAGCTCATCGCGGTCCACGCGCGGCGCAGGGTCTTCGGCTACAAGGCGATCGCCTTCTCCAGCGTCGCCATCGCCCTGGTCGGCTTCCTCGTGTGGGGCCACCACATGTTCACCTCCGGCCAGAGCGAGCTCGCGGCGATCATCTTCTCGTTCCTGACCTTCCTCGTCGCCATCCCCAGCGGGGTGAAGATCTTCAACTGGACCGCCACGCTGTGGCGCGGCTCGATCAGCTTCAACGCCCCGATGCTGTACGCGCTGTCGTTCCTGGTCCTCTTCTCGATCGGCGGCCTCACCGGCGTCTTCCTCGGGATGCTCAGCGTCGACCTGCACCTGCACGACACGTACTTCGTCGTCGCGCACTTCCACTACGTCATGGTGGGCGGCACCGTCATCGCCTACTTCGGCGGGCTGCACCACTGGTGGCCCAAGATCACCGGGAAGATGTACTCCGAGAGGCTCGCCTCCATCGCCTGCGCGCTCGTGTTCGTCGGGTTCAACGTCACGTTCTTCTCGCAGTTCATCATGGGCAGCCGCGGGATGCCGCGGCGCTACTACAACTACCTGGACCAGTTCCAGCCGCTGCACGCCTTCTCGACCGTGGGCTCGTGGATCCTCGGCGCCGGCGTCATCGTGATGTTCGTCTGCTTCGTCCGCTCCCTGCGCTCCGGCGCGCCGGCGCCGAAGAACCCCTGGGGCGGGCTCAGCCTGGAGTGGACCACCGCCTCCCCGCCGATCACCGAGAACTTCGTCCGCACCCCGATCGTGACCAAGGGCGCATACGACTTCAACACGGAGAACACATGAGCGCGCACGCCGAGGCCGTCGAGCGGCCGAACAAGGCAGGCCCGGTCCTGTCCCCCGACTTCCACGTCGCCCACCATTTCGACTCCGCGGACACGCAGTTCGACGCCGGAAGGATGGGCATCTGGCTCTTCCTGGTCACCGAGATCCTCCTCTTCGGCGGGCTGTTCTGCGCGTTCGCGGTCTTCCGGACCTGGTTCTTCGACTCCTTCGTCGAGGCCCACCACCACCTCGACAAGGTGATGGGCGGCATCAACACGATCGTGCTCATCTGTTCCAGCCTCACGATGGCGCTCGCCGTCCGGTCATCGCAGAAGAACGACCAGAAGAAGACCACCGCGCTGCTCGCGGTGACCCTCGTCTGCGCCGCCATCTTCCTCGTCATCAAGTACTTCGAGTACCAGCACAAGTTCCACGACGGCCTCCTGCCCGGGAAGTACTTCACCGCCGAGGGCTTCACGACGGCCCACGCGGGGACCTTCTTCGCCATCTACTTCATGATGACGGGCATCCACGGCCTGCACGTCATCATCGGGATGGGGCTCATCACGTGGATCCTCCTCCGCAACCAGCGCGGCGAGTTCTCGAGCCGCTACTACTCGCCGGTCGAAGGGGTGGGGCTGTACTGGCACCTCGTCGACCTGATCTGGATCTATCTCTTCCCCCTCCTCTACCTGGTGGGCTGAGGCGCAGAGGACAGCATGTCGACAGAAGCAGAAATCATCGGCGCGCACGACCACGTGCAGCACGGCCACGGCGCAGACCACGTGCCGCACGTCCTGCCGCTCAAGGTCTACATCGCCACGTGGCTCGCGCTCCTCGTGCTCACGGTCGTGACCGTGGGGGCGAGCTACATCGACCTCGGCGCGGCCAACCTCGCCATCGCGATCCTCATCGCGACGGTGAAGGCGGGCGTCGTGGCCCTCATCTTCATGCACCTCAAGTGGGACCACAAATTCCACCTGCTGATCTTCGCGTCGTCGCTCATCTTCCTGGCGATCTTCATCGGCTTCACCATGTTCGACACGAACAACCGCGGCCGAGCGGAGCAGATCGAGGCCGAGCGGCCCGCGGACTTGAAGGCGCCGTTCGACGGCAAGCGCGCCGCCGACAACTGGGTGGTGAAGCGGCCGCACAAGGTGGCCCCGCCGCCCACGCAGGTCCACCAGGGGACCGAAGGCGTCCACTGACCGGCCGCGGGGGCCCGAGCGCCCCCGCCGCAGCGGCTCAACGTGAGCCAGCTAACAGTTCATAGTCGCTGACACCAGAAAATTTTCGCCTGCCGGTTCGCGGGTGTGGGCCGGGGCGCACCTCGCGCGTGCTCGCGGCTTTCGTGCGCGGTACAAGGGAGCGGGTAAGGGCAACGTCGGAAGGTTGCTCCGGGGCTGAACCTCGGGCACGTCGAACGCGCCCTGGAACGCCCCCCTGTCCGCGCGCGGATGCAATCCTCCTTCCAGCCATGGTCGCTTGACGCGGGTCCCGACCCCACCAAGAGCGGCGCCCCGCCGGCGGCGCGGCGCCGCCTCGCGGTGCTGCTTTCCGGGCCGAAGCCCCCGTCGTGGGAGACCGCCGATCGGTGGCTGATCCAGCTGCGCTGGGTGGCGATCGCGGGGATGGTCGCGACGACGGTCGCGAGCCGGAAGCTCGTGCCGGACCTCCGGCTCGGGCCGCTGATCCTCGGGATCGCCGCGATCACGCTGGCCAACGTCGCGTGGACGTTCTGGGTGCGGCGGGCGCGTCAGCGGGCCGGGGGCGAGCCGTCGGCGCGCGAGCCCGCGCAGGACCTCGCGCGCGCCCAGCTCGTGGGCGACGTGATCGCGAGCGCGTGGATGCTCTGGTTCTCGGGCGGGCTGGAGAACCCGTTCGCCGTCTTCCTCGCCTTCCATATCGCCCTCTCCGGCCTGCTCTGCCCGCGGCGCACGACGGTGCTCGTGGGCCTCGTGACGCTGGCCGCGATCGGCGTGCTCACGCACGCGGCGCCGCTGCCGCTCGGGTCCGCGCCGCTCGGCAGCGACAGCATCCGGCAGCTCGGCGACCTCGTGTCGCTCACGTCGCTGACGCTGTTCCTCGGCTTCTTCGTCATCGTCTACGCGCACCGGCTCGAGGAGCTCCGCCAGCAGAGCCAGCGCAACGAGCGGCTGGCGATGCTCGGGCGCATGGTCGGCGGCATGTCGCACGAGCTCAGCACGCCGCTCGCGACGATCCTCCTCGCGAGCAAGGACCTCGTCGACGTGGCGCGCGAGACGGGCTCGGAGGACGCGGCGCGCATGGCCGAGACGGTGGCCGGCGAGGCGCGCCGGGCGAGCGACATCATCAGCCTGATGCGCGGCCAGATCCGGCTCGACCAGCGCCTCGAGCCGATGGAGCTCACCCGCTACGTGCGCGATCTCGCGAAGGTCGAGCTCGCGCGGCTGGGCTACCGAGGCGAGCTCGCGTTCGACACGCCGCGGCCCGTGCAGGCGAACGTGCTCCGGCCGGCGCTCCGCCAGGTGCTCGTCAACCTGCTCGCGAACGCCGCCGAGGCGACGGCGGAGGCGGCCGAGCAGCGGATCGAGGTGGGCGTCGTCGAGCGCGGCGACGTCTGCGAGATCGCGGTCTCCGACAGCGGACCGGGGCTGAGCCCCGAGATCGCCGGGCGGCTCGGGGAGCCGTTCCAGACGACGAAGATGTCGCAGGGAGGGATGGGGCTCGGGCTCTACATCAGCTCGATGATGGCCTCCCGCATGGGCGCGGTGCTGCGCATGGAGAGCGTCGAGACCGGCGGGGCGAAGGCGACCTTGCGCCTCCGCCTCGACGGGACCACGGGCCCCACGGACGCGGAGCTCCCCGCCGCGCTGAAGCGCGCCGGGGCCGCCTGAGGTGAAGATGACGCGACGGATCGAGACTGCGCTCCTCGTGGACGACGACGACGCGTTCCGCACGACCCTGCAGGGCGCGCTGCGCCGCCGCGGCGTCGTGGCGAGGACGGCGGCGACGATCGACGAGGGGCTCGTGGCGCTCGAGTACGAGCCGGTCGACCTCGTGGTGATCGACTACCGCATGCCGCGCGGCGACGGGCTGAGCGCGCTCGCCCAGTACCGCAAGCTGCAGCCCGACGCGGCGATCGTGATGCTGACCGGGTTCGGGGACATCCCGCTCGCGGTGGCGGCGATGCGCGAGGGCGCGGACACGCTGCTCAGCAAGCCCGTCGACGCGGACAAGCTGCTGCGCGAGGCCGCGAGCCTCCGCGAGCGGCAGCGGCCCCCGCCCTCGGCGGCCCCGACGCCGCCGCCGGGGAGCCTGAAGCTGGACGATCTCGAGCGCGAGGCGATCCGCGCCGCGCTCAAGGAGTCGGGCGGCGTGGTGGCCACCGCGGCGAAGCTGCTCGGGATCGATCGGCGGACGCTGCAGCGGAAGCTGCGGAAGATCGGGAGCTAGGGCCCGCCGAGGAGCGCGCCGGGGACGGCCGTCCGGGAGCTCGGGGAGCTAGGACTTGCCGAGCGCGTCGAGCGCGCCGAGGACGTCCTTCACGACGTCCTCCGTCTCCTCCACGCCCACCGAGAGGCGGATCAGCGCGGGGGAGATGCCGATGGCCGCGAGCTGCTCGTCGCTCAGCTCGTGGAAGCTCATGAGGCACGGCTGCTCGATCAGCGTCTCGACGCCGCCGAAGCTCGGGGCGATCGCGGCGATGCGCGTGCCGTCGACGACGCGCGCCGCCGCCTCGCGCCCGCCGCGCACGATGAAGCTCACGACGCCGCCGAACCCGCGCATCTGCGCGGCCGCGACCCGGTGATCCGGGTGCGACGGGAGCCCCGGGTAGAAGACCCGCTCCACGGCCGGGTGCGCCTCGAGCGCGCGCGCCACCGCGAGCCCGGTCACGTTCTGCCGCTCGACGCGGAGCGCGAGCGTCTTGATCCCGCGGCCGATCAGCGCCGCGGCGTGGGGGTCGATGACGCCGCCGAGCACGCTCCGCATGTCGCGGACCAGCGAGATCAGCGCGCTCGAGCCGGAGACCGCGCCCCCGAGGACGTCGTTGTGGCCGGACAGGTACTTGCTGGCGCTGTGGACCACGAGGTCGATGCCGCGCCCGATCGGGTCCGAGTTGCAGGGGGTCGCGAACGTCGCGTCGACGATCGTCTTGACCCGCGCCGCCTTGCAGATCTCGGCGAACCGGGACAGGTCGATGCAGTGCAGGTACGGGTTCGTCGGCGACTCGCTCAGCGCGAAGCGGGTGCGCGGCTTGAAGGCCGCCTGGAGCTGGTCGAACGCGCCCGGATCGATCAGCGTGTGCTCGACGCCGAGCCGCGCGAGCACGTTGATCACGAACTGCCGCGTGCGGCGGTAGACGTCGCGGAACAGGATCACGTGGTCGCCCGCCTTGAGGAGGGCGAACGCCGTGGTCGTCACCGCCGCCATCCCGCTCGCGAAGAGCACGGCGTCCTCGGCGCGGTCGAGCGCCGCGACGCGCTGCTCCACCTCGCGCACCGTGGGGTTGCCGTAGCGGCCGTACTCCTGGCGCTCGGGATCGTCGTCGCCCCCGGCGAAGTAGCGCTCGAGATCCGCCGTGTCCGCAAACGTGTAGGTCGCCGTCTGCGCGATCGCGGGCGCGAGGGTGTGGGACGGACGCCGGCGGAGTACGCCAGCGTGCACAGCATCAGTCGAGTTCGGCAGGTCGATCTTCATGGCGCTGGAGGGCCAGGGACCTCGGTCACCGGCCCAGATAATTGTCGCACTTGACGCGTCGGAAATATAGGGAATAGCATCGGGCATGTCGCAACGAGTCGAGCGCCTTGCGGCGGCCATCGACGAACACGCCGAGAACGTCGCCAAATTCAAACGTGGTGAGCTGACCCCTGACCAGTTCCGCCCCCTGCGGCTGGCCATGGGTGTCTACGCGCAGCTCGCGCACGTGAAGCACATGCAACGCATCAAGATTCCCGGAGGGCAGCTCACGGCAGCGCAGCTGGAAGCTCTCGCGGAAGTCACTGAGCGGTGGGGTCGCGGGCTAGCGCACGTCACGACCCGCCAGGACATCCAGCTCCACTACCTGGAGATCGAGGAGACGATCGACCTGCAGCGCGTGCTCGCGCGCGCTGGGGTGACGACGGTCGGCGCGTGCGCGGACACGCTGCGCAACATCACCTCGTCCCACCTCGCGGGCGTGGTCGAAGACGAGGTGTTCGACGTGACGCCGTACGCGCACGCGCTCACGGATCACTTCCTCTTCCACGAGCACAACCGGCGCCTGCCGCGGAAGTTCAAGATCGGCCTGTCGGGCAGCGCGCGCGATCACGCGCAGATCATGATCAACGACATCGGCCTGCTGGCCAAGGTCGGGGATCTCGGCCAGGGCTTCGCGGTCTACGTGGCCGGCGGGCTCGGCTCGACGCCCGAGATCGCGCACCTGTGGCGGGAGTTCATCCCGGTGTCCGACCTGCTGCCCGTGTGCGAGGCGGTGGTGAGCGTGTTCCACCGGGACGGCGAGCGGAAGAACCGCAAGAAGGCGCGGCTCAAGTTCCTGCTGCGCAAGATCGGCGAGGCCGAGTTCCTGCGCCGGCTCGACGAGGAGTTCGACCGCATCAAGGCGGCCCGGGGCGACGCGCTCGCGGCCGAGATCGCGCGCCGCGTGTCCGAGTACCGGGAGAGCGATCCGCCCCCGCTCGCGCCCTCGCGGGACACGCTCGGCGACGGCGCCTACGCGCGCTGGAAGCGGACCAACACGATCCCGCAGACGCAGCCCGGCTACCGCGTGGCGACGGTCAAGCTGCCGCTCGGCGACATCACCAGCGAGCAGCTGAAGAGCCTGGCCGACATCTCCCGGCGCTTCAGCAACGGCGAGGTGCGGGCGACGAACACCCAGAACTTCGTGCTGCGCTGGGTGCCGGAAGGGCAGCTCCTCAGCCTGCACCGCGAGCTCGCGCAGATCGGGCTGGCCGAGGCGGACGCCGGGCACATCACCGACGTGGTGACCTGCCCCGGCGGCGACTACTGCACGCTCGCGATCACGAAGAGCATGGAGGTCGGGGCGCGCATCCGGGAGCACCTGGTGCCGAACGGCAGCCGCCAGGAGGCCGACGACTTCGTGAGCGCGCTCGGCGAGTTCGACATCAAGATCTCGGGGTGCCCGAACTCGTGCGGGCAGCACCACGTCGCCGACATCGGGATGACGGGGCTGATGGTGAAGGGCAAGGACGGCGTCGAGCGCCCGCACTACTCGCTCCGGGTCGGCGGCGGCTGCGGCCCGAACGCCCGCATCGGCGAGCGCCTCGACGGCCGCATCCCCGAGGAGGAGACGGCCAAGGTGATCGCGACCATCGCGCGCTACTACGTGGCCGAGCGCGCCGAAGGCGAGAGCTTCCGCGACTTCGTGACCCGCAAGGGCGCGCCGGAGATCACCCGCATCGGCTTCGCTGCCGCCCAGGGCGCCGCGATCTGATCTTCCGCCCTTCTTCCTGACGCTTCCCCAACAACGCAAAAGAAGACCGCCAGGACGCCAGCAGGAGCCTCTCCTATGGCGTCTGGCCTACCGTTGCCGAGCGGGGCTCACCCGCACAGGAGACGGGCCCAGATCGGCGTTTTCGGCGCGCAGGCGTACTCCAGTACGCCGAGCACCGAAAACGTCGAGGTGGGCCCGTATCCGCAGCGGGTGCGCCCCGCTCAGGACCGGCGGCGCGGGATGAGAGGGGGCTCGCCGGCGAAGGGGTTCATCGCCAGGGCGGCCAGCACGCTCGCCGCGCCCGCCTTGACCTTCTCCATCCCCGGAGCCACGGGCGCGACCTCCTCGCGCTCGTCGATGAGCTCGGGGGGGATGTCGAGCATGAACCGGCTCGGCGTCCTCGGCACCATCTTGCCGCGCGACCCGCGGTGCTTCGCCCGCGTGAGGTAGAGCCGATCGCGGGCCCGCGTGACCGCGACGTAGAAGAGCCGCCGCTCCTCCTCGATGCTGTGCCCGCCCGTGTCGCCCCCCTCGCCGCTGACCGGGGCGGCGTCCGTGGCGCGCTCGTCGAGGCTGCGCTGGTGGGGCATCAGCCCCTCCTCCAGGCCGATCACGAAGACGTAAGGGAACTCGAGCCCCTTCGCGCCGTGCATCGTGGTGAGCGTCACGCGGTCGGTCGCCTCCTCCTCCTCGGAGTCCTGCCGCAAGGCGAGCAGCCGCAGGAACTCGGCGAAGCTCTCGCGGTCCCCCTTCCCCTTCTCGTCGCGGCGCGCGAAGACGTTGATCAGCCCCTCGAGGTTGCCCCAGCGGCGCGCCGCGGCGTTGTTCGTCGAGGAGCCGGCCGTGATGTCCTCCTTGAAGCCGGCGTCGGCGAGGAGCCCGCGGGCGACCTCCGCGGAGGGCTCGCCGCGCTCGAACCGCGCGCGCGTGCCCTCGATGATCCGGAGCAGCTGGCGGCACCCCTCGATCGCGGCGGCGTTCAGCTCGTTGATCGCGTGCGGCCGCGAGACCGCCGTCCAGAGCGAGGCGTCGTGCGCCGTCGCGTAGGCGCTGAGCTTGGAGACCGCGACGTCGCCGATGCCGCGCGCCGGGTAGTTCAGGATGCGCCGCAGCGACATCTCGTCGTTCGGGTTGAGCGCGACGCGGAGGTAGGCGATGAGGTCCTTCACCTCCTTGCGCTCGAAGAACTGCTGGCCGCCGATCATCCGGATCGGGATCTGCCGCTCCTTGAGGGCCGACTCGATCGCGGCCGCCTGGAGGTTCGAGCGGTAGAGCACGGCGATGTCCTTCGGCCGCGCGGCCTCGCGCTCGAGGAGGCGCTGCGCCTCCGTGGCCACGAAGCTCGCCTCGACGTCGGGGTCGGCGCAGATGATGGAGCGCACCTTGTCGCCCTCCATGCGCGTGGCGATGAGCGACTTCTTGTGCCTGCGGCCGCCGGACTTCGCGAGCACCGCGTTGGCGACGTCGAGGATCGGCTTGCGAGAGCGGTAGTTGTGCTCGAGCTTGACGACCTTCGCGCCCGAGAAGTGCTCCTCGAAATCGAGGATGTTGCGCACGTCGGCGCCGCGCCAGGCGTAGATCGACTGGTCGTCGTCGCCGACGACGACCACGTTTCGGTGCTCGCCGCAGAGCAGGCGCAAGAGCTCGAGCTGGGCGCGGTTCGTGTCCTGGTACTCGTCGACGATCACGAAGCGGTAGCGCATCCGCCAGCGCTCGAGGACGTCGGCGCGCGCCTGCCAGAGGCGCACCACCTCGCAGATGAGGTCGTCGAAGTCGAACGCCTGGAACGAGCGCAGCGCCGCCATGTAGCGCGGGTAGACGAGCATCGAGATCTCGTCGTAGTCGTCGATGCCCTTGCCCTGCCGCTGCGCCTCGGCCCACGACTCGGCGTCGAGGAACGCGTTCTTGGCGTTCGAGATGCGCGAGAGGATCGCGCCGACGTCGTAGCTCTTGCCGGCGCGCAGCTCGCGGAGGATCTCGCGGATGACGCCCAGCGCGTCGGACTGGTCGAAGATGGCGAAGGAGCCGCCGCGCAGGCCGAGCGCGCGCGTCTCCGCGCCGAGCACGTCGAGGCCGAAGCGGTGGAAGGTGCAGACCTTGAGCTCGCGCGCGACCTTGGAGCCGACGAGCTTGCCGACGCGCTCGTGCATCTCGGCGGCGGCCTTGTTGGTGAAGGTCATCGCCAGCATGGAGCGCGCCGGGACGCCGCGCTCGAGCAGGCGGGCGATCCGCGTGGTCACCACGCGCGTCTTGCCTGACCCGGCGCCCGCGAGCACCAGCATTGGCCCGAGCTCGTGCTCGACGGCCGCACGTTGAGACGGGTTCAATAGGCTCGTCACGTTGCCCTGGCCTAGCCCGGAGGAGGCCGGAGCGGGAGCTTGATTTTCCCGGAGCGCAGCGGCGCCCCGGAAGCCCGCGGGAATGGCTCAGAGGCCGGGCGGCGTGGCGAATTGCCCGGGGAACGGGTTCGCCTCCCGGCGGCGCCGGACGTCGTCGAGCGTCCAGGGCGCCGTGCCGCGCTCGTGGAAGAGGGCCACGCCGATGACGCCGACGTTCCTCGTGTCGCCGTGCTTCTGGTTCGCGTACGAGCCGCGGACCGAGCCGAAGCGGAACGCCGCGACCGTGTCCATGGTCTGACGGAACCCGTCGATCTCGATCTCGCCGTGCGGGTCGACCAGGTAGCCGCGCTTGCCGAACGCCGCGGGCTGGCCGTCCATGACGTCGAGGCCGTCGACGGAGACGACGCACTCGACGCGGCTCGGCGTGAGGTTGCGCAGCACGATGCTGTAGCGCTGGCCGGCCTCGCCGACGACGTGGCTCGTCTCGCCCGCGACGAAGCCGCTGAGGAAGCCGCCGTCCTCGCCGCGGAGCCCGACCGCGACGCCGCCGCCGGCGAGCGTGAACGTCTGCGGCGACGTGCGGCGGAAGCCGGACGCGCTCGCCATGGCGCGGGCGCCCTCCGCATCGTTGTAGAACAGGCTCGAGACGGCGAACGGACGCTCGGCGTCGGCCCGGATGAACGGCGCGGTGGAGATGCGGGACACGCGCGTCTCACCCCACTCGGTGCCGAGGCCCGGGCGCTCGATCGGCTCCGGCGCGACCTGGCTGCTCGGCGCCTTGCGCGCCGCTCCCTCGGCGCGGCCGGCGCGCGGAGGGGCGGGCTGCTCGAATCTGGCAGACGGCGCCGCGGGCTGGTCGAACCCTGAAGGGGGCGCCGCGGGCGACGCGTCGAGCGGCGCCGGCGCGGCGGGCGCGACGGGGTCGGACGCGACGCCGTCCGAGGGCTCGTAGGTGCCGGAGGGCGCGAACCCAGGCGATCGATCGCTCGCGGTCGCGCCTCTCCCCGTCGGCGCGGAGTCCGCGGAGCGCGCCGGGGCGCTGCCGCCGCACGAGGCAGCGCTCGCGAGGAGCGATATCGCCAAACAAGCCAGCCCGATTCGTCGCGTCCGGTTCATGGTGCCTCCACTCCGCAGTGCGGTGTCGACCGGAGAACGAGCGCGGCGGGGCTACCTTACAGCCGAGCGCACCTGCACCGCGGCGCGCGCGGGAGGCGGCGCCGACGCGGGGTCTGCGCTCCCGGGAAGCCAGCGCTGCGCGAGCGCGAGCACGAGCGCCGCGGACGCGAGGGCGAGCGCGCACACCCCGAGCGCGGCGATGCGCGACGCGGCGCGGGCAGCGCGCGGCGCTGGACGCGCCCGCCACCGCGAGCGCGCCCGCGGGCGGTGAGCGAGCCGCGCGGCGACGGCCCTGCCACGGCTCGGCGGGGCGGGCGACGGCCGGCGCGGCGCGGACGCGTCGACGCGCGTCTCTCCGTCCGCGCTCGAGCCGACCGCGGGGACGTCGCTCGCCGTCGGCGTGAGCTCGCGCGCTCGGCAAGGCGCCGGCGCCGCGCTGGATCGCGCGCCCTCGTACAGCCGGCGCACGGCGGCCTCCATGTCGGCGGCCGTCTGGAAGCGGTGCTCCGGCGCCTTCGCGATCGCGCGCAGGATCAGCCGCTCGAGCGCGGCCGGTATCGGCTGCGGCGCGAGGCGCGACGGCGGGGGCGGCTCGCGCTCGCAATGCGCGAGGCGGAGCGCGTCGCGCCGGCCGCGCAGCTCGTCGAACGGGCCTCGCCCGGCGACGAGCTCGTACAGCACGAGGCCCATCGCGTAGATGTCGGCGCGCGGGTCGATGGGCTGCGCGGCGCACTGCTCGGGCGCCATCGTCCTCGGCGTGCCGATGACCGCGTCCGGGGCGGTCAGCGAGGCGCCGTCGTGGAGGAGCTTCGCGACGCCGAAGTCGAGGACCTTGAGGGTGCCGTCGTCGCACAGGAACAGGTTCTCGAGCTTGAGGTCGCGGTGGACGATGCCCTCCGCGTGCGCGAGCGACAGCGCGGACAGCGCCTGCAGGACCAGGCCGAGCGCGGTCGGGACCGCGACCACGCCGAGGCGCGCGAGCTCGGTCCGGAGGTCGCGCCCCTCGAGGAGCTCCATGGCGAAGTAGGGGCGATCGCCCTCGGTCGCGCCGAGGTCGAACACCTCCGGGAGGCTCCGGTGGCGCAGCCGGGCGATCGCGCGCGCCTCGGCCCGCATGCGCGCCGAGAGGTCGAGTCGGCCAGCGTGGCTCCGGTGCAGCAGCTTCACCGCGAACCGCCGGCCGAGCTCGAGGTGCTCGACCTCGTACACCTCGCCCATGCCGCCCTGACCGAGCAGGCGCACCACGGCGTACGGCGTGCCCGGGAGCGGCTCGCCCTCGACCAGCG
The DNA here is from genome assembly GCF_051521595.1 of Sorangium sp. So ce1153. NCBI lineage: Bacteria > Pseudomonadati > Myxococcota > Polyangiales > Polyangiaceae > Sorangium > Sorangium sp. So ce1153. Next base: position 12,436,909 of record NZ_CP150361.1, read on the forward strand.
CGCCGTGGCACCGCGCGCGCCGCGCGCGCCGCGCGTCTCCGGACGGCTCGCCCTCGACCAGCGCGCGGCGCTGCCCCGCGAGGGGAGCGCTCGGCGCGAGCAAGGTGCCGCGCGTGTACAGCAAGGTGCCCGCCTCGGAGCGCGCTTCCAGCGAGCAGGTCATCGCGCCGCCCCAACCGCGAGCTGCGCCCGCGCGCTGCGCTCGCCGCCCGGCGGGGCCGGCCGCCCCGCGCCGCCGTCGGCCGGCGTCTCCCTGCCGCCGTTCTCGCCCTGCGCCTCGGCCAGCGCGGCGGCCATCGCGTCGGCCGTCTGCCAGCGGAGCGCCGGGTCCTTCTCGAGGGCGCGCGCGACCGCGTGGTCGAGCGCCGGAGGTACCCAGAGGAGCGAGCGGAGCCGCGGCGCCGGCGTGTGGAGGTGCGCCCGCATCACCGCCATGGAGTCGACCACCGGGAACGGGCCGCGCCCCGTGATCGCCTCGAACAGCAAGAGCCCGACCGCGTACACGTCGGTGCGCGCGTCGACCTCCTCGCCGCGGATCTGCTCCGGGGAGAGGTAGCGCGGCGTGCCGAGGACGTTCGAGCCCGTCGACGGCTCCAGCCCGTCGCAGCTCACCTTCGCGATGCCGAAGTCGATCAGCACCGCGTGCTCGATCTCGGGCGCGCCCGGCGTGCCCGGCGCGCACTCCAGGTCGTCGGCGCCGCGCTCATCGCCGCTCACCTGCGCGAGGAACACGTTCGCCGGCTTGATGTCGCGGTGGATGATGCCGGCCCGGTGCGTCGCCGCGAGCCCGCCGAGCACCTGGATGGCGATGCGCACGGCGGCGGGCGTCGCGAGCGGCCCGCGCGCGTCGAGCCGCTCGCGCAGCGTCTCGCCGAAGAGGCGCGGCATCACGAGGAACGGCCGGCCGTCGCTCGTCACGCCGACCTCCTCGACCTTCACGATGTGCGGGTGGCTGAGCGCCGAGAGGGCGCGCCCCTCCTGGACGAGGCGCGCGCCGATCTCGCTCGACCCCTCGTGCATGGCGCGGAGCAGCTTGAGCGCGCGCAGCTGGCCGCGGCGCCCGAGCACCTCGAAGACCTCGGAGCACGAGCCTGACCCGATCCTCCGGAGCAGGCGGTACGAGGTCCCCGGGAGCGGCTGTCCTTCTTTTTTTTGCACCATGTCCGTCGACCTCCCTTGCGGGGGCGCGCGGCGGAGAGCCGGCGCCTTCGTTCGGGAAGGGGATCGTCGCTCTCACGGCGAAAGTTGCGCGCACAAACCGCTCAACCCACCAAAAAACGCGCAATCAACGGATGTGCAGTGGCGCGCGCTGCGCGCCGTTTCAGGGCTGTACAGCGGAATGCTGCGCGCGGCTTGCGCTCAGTGATAGAGGAACCACCGGACGCCCGGCTTGATCTCCATATGGTAGTGGTCGACGTGCGCCGCATTGAAGTTGGGCGTCAGCACGTAGGTAAAAATCCCGAGATCGGCCGCCTCGCACACGATCGACCGGAGCTCACGCGCCTCGGGGAGCTCGGGCTGGGGCGCCCCGTCGCCGCAGGTCTTGTCCCCGATCCGGCCGTGGAAGTGGCGCGCCACGCTGATCCAGGTGCCGTCGCGCTTCTTGAGCGCGCCGACGTCGATGGCCAGGCCCGCGGGGTGACGCGTGCCAGGCGGAGCCCACGTGCCGCGGGGCTTCTGTCCCGCGCCAGTGCGCAGCGCCACGTCTCCACGCGGCTTCTGCCCAGCTTCCGTGCGCGGGGCGACGTATCCACGCGGCTTCTGCCCAGCGTCGGTGCGCAGCGCGACATCGCCACGGCGCTTGACCGGAGACGCCGAGGCCCCGGTCGATCCCGCGGGTTTGCGGCGGCCGGCGCGCCGCGCTCCGGCCTTGCCGGCGGTCTTTACCGGGCCGCTGCGCGCCGCGGTCACCCGCGCCCGAGGGCCCGGCGTCATGGGAGCGGCGGCTTTCTCCTTCGGCGCGGCCTCCGCGGCGCGCGTCTCCTTCGGCGCGGCCTGCGCGGCGCCCGTCTCCTTCGGCGCGCCCTGCGCCGCTGCGCCCTTCTCTTTCGGCGCGGCCTCCGCTGCTGCGCCCGTCTCCTTCGGTGCGCCCTGCGCTGCTGCGCCCTTCTCTTTCGGCGCGGCCTCCGCTGCTGCGCCCTTCCCCTTCGGCGCGGCCTCCGCTGCTGCGCCCTTCTCCTTCGGCGCGGCCTCCGCTGCTGCGCCCTTCCCCTTCGGCGCGGCCTCCGCTGCTGCGCCCTTCTCTTTCGGCGCGGCCTCCGCTGCGCCCTTCTCCTTGAGGCGCCGCGGCGGCTCCTCGGGCGCCTTCGATGTCCCGTCGAGCTCCCCCTTCTCGCCGAGCGAGACGGGCGTCGCGGGCTTCGTCGATTCCTTGCGGACGGCGCTGTCCGCGCCCGCTGCCTGGGCGATCGCGTGCCCGTGCTCTCCCTCGTCGTCCGCGCCCTCACGGCCCGGCATCGGCACGTTGGGCCGATACATCGTGTAATGGACGACCTCGTCGATATCGTGTCGCGCGAGCACGGCCGCGAAATCGTCGAGCGCCAGCGCGAGGCGCGCGTCGAGGATCTCGAAGACGCTCGTCACGCGCTGCTCGGGCGGGAGCACCGAATGAAAGTTCACGCCGTTCAGCCGGCCCGTGAGCCGGATCGGCGCGCGCACCCCGGGCGCGCGATCGACCTTGAGGTACAGGATCTTCCGGCGATCCAGCTCGGCCAGCGCCTCGTCGTCCGTCATGTTGGCGTAGCGGTACGCCGGCGAGGCCTCGGCGATGCTCGCCTCCGGCGTCACGAGGAACGGCGACGCGGCCGTCGCGGACGCCGGACCGAGCGTCGCGATGGACGCGAGCAGCGCGCAGGCCAGCGGCTTCAGGAGGCAGCGAAGACGGGAAAACGCCACAGCGGCCGCACTCTAACGTGACCGGGTCGGAAGGCTAGAAATCGGGCGGAGGCTGGACCTGTGAGCAGCGCCCGCGGCGCGCCCCCGCAGCGCTGACCGTCGCGGAGCGGCGTGGTCGCGGCTACGCTGGGCGCGCGGCCGCGAAACCCGCAGCGCCGCGATCCCCGCAGCGCCGCGATCCCCGCGCGCGCCCCCCCCCGCGACGAGCACGCCTTGCAACCGCCGACGCCCATCGACCCGAGCCGCGACGTGCCCCCCCAATCCGGCGGCGAGGCGCCCGGTGCGAGCGACGCGAGCGCGCTCGACGGCGAGCGCGCGCGGCCCCCGGAGCCGACCGCCCCGCGCGCGCTCCTCGCCGCGGCCATCACCACCGCGGCGGTGACGGCGGTGTCCTACGCGGCCCCGAAGAGCTACGCCGGCACCCTCGTGGGCCTCACGTTCCTCGCGGCGACGTTCTGGCTCGTGCTGCGGTACGACGAGGTGACGATCCGCGCCCACGGCCTGTCGCTCGGGGGGATCCTCGAGCCCGTGCCGCTGTCGGCAGCGCGCCTCGCGGGCGCCGCGCTCCGCGCCGTCGCCTGGGCGGCCCTGGTCGCCGCGATCGTCTTCCCGCCGTTCTGGCTCGGCTACCGGCTGTACTGGGGCGTGACCTCGCCGTTCGTGCTGCGCCCGCCCTCCGCCGACGAGGTCGCCGCGCAGCTGCTCGTGATCGCGCTGCCCGAGGAGGCGTTCTTCCGCGGCTACCTCCAGAGCGCCCTCGACCGCGTCTTCCCGCCGCGCGTCCGCGTCCTCGGCGCGACGCTCGGCCCGGCATGGCTCATCTCGGCGGCGATCTTCGCGCTCGGTCACGTGCTCACGATCCTGCACCCCGCCCGGCTCGCCGTCTTCTTCCCCGCGCTGCTCTTCGGGTGGCTGCGGGCGCGCACCGGCGGCATCGGGGCGCCGCTCCTGTTCCACGCGGCGTGCAACCTCTTCTCCCTCACCCTCGCCACCGGTTACGGTCATTCGCCGTGAGCACCTCGTCCGACGAGCCGGCGCCGGGCCGCCCGCGCAGCGACCCCGCGCCGGGGCGGCAGGACGGCGGCGCGCCGCGGGACGGCCGCGCGGCGCGCCGGCGCGCGGCGCTGTTCGACATGGACCGCACGCTGCTGCGCAAGGAGACGGCGAGCCTCTACGTGAAGTACCAGCGCCAGATCGGCGAGGCGACGACGCGCGATCTCCTGAAGACCCTCTACTGGGTCGGGCAATACACGCTCGGCGTGCTCGACGCCGCGAAGGTCGCCGAGCAGGCGCTGCTCGCGTTCCGGGGCATGCCCGAGACGGTCCTCGCGGCCCGCTGCGACGACTGGTTCCGGCTCCACGTCGAGCCGCACATCGCCGACGCGGGGCGCGAGGCCGTGAGGCGGCACAAGGCAGCAGGAGATCTCTGCGCCATCGTGACCGGGGCGTCCCGCTACGCCTCCCACCCGCTGGCCAGGCGGCTCGGGATCGAGCACCTCGTCTCGAGCGTGCTCGAGGTCGACGATCGCGGGCGCTTCACCGGCCGCGCCGAGCCTCCGCTCTGCTTCGGGGAGGGCAAGGTCGCGCGCGCCCGGGCGCTGGCCGAAGCGCAGGGGTTCCAGCTGGAGGACGCGACGTTCTACACGGACAGCATCAGCGACCTGCCGCTCCTGGAGCTCGTCGCGGTGCCGGTCGCGGTGAACCCCGATCCCAGGCTGCGCCGGGTCGCCGAGCGGCGCGGGTACCGGATCGAGCGCTGGTGAGCGCGGCGCGCGATGGGCGATCGGCGCGCCGCCCCGGTGAGCGCGATGGGCGATCGGCGCGCCGCCCCGCGCCCGGGTGAGCGCGGCGCGCGCGCCCCGCCTCAGGCCGGCGGCGCGCGCGCCCCGCCTCAGGCCGGCGGCGGTCGCGAGCCGCCCGGCGGCGGCCGCGAGCCGCCCGGCGGCGGCCGCGAGGTCGGCCCGAACGAGGGCGGCGGCTGGGAGGCGAGCAGCCCGGGCGGGAGGCTCGACGGCGGCATGGTCCCGCGGGTGTTGACCGCCCAGAGCACGATGGCGGCGACGACCGGACCGATGAAGATTCCCGCGGCGCCGAACAGCTCGAGGCCGCCGAAGATGCTGAGCAGGGCGATGAGCGGGTGCATCCCGCCGTGCGAGCTCTGGACCCACGGCCGGATCACGTTGTCCGAGAGCCCGATCAGGGCGGCCGCGACGCACATGCCGATGCCGCCGCCGACGCGTCCGACGATGAACAGGTAGACGGCGGCGCCCAGCGTCACCGGCGTGGTCCCGAGCATGGGCACGAGCGAGAGCAGCGTGGCGAGGAGGCCGAACAGGAACGCGCCCGGCACCTTGAAGACGAAGAGCGCGATCGTGGTCAATATCCCCTGGACGGCCGACGTCGCGAGCAGGCCGAGGACCGCGCCGTGCACCGTGTCCTGGATCGACGCGAAGAGGACGTCGGTCTCCTCGTGCCTGAACGGCGACTGCGTGAGCAGCCAGCGCAGCAGCAGGCCGCCGTCGCGGAGCAGGTAGTAAAGCGCCACGGTGAACAGGAAGGCGTCGACGATCGTCTGCGGCACCGCGGCGACCATGCCCCCCGCGAAGCCCGCGATGGAGCTGCCCACCCGCTGGAACAGGTCGCTCACGTAGTTGCGGACGTCATCCCCGGAGAGGCCGGCCCGGTTGAGGAGGCCGGTGATCCGCCCGTCGTTGAGGAGGCCCTGGACGCGCTCGATGGTGCTGGACCAGTCCCGGGAGAAGAAGCGGCTGATCGAGGCGGAAGCCTCGATGATGATGACCGCCAGGGGGATACACACGAGGATGATCACGCCGACCGTCGAGATCGCCGGCGCGGACTTGCGGAAGCGGCCGAGTCGAGGCGCGAGGCGGCGCTGGAGCGGGGAGACGAGGAGCGCGACCAGCCCGCCGAGGAGGACCGGGACGAGCAGTCCCTTCACCATCCAGAAGAACAGCGCGACGAGCCCCGCCCGGAGGGTAAACGACAGCCATCGATCGGACTGGGTATCCTGCATTGTCGTGTGCGCTTGTCTGCACGCCGCCCTCGGCGGCTCGTTGCGCGCCCAAGGTAGGGTGCGCCTCCGCCATACACCAGCGATTTCCGCGTTACACGAGCGCAACGTGCGGATTCCGGGATACAGTCAAGCTCGGCCGACGACCGCGGAGGCTCACGGCAGCCGCCGCCGCCACGTCAGCTGGAGGAAGCAAGGATGAGCACGAGCGGTGGCGGGCTCCCGCCCGGAGGCAACGGCTGGGGGAACGGAGGCTGGGGCAACGGCGGGGGCTGGGGGTCGAGCCCGCCAGGCGGCCAGGGCGTGACGCCCGGCGGCGGTGCTTCCTCGGCAGGCGGATACCCGCCGCCAGGAGGCGGATACCCGCCGCCGGGGGGTGGATGGGGCCCGCCGCCCGGAGGACAGGGCGCGCCGCCGGGAGGTGGGTGGGGTCCGCCGCCCGGAGGACAGGGCGCGCCGCCGGGGGGTGGGTGGGGTCCGCCGCCTGGCTACGGCGGCGGACCGTCCCAGCCCGGCCCGATGCAGGTCTACTCCGACAAGGACCAGGCAACAGCCTTCCTGCTCGCGACGTTTCTCGGGATCTTCGGCGTCGATCGCTTCTACCTCGGCCAGACCGGGCTTGGTCTCCTGAAGCTGCTCACGTGCGGTGGATTCGGCTTCTGGAGCTTCATCGATATGGTCCTGATCGGCACGGGATCCATGCGAGACGCCCAGGGCCTCGTGCTCAAGCGCGACGCGCCCGTCGGTTACCCGACCAGGAGCCAGTCGACGCTCTTCCTGCTCTCCTATTTCCTGGGGCCCCTGGGGGCCGATCGCTTCTACCTCGGCCAGACCGGGCTCGGCATCGCCAAGCTCCTCACGTGCGGCGGGCTCGGGATCTGGTCGTTGATCGACATGCTCATGATCGGCATGGGCCGCTTCCGCGACGCCGAGGGCAACTCGCTGCGGTTCGATCGCTGATCGGGAGGCGGCGCGTGGCACGGCGGTCCGGAGGGCGGAGGCCGTCGAGGTGCCATGAGATGAAGATTGAACCGCCAAGGGCGCCAAGGGCGCCAAGAGAGAAAGATTGAACTGCCAAGACACCAAGAGATGAAGGTTGGGTCGCCAGGATCCAAGAGCTCCTCCAGGAATCTCTTCTTGGCGTCCTTGGCGTCCTTGGCGGTTCAAACCCTCTTCATCTGAAGACCGTTAAGAACGCCAAGGTCCCAAGAATTCTTCTCTTGGCGTTCTTGATGGTTCAATTCATCTGAAGACCGTTGCATCGAAGCCATCCGACGCTCAGGAGGCAAGCGCCCGATCGACGCCCCCTCGACACGGCGAGGAGGCATCGAGAAAAGCCACGCTCGCGCTCCGGCGCGCCCGCTACTCCAGCGCCAGCATGCGCACGGTGCGCGGCATGAGCCGCACCTCCAGCGCCCCGCGCCGCGCCTCGAACTGCGCGTCGTCCAGCACATCGCGGCCGCGCGCCGCGCGCACGGTGACGCGCGCCACCACGTCCGCGTCCTCGGGGTTCAGCAGGAAGAGCACCCGCGGGGTGCCGGAGGCGTCCTCGTGCAGCGTGGCGAACACGCTGCCGGGATCGCACGCGAAGGTCGGCAGGCCGAGCGCGTCGATGGCGCGCGACACCGCGGAGTCCGCCGCGGCAGGGTCGTCCTGGAGGAGCGCCGGCAGGTTCTGGCCAGGGGCGAGGAGCCGCTTCAGGTCGTAGGGCTGCGGGAGCTGGCGGAAGGCGCCGTCGAAGGCGGGCTCGCGCGGGCCGAGCGTGATCAGCGTCCCCTGCCCTGCCGCCGACTCGAGCCGCGCGAACAGCTCCGGGCTCAGGCCGCCCGAGGTGGCGCAGATGATCCAGCGCGCCCCGGCGAGCGAGGTGTCGCGATCCTCGCCCCCCACGTGAGCGTAAGGGACGCCGCGCGCGTCGAGCGCCTCCTCGAAGGCGCGCACGAACGTGTCGGACTCCACCGCGAGCGGGTAGCCGAGGCCGAGGTCGTCCTCGAGGCAGCGATCGCGCGCGCCGAAGTTCAGGATCGAGAAGAAAGCCCCCGTCAGCGGGCCGAACGCGTGCATCACGCGGGTGAGCCGGCGCTCGGTGCGCGGCGTGACGATGCGCACCGGCGCGGGGCGGCGGAGCGTGTGGAACTGCGTCGCCTCGAGGGCCGCGGCGAGCTTCCGCCAGAAGGCGGCGAACGGGCGCGGGCGGCCGTGCGGATCGATCGGCGCGCCGATCCAGCGATCGCGCTCGACCGCCATGTAGATGTTGTACCCGCGCAGCCCGTAGGCGAGCGCGGCCATCATCACGAAGACGCTGTCGCGCTCCTCGAGCGGCGGGAAGAACGGCGGGAAGCCGGCGCCCATCTCGCACGCGAACGGCGGCAGCGAGAGCGCCTCGCAGCGCACGGCGAGCTCGCTCGTGCGGCGAGCGATGATCTGGCGGCTGCTCGGGCTCGCGACGCTGTAGTAGTCGAGGCCGACGAGGTCGACGACGCGCGAGATGCGGGCCGAGTTGAGCGGCGTCGCCTCCTGTCCCATCGGGAAGTTGTGCATCGTGGGCAGGCCGTCGACGCCGGCCGCGGAGAGCGCCTTCGCGAAGCGGCCCATGGCGACCTCGAGCAGGTGCTCGTGGAACTCGCTCCAGTCGAGGTGGCGCGCGAGGTCGGCCGGCGTCTCGGCGTCGAAGGCGACCGGCGGCGTGATCGTCGCGAACCGCAGGTCGTCCTCCTCGACCGGCGCGCGCTCGCGGGCGACCGCGCGCAGGAGCGCGGCCCCGGCGTCCTCGGCCGCGACGCCCTCCGGCGGGGGCTCCGGCCGCTTCGCGTACGCGCGCTGGAGCGCCTCGATCGTGCGGTACTTCTCGCGCAGGAAGCCGCGGTACAGGGAGATCGCGTCGGGGTGGTAATCCTGGTCGTACGCCCCGTCGCGGAAGTAGAGCGCGCCCTCGTTGTCGATCTGGACGAGCACGATCGGCCCGTCCGGATAGAGATGCGGCTTCAGCACCGGGGCGAGCGCGTGGAAGTACCGGGCGACCTCGTCGTGGAACGCGTCGCTCGCGTAGCTCGGCACCGGGAACCCGTACGGCAGCATCGGGAGCACGACCGGGTTGTTCCGCGCCGAGCGCGCCTGGCAGCTCGGGTCCCAGAGGATGCGCTCGGGGATGCCGAACCCGGTGAGCTCCGCGTTGATGTGCGGGCCCGGGCGGGCGATGACGTGAAAGCCGAGCTCGTGCGCGAGGCGGAGGAAGGCGCCCACGTCGCGGCGCGGATCGAGCGCGCCGAAATCGAACTGGCCCGGCCCGGTCTCGTGGACGGCCCAGGGCACGTAGATGTCGATCAGGCGGACGCCGAGCGCGCGCGTGGCCTCCAGGCAGGCGCGCCAGTCCGGCGGGTCGAGCCGCCAGTAGTGCAGGCTGCCGGCGTACAGCGGGACCAGCTTGCCGCCGATGTCGAGGCCGCCCGGAACGAGGCGCACCCCCCGCGTGAAGCGTTCCTCTGGAGAGCTCGCGTCCTGCGTCGTGGCCACGCGCGCGCACACTAGCAAGGATCGCCGGGAGATCGATACCGCCGCGTGCGTTCCGGCGAGCGCGCCGGCCGGAGGGCGCCGGCAGCGCAGGGCGCGCTCGGCGCGCGGCAACGCGCGGTCAACAAGCAGTCAACGCTCGGCCGGCGTGCCGTCAACATGTCGTCAATGCGCCGTCAACGCGCCCTCAACGCGCCCTCAACGCGCCGTCAACGCGCCCTCAACGCGCCGTCAACGCGCCGTCAACGCACGATTGTCAGGGACCTGGCCACGAGATCGTAAACGGGACCCCAGTAGATCCCGAGCAGCAGGGTCGGAATCGCGAGCGCGCACGTCATCGCGCCAAGGAGACGCCGCACGGGCGCGGTCTCGGTGCGCTCGCCCTGCTCGAGGTACATCGCGCGGAGGACGCGCGCGTAATAGAAGAGCGAGATCACGCTGTTCAGCACGCCGACGACCGCGACGACCCAGTTCCACGTGCCCCCGGCGGAGATCAGCGCCGAGAAGAGGTAGAACTTGCCGACGAAGCCGGCCATCGGGGGCAGGCCGGTGAGCGAGACGAGGAACATGGCCATCGCCGCCGCGACGAGCGGCGCGCGGCGCCCGAGCCCCCGGAACGCGGCCAGCGTCTCGTCCCCGCCGTTCCTCTCGGCCACGGCCATCACCACGAGGAACGCGCCGAGGTTCATGAAGCAGTACGCGACGACGTAGAAGACGATCGCGGCGACGCCGGCGTCGCTGAACACCGAGAAGCCGAGCAGCATGTAGCCGGCGTGCGCGATGCTCGAGTAGGCGAGCATGCGCTTCACGTTCTCCTGCCCGAGCGCCGAGAGGTTGCCGACGGTCATGGTCGCCATCGCCAGGCACCCGGCGAGCACCGGCCACGGCGTCTCGACGGCGGGCGACGCGCCCCCGGCGCCGAGCGCGTCCCAGAAGAAGCGGACCAGCACCGCCAGGCCGGCCGCCTTCGGGCCGACCGAGAGGAACGCCGTCACCGGCGTCGGCGCGCCCTCGTACACGTCCGGCGTCCACATGTGGAACGGGACCGCGCTGATCTTGTAACCGAAGCCCGCGAGCATGCAGGCCACGCCGACGAAGACGACCTCGGGCACCCTGCCCTGCTGCGCCGTGAGCGCGGCGATCCGCGCCGCGCACTCGCCGAGGCGCATCGACGCCGTGATGCCGAAGATCCAGCTCATCCCGTAGAGCATGATCCCCGACGCGACACCGCCGAAGATGACGTACTTGAGCGCCGCCTCGCTCGACTTCGCGTCGTTGATCTTGAACCCCGCGAGCACGAAGCTGATGACGCTGACGAGCTCGAGCGACAGGTAGATGAGCAGCAGGTGGCGGCTCGCCGCCATCAGGTTCATGCCGAGCGAGAGCACGAGGATCAGCGTGAAGAACTCGCCCGGCTCGCGCCGGAGCTCGGGCTCGACCCCCGGCTCCCTCGAGGGCGGCACCGCGAAGAGGACGATCGCCGCGGTGACGAGCGCGAAGAGCACGCGGAACAGGTTCGAGAAGCGATCGAACGCGAGCAGGCCGTGGAAGAGGTTGAGCGCGCCGGCGTCGCTCGCCAGGAAGTACGCGCCCACCCCGCCCGACCAGCCGAGCGCCGCCAGGCTGAGGACGACGAGGCCGCCGATCTTCAGGCGCGCCGGCGCCGCGAGGTCCCACGCGACGAGCAGCAGGACGGCGGCGATGAGGCCGAGCTCCGGCGCGAAGTACGCGAGGCTCTCCACGTTGTCGAGCGTGACGTTGTCGAGCGTGCGGGTTTCCACGGCTTATCTGGCGCTGGCGAGGGCGCCCCGGCCCGCCGCGGCGCCCTCGCTCGGGGCGCCCGCGCGGGCGGACGCGGCGCTGTCCGCGCCGGGCGTGCCGGGCACGCCGGCGATCTGGGACTGCCCCGGCCTGTCGACGAGGCGGTGCACCTCGAGGGCGCCGCGGTCGATGAGGCTGAGCAGCGGGCGCGGCCAGAAGCCGAGGAGGAGGACCAGCGCCGCGAGCGGCGCGACGGACGCGAGCTCTCGCCTGCTGATCTCCGGGAACTTCCCGCCGAACGGCTCGAGGTACTTGCTCTGCCGCCACGACGCGCGGAACGTGCCGAGGAACATCCGCTGGAGCGCCCAGAGGTGGTACGCCGCGGTGACGATCACGCCGACGGCGGCGAGGATCGTGAGGCCGCGGTAGCGCGGGAAGGCGCCGATGAACGTCATCGCCTCGCCCCAGAAGCCGGACAGGCCGGGCAGGCCGAGCGACGCCATGAACGCAAAACCCACGAGCGCCGTGTAGAGCGGCATCTCCGAGGCGAGGCCGCCGAACCTGTCGATGTCGCGGGTGTGCACGCGGTCGTAGACCACGCCGACCAGGGTGAAGAGCATCCCGGTGATCAGGCCGTGGTTGAACATCTGGACGAGGCAGGCCTGGATGCCCTGCGGCGTCATCGCGCCGAGCGCGAGCAAGGTGAAGCCCATGTGGCTGACCGAGGAGTAGGCCACGAGCTTCTTCAGGTCGCTCTGCGCCATCGCGCAGAAGGCGCCGTAGAGGATGTTGATCACCCCGAACACCGCCATCGCCGGCGCGGCCCACTGCGTCGCCTCGGGCAGCAGCGTGAAGTTGATGCGGAGGATGCCGTAGGTGCCCATCTTGAGGAGCACCCCCGCGAGGATCACGCTGATCGCCGTCGGCGCCTCCACGTGCGCGTCCGGCAGCCAGGTGTGGAACGGGAACATCGGGATCTTGATGGCGAACCCGATGAAGAGCCAGATCCAGACCACCTTCACCGCGGCGACGCCGAGGATGTCCAGCCCCTGCGCCGTCCAGGCGACGCGCGAGAGCTCCGGGATCGAGAAGATGCGCTCGGTCGCCTGGCCGTCGACCAGATAGGTGTGGCCGGCGTTCAGGTAGAACCAGATGAACGCGAGCAGCATGAAGACGCTGCCGGCCAGCGTGTAGAGGAAGAACTTGATCGCCGCGTACTCGCGCCGCGGCCCGCCCCAGATGCCGATGAGGAAGTACATCGGCAGGAGCATCACCTCCCAGAAGACGAAGAAGAGGAACAGGTCGAGGGCGATGAACACGCCGAACATCCCCGTGACGAGGAGGTTGTACATGGCGAAATAGCCCTTGAGCTGATCGTGGACGCTGTAGCTCGCGAGCGCGCCCACGAACGAGATCAGCGCGGTCAGGAGCACCATCGAGATCGACACGCCGTCGACCCCGACGAAGTACTCGACGTTCAGCGAGCGGATCCACACGCCGTGCTCGATGAACTGGTAGCCGTCGTTCCCGTCGGCGCTGGTGAAGCCCCGGTCGAACTGGGCGTAGAGCCAGGCCGCGAGGACGAGGTTCACGCCCATCAGCACGACGGTCAGCAGCCGGAGCTTCCGGTCGTCCTGGTAGCGCAGGAGGTGCGCGACGAAGACCGCGACCACCCCGAGCAGCGGCAGGAACGTGATGATCGAGAGGATGTGGTCGCCGACGAAGCCGAGGCCGCGCCCGCGCTCCGCGTGGATGCCCATCGCGAGCGTCCGCGCTGTCTCCAGCACGCCGGCCGCGCCGGCCCCGACAGCGTCCGACTCGACGACGACGTGCCCGTAGAGCTCGCGCGCGCGCACGCCCGCGGTCCTCCACCGGACCACGACGTTCCGGCTCGCGCCCGGCGGGACGGTCGCCGCGGTGCCGCCGCCCTCGAGCTCCGCGCTCACGCCCGGCGGGACGCGCGGATCGTCGGGCGACGTGCGCACGATCACCCGCGTCACCCTGAGCGGGCCGTCGCCGCGGTTCTCGATCGCGAACGAGCCGACGTGGTCAGGCCCGCTCGCGGTGAGCTCGACCGGCGCGCCGGGGACCTCCGCGCGCAGCGCGATCTGGCCGCGCGGCTCGAGCGCCCCCGGCGCCTCGAGCGCCTGCGCCAGCGCGGGCAGCGCCGCCCCGAGCACGACGGAGAGCGCGGCCACGAGGGAGAGCAGGAGCTTCATCGAGGTGGACCTGGCCGGGGTCGCGAGGGCGAATCCACGGCGCACGTTGACGAAGGAGAGGTTCGACATCCGCCGCTCACCGCAGGAAATAATGAACGATGCTGAACAAGGCGACGCCGCCCAGGAGGAAGTAGATGTAGCTCTGGATGCGCCCGGTCTGCAGGGAGCGGAGCTTCTCTCCCGCGCTCAGCGTGCCCTCGGCGACGACGTTCACGACGCCGTCGACGAGGTACCGATCGATGGCGCCGGTGACCCAGGCCGCGGCGCGGGCCGCGACCGCGACGGCGTTGACGAGCCCGTCGACGATCCACCGATCCATGTCGGCGAAGAAGAGGCGCAGCGACAGGAAGGCGCGCACCACCGTCGCGTCGTAGACCTCGTCGACGTAGTACTTGTTCGAGAGGAGCTGGAAGCCCGGGAGCCCCCGCTCCTCGGCCTCCCAGCGCGGCGAGCGCCGCTCGCCGTAACGAGAGCGGGCGAGCGAGAAGGTGAAGATCGCGCCGCCGACCGAGAGCGCCATCAGCGCGAGCTCGAGCCCCAGCCCGTGGCGCTGGAACGAGACCTCCGCGTGGGCGAACACCGGATGGAGCCACGCCTCGAGCAGCGGCTCGCCGTGGCCGCCGACGAAGTGGCTGGAGAAGCCGAACACCGCGCCGGAGAGCGCCGACAGGGCCGCGAGGACGGCGAGCACCCAGGTGATCGCCGCCGGAGACTCGTGGACCTTCTTCTTGATCTCCTTGCGCGCGTGCGGCCCCTCGAACGTCAGGTAGTAGCTCCGCCACATGTAGAACGAGGTGCCGAGCGCCGCGGCGAGGCCCATGACGTAGAGGAGCAGCCCCGGGATCGGGCCGGTGTTCTCGGCGCCGAACGCCTTCCAGAGGATCTCGTCCTTGGACCAGAAGCCGGCGAAGAACGGGATGGGCGCGGCGGTGATGGCGAGACACGCCACCTGGTAGGCCCGCGCCGTGCGCGGCATGACGCGGCGGAGGCCGCCCATGTTGCGCATGTCCTGCGCCGCCGCCTCGTCGTGCTCCACGGCGTGCATCCCGTGGATCACCGAGCCCGAGCCGAGGAAGAGGCAGGCCTTGAAGAAGGCGTGCGTCATCAGGTGGAACACGGCGGCCCAGTACGCCCCGACGCCGACCCCGATGAACATGAAGCCGAGCTGGCTCACCGTGCTGTAGGCGAGCACCTTCTTGATGTCGTACTGGAAGAACCCGATCGTCGCCGCGAAGAGCGCTGTCGAGGCCCCGACGAGCGCGACGATGCCGCCGGCGGCCGGGCTCAGCGAGAACAGGAAGCTGAGGCGCGCGATCATGTAGACGCCGGCCGTGACCATGGTGGCGGCGTGGATCAGCGCGGAGACGGGGGTCGGGCCGGCCATCGCGTCGGGCAGCCAGACATGGAGCGGGAGCTGGGCGCTCTTGCCGGCCGCGCCCACGAACAGGAAGAGGCACGCCAGCGTGACCAGCGCGACGCCGCCCCACACCGTCTTCGACTGGAGGGCATCCCTGAGGAACGCCTTGCCGCTCGCGTCCTTGATCACGAGCTGGTCGTGGATCTCGCGGAACGTGACCGTCGAGCCGACGGTCGCCACCACGACCTCCTGGCCCGGCTCGACGCGCATGCGATCGATCGCCGCGATCTCGAGGCCGTCGCCCGCGACCACGGCGCCGTCGCCCGGCACGATGACCACGGAGTGAACCCCGGCGTCGATCTCCTTGCGGAGGAAGGGGGAGACGGCGAACGGCGGCGGGCTCGAGGCGAGCTGCGCGGCGCTGGCGATACCGAGGTACACGCGCGCGCCGGGGTGGCCGGTGAAGGTGAGATAGCCCTTCGCGCCGGCGCGCGACGCCGCCCTGCGCTCGCCCGCCTTGCCCCTTCCGCCGTCGCCAGCGAGGGCGGCAGGGGCGCCCTCTTCGCCGTGCGCCTCCGCGGCCACCGCGATGAAGCGCGCGCGGTAATCGGAGAGGAACCGGCCGTCGTCGAGCCACCTGGCGCCGAGACCCCAGAAGAGGAGCGCGAGGCCGCAGAGGAAGCCCCAGTCGCCGACCCGGTTCACGACAAAGGCCTTCATGCCGGCAGAGGCCTTCCTGTAGTCGCTGTACCAGAACCCGATGAGCAGGTAGCTGCAGAGGCCGACGCCCTCCCAGCCGAAGAACATCACGATGAAGTTGTCCCCGAGGACGAGGAGCAACATCGAGAAGACGAAGAGGTTCAGGTACGTGAAGAATCGCCAGTACGCCGGCTCCGCTTCCATGTACGACGCCGCGTAGACGTGGATGAGCGCGCCGACGCCGGTGATGATCAGCGTCATGAGGCCGCTCAGCGGGTCCATCACGAACGCGAAGTTCGCGTCGAGCGACCCGATGCGGACCATCTGCCAGGCGAAGCTGTAGAGCGCGCGTTCCCCCGGAGCGAGCCCGACGAGCTGGATGACGTTCGCGAGCCCGAGCAGGAACGCGCCCAGCATCGCGCCCACGGCGACGAGCGTGACGCCGAGGCTCCCGATGTGGAGCCGCTTCGACGCGTCGCGACCGAACGCGCTCCGCTGCATGGCCCGGCCGAACAGCGCGTTCACCGCCGCGCCGAGCAGCGGCAGGAGCGGGATCCACCAGAGCGGCGTCAGCGACGCGTGGACGTGCGTGACCTGGCCGGAGTAGTCGGGCATCGTAGGGTCAGCCGGTGGGTACCTGGACCGGCGCGCGCGCCCTGCACTGCGAACGCCGCGCGACAGCGTGACTGTCGGCTCTGGTGACTCCCCCGCGAAGCCGGAGGAGCCGCACGTTAATGGAGGGCCAGAGGGCGGGTCAATACCTCCATCGGCACCGATCCGCGGTGCGATGCGCTGGTCCCGCGCACGTCTCGCACCCGCGCAAGCTCATCCGTCCCCGGTCGTCTCGCCGCCGCTCGGCGGGGGCGCACCGCTGCTCGACGGCGGCGCGACGCCACCGAGCTGCGTCGCGCGCCGGATCGCGAGCCACAGATCCCGCCTGCCCTCTCCGGTGATCGACGAGAAGCCGATCGCGCGGCGGAGGGCGCCCTCCGCCGTCCGCGGGGCCGCGGACGACAGCTGATCCAGCGCGCGCCGGATCGACGAGCGGGGCACCTTGTCGACCTTCGTCGCGACGAGGAGCAGCTCCACGGGCCGGCGGGCCGCGTCGCGCGACGCCTCGATGAAGTGGACGAGCTCGAGATCGTCCTCCTCGAGCCCCCGCCGCGCGTCGACCAGGAGCAGCACCGCGGCGAGCGTGACGCGCCCGCGCAGGTATCCCTCGATCAGCGACGCCCACGCCGCCTTCTCGGACTTCGAGCGGTGGGTGAAGCCGTACCCCGGCAGGTCGACGAGCTGGAACACCGCGCCGTCGCGCGCCCGGGCCTCATAGAAGTTGATCTGCCGCGTCGAGCCGGGGTTCGAGCTCGTCCGGACGAGGCCCTTGCGCTCGACGAGCGTGTTGATGAGGCTCGATTTACCGACGTTCGAGCGCCCCGCGAACGCCACCTCCGCGCTGACGGGCGGGGGGAGCGACGCGAGCAAGCCCGCGCCGGCGACGAAGGACGAGTCGACGACCTGGAGCGGATCGAGCTGCCGCTCGGCGCGCGCCGGGGGAGCGGCTTGAGCCTTCGGAGCAGCTTGAGCCTTCGGAGCAGCTTGAGGCTTGGGCGCGCGGCGGGCTGTCACTTGGAGTGGGGCGGCTGGAATTGCGGCTTGCACTCGTCGCACTGACAGAGCGAGCGCAGGTACCGGAAGGTGTAGATGCCCGAGTCGTGCCGGTCTCCCCACGTGAACTGGAGCGCGTAGTTGCCGACCTGCTCGATCTCACGGAGGTTCAGGTCGCCGCCGGGCACGAAGTTGATCGTCCCGCCGTGCCCCTGGCAGTTCGCGCACGGGCAGTACCCGCGCAGGATCTCGTGCGGAAGGACGCCGCGGTGCCCGTCGGCCCAGTGGATCTCCATCACCCGCGCTCCGTGCGGCGCCTTGACCTGGGTGGGAGTGGTCTTCGGATCCTGCGGCATCGTACCCTTCCAGCCGACGGCAGTACCACGCCGATCCGGCGCTGCAAAGGGCAGCCGGGCGCCAGCC
Organism: Sorangium sp. So ce1153; assembly: GCF_051521595.1. Taxonomy (NCBI): domain Bacteria; kingdom Pseudomonadati; phylum Myxococcota; order Polyangiales; family Polyangiaceae; genus Sorangium; species Sorangium sp. So ce1153. The sequence goes on from NZ_CP150361.1 coordinate 12,454,409, forward strand.
GCGCGCGCCTCCGCTTTCCCCTGCGTTCCCGTCCTCCCGCGCTCCGGAGCCCGGCCGCCGGCTCCCGCCGCGCCGCAGCGCCCCGCCGAGAGGCCCGCCGAGAGGCGCCCGCGGGCTCTCCTCTCCGGGGTCTCTCCGGCGTCCACGGGCGCGGCCCGCCGCGACACGGATCCGATCGCGGCCCGGCGCTACCCCGCCGCGACCGCTCGCGCCTCGACGGGGGCGAGCGTCGCCTCGACGCGCTCGAGGGTCCGCACCACCGCGGCGCCCTCGTCGAGCGGCGTCAGCGGCGGCGTGCGTTCCTCGACGCAGCGGAGGAAATGCTCGATCTCCACCGAGAGCGGCTCGCGCCACGGCACCTCCAGCTCGTGCGCGGCCGGCGCGAGCGCGCCGCGCTCGCCGCGCTCGCCGCCCGCCGCGGCGCCGCGGCCGTCCAGGAACAGCAGCCGGTCGGGCGCGCGCACGTCGTCGAAGACCGCGACGCGCGCGCTGCCGGCGACGCGGAGCCTCCGCTCCTTGGTCGCGCTCGACGAGCAGAGCTCGATCTGCGCGGCGAGGCCGCTCTCGAGGCGCGCCTCCAGCGTGACGCGCTCGCCGCCCGGCGAGAGGTGGGCCCGCGCCTCGGCGAGCGGGCTCGGGTCGAGCGCCGCGAGCACCGACAGGTCGTGCGGCCCGAGCGTCCAGAGCGCGGAGGCGGCCCCGCCGCCGCCGGTGGACAGGCGCGCGGCGCTGAAGCTCACGAGATCGCCGAGGCGCCGCTCGCGCGCGAGCGCGACCAGGTGCACCACGGAGGGGTGGTAGCGGAGCAGGTGGCCGACCATGCCGATCCGGCCGAGCGCCGCCGCGCGGGCGGCGCAGCGGTCGGCGTGCGCCGCGGAGAGGGCCAGCGGCTTCTCCACGAACACATCGGCGCCGGCCTCGAGCGCGCGCAGCGCGAGCTCGGCGTGGCTCGCCGCCGGCGTCGCGATGAGCACCGCGTCCACGCGCGCGGCCAGCGCCTCGTCCACCGTGCGGACGAGCCGCGCCCGCGGGGCGAGCGCGCGCGCCCGCGCGAGGCGGCCGCGATCGACGTCCGCCACCGCGACGACGCGCGCCCGCGCGCTCTCCGACAGCGCGCGGAGGATCTTCTCCCCCCACCGCCCGCAGCCCACCAGCGCGACGCGGACGCTCACGGCGCCCCCGCCGCCGCCGCTGCCGGCGCGCGCGTCAGCTCGGCGAGGATCGCCTCGCCCTCGCGGTTGCCCGGGTGGATCGACGGACCGTTGATGTCGACCAGGAAGTCGTAGCGCACCGGCGGCTCTCCCTCGATCGTCGCGCGCACCCGGACGTGCTGGAAGCAGGCCGACTCGGTGGAGGCGCTCCAGGCGGGCGCCTTTGCCGGGTGCCGCGCGCCGATCGCCTCCGGCACGCTGCGGCCGCCTTCCGGGCGGTACTGCTGCACGATGCCGAGCGCCGCCCTGCGGTCCGAGGCGTTGAACCTCGACTGCACGCGGAGGACCACGCCGGCGGCGACGGCGCTGGTGCCCACGAGCAGCAGCGTCCGCAGCGCCTTGCCGTAGTCCATCCGCGAGCCGTATAGCCCTGGCGCCCGGGGAGAGCCAGCCGCAGCGCCCCCCGGCGAGCTAACCGACGAACGACCCGAGGCCGCGGAACCTGCGGTACCGGTCGTCGACGAGCTCCTCCGGGCTGAGCCCGTCCATCGACGTGAGCGTCGCCCAGAGCGCCTTGTCGAGCCGCGCCGCGGCCTCGTCGTGGTCCTGGTGCGCGCCGCCGGTCGGCTCCTCGACGACCGTGTCGACGACGCCGAGCTGCAGGAGGTCCGGCGCGGTGATCTTGAGCCGCGCCGCGGCCTCGTCGGCGCGGGCCGCGTCCTTCCAGAGGATGGCCGCGCAGCCCTCCGGCGAGATCACGGAGTAGCAGCTGAACTCGAGCACCAGCACCCGGTTGGCGACGCCGAGCGCCAGCGCGCCGCCCGAGCCCCCCTCCCCGATGACGGTCGCCACGATCGGCACCCCGACCCGCGCCATCGCGGCGAGCGCGGCGCCGATCGCCTCGCTCTGGCCGCGCTCCTCGGCGCCGATGCCCGGGTACGCGCCCATCGTGTCGATGAACGTCAGGATCGGGAGCCCGAACCTGTCGGCCATCTCGTAGAGCCGGATCGCCTTCCGGTAGCCCTCGGGGTGCGGCATCCCGAAGTTGCGCTTCACGTTCTCCTTCGCGCCGCGCCCCTTCTGGTGGCCCACCAGCACGACGCTCCGCCCGTGGTAGGTCGCGAGCCCGCCGACGATGGAGCAGTCGTCGGCGAAGCGCCGGTCGCCCTTCAGCTCGACCCAGTCGGTGAAGAGCCGCTTGACGTAATCGAGCGTGTACGGCCGGTTCGCGTGCCGCGAGAGCAGCACCTTCTGCATCGGCGTGAGGCCCGCGAAGATCTCGCGCGCCAGCCGGCCCGTGTTGTCCTCGAGCTGGGCGAGCTCCGGCTCGAACCGCGGGTCGGCCGCGGCGAGCGCGCGCAGCTCCCGCACCTTCTCGATGAGCTCTGCGACAGGTTTCTCAAAGGGTAGAATGGAAGCAGCCACGGCGCGGACCCTAACGCCGCAGCGGGCAGACGGCTACGGCGCTGTGCTGCCGCGCTGCATCGCGCGGTTGACGCACTCGCACGCACTCGCACGCACTCGCACGCGCTCGCACGCGCTCGCGTGCGGGTAGGCGGACAGGCGTACAGCCCGCGCCCCCGCGCTCACTCGTTCAGGGCGTTGGTCGGCTCGGCGCTCATGAAGGCGTTCGCCGGGACCTGCGCCATCGGCCGGCTCCGGATCACGTTGAAGATCGGGATCGGCTTGTCCTTGCCCTTCACCCGCGCGGGCTGGAGCTCCTCGGTCTCGAACCTGCCCCCGAGCTGCGCGTACGTCGTCTCGCTGATGACGATCTGGCCGGCCAGCGCGATGGAGCAGAGCCGCGCCGACGTGTTCGCCACGTCGCCGATCACCGTGTAGCTGAGCGCCTTCGAGCTCCCGATGTAGCCAGCGACGAGCGGCCCGGTGTGGATCCCGATGCCGACCGCGAGCGGCTGCTCGCCCTTCTCGAGCCGCTCGCGGTTGAACTCGCCGAGCACCTCGCCCATCTTCAGCGCGCACTCCACGCTGCGGACGGCGTCGTCGCGGTGGGCCACCGGCGCGCCCCAGAGCGCCATGATGCCGTCGCCCATGAACTTGTCGAGCGTGCCCTCGAACTGGAAGATCGTGTCGACCATCCGCTCGAAGTACTCGTTCAGCATGACGACGAGCTCCTCCGGCCGCTTGCTCTCGCTCATGCGCGTGAAGCCGCGGATGTCGCTGTTGAAGACGGTGCACTCCTCGACGTGCTGGCCGCCCTGCTTCACCGCGAGCTGGCCGCTGAGGACGCGCTCGGCGATGTTCGGCGAGAGCAGCCGGCGGAGCTGCTCCCGCGTGACGATCTCGTTCTCGATCTTCTTCCCGAGGATGTTGATCTCGATGAACATCGCCGCCTGGTAGGCGATCGCGGTCACGAGCTCGAGGTCCTTGGGCTGGAACTGCGCGAGCGTCTCGGAGTCGAGCCAGAGCACCCCGAGCACCTCGTTGTTGTGCTGCAGCGGGGCGACGAGCGGCGCGACGATGGCCGAGCTTATCCGGTTCAGGATCATGCTCTTGCCCTTCGACGCCGCGAAGTCCATCGCCGCGTCGTGCGTCAGCACCGCCGCGCGCTCGTGCACGACGTGGTTCAGGATCGTCGACGACACGCTGATCGGCGCCGTCGTCCCGTCGCGCCGCTGCATGGCCTGCGGCGTGAGCTCGCCGCCCTCGTTGCGCAGGAAGATCACCCCGCGGTCGGCGCGGATGAACTTGAAGACGCTCGTCAGGATCTTCTCGAGCAGCTTCGTCGTGTCGCGCTCGGCGGCGATCTCGCGGGACAGCTCGTGCGACAGGCGCAGCCGCTCGTAGTCCGCGCGCAGCTGGTTCATGTCGTTGGCGATCCGGTCGAACGCCAGGAACCCCTTGTCGACCGCGGCGATCTGCGTCCCGATTTGCCGGGCCTGATCGTTCACGTCGATGCGCGTGCCCTGCGCGACGTACGAGCCGCCGTGCGCCCCCGAGCGCCCCGGCAGCGGCGCCGTCCCGCCCGGCCCCGGGAGCGGCGGCGAGGGCGGCGGCGCGTACGGCGGCTGCCGCGTCACCGGCGGCGCCGCCGGCGTGCCCGGGAGCGGCGCGGGCTGCTGCTGCGGGCGCTGGTACTGGGGCGGCGGCGGGGCCGGGTAGCCGGCGTCGCGAGGCGGGTAGCCGTGGGCCGGCGGCTGCGCCGGCATCGCGCCCGGGTGGTTGACCCCGGGGGGCCAGCCCTGGCCGAGCGGCTGAGCCGCCGCGGCGCCCGGGTCGTCGAACCGGCCACGCGTGGACCCGAGGGCGATCTCGTCCCCGTGCTTCAGCGGCGCTTCGCCCCGGACACGCTCGCTGTTGACGAACGTGCCGTTCAGGCTGCCGAGATCGCGCAGGACGAAGTGATCGCCCCGCTGCTCGATGATGCAGTGCTCCTTCGAGACGATCTTGTCGAGCAGCTGGATGGAGTTGTTCGGGTGGCGCCCCAGCGAGTTCACGGGCCGCAGCTCGATCGCCTGCTGGCCCTCGGCGGTCTGCAGGATGAGGCGGGCCATCGGTTCTGGGAGATTACCCAGCCCGGCTCGGACCGACAATCTTTCCGGCCGAAGTCCGGGGCTGGCCAAGGTAAGGAGCCGCGCCGACCGCAGAAAAACGAGCCCCTGGCCCCGGCCGAGGCGCCCGGACCGAACCGGCCGCTCCCCAGGGCCCGACAGAAGTACACCTGATCATAAGATCAGTATTTCGTCCACGGTCCATGTGGACGTGGCGCGTGGAACTGCTATGCGCCCACACCCCGCCGCGTTAGTCGGCCGCATGGATTCCGCGTACCTCCTCGCCATCGATCAGGGCACCACCGGAACGACATCCCTCCTCATGGACACGGCTGGCGCGACGCTGGGCCGCGCCACGCGCGAGTTTCGCCAGCATTTCCCGGAGCCGGGGCTCGTCGAGCACGACCCGGAGGAGATCTGGCAGAGCGTTCAGGACGCCGTGGGCGAGACGCTCCGGGCGGCGGGCGTGGCCGGCAGCGCGATCAAGGCGATCGGCATCACGAACCAGCGCGAGACGACGCTCGTCTGGGAGCGCGCGACGGGCCGCCCCATCCACCGCGCGATCGTGTGGCAGGACCGCCGGACGGCGGCGCGCTGTGCCGAGCTCCGCGCCGCGGGCCACGAGCAGGCGGTCGAGGAGACGACCGGCCTCGTGCTCGATCCGTACTTCAGCGGCACCAAGCTCGCGTGGATCCTGGACAACGTGCCCGGCGCGCGCGCGCGCGCGGAGCGCGGCGAGCTGTGCTTCGGCACGGTCGACAGCTTCCTCGTCTGGCGCCTCTCGGGCGACGTGGCCGGCGGCTCGCCGGTGCACGCGACCGACGTCACCAACGCGTCGCGCACCCTGCTCATGAGCCTCGCGACGCTGGGCTGGGACGACGCGATGCTCGCGGTGCTCGGGATCCCGCGCCAGCTCCTGCCGGAGATCGTCGCCTCGGCGGGCCGCATCGCGGCGACTCGCGGCTTCCCTCACCTGCCCGACGGCATCCCGATCGCCGGCATCGCCGGCGACCAGCAGGCGGCCCTCTTCGGGCAGGCCTGCTTCGCGGCGGGCGACGCCAAGTGCACCTATGGCACCGGCGCGTTCGTGCTGGCGAACATCGGCGGTCGCCCGCTCCGGAGCCGCTTCGGCCTGCTCACCTCCGTGGGGTGGAAGATCGGCTCGGAGGTGGTCTTTGCGCTCGAGGGGAGCGCCTTTATCGCGGGCGCCGCGGTGCAGTGGCTCCGCGACGGCCTGGGCCTGATCAAGACCGCGGCGGAGATCGAGGCGCTCGCCCGCAGCGTGCCGTCGAGCGAGGGCGTCACGTTCGTCCCGGCGCTCTCCGGCCTCGGCGCGCCCTACTGGGATCCGGACGCTCGCGGGATCATCTCCGGGGTCACGCGCGGCACGACCGCGGCGCACCTCGCCCGCGCGACGCTCGAGGGAATCGCGCTCTCGGTGACGGATCTCGTGCAGGCGATGGCCGACGACCTGGGCCACCCGCTGCGCCGGATGCGCGTGGACGGCGGCGCCGCCGCGAACGATCTGCTCATGCAGTTCCAGGCGGACGTGGCGAACGTCGCTATCGAGCGCCCCACGGACCTGGAGACAACGGCGCGCGGCGCCGCAATGCTCGCCGGCGTCGGGGCCGGCCTCTTCCGCACGAAGGAGGACTCGGCCCGCATCTCCCGTGTAGGGCAGAGCTTCCAGGTCGCGATGAGCGAAGCGGATCGATCCGCCCACCTCCACCGCTGGGCCGACGCCGTGGCCCGCGCGCGCTCGCAGCGCAGCTGAGCACTCGCCGATTCCCCTGAATTTCCACGCTGTTTTCCGCTTGAACCCAGGTCTCCCGAAGCTCTCTCCCGAGTCGTCATCGCGCCGCGGCTCGGCGGCCGAACGGGCTTCCGGATCAAGGAATCAACCCTAGGTTGCGAGAGTTAGGCCCAGAAGCCCCCAACCAGCGTAGAGTGCTATGACGACGGCGCATTTCCGTTCAAACTTGGTGCACTTGAACCGAGGCGCGCGGCCAGCCCACCGCCGCCTCGCTGCTTTCGATGGAGACGAGGAGGACATGCCGACTACCGAGAATGCTTCAGCCGGCGGGACGGCCGTTCGCGACATCCCGATCGACTGGGAGGCGCTGGAGGACGCCTTCGAGAACAACGCCCCAGAGGTGCACTCGTACCTGCACCTCGGCACGGGCGACGTGCTGCGGGTGGTCGACGGCGTGGCCGATCCGCAGATGCACGCGCGCATCGCGGCCGATGCCAACTACCTCCGGATCGATCCGGTGAGCTCGCGCGAGCAGTACCGCTGGATGGAGCGCTACATCCCGATGGTGGAAGACATGGAGCTCCAGGCGAAGCTCAGCCAGGCCATCGACGGCAAGGGCGCGTTCCGTCGCTTCAAGGATGTGTTGATGTCCTACGGTCCGGAGCGGGAGCGCTGGTTCGCCTTCCGGAGCGAGCGGCTGCGGATCTTCATGGAGGCGTGGCTGAGCGCCCACGCCCTGAACCCGGTCCCCCGCCCGCTGTGGGTGCCGGAGGTGCCGGCCCGCCCGGAGGCCGCCCCGGCGGCGCCCGCGGTCGAGGCGCCGGTGCGCGAGCGCGAGCGAGAGCGGGAGCGCGAGGAGGTGCGGGAGCCCCGCCGCGGCGGCAGGAGCGTGGAGAGCCTGCGCAAGAACCTCCGCGACATCGCCGAGGCGCTCGGCCCGCGGGACCTCGACACGCTGACGGCGTTCGCGGAGTTCCTGAAGGCGCGCCGCGCGGCGCGGTCGTTCGCGCACCACTACCAGGAGGCGCAGGGGCCGTCCGACGAGGAGTCCGGGCCCGCCTCGCAGGAGATCGCGAGCGAGTCGCGCAGCGACACGGCGTGAGGTCGCGCCGCCGGCGCCGCGATCGCGGCGCCGGGGCGCTGGCCTGAGGGTGGAACGGAGGGGAGCGGCGGAGTCGGTCGCCGCAGGTCTCTAGAAGTACCAGTCGGTGCGCGCGCCGATGTAGTGGCCGACGTTCGACCCGGCGCCCGTCCTCTGGAGGTAGGCAGACAGCGCCTGATTCTTCGCGGCGTCGTTGTAGAAGGCCGCCGTGTAGATGAGCTTGAAGTGCGGCCGCGCGCCGGTGCTCAGCTCGCCCGTCGGGACGAGGGTCGGGACGACGGAGACCTTGACCGCGGTCCCGAGCTCGTTCTCGCCGTCCTTCCGGCCCTGGAACGAGGCCTCGATGACGGGGTGGAAGTTCTTGTGCGCGAAGATCGCGGCGTTCGCCTGGACCGAGAAGTCCATCTGCTTCTCGTGCGGGCCAGCGGGGGTCGGGACGGCGCCCGCGGGGGCCTCGTACGCCGCCTTGGTGTAGTGGAAGGTGGCGAGGCCTTCGAGGGCGGCGACGTCGCCGATCCGGAAGCCGGCGTGCTCGACGGCCTCGATGGCGAAGGAGCCCGCGTACGTGCCCTCATCGTTCGGGAGGCCCCAGGTCTGGTACGTCTTGGCGCCGCCGGCGGCGCCGTTGGCGATGCCGGTGCCGAAGCGCACGGCCGTGTCGCTCCAGTTGCCCTGGCCGAGGCCGACGTGGAGCTTCGCGCCGATGACGCCGCCGAAGTCGGCCTTGCCGTTGTCGGGCACCGCGAAGCCCTCGCCCCGCTTCGCCGCCTGGAGGACGTGCGCCTCGGCGTGGATCTTGACGTGGTGCTTGGCCTCACCGCCGAACTCGAACTTGTAGTTGCCGGCGAAGACGGTGCGGAACCGCTCGACGTCGACGTTCCCATCCGCGTTCGTGTCCAGGTTGTACGCGGGGAGGGTGTCGCCGAACCCGCGATAGCCGAGGATCGCGAGGTTCAGGTTCTCGTACTTGAGGCCGCCGCCCTGGCCGCTGAGGTCGTCGAGGTAGAAGTAGTCGCCGATGGGCGCGTACTGATCGCGGAAGAACTTCGCGCCGCCCCAGACGCTGAGGCCCGGGACGAGGAAGTTGCCTGCCTCGATGTAGGCCTGGTTGAACTGCATCGTGATCGACTGGCCGCCGTTCGAGGACGGCTGCATGAACACGCCGCCGTACTGACGCCAGATGGCGAAGGTCATCTCGGACTTCACGTAGAAGTCATCCGGCGTCGCGCCCTTCACCACGTGCGCGACCAGCGACGGCTCGGAGTAGTCGTCCTCTTCGTAGCGACCGCCGATGCCGAACCCGAGCAGGTTCATCGACGCGCCCTGGATGTTCTGCCCGTAGACCGACCACGCCATGCCGAGGCGCGAGTACCAGTGCCACTCAAAGTTCTCGCCCGACACGGCGTGGGCCGACCGCGGCGCCGCCGTGAGGCAAAGGGCGGAGACGGAAACCAGCCCGAGGGCTCGGACTGCGGCGCGCCGACCCGCGAATCGCTTGCTGGGAACCGACGACCTGTCTCTCTTAAGTGATGTCATCGAACGACGCTCCTATCCATTCTTTGGAGTGTACTTGGGTGGTGGGAGGTGATCTGGCCAGGTGGCCAAGCGCGGCAGAGGAAGCGGCTTGTAAAGAGAATCTAAGGTTTGGCTCTCTGCGAAGGAGCCGCCCGCTGCCACACTCGCGGGGCTTGCGGGGGGCACAGTTAACAGGAACGTTCTGTTCATGTCAAAGGTCTCCGAAGCACCTACAGCAGTTTGTTGCTTTCTGCGTCGCGTCATGATTAAGTGACCGGAATTACTCGATTTAGATAGACCTCGGTCGCCCTGCTGGGGAACAGCAGGGCGCTCATAACGCGTCGCACCAAAACCAGCTCGTACCGGCTAAAGTGTTGCCGAAAGAATCCACGCGCGTGCCTCGTGCGTTGCCGGGAGTGCACCGAACGCGTGCCGCGGACTGCAAGGGTGCATTGGCGAGCCAGGGCCGCGCGGGCTTTCGTGCCGCGTCGGGGCCGCGGCGAGCGACAGAGCGCGGAGTGTTTCAGGACCTCGAACTCGGTTTTTCGTTCCGCTTCGTTCCGCTTCGTTCCGCTTCGTTCCGCTTCGTTCCGCGCCGAGGCCGTGGATCCGCCGCAGCGCCAGCGCCCTCTCCGGGGTTGAGCTCCTGGCGAGCCCCCGCGTCCGGGGAGCGTCATTGACGCTCGGGGGCGCGCCGCGGGGGGCGCCGCGCGCGGACGCACGCGGAGAGGACCTGCGCGCGCGCGCAGGGCCGGGAGGCAAGACGCGACCGCGTGAGAAACCTGCTCGCCGAACGGCAAGATAACGCGACGCGTTGCAGAGCGTAATGGACGACGCAGTCTCCGAGCGACCTAGTCTCGACTGCAGTGCACTGCGGGGTGGACAGGTTCTTGTCCAGGGAAGGCGTCACGCGGTCGCCTCGGCACACCGCATGTCCTCGCGCGCGCCGCGCGCGGTGCCCGCCGGCAGGCGTGGCCCCGAGCGCGCGAGGCGCGTTGAGGCGGCCCGATGTCCGGAGCCGCGCGGAGCGGGGTGCGCCGCGCGCTCAGCGCTCGTTTGCGACTGCGCCGATCATCCCGTCGAAGAACTCGACCACGCCTGTGCTGTCGATCAGGCGGTTCCAGCCCGGCTCGTCGAAGGGCTCTGGCAGACCGTGGTTCGTCAAGAAGACGCCAAAGAGCTCGCGTGCCGGGTCGATCCACACGAACGAGCCCGTCCCCCCCGCCTTGCCGAAGGACCCGGGCGACAGCCGCGTTCCGCCGTGCGAGAAGCGCGGCGTCCAGATCTCCCAGCCGAGGCCCTTCGGCGTGAGGAGGAGGTTGTTGAGGGGCGAGGTGTCTGTCGCCGCGGCGGTGACCTGAGGAGTCTGGCTCCGTGTCAGCTTGTAGACGGACTGCGGGGTGAGCACCCGGGCGCCGCCGTAGCTGCCCCCGCTCATGATCATCTGACAGAAGATCGCGATGTCCATCGCGGTCGAGAACACGCCGTCGCAGCCCGTGACCCCGCCGAGCGCGTGGTCCTGCTCGTCCTGCACCTCGCCGCGCACGAGGCGGCCGCGCCGGCTCGAGGCGCCGGTCGCCGCGACGCGCGGCGCGAGCTCCGGCGGCGGCTTGAACATCGTGTCGTGCATGCCGAGCGGGCCCCAGATGTGGGCGTGCGCGAACGTGCTCAGATCGGTGCCGGAGACGATCTCGACCACCCGACCGAGCAACCGGTACGTGAGATCGCTGTAGAGCACGGACGAGCCCGGCGTGTACTCGAGCGGCGTCTCGGCCATCGCGTGCCAGACCGCCTTGTCGTCGAGCTCGTCGAGGCGCTGGTTGTCGACGGGCAGCCCGGCCGAGTACCGGAGCATGTCGAGGAGGGTGATGCTCGCCTTCCCGTTCGTGGCGAAGCGCGGCAGGTACAGCGCCACCGGGTCGGAGAGCTTCAGCCTCCCCTGCTGGACGAGCACCATGATCGCCGTCGCCGTCGCCAGCACCTTCGTGAGCGACAGGACGTCGAACATCGTGTCGAGCGTGACCGGCTCGGTGCAGCCGGCGACCTTGTTGCCGAAGGCCCGGTGACCCACGATGAGCCCTCGCCGCGCGATGAGCGCGGTCGCGCCCGGGAAGAGGCCGTCGTTCACCCGGCGCTGCACGCGCGCGAAGACATCCTCGATGATCTCCGAGTGCATGCCCACGACCTCCGGGATGCCGGAGGCGAGCACGGTCGACGTCATCGCGCCCGCCGACGAGCTGCCGAGCACCGCAGGCGCGACGGCGGTGAGCGTCGCGATGCCACCGAGTCCCCGCAGCAGGTGCCTGCGATGAAGGGAACGATCTCCAGTATCCATGTCAACAACTCCTTGCGAGGTCCTTGCACGATGCCTGTCGCTGACGCCGCCGCGGGGCGAACGCATGATCTCCCACCGATCTCTCCCGGACGCGGGGGGCGGCCGCCGCGCGCCCGACACGGGGCGCCGCGCGCGAGCGCGACCTGAGCGAGCGGCGCCTCGACACATCGATGCCCGCGCGCGTGAGCGCGTCGCGATCCCGGAAGACCCCTCGAGCGGCGCTGAGGCGGCAGCGCGATCCCGGGCGCCTGTACGTGCAAGAGAGCCGCGCCCGGCGCCCGGTGCTCTATCCCATGACTCCTGGAACGCGTCCTCCAACGCCGATCGCCGGCATGTACTACCGGCGAATACCCATACGGATACGGCGCACTGGACCCCCCTCCCGCGCGACCAGCGCGGGAGCGCCCGCGCTCCAAGCTGCCTGGAGTGAACACCAGGCAACGAAGTAGTATTGCTTGATCATCCCTCGATATCAAGAGTCAGAATCACCAGCGCTGTTGCCGTTCGCGTGGTTCGCGTGGTTCGCGTGGTTCGCGTGGTTCGCGTCATTTGTGTCGTTTGTGTGGCTCAGCTCGGTGTCGGCTCGGTATCAGCATCAGCGCGGTCGTGCCCGCCATGCAGCAGCTGGCAGGCCGCGCGCGGGCTGAGGCCGTCGCGGAGAGCGGCACCACACGGGGACTCACCATCGGAGGTTTGGCGCGGATCTCCTTCACTCGGCTCCAGGTGGCGCGCGGCGCGCGAGCGGCGCCCCTTCGCCCGAGCCGCGCTCGCAGCGCCCTCACGCGCTCGGCGCGCGGCCACGATGCTCAGCGCGCGGCCACGGTGGTGCTCAGCGCGCGGCCACGATGCTCAGCGCGCGGCCACGATGCTCAGCGCGCGGCCACGATGCTCAGCGAGACCCGGGCGCGCGCGTTCTGGTAGTACGCGTCGAGCGCCTCGGCGAGCCGCTTCGCGACGTACCAGCGCTTCAGCGCCGGCGCGACGTCCTCGTAGCGCTGATCCTTGAACGGCGTGACGCCCGAGCGCAGGACGATCTTGAGCTCGAAGTCGCTGGGCTCGAGCATCGGCGCGACCATGCGGTCCAGGTACAGGCTCGCGCGCGCCTGACGGCGCAAGAGCGCGTCGAGCTCGTCGGAGCTCATCCCCTCGGCGGCCGCCGCGGCGAGGAGGCGCGCGCGGCCGCGGGCGCGCTGCTCCAGCGCGATGCGGGCCCCCTCGGCCCGCTGCGCCACCTCGGTCGACGTCGGCGCAGGCGAGATCGGCAGGCTCGCAAGCAACGTCTCCGCGACGTGCCGGTCGAGCGCGGCGCGGATGTGCCGGTCCCGATAGAGCCCGGGCTCCGCATCCGGGTCGGCGAGCGCCTCGACGCGCGCCTCGAAGGCGAGCTCCCGCTCGAAGATGAACTGAGGGCGCCCGACGCCGCCCGTCTCCGGCGAGTGCCAGCGCACGACGACACGATCGAGCGGCACGGGCGCCGAGGGCGCGACCTGAGCGTCCTGGGCGCGGGCGCCGCGGATCGGCGACGCGAGCGCGAGCAGCGCGAGCAGCGTCGTGAGGAGCCCGAGGCGGCGCACAGCGGCAGGCTAGCGCAACAGCGCCGCGCGTCCCAGGCGCAACGACAGCTCGCGGACGGCTCGGTCGCGGCGATAGGATGGGGATATGTACAGGCAGTTCGCGCTCGAGGGCGAGGTTCACGTTGTGCTCGACTGCGTGCCGCTCGCGGTGCGGCGGAAGCTCGACCTCGCAGAGCTCAAGATCTCGCTCGCGGGGTGGCAGACGCTGTCGCGCGCCGAGCGGCTCGCCCTGTGTCACCTGCCGGTGGACACGGACGACGACGTCGCGGTGTACGCCGAGGTGCTCCGCGGCTTCGCGGCCCGCGCCGGGGTTCCCCTCACCCCCCTCGCGGAAGCGCCGGTGCGCCGCGCCGCCTGGGACGCAGGCGCCGTGAGCGCGCGGCTGCGCGACCGGCTCGGCCCGGACGGCGCGCTCGACGGCGGCGCGCTCGGCCGGCTGGCGGAGCTGAACGAGGAGGAGCGCTACGCGCTCTTCAAGCTTGCCGATCCGAAGCGCGGGCCCGAGAAGCTGCGGGCGCTGCTCGGTGAGCTCGGGCTGTCCGGGGACGACGGCGGCGAGCGCCCGCCCGGCTGACCGACCGTGCGGCGCGAGCCCGCCCGCCGATTCACCCGGCGGGCGGCGGCGCGTCAGCGCGGCGCGCTCACCACTTCACCATGACCTTCGGCGGGTTGACCTCGGCCGTGACGCGCGGGACCTCGACGAGGACGTCGAGGAAATCGCTGCCCGGCTGGCTGAGATCCAGGTTCGCCGCCTTGGGCTCCACGCGCGCCAGGATGGCGTCGGGGTTGACGGCGCTCACGTCCTCCGGCGTCCCGGTGATCCTCACCTGCACGATGGCCGGCGTCACGGTCGCGCGCGGGATCCCGACCACCTCGATCCTCCGATCGAAGGTCCGCGTGGCGAGCTCGCGCCCGATCTCGAGCGTCGCCATCACGCTGTCGACGTCGTACGTCACGAGCTTCGGCGGCCGGTCGAGGGCGAGCTGTCGCTGGTAGGTGCCCTCGGTGAGCCCGCTGATGTCGAACGGCGCCGTGCGCGCGAGCTGCATCACGTCGACGACCGAGCGCGGCCCGCGGGCGTTGACCATGGCCGGATCGATCGAGACCATCCCCTTCACGAGGAACCCCTGCGCCGCGTCTCCCGTGCGCGGCACCTGCACCGGGATGGGGCGCACGACGACGTCGTCCCAGCGGAGGTCGATCGTCGGCGGGTAGATCTGCTCGACCGTCAGCCCGGCCGGGACGTGGAACATCGACTTGTCGAGCTCGATGCGCGTCACCGTGCCGTTCCGTAGATCGAGCTGCAGCGTCCCGAGGTCGTCGGCGCGGAGATCGTCGAGCTGGGTCCGGGAGCCCCGCACCGTCACCGATACAGCCTGCGGGACCTGGGTCATCAGCTGCCGGTTGCTCGAGTCGGGCGGGATGATCGTGACGATGTCGAGCGAGAAGGTGCGCTGCGCGTTCTCCGCCCCGTGGATGAAGGCGTAGAGGCACAGCGCGAACGTGATCGAGAGGAGCTTGAGGCCGAGGTTGTCGAGCAGCGCCGAGCGGAGCGCCTCGCGGAGGGCAGCCAGCGTCATGGCTCATCTCGCGGGGGCATCCCCTCCGCGCTCCCCTTGGATGCGGCGGTCGCCGCGGCCTGCCCCGTCGGGACGAAGGTGCGCTGCGACGGCACCGGCGAGTCGGTCGCGCCCGCCGCGACATCAACCATGGCCTGCCGGCCGCGCTCGGACGAGGGGCGATCGCCGTCCTGCGGGGCGGGCGAGCCCGCAGGGCTCCGCATGTCGGCGCTGGATCCCAGCGCGGCGCGCGCCTCGGCGCCGGAGCGCATCGGCGTGGAGGTCGACATCCTCGACATCGGCCGCGCCTCAACCTCCGTGGCCGGCTTGATCATCTCCGCGGCCGGCTTGATCATCGAGGAGGTCTTCGTGACCGGGGTCGCCGGCTTGGCCTCGATCGGCGCGGGCTTCGCGGCGGGGAGCTTCGCGGGCTCGTGGCCCTGGCCGGCGGCGGCCGGCGCGGCGGCCGGCGCGGCGCCCACCCCGGGGCTGCGCAGCGGCGGCGTCGGGAGGCTCGTGCGGCCGCCCTGAGCCACCTTCTTGGCGAAGCGCCGCCGGCGCGACGAGCGGCCGAAGAGCCCGAGCAGCGCGTGGCGCAGCGACTGGCCGTCGAGGTTCGAGACGATGTTGCCGCTGAAGCAGAAGCTGATCGTGCCGCGCTCCTCGCTGACCACGACCACGACCGCGTCGGTCTCCTCGGTGATCCCGAGCGCGGCGCGGTGCCGGGAGCCGAGGCTCGCGTCGAGGATCTTGGTCTCGGGCATCGGGAAGAAGACGCCGGCGCGCGCGATCTTGAGGTCGCGGATCAGCACCGCGCCGTCGTGCAGCTTGTTGACCGACTCGGGGACGAAGAGCGACACGAGCAGCTCCCGGGTCACGACCGAGTCGATGTGGATGCCGTCGCTCTTGACGAACTCCAGCACGTTCGCGTCCTGCTCGAAGGCGATGATCGCGCCCATGCGGTGGCGGGCGAGCTCGGTCGCGGCCGCGACCACCTCGTCGATGACGCGCGACTGCTGCTCGCGGCCGCTCGTGAACCAGTTGCTGCCGCCGACGCGGATGAGGGCGCGGCGGATGTCGTTCTGGAAGACGACGACGACGATGAGGATGATGGACGAGAGGAGCCACGAGAGCAGGTTGAGGAGCGTGGTCAGGCCGAAGATCTTCGCCCCGAGATAGATGAGAAAGACGATGCCGAGCCCGAGGCCCATCTGCATCGCGCGGGTGCCGCGCAGCACGAGCAGCGCGCGGTAGACGACGTAGGCGACGATGAAGATGTCGAACAGGTCCCGGAGGACCTGCGCCGCCGGCCGCGCCGCGAAGAGGCGGAGGAACCCGTCAAGCATCGCGTCGCGCCCCCTGGGCGAGGGGGGCGCCGGGGCGCCGGTCGCCCGCGCGATCGGGGCCGCCGACGCGATCGAGCGCGCGCTCGATCGCGCGCATCACGTCGAGCGCCTGGCGCACCGGGCCGACGTCGTGGACGCGCACCGCCGCGGCGCCGCGCGCGGCGCACGCGAGCGCGGCCGCGACGGTGCCGCCGAGGCGCTCGGAGGGCGGCGCGAGCGCCGCGCCCTCGCCGCGCTCCGAGGCCGCGGCGCGCGCGAGGAACGACTTGCGGCTCGGCCCGACGAGCACCGGAAAGCCGAGCGCGCACAGCTCGTCCAGCCGGGCGCACAGATCGAGCGACTGCCGCGCGTTCTTGGCGAAGCCGAGGCCCGGGTCGAGCACGAGCTCGCCCCTGGGCAAGCCCGCCTCGAGCGCCCGCTCGGCCGCGCTCGACCACTCGCGCGCCACGTCGGCGACGACGTCGCCGTAGGCGTCGTCGGGATACGCGGAGAAACCGGCCATCGCCGACATCGACCCGCGGCTGTGCATGAGCACGAGCGACGCCCCCCGCCGCGCGCACAGGGCGCCGAGCTCAGCCGCGCTGTCGAGCGAGATCGTGTTGACCACCGCCGCGCCGTCGTCGAGCGCGCGCGCCGCGACGACGGGGGAGGTCGTGTCGATGGAGACGACCGCGCCCCTCTTCACCGCGTCGCGGACGCTCCCGCCGATGCGCGCGATCTGCTCGTCGTCCGGCACTGGCTGCGCGCCCGGCCTCGTCGATTCCGCGCCGATGTCGATCATGTCCGCCCCCTCGGAGAGCATCGCATCGATCTGCGCGAGCGCCGTGTCTTCATCCGCGAAGCGACCGCCGTCGGAGAAAGAGTCCGGTGTGCGGTTGAGGACCCCCATGATCACCACGCTCCTGCGGCGTTCGAGCAGCATGCGCAGCGGGGACATTTCCTGTGGGTAGCAACTTTTGCGCCGAACGGCAATTGTCTGCTCCAATCGATGTTTTCCGGGAGCAATTGGAACATCGCGGGGGGCCACGTGACGCGCCGCCGCGCGCGGCGGCCCCCGTGGGCGGGGCCGGCGGGGAGGGTTGAAGGGAGGGGCCGGCGAGCGCGCGCCAGCGTTGGACGGCGCGCCGATGTCGACATTCGGCCTCGGGCTCGGCCTCCGCAGGCTGCCCCTCGTTCGGGCGGGAGCGCGCCGCCGGGGTGGCCCCTCTGCGCGCCGCTGACTCGGCCGCGCTTCTTTGCTAGGGTCCCGACCACACCTTGACATCGGTGGCCGCCCGCGGCCGGCCGGTGGCGCCGGGGTGACGCGCGAGCGTGCCCCGTCAACCGTTTCTCAAGCTGCATCCAGCGGACGAGACCGAGCGGTTCCATGCTGCGCACGCGTATCCGGGCAGGTCCCCTCGCCGGCTTCGTCTTGAGCGTCCTCTTCTCGGCGCTCTTCGCCGTGATCAGCGTGGGCGAGCTCTTCATCCCCGCGCTCAGCCCGGAGATGGGCAAGCCTGCGCCCGTGACGCTGCGGGTCCCGTACGGGCCGCGGATCGTGCGCGACTCGCACGACGGCGGCTTCTCGCTGTCGTACGAGCACAGGCGCGTGATCGTGCCGCGCGGCACGGTGCTCTCGGAGCGCAACGAGGATCACGACGCCGCCATGGCGTACGAGACGGTGCGGCGCATGCGGCGCCCCGGGCTCGGCGCCCGGATCGCGAGCACGTACGTCATCTACCTGATCGTCTGCCTGATGCTGACGGTCTACCTGCGCCGGTTCGGGCAGAACCGGGTGCGGCTGCTCCGCACCCAGGTGGGCATGTTCGTCCTGATGACGGGCTCGTTCCTCGTCGCGAAGCTCCTCCTGCTCTTCACGGCGCTGCCCGAGTTCTGGATCCCGGTCGCGGCGCTCCCGCTCTGGGTCGCGATCGCGTTCGACCGGCGGACCGCGTTCCTCGTCGAGGTGGGCGTCGCGTTCATCGCCGCGTCGCTGCTCCGGTTCGACGTGGTGCTCCTGTCGGTGCTGCTCGTGCGCGGCATCGCGGCGACGATGTTCTTCTTCAAGCGCAAGGGCTCGCGGCAGCTGCTCGTCGCGGGGAGCCTCGCGGGCATCGCCGGCGCGATCGGGTTCATCGCGCTGACCGTGCTGTTCGAGGGCAGCTTCGACCTGGGCGCCGATCTGAAGCGCTGGCTCGGGTCCAACGTGCTGGCCTGCGTCGGCGGGGGGCTGCTCGTCGGCCTGCTCGGGCGGAGCCTGCGCGAGCCCGCCGAGCGGGCGATGGGGCACGTGCCCCGCGACAAGCTGCTCGACCTGACCGACCTGGAGCAGCCGCTGCTCAAGAAGATGGCGGCGGAGGCGCCGGGCAGCTGGGAGCACGCGCGCGCGATGGCGAACCTCGCCGAGGCGTCGGCCGCGGCGATCGGCGCCGACGCCCTGCTGACGCGCGTGGGCGCCTACTACCACGACCTCGGCAAGACGGTGCAGCCCAAGTACTTCATCGAGAACCTCGCGCCCGGCGAGCGCTCGCCGCACGAGGACCTCGAGCCGGAGGTGAGCGCCGACGCCATCATGGCGCACGTCGTGATGGGCACGAAGATCCTGCGCGAGGGCAACATCCCCGAGCCTGTGGTCGAGTTCGCGTACACCCACCACGGCACGCAGGTCGTCGAGTACTTCTGGCACAAGTGCGTCGAGCACGGGAACCCGAAGGACCTGACGCAGGAGCACTTCCGCTACCCCGGCATGAAGCCGCAGACGAAGGAGACGGCGATCCTGATGCTCGTCGACTCCATCGAGGCGGCGTCGCGGACCATCTGGCCGCCCGAGCACAAGAAGTTCGAGGAGATGATCCAGCGCGTGATGTTCTCGAAGCTCGCGTCTGGCCAGCTCGATCAGTCGGGGCTGACGATCGAGGATCTGCGCATCATGACGAGCCGGATGGCCTCGACGCTGGTCAACATGTACCACGGGCGCATCAAGTACCCGTGGCAGCGCGAGAGCGATCGCGCCGGGCACACGCCGCCGCCGCCGACGGTCACGCCGCACCCGCTGCGCCCTGCCACGCCCACGCCCGTGCCGCCGTCCGGCGTCGCGGGGCGCGACGGGAGCGCCGTCCCGCCGCCCGCCTCGACCGCGCGGGGCTCAGCCGCGGCGGCGCCCGCGACGCCCGTGACGACGCCCGTGACGATTGACGACAGCGGGGGGGCCGCGAAGGACGAGGGCCCAGCGGAGTCCGCGCGGACGCCGAAGAAGACGCACTGAGCTGGCCGCGCACTCAAGCAGCGGCCTGCCCCTGAAAGGACGGTCCGATGCCCCCGACGATCGAGCAGAGCTTCATGAAGGCCCTCTTCCACGGCATCATCGCCGAGGACATCATCTTCCCGTACCCCGAGATGCCCGCCGAGGACCGGGAGACGACGTCGATGATCCTCGACAGCGTGCGGAGGTTCTTCGCCTCGAGCGTCGACAGCGACAAGATCGACCGAGAGCACGCCATCGATCCCGGCCTGATCGACCAGATGAAGGGGCTCGGCCTGATGGGCCTGCAGATCCCGGCCGAGCACGGCGGCATCAACCTCAGCAACATGGCGTACGCGCGCGTGATGCAGGAGGTCGGCGGGCTCGACGCGTCGATCGCCGTCACGCTCGGCGCGCACCAGTCGATCGGCTTCAAGGCGATCCAGCTCTTCGGGACGGAGGAGCAGAAGCAGCGCTACCTCCCGAAGCTCGCGACCGGCGAGTGGATGGCCGCCTTCGCGCTGACGGAGCCGGGCGCCGGCTCCGACGCCGCGGCGATCAGGACCCGCGCCGAGGTGTCGCCCGACGGCTCGTACTACACGCTGAACGGGGCGAAGATCTGGATCACGAACGGCGGCTTCGCCGACGTGTTCACGGTGTTCGCGCGGACGTCCGCGCTCGAGGAGGGGAGCAAGCCGAAGCTCACGGCCTTCATCGTGGAGCGGGGCATGGGCGTGAAGAGCGGGCCGAGCGAGCACAAGCTCGGGATCCGGGGCTCCTCGACGACGGAGCTCTTCTTCGACGACGTGAAGGTGCCGCGCGAGAACGTGCTCGGCGAGGTCGGCAAGGGCTTCAAGGTCGCCGTCGAGGTGCTCAACAACGGGCGGCTGGGGCTCTCGGCGGGGTGCGTGGGCTCGTGCAACACGCTGATCCGGCTGGCGCTCGACAGGGTCCAGGAGCGGCGCGCGTTCGGCCGGAGCATCGGCGACTTCGGGCTCATCAAGGACAAGATCGCGACGATGCTGGCGCACACGTACGCGCTCGAGTCCATCACGTACCTGACGGCGAGCCTCGTCGACGCCAAGGTCCCGGACTTCTCGATCGAGAGCGCGATCTGCAAGGTCATGGGGAGCGAGACCCTGTGGTTCGTGGTCAACGAGACGCTCCAGATCGCGGCCGGCATCGGCTACATGCAGGACTACCCCTACGAGCGGCACCTGCGCGACGCCCGGATCAACATGATCTTCGAGGGGACGAACGAGATCCTGCGCTGTTTCATGGCGCTCTCCGGGATGAGCGGCCCGGGCAAGGCGCTCGCGGACGTGGCGAAGGCGATGCGGGAGCCCATCAAGGGCTTCGGGCTGCTCAGCGATTTCGCGATCCGCAAGGCACGGTCGGTGCTCGGGCGCGAGCGGATGTCGAAGGCGCACCCGCTGCTCAGCCGGGAAGCGGTAATTTTCGAGGACTACACCGCCGAGCTCGCCACCCACAGCGAGGACATGCTCCGGAAGCACGGGCGAGAGATCGCCGAGATGCAGTACGCGCAGCGCCGCATCGCGGAGATGGCCATCGACCTCTATTGTATGGCCGCGTGCATCTCACGCACGACCCGCGCCATCGAGCGGCGCGGCGAGGACGGGGCGCGGCGGGAGATCGATCTCACGACGGTGTTCATCGGCATGGCACAAAAGCGGCTCAGGCAGCATGTTTCGGACTTCCAGAAGAACGACGACGAGCTGCGCAAGGCCGTCGCGGTGCGAGCCTATGCGGATCGCGCCTACCCGTTCGATATCCTGTAATCGCAGCCCGCCTCACCTCGGCTGACATCCAGGGACGCCGAGGGACACCGAAGGACATCAAGGCATATCGCGGGATACAGCGCCCCATGCATCTCCATCGGGATCTCGCTGATCGCCTGTAGTGGGCGCCCTGTTTCGTGCGGATTTCGAATCACGGTCCGGACGGATTGCGATATATATCGTTTGGGCGTACCATTGGCGTGAACCCTTCGACAGGAATCGGGTGATCACTTGTCCCAGGCTCGGGCGTTGGGTGGCAGGTGCGGAGCCATGAAGGAGACTGCTGAAGGTCGGGCCGTCATGGATAAATACCGCCTCGAGCGCAGGCTCGGCGGCGGTGGCATGGGCGACCTGTGGCTGGGCTTCGACATCAAGCTCAGACGGCGGGTGGTCATCAAGTTCATCCGGAGCTTCGCGGCGACGGAGCCCGAGCTGATCGCCCGCTTCGAGCGCGAGGCTCGCGCTTCCGCGCGGGTCCGGAGCCCCTACGTCATCGAGACCTACGATTACGGCGTCGACCGCGGCTGCGCGTTCATCGTCATGGAGTACCTCGAGGGCGAGGACATGAATCGCCGCCTCGACCGCGAGCAGAAGCTGTCCCTCGCGCAGGCGATGGCCCTGTTCACGCAGCTCGGCAAGGCCCTCGACGCGGTCCACGCCGCGGGGGTGATCCACCGGGACCTGAAGCCCGGGAACATCTTCATCACGTCCTCGGGCGGCGAGGAGCTGGTGAAGGTGCTCGACTTCGGCGTCGCGAAGTCGTCCTGCTCGCGCGACCGGATCACGAAGACGGGCATGGTCCTCGGGACGCCGCGGTACATGAGCCCCGAGCAGACCATGGCGCCCAGGCAGGTCGACTACCGGAGCGACCTCTGGTCGATGGCGGTGATCCTGTACCGCGCGATCACCGGCCAGTGCCCCTTCGCCGGCGACAACATCAATGAGATGGTCCGGCGCATCTGCCAGACCTCGTTCCCCAGGGCGTCCGAGGTCGCGCCCGAGCTCCCGCCCGGGCTCGACGCGTTCTTCTCCCGGGCGTTCGAGTTCGATCCCAACGCGCGGTTCCAGTCGGGCAAGGAGATGATGGAGGCGTTCTCGGCGATCGCGCAGCCGCACGCCGCCCAGCAGCCGCCGCGCGCTATCCCCGGCCCGGCGCAGTTCGAGCAGAGCGCGATCATCGTGAAGCGCGGCGCGCTGGGCCTGCCCGCGGCCCCGCCTCGCTACGGGATGGATGAGACGACCATGACCGACATGCTGGCGCCGCCGCCAGCGAACGACCTCGGCGGCGCGCACCGGGCGGCCGCGGCCCCCGAGCCCGACCTGGGCGATCAGCAGGGCGAGGTCGTGCTGGACAGCCGCGTCCTGCCGCCGCTCCGTGTTCCGTGGCTGGTCGCGATCGCGCTGCTCCTCGCCGCCGCGTCCGTCGTCTGCCACGGCATGGCCCAGGGGGCGCTCTGGGCGCCGGAGGCCGCGGAGAGCCCGGCGCCGAGCGACCCCTGATCCGGCACCGCCGCGGCGCCTCCTCACGGCGATCACCTCGCCTGCGCCGCGCGGCTGGGCAGCGGCGCCGCCAGGCAGGGCCTAGCGCGCCTCGGGCCTGGGCGCCTCGGTGACGCCGGAGATCCACCTGAGCTTCGGGGCGCCCTCGTCGATCCAGCGGTCGCGCACGCGGCGCGCGAGGTCGGGGTGCTGGCCCGCCTTCACGGCCAGCACGGACACGAGGCATGTCCCCGGCCATGACTCATAGGCCGCGATCGCGCCAGCGTACTCGTCGCTGGCGAACACCGACTCGATGTTGCCCTGGAGGACCTTGAACACGAGCGGCCGCACCTCGCCGTCGATCTCCTGCGTCGTCCGGATGAGCTGCGCCTCCCCGAGCCGCACGCCATAGCCGTCGGCGAGCGGCGCGTGCTTCGCCCAGAACTCGTCGAGGCAGCTGTCGGGATCGCTCGGCCCGGTCGTGTTCGTGTAGAGGACCGCCAGGGCGGCGTAGTGCTCGTCGCCGTACTGGAAGGTCGCGCGCGTCGGGTGGCTCCAGATCCGCACCCGGCGCCAGCTTTGCCAGTCGACCAGGGGCACGTCGAGCGTCTCGAACCGGTCCCGGCGTCGCCCCCACGGCTCGCTGAGCAGCCGCTCGAGCGCGGCGCGCTCCGGGTCGGCCGCGTCGCCGCCCGGGTTCTCGCGGGTGACGGAGGCCGGCGTCGGCGGCAACCCGGGCGCCCGCGCCGGCGGGCTACCGCTGCACGCCGTGAGCGCGAGGGACGCGATCGCGAGCGGGACGAGGAGGGGGACCGCCGACGCGGTCCCCGCGCGCGTGGACGAGCGCGCTATCGGCGTGGAGCAGGGCATGGGCAACACGAGCCTTGGCTGGCGGTTCTCATCGACGAAAGCCCCGCGAGCGGATCCCGCGGCGCCGCTACAATCGGACCTCGCGCATCGCGATTTTATTCTTGTCGAAGACCCCGAGCCCGAGCTCACCCGCGATGCGGATGTACGACGGCTCCCGGCTCGCCTCCTTCAGCGTGGGCAGCCCGTTCTCCTTGCGCCACGTCTCGACCACGCCCCAGCCGATCACATCCATGGCGACCGGATCGGTCGTGGCGTAGACCGACTCGTGGAGGACGCGCCGCTTCGGGTTCTTGTCGAGCGGGCCCTGGTCGTAGATGAGCTTGAAGCCGTCCGTGATGTGCAGGCGGACTCGGCTCTTCACGACGTCCTGAGCGTAGAGCTCGGCGATCTGCGGGCTCGCCGTGTGCTCGTGGAACGAATGCGGGTTGATGGTCGAGCCGTGGGTGATGTTCTTGAGACACCCCGTGTAACCGCAGATCGAGTGGTCCTTGATCAGCGAAACGTTGATCACGGCGGTCGCGTCGGTGAAGGGGCGCACGAACTTGGTGGGGATGCCGCAGACCGAGATGCTCGGCATCACGGCGTCCTTGTTCTCGTGCACCGCGGCGCGGATCCCGGCGGGGAACTCGGCGGCCGGCTTGGCGGTGCGGTCGGCGCAGCGGGTGCCGGCGAGGAAGGACGGGTACTGCTCGAAGATCATGACGTTCTCGGCGGGGACGCCCGCCGCGATCACGCCGCGCACGATCTCGAGCACGAGCTCCTTGTTGGTGGCCATGGTCGCGCCCTTCTGGCCGGCGATCCCGTTGGCCTTGATCGCCACGCGGTCGTCCTTGTGGACGAACCGCCCGAAGGCGGCGCCGAGGTCGGCCTTCCCGGTGAGCTCCTCCATGGCGCGCTCGAGCATCGCCTTCGCGGCGGACGCCTCGGGCCAGAGGCCGTTCGGCTGCAGCGAGTTCGACTTCGTGACCTTCACGATCTTCCCGGGGATGGAGAGCGGCGTGAAGCCGGGGGGCGGCATGGCCGCGAGGCTCGGGATCTCCTCCGCGAACGCCGCGCGCGGGCCGAGGAACGCGGCGCCCGCGGCGCCGGCGGCGAGCCCGCCCAGAAAGGCTCGGCGCGAGCGACCCGAGGGGCCGGGATCAACAAAGCGACGGGGATCGTGGGGCATAAGACCTCGTGGTGAGCGCCCTGGGGCGGGTGGAATGCCGCCGGGTCGCCGGGCGCCCGGGGGGGTGATGGTAGCCGAGCTTCTCGCTCGAGACACGGCGACCGGACCGCGCGGGTGGCGGGCTCGTCGGCGAAGCCGGATCCGCCATGGCGGCGCCGCGCCCGGGCGCGCCGGGTACCCACGATTGGCGCGGGTCTTCAGGCCAGCGCGCGCCGGCATGCCGCTCGCTTGGCGGCAGCGCGGGGAGACGAACGCCGCGCGCTGGGGCGCGGAGGCGACGTCCTTTGCGCGAGGAGGCGCGGCACGTGGAAGCGACATCGAAACGGAAGGGCTCGCTCGCCGAGCGGGCTGATGAAGCTGGTGAAGGGCAAGCCATGGCGGACGCAGGACACGCCACGGAGGCAAGGCGCTCGTGGCGCGAACGGGCGCAGGAGGCGCTGAGGGAGTCGGCGTGGACCGCGCTGGGCGGCAAGGTGGTGGCCTACGGCGCGGGGTTCCTCGCGCTTGCGCTCGTGGGCTCCGGCCACGCGCAGAGCCTGCTCCCGGGACGTCGCGCGGATCCATCCGCCGCCGAGCTGGCGATGGTCGCCGGCGATCCGTCGCCGTTCGGCGCCGCCGGGGACGCCGGGGACGCCGGCAGCGCGCCGGCGCACCCCACGGCCGCGCCGATCGCCGACGCAGGGGCCGCAGCAGCAGAGCCACCGTCGCCCAGCGATGGCGGCGCGGGCGCCCCGCCGGGCGGCGGCGTGACCGCCGACGGCAAGGTCGTGCTGAACCTCGCGACCGAGGCAGACCTCATGCGCCTTCCTGGCGTCGGCCCGGCCAAGGCGGCCGCGATCCTGGCGCTCCGCGCCAGGATCAAGCGATTCCGGAAGGTCGACGATCTGCTCCGGGTCAAGGGGCTCGGCCGGCGGTCGCTGAAACGGCTGAGACCGCTCGTGCTCGTGGATCCGCCCTGAGGGCGCGTCGCGCGCCGAGCTGCCTCGAGTCCTCTCGCTCGAGCCGCCGCGCGGCACGCTGTCCAGAGAGAGCGCTGTGCAGGAGCGGAGAGCGCCTCGGGGGGAGCGTGCGGCGCTGCGGCCAGCCCCCCCTGGGCCGCCTCCAGCTCACGACATGCACGCTCGGCGGGC
The DNA here is from genome assembly GCF_051521595.1 of Sorangium sp. So ce1153. Taxonomy (NCBI): domain Bacteria; kingdom Pseudomonadati; phylum Myxococcota; order Polyangiales; family Polyangiaceae; genus Sorangium; species Sorangium sp. So ce1153. The sequence continues at coordinate 12,479,922 of NZ_CP150361.1, forward strand.
CGTGCAGATATGGTGTCTGCGGGTCGCCGGAGGGTCCCTGAAGGCCCGGTGCCGATCAGGGATCACCGATCGGTCGAAGTCCGCGAGTCCGCGAGTCCGCGAGTCCGCGAGTCCGCGGCGATCGTCTGCTCGTCCTGCGGGCTGTCGGGCCGGAAGGCGCCGCGGCCCGGCGACGCGGCGCCTTCCGGCCCGACAGCCCGCCGCGGGAGCCCCCTTGCCCTCCGGGGGCGCTCGGGCACACTGCGCCGCGATGCACGTCCACTTCGTCGCCGTCGCGGGCACCGGCATGGGTGCGCTGGCGGGGCTCTTCAAGGCCGCGGGGCACGAGGTCTCGGGCTCCGACGTCTCCTTCTACCCGCCCATGGGGCCGGCCCTCGAGCGGTGGGGCATCCGCCTCATGACCGGGTTCGATCCCGCGCACCTCGATCCGCGCCCCGACCTCGTCGTGATCGGCAACGTCTGCCGCCCGACGAACCCGGAGGCGCGCGCCGCGATCGACGGCGGCCTGCGGGTGACCACGATGGCGCACGCGCTCGCGGACCACATGCTCGCCGGCCGCTCTCCGCTCGTCGTGGCCGGCACGCACGGCAAGACGACGACGAGCTCGATGTGCGCGTGGCTCCTCCACGAGGCAGGCAGGGACCCCGGGTTCCTCATCGGCGGCCTGCCGAAGAACTTCGAGGGAAGCTTCCGGCTCCCCCGGAGCGCCTCCTCGGCGAGCGACCGCCGCGGCCTCCCGCTCCTCAACGAGGCGGGCTCGGGTCTGCGCAGGACGCCGTTCGTCGTCGAGGGCGACGAGTACGACACCGCCTTCTTCGAGAAGACGCCGAAGTTCTGGCACTACCGGCCCGAGGTGGGCATCGTGACCTCGATGGAGCACGACCACATCGACATCTACCCCGACGCTGCGTCGTACGAGGCGGCGTTCCGCGGGTTCGTCGAGCGGATCCCGGAGACGGGGCTCCTCGTGGCGGCCGCGCACGATCCGAGGGTCGTCGACGTGGTGACGCGATCGGCGCGCGCCGAGGTCGCCTGGTTCGCGCTCGAGGGCGACGACACGCACGGGAGGCCGCCGCACTGGCTCGCCGCCCCCGCGGAGGCCGGCGCAACTGGCCAGTCGTTCGATCTGTACGCCGGCGGCGTCATGGCCGGGCGCGTCGCCCTGCAGATGCCGGGACACCACAACGTGCGCAACGCGGTCGCCGCGATCGCGGCCGCGGCGCAGGGCTTCGGCGTGCCGCTCTCGACCGCGACCGCGGCGCTCGCGAGCTTCGAGGGCGTGCGGCGCCGCCAGGATCTCCTCTTCGAGGCGCGCGGCGTGCGCGTCTACGACGACTTCGCGCACCACCCGACCGCCGTGGACGAGACGCTGCGCGCGCTCCGGTCCCGGCACCCGGAGGGCGCGCTGTGGGCGGTGTTCGAGCCGCGCAGCGCGACCGCGTGCCGCGCGCTCCACCAGGAGCCCTACGCGCGCGCCTTCGGCGCGGCCGATCGCGTCGTGCTCGCGCCGCTCGGGCGGCCGGACATCGCCGCGGGCGAGCGGCTCGACCTCGACCGGCTGGTGCGCGAGCTCGAGGAGACGGGCAAGCGCGCCGAGGCGGCGGCCTCGGTGGACGCGATCGTCGCCGCGATCGCGCGCGACGCGCGGGAGGGCGACACGGTGGCGCTGCTGTCCAACGGGGCGTTCGGCGGCATCTACGAGAAGCTCCGCGGCGCGCTGTCGGCGAGGTCGCGGTGAGCGGCCGCGGCCCCGCGGAGCTGGCCGAGCTCTCCGGCGTCGCGCTGCGCGTCGCCGAGGAGGCGGCGGCGCTCACGCAGACCGGGTTCCGCGCGGGGGCGCGCGTGGAGGAGAAGGGACCGCACGACCTCGTGACCGAGTTCGACCGGGCGAGCGAGGCGCTGATCATCGCGCGGCTCGGCGCGCTCACGCCCGGCATCGCCGTCGTCGGCGAGGAGCAGAGCGCCTCGGGCGCGACCTCGGCGCGCGGCGGCCTCGTCTGGTACGTCGATCCGATCGACGGCACCACGAACTTCGTCCATGGCCACCCGTTCTGGTGCGTCTCCATCGGCCTGATGGACGACGACACGCCCGTCGCCGGCGCCGTCGTCGCGCCCGCGCTCGGGCTCCGCTGGACCGGCTTCAGGCCCCGCGATCCGCAGCCGCCCGGCGCCGGGCCGGAGCCGCCGTCGACCGCCGGCGAGGCGCGCCGCAACGGCGAGCGCTGCGCGGTCAGCGCCACGGCGTCGCTGCAGCGCGCGATGATCGCGACCGGCTTCCCGACGGTGCGCGATCGGGCTCCGGACAACAACTTCGACGCCTTCATCACCGTCAAGCGCAACGCCCAGGCCGTGCGTCGCTGCGGCAGCGCGGCGATGGATCTCTGCATGGTCGCCGACGGGACGTACGACGCCTACTGGGAGCGCCGGCTGCACGCCTGGGACGTCGCGGCCGGAAGCGCGATCGTTCGCGGCGCCGGCGGCGTCATCACCTCGCTCGACGGCGGTCCACCGGACTACCACGTAGGCAACATCGTGGCGTCCAACGGGCTCGTCCACGCCCCCATCGTCGCGCTCTTCTCCCACGCAAGCCCGCCCGTCCGCTAGAGCATCGATCAGCTTGAAACGCCAGGGAACGAAGAGATTTGAACCACAGAGGCACAGAGGACACAGAGGAACAACAAAAAAACTCTGTGCCCTCTGTGCCTCTGTGGTTCATTTTCTCGGGGTTTCAACCTGTTCGGTGTCCTAGGCGTGTCGCGGCGACAAGCTCAGGGCGAGCCCGATGGCGCGATCCCTCCTTGCGTGAACGCGAGAGCGAGACCGACGAGACCGAGACGAAGAGTGGTTGACTGAGCCGCCGCGGGAACTATTCTAGGGTCGTTCCCTCTGCCGACTTCGTGAGGCGCTGGACGATTGAATCCCGAGTAAGCGAGAACCAGGGAGCCAACAACGATACCGTGGTGAGCTAGGCCCGGAACCATTCACCGGGAAGCCTGAAGCGGTACTTAGGCTCCCACCTAGCAGCTATGCTAGGGGTTCAAGTCCTTCGGCCCACGTCCTCGGCGGTACGGAACATCTCTCCCCTGCGGGCCGCCCACGCGGCCCGCAGTTTTTTTGTGCGCCGAGGCGTCGCGCCGCGTCTGCCGCACCGCGGCGCCGCCAGGGCGAAGGTCGCGCGCCGGTGATGCCCGGGGGCCGAGCAGCGAAACGCGGCGCGCGGCATCCGGGCGCGGACGACGGCCCGGCTTTTGTTTCCGTTCTCATCCCCCTTCCGGTAGCTTCGGGCCTGCGATGGATACGAGATCCCCTCGATCTGCAGGAGCGCAGCACGACGAGCAGCGTCCGCTCGCCGGCGCAGTGCGGTTTGGGTCATCAGGCCACCTCAGGCGTGGCGTCCCTGGCGGCTCGCGCTTCGTCCGGCGCCTCGCCCTGACGCTCGCGATCCTCACGGTGCCCGGGGCGGCCCTCGCCGCGGTGACCATCAAGGGCAGGACCACGGGCATGCCCAAGCTCCTGAACCCGGTCTGGAACGAGGCCAAGGACCCGAAGGCGAACCGGTACACGTTCCGCGAGCCGTCGCCGACCGTCCGCGCTGATGTCCGCACGCTCGTCGGCTACGCCCCGAAGGAGCTGTGCGTGGCCGTGCTCGGCGAGAAGGGGGCGCCGCTCAAGACGCCGCGCACGATCGTCGTCGCCGGCGGCCGCACCTCGCCGGTGACCCTCGTCGTCGCCGAGGGCCAGCAGCTCCAGTTCGACAACCAGGATCCGTTCCCGCACAAGCTCTACGACGTCGGCAACAAGGGGCTGCAGCCGGTCGAGATCGCCGCCTCCAAGAGCCGCGCCTGGACGCCGCCAGGGCCGGGCAAGTACGAGATCCGCGACCAGCTCGCCCCGAGCATCCGGTCGTGGATCGTCGTCGAGCCGAGGGCCGTGGCCATCGCCTACCCGGACCGTCAGGGGAGCTTCGCGGTCGAGGTCGAGGCCGGCAAGTACACGCTGCAGGGCTACTTCAGCGGCGAGCCGGTCGGAAAGCCCCTCGAGGTGGTCGTGAAGCCCGGCCCGGACGAGCAGTTCATCAAGGAGGCTGTCGTCGTGGGCGAGGCCGGCGGGCCGAACGCGGAGCCAGGAAAGTAGGCCATGCTGCTGTCGCGCTTCTGGTACGGGGTGCTCGCGCTCGCGCTCGGCGCCGCGATCTTCATCCTCTTCGTGGCCGCGCAGCTGTACAACCGCTCGAGCCACCGCGCGATGAGCGAGTCGCTCAGTGCCGACTCCAGCGCCGTCGAGTGGTTCCTCAACGACGACGCGCGGAAGCGCTCCAGCGCGCTCATCCGCGTCGCGCTGAACCCCGCCCTGCGGGGGGCGCTCGCCAAGTCGTCGACCGAGGCCAAGCCGGGCGCCGAGCTGCGCGAGAAGGCCCGCGGCGCGCTGCGCAGCGCGGCCGAGGAGGTGCCCGCCGACCTCAAGTTCGATCACGTGTGGGCGGTCGACGCGAGCGGCCGCGTGATCGCGTCGGTGGGCTTCGAGCACCGCGAGGACTGGGAGCTCGGCGGCTACCCGGTCGTCGCCGACGCCCTCCACGGCTGGATCCGCGACGACGCCTGGGTCTGGAAGGGCCGCATCCTGCGCGTCGTGGCGCGCCCGGTCGAGCAGGACGGCAACGGCGAGCCGGTCGGGGCCGTGGTCGGCGCCAAGATCATCGACGACAACTTCGCCCGCGCGGTCACGAAGCGCACCGGCGCCGCCGTCGGCTTCTACGCCGAGGGCTCGCGCGTCGCGTCCGGCGCGCCCGAGGGGTTCGACAAGGCGAACCTCGACCAGATCACGCAAGATCTGAAGCTGCTCGACGACAACAAGGACTACCTCGAGAAGGGGCGCTCGGAGGTCCGCGTCATCGGCGAGCACCTCGGCGTGGTCTACGCGCGGCTGCCCGGCGAGGCGTGGGAGCTCGGCGCCGGCTACGCGGTCGGCCGGCTCGCGGCGTCGGTCGAATCGCCGTTCAACTTCCTCGACAAGGCGAACAACGAGGACAAGAGCCAGGTGCCCACGGCGCTGATCCTGGCCGGCGTCCTCGCCGTGGCCGCGATCGGTCTGGTGTTCTCGTTCCTGGAGCACACGCGGCCGCTCCAGGTCTTCCGCAACGAGGCGGCGCGCTTCGCCAAGGGCGACGTCGACGTGCTGGCGCCGAGCCGGTTCCGCGGCCCCTACCGGAAGATCGCGGCCGACATCAACGACGGCGTCGAGAAGGTGGCCGCGAAGGGCGGCGCGCCCCGCAAGGCGGCCGACCTCGAGCAGGTGCTCGGCCCCATCCCGGCGCAGCCCGCGATGAGCGCCTTCTCGGTGCCGCTCGGCCCCGGCGAGCCGCGCCCCGACTCGCGCCCGTCGTACCCGAAGCCCATGGTGAGCCCGCGCGGCCCGACGCGGCGGCCTGGCTCGCACCCGCTCAGCGGGCCGCCGCCGCCTCGCGAGTCCGAGGAGCCGGTGGAGGCGATCGAGGAGGTCTCGGACGCGGGGATCGCGCTCTCCGCCCAGGGCCCGACGGGCGCTCCCGGGCGCCCGCCGCCGCGGCGTCCGCCGCCGCCGCCGCCGCCCCGGGCGCCGGGCGCGCCCGCCCCGTCGAACCCGCTCCCCGAGGCGACGAGCGCGGTCCCGGACGCGACGAGCGCGCCGGCCGCGCGGCAGGACGGCGCGGGGGACCCGGACGAGCTCACCGAGTGGAACGCCGTCTACGAGGAGTTCATGTCGGTCAAGCAGCAGTGCGGGGAGCCGACGAACGCCCTCACCTTCGAGAAGTTCAAGGGGACGCTGCAGCGCAACAAGGACGCGCTCGTGGCGCGCCACAACTGCTCGCGGGTGCGCTTCACGGTCTACGTGAAGGACGGCAAGGCGGCGCTCAAGGCGTCGCCGGTGAAGTGAGCCGCGGGCGCCGCGGCGCGAGGACAGAGACTCCATGAAACGAGGATCTGCCGGCGCCGCCGGCGCCGCGCTCGCTGCGATGGTCGCCGCCGGCGCGGCGAGCGCGTCGTCGGGGCTCGACTCGCCGGACATCGGCGTGCTCCAGCTCGGTCGCGGCGGCGCGTGGGTGGCGCGGGCGGACGATCCGCTCGCGGCTTACTTCAACCCTGCGGGGCTCGCCTCGCAGCGGACCAGCGCGCACGGCGGGGTCCACCTCATCCAGCTGTCGCAGTGCTTCACGCGCCTCGGCCCCGACGGACAACCCGTCCCGCCCAGCTACACGACCGCGATCCCGGCGCCCGGCAGCAAGGGCGGCCCCGACGCGGAGGTGTGCGCGGAGAGCGGCCTGTTCCCGAACCCGCAGATCGGCGCGACCTTCCGCGTGAACGACGCGCTCGCCGTCGGCGTCGCGGTGCTCGGCCCGCACGGCGTCGGCGAGCGCGCCTGGCCCGAGTCGCTCTCGTACACGCACCCGACCTTCGGCGCGATGACGCAGCCGTCGCCGCAGCGGTACCTGCTCACGTCGCTCGACGCCCTGATGCTGATGCCAACGCTCTCGGTCGGCTTCACGCCCGCGGAGGGGGTATCGGTCGGCGCCGGGCTCATCTGGGGCACGGCGATCATCGATTTCGTCAACTTCAGCGAGGCGACCTCGGCCGAGGGGGGCGACGACTTCAACGCGCACAACGATCTGCGAACCCGCGCGCGGGCGGACGATTTCTTCATTCCAGGCTTCGTCCTGGGCGCGCGCTGGGCGGCGACGGATCACCTCGACCTGGGCGCGTGGTTCAAGTGGCAGGACGCCGTGCGCGCGGAGACCGATCTCCGCATCGAGTCGCGCTACTGGACGGCGGCGGGGGTCAAGAACGAGGACCCCTGCAAGGGCGAGGCGCCGGGCTGTAACGTCACCGACGAGAAGGGCGCCGGCGAGCTCGAGATGCAGATCCCGATGGAGGCGAAGCTCGGCCTCCGCTACCACCGGCCCCGGGCCGGCGCCGCGCGGCCCGCGCGATCAGCGCGGTCGGCGGCGGACGAGCCCCGCGTCCGCGACCCGATGGTCGACGACCTCTTCGACGTGGAGCTCGACTTCACGTGGGCCAACAACAGCGCCGTCGACGCGATCAAGGTCCGGTTCCGCGAGGGCATTCCGGTGCGCGGCACGGTCGTCGGCACGGTGCCGACCAACGCCGATGTCCCGCACCGCTGGAGGGACGTCCTGGGAGTCCGCCTCGGCGGCGATTTCGTCGTGCTCCAGAATCTCCTTGCGCTGAGGGCGGGCGGCTTCTTCGAGAAGAAGGGGCAGGACGACGCCGATCTGAACCTCGACTTCCACCTCGGCTACCGGGTGGGCGTCGGGGCCGGCGTGACCGCGCGCGTGGGCCCGGTCGACGTGTCGGCTGCGTTTCAGCACACGTTCTTCGGTCCGCTGGACAACGGCGGGGAGGGGCGCATCAAGGCCGTCTCCGGCTCCGCGCCGAGCGGCTACCGCAGCATCCAGAGCGTGAACGGCGGCCGCTTCGAAAGCAGCCTGGACGAGTTCGGTATGAGCGGAACGATGCGCTTCTGAGCGAGCGGCTGCTCGACGTGGGGCACTCCACGTGGGGCAGCAGAAGCGCGGGGCTGCCGCGCAGCTCGGGGGAATGCAGCGCAGCGGGAACACGCACCGCCGTCAGGGGAATGCAGGCCGATCGGGCGCACAGCCCGGAAGGGTGCGCCGCGCGGCGCAGCGCCCGCGGCGGAGCGCCGGGGCGGTCGACGCGGAAGGCTGTCGCGCCTATAAGATGGCTCCACCATGAGTGAATCGAACGTCCGCAACCTGGTCATCATCGGCTCCGGTCCTGCCGGGCTCACCGCCGCCATCTACGCGGCGCGCGCCAACCTGAAGCCGCTCCTCATCGAGGGCTTCAGCGCCGGCGGCCTGATCCCGGGGGGCCAGCTCATGTTCACGACCGACGTCGAGAACTACCCCGGCTTCCCCGAGAAGGTCACGGGCCAGGAGCTGATGCAGCGCTTTCGCGACCAGGCCGCCCATCAGGGCACGGAGATCGTGACGGCGGACGTGACCAAGGTCGAGCTCACGGGCCACCCGTTCAAGGTGTGGGTGGAGGACACGCTGTACCTGGCGAAGTCCGTGGTGGTCGCGACGGGCGCCCGCGCCAACTACCTCGGCCTGGAGAGCGAGGAGAAGCTCAAGAACAAGGGCGTGAGCGCCTGCGCCGTCTGCGACGGCGCGCTCTACCGCGGCCAGGACGTCGTGGTCATCGGCGGCGGCGACACGGCGATGGAGGAGGCCTCGTACCTCTCCGGGCTCTGCAGCAGCGTCACGCTGGTGCACCGCCGCGACGAGTTCCGGGCGTCGAAGGCGATGGTCCAGCGCGTGGTCGAGAACCCGAAGATCAAGATCCTCTACAGCCACGTCGTGGAGGAGGTGCTCGACGTGAAGGCCGATCAGGTGACGGGCGTCCGCGTCAAGAACACGAGGACGGGCGACAGCCACCTCGTGCCGGCGGCCGCCATGTTCGTCGCGATCGGACACACGCCGATGACCGACCTCTTCGTCGGGCAGCTCGAGACGCACCCGAACGGGTACCTGAAGACGGTGCCGGGCTCGACGCGCACGAACATCCCTGGCGTCTTCGCCGCGGGCGACGTCCAGGACTGGAACTACCGCCAGGCCGTGACGGCCGCCGGCACGGGCTGCATGGCCGCGCTCGACGCGGAGCGCTGGCTCGCGCAGCAGGGCGGCCACTGAGGGACGACGATGGTCGAAGCGCTGCGTGAAGAGCTCGCCGATCTGACCGCCTCGGTCCGAGCGTTCCTGGAATGGCACGCAGGGGCCGGCGCCGACGGGCTGCCGGGCCACCCCGCGGCGCTCCACGAGGCGCTGGGCGCGTCCCCCTCCGAAGGCGCGCTGGCCCCGCGGCGGGCGGATCGCGGCTTCCCCGGGCCGGAAGCGCCATCGCCGCCGGTGCCGCGCGGAGGCAGCGCCGCTGCGGGCGCACCCGCGCCCCACCATCCAGAGCAGCGCACCGCCGCTGCGAGCGCACCGGCGCCCCATGCTCCAGAGCAGCGCAGCGCCGCTGCGAGCGCCTCCGCGCCCCGCCCTCCGGAGCCGCGCACCGCCGCCGGGCCGCATCCGGAGCCGCGCGCCGCCGAGCCGCAGGCGATGCGGCCGCCGGCGCAGGCGCCGCGGGGTCCCGAGCCGCCGCCGCGGCCTGCCGTGAGCGCCGCCGCCGCGCCCCGGGCCGATACGGCTGCACGCGCGAACGCACCGCCGCCGGGTACGCCGGAGGAGCGCGTGACGAGGCTCGCGCTCATCGCGGAAGAGGTCCGCACCTGCGAGAAGTGCCCGCTCCACGAGGGCCGCACCCACACGGTGTTCTCGCGCGGCAGCCCGCTCTCCGAGGTCGTGTTCGTCGGCGAGGGGCCGGGGGCGGAAGAGGACCTGCAGGGGGAGCCGTTCGTCGGCCCGGCGGGGCAGCTGCTCGACAAGATGATCGTCGCGATGGGGTACCACCGCGACGACGTCTACATCTGCAACATCGTGAAGTGCCGGCCGCCGAAGAACCGGAAGCCGGAGCCGGCCGAGATGGCGGCCTGCAGCCCCTACCTCGCCTCTCAGCTCGCGCTGATCAAGCCGAAGGTGATCGTGGCGCTCGGCGCCACCGCGGTGCAGGGGCTGATCGGCACGAACGAGGGGATCACGAAGCTCCGCGGGACGTGGAAGCTCTACAAGGGCTCGATCCCGATCATGCCCACGTTCCACCCGGCCTACCTGCTGCGCCAGCCGAGCGCGAAGCGAGAGGTCTGGAGCGACCTGAAAGAGGTGATGCGCCACCTCGGCAAGAGCGCGCCCGACAGAGGCTGACGTGACCGCGTCCGCCTCCGGACGCGGTAGCCCCGCCGCGCCGGCGCCCGCCCCCCTCCGCGCCGGCGCCCCGACGCAGCCGCGGGGTCCGTCGAAGGCGTCGGAACCGGCGGGGCCGCCCGCGCCGCTCCGGGCCGTGCGCTGCGCGCTTGTGCTCCTCGGCGCCCTGCCCTGGTGCATCCCGCTGGCGCGGAGCCGCCTGCCGCTCGGAGAGCTCGGCGCAGCGCTCGACCGCTTCTTCGTGCCGATGTGCCACCGCTTGCCCGAGCGGTCCCTCGCGCTCGAAGGGGTCATGATGCCGCTCTGCAGCCGCTGCGCTGGCATCTTCGCGGGCGTCGCGGCGGGCGCCGTGCTCGCGCGGCCCCGCCTGGAGATGGCGGCGTGGCGCCCGATCCTCATCGCCATCAGCGCGCTGATGGTGGTCGACGTGGCGACCCAGGACCTCGGGCTGCGCCCCGTCTGGCACGCGACCCGCCTCGCCACGGGCCTGGCCTTCGGCTACGCCGTGGCCGCGGCCTTCGTCGCGCAGCTCGCGCGCCGGCCGGGCTGAGCGCTACTTGCGACCGCCCATGGCCCTGCACTCGTGGACGGGGCCCTTCGTGGCGTTGCGAACGCACTCGCTGTACGCCGCGAGGCCGTCCTTCCACTTCCCCGTGTCCTGGAGCGCCGAGCCCAGATAGAGATACGGCAGCGCGTCTGCAGGGTCGGCCGCGATGGCCGCGCGGGAGACCTCGATCGCGTCCTTGTACCGGCCGCGGTTGAGGAAGCTGAGCGCCTCCTTCTTCAGCTTGCTCGCGTCCTCGGCGCTTGCCGCGGGCGCCTCGGCCGTCTCTTTCTCCGCCTCGGCCTTCTCCGCCGCAGCCCTCTCCGCCTCGGCCTTCTCCGCCGCAGCCTTCTCCGCCTCGGCCTTCTCCGCCGCAGCCTTCTCCGCCTCGGCCTTCTCCGCCGCAGCCTTCTCCGCCTCGGCAGCCGCCTTCACCGCGTCGGGAGCGGCTTCCGCCGCCTTTGCAGCCGCCGGCGCGGGCTCGGCCGGCGAAGGCGCCTTCTCCCGTGCAGGAGAAGGGTGCCCCGCCATGGCCGAGAGCTGCGCCTCCATGTGCGCCGACTTCCGAGCAGGCGCCGCCATCGCGACCGGCGCCGGCGAGGACGGCTTGCTCGAGAGCACCGATTTGGCGACCACCGCCACGGAGATCACCCCGGCGAGCCCCGCGACCGCCGCGACGATCCGACGAAGGCGTGCCCGGCGGGCGAGCGTCTCGGGCGACAGCTGATGCACCACCACGAGGCGCTCGTCGGCGTGATCGTCGGGCTCGCTGGCCACATCGGTGAGCGGCGGAAACGACTCCTCCTCGCGCCGGAAGAACGCTGCAGTGGGCGAAGAAGGATCGATGAGGTCGAGCGCGTCCGAGTCAGGCGCCGGCTCCTCGGGCTCGGACGCGAGGCCGGCCGGCTGATCGTCAGCGCCGGCGCGCCGAGAGGCGTTCGACGGGTCGGACTCCAGTGCCTCGACCGGCGTCGCGTCGCTGGCGCTGCCCGGAGCGGCGAGCGGCGCGGCCGGCCTGTCCGCGACAGCCGGCGCAGCGGCCGCCGCCGCGACAGCCGGCGCAGCAGCCGTCGCCCCGACAGCCGGCGCAGCGGCCGCCGCCGCGACAGCCGGCGCAGCGGCCGCCGCCGCGACAGCCGGCGCAGCAGGCGCGCCAGTAGCCCGCAGCGCGGCCGAGGGCGCCCCGACCGGCGGGGCAGCAGGCGACGCGACATCGGGATCGACGGCTCGCTCGACGGCCCGCGCAGGCGCAGCGGACGGCGCCGCGACCGCCTCGTCGTGAACGTCCGGGCCGCTCGCGACCGGCGGCGCGGAATCACGGGTATCGAGGTCCGGCGCCTCGGGCGCCGCCGACACGCGGGGCTGGGAGGCCCGGGGACGGAGACTGCGGCCCCTGTTCGCGCGGGCCGATGCAAGAAGTCGCTTCGACATGTCCGAACCATCCTCCCGTGATCGTCACGCCCCCGATGGCGCAGGGGACCGGCGACTCGCCCTATTCATGATCCAGGCCGGCGCCGACGGCGAGCGCCCATCCGCGCATTTCCGTGCGCTCGTGGCGCTGTCCCGTGTGCCGGATCGTGCCGTATTGCCCTGGCTGGCCATGCCCTCGCTCGACAGGAGAGCATGGTGTCCCGCTCTGCTGGAAATTGACAGCACACTCGCGGCGAGCGCGCCGGACGCCGTTCCAGACGACGCGCCCTGGCACCTCCCCGGCGGGCGCGCCCCCGAGCCGGCAGCGATCCAGGGCGGTGATCCCCCCGACGCCGCGCACGTCAGCCGCCACCCAGCTGGACCGGCCGCCCCGCGACCGGGGCAGCGCGGAGCAGGACGAGGGTGCTGAGCTTCTTCTTCGCGTCCGAAGCGATGACCGTGCCCGCCAGGTTGTGCGCCATCTCCCAGGGCACCTCGTCATCGGCCGAGAAGAAGGCCACCGACGCGCTGCACGCGGCGATGTCCTTCGTGAGCTGCTCGCCGGTGTTCGACAGATCCGGACCAGCGAGCCCCTTGCGCTGGCGCTTGCCCATGCCGCCGCCGAACGGCCAGATCGCCGTCGCGAGGTCCTTCATCACCATCGTGCTGACCGCGCACGCGGGGGGCTTCGACACGCGCCCCTCGGGGACCACCGTGATCTCCTTCGGGAGGTCGTCGCGCCCGTCGGTCTTGATGATGACCTGCGGCGCGCCAGCCGCGCCGAGCTCCGTCACGACGGCCGCGACAGCGCTCGGCTTCGCCTTCTTGTCGGCGATCAGCGTGACCGGCTTGCCCTCGATCGGAAGCGCCCGGATCGCCTTCGCGAGCTTCTCGGGCCCCTCCTTCTGCGCCAGATCGACGCGCTGGCCGCCGAGGTAGGGGCCCATGGAGTCGACCAGCAGCTCGGGCATGCCCTTCGGCTTCGGCGGCTCGGCGGGCGCCTCCGCGACCGAGGCCGCCGTGGCGGCGGCGCCGGGCTCGGGCGGCTTCGGCGCGCTCTCGCAGGCCGGGGCCGCCAGGATCGAGCCGACGAGGAGCGCGAGGCGGGGCAAGGCGCTGGACCGGAAAGAGGAAGCTCGCATGGCGCGGCAGTGTAACCAACCGGCCTGGCTCCGCGCACCTCCGCCGTGCGAGAGTTCGCGCGATGGCCTCCCCGCTCACCGAACGGCTCGCGCAGCTCCGATCCTCCGCCCGGACCGCCGTCGAGGACGAGCGGGGGCGGACCACGTTCGCGGAGCTCGTCGAGCGCGCCCTCCGCGTCCGCGGCGCGCTGCTCACGCACTCGGCTGCGCCGCGGGGCGCGGAGGCGCGCGCGAGCTCGACCTCGCTCGAGGGGGAGCGGATCCTGCTCCTCGTGCCGCCCGGAGCGGCGTGGGTCTCGGCCTTCCTCGGCGTCATCCTCGCCGGCGGGATCGCGCTGCCGCTGTCGGGCCTGTATCCGCCGGCAGAGCTCGAGTGGCTCGCGACCGACGCCGGCGTGCGGCGGATCCTGGTCGGAGACGAGCTCGCCGCCGTGGCCGCCCCGATCGCGCACGGCCGCGCCGTGCTCCGCGTGGAGGACATCGAGCGCGCCGCCCCGGGGCCGGAGTCGGCCGTGACCGACATCGCCGCGGACGACCCGGCGCTCCTGCTCTACACGAGCGGTACGACCGGCAAGCCGAAGGGTGCGCTCCTCACCCACCGCAACCTGGCCGTTCAGACGGACCTCCTGCGCGCCGCCTGGGGCTTCTCCGAGCAGGACGTGCTGCTGCACGCGCTGCCGCTGCACCACCTCCACGGCGTCGTCATCGCGCTCACGACGTCGCTGCTCGCGGGCAGCGCGACGAAGATGCTGCCGCGCTTCGACGCCCAGCGCGTCGCCGCCGAGATCGCGCGCCGCTCGGCCACGGCGCTGATGGCGGTGCCGACCATGTACCAGCGGCTGTTCGAGCACGTCGACCGCGGCGGAGCGCCGGACTTCGCCGCGGGGGCGCGGGCGCTCCGGCTCGCCACGAGCGGCTCGGCGGCGCTGCCGGTGACGCTGGCCGAGCGCTGGCGCGACCTCACGGGCACGATCCCGCTCGAGCGCTTCGGGATGACCGAGATCGGCGTCGGCATGAGCAATCCGCTCGATCCAGGCGCGCGGCGGGCGGGCTGGGTCGGCTTCCCGCTGCCGACCGTCGAGGCCCGCATCACGGACGACGCGGGCAACACGTCGGCGTGGGCGCCGGGCGAGCCGCCGGCGCAGCACGGCGGCGCCGCCGTCGCGCGAGGCGAGCTCTGGATCCGCGGGCCGAGCGTCTTCAAGGGGTACCTGGGGCGCGAGGAAGCCACCGCCGCGGCCTTCCAGGACGGCTGGTTCCGCACCGGAGACGTCGCGGAGCGCTCCAGCGACGGGTGCTTCCGGCTGCTCGGGCGGACCTCCGTCGACATCCTGAAGAGCGGCGGATACAAGCTGTCCGCCCTCGAGATCGAGGAGGCGCTGCGGGAGCACGGCGCGATCGCCGAGGTCGCGGTGATCGGCGTCCCGGACGAGGCGTGGGGCGAGCGCGTCGTCGCGGTCGTCGTCCCGGCGCCGGGGCGAGAGGCGGAGTGCGCGACCGCGCCGCTCCGCGCCTGGGCCAAGGAGCGACTCGCGCCTTACAAGGTCCCCCGTGAGTCGGTTATCGTCCCCGGCCTGCCGCGCAACGCGATGGGCAAGGTCGTCAAACCAGAGCTCGTGAAGGCCATCGTGGCGAGCACGGGCGGCGAAAATCGGTCGCTCTAGCGGGACACGCCGCCAGACGCCGCTTGACCGAGGCGCCCCGCTCCGGCCTACTCGGCTGCAATGCAGACTGCCAGCCCCATGGTCCCCGCCGCGTATGGCGGCCTCGCGGTTCAGCCCTTCGCGCATCCTACCTACACCATCAAGCGGCCTTTCTGGTCGCTCCTCGGCCGCAAATTTCATGTCTTCGCGCCCGACGGCTCCCTCGTGTGCTTCGTCAAGCACCCGCTGCTCAAGCTCCGTCAGGAGTTCACCCTCTTCACGGATGAATCGGAGTCGCAGCCGCTGCTCACGATCCGATCAAGGCAGGTCGTCGCCCTCAATCGGTGTCTGGACGTCCTCGACGCGCGCACGGGCGAGCGGGTCGGGACCATCCGCTCGCGGGGTCTCAAGTCGATCCTCCGCGATACGTGGGACATCCTCGACCCCGCCGACCAGCCGGTCGGGCTGATGCAAGAGGACGGCGCCGCGATGCTCCGCCGCATGTTCCCGCTCCTCATCGGCAAGTGGCACATCGAGCTCCACCAGCAGGAAGTCGCGAAGGTGACCCAGGTGTTCCGGTTCTTCGTGAAGGAGTTCACGCTCGACCTGTCGATGAACCAGGGGAGGATCGACGCCCGGTTCGCCATCGCCTGCGCGCTGCTCGCGCTCATGGCCGAGAGCGCGCGCGAATCCCGCTGAGCCCGGCGCCCGGCCCGGGGGCGGGCGCAGGCGCGGGCGGGCGCGGGCGCGAGCGCGCCGAAACTTGGCCCATTTCCGCGAGCTCTGCGAGGTTGCCGCGCGATGCGCCTCGATCCTGTCTCCCGCCTCGACTCCGCCTCCGAGGAGGGCCGACCGCCGTCTCCCCCTGTGCCCCCGTCCGGCATGGCCCGCTTCGCCCCGAGCGGGCAAGGCGCCGACTCCGAGCGCGACCTCAGGGGGCGCCGCTTCCTGTGGGCAAGCGCCCCGGCGGCGCCGGAAGGGCAGCTCCGCGCGGCCCTCGAGGAGGCCGTCGAGCTCGCGCTGGCCCTGCGCGGCGCGCTGCCGCCGCGGGTCCAGGACGGCGCGGCGCTCGAGGCGGTGATCGCCGATCAGGTGTTCCGCGCGAGGGCGCTCGGCGCCGCGGGGCTCGCCGTCGCCCTGCCGAGGCTCACGGGCGGGGCGCGGGGCGCGCTCCACCCCGAGGACAGCGCGACGCTCCTCGCCTGGCTCGGCGCGGCGCGCGAGGCGCCCGTGGCGCTCGTCTTCGACGAGGGCGACAGGTCCGCGCAGGTGCTCGCGCCGGTGCCCCTCTCGGACCTCGTCGAGAGGAGCGCGGCCGAGGCGCACAGCGCCGCGTCCCCGCGCGGGCAGGTGCGCAGCCTGCCCGCGCGCGAGCTGGCCGCCCCGCGCGAGCTGGCCGCGCCGCGCGAGCCGGAGCGCCCCGTCAGGCCAACGCAGCCGAGCGCCGCGGCGCCGGACGAGGCGCTCCCGCCGGAGGCGAGAGCGACCGAGGCGCCCGGGGCGGCGCCGTCGCCCGCCGCGAGCGAGGGACGCAGCGACGGGCGGCCGCGTGGCGTGCTGCCCCCGCGCTCCTCGAAGCTCCGCCGACCGGAAGCACCGTCGGGCACCTTCGCCGCGGCGAGAGGCCCCGGCGCGGCGCCAGCGCCGGGAGCAGGCGCGCCGCCCGCCGCGAACGAGGCGCTCGCGGTGGCCCCGGCCAGCGCGGATCCCGAGGATCGCGGCGCGGGAGCCACGCTCAGGCCGCCGCGCGCTGCGCACGACGCCGCGCCGATCGCAGAGGCCGCGCAGGCGGACGCCGACGCGCTGCCGCCGACGCGGCGGGAGCGGAAGGTGCCGCGCAACCGGATCCTGAGCGCGGCCGAGTGGCGCGCGCTCGCCCTCGAGCTCGATAACGCCCGCGGTCCGAAGCCGGTCCGGGTCATCGAGCAGCTGTTCGCGACCCACTACACGCCGCTGCTCGGCGCGACGCTCGCGGGCGAGACGGACGCGGCCGTGCGCGGCGTCGTCGACAGCTGGAGGACCAGCTTCGAGCACAGCTACCGGGAGGCGTTCTCCGCGCTGCGCGTGACCGGCAAGCGGCCGCCGATGGTGTTCGACGCGCCGGACATCGCCGCCCGTCTCGCCCGGCTCAACGGCGCGCGCGGGGTGAAGCTCCTGCTCGTGGACGCGATGCGCTTCGACCTCGGCGAGCGGGTCGCCGCGCACCTCAAGGAGGTCATGACGGATCGGGCCATCCTGGTGGAGCGCTCGCTCCTGTGGGCGGCGCTGCCACCCACGACGACGGCGCAGCTCTCGCTGCTCGCCCGCGGGCCGGACGGGCTCCGCGAGACGATGCCCCCGAGCGAGGCGGAGCCGGCCATCGCCCGCGGGCGCGCCGTGGCGACGCTGCGGCGCGAGCGGGTCGGGTCGCGCGAGCTGATGAAGCTCGATCTCGTGGAGGCGCGCCTGCGCGCCGCGGGGCCGCCCTTCGCCGAGCGGATCGAGGCCATCGCGGAGGAGGTCGCCGACGTGGTCGCGCGCTTCATGGACAGCCTGCCGCCGCGGACCCTGCTGCTCGTGTTCGGCGACCACGGGTTCCGCATGACGGGGGACGGCAGCGCGACCGGCCCCGCATCGCAGGGGGGAGGCTCACCGGAAGAGGTGCTCGTCCCGGCGCAAGCGTGGCTCGTCGGCGGCGTGCACTAGAGCGGCGGGCACCCGCTTCGGATACGGGCCCATCTCGACGTTTTCGGTGCTCAGCGCACTGGAGTGCGCTTGCGCGCCGAAAACGCCGATCTGGGCCCGTCTCCTGTGCGGGTGACCGCCGCTCTGCGACGCTCGTATCCGCGGGGGGGAGAGACGCTCTACATCGGGCCGCGGTACGCTGGGCGAGGCTTCAGGGGGAGGTGCGGTACGGGCCCGCCGCCGCGTCGCCCCGCGGCCTCGGGCGGATGAGGCCCGCGAGCCGGGTCGCGACGAGCGCCCCGGCGCCGATCAGCGAGACGGCCGCGCAGAGCGCGGGGCCGACATAGGGGATACCGCTGACGAGCAGCAGGCCGATGCAGCCGATCGCGAGGTGAACATAGGGGTTCTTGGTCCGGTGACCGAAGAGCCCCGCGCCGGCGGTCTCGAGCACGGCGCAGCCGCCCGCGACCACGGCGATGACGGCGAGCAGCAGGCCGATCACCGCGAACGGCACGCCGATCAGCGTGACGCAGAGGGCGACGGCGACCGCGAGGGCGCCGAGGACGCCCATCACGCCGAGCGCGAACGACCTCATGGGCCGGGCGGCGATCTCGACCTTGAGCGCCTCCATGCGCCGCGGCCAGAGCGCCAGCATCACCGCGCCGAAGGCGAACAGGAGCGCCGCGCGCGTCACCGCGTTGCCGGCCCTGCGCGCGAGGGTGGACGAGCCCTTCGCGCTCGCTCCGTCGCCGCCCACCGGGCTGACCTCGTTGTTCACGTCGCCCTTGATGCGCGCGCGCTCGCCCCGGTGCAGCGGACCGCCCACGACGTCGACGTCGCCGTCGACGCGGGCCCCGTCGGCCACGGTGAGCGGTCCGCCCACCGTCGACACGTCGCCGCGCACGCGCGCGCCCTCGTGGAGGTGCGTGGAGCCGCCCATCACGTCGATGTCGCCGGTGACCGTGCCCCATACGTCGAGCGAGCCGCCGATCACCGAGACGTCGTGAACGACCTCGCCCCGCTCGATCCGGAGACTACCGCCGGTCACGAACCGATCGCGGCCACGCGACGCAGGGCGGGCCTGCTCGTCCTCATCGTTTCCGTCATCAGGTGCGTCATCAGGCCGGGCCTGCTCGTCCTCGTCCTCTGCGTCATCGTGCAGCGCCGGTGGCCCGGGCGGCGCTGGTGGCCCAGGCGGCGCCGGGAGCCCGGGTAGCGCCGGGAGCCCGGGCGGCGCCGGGAGCCCGGGCAGCGGCCCGGCCGACCGCAGCGCCGCCGGAGCCGGGGCGATCGCGATCAGGTCGCCGTCGCGGGTCGCCACGTAGCTTCCGTCCGCCAGCAGGAGCTCCAGCACCTTGTCCGCCGGCTGGCCCTGGACGTGGAGCTCGACGACCTCGCCGGGCGGCATGTTGAGCACGAGGCTCCACCCGGCCTCCCGCGCGACGCGCCTGAGCGCTTCGTTGCGCGGCTCCCCGCGCACCTCGAGGCTCACCTTCGGCTCGACCTCTGGCCAGGACCCCTTGCGGATGACCTCCGCCGTGGCGGCGCCGCTGACCGAGATCCCGACCGCGGCCCCAAGGGCCGCGGCGCCGAGGCGCGAGGAGCTGAAGAGACCAGTCGAGACGATGCGCATCACATCCCTCCGCGCAGCGAGAGCTGCTTTTCCCGGGTCCACGCGACACCCACCCCCACGATCACGAGGAGCGCCGCCGAGAGCCACGGCAGCGCCGTGAGCCACCCGGACAGCGCCCCGCTCCCGGCGACCGCGCAGCTGGTCCGCACCACGACCGCGCAGGCGTGCCAGAGCGCCGCCAGGCGTTCCCGCAAGCCGCCCGCCCCGGCCACGAGCGAAGGCGCCGCGCCGAGCGTCGAGAGCGCCAGGGCGACGGCGATCGCGGGGATCGGCAGCGGGTCGCGCAGCGCGGCGGGCTCGCGCGCGCCGCTCGGCGCGGGGTGCGCGCGCAGCAGCTCCCCCGCGCGGAGCGACAGGAGCGCCGTCCGGCCGAGCTCCGAGGAGCAGGCCGCGCAGCGAGCGACGTGCGCGGACGCGCCCTCGGGCAGGAGGGCCTCCTCGCCGTCGCCCAGCGCCGTGAGCGCGATCTCGGTGAGGTGGCCGTCTGCCTGCCAAACGAGATCCGGCGAGAGCTTGTCGTCGTTTTGCATCGATCACTCTCCGAGCGCCTCGGCCAGGCAGCGCCTGCCTCGCGCGATCCACGTCGCCACCGTCCCGAGCGGGATGTCGAGCCGGCGCGAGATCTGCTGGTAGTTGAGCCCTTCGACATGGAAGGCCAGGAGCGCGCGGCGCTGCGGCTC
The DNA here is from genome assembly GCF_051521595.1 of Sorangium sp. So ce1153. Taxonomy (NCBI): domain Bacteria; kingdom Pseudomonadati; phylum Myxococcota; order Polyangiales; family Polyangiaceae; genus Sorangium; species Sorangium sp. So ce1153. The sequence continues at coordinate 12,499,458 of NZ_CP150361.1, forward strand.
CGGCAGCTTCTGCAGAGCGAGATCGATCCGGCGGGCGCGCTCGGTCTGGGCCGCGCGCTCCTCCGGCCCGGGCGCCGGGTCCTCCACCGACTCGAGGAGCTCGCCCCGCTCCTCCGCGTCCTCCGCCGGCGGCGCCTCGGCGCGCCGCGTGCGGCGGCGCCGGCGCAGCACGTCGAGCGCCACGTGACGCGCGATCCCGAGCACCCACGGGCGCAGCGGCTCGCCGTCCCGGAGGCGGCTGCGCCCCTCGAGGGCCCGGGCGAGCGCCTCGTGCGTGCAATCCTCGACGTCGGGGTGGTCCGCCCGCTCACCCAGCACGCAGGCGATCGCCGCGCGAACCACCGACCGCAGGGCGGCGGTCTCGTCGAGCGACGCCGTCACGAGCGACGCCGCGGCCAGCCCGTCGGGTGCCTGGGGAGAGCGCGGCGTGGTGGCTGGAATCATGACGGACCCAGACAGTTCGCGCGAACCCTCCCCGAAATTTCACCCTCTGGTCGACAATGCAGCAGCAACATCGAGAGGGTAGAGGGCGCTCGCGGCCGGGCCGAGCCTCTTCTTCTTTCCTGGGCCGGCGGCCCTCCCCTTCCTGACGACCCGTCCTCCCTTCCTGGACGACCCGTCCTCCCTGCCTGGACGACCCGTCCTCCCTGCCTGGACGACCCGTCCTCCCTGCCTGGACGACCCGTCCTCCCTTGCCTGACGACCCGTCCTCCCTGCCTGGACGACCCGTCCTCCCTTCCTGGACGACCCGTCCTCCCTGCCTGGACGGCACGGCTGTGTCACGGCGCCGCGCGAGGGCTACGGGGACGGGGTTGCTCCGGGCGAGAGGAAGGCGGTGAGCTCCGGGAGGACGAGCGCCGGATCCTCCAGGTGGGGCGCGTGCCCGAGCGGCAGGACGCGCAGCGCGGCGCGGGGGATCGCGGCGGCCGCGGCGATGCCGAGCGGCGCCGGGAACACGTCGTCGCGCTCGCCCCAGAGGACCAGGGTCTCGACGTCGATCTCGCCGAGCCGCGCGAGGCGGTGAGGAACGGGGCCGAGGGCGGGGAACAGCGCGTTGAACGCGGCGACGGGCGCGACCCGGCCGTCGGGCACGGCGTAGAGCTCGCTGTGCAGGGCGGCGAGTCGCTCGCCGAGCGGCGTGGGCTGCGGCGGGCGGACGCGGCGGAAGAGCGCGGCGCCGAGCACCCGGACGAGGCGCTCCGGCGGGGCGCGGAAGTAGGCGCGGCTCCAGGCGGTCATGACGGGCCCGACCCCCATCGCGCCGAGGAGCGCGAGCTTCCGCGGGCGCGCGCGCTTGCGCAGCGCGATCTCGAGCGCGACGAGCCCGCCGAGGGAGTGGCCGACGAGCGCGGCGTGGCCGAGGTCCATCTCCAGGAGGAGCTCCTCGACCGGATCGACGAAGAAGCGGAGGCCCTCCTCGAAGCCGCCGCCCTCGAACGGGGGCGACGAAGCGTGACCGAAGCCCGGCAGATCCAGGGCGACGACGCGGTGGCGCCGCGCGAGCTCGGGGAGCAGCGGGAACCACGTGGTCGCGGCGTTCCCGCGGCCGTGCAGGAGGACCACCGGCGAGCCGCTGCCGCCGTCCAGGTAGCGCAGCGTCGAGCTCAGCGCGGGGCGGCGGTGCACCGCGAACGGGGGCGCGCCCGCGGCGAGCTCCGCGAGGATCGCGCTCTCGGCCGGGCCCAGACGGGAGACGACGGCGTGGACATTCGTCACAGGCGCCTCCCGTAGCGCGATCGATACGGCGCGGAAATGCATCCGGCTGGACTACCGCCGCGCGGCGCCCTGCTCCGTCGACACCCGAATGCTGCAGCCCGCCGGGCGACCGCCGCGCGGCGCACCGCGCGTCAGTCCCTGCCGTGCCCCGGCCCGAGGATGAGCTGCATCTTGGACATGGGCTCGAACCCCTCGACGTGCGGCGGGTGGTGGCACTGCGAGACGCAGCTCTCGGGCGGGGGCGAGAGCACGATGAGCCCCTTCTTCTCGGGGTCCTTCGCGTGGAGCGAGCCAGGGCCGTGACACTCCTCGCACTGCACGTTCTGCAGCGAGGCGTTGTGCGTCACCGTGGAGCCGCCCGGCTTGCCGTAGCCGGTCACGTGACAGCTCACGCAGTCCAGGTTGAACTCCTTGAAGTCCTGCTGCAGCGTCGCGTAGGCCCGCGCGTGCGCGGTGCCGTCGAAGACCTTGCGCTCCTCGTCGTGGCAGTTCGTGCACGCGTCGATGCCGATGTAGCTGGCCTCGCCCTTCGCGGGCTTCTCGGGGACGCGATCCGCGAAGGCCTCCTTGTTGTGGGCGTTGACCCGCTTGTAATAGGCGAGGAGCTGCCCGGCGACGTCCTTGTCGGCGCCGAGCTTCTCGCGCACCTCCACCGCGCTGTAGCGGAAGAAGCTGCCGCTCACCTTCGTCTCCGCCGCCTCGAGCTGCGCCTTCTCGGCGCGGAGCTTCTCCAGATCGGCCTTCCGGTCGGCGACGTCCTTCGGCGCGACCCGCTTGTCGCCCTCCCAGGCGTTGAGGCGGATCTCGAGCTCCCGGATCCGCGCCGACAGGCTGATGAGCTCATCGGCCTTCGCGACGCCGCCCGCGTCGGCGAACACGAGCGGGCCGTCGCCGCTGCCCCGGATGAAGAGATCCACCACCGCCACGGACTGCAGGTGGTTCGGCGTCTCCACGACCAGCGTCGACCCGATCACCACAGGCGGCTTCTGGCCGTCGTTGATGTCCCCGCGCTCGCTGGGCTTGCCCAGCACCAGCACGTTCAGTTCCGGCACGTTGTCCGCGAGCCGCAGCGCCTCGCCCCTCGGCAAGGCCGCGAGCCCGACCAGCACCTTCGCGCCCTGCTTCTTCGCCTCCTCGATGCCCGCCTTCATCGCCTCGATCGCGGGGCCGGCCTTGACACCCGCCGGGTACGCGCCGGTGCGACCCTTCGGCTCGCTCACGCCGACGAGCCCCACCTTCACGCCCGAGACGTCGCGCACCACGACGCCCTGCGCGCCCTCCACGTTCTTCGCGAGCGGCGGCGCCCCCGCCTGCTCCTTGTACTTGCCGAGCGCCTCGGCGCCGAGCGCCCAGTCGTTCTCGCCGGGCGCCCACGCCGAGAGCCCGATCTCCTTCGCCGCCAGCGCCATCGCCTCGGCCTTCCAGGCGTCCTGGGTGGCGCGCTCCGCCTTCACCTCGGGGTCCGCGAAGAGCAGCGGCCCGGCGCCGACCACGAGGCGGTTCGGCGCCTCGTCGCGCTGGCTCTCGATGAGGGCGGCGAGGTGATCGATGCCCCCGAGCTGATCCTTCGTGCACCCGCACGGCTCCAGCGCGCCAGCGACGGTGCTGAGCACGTAGAGCCGCACCGTCGGCGTCGTCGCGGGCGCCTCCGTGTCCGCGTCCGCGACGACGGCGCCCGTCGCCGGGACCTTGCACCCCTGGCAGGCCGCGGCGCCAGCCGCCGCGGCGATCGCGAGGAAAGGAATCACGAGTGCGTATCCCCGACGCACTCCGCGAGGAAGCGAGCGCCTCATGCCCGCGCTATAGCACAGGCGCTCGGGCGGACCGGCGCGGGCCGCGCCGGCGGCGTCAGAAGCTCGACGGCGCGAAGGGCAGGACCGTCTTCAGGTCGGCGTCGTTGAACCGGAGCTGCAGGCCGATGAAGTAATCCCGGCGATCGGTGTTCAGGATGTCGTCCATGCCGCCGAGCAGCCACAGCTTGCGGATGAACTCGTACGCGAGCGCGACGCGCCAGCGCGGCGACAGCTCCTCGCCGAACCCGAACAGGTCCTGGCGGAGCTCGAAGCGGTCGTCGAGCAGGTGAAGGTCGAGGCCGAGGCCGCCCGTCGACTCCTTGATGCCGAACCGGCCCGTGAACGGGCCGAGCCGCTTCGCGAACTGGAACGAGAAGCGGAAGGCGTTCGTCGTGATCGTGCGGACTTCCCGGTAGTGCGCCGGCTCGTTCGGGTTGGTCGTGTCGATGTCGATCTGCTGGAAGTCCGTCTTGCCGCGCGGGTCGTTCACCAGCTCGACGACGTAGTACTTGTCCTCGGTCGGCTGGAGCCTGAGCTCGACGTAGCTCTTGATCGTGTTCGCGAGGAAGTTGTAGTCGGTCCGGAGCCCGACGACGGTCTGGAACCGGCTGATCCCGCCGACGAGCTCGCCGACGTCCTCGACGACCGTCTCGACCTCGTTGATCAGCGTCTCGTCCTTGGTGATGCGGCCGAGCGTCCCCTCCCCGCGGTCGATGCGCGCGGCGACGCTGTCGACGTGCTTCAGCGCCGACTCGAGGCTCTCGGTCGCGCGGCCCACCCGCTCCGCGGCGCTGCGGAGCTCGCCGGGCTGCCCGTTCCGGCCGGGCACCTCGGCCGCGGCCGTCATCGTGCGGATGTCGCGGCTCACCTGCTCGACGTTGCGCAGGATCTCCCGCAGGCGCGGGCCCGACTCGCCCGTGATCTGGTTGATGTTGTTGATCGTCTGCGTGACGCCCGCGCGGTTCTCGCGCACGGTCGCGTTCATCTGCTCCGTGACGTCCGCGAGGTTGTCGAGGATCTGCGCGAGCCGCTCCTGGCCGCTCTCGGAGCCGACGGTGTTCCTCAGCGTCTCGGTGACCGTCTTGACGTCCTTCAGGATCTCGGCGACCTGCCCCTGCATCGACTGGATCGTCGGCTCGTCGATGTAGTACGTGATCCTCCCCTCGTCGGGGATGCGCGGTTTGCCCTCGGTGCCGGGCGAGAGCACGACGAACGACTCGCCGATGAGGCTCGTGGCGCGCTTGCCCACGGCCGCGTCCTCGTAGAGCGGGACGTCGGGGCTCATCTTGATGTCGATGCGCGCCTGGCCGTTGTAGAGCGAGATCTTGTCGACGACGCCGACCTGGATGCCCGAGATCATCACCCGCGACTGCGGGGAGACGCCGATCGCGTCCGGCAGCGTGGCCCAGACCCGGTAGCCGCTCCCGCCGCCCACATCGCGCGACACGAAGCGGTACCCGCCGTAGGCCGCGCCTGCGAGCACGATCGTCATCACGCCGACCTTCGCGGCCTTGGAAACCTCAGCCATCCTGCGCGACGGCCACGGTAGCACGAGCTGACGGCGGGACCTCGCGGCTTTCTCGTCGAAGCGGGAATGCGGGGAGGCGCACGTCGCACGTCGACGCTCGCGGCCGTGGGCAGGCGAAAACGAGCGCGCGGCCGGGAAACCTGCTAGCCGAGGCGCATGCGGTCGTGGTGGGCCACTGGGGCAGCTGGCGCGGCGCTCACCCTCGCCGGGGCGGCAGCAGCGGAGCCGCCGGCGCTCACGTGGGAGGCCACCACGCGATCGCCGCAGCAAGCTGCGGCGGTCGCGCCGGAGGTCGCCGCGCTCGGGGCGCACTGCGGGAGCGCGGACGCGGCGCTCGCCGCCGTCGCCCGGCGCAACGTCGAGCGGCAGCTCCAGGGCGGGGAGATCATGCCTCCCGACGAGCTCGCCTTCACCCTGCGCGCCGCGGGCGCGCCGCACGCCTGGCCGCGGGGCTGGTCCATCTCCGGCCGGGGGCTCGGGCCGGCGGAGATCGGGGCGCGGATCGATGGGTGGGTGTCGGGATGGCCCACCCTCGGGGTGCGGCGATGTGGGGTGGCCCAGGCGAAGAAGCCGGACGGGACGGTGATCGTGGCCGCGGTCGGGGTGGACGCGCTCGCGGACATGTCGCCGCTGCCGACGACCGCGCGGGTGGGGCAGTGGGTGACCCTCGAGGGGACGATGCGGGTCCCCGCGAGCGCGGCGAAGGTGGTGCTGCTGGGGCCGCGGGGCGCGCCCAAGACGGTGGTGAGCTCGCTATCAGGCGCGCGATCAGGCGCGCGGCTCCGCTCGAGCTTCGCGGTCGACCAGCCGGGGAGCTGGCTGGTGCAGGTGCTGGCCACGGTGTCGACCGGGCCGAGGCCCGTGCTGGAGGCGATGATCTTCGCGGGGAGCGCGCCGCCGGGGCGGTACGTCCGCGCGACGGCGCCGGGGGAGGAAGCCGCGAAGGGGGCGAAGGACGACGAGGACGCGATGCTGCGGATGATGAACGCCGCGCGGGCGTCGGACGACGCGCCGGCGCTCGCGCGCGACGCGGCGCTCAGCGCGCTGGCGCGGGCGCACTGCGAGGAGATGATCAAGGCGAAGATGGTGGGGCACGACGTGGGCTCGGGCGACCCGTCGGTGCGCCTCAAGGCGGTCGGCTACAAGGCGACGATCGCGGGGGAGAACGTGGCCAGCTCGAGCACGACCGAGGGCGCGCACCGCGCGATCTGGGCGAGCCCGTCGCACCGGGGCAACCTGCTCGACCGGCGCTACGGCAGGGCCGGCGTGGCGGTGGTGCGCGACCCGAGCGGGCGGGTCTGGGTGACGCAGCTGTTCGCGGGGTGATCGCGGGCGCGGGCGTCTTCCTCGCGGGCGCGATTCGAGCTCCTGCGCACCCCCTCGGCGAGCAGGCGCCCAGGGCCTCACGATCGGCCGCTGTCCGCGGCCCCTGGGCCTTCTGTGGGCTCGTCCGGGCGGCCGCCGTTCCGCGCGTGTATTCTTCCACGCGATGGCTGCACGCCCGCTTTACGTCGGCATCGACCTCGGCACCACCAACTCGACCGCGGCCGCCTTTGACGGCGAGAAGGTCACCCTCGTCAGGAACTCCCAGGGCGCGACGCTCACCCCGAGCGTGGTGCGGATCGACGCGCGCGGGACGGTCACGGTCGGCGCGCGCGCGCGCCGGTTCCTCGAGAGCGATCCGCAGAACACCCGCGCGGAGTTCAAGCGGCTGATGGGGACAGCCCAGCCGATCGAGTTCGCGGCGGCGAAGGTGACGAAGAAGCCCGAGGAGCTCGCCGCCGAGGTGCTCCGCTCGCTGCGCGCCGACGTGGCCGAGCACCTCGGGGCCCTGCCGGCCGCCGCGGTGATCTCCGTGCCAGCGCTGTTCGAGCTGCCCCAGAGCTCCGCGACGTCGGAGGCGGCGCGGCGCGCCGGCTTCGAGCGCGTCGAGCTGATCCAGGAGCCGGTGGCCTCGGCGCTCGCGGCCGGCTGGACGGCCGAGGAGTCCACGGGCAGCTGGCTCGTCTACGACCTCGGCGGCGGGACCTTCGACGTGTCGCTGCTCGAGACGCGGGACGGGCTGCTCCGCGTGGTCGGGCACGACGGCGACAACTTCCTCGGCGGGCGCGACTTCGACTGGGCCATCGTCGACTGGGCGCTCGCCGAGATCGCGCGCACCCAGGGCGCCGCCGTGAGCCGCGCCGACCCGCGGCACGCCGCCGCGCTCCGCAAGCTCAAGCTCGCCGTCGAGGACATCAAGATCGAGCTCACCCGCGCCGACGAAGCGGCGCTCGCGCTCCCCGCCGCGTTCGAGGTGGATGGCAAGCCGATCGACGTCGACCTGGTCCTGCAGAGGTCGACGCTCGAGGCGCTCTGCGCGCCGATCATCGACCGCTCGATCGAGGTCTGCCGGCGGCTGCTCGCCGCGCACGGCCTCGACGCGTCGCAGCTCGCGCGCGTCGTGCTGGTCGGCGGCCCGACGGTGATGCCGGCGCTCCGGGCGCGCGTGCGGGACGCGCTCGGCGCCCCGTTCGGCGAGGGGCTCGATCCGATGACCCTCGTCGCGCAAGGGGCCGCGATCTACGCGGCCACGGCCGGGCTCGACGCGCGGCCCGCTCCGCGGGCCAAGGAGGAAGGCCGCCGGCTATGGCTCCAGTATCCGGCCATGTCGAGCGACCTGACGCCGCACGTCGTGGGCCGCGTCGTGGAGGGGCCGGGGCCCGCGCCCGAGCGGATCCGGCTCGCGCGGGAGGGCGACGGCTGGACGAGCGCCGACGCCCCGCTCGACGACGAAGGGGCGTTCGTGGTCACCGTGGACCTGCTCCCGCGACGGCCGAACGTCTTCCGCGTCGAGGCGACCTCGGCCGGCGGCGCGAGGGTGCCGGTGCACCCGCAGGCGATCACCATCGTCCAGGGGCTCACGATCAGCGATCCGCCGCTGTCGCGCACGATCGGGGTCGCGCTCGCGGACAACACCGTGCGGGTCTACTTCGAGCGCGGCGCGCCGCTGCCGGCCCGGCGGACGTTCGTGCACCACAGCGTGGAGAGCGTCCCGAGGGGATCGAGCGCGTGCGTGCTCAAGATCCCGATCGTGCAGGGCGAGCTCGACGTCGCCCACCTCTGCCGCGTGGTCGGGACGCTCGAGATCGACGGGAGCGGGCTCACCGCGACCCTGCCCGCGGGCTCGGCCATCGAGCTCACGCTGGAGCTCGACCGGGGCGGGCACCTCTCGGCGCGCGCGCTGATCCCGTCGCAGGGGCTCGTGTTCGAGCGCGTCGCGCACCTCCTCGTCCCCGAGGCGGCGCCCGAGGTGCTCGACGCCTCGCTCGCCGCCATGCGCGAGCGGCTCGCCTCGGTGCGCGAGAGCGCCCTGCGCAGGAACGCGCCGCACGCGCTCGGCAAGGTCACCTACGTCGAGTGCGCGCTCGTCGAGGTGGAGCGCGACGTGGCCGCGGCGCGCGGCGGCGACGCCGACGCCGGGCAGAAGGCGCGGCGCGCGCTGCTCGAGCTCGACGTCCTGCTCGAGGAGGCCGAGGCCGACAAGCGCTGGCCAGAGCTCGAGGCCGAGGCGCAGGCCGCCGTCGCGAACGCGTCGCTCTGGATCTCGCAGCTCGGCTCGGCCACCGAGAAGGCGCTCCTCGAGGAGGCCGCGCAGGGGGTGGCGCGGGCGCGCGCCGAGAAGAACCAGGTCGAGCTGCAGCGGCAGCTCCGCCTCGTCCGCAACCTGAGCAGCGCGGCGTTCCAGCGGCACCCGAAGGCGTGGGCCTGGATGTTCGAGGAGGCCGCCTCCGAGGCGCACCAGGCGTCGGATCTGGTCCGGGCGCAGAAGCTCGTGCGCGACGGGCGCAGCGCGGCGGAGCGCGGCGACACGGCGGCGCTCCGGGCGATCACCGAGGAGATCTGGCGCCTCCTGCCGGTCGACGCGCAGAAGCGCAGGCTGGGCCACGAGTCGGGGGTGCGGTGATGGACGGCGCGCTCGGCCGCATCCGCGACAACCCCTTCTACGTGCTCGGCCTGCGCCCGAGCGCGAGCCGCGCGGAGGTCGAGCGCGAGGGGCAGAAGCTGCTCGGGATGCTCGAGCTCAAGCTCGCGAGCGCCGCGACCTACGCGACGCCGGTCGGCCCCGGGGTCCGCACGGCCGACAAGGTGCGGCAGGCCATGGCGGCCCTGCGGGACCCGGAGCGGCGGCTCGCGCACGAGGTCTGGGCGCGGCTCGACCCGAGACCCCCGCCGAAGGACGAGCTCGACGACGACCTCGGCGAGCTCCCGATGCCGGATCCGCCTGGCGAGGATCCGCGCGCGCCGTGGCCGGAAGCGCTGTCCGCGCTCGGCTGGAGGTCGCGATGAACTGGGGCTTCATCCTGGTCCTCGCGGTCGTCGTGCGGACGATCAGCGAGGTGGCCGCGCGGAGGGCCTCGCCCGGGGCGCCGCCGCGCCCGGGCGTGCTCGGCGCGGGCACCTGGCGCATCGCCTTGACGGTCGTCCTCGCGCCGATGACGGTCGTCCTCGCGCTCGGCCTCGCCGCGGGTCAGCTCTGGTGCGCGCTGCTGCTCGCGCCGATCGTGCTCCTCATCGCGCCCTGGCCCCTCGCTCGCCGCGCGCTCATTCCGCTGGGGTTGCCGCGCGCCGCCTACTACGTCGCGCTGCTCTCGGACTGGACCTGGCGCGCCGACCGGCGCGGCGGCGCGGCGCTCGCGGCCGCGTGGGCGCTCTGCCGCGCGCGGAGGCCGGATCCCGCGGCGGAGGCGTGGATCAGCGAGCGGCTCGAGCGCGGCGCGGTCGGCGAGCGCGGTGGCGCCGGCGAGCGCGGTGGCGCCGGCGAGCGCGGTGGCGCCGGCGAGCGCGGTGGGGTGGCTCCCGCGCCGGGCGCGGCGCCCCCGGTGCCGCTCCGCGGCGCGGGCGTCGCCGCCGGCGCCATGCTCGCGGCGTACCGCGGCGACACGGAGGGCGCGCGGGCGCTCTTCGAGAGCGTCGCCAGCGTGGACGAGCGCGCTTGCCCCCGCGAGGCCCGCCGCATCGCCGCGGGCTGGCTCGCCGCCGAGGCGGCCGCGCGCGGCGACTGGACGGCCGTGCTCGAGCGCGCGCAGGAGGGTGGCGGCCGCGAGCTCTCGCTGCTCGGCGCCGTCGCCGCGCGGCTGCTCGGCGAGGTGCCCGGCGAGGTGCCCGCGTCGCGCGCGGTCGAGCTCTGGCTCCGCTGGCTCGCCGCGCCCCGCCGCCGCGCCACGCTCCCGCTCGTGCGCCGCGCCCTGGCCGCGGGCGACGGCGCGCCGCGCCCGGAGCCGGATGAACCCGAGCCGTGCGCCGCGAAGATCGCCGAGGGCGACCTGTGGAGCCGCGCGGTGCTGCTCCACGCGACGCTGCTGCTCCGGCCCCGCGGCAGGGTCTCGGGCGACGATCTCAGGCGGCTCGGCGGCGCGTGGGACGCGGCGCTCGACGACGAGCGCGCGCAGGCCGAGCTCCGCGAGCGGGCGCTGTCGCTCGGCGCCTCGGGCGCGCAGGCGGCGCTCGGCCCGCTCGCGCGCGCGGTCGAGGAGGACCTCGCGGCGGCGCTGCGCGCGGCGCGCGTGCCGCTCGCGGAGTGGGACGACCTCGGCGCGACGATCGGCCGCACGCGCCGGCGCCTCCGGGACGAGCTCCTGTCCGAGGTGGAGCTCGCGTGCGACGCCCTGCGCCGCCGCGTCGACGAGAAGCGCGAGCTCCCGGCGCTCGCGGAGTGGCGCGAGTGGACGTCGCTCCGCGCGCAGTACGAGGCCGCGGCCGGGCTCGTGGGCACGGAGTTCCGCCGCCTCGCGTTCCCCAAGTTCCACTCCGACGTGTGCCACGCCGCCGTCTGGCTGTTCAACACGCGCAAGGAGCGGGCGATCGCGAACGCGATGTTCCGGTGGCTCCTCGCCGAGGCCGAGGCGCTCGACGACGCGCGCCTCGCGGGGCTCCAGCGCGGCAACGTCGGGTGCGGGGTGTGATGGTGGACGCCGCGCCCGTGGCGCGCGCCGTGGCGCGGGCGGCGCCCCGCGGCGCGACCGAGGAGCCCGCATGATCGAGCTCGACAAGGTCACGAAGCGCTACGCCGACGCTGTCGCGGTCGACGCCGTCTCGCTGCGCGTCGAGGAGGGCGAGCTCCTCGTCCTGCTCGGCGGGTCGGGCTCGGGCAAGACGACCACGCTCAAGATGGTGAACCGCCTCATCGAGCCCACGTCGGGCGCCATCCGGATCGGCGGGCAGGACATCACCGGCGAGCCGCCGCACGCGCTGCGCCGGCGCATCGGCTACGTGTTCCAGCGGCTCGGGCTGTTCCCGCACCTCACCGTGGCGGAGAACATCGGCGTCACGCCGTCGCTGCTCGGCTGGGACGCGGCGCGCATCCGCGCGCGCGTCGACGCGCTCCTCGAGCTCTGCGAGCTCGACCCGGCCGCCGTGCGCGATCGCCGCCCCGCGGAGCTCTCGGGCGGGCAGCAGCAGCGGGTCGGCGTGGCGCGCGCGCTCGCCGCCGAGCCCAGGGTGATGCTCCTCGACGAGCCGTTCGGGGCGCTCGATCCGCTGACGCGCGACCGGCTCCAGCAGTCGTTCCTCTCGATCCGGCGCCGGCTCGGGCTGACCGCGATCTTCGTGACCCACGACATGGTCGAGGCCCTGCTGCTCGGCGACCGCATCGCGGTGATGCAGGGCGGCCGGCTCGCCCAGATCGGGACGCCGCGGGAGCTCATGACCGCGCCCGCGGACGAGTACGTGGCGCAGCTCATCGGGACGCCCAGGCGGCAGGCGGGGCTCATCGACGCGCTGCTCGCCGATCGGGAGCGCGTGGCGTGAACGAGCAGCTCGCCCTGCTCCCCGGGCGCCTCCTCGCGCACCTCGAGCTCACGCTCGTCGCGCTCCTCATCGGGACGGCCGTCAGCGTGCCGCTCGGCGTGCTGGTCTCCCGCGCGCGCCGGCTCGAGCAGCCGGTGCTCGCCGCCGCGGGCGTCATCCAGACCATCCCCAGCCTGGCGCTGCTCGCCTTCATGGTGCCCGCGCTCGCCGCGGTCGGCGCCGCGAGCATCGGCTACGTGCCGGCGCTCCTCGGGCTCGTGCTCTACAGCGTGCTCCCGGTCCTCAGGAACACGGTGGTGGGCCTCTCCACCGTCGACCCGGCCCTGATCGAGGCGGCCGAGGGCGTCGGCATGACGCCGGGCCAGCGGCTCCGGCGCGTGGAGCTGCCGCTCGCCATGCCGGTGATCGTCGCCGGCGTCAGGACGGCGACCGTGTGGACGGTGGGGACCGCGACGCTCTCGACCCCCATCGGCGCGGAGAGCCTCGGCAACTACATCTTCAGCGGGCTGCAGACGCGCAACACGACGGCCGTGCTCGTCGGGTGCGCGGCGGCGGCGGCGCTGGCGCTCGTCCTCGACGGCACGGTGAGGGCGCTGGAGATCGGGCTCCGCCAGCGCCGCCGGGGCCTCGTGGCGGCGGCGATCGGCGCGTTCGCCCTGCTCTACGCGGTCGCCGCGGCGGGCTTCGCGCGGGGGGCGCTCGGGGGCGGCGCGCGGAAGATCGCCATCGGCTCCAAGACCTTCACCGAGCAGTACATCCTGAGCCGCATCCTCGCGGGGAAGATCCAGCGGGACACGGGGCTGCCGACCGAGGCGGTGGAGTCGCTGGGGTCGACGGTGGCGTTCGACGCGCTGAGGACGGGCCAGATCGACGCGTACGTGGACTACTCCGGGACGCTCTGGGCGACGGTGATGAAGCGGAGCGACCTGCCGGCCGACCGGGGCGAGGTGCTCCGCGGGGTGAGGCAGTACCTGCTCGAGGAGCACGGGATCGTGGTCGCCGCCGCGCTGGGCTTCGAGAACACCTACGCGCTCGCGCTGCGGCGCGAGCTCGCGGAGCGGCTCGGCGCGCGCACCATCAGCGATCTCGTGCCGTCGGCGCGCTCGCTGTCGATCGGCGGAGACTACGAGTTCTTCCAGCGCGCCGAGTGGAAGACGGTCGAGCAGCGGTACGGGATCGCGTTCGCGAAGCAGCGCAGCATGGACCCGTCGCTCATGTACGAGGCCGTGAGGGCGGGCGACGTGGACGTCATCAGCGCGTTCTCGACGGACGGGAGGATCGTGTCGTTCGATCTGCGCGTGCTCGAGGACGACCGGCGGGCGATCCCGCCCTATGACGCCGTCGTCCTCGCCAGCGCGCGGCTCGCGCGGGAGCACCCGGAGGTGATCGAGGCGCTGCGGGGGCTCGAGGACAAGATCGGCGCGGAGCGGATGCGGGAGCTCAACGTCGCCGTCGACGAGCGCGGGAAGTCCCCCGCCGAGGCGGCGGAGGCGCTGCTGCAGGAGCTCTGACGGGCCGGCCCGGGCCGCCGCCCGGCTACACGCCGCCCCTGTCGCTCGCGGGCCCCTGCCCGCGAGGCCCTCGCGCGCCCGGACGCCTGAGCGTCACCAGGTGCTCTTCCTGGAGCGGCTCCGGCTGGATCGTGCAGTGGGTCAGCGCGTGCTGCTCGCGCAGCCGCCGGCTCACGGCCGCGGCGACGTCCGTCCCGTGGTGCCCCTTCGCGAGCACCACGTGCACCGTGAGCACGTTGAAGCCGTCGGAGATCGACCAGACGTGCAGATCGTGGAAGTCGACCACGCCGGGCACGCTCCGGATCGTGCCCTCGACGTCGACGAGGTCGATCTCGATCGGGCTGCCCTCCATCAGCACGCGGGACGTGTCGCGCACGAGCCGCCAGCCGCCCCAGAGCACCAGCCCGCCGATGGCCGCGCTGATCACCGGGTCGGCCCGCGTCCAGCCGAAGGCGAGGATGAGCACGCCGGCCGCCATGGCGCCCACCGAGCCGAGCGCGTCCGACAGCACGTGCGCCAGCGCGGCCCGCGTGTTGATGTTGTGCCCGCGCTCGCCGGTCGAGAGCAGCAGCGCCGAGGCCACGTTCACGAGCAGCCCCAGCGCCGCGGTGATCGCCAGCGCCTCGGCGTGCACCGCCTGCGGCTCGCGCCACCTGCGGGCCGCCTCGATGAAGATCCAGATCGCCGTCAGCGCCAGCGCGATGCCGTTGGCGAACGCCGCGAGCACCTCGGCGCGCCGGAAGCCGTACGTCCGCGCGCGCGTCCGCGCCTGCGCCGCGATGCGCTGCGCGATGATCGCGAGCCCGAGCGCCGCGGCGTCCGCGAGCATGTGGCCCGCGTCGGCGAGCAGCGCGAGGCTCTTCGACCACCACCCGACCGCCGCCTCGACGAGCAGGAACGACGCCGTGAGCGCGAAGGCCGCGATCAGCCGGCGGAGCGGCGCGCGCCGGTGGTCGTGGTCGTGATGCCCTGGGTCGCCGTGACCGTGGTCGTGATCGTGATCGTGGCCGTGGTGGCCGTGATCGTGCCGCTCGCCGTGCCCGCGCGGGTGCTCGTGAGCGGAGCTCCCAGGCTCGTCGGGCACCCCCATCACGGCGCCGGCGCGGCTCACACCCGCTCGACGATGGTCGCCACGCCCATCCCTCCGCCGATGCACAGCGTGATCAGCGCGGTCGCCTTGCCTTCGCGCTCGAGCTCGTCGAGCGCCGTGCCGATGAGGCAGGCCCCTGTCGCGCCGAGCGGGTGCCCGAGCGCGATCGCCCCGCCGTTCACGTTGACGCGGTCGAGATCGATGTCGAGCTTGCGCGCCGTCTGCAGCGGCACCGCCGCGAACGCCTCGTTGATCTCCCAGAGATCGATGTCGCGCGCCTGCATCCCCGCCTTCTTGAGCGCCCGCTCCGACGCGGGCGCCGGGGCCGTCAGCATGATCACCGGCTCCGCCCCGACCGTCGCCACGGCGCGGATCTTCGCCCGCGGCTTGAGCCCGTGCGCCTTCACGTAGTCGCCCGACGCGAGCAGCACCACCGCGGCCCCGTCCACGATGCCGCTCGAGTTGCCCGCGGTGTGGACGTGCTGGATCGCCTTCACCTGCGGGTACCGCACGAGCGCCAGCTCGTCGACCGTCTCGCCGGCGGGGCCCATCGGGGTCGACCCGAGGCCGGTGAACGCCGGCTCGAGCTTCGCGAGGGCCTCCATCGTCGCCCCGGCCCGCGGGTGCTCGTCCCTGTCGAGCAGCGGCTTGCCGTCGAGGTCGACGACCGTGAACAGGCTCTTCGCGAAGCGCCCCTCGCGCGCGGCCCTCTCGGCCTTCTGCTGGCTCGCCAGGGCGAAGCGGTCGACGTCCTCGCGCGAGAAGCCCTCGATCGTCGCGATGAGGTCCGCCGAGATGCCCTGCGGCACCATCGCCAGCTTCTGGCGGAGCGCGAGGTTGTTCCCGTCGAGGGGCGCGCCGTCGGAGCCCATGGGCACGCGCGACATGCTCTCGACGCCGCCGCCGATGGCGAGCTCCTGCTGGCCCGACATGACCCCCATGGCCGCGAAATTGACCGCCTGCGCGCCCGAGCCGCAGAAGCGGTTCACGGTCACGCCGGTCACGACGTCCGGCCAGTCGGCCGCGAGGATCGCGGTGCGCGCGATGCACGCCCCCTGCTCGCTCGCCTGGGTCACGCACCCGACGACGACGTCCTCCACGTCCTCTTTGCGGATCCCGGTCTTCTCGGCGAGGCGGTTGAGCGTCTGCGCGAGGAGCTCCTGGGGGTGCACGCCGGAGAGCGCTCCCTTGCCTGCCTTGCCGCGCCCGCGCGGCGTGCGAACGGCATCCACGATGAAAACGTCTCGCATGACATCCTCCCGACCCAGGTGTCCGGCCCGTCCTTAGCACACGACCCGCTCCCGGGGCAGCCTGCTCGCGGGCAGGTCCAGGTGGACCTGAGCCACCGCGGATCGGCTATGCTCGCCGCCGATGACGGACCGGTCGCAGCGCATGGTTTGGGTCGATCTGGAGATGACGGGGCTCGACGAGAGCACGTGCGCGATCGTGGAGATCGCGACCATCGTCACGGAGCCGGATCTGACCGTCGTCGCGGAGGGGCCGTGCCTCGTCATCCATCAGCCCGAGGAGGTGCTCGCGGGGATGAGCGACTTCGTCCGCGATCTCCACGCCCGCTCGGGTCTCCTCGCGCGCATCCACGCCTCCACGCTCTCGGTCGGCGACGCGGAGTCCGAGACGCGCGCGTTCCTGGAGGCGCACTGCGACGAGGGCACGGCCGTGCTGTGCGGCAACTCCGTGTGGAAGGACCGTGCCTTCCTGCAGCGCTACATGCCGGCTCTCCTCTCCTTCCTGCACTACCGCATCGTGGATGTCTCCACGCTCAAGGAGCTCGTCCGCCGCTGGTACCCGAGGCGCTCCGCGCCGAAGAAGCGCGAGATCCACCGCGCGCTCGACGACATCCGCGAGTCGATCGAGGAGCTCCGGTGGTACCGGGCGAACGTGTTCCAGCCGCTGCCGGGCAACGAGCTCCGCTGAGCGGGCACGCTGACCGAGGGGGGCACGACGACGAGAGGCGCCGTCGCGTCCGCCGGCTCGCAGCGTGTCGCGCGCGCTCGCCTTCCCGCTGGGGGCCCGTACCCGCGCGATCCAGGACGAGGTTGAGCAGCGCGGTCGGCGCGCCCGGCCGGGGTGTCGCACGCAACCACGGTCCGACCCTGCTCACACAGGCGGACGAGGGGTCACGCCGAAGAGCGGAGAAATTTGTCGACGCCACGAGAATTTAAGATCGATCGACGGAATGCTTTAGTAAGCTAGCCATGCGTCCAGGCCTCCGGCACGAGGCCTGCGATGCGGACGCCCCGGCGGCCCCAATCCGCCGGGGTGTCGTTTGCCGCCCAGGTTGCGGCGGGCGGACGCACCCAGGTTGGGCCACGGACCCACCCAGGTTGCGGCGGGCGCCCAGGTCGTGGCGGGCGGGCGCACCCAGGTTGGGCCGCAGACCCACCCAGGTTGCGGCGGGCGCCCAGGTTGCGGCAGGCGGGCGCACCCAGGTTGGGCCACAGACCCACCCAGGTTGCGGCCTGCAGCCCACCGACCCCACCCCAGGTTGCGGCCTGCAGCCCACCGACCCCACCCCAGATTGCGGCGGGCAGCCTGCGAAGGTGCCTCAGAAGAGCTGGTCGCCGTACCACCGCTGACGGGCGCTTCCACCGGCCTCCACGGCCGGGGTCGTGGCCAGCGACGCCGGCGCCGGGCGACGCGCCGCCCGGGACCGCAGGACGGGCCTTTCGACAGCGGGATGCACCGCCTCGTGGACGCCCGGCTCGCACTGCACCGGCGGCGCCACCTCGGCATTGTGATCCAGGTTACTCACGTACACCGGAGGCTCGACGGGCGGCGGGAGCGGCGCCCCGCGCCGGGCGATGTAGGAGCTCAGCGGCACCGCGACCGCCGCGCTCGTCAGCGCGACGAGCAGCAGCGCTCCCGCGGCCCTCAGGAGCAGACCGCGGCGCCAGCGCGGAGCAGCGACCTGGACCACCGGGTGCCGCATGGCCTCGGGAGGGATGGTCCCGGTGGGCAGCGTGTTGCGCGACTCCGGCGTGGGCACGCTCCGCTCGGTGTCGGGCGGCGGCTCCTGCGGCGGCGGAGCGCCCCCCGCGAGCGTCGCCGAGTCGGCGAGGAGCAGCGGCCGCACGGCGGTCATGAGCTCCTGCACCGTCTGGAACCGCGCGTCGGGATCCTTCGCGAGCGCCCGGGCCAGCGCCTCGTTCACCTGAGGCGGCACGCCCTCGAGCGGCGGGGGCACCTCGTCGAGCGCGCACACGTCGAGATCGTCGCGCCCCTCGAAAGGCCGTCGGCCCGCGAGGGCGCAGTACAGCAGCATCCCGAGCCCGTAGATGTCCGTTCGATGGTCGATCACGCGCGCGTCGAACACCTCCGGCGCCCGGTAGCGCGCCGCGTCCGCCACGATGTCCGCCGGCGCCCCGAACAGCCGGTGCAGCCCGAACGCCCTGACGACAGCCACCCCCTGGCAGGAGATCTCCACCGTGTGCGGGCCGAGATCCCCGTGCGACAGCCCCAGCGCGTGCGCCGCGATCAGCGTCCGCGCGACGTCGACCGCCAGCTCGTATGCGACGGAGCGGAGCCGGGGCAAGAGCTCCTCCACCGACGGGTCATCGCTCGGCCGGGCGGCGAGCCAGCCGGCATTGCCCTCCATGCCGCCCCGGAGCACTGGCACGATGCCGTGCATCGCCGGAGACGGCGAGAGGAGCCGCTCGAGCTCACGGCGGAACGCGCCGGGGTCGAGCTCGATGTGCTCCTGGACATAAAGTGTCACCTCGCGACCGTCGGCGTCCAGCGCGCGATAGGTCTCGGCCGGAGCGGGCAAGTCGAGGCTGGCGACGATGGTGTAGCCCGCGAACTCCTGGCCCAGGATCACCATGGGCCCCCCGCCGCGAGCCCCACTCCGGACACAGCAGCTGCAGCCCGGGCGCGTGGAGACAAGAAGGAATGGCGATGCGCGGACGCGCGCTGCGATGTTGGATCAGCCCAGAAGATTCTGCTCACTGCGTCGGACCTCCGGCACGAGGTTCGAGTCCATGACACCCCCGGACACGGCTCGGGGAACATCGGTTGGCTGTAACCGTAACAGACGTTCAAGGCCCGCGGAAGCCGTCGCCAGGGCGGACCGTGGGTCACGGAGCGAGCGAGACGGCGCGCTCACTTCCCGGAACGACGGCTCGACGACGGGGGAGCTCGCCCCGAGACGGCGCGCTCCGGCGGGCGCGACTTGGGCGGTGCCGCCGGACGAGAGCGCTCGGGATCCTCGCTGGCCAGGGCGAGCATTGCTTGCTTCCTGGGCGAATCGTCAGGCTCCATGAGCAGGAAGAGGATCGCGTTCTGGAGGGTCTCCTGGGACCGGTCAAAGAGCTCTGCCACGACGGACGCGACCGGGCTGCGCCCGTCGCCGGGGAGCAGGAGGCGCGCGTCGCACTGGAGCCCCTGGGCGATCAGGCCGAGCGCGCCGAGGCCGAGATCCCGCTCGCCGCGCTCGACCTGCCGCAGGTACGTGGCCGAGAGCTGCGCCCGCTCGGCGAACTCCTGCATGCTGAGCCCGCGAAGCAGCCGGAGGATGCGGATCGCCTGGCCGACCTCCTTGGGGAGCGTGTCGCGCATACGCCGAGCCTAGCAGGCAGAGCTCGCTCGAGCCGCCGCGGCAGCGGCGTCGCGCGCGTCCCGAGGCTTCCGCCCGAGCCGGCGAGAGGAAGGGCGGCCCGGCGCCGTGCGCGCCGCGCGGGCGCTCGCACGAGCGACGAGGATCGGCCGACGGCGCAGCTCGCCGCGGTCGCGCTCGCGCTCGCGCTCGCGCCGGAGGCGCTACAGGTAGCCTTCGGCCTGCAGCGCGAACATGCGGGCGTAGCGCTGGCCGCGCGCGACGAGCTCGTCGTGGGTGCCCTCCTCGACGATGCGCCCGCCGTCGAGGACGAGGATGCGGTCGGCCATGCGCACGGTCGGGAAGCGGTGCGAGATGACGATCGTCGTGCGCCCCTTGGAGAGCGACCGGAACCGCTGGAAGACCGCGTGCTCGGCCTCGGCGTCGAGCGCCGCGGTCGGCTCGTCGAGCACGAGGATGTCGGCCTGCTCGCGCATGAAGGCGCGCGCGAGCGCGATCTTCTGCCACTGCCCGCCGCTCAGCTCGACGCCGTCCTTGAACCAGCGCCCGAGCTGCGCGTCGAGGCCCCCCGGCACCGCGGTCACGACCTCGTCCGCGCCGCCCTCGGAGACAGCGCGCCCGATGCGCGGCTCGTCCGCGAGGTGCTCGAGGCTGCCCAGCCCGACGTTCTCGCGCAACGTGAGCTGGTACTGGTTGAAATCCTGAAACACGACACCGACCCTCCGGCGCAGGGCGTCGATATCCCAGGCGCGGAGATCCTTGCCGTCGAGCAGGATGCGCCCCTCGGTGGGCTCGTAGAGCCGCGTGAGCAGCTTGATGAACGTCGTCTTGCCCGCGCCGTTGTGCCCGACCAGCGCCAGGCTCTGTCCGCTCGGGATGTGGAGATCGATCCCCCGGAGCGCCCAGCGCGACTGGCCAGGATACCGGTAGCCGACCCCCTCGAACCGCACGCCCCTGTCGCTCGCGCCGCCCGCGAGCGCGGCAGACGCGCTGGGCGAGAGCGCGGTCGCGCCGCCGTCCGCGAGCGCGGCAGACGCGCTGGGCGAGAGCGCGGCCGCGCCGCCGTCCGCGAGCGCGGCTGGCGCGCTGGGCGAGAGCGCGGCCGCGCCGCCGTCCGCGAGCGCGGCTGGCGCGCTGGTCGGGATGCTCAGGTACTGGAAGAGATTCGACATGTAGAGGTTGTGCTCGTACATGCCGCCGATGCCGGCGAGGACGGCCTGGAACGCCTGCTGGCCTTGCCGGAAGGCCGCTACATAAAGCACCATCGCGCCGAGCGAGAGGCGCCCCGCCGCGGCGCCGAGCGCCATGGCGCCATAACAGCCGTAGAACGCGGCCGTCCCGAGGAGCGACAGGCCGTAAGCCCACCCGGCGCGGCGGACCGCGAGGGCGCTGTCCTCCCGGTAAAACGACGCGGCGAGCGCCTTGTACCGATCGAGGAACATCGGCCCTAGCCCGAAGAGCTTCACCTCCTTGGCGTGGCCGTCGTTGGCGAGCACGTACTCGAGGTAATTGAGCCGGCGAGCCTCGGGAGATCGCCAGTTCCGGAGGCGGAACGCCGCGCCCGAGAAGCGCGCCTCCGCGACCGTGGCCGGGATCGCCGCGAGCAAGAGCGCGAGCACGGCGAAGGCGCTGAACCCCACGAGCATCGCGCCGTATCCGGCGAGCGTGATGAGGTTCTGCACGAGCGAGAAGCTCTCGGTCACCACGGACGCGGGGCGCGACGACGCCTCGCGGCGCGCGCGGGTGAGCTGGTCGTAGAACTCGGAGTCCTCGAAGTGCGCCAGATCGAGCGAGAGCGCCTTCTCGAGGATGAGCGCGTGGATGTCGATCGAGAGCCGCGCGCCGAGCAGCTGCCGCGTCAGCGCGAGGCCGCGCTGCGCGAGCGCGAGCGCGGCCACGAGGCCGAGCTCCACCGCGACCCACACGAGCGCCGCGCTCTGGTCGCGCGCGACCACCGCGTCCGTGATCGTCTTGCCCACGTAGGCCACGCCGAGCGGCAGCACCGCCGCCGCCAGCGTGAGCGCGCCGAGCGCGACGCTGGCCGCCCTCGACGAGCGCCAGACGAGCTTGAGCGTCCGCGGGGTGTAGGCGAAGCTGTCCCGCAGGCGGGAGAGGCCGAGCATGGGGGCGGAATCTAACCACGCCGCCGCGCTCCGCCCGCGGACGCCCTGGCGACCGCGAGCGCGGCGGCCCGGGCGATCTCCCGCCGGCCGTGGCGGCGAGCGCGGCCCCGTGACGATCGCCGCGCGTCCGGGCCGCGCTCCGGTCCACCGCGACCCGGACGCGCGGCGATCGTCACGCGCACGCGCGGCGCGGGCGCGGGCGGCCGCGGTGGCGGGGGCGCGCCGGCCGCGGTATCCCGGGGGCTCCGGACAAGGAGGCTCTGCATGTCGAGCATGTCGAATGTGACCATAGGCTACGGGGCGCTGCTCACGGCGCTCGGCGTCGGCGGCTTCGCGGCGACGAGCGCGCCGACCGCGCTCATCCCGGCCGGCTTCGGGGCCGTCGCGATCGGGCTCGGCCTGCTCGCGAGGCAGGAGAGGTACCGCATGCACGTCATGCACGCGTCGGCGCTGCTCGGCGTCGTCGGCTTCCTCGGCTCGATCCGCGGCCTGTCCAGGCTGCCGGCGCTGCTCTCCGGCGGCGACGTGGAGCGCCCCGCGGCCGTCATCGCCCAGTCCCTGATGGCCATCCTCTCGGCGGGCTACGTCGGCCTCTGCGTGCGCTCCTTCGTCGCGGCGCGCCGCGCCCCCGCCCGCCCCTGAGCGCGGCACGCCCCGCGGCACTCAGCGGCGCGCGCCCCGGAGCGCCGTCTCGCCGCCGGGCCAAGGCGCCCTCACAGCACCCCTCTTCACCATCGCCCTCCCTGGATAGCGCGCCGAGCGCCCCTGTCGGCCGCGCGCGGCGCCGCGCGGCGCGCTCCTGTCGAATCCGTAGAGAACGGCCGGTGCCACGGGCCATCTCGCGTCGATGAGCTCCCCTCTCCTCTCGTCACTCTGCACCTCCGATCTCCGCGCGTCCGATCTCCAACCCCGCGCTCTCCGCGCGTCCGAGCCAGGCCTCCACGCCCCGGCGGATCTTCCCATGTCGATTATTTGGCAATCCGAGACGGCATTCCGGAATGCTACAAATCCGCGCGCAAACGGCCAGATCGGCGCCCTCGATGGCGTTGCTTGATGTACTGTCGTCGTCAACAGGCCATCAACTACAAAGAAGAGCGAGCACCATGCTTCGACGCGTCATTGCATTGGGGCTGACGGCGCCTTTTTTCCTTTCGTGCGGGGAGGGCGGGGCCATCGTCATCTGGAGTTGCGACGAGTGCCCCGAGGGCTGGACCTGCACGGAGGACACGTGTGTCCCCCCGCACTGCAGCAATGGATTCACGGATGATCGCGAAGGGGAGACCGACACCGACTGCGGCGGTTCGTGCAGGCCTTGTCGCCTCGGCGGCTCGTGCGCGACGGGCATCGACTGCAAAGAGGGCGTATGTCGCCTGGGGGTTTGCCAGGCGCCGACGTGCGTGGACGGCGTGGCGAACGGCTTCGAGACCGGCGTCGACTGCGGCACCCGCTCGTGCCCGCTGTGCCCCGTCGGCGAAGGGTGCCTCGCCGGGGAGAACTGCGCGTCCGGCGTGTGCAGGGAGCGTGTCTGCCAGGAGCCCTCGTGCGATGACGGCACCCTGAATGGAAGCGAGCTCGACGTGGATTGCGGCGGGGCGTGTCGGACCTGCAGGTAGGATGGCGAACGCAGGGCGTTCATCAGGCCTCCCGCCCGCCCCGGAAGCGAGCGACGCGGGCGACGCGGGCGACGTTACGCGCGAGCGCCGCGCCGCTCAGCGGGGGTCGACGGCGGGCGCGGTCTCCAGGCTCACGGTCCCGCCGGTGGCGATCCAGCGGAACCCGTCGATGAGCGCGGTGGAGTCGAAGCGATCATCCCCGGTGTCGAAGAGGATGAACCGGAGCGTGATCTCCTCTCCGCCCCGCACCGGCGCCCGGGTCTTCAGCCACCGGGTGCCGCCGTCGTGGCGCGGGCTGAACCCGGTCCCCACCAGCTCGCTCGAGCCGAGCGGACATCTGTCGCAGACATCGAAGAACGCGATATTGACGCTGACCGGCCTGCCCTCCGCGTCGAACGAGAGATTGCCGTTGTACGACCCCGGAGGCGCCGGCGTGGCCAGCGCGACGAACTGATCGTTGAAGTCCTGGCAGACCCACTCCGGGTATTCGTACGTGTAGAACTTGAAGAGGAACTCGTAGCCGGTCGCGTTGCTCGGCGCGCGGAGGACGACCTCGAGGCCGATGTCGTCGTTGATGAAGTCGGAAGGAGGGCAGTCGGGGTTGTCCTGGGGGAACCCGGGCGGCGCGGCGCCAGGACCGTAGTTCGAGCAGCTCTCGGACCAGCAGGCGTCGAGGTGATCCGGCGGGCGGGCGCGCCCCGTCGAGAGCGCGAGCAGGCGCGCGCCGCCCTGCACGTGCACGTTCGGCCCGAAGCCGTCGAAGAGGCCGACCGCGGGCGACCGCTCCGCCGGCGAGCCGTCCCCGCGGACGTACCTCGCGGACAGCACGCCCCACCGCCTTTCCTCGGGGGACGCGACGGCGCACAGGTCGATCGCCCTCGCGCCGTTCGCCGGATCGAAGTCCTCCAGCGAGAGCCCCTCGTCGCAGGGAGGCGCCACGTTGTCGATCGCGCCGTCGCAGTCCTCGTCCGCCGGCGCAGGCACCTGGCCGCTCGCGTCGGGCTCCGTCACCTCGACCTCGATCGCGCCGGGGTTCACATTTGCATCCGCATCGTTGCAGTCGCCGCCGGCGGGCGTGAACCCGTCGGCGTCCGTGTCCGCGTTCGGGTCGGCGACGGGGCCAGCGCCGCCGCCGCCCGGCCCCGGCGCGCCCGGCCCATCGAGACCGCCGGAGGGGTCGGCGACGTCCTCGCCGTCGGCCCCCGAGGACGCCGCGCCCTGATCACCCGCGCCGCCCGGCGAGGGCGAGCCCCCCACCGCCGAGCACCCGAGCGCCGCGACGAGCGCCGCCATCGCCGCGACGCCGGCGCCGGCGCCGGGAAGAGAAAGCCGCAGTTCCATCATCCCTGCACTTTGCCACGAGGACCGCGTCGAGCTCGCGCGCAACCCACGCGCGGCTCCCGGAAAACGCGCTCGCGCGCGATGGGCTCGCCCGCTGTCTCGGTCTGCGGCGCGCTCGCGCGCGATGGGCTCGCCCGCTTATCTCGATCTCCGGCGCGCCGTGGAAGATGGGCTCGTCTGCCTCGCCGGATCTGCGGCGCGCCGGCTCCGATGGCTCGTCTGCCTCGCCGGACGAGCTGCGGCGCGCGCGCTGAAGGCGCGGCTACATCCGCTCGGGCGCCTCGATGCCGAGCAGGCCGAGGCCCTTGGCCAGCACCTCCGCCGTGAGATCGCACAGCGCGAGCCGCGAGCGGCGCACCTCGTCGCTCTCGGCCTTGAGCACCGGACAGCGCTCGTAGAACGTCGTGAACGACCCGGCGAGCTCGTAGAGATAGCCGCACAGCCGGTGCGGCTCGAGCGTGGCGGCCACGTCCTCGAGCACCGCCCCGAACCGGAGCAACTCCAGCGCGAGCGCCCGCTCGACTGGCTCGGCCAGCGTGAACCCGGCTCCACGCGCCGACTCCGATGCGACGCCGCCCTTGCGGAAGATCGATCGCACGCGGGCGTGCGCGTACATCAGATAAGGCGCCGTGTTCCCCTCGAGCGCCAGCATCCGGTCCCAGTCGAACACGTAGTCCTTGATCCGGTCGCTGGACAGGTCGGCGTACTTCACCGCGCCCACGCCCACCGCCCGCGCGACCGCGCCGGCCGCCTCGGCGTCGAGATCCGGGCTCTTCTCCCGCACCTTCTTCAGGCCGCGCTCCACGGCCTCGTCGAGCAGGTCCGAGAGCTTCACCGTGTCGCCGCTCCTCGTCTTGAACATCTTCTTGTCGGCGCCGAGCACCGAGCCGAAGGCCACGTGCTCGGCCCGGGCCGGGGGCGCGAGCCAGCCCGCCTCCCGCGCCGTCGTGAAGACCATCGCGAAGTGCTGGCTCTGCGGCGCGCCCACCACGTAGATGAGCCGCTGCGCGCCGACGGTCGTGAGGCGATGGCGGATCGCCGCGAGGTCGGTCGTGGGGTAGCCGTAGCCGCCGTCCTGCTTGCGCACGATGAGCGGCAGCGGCTCGCCACCCTTGCCCGTGAAGCCCGCCGGGAAGACGCAGAGGGCGCCCTCGCTCTCGCGCGCCAGCCCCTTCGCCGTGAGCTCGGCGATGACGTCGGCCAGCATCGGGTTGTAGAAGCTCTCGCCCGCGAAATCGGCCGCCGTCAGGGTCACGCCGAGGCGGCGGTAGACCGACTCGAAGTAGCGCGTCGACTCGCGCACGAGCTGCCGCCAAAGGGCGAGCGTCTGCTCGTCGCCGCCCTGGAGCCGCACGACCCGTCGGCGAGAGCGCTCGGCGAACGCCGGGTCGCCGTCGAACTTGGCGCGCGCCTGCCTGTAGAAAGCGTCGAGGTCGCCGACCGAGAGCTCCTCCGAGGCGGCCGCCTCGCCGAGGTCGAGCATGTGCTCGATCAGCATGCCGAACGGCGTGCCCCAGTCGCCGAGGTGGTTCTGGCGGATCACGCGGTGGCCGAGCGCCTCGAGGACGCGCGCGAGGGCGTCGCCGATGATCGTGCTGCGCAGGTGGCCGACGTGCATCTCCTTCGCGGCGTTCGGGCCCGAGTAGTCGACGATGACCGTCTCGGGCTGCGCCGCGGGCGCGATCCCGAGCTGCCCGCTGCCCGCCGTCTCGGCCAGCTCGCCGACCAGGTAGGCGTCGTCGAGCGTGAGGTTCACGAACCCGGGGCCCGCGATCTCGACCTTGCGGCAGATCCCGCCGACCTCCAGGTGCGCGACGATCGCCGCGGCGACCTCGCGCGGCGGCTTGCCGAGGCGCTTGCCGAGGGCCATGGCGGCGTTCGCCTGGTAGTCGGCGTGGCTGGAGCGGCGCAGCGAGGGATCCGTGGCGGCGTGCTCGGCGCCGAACGCAGCGGTGATCGCCGCCTGGAGAGCGCGGGAGAGGGCGTGGACGGGATCGGCCATGGCGCATCCTTGGCCCGGGCACGCGGCCAATTCAATAGGCAAGCCAGCGCGCCACCGCCCCGCGTCGCCCCCCAGCACCGCCGCCCCCTTTGACAAAAATCGGGCGAGGCCGGACAGTTCACGCCTTCCCGTGAGCGCCTCCCCGCCCCGTGCCCCCGGTGATCCGTCGCTCGCCCCGAGCGCCGCGCCGCGCGACACGTCCGCAGAGAGCGCGGCGGCGCAGATGGTCGGGACGGTGATCTCGGACCGCTACCGGATCGTCGAGCTCGTCGCGACGGGCGGGATGGGCGCGGTCTACAAGGCCGAGCACCTGCTGCTGCGCAAGTGGCTGGCGGTGAAGATCCTCCTGCCCGCGGCGAAGGGCTCCCCGGAGCTCACGGCGCGCTTCGAGCGCGAGGCGATCGCGGGCGCGCACATCCAGCACCCGAACATCGCCTCGGCGACCGATTTCGGGACCCTCTCCGACGGCTCCCGGTTCCTCGTGCTGGAGTACGTCCGCGGTCCGACGCTCGACCGCATCATCAAGAAGGGCCCGGTGCCCGCCGCGCGCGCCGCCGAGATCGCGCGGCAGATCGCGGCGGCGCTCGCCGCGGCGCACGAGCGCGGCGTCATCCACCGCGACCTCAAGCCGCGCAACGTCATGGTCGAGCACGGCACCGACGCGGTGAAGCTCATCGATTTCGGCTTCGCGAAGGTGCCGCTGGAGCGCCTCTCCACGACGTACGCGCACAGCGCCGAGGAGCAGCCCGAGCCCGTCCGGATCACGCTGAGCGGCATGGTCTTCGGCACGCTCGCGTACATGGCGCCGGAGGCGGCGCAGGGCATGGAGCACGTCGACGAGCGCTCCGATCTCTACGCCCTCGGGCTCATCCTCTACGAGATGCTCGCCGGGAAGCACCCGTTCGACTCGATCGTGCCCGTCGAGCTGTTCCGCGACCAGTGCAACACGGCGCCGCCGCCGCTCCGGCTCCGCGCCCCGGGCGTGGAGGTGCCGCGCGAGCTCGAGGCGCTCGTGATGCGGCTGCTGCGCAAGGACCCGGAGGCGCGCCACGCGAGCGCGCGCGCGCTGCTCGCCGCGCTCGACGCGGCCGTGCCGAGGTCCGAGGCGCTGGGCCTGCTCTCCTGGAAGGACCCGCTCTCGAGCGGGACGTCGTGGCCGGACGGCGCGATGCGCGCGGTGCCGCCGGCCGAGCCACCAGCGCCGCGGAGAGACGGCGCCGGCGACGCAGCGGCGGCCCGCGGCGACGAGGCGGGTGGCGGCGACGAGGGCGGCGCGCGGCCAGGGACACGCGCGGCCAGGGACGCGCGCGGCGGCGCACCAGGGAAGGACGCGCGCGAGGCGGCGGAGGGCCGGCCACGGCCACGGCGGGGCGCCCTGGGCTGGCTCCTCGGGGTGGCCGCGCTGGTCGCCGTGGGCGCGGCGGGCGCGGTGCTCCTCCGCCGCGTGCCCGCGAGCCCGCCGGCGCCGGCGGTCGCTGGCCAGGAGCTCCGGGAGGCGACCGCCTCGATGCAGGCGCCGGCCGCCGCGGCGCCGGCCGCCGCGGCGCCGGGCACCCTGGGCGCGCCGCCGCGAGCGCCCTCCGCGGCGCCGGCCGCGAGCGCCTCGGCCCCCGGGCTGGCGGCATCCGCGACGGCGCCGGCCGCGGACGCCGTCGCGGACGCCGGTCCGGGACCGCTCGAGGGCGCGGGCCTGCCGGCCGAGCGGGCGCGCCTCGTGGAGTCGGTCCAGGCGAAGCGGTGGGACGACGCGGAGAGCGCGCTCTTCGCGCTGCTCGAGAGGGACCGCTCCGCCTTCGAGGACCGCGACGTGATGACGGCCGCGGCCGCGGTCGCGGTGAAGAGCTCGTACCGGCCCGACGGCCGCGCGGACCCGATCTTCGAGGCCCTGGAGAGCCGCCTCGGCCCCGAGGGCCTCGACATCGCCTACGAGATCGTGAGCGGCTACGGCGGCACGCAGGGCGGGAAGCGCGCGGCCGAGCTGCTCCGCCGGCCCGAGGTGCTGAAGCGCGCCAGCGTCCCGCTGCGCATCGCCGTGGAGCTGCGCGAGGCGCCCTGCCGGCGCAAGCACGCGCTGTTCGAGCGCGCGGCGCTCGAGGGGGACGCGCGGGCGCTCGTGTTCCTCGAGATGCTCCGCTCGTCGCAGTGCCAGCCGCGCATCGGTCAGTGCTGCTTCCACCACCACGCGGGGCTCGAGCGCGCCGTGCGCACGCTGCGCGACCGGCTGCGCCACTGATCCGGCTGCGCCCGCGCGGCGCTCGAGAGGGACGCGCGGGCGAGACACAGACCACCCCGATGGACGCCGAGATGGGCTACGCTCGCACCCCCGGTCCGCCGCGCCCGGAAGGCCAGACCACGGAACGAACGGCGCGCCGGACGACGAACGACGAAGGACGAGGAATGAGCGACAAGACGAATGAGGACATCTATCGGGCTTACCTGCTGGCGTACTCGTGCAACGGCGACGCCTCGAAGGTCGCGGTGCTCCAGGACGCACGCCCGCTGACCTCGGCGGTCGCCGCCGCGTTCGCCCTGGCGGAGCGCGATCGCCAGGCAGGCGAGCCGCCGGACACGTGGGATTCGCTCACCGAGCGCCTGCAGGCCATGTTCGACGATTTCGATCCGCACGGGTACGACCTGGCGAGCGGGGACGACGAGCCGCTCGACGACGAGGAAGACGGCGACGAGCCGATCGCCTCCTGAGCCGGCCGAGGCGCTCGCCCGCGGCGCGGGCCGGCGGCGCGCGCCGCCGCCGCGGCTCCCGGCCCGGCGCGTCCACTCGCGCGGCCGCGCGGCCGCGCCTCACGCCTCGTTCGCGCTGTAGTCGGCGAAGACGACCAGGATCACGTACTGCGCCCAGGCCGCGCCCTTCGGCCGGTGGTGGGTGACGCCGATGTCGAGGTGCAGCGCCCGCTGGCGCAGCAGCTCGGGCGGGAGCTCCAGCGCGTCGAGCGACGTCGTCTCGATGGCGAAGCCGCGCATGCTGCTTCCGTACTGCGCGACCGCCCGCGACATGACCGCCTCGAGCGCGGAGCTCGTGTCCGACTCGCCCACGTGCACGAGGCGGAGCTCTTCCCCCATCGCCTCGCCGACGTCCGAGAGGCGCAGCGGAGCCGCCAGGCCCATCCGGCGGCGCGCGTCGATGACGCGGGAGAGCAGCAGGTTCACGTCCGCGGCGTGGTCGCTGCCGTGGTGGAAGCGGTACCCGGTCACCACCGCCCCGAGCCCGTCTGGGCCGCGCGTCAGGAGCGGACCGAGCGCCACCTGCTCGATGTCGGGCGCGAAGAGCGTCATCCGGCCGACCGGCATCTCCAGCGCGGCCGTGAGCCAGTGGCCAGCGTCCAGCCCGCGCGGCGAGAAG
Organism: Sorangium sp. So ce1153; assembly: GCF_051521595.1. Classification (NCBI taxonomy): domain Bacteria; kingdom Pseudomonadati; phylum Myxococcota; order Polyangiales; family Polyangiaceae; genus Sorangium; species Sorangium sp. So ce1153. The sequence continues at coordinate 12,528,895 of NZ_CP150361.1, forward strand.
CTCGAGACGAAGCTGCCGCTCCGGATCGTCCCGTCGACCTCCCAGCCCGCGAGCAGCCCGAGCGCGATGACGTCCGTCTCCGGCCGCTCGCCCTCGCCGAGCGCCGCCGCGAAGTAGTGCGGCGCGAGCCGCGCGGCGGTGGCGGACTCGCGCGCCGCGAGCGCGACAGGGCGGAGCCCGACCTCCGCGCGCGCGCGGTTCAGCTGCTCGAGCACCGCGCGCGTGAACTGCTCGGCGCTCGCCACCGGCCGCGACGCGGCGTACGCCTCGTCCTGGTACACGGGCGCCTCGCCGGCGCGCCGGGCGAGCACCTGGGCGAACGGCGTCGCGAGCACGCGCTTCGGCGCCGTGTACATGAGCTGGATCCACGCGCTGCGATCGGCCGGGTCGGGGCGGCAGGAGTGCCTTGAACCATCCGGAATGGAGCGGGGCGCGACATGGACACGGAGAGCGAGGCTATCACTGGCGTCGGCCGCCGGACGAAGCGCCCAGCAGCTCTGCGTCGCCGCGCGACGGCGCTGTCCGTCCTCGACCTCGCCCCCGCCCCCGCGGCCGGCTCACCCGCCGAGGGTCGCGCCGTTCGAGGCGATGACCTCGCGGTACCAGTGCGCCGAGTCCTTGAGCACGCGCTTGCCGGTGGGATAGTCGACGAAGACGAGGCCAAAGCGGTGCTTGTAGCCATGGGCCCACTCGAAGTTGTCCAGGATGGACCAGTGGAAATACCCGTTCACGGCCGCGCCCTCGGCGATCGCCCGGCGGAGCTCGATCAGGTGGCGCGCCATGAAGTCGATGCGCTGAGGATCGTGCACCTTGCCGTCGAGCGAGATCCAGTCCCGGGTGGACAGGCCGTTCTCGGTGATCACGATGGGGCGCTTGTACCGCTCGTAAAAGAACCTGGGACCCCAGTAGAGACACTCGGGCGTGACGGACCACTCGAAGGCGGTGATCGGGTGTCCCACCGGGTGCGGCACGACCTCGGCGGCGCCGTTCGCCCCGGCGCGCACCGGGACTCCCCAGTAGACATTCACGCCGCAGAAGTCGACCGGCTGCGCGATGATCTCCATGTCGCCGCTCCGGACCTCGGGCAGCTCCTTCTCGAACAGGCGGAGCCCGTCCTCGGGGTACTTGCCGAAGAACACGGGATCCATCCACCACGTGTTGGTCCACGTCGTGCGCGCGTTCACCGCCCACGTGGCCGCGCGCGCGGCCTCCAGGTCCTCGGGTGACGAGCTCGCGGGGTATTTCACCTGCGCGACCGGCGCATAATAGACGTTGCACTTGCCGGGGCTCGACGAGCGGATCGCCTGCACCGACTTGCCGTGCGCGAGCAGGACATGGTGGCACAGCCGCAGGACCTCCGCGAAGCGCAGCCGGTCGCCGGGCGCGTGGCGGCCCTCGTAGTGGCCGGCGCCCGCGAACACCTGCGGCTCGTTGAGCGTCATCCAGTCCTTCACCCGGTCGCCGAGCTTCCGGACCACGACGCTCGTGTACTCGGCGAACCAGTCCGCGCTGTCGCGGTTCAGCCACCCGCCCTTGTGGTAGAGCGCGAGCGGGAAGTCCCAGTGGAACAGCGTGGCATGAGGCTCGACGCCCGCCTCGAGCAGCGCGTCGACGAGCCGGTCGTAGAACGCGAGCCCGCGCTCGTTGACGGCGCCCGTGCCCTCCGGCAGGACGCGCGGCCACGAGATGCTGAGTCGGTAGGCGCGGAGGCCGATGTCGCGCATGAGGCCGACGTCCTCCTGATACCGGTGGTAGTGGTCGCAGGCGACATCGCCCGTCTGGCCGTTCCACACCGCGTCCGGCTTCCTGCAGAACATGTCCCACACGGACGGCCCCTTGCCGTCCTCGGACGCGGCGCCCTCGATCTGGTACGACGCCGCCGCGGCGCCCCAGAGGAACCCTTCCGGAAAACCCTTCCCGCTCTGTTCTCGCGTCATGGTGGCCGCCACCATACCAAAGGCGGCCGACCTCCGCACCGCGGCGTCAGCCGGCGTCGCGCGCCTCGTACCCGGCCTCGGCCACGGCGGCGACGAGCGCTTCGGCCGCCGCGCTCCCCTCGACGATCGCCTCTCCGCGCTCGAGGCTCACCTCGCTCACCCGCGTCACGCCGGGGACCTTCGCGAGCGCCTTCGAGACCGCCTGGACGCAGTGACCGCAGGTCATTCCTTCGATGGCGAGTCTGCGCATCTCGCCCCTATGCCCCCTCGACGCGGCAGCGTCAACGACACCCGGTCGTCGTTACCGCGGGCACGCCGTGCACGCCGGCCCGCCGCAGTCCACGTCGAGCTCGCCGCCGTTCCGCACCCCGTCGATGCACGTGGGCTCCTCGCACACGGCCGCCCAGCAGACGCCGGCCTCGCAGTCCGCGCCCGTCGCGCAGCCCTCGCCCGGCGGGCAGGGCGACCACGGACCGCCGCAGTCGACGCCGGTCTCGGACCCGTTGCGCACGCCGTCGGAATTGGTCGGGCTCTGGCACGTCATCGGGCTCCCGAGGCACACGCCGGAGATGCAGTCCTGCGGGGCGGCGCACCGCGATCCGTCCTCGCACGGCCGCCTGCAGATGCCGCCGCAGTCGACGTCGGCCTCGTCCGTGTCGCGCCGCAGGTTGATGCAGTGGCTCGGCGCGCAGAAGCCCCCGCCGTGCTGCGCGCCCACGGTCGGGACACAGATGCGGCGAGACCCGCACTGGTCGTCCTCGACGATGCAGTCGAACGGGTGCGACTCGTAGCAGATCTGGTCGACCGCATAGAGCGCCATGAGGCTGATGCCGTTGTCGAAAGGCACGTTGACAGGCCTGCTCTCCGCCGAGCAGACATCGGACGTGCACAGGTTGCCGTCGTTGTAGATGTCGGCCGGATCCGCCGTCACCACGACCTCGCCCGCCTGCGTGCACTCGAGCTGCGCGCAGTCGCCCCGCACCTGCGAGGGCAGCGGGCCCGGGTAGATGTCCACCTGGCACACCCTTTCCACGCACCGCCCCGCGCCGCAGCGGGGGTCCGGCGGGCCGGCGCACTTCGCGTCGTTGTCGCACGCCGTCCCCGCCGTCCCCGGCGCGCAGCTGAACCAGCCCTCCTGGCACTCGCTGCAGGGACGGCAGGCGAGGAAGCAGTCAGGGGCCGTGTCTTCGGGCTCACAGCACAGCGTGTGGCCCTCCTGGACGCAGGTGCACACCCCGTCCGCGCACTCCGTGCCGGGCGCGTACTGGGTGTCCGACTCGCAGTCGGCCGTCGACTCGCAGCTCCCCCCGAGGTGGCTCGGACGCTCACACGAAGAAATCGCCACGACGATGAGAAATATCGAACCGACAATACAATGCTTAAGATAACTGTCCATGCGTCCAGTCCTCCGGCACGAGGCGATGGCGCCAACATCCCGGCGGCCCCAATCCGCCGTGATGTCGCTTCCAACTGGCGTCGATCCTACCCGGACCCGGCGCGGGTCTGCCAGCCTTGACGACAGTTTTCGTTACTTTTCGTCAATGGAGGATCGAGGCACCGACGTGCTCGCGTGATGGTTACGCGTGCGCGCCTCGTCTCGTTGCCGATTCAGGTGCTCGCGGGCGCGTCACCGCTGCTGAGGATCGCTTGCGCCGCCTGCGTCCGAGTGGTTCGCTCTCGGCCGTGACGGCTCGCGAGCACACAGCGCTGGTTGGCGGCGGCGGCGTGCACGTCGTCGAGGGCGCCGGGGCGGCGCGCCGCCATGCGCTCCACCTGGTGAAGCTGGTGGTGCCCGTCGACGGCCCTCTCGAGGTCGAGCGCGAGGGCGAGCGGCCCATCGCGGTGCGCGCGCCCGTGCTCACCGGCGCTGGCGTCGCGCACGCGGTCGGCTCGCCCGGCGCGACGGTGACGGCCTTCCTGCCGCCCGACGGGCTCGGCGCCGGCGCGCAGGCGGCCGCGCGCGGGCGGGTGGTCGTGCTCGAGGGGGCGCAGGCCGAGCGGGTGCGCGGCGCGGCGCTCGACGCGCTCCGCGGCCGCTTCGATCATGCCGCCGCGCGCGAGCTCATGACCGCCTGCGCCCGCGCCTTCGCGCCGGGCGGCGCGTCGCGCCCGCGCCTGCAGATCGACCGCCGCGTGCTGCGCGCCATGCGCCGCCTCGCGGAGCACGCCCCGGACCGCCCCCCGCTGGGCCCGCTGGCCGCCGCGGAGGGCCTGTCTCGCTCGCGGCTCTCCCACCTGTTCCACGACGCCTTCGGCCACCCGCTGCGCGACTACGTGACCTTCCTGCGCGTCATGTCGGCCGTCCGCGCGCTCGTGGCCGGCATCGCGCCGGCGCGGGCGGCGCTCGCCGGCGGCTTCCACGATCAGGCGCACCTGGCGCGCGCGATCGTCGCCACGCTGGGTCGCACGCCGGGCGCCATCGCCCGCAGCCACTTCGTACAAGAGCCGGCCGCGTCCGTGCGCAGGGTGGTCCCCTGAACCCAGGAGGACCCATGCCCCCTCGCGCTGTCGACGCCACCCGCATCGCCCTCGGCCTCATCGTCCTGCTCGGCGGCATCAACGGATTCGTGCGCATCGTGCCCGTGCCCGAGCCGCTCCATCCGTTCACGCAGCTGCTCGTCGACAGCGGCTACGTCCATGCCGTCAAGGCCGTGGAGCTAACCGCTGCCGTCCTGCTCCTCCTCGACCGCCGCCGCCCTCTCGCGCTGGCGCTGCTCTGGCCGGTCGTGGTGAACATCGCCCTGTTCCACCTGCTGCTCGACCACCGCGCCGGCGTCAACGCGGTGATCCTGCTCGGCCTCCTCGGCGCTCTCACCTGGCACGACCGCCGCGCCTTCGCGCCGCTCTTCGCCGAGGGGCGCGCCGGCTCCACCTCCGCCGTCGGCGGCGCGGCGGGCGGGGAGCGCGCTTCTCCTGCGTAGCGGCGCTCGGGGCGGCGGTGGGCGGGATGAAGACATGAAGAGAAGAAGAACCGCCAAGACGCCAAGAGGAGACAGGGATAGAGAGAAAAAGAATCTATATACCTCTCTCCTGGTGTCCTTGGCGCTCTTGGCGGTTCAATTCTCTCTCGTTCTGAAGAGCACAGAACCACAGAGGCCACCGCGAGAGAGCGCCGGCTCCCTCTCTTCCGCCGTGCAGCGACCTAGAGCGACAAACGGGTTGAAACCACGAGAAAAAGCAGGAATTTCACAGGGAGGCGGGGAGGCGGGGAGGCGGGGAGCGAGAGACGGCAAGAGAAAGAACTTCATTTTTTTCTTCCTCCCCGCCTCCCCGCCTCCCTGTGAAAAATTCTTCGGGTTTCAACGTGATCGGTGTTCTAGCCTATCGCGTCCCAGATGACCCTGGTGTCGGCGAACTGCCGGAACCGCCGGACCTTGCCTTCCTCGATGTCATAGACGTGCGCGGCGGCCGAGGTGAACGACCTGCCCGTCTTCCTGTGGACGCCCTCGTAGCGCCCCAGGACGATCACCGAGCGGCTCGCGTCCAGAACCTCCTCGACGGCGAAGCGCCACGTGGACCACTCGCCCCCGAACGCCTCGAAGACGTCGGTCACCACCGCCTGGACACCCCGGTGACTCTTCCCGTTCGGAAACCCCTCGTTCTGGATCCACTCGATGTCAGGCGCGCACACGCTCCGGAAGGACTCGTAATCTTTCTCCCGGACAGCCCGGTACAGCCGCTCGATCAGCTCGACGTTGCTCATGAGCCCACCGGATAGCGCGCCCCCGCGCCGCGGGCGAGCCCCGGGGTCGCCCGCTCCCCGGCGCCGGGTTGGGAAAGTCTCTTGACAAAGGCTCCCTTTTGCGTTTGCGCACGCGGCCGCGCGGGAGAGGCGCGCGGCGGGCGGCTACGGCGCGCTGTCCTGGAGCACGCCGTCGGGCACGAGCCGGAACGAGCGCACCGCGCCCTCGCGCGCGAGCAGGACCGCGCCGAGCAGGCCGGCCTCGCTGCCGAGCGGAGAGGCGACGACCGGCACCTCGCCGGCGCGCACCGCGTGGCGCGGCAGCTCCTCGCGCACGCCGGCGAGGAGGACCTCCGGCGCGGCGAGCAGCTCGCCGCCCAGCACGACGAGCTGCGGGTTGAGCAGGTTCAGGAGGAACGCGATGCCGCGCGCGAGCTGCCTGCCGGCCTCGTGGAAGACCGCGCGGGCGCTCGCGTCGCCGGCGAGCGCCGCGCTCCCGATGGCGGCGACCGCGTGCGGCCTGGGGAGCGCGGCGAGCAGGTCCGACTGCGCGGCCGCAGCCTCGGAGGCGCGCCGGAGCGCCATGACCGAGGTGAACGTCTCCAGGCAGCCGCGGCGCCCGCAGCCGCAGGGCGGGCCGTCGTCGGCGACGCGGCAGTGGCCGATCTCGCCGCTGTAGCCCTGCATCCCGAAGAACAGGCGCCCATCGACGACGAGACCCGCGCCGACGCCGAGCCCGACATAAACCCACGCGTACGACGCGTGCCCCCGCGCCTCGCCGAGCTGCCCCTCCGCCACCGCCGCCGCCTGAGGCAGGTTGTACACAGGCACCTGCATGCGGAGCGCGCGGCTGAGCTCCGCGCGCAGCGGGAACCGCTCCCAGCCCAGGTTGGGCGCGAGCACGCAGACGCCGCTCGGCCGCTCGACGAGCCCCGGTAGGATGGCGCACGCGCCGCGCAGCCGCTTTCGCGGCACCCCGGCGAGCTGCAACACCTTCGGCACGAGCTCGACCACGTCGCGGACAGTCCGGTGCGGATCGCGCTGGACGGCCGGGTGCTCCAGCCGCGCCCGCAGCCGCCCGCGCGCGTCCGCCACCGCGACGGCCGTCTGTTCGACGCCGAGCTCGATGCCGAGGTACGCCGCGCTCTCGTCGTTGAACTCGAGGAGCCGCGCCGGGCGACCGCCGCGCGACTCGGTCCCGACATCGCGGACGCTGCCGCTCTCCAGGAGCTCCTCGATTATCGCCGAGACCGTCGGCTTGGTCAGCCCGCTCAGCCGCGCGAGGTTGGTGCGGGAGATCGGGCCGTGCTCCTGAACGAGATCGAGCACGAGGGAGCGGTTCAGCTCCCGAGGGGTGCGGTTGTTGGCGGTCTTGTCGGTGGGACGGACCATTCGAGCAGATCAAGACTTAGCCGCGCCCGCGCAGCGAAAGCAAGGGGCGTCGCCATGCGGCTGTCACGAACGCCCGCGTCCCCGAGCGCGCGCCTCTGCCCTTCCCCTCTGTTCTGTCTGTTCTGTCTGGCCTGCGTGGCATGGCCTGGCTTGGCCTGGCTTGGCCTGGCCGCGCGCGGCGCCGTGCGCGACTGCGCTCCACCCGCCCGCTCCGGGCGAGCGACCGAGCGCTTATGTCAACATCACAAGGGCTGAGCCGAGGACGACCACGCCTCGGCCGGCGGCCCTTCGAGGTCTTCCGCGTAGCAAACTGCCCCGCACAGAGGGATGCGGTCGTACGGTGAGCGCCCCTGTGTGGCGGAACGCCTCAGTGCCGCGTGTGATGTGGGAACAGGGTGTGCGCGCTGCCTTCTCGCCACCGGAGCCCCGCCCCGGCGTGAAAAATACGCCATGACCGCCGCGCTCCTCGCTGCCCGGCGCCGGAGAGAGGGCGGCGAGCGGGCTCATCGCTCTTCGCGGGGAACGCTGATTGCAACCGCATGAAGGAGCAGATGTCGAGTCGATGAGAGCTGATCACGTGGATGCACGTGGATGAATGAGGAGAGCGATCGTCAAGGCGCTGGAGTGTGGACATATCGACGCACTACCACCCCAGGTCGAGCGAGAGCTCGGCGGTATGGAGGACACAGCGATATCGCAAAGAGACGCAGGGCTCATGGCCGCTGCGCCGCGAGGGCGGCTCGCACCGCGCTCTCCGGCGGTGATTGACGGGCCCGCCATCGGGTCCTAGCAACCGGCTGGCCTGGTGGTTGACGGTCGGCTGACGGTTGGCTGACCGACGCAGCTCGCCCTCCGGCAGCGCGTTGCCCTGTTCGCGCGCGATTCGCATTTCCGAGGAGACGCCCGGAGCGCTGGGCCCGTCTCTTCACGAGGAGTTTTCACGATCATGAAGATGGCGGATGTTCTGGGTGCTGTTCTCGCTATGACGCTCGCCGGCTGCACGGCATCATCGGACAATGCCGAGGTCGGAGATCCAGAGGAGACAGGGACAGTCGAAGACACGCTCACGCTGAGGGACGTGGCGGCTGTCCCGGCGTATTTCGATCACGAGAACCGCTTCACGGTGGACCGCGGCGACGCTGTCTACGCGCACTTCACGAGCCATCCGGGCAGGACGATCACGCTCGACCTGCGCGCGATCGCCGGGGCCAGGGATGCCGCGGTCGCCTTCAAGCTCTACGAGGTCACGAGCGACGGGAAGCTGCGGCAGCTCCCGCCGATCAGGGGCACCCGGGCGGCCTCGGCGACGTGGCGGAGCCAGGGCACGGGGGCGTACGTCGTGCAGATCGCCGCTCCGCGCGCCGTCGCCGAGCTCGAGCTCCGCCTCTCCTGCGCCGGCGGGGTCTGCTCGCCCGTCGCGCAGCCCGGCGCCATGTGCGGGGGCATCGCGGGCATCCGCTGTGCGGAGGGCCTGTACTGCGACTTCGCTCCCGAGGCGAACTGCGGCGCTTACGACAGGAGCGGTACGTGCGAGTTCGTGCCCGAGGCGTGCACGCAGGACTACGATCCGGTCTGCGGCTGCGACGGCCGGACGTACGGCAACGACTGCGTCGCGGCGATGGCCGGCGTCTCCGTGAAGAGCCTCGGGGAGTGCGGCCCCACGGTGGTGGGGCTCGACGAGAGCTGCGGCGGCTTCACCCTGGGAGGGCCGCGCGTGTGCGGAGAGGGGCTCTACTGCAAGTACGCGCCCGACGCGATCTGCGGGCGCGCGGACGCGTCCGGCCTCTGCGCGGAGAAGCCCGAGGTCTGCACGAAGGAGCTCGCGCCCGTGTGCGGCTGCGATGGCCAGACGTACTCGAACGCCTGCGTCGCGGCCGCGAGCGGGATCTCGGTGGATCAGCGGGGCTCGTGCGCGAGCCCGCCTGTCGAGTGAGGGACATCGGCCCGCCTTGCTCTCCATCGGTCCCGCGCCCCGCGCCCCGCGTGCCTGACATCGCCCCTCCGGGCTCTCCGCGCGCCGCGGCGCGGCCGCCTCTGGCCGCGTCCGGCGGCGCTCCCCCTCGGGCGCGCGCTGTTCCATCGCTCCTCTGCCCGCAACACCAGCGCTACAGCGCGGGGAGAAACCTGCAGTGCGCCCTGCCGCCGCGCCAGCCGGTCGCGATCGTCACAGGACGCTCGCTTCCGCGGATCGCGTCGCGTAACCTGGGGTGCGGCGCTCCACGTCGACCTCCTGGACCTCCGGGCGGCGTGAGGCGCGGAGGACGACATGCACGACTCGCCACTTCCCGTCGATGTCCGCCATGAATCCGAGCGGGGCAGCGTCGAGATAGCCTATCCAGGCCGCCACGTCATCTACTACCGCCTCGCGGGGCACATCGACGCTCCGCTCCTCGTCAACCTCGTCAAGCCCACGTTGCAGGGCGTGGCGCTCCACGGGCACATCGACGAGTTCGTCGATTGCACGCGCGTGACCGGCTATGACTCGGTCGTTCGCGTCCGGCTCGTCGAGTACCTCCGGGCCGTGCGGGCGAGCGCGTCGGTGACCGAGCACGTGCTCGTCGCGGCCACGGTCGTGACCATGGGGGCCTGGCTCATGAAGATCGCGGTCGGCGGGATCGAGATCTACCGCGATCGCGCCAGGTTCGAGGCGGCGCTCGGCCGGGCGCTGCACGCGAGCTGACGCTCCGAACTGGCACGTTCGTGGTAGGGTCGATGATGTCGATGATGAAGGTGTCGTGACCTACACCGTACCGCCGGCCGTCGTCTCGTTCGTCAGCCGGGGTACCACGTGACCCGCGGATCGTTTGGCGCGCGCACGTAGTCGAAGGCGGCGTCCGCGAGTCGCGCCAGGTTGTACTGCGGCCGCCAGTCGAGCAGGAATTTGGCCTTCGTGTTGTCCAGCCAGGTCGAATGGTACGGCGTCTTCACCCGCACGCTCGGCAGGCCCCGGGTGGTCTCCAGGTAAGACGCCAGCTCGCCGTAGTCCACCGGCTCATCCATGCAGATGTTGAAGGTCTGCTGCCGCGCCTTCTCGTGATCGATCGCCTTGAGGATCGCGGCGACCAGATCCTCCACATGCACGAAGTTACGCTTCACCGGCTTGCCGCCAGGGTCGAGCATCACCGGGACGGCGCCTGAGCGGACGTAACGCTCTGCCGCCTCGGCCCCGACCAGGTCGCGCCACCTCGGCCCCCCGAACACGTCGTCCCCGAACGACAGCTGGGCCTTGAAGTCGTCCTTCTCCATGATCCACGGCGCGCGCAGGCAGCATCCGTTCATCCCGTACTGGAGGTAGTACTGCTCGAGCATGACCTCCTCGAGCACCTTGGAGAGCGCATAACACCCCGGGTAGGCGCTGTGCTTCTGCGCCTCCGTGACGGGGGTGGGGTGCGGATAGACGAAGTGGCCCATCCCGGCGTCGCCCCCGATCAGGATGAATTGCTCGAACGCAGGGCTGGCGCGGCACGCTTCGAGCAGCCAGAACATGCCTTTGATGGCCACGTCCATGATGCTCTCGGGCGTCTCCTTGCTGGTCGCCAGGTGCAGCACGTGGCTCACGCCCTCCACGGCCTCCCTGGCCACGGCGCTGTGCTCGATCGACCCGCGTACGACGTCCAGGCGCGCCGTCCGCTCCAGCACGCGGTTGTGACATAGCGCGCGGACCTTCCAGTCCTCGAACCTGGGCTCCGACAGGAACCTGCGGATGAAGGCCTGGCCTACCTTGCCTGCCGCCCCGGTGACCAGAATTCTCTTTGTCTCACTCATTCCATCGCTCCTCGCTCTTGCCCGCCAAGATAGCAGCGTTCACCGCGGGCCGCTGACCGGCCATGCGCCGGAGAATGTCTCGGAGCCGAAGAAGGCGACGCTCTCGTCAGGCAACGAGCGTCCGCCCATGTCGACCTTCTCCATCTCCTGCAGGAGGTAGAGGTGCTGCTTCGAGTACCAGCTGGAAATGAGCTCGCACTCGGCCGGCCTGGAGCCGGCAATGTGCTCGTAGAAAGGGTGGCGCTCGGTCAGCGACACGACCGACCGTTACTTCATGACCGTCTCCTGGATGCATGACGGCCCATCCGGAGCGAAGCAAGAGCGTGACTGCCGGCCGGCATTGTGAACGTTCACATATCCGGTGTCAACTTCGATCGACCAGCCCGCCGCTCAGCCAGCGAGGGATGCGCTTCTGTGGGCGTTCACAATCACGCCCGGCCAGCGCGCTCGCGTGCTGAGGCGCGGCGCGCCCTCCAGCTCGTCTCCGTGCTCGCGCGCTCAGCGTCGGCGGACCACTCGGCACGACCCCCGCGCCGCAAGGGACGACCTCGGGCGCCGCAGCGCTACGGCTCTCCGCCGCGAGGGACGACCTCGGGCGCCGCAGCGCTACGGCTCTCCGCCGCCGGCGCTCCCCTGGCTTCGCCGGACCGCCAGCGCCCGCCGCTCGCGGTTCCTCGCCACGCGCGCCGCCCGGCTCGCCAGGAGCTCCGGCGACGGCTTGCGCCCCTGGTGCGGCACCTGCTCGGCGTGGTGCTCGTCGAACGACCCTGGCTCGCTGCCGAGCTCGAAGATCGCGACCTCGCGCTGGCCGCGCTCGCCGAGCCGCAGCGGCATCACCGCCGCGCCGATCCCCGCGCCCACGTAGACCGCACCCTGGCCGGGCTCTGCCCGCTTGCGCGTGCCGTAGAGCCCGTGGATGTACCGGTGCCCGGCGATCTTGCCGATCGAGAGCTCGTTCAGGCGCGCGACGGTGACCTGGCCCGCGTGCGTGTGGCCCGAGAGCACCAGCGGGATGCCGTGCCGCCAGAGCCCGTCCGCCTCCTCGGCGATGTGCGAGAGGCCCAGCGTCGGCAGATCGCGCCGCATCCCCTTCACCGCCTTCTCGCGCGACGCGTGGCCGGTGTAGGCGTCGTCGAGCCCCACCACCTGGAGCCGCTCATGGCCCAGCGTGATGACCGTGTTCGCGTTGCAGAGCACCGCGGCGCCTCCCCGCTCGAGCGCGCGCTTCACCGCGTCGGCGCCAGACCAGTGATCGTGATTCCCCAGCACGGCGATCACCGGCGCCTCGAAGCCGCGCACCACCTCTTCCAGCTGATCGAGGTAGAGCTGGCTGTGGCACACGAAGTCGCCCGTGAGCACCACCAGATCGGGCCGCTGCTCGTTCGTCAGCGCCACGGCCGCGCGCTGGACCCGCACCGACGTCACCCGGCCGACGTGCTGATCGGTCAGGTGGGCAATGCGCAGCGAGGACACCTGGTCGAGGTAAGCAGCCGGCCCCGCGAAGCGCCGGAGGCGAATCCCCATGGTCGGGTCCGCCAGCCCCGGCCCCGATACCTCCCCTGAGGGCCCAGCGTCCCGCCGGAAGAGCCCCCGCCACCGCTCCCTCGCAGGTACAGCGCTGTTCACAGCTGGCGAGTCTACGGGCGAGGTCGAATGGCCGCCACCTTTTCTTTCGTCGAAGACGCGTTCATCCCGGGAACATTCCGGGAAGCGCAGCAATCCAGCGGGAGTTTGCGTGTGACAGCGCGTGTGACCGCACCAACCTTGGAAAACTCCGCGCTCGTGCGACTCAGGTATCCATTTACGTTACGTGGGCCTGGCGTGCCGGGCCCACCGGACGAGGTCGCGATCGATGGATGCCAGGGTAGGACAGCCCGCGAGCGCCATGGCGATCGAGAGCTCATCGCGCAGGGCCGCGAGCACGCGCGCCACCCCCTCGCCGCCGAGCGCGGCGAGTCCCCACAGGACTGGCCGCCCGACCAGCACCGCGCGGGCGCCGAGCGCGAGCGCCTTCAGCACGTCCGTACCCCACCGGACACCGCCGTCCATCAGCACCGGACACCGCCCGGCGACCGCGTCGGCGACGGCGGGGAGGACCTCGATCGTCGCGGGTGAGCCGTCGAGCTGCCGCGCGCCGTGGTTGGAGACGATGACGCCGGCCGCGCCGGAGCCGAGCGCGCGGACCGCGTCGTCCGGCCGGACGATGCCCTTGAGCAGGATGGGCAGCCGCGTCAGCGAGCCGAGCCACTCGACATCACGCCAGGTCAGGGAGGCGTCGTGTCGCGACGCGACGTAGGCCGCGAGCAGCGAGCCCCTCTCCGCGGCCGGCACGCCCGCCGTGGCGTCGAGGAGGTTCGCCATCACGAGCCCCTCGGGCAGCGCGAAGCCGTTGCGCACGTCCGCGATCCGGCGGCCGAGGAGCGGTGTGTCGACGGTGAGCATCAGCGCGCGATAGCCCGCGGCCTCGGCCCGCTCGACCAGAGAGCGCGTGAGGCCGCGGTCCTTGTGGACGTAGAGCTGGAACCACTTCGGCCCTGGCGACGCCTCGGCGACCGCCTCGAGGCTCGTCGTCGAGAGCGTGGAGAGCGTGAAGATGGTCCCGAGCTCCGAGGTCGCCCGCGAGGAGGCGAGCTCGCCGTCGGGGTGCGCGAGGCGCTGATAGGCCGTGGGCGCCACGAGGACGGGGAATGGCACCGTCGTGCCGAGAACGGTCGTGCTCATGTCGCGCTCGGCCACGTCGACGAGCACGCGGTAGTGGATCTCGAGGCGGCGGAAGGCGCGGCGGTTCTCCCGGAGCGTCCGGCCCTCGTCGGCCCCCGATCGGTAGTAGTCGTAGGCCATCCTGGACAGGCGAGCGCGAGCGGCGCGCTCGAAGTCGTCGATGGTGAGCAGCGACGGGGCGGGGCGAGGGTCTTGCACGGCGTTCTCCTGGAGAGCCCGGCGATACGTCCTGACCGCGGGCGGCGGCCATCCTACCAGCTGAGATGGCGGCCAGCTGGCGCGGCAGGCGCGCTCGGCTGCGGTGGGACGAGGCGCTGCCCCGCGGCCGAGCGGCCCCGGCGCGCGCCCCCGGGAGAGGCGCGCTGGCGGGCGGTCAGCGGCAGGCGGGCGGTCAGTGGCAGGCGGGGAGCTGAGCGCTGGCGGGCGGTCAGTGGCAGGCGGGGAGCTGAGCGCTGGCGGGCTGGTCTCCGGCCTTGAGGTCCAGCATCGCTTCCAGGGTGGAGCCGTTGATGTCGGTGACGCGGACATGGTACGGCGCAGCCCCCATGTTCCCGTCGCCGACAACGAAGTAGTTGTACGACTGACGCGTGGCCGTCTGCCAGGTGCCGTTGATCTCGACCTCCAGCTTCTCGATCGGGTGCGCGTGCCCCTCGACGATGATCTCGTTCCAGTAGCGGTTCGTCGGGTCCTTGAGGCGGAAGGTGAGGGGGCTGGTCGTCGGGCACGGGATGTAGCGCCAGGAGATCTTCCCCCCGGCGCCGCCGTGGGTGGTCCCCACATACCCCTCGCGCTCCTCGCCGACCTTGAGAAAGGCGTTCTTGCTGAGGTCGATGTGGCCCGCCGTGCACTTCGGGTTCGTGGCGATCGGGCACTGGTCCACGACCATGGCCTGCACGCTCCGCCCGTCGTCCCGCGTGACCTCCACGCACGCGCCGCACATGGCCGCGGAGTTGTAGTCCGCGGTGTTCATGGCGGCGAAGTACTGGCCCCCGCCGAACGGGACGTGCGCGACGATGTCCGGGTTCCTCCCCGTGATCTGGTAGCTGCAGTTCACCTCGGTCGAGCCCATGTCGAGCGTGTAGAAGGTGACGGAGCCGTCCGCGTACTCCGCGGGATAGCCGCAGCTCGCGGAAGCGCCGCCCGCGCCGGTGGTGGTGGTGGTGGCGGCCGCGGTGGTGGCGCCGGTCGTGCTGCCGGGCTCGCCGGTGCTCGTCGAGGTCGCGCCGGTCGTCGTGGAGCTGCCCGGGCCGGCGCCCGTGCCCGTCGCGGTGACCCCGCCGCCGCCGGCGCCGCCCTGGCCGCCGGTGGCGGTCGAGGCGCTCTCCGTCCCACCGCCGGAGTCGCCGCTGCCGTCGTCGCCACAGCCAGCAACGCCGAGGGCGATCAGCGATACGAGGGGCCATAAAATGCCCGTGGGCACGTAATCTAGCTTCATCTCGGCTCCTTAAGATTTACGACAGGAGTGGATCGTGGATCCACGGGGCTGGCTTACGCCAGGAGGGGGAGTGACGCAACCGCCTCGGCGCGCTGTCGTGCCCTGAGACAAGGGCCCTGGCGCACATCGCGGGACAGGGAGGGGGCGTGGATCGATCGGATTCATGTGCTCGACCGAACCGGGAGCGCGGGAGTCTCCACCGGCGGGGACACGCGCACGCCCGGAGGGAGCAGGCGATTTGCCGCGTGTCCGCTCGACTCGACTCCATACGAGAGCGAGTGAGCGAGTGAGCGAGCGGGCGCGAGCCTACGGCCAGCGGCGCTCGCGCTTGAGGCGCTCGCGCAGGGCGAGCAGCTCCGCTTCCTTCATGGCGCCGAGCGCCGCCTCACGCTCGGGGGAGAGCTCGATGGCGAGCAGCTCGCACAGGTCCCGGAGACCGGTGCGCAGGCCCTCTTCGCGCCCCGACGCCTGGACCGCTGCCAGGCTCTCGTACCCCTTGCGCTGGAGCAGGTTGCGCAGGGTCACCTCGTGCGCCGCCTCGCGATCGTAGAGCGCCTCGACGGGCACCGCGTTCTTGAGCACGCCCGGCGCCTCCAGCGCGTCGCCCGGGTATGCCACCCGCGCCGGACTCAGCGCGGGCTGCCGCCGAGCGCGCCCGCCAGATGGCGAGCGCGCCGGGGACGGCTCCTCACGAGCGGCCAGGCCCGCGCCCGCCTCGTACACCTCGACCCGCCGCGCGCCGCTCAGCCGGACAACCCAGATCCAGCGCGTGCCGGCCGCGAGGAGCTCGACGATCTTGCGCTGCAGCTCTCCCTCGTCTTGCCCCGTATCCGCGTACTCCACGGCGAGCGACGGCGCCGCGCTCGCCCAGCCGGGCTTGTCATGCACGTTCCCTACCGAGATGTCCGGCGCCCGGAGCATGTCCGGGCGCACGGAGACGCCCACATCCACACCGGCAGACTCGACCGCTGGATCGGTGTCCAGCACGGAGCCGCCCACCAGGTTGCCGCGCCCGCCGCGCTCCCCGGTCGGCAAGCACGCGACCAGCTCTCCTTCCGAGAGCTCGTAGGGATCGCCCGGTCGGATCTTGTCGGCCGTGAGGGGAGAACGTGGCGGCGCGCTCATGGGGTATCTTCTCATACCTCCTTGTTCCGGGTAGGCCGGCGCGTCGATCTCGGTTTCTGCAGGACGCGGGGACGAGCACCGAGAGCTGCCCTGAGCGCGGCCTTCACGGGCCCAGGGCGCGCTGCTCGACGAAGGTGCCAGCGCTGGTCGTGTACGCCAGCCAGAGCGAGCCGTCGCGGTCCGCCTCGATCGCCACGTGCTTGAACGATTTACCCTCCACGGCGAGGCAGCGCGCCTGAAACCGCCCTTCGCCGTCGAGCTGCCCGATCTCGAGCGCGTGCCGCGCCCCGGGCTCGCGCGCGATCGGCCGGACCCGGGCCACGTGGATCGGCGTGACGCCCTGCGTGGCCGCGATCGGCGCGGGGCTGAGGCCGTTCGGATAAAGCGACCAGACCGCCGGCATGTCGTCGCGCGGCGCATCGTCGATGCGGATCGCCGCCATGCCGAACGCCGAGATGTCCTTCGCCGCCGGGAGGAGCACGTACGCGGGCCCGTCGGCCCCGCGCGCGAGCGCGCCGCCCATCCGCGACTCGCCCGCGTCTCCGACGAAGAGCACCGCGTCAGGCCCGAGCTCGAGCTTCCCCCCCGCCGTGAGCCCCAGCGTGCGGGCGTGCACCGGCGTGAGCGCCGACCGCGCGTCGATGTACATCGCGAGCGCTCCCCCCTTCCACGGCGACAGGGCGACGAACGTCGCGCCGCTGCCCTCCGCGGAGAGCGGCACGGCAGGCCCATCGTCGAGCACCGCGAAGGCCTGGGTGACGGCCCCCTCGCTCGTCTTCCGATCCGACAGAAAGGCGAGGAGCGTGCGCCCGCCGGGCAGCGAGACGGCGGAGATCGGCGTGCCCCGCCGCCCGGCGCCGAGGGGCGGCGCCGCCCCGCCAGCCAGCGGCGTCCTCCGGATCGTGCCGCCTTGATCCATGCAGAACACGAACCCGGAGGCCACCTCGCACGCCGGCCAGGACGCGCGCGCCGGCTCGGCGCTGCCCGCCCCGGCGTCGAGCAAGGCGCTGCCCGTCCCGGCGTCGGGCGAGGACTCCTGGCGCGGCGAGAGCGGCCCGAGGAGCGCGCCAAACGCCGGCGTGACGTGCTGCGCCACGCCGTCGCGGTTGAAGATCACCCGGAGATCCGCGCGCGCCGCGTCGTCCGGGGCCCACAGCAGGGCCGGGCCCCGGAGCGACAGCGCGAGGGGGCCCCGGCGGAGCTTGCAGCCCGCGTCCGGCGCCGCGGCCGTGACCGCCGCGTCCGCGGCGGCGTCGGGCGCTGCGGCGTCCGGTGCCGCCGCGGACGCGTCCGGAGCAGCGGCCGCGTCCGCCGCCGCCCCCGCATCCAGCGCCGCCACGCTCGCCGCCGCCGTCGCGCTCACGGTCGCGGCCGGGGCAGGCGCGACGGAGGACGCCGGCGCGGCCGCGTCGGCGCCGGGGGCCGGCGCTGGCCCGGCGTCAGGGGCGCCGGAGCCGCCGCGGCAGGCGGCGAACGCCGCCAGCGCGAGGAGACAGGCACGGAGACGCGAGGAGCTCACGACCATGGCCCGACGCCGATCAGCGCCAGGATGTTCCCCGTGCGCATGCGCTACCGCCGCCTATTGCTGCTCGAGCACCGTGATGGAGCGGTCCCAGTACGAGGCGACCACCGCCCGCGCGCCGTCCTTCGAGACCGCCACGGCGCACGCGCCCTTGCCCGTGGGCAGCGACGCGACGACCCGCGGCGGGTCGCCCGCGATGACCGCGACGCCGCTGCCGGCCGGCGGCCACTGGGCCCCGCCGAGCGCAACGAAGAGCGTCCTCCGGTCGGGCGACGTCACCCCCGTCCGCGGCTCGCCGCGGAGCGGCAGCGTGCTCTTCACCGCCATCGTCGAGAGCTCGATGACGCTCGCGGTCCGCCCCTCGGCGTTGAGCGTGATGCCGTACCGGTCCTCGTCGAGCAGGAAGCCGGCGGTCGGCCCGACGCCGACAGGCGCCTTCCTCGTCTCGGTCACCCCGGCGACGCTCAGCAAGATCGCCGTGTTCGACAGCCGATCCGGGAAGAACACGGCGCCCCCGTCCCTGGTGATGTCGCCCTCGCGCGGCTCGCGCCCGACCGCGATGCTCCGCCGCGTCGCGCCGAACGGCGACTCGCTCGGGTCGAACAGGTCGATCCAGGCGCCCGCCGGCCGGCCCGCGTGCGTGAGCGCGCCGAGCGCCGCGATGTACGGGCGCCCCTCGGCCTGCACCAGGAACAGCTGCCCCGTCGCGTGCGGCAGCGTGATGTTCGAGAGCCGCACCCCCGTCGGCAGCTCGAACTTCGTCACGCGCTTCGTGTCCGTCGTCGCCGCGACCACCGTCCTGCCGTCCGGCAACGCCACGATGTCGCCAGGGGTCCGGCCGACGTCGAGCAGGACCGGATCGCGGTCCCACGCGGTCGTGTCCATCACCGGGATCCGCGCGGCGTCCTCGTGCCGCAGCACCGCGACGTACCGGTCGAACAGGAGCCGGATGTGGTCGCCCTGCGCCGGCATCGACGCCTTGTGGATCAGCTCGCCGCTCTGGATCGTGTACTCGCGCAGCGAGGCGTCGTCGGCGCTGACGTAGATCGACGTGCCGCTCGGGTTGAAGACGACGTCGAGCGGATGGACGTCGCCGATCCGGAACTCGCGGGCGCGCCAGCGGCCCTTCGCGTCGGCGGACGGCGGCGGCGGCGCGGCCTCCGGGCTGTCCGGGCCGAACGCCGCGGGGTTCGGCGCGTCGTCGGCCACGCCGGACGGCGGCGCGGCGCCCTCCGGCGTGAGCGCCGTGAGCGGCGGGGCCTCGCCGACGGGCGACTTCAGGCTGGTCACGGTGGCGATGATCACGGCCGCGACGCCGCTCGCCACCGACACGGCGGCCCGCGCCAGGCGCGGCTCGCGGCCCGAGAGCGACGCGGAAGACCCGCGGGGACGCTCGCCGAGCCACGCCTTGCAGGCGCGGCACTTGCGCGCGCCCTCGACGATCCGGGCGCCGCAGGTCGGGCACGGGACGCGTCGCTCGCTCATTGCAGCACCCATGCGACCTTGGCGCGATCGCCGAGCGCGAGCGCCGAGCCGCCGTCGGGGGCGAGCCGGATCCGCGTCGGCTCGCCGCCGAGCGGATGCACCGTCGCCGCGTAGCTCTTCAGATCGACGAGCGCCACCGAGCCGGCCGCGTCGCCGCTCAGCGCGACGACCGCCTGCGCGCCGTCGGGCGCGACGGCCATGTCGAGCGCGCGGCCGGGGAACGTGACGGCCCGGATCAGCTCGCGCTTCGACAGGTCGAAGACCTGGAGCGCGCGCCCCTCGTTGCACCGCACGACGGCGCGCCTGTCGCTCCGGACGAGCTCGATCTGCTCCGGCTCGCGGCACGTCGTGATGCGCGCCTCCTGCCGCACCGCGCCCGACGGCAGCCAGGTGAGCGGCACCAGCGTGTTCTCGGCCCGGAGGGCGACGAAGCCCACCGAGCCGTCCGGGCTCATCAGCGCGCTGGCCGGGTTGCCCACCATCGAGGTGCGCACGCGATCCTGCTCGGAGCCGAGCCGGCTCGGGTCGAACGGATACGCGACACCACCCGACGCCGGCTCGCGCTGGCCGGGCAGCGGGAGCTGGCCGGTCGTCGTGATCGCCCGGGTGCCGCTGTCGTCGACCGCCACCGGGCCCACGGCGTCGTCGCCGAACTGGATGCGCTCGATCTCGGCGTGGTACTCGGTCGCGAGGATCGCCACCGCGTGCGCCGCCGGCAGCGAGGCGAGCGCGCGCCGCCCCGAGGCGCCGACGACCACATCGCCCACGGCCTCGCCGAGCTCGATCGTCTTGAGCAGCCGCGTCGTGGCGGCGTCGATCACGTAGATGCGCGAGGGCGCCGTCGCGTAGACGACCTCGCCCACGCGGTAGAGGCGCCGCACGTTGGGCGCCTCGGTGACGAGGCTCAGCGCCTCGCCGGTCCTGGAGCTGCGCACCTCCAGGCCGGCGTGCAGCGCGACGGCGAAGCGGTCGCGGTCGAGCGGGAGCGCGTCGAAGGCGTCCTTGGGGAGCGAGAAGGGCCCGGTGATCGTGGGCGCGTCGACCAGGTGGCCGACGTTGTTCGGGCGCTGCCAGACACAGCGGCCGAGCTGGCACGCCTCGCCGCTCCAGCACGGCGCCCCGCACACGGGGGCCGGGGGAGGGACCGGCGACGCGGCCCGCGACGGAGAGAACCGGCCGGGCGCCAGGTAGCGCAGCGCCCCGCCGGTGCTGATGAGCGCGAGGATCGCGCCCAGGGTGACGAGCGGGCGCCAGTGCAGGGAGAGCCAGCTCGCGTCCGGGGGGGCGTCAGGGACCGAGGGGGCGCGCACCGACCTCTTCGGCGCGTCGGTCGGCTCGCGGCACTCGGGGCAGAGGGCGACGCCGGCGGTGATGCGCTCGAGACAGACAGGGCAAATCGCCTCACTGGCGCTGGGCGGCCGGGTCGACGGCGCCTCCGTCCACTCCGGCGATGGGCTCGCCTCGGCGGCGTGGCGGGCCTCCCGCGCGTCAGCGGCGCTGGAGCCAGGCTCGATATCGCTCCCCGTCTCGTGGTCCACTGCGCACCTGCGTCTCTCCGTGAGCGGTCCTCGCGTACTCCGAGCGTGCCCGGATGTCGAGCCCCTCGTGCCGGAGCGCGGCGGCGACGGCTGTGAACGAGACGACGGGAAATGGCGACACCTCCACGGAAGGTGCGCGGTGGGGTGCGAGACGCAGGCGCTCAGGTGAGCATGGCTGTGGTCGCCAGCTCAGGAGTCGGCCGGCGGACGCTGGATGGCCGAAGCGTCGTCGCTCACATCGCTGTAGTCCGACTGCCCGACTGGCTCGCGCCCGTCCTTCGGCGCCGACGGCTTGTTGGCGGCGGGCCGGTCGGCATAGGCCTCGTCCCGGGGATCCGCGTCTTCGTCGGGCAGCGCGCCCGGCGGATCGAGCCCGGGGCCGTGCCCGATCTCCTCGGACGGCGTCCCCTCGCCTGCCCCGCTCCGTGTGGCCGTCCGCCCCGCAGCGTCACCTCGTTGATCGCTCATCGTCGCTTCCTCCTTCCACATCACGTGCTCAGCGTTCGGTTCGATATCCTCGACGCTCTCGACGTCCCTCGACGTCCCTCGACGTCCTGTATGCAATCCAGCGTCCAGGTCCGCTGGCGCGCCTGGCGGAGGAGGTCGCTCCCCGCGCCGGGCACAGCCATCGACGCGCGGTCGAGCCCGGTCCGCGGCGCCACGGCACAGGCCGCGCCGTGGCGCAGGCGACGGACGTGCTCATCGCAGGGTCGACCCGCTCGATGGTCCCCGGAGACCCGCTCGGACGGGGTCTCAACACCGACCTGCACCGGGACCGGAACCCGCGCGGGAGAACGTATGGGATCAAACAATTTCAACCACCCGGGCCACCGGACTCCGGCCAAGGTCGCCCGGCGCGCATCGACGATAGAAAATGCCAGCCACAGCAAACCCAATCGTGTGTTGGATATGTGCACTCCGCCGGATGACGCATTACGTCAACACGCCAAGATGGTGACATCATGCTACTTTGCCGCCGGGGCTTGGGACGACATCTTAAGAGCGAGGTCGGCGATGAAGGCGATGAAGACGGCGGCGGGTTGCGTGGCGGCGATTGCGCTCGTGGGAGCGCTGAGTGGGTGCAGCGCAGAGGCGAATCAGAGCAGCGGCGGGGACTCGTCGTCTGAAGCCGCCGGTGGACCTGGTGGGCCTGGCGGGACCGGGGGGCCGACGGGTGGGCCCAGCGGGACCGGGGGCCTCGACGAGAGCTTCGGCTCGGTCAATCCCAGCACCGCCGGCGCCGGCGGCGGTGCGACCACCGGAGGGAACCAGGAAAACGGGGAGTCGTGCGACGGCAGGTTCACCGGTCGGGTGCGCGATTTCAAGGAAGAGCACCCCGACATGGAGCCGCAGGACTCAGGCAAGTGCTCGAACTGCGACGACCACGCGATCGTCACCGACACCCTCGGACAGGACCTGAAGCCGATCTACGCCGGCGGGGCCGAGGGCACCACCACCACGACCGGCCAGGCCAACTTCGACATGTGGTTCCGCGACATGGACGGCGTGAACATGCCGATGAACATCACGCTCCAGTTCGAGGACACCGACGGAGACGGCGTGTGGACGTACAATAACCGGGAGTTCTTCCCCATCGATGAGCAGCTGTTCGGCAACGAGGGGCGGCCGCACAACTACCACTTCACCTTCGAGATGCACATGGGCTTCGAGTACAAGGGCGGCGAGCAGTTCACGTTCGCCGGCGACGACGACGTCTTCACGTACATCAACGGGAAGAAGGTCGTCGACCTCGGGGGCATCCACGCCGAGCAGACCGAGATCGTCAACCTCGACGAGCTCGGGCTCGAGATCGGGAAAAAGTATCAGCTCGACTTCTTCTTCGCCGAGCGCCACGTGACCGACTCCCACTTCCGGATCGACACCTCGATCGAGTTCATCAACTGCGGCGTCGAGGTGAAGTAAGGCCGGGCGCCGGACGATGGGAGCGCGCGGCCGAGAACGCCTCGCGCTCCCGGCGCGGCGCCGTCGAGGTCGAGCGCCCCCTCCCGAGGTGCCCCCTCCCCGCCCCCTGCAGAGCGGCGCGGCGGTCAGTCAGGACAGGCGAACTGCGGCGGGAAGCTCTCGAGCACCGCGCAGTCCGCGCCGCACTCCCTGTGACACTCCATGCAGTCGTCGTACGCGGCCTCGTCGGACGTGGCGACCTGGCCGACCAGGGCGTCGCAGGCCGCCCTCGCGTCCTCGTCGTCGTAACCGCCGCCGCAGCCGAGCGCGGCGCCCCCGAGCGCGACCGCGGCGAGCGCCGTGAAGGCCCATGAACCTGCCCTGCGCTTGCTCATGATGCTCCCGGTCACTCCGCGCAGGTGAAGGTCTGTGGGCAGGCCGCCGACGGCTGGCAGTCGTCGCCGCACTCCTCGTAACAGCTCACGCACGCGCCGTGACTCTCGTCGTTCGAGCAGGAGGGCACCGCGTCGCGCAGCTGATCACAGCGCTGCTGCGCCTCTTCCGTCGAGAACCCACCGCAGCCGGCCGCGAGCGCGACCAGCGAGAGCAGTACCGTGCCAATCCCGAGCCATCGAGCCATCGTCGCCTCCTTCGAGCCGCCTGAGCCTATCCGAAGCGCCGCGGTGAGGCCCGGCTTTCCGCGCCGCGCGCTCAGCCGCGCGGCGCGAGCGGCGCGAGCGGCGCGAGCGGCGCGAACCCGTACGTCCCGGCGCCGCTCACCTGGATCCACGCGCGCACCACCTGGATCGGGCGCCCCGCCCTGGCCACGGCGGCGGCCGCGTCGCCGAGGTCGCGCGCGCACGCGGCGTGCAGGTCGTCGGTCGTCTCATGATCCTCCGCGGAGCGGCGGATCCAGACCGCGGTGGGCGGCATCGGCGCGCCCTCGTGCCTGTCCTGCCAGCGCCTGCCGACGAGGTGCGCCCGCAGGAGCTTCCTCGCGTCCGGGGTCGTGTCCGGGTGAAGCTCGTAGACCATCGTCGCGATGAATGACCTCATGCGCCGAGCCTGCCGGAGCGGCGCCGGCCCGTCCAGGCGTCGGCCAGCGGCGGCCAGCGGCGGCCAGCGTTTTGGCCCGGCGGGCGAGCGGGCTCGCGCGGAGTTCACGCGAGCCAGGGGGGCGAAACGGTGAAATAGTGTCGCGCCGATGTCCCCGAGCCACTTCGACCCCCGGCGCATCCTGCCCATCGCGGACCGGCTGCACGCGGATCCCGGCTACGCGGGCCGGGGCGTCACCATCGCCTTCCTCGACTCCGGCTTTCACGCTCACCCGGACCTCGTCACGCCGCGCAGCCGCATCCTCGCTTACCACGACATCTTCTCGCCCGAAGCGGACCTCTCGGCCCTCGAGCACCGGGACGCCTCGTCGTGGCACGGGATGATGACCTCGGTCGTCGCCGCGGGGAACGGCGCGCTCTCGGACGGGCGCTTCCGCGGGCTCGCCTCGGAAGCGAGCCTCGTGCTGGTCAAGGTCGGCTCGGCGCACCGCATCGTCCACGACGACATCCGCAGGGGCATCGAGTGGGCGATCGCGCACCGCGAGCGGTACGGGATCCGCGTGCTCAACATCTCGTGCGGGGGCGACTACGAGGAGTCGTACCTCACCGGCAGCCTGTCGCGCGCCGCCGACGACGCGACCCGACACGGCATCGTCGTCGTGGCCGCCGCGGGCAACTCCGGGCACGACGCGGCGCACAACGTCCTTCCGCCGGCCAGCGCGCCGAGCGTCATCGCGGTCGGGGGGGTCGACGACGGCGGCGCCGGGGAGCAGACGTGGAACTACCACTCATCGTACGGGCTCACGCTCGACGGGCTGCAGAAGCCGGAGATCATCGCGCCGGCGATCTGGCTGGCGGCGCCGATCCTGCCGGGGACGCCGACGGCGGCGCAGGCGCAGCTCCTGTCGCTGCTCGACCGCGCGCGGGACGACGAGCTCCCGGGGCTGCTCGTCGAGCACGCGTGCGTCGATCCGGACCTCGACGCCGTCGCCGGGCGCGAGCCGTACCTCGTGCGCCAGCTCGCGGCGGCCAAGCTGCGCGACCAGAAGGTGATCTCCGGCCACTACAAGCACGTGGACGGGACGAGCTTCGCCGCGCCGATCGTGAGCAGCGTGGTGGCGCAGATGCTGGAGGCGAACCCGCGGCTCTCGCCGCAGCAGTGCCGCCGCATCCTCATGAAGACCGCGCGCGGGCTGCCCGGCATCGCGCTCGAGCGGCAGGGCTGGGGCGTGGTGCAGCCCCGCGCCGCCGTGGCCGCGGCGCGGGCCGCCTGAGCGGGGCGCAGCGGCGCGGCGAGGCCAGGGGCCGCCTCGCGCGCCGCGCGGCGCCGCGCTCGGCCGCGGCGACGCGCCCGGCCGGGCTCGTCATTGCGGCACGGGCAGCGCCTTCTCGGCCCATTGCGGGATGTGGTTCCCCGTCGGATCGGCCATGTCGTCGTTCTGCTGGGGCATCCACACCGGGGCGAAGCTCGGGTCGCCGTCGATCTCCGCGCCAGGCGCGAGCGTCACGGCCGCGAACCAGAGCTGCGGGCTGGACGTCCCGTCGGTCGACCCCGGCAGGCGCAGGCCATAGGGGCGCCGCGACGAGAACGCGACCCAGTAGATGTTCTTTCCACGATAAGTGTCGTGGCTCGGCCCGAAGCGCGGCCACGAGTTCGCCCAGGTGTCGTCCCCGTTCGCCCGCGCGAGATCGATGGGCGCGCCCCCCTCGACCGGGATGATCCGGAGGCGCGCGGAGTTGTCGTCGTAGGAATCGCACGGGTCGTTGCCGTAGGTCCCGTTGCCGGGCGGCCCGTCGCAGCGCGAGGTGTTGAACACCACCCAGGCGCCGTCGTCGGAGATGGCAGGATAGTAATGGGTCCTGTCCTGCTCGCGCGGCACAAGGGCCCTCGGCGCCTCGAACGCGCCCGCGCCGTCCGCGCCCGCGACGAGGATCTGCGCGCCGCGGACCGTGTCGCCGTAGAGCTCGTCGCCCGCGCCGTTCTCTCCGGGCCGCCACGCGACGAAGGCGAGGTGCTTGCCATCCGGCGACCAGAACGGCTGCGTCAGCCGCTCGGGCTCGTCGCCGAACAGGTCGCCGAGCGACTCGAGGGTCTCGTCGGCGCGCCGGAGCGTGAGCCCGCCGCGGAAGGCGTTGACCATGAGCGCGCCGTCCGGTGAGAAGGTGGTCATCGTCGCGAACCCGTCGGGGTCGGTGTTGCGGAGCGCGATGATGTCCGCGGTCGCGACGTCCACCAGCGCGAACGAGGAAGGGCCGCTGCCGCCGAAGGTGAGCGCCATCTTGTCGCCGGCCAGCGCGAGGGCGTGGCAGCCCATGCACGGCATCTCCTGGCCGTTCGCGAGCGGCGGCGACTGCTCGTTGTCCCAGAACAGCTCGGGCGGGCTCGCCGCGTCGTCGAGATCGTACCGGTAGATGGCGGCCGACTGGAGCGAGGTCCCGTGGGTGCGCCAGTAGTACAGGCCGCCGGAGAGCGACGCGCTCGCCCACCGGACGTCGATCGCCGCGCTCTCGCCGAGCTCGCTCCCGTCCTCGGCGGCCAGGCGGACGCGCGTCTCCATCGCCTCGCCCTCGCTCGCGCTCACGAGCAGCGGGACCAGATCCGCGGGGAGCGCCAGGGCGCACCCGTCGGTTTCCGGGATCGGGTCGCAGGCGCCGACGAGCCGGAAGTCGATGAAATCACCCGTGATCTCGACGCGGCCGACGCTCTGCCCGGCGCTGCCCCGGCTCACCTGGAGCTCGACCGTGCCGATGTTCGAGGGGAAGAGCGCGCCGTCGAGCGGATAGGCGATCGCGGGGGCGCTCGCCGCCTCGGGCGCGCCGTCGAGCGCGGCGCTCGCGCCGGCGGGCGCGCCGGGCAGCGCGAGCTCGCCGGCGAGCTTCACCGTGACCTCGGCGCTCGCCGAGACCGGGCCGTCGGCGGCGGTCACCCGGACGCGGCCGGGCGAGCCGGTCGTGAGCCGCCCGGCGTCCACGTGGGCGAAGAGGTCGTCGGCGCGCCAGGTCACCCGGTCGGTGACGTCGCGCTCGGAGCCGTCCTCGAACCGGCCGATCGCCTCGAGCTGCACGGCGGCAGGCTCGCCGACCGCGAGGTCGACCGAGGTGGCGCCCGGCTCGACCCGCAGCGAGACGAGCCCCTCCACCGCGCCGCTCCCCGAGGAGCCACCGCCGCCGCCCTGCGCCCCGCCCGCCGACCCGTCCGTCTCACCGTCCGAGGAGCACGAGCACGCCCCCCCGGAGGCCGCCATCGCCGCCGCGAAGGCGAGGAGGAGCGCCCCTCGATGCACCTTGCGCGAGCCTGCCCTCGCGGAGAACACGCGTGGTCTCATGGTCTGACCTCCAGTTCGAGCACGGAACAGGCAGGCTACCAGAAGAGACGATCGGGGACATACGCGCTCGCCCCCTGCCAGCGCGCCGCGCGGTCAGCCAGCGCGCCGCGCGATCGAGGGATTTCGAGCAGATCGCGCGGCGCGCTGGCCAGGGCCGAGCTCGGCGTCAGAGAGGCCACGGAAAACTCCGTGTGTCCTCGGTGCATGAAAACGTTCTGCCTGGCGCGCGCGCGGGCGCGGGCCTCGGTCAGGGGTCGAGCGAGGGGCGCGCGGCGCGCTCGGCGCGAGCGATCGGCGGCCAGGATCCGCGGCCGGGCCCGCCCAGGGCGAGGCAGACGCGGCCATCCAGGGGGAATACCTTGCGTACACCGTCGCCGGCCGGTAGCTTCCGAAGCGCCTCAAGGCTCGTTCGTCCTCGACCTCAGATCCGGCCGCCTGCTGCAACGTGGTTGCCTCATCCGAACGTGGGGTGACGGCCGGTCATCGGGGAGTGTTTTCGTGTACGGCCCGCGGCACGATCCGGGCCGTTCGCGAGGGAAGCGGGGATCGTGCATACGGGATCGGCGGCAGACATGAGCAAGCGGCTTTATGTGGGGAACCTGGCGTTCCATTCGACGGAAGACAGCCTGCGCACCGCGTTCGAGGCGGCAGGGGTCGAGGTTCTGTCGATTCAGTTGATGACGGATCGGATGACCGGGCAGTCTCGTGGGTTCGGCTTCGTCGAGGTGAGCGACGCCCAGGCGCAGTCGGCGATCAACGCGCTGCACGGGAAGGACCTCGACGGTCGCACCTTGACGGTCAATGAGGCGCGCGAGCGCACGGGCGGCCCGGGCGGCGGCGGCGGCGGCGGTGGGTTCCGCGGCGGTGGCGGCGGCGGCGGCGGCGGCCGTGGCGGCGGCGGCGGCCGCGGCGGTGGCCGCGGAGGTGGCGGCGGGCGCGATCGCTGGTAGCCAGCGGCGAGGCTGGGCCCCCGGCGCGGTCAGCGCCGCGGGGGCCCGGCTGCGTCGTTCACGTCGACGCCGCTGACGGCGACGTCGACCACATCGACCACGTCGATCAAAGCGACCACGTCGACCGAGCGCTGGCCGCGCGAGCGCGGCCAGCGCCGGATGGCGCTAGCTGGCGCTAGCTGGCGCGCTGCGCCCCGGGGCGGCGGAACGGCGCGCGGCCGGCGAAGATCTGGCCGTCGCCGAGCGCGTAGGAGATCCGGAGCAGCTGGTTGTACTTCGCGACGCGGTCCGAGCGGGACGCGGAGCCCGTCTTGATCTGGCCCGCGTTCGTCGCGACCGCGAGGTCGGCGATGAACGTGTCCTCGGTCTCGCCCGAGCGGTGCGAGATGATCGACCGGTAGCCGCCCTCGCCCGCCTGGCGGATGCACTCGAGCGTCTCCGTCACGGTGCCGATCTGGTTCAGCTTGATCAGGATGGCGTTGGCGAGCCCGTCCTCGATGCCCTTCGCGAGCCGCGCGGGGTTCGTGACGAAGAGGTCGTCGCCGACGAGCTGGACCCGCTTGCCGAGCCGCTCGGTGAGCAGCCGCCAGCCCTTCTCGTCGTTCTCGGCGACGCCGTCCTCGATCGACACGATCGGGAACGCCTTGCTGAGCTCCTCGTAGATCGCGACGACCTCCTCGCGGGTCTTCTGCTGCTTGTCGAAGGTGTACCGCTCGGTCTTCGCGTCGTAGAACTCGCTGAGCGCGGAGTCGAGCGCGACGCCGACGTCCTCGCCGGGGCGGTAGCCGGCGGCCTCGATGGCGCGCACGACGTACTCGAGCGCCGCCCGGTTCGACGCGAGGCGCGGGGCGAAGCCGCCCTCGTCGCCGACGGCCGTGACCTGACCGTCCTTCTTGAGCAGCCCCTTCAGCGTGTGGAAGATCTCGGCGCCCGTGCGCAGCGCCTCGGCGAACGACGCGGCGCCGTAGGGGACGACCATGAACTCCTGGATCTCGAGGCCGTTGTCGGCGTGAACGCCGCCGTTCAGGATGTTCATGAGGGGCGTCGGCAGGACGCGCGCCGCGGCGCCGCCGAGGTAGCGCCAGAGCGGCAGGTCGACCGTGTCGGCGGCGGCGCGCGCGGCGGCCATCGAGACCGCGAGGATCGCGTTGGCGCCGAGCTTCGACTTGTTCGCCGAGCCGTCCGCCTTGATGAGCACCTGGTCGAGCTCGGCCTGATCGAGCGCATCCATCCCGAGGACGGCCGGACCGAGGACGGTCTCGATGTTCTTCACCGCGGTGAGCACGCCCTTGCCGAGGAAGCGCTTCTTGTCGCCGTCCCTGAGTTCGACGGCCTCGTGCTCGCCGGTCGACGCGCCGCTCGGCACGGCCGCGCGGCCGGTGCCGCTCAGCGTGGTGACCTCGGCCTCGACGGTGGGATTGCCGCGCGAATCGATGACTTCGCGCGCGATGACGCTCTGGATCTCCGACATGACCTCTCCTCAAGGGGGCCGCGCTCGCGGGTCCCCGGCTGCTCTCGAAAGGGGCTCGAGAAGCGGCGGGAGCATAGGCGCGGCCCCCCCCGGTTGTCGACGCTCCGGTGGCACCCCCGGCGCATCCGCGCGTCCGGGTCGACGGTCGGTGCGCGCCTGGCGTAAGCTCGCGGCCGCGTGGAAACGTCCATCGGCGTCTTCGGTGAGGAGCTGCTCCTCTGGCTCTGCATGCTCCGCCAGTCCCCGCGGCGGCCGCCGGCCGATCACGTGCTGCGGCAGGCGAACCTGCTGCTCGAGGAGCTCAAGGGGTCCAAGCTCGCGCTGTCGCTGCCGGTGGCCTCGGTCGACGACGGCATGTTCGCGATCGCCGCGTTCGCGGACGAGCTCGCGATGTCGCTGCCGGATCTCCGGCCGGTCTGGGCCCAGCGCCCGCTCCAGGCGTCGCGGTGGATGACCAACAACGCGGGCGTCGAGCTCTTCGAGCGCCTCGGGCGCGTGCAGAGCGGGCCGCTCCCGGTGATGGCGACCTACGCCTGCGTGCTCGGGCTCGGCTTCCGCGGCCGCTACGGCCTGCCGGGGCAGAACAGCGACGATCTGCTGCGGATCCGCCGCGATCTCTCGCTGAAGCTCGGCGTCGATCCGGACCGGGACTGGAAGGCCGGGGTGCTCCGGCCGGCGATCGTCGACGGCGTCGCGGCCCAGCACGTCCCCGGCCTGCCGCTGTGGCGGTCGGCGCTGGTCGGGCGGACGCTGGCGGCGCTGGTCGCGATCGCGGGCGCGCTGGCCCTCGGGTGGACGATCGCGCAAAAGGTCGGATGATCGGATGAGCGGCTCCTTCGTCTACGAGCTGGCGAGCGTCCACGCGCTGGTCGAGCAGGCCAACCCGGACAGCGCGCAGGGGATCTACGCGGTCCCCTGCTACCTCGTGCTCGGCGAGCCCGGCTCGGGCCGCTCCACGGTGGTCCGCTCGATGAACCTCACGTGGCCCCCGGGCGGCGGCCCGCTCCCGATCGGGGTGCCCGGGGCGCGGTGCTCGTACTGGCTGGCGAAGGAGGCGCTCTTCATCGAGCCCGAGGCGTCGGTGCTCGGCCCGCGGCGGCAGCCGGCCGAGCTCGCGCAGCTCTGCGAGGAGCTGCGCCGCTCGCGCCAGCGCGAGCCGATCGACGGCATCCTCCTCGTCCTGAGCATCGCCGAGTTCGTCGAGCTCGACGAGCAGGGGGTCGACGCGTACGCGAACCGCATGCGCGCCTACCTCATCGAGGTGGGCCGCGCGCTGCGGGCCGACGTGCCGGCGTACGTGGTGCTGTCGCGCTACGACACGCTCTGGGGGTTCGCCGAGGTGTTCCAGTGGACCCCGGAGCGCGGCCGCGAGGAGCCCTGGGGCTTCACGCTCCCGCTCGAGACGAGCCCGGAGAAGGCGGCGCCGCGGATCCTCCAGGAGCTCGAGGGCCTAAACGCGCGGCTGGAGTCGTACTGTCTGGCGCGGGTGAGCTCGGAGGACCCGCCCGACGCGAGGATGCGCGCGTTCCAGCACCTCGCCGAGGTGCGGGCGCTGATGGCGAGGCTGCGGCAGCTGTTCGGCGTCATCGCGATGGAGAACGCGTTCGAGCGCGCGCCGTGGATCCGGGCGGTGGCGATCGGCAGCGCGCTGCCGGGCATGGGCGACCGGCTCCGCGCGGGGGTGACGCGGTTCATCAACATGGGGCTGGCGCAGCCGCCGAACGTGGCGGTCGCGCCGCGGCCGGGCGGGCTGCCGATCCACGCGACCGTGCGGGCGGTCGTGCTGCCGGAGCGGGACATCGTGCCGCTCCGGCCGCGGTGGCGGGACGATCGATTCACGCAGATCTGCTTCGTCGGCGGGGTGTTGATGCTGCTCGCGGCGGGGCTGACGGAGCTCGTCCTGCGGCTGCTCGGGTGACCCGCGGGACGCGCCCGAGGCGTGCCCTCAAATTCTCCGGAAAAGCGTCTCCGCGCCGCGCCCGCTGAGGCTCGACGCCGCGGCCCGCAGCGGCGCCACCCGGGCTGTTCGTCCGGTTGACAGGGCGTGTGGAGGGCTCATACGCACGCGATGGGAGGGCACGTTCCACATACGGAATCGACCTGCCGTTCAGGGTGCTCGCTGGCTTGCGCCCGGGCGCGCGCCGCACGGACGGGCCGGAGCGGCGGCGCGAGGCTCCCGGCGCGGAGCTGTCCGGGCGGGACCGGGGCGGCGAGCGCAAGGACGGCCCGATGACACACCTGCCGATCCAGCCAGGCACGACCCGTATCCAAGGGCATCACGTCACCGCGAAGATCGGCGAGGGAGCGGGCTTTACCATGTACCGGACCCGCCGCGACGCCGACGGGGCCGAGGTGGCGATGAAGATGCTGTACGCCGATTACACGCGGATCGGCGACATCATGAGCTTCAAGCACGCCTACGGCGTCATCAAGCGCATCGACTCGGCGAGGATCCTCAAGGTGCACGCCGTCGAGGAGCACGGAGATGGCCTGTTGCTCTTCACCGAGTATTTCCCGGGCGCCCCGCTCTCCGCGGCGACGACAGCGCGCGAGCTCGACACCTGCGCGGTGCTCGACGCCGTGATCCCCGTGGCCGAAGCCCTGGCCGACATCCACCGGCACAGCCTCGTCCACGGCGACGTGAGGCCTCCGAACATCCTGCTCGGGGAGGGAGGTCAGGTGAAGCTCACGGGCTTCGGCGTGGACTCCATCGTGACGCGCGAGAAAGAGGAGATCTATTCCCACCGCGTCCTCTCGGAGGTGCTCCCGTACACGTCGCCCGAGCAGACCGGCCGCATGAACCGCAGCGTGGACTACCGCACCGACATGTACTCGCTCGGGGTCGTGCTCTTCGAGATGCTCACCGGGCGGAGGCCGTTCGAGGCGATGGACCCGCTCGAGCTGATGCACGCTCACATCGCCGTGGAGCCCGTCCCGCCGAGGGAGATCAACCCGGAGGTGCCCGACGCGCTCTCCGCCATCACGCTGAAGCTCCTCAGCAAGACCGCGGAAGACCGCTACCAGCGCGCCGAGGGGCTCAAGGCCGATCTGGAAGAGCTCCGGTCGCGGTGGCGGCGCGGCGGCCAGCTCGGGGTGTTCAGCCCGGGCCAGCACGACAGGAGAGACCTCTTCCGACTGCACCAGAAGCTCTACGGTCGCGAAGGAGACATCCGGGCGCTCATCGATTCGTTCGACGACGTGCTCCGGGGGAAGCGCACCATCGTCCTCGTCTCGGGCTATTCGGGCATCGGCAAGTCGTCGCTGGTCCAGGAGATCCTGAAGCCGCTGGCGCGCGAGAAGGGCTATTACATCAGCGGGAAGTACGATCAGTACAACCGCGACCGGCCCTACAGCGCCATCGTCCACGCGTTCGACGCGCTCATCAAGCAGCTCCTCTCCGAGAGCGAGGAGCGGATCGCGACGTGGCGCGGCGCCATCCTGGACGCGCTGGGGAGCAACGGACAGGTCATCTGCGACGTCCTCCCGTCGTTGAAGCACATCCTCGGCGAGCAGCCGCCCGTCCCCGCGCTCGGCCCGGTCGAGGCCCAGAACCGCTTCATCCTCTACTTTCAGAACTTCGTCTCCGTGTTCGCCCGGCACGCCCACCCGCTGGCCATCTTCCTCGACGACCTGCAGTGGGTGGACTCGGCGAGCCTCAGCCTGATCACGAGCGTCCTCGCGAAAGAGAGCGTGGAGTCGCTCTTCTTCTGCGGCGCTTACCGCGACAACGAGGTGAGCCCGACCCACCCCCTCCTCGTCGCGCTGGAGGAGCTCGAGAGGAGCGGCCTCGGGGTGCGGAGCATCGTCCTCGAGCCCCTCGGGCTGGCCCACCTGACCGAGCTCGTCGACGACAGCCTCCAGATCGGCGACGGCGGCGCGCTCGCGGGCGCGGTCCTGAAGAAGACCGGCGGCAATCCGTTCTTCGTGAAGCAGTTCATGAGGTACCTCCACGACGCGCAGGTGCTCGTCTTCGAGCCGGCGAGGGGCTGGCGCTGGGACCTGCGGCAGATCGAGCGGCTGGAGTGCACCGACAATGTCCTGAGCCTCATGGCAGAGACCATCCGGCGCCTGCCGCAGGCGACGCAAAGGGTGCTCCGGCTGGCGTCGGCGATCGGCAGCACGTTCGAGCTGGACGTGCTGAACACCGTCAGCGAGCGCGCCCCCGACGAGACCTACGCGAGCCTCGACCACGCCCTCGTCGAGGGCTTGATCGTGAGGGCGAGCGCGCAGTATCGCTTCGCGCACGACAAGATCCAGGAGGCCGCGTACTCGCTGATCCCGGAGCGGGACAGGCCGGCGTTCCACTACCGGATCGGGAGGCTCTTGCTCGGCAAGCTGCGCTCGGACAGAGGGCGTCACCTGTTCGATACGGTCAATCACCTGAACAGCGCGGGCGATCTGATCAAGGCCCCGCCGGAGCGCATGGAGTCGGCCAGGCTCAACCTCGAGGCCGCCGCGCGAGCCGAGAAGTCGGCGGCCTTCACCGCGGCGCTGAAGTACATGGAGCACGGCATGGCCATGCTGCCTGAGGACGCGTGGACCTCCGACTACGACCTGGCGTTCACCTACCACACG
The DNA here is from genome assembly GCF_051521595.1 of Sorangium sp. So ce1153. Taxonomy (NCBI): domain Bacteria; kingdom Pseudomonadati; phylum Myxococcota; order Polyangiales; family Polyangiaceae; genus Sorangium; species Sorangium sp. So ce1153. The sequence goes on from NZ_CP150361.1 coordinate 12,562,776, forward strand.
AAGAAGGGGCTGCTGGAGTCGCTGTGCGGGCGGCACGACGACGCGCTCGCCACCCTCGCGGGCGCCTTCGACAGGGCGACGGGGCGCCTTCACCAGACCGAGGTGCGGCGCCTGAAGATGAAGGTGGAGATCCTGAAGAACGATCTGCCGGCCGCCATGGCAGAGGGGCTCGCCGCGCTCCGAGCGTACGATATCCACCTTCCACCGTATCCGGACGACGGCGCGCTCGCCGCCGAGCTCGCTCGGACGATCGCGATGATCGGCGACCGCCCCATCGCCTCTCTCGTGGACTTGCCCGCGCTGGACGACCCCGAGATCGCCGCCCTCCAGGACGTCCTCCAGGAGATGTTCTCGCCGACCTACCAGCTCGGCACGAACAACTTCGGCATCACGGTGATGAAGGCGCTCCAGGGCTCGCTGAAGCACGGCATCTCGAGGAGCTCGATCTACGCCTACGTCAATTTCGGGACGTTCCTCTGCGCCGGGCTCGACATCGAGAAGGGCTACGAGTTCGGGCGAGCGGCGGTCCGCCTGAACGAGCGCCACCCGGACGCGGAGTCCGAATCCATGCTGTGCAACATGTGGGGCGCGTGGGTCCAGCACTGGATGGATACCTACGAGAGCTCGAAGGCGTCGCTGCGCAAGGGCATCCACGCCGGCGTGGAGACGGGGCAGTACATCTGGGCCTTCTACAACGCGTGCAACGCGAGCATGAACGGCCTGCTCCGCGGGGCGCACCTCCACGACGTCATCGAGGAGGCGCGGCAGTACGCGCCGCTCTGCAAGCTCGACAAATTCAACACGATCACGTGGATGGTCGGGGCCGTCGCGCAGCTCTGCGAGCACCTCGGCGCGCCGGGCGGGGGCGACTGGACGCGCGGGGCGTGGGTCGACATCGACGCGGTCGCCGAGGAGGCCCGCCGCATCGACAACCGGGCGTCCCTCTACTTCCTCAACGTCTTCAAGGTCCTCGCCGGCGTCTTCGAGGGCGCATACGAGGAGGTGGCGGAGCTCTGGGGCTCGACCGACCCGGGCAGCCTCGGGATGCTCGCCGCGTGGCACGCGAGCCCTTGCTATCACTTCTACGGCGGCCTGGCCTTCTCGCGGGCCGCCGGGACCGCCGCCCCTGCGCTCAGGGAGGCGTACCTCGAGAGCCTCAGGGCGTGCGTGCGCAAGGTGGAGTCCTGGGCGGCGCTCGGCCCGGAGAGCCACCGTCACCGCTGCTTGATCCTGCAGGCCGAGCTCACCCGGTGCGAGGGGCGCGAGGGCGCGGACGCCCTTTACGACCTGGGGATCACGGCCGCGCGCGAGGGTCAGTTCCTGCACGACGCGGCGCTGGCGAACGAGCTGTGCGCTCGCCATTACCTCGACCTGGGCAGGACCTTCGTCGCGTGTGCCTACATGACCGAGGCGCACCGGCTGTACGGGCGCTGGGGCGCCGCGCGGCCGATGCGACGCATCGAGAGGGACTTCCCGCACGCGCTCCGGCCGGAGGCGACGCGCAGGCAGGCCACGCCAGGGCCCGCCCCCGCGGTCGAAGTCTCGCACGCCTCGCACGCCTCGCACGTCCCGCACGCGGAGCTCGACGTCATCACCGTGCTCAAGGCCGCGCAGGCGGTCTCGGGCGAGCTGATCCTCGATCGGCTGCTCGAGACGCTGCTGACGATCGGGGTCGAGCACGCGGGCGCCGAGCGAGGCCTGCTGATCCGCCCCTGCGGCGCCGAGCACGAGGTCGAGGCCGAGGTCGTCACCCGGCGCGGCCGGGTCGAGGTCACCCTCCGGCAGGCGCCCGTCACCCCGGCCGATCTCCCCATCGGCGTCCTCCACTACGTGATCCGCACGCGGGAGAGCGTGATCCTGGACGACGCCGCCGCGCCCAACCAGTTCTCGGAGGACGCCTACGTGCGCGAGCGGCGCCCCCGCTCCGTGCTCTGCCTGCCCCTGGTGAAGCAGGGAACGCTGGTGGGCGTGCTCTATCTGGAGAACAACCTGACCCCGCGCGCCTTCATCGCCGATCGGATCGCGATGCTGGAGCTCCTGGCCTCCCAGTCCGCCATCTCGCTGGAGAACGCTCGCCTCTATACCCAGCTCCAGCGAGAGAACAGCGAACGCAAGCGCGCGGAGCTGGCGCTGCGCGAGAGGGAAGCGCGGATCCGGCGCCTGGTCGACGCCAACATCATCGGGATCGCCTTCTGGGACCTCGACGGCAGGGTCATCGACGCCAACGACGCGTTCCTGTCCATGGTCGGCTATGGCCGGCAGGAGCTCGTCTCGGAGAAGATCTCGTGGACAGAGGCCACGCCGCCGGAGTTTCACGACGTGACCCAGCGGTCGCTCGACGAGATCGACTCGACAGGTCAATTCCAGCCTTTCGAGAAGGAGTTCTTCCGGAAGGACGGCAGCCGCGTCCCGGTGCTGCTCGGCGGCGCGCGGTTCGAGGGGTCGGACAACCAGGGGGTGGCGTTCGTCCTCGACGTGAGCGAGCGCAAGCAGGCGGAGGAGCGCCAGAGGCTCCTGCTGAACGAGCTGAACCATCGGGTGAAGAACACGCTGGCGATCGTGCAGGCGATCGCCATGCAGACGCTCCGCATGGCGGACTCGCCCGGGGCGTTCACGGAGGCCTTCCTGGCCCGGCTCCTGGCCCTGTCCCAGACCCACAACCTGCTGAACCAGACCTCCTGGCAGGGCGCGAGCCTGCGCGACATCGTGTGCGCCGAGCTGGCGCCGCACGCCAGCTGCAACGCCGAGCGCGTCCGCGTGGCAGGCGAGGACGTGCGCCTCCGCCCGGAGGCGGCGGTGACGCTCGGCATGGCCTTTCACGAGCTGGCGACCAACGCGGCCAAGTACGGGGCGCTGTCGCAGCCGCCCGGCCGCGTCGCGGTCACATGGAACGTGAGCGCACAGGCGCACGAGCGGCTGCTCCGCCTCGAATGGCAGGAGACGAACGGACCGCCTGTCCGGCCGCCGCGCCGCAAGGGCTTCGGCTCGCGCCTGATCGAGCGGGACCTGGGGCGCCAGCTCGCCAGGGAAGTGCTCCTCGAGTTCCTGCCCGGGGGCGTGCGCTGCGTGATGCACCTGTCGCTCGAGCGTATGACCGTATGATGGCGCCAGATCCAGAGAGCACGCGCGACCTGCTGGAGGGCCTGCGCGTCCTCATCGTCGAGGACGAGCCCATGCTCGCCTCATCCCTGGAAGATGCCTTGACCGACCTCGGGTGCGTGGTGATCGGCCCGGCATTGAACATGACGGACGCGATCCGACTGGCCCGCGAGGCGGAGATGGACGGGGCGAGCCTGGACGTCAACATCGCCGGCGAGAAGGTCTATGCGGTCGCGGACATCTTGACGGCGCGAGGCATCCCTTTCGTCTTCATGACGGGGTACGGCAAGGCAGGGCTGCGCGAGTCCGATCTCAGCCGTCCGGTGCTGCAGAAGCCGTGCAACCTCAATCGCTTCCTGGAGATCGTCAGGGGCTGGCGATAGCCGGGCTCCCGGGCACAGCGGTGCGCTGTCGGCCTGGCGCGGCGCGGCGCCGCGCGCTTCAGCCGCCCTGTCTGGCGCGCGCGGGCGACGCGGCATCGCGCTTGCAAGAACGTCGAGCTGATTGGTTGATTGGTTGGTTGGTTGACTGGTTGAAAGGAGGTTCCCATGGCGGAACAGCAGCGTCAGCAGACGGGTCAGGATGTGTCCGTTGGCAGGTCGCAGCAGGGCAAGCCCAGCAGCCAGGCGATGGGTCAGCCCTCCTCTCAGGCGGCCGGCGCGCAGTCCACCGGAGTGCAGCGCCAGCAAGGAGGCGGTCAGCTCGGGCGGTATGGCGCGGCGGGCGGCATCATCAGCCCGTTCACGATGGTGCGCCGGATGATGGAGGACATGGATCGCATGTTCGACGACCTCGGCTTCGGGGGGATGCTGTCGTCCTCGAGGCAGCCCCGCTCGATGGCCGAGCAGGGCGGCGGGCGGGGTCTCTCGTCCCTGGGCGGCGACCTCTGGTCGCCGCACATCGAGGTGGGCGAGCGCGGCGGCCAGCTCGTCGTGAAGGCCGATCTCCCCGGCGTGACGAAGGACGATATCCGGGTGCAGCTCCACGACGACGCCCTGATCATCGAGGGCGAGCGCCGGCAGGAGCAGCAGGAGCAGCGCGAGGGCGTGAGCTACACCGAGCGCAGCTACGGCTCGTTCATGCGCTCGATCCCGCTGCCCCAGGGCGTGCAGGCCGACGACGTGGACGCGAGGTTCGAGAACGGCGTCCTCGAGGTCTGCCTGAAGCTGCCGCAGCAGCAGCGGCGCGGCCGCTCGGTCGAGATCAAGAGCGGCGGCGGGTCCGCGGCGCAGATGGCGAGCGGACAGGGAGCGAGCGCGGGCGGCGGCCAGACGGCCGCGAGCGGCCAGGGGATGGCCGAGAAGACGAATCGACCGAGCTGAGTCGCTTCGTTAACCCGGGGAGCGGTGGCGCGCCGCGCCGCCCGCTCCCGCAGCTCGGTCGGGTAGTTCCCACGCATCTTCTGCTCTCGACACCTCGACAGCGCCGCACGCAGCTGCACGAGAGCCCTGCTCCCTGGCGTCGCTCGCTCCTGTAGGCTCAGTGTGGGCGAAGCTCCCGTCCGGCGCTGTGTAGCATGCGGGGCGCTAGGCGGTCCCGAAGCTTTGAGGACAGCGAGCTCATGGCTCCGACTGGGCGAGCCCGCAGCCTCCCAGCGGTAGCGGGACAAAGTCGAGCGTACCGCCTACACAGCACTGGCGTGCTTGTTACCGCGCCCTCCCAATAGTGGACTTCTCCCCGATCTCGATCCCCGTTCGTGATGGATATCCGCCGAGCGCCCCGTACCCCTCCATCAGGGAGTTGGTTCGGACCCGAGAGCGGGAGCTGGGGTGGGCGCAGCGGTCCGCCGCCCGCGAGCGATCGCCGACAACGCTTTCCGGTCATGCATTCGCAATTCTCACAAAACTTCGGATCCGCGCCCTCAATGCCTCGGTGATTGAGCTTTCCTTCTTCACGCCAGAAATTACCACTGCACTTCGCACCACGTCCATGCCGCCGCTGACGTAAGCCCGGCATCGACGGAGCGGAGCATCGGCGCGGAGCCGGCCACAAAATAGGCGACGAGGGGATGCGTGTTGTGGCGACCCGTCCTCCCCTCGTCGTGCTCCGAGCACCTTGGAGGAGCGGAGCCCGTGCAGGATCGTTCAAGCCGATGTCGACATCAAGCGTTGGATGACGGTGCTCCCAACGGTTCAGCACGTGCGGCCGGCGCGCTGCCCCGGCTGCGACGCGGCCAGCCGCCCCGTCAACGGTCCGCTGGGGATGCGCGGCCATGGCCTGCGCGCGCGCCAGGTGTACGGCCCGCTCGATGCGGGCGGCGCGCCCCAACTCGTTACGGTGCAAGCTCGGCGCTACCGCTGCACCGCCTGCGGCGCGATCGTGGTCGTCGTGCCCCGCGGGCTGCTGCCGCGGCGGCGCTACTCCGCGGCGGCGATCGGCTGGGTGCTCGCTCGCATCGGACTCGAGGGCGCCACCACGCCGGTCGTCCGCGCCGAGGTCTGCTGCTCCGTGATCCTGGGCGTCGCGGCGGCCGAGCGGTGGCTGGCGCCGTCGCGATGGATCGACGCCAGTCGCCGTGGCCAGCTCTTCCCCCGGCTCGGACGCCACGGCGCCGAGAGCACGCGCGCGCAGGTCGCCGAGCGCACGGCGATGCAGCTCGTGGCGCTGGCGGCTCGGGGCAGCGCCGGCACGCCTGCCCCTCACCTGGCGTTCCACGGCGCCGCGCTCGCAGCGTGATGACCATTCGCGGGCAAACGCGCGGTCCGGCGACGCCACCACATAGGATCGGGCACGGCGGCGCGGATCCGGGGCACTGGGTTTCCACGGGGCGTCGAAGCGCACCCGTGGAAAGGACCGTTCGTGGACCTCCTCAAACCCAGAGATCACGCGGAGGAAATCGCCCTCTTCCGCCACGGCATCATTGGCCAGCTCTGCGCTCGCGACCTCGCGCATGGCGATCTGGTCGAAGCGTTGCGCGCCCTCGCCAAGGAGCGCGTGCGCCCGCCCGGCAGCGCGTGCACGCGCTCCTTCGCGGTACCGACGTTCGAGCGCTGGCTCTATGCCTACCGCCAGCGCGGGCTCGAAGGCCTCTGCCCTCGCGCCCGTCGCGACCGCGGTCGCGGCCGGGAGCTCGACCCCGTGTTGAGACAGCTGCTGTGCGACATCCGGCGGGAGCACCCCGGGGCCTCGGTGCCGCTCATCCTGCGCACGCTGCGCGAAGACGGACGACTGAGCGCCACGGTCAGCGCCTCGACCGTGCGTCGCCTCTACCGTCAAGAGGAACTCGACAAGATCCCGCAGCGCGATGGCAAGGGGCCGACGACCCGGCTCAAGTGGCAGGCCGAGCGCCCTGACGCGCTCTGGCACGGCGACGTCTGTCACGGCCCGACGCTTCACCTCGACAGGCGAAGGATCCCCGTGCGGATCCACGCCCTGCTCGACGACGCATCGCGCTTCCTCGTCGCCATCTCGGTCGAGAGCGACGAAAAGGAAGATACCATGTTGCGGCTGCTCGTCCGTGCCGTCCGGCTCTACGGCGTGCCCGACGCGCTGTACCTGGACAACGGCGCAACCTATCGCGGTGACGCCTTGCGCCTCTTCTGCTCGCGCCTCGGGATCACGCTGCTGCACGCGCGCCCCTACGACCCGCAGGCGCGCGGCAAGATAGAGAGATTCTGGCGCACGCTTCGGGAGGGGGTGCTCGACCACCTGGGCGCGATCACGTCGCTGGACGATATCTCCTCTCGTATCCAGGCCTTCATCGATGTCCACTACCACGCGTCCCCGCACGCCGGTCTGATGGGGCGCGCGCCGGGGCTCGTGTACGCGCCCGGGCAGCGCGAGATCGACGCCCTCTCCGAGGCTCGCCTGCGCGACGCGCTCACGATCCGGCAGCGTCGGCGCGTGCACCGCGACACGACCGTCTCGGTCCGCGGGCAGCTCTTCGAGCTCGACCACGGCTACCTCGCCGGTCGCATCGTGACCGTCGCCTCTTGCTTGCTCGACGAGCCAGTCGCCCCGGTCGTCGAGATCGAGGGGCAGCGGATCGCCCTTCGCCCCGTCGACCCGGTGCACAACGCGCACGTCAAACGGCCGCCACGTCGTTCCGCGACGAGCGGCGCGTTGCCCATGGAGCAGCCGGTCGCCTTCGACCCTGGCGGCGCGCTGCGCGACAGGGCGGCGCGCGACGTGGCCCGGGCGGCCGACGCGAAGGACCTCGATGGAGAGGAGGACCTCGATGCGATCTTCTGAGCTTGGCTTCTTCGGCCTTCGCACCGCGCCCTTCTCCAAAGAGCTCGACGATGCCGAGCTGTGGTTGCCGACGTCGAAGCAGGTGCTCGTCGACGATCTCGAAGCCGCGCTCCTCGAGCGTGCCAGTCTGCTCCTCGTGGGGGAGCCCGGCGTCGGGAAGACGTGTGTGTTGAGGGCCTTGCGACATCGGCTACCCCAGGCAGGATTCCGTCTGACCTACTGCCACAATGCGACGCTCGGCCGCCGCGACTTCTACCGGTATCTATGCCATGCGCTCGGCCTGCAGCCGACATCGAGCGCCGCCAACCTGTTCCTCGCGGTCGAGCGGCATGTCCACGAGCTGCAAGGAGATCAGGTGCATCCGGTGTTTCTCCTCGATGAGGCCCATCTGTTGCACCCGGACATGATGGCGCATTTGCATATCCTCTTGAATCACGAGTGGGACAGCCGCGCCCTCCTGTCGATCATCCTTGTCGGACTTCCGGAGCTCGAGGGCCGCATGGCCCTGCGGTCGCACCGCTCGCTGCTCACGCGCATCCATCACCGCTTCATGATCGAGCCGGCCACGGTGGAGGACACGGCGGAGTATGTCGCCTTCCGGCTGAAGGGTGCCGGCGCCGAGCACGAGCTCTTCTCGCGGGAGTCGCTCGCCGCTCTGCACGAGGTCGCGTCGGGCTCGCTGCGGGAGATCGACCGCATCGCCTCGGCGGCGATGCGGGAGTCGGCGCGCCGGAAGCGGAAGCTGGTCGACCGTGACGCGGTAGCCCGCGTCGCGGAGGCACTCACGCTCTCCTCGGCGCTCGGCTGAACGGCGGCGTGCGGCCCGCGAGGCTCGTCGCCCTCGCGGGCCGCGTCGCGCCAGGCCCACGATGGCCATCGCCTCGCCGCGCCGACGGTAGCCGGCAGGATGCCCATCGCGCCGCCTGACGCCGGGAGCAACGCCCACGATGGCCATCGGCGGAACGAGACACTGCCGAGCGGCCGCGAGATGGCCATCGGCCAGGCGGAGCACGGCGCCATCAACGGGGCGGCTCGGTAACACGTGCTCCACATCCGATCCCGACCCCCCACCCGAGGCTATCACGCCTGACATCCAGCCCGGGCTTCGTGTTGGCTCACCAAACTCCTTCGGCTCTGAGTTTTGCTCCTCCTGGACCCGCTGCAAATACGTCGATGCGGATCGATCGCGGGACCGCGTTGGTCGCCGTGTTCGCCGGTTTCGGCTCTGTCCAATAGAGAACCGCTGCCGTTCCAAGCCCGGCGAGTCCAACACCCATTCCGATGGTGCTCAAGAGCCCCATGGTTTGTCCGCTGTTCGCCGCATCGAGTCCCGTCGCATCACAGCCAGCGGCGTCGTAGAAGCCTATGCCGCTGCCGCAGTGCTTCTCAACGACTGCCTTCTTGCCAAACGTGAGCGCTCCCATGACGCCGCCTAGCACGAGCCCTGCCATCCCCACCCCACCGCTCACGTATACAGCCGTGCGTCGCACTGCGGGAGGCGCGTCTGCGCCGAGTGGGAGCGACGGCGCGGGCAGGGTGGGTGCGGCTGTTCGCGGCGCGACGACCGGCCCCCGGGGAACCGCTGGTGCCGGAGAAGCAGGGGAGGCGCCCGCCTCCGGCGCAGCTTGCACTTCTAGCGTCACCTGCCTCTTTTCGCCCTGCTCGATGACTATCCGTTGTTCCCGAATGAACCCTCCAGGCACATGGGTCGACAGCACGTGCTCTCCCGGATCCACCGGCAAGCCAATGCCCAACGCGGCCTCTCCCAGCACCTGACCGTCGCGCCTCACCACCGTACCTGCCGGCGCTCCGGGCGGTAGCAACAGTGAGAGTTCGGGCACCAAGGGGGCCAGCCGTTCACGCTCTTGCCTCGCAGCCTTAGGCCGCTCACGCTGCTGCGCCCTCTGCGCCGGCGGCAGCGCGTCCACGAGTGACAGATAATCACCGAATCGCGCGATTGCCGTCGCGACACGGCCCGACTTCGATTCGCAGAAGGCCAGTGTAAAGAGCGTGCCCGGCCGTGGATCGATGCGCTGGCTCTCTGCGATGGCCTTGCAACCCGTGTCATATCGGCCTGCCTGCATATCCACGAGGCCTCGCTGAAACAAGGCCTCTGCGGTCGCGATATCCTGCGCCGCGGCGGGCACCTGGAGGCAAAGCGGGCAGAGGAACCAGAGAGGAATTTGGGCTATTAAGGAGCTACGCTTCATGGTTTCGGCGAGGTCTGATTAGTGATCTGCTGACCACGTGAATGAGTAGAGAGAAGCCGCTGTTGCAGGGGACGTTGAGCTTCAGTTCCGCCCGAACAAAGAGGACGGTGACGTGGGGGACGAGGTTGGCTTCACGGGAGCCGAGCGCTTTGCCGTCGTGGAGGGGGACGCGCCTGCCGTTGCACGTGTGGGAGGCTGTGTCGAGCGCCCTGCTGGCAGTTCGCTAGCGCCGGGAGAGGAAGGCGCCGTCTCGGCGGAGGCAGGCGGCGTCTCCGCTGACGGCGCCGGCACCACCGCGGGAGGCGGTGCGAACCATGTTGGTCCAGACGGGGCCGTCGGGTTCGTCGCGCTCGGCACGCCTGATGTGGCCGTGCCAGGTGTGCTAGTTCTCTGCGCTCCGGCGGCCTGCTCGCTCCCGGACCTCGTCGGCAGCGCGAGCCAGCCGAGCGCGGCCAGGCCAGCAAGCCCTAGTGAAACCAACACGGCAACGAGCGGCCCTCGGCCCGTCTTGGTCGCAACAGCCGACACTGCGGCACCCGTGGAGGTTGCCGTGAGCGCCAGCGCCTGCGCGGAGAGACACTCCGATTCGGGAAGCGATACCTGGGTGCCTTCCGACAGCGAGGGGGTTCGCCTGGGTGCGGACGGCGAACTCTGGAATGGCATCGGAACACTGATAGTCACTGGGAGATTGAACACCTCGCCCAGGGCTTGCACAGCCACCGTAGCCGCGCGGAACCGCGCCGCCGGATCGACGGCTGTGGCTTGGGCAAACCACGCGTCGAAGCTCGGTGGCAACGTTACACCATCGGCGACCGCGCGCTGAACAGGCGATTCCTGGGGACCACGGATGGCCACCATCGCAAACGCGATCACGTCCCGTGCGCCATTCGCTTCCAGGTTCCAGTACGGCGTCCCCACCAGCAGCGTGTAGGCCATCATCCCCAGCGCATAGATATCGACGGCACCGGTGAGCTTGCTGCCAGCGGAAAACTGCTCGGGTGCCATGTAGAGCGGCGTCCCAAGACTGCGCGTCGCACCTGCCGCTGTGGCGCCCTCGGCGACCAGCTTCGCCACGCCGAAGTCGAGAATTTTTACGCGGGTCGAGCCATTCTCCCGTTGCGCCAAGAACAGGTTTTCCGGTTTTAGATCCCGGTGCACGATGCTCGCGCGGTGCACGCTGTCGAGCGCCAGCGCGGTCTGATGCAGGTAGGTGAGCATCTCGGCGGGCGGCAGGCGTCCCAGACGCTTGAGACGTTGGCCCAACTCCTCGCCGCGGAGCAGTTCCATGACCAGAAACGGAATTTGCGTCGCCTCATCGATACCGGCGTCGAAAACGTCGACGATGTACTCGCTATCAACGTTCGCCGCGATTCTAGCCTCGGCTCGGAAGCGCTGGCGCATCTCTTCGCTTTGGAACAGGTGCGGATGCATGACCTTGAGCGCACGCCGGCGGTCGGTATCGAGGTGCACCGCCTCGTATACCACCCCCATTGCTCCGGCGGCGATAGCTCGTACAACGCGATATCGGCGCGCGAAGACCGCTCCGTCTACGAGTGGACCTGACACCGATGAAGCGTCGCGCCTCGCAGCCGCGGCGTCAAGATGGTCGATGCACCGTTCCGGCGACACCGGCGCCTTCGCACGGCGCTTGCCTCAGCGTGCTACAAGGACGATCTCTCGTGCGTTACCGCTCTGCTGCTCTGCCAACGGGGCGGCCCGCGACTTGCATGTCACAAGTGACACAGGTCTGCCTCTCGCCCTACGACCAGGGCAGGAGGATCGAGAAGCGGCGGGAGCCCCGCAGCTTCTTGAATCGCGAACCGGGAGCCGGAACACTCTCAACATCAATATGTCCACACTGCAACTCAACGATCCGTATACACGATCTGCGCTGGGTACGATCGAGCGGCCATGATCATGATCACCGCCATCCTATGCGTGCCGGGAGCGGTCGTGCGCACCGGTGCCTCCGCGCCACGGCGAAATTCTCGCAGTGACACGAGTTTAGCAGCAATTGAGCTAACTCTTTCAATTTTCGTGATCGTGGCTCGTCAGGTTGTTCTGGCGGCGAGTGAATGAGAGCAGACGTGATGCCTTTTCAGCGTTCCCGCTTAGCGCCACTGGCTTAGGCATCTTACATATGAGCCGACATCGAGCAGCTCCCAAGCGGTGGAAGAGTTGTCGTGCGGTCAAGGGATTCTCGCGCATCGGACACCGGTATAAATGTTGCGATATTCGGGATCGCTGTTGTTGCGATATGAAGAGAGTAGGTAGGAGCCGCTGTTGGACCAGCTGCCACCGCGAGTTACTCGGCTTGTGGACGGTGCCAAGTTGGCGCAGTCGTCGCAATGAGCCGAGTATCCTGCATGCCAGTCCAGGACCCACTCCCACAGACCGCCGCCCAGGTCCGATTGTCCCCAGCGTCCATCGCCTAGAGGTGATTTTGAACCGATAGCGAGGATGTCCGCAAACGCGCATTCCTGACGGTCTGACTCATCGCCGAGGCAGTCATATGACGCGTATTTTCCATCGATTGATGTAGAATCCGGCGGAATCGACCATGGATACTGCCTCTGCTCGTCGCCTCCTGCAGCCGCATAATTCCACTCTGCCTCCGTAGGCAATCTTCCACCGTCCCACGCGCAAAACGCAAAGGCATCGTACCAGCTCAGGCAATTTATCGGCAGGCGCTCGTTCATTCCCACATCATCTGTCCATGTTTGAAATGCCGAGTCGCACTTAAGCAGCTCTCTCAGATCTGCGGCATCGGGGGGCAGAGCCCCGTCCCATATTGTGTTCCAACCACTTTCTCTGATTTGCAGATTTGCACCTGCTCCCGACGCAGGCTTGCTTTCCGGATACGCGGCCACGAAGGCCCGGAATCTCCCTACCGTGGTTTCGAAACGGTCCAGCCTGAACTCGCTCACCGTCGCCGGATGAGCGTCGTTGTTGCCTCGATTGAACGTCCCACCTGGTATCACCGCACTCGCGCAGCAGTTCTCATCTTTGCTCGCCCCACAGTTCGCAGGCAGACCATCACAGCTCGGTGGATGCGTGCATCGGCCGTCGATGCACAGAGGTGCCGTCGCATGGCACTGCCCCTCGTCGTGCCACCGTCCAACTTCATCACAACGCTCCGGAATGTTTCCAACACATCGCACCTCTCCAGCGGCACACTCCCCAATGCACTCACCATTCACACATGTTTGTTCATGACACTCGATGTCGCTCTCCCAGCGCCCATCGATGCAACGCTGGGGCACGTTCCCCGAGCATTGTTTCTCGTCAGGCGTGCACTCGCCGTCCCCGCTCCCTCCCGTTCCACCTCCTCCACCTCCGGTCCCGCTTGATCCGCTTCCGCTCGCGCCGCCTCCAACGGCCTGACCGCCATGACCACCGGCGTCCGTTTCATCTCCGCCCGAACCGCCTCCGCTATGGGCCGCATAATAGTCTAAGTCCAGCCCCGCGATGGCGGTACAGCCGCAGCCTGACAAACCGAGCGCCCCTATCACAAGTGCGTCAACTTTCACGTTTGACTCCGTTGCTGCATTTATGGCTACCGCTGGTTCACCAGGGACAAGCTATATGCTGCCCCAGCAAGTGACAACGCTTTCACAGGGGGCGGCACCTAGCTCTCACGGGCTCCGCTTCCCGTCCCGCTGTGCTTGTCTACTGCCCGACATTGACGGGTCCAGATAGACGTTTCGCCCGCGCGCTGATCGGTCGCGCGCGGTTTAGTTATTCGATGGATAGGAAGAGCATGGGAGACGTACCCCGAGCCTCATCCGGGATACCGCGCTGTCGCAGTCGCCACGTCAGCTATTAGTGCGCGCCGCTGGGTCTTGTATAGGGTGTACCGCCACCTTCATCAAGAATTCGCCGGAGCTCGCACGCACGACGCCACGACTCATTGTATTGGCGCAGATCGCCACTTACAGGATCGCTAAACGATTGGGCGTTCAGCGGGGCGGACGAATTATTCGGATCCGGCTCAATGGGATTCACGCCTGGCTCGATACTCAAAAATGTTGACAACTGCGCCGCTTGTCCAATTTTACGCCATTTGATGTGAGCTCGTGAACTTGAAGTATCTGTTTCTGAGTAATGGCATCCGTTGCAAGTTCCGAACCCGAATATATGGCGCGCCAATGGATCGTAGGAGGTCGTGGCATTTGACACGTTCCAGTGAACGGCTTCGGTGGGCGTGCCAGCCGCACCCGATCCTGAAATCGAACGTAGAGTCTGCATCGCAGTGGGAATCTCATAACTTTCTGCAAGTATATTTTGCTCATTAGAGATGAGAAACGTGTCAAGCGCTGCAGATCTGTTACGTGAACTGTCGGGCGTTTTTGCTAGCGATGCCAATTTGAGAAAACAGGCGCTCGGTGTTCCGGCACAGTCCATCAACTTGTGTTCTCGAAATTCCCAAACTTTTGAGGTGCCGGATTGAAAATCGATCTCGTTGGTCCGGATTTGGCTGATGGCGCTTCCGTTCGGAGCGCCTGGCATTGCGCCGCTTGCCACTACCCGCTCGGTGAGCCTCTCGAGCCAGTTCTTGTAGGTGGAATTTTGTGTCTTAGACCCCATCGTGGAGAACCAGCTCAACTCGTTGAAATCGTAAGCCCAATCGATGAGATCGCGACTATTCGGAAGCTTGTACTCGAGAATGAACAAGGCCTGCAAGGCTCCGTTCAATTTCGCGGAGTCTCCTACTAAACCTAGATTCACTGCACCAAAAACGAAGCGAAGCTCTCCGGTGCTATTAGCATCAGCGGGCCCGTAGGATTCCGATCCCGCCAAATCAAGCCTTGGCACTATGGCTAGCAGACGGAATGGAGCGACATTTAGATCGAGAAGACAAGCACCGCTACCGTGAATCGGGGTATTCAGTCCTGCGCGGCCTGCCCCGCAATTGACGCCAGATGATGCCGTTATCCATGGGTCGATCAAGTTAGCTCGGATCATCGGTCTTGCCGAAACTGGTGAGAAGCCGTTGATATTTGCTTGATCGTTCTCCCACATGCTAAGCCAGCGTCCGACAAATTCGCTGGGATTTTTTGGGCCGGCAATCGCCGAAATAAGGTTTTTGAATGTCCACTTTCCGAGGCTGCTGGAGGTGAACCCGTTAGCCGTGCATTTAGACGAGTCCCACGTTGTACGGCACTGATCCTCCACGACGGCGACATCGCGTATGATCATCTCTTTTTCGAAGCTTATGCGATGATTACTGTACGGACAATCGTCTACAACTACGGCCTGGGATGCCTGCGTGATCTTCTCGTTGACTGTTTCACTGTCCACATCCACCGTGCATCCCGCGGACATGACGATTGGCAAGCATAGGATTATGGTTGTTCTGTACTTCATGCTCGTGTTCTCCTGAGGTCACACCATGGTTAGGCTGGGAACCAGGTGTATGACCCTCGAATCGATTGTTTCGGCTTCGCCGCATGCCGGCGTCGATCAAGAGTAGGTTAAGCATACGCGATCCCGAACTGGAAAATCTCGGCTTCGGTGCGTGGCACCATCATCGGTTCGACCACCAGCGCAGTTCAGGTCGGAGCCATCCTCGGGCGCGAGCGCGGCTCTGTCTCAGTCATCGCTAATTTCGTCTTGATGCTTCACATCGCATCCGCGTGGGAGCCGCCTTCGTCTACCAATTCAACAATGTCAAAACTGAGCATCTTGAGCCACGAAGGGCGCGATCCCAGTGGCTCTATTCTGCAAGTACCGCATCTTTGACGCGGCAAGTTGTAGACATGGGCACTCCGTCGCGCTCCGAACTACACGTGAGGCGCACAGCCAGCCCGCTGGCTCTGGATGTTCCGCGCAAAATTCCTGGAATGTTATGCTATAATTTTACCACGTTCGCTGTCAATAACAAGAAATTCGCCGGCTCCTAGGCTTCGGACGGCCAGGGCTCTCCTGAATTCTCTTGAGGACGGATTTGAGCGAAGCCCTCCGCGGGAGGTTCCTTGGCACGGTCGGTCGGACCGGGCAGACTACTGCCGCAGGCTGGGCGTACGCTCCGATGCCCAGCCGATCCTGGTCCTTGGATCCTGACCGCTTCTGCAGCCGACGACAGTCACACCGTAACTGCCCGACCATGACGATTGTGATCACGCTAGCGGGGCCGGTTACCCATCCCCATCGCGCCCAAAGCGGAAGCGAGGGCGGAGTGGACCGAGCGGTCGGATCGACCGAAGCCCAGCCGGCTGAGCGCCGTAAGTTCGCGCGGCGCGAAGAGTACAAGCTGAAGCAGCTGTGCTGGTGTCGCCGGAGGCGGCGCGCTGACCGGCCCTCGCAGCCCTTGCCGTCCTCGATGACCGAAGCACCGCACTTTCTGCCGGTCACGTGGTGGCCGACACATCTCTGGTCGCGCTGGAGCCGTAGCCGCTCCATGGAGCGCGTTCCAGAGCGTGCTTGTGGAAGGCGGCCATGTGCATAGAATCGCCGTGCTTTGACGAAGCGACGGAGCGGCGAGGAAGGAGCTGAAGTCCCGAGCCTGACGGCGGCGGTGCTGAAGCTGTCTGCGCCGCACGTCGCGTGGCGATCCGCAACGATCGCCCCGCCCGCGCGAAGGGACGCCCGCATCGCGCGGCCGTGCACGTGGAGCGCCCGGAAGCGGCCGAGGCCACAAGCGATCGGCGCCGCAAGAGCGCTGCCCAGCCATCCGCGGCGGAAGTGGGCGGACGGCGGCCAACCCGATGCGGGGACAAGCAACGCCGAAGCGAAGCGACCCGAAGGCGCTCCGCCGAGACGAACTCCACGGTGGCGGGGCGAAGCGACGACAGCACCGGCTCTGCGAGCCGACGCTCCGCGACGCGGATAGGGAGCTCGGCTGGCGCGTCTGTCCAGTCCGGCGCTCGCGTCCCAGACACCCTAGCTCGGACGGTGCCACGTTCGCAGGCTCCGGGGATTGAGTGCAAGCCGGCGGGCGCTGGCGCGGCTACCGGTGCGCGAACATGCTTCGCTGATGCGTCCGCCCCTGGTAGGCAACACACGCGAGGAGTCCCCAAGATCACGCTGGGTAGCCACGGCGACGTCATGGACTTCCTGAGGAAGTTCGGCGCCGACCCAGAGACGCGCAGGATGGTCCGGCGCCTCATGCTGCTGGATCCGAACATCAGCGTCGACCTGTAGAGGTTCCAGTCCTTCTCACCCTGCAACGGCGCTACCTCGCGTCGTGCCCCGCGCCGCCCCCCGCCGCTCCCCCGCTCGCCTTGAGGATCGCGAGCTCGGTGTCGATCCACCGATCGAGCTCCCCCTGCAGGCTGAACAGCGCCAGATCGAACTCCCGTCCATTGACGACGATGAACGGCGTCCCGTTGAGCCCGGCGCGGTCGGCCTCGGCCTTGTCGCGGGCTATCACCTTCGCGGCGGCCTCGCTGGCCATGTCGGCGCGGAACCGGGCCATGTCGAGGCCGATCTTCTGCGCGTAGCCGAGCAGGTCCTTGTCCTCGAGCCGCGCCTGGTTCTCGAACAGGAGGCGCTCCATCTGCCAGTAGCGGCCCTGGTTGTGCGCCGCGACGGCGGCGCGCGCCGCGGGCTCGGCGTGGGCGTGCGACCGCAGCGGGTAGACCTTGTGGACCAGCCGGACGTTCGGCGCGTGGCGCTCGAAGATCTCGTCGAGGAGCGGGACCGCGCGCCCGCACGAGGGACACTCGAAGTCCGACCACACGACGATCTGGACCGGCGCGCGCTCCGGCCCGCGAGCGGGCGAGTCGGCGAGGTCGATCTTCTTCACGTTCGGACCGAACCTCACGCCGTACGCGGACTGCGCCTCGGCGCCGCTCGCGCCGCCGCGGATCTTGTCGGCGACGAGCTGCGCGGCGGGCACGCAGGCCGCGCAGGGCCGCGACTCGCGGACACACTGCGCGAGCGACACCGCCTGATCGGAGCAGGGCGCGTAGAGCTGCGAGACGAGCTGCCACCATGTGTGGCGCTCGCGGCGGACGAGCTCGCTCGTGTCGATGCCGGGCAGCTCATCGGGCTCGCCGCCGGGGGCGTCGAGCGGCGCGGCGCCGGGCGGCCCGGGGAGCGGGACCGAGGGCGAGTCCGCGAACTGGGGATCCTGCCGGTCGGCGCCGCCGCACGCGGCGAGCGCGGCGGCGGCGAGCGCGGCGAGCGCGAGCCGTCGTGCACCTGATTTCGGAGTGAACACGCGCGGATGCTACACCCCCGCCGCCGCCGGGCCAGGCCGAAGCGGCGGGCGAGGCGCGGGGCGGCCCGCTCAGAAGGCGCCGTCGAGTCCGAAGGTGGCGCCGCCCGGCGCGAGCCCGACCTGGGGCGCGAGCCGCAGGCGCGGGGAGCGGACGCGGATGTAGTCGTAGCTCTCGGCCGTCGAGCGCTCCTCGTACTCGAGGGCGGCGATGTCGACGATGTTGGCCGCGAGCAGGCCGAGGCTGCCGCCGACGAGGAAGCCGCCGAGCTCCGCCCACCCGTCGCGGCCACCGTCGCCGGCGCTGGCGATGGCCAGCCCGATCATGCTGCCGCCGAACGCGCCGCCGGCGTTGAGGCCGAGGCTGAGGAAGCCCTTGCCGACGTTCCCGTTGGCCCAGTGCGTGACCGGGCCGCCGAGCGCGAAGCCGCCGATGCCCACCCAGATGAGCCCCTCGGACTCGGCGCCGGCGCCCACGGGCAAGATGATGAAGCTCCCGAGCGCCACGAGGAGGTGCTGCCAGCCGTACCACACGGTCTTCGTCGCGGGCCGCTGGCCGCCCCCGGCGGTCGTCTTGGGCTGCCACGGGACCGGGCTCCACGTCCACCCGGGAGGCGGCGGCGGATACCCGGGCGGCGGCGCGTCCCACGCGCCGGCCGGAGGGGCGGCCGGAGGTGGCGGAGGCGCCGGGGTCGAGGCTGCGGGCGGAGCCGCGGGAGGCCGAGGCGCCGGCGACGCCTGCGCCTCGGGACCGGGCGGCGGCATCGCGCTCGCCTGCCCCGCCGCGAGCGCCGCTGCCGCTGCGCAGCCCATCCCGAGCACATCACGAAGCCTGCGCGTCATCCGTCGCCCCTCTCCTTCTCCCCTGGTACCCATCTCGTTGCTTCTTGCTTCCCTGCCCTCGACCTCTGCACCCGAATCCGGCCCCGGCCATCCACGCTCGGGCGGCGGCAGAACTCACCGCCGGAGCGGTCGCCGGTCGTAACATCGAAGGTGTGCGTGCGACAACTTGCCGCATGTTCCGCGCGCGACGGCCATGGATAGAGTCCTGCGCCGAGCAACTCGCGGGCGCGCGTCCGGCGCGGCCCTCGGAGACAGGACGATGATCATGAAAAAATCTCCGGAATCAACGCTGTTCGCGCTGGCGCTGGCCAGCTTCGCCGCCTTCGCTCCAGCCTGCGGCGGCGACGACAGCTCGCCCCCCTGCGCGGAGCCGCCTGCCGGAGACGGCGGCTCCGGCGCGGAGTCGGCCTCCGGAGGCGGCGGCTCCGGCGGGGAGTCCTCCGGAGACGGCGGCGCCGGCGGCCAGCCCGTGAGCGACGAGGACCGCGACAACGACAGGGACGGTGTCACGCAGCGCGCAGGCGACTGCGACGACTTCAACAACACCATTTACCCTGGCGCCGAGGAGCGGAACCTCGACTCGATCGACTCGGACTGCGACGGGTCCGACGCGCCGGCCAAGACGCTGGTGTGGAGCGGCGAGCCGGGTCCCGATCGGGTCGACGCGGTGGCGCTCATGGACGCGGACGGCGACGGCCAGATCTCCTTCGACGAGTTCTCGGCGGCGTGCGCCGAGTCCGCCATGCTCATGGGCACCGCGCGCCCCGGCGTGGTCCAGGTCCACGCGTCCTGCGCCGGCACGAACAGCTGCCGCGGCATGGTCTACCAGACATGGAACGAGATCTACGACCACTCCTGCCGCGCCGTGAACGGCTGCGCGGGCTGGAGCTGCGTGGAGACCGCCGAGGACCAGGGTCGAGACGGGCCGGCGTCGTTCGCGGCCGCGGGGTGCAACCACTGCCACTCCGGCCCGGAGGGCACGTTCACCGTGAAGGTGCCGCCCGGCGAGGACGTGGGCGAGTTCATCGCCGACTTCTGGGACCGTCGCTCCGATCCGTACTTGCAGTCCGTCATCGCCTTCGGGATCGACGGGGTCGCCTCCGAGGGCACCGCCTACTCGAACATGCCCGGCGCCTACCACCTCCTCTCGCGCGCCGAGATGGACGGGTTGATCGCGCACCTGCGCACCCTCACGCCGGAGGGCGAGAGCTTCGAGCAGGTGCCGCCAGCCGATCCGATCGACCCGGGCAACTAGCCGGCCGATGAGCGCGCCGCGAGATCCCGCCGGCGACCGGACGCGAGACGCGCGCGCGCTCGCGCGGGACGCGCTCGGCCTCGGGCTGCGTCCGCCGCACTACGACGAGATCGAGCGGCTCCGGCCCCCGCTCGGCTTCTTCGAGATCATCGCCGAGAACTACCTCGGCGCGTCGAAGCTACCCCGGGAGCGGCTCCGGCGCATCGCCGAGCGCTATCCGATCGTCGCCCACGGCGTCTCCCTGAACCTGCTGGGCGAAGGCCCCCTCGACCGAGATTACCTGTCCCGGCTGAAGGATCTGATCCAGGAGCTCCGTATTCCGTATTTCACGGATCACCTCTGCTGGACGGCGTTCGAGGGCGTGACGCACCACGACCTCTTGCCTGCGCCCCACGATCCTGAGCTGATCCCCTACGCCGCCGGCCGGGCGTTCGAGGTCCAGGAGGCTCTCGGCGTCCCCTTCGGGATCGAGAACCTGTCTTCCTACGTCGCCTGGGAGCGCGACACGCTGCCGGAGTGGGTGTTCTACCGCCGCGTGGTGGAAGAGTCAGGCTGCTGGTACATGCTGGACCTCAACAACGTGTTCGTCTCCAGCGAGAACCACGGGTTCGATCCGCGCGAGTACCTCGACAGCGTGCCATGGAACCGGGTCTTGCAGGTCCACCTGGCCGGCCACCAGAGGTTGCCCTCGGGCCTGCGGCACGACACGCACGATCGTCCTGTGTGCGACGAGGTGTGGTCTCTCTACGAGGAGGCGTGGCGCCGGGGCGGCCCTTTCCCGACGCTCCTCGAATGGGACGCGGAGATCCCGCCCCTGTCCGTGGCGCTCTCGGAGCTCGACAAGGCGCGGCGGGTGGTAGTGCTCAAAATTGAACATGAAGGCGGGAAGGCGGGAAGAAAAGATCAATGATCTTCCCGCCTTCCCGCCTTCATGTGAACTCTCTCCGGCCAGATTTGAGCACTACCCGGCGGGTGCGGTCTCCATGAGCCCGGGCGGTGGAGATCCCCCGAGCTGGCTGCGAGAGCTCCAGCGCGACTTCACCGCTGTCCTCCGCGGGCCGCTCGACTCGGGCACGGGGGTCTTCCGGGAGCGGCAGGAGCTGTATCCCGCGCGGCTCGTGGCGCAGCTGAGGAGCGGCCCCGGGAGCGCCGCTCCGGCGGAGCGGCTCGCGCTCTACCACCGCCAGTACTGGATGCGGCTGTTCACCGCCCTGCAGACGAGCTTCCCGCGCGTGTCGCGGGCCATGGGCTACTGGCACGTCAACCACCTCGCCGCGCTCCACCTCGCCGCGCGCCCGCCCCGTCATTTCGACCTCGACGAGGTGGCCCGCGGGTTCGCCGGGCGCCTCGACCAGGCCCTCCAGCGCCTCGACGACGGGGCGAACCGCGCTCGCCGATCGAAGCGCCCGGCGCGCGAGCAGGAGCGCGAACACGAGGAAGACGCGTGGTGCCGGCGGATCGAGCTCTCCCGGGCCCCGCGCGCCATGGTCCGCCAGGCGCTGCGCATGGACGAGGCAGAGCGGCACGCCTACGAGTCGCCGTTCGAGGGGCTCTGGCGGCCAGCGCCGGAGGAGCTCGCCAGGCTGGCTGAGGGGCAGCTGCGCTTCGCGGTGTCCTGCACGCTGGCCCAGGAGGACTGGGACCTCGCCCGCTTCTCGCGCCTCGCGGGGGCCGATCGGGAGGAGGGCGCGCCGGAGGCGATCCGTCGCCACCCGTCGACCCGGACCTGGGTCTTCGCCCGGAGCGCGGCCGGCACGACCACGACCTCCGTGGATCCGCTGTTCGCGCGCCTGCTCGAGCGCTGCCGGGAGCTGCCGTTCGGAGAGGCCCTCGCCGCCGTCGAGCAAGGCTGCACCGCGGAGGAGGCCGCGCGGCTGCGGGCGGGCCTGCAGGGATGGATCGCGCTCGCCCTCGCGAGCGGCTGGTGGACGGGCCTCGCCGAGGCCGAGCCGCGCGCGCAGGACGGCTCGAGCGACGGTCCGGGCGGGGCGTGAAGCGCGCGACGCACGTCACGCGCTTCACGCGCCTCACGCGCGTCACGCGCGTCACGCCAGACGCTCGCCGCCGGCGCTGGCTCCCCCCGCCCTACCCGAGCAGCGACGCGGCCACCCGCGGCGCCTCCCGCGCCGGGCACCCCATCCAGCTCGAGAGCCGCGCCGCCGGCTCGCCGCTCACGAGCGCCCGGTGGACGCGCTCGGCCACGTCGGCGCGGATCGCCCGCGTGCCGAAGACCGGATAGCCGATCGCCGCGTACGCCCTCGGATCCACGCCGCGCGCGGCGGGCACCGACACCGCGCCGGGCGCCGGGCACGCGGGCACGCGGCCGCGGTCGAACCAGGCCGCGCACAGCGCGAGCCGGCGCTCCAGCGCGCCGCGCCGGAGCAGCTGCTGCACGTAGATCACGCGCTCGCCCACCTCGATGCCGTGCGCCTTGAGCAGCGCGCGGTCCTCCGGCGCGAGCTCCGCGATCTGCTCCCCGGCCTCCCGCGCCGCCGCCGTCCCGAGCCCCTGCTCGAGCTGGTAGACGATGCCGCGCGCGGCCCCGGGGAGCGCGCGCACCTCCGGCGACCGCAGCGGCCCGAGCAGCTCCTCGACGAGGTCGCGCGCGAACGCCACGAGCCGCCGCAGGACCCGCGACCGCGCCCCCGGGCCGACGTCCTCGAGCGCCGCGAGCCGCACGTCGGGCAGGAGCAGCGCCGGGCCCCGCGCGAGCTGCCCGAGCAGCTGATCGCCGCCGTGGATCCGCCCCGCCGCGTCGACGGAGAAGCGCTCGTGCGGCGCCCCCACGATCGACTCGACCCACCGCGCCAGGTCGTCCTCGGGCGCGGGCGCCGCCGGCCCCGGCGCGAGCAGGGCCCGCAGCGCCGCGATGCGCGCGAACGGGTGCCCCTCGGGCAGCGTCACCGGCTCCTCGGCCTCGGCCCGGCGCGGGCCCCCGCTGGCGACCGCGCGCGCGCGCGACGCGCCCGAAGACCGCCCGCCCCGCGCCGCGCCGCCGCCCCGCTCGACGAAGCGCTGCACCAGCCGCTCGTGGAGCGCGTCGCTCAGGCGATCCTCGATCGCGCGCGTGCGGTCCTGCCACGCCGCCGCGTCGCGGACCCAGCGCGCGTGGTTCGAGATGTAGGTCCACGTCCGGATCGACGCGATCCGCGTGATCAGCGTGTCGATGTCGCCGCCCACGTCGTCGATCTCGGCCACCCGGGCGGCCATCCAGTCCGTGTCGAGCGCCGCCTTCGGGCCCGAGAGCTGCCCGTAGATCTCGGCGAGGAGCGCGACGTGCGACTCGAACAGGAGCTTGCGGAAGTCGGGGATGCGGCAGACCTCCCAGAGCAGCCCCACCGCCGCTTCACCCCGCGCGCGGGCGCGGATCTCCGGGTCCTCGGCGAGCCGCGCCAGGGCGGCCGTGTCCTCGGCGTCGCGGACGAGCTTGAGGCTGCGGGCGCGCGGCGGCTCCCGCAGCGACGCGAGGAGCGCGTCGATCGAGCTCCGATCGAGCTCGCTGCTCCGCCAGAGCAGCCGCCGCAGCGGGGGGAAGCGGTGCGCCTCGATCGCGGCGGCGACGCCGTCGGGGAGGGCCAGCGGGGCGACCGTGCCGAAGGTCCCGTCCGCGAGGTGCCTGCCCGCGCGGCCGGCGATCTGCGCGAGCTCGGCGGGGTCGAGGTCGCGCACGTCGCGCCCGTCGAACTTGCGCAGCGCCGCGAACGCGACGTGGCGCACGTCGAGGTTGAGCCCCATGCCGATCGCGTCGGTGGCGACGAGGTAGTCGACCTCGCCCGACTGGAACATCGCGACCTGCGCGTTGCGCGTGCGCGGCGAGAGCGCGCCGAGCACGACCGCCGCGCCGCCCCGCTGCGCGCGCAGCCGCTCGGCGATCTCGTAGACCTGCGGGGTCGAGAAGGCGACGACGGCGCTGCGCGGCGGCAGCCGCGAGAGCTTGCCGGCGCCGGCGCTCGCGAGGCGCGAGAGCCGCGGGTGCTGGACGAGCTTCGCGGTGGGCACGAGCTCGGACATGAGGGGCCGCATCGTGTCGGCGCCGAGGAACCAGGTCTCGCGCCGCCCGCGCGAGAGGAGCAGCCGCTCGGTGAACACGTGGCCGCGCTGGTCGTGGCCCGCGAGCTGGATCTCGTCGATGGCGAGGAAGTCGACCTCCAGGTCGATCGGCATCGCCTCGACGGTGCACACCCAGTAGTCCGGCCGCCGCGGGACGCGCTTCTCCTCGCCGGTCACGAGCGCGACGCGGGCCTCGCCGACCCGGGTGGTCACCCGGTCGTAGACCTCGCGCGCGAGCAGCCGCAGGGGCAGGCCGATCATGCCCGAGTCGTGCGCGAGCATGCGCTCGATGGCGCGGTGGGTCTTGCCGGTGTTGGTCGGGCCCAGGACGGCGGTGATCGCAGAGGCGTCGGCCATGCCGCGCGCAGCTTAGTACCGGATCCCGCAAAGACTCCCCGGCGCGGCGGGGAGCGCGCGCTCGGCGCCTCGCGGCTGGACGGGCTCGTCCGTGCCCTCGCGGCGGCGGGGTGGCCGCGGGAGCGCTGGGCGCGCGGGGGCACGGAGGACGCGTAGGGCGGAGGAGAGAAGATGCGACAGCGGCCCGCTCGCGCTCGGCCTTCGTCGCGTCACCGCGGCCGTGGCATGATGGGGCGAGATGCCTGTGGTTGTAAGAACCGCGACACTGGGCCCCGCGTCTGCTAGACCCCGGGGGCCCGGACGCAAGGACGCTGGGACGCGGAAGGCTCGATCGCATGCTGTCGCTTGAAGCCGGGAGCGTCGTGGGGGGCAAGTATCGCCTGGAGCGACCGCTGGCGGGCGGCGCCATGGGCTTCCTCTGGGTGGCCCGGCACCTCCAGCTGGACGTCGAGGTCGCGATCAAGTTCATGATGCCGCAGCACGCCGACTCCCCGGTCGCGCGGGCGCGGTTCGAGCGCGAGGCGAAGGCGTCTGCGCAGCTCCGGACGCCCAACGTGGTCCACGTCTACGACTACGGGCTCGAGGGCGACACGCCCTACCTCGCGATGGAGCTCCTCGAGGGCGAGGACCTCGCGGCGTACCTGGCGCGCCGCGGCCGCCTCGAGCCGGCCGAGACGCTGGGCATCATGAGTCAGGTGTGCAAGGCGCTCCGCCGCGCGCACGAGGTGGGGCTCATCCACCGCGACCTCAAGCCCGCGAACATCTTCCTCGCGCGCCAGGGCGAGGAGATCGTCAAGATCCTCGATTTCGGGGTCGCGAAGTCGACCGGCACCGGGCTGGCCGCCGACGCGACGAAGACGGGCACGCTCATCGGCTCGCCGCACTACATGAGCCCGGAGCAGGTGCGCCGGAGCAAGACGATCGACTACCGCAGCGATCTCTGGTCGCTCGGCGTGATCATCTTCCAGTGCATCACCGGCCAGCTGCCTTTCCCGGGCGAGGAGCTCGGCGACGTGCTCGTGGAGATCTGCACGGGAGACATCCCGGTCCCCTCGCAGCTCGCGCCGGATCTCTGGCCCGAGCTGGATCAGTTCCTCGAGCGCGCGCTCAAGCGCGAGCCGGCGGAGCGGTTCCAGAGCGCGAGCGAGCTCGCCCGGGCGTTCGCCGCGGCGGTGCAGCGCACGCCGCTCCCGGAGCCGCGCGGCGCGATGGACTCCTCCGTCGTGATGGCCCAGGGCGCCGCGCCGGGCCTGGGCGGCGCGATGGCCCACGGCAGCGCCCCGGGCTCGGATGGCGCGCGGGCGGCCCACGGCAGCGCCCCGGGCCTGGGCGGCGCCATGGCCCACGGCAGCGCGCCAGGCCTGGGCGGCGCCATGGCCCACGGCAGCGCCCCGGGCCTGGGCGGCGCCATGGCCCACGGCAGCGCCCCGGGCCTGGGCGGCGCCATGGCCCACGGCGGCGCCCCGGGCTCGGATGGCGCGCGGGCGGCCCACGGCAGCGCCCCGGGCCTGGGCGGCGCGATGGCCCACGGCGGCGCGCCGGGCTCGGATGGCGCGCCGCCGGCTCAGGGCAGCGCGCCGGTCTTCCGGGGCGGCACCGTGGCCCTGGATGACGCGGCGGCCGCCGGCGGCACGCTGGTCGCGGGCGGCACGCTGGTCGCCGGCCGCATGTCGAGCCCGGGCCCGGGCGGAGTCCATGGCCCGGGCGGCACGCTCGCGGCGGGCGGCACGCTGGAGGCCGTCGGAGGCGCCTTGCCCCCGCAAGCGGACCGTCGCTCCTCGGCCCGGGCGCTCATCGCGGTGGTCGCCGGCGCGCTGACGATCGGGTCGGGCGTCGCCGCCCTCGTCCTGCTTCGCTCGCCGGTACCGGAAGCGCCCGCCACGCCGGCCGCGATACCTGCGCCCGGCGCCCAGGAGCCCGCTCCGTCGCCCTCGCCCGTGCCGCAGGACCCAGCTCCGCCGCCTTCGCCGGCCGCCCAGGAGCCCGCTGCGCCGCCCGCGAGCGCCCTCCCCGCCGCTTCCTCGTCCGCCGCCGCCGGTGCGGCCACGCCCCCGGCAGCGCCCTCCACAGGCGCCGCGCGGGGCGTGTCGAGGCCGGCGCGCCCGCCGGCGCCTCCCCCGCCCCGGCGGGCCTCTCCGGCGCCCTCCAGCAAGCGCCCTTCCGACCGGGATCCGACGTTCGGCTTCTGAGCTCTACCCTCTCCTCCTGTCCTGAGTTGACGTCCCCGAGCGGGGCTCGCCCGCACAGGAGACGGGCCCAGATCGGCGTTTTCGGCGCGCAGGCGCACTCCAGTGCGCCGAGCACCGAAAACGTCGAGGTGGGCCCGTATCCGAAGCGGGCGACCCCCGCTCAGATGGTGGCGCTGGTCAGCCAGTGGGGGTTCTTGGTCGTGCCGTCGAAGCGCTCCGAGGTCTTGAACTGCTCGTGCTTCCCGGTGGCCCCGAGTTCGGCGGTGCGCGCGAGGATCGCGGACACGCGCTCGCTGCCGAGCGGCTGGAACGTGTACGCCGCCTTGAGCGCCTGCTTGAGGACACCCATCGTGTCACAGCCGGTGATGACCACCGACGTCGGCAGGCTCATGGGGTAGTGCAGGCAGTCGATCGGCGAGACAACGCCCGTCTTCGCGATCTCCCCGCTGGCGAACGGCTTCATCCCGAGCACCCCGATGCCCCGCTCGGTCAGCACCGGGAGGACCTTCTTCTCGAAGCTGCGGTAATGGGGATCCATGACGTTGAGCGGCATCTGCACGGTGTCGAGCGGGATCCCCTGGCGCTCGGCCATCTGCAGCATGGCCAGGTGGATGTCCGGGTCCTTGTGCCCGGTGAAGCCGATGAACCGGATCTTGCCGGCCTTCTTCGCGGCGACGAGCGCCTCCATGGCGCCGCCGGGCCCGTAGATCTGCTCGGGATCGCTCATCCGGATGATCTCGTGCATCTGCACGAGATCGATGACGTCGGTGCGCAGCCGGCGGAGCGACTGCTCGAGCTGCGCCTCGGCGGAAGCGCGCGTCCGGCCGTCGAGCTTGGTCATCAGGAAGGCCTTCTGGCGGTACCCTTCCTGGAGCGCCTTGCCCATCCGCTCCTCGCTCTTGCCGTCATGGTAATCCCAGCAGTTGTCGAGGAAATTGATCCCGTGATCGAGCGCGAAGCGCACGAGTCGGATGCTCTCCTGCTCGTCCTTCGGGACCGCCATGTGGTACCCGCCGAGGCCGACGAGGCTGACGTTCACGCCGGTCCGCCCGAGGGGCCGTGTCGGCATCACCCCGCCGGCCGGCAGCTCGACGTCCTTTTCCCCCGGCGCACCAGGCGCGGGCCCCTGGGGAGGCTCCTGAGAGCCGCCGCTCGCGGATGTGGCGTTTTGCCCCACCTGCGCGCCTCCGGCACACGCGCTGAGCGCGACGCCCGCGCCCACAGCATGAAGGAATGTTCTTCGGGAAGGTCGCTTCGTCATAAAGGGCAGCGCTCCTTTGAGGACGAAGCCCGATTGCAGGGGACATGCCACGCGGACACAGGCACGAGTCCACGCTCAACCGAGGTGGTGGTGCTCGAGACGGCGCTAAGGCCGAGCTTGCCGGCGGTCGTTGGCGCCCCGGTCCAGCTGCAGCAGGTGGTCCTGAACCTGATCCTCAACGTGAACGACGCTTCGCGCGACGTCGAGCCCGCTCGTCGCCGCATCACGGTTCGCACGTTCGTCGTGCAAAGCGACGCCGAGGCGTCGGTCGTGCGCAGGCATGCGTTTGCCCGTCCAGGCGGCGACCACTACGACGCTGCCGACGCCACGCTGGCCACGCGCTCGGTCGCAGACAGCGATGAAAGGCCGCGGACCCTCGAGTCCGCGGCCCTCGCCCTCAAGAACGGATGAACTCGAGCAGATCCGGATTGACGACGTCCGGGTTGATGGTGCACAGGCCATGCCCCAGGCCCTTGTAGACCTTGAGCGTGCCCTTCTTGAGCAGCTTGATCGAGAGCAGCGCGGAATCCGCGATGGGCACGATCTGGTCGTCGTCGCCGTGCATCACGAGCGTGGGCACATCGATCTTCTCGAGGTCGTCGGTGAAATCGGTCTCCGAGAACGCCTTGATGCAGTCGTAGTGCGGCTTGATACCGCCCATCATGCCCTGCCGCCACCAGTTGTCGACGACGCCCGGCAGCGTCGTGGCGCCTGGGCGATTGAAGCCATAGAACGGCCCCGCGGGCACGGCGCGGTAGAACTCCGCGCGGTTCGCGACGAGCGAGGCGCGGAATCCATCGAACACCTCGATGGGAAGGCCGCCGGGATTCTTGTCGCTCTTGACCATGATCGGCGGCACGGCACCGATGAGCACGGCCTTCGCCACGCGGCCGTCCTGCCCGTGCTTCGCGACATAGCGCGCCACCTCACCACCGCCCGTGGAGTGGCCGATGTGCACCGCGCCCTTGAGACCGAGGTGAGCGGTGAGCTCCGACACGTCGCGGGCGTACGTGTCCATCTCGTTGCCGTCGAAGGTCTGCGACGAACGCCCGTGACCGCG
Organism: Sorangium sp. So ce1153; assembly: GCF_051521595.1. NCBI lineage: Bacteria > Pseudomonadati > Myxococcota > Polyangiales > Polyangiaceae > Sorangium > Sorangium sp. So ce1153. The sequence continues at coordinate 12,591,452 of NZ_CP150361.1, forward strand.
ACGATCGTGGGCGATGACGCGAAAGCCCTTCGCGAGGAAGAACATGAGCTGCGCATCCCAGTCGTCCGCCGACAGCGGCCAGCCATGATGGAACACCAGCGGCTGGCCGCTGCCCCAGTCCTTGTAGAAAATCTCGACGCCTTCTTTGGTCTTGAAAATCGGCATGTGGCACTCCTTCTATCTATTGAATGGCGTGACGCAGGAACGAGGCCACCTGTTCGGCGGCGAGCTTATTCATGATGGCACCTCAGGCTACGCGCGCGTTGATCCAGCCCACCACGTCGGCCATCACCTGCTCTTTGCCGAGGTCGTTGAGCAGATCGTGGAAGTGCCCTTCGTAGAGCTTCAGCGTCTTGTCGCTCGAACCGGCCCTGTCATGGAAGAGCTGGCTGCCCGCCGGCACGGTGGCCTTGTCTCTGGTGCCGTGCATGATGAGCAAGGGCAGCGTGATGGTCCCGAACTCCGCGCGCATGCGGTCCGTGGCCTTGAGCAGCGCGGCCACCGTGCCCGCCGGCTGGACTTCACCGTGGGTCAGCGGATCCGAGTTCAGCTTCTGCAGGGCCTGCGGGTCGCGCGTGAAGTCCTTCTCGTGCAGCTTCAGCACCGGCAATTTCGGCGCCACGCGCCCGAGGAAACGCACCAGCGACAGCACGGGCTTGGGCGCCCACACTTCGAACGCGAAGCTCTCGCAGATGAAACCGGCGATCTCTCCCTGATGATCCAGCGCCCAGGTGCAGGAGATCACTCCGCCCATGCTGTGACCCAACAGAAACACTTTGAGGCCGGGCTCGCGGTTTTTCACCAGGGCGACGAACGTCCCCAGATCGTCCGTGTACTCGGCGACGTCATCGATAAACAGGCGCGGCCCCTCCGATTTGCCACGCCCGCGATGGTCGTAGGCATACACGGCAAAACCCGCCGCCGACAGCTGCTCCCCCGACCACGTGTATTGCCCGCTGTGCGCAAGAATGCCGTGGCAGAGCACCACGGCCGCGCGCGGTGTCCCCGCAGGCCGCCAGGAGCGCATGTGGAGGCGCGTGCCACCGCGGCCGGTGAATGTTTCTTCTTTCATGGGAGATCCTCGTTAGAGATGGCGTTTGAAGAACAGGAGCGGCGGATGGCTCAGCGGGAGGCGTGGTCGCCATGGTCGGACTCGAGCGCGGAAACGCCGGTGATCCTGGGCGCGCACTCGCGGGAGAACCATGCCGCACTGAGCGGCTCCCCCGCAAGGAGCCGCCGCGCGACCGGGACGACCTGCTCGCCGAGGAGCATGCCGAGCATGCCGTATCCGCGCGACGATCGGCGGCGCCGGTGAGCGCACGTTCAGCACGCTGTAGCAGATGCCGCGACCAGCACGCCGACGCCCAGCGAGAGCAGGTAGAGCTTCATGCGCTCCTGGTGGCCGCCCTCGGAGGCGTTGAACATGGACTCGGCGTGGATGATGCCGAGGCCGTAGGCGCCCCCGAGCTCGGCGGCGATCCCGGTGGTCGCGCCGTAGGTCGCGCCGCGAGCCCAGTCGCGCTGGAGCTCGAGCAAGTACTGCAGGGCGGTCAGCGGGCGCGCGCCGGCCTGGACCATGCGCGTGACGGCGCGCTCGTGAGCCTCGTCAGACACGTCGCCGCAGGCGTCGGTGATCACGTAGACCTCGAAGCCCTGCTCGATCGCCGACCCGGTGTTCGACGAGGTGGGGACGGCCTACGACTTCGGGCCGTGGTTCGTGCCGCGATCGTGGTTCGCGACGGCGACGCGCTATGTGACGCCAGAGAGCCCGGCGTCGCTCAACGCTCGAGCTCTGACGCACCTCTCGCTCGCCGCCGGGCCGGCGACGCGCTGGATCAGGCCTTGAGCTGGTCGAACTCGCCGGGCTCGCCGAAGGAGCCGAAGTTCTTGATCGGCCCCCCGCCCTCCTCGGTGCAGCCGACCGCGTTCGCGAGCGTCGTGAGCAGCTTGTTGTGGGGCGCGTCCTCGTCCTGCACGGTGTCCCGCTGCCCCGTCACCTTGATGTACTGCCCCGTCTTGAAGTAACCGCCGCAGCTCCCCGCGATGATGTACGGCAGGTCGCGGAAGTCGTGGACCTTGCCGTTGGAGAGCTCGTTCATGAACACGACGGCGCTGTTGTCGAGCACCGACGTCCCGCCCTCGTCGTAGCCTGCGAGCCGGTCGAGCAGATACACATACTCGCCGATGAACCAGCGATCGATGTTGAAGAGCATCTCCTCGTAGCCGTCCACGACGCTCCCGGAGTCGTCGTCCTTCGTGTTCCCGTGAGACAGCTTGTGGTGGTTGTACTCGTGGCTCATCCCGTCCCACTTGAAGATGGGCCCGTGCGCGCCCGAGCCCCACTGCAGCGTCGCCGACCGCGTCGCGCCGGTCGCGATCGCCAGCGCGAGGATGTCCATCTGCATCCGGCCGATCTTCTTGAACTCGGCGTCGAACGACACCGTGTCCGGGTTGATCGCCTCGATCTCGGCTGCCCGCTCGGGCGGGAGCTCGCGCGGGATGACCCCCGCGTTGCCCATGCCCACCTCGAGGTCGCGCACCGTCTGGAAGTGCATCTCGAGCTTCTCGCGATCGGCCTTGCTGAGCTTCTTCTTGAGCAGGCCCTCGTACTCGGCCCCGACCAGGTCGAGCACGCTCTCGCGGCGCTTCGTCAGCCGCACGAGCGCCTCCTCCTCGAGGTTCGTCTCGCCGATCAGGTCCTTGTACGCGAGCCACGGGTTGTTCTCGCCGGCGACGGGCTGCTCGCTGCCGCTGTACGAGATGTGCCCGCGCACGTTCGGCGTCCTCGCCCCGACCATCAGCGTCAGCGCGGGCGTGCCCGGCGGGTTGACCTTGCTCGCGATGAACTGATCGAGCGAGATCCCCGCGGGGTACTGGCTGCCCTGGACGAGCGGCTGCGCCGTGAGCTTGCAGCCCATCCCCTTCGCGTGGTCGTCGCCCGCGCTCATGTCCCACCCGAAGCCGCGCGGCGCCATGTGAATGCCCCGCGGGATCAGGAGCCTGTCCCGGTACCCGGCGAGGGGCGCTATCGCCCGCTCGGCCCCGAACGACGCGGCCGTCAGCGCGCCGTACTGCGTGCTCGGGAAGAACCGGTCCATGTTCACGCCGTTGCACATGAAGAAGGCGATGAACCGGCGCGCCGCGCTCGCCGGATCCGCCTTGGCGTCGCCCGCCCGCAGCGACTCGAGGAACGGGAGGCCGAGCATCACCCCGCACGCGCCCCGCAAGAACGTTCTGCGCTTCATTGGTCCACCTCTTCCACCGCTCGATACCTGAACGTCCTCGTCTGCGTGAGCGCGACGAGCAGCTCCTTGATGTTGTATCCGGACTCCACGAGCTTCTTGTCGAGGTCCTCGATCGTGCACGCGTCCTCGCGCGAGAGCTGGCGGGCGTTGCCGTATCGGTACCAGTTCGTCAGGTAACACCGCTGGGCGACCGGGCTCTCCGCGAGCTGCTTCACGAGATCGATGGCGCCGTCGAAGCTCACCTCGGTCTCCCCGACCCTCATCGTGCCGGTCGCGTCGATCGGCTCGCCTTCCTCGTCGGCCCGGTACCGCCCGACCGCGTCGAAGTGCTCGAACGCGAAGCCAGGCGGGTTGATCATGCCGTGGCACGAGCTGCACGCCTTCGGGGACGTGTGCGCCTCCACCTGGTCGCGCGTCGTCCTGATCTCGCCCTGGATGGGCGGCAGCTCCGTGTTGATGTTCGCCGGCGGGTCCAGGAGCTCCGCGCAGAGGATCTGGCGCTGGATGAACACGCCGCGGTGGATCGGCGAGGTCTTGTTGAAGAACGCGTGCGAGCTCAGGAAGCCGGCCTGCGTGAGGAGCCCCGCGCGCTCGCTCGGGTCGAGCGGCGTCTCGACGAGCTCGCTCGTGAACGACCCGTCCACGCCGTAGATCGGGGCGAGCTTGTCGTTCACGAACCCGACGGGCGCCGTCATCAGCGTCCGGTAGTCGCCCTCCAGCTCGAGGATGACGTGCCGGATGAACTGCTGCGTCTCGGCCAGCATGGCCGAGGAGACGCTGGCGTCGAAGCCCTCGTAGAGCGCGGGATCCTTCGAGAGATCCGCGTAGCCGCTCATGTGGAGCCACTGGCGGTGGAAGTCGTCGAGCGCGCTCACCGCCTTGTCGTCGGCGAGCATGCGCCGCGCCTCGACCTCGATCCCCTCGGGCGTGCCCAGCGCGCCGCCCTCCGCCGCCGCGAGCAGCGCGTCGTCAGGCAGGCTGTTCCAGAGCAGGTACGAGAGCCGGGTCGCGACCTCGTAGCCGTCGAGCGGGATGACCTGCTCGCTGTCGAGCTCGTCGCTGAGCTCGACGCGGTAGAGGAAGTGCGGCGACTGGAGCATCGCCTCGATCACATGGCGGATGCCCTGCTCGAACGGCGTGCCCGACTCGAAGAGGCCGTCGCCGCGGGCAAAGGCGGCGGCGTAGGCCTCCTCCTGCTCCGCCGAGAGCGGCCTCCTGTAAACGCGCTTGCCGAGCTCCTTGATGAGCTGCCGGGCGCACGCGGCGCCGTCGCCCTCCGGGGCGCAGGGCAGGATCTTGCCGAGCACGGCCTGGTCGGCGACGGCGTCCGCCGCGATCGTCTCCGCGGCGCGGCGGTAATCGCGGGCGAGGCGGTCGGAGACGGTGAGCGCCCTGGCGTTGTTGGTGAACCCCTCGAACGCGGGGTCCGCCAGGAACGCCGCCGAGGCCTTCATGTCCTTGCCGAGGAGATCCCGGATCGTGTTGTCGTATTGCGCGTGCGTGAGCCGCGTCAGGCGCGGCATCGGGCCGGGCGCGGTGACGCCGGGCGCGCACTGGACGCCGGTGCCTGGACCGGGACCGGGACCGGGACCGGGACCGGGACCGTCGCCCGAGCTCGATCCGCCCTGGTCTCCGTCTGTTCCCGAGCACGCGGCCGCGCACGAGAGCGCGAGGGCCACGAGCAGCATCCTCGGGGTGCTTCGATTCACGGGCAGCTCCCTTCGCGAAGAGGTCGAAAAGAAGAAATGTACAAGCGCTCCAGGAAGAGGCTATCGGCGACAAGCGCCGACCGTCAACGCGAGGCGGGCGCGCCGCGGCGGTTTTTCTCGTCCGCGCCAGACTCATTCGACCGCATCGGCAGGGCGCGTTGGTGACGCGCTGCTGACGCGCCGCGGCCGGGGAGACGCCGTCTGTGGGTGCCGGGGAGAGCCTTGCTCACGGCTCGGGTGACAGCGCCCGATGGCGCATGCAGGCGACGCTGGCCTTCACGGCCCCGCGGGCATCTCGGGCCGACACCTGCCCTCCGAGCACACCGCCTTCATCCCGGGCGGATACACCGGCGCGCAGGGAGGGCACGCGCCGGAGTCGTCGGGGCAGACCAGGCCTCGGAGATCCGCGCTCTGGTTGAGGGCGATGATATCCATCCCGTCGCACCCTTCGCAGCACCCGAGGCCGTCGCGCAGGACGCACTCTGCGTCGTCCGAGCATTGCGTCAGCGGCGACTCGCGCACGTCGACGACGACGCAGCGCCCGCCCTCGCACGCGGCGGTGAAGTACCGGGACGTGCGCTCGGCCTCGCCGACCTCCGGGCACGGCGCGCACGCGATGTCCCCGCACCCGGTGGACTCCCGGTAGTCCTCCGCCGCGGCGCGGTGGACGGCGACGAACGCGCGGGCGTCCACAGGGTCGCAGGCGGCACAGCAGCGCGGCGAAACAAGGACGCAGTCGGCCGGCGCCGCGCAGGTATCCATGTCTGGAGCGCCGCCCTGGCAGGCCTCCTGGCACGCCGCGAGCGACTCGAACCGATTCTCGTTGCCCCCGCAGCCGCCATACGTGAACGGCTCGCACACGCCGTTGCTCGGGTTGTGCCAGTAGCTCGGGATCGCCGCGTTGCAGTCGCCGATTTCCTGCGGCAGCTTGCACCGGGCGGGCAATTCGCCGCCGCCGCCGCTGCCCGCGACCGGGCCGCTGCCGCTGCTCGCGACCGGGCCGCTGCCGCTGCTCGCGACCGAGCCGCTACCGCTGCCCGCCACCGAGCCGCTGCCCGCGACCTGGCCGCCGCCGCCAGCGCCCCCGCCGCCCGCGCCCCCCTCGTTGTCCACCCTCGCACCGCAGCCCGCTGCGAGCAGAAGAGAGGTAAGCAAGCCAAGACCGAGGGCCAAGCGCCGATGCATACGAGAGCGTTTGCAACCGCCGTGCCCTCGGCTGCCGGCGGACGGGGCCGCGGATCGCGCGAGGATCGCCGGGGTTTCGACGGCGCGCCGGGCCGCTGTGTGCCAGGCGGCGCGGCACACCGTGACGACGTCGTCGAGGTGCGGCGCCCCGCCGGCCCGCGGCCTTCGCGTGGGCGACGTCATCCCACCTGCCACCTGGTGGCCGATCAGGGCCGGCGCGCGTCAGGGCCGCGCGCTCGTCATGCGAGGATCGCGCGCGTCACGCGGTGATCACGCGGTGACCTCGAGCGACGGGAGCTGCTCGCGGAAGAACGAGTTGTACTTGGGATCGTTGTACCGCTCGTACTCGATCACGAAGGGCGTGAGTTGACTCACTCCCCCCTTGTAACGAATGGTGAGCGCCATCGGCGTCACCTCGCGGTAGTTGCTGTTCGGCGGCAGGTCGTCGTTGGTCTTCCCGCCGGCGGAGAACAGCGTGAGGAGCACGCCGTCGGGGTCGTCGTGGACGACGCGGAAGCCCTCGGAGATGCGCTCGTGGCCGCGGATCAGCGTGGTACAGCCGAGCTTCTGCATGAAGCTCTTGAACTGCCGCTTGCCGAACGGGAAGCGGGCGGTCGCCCGCTGGAGCTCCGAGGGGATCGCGTCGACCTCGCTGGGGTCGCTCCAGAGCATCTGGAACCGGATGTCGGGGTCGTTGAGCGAGGAGATGGACCGCCACTTCGCGGCGATGGTGTCGTCGCGGGGGATCCCCGCGTGGACGAAGAGGATGCGGTCGAAGACGAGCATGTTGGGGAGCGCCTCGAACAGGCGCATGTACGCCGCGAACACCTCGTTCGGCGCGATGGCCGCGAGCGAGCTCATCGCCTCGGAGGGCCGCACCGGCGCGAGCACACGGCCGTTCAGCTCGACGTAGTACTCGTGGTTGCCGCGCAGCACGAAGACGTTGTCGGGCGCGGCGAGGAAGAGCTGCATCACCGTGCGCAGGATGCCGTTGTAGCTGAACCTGCCGCGGTCGATGTAGTCGCCCAGGAACACGAGCATGATCCGCGGGTTGTGCGCCGGGTCCTCGCGGTGGGCCTGCACCTTGGCGAAGAAGTCCGCCTGCATCAGCGCCGCCTTGAGGCACGAGTAGCAGCCGTGCAGGTCGCCGACGACGAGGAGCTCGACCTCCTCCGCCGGGTCCGGCGAGGCGACGTAGACGTGGCCGTCGAGGAACGGCGGCTGCCCGGCGAAGCCCGCGAAATCCGCCGCGCCGTCGAGCCGGCCGGCGCCGCGCGCGCGCTGCTCCTCGAGCTTCGCCTCGAACCTGCGCATCAGGTCGAGATCGACCTTGGCCTGCTCCGCGAACGTGGCGGGGTCGCTCGCGTAGTCCCACTCGAACGCCTTGAAGAACGGGTGGTCGACCTCGCGCGCCTTCTTGCGCGTGGCCGGGTCGATCACCACCGCGCCCTGCTCGACGGGCTCGATGTCGACGTCGTCGATCTCGGTCGGGCTCGCGAGGAGGGCGAAGAGCTCGTCGCGGAACCGCTGCTCGTTCGGGTGGACGACGCCGTCGGCGAGCATGAGCCCGTCGACGATCGCGAGCAGCGACTCGCGGCTCTCGTCGTCGAAGCCGTCGAGCAGCTCGAAGCAGCGGAGCTTGATCTTGGCGAGGACGAAGTCCCTCGGGTCCTCGCCCTCGGCGACGCTCTCGGTGAAGAGGCTCTGGATCTGGTGGTCGACCTCGGCGAACACCTCGTGGAAGTGCCCGGTCCACCGCGCGACGACGTCCTGGTTCGCCTCGGCCTCGGCGCCCAGGGCGTCGCGCGCGCGCTGCCCGACGAGCTCCTGGATGTAGCCGCGGATGAAGGACTTCTCGGTCGCGTCGAGCTCGCCGTCGATGTACCCGAACCCCGTGAGATAGTAGATGATGGCGTGCATCTGCTGCTCAGCGACGCGTGGATCAGGGCTGAACGACATCATCAGGCAGCTCTCCTCTGGCGGTGGTGCCCCAGGGTAGCGCAAGACGGGCGCGCCGCGGCGACGGCCGCGCGCCTCACGGCCGCCGGGCCGGGCTCACGCGCTCGACGAACGCGCGGATGCGCGCGCGATCAGCCTCGGACAGCGGGCGCCCCGGGGGCGGCATGGTCCGCTCCTCGATGACCCGGCGCGCGATGGCGTCCCGGCGCGACGTCCACGCCGCGCCCGTGGAGAGGTCGGCGCCGCCCTCGCCGCGCGGGAGGTGGCACGGGGCGCACGCGCGGGCGAACACGGGCGCGATCTCGTCCCAGGCGGGCCCGGCGTCGCCCTCGGCCGCGGCGAAGCGCCGGAGGGCGCCCGAGGCGAGCAGCCAGACGTCGCCGCTCGGCGATCCGATGAGCCTGCCGTCCCGCGGGAGGCGCGCGCCGCGGGTCTCGCGCGCGCCGGCCTCGTCGAGCACGCCGAGCTCGTCGCCGTCGGCGAACCACACGCGGTCGCCGGAGGCGGCGAGCCCGTGGAGCGCGGCGCTCGCCTGCAGCCGGAGGCGCAGCACGCCGGCGCCGTCCTCCGCGTAGAGCGCCGCCGGCGTCGCCGCGACCAGCGCGCCCGCGCCCGTGACGGCGAGGAGCGGCGCCGGGCCGTCCGGCAGCGGGTACGCGCGCAGCGCCCTCGTGGCGACGTCGAGGGCGCGGAGGCCGTCGCCGCCGGGCGCGAGCCCGTCGCCGCCGGACGCGAGCCCGTCGCCGCCGGACGCGAACCCGTCGCCGCCGGGCGCGAGCCCGTCGCCACCGGACGCGAAGGCCACGCGCCCGCCGCCCGCCGCGAATGCCGCGAGCGGACCGGTCGCGTAGCGCGTGACGAGCGCGCCGTCCGCCACCGCGATCTCGCCGTCCAGCGCGAAGGCGGCGCCGCCCCCACCGAGTCCGAGCGCGGCGCGGACCGCGGCGCGCTCGAGGCCGTAGCGGTCGGAGACGGGCTCGAACGCCCCCTCGCCGGGCAGCCTGAACAGCCGCCCCTCGGCGTCGACGCCGACGATCCACGTGCCGTGGCCGTCGGGCGCGGGGAGCGCCGCGGCGCTCGCCCAGCGGTGGGGCGCGCGGTCGACCCGGGCGAGCGCGCCGTCCACGAAGATCGCCGCGGCGCCGTCGTGGAACAGCACGACGCGGCGTCCGTCGTCGGCGAGCGCGCGGACGGGGCCGAGCTCGCCCGGGGCAGGCCACGCGACAGGGCGCACGGCGAGCTGCGGGAGCGGCGCCGCGGCCGGCGCGGCACAGCCGGCTAGCGCGAGCGCGGCGAGGGGCGGCGCGAGCGCGGCGAGGGGCGGCGCGAGGGCGGTGAGGGACGCAGCGAGCGCGGCGAGGGGCGGCGCGAGGGCGGCGAGGGACGCCGTCGCGAGGGCGGTGAGGGACGCCGCTCGGCGCAGGAGCTTCACGACGGCCGGAGGAGCTCCGGCACCACCTCGCCGTCGCGCAGGTGGTCGCGCGGCGAGATGCCGAAGGCGAACAGGAAGGTGGCGAGCAGATCCGGCGGGGCGATCGGTCGCGGCCCGCCCTGGAACGCCTTGGCCGGGGCCGGCAGGAGCTGCTCCGCGTCGGTCTTGCCGAATGAGAAGTTCCCGCGGAACCGGGGGGAGATCACCATCGCCGAGTTGTTGGGGTAGTGGTCGCGCCCCATCGCCGTGTTGATCTGCGGCGTGCGGCAGAAGTCGCTCGTCACGAGGATGTGCGTGTGATCCGAGAGCTTCTTGCCGGACCTGGTCGGGTGCGGCGTCCCGTCGAGCGAGCGGACGAGGGCGGCGATGAGGTCGAAGAGCTCCTGCTGCGTGGCCGCGTGCTGGCGGTAGTTGCTCGTGTGCGTGTCGAACCCGATGCTGGCGAAGCTGACGCAGCGGACCACGTTCCGCCGCATCGCCTCGAGCGCGAACGAGGCGTTGACGGCGGCCTGCCTGGCGAACCGCGCCGCGTGGTTGAACTCCGGGTGCGCCTTGACGAGCTTGCCCCTGGAGAACACGTCCTGGAGCCCTGCCTTCAGCATCCGGCCGAGCCCTTCCGCCTGGAGCGCGAAGCCGTTCAGGGGGTCGGCGTGGAGGGAGCGCGCGGCGAGCGTCCTGGCCTCCTCGGAGAGGAGCGCTGTCACGGCGGCGCGGTCCTCGTCGGTGTCGTACGGCTTCGCGCGGTAGAGGGAGCGGCTGATCGTGCCGATGTCCGCCACCATGAGCGGGGCGGCGCGGCGGTCGAGGCGGTCGCCCACGACCGCCGAGGGGAACTGCACCGAGACGATGGGGAACGTCTGGTCCGCGCCGAGCTCGCTCGCACAGATCGCGTCGACGCTCGACGACGTGGTGCGGCCGCCGCTGAGGTGCCTCCCCGTGGTCGCGAAGGCGGTGCCGTCGGGGTGGCTGACGGTGTTCATGGCCAGCCCGTTGACGATGCACAGCCGGTCGTACAGCTCGGCGAGGGCGCCGATGCCGGGGCCGAACGCGAGGCTCGAGCCCTGCGGCCGCACCAGCGCGAACGTCTTCGCGCCGCCGGGCCCGGGCGCGTCGACCCAGAGGCGGAGCGGCGCCGTGTCGGTGTTGTCGGTCGTCGCCGGGTCGCAGAGCCCCTTGCCCTCGTTCCGCGGGTCGGCCCACAGCGTGACGTCCCAGCCGCCGGACGCGTGGATGAAGAGGAAGAACTCGTCCTCCGCCGCCTTGCCCGGCGCGGCGAGCGCGCGCGCCGGCAGGCCGAACGCGCCGGAGAGCGCCGCGCTTGCGGCGGCCTTGAGCAGCGCGCGGCGCGGGAACGCAGGAGCCATCGCGAGCGCAGTTTGCTCCCGGGGATGGCAGCGCGCAAGAGAGCGCGACAGCGCGCCTGGGCCCGCGCCTGGCCCCGAAATGCGCCGCGGCTGGCGCGGCGATCAACGGCCAGCCCCGCCCGCTTGCTACCGCGCGCGCTCTTCTCCATGCTCGGGATGCCCCGCGCGTCGAGCGATCACGATGAGCCAGCGCATTCCTATCGGCGTCTCTGATTTCCGCGATCTGCGCGAGCGCGGGCTCGTCTACGTCGACAAGACGCACCTCATCCAGGAGCTGCTCGATCGTCCAGGGCTCCTCGGGCTCCTGCTCCCGCGGCCGCGGCGCTTCGGCAAGACGCTGAACCTGTCGATGCTCCGGTGCTTCTTCGAGCGGCGTGACGAGGACCTCTCGCACCTCTTCGAGGACCTCGCCATCTGGCGCGCGGGCGAGCCTTACCGAACGCACTTCCAGCGCTACCCGGTCGTGTTCATGACCTTCCGTGACGTCAAGGCCCCGGCCTTCGAGGCGTGCTGGAAGGCCATGCGGAAGAAGATCGAGGCGCTGTTCGACGAGCACCGAGCGGTGCTCGACGCGGGCGCGCTCAGCGAGCGGGAGGCGCGCGACTACCGGGCGATCCTCGACGGCACGGCGGACGAGGTGCTCTACCAGCGCGCGCTCTGCGATCTGTCCGCGTACCTGCACCGCGCTCACGGCGAGAAGGTCGTCATCCTCATCGATGAATATGACGAGCCCATCCACGCCGGGTTCGTCGGGGGCTACGCCCGCGAGGTCCTCGATTTCTTCCGCGCCTTCCTGACCGGCGGGATCAAGGACAATCCTCACCTGTCGAGGGCGGTCCTCACGGGCATCCTGCGGGTCGCACGGGAGAGCATCTTTTCGGGGCTCAACAACATCGGGGTCTACTCGCTCCTCCGCACCGAGTTCTCCACCTGCTTCGGCTTCACCGAGCCCGAGGTGATCGCGCTCCTCAAGGACGGGGGCGCGCTCGACCTGCTCGAGAGCGTGCGCCGGGCCTACAACGGTTACGTCTTCGGCGAGACAGTGGTCTACAATCCATGGTCGGTGCTGAGCTTCCTGGCCAGCGACGACCGGCGCACGCGCAGCTACTGGGTGTCCACCAGCGCGAACGAGCTGATCAGGGATCTCTTGGTGTTTCACGCGCTGGACGTCGAGGACGACATCGCGATCTTGCTCGAGGGGGGCTCCATCGAGCAGCGGCTCGATGAGAACGTGGCCCTCGACCAGCTGCCGGGCAGCCCCCGCGCGCTCTTTGCTCTGCTCGTTTTCTCGGGGTACTTGCGCGCGGAGGCGACCGAGTCCGGGACGACTCACGTGCCGGCCTATCGATTGTCGATCCCGAACGACGAGGTGCGCGAGGTCTACACCAGCACCTTCCGGGACTGGATGGAGGAGCGGCTGACCGGGCAGGGCGCGAGCTCGCGGCGGCTGGTGCGGGCGCTGCTGAGCGGTGATGTGATCACCTTCGAGGAGCAGCTCCGGGCGTTCGTCACGAATGTGCTCTCCTATCACGAGGCGCGCCGCCTCGGCCCGGAGGAGGTCTATCACGGGTTCGTCGCGGGGCTGCTCGCCACGCTGGAGCCGGACTACGAGGTGCGATCGAACCGCGAGTCCGGGGAAGGCAGGCCCGACGTGCTGGTGCGGCCCCGGCAGCCCGGCAAACCCGGGGTCGTGCTGGAGATGAAGGTGGCGCGGGGCGGGCAGACGCTGGAGCAGGCGCTGGAAGAGGGGCTTTCGCAGATCGCCCGCAGGGACTACGCGGCAGAGCTCCGCGCCGCCGGCGCGTCTCCGGTGCACGCGCTCGCCGTGGCGTTCAACGGCAAGCAGGTGGCGGTGCGCGCTGAGGCCGGCGTCATCGGGTGATCGCCTCGCTCGACGGACAGGGCTGTTCCCTGTCCGTCGGCATCGCGCGCTCGATAAAACAAGTGAGCTGGAAGGCCAGGTCGACCGCCTCGGGCGCGAAGACCTGCCCCGTGTCGGTTGCATGCTGAGCGTAAAGCCCCGCCACCTCCTCGCGGGTGAAGTCGCGCAGGAGCACGGACTCCTCCTTCACGTTGGACGGTGAGGCGCTGCCGAGCTGGGCCCCCTCGCCCGCGGTGACTTTGTAATCACGAACATCGCGCATCCCGACGAGGGCAATGGCCCAGGGGAAACCCTGCGGCCTGCGCCGATGGCCCCCGCGGAGCTGGCTCAGCGCCGAGAGCAGCGTGGGGCCGGTGAGCGCGTCGATCTCGTCGAGAAAGAGCACGAGCGGGCGAGGACAGGCCTGCGCCCACGCCGCCAGCGCGGCGGCGAGGCGGTGGCCCGGCGCCCCTTCAGGCCACGGCGGCGGACGCAGGTCGGGCGGGAGCTGGTAGGTGGCATCTTCCCGAAAGGATTGAAGAATCGCGGCTTCCGCGGCGCCGACGTCCTCCGGGAAGGCGCGCCCTACCTCGAGGGACAGGAGCGCCGCCGCGTAGCGACCTTCCTGCGCCAGTGCGGCGGCCAGGGACAGGAGCGACGTCGTCTTGCCCGTCTGCCGCGGGCCATGCACGACGAAGTAGCTCTGGCGGTCGATCAGCCGGCGCAGCCGCTCGATGCGCCGGAGGGGATCGACCATGTAGTGCAGGTCGGGCCTGCACGGGCCCGCGGTGTTGAAGAAGCGCGCCATCTCGCCGCCATCCTGCCATGCGAGCCCCGGGAGTCACGTGAGACCGGACGCTTGTGACGGCGGATGGAGCGGTCTGTCGCCGCGCCATAACCCGGGCAGCAGCGTTCGGGTGCATGCCAGCGCATCCCGGAGGCTGGCCAGCAGATCGGGCGCGCATGCCAGCGGTCGCTGGGCGCACTCCCCGGCGCTGCTGGACATGTTCCCGAAGCTGCTGGGCGCGCTCGCCGGCGCTGCTGGGCACGTTCCCGGCGATGCTGAGCGCGCTCCCCGGCGCTGCTGGGCACGTTCCCGGCGATGCTGGGCGCGCTCCCCGGCGCTGCGGGACACGTTCCCGAAGCTGCTGGGTGCGCTCGCCGGCGGTGCTGGACGGGCTCTCGGGGCTGCTGGACGTATTCCCCAGCGCTCCCGGGCGGCTGGCGAGCCTGTCGGTATGCTGGTGATCTGCGACGATAAGAGCTCCGACGAATCGGGGGCCGGCACGTCCGGCCTTCCCCAGCCTCGCGCCGCTCGACAGGCTCCTCAGGAGTCGCCGCTTTGCGTGGGGAAGGCCAACCGCCCTAGACGAGAGATGAGGTCCTGGAGAAAGGTCCGCAGCTCCGGCACCGGGATATCACCCGGGATGGAGGCATCGTCGCCAACCTGGATCTCCGAGAGGATCCATGCCAGGGAAGCAGGCGTAACAGCACCATCCTTTCGCTTGGCGCGCGGCAGCGCGTCCTCCACGCTGTAGCCCGCCTGTTCCAGCGCGAAGACGTCGACCAGATCGCGGATCTCCGAGCGGGACAGCAGCGCGCACAGCTTATTGGCCAAGATCTCCTCCGGCGGGTCTACCCGGATGTCGCCGAAGAGCTGCTTCTCCGGGTCGACCTGGAAAGTGTGATCGACGACCAGATCGACCATCACCCGATCCTTCCCCCGCTTCACCAGGCGGCGGCGAAACGTGGGCGCGGTCTCCTTGTTCTCGATCGCACCGCCGATCTCCTGCGCGACCGCTCGCAAGGCCTCATCCGCGCGATCCAGATCCGCCGAGGTCGTGAAGAGATCCAGGTCCGCCGTTCGCCGGTGATGGAGGTGAAAGCCAGCGAGCGCCGCCCCCCCCGTCACGAAGAACCGCCGTTCGCGACGAAAGAAGGCCGCGAGCACCTCCTCCTGCAGCGGGCTAAGCAGGCTCTTGCTCAAGTAGACCCTCCTTGTGCCATAACTTCAGCAGAAACTCCCAGAAGCGCCTGCGTCGCCCGAGGTGCCGGGCCAGCTGGCTGAAACGCGCTGCGACCTCTTCGGGCGTGGTGAACCGCCAGACGTCGGGATCCTGGGCTTCGCGCAGGATCTTGCCCAGCAGACGGTCGCGCTCTGGCGGTGATGCGCTCTTCAGCCGACGTCGGACCTCGCTGACAGGAATGGGATCGTCCCAGAGAAAATAGGGGATGGCCTGAGCGTCATCGAGATCGCTGGAGAGCGGTGTGGCCAGCTCCGGGTTCCCGGGGCCGATCGGAGCCTCGGAGGGGCTGCATGGATCCGGGGCTGCTCGGCTTGAAGCGTCGGGTTCGTCAGCCCCGCGGACGCTGCCTGAACCGGGCAAGGGTACGACGTCGATCCTCGGGTCGCCGACGCTCGAGTCGCCCATGACCGCGAGCCAGAGCCAGCCGCGAAGCGCAGGTGGAGCGTCTTTCGAGAGATGGTCGATGATCCCGGGGGCGGGTTCACGAAGCAGCCTGACGCCCCAGACGAGACGTTGACTCCGATCGTCCAGCGCTCGCTCGAGCGCGCGGCGCCTGACCACGAGCGCCTTCTGCCATGTGATTTGTCCCGACGAATGATGAGAATAAATGGCCTGTACGCGCTCTTCGCGATCCATGAAGCACCAGTTCGCCCCTCCTCCCACGGGCCTCGCGTCGACGAGACCGAGGAGGACGCGGAGCCATCTGGCCGGGAGCCTGCAGGACCGCGCCATGCCACGAAGCCCATGATAGCCGGCCTCGACGGAGGTGCCCATCAGCTCGATCGCTCGACCGCCCACCGGAATCTCGTACGCTCCGATGCGCTCTTCCGACCAGGGAGCCCACATAGCCTCCCCAGGATCGACACGATTACACCCCAAATCGCCGTCCTCGCAGAGGTAACCGATGATTTGTGGGTCAACATAGCGCGCATGAACCGCAATCAACCCGGCGTCGCGCTCTGCCACCGCGGCGGCTCCGATCGATAGCGTGGAGTCGGCCTGACTCTCCCGCTCACGTGCGCGAACTTCTCCCCAGAGGGTGATCCACTCGTCGTCTTCTTCCCGTTCGAAGCGCGGGGCTGCACCTCTCGGAAGACGAAGCCAGGGCTCGATCTCGGGTGGCGGGGCTTTCATCACCCACTCGATGGCTCGATCCACCTGGTCGTGGGAGTCCAGGTGGATCGACGAGACGAGGCCGTCATCCGCCCAGAACACCCAGGGCTCTCTTTCCCTGGAGGACTCCAGGGCGGCGTCGCTCGACGGATTGGGATCGAGCAGGTCGATGAGCACTGGATCCACGGGCGGCTCGATCAACCCGGCGGCCCCGCCGCGCACGTCCGCAGGCGCGCGCGCCGCGAGATAAGCTTGCAGCTGACGGCAGCCGGTCCTGATGTACTTCTCGGCCACCGTACACACCGGGCTGACCTCCCCACGTACCCTGGCATCGCCGTGGTACCGCGCGATCGCCACATCCATCCCGACGGTCGCGGCCGGCTCCTCGCCGCGCGGATCTCCATAGAACTCAGCCTCGCTCCAGCCCACCGCGCGCAGGTGTGCCACGAGCGCGCCGAACGCGAAACGAAGCGGCGAGAGCGCGGAGATCTCCGCCTGCTCCGCATGCGCGCGCAGGATTCGAGCGGCGCGCGGGTCGAGCCCCTCTGCTCGCTCCGGTGACCACATGTGCAGATCCATCGACACCGCATATCGGAAGAACGGATCGATGGCCGGAGGCACGACGTACCAGGCGAACTCCGCCGAGACAGGCTTGACTCCGTGATGATCGCTCGCCGCTCGGGCGGCCTCGGCGTCGATAGGGAGCGTTTCCCCGGTCGGCGCGTAGAACCGATGCGCCCGTTCGAGAATGGCAGGATCCACGACGATGCCCACGGCGCGCGCGCGCTCGACGATGCCGCGCGCTGCATGGAGCACCGCGACGTCATCACGGCGATGTGGTGCGTCCGGAGAGAGCAGGTGCTCGTCGACCCACCGGACGAGCCGCACCAAGCTCGGCTCCGCGCCGGTCAGGCAGGCGGCCCCGAAGGCTACCATCGAGACGTCCTCGACCATCTGGGGATCGTTGGTGCAAATCACCAGATCCAACCATCGGATCAGCTCACCGAGATCTCTGGACGCCCAGCGCGCCAGCTCGGCGCGGAGGCGCCTGCGCCAGGCCGTGTCCACCGACGTGAGCGCCCAGGCCAGGAGCAGCGGCGGACCGTCCGCCGGGTCGTCTTCCGCGAGCGTGAGCCCCTCCAAGGCCCGATCACCGCTCCCTTCCCATGGCTGCCCGCCGTCTCCGGGCAGATGCTGCGGACCTGACCAGAACTGGTCACGCCTCGCCGGCAAGAGAGGCAGGAGCGCCTCATGGACGAAGCGAGGGCCGAAAGGGTGCGTCACGTCCCGAGCCACTGGAACGCAGAGCTCGGCCAGCACCCGCCGGCACGAGGGCATGCTGGCCCGCAGCCGCTCGAGCACCCATCCGTGGTAGGTGCGGGCTGCGCCGTCATCCAGCGCGGCGATAGCCCGCAGCTCCAGGCGTTCTATCTCCTCGCGCGGCAGCTGGTCGCGCCAGAGGCCCGAGCGAACCAGGCTGATACCCTTCTGCGCAAGCAGGATCGCCGTCTGCGTCAAGGCGTCGCGCCGATCCCGCAGCACCTCGGGGAGCGGCGGCGCCTCGCCTCGGGCCAGCGCGTCCCGCGCCGCGTCGCATGCTCGGCGGGCGATCAGGTAGTCCACGAGGGGCTCGAACGCCAGCTCGACATGCTGGAACGGTGGAAGGAGGCCATCCGACTCGACCGCCCACTCGATGACGAGGTCGTGCTCCTTGGCCTGTTCGAGCAGCCAGTGAGCGTCGATGATCGAGATCCCCTGCGCCGGCGGGACCGCTGCATGAACCGCTGCGACAGCGTCGTCACGGCTCATGGCACCGCGCCCCATGCTGGCCTCGGCGAGCGCCGTGAGCGCCTCTCGCACGGGGACGCGCCGGCTCCACCCGCGCTTGTCTTGCAGCTCGTCTTCGATGCGCCGGAGCTTCTCGCCGAGCAGCGCCGTGAGGGACACGTCCTGGGGTCGAGAGCCCCAGGCTGCTGCTGGGGGCGCTGGCATCCGGCCGCGGAGCTCGCAGTAGAGCCGCACGCTCAGGGGCTCCCGGATCGCCCAGCGGATGCGCCTGTCCGGGAGCTCGATGTGCGTCGCTCGACAGGTGGCCCGCAGCAGCGTGTCGACCTCGCCGCCTGTGGGGAGCGCGATCTCGTCGAAGAGGTCGACGCGTACACGACCCAGGATCGCCTCGCGGCTGGCCGTTCGCAGGGTCACCGCGGCCCGTACGCGGGGGTGGCGCTCGAGGTGCACCGAGAGTTCGCCGAGCAGCTCGGCCCAGCGGTGGTGCTTCCCCGACTCCTCCAGACCGTCAATCGCGAGCAGAAAGCAGACCGGCTCGGGCTCCACCCCGTCACCGTGGCCCGAGGTGGCTCCGGACGGCGCGGCAGGGTCCTGGACATCAGCGGCACCATCCGGATTCTGCACCGGCCTTCGCGCCCGTCGCACATCAGCGCGTGTCGCCGTCGCTTCCATGGCGTTCAGGATCTCGGGGAGCCGGGAGCGAGGTTGGTCCAGAGCCTTCTGGAGGATCTCGTCCCACCCTCCGAGAGGGCAATCCCTGGCGCGGAGGATCACCGCTGGCATCTCGCGGCTCAGCTGCTGCTCAACGGCATGCGCGAGCCCGTGGGTCTTCCCGACGCCCGGCGCACCGACGTAGGCGCCGAGGAGCCGCGCTCCGCGCCAGCGCGCCCACGCATCGCGAAGCAACGAAAATGGACGCCCCAGCTCGTCGACACAGCGCTCCAGGTGCTCGCGGATGCTGCGCGTGGGGACGTGGAAGCGGTCGCGCTCGAGATCGAGGAGCACCCCGGCGAGCCGCCGAAGGTGTTCCTCGTCGTGCTCGCTCGGCTCCAGGTGCTCCGGGAGGGGCGTGGCGTGACAGAGCGCATAGGTCAGTGCCTTGCCCGCATCTATCATGCGGTCCAGGGCGTCGAGGGCTGCCCCGCGGAGTTGCTCCGCGTCAGTGACGTCGCGCCCGAACATCGATAACCGCTCCAGGCGAGCCACGTCCTCGCGAAGCGCCTCCAGCTTGGCGGTTGCCTCCTTCACGTGGAGCAGGATCTTCGCGCGCGCTTCACGCTCACCCAAACGGAGCGCGAGGTCTTGCTCCAGCCAGCCGGTTGCGTGCAGGTGCGGAGCGTAGCGCACGTTGAGCCAGCCACGATGGGCAGCAGCGAAGCGCTGGGTCAGGTCGTTCAGTGTGAGGACGCTGTCGGTGAACCAGTACGCGTGCAGTCCCTCGTTTTCGCTCTCGCCGAGCAGTTCCTCGAGCTTCGCCCTGTCCCAGAGAGCGACTTCAACGTGCGGCGCAATCGCGTTCGCCTTGGAGATCCAGCCGCTCCACCGCGCCCGTTCTGTCTCCTCCTTGCCTCCGCGATCGTCGGTCAGAGCACGGGGCATGGCGACACAGTAGCGCACGAGGTCCGGGCGTACCTTGAGCGCCCGCTGAAAGGAGTCGTGAATCTGATCGATCCGGTTTCGATCGAGGCGTCCGGAAAAACACTTCGCCTGCAGGCCTACGATCTTCCCGGACGCCAGCACGGCGTACGCGTCCACGCCGCCATCGCCCCCTCGCCCGTCGGGGATCCGGAAGTCCCGGAGCTCACCGCCATACTCCCGCCGGCACCAGCGCTCGAAGAGCTGGCCGGCGAGGGCCTCGAAGGCCTCGGCCTCGTCCTTCCCGTGCGCGTCGAACCGGCTCCAGTCCATGCCTCTCGCGAGCAACATGCCCCTCGATGCCCCCGGTGCGCAAGCTGGCCCGACCCGCTTCGATCCCGCGCACTGTCTCGGCGCCGGGCGCGAACGGCTCGGTGTACGGGGTCGTCGCTCGCGCGAGCATCCAGTGCGTCGTGCTCACGTCCCTGGCCGAGCGGGCACCCGGCGCGCTCTACCGATCCAGCGGAATTTCCGTCCCAGCCATGCAAGGGCGAGCGGGCGCGCGCTGTTGGGTATCGAGGACGACAGGAGACCCGACGGCGCGCCCTCGTGCCAGCCGGGCATCAGTACAGCAGAAACTCCGGGTGCCGCACGAGCCCGTAACACACCGCGGCCCACCCCGCCTCTTCCGGCGAGAACCGCGACCTCGGCGCGCCCTTCGCGCGGTGCCGCGCCGCCGTGGCCTGGTAGAGCGCGAAGAACCGCCGCTCCCGGTCCGGCGGCGCGAGGCGCGCCGGGTAGCTCAGGAACGTCCGGTGCAGCACGTCGAAGCGCGGGGCGAAGGCCGCCTCGTCGAGGCCCGGCGCGGGCAGGTCGAAGGCGAAGATGAGCCGTTGCTCGATCGGGACTGGCACGCTCGCCTTCCAGTCGTGCTCCAGCGCACGGTCGCAGAGCGCGATGCCGAGCCGCTCGAACGCCGCCATCATCAGCGCGTTGGTCTGCGTGCCGCGCGGGAGATCGAGGCTGTAATCGGGGAGCCCGAGCGCCGCGAGGTAGTCTCCCCACGTGTCGAACAGCGCCGACCTGTCGTCCCCCCGCGCGCGGCGCTCGACCTCGGCGGGCGCGAGGCCGCCGAACAGCCGGAGATAGCTCCTCAGGTACGCCTCGGCCGGGACCAGCCGCAGGTCCTCCTGCGGCGCCCGGCTCAGGGCGACGCGCCCCGTCTCCCGGAGCGGCGCGGCTGGCCGCGGCGCGACCGCCTCCGGCGGGCCGCCGCACGCGCCCGCCAGCACGGCCAGGCCGGCAAGGGCCAAGGCCCTCACCCGGCCGGGCATCACCGCGCTCCCTCGCCGCGCTCCGCCCCGCCGCGCTCCGCCCCGCCGCGCTCCGCCCCGCCGCGCTCCGCCCCGCCCCGCTCCAGCGCGGGGCGCAGGTTGCTCGCGCGCGAATACGCCGGCGAGCGGACGATCGCCTCGACCAGGGGCCGCATCCGGTACCCGCGCGAGACGAACCGCTCGCGCAGCGAGCCCAGCAGCGCCTCATCCTCCTCGCGAACAGCCCTCCCGAGGAACCCCTCGGTCACGCGCTGGACCGCGCACGCCGCGAACTCCGGCATCCGCGTCATGTCCGCCGCGACGCCGGCCGGGCCGCGCTCGGTGTGCTCCTCCGAGGCATAGGCGCCCCGGAGCACGCCGCGCTCCCGGTTCGAGAACGCAGGATCATAGAACGGCTGACACGCACTCCGCATCTTGCCGTCGGCGCCCACCTTGCAGGCGGGGTTCTCGATCGGGAACCTGGCTGCGGGCAGGTAGGTCCACGTCGTCTCCTCGACCCGCGAGAAATACGCCGCGAGCGGCTCCAGCGTCGCATGGCAGCTCGCGCAGCCGGGCCGGACCATGAGGTCCGGCTCGGTCGAGGGCGGGAGCTCCGCGTGCTCGGCCGTGAAGCTCTTGCAGAGGAACGCGCTGTAGAGCGCGGCCGCGCGCGCCCGGCGCGAGGCATACTTCGTGAGAAACACAGGCATCGTGATGAGACCGGAGGCGCGCGGCCCACGGTCAGGGATGAACGTCCAGTCGGACACGTCGTGCGGAAAGACGACCGGCGGCACCGCGCGGGGCAGGAACAGCGGCTCCTCGTCCTCGCGCATCCCGAACGACTTGTGCTGGGAGCAGCACGCCGCCGGCGCGCTCGACAGGTAGAACTGCGCGAGAGGCCCGTTGATGAACGTGTACCGCGCCGTGAGCATCTCGCGGAAATCGCGATCCGCCCTGAACACGTGGCTCATGAAGTGGATCGCTTCCTGAGACCACCAGAACTTGTGCCAGCCAGAGCTCGAGTGCGGCGCGGCCCCGATCGGCTGGTCGACGCCGAGCGGGACATGCGCCGGCAGCACGAAGGCGCGCGGATCCCTGCCGTAGCTGTCGCCAGGCATGCAGTGCACGAGCCCGATGCCGCAGCCGCAATCGACGCTCATCCTCGGCGCGAGCGCGCTCCGGCACGAGATGGGCTCTCCCCGGTGCTCCTTCGCATACGGGTCCTCGGGCAGCGGCGGGCGCGTGCGGCCCGCGGGGAGCGGCGCGCCCTTGGGCAGCCGGGGGACGTCGCTCGCGTAGACGTGGCCGACGTCCGCTGTCTGCGCCTCTTCCTTGCACACACGGACCTCGACCGTCGGCGTCTTGCCGTCCGGCTCGACGAGGAGCTCCGGCAGCGGGACATACGCGCTGTCCGGGTCGTCCCACCCGGCCCCGTAGCGCTGCACCGGATTCACGGAGAGGTAATCGCGGTAGAGCCAGAAGGGGCGGACGAGCGTGGTCCGCTCGTCGAGCAGGCGCTGGGAGATCGGGATCGGCGTCCCCGCGGCGGGCGCGGAGTTCACCACCCTGAGCCCGCTCTCGGGCTCGGAGAAGCAGAACTCTCCGTCGATCACCGGGTCGAGGCGGCGCTGGTTGTGACGGTAATAGACGTAGATGGGCTTCCCGTCCGGACCCAGCACCTGGAGCCGGTGGAGCGTCGTCTCCCGCGGCGCGAACGTGACCGCAGGGCCGAGCTCCAGCCGCAGGACATCCATGTAGATGCGCGTCAGCCGGTCGACGTAGCCAGGGCCGTCGAGGTGGCGCTCTATCCAGGCGTCCATGTCGAAGCCCGGCGCCTCGATCTCGGCGAGCTCCGCGCGGGTCGGCAGCCGCCCCACGAGGTCGAGCGAGAGCGCGCGGAAGTACCGGTACTGCGCCAGCGTCGGGGCGGCGCTCCCCGCGACGCCTCCCGCGGCGCTCCCCGCGACGCCTCCCACGGCGCTCCCCGCGACGCCTCCCGCGGCGCCTCCCGCGGCGCCTCCCGCGGCAGAAGACGGCGGCGCGACGAGGGCCCCGGCCGCCGCCGCCAGCAGCGCCGGCGCGATCAGCACGCGCAGCGCGCGCGCGCCCCTCACGGCGCCACCTCGCCCGCCTCGCGCTCCGGGACCGCCGCGGCCGCCGCGTCCGCCGCCTCCGCCGCCACCCCGGCCATCAGCATCCCGAGCTCGGTCCGCGACACGGCGCCCGCGTCGCGCGTCGCCACGAGCGCGCCCCGGTACATCACCGCGATCCGGTCCGACAGCGACAGGACCTCGTCGAGCTCCGCCGAGACGAGCAGCACCGCCGCCCCCGCGTCGCGCGCCGCCACGATCTCGCGGTGGATGTGCTCGATCGACCCCACGTCCACGCCCCGCGTCGGCTGGCTCGCCACGAGCAGCTCCACCGGGCGGCTCAGCTCGCGGGCGAGGATCACCTTCTGCTGGTTGCCGCCCGACAGCGCCGAGACCGGCGCGGAAGGGCCCGGCGCGCGAATGTCAAAGGTCTTTACCAGGCGCCTCGCGTTCTCGTCGCGGGCCTCGTCGCGGAGCACGCCGCGCTCGGCGAACGGGGGCCGGTGGTAGGTGCAGAGGACGAGGTTGTCCGCGACCGAGTACGAGAGCACGAGCCCGTGGCGCTGCCGGTCCTCGGGCACGTGCGAGACGCCCCGCTCGATCAGGGTGCGGGGCAGCGCGCCCGTCACGTCGCGGCCCCGGAGGAGCACGCGCCCGTCGCGGGCCGGCGAGAGGCCGGTGATCGCCTCGACGAGCTCGGTCTGACCGTTGCCCTGCACCCCGGCGATCCCGAGGATCTCGCCCGCGCGCACCGAGAAGCTCACCTCGCGCACCACGTCGGCGCCCGACCCGCGCCGGCCGGCGACGCCGAGGCGCTGCACCTCGAGCACGACGTCCTTGGGGCTCGCCGGGACCTTGCTCACCTGGAGCACGACCTCGCGGCCCACCATCATCGCCGCCAGCCCGCGCTCGTCGGTCTCCGCCGGGACCGCGGCGCCCACCACCTTGCCCGCGCGCATCACCGTCACCCGGTCGGCGACGGCGAGCACCTCCTTGAGCTTGTGCGTGATGAACAGGACGCTCACCCCCTGCGCCGTCAGCGCCCGGAGCACGCGGAACAGCTCCTCCGCCTCCTGCGGCGTGAGCACGGCCGTGGGCTCGTCGAGGATCAAGATCTCCGCCTTGCGGTAAAGGGCCTTGATGATCTCCACGCGCTGCTGCACGCCGACAGGGAGGTCCTCCACCCGGGCGTCGGGGTCGACGTCGAGCCCGTAGCGCGCCGACAGCTCGCGCACCTCGGCGCTCGCGCGCCGCCGGTCCATCAGGCCGCCCACGCCCCCGCGCACGGGCTCCGCGCCGAGCACGATGTTCTCGGCGACCGTGAACACCGGGATGAGCATGAAGTGCTGGTGCACCATGCCGATCCCGAGCGCGATCGCGTCGCTCGGCGAGCGCAGCGCGACGGGCTGCCCGCGCCGGCGGAGCTCCCCCGCGTCCGGGCGCACCAGCCCGTAGAGCACGTTCATCAGCGTCGACTTGCCGGCGCCGTTCTCCCCGAGCAGGGCGTGGATCTCGCCCTCGCGCAGATCGATGTCCACCCCGTCGTTCGCCACGACGCCGGAGAACCGCTTCGTGATCCCCCGGGCCTCGAGGACCGCCGTCACCGCCGCCCCTCCGGCTCGTAGGGCAGCCCGTCGGCGGCCGGCGGCGTCGTCTTGCCGATGACGCCGGTGAGGATCAGCAGCGTCAGCAGGTACGGCACGAGCCCGACGACCGACGACTGCTGCAGGAACGACCACGACGGCGGGATGAGGTCGCGGAAGAGCTGGAGGTTGATCTGGAAGGCCTGCGCCGCGCCGAAGACGAGCGCCGCGGCCCACGCGCCGAACGGGGTCCAGTCGCCGAAGATCATCGCCGCGAGGGCGATGAAGCCGCGCCCGTTCGTCATCATCGGCTCGAACGATGGCACCGACTCCAGGGTGAAGTACGCCCCGCCGAGCCCCGCGATCGCGCCGCCGATGACGACGTTCACGTAGCGCACGCGGGCCACGTCGATCCCGACGGTGGCCGCGGCGCGCGGGTGCTCGCCCACGGCGCGCGCGCGCAGGCCCCACCGCGTGCGGAACAGCACGAGGTGCGTCAGGGCGACCAGCGCGATGGCCGCGAGGGCGATCGGCTGCTGCTCGAACACGGGGCCGACGACGGGGATGTCCGCGAGGAGCGGGACGCGCAGGCGCGGCAGGACGCCGGGCGCGTGCGGGACCTGGCCGCCGAACGAGCTGCCCGGCCCGAAGAAGAGCTGTCGGTTGAAGAACCCGGTGAGCCCGACGGCCAGCAAGTTGATCACCGTCCCCGCGAGGATCTGGTCCACCGCGAAGGTCACCGCAAGCACCGCCAGCAAGAGGCCCAGCGCCGCGCCGGTGACGACCGCGATCGCGACGCCGAGCAGCAAGCTCGGCAGCGGCGGCAGGTGCAGGACCGCGCTCGCGTAGATCGACCCGAACCAGCCCGAGAAGGCGGCCGCGAGCATCATCCCCTCGATGCCGAGGTTCACGACCCCCGAGCGCTCGCAGAAGACACCCGAGAGCGACCCGAGCGTGAGCGGGGTCGCCACGGCGAGGGTCGTCGCCGCCATGCTGGCCACGATCGTCATCGGCGACACCCGCGCCCCGCCGATCAGCGCGACGACGCCGACGAGCACGCAGACGACCACCGCGATGAACCCGTACCGTCGATAGCCCATCTTCATGGTCAGCCGCATGGTCAGCCGCCCCAGCCGCGCGTGAGCACGAGCCGCTCGCCCTCGCCGCGGACGCGGTAGATGCGCCGGACCAGGGTCTCGGCCGCGACGAAGAGCAGGATGAGCGCCTGGATGACGGAGATGACGTCGATCGGGATCTGCGTCAGGTACTGCATCCGGGTCGCCCCGCTGCGCATCGCGCTGAACAGCAGCGCCGCGAGCACCGTGCCGCCGGGGTGCGCCTTGCCGAGGAGCGCGATGGCGATCGCGTCGAAGCCGTACCCCTGCGAGAACCCGAGCTCGTGCCGGTGGTGCAGCGCGCTCACCTCGACGGCGCCGGCCACCCCGGCGAGGGCGCCCGAGAGCGCCATGGTCGCGATCACGGTGCGGCCCACCCGGACGCCCGCGTAGCGCGCGGCGTCGGGGCTCTGCCCCGCGGTGCGGATCTCGAAGCCGAACACCGTCCGCTGCAGCACCCACCCGACGAGCGCGGCGGCGAGCAGGGCGAGCGGGAAGCCCCAGTGCAGCCGGAAGCCGTCGACGAGCGCGGGGAGGCGCGCGCTCTCGTCGATGAGGGGCGTGCGGGAGAGCACGTTGCCCGGAGCGGGGTCCTTCATCGGGCCGTTCAGCAGGAAGCTGACCGCGTTGAGGGCGACGTAGTTGAGCATGATCGTGCTGATCACCTCGTGTCCGCCGGCGCGCGCCTTGATCCACCCGGGCACCGCGGCCCACAGCCCGCCGGCGAGCGCGCCGAGCAGCAGCGTCAGCGGGACGTGCAGCGGCGCGGGCAGGCCCCCGCCGACGAGCCGCGGCAGCCAGTGACCCGCCCACGCCGCCGAGAGCGCCCCGAGCGCGAGCTGCCCCTCGGCCCCGATGTTGAACAGCCCCCCCTTGAACGCCAGCGAGACCGACAGGCCGGCGAGGATGTACGGCGTCGCCCACACGAGCGTCTCGCTCACCGCCCGCGGCGACCCGAAAGCGCCCTCGAGCATGCCAGCATAGGCCTCCAGCGGATTGCCCCCGGCCAGGGCGATGAGCACGCCGCCGAGGACCATCGCGGTGAACACCGAGAGGGCCGGCAGCAGCAGCGGCCTGAGCCGCCGGATCAGCCTCTCTCGCAGCATGGCCGAGCTCCCGGGGCGCTCACTGGCCCGGCTTGGACGGCGGCACGTTCGTCTTGAGCGTCCCGTCGAGGAGCGCTTTCCTGAGCTCCTCCATCTTCGCCTTCACCTCGGCCGGCACCTTGCTGTCGAGATCGTGATAGGGCGCATACCCCGACTTGCCCTGGTAGTTGCCGCTCGGCAGCTTGCCCTCCTTGGCCAGCTTGATGAGGTCGAACGCGCCCTCGGTGATGAGCTTGACGGCGCTGGAGAGGATGACCTTCTGGGCCTCGGGCACCGTGTAGTACTGGTCGGTGTCGACGCCGATGGCGTGGGCGTTCTTCGTGGCCGCGCCGAGCAGCGCGCCGTTGCCCGTCTTGCCGCCGCCGCCGAAGACGATATCGACCCCCTTGTCGATCATCGAGACGGCGGTCGTCTTGCCCCACTCGGGATCGGTGAACGTCTTATCGAATCCGACGTCGTTGTGATAGACGACGCTGAGCTCGATGTCCGGCTTCACGTGGCGCGCGCCGGCGCGGAAGCCCTCGCCGAAGCGCCAGACCGGCGGGACGGCGTCCGTGGCCAGCACGGCGCCGATCTTCCCCGACTTCGTCATCATCGCGGCGAGCGCGCCCACGAGGAAGCCGCCGTGGTCCTCCGGGAACACGAGGCCGACCACGTTCGGCTTCTCGGCGCCGGGCGCCTGGAACTGGTCGATGCCGATGAACCGCGTGCCCGTGAACTGCGCGGCGGCCCCGTGCGTCGCCTCGGTGAGGCCGAAGCCCGAGGTGACGACGACGTCGTACTTCTCCTCGGCGAACGTCGCGATGTTCTTGGGGTAATCCTTCGGATCCGTCGTCTCGATGTACTGCGTCGTGGCGCCGAGCTCCTTCTGCGCCCGCTGGATCGCCTCCCAGGCCGACTGGTTGAACGACTTGTCGTCGATCTTGCCCATGTCGGTCACGAGGCCCACGCAGAACACCTCGGGGCTCGCGCAGTCGGCCTTCTTGCCGCTGGTGCACGCCGGGAGCGCGCTGGCCAGGCCCACGAGGGCCGCGATCGCGAGGCGCCGCTTCTTCAACATGCCGGATCTCCTTTGGAAGGCCCGCATTGGACACCGGGGCGCGCACCAAGGCAACCCGGGGATCGCATCCGCGCACATTTGGTCACACTTTGCTCGCACGGCGCTCGCGCGGCGCGGCGCCTGGCGCTCGAGCGCGAGCGCCGCCCGATCCGGGAGCAACTTTTTTCGACGGGGCGTTGTCACAGTCGATCGGCAGCGCCCGACGAGCGACGGGGCGCGCCGGCGCAGCCTGCCCGAGGAGGTCCTTCATGAATGGTCCCGCCGTTCGACTCACGCTTTTTTGTGCCCTCATGGCGTCCGCGCTCGTCCCTTCGGGGGACGCGGCGGCCTGCGGTGGGGTCGAGATCATGCCCGCGATCGATCACCGCGTGATGGGGGTCGCCCAGGCCGAGCAGGCCCTGCGCGACGGCCGGATCACCGCGGCCGCGGGGAGCGTGATCCGGATGTTCCCCGAGATCCGGCGCATCTCGTATGACAAGGATCCGCTGCTCAACCGGGCTTTCCGCGTCCTCGCCGTGGCCACCGCGCGCGGGGACGGGGCGCTCCAGGTCGCCGCCGAGGTGCCGCGCGAGCTGCTCGAGACGTGGGGCGGGGCGTCGGTTGACGAGCGCAGGGGGAACCTCGACTGGTCGATCCGCGCGCTGCGCCGGCTGAACGAGCAGCGCAAGGACGACCCCGCGCTCCAGACCGACCTGGGCGAGGCGCTCGCCCGGTCGACGGAGCACCGCGGCGAGGCGCTCAAGCTGCTCGGCGACCTGGCGGAGAAGGACCTGCTCGCGAGCCCCGAGGGGTACGCGGCGCTGGCGCAGCTGCGCGCGCTCGCGGGGGACAGCGCGGGGCACGACGCCGCGGCCAGCCGGTGCGAGGCGATGGCGAAGAGCGCGGCGCTCTGTAGACCGAGCCGCGCGATCGACCCGCGGCCGCAGAGCTGACGCCGATGCGCGCCCGCCCGCTGCTCGCCGCGCTGCTCGCGCTCGCCTCGGGCGCCGCCGCGTGCTCCTCCGAGGACGCGCGGGCGCCCGGGCTCGCCGCGCCCGCCGCGCCGCCGTCCGCGAGCGACGGCGGCGCGACGGCCGCCGCCGCCGCCGTCGCCGCGTCCCCCGCCGCCGCGGCGCCGCCCGGGGACCCGGCGCACGGGCAGCGGCTCGTCGCCGAGCTCCAGTGCAACCGCTGCCACGACGGCACCGGGCAGGCGCCCGCGCCGCGCGACGCCCACTGCGTCCAGTGCCACCAGGACATCGCGGCGGGGCGGTTCCAGGCGCCGGCCGCGGCGATGAAGCGGTGGAACGAGAACCTGGTCCAGCTGCGCGACGTCCCGTCGCTGGCCGCCGCCGGCGACAGGCTGCGCCGCGACTGGATCCGCGGCTTCTTGCTGGCGCCGCGCGACCTGCGCCCGCGCCTGCACGCGACGATGCCGCGGCTCGCGATCGGCCCCGAGCAGGCGAGCGACATCGCGGCGTACCTGACGCGCGATCGCCGCGAGCGGCGCGACCGTCCGGCAACGTCGCTGGAGGGCGCGAGCGCGGCGCGGGGGCGCGAGCTCTACGAGGCCAAGGGGTGCGGGACGTGCCACGCCTTCACCGGGGTGACCGGGCTGTCGGCGGTCGCGCCGGTGAAGCCGATGGAGAAGGAGACGCGCGCCGCGGTCGCCCTGGCGCCGGATCTGCGGCACGCGCGCGACCGGAGCGAGCCCGCGGACCTCGTCGCGTGGGTGCTCGACCCGGGGGCGATCAAGCCGGGCACGCCGATGCCCCAGGTGCCGATGTCGCCGGCCGAGGCGCGGGACATCGCGGCCTTCCTCGTCACCGCGCCGCTCGCGCCGCCGGCGCCGGGGAGCGTGCCCGAGAGGCTGCCGCTGCTGTCGCGGCGGGTGACCTACGAGGAGGTGGACCGCAGGGTGTTTCGCGGCACGTGCAGGCACTGCCACTCCGAGCCCGACTACGCGCTCGGCGACGGCGGGCCCGGGAACACGGGCGGCTTCGGGTTCAAGCCGCGCGGGCTGAACCTCGCCACGTACGAGGGGATCGCCGCGGGGTACGTCGATGACCAGGGCGAGCGGCGCAGCGTCTTCTCGCGCGGGCCGGGCGGCGCGCCGCGCCTCGTCGCCGCGCTCCTGGCGCGGCAAGCGGAGGAGGCGGGCCGCGCCGACCCGGCGGCGCGCGGGATGCCGCTCGGGCTCCCCGCCCTCGGCGCGGAGGAGATCCAGCTGGTCGAGAGCTGGATCGCGCAGGGGCGGCCGCAGTAGCGCGAGCGACGAGGACGCGGCGAGCGACCGGGACCAGGCGCTCGCGAGCGCCGGTTCGACGCTGTCGTGGTGCCCACCTTGCTTCCGAGGCGACACCGAGGAGCTGGCGGATGTCGCGGTGGTCTCAACGTGCTCAGCACGCGGGCTCGCCTCCGAGCGGCGGGGGCAACGGCCAGCGGATGAGGATGTCCATCGACAGGCGCCTTTCCCTGCTCGTGCTGAGCGAGCTGGTCCTGGCCGCCCTGGGCGTCATCACGTCCATCGTCGCGTTCAGGCGGCTGGCCTCCGAGACCGCCCACCTGCGCCACTACGTCTTCGAGCCGTTCGTCGTCATCAACGCCGGCCTCGAGTCGTCGAACGCGCTCGACGCCGTGCTCGCTCGGCCGTCACCGGACACCGCGGAGGGCGCCCGGAGGGCGATCGTGGGGCTTCGAGCCTTCGTCGATCGGTACCAGCGCGATTGGTTGACGGCGACCTCGACCCTACCGGGCGCCATCCAGCTCCGCGCCGCGCTCGCGCGAGCCGGGGAGCTCAGGCTCCTGGAGGAAGAGCGCGAGGCGGTGAACCTCATCGCGTCCGCCGTGAAGGGCCTCGAGCGCACGACCGGGCTCTCCGGTCCGGCGCCGGCGGCGCCCTCCTTGCAGCGCACCGACGTGGAGGACCTCAGCGCCGCCCTGGTCCGGCTGAACAAGATCAACCTGCGCTACATGGAGGTCGCTTACGGCGCCTACGAGCACCACCGGCTGCTCGTCATCGCCGTCTTCCTGGCCGTCGGCCTCGGGGGCATCACGGCGGCGTCGCTCTTCGGCCTCGCCGTGCGCCGCGCGATCGCGCCGCGCATCCGCCGGCTGGTGACCGCCGTCCAGCGCTTCCGCGAGCTCGGCGTGTACGAGCCGCTCGGGGACTGGGGCGACGACGAGCTCTCCGTGCTCGCCCACACGCTGAGCACGAGCTTCAAGGCCATCGCCGAGCGCGACAAGGATCGCGACCGGTTCCTCGCCGTCGCCGCGCACGAGCTGAAGACGCCGCTCACCATCATGAAGGGGTTCTCGCAGGTCGCCCTCAACCACCGGCACGACACGGCCGTCCGCGAGCGCGCCCTCGCGATCATCGATCGCCAGGCGACGCGCCTCGCCCGCCTCGTCGACGATCTCCTGTGGTCGGCGCGCGTGTCCGGAGGACGGCTCCCCTTCAAGCCCCAAGCGATCGACCTCGAGGATCTCGCGCGCCGCGTGATCGGGGAGTTCGAGCTCGTGGCCAGGGATCACGCCATTCGCCTGGTACCCCGCGGAGACGCGCACCTCCTGGGCGATCCCGAGCTCCTCGAGCAGGCGATATGGAGCGTGCTCGTCCAGGCCGTGGCGGTCGCGCTGGAGCACGATCCGGTCCTGGTCACGATCGACGCCGCCTCCGCCTCGCGCGTGCTCATCACGACCGAGGTCCGGGGCGGGAAGGACCTCCCGGAGGATCTCGAGAAGCTGCTGGAGCCGTTCGGCGTCATGGCGTTCGAGGGGCGGCGTGACGAGCCGCGCAGCACTGGCGTCGGCCTCCACCTCGTCCAGGGGATCGCGCGGCTCCACGGCGCGCGCTTCTGGATCGAGCGGACGCCCGGTGACCTCGTGGTCTTCTCACTCGAACTCCGACGCTAGCTGACAGGGGGGAACATGCTGCGAAACCGCGTGCTGGTGATCGACGACGACCCCGACTTCCGGGAGCTCGTCGCGCTCACCCTGGGCGAGTGGGGGCTCCACTGCATCCAGGTCGCCGACTGCGCCAAGGCGCTCCCGCTGCTCGAGCGCGAGCGCGGCCGGCTGCGGGCGGTGCTGTGCGACTATTTCATGCCCGGGCTCTCTCCCTGCGAGTGCACGAGGGCGATCCATGAGCGGATCGATCCGGCGGTGCGCGTGGTGCTCGTGAGCGCGGCGGTGGACATCTCGGAGCGCGCCGCGGACCTCGGGCTCGCGCGGTTCCTCGCCAAGCCTTTCGATCTCGAACAGCTCCACGACGCGGTGCTCGGCCCGCGCGCGCCCTCGGCGTGAGCGGCCGCGCGAGCCGCGCGAGCCCCGCGGGTGGAGCGCGCAGGAGCGCTCTCGGCGGCGGCGCGCCGTGGTAGGCTCCGCGCCCCGGGTCCGCGCACGGGCAGATCCCATCGAATGTGACCTGGGGAGGCCGGCGTCATGACACAGCTGCTCCTGGACGAGGAATTCACCCAACTTGGCGTCGACCCGCGGCTCGAGTGGCGCAACCCGCCGGCGCGCTGGGTGGTGGAGCCGGAGCGGCGCGTGCTCGTGGTCGAGCCCGGGGCGAAGACGGACTACTGGCAGCGGACGCACTACGGCTTCCAGAACGACAACGGGCCTTTCCTGTTCGCGCGCGTCGGCGGCGACTTCGTGATGACCACGCAGGTGCGGTTCCGGCCCGCGCACCAGTACGACCAGGCAGGGCTCATGGTGAGGCTCTCCGCTTCGTGCTGGCTGAAGACATCGGTCGAGTTCGAGCCAGACGGCCCGAGCCGCCTCGGCGCGGTGGTGACGAACGCGGGCTACAGCGACTGGTCGACCCAGCCGTTCCCCTCGGATCGGCGCGAGATCTGGCTGCGCATCCGGCGGGAGGGCCCGGATTACCTCGTCGAGAGCTCGGACGACGGCGCGGCGTGGACGCAGATCCGGATGGCCCACCTGCACGAGGACGACGGCGCGCGCGAGGTGCCGTGCGGGCTCTACGCGTGCAGCCCGACGGGCGAGGGCTTCGTGGCGGAGTTCGCGCGGCTCCGGATCGCGCCCGGGCGCGTGGCGTGAGCCCTTGAGGGGTCGAGCGGGAGGACTCGCCGGCCGGGATCAGCGCATCGCAAGGAGGCGAGCGCTCATGTACACGGAACTGCCTATGCACATCCTTCGAGTCCTCGGGATCGGCATGCTCGCCGGCCTGCCGCTGACGCTCGGATGCCAGGGAGATACCAGCGTGCCAGCCGGCGCAGGAGGGGCCGGTGGCGCCGGGGGTGAAGCAGGCGCGGGCGGTCAGGGCGGCGCGGGAGGTCAGGGCGCGGGCGGTCAGGGCGGCGCGGGCGGCGGCCCGGAGATGTGCGATTCGCAGCGGGGCGACCACGGCGACGCCTGTCCCGCGGACGCGCCTTGCGCGATCACGCTCGACGTGGAGGTGACGTGCACCGGTCCCGACTTCGCGGCGGGCGGGGTGCGGGCCGTTCCGGCGGCGGACGCGACGTACCTCGTGACGAGCAGCAACGCCCCGACGCGGCTGTTCGAGCTCGACGACGACGGGGCGACGCAACGCGACTTCGACGTGCAGAGCAATAGCGTCAACGTGGCGCTGTCGCCGGACGGAAAGGCATATGCCGCGGTGGACGAGACGGAGGGCAGCCTTGAAGGCTATCCCGGCGGTGTCGTGTTCCTGCCGCTCCCCGGCAGCGCGGCCGAGAAACAGGGGGTGTTCGATCGCGACGACAAGTACGTGCCAGTTATCGACGTCGCGATGGACTCCCGGGGAGAGCCGCACATCTGGATCGTCACGGACGCGCCGGAGAGCGTCGCGCACGCGACGCGCACGTCGGGTGGCGCCTGGGACGTCGCGCCGACGAGCCGGCCGAGCGGCAGCGACTGGACCCGCTTCGCCCTCGCGCCCGACGACGCGCCGCTGGCGTTTGGCATGGTCCAGGCGCGCTTCGATAGCTGGCAGCTCGAGGTGCTCGACGGCACCGCGGAGCGGAGCCTTGGCGCTCCGGTCTCCGGGAGCTCGCCGCTCCGTTACGAGCCCGTCCCGCCGCCGCAGCCCGCCGGGCAAGCGACGATCCCGCGCGTCACGGCGATCGTGCAGCACCCCGACGGGCTGCGGCTGGCGAGCGGCGACGAGGGCGACGGCTTCGACGAGGTGGCGATCCCCGGCACCGCGACGCCGACGTACAGCTGCCAGCGCGGCTTCGGCGACCCCGCGTCGCCTGGCTGCCCGACCGACTGCCACGAGGTGACCTCCGGGCTCGAATGGTCGGCCTTCTCGGCCGCGCGCACGAGCGATGGCGACGTGTGGATCGCGTTCGTGATCAGCCACATCGACTGGACGATCGCCTACGAGGTGCAGAACGCCGATCTGCCGACGTGCGTCGGCAACATCGCGGCGGACGCCAGCCGCGGCGAGCTGCGCCTCGTGCGCGTGCCTGCCGCCGGAGGGGCGCCCGCGGTCGCGGTGACGCTGCCGCTCCCCGCGATCGCGGGCGAGAGCCATTTCAGCGATGTGTACCAGCGTCACCCGCTCGTCGATGTCTCCGCGTTCGGCACGGAGCTCACCGTGGCCCTGCGCACGCAGGCGTCACGCGTGGGGCCCTTCACGGCCCGCGTGCTGCGCGTCGACTCCTCGCTCCTCGGGCCTGCCGCGCCAGGAGACTGACACGAAGAGCCCGCTGTCGTGGGTCGACCTGCGGCAGCCGGCTCGGACCCGGGCGCGGGTGGTGCTGCCATTTGCCCAGAGAGGGTTCACATGAAGGCGGTAAGGCGGGAAGATCATTGAGATTTTCTTCCCGCCTTACCGCCTTCATGTTCAGATGACAGCACTACCCGGGCGCGCTACGGCTGGCGGAGCCGGCGCGAGGACAGGAGCTCCAGCCCTCCGGTGCGCTCCGCGACGCGCTGGAGCGACCCGAGCAGCGCGCCGGCCTGCTCCTCCCCGAGCAGCGCCCGGATGCGCCGGTTCACCGCGGCGCGCGCGGCCCGCCCCGCCTCGACCGCGGCCCACCCGCGCTCGGTGAGCTCGACCAGCCGGTTGCGCTGGTCCTCGTCGGCGACGCGGCGGCGCACGTAGCCGAGCTCCTCCAGCTCCGTCACCGCCTTGGAGGCGCCCTGCGCCGTGATGCCGAGCCGCTCCGCGAGCTCTCGCACCTTCACCGGGCCGGGGATCAGGTGCTGGAACACGTAGCCGTGGCTCGGGCGGAGATCGCCGTGGCCAGCCCTGTCCACGCGGCGCATCACCTCGTCGCTGGTCGCGGCGGCGATGGCGGCGAAGAGCAGCACGAGGTCCTCGTCCGGGGGCGCGGGCTTCACGGCGGGAGCCTGTACCGCGCAACCAAGGTTGCGCAAATGAAGTTGACGGATCGGGGCGGCGGCCGTATCAATCAACCACGGTTGCGAAACCAAAGTTTCTCAACCTCCCATGAGCATCGCCGCGGCCGGGCGGGACGCCCGCGCGCGCCCTGCGCCCGCGGTGACAGGAAAGGGACGAGCGATGAACCTCGCCATCGATGGCTACTGCGACCCCGCGTTCGCGCCCGTGCGCGCCGCGTTTGCATCGAATTTCGAGCGGTTCCCCGAGCTCGGAGCGGCCGTGAGCGTCGCCGTGCGCGGCCGCGTGGTCGTCGACCTCTGGGCCGGCTTCCGGGACGCGGCGAGGACCGCGCCGTGGGGCGGCGACACGATCGTGAACGTCTTCTCGGCGACCAAGGGCGCCGTCGCGCTGTGCGCCCACGCGCTCGCCGAGCGGGGCGCGCTCGACCTCGACGCGCCGGTCGCCGCGTCCTGGCCGGAGTTCGCGGCGGCCGGCAAGGGGCGCGTCCTCGTGGCGCAGCTGCTCGACCACAGCGCCGGCCTGCCGGCGCTCCGCGCGGAGCCGCCGGAGGGCGCGCTCTACGACTGGCAGGCCATGACCGCCGCCCTCGCCGCGGAGGAGCCGTTCTGGGAGCCAGGCGCCCGGCACGGCTACCACGCCGTCACGTTCGGCTTCCTGGTGGGCGAGGTGATCCGGCGCGCCAGCGGCCGGCGCGTGGGCGCGTTCCTCCGGGAGGCGGTCGCGGGCCCGCTCGGCCTCGACTTCCACATCGGCACCGGCGCCGAGCACGACGGGCGGATCGCCGAGGTGCCGCCGACGATCGCGAGCCCTTCAGGCCTGGGCGGCGCTTTCGCCGCGAGCTTCCGCGATCCGGCGTCGCTCACGTCGATGGCCTTCACCAGGCCGCGCGACCTCGCGGCGCCGGGCCTCGTCAACACCGCCCGCGCCCGGCGCGCGGAGATCCCCGCGCTGAACGGCCACGCGAACGCGCGCGCCCTCGCGCGGATGTACGGCGCCCTCGCGAACGGCGGGGCCCTCGCGGCCGACACCCCGCGCGCGCTCTCGCCGGGGGCCATCGAGGCCGCCCTCGCCGAGCGCTCGCGCGGCCCCGACGCCGTGCTCCTCGCGGAGAGCCGGTTCTCGCTCGGCTTCATGCTCCCGAGCGCCCTGCGCCCCTTCGGCCGCGGCCCGCGGACCTTCGGCCACCCCGGCGCGGGCGGCGCGCTCGGCTTCGCCGACCCCGACGCGGGGCTCGGCTTCGGCTACACCCCGAACCAGACCCTCGCGAGCGGCGCGGGCGGCGACCCGCGGTGGCCGGCGCTGATCGACGCGGTGTACGCCTGCCTCTGAGCCCGAACGCCGCGTCCCCAAGGTCGAGATCGCGGTGCGCCTGTGGATCGCGCGCCGCATCGCCCTGGATCCGTCCCACGGTTCGTCTTTCCCTGCTGGCGTGGGAGCGGACGCTGACGCTCGAAGCTCGGACGCTCGCGTCCCCATGCGCCTGGCGCGGGGCAGCGCGCGCTGGAGGAGGACGCCGAAGTTCGATGGCTGAAGGAAATCGCGGAGCACGTACTGGCCCGCGACCCCCTCGAAGGCGATCTCGCTCCAGGGACCCGCGAGCCACGCGGCCGCGAGCGCGCAGGCGACGGCCCACCGCGGCGCGCGCGGCGCGCGCGGCGCGGCGTCCGGCAGCAGCGCTTCGGCTGCGAACACGAGGCCTGCGAGGCACGCGGCGCCGAGCAGGGCGTTCAGCGCGAGCAGGCTGCCGGTGCCCGCGATCGAGAGCAGCGGCGACACGAGCCACGTGAAGAACGGCGTCGGATCCGCCGTGTGCGCGAACCAGTCCGCCTCGAGCTGCGGGTAGGCGCCGGAGCGCCGCGCCGCGCCGCGTGCACGAGGTACGTGTTCTGGTTGATCACGAAGGGGCGTGACATGGCCAGGATCGCACCGAACACGGCGCAGGGTACGACCCATGACCGCCGACGCCACACGCGAGGGGAGGTCCCGGGTTCGAGGTTCAGGGTGGGAGCGGCCTGCTTTTCGTCGGAGGCTGGATGCTCCTCGCCGGGAGCGGCCTGCTTTTCGTCGGAGGCTGGATGCTCCTCGCCGGGAGCGGCCTGCTTTTCGTCGGAGGCGGGGATCACGGGGCCGCGACCCTACCACGCGCTCGCTCCACCACACGATGCGCGCACGATCGCCGCCGCGGCGCAGGGTCTGAGCGCTGCCGTGCCGGCGCACGAAGGCAGAGCGCCCATTCGACGGTGGGGGGAACCGCCACGGGCGCTCTGTCCGGCAGGCCTCGTGCTGGCCCTGCGGCCGGAGCGGCGTCGTCCCGCTGCCGCTCCTTGCGCTTGCCGAAGCGGACGCCGGCCGCGTCGACGCCGAACACGAGCTGCGCGCCGTGGTTGTTCTCGAGCGCGACCCAGGTCGGCGCCTCGCGCGCGCCGAGGCAGGGCATCTCGGGGGAGACGAGGGACACGGCTGCGGGCGACGAGAGCCCACGCGCCGGCAAGGCGCGCGGGATGATGACTCAGAAGATCGCCGTCATCAGCGCCGTGGACATGCCGTAGACCGACATGCTACCGGCGTCGTCATCGTTTGTCAGAGACATGTCCGATTCTTCCAAGGCGCCGGGTTTCCACGGGTATTGCATGACCGAAGCGGGGTCGAAATCCGTCACCGCGCGCCAGGTGCTGGTGCTGTCACCTTTCACGCTGGACGGGCTCCGGAACCACTCGTGATGGAAGCCGAGGACGTGCCCCAGCTCGTGCCGAAGCACGCCTATCGTATCCATATTGGGCGCGACCACCGGCCAATCTGGATTGGTATCGAAGTCGTTGTAGTCGATCA
Source organism: Sorangium sp. So ce1153 (assembly GCF_051521595.1). NCBI lineage: Bacteria > Pseudomonadati > Myxococcota > Polyangiales > Polyangiaceae > Sorangium > Sorangium sp. So ce1153. The sequence continues at coordinate 12,629,121 of NZ_CP150361.1, forward strand.
CGAGGGTGTCAGCGACGCAGTCACCAACGGGGTCATGAGGAACGAAGGCGCACGCTCCGCCCGAGCTCCAGGGCCGGACCGGGATGACGACATTGGTGTTCGTGTTGGTGCAGTTTGTATCCTCGCTGCTGACATGGGTGAACCGCACGTTGATCACGCTCATCCAGGCGCTCGTGGCCTTCTGCATCTCTGCGACGGCCCTCGGGTAATCCGCGAAGCTCGTGCTCACGCAATAGCGCAGATCTGCCGCTTCCTGGTGCGACCAGACATCGTCCGATCCGCTGAATTGATGGATGATGAGCGGCTGAGCGCTGCTGCCGACCTCCTCGTCGGCGTAGGTCTGCTGATAGTAACTCCACAGCCGCTCCTCGGATCGTATGGGAATGTCCCAATCGACCATGTAGAACCGATCCCCGTCCACCTCCCTCGCTGCGCTGGCTCGGAACTCCTCCCACGTCGGGACGTATCCCTCGGAGCCCACTGCGACGTCCTGCTCCGCGCAGGCGCTCAGAGCAGCAACGAGGACGTAGCCCGATGCTTGAAACGTGCGTCTGGACATCATCACCATACCTGTACCTCGTCGTTATCTGTTCCGCTTCATCTCGTCGTCCGCGCGGCCCGGGCTCTCCCTCCTCGCATGGCCAGCAGCCAGCTCCGGTCGCTGCGGTGTCCACGAGGCCCCGCGATCACTCACTGATCCTTGTTGAGCAGCCCCCACGCGTGGGTCGTATAGCCCCCGGCGGTGCAGACGGGCTGGAGCCGCCTGTGCCTTCGACCGCCGCGCGCCATTGCCCTTCGCGCGAAGTCAGGGAAGCGACGGAGGCACAGGAGATCAGCGCGCCGCGTGTTCCTCAGAGCCGGCGCGCGGTCCGTCCAGAAGATGGCAGTCTCTGGTAGTCCGCGCGCCATCTGCAGGATGCGCCGGCGCCGAACGAGCGCCGCTGCAGTCACGGGATCGGGCGATCACTCACTCATTCTTGGAGAGCCGGACCCATACGTAGGTCGGATAGCCGTCGGCGGTGCAGATGGAGTTGGAGACGTTGACCTGGACCTTCCGTCCGGCGAGGAACGCCGACAGGATCGTCTTGTCCATCAGCTGCCGTTCTGCCGCCGTTATCGTCGAAATCGGGTCGAGACGGCCGGTATTCGCGCAGTCCGCCGGGTTCCCGGTGGTGGTGTAGATCCGATACCCGATCCCCGGCACCGTATCGATCGTATCGATCGCCGCGGAGTCGTACCAGGTTCCTGCCCAGGCGCTGGAGGTGATCCCAAGAGCAGCCGCACCCAGAAGAGCCATGACGTGAAGTCGCTTCATGATGACAATCTCCTCAAATATTATGATGAAATGTTGATCTAAATGATCTCCAAGAGGTCCGACCGACGGCCGGCGGAGCGCTGACACTCGATCCCTCGACGCTTCGCGCTCCTGATTGCCAGAGGTACCCGACGCACTCCGAGCATTCATGATCCCTTCGAGGGTCGGCGCGTCGCTGCGGTCGTGTGCACGCTGCTGCCCGGTCGCTTGAGGGCGACTGCATGCCCCGTGCCACGGTCAGAAATAGCCTCAGTTCGCTGTCCGCCGCGCCCCGCGCGCCGGTCATTGAGACTCCCGGCATGACATGCGGCCTGATCTTACGTGGGATGTCACGGTTCTCGGCGTGACATGTCACGGTTCTCGGCGTGACATGTCACGGGCAGGGCTCAGTCTGCTCCTCTGGCACCCCCAGGTGGAGCGACCCGAAGCTCGACCATCGCGATGGCGTCGGGCTGACGCTGCGACGGGCAGCTGGAGGCGCTGCTCGATGCCGTGTACTCCTGCCTTCGAGCCCGGGCGCGCGTCGCTCGAGCTCGCCTCCGGTCTCATGAGAGAGGGAGACACAGAGGACATCGAGGGGAGAGCAAGAGCGCTGCGGGTCGCGGCCGCGTCAGCCGTCGTGGCCGTCCTGCTCGCCTTCGGACTCCGGCGAGCGACACCGCATCACCCTGCGGATCTCGTTGCCCTTCTCGTTGTGCCGCACCTCGTCCATGAAGTTGCGGATCAGCAGCAGGCCGCGGCCGCTCGGCTTCTTCGTCAACACCGCCCGCGCCCCGCGCGCGGAGATCTCGGCGCTGAACGGCCACGCGAACGCACGCGCCTTCGCACGGATGTACGGCGCGCTCGCGAACGGCGGCGCGCTCGCGGGCGGCGGCGCGCGGGTGCTGTCATCCGTGCATCGACCCACCCAGCTCCCCACGGGACGACGCCGGAGCCTACGGGCCGCGCGGGGCGCCGGGCCCAGGCCACGCCCGCATCGCGGCGTCCACGGCCGCGCGGAGGCTCTCCGGTGACGCGCCGTCCCGCGCCTGGACCGACATCCCCAGCAAGACGGTCACGTAGAACGTGGCCAGCGCGGCGGCGTCCGTGTCCGACGCGAGCTCGCCTTCCTCGATGGCCCGCTGGATCCGCGCCTGGAGGGAGGCGTGCCAGGCCTCGCGGTGCCCTCGCATCAGGTCCTGCAAGGGCCGGGCGCCGGGGGAGCACTGGGTCCCGGCCAGCGCGATCATGCAGCCGGACGGCTGATCGGGCCGGGTGAACTCGCCGACCGCCGTCTCGATCATCCGCTGCACCGCGCCCCGGGCCGTCGGCTCCTCGGCAAGGATGCGGTCCATGTGCCCGCCCCCCCTGGCGAGATACCGATCCACCGCCGCCCGGAAGAGCTGCTCCTTGCCACCGAAGTTCGCGTAGAGGCTCGATGGGCTGATGCCCATCGCCGCGCTCAGCTCGTCGAGCGACGTCGCCTCGTAGCCCCGGTCCCAGAAGAGGAGCATGGCCCGCTCCAGCGCCGCGTCCTGATCGAAGCAGCGCGGCCGCCCTCGCCCCCGCTGGACCTGCCCCGCCGCTTTTTTCATAACGATCGTTCCATAAATCGCTTGACGGACAGCATCAACCTACTTACCTTCCTTTTATGGAACGATCGTTCCAAAAAAAAGAGGAGGACTTCTCGATGGGTACGTTGAAGGGCAAGGTTGCGCTGGTCACCGGGGGTTCGCGGGGTATCGGGGCGGCGGTCGCCAGGCGCCTGGCGCACGAGGGCGCCGCCGTGGTCATCACCTACGCCGCGTCGCCCGAGAAGGCGGCCGAGGTGGTGCACGGCATCGAGGCGGCGGGGGGCAGGGCGGTCGCCGTCCGGGCGGACAGCGCCGACGTCGAGGCGGTGAGGAGCGCCGTCGCCCAGACGGTGAAGACCTTCGGCCGGCTCGACGTGCTGGTGAACAACGCCGGCGTCGCCGCCATGGCGCCCATCGATCAGTTCTCGCTGGAGGAGTTCGATCGCCTCATGGCGGTGAACGTCAGGGGCCTCTTCGCCGCCACGCAGGAGGCCGTCCGCCACATGGGCGAGGGCGGGCGCATCATCAACATCGGGAGCGTCAGCGGCGATGTGGCGCTCATCCCCGGGATGGCCGTCTATGGCGCGACCAAGGCGGCGGTCGCCGGCCTGACGCGCGGCTGGGCGCGGGATCTCGGTCCGCGCGGCATCACGGTCAACAACATCCAGCCGGGCCCCGTGGACACCGACATGAACCCGGCCGACGGCCCGCTCGCCGCCAAGTTCAAGGACCAGATCCCCGTGCAGCGCTACGGACAGGGCGACGAGATCGCCGGCATGGTGGCGTACCTGGCCGGCCCCGAGGGCGCCTTCGTCACGGGCGCCGACCTCAAGATCGACGGCGGCTTCACCTCCTGATCTCCCCGGGCCACGCCTGCAAGGCTCCTCTGCCCGGGAATGCGGGTTAGGATCCCTCAGGACCGGAGGGACATGAGCGCGCTCTACGATCGCATCGGCGCAGGCTACTCCGCCACGCGAAGGACGGATCCCCGCATCGAGGCGCTGATCAGGGACGCCCTCGGCGACGCGCGCTCGGTGGTCAACGTGGGCGCGGGCGCCGGCGCGTACGAGCCGGCCGATCGGGAGGTGCTCGCGGTCGAACCCTCGGCCACCATGATCGCGCAGAGGCGGCGCGGCGCGGCGCCAGCCCTCCAGGCCAGCGCCGAGAGCCTGCCCCTCCCCGACCAGAGCTTCGACGCCGCCCTGGCCGTCAACACGCTACATCACTGGACGGACGCGCGGGCGGGCCTGCGCGAGCTCCGCAGGGTCGCACGCAAGCGGATCGTCATCTTTTTGCGCGACCCGCCGAGCGGTCAACCGTTCTGGCTGACCGAGGATTACCTCCCCTCGCTCGACCCGTCTCGGCGGATCGCCGCCATCCGCGACGCGATCAGAGAAGAGCTCCCGTCCGTGAAGGCGCTGCCTTGTCCGCTGCCGCGCGACTGCGCCGACGGCTTGTTCGCGGCGTACTGGGCGCGGCCGGAGATGTACCTGGATGTGGAGGTCCAGCGGAACATCTCGAACTTCGCGCTCGCGGAGGAGGGCAGCCTGGCGGAAGGGCTCGCGCGTCTCGGGGCCGACCTCGCGTCGGGGGCGTGGGATCGCAAGTACGGGGGGCTGCGACGGCTGGAGTCGCTGGACCTGGGTCATCGAGCGCTGGTGGCCGAGCTGGCGTGACCCACCCCCCCGCCGCCCGGGGGCGCTCGGAACGAGGCCGCGTCAGCCGTCGTGGCCGTCCTGCTCGCCCTCGGACTCCGGCGAGCGACACCGCATCAGCATGCGGATCTCGTTGCCCTTCTCGTTGTGCCGCACCTCGTCCATGAAGGTGCGGATCAGCATCAGGCCGCGGCCGCTCGGCTTCTCCAGGTTGGCGAGGTCGGTCGGGTCCGGCAGGTCGCGCGGGTCGAAGCCGGGCCCCTCGTCGCGCACGACGTAGGTCGCCTCGGTCCGCGTCTCCCGCGCCCAGACGTGGACGCGCCGGTCCCGGTAGGGGCTCTCCCCCCGGCGCCGCTCGACCAGCGCCTGGAACGCGGCCGGATCCTCGTCGAGCAGCGTCGAGCTCACCTCGAGGTTGCCGTGTACGATCGCGTTCACGAGCGCCTCGCGCAGCGCCACCGCGACCTGGATCCGGCCCGTCTCGTCGCACAGCCGCATCCGGCCGAGGCTCTGCTCGATGTGGCCCACCAGCGCGGGCACCTTCGCCACGTCGTTGTCGAGCTCGAAGTGCGACTCGGTCGCCGTCAGGCACGAGAGGAGCTGCTGCTCGCGCCGGTCGAGCCGCGCCACGGCGAGGACGTTCTCGACCGTGTTCACGAGCTCCGCCGCGAGGTTCCGCTTCGCGACGTAGCTCGCGGCGCCGCGCCGGAGCGCCTGCACCGCGATCTCCTCGCTGCCGTGCGCGGTCATCAGGATCACCGGCAGGTACGGGTGCTCGCGGCGGATCGCCTCGACCAGCTCCAGGCCGTCCATCTCCGGCATCTGGAGGTCGGTCAGCACGATCTCGGGCGTCGTCCGCGCGATCGTCTGCAGGGCCTCGACGCCGTTCTCGGCGTACATCGGCTCCATGCCGGCGCGCTTCTTGAGCAGGCTCCCGGAGAGGCGCCGATCCATCGGGGAGTCGTCCACCACGAGCACCCTCACCATCGCGTCACCTCGTTATCAGAGCGTGGTTCGCCCTGCACCGGCGTCGCAGGGTCCGCCGGCACGCCCTCGCGCACGAACGCGGCGAGCTCGGGGATCAGGCGCTCGACCTGCGCGCGCAGCGCGAACTGCGCCTCCGCCAGGCTGCCGAGCTCGTTCGCGCGCGCCATCTTCTCCAGCGCGAAGGCGGCCTCGAACGCGGCCCGCGCGCCGAAGCTGTCGACCCCGCCCTTCAGGCTGTGCGCGGCCCGCTGGAGCTTGCGGGCGTCGCCCGACGTCACCGCCTCGTCGATGTCGGCCATCCACCGCGGGCACTCCTCCAGGAAGACCTCGGCGAGCTCGCGCAGGAGGTCGGCGTCGCCGCCCGTCCGCTCGAGCGCCCGGGTGCGGTCGAACATCGGCCGGCTCGCGATCGAGGAAGGTGAGCCGGTCAGCCGCTCCGAGCGGGCGCTCGGCGGCCCGCTGTCGAACGACGACGAGGGCACCGACGGGTACGAGCTCTGCGCGCCGAGCGACAGGCCCGCCGGGTCCTCGATCTCCAGCGACGAGGGCCCGGCGGCGAGCCGGTCGATCATGTCGTAGAGCTCCTCCACCTGCACCGGCTTCGACACGTAGCCGTCGAAGCCCGCCCGGAGGCAGCGCTCGCGGTCGCCCTTCATCGCGTAAGCGGTCACGACGATGAGCGGCATGTGCCCGCCCTCGCGCCGCTCGCGGGCGCGGACGACCCGCGCGGCCTGCAGGCCGTCCATCTCGGGCATCTCCACGTCGAGCAGGGCCACGTCGTACTGCCCGCTCGCGATCTTCTCGACGGCGAGCCGGCCGTTCTCGACGATGTGCACGTGGTGGCCCTGCCGCTCCAGCCAGCGGCGCATCAGCTTCTGGTTGATCGCGTTGTCCTCGGCGACGAGCACGCGCAGGCCGCGGGCGCGCGGCCCGGGCATGTAGCGGCGCACGTCGGCCGACCGGAGCGCGCTCCGCGTCGGGACGCCGAAGGCGTGGAACACGGCCTCCTGGAGGTGGGATGGCTTCACGGGCTTCGTCAGCATGGCGAAGACGCCGAGGTCGCGGCAGCGCGCGGCGTCCGCCTGCGCGGACGTCGAGCTCAGCATCATGATGGTGCGCCCCTTCAGGATCTCGCGCCGGCGGCAGTGCTCCACCACGGCGAAGCCGTCGACCTTCGGCATGCGGGCGTCGACGATCGCGAGGCCGAACGAGGTGCTCGGCCCGACCGCGTTGCCCCCCGGCTTGCCCCAGGGCAGCGCCCACACCCCCGAGTCCTCCGAGAGCGCCGCGATCGCCGCCGCCCCCGAGTCGACGGGGACCGGCTTCATCCCCCAGCCCTCGATCGTCTCCGCGAGGATGCGCCGCGTCGTCGTGTTGTCGTCGGCGATGAGGACCCGCGTGCCCTGGAGGTCCTTCGGCAGCTGCGGCCGGCGCGACCGCGCGGCGCCCTCGAGCGCCCTGAGCTGGAGCGTGAAGTGGAAGGTGCTGCCCTTGCCGACCTCGCTCTCGATCCAGATCTTGCCGCCCATCATCTCGACGAGCCGGGCGCAGATCGTGAGGCCGAGGCCCGTGCCGCCGTACTTGCGGGTGGTCGACCCGTCCGCCTGCGCGAACGCGTCGAAGACGAGCCGCTGCTTGTCGGGGGCGATGCCGATGCCCGTGTCGATGACGCGCACGTGGAGCACCACGACGTCGCCGAGCGCCTCGCCCGAGTAGAGGTCCGCCGCGCTCGGGCGGTCGGCGCCGGCCTCTTCCTCCTCGGGCGAGAGGGGGGAGCGCGCGTCGATGGCGGCGCGGACGACGATCTCGCCGGCGTCGGTGAACTTCACCGCGTTGCTCACGAGGTTCACGAGGACCTGGCGCAGGCGCAGCGGGTCGCCGACGAGCGCCTCGGGCACCTCGGGGCTGACGTGGTAGGCGAGCTCGAGCCGCTTCTCGTGGGCCCGGAGCGCGAGCGTCTTCACGGCGTCGCCGATGATCTCGCTCGGCTCGAAGACGACGGGCTCGATCTCGAGCTTGCCGGCCTCGATCTTCGAGAAATCGAGGACGTCGTTGATGATGGCGAGGAGCGCGTCGGCCGAGATCTTGACCATCTCGAGGTACTCGCGCTGCTCCTGGGTGAGCTCGGTCTGGAGCGCGAGCGACGTCATGCCGATGATGCCGTTCATCGGGGTGCGGATCTCGTGGCTCACGCTGGCGAGGAACTCGCTCTTCGCGCGGCTCGCGGCCTCGGCGGCCTCCTTGGCCTGCTGGAGCTCGGCCTCGACCTCCTGGCGCTGCATCAAGAGGGCGCGCAGGCTCGCCGAGTGCTCGCGCTCGTTCTCGAGCGAGGCCTCGCCCATCGCGTCCGCGCGCCGCTTGGCGATGCTGGCCATCACCGCCATGGCGGGCGTGGTGACGGCGAAGACGATGACCCGGAGCAGGTTGTCCGCGGTGTACGAGAAGGGCGCCCCGTCGTCGGAGAAGTAGATGGCGAAGTAGACGCACGAGATGAGCGCCGTGATGATGCCGCCCCAGAGCCCGCCGCTGAACGCCGCGAACACGATGATCATCGAGAGGATCGCGGGCGGGTTCGGGATGTTCCAGTCGAGCGCGGCCTCGAGCGTGGCGACCGCGCCGATGACGAGCAGGGCGAGCACCGGCCCCAGCAGCGGCAAGAGGTGCTTCTCCCACGAGGGCCGGCTGAGGCGCGGCCGCCGCGCGGAGGGCGCCGGCAGGAAGGTGCCGCGGCCGTCGCCGTCGGCGACGAACGAGATGCGCGGCTCGCCGACCAGCGAGAGGCGGGGCTCGCCGACCAGCGAGACGCGGCCGTCGGCGACGAGCGAGGGGCGGCCGTCGCCGCCGGGCGAGAGGCGGCCGTCGCCGCCCGAGGGGGGGCGGGGCTCCGCGCTGACGGTCCCCGGCGCGGCGGCTGGCGGGGGATCCTCGGCCTTCGGCATGGCTCCATGGAGATAGCGGGGTCGCGAGGGGGCGTCCATGGCCGTGACGGAGGGGGGGCGCCGGCGGGCAACACGGGGTCCTGCGCCCGGGGCGACCGGACGCGCGGCGCCGGCCGCGATCGTGCGGGCAGGGCGTCGCGCGTGGGGCCGATCCTCGTAGGCAACCCTCGCTGTCAGCGCAGGACACTGCAGGGAGCGCGAACAGGTCCGGCAGGTTCATGGCCATCGCGGCGATGCGCGGGCCTCGCTGGCCGGCATCATCGCCGGTCCCGATCCTGATGCGTATCGCCTACGTGGCGCTCACAAGCTGCAGCAATGGAGCTTCAGGCCGTTCATGGCCGTGTCGTCACCCCCGCCCTGCGAGTCCTCGAATCGGATGGACAGCCCGCACACCGCTGTGCCTGTGGGACAATAAGCCCAATCTCTCCATCCACCCCAGCCGCCACCGTTGGTCGTATAGGCAGTGCCACCGTTCCTGCACCCGAACTTGACGTCGTTCGCCGCCGTGTCGTCCCTGCGACCACCCCGCGAACCTTCGACACGCAACTGCGCCGATGTGAGGAAGTTGGCCGCACCTGAGCAGGAGGCGGCATTGCCCCAGTCACCCCATAGCCCGTCATAAGACGAGATCCATTCAATCGTGTTGCCCCGCGCGTCCTGACACAGGAGCCTCACTGAATTCAGGGCAGTGTCGTCGTCGCGGGTACCCTGGTCACGCTCAACGCGGAGCGTGTAACCGATGGCCCACGAACCCGGATTGCAGTAGATATCCTGTCGCCAGGTCCCCCAGATACCTTCCCCAGGCATGATGGTATAATAATAATCTCCGCGCGAGCCGACGAACGCCCCTTCAGCCTCGCCGACCTGCTCATCTTCCTCGGCCTCGGCATGAACGTCATCACCTTCAGCGTAGATACTATCGTCGTCCGCCTCGGTCGTGACCACGCATCCGACAAGGGAAGCCAAGGTCCACAAGAGCAAGCCACTGAACACCATCGACGATGATTTCATCACGCCCTCCATGAAGATCCGTTCGAGCGCCTCAGGCCGACACCGGACTTCGGCCAGAGTCGCTTCGCATCTCTCGACAACGACACACCAGAACGCCCCAGCTCATGACACACGATGGACGCCTCTATTTGACGCGCACGCGCGCGAGGCGCATGCGCTGCGCTCGCTCGTCGAATCACCTTGCGCCGACAGGCGCTGACGCTGTGACTGGCCGACGCCCTCGTTGCTGGCAGCTCCAAGCCAGACTAAGGCCGCCGCGACGAGCCGTGCTGGCAGCCCCCTTCTCCGACAAGAAGCGCGCTCTCCTCGATGAGCGCCTGTTGCTCCCTTTGCTCGCCGGTGCTCTGGACGCTGCACACGACACCGGTACAACCGGTGCACGCGTCATGCAGTCTTGCTCAATTGAGCGCTCGGCCGCCATACCACTTTGGCGGTACGAGGGCGGCGTCACCTCGAGCCAGCTCGAGAGCGGGACGCTGTGTCCGCTCAACGGTCGCTGAGCGGCGTCGCGAACCGCAAACAGGCCTGGCCGACTTTTACAGCGCAGCGCCGCATTCAGCCGCTGACAGCGGCCGTTACTTCTTCCGTTCCGGATCCCGGCCCTGCACGGAGTGAGCGCCTCGGGTCGCGCCGGGCAGGGCTCACCCCTTCACCCCGCCCGTCGTCAGCCCCGCCACGAGGTGCCGCTGCACCAGGTAGAACGCCCCCATGACCGGCAGCGACACGAGGAGCGCCCCCGCCGCGAACCGCTCCCACTGCGCGTCGTACTCGCCGATGTACCGCTGCAGCACGACCGGCAGCGTGAACATCTCCTCCTTGCCGAGCAGCGTCGCCGCGAGGATGAACTCGTTGTACGCCGTCATGATCGCGAACAGCGCCGTCACCGCGATCGCCGGCCGCGCCGCCGGGAGCACGACCCGCAAAAAGGCCTGGAAGCGCGTCGCCCCGTCGACCATCGCCGCCTCCTCCAGATCGACCGGGATCGCCTCGAACGCGGCCCGGAGCTGGAAGATCGAGAACGGCACCGCCGTCGACGCGTAGCAGAGCACGAGCCCCGTCCGCGAGTTCAAGAGCCCCAGCGCGTCGAGCAAGAGGTACAGCGGGATCGCGCTCGCCACCGTGGGGAACATCTGCGTCGCGAGCAGCGCGCGCACGCCGCGCTCCTTGCCGAGGAACTGGAAGCGCGCGAGCGCGTACGCCGCCGGCACCGCGATGGTCACGCCGACCACCGCGGTCGCGAGCGCCACGACGATCGAGTTCGCGAGCTGGCGCGGGAACAGCCAGATCTCCTCGCCGCCGACCTTCTGCGACGTGGTGACCACCGCCTCGAGGTGCGCGAGCGTCGGCTGGTTCGGGAACGGCAGGACCTCCGGCACCGGCGGGCGCGACCCCGAGAAGGCGATCGAGATGACCCACAGCACCGGGTACAGCGCGAAAGCGACCGCCGCGAGCAGCGCGACGTGCACCGCGACCGACTCGACCGGAGAAGGCTTGCGCGTCATACGGCCTCCGTCGCCGCCACCGGGGCGGGCGCCGACCCGTCGGCGGCCCCGCCGCCCTGCGGGATGTAGGAACCGGGCGTCCGCCGCCGCCACCCCGAGGCGCGCGTCGCGAGCGTGAGCAGCAGGAAGATGAGCACCGAATACGCCGCGGCGTAGCCGTACTGAGCCTCGCGGGTGAACGCCCACCGGTACGCCTCGGAGACGAGGATGTCCGTGGTGCCGTCCGGATCGCCGCCGGAGACGAGGAACACCACGTTGAACATGTTGAACGTCCAGATCGCGCCCAGCGTCACCGCCGGCGCGAGCACCGGCCTGATCAGCGGCAGCGTGATGCTCCAGAGGCGCTGCCAGCGCGTGGCGCCGTCGACCTCGGCCGCCTCGAGCACGTCCTCCGGCACGGCGGTGAGCGCGCCGAGCGTGACCACCATCATGAAAGGGAAGCCGAGCCATACGTTGGTGGTCACGTTGGCCGTGAACGCGGTCGTGAAGCTCGAGAACCAGGCGATGGGCTCGATGCTCGTGCCGAAAGCGGAGTTCACCGCCTCGATGAGGCCGGTCACGGCCCCGAACTGCCGGTGGAACATGCCCTTCCAGGACAGCGCGGTCACGTAGCTCGGCACCGCCCAGGGCACGATGAGCAACACCCGGTAGACCGCGCGCAGGCGCAGCGTCGGGCGGTGCAGGAGCAGCGCCAGCGAGACGCCGAGGACGACGTGGCAGAGGAGGTTCACCACCGTCCAGAGCACGGTCACCGCGAGCACGAGGTAGAACGAGCCGCTGGAGAAGAGCGGCTCGCCGCGGGCCGTGAGGATGCTGATGAAGTTGGCGAGGCCGACGTACCGGAGGCCCTCGCCGCTGCCAGCGAAGAGCGACGTGGCCGCGCCGATGACGAGCGGCACCATCACGAGCACGCCGATCGCGACGACGGCGTGCGCGACGTACTTGTAGGCCGAGAGCGAGCGCTCGAGCGAGCGACGGAGCGCCGGGCGCGCCGGGCTGGAGACCGCGCGCTTCGCGGCGAGGACCCACCGGAGCACCAGGGCGAGCGCGAGCGCGCCGAGCACGACGAGGAGCGGCGCCGGCGAGGCGGGCGGCGGGAGCGGACGGCGCACGTCGTCGAAGCGGTGCTTCGCCTCGGAGAGCGCGACCTCGGGGGACGCGTCGCCCCGCAGCACCTTGCGGATCGCGCGCGCCGACGGCTCCCAGGTCGAGCGCATCGCCGGCGAGGTCGGCATCGGGATCGCCACCTTCGCCTGCTCGGTGAACGCCGCGATGAAGGCGTCGTCGGCCGGGACCGCCACGTCGCTGCGCACCGGCGGCGTCCGCGCCACCTCGAGGCGCGTGGCCGCGGCCGCGGCGCCCGCGATGTGGCGCGCGAGCGCCCGCGCCTCGACGCGCTGCGCGCCCTGGGGCGAGAGCATCACCGCCTCGACGGTCATGAACGGCCGCATCGGCTGGCCTGTCTCGCGCACCTTCGGGAGCGGGACGACGCGGGAGCGCTGCTTCGCCTCGTCCTTGAGGCCGCCCACGAACCACGGCCCGCTCATCACGAACGCCGCGCGGCCGGTGTTGTAGAGGTCGGTCACCAGCGCGCCGTTCGCGTCCTCCGGGACGACCCGCCGCGCGATCAGCGAGCGGACGAGCTCGAGCGAGCGCTCCGGCCCCGGGCCGACGAAGCCGAACTGGTCGTTCTCGTCCAGCATCGTGCCGCCGAACGCGGCGAGGATCGGCATGTGCGCGTAGGCGTTCGACGCCTCGTACGCGAGCGGGTACACGCCCTGCGGCAGCGCGCCGGCGAGCGCGGCGATGTCCTCGAGGTACGCCGGGGCCTCGCGGACGAGCGCGGTGTTCATGTAGAGCGCCATGCACTTCTGGCTGATCGGCAGCCCGAAGATCTCGCCCCCTTGCCGCACGGCCGCGAGCGCCGGCCCCTGGAACAGCGCCTCGCCGTTCGGCTCGAGCGCGTCGCCCACCGGCGCGACGAGCTTGCGCGCGCGGTAGTCGCCGAGCCGCTCGTGGGCGTCGATGAACAGGTCGGGCCCCTCGCCCATCGGGATCGCCGCCTGGAGCTTCGAGGCGTAGGCGTCGAACGGCAGGGCGAGGAGCTCGACCTCCTCGCCCTTGAAGGCCGCGACGATGGCGCCGAGCGCTTTGGCCTCGTCGTCGCGGTAGGCGTGCCAGAGCCGGATCGGCGCCGCGGCCGCGAGCGCCGGCGCGAGGACGAGCAGGAGCGCGGCGAGCGCGGCGAGCGCGATCGCTGGCGCGGGGCGGCCTGGTCGACTCGGTCGACTCGGTCGGCTCGGGCGGCTCGAGCGGCTCGTCATCGCGCGCCTCACGCCTCCCGGAGGCTGAGCCCCGAGTCCGCGTCGAACAGGTGCACCTTCTGGAGCGCGATCTTCACGGTGTCCCCCTTCGCGACGGGCGCCGCCGGATCCAGGCGCGCCACGAACGGCGCCCCCGCGACGGTGCCGTGCGCGTACGACTCGGCCCCGAGCGCCTCGACGATCGCCACCTGGAACCGGGCGCCGTCGTCGCCCGAGGCGAGATCCACCTCGTGCGGGCGCACGCCGACCGTCACCCGCCGCCCCGACGAGAGCGCGCCCGGGAACTCGGCCGCGTCGATCTCGACCGCGAGGTCCCCCTGGGCCGCGAACCACCGGCCGTCCCGGCTCTCCATGCGCGCCTCGAAGAAGTTCATCGCCGGGCTGCCGAGGAAGCTCGCCACGAACTGCGTGCGCGGCCGGGCGAACACCTCGAGCGGCGGGCCGGACTGCTCGACGACGCCCTTGTTGAGCACGAAGATCTCGTCGGCGAGCGTCATCGCCTCGACCTGGTCGTGGGTGACGTAGACGCTCGTCGCGCCGAGCCGGTCGTGCAGCTTGCGGATGTCGACCCGCACCTGGGCGCGCAGGGCGGCGTCGAGGTTCGAGAGCGGCTCGTCGAAGAGGAAGAGCTGCGCCCGCCGCACGATCGCCCTGCCCATGGCGACGCGCTGCCGCTGGCCGCCGGAGAGCGCCCGGGGGAACCGGTCGAGGAGGGGGCCGAGGCCGAGCATCTCCGACGCCTCCTTCACGCGCGCCTCGATCTCGGCCGACGGCGTCTTCCGGAGCTTCAGGCCGAATGCGAGGTTGTCGCGCACGGTGAGGTGCGGGTAGAGGGCGTACGACTGGAACACCATGGCGACGTCGCGATCGCGCGGCTCCAGGCGCGTCACGTCGCGCTCGCCGAGCGCGATCGAGCCGTCGTCGGCCTCCTCGAGGCCGGCGAGAAGCCTGAGCAGCGTCGACTTGCCGCAGCCGCTCGGGCCGACGAGGACGGCGAACGAGCCGTCGGGCACGTCGACGGAGACGCCGCGCAGCACGTGGGTCTGGCCGAATCGCTTGTTGAGTCCGCGCACTTTGACAGAAGCCATGTTGAAGACTCTCGTGGGGGCAGGGGTGCTGGGGAGGGTCAGAGACCCTGGATGACCTGTTCTTCAGGGACGAGCAGCGCGCCGCTCACCGGAGGCAGCTTGATCGTGACGGCGCCGTCGGCGCCCACGGTATACGTCTTCTTCCCGGGCGAGAGCACGTCGATGAGCACGGTCCCCGGCTCGAGCTCCGTCGTCATCGCCTCCCCGCCGAAGCTCGGGGAGCTGTGCTTCTTCGGGTGCGTGTTGAGCACCACGAGCGCGTAATCGCCGCCCGCGTCGCCCCGCTCGAAGGCGAAGATGCCGGCGTCCTCGTCCGCGCCGCCCGTCCGGTCCGTCGACCAGCGCACCCGCTGCTCTCCGACCGTGAGCGCCCGGTAGCCCCGGCGCAGCGCGGTGAGCCGCTGGACCCACCGGAAGAGCGGGTGCTGGGTGTCGTAGCCGCTGATCCAGAGCGGCTCGCGGTTCGCCGGGTCGTTGCCGCCGCTGAAGCCCTGCTCCGTGCCGTAATAGAGGCAAGGGATGCCGTCCTCGGTGAAGAGGAACAGGAGCGCGTTCTTGAGCGCCGCCTCGGGGTCGGCCTTGAAGGGCGAGACGCCCGCGCCGGCGTAGAGGAAGCGCGGGACATCGTGGTTGTCGATGAAGTTGACGAGCGTCTTCGTCGGCGGCAGGCCCGTGCCGTTCGCGTTCGGCTCCGTGCCGTAGTGGGCCTCCCGGGCGTCCCAGAGGTCCTCGATCCGCCGCGTGCCGAGCGCGTCGCGGAAGACGTCGCGGAAGGCCTGGTAGTACTGGGAGAAATAGAAGACGCCGTCGACCATGTCGCCGGTGATCGGCGCGTCGCCCGGACAGCCCCCCTCCGCCTCGCTGGCGTTCTCGCGGTCGAGGTCGCCGCCGAGCGCCTCGTCGTTCGGGTGGGCCGGGACCTCGTGCCTCGTGAAGCTGCCGATGAGGTCGTCCCTGCCGTCGAAGGCCTCGCCGAACATGAAGAAGTTCGTCTTGCCCTTCTCCTTCAGCCGCAGCCGGACGTTCTGCGTGAAGTAGCGCCAGAACTCGTGCTCGACGTGCTTCAGCGTGTCGAGGCGGAACCCGTCGATGTCGGTGAGCTCGACCCAGCGCACGAACACGTCGACCATCGTCCGCTTCACGTCGCAGCGGGCGGTGTCGATGTCCTTGAGGCCGCCCGGGAAATCGCCGTGCACGAGCTGGTCGACGTCGTCGAAATTGAAGATGCGCCCCTTGCGGTTGTAGACCTCGGGGTCCTGGAAGAGCTCGGGCAGCGGCGGGAGGTGGTTCGTCGCGGGGTCGTAACGGAAGATGACCGGCGCCGGGCCCGACTCGCCGAGCGACGTCCGCGCCTGGACGCCGCGGGGGTCGAAATCGGGGTCGTACTCGCTCATCCGCTCGAGCGGCGATTGCCCGGGCCTGCCGCTGCCATGGACGGACTCGTCCGGCTGCCCGTTCTGGTTGATGTCGTAATAGAAGAGCTGGCCGACGTGGTTCGCCACGACGTCGAGGATCACCTTCATCCCGCGGCCGTGGGCCGACGCGACGAGCCGGCGCAGCGACGCGAGATCGCCGAAATGGGGGTTCAGCGCGGTGAAGTCCTGCGTCCAGTAGCCGTGGTACCCGTCGAAGCCGGCGTCGGTGTCGACGTTCTTGACGATCGGCGAGATCCAGATCGCGGTGACGCCGAGCTGCTCGAGGTAGGGCAGCCGGTCCTCTAGCCCCTTCCAGTCGCCGCCGTGCCACCGGCCGAGCGCCGAGGAGACGCGGGTGTTGTTGCCCGCGTCGCCGTCGGCGAAGCGGTCTATCAGCACCTGATAGATGATCTCCTCCCGCCAGTCGCTCACGTGCGCCCCGAGCGAGACCTCCTGCGCGACGCCCTCGTCGAACGACATGCACCCCGCGACGGGGAGCGCGAGGGCGGCGGCGGCGACCGCCCGGGCCAGCGCGCCCGATCGCGCCGCTCGCGCCGCTTGCCAGAGAGAATGTCTCGATCGCTGCCGGTACATCGTGACCACCTTAGCTCGGGGTGTTGAACCACCACTCCGCCCCGAGACCGAAGAAGTGCTCTGTCTCGCGGAGGCCGAAGACATCGTCCTCCGGGTACAGCCCGCGCGCCCCCGCGTCGCGCAGCGTGAGCGCCCAGATGAGCCGGACGACCGGGCGGCTCAGGTCCCCGCGGCCGGCGGGCGTGACGAACGGGGAGACGCCGAAGCGCACGAGGCTCGCGGCGTGCGGCCCCTCCGGCGCCTCGAGCGAGCCGGGGGGCGCCCCCGGGGTCGAGAGCACGCCGCGCTGCTGCGCCTGGTAGGACGCCTCGACCGCGAGCCCGCCGAGATCACCGAGGAAGACGTGCGGGCGGACCATCGCGATCCCCTCGTCGACGTCGTGGAGATCGAGGTCGGGGCTCGCGTCGCGGAAGCTCCGCAGGTAGCCGGCGACCATGACCCCGAAGGGGCCGCGCTCCCAGTTGCCCCCGAGCGCCACGACGATCTCGCGCGCGCCCGAGGTCGTCCCGTCGGCCGCGAGCTGCACCGGGGTCGCGAACTCGCCGTGAGCCGCGAGCCCGCCCGCGTACCGGAAGAAGAGGTTGACGTGCGTGTCGCGCTCGCCGGTATAGGCGCCTATCTCGGCGCCGAGCACATAGCCGCTGTCCGCCGGGAGCCGCTCGTAGACGTCGGGCACGTTGGGCTCGGTCTGCCGCTGCCCGCGCGCCAGCGTGTGGAGCTCGCCGTACGCGACGCCCTTGAGCCCCGCGCCCCCCGGGAGCGGGACGACGTGGGCCGCCCGCGCGCTGCCGATGAACTTCTGGCGCGCCAGCACCTCGACCGACGCGGCGCCCACCTGGTTGAAGGGGCTCGGCCGCTCGACGATCTGGCCGAAGAACAGCCCCTGCGGCTTCGACAAGCCCGCCTGGATCGCCGCGCTCGTCCGTTCGTCGATCGCGTATCCGACCCCGCCGCCGAGCGTGTTGAGGTTGTCGAGAGGCCACCAGTCGAGCAGGTAGATGTCGTCTCCCCGGTACATGCGGGAGCCGGCCCAGAGCGAGAGCCCCTTCACGCCGAGATCGCTCACCTGGAGATAGAGGTTGCGCACCGCCATCGAGGCGTCGAAGACGCCGTCATGATGGAAGATCGGGTGAGCGACGGCGAGGGTCGTCACCACGACGGTGGAGGCGCCGGTCTTCTGCCAGTGATCGTCGCGGCGGAGCGTGAGCTCAACATAGCTCGACTCGTCGAGCCGCGAGCCGTGAGCGACGATATCGGCGTCGCGACCCGGGCGCCCCCGGAAATCGGTCGCGGCGACCACGCGACCATAGGAACCGAAGGAGAACCCATCTTGTCTGGATTGCGCGACGGGCGGCGGCGTGGCCGCCGCGGGCGCACCCGGATCGGCCCGCCCGCGAGACGAAGTCGTCGCGGCCTCGCCGGGCAGCTCCGGGCGGACAGCCGCTGGCTGCGCCGGCGCCGCTCCCGGCGGACCGGCCGGCTGCGGCGGCGGAGCCGTCTCTACGGCCTCTGGCGGCGCCAACGGGGTCTCTCCGGCAGGCGCTTCCGCGGTATCGGGAGAAGCCGTAGTATCGGCAGGAACCTGCTGAGCCGCAGAGCGCAATGCATAACCGAGCAGCGACATGGCCACCAGCGCGGCCACGACGCGATGCTCCCCCGCCCTCAACGCGCCTCGCACGGCGCGAAAGCTACACCAGCGGCAGTCGCGCGGTCCACGATTTATCGAGCTCGCGAGTGGCTTTCGAGGCGCGCCGCGACCGGCGCAGTCGCCCTCGCGCGGGGTCCGCGGGCTCGCAGGCGCGGCGGTCGCTCGCGGCGCCCGAGTCGCGCGTCGCGCGTCGCGCGTCGCGCGTCGCGCGTCGCGCGTCGCGCGTCGGACGACGCTCGACGCCCGAGCGCGCCGCCGCCGCGGAATTCGCGTGAGCCGTGGCCCATGCTGTCGACGTTTGACATGATCGCGAAGTCCATCGCGCCGTCACGAGCTCTCTTGTTTCACCACGGACGCTTGTGGCGCGGGATGTCGTTCCGTTGACGGTACCGGCGTGGCATGGCACCGTCAGATTCGTGACTTTCCCGACGCCTCCCGATCTCGATCTGGCTACAGCCAGTCCCGTAGATCAAAGGCACCGGTTCGAGGCGGGCGGGACCGTGGGAGACGGCGCGATCTATATCGAGCGCTCCGCGGACAGGGAGCTCTTCGACGCGCTGCGGGGCGGAGAGCTCTGCTATGTGCTGTCCACCCGGCAGATCGGGAAATCCAGCCTGCGACTGCGGGTCTCGAGGCGGCTCCGCGCCGAGCAGGTCGAGTGCGCGAGCGTCGACCTCGAGGCGCTCGGCCCCGAGTCCGCCACGCCGGCGGGCTGGTACCTCGGGATCGCGTCGGAGATCGCCGAGCAGCTCGGGCTGGAGCCGCCGGACGAGTTCTGGGACGAGCACTGGCACCTCGGGCCGGTGCACTGCTGGTTACGCTGGCTCGAGGACGTCGTGCTCGTGGACATCTCCTCCGCGATCGTCCTGTTCATCGACGAGATCGACGCCACGCTGTCTCTGCCGTTCTCGCGAGACGACTTCTTCGCGGTGATCCGCTCGTTCGTGAACCGGCGGGCGGAGCGCCCGGCCAACGCCCGGCTGACCTTCTGCCTGCTCGGGGTGGCGGCGCCGTGGGAGCTCGTCGCCGATCCGACCCGGACGCCGTTCAACATCGGCCGCGCGATCCGGCTCGACGATTTCACCCGCGCCGAGGCGCGCGGGTTCCGCGCGGGGCTCGACGGGCTCGTGGCCGATCCCGACGCGCTGCTCGACGCGGTCTACACGTGGACCGCGGGGCACCCCTACATGACCCAGCGGCTCTGCGCGGATCTCGTCGGCGAGCGGCGCGGCCTCAGCGTCGAGGAGGCCGTGCAGCGGCGGTTCCTGGCCCACGGCCGGACCGAGGACCCGAACCTGCGCTATGCGGCGCGGTGCCTGGAGGCGCCGGGGCCCCACCACCACGCGCACGCGCCGAAGCTCCTCAGGCTGTACAAGCAGCTGCTCGACGGCCACCGGGTCCCGGTCGACAGCGGGGATCCGGTCCAGCTCGCGCTGCGGCTCGCGGGCCTCTCCGCGGAGCGGACGAGG
Source organism: Sorangium sp. So ce1153 (assembly GCF_051521595.1). Lineage (NCBI taxonomy): Bacteria > Pseudomonadati > Myxococcota > Polyangiales > Polyangiaceae > Sorangium > Sorangium sp. So ce1153. Next base: position 12,648,621 of record NZ_CP150361.1, read on the forward strand.
CCCGCGGGCGGGCCGTGCCTCGACGTGCGCAACCGCATCTTCGGCGCTGTCTTCGACCGGGCGTGGGTCCTGTCGCGCGAGGCCGATCGGGCGATCACGGAGCCGCTCGCGCGCTGGCTCACGAACGGGCGGAAAGACGACTTCCTCGTGGGCGGCGCGGCCCTCGCCGAGCTCACGTCGTGGTGCGACGGCCGCGGCGATCTTTCGGCGGAGGAGCGGGCGTTCCTCGCCGCCTGCGCGCGGGCGGAGGTCCAGAAGCGGTCGATGCGGCGGCTGCTCACCGTGCTCGCCGTCGCGGTCACGCTGCTCGGCAGCCTGATCCTCGTGCTCCTCTGGCAGATGGGGAAGGAGGAGCAGGCGCGGATCCGGGCGCAGCAGGAGTCGCGCGAGAAGGACGCCCGGCGGCTCGCGGCCCAGGCCGGGAAGGAGCTCGCCGAGGGCCAGCTGCAGCGCGCGCGCCTGCTCGCCGTGGAGGCGGGCCTCGCCGCCCGGGAGAGCGGCCGCCCTGCGGGCCCCACCGTGGTGCAGGCGCTCGGCGACGCTGTCTGGGGCCCCGCGGTCGGCCAGGAGGTGCTCGCCGGGCACGGCGGCGCGGTCCACGACGCGGTCTTCAGCCCGGACGGCCGCTCCGTGGCGACCGCCTCGGCGGACGGGGCCGCGCGCATCTTCCGCCTCGACGGGCGCGAGGAGCCGATCGTGCTGCGCGGCCACAAGCTCGCGGTCGTCGCCGTCGCCTACAGCCGCGACGGGAGCCGCCTGGCCACCGCGTCCACCGACGGCACGGTGCGCCTGTGGCGCGCGGACGGCCACGAGGAGTGCACGCTCGGCACGCGGGACGCCGCGCCGGCGAGCGTGGCGTTCAGCCCTGACGGCAGCCGCCTCGTCGCCGGGACGACGAACGGCGCGGTCTACGTGTGGCGCCCCGGCATGGGGGACGAGCCGCCGCTCGTCGTCACGCTTGGCGAGCGGCTCATCCGGCGCGCTGTCTTCAACCACGACGGCACCCGGATCCTCGCCACGGCCGTCAGCGGGACGGTGTACGTGGTGCGCACCGACGGGCAGGGCGCCCCCGTGGTGCTGGACGGGCACGGGCAGGGGGTCGAGGTCGCCGACTACAGCCCCGTCGACGACCGCGTCGCGCTCGCGGCGGGCGACGGGACGGCGCGCGTGCTCGTCCCCCGCCAGCGCGAGCCCATCGTCCTGCGCGGGCACACGGGGCCGGTGCGCAGCGCCGCCTTCAGCGCCGACGGCACGGCGATCGTCACCGCCTCGGCGGACCGGACCGCCCACATCTTCCGGGCCGACGGCAAGGGCACGCCCACGGTCCTCTACGGGCACGAGGCGGCCGTGAACAGCGCCGCCTTCAGCCGCGACGGCAAGAGCGTGGTCACCGCGTCCGACGACGGGACCGCGCGGGTCTGGCGCCTCGACGCGCCGGGCGAGCCGCTGCTCCTGCACGGCCACGACGGGCCGCTGACCGCCGTCGCCGTCAGCCCGGACGGCGCCAGGATCGCCACCGCCGGGACCGACCGGACGGCGCGCGTCTTTCGCGCCGACGGCTCGGGCGAGCCCGTCGTGCTCCGCGGGCACGAGGAGCACCTGCTCAGCATCGACTTCAGCCCGGACGGCAACCGCCTTGTCACCGGCTCGGCCGACAGGACCGCGCGGGTGTGGCGAACGGACGGAAAGGGCCAGCCGGTCGTGCTCGGCGTTCATGACGACCGGGTGGTCGGCGTCGCCTTCAGCCCGGACGGGACGCGGATCGTCACGACCTCGTGGAACGGCATCCTGCGCGTGTTCGAGGTCGGCGTGCAGGGCGAGCCCGTGGTGCTGCGCGACGAGCGCGCGGGGCTGATCCGGGCGGCGTTCAGCCCGGACGGCAAGCAGATCGTGGCGACCTCGGGTCCGAACGTGAAGGTGTGGCCCGCGGACGGCCGCGGGGTCCCGCGCGTCATCCCGTCAGGGTACGAGGAGCGCGCGATCACCGCGCTGGCGGTGAGCCCGGACGGGAACCACATCGCGATCGCCGCGCTCGACGACGGCGTGCGGTTGCTGCGCGCCGATGGCCAGGGCCAGCCTTTCGTCCTGAACGGCCTCGGCACGACGGTGCGGGCGGTGGGGTTCAGCAGCGACAGCGCGCGTATCGTGGCCGTGTCGAGCGACGGCATCGCGCGGGTGCTCCCCGTCGACGGGCAGGGCGAGGCGATCACCCTGCGCGCCGAGGGCGTCACGCTGACGGACGCCGTGTTCAGCCCCGACGCCGCCCGCGTGGTGGCCGCCGCGAACGACGGCGCGGCGCGCGTCTTCTCGATCGCGGCCGAGCCGCTGATCGCGCGCGCGTGCGCCTACGCCGGGCGCAACTTCACGCGCGAGGAATGGGCGCAGCTCATGCCCGACATCACGTACCGCGCCACCTGCGACGAGTGGCCTGGCGCGCCCGAGCAGGACGCCGGCGCCGCGCCGCCCCCGCCCGTGCGGTGAGGTGTGCTGAGCGCCGAGGCGGCGCGTCGGTGGCTGTCGGTGGTTGTCGGATCGGAGAGGGAGGCGGGCGGGCGACGGGCCGGCGAGGTGGGGAGAAATGCTCAATGATTTCTTGGCGTTACCTCCTTCACGCGAGCTCCTTCCGGGCCGACGCGGCAACGGCCGGGCTGTCCGTCGTCGGCCGCGCTGGCCGCGTTGGCGGTGATCCTCTGTCCTCGGCTGCGCGCGTGAGTCGCAGGTCTGTCACCTTCACCCCTCGGAGCGCTTCTCCTACCTTTCTCTCGTGAGGGTGGACGACATGGTCATGGTTCGCGCTTCACCGGGAACCATGTATGCTCGCCCTGGCTTACTCGCCCTCTGCCGCGCACGGCGCGGTCTCTTTCATCGCCCGATTCACCGCCCGATTCGCCGCCCGATTCGCCGCCCGATTCGCCGCCCGGTATATGGCCCCGCTCGACCCGCATGCCGAGGAGCCGAACCTCGTAGACACAGCCGCTGCGCGGATCGGGACAGCCCTGAACGCCAAGTGGCGGCTCGATGACCTGCTCGGGGTCGGCGGCATGGGCGCCGTGTTCGCGGCGACGCACCGCCGGGGCTCGCGCGCCGCGGTGAAGGTCCTCCACATCGAGTTCGCCCGCAACGCCGAGCTGCGCGACCGCTTCCTGCGCGAGGGCAAGATCGCGAACCGGGTCGATCACCCCGCGCGCGTCGCCGTGATCGAGGACGACCTCAGCGACAGGGGAGAGCCGTTCCTGGTCATGGAGCTGCTCGCCGGCACGACGCTCCAGCGGCTCGCGAGCAGCGCCGGCGGCACCCTCCCCGTCGCGCAGGTGCTGCCCGTCTTCGACGTCGTGCTCGACCTGCTCGAGAAGTGCCACTCGATCGGCATCGTCCACCGCGACATCAAGCCGGCCAACATCTTCGTCACGAGCGCCGGCCACGTGAAGGTCCTCGATTTCGGCATCGCCCGGATGCGCGACCCCGAGCGGCAGGCGACGCGCGCGGGGCTCACGTTCGGCACCCCGGCCTTCATGTCGCCCGAGCAGGCCATGGGCGTCTCGGGCATCGATGGCCGCTCGGATCTCTGGTCGGTCGGCGCGAGCCTCTTCACCCTGCTGTCCGGCAAGCGGCTGAACCGCGGCCGGAGCGAGTCCGAGTCGTATTTCCTCGCGGCCACGCAGACCGCGCCGTCGATCGCGACCGAGGTGCCCGACCTGCCGGTCGAGATCGTCGCGTTCGTCGACAAGGCGCTCGCCTTCGAGCGCGGGAGCCGCTTCCAGAGCGCCGCCGCGATGCGCGCCGAGCTCCGCCGGCTCACCGCCGCGCACGCCGCCGGCCAGCTCACGCCCTCGCGCGAGAAGAAGGCGCCGCGCGTGCTCGTCCGCGGCAACGACGCGATCGACGAGGACCAGGAGCCGCCCTCGATCGCCGTCGTCGAGCAGACGTGCCAGCGGCTCGTCGGCGTCTGGAAGCAGCTCGCCCTCGTGCTCAGCAACATCCGCCAGTACGGGTGGAACCACCCGCACGTGAACAAGGGCATCCACTTCGCCTTCGACGAGATCACGCGCACGCTGTCGCAGAACCCGCTCGGCGTCCGCTGGGAGGTCACGCCGAGCGCGTTCACCTCCGGCGGCCAGCCGATCTGGCAGCCCGACCGGCCGCCGTTCGATCGCATCCCGTACCAGCTCTTCGCCGACGGGGTCCGGAAGATCCAGATCAAGGCGGGCGTCACCGAGGCCGAGCTCCGCGACTTCGCCGCCATCCTGCTCCGCGACCAGAGCTTCGGCATCGGCGAGGACGACGACGCGGTGACGGCGCTCTGGGACCGGCGGTTCGAGCACATCGCCTACATGGCGATCGACCAGTTCGCCGAGGGCGACGTCGATCCGGAGGAGTTCGAGGATCAGTGCCGCGAGATCGCGACGGGGGCGCGCGCCCTCGCGCAGATCGAGAGCCTCTGGGACGAGAGCTCGCTCGCGGGCAGGGCCCTCCAGCGGAACGTCGAGGCCGCGCTCGCGGAGACGGGCGCGGCGGCCTCGGCGCTCGCCATCGACCCGCTGACCCGGAGCACCCTCGGCGCCCAGATCGCGCTGCCCTCGGAGCAGTGGAGCGAGCGCTACATGGAGGCGTTCGTCGACGGGTACGTCGACGCCGTCCGGCACGGCGACGTCGACCGCCTGACCACGGCGCTCACCGCGTGGACCGCCGACCAGATCGTCCTGCACAGCTACGAGCTCGCGTTCGAGGTGCAGGCGATGCTCCGGCGCGCGTTCGCCGGGCGGCTCGACATCGTCCAGCGGGGCGCGCCGGGGGCGCAGCACCGGCAGGGCGCCGCGCTGCCGCAGATCTCGCTGCGCTCGGTCGACCGGACGCTCGCGCACGCGATGTTCCCCGTCGAGGCGCTGCGGGCGATCCTCGACGACCTCGCGACGGCCCACCCGGAGGAGCCGGCGGCCGCCGGCGCGGGCGCCCCGGCGGCGGCTGGCGCCGCGGGGCACGGCGCCGCGGCCCATCATGGCGCCGCGGGCCACGGCGCCGCGGCCCATCATGGCGCCGCGGGCCACGGCGCCGCGGCCCATCATGGCGCCGCGGGCCATCATGGCGCCGCGGGCCACGGCGCAACGGCCGTCAGCGCCGCGTTCGCCGGCGCGGCCCGCGGCGCGCCCCGTTCGCCGGCCGACGCCGCGGCGCAGGCTGCCGCGGCCCGCAGCGCGTCGCGTTCGCCGGCCGACGCCGCGGGCGCCGCGACGCCGGCCGGCGCGGGCCGCGGCGCGCCCCAGGCCGCCGCGGGGCGGAGCCTGGCGCCGCTCGACCCGGCGATCGTCGAGGGCCTGGCGCGCGCGCTCGACGCGCTCGAGGACGGCTCGCTCTTCAGCGCTGCCTGCCAGTGCTACAGCGCGGTGCAGTCCGAGCGCCTGCGCGAGATCCTGTTCGCGTACCTGCGGCGGTGGGCGCCCGGCCGGGAGGCGGAGCTCGGCGACCTGCTCTCGCGCGCCCCGGCCCCCCTCGCCCTCACGCTCATCCAGCTGCTCTCGCAGCTCAAGACCCCCGAGGCGCTCGCCGCGCTGGAGGCCGGCTTCGCGAGCCCGCACGTCGAGGTGCGCATCAGCGCGCTCGCCGAGCTCCCGGACGCGGCGGGGAGCGAGGGCGCTTCCGGCGCGGGCGCCGCCGCCGAGCGCGTCCGGGAGGAGCTCCAGAAGCTGCTCGACGACCCCGCGCCGCCGGTGCGCCGCGAGGCCCTGCGCCTCATCGGCAAGCTCGGCGTCCTCGCCGCCGGCCCGACGCTCGTGCGGCGCATCGTCGCGCCGTCGTTCCACGACCTGCCGGCGACGGAGCGGCGGCAGTGGATCGAGACCGTCGCGCAGCTGAACCCCGCGCGCGCCGAGAAGCTCGCGATCGAGCTGCTCGAGAAGCGCCAGCTCATCCCCTCCGAGGCGATCGAGCAGACCCGCGAGCTGGCCGCGCACTTCCTCTGCCAGGCGCGGAGCTACGAGGCGCTCCGCGCCGTGAAGGAGGCGACCAAGCCGCGCTGGTGGAACACCCCGCCGGTGCGCGACGCGGCCGCCCGCGCCGCGGTCGCGATCGCCGCGCGCCTCGTCGCGCCGACCCGCCCGAGCGATCGCCCGCCGTTGGCCGCGTCGCTGCCGTCGCCGTCGCTCGCCGAGACGAGCGCCCCGCCGCCCTCCCGCGCCGCACGGTCGTACTCGCCGGTCTCGGTCCGGCGCGCGAACCCGGCCGCGCCGCTCAGCCTGCCGGACCAGCTCGAGCCGTGGAGCACCCCGCGCCCGGGCTCCGTCGGCCCGCACCCCCACGGCGCCGACGCCGGGCGGCCCGCCTACCGGCCGCCCATGGTCTCGCCCGTCCCCGGCTCCTCCGGCGCCGCCTCGGCGCCGCCCAACTCCGTGCCGTTCAGCCGGCGCATGCCGCCGCCCTCCGCGGCCTCGGCGTCCACCCCGACCGCCGCGCCGCCGTCGATGCCGCGGCCCGTCTCGGCGCCCCGGTCCCCCACCCCGCCCTCCAGCGCCACCGCGCCGCCGTACAGCGTACGGCAGGGCCCCGTGTCGATCCCGCTCGGCCCGTCGGCCCGCCCGGCCATCGAGCCGGCGCCCGGCAGCGCCGTCCCGTCGACGAGGCCGGCGCCGTCTCCGTCGCCGCGCGGCGGGAGGAAGCCGTGAGCGAGGAGAAGGCCAACCTCCACGAGATCACCGGCGAGACGGCGATCTCGGGCGTGAAGGCCGACGGGCGGCGCCGCGCGGCGCTCGGCCTCGTGCAGATGATCTACCGGCTCGCGAAGGCGTGCCTGCTGCACAGCGACTCGAACCAGGCGGTGCTGTCGCTCGTGCCGTCGGCGATCGAGAGCGTCGTCCAGTTCTGCGATCTCTCGGGGAGCGAGGCCGCGACGCTCGTGTTCGCGGGCAACACCCTGTTCCTCAACGGCCAGATGCTCCGCGCCTCGCGCGAGACGTACGAGGTCGCCCTCGAGCTCGGCAGCTTCTTCGAGGCGTGCGACGTCTCCGAGCTCGTGCTCGACAAGACGGTGCGCCGCGCCGAGCTCGCGGCCTTCGCCCGGCTCCTCGCCGACGCGCAGCGCGATCGCAGCATCGCCGCGCGGCTGCTCCAGTCGAACCTGCGCGGCGTCCGGGTCCGCAAGCTCACGAACCCGTTCCCCGGCGGGTCGATCGAGGGCGACGGCACCCGCATCGGCCGGATCAGCCGCACCTACGCGGCGGCGATCCTGGTGATGCGCTCGTTCTACGCGGCCCTGCGCTCGTCCGAGGCGGCGCTGCCGCAGCGGGTGAAGCGCGTCGCGCAGAAGCTCGTCGCCGCGGCCGAGGAGGACGCGCGGCTCCTGCTCTCGGTCGCCGCGGGCAAGGTCGCCGACCCCGACGAGGCGGGGCTCAGCGTGTCGACCGCGATCGTCGCGCTCGGCATCGCCCGCCAGCTCACGACCGACCGGCGGATGCTCGGGAGCCTCGTCACCGCGGCGCTCCTCTACGACGTGAGCCGGCTGCGGCTCACGGGGGCGCTCGCGGGCTCGGCCGAGGGCGAGGAGCCCGCCGGGCGCTCGCTCCTCGAGCGCAGCCTGAGCGACGACGAGAAGGAGCGGCTGCCGGCGAGCGCCGCGGTCATGCTGACGGCGCTCGGCAAGCTGCACGCGCCGTCGATCACGCGCACGGTGATCGCCTACGAGGCGCTCGGGCTGCGGCCGGGCGGCCGGCAGGGGCCGCTCTACGGCGGCCGGCGCAGCCCCACGGTGCTCGCGCGGATCCTCGCGGCGGCCCGCCAGTTCACGGAGCTCCGGGCGTCGCCGTTCCCGGCGCTCGACGGCGTGCCGGGCGGCGCCTCGTCGCTCGACGCCGTGCTCCAGCGGATGGTGGCGGGCGCCGAGAGCGCGACCGACCGGGCGATCGGCAAGCTGCTCATCGGCGCGCTCGGCATCATCCCGACGGGGACGTTCGTCCAGCTGAGCACCGGCGAGCTGGGCGTCGTGCTCTCGACGCCGCCGTCGCCCGCGCACTTCGCGCAGCCCCCGGTGCGCATCCTCTTCGACGAGCAGGGGCACCTGCTCGGCGCGCCGTTCGACGTCGATCTCGCGCAGCGGGCGCCGGGCGCGGAGCCGTGCTTCATCGTCCGTCCCGTCGAGGTGGAGCCGCACCACGAGCGCGCGATCCGCGCCGCGTTCGGCTTCCGCGCCGGCAGGGGCGCCGCGGGCGTCGAGTCGCGCGTGACCGCCGCCGCGCCGGTGCTCTTCGGCGACGAGGTCCCCCCGACCGAGCCGGGCGACACGCTCGCGCCGCGCGCGATCCGCCCTGCCGACGAGGGCGGGCGCGCTGTCCCGTCGCGCAAGGAGGCCGCGTGGCTGGGCAGGCCGCTGGCGGGCTCCGCGCACGCCACGCCGTCCCCGGCCAGCGTGCAGCCGAGGCAGCCTGCGCCGGAGCGCCCGCCGCCGGCCGAGCGGTCGCGCAACGAGAACCTGATCTCGACGCAGCCGCCTCCCTCGACGGCGGCGGCGCGCGCGGCGACGGCGGTCCCTCCCCCGCCGCGGCTGCCGCGGGACTCGCGGCCGTTCGGGCAGGTCGCGTCGACGAGGTACGCGGTGCCCGCGCCCGAGCCGACGCGCCCGTCGCGGCGGATGGAGCGCCGGGACGACCCGCCCTCGCGGGACCAGGGCGTGGGCCAGCTGCCGACGATCGGGCCGCCGGCGGCGGCGTTCCCTGTGTCGCGGAGGCCGGGGGACGCCCCGCTCGGCCCGCCGACGCGCCGGTCGGATTCCCGAGCAGATCCGGAGAGCTGGGACTGGGACGACGAGCTGCCGACCATCGATCCGCCGCCGCCCGCGCCCCCGCCGACGTCGCGGAGCCCCTCCTTCCCACCCGAGCACGTCCCCAGCCGCCCGCCGGACCGGGCGCCCAGCTACGCCCCGGGCCGCGTCTCCAGCCTGCCGCCGGACCGGTCGCCCAGCCAGGCCCCGGCGGGCCGCGTCTCCAGCCTGCCGCCGGGCCGGGCGCCCAGCCAGGCCCCGGACCGGGGCTCCAGCCCCGGCTTCGCGCCCACGCGTGCTCCGGCGGCTGCGCAGGACCGCACGCCCGGCGCCGGCTTCGCGCCCACGCGTGCTCCGGCGGCTGCGCAGGACCGCACGCCCGGCGCCGGCTTCGCGCCCACGCGTGCTCCCACGTATCCGCCGGACCTCGCCTCCAGCGCCGGCGTCGCGTCCGGGCGTGCTCCCGGGTATCCGCCGGACCGCGGTTCCAGCGCCGGCATCGCGTCCGGGCGCGCTCCCGGCTATCCGCCGGACCGCGGTTCCAGCGCCGGCGTCGCGTCCGGGCGCGCTCCCGGCTATCCGCCGGACCGCGCCACCAGCCCCAGCCCCAGCCCCAGCTTCGCGCCCGGGCGCGCTCCCGGGTATCCGCCGGACCGTGGCTCCAGCCAGGCGCCGGAGCGTGCCCTCAGCTACGCGCCGGACCCTGTGCCCACCGAGCGGAACGCGTCGCGGGGGCTCTCCGGGGGCGGGACCGCCTTGAGCCTGGAGGACGCGGACCTGACCTGGACCGACGACCTGCCGACGCTCGATCCGCCGCCGCCGCCGAGCACGGAGGAGCTGGAGCGCGACCGCCTGCTCGCGGCGTACCTGGCCGAGCGCACGCCGTTCCCGCAGGCCGATCTGCACGACTGGGGCGCGTCGTCCGGCGAGCCGCCCGGGCTGGCCGAGGCCGACGCGGACGGCAGGTGGCGCGGCGGCTCGCCGTCCCAGCACGCGGCGCCCGACTCGCGCGCGACGCCGCCGATCAGCTCGAGCTCGTTCGGCGCCTCGCGGCGCCCGCCGCGCGCGCCCATCCCGCGGGAGGAGCCGGACGACGAGCCGAGCCACCCGACGGCGCCGGAGAGGCGGGACCGCTGATGGCCTGGCGCGCCGCGCTCCCGCGGCGACCGGGGACGGGGCGCGCGCGGGGCCTGTCGCGCCGGGCCGGGGCTGCGCTGGTCGCGCTGCTGCTCGCCGCGCCGGCGTGCGGCGACGATGAGCAGCCTCCCCCGCCTGAAGAGCAGCCTCCCCCGGACGAGGGGGCGTGCAAGCTCGGGTATCTGGGCGAGGAGGGCGCGGACATCCGGATGGAGGTCATCGCGCTCGACTCGAGCGACGCGGCGCGCCCGGTGAGCGACGGCGACGGGCTCGACATCATCATGCCGCCGCAGGGCGGGCGGGTGCTCTTCCTGGGCGTCCGCGCGACGAATCTGGGCGCATGCGCGGTCCAGCTCTCCGGCTCGCTCCGCGATCCTGAAACCGGTCGGGTGATGTCCGAGTCGAGGACGGTCAACCTGAAGCCGACCGGCGACGGCTGGGGCGCGAGCGTCGACGCCGACATCTCGACGTTCGCGAACGTGGGAGTCTGCCCGAACAACTGGTCCGGCCGGAACCTCTTCGACGAGGACTACGAGATCGTGGTGCAGGTGAAGGACAGGGAGGGCCGGATGGCGAAGGAGGTCAGGCAGGTCCGGCCGGCGTGCAACGAGCCCGAGTTCGAGGTCGAGTGCCGCTGCATCTGCAAGCACGGGTACATCCTCGGCGAGGCGTGCAAGTAGGCCGTCGCCACCGGTGGGACGCGGGGCTTTCCTTGCTTTTGCAGCGCAGTTGAGCCCACGCTCCCGCCGATGAAGCGGCGCTTCAACACGGCCGGCCCGTGCCGCCCCGACCTGCACTACATGGTCTCGGCCGAGAGCAGGATCCCGGAGGCCCCTCACCTGGTCGAGCAGATGGGGTATTTCGTGGTCCACGCCCCCCGGCAGACGGGCAAGACCACCGCGCTGCGCGCCCTGGCGGAGCGGCTCACCGCGTCCGGGCGCCACGCCGCCGTGCTCTTCTCGTGCGAGGCGGCAGGAGCGTGGGACGAGGACATCGCCGCGGCCGAGCGCGTGCTGCTCGACGAGCTCCGCGAGAGGGCCGAGGGCACGCTGCCGCGCGAGCTCTGGCCGCCGCCGCCGGTCTCCGGCTCGCCGGGCAACCTGCTCCGGCGCACGCTCTCGGCCTGGGCGCGCGCCTGCCCGCGGCCGCTCGTGGTCGTGTTCGACGAGATCGATTCCCTGCGTGGCCAGAGCCTGCTCAGCGTGCTCCGCCAGCTCCGCGCGGGCTTCGCCGACCGGCCGGGCGCCTATCCCGCCTCGACGATCCTCTGCGGTCTGCGCGACGTGCGCGACTACAAGGCTGCGAGCGGCGGTGATCCGGAGCGACTCGGCACCTCGAGCTCGTTCAACATCAAGCTCGAGTCGCTGCGCGTCGGCGACTTCTCCGGGGACGAGGTGCGCGCGCTCTACGCCCAGCACACGGAGGACACCGGCCAGGCCTTCACCGAGGCGGCGCTCGCGCGGGCCTTCGAGGTGACGGCCGGGCAGCCGTGGCTCGTCAACGCCCTTGGCCGGGAGATCGTCGAGAAGATGGCCGTCCCGCCGGGCGAGCCAGTCACGGAGGCGCACGTCGATCTGGCGAAGGAGCGCCTGATCCTCGCCCGCGCGACGCACCTCGACTCGCTCGCCCAGAAGCTCGTCGAGCCGCGCGTCCGGCGGGTGCTCGAGCCGGTGCTCGCAGGGACCTACGAGGGCGGCGGTGATGCCTTCGACGACGACGCCTCGTATGTCCGAGATCTCGGCCTCGTGGCCCAGGACAGGCCACTTCGCATCGCCAATCCGATCTACCGAGAGGTCATCGTCCGCGTGCTCTCCTCGTCGGCCGAGGAGCGGCTCGACGCCTCGCCCGCGCGTTTCCTCCTGCCCGACGGTCGCCTCGCCTTCCGGCGCATGCTCCGGGCCTTCGCCGCGTTCTGGCACGAGCACGGCGAGATCCTCGCCTCCGGGATGCCGTACCCCGAGGTCGCCGCGCAGCTCGTCCTCATGGCGTTCCTCCAGCGGGTGATCAACGGCGGCGGGTTCATCGACTGCGAGTACGGCGTCGGCCGCGGTCGCATCGACCTGCTCATCCGCTTTCCGTACCGCAAGCCCGACGGCTCCCGCGCCGTGCAGCGCCGCGCGATGGAGCTGAAGGTCTGGCGCAAGGGCCAGAAGGACCCGCTCGAGCAGGGGCTCGCGCAGCTCGACGACTACCTCGCGAGGCTGCGTCTCCGGCGCGGCACGCTCGTGATCTTCGACAGCCGCGGGGCGCGGCCTCGCAGCGGGCCGCGCTTCAGCGAGGCGACGACGCCGGGCGGGCGCCGGGTCGCGCTGCTCCGGGCGTGAGGGCGTGCGCCTCTCGAGCGCCTGACCGCCCCCGCGCTCTACACGTCGAGGTCCTTCCACCGCCTCGAGCGGCGGGTGAAGATCAGCATGCCGACGAGCGAGGCGACCCCGACCGCCGCGAACGAGTACCAGATCTCGTAGGGCTGGTAGGTGTCCCAGAGCAGGCGCGTGGCCTCGACGGCGTCGAGGTGCAGCACCTCCTGGAGCTTTTTGAAGGCGTCCTGGCGCGACACCCCGAGGAGCCCGGAGAGCGACGACACGTCGCCGTCCCAGGCCTTCCCTTGCGCGTGGTCGGTCTTCTCGGCGAGGTAGCGCAGGGCCAGCGTGGCCTTCTCGCCTCGCGTGCCGTACAGGACCCCCGCCAGCTGCGCGCCGATCGCCGGGCCGATCGCCGCCGGGATGTTGACGTAGCCGAGGTAGAGCGCCTTCTTCCCCTTCGGAGCGATGAGCGCGAAATACTCGCTCTTCTTCGGGCCGGTCAGCATCTCTCCGATGGAGAAGAGCAGGATGCCCAGGAAGAGGACATAGAGCGAGGTCGTGGTCCCGGAGACGAGGATACCGCCGATCGCGACCAGGATGCCCAGCGTCATCGCCGAGAGCACCTTCATCCTCGCCACGAGGTACGAGAAGGGCACGAGGAAGAGGACGATGCACACCGCGTTCACGTTGATGACGTTCTCCTGCTTGAGCTGCACCCCCCGCGGGTCCTTGACGTCGAGCCAGGAGGACGGGAGCCAGGGGTTGTTCTGCACGAACGAGGTGCTGCTGATCCAGTCCGTGTAGAAGTTCGGCATCAGGTCCCAGAGCTGGTACATCATCAGCCAGAACCCCGAGAGCAGCAGGATCACGGTGATGAGCCGCGCGTCCCAGATGTTCTTGATCGTGTCCTTGAAGACCCTCCACGCGTCGGAGGTCTTGTCGGCGCCGGAGTCGACCTCCTTGTAGGTGAACAGCATCAGGAAGTTCAGGGAGATGATGCAGGCGCAGCCATAGAACACCCAGGGCCAGCCCTTGCCGTGAAGGTAGCCGGCGAGCGGCGGGCCGATCGCCCCACCCACGTTCACGAGCCAGTAGAAGAGGCCCCAGCCGACGGACGAGTTCGACTTGTCCATCGACTGGGCCAGGGTGCCCTGGATCCCGGGCTTGAAGAGCGCCGTGCCCGTCGCGAGCACGACCACGCCGAGCAGGAAGCCGGTGAAGCTCCGCTGGGTCGCCATCAGCAGATAACCGATGATCTTCAGCCAGACCGTGATGAAGATCGTGCGCTTGTAGCCGTACCGGTCGGCGTAACCGCCGGTGATCATCGGCAGCAGCGACTGGATGAGGGCCCAGACCATGTAAATGGTGCCCTTGTCCTGCTGGCTGAAGTGGAGCCCTCCAGGCTCGTCGGCCTGGGCGATGTAGATGGGCATGACGACGCGCACGCCGTAGTAGGCGAGCCGTTCCCACATCTCCATGGTGCAGCCCATCCAGAAGGAGCGCGGCAGGCTCCTGATGGTCTGAGCAAAGGAGAGCTTCGGCGGAGCCGCGTTGGATGGCTCGCTCACGACTGCGTTCGTCATTTCATGCTCCTCGCGCGACAGCGCCCCCGGGACGAGCCGTCGTATCACACCGCGCAGCCGATGACGGACCGCGCGCAGCCGGTGACGGACCGCGCGCAGCCGGTGGCGGACCGCGCGCAGCCGGTGGCGGACCGCGCGCAGCCGGTGGCGGACCGCGCGCAGCCGATGGCGGACCGCGCGCAGCCGGTGGCGGACCGCGCGCAGCCGGTGGCGGACCGCGCGCAGCCGGTGGCGGACCGCATGCCCCGGGCGATCCACCCCCGCGCCGTACAGGTGGCCGGCCTCCAGGCCATCTGTCCCGCCGGGCGGCGCCTCAGCTCGACCGCCGGCGAGTCTTTGCCTGCCGCCGCGTCCTGGTGGTAGGGCAAACCCCGTGATGCACGCGCGGCGGAGCGGCGATCGATCCGGCGGGACCACGCTGGAGCAGGCGATCGCGCGCTTCCTCACCTACCTCACGGCCGAGCGCCGGGCCTCGCGCCACACGGTGGACGCCTACCGGCGCGACCTCGAGCAGCTTGCGCGCTTCGCCCGCGAGAAGGCGGCCGCGAACGCCGAAGGCCGCCCGGCGCCGGCGCGGACCAAGGCGAAGGCCGCGGGGAAGACGCCGGCCGCAGGCGACGCCCTGGCTGCCGGCAAGGCCCTGGCTGCCGGCAAGGCCCTGGCTGCCGGCAAGGCCCTGGCTGCCGGCAAGGCCCCGGCCGCCAGCGAGGCCCCGACCGCCAGCGAGGCCCCGGCCGCCAGCGAGGCCCCGACCGAGGGCGACGCCACGGCCGCAGGCGACGCCACGACCGTCGACGGCGTCGACGTGCTCCTCCTGCGCGGCTGGCTGGGCTCGCTCGCGCGCACCCACGCGCCCGCCTCCATCGCGCGCAAGGTGGGCGCCGCCCGCGCCCTGCTCCGGTTCCTCGAGCGGCGGGGCGAGGTCGACAAGAACGCGGCCGCCCAGCTCGCCCTGCCCAAGGTCCGGCGCCCGCTGCCGACCTTCCTCGACGTCGACGCGGCCGCCGAGGTCATGGAGATCCCTGGCGCCGACACCGTCGAGGGGCTCCGCGACCGCGCCATCCTCGAGACCCTCTACGGCGCGGGCCTCCGCGTCTCCGAGCTCTGCGGGCTCGACCTCGCCCACGTCGACAGGCAGCGCGACAAGGCCTCCGTGCGCGTCGTCGGCAAGGGCGACAAGGAGCGCATCGTCCCGCTGGGCTCCCACGCCCTCGCCGCCATCGAGCGTTACCTCGAGCGGCGCGGCGAGCTCGCCGATCCGACGACCGGCGCCCGCGACCCCCGCGCGCTGTTCCTGTCCCGCCGCGGCGCGCGCATCGGCGTGCGCCGCGTCCAGGCGCTCGTCCAGCGCTACGGCGCGCTCGGCGCCGGCCGGGCCGACCTGCACCCGCACGCGCTCCGGCACACCTGCGCGACCCACCTGCTCGACGGCGGCGCCGACCTCCGGGCCATCCAGAAGGTGCTCGGGCACGCCTCGCTCGCCACGACGCAGCGGTACACGCACGTCTCGATCGACCACCTGCTCAAGGTCTACGACGCCGCTCACCCGATGGCGCGGAAGCGGAGCCCGTCGTGAAGCGCACCCCGAGTTCGCCGGGGAACGCCGTGCCCACGCTGGCCCGCGCGTGGGCGGGGCGGCTCGCCAGGAGCGCGCTCGGGGCCAGCGTCTTCGGCGCCCTCGCCGCGTCCCTCGACGCCGGCTGGGCCACGGCGGGCGCCGTCGACGACGCCGCGTTCCAGCGCGCGACCTACCTCGCCGACATCGGCGTGTTCGCCCCGGTCGCGCTCGCCGTCGGCCTGCTCGGCGGCGCCTTCGCGATCTTCGTCGACCCGTCGCGCCCGCCGTCGCCGGCCACGCTCGTCGCCTCGCTGCGGGTGCGCGCGATCGGCCGGCCCGCCGACATCGCGGCGTTCGTGCCGCTCGCGGTGCTCGCGGCCTTCCTCTGGATGACCCTGTGCGCGCACCTCGCCCGCGCGCTGCTCGGGCTCGAGGCCGCCCCCCTCCTCGTCGGCACGGCGATCGCCGCCGGCGCGCTCGGCCTCGGCCTCATCGCGGGCCTCGCCGTGCTCGCCCTGACGCCGCCGCTCCGGCGCACGCTCGCCAACGCGAGCGACGGGCGCCCGGCCTGCGTCGACCCGGCGGTCACCGGCGGCGTCGCGCTCGGGGTCGCCGCGACCCTCTTCGCGCTCGGCGTCGCCACGGGCGGCGTCTCCGGCGAGGGCGGCTTCCTCGGTATTTACGGCGTCTTCAAGCGCCCCGAGCTCGACCTGCGCGCGCCGGCGCTCCTGCTCGTCGTCGCGCTCGCCGCCTTCCTCGCGCCCGCCGCCGTCCGGACGCTGCGCGCCCCGCTCGCGCTCGTCCTCGCGCTCGTGCCGCTCGCGCTCACCGCGCGCGCCGCCTCGTCGCTCAACGCCGAGCCCGCGGTGGCCCAGGCGCTCGAGCGCGACGCGCCCGTCGGCGGCAAGAGCCTCGCGATCCTGCGCCGCGCCGCCGATCGCGACGGCGACCGCGCGGCCGCGCTCTTCGGCGGCGGCGACTGCGACGACCGCAATCCGCGCGTCCACCCGCTCGCCGAGGAGATCCTCGACAACGGCGTCGACGACGACTGCACCGGCGGCGACCTGACCGCCGCGGCGCTCGCCCAGCTCGCCCCCGCCCCGAGCGCGGCGCGCGCCGAGGCCCGCGCGTCGTCGGATGCGCGGGTGCCGGCGGACCTGAACGTCGTCCTCGTGACGATCGACACGCTCCGCTGGGACCTCGGCTACGCCGGCAACCCGCGGCCCGTGTCGCCGAACCTCGACGCGCTCGCGGCCCGCTCGACGGTGTTCGAGCGCGCGTACTCGCTCGCGTCGTACACGGGCAAGAGCATCGGCCCGATGCTCATC
The DNA here is from genome assembly GCF_051521595.1 of Sorangium sp. So ce1153. Lineage (NCBI taxonomy): Bacteria > Pseudomonadati > Myxococcota > Polyangiales > Polyangiaceae > Sorangium > Sorangium sp. So ce1153. The sequence continues at coordinate 12,665,273 of NZ_CP150361.1, forward strand.
GGCAAGTACGGGAGCGAGACCCACAGAAACTGGGGTCATTTCAACAAGTTCGGCGAGGAGGACACGTTCGTCGCGGAGCGGCTGAAGGGCGCGGGGGTGCGCACGATGAGCGTGCACGGGCACCGCTACTTCGGCAGCTTCGGCGGGCTCGATCGCGGCTTCGACGTGGTGGACATGTCCGCGGCGCCGCCCGAGGGCGCGCCGTGGGACGTCGATAACAAGGCGACGAGCCCGGCGCTGACCGACGCCGCGCTGCGGCTGCTCGGGTCGCCCGAGAACACGGGCGGGCGCTTCTTCCTGTGGGTCCACTACCTCGACCCGCACGCCGACTACCTCCGGCACGACGACGTGCCGGGCTTCGGCGCGTCCTCGCAGCGGGACCTGTACGACGGCGAGGTGGCGTTCACGGACCGGCACATCGGCCGGCTGCTCGACGCGGTGGCGGCGGCGCCCTTCGCCGGGCGCACGGCGATCGTGGTGACGAGCGATCACGGCGAGGCGTTCGGCGAGCACAAGATGTTCCGCCACGGCTTCGAGCTGTGGGAGGAGCTCGTGCGCGTGCCGCTGCTCGTCCACGTGCCGGGCGCGGCGCCGTCGCGGGTCCAGGCGCGGCGCAGCCTGATCGACCTCGCGCCGACGCTCCTCGACCTCATGCGGGTCCCGGGCCCGGCCGAGGGCGCTCCCGCGACCGACTTCCTGTCCGGCACGTCGCTCCTGCCCGACGTGTTCCTCGCCCCCGGCGAGCAGGCGCCGGCGCGCGACGTGCTGATCGACATGCCGGCCGGGCCCTACAACGACGCGCGGCGGTCGTTCCTCCGCGGCGACATGAAGCTGACGATCTCGGGCGGCGCTCGGTTCGAGCTGTACGACCTCGCGAGCGACCCCGAGGAGCGGAAGAACCTCTGGGGCACGCCGGCGGCGAAGGAGATCGAGCCGTACTACGCGGCGACGCGGGCGCGCCTGCGCGAGATCCAGGTGACCGGCGCGCGAAAGTGACCGGCGCGTCGAGGTGACCGGCGCGCGAAAGTGACCGGCGCGTCGAGGTAACCGGCGCGCGGCGGACCTGCAGGCGCTCGGCGGTGGGTAGTGCTCAAAATTGAACATGAAGGCGGGAAGGCGGGAAGAAAAGATCAATGATCTTCCCGCCTTCCCGCCTTCATGTGAACTCTCTCCGGCCAGATTTGAGCACTACCCGGCGGTGGACGGACGCGCGCCGGAGCTCGCGCGCGACCGCGTCGAAATTACTTGCGCGTGCGCAACTGATGCGTAATCAATAATGTTGTGACCAAGCAAAAGGTCCTCGGCTCGATGTTCGAGCAGTTCACGCGGATGATGTTCTCGCGCATCATCGCGGGGCTCGCGCGCACGCTGCACGAGGAGGACTTCAGCGTGGCGCAGATCGCCGCGCTGCACCTCGTCGATCAGGAGGGCCCGATGCGCGTCACTGCCCTCGCCACGTCGCTCGGGCTCTCGGCCTCGGCCGGGAGCCGGCTCGCCGATGGGCTGGTGCAGCGGGGGCTCCTGGCGCGGCAGGAGGATCCCGAGGATCGCCGGGCGAAGACGCTCGCGCTCACGCCCCTCGGCCGCCGCTTCGTCGACCAGGCGAGCGTGGAGCGGGTGCGGGTGATCATGGAGACGGCCAGGTCGCTGCCGGCGGACGTCCCGGCGGCGATCCTGTCGGCGGTCCGCGCGTTCCGGGGAGAGTGAGCCTCATCGTCGGGTGTCTTGAGTGAAACCCCTTGTGTGATGCCTCGCGTGCGATCTCTTGTGTGATGTCTCGAGTGAAACCCCTTGTGTGAAGAGGAGGTCAACATGGATATCGTCGTGTTCTCGTCTCAGGAGATCCCGATCGCGCTCGGCGCGCTGCGGGAGGTGGCCCTGGCCGACGGCGCGCTCGCAGCCGCCGAGCGCGCCGTCCTCGAGGAGCTCGCGGCCCTGCACGGGGCCCGGGTCGACGTCGACGGGCTGCCGCGCGTCGCGCCCGAGGCGGTGGCCCGCGCGATCCCGGATCCGCACCGGCGCAAGCGGATCGTGCAGCTCGCGCTCGTGGTCGCGATGGCGGACGGCGAGGTCACGGCGGCCGAGGTGGACGCGGCGGAGGCGCTCGCCCGGGCGCTCGGCGTGCGCGAGCAGGGGGTCGGCGTGCTCCGCCTCGTGGCGCGCGGCCACAGGCGGCTCGCCCAGGCCGCAATGCGGCGCCGGGTCGTGGGCGCGCTCGCGGGCGAGGCGCTGAGAGACGAGGGCCTCGCCGGGCTGCGCGAGCTCATCGGGCCGCTGTTCGGCGCGGGCGTCGAGGATCGCGCGCGGGCCTTCCGCTTCAAGCAGCTCGGGCTCCTGCCCGAGGGCACGCTCGGCCGGGTGTTCTGGGAGCACAGCACGGCGCGCGGCTTCCTTTTCCCGGGGGAGAGCAGGGACGCGATCGCGGAACGCGCCGTGTTCCACGACCTCGGCCACGTGCTCGCGGAGTACGACACGGATCCGGCGGGCGAGATCCAGGCCGGCTCCTTCCAGGCCGGGTTCATCCGGCGCGACGGGTTCGCCTTCCTGCTCTTCGTGATCTTGCACTTCCACCTCGGGATCCAGATCACGCCGATCGCCGCGCCGCAGGTGGGCCTCTTCGAGGCGCGCAAGGTGCTGCGCGCGGTGGCGCGCGGCGCGGCCTGCAAGGTCGACCTGAGCGATCGCTGGAACTTCTGGGACGTCGTCCACCTGCCGCTCGACGAGGTGCGCGCGCGGTTCGGGATACCGCCGCTCGACACGGCGTGGCCGCGGCAAGAGGCAGCCTGAACCGCGAGCGCGAGAACAGACAGGGAGCGGACCGACCTACCTCCTCGGCAGCGACACGCCATCGGCGGCGTCCCGAGCACCCCCGAGCACATCGTCGATCGCGTGCTCGTGCAGGTCGCCCTCGCCGCGCTCTCCTGAGTCACCGTGACCCTGGAGCACAGGTTGGAGGTGAGCAGGCGCCTTCGCGAGGACTACTCGAACGGTCGCACCTACTACGCGTTGCACGGCAAGCAGTTCCACGTGCCGAGTCGAGCCGCCGACAGACCCTCCAACGCGCTGCTGTCCTGGACAACGAAAACGTGTTTCTGGGCTGATCGATTGTATTGATACTTCTCGGCGTTCCTGGCTGCCAGGGAGGGCAGGATCCCTGACAGCGCAACCAGGAGGGCCGGCGCGACGTCGAACACCCAGATCATCCTGTTCTTGCTCACCTCGCTTCTCGTCATCGTGGCTCCTGGACAGGACATGATCCTCGTGATGTCGCGCTCGCTCGCGCAGGGCTCGTCGGCGGGCATGGCGACCGCGGGCGGCATCAGCGTCGACCCTCCTGGTGAAGGGGCTGGTCGGCTATTTCGCCGGCGCCCTGTCCGGATGGCTGCGCGCGCGCCCCAGGGTCCTCACCGGGGTGTACCGGACGAGCGGCGCGGTCATGGTGGGCCTGGGCGTCAGGCTCGCCCTCGAGCGACGCACGTGAGCTCTCCGGCCGGCCGCGGGCGTGCCCCCGTCCGGCGCGGCGCCGTCGCGGGTCTCGGGGGCGCACGCTCCACGTGGTCCTCTCACTCCGTAGAGGGCGGGTTCCTCGCGCACCGAAACCCGACCCCGAGGTCGTAGCGAGCCGAGATACGGTTGATGCCGCCGGCGGCCGCGCGCTGCCTCGGCGCGCCCTCGAGGTAGCTCCCGCCTTGGGTGTACACGTAGCCGGTCGGCTCCTCCACGACGGCACAGTCGACGCACGGGACCGGCCTCGGGCCCGACCAGTCCCGCACGAACTCCGTCACGCCTCCGGCGAGATCCTGATGTCCCCACCGCCCGGCCCCCATCGGCTTCGACCCGACAGGGAAGATGTCGCTCAGCGCGCACTCGCCCTCCGGGCTGCCATCCCCGAGGCAGCCGTAGCTCACATGGTCCAGGTCGATCCCCTGGCCCCACGGGTACTCCCGTTGCTCGTCCCCGCCGGCAGCAGCGTAGTTCAGCTCTGCCAGGGTCGGGAGGCGCCCGCCGTCCCACGCGCAGAACGCGAAGGCCTCGGTCCACTTGATGCAATTCATGGGCAGGTCCTCGTTCGGTCCGACGTCATCGGTCCAGGTCGCCAGAACCGGATCGCAGCGCAGCGCCGCCCTGAGCGCCGCGGTGTCCTGCTCGAGCCAGCCGTTCCAGTAGCCATCCCAGCCGCTCCCCGGGATCTTCGAGTGCTCCCCCGCGCCCTCATCGGGTGCGCTCGCCCGCGTTCCCTGTCCGGCGTCGACGAACGCGCGAAACCGTCCCACCGTCACTTCGTACGTATCCAGGAGAAAGCTGCTGACCGTCGCCGGATAGGAGTCGTCGGTGTGAACCACGCCGTCGAAATGCCGCTTGAACGTGCCGCCCGGGACAAGCTTGCTGTCACAGCAGCTGCTGATGCGCTCGGGTCCGCACAGCGCCTCCACCCCTGGCTCTCCTGAGCGGCAGCTTGGAGGCGCAACCGGCTCCGCGCCGCCCGTCCCGGCCCCGCCGCCGCCCGCGTCGGCCCCGCCGCCGCCCGCCCCGCCGGCTCCGCCGCCGCCCGTCGCCCCGCCGCCGCCCGCCCCGCCGGCTCCGCCGCCGCCCGTCGCCCCGCCGCCGCCCGCCCCACCGGCTCCGCCGCCGCCCGTCGCCCCGCCGCCCGCCTCGCCCCCGCCGGCCGCGCCTCCCCCCTCGCCGGGCGCGTCCCGCTCCGGATCGGCGCCGCAGCCATCCGCGCAACCGCCGGCGAGGACGACCGCCGCGATGACTCCGACCCACGTACCTCGTCCGCCGCGCTTGCGCCTCATCGCTCATCCCCTGTACCGCTTGCCGGTGCAACGTGCGCCGGGAAGAGGGCAGCGTCCTCCGCAAGGAGACGCGACGTCAAGGCACATCCGGGGCAAGCAGCTTATCGTCTCCGGCGCTGGCCGAGCGCCTCGCCGCGGTGCGCCGACCTCACCAGCGGATCGACGACGAGACGGCCGAGCAATCGTGCGAGCGGCGATTCAAGAGCGCTGTGAAGCCAGCTGGGCCAATCGCGCTCAGAGAGCTCGTCAAGGAGCGTAGCCATCGGACCGGGCACTGTATTTCAACAGGGAACCGAGCCGACCCATCGCCTGATCCATCGAGCCCTCCAGTGCCACGGGCTCAGGGGTCCTTCGGGGCCTTTTCCCGTTCTGCACGCGCCACTTCGCTTCCGCGCCGAGCATCGCGCGCAGGAGGCCCCCGCCGGGTCAGGTGTCATCCAGGGCGTGGATCATCGCTTCGCCCGGCGCGAGGCGGCTCCTCTCGGCCCACGAGAGGCCCCCGTGCTCTCCCGGGGGATGGCTCTCGAGCGACGCGACACCGGAGACCCGCTGGGCTCGGATCATCACCTCGCCCGGCGACGCTTCGCGGACAGGGTTCTGCCTGCCCGCGCGCGACGCCTCGGACGTGCCGCCGCACCCCGTTCTGCGGTAGCCTCTCCCGGCCCCATGAGCGACCTGCGCCAGCCCGCCGAGACCAAGTACGAACACGAGCTCGCGGCCCTCGCCGCCGAGGACACCGCAGCGAAGCCGCCCGGGTGGCGCCTCTCGCCGAGGGCCGTGGAGACCTACATCCTCGGCAGCGACAAGCCCGTCGGCGGCGTGGCGATCACCCCCAAGTACATCGGCGATCGCTCCCTCGTGCAGGTCGCCCTCGCGACGCTCGCCTCGGACCGCGCGCTCATGCTGGTCGGCGAGCCCGGCACCGCGAAGAGCTGGCTCTCCGAGCACCTCTCCGCGGCGATCAGCGGGACGAGCGCCCTCGTCGTCCAGGGGACCGCGGGCACCAGCGAGGAGCACGTCAAATACGGCTGGAACTACGCCCTGCTCCTCGCCGAAGGGCCGTCGCAGAAGGCGCTCGTGCCCTCGCCCATCCTCCGCGCCATGCGCGACGGGCGGTTCGCGCGGTTCGAGGAGATCACCCGCACCTCGTCGGAGATCCAGGACGCGCTCATCTCCATCCTGTCCGAGAAGCAGATCGCCGTCCCGGAGCTCGACCAGGTGGTCTCGGCGCAGCGCGGGTTCAACCTCATCGCCACCGCCAACACGCGCGACCGCGGCGTCAACGAGATGAGCGCCGCGCTCAAGCGCCGCTTCAACTTCATCACCGTCCCGGTGGTCGACGACCTCGAGCAGGAGATCCGCATCGTGCAGAAGCGCGAGGCGGAGCTGCGCGGCGATTACCAGGTCGGCGTCGAGCCGCCCGCCGAGCTCGCCAAGCTGCTCGTCACGCTCTTCCAGGAGCTCCGCGCCGGGGTCACCAAGGACGGCAAGACCAAGGTGAAGACCCCCGGCTCGGTCCTGTCGACCGCGGAGGCGATCAGCGTGCTCTTCAACAGCGGGATCCTCGCGCAGCACTTCGGCACGGGGAAGGTCACGGCCGACGACCTCACCCGGTCGCTCCTCGGCGCCGTGAGCAAGGAAGGCGGCGACGACCTCAAGGCGGTCCGCGAGTACTGCGAGACCGTGGTCAAGGGGCGCGCCGGGCTCTGGAAGGAGTTCTACGCCGCCTCGAAGAAGCGGCTCGCGCCCTGAGGGAACCCCGATGGATCTCGACCGGCTCGCCGCCGTCCACCTCTTCCCGGTGCGCCACCACTCGCCGCGCTCCAGCGCGACGCTGCGCGCGTACCTCGACGAGGTGCGCCCGAAGGCGGTCTTCGTCGAGGGCCCGAGCGACGCGACGGCGCTCCTCGAGGCGCTCGTCGACCCGAAGACGGTCCCGCCGGTCGCGATCCTCGGCTACCGGACCGACGGGACGCCCGCGTCGTCGCTGTGGCCGTTCGCGGCCTACTCGCCCGAGTACGTGGCGGTGAAATGGGCCTTCGAGCACGGCGCGCGCGTGGAGCTCATCGACGTGCCCGTCGGCATGACGCTCGCGCCGTTCGAGGGCGCCACCGTGGGCCACGACGACGCCGAGGACCCGGGGGGGCACGAGGGCGAGGACGAGGGCGAGGCGGGGCGCGAGGGGGACGCGGACGGCGAGGGCGACGAGCGCGGCGGGCCGGCGAGCGCGGGGGGCGAACACGAGAGCATCTACGAGGCGTGCGCGCGGGCCCGGGGGTTCCGGTCGTTCGAGGAGTTCTGGGAGGCCTCGTTCGAGGCGCCCAGGTACGATCCAACGTCGTTCCGCGAGGCGCTGCTCGCTTACGCGGACCTCGCGCGCGGCGACGGCGATCGGCTGGTCCACCGGGCGCGCGACGCGTACATGGCGCGGCGCATCCTCGAGCGCATGGGGCCGGACCTCGCGCCGCACGAGGTCGCGGCCGTGCTCGGCGCGGCGCACGCGGCGGCGTTCGCGGCGCGCGACGTCGACCCCGCGCTGGAGGCGCGGCTGCCAGCGCCGGTGCCGTGCGCGGTGACGCTGATCCCGTTCAGCTTCCCGCGGCTCAGCGAGCAGCTCGGCTACGGCGCTGGCAACCGGGCGCCGCAGTACTACCAGCGCGCGCACGACGCGGGCGGCGACTTCCGGCGCGCCACGCTGGAGGTGCTGATCGACTTCACCGAGCACCTCCGCCTGCGCGGCTTCATGGCCTCGCTCGCCGATACCATCGAGGCCTTCCGCCTCGCAGTCGCGCTCGCCGACCTCCGCGGCAAGGCAGAGCCCGGCCTCGACGAGGTGCGCGAGGCGACCATCGCGACCATGTGCCGCGGCGACGCGACCCACGTTGACGGATTTCTCTGGCCGGCGGTCATCGGACGCAACGTCGGTCGCGTCGGGAGCCGCATCGGGAAGAATTCTCTCCAGGAGGAATTCTGGCGCGAGGTGCGCGAGCGCAGGCTCCCCGCCACGGATGCGCCCGAGACGTTCCGGCTCTCGCTGACGAACCAGGTTGAGGTCGGGACGAGCGTGCTCCTGCACCGGCTCCGCATCGCGAAGATTCCCTACGCGGCGTACGCCGGTACACGGCGGACGGGAGGCGCGACGCGGCGGCGAGGGCAGGCGGCACAGGAGGTGCCGCCGGACGAGCTGCTCGGGCAGCTCAGCGAGACGTGGGAGGCGCAGTGGACGCCGGCGACCGACGTTGCGCTGGTCGAGAAGATCGTCCTCGGCGATACGCTGGAGGAGGTGGCGACGCGGCTGCTCGAGGAGGACCTCGCGGCGTGCCACACGACGGGCGAAGCCGCCGACGTGCTGCTGAACGGCGTGCTCGCGTCGAGCGCCCGCGCCACAGCCGCGGCGCTGCGCGCGTGCGACCAGTTCGCCGCGGGCGACAGCGACCTGCCGTCGCTCGCCCGCGCGTGCCGCGCCTTCGCGGGGCTCGCGTCGTTCGGGTCGTCGCGGTCGCTGACGTCCCTCGGCGACGCCGTGATCGCGCCGATGCTGGAGAAGACGTTCGCGCGCGCGGTCCTGCGCGTCCACGGGGGCTGCACGGGCAGCGACGAGGCGGTCGCCGCGGCCAAGGAGGCGCTGCGTACGCTGCACGACGTGGCGCTGTCACAGCCGATCGTCGATCGCGGGGCGTGGCTCGACGCGGCGCGGGGGCTCGTGGACAGCGAGGTGGTGAACCCGACCGCGTCCGGCCTCGCGTGCGGGTTGCTCTACCTGGCGCAGGCGATCGACGACGCCGAGGTGACGCGTATCGTGGGCCTGCGGCTCGGGGGCGCGGCGGAGCCCGAGGCAGCGGCGGCGTTCCTGGCCGGCTTCCTCGAGGTGAACGCGCTGGTGCTGGTGAAGAGCCGCCCCGTGGTCGAGGCGCTCGATGAGTTTCTCGGGGGAATCGCGCCGGAGCGCTTCAAGGACACGCTCCCGATCCTCCGGCGCGCGTTCGCGGGGCTCGGCGTGACCGAGCGGCGTTATCTGCTCGAGAACGTGCTCGCGGCGCGGAAGCTCGGGGACAAGGCCCGCGCGGCGCAGGCGGTGCTCCTGGAGAAGGACCGCGAGAAGCTGAAGGAGATGAGCGAGGACCTCTCGCAGGCGATGGACGACCTGGATGAGCTGCTCTGACGGCCACGACCCGACCCAGGTTAGCCACGACCCGACCCAGGTTTGACACGCGACGCAGGTTTGACACGCAACCGAACCCTGACACGACCGCGCGCGACCGAACCCAGGTTGAGTTCTGGCCTACCCGACCCAGGTTGAGCTCTCAGGATCCTCAAGCTGGGTTCGTCTACCAGAAGAAATATCCGTTCGGTTACGCAGAGCCCCCGGGTGGACTGCCTCTCCGCCGCTTCGAGCGCGGCATTTCGCATGCGCGTCCATGCGCGGCATGCAGCGCGAGACATTCGCAGGACGAGCGTTCCCCATGACGGCGAGTCGATGCCGTCGCCCGCCTTACTTGCCCCGCTGTAGCGCCGCCTGCCCTTGCTCGTCCTGCTGTCGAGAATCCGCAGCATGGTCCTACACCACGAGCACCACGTCGTTCACGCTGACACCATGAAACATGCGCATCCACCATGTGCCGGCCGGGAATACGGCATCACGTACACCCGCACGCCAGCTTTCGAGCGCAGCGCGATACGACGCCCGAAAAGCCCGCACTGCACCAGCAGCGGTTTTCCACGCGCCACCTTGCTCGCGACCAACTGCAAATGTCGGATTCCGACCGCGCAACGCCTCGAAGCTCGTGACACGCTCGTAAGGGGAGACCTCGCCCGCGCGCTCGGCGCCCATGAAGTGGAGCCCTTGCCGCGTCACCTCCGCATGGGCCTCCGCTTCCTGTCGCTCCAGCTCTGCCGCAACCTCACAGCGAAACCCCTCCGCAGTGTCCTGCTCGACGGTGGGCGGCAGCGCGAGTGGCAGCGCAACTTCCTCGGGCCACTGTGGGTTTTCCGGATCGAGATACGCCGAGGGACGAGAGGCATGCAGCATGCCACGGCCGATCTCACCCACATCCACCTTGGCGCCTGGCCATTCCCTCGCATACGGGACGAGGCCGGCGGCCACGGGGTTCGCAAGGACGTAGGCGATCTTTTCCACCACGGCCGCGCGCGTCAGCAGCCGCACCACGCTCGTGGCCTCATGATCCCATACCGGCCCTTCCCACTTTCGCAGTACCTTCGTCCCAAGCGCGACGATACGGTGGAAGAACTGCAAGAAGCGGGGCAAGACGCCCTGCACATCGGTCACGACGAGGTGCAGATGCGTCGACATGGCGCAAAGGGCATGAACCTCAACGCCGTAGCGGCGTGCCGAGACAGCGAGGGCGTAGACCAGGAACTGGTTGATGGCCCGATCGGGGCGAAAGAGGAAGTGCCGGCGGAGAACGCGACGGGTGATCAGGTACGTGGCGCCTGGATTGATCTCGCGAGGCTGACTCATGGCCGGAGCACGCAGACAAGCGCTGCGCCATGAGCCGGCGTGAATGATCTCAGGAACTTGTCCCGCTGCGGGGGTGGCGACCGCCGATTTCCGTCACTTTCCGCCACCCGGAGCCGTCAAGCGCGACGCTACCGCAACCTGCAAGGGACTGCGAATCTGCGCTGGGTTGCCGCACCTGGGTGCGGTAGCCGCGGTTGACGCAACCTGGGTGGCCACGGTTGCCGGTTGCCGCAACCTGGGTCGGGTCCGCCAACCTGGGTCGGGTCCGCCAACCTGGGTCGGGTCAGCAGCCGAACCTGGGTCGGGTCCGCCAACCTGGGTCGGGTCCGCCAACCTGGGTCGGGTCCGTCGCCGGTCAGCCGCCAACCTGGGTCGGGTCCGCCACCTGGGTCGGGTCCGCCCGTCACTTCGGCGCGCGGCGCAACGCCCCTGTCTTTGGCCCGCCGGCCCACACGCTGGTCCAGTAGACATTCCTCCCGTCCACGGCGATCCCCCACGGATAGTTCAGGTTGCGCGCGCGCGTCGCGAGGTCGCTCCCGTCGAACCGCGCGCTCTGCACCTGGCCATCCGTCTCCCGCGCCGTCGTCCAGAAGACCCGCGCGTCGTCGAACGCGAGCTCCGCCGGCTCCTGCGGCAGATCCGGAACCACCCGCTCCAGGGCCTTCCCGGGCGCGAAGGTGGCAATCGCCTTCTTCACCACCAGCCAGAACGCGCCGCCGTGAGCCTTCAGGCCCTGCGGCCGCTCCAGCTTGTCATACAGCCTCTCCGCCTCGCTCGGCGGCGCGGCATCGCGCCGGACCCGGTAGATCGCCCCGTCCGCCGCGCCGGCGCCCGCGGCGGTCACGTACACGTGGTCGGCGTCGAGCGCGACCCCGCTGGGGAGGCCCGCGATGGCCGCGAGCAACACCCTCTCCGCCGCGGCGCCCAGCGAGAGCGCGAACAGCCCGCCGTCGTCGAACGCCGGGGGCGTCCCCGCCTCGACCCAGTAGAGCGTGCCGCGATCGACCGCCATCGCCGTGACGTTATGGACCTTCGACGCGATCGCGGTCACCTCGCCGCCGGCCTTCGGAACCGCCGCGATGCCGCCCCGGTGCGCGAAGTACACCGTCGCCTCGTCGAGCACGAGCGGCCCGGGCTGCGCCTGCTCCTCCGCGAGCACCACCGGCGTCCCGCCCCCGGCGTCGAGCCGCATGACACTGCCATCCGGCGCGTCGCCCGAGCCCTGGTTCGACCAGTAGAGCCCGGACTCGTCCATCCTGAGGAACGTCGGCAGCGGCAGCTCCCCGGCGAGCACGGTGGCGTCGCACGTGCCGCGATCGCAAGCATCGGAGCACGTCACGCCGCAGGCTCCGCAATGCCCCTCGTCCTCGAGGACCCGAGCCTCGCACCCGTTGTCCGCGTCGCCATCGCAGTCGGCCCGCCCGGGGTCGCACGCGATGGTGCACGCGCCCGCCGTGCAGAGCGCCGCGGCGCCCTCCCCGCCGGGGTCCGCGCAGCGCACGCCGCACGCGCCGCAGTTCCCGACGCTCGTCTGGAGCGCGGCCTCGCAACCATTCTCGCTGATCCCGTCGCAATCGGCGAACCCTTGCGGACAGAGATCCTGCGACGGAGCCCCGTGCCCGGACGGCGTGTCGTCCGGCGAAGCGCCAGGAGAAGAGCAGGCGGCGAGCACGAGCGCGCCGAGGCATGCATGGAGAGTTTTGTGTCGCATCGGCGTCTCCTCACAGGTTCGGGTGGACGATGGGCAGGAACGCAATGCACATCTCGTCGAGCGTCGACTCGCCGAGGACGATGTCCCTCGGCGCGGGCAGGTGCTCCTCGACGAGCTGCGCGGCGAGCGCCGGGTTGTCCTTCGTGTTGTCGTAGGTGCAGCGCAGGTCGATCCGGTCGCCCGAGCGCAACGCGGGCAGCTCGTCGATCGGCGCGTCGTAGCTGTAGACCCTCTGCCAGTTGAAATCCCACGCTGGCGTCTGCAGCAGACAGGTGCTCTCGGCCCCGGCCCGCCCCGGATCCGCGTGGATCTGCTCGACCTTCATGTCGACCCCGGCCCGGTGCATGTGGACGCCGGCGCCGTAGATCGATACCTCGGGGATCGGGAGGTCGATGTTGAACTGCATCCGCTCCACGTGCCCTCTGGCGTCGGCCGGGATCCTGAACTCGACGCTCCCTCGGTCGCCCGGACCGGGCAGGAGCGCCCCCCGGTTCGAGAGCGGCTCCTCCGCGTTGCCGAGGAGCAGGTTCCGGAGCGCGCGGCGCGGCCTGGCCTCGTTGAGGCGCAGCGCGACCCTCGTCGCGTCGGGCGAGGGCGGCTTGCCGGGCTTCGGGTGGTAGTGCACCTGCATCACGATCAGCGCGTTCGCGGGCAGCGAGATGCCGATATCCGAGGGCAGCTCGAACGCCTCCGTGCCGGGCGCCCACCCGCCGAGCAGCGTGGTCTCGGAGAGGTGCACGCCGCCGAAGCACTCGTAGCTGCCGCCCTCGCCGCCGAGCGCCTCGCTCTCGCGGCGAGCGTCGATGTAGAGCAGCGCGTGGTGCACCACCTCTCGATTTCCCGGCAGCACGTCATAGCCCTGGACCCACGCCTCCTCCGCGAGCGCAGGGTCGAGCACGAAGCATCGAAACTGATCGGGCCCATCCGCCGCGGCGTACGGCATCCTGGGCACGAGCTCCAGGTCCGTTCGCGACAGGCCCTGAGCGACAGGCGCGTAGGGGGCCGGGGCGTCCGCGGGATCCCCCTCCGGCGCGCCGGCGTCGCTCCAGGCGCGGAGCATGGCGATCTCGTCGAGGGAGAGGTGCATGTCCCCTCGGAACGGGCGGGGCGGCGCGCACTCGTCTGTTGGGAGGGCTCCCCACGGCGGCATACGTCGCGCCGCGGTCTCCTCGGCGATGAGCGGCGCGAGCGCCTTTGCGCTGGCGTATGACGACAGGCTCACCGGCGCGGCGCCGCCTTCGGCGTGGCAGCCAAGGCAGCTCTTCTGGAGCAGCGGCTCGATGTCCCTGTGGAATGTCGGTGCGCTCGCGCTCGACGTCGCCTCGGGAGAACAGCCAGAGACGAGCGTCGCGGCGAGCGGCAGAGAGAGGATGAGAGAACGCATGCGCGGCGGCAAAGCAGGCGGTGTGCCCGCGCCGATCGGCCCTCGCCGCCGGGCCGCGCGCGCCGCCGGCTGTCCGCGTCCGGACAGGTGTCCGCGCCGAGGGCGGACATGTGTCGTTCTCCGGCGTCGCGGCGGCGGCGCCGCGACGGTGCGGCGCTGGCTCGCCGGCGTCGCCGGCGCCCGGAGGCCGATCCGGCGCGGGCGCGGCGCTTGCTAACCTCGGCGAGGAGGGCGGGCGCTCCCGGAGCGCGGCCGAGGCAGCGATGATACGGATGACGAACGTCACGAAGGTCTACCGGCGCGGCCTGTTCGAGACCCACGCGCTCTCCGGGTTCACGCTGCACGTCGCGCGCGGCGAGTTCCTCAGCGTCATGGGGCCTTCCGGCTCCGGAAAGACGACGTTCCTCAACGTCGCCGGTCTGCTCGATCCGCTCGACGGGGGCGAGTATCTGCTCGAAGGCGAGCCGGTGCAGGGGCTCTCGGACGCGCGCGCGAGCGCGATCCGGAACCGGAAGATCGGCTTCGTGTTCCAGAGCTTTCAGCTCATCGCCGACCTCGACGTGTTCGACAACGTGGAGGTGCCGCTTCGCGTCCGCCGCATGGGCGCGCGCGCGCGGCGCGAGCGCGTCGAGCGCGCCCTCGCGGACGTGGGCCTGAGCGGGCGCCTCCACCACCGCCCGAGCGAGCTCTCGGGAGGCCAGCAGCAGCGCGTCGCGATCGCCCGCGCGCTGGTCGGCGAGCCCTCGCTCCTCCTGGCCGACGAGCCCACGGGCAACCTCGACTCGCGCTCGGCGCGGCAGATCCTGGACCTGCTCGAGCGCATCCACGCCGGCGGCACGACGATCGTCATGACGACGCACGACCCCGAGCTGGCGGCGCGGGCGCGCCGCAAGGTGCACGTGCTCGACGGCAAGCTCATCGATCCGTGGGCGCCCGCGGCCCCGGCGACCTCCGCATCCCCCGCCGCCCCCGCGGAGACGGACGCGGCGGCGGAGGGCCGCACATGACGCTCGGCCACGCGCTCCGGCTGGCCCTCAGGAGCCTCGGCCGGCAGCCGGGTCATACCGCCATCCTGCTGCTCTCGTTCACGCTCGGCCTCGCGGCATGGACGGCGGCGCGCGCGGTCCTCCGCGAGCGCAGGTCCGATCCGTTCGCGTCCGTGCGCGGGGTCTACTTCGTCTCCATCCCGCGGGAGGGCGGCGCCTTCATCGAGCCGGCGGCGATCGATCCCCCGAGCCTCCGCGACCGCGTCCTCCTCGAGAGCGCCCACCCATCGCGCAAGAGCGACATGTACGCAGCCATGGCCGCCGGGAGCGCCGACGGCGGCCCGCTCGTTCCAGTCCAGGTGATTTTTTGCATGCGCGACCTCTTCGGGATCATGGGCGCCCCGGTCCGGCGCGGGGCGATCTGGTCGCAGGCGGAGGGCGACGGCGAGGAGCGCCCGGTCGTGCTCTCCGAGTCGGCCGAGCGCGCGCTGTTCCCCGGGTCGAGCGGCCTCGGGCGCACGCTGCGCCTCTTCGGCGAGCCCTTCCGGGTCGCCGGCGTCGTCGCGGTGCCGGCCGCCCCGGGCGCGCGCACCCCGCGCCAGGCCCTGGTCTTCGCGCCCAGCGCCGTCGGCATCGCGCTCGGGGTCCGGCCGCTGCTGTTCCACGAGCGCGAGGATCCGGGCGGCAGCTTCGACGCGTTCGCGGCCTCCGACAACGGCTGGCTAGGGCTCCTGGTCGAGCTCCGCGACGAGCCCCGCCGAGCCGCGTTCCAGGCCGAGCTCGACGCCCACGCCGCGAGCGAGCGCGCGCGCGGCCGGCGCGTCCTCGGGGCCGAGCTCGTGCCGCGCGAGCGCATGCACGCCCGCCGCGCCGACGACGCCGGCACGGTGCTCTTCGCCCTGCTCGCCGACGTGCTCCTCGGGGCGTGCACGCTCAACGTCGCGCGGCTGCTCGAGGGGAAGTTCCGGTCGAAGCGCGCCGAGATCGCCGTCTACCGCGCGTTCGGCGCGAGCTCCCGGGGCGTCTTTCTCGAGCTCCTGCTCGAGGCGGCGCTCGCGGCCGCGGGCAGCGCCGCGCTCGCCCTCGGCGTGGCCGCGGCGGCGCTCGCGGTCGTCAACCACGTCATCCACGATCGGCCGGTCGACTACCACCTGGACGCGCGCTCCTCCGCCGCGGCGCTCGCGGCCGCGCTCGTCGCGGGGCTCTGCGCCGGGGCGTACCCGGCCCTGCGCGCCGCGCGGCGATCCCCTGCCGAGGGGCTCGGACGCTCGTGATCGGCCCCGTCGTCCGGGCGCTCGCCCGCCAGAAGACGCCCGCGCTCCTCGTGGTGCTCGAGACCGCCTTCGGCTTCGCCCTGGCCGTGCAGGCCTCGGGGCTCGCCTTCCACTACACCCGCGCCGCGTCCGCGCCGCGCGGCATCGACACGCGGTCGCTGCTGCTCGCGGTGACCGAGCGCGACGGCCCGAGCTTCGCCTCCCGCGACGAGCGCGAGGCCGTGGTCCGCCGCGACACCGAGGCCCTCTCGCGCGCCGCCGGCGTCCGCGGCGCCGCCGAGGCGACCTCGTCGCCGTACAACCTCACGCACCGGGAGGTCGTCGAGGCGATCTCGGCTGACGATCCGCACGACTCGCACGACTCGCACCCCTCGCACGACCCGCACGACCCGCACGACTCGCACGACTCGCACCCCTCGCCCCCCCCGCTCGACCCGCACGACCCGCTCGCCCCGCACGACCGGGCCCCCCAGCGCGCGCTCGCGTGGATGCTCGACGACCGCGGCGGTGCCGCCGCCGTCCTCGGCCTCGCCCCGCTCGACGGGCGCCTGCTCGTCCCCGGGGACGCCGCGGCTGCGGCGGCGACGCCCGCCGTCGTCACGCAGGCGCTCGCGGCGCGCCTCTTCCCGGGCGGCCGCGCGGTCGGGCAGGTCGTTCGCCGGAGCGCCCGACAGAAGCCGCTCGCCATCGTCGGCGTCGTGCCGTCGTTCCGCGCCTCCCTCGGGCCCGATCCCGACGCCGTCCTCTTCGCGGCCGAGGAGCCGCCGCTCGGCCGCACGCTGAGCTACCTGATCCGGCTCGGCCCTACCGGCGGCGAGGGCGGCGACCGGGCCGCCGACGAGGGCTCCATCGCGCGGGTGCGAGAGGCCCTCGAGCGCGCCGACGCGCGCCGCCTCGTGATGGTCCGCAAGCTCGACGAGGGCGCCGAGCTCGACACAGGCACGAGCCGCGGCGCGGGCGGCCTCGCCCTCACGCTGATCGGGATGACGCTCGTCGTGGTCTTCCTGGGGCGCGTCGGGATGGCCTCGCTGCTCGTCTCCGAGCGCCGCCAGGCCCTCGGCATCCGCCGCGCCCTCGGCGCGACCCGCGGCGACGTCGCGCGCCTGGTGCTCGTCGAGAACGCGGTGCTCACGACGGCCGGCCTCGCGGCCGGCGCCTTCGCCCTCGCGGGGCTCCGGGCCGCGGCGCGCGCCGTCGCCCCCGGGCTCGATCTGCCCGTCGATCCGCTCAGGCTCGGCCTCGTCGCCGCGGCCGTCTGGCTCGCCGGCATGGCGGCGGCGCTCGTGCCCGCGCTCCGCGCGAGCGCGGTCTCTCCTGCCGAGGCCTCGCGCTCGTGACGCCGCGCTCCACACCGCTCCGCGTGCCACCGCTCCGCGTGCCACCGTTCCGCGTGCCGATCCGCGTCCGTCACGCCCTCGTGGTGGCCCTGAGCTCGGCCGCCGCGTGCGCCGGGAGCCTCGCCGCCGCGCGAGCGCAGGCGTCGCTGCCCGCGTCCGCCGCTGCGGGGCTCGGGCTCGCCCTGGTCGCCGGCGCGCTCGCCTCTCGCCTCCTGCTCGGGCGCGCGCTCGCCCTGCTGCGCGCGGTCACCGACGGCCTCGCGAGCTTCGCCGAGGCCGACTACACGCTGCGCGTCCGGCAGGAGCGCCGGGACGAGCTGGGGGACCTCGTCGAGCGCCACAACCGCCTCGGCGACGCGCTGCGCGCGCAGCGCGACGACCTCTACCAGAAGGAGCTCCTGCTCGAGACGGCGCTCGACGCCACGCCCGTCGCGATGGTGCTCCACACGGAGGCAGGCCGGATCGTCTACGGCAACGGCGCCGCGCGCGCGTTCTTCACCGCGGGCGAGGGGCTCGGCCAGCGCACGCTGGAAGCGCTGCTCGCCGGCGAGCCCGCGGAGCTCCGCGCCGCGATCGCCGCGGGCCGGGACGCGCTCGTGTCCGTCGAGCGCCGGGGCGAGCTCGAGACGCTGTACGTCGCCCGCCGCTCGTTCCGCCTGAACACCCAGGCGCACGTCCTTGTCTCGATCCGGTCGCTCACCCGCGAGATCTCGCGCAAGGAAGCGGAGCTCTACCGGAACGCGATCCGGCTGATCAGCCACGAGCTCAACAACTCGCTCGCGCCCATCTCGTCGCTGATCCACTCGGGCCGCCTCCTGCTCGATCGCCCGGGGCATCGGGAGCGGCTCGGCGTCGTCTTCGACACCATCGAGGAGCGGAGCGCGCACCTCGTCCGCTTCCTCGCCGCGTACGCCGAGCTCGCGCGCCTCCCGCCGCCCGCGCCCGAGCGCGTCGCGTGGCGCCCGTTCCTCGAGCGGCTGAGCGGGCTCGCGCCCTTCACGCTCCGCGAGGCGCCGGCCGAGCCCGGGTTCTTCGACCCCGCGCAGCTCCAGCAGCTGCTCCTGAACGTGCTCAAGAACGCCGCCGAGGCCGGGAGCCCGCCGGACCAGACCGAGGTCGCGGTGCGGCGCCTCCCGACCGGCGAGCTCGCGATCACCGTGGCGGACCGCGGCTGCGGGCTCACGGACGAGGCGCTCGGGAAGGCGCTCCTGCCCTTCTACTCGACGAAGCAGCAGGGCCGCGGGATTGGCCTCGCGCTCTGCCGCGAGATCGCCACCGCGCACGGCGGCGCGCTCGCGCTGCGGCGCCGCGAGGGCGGAGGGCTCGAGGTGGAGTGCCGCCTGCCGCCCGCGCCGCTGGACGAGCGCGCTACCTGAGCTTGCGCTCGATCTGGATCCCGAGCCGGTCCATGCGCCGGTAGAGCCCTTGCCGGCTCAGGCCGAGCGACGCCGCGGCCTTGGCGACGACGCCCCGCGCCTCGACCAGCGCGCGCTCGATCTCGGCGCGCTCGGCGGACGCGGCGCGCTCGGCGGACGCGGCGGGGAACGCGGCGCGCTCGGCGGACGCGGCGGAGAACGCGGCGGCCGGCGCCGGCGGGGCGCGCGAGGCCGCGTCGAGCCCGAGGTCGGACGGCTCGATCGCGTCGCCCTTGCGCACGAGCACCGCGCGCGTGAGGCGGTTCTCGAGCTCGCGGACGTTGCCCGGCCAGTCGTGCTCGGCGAGCGCGTGGCGCGCCCGCTCACTGAGCACTACCCGCTCGCCGGCGGCCGCGGCGCCCGCGAGGCGCCGCTCGAGCAGGTGGCGCGCGATCGGCGCGATGTCCTCGGGGCGGTCGCGCAGCGCGGGCAGCGCGAGCTCGATCACGTTGAGCCTGAAGTAGAGATCCTCGCGGAAGGCCCCCTCGGCGATGGCGCGCGGGAGATCGCGGTTCGTCGCGCTCAGCACGCGCACGTCGGCCCGCCGGGTGACGCTGCTCCCGAGGCGCTGGTACTCGCCCGTCTGGAGGACGCGCAGCAGCTTCTTCTGGCCGTTCAGCGACAGCGTGCCGATCTCGTCGAGGAACAGGGTGCCGCCGTCGGCCTCCTCGAACCTGCCGATCCGCAGGCGCGTCGCGCCGGTGAAGGCGCCCGCCTCGGCGCCGAACAGCTCCGCCTCGACGAGCTCGTCGGGCAGCGCGCCGGCGTTCACCTTGACGAACGGCCTGTCGCGCCGCCGCGAGTTCGCCTGGACGATGCTGGCGAGGAGCTCCTTGCCGGTCCCGTTCGGCCCGGTGATGAGGACCGGCACGTCCGCGGGCGCGACCTTGACCGCGAGGCTCACGACCTCGTGCATCGCGTCGCTCGCGTACACGAGCCCGGCGAGGTCGTGGCGCTCGGCGAGCCTGTGCCGCGCGCGCCCGCGCTGCGCCACGAGGCGCGCGTGCTCCTGCTCGAGCGACCGCAGCCGGGCGAGGTTGCTCACGACGGCGACGAGCTTCTGGTCGTCCCACGGCTTCGGCACGTAGTCGCTGGCCCCCGCCTTGATCAGCTCGACGGCGCCCGCGATCGACGTGAACGCGGTCATGGCGACGACGGGCAGCTCGGGGTCGATCGACTTGATCCGGCGGAGCAGCTCCATCCCCTCCTCGCCCGACGTCGCGCTCTGCCGGAAGTTCATGTCCTGGACCACGGCCCCGAGCTCGTCGCCGAGGATCGCCGCGATCGCCTCGTCCGGGGTCGCCGCGACGCGGACCTCCAGCCCGTGCAGCTCGAAGAGCGTCGTCAGCGCGACGCAGACGGCGGGCTGATCGTCGATGACCAGGATCTTCGGCACGCGAGGAGGATAGCCGTTCCCCGCCGCCCGACGCGCGCTCCTCGCGCCCGGCCCCACGCGCGCTCCTCGCGCCCGGCCCCACGCGCGCTCCGCGCACCTTGCCCGCAGCCGCGCTCGTGATCCGCCGATCCACCCGGCGCGCGGCTCAGCGCTGCGCGCGCGCGCGCTCGATGAGCGCGGCGATGCCGTCGAGCATGAGCCCCAGCCCGAGCTCGAAGAGCGTGTCGAGCGAGGTGTCGTGGTCGGGCTCCGTGGCGAGGCGCGCGATGGTGGGGAAATCCCCCGAGGCGACGATCGCCTCGAGCTTCGCCTGCCTCGACGCCATCCACTCGTCGCTGGTCACGCCCGTGTCCTGCTCGGCCTGCGCCTCCGACTCCAGGCTGGTGGCGACGCCGCGCACGTAGCCGGCCATCGTGATCGCCACGCGGAGCATCGTGCCCAGGTCGAGGCCGAGCCCGTCGATGGCGCGCAGCAGCCACTCGGTGTGCGCCATCCCGCTCGGGATGAGCTGCGGCCGCGTCATCGACAGCGCCGGCGCGAGCCAGGGATGGCGGCGGTAGAGCGCCCACTGCAGCCGCGCCGCCACCTCGACGCGCGCCCGCCAGCCCGGCGGCGGAGGCTCCGGGAGCCTCGTTTCGCTGAACGCGGCGTCGACCATCAGGAGCACCAGCTCGTCCTTGCCGGGCACGTGGCGGTAGAGCGACATCGTGGCCACGTCGAGCTCGGCCGCGATCCGCCGCATCGAGAGCGCCGCCAGTCCCTCGGCGTCCGCCAGATCGATCGCCGCCTGGACGACGCGCTCCCGGGTGATCGCGTGCTCGGCGTCGCGCGCCTCGCGCCGCCGCGGCGCGCGCACCGGCGGCGCCACGGCCGGCTCGCGGGGGGCCACGACGGTGCCGACGCCCGGCACGGCGCGCACGAGCCCCTCGCGCTGCAGCATCGACAGCGCCTTCGTGGCGGTCGCAATCGCGACGCCCCACGCCTCGGTGATCTGTCGCGTCGAGGGCACCCGCTCGCCGGCGCGGAGCTCGCCCGCGAGGATGCGGCGGCGCAGCTCGCCTGCGATCTGCACGGAGGGCGGCTCTGGCTGGTCACCGGCTCGGTTCACGTTCGCCTCCTGGCGGCGCTCGGCGGACAGCGGCCCGCCTCGCCGGGGCGCGCGCGGGCTCCGACCCGCAGCACGCGTGCCTGCGGCGCGCCGCCGAACTGTTCTAGTACACTTCTGGACGGTGAGCAGCACTTCTCGAGCCTCGATGCCAAGAGCAGCCGTTCCTGGGCCGCATTGAACTAGTACACAGTGCGCCGCAATTCCGAAAATCTCCTCGATAAACATCAAATTCAGTGGACTGTGTATGCCGTACTCATCACGATGTACGGCGTACATTCAACCGCCAGCGACCTGGCAGCTGCGCCCTTCCTCGGCCTGCCCGGCGTGCTGGAGCTCGACGGGAGAGCCTCCGATGCAGAACCGAAACATCCTCATCTCCGGCGCGAGCATCGCCGGGCCGGCGCTGGCGTACTGGCTGCGGCGCCACGGCTTCAACCCCACCCTCGTCGAGCGCGCGCCGGCGCTGCGCGACGGCGGCTATGCGGTCGACGTCCGCGGCCCGGCGCTGGAGGTGCTCGCGCGCATGGGGCTCGGCGACGCGGCCCGGCGCGCGAGCACCGACACCCTCGGCACCTCGTTCATCGACGAGCGCGGCGGGCGCGTGGCGGACCTCGAGCGCGGCTTCGGCGTGCTCGACCCGGCCGACATCGAGATCATGCGCGGCGACCTCGCGCACCTCCTCCACGACGCGACCCGGCGCGACGCCGAGTACATCTTCGGCGACTCGATCACCGCCATCGCGCAGCGCGGCGACGGGGTCGAGGTCACGTTCGAGCGGAGCGCGCCGCGCGTGTTCGACCTGGTGGTGGGGGCCGACGGGCTGCACTCGAACGTGCGCCGCCTCGTGTTCGGGGAGGAGTCGCGCTTCGTCCGCCACCTGGGCAGCCACCTCGCCATCTTCACGGCCCCGAACCACCTGGGCCTCGACCGCTGGCAGCTGATGCTGAACCTCCCCGGCAGGGTCGTGAGCCTCAAGAGCGCGCGCGGGAACGCCGAGCTGAAGGTCAGCCTCTTCTTCGCCTCCGCGCCGCTGCGCTACGACCACCGCGACGCCGCGCAGCAGCGGCGGCTCGTGGCCGAGGCGTTCGCCGGGGCAGGCTGGGAGATGCCCCGCGTGCTCGAGGCGATGCGCGACGCCCCGGACTTCTACTTCGACGCCACCAGCCAGATCCGCATGGATCCGTGGTGGAGCGGCCGCGTGGCGCTCGTCGGGGACGCCGCCTACAGCGCCTCGCCGCTCACGGGGCAGGGCACCAGCCTCGCGCTCGTGGGCGCCTATGTGCTGGCCGGCGAGCTCGCGGCCGCGGGCGGCGACCATCGCGCGGCGTTCGCCCGCTACCAGGACGAGATGCGCGGCTACGTCGACAGGAGCCAGGAGAGCGCGCTCGCGATCGCCAAGGGCTTCGCGCCCGAGACGCGCTGGGAGGTCTGGTCGCGCAACACGAACCTCAGGATGCTGCGCTATCTCCCCTGGAAGGACTTCGTCTTCTCGCTGATGACCCGGGACATCCGGCGGGCCGCCAGCGCCATCACCCTCAAGAGCTACCGCGCCGCGAGCGGCAGGGCGGCTGCTCCGAGCTCACTCGCCCTGCCGGCCAGCTAGCGCCCGAGCCGCCCGGCTCACTCGCCCTTCCGGCCGGCTAGCGCCCCAGCCGCCCGGCTCACTCGCCCTTCCGGCCGGCTAGCGCCCCAGCCGCCCGGCTCACTCGCCCTTCCGGCCGGCTAGCGCCCCAGCCGCCCGGCTCACTCGTCCTGCTGGCCGGCGCGCGACCAGCCGCCGAGCGTGACGCCCGGAGTCCGCGCCAGGAACTCCTGCACACCGGGCGGCGGTGACGCCCACGCCGCGAGGCGAGCCGGGCTCCGCACGACCGGCACCACGGCCGAGCGCGAGTACGACGTCCACGCGCCGTCGCTGCAGGCATAGCAGGCGAAGCGCGCGAGCTGCGCGGTGAGCCGGAGCGCGCCGCGGGCGTCGTAGGCCGGCGCGAGCTTCACGAGCTCCGGCGCGTCCTGCGACGTCCGCGCGACCGCCGGGTCGTCCTCGAGCTCGTCGAGGAGCGCCTCGCCTGCGCGCTGCAGCGCCGGCACCCCGGGCACGGCGGCGAGCAGGTCGACGGCCGCGCCGCGCTCGGCGTCCCACACCGTGAACGCCACGGTCTCGGAGCCGTGCGCGCCGCACAGGTCCATGTACGTCCGCTCCTCGATGAACAGGTACGGTCCCACGCTCCCGATCACCGCGGCGCTGTGCTGAAACACGTTGCCCTCGTCCTGGTCCGGCGACGTGATCACCGCCTGGCGCGCGCCGTCCCCGCGCAGCACGAGCTCCGCGTCGATCGCCGTGCCCTCGCCCGGCCCGCGCGTCTCCCCGTCCCAGAGCTCGCAGGCCGTGGTCTCCACCTGCTTCTCGCGCGCCTCCCAGCGCCACTCCCCGCACCGGGTCGCCACGACGATCCCGGGCTCCTCGCGGACCACCGCGCCGCCCGCGGCGACATGCCATGTCCTCGGCGGCTCATCGCCCGTGCTGCCCCAGACGAGGACCACCTCTCCGGACGCGTCGTCCCCCGCCGCATCGGGCTCGGGCGAGCGCGGGGCGGGCGCGATCTGGACGCTCGTGGCGGCGGGCGGCGCCGGCCGGGGTCCGGCGGCACAACCGGAGATCAGCATCAGCGAGACGATCGACGCAGCAGGTCGGGTGCACGGCATGCGGACCCGCAGGAGCATGCCGCGTGCCGCGGAGCGCAGCCAGAGAAGCCCGCGCCGCGCGCCGGAAGCGGCCGTCGCCGCGTGTCGCCGCGTGTCGCCGCCCGCCCACGCCGCGTGGCAGCGGAGCCCCGTCACCGGCCTCGCGAGCCGACGCTCCATGACCGGTGCGAGCCCCGGTGGGAGGCGGCCCGTCAGCCGTCTCGACGCTCATGCGGTCATCGGGTGCCGAGACGCGAGCGCGCCCGGCGCAGGAGCTCCCGCTGCGCGGCGTTCAGCCGGATCCCGGGCCGGCGCAGCCGGAGCCGGGCCTCCATCGCGTCGACGTCGTCCGCGAGCTCGCGCTCGAGCAGCAGCGCGGCCGCGAGGGTCGCCGATCGGCCGCGGCCGGAGGCGCAGTGCAAGTACACGCCGTCCACGCCGCGCAGCCGCTCGAGGAGCTCCCGGAGCCTCTCCACTTCGGGGCCCGTGCCGTCGAGCGTCGGCACGCAGAGATAGCCGGGATGGCGGCGCACCGCGGCGGCCGCCGGAAACTCGGCCGTCAGATCCACGACCAGCCGCACGCCGGCCGGCAGCTCGTGCGCCAGGGGGCGCCGTCCGACCCACAGCCCGGGGGCGACCTCGTTGGCGCAGTCCGCCCGCCCGAGCGCCCGCTCCGCGCGCCAGATCGCCCAGCTCAGGAAAAAGTACGGACCGAGCAGGACGAGCGCCCACGCGGCCTGCGTGCCGTCAGGCCTCTTGCCCAGCATCGCGGGCCGGCGCGCCAGGTACGCGGCGCCGACAAGGCCGAAGCTCAGCGCCGGCCAGAGGAGGGCGAGCGCTGCCCCGCCGGCGAGGACGGCGAGCGAAGCGATCGAGGCGCTCAGGGCGAGAAAGGTCAGGCCGTATCGCATGGATCGGGACACGTCATCGCATGGAGCCGGGATGCGTCATCGCATGGAGCGGGGGTGCGTCGGCTCGGCCATGCTCTCACATCGGTGGTGGCCGGATTTGAACATGAAGGCGGGAGGGCGGGAAGAAAAGATCAATAATCTTCCCGCCTTCCCGCCTTCATGTGAATCACTCCGGGGCAAATCAGGCCACCACCCTCACATCGGGTGCTCCTCGAAGAAGCGTCAGGCACTCTCAGGGTCGCCTCGTCCGCGATCGCGCGTGTCCTCCGGATGTGCGCCGTGGGCGCAAGCAGCGTGTCACGCGCCCGGCAAAGCCGCTCTCGAGTCCACCGCGACGGCCCTCTGGATGGCGGCGCGCAGCCAGCGGTGCCCCTCGTCGCCCTCGGCGCGCTCTGGCCAGACGAGCGTCAGCGTATAGCTCCTGGTCCCGACCGGGCACGGCCGCACCACGAGGTCGAGCTTCCGGGCCAGGGTCTCCGCGACGCGGCCGGACACGGTGAGCAGCAGGTCGGAGCCGGCGAGGATGAACGGGGCGACAAGAAAATGCGACACGGTGAGGGCAATCCGCCGGCGTAACCCCCGCTCCGCCAGCTCGCCATCGATCACGTTGTGGTCCTCGCCGTGCGGCGAGACCATCAGGTGCTCGCACGCGGCGTAGCGCGCCGCGGTGAGCGCCCTCCGGGACGCGGGGTGGCCCCGCCGCATCACGCACACGATCTCCTCGGCCGCGAGCAGCGTGGACCGGCAGCCGTCGGGCACCGGCCCGCCGCGCCCCAGCTTGGCGTCGAGCTCGCCGCGCCGCAGGAGCTCGGCGAAGTCCGCCGGGATGCTCCGGCAGCGCAGGTCGACGTGCGGCGCCTCGACGGCGAGGAGCCTGATCAGCGGCGGGAGCACGAGCAGCTCCAGGTTGTCGGTCGCCGCCAGCCGGAACGTGCGCCGGGACCGCCGCGGGTCGAACCGCTCGACCGGGCAGAAGACCTGCTCGAGCCGCTCGACGGCCTCGGCCGCCCTCGGGACCAGGTCCCGCGCCCGCTCGCTCAACGTCATCTGCCTGCCGACCTGGACGAGCAGCGGATCCTCGAAATGGGCCCGCAGCCGCGAGAGCGCGTGGCTCATCGAGGGCTGCGTCACCCCCACGCGGCGCGCGGCCCGCGTGACGCTCTTCTCCTGGAGCAAGGCGTGCAACGCCACGACGAGGTGGGTGTCCACCGACTGCAGGCGCATGTTCGATGGGTAGCACGCCGACCCATCGACAGCATCTATGGGATGGGGCGCCGACTGTCGATTCGACGGCCAGGCCGCGGGCGCCTATCCCTGGTCGCCAGACGGCGCGCGCCGCTGCCGCGGAGCGCCCCTCCCCCGACACAGGAAGCTGCCATGATCATCGAGTACATCCGCTACACGATCCCCTCGGAGCAGGAGCAGGCGTTCCTCTCCGCTTACCGCGACGCGGCGGCGGAGCTGCGCGGCTCCGAGCACTGCCTCGGTCACGAGATCTCCCGGTGCGTCGAGGAGCCGACAAGCTACGTCGTCCGCATCCTCTGGGACTCGATGGAAGGCCATCTCCAGGGCTTTCGCAGGTCGGCGGCGTTCCCGTCGTTCTTCGCGAAGGTGAAGCCCTTCTTCGACCGTATCCAGGAGATGAGGCATTACGCCTTGACGGACATCGCAAGCGCGACCGGCGGCGACGGCCGGTGAAGGGACCCCGCCGAGGGCGCGGGGGAGCTCCCGACATCGAGGCAGCCGGCGTCGGCGCGGCGCAGCTGGAGTCCGCGCGTGAGGCCGAGCCGGATCACCTTCCGCCGAGCGGCGGGCAGGTGCATCATGCGGGACATGGGAATGCCTCCGGCGCTCGACCGAAGCCACCGCCGCGGGCCCGCGCAGGGCGTCGCCGCGCTGTGCGCGCTCCTCGCAGCCGGCGCGCTGCTCGCCGCCTGCTCGAAGGGCACCGGCACGCCCAAGCACCGCGAGGCGGCGCCGGAGCGCGACAAGGCCTGCGCGGATCCAGCGAAGCCCAGGGCGTACTTCTATCCTGCGGAGAACCGGACGGACTACGCGCCTGACGACCCCTGGAAGGACGGCTGCGCCGTGCTGGTGCCAGATCACCTGTTCTGCTGTCCCGAGAAGGCCTCCACCGGATCGCGCTGATCCGCTCCGCCCGCTTCCCCTGCGGCGCGCACACACGCCGCTCGCCCGGAGCGCGGCCGCCCTGCGCGCGTGCGCCACACCTGCCGCAAACGCCCCACACGCCGCGCGTGCAGGCTGAGCGCAGGGCGCACTCTGCAGCGCCTCGCGCGCCCATCGCGGCCGCCGTCGCGCGGCGATCGACGCGCGGGCAGCGCGCTTCACGGCGGCGTGACGATACCGTAGCCTGGCCCTGAATCTTCACCGCGCCACGACGCCACAAGCCGCGCCACGGGCGCCACAAGGAAAGAAGGACTCATGGCCGTTCCCTCTGGATTCGACCTCACGAGCGAGCGCTTCTTCGCCGACCCATTCCCGACGCTCGAGCGGCTACGGACCGAGGCGCCGGTCTACTTCTTCGAGCCGCTCCAGTGCTTCCTCATCACCGCTCCTGCCGATATCGAGGGGCTCGTCAGGGACTCGAGCTTCACCGCGCGGCGGGCGACGGCGCTCCTCGGCGGCCTCGGCATGCTCGGCGAGGACGAGCTCTCGAGGAAGACGTTCGACTCCCTGTCGCGGCTCGCCTTCTTCCAGGACCCGCCGCGCCACACGCAGCTTCGACAGCTCATCATGAAGGGGTTCTCGCCCGCGGCCGTCGAGTGGATGCGCCCGCGCGTCGTGGGGCTCGTGCAGCGCGCCATCGCGAAGGCGCGCAGCGACGGCGAGATGGATGTCGTCTCGGCGTTCTCCGAGGCGGTCGCGCTCAACACGCTCGCCGAGATGTTCGTGATCCCCGAGGCCGATCGACCGCAGTTCATGAGATGGTCGACGGACCTCCTGAAGCTCGCCGGCGGCGGGGTCAGCTCCGAGGAGCAGAAGCGGGCGGTGAAGCAGAGCTGCTGCGACATGGTCGATTACATGATGAGGCTCGTCGAGGAGCGCCGGAAGGCGCCGGGCGAGGACGTCGCGAGCCGGTTCATCGCGGCGGAGGACGGGGACACCGAGCTCGCGGGCGAGGCGGCCATGCAGTGCTTCCAGATGGTCGCCGCGGGGTTCGTCACCTCCGTGAACCAGATCGCGAACACGGTGCTCGCGCTCCTCAACCACCCCGCGGAGCTCGCGAAGCTCCGGGAGTCGCCGGGCCTCGTCCGCGGCGCTGTCGAGGAGAGCCTGCGCTTCGAGCCGTCCGTGCTCTCCCTCAGCCGCATGTGCAAAAGGGACACGGAGCTCCGGGGCACCAGGGTGTCCGAGGGGCAGTTCGTCTTCGCGATGGTCGCCGCGGCGAACCGCGATCCCGGGCTGTTCTCCGAGCCGGACCGCTTCGACATCACCCGGCAGCAGAGCCGGCACCTGACCTTCGGGAGCGGCGCTCATTACTGCCCGGGGGCCCCGCTCATCCGGATGGAAGTGGAAGAGTCGCTGCGCGCCCTGCTCTCGCTGCCGCGCTGGGAGCTCGCCGAAGAGACGTTGAGCTACGCCGGCTCCAACCTGCAGGACCGCGGGCCGAGCTCGCTGCGCGTTCGCTTCCCCGCAGCCTGAAGGCTGGACGACTCCGGCCAGCCCCGCGAGACTGCGGCATGACCGAGAACGTCAGCACCTGGTTCAAGGACGGCTCCTACCCTTCCGATCTCGGGGTGGCGGTCGAGTCCGCCGACGAAGCGCAGTCGCGCCTCTCCCTGCCCTACGACGAGCGCAACACGATGTTCGGGCTGGTGCACGGCGGCGCGGTCGCGTCGCTGGCGTCGATCTCCGCGCTCGCCATCGCGCGCGCGTCGCCTCGCGCCGTCGAGGGGCCGCTCCGCACCGCCGCGCTGCACGTGGGCTACGTGCGCGCGGCGCGCAAATCGCTGACCGTGGAGACGCGCGCCGTGCGCCGCGTGCGCGAGCTGGGCTTCTTCGAGACGCTCATCAAGGACGTGGACGGGAACCCGGTCGCACACGCCTCGTCGACCGTGAGCGAGGGCGGGTCGGACAGCGCATCAGCGGATTCCCCTCTTCCGATCCCTCCCTCCGAGGGAGAGGGGCCTTTCGCCGCGCCCTCGGAGGACGCGGGGGCGGCCGACGCGGAGGCGATCCGCGCGGCGATGGCGGCCAGTCCGTTCCTGTCGCGGAGGCGGCTGCGCCTGGTGAGCATGCGCCGCGGCGCGGTGGAGATGGCGCTGGATGCCACCGCGGCCAACCTCGATGGCGACGGGGCCATCCACGAAGGGGCCGTCCTGACGCTCATCGACGCCGCGGGCGCCACCTGCCCGTGGACGGTCGTGCCGCCGTTGCCGGGGGCCTCGGGCGCGACCATCGCGCTGAACGCGCACGTCCTCGGGCCGCTGCCCGGGGACGGGCTCGTCGCGCGCGCCGTCGTGCGCGCGCGCGACGCGCGCATCTGCTGGACGAGCGTCACCGTCGTCGACAGCGCATCTCGGAAGGTGCACGCCCTCGGGACCGTCGTGTACCGCTTCGCCGACAAGAACGGTCCTTGATCGGCGCGCCAGCGGCGTCCCTCCCCGCGGCGCGCAGCGCCCTTGCCCCTTCGCGAGCGAGCACCCGATCGGACAGCAGCCGGGCGCCCCGCGATCCCGCGCGCCGCCGCGGGCAGGACGGCTGACACGGGTGCCGCACACGGGTGCCGCAAAATGCGGCATGTCGTATTTTGCGGCGGCGCCGGGCGGATGGTTGGGCGCGCGCCGCCTGCGCCGCGCGCCACCTGCGCTACGACGCCGGGCATGAAGCTCGCGCGCAAGCTGACGCTCGCCCTCGTGTTCGGGGTCTTCCTCGTGCTCGCGCTGAGCGCCTACACCCAGATCCGCAGAGAGGCCAGCGTCTTCGAGAACGACGTCCAGCGCGATCACCACACGATGGGCCGCGCGCTGGCGGCCGCCGTCATGGAGGTGTGGCGCGCCGAGGGCTCGGCGCGGGCGCTGCGCCTGGTGACAGACGCCAACGAGCGGGAGCAGCAGGTGAACATCCGCTGGGTCTGGCTCGACGGACAGACGACCGAGGCCCATCGACCCCGGCTGGCCCCGGAGCTGCTCCTCCCCGCCGCCAGCGGGCGAGTCGTCGTGCGCCGGATCCCCGACGAGGACGCGGACCTCCTCGTGACCTGCGTGCCAGTGCCCGTGCCCGGCGATCGCGCCGGCGCGCTGGAGCTCTCCGAGTCGCTCGCGGGCGCGCGCCGGTACATCCGGAGCATGATCCTGAGCACCGCGATCACCACCGGCGCCCTGACGCTGGTATGTGGGTTGCTTACGACGAGCCTCGGAGTCTGGCTGGTGGGACGCCCCATGCGCACGTTGATCGATCAGGCGCGCCGCATCGGCGCCGGCGATCTCTCCGGGCGCCTGTCGCTGCGCCAGGCGGACGAGATCGGCGAGCTCGGACGCGAGATGAACGCCATGTGCGACCGCCTCGCCGCGGCCAACCAGAAGCTCGAGTCCGAGGCGGCGGCGCGGATCGCCGCCCTCCAGCAGCTCCGGCACGCCGAGCGGCTCGCGACCGTCGGCAAGCTCGCGTCCGGGATCGCGCACGAGCTGGGCGCGCCCCTCCAGGTCGTCACCGGGCGCGCGCGGATGCTCGTCGACGGGGACGTCTCGGGCGACGAGGTGCCGGGCAACGGGCAGATCATCCTCGAGCAGTCGCAGCGGATGACCCAGATCATCCGCCAGCTGCTCGATTTCGCCCGGCGCCGCAGCGCCGAGAAGCAGGAGACCGCGCTGAGCAGCGTCATCCGCGGCACGTTCACGATGCTGAAGCCGCTGGCGGACAAGCAGGGCGTCACGATCGCCGAGGAAGGGGGCGCGCCGGATCTGATGGTCCACGCGGACGCCGACCAGCTCCAGCAGGCGCTCACGAACGTGGTGGTCAACGCCATCCAGGCCATGCCGTCCGGCGGCACGATCACGGTGGGCGTCCGGCCCTGCCGCGCCAGCCCGCCCGCCGACCAGGGAGGGGCCGAGGGCGACTACATCGCGCTGTCCGTGCGCGACGAGGGACAGGGCATGTCGGCGGACGTCCTCGAGCACGTGTTCGAGCCGTTCTTCACGACCAAGCCCGTCGGCGAGGGGACAGGGCTCGGCCTGCCGGTCGCTTACGGCATCATCAAGGAGCACGGCGGCTGGATCCAGGTCGACAGCCAGGCGGGCTCGGGGAGCCAGTTCACCATGTACCTGCCGCAGGAGAAGCCATGACGGGGCGCGTCCTCATCGTCGACGACGAGCGGGGCGTCTGCGAGCTCCTCGACGCCGGGCTCAAGAAGCGGGGCTTCCGGACGGCATGGCGCACGTCGGCCGCCGAGGCGCTCGAGCTCCTCGACGCAGAGGACTTCGAGGTCGTGGTCACCGACATGACCATGCGCGGCATGAGCGGCCTCGAGCTCTGCGAGCGCATCGTCCAGAACCGGCCCGATCTGCCGGTCATCGTCATCACCGCCTTCGGGAGCCTCGACACCGCCACGTCGGCGATCCGCGCCGGCGCCTACGACTTCGTCACCAAGCCGTTCGAGCTCGACGCCCTCCGGCTGACCGTCGAGCGCGCCCTGCGCCACCGCGCCCTCCGCGAGGAGGTGCGCCGGCTGCGGCGCGCCGTGGACGACGCCCACCGGTACGAGCAGATCCTCGGCGGCAGCCCGGCGATGCGGGGCGTCTTCGACCTGCTCGACCGGGTCGCGGACTCGGACACATCGATCCTCATCACGGGCGAGAGCGGCACCGGCAAGGAGCTCGTCGCGCGCGCCGTGCACCAGCGCAGCCGGCGGGGCGGCGCGTTCGTCGCGGTGAACTGCGCGGCGGTCCCGGACGCCCTGCTCGAGAGCGAGCTCTTCGGGCACGCGCGGGGCGCCTTCACCGACGCCAAAGGGCAGCGGAGCGGCCTGTTCGCGCGAGCCCACGGCGGCACCCTGTTCCTCGACGAGATCGGCGAGCTGCCGGTCGGGCTCCAGCCGAAGCTCCTGCGCGCCCTCCAGGAGCGCGCCGTCCGGCCCGTGGGCACAGACGACGAGATCCCCGTGGACGTCCGGCTCATCGCCGCGACGAACCGGGACCTGGAGACGGCGATCGAGGAGCGCCGCTTCCGCGAGGATCTCTATTACCGGATCAACGTGGTCCACGTCGATCTGCCGCCGCTCCGCTCCCGCGGCGCCGACGTGCTGCTGCTCGCGCAGCGCTTCCTCGAGCGCTTCGCGACCGTCAAGGAGCGGCCGATCAAGGGCCTCTCGGCGCCAGCGGCCGAGAAGCTCGTGGCCTATGCGTGGCCCGGCAACGTCCGCGAGCTCCAGAACTGCATCGAGCGGGCGGTCGCGCTCGCGCGGTTCGACCAGATCACGGTCGACGATCTGCCCGAGAAGGTCCGGACGTACCGGCGCTCCCACGTGCTTGTCTCGAGCGACGACCCGACCGAGCTCGTCCCCATGGAGGAGGTCGAGCGGCGCTACATCCTGCGCGTCCTGGAGGTGGTCGGCGGAAACAAGAGCCAGGCAGCCCACATCCTGGGGTTCGATCGAGCCACCCTGTACCGGAAGCTGGAGCGGTACGGCCTGCGCGCGGGACGCTCGAGCGACCCGAAGCCGTGACCCTTCCGGCCTCGCGCCGGAGGTGGGTTATCAAAGCCGCTTTGCGGCGGCGACTCCGCTCGTGGACTGGCCTGTTGCACAACGCGACACCCGCGGCGCCCCGCGGCAAGCAGCGGCTCGCGGGCGCGCGGGTGGTGCTGTCATTTGCCCAGAGAGGGTTCACATGAAGGCGGTAAGGCGGGAAGATCATTGAGATTTTCTTCCCGCCTTACCGCCTTCATGTTCAAATGACAGCACTACCGGCGCGCGCGAGCCGCGGTGGTGGCATGAGCCCTGCTTGCGGGTCGGGCGCGATCATGAGCCCCACCACGACGAAGTCTGCTGCTGTTGCGGGCCGGAGAGTCCCTGTCGACTGGATCGCGCTCGCGAACGCTTTCGACAACATCGCGCGAGGCGTCCGACATTTCATCCACCTCGACACAGGCGCCGTCCTCCGGCTGAACGACGGCCTCGTCGACCCCGCCACGCGCGCGCGCGTCGAGGAGGATCCGGGCTGCGTGCTCATCGAGCCCATCGCCGCGCGGGACCAGTACCGATGGCTGGAGGCGTTCATTCCGACGGTGGACGACCTGGAGCTCCGGCTGGCGCTCCTGCACTGCATGCAGGGGCAAGGGACGTTTCGGCGGTTCAAGGCCGCGCTCTCGGAGCGGCCGGAGCAGCTCCATCGCTGGCGCGTCTTCCGGATCGAGCAGATCCGGGCCACCATCCTCCAGTGGTTCCACGACCGCGGCCTGACGCCCGTTCCGCTCGAGCACTCCGGTCCGAGCGCGCGGGGCGCTGAGCTGCAGAGCTCTCGCGCCGTCGACTCTGCTCGCCAGCAGCTCTACGCCACGGCGAGCAGGCTGGCGCCCCGCGACCTCCAGGCGCTCACGTCGCTCGCGGAGTTCCTGCGCGCGGCGCGCTCCGGCCTGCGGATCCCCGCCGACTCCTCCGTGAGAGACGCAGCGCGAGCCTTCGGCCTGGTCCCTTGACGCGGGCCAGGGTGGCTCGCTCGCGAACGAGCTTCGCCGGGCCCCCGGCGGAGGCGGCGCCCCGGGTCAGGACGCGCGCGGCAGCTCGACCCGGAAGACCGAGCCGGACCCCGGACGGCTCTCGACGAGGAGCCGGCCGGCGTGCGCCTCGACGATGCGCTTCGCCACGGCGAGGCCGAGCCCCGTGCCTGGGATGGATCCGGACGTGGACTTGAGGCGCCGGAACGGCTCGAAGAGGTGCGCCATGTCCGCGGGCTCGATCCCGACCCCCTGGTCACGAATGGCGATCTCGACTCCATCGCTGCCGGCGCGGACCTCCACGTCGACCTGCCCTCCGGCGGGGGAGTACTTGAGCGCGTTCGACAGGAGGTTGTTCAAGACCTGCTCGATCCGGGTCGCGTCGCAGCGGACGAGCGCCGGCGCCTCGGGGAGCGAGAGCGCGATCGTGTGCTCCGGCGAGACCGGGCGATAGAGCTCCACCGCCTCGCGCGCGAGCTCGCGCAGATCGCGCTCCTCCACCCGGAGATCGAGCTTGCACGCCTCGATCTGCGACGCGTCGAGGAGGTCCCCGACCATGCGCTCGAGGCGGTCGAGCTGCCGCCGGACGATGGCCATCGTCCGGCGTATCTGCGACGCCGGCGGCAGGTCGCCGGGGTCGAGGACGTGCATGGAGAGCCGGAGCGCGGAGAGCGGGTTCCGGAGATCGTGGGCCACACCGCCGAGGAACGCGAACTGCGCCTCGCGCTGGCGCTCCAGCGACTCAGCCATCTCGTTGAAGGCGAGCGCGATCTCGCCGAGCTCGCGCGGCCCGGTCAGCGGCACGCGCGCGGCGCGGTCGCCCGCGCCGTAGCGCCCGATGGCCTCCTGGATCGCGACGATGGGGCGGTGGATGAGCCGCCGCGCGCTGAGGAGGACCGTGGACGCGCCGGCGAGGAAGAACACCGTCGCCGCGACGCCGATGCCGCTCGTGCGCCGGGTCAGGTGCGCGACGAGCGCCTCCGAGGCGCGGGCCTGATCGAGGTTGATCTCGACCAGGCGATCGAGCGCCCTGAACGCCGCGTCGAGGCTGGGGTCGGGCGCGCCGGGCGCGCTGGGTGCCGGCGCGAGCGCGCCGGCATCGGCGGATAGACGCCGCGAGAGGTATTCCTCCACGCGCTGCTCGGCGTCCTCCAGGATCCTGCCCTCCTCCGGGCTGCTCACGTGGTGGCGAGCCGCCGTGAGGCCTCGCCTCAGGCCCTGCTCCCACGCCGCGAGCGAGGGGGCCAGCTCCCCGCGGCCGGAGCCGACCGTGCGGCCGCTCTGCTGCGCGTCGAGCAGGAGGTCGACCTCCAGCCTCTCCACGAGCCGGACGCTCTCGATCGTGTCGCCGAGGATCCGGGTGGCCTGCTGCATGGTCGTCGACGCGACCATCAGCGCGCCGGCGACCACGATGGCCACGGTCGTGAGGAGCAGCGTGGCAGCCCCGAGGAGCGCGCTCAGGCGTGCGGGCCGCGGGAGGCGGAGCCAGCTCGGGATCCGTGGCGTGGGCCATTCCATCCTCCAGCGATTGATGCGGATCGGCGCCGGGTGCAACGTCGCCCGCCTGGAGGGCGCGCTACCTCGCAGGGCTAACGCACCGGACCGGCATCGATTTCACGCCGCTCACCCAGTTCGAGCGGAGCCGCACGGCCGGCGCGGTGAGCTCGAGATCAGGGAGCCGGCGCAGGAGCTCCTCGAAGGCGACCCGCGCCTCCATGCGCGCGAGCGCGAGGCCCAGGCACACGTGGGGGCCAATGCCGAAGGAGAGATGCTCGTTGGGCGTCCGTCCGACATCGAATCGATGTGGATCCCTGAAGACCGCCTCATCGCGGTTGGCCGAGACATACCAGAGGACCACCTTGTCCCCGGCCGCGATCCGCTGCCCGCCAACCTCGGTGTCGCGCACCGCCGAGCGCCGGAAATAATAGACCGGCGGCGTGAAGCGCAACATCTCCTCGATGGCGGTCGGGAGGAGCGAGGGATCCGCGAGCAGGCGCCGGCGCTGGTCGGGGTGCTCGATCAGCGCGAGCATCCCGTTGGAGATGAGGTTCTTCGTCGTGTCATGGCCGGCCGTCAGCAGCAGGTTGAAGAAGCCGCCGAACTCCGTGTACGAGAGCTTCTCGCCGTCCACCTCGGCGGCCATGAGCAGGCTCAGCATGTCGTCCTTGGGCGCCAGCCGCCGCTCCTCGGCGAGCTTGTGCGCGTAGGCGTTCATGTTGTTGAGGATCTTGTTCAGCTCCTCGGGCGTGACGCCGTAGTCGGGGTCGCTGGCCCCGAAGAACCGCGTCGTCCAGTCGAGCATCTGCTCCTGATCCTCGCGCGGGACGCCGATCACCTCGAGGATCACCGCCAGGGGCAGCTGGCCCGCGATGTCGCTCGCGAAGTCGCACCCGCCGCGCGCGCAGGCCTCGTCGATGAGCCGCGTCACGAGCTCCCGCACGTGCCCCTCGAGGCGCTGGATGACCCGCGGCGTGAACCCCTTGCTGACCAGCGCCCGGAAGCGCCCGTGCCGGGGCGGGTCCATCATGATCATGATATCGGGGTTGTCGCGCATGTCCCCTGGCTGGAAGTCCTCGATGAAGAGGCCGCGACCCGAGCAGAACTCGGCCGGATCGCGCGAGATGCGGGCGACGTCGGCGTGCCGCGTGATCGCCCAGAACCCCCTGCCCGCCGGCTCGGGGTGCCAGTAGACGGGGGCCTCCCGCCGGAGGACCTCGAAGCGATCGTGCGGCGCGCCCGCGAGATACAGGTCGGGATCGAGGACATCGACGGTCTCAGGGGTCATCTGGGCAGATCTCCTCACTTGAAGATCCGCAGGGTACCAGACCGGCGCGCGGGCCGTCTCGGCGAGCTCGGCCGGTAGCTCGCCCTGGAGGGTGTCCACGCCGGAGAGCAGGATTCTGCCGCCTGCCTCGCCGGCGCGACCGATTCATCGCTGCCGCCTCACGTGGCTCAGCGCCTCGTCCCTGAGCTCATCCGGGTCCTTCTCGCCGTCGAGCGTCACCCACCCGTTCCGCTCCGCGTAGGGCTGGAACCTGGCGCCGAGGCGCCGCTGATGGCCCAGGTACGCCTCGCGCGAGAGCTCCTTCGATCCGCTGAAGACCCCGTAATCGCGCGGGAGGTGATCGTCGCGCCGCTGCCATGTCACCTCGGGGCTCACGCGCAGGAAGAAGGTGAGGTCGGGCTTCGCCGCCAGCGCGAAGTGGCGCAGCACGTACGCCTCGTCGAGCGTCCCCGCGAGGTTGTGGTGCACGATCTGCTTGTAAACCCACGAGTCCGCGATGATCACGTGCCCCGCCCGGCGCTGCGGCTCGATGAGATGGAGGGAGAGGAGCGTGTACCAGGTCCCGAGGAGGTAGATCCAGCAGTCCACGGGCACCTGGTCGATCGGGTCGTGGGGCCGACTGCCTCCCCAGACGACCGGGTCGAGCGCCTGGAGCTTGCGGCCGAGGTAGGTCTCGGTGTCGAACCCGGAGCGCAGGAACTCGGAGTGCCCTACCAGGGTCACCGTCCGGCCGGCCTCCTCGAAGGCCTTCTTCAAGGCATAGGTGAGGGTCGTCTTCCCCGAGGCGTCCGTGCCCTCGAATGCGATGAAAAGTCCATTGCTCATGCCTTCAAAGCTCCCAGCTCCACGAGCGCGGCGACCTGTCAACTCCGGCCACGCCGGCAATGTTCCTCGGCGCGCAGGGGCGATCCGCCATGACGCGAGCACGAAAAGAACGCGTCGACCGGCGACCACCGACGCTCCAGGATCGCAGCGGAGTGTAGCGGACGATCGCCGGACGCCCAGGCTCGCCGCGGCCGCCGCGCCGGGCGCCATTTTGCGGCGGCGCGGCGGTCGGGGCAGCGCCGGCGCCCCGCGCCGGCCGGGGGCGCCGGCGCCCGGACAGCCGATCGGCGACCCCTCTGGACGGTGCCCCCCCATCTCCCCGACACTCCATCGCCATGCCCGCCCGCACCCCCCGCAAGCCCCCGCCGCCCGCCTCCCCCGCCGGCCCAGCCGGCGCGCAGGACGACCTCACCGACGGCGACCGCGACGCGCTCCTGCGCTGGCGGCTCGCGCTCGGCCCCGAGGCCGAGCGGGTCGACCCGCGCCTCTCCCTCGGCGGGCTCGGCGGCGCGGCGCCCGCGGTCCACGTCGACCCGCGGCGGCTCGGCGACCTCGACCGGGCGCTCTCGTTCATCTACGACGAGCGCGCGGGCAACCTCGGCGGCTCACGGCCGTACGTCCCCGAGTGGCTCGCGGCGGTGCGCGAGTTCTTCAGCCACGATATCGTCGCCCTCGTCCAGAAGGACGCCATCGAGAAGAAGGGGCTGACTCAGCTCCTCTTCGAGCCAGAGACGCTGCCGTTCCTCGAGAAGAACGTCGAGCTCGTCGCCACGCTCATGAGCGCGCGGGGCCTCATCCCCGACGCCGCCCGGGAGACCGCCCGGCAGATCGTGCGCGAGGTCGTCGAGGAGGTGCGGCGCGCGCTCGAGTCCGAGGTCCGCACCGCCGTCCTCGGCGCCCTGCGGCGCAACACGACGAGCCCGCTGCGCGTCCTCAGGAACCTCGACTGGAAGCGCACCATCCGCAGGAACCTGAGGGGGTGGGACGCGGAGCGGCGCCGCCTCGTCCCGGACAAGCTCTATTTCTGGGCGAACCAGACGCGGAGGCACGAGTGGGACGTCGCCATCCTCGTCGACCAGTCGGGCTCCATGGGCGAGAGCGTCGTCTACAGCTCCATCATGGCCGCGATCTTCGCGTCGCTCGACGTCCTCCGCACTCGGCTCCTCTTCTTCGACACCGAGGTC
This sequence comes from Sorangium sp. So ce1153, assembly GCF_051521595.1. Classification (NCBI taxonomy): domain Bacteria; kingdom Pseudomonadati; phylum Myxococcota; order Polyangiales; family Polyangiaceae; genus Sorangium; species Sorangium sp. So ce1153. The sequence continues at coordinate 12,703,219 of NZ_CP150361.1, forward strand.
GTCGACGTGACACCGATGCTCGTCGACCCGGTCGACGTGCTGTTCACGGCGCAGCTCGGCGGCGGCACCGACATCAACCGCGCCGTGGCCTACGCCCAGGCGAACTTCATCGAGCGCCCCGAGAAGACGCTGCTCATCCTGATCACGGACCTGTTCGAGGGCGGCAACGCCGAGGAGCTCGTCGCCCGCATGCGCCAGCTCGCCGACAGCAAGGTGAAGTCGATCTGCCTGCTCGCGCTGTCGGACAGCGGCAAGCCGTCGTACGACCACGAGATGGCGCAGAAGCTCGCCGCCCTCGGGACCCCGTGCTTCGGCTGCACGCCGAAGCTCCTCGTCAAGGTGGTGGAGCGGCTCATGAGAGGTCAGGACCTCGGCCCGCTGCTCGACGCCGAGGCGAGGTGAGGGCGCGGTCAACGCCCCACGCAACGCTCCACGCCGCCCCGCCGCACCGGAGCCACAGAAGCACAGAGGACGCAGAGGCTCTTTTCTCTCCTCTGCGTCCTCTGTGCCCCCGTGGCCTCACGGAGCCTGAATCAACCCTCGCCGGCGCGGTCGCGACGCCGGAGCTCCCGGCGTCCTTCGAACGTCAACGCGCGCTGGTCGACGTGCCCTGAACGGCGTCCGCCGCCGCGCCGCCCGCGTCAGCGGGGGCGACGGAGCGCCTGCGCCCCGCGCTCTTCCGTCCGGGCAGCGGCGCGCTTCCGCGGCGTGGTGCCCCGGGACGAGCTCCGGGCAGAGCCCGCGGAGGTCCGCCGGCGGGTGCCGGCCGAGCGCACCGCCTCTGCCCTCGAGGGCGACGTGACCAGGGCCGGACCCGTGCTGCCGAACGCGCTGATCGAGGGGCCAACTAGGCTGATTGAAAGTTTCACTTGAACTACCGATGAGGTGGTGGACCGATCACGTCATGCAGCGGAGGACTCATCACCTATAAACTGTTTTGATCTTTTACGCAGCGTCGCCGCGCGAAGATCACGAGCCCTGGAGCGCCCGTCCGGACGTGAACATGTCCACCCGGGAGACCCACTCGCCTTCCGCCTCTCACGACGGACGCACGCACCACGGAGGCACGAAGGCACGGGTCTGGGTTCGCTCCGTGCCTCCGTGTCTCCGTGGTGATCTGGCGAGGGATGCCCCGGGTGTCGCACCGGGCGCTCTGTCACGGAGTCGTTGCACGATGCAGGCCAACGGTGCCACGATCCGCGCATCGCCGTTTTTACGGGGATGGCGGTGGGGCGCCTTTCACGAGTGAAATCACCGGTTGCAACCGTGGCGCAATGCGGCGGTGTCCAGGCAAGAACGCCGGCAGAACGCCGGCCGAACCCGGGCAGAGGGCTGCTCAGCCGGCAGGTCCGGTCAACGATGATCCAGGGCGCTCGCCCAGCGGCCCCGATGATCCAGCCGCGCGGGGTGGGAGCGGCAACGCCACCTGGAACCTCGCCCCCATGCCCGGCGTGCTCTCGACCTGGATCGTCCCGCCGTGGGCCCGCAGGATCTGGTCCACGATGTACAGCCCGACGCCCAGCCCGCCGTACGAGCTTGCCGGCGCCGCCCGCTCGAAGCGCCCGAAGATCCGGCCGATGTACTCCTGGGCGATCCCGATGCCCTGATCCATCACCTGGAGCACCGCGGACTTCCCGTCGACCGAGACCCGCAGCTGGATCGGCTTGCCGCGCCCGTACTTGAGGGCGTTCGTGAGCAGGTTGGTGATCACCTGGTCGATCCGCAGGCGGTCCCACCGGCCGACCGCCCTCTCCGGCAGATCGAGCTGGAGCGAGCAGCTCGCCCGCGCGATCTCGGCCTCGAGGCGCGCGACCACCTCGCGCGCCACGTCGCACAGGTCCACGTCCTCGAGGCTGAGCTCGAGCTGACCGCTGTTGATGCGCGTCACGTCGAGCAGCGTGTCGATGAGCCGCGTGAGCCGGTCGATCTGCCCCTCTGCCTGGGACAGCTTCGCGAGCACCTGATCGGCCGGCAGCCCGCCGTCGGCGCGGCCGACGGCGCGGGCGAGGCCCTGGACCTGCAAGACCAGCGCGCTGAGCGGCGTCCTGAGCTCGTGGGAGGCGACCGACACGAAGTCCTCGCGGACCTGCACGGCCTCCCGCGTCATCCGCAGGAGGCGGGCGTTCTCGAGGCACAGCGCCGCGCGCTGCGCGATGTCGAGGGCGACCGCGAAATCAGGGGGATCGAAGCGCTCGCCCGGCTCCACCCAGACCATGCTGAGCGCGCCGAGCACGTTGCCGCGCGTGACGAGCGGCACGCACAGGTAGCTGCTCGCGCCGATCTCGTGGACAAGGCCCGGATCGTCGGCGTCGAGCGCCTGGACGACGTCGCGCGGCGCACACTCGACGCGCAGATCGGGGCGCCCGGTCGTCATCACCGCGCCGATGCCGTCGCCGGTCAGGGCGAGCTCCCGCGGGACGAGCCGCTCCGCGAACGGCGCCGCCTCGCGGTCCCGGTGCGCCGCGGCGAGCCTGCACGCGCCGCCGTCCCGCCGCAGGTCGAGCACGCACCAGGTGCAGATGCGCTCCGCGACGAGGCGGACCAGGGCCCTCGCGACGCTGTCCTCGTCGAGCGACGCGGAGAACGAGCTCGACGCCTCGGCGAGGAGCTCCGAGCGGCGCACCGCGGCCTCGGCCTCCGCGCGGGCCGCCCGCTCGCGGGTCAGGAGGTGGATGCGCTCCTGCTCGTGGCGCTTGCTGTCGTCGATGTCGGTGAAGCTGCCGAGCCAGCCGACCACCCGCTTCCAGACGTCCCGCTCCGGGACCGCCTGGCAGAGGTGCCACCGGTACGCCCCGTGAACGGACCGGAGGCGACACTCGCCCTGAAAGGGCTCGCCCGCCTCGAGGCAGCGACGCCACTTGCCGACGAACTGGTTCAGGTCGTTCGGGTGCACCGCGGCCTGCCAGCCCCAGCCGCGGAGCGCCTCGAACGCGAGCCCCGTGTACTCCAGCCAGCGCGAGCTCACGTAGTCGACGGCGCCGTCGAGCTTCGCCGTGAAGACGCACTGCGGGATGGCGTCCGCCAGGTTCTGGTACCTCGCCTGCGCGGCGCGCCGGAGCTCCTCGACCTCCGCGTCGCGCCGCCGCTGCTCGGCCATGCGCAGGAGCTCCGCCTGCTCCTTGATCTGCTCGCCCCGCCGGTGGAGCTCGACGAACACGGCGACCTTCGCCTGGACGACCTCCGGCTCGAGCGGCTTCAGCAGGTAGTCGACCCCGCCCACCGCGTACGCCCTGTAGATGGCCGAGAGATCGTCGCTCGCCGCGGTGAGGAAGATGATCGGCGTGTGGCGCGACCGCTCCCGCTGCTTCACCAGCGAGGCGACCTCGAACCCGTCGATGTCGGGGAGCCGGACGTCGAGCAGGAGGACCGCGAAATCCTCGGACAGGATCCTGAGGAGCGCGTCCTTCCCGCTCGCCGCGGTGACCAGGCGGTAGCTCTCGTCGGCCAGGATCGCCTTGAGGGCCGCCAGGTTCTCTGGCTGGTCGTCCACCAGCAGGATGCTGGTCGTCGCGGGAGCGGAGGACACGGTGGGGCTCCGTCGCTCAGTCGGGTCGCAGCCAGTGCAGCATGACCGAGATGAGGCGCGCGTCGTCCACCGGCTTGGCCACGAAATCGTTCAGGCCGGCGTCCAGGCACTTCTGCCGATCTTCCGGCATCGCCTTGGCCGTGACCGCGATGATCGGCAGCTCGCTGAAGCGGGGGTCGCTGCGGATCTCGCGGGTGGCCTCGTAGCCGTCGAGCTCGGGCATCATGATGTCCATGAGGACGATATCGACGGTCGAGTCGCCCTCGCGGAGGATCTCGATGCCGTGCCTGGCGTTCTCGGCCAGGAGCACCTGCGCGCCCCGCCGCTCGAGCAGGCTCGTGATGGCGAAGACGTTGCGCGCGTCATCGTCGATGACGAGCACGCTCCGCCCCGAGAGCGCGACCGAGGACGAGCCGTTCGTGAGCAGCGGCGCCACCGGCTCGGGCAGCTCGGCGCGCGAGGGCTTCGTGGCCTTCTGCTCCGGCCGCTCCGCCGGCAGGTACAGCGTGAACTTGCTGCCGAGCCCCGGCGTGCTGTGCAGGGAGATCTCGCCGCCGAGCAGGCTGGCGAGCTCCCGGCTGATGGTCAGGCCGAGGCCCGTGCCGCCGTAGGTGCGGCTGGTCGAGGCGTCGGCCTGCTGGAACGCGTCGAAGATGAGCGTCTGCTTCTCCGGCGGGATGCCGATGCCCGTGTCGGTGACGGCGAACGCGAGGACGGTCTTCGCCTTGACGAGCGTGTCCCGCTTGAACGGGATCCCCCGGCTGGCGACCTCGATCTCGAGCGAGATCCGGCCGGACGACGTGAACTTGAACGCGTTCGACAGGAGGTTCTTCAGGATCTGCTGGAGCCGCTGCAGATCCGTCATGATGGTGGCCGGGACGCCGGTGGCGACCCGGACCCAGAACTCGAGCTCCTTCTGCTCGGCGATCTGCCGGAAGCTGCGCTCGACGTACTCCGAGAGCTCGGCCAGCGCGACCCGCTGGGTCTTCACGTCGATCTTGCCGGCCTCGATCTTGGACAGGTCGAGGATCTCGTTGATGAGCTGCAGGAGGTCCTGCCCGGCGGCGGCGATCGTCTTCGCGTACTCGACCTGCTTCGGCGTGAGCGTGTGCTCCTCGTTGTCCGCGAGGATCCTGGCGAGGATGAGCAGGCTGTTCAGCGGCGTGCGCAGCTCGTGCGACATGTTCGCGAGGAACTCGGACTTGTACTTCGAGGTGCGCGACAGCTCCCTGGCTTTCTCCTCCAGGGAGGCGCTGGCGCGCGCGATCTCGCGGTTCTTGATCTCGAGCTCCGACGCCTTCTCCTCCAGCTCCTGCGAGCGCGAGCCGAGCTCGGTGTTGGACCTCTGGAGCTCCTGGAGCAGCTCCTCCGTCCTCATGCTGGCGCCGATCATGTTGAACACGACGCCGATCGACTGCGTGAGCTGCTCGAGGAACGTCAGGTGGATGGGCGTGAAGTTCTGGAAGCTCGCCAGCTCGATCACCGCCTTGAGGCCGCCCTCGAAGAGCACCGGCAGGACGCAGATGTTGCGCGGGGGCGCGTCGCCGAGGCCCGAGCTCACCCGGATGTAGTCGTCCGGCAGGTCGGTGACGACGATGCTCTTCTTCTCGAGGCCGCACTGCCCGACGAGCCCCTCGCCCAGCGCGAACCGGTTCGAGATGCCCTTCCTCTTCTGGAACGCGTAGCTCGACGTGAGCTTGAGCGTCGGGTGCTTGTCCTCCGACTCCAGCACGTAGAACGCCCCGTGCTGCGCCGAGACGAGCGGCGTGACCTCGGACATGATGAGGCGAGAGAGCGCCTCGATCGTCCGCTGCCCGGCCATCATCCCGGAGAAGCGCGCCAGGTTCGTCTTCAGCCAGTCCTGCTCCTGGTTGGCGCGCGTCGTGTCTCGCAGGTTCGAGATCATCTGGTTGATGTTGTCCTTCAGCTGAAGGACCTCGCCCTGCGCCTCGACGGAGATGGCCCGCGTCAGGTCGCCCTTGGTCACGGCGGTCGCGACCTCGGCGATGGCGCGCACCTGCGTGGTGAGGTTGCCGGCGAGCTGGTTCACGTTGTCGGTGAGGTCCCGCCACGTGCCCGCCGCGCCGGGCACCTTGGCCTGGCCGCCGAGCTTGCCCTCGATGCCTACCTCGCGCGCCACCGTGGTCACCTGCTCGGCGAACACGCGGAGCGTGTAGGTCATGTCGTTGATCGTGTCCGCGAGCGACGCGATCTCGCCCTTGGCCTCCAGGGCCAGCTTCTGGCGGAGATCGCCGTTCGCGACCGCGGTCACGACCTTGGCGATGCCGCGCACCTGGGAGGTGAGGTTCGAGGCCATGACGTTGACGTTCTCCGTCAGGTCCTTCCAGGTCCCGGACACCCCGGGCACCTGCGCCTGGCCGCCGAGCTTGCCCTCCGTGCCTACCTCGCGCGCGACGCGCGTCACCTCCGCGGCGAACGCGCGCAGCTGATCGACCATCTTGTTGATGGTGTCCTTCAGCTCGAGGATCTCGCCCTTCGCCTCGACCGTGATCTTCTGCGACAGGTCGCCGCTCGCGACCGCCTTCGTGACCAAGGCGATGTTGCGCACCTGGTTGGTCAGGTTGCCGGCGAGCTGGTTCACGTTGTCCGTGAGGTCCTTCCACGTGCCGGCGACGCCGGGCACCTGGGCTTGACCGCCGAGCTTGCCGTCCGTGCCTACCTCGCGCGCGACGCGCGTCACCTCCGCGGCGAACGCGCGCAGCTGATCGACCATCTTGTTGATGGTGTCCTTCAGCTCGAGGATCTCGCCCTTCGCCTCGACCGCGATCTTCTGGGACAGGTCGCCGCTCGCGACCGCCTTCGTGACGAGGGCGATGTTGCGCACCTGGTTGGTCAGGTTGCCGGCGAGGACATTCACGTTGTCCGTGAGGTCCTTCCACGTCCCGCTGACGCCCCGCACCTCGGCCTGCGCGCCGAGCTTGCCCTCCGTGCCTACCTCGCGCGCGACGCGCGTCACCTCCGACGCGAACGCGCGCAGCTGCTCCACCATCTTGTTGATGGTGTCCTTCAGCTCGAGGATCTCGCCCCGGGCCTCGGCGGTGATCTTCTGCGAGAGATCGCCCTTCGCGACGGCCGTCGTGACCAGGGCGATGTTGCGCACCTGGTTGGTCAGGTTGCCGGCGAGCTGGTTCACGTTGTCCGTGAGGTCCTTCCACGTGCCGGCGACGCCGGGCACCTGGGCTTGACCGCCGAGCTTGCCGTCCGTGCCTACCTCGCGCGCGACGCGCGTCACCTCCGCGGCGAACGTCCGGAGCTGCTCCACCATCTTGTTGATGGTGTTCTTCAGCTCGAGGATCTCCCCCTTCGCCTCGACCGTGATCTGCTTCGACAGGTCGCCGTTCGCGACCGCCGTCGTCACCACCGCGATGTTGCGCACCTGGTTGGTCAGGTTGCCCGCGAGGACGTTCACGTTGTCCGTGAGGTCCTTCCACGTCCCGCTGACGCCCCGCACCTCGGCCTGCGCGCCGAGCTTGCCCTCCGTGCCTACCTCGCGCGCGACGCGCGTCACCTCCGACGCGAACGCGCGCAGCTGCTCCACCATCTTGTTGATGGTGTTCTTCAGCTCGAGGATCTCCCCCTTCGCCTCGACCGTGATCTGCTTCGACAGGTCGCCGTTCGCGACCGCCGTCGTCACCACCGCGATGTTGCGCACCTGGTTGGTCAGGTTGCCCGCGAGGACGTTCACGTTGTCCGTGAGGTCCTTCCACGTCCCGCTGACGCCCCGCACCTCGGCCTGCGCGCCGAGCTTGCCCTCCGTGCCTACCTCGCGCGCGACGCGCGTCACCTCCGACGCGAACGCGCGCAGCTGCTCCACCATCTTGTTGATGGTGTTCTTCAGCTCGAGGATCTCCCCCTTCGCCTCGACCGTGATCTGCTTCGACAGGTCGCCGTTCGCGACCGCCGTCGTCACCACCGCGATGTTGCGCACCTGGTTGGTCAGGTTGCCCGCGAGGACGTTCACGTTGTCCGTGAGGTCCTTCCACGTCCCGCTGACGCCCTGCACCTCGGCCTGCGCGCCGAGCTTGCCCTCGGTGCCTACCTCGCGCGCGACGCGCGTGATCTCCGAGCCGACGGTCTGGAGCTGCTGGACGACGTCGTTCACCTCATCGGCGATCTGACCGATCGTCCCGGGCACCTCGCCGATGCCGACGCGCGCGGAGAAATTCCCCGCCTTCACGGCCTTGAGCACCTCCAGGATCGCCTGGAGCTGCATCTCCCGCACGTCGAGGTTCAGGCCGTCGGCGCCGCGCCTCCGGGACGGCGGCTTCTTCTTGCTCGCGCCCCCGTTCTTGTCCTTCGACGTCGCCGCGATGTTGTTCTGTTGCATGAATACCTTCCTGACGACGAGTGCGCGCCTGGAAATCTCGGTGCTGCTTCGGGTGCCGAGGCCCGTCGATGCCGGGGGAGAGCGGCGTCACGGGGCCGGGGCGGGCCGCGGTCTCACGACTTGCCGCGGCGCAAAACTTCTTCGACCTGTCGCTGGAGTCGAGCGTGCTCGATGTCACGCGCGCGGCGCTCGAGCGCGCGACGCATGCGAGAGCTTAGCTCATCGGAACGGAAAGGTTTGGAGAGGTAATCGGAGGCGCCGACGCGGAGGGCGCGCATCCCCGTCTCGACGGAGCCGAACGCGGTGATGGCGATGACCGCGAGGAACGGGTCGAGCTCCTTCGCTCGCGCGATCAGCTCGATGCCGTCCATCCCCGGCATGCGGATGTCCGTGATCAGCAGCTCGAACTTCGCCGAGGAGAGCAGCTTGATGCCGGACAGGGCATCGGCAACGTGCGTCGCGTGGTAGCCGTGATCTGTCGCGATGTCAACGACGAACCGGCCCAGGTCGTCGTCGTCCTCCACAATCATCACGTTCGGTGAGCTTGAACTCATCGCTCCTGTCCTTCCATGAGGCCCTCAGGCCCTCACGCCTTCACGTCTTCACTCACGTCCCTCTCCATGCCCTCCCGCACGTCTCTCTGCACTTCCCCGGGCGCATCCCCCGACACGCGCGCATCCTCTGGCTCTGGCGCGCGCTCTGACGCGCGCGCGCGCGCGTCAGCCGCCGTGCTCGCCCTCGCGCTTTGCGGCGAGGCGGGCTGAGCCGTTGGCAGGGTGACCCGGAAGCGCGCTCCCCCTGTCGTCGAGGGGGCGACCTCGACCGAGCCGCCCGCTTCCTCGACGATCCCGTGGACGATCGCCAGCCCGAGGCCGCTGCCGCCGCGGGTCGACTTCGTCGTGAAGAACGGCTCGAAGATCTGGCGCACGTCCTCGGCGCGGACCCCGGGCCCCGCGTCCTCGACCTCGAAGCACACGGCGCGAGAGCCCGCCGGGCCGTCGCACGCGGGGAGGACGCGCACCACGAGCTCCCCGCCGCCGTCCTGGGCCTCGATGGCGTTCAGGCAGAGATTGAACACCACCTGAAACAGACGATCGGAGTCGAGGGCGACGCGCGCCCACTCCCCACTATCGCGCGGACACACGACGCTCGTCTCGATGTCGCGTTTCCTGCACTCCGGGCCCAGGAAGGCGACAACGTCCTCGATGACGCGCCGGAGATCGCTCTCCTCCTGCGGAGGCCTCGACGGCCGAGCGAGCGAGACGAGGCGGGAGACGACGCGCGTGATCCGCTCCGACTGCCGCGCGATGGTCTCCAGCTCGGCCCGCAGCTGCTCTGGACACCCGGGCAGGTCGGCGGCGCGGCGCGCGCGGCCCTGGATCACGTTCAGCGGCGACCCGATCTCGTGGCCGAGCGAGGTCGCCACCTGCCCGGCGGCGGCGAGCGCCTGCGCCTGCTGGAGCCGGCGCTCCACGTTCACCCGCGCCATCTCCTCTCGCTCGGCGCGCTCCCGCGCCTCCCGGAGCGACGAGGTCATCGTGTTGAAGGCATGGGCCAGGCGGGAGAGCTCCTCCGCGCCCTTCTCGGGCACGGCCGCGTCCAGGTCGCCGCTGGCCACCCGCTCGGCCCCGGACAGGATGGCCCTCGCCGGGAGCGCCACGGTGAAGCGGCCCACGAGCCCCGCCACGATCGCGCTCACCAGCAGCAGGACGACGCCAGTCGCCGCGAGGCCGTGATTCAGCGAGCTCTCCAGCACCTCGATGTAGTGGCGATCGCGCACCAGGAGGGCGACCAGGGGTGGATTGGCGCTGCTCGGCTGGATGGAGACGGTGCGGAGCAGCACCGACTGCCCGCCCAGGATGGAGGTCTCCTCGATGTCTCCCCCTTCGATGAACGCCCGATGGGCGAGCTCGCCGAGGCGCGCCGCCTCGCGCTTCACCCCCTCCGTGATGAAGACCGCCTCCCCTTCCTGGGTGAAGGCGGCGACACCCAGGATGCGCTCGGCGCTCGCGAAGTGCTCGGCGCGCCGCCGGACGAGCGCGAGGTCCCGGCGCTGGAGCGCGCTCTCGACGAACGCCTGGAGCAGGGTGGCGTAGTTGCGGAGCTCCGCCGTGGCCTCGTCCCGCAGGACCTGTTTGCGGTGCGCCGAGGCGAAGACGCCATACAGCACGATGGCGATCGCGATCGGGAGGACAAGAGACAACCAGAACTGGTGTGCGAGCCTCATCCCCGCGGGTCGGCGCTGGTGCTCCACTGCCATACGACGATCCACCGCGACGCCCTCAGGATAACCATCGCGTCAGCGCTTCGCGTCATCAGGAGGGCCGAACGCACGAAGCCCTCGAATCACATCACCATTTCACCCGATGGGCAAGGGCTTCCTGGGAGCGGGAACAGGCCTTCATCCCGCTTCTTCGTCATGCGGTGAATCGGCGTCAGGCCCTCCCTGAGCGCAGCACAGGCATCAGCCTGACCCCTTCGTGACGCGGGTCACGCGCGCCAGCGGCGATCGCGCTCGCGCGCGCTTCGCCGCTGGCTCCTGCCGCGCGCTTCCACGCCGCGCGCTGGTCTTCACCGCGGCGCGCGGCGTCGAGGCGCGCGCCGCGACGCCGCGCGCCGAGCTCTCCGCGAGCATCTCTCCCCACCTCGAGATCGCCTGCGCTACCTCGCCGAACCCCCGCCCTGTGTCGGTCAGCTCGTACTCGACGCGCACGGGCGGCCCGGGCAAGACGCGCCGCACGAGCAGGCCGAGCGCCTCGAGCTCCTTCAGCCGGCTGGAGAGCATCCGGTCGCTGATCGCTTCGAGCCGCCCGCCGATCTCGCCGAAGCGCAGCGCGCCCTCCTCGAGCGTCGCGATGATGAGGCCGTTCCAGGGCTTCGCGAGCACGTCCATCGCGGCCTGGAACGTCTCGCAGAGGTGCTGGCATGAGTGCTTCATTCCTCGTCCTGGACACGAGCATGACCGCTTCACTACCAAAAAGGAAGTCCCTTGACAGTAGGTAGTAACGATTCATGCTGCTTCCCTGAAGGATGCTGCTTCCATTTCGGAAGGTACGTCTCCTTTACAAGGAGCATGATCGTGACCACCGCTTCTGACCTGCTGTTCAGCCCTTACGCGCTCGGCCCCCTCTCGCTGCCGAACCGCCTGGTGATGGCGCCGATGACGCGCTGCCGCGCGGCCGAGGGCAACGTGCCGACCGAGCTCAACGCGCTGTATTACCAGCAGCGCGCGTCCGCCGGGTTCATCCTCAGCGAGGCCACGCAGGTCAGCCCGCAGGGCGTGGGGTACCTCCGCACGCCGGGCATGCACACCGACGCGCAGGTCGCGGGCTGGCGGCTCGTGACGGACGCGGTCCACCGGGCCGGCGGGCGCATCTTCGCCCAGCTCTGGCACGTCGGGCGGGCGTCGCACGTCTCGTTCCAGCCGGGGCGACAGGCGCCCGTCTCGTCGTCGGCGCTCGCCATCCGCACCGGCCACGCGCACACGCCCGAGGGCCCGCAGCCGTACAGCACCCCGCGCGCCCTCGGGACGGAGGAGGTCGCCGGCGTCGTCGCGCAGTTCGAGGACGGCGCGCGCCGGGCCAGGGCCGCGGGCTTCGACGGCATCGAGCTCCACGCGGCGAACGGCTACATCATCGACCAGTTCCTCCGCGACGGCGTGAACAACCGGACCGATCGGTACGGCGGCTCGGTCGAGAACCGGGCGCGGCTGCTGCTCGAGATCGTCGACGCCGTGACCGGCGTCTTCGACGCGGACCGGGTCGGCGTGCGGGTCTCGCCGCGGGGCGGCTACAACGACATGAGCGACTCGGACCCGAAGGCGATCTTCGGCCACGTCGCCGCCGAGCTCTCCGCGCGCAAGCTCGTCTACCTGCACGTCGTGGAGCCGCTGGAAGGGCAGGCGTTCGACGCGCCGGAGCGCGTGACGCCCCTCCTCCGCGAGCGGTTCCGCGGCGCCCTCATCGCGAACGGCGCCTACACGCTCGAGACGGCGGAGCAGGCGCTGCGGACCGGCGCGGCGGATCTCGTCTCCTTCGGCGCGCCGTTCCTCGCGAACCCCGATCTGCCCGAGCGCCTGTCGCGCCGGGCGCCGCTCAACCCGCCCGACGTCTCGACCTTCTACTCCGAGGGCCCGCGCGGCTACACCGACTACCCGCGCCTCGGCGAGGCGCAGGTGGCCGCCGCGCAGCCGTCCGCCTGATCTGGCGGCCCGGCGGGGGTGGTGCGGCCGCCGGATGCCCCGGGCGCGTCGTCCGGCGGAGGCGGGCCAGCGGCCCTCGCGCCGCGGCCCATGGTAGGCTCCGGGGCCGATGGCGGCGGTCGCTTTGCTGTTCCCGAGAGACGAAGTTGGCCCGGTCCGCTCGCCCGCGGAGGCGCCGTGAGCGCGGCGCCGGGCGAGGTGCAGCGCATCGGGGCCGGCGAGCTCCGGGCGTTCATCCAGGACGCAGGGGAGCTCAAGAAGGGCACGCTGCTCTACGACGGCGGCCAGCTCCTGAACCTGGCCCGCCACGAGAACAAGCTGTTCTGCGAGGCGAGGGGCTCGGGGGCCTCGCCGTACAAGGTGACGCTCGTCTACAGCGACGCGCCGGCGCCCGGCTTCAAGGGGCGCTGCACCTGCCCGGCGCGGACGTTCAACACGGCGTTCTGCAAGCACGCGGCGGCGCTGCTCGTCGCCTGGGCGCGCGCGCCCGAGTCGTTCGTCGTGAGCGACGCGCCGCCGCCCGGCGCGCCCGGCGGCGAGACCGCGCGCAAGAGCGTGAAGAAGGGCAGCGCGAACGCGCCGGCCCTGATGAAGTCGGGCGTCGAGCAGGTCAGCACGCTCGTGCGCGAGCTCGGCGTGGCCGGCGTCGCGGCGATCGGCGGCGACCGCATCGAGCAGCTGGAGAAGCTCGCCGAGGGGCTCCGGGAGAACCGGCTGCGGCGGCTCTCGGCCCGGACGCTCGACCTCGCCGCGCTGCTGCGCGGACCGGCCGCGGGCGCCCGCCGCGGCGCGCTCCCGGCGGTCGCGTACGCGAACCTGATGGCCGACCTCCTGCTCACCGCGCGCAAGCTCGAGAAGCACCTCGCGGGCGAGCCGCTCGACGACCGCCACGTCGAGGAGCTCGTCGGCAAGACGTGGAAGGCGTCCGACAGGAAGCCCGCGGAGGGGCTCACGCTGGTCGAGTACGCCTTCTCGACGCGGACGACGAGCGACGATTATGTCATCCGCGAGAGCCGCTTCCTCGACCTCGAGTCCGGCCGGCACTTCAGCGAGAAGCAGATCCTCCCGGCCTTCATGGCGAAGCGGAGCGATCCGAAGCGGAGCTTCGCCGGCGAGGTGCTCGCCGGGGCGCGCGCGACGACCTACCCCGGCTACCCGCCGCTCCGGGTCGACTTCAGCGATCTCGGCGACAAGCGCCCGCTCGACGCCGGCGCCCTGGAAACCGTGCTCGCGCGGGCGCTGCCCGATGTGGGCGCGGCGCTCGCGGCGCTCCAGGAGCACCGCAAGGACGTCTTCGCGCCCGACCTCGTGCCCGTGGCGGTGCGCATCGACACGCTCTTCGCGCGCGGCGCGCGGCTCTCGGCGGTCGACGACAAGGGCGAGGCCCTCCACCTGCCCGACGACGCCGCGCTCGAGGAGCGGCTCGCCGGCTCGCTCCGCGACGCGCGGCTCCGCGCGCTGCTCGGCGATGTGGGGATCGACGCCGCGCTGCCCACGCTGTGGCCGCTCGCCGCGGTCGTCGAGGGCCCGCTCGGCCTGGAGCTCCGGGCTGTCATCGATTTTTCGGGCGTGGAGCAGGGCGCCGCGGCGCGGAGCGGGGCCCTCGCGGGCTCCGCGTGGAACGCCGCCGCCCGGGAGGCGGGCGCCTCGCCCGCGGCCATCGCGCTGGGCGAGGTGCGCGAGGAGCTCGCCGAGGCGCTCGCCACCGGGCTCACCGGGCTCAGCGCCCGCGTGACGGACCCGCTCGCCGCGCGGCTCCGCGACCTCCGCCTCGAGAAGCAGGCCGCGCTGCTCCAGGGCCTCCCGCAGCGGCCCGACCCGGCGGATCGGCTCGACGACTTCATCAAGCTCTACCAGGTGCTCGAGATGGCGCTCGTGCGCCTCGCCGGCGCGACGCACATCGACAGCGCCTCGACCGAGCGCGTGCCGACCTACGAGAGCGTCACCGTGGCGCGCCCCGACGAGACGCTCACCCCCGACGAGGTGGCGCGGCGGCGCGCGGCGGGCGAGATGAACCGCTACGTCGCCGCGGTCCACCACGCCCGCTACTACGCGTCGCTGCCGGCGAGCGAGCTCGTCGACAGCATCTTCCCCATCTGGGCGGACGGCACCGCGACGCCGACGATCGCGAGGACGTTCGCGCCGCTCGGGGCCGAGGCGGTCGCTGCCGCGGAGAAGGCGCTCACGGTCAAGGCGGGCCGCGTGGCCAAGCTGACCGCGGTGCGGGTGCTGCAGGCGGTCGTCCTGCACGGCGGCCCGGCGCGCGCCGACGCCGCGGCGATGCTCGGCCGGGTCGCGGAGCACGCGAAGGACGCCGGCTTGCGGGCGCTCGCCCGCGACGCGCTGGACGTGATCGACGCCACGCAGGCGGCCGGGCGGGGCGGCGAGGCGGTGCGCGCGCGCCGCGCCGCCCGGATGGAGCGGGTGCAGGAGCTCGCGAAGGCGCTCGGCGCGGCGCCGAACAAGGAGGAGCGGGGCGAGGCGCTGAAGGCGCTGGCCGAGCTGGGCGACCTCTCCGCGCTCCCGGCGCTCCGCCGCGCCTTCTACGCGGACGCCGCCCGCGGCGTGCGCGAGGAGGCCGCCTACGCGCTCGCCCAGCTCGGCGACGTGGAGATGGTCGAGACCTTCGTGCGGATGCTGGCGAGCCGCGGCGAGGACGAGCGGGAGGCGAAGATCGCCGCGTACGCGCTCGGCTACCTCGGCGACGTCCGCGGGCTGAGCGAGCTCCTGTCGGCGTACGCCGCGGGGTACAAGCCTGGCATCGTGGCGGACGCGATCCGCGCCTTCGGCCCGGTGGCGCTCGCGCCGCTCGTGGATCTCATCGAGGCGCGGCCGGAGATCGCGAAGCGGGCGGCCGCGCTCGACGCGCTGAAGAAGATGGATGAGGCCGCGGTGGCGGGCTGCCTGCTCGAGCGGGTCGAGGCGCGGCGCGGCGACGCTGATTTCCCGGAGAAGGCGCAGCTCTACCTGAAGCTCGCGGACGTGCACCCGCACAGCAAGCGCGAGGTCGCGGCCGCCGTCACCGCCGCGCTCGCTGGCGTCGAGGGCAAGGAAGCGCAGGCGGCGGTCAAGGCGGCGCAGCGGGCGCTCGGCGTCGTCAAGCGGGGCAAGTAGCGGCCGGTCACAGCGCGATCTGCACCTGGATCTCCGCGGACGCCTTCTCGCCGGCCTCCTTGGGGGTCGCGACGAGGCGGAGCACGCCGCGCGCCTTCGGGATCTCTCCTGCCGCGTCTGCTTGCCCGCTGTCCATGATGTTGATGAACACGGGCGCTGTCGTCTCGGTCCACCCGGAGGCGCATGCGTTGACGGGCACGGTGTTCGAGCCCTCGAGCACGGGCGCGCGCGGCGCGTCCGGCCCGGGCGTGCCCGGCTCCGCCGCTTCCGGCTCGAATGCGAGCCGGTAGGCCCACACGCCGTCGCGGCTCGAGTGGTGCCGGACGGCCACCATCACGTGCTGGCCGCCCTGGGGGCCGTACTCCAGCTGGAGCACGGCGTCCGCGGGGAGCGGGCTCGCGCCGCCCCCCGGATCGCTGAAGAACAAGCTGGCCTCGCCGGCCGCGGGCGGCTCGCTGTCGTCGCACGCGAACGAGGGATCCGGCGGGGCGCCCTCATTGGCATCGGGCAAGACGCAGAAGGTGCCCATGGAGCACAGGCCGAGGAGCGCCGTGATCGCGACGCTGATCTGGAGCTTGGGTAGGCGCATGGCCCATGGTCCCAGCAGTTCTGGCGCCGTTGCAATCTGCGCCCTCGCCAGGCCCCTCGCCCCTGGTAGGCCCCCGGGGAGGGTGCTCGTCGCGCGGGGCGCGGACGGGCTGATGTCTGAGCGCAATTGACGTCCTGTGTCCGGCGTGCGCAGCACGACGGGCACAGGACGTCCCACGCGAGTTCAGCCCGTCCGCGCCCCGCGCGACGAGCACCCTCTCCGGGGGCCGGGCAGCTCGGCAAAGCGTGGTGGATCTGTCGGTGAGCTCCGCCGCGACGACGGCCAGAATGCCAGCGAGTTTCGCTAGGGTAGCTCGACAAGTCTCCAGTACTTGTTGAGCGCCGCCATCAGCTCGACGAAGCTGAGGAAGGTGACGGGCTTGAGGAGATAGCCGGCCACGTTGAGGTTGAAGGCCCCCACCTTGTCACGATCGTCGTTCGATGTGGTCAGCACGACAACCGACGTGGACACGAGATCCGGATCGGCCCGCAGCTCGCGCAGGAACTCGATCCCGTTCATCTTGGGCATGTTCAGATCGAGCAGGATCAGCCGCCGCTCCACCGGGATGACCCCGCTGCGCAGCATCTCGAGCGCCTCGACCCCGTTCCCGGCCACCCACAGCGGGTTCGAGATGTTGTTCCGCTTGAACGCCCGGCGGACGTTCATCACGTCGACCTCGTCGTCCTCGACGAGGAGGATGTTCAGGAGCTTTTCTTCAACGTTCATTGTCTCCCCGTTCTCCTTGGCGGGAAGGACGAGAACGTCAACCTCCGCGCGATGGCCGCCGCGGCACCTACCAGGGCAAGAGGGCGACCGCCGCGGAGGTCTCGCGGCCGCCGTTGTGCCTGGGCGCACTCCGGCCTGCTCACGTTCGCGCAGGCTCTCCCGGGGTGTCCCATTGTTCGAGCTTGGACCACCGGTACGCCCGGTTCAACTCCAATGAGGAGCGCCGCTCTTCACGCCGCTGAGCCTGCCAAGGATCCGGCGCGCCGCCGCCGCGCCGCCAGGCCTCAGCGCTCGTTCGGATCGCGCTTCTGCCAGGTGAAGCGGAACGTGGCGCCCTGGCCCTGGGCGGACTCGATCCAGATGCGTCCCCCTCGGCTCTCGACGATCTTCTTCACCACGGACAGCCCGATCCCTGTGCCCTCCACCTTGTCGCGCGCCTCCAGCGTCTGGAACAGCCCCCAGACGCGATCGTGAAACTCGGGCGCGATGCCTGGCCCGTTGTCCTCCACGGAGAACTCGTGGTGCAGGCCCGCGTCGCGGTGGCCGACGCGCACGCGCACGTCGGCGCGCCGCGCGTGCTTGAGCGCGTTGCTGATGAGGTTCATGAACACCTGCTGCAGCGGGATCCGCTCGGTCCGCAGCACCGGCTGGCCCGGCTCGACCTCGACGCGCGGCCCGACGCCGCGCGCCGGCGCGAGCAGCTCGATCACGTCCGCGAGGAGCTGGCCGACGTCGACCGGCTCCACCGCGTGCCGCACCCGCCCGGCGCGGCTGTAGTCGAGGATCCCGTCGATGAGCGCCTCCATCCGCCGGACGCGGCCGCGCAGCAGGCTCATGTGCTCGCGCGACTCGCCCTCGAGCGTCCCGGCGAGGTCTTCCTCGATCCACTGCGCCAGGTTCGCGATGCCGCGCAGCGGCGCCTTCAGGTCGTGGCTCGCCACGTACGCGAACTGATCGAGCTCCTTGTTGCTCCGCTCGAGCGCGGCGATGAGGCGCTCGCGCTCCTCCTCGGCGCGCTTCTGCGCGGTGATGTCGCGGACCTCGACGACCGTGCCCACCGGGACGCTGCCGTCGAGGATCGGGCTCGCGGTGAAGGCGACCTGGTAGAACGAGCCGTCCTTGTGGACGAAGACGTCCTCCCCCTGCTCCTGGCTCTTGCGCGGCAGCGCCCTGTCGATCGGGCACTCGTCCATGGGATAGGGGCTGCCGTCCGGCCGCGTGTGGTGGATGAGGTCGTGCAGGGGGCGATCGAGCGCCTTCATCTCGTCGAAGGTGAAGCCGGTGATCTTCTCGGCCGCCGGGTTCATGAAGGTGCAGCGCTGGTGCGCATCCATCATGAGCAGGCCGAGCGTCGCGTTCTCGGCGATGGTGCGCACGAGCTGGTGCTGCACCCGGAACGCCTCCTCGGCGCGCCGGATGTCGCTCACGTCGACGTTGCAGCCGACCCACTCGTAGATCGAGCCGTCGTCCGCGAGGAGCGGGACGCCGCGCGCGACGGTGTGGGCCCAGGAGCCGTCGCGCCGGCGCAGCCGGTACTCCACCTCGTACCGCTTCCTCGACTCGACCGCTCCTCGCCACGCGGCGTCCGCGTGCTCGCGATCGTCGGGGTGGACGGCTTCGAGCCACCCGTAGCCGATCCACTCCTCGTAGCTCTGCCCGGTGAAGTCGCGCCAGGACGGGGAGTCGTCCACGACATGGCCGTTCGGCCTGGTCCGCCAGACGACGACCGTGGTCGCCTCCACCATCGAGCGGAAGCGCTTCTCGGCGGCGAGCGCCTCCTCGCGCAGCCGCGCGTTCTCGATGGCCACGCTGGCGAGCTGCGCGAGCTGCACCAGGATGGACTCGTCGTCGCCGGTGAACTCCCCGTCGACCTTGTCCGAGAGCTGGATGAGCCCGAGGGTCCTCCCGTCGCGGCCGACGAGCGGCGCGGCGAGCCAGCCGCGCATCGGCGGGTGGCGCGGCGCCTCGCCGCCGAAGCCGCGCCACGCCGGGTGCGCCTCGAGCTCGGCCTGCGTCATGCGGAGCGGCCTGTTCTGCTCGCAGACGAGCGTGTAGACCCCGCCCCCGGTGATCCTCGCCTCGTAGCCGCGGTACGCGGCGTACTTGTCCGAGAGGCTGACCGCGCTGATGGCCTGGGCCCAGTCCTGGTCGTCGGCCATGCTGATGATCGACTGGTGCGCCCCGATGAGCGAGCGCGCCCGCTCGGTGATCTCCGCGAGCATCCGGTCGAGCGACGGCGCCGAGTTGACGGCGAGCGAGGCCTCGGCGAGCCCCCTGAGCTGCTCGCTGCGGCGCTGCTCGTCGCGCAGGGCGCGGATCCTCGCCGTGGCGTCGACGCCCACCACGACGCCGGCCACGATCTGCCCCGAGGCGTCGCGGATGGGCGCGGCGCTGTACTCGATGATCGCGCGGGAGCCGTCGGCGCGCTGCATCTCCACCGGCTCTGACCGGACGAGCTCGCCGCTGGCGACGGCGCGCGCGAGCGGCCACTCGTGCGGCGCGTAGGGGCGCCCGTCCGCGTGGAAGCCCTGGTACGCCGCGCTGTACGCGGCGACATCCGCCGACGCGACGAAGGGGCGCCCGAGCTGCTCGGCGCCCTGCGCGTTGCCCATCACGAGCTGCCCGGAGGGGGCGTCGGCGATGTACACGGCGTGGGGCATCTGCTGGATGACCTGCTCCAGCTTGTGGCGCTCGTGCTCGAGCTGCTCGGCGAGCTGCTCGATCCGGCGCCGCGCGAGCACCTGGTCGGTGACCTCGACCGCGAAGAGCACCACGCTCTCCGTGCCGCCGGCGGCGGCCGGGAGAGGCTGCAGGGTCACGTTGAAGTACCCCTCGGCCAGCTCGCCGTCGCCCCGGTCGAGGAGGATCAAGAGCTCGCACGCGGCGGCGGGCCGCCCCGAGGTGTGAGCCCGATCGAGCAGCTCGGCCACCTGGGAGCCGGCGAGCTCCGGGGCGCACTGGAAGAGGCGCCTGCCCACCGCGGTGCGGTCGCGGAAGAGGCGCTGCGCGAGCCGGTTCGTGAAATCGATCACCCAGTCGGGGCCGCGGAACACCGCGATGGCGGTGGGCGCTTCCACGAACAGCGCGTGAACCGAGCGGCTGGCGTCCGACGTGGGCTGCGCCTCCTTCTGGTTGATGCCGCGCGCAGCCGCCCCGTCGTCCCGAAAATGCTGGGTCATCGCTCGTCCTGGTGGCCAGTTGCCGCCGCGGCGATCGGTTCCGTGGCGCGGCGGATCATCACGCACCCGGCGGCGGGCTCGGAGCCTATCGCGCGGCGTCGCGACTCAGAGCCTGCCCGCCCACCTGAAGGATGTCAATTGGCCCCAGAGAGGCTCACAGGAAGGTGGGAGGGAGGGAAGGCAGGAAGATCCTTGTTCTCTCTCCCCTCGCCTCCTGCGCAGATCCGGCATGCCCGCAGAGGCGGTGGCGCCGGCCACATTCGAGAAGGGTGAGTCGCGGCGCGCTGCCGATCAGCTCACGCGCGGTCGCTGGCGCCAGAGCGTCATCAGCACCCGCCCGACCTGGACCATGCGGTCGATCCGCCCCTTCGGGCTCGTGTCCGCGGCGCGGAACGGGTCGGCGCGGTAGCTCGGGCCGGCGGGCGCCTCCGCCGCGGCGGCGGCGCCGTCCGCGGCCGGCGCCGCGGAGACGGACGCCGGGCCGAGGCGCCGGTCGAGGTGTACCTCGATCGCCTCGCCGATCAGGTTGCTCACGTCGCGGTCGTGCTCGATGCAGTGGAGCACGAGCCGATCCGCGAGCGGATCGGGGAGGTAGACCGTGACCGCGCGCCGCGCGCGGCCGTCGTTCCCGACGAGCACCGGCGGGACGGCCGGCGGCTCCGAGGTGGTGGCGAGCGGCTGGGGCGCGGCGGCCGCAGCTGGCTCGGCGCTCGGCTGCGCCTCCGGGGCACTCGGCTGCGCCTCCGCGACGCTCGGCTGCGCCTCCGCGACGCTCGGCTGCGCCTCCGCGACGCTCGGCTGCGCCTCCGCGACGCTCGGCTGCGCCTCCGGGGCGCGCGCGCGCGCCGGCGCCCGCTCCTGCTTCGCCTCGGCCGGCTTGCCGTCTTCGTGCGCCCGCTTGTCGACGGCCGGCCGCGACTTCACGGCGTCCTGCGCCGGCTTGACGTCGGTGGCGCCCGCGACGAACGCGTCGGCCTTTTCAGGCGACGGCGGCTTTCTTAGCGAGACCGCGACTTGCTTTTTCGCCATGATGAAGCTTCTCCAGTTCTTCGAGAAGGTGGGTGATCTCTTTGGCCGCGGCGTCCCGCGGCGCGTAGCCCGTCACCCCTTGCCCGCAGGCGAGGGACTCCTGGTAGGCAATGCGATAGCCGAGCTCCGTGGCGAGCACGGGCAACCCCGAGGTCTCGAGCACCGCGCGCGCCGATTTGCCGAGCGCGGTGCGGCCCTGCTTGCGCGTGATGAGGATGCAGCCCTTCATCGCGCTCCGCAGCGCGGCGGCCTCGCGGAACACCTCGAGCGCGGCGGTCAGGGCCCAGGCGTCCGCGGCCGTGGGGCCGCAAGGATAGATGGCGACGTCGGCGACCATCAGCGCCGACCGCGCGATCTCACCGTGACGAGGGGGACAGTCGATGACCGTGAGGTCGTACGCGGCGGCGACTTCCGGCAGCTGCCCCGGCTTGTGCATCGAGGCGCCCATGGCCATGACGGTCGGGATCTCGTGCCCCGCCTCGGCGGCCACGTCGCCCCACGTGCGGACGGTCCCCTGGGGGTCGGCGTCGACGAGCAGCACGCGCCGGCCCTTCGCCAGCGCGGCCACGGCGAGGCTCACGGCCGTGGTGCTCTTGCCGATCCCACCTTTCTGTCCGGTGAGCGCGATGATCATAAGTCACTCCCCCTAGCAGAATCTGCGCGGCGCGGTCCAATTTCTTGCAGGCACCGACACGGCTCCTGCGCGGCCACCGGAAGGGAATTCCCGATGCGGGGTTGATTCCTCGGTCGTGTCGACAGGTTGGCCGGCACATCGCAAGAGGTTGTTCAGCTCTCAACCGCTCGACCCGTCAGCTGCAACGCCGTGTCAGGCGGCGCGAGCCGGCGGCCAGCCGCGTCAAGGCGTCACAGGCTCCTGGAGAAACAGACGCTGGTCGCGGCTGACGCCACGTACTCGCCATACGGGGGGATCTCTGCGAATCCCGCGCTCCGATAGAGGGCGAGCGCCTCCGGCTGGCGCGTCCCGGTCTCGAGGACGAGGCGGTCGAGACCGAGCTCCCGTGCCTCCGCCTCGAGGCGCCGCAGCAACGCGCGGCCGATCCCCCGTCCTCGCGCCTCGGGCGCGACGTACATGCGCTTGAGCTCTCCGACGCGAGGTCCGAATTCCTGCACCAGCAGCGCCTCTCGCAGCCGACGTAGCGCGCCGCACCCGACGGGGCGACCGTGCCAGCGGGCGACAAGGAAGATGCCGGCGCCAGGCGCGACCTCGTCTGGATCCAGACGGAAGTGGTTCGCCCCCGGCTCGTGATAGCGCGCGGAGAGCTCCGCATTCAGGGCTGTGATGAGCCCGGCTGCCACGCTGCCTGTGATCGCTTCAGGAGCGATCTCAAGCGCCTCCGACTCTCGGTTCTCGGTCACTGTATCAGTACCCTTTCTTTGGGATGGTTCGCCCGCGCATCAGCGCGAGGAGGCCTTGATGGCGGCGAGAGCAGACGTGAACTCGGCCATCGCCGCGGAGATCGTCGCGGCTTGCCGCTCGAGTGTCGCCGCGCGCTCGAGCGCCTCCCGCTTCCAGGAGAGCGCGTGGCGGGCGAGGTCATCGTCGCCGGCTCGAACCGCGAGCTTCGCGTTCAGCTCCCATTCCTTGACGTTCGCAGCCTCCTGCGCGGCAGCCCGTGCCATTGCCGCACCGTAATTCTCGAGTGATTCCAGGCGGCGTTGGACCTCATCGAATCGACGGGTTTCCTCCTCCCTGGCGCTCGGCCGAGGAATCAACCATCGTCGAAGCTTTGCGAGGACGCGAGCGAGCCCATGAGGCGCGCTCTCCCGCTCCCGCACAGGCGCGATCTGCGCGGCGATGATCGCGAGCTCATCGAAGCGCTTCAGATCGCGCTCGATCCGCTCGGCTACCTCGGCGAGCTCGGCGAGCTTCTCGGCCTGGGGATCCATATCAGAGCTTGCGGCACATCCACAAGCTGGGGATCTCGACGTCGAACCCAGCTTTCCGGTACGCGCGTCGCGCCGGGGCGTGGCTCGGATCTCCACCTGTGCCGACGGTGGCGACCTTCATTCCTGCCTGCCTCATGCATGCCACCGCGTGCTCGTACATCGCGGTGCCGATCCCGTTGCCGGCCTGCGCGGGGTCGACGGCATTGAGACCGATCTCGCCCACGTGCGTCTCCCGATCGAGCCGGAGCGCCACGAAGCCGACGAGCTGGTCGCCGGATTGCGCCACGTACATCTCCCAGCCCGAGTCGGCCGCCATCAGCGACGTCAGCAGCCCCTCCTGCGCTTCGTCTCCCCGACGCTGCGCCAGCTCGTAGATCTCGTCGCCGAGGATCGCGCGGAAGGACGCGAAGACCGGCGCGAAGGCCGCGCGCCGGATCGCCTGAAGGCGAACCTCGTCCTCGGGAAGGGCGCGGCGGAAGTGGAGATCAGTTGTTTGCGGCACGGCGGCAAAGCTCCTGCAGGGGCAGTGTTCTCATCGTCGTCCTGCCAGCGTGCCACAAGGCTTGATTCCCTGCCTCAAGAAGGCGGCCGCTTCGAGGGCGCGGCGCGGCGCGGCCCGGGGCGTGGCGACCTCCGGCGCAGGTCCGGGCGACCTCGCCGCGGCGCGATCCGGGCTCAGGCGACCTCCATAGGCCCATCCGAGCCAGCCAGAGCCGCGGCAGAGCGGGCCGCAGCCGGCTGTCCCCTCGCCGGCGAAGCCCGCGCACCCCCTCGCGCGCCAGCGAGCCGCTCGCAGGGACGCGCCCCGCGGTCGGCCAGACCGCTCCCGCCCGCCGAACTTCACGTTTGCGTCGGCAATCCCAGGCCCGTAAGGAACGGCGGACAGGCACCGCCGCCGCGGCGCCGGGAGACGCCGATCGTGACCACCGAGCCCCGCAGCACCAGGAACGTCGGCCAGCGCGCGGCCAGCGCTCGCAGCCCTCGCCGCGGCGCGCGCGCCCTCGTCGCGCCCCGCGCCGTCCTGGCGCTCGCCCTGGCGCTCGCCGCCGCCGCGCCCGCGGGCTGCGCCCCGCGCGGCGCGGCGTCCCCGCTCGCCGCCGAGGCGCCGCTCCCCGCCGCGTTCGCCGCCGCCATGGAGGCCGAGATCGCGAGCTCCGCCGCCGCGGCGCCGTACCTCGACGCCATCGAGCGCGCCGTCGACGCGCCGGGCGACGAGGGCGCGCTCGCGACCGTCCTCGCGTCGCTCGACGCGCTCGTCTTCGGCGCCGGCACCGCGAGCGGCCCCGACGCCGACGCCTCGGCGATCGCCTTCCGCTCGCGCGAGGCGCTCCCCGAGGTCGCCCGCCGCCTCCAGCGCGCCTGGGCGTTCGCCGACGTCGCCGGCCGCGGCGAGCGGACGCTGCCGTTCGTGCGCAGCGCGATCGCGGCCGCGCTCCACCGCGTCGCCCTCCACGTCGGCGACGACGCCGCGGCCGCGACGTGGGGCGCGCGCCGCGGCTGCGCGGGCGAGGCCGCCCTCGTCGGCCCGCTCGACCCGGCCCCGCTCCAGAGCCTCGCCCGGCCCTCGCCCCTGAGCTCCGCGCCGGGCGCGCCCCTCGCGCGGTCCTACCCGGGGATCGCGCCCTTCGCGGCGAGCGCCTCGCCCATCGTCGTCCGCGCCGACGCGTGCGCGATCGACGTCGACGCGGTGAGCGCCCTCCAGGGCACGCGCGCCGTGATCATCGACCTCCACAACCCGGTCGCCCAGCGGGTGAGCCTCGCGCTCGCCTCGTCGTCCGCGGCCGTGCTCGAGGTGGGCGGCGTGACCGCGATCCAGCGCGACTACGCGTCGGGCGGCGCGCAGGTCACGCGCCTCGCGACCGTGGAGGCCCAGCCAGGGACGCTGCGCGTGGTCGTCCGCGTGGCGCAGAAGGGCGACGGCGGCGCCATCGAGCTCGGCGCGTGGGGCGAGAACGGCCTGCCGCTCCGGGCCCGCGCGCCGCGCCCCGGCGCCGCCGCGACGGCGGCCGCGTCGCAGCCCGCCCCGGTCGACCTCGCCCCGGCCCCGCGCGGCGGCCCGGCGGCCGTCGAGGTCGCGGCCGCGGCGCTGCTCGCGCTCGGCGACGCCCGCGCGGCCGAGCACCTCCTCGACCCGGCCGGCGACGGCCCCGCCGGCGACGGCGCGGCGCGCGGGCCGGCGGCGCGCGCGCCGCGGGCGCCGCGGCACGACCTGCTCTACGCGCGGGCCATCCGCCGCGTCGGCGACCTGCCCGAGACCCAGGTCGTCGAGCGCACCCGCGCCGCCCTCGAGCGCGTGCTCGCCGCGTGGCCCGCATCGTGGGAGGCGCGCCTCTACGAGGCGGAGCTCGCCGAGCGCCGCGGCGGCCAGGGCGAGGGCACCATGGCCGCCCTCCGGGAGCTCGGGGTGAAGGTCGCGCCCCCCGGGCCGGGCGGCCTCAAGGCGCCCGCGGTCCCCGACGCCGACAGGATGGTGCTCGCCGAGCTCGCGACGCTCGCGCGCCGCGCCGGCGTCACCGACGTCGCCGAGGCCGCGTACGCGAAGCTCGCCGCCGCGGCGCCGGGCTCGGCGCTGCTCGCCACGATCGACGACCGCATCCACGGCCGCGTCGGCGCCGACGCGGTGAAGGCCGCCTGCGACGGCGGGCTCGACCGCTCGGGCACCGCATGCCTGGGCGCGCTCCTCGGCGCGAGCGACAGGAACGCGGTGCTCGCCGAGATCCAGCGGCTGCGCCGGCTCCGCCGCGCGCCGGACGCCCTGCGCGACGTGGAGCTCCGCGAGCGGGTCGCCCGCGGCGACCTGCGCGGCGCGCTCGCCGTGTACGACGCGATGGCGCCGGGCGAGCGCGTGATGCTGGAGGCGCTCGGCCTCGCCGCCGGCCGCGGCGACGTCCGCGCGGCGCGGGGCCGCCTCGCCCGCGACCGCACCACGGCGCGCGACACCCCCGCCGGCATCGGCCCGATCGCCCGCGCGCTCGGCCTCACGCCGGACCCGGCGCCGCCGCTCGAGGCCGAGGGGCGCAAGCTCGTGCTCGAGGACCAGGCCAAGGCGTTCCTCCCCGGCGCCGCGACGGCGGTGCTGCGCCACGTCGAGCGGTTCACGATCTCGCCCGACGGGCTCGTCCACTACGTGACGTACGACCTCCGCCGCGTCTCGGGCACCACCGACGTGGCCCAGGGCGCGGTCGCGTACGGCCCGCTCATCGAGGGCCGCGGCGCGGCGCGCCTCCTGCGCCGCCGCATCCACAAGCGCGACGGCCGCGTCCTCGCGCCCGACGCGGCCTCGAACGCCGCGCAGGACCACAGCGACCTCTCGCAGCTCGAGCAGGGCGACTACGTCGAGCAGGTCACCGAGGGCTACGCGCTGCCGGGCGACAGCGGCCAGCTGGTCATCGACACGTGGGACCTGCTCCCCGAGCGCACGAGCGTCCGCGAGGCCGAGATCGAGGTGCGCCGCCCTTCGTCGCTCCGGCTCGCCGTCTGGTCGCACCCGCTGCTCGGCGCCGCGGAGCAGCGGACCGAGGGCGGCTCCACGGTCAGCGTCTGGCGCATCAAGGACCAGCCGCCGCGGCGCATCGAGGACGGCGTGCCGCGGATGGAGATGGGCGTGGGCGTCAGCCTGGGGACGCAGACCTGGGGCCACGTGGCCGCGGCGATCGACGAGAACATCCGCGCGCTCGCGGACCGCGACCCGTACATGACCCGCTGGGCGCGGGAGGCGGCGGGCCCGGAGCGGGCGCCGTCG
Organism: Sorangium sp. So ce1153; assembly: GCF_051521595.1. NCBI lineage: Bacteria > Pseudomonadati > Myxococcota > Polyangiales > Polyangiaceae > Sorangium > Sorangium sp. So ce1153. The sequence continues at coordinate 12,729,581 of NZ_CP150361.1, forward strand.
CCCGCGCTGCTCGAGCGCGTCGTCGCGGCCGCCGGCAAGGCGGTGAAGGTCGCCGGCGGCGCCGAGCTCTCGGACATGGCGGCGCTCCTCGGCGGCGGCCCGCAGCGCACGACGGCGCGGGCGATGATCGAGCTCGGCCAGGGCAGCCGGTCGTGGGTCATCTACCGCGCGCTGCGCGAGCTCGGCGTGCGCGCCGACCTCGCGATCGCCGAGACCGAGCCGTTCAGCTCGTCGGCGGACTTCCCGCCGCACGTGGGGCGCTTCCGCCACCCGCTCGTCGTCGCGCGCCTGCCGGGCGGCGACGTGTGGATCGACGCCGACGTCGAGGGCCCGCCGCTGCCGCCCGGGCGCATCAGCCCCGAGCTGCGCGGCCGCGCCGCCATGCTGCCGGGCGGCGAGCTCGTCACGGTGGCGGGCACGAGCGGCGAGACGGGCGACGAGGTCGACCTGCGGCTCGCGGTGGACGCGCAGGGTAACGCCGCGGGAACGTTCACGATTCTGCTGCACGGCCGGGCGGCGCAGGCGCTGTCGGAGGCGTTCGAGACGGTGGTCGGCACGGCGCGGCGCGAGATGCTCCGGGGCGTCGTGCTCGGCTGGCTCCCGTGGGCCGACGTCGAGGACGTCGTCGTGTCGTCGACGGAGGGGTCGTGGGAGGTCGCGCTGCGCGCGGCCGTGACGATCCACGGCTTCGCGCGGCCGGAGGGCAAGGACGGCGCGGCGTGGACGCTGCCGGGGCTGGAGCCGGTGCACCTCGTGTTCCCGCGCGCGTTCACGGGCACGCTCGGCGCGACGTACGCCTCGCGCGGCGCCCGCAAGAGCGCGCTCGCGATCGAGACGGCGCTCCAGTACCACGTGCGCCGCCGGATCGAGCTGCCGGCGGGCTACGCGGTCGCGCGCGCGCCCGAGGGCGTGCGCGTCGAGGACGCGGGCCTCGCGGCGTCGCGCAAGGGCAGCTACGGCGCGGCGATCGAGGAGGACTTCGCGCTCAGCTTGCCGACGGGGACGGTGGCGATCGACGAGTACCGGGCGTTCGTCGAGCGGGTGCAGGCGGTCGACAGCGGCTTCATGGCGGGCATCCGGGTGGCGCGGCCGGTGCAGGCGCCGGGCGGCGCGCAGAAGCCGGGCGGCGCGCAGAAGCCGGCGCAGGCGCCGGGCGGCGCGCAGAAGCCGGGCGGCGCGGAGAGCCCGCAGAAGCCGGAGAAGAAGCCCTGAGCCTCGACATCCGCGAGTCGGTCCCGCTGGCCCCGCTCACGACGCTCGGCGTGGGCGGGCCGGCGCGCTTCTACGCCGAGGCCGCGGACGAAGCGGCGGTGGTCGAGGCGTTCCGCTTCGCCGACGCCCGCGGCGTGCCGCTGTTCGTGCTGGGCGGCGGCTCGAACCTGCTCGTCGCGGACCGCGGCGTCGACGCGCTGGTGCTGCGCGTGCGGGTCCGCGGGATCGAGCCTGTGCGCGGGCCCGTGGGCGCGGTGGACCACGACGTCACCGGCGGACCGGCGCCGCGCGTCCTCGTGCGCGCCGGGGCGGGCGAGGGCTGGGACGACCTCGTCGCGCGCGCGGTCGCCGAGGGGTGGGCGGGCGTCGAGTGCCTGTCGGGCATCCCGGGCGACGTCGGCGCCACGCCGATCCAGAACGTGGGCGCCTACGGCCAGGAGGTCGCGGAGACGATCGCCGAGGTCCGCGCGGTCGACCGCGCGACCGGGGCGGCGGCCGTCATCGCCGGCGCGGACTGCGGCTTCGGTTACCGCGACAGCCGGTTCAAGCGCGCGTGGCGCGGGCGGTACGTGATCACGGCGGTCACGTTCGCGCTGCGCCCCGGCGGCGCGGCGGCGGTCCGCTACCCCGAGCTCCAGCGGGCGCTCGCCGCGCCCGCGGGGGGGCCCGCGCCGCCCCTCGACGAGGTGCGCCGCGCGGTGATCGCGCTCCGCCGCGGCAAGTCGATGGTGCTCGATCCGGCGGACGAGAACGGCCGGAGCGCGGGGTCGTTCTTCATGAACCCGACGCTCGAGGCCGGCGCCGCCGCGGGCGCGGTCGCGCGCATCGAGGCGGCGGGCGTGCTCGCGCCGGGCGAGTCGATCCCGCGGTACCCGGCGGACGGCGGACGGGTGAAGCTGTCGGCGGCGTGGCTGATCGAGCGCGCCGGCTTCGCGAAGGGGACGCGGCACGGCGCCGCGGGCATCTCGACGCGCCACACGCTCGCGCTGGTGAACCGCGGCGGCGCCACCGCGGCGGAGCTCCTCGATCTCGCGCGGCGCGTGCGGCGCGGGGTGCTCGACAGGTTCGGCGTGGCGCTGACGCCGGAGCCGGATCTGGTCGGGTTCGCGCCCGGCGAGACGGACGATCTGGTCGGCGGCGCCCACGAGGACGACCTGAGCGGTTGAGCGGCCGGCGTCCCGAAGAGCCGGATGTGAGGCCCACAAGTCTGCTTCTGTGAGAGGCCCCCGGCCGGCAGTCGCCGTCGGCGGCGCCGAGATATCCTTGGGCGTGTCCTCGGGTATGGGGAACGACTCGGGGGCTTGGGAGGATCTCCATTCGCGGCAGCGTCAAAGATCAGATAGCCCGCGTAGCCTGTAGATCCTACAACGACAGCACCGACAAGGATGATCTCTCCAGCAGGTGTCGGCTCGACAAGATGCCGCCGGCCGGGGGTTCCAGGCTCCGGATGGCCATCAAGGAGTCGGCTCACAAAGTGCCCCCAAAATCGCATCTACCGGGCACGATAACAGCAGGTGCACCCGCCGCTCCCCGGAGCCGTCGTACAGCGCCCGCGACAGCTGCGCTTGGTACATGCTCCCCTACGTGCTGCTGCATGGGAAAGCCGGCGCGAGCTCCGGCCGAGAGACCAATTTGACGGTCTGCGTTGGCTCAGATTTTCTGGAGTAAATCCGCGATCGAAATCTACAGCTTCACCTGCTCTTATCTCCACAAGCTCCGAGCAGATCTCGACCCCACCCATCAGCTCACCACTTACCGAATCCAATGAAACCACAGAGGCGAGCAGCCATCTAACACGCTCTCCTTCAAGACCGAGGCACTCCTGCTCGTGGGCCGCACCGAGCACAAAAAAAAACATGTCGAACATCATTCGAATTTCGGGCCCCCCAACCCTAGAGCCACGGGCTCTCATCGCTGCGTCCGCTCCAGACTCACCGCACGCGACAAATATCATGCACCAATGGACAACTATTGGATCAACGAATCAATGAACATGGTTCACTCAATCGCCCGAACGGTCATCTCAAAAGCGAGATCGTTTCGCGACCGTGAGAATATTCTATATTTTTTTCCTGGTCCGGCTTGGCGCTCAATAGATACATAGTCGTCGTAGGCAACGAACCGAGCGATGCGCCAAACCTCGGAAATGAAATCTTGTGCGTCCGGGCCTACCACCACGAGCATCGATCCCTCGGTAGCCAACGACCAACCGCTGCGGAGTACACTTCGAACCTCGATCGATATTGCTTGGGACACGTCTTCCATATCAATACATTACCTCATGGCTTCGGGATATAGTTTCCACCCTCAGCGGGCGAAAAAACCGTCACTATTTCTCCACCCTCGTTCGTCACCACCGTATTGCCACGCGGATCGGAGTACTCCCACGTTTTGCGCCCACGCTCATCCATCTTTCCAACTCTGTTTCTTGAGTTATTTCTCACGATGTTGTCAATGGCTTTATCCGAAAAACCGCGCTGAGTCGCCCGCTGGCTCGAGTGCGTCGTATGCTTTAGCCCACCTGGCGTTTCTCCCCCTGATGTTGCCTGAGCCACCGCCTTTCCACCGTTGCTGTCCCCCCCGTTCGCCGCCATCTGCATGGTCATGGCGCCCTGCATCACGGCGGCACGGCCGCTCGTCACGAGCACCGCGCCCACCTCGACGCCCGCGACAGCCACCGGAACTGCTGCAGGGGCCGCTGCACCGCCCGAACCGGCGGTGGCCGCCACGCCGCCTGCAGCTGAACCGCCCGCGATCGCTCCGCCGACAGCCATCTGCACCGCGCCGCCTGCCATCTGCCCGGCTCCCATGCCGACTTGAAAAGACGCCGTATCCTTCGGAGGTGGCAAGAAGCCCAGCAGATTGCCGACAACAGGCGTCGCACCGAGCACAAATCCGTAGGAGAATCCGAGCACGGTATCCTCTGCACGCGTGAGGCCTGCCTCGATCTCCTCGGCCGTAGGCCACCGTCCCGTGGGATCTGTGAGCACAACCGGGTTATTCCACGTATACGTGTACAGGCCCAGGTTGATGGGCCGGTACACCCCGCCGTTGATCCTGCCGGCCATGTACTCTGCCAGCACCGGATCCGGGCTCAGCCACACCCCGAGCCGCGGCTCATAGCTCCGCGCCCCGTAGTAGTAGAGCCCCGTCGACAGATCGAGCTCCTTGCCGGTGAACAGGTACGGCTGCCGGTTCTGGAACCGCGAATCCGTCTGGTCGGCCCACAGCTCCCCGCTCGGCAGGTACTCGACATGCTGGCTCAGTTGCTGGTCCTGGTCGGTGACATACTGCGTGCTCCCGAGCTGGTCCGGGTGGTAGTACAGCACCGGCGGCTCCTGGAACCAGTCGGCGTCGATCTTGCTCGCGATCCGCGTCGCGCCCGCGAACAGGTGCTTCGTCGCGACCACCCCGTTGCGCACCACGAGGTGCTGGTCGACGTACGCCGTCTCCTCCTCCCCGGCGACTCGGTGCAGGTGCACGCGCCGCTCTCCGGCGCCGTCGTACAGCGCCCGCGACAGCTCCTGCCCGTTCTCGCTCACCGACACCAGCCGGTTGTCCTCGTCCCAGCTCAAGCTGCGCTGCGGGCTGTTCCGGTATCTCCACTGCTTGTGGTTGCCGTTCGCGTCGTAGGAAAGCTCCCGCAGCCGCGGCTGCGTCTCTGCCGGCACGAACTCGTCCACCTCGTTCGCCGCGTGCGGCCGCGGCCCGGTATAGCGATACTCGTTCCGGTACGTCCGCTCCCGGATCGGCTGGTCGAACCGCCACTGCCCCGGCCCATTCGGCACGTACCGGGCGACCTCCTGCCCCTTCTTCTTCACGTTCCCGAGCACGTCGTACTCGATGGCCAGCGCGTACCGCTGCTGCTCGTTCCCCCGCTCCTGGTAGATCCCCGACGCCTCGGTCAGCTGGTTCAGGTCGTCGTACGCGAACCGCTGCTGCGTCGTCCCCACCATGACAGCCCCGCCCAGCGACTCGTCGAACGGCGCCTCGTTGTCGAGGCCCAGCACGTTGCCCACGAGGTCGTACTCGTAATGCAGCCGCTGGAACGCCCGCGGCGCGCGCCCCATCGACCGCATCTGCGGCGTCTGGTGGTCCGCGTCCACGTCCGACAGCCGCCGCGTCGACTCGTCGTAACGGTACTTCGTCTCCACCCCGTTGCCCGCCACCACGCGCACCCGCTGCCCGAACTCGTTGTAGCCGATGTGCCTCAGGTACTCCGTCGTCATCGGCTCGTCCGGGTGCTGCGGATTCACCCGCTGGTTCTCCCCGACCACCGACACCACTGAACCGCCGTGGTCGTACCCGTAGCGCACGATCTCCTCGCCGCTCCCGGGGAAGTGGATCTCCTGCATCCGCCCCAGCGAATCGAACACGTACTTCAGCGTCGCCTGGTACGGCCCCCGGTGCGGCTCGCGCAGCCGCGGGAACTCCGCCGCGAGCTCGGCCACGTTGCCGAAGCGATCGTACCGGTAGCTCCGCGTCCCCGCCGCGCTCGTCTCCTGGCTCAGCCGCCCCGCGCGGTTGCCCTGCGCGTCGCCCGCCTGGCCTGTGCCGCCGTACGTGTAGACCACGTCCTGCGTCACTGGATAGTCGATCTTCTTCAGCCGACTGTAGTCGTACTCGTACCGGATCAGCTGACCGCGCAGCGCGAGCTCCGCCGTCTGCTTCGCTCGCAGGTTCCCGGCCAGGTCGTACCGCCACTCCGTGCGGCCCGCGTCAGGGCTCACGAGCTCCACCATCCGGCCCACCGTGTCGTACGTCGCCGTCGTCGCGTTGTTGCGCGCGTCCGTTACCCGCACCAGCTCGTCCAGCGGGTTGTGCTCGTACCGCGTCACGATCTGCTGCTCGACGCCGGCGATCGTGTTCCACTCCTCCACCGCCGCGATCCGTCCGCCCACGTCCCGGTAGGTGTTCCGCGACTTGCCGTTCGCGTCGATCACCGTCTCCTGGAACCGCAGCTGCCCCTCGAACTGCACCAGGTCCCGCTCGACCCACGTCTGCGCATGCTCGTCCGTCTCGGTTGCCTTGGGGTCCGGCACCTCGACGAGCCGAATTCGCGACAGCACGTCGTGCTGGTAGCGCGTGGCCCTCAGCATCTCCACGGCCGTGAACGTCGTGTCCGGCTCCGCGCTGAACGCCGGCTGCCCCTGCTCCACCACGCGGCCGAGCGCGTCGAACGCCACCGCGCCGCTCACCGTCATCCCGACCTCGGTACCCGTGCCCGTGTCGCGCTCCACGTCCTTCTTCGTCTGGATCACCCGCCCGAGCCCGTCCGCGAACGTCACCGTCACGATCGGATCGCCCGGGTGCTCCTCGTCCTTGTGGCTCGTCTTCGCCCACGCCGGCAGCGCCGCCGACTGATCCGGCTGGAGCGCGTACTCGAACCCGATCGCCGGCTCGCCCTCTCCGTCGAGCTCCTCCTCGCTCCAGATCTTGCCCGGCATGCACCCGACCGGAACCGCCTCCTCCCCCGCGAGATCGCCGGGTCCCCAGACCCCGATCAGCCGGCCGAAGTCGTCGTATCGGTGCACCATCGTGTGCCCGTTGACGTCGGTCTCCTGCGCGACCGTGCCGAACAGGGGATTGGGCACGCTGTTCGAGCGGTACCCGAAGCTGTCGGTGACGCACGTGCGGTAGCTCTGTGTTACCGCGTCGTAGCCGTAAGTCAGCGTGAAGCTGCTCGGATCGGTGAAGGTTTCGAGGTTGCCCAGCTCGTCATAACCGAAGTGCCAGGTCGCCTCGTCGCCCGCATAAGGCGAGCCGTCCGGCCGCTTGCCCCCGGTGATGACATTCGTGAGCGTCTCGAGCGCGCCTGTCCCCGGCCAGTACGTCGCCGTCCGCTCGCGCAGCACGCGATCCTCCGCGTCGGTGGTCCGGACGAGCTCTGGCTTCACGAAATAAGGAGCGTCGTCCTGCTCGTACTCGACGTGGTGGTGCACGTCGTCCGCCGCCGTCCCCTCCTCGCCGTAAGCAAACACGTCGGTGAGGTTCCCGAGGTCGTCGAAGGACCGCGTCTCCCGCGTGCTCTTGTGAACCGCCTCCGGGTCGTCCGTGGTCCCCTCGTAGAACGCGCCCCTCCGCTCCGTCTCCCTCGGGAAGAACCACCCGTTCGCCGCGATGTGCGCCAGGTCGGCCGGCAGGTGATCGACCTCCTCCACCGTGTAGAGCATCCCCTCGGCATCGCGCAGCGTCGAGCGCGCCACCAGCCCACGCCGGTAGACGTCCTCGTTCTCGTACCCCACCTCCTCGACCGACATCGCGGCGACGCCATCCTCGCTGAGCGCCGTGGTCGTGACGTGCCTGTAGCCGAGGTCCACCCGCTCGTCGCGGTGGTACACCCCGTCCGCGTACGTCTCGATCCGCGTCCGGTATGTGTGCACCCCCTGCGCGCCGCTCACGCTTTCCACACCGTCGTGCACGACCACATCGCTCAGCACCCACTGGCTCGTCGGCATGTCGACCGCCGCCGTGCGGTCATCGAACCCCGTGCGCGCGTCGTCCACCGGCAAGCCGCTCTCGCCCACCGGCGCGTCGCCCGCGACCTGCCTCGGCACGACCAGGTTGCCCTCGCGCCGGTAATCGATCTCCACGCTCCCGCCGAGCGGCCGGTGCACCCGCCAGAGCAGGTTCGCCTTGCCGATCGTGTTCCTCCGCGCCCGTACCGCGCTGTCGCCGTCCCGCTTCAGCACGTGGTCGGCCAGCCCGTCGCCGTCGATGTCCTCGAACCCGAGGTGCGACGCCCCGGTTCCCTCGGAGTAGTAGACCGACCCGCCGATGCAGACGAAATAGCAGACCTGGAGCGACACGCTGCCGTCGTGGCTCTCCGAGCGCCGGAAGCCCACCGCATCGCCGCTGCCCATGAACGCGTACTCCGGCGGGTCGAGGTTCACTCCCCAGCTGCCGGCCGGCCATTGCTCCTCCGCGGCGAACCGGTCGCCGAGGTTCAGCTGCACCCGGAAGGACGTCTCCTCCGGATCCTTCATCACCTTGTCCGGCAGCCCGTCGCCGTTCACGTCCACGAAGTCCACGATCGTGCGCGCCGTTGTGCGCGTGTACCCGATCCCCGCGCCCACGCTCGCGCTCACCCCGCCGCTGGAGCCGCCTGCACTCGCCCCGAACCCGATGCTCTGCGCGCCCGTATCCTCCAGCCGCACCGCCTCCACGCCCGCCGCGTCCGTGAAGAAGCCCAGCACCTCGCCGAGCGCGTCGTTCAGCGCGCCGGCATTGAAGCTGGCCTTGTTGAATCCCTCCCGCTGCCACGGCACCGGCGCCGTGAACCGGTAGCCGAGGTTCAGCGCCACCGTCATCTGCCCGCTCTCGGGGTTCTGCGTCACCTGATCGACCAGCCCATCGCCGTTGATGTCGAGCAGATCCACGTGCGCCGCCGACAACCCGTAGCTGGTCCCGGCGCTGAAGCTCGTGCGCAGGTATCCTTGCGAACGCCCCCGGCTGTCGGTCTTGTTGAGCGTCTGCTCCTCCTCATTCCCCGCGCTGAACGTGAGCGATGCGAGATCGCCGCTCAGCCGCACCGTCCGGTGCTCGACTCGCCGCAGCGCGTCCGGCAGCGAGAACGGCGCGCTCGAACCGAATCCCTTGCCGGTGTTCAACACCGCGCCCGCGCGCGTGACACTGTCCGGGTAGCGGTCGCCGTTCAGGTCGATCAGCTCCAGATCCGTCGTCGTGCTGCCGAAGCTGTAACCCCCTCCCACGGGGCCTGCGCCCGCCGTGAGCTCTGCGTTCCACGTCTCCGCATACCGCACGCTGCCCCGCTGAGGCCGCCCCGAGAGCCGCCCCACCACCGACGGCAGCACCCGATCGCTGCCCACGAACGCCTCCGACGCCGCCGCGCCCCAGACCGGCGCGCCTCCATCCGGCGAGAGCGGCACCGCGAGCGTGAAGCCGCGCTCGGGGTCGCGGGTCGGGAACAGGATGTCCGCCTCGGAGAACGCGCGGTCCCCGTTCATGAAGCCGATCGACCAGCCGTGGAACCCGCCCGCCGTCGGATCCTGCGGCGCCCCGTCGATCAGCGTCTCGGACACCGCGTCGGGCACGAGCAGGGCGACCGGCACCGGGGCCCCGTCGATCGACGCGCTGCTCAGGCCCGCGCTGCTCCCGGGCGAGCCCTTCGAGTACAGCGCGACGTAGATCGGCTCGCCGGCCTGCACCTCCAGGTCCACCGCCAAGGGGAACGCCGTTCCAGCGATGCTCGGCGCCACATACGACTGCTTGTACAGCAGCCGGTGTACGCCCTGCACCAGCAGCGTCAGCGGTTGAGCCGACGTGCTCGTCCCCGGCACCACCACCGTTCCTTCGAGCCGCGCCGTCCCCGTCTCCGGCGCGATCCAGGGCGTGCGCCGCGTCCCGGGCGTCCACCGCTGCACGGGCATCGCCACGTACGGCTGCTGCTGGATCAACGCCACCGGCAGCGGCGCGTCCTCGGCCGTGTCGCTGTCCAGCTTGCAGCCGGCGCGGCCATTCGGCTGCACCCCGCATTGCACCGGCCCGCACCGCCGCTCGCCGGTCTGCCGATCCGCGCGGCAATAGGTCCGGTAGTCGACCGTCGGCGTCCAGGCGATGCGTGCCGGGTCGTCGGGTACGTCCGACTTCACCCGGAACCACAGCCGATCGCCGTCCTTCACCTCGACCAGGCCGTTCGCGTCGCCGTGGAGCCGCCCCGCGAGCGCCAGCACCCCCGCGTCCGCGCTCACCACCTCCTCGTCCATGACGCTGTGGAACGCGCCCTCGCTCTCCCGCGCGATCGAGACCCTCAGCGCATCGCTCGTCGGCCCCTTCACCAGATCGCCGGTGATGCTCACGAGCCCGTCCGACGACGCGACCCACGGCACCTCGGGCAGCCCTCCGAGGCGGTGGTCCTGCGCATACTCGAATCGATGGATGGGCCGCCCGTCCGGCCCCACCTGCCCGAGCAGCTCCTCGCTGACCTCGTAGGTGATCGACGGGCTCCACGACAGCAGGTCGGACGCCGTGTTCACCATCCGCTCCGGGTCGATCTCCGGCGCCGCGCTCACCCGGAAATAGAAGCGATCACCCGCGAGCACGTGCACCGAGAGCGGCGCGCCCCCGCAATCGCCCGCACCCAGCGCGCACGGCCCGAGCTCGTCCGGACCGAAGGCGTGGCTGAACAACGCAGGCAGCTCCCCGTTGCGCACGAGCTCCACGCGCAGCCCGTCGCCCCCCGCCTCCTGCTTCTGGAGCGCGCCCCCGATGCGGACATCCCCCTCGAACGGCGCGGTCCACCGGAGCATCGGGTCGGCCGGATGGAAGTCCGCGCGCGACGCCAGCGCGAAGTCCGGGCGACCCGACGGTGCGCTGGCGTCGATGTTTCCCCAATCCCTCACGCCCTGGAACCCGCCGCGCCGATCGTTGATCGCGACCTGGAGCTGTCCGACGTCCCCCACCGACACGAGATCAGGGAACCCGTCGCCGTTGAGGTCCGAGACGACCCGCTCGTCTTCCGCCCGGCTGCGCGTGTACGCCGCCGACGCGCTGAGCGCATCGCCCACGTTGATGCCCGCGTGAACGCTCCAGCCCGAGGTATCCGTGAGCCCGAGGTCGTCGGTGTAGAGTCCGCTGAGGTGGAACGGATCGAAGTGATCATCGTTCGGAAGGCGCAGCAGGTTGCGCAGCGCATCCCCGCCGTCATCGGCGAGGTCGGGCAATCCGTCACCGTTCAGGTCGAGCAGCCTGGCGCGCGTCGTCTGATTGCCGCTGTACCCGCCGCCGCCCACGCTGACGATGCCGAGGAGCCCCACCGACACGCTGCCGCCGAAGGTCGAGTCCTCCGTACGTGACAGGCCGTTTTGAGACCCCAGCTGCCCCCACGTCTCGGCGTCGGCCGCGAACGCTGCGGGCTGCCCGGACGCCGTCCGCGGCGCGGTGAAATACTCGAACGTATGGCGATAGAGCTCCTCGCTGGTGAGCGTCCCGTCGGCGTCGCGGCTCCCCTTGCCGCGGACCGCGATCGCCTGGAGCAGGCTCTTGCCGAAATCACCCTCTGTGTACTCGAGCGCGTAGCTGCGGATGATCGTCTCGCCGAACCGCACGTCCACGCGCCGGAGCCGCTCGCTGGTCTGCTCCAGAAACCCCGGCCTGCCGCTCAGCATCACGTCCGGGCGTCCGCCCTCCGAGATGAAGTCCACGGCATAGGCCGCCTCGACGCCCTGTGACGTGTTGGCCGTGTACTCGATGCGCTCGGGATGCACCTCGATGCGCGGCGCCGGGCCCGCCGGGTCAGCCCGGCGCGCGTGGTGGACGAGCATCTGGTTGCCAAACGTGTCGCGGACCTCCTCCAGGTACCAGCGGAACACGTTGCGCGGGCGGCTCGGGTCCGGATCGTCGAGCCGCGCGGTCGCGCTGCGGCCGTAGACATAGGTCGTCCCGCTCTTGTCGGTGACCTCCCAGTGATAGCTGTCCGGCCCGGTCCCGTGGCGCAGGATCCGCGCGAAGCGCCCCTCCACCCGCTGCCGGTAGACGCGCGGATCGCTCGACGCGTCGCCGACGCGCACGAGCTCACTCCCATCGAGCGCATAGCGCTCCTCGCCCGTCGCGTACGTCGGGACGCCGAAGCGCGTGTCGATCTCGATGCTCGACAGCCGCAGATCCCAGCCCACGCCGAGCCACCCGTTGCGGCGCTCGCTGTCGTAGCCGATGGAGAGCGACGGCTGCATGCCATTGCGCCCCGGCGGGACCTCGATCGGGTGGCTCAGGTGCGCCGAGCCGCTCGAGCTCGCCTCCGGCGGCGCGACCAGCGTCACCCCGGCGAACGGGCTGCCGAGCGCGAGCCCCTTGATGCTGCTCGGATCGAACGAGCGTGCGCCCGGCGCGTCGGCCATCGCCAGCGTCGCGTTGATGAAATCGGTGAAGTGGTCGGTCAGGCTCGCCAGCTTGCCCTTCGCCGCCTCGCCGGCCCGTTCGACGCGCTGCCAGGTGCCGAGCGCCTCGTCGAAATAGAAGCCCATCACGTGCTGCGCCGTCATCCCCGGCGGGATCGCGTGCTCGTCATAAGGCAGCGTCAGCCGCACCGGCTTCTTGAACCGGAGCCCGTGCGGTCCGAAGCGGTAGGCCTTTCCGCCGGACGTGACGTTGACCATCGCGCGCCCCATCGGCTGCACCTCGCCCAGGGGCAGCGGGCGAATCGTGATGCGAACGGGCTCGTCCACCGCTCCCTGGGGGATCTCCAGCACGGCCCCCTCGAACGCCACCACGCGCGCCTGGTCGGGGAGCACCATTTCTCCATAGGGTGCCCCCACGTCCTCGATCAGCGGCGCGTCGACCCGGGGCCCGAGCAACAGGCCTCCGACTCCGTCGCTCGGCAGCCGCAAGGGAATCGACGAGAGCGCCACCCCTCCGCCCGGAGGCGACTGCGACAAGAGCGGTGGCCCGAGAGGCCCCGCCAGCGCGAGGCCCTCATGCCCCCGCCCGAGCAGCAGCACCACCGCACAGAACACCGCGAGACGATAGAACCAGCCCGCCTGTCGCATTCGAGGATCTCCCGACGCAAGGTTCGTTGAATTCACGGCCAGGTATCTACGCCAGGACGCAGCGTGTCAACACCTGCTCGATAACAAGCAATTACAGGACACTTCATCCTCCCCTCAGCGGCCGCATTCCCTCGCATGCTGCGCCTGCCAATCGGCGCAGCAGCATTCAGACGCGCAGCCGCGTTGAACACCGTTGACACCTCTCTCTCGACAGCACCCATCAAAGGTCATGCTCGACATTCCTCGTGCGCGCCGTACCGCACACCTGGCGTCGTATCGCTCCCGCTCCCGCCCCGATCGCTCCCGCTCCCGCCCCGATCGCTCCCGCTCCCGCCCCGATCGCTCCCGCTCCCGCCCCGATCGCTCCCGCTCCCGCCCCGATCGCTCCCGCCCAGAGCTCTTCTTCCCCTTCGCCCTTGCCGGTTTTTCTCCCTCCCATCGGCTCCGCGCGTCGAGCCCGCACGGATGCCGCTTCGCCCCTGACGCGCGTCTCCGTCGCGCGCGTTCCGCGCGTTCCCCGCGCCGAAGCGAGCCTTGCGGAGCGCCGCCCCCTGCGCTTTGATGGCCGCCGTTCTCATCGCGAGGTGGAAGAAGCTCATGGCGACCCTGGACGAGCTCCGTGTGCGTATCGACAGCATCGACGATCGGATCCTCGAGCTCCTCGCCGAGCGGGCCGAGGTGGCCGTCGAGGTCGCGCACACGAAGCGCGCCGCGAACGCGACGCAGTTCCACGACCCGGAGCGCGAACGGCGCGTGCTCACCCGGCTCCAGGCGAAGGGCGCGGGCGGCTTCCCGCGCGACGCCATCCGGGTCATCTTCCGCGAGGTGATGAGCGCCTGCCTGTCGCTCGAAGAGCCGATGAAGGTGGCCTTCCCGGGGACAGAGGGCGCCTTCGCGGAGGTCGCGGCGCGGCACCTGTTCGGGCTGGCGGCGCGCTACCGCGAGACGGGCACCATCGAGGGCGTCTTCGACGCGGTGCGCGCGGGGGAGGCGGCGTGCGGCGTCGTCCCCATCGAGAGCTCGACCGACGGCTCGGTGACCCTGACGGCAGACGCCCTGATCGAGAGCGATCTCCAGATCCGGCAGGAGCTCGTGCTCGACGTCGCATACTGCCTGTTCAGCAAGGCGGAGGGGCTGAGCGGCATCACCCGGGTACACGGGCACTCGCACGCGCTCTCGCAGTGCCGCCTCTGGCTCACGAAGCACCTGCCCGGCGCGCAGATCATCCAGACGGTCTCCGCCGCCGCGGCCGCGCACGAGGCCGTCGGCGACCCGGCCGCGGCCGTGGTCGGCAACCGCGGCGCCGGCGAGCTCTACGGCCTGCCGCTCCTGCGCGAGCGCATCCACGACCGCCCCGAGAACGCGACGCGCTTCATCGTCATCGCCCCGGGGGACGCCCCGCCCACGGGCACCGACAAGACGTCGCTCGTCTTCTCCGTGCAGGAGGAGCCCGGCGCGCTCCGCCGCGTGCTCGCCATCTTCGACGACGCGGCCATCAACCTGACGAGGATCGAGTCGCGCCCGAGCCGGCAGAAGCACTGGGACTACGTCTTCCTCGTCGATCTGGAGGGGCACCGGAGCGATCCGCGCGTGGCCGAGGCGATCGAGCGGCTGCGCGCCCGCTGCGAGATGGTGAAGGTGCTCGGGAGCTACCCGCGCTCGACCGGCGCGCGCTGACGCCGCGGCGACGCGGGATGCCGCCGCGGCGACGCGGGATGCCCGCCGCGGCGACGCGGGATGCCCGCCGCGGCGACGCGGGATGCCGCCGCGCCAGCGGGGCGCGGCGTGGGCAGCCTCGCCCGCCCAGCATCGCCGCCCCGGGCTCCTTCCTCGCGCCGGCCGCGCGAGCTCCCGGCGCGAGCTCCCATGAAGGCGGGAAGATCATTGATTTTTCCACCTCGCCTTCCCGCGTCGATAGGCAGATCTCCCCATCGCCCGAGCTCGCCTCCCGCCTCGTCTCGATGGTGCCCCGGCCTGGTTGATGTTATTTTCCGCAGCCCGTGCCGGCTGCTTCGCTCGCGCTCGCCCTCCGCGCTGCCCGAACGGCCGCGAGCGCGGCCGCCTGCGCGCTCCTCGCCCTGCCGGCCGCCGCGGCGGACGCGCCTGCCGCCGCCCAGCCGGTGCTCGTCCTCGCCGCCTCCGCGAGCGCCGACCGCACCGACAAGCGCGCCGTCGACCTCGTCGCGGCCCACGTGCGCCCCCTCGGCGTCCGCCTCCAGATCGTCCGCCCCGACGCGCCGAGGCCCGCGCTGCAGAGCCTCCTGCCCGAGGCCCGCGCGCTCGCCGAGGCGTGGGACGCGCGGGGCGTGCTCTGGATCGACGCGGGGTCGAAGGGCGAGCTCGCCCTGTACGTGGTCGAGCGCGACGGCGATCAGATCTACGGCCGCCGGATCCCGGTCCCGCCCGGGCAGACCGCCACGGCCCTCGAGTCGCTCGCCAACATCGCCGGCGCGGTCGCCGAGGAGCTCCGCGAGGGCCACATCGCCGGCATGGCCCGGGTGGACGTCGCCGCGGCCGCGCCAGCGACCGCGGCGCTCGCGCCCGAGGCGGTCCCCGCGCCCGCCGCGCCGCCTGACACGCCCGACGACGCCCCGCCGCGCCCGCGCGCGCCCGCGGCTCTCCAGCAGGGCGCCCGCCGCGAGCCGGGCCGGCTGCCCACGCTCGCCCTCCTCGCGGGCTACTCCGGCGCGAACTTCAGCGGGGAGGCGCCCTGGCAGAGCGCCGCCGCGCTCCGCGCTTCCTGGGCGCCGGTGGACCGCGCCGTGCTCGGCCTGGGCTACGAGCTCGTCCCCTCGACCTCCGTCGGCGACGAGCGGTTCGCCTTCGACCTCGTGCGCCACCCGGTGAGCACGAGCGGCCAGCTCCGGTTCCGCCTCCCGCTCGGCCTCGACCTGCAGGTCGGCGCGCGCGCCAGCGTCGATGTGATCCAGCGCGTCCCGCAAAGCGGCACGCAATCGTCGGCCTCGCCGCCGCAGGAGCCGCTGCGGGCCCCGCCGTACCGGCCGCCGTACGCCCCTCCCTGGACGTGGCCGCCGATGGCGACGTGGCCGCGGATGGCCCCGCGGCAGCTGCCGCCGCCGGAGCCCCAGACCGATGTGCTCTTCAGCGTCGCGCCGGTCGCGGAGCTCGGCTACCCGATCACCCCGTGGCTGCGCCTCAAGACCATGCTGGGCGTCGACTTCCTCCTGACGCGGCCCGACGCCTCCGTCCACCCGGGCCTCGCGCTCCAGCCCGATCCGGTGCGGATCCTCGCCGGCATGGGGCTGGAGCTCGGCGTCGCCCTGCCGTCCCCGCCGGCGGCCGCGGGCGCGGCGGGCACGCGATGAGCGCCCGGGCGGCGTGACCCCTCGCGTAAAAGAAATTGACCCGATCCGGGCCCATCACCGCACCAGATCGCGGCGATGGACGCTGAGCAGACACGCGCCCTCGGCGCGAGCCTCGGAGCGCTGCCCGAGCCGCGCCTGGCCTGCGCCATGACGCGCCCCGCGCCCGCCCCGTCACCCGCCGCTCCCGTGCCGCTCGACCTCGAGCGGATGCGCCGCGCCGGCGCGGGGGACCCGCAGGCCCAGGCCTGGCTCATGACGCACGTCATGGGGCGGGTCCGCCGGATCGCGCGGGCGTTCCACAGGAGCTCGGCCGACGCCGACGACGCCGCGCAGCTCGCGCTGCTCGCGATCCTCGAGAGCGCCTCGACGTACCGCGGCGAGGCCACCGTCGAGGCCTGGGCCAGGCGCATCGCCGTCCGGACGATCCTCCGGCACGTCAAGCAGCAGCGCCGGGACGGCGCGCCGGCCGCGCCGGAGAGCGCCATCGACGAGGAGATCGCCCAGGCGCCGCACCAGCCCCCGTTCGAGGCCCTCCCGCGCGAGGCGCGCGCGTACCTCGAAGCGCTGCCGGAGGCGCAGCGCGACGTGATCCTCCTGCACCACGCGCTCGACTACTCCATCGAGGAGATCGCTGGAATGACCGACGTCAGCCCCGATACGGTGAAGAGCAGGCTCCGCCTCGGCATCGGCGCGCTCCGCAAGCAGGTGCGCCAGGACATCGCCGTCGGCAGGAAGAGGACAGCATGACCGCGACGCCAGAATCCGAGATCGACCTGGACCGCCTGCCCGCGATCCTCGCCGCGGAGGCGCGCGGCGAGCCGATCGGCCCGGAGGACGCGGAGCTCCTCCGCCGCGCCGAGCAGGACGACCCCGAGCTCCGCGGCGAGGCGCCGCTCTGGGCGGCGCTCGGCAAGCTCGGCGACCCGCGCGGCGAAGGCCGGGAGCTCAGCGACGCCGCCATGCTGCAGCGGGTGCTCGCGCGCGCCCACGGCGAGCCCGCGCCGGCGAGCAGGGCGCGGCCGCGCGCGGCGCCGCGGCCGGCGCTGCGGCGCGGGCTGGCGGGGTCGATCGCGGGCGTGGCCGTCGCGGCGACCCTGCTGGCCGCGCTCGCGGCAGAGCTGATCGACGGGCCCGCGGAGGCGCCGCCGCCCGCGCCGCGCGGGAACGAGGTGCTCGATCCGAGCGGCGCGCCGCGCGCGGCCCCGGGCCTACCCGCGCCCGCGCCGCCGGCAGAGCCCTCGCCCGGCGCGGCGGACGAGCCCGCGGCCGCTGGCGCGGCCAACGAGCCCGCGGCCGCTGGCGCGGCGGGCGCGCCCGCCGCCGCTGGCGCCAGCGCGGCGGCGACCGAGCCGTCGCGCGGCGCCGGCGCGGCGGCGACCGGGCCCGCGGCCGCCGGCGGCGTCGAGGCCCGCGAGCGCGCCCCGCAGCCCGCCAGGCAGGGCGCGGAGGAGGGCGCGATGAGCGCCGAGGCGCTGCTCGTGCGCGCGCAGTCCCGGCTCGGGCAGGGCAAGAGCGCCGAGGCCAGCGCGGCCTACCGCGCCCTGCTCGCGCAGCACCCGTCCAGCCCCGAGGCGCGGGCGGCGCTGGTCTCGCTCGGCCAGATCACGCTCCAGCAGGGCAAGGCCGCGGAGGCGCTCGGCTACTTCGACCGCTACCTCGCCGGCGCCGGCCCCCTCGCCGCCGAGGCCCGGGTCGGGCGGGTGCAGTGCCTGCGCCGCCTCGGGCGAGCGGCCGACGAGCGCGCGGCCATCGCCGACTTCCTCTCCCGTCACGGCGACAGCGTCCACGCGCCGCGGCTGCGCGCGCGCCTCGCCGAGCTCGACGGCAGGTGAGCGCCCGGGGCTGACGCCTCCAAAAAAAATTGACCCGGCATCTCGCGACGTCACCACCTGGTCACCGAGATGTCGCGAAAAGTCCGCTCGATTGTAAAAATCCTTTCCAAAGGCGCCTCGCGCGCCGGCTTCCTTGGCGGGGCGCTGGGCCTCCTGTCCCTCGGCTGCTCGACCTCGGCGGGCGACGGCGCCGGCGCTCCGGACGCCGATCCCCCGGGCCAGGGAGGAGAGACGGGCGACCCCATGCGCCTCATCGGCGCCTTCCAGGTGCGCTCGCTGCCCGACACGACCGCGGCGGAGGCGTCCGGCAGCACATCGGTGATCGGGAAGCTCTACGACGGGCCCACGCCCTCCCAGGTGGTCTGGGAGGTGGCGGCCGAGGAGGGGAGCTGCAAGGTCCTCACGCCGCGCGTCCCGTTCTGTAACCAGCCCTGCGGGGGCAGCGCCGTCTGCGTGGAGGACGACACGTGCCAGGCCTACCCGAGCGCGCACAGCGCCGGGCCCGTGACGGTCACCGGCTTGAACCTCGAGTCGGAAGAGGCGTCGCTCGTGATGACCCCCACGGCGAACAACTACCAGCCTCCCGCCGGCGTGAAGCTCCGCTACCCGCCCGCCGACGAGGGCCAGCCGGTCCGCTTCGAGGCGAGCGGCGATTACTTCGGCGCCTTCACGCTGGAGGCCAAGGGCGTGAGCCCCCTCGATCTCCTGAACGACACGATCGAGCTCCAGCCCGATCAGGCCGTGCAGCTCGAGTGGACCCCGCCAGGGCAGACCGGCGTCTCCACGGTTTACGTGAAGCTCGATATCAGCCATCACGGCGGCACGAAGGGGATGATCGAGTGCGTCGCCGACGACACGGGCTCTCTCGAGCTGCCGGCGTCGCTCGTCACGCAGCTGCTCGACCTCGGCGTCGCGGGCTTCCCGACCATCATCGTCACGCGCAGGTCCGTGGGCTCCACGACGATCGCGCCCGGCCGGGTCGACCTCGTGGTCTCGTCCCAGATCGAGCAGGCGGTGGTGATCGCGGGGCTCACCTCGTGCAGCGACACCTCCGAGTGCCCCGAAGGCCAGACCTGCCAGGCCGATCTCACCTGCAAATGAACCTCGCCGATCCCCGGCGAGGTCGACAACGTTGCTTGACCCTTGCTTGACCCGATGAGGAGACCGACACCATGACACGCACCTATCGTCCTTTGCTTCTCCCCCTCGCCATCGCGCTGCTCTCCCACGTGGTCGGCTGCTCCGGCTCGGACGCGGAGTCGTCGAGCGACGGAGCGACCGGCACGTCATCGAGCTCGTCAGGCGGCAGCGCGACGACCGGCGGCGGCACCGCCAGCGGCGGCGGCACCACGACCAGCGGCGGCGGCACCACCGCGGCCAGCGGCGGCGGCACCACCGCGACCAGCGGCGGCGGCACCACCACGACCAGCGGCGGCGGCACCACCGAGAAGTTCAGCTTCTTCGTGACGAGCCTCGTCGCCATGCAGGACCTGTCGGGCTCCCAGGACGGCTTCGGGGGCGATTTCCGCTTCGGGGAGACGGGCCCGGGCGCCGGCCTCCGCGGCGCGGACAAGATCTGCGCGACGATCGCCGAGCGCAGCATGCCGGGCGCGGGGGGCAAGACGTGGCGCGCCTTCCTGAGCGCCGTGGCGGGCGAGGACGGCAATCAGGTCAACGCGATCGACCGGATCGGCGAGGGGCCCTGGTACGACCGGCTCGGGCGGCTGGTCGCCAACAACAAGACAGAGCTGCTCAACGACCGTCCCACCGCGGCCGACGAGGCGATCATCGACGATCTGCCGAACGAGGACGGCGTCCCCAACCACCAGCCCGATCCGAGCCAGCCCGAGGTGGACAACCACGACATCCTGACGGGGACCAACGACGAAGGGAAGCTCTACAGCGCGACGGCGACGTGCAAGGACTGGACGAGCGCGGAGGGCACGGAAGCCGAGGGCAGGCCGCGCGTCGGTCACTCGTGGCCGAGGAACTTCGGCGGCGGCTTCCCCGGCGGCTCCAGCGGCGCCGGTGCCCCTGGCGGGTCCAGCGGGTCCGGAGGCTTCCCCACAGGCGGAGGCCCCGGCGGCGATATCAACATGGCCAACTGGATGTCTTCCCTCGACGAGGCAGGGTGCGCGCCGGGCATCAACCTCCTGGAGCAGGGCGGACCGCTGCCCGGCACGACCACCGTCGGCTCCGGCGGCGGATACGGCGGGATCTACTGCTTCGCGCTGACGCCCTGACGCCCTGACGCCCTGACGCAGGCTCCCCGGCGCGCGCGCCACCCCTCGGCCAGCTTACTTGTCTCTGGAGGACTCATGTACGAAGGCACCCGCATCACGTCCATCCTCGCGCTCGCGCTGGGCTCCGCCCTGCTGCCGGCGGCGTGCAGCAGCAGCGACCCCCCGGAGGGCCCCGGCGCGGTCGTGGAGGTCTGCGAAGGCACGAGCCAGGACGGATCGACGGAGTTCCTGAAGCGCGTCGGGTGCGGCGCGGACTTCGAGGCGCTCGCGTCGGAGCCCGTCGACGCCAGCCTGCCCGGCGCGCGGTCGGTCAAGGTGGTCATGGATCAGGCCGACCAGAACGCGCTGTATTTCCAGAACAGCGTGCTCTACCGCATCCATTACGACTTCGTATCGACGCACCTCTCCGGCGACGGGCTGCCCTACGTCCCTACCCTGGCCGAGTTCAACGCGACCGAGTACTTCACGCCCGACCGCCGCTTCGTCCTCGGCGCGGTGACGCACTACGAGGGCCCCGGCGTGTGGGCGCTCGAGCTCTCCCCGTACGACACCGCGTCCGCGGACATGATCGCCGCCCTGTTCAAGGCGGTCCAGGGGGCGTCCTTCTTCGGGTCGAAGCTCGCGTTCCACCCGACGTCGGAGGCCGTGGCGGTCGAGGCGCAGAAGCTCCCCGCCGACATCCCCGTGGTCACCACCGGCGATCTCTACGCCGGCATCAACTACCAGCCGCTCTCGCTGGGCAAGGCGGTGGGGCGGCTCCACTTCGCCAAGGCGGCGGATCTCGACTCGGAGTACCTGTCCCACCAGGACATCGTCGTCCTCGACGAGGCGCCCAACGACATCTCGGTCGTCCAGGGGATCATCACCGAGGAGTTCCAGACGCCGCTGTCGCACGTCAACGTGCTCTCCCAGAACCGGCGCACGCCCAACATGGGGCTGCGCGACGCGATGAGCAACCCGGAGCTGCTCGCGCTGAAGGACAAGCTGGTCGAGCTCACCGCGGAAGCGTCGTCCTGGAGCGTCCGCGAGGTCACCGAGGCGGAGGCCGAGGCGTTCTGGGAGGCGCACCAGCCCGAGCCCGTCACGCTCCCCACGCTGGACCTGACGGTCACCGATCTGCGCGACCTCGAGGAGGTGACCCCCGAGCCGGCAGACGGCGAGTCGCTCCGCGACGCCATCAAGAAATCCGTCCTCGCCTTCGGCGGCAAGGCGGCCCACTACTCCATCCTGGCCAGGACCCCTGACGTCCCGATCCAGAAGGCCTTCGCGATCCCTGTCTACTACTACGACCTGTTCATGAAGACGAACGGGTTCTACGACGAGATCGAGGCGCTGCTCGCCGACGCGAAGTTCAACACCGACGCCGCGACCCGCGACGAGAAGCTGAAGGCGCTCCGCGACGCGATGAAGAGCGCGCCCATCGACGCCGACTTCCAGGCGCTCCTCAAGGCGAAGATCGAGGCCGAGTACCCGGGTCACAAGATGCGCTTCCGCACCAGCACGAACAGCGAGGATCTCGACGGGTTCCCGTGCGCCGGCTGCTACGACTCGAACACAGGGGATCCGGCCGACTGGGAGGACGTCCTCGAC
Source organism: Sorangium sp. So ce1153 (assembly GCF_051521595.1). Taxonomy (NCBI): domain Bacteria; kingdom Pseudomonadati; phylum Myxococcota; order Polyangiales; family Polyangiaceae; genus Sorangium; species Sorangium sp. So ce1153. The sequence continues at coordinate 12,751,288 of NZ_CP150361.1, forward strand.
GCCATCCGCAAGACGTACGCGAGCGCCTGGAAGCTCCGCACCTTCGATGAGCGCACCTATTACGGCATCGATCACAGGACGATCGGGATGGCGCTGCTCGTGCACCACAATTTCCCCGCCGAGGAGGCGAACGGCGTGGCCGTGACCAACAACCCGTTCGACCCGTCCGGGGTCCAGCCTGCCTTCTACGTCAACGTGCAGGCGGGCGGCGACGTCGAGGTGGTGGCCCCGCCCGCCGGCGTGACCAACGACGAGTTCCTCCACTTCTTCAACCAGCCCAACCAGCCCATCACCTACCTGACCCACTCGAGCCTCGTGCCAGAGGGCCAGACGGTCCTCACGGCGGCGCAGGTCCATCAGCTCGGCCTGGCGCTCGACGCCATCCACACCCGGTTCTCCCCCGCTTACGGGCCCGCGGCGGGCAACAGCGGCTGGTACGCGATGGACGTGGAGTTCAAGTTCGACGACGACGCGAGCCCGGGCGAGCCGCCGACGCTCTACATCAAGCAAGCGCGCCCCTACCCCGGCCGCGGGGCCGCCGCGGAGGCGCAGTGAGGCGGTCGCGGCGGGGCGGGCCGCGCCGCGCCGCGACCTCGATCGCCGCGGGGAAGAGCGGGTCATGACGGCCGACTGGCTCGGATGGATCACCCAGGGGAGCGTCGTGGACCTCCGCCGGGCCGTCGTGTCGCTCCTGCTCGCGTTCGGGCTCGGCCAGGCGATCGCGGTCGTCTACATGACCACGTTCCGCGGGCTCTCCTACTCCCGATCGTCCGTGCAGAGCATGGCGATGGGCAGCGTGATCACGTGCATGCTGATGCTCTCGGTCGGCAGCAGCATCGCCGCCGGCATCGGCGTCGCCGTGGGCCTGAGCGCGGTCCGGTTCCGCACGACGATGCGCGATCCGCGCGACATCATGTTCGTCTTCGCGGCGCTCGGCGTCGGCGTCGCCTGCGGGCTCCAGGCGCTCGGCGCGGCCCTCATCGGGACGGCGGTCTTCGGGGGCGGGTCGCTGCTCCTGCACTTCACCAACTACGGCGCGCGGCGGCAGCCTGACGGCCTGCTCCGCTTCACCGTGCCCGCCAGGCCCGAGGCGGACGAGGCGCTCGCGAGCGTCCTCCGCGCGCACTGCCGGACCTTCTCGCTCGTGACGCTCCGGGAGGCCGCCCAGGGGACCGTCATGGAGCACGCCTACCAGATCAGCGTCCGCGCGCCCGAGCTCCGGGCCCCGCTCGTCTCGCGGCTGCAGGCCATCCCGGGCGTGCAGGACGTCTCGCTCATGCTCCAGGAGCCGACGCTGGATCTCTAGCGGCCGAGATCCATCGCCGGGAGGCGGGCGGCTCGCGCGCTGGCGGCCGCTCGACCGGTCGACGCGACCGCCGTGACACAACCGCGCAAGGATCATCGATGTACAGCTACTCGCGACTCCGCTCGGCGCTCCAGGACGCTGGCCCCGTGTTCACCCTCGTGCTCACGCTGGGCGCCGCCCTGTGGCTCCACCTGGACGGCAGCCCGCGCGGGCGGGTCTTCGGCTTCGCGGAGGCGTTGCCCGAGGTGGTCTCGCCGATCGAGACAGCGCGGGTGGCCTCGATCGAGGTGACGGTCGGCCAGGAGGTCTCGGCCGGGCAGGTCATCGCGAAGCTCGACACCTCGGTGATCGACGCCGAGATCAGCATCGCGAAGGCGCAGAAGGCGCAGGTCGAGGCCGATCTGCAGATGGAGCTCGCCCTGCTCGAGCAGGAGCTCGACGTGGATCGCGCGTCGATCGAGCGAGACCTCGCGGCGCAGCGCGAGGAGCAGCGCCGCGCGGTCGCCGAGGCCAGGGTGCTCGACGGCGAGATCTCGAGGATCAAGCAGCTCGTCGACGACCGGCTGGCGGTCGTCGGCGACCTGACGAAGCTCGACGTACAGCACGCGACCGCCACGGCGATCGCGGGCGAGAAGCCGCGGACCTTGGGCCTCCTCAACGCGCAGCTCAAGGCGGCGGAGCGGCGCCGGAGCGAGCTCAGGGACCGCGGGTCCGGGATGGCGGCGAAGCTCGACGCGGACGTGCGGGTCGCGTCCGAGAGCATCGCGCTGCTCGAGCAGCGGCGCGAGGGGTACGTGCTGCGCGCCGCGAACGCGGGGCGCGTCGCCTCGATCGACAAGCAGCCCGGCGAGGTCGTCCCCGCCGGCGAGCCCCTGGTGCAGCTCCTGAGCGCGCGCACGGGCGCTCGCGCGGTCGCCTGCGTCCCCGAGCGCTCCGCGCTCGGCCTCCAGGAAGGGGACGCGGCCGAGCTCTGGATCCGGGACCAGCTCGGCGCCTCGATCCCGGGCTCGGTCATCGCCGTGGGCCCGCTCGTCTCGGAGCTCCCGGCGCGCTGCTGGCCGACGCCGGAGATGCCCGCGTGGGGCCGCGTCGTCACCATCGCGCTGGACACGCCGATGGCGCTCGTCCCCGGCCAGGCGTTCGACATCACGTTCGGCGCCCGCCGCGGCGCGGCCGCCGCCGCGCCGCCGAAGCCCGCCCCCGCCGCGCCGCCGAAGCCCGCCCCCGCCGCGCCGCCCGGGCCCCCCGCGGCGTCGGCCCAGGCGCTCATGAAGGTGCCGCCGGCCCTGGCGGGCCGGTCGCGCCTGGAGCCGTCGGGCATCCTCGCGCGCCCCGGCGAGTCGCGGTACCTGATCGTCAGCGACGACACGGGCCACGAGCGCCGCGACGAGGGCGCGCCGTGGCTCTTCGCGATGTCCACGGGCGGCGCGATCGAGCCGGAGCCGGTGACCGTGAGCGGCGTCGACGAGCTGAGCGACGTCGAGGGGATCGCCGCGGGCGACGCGGGCGAGATCTACCTCCTGTCGTCGCAGAGCTACAGCAAGAAGGGGAAGCGCAAGCCGGAGCGGAGCGCGCTCCTCCGCCTCCGCCCGGAGGGCCGCGGCTTCCGCGTCGACGGCGAGATCCACCTGGCGGAGGTCCTCGACGCGGCCCCCGCGCGCGCCGCCGCGCTCGGCCTGCCCGGCGGGACGCGGGCGCTCGACGTCGAGGGCCTCACCTTCCGGCAAGGCGCGCTGTACCTCGGGCTGAAGGCGCCGCTCGATCCGCAGGGCAACGCGATGATCTGGCGGATCGCCGCCCCGGGCGCGCTCTTCGGCGACGAGAGCCCCGCGCCGGTCACCGCCGCCGGGGGGCCGAAGCGCCAGCGCTCCGCCGATGAGGCGAGGCGCTTCGAGGCGGCGCGCGTGTCGCTGTGGGCGCGCGCGCGCGTCGACGTGGAGCTCGCCGGGCGGCCGGCGCCGGGCGGCATCTCGGAGCTCCTGTTCATGCCGGACGGCTCGCTCGCGGTGACGTCCACGCCCTCGACGGAGGACGGCGACGCCGGCGCGCTGTGGCGGGTGGATCGGCCCGAGGCCGGGGTCCTCGCGCCGCGCCTCGTCCAGCGGTTCCCGGGGCTCAAGCCCGAGGGGCTCGCGCCCTCGCTCGCGGCGGGCGCGCTGATGGTCGTGTTCGACGCCGGCAGCGCCGCGCCCTCCTTCCAGGAGCTCCCGTGGGGCCCGTGAGCCCGTCGGCGGCCACGCCCCACCGAGGCGATCGGCCATGGTGGAAAGGCGCGGGTCCACGGCGGTGTTCGACGGTACGCTGAGCGCCATGAGCTTCCGTCGCGCTTCCTCCGTCCTCCCCCTCCTCCTCGTCGCGGCGAGCCAGAGCGGCTGCGCGGTGAGCGACGCGAGCGACGACGCCGCCGCGGTCTTCGACCGGACGGTGCTGCACACGGTCGCGATCACCGTCGACCAGGGCCACCTGGACCAGCTCGCCACGGACCTCGATGACCGCGTCCCGTGCACCATCGTCTATGACGGCGAGGAGGTCAGCGGTGCCGGCATCCGGCAGAAGGGCAACTCGCTCGTGGACCTCTCCGACAAGCCGAGCTTCAGCCTGAAGATCGACGAGTTCGACGAGGAGGCGGAGCTGCGCGGGCTCAAGAAGCTCCTGTTGAACAGCGCCAAGCAGGACCCGACGTTCCTGCGCGAGCAGATCGGCGAGGAGCTGCACGACCGCGCCGGGGTGCCCGCGGCGCGCAGCGCGCACGCGGTGGTGACCTTCAACGGCGTCGACAAGGGGATCTACGTCGTCACCGAGGCCGTCGACAAGCGGTTCCTGCGGCGCCATTTCGGCGAGGTGAACGACGAGGGAGCCCTCTACGAGGGCCCTTGCTGCGGCGATTTCGTCGAGGACCTCGACGCCGTGGAGCTCGACGGCGGGGAGGACGAAGGCGCGGCCGAGCTCCGCGCGCTGGCCGGCGTCATCCGGGACACGCCGGACGAGCAGCTCGAGGCGCGCGTGAGCGAGCGCCTCGACCTCGACCGGTTCATCACGGGCTTCGCGCTCGAGGCGCTCCTCGGTCACTGGGACGGCTACGCATTCCGCGCGAACAACTACTACCTTTACAAGAACCCGGCCGACGGGCGCTTCGTGTTCATCGCCCACGGCATGGATCGGATCCTCGAGGACGCGTGGTTCGACCCCGAGACGGCGCCCGTCGCCGTGCTGCCGGGCCGGATCCGCGCGATCCCGGCGCTCGACGAGCGCTTCCACGCCGAGCTCGCCCGGGTCGCGAGCGCGGCGTGGGACGAGCGCGCCGTGCTCACGGTCGTCGACGAGGTGGCGCAGCTGATCGGCACGGCCAGCGCCGGCGAGGCGACCCAGAGCGACCTGAGCGGGTTCACCGCGCGCGTGAGCGCGCTGCGGAACGACCTGAAGCTGCGCCGCTCGCTGGTCGATCCCGCGATCGCGTGCGGCGACGGCGAGCTCGAGGGGCTCGAGACGTGCGACGACGGCAACACGGCCGGGGGCGACGGGTGCAGCGCGAGGTGCCGCGTCGAGCCTTGAGGGCGCCGCGCCGGCGGCCTGCCGGGCGGACGCGCTCCATCCCGCGCGCGAGCCATCGCACGAGCGCGCCGCCCACGCAGAGCCGTCGTCTGAAGGCTCAGCCCGGCCGCGCGCGCGGGTGAGGCTCCGCCGCCCCCGTGCTATGGGGCGGCCATGCCGAACGCCGCCGGCGACATCGACGTGGAGGCGCTGAACGACCGCCTCGCCCGCGAGCACCCGATCGACGACTACTACGACCGCGCCCCGCTGCCGATCCGGCTCATCGAGCGCGAGCGGCTCGCCATCATCCGCGACATGCTCGGCGACTGCGCCGGCCTCGAGCTCGCCGAGATCGGCTCGGGCGGCGGGCACGTGCTGCGGATGTTCCCGCGGGCGCGCATCACGGCCATCGACGTCTCCGACGTCTTCCTCGACACCGCCCGCAAGAACCTCGCCGGCTACGACGCCCGCTTCCTCAAGGGCGAGGTCGACCGGCTCGACCTCCCCGCCGCGAGCTTCGATCGCGTCATCTGCACCGAGGTCCTGGAGCACACGGTCGACCCCTCCGCCGTCCTCGCCGCCATCGCCCGCCTGCTGCGCCCGGCCGGCGTCGCGGCCATCACGGTGCCGAACGACCCGCTCATCGCGCGGCTGAAGGGCCTCGTCCGCCGCACGCCCGTCGGCTACCTCCTGCGCGATCGCGTCCAGTGGGGCGGCGACGTCTACCACCTGCACCAGTGGACTCCCGACGAGTTCGGCCGCCTCCTCGCGCGCCACTTCCGCGTCACCGAGCGCCGCGCCGCGCCCCACGGCGCGCTGCCGATCCGCGCGTGCTTCCGCTGCGTCCCGCTGTGACCTCCGCCGCGCCGCCGCGCCGCCCGGGCGCGCGGGCGCTCATCGCGCGCCTCGCCCGGACGCGGGCTCCCCTCTCAGGCAAGATAGGCGAACACACCATGTCCGACACCCGATCTGAGCTTGCTCCGGAGACACCGATCGAGCTCTCCGTCATCGTGCCCTGTCTGAACGAGGAGCTGAACGTCCCCGAGCTCGTCGAGCGCGTCCTCGGCGTCTTCCGCGAGGGAGGCCTCGCGGGGGAGCTCATCCTCGTCGACGACGGCTCGACCGACGGCACGAAGACCACGATAGAGGCGCTCGCGGCCGCGCACCCGGGGCTCGTCGTGGGGTGCTTCCACCCGCAGAACCGCGGCATCACCGCGGCGTGGCGCACCGGCGCGGCCGCCGCGCGCGGCAAGCTCGTCTCCATCATCGACGCCGACCTCCAGTACCAGCCCGAGGACCTCCTGCGCCTGCGGCGCGAGCTCTACGAGCACAGCGTCGATGTCGTCCAGGGCTGGCGGAGCGCCGTGGGGCGGCGCCGCGACCGCCGGTACCACCTGAGCCGCGGGCTCAACTACCTCCTCAACAAGACCTTCGGCATGTCGCTCCAGGACAGCAAGAGCGGCTTCGTGATGTGCGCGCGCGAGGTCTTCCAGGACCTGCTCACGTACGAGGGGAGCTACTTCTACTGGCAGTCGTTCATCCTCGTCGCCGCGCACGCCAAGGGCTACTCGTACAAGGAGGTCGAGACGCTCTTCGAGCAGCGGCGACAGGGCGTCTCCTTCCTCGACGGGCACGAGGTGGGCGCCGTCGCGAGGTCGTTCTACGACCTCGGCAAGGCGGTGTGGGAGTACCGCGTGGACCGGATCCCGGCGGACGTCGCCACGCAGTACCTCCGCCGCCACCCGGTCGTCGACCGCTCGCCGGAGCGCGATCCGGTCACCGCGGGGCGGTGGCGCGCCTACCTCGCCGCGTTCAACCACACCCACTGGATGATCACGCGCGACGTCGAGCACTACTACGAGACGCTGCGCAAGACGCAGTGGCTCACGCCGGAGCAGACCCGCGAGCTCCAGGACGAGAAGCTGCGGCGGCTCCTGCGCCACTGCTACCGCAACGTGCCTTATTACCGCGCGCGCATGCAGGAGCTGAAGCTCCGGCCCGAGGACATCCACGGCCAGGAGGACCTCCACAAGCTGCCCTTCCTCACGAAGGCGGATATCCGGCGCCACCTCTATTTCGACATCATGTCGGAGAACCACGACAAGTCGCAGGTCCTCAAGATCACGACCAGCGGCTCCACCGGCGAGCCGTTCGTCTGCTACGCCGACCGGGCGCAGCTCGAGTTCCGCTGGGCGGCGACGCTGCGCGCGCAGGAGTGGACCGGCTACCGCTTCGGCGACCCCACGGTGCGGCTGTGGCACCAGACGATCGGGATGACGCGGTGGCAGGCGGCCCGCGAGCGCGCGGACGCGATCCTGTCGAACCGGACGTTCATCCCGATCTTCGAGCTGTCCGACGACAACCTGAGCGGCACGATCGAGCGGATCGCCGGCGTCCAGCCGGTGCTGATGGACGGCTACGCCGAGGCGCTCGATTTCCTCGCGCGTTACGTCAAGAACGTCGAGAGCACCGGCAAGGTCGCGGCCCGGCCGCGCGCGATCATGTCGAGCGCGCAGACGCTGCCGCTGCCGAGCCGCCGGCTCATCGAGGAGGCGTTCGGCTGCAAGGTCTTCGACAAGTACGGCAGCCGCGAGTTCTCGGGCATCGCGTACGAGTGCGACGCGCACGAGGGCCATCACGTCGTCGCCGAGGGGTACATCGTCGAGGTCCTGCGCGACGGGCGCCCCGCGCAGCCGGGGGAGATCGGCGAGGTCGTGATCACCGATCTCAACAACTTCTGCATGCCGTTCGTGCGCTACCGCATCGGCGACCTCGCCGAGGCGATGGATCCGGCCGTGCCGTGCCCGTGCGGCCGGGGGGCGCCGCGCGTGGGCCGCATCGAGGGGCGGGTCCAGTCGATCATCCGGGGCACGGACGGGCGGTACCTGCCCGGCACGTTCTTCGCGCACTATCTCAAGGAGTTCGATTACGCGATCAAGCGGTTCCAGGTGGTGCAGGAGGAGCGCGACGCCATCACGTTCCGCGTCGTCAAGGGCGGCCGCTTCTCGCAGCAGGTGCTGGACGACGTGCTCGCGACGTTCCGCCATTACCTCGGCGAGCGGATGCGCATCGCGGTCGAGTTCGCGGACGACATCGCGCTCATCCGCACGGGCAAGCACCTCGCGAGCGTCTCGCGGCTCAACGTGGACTTCCAGCGCGCCGCGCCGGCGGTGATCCTGTCCCCGGGGCAGGACGGCGCGGCGGGCTAGCGAGGAGCTCGGGATGGCAGCGACGATGAACCGGGTCGTGACCGTATCGAGGCCGGGGGTGAGCTACGTCGATCGCGCGCCGTTCGACCCGCCGGGCCCTGTGTACGAGGCCGTCGAGGCGCTCTTCCGGCGGCTCGGGCTCGACGCGGGCCGCGCGGGCACGCCGGAGTGGAACCCGCTCGGCGACCTGATCGCGCCGGGCGACCGCGTCGTCATCAAGCCGAACCTCGTCTCGTCGAAGAACCTGCACCAGAAGATCACGGGCGAGCGGCTCGCCGCGTCGAGCACGCACGGCTCGCTGCTCCGGCCCGTGCTCGACTACGCGCTCCGCGCCGCGGGCCCGCGCGGCAGGGTGCGCGTCGTCGACTCGCCGGTCGAGGGCTGCGAGATCGAGAAGGTCGCCGGCCCGCTGGGCATCTTCGAGGTCATCGATCACCTCAAGGCCCGCGGTCACGACGTCGATTTCATCGACCTGCGCTATTTCCGGGTCGCGCCGGTGTTCGCCCTCGACGACGTGCGCCGCTTCGGCCGCTCGTGGAACCTCGGCCTGCTCCTGCGCCGCCGCCTGCCCGGCGATCCGCGGGGCTACCGGGTCGTCGACCTCGGCCAGGACAGCTTCTTCGCGAGCGCGGGCGCCCCGCGCCCGGGCGCGCTGCGGTTCCACCGGAGCCATTACGCGACCCCGGTGCCGCACCACAGCGGGCAGCGGCACGAGTACAGCATTCCGCAGACGCTCCTCGACGCCGATGTCGTCATCAACCTTCCCAAGCTGAAGACGCACAAGAAGACCGGGGTCACGCTGTCGCTGAAGAGCGTTATCGGGCTCACCAACGAGAAGTACTGGCTCCCGCACTTCACCGAGGGCGATCCGTCGGTGGGCGGCGACGAGTTCGATCGGCCGCAGGGCGTCGGCGAGGCGGTGGAGAACAAGCTCAGTCGGCTCCCGCTCCCGGGCGATCACTCGCTCGTGGCGCGCGCGCCGCGGCTCGGGGCGCCGCCGAAGGTCATCGATGGGAGCTGGGAGGGGAACAACACGCTCTGGCGCACCATCCTGGATCTCAACCGCATCCTGTTCTTCGCGGATCGGGGCGGCGCGCTGCGCGGGACGCCGCAGCGGCGGTATCTGACGATCGTCGACGGCATCGTCGCGGGCGAGGGCGAGGGTCCGCTCGGGGCGACGCCGGTGCGCGCGGGGCTCCTGATCGGCGGGTTCGACCCGAGCCTCGTCGACGGGGTCGCGTCGCAGGGGATGGGCTTCGATCCGGCGCGGATACCGCTCGTGCGGGAGTCGCTGGGCGGGGTGTTGCTCCCGGGCGGTCACCTGGACGAGGTCGAGCACCTCGTCGACGGGCCCGCGCCGGGCTACCTGTTCAAGCCGCCGCGGAGCTGGCCGTCGCTCTTGCCTCGGCTGGCCGGCGCGGCGTGATGGGGGTCCGAGCGTCTGGCGCTTGTCAGGACACCGAACAGGTTGGAACTCTGAGAAAATGAAACCACAGAGGCACAGAGGACACAGAGGAACAACAGGAAGAAAAACGCTGTGTCCTCTGTGCCTCTCTGTGGTTCACATCTCTTCATTCCCGGGCGTTTGAAGCTGACCGGTGCTCTAGGTACGGTTCACTTGACGACGAACGTGCAGCAACCGAGGACGCAGGAGTAGCCGTCGGAGCACCCGTCGCCGCCGCCGCAGGGGTCGTCGCACGTCCAGGCAGACCCGCCTTCGCCGCCGTCGGGGTCGCCGTCGCTGCCGCCGGTGCCGCCCGTACCGGTGCTGCTGCTGTCCGTGCCGCCGTCGTGCGAGCAGCCACCCTCGCCGCCGTCGCTGCCGCCCGTGCTGGTGCTGCCGCCCGTGCCGCCGTCGCCCGTGCCGCCGGAGCCGCTGCCGGGACCGTCGTCGCAGTGGCCAGGGCCGATCCCCCCCTCGTTGAAGTCCGCGAGCGAGCCCGAGAGCGACACGGCCGAGTCGGCCGCGCTGCCCCGCTTCACGCCGTACGGGAGCCGGCCGTCGGCGTCCTTGTTGGCGGCCATCCACGCCTCGGCGTCCGCGAGCGCCCCGCCGAGGGCACCGTCGCTCGCGCCGCTCGCCGTGTTGAGCAGCGCGGCGATGAGCTGGTGTCCGAGGATCAGGCTGGCGTCGCCCTTCGGGGGCGTCCGGAAGAGCTCGAGCAGCTCCGCCTGCGAGTACTCCACCCCGCCGATGGTGAGCGACGACACCGGCCAGCTCTCCTCGTGGTTCTTCCAGTAGCCCTGCGTGAGCGTGCAGCCGTCGCCATCGGACGTGGGCGGACTCACGACCACGTTGCCGCTCCCTTCGCCGAGGCGATCGGCGCCGGCGAGCCCACAGCCGACGAGGGCAGATCCGACCAGCGACAGGCATCCCACAAGCATCATCCTGCTAAGCGCCATGACTCCTCCTGAAGTTCTCATCGGTGATGGTCGCTCCTCGCGAGGAGCAAGCGAGCGACATCGCACGTGCTGAGCGGCCGGCGTCGCGCCGATCGGATGCACCCGTGATCCCTGATCGACGGAGACAACGCTCTCGATCGGGCTGAACTGGCCACGGTGCCTGGCGAGCCGCGCTCTCGGTCCTTCAGTGCCGGCGTGGGCTCGGCGCGGCTCATGTTTTTGTGGTCGCCTGCAGATTCACGGCGAGATCTCAGGTGAGTGAACTTTTACCTCACCATCGCATCTCCACCGGGCTCATCCCTTCAGCCCGTACCGATCCATCTTGTTGAGCAGCCCCTGGCGCGACAGCCCGAGCCGCGCCGCCGCCTGGCTCCGGTTCCCCTGGGTCGCCCGGAGCGCGGCGGCGATCTCGCGCCGCTCGAGCGCCGCGATCTTCTCTTCCAGCGTCGCGCCCTCCGCGGGCTCGTCGCCCCCCGCCGCCGCGGGCGCGCCGCCTCGCCGCGCCGGGGAGAGGTCTTCTTCGAGGATCTCTCCCCTCCCGCCGGCCATCACCAGCGCGCGCTGCATCTCGTGCCGGAGCTCGCGCAGGTTGCCGGGCCAGTCGCAGGCCTCGAGCCTGCGCATCGCGCCGGGCGATATCGTGGTCACGGGCGAGCGCGGCACGAGCGCCCGCGACACGTTCAGGAAGTGCTGCGCGAGCAGCGGCAGATCGCCCACCCGGTCGGCGAGCCGCGGCAAGGCGATCTCGATCCCGCGCACACGCCAGTAGAGGTCGTCGCGAAAGGTCTTGCCCGCGACCATCGACTCCAGCGCCTTGTGCGTCGCCGACACGATGCGGACATCCACGATCGCCGGGCGCGCCGCGCCCACGGGCAGGATCTCGCCCGTCTCGAGCGCGCGCAGCAGCTTCACTTGCAGCGCCGGATCCATGTCGCCGATCTCGTCGAGGAACAGGGTGCCTCCGTCCGCCTCGACGAACAGGCCAGGGGCGTCCTTGATCGCGCCCGTGAAGGCGCCTCTCCTGTGGCCGAACAGGGTCGACTCCAGCAGGGTCGGCGCGAGCGCGCCGCAGTTGACCGCGATGAAGGGCTTTTCCTTCCTCCGGCTCCTCGCGTGCAGGTAACGGGCGAACACCTCCTTGCCTGTCCCCGATTCACCCGTGATGAGCACCGGCACGTCGGTCGGCGCCGCGCGCTCGCACAGCGTCCTCGCCTCGAGGAAGGCCGGCGACTGCCCGAGCAGGGTCGAGGCGTCGCCCTCGCGGGCGGTGAGGGAGCGCTCGAGCTCCGCCACGCGGTCCTCGAGCTCGAGGCGCGCCGCCGCGCGCGCGACCACGGCGAGCAGCACGTCCGGATCGACAGGCTTCGCCAGGAAGTCGTAGACGCCGCGCTGGACGAGGCGCAGCGCCAGCGGCGTCTCGCCCGCGCCGGAGACGACGATCACCTTGGCGGCCGGCCGCTCGGCGAGGATCTTCTCCGCGAGCGCCGCGCCCTCCTCGGGTCGCCCCGACGGCGGCAGCATGAGGTCGAGCACGACGAGGCGCGCGCTCGTCCGGCGGAGCTCCGCGAGCGCCTTCGCGGCGACCCCGGCCTCGGCGACGGTGTACCCCTCCTGCGCGAGGAGCTCGCGGTAGGCGTCGCGGAAGCCGGGATCGTCGTCGATGAGCAGGACAGTCTCGGTCACGCGTGACCGTACCGCACCGCCCGGGCGCGGATCCAGGGCAGCGCTTGCTCGGCGACCGCATCTCCATGGTATCATTTGTTGTTTGTTCCCCCCTCAGCCTCCGAGGTGTCCTTGATGAAGCTCGTTCTCTGGTCGCTCCCGGCGCTCGCCATCGCCGCCTGCAGCGACACCGGCCCGCTCGTCGACGAACCCCGAGCTGCCGCGACCGCCCCGAGCGCGCTCGCCGCGGCCCGCTCCTACACCCTCTTCGAGAGCGGCCAGGTCCGCCCTCTCGCCCTCTCGCCCGACGGGTCGACGCTCTTCGCCGTCAACACGCCCGATAACCGGCTGGAGATCTTCAAGGTCAAGAAGGGGAGGCTCCAGCACCGCGGCTCGGTCGCCGTCGGCCTGGAGCCCGTCGCGGTGGCGGCCCGCAACAACGACGAGGTCTGGGTCGTCAACCACCTCTCCGACAGCGTGAGCGTGGTCGACGTCTCGCAGCCCAGGAAGCCCCGCGTGGTGCGCACCCTGCTCGTCGGCGACGAGCCTCGCGACATCGTCTTCGCCGGCGCCGGAAAGGGCCGCGCCTTCGTCACCACCGCGCACCGCGGCCAGAACAGCCCGGTGGACCCGGCGCTCACCACGCCGGGCGTGGGCCGCGCCGACGTCTGGGTGTTCTCCGCGGCGAGCCCGAGCCCGACGCCGCTGACCATCGTCACCCTCTTCAGCGACACGCCGCGCGCGCTCGCCGCCACGCCCGACGGCGCGCGCGTCTACGCGGCGGCCTTCCACTCCGGCAACCGCACCACGGTGGTGGAGACCAACGTGGTGAACCTCGGCCTCGGCCTGCCCCCGCCCACGACCAACGCCGCGGGCGTCGCGCAGCCGTCGGCGCCCCTCATCGTCCGGTTCGACGGCCAGCACTGGGTGGACGAGCTGAATCGCTCCTGGGACGACAAGGTGAACTTCGCGCTGCCCGACAAGGACGTCTTCGTCCTCGACGCCACGGCCGACCCGCCCGCGCCGGTCGCGGGCCCCGCGGGCGCCTTCCAGGGCGTCGGCACGGTCCTCTACAACATGGCCGTCAACCCGGTGAGCGGGCGCGTCTACGTGGCCAACACGGAGGCGTTCAACGAGCAGCGCTTCGAGGGCCCTGGCGTGTTCGCGGGCCACAGCGTGCGCGGCCGCTTCAACCACAACCGCATCACGGTGGTCGACCCGGCGACGGGCGGCGTGGCCCCACGGCACCTGAACAAGCACATCGACTACAGCGCGTGCTGCGCCCCCGTCCCGAGCGCCGAGAACCAGAAAAGCCTCGCGCTGCCTCAGGGCATGGCCGTCTCGGGAGACGGAGAGAGGCTCTATGTCGCCGCGCTCGGCTCGGACAAGATCGGCGTCTTCTCGACCGCGGCGCTCGAGGCCGACACCTTCGCGCCCGACCTCGCCCACCAGATCCCGGTCTCCGGCGGCGGGCCCACCGGCGTCGTGCTGGACGAGGCGCGCGAGCAGCTCTACGTCCTCACCCGCTTCGACAACTCCATCTCCATCCTCGACGTCGAAGACCGGGCCGAGGTCGGGCACGTGTCCATGTACAGCCCCGAGCCGGAGAGCGTGGTCCGCGGCCGGCGCTTCCTCTACGACGCCTCGTTCTCGTCGAGCCACGGTGACTCGGCCTGCGCGAGCTGCCATGTCTTCGGCGACGCCGACAGCCTGGCGTGGGACCTCGGCGACCCCGACGCGACGACCACGCCGATGCCAGGGCCCTTCGTGGTCGATCCGACGCTCTTCGGCCAGCCCGCCGAGTTCGCCGCCCTCAAGGGGCCGATGACGACGCAGAGCCTGCGCGGGATGGCCAACCACGGTCCGATGCACTGGCGGGGAGATCGCACGGGTGGGAACGACGCGCCGAGCGCGCAGCCGGACAGCGGCACCTTCGACGAGGAGGCCGCGTTCAAGAAGTTCAACGTCGCCTTCGTCGGCCTGCTCGGCCGGAGCACGACCATCCCCGAGGCGGACATGCAGGCGTTCACCGACTTCGTCCTCCAGGTGATGTATCCCCCCAACCCCATTCGCCGGCTGGACAACTCGCTCACCCCCGATCAGGAGGCGGGCAAGGCGTTCTTCACCCAGCCGGGCGGCGCGTGCAGCACGTGTCATGTGCTCGATCCCGCAGGCAACGCCGAGCACGGAGTTCCATTTCCCGGCTTCTTCGGGACCGACGGGCGCTACACGTTCGACTTCATCTTCCAGAGCTTCAAGGTCGCCCAGCTGCGCAACGTCTACCAGAAGGTCGGCATGTTCGGCATGGTGCAGAACCCCCGCTTCAACGACCGAGACAACGCGTTCCAGGGCGATCAGATCCGCGGCTTCGGCTTCGCCCACGACGGGGCGGCGGACACGATCTTCCGCTTCCACGATCAGCGCGGCTTCAACGAGGCTCCCGGGGTCGCCGGCTTCCCGCCGGGCGAGGCAGGCGACGTGCTGCGGCGGCAGGTGACTTCCTATCTGCACGCCTTCGACAACAACCTCGCGCCGATCGTGGGCCAGCAGGCGACGCTCGCCGGCGCCGGCGACGCGGCGGCCGAGCAGCGCGTGGACCTCCTGATCGCGCGCGCCGACGCGGGAGAGTGCGATCTGGTGGTGAAAGGCCGCGTGCACAACAAGGAAGTGGGCTTCCTTTACCAGGGCAATGGCACGTTCCGCCGGAACAGGGCGGCGAGCGCGGCGCTCGGCGCGTCGGCGCTGCGCCAGCTCGCGACCGCGGCGAGCGCGCTGACCTACACCTGCGCGCCGCCGGGCGCCGGGGTGCGGATGGCGCTCGACCGCGATGGCGACGGGGCGCTCGACGGTGACGAGGAGGACGCGGAGACCGATCCGGCGGATCCGGCGAGCCAGCCCGGAGGCTGAGCCCGGGCCGCGCCCTCTCGCCCGCGCTCATCGACCTCCAGCGACCGCGCCGCTCGCCGCGACGCGGGGTGAGGAAGCCGAGGTCTCTCGCCCGGCATTCACGCTCACGCTCGCCGGGCGGCGGTCATCGCCTCACCCCGCCGGCTCCTCCGCCCGCGCCGGCCACCGCGCCTCGAAGCGCGCGCCGCCTCCCGGCGCGCGCTCGTGGCGCAGCCCGCCCCCGTGCCGCTCCAGCCACCGCGCCGCGACCGCCAGGCCGAGGCCGGTGCCCGGGTGCTTCGCGTCTCGCCCCCTCCCCGTCACGAACGGCTGGAACAGCCGCGCCTCGATCTCCTCCGGCACCCCTGGGCCGTTGTCCTCCACGCGCACGACGACGAAGCCCGCGTCCTGCTGCTGCTCCTGACCGCGCGCGACGACGACGCGGATCCGCCCTTCGGCGCTCCCGTCGAGCGCGATGGCCGCGTTCTGGAGGAGCGCCGTGGCCGCGTCGAGGAAGGCCCCGCGGTCGGCCTCGATGAAGATCGACCCGCGTGCCTCGGAGGCGATCTCGATGGGCGGCGCGCCCTCGCCGACGATCTGCCGGACGTGGCTCGCCGCGAGCCGGAGCGTGGCGAGCACGTCGACCTCGGTCACCTCGAGCGGCCGCGGGCGGCTGTACCGGAGCAGGTCGTCGAGGAAGCGCCGCGCCCGGTCGACCTGGGCGCGCAGCGACGCCACGGTCTCGGGCCTGGCGCCCTGGCGCTCGAGGAGCTTCGCCTGCGCGGCGATGACCCCGAGCGGATTGCGGATCTCGTGCGCCACGGCGCTCGCGAGCCGCCCGAGCTCGGCGAGCCGCTCGGCCTGGTCGGCGCGCACCTCGACGCGCTCGACCTCGTCGGCGAGGTCGCGGACGCCGATGGGCCTGTCGAAGAGCCGGCGCCCGACGTGCTCCACGACGAGCAGGCGCAGCGGATCGAGCGGCAGGGCGGCGAGGAACAGGACGAAGAGGAGCCAGGGGAGCGACGCGCCGCCGCCGGGGGAGAGGTACGGTAAGAGCTTGAAGAAGGCGGCCAGCCCGAACGTGGACAGCAGCGCCGTGAGGACGGCGTAGGCGAGCCCCTGCATGACGACGCGGCGGGAGCGCCCGAGCTCGCTGTTCAGCACGGCGTAGGCCACGATCAGGATGGCGAGGAGCAGGACCGGCGCGCCGAGGAGCACGTCGCCGAGCCCGAGCACGCGCAGCCCCACGACGAAGCCGCCCCCGAGCGTCGCGAGCACGCTGCCGAGGAAGAGCGCGGCGATGCGCCGCTGCTGGAGCCCCCGGGCCGCGAGCACCGAGCGCCCGAGGAGGGCGACGACCGCGACCACGGCGAGGGCCATGACGGCGGAGAGCGGGAAGAACAGCGGGCCCGGCGAGCGGGCGCCAGGGCCGTAGAGCAGGCGCGGGGCGACGGCCCCGAGCAGCGCCACCGCGGCGCTCGCGGCGTAGGCCAGGACGACGGGGCGGCGCGAGGCGCCCGCGACGTCGGCGTAGGCGTGGGCGAGGCCCGCGGCGACGATGATCCCGCTCGGGACGACGTGCTCGGCGAGCGTCATCGTGCTGTCGGTCTCGAGCAGGATGAGCCCCGTGACCCAGAAGGCGAGGAAGAAGCAGAGGGCGACGAGGCCGCGGCCCACGTTGCGCCCGAGGCGCAGCGCGGTGACCGCGACGGTCACGGCGACGGCCCAGAGCGGGTAATATGCGAGAGCGACAAGGGGTCTCACGGGATCTCGGCGGGGTGGGAGGCCGAAGATAGCGCCGGACGCCGCGACGCCGCGACGCCGCGGGGGTCGCGACGGTGCTGCGGGGGCGCGCGCAGCGCCTCAGGCGCCGGGGGTCTTGTCGCCTTGCTTCCGGGTCAGCCCGAGCCTTGATACCCATCGCGCGGGCGGCCCGCGCGCGGTCCCATGACCCGCGCGCCCCGACACCTTCAACGAATCCAGCAACGATGTAATCTTGCAAGTGTCGCTGCGAGCGGTCCCGGAGCCGTCGGCGTTCCAGGTGGCCTCCTCGATGCGCTATTTGTCGGGTGCATGGCCCAGGATTTCCCCACCACCAGCAGGCCAGGCGAGGTCAAGCTCGAGGCGACGACCGAGGAGAAGCCGCCGGTGGTCCGGCGCGGCCTGCCACAGGTGTTCCGCCTGCGCCTGGTCTATTCCAGCCACGACATCCTGAACCCGCCGGTCCTCTTCACGCCGTCGCGGGGCGCGACGCCCATGGGACGCGACGTGAGGAGCGGTATCCCCCTGCCCCGCGACGGACGCGCATCGCGGCTCCACGCGACGCTCCACGCCGACGCGCTGGGCCGGCTGCGGGTCGTCGACGAGCAGAGCCGCAACGGCACGTACGTGAACGGGCAGCGCGTCGACGAGGCGTTGCTCGAGGACGGCGACGTGCTCTCGATCGGCGACTCGTACCTCGTGGTGCGCGCCGAGCCGGAGCATCAGGCCGACGCGCCGGTGCCGTCGCTCCTCGGCGACGCCCCGTCGATGCGCGCGCTGCGCGCCGCCATCCACCGCGTCGGCCCCACCGCGGTCACGGTGCTGCTCCTCGCCGAGAGCGGCTGCGGCAAGGAGGTGGTGGCGCGCGCCGTGCACGACGCCAGCAGGCGGCGAGGGCCGTTCATCGCCGTGAACTGCAGCGCCATCCCCGAGGGCCTCGCGGAGAGCCAGCTCTTCGGCCACCTGGCCAATGCGTTCAGCGGGGCAGTGGCCCGCCCGGGGCTGTTCCGCGCCGCCGATGGGGGCACGCTCTTCCTGGACGAGGTCGGCGACCTGCCGCAGGCGGTGCAGCCCAAGCTCCTTCGCGTGCTGCAGGATCGCATGGTGCTCCCCGTCGGGGCGACCGTTCCGGTCGCCTGCGACGTGCGCATCGTCGCCGCGACGAACCGCGACCTCACGGCGGACATCGCGGCGCACCGCTTCCGCGGCGATCTCTTCGCGAGGCTCTCGGAGTTCCCGCTCGGCATCGCCGCGCTCCGCGAGCGCCGCGAGGACATCCTGCTCCTTCTCGAGCACGCGCTCGGCGCGCCGCGCCCGCGGATCAGCCCGGCGCTCGCGGAGGCACTGCTCCTGCATCCGTGGCCGTTCAATGTTCGCGAGTTGTTCGCTCTCGCCGCCCAGCTCCGCATCCGAGGAGGCGAGGCGGAGGTGCTCGATCTCGAGCTCGTGGCCGACAGGCTGGAGCCTCCCTCCAGCGCCGCGCCCGCAGCGTCACGGCCGACGACCGCCCCCGACCGGCGCCTACCGTCGGACCGCGTGGCCTCCAGCGAGGAAGAAGCGCGGCGCGAAGCTGAAGAGAGGGAGCCTCCGCCCGACCGAGCCCAGCTCGAGGAGCTGCTCCGCGCCCACCGCGGCGTGGTGGCGGACATCGCGCGGGCGATGCGCCGGTCGCGCAAGCAGATCTATCGGTGGATTGCCCATCACAACCTCGACGTGCAGCGCTTCCGCAGCTGACGTGCCGCTCACCGCAGGCGCGTTGCCCTCGGCCCGCCGACCACGAAGATGGTTACAGCATGGGCGGCACGCCGATGCTGCCTCGGCCACGCCGCGTACTCCCGGCCATCGATATGTCTTCTTTCCCCCACAGTTCGCCGTTATAGGGTTCTCCCGAGCAGATCGAGGCCGCGGAGCCTGACCCGAGGCGCAGCTTGGATTCACTCATCGGATCGTGCATCGGCCAGTACCTCATCGCCGAGGAGATCGGGCGTGGGGGGATGGGGATCGTCTACCGGGCGGTCCATCAGAGCGTTGGACAGCTCGCGGCGGTCAAGGTGCTCTCAAGCCACTTCGCCCGCGATGAGAGCCACCTTCGTCGCTTCGCTAACGAGGCGCGGGCGCTGAGCCGGGTGGCTCACCCGGGGCTCGTGAAGATCTTCGACTTCGGCCAGACCCCCCGGGGCGAGCCGTACATTCTGATGGAGTACCTCGGAGGCGAGCTGCTGCGCAGCCGCCTGGCTCGCAGCAGGAAGCTCGCCCTCTCGGAGGCGCTCCATATCGGCCGCCAGGCTGCGTCCGCGCTGGCGGCGGTCCACAGGAATGGGATCGTCCACCGCGACGTGAAGCCCTCCAACATGATGCTCGTCGCCGATGACGAGGCGCCGGGCGGAGAGCGCCTGAAGCTGCTCGACTTCGGCATCGCCCGGGTCGCCGGCGAGGGGGCCGATCTCACCGCGCCGGGCGCCGTGCTCGGCACGGCGCTGTACATGTCGCCAGAGCAATGTGCCGGCGAGTCGCTGGTCGACGGCCGCTCGGACGTCTACGCCCTCGGCGTCGTTCTGTACGAGCTGCTCGCCGGGAGGCCGCCGTTCAACGGTCAGTCCGCCGAGGTCCTGCGCATGCACCTTTTCCAGGACGTGCGCCCGCTGGAGGAGCTCGCCCCGGAGATCCCGCGCGAGATCTCGAGCTTGATCGGGCGCATGCTGGCGAAGCCGCCGTCGCTGCGCCCGGACATGACCCAGGTCAACGAGGCCATGCGCCGCGACGTCGGCGAGGCGAGGGTCGCGCAGGCGATCCCACCGGAGCCAGCGCCGCCGCAAGGCGCCAGTGGCCACCTGGACGAGGCAGCCCTGCGGGCCTTGACCACGCGCCCGAAGACGCCTCATCGAGGCAACACCAAGGTCGCCAGGGACACCGAGGCCGCCCGCCCGGGGACCGCGCCACCACCGCCGGCAGGACTCCAGGCGACGGCGCATGAGGTGGTCCGTGGAAACCTCAACGAAACGATGGACGGCGCCGCGCCGAACGCGCGGTGGCGACGGCTGCGCGCCCTCGCCGCGAGCGCGCGCGTCATGCTGCGCGCGACGCCAGGGAGGATCGCGCGGCAGCGGCGGAGGTTGCTCATCCTCAGCGTGCTCGCGCTCCTCGTGCCGCTCGGGCTCACCGGCTCAGGCCTGTTCCGTGATAAGACCAACGCGGTCTCTGGCCTGTCCCCTGCCAGCAGCGGCGCTTCTGCTGGCTCGTCCATTGCCAGCAACGACGCTTCCGCTGGCCCGTCCGCTGCCAGCAACGACACCAGCGACGGCATGCAACTGTCCAACATGGTGCGGCTCCCGGGAGGCCAATTCCGGATGGGCAGCACGCGCGCCGAGATCGAGGCCGAGTGCCAGCGCCTCGGGCCCGAGTGCCGCCGGGACCTGCTCGAGCGAGAGCAGCCGCTCCGGGAGGTCACCGTGGCCCCCTTTTACATGGATGCTCATGAGACCACCAACGCAGACTTCGCTGCGTGGCTCGATGTGACCTCGCCGACCCTCGACATCAAGGAGGACTCCGAGCACCGCATCCCGCGCTACGTGTACGAGCGCGCGCGGGGCATTCTGCTCGTCGATCTCTTCCCCGAGTTCTCAGGGATTGTCCTGCTCCCGGACAGACGCTTCGTGCCCCGCGAGGGTCACGAACGCAAGCCGGTCATCCAGGTGACATGGGACGCCGCGTCGCTCTACTGCAAGGCCCGCGGAAAACGCCTCCCCACGGAGGCCGAGTGGGAGTTCGCCGCGCGCGGAACGACGTCGCGCAGGTTTCCCTGGGGCGCGGACCCGCCGCGATGCGACGGCGTCGCCTTCGGGCGGAGCGAGAAGGGTCTCTGCGAGAGCTCTCCGAAGGGGGAGCACGACGTGGGCACGTCCCCGCAGGACAGGACACCTGACGGGGTCTGGGATCTCGGCGGAAATGCGGCGGAATGGGTGCAGGATCAGTTCTTGCTTCCCCATTACGAGGAATGCGGCGCTTGCATCGACCCGGTGATGGAGAAGCCCGGCGCACCGCGCGAGGAGGACCTGCGCATACGCCGAGGCGGCTCATGGGCATCGTCCGATGTGATGTCTCGTGGTGCGACGCGCGGCCGCGGGCTTCGCATCGAAGGGCGGACCGCGCTGGGCTTTCGTTGCGCCTCGCGGTGAAGGACCGCTCTCTGGGAGCGGTGATCCGAGCAGGACGCGACGGCGGCCGCGATGAGTCAAGACACAGCTGATCACGGGCGCCTGGTCGCCAGGCGTCTTGCTTGCGACAACCCATCGAGCCTCGTGAGGCTCTACTCTACCCAACAACACTGTCCCAGGAGAAGACCATCATGCCGATCCGCAATACCGCTGCGAGAGCCAGGCCGGCACCACAGCCCGACACGGCGTCGAAGAAGTCGTTCATCCGAAGATCCAAGAAGGGCGCTCCCTCCACGAGGGATAGCGAGCTCCAGCGCCTACCGTGGGAGCTCTCCGTGTTCGTCCGCAATGCAGTCAAGAAGCTCTCCGCTGAGGCGGTGACGGGCTTCCTGGCCCCAGCCGGCACGAAGATAGCGTTCGAGGGGCAAGTCGATGGCGATGCCTACGTGTACCTCGTGCACATCGCCGAGCCCAGCCGGGTCATCACGACGTACCCGGCAGATGGCGAGACCATCCGGGCCACGGCCGGTGAGACCAAGCGCGTCCCGGCGACGGGTTGGTTCGTCGTACCGACACCAGGGAAGCTCTTGGTGCTGAGCTCGCTGCGCGTCCTCAGCCGCAAGGAGATCGCTGACGCGCTGGACGGGCGCCATCCGAAGCCCGGAGTAGCGACCGAGAAGGACGCATATTCCCGGACCGGGGCTCCCGAAGCAAAGAAGGACAGCCCGGATGGATCCACCGTGAGCTCCTGATCGGTGCATGATCGCGCCTCGAGCGTTGAGGCACCGCGGGACGCACCAGCGCGCCCCGCGGGTCGAGGGCCTGGACAGCCGACCCTGAATCGGCGCCGGAGACCGGGCTCACGGATCGCGACTCGGCCCGCAGAACGGACCATGACTGACGTGGTCGAGAATCCCGGCTTGTATCCCGTGTCTGCCTCTCGATTGCGCGGCGTACAGATCGCATCGAGGGCATGAAATCACTGCCATTCCGGCGGAGCGTCCCCCTGGACGTGAGCGAGCGTCGCGGCCACTTCATCGCGAGCCGCAAGCGGGGCTCGCGCGCGAGCCGACCAGCCGGTCCGAGCGGGGTCCGAACGGTCGGTCCTTCATGCTCACCAGCGCCTCCCAGCGTACGGAGGAGCCGTCTGCAAGCTTCACGTCCAAGCAGCCGGAGTTGCTGGCGTAGCCAGCTCGGGATCCGCTGTTCAGAGCGTGGGCTCGTCAGGATCTTCGATGGCGGAAGTCGGCGAGGATCATGCTCCCGGTGCCCTCGATTCTCGCCGTGGGGATCTGCAGGGAGAGCGACTGCTCGCGGCTCCATTGCTGGACGCCGCGCGTCACGTAATAGCTCAGGTCATCGACGGTCACGAAGCCCTTGGAGCGGTCGGCCTTGCCGAGGAGGCCATCGAGCACGAACGACGTGAACACGCCGAGCCTGGCTTCAGCGCGCTCCATCGCGATCTGCTGGGACGTGCTGCCCGACAGGACGGCGAGGCCCTCGGCGAGCTCGAAGACATCGTGGACGAACGCAGGATCGAGGGCGGGACCGTCGAGCGAGCGTCCGAGCTCGACCCCGGCGTGGCAGGCGTCGAGGAAGAGGATCTTGCGGCGTGCAGGGGACTTGAGGAGGATCCGCTTGATCCTGTCGACCGAGAGAGACGTCTCCGAGAGCGCCTGTTTGCTGGTGTCGCGAAAGAGGAGGACTGGCTTGCCCTTGTGCAGGGTGCCGTGACAGGAGAAATGCACGAGGAGCAGGTCGTTCGGGCTCAGTCCGTTGGCGAAGACGCTCAGCTCGTGCAAGACGCGGTTGCGGAGCGGTAGCATGCGGTCTTCCTTGACGTCGTCATGCATCGCCATCACCGTCGTGTAGTCCAGATCGTTCTGGAGGGCCTCCCCGAGCTGCACGACGTCGTTCACGCAGAAGCGCAGGTCGCCGATGCTGCGGTCGTCGTAGCGGCGCACGCCGACGAGGAAGGCGTGGCGACCGGCCACAGGACCGAGCACTTGCGCCTCCGCAGCGGCCAGGGCGCTTAGCGTCGCGTCCTCATCGGTCGCTGCCTCCTCTCCGCGGGCGAGAGGCCGCTCTGCGCGTACCGCCGTCGCCTGAGGGGGTGCCGGTGCCTGGGGCGGCTCGACCGCGCGCATCACCAGCGTGCCTTGATTGCGCGGGGACGGCGCCGCAACGGGAGGCGGCGCGTTCGGCGGCGGAGGCGCCTGATAGGTCGAACAGGAAACAGGCGGCGTCGAACTGGTATGTTGCGCAGCGGCCCTGGTTGCAGCGGCTTCGGCGGCGAGTTGCTCCGTGATCAGGGTCCGGAGCTCGTCGTGAAAGGGCCGGAACGTGTCCTCGGCGCCGGGGCTCGCGAAGCGCTGGAGGAAGGGGCGAGCGACGCGCAGAAACGTGGTCGCGTCGAGGCGGTTGCTCCAGCCGGTGTGCGCGGCGATATACGAGAGCGGGAGCGGCGACGGGGCGGCGCAGAGCAGAGCGAGGCTGCGCTTGACCAGCGCCTCCGGCTCGGCGGGGAGGCGGTTCACGTGGCTCCATAGCTTGAGAAAGACGCCACGCAGCGTGCGGGGGAGAGGCTCGGCGAGGCGGCGGTCAGGGGGCAGCCGTCTCAACCATTCGGCGAGCTCGACCGAGTAGAGCATGTTGCCCTGGGCGCGCTGCACCGCCATATCGGCGACGTGCGGCGGCAGGTGGAGCTCCCGGATGACGCCGTCCCAGAAGGCGCGGCACGCCGCGTGGTTCGAGGGGAGCCATCGCGGAGCGTCGAGGTCGACGTGCGCCGGCGCGTACCGCATGAACCAGGTGAGGTCAGTGGTGGGGCGCGACGAGGCGAGCATGACCACGCGCGGCGGGAGCGGGGCCGGGAGCAGGCGGGCGAGATCGGAATACCCCCTCTCGTCCTCGGCTTCATCGAGGTCGTCGATGAGGAGGAGGAGGCGCATGGACTCGGGCTCCAGGACGCGGCGCGAGACACGCTCGAGAAGGTCGGCGAGGCGACGGTCGGGGCGCGCGTGCTCGTCGCGCATGTCGATGAACCGGTCCTCGATCTGCGTCGCCAGGGAATGGGCGACAACCTCGGGCCGGTCGAGCGCGCTGGTCCTCAAGAAGTGTGAGGCGACGGCCCAGCGCTCCTCCGTGCGCACGCTGCGCTCGACCTGCTCGGCCCAGCGGGCGATGTAGCGGCTCGCGCCGGCGATGACGCCGCGCACGCGCTCCACCTCGCAGGCCGCGCTGACGCGCTGAAGGTAGCTGGCGAGGATCGCGCTCTTGCCCACGCCCGGAGTGCCCGTGACGAGGACCGAGGTCGCTCCTCTCCGGAAGAGGTCGTCGATTTCATGGAAGACCTCGTCGCGGGCAACGAGGCGGGGGTGGTGCTGGCGCTCGCCGCCGGGATTGGCGTGAGGGCCGGGAATGCGCTCGCCGTGCTGCATTATCATGACATGTCGCGAGTTCTGGTCTGCTGTCAAGGGTCTTCCTGGAGCGTCTGTGGCGATGGTGATTCCAACATGGCGGCTGAAGCTGCGCCTCTGCGTGGAGCGGCGGTGTCCTCGCGCATCGGGCCAGAGCGTACGGGCGCGGCGCTATCGCCGGGGCCCCGCTGGCGCCATTGCACCCGGCGCGCCCGCGCCGCCTCCCGACCCTCCCGAGCCCGCTGCCGGACGCGCACGGGACGGCGCGCGGGCGCGCGCGTGGGCCGCCCATCCGCCATTCCCCGGGCGTCCTAACATCGTCAAGGGTCGCTCGCGTGCATGGAGCATCGCGCCGAGGCGCGTGGGCCCGTCCGGTTGGGCGCGCTCAACCCGGGCTCCGCCATTCCGCCCTGATCGCATTGCTCGTCGCAACGCTGCGCCTACCGATTCGCGACCGTGAGGACGTCCCCTCGCGCAGCGACGAGCAACCAGAGATCTCCGCCCGCGCGGCGGCCGAGCACGACCCCGTGGCAGGCTCAGGGACTGGCGCGACCTGTGCTTCACCCGTGCCTCCGGGGAGTCGACGGCAGCACGCCTGGCCGCACGCCGGCACGGGCTCTGTCGACTCGAGCTCAGGGCGAGGCGCGGCGTTGCACGGGATAGCACGTCACCTCACCTGGGTTCCTCGCTCCAGCCGACAACCCCTGCGTTCACCATCATCGCTGGGAGCAGCAACTCACGGGCTCACAGATGCGACGGGAGATCGAGCTTCGCGCTCATCGCCCGGAGCCTCGCGCCGTTCTGCTGCCCCGCTCAAGGGCCGTAAAGCCCAGGAGAAATTGATCAATGTCCGGCCAGTACCACCTCGAAATTCCGGTTCTCTCCGATCTCGGCGCGCTTCGCGAGCTGGGACAACGCCTCAAGGTCGTCGCCGTGGACAGGACGGGCGGCGTCACGAGCCGCCTCGTCAACGTCGACGAGAGAGGCAACGGCGCTGCGATCTTCGACTTCGCCGAAGATCCAGGCACCGTCACGATCGCGTTCGGCCCTGAAGGGATCGACGACGCCGAGCTCGTCAACATGCAGACGCTGACGATGAGGGCGCGCGTGACGCCGACGCTCAGGCTCCCGCCCGTCAAGATCGCGGCCACCTTCTGGAAGAGGTGGCTCCGGTGGTGCCGCAAGTTCGTCATCACCGGACGGGTCATCGATGAAGCGGGCAATCCAGTACCCGGCGCCGAAGTCACGGCGCTCGACGTCGACATATGGTGGTGGTGGAGCAGCAAGCAGCGGCTCGGCAGCGCCACGACCGGCATCGACGGGGCTTTCCAGATCGAGTTCACGTGGTGCTGCGGCCTGCTCCCCAGGGTCTGGTACAAGCGACGCCGCTGGCAGCTCGATACGACGCTGCATCGCTCGATCGCCACGGCGCTGGAGGCGGCGAGGATCGTCCGCGAGGTGCCTCCACCGTCGCCGAACGCCGATCTCTCCGCGTTCCGGTGGCTCGTCTCCGACCAGGAGCCCTCCTTGCTCCTCCGTGGAGGGGAAGTCGACCCCGCGCGGCTCGAGGATCTGCGTCAGAAGATCCGGCCCATCTTGCCGCGAGTGCCGGAGATCGAGCCGCTGCGGCTCTGGCCCTGGTACGCCTGGCAGCCTTGGTTCGACTGCTCGCCGGACGTCATCTTCAGGGTCCGGCAGCGGTGCGACGGCACGGAGGAGACGATCGTGGACGAAACGGTCCTCGACGCGCGGTGGAACATCTCGACGTCCATCGATGTCACGCTCCGCGCCGGCACGAACGCGTGCGCTGTCGACCAGACGGACGAGCCGCAAGGGGACTGCGTGCTCGTGGACAGCGCCTGCTCCATACCGCTCAGCGACGTCGGGGGCAACTCCGGCACCGCAGCGCAGCCGGTTGGCTACGCCAACCCTGGATCGAGCGATCAGCCCTTCGGAGGCGACATCTACTTGAATGGGAACTTCGGGGACGCGACCGATACCGACTTCTACGAGCCGGAGATATCGGTCGATGGCGGCGTGACCTACGAGCCGCTCATGCCCGACGAGCTCGCTTCGTTTGCTCGTCGCGTGCACTGGGCGTCCGGCCCTGGGTCGGTTTTCCAGTCGGCGCCCGTCCTCTTCGCGCCTGCGTACCTGCCGCACGAGGGCGGCGGAGAGCGCTTCGTCTACGAGACGCGGAAGCACTACCAGAAGACCCACGATCCGGCGACCTGGAACATCTCGCGGTTCTGGGGGACGGGGAACGTGAACCTGCTCGCGCTGTGGAAGACGAGAAGGAGGGCTTCTGACAGCTCGACGTCCCCCATGCGCTCCGACGGCACGTACCGCCTCCGTTTCAAGGGCTACCGGCTCGAAGGCGGTGTGCTGAAGGACGACCACGACCTGCCGACGTGCGCGACGGAGAGCCGCAACGGCATCGTCTTGACGATCGATAACCGGGTTGCAAGCCCGATCGCCGGGTCGATCCACCTCCGCACCGACGAGCCCATCGCCGATATCCTCGGCGTCAAGATCGTCGATGTGTCGGGGGCCGAAACCGCTGTAGGCGTTTGCGGCGTCGTCGGGAACATCGAGGGCAAGCAGCTTGTCATCGAGTTCAGGGCGTACGATGCTGACGGCCACCTCGACCACTACAAGCTCAGGCTCTCGTACGGGGACAGCCTCGTGCGCGACCTGCTCGCGCTCAAGGACGCGACGGTCGAGCCGGCGAGCATCGCGAGCGGCGAGATCACGGGATTCTCTCCCGGCGGCAGCAGCTATGCCACCGCCAAGAAGCAGGGGGCCACATCCCCGGTCTGGACGGGCGGCACCTTCAAGTACCGGGTGGACGCGGCCCTGGCGTTCCCTGAGGAGTGCGCTTACCTGCTCGAGCTTCAGGTCGTCAAGCGGACGCTCGTTGGCTGCTCCTCGGAGCTCGCTGACCGCAACGTCGCTCAGCAGAGCTTCACCGTGATCCGCGATCACTGAGCGCCCTGACCGGACCGGGCATATTGCCAGTGCATTCGACGATCTGGTTCATTGTGGGCGCTCTCGCCGTCTGGCGCGTCACCCACCTGCTTCAGGCCGAGGTCGGGCCTCTCGACGTGATCGCACGCTTGCGCGCTCGCGCGGGCGGCGGTCTCCTTGGGTCCGTCCTCGCCTGCTTTTATTGCTCGAGCGTCTGGGTCGCGGCGCCGCTTGCGCTGCTGCTCGGGGCGAGCTTCAGGGAGAAGCTCCTGCTCTGGCCCGCGCTCTCGGGTGCGGCGATCCTGCTCGAACGGGCGACGAAGCGGTCGGAGGCGGCACCGCCTGCCGTGTACAGGGAAGATCGGGAGGAGGACGATGTCATGCTGCGGAAGTAAGAGAGCAGAAGCCAGAGCAGCGCCAGCAAGCGTGGTGCCCCACCAGCGCATGCCGAGGCGGGAGGCACCGAGCGGCGTGGTGTTCGAGTACACCGGCAAGACCGGCCTGACGGTGATAGGTCCCGTGTCGGGCACGAAGTACCGCTTCGACAGGCCCGGTGCGCTGGTGATCGTGGATGCGCGCGATCGCCCCGGGGTCGCTGCGGTCCCCAACCTCAAGCAGATACGGTCGATCTAGGCTAGAGCGGGTGCGGGCCGGATCTGGCACGGCAGGGCCGGGGGCGATCGCTTGCGTTCATCGAGCGCCCTCGTCAGAAATCGAGCACCCGAATTCCACCCAACGCCCTGGACTCCGTCGCACCACAACGCGTGCGTCCATGCCTTTCGGCACGCCCACGCTGCGATACCCGTACTGCCATGGCGTCATGGGTTCGCCGTCCGAGCATAGCGGCGCTCAGGCCCTGGGAGTGCGCGTCGACGCGCACGGCCTCCCTCGATCCCTGTCGGCGACGCATGCCATGACACGGCAGCGCCCTCCACCTGCCGCTCGGCGCGCGGGCGGCCCGCGTGACGTCCCATGACACCTCCGGGTCACGGCCGGATGCCGTGGCAGCTCAGCGACACGTTCCACTCGCTATCCCACGGCTCGCGGCCGTTCTGGAACGCTGCCTCGAGGCTGGCGTGGCGGTTGCAACAAGGCCAGGCACACGGTTCACCAGCAGCGCGGCGGCCGAGGACAGGAGATACGGTATCGACTGAGGAGCCGCCGCGCGGAGGAGCCGTGCCAGAAGGAGATATCCATGTTCAGACATCGCTTCGCCGTGACGTGCCCCCGGGTCGTGGCCCTGATGATCAGCTCCAGCGTCGGCCTCGCCTCGCTCCCTGCGCTCGCCGAGTCGTATGGCGCTGTGAAGGTCGAGTGCTGGGGCAACTGCAGCTTGGTCATGCTGGGGGAGGTCTGCGACAAGTACGTCGCGGGTTCGATCCCCGTCGCAGTCGCGTGTGACGACACGGCCTCGCCGGGCTCCGGTGTGTCGTCGACCTGCGGCAGCGGCGCCACGTGCACGTCGTACGGGCCGGTGGTCCGCTCCGACCTGCTGTCCGCCTATTGCGCCGACGGCGGCGGCAACGACGCTGTGATCTCCTGCCGCGCGCCCTGAACCTGCCTTCAGGGAGCAAGGGGTACGTCGTCCAGGGCTCGAACGTCGAGCACGGAGAGGGGCCACGGCGCGCGTCGGCGGCGGCGAAACCCGCGGCGCGGCCCCTCTCCGCTGGTTCACCCGCAGCTCGCGCGCGGGGGCGCAACCCCTGGCGCGAACGTCGAGTTGCCGCCGTCATTGCGGAGGAGCGCATGCGAATCGTGTACGTACTCGGCGCCGCGACCGTGGTCACCGCGGGCTTCGGCCTGTGCGTCGCCAAGGTGCGGGCACAGCAGCACCAGCTGGACGGCCTCGGCGAGCAGGTGTCCGCGCTGAAAGCGTCGATCGCGCAAGCCGACGCGCGGTGTGCGCAGGCGCGCGCGCGCGCCGCAGCCGTGGCGCGCGCACGCGAAGCGGCACCGTCCAACGGCGATGACGACGACGGGCAGGACGCGACGGAGCTGCCTGCCGCGCCGCCGCCGCGCACCAGCGTGGAGCTTGCGGACGGACGCAAGTCGCTCAGCCTGGCGGACGGGCAAGCTCGCGTCGAACGCGTGTTTCACGAGGAGGCCCCCGACCCGGACTGGGCGCGAGAGGCCGAGATCGCCCTGCAGGAGAAGATCGCCGCCGCGCTGCCTCGCTCGTCGGCCCTCCGGTCCGTCGAGTGCCGCGCATCGCTCTGCCGGGTCGAGGTGGCCTATCGCGATCCCGCGGACGGCGGGCGGTTCTTCGACGCCGCGTTCAAGAACCCCGACTCGAAGATCTGGAACGCGGACACTTTCTCGACGCCGCCACGCCCGGACGGGCGCGGGAACACCATCGTCGTCAGTTACCTCGCCCGCGAGGGCGAGGCGCTCCCGTCGCTCGAGCAGCGCGACGACCTCGACTGACCGCGGGGTGGCCCGCCAGCGCCGCCCCGCCTCGTCGTTGAGGCCGGCGCCTCGCCGGCGGGGCGCCCGTCGCTCAGTGCACCCGCATCCCCGGCTTCGCCCCCGAGTCCGGCGCCAGCAGATGCACCGTCTCGTCCCCCGCCGCCAGCACCATTCCCTCGCTGAGGCCGAACTTCATCTTTCGCGGCGCCAGGTTGGCGCACACGATGACGAGCCGCCCGATCAGATCTTCCGGCTTGTAATACGCCTTGATCCCGGCGAACACGGTCCTGCGCGCCTCCCCGCCGAGCGACACGGTCAGCTTGAGCAGCTTCTTCGCCTCGGGCACGTGCTCCGCCGCGACGATGCGCGCCACGCGCAGGTCGACCTTGGTGAAGTCGTCGATCGTGCACTCCGGCGCGAGCGGCTCTTTCGCCAGGGCCGCGCCGTCGTCCTCGGCGGCCTCGCCCTGCGCCGCCGCAGGGCTCGCCGCCGCCGGCGCCCCCGCGCCCTGCGCCGCGCCAGCCTGCGCCGCCACCGCCCCCGCAGCCGCCACCCCCGCCCCGGCAGCCGCCGCCCCCGCGCCGCCCTGCGCCCCCGCCTCCTCGGCCGGGCGGCTCTCCGCGATCATCTTCTCCACCGCACCCGGATCGACCCGCTTCATGAGGTGCTCATACGCGGCCACCTTCGTCCCCACAAGCGGCGTCTTCGCGAGCTCCCACCGGTCCATCGGGCACCCGAGCAGCCGCGCGACGTCCTCGGCGAGCTTCGGCAGCACCGGCGCCAGGTAGATCACGATCTGCCGGAACA
This sequence comes from Sorangium sp. So ce1153, assembly GCF_051521595.1. NCBI lineage: Bacteria > Pseudomonadati > Myxococcota > Polyangiales > Polyangiaceae > Sorangium > Sorangium sp. So ce1153. The sequence continues at coordinate 12,781,799 of NZ_CP150361.1, forward strand.
GGTTGAGCGCCACGGTGCACACGGCCTGCACCTCCGCCTTCTTCTCCGGCTGCTTCGCCAGCGCCCACGGCTGCATCCGGTCGACATACTCGTTCGCCCGATCCGCCAGCGACACGATGCTCCGCGTCGCCCGCGCGTAATCGAACGCCGCGTACGCCGCCCCGATCGCCTCCCCCTCCGCCGCCGCCGCCGCGAACAGCCCCCCGTCGTCCGGGTACGCCGCCGACAGCCCCGTCTGCGCCACGAAGCGCGCCGACCGGCTCGCCAGGTTCACGACCTTGTTCACGAGCTCGGCGTTCACCTTGTTCACGAGCTCTTCCAGGTTCAGGTCGATGTCGTCGACCTTCGAGCTCAGCTTGCTCGCGTAGTAATAACGCAGGTACGCCGGGTCGAGGTGCTTCAGGTACGTCGAGGCGAGCACGAACGTGCCCTTGCTCTTCGACATCTTCTCCCCGTTCACGGTGAGGAACCCGTGCACCTGCACGCGCGACGGCAGCGAGAAGCGCGCGGCCCGCAGCATCGCCGGCCAGAAGAGCGTGTGGAAATAGACGATATCCTTCCCGATGACATGGACGATCTCGGTCTCCTCGGATCGCCACCAGTCGTCGAACGCCTCGCCTTCCCGGTCGCACCACTCCTTGCTCGCGGCCATGTAGCCGATCGGCGCGTCGAACCAGACATACCAGTAGTTCCCGGGCGCGTCGGGGATCTCGAACCCGAAGTACGGCGCGGGCCGCGACACGTCCCAGTCGCGCAGGGGCTCCGACAGGAAGTGCCCCGCGAGGTAGTTCGCGATCTCCTTCGGCATCCGCCCCTCGCCCTGCGTCCAGGTCGCCAGGAACGGCCGCTCCGGCTCGATGGCGACCATCAGGTGCTGCGCGCTCCGCACCTCGGGCCGCGCCCCCGTGAGCGCGCTCCTCGGCTCGACGAGATCGGTCGCGGCGTACGTCGAGCCGCACCGGTCGCAGCTGTCGCCGTACTGGTCCGGCGCGGCGCACTTCGGGCAAGTGCCCTTGACGAAGCGGTCCGCCAGGAACATGCCCTCCTTCGGGTCGAAGAGCTGCGTGACCTCCTTCGTGGTCACCATGCCGCGCTCGCGCAGCGACGCCCAGATCTGCTCGCACAGCGCGCGGTTCGCCGGGGAGTTCGTGCTGCCGTAATGATCGAACCGGATCTGGAACGCCGCGAAATCGCGCTGGTGCGCCGCGCTCATGTCGGCGATGACGTCGACCTCGCTCCGCCCCTCCTGCCGCGCGCGGATCATGATGGCCGTGCCGTGCGTGTCGTCGGCGCACAGGTAAATGCTCCTCCGCCCGGTCATGCGCCAGTAACGGGCGAAGATGTCGGTCTGCGTGTACTCGACGAGGTGACCGATGTGGATGTGCCCGTTGGCGTAGGGCAGCGCGCTGGTGAGCAGGAGCCGTTTCATACAGGGCCGGACTTTGCACGAAAATCCCGCCGGTGGCGAGCGGCCGGTGCGCCGCGGCGCGCGCGCCGCGCAGCCGCGCAGCCACGCAGGCGCGGCCCGCGGGCACGTCCGGCGGGCTGCGCGGCCGCGTGGCGCGCGGCTGCGTGGCGCGCGGCCCGCGGACACGACAGGGCACGTGCGGCCATCGACGGCGCGGGCCGGGGCTCTAGATACGTAGTGAACCGAGCGACGCGGAGGGGACCATGGCATCGAAGGGCCAGCAGCAGCGACGGGGCAAGGACGGAGAAACGCGGGCGAGGGAGGCCCAACCCCTGCTCCGCCAGCGGGGCAAGGAGATCCAGCCTTTCGGGACGCTCGTGGAGTATCCGCTGGCGCTCGACGCGAAGGCGCGCGCGGAGAGCGTCAAGCTGCTCAATCAGATCCTGACGGACACGCTCGTCCTGCGCGACATGTACAAGAAGCACCACTGGCAGGTGTCCGGTCCGACCTTCTATCAGCTTCACCTGCTCTTCGATAAGCACTTCAAGGAGCAGACCGCGCTCATCGACCTGCTCGGCGAGCGGGTGCAGACCCTCGGCGGCATCGCGGTCGCCATGGCGCACGACGTCGCGGAGATGACGAAGGTCGAGCGGCCGCCCCGCGGCCGCGAGCAGGTGCCGACCCAGCTGTCGCGCCTCCTCGACGCGCACGAGGTGATCCTCGCGGAGACGCGCGAGGCGGTGAAGATCACGACCGACAACCGCGACGACGGCACCGCCGATCTGCTCATGAGCGACGTGCTCCGCACGAACGAGCTGCACGTGTGGTTCCTCTCCGAGCACCTCGTCGACACGCCGCTCGTCCGCGCCACCTGACGCGCCTCCCTCCCTCGGCACCTCACCTTCCCCCTCGTCCCCCGCTCTTCCGGCCCCCGCGCCCCGCTCCGCAAATCGACGCAAATCGACGCAAATCGACGCAAATCGACGCAAATCGACAGAGGCCGCGTAACCTTTCCGGCCCCCCGATCGTGGTACCGCCAGGAAAGGGGACATGTGATGCAAAATACGAAAGACGTGGTGGTGATCGGCGGCGGCCTGGCGGGCCTCGCCGCGGCGGCGTACCTGGGCCGGGCGGGGCGGTCCGTCGCCCTCATCGAGAAGGCGCACGCGCCGGGCGGCCGCGCCGCCACGCAGGAGAGCCACGGCTTCTCGATGAACCTCGGCGCCCACGCGCTCTACTGCGGGGGCGCCGCGCACGAGGTGCTCGGCGAGCTCGGCGTCCGGTTCACCGGCGCCCCGCCGCCCCCCTCGGGCGCGTTCGCGCTCGACCGCGGCACCTTCCACACCATGCCGTCCGGCGCCCTGTCGCTCCTCACGACGGGCCTCTTCGGCCTCGCCGCGAAGGTCGAGATGGCCCGCGTCCTCGGCGGCCTCGCCGCGATGAACCCCGCGCCGCTCGCGTCGGTCCCGGTCTCGGCCTGGCTCCGCGACGCCTTCCGGACGCCCGAGGTGCGCCGCTTCGTCGGCATGCTCGTCCGGCTCACGACCTACTGCGCCGACGACGAACGCCAGAGCGCCGGCGCCGCGCTCGCCCAGCTGCAGCTCGCCTTCGCCAAGGGCGTGCTCTACCTCGACGGCGGCTGGAAGACGCTCGTCGACGGCCTGCGCGGCGCCGCCACGGCCGCCGGCGTTGAGATCCTCACCGGCGTCCGGGCGACGCGGATCGGGACCGAGGGCGGCGCCGTCTCCTTCGTGGAGCTCGCGAACGGCGAGCGCCTCGGCGCCGGCGCCGCGCTCGTCGCCGCGAGCCCGCGCGCCGCGGCGGCGCTCGCGCCCGGGAGCCCGGCCCTCGCCGCGCACGCCGAGCGCGCCGTCCCGGTCCACGCCGCGTGCCTCGACGTCGCGCTGTCCAGGCTGCCCCGCCCGCGCTTCCGCTTCGCGCTCGGCGTCGACCGCCCCCTCTACCTGTCGCTCCACTCCGACGCCGCGCGCCTCGCCCCCGCGGGCGGCGCCCTGTTCCACGCCGTCCAGTACGGCCCCGAGCGCGCCGGCCGCGCCGCCGAGCGCGAGCTCGAGGACCTGCTCGACCGCGCCCAGCCGGGCTACCGCGACGCGCTCGTCGAGCGCCGCTTCCTCCCCTCGCTCGTCGTCTCCAACGCCGTCGTCGCCGCGGAGGGGGGCGGCTACGCCGCGCGCCCGGGTGTCCGCGTCCCGGACCTCGACGGGCTCTTCCTCGCGGGCGACTGGGTCGGCCCGACGGGCATGCTCGCCGACGCGAGCCTCGGCAGCGCGCGGGACGCCGCCGGCGCCATCCTCGCGCGAGACGCGCGCCGTCCGCTCGACCGCGCGGCGTGACGGGGTTAGCCGGGATCCGTATGAGCAGCTCCACGGCCTCTCCCGCCCCGCGCGCGGCGCCCGCCCCTCCCCCGGGCTTCGTCGCCGCGAGCTACCGCGAGCACGAGCGCTTCCTCTGGGCCCTCTCCTACCGGCTCACCGGCAGCGCCGCCGACGCGGACGACATCGTGCAGGAGACGTTCGTGCGCGCGCTGGAGCACCCGCCCGCGCGCACGGACGAGCCGGTCCGCCCGTGGCTCGCCCGCGTCGCGCTGAACCTCGGCCGCGACGCCCTCCGGCGCCGCAAGCGCCGCCCCTACGACGGCCCGTGGCTCCCCTCGCCGGTCGAGACCGAGCCCGAGCCGCCGTCGTTCGAGATCCCGGGCAAGGAGGGCACCGAGGGCCGCTACGACCTCCTCGAGAGCGCGTCGTTCGCGTTCCTCATCGCGCTCGAGGCGCTCACCCCGCAGCAGCGCGCCGTGCTCCTGCTCCGCGACGTCTTCGACTACTCGGTGCAGGAGGCGGCCGCCGCGCTCGGCATCTCCGAGGCCAGCGTGAAGACGACGCACCACCGCGCCCGCCGCGCCCTCGAGCCGTACGACCGCGACCGCTGCCGCCCCTCGCCCGAGCTCGTCGAGCGCTCGGGCGCGGCGCTCGTGCGCTTCCTGCAGGCCCTGGCGGCGCAGGACGTCCCCGCCATCGAGGCCCTCCTCAGCGAGGACGTCCGCGTCGTCAACGACGCGAACGGCGAGTACAAGGCCGCGCGCCGCATCGTCGTCGGCAAGAACCGCGTCGCGCGCCTCTTCGTCGGCCTGCTGAGGCTCGAGGCCGGCAGCGAGCTGCGCCACGAGTTCCGCATCCTCAACGGCCTCCCCGCGCTCGTCGTCGAGCCGGAGCGCGCGCCCGGCATGGGCATGGACAAGCTCGCACCGCGGTACGTCCTGCGCTGCGACATCGACGCGCAAGGCCGCATCACGGCGATGCACACCGTGCTCGCCTCGATCAAGCTGACGGCCGTGAGGGCGCTCGCCCCGTGAGCGCCCTCCGCCCGCGGAGGGGGCCGCGCTGAGCGCCGTCGGCGAAGCTGGCGAGGAGGCAGCCCCCTGCCGGCCGAGCGCTGGAGTGAGTCATGGTGCGGGGCGCGCTTCGGCCGGCGAAGTTGATACTGTGTTGCAGCAAGATAGCGCCGCGGGGCGCTCATGTCCACACCGGAACAGGCCGCTCGTCAGGTCGCCTTGCCCGCTCCCTGAGCCCGTTCCTTGTGCGCCTCTTCGATGAAGTGGCGTACTTCCTTCTCGATCGCCGCGAGCGCGACCCCCTTGAAGGGGCGCAGCAGGAAGGGCACGTCGAGATCGACGTCCACGGCGTTGGGGCGGAGCTCCATGCTGCCTTTCAGCTTGACCCCCTTCACCGAGAAGCCGAGCTCGGCGCGCTTCTCGTCGCGCCAGACGAGGAAAGGCTCGTACTCCGCGTAACGCTCCCGGTACTGCGCGATCGCTCGCTCGGTCGCCAGCTTCGCCTCGGTGTCGTTCAGATCATGCTCGATAGAGTGCTTCATGATGGGACCTCGCAGTTCGTATCAGGGCACATCGCGAGAACCGGCCGGGGAACCGTCCGTGCCGGAGACGTCCGCTCCGGTCCGCTCGAGCAGAGGCGCCCGGCCGATTTCGATCCATGAGATATCACGACTGCGCTGAGTCCGCGTCCCCGGACAGCCACTGACTCACTTCTGCGCTCTGTGGCATTTCGCCACGAGGCGGACTTGCCGGTATTTGTGGTCTCTCCCGCGCCGCGCGCTGGATTGCCTGGCGCGCGGCGCGAGGCGCCCGGCGGGAGGCACCGCGAATGCAAAGCGTCCTCTCATGCGTGTTCGCGGCGCTCGGTCCGGAGATCTCCTGGGGCTCATGGCCGCATTGGCCCTCCTGTGGGGCGCCGGCGGGTGTTCCCTCCCGACGCGGATCACCGGCGTGGATCAGGAGGTCGCCAGGATCCAGACGCCGGCGGCGATCGACGAGGGGCTCAGGAAGCTGGAGGAGGCGGAGACGCAGCGGCGGATCGAGCGGATGCTGGCGAGCCCCGACGTGCAGGCGGCGCAGCGGCAGCTCGTCGCCGGGCTCATCGACGGCACGCTCGCCTCGCTGAGCGAGGCGGACCGCTCCGCGCGCATCGGCGAGCTCACCGCGCGGTACGCGCGAGGGGTGGTGCGGAGCGCCATGGACGGGGCGCTGGACGGAGCGCTGAGCGAGGACGGGGAGCGCGAGCTCCGGCGCATGACGGGATCGCTGGTGCAGGCGAGCGTCCGGCAGCTGAAGGAGAGCCTGGACGAGGCCGACCTCGGCCCGGTGATGTCGTCCGCGCTGCGGGAGCAGCTCGGCCCGGCGCTCCAGGTCGTGATCGCGGAGAACCTCGGCCCCGGGGTGACCGCGATGCTCGGCAGCGAGGATTTCCAGCGCGCGCTGGGCGCCACGGCGCGGGTCATCGGCCGCGAGATGGTGGCCGGCGCGAGCGACGCGCTCACGGAGGTGCAGCAGCGGAGCGGCAGGCCCGAGAGCGAGTCGATGTTCTCGAGCATCGGCCACCTGGCGGACCGGGGGGCGCAGCTCGTCAGCACGATCACGTGGGTCCTCGGCGCGATCGCCGTCGCGCTCGCGGCCTGGGTGGCGACGCTGCTCGTGCAGCGCAAGCGGTACCGCGCCGAGACCGAGCAGCGCGCGCGGGCGCGCCTGCTCCTCGAGGCGATCGAGGCGTCCGAGGGCAAGCCCTGGTCGGACGAGCTCCTCGCGGCGCTCGAGGACCGCTTCCGCGACGAGGACGAAGACGCCGAGCTCAGGCTGCGCCGCGCCCGCCACCGGGTCGTCCGGGCGCGCGCCCGCGCGAACGGCGCCGACGGCGCTGACGGCGCCGCGCCGAGGCCGCCGCTCACCTGAGCGCCCGCGGCGGGCGACGAGCCGAGGCCGCCGCTCACCCGAGCGCCCCACGGCGGGCGACGAAGCCGAGGCCGCCGCTCACCCGAGAGCTCGGCCGGCGCCGCGCGACGCGCGACGCGCCGCGCCCGGCGCGCCTGCAGTGGCCAGTGGCCACCGGGCCCGGCCTCGCGTAAAGAGAGCCGCCGCCGTGGACCTCCTGTATTTCGCGCTGCTCTGCTCCGTGCTCATCTTCGTGCACGAGCTCGGCCACTTCGTGTGCGCGAAGATCTTCGGCGTGAAGGTCCTCACCTTCTCGATCGGCTTCGGCCCCCGGGTGCTGCGCCTGCGGGGCCGTGAGACGGAGTACTGCGTCGCGCTCCTGCCCCTCGGCGGCTTCGTGAAGATGCTCGAGGAGAACCGGCAGGAGGCCGTGCTCCCCGAGGATCGCAAGCGCACCTTCGAGTCCCAGGCGCTCTGGAAGCGCGTGATCATCGTCATGGCCGGCCCGGCGATGAACGTGCTCTTCCCGGTGCTCCTCTACTTCGCCGTCTTCATCGGCGAGACCCGCTTCCTCCCGCCCACCGTCGGCGTGGTCCTGCCGGGGCACCCGGCCGAGGGCAGGCTCGTCCCGGGCGATCGCATCCTGGAGGTGGATGGCGAGCGCGTCAGCACCTTCGCCGAGCTCCACCGGAAGGTGCTGAAGAGCCCCAACCAGGAGCTCCGGCTCAAGGTGTTCCGCGACAAGGAGCACGTCGAGGTCACGGTCGTCCCGGAGGAGAAGGTCGTCCAGAAGCCGCTGGAGATCGTCGACCGGGTGGGCGAGATCGGCATCAAGCCGAGCCGCCCTGCGGCCGTGGTCGGCGTCTCGCGGCCCGACTCGCCCGCGTTCCGCGCGGGGCTGCGCACGTTCGACGTCGTGACGGAGGTGCGCGGCACGCCGGTGAAGACCTTCGCCGACCTGGAGGTCGCGCTCGAGGACAACCGCGGCGCCACGGTGCCGGTCACGTACCTGCGCCCGGTCACGGTGCCGCGCGCGCTCGGCGGGCTGGCCGAGCTCGCCGTCTACGAGTCGGGCGTCGCCGCGCTGACCCCCGAGACGGGCAACGGCGACCTGCTCGCGCGGACCGGCATCGAGCCGGCCGATCTCTACGTCGCCGAGGTGCCCCAGGGCTCGGCCGAGTGGGACGCCGAGCTCCGGCCGGGCGACCGCATCAGCGAGGTCGACGGCGTCGAGGTCACCGCGTGGTCGAACTTCGTCGAGCGGCTGTTCGCGGCGCCCGACCGGCCGCACGTGATCACCTGGCAGCGCTCGGGCCAGCGCAAGAGCGGCACCATCGAGCTCCGCCGCGAGGACTGGATCGACGAGTACGGCCAGCACCGCCCGCGCTTCTACCTGCGGGCGTCGAACTGGTCGCCGATGGTGACCGAGCCCTACGTCGACAGCCCGTCGGCCTTCCGGTTCGCCCTGGAGAGCGCGATCGACGAGACGTACGACGTCATCCGGTTCATCGTGGTCGGGATCGTCCGCATTATGGAGGGCAAGGTCAGCATCTCCACGCTGGGCGGTCCGATCACGGTGTACGACGTGATCGGCGAGGAGGGCGCGAAGGGGGTCAGCTATTTCGTCTGGGCGATGGCGGTGATCTCGATCAACCTTGGGCTCATCAACCTGCTGCCCATTCCCGTGCTCGACGGCGGTCACCTCCTGTTCTTCACGTTCGAGGCCGTGCTGCGGCGCCCGCTGCCGCTGCGCGTCCGCGAGATCGCGAGCCTCGTCGGGCTCATGGTGCTCATCGGCCTGATGGGCATCGCCTTCAAGAACGACGTCGAGCGCCGCTGGGACGTGATCCAGGGGCAGTTCAAGGAGCTCGTTGGCTGACCGGGCAGAGGGGGACGGGCGCGACGGGCGCGACGGGCGCGATGCGCGCGACGGGCGCGACGGGCGCGATGCGCGCGACGCTGCCAGCGCGGCGGCGCGTCCCCGGGAGAGCGCGCCGCGCGCGGTGGCGGCGCGCGTGCTCGCGCGGGTGTGGGGCTCGGACGCCTTCGCCTCCGCGGCCCTCGACGCCGAGCTGCGCCGCGCGCAGGCGCTGGACCCCCGGGACGCCGGCCTCGCGACCGAGCTCGTCTACGGCGTCCTGCGCGCGCAGGCGGCGCTCGAGGCGCGCATCGCGGAGTTCGCCGCGAAGGGCCGCTGGACCACCGACCCGCTGGTGCGCGCGCACGTGCTGATGGGCGCGTACTCGCTGTGCTTCCTCGACCGGGTCCCGGCGTTCGCGGCCGTCTCGGAGGCGGTGGACGGCGCCCAGGCCGCTGGCGGTCCGCGGGTCGGCGCGTTCGCGAACGCCGTGCTGCGCAAGCTCGCGGCGGCCGTGGAGTCCAGCGGTCGCCCGCCGCTCGCGGGCGCCGTGGTGGCGTCGGCGCCGGGGTGGCTGCGGGGCGCCCTGCGCCGCTCGCTCGGCCGCGCCGCGGCCGAGGCCTTCCTGTCGGCCGGCCCGGTGCCGCCGCCGACCGGCCTCTGCCTCGCGCCCGGCGAGGACCGCGACGCGTGGCTCGAGGCGCTGCGGGGCGCCGCGCCGGCCGGGTCTTTCGAGGCGGGGCGCGTCTCGCCGCGCGCGATCGTGGCGCGCGGCGCGGGCGACCTCCGGCGGCTCCCCGGCTTCGGCGTCGCGTGGATCGGCCAGGAGGAGGGCGCGCAGGCGCTCGCGCTCACGCTGGGCGCGCTGCCCGGCGAGCGCGTGCTCGACGCCTGTGCCGGCCGGGGCAACAAGTCGTGGCTGCTGTCGCGCGCGGTGCTCCCTGGCGGCGCGGTGGACGCGGCGGACCTGTACCCCGCGAAGCTCTCGCAGCTCCGCGAGGCGCTGAGCGCGCCACCGGCGAGCTCGGAGAGCGCGGGCGCGGAGGGCGGCGGCGCGCTGGCCGGCGGCGCGCTGGCCGGCGCCGGGCTGGCGCGGGCGGCGGCGTTTGTCGGCGAGACGTACGCCGTCGACTGGACCGTGGGCGCGGGCGACGTCCCGGAGGGCTACGACCGGGTGCTCGTCGACGCCCCGTGCTCCGGGGTCGGCACGCTGCGGCGGCGCCCCGAGATCGCGCTCCGGCGCGAGGCGGACGACCTCCCGCGCCTCGCCGACCTTCAGGTCGCGATCGCGCGCCGCGCCGCGACGCGCGCCCGGGACGGTGGTCGGCTCGTGTTCGCTGTGTGCAGCGTGCTGCGCGAGGAGTGCGAGGCCGTGGCGGCGCGGCTCGCGGCGCCGGCGGAGGACGACCTCGGCGTCCGGCTGGAGCCGGCGCCGTTCGACGCCGAGATCGCGCGGGAGCTGTCGGGCGGCGGGGATGCGTTCCGGCTCTTGCCGCACGTGCATGGCACGGACGGGTATTTCGCGGCGATGTTCGTCGTGCGGCGGTGACGGCGCGCTCCCGCCGGCCGTCCTCCGCCGGCGGCGGCGCGGCGGGCGGCGTCCTCCGTCAGGTCCGGTCAGGCGCGGAGGACGGTGACCCGCCGGCCTGACGGCGTGAGCGCCTCCTCGAAGCGCGTGCAGGACTCGGGGTCTGCGGCGGGGCGGCGGTCGAAGATCACGGCGACGCCGGTGGGGAGCGAAAGCCCGTCGAGGTAGGCGTCGAGCTGGGCGAGCGCCTTGGGCAGCGGGTCTTTTTCGCCGGCGCGCCACACCTTGAGCTCGATCGCCTCCCGCTGCCAGGCGCGCTTGCCGTCCTCTCCGGTGTGGGGCCAGCGCACGAGCAGATCGATGCGCCCGCGGCCGACGCCGTACTCCCGGTCCACGTGGCCGCCGCCGTTCACCACGCGCTGCAGGTACGCCATGAGCACGAGCTGCGGCGCCACCTCGTTGTAGGGCATGCGGCCGGCGAGCACGGCGCCGTGCTCGCGCCAGAACGCGGCGAACTCGCGCAGCAGGCGCTCGATATCGAAGCGCCCGTCGGCCCGGACGAACGCGCGCGGCTCGACGGCGATCGCGTCCTCTGCGGGGCTCGCGAGGACGCGGACGATCACCTCGCGGTAGATCGGGTTGGCGATCCGGAGCGGCCTGTCCGGCGCGACGAGGCCGAGGTCGCGCACGTAGGCCGCGTCGTCATCGTACGTGTCGCCGCCCGCGAAGCCCCCCTCGAGGAGCGGCTCGAGGACGCGGCGCACGCGCGGCTCCAGGAGGCGCGCCACCAGCGAGTCGAGGTGGGTCGCGCGCGCCAGGATGAGGCGCTCCTTCGCTTCCTCGACGTGCGCCGTCGTGATCGCCTCCGCGGGAGGCACCTGCATCTTCTCGACGATCTCGCGGCCGACCGCGTTGACGAGCCACGGCTGGCCGCCGGTGAGCTCCACGGCGCGGGCGATCGCCCCGTCGGTGAACTGCTGGCCGGTGTCCGCGGCGTGCTGCCCGTAGAGCGCGCGCACCTCATCCTGCGTGAAGTCGCCCAGGCGGATGGACTCGACCTTGACGTTGAACGGGCTGCTGGTCCCGAGCCGAGACGGGTCGCCGCCGCTCTGCGCCTTGTAGTCCCGCACGTCCCGCAGGCCGCAGAGGATGACCGACGCGGGGAAGTGATCGGGCCGCTCGGGAAAGCCCGCCCTCAGCTGGCGCAGCACGCTGAGGAGGCCCTGGCCCCGGAGCGCGTCGATCTCGTCGAAGAACAGCGCGAGCGGGCGCGGACACGCCTCGGCCCACGCGCCAAGCGCCGCCACGAGCAAGCCCGTGTCCGAGGCCGGCGGGAACGGCGGCGGGCGGAGCTCGGCGGGCAGCGCCTGCTCGGCGCGCTTGCGGATCGCGTCGAGGAGGGCGCGCTGCGCGGCCGCGTAATCGTCGCCGGCCGTCTCGCCCGTCTCACACGAGAAGTGGAGCGCCGCGTGGCGGCCGGACGAGGTGAGCTCCTCGGCGAGCGCGCGCAGCGTCGTGGTCTTGCCGGTCTGACGGGGCGCGTGCAGGGCGAAGTAGCTCGCCTGGTCCACGAGCGACGGCGCCTTCGGCAGGCGCTGAGCCGCAGGGATCATGTAGTGCAGGTCCGGGCGGCAGGGGCCGGCCGTATTGAAGCGGCGGCTCATGCGGCGAGCCTGGAGGTCGCCGCGCCGGAGGGCAAGAGGCTCGCCGGGAATTCGGGTGGGCGCTCCAGCCTGCGGCTGGCGGACTCTGCCGCGCGGCACGCGTGCGAGACGGACTACTCGGCAGGCTACGGTGAGATCGGCGGCGGGACCAGCGGCAGCGGGACAAGCACCGGCGGTGGCACCAGCGGCGGGACGTGCAGCGATACGACGCCCAGCAGCCAGTATACCTGTGCTCAACAGGCAAGCTGGGGCAAGTGCAACGAATCCTGGATGCAAGGGTTCTGCAACAGGACCTGCGGCCGCTGCTAGCGGTCAGGCCCGCCCGCGAGAAGTCCGGTCAGGGATGGGGGCGTCTGCCGCGCGGAGCTAACCGTCGCTCAGCGTTGCTCCGTCGCCGATCGGCTGTGCGCCATCGCCGTTCTGTGGCGGCTGGGTCTCGGCGGCCTTTTTCTTGGTCTTGCGGTTGAACAGCCGCCGCGTCGAGATCGGCACGAGCCGCGGGATCGTCGGGTCGATGCCGTGGGCTCCCTCGAAGGCGCGCAGGATCTGCCCCATGATCAGGATGTTGATCCCGTCGGCGCGATCGAGCGCACCCTGGGTCACCGTCCCATCGGCGGGGCGGTTCGTCGCGTTGGCTGCGGCGCTGCGGACGTCCTTGGCCGCGGCCACGAGCTCCCTCGCATACGCGTCGTCGAGATTCGCGAGACCGAGCCTGACCGTGAGCGCCTCGTCGTCGCTCCCGAGCCATTCACGCAAGAGCTTCGCCGTCTGATCGAGCCCGCGCGATAGGGTCTCGCTCGTGGTCGCGGTCCCGAACGCGGCGTCGACCTGCGCCCGCAGCCCCTCGTCGCGTCCCGCCGCATCGCGGAGCGCGTCATAGGCCTGATCGCGGAGCTCGATCGCCCTCGACTGCGCCGCCTCGGTCGCCTTGTCGTGCGCTGCCCTGGCGACGCCCGCGGAAGCGCTCTTGGCAGCGAGCTGGCGATCGAGCTTCTCCAGAGCGAGCGCCTGCTGGACGGCGACCGCGAGCAGCGGCTTCGAGAACCCGCGGAGCCTCTTTCGCTGCTCGTCCGTCGCCTCTTGATAGAAATCCCAGGCCTTGCGGTAGATCCGCGCAGCATCGGTGACGATCCGACTGGAGAGGATCGTCTTGCCGACGCTCACGAGGTCCGCGTCGGTCGTGCCGGCGAGGATCGCCTGGAGCGACGACCTGGCAGGCTCGCCGACCTTGGCGGCGAGAAGCTCGAGTGCGTGGGTCGCGTCCTGGTCCTCATCCAGCGTTGCATGGTGCTCTTCCTTCGAGGATGTCTTCGAGGATGTCTTTTTAGTGGCCATCGGGCGATGGCACCGCCGCCGGCCTGGAGTGTCCAGCGAAAAGAGGAGCCCTACCCAGTCGGTTTCGTGCCCAATCGTGAGCTCGAGCGTTGGGGCTCAGTCGGTTTCGTGCCCGGTCGTGAGCTCGAGCGTTGGGGCTCAGTCGGTTTCGTGCCCGGTCGTGAGCTCGAGCGTTGGGCGCAGCGCTGCTCTGGTGGCCTGTGGATCGCTGCGGCCGTGCCAGCCCGCTCCACGGCGGCGCGCCGCTCGGTCTCGTGCGTCCGGCACCTCCCCGGCGCCGTGCCGGCGGTTGTCCCAGCTGATTCCGGTCGCGGGAGACCCGCGAGCCTTCGTTCTTTTTCGCAGCTCTCGATGAGAATTTCAGGCACCTGCGCACAATGATTGGCACCCGGTTCCAGGGCCCTACCTCGCTGGTCGGCCGTCGCTTCGCCGTGGTATGACAACGCAGCCGCGATGGACGGGCTACCGCGGCGGTGGGGTCCCCCTCGCTCGCACCGAGGTGAACCGTGGGTGCTTCTACTCTGCTCGCCCTTCCATCGCGTGCTGCGGCCTTGGCCGTCATTCTTGCCTCCACCTTCCCCCTGCAGGCCGCGGCTGCGGCGCCTCCTCCGCGGGACCGCGAGGTCCAGGAGCTCATCGAACAGGCGGAGAAGGCCGCCAAGCGGCTCGAGATCGCTCGCGCCCGCGAGCTCTGGGCGCGGATCTACGCGCTCAAGCCCATGACCATGGCCTTGTGCCAGCTTGGCGTGTTCGATCTGCGCCTCGACCGCCTCGAGGAGGCCGCGGCCGAGCTTTCCAAGTGCGTCGAGCAGATGCCCGCGCCGACCAACGACATCGAGCGCCGCCGTTACGAGGTCAGGCGCGCCGATCTCGCGGCGGTTCGGCAGCGCGTGGCCGAGCTCCACGTGAGCTCCCCGCCGGGCACGACGCGGCTCGTCGTGGATGATCGCGAGGTGAGCACGGGCGGCCCCGTCTTCGTCGCCCCTGGACAGCACGAGGTCACGGCGGCGGGCAAGCAGGGTGAGGTAGCCCGTGCGCTCGTGAGGGTGCGGGCGGGGGAGTCGCGGCGCGTCGCCCTTGCCTTCGAGGTCCCGAAGGCTGCCGCCGCCAGCACCCAGGCCCGGGCGCGCAAGCCGTGGATCATCGGCACCGGCGCGGCCGCCTCGGCGGCCCTGCTCGGCGCCGGCGTCGGCCTTCACCTCGCCGGCGACGCCGCGGAGGCCGAAACGGCCGCCAAGGTGTCGCGCCTCTCGGACGGCTCGATGCTCCCGAGCAGCGCGCAGTTCCGCAAGACGTACGACGATGCGAACGCGGCGAACACGCGAGCGAGCCTGTTCCATGGCTTCGGCTCGGCTGCGCTCGTCGCCGGCGCAACGCTCGGCGCCGCAACGATTGTGTACGTCGTCTGGCCGCGGAAGGCCGAGATCCGCCCGCGAGGCGCCGGCGCGGAGGTCAAGCTCGTATGGTAGCCGTCGGCGACATCTGGGAAGGCCACGAGCTCCTCAACGAGGAGCTCGGCATGGTCCGTCACTTCCTCGCGCGGCAGGTAGGTGACGCGAGCGATCTGGTCTGGTTGCACATCCGTGAGGGCTCGCGCCTCGATGAGGGAGTCTTCGCGGAAGAGATCGCGCGCCTGCAGCGCCTCGCCGTCGAGGTCCCGGAGGTCGTCACTGTGCTCTACGGGGGGGTGAGCGGCTCCGTGGCATGGGCAGCGTCGCCCGTGCTCGGCGACGCGGTCCCGCTCATCGACGCCACGCGCGGAAGCGATCTCGGGCCGACGGATCTCCAGGTGCTGATCGACGTCGGGCGCTGCCTCCTGCGCGCGCATGAGCTCTCTTTCATCCACGGCGCCCTCGGTCCGGACCGGGTCGTCGTCGTGGGCGACGGCCGATACGCGATCACGCACTTCGGCTTTGTTCGTCTCTTTCAGCTCGGTGCGGAAGAAGCTCGTCGAGATCCGTACGGGCATGCACCGCCGGAGCTCCTCACCGGTGGATGGCTGGACTCTCGCGCGGATGTCTACGGCTTCGGCACGATCACGTACGAGCTCATGTGCAAGCGCGCCCTCTCGCCGTGGCTCCCGCCCCCGAGCTTTCCCAGCGGGATCCCTCCGCTGCTCCAGCTGATGATGCGAAGGGCCCTTGAGGAGAACCCCGAGCGGCGGCAGCCGAGCATCGGAGATATGCTCTCTGTCCTGACTCCCTTTGCCCGCGCGTGGGAAGAGCTTGGCGGACCGCCGGAGCTTCCCCATGCGAACATCTTTGCGGAGCCGGCCGGCGCTCGGCACACGCCGGACGAGCAGGCGCCGCGCCCTCCCGAGACGCCCGATACGCTCAAGAGCGCGGTGCCGCCGCGGGACGCGCGGGACCACGCCCCCCACGCGCCTCCCGTCGCGCCGTGGTCGCCTCCAGTGCCGGATCTACCGGACCTCGAGCCGATGGTGCCCGTAGCGCCGGCGCCTTCGACCCCGCCGCGTTCTCCGATGCTGCCCGCCGCGACGCCGGCGCCCTCGGCCTTGCCCACTCCACGCCCGAGCGACCCAGGGCGACGCTCCCCCGCGCGCTGGTTGGGCGCGGGGCTCGCGCTGGCGTTGGTGCTGGGCAGCGCGGTCGCGGTCCTGTGGCGCGAGCAGCCTCGTCGCGCCGCGCCGCGCCTTGAGCCCCTGGGGCCAGTGGTCCAGGCCGCCGCGGTTCGAGCCACCCCGCCTTCCGCTCGACCGCTCGAGCGATGCCCAGAGCCGCTCCCGGGGGCCGCCCCGCCGCCCGTCGCGGCGCGGCCGCGTACGAAGCGGCCCGCCGCTCCCACATGGCAGACCCTGAAGACGCCGGCGCAGGAGCCCGATCCCTGTGACGGTCTGCTGCCTTGCCAGAAGGTCTTTTACTGAGCAGCGGGAGGGCTTCTCATGCGGTCAATACCTTGGTTTGCTCTCAGCATGGCTGCGCTGCTCGGTTGCGGGGCGGACCTCGAGATCCCCAGGCCCCGGACGGACGATCATCCGGTCTTGTTGTGGGTGAGCAAAACGCCGGATTTTCCTATCTGTCCGGACGGTCGACTTGATTACTGGGATGGCTGGGCCGACGTGCGCACGGATCCTCAGTACCAGAACGAATGCGGGACATGCGCTTGCAGCCCTGCCGCGTGCGCGCTGCCGGCCAGGGTGATAGCGCACGAGGTGCCTCTCTGCGCCGACGAAGGGATCAAGGTCAAGTTCGCCGGGGCAGCCGACCCGCCGGGACACTGCATCGAGACTTCGCCCCTTGTCCCGGGCGACGCGTTCGCCTCGGTCACCATCAGGCCGCCGACGATGGCTCTTGCGTGCAGGCCCTCGGATCAGTTCGCTCCGCCACCTCTCAGCGGAACCTTTGCACGAGCTTGCCCGTGGATCGGTGAGTATGACGCAGACTTCGAGGGGCTGGTCTGTATCGCCCCCGAACACGACGGCTCGTGTCGGCCAGGCTTCTCCGCGCGCTTCGAGTTTCGGGAGAAGATCCGAGACGCCCGTACCTGCACTCCATGTGAATGTGCAAAACCAACCGGCGGGAGCTGCGTGGCGGATGTGTTGCTCTTCAGCGACACGAGTTGCTCCGACATGCTGATCTCGATCAACGGCATCGGCACAGAAGAGGAACTCTGCTATGGCGCACCTGCCGATTCGCCTCTGGCAGGGGTGCGCGTGGTGTTCGCACGGGACGAGCCGGGCACGTGTTCGCCGAAAGCCACCGTCTCCATGGTCGACGGCACGATCGAGAGCGGCGAGACCCGAACGTTCTGCTGCTCCAGCGCGGAGGTGGTGGAGGTGATTTATGGCAACGCTGACAATTGACCAAGGCAGGTGGGTAGCAGCCGCACTGCGCTCTGTTGCGCTCTTCACACTGGCCACCTATGTCCTAATCGGCTGCTCTTCGCCGGTGCCCGATACCCTGCCGGATCCCGAACCGAGCCAGCTCATCCTGCTCTACAGCGGCCGATACGAGAACGCTGAACCATGCGATCCGCTCAACGATGTCAACGTTTTATGGGAAGGGTGGGTAGGGACGCCTGGGTCAGTCGAGTGCGAGCCTTGCGAGTGCAAACCGGCTCAATGTCTGCTCTCGGACAGGGTGCTCCTACACTCCTCTTCTCGCTGCTCCAGTAGCGACCTCGTCGCTACGATCGATGCGGGCAGCGATTGGAATGGCACATGCATGGGTCTTAGTCATCCCATTCCCAGTGACTCCTACGATTTTGTGACGATCGAGCCGCCACTTGTCACTGACTGTCAACCTGTATCCCCGGTGCCTCCGTTGCGCCGAACGAACATGACCTTCATCCGGGCGTGTGGTCCAGACATGGACGTCGTGTCCACGAGGTTCCTCCATTGTTACTCGCCGCAGCCGAGCGGGGAGTGCTGGGACTCCTACCGGATTCGGCGGGAGTTCTCCCTCTACAACGACACGCGCACGTGCAGCCCGTGCTCCTGTGGCGCGCCGACCAGCGACAAGTGCCGCGTGCAGACCACGCTGTATCATCAGGCAGACTGCTCCGAGGAGCTCGGCTCGGTTCTTATCTCCGGGCTGGAGCAGCCGCTCTGCACGGACACGATCGAAGGGCAGATCGGCGCGCTGCGGTCCATCTTCGTGAAGGACGAGCCGACCTGCGCCCCTTCGACCGATTCCAAGGTGGTGAGCGGCGAGTTGGAGCCCGGTGACACGCACGTGCTCTGCTGCAACCGTTGAAGGACGACCTTGGCCCCATCCTGCCGGACGCCGGACCTTCACCCCGGGAAGGCGTCCGCGCTCACGCACGAGGTCCTCGTCGATCGCGTCAGGCCCGAGCGCTCGCCAGGTGGACGGCGGCCGCACGGCGCTCGCCAACGTACGCATCGACCTCCCCGACCGTGGTGCCTCAACCCAGAATCCTTTCGAGCCCATCCTTAAGAGCCGTTCGACTCTCGGGCGCGAAATCGACCACAAACCCGTCCTCAACGCCAGGTGTCTCTGCAGCGGGCGCGCTCCCGGGCGGAGCGACGCTGACCGAAACGGCCAAGTTGTCGGCAGCCTGATCCGTCACGCGCGCGGGCGATGCAAGTCGCCCGAACGCGAGCCGGTGGGGTGAGCCGGCCGGCGTCGGGTGAGCTCACTCAAGCTCGTTCTCTATCGCCCGCACCAGTTCCTCAGGATCACTCATCGCTGCGATGGCCTCATAGATGGCCTCGTGAAGTTGTTCGGGATCATGGAATAGGGCGAACACGACCGCCCATATCGCACGAGCCTTCGAGAATAGCGTCAGACTTTCGGGCTTTTTCGACTCGTCTTCTTCCTGATCAAGGCGGAGGTACTCGTCGTCGAGCTGAGTGGCCAGATGTTCGAGTCGCTGCTGAAGAACGGGCGGGGCGGCCCTGCCGTGACGAAGCGCCTCGAGTGCAAGGGCGACCTCCTGACCCGAGAGGTGAGCCGCCGCCGATGCAAGTTCACAAGCGACGACTGCTGCCAGCCGACGCTTCTGCGGGGTTGCCTTACGAAACCGCTCGGACAATGCCGGCGAGAATGAATCGAGTCGGAGATTTGGCTGCATCATGGCATCTTCAGGGGTGTTACGGGTTGCGCTCCGGCACCTTCGATAAGTGCCCGATCGTGAGGGCGAGCCCACCCACGATCTGCCGGATAGCCAGCCCCCCTGGCCTCCGGCGTACCATGGGCCAGCACGCCCGCGGCGTCCAGCAACTCATGAACTACGCCAGCGAAACGAACCAACCCGAGCGACAACCCGCGGTGTGCCCACCGGGAGTTTTTTAGCTCTCTCGCGGCATTCCATTCACTTACGCGAGGTGAGGCATCGGACTACTCTTCGCTTAGTCGAGACAAAAACTCATCGAATCGAGTCCCATAGTGCACCTCTTCGTCCATCCCAATGAATGGAACTCGCACAATCGTTGCCGGCTCAGTCCGACGATCGAACGCAAACGCTTCTCCGCCGCCATCCGAGCCGAACGCAAGCAAGTGTGGTGCAAACTCGTCGAAGTGGTACTGCTCGTTTAGATGAATGATGCTCGCCACGGGCCACAGGACGAGATATCGTCCCTTTCTTCCGATGGGTCCCTCGGCGCCATCGAAACGCTGCATGAACTCGATGTATCCTGCTGGAAGGCTAGCCTTGGATCGCGTTGCAAATTCACGGATTTTCTCGGTCGATGCAGCCGGATTCCGCGCGAGTTGCGCGGTGAGCAAGTCGATGTCGATCATTTATTGCTTCCCCCTTCCAGGTGGACTCGCATACGGTTCCAGAACGTTGTGAGTGGTGCGTGTTCAGCCTGTGTTACCACAATCTTGTTGGATAGGTCTGTAGGATTGCCGCCGAATTTGACTGGAATAATTTCGTGAATTTGAAAACCATTTAATGTGGGGTCGATAGCGTGTAGAGCTTGGTTCGTGGCGTTCGCTGCGCTGCGAGCTGCGGCATAGTCGGCGCCACTCAGCAATCGGAACGGACCGGAGGGGCGCGGCGCGCCAGCAGGATATCCCGTCCAATCGATGATTGAGAAGGACCCTTCCGGGAGCGCCTTCGTTCCCACCCTTGCGGCTTGCACCCCAACCGTCGGCTCCTCGGCGAGTGCTGCTTGTCGGCGAAGTAGCTCCGCTCCGTGACGGCGCCGTTGCCGAACACCTCCTCGCGGAAGCGCCCTGCGTTGTCCACGTCGGTCAACCGCCAGTAGGCGTGGCTCGTTCCGCTGTCGCGCACGGCGACCACATGGCCGTGCGCGTCGTGGTCGTGCCCCACGACGAACGGCGCCGCGCCCGCTGGCACCGGATACGTGACCGTCTCGACGCGACCGAGCTCGTCGTAGCCGAGCCTGGCCTCCAGGGGAGAGCGCTCGCCGTCGATGCGGAGCCAGATCGTGTCGAGCTGGCCGCGGTCGGTGTACCCGTACGCCTTCTCCCCGTCGGGGCTCGTGAGCGTGTGGAGCTTGCCGATGCCATGCGCCGCGGTGTCCCAGGTCCACGTGGTCGTCAGGCGCTCGGCCCCGTCCTGGTCCAGGCGCGAGCGGGGTCACCCGAGCTCGCTGCGCAGCATTGCGCCGATAACCTGTAGCTGAGCGGCTTGCTCGTGGCGAGCCGATTCATTCCCGTAATCTAACCACCGGCAGATGCTGGGGATCGATGAACGCATCATGTCGCGCATAGTGAAGAACTGCTGCGAGCCGCTCCTCAGCCGATGTCGCGCGTCGAAGCTGGGCCTCAAGCCCGACGACGGCGTCCCTGACTTGCTCAAAACTCAAGATGTATTCGAGACCTTCGAACCTCCGAGGACGATGCCGGTCGAACGGAAGAACGGTGACAACGGTGTCCAAGGTAACGCTCGTTCCGGATGGAACATAGACGTCTTCATCGGGCTCATACTTTTGCCAGTTCTGGAGAACTTCTTTTAGTAGAAATGTCCCCATTCACTCATCCCTCCCTGTCCGTTTGGATGCAGTAGATGCTGCCAGGACGAACCGGACGCGTGCTGCTCGATTGGAACCAACTGAAGTACGCCAGGTCTACCGGAAACATGATGCCATGTCCACCCCGCCGGTGATCTTCCAAGAACGCGGCCTGTTGGGCTCAGGATCGTGCTCTCAAACTGTTGACCTAGAGTCTGACGAAGCATTGGTGCGAGCTGCGGCTCAGCCATCGCT
Organism: Sorangium sp. So ce1153; assembly: GCF_051521595.1. Lineage (NCBI taxonomy): Bacteria > Pseudomonadati > Myxococcota > Polyangiales > Polyangiaceae > Sorangium > Sorangium sp. So ce1153. The sequence continues at coordinate 12,802,485 of NZ_CP150361.1, forward strand.
CGAAGCAAATTCTCATTGGCTGCCGCGAAGTGCGCAGGGTATCTGCCGGTCCCGGCCTTCGGGATGGTGGTCTCGAACGCCACCGAGTACGCTTTCGGTGTTGCCGTTGCGGCCCCCACCGCGGCCGCCGACTCCTCCGCGAGCGCCCCTAGCCCTCTGCCCGCACCGTACACCGTCGCCGCGCCGAGGAGGATCGTCTTCACCCCCGCCGCGCCCGCAGCCCGGTGGTCGCCCCGGTTGATGGCGAGCGCTGTGTCGGCCCCAGTACGCGCGATCTGGTAGAGCGGGTTGACGGCGTTGAGCGCGCCGAGGAGCCCGCCCTCTTCGTACCCCTCCCAGGCCGCGCTGCCGAACTCGTACCCGCTGTAGATCCCGAGCGTGAGCGCGTTCAGCACCAGCGACCGCGCGACCGCCATCGCCAGTTCGCCCGTCCCCTCCGCGGCGCCCAGCAAGCTCTGGCCAACCACGGTGCCGGCGCCCGTGTGCTCCGGCGCCGTGGTCACCGGCTGCGGCACATACCCGGACGCGCTCCCGGTCGTGCTGACGTCGACCGGCGGCGCCGCCGCGCCGACCTCCGCCGCCTCGCGCGATCCTGCCACCTGATTGGGCATCGACTTGAGGCACTCGAGCCCGCTGCAAGTCAGGGTACGCTGTACCTCGGGATCATTGCGGTAGTCTGCATAATTTTGATCCACCGGAAGCGGGTACTCCTGCTCGAACCCGCTCGGATCCACGAAGCTGAGCGGGCTGTTCAGCACGTAGCTGTACGGATTCCAGCTCTGGCCGAAGGACGGAATCGAAACGATCGGGTCCGTGGTCAAGAACCGCCCGATCCTGGGATCGTAGATCCTGCCCTTCATGTTCACGAGCCCGAGTTCGTCGTCGCTCTCGTGCCCGGTGAACCCTTGCGTCGTCTCGCTGGAGAACGACGCCGGCACGGGCTCTCCCCACACGGGGTTCCTGCGCTGCCCGAACGGGTCGTAGCTCCGCCGTTCGATCACGTCGCCGTCCTCATCGGTGAGCGCATCGACCGAGCCGAGGTGATCGACGTGCACGTAGCGGGTGCCGTCGTCCGGGCCCCCGCGGGTCACGATCGCGACCACGCGCTCCGGCGAGTGGACGTGGTACCGATGCTCCACGGTGCCCGACGCCGCAGCGGTCACCCGCTCGTACAGATCGCCGAAGTAGAGCGTCTCCTTTTCCGGCGTGGTCTTGCGGATCCGCTGCTGGTCGCCGTCGTAGCCGAAGGTGATGGTGCTCGCCCCCTGCGTGATGCGCTCCGGCAGGTCGAACGCCGTATAGCGCACGGTCGTGCCGCCGGGCCGGGCGATCTGATTCCCAACGGCGTCATACGTGAAGCTGCCTGTGCCTGCGCCGGTGACGGCGTGCGGGTGCAGCGGGTCATCGTAGGAGAGCGTTCCGACGTCCGACTTGAAGGTGAGATTACCGTTCGGGTCGTGGTCGTAGCGGAGCGCGCAGGGCGCCGACGCGCGCTCGATGTCGCTGAAATACGCGCACGTCAGCCGCTGGAGGGGGTCATAGCGGAAGCGCTCGGTCGTGTTCTCGGGCTGGAGCGCATCGGTGCGGCGCGTGAGGTTCAGGAGATCGTCGAACCCGTAGTCCAGGTCTTGCACCTCACCCGCGCCGCTCTGCGTCGCCATGTGCCTCAGGCGCTGCTTGTCGGCGAAGTAGCTCCGCTCCGTGACGGCGCCGTTGCCGAACACCTCCTCCCGGAAGCGCCCCGCGTTGTCCACGTCCGTCAAGCGCCAGTAGGCGAGGCTCGTTCCGCGGTCGCGCACGGCGACCACATGGCCGTGCGCGTCGTGGTCGTGCCCCACGACGAACGGCGCCGCGCCCGCTGGCACCGGATACGTGACCGTCTCGACGCGACCGAGCTCGTCGTAGCCGAGCCTGGCCTCCAGGGGAGAGCGCTCGCCGTCGATGCGGAGCGAGATCGTGTCGAGCTGGCTGCGGTCGGTGTACCCGTACGTCTTCTCCCCGTCGGGGCTCGCAAGCGCGTGGAGCTTGCCGATGCCATGCGCCGCGGTGTCCCAGGTCCACGTGGTCGTCAGGCGTTCGGCCCCGTCCTGGTCCAGGCGCGAGCGGGGTCGCCCGAGCGCGTCGTACGCCCACGTGGTCTCTCGCCCGAGCGCATCGGTCGACGACGTCAGCTCACCGAAGCCGTCATGGATCGAGAGTGTCGTGCCTCGATCAGGATCATCAAGCTGCCGGACGCGGCCGAACGCGTCGCGCGTCATGCGCGTCACCGCGCCGCCCGGATCGGTGACCGTGTGCAGCATGCCGAACGGCCCGTAACTGTAGCGGGTGATCCCGCCGGCTGCGTCGGTGATCGACGCGGTTCGCCCCAGCGGATCCTGCTCGGTCACCGTCACGTGCTCGAGCGGGCCTTTGACGCGCGCGATCACGCCATCGTACTCGGTCGCCGTGAGCGCGTTCCACGGCGTCGTATGGCGCACTTCGCGGCCCACGGCGTCGTGCTCGTAGCGGTCGTACAGCCTCTCGCTCGCGGGCGTATCTTCGCTGACCGGCAGCGAGCGCCGCGCGATGTGCTCGCCCAGCGCGTCGTACCCGATCTCCTGCATGATGCGCTTCGCATCGCCCGAGCCCTGCGCCGGTTTCGGCGCGGGTCCGTACCACCACCACCGGATCGGGCGGCCGAGGCCATCGAATTCGACGGTGTCGTCGTCCCCGCCGGTCGTGGTGCTCCGCTGCGTCACCCGCCATGCCTCCTGCTCCGGCGCGCCGCTCTTCGTTCGCGAGAGCGTGACCGTCGTCGTGGTGCCGTCCGGGCGCGTCTCGACGCCGAGGCGCCCGAAGCCGTCGTGCGCCCATGTCGTCACGAGCTGATTCGGATCGACCTGCTTGAGGAGCACGCCGAGCGCGTCGTCGAACTCCACGAGCGTGGTGTGCATCGCCGCGTTCACGTACCTCTCGGGGAAGATGCCCTCCTCGTCGTACGCCGTGCTGGACGCCCGCCGGTGGCCGAAGGCGTCCTCCGCCGTGACGCCGGTGATGTTCCCGAAGTCGTCGCGCGCATAGGTGAGCGTCAGCTTCGTGTCCGGGAGGCCGTCGTCGCTCTCGGTGGACTCGGTCTCCACCTCGCCGTAGATCGTGGTCGTTCGCGTGAGGCTCCGGCACTGCGACATCCCCGCCGCGGCGCTGCACTCCTTCTGCGTCTCGAGCTGCCCGAGGACCCAGCGCTCGGTGTCGTTCTTGAACCTTCGCGTGACCTCGAACGTCAGGTCGACGCCGCCCGTCGAGACCTCCTCGGCGCGCACGTTGCCGAACGTGTCGAAGTCCGTCACCTTCGACACCGAGTCGCGCAGCAGCGTCGCGCCGTCACCGCCGCGCTCGATCTCCCGCACATACGCCTCGATGGCGGGCGTCGCGCCGCTCGGGGGCGGATAGACACCTTGCACTCGTCTCACGTGGCGATCGGTGGGCAGCGCGAAGTACGTCGCGCCGTCGTTCGTCGGTACGAGCGTCCGCGTCACGTCGAGGAACGAGAGCTCGATCTGCTCCGGCCTGGGCTGACTCGGCAGCCCCGGAGCCCAGCGCCACGTCCGCTGGACGTGTCCCGCGAACGGAAAGACCTGGAGCTCCTCGTCAAAGGTGACGTGATCGTAGGCGTCCATCGTCACAGCGCCCGTATCCAGATCGGTGACGATCCGCTCACCGAACCCGAGAAATCCCCGGCCCAGCCGGTGGTAGCGCCCGCTCCGGTAGCTGACCTCGAAGCGCCGCGGTCGGTCCGCGCCGTTGTTGAGGGAGTACGCGCTGACCACCCGCCGAGGCCCCACGACGCAGCGGCGCGGATAGCCGCAGTCGCCCGCCGCGCCGGAACGCGCGAGGTAGAGCGGGCTCCCCCGCGCCGGATCCTCCGCCCTGTCGCCCGTCGCCGCCGACGCGTCGGTCAGATGGCCGTACGAGATGCTCACGTTGGGCACGAAGCCCGGCTCGGTCGGCTCGTGCGCGTTCATGCCGTCGGAGACCGCGACCAGGAGATCCTGATCCGCCGAGCGGTTCTGGAAGACGTTGAACACGCCGCCGAGCGACAGGATCACGTCCTGAGCGCCGTCCCCGTTGACGTCTCCGGTGCGCGCCCCGCGTGGATCAGCCAGCGTGACGGCCTCGCCGAGGCTGGCCTCGAACGGGACCTGCGGGTCGACGAGCCTGAACGCCGGCCCCGCGCGGTCGCCCGTCGCCAGCAGGATCGCCCACGATGGCAGCGCGTCGGAGCCGCCCAGCAGCATGCCCGGAGGGACAGGCATCAAGAGATCCTGCCGCCCGTCGCCGTTGAAGTCGAGAGGCACGGCGAGCGGGAAGAACACGTCCTGATCAGGGAAACCCAGAAAATCGCCGAAGCTGATCGCGTCGACGCTCCGGAACGGCGAGGCCACGAAGGTCGGCCCCGTGTTGAGGTAGGTGTAGAGCTGGTGGTCGCCGGAGCCGGATTCGACGGCATCGGGCAGGCCATCGCCGTTCACGTCGAGAAAGACGACGCGGCCCCCGGACCACACGACAGGCAGCTCGGTGTCGATCACCTCCCAGCGGCCGTCGCCCCGGCGCATGATCGCGTCATAGTTCGATCCGGCGACGACTGTTCCGTCACCGAATCGCACCAGAGACGGCACGACGAGATCGATCTTGCTGTCGGCGTTAACGTCGAGCGTGTGGAGCTCCGCATCGCAGCGATAGCCGGTCAGCAGCTCGATCGATTCGCCCGCGGGGTCGAATCCCGCGGGCGTCGCGCCGCGCGCAGGCCTCCAGAGGTGGACGGCCCACGCGGGGGAGACCGGGATCGGCGCCTGTCCCTCGCGATCGTGGTCCTCGCACTGGATCAGATCCGCCGCGCCATCGCCGTCCAGGTCGGCGAGGTGCATCGAGGCGCCGGGGCTGCTCAGGCTCGGCGGTGCGGGCTTGGCCCCGAGCGGGAACGGCCGGCGGATGCCCGTGTCGTGAAGCGCGAAGGTCCAGTCAGGCCGGGACAGGAGCACATGCCACGTGGTCTTGGCGTCGTAGACGTCGTGGAGCAGGACGTCCATGCGCCCATCGTCGTCGTAGTCGAGGACGGTCCCGAGCTCGGGCTGAAGAAGGACCGGATCGGAGGGTCCAGCCGGATCGGCGACGAACGGCCACTCCTCGATGAAGGCGAGCTCCGCCGGTGCGAGGTACGCCGGTGAGGCGCGCGGCCCGAGGTTTCGCGCCGCCCACCACGCGGTGATCGGATTCGACGGCGTGCTGAGCGCCGCGTCGCTGTCGGGAATCACGAGGTCGTCGCGCCCGTCGCCGTCGACGTCGAACACCATGGGGCTTGCCAGTATGGAGATCGGCTTGTCGACGTCCGTCGCCAGCCGGTCGAATCCGGGCTTCGCGTGGCTGTACTGAAGACGCGTGGGAGGCTTGCAGACCGCATCGCTCGCGCACTCCTCGACCTCGGTCAGGAGCGTCCGGCTCGTGGTCGGGCTGAGCTCGTAGCGGAATCCGTAGCTCCGGACCAGCGCATCGCCTGGGCCCAGCATCTGGATCTCCTCGAGGCGAAGCGAGCGCTGGAGCGCCATGCCGCCCGAGTAGCCGGTACGAATGGCAGCCGCATCCTTGGTGCCGTACACGAAGCGTACCGCCCGGGAAGGCTCGAGCGACGGCGCGCCCTCGAAGCTCGTGTACCGGATCTCATCCACGGCGTACTCGGCGGCATGGCCGTCCTCCGCCTCGGCGAGGCAGTACGCGTACGTCATGGCGTTGCCGCGGCCGTCACGGGTCTCGTTCGCGAGCCACGCGCGCGGGACGCCGCCCCGCGCGAGCGGCTTGCTGCCCTCGGTGCGCCCGTACTCGACGACGCGGCCGGTTGGCAGGTACGCCTCGAAGAAGAGCGCCTCGGCGGGCGCACCGCCTTCCGGAGGGTAGTGTCCGATCACCTTGACGAAGGTATCCGGGAACGTCCGGTACTCGATGGTTGCAGACCCCTGTCCCACGGGGACGAGGCGCTGGCCGTCGAGGCAGAGCTTGTCATCGCCGTCGTACCTCACGCCGCGGATCTCCCCGTCTTGCGCGAGGCTGCTCGGACATCGTGTGATCGCGGACATCCCGGCGATGGAGAAGCCAGCGCCGAGGACGCCATCACCGCCGTCGCTGCGATAGACGAGCTGAATCCGAGGACCGACGCCCGCCCGCGCGGGCAGCGAGGCCAGGTCCATAGTGTACACGGCCTCCCCGGTGCTCGTGATCGAGAACGTCCCCGGGATGGTACCAGCGGAGGCGGTCTCGACCTCCGGCGCGGGGCGCTCCACGGCAGGGCTGTGTGCCCTCTGGGTCCGGCAGAGGACGAGGCCATGAGGTGGCTCCAGGGGCGGGTCGAGAATGCACTGGCATCCCCCCTGCGCGAGCACGCAAACGAGAAACATCCAGAACGGGATCATCGCCCGGAGAACGCGTCGAAGAACGTGCGCCATCGCAGCCTCCCTCGCACCGAGGAGGCCATGGCGCGGAGGCCCGGGTCAAGCGCTGATCTGAAGTCAGTACCCCTTCCCTATGCCGAGCTCAAGGCATTCATCGGGGTGGCTGTACGCGGCTGGCGTCAGCGCGGTAACACGTCTACTGCTGTCACCCAGCCCTTGCCGAGACAGGACAACAACAGCGCGTCAAATCGAGACAGGGTGAGCGCGCGTCCGTCCACCCAAGGAAAGTATCCTGCTTGATAAATGCCCAGCTCTACGAGGTCCTTCCGTGCTCGACCGGCGCCCACAGCGTCGGCGGACAGAACCGGATTCCGACCGGACACCTTTCGCCAGCAACGCGCCATGTGCTGGACGTGCGTCAGGGATTGAGCGCGCGCGTCGGCCGGCGTCGCACGGACGAACCCAGGGCTAAATTCATCCTTCGGCGCATCTCCTACGACAACGACCACGAGACTTGGCTTGTGTTTCCCCGCGGCCGCCCCTTGTCTCCCCGCGGCCGCCCCCTGTCTCCCCGCGGCCGCCCCTTGTCTCCCCGCGGCCGCCCCCTGTCTCCCCGCGGCCGCCCCTTGTCTCCCCGCGGCCGCCCCTTGTCTCCCCGCGGCCGCCCCCTGTCTCCCCGCGCCCGCCCCTTGTCTCCCCGCGCCCGCCCCTTGTCTCCCCGCGCCCGCCCCTTGTCTCCCCGTGCCCACCCCTTGTCTCCCCGCGCCCGCCCCTTGTCTCCCCACGGCCGCCCGTCGTCTCAGTACCGGAAGCGGCTGTCGACGCCGCCCCTGACCCGGGCCGCAAGCGCTTGCCGCCGCCTGGGAAATGAGGCGCATCCTCTGCGGTACCCTGTGACCGCGCACATCCAGCACCGCGCCGTCGACGCCGGCCGCCTCGATGCTCGGGCAAAGCCGATCACCGCCGCGTCGCGCGCCCTCCAGCCCGCTGTACCGTGCCGCGCGCGTGTGAGAGGATCGCTCTCGCCCATGAAGAGGATCAAGCTCAAGCTCCACAGCGACGAGTACCACCTCAGCGCCGTCGGCTACCTGTTCGAGGACCCCGCCCCCGACGCGGATCCGGCTGGGGTGAGGCCGTTCTCGATCCGCAACACGGTCTTCCCCGAGTTCGATCTGGAGCCCGGGAACTACGTATTCCGCTTCAGGGTCCGGAACGGCAGCGGCAAGTTCCAGATCTTCGCCTTCGACCCCAAGACGAACCAGAGCATCCGCGCGGAATACGACACGTCGAGCGGCGCCGAGTGCCTCACGTTCAAGTTCACGGTGGCTCCATGAGGACATCCCTGCTGCTCCGGCCCACCGCAGCGCTGCTGTCGCTCTCGCTGACGGCCGCGGCGGCCGCGCTCTCGCTCGCGGCGCCCGCGCTCGCCCAGGGCGTGGCGCCGCCTTCCGATCCCGCGCCGCCGGGCGCTCCGCCTGCCGCGCCCGGCGCCGCCCGGCGCGCGCCCGCCGCTCCCGCAGCCTCCGTCCCGCCCGCCGCCACGGCGCCGGCCTCCCCCGCGGCGCCCTTCACGCCCGCCACGGCGCCGGCCTCGCCCGCGGCGCCCGTCCCGCCTGGCGTCGCCCCGAGCGCGCCTCCGGCCCCGGCGCCGGACACCGGCGCCGCCGCGGCGCCCGCGCAGCCGGGCCGCGCCATCGCGCCGGTCGCGTCGGGCGCCCCGATCGCGCCGGTCGCGTCGGGCGCCCCGATCGCGCCGGTCTCGCCCGCCGCCGGCGCGCCGATCGCGCCGGCCGAAACGGGCCGCGAGCTCGTCTACCTCGTGCCCGCCGAGGTCACGGGCACCTCCGACGGCGCGGCGGTCGCGCGCGTCGGCTTCGGTGTGCTGGCCGGGTTCGGCGAGGTGACGGATCCGACGGCGTGGGACGTGAGCACCGTGCTCCAGGCCGAGGTGGCCACCCAGAGCGGGCTGGCCACGCTGATCGGCCTCTCGAGCGCCGACGAGGTGGCCCAGGCGCCCGTCGGCAGCCTGCGCCTGTCTGCCTCGTTCGCGCGCCTCGACTTCGAGGGCGAGGGCAGCTCGGCCTATCCGCCGCTGATCCTCTATGTCGGCGGCGCGGTCGGCCGCACCAGGTTCAGCTACCTCGGCCCCGGCCCCGAGCGGCGCGACGAGAGCCTGCCGCCGACCTTCGTGCCGCGCGAGCTCACCGCCGTGCCCTGGAGCGTCGGCGCGGCGGCGGTCTACGTCGGCGATGGCGGGAAGAAGCTCGCGCCGACCCTCGAGGGGCAGATCGCGTTCGACTCGCGCTGGACCCCGTCGACGGACACGCTCGATTGGTGCGAGCCCGTGGGCGACGTCGTCCGCGGCGTCGATCCGGTCACCCAGTCGGCGACGTACGCCCCGGTCACGCGCTGCCGGCGCGAGGTGCTCGGCGCGCCGAGGCAGAGCCAGGAGCTCACGTTCGCGGCGCACGCCGGGCTCGTCGACAAGGTGGCGAACGCGACGTTCCGCGCGGCCATCGGCGCGCGGGTCGCGGTCGCGCTCAACGACGAGGCGCCGGCCGACGTCCGCGTCAGCGTGCGCGCCCCGGTCTACGTGACGCTGGCGCGCGCGCCGGAAGGCACGAAGTACCGCGGGCTCATCCGGCTGATGCCGGCGCTCAGCGTGATCCGGAGCTCCACCGGCGAGACGGAGGTCGGAGGCATGCTCGAGATCGGCTTCCTCGGCCAGCGCGCGATGTTCTCCGACAACTACACGGACCTCTGACGGCGGCGCGGCCCGCCGGCCGCTGCCGACGCCGCCCGCCGCTGCCGACGCCGCCCGCCGCTGCCGACGCCGCCCGCCGCTGCCGACGCCGCCCGCCGCTGCCGACGCCGCCCGCCAGGCAGCACAGCGGGTCCCGGGCCCCCGGCTCCGCCCCGCACTTTCTTGGCCCACCGCGCCACCATCCGCTACCGACGCACGAGAGCAGCGGTGGTGCACCCGGAAGCAGCATCGGGTGGGTCGCCGCGGTTCGCTAGGGAGACATTGATGGGCCCGAGCGCGGCGTACAAGGTGGAGGGGCTTTGCGACGGGGTGCCGGCGCCGAGCGGCGGGGAGGCGCGCAGGCAGGGGCATCTGAGCCTCTGCAGCGCTCCCACGATGCCGTTCAGCTCGCACACCGCCAGCAGAGAGGAACCGACGGAGTCGAAGCCCTGGTGCGTCGACCACGGCGACCGGCTCGAGGCGATGAGCACGGTCGAGCTGTGGCGCGCGCTCGAGCTGGGAGAGCTCCCGCACAGCACGCGCGTGTGGCGCGAGGGCATCGAGTGCTGGACGCCCGCCGGCGAGGTGAAGGCGCTCGGCTGGACGATCTCCCAGCCGCCCCCGCGCGACGAGGCGCCCGCCCTCTCCGCCGTGTGCGAGGCGCCCGAGTCCACCGGCCCGCTCAGCTTCGCGCTGACGCCTGACGATCTCAGGGCCGTCGCGCCCCGCTTCCACCAGGACGTCCTCGCGGCGGCCGGCGGAGAGCGCGCGGAGTCGTTCGCGCTCGGCCGGCTCCCGCTGACCGAGGCGGCCGCGCCGCACGAGACCCCCGCGCCGCCGATCTCCCTCGAGATCCCGTCCTGCTTTCCGGCGATCCCCTCCTCCCCGCCCGACACGCTCCCGAGCGCCGGCTCCCCGAGGCTCGTCGCGGCGAAGCTCCGACCGGCGCGCGGCGCGCGCGACGCGGATCAGGCGGCGCGCGGGCGGGCGTCGGGCACGTGGTCGCGGCTCGCGCGGCGCGCCCGCGCTTCGCGGGGCGCGGTCTCGCTCGCCGCGGGCAGCGCGGCCCTCGTGCTCGCGCTGGGCCTCTCGGTCCTGAGCGCCCTCGCCCCCGCGCGCGCGCCGGCGAGGGCTGCGGCCGGCGCAGCCGGCGCAGCCGCGCACATCGGCGTCGCGCGGGGCGTCGCTGCGGCGGCCGCCCAGGTCGTCCTCCCCGCCCCGGAGCTCGCCGGGGCGGCTGGCGCCGCGGCGCTCCCCGCCGCCGGGCTGCCCGCGGCCGCGGCGCTCCCCGCCGCCGGGCTGCCCGCGGCCGCGGCGCTCTCCGACGCCGCGCACGCCGCGCTCGACGGCGCGGCGTCGGCCGAGGGCGCCGGCGCGCCCGCGCTGCCGCTCCACCGCGCGGGCAGGGCGCCGGCGGACGGCGCGAAGCCGGCGCCCGTGGGTCGCCGCGAGCGCGGGCAGTTCCGCCTGCGGCGAGGTCGATCCGAGGCGGACACCGCGCGCGGGATCAGCTATCCGGGCCGCGGACCTGGCTCATGGGCCGGGACGGGTGCGATCGAGCGCGACTCGCGCTAAGGTGCGCGCCGCGCGGCGGTCCGCTCCGCTTCCGCAGCACTCCGGCGTCGTTCAAGGGCAGGACGGGGGACTTTGAATCCCCTAATCGTGGTTCGAATCCACGCGCCGGAACCAATCGAGCGCCCGCGCTCTCTGAGGAGATCGTGGCGGGCGGTCTCCATCGAGCGCACGTGAGCGCCTCTGGCGCGGTCGCGCCGCGCGGCGGGCGCGACGGGCGCCGTTGGCTGCTCGCTATTGTCTGGCGCGGTCGCGCCGGGGTTGTTTACCGTGGTCTCACCGAGGGCTCTGCGCCTGCCGTACGGCGGGGGCGAGGCCCTGAATCCTGGAGGACCGGACGGCGTGGCGAGCGATGAAGGGGACCGCGAACGCGGAGCCCCGACCCGTGCAGATGCGCACCGCGGACGCGGGGCCCCGACCCGTGCGGATGCGCACCGCGAACGCGGGGCTCCGACCCGCGCGGGCGGGGACCACGCGCGCGCTGTCCCCGCCCGCGCGGATGCGGATCGCGGGCGCTCCGTCCCGACCCATGCGGGCGTGGAGATCGAGCGCGAGCCTGCGGCGCAGCTCGAGGTGAACGAGGCCCAGTTCATCGCGCGGCTCGTCGCGCGCGACGAGAGCGCGTTCAACGAGCTCGTGGTCATGTACGAGCGCCGCGTGTTCGCGCTCGTCTACCGCATGCTCGGCCGGCGTGACGAGGCCGAGGACCTGTCCCAGGAGGTCTTCGTGCAGGTCTTCAAGGCGATCGACCAGTTCCGCGGCGAGTCGAAGCTCTCGACCTGGATCTACCGCATCGCCGTGAATCTCTGTAAGAACCGGACGAAGTACCTCTCGCGGCGCCACGCCGGCGCCCAGGACGACGTCGACGCCATGGCCGAGCGGGTGCCGCTGTCGGCCGCCAAGGGCGTGAGCGTCGGCGACGTGAGCCGCCCCGACGAGCTCGTGGAGGGGATGCAGCTCGAGGCGGTCGTGAAGCACGCCATCGGCCAGCTCGATCCCGAGTTCAGGGAGGCGCTCATCCTTCGCGACGTCGAGGACATGTCCTACGAAGAGATCGCCTCGGTGACAGGGCTGCCGGACGGGACCGTGAAGAGCCGGATCCATCGCGCGCGCGGGCAGCTCCGCGCGCTGGTCGAGAAGGTGATGGGCGAGAAGGTGAGGGGCGGGAAATGAGCGGATCGGACGACCCCAGGAGCGCTGGGCAAGCCGAGGACCCGGCCGCTTCTGGCGTGGAGAGCGGCAGCCGTCCCACGGCGCCCCCCGTCGAGCGAGGGCGCGACGCCGCCTCGCCGCCGCGCGAGCCCGCCGCTCCCCCGCGCGAGCCCGCCGCGCCCCCGCGCGATCTCTCCGACGACGGCGATCTGCCCGACGACGGCGATCTGCCCGACGACGGCGATCTGCCCGACGACGGCGATCTGCCGCTCGTCGACGAGGTCGATCTGCGCGAGCTGGTCCGCGGCGCGATGCGCGCGCCCCCCGCGGCCCCGCCGAGCCTGCTCCGCGGCGTGCAGCAGCGGATCCGCACGCGCTCGCGAGGAAAGTTCTACGGCGACGGCTGGAGCACGGCGCGTTCGCCGCGCTCGACCTACCTGATGACGAGCCTGTTCATGCTCGCGCTCATCGCCTTCATCTTCCTCGTCCTCGTCCCCTGGAGCGGCGGCGCCCTGCCCTGAGCGGCGCTCACCGGAGTGGCGGTCGCCGAGCGGCGGTCACCCGCACAGGAGACGGGCCCAGATCGGCGTTTTCGGCGCGGAGGCGTACTTCAGTACGCCGAGCACCGAAAACGTCGAGGTGGGCCCGTATCCGAAGCGGGTGCCCGCCGCTCACTGCGTCCACCGCACGAGGACGCACGTAACGTTGTCGGGGCCGCCGTTCTCGTTGGCGCGCTCGATCAGCTTCGACGTCGCGACCTGGATGTCCTGGTGCTCCGTCAGGATCTGGGCCATCTCGTGGTCGCTCACGGGGCCGGAGAGGCCGTCGGAGCAGAGGACATAGAGGTCGTTCAGCTGCGGCACCTCGAAGCGGGTGTCGACCTTGACCGTGTCCTTCATGCCGAGCGCGCGCACGATCACGTTCTTGTGCGGGAAGTTCGCGATCTCCTCGGGCGTGAGCCGCTTCATCTTGATGTAGTCGTTGAGGAGCGAGTGGTCCTCGGTGAGCATCTCGAGCCGGCCCTCGCGGAAGCGATAGACCCGGCTGTCGCCGACGTGGGCGACGTAGACGCCGTCGTTCGCCGTGAAGATGCCGACGAACGTCGTCCCCATTCCCCGCTTCTTCGCCTCGCGCTGCGCGGTCTCGTAGATACGCAGGTTCGCGAGCTTGATCCCGGTGATCAGCCGGTTTTCTTCATAGCCCTTGGACCGGTCCATCTTGTAGGGCCAGGTCCGTTCCGGGTCGTCCTGCGTCTGCGCGAAGAAGTCCTGCATCGCGTCGACAGCCATCTTCGACGCGACCTCGCCCGACGCATGCCCCCCCATCCCATCGGCGACCATGAAGAGGCCGTACTCCACCATGATGCCGAAGTTGTCCTCGTTGTGGTTGCGCTTGCGCCCGACGTTCGTCTCGCCGGCCACCTCGATTCGAAACGTTTGGGACACGGATCACCCGATCGAAGGCCCCGCGCGAGGCGCGAGGCTGAATGAGAACCGCGAGCGCGCCAGACCGAGCCGCTCAAGCCCGATCCTGGAGGTTCGGTTGACGAAGTGTCAACCGGATCGCGCCCGAGGGCCGAGCTTATAGAATCCGCCCGCGGGCCCACATCATTTTTCGCTTACTTGCGGTACTCTTCGGTGGCCTTGCCGCTCGAGCTCGGCGGCGGGAGCTCGGCCTCCGGCTTCTTCGACGCGGCGGCCTTCGGATCCGGCGCGGCGCGGAGCAGCACCGTGACCTGCCGGTACTTGCCCCCGCTGAGCAGCGTCAAGGGGACCTTCTCGCCGACCGCGTGCGTGCGGATCGCGTCGGCGAGCGCCTCGGGGGTGGTGACGGGCACGCCGTCGACAGCGAGGATCATGTCGCTCCCGGCGCGGTCGCCGCCCTTCAAGCGCGCCTCGTCCGCGGGGCTCTCGGGGTGCACCACCGTGACCCGGACCCCCTTGGCGACCTGCGAGGCCTCGCTCACCCCCTGGATCCCGAGCCACGCCGCGGGCTGCACCGCCGTCGATGGTACGGTCCGGAGAAAGCCCCTGATCGCGCTGATCGGCGCGCCGAAGGCGACCGGCGTGCAGGGCTTGCCCTCGTTCGGGGCGCAGCCACGGCCGAGGACCGCGACGACGCGGCCGTCCTCGTCGACGATGGGCGCGCCGAGATCGAGCGGCGAGATGCGCGACCCGAGCTCGATCGCTTCCTCGAGCTGCCGGTCGTCGCCGCCGATCAGCGACCGGTGCGAGCGAAGCACCAGCGGGACGGCCGCGACCTTGCCGCGCGTCGCGGTGAACGAGCGGATCTGCGCGTCCGGGCGCACCGGATCGCGCGACGAGGCGGTGAGCCCCTCGGCCCACTTGCCGGTCTGCGGCACGAGCAGCGCGAGATCCCACGCGCGGTCGTGGTGGCCGAGCTTCACCCGCACGGTGGTCCCGTCGGCGAGGCGCGCCGTCAGGTCGTTGCCCGCGCCGAGCGGCGAGAGCGCCGTGAGGATGCGCCCGTCGCCCGCGAGCAACGCGCCGAGGCCGAGCACCTGACCGCCCCGCTCGATGATCGCCACGCCGCGCGCGGCGCGCTCCTCGACAGGGAGCTCCGCCTTGCCCCTGTCCTTCTCGGAAGGCCCCCCCTTCGCGTCCGCGGCGGTCGCCCTCCGGTCCTTCCCGCCGACGTCGACCCGGGCCGGGATCACCTTCCGGCGTCCCTTCTGTTGCTGGACGGGCGGCGGGGCCTCGTCCTCTGCCTCCTGGGCCTCCTCGTCCGGCGCGTCCTGCGCGCGCGCCGCGGGCGAGGCGAGCGCGCCGGCGACGGAAAGGGCGAGGGCGAACGCCAGGGACCGTCTCCATCGCTTCACAGGCGACGTGTCAACGGGCGCGCCCGGTCCGGCGTCTCCGGGCGCGATGGCCTTCGCGAACACAGACAGGCTTGTCTCATTCATAAGCGCGGCTCCTGAGGCGACTGCCGATTCTGCTGCGGCTGGGATCGTATTGCAAAAGGCAAAGGTCGGACCGCCCTGTAGTGTGGGATCGGGCACCGGAGTCCGCCGGGGGGCGGGGCGCGAAAAAATCCGGTCACGAACTCGGGGGTCGGGGGCACATGGCCGGCGATGAGGCAGCGATGGCAGCTGGGTTAGCGCTCGTGGGGGCGGGGGTCGACGCGCGGACCGAGGGCGACGCGCGGACCGAGGGCGACGCGCGGACCGCGGTCGACGCGCGGACGGAGGGCGACGCGCGGGCTGGCGACGCGCGGGCCGACGAAGCGCGCGCGATCGAGGGGCTGATCGGGGCAGGCGACTTCCGGGAAGCGCTGTCGCGGTGCGCCAGGGCGTACGCCATGCCGCTCGGCCGGCTGTGCATGGCGTTCACGGGGTCGCAGGCCGAGAGCGAGGAGCTGGTGCAGGAGACGCTGCTCGCTGCGTTCGACGCGTTCCCCCAGTACCGCGCCGAGGGGAGCGTGCGGGCCTGGCTCTTCGGGATCGCGCGGCGCCTGTGCGGGCGACACACGGAGCTCAAGGCGCGGCGGGAGGCGCGGCTGCGCCTGGTACACGACACCCGGCCGCGCCCGGACGCGAGCGAGCTCGCGGTGGAGCGCGAGCGGGCCGAGCGCGCCCGCGCCGCGCTGGCGCGGCTCAAGCCGAGCGAGCGCGAGGCGGTGGTGCTGCGCTTCGAGGCGGGGCTCTCCTTCAAGGAGGTGGCCATCGCGTGCGGGATCGACGAGGCGGCCGCGCGGAAGCGGGTCAGCCGGGCGCTCGGGCGGCTCAGGGCCGAGCTGGGCGAGGAGTAGGCGATGAGCGCGACAGGAACGGATTCGGCTGGGCTTTGCGGCGAGGTCGAGGAGCAGCTCGCGGAGGTGCTCGACGGGACGGCGCGGCCGGCGCTGTACGAGCACATCGCTGGCTGCGACGCGTGCCGCGACCGCCGGCACGACGCGGCGCGGGCCGCGGAGATCGTGGCGGCGGCGGGCGCGGATTTCCGGCCGGCGGACGACTTCGCCGAGGCGCTGCTCCGGCGGCTCGAGGCGGCGCGCCCCTCGGGAGGCGCGTCGAGCGGCGCCGTGCTCAAGGCGGCGCCCGAGGCGCGCGAGGCGCGCGAGGCGCGCGAGGGCGAGGCGCGCGAGGGCGGGGCGACGGCCGACGCGCGCGACGGCGGCGAGGTGATCGGCGCCGCTGACAGCAAGGCGCGCGATGGCGAGGCGAAGGGAGACGAGCGCACCGGCGGCGACCGGATCGACGCGCGCTCCAGCGAAGCGCGCGATGGCGAGGCGATGGTCGACGCGCGCGAGGGCGGCGGGCTGACCGAGGCTCGCGCCAGCGACGCCCTCGCGGACGCGCGCGCCAGCGACGCCCTCGCGGACGCGCGCGCCAGCGACGCCCTCGCGGACGCGCGCGCCAGCGACGCCTCGACCGACGCGCGCCAGGGCGGTGCGCCAGCCGCCGCGCGCACCGGCGGGCCGCGCCCCTCCAGCGCCGAGCGGGTCTCTCCGGCGCAGCGCCGCGCGCGAGGCCCGCTCTTCGGGCGGCGCCCGGCCATCGCCGCGGCCGCCCTGGCCGCGGCGGCCGCGGTGGCGGCCGGGGTCTTCCTGCGGCGCGGCGGCGAGGAAGGTCCGGCCAGCACCGCGGCCGTCAGCTCGCCCTGGTCCGGCAAGGTCGCCTCGGTGTCGCGCGCGTCGGCCGACAGGTCGGGCGGCCTCGAGGCGTGCGACGCCGCCGGCGCCTGCGCGCCGCTCGCCCCGGGCGCGGAGCTCCCCGAGGGCGCGACCCTGCGCACCGACGCGCGCACGCGCGCGCACGTCGCGCTCAAGGACGGCTCGGCGCTCGCGATCGACCGCGGCTCCCGCGTGTGGCTCGGCGCCGGCGACGCCCGCCGCGCGCGGGTCGACGCCGGCGCCGTCGTCCTCGACGTCACCCCGACCGCCGGCGCGCCGCCCGCGCGCATCCAGATCCCCCACGGCGAGATCGAGGTGCTCGGGACGAAGCTCGCGGTCACCGCGAGCGCGGAGCGCGCCTCCGTCGAGGTCGCCCGCGGCGCCGTGCGCGTCACCGGCGAGCAGGGCGCGCCGGTCGAGGTGCGCGCCGGCGAGGAGGCGACGCTCGCGAAGGGCGCCGCGCCCAGGGTCGCGAGCGCGACGTCGCTCGCCGACACGCTCGCGTGGAGCGACCGGTCCGCCGAGGAGGCCGACGCCCCGGCGCTCCGCGGCCTCGGCGAGCTCAGGGCGCGCAGGCCGGGCGCCACGCAGGAGAAGGAGCGGGCCGTGCGGCTCGCCAGGCACGCGGTCAAGGTGCGGATCGTCGACGTCGTCGCGCGGACCGAGATCGACGAGACCTTCGCCAACGACACCGACGAGGAGCTCGAGGGCATCTTCCGCTTCCCGCTCCCGCCGGGCGCGCAGATCGAGCGGCTCGCGCTCGAGGTCGACGGCAAGCTGATCGAGGGCGCGTTCGTCGACCGCGATCGCGGGGCCGCGATCTGGCGCGGCGTCATCCAGAACGCCGCCCCCAAGGCGCCCAGACCGCGCGAGGAGATCATCTGGGTCCCCGGCCCGTGGCGCGACCCGGCGCTGCTCGAGTGGCAGCGCGGCGGCCGGTTCGAGCTCCGCATCTTCCCCATCCCGAAGCGCGGCGCCCGCCGCGTCGTGCTCACCTACACGCAGCTCGTCGAGCAGGCGGGCGGCGTCCGGCGCTTCACCTACCCGCTCGCGCACGACCAGAGCGGCACCACGAACATCGGCGACTTCTCGCTCGACCTCCAGGTGCTCGGCCACGACCGGGAGTTCGGCGTCGAGACGCGCGGCTACGAGCTCGCCGCGGCGCCCGCCGAGGGCGCCGCAGACCGGCGTACGCTGCAGGCGCAGGGGTTCACGCCGGCCGGCGACCTCACGGTCGAGTACGCGCTCCCCGATCGCGATCGCCCGGTCACGGCGTGGGCCTACCAGATGCCCCCCGCCGCGGCGCCGGAGCCCGACAAGGCGGCCGCGGCCCCGGCCGCCCCGCGCCGGCCGGCCGGCGGGTCGAGGGGCGGCGGCGCGGCCGCGCCGGACGGCGACGGCGCCGAGCACGAGGCGTCGCTCGCCGCGGCGCGCGCGATCGCGAGCGACACCTCGCCCTACGTCGCGATCGCGCTCCGCCCCCGGCTCCCCCGCTGGGAGGAGGCGGCGTCGCGGCTCCACGCGATCGTCGTCGACTCGAGCCGGTCGATGGTCGGCGAGCGCTTCGCCCGCGCGACGCGGCTCGCCTCGTCGATCGTCCGCGAGATGGACCGGCGCGACGAGGTCGTCGTGCTCGCGTGCGACACCCTCTGCCGCTCGCTCGGCGAGGGCGGCCAGGGCGGCGCCGCGCGGCCCATGGCGCCCGGCGCCGCGTCGGCCGACGAGGTCGAGCGGTTCCTCGGCGGCATCGAGCCCGACGGCGGCAGCGACCTCGCCGCGGCGATGATCGCGGCGCGCGCGGCCGCCGGCCCGCTCCAGGGCAAGGAGCTGCGGATCCTCTACCTCGGCGACGGCACGCCCTCGGTCGGGCCGACGCGCCCCTCGCACATCGAGGCCGCGGTGCGCGGCGCGGTCCCCGCGGACGGCGCCGCCGTGGTCGCGGTGGCGCTCGGGAGCGACGCGGACACGGCGTCCCTCCGGGCGCTCGCGCGCGGCGGCGGCGGGGTGATGGTCCCCTACGTGCCCGGCCAGCGGGTCGCGAGCGCGGCGCAGTCGGTCCTCGGCGCCGCCTACGGCCTCGTGCTGCGCGACGCGGAGATCGAGCTGCCGCCAGGCCTCACCCAGGTCACGCCGGCGCGGCTCGACCCGATCCGCGCCGGCGGCGAGGCGTTCGTCGTCGCGCGGATGAGCTCCGGCGCCGGCGTCACCGGCGAGATCCGCCTCCGGGGCCGCGTCTCGGGCGAGCGCTTCGAGCAGACCTACCCCGTCACCATCGCCGCCGGGACGGGCGCGGGCAACGCCTTCGTCCCGCGCCTCTACGCCGCCGCGAAGATCGCGGAGCTCGAGGACACCGGCGGCGACGCGCAGAAGCCCGCGATCATCGAGCTGTCGCGGCGCTTCTCCGTGGCGAGCCGGTTCACGTCGCTGCTCGTGCTGGAGAGCGAGGCGATGTTCAAGGCGTTCGGCCTCGAGCGGGGCGGCCTCGCCTCGGCCTTCACGGGCGAGGAGCAGGCCCAGCGCGTGAGCGCGAGCGCCGCGGGGGAGCAGCCGGACGACGCGGCGGACGACAGCGCCGCGCTGGAGAAGAAAGAGGCCACGACCAAGGGGGATCTCGGGCTGTCGGGCTTCGGGCTGGGCGGCGGCGGCAAGGCGCTGCCGGCGTCCCCCGGTATCTCCTTCGACGAGCTGCCGAGCGACTCCATCGCCGAGAGCGACATGGAGGCGAGGCCGGCGCCCGCGCCCGCGCCGACGTCCGCCGCCCCGGCGCCGGCGCCCCGCGAGGCGCCATCGCCGGCCCTCAAGCGTCGCCCCGCCCAGGAGCCCCCGCCGGGCAGCCGCGGCGAGCTCAACGCCAACCAGTCGTGGCCGCCTCCTCCGCCGCCGGTGTCGCTCCCGCCCGCGCCGCGGCGGATGATCCCGATGCGCCGGGTGTTCGATCGCCACGTGAGTTTCGACGCCACGAACACGCTCGCGCCCGAGGGCGCCGCGAAGACCGCGGCCGCGGAGGCGGCGCTCGCGGCGGCCCCGGACAGCCGCGATCGGACGATGGGCCTCTACGCGCTCTACGCCACGACCGGCCGCCTCGGCGAGGCGCAGGAGCTCACCGCGCGCTGGAGCGGGCGCGACGCGCTCGACCCCGGCGCGCTGATCGCCCGCGCCGACCTCGCGGCCCGGCAGGGCGAGCGCGACCGCGCCGCGCGCATCCTCGGGGGACTCGCCGACGTGCGCCCCGGTGACAGGGCGGTCCAGACGCGGCTCGCCGAGCTCTGGGACGCCGCGGGCCGGCCCGCGTTCGCGTGCCAGCACCGGGTGGCGCTCGCCGACCTCGCGCCCGCCGACGCGCAGCTCGTCGCCGCGGCGATCCGGTGCGCCGGCGAGAGCGGCATGGGCGAGCTCGCGAGCCAGCTCCGCCTCGACGTGACCTCCGCCATCCGGGCGGAGGTCGACCGGCGGCTCGCGCAGCCGGACGCGGCGCCGTCCACCGTCCTCTCGGGCGACGTGCAGCTCAGCGCCGAGTGGAGCGGCGGCGCCGATCTCGACCTCGCGCTCATCGACGCGCAGGGCCGGCGCCTCTCCTGGATGGGGTCCACCCTCGGGTCGGTGGGTGTGCGCTCGCGCGACGCGACGAGCACGCGCGCCGAGTCGCTAGCGCTCCGGGGCCTGCCCAAGGGGAGCTACATCGTCGAGATCGCGCGCGCGTCGACCGGGGACGGCCCCTCGCCGTCCGCCGCTCCCGGCGCGCCCGAGGTCCTGCGCGGCGAGCTGACCCTGCGCCTCGCGGGGGAGACGCGCAAGGTGCCCTTCACGCTCGACGGCGCGCGGCGCGAGCTCGGCACGGTGCGCGTCTTCTTCACCTCCCGCCTGGTGCCGGCCGACGACGTCCCCTGGCGGTAGGGTCCCCCAGGCGCGCTCCGGCCCGGGTGACCCCGGCCCACACGCCGCGCCTTTCTCCTGAACAGCCCCTCCGGCGCGCTCCTCGACCGCCTCCGGGCGC
The DNA here is from genome assembly GCF_051521595.1 of Sorangium sp. So ce1153. NCBI lineage: Bacteria > Pseudomonadati > Myxococcota > Polyangiales > Polyangiaceae > Sorangium > Sorangium sp. So ce1153. The sequence continues at coordinate 12,822,994 of NZ_CP150361.1, forward strand.
GCCTCTCGACAGCCGCCCCGGCGCACCGCCCGAACAGCCTTTTTCCACGCGCCTCCAGGCACGTCCGCCGGGGGGTCGAAAGCCCCCCGCCATGCTCGTGTCGGGAGGAGATCCCCGATACAGTTTCGACATGAATCCGCTCGTCCCGGACTTCATCCTCGAACAGGATGCCGAAGGGCAATACGCGGGAGCGGTCGACGCGGCCGTCCTGCACGTGTCGCTCCCGGCCGTCGTCGATCTCGCCGAGCAGATGATCGCGCGTCAGGCGATCGATCCGGACGCGCTGCGCTCGCTGTTCGATCCGCTCTTCGAGGCCGTGCACCAGTCGGGCGGCTTCGTCGCGGCGCTCTCGCCGGGCGGCGGGTTCACCGCGCTCTTCCCTGATCGGCCGGGGCGCAACGTCACCCGGCACGCCCGCAGCGCGGCCCTCGCGATACGGCGAACCCTGCTCGAGCTCGCCGCGCGCCGCGCGCTCGGCGCCGGAGGCGGGCAGATGCCGTTCCGGATCGGGCTCGCGTGGGGCTCGGTCCACTGGACGATCGTGCGCATCGCCGACGATCGGGCTTACTTCCTGCTCTATGGCCCCGCGATCGAGGCCTGCCAGGCGACGGACCGCGGCGTCGACGACAGCGAGCTCCACCTCGATCGCAGCTTCCGCGAGCGGCTCCCCACCGCCAGCGCGCGGGAGAGCGCGGTGGAGTTCGACGAGGCCGATCTCCTGACCGAGCCCCCCTCGCTGACGGTCACGGACACCCCGCGGGACGCGGACGCCGAGTCGTTCCTGCCGCCGGGCGCGGGCGACCTCGCGCCGGAGGGCGAGATCCGGGAGGTGACGACCGTCTCGGTCTCGCTCGATCGGGTGGAGAGCCCGACGGAGCTCCTCCAGCAGCTGCACGAGATCGCGGCGATGTACGGCGCCACGTTCGCTGGCATGAACGTGACGGAGCGCGGCTTCGGCGCGCTGTTCTACTTCGGCGCGCCGGTCTCGCACGAGAGCGACCATGATCGCGCCCTCGACTTCGCGCTCGAGCTGAAGAGCAACGGCCTCGGCGTGCCGCGGCTCGCGGTGGGCATCACCCGCGCGCGCTGCCTGGTCGGCTTCTTCGGCGCCGGGGGCCGCCGCGAGTTCGCCTGCGTCGGCCGCGCCGTCCACCTCGCCGCGCAGATCGCGCGCAAGGCGGCGCCGTCGTCGATCTGGGCGGACGAGCGGGCGTTCCTCGCGGGCGAGGCGAGCCACCAGTGGTCGACCGAGAACATCTTCCGGTTCGACGGGTTCGACCTGCCGATCCTCGTCTACTCGCTCGAGCGGCGGCGCATCGCCGTGCAGGAGGAGTTCTACGATCTCGGCCCCATCGGGCGCGAGGTCGAGCTCGAGCGGCTCACGCGCGCGCTCGAGCCGATCTTCGCCGGCCGCTCCGCCGGGGTCGTGTACATCCTCGGCGAGGCGGGCATCGGCAAGAGCTACCTCGTGCACAGCTACCGCCACCAGCGCGCGCAGCTCATGGACATGCGCCCGCTGCTCTGGATCGAGGCCCGCTGCGACCAGACGCTGAAGACCCCGCTCTACGCCTTCGAGTTCGCGCTGAAGGAGTACCTCGGGATCTCGTCGGAGATCGGCCAGCGCGCCAAGCAGGCCGGGCTCGATCTCGCGCTCCAGCTCCTCCTGGAGCGGCTGCCCGAGGGCTGGACCGAGGTGCGCGACGGGATCGACAGGTCGCGCGAGGCGCTCGCGCGGCTGCTCCGGCTGCGGGGCGAGGAGCCGGCGACGCCGGAGGCCGAGGCCGAGCGGCGCGCCGAGGCGCTCGCCGCGCTCGCCGCGCTGCTCGTCGCGGAGAGCTCGCTCCAGCCGGTCGTGGTTCACCTCGACGACGCGCAGTGGGCTGACCCGACCTCGCTCGAGGCGGTGCGCGCGATCACGACCGCCTGCCGCGATCTGCCGCTCGCGGTGATCTGCTCGGCGCGCCCCGCGGCGCCCGGGGGCGAGGAAGACGCGGTGCGCATCCCGCTCGAAGCGGGCATCCCGTCGCAGGTCATCGAGCTCGCGCCGCTGCCGCAGGAGCGGCTGCTCGCGCTCGCGGAGCCGTTCTTCGGGGGTCCGATGCCCACGATGCTCGAGTCGCTGCTCGGCCAGACCGCGGGCGGCAACCCGTTCTTCGCGCAGGAGATCCTCGCGTACTGGCTGGAGGACGGCCGGTACGGGTCGACCCACGAGGCCGTGCGCTCGAGCCGGTTCATGCCGCCGCGGACCGTGGACAGCCTGCTCGTCGCGCGGCTCGAGCGGCTCGAGCCCCGGACGCGGCAGACGGTCATCTCCGCGGCGGTGCTGGGGCGTGAGTTCGACACGCGCGTGCTCGCCCGGATGATCCCGGACGCGTCGGTCCTCGTGGACCACCTGCGCTTCGGCGAGGCGCAGCGGATCTGGTCGCGGATGGGGGAGCACCGGTTCGAGTTCTGCACGGTGCTGATCCGCGACGCCGCGTACGGCATGCAGCCGAAGGCGGCCGCGGAGCGGCAGCACCGCCTCGCGGCCGAGGCGATCGAGGCCGTCTACGGCGACGACCTCGAGGATCAGCGCGCGGCGCTCGACAGCCACCGGAGGCTCGCGGGCTGAGCGCGCAGGGCCGCGCGGCCGCGGCCGCGCGCCCGGCCGCCCGGGCCGCCCGGGCGTGGAACCCCCTCGACGCCGCTGTCGAAGTGCGGCAACTGTCCCGCGCATGAGCACGGCCCATCAAGACACTCACGCGGCCGCGGCGCACGACGCGAGCGACCACCACGGCTTCGACGGAGAGCCCGCCCGCGCGCTGCCGGCGGACGAGCCGCCCACCCCGAACTGGGTGCCTGCGCTGGGGCTCGCTGTCTTCGTGGTCGCGGGCGTCACGTTCCTCGCGACGAGCAGCGACGGCGGCGACGCCGGGCAGGCCGCGCCGGCCAGCCCCCGCGCGGCCGACGCTCGCCCGGCCGATGCCCGCCCGGCGACGCCTGCGAACGAGCGCCCCGCGGCGCCGGCCAACGCGCGCCCCGCGCCGCCGGCCGACGCCCGCCCGGGCGCGCGCCCCGCGCCGCCGACCGGGCCCGCCGCGGGGGCGGCCGCGGAGACGCTGCGCGCGGCGGCCGCCGGGTCGGCGGCGCCCGCGGCGCCGGGCTCGGCGAACCTGCGCAAGCTCACGCCCGAGGAGGTGGAGCGGGTGCGCAGGCAGATCCAGGAGGCGCGACAGAAGGAAGGCGCGCCGCGGGCGCCGGCTCCGCCGAAGTGAGCGAGCCGGTGGTGGAGTCCGCCGCCGCACGCGTGCGCGCCGTGCTCGTGCTCGGCGCGGGCACCATGGGCCAGGGGATCGCGCAGGTCACGGCGGTCGCCGGCTACGTGACGCGCCTCCACGACGTGGACGCGGCGCGGATCGGCGCGGCGATCGAGGACGTCAAGCGCTCGACCGATCGCCTCGTGCAGAAGGGCAAGATGCTCAACGAGGCGCGGAGCGAGATGATCGGGATGCTCGTCGCGTCGCCGGATCTCGACCGCGCGGCGGCGGACGTCGATCTCGTGATCGAGGCGGTGCCCGAGCGGATGGACCTCAAGGTGGAGGTGCTCGGCCGGGCGATGGCGGCGGCGCCGGAGCGGGCGCTGCTCGGGTCGAACACGTCGAGCCTGAGCATCACGGAGCTCGGGCGCCGGCTCGGGGCGGGCGCGCGCACGGTGGGCCTTCACTTCTTCAACCCGCCGCCGGTGATGGAGCTGCTCGAGGTGGTGCGGGGCCTGGAGACCGACGAGGCGACGGTGACCGCGGCGCTCTCGGTGGCGAGGCGCCTGGGCAAGACGCCGATCGTGGTGAACGACACGCCCGGCTTCGCGACGAGCCGACTCGGCGTGGCGCTCGGCGCGGAGGCGATGCGGATGCTGGAGGCCGGGGTGGCGTCGGCGGTCGACATCGATCGCGCGATGGAGCTCGGGTACCGGCACCCGATGGGGCCGCTCAAGCTGACGGACCTGGTGGGGCTCGACGTGCGGCTCGCGATCCTGGAGCACCTGCACCGGGAGGTCGGGGAGCAGTTCAGGCCGCCGGTGATCCTGCGGCAGATGGTGCGCGCGGGGAGGCTCGGGAAGAAGACGGGCGAGGGGTTCTACCGGTGGACCGAGGCGGGGCCCCAGCCGGGCGACGGCTGGCGCCGGGGGTAGAGAGCGCTCTGCGCGCGCGCGGGGGCCCGCCGAACTCGCGTGGGCCCGTGCTTGCCCCTCGCTGCGCGAGGGACAAGCACGGGCAAGGGGCGCTCAGACATCGGCCCTCCCCGCGCGCGCGCAGAGCGCTCTCTACCCCCGGCGCCAGCTCCTGAAGAAGGGGGGAGGTCGAGACGGCCGACGGGTGCGCTGCAGGGGGCGCCGTCTGACGATGCTGCGAGGCGGGGGACTGCGCGTGCGGAGGAGCGGCTAGCGGTTCAGCTTGTCCTTCTTGGCGTTCTCTTCGGCCTCTTTCTGACGCTCGGCCTCGCGCTGGACGATGCGCTCCTTGACCGCGGCGTAGTCCTTCTCGTCCTTCACCCGCCGGTCGATCTGCTTCTGACGCTCCGTCACGGTCGCCGGATAGCCACCCGCCTTGGGATTGCTGGTCAGGAACGCGCCGTAAGCGCCCCACGCATCCCGCGCCCCCTGCCAGTTCTTCTGACGCTCGCGCAGATCCGCGAGGCAGAAGAGCACCTTGGCGTGAAGCGCGTCCGTGCCCTTCTTGCCGAGCGCCGTCGTCCAGGCCGTCTCGGCCTCCGCCTGGTTGCCCGACTCGAGCATCGCCTCGCCAAGACGGTAGAAGCCGAGCATCTTCGTGGGATCCAGCTTGATCGCCTCCTGGAAGGCCGAGATCGCGCCGGGGATGTCGCGCGCCACGAACGAGCCCTGCCCCTTCAGGATCTGCTCCGTGTACGGGCTGATGCCGCTCCGCCCCTCGGGATCCTTCGGCGATGTGGCCGCGGCAGCAGGCGGCGCCGCGGAGTCCGCAGCCGGCTGCTGGGCAGCGGCCGGCGCCGCAGCGGCGACGACAGCGAAAGCAAACGAGGCGATGACAGCAAGCGAGCGGTCCTGCATGCCCGCCAAGGTACCGCAGCCGCGCCTCGATGGGGAAACCTTGCTGCACAGGCCGACAACGCCAGGCAACCCTGACGGGCCCCTCCCCGTCGACCTCGACGCAGCGAGCTACTTCCGCCGCGGCCTGAACGGATCCGGCGGCACCCCGGCGTCCGGCAGCCGCCCGGCGTCCACCGGCGGCCAACCGGCATCCGGAACCCCGGCGTCCATCGGCGGCCACCCCGCGTCCGGCTGCCCCGCGTCCACCGGCGGCCACCCGCCATCCGGCCGCCCGGCGTCCACCGGCGGCCACCCCGCGTCCGACGGCCCCGCATCCACAGGGAGCCTGCCCGCGTCCGACGGCCCCGCATCCACCGGCAGCCTGCCCGCGTCCGCCGGAGCACCCCCGTCCAGCGCCGCGGGGGCTGCGTCCAGCGACACGAGCCGGCCGTCCGGCTCCGGGGGCCACAGGAAACGCTCCTCGACGCCCGTCTTCCGGTCGACCAGCTTGGCCCAGCTCGCGCGCGGATTGTCCGCCATCTGCACCCGCAGCCGCGACGTCACGCCCTCGTCGAACGTCGGCCGGCGATACAGGATGTTCGACGACCGCTCCGGCGCGTCACCCGTCAGCGGCACGTCAAAGCGGACGCGATCGAGCAGCTCCTTGCCGACGTAGAGCTCGATCGCGAAGCGGCCCATCACGCGCGCCGTCGCCGCGGCCCTGGCGAGCTTCACCGGTCGCGCGCGCGCGACCGAGCCCCGCCCCTTCGCGTACTGCACCTCGAAGACCCACTGCTTCTCGCTGGGCTGCACCGCAGGGTCCGGCGCATACCCGGCGCGGGACGGCGGATCCCCAGGCTCGGCCACCGCGACGACGCCAGCAGCGGCGAGCGCGAGGCCAGCAAGGGTCGCAAAGGCAACACGGACGAGAGGACGAGGCGAGGTCATCGGATACCAGCGGGAACCCCCGGCAGCAGGGCCGCCTCGGGCGTCGTCAGCACCTCTTCCCACGCGGAGCCGTCGCCGTCGAGCGCTGCCCAGAGATCCCGGAGCTCGTCCGGGACCGGCGCCAGCGCCGTCCGCTCCGCGCCGCCCTCGTCCGGCACCGCGACACGCAAGGCGTGCAGCGCGATGCGCGGCAGCGGAAGCACGCGGCCCCGCGCCGTGGTCACGGAGCGCGCGCCGCCATGGTCGCGATCGCCAAGGAGCGGCGCGCCCGCGTGCGCGGCGTGCACCCGGAGCTGGTGCATGCGGCCCGTCACCGGATCCAGACGGAGCAGCGTGGCGACCGCCGCCCCGCCGCCAGCCGAGGCGATCGCCCGGTAGCGCGTCGACGCCTCCTTCGCCCCGGCGCCGCCGACCGCAGGCAAGCTGCGGCCGCCTCGCGCCCGCGCCACGCCGATGGGCGCGTCCCACGTGCCCGCCCCCTCGACGCGCCCGCCAGCGACGCCGACGTACACCCGCGCGACGCGCCCCGCCTCGCGCACCGCCGCGAGGTGCCGCTGGCCCCGCGGGCCGGTCGCGCAGAGCACCGCGCCGCTCACGCCGACGTCGAGCCGCGAGGCCGCGTGCGGCGGGGCGGGCAGGCCGAGCAGCTCCGCGACCTCGGTGACCAGCGACCGCGTGCCACGGCGCTCCGGCACGGTCGGCAACGCCGCCGGCTTCGACGCGACCAGGATCTCCCCCCAGCGCGCCAGCACCTCGACCGGCGGCGCGCCCGGCGCGTCGCGCCGCGCCGGCCACACGGCGAGCTCGTCGCCAGGGACCACCGCGTCGTCAGGCCGCGCGCGGCGCGCGTTCAGGAAGGCCCGCCCCTCCGCCGCCGCGCCCGCGAGGCCGCGCGACGCCCCGCCCATGCGCTCGAGGACGTCCGCCACCGTGGGGCCGTCCGACGGCCCCACGCGCCACCGCGCCGCGGTCATCCGGGCGGCGCGGCGTCGCCCAGCGCGCCCCCCGCGCCGTCGCCCAGCGACGGCGGCGCGGCGCGCTCGTCGCGTTCGTTCAGCCGCTCGACCAGGCCGCGATCGCCGTCGATCCGCAGCCGGTCGCCCGTCTTGATCGCCAGCGTCACGCCGGGCACGTTCACCACCGCAGGGATGCCGTACTCCCGCGCGACGATCGAGGCGTGCGACATGGGGCCGCCGAGCTCGGTCACGACCGCGGCGGCCACCAGGAAGAGCGGCGAGAGGCCGATGTCCGTCGTGCGCGCGACGAGCACCTCGCCCGGCTCCACCGCGTCGAGCGCCGACGCGCCCGGGTCGAGCACGCGAGCCCGGCCCTCCACGACGCCAGGGCTCGCCGGCAGCCCGAGCAGGCGGACCCCCGCCGCCGGCGGGAGCACGACCGGCGGCGGCCGGCCGATGAACGCGGGCGGCGGATCGGGGCGCGCGGCGTCGCGCAGGTGCTCGGCGCGGCGCAGCCGCACGACGTGACCCACGTCGGCGCGGCCGCTGGAGAGCGCCGTCACGAGCTCCTCGTACGTGCAGAAGAAGACGCTCCCGGGCGAGAGCGAGGGCTCGATGCGCCGGAGGCGCCTGTCGATGTCGAGCGCGACCTTCCGCAGCATGCCGAGCACGCGCGTCACCCACGTGCGCATGCGCTCGCGCAGGCGCACGTAGCGCTGCGCGCGGCCGACCAGCGCGCGCAGCAGCGCGAGCTCCACCCGCGGCAGGCGCGTCTCGAGCATCGCCATCTCGCGGTCGGCGAGCGCGCGCGCCCGCGCCAGCGCGCGCTCCGGGTCGCCAGGCGCCCCGCGCAGCGACGCGACGAGCATCGCGATGACCGGCGACGGGTCCTCCCGCCAGCGCGGCGTCGCGAGCTCCGCCTCGCGCACCGCGCGATCGCCGTACGCGTCGAGGAACCGCGTGAGCGCGTCGCGCGCCGGCCCCTCGGGCAGGTCGCGCGGCCACCGCACCTCGCCGGCGAGGAGCCGCTCGCGCGCGACCCGATCCAGCAGGATGAGCTCGGCCACTCGGGCGAGCTCGATGCCCGGCCCCGCGCTGTCGAGCTCGCGCACGCCGCCCGCGAGCACCTGCGCCAGGTGCTCGATGTTCGTCTCCGGGCGCCCGGCAGGGTCGTCGAGGGGCTCCTCCCCGGTCGCCGAGCGCGCGGACGCGCGGCGGCGCGTGACCCGCTCCAGCGCCTTGCAGAGCGCGAGGTGGCTCGCGAGCGACGCCGACGCGCAGTGCAGCATCAGCGTGCCGGTCCGCTCGAGCAGCAGGAAGACGCTCCGCAGCGTCGTGCCGATCGCGTCGTCCGGCAAGAGCGTCATGTCGAGCTCCGAGAGGGCGCGCTGCGCCCAGACCGCCTCGCCCTCGTAGGCCGCGACCTCGCGCTCGAGCCGCGCCTGCCGGAGCAGGAGCCGCGGCCCCGTGAGCGGCAGCCGCGCGTAGAAGCGGCGCCTCGAGACGCCCGCGCTCTGCTGGGCGAGGCGCGCGATGAGCTGCTCGCTCGCCCCGCCGCTCATGCCGAGCAGCGCCCGCGGCGAGAGCCCCGGGACCTGCGCCGCGATCTGCATGAAGGCGGTGAGGTTCAGGTAGAAGCGCCCGTACACGTTGGTCACGAGGCGCGCGCCGCGCGGGACGCGGCAGCCGAGCGCGGCGAACGCCTCGCGGAAGCCCCGGTCCGAGAACGCGCGGGCCACCGACCAGGTGAGCGGCGTCGCCGCCCCGGGGAGCGCCTCGCCCACGTTGGCGCGCGACCAGATCGTGTCGGCGCCGCCCCCCTCGGGGAAGCCGCCGCCGCTCACCGGCCGCACCTGGAGCAGCCAGACGCGCCGCTCTGCCGGCGCCGGCGCCCCGGCCGGCGAGGGCGCCGCCGCTGGCGCGGGCACCCCGGCGGCCGGCGCGGGCGATCCGACCAGCGCCGGCGACCCCTCCGCCGCGGGCGACCCCTCCGCCGCGGGCGACCCCTCCGCCGCGGCGCCCTCCGGCGGGCGGCCGGGGTCGCCGCCCTCGACCGCGAACTCCACGTCGAACGGGCCCTTGCCGCCCTGCTCGAGGCGCGCGGCGAGCTCGGCGAGCTGCCGCAGCGCGGCCTCGTCGAGCGCCGGACGCTCGACGCGCGGCTCGGGCACCGCGACCTCCTCGATCCCCGCCGCGCCCACGACGAGCGCGCGCCGCTTCTGCGCCACCGCCGCCGCGACGACCCTGCCGCCGTCGCGCGCGATCCGGATGGTGTCGGCCGCCACGGCGCCGTCGACGACCGGCGCGCCGAGCCCGAGCGTCGCGTTCACGAGCCGCTCGCCGGCGTGCCAGCGCTCGCCCTCGAGCCCCGGCGGGGGCGCGGTGAAGAGCACGCCCGCGGCCTCGGCGCGCACCATGACCTGCAGCACGACCCCCATCGCGATGTCGCGGACGCCGGCGTGCGCGAGGTAGGCGAGCGCGCGCGGCAGGAAGGCGCTGGCCCAGACCTGCCGGATCGCCGCGTCGATCCCGGCCTCGCCGCGCACGCCGAGCACCGACGTGGCGAGCCCCGCCATCGACGTCTCGTCGCTGTCCTCGCACGTGGCGCTCGACCGCACCGCGAGGCCCCAGGGGGCCTCGGGCTCGACGGTCTGCCAGAGCGCCCGCAGCGCGGCCGAGAGCGTCTCGGGCAGCGGCTCGCTCAGGATGCGGTCGCGCGCCCGCGCCGCCCGGTCGACGCCCGCCTTCGTGCCCGAGAGCCGGATCAGCGTCGCGATGTCGTGCCCGGGCGGGAGCTGCCTGTCGATGAGCTCGGTGAAGCACCGCGCGTCGAGGACCCAGCCGCGCGGCACCGGGAAGCCGTCGCGGAGCAGGCGCCCGAGCGACGCCGCCTTGCCGCCGACGCGCTTCGCGCTCGTGTGGCGGCGCTGACCGGCGCTCTCGAGCGGCTTCAGCCACTCGCGCACGGAGGGCGGGTCGGTCGCGCTGTCGGCGCGGGCGATGCGTGTCGGGTCGGCCACGTCGTTGCCGAGGAAGTAACACGGTTCGGCGGCCTGGGTCAGGGGCATGTGACCCGGGCCAGCCCCGGTCACGGCGGGCTCAACCCGCGCTGGATGCGCTCGTGCCAGAGCACCATTTCGACGCCGCCAGGGCCGCGGTTCCAGGCATAGTCGTGCGGTCCGGGCACAATGAGCAGATCGTGAGCGACGCCGTCCTGGCGCAGCCGATCGCTGATCGCCTGGATGGCGGGGAGGAACGGGTCGGCCTCGCTCGACACGAGCCGCAGCGCGACCGCGCGGCGCTCCATGGCCCGGCGCGCGAGGGTCGAGAACATCTCCGCCTCGCTCGCCCGCACCGCGGGTTGCAGGGCGCCGACCGCGCCGAAGACGTCGGGGTTCGACAGGCCGACGAGCAGCGCGAGGCGGCCGCCGAGGCTCACGCCGTCGATGCCGGTCGCCTCCCGGGCGGGCTGGCAGCCGCCCTCGGCGCGCGCCCGCGGCAGGAGCCGCTCGACGACGAACCGCCCGAAGCCGGCGGCCCCCTCGACGGAGCGGTCGCGGAGATCCGGCGTGAACGGCGTGGCGATGCACAGGCCGGCGTAGGGGTGGTCCCGGAGCGAAGCGTTGAGCTGCGCGAGCCGCTCGCGCGTCACCATCCCCCCGAGGTCCTCCGGCGCGAGCGGCGGCGCGAGGAGCCGCTTCAGGGTCGCGTCGAGGGCGTAGTCGTCGCGCCACCCGCGCGCGCCGACCTCGACGCCTCGCACCGCCTCCCCGCGCCCGTGCAGCGCGACGAGCAGCGGCGGCGCCCCCGCGGGGGCCGGCGCGAGGAGCAGCGCGCGCTGGGGGTCTTCGCCCCCGGAGGCCGGCTCGAACGCGAGCTCCTTCCAGCCCGGCGCGGCCGCCTCGCCTGCCGCCGGCTCCGGCGGCGACGGCGCGCCGCGGCGCCGGCACGAGGTCGAGGCGAGCGCGGCCAGGCCGAGCAGCGCGCGCCGGCGCGAGAGCGGGGGGAGCTTCGGGGCGGCCATCGGCGGCGAGGGTAGCAGCGGGGGAGGCGGCGCCGGCGCCCGGCGCGCCTCCTCGTATCGGGATCGCGACAAGCAGGTTTCGCTGGCCGTCGCTCTCGCCGCCGTGCGGTCCAGCGCAGCGGCGGTTGGAAGAGAGAGAACCGCCAAGAACGCCAGGAGCGAAGAGAGAGATGAGCCACTTTCTTCTCTCTCCTGGCGCCCTTGCCGTCTTGGCGGCTCAAGCCATCCGTCTTGTCGCTCTAGGCAGTACCGCGTGCCCCCCTGTAGGCTCTCGTTGCGCGGGCGAGATCCCCGAGGGGGGGCTCATCGGCGAGACGCGCCGATCGTGACGGGCCCGGCGGGCTCCGTCACTCCCGGGCTCCAGACCCGTGATGAAAGGGACCGCTCATGAGCCGTGAGACGAAGGGGGACGTCGGGCCGCGCGCTGGCGACGGGCCGCGCAGCGTGGAGGGCGTGATCGCCGATGACGTGAAGACGCTCCACAGCATGGGCTATGCGCAGGAGCTCCTGCGCCGGATGGGAGGGTTCTCCAACTTCGCGATCTCGTTCTCGATCATCTGCATCATCGCGGGCGGCATCACCTCGTTTCAGATGGGCTTGTGCAGCGTCGGCGGGGCCGGCATCGGCATCGGCTGGCCGGTCTGCAGCGCGCTCTCGCTCTGCATCGCGCTCACGATGGGCCAGGTCGCGTCCGCGTTCCCGACCGCGGGGGGCCTGTACCACTGGGCCTCGATCCTCGGCGGCCGGGGCTTCGGCTGGGCCACCGCGTGGTTCAACCTGATCGGCCTCGTCACCGTCCTCGCGGCGATCAACGTCGGCGCCTACCTGTTCATCATGAGCTCGCTCGGCCCGCTGTTCGGCGTCGATATCGCCAAGATGGATCCGAATCAGGCCCTCCTGACGCAGATCGTCGGGGTCACGCTCATCACCGGGACACAGGCGCTCTTCAACCACCTCGGGATCCGCGTCACCACGTTGCTCACCGACTTCAGCGGATACCTCATCCTCGTCGTCTCGGTGCTCCTCACGGTCGCGGTGCTCTTCTACGCGCCCCAGATCGACCTCGGGCGGCTCGTCACGTTCACGAACTACAGCGGCCCGAAGGGGGGCGACGTATGGCCGGAGACGGGCAGCATGACGATGCTGTTCCTCCTGAGCTTCCTCCTGCCCGCGTACACGATCACCGGGTACGACGCGTCGGCGCACACGTCGGAGGAGACGATCGGCGCGGCGGAGACCGTCCCGCGGGGCATCGTCCGGGCGGTGCTCGTCTCCGGCGTCTTCGGGTGGCTCATGCTGAGCGCGATCGTGCTCGCGATCCCGAACATGGACGAGGCGGCGTCGAAGGGCGGCGGCGTCTTCTTCTGGATCATGGAGAGCGTCGTCCCGGAGCGGGTGAGGATCGCGCTCTACGCCGGCATCTCCATCGCCCAGTACCTCTGCGGGCTGGCGACGGTGACGTCCGCCTCGCGCATGACCTTCGCCTTCGCCCGCGACGGCGGGCTGCCGTTCTCGGAGCAGCTGCGCAAGGTGAGCCCGAAGTTCCGCACGCCGGCGACCGCGATCTGGGTCGTCAGCGCGTTGACCATTGGCTTCACCGTGTACACGCCGGTCTACTCGACGATCACGGCCGTCTGCGTGATCTTCCTCTACATCTCGTACGTCATGCCCACGATCATGGGCGTGCGCGCCTACGGCCGCACCTGGGTGACGATGGGGCCGTGGGACCTCGGGCCCCTGTACCGGCCGCTCGCGATCATCAGCGTCCTCGCCTGCCTGATGCTGATCGTGGTGAGCGTCCAGCCGCCGAACGACAAGGCCCTTGTCATCATGCTCATCGTCTTCGCGGTGACGGCCGTCGTCTGGTTTGCGCTGGAGCGCCGCCGCTTCCAGGGCCCGCCGCAAGGGGTGATGATCCAGCAGCGAGCGCGGGAGATCGCCGAGGCGGAGCGGGCCGTCGGCCAGGTCGCGGCGGGGGGCGATCGATAGGGGGCCTTCCGGTCCGGCGGGCGGGGCGCGGCGCCGCCCGCCGGGCGAGGAGGTGAGTCAGCTGCCGGAAGGGCTGAAGAGGAGGGGATAGGTCACGGTCACGATGCCGGCGTCCGGGGGCGGGAACGACAGCCCGTAGAACGAGCGCACGACACACGAGACAACGCCGGCGTCCGGCAGATCGGAGCCGCCGTTCTGAACGCTGGATACGGCGCCGTCGCGGCCGATCGAGAAGCCGACCGACACGCGCCCCGTGAGGTTCGGGTTGTTGCGCAGCCCGTTCTCGTAGCAGAGGCGGAATCGACCGAAGTTCTGGCGCACGATGCGCTGGATGACCTCGGGCGGGATCCGGCCCGACACCGACGGCGTCCCGGTCCGCATGCGCGGCGCGCTCGGCTTGTGGCCAGCGCCGCTCGCGAAGCGCGAAGCGCCGTGTCCAGGACCGAAGCTCTGCCCGTCGCCGAGGCCGTTGCCGTGGCCGATGGTGCCGAGGGGCCCCATCCCGACGCCGAGGTGGCGCCCGTCGCCGCCCTCGCCGACACCGGTCAGCCCGAGCCCGCCCACGCCGCCCGACTCGTCGATCGTCGCGCCCCACATGTTGCCGATCACGCTCCTCTCGCCGCTCCCGAGCGTGTCGACGCCGCCCCACGGCGCCGAGAGTGCGTTCGGATCGCCGCCGATGCCCGCCTCGAGCACGCCGATGATGCCGAACCGCGCCGCGTCGTCGAGCGCCTGCGCCCGCGAGATCCGCACGTCGAGGTTGTCCTTCGGCCCCTCGATCTCGAAGCGCCCGCCCGTCTTCCGGCTCGTCGCGCTCCCGGCCTTGCCCGACTCGCCGATCGCGGCCGCGCCCGTGCCGCCTTCTGACTCACTCGGGCGCGCCTCCGCGCCGTCGCTCGCCTCGGGCGGCTCGCGCTCGGCGGTCGCCGCGAGCGCCTGCGACATGAGGTACGCCTGCTCCGCGCTCACGCCGCCGTCGTCGGCCATCGCCAGCGGGGGCATGAACGCGGCCATGGCCGCGAGCAGGCCCACGTGGAGCAGCGTCGAGAGCGCGGTGAACGGCAGGCTGCGGCGGTCGAAGCTCACCTTGCCCGCCACGCGGCGGCCTGCCCGGCCCACGGCGACCTCGAACCCGAAGTCGCCGAGATCGAGCTTCGCCCGCCCGCCGAGCGGCAGCGCGATCCGCCGCGCCCCGTCGAGCGCCCCGCAGGGCACGGCGCGGCCCGACGCGATCGCCTGCGCGACCGTCATCTTGCAGCTCCCGAGCTCGACCATGCCCGTCGTGCCCGGCGGGATCACGGCGCTCACCTCGCCGCCCTCGCCGACGAGCACGAGAGGCACCCTCGCGGCGCCGAGCCGCTCCGCCGGTACGAAGAAGTCGCACCCGCCCTCCGCGCCGGCCTGCTCTCCCACATGGAAGTCGCGCGGCGGGGTCAGGTGGGCCACGTGGAGCAGGCTGTTTCCCCACCGGATGAGCACCTCGACGGCCAGCGTCTCGGTCTCGCACTCGTCCGCGGGCACCTCGGGCGCGCTCTTGACCAGCGCGTAGGTATACGACCCCTCCGGCGCGTCCGCGGGCACCTCGGCATCGCAGGCCGGCGAATGGCCGAAGGGCAGGTTGCCAAGAAACGGATTCGACGATGCCATGCTCGGAGCCACCTTGAACGTGTCCATCGGAGACCAGCCCTTTCCCTGCTCGCGCGCGGCGTGACGTGAACCGCGCGGCGAGCGGCCTGAATGGAGCGAGCCCGCGAGAGCCCGCCGCTCGGGCGCTCCCCGGCGCGCGCGCGGCGAGCCTCACCGCGCTCTGCGTGCGCCGCGGAGCACCGCGTTCACGCCTGGGATCGACAGCACCCCCCGCCCCAGGTTCCGGACCCGCGACACGATTTTCAGCAGCAAGATCGCGGTCCAGGCGTTGAATAAATTCCAGGCCGCCGGCCTGCGCGCGCGTCCCGGGACGCGCGCGCTCGCAGGCGTGGAGTCGCCACGAAACAGAATCGCAATCTGCCTGTGCTCTCCGGTTCACCGCGCCGCGCCTGTCGGAGCGGCGACCAGGGAAACCCGCCGCCAGCGCAGCGCTGGATCGACCTCGCCGCGCCGGTGGACGGCCTGTAACCGCACGGACGATCGTGAGCCGCGCAATCGGAACGACACGGGCGTTGGGGTAGCGGTGCGCCCGCGGCCGTGCGTATGATGATCGACATGGGTGCGGCCAGGAGCAGCGGTCAAGACCCGCTCATCGGCGCCACGATCGCCGGTCGATATCGGATCATCTCGCTCATCGCGCGCGGCGGGATGGGCAAGGTCTACAGGGCAGAGCAGTTCGCGCTGGGTCGGATCTGCGCCCTCAAGCTCCTCGTCCCCGATGAGCGGCGCGAGCAAGATCCAGAGTTCTTCCGCCGCTTTTCACGCGAGGCCGCGACCGCGGCGAGGCTCACCCACCCGAACTCGGTCACCGTCTTTGATTACGGCAGGGACGATCCGCGCGGCATCTATTTCATTGCCATGGAGTACATCGCCGGACGCACGCTCCACCGCGTGCTCCACGACGAGGGCCCGCTCCCCGAGGCGCGCGCCAGCCGGATCGCGCGGCAGATCTGCCGCGCGCTCGCCGAGGCCCACGGGCTCGGCCTCGTGCACCGGGATCTCAAGCCGAGCAACGTGCTCCTCGTCGACCAGGGGGACGAGAAGGACTTCGTCAAGGTGCTCGACTTCGGCCTGGTCAAGGACGTCTCGGGTGAGCAGCTGGACGACCTGACGCAGAAGGGCCTGTTCATCGGCTCTCCCAGGTACACCGCGCCGGAGCAGGCGATGGGCAACGAGCTCTCGCCGCGCGCAGACATCTACTCGCTCGGCGTCCTGCTCTACGAGATGCTCTGCGGCAAGGTGCCGTTCGACAAGAAGGTGCCCACGGCGACGCTCATGGCCCATGTCAGCGAGCCGCCGCCGCCGCTCGCGCGCGTCGCCAGCGGCGCGCCGGGAGCGCTCGTGTCGCCCGCGATGGAGGCCATCGTGATGCGGTGTCTCGAGAAGAGCCCGGACAGGCGCTTCCAGTCGATGAAGGAGTGCCTCCTCGCGCTGAAGGGCGCGGCGGGCGAGCCGGTCGACGTCGCGCGTGCGTCGACGCCCGACCGGGTCTCCACGCCCGACCGGGCCTCCGTCCCCGAGCGCCTGCCCGTGTCGCAGCCCGGCAGCGCGCTGCCGCCGGCGCCGTCGGCCTCTGGGCCGCGCATCTCGGCGCTCGCGGCGCCGCCGAACGAGCCGAGCGCGTCGCCTCGCATGACGCAGCTGGACTCGCTCTCTCCCCCCCAGGCTCCCCCGACGTTCAGCGGCCCTGTCGCGCCCCCTCGCCACCGGCCGCTCTCGCTCTACCTCGTGGCGGTCGTCGCGGCGTTCGTCGGCGGGGGGCTGGTGCTGGCGCTCGGCGGGCGCGCGCCGCAGGCCGCGAGCGCGCCCGCGGTCGTCCAGTCCGTGTTCGTGCCGATCGCCGTCCCCGCCGAGGGCTCGGCGGAGAGGGAGCCCGGCGCGGCGGCCGAGTTCAGGATCGTGCGGATCGAGAGCGCCCCGCCCGGCGCCCGCGTGTCCGACCGCGGGACGGAGGTCTGCCTGGCGACGCCGTGCCGGCTCGTCCTGCAGGGCGCCGGGAGCAGGGCCGAGTACCGGCTGCAGCTGACCAGGCCCGGCTACAGGCCGGCCGAGCTGGTCGTGCGCCCCGAGGCGGAGACCGCCTCGGCCGAGCTCGAGGCGCTCGCCGCCGCGACGCCGGCGCCCCCGCCGCCGAGCTCGCAGGCCGCGGCGAGCGCGCTCCCGGAGCGAGCGCCCGCGGAGGAGCCGCAGCGCGCGGGGCCCGGCGCAACTGACCCGGCCGCAGCCGAGACGGCCGCAGCCGATCCCTATGACGACCAGCCGAACGCGCCCCCCCCGACGGCCGTGCCCGCCGCAGCGCCGGCCGCGCCGGCGCCGGCGGCGACCACCCCGGAGATCCTGCGCTTCCAGGAGGGGATGACGCGCCCCGTGCCGATCGCGGCGCCCGCGGTGGTCTACACGCGCGAGGCGCGGCAGGCCCGCGTCGAGGGGACGGTCCTCGCGCGGTGCGTGGTGACGACGGCGGGCACCCTCACCGGCTGCCGGATCGTCAAGGGGCTCCCCCACATGAACGAGGCGGTCCTCTCGGCCCTCGCGGCGAGCCGCTACCGGCCGGTCACCTACCAGGGCCGGCCCGTCGACGTCGACTACGTGTTCTCGATCAAGCTCGTGCTGCCCTAGCGTCGCCCTGACGTCGCCGAAACGCGGGCCGCAGGAAGCGCGCCAGCGCCGGCCGTGGGCTCAGGGGTGAGGCCGCGGCGCGAGAGGCGCTGGCGGCGAGGCCATCCGTGAGCAAGAGAGTCGCCGAGAGGGAGGAGACGACGACGTGAGCGGTCATGGCCGGAAGTGGGCGGCGCGAGCCGGGCTGGTCCTCTGTTGCGCGGCGCTCCTCGGCTGCTCGCGAGAAGAGGCGTCCCAGCCGGCGGCGGGGAGCGGCTCCGCGCGGCCGGCGGCGCTGCGGGCCGACGTCGAGCCTGCGCCGTCGAGCGGCGAGGTCCCCGCGCTGGTGCAGGAGGCGCGGGACCGCGCGCGGCGGGAGGGGCGCGAGCTCGTCGTCTACGTGGGCGCTTCGTGGTGCGAGCCGTGCACGAGGTTCCACGACGCCGTGAAGGCGGGCCAGCTCGACGCGGCCTTCCCGGCGCTGCGCCTGCTCGAGTTCGACCTCGACCGGGACCGCGACCGGCTCGCCGCCGCCGGGTACGCATCGGAGATGATCCCGCTCTTCGTCGTGCCCGGCGAGGACGGCCGGGCGACGCCGCTCCGTGTCGAGGGGTCGGTGAAGGGCAAGCGCGCGGTGGACGAGATCGTGCCCCGGCTCGAGGCGATCCTGGCCCGGGCACGGGCGGCGGCGCGCTGATCGCCGAACGCGCTCACCGCCGGCGCTGGCGGCCAGGAGCGCGGGCGACGTCGCGTCGCGGTGGACGAGCGACGCCCGTGGCGCCATGGAGGAACCCCATGAGGACAGCGAACCTGCTGCTCGCGGTCGCGACCGTGTCGCTCGCCGCGGGCTGCCGCGGCGGGGGCAGCAGCGAGCCTGCTCAGCCCATCCCGCACGTCACGCCGATCGACACGCGCGCCTCCGCCGATCCGGCCGTCGACGACGAGCCGCCCACGCCGCGGCCCCCGAAGGAGGCTGATCCCACGAGCACGGACACGTTCGAGGGCACCGCGGGCGCCACCGACAAGCCGCGCGCCGGCGCGAAGGTGGCGGTCCTGCGCGACGTGCGCGCGGCCCGCCACGAGCACTATGACCGCATCGTGTTCGAGTTCGAGGGGGACGCGGTGCCGGGCTACCACGTCGACTACATCGACAAGCCGGTGCGGCAGTGCGGCTCCGGCGAGGCGACGGAGGTCGCCGGCGACGGCTGGCTCGCCGTGCGCATGACCCCCGCCGCGGCGCACACGGACGCGGGGAAGCCCACGATCCCGTTCCGCGAGCGCAAGCTCGCGCTCGGCGTGGCCCTGGAGCTCGAGCGCACGTGCGACTTCGAGGCCGAGGTGACCTGGGTGCTCGGGGTCTCCTCGCCGAACCGGTACCGCGTCCTCGAGCTGACCAAGCCGGCGCGGCTCGTCGTCGACGTGAAGCACTGACGCCGCGCGCGGGCCCGGCGCGCCGCGGCCGTGCCCGGGGCGCACCCGCCGCGACGCGACCGCGGCTCAGCCGCCCAGCGCGGGCCCGGCCTCGTCGTGGCGCACCGGCGGCGACGCGTCCGCGGCCCTGGGCGGGGGCAGCCGCCGCGGCGGCACGACGACGTGCTTCGGCGGGGCGGCGGGGCCGCTCGACGGCCGCGGGATGTTGTAGACGCGCTTCGCCTGGATCGCCGTGGAGCGCAGCCCGTTGGCCCGCTTGATCGCCTCGACGGTGGTGCCGTACTGCCGGGCCAGCGAGCCCAGGGTCTGCCCCTTCTTCGCCGTGTGGCGCACGTAGTGCGCCGTCGGCTTGATCGCCCCGCGCTTCACGAGCAGCGGATACGCCCGCACCGCCGACTCCTGCGCGATCGGGCTGTAGAACCTGATGTGGATGTGGTTCGCGTGCCCCCGCGCGTGGCGGATGAGCGGGCGCGGCTTCCTCGATCCGAACTGGAAGACCTCGTCGAGCCAGTCCTTGTCCTCGCCGATCTTCAGCGCGTGCTCCTTGAGCAGCCGCTGCACGCTGCTGTCGATGAGGATGAGCTCCACGTCGGTCTCGGTGATCAGCGCCCGGACGAAGGCCCAGGTGCGCTCGCGGTCGAGGTTGGCCGCCGTGGCCCGCTGGTACCAGCGGTGCCGCGCGTCGAGGAAATAGCTGATGTCGACGTCGCGCCCGGCCTGGTGGCTCTTGTGCGGGGAGAGGCGGCCGCCGTCCCGGGCGCTGATGTGCCCGATGTAGAGCTTCGGGCTCCCCGGGAACTGCCGGTGCACCTCGGCGATCGCGCGATCGAGCGCGTCGACCGTCTCGCGCGTCCCCCACGCGTGGCCCGGATCGACGAGCTCCCACCGGTCGCCCTCGGGCATCCGGATCCCGTTGAACAGCGCGCCCGCGTTGGTGGCGCCCACGGACATCGGCCCCAGCGCCGCCGGGTCCTTCGCCAGCAGCTCCTCGATCTGGGCCTCGCTCATCGCCGCGAGCGGCGATTGCGCCGGCGTGCCGGCGCCCGGCTCCGCCGGCAGCTCCAGGCCGTCGTCGACCTCCCCGCCGTCGTCGTGCTCCTCGTCATCGTGCGCGACCGCGGCCTCGTCCGCCGCTGCCCCGGGCGAGGCCGACGGCGCGCCCGCCCCGTGCTCCGGCGAGACCGCCGCGGCCGCGCGCATCAGGCTGTCCTTGGAGCGCGCCGCCACGGGCGCCCTCCCGGCGCAGCCCGCGATGCAGAGGGCGCAGAGGACGGAAACCAAGGTGCTGCGGCCCATCGCGGCGGCACTATACCGGCACGAAGAAGACACGCCAACCGCGGCCCGGCGGTCGCACCGCGCCCTTCACGCGACGCGTGTTCAGCGCCCGGGCGGCTCAGGGCGGCTTGCGCGGCCGCGCGCGGCTGCGCTCGGGCTGGCACCGCGGGCAGAACACGCTGGAGCGCCCGCCGATCGCGCGCGTCTCCAGCGACGCGCCGCAGCGAGGGCACGGCGCGCCGGCGCGCGCGTAGGCCTGGAACGGGTTCGGCACGGCGCCCGACTCGGACAGGTACGCGATCTCCCCCGCGCCGATCGCCGCGAGCGTGTGCGCGATCGAGGCCTCGATGCCCGCGGCGATCGCGGCCATCTCCTCGCGCGAGAGGGAGCGGCCCGGCCGCGCCGGGTGCACGCCGGCCCGGAAGAGCGCCTCGGTCACCTGGATGTTGCCGAGCCCGGCGATCACCGCCTGGTCCATGAGGATCACCTTCACGGGGCGCGCGCTCGCCCGCGCGCGCGCGAGCAAGGCGTCCACGTCGATCCCGTCGCGCAGCGGATCGGGGCCGAGCGCGGCGATCTCGGGGATCTCGCGCGGCGAGACCCCGCGCAGGACCGCGAGCCGGCCGAGGAGCCGCGGGTCGTTGTAGTGGAGCACGCTCCCCGAGGCGAGCCGCAGCCGCGCGCGGCTGTGCCCTGGCGCGGGCTCTGCCGGCGAGCGGCGCACCCACTTGCCCGACATCCCGAGGTGGCTGAGCAGCACCACGCCCGCGTCGAGCTCGAGCACGAGGTACTTGCCGAAGCGCGTGAGGCGCTCGAGCGCGCGGCCCGGCAGCTCGCGCTCGAAAGCGTCGTGGCTCGATCGGCGGAACACGCGGGTCGGGTCGCCCTCGGCGGACGCGATCCGGTCGCCCGCGAGGAAGCGGCGCAGCGAGGCGGCGGCGTGCTCGACTTCCGGGAGCTCCGGCACCCGCGAGGACTATCACGCGCCGCGGCGCACGAGGGCGTTGCCGCCGGCGGGGCGGCGGCTACATGCTGCCCTCGTGCAAGGGTCCCAGCGGAGCGGCCGCCCCGGTCCGGCAGCCCAGGGGGCGGCCGCGACGGCGCGCCCCCCGGGGCCGGACGGCGCGCCGCGCCCGCACGAGCGCGGCGACCGCCCGGCCGGGGCCGGCGAGCGGCAGCCGGGCGGCGGGGGCCAGCAGAAGCTCTTCTCGGCCAGGGAGGTGGCGGGCGACGGGTCCGCGACGGTCGAGGGCGAGGTCGTCCGCGTTACCTACGAGAGCGAGTCGAGCGGCTTCCGGGTGCTGCGGGTGGAGGTCACGCCCGGCGCCGCGCCGGAGGTCTGGGTCGGGGTGTTCCCGCCGGTCGGCCCGGGCACGCGCGTGCGCGCGACGGGGCGCTACGGGCGCGATCCGAAGCACGGCGAGCAGCTCAAGGTCGAGACCCTGCTGCCGATCGCGCCCGCCACGCTCGACGGGCTCGAGCGCTACCTCGGCTCCGGCATGGTGCAGGGCATCGGCCCCGCGTACGCGAAGCGGATCGTGGAGGCGTTCGGCGCCGAGACGCTGGAGATCCTCGACCGGTCGCCGGAGCGGCTCGCCGAGGTCCCCGGGCTCGGCCAGCGGCGGGCGCAGGCGGTCGCGAAGGCGTGGGCGGCGCAGCGGGCGATCGGGGCCATCATGATCTTCCTCCAGGCGCACGGCGCGTCCCCGGCGCTGGCGAGCCGCATCTACAAGCGGTTCGGCCCCCACGCGATCGACATCGTCTCCCGCTCCCCGTACCGGCTCGCGCTCGACGTGTGGGGCATCGGCTTCAAGACGGCCGACCGGATCGCGCGCTCGATCGGCGTCCGGGCCGACTCGCCGGAGCGGGCGCAGGCGGGCGTGCTGCAGACGCTGGTCGACCTGTCGACGCGCGGGCACACGCTCGCGGAGCGGCCGGAGCTCGCGGAGCTCGCCGCGACGATGCTCGAGCGCGACGCCGCCGAGGTCGACGGCGCGATCGACGCGCTCGTGGCGAGCGGCCACGTGCGGGTCGAGGCGCTGTCGACCGGCGAGGTGGCCGTCTACCCGAAGGACCTCTACGAGGCCGAGGTGCGGCTCGCGCGCCGGATGCGGTCCTTGCTGGGGGACGACGAGGAAGGCGCGGCGCACGAGGCGCGCCTCGCCGAGGGCGTCGACGCGGCGATCGCCGCGTTCGAGGAGAAGACGAAGGTCTCGCTCGCGGCCGCGCAGCGGGCCGCCGTGGAGCAGGCCGCGCGGAACAAGGTCCTGGTGATCACGGGCGGCCCGGGCGTGGGCAAGACGACCATCGTCCGGGCCATCCTGGCGCTCTTCGATCGCGCGCGGCTCCCGGTGCGGCTCGCCGCGCCGACGGGGCGCGCGGCCAAGCGGATGAGCGAGGCGACGGGGCGCGAGGCCGTCACCCTCCACCGGCTCCTGGAGTTCGACCCGAAGCAGCGCAAGTTCGCGCGCCAGCGGGGCCGGCCGATCGAGGCGGGGGCGATCGTCGTCGACGAGGCGTCGATGCTCGACCTGGCGCTCGCCGACGCGCTCCTGCAGGCGACGTCCGACGCGGCGCGGCTCGTGCTGGTGGGCGACGTCGATCAGCTCCCGTCGGTCGGGCCGGGCGCGGTGCTGCGGGACGTGATCGCCTCGGGCGAGGTGCCGACGGCGCGGCTCACGCAGATCTTCCGGCAGGCCGAGGGCAGCCTCATCGTCCGGAACGCGCACCGCATCCACGACGGCGAGCCGCCGGAGGGCGCGCGCGGGCCCGGCGGCGAGTTCTACGTGATCGAGCGGACCGAGGCCGAGGCGGCGGCCGAGCTGATCCTGCACCTCGTCACCGAGCGCATCGCCAAGGGGTTCGGGCTGGATCCGCGGCGGGACGTGCAGGTCCTGACGCCGATGCACAAGGGCGAGGCGGGGGCGATCGCCCTGAACGCGCGCCTCCAGGCGGCGCTGAACCCCGAGGGCCCGAGCGTCACGCGCGGCGCGCGCACGTTGCGGCTCGGCGACAAGGTGATGCAGCTCCGCAACGACTACGACCGCGAGGTCTACAACGGCGACGTCGGGTTCATCACGGAGGTGAACGCCGAGGAGCGGAAGCTCCAGGTCCGCTTCGACGAGCGCGAGGTCGGCTACGAGGAGGCGGAGCTCGACGAGCTGACGCTCGCCTACGCGACGAGCATCCACAAGAGCCAGGGGAGCGAGTACCCGGCGGTGATCGTGCCGATCCTCACCCAGCACTTCGTCATGCTCTCGCGGAACCTCATCTACACGGCGGTGACCCGCGGCAAGCGGCTGGTGGTGCTCGTCGCGGATCCGCGGGCCGTGTCGCTGGCGCTGGCGGAGACGCGCAAGGAGGAGCGGCGCACCCATCTGGCCGAGCGGTTGCGCAGCGCGGCGCCCGCGCGCGCCCGCGCGGCGCTCGAGCCACCTCTCGCCGCCGGGCCGCGACTCGATTAGGACGGCGCGCGAGAGGGCGAGCGACCATGAGCGTCCGTGACGGCGACGGCGAGAGCGACCACGACAGCGATCAAACGAGCGCGCGCGCGACGCGCGACGCGGAACGCGACGTAAACAAGACGACCTCGACGCAGGCGCCAGCGCGGCTGGCCTGGAGCGCGGGAGGCGTGGCAAGGCCAGCAGGCGCGGCGGGGGGAATCAGCAGCGGAATCACGGGCGCAATCACGGGTGGAACCACCGCGGGAATCACGGCGGGGAGGCCCCGCGCGGTGCGAGCTCTCCCGTTGCCGGCCTCGGCCCTCCCTGCTAGCGTTCGCGCCCCCTCTACACGAACGACTGCCCCCATGAATGCAGCGCGCAGGGTACCGGGGCGAGGCTGGGCGATTCCTGCCCCTCGGCGCGCATGGGGGAGAGATCTCGGAGCATCGACGATGACGACCAACGGACAGCAGCAGGCGGCTGGGCTCAACATCAGCGGGGGGGCGGCGATCGTCGCGCCCGTGAGCGCGTTCCCGAACGGCGTGCCGGGGAACGCGCTCATCGTCATCCCGATGAACAAGCCGACCGATGAGCTGAAGGGCCTCCTCGAGCAGGGCCCCGCGGCGCTGACGCTCGAGCAGATGTGGCAGCTGCTCGGCTTCAACGGGCCGGCGGTGCAGGTGCAGGACGATCAGGGGCGTCCCATCGCGATCGGCCTGGAGGACCTGCTCGCCGGCCTCGAGAAGCACTGGACCGAGCAGCCCGACGACCTGAATCGCGGGCGCATCTTCGCGCAGGAGCTCCTCAAGCATAACCGCCTGCAGCGCGCCGAGCAGGTGCTCTCGAAGGTGGTGGCGAAGGGCGGCACGGGCGACGACTGGCTCGCGCTCGGCATCGCCCAGCTCCAGCAGGAGAAGCACGACAAGGCCGAGGGGACGCTCAAGGGCGCGCAGAACCTGCTCAAGGACAACCCCTACCCCTCGCTGCACCTCGCGAAGCTCTACCAGGCGCGCAAGGAGGACGCGAAGGAGCGCGAGTACATCGACAAGGCGATCGCGATCGACGCCGGATGTATCGATGCGTGGGCCTACCTCTTCCAGTACCTGAAGCAGCGCGGCGACGAGGCGAGCGCGGTCGCCGAGATGGAGAAGGTCTCGGCCGACAAGAAGACGGCCGCGCCGTACATCGCGATCCAGGGCTTCTACGCGAGCAACGAGGAGACGCGGGACAAGGCCGTCGAGTACGCCAAGAAGGCGGTCGCGTTGAACCCGGACGACCCGCTGGCGCTGCTCTGCCTGTCGGCGCTCTACGGGCAGAAGAACGACCTCGAGGCGGTGGTCCGCCTGCTCCAGCCGCACGAGGCGAAGATGAGCCGCGACGTGCGCCTGGCCAACAACTACTTCGAGGCGCTGTTCCAGTCCCGCCAGCTCGAGAAGGTGACCAAGCTGCTGAACGCGCTCGCCGGATCTCCGAACAAGGAGGTCAAGCAGTTCGCGATCGAGCGCTCGCGCGCCGTCGCGCAGTACCTGCAGCAGCAGCAGCAGCAGCTCGCCGCGGCGGCCCAGCCGGGGCAGCAGCGCAAGGCCTGACACGCGCGAGGAGCACGGGGGAGCGCTGCTGACGCGGTGGCTCCCCCGCTGCTCTTGCCGGCGCTCCTCGCCCCTCCCCAGCTCCTCTTTCGCCCGCGCCTCCGCGGCGCCGGCGCTCAGCCGAAGCTCAGCGGCCGAAGGCGCGGCGGATCGCTTCGGCGATGCCGCCGCCCAGCATGGCGTCGGCCTTCAGGCGGTCCGTCGCCGCCTGCTTCACGTTCTCCGGCGCCTGCCCCATCGCGAACGACCGCCCTGCGACCTCGAACATCGGCAGGTCGTTGAGCCAGTCGCCGACCACGACCACGTCCGACGGCGAGCACCCGTAGTGCTCTGCGAGCCACGCGATCGCGGTCCCCTTCGTGGGCCCGGCGGCGCGGACCATCATCGCGAAGATGCTCGTGGGACCGTCCTGAAAGAGGGGAAACGAGACGACGAACGCCGCTCGGCCGAGCTCGGACCGGACCTCCTCGACGGCGGCCGAGACCTGCGCCTCGGTCCCGATCGCCACCAGCGCGAGCAGGCCGTGCTCGTGCTCCCAGTACGGGTGCGACGAGACGCGATCGACCTCGGCGATGACGGGCGACCAGCCCCGGACGTAGTGGAGGTGCGGCGCGCCGGTCGCGTCGTGGACGATGCTGTCCTGCGCGAAGAGGAACGACGCCGTCGCGTGCCGCTCGGTGATCGAGCGCAGGAGCGCCGCCTCCGCGCCGGAGATCGTGCGCGAGTACAGGTGCGCGTCGCCCTCGGTGTGGACGATGTGGCTGCCGTCGACGCACGCGATCGGACCGATCACGCCGACCCGCCGCGCGACCTCCCGCGTCCCGGAGTACAGGCGCCCGGTCGCGATCGACACCGGGACGCCGGCTGCCTGGAGCCGCTGGATCGCGAGGCGATCTTCCTCGTGGATGGAGCCGTCACGACGGACGAGGGTCCCGTCGACATCGAGGGCGAGGAGCTTGTAGGTGGTCACCGCGCTGGAGCAGGTCGCAAGCGCACGGGGCGCGGCAAGCGAGACGCGATGGCACCGTTCATGGCGCCATCGCTCTGGGCGAGGAGTCGAATCAGGAGGCCGGGTAGACCGACACCTGCTTCTTGGTGTTGGACTTCCACTCGTACTTCACGACGCCATCGACGAGGGCGAAGAGCGTGAAATCGCGGCCGGTGCCGACGTTGTGGCCGGCGTGGATCGAGGAGCCGACCTGCCGCACCAGGATGTTGCCCGCACGCACGGGCTCCCCGGCGTAGATCTTCACCCCGCGGCGCTGCGCGTTCGAATCGCGGCCGTTCCGGGAGGAGCCGCCGCCTTTTTTGTGAGCCATGTCTACTTCTCCTGCTAGGCGGTGATGCCGGTGATCTTGAGCTCGGTGTACGGCTGACGGTGGCCGTTCTTGCGGCGGTAGTTCTTCCGGCGCTTGAACTTGAAGACCACGATCTTCTTGCCGCGGTCCTGCCCGGTGATCTCGGCCGCGACGGAGGCGCCGCTCACGAGGGGCTTGCCAACCTTGGGCGAGTCGCCGCCGACGAGGAGCACCTCGCTGAAGGTGACCTTGTCACCGGCATTGCCGGCAAGCTTCTCGACCCGGAGCTTCTGACCTTCGGCGACCCGATACTGCTTGCCGCCCGTCTTGATGACCGCGTACATGGTGCGTCTTCCTCAACCTGGGGACCGCGATCCCTCACCTTAGCCACGCAATTGCCCTCGATCGGAGGGCCCGGTGTGCGAGGGAGCGGCAGTATACGGACCTTCTTCGCCTTGGCAAGTGGTTCGCATCGCCGTCGGTCGCCCACAATCGCCTCCCGGAGAAAAAACCCACTGGCTCAGCGCGCTGGCAGCGCTCCGGCGCTACCGCAAGCGCCCGGGCGTGGCCCGGCGGGCGCCGCCCAGCCTGGCCCGGGCTGGCCCGGGCCACGGTCGCGCCGTCACCCCTCGGCCTTGGTGAAGACGAACTTCTCGTCGATCACGTCGACCTGCATCTTCTGGCCGGGCTGGTAGCCGCCGGCCAGGATGGTCTCGGCGAGCGGGTTCTGGAGCTCGCGCAGGATGGCCCGCTTCAGCGGGCGGGCGCCGAGGCTCGGCTCGTAACCGAGCTCGACGAGCCGGGCCTTCGCGGCGTCCGTGAGCGCGAGGCGGATGTCCTTGTCCGTGAGCAGCTGCTCGAGGCGGCGCAGCTGGATGTCGACGATGCCCCGGAGGTCCTCCTTGCTGAGCGCCTTGAAGACCACGATGTCGTCGACGCGGTTCAGGAACTCGGGGCGGAAGAACCCGCGCAGCTCCTCGAGCAGGACGTCGCGGATCGCCTCGCGGCCGTCCTCCGTCGCCCAGAGCTTGGCGTCGGTGTCGAGCACGCGCTTCGACCCGATGTTCGACGTCATGATGACGACCGTGTTCGAGAAGTCGGCCAGCCGCCCGCGGCCGTCCGTGAGCCGGCCATCGTCGAGGATCTGGAGCAGCAGGTTGAACACGTCCGCGTGGGCCTTCTCGACCTCGTCGAACAGGAGCACGCTGTACGGCCGGCGCCGGGCGGCCTCGGTGAGGAAGCCGCCCTGCTCGCTGTCCGCGTAGCCCGGGGGCGCGCCGATCAGGCGCTGGGCCATGTGGCGCTCCATGAACTCGCTCATGTCCATGCGCGTCAGCGCCTGCTCGTCGTCGAACAGGAACTCGGCGAGCGCCTTCGCGAGCTCCGTCTTGCCGACGCCGCTCGGCCCGAGGAACAGGAAGGAGCCGATCGGCTTGCCCGGGTCGCGCAGGCCGACGCGCCCGCGCCGCACCGCCTTCGCGATCGCGCGCACCGCCTCGTCCTGGCCCACCACGCGCTGCGCGAGCCGCTCTTCCATCTTGAGGAGCTTCTCGGCCTCGCCCTCGAGCATCTTGGCCACCGGGATGCCGGTCCAGTCGTTGAGCGTCGCCGCCACGTCCGACTCGCTGACCACGTTCGAGGTCGGCGCGACCCCCTCCCGCTGCGCGGCCTCCTCGGCGGCCTGGAGCCGCCGCTTGAGCTCCGGGATCGTGACGTGCTCGAGCTCGCCGATCCTGGCGAACGCCTTGTCGCGCTGGGCGGCCTTCAAGGCCTCCGTCGCGGCGACGAGCTCCCGGCGGATGGACTGGCACGCCGCGATGACGCCCCGGCGCGACGCATTGCGGGTGCGCATCGACGACGCCTTCGGCTCGATCTCGGCGAGCTCCGCCTCCAGGCGCGTGCGGGTCTGGACGCTGAGCTTGTCGTCGTCGTCGGCGAGCGCGGCGATCTGGGCGCGGAGCGCGTCGACGCGCCGGGTGAGCGTGTCGAGCTCCGCCGGCACCCCGTCGACCTCCACCCGCTTGCGGGCGGACGTCTCGTCGAGCAGGTCCACGGCCGTGTCGGGGAGCGCGCGGTCCGAGATGTACCGCTTCGCCAGCGCGACCGCCGAGGCGATGGCGCTCTCCCCCACCCGCACGCGGTGGTGAGCCTCGTACTTCGTCGCGATCCCGCGCAGGATCTCCGTCGCCTGATCGATGCTCGGCGCCTCCAGCGTGATCGTCGAGAACCGGCGGATGATCCCCGGGTCGCGCTCGTTGATCTTGCGCACGCCCTCGGGCGTCGTGGTGGCGATGATCCGGATCTCGCCGCGCGACAGGAGCGGCTTCAGGAGCTCTCCGACGCCAGAGCCCTGCACCCCCTGGCCGAAGAGCGCGTCGAGATCCTCGACGACGAGGATGCTCTCGGCGTCCTGCTCGCCGCGCAGGCGGTCGACCAGGACCTTGAGGCGCTGCTCGATCTCGCCGCGCAGCTTCGCGCCGGCGACGAGCGCGCCGGTGTCGAGCTCGTAGAGGTGGGCCCCGGCCAGGTTCGTGGGCACGTCCCCGTGGGCGATCCGGTCGGCCAGGCCCCGGATGAGCGCGGTCTTGCCGACGCCGGGCTCACCGACGATGAGCGGGTGGTTCTTGAAGCGCCGCTCGAGGATCTGCAGCAGGCGGCGCGCCTCGACGTCCCGCCCGATGACCGGATCGAACCGCCCCTCGCGGGCGTCGGCGACGAGGTCCCGGGTGTAGGGCGCGGGCTGGCCCGGCTCGGACGCGCCCGCCGGCGCGGGCGACGGCTCCCGCGAGGCCGCCTCCAGCGCGCCGAGGTGCGGCCGGAACGCCCCGGGGCCGATGCCAAACGAGGAGAGGATCTCGCCCGCGGGCCCCCGGATCTCCTGGGCGAGCGCGTGGAGCAGGTGCTCGATGCCCACATTCGCTGACTTGTCCCGGGTCGCCTCGCGCTCGGCGCGCCCGAGCAGGTCGAGCAGGCGCGGGCTCACGTAAGCCACCCCGCCTCCCGCCTTGGGCAGCTTCTTCAGCGCGTTCTCGGCGAGCTGGAGCACCTCGTTCGGCTCGGCTCCGGCCCGCCGAAACACCTCGGATACGCCCCGGTCACGCTCGAGCAGCCTCGTCAGCAAGTGCAGCGGCGTGACCTCGGCGTGCTGGCGCTCATCCGCGATTTGCTGAGCGCCGGCGACGACTTGCTTCGCGTCGCCTGTATAGCGATCGAGGTGAATCGTCCCCTCTTTCTCGGCCATGCGCGCAGCCTACCGCAAGGGAAGGCGCTGTGCGCTTGCATCTTTGGCCGTCCCGGGAAAGGAAAGAGGACGAGATGCCCATGCAAGCAGCCGAAGTCACCATCTACGTCACCGAATACTGCGGATACTGCGCCATGGCGAAGCGCCTGCTGACCGAGAAGCAGGTGCGCTTCACGCAGATCAACGTGGAGGGCCGCGACGACCTCCGCACCTGGCTGGTCAAGGCCTCCGGGCAGCGGACCGTCCCGCAGATCTTCATCAATGGGGACAGCATCGGCGGGTTCAGCGAGCTCTCGGCCCTGGAGAAGAAGGGCGGCCTCGATCCGCGCCTCGCCGAGGCGCCGCGCGCGGACGCAGCTGCCATGCCGCGCTGAGGGGCGCGGGCGGCCGATGTGCGACGGAGGCCCTGGCCGGGCGCGCAGGGGTCCCGCCGGCGAAGGTGCAACCTGGCGTGCGCAGGTGATAAGCTGCCGCGCGGGGACGGGGCGCAGCTTTCTTTGATACGGTTCGTCCATAGGGCTTCATGGGCTCCGCCCACCCCCCCGAGCCGCAACCGCCATGCCTAGCAGCACCGACACCACTGCCGCAGCGACTCAGCCGGTCGAGGGGGCGCTCGTCGGAAAGCGGGTCCAGAAGTACGAAATCGTACGGGCCATCGGGCGTGGCGGGATGGGCATGGTCTACGAGGCGGTCAACACCGCCATCGGCAAGCGCGTCGCGATGAAGTTCGTCGACGCCGACCTCGCGCAGAACAAGGACGCGGTGGCCCGGTTCCACCGCGAGGCGCAGGCGGCGAGCGCCGTCGAGAGCGCGCACATCGTCGAGATCTTCGACGCCGGCTTCGCCGACGAGGTCCCCTTCCTCGTCATGGAGCTGCTCCGCGGCGAGGACCTCGGCCACCGCATCCGGCGCTGCGGCAGGCTCGACCTCGGCGAGGCGCTCCACGTGACCGCGCAGATCCTCCGCGGCCTCCACCGCGCCCACGAGGCGGGCATCGTCCACCGCGACCTCAAGCCGGACAACATCTTCCTCGTCGACCGCGACGACGATCCGAACTTCGCCAAGATCCTCGACTTCGGCATCTCGAAGGTGCGCCGCGCCGACGGCGCGCCGGCCCACACGCTGACCCGGGAGGGCACTGTGCTCGGGACGCCGTTCTACATGTCGCCCGAGCAGGCGCAGGCGCTGCCGGACGTGGACGGCCGGACCGACCTCTGGGCCGTCGGCGCGATCCTCTACGAGTGCCTCAGCGGGCACCCGCCGCACAGCGGCAACTCGTACGAGCAGGTGATCGTCAACATCTGCATGAAGGACGCCCACGATGTGCGGATGAGCAATCCGGCCGTCCCCGAGCCGATCGCGCGCGTCATCGCGAAGGCGCTCACGCGGGACCGGGAGCTCCGGTTCTCGTCCGCGCGGGATTTCCTGGACGCGCTGATCGCGGGGGCCGGCGGCCTGCTCGGGGCGCGGCGCAGCTCGAGCGACGAGCTGGGGGCGCACACGTCGAGCGCTCCCGGCCTGTCCGGGCAGACGCCGGCGAAGCACACGCCGGGCGATCCGAGCATCGCGCTCGATCCGACGCTCGAGGTGCACGGCAGCAGCTCGAAGGTGGGCTGGTCGAGCACCGGCCGCGCCGGGGCGCGGGGTCCGCGGCGGCTCGCGCTCGGGGCGTTCGTGCTGCTCTCGCTGGTCGCCGGGCTCACCGGCGCGGTGCTCCACGCGCGCCGCCCGCCGGCGGAAGCGACGGCGGCGATCGCGCCTGCGCCTCCCGCCCAGGTCTCCGTCGAGCTCCGGACGAACGCCGAGGGCGCGCGCTTCACCGTCGACGGCGTCGCCCTGGTCGACCGCACGCTGCGCGGCCGCACGGGCGAGACGAAGCGGGTGCGGATCGAGGCCTCCGGATACATGCCCGTGGACAAGGAAGTGACGCTCCAGGCCGACAGATCCCCGATCGACGTCCTGCTCCACCCGCTGCCGGCGGCCGCGGCGCCGGCGTCCGCGGCAATCGAGGCCGCGCAGCCGGCGCCCATCGCGCCCGCGTCGGTCCCCAGGGCTGCGCCGAGCGCGAGCGTGAACGTGAAGAAGACGGCGACGCTCCCCTTCGCCGCGCGCGCGAGGGGCGCGGGCGGCGCGGTCTCGACCGCCGCGGGCGCTGGCGCGAAGACGGCCGCTTCGAGCCAGGCCACCCCGGCGGTCGCGACGTCGAAGCCGGCGGGGGTCGCGGCGGGTCTCCAGCTCAAGGTCGACTGAGGCGGGCTTGGGCAGATCGTACGGACGACTCCCGCTCGCGCTCTGCGCGGCGACGCTCGGCCTGGCCCTGCAGCTCTCGCCGGCGCTCGCGCAGGTCGAGCCGTACCGGCAGCACATGGAGAACGGCATCAAGCTGTTCCAGGACCGGAACTACCGGGCGGCGATCGTCGAGTTCGAGGCGGCGTACAAGGAGAAGCCGAAGGCGAGCCCGCTGTTCAACATCGCGCTCGCCGAGAAGGCCCTCTTCAACTACCCGCGGGCGATCGCGGCGCTGGAGCGCGCGCTCGCGCAGCACCGCGACACGATGGACGAGGGCGACGAGAAGACGGCGCGCAGCGCCATCGAGGAGATGCGCGCGCTGCTCGCCCACGTGAAGATCGAGCTCAGCCCGCCGAGCGCGACGCTGATCATCGACGGCGAGGAGCAACCCCCCTCGTCCTCGGGGACGCGGGTCGTGGAGCTCGGGCCCGGGGTGCATCGCATCAGCGCGCGGGCCGAAGGCCACGTGAGCGCCGACCAGAGCGTCACCGTGGTGAGCGGCGAGCGCGACAGGGAGGTGAAGCTGACGCTGGCCCGGGAGCGGCCCGCCGTGCCCGCGAACGCGCAGCCTTTCACGCTGCCGCCGCCCCCGCCTCCGCCGCGGACCGTGCCCCTGTCGCTGGCGCCGCAGGGCTACTACGTGATCGGCGCCGCGTCGCTGCTCTGGCCCCTCGGCCACCCCAGGGAGTTCCCGAGCCCGGAGGCGAACAGCGGCGGCGCCGGCTCGATCCGGGTGGGGTACCGGGTGAACACCCCCGCGGCGTTCGACGTGATGCTCCAGTACGCGAACATCGCCACCGGCTCGGACGATCCCGCCTACCCGAACGCCAGCTACACGCTCGGCTCGACGCGCCTCGGGCTGAACCTCCGCCTGATGACCCCTGGCCAGACCTGGCGGTTCGTGGGCTCGATCGGGGGAGGCCTCACCTACGACGACGTGAGCTTCCACAACACGAACACGCGGGAAGGGGAAGACATCTGCGAGGGCCGGTGCCACCCCGCCTCGGGGGTGAACGCGTTCGTCTCCTCGGAGGTCGGCGTCGAGCTCGACCTCGGCGGGGTGCTCCTCGGGGTCTCGCTGGACAGCTACTTCCAGTCGTCGCGCGGCATCAGCTACAAGGACGGCGACGACACGCCGCTCTACTCGGCCGTGCTGCTGCACCTGGGAGGCAGCCTGCACGCCGGCTACGCGTTCTGGTGATCGGGCCGCGCCGCGCCCGCGCGGCCGCGTTCCATCCTTGTTCTGCCGCTTGGCGGATGTATCCTCGCACGCCCTGACGGTGGGTCGGAGATGGTTCGCCGACCTTTCCAGCGGGGAAAGGGGTCACCATGTCGCAGGATGCCATCACGTCGTTGTTGAAGGAGACGCGCCGGTTCGAGCCGCCGGCCGAGTTCTCGCGTCGCGCGCGCGTTGGCGCGCCGGAGGCCTACGAGGCGCTCTACCGCGAGAGCATCGAGCAGCCGGACGCGTTCTGGCGCCGGGAGGCGGGCGACCTCGTGTTCCGCACGCCGTGGGCCACGACCAGCGACTGGACCCTGCCGCACGCCAAGTGGTTCCTCGGCGCGACGCTCAACGTCACGGAGAGCTGCCTCGATCGGCACCTGACGACGGCCACGAAGAACAAGGCCGCCATCATCTGGGAGGGTGAGCACGGCGCCACGCGCACGCTGACCTACGCCCAGCTCCACCGCGAGACGCTGCTGCTCGCGAACGCGCTCAAGCGGCTCGGCATCGAGAAGGGGGACCGGGTCGCGATCTACATGGGCATGGTCCCCGAGGTGGCCGTCGCGATGCTCGCGTGCGCGCGGCTCGGCGCGGTGCACACGGTGGTCTTCGGCGGCTTCGCCGCGGACGCGCTCCGCGACCGCATCCACGACAGCCAGGCCAAGCTCGTCATCACGCAGGACGGCGCGTACCGGCGCGGGCAGGTCGTGCCGCTCAAGGCGACCGTCGACCGGGCGCTCGCGCAGCCGGAGGCGAAGAGCGCGACGCGCGTCATCGTGTACCAGCACCTCGGCAGCGACCGCTGCGAGGTGCAGATGACCGAGGGCCGCGACGTCTACTGGCACGACCTGCTCGCCCAGGCCTCGCCCTCCTGTGAGCCGACCGTCGTCGACGCCGAGCACCCGCTCTTCATCCTCTACACGAGCGGCTCGACCGGGAAGCCCAAGGGCGTGCTCCACACGACCGCGGGCTACCTGGTCAACGTGCACGTCACGACGAAGTACGTCTTCGATCTGCGCGACGACGACGTCTACTGGTGCACCGCGGACGTCGGCTGGGTGACGGGGCACAGCTACATCGTCTACGGCCCGCTCTCGAACGGCGCGACGTGCCTCATGTACGAGGGCGCGCCGAACTTCCCCGACTGGGGCCGCTTCTGGCGGCTGATCGAGAAGCACGGGGTGACCATCCTCTACACCGCGCCCACGGCGATCCGCGCCTTCATGCGGCAGGGCGACGAGTGGCCCGCGAAGAGCGACCTGTCGAGCCTCAGGCTCCTCGGCTCGGTCGGCGAGCCGATCAACCCCGAGGCGTGGATCTGGTACCACCGGACCATCGGCGGCGGCCGCTGCCCGGTCGTGGACACCTGGTGGCAGACCGAGACGGGGGCGATCATGATGACCACCCTGCCCGGCGCGTCGTTCTCGAAGCCGGGGTCGACCGGGCTGCCGATGTTCGGCGTCGTGCCCGAGGTCGTGACCAAGGACGGCAAGCCGGTCCCCGCGGGCGAGGGCGGGCTGCTCGTCCTGAAGCAGGCCTGGCCGTCGATGCTGCGCACGGTGTGGGGCGACGACGAGCGCTTCCGCAGGCAGTACTTCAGCGACGTCGAGGGCTGCTACTTCACCGGCGACGGCGCGCGCCGCGACGAGGACGGCTATTTCTGGGTCGTCGGCCGCATCGACGACGTGCTGAACGTGGCCGGCCACCGCATCGGGACGGCCGAGATCGAGAGCGCGCTCGTCTCGCACCCCGCCGTCGCCGAGGCGGCCGCGGTCGGCCGCCCGGACGACCTCAAGGGGCAGGCGCTCGTCGTGTTCGTCTCGCTCCGGCCGGGGTTCACGGCCGGGCCGGAGCTCCAGGCGAAGCTCGGCGAGCACGTGGCCAAGGAGATCGGCAAGTTCGCGCGCCCCGACGCGATCCGCTTCGCGGACGCCTTGCCGAAGACCCGCAGCGGCAAGATCATGCGCCGGCTGCTGAAGGACGTCGCCGCCGGCCGCGAGATGACCGGCGACACCTCGACGCTGGAGGACCTGAGCGTCGTGGCGAAGCTCCGGCAGCAGGAAGACGAGTGAGCTGCGCGGCGGCGCAGGGGCACGGTCATGCCCCTGCGGCCGGCGCGCGCGTGAGGGGGGGGGAGCGCTGGCGCACCGGCGCGAGGGCGGAGGACCCACGGAAGAGTTCGTCACCACAGCGCTTTCGCCGCCCCCGGCCAGAGCAGGGCGAGGGCGGCTCATGGCCGGCGATCTGCGGTCGATGGTCGGATCACCCCGTTCGCGCCGGAGAATTTGATCCTCCGCATCAGCGCGGGGGATAATCTGTGGCGAGGCGCTTTTGGAGCTCGAAGCTGGAACCGTCGTTGCGAACCGGTATCGCATCATCCGCCAGCTCGGCCGTGGCGGCATGGGCGAGGTGTTCGCTGCGGAGAACATCCGCACCGGCCGCCAGGTGGCGATCAAGCTCCTGCGCGCCGACTCGAAGGCCAAGTCGTCCGCCGTCGAGCGCTTCCGGCGCGAGGCGCGCGCCGCGGGCTCGATCAACAGCGACCACGTCACCGAGATCCTCGACGTCGAGGAGGACGCCGAGCACGGCATCGTGCTCGTGTTCGAGCTGCTCGAAGGCGAGTCGCTGATCGATCGGCTGAAGCGGACAGGGCCGATCGGCTTCGAGGAGCTGCACCCGATCATCGAGCAGGTCTGGATGGGCCTCGCCGACGCGCACCGCGCCGGGATCATCCACCGCGACCTGAAGCCGTCGAACGTGTACCTCGAGCCGCGCCCCGACGGGTCCACGCGGGTCAAGATCCTCGACTTCGGCATCTCCAAGCTGCCGAAGGAGATGGGCGGCGAGACCCTCACCGAGATGGGGCAGAGCCTCGGCACCTTCTCGTTCATGCCGCCCGAGCAGATCGGGAAGGCGAAGACGGTCGACCACCGCGCGGACATCTACGCCTGCGCCACGATGATCTACCAGTCGATGAGCGGTCAGCTGCCTTATCAGGCGCGCAACCTGCTCATCATGGTCGAGATGAAGCAGAAGACCGACGCGCGGAGGCTCGCCGAGGCGATGGACGGCCCGGTCGATCCGCGGCTCGAGGCGTTCCTCGCGAAGGGGCTGGCGCGCGAGCCTGCGGATCGCTTCCAGAGCGCGCTCGAGGGGCTCACCGCCTGGCGGGAGCTGCGGCCTGCGAGGAGCTCCAGCCAGCCGGTCGCCGGCTCACGCGCCTCCCTGGCCGGCAGCAACGTTCCGGGCGCCGCGCTCGTCACGCCCCTCCCCCCGCCGCAGACGGTCAAGCCGCCGTCCTCCGGCGCGCTCAGGATGCTCCAGCCGCCGGTCTCCTCCGTCCTGATCCGCACGGCGACCGATCCGGGGGCGCAGGAGCTTGTCGACACCGTCGTGGGCCCGCCCAGCGAGCCCGATCTGGCGGCGCACGCCGTCGGAAGCTCACCGTTCCTGGCGCCCGAGGCTCAGCGCCCGTCGCACGTGGCGGGCGGGCACCCGGCGGGCGGGCAGCCGCCGGCGCAGTGGACCGGCCCGAACGGCACCATGGTGCTGAACAACATGGCCGGCGAGCTCGCGCCGCCGATCGCAAAGACGCCCGCGGGGCCGCTGAAGATCCTGGATCTCTCCGAGGACAGCTCGGCCGGGTCGACCAGCCAGGGTCCGACGCTGATCTACAAACCGACGCGGCCGAGCATGGGCTCGTTGAGCTCGGAGCAGACCGCCCCCCTCGATCCGGAGGCGATCGAGCAGCGGCCTCCCCCGCCGGCGCGGACGTTCCGGACCATCTTCTATGTGCTGGCGGCGATCCTGTTCGCCGTCGTGGGCTTCCTGCTCATGGGGATCGCCCTCGAGTACCTGGACACGCCGAGGTAGCCGCCGCCTCGCGGCGCGCGCCGCCGCCCTGTGTCCATCCGCCCCGCGGACGGGGCGGCTCACAGCGCCGCGTCCGCCTCCGCGGCGCGCCCGTGGACCGGCGCGCCGCCGGCGGGCAGCGCGATCCGGAAGCGCGTGCCCCCCGCCTCGCGCGCCTCGCACGAGATCGTGCCGCCGTGCGCCTCGATGATGTCCCGCGTCACCGCGAGCCCGAGCCCCGTGCCGCGCTGCTTGGTCGTGAAGAACGGGTCGAAGATGGACGCCCGCAGCTCCTCCGGCACGCCGGGGCCCGTGTCGTCGACCGCGATGGTCGCGGCGCCGCCCGAGAAGCTGACGCTCACCACGATCTCGCCGCCCTTGGGCATCGCCTCGCGCGCGTTGCGGAGCAGGTTCAGGAGCGCCTGGCGGAGCTGCGACTCGTCGAGGAGGATCTCGGGCCCCGCCTCGTCCACCTCGACGCGGACCGCGATGCCGGCGCGGTCGAGCTCGGGCCGCACGAACGCCACGAGCTCCTGCACCAGGTCGTCCACCCGCTCGGGCTCCAGCCGCGGGCGGGGCCGGCGAGCGACGCTGAGGTACTGCTCGGCGATGCGCGACAGGCGGTCCACCTCGCCGCGGATGGCGGTGACGAGCTGCGCCGACTCCTTCATCACGGGCCGGAGCTCCGCGTCGGGCGTGCCCTCGGCGGAGGCGCGCGCCACCTCCTCCTCGAGCAGCTCGAGGTTCAGCCCGATCGACGACAGCGGGTTCCTGATCTCGTGCGTGACGTGCGCCGCCATCTTCCCGATCGCCGCCAGCCGCTCCGCGTTCACGAGCTCGGCGCGCGCGCGGCGGATCGCGGCGACCATGTCCTCGAACGTCGTCGCGAGCTCGCCGATCTCGTCGTTCGTCGCGAGCACTTGCTTCGGGGTGAGGTCGCCGCGCGCGACCGCGTTCGCCCGCTCGGTGACCGCGGTGAGCGGGGCGAGCACGCGCCGCGCGTAGAGCGACATCATCACCCCGACGAGCAGCGTCAGCACGCCCAGCCCGAGGAGCAGGTGCATCGAGCGCTCTTCCCGGCGCCGCGCCTCGACGGTGAGGCTCTCCATCTGCTCCTCGACGCGGCTCTTGATCGCCCGCAGCCGCTGCGCGCCCTCGACCTCGCGCTTGACCAGCTCGTCGCGCGTGCGCTCGGCGAGCTCGCGGTTGCCGACGGCGAGCGCCTGGAACAGCTGGGAGAACCGCTCCGGGTTGGCGCCCACGAGCCGCTCGATCGCCGTCACCTCGGCGGCGATCTCCTCGCTGAACCGGCGCACCCCGGACGAGGCGGCCGCCTGCCCGACGCCCGCGTCTCCGCCGGCCACCTTCTCGTCGGCCCCGGCGAGCGCGCGGGCGGCGTCCTTCACGATCGAGAAGGCGAGCGGCCGGGTCCGCCGGGCGGTCTCGAGCCACTCGCGCACGTCGCCCGGGTTCTTCGCGGCCGTGATGTGGTTCAGCTGGGCGTTGAAGACGTTCTGCTCCGCCAGGACCTCGCCGATGCGGAGCAGCAGCGGGACGTACCCGGCGCGCAGCAGCTGGGCGTCGCGCGACGCGGCCCGGAGCGCCTGCACGCTCCAGCCGACGGTCAGCGCGAAGGCGGCGAGCACCACGAGGTAGCTCGCGAGCAGCCTCCCCGCGACCGTGCGCCGCTTGTGCGGCGCGCGCCCCTCCGGGCCCGCGGCGCCGGCGCGCGCGCCGTCCACGGCCGGCGGCGGCGCGATCATCGCGGCGCGACGGCCCGCGCGACCAGGCTCGCGAGGTCCTCCGCCGGCTCACCCCGGGACCTGAACCGCCGCAGGCTCTGCGCGCAGTGGGTCACGAGCAGCCCGCCGCCGAGCGCGCGGTGCTCCGCGATCCTGCCGTCGGCGATGGCGGCGGACGAGGCGGGGCGCGTGGCGGGCACGAGGCCGCCGCCGCCGCTGCAGTCGGCGTGCTCGCGGCGGTGGATGAACTCCTCCGGCGGCCGCCCGGTGATGCGGGCGAGGATCTCGCGGGGCGCGTCGTAGCGATCGAGGCCGCGCCCGAGCTGGCAGGGGTCGTGGTAGCGCACCCGCCGCTCCGACGCCGACCGCTGCAGCCGGTCCAGCGACGCCCGCGCGAGATCGACGAACAGCTCCGGAGCCTCCACGCTCACGCCCGCGTGCGGGTAGTCGACGCGCACCGCGCGCGCGCACCCGGGGTCGACGGCGACGAAGCGCTCGGCCCCAGCGACCTCGGCGGCGAGCCGCCGCGCCGCGGCCTCGAAGCCCGGGCGGTCGCCGGCGTAGAGGAGCGGCAGCCCGCAGCAGGCGCGCACCGGGCGGACCGGCGCGCCGATCAGCGCCTCGGTCGCGTCGAGCGCGTCGCCGGCGACGTCCGGCGCGTGGCGGACATAGCCGCAGCCGACCAGCACGGGGACCGCGCCCGCCGCGGCCGCAGCCGCGCCGGAGCGCGGGTCGAGCTCACCGGCTCGGCCTTCCTCGCGGGCCCAGAAGCGCTCCGCCGCGCGCCTGGCCCCCTCGGGCGCGAGGCCGCGCGCGAAGAACTCCGCGCGCGCGTCGGTCAGCACGGTGGCCACCTCGTTCTTGTGGTCGCAGCGCTCGCGGCACGCGTAGCAGGCCGAGCACGCCCAGGCCGGGTCCGCGTGGCGCGCGTCGAGCGGGACGTCGCCGCGCCCGGCGAAGTACGCCATCGACATCTTCCCCCACGGCGTGACCGTCTCGTTCGCCTCGACGTTCGACACGGGGCAGGCGGCGCGGGAGAGCTTGGGGCAGTAGACGCACTTCTCGAGCGACGTCCGGTGCGGCTCGAGGAGCTTCAGGCGGAGCTGGGGCACCGTTCGAGTCTCTCCATCGAATGCGCCTCGTGCAAGCGGCGGGGGCGCATCAGGCGTCCGAGCCGCTGCTCGACGATCGCCTGCCTCGCTCGTTCGCCGGTGGGGATGAGCTCGCCGGCCTGCGGCGGGGCCCGCCGTCGTGGACGACCGGCGCCGCCTCCGCGCTCGGCCTGGTCGCCGGCTCGCCGTCCGTCGAGGCTCGCCGGGGCAGCGCCTCGACCGCGCCGTCCGCGGCCGCCGACGACCGCGACGGCGCGCTCTCCTGGGGCAAGCGGATCGTGAACTTCGCGCCCTTGCTGGACGACTCGACCTCGATGGTGCCGGCGTGCTCGTCGACGATCTTCTTCACGATCGCGAGCCCGAGCCCGGTCCCGCCGCGCTTGCCCGAGGTGACGAACGACTGGAAGAGCCGCCCCTGGATCTCCTTGGGGATCCCCTTGCCGGTGTCGGCGACGCTGATCGCGAGGTCGCCCCCGTCGCGGTAGGCGCGGATCGTCACCCAGCCGCCGCCCGGCCGCATCGCGTCGACCGCGTTGCGGACCAGGTTGTGCAGGAGCCGCGTCAGCTTCGCCTCGTCGAAGCGCGCCGTCCCGCGGTCCTCGAGCGCCAGGGAGAGCGCCACGCCCGTCCCGGCGAGCTCCTGCTCCAGCTGCTTCTCGATGTCGCCGAAGAACTTGGTCAGGTAGACCTTGCGCACGAGGATGCTCCGCTCGCCGCGCGCGAACTCCAGCACCTCGCGCTGCATCGCGCTGATCACGTCGAACTGCTTGAGGATGAGCCGCGCGTGCTCCTCCCTCGTCGCCGCGTCAGGCGCGCCGGCCATGAGCTGGACGTAGCCGCTGATCACGGTGAGCGGCGTGCGCATGTCGTGCATCACCCCCGAGAGCAGGCGACCGATCGTGGTGAGCCGCTCGCTCTGCTCCCGCTCGAGGCGCGACCGGAACAGCCGCAGCGCGGTCGACGCGTTCGCCGACACGAGCCGCAAGAGCGCGCGATCGTCCTTCGAGAAGGCGTGCGGCCTCCTGGAGTTGTAGAGCGCCATGGCGCCGATCGGCACCCCGTCTTCGCCCTCGAGCGGCACGGCGATCGCCGTCCTCAGGTCCGCGCCGAACAGCTGGGCGAGGCGGGGAGACACCGGCATGTCGCCCTCCTGGACGTCCTCGATCGAGAAGCACACGGCCTCGTTGTCCACCATGGCGCGGCCGACGATCCCCTCGCCGCGGCGCATGGCCACGCGCTTGACCTCCGGCCGCGGGGGGGACCCGTCCACGACGCCCTCCGGCTCGTCGTCCGACGCGGACGAGCGGGGCGGCACGCTCCCCTCCTCGAACGCGGCGAGGTCGAAGAAGTAGAGGACGAGGCCGCCCTCGATCTCGTCGACGAGCATCGCCCCGGCGCGCGCTTCGCACGCCCTGCCGGCCTCCGTGATGACCGCGCGCGCGAGGTCTTCCATCGTGGTCGCGCGGCCCATCGCGCTCTCGAGGTCGAAGAGCAGCTTGAGGTCGCTCACGCGGTGCTCGAGCTGCTCCTTCGTCTCCACGAGCTGCGTGTTCTTCTGGATCACCGAGAGGAACAGCCGCGAGTTGTCGATCGAGACGGCCGCCTGGGTCGCCAGGGCGCTCAGGAGCTCCTCGTCGTGGACCGAGAACTCCCCCTCCCCGTGCTTGTTCAGGACCTGGATGACCCCGATGGTCCGGCCGACGTGGTTCTTCATCGGCGCGGCGAGGATCGAGCGGGTGCGGTACCCCGTCACGTCGTCCCAGTCGCGCGAGAACCGGCGGTCCCGGTAGGCGTCCTTCACGCGGACGGTGCGCCCGATCTTGGCGACGTGCCCGGCGATCCCCGCGCCGACGGGCAGCTCGATCGCGCGCGCCTCCTCGCCGATGACGATGCGCGAGAACAGGCGCTGGCGCTGCTCGTCGAGCAGGTAGAGCGTGGCCCTGTCCGCGTCGAGCAGCTCGGTGATCTTGTTCAGGATGAGCGCGAGGAGCTGGTCGAGATCCAGCGTGCTGCCGAGCGCGAGCCCGACGTCCCGGAGCGCGTGCACGGTCTTCTCGGCCTGGGCGAGCCGCGCCTCCAGCTCGTCGA
Organism: Sorangium sp. So ce1153; assembly: GCF_051521595.1. NCBI lineage: Bacteria > Pseudomonadati > Myxococcota > Polyangiales > Polyangiaceae > Sorangium > Sorangium sp. So ce1153. The sequence continues at coordinate 12,864,788 of NZ_CP150361.1, forward strand.
TGCGAGCCTGCAGCGCCTTCGTGCGTTGTTCCGCCTTCGCGGTCACCCGCAGACGCTAACACGACTTCGCCCAGGGAAGCGCGCGCGGGTCCCCTGTGCGACGTGTCCGCTCGGCAGAGAGCGCCCCCGACGGTCGCCGGGAGCGCCCCTGGGACGAGCCGCTACTGGTTCATGCTCTCGAGGAATTCCTGATTGGTTTCGGTGCGGCTCACCTTGTCCAGGAGGAATTCCATCGAGTCGATGACGTTCAGGGGATGCAGCAGCTGACGGAGCAGCCACACGCGCTGGAGGATCCACTCGGGGAGCAGCAGCTCCTCCTTGCGGGTGGCGCTCTTGTTGATGTCGAGGCAGGGGAAGATGCGCTTCTCCATCAGCTTGCGATCCAGGTGGATCTCGCTGTTACCCGTCCCCTTGAACTCCTCGAAGATGACCTCGTCCATGCGCGAGCCCGTGTCGACGAGCGCGGTCGCGACGATGGTCAGCGACCCGCCTTCCTCGACGTTACGCGCGGCGCCGAAGAACCGCTTCGGCTTGTGGAGCGCGTTCGAGTCGACGCCGCCGGACAGGATCTTGCCGCTCGGCGGGACGACGGTGTTGTAGGCGCGCGCCAGGCGGGTGATCGAGTCGAGCAGGATCACCACGTCGTGCTTGTGCTCGACGAGGCGCTTGGCCTTCTCGATCACCATCTCGGCCACCTGCACGTGCCGCGTCGGCGGCTCGTCGAAGGTCGAGCTGATCACCTCGCCCTTCACGGTCCGCTGCATGTCGGTCACCTCTTCCGGGCGCTCGTCGATGAGCAGCACGATGAGCGTCGTGTCCGGGTGGTTCGAGGAGATCGCGTTGGCGATCTGCTGGAGCAGCACCGTCTTGCCGGCGCGGGGCGGCGAGACGATGAGGCAGCGCTGCCCTTTGCCGATGGGGCAGAGCATGTCGATGATGCGGGTCGAGAAGCTCTTCGTCCCGTTCTCGATGTTGAACTTCTGCTGCGGGTAGAGCGGCGTGAGGTTGTCGAAGAGGATCTTGTCGCGGGCGACCTCGGGGGGCTCGCCGTTGATCTTGTCGACCTTGAGCAGCGCGAAGTACGCCTCGCGCTCCTTGGGCGGCCGGATCGACCCGCTGACGCTGTCGCCGGTGCGGAGGTTGAAGCGTCGGATCTGGGACGGGGAGACGTAGATGTCGTCCGGGCCCGGCAGGTAGTTGTAGTCCGGCGCCCGCAGGAAGCCGAAGCCGTCGGGCAGGCATTCGAGGACGCCCTCGCCGTAGACCGGCTGGTCCTGCGCCGCGTGGGCCTGCAGGAGCGCGAAGATGACCTCCTGCTTGCGCAGCCCGGCAGCGCCCTCGATGTTGAGCCCCTTCGCCATCTGCACGAGCTCGGCCATCGGTTTCTGCTTCAGTTCCCTGAGGTGCATGAGTCGGAAAGCTCCAGGATGCGACAGCGCGCTCCCTGTCAAGGGCGTGGAGGCCGTCGGTCGATGGTTTCTGGTTGGGGGGGTCTAGCGGGTCGAGCCCGAGGCGGGGCCGAGCATGTCGTCGATGTCGGCGGGTTGCCAGGGGGAAGAGGGCTCGCCTGGTAACTGGCGCCCCTCACGTTCATGTCGCTCGATCGGCGAGGTGCTTCTGCCGATCGGGCGGCGACTCTATCAAGCGCGTTTGCTCTGTCAATGCGCGCCAGGGGCGCGCGCCGGCGGAGATGGGCGCCGGGTCGTCCGCGCTCGTCCACGCTCGTCCTCACCCAACGCCCTCGCGCGGAACGGCGGGGGCGAACTGCCCGTGGCGCCCCGCGCTGCCTGAAGTTGCCTCCCTCCGGGTGCGCGGCTAAGTCAAGCTGGTTCCATGGGGCTCAAACAGGTTCAGCTGTTCGTCCGCGGTCGCGTCCAGGGCGTCTTTTTTCGTGCCTCCACGCAGCGCGAGGCCAAGCGGCTCGGTCTCACCGGTTGGGTGAAGAACCGCTCCGACGGCAGCGTCGAGGTCCTTGCCGAGGGAGAGGAGGACGGGCTCAAGGAGCTCATCGCCTGGGCCAACCGCGGCCCGAGCGCGGCGCGCGTCGAGCGCGTCGACGTACGGTGGCGCGGCTTCTCGGGCGACTTCTTCGACTTCCGCATCACGGATTGAGGGACTTGGCACGCGGTCTGTCGGATCCGAGGAGCGCAGGTGCGCGGTCATCGCGGCGAGGCAGAGCCTCGGGCGCGTGGCTCGTCCTGCTCAGCCTGCTCGCGGCGGCGCCGCTCGCGCTGACCCCGGCGCACGCCGCGGTGGACCGCGACGCGGGCGCCTCCGCGCCCGCGTCATCGCCGCTCCCCGAGCTCCCCCGCCTCGCCCCGATCACCCGTCCGGAGCCCGACATCACCGCCGTCCGCGAGCTGGACCGGGTGCTCGACCAGCTCACGTCGCAGGACGCGCGCTCGCGCGAGAGCGCCCGCGCCTCCCTTGAGGAGCCGATCCCCGGGATCGTCGATGCGGTGCGGGCGCGCGTGCAGGACATCCGCGGCTCGCTCGACCGCGACGCGGCGCCGCGCGTGCTGGCGGAAGCGCGCAGAGAGGCGCGCAAGGCGCTGAAGGCCGAGAAGGGCGACGACGCGCGCGACAGCAAGAAGAAGGGCGCGGACGCCAAGGACGCGAAGAACTCGAAGGACACGAAGGCCGACAAAGGCGCGAAGAAGGGCGCCGGCGACGCCAAGAAGGGCGCCGGCGACGCCAAGAAGGGCGCCGGCGACGCCAAGAAGGACACGGCTGACACCAAGAAGGACGCCGGCGACGCCAAGAAGGACGCCAGGGCAGACCAGGGCGCGAAGAAGGGCGCCGACGACAAGGACGAGACCGAGGGGGACTGGCTCGACTTCATGCTGGCGGTGCCGCGGCCGCGCGACAGCGCGTGGCGCGACGTCGTGAAGCTGCTCGCGATGGAGCGGATGCTCGTCGCTGCCGGCACGACGCCGGCGGTGCGCGAGCTCATCGCGCTCCACGCCTACTTCGGCGAGCTGCTCCGCATCGACCTGCAGCGGCAGGTGGCCAAGCTGCGCGACAAGGCCGTACCGGCGCTGATCGAGGCGCGCCAGCACGACGCCAAGATCGTGCAGCGGTGGGCCAACAAGCAGCTCGACCTGCTCGGCCGGGCGATCCCGGGCGAGGCGATCGCGACGAACGACACGCAGATCCTGGCCGACGTCCTCCGCGCGTACGGCCGCGTCCGGGACGTGGACGCGATGCGCGCGGTGCTGAGCTTCTGCAACAGCGATCGCGCGCGCGTGCGCGACGCTGCGCGCGAGGCGATCTCCGCGATCGGTGAGCCCGGGATCTGGCAGCTCCGCGACGCGTACCTGAACCTCACGGGGGAGAAGCCGCCGCGCGAATGGTCGTGGGATCGCGTCGCGCGCGAGCTCTTCGCGACGTACGATCGCGCGCGCCTCGCCGAGGTGTACAAGCTGATGGACGAGGGCGTCGCCGCAGCGGGCGCGAGCAAGCTCGCCGAGGCGACCGACGCGTTCGACAAGGTCCTCGCCCGCGCGCCGCTCTTCGAGCGGCGCAAGGAGATGGTGGGCGCCTACGTCGAGCGGGCGAAGGCGCTCGCGGCCGACCAGCGCGAGGACGCGCTCGCGATGCTGCGCAAGGCGCTGCGCCTCGACCCGACCGGCGAGCACGCGAGGAAGATCGAGGCAGAGATCGCCTACCTCGAAGGCGCGCTCCTCATCGAGCGCGGCACGCCGGACAAGTTCGTGCTGGAGCGCGCGCTCGAGCTCGAGCCCGCTCACACCGGCGCCAAGGCGGCGCTCGCTTCCCTCGGGGACAAGGTCGCCGAGCGCAAGGACCAGACGAACCGCCACATCGCCGCGGGAGCGGTGGGTCTCGTGGCGATGCTGGCGATGTTCTTCATCGCCCGCCGCCGGAGCGACCCGGCGCCGTCGCCCGGGCGGACCAGCGCCGCGGCGCCGAGGCCGAGCGCGCCTCCGGAGCCGGCGCCGGCGTCAGGCCGAGCCAGCGCCGCCCCGCCGCGGCCGAGCGCGCGTCCGGAGCCGGCGCCGGCGTCAGGCCGAGCCAGCGCCGCCCCGCCGCTGCCGAACGCGCCTCCGGAGCTGCAGCCTGCTCAGCGGGCCTCCACCGCCTCGGCGCCGAGGCCGAGCGCGCCTCCGGAGCCGGCGCCGGCGTCAGGCCGAGCCAGCGCCGCCCCGCCGCTGCCGAACGCGCCTCCGGAGCTGCAGCCTGCTCAGCGGCCCTCAACCGCCGCCCCGCCGCGGCCGAGCGCGCCCCCGGAGCCGGCGCCGGCGTCAGGCCGAGCCAGCGCCGCCCCGCCGCTGCCGAACGCGGCTCCGGAGCCGGCGCCTCCTCAGCGGCCGTCCACCGCCGGTTCTCCGGGACCACACGTCGACACGGAGCCGCCGCAGTCCGCTGCCCCTGACGCCAGCGCTGCGCTGCCGACCGAGCAGGTCGAGGCGAAGTAGACGGCACGGCGACGCACCCGAAGCCGGAGCGCTCGCCGCTGAGCCGGCGCGAGCTGTTACGTTGACACACGAATTATTCGATGTGAATGTACTGACGAGGGCCCGGGGGCGGGCTCACGACGCGCGGTGCAGCGCCCCGCGAAGCGGGCTCACAACGCAGAAACGCCGGGTGGGCTACTCGCTCACCCGGCGTGCTCTCTGCAACTGCGCCGGCGCCGCGGGGCGCCAGCCTGCTTCCGGTTCAGCCGGCCGTGGTCGCCGGGGTGGCCGGCTCCGCCGCCGCGACCGGCTCGGCCGCCTGCGCGGACGCGTCCTCGATCGCGGGCGCGTCGATGAACTCGATGAGGCTCATCGGCGCGTTGTCACCGCGACGCGGTCCGAGCTTGATGATCCGCGTGTAACCACCCGGCCGCCCCTCGAAGCGCTTCGAGAGATCGATCATCACCTTCGCGATGATGTCGACCTTCTTGCCGTCGGTCGCGACGCCCCAGCGAGGGATGTAGCTGCCGACGAGCCGCTCCGCGTGGAGCCGGCGCGCCCTGTCGCCAGGGCTGAGCTCCGTGTGCGCTGTGTACGCGACCTTGCCGAGCCGAGTCGCCTTGGTGATGAGCCGCTCGGCCACCCGGCGCAGCTCCTTCGCCTTGGCGTCGGTCGTCTCGATCCGCTCGTGGGTGATCAGGTTCGCCGTCAGGTTGCGAAGCATCGCCCTGCGGCTGGAGGTATCCCGACCAAACTGCCTGCCCGCTTTCTTGTGACGCATGACGTTCCCTCAGTACCGACTCACGCCTGCGCCTGCTGCGCCTTCCAGCGCTCGAGGAGCTGCGGCCAGTTGTCGATCTTCATCCCGAGCGAGAGCCCCATGTTCGCGAGGATCTCTTTGATTTCCTTCAGCGACTTGCGACCGAAGTTCTTGGTCTTGAGCATGTCCTGCTCGGTCCGCTGCACGAGCTCGCCGATGAGCGTGATGTTCGCGTTCTGCAGGCAGTTCGCGGAGCGGACGCTCAGCTCGAGCTCCTCGACGGAACGGAACAGGTTCTCGTTGAGCGGCTCGTCGTCGCTCATCACCGCCTGGTAGCTCGTCTCCTCGCTCTCCTCGAAGTTGACCCAGATGGAGAGCTGCTCCTTCAGGATCTTCGCGGCGAAGGCGACCGCGTCCGCCGGCGAGACGGAGCCGTTGGTCCAGACCTCGAGCGTCAGCTTGTCGTAATCGGTCACCTGCCCGACGCGGGCGTTCTGCACGGTGTAGTTCACCTTGCGGATCGGCGAGAAAAGCGCGTCGATCGGGATCGTCCCGATGGGCATGGTCGGCGTCTTGTTGCGCTCGGCGGGCACGTAGCCGCGGCCCACGTTGACCGTGAGCTCCATCGAGAGCGGGCCCTTCTTGTCGAGCACGGCGATGAGGTGGTCGGGGTTGAGCACCGACAGCCCGTCGACCAGCTGGATATCGCGCGCGTACACGGGGCCGGGGCCCTCGCGGTCGATCCGGACCGAGTACGTCTTCGGGGTGGCCGCCTTGAAGACGACCTCCTTCACGTTGAGGATGATGTCGCTGACGTCCTCGACCACGTCGGGCACCGTCGTGAACTCGTGCAGCGCCCCCTCGATGCGGATGGCCGTCGCGGCCGCCCCCTGGAGGGAGGAGAGCAGCACGCGGCGCAGCGAGTTCCCGATCGTGATCCCGAAGCCGCGCTCCAGGGGCTCACACGTGAACTTGGCGTAGAACTGCGTCCCGCTCTCCGCGTCGATCGAGATGCCCTTGGGCCGGATCAGATCCCGCCAGTTACGGGCGATCATCGTGAGGTTCGGGTTGTTCATCGTCATGGTGATCTCCTTCCTTCATGGGTCTGCGCGGAGGTCTCACGCCGCGGCCGCACTCGACCAGTCCGGCGCCGCCTCCTGCCCGCATTCGTGGCTCCATGCGCCCGCGCGTCCGCGCAGGCCAACGACGCCGAGGGGAGCCCGCAGCGCGCGAGCGCACCCCGAGAGGTGCGCTCGCGACCCTGCCTCCTCGGCGCCGCCCTCGCGCGATCAGCGCGAGTAGTACTCGACGACGAGCTGCTCGCGGATCTCCGGCTCGTTGAGGTCCTCGCGGATCGGGACGCCCTTGACCGACCCGGTGAACGCCGCGCGATCCACGTCGATCCAGCTCGCGACCGGGCGCTTGTCCGCGCCGCCGACGGACGCGAGGACGCTCTTGAACTTCCGCGCCCCCTCGGTGAGCTCGATCCGGTCACCGGCCCGAACCACGTAGCTCGGGATGTCCAGCCGCTTGCCGTTCACGTGGACGTGACCGTGCCGAACGAGCTGGCGCGCCTCGGCGCGGGACGAGCCGAAGCCCATCCGGTGCACCACGTTGTCGAGGCGGCGCTCCAGGAGCGCGAGCATCTCCTCGCCCGTCCGGCCCTTGCGCCGGTTGGCCTCCTGGAAGTACCCGCTGAACTGCCGCTCGAGCACGCCGTAGATGCGACGCACCTTTTGCTTCTCGCGCAGGCGCACCGCGTACTCGCTCAGCTTGATGCGCCCCTGGCCGTGCTGGCCGGGCGGATACGGGCGCCGCGTGTACGCGCACTTCTCGGAGTAGCACCGCTCGCCCTTGAGGTAGAGCTTCATCCCCTCGCGGCGGCAGAGCTTGCAGACCGGACCAATGTAGCGAGCCATCGTGAATTACCTCAAACCCTGCGCCGCTTCGGCGGCCGGCAACCGTTGTGGGGGATCGGCGTGACGTCCCTGATCAGCGTCACCTTGAAGCCAGCGGTCTGGAGCGCACGGAGCGCGCTCTCGCGCCCGGCCCCCGGCCCCTTCACGAACACGGCGACCGATCGCATCCCGTGCTCCTGCGCACGCCGCGCGGCCTCTTCCGCGGCCAGCTGCGCGGCGAACGGCGTCGACTTGCGTGACCCCTTGAAGCCGCGAGCGCCAGCGGACGACCACGCGATCGCGTTGCCGTTGATGTCCGTGATCGTCACGACCGTGTTGTTGAAGGTCGACTGAATGTGCGCGATCCCCGCGGACACATTCTTCTTGACCTTCTTCTTCTGCTTCGTCTTGGTTGTGGTGGCAGCCGTCTTCGCTTGCGCCATGGCGTCCTAATCCCCGCTCGTCACTTCGTCGCGGCAGGACGCCGCTGCAACATGCCCTTGCGCGGCCCCTTTCGGGTGCGCGCGTTCGTGTGCGTCCTCTGCCCGTTCGCCGGGAGGCCGCGCCGATGGCGGAGCCCCCGGTAGCAGCCGAGGTCCATGAGCCGCTTGATGTTGAGCTGCACCTCGCGCCGCAGGTCGCCCTCGACCTTGTACTCGGCGTCCAAGAGGTCGCGGATCGCCTTTACCTCAGCGTCGCTGAGCTCCTCGACCCGCCTGTCCTGCGGGATGTTGGTCCTCTCGCAGATTTGCAACGCGAGAGTCCGCCCGATGCCGAACAGGTACGGCAGGGCGTAGGCGACATGCTTCCGACGCGGGAGATCGACACCAGCGATACGAGCCATGGTTACTCCAAACCAAAACGAGGGCGGGCTTCCGCCGAAAGAGCTAGTTCCCCTGGCGCTGCTTGTGGCGGGGGTTCTCGCAGATGATCCGAACGACACCACGCCGCCGCACCACCTTGCACTTGTCGCAGATCTTCTTGACGCTCGGGCGCACCTTCACGGGGAGCCTCCAGATTCCTCTAAAAATACGTTACTTGTGCCGGTACGTGATCCGGCCTCGGCTCGGGTCGTACGGCGAGACCTCGACGGTCACGCGATCGCCCGGCAGGATCTTGATGTAGTACTGCCGCATCCGGCCGCTGATGGTGGCGAGGACGCCCAGGCCGTTGTCCGCCTTCACGCGAAACATGGCGTTCGGCAGGGCCTCCTGAACCACGCCGTCGAACTCGAGCTTGTCGCCCTTCGGTTCTTTCGGCGGTCTGGTCTGTTTTGTTCGCCTCATTCTCCACCCGAGCCCGGCCGGCCGAGGGCCGACATCACCCTCTGCGTGACTTCTTCCGGCGTCCCGACCCCGTCGACGCGACGCAGCAGCTTCTTCTGCTCGTAGAACGGCAGAAGAGCAGCTGTCATCGCCTCGTAGGCGTCAAGACGCTTGCCAACAGCCTCGGGCCGGTCGTCGGCTCGATGCTCCAGCTCCGCACCGGGGGGCGGCGGATTATAAACGAGATGATATATCTGTCCACTGCGTTTGTCGGTGCGGCGATGGATCAACCGTTCCTCGAGCAGCGGACGCGGAACGTCCAGCTGGATCACCGCATCGATACCGAGGCTGCCCTGGGCGAGGTGCGCGTCGAGCGCGTTCGCCTGGGGCACCGTCCTGGGAAATCCGTCCAGGAGGAAGCCATTCGAGCAGTCGGGCTCGGCGGTCCGCCGATCGATGAGGCCGATAACGGCCTCATCCGGCAGGAGCCCGCCCGAGTCCATGATGTCCAGGTAACGCTTCTCCAGCGTGCCCGCCCGCTTCGCCTCGCGCAGCATGTCGCCCGTCGAGATCTGCGGGATGCTGAAGCGTGCGCACAGCAGCTTCGCCTGCGTACCCTTTCCAGCTCCAGGTGGTCCCACCAGAACCAAGATCATGATGACCTCCGTCACGCCTCCGGGAGCCTGCGGCCCCGGATGCGGCTGGCACCGGGGCCGGTCAGCCCCTCGTAGCTCCGCGTGATCAGGTGTGCCTCCAGCTGGTTCACGGTGTCGAGCGCGACGCCGACGACGATCATGAGCGACGTCCCTCCGAAGCCGAACGGGACACGCAGCAGGTTGCCGACGATCGACGGGACCACGCACACCGCGGCGACATAGAGGGCGCCGCCGACGGTGATCCGCTGGATGACCCGGTGGATGTAGTCCGCCGTCTGCTTGCCTGGCCGGATCCCGGGAATGTTTGCCTGCTGCTTCTTCAGGTTCTCGGCGACGTCCACCGGCTGGAACGTGACGTTCGTGTAGAAGAAGCAGAAGAAGATGATGAGCAGCGCGTAGCCGGTGTTGAAGACCCAGTCGCCCCGGTTGATGATCGCCTGGAGATAGTCAGCCCCGGGCACGTTCATGTTCGCGAGCGTCTGCGGGAACATCAGCAGCGACGAGGCGAAGATGGGCGGAATGGTCCCCGCCGTGTTCACCTTGAGCGGCAGGTGCGCCGTCTGCCCGCCGTAGACCCGGCGGCCGACCTGGCGGCGCGAGTACACGATCGGGATCTGACGCCTGCCGTTCTCGAAGAACGCGATCACACCGATGACCGCCACGGTGAACGCGGCGATCGCGGCCATCGACAGCGGCTGGAGATCGCCGGCGTTCTGCGCGAAGTAGTTGCCGATCTCCTCCGGGATGCGCGTGATGATGCTCGCGAAGATCAGCAGCGAGACGCCGTTCGAGACGCCGCGCTCGGTGATCTGCTCGCCGATCCACATGAGGAACGCGGTCCCGGTCGTCAGCGTGATGACCGTCATCAGCTGGAAGCCGATCCCGGGGTGGTTCACGATCCCGGCCCCGGTCTCGCTGCTCGACAGGCCCTCGAGCATCTTCGCGATCGAGAAGGCCTGGAACAGCGAGAGCGCGACCGTGCCGTACCGCGTGTACTGGTCGAGCCGGCGGCGCCCCTGCTCGCCCTCTTTCCGCAGCTCGTCGATGGGCTTGTAGACCATGCCCATGAGCTGCATGATGATCGATGCCGAGATGTACGGCATGATCCCGAGCGCGAAGATCGACAGGTTCTCCAGCGCTCCGCCGGAGAACATGTTGAAGAAGCCCAGGAGCCCGCCCGACTGCTTCGCGACGTACTGCCGCATCGCGTTCCGGTCGACGCCGGGGGTCGTCACGAAGACGCCAACCCGGTAGACCGCGAGCATCACCAGCGTGAAGATCACGCGCCGCCGGAGCTCGGGGATCTTGTGGAAGTTGGTGATTCCCGCGAGGCTGGCCATAGGCGTTCCTGGACTCCGGCTTGGGGGGTGCGCCTGCGCGCTGGCTAGGAGGACGAGGCGTCCGCCGAGTTGTCCTGGGAAGCGGGCTGCGCAAGCACGATGGCCTTGCCCCCCGCCTTCTCGATCTTCTCGATCGCTCCCTTGGAGAAGCGATGCGCGGTCACCGTGAGCTTCTTCGTGAGCTCACCACCGCCGAGGATCTTCAGGACGTCGAACCGGCCCTGCACGAGGCGGTTCGCATGGAGCGCGATCACGTCGACCTGGGCGCCGTCCTCGAACGACTCGAGGGCGCCGACGTTGACGTTGGCCACGATGTCCGCGAGCGGGTTGCGGAAGCCGCGCTTCGGGAGGCGACGCTGGATCGGCGTCTGGCCGCCCTGGAAGTGCTTCTTGTTGATGTTGCCGCCCGCGCGCGCCTTCTGCCCTTTTTGTCCGCGGCCAGCCGTCTTGCCGAAGCCGGATCCCACGCCGCGGCCGACGCGGAGCTTCTTGGTTACGGCGCCTTCAGGGGCTTGAAGCTTAGAGAGGATGTCCATGTTTCACACTTCCGTACGCGGCAACTCCGCTGGAATGACGATCTCGCTTCTCAGGACTTCGGGGAGGTTGCCTCGTCGGCGACCTCCTCCACCTCGACGAGATGGAGGACCTTCTTGACCATGCCACGGAACGAGGGCGTGTTCGCGACGACCACCTCGGACCCCGGCCCGCGCAGGCCGAGGCCCTTGATGACCTTGCGGGTGTGCTCGACCTGGCCGATGTTGCTGGCCTTCTGACGTACGCGGAGCTTCACTGCGAGCCTCCTTCACCGCCACCGCCCTGGGGCGCGCCGCCCTGCGCCGGGGGCGCCACGCTCGCGCGCCGGCGACCGGCGGTGTTGGTGCCGCCGCGGCGCTGGTAGTCGAGCGAGTCGAGCTGCATCGACCGCTTCCCGGCGACGCTCTCCGGGCTCTTGAGCCCACGGAGCGCCGCGACGGTCGCGTGCACGACGTTGTGCGGGTTGCTCGTGCCGAGCGACTTCGACAGCACGTCGTGGATCCCCGCCGATTCGACGACGGCGCGCACCGCGCCGCCGGCGATGACGCCCGTCCCAGGGCTGGCCGGCTTCAGCAGGACCTTGCCCGCGCCGACGTGCCCGAACGAGTCGTGCGGGATGGTCACGCCGTCCAGCGGGATGCGGAACAGGTTCTTGCGAGCCTGGTCGTTCCCCTTACGGATGGCCTCCGGCACCTCGTTGGCCTTGCCCAGGCCGACGCCCACGTGCCCCGCTTCGTCGCCCACCACGACCAGCGCCGAGAAGCTGAAACGCCGGCCGCCCTTGACGACCTTGGCGACGCGGTTGATGTGGATGACTCGCTCCTTCAGCTTCTCTTCGTCGACATGATCGAACGCCATAACCGTCCTCTATCACGTGCTCCGCCGCGGCAGTTGACCGCGCCCGCCGCCCTCACCTGCAGGGCAGCGGCTGTGGGAGTCAAAAATCGAGACCTGCCTCGCGCGCCGCCTGGGCGAGGGCGCTGACGCGCCCGTGATACAGATAGCCGTTGCGGTCGAAGACCACCTTGTCGATCTGCTTTTCCTTGCAGATCCTCGCGATCAGCGCCCCGACCTTCTTCGCCGCCTCGACCTTGTTGTCCTCGTCGAGCGAGCCCTTGAGGTCCTTCGACAGCGTCGAGGCGTGGGCGAGCGTCTTGCCGCTCACGTCGTCGATGACCTGCGCGTAGATGTGCTTCGAGCTGCGGAAGACGCTGAGGCGCGGGCGCTCCGGCGTCCCCTCGACCTTCTTGCGGATGCGGAGCTTCCGGCGCTCCCGACCGACGATTTTCATGCCCATGACCGTCTCGTCCCTCGGTGCAGCGGCCTACCGGCCGCCGCTCGCCCTTACTTCTTGCCGCCCTTGCCGGCCTTGCCAGCCTTCTCACGCACGCGCTCGCCGCGATAGCGGACGCCCTTGCCGCCGTACGGCTCCGGCGGCCTGAAGCCACGGATCGTCGCGGCCGTCTGCCCGATGAGCTCCTTGTCCGCGCCCGTCAGGACGAGGAGGGTGCCCTTCGAGTCCGCCGGGATCGTCGCGGTGAGGCCGGTCGGGACCGGGAACGTCACCGGGTGGGAAAAGCCGAGGGCGAAGTTCAACGTCGTGCCCTTGAGCTCGACGCGATAGCCCGTGCCCTTGAGCTCGAGCGTCCGCTCGTAGCCCTCGGCGACGCCCTTGACCATCGCGGCCACGAGCGCCCGCGTGAGCCCCTGGAGGCGCGACCCGTCGCGCCCGGGCGCCACCGAGGTCACGTGGAGCCTGCTGCCCTCGAGCTTGATGTCCACCTTGTCGGTGATCGCGCGCGAGAGCTGGCCCTTCGGGCCCTTGATGTCGATCTTGCGCCCGTTGACGGTCGCCGTGACCCCCTTGGGAAGATCGATCGGCCGCTTGCCGACGCGCGACGTCTTGGTCGCGAGCCGGCTGTCACCGTTCGCGCTGCCCTTCGCGGGCTGGGCTGCGTTCGCCTGAGCTTCCATCACCACACCTCGCAGATCAGCTCGCCGCCCACCTTCAGACGGCGCGCATCCCTGTCGCTCATGAGCCCGCGGGACGTGCTCAGGATCGAGATCCCGAGCCCGCTGAACACGCGCGGGATCCTGTCGTGACGCACGTACACGCGGCGCCCCGGGCGGGAGACGCGGCGCACGCCGTCGATCGCGCTCTGTCGATCGCGCCCGTACTTGAGCACGATCGTGAGCTTCTTGGGACCTTCGCCCTCGGTCTCGCGCACGTCGGCGATGAAGCCCTCAGATTTGAGGATCTCCGCAACCGCAACCTTGATGCGGCTGGCAGGAATCTCGGTCCGGTCGTGCCGCGCGAGCGCCGCGTTGCGAATGCGGGTCAGCATGTCGGCGATGGGATCGGTCATCATAGAATCACCAGCTGGCCTTGATCACACCAGGGAGCTCACCACGGAGCGCGAACAACCGAAGGCAGACACGGCAGAGCTCGAAGTCGCGGTAGTAAGCGCGCGAGCGCCCGCACACCTTGCAACGGTTCTTGTGCCGCACAGAAAACTTCGGCGGACGGTTCAGCTTCGCAAACTCTTTTGCACGGGCCATCGAAAATCCCTCAATGCCGGAACGGGATGCCAAGCTCGGTGAGGAGCGCGCGTCCTTCTTCGTCCGTCTTCGCCGTGGTCACGAACGAGATGTTGAGCCCCTTCACGACGTCGATCTTGTCGTAGTCGATCTCGGGGAAGATGATCTGCTCGCGCAGGCCCATCGTGAAGTTGCCCTTGCCGTCGAACCCCTTCGGGCTGACGCCCTTGAAGTCACGGACGCGCGGCAGAGAGAACGCGATCAGACGATCGACGAACTCCCACATCCGCTCGGCACGCAGGGTCACCATCACGCCGATGGGCAGGTTCTCGCGCAGCTTGAACGTCGCGATCGACTTCCGGGCGCGGGTCACCACCGGCTTCTGGCCGGAGATCGCCCGCATGTCCTCGACCGCGGAGTCGATGATCTTCGGGTTCTGCACCGCGGCGCCGAGCCCCATGTTGATCACCACCTTCTGCAGGCGGGGGACCATCATCGGGTTCTTGTAGCCGAACCGCTTCGAGAGCGCGGCCGTCACGTTCTTCTGGTAGTGCGTGCGCAGCCGCGGGGTGTAGTTCGGGTCGCGCGGGCGCACCTCGGCCGGCCCGGTGGCCTCGGCCTCGGCGCCCTTGGCCTTCGCGCCCCTGGCTTCCTTGCTCTTGGCGGGCGCCTGCGGCTTGGCCTGCTGCGACTTGGGCTTGTCCTTGCCCTTGCCGCCGTCCTTGGCCGCCTTGTCCTTGTCCTTCTTGTCCGCCATGGCTAGCCCACACCGATCGCGCTGCCGCTCTTGCCGACGCGCGTCTTCTTGCCGTCCTCACCGACGCGGACCTTCACGCGCGTCGGCTTGCCCGTCGCCGGATCGACCGGCATGACATTCGAGGCGTGAATCGGCGCCTCCTTGGTGATCTTCCCGCCTTCCTGATTGCGCGGCGTGGGCCGCTGGTGGCGGGTCACCGTGTTCAGGCCCTCGACGACCACGCGATCCGTGTCGGCGAGGATCTTGGTGATGCGGCCCTGCTTCCCCTGCTCCTTGCCGCTGATGACCTGCACCAGGTCACCGACCTTGAGGCGCTTCATCAGAGGACCTCCGGGGCGAGCGAGATGATCTTCATGAACTTCTTCGCGCGGAGCTCGCGAGCGACCGGCCCGAAGATACGGGTGCCGATCGGCTCCTTCTCCTTGTTGATCAAGACCGCGCTGTTGCCGTCGAACTTGATGTAGCTGCCGTCCGAGCGCTGGTACTCGCGGGCGGTGCGGACGACGACGGCGCGCGCCGTGTCACCCTTCTTCACCTTCGTCCCCGGCAGCGCCTCCTTGATCGACACGACGATGACGTCGCCGAGGGCTGCGTACTTGCGGCGCGAGCCGCCGAGCACCTTGATGCACTTCACGACACGGGCGCCGGAGTTGTCCGCGACCTCGAGATGCGTCGACACCTGGATCATGGCGCTACTCCTCCACCGGCCGGGCAACGAGCTTGGTCACGAGCCACCGCTTGTCGCGGGAGATCGGCCTGTGCTCCGTGATCTCGACGCGGTCGCCCACCTTGTACTGGTTCGTCTCGTCGTGCGCCTTGTAGCGCTCCCGCTGACGAACGTACTTCTTGTAGACAGGGTCGAGCGCGTTCCGGATGACCTCGACGGTGACCGTCTTGTTCATCTTGTCGCTGGTCACCTTGCCCACCAGCTTGCGCCGGAAGCCGTGCGCCTTCGCCTCGGTCTCGGCCTGCGCAGGCGCGGCGGCTGCCAGCTCGGGCGCCGCAGCGACCGGCTGCTGGTTCTCTGCCTTCTTCTTCGCCATGGCTACGCCTTCTCCTCGGCACGCGCGCGCTGCGTGAGGATCGTCTTCACACGCGCGAGATCCCGCTTCGCCTTGCGGATCGTCGCCGTGTCGTTCAGCCGGTTCGTGAAATTCTTGAAGCGCGCCTCGAACAGCCCCGCCGCGAGCGACTTCTCGAGCTCGCGCAGGTGATCGGTGGTGCGTTCCCGGAGATCCTTCGCCTTCATCGCCTACCTCACGTCAGCCCGCGGACGAGGAACTTGCACTGCATCGGGAGCTTGTGCGCCGCGAGGCGGAACGCCTCCTTCGCAATCTCCTCTGTCACGCCGCTGATCTCGTACATCACGCGACCGGGCTTCACGACGGCGCACCACTCCTCGGGCGCGCCCTTTCCTCCACCCATGCGGACCTCGAGCGGCTTCTTCGTCACCGGCCGGTCCGGGAAGATGCGGATCCAGAGCTTGCCCGCGCGCTTCACGTGCCGCTGGATCGCCATACGAGCCGCCTCGATCTGCCGCGAGGTCACGCGGGCAGGCTCGACGCACTGGAGCGCGAAGTCGCCGAAGGAGACGTCGCTGCCCGTCGTGGCGAGGCCGCGGTTGTTCCCCTTCTGCATCTTGCGGAACTTGGTTCGCTTCGGAGACAGCATTCTGCAATCCCTCTACTGGATCCGGCGCGCCTTACGCTGCAGGACCTCGCCCTTGAACATCCAGACCTTGACGCCGATGATGCCGACCTTCGTCTTCGCCTCGGCCAGGCCGAACTCGATGTCGGCGCGGAGCGTGTGCAGGGGCACCCGGCCCTCGCGGTAGGTCTCGACGCGGCTCATCTCGCTGCCGCCGAGCCTGCCGGCGCAGCGCACGCGGATGCCCTTCGCGCCGAACTTCATCGCGGTGGACACGGCCTTCTTCATCGCCCGGCGGAACGCGATCCGGCGCTCGAGCTGCGTCGCGATGTTCTCGGCGACGAGCTGCGCGTTGGTCTCGGCCTTCCGGACCTCCTGCACGTCGATGAAGACCTCGTTGTCCGTGAACGAGGACACGCCGGGGAAGAGGGTCTCGCCCTTGGACGCCGTGCCGACGTTGCCGCTCTTCAGCGTCTCGATGCCCTTGCCGCCCTTGCCGATCACCATGCCGGGGCGGGCGGTGAAGACGATCACCTTCGCGCGGTTCGCGGCGCGCTCGATCTCCACGCCGGCGATGTTCGCGTTGTAGAGGTACTGCTTGATCGCGCGCTTGATGCGGATGTCCTGGTGGAGCCACTTCTGATACGCGGCGCCGTCCTCGTACCACTTGCTGCTCCACGTCTTGATGACACCGACGCGGAAGCCATACGGATGGGTCTTCTGTCCCATATCGGCAGGTCCTCTACTTACTTTCTCTCGTCGACTTCGATGACGATGTGCGACACGCCCTTGGTGATCCGGGTCGCACGGCCCATCGCGCGCGGCCGCCAGCGGCGGTTGAACTTGTTCGGCCCCTTGTCAACGGTCGCCTTGCTGATGAAGAGCGCGTCGATGTCGGCGCCCGCCTGCTGGGCGTTCGCGACCGCGCTCTCGATGATCTTCCGAAGGACAGGGGCGCCGCTCTTCTGCGTGAACGAGAGCAGCTGGATCGCCTCGTCCGCGTCGCGACCCCGGACGAGATCGGCGATCATGCGTGCCTTGCGCGGGGCGATCCGCGAAAACATCGCACTGGCTTTGCTTACCATTCGAGACACCTCGCGACACCGGCGGG
This sequence comes from Sorangium sp. So ce1153, assembly GCF_051521595.1. Lineage (NCBI taxonomy): Bacteria > Pseudomonadati > Myxococcota > Polyangiales > Polyangiaceae > Sorangium > Sorangium sp. So ce1153. The sequence goes on from NZ_CP150361.1 coordinate 12,881,709, forward strand.
CGGAGAGACTCCGTACCGGGTTTCGGTTCACTGCGAACCGGTTGCACCGTCGTACGCTTCCGGTCCCAGCCCGACGTCCACGACGCGAACCCCCTTCGCGTCACCGGGGGGGTTCCCGCGGCGGCCGAAGGGGCGGAGCTGAGATCGAAGCGCCGTTACGGCTCTTCTACTGGGAGACCGGGAGGACACCCGATCGCCCGGGAAAACGGAGCGCGGTGATTACCAGCGGCGCGCGCCGTGCGCAAGCGCGATCCTTCCGCTTCCTTTCAGATTGTTCCTCGAGCCGACGCGACCTGAGCAGCTTTTCAGATTTTCCTGAACGCGCGTCAGGAGGGCGCGCGGCCCCGGCTCCGGCTCCGGCAGGTGCGCGGTCCATCAACGTTTCCGGCCACACTTCCGAAACTTCCACTTGACAATCACGAAACACTTCCGAAACAAGCGTTCCGGCGACCTGAGCAGCGCGCCAGGGTGGCCTGAGCGCACGCTGAGCGGCCGCGCCCGCCCGGCGCTCTTCCTCCTCCTGCTCCTCCGGCTCGCCCAGGGCGAAGAACAGGATTGCGAGGGGAATAGGAGAGCCCCAGGCTCAGTCGAACGTACCAAGCCCAGGAGCTTTTCCCTGACACTGTAGGAGGCAACGTGACCATGCTTGCTCGTCAGCGCCATTCTTTCCTCGCGTTTACCTTGATCTTGCCGACCTTCTTCGCCGGCTGCGTCGTCACGTCGGAGGACACCGACAACGACGTGGATCAGGCGACCGGCCCCGGCGTCACCTCCAGCTCGTCCGCCGGCGGAGGTGAAGGCGGCGACGACGGCGACGGCGGCTGGGGCGGCGACGGCGGCTGGGGCGGCGAAGGCGGCCAGGGCGGCGAAGGCGGCGAGGGCGGTGGGGCCTGTGTCGAGGACTCGGACGGCAACCTCACGGTCGCCGCGTGCGATGAGCTGAACATCTCGCCGGCGCAGGGCGCGACGAGCCAGTGCGGCGCGGACCGCGACGAGGCGCCGATCGGCTACGGGCTCTGCAAGCACGGCTTCGAGATCTTCGCCCCCGGCCACGCCGCGGACCTCGTCGACTGCCTGAGCGACATCGGCGTGGAGCGCGCGTGCGACACCGAGCCCGTTCAGGCGTGCATCAACCGCATCTACACCAACGCGTGCCCCGACCAGGCCGAGGGGATCTGCGACACCATCTCCGATGCTTGCGGGGACAGCCCGTTCGACGCGAGGAAGTGCGAGGCGGATCTGAACCCCTTCAACGCGAACGCGGATCAGGACCTCGTGGATTGCATGAACGGGCTCCCCGATGTCACCTGCCAGGAGGCGTACGACGAGTGCTACCTGGAGGTGATGTCCTTCTAGCGGTCCGAGCGCCGTCGGGGATGCGAGGGCCGAAGCGCGGCCCGCGCCCGCTCTGCTCTCGCGGTTCTTTTCCCCCGGCACTCAACGCACATCCCATGACCTCTGGGCCTCTCGCCAGCTCGCGCCCACCTTAGCGCCGCGGCGTGCGCAGCCTCTCATGTACACGCATTCGGGGGATCCCCGAGCGCGGTATTCGGTTGCAAAAAAGATGGCGGGAAGGGATCCTCGGCTCCTCCGTGGCCAAGGACTTCTCCCGCCAGCGCGTGGCAACCTCCCCTTCCCGTTCGTCGGGGGCGCGTCCATTCCGCGGCGGTGCCCTGCTCGGTCTGCTGGTCGCATCGGCCGGCTGCGCGCCGGGGTCGACGACAGCAGAGCAGATCACACCGCGGCTGATGATGCGCGCCTCGCTCGACGCGAGCGCCGCCGTCGCCGCGGAGCGGCCCATAAAGGCGAAGGAGAGCGCGATGGCCACCGTCAAGGACGGCGCCACGCTCGCGTCCACGATGGAGCCGGACGGCGGCGCCGGCCAGATGTTCTCCTCCACCGGCAGCGGGCGCTGCCCCGCGGAGATGGCCCTCATCGAAGACCGCGTGTGCGTCGACCGGTGGGAGAGCTCCCTCGTGGAGCTGACGCCTACCGGCGAGCGACCCTGGTCGCCGTTCGACCCGGTCGATGGAATCGAGCGCCGCGTGCGCGCCGTGTCCTGGCCGAGCGTGATCCCGCAGGGGTACATCAGCGGGCGACAGGCCAAGATGGCGTGCGCGGCGTCGGGCAAGCGCCTGTGCACGACGGACGAGTGGGTGACCGCCTGCCGCGGGCCGGACGACACGCTCTTCCCCTACGGCGCGCTCCGCCAGCAGGGCGTGTGCAACGACGACGAGCGCCCGGTTCACCCCGTCGCCGAGATCGCGGCGCTGCTCGAGATCAAGTCCGAGGAGCTCTGGACGACGGCGATGAACAACCCGCTCATCAACCAGCTGTCCCACGCGCTGCTGCCGACGGGCGAGCGCGCGGGGTGCGCCAACGCCTACGGCGTGTTCGACATGGTCGGCAACCTTCACGAGTGGGTCGACGACCCGAGCGGCACCTTCCGTGGCGGCTATTTCATGGACACGTCGCGCAACGGCGAGGGCTGCAAGTACGCCACGACCGCTCACTCGTTCGGCTACCACGACTACTCGACGGGCTTCCGGTGCTGCATGGATCCGGAGCAGGTTGACTAGTGCTGGCCGCGCGAGGTGCGGCCGGCGCTGAGCGGCCGCGGAGCGGGCACGGAGTCGGTGACGAGGCCTCGAGGATACGAGGCGAGCGCCGCCTGTTCGCCGCCGGGGATCGGCGGACGGCGCTCCAGCTCGACGGCCCGCGCGCGGCGCGAGCGAGCGCGCGAGTCGAGGGGAGCGCCGCGACGCAGCGCCGGAATGCACGGAAACACCAGCGAAGAGATCGTCGATGTTCGACCCCGGAGTGAGCGCGGCGTCGCGGCGCCGCGCCGCCGCAGCCGCCCTCGTCGCCCTCCTGGCGATCGGGTGTGGGAAGAAGAAAAAGGCAGAGCCCATCACCGTCCAGCCGCCCCCGGGCGCTGCCTCGTCGGATGAGCTCACCACGGCCATCGGCCAGGCGCGCGGCATCGACTCGGCGCTCGCGCCGTCGTCGACGCGGTGGCGACGGGTGTTCGTGCTCGATGACAAGCGGGCCGTGGTGACAGGAGAGGTCGAGAACGAGGCGATCGCGCTCGTCACCGACAACGCGGGCAGGACCTGGCGCTCGCTGCGGCGGCTACGGGAGGGGTGGTCCACCTGGTCCGTCGGCGAGGACGGCTCCACGGTGCTCACCGTCGGTCCGCGCGGCCCGGATCTCTCGAAGCAGGCGCGCGGCGCTGCCGGAGCGCCGCCCGCCGTGGATCCGCCGAGCCTCTTGTTCGCGCCGTTCGACGCGCCCGACCTCTCGGCGCCCTCGCCCGTCACGCTGCCCGAGCTGAGCCGCGGCGCGCGACCGCCGGTGAACGCGGTGCCTGCGGTTCTCTCGGCCGAGAGCGCCGCGCTGCTCGTCGAGACGAAGCCCCGGCGCGCAACGCTCGTCCATGCGGGCCCGCCCGGCGCCCCGACGGCGCCGCCGGTCCAGCTCCCCGCGCAAGAACAGGCGCTGCCCGTGCCTTATGGTCGACCGCCGGCGCTCCTGTCGGTGCGCGGGCGTAACCTCCTCGTGCGACCCGTGCCCGCGCCGGGGAAGCCGCTCGACGCGCCTCGCAGCGTCGATGGACTCGTGATGAGCCCGGCGGCAGCGGCCGCGCTCTCCGCGCCCCCCGCGTGCGATTTCGCGGGATGGTCGATCCAGCTCGTGCCTCAGCCGCCCGACAAGACCGCCGTCGTCGCCATCTCCGCGACGCAAGCAACCGTGCTGAAGCTGCCCGCGAAGGCCGCCCCCGGCGCCGCGGTCGGCTGTGCAGCCAATCGGATCATGGTCGAGGTCATCACGCCCGCAACCGGAGAGCTCACGCTCGCGACGTGCACCCTCGAAGGAACCTGCATCATCGCCGAGAAGCCACCGTTTCGCCCCTGGCTGGAGCCGCATGAACGCTCTGTCGCCCTGGCGCCCACACGCGAGGGAGTCGCAGCGGTGATGACCTCTCGCGCCGCCGCGCGATGGGGGCTCTACATCGCGCAATCGCCGGAAGCAGGTAAGATCTACGACGTCCCGAGGGTAATCGGCGAAGGCACGGGCGAGCGCGGCCGTATCGAGCTCGGAGCCCTCATCTCCTTTGGAAGTCGACTCTTGATGCTCCTCCAGGCAGACGTCACCGGGACATCCCGCCGCGGCTGGTACGTCACCGCCTCTGAGGATAGCGGGCTCACCTGGAGCCCGCTCTGATCTCCGTCTCGAACGGGACAGCCATTCTGAACGCGACGCGTCAGCATAGCCTCATCCCCTCTGACGCTGATGTGCGCGGTGGTGTCCAGCCCTACTTCGCCGGAGCAGCAGCCTGGGCGACGCGCTTACGCCCCTTGGCGCTCGGCTTCTTCACAGGCGCAGGCCCAGCCGCGGTCTTGCGCGCGTTCGCGCTCGCCTGCTCGGCCGTCTTCGCGTCGCCGGCATAGCGAGCAAATCGCCGATCGCCCCCCTGGAAGATCCGCTTCTCCAGCTTGAGCTCCTTCAGCGCGGCGGCGGCGCGCGTCTGCGGGATGCCCGCCTGCTTCGCCACCTCGCTCGCGCTGACGCCAGAGCCCGCTTTGACGACGCGCTCGACAGCATCGAGCGTCTCCTGACGCTCCGCTGACGCGGCGGGCGAGCTGCGCGGGCGGCCGGGCCGGCGCTTCGGCGCGGCGCCGCGCTTGGCCGCGACGGAAGAGGTCTTGGACTGTACCGCTCCAGCGCGGGCGCGCGAACGGCTGCGACGCGGCGCCGGCGGAGGAACCAACGGCGCTTCGCCGGTCACGGCGCCCAGCTGATTCTTGACGAGCGCGAGGATCGCCTCGTCCGGCATTTTCCGCACGAGGTTTACAATCTGCTGTGAAAAGGCATCCGTTGCCATGTGCTCTCCCTCGTCGCCGAATCCAGCTCGGCGGTTGGATACGACTATGCCGTTGCCACTTGCCTGGTCAAGCGAATTGAGGATAGCGGACCGTCTTTTCTCTCAATAGGGGCTGCGGGCGGGCTCAATCGGAGAGCTCATTGGACGGCCACGAACGGCTGGGCTGCTTTGCTCGACAGGCGCCGAGCGATGAAACCCCGCGAGCGTCGATTGATAGCCGAGACCCCTCCCCCGCGCAGGACGGCCCGGTCCGCGTCCAATCCCTCTCACCTCGGGCTCACGATGCACCGCGGCATTGCTTGTCTCAGGTGCTCGGCAGGTCGGGTAACCACTGTATGAGACCGGGCGGCCCGCTCCCCTCGATCGTACCCGTCACGGGCGGCAATGAGGGCTCGCGTACAAGTACGAGGCGCGTCGACCGTCGGCCAGGCGCCTCCCAACCAACCATTGAAGCAGCTCGCGCACCGCGCGAGCGCCTGGCGACCCCACACGGGCGGCCCGCGCGTGGCTACATTGCACGCCCCGGGCGCACGCCTGACCTGTGTGTGAAGCAGCCTGATGAGATGCCCGCCCGGCGGGAAGGGCGCTGCGGCATCTTCGCTATGGGCTGGAGAGGCAGGACCGCCGCCAACTCGAGAGCGCCTCGCGCGCCGTGGTCCACGCGGCCAGGGTCTCTCGACGGGAGCATCCTGCCTGTCCGCCCGCGGCGCGACGCTCGCGTCTTTGCCGCGCGCCCGGCCGCGCGCCCGCCCAGAGGGCAGCGCCGCCGGAGCAAGTCGCCTGCGCGCTCGTCGCGAGCCGCTGCTCGAGCGCTCCGCGCGACATGCGCTCATCACCCGGGACTCGCTCGCCGCCGTCCTCGGCCGCTTCCCCACGATCCGAGGGGCCCGCCGAGCTCTTCGGAATGACGACTCCGCGCCGGCGCCGCTCCCCGCCGACGCGCGCTCTCCTCACAGAGCAGCGCAGGTCTCGAGATCTCTCGTGGACGCCGCCAGCGCGCGGCGCGCAGCGACGCGTTCGGGTCGCCGTGTCCGGCGGAGCGGCCGCATGAGCGCGGCGCGTCCGGCGAGCCCTCTCGTTACATAGCAGAGCGCCGAGGAGAGCTCATCGTGATCTTCAGGTTCCCCGCCCGGCGCGCGCGAGAGCACTCAGCCCTCTGCCCGGCGCTCTCGAGCGCGCCGCACGCTCGCCGGAGCGCATGTCCTCTACGACATTGGCGCCTGCTCCAATGCTGAGGACGATGGCGGGGCGTCAGCCCGCTCCGCCTCGACTTCTTCATACGCCTTCCTGTCCATATCCAGGACGACCCAGCATCCACGGTGCTCCGTCGGCCGGCAGAGATTGTCCAGCCGTCGGCAATCGGTTGACATGAGCCGCCATCGCGGAGAAGGATGCGCGCATGTCGCTGGTCCGCGTGCTCGAGCCGGAGGTCATGGATACGGGCGAGGACGCGCAGGCCTACGACAACATGGACCACGCCGCCGTCAACACGGCGTTCTGCGACGCTCTCCTCTCCCACGATCCCGATCTCGGATACGCCCTCGACGTCGGCACAGGGACCTGCCTGTTGCCGATCCAGCTTTGCAGGCGCGTGCCCACGGCGCGGATCAAGGCGATCGATCTCTCGGCGTCTATGCTGGCCCTCGGGCGCAGGCACGTCGAGCAGGCCGGGCTCGCCGCCGCCATCGCGCTCGCGCTCGTCGACGCCAAGGCGCTGCCCGAGTCGGACGAGACGTTTTCAGCCGTCCTCTCGAACAGCATCGTCCACCACATCCCGGAGCCGATGGGCGTGCTGCGTGAGATGGTCCGCGTCCTCCAACCCGGCGGCCTCCTGTTCGTGCGCGACCTGGTCCGTCCCGAGGCGGAGGCGTCGCTCGCGGCCCTGGTCGACACGTATGCAGCGAACGACACGCCGTACCAGCGAGCCCTCTTCGACGCGTCCCTGCGCGCCGCGCTCTCGCTCGAGGAGGTGCGAGAGATGCTGCGCTCGCTCCAGATTCCCCCGGAATGCGCGCAGTTGACCAGCGACCGGCACTGGACCCTGGCGTTCCGCAAGCCGGCGTGACCCGCGTGGACGGCGCCGGCCCGTCAAATCGACGCGACGGCCAGCCCGGCACGTAATAAAAGCGTCCGCGTGACCCCCACCGGAACACGCGCCCGTAGTCACCCCGCGCGCGGCGTCGCCCCCGCGCTCTTCCTGTCCCTCGCCCTCGCCTGCCTCGCGGCATGCGAGGACAGCCCCCCGCGCCCTGGCGAACCGGAGCGGCCCGCACCCCCGCCGCCGCAACCGAGCGCGGCGGCCGCAGGCTCCGCGGCCAGCTCCGTCGCCGCGGAGCCCGCGGCGGGCGCGGGCGAGCCGGCAGACGCGGGAGCGCCCCAGGCCACGCCTGCATGGCAGGGGACGTGGGAAGGGCGCTACGACGCCAAGAAGGGGAGCGTGGTGCTGCCCCCCAAGGTCAAGGACGCCGCGCGCCAGAAGGACGACGGGAAGCAGGCCACGGGCGCAGGCACGGTGACGCTGACCGTCGAGGCGAGCGGCGAGCTGAAGGGCACCGCGAAGGGCGCGCTCGGCGACGCGACCCTCGTCGGGAAGGTCGAGGACGGCATCGTCCGCGCCTCGGTCTTCCCGGAAGATCCGCGCGCGCCGAACGCGATGACCGGCATCCTGGTCGGCAAGCTGAAGGAAAACGTCATCCAGGGCGAAATCCGGGTGACCGGGCCCGACGCCCTGCTGGTGCGCGAGTCCCCCGTGGAGCTGAAGAAGAAATGACCCACACCGCTGGACGAGACGCCGGCGCCGGCGTTCTCGTCAGCGGCGCCTCGCGTCAGCTCGTCTCACCAGCGCCGCCTGGCTCGCCCGCTGGCGCCCGGCCCTGCAGCGCGGCCGCGGCCTCGATGGCCGGCGCGCTGCTGCCGCGCGCGCCGCCGCGCGCCGCCTCGCTCCGCCGCTCCTCGCGCTGGCGCGCCACCTCGGCGTCCCGCTGCTCGTACGCCACGATGATCCGCTGCACGAGCGGGTGACGCACCACGTCGACCTCGGTGAACGAGCAGATCGCGATCCCCTCGATCCCCGCGAGCAGCTCGCGCGCCTCCGCCAGGCCGCTGCGCGCGCCGTGCGGGAGATCGACCTGCGTCACGTCGCCCGTGACCACCGCGCGCGAGGCGTAGCCGAGGCGGGTGAGGAACATGCGCATCTGATCGCTCGTCGCGTTCTGCGCCTCGTCGAGGATGACGAAGCAATCGTTGAGCGTGCGGCCGCGCATGAAGGCCAGCGGCGCGACCTCGATCTGACCTCGCGTCACGAGGCCTTGCGCCTTGTCCGCGTCCATCATGTCATGGAGAGCGTCATAAAGCGGACGCAGGTAAGGATTCACCTTCTCGGCGAGATCCCCGGGCAGGAAGCCGAGCCGCTCTCCCGCCTCGACGGCCGGACGGGTGAGGATGATCCGCTTCACGCGCCGCTCGAGCAGCGCGTGGACCGCCATGGCCATCGCGAGGTAGGTCTTGCCCGTCCCCGCCGGCCCGATGCCGAACGTCATGTCGTGCGATCGGATCGCCTGGATGTACCGCTTCTGCGCGAGCCCCTTCGCCGAGATGGGCCGGCGGCGCGCCGAGATGAGGACCACATCCTCGAACAGCTCGCGCAGCGTCATCCCCGGGTCGTCCCGGAGCGCCTGCACCCCGCGCACGTAGTCCTGCGGATCGAGGACGACGCCGCTCCTCAGCATCTGCGCCGCCTCCGCCAGGCACCGCTCCGCGAGCGCGACCTTGTCCGCGTCCCCGGCGAGCCGGATCGTGTTGCCTCGAACGCCTGACTCGATGCCAAGAGTGCGCGCGATGAGCTTGAGGTTCTCGTTCCCTGGCCCCGCGAGGGCCACCAAGGTGCTGTTGTCGAGCACCTCGACATCCGCCGTGATCCGCACGCTTGTCGTCATCCAGTGATCCTTCCCGGGCCTTTCGCCGGTGCTGCGCCGCCAACATTTGCCCCACTCACCAGAACGGGGTCTTGACGCCACCCACTCCGCACGCGATTGTCCGGCCCGCTCGCCTTCCGACCTACACAGATCTGTAACGTCCAGGTCATAAGCCCGTCGTCGAGAGCGTGCTGGACTCCGGCGCGCGGGCGAGCCGCACAAGGGAGAACTGCATGAGGTTAGCTACATCGGCGCTGCTGGGCATGACTGTTACGCTGTCGAGCCTTTCGGCGCTAGCACAGCCCGGGCCTCAGGGCCCAGCGCAACCGGCGCCCGCGCCGCGACCGGCCGCGGCGCCCACTCCGCCCCCGGCTGCGGCGCCCCGACCGGCTGCGGCGCCCACCCCGCCCCCGGCCGCAGCGCCGCGACCGGCGGTCGCGCCCACCCCGCCCCCCGCACCGCCTCCGGCCGCGGCGCCCACCCCGCCTCCGGCCCCGCCGCCGGCCGTCGCGCCGCCCCCGGCCCCGCCCGCAGGCGCTGCAGGCGCGGTGCCGCCGGCGCCTCCCCCCGCAGCGCCTGCCGCGCCCGAGCAGGTGCTGGCGCCCGTGGCTCCGCTGCCGCCCCCGCCTCCTCCTGGAGCGGCAGCGGCCGCGGCGCCGCCGCCCCCGCCGGCGCAGGTGTTCGCGCCGACGGCCGAGACCGCCGTCGCGACGGAGCAGCAGCCGCTCGCGGGATGGCACGGCAGCTTCTTCCTCCGGGACGCCAACGACACCTTCCGGCTCTACCCGAGGGGGCGGATGGGCCTCGACTTCTACAGCACCTTCGGCAGCGGGGTGTCGGACGTGTCGGCGGCGGACAACGGGGGGGCGCTGAAGCCGCGCTTCTTCGTCCGCCGCGCGCGGTTCGAGCTGGCCGGCGAGTTCCTGAAGAAGTGGTCGTTCGACATGGACCTCGAGTTCGGCGGCCAGGGGCTCTCGAACACGAACGGCAGGACGCAGAACTCCGCGGCGCCGGTGGGCCAGGCGCCGACCGCCGAGAGCGCGCGCTTCTCCCCGGTCGAGGCCGCGGCGCCGAGCGTCGCGCTCGTCGACGCCTGGATCAACTACTCGGTCATGCCGGCGCTGAACTTCATGTTCGGGCAGTACTCGCCGGCGTTCTCGCTGGAGAACCAGACGAGCGACATCAGCACCACGTTCATGGAGCGGAACATCGCGATCCGGAGCTTCGCGTTCCCCGAGGGCAAGGACATCGGCCTGACGATCTGGGGCGACATCGGCGACAGGCAGCTCGGCTACGGCGTCGGCGTGATCACCGGCGACGGGCAGAACCGGCCGGGCGTCGATGCCCCGCCCGATTTCGTCGCCCGGGTGTTCGGCCGGCCGTTCGGCGGCGACAAGAAGGCGCTGCTCGCCAAGGCGCAGATCGGCATCAGCGCGCGCCACGGCGAGCGCGACCAGGATTTCGTGGGCTACGACTACGCGCCCATCAGGACGGGGCAGGGCTACACGCTGTGGGGCGGCGGCTACCGCGACTCGCTGCGCCGGAACATCCACGTCATCCCGTCGGGCGCGCAGAACGCGATCGGCGGCGAGCTCCGGCTGCCTATCAAGATGGTCGAGCTCCGGGCGGAAGCGTACTACATCGCGAACAACACCCGCGAGGCCGTGGAGGGCTATCAGCTCACCAACACCGAGCGGCTCGGTCGGGTGAAGGGGCTCGGCTGGTACGTGCAGCTCTCGGCGTGGCCGGTGGGCGACGCCTACGTCTCGGGGGACCCCGGGTTCAGCCCGCGCCCCACGAAGGTCGACCTCTCGAAGCCGGTCGACAAGCCGAAGTCGGGGCTCGAGGTCGCGGCGCTCCTCTCCGGGATCAGCGCGACGTACGACGGCGCGTCCCGCTCACCCGCGTATTATGACGAGAGCACGCCGGGCGCCCCGGCTACGGCGGAAGCCGCTGCACCGGCCACCGATCTCGACGTCGTGCAGATCGGCCTGGCCGCCAACTACTGGCATTCGAGGAACGTGCGGCTCAGCGTCAATTACAACGCCTACCTGACGCCGGGCAGCGGCACGAACGAGAGTCTCCTCCGGGTCCCCGGCAATACCCTGGGCGAGGCGTCCCGCTCGGACGCGCACGCGCTGCACGAGCTCGGCGCGCGCCTCGCCCTCTCGTTCTGATCCCCCCGCGCCGCCCTCCCCGTCGGGGCGGGCGCCTCGATCCTTTGCCCTCCAACGAAATCCGCCGCGGGGCTCGCCGCGGCGCGGCGCCCCCCGCCGGCCGGCGGCGCGCCTCATTTTTGGCCCATCGCAGCCCGGCGGGGTACCCGTCGGGCCATGCGCGACATGCGTCAGTGGATCGCCGTCGGTGCAGCGGTGGGGCTCGTGGCCGTGACCCTTCCCATGCTGCGCGAGCACGACGTCCAGCTCGGGGGGCTGCTCGCCAAGAAGTCGACCACCGGCGGGCCGACGATCACGCGGACCGTGACGCCGCCGCCGCTCACCGACCTCGATCTGACGCGCATCGACGACCGGAGGAGCCCGCCGACGGCGCCGGCGCACGGCGACCGCGTCGCGGAGCTGACCATCAACCCGATGTACCAGCGCGCGGCGCTCGGCTTCCTGCGGGCGGGCCAGGTCCCGGAGGGCGCGGTCGTGATGACCGATATCCGTACCGGGAAGGTGCTGGTCTGGGCGAGCTACGTGAACGAGGGGGCGCTGCACGACGTCGCCGCCGAGGCCACCGCGCCGTCGGCGAGCGTCTTCAAGGTCGTGACCGGCACCGCGCTCGTCGAGGCCGGCCTGAGCCCGAACACCAAGCAGTGTTACTCGGGCGGCGAGCACTCGATCAAGGCGGCCGACATGGTCGACAACAAGCGGCGCGACAAGTACTGCGCGACGCTCGCGCAGGCGATGGGGCGGAGCATCAACACGGTGTTCGCGCGGCTCGCCGCCAAGAACCTCGATCACGAGAAGCTCGGCGCCGTGGCCGCGAAGCTCGGCTGGGGGCAGGACACGCCGTTCGACGTGAAGGTCGCGACGAGCACGATCTCGCTGCCGGAAGACGATCTCGGCTTCGCGCGGACCGCGGCGGGCTTCTGGAATACGACGCTCTCGCCCTTCCAGGGGGCGAACCTGGCGACCACCGTCGCCAACGGCGGCGAGATGATCCGGCTTCACATCGTGTCGAGCGTGAAGGACGAGATCGGCGAGATCTACCAGGGCGCCAGCGAGCGGCAGGTGCTCAAGCGGGTGATGGACGAGAGCACGGCCAACGCCGTGACCGCGATGATGGAGGCGACGGTGGATAACGGCACGAGCTACCGCTCGTTCCACGATCGCAACGGCCGCGCCTACCTCCCCGATATCCGCGTCGCGGGCAAGACCGGGACGCTCACGAAGCCGACGCCCGAGGGGCCCTTCTACACCTGGTTCGTCGGCTTCGCCCCGAGCCGCAAGCCGGAGGTCGCCATCTCCGTGATGGTCGCCAACAGCGCGAAATGGCGAGTGAAAGCGACCAACGTCGCGTGCGACATGCTGCGCACCTACTTCGCGGACAAGGGCGCGCCCGGCGTGAGCGATCCGAACGACCGGACCGGCTCTACTGCCAAGCGCCGTTGACGTCGACGCGTCACGAGCCGCGGCAGCCGCGGCGCGACCACCCCGACCCCGGCGCGCATTGCGCTACGCGGTGCGGCGCCTGACATCGAGCGCCCGCCATGCCCCCGCCGCGCCGGGCTGATCGGCCGCGAAGAGGGCTGGGCAGCGGGCGGACGCTCGCCTAGCCTGTGCGCCCTCGCTGCAAGGCTGAGAGCGGTCGTCGTTGTTTCCGCCCAGCCCGCGATCCCGCGCACGACGACGCGGCGGGTCGTTGTGCCCGCTCGACGGCCGGCGGGATTTGCAGAACCATTGTACGCGCCGTCGACACGATTGATTTACATAACTTTTTGCCCGGGAGCTGCCCTCCCTACACCCGGTCCGCCGTCGGCGGCGCGAAGGTCCGGGCGGCTCGGATGCAGCCGGACACCCTGGGCCAGGGTGGGACCTAGTTGCGAGAGGTGCTGCTTGTGCAGCTTGTGCTCGGCCGAGATCTGCGTGCTAGCATCTCTGTTGTGCAGGTTGTGCTCCGCAAGCTCGGCCGGGGATCGCGCGCAGTCGTTGGCCGGCTCGTCCGTGCACCACGGAAAGGCTCGGTCATCGTCATCGAGTTTTCCGACGGAATGCATGAATATGTGACGACGCCGGTCAAGCGCGTGTTGCGTCTCGCCGGGCGCGAAGTGTTCTACATAGAGACCGTGAACTCCCGGTACCGCCTCGAGGTGCGCGGCCGCGAGGTCGCGCTGGACGGCGCGGTCGGCGGCTGAGACCAGCCGGACGCGGCTGAGCCGCGCGAGATCCCGCGCAGAACGCGACGAACGGGGCAGACGCGGCGAGCGCGACGACACGCCGGCGCTGCCAGCGCGCGAGACACTGCACACGCGTCTAGCCCGGGAACCGCGTTTCCGAGCGCATTGCCCCTTGCGCTCCCATTCGCTCTTGGGCACATTCCCGCTCCCTTTGAGGGGCCCCGCGGCAGACCATCCGCCAGTGCAGGATGGGGCTCGCCTGGCGAGCTGTCTTCACCATGCCGCGCCCGCGCCCCCGACCGTCAGGAGATTGAAGCAGATGGGCAAGCGCGATCGTCGCCAGTCGATGAAGATGAGGCGCCGCAAGGCGCAGGCTGCCAAGAAGGAGCGCGCCAAGCGCAGCAAGCTGTCGAGGGCCACGACCGAGGTCGCCGGCAAGGCCAAGAAGCCGCGCGCCTCGAAGGCTGCGGCTCCCGCCAGCTCTTCCCCGGCTGCTTGACGGGTGCGCGGCCGGTCCGCCCGGCCGCGCGTGGGACCGCGCGGCGACGGTGGTGCGACGCGCGGTCCCGACGATCATCAGGATCGCGCCGTCTGGCAGCTCGCCTGAGCCAGGCGCGGTCCCCCGTGCGCTGCCGCCCCCATCCGGGATTCGCGGCGACGTTCACTCATCGAGGATGACACGCGTGTGGAGGCTCAGGCCGGGTTTCCGGCCCGCGTCGCCCGCGCTCGCCGCCTCGTCGGCCGCCTTCGCCGCGGGCGGGGGCTCGCCGAGGAGCCCGGCGTCGCCGTCCTTCCGCTCCTCGCCGACCAGCTCCCAGTGGCCTCGCTCGTCGCGCCAGCGCTGGGCGATCCGGGTGGTGCGGACCGTGGCCTCGTCGTTCGGCAGCCACAGGACGTCGAGGTAGACCTCCGCCTCGTCGCGCTGGGTCATCTCGAAGCCGCCGAACTCCACGTCGACGACCCGGATTCGGGTGCCCCAGTCGGCGTGGCGGCTCATGAAGTCCTGGCGCGCCCGCGAGCCCACGCGCTCGAGCGCGACATCCATGCGGCCGAACCGGGCCGCCGTGTTCATCTCGAGCGCGGCTTCGGTGAGGCGCTGGGAGCTGCTCGGGGCGATGCCGCAGCTGGCGAGGGAGAGGAGGCTGAGGGCGAGGAGGACGCGGCGCATGGCCGAGCACCGTGGGCGAAGGGGTCGGCGCGGGCAAAATTTCCAGCGGACGCGGGGCGATCAGAACGAGTTCGTCGAGACGAAGTAGAGCTGGCCGCCGGGGATCGCGAGGTCGCTGAGGCCATAGGCGTACCCGAAACGCAGCTGCGAGAAGACGACGTACCCGACGTTCAGGCTGAACCACACCTCGCCGCCGATCGAGGTGTGCAGCTGGGGCGAGTAGAGGAGGCTCCCGCGCTTGAAGAGCGCGAGATCGTCCGTCTCGAAGCGGTTGAATGCGCCGCCGTGATCGAGGAAGAGGCTCGCGTCGATGCGGCGCAGGTAAATCGGCAACGTCGAGATGCCGCGATCCGGCTGCAGGACGGGCACGCGGTACTCGAACGTCTGCGAGAAATACGAGCGGCCGGAGACCACGCCCGGCGCGTAGCCGCGCAGCGTGAACGAGCTATTCGTGACCCCGGTGATCAACGTGTCGGCGAGCGTGAGGTTCTCGAGGTCGTACCCGCCGACCGCGTAGGCCGCGCCCCGGGGGAAGTTGCCGCCGGAGACGGCGCCGGCGACGCGGAATGCGAGGGTGTGGTCGCCCGACCAGGGCATCGCCACGTAGGCGCTGAGCGCCGTCGAGAACGCGTACGTCGTGTAGCTGCTGCCCGTCTCCGGGCCGGCGTAATCGAGGCCGGCGTTCAGCGCGATCCCGCGCGGAGCGCCGGCCGCGTCGACCGAACCCTCGGCGTTCGAGAACGCGTAGCCGAGGTGCGCGAGGTTCAGCGTGCCCTGCGGCGGGAGGATGGTCCGGGGCGCGTACGGGTCGAGGCGGTCGCCGATGGGGAGCTTCCCCTTGAAGGCGACGCTGCTGAACGACGCGCTCAGGGTCTGCCACGAGAACTCGCCGCGGACCGGATAGCTGATACCCGAGACGATCCCGATCGATCGCTCGTCGTAGGTGATGTCCCGGCCGCCGATGCGGTAGCCGCGGCGCGGCGACGTCACGTGGTAGCCGCGGACGCCGAGGTCGATGGGCAAGCGCCCGTAGTTGTACCCGAGCAGCACGTCCGGGGACGGCGCGTCCGGCTGCACCGTGAGCTCCCCGAAGATCGCGTGGCGACCGACGATGTCGCCGCCGCTCACGCTCACCGTCAGGGCGTTGGAGCCATAGCTCCCGGGCGCGTAGGCGAGCGTGATCGCCCGCGGCGCGAGCGTGGGGAGCGGGTTGTACGGAGAGCGTTCCATCCGTATCGCCGAGACCTCGGTCGCGGGGTCGGGGCGGTCGCCCGGCGGCGGCGGCGCCGGGAGGAAGCGCGCCGGATCGAGCGGCATGACGAAGAGGTCGTGGCCCCGGGAGGTATACCCGACATAGACAAGCGTCTTGCCATCGGGGCTGATCGCCGGATGGAAGGCCCCGAGTCTCACGTTCGTGACCTGCCGCAGGGCGCCGGTCGCGAGATCGTGGGCGTAGACGTTGTGGATGCCGGTGCGGTCGGAGGTGAAATAGAGCGTCCCGCCGTCGGGCGACCACGCCGGGCTCATGTCGGTCGCGCGATCGCGCGTCACCTGACGGAAGCTGCCCGTGGCGACGTCCACCACGCGGATGTCGCGGTAGCCGCCGGCGGTCCAGACGCTGTACGCGAGGAGCTTGCCGTCGGGCGAGAACGACGGGGAGTAGGCCTGCTCGAAGCGCGCGCTCGGCACGAGATCGCGCCGCTCCGAAATGCCGCTCGGGGAGAGCCGCGCGATCTCCAGGTAGCGGGTACCCTTGCTGTTGAGGGAGAAGGCGACGTGCTCTCCGGTCGGGCTCACGTCCGGGGCCGAGGAGCGCAGGCCGCGCGTCAGCCGTCGACGCGAGGGCTCGTCGCCGTCGGGCGCCGCCTCGCCGCGCGGCAGGAAGACGAGGTCGTCCCGGTAGTACTGGTTGCGCCACGGCATGAGCGCCGTGAAGACCATGTCTCCGGCCGGCGTGAAGGCCGGTCGCGAGGCCGAGTTGGTGCGCGCGACGAGCGCCTCCGGGCGCTCGCTCCCGGGCGCGGGCGCGGCGAGGGAGAGGCGGTAGATGCCGGGGCGCTCGCGGCCGTCGTCACGGTAGTAGACGATCTCGTCCGCGGCGCCGCGGCGCGCGACGGGCGGCACGAACCGCGGGTAATAGACGGTGCGCTGGTGGTGGGTGAGCCGCGTGCCCTCGCGCAACCCGCGCGCCTCGACCTCCGCCATCTGCTCCCGGTAGAGCCGGCGGAGGTGGTCCTTCCAGCCCTCGTACAGCTCGACGTAGGTCCTGCCGGTCACGCGGCGGATGGCGCGGTTGATCCCCCACGGGACGAGCGACGCTCCGTAGTCGGCGGAGACGGCGCGCATCGTGTTGGGCCCGTAGACGTCGAGGATCCAGCCCAGGAACCTCGAGCCGTAGAGGTACCAGAGGGTGCCCTGCGGCCAGCGGAACGCGGAGCTCGAGATCTGATCGAGCCCCGCGATGTTGTCCTCGAGCACGTCGGCGCGCAGGTACATGTCGAACATGGTCGAGCGCATCCGACCGCCGCTCGTGTGGTTGCTCTCGCTCACGACGGCGAGCCCCTCGATGATCCACCGCGGCTGCACCTGGTTCGGCGAGAACGACTTGCCGACGATCGCGTTCAGGATCGCCGGGATCCCCGACGTGTTGTCGATGTGCGCGATGTGCGTGAACTCGTGCGTGACGAGGTCGAGGTACCAGTCGTCGTAGTCGCCGAGCGTCGACAGGTCCTCGGGCCCGGACACGAGGAGGCGGATCGCGTTGTACGGGAGCGTGCCGGCCGACCCGTTCGCGATCTCGGAGTCGTCGGTGATCACGATCTCGGTGCGGCTCTTCGGGGCGTAGCCGAGCGCGTCCTCGACGCGCCCGTAGATGGTCTCGGCGAGCGAGGCGATGCGCGCCGCGATCGGCGCGAGGCCCTGCGGGTGGTGCACGCGGAAGTGCTCGGTCTCGAAGGTCCAGAACGCGAGATCGGGGTCGCCGGTCGCCCGGGCGGGCCGCGGCGTGAGGAGCAGCAGCGCCGCGAGGGCGACGGCGACGAGGACGGAGGCTGCGCGGTGGAGCGGCCGGCTCGCTCGCGAGCCGGGGCGCGCGGGAGGTAGATTCACCTGGACCGATGCGGCGTGGCGACGTCAGAGGTCGTCGTAGAAGAGCGGCTCCCTGTTGCGCGTGAACCGGGAAACGAGCTGCCGGCCCTCCGGGGAGATCTGCGTGATCCGGGCGCCGAAGCCGGGCTCGGCCGAATCCCGCGAGCCGCCGGCCTCGCGCGTCCACCGGACCGTCGCAGACGCGGTGAACTCGTAGTCGCCCGGCAGGCGGACGCGCAGGGTGACGACGGAGCCGATCGGCGGGATCTTGTAGGTCGCGACGAAGACGCCGCCGTGCTCGATGACGTCGTTGCCAGCGAGCCCCTTGTAAAAATTCGAGGGGGTCAGAGCGCCGAGCTCGACGTCGACGACCGCGGCGGGCGCGCGGCCGTCGATGGGCTGCGGCGCGGGCTGGTACGGCGGCGCGCGACGCGCGTCCGCCGCCGGGTGAGGCGCGGCGGGGTACGCAGGGGGGGCGGGCGCGTGCCCTGGCTGCTGCGGCGAGGGCAGCGTGTGCTGGAGGTGCGCGGACGCGGCCACCGCGACGGGCGGCGGCGCGGCCACCGCGACGGGCGGCGGCGCGGCCACCGCGACGCGCGCGGGCGCAGCTGCCGCGACCGGCGGCGGTGCGGCCACCGCGACCGGCGGCGGTGCGGCCACCGCGACGGGCGCGGGCGCAGCTGCCGCGACGCGCGCGGGCGCAGCCGCGACAGGCGCGGGCGCAGTCGCGACAGGCGCGGGCGCAGCTGCGACAGGCGCGGGCGCCTGCGCAGACGCGCTCGCGGCCTGCGCTCTGTTCAGCGCATTCACCTTGCTCAGCGAGGAGGCGACGTGCTCCATCAGCACGTCCACCACCGGATCGGCCACGGTGATCCTCTGCAGACGGTTCAGGACGTCGCGCACGTGACCGAGCGCGATCTCGCTGCCGTCGAGGGCCTGCCCCCCCGAACGCTCGATGCGGTGCATGATGCCCATCGCCTGCGCAATCGGCTCGGCGAGCGCCTCGATCTCAGGCGACGCTACCCCGTTCGACTGGAGCGCATTGAGCGCCGCGGCGAGCAGTTCGCGGGCGCTTTTCGCAAGCTGCGCGGGTTCCGACATGAATCCTCCGAAGGGCGCATCCTACGCGGTCGCGCGCGCGCGGGTTCAGGATTCGATGACCCGCGAGCCGGCCAGGCGAACCCGCCGGCGAAGCGCGGCCGGCCGCCGAGCGCGCCCCGGCGGGCGGTCACCCGCCCGGCGCGCCCGACACCCCCGACGCCACCAGCGCCGCGAGCTCGCCCGCCGACGCCAGCTCTCCGTCGATCTCCCCCGCCAGCAACGCGACCGCCGTGTCGCCGGTCCGCACGACGGCCACCCCGCCCTCGGCCACCGCCTCGCCCGGCGCCAGCGCCTCGGGGAAGCCCGGCGCCGGCGCGGCCCGCAGGACGATCACGCAGGCGCCCTCGATCTCGGTCCACGCCCCAGGCGCCGGCGCGAGCGCGCGGATGTGCCGGAGGACGCGCTCGGTCGGCCAGGACCAGCAGATGGCGCACGCCTCGTCGTCCGGCGCGGGCGCCGCCGTCGCGAGCGCCGGATCCTGGGCGACGCCCGCCACCTCCTCGCCGCGCGCGAACCGGGCGACCGTGCGTCGCAGGACGCGCAGGCTCGGTCGATCCAGGGCGCGAGCGAGCTGCCACGCGGTCCACGCCGGATCGATGGGGAGCCGCTCCTGGTCCAGGATGTCGCCGGTGTCGTACTCCGCCTCGATCCGGTGCGCCGTGACGCCGCTCTCGGCGTCGCCCGACGCGATCGCCCAGTACGTCGGATCCGGGCCGCGGTGGCGCGGGAGCAGCGAGGGGTGCACGCCGATGCCCCCCAGCCGCGCCGCCCTCACGAGCGACATCGGCAGGCGCGTGGTCCAGAACCAGCTCACCAGGAGGTCGGGCGCGAGCGCCTCGACGCGCGACCGGAGCGCGGGGCGCCCGACGTCGGGGCGCAGCACGAGGCGCGAGCCGAAGACGCGGCGAGCGCGGCGGAGCCCCACGGCGTCCGCGCGGCTGATCGCGGCGAGGGCGATCTCGTGGCCGTCGCCGTGGAGCAGCAACGCCGCGAGCGGGAGGCCGAAGAAGGCGATCCGGAGGGGACGCCCGTCCGGCCCTCGGTCGAAAAGTTTTCCGTGTCCGAGCAGGCTGATAGGTGAAGGGTCCGATGGCGGCGCCCCCCCCGCAAGGCTCATTTCGTCCGGCGCTCCGGCCCGGCCACCGCTACGACGCGTCCGCCGCGCGGCGACCGATCCTCGTCTTCGAGGACGTATATAAGTCGTACCGCGCGGACCAGCCGGTGCTCCGCGGCATGTCGCTGTCGATCGAGCGCGGCGAGTTCGTGTTCATCACCGGCCCGAGCGGCTCGGGCAAGAGCACGCTCCTCCGGCTCGTGCACCGCACCGAGCGCGTGGACGACGGGCGGATCCTCTTCCTCGGCCGGGACATCGCGCGCCTGACCGACACGTCCATCCCGGCGCTGCGGCGCAACATCGGCTTCGTGTTCCAGGATTTCAAGCTGGTCCCGAGCTGGACGGTGTTCGACAACGTGGCGATCGCGCTGGAGGTGCTCGGCCTCCCGTCGCGCCTGCTGCGGACCCGGGTCGGCGAGGCGCTCGAGCGCGTCGGGCTCTCGGGGCGCGGCGGTGACCGGGCGCAGGTGCTGAGCGGCGGCGAGCAGCAGCGCGTCGCGATCGCGCGGGCGATCGTCGGCGAGCCAGCGCTGATCCTCGCGGATGAGCCCACCGGCAACCTCGACCCGCAGCTCGCGATCGATCTGCTCGGGCTGTTCGAGGACATCCACGAGACCGGGACGACGGTGCTGTTCGCGACGCACGATCGGACGCTGCTCGACGTGCGCCCGCGGCGCGTGGTGGTGCTCGACGACGGCAAGGCGACCGACGTGCCGCACGGCCTCGGGGCCGGCGGCGACCTCGCGGCCGGCGAGGACGAGGGCGAGGACGAGTTCGACAGCGGCGTGCGCGGCGCCGCGTAGGGCCGAGGGCGCCGCCCCAGGCGACGGATAGAGGGACCGGATGCAGACGAGCGAACGAGACGATCGGCGGAGGTGGGTGCGCACCTGGCGGGCCGGGAGGAGCGACTGGCGCCTGCAGGCGCTGTCGATCTTCTCGCTCGCGGTCGCGTTCGTCTGCCTCGCCTCGGCCCTCCTCGTGGTCACGAACCTCGTGGCGGTGCGCGATCGCTGGTCCCGCGCCGGCCGCGCCACGATCTACCTGCGCGACAGCGCGACCGAGGCGGAGGCCGCGGAGCTCACCCGCGCGCTCGAGGGCACCGAGGGCGTCAAGAAGGTCCGGCTCGTGACGAGCGCCGAGGCGCGGCGCGAGGTGGTGCACGACGACGGCGACAAGGCCCTCGCCGCGCTGCCGACGAGCGCGTTCCCCGCGTCCCTGGAGGTCGGCTTCACCGAGGAGGTCTCCGACGAGGCGCTCGCCTCGATGACCGTGAAGCTGCGCGCCCTGCCGGCCGTGGACACGGTGGAGACCTACCAGCGCTGGACGGAGCGGCTCTCGTCGCTCCTCGGCGGCGGAGTCGCCGCGAGCGCCTGCCTCGCGGCGATCGTCCTCTGCGCCGTGGTCAGCGTCATCGGATCGACGATGCGGCTCCTCCTGCACCGCCGGAAGATCGAGGTCGAGGTGCTGAAGCTGGTCGGCGCGACCGACGGCTTCGTGCGCCGTCCGTTCATCGTCGAGGGCGCGACGCAGGGCGCCGCCGGCGCGGCGGGCGCGCTGCTCATGCTGGGCGCCCTGTTCATGATGGTGCGGGGCCGCTTCGATCACGAGCTCGCGAACCTGCTCGGCGTCTCGCCGTCGTTCCTGCCCTGGCCGGTCGCGCTCGGGATGGTCGGCCTCGGCGCCGCGCTCGGCGCCGCGACCGCGCTGCTCACGCTGCGCAAGATGGTGGCGGTGTGAAGCGCCGCGCCCGGATCGCCCCGATCGCGCTGGCGCTCTTGACCGGCGCCGCCACGAGCGGCGCGGAGGTTCCGGCGCTCTATCCGACTCCGCCGCCGGGCGCGACGGCCCCCGCTCCGGCGGCGCGCCCGAGCTCCGCGCTGGCGGAGAACGATCTCGACCGGCTGCTCGCGAAGCTCGACGCCGAGGAGAAGGCGCTGCGCGCGGAGCTCGACGCGATCGGCCCGGCGCTCGATGTCACGCGCCGCCGGATGATCGCGCGCGGGCGCGCGTATTACCGCCACGTCCGCGCCGGCTTCCTCCCGGTGGGGGGCGGGTTCGACGCGCTGGTCGACCACGCCGCCCGCGTGGAGCGCACCCGGCTCGCCCTCGAGCGCGACCTCGCCCGCGAGGCCGAGCTGACCCGGCGCAGCGCCGAGCTCGCCGACCGCCTCACGCACCTCGGCGCCGAGCGCGCGCCCCTCGAGGTGCACCGCGAGGCGATGAACCGCGCCCGGGTCGCGCTGGCCCAGGAGGAGGAGCGCCGCGCCGCGTTCGCGCGCGCGTTCGAGACGAGCGTGCGCCCCGACTACCTCGCGATCTACGGGGCGGACGTGGGGCCCGCCGAGCTCGATCGCCGCGCCGGCTTCCGCTCGCTCATGGGGCGGCTCCCCTTCCCGATCGCCGGGCGCGCGGAGGTGCGCAAGGTGTCGCGCCGCGGCGCCGGGGGCCCGGGCGTCGAGCTCACCGCCCTCGACGGCGCGCCGGTCCGCAGCGTGGCCGCTGGGCGGGTGGCGTTCGCCGACACCTACGCGGACTACGGGCTCACCGTGATCGTCGATCACGGCGAGCGGCACTACTCGGTGTACGCCCACCTCGGCGCCGCGGACGTGAAGGCCGGCGATCAGCTCCCGGGCGGCGCGCGGGTGGGCACGGTCGCGAGCGGGCCGGACGGCGCGAAGCTCTACTTCGAGCTGCGGCGCGGCGCCGACGTGATCGACCCGGGTCCCTGGTTCGGGATGTAGCGCCGCGGTGCTCGTCGCCGCCGCCGCGCGCCGAGGCGGTGCCACGCCCGAGTTGTGCTAAGGCGGCGCTCGTGAATCGCCCTGACGGCCGCGCCCTCGACGTCCACCGCCCCGTGGAGATGATCCTCGGGTTCCACCGCAACGCAGAGGGGTCGGTCCTCTACCGGGCCGGGAGGACGGTCGTGCTCTGCACGGCGTCGGTCGATCCCACGGTCCCCGCCTGGATGAGCGGCAAGGGCGCCGGCTGGCTCACGGCCGAGTACCAGATGCACCCGCGCTCGAGCCCCGCCCGCAGGGAGTCGCGCGACGGGCGGGGCAAGGCCCCGAGCGGGCGCACGCAGGAGATCCAGCGGCTCATCGGGCGCGCGCTCCGGGCGGCGGTCGATCTGAAGCAGCTCGGCGAGCAGACGATCGCGATCGACTGCGACATCCTCGAGGCGGACGGGGGCACGCGGACCGCGTCGATCACCGCCGGGTTCGTGGCGCTCGCGCTGGCGCTCGACCGGCTGCGCGCGGCCGGGTCGCTCCGCGGGCCGGTGCTCCGCGATCAGGTGGCGGCGATCAGCGTGGGCCACCTCCCGGGCGGGCTCGCCCTGGATCTCGTCTACACCGAGGACAGCGCCGCCCGCGTCGACATGAACGTCGTGGCGACGGCGGTCGGCTCGATCGTCGAGGTCCAGGCCACGGCCGAGGACGAGGCCATCCCCAGGACGGAGCTCGACAGCATGATCGATCTCGCGCTCGCGGGCGTGGCGTCGCTCGCCAGCGCGCAGCACCGGGCGCTGACCGACGCCGGCGTGGACCTCTCCGGGCTGTTCAAGACGGACCACTGGAGGGTCGCGTGAGCCGGGAGCCGCTGCGCCTGCTCGCCGCCACCTCGAACCGGGGGAAGCTCGCGGAGCTGCGGTCGCTGCTCTCCGATCTCCCGATCGAGGTGCGCTCGCTCGCGGAGGTGCTGCCGGACGCGCCGCCGGTCGTCGAGGACGGCGAGACGTTCCTGGACAACGCGCTCCTCAAGGTGCGCGCCGGGGCGCTCCGGTCGAACCTCGTCACGCTCGCCGAGGACTCGGGCCTCGAGGTGGACGCGCTCGGCGGACGGCCGGGCGTGCGGTCCGCCCGCTTCGCGCGCGAGGGCGCGACGGACGCGGAGAACAACGAGGCGCTGCTCTCGGCGCTCGAGCGCGTGCCGGACGACCAGCGTCGAGCCCGCTTCCGCTGCGTGATGGTGCTGCTCGATCCGGGATCCGAAGCGCCGCCGATCGTGACCGAGGGGCGCTGCGAGGGGTGGATCGGCCGGCATCCCCGGGGCGCGGGCGGCTTCGGCTACGACCCGCTGTTCGTCGTGGAGGGCTACGGACGGACGATGGCCGAGCTCGGCGAGGCCGAGAAGAACCTCGTGAGCCACCGCGGCAAGGCCGCGCAGGCGATGCGGGCGTCGCTCGAGGCGCTGATCGCGCGGCGCGCTTAGCCGCGGCGCCTCGGGCCGAGCGCCCGACGGCGGTTGACCCCGTCGGGGACCGCTTGTAATCGCGACCAGAGGCACCCAGGTACTGCCGGGTGATCGGATCCCCTGATGAAGCAGGAGTGGAAGGCCGTCGGGAGCTACGGGACCATCGGTCTCGAGGTGGTGCTGAGCATCCTCGTCGGCCTCTTCATCGGCCGCTGGCTCGACGGGAAGCTCGGGACCGAGCCGCTGATGTCGGTGCTCTGGTTCTTCTTCGGGCTCGGCGCCGCCGGCAAGGCGGTCTATCGGGCGTGGAAGGACATGCAGGCGGTGGCCGCGCGCGAGGAGCGCGAGCAGGGGAACCCCGCGCCGATGTTCGACGACCGGAAGGCGCGGCAGGACGAGCGCGCGCAGGGCGAAGACCGCCGGGCGGCCTCGAGCGAGATGACCGACGATCTCGACGAGCGGCGGCCCGCGAAGGAGCACGATGAGCGCTGATCGACGAGCTGGGGACTCCGGCAGCGAGCCGCCGCCCAGGGAGCCCGACGCGGAGGACAGACCGGGCGTCGGGGACGCGACCATGCGCGCCGTGCTCCGCTGGGTCGCCGGCACCGCGGCGGTCCTGTCCGTCGCCGGGCTGCTCGCGTACGGCCCGCGCGCGGCGCTCGGCGTCGCCCTCGGGGGCGCGATCGCCACGGCGAACCTGTACGTCTTCGCCCGGATCGTCGACGCGTTCATCTCGCGCCGGGGCCACACCGTCTCGTGGACGCTGATCGCGATGGTGAAGCTCACCGGCCTGATGGGCGGCGTGTGGCTCGTCCTGAAGACCGAGGCCGTCTCGGGGGTCGCCCTGATGGTCGGCTACGCCTCGCTCGTCGTCGGCATCAGCCTGGGGACCCTGTTCGGACCGAAGCCCCCCGCGGACTGAGCCCCCGCCGGTCGCGCCCGGCTGGCCTCCCGGGAGGACCGGCGGCGCCGGCGCGACCGGCGCGCCACGCGGAGCGGCCCAGGCGCGCTCCAGGGTGCCCACCGTAAACGAGTTGTGGTAGAGGCGAGGCCCCTCGACCGAGGGCGAACTCCCCAAGGCGCGCCAGCACGCGACCGTGCCGGCGCAGCCGCGCGGCTGCCAGCGCGGCGCATCGACGACGAAAGCCATGCCTGAGCACACAGGGTTCCTCACGTACCTCCTGGCGCAGCTCCCCGGACTCCGGGAGAACGCTCGCAACATCGGCAAGACCTTCATCGGTCACCACACCGTGGACTACCGCGGGACCGAGCCGATCTTCATGAGCTTCTTGATCATCCTGCTGTTCGTGCTGCTCGCCAGCGAGGTGCGCGCGCAGTACCGGCGGCTGAACGAGTCGGTGATCCCGGAGGACAAGCTCACGCTGCGCACGTTCTTCGAGGCGTTCTTCGGCTACTTCTACGGGATGGCGCGGGACGTGATGGGGCCCGCGAACGCGAAGCGGTACTTCCCGCTCATCGGGGGCTCGGCCGCGTTCATCTTCTTCTCGAACGCCTCGGCGCTCATCCCCGGGGTGAACCCGCCGACCTCGAACCTGAACATCACGCTCGGGTGCGCGGTCGTCGTGTTCGTCCTGTTCAACTACTACGGGCTGAAGGAGAACGGCTGGAGCTACGTCGCCCACCTCGCCGGGCCGAAGTGGTACCTGGCGCCGCTCATCTTCCCCATCGAGGTCATCTCCACCTGCGTCCGCCCGGTCACGCTGTCGATCCGGCTCATGCTCAACATCGGGGTCGACCACCTCGTGGCGAGCATCTTCCTCGGGCTCGTCGCGCTGTTCGTCCCGGTGCCGCTGATGTTCCTGGCGATCATCGTCATCGTCGTGCAGACGCTGGTGTTCTGCCTGCTGAGCTGCATCTACATCGGCCTCGCGACGGAGAAGGCGGACCATCACTGACCGCTTCGCCTGACCGCTCGGTCAGGGCCTCGCCGACGCCGCAGAGAACGGCGCCGAAGGTGAAGAGAAGGCTAGCCAGCCCTCGAAAAACGGATTAGAGGGGCCCCGCTGTCGATGGGTTGCCCCAGAGAGGTGGGTGGGCCGCGGAAGCGGATCCCCTGCCGAAGCAGTAGAAGAGGTCCCCGGAGCGATCCCCGGATCTCGATGGGGGGCCGCCCGCGGAGCCCCCGACCCACGCAGATGTTACGCATGCAGCCCCGCGCGGGTTGTGTGGCTTGAAAGGAGCAGATTCGGATGTCGCTGAAGAGCAAGCTGTCGCTGTCCGCCGTTGTCGGCACTGCGCTGGTACTGGTTCCCGCTATGGCGCTGGCGCAGGATGGCGCGGCGTCGAACAAGTACGACGCGAACTCGTGGCTCGCCGTCGCGGCTGGATTCGCGATCGGCATCGCTGCCCTCGGCGGCACCATGGGCCAGGGGCGCGCTGCCGCCGCCGCCCTGGAAGGCATCTCCCGGAACCCGGGCGCTGCGGCGCGGATCCAGACCCCGATGATCCTCGGCCTGGCGCTCATCGAGTCGCTCGTGCTCCTCTCCTGGGTCATCGCCTTCTTCCTCCAGGGCAAGATCGCCCCCTGAGCCAGCGCCCGCCGCGCCCCGCCGGGCCGGCTCCGCTGCTCCTTCTCTCCGCCCTCCCCGCTGCGCCGGCCGAGCGCTCCTTCCACGGAGCCTCGCCGCGCGCGACGTCCCCGCCCGAGCACCACGACGCATCGCACGAGCGGCCAGCCCGCACGGCAACGCCCGCCACGCGAGCTCGCTTCCCGCTGCGTCTCGCGGCGTCGGCGTGCCCTGCTGCAGCTACCTCACGCGCACCACGGTGCCCGGCTCGTGCGCCGTGGGGAGGACGGCCGTCCAGCCGGCGGGGAGCCGGGGCGACGTCCACCAGAACAGCCGCTGCGCGTCGAGCGGGGCCAGGTTCACGCAGCCGTGGCTCCGCACCTGGCCGAACGAGCGATGCCAGAACGCGCCGTGCAGCCCGACCCCCTTGGAGAAGTACTGCACGTAGGGGACGTCCTCCATCCGGTAGTAGCGCTCGGCGCCCTCGTCCTCGAGGTTGTCCATGTCCGAGGTGAGCAGCTTGGCCCAGATGCGGTAGGTGCCGGCGGGCGTGGCGCGCGGCGACCCCGGCGCGCCCTTGCCGGTCGAGACGAGCGTCGCGAACACAGGGCGCCGCCCCTCGTACGCCACGAGCGTCTGCGTCGCTCGCTCGACGTCGATCCACCGCTCGCCCGCCTCGACGTCGACCTCGGGCGGCGGTGGCGCCATCGAAGGCCGCCGGAGATCCCGGACCGCGATCCACGCCGCGCCGTCGCCGTCCGCGATGCGCGCGAGCTTCCCCGCGGCGCCCTGCGCCTCCTCGAGGTAGGGGACGACCTCGAACCGCGCCTTGCTCTCTTCGGTCCGCGTCCGCGCGAAGCCCGCCGCCGTCCGCGTGAAGAGCGGCGCCCGCTCGGCCACGACCCACGCCGTCGCGATCTGCGCGGCGCCCGCGGGGACGTCGACCCCGTGGAACGCGAAGGCGCGCACCGGACCGAGATCGCGCATCGGCACCCAGAAGCCGCTGTTCGTGCGGCCGTACCGCGCCCCGCCGACGGCCCGCTCCTCGACGATCGCCACGGCGAACCCGGGCTCGAGCTGCGCGTCCGGCGCGTCGATGTCGGCCGCCTCGGCCCGGCGGTAGCCGAACGATCCGTCGGGTCCGACGAAGTAGTAGCGGTACGGGAGCCCGTCCGGCATCTCGCGCCACGTCCGCACCAGCGGGCTGATCGGACCTGCGGCCGAGAGCTCGACGGCGTCGTCGCAGACCCAGGCGGTGGCGCCCACCTCGAGCCAGCGCCCGAGGCAGCCGTCGGCCCGCCGGACGGCGAAGATGGGCAGCTGCACGTTGCGGTCGACGGAGCCGCGGCGGCGCGGGCTCTCGCCCGGCGCCTCGAACAGCGGCTGGTCCCGCTTGAGCACGCGCGCGCTCTTGACCCAGGCCGGGAGCGGGACCTCGCCCGCCGGCACCCACGGCGGCAGCTGCGACGCGAAGACCGCCCCGCCCCAGATCGCCGCGCCGAGCGCGACCGCCGCGGCGGCGCCCCGCAGCGCGCCGCGGCGCACGCCTCGCAGCGCGCCGCGGCGCAGTCCCCGCGAGCCGGCCGCGGCGCCTCCACGCTTCACCATCTTGCGGCGGGATCCTAGGACGCTGCGCGCGCTCAAGCCAAACTCCCGCCTGGCGCCGCGCCCGAGCTCCCTCCCCCCGGCGGCGCCGCGGCGCGGATCATCTGGCCCCGGCGGGGTGTCGCGGCTCGGCGCGCGACCTGAGCCCGACACAGGCCAGATCGCCCGCGGTCAGCGGTAGGAGAAGCGCACTTCGTGGTCGCAGATCCGGAAGAGGTCCCCCTCGACGATGGCCTTCCGGGCGATGCGCTGGCCGTTGTACTCGACGCCGTTCGTCGAGCCCATGTCGACCATGTAGTACTGGCCGTTGAGGAACTCGACCATGGCGTGCTGGCGCGACACGTTCGGGTCCTTGATCGTCAGATCGCTCGACTGCTTGCCGCGCCCGATGATGAAGCGGTCCTTGTTCACCACGAAGCGCTGCCCCGCGTAGAACGCGGCGAGCGCCGGGCCGGCGGGGACCTGGTTCGGCATCCCCATGCCCAGCGGCGGCGGGCCCGGCACGCTGCTGGATGCCTGCGGCGGCATGCCGTAGGGCGGCGGCGCCAGCGGCGGGGCGATCGGCGAGGCGTACCCGGTCGCGCTGCTCATCGGCGGCGGCGGCGGCCCCGAGCGGCCCGCGGAGGCGCCGGGCATGCTCTGGCGCCCCCCGGGGTTCGAGGCCTGCGACGGGAGGGGCGGCGGCGCGCCGAGGCGGGTCACGCTGGTCGGCGGCGGCGGCGGGCCGCCGACGCGGCCCGGGATGGGCGGCGGCACGGGCAGGCTCGGTCGCTTCCCGCCGGCGCTGCTGCTGCCGGGCGGCGGCGGCGGCGGCGGCGGCGCGCCCTGCCGGACCTGCCCCGGCGGCGGCGGCGGCGGCGTGAGCGCCGGGACGGGCGTCGGCATCGGCCCCACGGGGGGCACGCCGTACGGAGGCGAAGGCGCGCCGTAGGAGGGCGCGCCGGGCGAGGCGCCGTAGGGCGACCCGCCGACCGCCGGCTGCTGCTGCATCGCGACCATCGGCGCGGCGCCCGCGCCGAACGGCGGCGCCGAGCCGGGCGTCACCAGCCCGGGCGGCTGGGGCGTCGCGTTGGGGGGCGCTGCGGTCTGATGAGCGTGCGGGGCCGCCTGCTGTCCGGAGCCGGGCGGTCCGTCGACCCTGGCGGGCGGCGGAAAGGGCGTGCGCGGGCTGTAGCTTCGCTGCCGCGCGTACTGCTTCATCGACTCATTGATGAGGTAGTCGATGGAGCACTCGAGCTCGCGCGCCATCTGCTCGAACGTCTCCCAAAGGACATCGCGACACTGGAACGTCCGTGCGCTTTTCTTGTTCGGATCCGCGCTCATCTCTACCCAACGATAATGGAGGATGAATTGCGCTGGGAAGCCTCCTCCCGGCCTCTTCCCTGCAAGCACCTGACGGCTCTGGGCCGCGCCGATGGCGCGCTGCGACCGTGAGCATGACGGCGTGAGATCCCTCGAGAGCCCGCGCAGCCCGCCGTGAAACCCGGCTCCTCGCCGCGCCGCGAGCCGAGCGTGGAGCGCGGGGCGAGCGCCGGCCGGAGCCGCGCCGGGATCGCCGCAGCACCTCCCGGTGATCCCGCGTTCTGCGCCGGCGCTCCCGTCACTTCTTCTCGCCCTTCTCGAGCTCCGGCTTCCTGTCCTGCATGGCCGGCTCGATGCAGTACTGAACGAACTCGCCGACCGTCTTCACGTCCCTGAGCTCGCGCTCCGTGGACCCTTCTTTCGGCACCTCGCACGCCCACTTGCAGTCCGGGTCGGCCTCGCAGACCGGCGCGCGCGTCGTGTCGCCCTCGAGCGCCTTGACCGCGGGGATATCGGCGGCCGTGCCGAAGGTGAAGTAGTAGGCGATGGCGCTCGTCCGCGCCGGCGCCGGGCCCGCGGCGAAGTGCTTCTGCAGGGCCTCGAGGGGCGAGCCCTCCTTCAGGTCGCCGAACGCCGCGCCGTACGTGAGCGCCTCGCCCATGGCGAACCCCTTGCTGTCGGGGAGCCTGCTCATGAACTCGTCGATGTGCTTCACCGTCGACATCTTCAGGATGGTCGCGGCGGCGGCGCGGCGGATCTTCCACTTGTCGGTCTTGAAGAGGCCGTAGAGCTTCTCGACGACGAGCTCGCGCGGCATCTCGCCGACGCGGCGGAAGGCCTGGTCGAGCACCGCGTCGGGCGCGTCGGCGGTCGCGATCTCGAGGATGCGCTGGATGTCGCTCGGGTTGTTGCGGTCGAGCCGGCCTTCGAGCGCGGCGAGGGCCGCCTGGCGGCGCTTCTCGGGCTGCTCCTTGTCCGCCGCGAAGCCGAGGAGGAAGTCCACCGACGGCCGGCCGCCGAGCTTCTTCATCGAGCCGAAGACCCGGAAGAGCTCCTCTTCCTGGTACTGCGCGAGCTGCGCCTCGAACTGCTTCTCGGTGGGCGTGAGCTTCGACGCGGCGTTCGCCGCCTGAAGGTCGGGCTTCTTGGCGTTGACCCACTCGCTCGAGGTGACGAACTTCGCGATGGTGACCAGGTTCGCCGAGGCGGCCTCCTTGGTCGGCGGGTCGCCGTACTCGGCCACGAGCGACGCCATCTGGTCGAGCCGCTTCGCCTCGCGCGTCATGAGCTTCGGCAGGCCGGCCACCGCGGCGGGGCCGATGGCGCGCAGGAGCTGCTCCATCCCGTAGGCCTGCGAGCGGTCCTCGAGCCGGTGCTCGAAGTCCGCCATGGCCCAGTCGATAAGCGCGGCCTTGAGCCCCTCCTTCAGCCCCTCGTCCGCGATGATCACCGTCCGGTCCGACGTGAGCATCGCGTACGCGGCGTCCTTGTAGGGGAACGAGGTGTCCGGCGGGACCGGCTGCCCGGGCTGCGCGACGGGCGGCGGCTTTCTGAGCTCGGCGATGATCGACGGCACGAGCGACGCCACGATGGCCTGCCGGGCCTCGGGCGCCATGGTCGCGAGGGTCTCGACCATGATGCCGATGCCCACGCGCCGGCCCTGCCGCGGCTTCATGCGGATGAGCGACGTGGCCGCCTCGACGCGGAGCGAGTTGTCGTACTTGTCGTGAAACAAGACGGCCCTGAGCTTGTCCGGCCCGTGGGCCGTGGTCTCCCAGCGGTGGATGTCGTTCTCGTTGACGCGGCACCCGCTGGTGGCGAGCCCCACGCCCGCGGTCGCGAGGCACAGCAAAAGAAGGCCCGCAGCGCCAGCGCGCCGCCCTGCTCGTTCGACAGTTTCCATGCACGTCCCAGGAGGGTGGGGATGGTACCGCCCGCCGCGTCCTGTTTGAAAGAATTTCAAGGACGATAGGAAGGGAGCTCGAACAAAGTTTGCGTCAAATCCGGCCGAAACTCCATCGCGGCCGCGTCTCCCCAGGCCCTCGGCCCCCTCGGGTCCGACGACGCCGTCGCTCTCGGGCGACCTCGGGCACACGCCAGCGCGCGGAAGCACGCGAAAGTACCCGAACCTTCCGCCCGTGCCCGATTCTTACCAGGCCATCCAGACTTCTTGCCCCCGGGGTGGAGTACGCATATGTGAGCAAAGTAGGTTTAGGTAGGTATGCACGTCCCCTTGTTCGCTCCTCGCCGTGCCCAGCCCGCCGCCGGCCCTGCCGAGCCGTTGCGTTCCGGGGCGCGCGGCGCCGTACGGACCAGCCCGGCGGGGGTCGCGGGTCCTGCCGCGCCGCAGGGACATAGCTATGCCCGGGAGGCGGCGGCGCTGGTCCTCCTGGTGTCCGCCTTGTACAGCGCGCTGGCGCTCGCGTCATTTCGCGCGGATCCGCTGCGCCCGGAGCTCTCGGGCGAGGACTGGGTCGGGCCGGTGGGCGCGGCGCTCGCGGGCGCGTCGGTCGAGGCGGTCGGCGTCATCGCGTGGTTCGTCCCGCTCGAGCTGGCGCTGCTCGCGACGCCGTTGCTCGGCTCCAGGCGCTCGATCGCGAGCATGTTCCGGCTGAGCGGCGACGTCGTGGTCGTCGTGGTGCTGGCGGCGCTCTCGCACGTCGCGTTCCCGCGGGCGGTCGCGTTCGGCGCGATGCCGCTCGGCGGGGCCGTGGGCGAGCTGTTCGGGGAGGTGCTGCGCGCGCTCTTCTCGAACATCGGCTCGTACATCATCGGGCTCACCATCGTCGCGCTCATCCTCATGGGCCGCGCGACGTTCTCGTTCATCGAGCTCGCGCACCGGGCCGAGCAGCTCGCGGTCGCGATCGCCGCGCGCGTCGCCGGCTGGGCGCGCGCGCTCTTCGGGGCGTGGGCCGCGGCGCGCGACCTGGAGCGTCGGGCGGCCGCCTCGGAGCAGGAGGGGCCGCCGATCATCGCGCGCAACTCCAGCCCCGACGCGATCATCGCCGCGCTGGCCGACGACGCCGACGAGCCGCTCTCCGATCCCGGCGCGAGGAGCACGCCGGTGGAGCCGGCCGGCGCCGCGGCGCCGGCGATCGATCTGTGGAAGAGCGCGCCGCTCACCGCCGCCCCGGAGGAGCCGGCGGCCCCGCCGAAGCCGCGGCGCGGGCGGAAGGCGCAGGCCCGCGAGCCGCGCGAGGCGGCGCAGCAGGGCGCGGAGGCGCGCGAGGCGGTGGTCCGCGGCGCGGAGGCGCGCGAGGCGGTGATCCACGGCGGGGAGGCGCACGAGGTGGTGCTGCGCGCCGCCGAGCCGCGCGAGGTGGTGATCCACGGCGGAGAGGCGCACGAGGTGGTGCTGCGCGCCGCCGAGCCGCGCGAGGTGGTGATCCACGGCGGAGAGGCGCACGAGGTGGTGCTGCGCGCCGCCGAGCCGCACGACGAGGCTCCGCAGAGCGACGGAACGCGCGAGGTGATGGCGCACGACGACGAGCCGCGCGCGGCGGCGGCGCACAGCGTCGAGCCGCGCGAGGGCTCGCAGCGGCTCGACGAGCTCCGCGAGAGGGCGCAGCGCGCCGCCGAGCCGCGCGAGGGTGCGCAGCGGCTCGACGAGCTCCGCGAGAGGGCGCAGCGCGCCGTCGAGCCGCGCGAAGGTGGTCCGCGCCGGGCTGCGCGGCGCCGCGCCACGACCCCCGCAGAGCCGCGAGGCGCCGCTGCCCTGGAGGAGGTCGACGAATCGCCGTTCGCGGGCGAGACGCGCATCGTCGAGCGCGAGGTGCAGATCGAGGAGGAGTACGACGCGGACGAGGCCGCGGCGTTCGTTTCAGCGGACGAGGACAGCGCGGACGAGGACAACGCGGACGAGGACAACGCGGACGAGGACAGCGCGGACGAGGACAGCGCGGACGAGGACAACGCAGACGCGTTCGCGGAGCCGGAAGTGCTCGATGTGCCCACACCGTCGCCCATCCTGCCGGTGCGCGAGCTGCCGGTGCGGGAGCCGGGCGCCAGGCTGGCCCACCGCGAGCCGCGCGAGCTGCCCGCCCGCGAGCCGGCCGCCCGCGAGCCGGAGCCCAGGGTGGCCCACCGCGAGCCTCCGCCCGCCGGCGGACCGGAGCGGCCTCAGGGCGCCGCGCCGCGCGCCCCGACGATCGTCGACACGAGGCGGGAGCTCGTGAGCGAGAAGCCGGCCGTGGTGAAGGTCGTCCCGGCCAGCGGAGCGGGCTTCCGCCTGCCGTTGACCGACATGCTCGACGCGGCCGCGGGCGGGCGGATCCAGCTCGACGCGGATCAGCTCAAGGCGACCGCGCAGCTCCTCGAGAAGACGCTCGCCGACTACGGCGTGAGCGGCAAGGTCGAGGAGATCCACCCGGGGCCGACCGTGACGACGTTCGAGGTCTCTCCCGCCGCCGGCACCAAGGTGTCGAAGGTGGCAGGCCTCGCGGACGACCTCGCGCTCGGCCTCTCGCGCAAGGTCCGCATCGTCGCCCCCATCCCCGGGAAGAACCGGATCGGCTTCGAGATCCCGAACGAGCACCGCCTGCCCGTGAACCTGCGCGAGCTCGTCGAGGACCGCCGCTTCCTCGAGATGAAGGCGCCGCTGCCGTGCGTGCTCGGCCGCGACATCATCGGAACGCCGTACTTCGCCGACCTCGCGTCGATGCCCCACGTCATCGTCGCGGGCGCGACCGGCGCGGGCAAGAGCGTCGGGCTCAACGTCATGCTGGTGAGCCTGCTCTTCCGCAAGACGCCCGAGGAGCTCCGGCTCCTCATGATCGATCCGAAGGTCGTCGAGCTCGCGCCCTTCGATCGCATCCCGCACCTGCTCCTGCCGGTCGTGACGGACATGAAGCAGGCGGCGAACGCGCTCAAGTGGGCCGTCGACGAGATGGAGCGCCGGTACCAGCTCTTCGCGAACGCGGGGACGAAGAACATCACGACCTACAACGCGTGGGTCGAGCGCGTGCAGCGCGGCGAGGCGCGCCCGCCGAAGCCGCCCGCCAAGGTGAGCGCGATCGGCGCCGATGGGCTCGAGGTGGAGATCGACGCGGCCAAGGACGGGTCGGACGCGGCGCTGCCGGAGAAGATCCCCTTCATCGTGATCGTGGTCGACGAGTTCGCCGACCTGATGATGCAGCAGGGCAAGGACGTGGAGGCGAGCGTGGCCCGGCTCGCGCAGAAGGCGCGCGCCGCCGGCATGCACGTGATCCTCGCGACGCAGCGGCCGAGCGTCGACGTGATCACCGGCATGATCAAGGCGAACTTCCCCACGCGCATCGCCTTCCGGGTCGCGCAGAAGGTGGACAGCCGCACGATCCTCGACGAGCAGGGCGCCGAGCACCTGCTCGGCCGCGGCGACATGCTGATCAAGATGAACGGCTCGAACGACACGCGCCGCGTCCAGTGCCCGTTCTGCTCCGAGGAGGAGGTCCAGAAGATCACCGACTTCCTCCGGCTCCAGGGGGAGCCGGTCTACGACGAGGCGATCCTCCGGCCCCGGGACGAGGAGGGCGAGGAGCCCGACACGTCCGACGCGGAGACCGACCCCATGTACGACGCCGCGGTGCGGATCGTGGCCGATACCCGGCGCTGCTCGACCTCGTGGCTGCAGCGCAAGCTCGGCGTCGGCTACAACCGCGCCGCCAAGCTGGTCGAGGCGATGGAGAAGCGCGGGCTCGTCGGGCCCGCGAACGGCGCCAAGGATCGCGAGGTGCTGATCGCGCCGATCTGAATCCTCGCGTGAGCCATCTTGACGCCGCCCCGCAACGCGTGTTGGCACGCCGTCGACTCGGGCGAGCGAACCGAGATGGATGTTGAGGAGAGCACAGCCCTGTCGTCCCCGCCGCCGGGGCTGCGCGCTAGCATGGCGGTTGTTTTGACTTTCCCGTTCGAATGCTTCATGGAGCACGCAGGATGGCGCCTGAGGAAACGCGCACGCGTCTGATCGCCCAGATCGCGAGCCTCCTGAACGAAGGAACGATGCCCGCAGACGCCCGCGCAGCGGGGCTGACGCTCATCGGCTGGCTCGCGAGGCGCATGCCCGGAGAGGCTGCGTCGCGAGATGGTGTCGACGAGATGCGCCGTCGCGCCGCGGTCCTGGGCTGCCCGCCGCGGCGCATGGGCGGCCGGCGGTCCACCTGAGTGGGCAAGCGCTGAGCGGGCAGCGCTCGCCGCGTCGCGCAAGCGCTGCGTGACGCGCAAGCGCTGCGTGACGCGCAAAGCTGCTGGCCGCCTCCCCTTTCCGCCGCCCCGCGACGAGGGCGCGCGGCGCTCGCCTGGGCTGCCTTGACGCTTCCCCTGGGCTTCCTGGCCAATGTGCGGCCGCTTTGCGCTGGCGCCGGGCTCTGGCGGCCGTGTGACGGCCAGGAGCGGACATCCGTACCGTAATTTGTACGTGCCGCAGCGAGCGCGGCTAAGCTCTTGCTGGCGCGGCTTCCCGCGCCGTGGGGCTCGCGCGACGCTCGAACCAGGACGTCGGCTCGCCCGGTATGATGGGGTAAACGGCCGCTGTGGGGCCTGTGATAGGTGGTGTTGCTCATGGCGAACCGCGTGGTCGCCCTCCCCGAACCGCACCCGAATGACGATGAAGATGTCGTGTGGGGGATCTCCACGGCCAGCGCGCTGTGGGCGCGAGGCGAGCGGCGTGACGCCATCGTGTGGCTGCGGCGCGCGGCCGACGCGGCCGAGGCGGCGGGGCAGACGTTCCGCGCCTCGGAGCTCGGGCTGTGCGCGACGGCGCTCGAGGAGGTGATGGCCTCGGAGGTCGGGCAGCCGAGCGACCCCGATCTCCTGGAGACCATCACCAGCGAGGACGACGAGCTGGCCCCGGCGCCGGACTCGGACTCGGACTCGGACGAAGCCCCTCCGTCCGACGAGCAGACCTGGCGCCGCCGCCGCTCGCTCACCGAGGAGCTGCGCGCCTCGATGCCCTCGATCGAGATCGACATGTTCGAGCCGCTCTCGCAGCCGGAGCTCGCCGCCGAAGCGGAGCGCCTGCGGCCTCCGCTGGCGCCCTCAACGCCGCTGCCGAGGATCCAACCGGGCGCTGAGGACGGGCCCGGCGCCGCGGCCCGACCGGTCGCGCCGGTCGCTCCCGCGCTCCCCGGCGCTGCGCAAGGCAGCGCGCCGCCGCCGCCCCCGCCCGTGCCGCCGCAGCGGCGGACGCAGCAGCCGGCGGGCGGCGCCTCCCCGCAGGCCGCGCCCGCGGTCCAGCCGCCGCCGTTCGCGCCGGCAGCGCCGCAGGCCGCACCGCGCTCGCAGCCGCCCCCCGCCCCGTACCCGCAGCGGCTCGACCCACCCTACGGCCTTCCGCCGGTCGCGCCGTCCGCTCCGCCGGCGGGGGTGACCAACCTCCAGGGCGGCGCCCTCTACCAGAGCCAGCCTCCGCCGGCGCCGCCGCTTCCTGTGACGCAGGCGGCGAGCGCCATCCCGCCGCCGCCTCCACCACCGGTCGCTCCGTCGTTCAGGCCGCAGATGACCGCGGACCCGCATGGATTCGCGGCGGCGAAGGCGCAGAGCGCGCTGCCGCCCCCGGCACCGCCGCCGCTCGCGGCATCGCCGCGGCCGTCGTCGGCTCCGCCTCGCCTTTCTCCCCCGCCGGTGCCGCAAGAGGCGCTGTCGGCGCAGGCTTCGTTGCCGGAGCGAGGCCGGTCCGACGCCGGGATGGGTCCCCCGCCGCCCCCGCGCGCTGCGGGGCTTCGCTCCACGAGCGAGCCGCCGCCGGCGATGCCGCTGCCTCCGCCGCCGTCCGCATTCCCGGGAGCGCCGGCGCCACCGCCGCCCTTGCCGAGGTTCATCGCGGAGGGATCCCAGCCGCCGGCGCCAGGAGCAACCGCGACGCCGCCGCAGTCGCCGGCGTTCGGGCCTCCGCCGGCGCCGCAGCCGCCGTCGTTCGGGCCTCCGCCGACGTCGCAGCCGCCGTCGTTCGGAACTCCGCCGACGTCGCAGCCGCCGTCGTTCGGAACTCCGCCGGCGCCGCCCCATCCGCCGTCGTTCACGCCGCCGCGCCCGCAGCCGCCGCCGGCGGCGCACTCGCCGGCGCCGCCCCATCCGCCGTCGTTCGCGCCGCCGCGCCCGCAGCCGCCGCCGCCGCCGCCATCCGTTCCGCCACCGGCACCGCAGGCGCTGCCACCCCCGGTGACGCCGCATTCCGCTGCGCCGCCGCCGCCACCATCTGTTCCGCCGCCGGCACCGCAGGTGCTGCCACCCCCGGTGACGCCGCATTCCGCTGCGCCGCTGCCCCCATCCGTCGCGCCGCTGCCGCATTCCGCTGCGCCGCTGCCGCCGCCGCCTGCGCCTTCGGCGCTCGCTTACGCCACGCCGCCACTGCCGCCGCCCGTCGCGCCGCCCCATGCGCAGGCGCTGCCTCCGCCGGCGCCGCTGCCTGCGCCTTCGGCGCTCGCCTACGCCGCGCCGCCGCTGCCGCCGCCCCATGCGCAGGCGCTGCCTCCGCCGGCGCCGCTGCCTCCACCGGCGCCGGTCTCCGCAGCACCGCCATCGCCAGCCTTGTCGCCATCCGTCGCGCCGCCCGCCTCGGCTCCCATGGCCGCGTCGGCCCCCGCCGCGCCGGTGCCTGCGCCTTCAGCGCCGCCGCTGACCTTGTCGCCGTCCGTCCTGCCGCCGCCACCGCCGCCCGGCGCGCCGCCGGCGGCCGTGTCGCCGTCCGTCGCGCCTCCGCCACCGCTGCCCTCAGCGCCGCCGCCGCCCCCCGCGGCTCCGCTGCCTGTGCCGGCGTCCGTCGCGCCTCCGCCGCCACCGCCCGCAGCGCCGTCGGCACCGCCCGTCGCGCCGCCGCCGCCCGCGGTGTCGGCGTCCGCCACGCCGCCGCCTGTCGCGCCGCCGCCTGTCGCGCCGCCGCCTGTCGCGCCGCCGCCCGTCGCGCCGCCTGCGACGTTGCCGCCAGCGGCGTCGCCTCAGGCCGCGAGCGCTGCGGCTGCGGCGCACACCGAGGACCACGCGCAAGCCGGCGACACCGACGACATCGTCGTCGAGGAACAGGTCTCGCCGCCTGCCCCTGCCCGCACAGGCGTGACCGCGACCACACCGGGGATCGCCGTGTCGCGGCGCAAGCCGCGCGAGCCGATCCTCGATCCTTGGTCCGATGACGCCGAGGTAGCCGCGCCGCCGCGGCCTCCCCAGGAGACCATCACGCCGAGCGGCGACACGTACCTCGTGGCTCGCCGGCCGCCCTCGTATCCGCACGAGGGCGACGAAGACGAGGTCATCACCTCCGCAGCGCCGCTCGATCTGACGCTCAAGCGAAAGCCGATCTCGGCGCGACCTCCCGCGCCCCCGGCGCCCGTGGCCGCGCGCCCCCGGTCGACGACCCTCGCCGGGAGCGAGCCGCCCGGACACCTCGGGGCCTCCGCCGAGAGCATCGCGCCGAAGGGCCCCGCCGCTGCCTCGATCCAGAACGAGCCGAGCGAGCCTCCCGCGACCGCAGCAGCTTCGCCGCCGGCGTCGACGCCCGACGGGACCGTCGTCATCGAGCTGTCCGATCACGACCTCGACGCGCAGCCACCGTCGGTGCGCGGCGACGCATCGCTGGCGCCGCCGGCTGCGCAGCAGGACGGCCTGCAGGCGGCAGCCGACCCTGCCGTGGACGCGCCCGCCGCCGCTGGGGCGGGAGGCCCGGCGCAGCGCTCGCCCGAGCGCGATCCGGTGGCCGAGGCTGAGCCCGACGAGGAGGTGCTCGACGACGCGGATCTCGCGCTCGACGAGGAGCCGATCGCCCAGGCGCCGCTGACGTCGACGCCCGAGCCGCTGCCGCCGCGCGCGGCCTCGGCCCGACCGCCGGCCGCGGTCGACGTGCCCCTCGCGATCGCCGCGGCGCCGCCCCAGGTACCCGCGGCGGAGCTGCCCGGACCGGACGCGGGCGAGGCCATCGACCTGGCCGCGATGGTGCTCGATCTGCCGCCCGAGGCGCCGCCCGCCGCGGGCGAGATCGCGGCGCTCGACATCGTTCCGGAGATCGCGCCGGATCTGCCGCAGCTCGGCGCAGCCGGGGCCACGCCGGGCGCCGCCCTCACCGGGCGCGACATCGAGCAGATCGAGGCGTTCGCCGACCTTCCCGAGGAGATGCACGAGGAGCTCGCGCGCGCAGCGCACGTGGGAGATCTCGCGCCCGACGAGGAGCTCGCCGTCGACGGGGCGGCGCTGGTGCTGAGCGGGAGCGCCGCCGTGTGCGCGAACATCGTCGACATGCCCGCCGAGCGCGCCGCCATCAGGACGCTCGTGCCGGCGCGCGGCACGCTCGAGGAGGGCATCCCGCTGCGCGTCGTCGCCGGCGCGGGCGGCGCGCGGGTGGCCATCTGGAACCAGACGACCATCGACAACGCCCTCCGCACCTGCCCCTGGGTGCTCGATGAGCTCCGCACCGTCGCCGACCGGCTCCAGTCCCTCGCCGGCGCCACGATGGGGCCGCTCGGCGAGCTCGAGGAGACGCTGCTCCGGCGCGTCCTCGGCCGGCTCCGCGTCCGCGGCCTCGAGCCCGGCGAGCAGCTGATCCACGCCGGCAACCCCATGCCCGGGCTGGTGATCATCGGCGCCGGCGCGCTGGAGCTCGTCGATGAGCGCTCGCACGACACCATCGGCGCGGCGCGGCCCGGCGAGCTCCTGTTCGCCTCCGAGCTGCTCGGCGGCCAGCCGGCGCCCTCGATCGCGCGCGCGGTCGGCGGTGGCGCGCTCGTGCTCATCGCCGACCACCCCGTGCTGCGCGAGCTGTTCGAGAGCACGCCGGAGCTGCTCTCCATCCTCGCGCAGTCCGTCTCGCTGCACGCTCAGCGCGGCTGAAGGCCACGGCCGCTCAGCGCGGCTGAAGGCCACGGCCGCTCAGCGCGGCTGAAGGCCACGGCCGCTCAGCGCGGCTGCCGCAGGGGCAGCGGCCGCGCGCCGGCTCAGCGGCCCGCGAGCGAGCGCCGCGGCCGCGCGGCCTCCTGCTCCAGCTCGACTTGCTCGGCGGGGTCCTCGTCCTCGGTGAGCTGCCAGACGAGCTCGCTGTTGCCCTGCGCGCCGGCGAAGCGCAGGCCGAACCACTTCGCGCTCGGCGAGATCGTCAGCCTCCCCTCGGCGGTCGCGCGCGGGAAGCGGATGCGGAACGCCTGCCGCCACACCGTGTTGTACGGGAAGTACGTCCGCTCGAGCGCGTTCGGCTTCGTGATCGCAATGATCTCCTCGGGCGCCGTCTCGTTGCCGGTGTCGTCGATCAGGCGGACGATCCACGCGCTGTTCGGCGTCGAGAGGTCGTTGTACTTGCGCTCGCCCCCGAAGATCGCGACGAAGAACTGGTGGTGCTGGCGCGTCTCCTCGAGCGTCTTCTCGAGGAGCTTCTGGCGCTGCTCGATCGTGAGCCGGTAGTCCTGCGCGTAGCGGGCCACGTAGGCCCAGCGGAAATCCCACGACTCGAAGGTGGCGGTGGCCGTGAGGAAGTTGTCGAGCTCCGAGAGCGCGAACAGGTGCTCCGTGCGCGTCCATGTCCGCAGCACGTTCTCGTAGTCCGTCGCCACGTACTCGCGGGGCCCCTCGTTGAGGCTCACGAGCGTGGTCGAGCAGCCGGTCGCTCCGAGGAGCGCCGCGAGAACCAGACCGCGCCGGAGCCATGCCGCTTTGACCACGCGCCCAGGGTACCCAGCAGCCGCGCTGGATGCACGCACTCGAACGAGCCCCCCGCACGTTCGCCCGCGGGTACGCCGCCGCGCTCGCCGGGGCCGCCCGGAGCCGGAGGCGCGCTCGCCGCTCACGGAAGCGAAACTCACGGGCGCGAAAGCGAAACTCACGGGCGCGGGAGCGGAGCGTCGGTCGGGAAGGAAAACCCGACGCTGAGCCGCGCGGCGTAGTACGAGGCGACGTCGCCGCGCAGCGGGGTCGTGATCGGCAACAGCACGCTCAGCGCCGGCTGCACGTTCGCCAGGATGAAGCGGACGCTCGGCGAGATCGCGAACGTCGCGCGCCTGTCGTCCCGCAGGCCCTCGGTCAGCTGGTAGACCTCCCACAGCTCCAGCCCAACGCCGACGGGCTTCGCGATCCGGTAGCCGAAGTAAAACGCGGTGTGCGCCCGGATGTCCGTGCGCCGCTCGCCGGACCGCAGCCCGCGCACCACCAGCGACCAGTCGAGGCCCTGCCGGAGCTGGAAGATGAACGGCCCGGTGATGTGCCGCATGTCGAACCACGGGCGGAACGTGAGGGTGAGATCCCGGAAGCGCGTCTCGTCCCACGGCCGCACGACGCGCGCCGTCCGCAGCACCTCGGCCTCGTCGGGCGAGACGTCGCGCGGGACCGGGATCACGACGCCGAAGCCGCCGCCCGAGGAGAGCCCGCGCACGCTCGACCAGACGCCCCGCCCGTAGAGCTCGGGGCTCCCGAGCAGGATGGACCGCTCGACCCCGGGGACGCTCGCCGCGGCGCTGTCGTGCACCGCGCCGACGAACCACTTCCGGGGAACGAGCGGCATCTCCATCTCGCCGTGCGAGTACCAGGCGAACGCGCTCCTGCCGCCCGCCCGGCTCGTCGCGTCGGTCTCGATCACAGCCGCCGTGTACTCGAAGGTGAAGGTCGGGTCGCGCCGCGTGAGCCCAGGGAGCGTCGGCGGCGCGGGGACGTCGAAGACGGCCTCCTCCTCGTCGTCGTGCCACGCGCCGGGGCCGGGCGGCGCGGCCAGCGCGGGCTCCGGCGCGCCGGCCAGCGCGAGCAGCGAGAGCCACGCCGCCGCGCGGGCGACACGCCTGCCCGACGGCGGAACCCGCGCGAGCGGCGTCGATGCCACGCGGGGAGCGCTACTTCGACCCGAGGCCGAAATCGTTCGCCGTGACGTAGAGCATCAGCCCGAGCAGCATCACCACGCCGACCAGGTGGATGTGCGCCTCGATGCGGGCGTTCGGGCGGCGCCGCGTGGCGGCCTCGTAGAAGAGGAACATGAGGCGGCCGCCGTCCAGGGCCGGGAACGGGATGAGGTTGAACGCGCCGAGGTAGGCCGAGAGCAGGCCGAGGAACTCGAGCCCGTCCGCCCACCCGCGCTTGGCCGCGTGCGCCGTCTCCTCGATCATCCGCTTCGGGCCCCCGAGCTCGCCCTCGACCTTGCCCGTCAGGTACTGGCCGAGCCCGACGACCAGGCTCTGCACGACCTTCGGCGGCTTCGTCACGGCGAGCACCGCCGCCTCCTTCGCGGTCACCGGCGCCGACTGGACCGGGCCGATCGCCATCACGCCGATCTTGCCCGTGCCGTTCTCGTTCGCGGGCGTGACCTTGGTCTGGATGCGCTCACCCGCGCGCTCCACGACGAGGTCGAGCGGCTTGCCGGGGCTGCGGGAGATGATCTCCGCCATCTTCTCCCAGTCCTGGACCGGCGTGCCGTCGATCTCGACGATGCGGTCGCCGTCCTTCAGGTTGGCCGCCGCCGCCGGCATCCCGGCGACCACGCCGATGTCGGTCAGCCGGTAGGCCTTCCCGCCGACCATCAGGCTCGCGAAGAAGAGCACCGACGCGAACAGGTAGTTCGCGAGCGGACCGGCGAAGATCGCCGCGATCCGGCCGAACAGGCTCGCGTTCGCGTAGCTGCCCTTGTCCTCGGGATCGATCTCCTCGAGCGGGTTCATCCCCGCGATCTGCACGTACGCGAGGAAGGGGATCATCGCGACCTGGAACACGGTGGGGCCGTGCTTCACCGGGTCATGACGCCAGAGCCGCACGCGGATCTTGTCCGCGGCGGTCGTGAACCAGAAGTACCCGTCCTTCGGGACGACCTTGAAGAAGGTAGGGCCGAAGCCGATCGAGAACTTCAGGACGCGCATGCCGTAAGCGCGCGCGGCGAAATAATGCCCTGCCTCGTGGACCACCATCAGCAGGGCGAGACCGAGGATGCCTACGAAATACCAGCCGACCATCTCGGGCTAGTCTAACCAGGGCGGGCCTCCTCCGCACGCGCCCGATGTCCGCCCCGTACGCCCGCCCCGGCGAGCTCCCGCCGCCCACGGCGGAGATCGAGCGCTCCCGCAGATCCGGCGGCGGCAGGGCAGCGGACCAGCTGGGCAGCGCCCGGGGCGGCTCAGCCCGGCGGAGGCGCCAGCGGGGGTGGCTCAGCCCACGAAGAACGACACGCCAAAGCTGAAGAACGGGTAGCCGATGCGCATCGTCAGCGAGACGTTGTCGTTGAAGTGGTAGCGGCCGCCGACCATGCCGACGAAGTCGAGCCACACGTCGTCGTAGAACCCGTCGGTCCGGAGGACGCCGCCGATATCGGCGAACGCGCTCCACTGATCGTTGAAGAAGAAGTTCCACTGCATGGTGACCGGACTCCAGATGGTGAAGTCGCGGCGGCAGTAGGTGCAGTTGGTGAAGTCCAGGCCGAACGAGATGCCGACAGTGTTGTTGAGCCGCGGGATGAAAGCCGGGTCGGCGAGCTCGATCGTGGCCCTGAAGCCGAGCCCGAACTCGGGATCGCCGAAGTCGTCGTAGTACCTGCGCCCGACCCGCCGCAGGCCGTAGTCGCGGTGCAAGAAGACGAAGTTCCCGTGCGGCTCGAGCTCGGCCACGTAATCGGGGTGGTCGTTCGGATTCTTGATGTTCGCCTGCGCCTCGGGCGCGAGCGTGAGGAGGGTGGCGCCAGCGAGAGCGACACTCACGAGCGAGGGGAGCGCTTTCATGAGCTCTTCGTACCAAAGGAACGGCAGCGAAGGAAGCAAACCGCCACGCGCCCCCGCCGCGGGCGCCGCG
The DNA here is from genome assembly GCF_051521595.1 of Sorangium sp. So ce1153. Taxonomy (NCBI): domain Bacteria; kingdom Pseudomonadati; phylum Myxococcota; order Polyangiales; family Polyangiaceae; genus Sorangium; species Sorangium sp. So ce1153. Next base: position 12,925,649 of record NZ_CP150361.1, read on the forward strand.
GCTGGAAGGCGATGTCGCACACGGCGCGGCGCTTCGTACGCGGACGCCGGGCGCGGCGCTCGCCGCGCGGCGAGCTCGTCTGGCTGAGGCGCGCGCTCCGCGCTAGACCGAGCCCGGCGCCGCGCGAGCCCGCGTGCGGCGGAGAGGCGGCGCTCCCGGAGCGTCGAGCTCCCGGGGCGTCGAGAGGAGAGGAGCGATGAGCGTCATCCAGCCGGCCCGTGGTCGCGCGCGCGTCGCCTGCGCGCTCGTCGCGGTCGCCGCGATCGGCTGCAGCCCCACGATCCAGGTCGCGGGCCCGCCGCCCGGGGGGACGGCGCGGCCGCCGGCTCCGCAGAAGACGAAGGCGCCCGCGCCGGCCGGGCCCCAGGGGGCGCGGCCGGCGCCGCCGGCGCCCGCGGCCGTCGAGCCGTTCGTGAAGACGCGGGACTCCGACGCGTGGGTGAGCCAGACGCTCAAGCTGCAGCGGCGGTACGAGCGCGTCCTCGTCGTCGGCGCGCCGGCGCCCGCCACGGTCCGCGTCGCCGCGCTCGATCTGAACGCGCGCGACGCCGCGGCCGAGCCGCAGGAGCTCCCGGTCGCGCGCGCGTTCGCGACGATCCAGGAGGCCGCCGACGCGGCGCGCGGCGGGGACCTCATCGCGGTGCTGCCCGGGGCCTACGCGGGGTTCTCGCTCGGCGACACGCCGAGCGCCGGCCAGGAGCGGTACGTCCATTTCAAGGCGCTCGGGGGCCCGGGCGAGGTCGTGATCGACCGGGCGTGCGCCGCCGACCCGAGCTGGATGATCTACCTGAAGGCGGCGCACCACGTGGTGATCGAGGGCTTCAACCTCGCCGGGAGCAGCGCGCCGGGCGCGCCGCGCGCCGGGATCATGGTCGACGGCGTGTTCGGCGAGACCGGCAGGCTCGCGCACCACATCGCGGTCGTCGGCAATTTCTCTCATCACCAGCACACGTGGGGGTTCCACTCCACGGACAGCCACACGGTCCTGCTGCAGGACAACCTGTTCGCCCTCTCCGGGCGCGAGCACGGCGCGTACGTGTCCGACGGCTCGGACAACTACGTGGTTCGTCGCAACGTGTTCTTCGGCAACAACGCGGGTGGGTTCCAGGCGAACCTGGATCCGCAAGCGTCGCTCAAGGAGGTGATGAAGCACCCGTCGTTCCGGGGCTACCCGCCGATGGAGCCGACCCGCGCCTGGGCCGCGGGGCTGATGAAGGTGGCGGCGGACAGGTTCGGCGAGCACGGCTTCCCGGACGGCCGGGGCGTCAATTTCATCATCGAGCAGAACGTGATGAACGGCAACGGGCGCGTCGGCGGCGGGGCGATCAACCTCGCTGGGGTGTCGGACTCGCTGATCCAGAACAACCTCGTTTATGGCAACTTCGCGGCCGGGATCGCGCAGTGGGACAACGGGAACCCGTTCGACCGGGCCTACGTGGAGCCCGGCCCCCGCTCCCCGGAGCAGGTGAGCGGCCCTGAGGCGCTGCCGCTCTGGGGCTGCCGCAACAACCTCATCCGCAACAACACGGTGATCATGAACACGAGCGGCCGGGCCGCGCTCCAGTGCGGCAACGGGAGCTGGGGTTGCCGGCTGCGGAACAACATCCTCGTGAACGACGCCGCTTCCTCGATCGAGGTGCTGGCCACGGGCATCTACCGGTTCGACGCGGGCCACAACGTGGTGACCCAGGTGAGCTACGGCGGGATGCCGGACGGGCTGAAGCGCCTGGCGGCGGCTCTGCCGGAGACGCGGGCGATCACGGGCATCACGCGCGCGCGGCTCGCGGCGGAGGTGGTGCGCGCGGGCGAGGAGCCGTGGGTGGTCCTCGAGGGGAGCTGGTGGAAGCTCAACCCGAACCGGCCGGATTTCAGGCCGAAGCGCTCGTCGAAGATGCTGATCGGCCAGGGCGACGCGCGCGAGGTGCCGACGCGGGATCTGCTCGGGAACAAGCGCGGTGGCGCGGATCTCGGGGCCCTGTCGCCGGGGCCGAGCTGAGGCGCGGCGGGGTGGTGGCCGGATTTGAACATGAAGGCGGGAAGGCGGGAAGAAAAGATCAATGATCTTCCTGCCTTCCCGCCTTCATGTGAATCACTCCGGGGCAAATTGGGCCACCACCCGCGGCGGAGTGCCAGGGCGCCGCGGCGGGGCGCCAGGGCGCCGCGGCCGGGCGCCGGTCAGAGATGACCGCCGGCCGCGGCCGCCGGGGCGATGCCGAGCCAGCGCTGAGCGACCTCGAGGCTGGGGAGGCAGACGTCGGCGAGCGCCTCGAAGCCGCGGCCTTCCCAGGGGCCCTCGGGCACGGCCACGACGACCATGCCCGCGGCGCGCCCGGCCGTCACGCCCGCGAGGGAGTCCTCGAGCACGGCGCACCGGGCCGGGGGCACGCCGAGCGCGGCCGCGGCGCGGAGGAAGATGTCCGGGGCCGGCTTCGGGTGGGCGACGTCGTCGCCGGAGACCACGGCCTGGAAGCGCGGCCGGAGGGCGAAGCGCTCGAGGACGGCGTCGATGAGCCGGCGCGGCGAGGACGAGGCGAGCGCCGTGGGCAGCCCGGCGAGCGCGGCGGCCGAGAGCAGATCGGCGGCGCCGGGCTTGAGGACGAGCCCGCCGACGGAGCCGATGAAGTCGTCGATCAGCGCGGCGATATCGCGCTCGTGCTCGACGGCGAACCCGAAGCGCTCGCTCATGGCCGAGAGGGTGGCGCGCAGGCCGCCGCCCACGCAGCCGGCGTGGTGCTCCCTGGTCCACACGAAGCCGCGCGCGCGGCAGAAGGCCTGCACGACCTGGAGCCAGAGCGGCTCGGAGTCGACGAGGAGGCCATCCATATCGAAGATGAGCGCGGCGGGGGGCAGACGAGGCATCGCCGGGTGGGTAGCCGAACGGGGGCGCGATGCCAACGGGCGCCGGGTGGTGGGGACGCTCGCTCCTGGGTATGCGCGTGCGGGAGAAAAAATGTTGCGGAGGGAATGAAGTAGGCGAACGATCGCGCGGCGTTGGCGTAATGAGGCAACACGGGCGCGGCGTGCCCCGAAGGAGAGCGGAGATGCGCGGGAGTACTTCTTCTCTGGTGTTCGTGTTCTGCGTGGCCGCGGGCGCGGCGCTTTCGGCCTGCTCGGGCGAGACGACGGAGAACCCCGGCGGGGGCGGGGGGAGCGGCGGGAGCGGGGGCGCGGGGACGACGAGCAGCACGACGTCGAGCACCACGACCGGGGCGAGCACCAGCTCGACCACGACGGCGGCCACGACGTCGAGCGGAGCTGGCGGGGACGGCGGCAGCAACGGCGGCGATACCGTGTGCGATCAGGCCTGCGACAGGGCAGAGGAGTGCATGGTCCCCGTGTGCAGTCTCCTCACGTTCGACTGCGAAGATCCGGCGGCGGAGTGCAGCGCCCAGTGCGTGCTCGACGCGTCGTGCGAACAGATCCAGACGCTCTCGGGGAACACCGTGGATCCAGAGCTCGCCGACTGCCTGAGCGGGTGTCAGGGCACAGAAGGAGGCAGCGGAGTGGAGTGTCTCAGCTGCGCGGCGCAGAACGGCTGTATGACCAGCTGCGCGTTCGATGAAACGTGCCAACCTTGGCTTGCGTGCGCACGAACGTGTATGGAGAGCGATCCGCAGCCAGATTGCTTCAGCGACTGCAACGCTCAGTTCCCTGGCGCAGAGGAGATGGCTGACGCTGCCTATGAGTGCGCCTGCGCGGATTGCAGCGAGAGCTGTGGCGCCGTCGCCGATCCTTGCAACCAAACGTGGATGTAGCGGAGACGTCACCGGGGAGCCCGTCGAGATGTCGTCGCAGCAGAGCTCCTCGGCGACACGGCCGTCCATCATGAGGCGGAGATGGTCGCGCAGCTTGTCGAGCGTCATCACATGCGAGCCTCCGTCGGGAGCTGGGCCACCGCACCGAACGAGCTCCGCGCGATCGGCTCACGGCTGAAATTTCGCCACAAATATATCGCTCTCTCCTTCCGGAGTCAGAGGGCCGTCACCCAGATTCACGTTCCCCGTCGCACGCCCAATCACCAGCAGATCCCGGGAGTCGCGACGCGCGATCGAGCTGATACTATAATTCCCTGCCTCGCCAAAAGCTCTGGCCCAAAGCAGCTTCGCCTCGCCGCTCATCTTCATCAGCAACAAGTCACCCGTTGAGCTCGGGTGGAGCATCTCACCGTCGAGCTCCGCATCCTCGGTCAGCCTCCCTACGACCAACAGGTCCCCCTGCGGCTCAACCGACAGATTCCCTACGCCTACACCATCAACATCGAACACCCTATGCCATCGATACGTGTTCGAGGTCGTATACTTGAAAATCGTCGGCGCGAGACGACTCGCAACCACCTCCCCGCCCCCGAGGTCAAAGGCACCCTGGAAGGTGGCCATGACCACAGGCCCGCCTAGCCGATCGACGGCCACAGAGCGCGCTGAATCATTTTGGGCCCCACCGAGGGCTCTCACCCAGCTCACAAGACCGCGATTCGTCAACTTGGAAAGAAAAACATCGGAACCACCGGATGACATGAACGAAACATCATCAAGGTGCAATCCCCCGTAAAAGTCACCGACAACGATCACGTTACCGGCAGCATCAGCAGCGACATCGATCGCGTACTGAGCACCATCGCCGCCAAAAGCACTGACCCACCCATCGACTTCATCAATCGACCCATCCGAAGTTCGGATCTTCGCAACAAATACATCTGACGAATCCGTCGCGTTGGATATGACGTGAGCGTCGTCGAACTGTACATCACCACAATAGTCGCCGGCGACCACAATATCTCCGTCCGGAGCAAATGCGATCGATCTAACATTAGTCGGCACGATGCCACACAAACCACCACCAAGCGCTCTTCGCCAAGACAATTCTCCGTCCGAATTGTACTGCTGCAGCACCAGGTTGATCAAAGTCGGGTCAAAATCGACCTCAATCGTAGCGACAACAGGGTTCCCGCCAGGACCAACCGAGAGCGAGTACGCCGACTCGTCGTGTATGCCGCCGAGCTGCCGGCTCCAAACGTACTCTCCAGAAGAAGAGAACTTAACCAGGAAGGCGTCACTCTCCCCGGAAGCGATGAGCACATCTTCCCCCAAAGAAATCGCCCCCTTGAACGAGCCTGCGACATAGACGTTACCCATCGAATCTACGGCGACATCAGTTGCCGTCTCTTCCTCGGCCCCCCCGATGAGCCTCGCCCACGCGACGCAGTCCTTCCCGTCGCAGTCCTCGTCCTCCGTGCTCGCGCACGTCTCTGCCTCCGGCGTCACCTCGCCCGAGCACGCATCGTACCCGGAGCCATCCTGCTTGCAGACCTGCGTCCCGGCCTTGCAGATCCCGACGTCCCTCGTCCCGGAAGGGCCGGAGTAGCACTTGGCCTCGCTCTCGGGCTCGCACGTGGGACCCCCGCCTGTCCCCGCCGCCGTCGTGCCACCAGCGGGCGCGGCGTCATCGAACTCGTCCAGGCCGAGCACCAGACCGCAGCCGGAAACCACCATGATGCCGAGGCCAGCGAGGCTCCGGAGCGATGTGCGCATCAGCATGCGCGCCATCGTAGAGCGAGGAGCGCAGGTCGTCAGCCAGAGCGCACCAACCCGGGCTGTCGCGTCGACGCATCGCCACGGCGAGGCCGCCCTCGCCTCGTCCAGCAGCCGCGCCGCGCCGACGCTCCATCCCCCCGGGCCGCCCTGCGCTCGCACGATCGCCTCCCGATCGGCCCTCTCGACCGTCTCCCGCTCGAGCAGCCGCTCCGCGATGCGTCGCAGCGCCTGCAGCCGCTCCTTCTGGAGGGCGCGCCCCCGCCGGCAGGAGATCCAGCGGCTCGCGGCGTCATGGCAGCTGGCGAATCACCCGCGCGACGATGCGCTGTATCTCTCGGCGTGATCCCACTTACCTCGGCGTGAACCGAGGAGAAGCGCGGCGGCGCCGGGATGCGATGCGGAAGAGCGCGCCCCGATGGCGCCCAGCAGCGCGCCGGGCGCGTGTACACTCCGCCTCGTGCCGTCCGCGCCGCCCCGCGATCGCCTCCGGGCTCGCCTGTTGTCGAAGAGATCCCCGCCCCCCCGGCGCCGCCCGTCAAAGCCCGTGGATCCCGGCCTCCTCGCTGCCCTTGTATGGCTCGCGGCGTGCTCCGGCCCGAACGACGGCGGCCTGAGCCCGGCGAAAAAAACAGAGGCCTCCGGCGAGGCCCAGGTGGCGTCCCGCGCCGAGACGACGACCGCCGCAGGCCTGGCCCCCTCCAAAGGCTCGGCCCCCGCCGCGCCCGCGCCGGCCGGCAGCGCGCACGCCGGGGCAGCCATCCTGGCCGGCGCCGCCGCCGAGCCCCCGCCCGTCACGGCCGGGAACGCTGCCCCCGCCGAAGCACAGCCGCTCGGCTCCGCCAGCGCCGGACCCGCCGTCTTTCCCCCGAAGCCGCTCGGGCTCGCGCTGGCGCTCGGGCCCTGCCCCGCCGATATGGTCCTCGTCGGCGGCTTCTGCATCGACCGCTACGAGGCGCACCTGGTCACCGACGCCGGCGGCACGCTCGCCGTCTACCCGCACTTCAAGCGGCCCGAGCCGGGGGTCCGCTACCTCGCCCGCAGCGAGGCCGGCGTCTTTCCGCAGGCGTACATCAGCCGCGTCGAGGCCAAGGCCGCGTGCGTCGCCGCCGGCAAGCGCCTCTGCACGCGGCAAGAGTGGCAGCGCGCCTGCCGCGGCAACGGAGTCGACCGCTACCCCTACGGCCCCCGCGGCGAGCGCGGGCGGTGCAACACCGGCAAGGCCCACCTGCTGCGAGAGCTCTTCGGCGAACACCCGCCCGGCGGGTGGAGCTACGAACGGCACTTCAACAGCCCTGACCTCAACCAGAAACCCGGCTTCCTGGCGAGGAGCGGCGACCACGCCGGCTGCGCCAGCGAGCTCGGCGTTCAGGACATGGTCGGGAACCTGCACGAGTGGGTCAGCGACATGGTCGATCACGATCTCGTGCAGCGCATGCGCACCGAGGGCGTCGAGCGCCGCGACCAGCCGTGGCACGAGGGCAACGGCGTGTTCATGGGCGGCTTCTTCAGCACGACAAGCGAGCTCGGCCCGGGCTGCTACTTCACCACGATCGCTCACGAGCCGACCTATCACGACTACTCCACGGGCTTCCGCTGCTGCGACACCGCCGACCTGCCCGCCGCGCCGGCCGCGACCAGCGCGAACAAGCGAGACGGCGGCTGACGGCGTGGCCGGCAGCGACACGCCTTTCACCGCGCGCAGGCGGAGCGCGAGGTCGGCGCGCTCGCCCTCGCTGGCACCGTCCCCGGCGTGGGCCCCGGGCCTCCGCCGAGGAGGTTCGCGCCCCCTCGCGCGTCGCCTTTCGTTCGTCGCACCACGACAGGAACAGGGCACATCTCCTGGATGTCTGCCCTCTCGATGACCACAGACGCGGAGATGACCATGGACGAGGCGCGCGCCATGGCAGGGCTTCGTCCCCGCTACGGCCGGCGTCTCGCGGCCGCTGCGGCGCTGTTCCTCCTCGGTCTCGGGGCGATCGGAGCCTGCGTCAGCCAGCCCTTCGTCGCGAAGCTCCCGCCCTCCGCGCCCACGCTCTCCGCGGATCCGGCTCGGCTGGAGCGCGACGTTCGGAAGCTCGTCGAGACGTTCCGTCCGCGGGGCCACCGGCAGATCGAGCAGCTGGACCGCGCCGCCATGTACCTCGCGGATGAGCTCAAGGCCGCCGGAGGGCGCGTCACCGAGCAGCTGTACGAGGTGGAGGGACGAACGTACCGCAACGTGCTCGCCCGGTTCGGTCCGGCCTCACCGGCGCGCGTCGTGGTCGGCGCTCACTACGATGCGGCGAACGACTTGCCCGGCGCTGACGACAACGCGAGCGGCGTGGCGGGGCTGCTCGAGCTGGGGCGGATGCTCGGCCAGACGCCGCTCCGCGGCGACGTCGAGCTCGTGGCGTTCACGCTGGAGGAGCCGCCGTACTTCCGCTCTGCGCACATGGGCAGCGCCCGCCATGCGGGCGCGCTGCGAGCAGCAGGCGTGAAGATCCGGGCGATGATCAGCCTGGAGATGATCGGCTATTTCACCGACGAGGAGGACAGCCAGGCCTTCCCTCTGGCGCCGCTCGCGCTGCTCTATCCCACGAAGGGAAACTTCGTGGCCGTGGTCGGCAACCTGGAGGGGATTTCACTCGTCCGCACCGTCAAGGGAGCGATGCGCGGCGCGACCGACCTGCCCTCGTATTCCCTGAGCTCTCCGGCGCTCGTCCAGGGCGTGGACTGGTCCGACCACCGGAGCTACTGGGATGCTGGCTATCCGGCGGTGATGGTCACCGACACGGCTTTTCTGCGCAACCGGCGCTACCACACGGACAAGGACACGCCGGAGACGCTCGACTACGCGCGCGCGGCGAAGGTCGTCACCGGCGTGGCGCAGGCCGTCCTCGCGCTCGCGGGCGAGTGAGCGCTTTCCTGTAGCCGCGCATGTGGCTCCTCTACCAGGCAGAGAGAAGGCATGTCGGCGAGCGCGTCTCCCTGAAGCGCGGGCCGGGAAGCCGAGGCGATGTCCGTCGCCCAGCGCCGGCGCCTGGCGGTTGACGGGCTGCCGGCGGCTCCAGATCGGATGTCCGATGGACACTGTACGACCCCCCGCGACGCGCGCTCCATGAGCTCTCGCCTGCTCCCCAGGCCAGGAGCGCTTTCAACCCAACGGCGAGCCGCTCACGCCGTGAACATCCGGTCGAGCACCTCCCGCGGCGCCCCGCCCTGCAGGACCGTCTCGAGCGCCTCGAACACCCCCCCGTCCACCTTCCGCTCCCTCGCGAACGCCACGATGCGCGGGATCAGCGGGATCGCCTCCACGCGCAGCCTGGCCTCCGCGACCGCCTCGTCGAGCGTCCGCCCGCGCGCGAGCGCCTTGCCGAGGAGCACCTCGGGGCGGCTCTCGAGCCGGATCGAGGCGAGGAGGTCGCCGTACCCGCCGAGCCCCAGCATCGTCCGCTCCTCCGCGCCCGCCGCCGCGGCGACGCGGGCGGCGCTGTCGACCGCCCGCGAGATCAGCGCGGCGAGCAGCCCCGGCCCGGCGCCCGCCTCCTCGGCGAAGCCGACGCCGATCGCGAGGCAGCCCACGAGCGCCGACGCCCACTCCAGGCCCTGGAGGTCCGGCGTCGTGTAGACGCGGAGCGCGTCGGACTGGAACGCCGCGGCCACCGCCGCGTGCACCTCGGGGTACCGCGAGCCGCACACCATCGCCGAGGGGCGGCCCTCCCGGAGCTCATCCGCCTGCACCGGGCCGCCCAGCGCGCCCACCCGGCGCGCCGGCGTCTCCTCGCGCACGAGATCCGAGACGGTCTTCAGCGCCTCCCCCTCGAGGCCACGCACGCCGTGGATCACGAGGTGCGAGCCGTCCATGTGATCGCCGAGCCCCCGCAGCGCCGTCCGCGCCGCGTTCGATGGCACCGCGATCACGAGCAGCCGCGCCCGGGCGACCTCCGCGTGATCCCGCACGATCCGCGGGCCGTCGTTGATCTGCGGGTGCTCGCGCCGCGAGAACAGGAGGACCTCGGCCCCGGTGCGGCTCGCCGCGAGCGCCAGCGCCACGCCCCAGAAGCCGCCGCCGATGACCCCGACCGAAGGCACCGGACGAGCGCTCACCGGCCACCTCCGGCGCCGTTCATCGAGCCCGCGCGCACGCCCGCGGCGCCGCCGCGGGACGAGGCCGCGCTCCGCTGCTCGTCGACCACCGGCGGGGGCGGCGACGAGGGGGCGAGCGGCGGCAGCGGTGGCTGCACCTGCAGGCCGGAAGGGACGCCGGGCGGCGCGATCACGTCCCAGGCCACCCCGTGGGCGGCGAGGCGGTTCTGGTAGTAAAAGAGCAGGTTGGTGTCGCAGATCGCGATGCCGTCAGGCCGCGAGTCGAGCACCGGCTGCGAGTGGTAGCCCGCGAAGGAGCGCAGCGCGCGCTCGACGATGTCCCCGCCCGAGCCGAGCCGGACGTCCTCGCCCAGCACGATGACCCCCTGCTGCTCCAGCGCGCGCAGCCGATCGCAGAGGGCCACCACGTCGGCCGCGAGGTCGTCGCGCGGCACCGTGAGCACGTCGCGCTGGCGGAGCACCGTGAAGAGATCCGCGGCCGGCGCGTGGCTGCGGAGCCGGGCGAAGCTCGCCGCCGCGACGACGTGCGTCGCCATCACCACCGTGTCGCGCGCGTACGCCCGGCAGATCTCGTCGCCGAGCTCGCGGGCGTACTGGGCGTCGCGCGCCGCGTCGATGACCGGAGCGCCATCCTGGTTCTTCACGTAGCTCGCCGGGTCGACCTCGCGGCCGCGCGCGTCGTACGAGCGGCCGAGCTCGTCGACGCGGTTGCCGAACGGATCCAGCGGCTCCGAGAAGCGGATGACCACCGAGGCGTTCATCGCGAGGAGCTTGCGGAGGAACGAGGCGATGCGGCCGATGCGGCTCGACTCGTCGTCCTCGATGATGAAGCGGCCCTTGCCGGCCTCGGAGAGGAAGTCGGCGATGAGCGTCTCGGCCTCGAGCGTGATCAGGTAGTTGATCGTCGCGGGGACGAAGAAGATGCGGCGCTCGCGGCCGCCGAGCAGCGTGCGCGTGTACGCCTCGAACGCGCTGCCGACCAGGCCCAGCTTGAGCTTCCGCTCGATGCCGCCCGAGCGCGACCGCGTGCCCCCGGGGAAGAACAGCGAGTGGTAGCCGCGCTCGAGCAGCACGCCCGAGTACGTCTTCAGCACGTCCTTGTAGAGGTTGTGCTTGATGCGCCGGTCGACGCGGTAGGCGCCGAGGTTGTGCATGAAGAACGAGAGGATCGGGTTCGTGAAGAGGTTCTTGCCGGCGCCGTAGGTGGCGGGCGGCAGGCCGGCGCGCTCGAGGGCATAGCCGAAGACGATGGAGTCCAGGTTCGACAGGTGGGTCGGGACGTAGACGGCGGTGCCGCGCTGCACGAGCGCCCGGATCTTCGCGAGCGGCCCCTGGACGAGCACCCGGTCGGCGAGCAGCTCGAGGCTGATGAGCTTGCGCGGGTCGCGCACCACGGTCACGAGCTTGCGCGGCGCGAGCAGGGCGCTCACGACCGGCGGCAAGAGCCGCGAGGAGAGCTGGTAGACACGCCGGTCGAAGTTGCCCGCGATGTCCCAGGCGTACTCCTCCGCGAGCTCCCGCAGGCGGCGGCGGCGCTCCGCGTCGTGCATGCGGCCGAGCGAGCGGGCGAGCCGCTGCCACTCGCCGAGCTCGCGGACGTCCTGCGGCTTCCGGGAGCCCTCGAGCCGCTTCGCCTCCTGGTACGCCGCCTCGTTCATGGCGAGCAGCGGATCCCTGGTGGCGCCGATGACCCGGTCGACCACGGTGCGCACGATCTCGTCGCGCGCGTCGTTGAACCCGAAGATGGGAGCGCGGGAGTCCATGGGCGTAGTCGTATAGAAATCAGGCGGCGGGGGCGAGCGGAATACGGCCCCGCGCGTCGCGGTCGCTCAGCGGTAATTGTCCTTCGCGCGCCGTACGGCGGCGAACACGTCGGGCAGCGTGGCCCCCGGGAAGCGGGACTGCACGGACGGCTCGGCGCAGCGGAGGAACGGGTTCGTCGCGAGCTCCTCGCCGAGGGTGCTCCCCACCGTCGGCTCGCCGCGCTCGCGCGCCTCGCGGGCGGCCGCGAGCTTCTTGCGGACAGCCTCGTTCTCGGGCTCGACCGTCTCGGCGAAACGAAGGTTGTTCACGGTGTACTCATGACCGCAGAACACGCGCGTGTGCACCGGGAGCGCGGCGAGCTTGGCGAGCGAGGCGTGCATCCCCTCCGGCGTGCCCTCGAACATGCGGCCGCATCCGGCGATGAAGAGCGTGTCGCCGGTGAACACGGCGTCCTCGACACAATAGGAGACGGCGCCGAGCGTGTGGCCGGGCACGTGGAGCGGCCGGAGCTCCAGGCCGGCGACCCGGAACGGCTTGCCCTCCTCGACGTGCTCCGTCTGGGCCGGCACGCGCCCGACGTCGCTCGCGTGCGCGTAGACGGGGAGGTCGCCGTAGCGCTGGCGGAGCGCCTCGTTACCGCCGACGTGATCGTGGTGGTGGTGCGTGTTGACGATGGCGACCAGACTGAGCTTCTCGCGCTCGAGCGCGGCGATGACCGGAGGGGCCTCCGACGGGTCGATGACGATCGCCTCGCGCCGCCCGTCCGCGGCCACGAGGTAGGCGTAGTTGTCGCTGAGGCAGGGCACGGGGATGATGCGCATCGCCGGGAACTATATCGCGCCGTTCGCGGCGATCCGGAGAAAAACTCGGGACGGGAACCGCAATGGGGTGCGCATGTCGACTTCGATCGAAGCGGGCCTCGAGATGACGCTGGCGGGTCGCCAGGCGCCGTGACGCGGGCGGCGCCATGTGGCAAGGGGCGGGCATGGCGTCGGCCGAGCCCTCCATTCGTTACCGCATCGGCGTCGATGAGAACGGCCTGGGCCCGCGGCTCGGCCCGATGGTGGTGACCGCGGTCCTCTCGCGCGTCACGGAGGCCGGCTGGCAGACCGCCGCCCGCGCGCCCCGCGGCGCCCTCGCCCAGCGGCTCGGCGACTCGAAGCAGCTCGTCGCGCACGGGGACGTCTCGCTCGGCGAGGCGTGGGCCCGCGCGCTCGTCGCGCGCGGCTGCGGGCGTGCGGGGGCGGCCAGCGACGCGTCGTCGGTCGACGAGCTGCTCCACGCCGTCTCGCTCGACGACCGCGCCGCGCTGCGCGCGCTCTGCCCTGGCCACGTCGAGGAGCAGTGCTGGTCGACCGAGGGCGAGGCGTTCACCGCGCCCGACAAGCTGCTGCGCGCGATCGGCCGCGACCTCGACAAGCTCGCGGAGAAGGGGGTCGAGATCGTCGCCGTGCGCTCGATGCTCCTCTGCGTGAAGCGGATGAACGACGGGGTGCGCGCCGGGAAGAACCGGTTCGTGCTCGATCTCCACGCGATGGAGCGCCTCATCCTCGAGCTCGGCGGGCTGGCCGGCGCGGAGGTCTTCGCCGTGTGCGGCAAGGTCGGCGGCTTCGGGAAGTACGGCTCCGCCTTCGGCCCGCTGGCCGGGCGGCTGCACGCGGTGCTCGAGGAGGGCCGCGCCCGCAGCGCGTACCGCTTCCCCGGCCTCGGCGAGATCGCGTTCGTCCGCGACAGCGACGCCTCGGATCTGTGCGTCGCGATGGCGTCGATGGTGGGCAAGTACGTGCGCGAGGCGCTCATGGAGCGGGTCGCGCGCCACTACCAGCGCGCGGTCCCCGGCCTGCACGGGGCGAGCGGCTACCACGATCCGGTCACCTCGGCGTTCATCGGAGCGAGCCGACTCGTCCGGCGCGCGCGCGAGATCCCCGACGACTGCTTCGAGCGGCGGGCCGCCGAGGGCGACGCCGCGCTCGACGACGGCAGCCTTTAGGGCCGAGGCCGGCGTCGCGCAAGGCCGCGCCTGCCGCGCGAAGGGCGGCTGCCGGGCGAAACCGGCGGCCCCGCGCGGCGTAGGAGGGGTGGATACGCTACCCTCGACAGGCCAGGTGAAGGATGAATTGGTTCCGCGCTGCTCGTCTTCTCTTCGCGCTCTTGCTCGTCGCGTGCGCCGCCCTGTTCGCGTGCCGGCGCGCGGGCGAGGCGGGGCGCGCGAGCCAGGTGGCCGTCGGGTCCAAGGAGGCTGTGACGATGTCGGACAGAAGCTATCGCAAACCGTCGGATGAGGAGCTGCGCAAGCGGCTCACGCCGCTCGCGTACGAGGTGACCCAGCACGACGCGACCGAACCGCCGTTCCGCAACGCGTTCTGGAACAACCACGACGCGGGGCTCTACGTGGATGTGGCGAGCGGCGAGCCGCTCTTCTCGTCGCTCGACAAGTTCGACTCGGGCACCGGGTGGCCGAGCTTCACGCGCCCGCTCGAGTCGGAGCGCGTCGTGTCGCGCTCCGACAGGACCCACGGGATGGTGCGGACCGAGGTGCGCTCCCGGGCCGGCGACTCGCACCTCGGGCACGTCTTCGAGGATGGGCCCGCGCCGGGCGGGCTGCGTTACTGCATCAACTCCGCGTCGCTCCGGTTCATCCCGGTGGATCGCCTCGAGGCCGAGGGCTACGGCGCCTACCGGGCCCTGTTCGAGGGCAAGGGCGGCGCGCCGCAGGCGCAGGCCGAGCAGGCCGGCGCGAACGCCTGCGCCGTCCCGGCCTCGGGCGAGGCCCCCGGCTGCAAGACGACGCTGGAGACGGCCATCCTCGCGGGCGGTTGCTTCTGGGGGATGGAGGAGCTCCTCCGGGGGATCCCCGGCGTCCTCGAGACGGAGGTCGGCTACACGGGCGGCCGGATGAAGGACCCGAGCTATGAGCACGTGAAGACGGGGTCGACCGGGCACGCGGAGGCGGTGCGCATCGTCTTCGATCCGGCGAAGCTGTCCTATGCCGAGCTGCTCGAGAAGTGGTTCTTCCGCATGCACGACCCGACGACGCGCAACCGCCAGGGCAACGACGTCGGCACGCAGTACCGCTCGGCCATCTTCGTCACGACGCCCGAGCAGCGCCGCATCGCCCAGGAGGTGAAGGTGCGCGTGAACCTGAGCGGCAAGTGGCGCGACCCGCTCGTGACAGAGATCGTGGAGGCCGGGCCGTTCACGCGCGCCGAGGAGTACCACCAGAAGTACCTGGAGAAGTACCCGGGCGGCTATACGTGCCACTTCATGCGCGACTGACGCAGCGGCATCGCCGGCGGCTCTCTCTCTTCTCCGACGGAACGGCGGACTCTACGGGCTGAAGCACAGCATCGCAGAGAGAAAGAGAGTTTGAACCACAGAGGCACAGAGGGCACAGAGGAAGAGAGAAGATAAAAATCTGTCTCTTTCTCTTCCTCTGTGCCCTCTGTGCCTCTGTGGTCTTAATTTCATGCCTTTCCGAGCCGGGCGGGTGCTTCAGAGGAGCAGCGCACCGGCTCGGAAAAGGTAGGCGGCCACGCCCGCGCGGGGCGCGGGCCGCCGTCTCGAGCGAGGCGCTCAGCGGTTCGCGATGTGGATCGCCGCGCCCATCGCGTGGGCGGCGGCTTCCATCAGCGACTCGCCGAGGGTCGGGTGGGGGTGGATCGTGAGCGAGAGGTCCTCGAGGAAGGCGGCCATCTCGAGCGAGAGCGACGCCTCGCTGATCATCGTGCTCGCCTCCGGCCCGACGATGTGGACGCCGAGCACCTGCTTCGTCTTCTTGTCGGCGACGATCTTCACGAAGCCCTCGGTCTCGTTCAGGGCCATCGCCTTGCCGAGCGCCGCGAACGGGAACTTGCCGACGCTGACCTCGAGGCCCTTCGCCTTCGCCTCCGCCTCGGTGAGCCCCACCGTGGCGATCTCCGGATCGGTGAAGATCGCGCCCGGGATCGCGACCCAGTCCTTCTCGGCCTTGTGGCCCGCGATGACCTCGGCGACGATCTCGCCCTCCTTCGTCGCCTTGTGCGCGAGCAGGGGCGGGCCGCTCACGTCGCCCACGGCGTAGATCGACGGCACGTTGGTGCGGCCCAGCTTGTCCGTGGGGACGAACCCGCGCTGGTCGACCGTGACGCCGACCTTCTCGAGGCCGAGCCCCTTCGAGCTCGGCCGCATGCCGACGGCGACCAGCACCGTGTCGACGACGATCGTCTGCTCCTTGCCGTCGATCTGGATCTTCACGCCGACCGAGCCGTCCTTCTGCTTCTCGTACCCGAGCGCCTTGGCGCCCTTGTAGATCGTGCCGCCGCGCTTCTGGATCTTGCGCTCGACGATCTTGGTGCAGTCGGGGTCGACGCCCGTGAGCAGGTCCGGGAGCGCCTCGACCACGGTGAGCTGCGAGCCGAACGCCTGGTAGACCATGCCGAGCTCGAGGCCGATGACGCCGCCGCCGATGACGAGCAGCCGCTTCGGGATGCGGCGCAGGCTCACCGCCTCCTTCGCGCCGATGATCGCGTCGCCGTCGAACTTGAACGTCGGGATCTCGATGGTGGTCGAGCCGGTCGCGATGACGATCCCCTTGGTCGCCTCGATCTGCTCCACCGAGCCGTCCGGCAGCGTCACGTCCACGCGCTTCGGCCCGACGATCGTCGCCGTTCCGGTGAGCAGATCGGCGCCGTTGCCCTTGAGCAGCGACCTGACGCCGCCGGTGAGCTTCTTGACGATGCCTTCCTTCCAGTCCTGCATCGCGTTGGCGTCGAGCTCGACGCCGCTGACCTTGATCCCCATCGAGGCGCCGGCCTGCGACTTCTCGTAGAGGTGGGCGGCGGAGATCAGCGCCTTGGAGGGGATACACCCCCAGTTGAGGCAGACGCCGCCGGGCTGCTCCTTCTCGATGCAGAGCGTCTTCTGCTTGAGCTGAGCCAGCCGGATGGCGCAGGGGTAACCGCCGGGGCCGGCTCCGATCACGATTGCGTCGTAGGTCTTCATCCTTGTCCTTTTGTGCGCTTCGGAGACTGGGATAGGGGCGCCGGGGTCCGTCAGGCAAGCCCCTCGCTGACCAGCCCTGAGGCCGCGCCCGCGACCGCGAGCCGTACGCCTTGGGGTTTGGCGGGCTTACACGACCTCGCCGCGAGGGGAAATCCCTCGCGTGGTCAGCGTCCGCCGCCGTGCGCGGGCGCTTTCGGGGAGCGCAGGAGCTCTGCGCGCTGGTCGCGCAGGTGCCAGGGCAGCTCGGCGTAGACGTCGTCGAACAGCGTCTCACGGGCGGGCGGGTCCATCGCCTCGACCTCCGCGACGGCGGCGGCGATCTCGGCGTTGAGCTCCGCCTCCAGGGCGGCCTCCGCGGCGTCGTCCATGAGCCCGCGCGCGGCGAGGTGCCGCCCGAGGCGCAGCAGCGGGTCGCGCTTCGTCCAGCGATCGACCTCCTCCTGCGACCTGTAGCGGCTGGGATCGTCGCTCGAGGAGTGGGCGCCCACGCGGTAGGTGAGCGCCTCGATGAAGCTCGGGCCGCCCCCGGCCCGGGCCCGCGCGACCGCCTCGGAGACGGCGCGGTACACGGCGAGGACGTCGTTGCCGTCGACCCGCGCGGAAGGGACGCCGTAGGCCCGCCCCTTGATGGCGATCGTCCGGGAGGCCGTCTGTCGGTCCGTCGGCACGCTGATCGCCCAGTGGTTGTTCTGGCAGATCATCACGCACGGCGCCCTGAAGACGGCCGCGAAGTTCATCGCGCTGTGGAAGTCGGGCTCGCTCGTCGCGCCGTCGCCCATGAACCCCACGACCACCGTGCTGTCGCGCCGCAGCTTCGCGGCCCACGCGGCGCCGACCGCCTGCGGGATCTGCGGGCCGATGCAGCTCGACCAGGACACCTGGTTCACGAGCCGCCCGCTCATGTGAGACGGCATCTGGCGCCCCTTGAGGAGGTCGCCCGAGTTGCCGAACACCTGGGCCACGTAGGTGCGGAGCGGGAAGCCGCGCACGAGCATCGTCACGCTCTCGCGCAGCGCGGGGAAGATCCAGTCGGTGGGCTCGAGCGCGAGCGCCGTGGCGATCGGCGTCGCCTCCTGGCCGGTGCACGCGCCGTAGAAGCCGACCCGCCCCTGCCGCTGGAGCAGGAGCATGCGCGCGTCGAGCAGCCTGAGGCGCTTGATCTCACGGTACGCCCGCAGCAGCAGCGCCTCGGGCAGGCCGGGGTCGGTCGCGGGGTCGAGCGATCCGTCGTCGCGCAGGACGCTGAGCAGGCCTTCGTCGTCCCCCTCCCCCGCTCGGGACGGCGGCGCGGGCGGTGGAGGGGCGTCGGCAGCGGGCCTCGTCGAGGCGCCGGGCGGCGTGGCTTCCAGCTCGCTCATGACCGGACGACCATACCGCGAAATGGCGGCGATCGTGGCGCCTTCAGCCCGCCGGGGAGCCTTCAGCAGCCTTCAGCCCGCCGGGGAGCCTTCGGCCTGCCGAGACGAGCGCTCCGCCCCGGTCGCCTGCCGGAGCGAAGCGGCTCACATCCCGCGCGCCCCGCGCTCAGCCGAGGAGGACCCGGAACATCCGCTTGCTGTCGGAGAGGTAGTAATACGCGGCGCGATCTGCGTCGCCCATGAGCTCGAGGATGGCGCGCTCCATCTGGTCCGGGCTCAGCGTGTTGGACACTTCCCAGGTGCCCGGCGTGACCTCGTCGCCCTGCCACGGTCCGGCGCAGAGCGCGACGAGGCGAGCCCGGCTCTCCTCGTCGGCGATCGAGAAGGTGAGGATGTAATCGTGGTTGACGAAGCCGCTATACAGCTTGTTGTCGCGCGGCATCTGGTCTCTCCCTGTCGATCAATGGCGCGCGGCGCCCTCAGCGCGGGCCGGGCGGCAGCGGCGCGGCCGCGTCTTCATCCTCGTCGTCCTGCTCGGGGCGGCGCGCGCCGAGCGTGAAGACGTGCAGCACGACCAGGCTCGCGCCGAGGAACACCTCGGACCTGCCCACGAGCTCGGCGCGGCGATGGAGGCGCTCGAGCTCCATGCCGATCTCCCCCTCGCCGCGCCGGGCGCCCTCGCGGTGGAGCGCCGCGATGCGGGGCGTGACCGCCAGGCCGACGTAGGCGGCGCAGCCGGCCATCACCATGGCGACGACCCGGCGCACGCGGGCCGCGCGGCTCGCGCCCTGGCGTCCGGCCGCCCAGGTGCGCGCCACCTCCGCGCCGAGCAGGATCACCGCGGCGCCGAGCGCGAGCTGATCGAAGCGGCCGAAGGCCGCGCTCATCGCGTCGCCGGAGAAAGGGGCCGGGGCGAGCCGGAAGACGAACGGCGCGGCGCAGGCCCCGAGCGCCACCATGCCGCCGGCCCAGGCGCCGGCCGCGAGCGCGGCCACGCTCGCGGCCGCCCGATCGATGAGAGCGCGGCGCGACGCGGCGCGCTCCTCGGGGCTCGGAGCGAGGTCGGTCTCGCTGAATTGGGCTTCATCGTTCATGCATCCACCTCGGCGGGGCGGCGCGGCGTCCCAGCGACCTGCCGCGCGGCCGGCTCCGTACCTCTACGCCACCCTCGCCCGCGCCGCATGCCCCGCGCGGCGATCGCGGTGAGGCGCGGCGCCCGGCGGCTCAGCCGCCAGGCGTCGCCGGCGCGTCCTCGGCGGCGGCGGCGATGGCGGCGAGCGCCTCCTCGACGGCCCCCTGGTCGGCCTTCCGCTCGTCGCCGCGCATCGCCGCGATCGCCGCGCGGGCGGCCTGGAGGCGGGCGCGGCCGGCGGCCGCGACGGCGAGCGTGCGGCGGTGGCGGTCCCACGCGCCGAGCTCGCCGAGGATCTCGCGGACCGCGCGCTCGTGCCCCATCCGCGCGAGCGCGACGCGCGCGTGCCAGCGCAGCGGATCGCGGCCGAAGCCGATCTTGAGGCCGAAGGCGCGCCGCTCCAGCGCGCTCCGGGCAGCGTGCAGGCCGAGCTCGCCGCACAGCTCGATGGCCGCGGCCTCGTCCTCGTTGTCGACCCCGCGGAGCTTGCCCTCCACGATCTCGACGAGCGCCGCGTGGCCGACCGGATCGCCGAAGCGCGCGGTGATGACCGCCGCCGCCGCCCGGACGAGCGGCGACGCGTGGCCGAGGAGCGCGCGCGCTCGCGCCATGCCTGAAGGAGGCAGCTCGCCGGCGGACTCCCCGAGCTCCTCGAACATCCGCAGGGCGATGTGGCAGACGAGCGGGTCGTCGTCGTGCGTGGCCTGCGTGACGGCCTCGATCGCGTCGGCCGGCTGCGCGCAGACGCGGGGGAACGCGATCACCGCCTGGAAGCGGACCTCGGGCCGCTCGTCCGAGAGGGCGCGCCGGAGCCGGCCCGTGGCTCGCCCGTCGCCGATCTCACCGAGCGCCGTGATCGCCATCTGCCGGACGTGGGGGTCGACGTCCTCGACGGCGAGGAGCAGCGCGGGCAGCGCCTCGACCGCCTTCGTGTCGGCCAGGGCGATGGCCGCTGCCGCGCGGACCGCCGCGTGCTCATCGGCGCGCAGCGCGCCCTCGATGGCGCGGAGGACCTGCTCCCGCGCCGTCGCTGCATACGGCACGAGGTCGGTCACCGCCTCCACGCGCATGGCGGGCTTCGTCGAACCGACGTCGCGCAGCGCAGCTTCGAGCGTCCTCTTCGCGGGGGCCGGTCCGAACACGCGGCCCACGCTAGCACGGTCGACGCGCGAAGCCGGATCGACCGGAGCGGCGCTCAGCCTCCGCCCGCGCCGCCGTCCGAGCCGTCAGCGCCTCCAGCGCCGGCGCCGCCCGAACCGCCAGCGCCTCCAGCGCCGCCGGCGCCATCCGAGCCGCCGGCGCCATCCGAGCCGCCGGCCCCACCTGCGCCGCCGGCGCCGTCCGAGCCGCCGGCCCCACCTGCGCCGCCGGTGCCGTCCGAGCCACCGGCCCCACCTGCGCCTCCAGAGCCCGGCGTGTACGGGGTCCACTCGGGCTGCTCTGGAGCGGCCCCGCAGATCCCGGGCTCGCTCTCGACGTCGCCCGGCGGCTCACCGGCCGCGCTCGACGGAGAGGAAGGCTCCGGCAGGCATGCCCTCGAGCCCTCCGGCTCGAAATCGACGATCACGGCGCTGCGCTCGCCCGGCGCGATCTCCGCGGCGCCCTGGATGCCGCGCAGCGCCACGCACGCGTAGCCGCTGCGGCAGTCCTCGTCGTCGTCGCACGTGGCCATGCAGAACGTCCGCTCGAAGCGCGGCCAGCGGGCGTTCGCGAGCGGGCCGCACGCCTGATCCATCACCGGGTTGAACGCGACGCAGACGCTGCTCCCGGAGCAGCTGTCCGGCTCGCAGTTGAAGACGGTGCAGTAGCCGCCCGGCTGCGTCGTGTCGCAGAAGAGCTCCTGCTCTTGCTGCACGCATTCGAGCGACGTGGTGCACTCATCGCCGATCTGCGGGCCGCACCCGGCGAGCAGCGAGGAGGCGCCGAGAACGACGAGCAGTAGGGCGGGCCTGGTGAAGCGGAGCATCGAGGGAGGGCCGCTTAGTACCGGTAGGGGCGCCCGCGCGCAAGCTTACGCGCGGCCCTGGCGCGCGGAACCGGCGCCCGCTTCCGCCCGAATTGACACCCTGCGGTCAGGCCTCTACAAACGAGCGGACCGGGGTTGGACCCCGGAGAATGAAGCGAAGGTCATGGCGACTTACATCACCGAAGACTGCATCAACTGCGGCGCCTGCGAGCCGGAATGCCCGAACGAAGCCATCAGCGAGGGCGATGAGATCTACGTGATCGATCCGGAGCTCTGCACGGAGTGCGTCGGCTTCTATGACCACGAAGCTTGCCAGGCCGTGTGCCCGGTCGAGTGCTGCCTGCCCAACCCGCAAATCGTGGAGACCGAGGAGGCACTCATCGCGCGCGCCATCAAGCTGCACCCGGACGATGCCGATCTGCAGAAGCGGGCCGCCGCCAACGATTACCCCTCGCGCTTCCGCAAGTAGCGCCCCCTCTCGAACCACCTCGCGTCGCCGCTCGGCCGCGCTCGCGCTCGCGCTCTCCATGTCTCCGCCGGCTCCGTCGGTTCGATGCGGCGCCCGGGTCACACCGTGATCCGGCGCTCGTTCGCGTTGCTCCTCGCCAGCGTGTGCGCGGGCTGCCACGGCGGCGGCCCGTTGCTCCACCCGGCCCACGTCCTCCGCCCGGGCTTCGTGAGCGTCGGCGCAGGTCTCTCCGGCGAGATGGTCGTCGCCGGGTCGCCTGCGCTCGCGTCGCCTGACGCCGGCGGCCCGGCCGCGCCGGAGAGCACCGCCCGGCTGAAGCTCTCCGAGATCGCGGTGGCGCCGGGCGTGGCGCCCTGGGCCAGCGCCCGCGTCGGGATCGAGGGCGAGAACGAGGCCGGGCTGACGTACACGGGGCGGGCGATCCGGCTCGACGGGCGCCATGCGTTCCCGCTGGGCGAGGCCGCCCTGTCGATCGGGCTCGGCGCCTCGGCGCTCTTCTCGGGCGGGCCAGGCGCGGCCGCGGAGGGGAGCGACGTCCACGGCGCCGGGATCGATGTTCCTGTCCTGCTCGGCTTCCGGTCGGACGCGGATCTCTACGCCGTCTGGTTCGGCCCGCGGCTCGGGTTCGAGCTCCTCGGCGGCGAGGTGCGGCTGCCCGCGCCCGGGACGGCGACGACCCGGAGCCCGCTCGTCGACGCGTCGGGCCAGCACCTCCAGGTCGGCTTCGTGCTGGGCGTGCGCGGCGGCTTCCGGCACGTACACGTCGCCGTGGAGGCCACAGCGACCTACCACCACGCCGACGGCGAGATCGCCGGCGCCCCGGTCGCGCTCGACCAGGGGACCGTCGCCCCGGGTGGCGGTGTCACGGTCACCTTTTGACGTGGCCGGAATCTAAGCCGCAACCGTGACTGTAAGAAGCGGATTTTCTTGCGATTTCTGTGGTCAGCGCAGGCGCTTGCCCGCCCGGAGGACCCGCCTTAGACTCGGATCTATGCGTCCCTATGGCGCCCTCTCCACCTCATGCCTCGTCCTCGCCGGTGCGGCCCTCGTCGGCTGCTCGGCGCCTGTCGCCGGCGACGCGGTCGACGTCAACGGGGTGGTCACCCAGGGGCTCGTGCGCGTCGAGCGCGCGATCAACCTGAGCCGGGACGCCGCCTGGACCACCTCCCCCATCGAGCTCGACGAGGCGGCGCTGCCGAGCGCCGACGTCGAGGGGGCGGGCTCGGTCACCAACGTGTCGGCGAAGTTCATGCGGCTCTCCTCCGCGACCGATCCCGAGCTCGCCGAGCGGGTCGTCGGCTCGTCGTTCGATCTCCCTTCTGCCGGCAGCTGCATGGTCCTCTCGCCCGCCGACGACGAGACGGCGACCAGCCTGAGCTCCCTGGGATCGATCGAGCTCCTCGATGCGGGCGACGTGACCATGAAGACCGAAAGCACGGAAATGCCGCTCGCCGCGCGCGCATTCCCGGATGTCGGCGACCTGGTCTTCGGCGTGTTCTACACGTCGCGCGACGCCACGAGCGATCTGCCGGCGCCGGCGCGGTACGTCTTCGAGAGCTCGGGCTCGGGGCTGCTCGACCGGTTCGCCTTCGCGGCCGACGCCCCCGCGGGCCCCGAGGAGGTGCGGGTCGGCGACGCCGCGCTGGCCGACGGCGTCGCGCTCGACGCCGGGGTCGGCGCCGTCGTGCAGTGGCGCGCCGACGAGGGCGGCGAGGCCGACCGGGCGCGGGACGTCATCTACGTCGACGTGACCTCCGCGCGCGGCACGGCCGTGCGGTGCGCCTTCAAGGACACGGGGAGAGGCGTGATCCCGGGCTCCCTGCTGGACCCCTCGACGCTCGGGCCGCTGCCGGCGAACGCCACGCTGGCCGTGCACCGGACGCGGCAGGTGCCGTTCAGCGCGTCGGGGGTCGACCTCGGCGAGGTGCGGTTCGACCTCTCCGTGATCGGCAGCGCGCGCATCGCCGCGCGCTGACGGTTTGACGGCCGACGTCGGGGTGGCGTACCAGGACCTGCGACGGCGCGCGGCCGAGCTCGCCGCGATCGGGCAGCGCGCCCGCGGCGCCGCGCTCCTCGTCGCGGCGGGCGATCACGCGGGCGCCTCGGAGCTGCTCGAGCGGGCCTGCGACTTCGTCGGCGCGTCCAGGGAGGCGCTGGCGGCCGAGGACCCGGCCCGCGCGGCGCTGATGGCCGCGCTCGGCGGCGACGACGCGCTCGCGCGCGAGGCGCTCGACCTGCTCGCCACCACGGCGTCCCGCGACGCCGCGCTGCGCGTCGCCGCCGACCTCGCGGCGCGCGGGTTCTCCCGCCACGCCGGCGCGCTGTTCGCGTCGCTCGGCGCGCACGCCGCGGCCGCGGAGGCGTTCACCGCGGCCCACGACGCGCGCCGCGCCGCCGAGAGCTTCGAGCTCGCCGGCCGCCCCGCCGACGGCGCGCGGGTGCTCGAGGCCGCGCTCCGCCGCCGCCCGGACGACGCGGCGTCGTGGCTCGCCCTCGGCGAGCTCCTCGCGCGCCACGGCCGCGCGGAGGCGGCGGTGCGCGCGCTCCAGCAGCTGCCGCCCTCCGCCGCGGAGCGCGCCCGCGCGCTGCCGCTGCTCTGCCGCTGCCTGAGCGAGCTCGGGCTCGAGGACGCCGCGCGGACCGTGCGCGACGAGCTCGCCCTGATCGACCCGGGAGGCCAGGAGGCGCCCTCGCCGCGGGCCTTCCCCGCCGGCGGGCCCGCGGCGGGGCCGCCCCCGGCGGGGCCGGTCCTGTTCGGGCGCTACGAGACCCTGCGCGAGGTCACGGCCACGCCGCACGCGCGCGTGGTCGAGGCGCGCGACCGGATCACGGCGGAGCGCGTCGCGGTGAAGATCTTCGCGGGCGCGGCGTTCGGGGCGGGCCGCGACGCGCTCCTCCGGTTCGAGCGCGAGGCGCGCGCGCTCGCGCAGCTCCGGCACCCGAACGTCGTCGCGCTCCGCGCATACCACCCGGACGGGCCCGCGATGGTGCTCGCGTGGATGGCCGGCGGGTCGCTGATCGAGCGGCTGCGGGGGGAGCCGGTCGCGCCCGCGCGCGCCGTCGAGATCGCGTGCGCGCTGCTCTCCGCGCTCGGCGAGGCGCACCGGCTCGGCATCCTCCACCGCGACGTGAAGCCGAGCAACGTGCTCTTCGACGAGGTCGGGACGGCGCACCTCGCGGACTTCGGCGCGGCGCACCTCGGCGACCTCTCGACGACGGCCACGGCCGGCGCGATCGGCACGTTCGCGTACATGTCGCCGGAGCAGCGGATGGGCCGGCCGGCGACGCTGGCGAGCGACCTGTACGGCGTCGGCGCGGTGCTCGCCGAGCTGCTCACGGGAGAGCCGCCCGCCCCCGCCGTGCGCGGGCAGCTCGACCCGGCGCCGAGCGATGTCCATCCGGACCTCACGGCGGCCCACGACGCGGCCGTGGCGGCGCTGCTCGCCGAGGACCCCGCCGCGCGGCCAGGCGACGCGTTCGAGGCGCGGCGCGCGATCACCTCGCTCTCCTGGTCGGAGCGCGCGCGGCCGCAGCGGTCGCGCGCGAGCACCCGGCCGCGCGCGAGCGACGCGCCGCCCTCGACGACGGCGCGGCTCGCGGCGACCCTGGAGGTCGGCGACGGCCGGGACGCGGAGGGCCGCTGGCGCGACGCCTGGCTCGATCGCGACGTCCTCGTGCTGCAGCTCGACGACGCGACGCTCGCCCGCGCCCGGGCGTTCGCGCGCGCCGGCCACGCGGCCCTGCCGTCGGTCCTGCGGGTCGATCTCGCCGCCGGCGAGGTCTGGATCGCGCCGCCCCAGGGCCGCGCGCTCGCCGACGAGGGGCGCGCCCTGACCAGGGGCCAGCGCGCGCGCCTCGGCGAGGCCATCGCGGCGCTCCACGCCGCGGGGGGCGCGCACGGGTGCATCGACGGCCAGCACCTTTACCTGCACGACGGCGAGGTCGTCCTGGCCTACCCGCGCGAGGCGCGCGGCGACGTGGGCGACGTGGAAGCCATGGCGGCGCGGGACCGCGCGGCGCTCCAGGAGCTCGACAGGAACGCGCTGGACGAGCTGTAGGGGAGACGAAGGGGACGGCCGCAGCGCTCGGTCGGGCGCGACCCGGCGAGCGCGCGGCGAGGGGTGGCCGCAGCTCCGGCTCAGTTCGGCGGAGACGGCGCCGGCTGCGGCGGCGGGGCGGGCTGCCCCGGCGGGGGCGAGGCGCGTCCGTCGAACGAGGAGCAGGCGTAGTAATCGTCCCGCTTGGTGATGTCGTAACAGCAGTAGTCGCCGTCGTACTCGGGCTCGCTGTCGACCGAGTCGACCTCGCCCTGGCAGTTGTCGCTGCCGAAGTAGTCGAGCGCTTCCTCTTGCGAGGGGCATGCGCCCTCGATCTCGGTCCATTCGAAGCACCCGACCTTGCCGCACCCCGCGGTCGCGACGGCGAGCGAAAGGGCTGCGAGCGACAGGGCGTGGACCGGGCAACGCACGAGGGCCGAACGGATGCTCGAGATCATGGACTCTCCCGGAGACGGACGCAGCGCGCGCCCGGGGCGAGCATACTCCGGTTCGGACGAAGCCGGCTGCCCCGGAGAGCGGCCGGGCTCGCCGAGCAGGCTTACGCCACGCGGGCGGCGGCGGGTCGTACGAGGCGGCGCGCGCGCGGCGCCTTCTGGTCGATCTGGACCGGCTAGGGTACACGACAGCATGGCGACCGGAGAGCAGGGGGCCCGGGCGGTGCGCGCGCCGCGCGGGAGCGAGCGGAGCTGCAAGGGGTGGATCCAGGAGGCCGCGCTCCGGATGATCCACAACAACCTGGATCCGGAGGTCGCGGAGCGGCCCGATGACCTCGTGGTCTACGGCGGCACCGGGAAGGCCGCGCGCTCGTGGGCGGCGTTCGACGTGATCGTCCGCGAGCTCCGGGAGCTCGAGGACGACGAGACGCTCCTCGTGCAGTCGGGCAAGGCCGTGGGCCGCTTCCGCACGCACCCGGACGCTCCCCGCGTGCTCCTCGCGAACTCGAACCTCGTGGGCCGGTGGGCGACGTGGGACGAGTTCCGGCGGCTCGAGGCGCTCGGCCTCACGATGTACGGGCAGATGACCGCGGGCTCGTGGATCTACATCGGCTCGCAGGGCATCGTGCAGGGCACCTACGAGACGTTCGTCGCCGCGCGGAAGGCGCACGCGGCGCGCGCCCCGGGCGGCGGGCGCTGGGTGCTCACCGCGGGCCTCGGCGGCATGGGCGGCGCGCAGCCGCTCGCCGCCACCATGGCGGGCATGGCCTGCCTCGGCGTCGAGATCGACCCGGCGCGCATCGAGAAGCGGCTCCGCACCCGCTACGTCGACGAGCGCATCGACGACATCGATCGCGCGCTCGACGCGGTCCTCGAGAGCGTCCAGCGCGGGGCGCCGCGCTCGATCGCCCTCTGCGGCAACGCCGCCGACGTCTACCCGGAGCTCGTCCGCCGCGGCGTCACGCCGGACCTCGTCACCGAGCAGACCGCGGCGCACGATCCGCTCGTCGGCTACGTCCCGCCGGGGCTCACGCTGGAGCAGGCGGCGGAGCTCCGCGCCCGCGACCCCGGAGAGTACGTCGCGCGCGCGAAGGCGGGGATGCGGCTCGAGGTCGAGGCGATGCTCGAGATGCAACGGCGCGGGGCCGAGGTCTTCGACTACGGCAACAACATCCGCACCTGCGCGATGGAGGCGGGCTGCCAGGACGCCTTCGCGATCCCCGGCTTCGTGCCGGCGTACGTGCGCGAGCTGTTCTGCCAGGGCAAGGGCCCGTTCCGGTGGGTCGCGCTCTCGGGCGATCCCGAGGACATCCTCGCCACCGATCGCGCGGTGCTCGAGGCGGTCCCGGGCGACCCCGACCTCCGGCGCTGGATCGAGCTCGCGGAGCAGAAGATCGCGTTCCAGGGGCTCCCTTCGCGGATCTGCTGGCTCGGCTACGGCGATCGCGCGAAGGTCGGGCTCGCCTTCAACGAGCTCGTGCGCACCGGCCGGGTGAAGGCGCCGCTCGTGATCGGGCGCGACCACCTCGACTGCGGCTCGGTCGCGTCGCCGTTCCGGGAGACGGAGGCGATGAAGGACGGCTCGGACGCGATCGCCGACTGGGCGATCCTCAACGCGCTCGCGAACACCGCCGGCGGCGCGTCGTGGGTCAGCTTCCACCACGGCGGCGGCGTCGGGATCGGCAACTCGCTGCACGCCGGGATGGTGATCGTCGCCGACGGCACCGAGGCCGCGCGTCGCCGGCTCGAGCGGGTGCTCACCATCGATCCGGGGATGGGGATCATCCGGCACGCCGACGCGGGGTACGAGACGGCGATCCAGGTCGCCGACGAGAAGGGCGTCCGGGTGCCGCACCGGGCGCCTCGTCCCTGAGGCCGCGCCACGCGACGCGCGCGGCCTCGGCTTCGGCCCTGAGGCCCCGCCGCGCTACGCGCGCGGCCGCCGCTTCGGCGCGCGCGGCGCCTCCGGCGCGGGCTGCGGCGGAGGCGCCGGCGGCGCGGCCGCGCCGCTGAGGGCGCGCAGCCGCGCGAGTTCCTCCGCGTAGCCGCGCCGCTCCTTGGAGAGCGGCGGCAGCTCGATCACCGCCGGCACGCGCGCGAGCCGGGCGTCGTTCACGAGGCGCCAGAACGGCGCGAGCCCCATCTCCCCGTCGCCGATGCGCGCGTGCCGGTCGAGCCGCTGGCCGAGCGCCGCCTTCGAGTCGTTCACGTGCATGCACCGCAGCCGGTCCATGCCGAGCAGCCGGCCGAAATCGCCCCAGAACCGCTCGTAGCCGGCCTCGCTCCGGAGGTCGTGCCCCGCCGCGAAGGCGTGCTGGGTGTCGATGCAGACCCCGAGCCGCGCCCCCGCCGGCCCGGCGCGCTCGATCATCGCGGCGATCTGATCGAGGCGGTCGCCGAGGGTCGACCCCTGCCCGGCCATGTTCTCGATGCACAGCTGCGCGCGGAGCCCCTCGCCCCGCGAGAGCACGATCGCGAGGCTCTCGCCGATGCGGTCGAGGCCGGCCTCCTCGCCGAGGCCGCGGTGCGCGCCCGCATGGAACACGACGAAGTCGATCCCGAGCGCGTCGCACCGCGCGAGCTCCTGGAACAGCGCCTCCCGCGAGCGCTCGAGGATCGCGGCGTCGTCGGCGCACAGGTTGATGAGGTAGCTCGCGTGGGAGAGCGTCCGACCCGCGCCGGCCCAGCCCGCGCGCGCGGCGCGGAACGCGGCGATCTGCTCCGCGCTCAGCGCGGGCTCACGCCACTGGCCCGAGACCTTGGTGAAGATCTGCATCGCCTCGCACCGGTCCTCCCCCGCCAGCGCGATCGCGCGGTGAAGGCCGCCGGCCACGGACTCGTGCGCGCCGAAGATCATGGGCCGCACTGCTTGGGTCGCCGCTGGCGCGCCGGCAAGGCATTGCTCCGGACGCGCCCGATCTGCCACGGCGCCCGCCGGCCAGCGCGAACGCGACTACGACCGGATCACGCCGTCCGACGCCGCGCGACAACGGCGATTCCGCGAGCAATCCGCGATCCAGGGGCTGGCAAACGTCGTGCCTGAAGGCCGCGAACCGCGGTTCGCGGCACCTCGCCCTTGACGCGTTACGGCCCAGGCGCGAATTGAGCGGCCTTCCTGGAGTCTCGATGAGCCATATGGGTGTTACGAACGGGGCTGGGGCGGGACGGACAGAGCTCGGCTCCCCGGGTGAAGCCGCCGGCCAAGAAACCGCGGCGGCCCCGCCGCTGGTGCCGTCGCACGTGCTCTCGGGCAAGCGGCTCGTGGTGGTCGGAGGCACCGGGTTCCTCGGCAAGGTCTGGCTGGCCATGCTGCTCGCGAGGTTCCCGGAGATCGCCCACATCTACCTGCTCGTCCGGGCCAAGGAGAACCAGTCGCCGGAGGAGCGCTTCTGGTCGCAGATCGCCACCTCGCCGGTGTTCGATCCGATCCGCGAGCAGCACCCGGGGCCCGCCTTCGAGGCGTACCTCCGGCAGAAGATCACCCCCATGAACGGCAACGTCGGCCTGCCGCTGCTCGGGCTCGGCGACCGCGTCGGGGAGCTCACCGGCCAGATCGCCGCCGTCGTGAACGTGGCCGGGGTCGTCGACTTCAACCCCCCGCTCGACGAGGCGCTCGAGGTCAACGCGTTCGGCATCAGCAACCTCGTCGAGCTCGCGCGGACCCTCGGGGCCAAGGTGATGCACACGAGCACCT
Source organism: Sorangium sp. So ce1153 (assembly GCF_051521595.1). Classification (NCBI taxonomy): domain Bacteria; kingdom Pseudomonadati; phylum Myxococcota; order Polyangiales; family Polyangiaceae; genus Sorangium; species Sorangium sp. So ce1153. The sequence continues at coordinate 12,955,121 of NZ_CP150361.1, forward strand.
GCTTCGTCGCGGGCTACCGCTCCGGCCTCATCGAGGAGAACCACCCGGCCGAGATCCCCTTCCCCCGCGCCGCCGGCGAGACGTGGTTCGGCGCCGCCTGCCCGAAGCGGACGCTCGATCGGTCGCACTGGGACCCGCAGCGCGAGATCAGCGAGTGCCTCGACCTCGTGAAGCAGGCGCGCCAGCGGTGCGAGGACGCCTTCCGGCAGAGCGCCTTCCTCGACGAGGCCAAGGCCAACCTCGCCGCGCGCGGCGAGCCGGGCCGCGGCAGCGCGCTCGAGAACGAGCTCGCCAGGGTGAAGCGCAAGTTCATCAAGGACCGGCTCGTCGAGGCCGGCAAGGAGCGCGCGCTCTTCTGGGGGTGGACCAACATCTACACCTACACGAAGAGCATCGGCGAGCAGGTGCTCGCCAGCTCCGGGCTGCCCTTCACCATCGTCCGCCCCGCCGTCGTCGAGACCGCCGTCGAGTTCCCGTTCACCGGCTGGAACGAGGGGATCAACACCTCGGCGCCCTACCTCTACCTCGCCTCGAAGGGGCAGGTGCAGTTCCCGGGCGACCACGACGTGCGGCTCGACCTCATCCCGGTCGACATGACCGCGAGCGGCATGATCGCCTCGCTCTGCGAGCTCATCGAGGGCCGCGCGCCCGCCGTGTACCAGTACGGTTCAACCGACACGAACGGCTGCCGCGTGACGCGCTACCTGGAGCTCGCCGGGCTCTACAAGCGACGGCAGGTGTTCGAGGGGAAGAAGACCGCGCTCTTCGACGTCGTGTCGTCCCGCTTCGAGCCGCGCGGGCTGAGCCGGCAGCAGTACAACGCGCACGGCGCGCGCGCGATCGAGGGCGCGCTCCGCGGCCTCGGGGGCCTGCTCAAGACGGCGGGCGTCGGCCCCGCCGCCGCCCTCCTCAGGCCGGCGGCCGCCGCGCTGGAGAGCGCCGCGAAGACCGAGCAGCGGACGGCCACCCTGCTCGAGGTCTTCATGCCGTTCGTCGCCGAGGCGGACTGGGTCTACTCCTGCGCCAACACGCGCGCGGCCATGGCCCGCATGCCGCCCGAGGAGCGCGCGCGCTTCGTCTGGGCGCCCGAGAAGATCGACTGGCGCGACTACATCTGGAACGTCCACCTCCCCGGCCTGGAGAAGTGGGCCTTCCCGCTCATGGAGGACATGCTCCGGCGGGAGATCAAGCCGCTGCGGCCCTACGACAGCCTGGTCGACCTGCTCGACGAGGTCGCCGAGCGCTTCGATCACGCGCTCTCGCTCCAGCAGATCGAGCAGGACGGCCTCTCGCGCACGAGCTACCGCGAGCTCCGCGACGCGGCCTGCAAGACGGCCGCGCGCCTCGCCGCGCTCGGCGTCCGCCGCGGCGATCGCGTCGCGCTCTCCGGCGCGAACCAGCCGTCGTGGCCCATCGCCTACTTCGGCATCCTCCGCGCGGGCGCCGTCGCCGTCCCGATCGATCCCGCGCTCGACGCGGCGGCGTTCGCGGCCGTCGTCCGCTCGTCCACCGCGAAGGTCGTCCTCTGGGACAGCGCCGTCGAGGAGAAGGTCGGCGCCGACGTGCGCGCGGCGCTGCCGAACCTGTACGCCTTCGACCTGGTCGGCTTCGCCGAGGGCCGCGCGGCCGACCTGGGCCTGGCGTCCGGCGACGGGCTCGCGCCCCCGGACGTGCGCGTGGGCAGCGAGGACGTCGCGAGCGTGGTCTACACGAGCGGCACGACCGGGGAGCCGAAGGGCGTGCTGCTCACGCACGGCAACTTCACGGCGCTGCTCGCCTCCCTCGCCCCGCTCTTCCCGCTCAAGGCGAGCGACCGCGTGCTCAGCGTGCTGCCGCTCCACCACACCTTCGAGGTCACCTGCGGCCTGCTCCTGCCGCTGTCGCAGGGCGCGCGGATCATCTACCTCGACGAGGTGTCGGCCGACCGGGTGAGCGACGGGCTGAAGCGGGCGCGCGTCACGGCGATGGTCGGCGTGCCGGCGCTCTGGCAGATGCTGGAGCGCCAGATCGTCGCCAGGGTGAAGGAGCAGGGGCCCGCCACGGCCACCGCGTTCAGCTGGGCCATGGAGCTGAACCGCATGCTCGGCAAGCGCTTCGGGCTCAACGCGGGGCGGCTCTTCTTCGGCAGCGTCCACGAGGCGCTCGGCGGCAACGTCCGCTTCCTCATCTCCGGCGGGGCGGCGCTCCCCAGGGACACGGCCGCCGTGTTCAAGGGGCTCGGCCTGCCGCTCGCCGAGGGCTACGGCCTGACCGAGGCGGCGCCGGTCCTGACCGTCGCCAAGGTCTCGCCGGCGGCGAGCCCGGGGAACGTCGGCAAGCCGATCCCCGGCGTGCAGATCAAGATCGCGAACCCGGACGCGAGCGGCGTCGGCGAGGTGCTCGCGCGCGGCCCCAACGTCATGAAGGGCTACGCCGACGGCCCCGACGCGACCCAGGCCGCGCTCGACGCGGAGGGGTGGCTCCACACGGGGGACCTGGGCAAGCTCGACAAGCAGGGGCGGCTCGTCCTCGTCGGCCGGCAGAGCGAGGTCATCACCGCGGCCAAGGGCGAGAACGTCTACCCGGCGGACGTCGAGCGCCAGCTCGGCAAGGTCCCGCACGTCCGGGAGCTCGCGATCGTCGGGATCGACAACGGCCGCGGCGGCGAGCAGGTCGCCTGCCTCGCCGTCCCCGCGCCCCTGAGCGCCAAGGACGGCGACGGCGACGAGGCGCTCGCGCGGGCCGCGCAGCACGAGCGCGCGCTCGATGCGCTCCGGACGGCGATCCAGGCGCTGCCCAAGCCGTGTCATCCCATGGCCTTGCACCTCCACGACGCCGACCTGCCGCGCACCGCGTCCGGCCAGGTGAAGCGCCCCGAGGTGAAGGCGATCGTCGAGCGCCTCGCCGCCGAGGCCGCCGCGTCCGCCGACGCGAGCGCGGGCGCCCTCGCGCACGACGCCGGCGGGGCGGCCGCGGAGCCGAAGCCGCACGCGCCCGGCGAGGAGCCCATCCACATCCCCCGCCCGGTGGCCGACTTCGCCAAGCACTGGATGAACAAGGTCCAGTCCGGCTTCTACGGGAACGTCATGCGCCCGAAGGTCTACGGGCGCGCGTTCATCCCGCACAACCGCAACACGATCGTCGTCTCGAACCACGCGAGCCACCTCGACATGGGGCTCGTGAAGTTCGCGCTCGGCAGCTACGGCGACGGCATCGTCTCGCTGGCCGCCCAGGACTACTTCTTCGAGGGCAACCGCTGGCGGCGCGCGTACTTCGAGAACCTCACGAACCTCGCGCCCTTCGACCGCAAGGGCGGCCTCCGCACGGCGCTCCGCCAGACGGGCGAGATCCTCGACCGCGGGCGGACCGTGCTGCTCTTCCCCGAGGGCACGCGCAGCCCCGACGGCAGCATCCTGGAGTTCAAGCCGGCGATCGGCCACCTCGCGCTCACGCACAACGTCGACATCCTGCCGCTCTACCTGGGCGGCACCTTCGAGGCGCTCCCGAAGGGGCGCAGCGTCCCGATCCGCCGCGACGTCCTCGCGCGCATCGGGCCGCCGCTCGAGATCGGCGACCTCCGGCGGCTCACCGCCGGGATGAAATACGCGGTGGCCTGCCGCAAGGTCGCGGAGCTCACGCAGCTCGCCGTGATCAAGCTGCGGGAAGGCGGCGCCCTCGACCTGCGCCGGGTCGAGAGCATCGACCAGGCCGCGAGCACGAAGGAGCACCCGCTCACGCTCCTGTTCCGCGAGCTCGAGTCGAAGTACGTGGTCGGGCGGGTCACCCAGCCGATCACCTACTACGTCACGCTCGGAACGGAGGAGGAGGCGAAGTGGACGCTGCGGATCGACCCGGCCGGCTGCGAGGCGCGGGTCGGCAAGCCGAGCCAGCAGGCGGACTGCGTGCTCAAGACGACGCCGGAGATCTTCACCAAGATCGTCCGTGAGGCCTACACACCGAGCCCGATGGAGTTCATGACGGGCCTCGTGAAATCGAACGACATCTCCCTCCTCCAGACCTTCCAGAAGGTTTTCGACCTCGCATGAGCCGCTACCTCGTCACCGGCGCGACCGGTTTCCTGGGCTCGCACCTCGTCGCGGAGCTCCGCGGGGCGGGGCACGACGTCGTGGCGCTCTGCCGGGCGGAGGCGCCCGCGCTCGTCGAGCAGCAAGGTGTTGAGCTCCGCCGCGGGGACATCCTCGACGCGGCGTCGGTCCGCGCCGCCGCCGAGGGCTGCGAGGGGCTCTTCCACTGCGCCGGGCGCGTCTCGCGGCGCCGCGAGGACGCCGAGGCGCTCTACCGGACGCACGTGGAGGGGACGAAGCTCACCCTCGACGCCTGCCGCGACGCGGGGGTGAAGCGCGCGGTCATCGCGAGCACGAGCGGCGTCGTCGCGGTGAGCAGGGACCCGGACGACATCCGCGACGAGACCGCGGCGCCGCCGATCGACCTCATCGCCGGCTGGCCCTACTACCGCTCGAAGCTGTACGCCGAGCGCGCGGCCTTCGATCGCAGCGGGCCGGGCTTCGAGGTCGTCGCCGTCAACCCGAGCATCCTGCTCGGCCCGGGGGACGTGCACGGCGCTTCGACCGGAGACGTCGTGAGCTTCCTCGAGCGCAAGGTGCCCTTCATCCCCGCGGGCGGCCTCTCGTTCGTCGACGCCCGCGACGCGGCGCACGGCATGGCGCTGGCCATGGAGAAGGGCCGCCCGGGCGAGCGCTACCTGCTCGGGGCCGCCAACATGAGCCTGGACGTCTTCTTCCACCGCCTCTCGCGCATCTCGGGCGTCCCGGTCCCCGCCCTGCGGCTGCCGCGGAGCATCGCGCTCGCGAAGGCGGGCGCGCACCTCCTCGAGCGGGCGCGCAAGCGACTCCCGTTCGACCTGCCGGTCGACCCGGTGTCGGCGGAGATGGCTCAGCACTTCTGGTACCTCGACTCGACCAAGGCCCGGCGCGAGCTCGACTGGACGCCCCGCGACCCGCTCGAGACGCTGGCGGACACGGTCGCGGACCTGCGCGCGCGCGGCGTGGTCTGGCCGCAGGCGTAGGCGGAGATCGCGGCCGCGCTGTGCCGCGCCCGACAAGCGCTGAAGCGACAATGTAAGGACGCCATTGAGACTTCAATGGTCGGTCCCGCCATCTCCCCGCACGCACAAGGTTGCCCCGCGCGATGGCGTTACGCCACAGCCGCGCTCGCCACGGGCGCCGCTCCGGCCTGAGGCTGCCGGGCGGCCCGCTGTTTGCAGGATGAGCCTGGCAGCGAGACGCTTCGCAACAGCGAGGGAGCGAACTTGGTCAAAGCGGCTTCACCCACCGATGCACCGACCGCGGAGACGATCCAGGTAGGACTCGTGTTGATCGAGATCGGGCGAAATGGCCGGGTGGTCTTCGCCAACCCGTCAGCGCGCGAGGTAGCGTTTGCCTATGAGGACCTGGACGGGCAAACCCCGCACGTCACGGACGCCGACGGCAAGCCGCTCGGGCCGCACGAGCGGCCGCGGTCCCGCGCCCTTCGGGGCGAGGCGTTCGGCCCCTCGATGACGCACTGGAAGACCCGTGAGGGCGACGTCGCCTTGGTGGTCCGGTGCGACACCGTCGACCAGGAGCGCAGGCTCGCCGCGATCACCTTCGTCGACGTGACCGCCTTCCATCGATGGACCGACGACACGCGCGCCGCGCTCGCCGCGCGCGACGAGTTCCTGTCCATCGCGGCGCACGAGCTGAGATCGCCGCTCAACGCCCTGATGCTCACGATCCACCGGCTCAAGCTGCGCGTCCCGGCGGACGGGTCGCTCCCCGAGCTCGACCGGCTGGTCGACATGTCGCAGCGCCAGATCGATCGCCTGACCAGCCTGGTCCAGAACCTCCTCGACGTGACGCGGATCCGCGCCCGCCGGCTCGAGCTCGAGTTCGAGTCGAAGGATCTGCTCCAGATCGTGCGCGACGCCGCGGAGGAGGCCATCGAGCACGCCCGCGCGGCCGGGACGCCGGTCCGGATCGCGGCCCATGAGCCCGTCTTCGGGCTCTGGGACGGCGCGCGCATCGAGCAGGTCGTCCAGAACCTGCTCACGAACGCGCTGAAGTACGGGGGAGGCAGCCCGATCGAGGTCTCCGTCGAGTGCGAGGGGGCGGCGGCCAAGCTGACGGTCCGCGATCACGGGCCAGGCATCGCCGCGGAGGATCGCGATCGGGTCTTCGAGCCCTTCCAGCGGATCGCCTCCACCTACAAGTCGCAGAGCCTCGGGCTCGGCCTCTACATCGTGCGGGAGATCGTCCAGGCGCACGGCGGCAGCATCGTCATCGAATCGCCCGACAGCGGCGGGGCGGCGTTCGTCGTGCGCCTGCCCGTCGCGCAGCAGCAGTCGTCGGAGACAACAGCGGAACACGCATGACGCGAGAACGAGAAGACCAACAAGGCGCACAGGGCCCCTCGCCCGAGGGCGGACAGAGCGATAGCTCCAGCGACGACATCCCCCGGCTGGTGACTGGCATTCCGAGGCTCGACTACATCCTGAAGGGCGGCTTCCTCCGGAACGGCACCTACGCCCTGATGGGCCCCCCGGGGAGCGGAAAGACCATCTTCGGCAACCAGCTCTGCTTCGAGCACGTGCGGAGGAGCCCGGGCGGGCGGTGCGTCTACGTGACGCTCCTCGTCGAGTCGCACAGCAAGATGATCCGCCACCTGAGCGGCATGAGGTTCTTCGATCCGGGCATGATCCCGGACCGCATCTACTACATCAGCGGTTACCCTGCGCTCCGCGATCAAGGCCTGCCCGGGCTGCTCGATCTGCTCCGCCGCACCCTGCGAGAGCGCCGCGGCACCGACGTGCTCGTGATCGACGGGCTCGAGAGCGTCGAGCAGCGCGCGCCCACCGCGCTCGCCTACCGCGAGTTCGTGCACGAGATCCAGGGGCTCTCCACGCTGAGCGACTGCACGACGTTCCTCCTCACGAGCACGCGGGAGCGGTCGCACGCCGAGAACGCGCTCGTCGACGGCGTCATCGAGCTCACCGACCAGCTGATCGGGTCGAGGGCCGTCCGGGAGCTCACGGTCCACAAGTTCCGCGGGAGCGACTCCCTGCGCGGGAAGCACGAGGTGGAGATCGACACGTCCGGGATGGTCATCCACCCCCGCACCGAGATCCAGTTCGACAGCCCGCAGGCGAGCGCGACCGAGGAGCGCAAGCGGATGGGCTTCGGGATCGAGAGCTTCGACGCGATGATCGAGGGCGGATTGCCCTCGGGCTCGACGACTGCCCTCCTCGGCGCGCCCGGAACCGGCAAGACGCTCCTCGGGCTCTCGTTCCTCGTCGAGGGAGCGATGCAGGGACAGGAAGGGATCTACTTCGGCTTCTACGAGCCTCCGCCCCGGCTCCGCGAGAAGGCCCGGAAGGTCGGCATCGAGCTCGATACGTACATCGATAACGGCATGATCCGGCTCATCTGGCAGCCGCCGCTGGAGCACATGATGGACGCGCTGGCGGAGCAGCTGATCGAGCTCCTGCGCCAGGACCCGAAGCCGCGACGGCGGCTGTTCATCGACGGCATCGAGGGCTTCCGGGCCGCGTCGGTCTACCCGGACCGGATGCCGCGGTTCCTCTCGGCCTTCACCAACCAGCTCAGGATGCTCGACGTGACGACGGTGGTGACCGAGGAGCTCGATCTGTTCACGCCGCTCATCAAGATGCCGAACCCCGAGCTCGGGAACGTGGTCGAGACGGTCATCCTGCTCCGCTACGTCGAGCTCAGGTCGCAGATCCACCGGCTCATCTCGATCATGAAGATGCGAGAGAGCCTCTACGACAGGTCGATCCGCGAGTTCGTCATCGGCGAGCGCGGGATCGAGGTGGCGAGCTCGTTCCGTTCTGCGGAGCAGATCCTCTCGGGGCACGCGCGGGTCCTCGGTGGATTGCAAGAGAAAGAGGAGGATCCGTGACGACCGTGCTCGTGGTGGATGACGAGTCAGACCTCCTCGCGTGCATCGAGGGGCTGCTCGAGGACGAGGGGTACTCGGTCGTGACCTACCCCGACGGCAAGCAGGCGCTCGATTACCTGCGAGGGGCCCGGCCGGACCTCGCCCTCGTGGACCTGATGATGCCGATCATGAGCGGGTTCGATCTCGTGAGGGCCGTCAAGGAGGAGCAGCGGCTCGACGGGATGCCGATCGTCATCATGAGCGCGGTGGACCAGCGCCACGAGCTGCTCGAGAAGCTCGGCGACCGGGTGCACAGCGTCCTCAAGAAGCCGTTCACGGCCGACAAGCTCCTCGTCATGGTCCGCAAGCTGCTCGCGGCGCCCGCGCCAGCGCCGACCGGCTGACGCGGGCGGCTCAGATCGCCCGGCGCAGCGGGGTCGGCGGGAACAGGTCCTTCATGTCGAGCGGGAGCTGGCCGCGGAACCCCTCGATCTCCCCGGCGGACACGCTGTCCGCGACCGCCTCGCAGATCGCCTGCAGCACGAAGCCGGCGGCCTCGCGGTCCATGCGCAGCTCGCGCGCGACGTCGTCCTCGATGGTCGACGTCGTGATGCGCTTGTCGGGCCCGTCGAGGAACGGATCGAGCGACGGGTGGAGCTTGGAGGGGAGCTGCGCGATGAGGTGCCGCGCCTCCTGCGGCGTCACCCTGCGGCAGAGGTTGCCGAGGACGATCTGGAGCGCGAGCTCCGCGCGGTCGCGCTGCTGGAGGCCGCTGTGACGCTCGACCGCGTGGAGCAGCCGGCCAAAGGCGCTGTCCGCGCGCGCCTTGCGCCGCGTGAGGGCGCGCACGGGGCCGCGCGAGCGCTCTGGCCGCGCGGTCCCCTCCGGGTGCAGCGCGCCGCCCGGCTTGAACCGGGCGGCCACCTCGAGCTGCGCCTTCACGACGGAGCCGGCGGCCTCTGCGTCGATGACCCCGTCAGCGAGCAGGTCGTCCAGGGTCACGAGGCCGACGGGCCGCCCTTGCTCGGTCACCGGCACGCGCCGACACGCATGATCGCGCATGGTGCGCACGGCGTCGTCGATCGACGCGTCGATCTCGAGCGTCGCGACCTCGTCCGACATGACGTCGCGCAGCGGCGTGCTGCGCGCGTCGAGGTCGCCCGCCACGACCTCCAGCGCGATGTCGCGGTCGGTCACGATGCCCGCGAGGCGCTGGCCATCGTGGACCAGCACCGCGCCGACGTGGTTGTCGACCATCGCCCTCACCGCGTCATAAGCGGTCGAGCGCGGGCTCAGAACGATCATTCGCGGGCGTCGGTACTGTTCGAGCGACATGGCGAGACCCCTCCCCCCTGGGCAACGCTGGCGCGCGTGTGTACGCGTGCGTGCCGTGCGTGCGTGGAAGAGCGGCTAGCCAGAACGGTACCAAGGTCTGTGGCCGCGCGGCCTCCAGGCGGGGAGACGGGCGCCGCCGCTGCTCAGCGGGCCGACGGGAGGTACGGCCGCGTCGAGCTGGGCGGCGCCCGGCGAGCCGCTCCCCGGGCCGCGCTCCCGGGCGCAGGGGCGCGGCAGGCGATCACCGCGGCTGACTGCCCGCGGGCGCGACGGGCACGAGCCGCACCATCCGGTGCTGGAGCCCGTCGACGCGCTGCAGCCAGCCGCGCCAGGCGGCGTACTGGGCCACGGGGATCGTCGAGCGATCGAGGACCACGCGCTCCTTCACCACGACCGCGTTCTTGCCCGGCACCTTCGCGAACGAGAGCGTCGCGCGGCCGAACTCGCCGCCGTTCTCGTCGCCGCCGGGCGGGAGCTCGGCGAACGTGTACCCGGCGGGGGCGACGATCGTGATCGTCCGGTGGTGGTGCCGCGGCGCGATGCTCGGCGGGAGCACCACCGGGAGCGTGCGCTTCACGAGCGGCGCGAGCTGCGACGTCATCGTGGACGTGCCCGAGAGCGGCACCGAGAGCTCCGCGCCCTCGCGGCGGGCGAGCCCCTCGGAGCGCGCCTCGTACTCGAGCGAGGCCGCCCCGTGCGCGAGATCGGCCTGGAACGCCACCTTCGGCTTCACGTCGACGGTCGGGAACCAGCCGTACGCGAGGTACTGCTCGACCCACTGCGCGCGCGCGTCGGCCTCGGCCAGGTTCGACCTGAGCTCGAACGCCGCGTCGCCGATGTGCCGCTCCTTCGCCGCGAGCTCGCCCGCGCCCGACGGGAGCAGCGCGATCGTCCAGTCGGCGTCGACGCCGTGGTCGGCCGGCGAGCTCGCCGGCGTCTCCACGATCTTCGGCGGCCCGTCGTCGACGAACAGCGCCAGCGTGCGCGCGTCCATCGCCGGCAGCGGCCCGAGCCGGCTCTGCGGGCTCGTCGCGTCGAGCCACATGCCCGGCGCGCCGCCCGCGCCCGGCAGGTACGCGATGCCGTGGTCGAACACCGGGATCGCCGCGACCTCGCTCCGGAGCAGCGACGGCTGGCCGGTGTAGCGCGTCTGCACGAGCACCTCCGTCGCCTCGATGCCGATCGACTTGAGCAGCGTGATCAGCAGCATCGCCTTGTCGTCGCAGTCGCCCTGGCGCCGCGCCAGGAGCTCCTGCGGGCGGTTCGGCAGCCACCACTCGCCCGAGACGAAGTTCACGTAGCGGATGTCGTCCGCCACGAAGTCGAACAGCGCCCGCAGCTTGTCGTCGCGCGTCGCCTTGCCCTTCGTGAGCTCGGCCGCGAGCCGGCGGACCTGATCGTCGGGCTCCATGAAGCCCGCGACGGCGCCCCGGTACCACTCCCGGAACTCGTGCCAGCCGTGGAACGTGGAGCCCACGACGACCGGCAGCACCTCCGCGAGGTGCGGGGCGAGGGGCTCCTCGGGCACCTCGGGCGGGTCGTCCCAGATGAACCGCGTCACCTGGCGGCCGTCCTTCTCCGACGTGAGCACCCGCTCCGCCTTGCCGTTCAGCACGTCGATCGCCAGGGGATCGCTCTTCGGCGAGTCGACGACGACCTCGTTGTAGAGGATCGGCCGCGTGTCGGTCGAGCCGACGTAGTCGATGAAGTAGAACGGCGCGTCGCCGCGGCGGCCGACGGGGCCCGGGGTCCACGAGCGCACCGCGACCTCGACGACGTCGCCCGTCTTCAGCTTGGGCCAGCGCACGAACGGCTTCTGCCCGCCCGCGCCCTGCTCGTCCGGCTCCGCCACCGTGCCGTCCTTGCGGTGCACGCGCGCGAAGAGCAGCTCGGTGTCCGCCGCCTCGGCGGGGATGTCGCGCTCGTAGAGATCCTGATCGGTGCGCGGCTCGATGACGATCTCGCGCGCGTAGTGCATGAGCTGCGAGACGCGCTTGTCCGGGTGGTACGTCACGACGCGCACCCAGTGGAGCTGCCGGTCGGCCACCTCCCCCTTCTTCGCCGGGGTCTGCCGCGCCCGCGCGAGGAAGGCGCCGGGCGCGACGAGGTACTGCTCGTCGCGCATGCGCCGCCGGCCCGGCGCGCCGGCCGAGCCCTCGCCGAGGCGGAGCGCGAGCTCGGCCTTGAGGAACGGATCGCCAGGGGTGAGGTCGCGCGCCCGCCCGAGCGCGGCGGTCGCGGCCGCGGCCCACGGCGCGGGATCGGCGCCCTGCCGGACCGCGGCGAGCGCCTGGAACGCGGCGGGCTGGTTCGGCGCGACCTGCGTCGCGTAGGAGAGCACCTCGCGCGCCCACGCGAGGCGGCCCGCGCCGTGGAGCGCGCGGCCGATGCGGATGACGTCCTCGGCCGACGTCTGCTGCGCGAGCGCCCCGGCCGCCGCCACCTCGAGGGCGGCGCCGCCCTCGAGCTCGAACGCGAGCACGTGGTCGGCGCCCCGCGACTCGGGCGCGATCTCGGCGAGGCGGCGCGCGGCCCGCAGCTCCAGCGCCGGGTCGAGCCGCGCGGCGGCCGCGATCTCCTGCCAGACGACGACGGGGGTCCGGTCCTTCTGCTCGCGCTCGACCGCGAGCAGCTCCTCGAGCCCGGCCCGCGTGAGCCCCGAGGTGGCGAGCTTCTTCTTCACGAGCGCCCGGAGGACGCGCGCCTCGGGATCGCGCGCAGCGCGCAGCGGCTCCTCGCGCAGCACGGCGGCCGCCCAGTCGACCCGGTCCGAGGCGAGGTGGGCGGCGACGAGCCGGCGCTGCGCGAACGCCGCGGTGGCCCGGTCCTTCTCGGCGAGGCCGCGGGCGCGCGCGGCCTCGAGCCAGCCGCTGCGGTTCGCGCCGAACGGGGACACCCACCCCGCCATGGCGATCGCGTCGGAGGTGACGCCCGCCGCCCGCGTCACGCGGTCGAGCAGCCCGGGCGCGCGGGGCGATCGCTGGTCGTCCGCGCCGCCGAGCGTGCGGAGCACGACGGCCGTGAGGATCGGGTCGAGGGCCTGCGAGGCGCCCGCGTCGAGCGCCCTGCCCTGCGCCGTCCTGATCTCGGTGGCGGTCGATGGCGCGGCCGGGGGCAGCGTGAGCCGCGTGAGATCCGACGAGGTCGCGAGCGCCACCGGCCGGCGCTGCTCGTCGGTGAAGCGCACGCGGGCGCGCCCCTCGTCGGCGATCGCCCCGGTGCACACCTTGAGGGCGAGCAGGTGATCGCCCGCGGGCGCCTCGATGCGCGCGGCGAGGCGGTCGAGCACGAGGCGCTCGTGGGCCACGTCGCTCGCGGCGACGTCGGCGCCGTCCCAGAGGAGCCGCACGGCGCCGGCCGCGGCGACGTGGGCGAGGATCGGCTTGCGATCGAGCGCGGCGGGGACGGTCACGCGCGAGGCGAGGTACGTGCAGCTCTCGGCGCGGGGGTGGATGTAGAGGTCGAGCGGCACGCCGCGCGGCGTCGACGCGGCGGGCAGCACCCGGCGCCACGCGACGTCGTACACGCCCCACGCGTAGCGGGCGCTCATGTCGGAGAAGCGCTGGCCCTCCGCCTCGGGCCCCTCGCGGCGCGCGAGCCCGCCGCCCGAGTTGTCCTGGAACGGCCCGAGGATCGCGAACGCCTTGACGAGCCCCGACGGATCCGGCGGCGCGTCGTACGAGACGGCGCGCGCGCCGGGCCACGTAGCGGCCGGCGGCTCGGGGGCGAGCGAGGCCGCGAGCCAGCGCGCCTCGTCGGCGAGCGGCGACGGGGACGCGGCGATCTGCGCGAGGGCCTCGCGCGCGCGACCTTGCGCGGCGCGGTCTGCGAGCGACGCCGCGATCACGAGCCCGGCGATCGCGTCGTCGCCGCCCCGCCGCGCGCGGGCCAGCGCGGCGCCGAGCATCTCGTCGGGCGTCGCGGCGGTCCACCGCAGCGTCGGCACGATGGCCGCGCGCTTCTCGGTCGCCTTCGCGTCGCCCACGGCCGGCGCGCGCGCCTCCACCTTCGCGCCGGTCGGGCGCCGCACCGGCGCGCCGCCCGCCGCGGGCGCCGTCGCGTCTGCCTTCGCTCCGCCGGGGCGCGGCGCCTGCGCGCCGCCTGCCGCCGGCGCTATCGCGTCCGCCTTCGCTCCGGCGGGCGCTGTCGCGTCCGGCTTCGCTCCGCCAGGGCGCGGCGCCTGCGCGTTGCCCACCGCGGGCGCGACGGCGAGGGCGAGCAGCGCCGCGACCCAGCCGCCCCGGCGCGCGGCGCGGGCCTGCGCGCGCCGATCCCGTCCGTCTCGTCGACCTCGTCGACCTCGTCGTTCTTCCCCCGGCGAGCTCCGCTCCATCGATCCTCGCTTCCAGGCCACGGCATAGCGCGAGCACGATCGCGGCGCGAGCGCGGCGATCGCCGCGCCGGCCACGTTCGTGCGCGGACGTGGCCGCCGCGCGCCGGGACGGCGTGCGCGAACTTGGCCGGCGCGCGCGCGGTTCACTAAGAACGTGCTCCCATGCGCCAAGCGTCACGATGGCTGTTCTCGGCGGTGATGGCCCTGACCACGCTCACGGCCTCGCCAGCGTTGACCTTCGCCCGCGACACCAAGGTCGAGTGGAAGAGCATCGACGTGCCCGCGGGCGAAGGTCAGACCCAGCGGGCGCGCACGCTGCGCGGCCTGCTCGCGAGCGCCGCGAAGAAGGCGGACTTCGGCAAGACGAAGGCGGTCGTGCTGAGCGCGCGCGTCGTCGAGTTCACCTCGTCCACGCGGGGCGACGTCCATCGCGTGAGCTGCACCGTCGTCGGCCGCGTCGTCGGCGGCCCCACCGCCCGCTCGCGCATCTCGTTCGGCGGCCGGCCGAGCGAGCGACAGGCGCTGGAGAAGCAGGTGCTCACGATGGTCGCCAACGGCGTGGTCGGCAGGCTCGCCGCCATCGTCCGCGCCCGGGAGACGGCGCGCGACTGAGCCGGCCGGCGCGCTCCCCGGATCGCGCCGCGCCCCGCTCGACCCTCGCCGCGATCTGGACTACGAGGGCCCGCGCGTCATGGAACTGGACCGGATGGTGAACGAGCTCTTCCAGGAGGAGGAGCTCGCTCGCGACATGGCGAAGAAGCTGCTCGCCATGGCGCAGCGCTCCGCGGACGAGGCGAGCGCCGAGCGCGAGAGCCTGCTCGCCTTCCTGCGCGGGCCCATGGAGCGGCACATGCGCTGCGAAGAGGCAGCCATCTTCCCGCATTTCCAGGCCCGCGGGCTCGCCGAGGAGGTCCAGGTCGCGCTCAAGCAGCACGCCGCGGTGCGCGATGCAACCGAGTCGCTCGCGAGCGCCGCGCCGGGCGGCGACGTCGCGGCGGTGGTCGCGCACGTCGCCCGGCTGCTCCTGCACCATACAAATTTCGAGGGCGACTACATTTATCCAGAGCTCACCCACGACGAGTGGCGCGAGCTGATGAAGGAAACGGTTCGTCAGGGCATCTGAGGTGGTACGCAGGAACTCGACACGGATGTTCCCCTCGACGTAGGCTTTCGCCGCCGTGTCTATCGCTGCTGGTCAGGTGCTGAGCGAGCGCTACCGCCTCATCCGACCCGTGGGGCAGGGCGCACAAGCCTCGGTGTGGGTCGCCGAGCACCTGGCCCTCAGCACGCACGTCGCGGTCAAGCTCATCGATCCCGAGCTCGCGAAGCAGGAGGACGCGCGCGAGCGGTTCCGCCGCGAGGCGACGGCCGCGGCGCAGCTGCGCAGCGCGCACGTCGTGCAGATCCTCGACCACGGCATCGAGGGGGAGCAGCCGTTCATCGTGATGGAGCTGCTCGAGGGCGAGGACCTCTTCGAGCGGCTCGCGCGCCGGCGCCGCCTCTCGCTCCAGGAGACGTCGAAGATCGTGACGCACGTCGCGCGCGCGCTCACCCGCGCGCACGGGGCCGGCATCGTGCACCGCGACCTCAAGCCGGAGAACTTCTTCATCTGCGCGAACGAGGACGACGAGGTCATCAAGATCCTCGACTTCGGCATCGCCAAGGTGAAGGGCCAGGGGAAGCGGGCCGCCCAGCGCACCAGCGTCGGCACGCTCATGGGCACGCCGCACTACATGAGCCCGGAGCAGGTGAAGGGGCTCCGGGAGGTCGACTTCCGCGCCGACATCTGGGCGCTCGGCGTGATCGCCTATCAGTGCGTCACGGGCGAGCTCCCGTTCGACAGCGAGGGCGTGGGCGACCTGCTGATCAAGATCTCGATCGGCGAGATCCCGGTTCCCTCGCGGGTGAACCCGGAGCTGCCGCCGACCTTCGACGCGTGGTTCGCGCGCGCGTGCGATCGCGAGCCGGCGCGGCGCTTCAGCAGCGCGCGCGATCTCGCGGAGTCGCTCGCCCGCATCGCCGACGTGGCGGCCGACTCGACGGGCAGCGTGAGCTCGCCGCGGCCGCCGCCGATGCCGCCCCGGTCCGCGCCGACCCGGCCGCCGGCGGCCCCGCCGCGGCCGGCGACCGGCTCGACGATCCCGAAGGCGCCGCCGCTCCCCCGGATGGCGGACACCGCGCCCGGCGCGCCGGCGGCGGGGACGCCCGAGCGGACGCTGAGCGAGCGGCCCGCGGACGCCGCCGCCAGCCCGCTGTCGACGAGCCCGAGCGCGAGGACGCCGGCGCGGCTCACCGACAGGCCGCCGGCGCCGCCGCGGCTCACCGACAGGCCGCCAGCCGCGCCGCGGCTCACCGACAGGCCGCCAGCCGCGCCGCGGCTCACCGAGCGATCGCCGGCGCCGCCGCTGGTCCAGCCCGGCGAGCAGCCGGCCGCCGCGTCCCAGCTTGGCGAGCGCTCACCGCTCAGCGAGAGCTCGCCGCTCTCTTCCCGGCTCGGCGACCGGCCGCCCGTGCCGCCGCGGCTCACCGACCGGCCACCAGCGCCGCCGCGGCCCGGCGGCATCGCTTCGCAGACGCCGCTCTCGCAGGCGCCGCCGCTCTCCACGCGGGCGCCGCTCTCGCAGACGCCGCTCCCTCAGGCGCCGCCGCTCTCCACGAGGGCCCCGCTCTCGCAGGCGCCGCCGCTCCCCCAGGCGCCGCCGCTCTCCACGCGGGCGCCACTCTCGCAGGCGCCGCCGCTCCCCCAGGCGCCGCCGCTCTCCACGAGGGCCCCGCTCTCGCAGGCGCCGCCGCTCCCCCAGGCGCCGCCGCTCCCCCAGGCGCCGCCGCTCCCCCAGGCGCCGCCGCTCTCCACGAGGGCCCCGCTCTCGCAGGCGCCGCCGCTCCCCCAGGCGCCACCGCTCTCCACGCGGGCGCCGCTCGCGACGGGCGCGCCGCTCGCGACGGGCGCGCCGCTCGCGACGGGCGCGCCGCTCGCGCCGCAGCCGGATGACGCCCCGCCCGCGGACGATAACCTCGAGGCGGCGCCCGGCTCGCAGCCGATCCCGCTCATGGGAGCGCACCGGCGGCCAGCCGACAGCGCGCCCGCGCTCGTCGATGTCGACATCGAGGAGTTCGAAGAGGACCAGATCGACACCGACGTCGATGAGCCCTGGGTGCAACCGTCCACGTCCACGCCCGCGGCGCTCGCGCCCCAGGCGGACGCGGCGCAGGCGCCCCAGGAACTCGCGTCGCCGGAGCCCGAGAACGGCGCGCCCGTCGCTTCGAGCGCGCCCGCAGCGCAGGGCGACGCGGCGCAGACCACCACGGCGCAGCCGTCTCCGTCGCAGGCGCCCTCGCTGCAGTCGCCCTCGCCGGAGGCGGCCGCGCCGGCGGCGGCCGCGCCGGCGACGGCAGGGCTCGAGCGCGACGCGCCGCCGCTCTCCACGAGGGCGCCGCTCGATCCGCAGCGCGACGACGTCGAGCGCGCGCCGGCCGTGGCCATCGCCGTCGCGCCTTCGCTCGCCCCGCAGCGCGCGTCGCGGCCGCTCGAGCAGCCGGCCGCGCCCGCCCCGGTCCCGCCGGCGCGCGCCGCGCGCTCCGACCAGTCGCCGGACCACTGGATGAAGAGCTCGAGCGTGAGCGGTCTGGCGCACGAGGGCGCGCTGCCGGAGCCGGAGTTCGACGGCGGCTCGCGACGTCGCCGGCTCGTCCGCTGGGGCGCGCTCGCGCTGGTGGTCGCCGCCGGCGCCGTCGCCTGGCAGGTCGTTCGCTCGCAGCGCCCGCCGCGCGCCGAGCCGGCAGCCGAGAGCGCGCCGCCCGAGCCGCCGGCGACCGCCGCGGAGCCGGCGCCGCCGCAGGAACCGGCGCCCCCGCCCGGCGACACAGCGCCGGCCGCGCCCGCGGCCCCGACCGGACAGCCCTCGGCCAGCGCCGCCGCGACGACGACGAAGACGACGACGCCGCCGCGCAAGCGACGCGCGCCGCCGCCGAAGAAGCCGCGGAAGCAGCCGTCCAAGGTGGACGACCTGACGATCGAGATCCCGGAGCCGGCCTCGGAGCCGGCCGAGGCCGAGCCGGCTTCACCCTCGGAGCCGTCCGCGCCCGAGCCGCCTCCTCACGACGAACCGACCCCGCAGGCAGAATAAAGAGCGGATGGAAACGACAGCATACCAGCAGTACTCCGAGGAATCCGGCGACTGGTTGAGGAAGGGGAGGGCTCGGCTGCTGGGCCATCTGGTGCGCGAGTTCGGCCCCGGCCGGCGGCCGCTCGAGCTGCTGGAGGTCGGCGCCGGCGTCGGCCAGAACCTCGGTGTCCTCGCGGAGTTCGGCGCCATCGACGCCAACGAGGTGAGCCCCCTCGGACAGGAGGCCATCGCGAAGGCCGGCACGGCGAGGACGCTTTACACCACGCCCCTCCCGTTCGAGCTCGACCGTCGCTATGACGTGATCTGCGCGCTCGACGTCATCGAGCACATCGAGGACGACCGCGCCGCGCTCCTCTGGATCCATGACCACCTGAGCCCCGGCGGGATCTTCGTCGCCACGGTGCCGGCGTATCCGTGGCTGTTCAGCGACCACGACCGCGCGCTCCAGCACTTCCGCCGGTACACCGCTGGCAGCTTCCGCGCCGCGCTGCCGGCCGGCTTCCAGGTCGAGGCCTGCGCCTACTTCAACCAGCTGCTCTTTCCCGCCGCGGTCGGCTCGCGCGCCGTCTGGAGCGCCGCGCGCACGCTGCGCCCGGGCAAGGGCAGCATGAAGCAGCCCTCGCCGAAGTCGGGCCTCGCCTCCTCGGCGCTCGAGGCCGTCCTCGGCGCCGAGGTCGATCTCATCGCGCGCGGCTACCGGCCGAGCTTCGGGCTCTCGGTCTTCTGCGTGGCGCGGCGCGGCGCCGCCGCCTAGGCGCGTAGATCGAGCGGGCACGCTTCGATAGCTTCGTGGTACGGGTGCGCGCCATGACTGGGCACGACGCCTCAACGCCCGCCGCCCCCGCCGCCCCCGCCGCCCCCGCCGCCTCCCGCAACGCCGCGCGCTGGGCTGCCCGCCTCGCGCCATTCGCAATCCTGATCGCGATGCTCGGCCTGCTGCAGTGGGGTCATCGCGACGACTCGCCCACCGAGGATGAATGGGCGCACATGACGCGCGGGCTCGCCTGGTGGCAGACCTCGGATATGCGGCTCAACTACGCCCACCCGCCGCTCGCGAACGCCATCGCCGCGATCCCCGTCGCGCTCATGAAGGGCAACGCGCACGTCTCATCGTTCCGGCACTGGAAGGACGCGAACATCGGCCTCGTCGCGCTCGACTATATCAAGCGGGACTACGCGCGCGCGCGGGAGCAGCTCTTCCGGGCCCGGCTCATGATCATGCTGATGGCCGCGGCCCTCGCCGGCTACGTGTGGTCCTGGAGCCGGTGGTTCTGGGGCGAGCGCGCCGCGCTGGCCGCGCTGGTCCTCGTTGCGTTCAATCCGACGATCATCGCCCAGGGCCGGTACATGACCACCGACCTCCCGGCGGCGCTGGCGACGATGCTCGCGGTGGGCGAGTTCGCACGGTACGCCAGCGGGCGCGCCGGCCGGTGGTCGCTCGTGACCATGACGCTCGCCATCGGAGCGGCGGCCGTCACGAAGTACAGCGGGCTCCTGCTCGTGCCGATCTTCTGCTTGGTCGGGGTGCTGCTCGCCGCGACGGGCCGCGGGCGGTTCGAGGGGAAGCCCACCGCCCGCCGGTTCGGAGAGCTCGGCCTCCACATGCTGCTCGCCGGCGTGGTGCTGCTCCTCGTCATCAACGCCGTCTACAAATTCGACCACACCGGCATGTCGGTACGGGACATCCTCGCTGCGCCCGAGCCTCAATATTCGGTCTCGAAGAGTTACAAGCACCAGCTGCTGGAGAAGCACTCGCTCTTGCGGTTCCTGCCGGCGGGCATGCGCGTCCCCCTCCCGTATACGTATCTCTTCGGCATGGCGGCGGTGACCGCGCTCAACGCCGGTGGGTTCACGTCCTATTTCCTCGGCGAGGCCATCCGGATTGGCCACTGGGCCTATTTCCCTGTGATGCTCCTCATCAAGAATCCCCCCGCCACGGTGCTCCTGCTGCTCGCCGGGGCGGCGCTCGCGCTGCGGCGCGTCCGCGCCCCCTCCGTCGAGGTGATCGCCACCGGGGCGACGGCCCTGCTGCTCCTCGCCTCCTTCATGCGGGCCAACCTCAACATGGGCGTCCGGCACGCCATGCCGATCATGCCGCTCCTCGCCGTGCTCGCGGCGCGCTCCTTCGACAGGCTCTCTGCGCTCACCTCCTCGCGCCGCCCCGTGCAGCTCGCGCTCGCGGGCCTCGTGGCGAGCACGGCGGCGAGCGCGCTCCTCGCCGCCCCGCACTTCCTGGGCTACTTCAACCTGTTCGTCGGCGGCGCGGCCGGCGGCTACAAGATCAGCATCTACGGTGAGGACTGGGGGCAGGATCGCGCCGCGCTCGCGAAATACGCCAAGGAGCACGACATTCAGCCGCTCTATTACAACTACCAGAGCGAGACGCGCCGCATCGAATGGGAGTATTTCGGCGTTCCGTACAAACGCTTCAGCTGCGAGACGGCGCCCTCGCCCGGCTCATGGGTCGCGCTGCACGCCCTGACCCTCAAGACCGCGCCGAAGAAGTGCTACACGGCGCTCCGCGGGCGCGAGCCGGACGTGGAGATCAACCACCACATCTATCTCTACCGGATCCTGCCCGACCCTGCGAAGCCCTGAAGCAACTCGGCATGGCGCGCCAGCACCCAGCGGCGGAGCACGCACGGGTGCGCGAAACGAAACGTCTTCGGCAAGGCGAGTTCGGCGAGGCGAGGCCAAGCTCGCGCAGCGCGTCTCAGCGCACGTCAGGCGCACGCGGCCAGCCAGGCTCAGAGCCTGAGCGGCCCTTGGCGGAAGCCGGGCCCACGTGTCATCAGGCCGCTCGCTCTGCTGGGCGCTGATGCGAGCGATGGCCATCATCCCATCCCGATACGCGACGACCCCACCGGCGCTGCCACGCGCAGGTCCGCCATGCAGCCGACCCCTGCCGTGGCCCGGTCGCTGGGCGGAGATGGTCCGTGACGCCCAGAACGCCCACCAGAACGCCCAGAGGAGCGCCGAGGCCTCTGGCGCTAGTTGAGCAACTTCTTCGACAGGTGCTTGACCGCCTCCTGCGCCGCTTCCCGCAGCGCGACTTCAACCGCCTTGGAGGACGTGTCGCCACGCACGAGGATGGCGCAATTGTCCCCTTCGGCCTCGAATGACGCGAGGGGGAGCTCGGTCGCCGCTGCTGCAGCGCGGATCGGCACCTGTACAGCAAGCGAACCGACCTCGAGCTCCACGAACCCCACCAGCTCCGACTTGGATAGGTTCTGCATGCTTCGAACGTGGGTCGCGCTCAGGGGCTTAGCAAGGTCAGGTTTTTCCTGCTTGTCGGTGGGATTGAGCTCCACCTGAAGAGGCAGATCGCGCGCACGTCAAGTGCATTCCCTCACCACACGCGGAGGCTGCCGGCGCGCAAAATGCGCGGCGCGCCGCAGCATGCGCCGGTCCGGGGGTCGCGCTCGTCGTGTCCCCGATCGCGTCATCGATCGCGCCGCGCTCGTCGCGTCGATCGTCGCACCGTCGATCCCCCGCTTTCGCTCCCGCCCCCGCCCCCGCTTTCGCCCCCGTCCCCGCTTTCGCCCCCGCTTCCGCACGGCCCACATTTCCGCACGGGTGACTGCGCTCATGTCAGTTTTTCAGGGATGTCAGCTGGTCCGCCATGATGCTGCGGTGGTTGCGGTAGACCTGGAGCACGATGGCCAGCGCGATCGCCGCCTCGCTCGCCGCGAGGACGATGATGAAGACCGTGAACACCTGGCCGGCCACGCCGCCCGCGACGAAGTGCTCGAACGCGACGAAGTTGAGCGCGGCGGCGTTGAGGATGAGCTCGACGCCGAGGAGGATGCCCACCGCGTTCCTCCGCGTCATGACGGTGAACAGCCCGAGCCCGAAGAGCGCGGCGGCCACGCTGAGGTAATGGATGAGCCCGATCTCCATTGCCTACTCCCGCTCCCAGGCGCGCCTGACGGCGCGCCGCGCCAGCACGACCGCGCCGATCATGGCGGCGAGCAGCACGACCGAGCCGAGCTCGAACGGGAGCAGGTACTCGCCGAGGAACGCGTGTCCGAGCTTGGCGGTCGACGGCATCGCCGGCCTGGCCTCGGCGGGCCACGGGGTCCGGGTCGCCACCCTGCCGAGCACGAGGAGCACCGCCGTGACCAGGACGAAGGCCACGGCGAGCCCGCCGCGCGGGTTCGAGACCTTCATGTCCTGGATGCGGCTCGTGAGCATCACGGCGAAGAGGATGAGGATGAGCGTGCCGCCGACGTAGACGAGCACCTGCGTCGCCGCGAGGAAGTCGGCCGACAGCGTGACGTACAGCCCGGCGACGCCGAGGAACGTGCCGAGCAGGGCCAGCGCGGAGTGGATGATGTTCCTGGAGAACGCCACGAGCCCGGCGGAGCCGAGCGTCAGCGCGGCGAGCCCGAGGAAGGCGAGTGCGCTCAGGGGGGGCATGTGTGAGGACCGCGACGTTAGATCGCTGCCCCCCGCCCAGCAAGGGCGACCCCCTCGCTCAGCCGCCCGCCGCGCCGGCCTCCTCGCCCCCGCCGCCCTCGGCGCTCTTCTCCTCGCCGCCCTCGCCGCCCTCGCCGCCCTTGCCGCGCTCGGCGCGCCAGATGGCGCGCAGCTCCTCCAGGGCGGCGGGGTTGTCGCGCATGGCGCGCTCGCGGGCCTCGCGGGCGTGAGGCCCGTACTCGCCGACAGGCACCTCGCCGAGGTCCTTCGGCGCCTTGTACAGCGGCACCAGCCCCTCGGGGATGAAGCGGAAGGTGAGGTGGTCGAGCGTCGGGGCCGCCCCCTCGAACTCGCGCGTGTGGCGGATCGCGCCGGTCGACTCGTTCTTGCAGGCCTCGACGCAGAGGCCGCAGTACATGCACTTGCCCATGTCGATGTCGAAGCGGCTCATCGCCTGCTTCTTCGTCGCCGGGTCCTTCTCCAGGTCGATGGCGATGCACTCGATGGGGCACGAGCGCTCGCACCGCTTGCAGCCGGTGCAGATGTCCATCTGCACCTCGAGGAAGCCGCGGTAGCGCGGGGGGAGCATCTCGGTGACAGGGCGGTCTGTCCTGTCGGGATACTGGACGGTGATGGGCTCCCGGAACAGATGGGAGAACGTGACCGCCATCCCTTCCAGGATGGTATTGGCCGCGCTGGAGATGCTTTTGATGTACTGGGCGAGATCCATGGCGAGGGCTCTCCGGGACCTGACGCGCTCGGGCATACCGCCCGTGGGAGCGAGGCGCCACGCCAGGCAGGCTAGCAGATGATCCCGACCTCCCTTTAGTAGGCATCCGTCTGCGTCCTGCCAGCCCCGCCCGGCGCCCGCCGGCCCGGGGCCGCATTGCCTCCACGGCCCCGCCCGATCGCGGCGCGCGCGGCGCCCGACCCGCGCGGCGCCGGCCGGGAACCCGGGGAGTGCGCGGAGTACGCGGCGGACCTGTCCTCTCCTGTTGACGCGCCCCCCGGGTGGCGATCATGGTCGTCTGATGACGCAGCTCCCAACGTCGGGGACCCTCACCGCCCTGGTCACGCCATTCACGCCCGATGGCGAGGCCGTCGACTTCGAAGCGCTGGACGCGCTCGTCGAGGCGCAGATCGCGGGGGGCGTCAGCGGGCTCGTGCCGTGCGGGACCACGGGCGAGTCGCCGACCCTGAGCGAAGCGGAGACGACCGCGGTCATCCGGCGCGTGGTCGAGGCGGCCCGCGGCCGCGTGCCCGTGATCGCGGGGACGGGCTCGTTCTCGACGAAGAAGACGATCGAGGCCTCGCGCGCCGCGCTCGCCGCGGGCGCGGGGGCCGTGATGATCGTGATGCCGTACTACAGCAAGCCGTCGCAGGACGGGCTCCGCGAGCACACGCTGGCCGTGGCCAGGGCGGTCTCAGGGCCGATCGTGCTCTACAACATCCCGGGTCGCACGGGGGTCGACCTCTCGGCCGAGACGACCGAGCGCATCTGCGCCGCCGCGCCGAACGTGGTCGCCATCAAGGACGCCACGGGCAACGTGCTCCGGTGTCAGGAGCTCGCGCGGCGCCTCGGCGACCGGCTCACGATCCTGTGCGGCGACGACTCGCTGACGCTCGCGATGATGGCGCTCGGCGCGCAGGGCGTCATCAGCGTCACGTCGAACGTGCTGCCGCGCGAGACCAGCGCGGTGACCCGGCGGTTCCTCGCCGGCGACCTCGCGGGCGCGCGCGCGGCGCACCTCGCGCTGCTCGAGGTGCACGGGCTCATGTTCGTCGAGCCGAACCCCGCCCCGGCGAAGGCCGCGCTCGCCGCCCTGGGCCGCATGAGCCCGTCCGTCCGGCTGCCCCTCTCGCCGGCCGGCGACGCGACCCGGCAGCAGATCGCCGAGGCGATGAAGCGGATCGAGGCGAGGCGCGAGGCGTGGTGAAATCGAACGGAGATCATCGAGGCGTATCGGTGGGCACGCTGATGGGGGCCGCTGCGGCCGAGGACATCCGCTTGCTGAAGGTCGCGGTCCACGGCGCGAGCGGCAAGATGGGGCAGGCGATCGTGCGGCTCGCGGCGAACGAGCGCGCGCAGATCGTGGGCGCGATCGTGTCGCGCGGCTCCTCCCGCATCGGCCGCGACGTCGGCGAGCTCGCGGGCACGGGCAACATCGGCGTCGCCATGAGCGACGACACCAGCGCCGGGCTGCTCGGCGCGGACGTGGTCATCGACTTCTCGCGGCCGGAGGCGATGCCCCGGCTCCTGCACCTCGCGATGCGGGCCAAGGTCGCCGTGGTCAGCGGGACGACGCGCCTCGACGCCACGTGCGAGCGGCTGCTCGACGAGGCGGCGCAGCACGTCCCCGTGCTCTGGTCGCCGAACACGAGCATCGGCATCCACGTGCTCGCCGAGATCGCGGCGAGCGCGGCGCGGCGGCTCGGGCCCGGCTTCGACGTCGAGATCGTCGAGGTGCACCACCGCGCCAAGGTGGACGCCCCGAGCGGCACGGCCGTTCGGCTCGCGGACGCGGTGCGCGCGGCCCGCGGCGAGGTCGGCGAGGCGGCCGCGGCGCTCTCCGATGTGCACGGCCGCGAGGGCAATGTCGGCCCTCGCAAGGCGAACGAGCTCGGGATCTTCGCCGTGCGCGGCGGGGACGTCATCGGCGACCACACGGTCCACCTGCTCGGCCCCGGCGAGCGCATCGAGCTCACGCACCGCGCCACCAGCCGCGACCTCTTCGCGCGCGGGGCGCTGCGGGCGGCGTGGCACCTCCACGGCAAGCCGCCCGGCCGATACACGATGGCGGACGTCATCGAGGGCTGACGGCAGCGCGTCCGGGCGCGGCCGGGCGCGGCCGGGCCGCGCACCGGCGATCGGCGAACCTGCGCGTGGCGCGGGGAGTCACAATGTGGTCCGCGGCGTTGCGCCGCACTAGGCTGCCGCGCTCGTATGGAGACGCTCGCTGCGCGGATCGCACGCGCCGGTCCTTTGCCGGACAGGGACGCGGTGGGCTGGGTCGTCCGCCTGGCGAAGCGCATCGAGAAGCTGCACGCGCGCGGCACCGTGCACGGGCGCCTGTCGGCCGCGTGCGTGGTCATGGAGGGCGAGCCGTGCGGGTCGAGGGGGTGGCTCTCTGATCCGCTCGCGACGCCGTCCTTCGTGAGCTACCGCTCGCCGGAGCGGGCGGCCGGCGAGGGACCGTCGCGCCAGGACGACACGTGGGCGCTCGCGGTCACCCTGTACGTGGCGCTCTCGGGGAGGCTCCCCTTCCCCGCCGAGAGCGACAGGGAGCTGCGGCGCCTGCAGAGCGCCGGCGCCGCGCCGAGGGCGACGCCGCCCGGCGCGGCCGGCGACGCGCTGTGGCGCGTGCTGGAGCAGGCGCTCGCGCGCGACCCGAAGCAGCGGATCGCCGAGGTCGAGGCGCTCCGTCGCGCGCTGGAGGCGGCGCGGCCGGACGAGGACCAGGAGGCGCTGCCGCCGCTCGACGAGCACCCCCTCGCGGAGCCGCCGAAGACCGTGCCGGCGCCGCGCCCGTCGAGCAGCGGCGCGCGGGGCGCGTCGAGCTCGCAGCCGCCGGCGCGCAGGAGCTCGCCGCCGCAGGAGAGCTCCGGAGGCTCGCAGCCGCCCGCGCGCAGGAGCGCGCCGCCACGCGAGAGCTCCGGATCGCAGCCGCCCGCGCGCAGGAGCACACCGCCGCGCGAGAGCTCCGGATCGCAGCCGCCCGCGCGCAGGAGCACGCCGCCGCGCGAGAGCTCCGGATCGCAGCCGCCCGCGCGCAGGAGCGCGCCGCCGCATGGCCGCACGAGCTCGCAGCCGCCTCCCAGCGCGGGCTCCACGGCGCGACGGACGCCGGTGCCGCTCCAGGGGCTCGCAACGATGGGGCTCCGGTCGACGGCAGGCGCGCCGACCACGCCGGTGCCGGAGGCGCCTGACCGCCCTGCGAAGGCGACATCGGCCTCGCCTTCCGCACCACCAGAGATCGCCAGAGCGGCGCAGGCGGACGCCTCCGGCAGCCCGCCCGGGCCGGCTGTCCTGCCGCCTGCGCAGCCAGAGCGGCTTTTCGTCGCCGCCGCGCCCCCCGAGCCGGCGTTCGTCGCTCCCGCGCAGCCAGAGCCGCCGGTCGTCGCTCCCTCGCAGCCAGAGCCGCCGGTCGTCGCCGCCGCGCAACCCGAGCCGCCGTTCCCCTCGCCCGAAGCGGCGCCCCCCGCCGCGGGCGATGGACCGCAGAGCCCGCGACAGGTCCGCGACCTGCCCCCGCTCGTGGACGACGAGATGCCCCCGGAGCCGTCGGATCCATTCGCGCTCGCGCCCGACAGCGCCGCCGCGCACGTCGGCGCGCCCGCGCGCGGCGCGCCGCCCGCACCGGCCGCGGCGCCGGCGCCTCGCCCGCGCCGCAAGCCCTCCGCGGCGCGCCGGGCGGCCGCGATCGCCCTGTGGGCGGTGGCCGTCGCGGGCGCCGCCGCGGCGGCCTGGTTCTGGCTGCGCCATCGCGACGCCGCGACACCCCGGCCACCCGTCCCCGCGCTGTCTGCCGCGCCCGCCACCGGCGCCGACCCCCCGGAGCCGGACGCCCAGGTCGCGCACGACGCGGGCGCGGAAGGCGCAACCGCGCAGGAAGCGGCCACGGACGACGCCGGCGCAGCGGCGCCGGAGCCGGCGGACGCCGGCGCGACGAGCGCGACGCCGGCTGAAGGCTCGGCCGACTTCGCCGCCTGCATGGCGCCGCTCTTTCCGGGCAGGAGCGTCGACGCCGAGGCCGCGGGGCAGCTGTCGTTCGTCTGCGCCGAGGTCGACCCGATGAAGGGCGTCGCCGCGCTCAAGAGCCACCTCGCCCAGGCCGCCGGCGCCGGGGGCGTCTCGGACGCGACGAAGGAGTGGGCCGTGCTCGGCTGGTACGACATGGCGACGCTCGCCGCCCTGCGCGCCCGCTGCTGCGACGCCCCGCCCCCGTTCGAGCTGCCCCGCGCGCCGGAGGGCTGCCCGCCTGTCGACGCGGCGCTCAACGACCTCGGCGCTGCCGTCGCTTCGGCGTCCTCGCCGGGCGATCGGGCGCTCGCGAAGGCGGCCCGGCGGTACACGCGGACCGTCCAGTGCGTCGTGAGGGTCGGCGCGGCCAGCCGTTACGGGCGCAAGAACAAGCCGAACGGAGGCGAGGCGAGCGCCTTCAAGAAGGTGCTCGCGCGCGCTCTCCGGGACGAGGCGCAGAAGCGCTGACCCGCGCGGGCGGGCCGCGGACGTCTGCGAACGACGGCGGGCGCCGGCGTGGGCTGGCGTGGAACGGACCCACCGACCGCCTCGCCGGGCGGACCGTTCTGGGGTAGCGTCCGCGGTCCCATGTCCAACGAAGCGAGCGATCTCCTGCTCGAAATCGGCGTCGAGGAGCTCCCCTCGTCGTTTGTCGAGGCCGCGCTCCGCGCGCTCCCGGATCTCGCGACGAAGCGCCTCGCGGAGCTCAGGCTCCGCCACGGCGCGATGCGCGCGCTCGGCAGCCCGCGGCGGCTCGCGCTGCTCATCTCCGGGGTCGCGGCGCGCCAGCCGGACCTCGAGGAGGAGGTCACCGGCCCGCCGGTCAAGGCGGCCTTCAAGGACGGCGCGCCCACGAAGGCGGCCGAGGCGTTCGCGCAGAAGCTCGGCTGCGCGGTCTCGGAGCTGCGCCGCGTCGAGGGGCCCAAGGGCGAGTACATCGCCGGCACCCGGCGCGAGGCCGGCAAGCCCGCGGCCGAGCTCCTCCCGGAGGTCCTCGCGTCGCTCGTCTCGGCCATCCCCTTCCGCAAGTCGATGCGCTGGGGGACGGGGGAGTTCGCCTTCGGCCGCCCGATCCAGTGGCTCGTCGCGCTCTCCGGCGGCGAGGTGATCCCCGTCGAGATCGCCGGCGTCCGCAGCGGGCGCACGAGCCGCGGCCACCGCTTCCTCGCGCCGGGCGAGATCGCGCTCGGCGCGGCGAAGGACTACGTCGAGGCGATGCGCGCGGCGCACGTCATCGTCGACACCGAGGAGCGCGCGCGCCTCATGCGCGAGCGCCTGCTCGCCGCGGCCCGCGACGCCGGCGGGGTGCTGATCGAGGACGACTTCCTGATCGGCGAGAACCTCTCCCTCGTGGAGGAGCCGCACGTCATCGTCGGCAGCTTCGAGGAGCGGTTCCTGGAGCTGCCGGAGCGGGTGATCCTCGAGGTCGCGCGCGGGCACCAGCGCTACTTCGGCGTCCGGGACGCGAAGACGGGCGCGCTGCTCCCGAGGTACCTGGCGGTCGTCAACACCGCGGAGGCGCCCGAGAAGATCCAGCGCGGCAACGACAAGACGATGCGAGCGCGCCTGTCGGACGCGCAGTTCTTCTACCGGGAGGACGTCAAGATCCCGCTCGCGAACCGCCGCGAGAAGCTCGGCGGGATCGTGTTCCAGAAGCGGCTCGGCAGCGTGCTCGCGAAGGCCGAGCGCGTCGAGCGGCTCGCGCGCGAGCTCGGCCTGCTCCTGATGCTGCCCGAGCCGACGCTCATGGCGGCCGCGTCGGGGGCGCACCTCGCGAAGTGCGATCTCGTCGCGCTGATGGTGGGCGAGTTCCCGGAGCTCCAGGGAGAGATGGGCCGCGCCTACGCGCTGGCCCAGGGGGTCAGCCCCGACGTCGCCGACGTCATCCGCGATCACTACCTGCCCAAGGGCGCCGCGGACGCCACCGCCCCGACGAACGCGGGCGCGCTCGTCGCGATCGCCGATCGGCTCGACACGCTCGTCGGCTGCTTCGCGATCGGGCTCATCCCCACGAGCACCGCCGACCCGTACGGGCTGCGCCGCGCCTGCCTCGGCGTGCTGCGCACGCTCCTGGATCGCGAGCTCGATCTGCGGCTCAGCGCCGCGT
This sequence comes from Sorangium sp. So ce1153, assembly GCF_051521595.1. Lineage (NCBI taxonomy): Bacteria > Pseudomonadati > Myxococcota > Polyangiales > Polyangiaceae > Sorangium > Sorangium sp. So ce1153. The sequence continues at coordinate 12,984,076 of NZ_CP150361.1, forward strand.
TCAGCGCCGCGTACGACGGCTACGCCGGCGTGGAGCTCAGCGTCGCGCGCGAGGAGCTCACGGCGCGGCTCGGCGAGTTCTGCGCGGAGCGGCTGCGGGGGCTGCTCTCGGACCGGCTGCCGCACGACGCGGTGCTCGCGTGCCTGCGCGTCGCCGGGGACCGCCCGCTCGACCTGCGGGCGCGCGTGCGCGCGATCGACGCGCTCAGCCCGGATGTGCGCGCGCGGGTCGGCGAGGTCTTCAAGCGGGCCACCAACATCGCCGACAAGGCGCCCGCCGGCGAGCCGGTGGCGCCGTTTGGCCAGGAGGTACACCCGAGCGAGACGGCGCTCTTCGCGGGCTATCTCAAGCTGCGCGAGCAGATCGCGTCGGACGTCCAGAGCGGGGCGTACGACGCTGCATTCCGGGCGGTGGCGGACTTCGCGCCGCTGCTGCACCAGTATTTCGTCGACGTGTTCGTGATGACCGACGACGCGGCCATGCGAGACAACCGGCTCCGGCTGATGCGCGCGCTGTCGGAGACCTGCGGAAGCCTGGCGCGGCTCGAGCTCCTCGGCGAGGCGCCGCGCGCTGCGTCCTGAGGGCTCTTGCCGGGGCGCCCGGCCCCCGGAGAGGGTGTTCGCCGCGCGGGGTGGGGGCCCCGCCGAACTCGCCTGAGACATGAACCCTCCGGTAAACCGGAGGATTCATGTCTCAGGCTCAAACATCGGCCCATCCCCCACCCCGCGCGGCGAACACCCTCTCCGGGGGCCTACCGTGGACTCGGAAACGAGGACGTGGCTCGGGATGGATAGCGACGTCGGAGCTCGGAAGCTGAACGTCGGCCGCCCATGGAGGCGGCAGCCCCCAGCTGGTGGTGGCGGGCGACATCACCGGCGATCGCTCGATCAAGGCACTCCGCGCGGAACGCCGTGCACAGAGCGCGTCCTCTCGGCTGCAGCTTCTGGCACCACACCTGCATCAGCACAGCATCGGCGATGTTCCTGCGGCAACCCCCGCTGCGCATCGACCCAGGACGTGGGACGTCGCTCAGCTCAGCGCAGCGGCGATTCCCTCTCAGCAGGGCACGAGGGAGGTGTGACGATGTCTTCAATCGAGTCGAACAAGGCGATCGCGCGACGGTTTCTCGAGCTCGTGAGCGAGCACAAGATCGAGGCGCTGTGCGAGATGGTGTCTCCGTCGTGGACAATGCACGGCGGGCCACCCGCTCTGCCGTCGGGGCCGGACGGGATCCGCAAGCTCTTCGGGACATTCGGCGCCATCGAGCAAGAATGGACGATCGAGGATGTGATCTCCGAAGGGGACAAGGTCGTCGTGCGCGCCACGAACACGTGCGACCAGGCGAGCTTCCTGGGAATACCGAGCCACGGCCGAAAGCAGACGTTCACGGCGATGTTCATCCACCAGATCGCGGACGGGAAGATCATCGAGACCTGGCGAAATGCAGATGATCTCGGCCGGCTCCTGCAACTCGGGGCGCGGTTCGAGCCGGGGACGCCCAAGGCTTCCACCTGACCCGATCGAGCGAGCCCCCGCGCTCGACATCAGCCCGGCACGCAGGCGCACGCCTCGCCCCCCTCATGCCGCCCTGCTGCCCGCGACCTGCTGGCGAATGCACGGCCACGCGCTCGAGGTGATCGGAAGTCGGGCATGCGCGTAATGCGTGAAGCGCGCAACACGCGTGAACAACGCGGCGGTGTGAGTTCGCCCGCCGGTGAACCCTGGTCGTGACAGCCCCGCTGGAGTAAAGGGGAGATCGATCAGGAGGCACCATGGGCATCTCCATCGCCTACAGCGGCAAGCTCCGTGACCCGGCCGTCGTCCCCGAGCTCGTCAGCGATCTCGCCGCAAAGGCCGAGTCCGCCGGCTGGCTCTACAAGACCATGAAAGAGCTCGTCGCCGAGAAGCGCGTCACCTGCTCCGGTCTGGAGGGGATCACGCTCTATCCACACCGCGAATGCGAGCCGCTGCACTTCCACTTCGATGAGGAAGGCACCTTCACCAACCACTATTATCACGCGCTCCTCGGCAACACGGAGATGGCGGACATGATGCGCCAGGCGCTGGCGGAGTCCGCGGCGCTCACCCGCAACCTCGCCGGGGGCTCGCGGAAGGCGGCAGAGCGCCGCGGCGGCGGGGGGCTGCGCGTCAGCGCCCCTCAGCTGCCGGAGGCGCCCGGGGCCGAGTTCTTCAAGCAGGGGAGCCGCTACAACTGGACCAAGACGCAGTTCGCCGGCCCCAAGGTCCACGTCGCCGTGTGCGCCATCCTGCGCTACGTGCAGCAGCGCTACGCGCCCGGGCTCGAGATCAAGGACGCCAGCGGGTACTTCAATAACGGAGACTACGAGAAGCTCGAGGCCGAGCTCGCGTACGTCGAACGCCTCACCTCGCTCGCGTCCGACGCCATCCAGGCTGCGGCCACGTCGAGCAAGGGCCCGATGAGCCTCGACGCGTTCGTGGAGCGGATCAACCAGGAGCTCGCCGAGGCCAGGAACAGGCTGCACTGAGGAGCGGAAAGAAGGCGGCGCCGGCGTGCCGTCAGCCGGCAGCGTCCCCGCCCTCCGTCACGTGACCGGAACCGGAATCGGACGCCCCTTCGGCTTTTCGCGCTTTCCCTTCTTCTCGTGCTTCTTCCCGGGCCCGAGCTGCTCCGCGATCGCCTTGCGCGCCTCGCGCGCGAGCTTGCGGACCTGCTTCGCCTCATCCTCGGTGATCACGCCGTCCTTGGCGGCCTTGCCGACCGCCGCGCGGACCTTGGCCTGGACGTCGTCGAGCACCTTCCGGATCTCGGCGCGGCGCGCGTCGGGGACGCCCCCCTTCTGCATCCTCGCCTCGACCTTCGCGCGTTGCTTCGCGATCTTCTCGTCGACCCGCTTGCTGAACGGGGCAGCCTCCATCGGGAAGCGCGGTCGCTCCTTGCCGCGGCCGTGGTGCGGCGCCTTGGCGGCCGCCGTGGGGGTCTCCTTGGCCGCAGCCGCGGCCGGAGCGGCAGCGGCGCTGAGGGCGGCGAGCGCGGCGAGCGTCGAAGCGATGCGAGCGAGCTTGTTCATGATCCTGCCTCTCGAAATGACACCGTGCGGTGCGGGACCGGGTCGCGTCCAGCGAGCCGAGGCCCAGGGACCCCGCGCTCGGCCCGTGTGACGTGGCTCGGGCGACGGTATTCCCGCCGTACGTGGATCGCCAGTTCAGCGCGAAGCTGCGCGCCGGTCGCGTGACGATCTCAGCAGGATTCCCTTCCCCGAGTTCGTCGAGATCCTCCGCGTCTCGGCGCCCCCGGGCCCGAGATCGACGAGCGGCCGTCACGCCATCGACCTCGCCCAGCCCTTGGCCGCGCCGCCCTTGGCCGCGCCGCTGCCGCTCGCCGCCATCGACAGCAGCCGGCTCACGCGCTCCTCTGTCGTCGGGTGCGTCGAGAACCACTTCAGCAGCGAGCTCGCCCCGGCGAGCGGGCTCACGATGAAGAGGCTCGCCGTGGCCGGGCGCGCGGCCTCGGAGGGCACGAGCTCGACCCCGCGCTCCAGCTTGGAGAGCGCGCTGGCGAGCGCCTCCGGATCCCCGCAAAGCCTCGCCCCGACCTCGTCGGCCATGTACTCGCGCGAGCGCGAGATGCCGAGCTGCACGAGCGTGGCCGCGATCGGGGCGACGATCGCGAGGGCCAGGCCGCCGAGCGGGCTGCCGCCCTCCTCGTCGTCGGACTGCCCGCCGCCGAAGAGGCTGGCGAAGCTCACGGCGTGGGCGATCCACGTGATGCCCGACGCGAACGCCGCCGCGATGGTCGACACGAGGATGTCGCGGTTCTTGATGTGCGCGATCTCGTGCGCCAGCACGCCGCGCAGCTCGCGCGCGCTCAGGAGCTGCACGATGCCCTCGGTCACCGCGACGACGCCGTGCTCCGGGTTGCGCCCGGTCGCGAAGGCGTTCGGCTGCGCGTCCGGGATGACATAGAGGCGCGGCTTCGGGATCTCCGCCCGCTGCGCGAGCTCCTCCACCATCCGGTGCAGGCCTGGCGCCTCGTCGGGCGAGACCTCGGCCGCCCGGTGCATCGCCAGCACGATGGAATCGGACATGAAATAGGCGCCCAGGTTCATCGCGAGCGCGAGCACGCCGAACAAGACGAGGTACCCCGGCCCGAGCGCCCCACCGATGGACACGAGGATCGCCGACATCACGCCGAGCAACAGGATCGTCTTGATCTGATTCTTCATCGAGTTCGTTACCTCCTCGGAACGGGACAGAACGGGACGGAACGGAGAGCTGCAAACGCCGCTCCCTGGAATGGATCGTTGCAAGCGCCGCTCCCCCGAACGAAGCGCTGCAAACGACGCTCTCATTATCGATGTGTCGCGCTCCCCGCCCTTGCAATGCCGCGTGCCACCGATCAGCAGACGTCACCTGCGGGGGATTCCCCGCGGTCATGGGCCCGACCGCCAGCCCCATTTCCCCCGGGTAAGCCCCCTCTCGCCCTGTCTCGCCGCCCCGTTTCGCCTCGATCCACCGCCCCGTTTCGCCCCGTCCGCCCCGTTTCGCCCCGTCCGCCCCGTTTCGCCCCGACTCTCTGCTTTGCCTGTCTCTCCCGGTCGGGAGATCTGGCTCGGTCGGAGATCCGGCCCGCGGCCGGGTAGTGGTCTCATTTGCCCAGAGAGAGTTCACATGAAGGCGGGAAGGCGGGAAGATCATTGAGCTTTTCTTCCCGCCCTCCCGCCTTCATGTTCAAATCCGACCACCACCCGCGGCCGTGACGTCACGCACCGGCCGACGCCGCTGCTGGGCTCGCCCGTCGGCTTCGGACACTGCACGCATTCGTCCACCGGCCCGCCAGCACCGCAGCCTCGCCGCCGTTGGCCGCGCGCCTCGGCCCCGGCCGGCGGCGCCCCTCAGGCCTGCCAGATGGCCAGCAGCCACACAGCGACGCCGGCCGCGCACACGGCGAGCCCCGGCACCGCCCGCGCCCAGACCCACTGTCCAGTCACCGTGACCGCGCGCCGCACCACCCAGATCGCCCCGGCCACCCACGCCACGAACGCCGCGACGAGCGCGACGACCCAGCCGACCCGCGGCGCGTCATCGCGCGCGAGCGCCTCGAGGTGCTGCCGCGCGACAGCGGCCGCAGGCTCGGTCCGGGTGCCCGGCGGGCGCGGCGCCGCCGTGGAGAGCCGAGCGATCGCCGCGTTCGCCAGCTCCAGGTCCTCCGCGTGCGGCGTCGTGAGCCACCGCGTCTCCAGGGCGGACGTGCGCACCGCGCGCCACGCGAAGAGCGCCGTGTCGGCCTGGCCGAGGCCCTCCGCCGCCGTCGCGAGCGCGATCAGCCGCTCGTACGCCACCCGGACGTGGGGCGCGCCGGGCGCATACCAGCCCGCCGCCCGCCGGGCATGGAGCGCCGCCGCGTGCGGATCGCCGGCGCGCAGGGCGTCCGTGCTCTCGGCGATCTCCCGCTCGCCCGCGATGACCACGCGCAGCGACGCCGCCCCGAGGATGAAGCCGGCGACCGCGAGGACGCGCAGGACGCCGAGCACGACCGGGAGCCTCACAGAAAGTCGCGCTTCTTGAAGACGAACGCCGCCACCGCCAGCAGGCCGATCGCCCAGCCGACGCAGGTGACCCCCGCCCAGCCCAGATAGACGAGCAGGTTCGCGTCCACGACCTCGCCAGCGAGCAACGGGCGCGGCGGCACGTAGATCTGCAGGTTCGGCACGACCCGGGACAGGGCGCGCGCCGCGGCGCTGATCTGAGGGCCGAAGTACTTCACCGGCAGCCGCGCCAGCGAGTCGGCGTTGCGCCCGACGAGGAAGACGCCCAGCGTCAGCAACGACGAGAGGAACGGCGTCGAGAACGACGAGAAAAGCGTGGCCACCGCCGCGACGATGCCGACCTCCAGGAACGCGAGCGCGCTGCCGGCGAGCACGACCCGCCGCTCCGTGGGGGCGCCGGCCGAGAAGAGCACGCCGAGCGCGAGGAGGACCGCCGACCACGGGATGAACCCGTACGTGCGCACCGCGGGGGAGCGCCACGCCGCGACGCCCAGCGCCGCCAGCGAGACGACCCCGGCCCCCGCCACGAGCGCCACCGGGCGGCCGGCCAGCACGGCGCTGATGAGCAGCACCAGCCCGGAGTCCGCCAGGATGAACACCGCGAGCGTGAGCAGCGTGCCGAGGTACTTGCCGACGAGGTACTCGCCCCGGCGCACGGGGCGGGCGAGGATCGGGAAGACCGTCTTCTGCTCGAGCTCGCGGTAGAGCGACGTCGCGCCGATGATCACCGCGACCGCGATGCTGAACAGCGAGATCGAGGCGACGCCGAGGTCGCTGACGACGCGCGGCCCGTTGCGGAGCGTGTAGGCGCCGACGATGATCGAGTAGAAAGCGACCGCGAAGGCGACGCCCGCGAGGCCGATCAGGACGCGCGCCCGGAGCGATTCCCGGTACGTATTGAGCGCGATCGCGGAGATCCGGCCGAACATCAGGGCGACGTTAGCAAGGGACAGGGGGAGCTTGTAAAGGGCCGCTCGTCAGGGGTCGACCGCGTCCTCGGCGTCGACGACCCGCACGTCGAGGAACCAGAGGCCGTGCGCGAGCGCGTGGCCGTCGATCTGGACGTAATAGACGCCCGGATCGAGCACGAGATCGAGGAAGCTCCGCTGGGGATCCCTACCGATCGTGCAGGAAAGCGGCATTTCGGTGCCAGGGCAGGCCGGGCCGCGGCGGACCGAGAGCAGCGTCTCGTAGCTCGATCCGGCCATGTCGAGCACGACCCGCTTGCGCCCGGTGAGCGTGAGCTCGAGGAGCTGGTCCGGGGCGCCGCGGTCCTCCGTGCCGGCGCTGTCGCAGCCCGCGTCGAAGTCCGCGGCGGCGTTGGTCGTGTTGCCCTGGAAGAAGCCGCCGGACTCGGGGATCTCCAGCGCGCCCTCGCACGCGTCGGAGAAGGGGACCAGCGTGGGCGGCACCGCGGGCCGCACGAAGGCGGTCACGCTCACGGGCAGGCCGAGCTGCGCCTCCGCCACCACGCGGTACGAGCCCGCGGCGACGCCGCGCCGCGCGCTCCGGAGCGGGGTGACGTCGCCCTCGCCGCACGCGAGCAGGTCGCCCGGGCCCCCGCACGCCGGCGCGGAGAGGGCGATCGCGCCGGAGTCGCCGGCCGACAGCTTCTCGACGAGGAGCACGTCGGAAGCGACCGGCAGCTCGAGCGCGTACGCGGCGTCGACCGCCGCCGGGCCGCAGCCGAGATCGACGTCGTCCTGGTGGCCGAGCAGCGACACGGTGGCCGTGCGGTTCGGCTCGAGCACGGCCGCCGCCGCGCAGGCCTCGTCGGGCGGCGGCTCGCTCGGCGGCGAGAGCTCCAGCGTGACGAGCGCCGAGGTAGGCGCCGTGGCGGAGACGGCGACGGCGTAGCTCCCCGCGGGCAGCGCGCGCCGGAAGAGGTGCGCCGACGGCGCCGTCTGGCAGGCGATCTCGTCCTCCGGCAGCGCGCACGCCGCGGTCCGCAGCGAGAGCGACGGCGCGCCGTCGCCGTCGGTCGAGGTCGCGTAGAGGTCGACGTCCCGCGGCTCCGTGAGCTCGAACGTGTAGACGAGCTCGCCGAGCTCTGTCTCGCACGCGGTCCCGAGATCCCGGGCGGCGTCGAGGATCGTCGCCAGCGCGGGCTCGCCCGGCGCGAGGGGCGCCGCCGTGCCGCACGTCTCGTTGTCGGGCGCCGGCGAGGGCGGAAGGAACGCGACCTCGACGAGGACCGGCGCGCCCTCCGCGGTCGTCACGTAGACCGGCAGCGCCGTCGCCCGATCCGGGTCGCCGAGGCCGCGGGCCCGGAGCTTCGCGATCTTGCCGCCGCCCTCGGTCGCTTGCGTCGCGTGCGGGCCCCCGCACGCGAGCTCCGTCGCGGCGTCGCCGCACTGCCCGGCGAGCGTCACGGCCACGTCGGTGCCCTCGGTCCGCGCCGTGACCTGCACGTCGACCGGCGGCCCCGGCGGCAGGAGCACCGCGGCCACGACGTCGTGCGTGCTCGCCGGGCGGCGCAGGCCGCACGAGCTCGCGTAGTGGAAGCCCGCGCCCGCCGTCGTCATCGCGTACGAGCCCGGCACGGAGATCTCCAGCGCGTCAGCGCAGGTGTCGTGCTCCGGGGACACGCAGCCGTCCTCGTCGGCCTCGCCGTCGCAGTCGTCGTCGCGGTCGTTGCCGCACACCTCGGGCTGCGCCGACGACACCGAGGGATCGGCGTCGTCGCAGTCGCCCCCGCCGCAGTGCGCGTCGGGATCGCCGTCGAGATCGGCGTCGCGCGGCGCGCTCGTGCACGACCTCGTCTGCTCGTCGCAGGCGTCGATCGTACACGTGCTCCCGTCGCCGCACCCGATCGGCTCGCCGCGCACGCAGCCGAGCTGCGCGTTGCAGCGCTCGACCCCGTCGCAGTAGACGTCGTTCTGACAGGCGCTGTCGTCCGGCGTGAAGCGGCACCGCCCTGCGGTGGTGTCGCACGCGTCGAAGGTGCAGGGAAATCCGTCCTCGCACTGCTCGTCGTCGAGGCACGGGCCGCCGAGCGTCGGGTCCGCCGGCGCTTGCTCGCCGCCGGCCCCGCCGGCGCCGCCCTCGCCGCCGGCCCCGCCCGCTCCGCCGGCCGACGGGAAGGGGCTCGGGGCGCTCGAGCTGCAGGCGGCGCCCGCCAGGGCCGCCGTCGCGGCGGCGCCACAGAGGAGAGCGAGACGCGTCAAGGAGGAAGAAGAGCGGATCCGCATCGAACGAGGTGAACGGCAATGAGCGTAGCAGGGCACCGCCACGTCTGGCATCATGGCGCGCGATTCCGCGGAGCGCGGCGGATAGAGGGAAAAACAGGGTGACCAGCGACAGATTGACCCGACCCGAGCTGACGTGGCTGCTGGCGCAGGAGGCGCGCAGCGCCGCCCAGAAGCTCCGCCAGGGCGTGGGGATGATCGCGGCCGAGGCCACGCCGCCGCCGCAGCCGTCGGACGACAGCGCCGGCGGCGTGGAGAGCACGCTCAACCGGCTCGACGAGGCCGTGAGCATGCTCGCCTCGCTGCACGGCCGGCCCATGGCGCGCGGGCGGCGCGGGCGCGTCGACCTGACCGCGCTGCTCTGGGAGGTCGCGCCCGAGGCGCGCGTGCAGATCGAGATGGGCGAGGGGACGACGGTGTTCGGCGACGAGACCGAGCTCCGCCGGATGCTCCAGGTGCTCATCGCGCAGGGCGGCGATCCGACGAGCCAGGCCGGGGCGCCCGAGGTGAGCATCCGCCGCGTCGGCGAGGAGGTGAGCGTCCGGGTCAACCTCGGCCCGGAGACGCCCGTGAACTTCGAGACCGAGCGCGTGTGGCTGTCGCGGATGGCGCTGCGCTACGGCGGCCGGCTCGAGCTCGACGGCCTGATGCAGACGCTGACGCTGCCGGCCGAGGTCGATCTCCAGCGCCTGGAGGTCGAGAGCCTCAAGAAGGAGCTGGCGGCGGCGCAGGCCCAGGGCGAGGCCTACGCGCGCGAGCTCGCGGCGGTGTTCTCGCGGGTCGAGGGCGAGCGCGAGCGCGGGTCGCTGGCCGGCGCCGTCTCGCGGCTCGCCGGCAGCGATCCGGTGTCGCACCTGCCGCCGAGCGGCGACAGCCTCGCGGTGCTCGTCGCCGCGGCGCGGGTGCTCGGGACGCAGCTGCGCGGCATCCTGTCGGCGATCGGCCGCGATATAGCGCCGCTCCGGAATCACGGCGGCGACGTCGGCGAGACGGCGTCCTCGGTGGGCCGCCACGTGACCGCGGCCTCTGAAACCGTGAGTGATCTCGCGAGGTTGGGCTCTTGCCCGCTCCACGAGTTCCCGCGCCACTGCGACGTGGCCGACGTGCTGCGCGACGTCGTGAAGGACGACCTCGCGCGCGCCGCGCGCCACGACGTGCGCGTGGCGGTCGAGTCGCCGGAGACCGCGCCGGAGGTGGTGCCGCAGGGCGCGCTGACGGTGCTGCTGCACGCGCTGCTCGACCACGCCATCAGCGCGTCCCCTCCGGGCAGCGAGGTGCTCGTCACGCTGGTCGACGGCCAGAGCGGGGTCGAGATCACGTTCGACGACGCTGGCCCGCCGCTCCCCGCCGCGGCGCGGAGCGTGGTGCTGAGCCGCGACTTCGAGGCGGTCGCGCAGGGGCGGCCGCCGGCGCTGCCGCTCATCGCGGCGCACGCGATCGCGGCGCACACGAACTACGGGCTCGCCATCGAGGACGGGCCGGGCGGCGAGACGCGGGTGCGGCTCACGATTCCGAGAGCGGGCTAGCCGGTACCGAGCTGCACGGCTCGTCTGTCGTCTTCCATCTGTCGTCTTCCGTCGGTCTTCCGCGTGCGCGCTGACTCCGGGAAATAGCGCACGCGCACGCGGAACGAACACGGAAGACGGAAGACGGTGTGCCGATTCCGGCTGAAAAACCGCTCTAGAGGAAAGAGGTCGACGGGAAGTCGACGTTGATGTTGAGCTGAGCGCCTCTCACGACGCGGAGTCCCTCGAGGTTCAGCGTCGTGGTGACAGGGCGCTCGTCGTCCCGCTCCACGAGCGTGGCAATGGCCCTGTACTCGTCGGGCGGCAGATCCACCGTCATGCTGAAGTCCTCGCAGCGCGCGTACTCCCTCGCCACCTCGCGGCTGCCCCGGTAGACGATCAGCTCGAAATCGGCGCCCTGGCGGCCGCCGAAGCGGGCGCAGGCCCGCGCGTCGCTCCGGCGGCTCACCGTCCACTCCACCGCCATGCTGCCGACGGCTGGCCGGGGACGGAAGTCGTCCCTCACATCGAAGACGCACCCCGTGGCCAGCAGGCCCGATAACGCGAGCCCGCACATGGGAAAGACGCTCTTGTCCTGATTCATCCTCGAACCCGTCCTTTCACGGCTGCCTCACCTCAGCGCGGCGTGTAGAAACGGCGCCCCCGCTCGCGCGGATAGCTCAGCGCTCGCTCCGGCACGTACCGCGGCGACTCCCGGTACGTCTGCCGGTAACGCCTGAGCTCCACAGGCTCCTCCTCGAAGACGACCCAGCCCCGGTTCGTCGGGTAATACCACTCGTCGCCGACCAGATACGCATAGGTCCCACGGAAATAGACGCGCGGATACGCCGCTATCTCCACCGGGACCGCCTGGGCCCGCACCGCCGGGTAGCCGGACACGACGAACCCCTCCGTCGCGACGGTGCCGTAACACCCCATGAGCAGCGAGGCGCCGACCCCGAGCGCAGCCGCCGCGAGCGCGGACCTCGCCACCGAGAGAGACCTGGGCCGCCTTCGCACGAGCGAAGTCACGTTGTTGCTCTGCTTCACGTCATTGCTCCTCGCAGCGCAGCTCAGCAATGTGAGTGCCAGCGCGGGGCGGCGCGACTCGAGATGTTCGGTGACGGTGCGTGACGGCGCGCTCAACGGGTGACGACGCGCTCAGCGGGGCGCGCCGAGCGCGCCGGCGAGCGCGAGCGCGCGCTGGATCTCCGCCGTCGTCACCAGCCCGATGACGTGCTCTCCCCCGTCGAGCACCGCGATCGCGCTCGCCTCGCCGCTCGCCAGCACGTCGATCGAGCGGGACGCGTCGTCGTCGGCGTGCGCCCTCGGCACATCCACGGGCATCACCGCGCTCACCGTCGCCGGCGCCGCCCCGCGCCCCAGCTGCCGCGCGAGGTCCCAGACCGTGACGACGCCGATCTCCCGGCGCCCTTCGCCGCCACCCCTCGCACCGTCGCCCCCCGAACCATCGCGCCCCGAATCATCGCCCCTCGAATCGTCGATCGAGTCGTCGATCACGCGGGCGCCGATCAGGTTGTCGCGCAAGAGCCGCTCGGCGACCGCGCGAGGGCTCTCGTCCGCATACGCGTCGCCGAGCCGATCGGTCATGAAGCGCCCGAGCGGGACCCCGCGGAGGAGCTCGCGCGTGCTCGCGCGCGCCTGCTCGGCCGAGGCGCCCATGTGGACGAACACGGCGATCAAGACGAGGATCGGGTTCCACGAGAGCACGCCGAGGAGACCGAAGACCACCGCCATCCCCTTGCCGGTCGTCGTCGCGACGCGCGTCGCGCGCGCCGGCCCGATGCGGCGGAGGAGCAGCCCGCGCAGCACCCGGCCGCCATCCATCGGGAACGCCGGGAGCAGGTTGAACGCGCCGATGATCGCGTTCGTGATCGCGAAGGCGAGGAGCGCCGCGCCGACCTCCGCCGGCGCGGGGAGAAGGCGATAGGCGGCGTAGCTGCCGAGCGCGATACCGAAGCTCATCAGCGGCCCGGCGAACGCCATCCACGCCTCGTGCTCGGGATCGTCGCGCTCTATCTGCGAGACGCCGCCCAGCATCATCAGCGTGATCGCGCGCACCCGGACTCCATTCCTGAGCGCGACGAACGAGTGGGCCAGCTCGTGCGCCAGGATGGCGACGAACAGCCCGACAGCCAGGATCCCTCCCCAGGCGAGCGGCGGCAGGCGCAGCGCCTCGAGCGGGATCCCGAGCGACGACGCCACCACCGAGAACTGCGACGCCGCCACATACGCCACGTACGGCAGGAAAATCAGCAAGGTGATGTGCAGCCGGATCGGGATTCCCCGGATCCGCAGGACCGTCAACCCATGGTCGAACATGTGCCTCCTGGTGCACCCGTACAGATGGGGCCGACAACCGCCGTCGCAAGCCGCCGAGAGCGCGCCGGCGCATGGAAAACAGGGCCAGGCGCGCAGATCACCCCGGCGATACGGAATGAAAATGTGGAAAGCGAGCGCCGCACCGGATTCGACCGCAGCGCGCGCGCCATTCCGTCCCAGGCGGGAAGAATAGAATTCGTTGATCTTCGGCGCGGCGCGTTCCCCGGCGCGCGCGAATTGGCGTAGCTTGTTGTGACCGAGTCGACATGCGCCAGCGCGTCCCCGATGCATTGATGGCAGCGAGCGCGGAAGAGCTCACGCGGGTCGAGCTCACGGTGCTCGATTCATCGCTCCCGGGCGGCGTGCCCGGCGACCTCTCCGGCCATGTGTTCGCCATCGGGCCAGCCGGCTCGGTCGACGGCGGCCTGCCGAGCGCGGACGGCGCGCCGATCCTGAACGGCAATGGGATGATCTACCGGCTCGACTTCGACGCTGGCGGCCCGGTCCGGCTGACGTCGCGGCTCGCGCGCACCCCCTGCTATCACGCGGACGCCGCCTCGCGCCCCGGCACGCGCTTCGAGGCGCTCGGCTTCCGCAATGCAGGGCTGCTCCGCTTTTCACCGCACCTCGGCCTGCGCAACCACCTCAACACGGCGCTCGTGCCCATGCACGCGCCGCGCGCGCCGGCGCGCCTCCTCGTCACGGGCGACGCGGGGCGGCCGTACGAGCTCGATCCGGCCACGCTGGAGCTCGTCACGCCCGTCGGGCGCAACAGCACGTGGTACCCGGCGGTGCCCGTCGATCACCCGTTCCCGGTGACGCTGGCGACCGCGCACCCGTGCTTCGACGCGGCGCGGGGCGAGCTCTTCACCGTCAACCACGGCCGCTCGCTCCTCCCCCTCTTCACCGCGTCGCTCCCGCGGCTCGACGAGCTCGGCGCGGTCCCGCGCTCCTGGGACCGGCTCGCGTCGGCGGCCGCGTCGATGCTCGAGCAGCAGCTGCTCCGGCCGCGCGCGGATCGGCTCGATCTCTTCGCGAAGCGCGCGCTCGAGCTCCTGCCCGCGCGCCTCCGCCCGGGTCCGCCGCCTGGCCCGGGCGACCTCCTCGGGCGGCAGGCGGCGCGCCTCGGCGGGGTCCCGCTCCGCGAGGCAGGGGGCGATTTCGTGGTCCTCCTGCGGTGGGACGGCCACAACGAGCCGGAGCGGCACGAGCTCTCGCTGCCAGGCGGCGCGCCGGTGCGCATCGAGCAGAGCGTGCACCAGGTCGGGCTGACGCGGCGCTGGATCGTGCTCGCGGACACGGCCTTCAGGCTCGGGCTGGAGAGCGTGGCCGTGCAGAGCTTCCCCGAGAGCCCTGGCGTCGAGCGCCTCTTCCGGGCGCTGCTCACGACGCCCCAGGAGCCGTCGACGACGTTCTACCTGGTCCGGCGGGACGCGCTGCGGCCAGGCGGAGGGCCGGCGGTCGTGAAGCGGGTCGTCGTCCCCCTGGAGACGCTGCACTTCCTCGTCGATTACGAGGACGCGGGCGACCGCATCACCGTGCACGCGGCGCACAGCTGCGCGACGGATCACGGAGAGTGGCTCCGGTCCTTCGATCGGCACGCGGCCGACAGGGCCCCGGCGCCGCCGCGGCTCCGCGGGCTGTGCCCGCCCGGGCAGGCCGACGTGCACCGGATCGGCCGGTACACGCTCGACGCGGCGGCCGAGCGCGTCGTGGATCAGGCGGTGTTCTCCGACGCGGCGCGGGCGCTCGGCGTCGGCCTCTACGCGTACAGGGAGACGGGCGCGTCGTGGATGCCGCCCGATCGCCTCGAGAACGTCTACTGGCGCGGCGTGGGCCTGTGGGACGAGCTCTCGAGCGAGTTCACCGACCGGCTCTACGCGGCCCACCCGCACCGCGCGCTCCCCATGGCGGCCCTCCGGCGCATGCGCGCGGAGGGCGGGCACCCAGATAGCCTGTTCCGCTTCAACCACCGATCGATGCGGATCGAGGATCGCTACGAGTTCCCCCGGCGCGCCGTGGGGTGCTGGCTCAGCTCGCTGCAGTTCGTCCCGCGGCGCGGCGGCAGCGGGTCGGACACGGACGGCTACGTCGTCGCGCTCGTGTCGACGGCGCACCGCGCGGAGATCTGGGTGTTCGACGCGACGAACCTGGCGCGCGGGCCGCTCTGCAAGCTGGGGCACCCGGCCTTCCGGCCGGGGCTCACGCTCCACACGGCGTGGCTCAACGCCGTCGCGCCCTGGAGGGGTGGATACAAGGTGCCAGCGCCGGAAGACTACGCGGAGTTCGTGGCCGAGGCGCCGGCGGAGCAGGTGAGGGCGCTGTTCGAGGAGGAGGTCTATCCACGGCTCGGGTGAGGCGCGGCGAGCACCGGCGTCGCGACGCGGGCCGAGAGCAGCTCGGCGCCTCGCGCGGGGGCGTCGGCCCCGAGGCCGTCGCCCCGCTCGAGCAGCACGCCCGTGGCGCCGTCGCCCAGGATCGCCGCCAGGTCGTCGCCGGACCACGGCTGCCCCGCGCGCAGGGGCCACGACCGCACCTCGCTCGCGACGATGAGCGCGCGCCGATAGCCCCTGTCGAGGTGCCGATTCGCCACGTCGATGGCCGCGGCGAGCCCCCCCTCGGCGGACCAGAGATCGAGCGCCACCACGGGCGAGAGCCCGGCCATGCACGCGGCGAAGGCCGCCCCGCCGGTGTCCGCTCGCGCGCAGTCGTGGCTCGTCATGATGAGCACGTCGATGAACGGGTCGGGGAGCCGCCCCGCCTCGATGAGCTGCCGCAGCACCGCCGCGGCCATGGAGAGCGTTGTCTCCGCGTCGCCCGCGAAGCGCCGCTCGACGACCCCGGTGGCCTGCTGCAGCCAGTCTGCAGAGTAGGGGAGACCATAGCTCGTGACGAGCTCCTGGTTCGTGACGACGCGCTCCGGAAGATACGTAGCGACGGCCATGATGCGACCCTGAGCCATGTTCCTGCTCTGCTCCCGCGCCCGCGCCCTACGCGAAGCGCGCCCTGCCCTCGTGATTCCCGCCAAGGAGGCTCGATCCGGCGCGCCACCGCCGCCGTCCGGCCCGCCGGGCACGCCGGTGAGCCAGCGTCCCGGACAGCATGAGACACGCCGTCTGCGACACGTCAAGAGCCGTATGGCAGACCACAAACTCGCATGCTCCCTCCCCGTCTACGACATCGCTCACTGGACCATTTACCGAACGTCCCGCGCAAGCGGGAATGACAGCCGCTTCGTCCGCGTCCGTGCCGAGCGGGAGCGGAGCGACGAAAAGCTGCGCTCCGGGGCGCGTTCGGCCACGCCGCACGCGAGGCGCCCGCCGCGGCGCGTCGCGGACGATCGGGACTCCGAGGACCGCGCGGGCTCGTACAGCGGCGGCGTCGGTCAGCGCGCAACACGCGTGATCGGGACACGCGACCTGGACGGCAGCTGCGCGACGGGACGCCCCATCGACAGCCATCACGGATCGAGATGCCCACGGCCACCACGGAATGACGGCGGCGGACGATTCCGGCCGGAGCCGAGGATTCCGCTCTCGCGAGCGCGCGGATGCACGATTGTGTCGGAACGGTCGGCGCTGAGCAGGCGGGGCGCACCGCGCGCGTCTCTCCCGGACGGCGCGGGCGATTGCGCCGGCGTCGAGCGCGGCCCGCGTTTCTCTGGATCCGGAGGGAGGTTCCACCTATTTTGAGAACACCTGCGCTCGACGCGACGACTTCGCGCGGTCGGGTCATGCCGTGAACTCGGCGCAGCGAGAGCGCGGGGGCGTGTGCGCAGTTCGATTTCCCCGGGCGCGAGGGCGCGAAGAGGGGCGAGGAGCCGCCCCGCCAGCGTGAAAGCGGCCCTCCGCGCGGCCGGCGCGGCGCGCGCGCAGCGCGTCGCCGGGAGCCATTTCGCTCGAATCGCGGAGAAGTCCCAAGGGAGAGCAGATCCGACGAGTGCCTACTTCGCGGACGCCGCCCTCGAATTCATGAGGGCTCGGAGCGGCAGTCTATGCACAGGAGAGATAGGCACACACCCTGCTCATGGGTGAGCCAAGGTGTTCGGGGCCGCAAGGCCAGGCAAGGACACCGGGGAGGACCGATGATCTCGATTCATGGCAAGATGATGGGTCTCGCGATGGTGCTGGCGCTCGGGGCCGGGTGCGCGGCTGGCGCGGACGAGGAGATCGACACGGACGAGATGGCGCTCGACGCGGAGAGCGTCGACTCCGCGAGCGCGGCGCTGGAGGAGGCCGAGCGCGGCGGGTACGCGGCTCAGGCGCAGGCCCAGGTGGGCCAGATGGGGCCCAGCAAGCTCGGCCTGCCCCCGACCAAGGGCGAGCTGCCCTCGAAGGGCGTGATGCTGCCCAGCAAGAGCAGCCTCGGCCCCAGCAAGGGCGAGCTCCTGCCGAGCAAGGGCGAGTTCCCGACCAAGGGCCAGCTCCCGAGCAAGGGCCTCCCGACCAAGGGCGGCTATGCCCAGCAAGGCACGGCGCAGATCGGCCAGGCCGCGGTCGGGCAGATGGCGAGCCTCTCCGAGGCGCAGGTCGGGCAGGCGGGGCACGCGCAGATCGGCGCGCAGGCGCAGATCGGCCAGGTCGGCCAGCTGGCGCAGATCGGCCAGACGGGCGCGCAGGCGCAGATCGGCCAGGTCGGCGTCGGGCAAGAGGCCCAGCGTGACGGCGCGCGCTGCTTCGGCGGCTTCGGCGGCTTCGGCGGCTTCGGCGGCTTCGGCGGCTTCGGCGGCGGCTGCGGTCTGGCGGCGGTCACGACGTCGATCACCAGCTTCGTCCCGACCTTCATCAACCCCTGCTGCGGCGGCTTCGGCGGCTTCGGCGGCTTCGGCGGCTTGGGCGGCTTCGGCTGGTGAACCTGACCTTGATCTGACTGCACCCGCCGGACGGCGCCGCGCGCTCCGCCTCCTCTGGAAAGCGCGGCGCCGCGCCGGCCCTCCTCGATGAAGCCCAGAGCGCCGGCAGCCCGGGGTTGGATATCCCGGGCTGCCGGCGGCTCCCCTCTCCCTTCCTCCGCTCGCGCAGAAGCCCCGCCCCGCCGTTCACCGGCGGGGCGCGCGCGAGCCACCCTCTCCTCGACATCCTCTATCCGCTCTGACCGAGCGCGCGATCGAGGTAGAACGCCGCGCTGACCAGCCCGAGGTGGGTGAAGGCCTGGGGGAAGTTGCCGAGCAGCTCGCCGCTCGGCCCGATCTGCTCGGAGTACAGGCCGAGGTGGTTGGCGTAGGTCAGCATCTTCTCGAAGATGAAGCGCGCGTCGTCGAGGCGGCCAGCGCGCGCCAGGGACTCGACCAGCCAGAAGGTGCAGATGCTGAAGGTGCCCTCCTTGCCGGTCAGGCCGTCGCCGGCGCCCTTGCCGAGCTCGTAGCGGTGGACGAGCGTGTCGCTCGCGAGCTCCGCGAGCGTGCCGTCGATCGTGCCGACGATGCGCGGGTCGGTGGGGGAGATGAAGCGCATCAGCGACATGAGCAGGTTGCTCGCGTCGAGCGCCTCCGAGCCGAACGACTGCACGAACGTCCTCCGCCTCGCGTCCCAGCCGCGCGTCATGATCGTCTCGTAGATGTCGTCGCGCGCCTTGGCGACGCGCGGCCGATCGAACGGCAGAGATCGCTTGTCGGCGAGCCGCAGAGTCCGGTCGAGCGCGACCCAGCACTGGAGCTTGGAGTAGACGAACTGCTGCCGTCCGCCCCGCACCTCCCAGATGCTCTCATCCGCCCGCTCCCAGTTGTCGCAGACCCAGTAGGCCATGCGCCGGAGCTCGCGCCAGAAGTCGTAGGAGATGGGAGACCCGTACTTGTCGAACAGGTACACCGAGTCGATGAGCTCGCCATAGATGTCGAGCTGGAGCTGCGCTGTCGCGCCGTTCCCGACCCGGACCGGCCGCGAGCCGCGGTAGCCGTCGAGGTGGGTCAGCTCGACCTCGGGCAGCTCGTGGCGCCCGTCGATCCCGTACATGAGCTGGAGCGGCCCGGTGGGGCCGTCCTTCTCGGAGACGCGGGCGCTCAGCCATTCCATGAAGCGCGCGGCCTCCTCGGTGTAGCCGAGCCGGAGGAAGCCGTAGAGGGTGAAGGCGGCGTCGCGCACCCAGACGTAACGGTAATCCCAGTTGCGCATCCCGCCGATCTCCTCGGGCAGGCTGGTCGTCGCCGCGGCGACGATCGCGCCGGTCGGCTCGAACGTGAGCAGCTTGAGGACGAGCGCCGAGCGGTCGACCATCTCGCGCCAGCGCCCCTTGTAGCGCGACTTGCCGAGCCATTGCCGCCAGAAGCTGACCGTGCGCCGCAGGGCGTCCTCGCCGTCGATGGGCGTCGAGAGCAGGTTGGCGCTCGCCGTCCAGTCCTCCACCTGGCGCAGCGAGAACGTGGCCGACTCGCCGGGCTGCAGCACGAAGTCGGCGGTCACCCCGCCGGCGCCGTCGGCCGACAGGGGGACCGGGCTGACCAGCGCGAGGTCGATGCCATCCGAGTCGAAGATGGCGCCGCGCGGGTCGTCGAGGATCACCCGGTGGGGGCGGCGGGCGAAGTCCATCGCGGGGCGGCAGGCGAGCCGGAAGCGCACCGCCCCGCGGACGGCGCGCGCGACGCGGACGATCTGGTGCATGCCGCGGCGGTAGGCGCCGTACGTGTCGCGGTGGATCGGCATGAAGTCGCAGACCTCGCCGACCCCCTCCGCGTCGAGGAACCGCGTGAGGAGCACGTTGGTGTCGGGCATGTACATCTGCTTGCGCGACGCGCCGTGCGCCGCCGCGAGCGCGAAGCTGCCCCCCTTCGCCTCGTCGAGGATGCCCGCGAAGACGCTCGGCGAGTCGAAATTAGGGAGGCAGCACCAGTCGATGGAGCCGTCCATCCCGACGAGCGCGACCGAGTGCATGTCGCCGATGACGCCGTAGGACTCGATGGGCTTGTAGGGCATCGCCTCTCCTTAGCGCACGGCGCGCTTCGATGCCCTGCCCGGATCAGGGCAGCCGTCTCAGCTCCGCCGCCGCGACGGCGAGCGAGGGCAGGTTGGCCGGCGCCGCGGCCCGCCCGTCCACCAAGGCGACCAGTGCGGCCACGGTGGGCTCGGCGGCTTCCGCTTCCCGGCCTTCGAACTTCGAATATTTCTCGGTCTCCACCACGCCGACCTGACCCCGGTAGTGGTGGAGCCAGGTCTCCGTCTCCCAGCGTGGGACCACGAGAGCGATCGGCTCGTCCGGCCCACGCGACTCTACTCCTTCGCTCTCAAGCGCGTCTTCGAGCTCGCGGTGGCGGTGAGCGACGGTGTGATTATCGGCATCGATGTGCACGAGCAACACCGTCGCGACGGACTTGTCCCGCTGTCTGCGCACCTCTTTCGCGAAGTTTTCGCGGACGTATTGCGACCCGCACCCCTCTCCCGCAGGCAGGGATGATATGCGCACGCGCTCGAAGCCGCGCTCGTGCTTCAGGTAGCGATAGAGCACGGTTCGCGCCTGCTTGTCCTCGCAGAGCACGACCGCTGTCACCTTGCGGCTCATGCTGCACTCTCTCGCGATAGGCCCCCGCGCGCGACGATCTCTGCAGGCGGGATCGCCTCACCGGAACGGAAGCGCTCAATCCGGGTCGGCCCACCCCCCTCCCGGAACATGGTGTATCCGTCCGCCGGGGCGAGTTGATTCAAGTATTCCGGATGATGCGATATGATAAATAGCTGCGCCCCGTCGCTGCGCTGAGCACGGTCGAGCGCCTCCATCAAGAATGGCTGGATCTCGTCGAGAGAAACATAGTTATCCGGCTCATCCAGAGCGATAGTACGGCTCTTCTCGATCTGGGTGTACAGGACCACATAAAGAACGATGAGCACGCGCTGGCCGTCGGAGAGCTCGTCGAACTGCATCTGAAAATCCACGCCGGCGGGACCGGCGAAGTTGGCCCGCAGCCAGCCCGTGCGCTGCTCATCAACGCGGATCGACATGCCCTTGAAGCCGTCGAGGACCTTGCTCAGGGCGCCGAGCGCCTGCGTCACCTCATCGGGTCGCTCCTGCCACAAGGTCCGATACCAACTGGCGAAGTTGGCGCAGTCCGGCGCGAGAAATGGATCTTCTCGGTCAGCACGGCCGTTTATCCTCGCCGGGTTCGGGCGCAGCACGACCAGGCCACCCAGCCACTCCTTGAACCACGTCAGCCTCGTGTTGGCCGACCCAGGCACCACCGCGGCTAGACCGGACTTGCGCCAATTACCCGAGAAAGACGGCCCGGGCTCCCCACTGTCCTTGTGGAGCTGGACCTGGCCTTTCTTGAAAGAGAAGAGTGGCACACCGTCCAGGTGCAGCGTCTCTGTGTCGATCCGAGCCTCCCCACGGTTATGTTCGTGCTCGATGGTGAGTTTATACTGAAACACCCCTTCCGGTCCGGACGCGTCGATCTCGAACTTCTGCTCCTTCCGGAGATCCCAGCGCGTGCAGGTAGTGCCCGGAAAAACGCTCAACAGCGGGAGCTCTTCACAGATCAAGTCTCGGAGGAGGTGAAGGACCTCGAAGAGCAGCGTCTTCCCCGCTCCGTTGCGCCCCATCAGCAGCGCGACCGACTCCGGCTTCCACTCGAAATTCTGGAAAGTCTTGAAACGATCAATGTAGAGCCGCTTGATCATCGTCTGGTCCTCGTCCGATACGGAATATACCCCGCCTCGGCCACGTTCACGACCTCGGCGGCAGCCGCGACAGCTTCCGCTGGAGCGAGCGCCGGTGCATCCTGAGCTTGCGCGCCGCCTCCGAGATGTTCCCCTCGCAGTCCGCGAGCACGCGCTGGAGGTACTCCCACTCCACCCGCTCGAGCGACGGCAGGTCCTCGTCGCCGTGCGCGGCCGGGGGGAAGCCGAGCAGGGACCGCGCGCACCGGGCCGCGTCGACCGGCTTGGTCAGGTAATCGACGGCCCCCGCCCGGATCGCCGCCACGGCGTTCGCGATCGTGCCGTAGCCGGTGAACACCACGATGCGGATGCCGTCATCCATGCTCCGCAGCACCCCGACGAGCTCTATCCCGCTCTGCCCCGGCATCCGGACGTCGACGAGCGCGTACTCGAACACGTGCTCGCGCGCCATCTCCACGGCCTCCTGCGCGCTCGCGGCGAGGAACACGGCGAACCCGCTCCTGCCGAGCGCCTGCCCGAGCGCGGTCCGGAAGGTCGCGTCGTCGTCGACGATGAGCAGCGTCGGCTCGCCGGCGGCCTCCGCGCTCATGAGTCCACCGGCGCGAGGCGCAAGGCCACGCGCGTGCCGCGCGCGCCGCGCGCGTCAGGTGCCTGCCTCGCCGACACGGTGAGGCGCCCTCCGACCTGCTCGATGAGCGTCCGCACGAGGTAGAGCCCGAGGCCCATCCCCTCGCCCGGGGCCTTGGTCGTCACGAACGGCTCGCCGAGCCGCCCCTCCAGGCCGGGCGGGACGCCCCCTCCGCCGTCCTCGACGCTGATCACCGGCGCGCCGCCCTCGTCCTCGACGGTGACGACGATCGGCCCCGCGGCCGCGGGGCTCGGCCCGAGCGCCTCGAGCGCGTTGTCGAGCAGCGCGAAGAGGGCCGCCTCGACGTCGGCGGCGTCGAGGGGCACCGTGCGGCGCGGCGCGAGGTCGCCGCGCACCTCGACGGCGACACCGGGGTGCGCCGCCCGCCACGCCTGCACGCCGCGCAGGGTCGCCTGGCCGACCTCGACCCCGGCGCGCAGGCCGTCGGCCCGGACGTCCGCCCGCATGCGCGCGATGACGACGCGGCAGCGCTCGACCTGCTCGGCGATCGTCCGGGCGCGATGCCGCGCGGCGTCGCTCGACGAGGGGTCGTCGAGGCTCTCGCCGGCGAGCACCGCGATCGTCCCGAGCGGGGTGCCGAGCTCGTGGGCGGTGCCGGCCGCGAGCGCGCCGAGCGCCTGGAAGCGCGAGGCCTCCTCCGCGCGCCGGCGCAGCGCCGCGTTCTCGGCCGCGCTCTCGTCGAGCGCGCGGCGGACCTTCAGGAGCACGTGGGCGACGAGCGCCGCGCTCAGCACGAAGGCGAGGAGCATCCCGTAGAGGTGCGTGGAGAAGGCGCCGTGCTCCGGGTGGCTCGGGCAGCAAGCGCCGGCGGGGAGCGCGAAGAGCGCCGCGAAGAGGCAGGCCGCGAGCGCCGCGAGCGCGAACGTGGTCCGCGCCGGCAGGAGCGCCGCGGCGAGGGCGACGTGCACGAAGAAGAGGGCGCTGAACGGGTTGCCCGCGCCGCCCGAGGCGGCGAGGACCCCTGCGATCGCGACGAGGTCGAGCGCCACGACGCCGGCGACGAGCGAGCTCTGGGCGCCCTGCTCGGCTCGGAGCCGCCGGGCGAGAACCAGGTTGAGGCCGGCGGCGAGCGCCAGGATGGGCACGGCGATGGCGTAGCGGACGTGGTAGCCGAACAGCGCCTCGTCGACGGCCAGCGTCGCCGCGAGCAGGGCGAAGAGCGCCCAGCGCAAGCCGATGAGCCAGCGGAGGACGATCCCGCCCGCCGGCGCCTGATCAAGGGAAGCCTCGTGCGTCACGGTGGGACTATAGCGCGGGAGCCCGGGGAGGCTGCGAAGGCCGGGAGAGGGCGACGGTCGCCACGAGCTGGGGACGCCGGCGCCCGGCGCGGCGCGGCGCGGGAGGTGGTGCAGGCCGCGGCGTGGTTCCTGCGAGCGCCGCGTGGACGGGGCGCGCCACATCCTCCCGAGCGCCCCTGAGCCACCGGCGACGGCGACGGGATGCGGTCGACCGCACTCGGACCACCGGTCCGAGGCTGCCGGGAACCTGCAGCCGGCCGAGCCCAGCCTATCCAGAGGAACGTGAGCCGCTTGACGGACCAAGGTTCAAGGTTCAAGATTCTTGAACATTGGAAGGAGAGCGTATGACGAATGTTCAGCCTACTGGTAAGTGTTGGTGCGGCTGCGGCGAAGACACACTTACCTTCTTCAAGAAGGGCCATGACAAGATCGCCGAGTCGGCGGTCATCGAGCTGGAGTATGGGAGCGTCGCCGCCTTCCTAGTTGCCCACGGATACGGCCCAGAGGGGAAGAATCCACGCGCAGAACTCGCGGTGAGAAAGGGGTCCGCCCTTCTCGCATGGGCGCAGACGGTCACGCAGGTGCAGGAGGCGACGTTTCCGCTAGTGCCCGGCCTGCTTGGACAGCAGGAAGACACTCCTGCGCGGACGCCGGTCACGAAAGGGAGCCAAGCCGTGCCTGCGCGGACGCCGGTCACGAAAGGGAGCCAAGCCGTGCCTGCGCGGACGCCGGTCACGAAAGGGAGCCAAGCCGTGCCTGCGCGGACGCCGGTCACGAAAGGGAGCCAAGCCGTGCCTGCGCGGACGCCGGTCACGAAAGGGAGCCAAGCCGTGCCTGCGCGGACGCCGGTCACGAAAGGGAGCCAAGCCGTGCCTGCGCGGACGCCGGTCACGAAGGGGAGGCAGGTGGCGCAATCATTTGAACATGAAGGCCTGAAGGCGGGACGAAAACCTGAATGATCTTCCCGCCTTCCTTCATGTGGAACCTCTCTGAGCAAATGACCGGACCACCCGAGGTCGACCGCGAGCGTTGACCGCGCTGATGCCGCAGACGAAGATGCCAAAGACGGCGTTATGGCTCCACGTACCGTGCATGTGCGCCCTTGTTCGACCCATGAGGTCCTGCCATTGCGCCAATTCGTCGAAGCTTCCCTGCAGCCATGCTACTCGGGTTCCAGCTCGCCTTCCCCGGCCGGCGCCGCCTGGCCGGGGAAGGCACCCTTCACAGGCCGGCCGCCGCCGCGCAAGGTTGACAGGAGGTCAAGCAGCGACTTGTAGCGGAGCGGCATATCCGGGTGTCCTCGGCGAGCGCGGTGGTGCGCCGCGCGACCTTCTAGAGCATCCCGATCGAGCACGAGCCGCTGACGCGGGCATGAATCTCAAGTCGCGGGGCAACGATATGCCTTCGGGGAAGGATTTCGCCCCCGCGACGGCCCGCGAGGCGGTGTGCTCGCCGGGCCCGCTTCGAGGGAGCGCCTGACAGCGGTTCCTTCCCGGTGACGCCACCCGCCGTCGCCGCTGCGCAGCGGCCCCCCTTGCTCGGCGCGATCAGCGGGCCCCTGGCCGGGGCACGAATCCTTCGAATCGATCCCACCCCTCCGCGGGCTCTTCAATCCCCAGCGCACCGAAGAGGTCTCGAACTGCCGCGATGATCTCTGTGGGGACGTCGGCGCCCGGGATCCACGCGCGAAACAGCGGGCCGAGCCTCGCCGCGTGCGCCGCCGACGTGACAATCCGCAGGCTGGCCCCGCAGCCAGGGTTGCGCTGCAAGCTCGTCGAGAACTCCATGTAAGCGGCCAGGTGGCCGAACAGCTCGTCGCACGTCGGGATCCGCCTCGCTGTGGATGCAGCATGCCGAGAGAGGAACGGAGACAACAGCTCGAGGCAGCGCGCCGCCCTCAAGGAGAGCAGGAGAAGCCGATCGGCGCCCTGCACGAGGCGGTCCAAGGTCGGCTCTCCCCGCGCTTCCAGGGCGGCCCCCGGGCCGCTGCGCGTCCCGCCATCCGCCAGGCTGCTCAAGAAATCGCCCGTGATGCTGACGCGGAGGGCTCGCAGGTAGACGGATCGATCCTCGCAGGGGAACAGGGCCGACATGGGTCCGTCATCGCCATGGCCCACCGGCGCCTCGTCATCCTTTGACGCTTCAAGATGGTCCCACCCCCCGGACGGCTCGGGGATGCCCTGCGCTCGCAGGAGGTCGCGCGCGCTCTCCTGGACCAGAGGAGGAACGCAGGAGGAGACGGAGTCGGGCACCCATTCCCTGACCAGATCGCGGAACGCGCGCGCGAGTAGCAGCACGTCCGACCGGTGCCGAGCTCCCATACCCCCGAGGCTCGGCAGGGTGGACACGAATTCGTCAATGTGACTCACGATGTGTTCGCGAGGAGGCACTCCGCCTGCCGCCGCGACGACGCGCGGGGAGGCAAGGAAAGCCACCATGTTGATGAACTGCATGGTAGCCCTAGCCGTGTGCGCGGCGACGTCGCCCGGCGAAGCATCGTCCTCTGACATCGGTTCCGTCTCCAGAAGAGCGCCTGCTTATTGAGGGAAAGGTCTGCAAACAAATCCGTTCCACTGCTTCGCAAACCGGAGCCGCAGATTGAATCCATAGCCCCAGTACCTGCCGCCCTGCATGCAGGCATATGTACAGTAGCCGTCGTAGATCAAGCTTCCGAACAGGTCACACCATGGACACTTGCCATCTGCGCATCCCGTCACGATGCAGACCGCCCCATCGCCGATGGGGCAAACCTCGGTGGCCCTGCACTCGTGAGGCGGCTTGATACACTCGAACTCGGGAGCTGGCCTGATCCCCTCGGCCAAAATGGACGCGTTGGCGCTTGACATCCAGGCGAGCGCCTGATCGATGGCTATCGGCGCGTATTGGTCAAAGAGCTGTTGTACCGCTTCCGGGTCTACATCGTCCGTATCCGTGAGCTGAGACTGGACCAGGCTGGAACACGTGACGGCCGCATACTCTGCGGTGGCGTTCTTCAGTGCGGCCTCGTCCGGGTCGACATTCTCGAGGGCCGTGATCGCCGCTTCCTCCGACGTCACGGTAGGCTCTTCAGGGATCGTCGTTTCCTCCGGCGTCACGGCAGGCTCTTCAGGAGTGGATTCATCCCCGGGACCTCGGGGCTGCGGCGTGTCATCTGCCCCCTCGTCAGAGCCGATACGGATCACACATCCGGGGATCAGCACTGCACCGAGCAAACCGAGCATCAAGAGCGACACCAACCTTGAAGCTATCTTTCCCAAGGTCCACCTCGCGTCGCGCCGTTGTGTAGCGCGACTCGTTCACAGGCTAGTGGTGTCTCCTATGAGCGTCAACGACCGCAGGGACCGCGCGTCTGGTTTTATCATCGAAACGGAAGGTCAACGCCCGAACTCCACGCGCACCGCCCGTCGACTTGCGTCAGCCGCTCGCCTGCTGGCGCGCCGCGCTCGAGGGCCTCTCCGACCTTGGCTCGGACGAGGAGCATCCCGCAGAGGCGCGCCGAGGATGCGCCGTGCTCCTGGAGAAGCGCTCGGGCTCGCCGCTGCGGCCTGCCCTGCGCGGGTGCGGCACGAGCGGGGCGGCGATGCCGTGCCGGACGTGGTCTCCGAACAGCGCCTCGTCGATCGCCAGCATCGCCCGAGCCGCCTTGCCCGGCGCCGCGCGCCGCTGGTAGCATCGTCCGCGCTCGCGCCGGCGTGCATCCGGCAACCTCGCGAGGGAAACCGATGAGACACCTACTCGCCGCCCTGCTCGTCCGCTACGAGCCGGAGAAGGTGCCGCCTGAGCTGATCGACCCCGACGCGATCACGGTAGACGGCATCATCGATGCCCTGATCGGACTGCCCGGGTCGCCCCCTGGACCCATCTCCGGCGAACCTTGGTGTCCGGCGATCAGGCCGAGCAGCGCCGGACCGCGGCGCTCCGCGCTTTCCAGAGGGGCTTTCAGCTCGCGCGCCGAGGCAGCCCGAACTCCATGAAGCGGCCCATCCATCCGCTGCTGGAACCTCCGTGGTACTGGGGGGCTGGGTTGCCGGAATACCCAGGACCGACCGCCGCGCGCGAGCGGGCCCTCCGGGCCTTGCCGGATCCCAAGAACTGGAACGAGTGGCAGTCACGCAAGCAGGAGCTGCGCGACATCTACACGAGCGCATGGCGAGAGGACGTGCCCGAGGAGGATCGCGAATGGGCAGCGGCGTACCGCGATATCTGCACGAGGTACGTCAACCGCCGCCGGCGGGACGCCATCGCGCAGTGCGCCTATGAGGGCTACCTTCAGAGCAGCGGCGGGATCCTTGATGGAGCGCCCGGGAGACCGTGGCCGAACCTGAGCCACTACGCCTCGGAACCCTGGTGTGCTTTCGCCGACCGCGTCGAGGAGGCGCCGGAAGGCGAGACCGAGGCCGCGACGGCCGAGGCGGCAGCGCGCGTGTACTGGGACACGCTCTACGGCAAGGCCCCGCCCTGGGACAGCGACCCGGACCAGGCGCACTGGCTCGCGGCGGTCCGCGCCGCTCGCGCAAAGGCGCTGGCCGGCGATGCGCCGCCGGAAGAGCGGCATTAGGCCCCTGAAGACGGCCATCTTCGCGGGCATCGCGATGTCGGTTATGTCAACGGACGCGCGGGCGGAAGAGGGCGCGCCGCCGCGACGAACGACTGGTCGCCCCAGTCCGCGAGCCCCGGCGGGACGCCGCCCTCCTCACCGCGGCTTGAGCACGGAGAACAGCGCGCGCGGGAACTGCTCCAGCGTCCCCTGATAGACGGTCTCCACGCTGGAGAGGACCTCGAAATCAGCCCCGAAGATCTCGCGGAGGTCTTCGGGCGTGAACTTGTACGGCCCCACGTCCCCCGGCTGCTGGACGCTGAAGCACTTGAGGAAGAAGAACCCTCCGGGCGCGACGAGCCGCTTCAGCGTGCTGACGTAATCGCCTCGCCGCTCCGGCGGGAGACAGTGGAAGCAGCCGCGGTCGAAGACGACGTCGAACCGCTCGTCCAGCCGGCTGTCGAGGACGTCGTCCTGCAGGAAGCGCGCGGCGAGACCCCGCTGCGCCGCCTGCGCCACGGCCTGCTCGATGGCCGCGTGCGAGAGGTCGGTGCCGGTGACGTCAAACCCGCGCGCCGCCAGCGCGAACGCCTGCGTCGCCGGGCCCGTGCCGAGGTCGAGCGCCCGTCCACGACCCACCTGCCAGTGATCGAGCGCCTGCTCGAGATCGGGATCCAGGGCCGCGTGGTACCAGGGCAGGCTCTCCGCCGGGGTGCTCTGATACAGCGCTTGCCAGTCCGGGAAGTTTCGATCGTCGCTCATGTCCACGCTATAGCCCGCCGGAGCGGCGCTGCACGTCGGCGTTCTCGTGTAGGCTCCGGCGCGGGCGCAGGCGCGGGAGCAGGGGAGCAGGGCCGGTGAAGATCACATGCGTGGGCGGCGGGCCGGCGGGCCTCTACTTCGCGCTGCTCGCGAAGCAGCGAGACCCCCGGCGCGAGGTCGTCGTGGTGGAGCGGAACCGGCCCGACGACACGTTCGGCTTCGGCGTCGTGTTCTCGGACGCGACGCTCGACAACCTCGCTGACGCCGATCGCCCGAGCTACGACGCGATCCGGAGCAGCCTCGCCCACTGGAACGAGCTCCACGCGCACTTCCGCGGGCGCGTCCTCGCCTCGACCGGGCACGGCTTCAGCGGCCTCTCGCGCCAGAAGCTGCTCGCGATCCTCCAGGCGCGGGCGCGGGAGCTCGGCGTCGCCCTGCGCTTCGAGGAGGAGGTGCAGGACGCCGGCGACGCCCTGTCCGGGAGCGACCTCGTCGTCGCCGCCGACGGGGTGAACAGCCGGATCCGCGAGCGCTTCGCCGACCGCTTCCAGCCGCGCGTCGACGTCCGGCCGAACCGCTTCGTGTGGCTCGGGACGACGTTCCCCTTCGACGCCTTCACGTTCTACTTCGAGGAGAGCCGCCACGGCCTGTTCCGCGTGCACGCGTACCGCTACGAGCCGGAGCGCTCCACGTTCATCGTCGAGTGCCGGGAGGAGACCTTCCGGCGGGCGGGCCTCGACCGCGCGAGCGAGGACGAGACGATCGCGTACTTCGAGGAGCTCTTCGCGGACAAGCTCCGCGGCCACCGGCTGCTGAAGAACCGGAGCGTCTGGCGGAGCTTCCCCACCGTGCACAACGAGCGCTGGAGCGCAGACAACGTCGTGCTGCTCGGGGACGCCGCGCACACGGCGCACTTCTCCATCGGCTCGGGGACGAAGCTCGCGCTCGAGGACGCGATCGCGCTCGTCGAGAGCCTGGGGCGGCACCCGCGCGTGCCAGAGGCGCTCGCGGCGTACGAGGCGGAGCGCAAGCCCAAGGTGCAGGCGTTCCAGCGGGCCGCGCAGGTGAGCCTCCTGTGGTTCGAGAACACCGAGCGCTACATGGCGCTCGATCCCGTGGAGTTCATGTTCAGCCTGCTGACGCGGAGCCTGCGGGTGACGCACGAGGGGCTGAAGGCGCGCGACCCGGCGTTCGTGCGCGAGGTCGACGCGCACGTCGCGACGAAGGCGGAGGAGCAGTCGGGGGCGCGCGCCGCCTCCGCCGGGGGCGCCCCGCCGCCGCCGATGTTCACGCCGTTCCGGCTGCGGTCGCTCGTGCTGGAGAACCGGGTCGTGGTGTCGCCGATGTGCCAGTACTCGGCGGAGGACGGGCAGATCGACGACTGGCACCTCGTGCACCTCGGCAGCCGGGCGCTCGGCGGGGCGGGGCTCGTGATCACCGAGATGACGGACGTGAGCGCGGAGGGGCGCATCACGCCGGGCTGCGCCGGGCTCTACCGGCCCGATCACGCCGGGCGATGGCGGCGCGTGGTCGACTTCGTCCACGCCCATTCCCGGGCCAAGATCGGCGTCCAGCTGGCACACGCGGGGCGCAAGGGCGCGACGAAGCGGATGTGGGAGGGGATGGACGTGCCGCTCGAGAGCGGCGCCTGGCCGCTCCTCAGCGCCTCCGCGGTCCCGTACCTGCCGGAGAGCCAGGTCCCGAAGGCGATGGATCGCGGGGACATGGATCAGGTGACCGCCGACTTCGTCCAGGCGGCGGGGTGGGCGGACGAGGCCGGGTTCGACCTGCTCGAGCTGCACTGCGCGCACGGCTACCTGCTCGCGAGCTTCATCTCGCCGCTCACGAACCGGCGCGCGGACGCGTATGGCGGGCCGATCGAGGGCCGGATGCGCTACCCGCTCGAGGTGCTCGACGCGGTGCGGGCGGCGTGGCCCGCGGAGAAGCCGATCAGCGTGCGCATCTCGGCGACCGACTGGGCGCCGGGCGGGCTGACGACGGACGATCTCGTCGCGCTCTCGGTGATGCTGCGGGAGCACGGCGCCGACATCCTCCACGTCTCGGCGGGGCAGACGGACCCGTCCAGCAAGCCGGTGTACGGCAGGCTGTTCCAGACGCCGCTCTCCGAGCTCGTGCGGCTGGAGGCGAAGGTGCCGACGATCGCGGTGGGCAACATCCAGAGCTACGCGGACGTGAACAGCATCATCGCGGCCGGCAGGGCGGACCTGTGCGCGCTCGCGCGGGCGCACCTCTACGACCCGTACTGGACCCGGCACGCCGCCGCGGAGCAGGGCTTCGACATGGAGTGGCCGCCGCAGTACCGGTCGGTCGAGAAGACCACGTTCCGCCTGCGGTGACCGGTCCGGGGCGGCGGAGGTGGCGTGGCGCCCGGCGATCATTCTGGACCGAGCGTTCCAGAACGATCAGGGAGCCCGGGCGCGGTGGGGCTCCGGTCGGGTAGGCTTCTCCGTGGTGTCCGGTGACGGTGGCGTCAGCGCTTGCGCGCGCCGCCCGCGTCCCGCAGAGTCGCTGGATCGATGGCGTCCGAGGGCGTCCGCTACCGCGAGCACGCGCCGCACCCCCTCTTGCGCGGCGCGGTGAAGAGCTACTCCTCGTACGAGGAGCGCCACACGGCGAGCACGGAGGAGCACCACCTCCTGCCGGACGCCAACGTCGACCTCGTGTTCCACCGCGGCGACGCGCGCATCGAGGGGCGCGACGGCCGCCTGCGCCCCTTGCCGTCCGTCTTCGTGATCGGCGTGCGGGACGGGTCGGCCCGGATGATCTCCCGCGGCCTGTCGCGCGTGCTCGGCGTCCGCTTCCACCCGTGGCACGCGGCCTCGTTCCTCGAGCGCGAGGCCGACGTGCGCGGGTACTGCACGATCGTGGGCCCGGGCCTGGAAGCGCTCTCCGGGCGGGTCGGGCCGCTCCTCGCGGACGGCGCCGGCGGCGCGGCGCTCCGGCTGGTCGAGGCGTGGCTGCTCGCGCGGCGCCGCGTGGCCCGGCGCGCGGCGGCCCCGGTGGCGGCGGCGGGGCTGGCGCTGCACGCGAGCGGCGGGGGCGCGCGCGTCGGCGCGCTGGCGGAGCGGCTCGGGGTGTCGGTGCGGCAGCTCGAGCGCCAGTTCAAGCGGGCCGCTGGCCTCTCTCCGAAGGCGCTGGCGCGGCTCATCCGCTTCTCCCGGGCCACCGAGCGCCTCGAGCTCGACCCGGGCGCGAACCTCACCGCGCTGGCCTTCGAGCTCGGCTACGCGGATCAGGCGCACTTCATCCGGGAGTTCCGCGCCTTCGCGGGCATGAGCCCGGGCCGGTACGCCGGCGAGGTCCGGCGCCTCTGGCCGCCGGGCGAGGGCGCGCGCGGCGCCGCTCCCGGGGAAGGCGCGCGCGCCTGACCTGACGCGCGCCCGGGGAAGGCGCGCGCGCCCGTGTCGCGTTTGTTCAATCGGCGGCGGCGCGCGGGTCGTACCCCTCGCTGCATGACGAGCACCGTCGAGCGCCCTGCCGGCGCGGGCGTACGCCCGGGGGCGTTCTTCTTCCTTCAGGCCACGGCGTTCCTGAGCGCGGCCGGCACCGGGCTGGTCGCCCCGGTGGTCCCCTTCCTCGCCGCGCGGTTCGCCGGCGACCCTGCCCATGTCGCCTCGGCGGTGGGCCTGCTGAGCGCGTCGTACTCGCTCTGCGCCTTCTTCTCCGCGCCGGCGCTCGGGGCGCTGAGCGACGCGACGGGCCGCCGCCCGGTGCTCCTGCTCAGCCTCGTGGGCTCCGCCGCGGGGTATGCGCTGTTCGGCTTCGCCGACGCCCTCCCGCTCCTGTTCCTCGGGCGCGCGATCGACGGCCTCACGGCGGGCAACGTGGGCACGCTGTTCGCGTACCTGGGCGACACGTCGCCTCCCGAGCAGCGCGCCCGGTACTTCGGGCGGATCGGCGCGATGTTCGGAGCAGGCCTCATCGCCGGCCCGGCGCTCGGCGGACTGGCACTGAGGCTCGGCCTCAAGGCGCCGTTCTTCCTGGCGGCCCTCCTCACGGCCCTGAACGCGGCGGGCAGCTATGTGTTCCTCGAGGAGAGCCTCGCCCCCGAGCGCCGGGCCCGCGCGGTGCCGTGGCGGAAGCTCGACCCGCTCTCGCAGCTCGCCGGGCTGCTCCGCCTGAAGCACCTCCGCCCGCTCCTGACCGTGGGCGTGCTGTTCACGGCGGCCTTCGTCTCGCTCCAGGCGACGTTCGCGCTGCTGGCCAAGGACCGGCTCGGGTGGGGCGCCGACGCGGTGAGCTTCGCCGTCATCGCGGTCGGCGTCACGGACGTGTGTGTGCAGGGGATCTTGCTGGAGCGTCTGGTCAGCGCCCTCGGGGACTCGCGGGCGCTGGCGCTGGGGCTCGGGCTCGTGGTCCTCGCGCTCGCGACCATGGCGCTCGTCGCCAGCCACCCGTCCGCGCCGGCGTTCGTCGCGGCGATCGTGGCGTTCGCGGGCGGCGAGGGCCTGCTCACCGCTTCGTTCGCCGCCCTGCTGTCGCGGGCCGCGGGGCCGGCCGCGCAGGGGCAGGCGCAGGGCGGCAATCAGGCGCTCCAGGAGCTGGCGTATGTGGTGGTCCCGCTCGTCGCCACCCAGCTTTACGCGCGGGTCGGCATGGGCGCGCCCTTCTGGGCGGCGACCGCCGCGGCGGCGCTCGCCGGGGTGCTCCTCCGGGCGGGCATCGTCGAGGCGACCGCGGCCAGAGGTGAGGAGTGACGGCCCGGGGCGCGCGAGGGTGACGCGAAAAAAGTTGGGGCCGGGCCTTGATCCTCACGCTACGTGAGGACCTAGCCTCCGGGGCATGGACGTCCTCACCCGCCCTGGAAACAGGGGAAGCACCATGCGTTCAGCACCGTTGAAAGTCGGCGAGCTCGCAAGTCAGACCGGCCTCTCCGTCCGGACGCTCCACTATTACGAGGAGGTCGGCCTGCTCTCTCCGTCGCATCGCACCGCGTCGGGGCACCGGCTGTACTCGGCAGGCGACGTCGCCCGGCTCCAGCAGATCAAGTCGCTGCGCGAGCTGGGCTTCAGCCTGGAGCAGATCGCGGGGTGTCTGGACAGGCAGGGTTTCTCACCGCTGCAGACCATCGAGCTGCACCTGTCGCGGCTGCGCGAGCAGATCGCGCTGGAGCAGAAGCTCTGCGCGCGGCTCGAGGGTCTGGCCCATGTCCTGCGGGCGGGAGAGGACGTCTCTGTGGAGCAGCTCCTTCAAACCATCGAGGTGATGACCATGATCGAAAAGTACTACACCCCAGAGCAGCTCGCGGAGCTCAAGCAGCGCGCGGACGCGCTCGGCCCGGAGAAGATGCGCGAGGCGGAGAACGCGTGGAAGACGATCTACGATGACATGCGGGCGGAGATGCAGAAGGGCTCCGATCCGAAGAGCGAGCCGGTGCAGCAGATCGTGCGGCGCATGCGGGAGCTCATCGACGCGTTCACGGGGAAGAACCCCGAGATCGAGAGATCGCTGAACACGATGTACCAGCAGGAGCCGTCGATGAGGAACCGCCCCGGGGTGGATCCGGCGTTGCACGAGTTCATCGGCAAGGCGATGAGCTAGCGTCACCGTCACGGTAGACGCTGGACGCGCGGGTAGTGCCGAGATCCCCGGCCCCCAGGGGGGGGGCCCGCCGCGCGGCGTGGGGAGCGCGCGCTGCTGCCGCGGCGTCGCCGGGGCGCAGCGCGGGTCGGCGTGGCTGACGGTGGGATCGAGATCGGATAGCGTGTGGAACGATGAGCGACGAACCGGGCTCGAACGCTATCCAACGCGAGAACGCAGCGCTGCGCCAGCGGGTGGCCGAGCTCGAAGGAGCCGAGGCGAAGCTGGAAGCGCTCTGCTCGGTGAGCCGGGCGTTCATCGCCCTCATCGACCGCGATGGGCTCGTCCAGGAGACGTTCGCGACGCTCCTCAGCCGCTCCGGCAGGGTGGAAAGCGGGCGTCGCGCCCCACCGATGGCCGCGATGGTCCGCGAGGACCACGTCGAGCGCTGCATCGCGACCATCCGGGAGTCGCTCGCCACGCGGACGATCGCGAGCCTGGAGTACCCCATCCGGTTCGGCCAGGAAGAGGTGTGGTGCCAGGCCTCTTGCAAGCCGTTCACGGACGACACTGTGCTCTGGGTCGCGCATGACATCACAGCGCAGCGGCGACTGGCGTATGCCCAGGCGGAGCTGCGCAACTTCCAGGCGCTCGTCAACAGCGCCCCCGACGGCGTGTGCATCGCCTCCAGGGAAGGCGCGGTCTTCCACGCCAACCAGGCCTTCCGCGCCATGGCAGGACACGGCGACGACACGCTCGGCAAGAGCCTCTTCGACCTCTACCGCGCAGAGGAGCACGACCAGCTCGCCGCGATCGTGCAGCGGTGCTTCGAGAGCGGCTCGTGGCAGGGGACCCTCACCCTCGCCCAGCGCGACGGCCGCACCCTCCCCTGCCAGGTCTCCATGGTCGCCCTCGCCGCCGAGGCGGGGCGGCCACCGGCCCTCGCCACCATCGCCCGCGACCTCACCCCCCTCTACGACGCGGAGCGCGAGCGACTCGCCCTCCAGGAGCAGGTCATCCAGGCTCAGCAGGACGCGCTCCGCGAGCTCTCCACCCCCCTCGTCCCCCTCGCCGAGGGCATCGTCGCCATGCCCCTCATCGGCACCCTCGACCGCCCTCGCGCCCAGCAGGCCATGGAGAAGCTCCTCGACGGCATCGTCCAGCACCAGTTCCACACCGCCATCCTCGACGTCACCGGCGTCAAGGACGTCGACGCCGAGTCCGCCGACGCCCTGCTCCGCATCGCTCGCGCCGCGCGCCTGCTCGGCGCCCAGCTCGTCCTCACCGGCATCAGCCCCGGCACCGCACAGACCCTCGTCGACCTCGGCCTCGACCTCTCCGGCATCACCACCCGCAGCACCCTGCAGGCCGGCATCGCCCACGCCCTCGCCCCGCGCGCGAGGACGCCGCGCCCGCTCCAGGACGCCGCGCCCGCCTCCCCGGCCGCCCGGCGGCTGCCCGCCTGAACCACGAGCCGCCCGCCCGAACGTCGCTACCGCACGCGCGAGGGGGCGCGCCGGGGCGGCCGGGGAGCCGCGAGGAACCCCATGGCGACGGGGCTCGCGGTCGCCTGAGCCGTGACGTGGCCTTTCTGCCGCGTGGGGCAATTCGCGCCACGCGCGCCGGGGAGCCGCCAAGCGCTCGGCCGGGCTGCAAGACGAGAGACCGCCACCTTGTGGTCGAGCCCCCACCGCGCTCGTCCTGGCACTCGCGTTGCTCCCCTGAGGGCAGCCGCCCCGGCGTGAGCCGCCAGGATGAACATCACGGCGCCTCGTGCGCCCCAGCAGTGAAGGTCTGTCATGAACCTGCCCGGAAAAGAAATCCCCTGGAAGGATTTTCTGAACGACATCAAGCAGGAATGGGTCAAGGACAAGGTCGACACCGTCGCTGCTGCGCTGGCCTTCTTCGGTGTCCTCGCGATCTTCCCGTTCCTGCTCTTCGCGGTCGCCCTCGCCGGCCTGGTCATCGATCCGGCCGAGTCTGCGCGGCTGATCGGCGAGCTCTACCGGGTCGCCCCCCCGGCGGTGGCGAACATCCTCGGCGAGCGCCTCCAGGCGCTCACCGAGGGGCAGAGCCCGGGGCTCCTGACGATCGGCGCCCTCGGCGCGGTCTGGGCCGCCTCGGGCGGCGTGATCGCGCTCATGGACGCGCTCAACTCGGCCTATGGCGTCGAGGACAGCCGGTCGTTCCTCAAGCGCCGCGGCATCGCCCTCCTGGTCACCCTCGGCGGCGCCGTCCTGCTGGCGGTCGCCTCGGCGCTCACGGTCGCCGCGCCGGCGATCGCCGAGCACCTCGGCCCCTTCGGGACGCTGCTCCTCTGGCTGCGCGTGCCGGTCTCGGCGCTCATCGTGATGGCGGTCCTGGCGACCCTCTATTACGTGCTCCCTGACGTCGAGCAGACGTTCAAGTTCATCACCCCGGGCTCGGTCGTGGCGGTCGTGATCTGGGTCCTCGCGTCCCTGGGCTTCTCCTTCTACGTCAGCCGCTTCGGCAGCTACGAGGTGAGCTACGGCGCGCTCGGCGGCGTCATCGTCCTCCTGCTCTGGAGCTGGATCTCCTCGATGGCGGTGCTCCTCGGCGCCGAGATCAACGCCATCATCGAGCACCGCTCGCCGGACGGGAAGCGCACCGGCGCCAAGGACGCCAGCGATACGGGCGCGGACGTGCCCAAGACCGAGAAGGAGGAGGCCCAGGGCGCCGCGCTCCCGGCCAGCGCCGCGCGCCCCCCGCGCGACAAGGGCACGAACGGCGACATCGCGCTCCCCCACCCCATCCGCTCGAAGCACTCGGAGCTCCACGGCGGGAGGGCGTAGCCCGCCCGTGCAGCCCTGGTTCGTCGCGAGCCTGACCTCTTACCGGAGTACCTTCATGCTGCATCGAGTCCTCCTGTCCACATCGCTGCTCGTGCTCCTCGGCTCGCTCGCCACGGGTTGCCAGAGCGCCCCGGCCGGCACGCCGACGGCGCCTCCGCCGGCGGAGGGCGGCAGAGGCGCGGAGGCGGAGGAGGCGCTGAGCCTCGACGACGCGGGCGGCGGCGGCGCTCCGACAGGGGCCGGCGGCGCGGCGGGCACCGGCGAGCCGCAGGGCTGCGGGACCGACAGCCCGCTGCTCAAGTACGTCGGCCACAGCCAGGGCGACTGCGCCCGGATCCGCTTCGCCTGCGAGCCCGGGTGGAGCTACTTCAGCGACGATTGCGGCTGCGGTTGCACCAAGCAGCCGTGATCGGCGCGGCCCCGCCGACGCCGGCCGAAGCCAGCGCGCTCCCCTGCGCGCGGCGCGCGCTGGTCACCGCCGGCGCCGGGGCGTCCCGCCACAAAAACACCTCGCCCTGGGCCGCCTGCGGCATCTAGCATCGGTGCCCGCATGCGCCCCCTGCTCATCGTGAATCCCCGGTCCAGCGGCGGAAAGACTGGCAAGCTCTTCGACGGGATGCAGACGCCCATCCGGCGCGTCCTCGGCGAGGTCGACGTCGTGCGCACGGAGCGCCCGCGCCACGCGGTGGACCTCGCGCGCGAGGCGGCGCTCGACGGGCGCGAGACGGTGGTCGCGGTCGGCGGGGACGGCAGCGTCAACGAGGTCGTGAACGGGCTGATGCAGGCGCGGGATCGGGGCGCCGCGGGGACCCGGCTCGGGATCATCGGCGCGGGCACCGGCGGCGATCTCTGCCGGACGCTGAAGCTGAACCACCGGCTCGACCGGTACTGCACGGCGATCGCGAGCGGCAGCGCGCGCCCCATGGACGTGGGCCGCTTCTCGTACGAGACGCACGACGGCCGGCAGGCCGAGGCGTTCTTCGTGAACGTCCTCTCCGCGGGGATGAGCGGCCTCGTGGATCAGATCGTCAGCGAGACGTCGCGGGCGCTCGGCAACACGCTCGCGTACACGATGGCCTCGGTCCGGGGCCTGGTCCGCAGCCGCGTCGGCCGGGTGCGCTGCGTGGCGACGCTGCGCGGGGAGCGCCGCGAGGAGGAGCTCGCGACGCGCACCGTGGCCATCTGCAACGGCCGCTTCTTCGGCGCCGGCATGCAGGTCGCGCCGATGGCGCGGGCCGACGACGGCGTGTTCGAGGTGATCGACCTCGGCGGCGCGCCCCACGTCCGCTTCGCGGCGGTGTCGACCGGCATGTACACGGGCGCGCACGTCCGCCACCCGGACGTCCGCCACTTCCAGTGCGACCGCATCGAGCTCACGCTCCTGAACCGCGACGTCGAGCACGCGTTCCTGCTCGACGTGGACGGCGAGCCGCTCGGACGGCTGCCGATCACGGTCACGATGGAGCCGAAGGCAATCCAGGTGCTGGCGCCGGCGGACTGAGGGGCTGGTGGGGTTCCTGCGATGCGCGTTCTGGAACGATCAGTCCAGAATGCACCCCAGAAGTGAGCGTCAGGTGTGGCTGGCACGAGCGCCGCGCAAGAGGCGGAGAGTTGACCAGCACACGTCCTGAGCTGGTGAAGAACAGGAGCACCACCATGGTCCATCGGCGCGCCCTACCTGACGCGCCGCGGTGAAGTCCGACCGCCCTCTCGCCCCGTTCCCGCTCTCCTGCAGCCGTCGAGTCCGCGGCGCAGCGGTGGTAAGGGATCTCGCATGAGCTTCATCGATTCCCCTCCAGGCGAGCTTGCCCCGAGCTCGTCCGCGGCGCGCGCTTCCTCCGCTCCCCGGCTGCTTGTCGTCGGTTGCGGCGGGATCGGCGGCATCGTCGCCGCGCACCTGTTCGAGCAGGGCCACGACGTCACCGCGTTCACGACGAACCCGGTCATCGCGGACGCCATCAACGCCGCCGGCTTCCGGGTGCGCGGCGAGGCGAGCCCCGGCACCGTGCGCGGCCGCGCGGCGTGCGAGCTCGGCCAGGACACCCGCCCGTTCGACTACATCCTCCTCGCGACGCAGCCGCCGCAGGTCGAGGAGGCCGCGCGCGGCGTCGTCGCGCACCTCGCGCCGTCGGGCGCGATGATCTGCCTCCAGAACGGCCTCTGCGAGGAGCGCATCGCCCGCATCGCCGGCCCGGAGCGCACGTTCGGGGCCATCGTCGCGTGGGGCGCCTCGATGGTCGAGCCCGGCGTGTACGACCGCACCTCGAGCGGCGGCTTCGTCGTCGGCCGGCTCGACGGCGCGAGCGACGCCCGCCTCCACGAGCTCGCGCGGATCCTCGAGGCGATCGGCCCGACGACCGTGACGGACAACCTCGCCGGCGCGCGCTGGTCGAAGCTCGCCATCAACTGCGCCATCTCGTCGCTCGGCACCGTCGGCGGCGACCGCCTCGGCGCGCTCCTCAGGCACCGCTTCGTCCGCCGCCTGGCGCTGGAGATCATGACCGAGACCGTGCACGTCTCGCGCGCCGTCGGCGTGCGCCTCGAGAAGGTGGCGGGGACGCTCGATCTCGACTGGATCGCGCTCACGGACGCCGAGCGCGTCGCGGCCGGCTCGCCGGGGCTCTTCGCGAAGCACGCGCTGCTCCTCGCGGTCGGCGCGCGCTACCGCCGCATGCGCTCCTCGATGCTCGCCGCCATCGAGCGCGGTCGCTCGCCGGCCGTCGACTTCCTGAACGGCGAGGTCGCCTCGCGCGGCGCCGCGCTCGATATAGCGACGCCCATCAACGCCGCTGTCCGCGAGGAGGTGCTCGCGATCGCGGCGCGCAAGCGCAAGCCGAGCCTCGAGTCGCTGCGCGCGCTGTTCGACCGGACGCGCGGGCTCGTCGGCGCGCCGGGGTCCATCCGGCCGCCGGCCGCGGTCGCGCCGCAGGAGCCTTTCGCGGCGGCAGCCGACCAGCCGGCCGCGCCGTACGAGCCGTCCGCGGCCGCCGCGGATGCCCAGGCGGCCGAGCCGCAGGAGCCGTCCGCGGCCGTGGTCGATGCCCAGGCGGCCGAGCCGCATGAGCCGTCCGCAGCCGCCGCGGATGCCCAGGCGGCCGAGCCGCATGAGCCGTCCACGACGGTCACCCCGGAGCGCTGAACACATCAGCGACGGAAAACCGCCAGGGCGACGAGGCCACCAACAATTGTCCTGGCCTTCTTGCCGCTGGCGCAGATCCCGCTCTCCGCGTCGTCGCGACGCGCACTCTTTGTCGCGCCGTCGCGTCGAAGTTCGGTAGCATCGGGCGTCTCTTCCTGTGGATCTCGAGAAGGTCCCTCGACGAGGAGCCCTCGCATGACGCACTCCCCGCTCGCACTCCCCTCTCGGCGCGGCGCCGCGCTCCGCGGCCGTGTTTCCCTCCTGCTGCCCGCCGCGCTCGCCGCGCTCGCCGCGCTCGCCGCGTGCGGCGACGACGACGGCGGGGGCGGAAACGGGGCGGCCGGCGGGGGCGGCGGCGAGGACGGTGCCGGCGGCAGCCCCGTCATCGAGGAGCCGAACCGGTTCCGCCTGCGCATCGACGACGCCGAGGTGCCGTCGGTCACGCTCCAGCTCGACAAGCAGAAGGCGCTCCAGGTCTTCGGCGAGGAAGGCGCGAAGCAGATCACGATCCTCAACGTCAACACGACCGGCCTGCTCCGGAACGCCCTCGAGCAGATTCAGAAAGCGTGTGGGGAGTCGTGGCGGAACAACAACGCGAACCCCGGCCACGACTGCTCGCTCACCCCGCTCGGCCAGAGCTTCGGGGCGGAGTGGCAGACATCGCCAGAGTTCGCGCTCGTCCGGCTGCTCACCATGACACCGGCCAATGCGAACGTGACCGGAACGTCGCTGGAAGATCTGAAGTATCTCGCCGATGTGAACCCATCGGTACTGAATTTCCCACGAATGCTTGCCGAAGCTCTCGGCATCGAGCCGACTGATCCGTTCGTATCGCTCGATGCGCTCATCCCCGCGCTCCAGCAGCAGCTTCTTGGTACGCATCCGGCGATCCCCAACCCGGACGGCGTGAAGATGCCTGTCACGTTATACGATGCCTTGTTCGACCTTCAACCGCTCTCGGAGGAGCTCGGCCCATCCGGAGACCATCCTGGCGTGCTCGTCCCCGATGACGGCACGTTCACGACGAAGAGCGACGTCCTTTCACCCGACTTCCAGATGCGCGTGGTCGCCGAGTCTGGTCTGCGCAGGGTCACGGGACTCGACCTCTCGAAAGGAGGCGGCGACATGTTCCTCCGGCTCGGCGACGCGCCTCTCCGGTTCGACTTCAACGACCCGGAGAAGCTCCAGGTCAGCGGCATTGCTCAGCGCCCGACGGTCGACATGCGGATCTCGATGCGCGAGCTGCCGTCCGCTGTGGAGTCATGCACGGAGGTGCCAGCTTGCATGGCCAATTACCCCGATACGCCGATCGGCACGGACACCGTTTGGACGGTCTCGCCCTTCCTCCTTGAGCCTATCGTGGCCAAGGCGGCTTACCTCGCTTATGGCGGCCGCGAATTCACGGGGTGCTACTTCCAAGCCGGCATGCCCCCGACGTGCCGCGT
This sequence comes from Sorangium sp. So ce1153, assembly GCF_051521595.1. Lineage (NCBI taxonomy): Bacteria > Pseudomonadati > Myxococcota > Polyangiales > Polyangiaceae > Sorangium > Sorangium sp. So ce1153. The sequence goes on from NZ_CP150361.1 coordinate 13,025,367, forward strand.
CGGCGTGAGCATCGGTCAGGACGGCAATCCGCCGGGTTGGACGATCTTCCTCGGCAACATCTCCTTCCCGCCCGACCCACCGCCCCGTGTACCAGAGCCGCAGTTCCTCTGGGAGCTGCTCACCGAGGTCGGCCAGGTCGCCATCCACGACCCGACCGGCGACGGCGCCGCCGAGATCGTCGAGGGCGCTGCCCAGCCGGTCTTCGCGCTCCGCGGCGTCGAGATCGGCCTCGATGACGAGCAGATCCTCGCCGAGCTCCGCCCCACGCTGCAAAGCCAGGCCAAGCAGATCGCCGAGATCATCCTCGGCCGGTACTGGGTCAACAACGACGCGCTCGACTTCTTCTACGGCCGCGGCGCGCCGGACGGCGCGCCGACCTTGTTCTTCGTTTCCGAGGACGACCTCCGGCCTTCGGATCAAAGCTCCGAGGCTCCCCGCGACTACACCTACAAAAAGCCTGGCTTCTTCACGAGCCCGGATCTCGACGAGGCAAGCAAAGTCTCGAAGAAGGAGCTCGAGGGCGTCGCCGACACCGCGCACGAGAAATACCGGCTGCCGCCGGGCGATACCACGCTGTACATGCAGGACGACGAGGGCGCCGTCTACGAGGTGCGCTTCCACGTGCCCGACGGCGACGACCCCGTGGAGATCACCGCCGACGTGGAGAGGCTCTGATCATGGTAGCGCGAGACAGCACCCGCCCCGCCGCCCCCGCCCGCCGCCGGCTCTCCTGGCTCGGCCCGCTGGCCGCCGCCACCCTCTCCGCGGCGCTTCCCGGCTGCGTCGACGCCGTCACCGTGGAGCAGCCGCCGCCCCCGCCGGGGCTCGGCGTCAACGAGAGCCGCACCCTCACCCTCGAGTTCCTGCGGTTCGACGCGCGCCGCTTCGCGAAGACGCTCACGCTCGACGAGCTCAGGGCCATCCCGCGGCCCACGCTCGAGGGGATCTGGCTGCTCGATCTCGATATCGCGGCCCTCATCGAGAACGCGCTGCTCAAGATCATGTACATGCCCCCCGCCGAGATCGACGCGCTCCCGCCCGCGTCGAGGAACCTCGTCGGTCTCCTGAACATAACGCCGGAAAACGCCGATCTCGGCGGCACGAGCCTCGAGGGCCTGCTCGGCGTCGGCAACGCCGTCGGGCTCCCGACATCGAAGATCCTCTCGGACCTCGTGGGCGTGGCCGGCAACGAGCGGCTCATCCCCGTCCAGATCACGTCGCAGGCCGTCCTGGAGAACCTCGTCAGCACGCACCCGAACACGAAGACCCGCAGGGGTCCGCCCACCGACGAGCACCCCGACGGCATCTACCCCGTCGCGCCCCACTCCATTCCCGTCACGCTGTACGACGTCGTCACCGACTTCGCCGGCCTCGCCGAGCAGTTCGGCCCGACACCGCTCGATCCGGAGGCCCCCGACGGGCCGAAGCACCCCGGCTTCATCAAGGCCGCCGCCGGGGTGAAGGCGGCCCTCGACGACTTCACGATGACGGTGCGGGTCAACGTCAACGCCCTCCCGTACAAGGGGGTCGACGCGACGACGGCCGCCGTGGCGAGCGTCAACAGCACGCCCGGCCAGATAGACACCCTGTTCGACTTCAGCGAGCCGGACTGGCTCGAGCTCGACAACCTGGCGAAGAACCTCAGCATCGGCGAGCTGACCCTGGCCATCCCCGAAAGCGCGATGTACCTGCCGGGCGGCACGCTCCCGGAGCCCGCGCCGCGCGGCAACTCGCCCGTGTGGGAGCAGCCGCTCTGGGAGTTCGAGCACATCCTCGCCCGCGCCGGCGAGCTCAAGGCAGCGCAGATAGAGGAGCATTGCACGAGCTACGGGCCCCAGGGCAGCTCCACGAGCGACTTCCAGCCCGTCGAGGTCTGCATCGACGCCACCGGATGGACCGAGATCAGCGTTGACGACAGCGTCGTCGTGGAGGAGCCGTCTCCATCGTACTTCTGGGACATCCTCCTCGAGGTGGCCCAGGCGCGGCTCCACGACGGCGGCCTCGCCGAGGGGAAGGCCAACCTCGAGGTGCCCCTCCGCGACGTCCCTGTCGGCGTGAAGACCGAGGATCTCGTCGCGAGCATCAAGGAGAACCTCGCGAAGGATCCGGCGGTCCTCAAGGACATGGCGATCGAGCTCAACGACAACGCCGCTGGCGACGCGGACTTCTACCTCTACCAGCCGAGCACCGAGAGCGGCGTCGCGGGCCAGCGGGATTACCTCTACTTCGTCGCGCCCGACGATATCCGCAAGGACGCGGAGGGCGAGCGCGTGCGCGACTACGCGTACGAGCGCCCGGGCTTCTTCGCCGACGCCGCGCTCGCGAAGAAGGTGTCGACGACCGAGGAGATCGACGGCGACGCGCTCCACGAGAAGGTGGAGGTCCAGCAAGGAGATACGCTGTATTTCGCGGACGACGAGGGGCGCCGCTACGAGATCAGGGTCGGCGACAAGCCGAGCGCCCATCGCCTCTCGCTCACCCTCACCCGGATCCAGTGATCGGCCCCCCCACCGTGAGGACCCGTGTCATGACAGGAGCTCTGCCGACCCCGCGACCCCGCGCCCGCGCGCGTGCATGTCAACGGACAGGACGTGGACTCGCCGCGCTGGCGCTCGCGACAGGCCTCGTCTGCCGGACGGCGGGCGACGCGCGCGCCTCGGGCATCGACGCGCCGTGGGTGACGAGCGGCGCCTCGGGCCCGACCACCTCGGACGCCGCCGCCGTCTTCTGGAACCCGGCCGCGCTCGCGGGCGTCGAGCGGCCGGAGCTCCTCCTCGGCGCGGGCCTCATCGTCGGGCACGCCACCTACAAGCGCGAGCGGCGCGGCACCTACCAGACGCCCGACACCCTGGAGTTCAAGCTCCCGCTCGATCCCGCGAACGTCGACCTCCGGAAGACCGGGCCGGCCGAGGAGGTCTCGACCACGCCGGTCGCGCCGACGGGCAACGCCTTCCTGGCGATCCCGGCCATCCCGAAGCGCCTCACGGTGGGCGTCGGTCTCTACGTGCCGTATGCAGCGGCGCTCAGCTTCCCCGACGGCGCCCAGCGGTGGCAGCTCCAGCAGGCGTTCATCGTCGCGAGCTCGCTCACGGCGGCCGCCGGGCTCCGGCTGACCGACCAGCTCTCGCTCGGCGCCGGCCTGTCGTACGTCGGCGGACTGGCCGAGCTCTCGAAGGTGCAGGACTTCGCCAGCCTCAAGGAGTTCCACGACGGCCTCGACTACCTCAAGCAGGACAACGACTTCGGCCCGACCACGCCGTCCGAGCTGCGCGAGCTCGACGTCCTCGCGCGCCCCATCGCGCTCAAGCAGGCGATATCGCACGGCGCCTCGTTCCACCTCGGGCTCGCCTTCAATCCGAACAAGGACCTGCGCTTCGGCCTGACGTACCAGCACAGCGCCGCGATGCGGTACAAGGGCACGTTCGCGATCGACATGAACCATCCATTCTTCACGCAGGACCTGGCCGAGCAGGGCCTGCGGTACAAGCCGCTCGTCGAGGGCGACGCGGAGCTCTCGTTCACGCTCCCCAAGCGGCTCACGGCCGGGGTCGGCTATCGGGTCAACGACAAGCTCAGCATCGATGGCCTCCTCTCGTACGTGCTCTACTCGGACATCGAGGCGTTCGTGGTCACGGCCTCCTCTCCGGACCTCGCCCAGCCGAAGCTCGGGATCACCAATCGCGTGGCCGTGACGCTGCCGCGCCGGTGGAACGACACCGTGTGGGCGGAGGTTGGCGCCAAGTACCAGCTGAGCGAGGCGCTGATCGGGACCGCGTCGGTCGGCTATCAATCGCCGGCCTCGCCGGACGAGACGATCGACGTGGCCTCGCCCGACAACCACCGGCTGATCGGGGACGTCGGCGGCATCTTGAAGGTGAGCGACAGCGTCTCGCTCTCGGGCGACGTCCGCGTGCAGGGCATCTTGCCGCGCACGGTGACCGGGTCGGATTACGACCTCGGCAACGGGGAGTACACGCTGGTGCTCACCACCGTGGGCGGGCACCTCAAGGTCGTGTTCTGAATGCAGTTCATCTACCGCCAACGGCAGAAATGTACAGTGCCGCTGGCGCCCCTCCTGGAACATCGAACAGCTCGTGACCCGTGAAAACGACGGGTCTCGTCGCCGGCCGCGGCCTGCGGAGCGCTGGAGCTTCAATTCAGAGGCGCACCAGCTCGCAAGCTAGCGGATCTGTTGTGAGTTCAGCCTGCTCGATGTCCTCGCCTTGCAGGACCGAGGTCACATCACCGGTCGCAGATGCCGGGGCAATGATCGCGCGCTTCTGTCAACCTTGACAGTGTACCTCGACCGGATGAAAATGAGGGAGTGGCGGGTGCGTACTCAACGCGTGCATCGGCGCTTCGGCTCCTGAGGCTCGGAATCGCTGCGGCGATGATCGGTGGATGCGCGCAGATCATCGGTGCGGATTGGAAGCGTTACGAGGAAGACACCGGCGGAAACATCGGCGGGAATGCCGGCGGAGGCATCGGCGGCGGAATCGGCGGAGGCGCCGGCGGAGACACCGAGCCGTTAGCGCACTTTGATCTAAGTATCGACGACTCCAGGGATAATGGGATCGACGTCGAGATCAACAAGACGAACGCGCTGAATGTCTTTGGCGAGAGCGCAGCCCAGCAGATCCGCCTCTTCGAGCTCGACACCACCGCCTTGCTGCAGAACATCATCGACCAGATCCAGGACGCATGTGGAAGCACCTGGCGGAGCAATAGCCCCGATCCTGGCCACGACTGCACGCTCACCCCGCTAGGCCAGACCTTCGGGTTGAGCTGGCGAAGCTCGCCGCAATTCGCTCTCGTACGTCTGCTCACCATGACGCCCGCCAACGCCAGGGTGACGGGGACCTCGCTGGAGAGCGTGAAGGCGATATTCGACGATAATCCAGGCACCTTCTCTTTTGACCTTCCTGATGTCCTCGCCGCGAGCCTCGGTATTGCAAGAACCGACACGTTCGTACCCACCAATCGGCTCATCATCGCGCTGCAGCAGCATCTGCTCGGCACGCACCCGGAGATCGGCAACGTCGAGGGCACTCTGCCGATCACCTTGCATGATGCGCTCCACGACCTCACACCGCTGGCGAGCAAGCTTAGCCCTGTCGGTTCGGCGCCCTGGGCTGACGTCGGCGAGCACGCGGGCGTGCTCGTCCCGGACGATCGTAACTTCAAAACCCAGGCTGCTCTTCTGCTACCCGAGTTCTTCCGAATGCACCTGACGGCCGGATCGAACCTCCGTTGGGTCTCGGGTCTGGATCTATCCAGGGGCGCAGGGCACATGTTGGTCAGCGATTCGGATGCACCAGTCCGTCTGGATTTCACCAACCCGAACACGTTTATTGTCACCGGGATCGCCAACTACCCCACAATAGACCTACGGTTTGCGATCAGTGAGCTGATGGGCGCCGTTCGTACATGCGACGAAGAGCCTGCATGCCAGAGCAATTATCCACCTCCAACGGGGACACCGGTCGGCATGGACACCATCTGGACCATCGCCCCATTCTTGCTCGAGCCCATCATCGCAAAATCAGCTTTCCTCACCTATGAGCACCGCGAGCTCAGCACGTGTTTTTTCATTCTCGGTGATATGTGCCGCTTCGGGATTGACGTCGGCCAGAATGGTACACCGACCGGCTGGTCCGTGCTCACAAACAGAATCGCCCTCGACGGCATGACCGCCGACGCGCCGAAACCGCAGTTTCTCTGGGAGCTGGTCACCGAGGTTGCGCAGGTCGCCATTCACGACTCGACTGGCGATGGATCTCCAGACTTGGAGGAGGGCGCCATACACCCCGCTTACACTCTCCGCGGCGTTGGAATCGGCCCCACAGGCGAGCAGATCGCCGCGAACATCCGTGCGACGCTTCAGAGTCAAGGGACCCAGATCGCGCAGATCCTCCGGGGCCCATACTGGGAGGACAGCGACGCGCTGGATTTCTTCTATAGCCGCAGCGGACCTGAAGGCGATGCCTGCTTGTTCTTCGTTGCGGAGAGCGATCGCCGTCCCGAAGAAAGAAATCGCAAGGTGCCAAGGCCGTACGAGTATGAAAGCCCCGGTTTTTTCAACAGCCCTGATCTGCGCGAGGAAAGCAAGGTCTCATCCAAGTCCATACCTCTCGCGGAGGACAGAACCCATGAAAAATTCTGCCCTCCACCGGGCGACACGACGCTGTTCATCCAGGACGATGAGAACATCACCTACGAGCTCCGGCTTCACGTGGACAGCGAAAAACCGCTGGAGCTCGCCGTCGACGTGAAACGACTCTCCCCCTGAAGCCCTGCCGAGGCCGATCACCGCGCGATCACGGCCCGCACAGCTCGAAATCCGGCGCCGGCGGGGCCGGGTACGCGTCGGTCGCCGTCTTCGCGAACTGGCACTGCAGGTCGTCCGGCTGACACCCGCCCTGGGGGATGCACGCGCCGTCCGCGTCCGTCCCGAGACACAGGCACTCCTGATCCGCCGGATCGCAGATCTCCACGAGCTCCATCATCCCTTCGTCCTCGTGGTTCAGCTTGTGGCAGTGCAGCACGAACTGCCCCGTGAACTTCCGCGGGTTCATCAGCACGTCGCGCGGCCCGTCCTCGACCTGGACCCACATCGTGTCCCGCCAGTGGGGGAAATTGGGCTCCTTGTTCGACTTGTTGGGGCACACGAGGAAAGGGTTGATGTGGATGTGGAACGGGTGGCCGTCGAACGCGCGGATCTCCCACCGCTCCGCGCTGCCGGCCGTCATGACGCGGTCGCTCCGGTAGCCCCGCAGCCGCCGCTCGTCGAACTTGCGGCAGCTGATGTTCGGATCCGGGCAGAGGCACACGGGCGCGTCGGGATCGATCTCGTGCGGGTGCGCCTCCGGGTCGCACGACCTGAGCGCCACGTCCGAGCTGAGGTCGGGCGGCTGTGACCCCGGCGTGGGCACCAGCAGCACCACCTTCTGGTGCACTGTCTCGACCGAATCGCAGCTCACCTCGATCACCTGCCCGTCGACCATGCCAGTCCACGACGTGGGCGGGGCGAGCGCGGCCACGTCCGCTTCGTCAGGCAGGTTCACCTCGGTCGGCTCCCCCGCGCTCGCGGACACGTCGACGATCGCGATGACGCTGCCCAGGAGATCGTTCGGCCGGCGCCCCACGAGACAGAGCGTCTGCTCCTGCTCCGGCATCTTCACCATCACGTCGGCGCGGTACCCCGGCGACACCCACACCGTGTCGCTCCGGTAAAACTGCGGCAGCGTCAGCCCGTCCCGCGCGATCTGCGTCGTCTCGATCGGGGTCTTGTCGAAATCGGAGCACGCCGCGTCCTTCGCGACGTGGAGCTTCATCCCCATCTCGTCGGGGCTGCCCGCGTACACCATCCGCCACCGCTCCACCTGCCCTGGCGGCGTCACGAGCCGCGGCCTGAGCCTGCCGTTGATCAGCGTGGCCCGGAGCGTCTCGACCGCGAGGAAGTCGGTCACCGACAGGTTGTCCTCGGTGCAGTCCTCTCCCTCCTTCAAGGGCACCGTGTTCTCGTGATCGATGGGCACCTGCGTCATCACCATGACCCGCTCTCTCGCCCTGGCGACGCCGGGCACCTCGTCGAGCGCCCCCTCGATGATCAGCGCCCCGGCGGCGCCGTCCATGACCTGGATGGCCGTCGATCCGTGGATGTGCGGATGGTACCAGTCGGTCCCCTCGTGGTGGATCCCGTCCTCGTCCAGGTCCCACCGGTACCGGGCGCTCTCCCCTGGCCCCACCGTGTGCAGCACGTGATCCCCGAAGTACCGCCCGCCGGCGGCGCAGCCGTCGCCCTCGCAGGGGTCCGCGGGATCGTCCGTCGCGAAGTTGGGCTGCACGTGCAGGCCGTGCCCGTGCAGGTTGGTGAGGTTGAAGTCGTGACACGACCTCGATCCGTGGCCCATCATGCTCGCGATCTCGCGAAAGTCGCTCTTCGCGAAGTCGTTGCGCAGGTTCACATGCACCTTGCGGTCCTCGCCCTTCGGGATGCGGATCGTGGGCCCGCTCGTCATCCCGTTGTAGGCGCGGAGACAGAACCGCCGCCCGTCGATCTCGACCGCGCTCGGGCCGAAGTGCAGCTCGTATGCTCCGCCCTCGCCCGGCGCCAGCTCGGGCGGGTCCGCGTACACCGCCGTCGTCTGCGGCGTCGCGCTGCCCTCCTCCTCCCCGCCGCAGCCCGCGATCCCCGCGGTGCCCGCGGCGCCCACGGCCAAGAGAGCCAGCGCCGCGAGCGATCCTGTGCGCGCCAGGGCATGTGAAGCGTCTCGTCCCATCGGTGTTCTCCTCCAGGAACGACGCTATCGAGCCGCGCCAGAGGTCGATGGCCGAAGACGGTCACCCCTGGCTAGAATGCGGACAGTGGCAGGGTGTATGGATCTCGAAGAGCTGCGCTCCTTCATCGCCGTCGTCGAGGCGGGCTCGTACCTCGGCGCCGCGCGCGCGCTCGGCACGTCGCGCACGACCCTCCGGCGCCAGGTCGCCGCGCTCGAGTCGCGCGCCGGCGTCCCGCTGCTCGAGAGCGCGCGCAGCGGCGTCGCGCCGACCGAGGCCGGGCAGGTGATCGCGCGGCGGGGGCGCGGCATGATGCAGGAGGCCGCCGCGCTCCTGGCCTCGATCCGGGAGGTGGGCGACGCGCCCTCGGGCACCTTGCGGGTCGTGCTGCCCGTGGGGCTGCCGCCGCACGTGCTCACGCCGCTCTTCGCCGCCGTACGCCGCGCGTACCCGAGGCTCCACGTCCATTGTCGCTTCAGCAACGACCCTCTGGGCGAGGCCCTGACCGACATCGATATAGCGGTCCACTTCGGCGAGGACGCGCCGGGGGGACACTGGATATCGCACGTCGTCCTGCGCGCCCGCGAGTGGCTGATCGCCGCCCGCGCCTACCTCGATGAGCGCGGCACGCCCCGGACCATCGAGGACCTGAAGCACCACGAGCTGTTCGCGTGGCAGGCCCCCGGCGAGGACGCGCGCGTCTGGCGCACGTGGCGGGGCGCTTCCTTCACCGTCGAGCCGACCCTCATCGCGACGGACATCCACTTCATCCGCCACTGTTGCATCTCCGGCCTGGGAATCGGCCTGATCCCCGACGCGCTCCTGCCCGATCCCGGCCTGGGCCCGGACGCGCTCGTCCCGGTCCTCCCCGACGTCGTCGGGCAGGAGCGGCCGGTCCGCCTCAGCGTCCCGGCGATGCTGTCGGAGATCCCCAAGATCAAGATGGTCGTCGATCGCGTGCGCGCGTCGCTCGGGCAGATCCAGGGGTAAGGCTGCGCTGTGAGCATGCGCAGCGTGCGCGAGGAGGTTCAGAATCCCTTGCGTCGCGCGTGGCTCGCCTCTAGGGAGGCGTGACTTTGGGTGCTCTCCGCGGCAAGCTCACTTTCTCCCGGTTCTTCGTGCTCGGCGATCCACCCGACAACCTCGCCGGCACGTCGATGAAGCGCATCCGCGCCGCCGCCTCGCAGCCGCTCGTCCCGGAGCAGGACGAGAACGAGCGCCACGGGTGGTGCTCGATCGAGGACCCGATGGACGTGGACCTCGACCACGAGAAGGTCTTCTTCAACGAGTACGTCTGCCTCGGCCTGCGCGTCGACCGCTGGGTCGTGCCCAAGCCGCTGCTGCAGGCCCACCTCCGGGACGCGGAGGCGGCGCTGCTCGAGAGAAAGGGCCTGGAGCGGCTCGGGAAGAAGGCGCGCGCCGATCTCAAGCTCTTCGTGCTGAAGAAGCTCCGGCGGCAGCTCATCCCGGTCACCAAGAGCACCGAGCTCGTCTGGCACACGGGGACCGGCGTGGCGCGCTTCTTCAGCCAGTCGCCGCGCGTACACCTCCTCGTCCAGGATCTCTTCGAGAAGACGTTCCGCCTCAAGCTGGTCCCGGAGAGCCCCGGCACCGCGGCGGAGCGGCGCCAGCTCGACGCGCGCGCGGAGAAGCTCTGGGAGGCGCTCGAGCCGACCTCGCTCGCGCGGCCCGGAGGTGCGGAGTGACGGATCTCGTCGAGCGCATCGAGCGCAATCGCTTCGTCGGGCGCGAGTTTCTGCTCTGGCTCTGGTTCGAGAGCATGCTCTTCGAGACGAACCTCGCCCCGACGGGCGAGCCTGCGTGCGCGCTCTGGCTGGAGGCGCGCCTCACGCTCGCCTTCGAGAAGGACGAGAGCGTGCTCAAGACCGCGACGCCGGGCGCGGCGCCCGAGGCGAAGGAGGCGCTGCGCCAGGGCAAGCTCCCGCGCGAGGCGCGCCTGCGGCTGGTGTCCGGCGAGCGCGAGTATGCGTGGCTCTTCAAGGGGGACACGCTCGGTCTCGCGAACCTGTCGATCCCGGCGGAGCTCACGAAGAAGGACGACGAGATCCACGAGGTGCTCTACGAGCGGATGCGCCTGGTCGAGGCGCTCGAGGCGACGCTCGACGCGCTCTTCAGCGACTTCCTCGCGCTCCGCCTCGGGGAGGTGTGGGAGGCCGCGGTCGTGCCCGCGCTGGTCCGCTTCGCGCACGACGAGGCGGTCGACGAGGCGTCGTACCGGAAGGCGAAGCAGCGCGCGCTCGGGAAGCGCTCGCGCTGAGCTGGAGTCGTCGCCGGCTGAGCTCGCGCGGCCTCCTGTGCTGGCCCACCTCCTTGAATCTACGACTCCGGGATGAGAGCCAGTCGCCGGCGCGCGTTCCTCGGCACCACCGGCTCGGGTGGCGGCGGGGGCGGCGCGTCCCAGGCCTCCTCGACGAGCTCGAAGACGCCGTGGTCATACGGCACGTTCGGCGCGCGCTGCTTCATGACGAGCCGCTCGCGGATGCCCCGCCGCTTGAGCTGCGTCGCGCGGTGGTAGCAGAAGGGGTTGTTGCCGCGCTTGCCGAGCGTGCAGTGCGCGGTCCACGAGCACCCCGCGCGGCAGGCGTCCGCGTAATAGCACGTGGCGCAATGACCCCAGAGCTCGCTCGCGTCGCGATCGCGCGCGAACCGGACCGCCTCCGAGCGCTCCCAGATGTGCTCGACACCGAGCTCGCGCACGTTGCCGCCGGCATAGGGCGCGGTCGGCAGCGAGGGGCACGCCTTCACGGTGCCGTCCGACTCGATGCCGATCGCGTTGATGCCGCCGCGACAGCCGCGCCAGTGGGCGTCCCCGCCGCCGGGCCTCGAGCGCAGGAGCTGCTCGTGCGGCCCGAAGTAGCCGATATTGTTGTTCGCGAACACGTTGAACGGCACGCCCGACACGTGCGTCTCGATCGCCTCGCGCTGGATGGCGGCGAGCGTGTCGATGACCTCGACGACGCGCCACGGCTCGAGGATCCATTCAGGGTGGTCGGCCGCGCGCCCCATCGGCACGGTGAGCTGCACCTGCCAGGTCTGGATCCCGTGCGCGCGCAGCTCGGCGCACGTCTCGCGCAGGAGGTGCGCGTTGAGGCGGTTGATCTGGGTGTTGGCGGTCGTGATCAGCCCGGCGGCGCGGCCGTTGTCGAGCGCGCGGATGGCGGCCGCGTGGCTGCCGACGTTGCCGCGCAGCTCGTCATGGACGTGTGCCGGCCCGTCGACCGAGACGCCGAGCCCGGTGAGCCCCGCGGCGCGGAGCGCGTTCGCCCGATCGAGCGTGAAGGCTCGCCCGCCCGTCTGCATGATGACGCGGATGCCGGAGCGCGCGAAGCACGAGATGATCTCGGGGAGATCGTCGCGCAGGTACGCCTCGCCGCCGATGAGCGCGATCTCGCGGCAGCCCAGCCGCACGAGGCTCGCGGCGACCTCGAGCACCTCCTCGGTCGATAGCTCCGCGTCGCGCGCGGCGCCGGCGCGCGATCCGCAGTGCTGGCACGGCTGGTCGCACCTCATCGTGAGCTCCCAGACCGCGTAGATCGGCTTCGCCTCCAGGAGGTCAGCGGGCATGAGCGAGCGAACGGGGATCTCGGTCGGCGCAATCATCGGCTCACCTCCCCGCGCTTCCCCCGCCGACCGCGGGGCCGCCGCCGCCGGCGCCGCCGGCGCCGCCGGCGCCGCCGGCGCCGCCGACCGACGGGCTGTCGCCGCCGGCGCCGCCGACCGACGGGCCGTCGCCGCCAGCGCCGCCGGCGTTGTCGTCGCCGCCGAAGCCCCCTGTCACGGTCGTGGTGACCGAGGGAGAACCTCCGTACGCCGAAGTAACGCTGATGTCGCCGCCGAAGCCCCCTGGCCCGCTCGTGCTGACCGAGGGGCCGCCTCCGTACGCTCCACCAACGTTGATGTCGCCGCCCCAACTCGAGCTGCTGGAGCTGCTGGAGCTGCCTTGGTCTCGCTGGTCGGTGACGTCGGTGGTGCAGGCAAGTGGCTGGAGCAACGCGGCCGTCAGGCCCATGAGCACGGCGACTTTCGTGCGCGGGACGGCGCCGTCCGCCGTGCGCATGGCCGCGCCGCAGTGCGGGCATTCGCTCTCGTCGGGCCGCGCGTGGCAACCGCAGGAGCTACAAGGGACGAGCGTGGGAAAAGGGACAGGCATGGGTAAGGTAGTCCTTTCGCGTCGAGGCTGGCGTCTCGCTCCCAGCAATTCGCGCGCCCTCCCGGTCGCAACCACCAATCCACGCGAGATCATGACGAAAAGCGCCACGTCGGAGCTCCATCCGATCGAGCCGCTTGGCACATACCGGCACGCGATTGGCACAGTTCGGTGCGTGATTGGCACAAGTCGGTGCGCCCACGCGCCCGATGCGCCCGGACGTCACGACCACGGCGCTGCGCAACCTCGTGACGCAGCTCATGAAGCTGGAGACTGGCAATCGCCTCTTCGGTGAGCTCGTCAGCGGCGTGAGCTCGCGCCACGACCTCGGTAACGACGAGCCGCTCGTCGGTCGCACCGGCAAGAACATGCGCCCCCGCGGCATCAAGATCGAGGTGGCGGGCTGGGGCGGTTTGCCAGCTGGCGTGATGGTCTCGGCTCCACGCATCTCCATGAGCAGAATCGTGCTCAGAGGACACGCGAGCAGCCGGATCTATCTATGTTGCGGCGTCGGCCGATCCCCCGGCTCTTCCGCCACAGCGTCACGCTACGACGGCGGGCCGCGATGAAGCGGTTCAAGCTCGCCATGGAGTTTCTCTGTGAGTATGCGCAAAACACACCTGTTCTCATCGATTTGCATCGCATGGACTCTCCTCGCAGCCGGCTGCGTCGACATGGGCGAGAGCGTCGACACGACCGAGAGCGTCGCCACGACCGAGAGCGCCGACACGACCGAGGGCGCGACGAGCGATGCGCCCTTTCTGTCGGGCGATCTCGTCCTCCAGCAGGTGGTCGCGCAGCTCGGGCAGGACCCCTCATCGACTGTCCGCCTCGCGCTCGATCGCGCGGTCAATCAGGTCGGCGGCTTCGGCGTCGAGCCGTACCCGTCAGTCGATTGCGGCGGCGAGCCGGAGCGTTTGTACTGGAACGGTGAAGCCGCACACCTCGCGCGCCTCGGCGTGGTCGCCGTCGCCGACCTGCTCGCGCTCGAGGCGGTGACCGAGGGACCGCTCCAGACCGACCTGCTGCGAAGCGCGCCCGTGCGCCCGGGCGATCTCGCGCGCGTCTTCCGCATCCTCGCGAGCACGGAGAGCCCGGCGCTCGTGTTCGAGGCGGCCGCGTCGCTCTCGAACAACCCCGGAACGACGGAGGACGAGCGTCGCGCGCTCGTCGCATTCGTCGCGGATCTCCTCCAGACCAAGCGCTTCCGCTGCGCGGCCGGAGCGCTGCGCACACCGGACCTCGAGCATCCGCCGAGCGTCGACGAGCTGCTCGTGACGCTGCGAGCGTCGGCCTCGCGCTCGGTCCGCGAGTCGGCCGCTGCGTGGTACGGGAGCGCCGGCACCTTGAGCGCGGCGCAGGCCGACGCCATGCTCGCCGATCCGAGCTACCGCGTACGTCGCGCGACGGGGCGGCTGTTCTGGAGAGGCTCGGACGTCGGCCCCGCGCGGCAGCGGGAGCTCACGCAATGGTTCGCCTCCGCCGCTGCGCTGAACGAGATGCGGGCGGACACGCTTCGCGAGGACTACGGCGTCCGCGAGGAGGACAGCGGAAACTGGTCGAGCCTGCCCAACGGGATCGCCGCGCGCCAGGCGGAGGCGCGCGGGCAGTTCCTCGGCGAGGCGCTCGCGTCCGCGCCTCCGGACGTGGACATTTCCGGGTTCCTCGCGGAGGTCGCGGAGACGACCGACGTGACGAACCTGATCGAGGACGCGATCACGGCCATCGGACGCTCCACCGTGCTCTCTGCGGCGGCGCGGCAGAGCGCGCTCCTGTCCTTGTACCAAGCCGCCGATACGGCGAGCTGGCGCGACGTCAATCCCCGTCCGCGCGGCGCGCTGTTCAAGGCGCTCGTGCCGCTCCTCGCCGACGGCGCGGCCTCGGACGCGGACGTCGCGGCGAGGCTCGACCAGGCCCTCTCGTGGCAGCGCAGGAAGACCAACGACTGGCCGGCGCTCCGGGCCGTGCTCGTGAGCGGGTCGCGCGCCGAGCGCATCGGCGCGCTGGTGACGCTCGCGGACAAGCCGCTCGACGACGTCAACTCGGGGCTCGCGGCGGGGCTTATCGGGCTCACCGACGTCAGCGCAGCGCAGAAGGCGCAGCTCCTGAACGACGTCACGCCGTCGATCGCCGGCTGGCTCGTCCCCTTGGCGGCGCTCGAGGCCGCGATGGATCCCCGCGCCGTGCTCGCGCGCATCGCAGCGCTCGCGCAGGCGCAGCGCATGCGCCTCGCCGCGGACATGCTGCGGGCGTATACGCGCGCCGCCGCGAGCCTCGACCTGAGCGGCGCGGAGGTGGCGCAGGCGGTGACGCGCTACGCCGGCGCGGTCGACGGGTACTGGGCGAGCCAGGTGCCGGCGGAGATCGCCGGGCTCCTCTCGCTGCTCGACGACGCGCGCGTGAGCGACGACGAGCGCGCGCAGGCATGGCAGGAGATCCTCGCGCCCGCGAGCACAGCGCCCCGCTGGTTCCTGCTCATCGACGCGCCGAGCGGCGGGCCGAGCATGGGGGCGATCGCCGCGATCGTGCGCCCACGCGTCGTCGTCAGCGCGAGCACGTGCTGGCAGGGCCACGCCGACCCGGCGACGACGCGCGACGCGCTCAGCTTCACGCGCCTGGCCTACATCGTCGAGCCGGCCACCCTGGAGATCGATCCGCGCGTCGTCATCGCGCAGCGCGCGGCCGCGGTGCGCGCGGCCTCGCAGAGCACGGAGGAGCTGCCGGACGGCGCCGACGCGGCGGCCGTCTTCGCCCTGCGGCCCGCGTGGCGGAGCGCCTACATCGACGCGACCGACCCCGATCGCGCGAAGTGGGAGAAGCCCGCTGCGGAGCTACTGCAGGAGGTCCTCGGCACCACGGGCAGCGAGGCGACGCTGTACGACGCCGCGCACCGCCTCGCGTTCGCGCGCGACCTGCGCAGCTTGCCGCGCGAGCAGCTCGACGCCGTTCACGCGCACCTCGTGCAGTACGGGACCACGGCGCGCGCGCGCGCTCAGTACGCCTTCGCGCTCGAGGCGATGTACGGCACGGCCTACGACGCGCTCGCCACCCGCTTCCGCGACGCGGTCGATCTGCGGTGGGATCTCGGCGATGCGGCGCGCGCGCGCGGCGAGGAGGCGGCGCTCGAGGCGATCCTCGGCGCGGCGGGGCACGACTTCGGGATGCTCGACTCGGCGCTCGCGCTGTCGTCGCAGGTCGTCGCCGGCGCTCGGGTGTCGAGCTCGTTCCGCCAGGGGATGCTCGAGTTCGGGCTCGAGGCCGAGCGTTTCTGGGGAACGCTCGGGCTGTGGTCCGCGGGGCCGATCATCGAGGCGCGCACCACCGAGCCCGATCTGTCGTTCATCGCGCGCGCGGATGCGGTCCATGTCTTCGGGCTCGGCAGCGCGAGCGGCAATCGCGCGTTTATCGCGAAGAGCTCGACCTTCGGCTCGATCACGCGCGATCCGCGCATGCCTCCCGCCACGGCGCTGCAGGTCGCGTGGAATCGCCTCGCGCTCGGCCGCTTCAACCTGCGCCGCGGCCTCTCGTACATTGGCTCGGGAGGCGTATCGCCCGCGACGATCACGTCCACGGTCGACGCGGTGCTCGGCATCCGGGCGCGCGATGACGTCGATTCGGAGGAGAAGCAGGCGCTGGGGCGCGCGCTGCTGAGCGTCCTCGAGTAGGCTTTGGCGTTCGATCGTCGAGCCGGCCGGCGCCCGGCTCGACTTCGGGGCGACGCGCCATCGGCCGGCGGCGAGCCGAACACGCCTGCTTCGCAATGCGTTCCTCCCGCGGGCTGTGGCGTGAGAGGGCAGCCGAAAAGAGGGAAGGCATGCCCGCGCGACCCGAGCCGGCCCGGATCCGTCCGCGCGCGTCCGTGCTCATTGGCGACGCCCCTCCAGGGCTGCCTTGATGCCAGCGTGAAAGGCAGGGGACGCAGGGTTTTCTTCGAAGTTGACGATTCTCAAGGTGGTGTTCCTCGCGATCGCGGTCCGCAGCGCCTCCGCACCGACGTCCCCGATGGCGTTGTTGCGCAGCCGGAGAATCTTGAGCGATGCGTTGTTGCGAAGAGCGTCGCCTACACTCGCCGCGCCGATGTCGCAGATCTCGTTGTGGTTCAGGCTGAGCGCGGTCACCGAGCTGTTGGATGCGAGCGCCTCTCCAATAGCCGCGGCGCCAACGTCGCCGATCTGGTTGCGCCCGAGCCCCAGCTCGACCAATGAAGTGGACGTCCGGAGAGCCCCTGCGATCGCCCTGGCCCCAATATCGCCCACTCGGTTTTCGTTGAGACACAGCGTCGCGAGAGAAGCGTTCTTTCTCAGGACATCTCCCAGAGCCTCGCCGCCGACGTCCCCTATCTCGTTGTTGAACAGCCACAGCTCCTTGAGCGCGGTGTTGGCGAGAAGAGCGTCTCCGATGGCCTTGCAGCCAAGGTCTGTGATCTGGCAGCCGCCCATCCTCAGGATGGTGGTCTTGCTCGTCTCGAGAGCCTTCGCGACGGCCTCCACCTGGGTTTGCCGAAGCGCGCCGTCGACCGTGACCTCGACCTGTCCGGCGTGGAGCCGCCCCACGGCTTCATCTGCGCCGACGATCACGGCGTCCCTCCTGCAGACTACATTGATAAATGGGAGAGTCGCGCCACCGCCCGCAGGCTCGTCGATGTCGGAGAGCTCGACGAGCCCGTACGGACCGAACTCCCGCTTCACCGACTCGGCGTCGTAGAAGTACATCGGAAGACCGGGCAGGCGCTCGTACCAGTCGTCGCCGAGCCGGAGCCCATGTCCGTACATTGGCGCCTTCTTCGAGATGATCGTGAAGATCATGTGCCCACCGGGCGCCAGCTGGCGGTAGCAGTCTCGAATGAGCTTCTCGCGACCGCGGGCATCCAGGAGGTAGACAAGCCCGTAGCAGAAGATGCCGTCGTACTGCCGGCGGTCGAAGGGCATGTCGGCGACTGATCCGTGAACGATGGGGATCTCGAGACCGAGTCTCGAGCGGGCAAGCTCGATCGCCGTCGCAGAGATCTCGATCCCCGCCACTGACATCCCGCGCTCGAGAAACGGCTTCGCGTTCCTGCCGTAGCCGATGCCGGGTATCAGGACGCTCTTGACACCGGCTCGAGCGAACGTGTCGCGCGCGAGAGAAGCAGACGTCGTTGGCTCCAGTCCCCACATCAGCTGCTTCTCGACGAACGCGGGTTCCCAGAATTCGGTCATGATGGTTTGTCTCCTGCTCGTTGTGAGACGGCGCGGCGCTGGGAAGGGGCGTGGATGGCTTGATCGGCGGCGCCTGCTCGTGTGGATGGATTCGCCTTCATCGTTCATCTCATGTCACCGGGAGGCGCGGGGCGAGCAGCCACCCGAGTCCGCACGTCCTCGCCCAGGGCCGCGAGCGTCACCTCGCCGAGGCGCGACAGAAGCAGCGACTCCGCAGCCTCGAACGACTTGCCAAGAGCCGCGTTGACCGCCTCTTCGACGGCGCAGCCGGGCGTCTCCGTCCGGTTCCCGATGGCGAGCAGCGAGGGCGAGCCGAGCGCAGTGTAGATGTCGCGCAGGGTCACCTTCGCGAGATCGCACGCCAGGGACCATCCCCCCCCATGTCCCTTCTCCGACCGGACGTATCCCTGCTCCCGGAGGCCCGCCATGACTCGCCGGATCACCACGGGATTGGTGTCCATGGCTTTCGCCATCTGCTCGGACGTCAAGGGCCCCTCGTGCTGGGCCATGTGCAGCAGGACGTGAAGCACCCCGGAGAGTCGGCTGTCTCGTCTCACGCAACTTATGATGTTACATGAACGGAGGCTTGTCAAGGGCACGGCCGCGGAGGCTCGGCCGTCGACCCGCGCCCAAGCGCTTCGGTGGCCTTCTCGAAGGGAAGCGCTCGCGGCGAGCTCGGCGGCGCCCCGCCGCCGCGGCGCGACCGTGGCGATACGCGCCCGGGGGCTCTCGGGCGGCTCGCGCCGGCAGGGGATCATCTCCTCCGGGTCGAAGCGCCGCGGCCGGTGTCGAAGTGCGTATTCCGGGCCGACGTGACGGCCGATTCTACGGGCGGAAGGGCACGGCGGTGATCGTGGACGAGCATCGCCCCAGGGCCCATCGCGACTACGGCAAGTGGCCGCCGGAGCGCGTCGTGGCGTGGGCCGAGACGATCGGCCCGAGCGTCGTGCAGCGCGGGGCGGGCGCGCGCTCGTAGGCGGCGCCGTCATCAAAGTGGATGGGGGTAGCGCTCATGGGAGTCTCCGGGAGTCAATGAGGGGCAGGGCATCCCGGTCGGCGGCCAGCGGTGCCGTGACCCGGTCGATCCCCGCACGGGCGCCGGCGCCATGGTCGGAGGCCAGGTAGCCGAGGCCGGCGACGTTCAGCGCCAGCGTCAGCCAGAACACGACGCGGAAGGAGCGCTTGCTGGATTTGTGGCGCAGCAACTGCTGCGCATACAGCGCGCCTGGCCAACCGCCGACCAGCGCAAGCAGGTGCAGGGTCTGCTCCGGCGTGCGCCAGGCGCCGCGCTCGGCGGCGCGCTTGTCCTTGTAATAGACCAGCAGCGTCACCAGGCTGGCGCCGAGGTAGAGCCAGGGCAGCACACGCGGCACCCGCCCCAGGGCGGCCAGCGCTGTCACCAGCGCGAGGAAGGGCAGCGCCACCAGCAGGGCGCGGCTCGCCGGGCCCAGGCTCGCTCTGGCGCCGGCCAGTTCGACGTCCTCGGCGCGGACGCGGCCCTGCGCGTCGCGAGCCGCACGATAGCGGACCGTGGCGCCCACCGCGGGGCGCTGGCCGCGCGGCAGCGACTTGATGTGCACAAAGGCCTCGGGGCCGCCATCGGCCGGCGCGATGAAGCCAAAGCCCTTGTCGTCCAGCCAGCGGACGATTTTTCCGGTGTTGCGCATGGGGTCTCCTTGAAGTACGGGCGCCGGGTCAGCGCGGAGCTCGGCGTCCGCCAGGTCGAGCTCGCGGAGCTCGCGCCAGCGTTGGTGCGAGGCGTCGCGCTCAGTATGGCCGAGAAATTGTGGTGAGTCCGACCGAGTCCTTCAGCCATTTTCCCGAAGCCGGCGCTGCGTCCTACCTGCGCCTGCAGGCCCGCTTGGTGAATTGTCGTTGCAGAAGCTTTACAGGCAGGCCACGCAACGCGGAGTATCAAATTCATGATTTTCTCCGATGCTCCGAAAGTCTCATAGGCAAGACTCGTCAACTCTACCGAAGAGAGCGACATGGACGCATGTTGCTCTGGTCAGGAGCGGAAGCCCTATCGATGCGCGGCGACCGCTGACGAAGGGCACGACCGATGCCGTCGCCGTGGCTCGTGCGCGCGCTCGCCGGAGAGAGCTGGGCCGCGGCGGAAGGGGGCGCCGCCGCTCACTTCACGCAGGTGCGCTTGTCCTGGTAATCACAGCTCGGCACGCCGGCATTCACCACCGTCTCGGTAAAGCCAGGGTAGCAGATCGGGTCGCACGTCGCGTAAGCCCCGCTCGGGTACGGCACCGCACCGCACGAGATCCGATCGTAGATCCCGGCGCAGTAGCTCGGCCCGCTCTGCGAGCCGCTCACGTACCAGCCGGGCGGACAGGCGACGGAGGCGTCGCAGTGCGCGAAGGCCGCCCGCGTGGCCCAGGGGATGAGCTCGCAGCGGTAGGCCTCCCCGTTCGCGCAGCCGAGCGCGCTGCCCTGGCTCAGCGACACGGAGTGCGTGTACTCCCCGCTGACGCACGCCGCGCATTGCCACCCCGTCAGCGCTTGCGCCCCCGCCGCGATCGGCTCGGCCAGCGCTGCGTCCTCCCCCTCGGCCGTGCCGAGGCAGCCGGCGGCTCCCGTCAGGGCCACGCTCAGCCCGAGCCCAGACACACCCATCGCCCACCGCGAGAAGCTCTCCATGCTCGTCCTCCGATGCGATCCCCGCCACCAACGACGTGATCCATGGTGAGGACACCGCAAGAGCGCAAGGGACGCAAGGGAAAGCGATATCCACCTGCCGGCGGCGAGCTGGGAAGCGTGCGAGATTTCGCTGCGCGTGGTCCCTCGGCGACATCTTCCCTGACGTACAGGGGGAAGCCCGGACGCGACCGAAGAACTTCGCCCGCGGCGGCCGAGTGACTCGTCACCCGAGCTCGTCGTCGATTCCGGAAGGGCGAATGCCCGAGGAGCGCCTGCTCGTCGCGCTGCGGACGCCACGGGGAGCGGTGGGAAAACGAGTGGCGAAGCGGCTCCTGCATGCTGGCACGGAGGCGGCACGCGCACCGTGCGCCTCGGCGCCAGAGAGCGCAGATTCAAGCACGTGAAGCGCTGCGAAGAGAGTCGGCTGGTGGCCTTCAGCTGTAAAGGACGACCGAGCCGCGCTGGACGTCCGCGAGGCGCTCACCGCCAGGACGCCGGCGTCCGGGATGTCATCACCCGGGATGCCATCGCGATCGAGCCTCCGTAGCGCGCCGCGGGGCTCAGAGAGCGCGGGCTCGGTCGATCCAGAAATCGACCGAGCCCGTGTCGGGTTTTCCTCTCCGTTTGCGGAAGAGGTTCGAGGCGCGTGGAGCGAGGGGCATCGGCGCCCCCAGCGCCCGCACGTCCGACCTCACCCTGCAACGAATGTTCTGGGAGGACCCCCATGCGACGATTCACCTTTCTGGCTTGCCTCTCTCCCCTGGCCCTCACCCTCCTCGCCCTCACGGGCTGCGGGGGCTTTGCCCCCGAGACCCAGGCGGATCCTTTCATCGACGATGAGCCGGACGCCGCGGAGCCCAGCGGCCCGGCCGCGAAGCCCGCCCCTGTCATGCCGGGCCCTGTCGTCGCCCTCACGGCCATTCAACGCGAAAAGGCCCCTCTGCTCGCGGAGCTCATGGACAGCGCCCCTTCGAGGTTCCGGGTGGACCTCATCGCGAATCCGAGCCCCGCGAGCCGCGTGGCAGAGGCGTCCGCCGTGCTCATCGACGCCGAGGCCGCGAGCGCCGACGACATCCGCTCCTACGCGTCCCTGCTCCGGGCAGCGCGCCTCGCGGGGGTGCCTGTGATCCTCGAGAACGCGCGCGACGCCGAGAAGGTCGCGCTGGCGCTGGGCATCGGGATGTCCGCGCAAGTCGTCTACGCGGCGCCCAGCCCGGGCGGCCAGCACTTCGACGTGCGCGTCTTTGGCGACGTCACCGGCGAGGAGACCGAGGAGCACAGCGCGGTGCGCTTGCCGGCCTCCGCGAAGGCGAGGTACGCCCGGATGACCGCGGACGAGCGGGCCGAGCTCGGAAAGAAGCTCGAAAAGAGCGAGGCCGAGCTCGACGCGCTGTTCGACGCGGCGCCCGAGGCCGAGCCCATCACCATCGACGCAAAGCCCCGGATCGCCTCGAGGTCCGAGGTCGCGCAGACGGCGTTGCCTGCCCGGGGCGAGCTCCTCGCCGAGATCAAGGGCCTGCTCGCGGACCACAAGGCCCGCACGCTCGCCCAGATCGTGACCGAGCCCCTGCCCGAGGGCACCTACCGCTCGTACAACGTGACGCCCACGTCCATCAACTGGGAGTGCGGCGACGACGGCCAGCACTCCGTCATCGACCGCAACTTCACGGTGACGCTCCTCGCCTCCAACGCGCCGGAGGGCAAATACGTCGTCTTCGCCGGCAATGGCACCCAGTACAACCCCGGCGGGCTCAAGTGGAACTCGGGGAACAACCGCGGCTACTTCCAGGAGGCCCTCCAGCACTCGATCCGTCCCCTGTCGGGGGGGCTCTCGCCCTACGCCCACAGGCCCCACTCGGCCAACGAGTCCTCGACGTTCACCACGTCGAACGGGTTCTCGGTTGGCGCGGGCGTGGGCGCCGATGGGCCGTCCACGAGCTTCAGCTTCGATGTGAGCGAGCAGGCCTCTCAGTCCTTGAACGACTTCGACGTGATCGATTTCTCCGCGGGTTCGATCTTCGGCTGGCAATACAGGCTGGCCTCGGTGAGCGGGCATCCTTACAAGAAATGGGAGGACCTCCACAACGACACGTGGGGCGGCCTCTACGGCCTGCCCAACCTCGCCAAGAGCACGCTCACGGACGAATACGAGGGTATCTACTCGGCGAGCCTCCAGGATCAGTCGCTTTACCAGGTGGAGAACGTCAACCTGCAGTCGGTGCGGCACACCTGGGTCTCCCATGATTACGTCCTCTGGGAGGAGATCAAGACCACCTCGTGCGGGAAGGCGGCCGGCTCCGTCGTCACCGTGGACCTGAGCTCGGTCAACGTGGCCAAGATGGGCACCATCCCCTTCAAAGAGACGTTCGATCAAGGCGTCGCGCCGAGCGTCTGGACCGTGATCAACGAGGGCATCACCGACAGCTTGCCGAGCTGGAGGGGGGTAGGGGGAGCGGCGACCGAGACGGGCAGCGCGTTCGATTACCCCCAGACCGCGGCCGACGGAGCTGTCGACATGCGCGGGACCTACCTCGTCGCGCCCCGCACGGCCTTCGGGCAGGGAGCGCTCTCGGCGAAGATCTACGCAGGCGACCCCGACGGCTTCGGCCTCATGTACGCCATCAACGACACCGGCTCGAGCTACTACCGGGTGATGTTCGACGCGAGCTTGAGCGTCGCGCGCCTGGTCCGGGTGGACAACGGCGCCTTCACCGAGCTCGCGGTCAACACGAGCTATGTGCCGCCGCAGAACACATGGATGACGGTGCGGGTCGAGCGCGAGGGGACGACACACCGGATCAAGGTCAATGATCAGGTGGTGCTGGCGGTGTCGAACGAGGCGGCGTACGCGTGGGGTTCGGTCGCCCTGTTCTCGTGGGCGATGAGCGACGTGCGCTTCGACGACGTGACGATCACGACCCTTTAAGGCGAGTGCGCCGCTCCTATTCAGGGAAGCGCTGCGTTTCGACGGCGATGCCGTCCTCCCCGGTGATGACATCGCCAGTCCATTCCCAGCTCGTGCCACCCGGGCCCGGCAGCCCCATCTCGAAGGTGATGCCCTCCAACGTGAGCTGGTCCTCGTCGAGGTAGGCGATGCCGATGGAGTCGCCGCCGCGCCCGGGGCCGCCGTAGCCGCCGTCGCCTCCGCGGCCGCCGCTGCCACCCTGGCAGGACCACGTCCCGTCCCCCACGGCGCCGCCCGGCGCTCCCCGGCCGCCTTTGCCTCCTTCCTCCGGCACCCCGCCATCGCCGCCTGGCCCCCCGTCTTCGGTGACGATGATGCTATCGCGCACGGTCACCTTGGCGTGGAGCGCCATGATCCCGATGCTCGGGTAGCCGTTCCCGCCCCCTCGGCCGCCCCGCCCCCCGCAACCGCCGGCGCCTCCGGAGCCGCCCGCGGCGCCGCCCTTGGTGGCCACGCCGCACACCGTGAGCCCACCGCGACGCCCGCCGCCCCCGCCGCCGCCTTGGCCCGGCATCCCCCGGGCGCCGTCGTCGGCCCCGTCGCCGTGCCATCCGGTCTCATCGATCCGCCCGCGGCCCTTGCCCGCTGCGCCGGCGGCGCCCCACATGCCGCTCTTCCCGGGGGCGCCGCTGCTGCAACCACCGTCTGCCCGGTTGCCACGTCCTCCTGTCCCATCGTAGTTGGGGTTCGGCTGCGGTACGGGCTCGCCGTCCACCCCATCTTCCGCGTCGGCGGCGAGCCCGTCTCCTCCCTTACCACCGACGCTCGGGAACCCTCCCTCACAGGAGTTCACCGCCCGAGCGCCGCCCGGGACCGTCGCGGCGGAGCACGCGTCTCCTCCATACTGCCCGTCCGGACCCAACGCTGCCCGGCCCGGCCATTTCTCCCCATCACGGCCCCCATACGCGTAGCTGGCGTTGATATAGCTCCCGATGATCTCCACCGCGGTGCCCGACTGAACGATCATCCCGACATACGTCGTGCTGAAGAGGGCCACGTGATCGATGATCGAGACCCCGTCCGCAGCCCCCGTGTCGCCGGCGCGGGCCGGCTCCACGGTCAGCGCGATGAATCCGTTCTCGATGGGACCGGTTTTGGCCATCATGTACACCGGGTCTTCCAGGTCTCTACGGCGTTCCCATCCGATGGAGGTTTCGAAGCCTCCGTAGATATCTACCCCGGAGGGGAGCGTGATGGTCTCGTCAAAGGCATCGTCGGTGAGAAACACGCGACCGCGCCCCGTGCGCGCAAGCTCGATCGCGCGCCGGACAGAGCGAACGGGGCTGTCCTTCGTGCCGGGGTTCGCGTCGTCACCGCCGAAATGCGGACTGAGGACGAACACGCCGCAACCGTCCGTCGCCCGGCCCGCCGCAAGATGCTCCAGGCAAACCGAGTCGGGCACGGGATCGCTTGCGCACGTCGATGGACCGGCACACGGCGGCGCGCCGCCAGGGCCGTCCACCCCCCGCGCGGTTCCGCAACCGACCGTGGCGAGCGGCAGAACGAGGAGCAGGAGGATCGCAGAATCCAGGTTCATGGGTATCCCTCAATGGCGGCGTCTCGCAGGGCACGCGTCAACGGGGCGGCTCATTCCCCACGCTGAACGCATGGACTTCCCCCCTGGGGCCTGACCGCCCTCGGCCCACGTCGTCACCGGTGCCCGCATTGCCCGCAACGCCGCCGACACCGGCGCTTCCGACGATGAAGCTGGTCCCGGGTCGAATGGCATAGTTGGGCGCCACGTAGGCGATGCCGACGGCAGCGCCGCCGAGCCCGCCGCCGGCATCGCCTCCGCGACCGCCGTTGCCTCCACGGCCGCCATCGCATGCTTCCCACATGTCCGCCACAAAGGTGCGGCCGCCGGAACCGCCCGCGTTCCCGTAGCCGCCCGGCTGGCCTCTCCCGCCAACCCCGCCGTTGCCGCCCTTGCCCGTGACCACGTCGCTGGCCGCGACCGTAAGCTCCGTGCCGTCCAGCGCAACGATCGCGATGCTCGCACCGCCATAGCCGCCGCCGTAGCCTCCCCGACCGCCACAGCCGCCGCTCCCTCCCGAGCCGCCGGCGGCCCCCCCCTGGGGGCCGCCTGCTCGACACGCGCCCATGTCGCCGCGCGACTTGCTGCCGCCACCGCCGCCGCCTGCCTGGCCGGTGCCGCCTCGCTTCCCGTCCTCGCCCCGGACGCCGATCCATCCATCGTTGCCGAGGTGGCCTACGCCCACCGCGCCGTCAGCGCGGCCACCGTCCGCGCCGTCCGCGCCTTCGCCCCCGTCGCTGCATCGCATGTCGTCCGCGCCGAGCCCCGCGTGACCGTCGCGCTCAGAAATCTCCGCGGGTGTCGGCATTCCTGAGGTCCCATCGCTCCCCGACGCGATCCCGCCGTCGCCCCCATATCCACCGATGGACTCGGTGCCGTCGTCGCACACGGTCACGACCGGGAGGGCGCCGGTCGGGGAGTCCGTAGTGCAGGCGGACACCCCGTCGTTCCCCTCAAGGCCGTCCGGAGCCCGGTCGGTGTCCGCGTCCTCTCCCGGCTCCCCGTCCTTGCCGTTGCCCGCGACAATCACGCTGTCCTGCACGATCGCCCTGGCCCCCGTGCTCAAAATCACCGCGATCGACGACTTGTCATCGGGCGCCGAGGCGTCCGCCGCGACGATTCGCACGCCGGCGATCACCGACGTCGCGTTATCCCCCGCAAGCGCCGTATCCTGCACCCCGCGGATCCGCACCGGGATCCCCGTAGGCGGCGCGATGACGGTCGACGCGCTCGGCCCAACGAGAGACGATTCATACGACCACTCACCACCGTTGTCACAGCCGCGGCTGCCCCAGACGTCGACCCCGGAAGGCAGCGCGATCGCCTCCTCGAACCTGCCGTGGCACGCATACACGCGTCGGGTTGGCTTCTCGCTGTCGCCTCGCCCGCGTGCCGCGAGCCGTATCGCGTGTTGCAGGGTCTTCACCGGCGCGTCCTTCGTGCCCGGGCTCCTGTCGTCACCCGACAACGGGCTGACGAACACCCCGCACATGTCGAGCGCCGGTGCAGTAGCGGGATCTCCCTCGCACGGGTCGGGCGGAGGCTCCGGATCGGGAGGACACTCCAGCCTTTCCCAGCAGTCGTCGGAGTAGGAGCTGCATGCTGTCAGCATGGTGGCTCCCCACACGCAGACTGCGACAGCAGCGACCGAATTAACCGCGCATCGGCGCGACAGCGACCCCATCCCCTCGGCCTCCCGTGCCCTCACCATAGCCCCTCGATTCGCGCACCAATTTCCTTCCCGGTCGCCACGGGCGAGACGTGGATCCGATCCCGAGCCGGCGAGAATCCCAGGAAGGAGAAGTCGGTGAACAGCGACGCGGCGGTCACCGCGCCGACGACACCGCCCGCGATGACCGTGGCTACCCCCGCGCGGCCGGACAGGTTGCGCGCGTCTTGCAGGCGCGCAAGTTCGGCACACGGCGAGTTCAGCGGCGCCTCCCAGCACGTCGACGAGCTCGAAGACGGCTCGCCCAGGAGCCGGTTACGCCGGGCGGTCAGGTCGTCGTCGAGCTTGTCCGCACGGATCATGAGGATGGTACCGATCGACACGCCGGCCGTCGCGGCGGCGATCCCTGTGAGGCGCAGCGTCCCCGGCCAGGAAGCCCACGGGTCGGGATCCTTCGCGCGCGCAGTGGGCACCGCACGCGCGGTTTTCGGCACCGCCGGGGCCTCCTTGGCGCTGCTCACCGCCGGGCCCGAGAGCTTCATCGAGATCTCCTGTTGGTCGCCCGGCTTGCCGTTGAACGCGTGAAAGCCATCTTCGCGACCCGGCGCCCGGGCCCGCACCATGTGTCGTCCGGGCTCGAGGAACAGCTTGTAGGTCCGCGCGGTCCGACCGATCTTCTGGCCGTCGATGAGGATCTCCGCGTCCGGCGGGTCGACGGAGAGCACGAGCTCGATGACGTAAAACGCGGCCTTCCGCTGCCCGGTCAGGAATCGTTTTTGTAGCTGACTCGGCAGCGCCCAATCCCGCTCAAGACTCCAGGTCAGGTGCTCCGCCGCGTCACGGTACTTACGCAGCTCGAGCTCGCAGAGGCCTAGCTCGCCCGCGATCTCGGCGGGCTCGAACGCCCCGCGGTCGACTTCCGCGCGGTCGAGCTTCATGCCGGGCGGCACGTTTACGGCATCGAGGGCCGCCTTGTAGGCTTCGTAGGCCTCCGCCCAGTTCCCGCGATCGCGCGCTTTCCGAGCACGGCGAACAAGGTCCTTCACCGTCAACCCGTCGCTTTTCCCCGAGGCCGGAGACCGCTGCTGAGCATCGGCCGAGCTGACCAAGCCCGTTGAAGCGCCAAGAGTAAGCAAAATGAACAACAGGTGCGCACCGCAACGCATCGAACGACGGTACTTACGCCGAGCACGCGACGTCAACCGGGAGAAAAATGCCGGAGAGCAGCGCTTCAGGAGAGAATTCATAGGAGAATGGCGGAATCGAATCATCCGCCCCATGTGTCGGCGATCTTCCAGCCGCGGGGGCGAGATGTAGCGTTTGATACTACATTGTCCGACCAAAGTGAACGCGGCCGTGCAGTTTGCTGACCCCGAGGGGGTCGCTCAGACGTGCTACCAGCGTGGGCAACCCGTCGAGCATCTCCAGCAGTTTCGCGCTCTTCCGGCGCCTCGCGAGGCGTCTCGGCGTTCCGGCACGCGATGCCGAGGACGTGGCGCAAGACGCGCTCCTGCGCGGGCTGGAAGCGGACCAGCGGATCGCTCCGGGCGGCGACGCGGCGGCGTACCGCGTCACGATCGCCATCAACCAGGCGCGCGATCATGTGCGGACCGCGCGCCGTCGCGGAGAGGTCCTGACATCGTTCGACGAGAGCGAGCTCCGAGCCCAGTGCCCGAACCCAGAGGAGCTGGTGCGCGGGAGCCAGCGGCACGCGCTCACGCGCCGCCTGATCAATCGGGTCGGCCCGAAGTATCGACACCTCCTCATCAAGCATGACCTCGAGGAGATCCCGCTCGCCAAGATCGCCGGCGAGCTTGGCCTCACGACGGAGGCGGTGAAGACGCAGCACCAGCGGGCGCTCGAGCAGCTCGCCGTGGAGAAGCGCCGTTATACGGCCGAGGAGGCTGCACGGGGACGGGACGCAGAGGCGTGCGTCCCCGTGGCGCTCGGCCTCTACCGTCGCGAGTCGTGGCTGGCCACGCTGCGGCGCCTGGTCTTCAGGATCTTGGCACAGGGCGCGCTCGTCATCCTGATGGGCGCGCTGATCTCCGGGCTGTCGCGCAGCCTGGAACCCTGGCTGTTGCCCGCGGCGGCTCGCGCGCCCGGCTCCGCGCCAGCCGCGCCGGGGGTCAACGCGTCTGCCCGAGAGGGCGGCGCGAGCGCCACCGCCGAGATCGGTGCGCCAGCCGCGCGCAAGGTGGAGCCGTCCGCGCAGCAAGGCGACGCTAGCGCCCTGGTCGCCGTGGATAGGCCCGCGGCGTCGGCCGAGGCTGCCCCCCGTGGCGAGGTGCCCGGGAGTGTCGTGCGCCGAAGCGCGGCGCCCAGGAGCGCCGTGCACCCCGACGTCAGCGAGCGCGAGCGGCGCCTGATCCGCGACGCCCGCCGGGCGCTGGACGCCCACACCGCCCTCGACGACCTCGAGGCGCGCCAGCTGCTCGAGATGCACAAGCAGGAGTTCCCGCAAGGGTGGCTCGCCTTGGAGCGCGAAGCGCTGCTCAAGCAGATTCGCTGACTCATCGGCTGTCGATCGACAGCTAGCAGGCGGCGTCGCTGGTGATGCCTTCGGGCAGCACAAGGCCGAGATCCGCCTTGCGTCGGACACGAATGCTCACGACGAGGAGGCAACGTACAATGGAGGACATTCTCGGTGCGATGTGGCTCGCTTCACCGCTCGGTCTCGCGATGATGGCCTGTGTGGCGATCGGCTTCGCTGTCACGGCGCGCGAAGCGCTAGGCCGAGAGCGCGGGCTGCGCGCGGCCGGCGAGCAGAGGCACGGAGACGAGGAGTCGGCCCTCGCCGACGCGAAGGAGGACGCCGAGCGCGAGCTGCGGCGACACCAGCGCCTGCTGGACTGCCACGTGGATGCGCTCATCGCGGCGACAACCAGCCCACGCGCGCGCCCCGTGCCGTTGCCAGGCCGCGTCCTCGAGACGTTCTGCGTCACCATCCCCGGCTGGCAACGAAAGCTGGCCGAGAGCACCGGGCTGGTTCCGAGTGACCTGGAGCGGCTGCTGAAGAGCGACCTCCCGATCACGCCCGTCCTCGCGAGACAGCTCGAGGCCTTCACGGGAACGCCTGCTCGGTACTGGGAGTTCCTCTGGTGGCTGCATGACGACTATCGAACAGACGAGGAGGAGACGCTGCTGATCCAGCTCGGCGAGCCCGCCACCAAGCGCGAGAACTCGGCTGGTGCGCCGGCCGCGCCGGCGCCGAGTTCCGCGCGGCCGGGTCCAGCTGCGGTTCCCGAACGCGCGGCCGATGTCCCTCCGCCTGTGATGGCGATCCCCGATCTGGTCGCCAGGAGCCCACGGGCGAAGCTCCCGCCGTCTCCACAGCCGCGGCTTCGGTCTCCGCTCCCGTCGCGCGCAAGCTCGGGGGCCGAGCCCGAGCGGCGTGCTGCCAGGCTGACGAGCTTCCCCGTAGAGCGCGACGACGGCGGGTCCAGCACTGCGCGCGGCGCCGATTGTGAGGACGTCGAGGGGTCGCCCCTGAACACGACGCTGCCGGGCGTAGGAAGCCATGGAGCAGCGTAGCTGCTGCAACGGCCGTTGGCTGGGAACGTGCACAGACGTGGAAGTCCGCGTACTATTCAGCTCGATCGCGCGGGACAGGAGGGTTCTCCGTCGGATTTTGCGTCAGTTTGAGGTTCTCGCTTGCGATCGGGCCGATATAATGCAGGACATCCTGCTGACTGCCTGGCGCAGGATGCAAGAAGGGGGCTTCCGACCCGCTCATGTCGACGAAAAGTACGTGCTCAGGCGATGGCTGGTCGGGATCGCGTGGCGCCAGATCTTGCGCTACAAGGAAGACGAGTGTCGGTGGTACGAATGCGTTGCGATTATCAGCAATTCAAGGCCGCCGTGCCAAGCGTCGCCGCTTGACCAAGTGGACGCCCGGTTGACGCTCTGTGTCTTGGGGCGGCTCACGCCTGAGCTGCGCTCAGTGCTCTCCGAAGCCGCCCTGGGCTCCACCGCCACGGAGATAGCCGCGGAGCTGCACAAGAACCCTCATACAACGCTCAAGCGGCTCCACCGCGGTAGAATGCTGTTTTGCGAGGCGCTCCGCCGTTGGCGCGGGCTGAGGCGCTCCGCCGGGCCGAAGCACGGCCGCGCGCGCTGAGCCGCCTCGGCGCGAGGTCGGGAGCTCTCCAGGCTCGCCGAGGAGCGCGGCGCTACGCCGAAGGAATTCAAGCCGACTGAGCCGCGCCGCTTGCCGACCGTGGCGCGCTCAAGCCACAGCGCACCACGGTCGCCTGGACACGCTCTCGCCGGCCTGCCCGAGGCACGAGCCAGCTGCGCGGCGGCACGGCCTGCCCGCGGCGTCTGGTATGCTCGCAGCGTGGTGCGTCGTGACGAGATCGAGCTCGGACTCCGCTCGCGGGGCGAGGGAGAGATCTCACGCTGCACGTCTCCAGCGGGTGCGAGTCCCGTCCGGGTAAGCGCCGGAGCGCCCGGTAGCAGGCCCCAGGTTGGTGGGGGAGACCCCGCAGCCCGAGCGGGGCGTCGAATGCCTCCACGGAGGGAGCAAGAACGCGGGCCGCAACATGAAGTGAAGCCTGCCGCCTCGACAGAGTCACAACGAGGGAGCCGAGCCGCGCATGCCACGGCGAAGGCCACGCCCGTCGCGCCGCAGTCCGGAGCAGAACGCGCGACGGGTCCCTCCGGGGTAGAGGGCGCAGCACGCGTTCAAGGAGAGGTGCGGAACACGGGAGACCCGTCTGCGTTGCCGTTGTCGCGGCAAGGTGGCTCGTATAAGCCGAAGGTGAAATCGAGCGCTGCGCAGCGGGAGTCCGAGGGGGCCGTAGTACTGTCGATGGCCGCGACGAACAACGCGGCCGGAGGGAGAGGCCCCTGCGGTGGTCGCGTCGGTCGAGGAGGTAAGCACGAGGGCATGGCCGGCAGGACCGGTCCCAACCACCCCCGCGGGCGCGAGCCCGAAGACAAAGTGCGACAACTCCAACGCCGGCTGTGGGTCGCGGCCAAGCGGCATCCGGGGCGCCGGTTCCACGCGTTGTACGACCGCATCGCGAGGCGTGACGTCCTCGCGGAAGCGTGGAAGCGGGTGAAGCGGAACCGAGGTGCGGCGGGCGTCGATGCCCAGACGCTCGCCGACATCGAGCAGCACGGCGTGGAGCGCTTCCTCGAAGAGCTCGGCGCCGCGCTGCGAGCAGGCACGTACCGGCCAGCAGCGGTGCTGCGTCGGTACATCCCGAAGGCCGACGGAAAGAAGCGGCCGCTGGGCATCCCGACGATCCGGGACCGGGTGGTGCAGATGGCGGCGAAGCTGGTGCTGGAGCCGATCTTCGAGGCGGACTTTCGCCCGAGCTCGTACGGCTTCCGGCCTCGTCGCAGCGCGACGCAGGCGTTGGAGACCCTCCGCAAGCTGGGAGCTTGCGGAGGCAACCACGTCCTCGACGCGGACATCCGCGACTACTTCGGCAGCATCGACCACGGCAAGCTGATGAAGCTGGTCGAGCGACGCATCTCGGATCGGCGGGTGCTCAAGCTGCTGCGCCAGTGGCTCCAGTGCGGGGTGATGGAGGAGGGGCGCGAGGTAGCGACGCTCTCGGGGACACCGCAGGGCGGCGTGATCTCGCCACTTCTGTCGAACATCTTCCTGCACGTGCTCGATGCGGCGTGGGAGCGCCACGGTGCCCATCTGGGTACGCTGGTGCGCTACGCGGACGACTTCGTGATCATGTGCAGCACGAGGTCGGCGTGCGAGCAGGCCGAGAAGCGCGTGCGCGAGGTGCTCACGCGGCTCGGGCTGGAGCTACACCCGGACAAGACGAGGCGGGTCGATCTCTCCTGGGGCAAGGAGGGCTTCGACTTCCTCGGCTGCCACCTGCGCAAGCGGTTGAGCGGACGGATCTGGGAGCAGTCACGCCGGCGCGTGTACTTCCTCCAGCGCTGGCCCTCTCAGCGCAGCATGAAGCGGGTACGGCAGCGCGTGAAGGAGCTGACCGGTCGAGCCAGGAACGGGGTGAAGGACGTGCGGGCGCTGATCCGCGACCTGAACCCGGTGCTGCGCGGCTGGGGCAGCTACTTCCGCACCGGGAATGCGGCGAACAAGTTCAACCAGGTCGACGACTACGTGCGGCGGCGGCTTTGCGGCTTCCTCGTGAAGCGCAAGGGGCGCAACCTGCGCGCGGGCGAGGTCGAGGGATGGACGAGCGACTTCTTCGTCGAAGGCCACGGGCTCTACCGCCTGCGCGGGACCGTGCAGTACCCGGAGGCTGCGTAATGCAGCGACCCGAGAGGCCACCGGCAAGCCGTGTGCGGGAAATCCGCACGCACGGTTTGAAAGGGGGTCTTGCCCTTCATCGCCAGGCTTCACGGCCGGGCAGGAGAAAGTAGGATCTACCAATGCGTCCCGCTCGCTACCCCCACTCCGCCGCCGCGATCCTCCGTTCCGTGCCGCAGCGCGACCGCGCTCTGTTGCTCCGGCTCGGCCTCGACTTGGACAACCCCGCCCAAGCGGAGCTCTTCGTCGAGGGCGTACGTGCCGCGGACGACGCGATCGCGGACCAGGTGCGGTGGGAGCGGGAGCGGCTGCGCTGAGGGCCGCCCGTGTCGATGACACCGCAAGCGCATCGACTGCCGGCTCGGCCCAGGCCTCGCCCCTGGCGCCCTTCCGCGGGCGCTTCACCTACACCTCCGGCAGCAAACCGGCGGGCCCGTCTACGGAAGGGGAAGTGGAGGAAGGGGAAGTGGAGGAAGGGGAAGCGGACGGGCGGGGGGCCCGTCCTGAAGACGGCTCGGTTCCTTTACCCGTTGTTGACGCTCAGGCTGGCTGATAGCTCGTCGATGTTACCGAGCTGCCTGGCTGATGTCAGCACGCCCCGCCTTGATGATGGCCATCGCGCGGCGGCTGCGTGGACTGGTCGGCCTTCACGCTCGATGTGCTCGCTCCCGTGGCCGACAGAATCGAGGAGCGCGTGCTGGGCACGTACCACCTGCGCGCCGACGACACGGGCATGCGCGTGCTGGATCGGGATCATCCGGCAGGAGTGCGTATTCCGGGCCGACGTGACGGCCGATTCCGAGCGCACGTGACGGCCCGTTCCGAGGGGACGTGACGGGGCGTTCCGGGCCACCCGACGGAGCGTTCCGACACACCTGACGGCTCGTCCCGACGCACGTGACGGGCCGTTCCGAGGGACGTGACGGACCTTCCGACGGGGGTGACGGTCCGCAGGCGGCGCTCGCGGTCGCAGCCTCATCGCGTATATGGGCGCGATGTCGGAACGGCTATCGATGCGTAAGGTTCGAGAGATTTTGAGGCTCAAGTTTGTAGATGGCCTCGGAGATCCGCAGGAATCTAACCACGGAGATCCGCGTAAACGTGACCCTCGCGTCCGCAGAAAAATGACCGCGGCACCCGCGGAAACCTGACCCCGGGCGCCGCGGGAATCTGACGTGGCGTCGGCCGGGTCAGCGCTTCTTCGCTGCTGCCGGGGCAGACGGCTCGGCGGTCTCCGGTCTCGGCTTGGGTCGCGCCTCGCTCATGGCCAGCGACTCCTTCTGCCGCCACGAGTCGGCGTCGATGTCGAGGATGTGGCAGTGCTGGACGAAGCGGTCGATCAGCGCCG
Source organism: Sorangium sp. So ce1153 (assembly GCF_051521595.1). Taxonomy (NCBI): domain Bacteria; kingdom Pseudomonadati; phylum Myxococcota; order Polyangiales; family Polyangiaceae; genus Sorangium; species Sorangium sp. So ce1153. The sequence continues at coordinate 13,059,423 of NZ_CP150361.1, forward strand.
AGACGCACGCTGCGCCCGGAAAGACCGTGCTCCACTGCTTGAACGGAAGATTCGTCGTCAGCACGAGCGATCGGCTCTCGTGCCTGCGGCTGATGATGTTGTAGAGCAGATCGGCGGACTGACGGCTGCACGGCAGATAGCCGATCTCGTCCAGAATGAGCAGCGACGGGGCCGTGTATTTCCGCAGCCGTCGCTCGAGGGCCGGCAGTGACTCCTGCTTGAGCAGATCCGCGAGGGCAGCCGACAGCGTCGTGAAGCGTACGGTGTGGCCGCGCTGGAGCGCGAGCATGCCGAGGTTCTGGGCGAGCATCGTCTTGCCGACGCCGCTCGGACCCCGGAGCAGGACGTTGTGCCCCTTGGCGACGAAGTCGAGGGTCATGAGCTCCTCGACGAGCTCACGCTGGATCGTGCGCGGGTGGTTCCAGTCGAAGCGCTCGAGGGGCTTGAAGGTGCCGAGGGTCGCTGCCTTGGCGCGCGCGGCGAGATTGCGCTCGGCGCGCTCGCGGTGGGCGATGGCGGCGAGCTCCTCGAACGTCTGCACCGGCGACAGGCGCGCCGTGGTGGCATGCGCGATCAGCGCGAGCAGCGCCTCGCGCGACACGCGTACGCCGAGGGAGCGAACCAGCTCAGCGACGTCATCGTTGGGCATCATAAGACTCCAGGTCATGGGGAACCACGTCGCGATCGGGGACATGGGCTCCGAGGTCGATGTCGACGGGGACAGGGGTATCGGCGGCGCGGCGGCGCTCCTCGCAGAGCACGGCGAGGGCACCGGGATCGTGCGTGCCGCGGGCGATAGCCTCGCGCGCCGCAGCGCCGAGGATCTCGACGCCGTACAGGTCGAGAAGGCGCAGGGCCTTGGCGGTCATGAAGCCGACGTTGCGACCGGCCTCCACCCAGCGCTCTTGCAGGATCTCGAAGCCGGGGATCGCGACGCCGAGCCGATCGCGCCCCTTGGCCTCGCGCGCGGCGCGCTTGTGGTCGAGCAGCTCGGCACGGTGCTCGGGCGCCTCGATGCTCTGGTGCCGTCCCCAGCAGCGCACGTGCCGCGCGAGCTCCGTGCCGCCGTCCGAGAGCCGCACGGTGGTGTCATTGGCGACGAGCATCAGCGTCTTGCCGTGGTGGATCGACGGCGCCGAATAGCGGTTTCCGTCGAAGTGCACGAAGGCGGTCTTGTCGACGGGCACGGGCTCGACGAGGTCCGTCTCCGGCAGCGGATCGGGCAGCGCGAGCAGCCTCGTCCTCTCCTCCGCGAGCACTTGGTCGACGCGCCGCTCAGGCCATCGCGGGTGCGGACGCACGTTGGCGATCTCGTCGAGGAAGACGAGCAGCTCGGCGTTGCCACGGTCGAGATCACGAATCGTGCGCGCGGCGAAGAAGCGGTCGCGCAGGAAGCGGATCGCTCGCTCGACCTTGCCCTTTTGCTGCGGTTTGCGCACGGCGCAGAGCCGCGGCGCGACGCGGAGCTGACCGGCGAGCGCGAGCAGGTCCGGGTGGAAGCGCACGGCGTCGCCGTGGCGCTCGAGGACAACGGTCTTGGGGTTGTCGAAGAGCCATTGTCTCGTCGCGCCGCCAAAGTAGCAGCACGCGCGCACGAGCGAGCGGCGGAGCGAGCTCGCTGACAGGTCGAGCACGAGCTCGCCCCAGATCGCGCGCGAGTACGACAGGACCATGACGAAGGCCCAGAGCTGGCGCGTGCCGCCCGCGACGCGCAGCTTGCCGACGTAAGCCCAGTCGACCTGGGCCTGCTCGGCGATGAGCGGCTCGACGCGGAGGAACACCTCGCTCTTCGGCGCCGGGCGCACGAGTCGGACATGCCGTCGCACCGTGCGCACACTGCCCTCGTAGCCGCGCTCCACCAGCATGTCGTACAGGCGCGTGGCGCGGAGCCGAGGATACTGTGTCAGCGTCTCGATGACGAAGGCCTCGTAGCCGCGCAGCGGCAAAGGCACCTCGCTCACCGCGGCCTCCGCGCCGCGAACGACGGGCCGCGAGCGCGCCCCCTTACCCAGGCCGAGCACGCGCTCGACCGCGTCGTGGTGCAGGCCGAGCTGCGTCGCGATGGTGCCGATCTTCCAGTGCTCGGCGAAGTGCAGGCGGCGGATCTCCGCCTCCTTGGCCTCGTCGATCGTCATCGACCGAGGCTCCTGCGAAGGCGATGCTCGCCACGGAAGTTACCGAGTCCCGGCAGGCGTTGCCCGCGGCGGGGCGGGGCGTCCATGAAGAGAGGCTCGACGACGTAGTGTAGCGTCGCGCGCGCGACGCCGAGGCCGTCGCACAACCCCAGCGCGAACAAGATGTCCTCGGACTCCGCAGAAACGACAGCACGGACCCTCTGGTCGTGCCAGAGCGCCATCGACTCGCACAGCATTGGCCCGGCAAACCGATGCGCCGGCGTGGCCACCGATCGCAGCCGGGCCTTCATCACCTCGTCGGGCCCCTGCGTCAGCAGCACCCGCGTCTCCTGCGGCGTCGCGGAGATCGTCATCACGAGCTCGTCCATCCATCGACTCCTGCGGGCCGGCGGCGGCCACGTCGTCCTTCGACGTCGGCGCGCCGGTCCGCGGGCACACGCTGGCGGATGCGGGCAAGTTGTCGGAACCCCTATCCATCACGCGCCGGCCCTGTCGGGCGCGGTAGGCCCGCTGGCGATCACGGTGATCGAGGCGCCCCTCGTGGGAGCGCTGGTGCCGCAGCCGAGCCGCGCGTTGCGCCCGGTGGCGAGCCGCGTCGCGGCAGGCGCTGCCGCAGTAGAGCTGCCCTCGATCACACCGGCCGCAGACAAAGAAGATCGCGGCGCAGAGCCCGCAGCGCGCGAGCCGGAAGCTGTCTTGCACGAGTCCCCGGACCAGCGCGCCGGGAAGTTGCCCTCGCTGCCTGGGTCGTGCGAGACAGGCCGAACATCGGTCTGTCGCCGATCCCCGGAAGGCCCTGGTCGCTACCCAGGGCCTTCTTCTTTCCGGCGCGCCGCTCGGGTGCGATCTCTACCGCCGCGCCTCGCGCTGGCGAACTTCCCGGCCGCCCGCGCTCGCCCCCAGGCGTCACGAGGTGAGGGGCAGAAATCTGCGGATCGGGGTGGCTACTAACAGGGTACCAAGCCCGATGTCTCTTCCATCTTTCCCTCTTACGGTTCCGTGTCCCGGCGCGCCCTTCGCTCCACGGGGTCCCACGGCTCGGTTCCCCCGATTCGTCGCTACTATGGCGCGCTCCGACGTCCCGCTGCCCCGCTTCGGCTTCGCTCGCGCTCGCCTTCACGGTTCCGTCTCACGACGGAGCCAGTGGGACCTCCCAAGTTCCTCGGCGACCCTCGCCACGCATGCCCCGGCTCTTCGACTCCGGCGGAATCTCAGGAGCAGGCCTCCGGGAACATGTCCCTACGCATCGCTCCCTCGATGTTGCCTTCCGGGCTTACGGTCCCGTCGGCTTCCACGACTTCTTTCTTTCGGAGCCCGATTCCGCGGCCCGCGTGCTCGCTGTCTACGCTTCGTAGTCCGGGTTGCCCTCGGTCACCACGCAAGACTCGCTTCCGACTGGCGGCCCTACCTTGGTCGGGCAGGAATTCAACCCGCTGGCTCGCTACATCAGGTTTCAGTTGGTGTGGACTTCACATGGCATCCTCCTGATCGAAGCTGTGCTTGGCGCACCGTAGGTAAAAGAAGCCGGATCGCAGCGCGAAGAAGTGTAGCGCAGCGCGTGACGAGGTTCGCGCCCGGTGGGAGGTCGGTCCCGAGCTACTCGGCGACCTCCTGGCGCTCGCGGGCGACCCGGTGGACGGGATCCCCGGCGTCCCCGGCATCGGGCCCACGAAGGCGGCGGCGCTGCTCCGGCCCCACGGGCGCCTCGCGCAGCTCTTGCGGAACGCGGGCAGCGTCCAGAACAAGGCGGGCGAGAGCCTGCGGGCCCACGCCCGCGCGGCGGTGCTGTCGCGGCGGCTGGTGACCCTGCGTGCGGATGCGCCGATCCGCTGGAGCCTCCCGGCGATGCGCCTCGGCGGGGTCGTCGTTGTCAAGGAGGGCGGGACTCTCCGGGACCCGGCGGGTCGCTTCGCCCATCTGGCCGTGCAGGCGGGTCTTCGCCGCAACCTGCTCGCCAAGGTCGTGGACCGATGGACGCACGACGGTGACGATGTTCCTACTCGACGCTGGGTGACGTGAGCTTGACCCGCGATCGCGTACCGGCGTCGAGGAAGGTGTACCTCCCGTGGGGCCGAGCCCACGGCAGCGCCGATTGTCGCGCTGGACGGCTCCCGGCGGGTCGGGGGCTGCTCGGCGAGCTCGTCCGGCGCTCCCTGCCCGCTCACGAGGGTCCAGTCAGGCAGCGCCTCGGCGTTGAAGAAGACGTCGTAGCGGTGCTCGCCGGTGCCGGTGATCCGACCGGTCGGCCCTCGCCCCATGCCGACCGCGTGCCGCACGGCAACCATCACGTCTGCCCGTCGGCGAGCGCCGGGCGCGCGCCGGCGGCGCGCTGCGCATCGGCCCGCCTTCGTGGCGCATCCAGTCCACGGTCGCCCTCACGGGCTCCTCGATCACCTCTGCGGCCCGCCCGAGCCGCTGGCGCCGCGCCCAGAACACCGGCCAGTCGATCGCCGTCGTCACCTCGCCGTCGTCCTCGATGCAGCGCTGGATGGAGGCGACATCGCGCTCGTGGACGGCAAGGTCGACGTCCGACGGCGCGAGGGCCTGCTCCACAGCTGGCGCCGGACTCGCTCGAAGCGCGAATATGCACAAAGCCTTCCAGAGCGACGTCATGGCCTAAGGAAAAGCACTGCGAAGTATGTACGCCCACGATGATTCTTGGTATGGTGCACCGATATAGGGATCCTGGAGTGGGGAGGCGTACTTGCAAATTCGCGTGACAGTACTGGTCATGGTTCTCACGATGGCCGGTGGGTGCGCCCAGCTCATAGGGGCCGATTGGGAGAGCTACAGAGCCGGCGCGGGGACTAACGGCGATGGTGGTGCTGGCGGCGGAGCCGCCGAAGGCAACCAAGGTGGGAACAACACACTCGGTCCACCTTCTCGCTTCCGCCTTCGTATCGACGACACGGAGGGGCCTTCGGTCGACCTCATGCTCAACCGGGTTAACGCGCGGGAAGTCTTCGGCGAAGACGGCGCCAAGAAGATCACGATCCTCAACGTCGACACGACCGGCCTGCTCCGGAACGCGCTCGAGCGGATCCAGAACGCGTGCGGGACCACGTGGCAGGCAGATGACGTGAACCCCCACCACGACTGCACGCTCACCCCGCTCGGCCGGACCTTCGATATACCGTGGCAGACATCGCCAGAGTTCGCGCTCGTCCGGCTGCTTAGCATGACCCCCGCCAACGCCAACGTGACGGGGACGTCGCTCGAGGAGATTAGGGCGGTCTTCGACGACAACGCCGGCACCTTCGCATTCGACTTCGCGGACATCCTCGCCGATAGCGTCAACATCGATCTGGCAGCCCAGGCAGAACCGACGGCCACGCGCGAGAACCGGACAGTGCCGCTCATGCCTATCGACAAGCTCATCACCGCCCTGCAGCAGCAGCTGCTCGGCTCTCACCCGGCCATCCCGGACCCCGCCGGCGTGAGATTGCCTGTCACGCTGTACGACGCTTTGCACGATCTCGATTCCATCGATGAGAAGCTCGGTCCGGCCGGGGACCATCCGGGCGTGCTCGTACCAGACGACGGTTCATTCAGGACGAAAGGCGAGATCTTCCAGTCCGACTTTGCAATGCACATCGTCGGCGAATCTGGCCTGCGCAGGGTCACCGGGATCGACCTCTCGAAGGAGGGCGGCGACATGTCCATGTTGGTCCGGGCCGACGATGCGCCGCTCCAGTTCGACTTCAACGATCCGGAAAAAATCCCGATCGTCGGCGTCGTACCGACGCCGACGATCGATATGCGCATCTCGCTGCGTGAGCTGCGCAGCACCGTGCCGTCGTGTACCGATGTACCGGCCTGCAAGGAGAACGCCCCAGGCATGCCGGTCGGCGCGGGGTCAGTGTGGGCTACCCCTCCGTTCATGCTCGAGCACATCGTGGCCAAGGCGGCTTACCTCACGTACGGCGAGCGCGTGCCCTTCACAGGATGTTACTTCGGGACGAGCGGGACGTGCCGGCTCGGCGTGAACATCGGCCAGGACGGCAATCCGGCCGGCTGGTCCGTCTTCCTCCGCAACATCTCCTTCCCGCCCGACCCGCCGCCCCGCATACCGGATCCGCAGTTCTTCTGGGAGCTGCTCACCGATGTCGCGCAGGTCGCCATCCATGACCCGACCGGCGATGGCAACCCCGACATCGCGGAGGGCAAGGTCCAGCCGGTCTTCACGCTCCCGGGCGTCGGCATTGGTCTCAGCGGCGAGGAGATCGTGGCGGAGATCCGCCAGACGCTGCAGGGCCAAACCAAGGAACTCGCGGAGCTCCTCCTGGGCGAGTACTGGGTGGACAACGACTCCCTAGACTTCTTTTACAGCCGCGGCGCCCCGGGCGGTGAGCCCCACCTGTTCTTCGTTTCTGAGGACGATCTCCGCCCCTCGAAGCCGGGCTCGGCCGCCCTGCGCGACTACGCCTACGAGAGGCCCGGCTTCTTCACGAGCCCCGACCTCGACGAGGCGAGCAAGGTCTCGAAGAAGGAACTCGCCGGCCTCGCGGACACGACGCACGAGAAATTCCGGCTCTCGCCAGGCGACACGACGCTGTTCATGCAGAACGACGAGGGCGCCGTCTTCCAGGTCCGCTTCCACGTGCCCGACATCCCCGATCCGGTGGAGATCACCGCCGACGTGAACAGGCTCTGAACGGCTCGAGTTCGGACAGGTATCGGCGCGGCTGCGGCGTGCTCGAGCGGGACAGCATCGATGCCAGCCGGGTGCGCGGCGGGCCGAAGCCGCCGGTGCCGACGGAGGTGCTGGAGCGCGACGCGGCGTGGTCGAGCGGCGAGGTCGCCGCAGCGCTCTACGCGGCCGATGGAGAGCTGCTCGCGGCCGATGGAGAGCTGCTCGCGGCCGATGGAGAGCTGCTCGCGGCCGTGGAAGGCGCGGCGTGAGCCAGACTGGTCTATGCGACCACGAACCCGCGGAGCGGCCGTTCCCGGGGGCTCCTCTCGTTCTGTCGGCCAAGTTCACCGCGGCCATGCCCGAGCCCGCCGACCATGCACGCAGCGCAGACGGAGCCGCGTCGGGCGCCATTCCTCGCAGATCTGCTCGCCCTCGGTCCGTTGTTATAGTCAAGGACTGTGAGCGTACTCATCAGAAATTGTCACATATGCCAGTGCCGCCCATCATAATGCATCTACCACTCGCACAGCGATCGTCCCTGCTGCAGTCCTCGCCAGGTGGCAGTTTGCATTCGCCAAGGCTGTTGCAAACTCTGCCGGCATTGCAGTACTCCCCAACGCCGAGCCTCGAACAAATGCCCTCAGACCCTGCCACACTGCAGCTCATGCATTCCGCCTGATTGCAATCGGCGTTGCAGCAGATGCCGGGGCTCCAGATCTCGTTCTCCCAAACACAGATCCCGCTCCCGCAATCTGCCGGAGCAAAACACTCTAGACCATTCGCGGCCTTGCAATCACCAGCAGCGTCACATGCCTCGTTCTCGCCGCAGCCACGGCCCACGGTACCAGGCGCAGCCGGTGTGCATTGACCGTCGCCTCCACAGACGTAGCACCTCGCGCAATGCGCATCCTGTGTGCACTCTGTGCGGCATCTCCCGTTCTCCACGTCGCAATCAAACGCCACGCACGACGTCATCGTGACGCTCAGGCACTCCACGCTGAGCCCGTCACAGGCACGACCCGATTCCAACCCATTTGCGCACGTTGTCCCGCCGCATGCACTGCCTGCCTTGGTGGGTCCGCACGTTCCATCGACGCCAGATCCTTTGAGGTCCGCGGTGCATGACTCACATGCTGCATCACAGGCATCGTTGCAGCAAACGCCATCAGAACAGTTTCCGGTGTAGCAGTCGACGGCGGCGAAGCAACGCTCCCCCACCCTGCATGGCACGCAACCGCCGCCGCAGTCTACGTCGCTTTCGTCGCCGTTGGTCCTGCCATCATGGCATGTCGGGTCGCCACCACCGCCTCCACTATCGGCGCTGCCTCCACCTTGGCCACCGGCGCCGGCTGCGCCACCGGCGCTGCCTCCACCTTGGCCACCGGCGCCGCCTGCGCCACCGGCGCTGCCTCCACCTTGGCCACCGGCGCCGCCTGCGCCACCGGCGCCGCCTCCACCTTGGCCACCGGCGCCGCCTCGGCTTGAGGTGATGGATGAGCCGGCGCCTCCGCTGGCTGGTGGTGTGAAGGGTCCTCCGCCCCCATCGTCCGCACGCGTGTACTCATCCCAGTCCGCGCCGATGAGCAGCGCGCAGCCGCCGTACGTTGAGGCTGCAACCCCAACCAGCACCACTGCTATCGCGCCCGGCATCACCCTGCCCGCCATGGCCAGAGCGTCCGGCGCTACGCTTCCGTCGTCAAGAACACCGCGGCGACGCGTCTCGGGGCAGTAAGCGCCCGGCCATCGCCATGGGCGCGACCCCCTGCGGGGCTCGCCGGGGTCGACGATGCTGGGCGCGGGCGGCGTCCGCCCATGGCCCGGGGCGTGGCAAGGGCGGGCCTGCGAGGGGCCCGGTGAGGCGGTCGATGCCCGCGTCGCAGAGCGAAGGCCCGCCCTGTTCAGGTTGCGTCGACGTCGTCGCCGGTCGAGCGGCGAGCGACGAACTGCCCTCCCCGGTCCTCGAGCAGGTCCGGGCCGCGCAGCACGCGCCCGACGCGGAGAGCGCGCCATCCGCACCGGGCCTGTCGCCCGCGCTCCGCCTTACCTGCCGTGCGAACTCTCGCTGCCCCGGATGCGCCTTCATTTACGCCAGGACGGCGGACGCTACCGCACCGCTCAGCGCTGGCGGCGCCGCGGCTTCGCCACCGTCCGCTCCTCGTCGCCCTCCTGCCCCGCCGCCGACGCCGGCGCCGCGACGTCCGTGAGCCGGATCCCCAGCCGCTTCGCCTCCCGCCGCAGCATCGACCGGAACCACGCGGTCCCGCTCTGCGAGCTGCCGCCGATCTTCTCGGCGTACAGCTGCACGATCGCCTGCTCGAGGCGCGCCTCCTCCTCGGTGCAGCGGTAGTGCTTCTCGCGGGTGAGGTCGGGCCCCTTCGGTCGCGCCATCCGGCGCCGGCGTAAGCCGACCGAGTCCGCTCCGCAACCATCGCGCGAGGCCGTGACATTCGCCGTCCGAGCCGCGGGTTTCCGTCCTTGCATGCGCCCAACATGGGCGCACATTGCGCCCATGGCAACGACGAACGTGAAGCCGTTTCGAAGCGGGATCGCCGTCGCAGCGCAGCGCCGTGGCAGCGCTGGTCCGATGCGCGACCGGCGCGCGCGGCGTCAGCGCCAGCGGGAGCACCGGCTCGTCGAGGCCGCGCGGCGGGGCGACGCCTGTGCGCACACTCACGATCGAGACCGGCGAGGGCAAGGGGCGCTCGTTCTCGGCGGCGGTGCTCGCCTACGCGACCGCGAGCGCGCTCTGGGACGGGGGCGCGGCCGAGACGACGCGCCCGGTCTTCCTCCAGCTCGCGTGCAGCGAGGCTGAGGCGCGGCCAGTTCTCGCGAACCTCCAGGCCGGCCGGAAGGCCGTCATGCACGGCGAGGGATGCCTGTCGAAAGGCGACCGCGTGGAGCTCCTCCGCTCGGCCGGCTACGTCTTCCGGGCGCAGCGCTTCGCCGAGGGGGTGATCCTCACCGCGTACCTGCACGAGCTCTTCCGGCTGCTCGACGGGCCGGACAAGGCGGCGGTCCTGCTGGGCGAGGTGGGCAGCGGCAAGACCACCGTGACGCTCGCAACGGCGGCCGCCCGTGGCGCGCGCCGGGTGCTCGTGATGTACCCGCCGCACCTCCAGAAGACCTGGGCCGACCAGGCCGCGGCTGTCGTCCCCTCGGCGCGGACAGTGGTGCTCGACGACGTCGGCGCCGTCGAGGCGTTCGCGGCCGACCAGCGCGATGGCATGGCCATCGCGATCCTGTCGCGCGAGGCGGCCAAGCTCGGCCACCCCTGGTCCGGGATCGCTGGCTGGTGCCCCGAGTGCGGCGCCGCGATCGAGACGCCCGCCGAGGAGAACGCCCGGAAGCGCCTCCGGTGCGAGCACGCCGAGTTCGTCGCCGACGGCCGGGCCGCCCGGGCGGCCGAGCGCCTTGCCGCGCTGCTCGCACCCGTCTTCCCCGATCGGGCCGGCGTACGGCAGCTCATCCGCGGTCGGGTCGCGCAGCGCTTCCTCGACGTGCTGGCGAAACGCCACGAGACCGGGACGGACCCGTGGTCGGCCGTCCAGCCGAGGATCGCGCCGCTCGCGCGCCGGGTCGGTACCTGGATCATGGGCGAGGAGCGGGAGCCGCAGCGCGGAGAGGAAGCGGGCGATGTTCCTTGGCTCGGTCACCATGGCGACGCGCTTCATCCGCCCCTTGCAAGTTGGGCACTCGAGGACGTCGATCGCAAATGTGCGGCGCAAGAGCTCGGCGCGGTTTGTCGACCGCCCGATAGCCGCCACGCTTGCGTTTCGAAGCGGCGTCTTCGTCCGCCTTCGTAGGCTCTTGTGGCTCCGCAGGGCGCGGTCCGATGCGCTTGCGCGCCAACGTGGGCGACTTGCCGAGGCGAGCACGCCCGCGTACTTGACGGTGTGAAAGCGCGGCGGCGGGACGCTGGCCGCGAGGCGGCACAGGAGCGAGAGCGGATCCATGTCCACCGCGACAGTCCCGTCAGCGAAGGCGCGCTTGAGCGAGAGCCGCACTAGTACACTGTTACCCAAGTCCTTCCCGGGTCTGCGTGGCCCCCCCAAAAAAATCAGTGATTCTGGATGGTTACGTTGGACGCGAACCCGGGACGAACTTAGGGAACGAAGTACTAGTCTCGACCTGGGTGCCTTTGCGACTTTGCGACTTTGCACCTTTGCGTTGGAATCTGCTTCGCGGCGCAGCTCAACTCGGGCGTTCGGCGGGCGGGCGTTGCGCCGAGGCGGGCCCGTAGTTTGTCGTCAAACGGTGGGCACAGTGCCCCCGTCGATCAGGTACTCGCTCCCATGGATCGACGCCGCCCTGTCGGAGGCGAGGAACGCGACGAGCTCCGCGACCTCTTCGGGCCATGCGGGACGCCCGATGGGGATACCCCCGAGCGCGTCCATGATGCCCTGCCGGGCCGCGTCTTCACCTGTACCGGCGTGGTCGGCGAGGCGCTTCACCAGGGCGTCGGCTGCCGTCGTGCGGATCCATCCCGGGGCGATCGAGTTCACGCGGACGCCCTTCGGCCCCAGCTCCTTGGAGAGCGCCTTGCTGTACGTGGACAACGCGGCTTTCGCGGACGCGTACGCGATCGTCGAGTCGTGGAGCGGGAGCCGGCGCTGGATGGACGAGACGTGCAGGACGACCCCCGAGCCTCGCGCGATCATGGCCGGGAGGAGCGCGCGATCGAGACGCACGGCGGTCATGAGGTTGAGCGATAGCTCGTCCTGCCAGATGTCCTCGGTGAGCGACGCGAAGCCGCCGCCCGGCGCAGAGGAGCCGCCGAGGGAGTGGACCAGGATGTCGATCCCGCCAAGCTCGCCCAGGACCGTGCGGACGACGGCGTCCACACCCGCTACCGTGGCGAGGTCGGCCTGTACGAAGACGTTCGGCGACTGACCTGCCGGGAGCGCAGAGCGCGCCGTGGTCGCCGTCACGGCGCCCCCGGCTCCGAGGCGGCGGACGATGGCCTCGCCCGCCCCCTTGGTGCCACCTGTGACGAGCACGCGCTTGCCGGCGAACTCCTCGGGATCGATCGAGAATTTGCGGGGTGTGTTCATCCGTTGATCTCCTGGGGGCGATGACCCGAGGCCCGTCACGCGGGCCCCTCGCACGCAAAGTTGGGCTAGGCTCATCGGGTGGCAAGAACGCACAAAAAGGTGGGGTACGCACCCGAAGGTGAGTACGACGAGCCGGCCACCCCCGAGATCGCCGCCGAGCGCGTCGAGCAGGCCCTCCAGCTCCTCAAGGGGCGCTGGAAGCTGGTGATTCTATTTCGCCTCTTCGGAGGGAAGGTGCAGCGCTTCTCGGAGCTCGAACGCGCCATCCCTGGCGTCGCGCAGAAGATGCTGATCCAGCAACTCCGGCAGATGGAGCGCGACGGGATGGTCTGGCGCGTCACGCACCCCGAGGTGCCGCCCCGGGTCGAGTACGGGCTCACCGCGTGGGGACAAGCGCTCTGCCCGGCGCTGGACACGCTGCTGCGATGGGCAGCGAAGCGCGGCGCGTCCGCTCCCGCCGATGCGCGGCCGTGATGGCTGCCCCGGTGGAGCGCAGCGCCCCGGTGCTCGAGGCCGTCGATCGGTGACCCGACCCAGGTTGAGGCTTATTAAGATGTATTTACTGATACGGAGGGCTGTGTATTCTCCGGGCGATCTTTGGTCGTTGCCGGCGATTCCCGAGGCTCGCCGAGGTTCTTGACGTGGCCGTGTCCAGCCTGGTCAGCGAGGTGTTTTCATGGAGAGCTTGTCCGCGATGGTTGCCCCTCCTGGAAGCGAGTGGAGGCGCGGGGGCGCGCTGTATGGTCGTGAGAGCGAGCCGAGACAGGCCCGGTCATCCGGGGTTTCTGGCGAGCTCGTGTCTGTCGGTGGAGGCCGACGGCTGGCGGGGCGCTCCCATCAGCGCGTTGCGCGCGTCGCCTTCGTTCTGCTGGCGCTCCTCATGAGCGCGTGTACCAGCGAGGACGCTCCCCCTGGTACGAGCGGCGATCAAGGCCCCGACCCGGGCACCGGCGGCGACGGCGGCGCCGGCCCCGACCCGGGCACCGGCGGTGACGGCGGCACCGGCCCCGACCCGGGCACCGGCGGCGGCGACGGCGGCAACGGCGGCACCGGCCCCGACCCGGATACCTCGATGGCCCCCAGCAAGAACCCGCAGTTCAGCTGGTTCGAGTACGAGGGCAAGGACCCCGTCTATCAGGAGTTCACGGCGGGGGAAGGCGAGTACTCGAACCCGATCCTCGCGGGGTTCTACCCTGATCCCAGCATCTGCCGGGTCGGGGAGGACTACTACCTCGTCAACTCGTCGTTCTCCTACTTCCCCGGCGTCCCGATCTTCCACAGCCGTGATCTCGTCCACTGGACGCAGCTCGGGCACGTGCTCGACCGCCCCTCGCAGCTCGACCTCGACAGCCAGGCGATCTCCGAGGGCATCTTCGCGCCGTCGATCAGGTACCACGACGGCGTGTTCTACATGGTCACCACGCTCATCGGCGGCGGCGGCAACTTCTTCGTGACCGCCACCGACCCGGCGGGGCCATGGTCGGACCCCATCTGGCTCAACAGCGTCGACGGGATCGACCCCTCCTTCTTCTTCGACGACAACGGCAAGGCCTACGTCGTCAACAACGGCCCACCGGCTGGCCAGTCGCTCTACGACGGCCACCGAGCGCTCTGGATCCAGGAGTTCGACGTGGCGACGCAGAAGATGGTCGGCCCGCGCTCGGTGATCGTCGACGGCGGCGTCGACATCTCGAAGAAGCCGATCTGGATCGAGGGACCCCACGTCTTCAAGGTGGATGGAACGTATTACCTGATCGCCGCCGAGGGCGGCACAGGCGATCAGCACTCGGAGGTGGTGTTCCGCAGCGCGTCGGTGACCGGCCCGTACGAGCCCTACGCGGGCAATCCGATCCTCACGCAACGCCACCTCGATCGCAACCGCCCTTTCCCGGTGACCTCCACCGGTCACGCCGACCTCGTTCAACTGCCGAACGGCGACTGGTGGTCCGTCTTCCTGGGCACCCGGCCCTACGAGGGCGATCTCTACAACACGGGTCGCGAGACGTTCCTGATGCCCGTCCGGTGGGTCGACGGCTGGCCGGTCATCACGGCAGGCACGGAGACGGTGCCCTACGTGCACGACATCCCAGCCCTGCCGCCGCAGCCGGCGCCGGCCATCCCGAGGAGCGGCAACTTCACGTACCGGGATGAGTTCGACGGCGACGCGCTCGCCCCGACCTGGAACTTCATCCGCACGCCCGTCGAGCAATGGCACGATCTCACCGCGTCGCCCGGGTGGCTGACCTTGAAGGCGCGCGCTGCCCACCTCGGGCGGCGCGAGCAACCGTCGTTCGTCGGCAGGCGGCAGCAGCACGGCTGGGCCTCCGCCTCCACGGCCATGAAGTACCTGCCGTCAGCGCCCGGGGACGCGGCGGGGCTGGTCGCGTTCCAGAACGACGACTTCTATTACTTCCTGGGCGTCGCGCTGGCGGACGGCAAGCCGGTCATCCAGCTGGAGAAGAAGGCCGGGAGCACCGCGAACGGCGAACCCCAGGTGATCGCCTCGGCTCCGCTCGACCTCTCCGCGGGCGCGCCCATCCACCTCAAGATCGAGGCGCAGGGCGCCGCCTACAGCTTCTCCTACGCGCGGGAGCCCGGGGCGTGGGTCAGCCTCCTGGAAGAGGTCGACGGGAAGATCCTGAGCACGCAGCAGGCCGGCGGCTTCGTCGGGACCTACATCGGCCTCTATGCCTACACGGAGCAGCCGTGAGCAGATCGGCATCGCACGGGCGGCATTTCTGACGCGCGATGGTAGCGCGCCGCCCGCCGCGAGCGCCTCACGCCGCCCGCTGCGCGGCGAACGCCGCCGCGTGCTCTCTGGCCCACTCCGCCCCGATTCCCGACACCGAGGCGCACGTTCCCGGCCGCAGCCGTACGCCCGTCAACGGCTCCGGCAGGCTCCCGGTCCGGGCCACGGTCTCGGGCCCCACCAGCCACAGCGAGCCGTCCGCGAACACCAGCAGGTCAACGGCTGGTTGCGGCAGCGCGACCGCCAGCTCGCCCACCCGGCGCCACACCGGCTGACACGGTAAGCCAGGTCGGCGGGCGGGGCGACACGTATAGAACTTTCCACGATCCGCCCCCCTCCTGGAAATGCGACGCCATATCAATGTTTTATCCGCCCATTGAAGAGGTCGCCTTCACTCCATAGCTTGCGGGGATGCGGCGCGCGTGCAGCTGACTCGCGTCCATCGCCCGACATCCACGCACGACGGGGCCGGTCATGGGCGGTGCCGCACTTCCCATACCCTCGCAGCGAGACAAGGAGTATAGCGAGTGCGTCGTAAGGAGGCTTATATGCGTATTGTTCGTGTGCAAACTTATGCTTTTGCTGTCGTCCTGACCACTGGCGCGTGCGGGTCGCAGGGCGAGGACTCTGCTGCCGGAAGCGGCGGCGCGACTGGCGGATCCGACGGCGTAGCCGCCAAGGCGGTAGCCGGCGGCGTGGCCCCCGACGCGGGAGCCGGCGGCGTGGCCCCCGACGCGGGAGCTGGCGGCGTGACCACCGACGCGGGAGCCGGCGGCAGCACGGCATCTGGCGACGCGGCCGTGCCTGGGCAGAGCTGCGACGAGCCAACCCCGTGGGCGCTCCCTGCATCGAAGAAGGTCGTGGGCGACGGGACGGCCGCGAGCTGCACGGCCGACGCTCTGAGCCAGGCCGTCACTGCAGGTGGACACGTCACCTTCAATTGCGGGGATTCCCCGGTGACGATCGCGATCTCGACTCCAATCCAGGTCGGCGCCGAGACGGTCGTCGATGGGGAGGGGAAAATCACCCTCGACGGCGGCGGGACGTCACGGATCTTCATCGTGACCAACAAGCTGTCCGTGCGCAATCTGAGCTTCATCAACGGCAAGGCTCCGGACGACAGCAACGGAGGAGCCGTGAAGGGAGAGTGGAGGAGCAACGTGGAGGTGATCGGTTGCACGTTCGAGGACAACACCGCGGGTACTGCCGGAGGGGCCATCGGGGTCTGGACCGGCAGCTCGCTGACGGTCGTGGCGAGTCAGTTCCGACGCAACAAGTCTGGGTATGGCGGGGCCATCTACAGCCTGTGGTCGCCTTTGCGCATCGTGAATTCGGAGTTCACCGACAACTCGGCCTTCGTTGACTCCAACGGGGGCGCCATCGGAACCGATGGAGCATTGGACCCCGCGTACAGGAACCCGCAGAACGAGGTCGATACCGCGGGAGGCACGATCGAGATCTGCGGAAGCCGGTTCCAGAACAACGAGGCTTATGGGTCAGGGGGCGCGGCGTTTTTGTGGGTGTATCCGCCGGACAAGGTCATCATCGACCGCTGCACCATCGAGGGCAACACGCTCGGCAAGGACTCAGGTGGCACCGGCGTGGCCCTGGGCGGCGGCATGCGCGTCAGCAATGGCGAGCTCACCATCAAAGGCACGAGCTTCCTCTCCAACATCGGCGAGACTCACGGCGGGGGGCTCTACCTCGACTGCGAACCGACCTGCACCATCACCGACTCCACGTTCTATTCGAACAAGGCCACGGACGGCTACGGCGGCGCGATCTTCGGGGACAAGCTGCGCGTGAACAACGTGACCTTCGCGAAGAACTTCGCCAACGGGCACGGTGGCGCTCTCTTCGGTGGCAGCGATTGGGTCTTCAAGAACACCGTGTTCGCCGACAACAAGGCGGGCAATCCCTGGGGCCAGGCCTATAGTTGCTCCGCGACGGGCACCGGCGACCACGTCCTCCAGTGGGTGACCGACTTCAAGGGAGTGGGGTCGGATCCGTGCATCTCCAACCCGACCGCCGCCGATCCGAAGCTGGCGGATCCTGCCGATAACGGCGGTGTCACCTTCACGATGCTGCCCGGCGCGGGCAGCCCCGTGCTGGGAGCCGGAGCGGGCTGCGAACCTGTGGACCAACGAGGGCAGCCGCGCGACACCGCCGTGTGCGATCTGGGCGCCGTCGAGGTTCCGTAGCGGCGTGCCCGCCTGGCTCCGGGGTGGTGCGCGCCGCCCACCGCTCGCGCGCCTGCCGCTCCGTCAGCTCGACGAGCTGGATCTCGCGCCCGGCGGCGCGCGCGCGCCGGCGCTCGACCCTGACCGCGCGCTGCTCGGTCGCTCGGCCCACGCCACCCCCGCCGCCATCGCTCCCTCCCGCGGGGCGGCTCCAGATGAACGCCGCGCGCAGATGCTGTACACACTCCGAAGGCCGCCCGTGACCTCCGAAGAGCCCGTCCTCCGCGTCCGCAACCTCCACAAGGCCCACGCGCTGGGCGCCACGCCGATCGAGGTGCTCCGCGGCGTCGAGCTCGACATCCACGCCGGCGAGATGTGCGCGATCATGGGCCCTTCCGGCGTCGGCAAGAGCACGCTGCTCTCGTGCGTCGCGGGCCTCGAGTCGCCCGACCGCGGCGAGGTGCGCGTGCTCGGCGAGGACATGGCCGCCCTCGACGAGAACGGGCGGACCCTCCTGCGCCGCCGCCGCATCGGCATCGTCTACCAGTTCTTCAACCTCGTCCCGACGCTCACCGGCTACGAGAACATCGTCCTCCCCTACCTCATCGACGGCGCCGCGCCGGACCACGACGCCGCGTCGCGCATGCTCGACCGCGTCGGCATGCGCGCCCGCGCCGAGCACCTGCCCTCGCAGATGTCCGGCGGCGAGATGCAGCTCATCTCCATCGCCCGCGCCCTCGTCCGCCGCCCCGCGCTCGTGCTCGCCGACGAGCCGACGGGCAACGTCAACGTCGCGACCGGCCGCCGCATCATGGCGCTGCTCGCCGACGCCCTCCAGGAGGCCGGCAGCGCCATGCTCCTCGTCACCCACAACGCCGAGGACGCCGCCCGCGCCCATCGCGTCGTCTTCATGCGCGACGGCCTGCTCCTGCACGACGCCGCCCTCGCGGGCTCCGCGGTCACCTCCGCCGCCGTCCACGACCGGCTGAAGGAGCTCGGCATCTGAATGCTCCTCCTCCGCGCCCTCTTCCAGCCGCTCGTCCGCATCCTCGCCCTGCGCAACCTCCGCGCCGACCGCTTCGGCGCGATGGCCGCCCTGCTCGGCGTCGCCCTCGGCACGGCCACGGTCAACGTCGTCCTCATCCTCGACGTCGGCACGCGCGCGGTCGAGGCGAGGAGCGCCGTCACCAACCCCGACCTCCCCGTCTTCACCGACCAGACCGTCACCCTGCGCGGCCTCCGCCCCGACGGCCAGCCCACCGCCGCGGCCGACGCCCAGGAGGAGACGCACGAGGACTACGAGATCATGCGGTCCGCGATCCGCCTCGGCTCGCTCTCCGCGTTCCTCGTCGGCGCGCTGATCGTGTTCTTCACCTTCAACGTCGCCGTCGAGCGGCGCCGACGCGAGATCGCCCTCCTGCGCAGCGCCGGCGCCCTGCCCCCGCAGGTCGCCGCGGTCTTCGTCCTCGAGGCCCTGATGCTCGGCCTCGGCGGCGCCGCGCTCGGCCTGCTCGCGTCGATCCCGCTCGCGTACCTCGCCGCGAAGGCGGGCATCACGACCACCGGCCGCGCGCGCATCCCGCTCCACGCCATCCGCCTGCCGTGGAGCGCGATGCTGCTCGTCTGCGGCACGGGCGCCCTCACCGCGCTGCTCGGCGTCCTCCGCCCGGTGCGCGACGCGCTGCGCCTCGACATCGCCCGCGCCTTGCGCCCGCGCTTCCTCGAGGGCGGGGCCGAGCAGCGGCGCCGCCTGCGCGGGGTCACGCTGCTCGCGCTGCCGTTCATGGTGCTCGTCTACGGCCTGCTCCGCCCCTTCTTCCAGGAGTCGGTCCCGCTGTTCGCCTTCTTCGTCCTCGAGGCGGGGCTCGTCTGCGCGGCGTTCCTCGCGGCCATCGTCTTCGTCCCCGACCTCGTCGCGCGCCTCGGCGCGCTCGCCGTGCGCCTCGCGCCGCGCCGCTGGGCGGCCGAGCGCCTCCTGCTCCGGCGCCGCGTCGAGCACAGCGGCCACGAGCTCGCCTGGAGCGTCGGCGGGGTGATGATGGTCTTCGCCCTCCTGCTCGCGCTGCACATCGCGACGGCGGCGCTGAAGCAGGAGGTCTCGGCGTGGGCGGGCCGCGCGCTCGCGCCCTACACGTTCTTCTACCCGGACGAGCCGCTCGGCCACGCCGAGCGCATGCTGCCCAGCCTGCCGCCGCGCCTGGTCGCGGCGCGCTTCTCGAGCCGCACGCCGTGGCCCAACGTCGTCTACGCCGTCCCGGCGGACGAGCTCCGCGCGCTCGCCGAGGCCGCCGGTCGACCCGAGTCGATCGCGGTGAGCCGCCGCTTCGGGCCGGGCAAGGCGATCGTCTCGACGATGATGGCCCGCCGCTTCGACGTCGGCCCCGGCGACCTGCTCGAGGTGGGCGGCCGCGCCGGCACGCGCCGCGTCGAGGTCGTCGGCGTGACCGACGAGCTCGGCTACGTCCACGCGCCGGGCGCGTACCGCAACCTGCGCACGTACGCGATCATCGAGGCGGCCGACTTTCCGGTGATCTCGCCGTACGCCCTTGCGATCGGGCACACGGTGGCGGTCGCCGATCCGGTGACGGGCGCCGCGGCGGCGCGGGGCGGGCCGGCGACGCCGCCGTGGGGCGAGCTGCTCGCCGGCGTGCCGCGGGCGCGCGACGTGCGGATGCAGACGGGGGTGGAGATCGAGGCGACCCGGAGGAAGGCGACCGGGCGCGACTTCGTGATCTTCGACATGATCCTCGGCTTCACGACGGTGCTCGCCGCGATCGGGGTGGCGAACCAGATGGTCCTGGCGCTGCACGCGCGGCGCCGGGAGCTCGCGCTGCACCGGGTGCTCGGGATGACGGCGGGGCAGGTGCGGCGGATGGTGCTGATGGAGGGGGCGCTGGTGGGGGCGCTGGGCGGGACGCTGGCGGTGCTGCTGGGGGTGCCGCTGGGGTCGGCGGCGCTCGGGGCGCTGCGGACGGTGTCGACGTTCGAGGTCGAGTTCCATATCCCGCCGGAATACGGGGTGCTGACGGCGCTCGGGGCGACGGCGGTGGCGCTCGGGGCGTCGCTCTATCCGGCGCGGAGCGCGGGGCGGAGCAACGCGGCGGAGTCGGTTCAGTACGAGTAGTAGCCAGGGGGGCCGGCCCCCGGAGAGGGTGTTCACGGGGCGGGGTGGGGGCCCCGCCGAACTCGCCCGATGCTCCTGCCTCCTCCGGCAAGCCGGAGGAGACAGGAGCATCGGGCTCAGACATCGGCCCATCCCCCACCCCGCCCCGTGAACACCCTCTCCGGGGGCCTACGGGTTTGCTCAGACATCGGCCCATCCCCCACCCCGCCCCGTGAACACCCTCTCCGGGGGCCTACGGTTGATGGTCCTCACGTCTCGAGGTCGCGCTTCAGGCGGGCGAGGAGATCGACCGCGGCGGTGGCGTAACGGCTGATCCAGCGGTCGTGGATGCGCTTGATCGGGAGCACGTTGAGGTAGTTCCAGCGGTGACGGCCCTCGCGCTTGACGATCACCAGCTCGGCCTTCTCCAGCACGCCGAGGTGCTGCATCACCGTGCAACGATCCCAATCCACGAAATGAGCGCAGAGCTCGCCCGTGGTCTTCGGGCCGCCCGCGAGCAGGTCGAGGATCTCACGCCTCCGACCGTCTGCCAGCGCCTTGAAGACGAGGTCGTCCGGATCGGGGCTTGACATGTTATTATAATATAACATGATGGACCGGCGGTCAATCGACGCGCGCAGGCCGAGCTATGCGGCCTGTGCGCCGGCACGTCGGCGCACAGGTGCGTCGGCGCGCCGGTACGTCGTCACGTTGCGCGCGGCCCGGGGCGTTGCCGCGAAGAGGAGGCGTCATGGAGCTCAAGTTTCAGGTGCAGACCAAGATCCAGAAGCCCGTCCACGAAGTATTCGATGCGGTCTACAACCCGAAGAAGCTCAGCGGGTATTTCACGACGGCCGGGGCGAGCGGGCCGCTCGACGAGGGGACGACCGTCATGTGGGGCTTCGCCGATTTCGACGGGGGTAAGCCCTTCCCCGTCTCCGTGAAGCGGGTCGTCGCCGACAAGCTCATCGTCTTCGAGTGGGCAGCGGCCGAGACCGACGACAGCAGCGGGAAACCAGTGAAAGAGCTCCCCTACAACACGACCGTGGAGATGCACTTCGAGGCCCTCGGCCCGAGCTCGACGCTCATCCGGATCGCCGAGTCAGGATGGAAAGAGAGCGAGAAGGCATTGCAAGCCTCCTACGGGAACTGCCAGGGCTGGATGCACATGTCCCTCTGCCTGAAGGCGTACCTCGAGCACGGCATCAACCTGCGCGAGGGCTCGTTCTGAGCTGGAAGCCGAGGCCGCTGCCTCGAGCCCCGGCGCTCCCTGCTCGCGAAGACGGGGAGGAGGCCACGACCAGCTGCCTCGGTGATCCAACCCGGGCCGGGGTAGCCCAAGGACGAGCTCGCGGCGGCCAACCGGCGCGAGCCGTCGGCTCCGCCGGGCTCACCGACCTGGCGCAGGTAGCTACACCTCCATGTTCATCACACGCCGGACCTCGCCGAGGGTCTGCTCAGCCACCGCGCGCGCGTCCCTGATCCCGTTGCGGAGGACGGACTTGATATAGTCGGGGGCTGCCTCGAGCTCACGGCGCCTGGCCCTGATGGGGCGAAGGTGCTCGTTCAGCGTCTCGGAGAGGAGCGCCTTGAGCTTGCCGCTCCCGCCGTCGCCGATCCGCGCGGCGACCGCGTGAGGCTCCTCACCGGTCGAGAGAGAGATGAGAAGAAGAAGGTTGGACACCTCCGGCCTCTTCTCGGGATCGAACGTGATGACGCGGTCGGAGTCGGTCTTCGCCTTCTTGATCAGCGCCACGGTCTCGTCCTCGGTGGAGCTGAGCATCACGGCATTGTTCCGGCTCTTGCTCATCTTCTGGGAACCATCGAGCCCGAGGATGACGGGAGCCTTGCTGAGCAGCGGCTGCGGCTCGGGGAAGACCGACCGCTTCTTCGCGAAGCGGTCGTTGAACCGACGCGCGATCGTCCTCGTGATCTCGAGGTGCGGGAGCTGGTCCTTCCCCACCGGGACGAGATTCCCTTTGCAGAAGAGGATGTCCGCCGCCTGATGCACGGGATACACGTACATGCCCGCGTTGATCCTCTTGAGGCCCGCCGCCTGGATCTCCTCCTTCACGGTGGGATTACGGTCGAGCTCGGCGTTCGTCACGAGCGTGAGGAACGGGAGAATGAGCTGATTCAGCTCTGGAACATGGCTGTGAGGGAAGATCACGAGGTTGCCGGCCTCAGGGTCGAGCCCGGTCGAGATATAGTCCACGACGAGCTGATGCACGTTCTCGGAGATGTTCTCGAAGGTGTCCCTGTCCGTGAGGACCTGATAATCGGCGATGACGATGTACGTGGGGACCCCGAGCTTGTGGATCCTGACGCGGTTCTGCAGCGATCCGAACAGGTGACCCACATGGAGCTTCCCGGTCGGCCTGTCGCCCGTCAACACCCTGTATTTCTTCGGATTGACGGGGAGATCTTCCTCGATCTTTCGGCTCCGTTCAACGGTGGCCTCGAACGTTCCGTAGTCAACCTTGTCTTCGTTTTCCGGTGCTGTTGTTTCCATATCGTTTCCTGCTACATCCGACGGAGCTGATTCAGCAGTTCGCGCGCCCCTGCGGGCTCGTGGGCCTCGTGGACGACTGGCGCCCGCTCTCCGGCCGGCGCGGCGCGGGCCCGCGCAGGTCGCTCCGGAGCGCGACGGCTCGCCATCGCGACGTCGTCGCCCTACTTCCTTTCGAACGAGTCCTCGTGGCTCATCGTCACATCCTCCGGGGTCAGGGAGGACATGACGCTCTCGTAGCGCCCGAGCAGCAGCCGAGCCGATACGGCATCCGCGGGATCTCCCACCAGGAGGTCCTTGCTGGCGTCGTCCCATACGTCCGGGCCTCGATCCGATGCGACCGGGATGCTCCTCGCCCGCCGGTCGTACTTGACCCGCTCCAGCTTCGTGTTCGGCACCCTGACCCGCTCCAGCTCGACCTTGAGGCCCGCTACCTCCCGGTAAAAGCGCTCCGAGAAGCACCTGTGGGCCTGGCACATGGTCCTGATCACCTCGTAGGCCCCCAGCGTCCAGAGCCACATCAGATCCGAGGCCCGCGTCCTCGCCTCGTGGGAGAAGCCTCCCTCGCTGGAGGCGCACGCGTCGAGGCGCTCGACGATCTCCCTCGCGATCGACAGCAGGACCTGGTGTCGGCCGGACATGTAGATCGAGAACGCCGCCAGGGGGTGCTGCGTGGACATCGCTTCCTCTTCGAGCGAGCGGCAGGGGCTGCCGGGAGGCCAAGGTACAGCACGCGGAGCGCCGGGCGCCAGGCGCGCGCGGCGGCGGACGCATCGGCCGGCACGAGGCGCTCTGGCGACAGGACGGCTACGCCAGGGCGCGGTACGCCCGGATGGCCGCCTCGAGTCCCGGACGTGGGCTGCTGAAGACGGGAACAGGCAGGTCAGGGCACGAGGCGGCGGCGTCGGCCATGGATGCCTGCGCCAGCACGATCGCGTCGGCCGCCGGCGCCGCGTCGCGCAGCCTCGCGGCGATCGCCTGGCGATAGCCCGCGAGATCGCCGCGCTCGAAGTGCGACCATGCGTCCTCGAAGAGCGCCTCGGTGATCGCGACGGTCCTCCCGGCTTGGTGGGCCACCTCGAGGAGGAGCTCGCGCGTCGGGGCGATGGTGCTGGCCAGCGTCGCGGCCACGAGGATGCGCCCGCCTGCGGCGACGGCGCGCTCCGCCATCGCACGATCGACGCGGAGGACCGGATGCCCGGCCGACTGGCCGGCGCGCTCGGCGCACCCGCCGATCGTCGAGCAGGTGCAGAGGACCACGGCGGAGCCGCCGGCCATGGCGCTCAGGATCGCCTGGTCGATGCGGTGAGTCACCTCGGGCGTGAGGCCCGAGGCGCGGGCGTCGTTCAGGAGGCCCTCGTCCACCACGTGCCTCGCGGGGATCGTCGGGGCCATCTCGGCCAGCAGCCGATCGAAGGTGGCGATGTGAACGGGCGATGTGTGCAAGAAGGTGAGCGTCCTCGTCATGGGCAGGCTCGCTGCGCGACGCGCACCCCGAAGGCGTTCGGGTGAAGCGCGTCGCCCCCTCATCGTACCACCATCACCTCGGGCGCAGCTCGGCCGGCGCCCCGAGGGCCGGAATCAGGCCGCGGGTGATGACGCCGGTGAGGCGACCGTCCCGTTCGGAGAGGTCGATCGGCTCCCGCGGGAGCACGCGGGCCGCTGCGTCGGTGCTCAGCGACGACCGCCGCGGTAGCCCGGGCCGCTACGCACCCCCAGCGAAGGCACAGCGGAGCACAGGCTCGCGAACTCGTCCCTGGTCATCGTCATGAAGCACAGCTGCTCGTGAGCCACCGACACAAGCCAGTCGCCGGCGCCTCTCAGGAGCACGAGATCCGTCGGCCGATCAGGGAACTCCCAGTCGAATACACCATCAGCCAATTCAGACAGCTCATTTGCCAGAGCGGAGTCGAATCGATACACATATCGCTTTCTCAGCGACTCGCTGTCGGAGACACAGGCGCTCGCCGGAGGGCCGCCGATCTGATGAGGCGACAGCTTGTTCACCGCGTGCGTGTATCGCGGGTTGATCGTGCTCAGGGGACCCAGGGTCGCGCGCTCGACCCTCCCGACCGCGAACCGCAAGAGCTGTCGATACGTCTCGCCTCTTGGCTCGTCGAGGTACCAGGTGTGGGATTGACGTGGTTCCCTGGGCTGTCGCGGGCGCATGCCTGCCTCCGAAGTTCACGCCTCAGGGGGCGCCGAAGAGGGGAAGATCATGATCGAGCCCGGGATGAGGTCAAGCTCGCCGTGGGGCAACGCTGTAGGTGTCGGCGACCTCAACGGGGACGGCAAGCCCGACATCGTGTACGACGACGGTGAAGCGGTGAGCGTGCTGGTCATCAACCTCTGACCCCAGCGCACCACGGCGCGTACGGCGCGAGGACCGCGCCGGGCTCGGGGTCTCAGGCGATCCCCAGCCGCCGGGAAGCGCGGATGCCCACCTGGCGCGTCTCCTCGATCAGCGGCGCCATCCTCTGCATCGACCGCTCCGTCAGCGCTGGCCCGGCGAGCTCGGGGCTGCCCGTGCCGTAGGGCGGCTCCGGCGCGTACTCCATGTCCAGCTCGCACTCCCTCGCAATCTCGTCTCCCCACAGGCGCCCGAGCAGGCGCAGCGCGAGATCGAAGCCGCCGGAGACAGGCCCCGAGGTGATCCGGTTCCGGTCTTCCACCACGTTCCCCCTGGTGGGGATCGCGCCGTAATAGGCGAGCTGGTCGTGGATGTGAAAGTTCGTGGTGGCCCGGTAGCCCTTGAGCAGGCCCGCGGCGCCCAGCATCAGCGAGCCCGCGCAGACGCCGGACAACCACGCCGCGCGGCCGCCGTACTCCGCGAGGAACGCGAGTGACTCTTCGTCCTCCATGACGTGAGAGGGAATCGCCGGCACATGGAGGATGTCGAGGGTCTTCGGACAGTCGCTGAACGTGGTGGTGGCCCGCGTCGTGAAGCGCGGGACGCCCTCGATCTCGTCCCTATTCTTCCAGACGAGGTGCAGGTCCACGTTGGGCATGACCCCGAACACCGTCTGCAGGCCGATGTTGTCGGGCAAGAAGAAGCCGGGGCAGACGAAGAGCGCCACCTGGAGCTTGCGCTGCGTGGGGAGGCTCAGGGGCACAGTGAACGTGGGTTCTTCGTGAACGCTCATCCTGGAGTCCTTTCTTGTCTCGCGCGAGGGCGCCCGGGGCGCGCGCGGCGAGCGGCGCTGGTGACCATGCGCCCGGCGCGGGAAGGCAGAGGGACAGAGCACCTGCATTTCCTGCCACGCGCCGCGCGGCGCGCCGGGCGCGCGGCGGCCCCCCGGCTCCGCGCCTCGGCGAGAGGTATGGCAGGAAATGCAGGTGCTTTGTCGTTGCGGTCGGGTGCGCGGCGGGTACCGTCGCTGCGTGAAGCGGACCCGTCCCTCGCAGAGCGCGCCGCAAGGCTCGCCGGACGCGAGCCGCCGTGCGCTGACGCGCAGGATCGTCGTCGTGGCCTACGACGGCGCGAGCGCCATCGACGTGGTGGGGCCCGTCGACGTCTTCGCCTGCGCCTCGCAGCTCGCGAACCCGACGCGCCCTGACGCTCCCCCGGCTTATGCCGTCGAGATCGCCGCGGTGTCGGGCGGCGTGATCCGGACGATCTCCGGGACGCAGATCGTCGCCAACAAGGCGCTCGAGGACGTGGCCCCCGGCCCCGATACGGTGCTCGTCGCGGGGGGCGACACCGGTGAAGCGATGCGAGACGCCCGGCTGCTCGGCTGGCTCCGCGCGGCGATGCCCGAGGTGCGGCGCATGGGCGCCGTCTGCACTGGCGCGTTCCTCCTCGCCGCCGCGGGGCTGCTCGCGGGGCACCGAGCGGCCACGCACTGGAGCGCCGCCGACACGCTCGCCCGCCAGTTTCCCGCCGTCGAGGTCGATCCCGACGCGATCTTCGTGCGGTCCGGGAAGATCTACACGTCTGCGGGAACGACCGCGAGCATCGATCTCGCGCTCTCGCTGGTGGAGGAGGATCTCGGGTACGACGTGGCGCTCGAGGTGGCGCGAGGCATGGTGGTGTTCCTCAAGCGCCCGGGGGGACAGTCGCAGTTCAGCCGCCCGCTCCTCGCGCAGACGGCCGCCACGGGGCCGCTGCGGCGCGTGATCGAGTGGGCCTTGCGGCACCTCGACGCCGACCTGCGCGTCGAGGTGCTGGCCGACAAGGCCGGGATGAGCCCCCGCAACTTCGCGCGGACGTTCGCGCGGGCGCTGCAGACCACGCCCGCGAAGTTCGTCGAGGCGGCGCGGCTCGAGCAGGCGCGCTCCTGCCTGGAGGGGGGTCGCGCGTCGATCAAGCAGCTCGCGCGCGACTGCGGCTTCGGCACGGACGAGCGGATGCGGCGCGCGTTCCAGCGCACGCTCCAGGTCACGCCGGAGGAGTACCGGCAGCGCTTCGGGCGATCGTGAGCCGGCGGCGAGCGCCGGCCGCGTCAACTCCGAGTTGACGCTGTGTACAGCCGCGCGTGACGGCGCCGGGCGCGCCGCTCGGCCCGAGGGGGTCGCCGCGTGCGCTCCTGGCAAAAATGCTGAATGGTATCGCAGACCTGCGACAGCCACGGGCGAGCTCGCGTGTGGCCCGCGCGTTGCTGAGCGCTGAGGCCAGCGCAGCGCAGCGTGGAGTGCATCCGGCGGGGCGCGCGGAGCTGGAGACGGCCCTGCGCGCTCCGCCGGATGGGGTGTACCCGCGACGCGCCGTCGCGGCGCGCAGGCCTGGCTCGACCAGAGATGAGGACGATGAAGATTCGATCGACTAACGATGCCTCCCGGAGGCTCTCATGACCGACCGCTACGCCATCATCGGCAACCCCATCGCCCAGGCCAAGTCGCCCGCGCTCCAGACCGCCTTCGCGAAGCAGTGCCATCAGGACATGGTGTATGGCGCGATCCTGGGCGAGCTGGACGGCTTCGTCGCCGGCGTGCGCGCGTTCCAGGAGAGCGGCGGCAAGGGGATGAACATCACCATGCCCTTCAAGCTCGAGGCGTTCGCGATGGCCGACGAGCTGACGCCGCGCGGCCGCGCCGCCGGGGCGATCAACATGTTCACCTTCCGCGCCGACGGCACGATCCTCGGGGACAACACCGACGGCTTCGGCATCCTGCGCGACATAACGCACAACCTCGGCCGCGCTCTCGAGGGCGCGCGCGTGCTGCTGCTGGGCGCGGGCGGCGCGGTGCGCGGCACCCTGCTGCCGCTCTTCGATGAGCGGCCGGCCGAGATCTTCATCGCCAACCGCACGGCCAGCAAGGCCGTGGAGCTCGCCGCCGAGTTCGGCGCGCAGGCCGGCGCCGTCAAGCTCGCGGGCGGCGGCTTCGCCGATATCGCCGGGCGCTTCGACGTGATCATCAACGGCTCCGCCTCGTCCATGACCAACGACGTGCCGCCGCTGCCCGCCGGCGTGTGGGACCGGGGCTCGCTGGCATACGACATGGCCTACAAGAAGGAGCCGACCGCCTTCGTGCAGGCGGCGCGCGCGGCCGGCGTGGGTCAGACCGCCGACGGCCTCGGCATGGTGGTCGAGCAGGGCGCCGAGAGCTTCACCCTCTGGCGCGGCATCCGGCCCGACACGGCGCCGGTGATCGCCGCCCTGCGGGCCGCCTGAGAGGAGCGGCTGCCCGTCAGCCCGGGCCCCGCAGCGCCTCGACGAGCGCCTCGACCAGCGCGCGCACCTGCACCGACGGCGCGCGCTCGCCGAGCAGCTCGAGCACGTCCTCATCGTCCTCGCCGCACGAGAGCTGTACGGCGGCGACGACGGCCCCATCGCGCTCGACCGCCAGGTCGAAGATCCCCTCCTCGTCGCTCACCGGCGCGCCGAGCAGCGCCGACAGCCGGCGGCCGAGGAGCTCGGCCAGCGGCTCGTCCCCGCCGAGGCCCGCCTCGTCGGGCTCGATGCTGGCCTGGACCGGGCGCGCCGGCTCCTCGCTCACCTCGGCGCCCTCGCGGTCGAGCCGGAAACGAAAGCCACGTGCCTCGAAGAACGCCGTCGTCACGCGCCGGATCAAGGCACGCCGCCCGCGCGCGGGCAAGGTGGTCCGACGGCGAAAGCGCTCCGCCGCTCGCGTTCACCTGGGGGCCTCGCCCCGGGCGGGCATCGCCCCGGGCGGGCCTCGCCCTCCGAGGGCGGGGCGTCAGAAGCCGCCCTCCAGCCCGAGGATCGGGACGGTGACAGGCCCGATCTCCTCGGGCTCGCACGATGAGAACCCGTCGCAGGGCACCGGGATGTATTCCTTCGACAGCGTGGTGTTGAGCACGTCGAGGACGAGCGACAGCCAGCCTGTCTTCCCGATCGACCAGCGCTTCTCCAGGCGGACGTCGAGCCGCAAGAACGGGGGCAGCCGCTCCCACCGGGCCGGGCCGCCGGCGGTGGGCTCCGGGCCGCCGGGGACGCCGCTCCCGAGCGGGGAGCTCGGGCCGTCGACCTTCCCCTGGGGGAGCCCGGAGTAGAACACGGCGCGCCCTCCGGCCCTGTACCCGCGGCCGAGATCGTAGGTCAGCGCGAGGTTCGCCACGTGGGTCCGGTCGGCCGAGGTGACCTGTCTGGTCCGGTCGAAGCTCCGCGTGGAGCGCGACAGCGTGTAGGAGGCGAATCCACCGATGCGCCGCGTGAGGCGCCGGCGGGCCGACAGCTCCACGCCGGTCGCGGCGCCGAGCGCGCGGCGAGTCAAGGCGCGGTCGGATCCATCGAGGCCTCCGGCGCCGATCGCGTCGGTCATGTTGAAGAACGCGTTGTGGAACACCGTGGCTGTCGCGGTGATGTCCTCCGGCAGCTCGAGCTCGACGCCGGCGCTCGACTGGAAGCTGCGCTGGAGGCCGTCGCCGAGGCGCGGGCGGACGCCGGGGATCGGGACGACGAAGCTCGGCAGCTGGGAGGCGAGGCCGTGCGCCTGCACGAACGTCACGCCGGGCGCCAGGGAGAGCCGCGCCGAGAGGCGCGGATCGACGGCGAGCGCGACCGTGTCGTCGGAGTGGTAGAGATCGAGCCGGAGCCCCGGGGTGACGCGCAGGCGCGGCGTGACGGCGATGTCGGATTCGATGTAGCCGCCGATCGTGAAGTCGACGCGGGACAGGAGGATGTCGGCGATCTCGTCGCCGTCGTCGTCCTGCTCGACGCCGCCTTGGGGAGCCTCGACCTCGGTCCCGAGATCGATGGCATTGTCGTCGAGCACGGCGTCGATGCCGGCGCGGATCGGGGTCTCGTCCGGGAGGCGATGATCGAGCGTGAGCCGCGCGCCGAGGCTCCGCGTCAGGGCTTTCTGGCCGTCCTGGATCCCTGTCTCGTCGTGGCCGAGCGTCAGCGCGCCGCGGAGCGCGCTGCCCCGGCCATAGGCATGGTCGTACCGGAGGTCGACCCGGTGAAACGTCGTATCGAAGAGGGTCGTCGTCTCGCTGCCTTCCTCGTTCGCGAGGTAGTCGCGGGCGCCGAACGCGAAGAGGCTCACCCGGCCTCCCGGGGCGACCTCGTAGGAGATGCGGGCCTGGTAGTCCCAGTAGTCGAGCGCCACGCCGGGCGCGGCGAGCGAGAAGAGCAGCGCCGTGTACGAGTAGCGCCCGCCGAGGAGCGCGACTCCACGGCCGCCGGCGAAGGGGCCCTCGACGAGCGCGCCTGCGTCGAGGAGGCGGAGCATGCCCTCGCCGTGCCACTGCGGGAGCGGCGGAGTCGTCTCGCCGGCGACGATCCCGCCGGCGTACCGCCCGTGACGCGCGGGGTAGCCGCCTGGGTAGAGGTCGACGCGATCGACGATGCCGGGATGGACGACCGAGGGCCCGAGCCCGAGGTGATAGAGGTACGGGACGCGGACGCCATCGAGGAAGTAACCGACGTTGCCCGGCGGCGAGCCGCGCACATAGAAGAACGGCAGCCCCGAGACGATGGGCGTCACCCCGGGGAGCATCTCGATCGCGCGGAAGGGGTCGCCGAACGCGCCGGGGACGAGCCGGACCTCGGCGCGGCTCAAGGTGGAGACGCCGGGCGCCGGCTGCTCGCCGTGGACGGTGACCTCGAGGGGCTGCGGCGCGCGCTGGGGCGGGGCGGGGGCGGTGGATGACGGAGCGGGAGAGAGAGCGGGGGGAGGCGGCGGCGCGGCGCTGGGCGGCGCAGGAGGCGCGGGCGGTGCGGCCTCGGTGAAGCGAACCTCGACGCGGATCCTGGCGGCGACCGGGGCGCCGTTCCGGGTGGCCGGCGCGAAGCGGAACGACGTCGCAGCGGCCACGGCGGCCGACGCGAACGGCTCCGGCCCCTCCTCGGCGATGGCGGAGCGAACGGTCCCGTCCGCGTTGACCGTGAGGACGAGGCGGACCGTCGCGTCGCCGTGCGCGCCGTCAGGGTAGCCGGCGGCGAGCGGCGTGAGCGGCGATGGTGGGACGAGCCCGTCCGCGGGCGGCGCCTCGCGGGACGGCTCCGCTGGCGGCCCCTGGTGGGACGGCGGCGGGGCGGATGGCGGCGGGGCGGGCGGTGGTGGGGCGGGCGCGGCGGCGACGCGGCACGGCGCGAGCGTGCTCGCGAGCAGCGCGGCGGCCGCCGTGGATGTCCGTAGGAAGCTCATCGCCGGGCAGCGGAGAGGCGGCCGAGCGAGCACTGGAGCAGGACACGGCGCCGGAAGGCCAGAGGGAGAAGGAGGGAAAGCCATGGCGGCTCTCGCATGATCGGCTCTCTGGCCGACATCCTGCTCGCTTTTTTGCAGAGGGAGCGCTCGCGTCCGGATCACCCTCGCCCACGCCTTCCGCGACGACGCGGCGCGCGCCTGCTGGGCGGCGGCGTCCGATCGTCTCGTGGCCATCGAGGACGGCATCGTCGCGTGCGGGCTCGCGGGGCTGCGCGCGTGCACGACGGCCTCCGAGCCGCGCCCCGCGTGGCCGCCGTACCTGGTGGAGTACCTTGGCGCTCACATGGCGCGGCGAGCCGCCGGGATGGCCGAGCGCATGGAGCTCGTGTCGCCGGCGTGGCTGGGGATGTGATCTCCCCGAGGAGATGCGCGAGAGTGCCGTGCGCGAGGTCATGTCGGCCTACCGGGAGCACGGCGACCGGCTGGCCTTGCGCATCCTGGCGGCTTGCGCGCCCTGGATGGCCCTCGTCGATGCAGCCATGATCCTCTGCGACGAGCTCGGCAACGAGTGGACGGGCGACTTCCCTGGGATGCTGGTGGGGTACGGCGGCCTTACCGAGCTCTCACCGCTCGTGCGGCGGCTCGGCGGCTCGGCGGCGCTCGTGGGTGTCGCCCGTGCGATCGCCGAGGTGGGGCGGTGGCTGCCATAGCGAGGGAGGGGAGCGACTTACACCCGGCCGCCACAACGGGCCGCGACCTCATCTCCGCTCAGCCCCACCCGATCGCCACCGTCGTCACCTTCAGCGCCGAGATCACCTCTTCCCCTGACAGCGCGGCGAGCACCCCCTCGTCATCCGACGGAACGAACAGCGCCAGCGTCGCCGTCGTGAGCCCCTGCTGCTGCGCGTAGCGCGCTGCCTGCTCGCGCGCCCGCGGAAGCTCGTGCATCGCCCGGAAGCTCTTCACCTCGATCAGCCCAACCTTCCCCTCGCCCTGCACCAGCAGGTCCACCTTCCCATTCCCCGTGGGGAACTCCGGGCTCACCACGCAGCGCCCGCGCAGGGCGTCCTGCAGCCACGCATAGAGGTGGAAGTGCCCAGCCGCCTCGGTCAGGTGGAGATCCTGTCGCCGCGGCTGCCCTTTCCAGGGGTCCTGCCCCTTCGCCGCGAGCCGCCCGAGATAAGCACTGTATCTCCGGAGCAGCGCGGCCATGTCGAGCTCGGCCGGCGCGAACACGTCGGCCAGCGTGTCCAGCGGCTCGAGCGGGAGCACCGGGAGGCGGTTGCCGAAGAGATCGTGGGTCAACGCGTTGTACAGGCGCAGCTGGATGAACGGCGAGGAGAACCGGCAGACGGTGGTGGGCAGACCGCCGGCGCTGAGCGTCTCCTGGTAGGTGATGATCCCGTTCAAGTAGAGGTAGTTGCAAGCCTCGTCATCGAAGGAGAACGGCACGTCCGCGCGGCCGAACAGCTGCATCACCTGCTCGCGGTGGGGCCCTCGCGCCTTCTTGATCAGGTTCAAGACGGTGTTGTTGGGCTCCACCTGGCACGCGAGCATGTAGACCCGCTCCCACTGAGTGAGCCCGATGGTCTCCTTCGGAGCGGGGTTGTACTTCTCGGTAAGGAGCTCCCCGAACCAGCCCACGAGGCCTGGCTGGCCGCGCGTCACCTCGAAGACGCGCTCCACCACCGCGGGCTCGATCGCCTGCCCGCTCTCGGCCTGGTACTGAGCGAAGAGGTCGAGCACCTCGTCGCGCGTGAGGTTCGGGACGTGGAGCGAGCGCTGGACGTTGAAGGGCGAGCCCCGGAGGCTGTCGACCCCCAGCGCCGCCCGGACGCCGATGAGCGCGAGCCCGTGCAGCGTGTAGGCTTCGGGGGCGAGATAGATCTTGCGGAAAGCGCTCACCAGGCGGTCCAGGATCGCGGGCGGCAGGGAATCGAACTCGTCCACGAGCAGGATGAGGGGCCTGTCGAACGCGCCCCCCGGCCTGGAGAAGAGATCGAGCCACCCTTCCCAGCTCGCGGGGGCGGGTGGCTTGAACGAGAAGCCTTCCCGGAACATGCCCGGGACCGACCGGAAGAATGCCTCCTCCGTGTCGCCTTCGCCGAGCAGCCCCTGCGCGGACAGGGCGCCGACGGCGAAGCGCTCGCCGTAACGGGCGCGGATCTCTTCGATCGCCCGGCGCATCAGCCAGGTCTTGCCCGTCTGGCGCGGCCCCCAGATCGTGAAGAAGCGGCCGCCCTTGTCCGGGTTGCCGACGAGCTGCGCCACGCACTGCTCGACCAGCTCGCGCCGTTCAACGGCGAAGTGCTCCGTGGGATCCACGGGCCCGTAGGAGTGGAACCGCCGCATGGGGGACACCGTACCACGCTCCGGCGTGGGGCAACTGCTCCGCGCCCGCCGCTCCGCCAGCGGAGGCTGCTGCGCTGCTCCTCCGGCGCGGAGCCGACGGAAGCTGCTCGGGTCGCCCGCGCACGTGCGTCCGGGCGGCGTCGTAGGCTCTTCTGAGCGGCGGTCCAGGGCTCGTCGAGCGCGTGGCCGCGCGCGAGGAACTCTGGCGTGACGGCTCTCGCCGATTACCGCCGCAGCACGGCCACGATGCGCAGCGGTCCGCCGGAGCCGGCGCGGATCTTCATCGGGAGCGCGATGACGAGCGCGCCTCGCGGCGGCAGCGACTCCATCGAGGCGACGTTCTCGAACGCCGGGATATCCGCCCCGAGCAGCACGCGATGCGCGATGAAATCCCTCGACGGACCGTTGTCGACGCTCGCCGTGTCGATGCCCACCGCCGCCACCTTCCGCGCCACGAGCGCCCGCGCGGCGTCCTCGCCGATGCCCGGGAAGTGCAACGCCTCGGCGTGGCCAGGTCGATCGTCGCCGAGATAGCGCTTCCTGTCAGGCCAGCGCGGGCCCCAGCCCGTCCGGATCATCACCAGGGTGAGGGGTTCGATGGCGCCGTGCGCCCGCTCGAATGCCTCGATGTCCGCCCGGGTCACGAGGTAATCATTCTCCCTGGCCGCGGCGGCCGAGACGTCCACCACCACCGCGGGGCCCACGAGGCGCGACACCGGCACGGTGTCAGCGGTCGATCTGCCCTCCGCGAAGTGGATGGGCGCGTCGAGGTGAGTGCCGCCGTGCTCCGGCGCGCAGAGCGTGTACGCCGAGTAGAAGTAGCCGCCCTCGGTCTTGCCGTACTGCACCGTCTCGTGGACGAAGCCAGTCGTCGCCGTCGGCCAGTAGACGGTCTTGTCGTCGAAGGGATAGGTCAGGTCGATGACCTGCGCGCCTTCGGGCAGCCGGATGTCGCCCGCGCCGGCGTCTGCAGGCGTGTTGTCCCGCGCGCCAGCCTGCTCCGCCGCGCAGCCCGCCGCGAGCGCCGAAAGCGCCGAAAGCAGGACAACCGTCCAGATGATACGTCGCATCGAGCCCCTCCCGGCCGGCCATGGCGCGGCCCCCGTGAGAGGATTCTGCCGCCAGCATGGCGCTGGCGCACGCTGGCGCATCGATCCCGACCTCGCGCACGGCGACGATGCGCCCGCAGGGTCGAGCTCACCGTCGAGGCGATGGGGCTCGGGCCCGTTCAACCTGGGTCGGGTCGCCTCAACCTGGGTCGGGTCGCCTCAACCTGGGTCGGGTCGCCTCAACCTGGGTCGGGTCGCCTCAACCTGGGTCGGGTCGCCTCAACCTGGGTCGGGTCGCCTCAACCTGGGTCGGGTCGCCGCCTCGCCTCAACCTGGGTCGCCTCGCCTCAACCTGGGTCGGGTCGCCGCGTCACCGGAGCCGGCAGATCCTGGAATAACTCCGGTGCGCGGTGTCGTTGTCGCAGGCGCCCGATGAAGCAGCGAACATCGACTCTCCTTCTTCTGGCCGCGGTCCTCTCCGCGGCCTGCTCCAGCCCCTCCAGGCAAACCGCGCCGGACGAGCGGAATGCCGGAGCCGAGGAGGCGGCGACTCCCCCGCCCTCTCCTCCACCACCGCCGTCCCCTCCCCCACCACCATTCCCGAAGCTCCGCGCCGTCATGCGGGCCGGCGGCGCCCTCGTGCGCGCCCCGCAGGACGACGCGCTCTACCTGGCCGACGAGGACCACGCCGTCCTCCGGCGCATCCCGCTGCCCGTCGACGTGAGCGCTCCGCCGATCGCGATCGCGCTGCCGGGCCGCCCCGCGCAGGTCCTCGCGCTCGGCGACCGCGTGCTCGTCACGATCCGGGATCCCGGGCTGCTGCTCGTGATGCGCCCTGATCCGACGGCGGGGCTCGTGGAGACCGCGCGCGTGCCGCTGCCGGCCGACGCGTGGGGGCTGGCGATCACGCCGGACGAGCGCACCGCCCTCGTCACCAGCGCGTGGACCGGCAAGGTCTCCGCCGTGGATCTCGCGACCGCCACGCGGTCGTGGTCGATCGACGTCCCCCGCGAGCCCCGCGGCGTCGTGGTCCGCGAGGACGGCGCGGCCGCGTACATAACGCACCTCACGTCCTCGGCGCTCACCCGGATCGAGCTGCGCTCTCCGCCCCAGGCGAGGCCTGTCGCGCTCCCCCCGTCGCCCTACCGCGCCCCGGTCGACGCGCCGCGCGCCGCCTCGCTCGGCTACGCGGCCGCGCTCTCCCCCGACGGCCGCCGCCTCTTCGTCGCGCGCCACGCGCTCGGCGCGATCGGCGAGCTCTCGTGGTTCGGCGCCGC
Organism: Sorangium sp. So ce1153; assembly: GCF_051521595.1. Classification (NCBI taxonomy): domain Bacteria; kingdom Pseudomonadati; phylum Myxococcota; order Polyangiales; family Polyangiaceae; genus Sorangium; species Sorangium sp. So ce1153. The sequence goes on from NZ_CP150361.1 coordinate 13,095,014, forward strand.
CACGGTCGACGTCCTGCGCACGGGCAACGACGAGCCCCTCGCCCCGCGCCGCCGCGAGGGCGTCCCGACCCGGATCGCGCGCGACTTCGAGCTCGACATCACCGGCGACCCCGAGCGCGAAGCGCCCCAGGTCGAGCTCGCCCCGTTCATCCAGCCGCGCGCCCTCGTGTACCGCGAGAGCACCCGCACGCTGCTCGTCGCCAGCGAGGGCACCGACACAGTGGTGGAGCTCGACGCGCTCTCGGTCGAGCCGACGCTCCGGCCCCTCCGCACCTACCCGCTCTTCAGCGCACCGGCGCCCGGCGATGCGGCGCCGGGGTCGCTGGACGCCCTCTCGCGCCAGGTCGGCGTGGCGACCCTGTGCGGCGCGCCGACCGGCGTCGCCCTCTCCGGGGACGAGTCCCTGGCGTGGGTGTACTGCCGGTCGACCGACACCCTCGCCATCGTCCGCCTCGACGAGCACAAGGCGGCGGGTCCCTACGATCAGGGGCCCGTGCCGTTCATCCGGCTGGCCGACCCTCCGCTCTCCGAGAAGGCCGCCGTCGGCCGGAAGCTCTTCTACAACGCGACCGACTGGATGACGAGCGGCGGGCTCGGGTGCGCCGGCTGTCACCCCGACGGGCGCGACGACGGCCACGTGTGGCACGAGGTCAGCGGCGAGAGCTTCGCCAACTTCTTCGGATCCGCCGACAACCGCCCGATGGAGGGCCTCGCGGGCGGCGTGGCGCGACAGACACCCATGCTCGCAGGGCGCGTGTCGGCCGAGGGCCCTTATGGCTGGAACGCCCAGAGCGAGACCCTCGCCGCGCGCGTCCGGGAGGGCTTCGGCCTGCACCGGTGGGGGACGGGCGGCGGCTCGGACGGCGAGATCGCGCTGCGCGCGGGGTACATCGCGAGCTTCCTGCGCGAGGGCCTCGCGCCCCCGCCGAGGGAGGATCGGCCGCTCACGCCGGAGGAGAAGCACGGCTTCGCGCTCTTCACGAGCGAGGCGGCGCAGTGCTCCCGCTGCCATGTGCCCGAGACCGAGTACACCGATCGGATGGGCTACCCGATGCCGGACCTCGCCGTCCGGCCCGGGTTTTACAGGGAGAAGAAGGGCCAGGTGTACAAGACGCCATCCCTCCGCTTCATCGCCGGGACGGCGCCCTATTACCACGATGGCTCCGCGAGGACGCTCGCGGAGCTCGTCGAGAACAACCAGGATCGCATGGGTCGGACGAGCCACATGTCGAGGAAGGACAGGGCGGCGCTCGTCGCCTTCCTGAGGACGTTATGAAGAAGCTGCTCTGGATCGGTACAGTCCTGCTCGGCGCGCTCGCGCCGGCGCAAGCCGCGGAGCCGCCGAGCGCCGCGCCCGCAGCGCCGGACGGCGCCGCGGGAGGGCCTCGGGTCGAGGCGGCGGCAGCCCTCCCGGACGGGGGCGAGGGTGCGGCGGCGGCGCCGAAGGAGCGCTTGCTGGAAGAGGCGCCGCCTGCGCCCGAGCGGACGCCGCGGCCCCAGGCGGCGGAGTGGGACGCCGCCGAGACGGTGCGGCTCGCGAGGGACAGGGGCGGCGCCGCGTGCAAGGCGCGGATGCGGCGCGAGTGGCTGCGCATCGACTGCGCGACGCCCTCGGTGGCCGTCGTGAGGACGCTCGGCGCGAGCGCCGGCGAGGAGTGGCTCTGGCTGGACCAGAAGAACAGCGAGCACGATCCGCTCGGGCTCGCGACGGGCGTCTCCGTGGTCTTCCCCGTCCGCCACGGGGACCGGCGGGTCATCGAGATCCTCTCGGCCACCGGGGGCTATCGCAGCGAGTTCGGGGTCGCGACCACCTTCGTGATCTCCGAGCAATGGCTCGACGGCGACGCCGGGCCGATCGTGAGCCTGCTCTGAGGCCTGCCTGGCGCGCCGTTGCGGCGCCCCAGGGGCAGCTCCACGCCGCGGGCACATCAGCTCCGCTTCGTCTTTGTTCGCGGCGGTGTCGCGCCTAGCCTGGCGCTCCGCGTCGGGCCTCCCTTCCGCGCCTTGCTCGCGCTAGCCTTCGTGGCGATCTGCGCTCTCGTCGTCCTGGGCGCCGGCACGCTGCCGTCGCGCTTCTCCACGGCTGCCGCGATGAGCGGCGCCCACAGGCGAAGCCCTTCGATGTCCAGATGGCCCTCCTCGTACTGCTCCATGAACGATCGCCGCCACCTGATCAACCGCTCTCCGTCACGCAGCTTGAGGTGCTTGATGGTGAACTCGGCCTTGGCCTTGTATGCGGCAGGGATCTTGTCGGTGGTCACGAGCTGCAATGACGGGAGCAGGATCTCGAACCACCCGTCTCGCACCTCGTATGGATCGAGCACCCTGGCGTCCGCGGTGCGCTTGGTGCTATTGAGCGTAGCCGACGCGAAGCGGTAGTTCGACCACTCATAGGTGAGCTCCGGGTGATTTTGATAACTCAGGAAGTGGTCAACGGTGCCGCCCGTCGGGTCGTGCATCGCAGCATACCCGCAGAGGTCCTTGAAGCCCCTGGCGAGGTGCAGCCGGAACGGTGACCAGAAGTCTTTCGGGCGCTTCGCGCCGGGGTTGTCTCTCAGCCACTTCTTTCCGGGCCTTCTGGCATCCTCGTCGAATGTGCCAGGCTCTCGGACGCGCCGAACGGGGATCATCCACGCCTCCGTCCCCGGGGCGATCGGGAGACGAGCCACCGGGCCCAGAACGGGTCGTGTGCAGGCAGCAGCCGTCGAAGCTCTTCGTCGATCTGCTCACGTGTACGAAGCCCTTCCGAGAGCGCTTCGCGGTCGCCGCGCATGAACGCCTCCGCCGCTTCGATCGCGATCTCCGCAGGGCGCGAGCGCGCCTGCTCGAGGTTGAACACGTCGGAGGTGAGCCAGGCGTCTGCGTCACCCTGCTTCGCCCACATCCCGGAGCGGAGTTCGACCCGGCCACCCTGCACTTCGAGGTGGAGGAGATCGTCCTGCTGAGGGTCGAAGAGCGGCTCCAGCGAGGCCAGGACCAGCGGGGCGTGCGTCGAGGTGATGAGCTGGGTCTCCGCCGACTCGCTCTCCCGCAGTGCCTTGACCGCCTGGAGCACAGCAGGTACGAAGAGCCGCTGCCATTTCGGGTGGAGGTGGGTCTCGGGCTCATCGATGAGGAGCACGAGCCGGTGATCGGGCCTTCGTCGCTGCAGCTCTGACGCGAGCCGGTGCTCGCGCCAGGCCCACACGAGCAGGTACGCGAGCGCCACTGCGCGGCGGACGCCCGCGGACGCGTGCGTGATCGGCACCGTTCCGTAGGACGTCGCGATCGTCGGCGTATCGTAGCCTTCACCGAGCCGGACGCGCTGCGGGGGCCCTACCTTGAGCGGCTCCTCGGGGACGGACAGCGCCTCGAGCACCTGGGCGAGCAGGTGGAACTCGGGGTCATTGCCCTTTTGCCAGCTCACCCAGTCGCGAATGAGGCCCTCACAGGCACGCTTGCCGTTCACCGAGAGCCCGGACCAGACTGACTGGTTGTCGAAATGATAAGCCGGCGGCCGATCGCGATCATCGACGCCGAGCGAGGGAGCGCTCCGCCAGTAGTTGCGCGCCGGGTCCCATACCGAGAAGCCCCCGTCCACACGAGCGTAGATCACGATACCGGGCATCGCCGGGCGCTTCGCCTTGAGCGGCCACTGCTGCTCGGAGAAGCGATACGTCGAGACGACGGCCTCCGCTTCGCGCGTCTTCCCGCGGAGGACGTACGAGATGACCGCCTTCTTGGCGTTGTCTCGCGGTAGCGCTGGGTTGCTCGCCCAGGTCCGGGTCAGCGCCCACCAGGCGATGTCCAGAAGGAACGATTTGCCCACGCCATTGTCCCCGGTGAGCACGTTGAGCCGCACCGCGAGCTCCAGCGCCAGCGAGGGCGAAGGACCCACTCCTTTCAGCTTCAGCTTCCTGAGCATCCCGGGCTTCTCCCGCTCCGTGTTTTGGACGCGCGCTTCATGCTCCCTCGGTCCCCTCCGTGCCAGCTCGCGCCTCCTCTGCGCGTCCCGCTGCGCTGCCTCCCCCGCGCCTGCTGCCTCGTCGCGGCACCGGCGCTGCGAGCGGGCTGTTCAGCGCGCCCTTGAAGGTCGGGGGCGTCCGGTCTTTCACGGAGATCCTCGGGGAACGGATGGGGGTGGAGCCCCCGCAGGCCGTGGGGGGAAGGCGGCCCTTCCATGCGTGGAGAAGTTCTCGACGTGGCGTCGCTTTTCCAGGGACGGGTCGGATCGCATGACGTTTCTTCTGTCGCCCGAGCGTAGCCGGACCCCGCGCAAGCGAGGTCCGACATGGGAACATACGTCTACTCCCTGAACAGGGCCAAGAGATCGCTCGGTTCTTCCGCCGACTGCGCGTTCCGTGCTCACGGTTCGCGCGACCGAATCTCATGCGCGCTCCCGATCGAGGGCGACGGTGACATCGACAGGCGACCACCTGCGGGCCGGGCCGGCTCAGCGGGGCGTGAGGTTGCGGCAGCCGCTGCCGCAGCTGTCCCCGTCGAGGTTGTTGCCGTCGTCGCACTCCTCCACGTCCTGGACCACGCCGTCGCCGCAGAACTCGCCGAGCTGGCAGCGCGGCCCGCACTCGCCGTAGCCGCCGTCATTCACGCCGTCGTCGCACTGCTCGCCCAGGCTGACGATGCCGTCGCCGCAGGTCGGGATGCACTCGCTGCGCGCCGTCGCGAAGCCCTGCAGCGTGAGCTTGAACGTCGACGCCGCGGTCTGTCGCTCGGCGTGGAACACGGCGATCTGGTACACGCCGCCGTCCACGAGGCCGAGATCGACGTTCCGCGCCGGGATGACCTCGTCCCCTTCCGCGGCGTAGGTCACCCTGCCTGCCCCCGAGGCGTTGATGACGAGGTGCCCGGTGACCGCGCTGTGGATGCCGCCGACGTCGACGGCGAGGCGATCGTTGATGAACACCCACACGTCGTCGTCGCCGGTGAAGTCGAGCACGTACTCCTGGCCCGCCGTGTATTGGAACCAGTAGCGGATCTCGCTCGTGAAGTGGAAGTTGTGGTCCGGGGTGCCCTCCTCCTTCAGCCAGCTCCCATCTCCGTAGCTCGGGAAGATGTCGGCGGGCACGCGCTCGGCCGCCGGGGTGAACGGGTCGCCGTCGACCGGGAAGAACAGCGGGTTTCCATCGTAGGAGGCCTCGATGTACCTCGCCCAGTAGACCCCGCCGCGCACCTCGCAGCCGCGGAACTCGGGGCTGTGGATGTCGCCGCAGGACGCGGTGTTCTCGGTCGACGAGGTGCACGGCTCGTCGTCCACCTCGTGGCCCACGTTGCCGCAGTAGTGCGCGCTCTCCGGGGACAGCAGCGACCACTGCTCGCCTTCCTCGCCCCAGCGGTTCACGAAGCGGCCGTCCCCGGTGTCCCACAGCGTCAGCGTGGTGACCGTGGTGCTGTTGGTGCCGGGCACATCGTGGTACCAGGCGGCGAAGCTCTGGGCGCTCGTGACAAGGCTGTTCGCGGCGGCCATGTACACAGGCTTCTTCTCGGCGTCGAGCCGGGGCGCGACCATGCCGAAGACAGGCGCGCTGCGGCCGGGGCCATCCGGCTGGAAGTCGGGGTGGGACGCCCTGAAGTCGCGGAACACCACCGGCACGGCCATCGATCCCGACGGCTGGGGCACGGCGCAGGTATAGCCGGGCTCCGTCACGCACGTCGCGGAGCAGCCGTCGCCGTCGATGTTGTTGCCGTCGTCGCAGTCCTCCGCGAGCACGAGGCCATCGCCGCAGCTCGACGCGCAGGAGCCCGCGGAGCAATCGGGCTCGGCCTGGCAGCTCGAGGAGCAGCCGTCGAAGGGCAGCGTGTTGCCGTCCTCGCAGCTCTCCGCGCCCTCCCGGGCGCCGTCGCCGCAGGCCGTCGGCGTGCAGGCGCTCGGGTTGCCGTCGCACTTGTGGCCCACCTCGACCTTGCAGGTCGGCGAGCAGCCGTCCCCCGGCTCGTTATTGGCGTCGTCGCAGAGCTCCGGGAACACCACGGCGCCGTCCCCGCAGCGGGCGATGCGAAAGCAGGCGGCGCCCGCCGCCGGGCAGGACCAGCCCAGCTCGACCGAGCGGCAATCCGCGGCGCAGCCGTCCGCGCCCGCGGCGTTGCTGTCGTCGCAGGCCTCGTCCGAGGTGAGGACTCCGTCGCCGCAACGGAACGTGCCGCCGTTGTCGCCGACGCCTATATCGTCCCCGGTCCCCGTGCTGCCGGGGCCTCCAGGGCCGCCGGGGCCGCCAGGGCCGGGGCTGTCACCGCCGCCCGCGCCCTCGCCGCCGGGGGTGCCCTCGTTGGACGCAGAGCAGCTCGCCGCCAGGGCGAGACAGCTCGCGATGAAGATCGTCGAACCAAGCCGCGGAGCACAAGGACGCATGACCTCCTCCTTCTGGTCGCCCGGACCGCTCGGGGGCGTGAAGTGACTACAGTCTCTCACGCGGATGCCCTGAGCTCGAGCCCGTCGTGCGCAGGCCGCCGCCCGCTCGGTCGTGGATTGAAGTAGACCACCGCAAAGCGCGGAACAATCCGGATACATCGTCACCTTCTCACGAGGGCGGATCGCGAGGCGGTGTCTTTCAACGAGCGCCGCGTGCACGGAGCTCGTCGCTGGTTGCGTGATTGGGGAAATTTGAATCATCGAGGCACAGAGTTGCTTTGTTCCGCCCTCTGTGCCTCTGTCGTTCCTTTTTTTTTATGAACCAAGAATGAACTTGGGCTTCGAATTCGCGGCGCCGAACCGCCTCGATCCGGCCTCGGGCCGCCCTGGTCGCCTCGCTCGCCGAGACGCGACCCGTCCGACCGCCACCTCCTCTGGAGGCGCGGGCGTGCTCGAGAGCGCGATCACCAGGTTGATGAGCTCGGCGCGCGACCACTGCCCCGCAGTTCGTAATTGAATTGACCATTCAGCAACCTGTTCGCCGCTCGTATAAGCAGGCCATCGACATCGCCAAGAGCGTGCGACGGTGCGATGTCGACGATGCGAGCGCTCGAACCCTCATGCGGAGGTGTAAAATTCTTGCCGAAGGTCGGCGTAGCGACTGGCCCACGCGGTAAGCCGGACGTCGGATGAGGGGGAGGGCCTGCCACTAAAGTGGTATTCCACTTGGCAGCGAGCACGCGCAGTATGCCAATCGCCATACGAACACATAGCATCGTCGATTCGAAGCTAACGCTAGCTCACGCGCGACACGTCCGGCCACGAGCGCTCTTTTGCGGCAGATTGGCAGCGCACACACATACCGTGTCGGACAACCAAAATCCATATGTATAAACACTTAGTTCGGCTCCATGACGAGCGACAAGGAGATGACCATGAAATCGATTGTTGACGACCTTCTTCGAGCCATAGCGGCAGCCGTGCTCGTTGGCACGTCCGCTGCCACGCTCGCGACGGGAGTGGTCGGCTGCAGCTCGACGCCTGCAGATGAACACGACAAAAGCCAACTTCTGCGCGAGTCCAGCGAAGCGATCGTTATTCAGGAGCTCTTCGCCGGTACGGTGCGGAGCAAGTCTGGCGAACTGCTGAACGGCGCTACAGTCTCGGTGAACGGGACCGTCGCCACGACCGACGCGGCCGGGTACTTCGAGCTTTATGCTCCTCGATCCACGATCTATGTGATCCAGGCGAGCAAGAGCGGCTACGTGACGTCGTCCACTCGGCGTGGGCTGAGCTCCGTGGACGTGACCCTCGAGCTGGTCCCCGCGGAGGTCATCACGATCAACCCGTCGGCGCCCATCTCGGTGATCGACAGCGCCGGGACGCGGATCGCGATCAACGCCGGAGCTCTGGTCGACCGCAGCGGAAACGTGGCCACGGGGCCGCTCCAGCTGAACATCCACACCTACAGGCTCCGAGAGGAGGCGATGATCGGGGACATGAGCGGCGTCACCACGGACGGAAGCATCGTCGCGCTCCAGAGCGTCGGCGCGTTTTCTGCAGAGTTCAGGGATGCTTCCGGGAACCTGTACAACCTGGCGCCTGGGCAGCTCGCAACCGTCTCGGTGCTCGCCGATTCGGAGAACAGCTACGCGGCGACCATCGACATGTGGCATTTCGATCAAGCCACGGGCCTCTGGACGCAGCAAGGGGTAGGCAACGTCGCCGACGGCGTGGCGACGGCGTCGGTTCCTCACTTCTCTGCATGGAACTTCGATGTCAAGAAGACGGACCCAGCCTGCATTCGTGTCACCGTCGATGAGGACTACCTGGACGAGCTCGGCGGAAAGCTCGAGATCCAGGTCGTCGTCCCTGCCCCGTGGTTCCGCACCCAGCCGGGCTGGATCACCGACGCGAAGAAGAACGTCTTCTACAACCTCCCTCCCAACACCGACGTGAAGGTCTTCATGCCGCCGAACACCCTGTACGCCGTCGTGAATACGGGGCGCCCTTGGGGCGGGACCGGCATCCCTGACTGGAAGAAGGTCGCCGGAAATACAAACTATTACCCATCGTGCAACGGATCTCTGCACGTGCAGAACGGTACGCCGCAGGTGGCGACTTCCACCATCAACGGCAGCATCAAGCTCCAGGGCCGATCGAATCACAGCGGCGTGATCGTCAAAGCTTGGAAGGGAGTTAATCAGGTGGGCGACGCGGCGGTCACGAACGAATCCGGGGCCTACTCGCTGAACCTTCCGCCTGACACCTACTCCGTCACAGCGGTGAAATCAGGGTATCTGAGCACAAAGAAGGCCACCGTGGCGGCGGCGGCTGGCAGCACGACGACTCTGAGCAGCGTCACCCTGCCCGCTGGCGACGTGAACGGGGACAATTGCGTCAGCTGGACCGGCGATCTCCAGGTGATCGGCGCTGCAGCCAACCCTGCCACTTCATCCAACCCAGGCGACATCAAGGATATCGACGGGAACGGCACGATCAACAACACAGATTACGCGATCGCGCTGGGCAACTCCGGCCTGTGCGGACCGGTCGCGTGGCCCTAGTCTTCACCGGAAGCGGCCGTCGTCAGTAACGATCTCTTGTACTGCACGCGAGGTCGCTGCCTCGTGACGATCCCGTGAATGTTGAACGCTGGGAGCTCCCCAGGAGCCGAGGTGGGGCTTCCAGCATACTTTACCCGGCACATCTCGCTGAAGAGCCGATCTGCGGCCGGCTTCCAGGTCAAAGGTCAACAGAGGGCAAGCGATTCATACAGGCTGTCTATGAATGCACGTCACAGAGCGTTTTTTACAAGCAGTATTCTCATCTCCGCATGCGTCACAGATTTCGACGGTGAGATGCCCTATGATCCCGGGGAGGTCGAGGACGTCGCGAGCGCCGAGGGGGCGTTAACGATCAACCTCGGTTCTTCACTCGCCTCACCGGTCATCTCTGGAGATACCTGCGGCCTGGCGGATGAGCTGACGCCGACCTGCGGGAGCGTGGGCGCGCCCGATCAAGCATTCTTGTGGACTTCGCCGGACACAGGTGAGTTCCGGTTTTCGACAGAAGGGTCCAGCTACGACACGCTACTTCAGATCTTGAACCCCGCCACAGGCGAATCACTCGGGTGCAATGATGATGCCAGCGGCACATTGCTGTCATCCCTGGCGGTGAGCTTGTCCGCGAACCAGCAGGTTCGAGTCGTCGTGGATGGGTACTCGTCCCTGTGCGGCACCTTCAACCTCAACATCACGAGCAGACCGGGGGCGTGCGGCGCCACCATGAACGCATGGACATCAGCGTCGTCGATGGCGAGCTCACGAAGCTGGCACACCTCGACGCTGCTCGGCTCTGGCAAGGTGCTCGTCGCGGGGGGCTATATCCTGGGCGCGACCAGCTGGGAGCCCACGGCGACAGCGGAGCTGTACGACCCAGTATCGGAGAGCTGGAGCGCGGCCCCCTCGATGCCCATGCCCCGCCGCGCCCACACCGCGACGTTGCTTGACGATGGGCGGGTGCTGGTCACCGGGGGCTACACGGGATCGGGCTACACTGCGAGCACCGCCATTTACGACCCTGGCACCAATACATGGTCAAGCGGACCTCGCATGAGCACCCTTCGTTATGAGCACACCGCAACGCTGCTAAACGATGGCAAGGTACTTGTGGCCGGCGGCTTCACGGGCAGTCCAGTTACCGTGTCCGCCGAGGTCTATGACCCGTCGACCAACACTTGGGCCTCGGCCGGATCGATGAGCGCAGCTCGTGCCGAGCACACCGCAACGCTGCTGGGCAACGGCAAGGTACTGATCGCGGGTGGGTACAACGGCCGCCTTCCCGTGCACGCGAGCGCCGACATCTACGATCCGGTCACGAATAGCTGGTCGTCGGCTGGGTCGATGTCTGGTGCTCGCCTGCTCCACACGGCGACATGGCTCCCCAACCTCGGCAAGGTCGTCGTAGCAGGCGGCAACAACGGCGGCGCGGTCCTCGCGACCAGTGAGCTCTACGACCCGGCAGCCAATACATGGTCGCCAGCGGCGTCACTGACCACAGCTCGTTATGTTCATGCCGCGGTGCTCTTTGGCCCTTGCGGGAAAGTACTGGTGAGCGGCGCATACGGCCGCTCCAACGCTGAGATCTACGATCCCATGACGAACCGCTGGTCCTCTGCCGGCACGATGAGCACGACCCGGGGCGAGCATACCGCGACATGGCTTCCCAGCGTCGGAAAGGTGCTCGTGGTTGGAGGAATCGGCCAGACCGTGAGCGGCGAAAGAAACACCACGCTCAATACCACCGAGCTCTACACTCCTTGAACCTGGAGGCAGGCGCGGGAGGCGCTCCCGTGACCGCGGACGCGTAGGCAGGCGCGTCGCGCGTTCACCGCGGCCAACGCAGAGCTGCTATATTCATGCGCTCCGCCGCTTCTGGGAAATCGACGCTTGTTTCAACAATTCGTCCATGCATCGACGGGAACGCCATCACGCCAATCCGCGGCCCACCAGGCACTTTCAGCGTTCTGCGGCGGTTTGCCCTCCGGGGAGCTGTGGTGAGGCGGCATCACCGGGACCGAGCGACCATTCATGCTGGATCGAGGTGATCCAGCCGTCCGCTTCCGCCTCGGTCACATGGCTTTGAATCCGCGCGTCGACGCCACGGGAAGTACGATGATGAGGCCGCGCTCGGCGAGGCCGCCGGACGCGAATGGCGCCGGCTCGCGAGAAATGGGGCGGCCCGAAGCGGCGCTGCAGCTCGCGGCCTGCTCGTAGCAGCGCTGGCCAAGGGAGCCCCGCAGCTTGCGGAAGCTCGTCCAGAGCGCCGGCGACTCAGCAGCTCGGCTGTTCCGCCGGCGCGTGCCCGCCGAGCGCGCGCACGTCGTCGGCCGTATCCACGTCGATCGCCCCGCCCTCCCAGTCGATCGCCGCCACGCTCTCGGCGCGCAGCAGCCGGCCGGCGCCCTGGTCCCCTTCGAGCCGCGACAGCGCCTCCCAGCGCGATCGGTCGAAGACCGCCGGCGCGCCCACGACGCCGCTGAACCGCGACCCGGCGGCCGGAGCGCCCGCGAGCCACGCGTTCCGCAGGGCGGTGAGGTGCTCGACCGTGATCAGCGGCTGATCCGCGAGCGCGATCAGGAGCGCGTCGGCCTTCGAGGCCTCCGCCCACCGGACCGCGGCGCGGATCGAGGAAGCGATCCCCTCTTCCCAGGCGTCGTTCGCGACGTGCGCGACGGCGAGATCGCCGAGCGCGCGCGCGACAGCGCCGGCGTGGGCGCCGAGCACGACGCCCACCGGCCCGGACCGCGCCTCGACGCACGCCGTCGCCACGCGCCGGACGAGCGGCGTCCCGTCGAGCTCGACGAGCTGCTTGGGACGCCCGAGACGGCGCGAGCCGCCGGCGGCCAGCACGACCATCGCCAGGCCGGCGTGCAGCGGCCGGGCGCGGTCGCGCAGCTTCCCCCCTTGCGCCCGGCGCGCGACGGCCTGGAGCTCGCCCACGACCGAGAGCGCGATCTGCTCGGGCGTCTCCGCGCCGAGATCGAGCCCGATCGGCGCGTGGAGCCGCGGATCGTCGCCGGCGCGGCGCCCGAGCTCGGCGAGGAGCTCGCGCGTGCGGCGCGCGGGCCCGAGCACGCCGATGTAGCGGGCGCGCGACGCGAGGGCGACCTCGAGCGCGTCGCGATCCGGCGTGCGCTGGTGGTGCATGATCACCACGTACGGCTCGGCCGCCGCGTCGATGAGCGCGCGGAGCCGATCCATCGCCCCGCCGGTCGAGACGACGCGATCGGCCGCGAGGAACCGGGCCCCCTGGCGGATGCTCGGGCCAGCCACCGTGACCCGGAAGCCGACCGACTTCGCGAGCGTGACGAGGGGCACCGCGTCGTGACCGCCCCCGAGCACGAAGAGCTGCGGCGACGGCGCGATCTTCTCCACGAGCACGGTGATCCCCGGCCCGTCGAGCTCGACGACCCCGGCCGGACCGCGCGCCGCGCGCTCGATCGCGGCGCGCGCCGCAGGATCGGCCACCGGGTGCGCGAGGGCGCACGGCGGACCGAAGGCGAGACGCGCGCCGACCCGGACCGCGCTGGTCGTCGAGCGGATCACCGTGACCAGCGTGCCCGTGGTCTCCTCGGCGAAGCAGGCGCCCGCGAACGCGAGCGCGTCGTGGGCCGCCCCCGCCTCGACGCGCTCGAGCAGGACGTCGACGACGCCGTTGCAGCCGAGCCCCACGCCCCACGGCTCGCCGTCCTCGGTGGTCGAGTCATAGGTGACCACCACGGCGCCATCGCGGCACCGGTGCTCTCCCCGGAGCATCACGTCGCCCTCGAGGCAGCCGCCGCTCACGCACCCCGATAGCCAGCGATCGCCGGCGACCAGCATCCGCGCGCCGGGGCGCCGGTACGACGACCCCGACACCCGCACGACGGTCGCGAGCAGAAACGGGGACCGATCCGCCACCAATGTCGCCGCTTCTCGCACGATCCGCTCAAGCTCGTTCATGCGCCGGGTATCATCATCCTTTCACGACGCCCTCGCCAGGGCGTTCGCTGTCACTGGACCCGCGTGTCGCCCCTGCGGCGTCGCCGCGACGCGGCGGCGACAGCAAGCCGCCAGTCGATGTTGAAGAAACAATAAAACCAAGCACCGTCGCTTGACGTCGCGCCAGCCCAAAAGTATGGCCTGGACGGCCATGAAACTCCATATCAACGGCGTTGTTCGCGAGGTGGAGGCCACTCCGGAGATGCCTCTGCTCTGGGTGATCCGGGACCTCCTGGGACTGACCGGCACCAAGTATGGCTGTGGCATGGCCCAGTGCGGCGCCTGCACGGTCCACATCGACGGCAAGCCCGCGCGCTCCTGCGTCCTGCCTGTCTCGAGCGTCGGGGCGCGCAAGGTGACGACGATCGAGGGCCTCTCCGCCGACGGGTCGCACGCGGTGCAGCAGGCGTGGGCGCAGGCCGACGTCGTCCAGTGTGGGTACTGCCAGTCCGGCCAGATCATGACGGCGGTCGCCTTGCTCGAGCAGAAGCCTGACCCGACCGACGCCGACATCGACGCGGCGCTCTCCGGAAACGTGTGTCGGTGCGGCACGTATGTGCGTGTGCGCGAGGCGGTGCACCTCGCGTCGCGGCTCGTCAAGCGAGGTGGCAAGTGACCGTCTCCCGGCGTGACTTCATGCAGGTGGCCGCGGGCTCGGCGGCGGGGCTCCTGCTCAGCTTCTACGTTCCGCAGGGGCTCCGCGCCGCGCCGAAGGCGGCGCAGCCGCCGCCGCTCTCGCCGAACGCGTTCGTGCGCATCGGGACGGACGACTCCGTGACCGTGGTGCTCGCGCACTCCGAGATGGGCCAGGGCATCTGGACCGGGCTCGCGATGCTGATCGCCGAGGAGCTCGAGTGCGACTGGTCGAAGGTGCGGTCGGAGCACGCGCCCACCGCGCCGGTCTACGGCCATCCGTTGATGCACTTCCAGATGACCGGCGGGTCGTCGACCACCAACGGGGAGTTCGAGCGGTACCGCACGGTCGGCGCGATGGCGAAGGACATGCTGGTGCGCGCGGCGGCCGCCCGGTGGAAGGTCTCGCCCGCGACGTGCGTCGCCGCGAAGGGGGTCATCACCCACGGCAAGGACCAGCTGACGTACGGCCAGGTCGCCGAGGAGGCGATGAAGCTGAACCCGCCGGCGAAGGTGAAGCTGAAGGACCCCAAGGACTGGAAGCTCATCGGCACCGTCGTGCGCCGCCTCGACACGCCGGAGAAGATCACGGGCAAGGCGCAGTTCGGGATGGACGTGCACTTCCCCGGGCTGCGCACCGCCGTGGTGCTCCGCCCGCCGGCCTTCGGCGCGAAGCTCGTCAAGTTCGACGCCGCGGACGCCCTCAAGGTGCCCGGCGTCGAGAAGGTGGTCCCCACCGCGAACGGCGTCGCCGTCGTCGCCGCGCATTTCTGGGCCGCCAAGCTCGGGCGCGACGCGCTCCGCGCCGAGTGGACGAAGCCCGAGGGCGGCGGCGCCGACAGCGCCAAGCTGCTCGCCGACTTCCGCGCGCAGGCGCGGAAGCCCGGCGTGGTCGCCGCCCAGGTCGGCAAGGTCGAGGACGCCATGGCCGCGGCCAAGTCCCGGGTCGAGGCGGAGTACGACGTGCCGTACCTCGCGCACGCGCCGATGGAGCCGCTCAACTGCACGGCCAAGATCGACGGCGATCGCTGCGAGATCTGGACCGGCACGCAGTTCCAGACCGGCGACCAGATGGCCGCGGCGAAGATCCTCGGCACGACGCCGGAGAAGGTCCAGATCCACACGACGTTCCTCGGCGGCGCCTTCGGGCGGCGCGCCAGCCCCGTGGCGGATTTCGTCGCCGAGGCCGTGATCGTCGCGAAGGCGGCCGGCGTGCCGGTCAAGGTCGTGTGGACGCGCGAGGACGACATGCGCGGCGGCTATTACCGCCCCGCGTTCGTCCACCGGATCCAGGTCGGCGTCGACGCGCGCGGCATGCCGGCGGCGTGGGATCAGACGGTCGTGGGCCAGTCGATCATCGCCGGCACGCCGCTCGAGGCGCTCGTCATGAAGAACGGCATCGACCACAGCTCGATCGAGGGGATCGCCGAGTCGCCCTATGTCGAGAAGACGCCCGCGCTCCGGGTGTCGCTGCACTCGCCGAAGACGCCGATCACCGTGCTGTGGTGGCGCTCGGTCGGCAACACGCACACCGCCTTCGCGGTGGAGAGCATGGTCGACGAGCTGGCGCACGCCGCCGGGAAGGACCCGCTCGCGTACCGCCTCGAGCTGCTCAAGGACAAGCCGCGGCACGCCAACGCGCTGAAGGTCGCCGCCGAGAAGGCCGGCTGGGGCACCGCGCCCGCGGCGGGGCGGGCGCGCGGGCTCGCGATGCACGAGTCGTTCGGCTCCATCGTCGCCGAGGTCGTGGAGATCTCGATCGAGCAGGGGCGCATCCGCGTCCACGAGGTCACCTGCAGCGTCGACTGCGGCACCGCGGTGAACCCGCTCGGCGTCGAGGCGCAGATCCAGGGCAGCGTCGCCTTCGGCCTGACGGCGGCGCTCCACGGCAAGCTCAACATCGCCGACGGGGTGGTCCAGGAGAGCAACTTCCACGACTATCCCATGCTCCGGATGGTCGACATGCCGCGCATCGCCGTCCACATCATCCCGAGCCAGGCCAAGATGGGCGGCATCGGGGAGCCTGCCACCGCGCCGATCGCGCCCGCCGTGGCGAACGCGGTGTTCGCCTTGACCAAGCAGCGGCTGCGCTCTCTCCCGCTTCGCCTCGCCTAGGTGCTGACCATGATCCGATCCTCTCTTGTGTTCGCCTTGCTCCTCGCCGGCTGCGGGGGGCAGGCGCCCGGCGCCTCGCAGGCGCAGCCGCCCTCGCAGGCGCCCGCCAGCCGCGAGGCAGGCCTCGCCGCGTTCGAGACGGTGCGGGGTGTCCTCCAGCACGCCCGCTGCCAGAACTGTCACCCCGCGGGCGACGTCCCGCTGCAGGGCGACGAGGGCCGCCTTCACAACCAGTACGTGCTCCGCGGCCCCACCGGCCACGGCATGGCCGGCGCCGAGTGCACGACGTGCCACGGGCCGACGAACCCGCCCAACAGCTTCGGCATGAACGTGCCGCCCGGCGTCGCGAAGGGCTGGCACATGCCGCCGCCCGAGATGAAGATGGTGTTCGTCGGCGTCGCCCCGCGCGCGCTGTGCGAGCAGGTCAAGGACCCCGCGCGCAACGGCGGCAAGGACATGGCGGCGCTGCGCGTCCACCTCGAGGACCCGCTCGTGACCTGGGGCTGGAACCCCGGCGCCGGCCGCACGCCCATCCCGACGCCTTATGCCGAGTTCGTCGCCGCCTGGGAGACCTGGGCCCGCGCCGGCGCGCCCTGCCCGGGCGGGTGACCGTCCGCCATCGAGGCCGGCCCGCGCTCCCCGCGACGAGTACCGGGTGGCGAAGTTGCTCGCCGTGAGCAGCTGCCCGTATCCCGTCCAGTTGGCGCGGGCACCGCCCCCGATGATGCGAGACCCGATATCCAGGGAACACGTGACCGAGGGGATCACCGCCCAGGCCGACTCGCAGATATGGATGTCGGTCGTCACGCCGACCCGCTCCAGAAACGAGCCCTTGAGGGCGATCAGGTACGACGTGATCCGGCCTGAAGGATCGGCCTCGGTGTGCGATTTCGCCGTCGCGCGCCAGGCGGTAGCTCCAGTTCCCTCCGGGGAAGATCCGGTCAGCAACAGCGTGCAACAGCGTGCAACAGGTGCAACGGGTGCAACGGGTGCAACAGCGCCTCTCGCGCGCTCGGCGCCTGTTGCAGGCGGGCCGCGCGCGGCCGTCCCTTCCGTGTGTCGGTCAGCTGCCTGCTCGGCCCCGGCCAGCGCGTGACCCGCACGGCCCTCGGCGCGAGCGAGGAAGGCGCCCCCGCGCCGCCGATCTGCGCCGGCGAATTGCGCGCGCACGACACCCGCGCGGCGGTGCTCTGCCCTGGCGTGGTTCTGGCATTGTCACCGGCGCGCCCGCGATCGGGCCGATGGAATGGAAGCTACGATGAAAACCTCCGCTCCGTGGACTCCGTGGATGAAGATGACCACACCTCTCCTCGTCTGCGCCGCCGCAGCCGCGGCAGGCTGCGCCTCAGGGGAGCCCGGCCCCGGGTGGACCGAGGATGACGCGCCGGAGCTCGTCGTCGAGGCGCCCGCGGCGCTGATGCCCCGGAACAGCATGCGGACCGAGGCGATCACCGCCGCGGCGCTCGACAGGAACGCGGCGCTCATCACCTTGCTCCGCGAGCGCCCCCTCAACAGCCGTCTGTTGACGGACCACCGCGCTTCCGGCGGCGCGCTGGACGAGAACGCGAAAGCGCTCCTGCAATACACCGTCTCGTGCGCGCTCGATCGAGGCCGTGTCGTGTCGGATCTGAATTCCCCGGACGGCATCGTGTCGAGCTGGCAGGGCGAGCTCGGCCTCTGCGGGGCCGCGTCACCGTGGAACTGGCACGAGCGGACGCCGGGCAAGGATTGCCTGGAGCTCGTGTCCGCCTGCGTCCTCGCGCGCGCCAACGCCCACGGCAAGCAGGTGCTCCTCTCGACGCTCAGCGCAGAGGAGGCTCCCCTGCGGCTGCCCCTGACGCAGGTGCGCGTGGAGACGGCGTACCGGGATCCCGAGCTCGACCCGGCCATCAGCAGCTTTTCCCCGGAGATCCCCGACCCTCCCGGCGACGGCGGCCCCACGCGCAACTACGCCTGGAGCGAGCGCTACGTCGGCGTGTGCAGTCCCCGTCAGCCGGTCAGGCTCAAGCCGAGCGAGCCCGGCCTGATGGTGCGTGTCTGCAAGGGCATCCACGGCTGTGATCACGATCCCGCCCCGCCGCCGCCTTCGCGCTGGTACTCGGGCTGGATCGCCGATGGCTTCCTCCCCCACATGGCCAGCAGCCTGGAGTTCACCTGTCCTGCTGGGGGCGTCCCCGGCCCGTCGTCGTTCGCGGTGATGGTGGCCTCGCTCGATCCGAAGAAAGCTCCTCCGGCCAGCGCGGACGTGATCCTGGACGACGTGGCCCGGAGGAGGGGCGCGAGCTACCCCGCGACCGAGCGCGAGGTGTTCACCTTCCGGGAAGGCGCCTTCTACGGGAACCTCTTCGCGCAACGCATCGCGACCGGCGGCACGGCGGCGCTCCCCAACAACCAGTACGCCTGTTACAGCGACCTATGGACCGAGCCGGTCGCACACCTCGCCGACAGGCTATGCGCCGGCAGGGGCGCCGGCTGCTTCGCGAACCTGCCCGGCGCCTGCCGCAGCAGCCCCCTGCCGTCGCCCGTACCCGACAAGCGCTGCGCGGGAGAGCACGAAGACAGGACCTATCGCGCCTGCTCCGGGGGAGGCACGGCCTGGAAGCACGTGATCACGGTGTTCCTCAACCACCCGTGCGACCTCGCCAGCGACCTGCCCCACTGCCAGGGTACATACGGGGCTTCCGTGCCCTGAGCCCCGCCGCGCGGGTCGCGCCGCGAGGATTGACCGCGCCGGTCCGGGTCTGTACCCAGGATCGGTGTCAGGCGGGCTCGAGAGCAGCACCCTCTCCGTCAGCCGGGGACCGGAGGTGCCGGACGGGGACCGCAGCGGTCCGTTCCTGTTCCTGGTCCTCGAGAGCCACCGGCCGCTCGCGCCGCCGGTGCGCATCGCCCTCGACGACGTCGACGAGGTGACGATCGGGCGCGGCGCGGCCCGCAGGCTCGAGCCAGCGCGGGACGCCGGGGTCCGGCGGCTCGACCTCCGCCTCGACGACCCGTGGCTCTCCTCGAGGCACGCCCGCGTCGTCCGGCTCCTCGGCCGCTGGGTGGTCGAGGACAGCGGCTCCAAGAACGGCAGCCTCGTCAACGGGGTCCCGCAGCGGCACGCGGGGCTCGCGGACGGCGACCTCATCGAGCTCGGCCGCACGTTCTTCCTCTTTCGCGCCGCCCTGCCCTACCCGCCCGGCGCGCCGCCGCTGTTCGAGGCCGCGCCCGGCGCGGAGGCCGCGCCAGGCCTCGCCTCGCTCCTGCCTGCCCTGCTCGGCCTCTTCGAGCAGCTCGCCGTCGTGGCGCGCTCCGCGATCCCGGTCCTGCTCCAGGGCGAGACCGGGACGGGCAAGGAGGTCATGGCGCGCGCGGTCCACGCGCTGTCGGGGCGGCCCGGGGAGCTCGTGGCCGTCAACTGCGGCGCGCTGCCGCGCGAGCTCGTCGAGGGGGAGCTGTTCGGGCACCGGAAGGGCGCCTTCTCGGGCGCCACCGAGGACCGCCCGGGGCTCGTGCGCAGCGCCGATCGCGGGACGCTCTTCCTCGACGAGATCGGCGACCTGCCCGCGCCCGCCCAGGCGGCCCTGCTGCGCGTGCTCCAGGAGCAGGAGGTGCGCCCCGTCGGCGCGACGCGCCCCGTCCGGGTGGATCTGCGCGTCGTCGCGGCGACGCACCGCCCCCTCAAGCGCCTCGCTGCCCTGGGCGAGTTCCGCGCCGACCTGCTCGCGCGGCTCTCGGGCTACGTCGTCGAGCTGCCGCCGCTCCGGGAGCGCCGCGAGGACCTCGGCCTGCTGCTCGGGTCGCTCCTCGGGCGCGCGGCGCGCGTGGCGCTCCACCCGCGCGCCGCGCGCGGGATGCTGATGTACGGCTGGCCCGCCAACGTCCGCGAGCTCGCGCAGTGCGTGACGACCGCTGTCGTGCTCGCGCAGCGCGGCACGATCGAGCCGGCCCACCTGCCCGAAGCGGTCGCGCGCGCGGCCGGCGGGAACGAGGGCGGCGCCCGCGCGGGCCGCGACGGCGGGAACGAGGGCGACGACGGCGAGGGCCGCGACGGCCGCGACGGCGGGAACGAGGACGACGACGGCGAAGGCGAAGGCGGCGGCGACAGCGGGGACGAGGGCGGCGCGGGCCAGCAGGGCGACGCCCCGGAGGGCGACGCGCGCCGGGAGGGCGATACGCGACCGGAGGACGACGCGCGCCGGCGGGAGCTCGTGGCGCTGCTCGTCGAGCACCGGGGGAACATCACCGCCGTGGCGCGCGCCGCGGGCAAGGCCCGGATGCAGATCCAGCGCTGGCTGAAGCGATACCGGATCGACCCCGAGCAGTTCCGGCGCTAGACCGCGTTCCGGACGGAGGTGCTGTGGTCCGGGGGACGCTCATCGCCGATCGCTACCGCGTCGTGCGGCGTCTCGGCGCGGGCGCGATGGGCGCGGTGTACGAGGCCCTCGACATCGAGACCGGCCGCCGGCGCGCGCTCAAGGTGATGCACGCGCACACGATCGAGCGCGCCGATCTGCGGCGGCGGTTCGCGCTGGAGGCGCGGATCGCGGGCCGGGTCGACAGTCCGTTCCTCGTCGACGTCCTCGACGCGGGGGTCGACCAGGCGACGTCGACGCCCTTCCTGGTGATGGAGCTCCTGGAAGGCGAGACGCTGGCCCAGCGTCTCGCGCGCGCGGGGCGCTGCGCGCCCGCCGAGGCGCTCCGCTGGCTCGGGCAGGCGGCGCTCGGGCTCGACAAGATGCACCTCCTCGGGGTCGTCCACCGCGACCTCAAGCCCAGCAACCTCTTCCTGGAGCGGCGCGAGCACGACGCGCCGCGCCTCAAGATCCTCGATCTCGGCGTCGCCAAGGTCCTCGACGCCGGCGTCGAGTCGACGAGCGCGGCGGGCACGCCGGTCTACATGGCACCGGAGCAGTTCCGCGGCGGCAAGCTCACGCCGGCAGCCGACATCCATGCGCTCGGGATGATCGCCTTCACGCTGCTCGTCGGGAGCCCTTACTGGCAAGACGAGGCGGCGCGGGGCCATGACCCGATCGCCTTCGCGCTGACGGCTTCCTCTGGCTCCGCGGAGCCCGCGACGGCGCGCGCCGCGCGGCGCGGCGTCGCGCTGCCGCCCGGGATGGATGCGTGGTTCGCGCGAGCGACGGCGGCGGATCCCGCCGCCCGCTTCGCGAGCGCGGTCGCCGCGGTGAGGGCGCTGGCCGGAGCGCTCGGGGAGGCCGGCGTCGAGCTGCCGCTCGAGGGAGCCTCGTCCGCCCGGCGAGCGGTGGCCGAGGAGCGCGAGGAGGGCGACGGCGGGACCAGGACCGCCGAGGAGCGTGATGCGGGCGACGGCGGGACCAGGACCGCCGAGGAGCGTGATGCGGGCGACGGCGGGACCAGGACCGTCGAGGGGCGCGAAGGCGCACGGGGCACCGATCCTGCCGCGCCGGGAGCCGATCCTCTCGCTCCTGGGGCCGTCCCGATCGCTCCCGGAGCCGCCCCTATCGCTCCCGGAACCGTCCCTATCGCTCCCGGAGCCGATCCTCTCGCTCCTGGGGCCGCCCCGATCGCCCCGCAGGCCGCCGCTGCCGCACCTCCTCGCCCCGCCGGGCGGGTGCGCTGGCTCGGGCTCGGCGGCGCCGCCGCGGCGCTCGGCGCCTTCGCGCTCGCAGCGTCGCTCGCGGCGTCGCGCGCGGCGCCCCCCGGAGCGTCCCCTCCGGCAGCTCCCGCGGCGCCGCTCCTTACCCCGCCCGGCTCGCCGCTCACCGCGCCGGACGCGGTGCTCGCCTGCCCCGTCCTCGAGGCCGCGGGCGTCGATGAGCCGGCGGGCTGGCTCGGCGCCGCCGCGGCGGCGACCGTGTGCGAGCGAGCGCGGATCCTTCTCGGCGGCAGCACGGCGCGCACGCTGGTGCCGGCCGAGCTGCTCTCGCTCCCGCGGCAGCCCGTCGATCGCTTCCCGCTCGACCCGTACGCCGCGCCGGACGCCCGGGCGCGCTCCGTCGAGGCGGCGCGCCGCCGCGCCGCCGCGTACGTCGACGGCGAGGTGGTCCGCGACGGCGCGGCCTTCCGGGTCGCCCTGCGGCTGCACGGACCGGACGGCGCCGAGCTCACCCGCGCGCAGGGCGCCGGGCGGGCGCTGTTCGAGGCGATCCGCGAGGCCATGACCCCGATGGTGCAGGCCGGGCACCTGCCCAGGGCGGCGCGCCTCGACCCCGCGGTCGCGGAGTTCTCGCGGGCCGGCGACGCCGACGGGGCGCTCGCCCTGCTCGATCTGTCGATGGCCATGGTGCACAACGCCGGCGGGGTCCCGGACGAGTGCGCGCGCGTCGAGGCGCTGGGCGGCGCGCTCGCGGAGATGGGGCCGGGGGAGCGCTACAGGTGCGCCTTCGTCCTGGGCCTGCCCGCGCCCGCCGTCGCGCTCCCGCCCTCCGAGGCGGCCTCGCCCGGCGCGCTCGCGGCGCGCGCGCGGCTCGAGCAGCTCGCCCACCGCGTGGAGAGCCCGGCGCTCGCCGAGGAGCTCGTGCGGCGCTTCGAGCGCGAGCCGTCGTCGTGGGGGCGCTCGACGCTGGCGGCGACAGCGTCGTGCCTGCTCCAGCCGTTCGATCCGGGCCGCGCCGCCGAGCTCTCGCTCCTCTCGGTGCAGGTCGAGCCGAAGAACCCGACCGGGGAGTTCTGCGCGCCGTGGGTGCAGCTCGCCACGGTGACGCGGGGCACGGCGAGCGCCGAGAGCGCGCTCCGCGCGATGCAGGCGTGGGCGCCCTGGGACGGCTATGCGTGGCTGCTCGAGGAGGCCGCCCCCGGCGATGCCGCGCGTGCGCTCGCGTTCGCCCGGCGCGCTCACGCGCTGTCGCCGCTCGACGCCTACGTGGCCGACGTGCTCGCCAGCCGGCTGCTCGCGGGCGGCGCGCGCAGCGAGGCGCGCGGCATCGCGCTCGCGCTCGCCGCGGGCGGGTACCCGAGCCAGAAGGTCGAGAGCGAGCTCTTGCTCGTGCGGGTCGAGGCGAGCGAGGTCCGCTTCGGCGCCGCGCTCGCGCGGGCGAAGCGCGCGATGGTCCCCGCCGCCGAGGACGCCGGGTGGGTGCGCGTCCAGCGGCTCGAGATCGCGTGGCGCGCGCTGGAGCTCGGCCTGATCCTGGGCCGGGCCGGCGAGGTCGCCGATCTCGCCGTGGAGCGCCTCCTCGATCCGGAGCCGCCGCCGCTCGCCGGCGCCCACCACATCGACGTCCCGCTGCGCGTCGCGGCGATCTGCGCCCGCGCCACGCCGGCCGCGTCGCGCCGGTGCTTCGCGCGGCTCCGCGCGCTGCGGCCGCGGCTCTCGGGCGGCATCCTCCCGGGCACGGACGCGTTCACGGACGGCGCCGAGCGCTACGCGCGCGCGGACCACGCCGGGGCGGCGAGGGCGTGGCGGCCGCTCTTGCGGGACCCGGGGCCTTTCGCGGCGGTGATGGCCGACGGCATGACGGCGGTGTTCGAGCGGACCGGCGAGACGGAGCTCGCGGAGCGCCTGGAGCAGGCCGTCACGGCGGGCGAGAGCCACCTCGGCGGCGCGAGCCTCGCCACCGTGCGGGCGGCGCGCCGGGCGGCGCGGCGCGGCGCCGTGGGCGAGGCGCGCGCGCTGGCGAGGCAGGTGATCGACGCGTGGGCCATCGCGGACGCGCCGGTGCCGGCGCTCGACGAGATGCGGCGGCTCGCGAGGGCCCGCTGAGGGGCGACCCGGGTCGCCGGGTGTGCGACCTGCGACCCGCCCCCGTCTCGCTCCTTTTCCCGCGGTTCCCCGCGATACTGAGGTCCGGAGCGCGGCACGTCGCCGCCGCTCCGCGGCGAGGGCGGCCCGAGAGCAGCCCGCGCCGCTGCGAGGGTGCTTTCGGGGCGAGGAGGACATGATGCGACGATCGCTGGAGCTGACCCTGTGCCTGTCGGTGGCGGCCGTGCTCGGGGCCTGCGGGGGCGAAGTGCGCGGGGGCGGGGAGACGACCGGCGCGGGCGGCGCCGGCGCGGCGAGCGCCTCGGGGGGCGGCGCGGGCGGCGCCGGCGCGGGCGACGCCGGCGCGGGCGGCGCCGGCGCGGGCGGCGCGGGCGCGGGCTCTCCCGCGCACGCCGGCGGCGGCCCGGCGGCCGGCAACCCTGACGGGAGCTGCGCCGTGCCGCCGGAGGCGCGGGCGGCCGACACCTCGTCGCCGACCACGGTGATCGGCGACGGGACGCCGGAGAGCTGCACGTCGGCGGCGGTCGTCGCCGCGGTCGCGGGCGGCGGCGTCATCACCTTCGACTGCGGCCCCGACCCGATCACCATCACGCTCGAGCAGACCGCGAAGATCTTCAACGACACAGGTCCCGAGATCGTGATCGACGGCGGCGGGCTCGTGACCCTGAGCGGCGGCGGCGCGCGGCGCATCCTCTACATGAACACCTGCGACGAGGCGCAGGTCTGGACCACGCCGAACTGCGACAACCAGGACCACCCCCGGCTGACGGTCCAGAACCTCACGTTCATCGAGGGTGACTCGACCGGCGACGACGACGAGGGCGGCGGCGCCATCTTCGCGCAGGGCGGGCGCCTGAAGGTCGTCAACTCGCGCTTCTTCAACAACACGTGCGATCCGACCGGCCCCGACCTCGGCGGCGCCGGGATCCGGGCGTTCATGCAGTACGAGGGCCTGCCGCTCTACGTGGTGAACAGCACCTTCGGCGGCGCCGAGGGGTACGGGAACGCGTGCGCGAACGGCGGCGGCATCAGCAGCATCGGCGTCTCCTGGACGGTCATCAACAGCCTCTTCTCCCACAACCGCGCGCTCGGCAACGGCGGCAACCCCGCCGAGGAGGGGACGCCGGGCGGCGGCAGCGGCGGGGCCATCTACAACGACGGCAACACGATGACGCTCACGCTCTGCGGCACCCGGATCGAGCGGAACGAGGTGAACGCGTACGGGAGCGCGATCTTCTTCGTGACCAACGACCACACGGGGAACATCGTGATCGACAGGTCGGTGATCACCGGCAACGTCGGCGGCTCCTGGTACCCGACCTACCCGCAGATCTCGAACCACGACGACACGCCGATCTCGGTGACCGACTCGACCATCGAGTGAGCGCGCCCGACCGACGGCGCATTCCGTCAGTCCCGCGCTCACGGCGGTCCCCTCGAGGAAAGGACTGCAGGTGAGGAGCCATCACCCGCCTTCGGGCAACGAAGACCTCATTCTCGGGCCGGAGACGCGGCCGTGACGGCTATTGCCCGCCGCTCCGCTCCGCCAGCACCTTCTCGGCCACGGCGAGCCCCTTCACCGCGCGCGGGAACCCCGCGTAGACCGATGTCTGCATGATCGTCTCGACGATCTCGTCGCGCGTGCAGCCGACGTTCAGCGCGTAGCGGATGTGGTTCCCGAGCGGCACCTCCGAGTCGCCCACGGCCGCCAGGGCGGCGACGGCGGTCAGCAGCCGCGTCCGCAGGTCGAGGCCCGGGCGAGCGTAGATATCGCCGAACGGATACTCGATCACGTAACGGCCGAAGTCCGGCGCCAGGCCCGCATACACGTCTACACGCGCAGGAGCGATGGCGACCTTGGCGGCCCGTCAGGCCCTCACGCGAACCACGCGTTGACCTCGGCGTAGGTCAGCGGCGCCCCGCCCGACGGCGGCGCCCACCGCCCTGCGATGACCTGCTCCGCGTCGCGCCGCGCGGCCGACAGCGCCGTCAAGGCGAGGCGCGGCCCGACGCTCACCCGGCGCACGCCGAGGGCGCGGAGCTGCTCGATCGACGGCAGCGCCGGCGACGCCCACACGTTGAGCGGCACGCGCACCTCCGCGACGACGCGCGAGAGCCCCTCGGCCGCCGAGAGGCCCGGCACGAAGAGGCCGTCGCAGCCCGCGTCGACGTAGCGCCTCGCGCGGCGCACCACCTCGTCGAGGGCCTCGGCGCCGGACAGCGCGCGGCGCAGGAGCACGTCCGTGCGCGCGTTCAGGAACACGTCCAGCCCGGCGCGCTCGAGCGCCCCTCGCGCCGCGAGCAGCTTCGCGGCGAGCGCCTCGGGCGGCTCGGCGCCGTCCTCGAGGTTGACGCCCGCCACGCCGGCCTCCGCGAGGCGGCACACGACGTCGGCGACGTCCTCGGCGCTCGCGGCGTAGCCTCGCTCGAGGTCGACGCTCACCGGGACCCGCACGGCGCGGAGGACGTCGCCCGTCGCGGCGAGCAGCCGGTGGAGGGGCAGCCGCTCGCCGTCGGCCACGCCGTGCGCCCAGGCCACCGCGGCGCTGCTCGTCGCGACGGCGGCGCCCCCGGCCGCCTCGGCGAGCCGGGCGCTCACGGCGTCCCACGCGTTGAGCAGCACGAGGACCTGCCCCGGCGCGTGCAGCGCCCGGAACCGCGCGGCGGTGGACGGGGGCGGGCTCATCGGCCGCTCTCGGCGTCGGGCGCGGCCGGGAACCTGTACGCCATGGCGATGCGGTTCCAGGCGTTGATCGTCGCCACGACCGACGTCAGCGCCGCGAGGTCCTCGCCGGAGAACGCGGCCGACACCTCGCCGTACACCGCGTCGGGCACGTCGCCGTCCCTGAGCTGCGTCAGCGCGTCGGTCCAGGCGAGCGCGGCGCGCTCGGCCTCCGTGAAGTGCGGCGACTCGCGCCAGCCAGCGAGCGCCTCGAGCCGCTCCGCCGACATCCCGAGCGCCCGCGCCTCGCGCCGGTGCAGCGCGACGCAGAAGGCGCAGCGGTTCACCAGGGAAGCGCGGATCTTGACGAGCTCGATGAGCTCCGCGCCGAGGGCGCTCTGCTTCGTGGCCGCCGTGACCGCCCGCAGCGCGCGGACGGTCTCTGGGGCGAGCTGTTGAAAGGCAGGGAAGTCGAGCCGGGGGATTTCCGTTGTCATCGCCCGCCAGGATACGTTCATGATGGACCAGCGACAGGGCCAAGAACTGCGAAAGGGAGTAGGCCATCCCGAGTCCTCGCGGAGCCAGGCTCCACCCCTCCAAGCCGCGGCAGCGGAGCGCCCGGCCGCTGCACGCGCGGCTGTACGACCGGATCCGCCAGGCCATCCTCACGGGCGTGCTCGCCCCGGGCGCGCGGGTCCCCTCGGCGCGCGCGATGGCGATCGAGGCGGGCGTCTCGCGCGGGACGGTGGACGTCGCGTACGCGCGCCTCTCCGTGGAGGGGTTCCTCGTGACGCGCGGCGCGGCCGGCACGTTCGTCACGAGCCCGCTCCCCATCCCCTCCCGCCGCGCCGCGGCGGCGCCGCCAGAGCAGCCGCGCCTCGAGCCCCCCGCCCGCGCGGCGCTCCGCCCCTTCCAGATCGGCGTCCCCGCGGTCGATGCGTTCCCTGTCGCGACGTGGTCGCGGCTGCTCGGGCGGCACGCGCGGCGCGCCCGGGCGGGAGATCTCGCGCGCTCCGATCCGGGCGGTGACGGCGCCCTGCGGGAGGCGATCGCCGCGCACCTCGCGGTCTCGCGCGGCGTGGTCGCGCGCGCGGAGCAGGTGATGATCACCGGCGGCTACCACGGCGCGCTCGGCCTGATCGCCCGCGCGCTCGCGCGGCCGGGGGACCGGGCGTGGTTCGAGGACCCCGGCTACGCCCGGGGCCGGGCCGCGCTGGAGCTCGCGGGGCTGCGGCTCGCGGCCGTGCCGGTGGACGCCGAGGGGCTCGACGTCGCGCGCGGCGTCGCGCTCGCCCCGCGCGCGAGGTTCGTCTTCGTGACGCCGAGCCACCAGATGCCGCTGGGCATGGCGCTGTCGCTGCCCCGCAGGCTGGCGCTCCTGGCCTGGGCGCGCGGGGCCGGCGCGTGGGTGGTCGAGGACGACTACGACGGCGAGTTCCAGCACGCCTCCGCGCCGCTGCCCGCCCTCAAGAGCCTCGATGATGGCGACCGGGTGATCTACGCGGGGACCTTCAGCAAATCGATGTTCCCCGCGCTGCGCCTCGGCTTCCTCGTCGTGCCGGACGGCGCGCGCGACGCGCTCGCCCGCGCTGCCGATCTGCTGCACCCGGCCCCGCCGCTCGCCGCGCAGCGGGCCGTCGCCGACTTCCTCGCGGAGGGGCACTTCGCGCGGCACGTGCGGCGCATGCGCGCGCTCTATGCGGAGCGGCGCGGCGCGCTCGCGCGCGCGCTGGAGGAGCTCGCGTCGCCGCACCTCCAGCTCGATCCCGGGGCGGGCGGGCTGCACCTGACCGCGCGCCTGACCGGCGCCCGCGACGGCGAGGTGGTCGAGCGCGCGGCCCTGCTGGGCCTCGCGCCGGCGGCCCTGTCGAGCTACCGGGTCCGCGCGTCGGCGGGGCGGCCGGGAGGGCTGCTGCTCGGGTTCGCCGCGCTGCCCGCCCCCCGCGCGCGCAAGGCCGTGGAGCGCCTCGCGCTGGCGATCGAGCAGGCGCGTGAGGCGCCCGCGGGCGTGTCGCTGTAGCCGAACCCCGGGGTGTCGGGCGCGAGCGGCCGCCAGCGGTCGGCCCGGGCAGGCATCCCTCCACGCGCCCGCGCGCGCTCCCGCTGTGCCGCCGTGGTTCCATCCCTCCGCTCATCGGCCTCCGCCGCGGCGGCGGCGCCGCGCGCTGCACGACGGAGGCCCCGCCGCCGGGCCGCGCGGCTCACGTCCCCGGCTCGCGCCGCCGGGGCGCCGGCCGGCGCCGCGTGATGGCCTCGCCCGCGAACGGCCTGTCGCCGAGGCGCAGGGCGCTCCGCTGCTCGGTGCCGAGCCGCTTCACCGCCGCCCGGAAGTCCTCCCGGGCCAGCCGGAGCCGGTTCTGGGCCGTGTTCTCGTTGATCTGGAGCTCGCGGGCGATGTCGACGACCGGGATATCGAGCATGTCGTGCATCACCAGCATCACCCGCCGCTGCGGGAGGAGGCTCGTGAGCAGCAGGTCGATGACCTCGGCCCGCTCCGTCGCCTCCAGCTGCTGCTCCAGGCGGGGCCGCCGGTCGATCCCGGCGAAGATCGCGCTGCTCTGGAGGCCCACCGGGATCTCGCGGCGCCGGAAGGCCCGATCGCGGTAGTGGGTCGCCTGCCGCCGCGCGATTCCGAAGAGCCACCGGTAAAGCGGGTCCCACGCCCGCCGCGCCGGCAGCCCCGCGAGGTAGGGGAGCACCTTGCTGAGCGACACCCGCTCCTGGGCGCCGGCCTCGTCCTCCTCGCGCGCCCCCTGCGCGACGCGCAGCAGGCGGCTCGTGTCGAAGCTGTCCAGATTGCGGTAAGCGGCGATGAGGACGTTGTGCAGCACGTCCTCGAGGTCGTGCGGCCCGACCCCGTACCCGCGGAGCAACCTGCGAAGGAAAGGAACACCCACCTCGTGCAGCACGGCGAAGCTGCGGTGTCGGTCGCGGAGGGCATTATCTGATCGTGATTCCACATATAATTTTTACGAACGCTCATTCCGGGTCATTTCTGAACCCGCGGCCGCGCGCCGAAAACCACGGTTTTTCTCGCGTTTTTTTTGCGCTGGCGAGCGACTCGCGCCGAGCGACTCCCGCGCCTCCGGGACCCGCCCTCGGCGCGCCAGCCCTCATGTCGCACCCTGAAATTCGATGCTCCGACTCCCCGAATTCGTGACCAGCTGGAGCGGTGTCGTGCAATTTGCGCGTTTCGCGCCGGAAAACGCGGCTGGCGCCCTCGCGCCCGCCCGCCGGTCGCCGGCCTCGACCGTGCGCTCTCTGGCTTTCAGGCGCTCGCCTGGCGGCGCCCGGCGGGCTCCGCGGCGCGGCCGCCCTCGGTCCCCGCGCCCCCCGCGCCGGTGCCCCGCCTCGGCGCCGCGCCGGTGCCCCGCCTCGGCGCCGCGCCGGTGCCCCGCCCCGGCCTCCGCAGCGGGGTTTCTCCGGCGGACGCCGCCGGGGCCGCCCCCTTGCCGATCTCCCCCCTGGCCCGTAGGGTGACGGCGCCGTGTCCCTCCTCCAGCTCCGCCGCAGCGCCGGCGCCGCCCCCCGCGACCTCACCGCCTTCCTGCCGACGACCCGGGAGGAGATGCGCGCGCGGGGCTGGGACGCGCTCGACATCCTGCTCGTCAACGGCGACGCCTACGTCGACCACCCCGCGTTCGGCGCGGCGATCATCGGCCGCTTCCTCGAGGGCCGCGGCTTCCGTGTCGGGATCATCTCCCAGCCCCGCTACCAGGACACGGCCGACCTCCTGCGGATGGGGGTGCCCCGGCTCATGGTCGGGGTCACCGCCGGCAACCTCGACTCGATGCTGAACAAGCTCACCGCCCAGAAGAAGGTCCGCAGCGAGGACCAGTACTCGCCGGGCGGGCAGGTGGGCCTGCGCCCCAACCGGGCCTCGATCGTCTACTCGAACCTCTGCCGGCAGGCGTTCCCTGGCGTCCCCATCATCCTCGGCGGCATCGAGGCGTCGCTCCGGCGCATCGCGCACTACGACTACTGGTCCGACCAGGTCCGCCGCTCGGTCCTGCTCGACGCCAAGGCGGACCTGCTCCTCTTCGGCATGGGCGAGAAGGCCGTCTGGGAGGTCGCCGACCGGCTCCGGCGGGGCGAGCCCGTCCGCTCGATCCGCGACGTCCGGGGCACGGCCTTCCCGATGCGCAAGGGCGAGTGGGAGCAGATCGAGGGCTCGCGCTACGTCGCCGACGGCAAGCCGGTGATCCTCCCGAGCTACGAGGAGGTGGCCGCGGACAGGCGCGCCTTCGCCGAGATGTCGCGCGCCTTCCAGTTCGAGACGAACCCCGGCAACGCCCGCCCGCTGCTCCAGGCGCACGGCGCCGAGGCGGTCTACTTCAACCCGCCCGCGTTCCCGCTGGAGACGTCCCAGATGGACGCGCTCTACGACCTGCCGTTCACGCGGGTGCCGCACTGGTCGTACGACGCGCCGATCCCCGCCTACGAGACGGTGAAGCACTCGGTGGTCACGATGCGCGGCTGCTTCGGCGGCTGCACGTTCTGCTCGATCACGGAGCACGAGGGCCGGGTGATCCAGTCGCGCTCGGCGGACAGCATCCTGCGCGAGGTGCGGGCGCTGCGGCGCATGGACGGCTTCCGCGGCGTGCTCAGCGACCTCGGCGGGCCGACCGCGAACATGTACCAGATGCGGTGCAAGGACGAGGCGATCGAGAACGCCTGCCGGCGGCTCTCCTGCGTCTTCCCCGAGGTCTGCGAGAACCTGAACACCGACCACGGCCCGCTGCTCCAGCTGATGAAGGCGGTGCGCGAGGAGGAGGGGATCAAGAAGGTCTTCATCGCCTCCGGCGTGCGCTACGACCTCGCGGAGCGGTCGCCCGAGTTCATCGAGGAGCTCGCCGCGCACCACACGGGCGGCCAGCTCTCGGTCGCCCCGGAGCACAACAAGAAGGACGTGCTCGACAAGATGAAGAAGCCGGGCATCGAGAGCTACGAGCGCTTCGCCGAGCAGTTCCGGTGCGCGAGCGAGGAGGCGGGGAAGAACCAGTTCCTCGTGCCCTACTTCATCTCGGGGCACCCCGGCTCGACCTTGCGGGACATGGTCGACCTCGCCGTGTACCTGAAGAAGAGCGGGATGAGGCCGCGCCAGGTGCAGGACTTCATCCCGACGCCGATGTCGATGGCGGCGTGCATGTACCACACGGGGATCGACCCGCTCACGCGCGAGCCGGTGTACACGGCGAAGGACCTGCGCGAGAAGAAGCTGCAGAAGGCGCTCTTGCTCTACTGGGATCCGGCGCACCACGACGAGGCGCGCGAGGCCTTGATCAAGGCGGGGCGCGGTGATCTCATCGGCACGAAGCCGCACTGCCTGGTGCCGCCGGCGGCCGGCAAGGGGGCGCCGCCGCGCTACCTCGCCAAGGTCCGCGGCGAGCGCCGGGGGAAGCCAGCCGATGCGACACACCGCCGAACTCGATAGCGATCGGTCCTTCGCCGCGAAGCTCGGCGACCGCGGCCTGTTCCCGCACCTCGCGCCGCTCGTCTATGTGAACCACGCGGGGATCTCGCCCCCCTCGCGGCCGGTGCGCCTCGCGATGATCGCGCTGCTCGACGCCTACGCCGCGCAGGGGGCGGCCGCGTTCCCGGCGTGGTTCGCGCAGCGGGTCCGGCTGCGCGAGAAGCTCGGCCGGCTCGTCGGGGCGGCGGCTGACGACATCGCGCTGGTCCAGAGCACGACGCGGGGGCTGAGCGACATCGCGCTGTGCTACCCGTGGCGGCCGCGCGACCGGGTGCTCCTGTTCGAGGGCGAGTTCCCGGCCAACGTGACCCCGTGGCAGCGCGCGGCCGCGCTCTTCGATCTGGAGGTCGTCTTCCTGCCGCTCGGCGGCTTCGCGGACGGCACCGGCTCGGGCCTCGCGCGGCTGGAGGACGAGCTCCGGCGCGGCGCGCGGCTCGTCGCGGTGAGCGCGGTGCAGTTCCAGACGGGCCTCCGGATGCCGCTCACCGCGATCGGGGCGCTCTGCCGCGCGCACGGGGCGGAGCTCTGCGTCGATGGCGTCCAGGCGGTCGGCGCGACGCCGGTGGACGTCGAGGCGGCGGGGATCGATTACCTGGCGTGCGGCGGCCACAAGTGGCTGATGGGGGTGGAGGGCACGGGCTTCCTGTACATCCGCCGCGAGCGCCTGCCGGCGCTGCGGCCGGCGGTGGCGGGCTGGCTGAGCCACGAGGACGGCGTGAGCTTCCTGCTGCGGGGCCCGGGCCACCTCCGGTACGACCGGCCGATCCGGCAGCGCGCCGACTTCGTGGAGGGGGGCAACCTCAACGCGGCGGGCTACGCCGGGCTGGAGGCGGCGGTGGATCTGATCCTGCAGATCGGGGTCGAGCGGATCCACGAGCACGCGAATCGCTTCATGGATCCGCTCGAGGAGGCGCTCCGGGAGCGCGGCTGGGAGAGTCTCCGCGCGGAGGATCCCGCCTTGCGGGGGTGCGCGCTCGGGGTGAGGCCGCCGGGCGGCGCCTCGGTGGTGGAGCTGCACCGTGAGCTCACGCACCTCGGGATCGCCTGCGCGATCCCGGACGGCGTGCTGCGCTTCTCGCCGCACTGGCCGAACGCGCTGGACGAGTGGGAGCAGGTGCTGCTGTCGACGGACGAGGCGCTCGGGCGAGTCCGGAAGGGGTGAGCGGAGGGGGGCGGCCGTCCGCGCGCAGCGGCCCGCCGGGGACAGCGCTGTCATCGGCGTACCCGTTCCGTGAGACACCGTGCCCCGGCAGTCCTCGGCGGTCTTCCGGATCAGAGTCGGCGCGAGGACCAGCCTCGGCCGGCGGCTCAGGGAGCCTACGTCTCCATTACATCCTGCAATAGAAAGACGGCATGCGCGGCCCGTAGATACAGCTCGAACGACGTGACCTGCGACAGCTTCTGTGCGTGCTCGAATCCTTCAACGAGCTTCCGCTCGACCTCATGATAGTCACTCTTGTGTTTCTTCCCCGATCGCAGGAGGCGGGGCGACCCCCCGGCCAGGAGCGCGGACGGCTTGTCGCGGCACTCGAAGCACGCTTCCCCCGTCCCTTGCAGGAGCTTTTCGCCTGGCCGCAGCGCGGCCACGACCCAGGCTTCCGTTTCCTTCATGGGTATCGCCACGACCACGCGCGGGTCTCCGGTGTCGCCGCCCATCCACGACAGCACCGTCTGGCGCAGCGCGTCCGCCGTGTCCGACGGAGGCGGGCACGGTTTCGCGCACGCAACCTCCGGGTCATCCGCGACCTCCCCGTCGACGTGAACGAGGAGGATATCCGTGTTCGCGAGATACCCCCCGGCTTCGACCCCGCCACGGTCGCGCATCTCGAAGCATTTTCCCCGCACGCCCTTCCACCCGCCGCCGTGCGCCCCCGCGTGCCCGAACGCGCGCGACGTCTCCGGCTGGATCAGCGTCGACACGAAACCGGCGTCCCCCAGGATCGCCTCGATGAACGCGTCGAGCACGATCTTGTCCGTCTCCCCCTCGGCGATGACCTGAATCCGGAGCGGCCTAGACATCCGGGACACCCCCGAGGTGTCCCGCGACCCACATCCGGGAGAGCGTCCATCCCTCCTCCGCCAGCTCGAGCATCCGCTCCGTCACGACGACCCGATTCACGACGGTCGTCCCGCTCCGCGCGCGATCCACCGTGAAGAGCCGCACGCGATCGTCCTGCAGGGGCAGTCCGTCGAGCACGAGCGGGTTGTGCGAGGTGACGAGGAGCTGCCGGTCCGACGCGCACGTCCAGTCACACACCCGTTCCATGAGCGCGCGAGCGAGGCGAGGATTGAGCCCCTGGTCGATGTTGTCGACAGCGCAAAGCCCAGGCGATCGAGGATGAAGGCAGAGCACGGTCGCGAAGATGACGTGGAGCGCCCCTTCGCTCGCGTCGTAGCTCGTGAGCGTGTTCCTCTTCGCATTCATGAATCGATCCACAAACTTGAAGACGTTCTGCGTGGTCGACACCGACCGGGAGAGGGGCAATCCATGGACAGGCGCTGCGCGGACCTCTTTCACCCAGTCGAGCATCACCCGGAAATGCTCTTCCAGCTCCTCGCGTCGCTCCTCCGAGAAATCCCGCCACATCTCGTCGAACGCTTCGGGTAGCTGCCCACCGGAGAGGCCGATCGGGTCACGCTGCATCGGGTCGGGATGAAGACCACGCATCGCGTCCGTCGTCGGCGTGAAGATGCGGTACTCCGAAAGGAGGCGCAGGAGGCGACTCTCGGGTACATCAGCGTCCCATTCGCTCATCTGGAGCGCCGCCTGGCCGCGCTCAGGGTTGCCTCGATTCGCGCTCGCCGGAGATCGCCCGACGAGGTGGCGCTCCCCCGCGTCGAGGCGCTCTGTAACGTACTGCCAGGCAGGCTGCGGGGCCTTGAGGGGGTTGTTCAGCGACACCTGATAATCGACATCGCCCTCTCCCCTCCCCCGTAAGCTGATCACCGGAGGGAGCGGCTTCTCTCGAAACGAGCTCTTGTACAGCGAAGGAATGCCGGGCCGCACCCCCCTCTCCTTGAGCCTCGTATCGTCCACGCGCCCATCGGCCGCCGCCCCGAGCACGCCGAGCGCCTCGAGCAGGCTGCTCTTCCCCGATCCGTTGGCCCCCACGAACACGTTCACCTGGCCGAGGGAGAGCTTGGTGTCGGCGTGGGACTTGAACCCGATGATCTCGAGCGTATCGAGCATCGCTGGCCACCTGTACCGGCTCCCGCATGCCCCCGCAAGCGCCGCCCATGAGCCGCCGCGCTCCCTCGCCCGATTCCTCTTGATTCATCCTCCCGCCCACGCGAACGCCCGCAGGCAGGCCTTCGTCCGGCCCGCTGGCAATCCGCCGACGAGCTCCGTGGCGGCGAGATCAGCCCGTTCACCGCCCCCGCTCGTAGTCGAGCGCGGCCTTCTCCACGACGTCCCAGTCCCTCGCCGCCCGCTCCGCCTCGGCCACGAGGTCCGCCGTGAACAGCGTCAGCCCCCAGATGCCGTTGTCCCGCCGGCGGAACGGGTACCGCGTGCCGCGCGCCGTCTCGACCGTCGCCCGCTCGCCCGTCACCTCCACCTTGCCGATGCCGGACAGGTCGCGCCGGAGGCGGGCGATGAAGCCCTGCTTCGCGGCGAGGTCGACCCACACGTCCGCCCCGTCCTCGGCCATCGCGTGCGCCCGGTACTGGTCGAGCAGGCGCGTGCGCTCCGGCTCCGGGTAGCTCGCCTCGATCCGCTCGAACGCCTTCCGGCGGTAATCCCGGATCGTGTAGGCCGCGTGCTGCGCCCGATCCTCGAGGTACGGGAAGCACCCGCGCGCATCGCTCGCGCCGATGTTGTACGCGATGCGGAGGTAGGCGCCCTCGGGCGTCGTGTCCGGCGGAAACTGGTTCAGCTTGCGCCAGAAGAGCAGGAGCGCCACCACGGCGACGGCGGCGGCGCCCCAGGCGATGGCGCGGCGACGGGTCATGCTGGAGCCTCCATGAGCGCGAGGGCGAGCTCCCGGCGCAGGCCCGAGCGCGTGGCTCGCGCGCGTGGCTCGCGTGCAGGAGGCGCCGGGCGAGGGCCTAGTCGAGGTGGCCGCCGAACTGCAGGTAGAGCGACGCGACCCGCCCCCTGTCGAACGCGGGCCCGAGCGGCTCGTCCAGCGCGAGGAGCAGGCCGGCCCGCATGAAGAAGGTCTTCTGGCTGTCGTACACGAAGTACGGCATCAGCGAGACCTGCGCGTCGTCGACGAGGTCCGGCGCCGTCGGGATCCACATCATCTTCAGGGAGAGGCCGCCGCCGAAGCCGGCGCGGCTCTGGAGCTCGGGCTCCACCTTCGCCTGGAAGACGGCTTCGAGATCGTCCGAGCCCACGTAGCGGATGGTGCGCGGCCTGTCGCTCAGCGAAGGGAAGAACGTGAGATCGCCGCCCGCCCTCAGCACGAAGGGGCGCCCGAAGCGGTACTCGATGCCGCCGAACCCGCCGATCGGGAGCGTGTCCGTCGCCCAGAGGTGCGCGTCGTACAGGGCCATCGCCCACCCGGCGGACAAGGTGGCCCAGCGCCAGTCGGCGTCATCGACGGCGCCGAGCGGCAGCGAGAGGCGGCCGCCCGCGTACCACGTGAGCTTGCCGTCGATGTCCGAGTAGTAGAGCGCGAACGTGGGGTTGCCGAGGCCGGCGCGCGACTCGCTCTGGATGTCGAGGCCGCCGCGCCGGCTGTCGATCGAGAGCGCGAGCGGGAACTGGAGGTTGATGAACAGGTCGGGCGTCGGCTCGAACTGAACGAACGGCACGGCGGCGAGCGACGTGCCGTAGTACTCGGCGCTCCAGAGGTAGAGATCCACGCCCGCGTCCGAGCGGTGCACCGGAGGGTGCCAGGCGTGGGCCGCGGGGGCGGCGGCGAGGAGCGGGGCAGCGGCGGAGACCGCCAGGGCGAATGCGCGGAGCCATCGGGGCGTGCTCATCTCGAGATCTGCCTACCGAGATCCTGACCGCGCCGTCAACCGCGTCGCGCCCCCCTTCCTGAGAAGCCGGCCCGCCCCTACGATGCGCCCCATGCCTGGCACGAGACCTGAAACCCCGCTCCTCGACGCGATCCAGCGCTCGATCCTCGTGTTCGACGGCGCGATGGGCTCGCTGCTCTACGAGCGTGGGGTGTTCGTCACCCAGAACTTCGAGCAGCTCAACGTCACGCGCCCCGACCTCGTGAAGAAGGTCCACGCCGATTACGTCGCGGCGGGCGCGAACGTCATCGAGACGAACACCTTCGGCGCGAACAGGTTCCGGCTCGAGCGCTACGGGCTCGTCAACGAGGTGCGCAACTTCAACCTCGCGGGCGCGCGCATCGCGCGCGAGATCGCGGGCGGCGACGCGTACGTCGCCGGCTCGATCGGCCCGACCGGGCTCGTGCCCGGCGTGGCCACGCGCGACGACCTCGCCGCCGCGGCCGCCACGTTCGCCGAGCAGGCGGGCGCCCTCGCCGAGGGCGGCGCCGACGTCCTGGTCCTGGAGACGTTTCGCCACCTCGACGAGATCAAGGTCGCCATCGAGGCGGCGCGCAAGGCGGCGCCGGGGCTGCCGGTCCTCGCGTCGATGACGTTCGACACGAGCGGCGTCGTCGCCGACGGCAGCCTGCCGGAGCGCGTCGCGCAGACGCTGCGGGACTGGGGCGTCGACCTGCTCGGGGTCAACTGCGGCGACGGCCCGCAGCTGTCGCTCGCGATGGCCGAGCGGATGGCGACCGCGGGGCTGCCGCTCTGCGTGCAGCCGAACGCGGGCCTGCCCCGCACCGTCGACGGCCGCCTGCTCTACATGGCCACGCCCGAGTACTTCGACGTCTTCGCCCGCCGCCTGATCCAGGCGGGCGCCGCGATGATCGGCGGCTGCTGCGGCACCACGCCGGAGCACGTCAAGTGGATGGCCAAGTCGGCCCGCATGCTCCGGGGCGCCGCCGCGCCCGAGGCCACCTCGCGCCCGCAGATCACGATCGACGCGCCCACGGGCAGCGAGCCCACGCCGCTCGGCGAGCGCAGCCCCCTCGCGGCGAAGATCGCGGCGGGCAAGTTCGTCGTCTCGGTCGAGGTGAACCCGGCGCCCGGCCTCAGCCCGGAGAGCGCGCTGAACGCGGCGAAGATGCTCATCGACAGCGGCGTCGACGTCGTGAACGTCGCCGACGGCCCGCGCGCCACCGCGCGCATGACCAACCTCGCCTTCTGCGCCCTCCTGCTCCAGCGCTTCGGCATCGAGCCGATCCTGCACGTCTGCGGCCGCGACCGGAACCTCATCGGCCAG
This sequence comes from Sorangium sp. So ce1153, assembly GCF_051521595.1. Classification (NCBI taxonomy): domain Bacteria; kingdom Pseudomonadati; phylum Myxococcota; order Polyangiales; family Polyangiaceae; genus Sorangium; species Sorangium sp. So ce1153. Next base: position 13,132,713 of record NZ_CP150361.1, read on the forward strand.
ATGGCGCACCTGCTCGGCGCCCACGCGATCGGCCTCAAGAACCTCGTCATCATCACGGGCGACCCGCCGAAGGTCGGCGACTACCCGGAGGCGACGGCGGTCTACGACCTCGACTCGATCGGGCTGCTCCACATGGCGAGCACGATGAACCGCGGCCTCGACCCGGCCGGCAAGCCGATCCCGGGCGGCAAGACGTCGTTCCTGCTCGCCACGGGGCTCGAGCCCGGCGCCCCGGACCTCGACAAGGAGATCGCGCGCCTGGAGCGCAAGCGCGCCGCGGGTGCCGACATCATCATGACGCAGCCGGTCTTCCACCAGGACGTGCTCGAGAAGGTGCTGCGGCGCATCGAGCACCTGGGGATGCCGGTGCTCGTCGGCGTGCTGCCGCTGGTCAGCTACAAGAACGCCGAGTTCCTCCACAACGAGGTGCCCGGCATGCAGATCCCCGAGGAGATCCGCGAGCGTATGCGCAAGGTGCCGGCCGGCGCGGAGGCGCGCAAGGAGGGGGTGAAGATCGCCCGCGAGATGCTCTTCTCCGTGCGCGACCGGGTGCAGGGGGCCTACCTGATGCCGCCGCTCGGCAAGTACGAGCTCGCGCTGGAGGTGCTCGACGGCCTCAAGACGAGCTGAGCGGCCCGGCCGCTCGCTCCAGCGCGCCAGTTCTCGCTTGCAGGGCCGGGCGCCGCGCGGGGAAACTCGGCCGGGATGTCCCTAGAGTACCGGCTTCACTCGCGCTGTGCTTGCGGTTCCGTGCTGTCGTCGTCCGAGTTCGCGCTCGCGTCGCGGCCCTTCACGCTCGCCGGGACGAAGCGCGTCTACGAGCGCTCCCGCCCCTTCACGATCCGGCACATCGCCCTCGATCTCGCGCTCGACGTCGCGGAGCGCTCGATCCGGGGCACGGCGCGGCTCGAGGCGGTCCGGGTCGACCCTGCCGCGCGCGAGATCGCGCTCGACGCCATCGGCTTCGACCTGGAGGCGGTCGAGATCAGCGCCGGCGCCGGTCGCCCCCCGAAGTCCCGGCGCGGCGCTGGCAAGGCGGCGAGCGGCGCGTTCCAGCCCGCGGAGTACACGTACGACGGCGAGACGCTCCGCGTGGCCGTGCCGCTCGAGGAGGCCGAGGCGTCGATCCTGGTCCGGTACCGGGCGACGCCGCGGCGGGGACTCTACTTCCTCCAGCCGGACGAGCACGTCCCCGACCGCCCGCGCCAGGTGTGGACGCAGTGTCAGGACGAGGACGCGCGCCACATCTTCCCCTGCATCGACAAGCCGCACGTCAAGCAGACGACCGAGCTGCGCGCCGAGGTGCCGCCGGGCTGGTACTGCCTGTCGAACGGCGAGCTCGAGGGCGACGCGAAGTCGCAGAAGGCGGGGGTCTACCGCTACCGGCTCGACGAGCCTCACCCGAGCTACCTGTTCACGCTGGTCGCGGGCGAGTTCGCCCGCATCGACGACGCGGCGCTCGACGTCCCGCTCGCGTACTTCGTGCCGAAGGGGCGCGAGGAGGACGGCCGCCGCACGTTCGCGCGCACGCCGGACATGGTCCGTCACTTCAGCGAGAAGCTCGGCGTCGAGTACCCCTTCCGCCGCTACGCGCAGGTGGTGGTGAGCGACTTCATCTTCGGCGGGATGGAGAACACGACCGCCACGACGATGTACGAGCACATCCTGCTCGACGAGCGGGCGGCGCTCGACATCTCGTCGGATGACCTCATCGCCCACGAGCTCGCGCACCAGTGGTTCGGCGACCTCGTGACCTGCCGCGACTGGTCGCACGGGTGGCTCAACGAGGGCTTCGCGACGTTCATGGAGCACGTCTATCGCGAGCACCACCTCGGCGCCGACGAGTACGACCACGGCGTGAAGGCCGATCTCGACTCGTATCTGGGCGAGGCGCGCGGGCGCTACCGGCGCCCGATCGTCTGTCAGGACTACGACGCGCCGCTCGACGTCTTCGATCGGCACCTGTACGAGAAGGGCGGGCTCGTGCTCCACCTGCTCCGGCGGGAGCTCGGCGACGAGCTCTTCTGGCGCGGCGTGAACACCTACCTCACGCGCCACGCGCGCGGCGTGGTCGAGACGCGGGATCTCGCCCGCGCGCTCGAGGACGTGAGCGGCAAGTCGCTGGAGCGGTTCTTCGAGCAGTGGGTCTTCCGCGCCGGCCACCCCGAGCTCGACGTGAAGATCGAGGTCGAGGGCGACCAGTGCACCGTGACCGTGAAGCAGACGCAGGCGCCCGGGCAGCACCCTAGCCGGGAGCACGCGCTCCAGCCGGACGCCTCGACGCCGCCGGTCTTCGCGTTCGACCTGGTGCTCGATTTCGGCTTCGCGGACGGCAAGGCCTCGAACGTGCGCCGCGAGGTGCGGCGCGTGGACCAGCAGGCGCACACGTTCGTCATCCCGCTCCCGCGGCGCCCTCGCTTCGTGGTGGTCGATCCGGATTTCAGGATCCTGGGCGAGGTCAAGCTCGACGCGCCCGGCGATCTCCTGCGCGCGCAGCTCGCCCACGCCCCGACGGCGCGCGGCCGCATGCTCGCCGCGAAGCCGCTCTCGCGGCGCGACGACCCGCCGACGGCGCGGGCGCTCGGGCAGGCGCTCGCCGACGGGAACGAGTTCTGGGGGGTGCGCGCGGCGGCCGCGAGCGCGCTCGGCGCGCTCCAGTCGAGCGCGGCGTTCGCGCTGCTCGAGGGGAGCGCGGGCGTGGAGCACCCGAAGGTGCGCCGCGCGGTCGCGAGCGCGCTCGGCAATTTCAGGTCGGTCAAGGCGGCGGAGCTCCTCGGCAGGCTGGCGCTGCGCGACGCGAGCTACCTGGTCCAGGCCGAGGCGGCCCGCGCGCTCGGGGCGACGCGGCAGAGCTCGGGGTTCGAGACGCTCGTCGACCTCCTCGATCGCCCTTCGTGGGGCGAGGTGATCCGCTGCGGCGTGATCGACGGGCTGGCGAACCTGCGCGACGAGCGCGCGGTGCCTCACCTGACGGCGCGCACGCGCTACGGCGTCCCGACGCGGGGGCGCCGGGCGGCGATCATGGCGTTGCCGAAGCTCTCCAGCGACCGGCGGACGCGCGAGCTCCTCGAGGAGCTGCTCGACCAGCCGGATCCGTACCTCCGGGTCGACGTCGCGCGCGCGCTGGGCGACCTCGGCGACGGCCGGTCGCGCGGCGCGCTGCAGCGGCAGCTCGACCGCGATCTCGACGGCCGGGTGCGGCGGCGGATCCGCGAGGTGCTCCGCGATCTCGGCGGGGCGGGCAAGCGCGAGCTCGACCGGCTGCGGGACGAGCTCGAGGCGCTGCGGCGCGACCACGCGGAGATCAGGTCGCGCCTGGGCAAGCTGGAGGCGGCGGGGAACAAGGCCAAGAAGGCGGGCGACGCCAGGTGAGCGGGCTCTTCACCGCGCCGGCCGCCGGGCCGGCTTGCCGCGCCGGCGCGGTCGGGTAGGAAGCACCATGTCGGAAGCGTCTCCTGTGAAGCTCGACCGTCGCGGCGCGGTCGCGGTGCTCACCATCGATCGCGCGGATCGCCGCAACGCGCTCTCTCGCGACGCGCTGCTCGCCTTCGGGCGCCTCGGGCGGGAGCTCGCGGACGACCCGGAGGTGCGGGCGATCGTGGTCACGGGCGCCGGGGACAAGGCGTTCTGCGCGGGCGCCGACCTGAAGGAGCGGCAGGGCATGAGCCCGGACGACGTGCGCCGTCAGGTCGGCCTGTACCGGACCGAGCTCGGCGTGCTCGCGCGGAGCCCGAAGCCGGTGGTCGCGGCGATCAACGGGGTGGCCTTCGGCGGGGGCCTCGAGCTCGCGCTGCTCTGTGATCTCCGGGTGGCGGCGCCGCACGCCGAGCTCGCGCTGCCGGAGACGTCGCTCGGGATCATCCCGGGCGCCGGCGGCACGCAGCGGCTGCCGCGGGTGGTGGGCGAGGCGCGGGCGAAGGAGATGATCTTGCTCGGCCGGCGGCTCACCGCGGCCGAGGCGCTCGCCTGGGGGCTCGTGAACCGGGTCTCGCCCGAGGGGACGCCGGTGGTCGACGACGCGATCGCGTGGATCGAGCCGATCGCGAGCGGCGCGCCCATCGCGCAGGCGGCGGCGCTCCGGGCGATCGAGGACGGCTACGACGTGCCGCTGGAGCTCGGGCTGGAGATCGAGCGGGTGCACTACGACGAGACGCTGCGCAGCGAGGACCGGCTGGAGGCGCTGCGCGCTTTCGCGGAGAAGCGGAGGCCGGTGTACAAGGGGCGGTGAGGGGCGGCCGCGAGCGGGGGTGACGGCGGCGCCGCGCGCTTCGACCGCGGCCCGCCGGACGCGCCGGAGGGCGGCGGACCGTCGTGGGACGGCCCTCGTGCTAGTCTCCCTCCTCATGGATCCCAAGCCGCCCGGCGCCACGCTCCTGCTCGCCCCGGCCGCCCGGGGCGGCGCGACGGCGAGGCTCCCGCCTTCGGATTCGCGGCGCGCGCACTTCCCGCCCGTGGACGAGCACCTCGTGACGCCCGAGGTGACGCGCGACGAGGTGATCCGCGGGCGCAAGGTCGTCGCGGCGCCGTCGCTCGAGCCACACGCGGAGCAGCAGGTGCGGCTCGACTTCCTGATCGCGCCGCACCTCCGGCCCGGCTACATCGGCGCGGCCGATCTCATCACGCGCGTCGCCAACGGCTCGGATTTCGCTACCGACCTCTCCATCCGCAGGGCGGGGACCGACCCGGCGACGGGGCGCCGGTACCTGGAGGAGCTCTCGTTCGAGATCGTCAACGAGCAGTCGATGCGCGACGTGCGCGAGAAGGCCGAGGATCTTGTCGCCCGTGGCGTGCGCCGCGTCTTTGCCCTCTTCGTGAAGCGCGACGAGGTCGCCGAGTGGTCGCCGGCCGAGGGGCGGTTCGTGCCGTTCGCGCCCGACGCGACGATCGAGGATCCGTGCCTCATCCGCCCGGTGCCCGTCCGCGCGTTGCTCGACGGGGCGGCGGCGGAGCGCGAGGTGGTCCGCGCGCTGGAGCGCAAGGGCAACCCGGAGATCGAGGCGATCAAGGCCCGCGAGCGTCAGGCGGCGCTCGACGAGGGGCAGCGCGCCATGCTGCTGCGCCTGCTCGGGGCGCGCTTCGGAGAGGTGCCCGAGGCGGCGCGGGCGCGGATCCTCGCGGCGTCCGGCGAGCGGCTCGCGGCCTGGGCGGAGCGGCTCCTCGCCGTCAGGACGCTGGACGAGCTCTTCGCGGGGTGAGGCGCCGCCCGTCGCGAGCGCTGACCCTGTGCCCGAGTTCGCGCGCGCGGCTCAGCCGAGCGCGTCGATCTTGCGGCTGAGCAAGGGGAGGCGCAGCCCGAGGCCGTGCCGCTCGAGGCGCGCTCGAGCGGTGACGTAACGTCGCCTCGCCTCGGGGGCGCGGCCGCGCGCGAGGAGGATGTCGCCCATGGCTTCGAGGCAGCGCGACTCCTCGGCGGGCATGGGCATGGAGACGAAGAGGGCGTGAGCCTCCTCGGCGAGGGAAAGCGGGTCGGGGATGGCGCTGAGCGGGGGGAGCTTGAGAGCGAGATCGCGCAGTGTCTCCGCGGTGATGCGGGGAGAGTCGGTGGCCGCGAGGCTCTCGCGGAGCGCGGCGAGGTGAGGCTCGATAGCGGCGGAGGCTTCGCCCTTGAGGACGAGAGCACGGACGCGGGCGGAGCGGATCTGTGCAAGCTCCTTGAGGAAGCCACCCGCTTCAGCCTTCCTCTCTGTCTCGGCGAGCGTGGTCAGGGCATCGTCGAGCCTGCCGGCCTGGATGAGGTGCTCGCCGAGCAGGCGGCCGCATTCCGGGATCAGATCGGGATAGGTACTACGGGCCTTGTCGAGAGCCTGCGTGCTGTAGTCAGCCGCCTGGTCCAGTTTGCCTGGAGTGACAGCCAGCAGCCGGGCGCGGAGCGTCAGGAACTGGATCGGATACCACGGCGGGCCGTCTATACCGGCGATCACCTGAACGGCATCCCGTACCGCGTCTAGCTCGACTTGGACGGCGTCGAGCTCTCGCTCGCCAAGTCGTTCCGCTTCACAGATCGAGATTGTTGCGGAAATCATGGTGTCGCACATTTCGAGCATCAGCCCATCCGACCGTTGGGCCTCCGCTTCTGCGCTCATCTGTCGAAGCGACCCGAAGCACGCTGCGACGTCACCCCGGGCCAGGGCAAGCCAAGCGCGCACCTGTAGCTGAAGGGGCACATCGGCGCCAGCGCGCAATCCCTCCGCCGCTCTCCTCTCGGCTGCATTCAACTCTCCAGTCCTAAGCGCGCATATCACCAAGCCCCATGCAGCTGATGTCAAATACCCCCCCGCGCTGGATGCTATAGCGATGGCTTCGCGGTATGTCGCCTCTGCATCGGCAAATTTCCCAGTAGCCACCTCGATCACTGCCCGGACTACCATGTCAAGTGCAGCATCGATACCTTCTTGATTCTTGATGGTGCCCAGTGCTTCAGAAATTGCACGAACACGTCTCAAATCTCCGAGAGCCTCCATCCGTAGGCACGCGGAGCTCAACGCCTGAGTTGTGACTTCTGGGGCAAGACCGTACGTATACACCAACCGCAAAGCCTCAGCTGTGCCTGAACAGTCAAAACTATTAAAAGGACCTGGCCACGCCGCCAGGACAAGCGCCCGCAGTGGCAAGCCCCTTGTGAGAGGCATTTGCTCAATCTCTGCCAGCGTACGCAAACTCCAGTACAGCTCTTGAGCCCGTGCCCCTGACGCTCGCGCTATCTCGGCAAGCGTCCTGCATAATTGCGCGCGAAGCTCCTGTTCATCGTCGTTTCCTGTTGGAGGAAGTACCAGCAGTGCGCTCTGGGCGACCTCATGGGCCTCGGCGATCTGCCCTCTCACTCTGAGTTCCTCCGCGAGACTGGCTCCCGCAGCAGCTCGTTGCAGCGGCGTCCGCGCACGCCGGAGCTGCCTTCTGTGCTGCGCCACCTGCTCAGGCTCATCGCCCCCTGGGACCGGAAGAGGTCCGCCATCACCCCGCACCAGCACCACGGCCTCGCGGAATGCATACGCATCCGGCGCGAGCTCCCGCAGCTTGCGCAGCCCCTCCGCGTCCTCCAGCCACAGCAAGACCGGCGCACCCGAGAGCAGCTTCTCCCGGTGCCAGTTCAGCGCCTCGAGCGCGCCGTCCAGATTGCCCGCGATAGCCAGCGAGCGCACGCCCGCGCGATCCGCCGGCTCCTCCAGCGCGGCGAGCACCTCCTCCGGCCGGCGCACCTCCTCCGGGCTAGGTACCTCGATGCTCCCCGCGCTCCTCCGCAGCACCGCCATCGCCTGCTCGCGCAGCGCCACCTCGCACACGATGACGGCGAACGCTTCCCCGCCGCCCGCCAGCACCTTCCCCGCGCGCTCGAGCTGCTGCTCGTCGGCGCAGAGGAGCCGCGGCCCGCCGCTAGGGGTGGTGGACATCCGTCTTCTGATGCTCCTCGAGGAGCTTCCAGAGGAGCGGGTGCGCGTCGAACCATGCCGAGCCGTTGTGGGACTCGATGATGCGCGACAGATCGAGGTAGCGCCGGTCCTCGGCGGAGCGGAGCTCGTTCGTGCGGTGTGCGTGCGCGAGCGCCTCGTAGTCGGGGCCGTACAGCCCGACCGACTCCTTCAGCCGAGCGTCGTTCAGCGCGTAAGTCATCGCGATCGTGTCGAGCATCGGCTGATCGTTGTACGCCGCCATCTGCGCGCCCTCGCGCAGCATGCGGAAGAAGTCCCGCAGCACGCCGCCCGAGTACATCGCGGCGAGCCGCACCGCGCCTTTCTGGATGAGGTTCGGGTCGACCCGGTGCTCGACCAGATCGTTGAAGAAGTCCATGCGTTCTTCGAGGAACGCGTCCTCGGGCCTGAACGAGCCGGGCGCCTTGCCGAGGACACGGACCGGGAAGAGGTGCTCGACATTGTGGCGGATGTCGGCCCGGCTCTCGCCGAAACGGACGCCGGTAGGAACGGTGTAAACGACGCGCAGAGGCGGAGCGAGCAGGGCGTTCAGGTTCGTGTCGAAGATCTCCTTCTGCGCCTCGGCGCCGCGCACCTTGTCGAGGTCGTCGACCACGACGAGCAGCTCGTTGGGCCCCTCGTCCGCGCTCAGCGCGTTCTCGATGTCATCGACCAGCGCCGCCAGGAAGTCCTGGAGCAGGCTCTGTTGGGTCTCGCCGAAGGCCCGGAACTGCCGGCGAGCCTTCTCGCTGAGCTTGAGCTCCTGCTTGAGCTTGACCACCACGAGGTCGAACTCGACCGATCCAGCGCCTTCCTTCGCCTGGATGCCCATGGGCTGGAAGATGCGCTGATTCAGATCCTCGGCGATCTCCTTCCATCGCTTCTGCTTCGAGAGCCGGTCCTTGTGGCTCTCGAACAGCGCGCCGGCCAGGCGGAAGAGAACCTGGGAGGAGTCGAGCGTGGCCCACTCCTGCTCCTCGAAGCGGAGCATGAGCACGCTGAACTGCTCCTGGATCTGCGGGTGCACGGCGAGACGACTGAGCTCGGTGCTCTTGCCACTGCCGACGTGCCCGGAAAGGAACAGCTTGGTGTCCCGCGTACCGGAGAGGAGTCGCTGTCGGAGCCGCTCGAGCGGACCGGGCAGCTTGAAATTGCCTTCTCGTCGCGCGGGCAGCTCCGTGTAGAACTTCGGATCGCTCGCCTCCTTCGCGCCCTGCGGATTCGGCTCCCGGAAGTCGAGCGGCCTCGGGTCGAGTACCTTGCGGGCTTCTTCCAGGGTGGTCGCGCGCGGCATGCGCCGACCGTAGTGCGACGCCCTGAGGCGGGCAACCAGGCGACATTCGCCCGGCGGAGCACCGTCCGTGATGCGCGCCGTCCACGAGAACGAGCGCGACGCCCGTGCGCTGGCCTCGGCATCCCGTCGGAATCTTCCGACGCGCTCCGGAAGCTTCCGTCGCGGGAACGAAGGCTTCCGACACGCCCCGGGGCACGATCTTTCGCGGGGTTAGCAGCGTCCGCCGCAGCCCGAAGCCGTGCGGCACGCACCTGAGAGTCGAGATCCTCGGCAATTTCGCGCTCCGGCCCCGCGACGGAAGCTTCCGGAGCGCGACCGAAGCCTTCGTCCCCGCGACGGAAGCTTCGCGCGCGCGACCGACGCCTTCGTCAGCGCGACGGAGGCCTTTCACCCCGCCACGGAAACCTTCGTTCCGCCGATGCGGGCCTTGGCTCCCGCCGACCATGGCCTCCCGGCCGCCGCGCAACGTCGCCCGCCCGCGCCCTCCCTCGCCGCGCTCCCCCTCCTCTACACCCCGTCCGTCGGCTGCCGCAGCACCTCGACCTTCCCCTCCAGCCGCTTCGACACCCACACCTTGTTGTTCCGGTCGACGATCACCGCCCCGCAGTCCTCGATCGACTCGACCAGCTCGAGCCCCTTCTCGGCCCCCAGGATGAACACCGCGTCATCCACGGCGTCCGCTGTCAGCGCGTCCCTCGCCCAGACGGTCACGCTCCGGCTCTCGGACGCCGGGAACCCGGTCCGCGGATCGATGATGTGGTGATACCGCCGCCCCTCCTTGATGAAGCTCCGCTCGTAGTCGCCCGCCGTCGAGAAGGCGTGGTCCTCCACCTCGACCATCGCGAAGTAGTCGCTCGCGTCCTTGCCGCGCGGATCCCGGATGCCCGCCCGCCACCGCGACCCGTCCGGCTTCTTCCCCGCGATGTACAGGTCGCCGCCCGCCTGCACGAAGAACGACCCCAGCCCCTCCCCCCGCAGCACCCGCGCCGCCGCGTCGACCGCGTACCCCTTCGCGATCCCGCCGAGGCTCATCCGCATCCCCGGCCTCGCCAACATCACCGTCCGCCGCGCGCGGTCGATCGCGATCTGCCGGTAGTCGATCAGCCCGCGCGCGCGCTCGACCTCGGCCCTCGGCGGCACGTTGTCGTCGATGTCCTCGTCGAACTTCCAGAGCCCGTGCATCGCCTCGAAGGTGATGTCGAAGACCCCCCCGGAGCGCTCGCTGATCCAGAGGCTCTTCTCGATCACCTCGAGCGACTCCGGGCTCACCTCCACCGCGCTCCTCCCCGCCGCCGCGTTCACCCGCGACAGCTCGCTCTCCGGCCGCCACGTCGTCATCAGCCCCTCGAGCCTGCGGATCTCGGCGATCGCCTTGTCCAGCCTGCCCCTGATCGCCGCCTCATCCATCGCCTCGCTCGTGTAGGCCGCGACGACCAGGCTCGTGCCCATCGCCCGCGCCTCGACCACGACGCGGGCGGGCCCTGCCTGCGCCGACGCGCCCGGGATCGCCGCCGGCGCAGGCGCCTCGGTCGAGGCGGCCGGCGCGCTCTCCTCGCGCGCTCGCGCGCACCCGGGCACATCGCACGCGGCGGGCGCGAGCAGCGCCGCGAGACACAAGCAGAGGAGAGGGCGCGAGGGGCAGCGCGGTCGGTGCATTCGAGGATCCTGACTCCGTGAGAAGACCTGGCAGGCGCGGCGGCGTGCGGCGTGCGGCGTGCGGCGTGCGGCGTGGAAGCCGTGTCGCAGACGTACGGGCCGGCCGCGCGCCTCCGCCAGCGCCACCATCGCCCAGGCGCACCGCGGGGATCCAGGGTAGTATCGCCCGCCCATGAGCCTCGATCCGAGCCGCATCCAGCGTGACATCGACGACCTCTCCCCCGAGCTCCGGGACATCGCCGCGCGCATCCACGCGAACCCCGAGCTCCGCTTCGAGGAGCACAAGGCCGCGGCGTGGGTCGCCGAGGCCGTCGAGAAGCACGGCATCCAGGTCGAGCGCGGGCTCGCCGGCATGCCCACCTCGCTGCGCGCGCGCATCGGCCAGGGCAAGGGCCCGCACCTCGCCATCCTCGCCGAGTACGACGCGCTCCCGGAGATCGGCCACGCCTGCGGGCACAACCTCATCGCGGCGGGCGCGCTCGGCGCCTTCCTCGCGCTCGCGCGGCAGAAGGACGCAGTGGCCGGCACCATCGACCTGGTCGGGACGCCCGCCGAGGAGGGCGGCGGCGGCAAGATCAGGCTGCTCGAGGCCGGCGCGTTCGAGGGCGTCGACGCCGCGATGATGTTCCACCCGTTCGACCGCGACCTGCTCGCCCACGACACGCTCGCCAGCACCTGGCTCGAGCTCCAGTTCCGCGGCAAGCCGTCGCACGCCGCGCTCGCGCCGTGGGACGGGAACAGCGCGCTCACCGCCTGCCTCGACACCTTCCGGCTCATCGACGGCCAGCGCGTCCACTTCCGCGACGGCGTCCGGGTGCACGGGTTCATCAAGAACGGCGGCCAGGCGGTCAACATCATCCCCGAGCTCGCGGTGGCCGAGTTCTCGGTCCGCGCCCTCGACACCGAGGAGCTCGCGCGCGTGCGGGCGATCGTCGAGCGCTGCGCCCGCGGCGCGGCCATGGCGAGCGGCGTGGAGCTCACGCTCGTCGACCAGGGCGGCTACAAGAACATGGTCAACAACCGGAAGATGGCGCGCCGCTTCGGCGAGCACCTGCGCGCCCTCGGCCGCTCGCCTGTCGAGATGGACCCCCTCGTCGGCACCGGCTCGACCGACATGGGCGACGTGTCCCACGCGCTCCCCGCCATCCACCCGTGGATCGCCATCTGCGGCAAGGGCGAGACGACCTGTCACCAGCACGCGTTCGCCGCGCGCGCCGCGAGCCCCGCCGGCCAGGACTCGATGCTGATCGCCGCCAAGGCGATGGCGATGACGTGCGCGGATCTCCTGCTCGACCCCGATCTGCGCAAAGGCGTGCGCGAGGAGTTCGCGCAGCGGAAGGCCGGCGCGAGCGCCGCCTGAGGCGCCTCAGCCGTCGTCCTGCAGGGGATTGCCGAGGTCGTCCATCAGCCCGGTCCCCCCCTCGATCGGGATCGCCCGCGCCAGCGCCACGCGCTCCAGCATCACCGAGAGCGCGATCTTGTCCCCCACGTCCGGCAGCCAGGTGCGGGACCCGTCCCAGAGATCCAGCCGGATGTTGCCGAGCGGCTTGCCCTCCTCCTTGCCCGCGCCGCCGGCGCCCTCCCGCGCGGGCGGCACCGACATCCGGTCGATCTGCGACCAGGCGAAGCGCCGCACGCGCGGCAGCCCGAGCCCGAACAGCTCGCGCAGCTCGATCCCGTCCGGGTGCACGATGACGCCGCGCATCTGCTCGCGCAGCACCGCCGCGAGCGCGCTCACGAACAGGATGATGGCGCACACGCTCGAGGGGACGATCCGGTGCCGGTCCCCCTCGACCACGTACTGGAAGAGCCAGGAGCTCGAGGGGGCGTTCTGGCCGTAGAGGATCACCGCCGTGACGATGATGGCGAAGCCGAAGTAGAGCAGCGCCGGGATGCGCTCCTTCAGCGGCGGCCCGAACGCGATGCGCTTCTCGGGCCTGTACGTCATGTCAAAGCCGGGAGGTCTGGAAGGACGCGCCATATTCCCAAGTCTACACGGCGCACCAGCCGGCGCTTGGGTCCCCCTCGCCCCCCGCCGCCGGGTTGGCCGCCGCGCCCCCGGGCGCTCTTAGAAACAGATTGCCGGGCGATGGCTGAACGGACATGAAGGGAAGCCCCGAGGGCGCCCCCTCGGCCCATCCTGGAGCCAGCCATGCACGATCGCTTCCTGCGCGCCTGCCGGCGTGAGCCGACCGATGTCACGCCCGTGTGGTTCATGCGCCAGGCCGGCCGGTACATGGCCGAGTACCGCGAGCTCAGGAAGAAGCACACGCTCCTCGAGATCTGCAAGACGCCCGAGCTCGCGCTCGAGGTGACGCTCCAGCCGCTGCGGCTCGGGATGGACGCGGCGATCCTCTTCGCCGACATCCTGCTGCCGCTCGAGCCGATGGGCGCCCCCTTCGAGTTCGCGAAGGGCGAGGGCCCGGTCATCCACGAGCCCGTGCGCGACCGGGCCGGCATCGAGCGCCTCCGCGTGTTCGAGCCCGAGGAGGGCCTCGGCTACGTGCTCGACGCCGTGCGGCTCATCCGGAAGGAGCTCGACGGCAAGACGCCGCTCATCGGCTTCGCCGGCGCGCCGTTCACCATCGCGAGCTACCTCGTCGAGGGCGGTAAATCGAGCGACTACCGGCTCACGAAGCAGATCATGTGGAGCGATCCCGAGGCGTGGTCGGCGCTGATGGGCAAGATCTCCGAGGTCGTCCGCCGCCTGCTCCGCGCGCAGGTCGCCGCGGGCGCCCAGGCGGTGCAGCTGTTCGACTCGTGGGTCGGCGCGCTCTCGATCGACGACTACCGCGAGCACGTGCAGCCGCACGTGCGGTACATCCTCCGCGACCTCGAGTCGACCGGGGTCCCGGTGATCCATTTCGGCACGAACACGGGGGCGCTGCTCGAGGCGCAGCGCGACGCCGGCGGGACGGTGATCGGCGTCGACTGGCGCACGCCGCTCGACCGGGCGTGGCAGCGCATCGGCCACGACCGCGCGGTGCAGGGCAACCTCGATCCGCTGCTGCTCTGCGCGCCGCGCGAGGTCGCCGAGCGCCGCGCGCGGGCGGTGCTCGCCGAGGCCGGCGGGCGCCCGGGTCACATCTTCAACCTCGGCCACGGGATCATCCCGGAGACGCCGGTCGACACGGTGAAGGCGGTCATCGACGTCGTCCACTCCATCCCCCGCGCGCAGCTGCAGGGCGACGCTGGCCGCTGACGCGGCGCCTCGGCGCTGACGGCCGCGAGCGATCGCAGGACCGCGCCTCCACGTCGTCAGCCTCAGGCCGCCCGTGCGGTGGTATCGTCCGGCCGCGAGCATGTGCGAGCTCCTCGGCATGGAGTGCAACGTCCCGACCGACGTCGTGTTTTCCTTCAACGGGCTGCGGCACCGGGGCGGCCGCACCGGCCCCCACGCCGACGGGTGGGGCCTCGCGTTCTTCGAGGGGCGCGCCGCGCGCGTCTTCCTCGATCCGAGCCCCGCCGCGGAGAGCCCGCTGGCGCGGTTCCTGAGCGAGACCCCGATCAAGACGCTGCTCGCGATCGGCCACATCCGGCGCCGCACCCGCGGCGACGTCCTGCTCGCGAACACGCACCCGTTCGTGCGGGAGCTCTGGGGGCGGCACTGGGTCTTCGCGCACAACGGCACGCTGCCCCGCGTGCGGCGCCGCGCGCTGGGCCGCTTCAACCCCATCGGCACGACCGACAGCGAGCACGCCTTCTGTTACCTGCTGGAGGGGCTGCGCAGCGCGTTCCCCGGGTACCCGCGCCGGACCAGCGAGCTCTGGGAGGCGGTCGCGGCGCTCGGCGGCGAGCTCGGGCAGGACGGCACGTTCAACTTCCTGCTCGGCGACGGGCGCCACCTCTTCGCCCGCTGCGCGACCCGCCTCTGCCACATCGTCCGCAAAGCCCCGTTCGGCGTCGCGGCGCTCGTCGACGACGACGTCCGAGTCGACTTCTCCACCGTCACGACCCCGAAGGACCGCGTCGCGGTGGTCGCGACGGCCCCGCTCACCGCCAACGAGACGTGGATCCAGGGGCAGCCCGGCGAGCTCTGGGTGTTCGACGGCGGCGAGCTGCGCGTGACGCTCCCCTCGCGCGCGTGACCGAGGCCCAGCGCGGGCTCTCCCTCCCGCGCCAGCCGCCCGGTCCTGCCCGGGTGCCCGCCGTCAATACCCTTGTTGCGCTCCGGCTCGTTCTCTCGATACCGTCTTCACCGCTGGGCTCGGCGTCTCGTTGCCTTGTGCGGCTGGGCTCGGCTCCTTGTGCTCGCTCCGGGGACATAGGATTCCAGCAGCGACGGAGCAATAGCGGCCGATAGCGGCCGCGGAACGAGTTGCTCCGTGGATCATCCCAGAAGGCGAGGCATGCGGCCGTACCGGGCTGGAACCGGGCTGAAGGCCGAGCGCCGGCGGCTGAAATGAAAAACGTCGCGACGGACCTGGGGGGGGAAGGTCTCCGCCGCGACGCAGGTCTATCCTACGCACCCCGTATGCCAAGTCAACCAACCGGCGCTGCTCGGCAACAACCCCGCGCGCTGCGCGCGATCGCGGCGCGGCGGCGCCCACGGCGCGCGCGTGTGCAGCGCTCAGTTCCGCTCAGTTCAGCGTTGTGATGCGCCCTGGTTTTGAGGCAGAACTCACGGAGCCTCGTCCCGCAGCGGGCATGCCGGCCGAACAGACACATCGTGCTCCAGCGAACCATCCTCCGCCTAGCCGGCGCAACCGCTCGCCGGACGGGTGGCGGCGCGCCCGGGAAACGCATAGAGAGAGCCGCGTCGACGGCACGAATGAAAAGGGGCAACGCGTCAGCTGCGATGGACACGCACACTACCCCACAATGCGCGTCAGCGAGCGCGGGGATTGGTGCGGAGTGAGCGGCGGCAGGGGGCACACAGCGTGCGGGGAACAAGCCGAGAACGTGGAAGGGTGCGACGGAGCGCAGAGGGCGACGTATGCCGCTGTCAGGTCAGGAGGGCGGAGGAAGCACCGAAGACGGCTCCGCTCGGATGGGCGTCTTGACGGGAGTCGGTACATGTCAGTACGCTTTGATCTCGGGCGAGCTAGGGCATATCGAGCCGTCGGATCGCGACCGAAGAGCCGCGCCCGGGTAGGTTCCGTCTCCGGAGGAGCTCGAAACGTGTCGAGGCTAGGTCGCACGACGGGTTGGGCTGAGCGCGCGTGAGCGACTTCGACGAAAAGACTCGTGTAACGCAGGTGGTCCAGCCCCCACCGGGCGGCGGCAGCAAGAACACGACCGACTGCCTGGTCGTGATCTACACGAAGGAGCCCACGCTGCTCGGCAAGCGGTTCGTGCTGGAGCACAACCCGACGCGCGTCGGCCGTGGGGCCGACAACCACATCGTGCTCGACGGCGACTCCGTGTCACGCCGCCACGCCCATTTCGAGCAGCGGCCGAGCGCCTGGATGGTCGTCGACGACGGGAGCACCAACGGGACGTACTGCAACGATGAGCAGATCTCCCGCGAGGTGGTGCTGAAGAACGGAGACCGGGTGAAGATCGGCCCCACGATCTTCAAGTTCCTGTCCGGCGCCGACGTGGAGGCGCAATACCACGAAGAGATCTACCGGATGACCATCATCGATGGTCTCACGCAGATCCACAACAAGCGCTACCTGTACGAGGCGCTCGAGCGCGAGATCATCCGCGGCCGCCGCCACGAGCGGGACCTCGCGATCCTCCTGTTCGACATCGACCACTTCAAGCGCATCAACGACGTCCACGGCCACCTGGCCGGCGACTTCGTGTTGAAGGAGGTCGCGCGCATCGTGCAGAGCCGCATCCGCCGCGATGAGGTCTTTGCGCGGTACGGCGGCGAGGAGTTCGCCATCATCCTGCCGGAGACGTCGATCGAGGGCGCGGCGGCGCTCGGCGAGACCCTGCGGCAGAAGGTCGCGGAGCACCTCTTCGTGTTCCAGGCCGACAGCATCCGCGTGACGATCAGCGTCGGCGTGGCGCTGCTGCAGGAGGGCGATCGCACCGCGAACGACCTCATCAAGCGCGCCGACGAGCGCCTCTACCACGCGAAGAACAGCGGAAGAAACCGGGTGTGCGCCTGAGCTCGGGGCCCCGGGCGCGCTAGGGTCGCGCGGGAGGAAGAACGATGCCGAACAGCGAGCTGCCGCTGGCGGCGGCGCGAGACGCGGGCGACGCCGGCGACCAGATGCCCGACGTCCGGGTGCCGCCGCCTGGTCCCCTGTCGCGGAGCGCCCTCGAGCGGCTCGAGCGCGTCGAGTGCCCGGCGTTCGGCCGGCGGCGCGAGGCGCGCGCGCAGAAGAGCGGCGCCGACATGCTGCCCATCGTGCTGTCGCGCGGGCGCGGCGCGAACGTCTGCGACGTCGACGGGAACCGCTACGTCGACCTGTGCGCGGGCTTCGGCGCGCTGCTGCTCGGCCACGCGGCGGAGCCGGTGCGGCGCGCGACGGAGGAGCAGCTGGCGCGGCTGACGCTCGCCCTCGGCGACGTGTACTCGGCCGACGTGAAGATCGCGCTGCTCGAGCGGCTCGCGGCGCTGCACCCCGGGCCCTCGCCGATGGCGCTGCTCGGCCAGAGCGGCAGCGACGCGGTGACGGCGGCCATCAAGACGGCGGCGCTCGCGACGGGGCGGCCGGGGCTCGTCGCGTTCGAGGGCGCCTACCACGGCCTCGGGTACGCGCCGCTCGCGGCGTGCGGGCTGCGTGAGAGCTACCGGGCGCCGTTCGCGGAGCAGCTCAACCGGCGCGTGACGTTCGCGCCGTACCCGCGCGACGGGGAGAGCGCCGCGCGGGCGGTCGACGCGATCGAGGCGGCGCTGCGCGGCGGCGAGGTCGGCGCGGTGCTCCTCGAGCCGATCCTCGGGCGCGGCGGCTGCGTCGTCCCGCCGGAAGGGTTCCTGCGCGCGGTGTGCGAGGCGGCGCACCGGCGCGGGGCGCTCGTGATCGCGGACGAGATCTGGACCGGCCTCGGCCGGTCAGGGGCCATGACGCGCACGGGAGAGATCGGGGCGCCCGTCGACGTCCTCTGCTTCGGCAAGGGGCTCGGCGGCGGGCTGCCGATCTCCGCGTGCGTGGCGCCCGAGCCGATCATGCGGGCGTGGGCGCGCGAGGCCGAGGTGGTGCACACCTCGACGCACTCCGGGTCGCCCGTCGCCTCGAGCGCCGCGCTCGCGACGCTCGAGGCCCTGGACGCAGGCCAGCTCGCCGCGCGCTCGCGCGACGTGGGCGCGCGCTTCCAGGCGACGCTGCGGGGCGCGCTCGCGCGCGGGCCTGGTGTCGTCGACGTGCGGGGCGCCGGGCTCATGGTCGGGGTCGAGCTCGAGAGCGCCGAGCTCGGGCTCCGGGTCATGCGCGGGATGCTGGCCGAGGGCTACCTGGTCCTCACGGGCGGGGTGCGCGGCGAGACGCTGACGCTGACGCCGGCGCTCACCATCCCCGAGGCGCTGCTCTCGGCCGCGGCCGACGCGCTCGCGCGCGTGCTCGCGGCCTAGCCCGCCGCGCAGACTCGCGGCCTGGCCCGCCGCGCGTGCTCGCGGCCTGGCCCGCCGCGCAGGCTCGCGGCCTGGCCCGCCGCGCAGGGTCGCGGCCTCACTCACCCGCGCGCAGGGTCGCGGCCTCGCCCGCGCTCGCTCCCGCGTCGGCCCGCGTCGCCCCCGCGGCGGAGCACGCGCGCGCGGCGACGCGTGCTATCCCGGTCCCCCGTGGGACCCATGGACCAGAGCGAGGCGCTGCACCGCCGCGCGCGGGCTTTCATCGACGCGTCGCTCCTCGCCGGCGAGGCGGCCCCGCCCGGCGAAGGCCGGGCCGCAGCGGCCTTGCCCCCGCATCGGCCGCGCGCTCCGCAGGGCGAGCGCGCGGCGCTCCCGGAGGCCTTCGACGAGCTCGCGGTCGCCCTCGCCCGGCACCAGGCCGCGCAGTGCGCGCCGGTCGCCCGCCTCTTCAAGGCGCGAGGCGCGGACGCCGACGCGATGGAGCGCGCAGACCAGATCCCCGCGGTGCCGTGCGACGTCTTCCGGTTCGCGCGCGTCGCGTCCCACCCGCCGGAGGCGGACGAGCGCGTCTTCCGCACGAGCGGGACCTCCCTCGGCGCGGCGTCCCGCGGCGAGCACCCGTTCCGCACGACCGCGACGTACGAGCTCGCGGCGCTCGCCTGGGGGGAGCGCCTCCTGTGGCCCGACGGCGCGCGGCTCCGGGTGATCGTCCTCGCGCCGCCGCTCGACGAGGTGCCGGACTCGTCGCTCGGCTTCATGATCGATCGCTTCGCGGCGCGCCTGTCGGGGCCGGCGAGCTGGCACGTGCGCGGCGGCGAGCTCGACGCCGACGGGTTCGCCCGCGCGTGCGCCGAGGCGCGCGCCGCGCGCGAGCCGGCGCTCGTGCTCGGCACCTCGTTCGCGTTCGTGCACCTGCTCGAGGCGGCGCTGCCCGGGGGCGCGGCGCTGCTGCCCGCGGGGAGCCGCGTCATGCAGACCGGCGGCTACAAGGGCCGCTCGCGCGAGGTGCCCGCGGACGAGCTGCGCGCCGCGATCTCGCGGTCGCTCGGGGTGCCGCCCGCGCACGTCGTGGGCGAGTACGGCATGACGGAGCTCTCCAGCCAGCTCTACGAGGGCACGCTCGCGGCGGCGCTCGGCTGGCCAGGGTCGAGCGCGCCAGGGCTCTACCTCGCGCCGCCCTGGACGCGCGTCATCGCGGTGGACCCCGAGACCCTCGCGCCGCTCCCCGCGGGCGAGACCGGGCTCGCGCGGATCGTCGATCTCGCGAACGTCGACTCGGCCGTCGCCATCCAGACCGCCGACCGCGTGCGCGTCACCGAGGAGGGCGTCGAGCTCCTCGGCCGCGCGTCGGGGGCGCCGCCGCGCGGCTGCTCGATCGCGATCGACCAGATGCTCGGCGGCGGCCCGTGATGGATGCCGGCGCGGCGCGACGCGGCCGGGTCGAGCGCGCGATCGCCGCGGCGGCGCGGATCGCGGATCCGCGCGATCCGCTCGGCGAGGAGGCGCGGCGGCGGCTGCCCTCGACGAGCGGCCTCTCCCCCGAGGGCGTGGAGCTCGCGCTCGCCCGCCACCTCGAGGTCGCCCCGAGCGGCGGCGAGCTCGACGCCCTCGTGGCGACCGCGGGGCGCGCGCGCCGCTGCCAGGTGGTCCTGGCCGCGAACGTCTGCACCGCGCCGCTGCGGGCCGTCGCCGTCGCGGTGGCGACGGCGCCGGAGGTCCTCGTGCGCCCGTCCCGCCGCGATCCCGTGGTCGCGGAGCTCCTCGTGCGCGCGCTGCAGGCCGACGAGGGCTTCGCTCGCGCCGGCGGCTCCATCGCGCTGATCGCGGACCTCGCGCGCGAGGACGGCGGCGACGTCGCCGCCGGCGAGGAGCCGCGCGCCGAGCTGCACGTGTACGGCTCGGACGAGACGGTGGCGACGCTGCGGGCCCGGGCCAGCAGGGGCGTGCTCGTGCGCGGGCACGGCGCCGGCCTCGGGCTCGCCGTGGTCGGCCCGGACGCGAGCCTCGCCGAGGCGGCGCGGGACATCGCGGGCGACGTCGTGCCGTTCGATCAGCGCGGCTGCCTGTCGCCGCGCTTCGTGCTGGTGGACGGGCCAGCGGAGCGCGCGGAGGCGCTCGCGCGCGCCCTGCACGAGGCGCTCGGGCGGGCCGGCGCGCGCGTCCCGCGCGGGCCGCTCGACGGCGCGGCGCGCGCCGAGATCGCCATGTACCGGGCGACGCTCGAGGCCGTGGGCTCGTTCCTCGAAGGCGAAGGGCACGGGGTCGGCCTGGATCCGGCGCCGCGGTCGCTGCTCCTGCCGCCCGCGGCGCGCGTCGTCCACGTGGCCGCGAGCAGCGCCGACGCCGCGCCGGCGCTGCTCGCGCCGATCCGCGGCGCGATCACCGCGATCGGCGCGGGCGGGG
The DNA here is from genome assembly GCF_051521595.1 of Sorangium sp. So ce1153. Lineage (NCBI taxonomy): Bacteria > Pseudomonadati > Myxococcota > Polyangiales > Polyangiaceae > Sorangium > Sorangium sp. So ce1153. The sequence goes on from NZ_CP150361.1 coordinate 13,152,940, forward strand.
GCGGGCAGCTCGCGCGCGCGGCGTCGACCATGGCCCCGCGCGCCCGGGTCTCGGCGCTGGGGTGCATGCAGCGCCCGCCCCTCGACGGCCCGGTCGACCTGCGAACGCTCTGACGGCCGGGGCCGGCTGCCGGCCCGCGCCGAAACGCCGACGACGCAACGTCGACAACGCAACGCCGACGACGCCTTACCGCCCGTACCGCCCGGATCGCGGAGCGACCCGGGCCCTCGCGCGTGCGAGGTGCGCTCGAGCGACCGTGTGTGATAGCGATCGTCGTATGTCGTCGCGCACCGATCCGAACGCGACCCATCCGCCCGCGGAGCTCGAGACGATCGCGGGCCCGTCCGCGGCCCCGCCCGGCGCGGAAGGCTCACGGGCGAGGCTCCTGGACGGCGCGTCGGAGGGGCTCGATGCCGACCGGGGCTCCGCCGCGCCGAGCGATCCGCCCGGCAGCTCGGCCGGCGGCGCGGCCCCGGAGGACGACGGCGCGCCGCCCTCGGTCGCCTCCCCCAGGATCCAGGTGCGCCGCGACGAGCGCCTGGATCTGGTCATCGAGTACCTGGCCTTCGTGGCGAAGCCGATGCCGCTGTCGCTCCTCCTCGATGAGGCGCCGCAGCGGATCGCCGCGATCCTTGGCGCCGACGTGGCCTCGCTCTACCTCCTCGAGGGCGACGGCGACGAGCTGGTGCTGCGCGGCAACGTGGGCTTCCCGCGCGAGGCGCGCGGCACGGTGCGGCTCTCGGTCGGGCAGGGCATCACCGGCATGGCGGTCGAGTGCCTGCGCCCGATCTCGGTCGTCCAGGCGACGGAGCACGAGCGCTACCGCGCGTTCCCCGAGCTCCGCGAGGAGCGGTTCCCGGTCTTCCTCGCCGCCCCCATCCTGGGCAGCGGCCGCCCGCTCGGCGCCCTGGTCGTGCAGCGGGCGGGCGAGCACGCCTTCACCGCGCGGGACGTCGAGCTCCTCATGGCCCTCACGGCGCCGATCGCGGCGGGCGCGCGCCACGCGCAGGTGCTCGACGAGCTGCGCGAGCGGCGGCGGCGCACGGGCGGGGGCACGCGCAAGGTCACGCTGCCGGGGCTGCCCGTCGTCCCTGGGCGCGCGCTCGGCGCCATCGCGGCCCTGCGGCGGCCGGCCAGCTCGTCGCTCGGCGCGCAGCAGGGCCGCGGGGATCCGAAGCTCCTCCGGTTCGCCTTCGACACCGCGGAGAAGGCGCTCGTCGACCTCAACACCCGCGCCGCGGAGCGAGGGATCGCGCGGGATGCGGCCTTCCTCTCGGCCTACCTCCTGATGATCGGCGACGGCCGCCTGCGCGCGCGCGCCTTCGAGCTCGTGGCCGGCGGGCGCAGCGTCGCGCAGGCGCTCGGGACGGTCGCCCGCGAGGTGGCGCGGGCCGCCAACGGGATCGTCGGCGACCCGTTCCTGCAGGATCGCGCCCGCGACATCGAGGATCTCTGCGACGCGATCCTGATGCTGGCGACCCCGGACGCCCGGGCCGAGCTCCCGTCGAAGGCCGTCCTCGTGGGAGATCAGCTGACCGTCTTCGATCTGCTCATCTCCGCCCGGGCCAACCCGGTGGGCGTCGCGCTCAGCGACCGGTCCGGGCCGCGCTCGCACGTGCTCCTGCAGCTGCTCGGCGTGCCGTCGATCGTGGACGTGGCGGGCGCGCTCCGCTGGGCGTCGCCGGGCGACGTCGCGCTCCTCGACGCGGATCACGGCTTTCTGGTGATCAACCCCTCCCGGGCCGAGGTCGCGACGGTCCGCGCGGCGCGGCGCAAGGGGTGGGCGCCGCAGGAGCCGGCGTCTGGTGACGACGGAGGTAACGACGGCGGCGACGACGCAGAGGACGAGCCGACGAGCTGAGCACCGGCGGAGGCCGGTGCTCGCGGCTCAGCTGCTCGGCTGCGCGGCGGCGGTCGGGTCCGCCGCCGGCGTCCCCTGGGCGTTCTGCAGCTCCTTCTTGGCGCGCCAGTTCGCCAGGCGCTTGGTGTCGCGACGCTTCTTCTTGGCTCTCACTGCGGGCTTCTGCGGCATGCCCGGGGGTATAGCCGCTCGAGCTCCTCGAGGGAACCCCGTCCGGCACGCCGACCGATCGCGCTGCGCTCCAGCTCAGCCCGGCCCAGCTCAGCCCGGCCCAGCCCGGCCCGGCCCGGCCAACCCGCGCGCGCGCGGGAGCCTTCGCGAGGCCGCGGGGCGTTGACGCCTCACTGCGCCCGCCCCATGACCGCTGTTCCAATGAACGTCCGTCTCGTGCACGAGTTCCGCTTCGAGGCCGCCCACCGCCTGCCCAAGGTGCCGCAGGGGCACAAGTGCGCGCGCCTCCACGGTCACAGCTTCAAGGTCGAGGTCGCGATCCGCGGCCCCGTGAACGAGGAGACGGGGTGGTTCATCGATTACAGCCACCTCTACCAGGCCTGGGCTCCCCTCCACGACCTGCTGGATCACAACTACCTGAACGAGGTCCCCGGGCTGGAGAACCCGACCAGCGAGGTGCTCGCCCGGTGGATCTGGAACCGCCTCGCGCCGTCGCTGCCGGCCTTGAACCGGGTCACCATCTTCGAGACCTGCGACGCCCGCTGCGAGTACGAGGGCGACTAGGTCGATGAAGACGCTCGTCTGCCGCTGCGAGGACGTCACCCTGCACGAGCTCGAGGCCGCGATGGAGCGCGGCTACAAGGACATCGAGTCCGTCAAGCGCTACACGGGCTTCGGCACCGGCTGGTGCCAGGGCAAGTGGTGCCTCGCCCTCTGCGCGCGGCTCATCGAGGAGCGCGGGGGCGACATCCAGAAGCCGATCACGCCGCGGCCCCCGTACCACCCGGTCTCGCTCGCGGCCCTCGCCGGGCTCGACGAGCTCGGCCTCCGCGGCGGCGGACACGAGCGCTAGCGCCGGCCGCGCTCCACGCGGCCAGCACCGGCGCTCGTCCCGAGACAGCCCTCCCCCGCCCTCCCGCGGACCGTCAGCCGAGCGGCCGCCGCGCGCTCGCGCAGCCGACGTTCACGGTCAGCTCGAACACCCCCTCGGACCAGTACTTCGAGACCGCGTGGTGCAGGTACTTGAGCATCGAGTCGATGATCTGCGGCTCGACGTCGAGCATCGCCGTCGTCTCGGGGATCACCAGCAGCCTCGAGATCGGGTCCTCGAGGAACTCACGCCCGCTGTCGAACGACACCGCGATGAGCTGGACATCCACTTCGACCTCGTCGAGCCCCGCGCCCTCGATCTCCTCGGCGATCGTCTCGATGGTCGGGCGGCTGACGGCGGCGGCGTCGACCGCGGCGCCGAGCTCCGAGAGGTCCTGCTTGAGCGCGCACTCCCGCGCGATGTCGGCGATCTCCGGGAACGAGCCGCGCAGCGGCAGCGCGATCAGCGCCTGGCCGCCGGGGACCAGGACCCGGCGCAGCTCGGCGAGGAGCTGCGCCCGCTCGCTCGGGGGGCAGACAGGGTGCAGCGTGAACGCGTGGGAGAAGCTCGCGTCCGGCAGCGGCGTCGGCAGGCCGTCGGCGAGCACGTAGCTCGCGTTCATCCCGGAGAACAGCGCGGCCTTGGCGCGCGCGAGGTCGAGCGCGGCGGCCGAGCCGTCGACGCCCACGAGGGTCGCGCCGGGCAGCTTGTCGGCCACGATCGGATCCGGGAAGCCGTTCCGGCAGCCGAAATGGACGACCCGCGCCGCCTCGGAGGGCAGCAGCATGTTCACCGCCAGCGAGGCGAAGAACGAGATGTAGCGCGGGACGACCGCGTGCTCGAACAACACGGCGTCCGCCGCGCTCAGCGGCGGGCCGATCATCAGGCGACCCCGTCCGCCTCTTCCTCGTCCTCGTAGGGCGCGAGGAGGCCGAGCGCCTCCTCGGCGAGCTCGCCGATCGTGACCTCCGACGTCGCGTCGTCGCCGCCGTCGTCCGCCAGCTCGACCGTGCGCTTGTCGTCGAGCAGCGGCTGGATCAGCGGCGCGTGCGCCGGGTCGCCGATCTCGACCAGCGTCTCGATCGCGGCCGCGACCGCGTCCGGGTCCTTGTGGCTCAGGAACTGGCCGAGCAGCTTCGGCACGCCCGGCTCCGGCACCTCGGCGATGAGGTACGGCAGCTCCGGGAGCGCCGACGACCCGACGGGCAGCCGCTTCAGCGCCCGCTCGATGGCCTGGGCGACCTCCTTGAACCGGTCGTAGGCGAGCGTCTCGATCTCCTCGCCGGCGGCCTGCCGCGCCTCGGGGTGCTCCGACGCGAGCACGTCGATGAGCGCGTCGAGCGCGCGCGGGCCCTCGTGCTCGCCGAGCAGCGACGCGATGCGCACCAGCCGGAGCGCCGCCTCGTCCTCGTCGTTCTCGCGCCCCGCGCCCGCGATCGCGTCGGTGAGGACGTCCAGCAGCGCATCGCCGGGCATGGCCGCCAGGTCGTCGTGGAGCCGGCGAGCCGTGCGCTCCGCGTCGAACAGCTTGTTCAGGGTCGTCTCGATGGCTTGGCGATTTTGCACGAAGAGGAGCTATCAACAGCGCGCCGCCTCCGCAAGCCGGCAGGCAGCAAGGGCCTCTCCCCCGCGAATTCCCGACCAGTTCGCGTCCCTTTCCCGTCCACGGCGGGCGCAGCGGTGTCGACGCGGTGTCGGTGCGGCGCCGGCGCGTCGACGCCGCGCCGACACCGCCGCGCGCCGGCCCGGCGCGAGGGCGAGCGCGGCGCCGTCGCATCGAGCTCACCAGCCGCCTCGCCAGCCGCGCCCGATGCGGTAGACCGTTCATGGCATGCGCGCGCCCAGCTCATCGCAAGCCCGCCCGACGAGGGCGGCGGTCTCCCCCTCCCCGCTCGTGCGCGGCGCCGCGGCGTCCGCCCTCGTCCTTGCGCTCGGCGGCCTCGACGACCCCCGGCCGCCGCCGCCCGCGGTCGTCCCTCCAGCGGCGGCGCGCGGCGGCCCGGGCGCGGCGGCCCTCTGCGGCCCCCGCACCGTGCCGGAGGGCGCCGCGTGCGTCCCGCTGCCCGCGCCGGGCGCGCCGCTCCCCGAGGGCGGCGCGGCGGCGCTCTACGGCCCGGCCGGGGCGCGTCCCGGCGGGGCGGGCGCGCGCAGCCAGGCCCACGAGCGCATCCCCCGCCGCCCGGAACGTCCGGCGAGCGCCGCCGCGTACGCGTTCCCGCTCGGCGCGCCGGAACAGCCGCCGGCGTTCCTCCTCGTCGAGGACGCCGCGTCCCCGGCGGGCGCGCCGCTGCCGGCCGGCCCCGTCGCCGCGGTCGGCGCGGCGCGGCCCGAGCCGCCGTCGTGGGACGGCGGGGTCGAGCTCGCCGCGGCGCGGGGCGAGCGCGTGGCGGCGCTGAAGCTCGACGGCCAGGAGGGGAAGGCCGAGGTCGTCTTCGTCGGCGAGCTGTCCGGGATCACGGTCGCCACGGCGCACGACGTGCGCGACGTGGATCGCGTGCGCAGGTACGTCCTGCTCCACGGGCACCTCGATCGCCCTGGCCCGGGCGTCGTGGCGGGCGCGCGCCTCGATGCGGGCGACGTGATCGGGTACGCCGGCGAGACGGGCAGCCCGGGCCTCGTCCGGCTGCACCTGGAGGCGCGGCAGCTCCGCGAGGGCGCGCGCCTCTCGGACCTCGATCCGAAGCGCCTCACCGACGCCTCGGTGACGGTGCCGTGCGACCTGCGCAACGTGCTGCCGCTCCGTCAGGGGGCGAGCTTGTAGCCGAAGCCGTAGACCGTGAGGATGTGCTCCGGCTTGTCGGGCGAGCGCTCGACCTTCTTGCGCAGCTTGACGATGAAGTTGTCGACCGTGCGGTTCGACGGCCCGGCCTCGATGCCCCAGATCTTCTGGAGGATCTCCTCGCGCGAGACCGGCTGGCCCAGGCGCTCGTGCAGGAGGCGCAGGAGCTCGACCTCGTAGAACGAGAGCTGATCCGAGCGCGAGCCCCGCGAGACCGTGTGGGCGGTCATGTTGACCTGCACGTTGCCGATGGTGAACACCTCGACCGGCGCCTCGGCGGGCCGGGCGGCGCGGCGGAAGAGGGCGCGCAGCCGGGCGATGAGCTCACCCACGCTGAACGGCTTGGTCACGTAGTCGTCGGCGCCGGCGTCGAGGCCGCGGATCTTGTCGATCTCCTGGCCGCGCGCCGTCAGCATGATGATCGGCACGAACGCGTCCCAGCGCCGCAGGTCCTCGCAGACCTTGAAGCCGTTGGTGTCGGGGAGCATGAGGTCGAGGAGGATCGCGTCCGGCTTCTCCTGCCGCGCGAGCAGCACGCCGTCCTTCCCCTTCGAGGCCGACGCCACCGAGAAGCCCTCGAACTCGAGGGCGTCCGTCAGCCCCAGCACGATGTGGGGCTCGTCCTCGATGATGAGAATCTTCTTGCGTGCCGCCACGACCGGGCACGGTTCTAGCACAAAACCCGCCCGGACCGGCCAGGGCCCCGCCGGACGGGCCGCTCGAGCCTGCTCGGGACCACAAAAAGCGACGCGGGGCGCGATCTCGCGATCGGGCCCCGCGCGCCGGGCGATATCAGCTGCCGGCTACTCGCCGGAGCAGGTGATGAACAGCGTGGCCCCTTGCTGGGCCTCGCCCTCGTTCGTGAACCGGATGATGCGCCGCTCGGTGGGCGGGCAGCTGGCGACGATGTCCTCGTTGCCGATCCGGATCGACGGGTCGATGTAGCACCAGCCGTTCACGGGGTTGCCGTCGACCCTGACGTTGTCGCTCGGGTCGTTCCGGCACGCGTCCGCCTCGGTGCCCCCGAGCTGCTGGATCTCGCACACGCAGTCCCAGCCGGCGGCCTGCGCGATCGGGTCTTCGAGCACCTTGTCCCTCGCCGCCTTGTGCTCCTCCGTGACGTTGGTGCGCGCCAGAGTATCCTCGCAGTTGCACGCGCCCTGCGTGTTGCGCGCCTCGAGGATCAGGCAGGAGACCTGCCCCTCGTTGTCGGGCGTCAGGGTGCGGGGCAGGCACTGCCCGCCGAGCACCGTCTTCAGGCGATCGATGATGGCGCCGATCGCCGGGCGGTAGCCGTAGTCGGCCGCGCCGTCGTCATCGAGCTGCCTCGGGCACACCGAGCCGACGATGCCCTGCGGGCCGAGCTCCCGGATGAGCTGCAGCTCGCGCAGGCCCGGGTAGGCCTTCGCCTTGATCTGCACGTTCGTCCTGGGCTGCGGATCCGCCTGATCGTTCCCGCCGTCCGGCTGGCACAGCGGGTTGTCGTTCGTCTCGCCGGGCACCGCTCTGCAGTCGCAGCTCTGGCCCATCCCTTCGCAGGTCTTCGAGTCGGGGAGATCGAAGATGCAAGCGTACTGGAGGTCGCCCGTGCTCCCCTCCGGGATCGTGTACTCGCGGCCGTTGATGCCGTTCCAGCCCGTCTCCGCCGGCGGGACGATCGTGTCGCCGGTGATCGGGTTCGAGCCCGAGCGCGGCGCCGTCGACTCGACCATGAACGGATCCTTCGGCGCCTGGTAGCTCGCGGGATCGCCGAGGATGAGCTCCCAGGTGCTGCTGAACGCGTTGTCGAGCACCGGGACGCTGAGCTCGTCGGCGTTCTTGAAGCCACCGACCGGCTCGCCGTCCTGGTTGAGGCCGCGCAGGAGGTCAGGCTTGCCTTGTGCGTCCTGGCGCGCGATGTCCTGCCACGGCACGCCGACGATGCCGGCGAAGAAGACGAGCCCGGGGTCGCGGATGTTGTTGTCGAGGTCGTCCGGGTTCGGATCGCTGAAGATCGGGTTCGGGACCAGCTCGCCCCGGCGGTTCGCGATCTGCGCCTCGGTGAAGGCGCGCCGGTAGCGATCGATCGGGTAGAGGAAGTCGAAGCCGAACCGGCGCTTCTGGTCCCAGCAGCGGGAGTTGACGGGATCTTCCTGCGGGCTCAGCCGCGCCGGGAAGCCGTCCGTGCCCGTGCACTCCGGGGCCGCCGGGCAGCCCTTCTGGTCCTGGCTGCACGACCGGCAGCACTTGTCGCCCGGGTCGACGGCGCACTCGGGGCGCGGCCGCCACAGGCGGAAGCCGTTCCTGGTCTCTGCCACGAGGTAGTTGCGGCCCTCCTCGCGGATCGAGCAGTCGTTCTCGTCGCTGAGCATGATGATCGCCAGCAGCGAGCTCGGACGGAGGAACTCGGCGCGCTGCCGCAGGACGTCCTGATCCAGGCCGGTCGGCACCGCGGCGTCGTCCTGGATCTCGATCGTGGCGTAGGGCTCCGGGTCGACGAGGAAGCGGTAGACGCTCTCGAGCTGCGCCTCGAAGCCGCAGCCGGCCTGCCCCGTGCCTTTGACCATCAGCTTGAGCTGGCCGACCAGCGAGGTGTTGTTGAGGTCGTTGGGCGAGTCGGTGTCGATGTCGGCCTCGCCGTCGTTCTCGCCGGGCATGTCGGGCGTGCCGTCGAGCTTCTGATCGGGGTCCCAGGCCAGGAAGCCCTTGTTGAGGTAGGTCGGGATGGTGCCGTTGTCGGCGCTCTCGGTCTCGCGCGCGAGGAGGTGCGCCATGTCGACGTTCGAGCGGCTCGTCGCCTCCGGGCAGGCGCCCGAGCCGTGGCCGCCGAGGCTCGAGCTGATGATGCCGATATGGATGTCCTTGACCGGCTCGAACTCGCGCTTGAAGCCCTGCGGGCAGTCCGTGTTCGGCGAGCCGACCGTCTGCGAGGCCCCGGCGTCGTTGATGCAGCGCGGGTTGACGAGCCCCTCGACGAGGTCAGGGATCGCGAAGGCGAGGATGTCCTGCTTGTCGGCCATCGAGCCGGAGTTGTCGATCGCCAGGAGGAGGTCGATCTTGTCGACCGAGCTCTGGGTCAGCCGTTCGACGATCGTCGCCGTCGTGCGAGGCTCGTTCGTCGCGATGGGGCGGTTCAGACATCCGAAGGCGCTGCCTGTGCCCGCGATCAGGAGGCCCGCCATGGCGAGCCTCACCGCGCCCCTCCATGGGCGCCTCCTCTCACGCTCAATCCGCGTCATCATTCGACTTTCCTTTCGACCACCGATCCGGTTGCGCGGCGGTCAAGCCACAGAACAGGCCCGCCATCCACGGGCTCATGACCGACTTCCGCAGGCGATCCGCGGCTCGACGGAGCCCGATGCTAAGGACCCCAGCCGAACGCTGTCAATTCGCCCCGCCGGCATCGGGATGGCCCGCGCATGGCGTCAGAGCAAAGAGGGTGCCGCCGCCATGATGCGAGGTCCTTCGTCGGCGCGGGCAACGGCGACGTCAACTTGATTGCGCATCCGCCAACTCAGTAGGCGGAAACCTCAACCTGGGTCGGGCACCTCGGGTCGGGCACCTCAACCTGGGTCGGGCACCTCAACCTGGGTCGGCCGTGGATGCCCCGGAAGTTCAACCTCGGTCGGCACTGGATCCCCCGGAAGTTCAACCTCGGTCGGCACTCGCCGCTCAACCCGGGTCGCCACCGGCAGCCCAACCCGGGTCGACCACCGGCAGCCCAACCCGGGTCGACCGCGCCCGCTCAACCTCGGTCCAGGGAGCCGCCTGACCTGGTCGAGCGACCGGCGCCGGCAGGGGGAATGCCGCTTCCCAGCAGGGCCGAGTTGTGGTCAGTGCCCGACCAGCATGTTGCGCGTCGCCCTCGCCATGGTCCCGGAGGTACGGCAGCTCCTCGCCGAGGACCCAGCGCAGCTCTCCGACCTGCTGGACGAGATCCACGACGAGGACCTCGCCGACCTCATCGGCCTGCTGGACGACGCCGAGGCGGCGAAGGTCCTGATGGCGCTCAGGGCCGAGGAGGCCGCGCCCATCTTCGAGCGCCTCGACGGCGAGACCCAGGAGGCGCTCGTCGAGCAGATGGGCGTCGAGAGCATCGCGCCCATCGTCTCCGAGATGGCGGCCGACGACCGCACGGACCTCATCGAGGCCCTCCCGGACCAGGTCAGCGGCACCCTGCTCTCCACGCTGGAGAAGGTCGACCCCGAGGCCGCGGCCGAGGTCGAGGAGCTCGCCAAGTGGCCCGAGGACAGCGCCGGCGGCCTCATGACCACCGACTACGTGTCGGTGAACATCAACCTCACCGTCGCCGACGTCATCGAGCGGATCCGCGCCGTCGGCGAGGACGCCGAGACCATCTACTACGTCTACATCGTCTCCGAGCGGGGGCACCTCATCGGCGTCGTGTCGCTGCGCGACCTGCTGCTCGCCTCGCCGTCCGAGAGGCTCGCGAACGTGATGACCGAGAACGTCTTCGCCGTGAGCCCCGAGACCGACCAGGAGGAGGTCGCGCGGACCATGGCGAAGTACGACTTCAACGCGCTGCCCGTGCTCTCCGCCGACCGCAAGCTGCTCGGCGTCATCACCGTCGACGACGTGATGGATGTCCTCACGCAGGAGCAGACCGAGGACGTGCAGCGGCTCGGCGCGGTCGGCCCCATCGAGGACAGCTACTTCAAGACGACCTTCTGGACGTTCATCCAGAAGCGCGCCCCCTGGCTCGCCGTGCTGTTCGTCGGCGAGTTCATGACCGGCGAGGTGCTCCGCCGCTTCGAGCACGACCTCGAGGCCGTCGCGACGCTCGCCTACTACGTGCCGCTGCTCATCTCGACCGGCGGCAACTCCGGCTCGCAGTCCTCGTCGCTCATCATCCGCGGCCTCGCCGTCGGCGATCTGCGCGTCGGCGACTGGGCGAAGGTCCTCACCCGCGAGCTCGGGCAGGCCGTCGTGCTCGGCCTCATCCTCTCGATCATCGGCATGCTCCGCGTCTGGCTGTGGGGCGACGGCGTCGGCTTCGTCCTGACGATCGGCGTGACGCTGATGGCGATCGTCCTCATGGGCTGCACCGTGGGCGCGATGCTCCCCCTCCTGCTCCGGCGCATCGGCCTCGATCCGGCGACCAGCTCCACCCCGTTCATCGCGAGCCTCGTGGACGTCCTCGGGATCTTCCTCTACTTCACGATCGCGCGCCTCTTCCTGTCCGACCTCCTCGCGCGGGCCGGCGCGGGCGGGTGAGCAGGCTCGAGCGGCGCCTCGCCGCCCGGACCGAGGCGGCGCCGGCGCGCCGCGCGGTCGCGCCACGCGCCTCTCGGCGCGCCGCGACCCTTGACGCGTCGGCCCCCATGGGGGAGTGAAACAGGCGTCTTTCGCTCAGCGCGAGGCGCGCTGAGCCCCTCCTAGGGAAGGAGTCAAGATGGCCGAAGGCTTGAATCGCGTGATGCTGCTCGGCAACCTGGGCGCCGACCCCGAGCTCCGGTTCACCCAGGGAGGGCAGGCCGTCTTGAACCTGCGGCTCGCCACGACCGAATCGTACCTCGATCGCGACAAGGTCCGGAAAGAACGGACCGACTGGCACAATGTCGTGATCTGGGGGAAGCGCGCCGAAGCCTTGGGCAAGATCCTCAGCAAAGGCTCCTCGATCTTCGTCGAGGGCTCGCTCCGCACGTCGAGCTACGACGATCGGGACGGCAACAAGCGCTACAAGACCGAGGTGGTCGCGAACAACGTCCTGCTGACGGGCGGCGGCCGCGGCCGCGGTGCGGTCGGCGACGACGCGGGCGCGTTCGGCGCCGATCCTGGCGGCGGCTACAGCGGCGGTGGGGGCGGTTACGGCGGCGGTGGCGGTGGCGGCGGTGGGGGCGGCGGTTACGGCGGTGGGGGCGGCGGCGGTCGTCCGGCCGGCGGCGGTTACAACAACCGCGGTGGCGGTGGTGGTGGCGGCGGTCGCCCGGCGCCGGCGGCACCGGATCCCGGGCCCCCGCCGGACGACTTCGGCGGCGGCTACGGCGGCGGCAACGACGACGACATCCCGTTCTGATCGATCCGCCCGCCGGCGCGAGCTCTCGGGCCGGTAAACGAATCTCCCGCTGCCGCCGCTGACCCAGCGGGCCGAGCGCTCCGCTCGCCCGTCACGCCCGCTACCCCAGCGGGCGGGGTCGGGGCCGCCGCGCCAGCAGGACGGTCACGCCGGCCGCGGCGAGCACGCCGAGCGCCGCGGTCGCGGCGGCGGGGTGCTCGGCCGCAGCGAAGATCGTCCGCACGAGCAGCCCCGGCTCCGGCGGCGCCACGAACGCGCCCTCGATCTCCGCGGCGCCGAGCAGCGCGCCGCAGCGTCCGCCCGTCCCCTCGACCGGCTCCAGGCACACGACGCTGCAGAGCGCCGCGTCGCGCTCGCTCCCGGCGAAGCCGAGCACGTGCCGCCCGCGGATCGCCACGGCGCGCTCGCCCGCCCTCCCCGCCCCCTCGAACGGCTGCTCGACGTGCTGCGGGAGCGCGCGGATCGGCCCTGCGTCCCATCGCTCGATCGCCACCCCGAGCGCCCCGCGCACGAGCCCGGAGGCCCGGTCGAGCACCAGCTCCTCCAGCCCGGTGGCCCACTGCCGCGACGGGGCCGTCGCGCAGACCGCGCGCAGCGAGAGCCCGTCCGCGTCGACGCCACGACGGAGCGTCACCCTCGCCCCCGCGATCGCCGAGACGTCGATCACCGGCAGCGCCCCCGGCGGCGTCTCGCGCGACCCGGCGGGGAGCGGGAGCCGCAACCCGAGGCCCGGCGCGACGCCGTGGAGCTCAGACGCGGTCGAGCTCATCCATCAACGCGAGCACCTCGCTGCGGATCTCGACGAGCGCGGCGCGCATCCGCTGCGCCTCCTCGCTGCTCACGCCCGCGTCGGGCGCCGGCGGCTCGATGCCGCCCTCGCGCAGCTTCCGCCGCGCCCCCGCGATCGTGAAGCGGTGCGAGTAGAGCAGCTCCTTCACCTTGAGGAGCGTCTCGACGTCGCGCCGGCTGTAGACCCGCTGCCCCTTCGCCGACTTCTGCGGACGAATGGAGCGGAACTCCGTCTCCCAGTACCGGAGCACGTGCGGCTCGACCCCCACGATGCCGGCCACCTCGCCGATCCGGTAGTACAGCTTCGCCGGAAGCTGCTGGCGCACCGCCAAGCGGTCTACTCCTCGGCCGCCGAGGCCGTCTCGCGCGGGTTGAGGGCCTGCTTCAGGATCTGGCTCGCCTTGAAGTTCAGGACCCGGCGCTCCGTGATCAGGATCGGGTCGCCGGTCTGAGGATTACGGCCCTGCCGCTGGCGCTTGTCGCGCAGCACGAAGTTGCCGAATCCAGAGATCTTGATCTTCTCCCCGCGGCCCAGGGTTTCCTTCATGGTCTCGAACACGAGGTCGACCAGATCGGCGGACTCCTTCTTCGAGAACCCACCAAGGCGGGAGTAGACCGCCTGAACGATTTCGGCTTTCGTCATGAGACCCCCATCGCCCTTGCAGAGCGGGGGACACGCCGCAACCCCTGAAGACCGTTCAGGAAGCCGCGTACGGTCCCCCGACCGGCTTGGGGCAGGATGCCAGCGCGCGTCGGGGAGGTCTAGGGGGTTACGCAGGCTCCGCCCTAGCAACGCCAGGAGGCCCGGCAGGACCTGGCGCTGGCGGCGGCGCCGGACGCGCTCGCTGGCGGGGAGCCGCTCAGGCGGCGAGGTCGCCGAGGGGTCGCTCCTTCGTCGCCTGGCGGGACCAGGCGCCGACGACCGCCGCGTCGCTCGGCCGGGCGTCGCTCCAGACAGCCGGCGCCGCGCTCGAGGCGGCGTCGCGCCGGCGCGCGAACTGCTCCTGCGCGACCATGAACGCGACGTAGAGGTAGCCGACCGCGAAGAGCACCGCGAACGGCGTGGCGAAGTAGTGCCCCGTCTGGACGGACGCGACCACCGCGCCGCACGACAGCACCGCGAGCATCGCCTCCGTGAGCGGCAGGTCCGTGCGCACCTTGTACCGGCCCTTGTTGTCGCCCTGCTTCGGCGTCCGCACGAACTCGCCGGACATGCTGCGAATCCCCTCGATCACGGCCTTCGAGAGGTGCGGCGCGAGCCCCGTCCCGAGCGCGATGAGCATCGGCAGGCGCACGACGGCGCCCCACCGCGAGCGGCCCTGCGCCGTCTCGGCCAGCATGTAGAACGCCGCGAGCGAGCCCGTCGTCGCCGTGCAGAGCGGCAGGTCGATGGCGACCATCGTCAGCGTGTCGGCGGCGGGGAACAGGACGAGCGCCGGCAAGAGGAGGACGCTCAGGAGGACCAGGAGCGGGTAGGCGAAGTGCGGCGTGAGGTGGAAGAACGCCTCGAGCCGCTGCCCGAGCGAGAGCTTCGCGCTGAGCACCGTCGCCATGAGCTTGCGCGCGGTCTGCACCGTGCCCTTGGCCCAGCGGTACTGCTGCGCGCGCAGCGCCGAGATGTCCTCCGGGAGCTCCGCCGGCGAGACGACATCCTCGCGGTAGATGAAGCGGTAGCCCGCAAGCTGCGCCCGGTACGACAGGTCGAGGTCCTCGGTCAGCGTGTCGTGCTGCCAGCCGCCGGCCTCGCGGATCGCGTCCTTGCGCCACATGCCGCCGGTGCCGGAGAAGTTGAACAGGAGGCCGGAGCCGAAGCGCGCGCGGTTCTCGACGAGGTGGTGGCCGTCGAGCATGAGGGCCTGCACCTGCGTGAGGATGGAGACGTCGCGGTTCAGGTGGCCCCACCGCGTCTGGACCATGCCGACCGTCGGATCCTCGAAGTGGCCGACGATCGACCGGACGAAGCCCGGCTGCGGGATGAAGTCGGCGTCGAAGATCGCGACGAGCTCGCCCTTCGCGACCTTGAGGCCCGCGTCGAGGGCGCCCGCCTTGTAGCCGGTCCGGTCCGTGCGGTGCAGGTACACCGCGTCGATGCCCTGCGCGCGGAGCCGCTCGACGTGCGCGCGGACGAGGCCCTGCGTCTCGTCCGTCGAGTCGTCGAGCACCTGGATCTCGAGCTTGTCGCGCGGGTAATCCATCCGCGCGACCGCATCGAGCAGCCGCGCCGCGACCGTCGACTCGTTGAACAGCGGGAGCTGGATCGTCACCGGCGGGAGATCGCGATCGGTCAGGGCCGCGACCTCCTGCGCGCGCGCGATCTTCGCGCGGTTGAGGCGGCAGAGGACCACGAGGTGCAGTCGGTGCAGGCCGTAGGCGCTGAGACCGAGCAGCACGCCGAAGTAGAGGACACAGAGCAGCATGGAGAGCATCGGGAGCACCTTCCGCCAGCGGGTGCCGGGCAGCCGTGGGGCCGGGCGAGTGCGCCGGTCTCCACTCCTGCAAATGCTGGCGGGTGACGAACGCGTACCATTCGCCGGATCCGAAGTTGTCATCGACTTGTAATTCGTTGCAACTCTCTGTCACGAGGTCAGGAAAGTTGACTCCAGTCCGAGTCCTCCCCCCTGCAAAATGACAATCACCGACAATCCCACTTCGCCCGGCCACGCGGCGTTCGCCGCGGGTTCGGCGCATGAGCACGCGTGCGCGAGCGACACTCCGAGTCAGGTGATTCCCTGGTGTGTGCCCCTCCAGTAAGGTGCTTTTCGTAAGGGTGTCTCCGAGCAGCGCTCGACGCTACAGCCTTCACCTGACGGTCAGATTCACAGTGATCCACAGCCCGGCGCGATTTTGAGGCCTCTTCAGGAAACCGCGCGGGCCCGGCGAGCGCCCGCGCCGAGGTCATCCGTGCCTGTGCCTGGCGCCAGCGGCGGGCCGGGGCTATCCGTTCCCGGATGAGTCGCGCGCTACTTAATGAACTGAAGGCCCGCCAGATCGCGTTCCTCGAGGCGCGTCTCGTGTCCGAGGCCGCCGCGCGGGACTTCCGGGAGCGCCTGCCCGCCGGCTTCGCCGCGCTGCTCGCGACGCCGCTCGGCGCGCTGGCGGACGCGCCGGCGATCGCGCGCGCGCTCGACGCGCTGGCGGCGGAGGAGTCGCTCCGGCGGGCGGTCCGGCCCGCGGCCGCGGCGGCGCTCGGGGCGCTCATCGAGGCGGCGCGCGCCGAGCGGCGGCGCGCGAAGGAGCTCATCCCCGCGGGGGCGCGCGACACGATCGACCGCATCCTGGAGCAGCCGAAGCTCGTCCCGGAGCGGCTCGTGCGCGAGGTGCTGGAGAGCGCTGCGCTCGACGCGGTGATGCGCGACGTCCTCTACGACACGCTGAAGGAGTTCTCCGAGAAGGTGAACCCGTTCTTCGCCGAGTGGGGCCTGCCGGCGCTGCTCAAGCGGGTCGCCCCGTTCGGCCTCGGCGGGGTCGGCAAGACGATGGGCTCGATGCGGGGCGAGTTCGAGCGGCGGCTCGAGCCGGAGATCCGGCGGTTCCTGCAGGGCTTCTCGCGCACGGCGATGCGCCAGGTGCAGGACATCCTCGTCGCCAAGGGCGACACGCCCGAGTTCGTCGGCCTGCGCAAGCACGTCGCGACGTGGGTGCTGGAGCAGGAGGTCAGCGCCCTCGTCGGCCAGCTCGACGCGAAGAGCTCGGCGCTCGCCGAGGAGCTCGGGGCCGACGTCGCCGCCCAGCTGCTCCGGGACCGCCCCGTGCGGCAGCGGCTCCAGGAGGCGACCGCGGCGTTCGTGGCCGCGCACGCGAGCGAGCCGCTCGGCGAGGTGCTGGGGCGCTTCGGGATCGCGCCCGCGCTCGACTTCGACGCGCTCGCGGCCGCGCTCTGGCCCGTCGTGCGGAGCCTGTGCGCCACCGAGCCGGTGCGCGCCTGGATCGCGTCCGTGGTGGAGGAGTTCTTCGACGGGCTGCCGGACGGGCTGTCCGCCTGAGGCGAGCCGGGGCGGGGGCCCGGGCGGGGGGCGCTCCCCGGCTCGCGCGGGGCGCGCAGACGGCCCCGCGCGGGCGGCCGCTCAGCCCATGGCCGACGCGTCCGCCACCGCGGACTCGATGTACGCGAGGCCGCGCGACGGGCACGCGGGCATCGTGGGCGCGAACGCCTCCATGTCGAGCATCATCTCCGGCCCGGCCGCGAGCGTCAGCACCACGACGGGCACGCGCGGCGACATGCGGCGGAGCTCCTCCATCTCGCTGTGGATCTCCGCGTCGTCCCGGGGCACGAGCACCATCACATGAGGGCGCCAGCGGGCGAGCACGTCACGCGCATGGCCGAGCCCGCAGCACGTCTCCACCGTGTAGTCCCGGGACGAGAGGAAGTGGACGAGCGGCTGAGAGTTGCTGGCGTCGTCGTCGATCACCAGAACGCGGGTCGTGCTCTCGATCTCCATGGGTATCCCCCGTTGGCGGTCACCGCTGACCGCGACTGTTAAGACCAGAACTTCATCACCTGGCTGACGGAAACCATACTCCATCGGCGGCAAAGCGCGATGTCAAACGCGCCTCATCGCATCACGCGACGCGTTGATACGCGCATGAAACACCGGCGCTTTCCGCCTGTCGTCTCCGTGACCCCGTCCGCGAACCGCCACGATCGGCCCGGGCTCAGCCGGGGAATCAGCCGCCGAGGTAGGCCGCCCGGATCTCCTCGTTCGCCGCGAGATCCTTCGAGTCGCCGCTCATGGCGATCTGCCCCGTACGGAGCACGTAAGCGCGCGTCGAGTACTTGAGCGCGAGTCGGGTGTTCTGCTCGACGAGGAGTACGGTGGTTCCTGACGCCGCGATCTTGGCGATCGACTCGAAGATGTCCGCGACCAGCCGCGGCGCGATGCCGAGCGAGGGCTCGTCGAGGAGCAGCATGGCGGGGCGCGCCATCATGGCGCGGCCGATCGCGAGCATCTGCTGCTCGCCGCCGGAGAGGGTGCCGCCGTGCTGGTGCATGCGCTCGCCGAGGCGGGGGAAGAGCTTCACGACGTCGTCGAGCGTCTCGCTCATGGTGGGGCCGTGCTTGTGGCACCACGCGCCGAGATCGAGGTTCTCGCGGACGGTGAGGTTCGAGAAGATCGCGCGCCCCTCCGGGACGAGCGAGACGCCGGCCGCGACGAGCTCTTCGGCCGAGACGGACGCGAGGTCCTTGCCGTCGTAGCGGATGCGGCCGGCGGCGATCGGCAGCAGGCGGACGACCGTCTTCAGCGTGGTCGTCTTGCCCGCGCCGTTCGCGCCGATCATCGCGACGATCTCGCCGCGCCGCACCTCGAGGCTGACGCCCTTCAGCGCCCGGATGCCGCCGTAGCTGACCGCGAGATCCTCGACGACGAGCAGGGGCTCGCCGGGCGCCACCGCGGGGGGCTGCCGCGTCGGATGCGTCGTCTTCATGCGGGCTCCTGCGCCGCCGCGCCGGCCGCGGGGCGGGCCTCGGCCGCCTCGCCCTCGACCTCCTCGCCGAGGTAGGCGGCGAGGACCTTCGGGTCCTTGCGCACGACCTCCGGGGTGCCGTGCGAGATGGTCTCGCCGTGATCGAGGACGTGGATCTCCTCGCACACCCCCATCACGACCTGCATGTTGTGCTCGACCAGCACGACCGTGATCTCGAACGTATCGCGCAGCCAGCGGATCTGCTGCTTGAGCCCCTCGGCCTCGCCGTAGTTCATGCCGGCCGCCGGCTCGTCGAGCAGGAGCAGCCTCGGCTTGAGCATCATCGCCCGGGCGATCTCCAGGCGGCGCTGGTTGCCGTACGAGAGCGACGTCGAGATCTCGTCGGCCATGTCCTCGAGCTTGAACACCGAGAGCAGCGAGAGCGCGCGCTCGGTCATCTCCTGCTCGTCCTTGTAGAAGAACGGCGAGCGGAGCAGGGCGGAGGTGAGCGTCGACCGGCGCAGGTTCTCGCAGGCGACGAGCACGTTCTCGAGCACCGTGAGCTGGCCGAAGAGGCGGATGTTCTGGAACGTGCGCGCGATGCCGAGGCGCGCGATCTGGCTCGGCCGGAGGGGCGCGAGGTCGGTCCCACCGAAGCGGATCGAGCCCTCGTCGTGCTTGTAGACGCCGGTGATCAGGTTGAACACCGTCGTCTTGCCGGCGCCGTTCGGGCCGATGAGCCCGAAGATCGAGCGCTCGGGCACGGAGAGCGAGACGTCGCCGACGGCCCTGAGGCCGCCGAACCGCTTCGTGACATGCTTCAGATCGAGGTTCACTCGAAGTCCCTCCCGGCCGGCTTGACCTCGCGCTCGACGGCGGTGCCTGGCGGCTGCTGATCGGGCGGCGCGCCGCCCGCGCGCTCGGCGGTCGCCTCGGCCCCCGTCGTGGCGGGCACGGGCTCGGCCGGCCCCACGGGGGGGCGCTTCTTGCGCGCCCAGCGCCGGTCGAAGAGCTCGCGCTCCCCGAAGAGCCCCTCGGGACGGAGGATCATCAGCCCGATGAGGATGCTGGCGTAGAGCACCATCCGGAGGGCGTTCAGATCGAGCGCGGGGTAGGCCGCCTTGAGCGCGAGGACGCTGTCGAGGCCCTGCAGCTGCTCGATGAGCTTCACCGTGAAGGTCACGAGCACGCCGCCCACGATCGACCCGGTGACGCTGCCCGAGCCGCCGAGGATCACCATCGTGATCGCGTCGAAGGAGTAGTTGAACGTGAACTGGTCGGGCTGGACCGTGGGGTTGCCGTCGCGCATCGAGGCGAGCAGGGCGCCGGCGATGCCGCCGCCGGCGGCGGCGATGGTGAACGAGATGACCTTGTAGCGGGTGGGATCGACGCCCACCGCGGCGGAGGCGATCTCGTCCTCGCGGAGCGCGCGCAGGGCGCGGCCCCAGCCGGAGAACTTGAGCCGCCAGGCGACGACGGTCGCGACGACGACGGCGCCGAAGATCCAGAACGGGCCGGCGTACTGCGGGATGCCCGTGTCGTCGGGGCCGGCGTAGCCGATCGGGCCGCCGAGCGCGCCGAGCAGCCGGCCCACGGTCCCCTGGTCGGCGACGCCGGTGGTCGCCGTGGCGATCGTCAGGCGGAAGATCTCGGCGAACCCGAGGGTCACGATCGCGAGGTAGTCGCCGCGCAGCCGCAGGCTGGGCAGGCCGACGACGAGGCCGAAGAGGGCCGCGACGAGCCCCGACGCGAGGAGCGCGGCGGGCATCACGACGAACGAGTTGCCGAAGAGCGGGTCGCCGCCGCCGAGCTGCTGGTGCAGGTTGCCTGCGACGATCGCGCCGGTGTACGCGCCGATGCCGACGAAGCCGGCGTGGCCGATCGAGAACTGGCCGGCCATGCCGTTGATCACGTTGAGCGACAGCGCCGCGATGACGTTGACCATCGCGAACAGGGCGAGCTGCCGCCACGCGGCGTCCGGCAAGAGGGTCTCGAAGCCGAACTCGAGGGCGACGACGACGCCGAGGAGCACGAGCGCCTTCAGGACGCGCTGCAACGGTCGAGGCATGGCCGGCCACAGTTGATTTGGCCGAGCCGAACCGTCAAGCGTTAGCCTTACTTGATCACCCGCAAATAGGGGGGCAGCTCCCGCTTCGGCTTGCCCGCCCCCTGGGGGGGCTTGGGCTCGGGCTCACCGGAGCCGCTGGAATCGTCGTCTTCGCCCTCCTCGGTCGACCGCACCGACGCGAGGGCCGGCACCGGCGTGAGGGCCGGCGCCGGGGCGGGCACCGGCGCGAGCGGCCGCACCGGCGCGCCGGCGTCGCGCGCCGGGGGCTCGCCGGCGCCGCGGCGCTCGCTGGGCTCCACGGGCTCGAGCTCGGGGCGGCGCGCGCGGTCGCGATCGCGCGCATCGTCCGTCGCCTCGGCGCCCCGCTCCTCGTCGCTGGGGACCGCGGCGAGCCGGGGGCGCGGCCGCTTGGCGGGCTTCTGCGGCGGGGCCATCGGGGACCGCTGCTTCTGCGCGGCGAGGTCGGCCGGGATGTCCTCGGGCCACACCATCCCGCGCTGGTCCTCGCTCACGAGCGCCCAGATCGCGTTCCACGGCAGGCGGCACCAGAACGGCGCGCGGTTGAACGAGAGCGTGCAGCTGATGCCCTCGTCGTCCACCTTGAGGTCGGGGATGGGGATCGCCATGTTCATCCCGACCTGCAGGATCAGCTGCGGCTGCCCCGTGAACCACTTGGGGACGGAGACACCGGGCCGGCGGGGGTCGAGGTGGATGAACACGCTCGGCTCTCGCTCGAGGAGGGCCAGCGCCACGTCCTTCTTCGGCGGAAGCGGTCTCTGCACGTCGGACATCGTACTGCCCTGCCCAATACCCCGGACAGCGCGGCTCCGCCAGCGCTTCGGGGACTGGAGAGCCAGGCGGCGCGCCGGTAGCAGGCCGCGAGCCGGCCGCTCGTCGACCCGTGAGCCGCCCGCGAGCCGGCCGCGGCGCGCCAGCCGCCAGGCGACTCCAGCAGATCTGTACGATGATGGCAGGACGGACGCCGGCGCGGCGCCGGCGTCTCACGCCGCGGCTCGCCGGTTCAGCTGGACCGGGACCTCCGACAGGGTGACCCGGTGCTTGCCGCTGCTCGTGAGGGGGATGTCGTCGACGAGCTGGACGCTGACCTCGGCGCGCTCGCCCAGGTGCTGCCGGACGGTGCGCTCGATGAGCCTCGCGGTCTCGGGCTGGAAGCCCTTGCCGGGCACGAGCCTGACCGTGATCGCGCGGCGCCGGTCCTGGTAGACCTGGTAGCGGGCGATCGTCGGCTGGTCCTTGATGAGGTGCGGGAAGAGCTCCCCCGCGAGCAGCTGGCCGTCGGGGCCGACGAGCAGGTCGAGGACGCGGCCCTCCACCGAGGCGAGCATCGGCAGGCCGCGGCCGCACGCGCACGGCGCCCCGGCGGCGATCGCGACGTCCTGGTTCTTGTAGCGGATGAGCGGCATCGAGCGGCAGATGAGGTCGGTCACGACGACCTCACCCGCCTCGCCCGGGGGCGCGTGCCGCCCGTCGCGGAGCAGCTCGACGTACACGCCCTCCATGTTGATGTGCTTGCCGGCGTGCCGCTCGCACTCGGCGGCGATGAGCATGAGCTCGCGGCAGCCGTACCGATCGAACACCGGCGCGCCGAAGGCGCGCTCGATGGCCTCGCGCTGGTGCGCGAAGAGCCGCTCCGCGCTCGTGACGACGCCGCGCGGCGCGGGGAGCGCGCGCCCCTCGGCCAGCGCGTAGCGCGCCGCGTGGTAGAGCGCGCTCGTGTAGCCGACGATGAGCTGCGGCCGGTACCGCGCGATCTCGTCGAGCAGCGCGGCGAGCCGCTGCTCGGACAGGTCGAAGGCCGAGATCATCTTCTTGCGGAGGATGGCCTCGTGCAGCGAGCGCTTCGCCTTGTGCGCGAGCGTCTCGCCGAAGTGGGTGCTCCAGAGGTGGAGCTCCCTGTCGCCGAGCCGGGCGCCCGCCCACCGGTCGGAGCGCATGGCGGCCGCGACGCGGCGCTCGTAGGTGCGGTGGTCGAAGCGGAACTGCACCGGCTCTCCGGTGGAGCCCCCCGTGCCGCTCGCGTAAAGCCGCCCGACGAAGCTCTCGGCGAGGAGCTCCGGCGCGTGGGCGCGGAGGTCGGCCCGCGTGAGGACGGGGAGCCGCAGGAGGTCCTCGGGCGACTTCACCGAGGCGACGCGCACGCCGTGCTCGGCGAACCGGGCCCGGTAGAAGGGGACGTTCTGCTCGGCGAAATGGAGCGCGGCGAGCATCCGCCGGAAGGCGAGATCGCGAATCTCGCCCTCCGAGCGCCACTGGGAGCGCTCGAGCTCGTCCAGCGCTCTCAGGGTGTCCCTGCCCCGTAGCCGTGTCTCGTAGAGTGGAAACAGGATGTTTCGAAACAGCCCACCGTACATGAGGAGAGCGTCCCTTCGAACCATCGACAGTCAAGCTGCGGTGGGTGGTTCTCCCGCGATTCCCCATCATCGTGGCGCGGAGTTCGACCGAAGCGGCGCGCGCCGGCGACTTCTGTCCTGCGCCGGCCGGAGGCGCCCGGCGCCGCCGCTGCACAGGCACGCTTCCATCTTCTCTCGCGCCGTCGCGCGCGGGCGGACGGCCCCGCGCCAGCGCTCCCGTCAGCCCGCGCCCCGGGCCGCGGACGGGCTCGATCCGAGGATGGCGACCGTGGCGCCGACGAGGATGACCGCCGCGCCCGCGATCTCGACGGGGGTGGGGATGGCGTCGAGCCAGAGGGCGCCGATGACGATCCCGCCCAGCGTCTCGCCGGGGGACACGAGCGCGACGATGGCGGGGGACATGCGGCGCGCCGCGGCCTGCACGGCTGTGTGGCCGATGAGGGTGGGGACGAGCGCGAGCGCGACGATGGCGACGACGGCGTGGGCCGGCGGCGGCGCGACGCCCTCGAGCGCGCCGGGCGCGGCGGGGAGCGCCGCCGCGAGGAAGAGCGCGGCGCTCGCGTAGACGAGCGCCGCGTAGCTCCGCGCGGGCAGGGCGTCCCGGAGCGCCCGGGCGAAGGAGACGTAGAGGCCGTAGACGAGGGTGGCGCCGACGACCATGAGATCGCCGGAGAGCCGGTGATCGCCGGCGCCGGCGCCGCGCGCGATGATGAGCGCGCCGGCGGTGGCGAGGAGCACGCCGGCCTGCTCGGTGCGCGTGGGGCGGACACGGAAGAACACCCAGGCGCAGAGCACGACGGCGAGCGGCTCGAGCGAGATGAGCGAGAGCGCGGAGGCGAGGGAGGTGCGGTCGAGCCCCCAGAGGAAGAGCGCGAAGTGGACGGCGAGCAGGAGGCCCGCGCAGAGGACGGCGGCGCGCTGGCGCAGCGACAGGGCGACGACGGACCGGGCGAGCGAGCGCAGGTCGAGCAAGGAGAGCGCCGCGGCGGCGAGGGCGACCCGGCCGAAGGCGATGAAGAGCGGGTGGACGGGGCGCGCGTACCGGGCGAGGGGGCCGCTCGCGGCGAAGGCGAGGCTGGCGAGGACGACGAAGAACGCCGCGCCTCGGGCCGTGACGCGCTGCCTCGACGCCATGCGATGGTGCTAGGCCAGGCGACCGGGGAAGACAACCCGCGAGGCCCCGCCGGGCCGCCCGGGGTCAGCGCGGCGGCGGCGGGGGCGGCGCGATGGCGACGAGGTTGAGGCCGCCTGGGATCAGCGCGGCGGCGGCGGGGGCGGCGCGATGGCGACGAGGTTGAGGCCGCCCGGGGTCAGCGCGGCGGCGGCGGGGGCGGCGCGATGGCGACGAGGTTGAGGCCGCCCGGGTACTGGTAGCTCGTGTAAGAGCCGTAGCCGATCACCTGGATGCCGACAGGGGCCGAGGCGGTCAGCACGTGCGCGCCGTTGTTGCCGCGCCCGAGCCGGACGCGCGCGACGCCGAAGCCGGAGCCGTTGCCGATCTGGGCCGGCGCCACGTCGACGGCGGCGCCGTCGAGCGTGACCGAGGCGTCGAGCGGCTGGATGATGTCGACGTAGCTCTCGTCGTAGTCGCTCGGCGCGAGGAAGACGTACTTGGTGCGGTATTGCTCGACCGCGGTGGCTTGGCTCTGCGACGGGTCACCCTTCTGGTCGGGACCGGTGTTGTCGCGGTCGACGATCGTGGCGCCCAGCATGAACGTGCTGACCGCGAACTCGTGGTCTCCCACGATCTCGAAATCCCTCCTCACCAGGCTGAGGTCGACTACCTGGCCGGCGTTGATCGTGGTCGGCGCGCCGTCCGGCCGGCCGGAGGGATAGGTCAGCGCCGTGCCGTCGACGTTGCCATACAGGCGCACGATGTGGCCGAAGACCTCGCCGCCGGGCGAGGTAGGGACCGTGACGAAGTAGCGTTTGCCCAGCGTCTCGGCCGGGAACACCGACTCCTCGATGTGATCGCAGGCTGCGGCGCCGACCGGCGACTCCACGCACGGCATGCCCGTCAGCACCTGGACAGGGCCCGTCGCGGTGACGAGGCTGCCGCTTAGATCGCTGCTCGGGCTCCCGAGGATCTCGACGACGTCGCCCCCGTCGAGCTCGACGGTGAAGCTACCGCCGCCGGGCGTCGCAGGGATGTCTTCGCCCGCGACCACCGCGCCGCCCTGGGCAACGTTCACCGTGACGCTGGTGCCGTCCTGGATGCCGGTGATGACCATGTAGCCGCCCATCTGCACGTCCTTCCAGCCCTGCTGGCCGGTGATGCGATAGTTTCCGGTCATCGCGGTGCTGGGCAGGAGCAGCGAGGCGTCGTTGGTGAACGAGAAGCAGCCGTAGGAGACCCCGTTGGTAGAGCACGACCGGAGGCCCGGACAGGAAGACCAGTCCTTCCCGTCCGGGCCTCCAGCGCCCTTGTACTCGAGGGCGTTGAATTGATAGACAGTGACCGGCCTGGTCGAGACGAGGTGGTAGGCGCCGCCGTCCACGCGAACGGAGCTGCTGAGCGATTTTCCCGAGGCGCACGCGGTGGCGTCGGGCCCCTTCAGCTCGGGGACCCAGGGGAGGTAGATCTTGGTGAGGCTGTTGGGCTGGACCTCGGCGTGCACCACCGCAGCCCCGGCGCGCGTCACCTCTACCTCGGCCACCTCGTCGCCGGCGTTCGCGACGACGACCGCGTAATCGAAGATCGACCAGACGATGTTCGCGGTGACCGTCGGCCAGAAGTCGCAGCCGATGTACGATTTGCTCGCGGCCGCCTCCGCGCACGTCTTCGGGTCGCCCAGAAGCTCGGGGGCGTCGCCGCCGCCGCTCCCGGAGCCGGTGCCGACGCCGACGCCGAGATCGTCATCGATCCCGCCGCCCGCGGCAGTCGACCCGCTGTTGCCTGAGCCGCCGCCGCTGCTCGCGCTCCCAGGACCCGAGGAGCCAGGTCCAGGAGGCGCCGATGTACCGCTGGCGGAGCACGCGACCGCGGAGACGGCGCCCACCCACAGTCCTAGGCCTAGAAATAGAGAGTGCTTCGAGATCTGCATGGGCCCTCCCCGTCGACGGACTTCGAGCACAGGGGCCTGCGCGACAGCCCGGCTGGCATGGGAAATCACGGTGATTTGCTGAAGTGGCTGGTAGGGTGCTTACGCACTCGAGGACACGATGGTGTCCATTGATCCCGGCTACGCGCTTTTGTATCGCGATGCAAGCATGGCGAACAAATCTGCCACGGGCATCATTCGTGAAAACCCGGGACATCCCGAATCTCGGGACGCCATTGCAGGCGTGATCACACCGAAGCCGGCGCCTGGAGGCGGGGGGACGGACGGCGCGCGCTCAGCAAGGGGCGCAGGAACTGCCCCGTATACGAGCGCGCCACCCTGGCGACGTCCTCTGGCGTCCCCTCGGCGATGACCTGGCCGCCGCCGGCGCCGCCCTCGGGGCCGAGATCGATCACCCAGTCGGCGCACTTGATCACATCGAGGCTGTGCTCGATGACCACCACGGTGTTGCCCGCCTCGACAAGCCGGTGGAGCACGCCGAGGAGCTTGCGGATGTCCTCGAAATGCAGGCCCGTCGTCGGCTCGTCGAGCACGTAGAGCGTGCGCCCCGTCTGGCTCTTGCCGAGCTCGCGGCTCAGCTTCACGCGCTGCGCCTCGCCGCCGCTCATCGTCGGCGCGCTCTGGCCGATCTTCATGTACCCGAGGCCGACCTCGACCAGCGTGTCGAGCACGCGCCGAAGCGCGACGTGGTGCTCGAAGAGCTGCAGGCAGTCCTCGATGCTCGTGTCGAGGATATCGGCGATGCTCTTGCCCTTGTACCGCACCGCGAGCGTCTGCGCGCTGTACCGCTTGCCGGCGCACACCTCGCAAGGGACGTAGACGTCGGCGAGGAAGTGCATCTCCACCTTCACCATGCCGTCGCCGCTGCACGCCTCGCAGCGCCCGCCCTTCACGTTGAAGCTGAACCGCCCCGGACCATAGCCCCGCGCGCGCGACTCCGGCAGCTCGGCGAAGATGTCGCGGATCTGGTCGAACGCCTTCGTGTACGTCCCCGGGTTCGACCGCGGCGTGCGGCCGATCGGCTTCTGGTCGATCGCGATCACCTTGTCGAGCGCCTTGAGCCCCTTGATGGCGCGGTGCGCGCCGACCGGCTCGGTGCTGTTGTGCAGCGCCCGGCCCAGCGCCGGGAGGAGGATGCCGTTCACGAGCGAGCTCTTGCCGGCGCCGCTCACCCCCGTCACCGCGAGCAGCACCCCGAGCGGGAACCGGACGTCGATGTTCCTGAGGTTGTGCTCGGAAGCGCCCTGGATCTCGAGCCACCCGCGCGGCTCGCGGCGCGCAGCCGGCAGCTCGATGCGCGCGCGCCCGGACAGGTAGGCGCCGGTCAGGCTCTCGGGGTCGCGCTCGATCTCCTCGGGCGTCCCCGCGGCCATCACCCGGCCGCCGAGGTGCCCCGCCCCAGGGCCGAAGTCCACCACGTAATCGGCGGCCCGGATCGTCTCCTCGTCGTGCTCCACCACGAGCACCGTGTTGCCGAGGTCCCGGAGCCGCCGGAGCGTCTCGATGAGGCGCTGGTTGTCGCGCTGGTGCAGGCCGATGCTCGGCTCGTCGAGCACGTACATCACCCCGGAGAGCTCGCTCCCGAGCTGGCTCGCGAGCCGGATGCGCTGCGCCTCGCCGCCGCTCAGCGTCGGCCCGGAGCGGTCGAGCGTGAGGTAATCGAGGCCGACGTTGAGGAGGAAGCTCAGCCGGCTCGTGATCTCCCGGCGCACGCCCTCGGTGATCTTCTGCCGGTTGCCCGGGAGCTCCAGCCGGGCGAAATGCTCGAATGCGTCCTTCACCGTCATCGCGGTGACGTCGGCGATGCTCCTGTCGGCGACGCGCACGGCGAGCGACTCCGGGCGCATGCGCCGGGAGCCGCAGGCGTCGCACGGCCGCTCGCTCATGAACTTGCGGTAAGCGTCCCGCGCCGACTCGGACGACGACTGCTGGAACCTGCGCATCAGGCTGGGGATCACGCCCTCGAAGCGCATGCCCCAGGTGCCGTGCGTCTCGGTCCCCTCCTTCCCCCACGTCACCGCGATGCGCTTGCCCGAGAGGCCGTAGAGCACCATCTCCTGCTTCTTCGCCCCGAGCTTGCGCCAGGGCACGTCGAGGTCGACGGAGCACGCCTTGGCCACGGCGTCGATGATGCGGAACGTCCAGCCCTCGCCGCGCGACATGGCCGACGCCCAGGGGGCGATGGCGCCCTCCCGGATCGACAGCGCGGGGTCGGGGATCACGAGGCCGGGATCGATCTCCAGGCGGGTGCCGAGGCCGTTGCAGGCGCCGCACATGCCGAGCGGGCTGTTGAACGAGAAGCTCTGCGGCGACAGCTCGGGGAAGCTCTGGCCGCAGCAGGAGCGCGCGGCGCTGAACAAGAGCGGGGCGGCCGGGCGGCGCTTGCGCGCGGCCGCGCCGTCGTCGCCCTGGAGCTCGACCCGGATCTCGCCGCGCCCCTCCTGGAGCGCGAGTTCGACGCCCTCGGTGATGCGCTGGCGCTCGTCCGCCCGCACGACCAGCCGGTCCACCACGAGGGCGATGGTGTGCTTGAGCTTCTTGTCGAGGCGCGGCGCCTCGTCGAGCCGGTGCTGCGCCCCGTCGATCTCGACCCGCACGAAGCCGCGGCCCCGGAGCTCCTCGAAGAGGTCCTTGAACTCCCCCTTCCGGTGCGTCACGAGCGGCGCGAGCAGCACGAACTTCGTCCCCTCGGGCATCGCGAGGAGCTCCTCGACGATCTGCTCGGAGCTCTGCGCCTTCACCGGCTTGCCGCAGAGATGGCAATGCTGCTCGCCGGCGCGCGCATAGAGCACGCGCAGGTAATCGTAGACCTCCGTGATCGTGCCGACCGTGGAGCGCGGGTTGCTCGAGGCGCTCTTCTGCTCGATCGCAATCGTCGGCGACAGCCCGCGCAGGTGCTCGACCTGCGGGCGCTCGAGCTGGCCCAGGAACTGACGCGCGTAAGAGCTCAGCGTCTCGACGTAACGCCGCTGCCCCTCGGCGTAGAGCGTGTCGAACGCCAGGCTCGATTTGCCCGAGCCGCTCACCCCCGTGAACACGACGAGCTTGCGCTTCGGCACCTCGAGCCGATCGATGCGGAGGTTGTGCTCGCGCGACCCGAGCACCTCGATGAAATCAGGCTCGCGCGCCGCCTCGAGGAGCTTGAGCGCCGGCCGGTGCTCCACGGGATCGAGCTCCGGCGCGGCCGCGCTGGCCGGCTCGGCGCGCCGCGCGCTCGAGGCGCCGCGCTTCCCCGCGCCGGACGCCGCCGCGCTCCGGGAGGTGGATGTCGTGGAGTGCGGCTGTGGTGATCCGTTCGTTCGCGCGCCCATCGAGATTCCCCACCGGCATTAACACGATGGCGCGCTGTCCGGCAGTTGATGTTTTATGGAAAAGAGCGCAAGGAGCGCGCAATGCGCGCTCCAGCACATGTCATCGAGGCGCGCAGCTCAGCGCCTGGGCGCGCCGTCGGGAGCGGCGCGCCAGCGCACGACAACGCACGTGACGTTATCAGGGCCGCCGTTCTCGTTGGCGCGCTTGACGAGCCGCGCCGCGATCTCGCCTGGCTCGAGGCGCTCCTCGAGGATACTTGCGATATCTTGCGCCGGGACGACGCCGGACAGGCCGTCCGAGCACAGCAGCAGGACGTCGCCGCCCTCGATGGGGTCGATCCGCGTCTCGACCTCGACCGCCTCGTCGGTGCCGAGCGCGCGCGTGATCACGTGCTGCAGCGGGAACGAGCTGGCCTGCTCGGGGAGGAGGTGGCCGAGCCGGATGCACTCGTTGACGAGCGAGTGATCCCGGGTGAGCTGCTCGAGGCGGTGATCACGGAGGCGGTAGACGCGGCTGTCGCCCACGTGCGCGATGGCGACGAAGCCGTCGCGCGCGAGCGCGGCCACGAACGTGGTGCCCATCCCGCGCTTCTCCCGGTCGCGCCGCGCCGCGGAGAAGATGCGGCCGTTCGCGAGCTGGATGCCCGCGACGAGCAGCGGCAGGCCCTGGTCGACGTAGCGGGCGTCCGAGCCCCGCACCGTGGCCGGACCGACGCTGACCGCGACAGGCCAGGTGGACTCCGGATCGTCGAAGAAGTCGCGCACCGTGTCGATCGCCATCCGCGACGCGACCTCCCCGGCGGCGCGCCCGCCCATGCCGTCGGCGACGAGGAACAGCCCGCGCGGCTCGAGGATCGCGAAGCTGTCCTCGTTCGTGTCGCGGACCATGCCGGGGTGGCTGATCCCCGCGGCTTCAAAGACGAGGTGACGCTGCACGGCGCTTCCCCCCAGCCTGCTCGCAGGCACGCTCTGGCGAACTGCCGACCGACGGGCGCGCATGTTCCGTCATCCACACCCTTCCGGCGCCCGGATCGAACCGATCGCGCAGTACAGGACGCTTCGTCTGCTCATGGTGCTGCCCGCTCCGATGCTCGTAGCGAGCCTACGCGCCAAGGATCGGTCGCGTCCACCAGATCAGGCCTCGGGCCGCGCCCGCCCGCGGCCGTCCACGCGCTGCCCGGCGGTGGTGTGGGCTGCGCGCGCGTTGCCGTTCCGTTTCGACCGTCCGGCGTCGCGGCGGGCTCCGGGAGGTGTCTGGCGGGGCAGCAGGCGGCGCTGGCAGGGCAGCGGGCCGGGCTGACGGGCCGACCGGAGCGCCCCGGGGCGCAGCGGGCTCGTCAAGGGACCGCGAACCGCTCGGCGCCGCCGCCGGAGCACGCGCTCAGGGCGAAGCCGAACCGGTCCTCGGTGCCCTCCTGCGAGATGCGCTCGAGGTTGCGGCAGGAGTGGCGGAACACGCCCTTCAGCGCGTACCGATCCTTGCTGTCCACGACGACCACGACGCCCGTGACCGTCACCTCGAGGCGGTAGGTCACGGGGTCGCCCTCGATGGTGTACCGGGTGGTCGTGAACTCGGACGGCTCGCGGCTCCTGTACGCTTGCCAGATGCACTCGCGCGCCGCGCCGTTGTAGCCGTCGCCGCGCCTGACGACCTCGGTGCCGCACTGCTTGAGCGGCGGCGTCGCAGGCCCGCTCTGCACCTTCTCGGGCGCGGACGAGCAAGAGCTGGCGAGCAGGAGGAGCGCGAGGGCAGCGAGGGATCGGCCTGGCGAGCGAGGCATGGGGACTACTTACCTAACGCGATCCACGGAAAAGGGATTCTTTTTTTCGGGCGGGCCGGCGGCGGGCGCCGGCGTCGCCGCTGTCCCGCACGTTCGGTGTGTCGCGCGCGCGCCGCGGGGCAGATTTCTTCCGGGTGGGCTTCTCTGGTTGCGGCTCGAGCGCGGCGGCCAGGGCGCCGAGGTCCTGGAGGCTGGCCACGAGCGCGCGCAGGTAGTGCTCCGAGAGCCGCTCGGCGGCGCAGAGCGCCCGGGAGGCGAGCACCTGGGCGTTGTAGGGGCCGGCGTCCTCCGGGACGTTGTCGGCGGCCCGCGCGACCGCGAGCGTGGCGCGGGCGCTGACCAGCGACTCGTGGAACAGCGCCGTGGACAGGGCATTGCTGAGCGCCTGGGCTTGCCGCTTCACCCGGCGCTCGACGACGTCGCCGTCGCACGGGAGCGCCGCGAGGCCGCGCGCGAGCGGCTCGGGCAGGCGGACGTCGCGCGCCGCCGCCTCGCCGCGCAGGCGCGCGAGCGCGGGGACGGCGGTCTTCTGCCGCTCGGCGGCGAGCGCGCGCAGGCGCCGGCGGGCGCCCCGCACGACAGCCGGGAGCTCGCCGAGCGCGAGCGCCTGGGCGAGCTCGCCGTCGTCGGGGACGCCGGCGTCGGCGAGGGCGCGGAGCTGGGCCTCGGCGTCGGCGCGCGCGCGGCGGAAGGCGCTCTCGAGCGCCGTGAGCCGCGCGGCGGCGCGGGCGGCGAGGTGGGCGGCGGCGGCGCCGTCGAGGACGCGGGCGCGCTCGAGGAGCGCCTCGACGAAGCGGTGGCTGGCTGGGTCGAAGCGGTGGGCGCCGGCGGCCTGCAAGGCGGCGAGGCGCGCCGCGGGCGACCCGGGTTGAGGGACGGCCGCGGATGACCCGGGTTGGGGGGACGGGGCGGATGACCCGGATTGGGGGGACGGGGCGGGCGACCCGGGTTGGGGGACGGCCGCGGATGACCCGGTTTGAGGGGACGGGGCGGATGACCCGGATTGCGGGTCCACCGACCCAGGTTGAGCAGCGGACGCCGACCCAGGTTGAGCAGCGGCCGCCGACCCAGGTTGAGCAGCGGCCGCCGACCCAGGTTGAGGTGGACGCCCAGGTTGAGGTGGACGCCCAGGTTGAGGTGGACGCCCCGACCGAGGTTGAGGTGACCGGGGTTGAGGTGACCGCCGCGGGTGCTCGTCAGGCTCGGCGGCGAGCGGCGAAAAATCCAGTATGGACGTCATCTCGGCGCGCCCCGCCGCGGGATGGGCGAGATCTCGACGCGGCGGTTCTTCGCCCGGTTCTCGCTCGTGTCGTTGGGCGCCACCGGGTGCCTCTCGCCGAAGCCGGCCGCGAAGAGCGCCGTATCGGGAACGCCGGCCGCGGCGAGCGCGCGCGTCACCGTCAGCGCCCGCTGCGCCGAGAGCTCCCAGTTGTCGGCATAACCGCGGGAAGAGCTCGTGAGCGGGCGGTCGTCCGTGAAACCGCTCACCATGATGAGCTCGTCATGGTGCTCGAGGTACGCCTTGAGCGGATCGGCCAGCGCGCGGAGCAACGCGACGCCGTCCGGCTGCAGCTCGGCGGAGTTGAGCTCGAACAGGATGCTGCCGCGGATCCCGATGCGGCCCTCGGTCAGGGTGATCCTCCCCTCGGCGAGCGGCCCGGCCAGGGCACGCTCGAGCGACTCCAGGCGCGCGCGCTCCGCCGCGCGGGTGGCGCGCTCGGCGGCGAGGTCGCGGGTCAGGTCGACCTGGAACGAGATCGCCCAGACGAAAAAGAGCACGAAGAGGCCGAAGAGGCAGGCCATGAGGTCGCCGAAGACCGGCCAGACCGCCGCCTGCTCGGGCGCGTCGTCCTCGGCCGGCATCAGGGACATCGGCGAGCCCTCGCACGAGAAGGCAGGGGCATCGCGGCGCGCTCGCAGGGTGCCGCGGACCTGATGACTCCCGGACGCGCCTGAGGCGGCGGCGACGCGCGGCGCATCAGCTCGTCCTGCTCCTCAGCGCCCGCAGCTCGGCGAAGAGCTCGCGCTGGAACTGCAACGAATGGTCGAAGACCTCGCGGGTCTGGTCGAGGTAGGCGCCGAGGAGGTCCGCCGCCTCGCCGTGCTCGCGGCGCTCGATCGCGTCCTCGATGGCGCCCAGGCTGTTCAGCCAGCGATCGCTGGCGTCACGGTAACGGTCGACCGCGACGGTGAACATCTCGGCCACGGCCGTCATCTCGGCGCCGCCGGCCCGCACCAGATCCGAGGCCTCGCGCACCACCGCCGCGGTCGCCGCGAGGCTCTCGCCCAGGCCGCGCGCGTGAGCGCTGAGCCGCTCGGCCAGCCCGTCCGCCGCCTCCCGCCGCGCCCCGTCCAGCCGCTCCTCGAACGCCACCAGCCGCGCCGCCTGCTCCGACAACAGCCCCCGCGCCGCCTCCCCCAGCGCCACGACGCGCGCCTCCGCACGCGCCTCTCGCTCCGCCGCGCTCCGCTCCGTCGACTCCGCCAGCGCAGCCACACGCTCGGCCTGCTCCCGCGCGCTGCCGGCCATCCCCGCCGTCGCCTCCGACAGCTTCTCCAGCAGCGCGTCCAGCCGCGCGTCCCGCGCAGCGTCCGCCTCCGCCCGCGCCGTCAGCCGCTCCGACGCCTCCGCGATCAGCCGCGCCGCTGCCTCCGGCGCCGCCTGCGCCGCCCGCGCCGCCTCCGTCAGCGGCGCCGCCAGCGCCTCCCCCAGCGCCGTCAGGTGCGCCGCCCGCGCCGCGTCCAGCTCCGCCTGCCGCGCCGCCCGTACGTTCTCCAGCTCCGCCTGCCGCTCCGCCGCCTCGACAAGCCGCGCCGCCTGCGCCCGCTCCAGCCGCTCGATCGCCTCGCTCACCACCACAGACAGCCGCTCCGCCTGGCCCTCCAGCCGCGACGACGACTCGGTCTCCAGCTCGCGCCGCCGCGCCGCTGCCTCCCGATCCAGCCGCTCGAAGCGCTTCGCCGCCCCCTCCTCCAGCCGCTCCAGCCGCGACGCCACGCCGCCCTCCAGCCGCTCGAGGCTCTCGCCCAGGCCGCGCGCGTGAGCGCTGAGCCGCTCGGCCAGCCCGTCCGCCGCCTCCCGCCGCGCCCCGTCCAGCCGCTCCTCGAACGCCACCAGCCGCGCCGCCTGCTCCGACAACAGCCCCCGCGCCGCCTCCCCCAGCGCCACGACGCGCGCCTCCGCACGCGCCTCTCGCTCCGCCGCGCTCCGCTCCGTCGACTCCGCCAGCGCAGCCACACGCTCGGCCTGCTCCCGCGCGCTGCCGGCCATCCCCGCCGTCGCCTCCGACAGCTTCTCCAGCAGCGCGTCCAGCCGCGCGTCCCGCGCA
Organism: Sorangium sp. So ce1153; assembly: GCF_051521595.1. Lineage (NCBI taxonomy): Bacteria > Pseudomonadati > Myxococcota > Polyangiales > Polyangiaceae > Sorangium > Sorangium sp. So ce1153. The sequence goes on from NZ_CP150361.1 coordinate 13,186,753, forward strand.
GCGTCCGCCTCCGCCCGCGCCGTCAGCCGCTCCGACGCCTCCGCGATCAGCCGCGCCGCCGCCTCCGGCGCCGCCTGCGCCGCCCGCGCCGCCTCCGTCAGCGGCGCCGCCAGCGCCTCCCCCAGCGCCGTCAGGTGCGCCGCCCGCGCCGCGTCCAGCTCCGCCTGCCGCTCCGCCGCCTCGACAAGCCGCGCCGCCTGCGCCCGCTCCAGCTCCGCCTGCCGCTCCGCCGCCTCGGCCAGCCGCGCCGCCTGCGCCCGCTCCAGCTCCGCCTGCCGCGCCTCTCTCGCCGCGTCCAGCTCCGCCTGCCGCGCCGCCGCCTCGACAAGCCGCGCCGCCTGCGCCCGCTCCAGCCGCTCGATCGCCTCGCTCACCACCGCAGACATCCGCTCCGCCTGGCCCTCCAGCCGCGACGACGACTCGGTCTCCAGCTCGCGCCGCCGCGCCGCTGCCTCCCGATCCAGCCGCTCGAAGCGCTTCGCCGCCCCCTCCTCCAGCCGCTCCAGCCGCGACGCCACGCCGCCCTCCAGCCGCTCGAGGCTCTCGCCCAGGCCGCGCGCGTGAGCGCTGAGCCGCTCGGCCAGCCCGTCCGCCGCCTCCCGCCGCGCCCCGTCCAGCCGCTCCTCGAACGCCACCAGCCGCGCCGCCTGCTCCGACAACAGCCCCCGCGCCGCCTCCCCCAGCGCCACGACGCGCGCCTCCGCACGCGCCTCTCGCTCCGCCGCGCTCCGCTCCGTCGACTCCGCCAGCGCAGCCACACGCTCGGCCTGCTCTCGCGCGCTGCCGGCCATCCCCGCCGTCGCCTCCGACAGCTTCTCCAGCAGCGCGTCCAGCCGCGCGTCCCGCGCAGCGTCCGCCTCCGCCCGCGCCGTCAGCCGCTCCGACGCCTCCGCGATCAGCCGCGCCGCTGCCTCCGGCGCCGCCTGCGCCGCCCGCGCCGCCTCCGTCAGCGGCGCCGCCAGCGCCTCCCCCAGCGCCGTCAGGTGCGCCGCCCGCGCCGCGTCCAGCTCCGCCTGCCGCTCCGCCCGTACCTTCTCCAGCTCCGCCTGCCGCTCCGCCGCCTCGACAAGCCGCGCCGCCTGCGCCCGCTCCAGCTCCGCCTGCCGCTCCGCCGCCTCGACAAGCCGCGCCGCTTGCGCCGCATCCAGCTCCGCCTGCCGCGCCGACCGCGCCCGCTCCAGCTCCGCCTGCCGCTCCGCCGCCTCGACAAGCCGCGCCGCCTGCGCCGCATCCAGCTCCGCCTGCCGCGCCGCTCGCGCCCGCTCCAGCTCCGCCTGCCGCGCCGCCGCCTCGACAAGCCGCGCCGCCTGCGCTCGCTCCAGCCGCTCGATCGCCTCGCTCACCGCCGCCGACAGCCGCTCCGCCTGGCCCTCCAGCCGCGACGCCGACGCGACGTCCGCCTCCCGCCGCGCGCGCGCCTCCTCGTCGAGGCGCCGCTCGACCGCCTGCAGCGCGCCGCCCGCGGCCGCGCCGGCGCGCTCCACCGCCTCGGCGAGGAGCGGCCGCACCACGCCGGCCGCGACGTCAGCCGTCTGCCGGAGGCCCGCCGCGATGTCGCCGCGGACGCCGGCGGCGGCCTCCGCGAACGAGGCGGCGGTCTGGCGCGCGCCCTCGACCTGGACGGCGAGCAGCCGCTCCTCGAGGCGCTCGAGCCGGGTGGTGGCCTCGCGCAGCGACGACGCCGCGGCCGGGAGCGCGTCGCCCTGGCGCGCGAGCGACTCCAGCGCGGCGAGCTGCCGCCCGGCGACCGTGAGCGCCGCGAGCGGACCCGCCGCGTAGGCCTGGAGCGCGGCCGCGGCCCCGGCCTCGGCGCGGCGCACGAGCACGACGCCGAGCCCGAGCATCCCCGACGCCGACACGCCCGCCGCCGAGGTGCCGAACGCGCGCGACAACCCCTGCATCGGCGCGGCCAGGCTCTCCCGCAGCGCGTCGACGTCGGCGCTCAGGGTCAGCGCCTCGCGCGCCCCCCGCAGCGTCTCGAACAGGCCGAGGAAGGTGCCGAGCAGCCCGATCATCACGAGCAGGCCGACGAGGTACGACGCGAACGTCGCGCTGGCCGGGGGCAGCGAAACGCCGGCGATGCGCGCCTCGAGCAACGACCGGAGCGGCGCGCTGCTCTGCTCGATCCCCGCGCGCGTCGCCGGCCGCGGCAGCGCGGCGAGCTCGCGCCCGAGCCGCGCCGCTCGCCCCGCGCGCACGAACAGCTCGAGCGTGCCGAGCGCGAGCCCGAGCGCGATCAGCTGCACGAGGCGGTACGCGAGCGGGTCCGACCCGCGGTAGACGACCGCCGCCCGCCCCACCAGCGCGAGGCCGATCCCCCCGGTGAGGAGCACCAGGAGCCGCGTCGTCCACTGCCGCGCCGTCGCGAGCCACATCATCGAGGCCCCCGGGCTACGCCGGCGCGCCCGCGGCGGCGGCCCCGTCGACCAGCGCGAGCAGCCGGCCCGCCTCGTGCGCGAGCGCCGCCTGGACCACGAGCTCCATGCGCTGGAGCTCCCGCCCGAGCCACTGCTCCGGCGCGAACCAGCCCGCGACGTGCTCGAGCCCGGCCCCCTCCGGCAGCGCGCCGACGGCCGACCGGAGGCCGCGCGCGAAGGCGCGCGCGAGGCCGGGAAGGAGCTCGGCGAGGGCGCGCTCGCGCCGCTTCTGGGTGGCCGCGGAGATCGCCGCGTCGAGCCGCTCGAGCCGCGCCGCGTCCGGGCCGAGCGCCCGCAGCGACGGCGCGAGCTCCTCCCGCAGCGCGCGCGTCTCCGTCCGGATGCGGTTGAGGACGCGGGACGCGAGCTCGCCGAAAGGCTCCCAGAGCTGGCCGGCCGCGGACGCGAGCGCGCGGGCGGGGCGCGCGGGCAGCACCCCGGCCTGCTCCAGCGTGGAGAGCACCGCCGCGGCGTCGGGCAGCTTGTTTCGCCGGTGGAAAGGGGCGGCGAACACGTGGTCGAGCGCCTCCGCGAGCTCGCCGAGGCGCTCGGCGACGAGCGCCCGGACCTCGGCGCGCGCGGCGTCGACCGCGGCCGCGGCCGGCGCGGCAGGGCGGTCGAGCAGCGAGAGCTCGCGCGCGAGCGAGACGCTCCCGTGCAGGTCCATGAGCCCGGCCAGGACCGCCGCCGGGTCGGACAGCTCCGCGAGCGGCGTGCGCGGCCCCTCCGCGAGCGCCGAGACGGCGGTCGCGAGGGGGCGCGAGGTCAAAGGCCCGGGCCGCGAGGACCCGGCTCCGGGGTGAAGCATTCGCACAGCGGCGCGTTGTTACCCGTCGCGGCGCGGAGCCGCAAGCCTGTCCGTCGCGCCGCCCGCGCCTGCGCCTCGCGGCTCACGCCGGCTCCACCGCGGGCGTGCACGTTTTCACCTCGCGCACCGCGCGGCTCGTCCACCGCGCGGCTCGTCCACCGCGCGGCTCGTCCACCGCGCGGGTCGCGCCTCAGCGGCTCGCGCATCCCTGGATCATTGGATCGCGGGCGCCTGCGCGCTCGTGGCCCACATCGCGAAGGAGATCTGGTCGGCGCCCTTCTCGACGGCCGCCTTGATGAGGTCCGCGCCCCCGTGCCCGGCGTTGCGCTCGATGCGGAGCAGGACTGGCCCGCCCGCGCTCGCGGCCTGGAGGGCGGCGGCGAACTTGCGCGCGTGCATCGGATCCACCCGATCGTCGCTGTCGGCCGACAGGAGGAGCACGGCCGGATACCTCGTCCCCGGCCTGACGTGGTGATAGGGGGAGTACGCGTGAAGCGCCTTGAACTGCGCTGGATCGTCGGCGGACCCATACTCGCTGATCCACGTCTTGCCAGAACCGAACAGGTGGTATCGCACCATGTCGAGCAGGGGGACGCCGCAGACGGCGGCCCTGAACAGCTCCGGCCGCTGGGTGAGCGCGGCGCCGACGAGCAGGCCGCCGTTCGAGCCGCCCTGGATGACGAGCCGCTCGGGCCGCGTGTACCCCTCGCGCACCAGGTGCTCCGCGGCGCCGATGAAGTCGTCGAAGACGTTCTGCTTCTTGAGCAGCATCCCGTCCCGGTGCCACGCCTCGCCGTACTCGCCGCCGCCGCGCAGGTTCGCCACCGCGTACACGCCGCCCCGCTCCAGCCAGGGATACATCGAGGCCGTGAACGAGGGGGTCTGCGAGATCTGGAACCCTCCGTAGCCGTAGAGCAGCGCGCGGGAGCTCCCGTCCTTCTTCATGTCCTTGCGGCGGACGATGAACATCGAGATCTTCGTCCCATCCTTGGACGGGAAGAACGTCTGCTCGACGGTGAACGCCGACGGATCGACGGGCACCTCGGTGCGCGTGTAGAGCGCGGTCTCTCCGGTCCTGATCGAGGTCGCGTAGATCTCCTGCGGCGAGGTGAACGACTCGAACGAGAAATACGCCTCGTCCTCGTCGGGCAGCCCGGACGGGCCGCCCACGGTGCCGATGCCGGGCAGCGGGACCTCGCGGACCAGTTTGCCGTCGAGCGCGCGCACCTCGACCCGGCTCGAGGCGTCCTTGAGATAGCTCAGCGCGAGGTGCCCGCCGACGACGGAGACGCTGTCGAGCGTGGCGTCCGGGCGCTCCGCGACGATCTCCTTCCACGCGGCGCGCTCGGGCCTGTCCGGGTCGACCTCGAAGAGGCGGTAATGCGGCGCGCCCTCGTCGGTGTGGACATAGAACCGGTCCTTGTAGACCTCGACGTTGTAATGAGCGTCGCGCCCGACGGCGAGCGGCCTGTCCGCCGCCTGCGCGCCCGGCCTGCGGAGATCGCGAAAGTAGACGTCCGTCGACGTCCACCCGTGGGCCACGGTGAGCACGAGGAAGCGGCCGTCCTTCGAGACGCTCGCGTTGAGGAACGTCCTGGGATCGCCCGTCCTGCCGCGCACGACGCGATCCTGCCGCGGATCCTGGCCGAGCCGGTGGAAGCGCACCTCCGCGTAACCGGGCCGATCGGCGACCGGGATCGACGGGTCGGTGGGGAGCCAGACGTAGTAAAAGCCGTCGCCCGAGGGCGTCCACGACGCGTACGCGTACTTGCCCCCTTCGATGACGTCCACGTCGGAGCGCTTGCCGGAGGCGACATCCATCACATGGAGTGTCGCCTCGTCGGAGTTGTTCTTCTGGACCTTGTAAGCGACGTTCTTGCCGTCCCAGGACACCTCCCAGCCGCCCAGCGAGACGCTGCCGTCGTCAGACCAGCTGTTCGGGTCGAGCAGGACGCGCTCCTCGCCGCCCTTCCCCTCCTTCCAGTAGACGATCGACTTCTCCTTCGTCGCGTGCCTGCGGCTCACGAAGTACCGGCCCCGCCGGTGGCGCGGCGCGGAGACCGCATCGATGTAGAAGAGCTGCTTGAGCCTTGACGCGATCGCCTCGCGCTCGGGGAGCCGGGAGAGCTCGGCGCGCGTGAACGCGTCCTGAGCCCGCATCCACTCCTTCACCTCCGGCGCGTCGCCGTCCTCGAGCCAGCGATACGGGTCGGTGATCTCGACCCCATACAGGGCGTACTTCACCGGAACGGCGCGGGTGGGCGGGTACGCGGGGCGGCTGGGGTCAGCGGGGGTGGACGCGGCGCTTGTCGCGCCAGGGAGCAACGAGGAGCTTGCGGTCATGGTAGGGCCCGTTCGGTGTGCCTCGGCACCTCCACAGGCGCCAGCGAGAACCGCCGCGAGGAGCAGGCTGGGAGAGGCCTTCATGGGACGACGAGCATACCGTGCCCGGACGACAGGGGCAGGCGAGTTCGCGGCCCGCTCGACCGCCGCGCTCCTTGAACGCGGCGACGCGGCGACGCGGCGGCGCGGCGAGGCTCCGGTGAGAACATGCGCTGCCGCCGCCGGCCAGGGGCGTGAGAGCGTGTGGCGGCCCGCGGATCTCCCATGGATCCGCGTCAACCGATCTTCCTGTCCTGTCCCGACATGCTGTCCGTCGCAGGCCTCGATGGACCGGCTATATCGAGGGGGCGCTCGGGCGCTCGCGCGCCGCCGCCGCCGCGAGGGGCCCGGCGGTGTGTCGCCCGGGAAAGGCCATCGGATTGCGGTGCCGGCGGCCCCCGGCATCGTATAGGAAAGGGAGCCCATGGCGACGTGTCTCCACCTCCGGCGCGCGGCCGCGCTGCCGGCGCTCCTCGGCCTCGGCCTGCTCCATTCGACCGCGGCGGCGCAGCAGACGGAGGCCGACGCCGCGGACCCGCAGCCTGCTGCGGAGGCGCCCGCGATCGATCCGCTGTTCTCGCCCAGACGACTGACGCGGCGCGGAGGGTTCACCGCGGGGATCGCCGGAGGCCTGGCGCTCGGGAGCGCCGCCGGCTTCCCGAACGATGTCCAGAAGATAGGATTCCAGCGTCACTACACGGAGACCGGCGTCGGGATCGGCGGCGGCGGTTACGTCTGGCTCGGCGGCGTGCTCGCGGACTGGCTCACGTTCGGCCTCGCCAGCGGCGGGCACAGCCTGGTCGCCGCGGATCACGCCGCGCTGGCCGGCGGGGTCATGCTGCACACCGAGGTCTTCCCCCTCTTCTCGCTCGCAGAGCGCTGGAAAGAGGTCGGCGTCATCCTCGACGCCGGCGTCGGCGTTGCCTACACGACCGCGGACGCCGACAGCGACACCGACGTCATCGACGGCGCCCTCCCCGCCCGCATCGGAGGCGGCGTGTTCTACGAGGGGATCCGGCTCTGGAAGGTGTCGATGGGGCCGTGGCTCTACGCCGATTACACCTGGAGCACGTCGGTGCGCCAGCCAGGCTTCTACCTGGGCTGGCGCACCGCCCTCTACACCGGCCCCTGAGCCGCGCCGGCGCTCGCGCGCGCCGATCACCGCCGCCAGCGCCTCCGCACCCGGTGGGCGGCGCCGCTCAGGCGCGGAGCTCCGGCGGCCGCCGCGACGGCTCCCCGCGGCCCGCCGTCGTCAGCGTGAGCCGGATGCCGCGCCGGATGAGCTGCATCGCCGCGAAGGTCACCGCGCCGACCAGGATCTTGCGGCCGATCTCGCGGGGCACGCTCGGCTTGCCGCGCGGCGCCACCCAGTCGGGGTGCCGCCAGAACCGGACGAGCGCCCGGACGCGCTCGGCGCGCAGCCGCTCGGCGCGCACGCGCGCCTCCTGGATCAGCGCGATCACCACCGCGCCCCCCATGATCGCGATCATGAGCCCCCCCGTGACCACCCCGGCGCCGTGCCGACGCACCTGGGTCCGCACGTCGAGGAGCGCGTGGCGCCGCTGATCGATCGCCTCGATCGTGTGCAGCAGCCGATCGCGCAGCTCGTCCGCCTTGCGCTCGAACTCCTCGCGCTGGCCGTTCAGCCCCCTCATACGACGCGCTCCCGGACCAGACGGACATCCGACCCGAGGCGACCCCGGGTCCGCTCGAGCGGCCTCTTCGGCGCGCGCCCGTAGCCAACGAGGCCCACGACGACCGCCAGGACCACGAGCCCGAGCCCGATCAGCAGCGCCGGCAGCGGCCCCGGCGAGATCGCCAGCGCGATCGCGACCAGCACCAGCGCGACCCCGAGCAGCGCCGCGGCGGCGGCCGCGCCGAGCGCGACGCCCGACGTCTTCGCCCGCGAGATCTCCTGGTTGATCTCGTCGCGCGCCAGCGCGACCTCGACCTCTATCAGCTGCCGGGCCTCGACGATCGCCTCCTTCACGAGATCCGTCGTCGAGCTCTCGGGCCTGGGATCCACCTGCCTCATGGGACACCTCTCCGCCTCGGGGTGAACGCGCTCGGAGAGCGGAGCAGGCGACCGCCGGCGCCCCCGGAGCGCCGCGGAGCCCCCCGCCGCCGACCGCGCCACGCGGTGCACACGGCGCGCCAGCCCCATCCTCGCGAAGGCGCGCGCGCGCTGCGCGGCCGCCGGCCGGCCTCCGCGCGGCGCGGCGGCGCGGCGGCGCGGATCGACCTCGCCCCCGCTGCGTGGTGGACGCGCGGGCCCACGCGCGCACCGCGCAGCGGGCGCTCAGGGCAGGACGCCGGAGACGACCCGCTCGTGCCCGCCGTAGTCGAGGTTCCTCGCGACCTCGACGAACCCCGCCGCGGCGAGCAGCTCGGCGACAGCGCCCGCCTTGCCGGCCTCGACCTCCAGGGCGAGCGCGCCGCCGCGGGCGAGCCACGCCGGCGCGCCAGCGACGATCCGGCGCGTGAACGAGAGCCCGTCGGCGCCGCCCGCCAGCGCGAGGTGCGGCTCGTAGCCGCGGATGTCGACCTGCAGCGCGGCCACGTCGTCGTCCGGGATGTACGGCGGGTTCGCGGTGATGAGGTCGAAGCGGAGGCCGGGCGGCACGCCGGCGAAGAGATCCGCGCGCAGGAACCCCGCGTTGACGGCGCCGAGGCGGAGCGCGTTCTCGCGGGCGACGGTGAGCGCGCCGTCCGAGATGTCGACGCCGAGCACGCGCCCGGTGGGCCGCTCGCACGCGAGGCTGACCGCGACGCAGCCGGACCCGGTGCACAGATCGAGCACGCGCGTGGAGAGCGCGAGGTGCCTCGTCCGGGCGAGGCCGACCTCGACGAGGATCTCGGTGTCGGGGCGCGGGATGAGCACGCGCGGATCGACGCGGAACGGGCGGCCGTAGAACTCCCGCACACCGAGCAGGTAGGCGACCGGCTCGCCGGCGCGGCGGCGCTGGTGCAGCGCCCGGTAGGCGGCGAGCTCGACCCGGTCGAGCGGCCGCTCGCCGTCGATCAGCAGCCCGACGCGGTCGAGGCCCAGCACCTTGCCGAGCAGGAGCTCGGCGTCGAGGCGCGCCGAGGACGCGCCGCGCTTCTTCAGGTCGCCCGAGGCCCAGGCGATCACGCGGCGGATCGTCCAGGCTTCGTTCTGCGGCTCGACGTCGGGCTTGGTCACGGGACAGCGGCAGCGAGGGAGTCGCGGACAGCCGCGGAGACGACGGCCTCGACCTCGGCGCGGACCGCGTCGCGGTCCGCGACGGACCGGGCCTCGAACCGCAGCACGAGGAGCGGGCCGGTGTTCGACGCGCGGCAGAGCCCCCACGCCCCGCCGCCGAAGTCGATGCGCGCGCCGTCGATGTCCACCACCGGGCGGACGCGGCGGAAGTGCTCGGTCACGCGGCGGACGACCTCGAACTTCACGCTGTCGGGGCAGTCGACCCGGATCTCGGGGGTGGCGAACGTCTCGGGGACGTCCGCGAGCAGCTCGCCGATGGGCCGCCGCGCCGCGGCCACGATCTCGAGCAGGCGGACCGACGCGTAGACGGCATCGTCGAACCCGAACCACCGGTCGGCGAAGAACATGTGCCCGCTCATCTCGCCGGCGAGCAAGGCGCCCTCTTCTTTCATCCTGGTCTTGATCAGCGAGTGCCCCGTCTTCCAGAGGATGGGGCGCCCGCCGCGCGCGGCAATGTCCGCGTAGAGGGTCTCGGAGCACTTCACCTCGCCGAGCACCGCCGAGCCGGGGCGCTCGGCGAGGAGCGACCGCGCGAAGAGGATCAGCAGCTTGTCCCCCCAGAGCACCTCGCCGCGCTCGTCGACGACGCCGATCCGGTCGCCGTCGCCGTCCCAGGCGATGCCGAGCGAGGCGCCGGTCGCGAGCACCCGGGCGCGGAGCGCCTCGAGGTTCTCGGGCACGGTCGGGTCCGGGTGGTGGTTCGGGAAGAGGCCGTCGATGTCGCAGAAGAGCGCGTCCGGCGCGAAGCCGAGCGCCTGGAGCGTGCGGAGGCCGAGCGGGCCGGCCGCGCCGTTGCCGGCGTCGATCACGAAGCAGACGTCGGTGCCCGGCAGGCGCGACGCCGCGCGCACCGCCGCGATGTAGTCGGCCGCGAGGTCGACCTCGGTGAGCGCGCCCACTGCCGTCGTCGCCGCCGCGCCGCTGCCGGCGCCCTCCTCGATGAGGTCGGCGAGCGCCTGGATGTCCTTGCCGAAGAAGGAAGCCTTGCCGCGCATGAGCTTGAACCCGTTGTCCGGCCCCGGGTTGTGGCTCGCCGTGATCATGATCGCGCCGTCAGCGTGGAGGTGGTGCGCCGCGAAGTAGAGCAGCGGCGTCGGGCCGACGCCGGCCGAGATCACGTCGGCGCCGCCGGCGCGCAGGCCGTCGGTCAGCGCCCGGAACAGCCTGTCGCTCGAGAGGCGCCCGTCGCGGCAGACCGCGACCCGCGGCCGGGCCCCACCGGGCGTCGGGCCGGCGCCGAGCTCGCGGGCGAGGAGCAGGGCGAACGCGGCGCCGAGCTCGCGGGCGAGCTCGCTCGTGAGGTCGCGCTCGGCGACGCCGCGGATGTCGTACTCGCGGAAGATGTGTCGGGGGACCTTCATGGACCGGTGCGGAGCGCGCCGGGCGCCCGCGCTGCAGCGCGGGCGGGCGCTGAGCACGCTCTGACACAGCGCACTCGGTGGGTGAAACGAAAAACGCCGCGCGCCGAGCGCAGGCTCACGGATTGCGTTCCCGGCCGTCGGCCGGGTAACTTTGGCGCGTGGAGCCCAGCACTGCATGATGACGCGCGCACAGAGAACCGGTCTCTCAACCATGCTGGCCCTCTCCGCCTCCTTCGCCTGCGCGGGCGCCGCGCGGGCAGCGGAGCCGTCGCCCGCCGCCTTGCCGATCACCGTCATCGCCGTGCGCACCGACGACGCCTACGACCAGGCGGACGGCCTGACCAAGGCGCTCCGGTCCGCCATCACCAAGAGCCAGGGGTGGTCGGTCGGCGAGGGGGATTTCTCGCTGGAGGTCCTGACGCTCTCCCTGCAGTGCGAGGACGTGCCCGACGCGGCCTGTCAGTCCCGCATCGCCGACCACATCAAGAGCGACCGCTACCTCTGGGGCGTGCTCAAGAAGAACGACGTCAACGTCGAGGGCGCGCTGCACCTCTGGACCCGCGGCAAGCCGGAAGCGAGCGTGCCGTTGAAGTACAGCGCGAACCTCACCGAGGCGAACGACGAGCCGCTCCGGAAGATCGCGGCGGACGCGCTCGCGACGCTGACCGGGGGGCCGCCGATGGGGGCGCTCCGCGTGCGCACGGGCGCCGCGCAGGCGAGCGTGCTCATCGACGGAAAGCCGGTCGGCAACGTGCAGCGGGGCGAGGGCGTCTTCACGGTCACCGCCGGGCCGCACAAGGTGCTCGTCAAGTCGACCGGCTTCCTCGACTCCGAGGCGTCGGTCTTGGTCCTGCCCATCGCGACGACGGACATCGCGCTCAGCCAGATGCCCTCCGAGTCGCCGTCGTCCAACTGGAAGCGGGTGGGCGGGTTCATCGGCCTCGGCGCGGGGGCGGCGTTCGGGACCGTGGCCGTCATGAGCTCGATCCAGGTCGCGAGCATCCAGAGCGACGCGAAGTACGAGGCCTATCGAGGGCTGTTCGACACGGGGGTCAAGGACGTCTGCGCGCCCGAGCAGCGCGAGTCGGTCATGGGCAAGGTCGGCAGCGACGGCAGGACGGCCGACGCCGGCATCGAGCTCTGCGAGCGGGCGGACACGTTCATGACGCTCCAGTACGTCTTCTACCCGCTGGCGGTGATCTCGGCGGGCCTCGGCGCCTACCTGCTCGTGACGAGCGACAGCCGGACCGGGGAGCGCACCGGCTGGACGGTGCAGCCCAGCGTCGGCCTCGGCGCGGGCAGCCTCGACGTGACGTACCGCTGGTGAGCCGCGCCGCGCTGCCCGCGGCGACGCGGGGACGACCATGCGGGTGATCGCCGGCCGGCTCGGCGGGCGGCGGCTCGCGGCGCCGCGCGGCGAGGGCACGCGGCCGACCGCGGACCGGGTGCGCGAGGCGCTCTTCTCCTCGCTCGGCGACGTCACCGGCGCGCTCGTCTGCGACCTCTACGCCGGCACCGGCGCGCTCGGCATCGAGGCGCTCTCGCGCGGCGCGCGCCGCGCTGTCTTTGTCGAGAGCGGCCGGCCCGCGCTCGCCACGCTCCGCGAGAACCTCGCCGCGCTCGGCCTCGACGAGGCGGCCCGCGTCGTCCCCCTCCCGGTCGAGCGCGCGCTCGAGCTGCTCCGCGACGAGGGTCCGTTCGACCTCGCCCTGCTCGATCCACCCTACGCCGCCCTGGCCAAGGCCGCCGCCGCGGCCGCGCGCCTCGCCGGGCCCCTCGGCTTGCTCGCCCCGGCCGGGCGCCTCGTCCTCGAGCACGCGCGGCGCGATCCGTCTCCGGAGATCGCCGGGCTCACCTGCGCTGCGGTCCGCACCTACGGCGACACCGCCGTGTCGTTCTATACGCGCTGAGCAGCCACCCGCCTGCGCGCGCCGAGCAGCCCACCCGCGCGGGCCCGCCGTGTTCATCCCGGGCGCATCCAGTTTCCTGGCGCGCTTCCCTGTCCGCCCTTGTAGACTCGCCCCCCGCCGGACGCGCCCGCGTTCCGGCTCCGGCGCACGAAGGCCCCGTCGAGGCGGCCGGGCCCCGCGCGCCTCTCCGGGAGGACTTCTCACGTGTCCGCATCGATGCCCCCGTCATCTCAGCAGATCCCGGGAAAATCCGGCAATTCTGGTCTCTACATCGCAGGCATGGTCGTCCTCGCCGCGCTCATGGCCGGCCTGCTCTACTGGAAGCTGCGCCCTGAGCCGGAGGCGTCCCCCGCGGCGCCCACGGTCGCGGCGCCCGCCGAGACCAAGCCGGTCGAGCCGCCGCCGCTCTTCGCGCCGCCGCCGCCGCCGCCCGTCGACGAGGTCGAGGACGCGGGCGCGGACGCCGGCAAGGTGGCGTCGGGCCAGGGCCCGGGCACGACGGGCAAGTCACCCTGCTCCGCCAAGTGCGGCGACGGCGCGAGCTCGCCGGCGCTCGACTCCGCCGTCCTCGGGCTCGCTCGCTCGGCGCAGGGTTGTTATAACCGCGCGCTGCGCACCTCGGAGGTCTCCGGCAAGCTGACGGTGAGCGTGCAGGTCGCCTCGACGGGCGCGGTGTGCGGCGCCTCGATCCTCAACGACACGGTGGGATCGGGCGAGATTGCGTCTTGCGTCCTGGGACGTTTCCGCGGCAAATCACTGCCTCCGCCGCAGAGCGGATGCGTCGTGGTGAACGTTCCGATCAACTTCACCATCAAGCAATAGGAAGCAGCCGATGCGAACGCTCCCCCTCCGGATGGCCAGCCTGCTCCTCCTCGCGCTCTCGCCGCTCGCGCTGCAGAGCGCCGCGTGCCGCGCGGAGGAGGGGACGACACCGCTCTGCAACGACAACCTCGATTCCGAGCACGGAATCGCGAACGATCCGGACGGGTGCTACCAGCTCCCGTACTGCGTGGTGAACGGCGCGCGGTCGGCCCCCGAGGAGTGCTGCAAGAACGCGGAGGGCCTCGTCAACCCGGAGTGCGCCCGGGGGTATGCGTCCCTCACCTCCTCGGCGAGCACGACGTCGGGCACCGGCGGCGCGGGCGGCGCCACGGGCACCGGCGGCGCGGGCGGCGCGGGCGGCGCCACGGGCACCGGCGGCGCGGGTGGCGCCACGGGCACCGGCGGCGCGGGCGCCGGTGGCTCGGCCGGCGACGGGGGGAGCGGCGGCTAGGCCGCTCGCGCCCATCGTGCCGTGCCGAGGTTAGCCGCGTCCAGCCGCGGGATCCTGCTCTCGGTCGCCTATGATGGGCGCCCGTTCGCCGGCTTCGCCCGCCAGCGCGATCAGCGCACGGTCTCGGGGGAGCTGCTCGGCGCGCTGCGCGCCATCGACCCGGCCATCCGCGAGATCCGCGGCGCGAGCCGCACCGACGCGGGCGTCCACGCGCGCGACCAGCGCGTCGCCTTCGACACGGCGGCGACGCTGCCGCCGCGCGGCTGGGTCCTCGCGACGGCGCGCCACCTCCCGGACGAGATCGTGATCCGGCGCGCCGCCGTCGTGCGCGTCGGGTTCTCGCCGCGCTTCGAGAGCCTCCGCAAGCGCTACCGCTACCTGATCTTGCGCGATCTGGTCCGCGATCCGTTCCTCTGCCGGCGCGCCTGGCGCGTGGAGGGGCTCACGGACGAAGCGATCGAGCGGGCGCGCGCCGAGGCGGCCACGGCGCGGGGCACCCACGACTTCGCCGCGTTCCGGACGAGCGCGGACGAGCGGACCACCACCGTGCGCACGCTGTACGGCGTCGAGCTGTCGCTCGATCCCGCGGACCCGCGCCTCGTGCGGATCGACGTCGACGGGAACGCGTTCCTGCACAACATGGTGCGCATCCTGGTCGGCACGCTGATGGACGTGGCGCGCGGCCACCTCGAACCCGGCGCGATCGCCCGCGCGCTGGCGTCGCGAGACCGGCGCGACGCCGGGATCACGGCGCCGCCGGACGGGCTCTACCTCGAGCAGATCCACCTGCGCGACGACGGCCAGGATGCCTGGCCCACCGGGCCGTCGGCCGGGCTTCTGGCGGACGACGCGGCGCCGGCGGAGCCCGGCTCGGAGGCGGGCGCGGACCTTCTGCCCGGCTCCGGCCCCGAGGACGGCGCGGACCTTCTGCCCGGCTCCGGCCCCGAGGACGGCGCGGACCTTCTGCCCAAGCCTTGATCGGCGCGGTTTCCGCGCGCCGGGAGGTTGCGTTCACGAGCGCTCCCCGTCTTACCTCTCGCTGCCGGGCGCGCCGCGCCGCGGACGCCGCGCCGCGGACGCCACGCCGCGGACGCCGCGCCGCGGACCGCGAACCGGACCTCTCCCACGCGCTGGAGGAAGCATGAACCCACGCCGGCTCGCTGCATCCCTCGCCCTGCTCGTCCCTGCCCTCTCGCTGCCGTCGCTCGCGGGCGCCCAGCCGTCCGCCCCGCCGTCGCCCTCGCCGAAGGCGGCTCCCGCGCCGCTGCCGAGGGCGGCGCCGGCGCCCTCGCCCGCGCCGCCGTCGCGCGCCGCCGCGTCCAGCGCCGCCGCGGCCGCCGGCGCGGCCGACCTGCGCCGCCTCGGCGAGGCGTTCGCCGACGTCGCCGACAAGGTCGGCCCCGCCGTCGTCCAGATCGAGGTCACGGTCGGCGAGGACGTCTCCTCGCCGCTGCGCTGGTTCCGCGACGGCGGCCAGCGCCGCGGGCTCGGCTCGGGCGTCATCTTCTCGCCGGACGGCGGCATCCTCACGAACAACCACGTCATCGACGGGGCCCGCGCGATCACCGTCCGGCTCCGCGACGGCCGCATGTTCGCCGGCCGCGTCGCGGGCCGCGACCCGGCGACCGACCTCGCCGTCCTCCGCGTCGACGCGAAGGGCCTGCCCGTCGCCACGTTCGCCGACAGCGACGCCGCGCGCGTCGGCGCCTGGGTCGTCGCGATCGGCTCGCCTTTCGGCCTGGGCCACACGGTCACCACCGGCGTGCTCAGCGCCAAGGGGCGGGGCGGCGTCGGCGTGAACGACGTGGAGGACTACCTCCAGACCGACGCGAGCATCAACCCCGGCAACTCCGGCGGCCCGCTCGTCGACCTCGACGGCCGCGTCCTCGGCATCAACACCATGGTGGTGAGCCGAGGGCAGGGCATCGGCCTGGCCGTGCCCGCGAACATGGCCCGGCGCGTCGCGGAGCAGCTGCTCAGGAGCGGCCGCGTCGAGCGCGCGTGGATGGGCGTCGGGCTGCAGGACCTCACGCCCCAGCTCGCGGCGGCGATGCGGAGCCCGCCCCCCGCGGGCGCCCTCGTCAACGCCGTCACCCCGGGCGGCCCCGCGGCCCGCTCGAACCTCCAGCCGGGCGACGTGATCACGTCGGTCGCCGCCAGGCCCGTGCGCGACGCGCAGGACGTGATCCGCGAGCTCTTCAACCACAACGTCGGCGAGGGGCTGGCGCTCGAGGTCGTGCGCGACGGCCAGCGGTACCAGACCCGGGTGGTGCTCGCCCCGCGGAACGAGCCCGCCCCGCCGGCGCTCCCGGTGCAGCGCGCGCCCGCCCGGCACCCGGGCCTCGGCCTCACGCTGCGCGACGCGCCGGCCCCGCGCGGGGCGGGCGGCGAGGGCGGCGAGGGCGGCTCGATCGCGCGGATCGCCGCCGTGGCGAGCGACTCGCCCGCCGAGCGCGCGGGCCTCCGCCCGGGCGACGTCATCCTGGAGGCCGATCGGAGGCGCGCGCCCACCGCCGCCGAGGTCGAGGAGGCCGCGCGCGACGGCGAGCTCCTCGTTCGCGTGCAGCGCCGGGGCGCGGCGTTCTACGCGGCGCTCAAGCGCTGACCCGCGCCCGGGCGCGCCCGCCAGAAAATCCGACGCGGACAAATGGACTGTCCGCGCGCACCTTGATAGTCACGATACCGTGCACATCGGACTCGACCGTCTCCCGGATCTCCCGCTGCTCAAGCGCGTCCGGTCGGCTCGCCTGGGCGTCCTTGCGCACCCGGCGAGCGTCGACCGCGAGCTCACCCACGTCGCCGCGGTCCTCGACGGCCTCGGCGTGCGCCCGCGCCTCTTCTTCGGCCCGGAGCACGGCTACGGCGGCGAGGCGCAGGACATGGCCTCGGTGAAGAGCGACGTCGACGCGCGCTCCGGCGCGCGCATCGTCAGCCTGTACGGCGATCGCTTCGAGGACCTCTCGCCGACCGCGGAGGATCTCGCGGAGATCGACCTGCTCCTCATCGATCTCGCCGACGTCGGCGCGCGCTACTACACGTTCGTCTGGACGGCGCTGCTCGCGCTGCGCGCGGCCCACGCGGCGGGCGTGCACGTCGTGCTGCTCGACCGGCCGAACCCCATCGGCGGCGCGACGGAGAGCGTCGAGGGCGCGACGCAGGCGCCGGGGTTCCTCTCGTTCGTGGGCCTCGAGCCGGTGCCGATCCGCCACTCGCTCACGGTGGGCGAGCTGGTCGCGCTCTTCGCGCGGCGCGAGGGCATCCCGCTCGGCGACGTCGAGTGCGGGCTGCATGTCGTGGCGGTCGACGGCCACCGCCGGGAGGGGCTCGCGGCCGAGTGGGATCGGCCGTTCGTCTTCCCGTCGCCCAACATGCCGACGGCCGAGACAGCGCTCGTCTACCCGGGCGGCTGCCTGCTGGAGGGGACGAACCTGTCGGAGGGCCGCGGCACCACGCGCCCGTTCGAGATCGTCGGCGCCCCCTGGCTCGACGGCCACGAGCTCGCCGCGCGCCTCGCGTCCACGGGGCTGCTCGGCTTCATCGCGCGGCCGCTCACCTTCCGGCCCACCTTCCAGAAGCACGCCGGCAAGGTCTGCGGCGGCGTCCAGATCCACGTCACCGATCCGCACACCTTCCGCCCGGTGGCGACGTACCTCGCGCTCACCGCGTTCGCCAGCCGGCAGCAGCCGGAGCACTTCCGCTTCCGCACCGAGCGTTACGAGTACGTCGACACGATCCCGGCGTTCGATCTGCTCACCGGATCTGCGGCCGCGCGCCTCGCCATCGAGGCCGGCGAGGATCCGCTGTCGATCGCCCTGGAGGTGTCGCGCCCGGACGCGGCCTGGTCCGAGGTGATGCGCGAGGCGCAGGCGGCGGTCGCCGCCTGCTGAGCGCCGCCCGCGCCGGTCAGCGGTCGTAGCGGTCGTAGCGGCCGTACGATTCCGGCCGGGAGATCAGGCCGGCCGTGTACCTCGTCACGAGGACGACGAGCAGGAGCGCGATCCCGGCGGCCACGAAGAAGGTGCGCGGCCGGTCCTCGGCGGAGAACCCGAGCAGCCACGGCGAGGCGAGGAGGCCGACGCCGAGGGAGAACTCCAGGGCTCCGTGCACCGCGAACGGGATCTTCCGCGCGGCGCCGAGCGGGTGATCGGACAGCAGCGTCACGACGAGGTGCGCCAGGGCGGTGGCGTAGCAGACCGCCGCCGGCGCCGGCCCGAAGCGGAGCGCGAGCGGCGCGATCAAGAGCAGGATGATGGCCGCGTAATCGACGTACCCATGGTGGCGTGGAGACAGGAGCTTCATCGGTCCCTCCCTGGAGGAGCTCGCCCCACGGGGGTGCATCGCATGTGCCGGGGAGGGAGGCTCATCCCGCGCGCAGGCCGCCTCGGAATGTCGCGCCAGCAAGGAAACAGCGCGGTCGCCCCGCGTCCCGGACGGGCGCGAGGGTGCTTGTTGTGCTCACACGGGGGAGCGCTCGCGCAACGGTCTACGCGGACAGGTGGCTGACGCGGGCATTGCCGTCCTTCACCCCGGCTCCGGTCAGATCGCGCTCATCTTCAGGTGCTTCTCCAGCGCCTCGCGCGCGCCGGGAGCGATGGGCAGCGACCCGCACAGCCTGGCCCAGGCCTCCCTTGCGCGTGATGCCGTCTCGGAGACGAGAGCGCCCGTGCGTTCCGGCGACGCGTTGATCCGCGCGGCCAGCGTCTCGAAGTGAGCTCGGGAGATGCTGAAGAAGTCCTTCTCGCCGGAGAGACGCAAGGCCAGGCGCTGATCCAGACCCGGCCCGTATGCCACCGTGGAGACGAGATCGTAGGCGGGCGAGAGCCGCGCACGGCGGCCGTCCGGATATACGAGCGACCAGTTCTTCAGGTGGGCATCGGCGTTTCCGCTCAGCACGACGAACACGAGGCGGCGTACCAGCTCCTCGTAGTCCGCCTCGCCGCACACGGAGCGAACGATGTTCGCGATCGTCGCGTAGTTGTGGCTCCGGTACTTGTCCCGCGGCCGCATGTTGAGGACCTGGGCGAAGTCTTCCTGGTGGATGCGCGATCCATGTTCGTCCCGATCGAAGCGCCGGATCGCGAGCGCCAGGGCCTCGTCGAAGCGCAGCTCGTCTGGCAACCCCTCTATATCCGCGACCTGCACGAGCTTGAACTCCGGCACACAGAGACCGAGCTCCCGCGCCCATGCCAGCATGGAGTACTCGTTTTCCGGAACGTGCGGATAGCGTGTATCCGGCAGCTTGACGATCCAGCGTCCGCCCTGGCCCGTGACGGGTAGGGTGAAGCGGCTTCCCTGCTGGAGCACCGAGAACTTGAGCTGCATCCCGGCCAGGGAGAACCGCAGCGCCTCCTCTCCTCCGGCCGGCGAAGAGGGGGCAGGCTCGTCGAGCTCGGCGCCCGGCGCCGCCGGATCGTCGGCTCGGACCGCGATGGCGCCGGGGAGGTCGCCGCCGAGCGCGGCCAGGAGGGGCAGCTCTTGATGCTCCTTCACGCCCGCCTTGCGCGCCAGCAGCGTACGGAGCGCGCTCTCGTCTTCCGGGAGGTAGTTCTGGAAGAACGAAGGCAGTCTGCCGCTCTGTCCAGTGTATTCCAGGGGAGGAACCAGGTGATCTTCGAACCACCGACCGAGCACGGGACGCTCGGGGAGCACCAGGTAGGCCTCATCGAAGCGGAAGACGATCCTCCCGTCCTGGTGCCGTTCCAGCACGCCAACCGGCACCTCGCGGAGCAGGACGCGCAACCTCATGGCTCAATCCTCGCTCACGATCATGGAAGCCAGGGAGGGGCTGTCGTCAGCGCTCCACTCGCCCTGCCGCTGGAAGTAGCGCTCGACCGTCTGATGCAGAGACGCCTCGCGCAACGCGAGGAAGCGCGCGGCGTTGCTGTCGCGCAGGGCTGCCCGCGCCTCGCTCGAGATCGCGTGCGAAGCGAGCACCCGCGCGTCGCTCGTCGTGGTGATGGCCTCGATCAGGTTCCGCATCGGGAGCCGCGGGTGCAGGATGCGGTTCGCCAGCCCGGAGGCGCGCTCATCCTCGGCGAGCTTGCCGCGCAGCACGGTGGGCACCTTCTCTTCACCTTGAGCGGACAGGAACGCCGGCAGGTCGAGCGTTTCCCCGGTCACCAGGTTCCGAGGCCCCAGCGACGCCAGCGCGCAGCACTGCAGCTTGCTGCGCGCCGTGGCGAAGTGAAAGCTGTGGAGGTGCTGGATGTCCTCTGCCGGACTGGTCCCTGCAAGCTCCAGCAGCCGCTGGACCGAGCCCTCCTCATCATCCTTCCGGATACAGGCGAGGTGCTGCCGCATCCCCACGGTGGCTCCGGTCAGGCGCGCGCCGAGCGCTCCCCGCCACAACCAGCGACGCAGGAGCAGCCGGCTGCGCTCACGAGGCGCCGGGAACTCGTGAAAGAACTTCGATAGCACCACGATGGGCAAGGTGTAGGGCAGCAGCTCGACGTGAGCGAAGCCGGCATCCCGGCGGAGAAAGACGATCGTCTCCCGCAAGGCGGCCTCTGTGGACCGGAGTGCCTCGGGCACCTCATCCCGACGCAGCGCGTCCGTGAAGTCACGATCGAGCGGAAGCCCTTTCACCGCCAGCAGCGCCTTGAGCAGGTCGCCTTCTGGCAGCGGACCGAACCCCATTTCGGAGGCCCTCTGCGCAACCTGGCGCAGGTCTGATGGCTGATGCTCGGTGAGCGATCCGAGGAGCGCGTCGAAGACCTCGGGCTCCTCGAGCGGACGGCCTGACAGGTTCGTGCGGTAAAAGATGGTCCTGAGCACTTGAGCGTCGCTTGTCTCGACGATGTAACAGGGCATCTGATATTCGCGGATCCGTTTGCCGACGTCGAGCGCGAGAGCGCGCTGCGCCGGGCCGAGCTTCGGATGAGCGAACAGCCACTCGAGGAGCTGTGTGGAGTCGAGCACGACGTCGAGCGGAAGCTTGGGGAGGAGGTCCACCTCGGCTCCTTCACGCGCCTTCGTCTCGGCTTCTTCAGGGATCTTCGTGTAGATGAACTTCACGCCCCCGAGATCGAAATGGATGGCGCGCTCGCCGGATGCCGGGCGCCCGAGCAGGGTCTCGGCGAGCGTGGTGATGCGCTGCTGGCCGTCGACGACCCAGAGCGCATCGGAACGAGCGGGAGCATCGAGGTTCAGCTTGCCCAGCGCGAGCCGCGCTGCAGGCGCATGGCGCTTCCAGAAGAGCAGCGTCCCGATGGGATAGCCGCGGTAGATGCTGTCGAAGAAGTCGAGGCGATCCGAGTCCTCCCATCTCAATCCGCGCTGAAAAGAAGGAATCCGGATCTTCCCCTCTCGCACCCTGGGGAGAAGCTCGTCGATCTGAAAAGCCTTGGCCTCAGGACGGCGTTCCAGCTGCGGCGGTGGCTCGGCGTCGCGGGGCATGGCCATGTCGCACCGAGTATATTCCACGCAGGCCCGCGTGTCAGTCGCCGGGCGGACGCACACAGGTCCGCCGCGGTCACCTGCGCTCGATCGGGAGCCCCGACGCGCTCGTGTGGCCGGCTTGACGCGGCCCTCGTGGGGCGCAGGTTCAGCGCGTGATCGCCCGGGGAGCGCTCGGCTCGACGAGCGGACGCGTGACCGCCGCGCCGCGCAACCTGGCCGGCGGCTGCGCGCGGGCGGAGCTCCCATCATGAGCGCAGCGCCGCAGCTCACCGGTCGTGTCGTCCTCCCGGATGACCCTGGGTACGGCGACGCCCGCGAGGCGTACAACGCGCGCGTCTCGCGCTCTCCTCGCGCCGTCGTCTTCTGCCAGGACGCCGGAGATGTCGCGAACGCCGTCCGGTGGGCGACCGCGCGTGGCGTGGAATTGCGGGCTCGGAGCGGCCGGCACTGCTACGAGGGATTCTCCGTCATCGATGCAGGGCTCGTCATCGACGTGAGCGATCTGCGCAGCGTCCGGATCGACCGCGAGCGGGGCGTCGCGGTGGTCGGCGCCGGCGCCGACCTGCTCACCGTCTACGACGCGCTCGGGCAGGTGGGCGTGACCCTCCCGGCCGGCTCGTGCCCCACCGTCGGTATCGCGGGGCTCACGCTCGGCGGCGGGTTCGGCCTCCTCTCCCGCGCCTTCGGCCTGACATGCGACAGCCTCCTCGCCGTCGAGATGGTCACCGCGGACGGCGAGGTGATCCGGGCCGACGACAAGGAGAACCAGGATCTCCTCTGGGCCTGTCAGGGCGGCGGCGGCGGTAACTTCGGTGTCCTCACCTCGTTCACGTTCAAGACACACCATGTCCCCGAGGTCTCGATCTTCAGGATCTCCTGGCCGTGGGCCGAGCTCCCGGGCGTGCTCGAGGCGTGGCAGGCGTTCGCTCCCTTCGCCGACGAGCGATTGACGTCCGTGCTCACGCTGAAGGCCGAGTCGGCCGGCGGTGTCTCGTGCGTGGGCCAGCTGCTCGGGACAGGGGAAGAGCTCCGCCGCCTGATCCAGCCGCTCCTCTCCGTCCAGGCCGCCGCGCCCTCCAGCGTTTCGCCCTCCAGCGTGTTGATCGAGACCCTGCCTCACCTCCGCGCGGTCGGCCAGTTCGGCGGGCTGGGCGGCGATCCCGAGCGGTGGACCGTGCACCAGCACCAGGAGCAGGTGCCCTTCAAGAACACGTCGGCTTATGCCTACGAGCGCTTCGACGAAGGCGCCATCGCGACCCTCGCCGCCGAGCTGTCGCGGGCGCCGAGCTCGAGGTGCCTTGTCCAGCTGGACGCCTACGGCGGCGCCGTCGCCAGGGTCGCGCCCGACGCCACCGCGTTCCCGCACCGGCGCGCGCTGTGGAGCCTGCAGTACCAGGCCTACTGGAATGCCCCCGCGCAGGAGGCGGAGAGCGTCGCGTGGGTCGAGCGCGTGCGCCGCTCGATGCTGCCTTACACCCGAGGCGCCTACATCAACTACATCGACGCCAACGTCGAGGACTGGCTCACCGCCTATTACGGCCCGAACGTCGCGCGGCTGGCAGCCGTCAAGGCGAAGTACGATCCGCGCGAGGTGTTCCGGTTCCCGCGGTCGATCCCCCGCGCTCCTCCGGGCGCGGCGGAGGCGCCGGCAGGTGGCGACCGAGGTGAGGGGGCGCCGGACGAGCGCGCCCCGCCGTGATCGCTTCGCCTGCCGTGGTCGCTCCCCGGAGGACGGGAGTCCTGCGCGACGCGGCGGTCGGCGCGGCGCGCGCGGCCGGCCCGGCGCGCGCGCCGCTCAGCCCAGGGACAGGAGCTCGTCGAGCACCGCCCCGTACTCGTCGAGCAGGGGGTGCGGCGGCAGCGCGCGGCTCATCGCCCGCAGCTCCTCGAACCTGGCGACCTGCACGTCCCTGCCGCGCTTGAACATCGACCACGGGTCGCCGTGCTCGCGCGAGCAGACGATGATGGACTGGAAGTTGTCTATCTTGTCCGCCAGCGTGATCGCCTGCGCTTCCCAGGGCTTGCCGGGGAACGCCTCGAGATAGAGCCGCTTGCGGTCCTCCCAGGGCAGCGACCGGTCCTGCTCGGTCACGTGGAGGACGAGCGTGGCGACGCGCTCGCCGAAGTGCTGGTGCAGCTCGTCGAACGTGACGCCCTGGTCCTCCATGGCGTCGTGCAGCGCGCCGGCCGCGACGACCTCGTCGTCGAAGCCGTGGCGGGCGAGCAAGACCGCCACGCCGGCGAGGTGGCTGATGTAGGGGACGTCGGCGTTCGGATACTTGCGCCTCTGTGCCCGGTGCCAGACCGCCGCCTGGTCGAGCGCGCGCTTGAGAAGGGTGCCCATCGCGGTGTCCCGCCAACCATAGCCGCTCGGCGTCCAGAACGCAGGCGCCCGGCGACGAAGCCCGGTCGCCCGAAGCGGATCGGCTGCGTCCAGCAGCTCCCCCGTCCAGCTCGGACCGCGCGCCGCCCGCCGGAGGCTCGCCTGGCGGCCGCGGCGAGCTGAGCCCCGAGCGCCCGAGCAGACCGGCGGGGGCTCGCCGGACGCCGTGCTCGCCGGACGCCATGTCGTTGGAGCAGCAAGGACCGGCCAGCGGCTGGAGCCGAGGCGCCGCCGGGTACGCCGGGAGGAGAGCCGGCCTCGCGCTCTCGCAGCCTGGCGATTCTCGTCTCGATGTGTTCGGCGCTCCACAGCGTCATGCAGGTTGGCGCGCGGCGCGTGGCGCGCGCGCGAGCGCCTCTCGTTCGTTCAGAGGGTCCGGGGAGGTGCGCGCAGGTCCTACGAAGATGTGGCCGGCGTCGCTCGTTGCCCAAGACTCCGCACTTGCCGACCTGTATACTCGTCCGCGACAGCGTCTTATATCGTCATGCGAAACCCGCCGATGCAGGGTGCCTCCTCATGAGACTTGGGTCTTTCCTCTCGCTGGCCGCCGGGCTGGCCGCGCTCGCCGTCACGCCGGCGCCCGCCCGGGCGCAGGACGCGCCCGTCAAGCCCGAAGGCATGGCCCTGAGCCGCTTCGTCCCGGCGCCGGCCGGGGACCGCATGTTCAGCGTGCCGTCCGCGTTCTCCGCAGGCCACCTGACCCCGCACGTGATGCTGATGGCCGACTACGCGAGCAATCCGCTCGTCCTCCGGCGCGAGCGCGACGGCGCGGAGATCGGCGCGGTGGTGAGCGATCAGCTCACGTTCCGGCTCAACGCGTCGCTGCCGCTCTGGAACCTGGTGAGCCTCAGCCTCGACGCGCCGCTCACCGCCGTCCAGTCGGGGGAGAGCCCGAACGGCGGCGGCCAGCAGTTCGCGTCCCCGAGCGGCGCCGAGGTCGGCGACCTGCGGTTCGGCGCGCGCGTGCAGCTCCTCGGCACGTACCACGACCCGCTCCAGCTCGCCGTCGGCGCCTACATCTGGCTGCCCACCGGCGCGGACGACTCGTTCGTGAGCGACGGGAGCGTCCGCGCGATGCCGTACCTCGCCGCCGGCGGCCGCCTGGAGCGGCTCGTGTGGTCGACCGCGCTGGGCACCGAGCTCCGGCGCTCCCAGTCGTTCGGCGGCGTGGCGCAGGGGACGATGCTCACCCTGGGAGGCGGCGTCGGCTTCCTCGCCGCCGACGGCCGGCTCCAGGTGGGGCCGGAGCTCAGCGCCGCGATGGTGCTCGAGGACGTCAGCAGCCGCTCGATCAACGCGGAGCTCCTCCTCGACGCGCGGTATCGATTCCTGCCGTTCCTGGAGGCGGGCCTCGGCGTCGGGCCGGGGCTCACCTCGGGGATCGGCACGCCGGACCTGCGCGTCGTCGCGATGGCCGCGTTCACGCCGGAGCCGCCGACGGACCTGGACAGGGACGGTATCGGCGACCCCGAGGACGCCTGCCCGAAGGTCCCGGGCGCGCGCAGCGACGACCCGCGCAAGCACGGCTGCCCGCCGCCGCCGGACCGGGACAAGGACGGCATCGCCGACGCCGACGACGCCTGCCCGTTCGTGGCCGGCGTCGCGAGCGACGATCCGCGCAAGCACGGCTGCCCGCCGCCGCCGGACCGGGACGAGGACGGCATCGTCGACGCCGACGACGCCTGCCCGCTCGTGCCCGGCGTCGCGAGCGACGATCCGCGCAAGAACGGCTGCCCGCCGGACCGGGACGAGGACGGCGTGCCCGACAGCGAGGACGCGTGCCCCGACGCGAAGGGGTTCCGCTCGAAGGACCCGGCGAAGAACGGCTGCCCGCGCGACACCGACGGCGACACGTTCCGCGACGACAAGGACGCCTGCCCGCGGGAGAAGGGCTTCGCGGACCCGGATCCCGAGAAGCACGGCTGCCCGAAGGCGGTGCGGGTCACCGAGAAGAACGTCGTCATCCTCCAGCAGGTGCAGTTCGACACGGACAAGGCCAGCATCAAGCCGGTGAGCGATCCGCTGCTCGACGAGGTCGCCCAGGTCCTGGAGGAGCACCCGGAGATCGTGCTCATCGAGATCCAGGGCCACACGGACGACCGCGGCACCGACGAGCACAACCGCGTCCTGTCGCAGAACCGCGCCAACTCCGTCATGGCGGCCCTGGTCCGCCGCGGCATCGACTCGACGCGGCTGACGGCCCAGGGCTACGGCCGGGAACAGCCCATCGACGACAACAAGACCGAGGCCGGGCGGCAGCGGAACCGGCGTGTCCAGTTCAACATCATCAAGAAGGCCGCGTACAAACCGCAGGTCGAAACCGGAGAGGATCGATGAGAAAGCAGTTCAGCATCACCGGGCTCGCGTCGCTCACGCTCATCGGCCTCACGACGGCCAGCGCGACGGCGGAGCCCAAGCTGCGGGTGCAGGTCGATCAGGCGGGCGACTTCGCCCTCATCGGGAGCTCGATCGGGCAGGAGTGCCGCTCCTCGACGCCGAGGCCGAAGGAGGGCACGGTCGGCGACTGCGGCGACTCGACGGTCGAGTCGGGGCCCGATCTCCTCTGGCGCTCCGACTCGCCCGAGGACGGCAGGGCCGAGGCCAACCTCGATGTCACCCCGGAGACGGCGCGCACGACCGCGGTGCTGCAGCTCCCCGAGGGCGCGACGGTGACCCACGCGTACCTGTACTGGGCCGCGCGCAACGCCGCCGGCGCCGATCCGGAGGTCGAGCTCCACCACGAGGGCGGCTTCGACGGCAAGGTCACCTCGATCGACTCGGTCGAGACGGTGATCAACCAGGGCAAGCCCAACGCGTCGCACAACTACCAGTCGGTCGCCGACGTCACCGCGATCGTGAGGGAGAGCGGCGCCGGGGCTTACCGGGTGGGCGGCGTCGACGTCGTCGACGTCCGGAACAGCGACGACGACGTGGTCTTCGTGGCGTGGTGGATGGTGGTGTTCTACGAGGCGCCGAAGTCGCCGCTCCGCAACCTCGCGCTCTTCGACGGGCTCGATCGGGTCTCGGAGGGCAACTCGCAGCAGGTCGAGCTCTCGGGCTTCAAGGTGCCCGACGCCGGCTTCACCGCGAAGCTCGGCATCGTCGCGTTCGAGGGGGACAACACGAACTCCGGCGACAGCGTGTTCTTCAACCCCAAGAACCCCGGCAAGCCCGACGCCGCCGAGGCGCTGAGCAACGCGCTGAACCCGGCGGACAACTTCTTCAACAGCACGCGCTCGACGCTCGGAGAGCCGGTGTCGGTGGAGGGCGATCTGCCGCGGATCGCGGGGACGCCCCAGAGCATGTCGGGCGTGGACATCGACATCGTCGACGTCAGCGCGAAGCTCAAGCCGGGGAACAACCGGGCCACGCTCGTCGCTACGAGCAGCCAGGAGCTCTATTTCCTCGCGGGGTGGGTGACGTCGATCTCGAACTTCGGGCCCGACTTCAGCAAGTCGAGCAAGGTGGCGAAGGACCTCGGCGGCCTGCCGACCTACCGCGGCGACGCCATCGAATACCGCATCACGGCGTCGAACACCGGCAATGACGACGCCGTGGGCGTGGTGCTGAGCGATCCACTGCCCGCGGGCGTGACGTTCGTCCCCGGGTCGCTGGCGATCGTCGACGGGCCGGACGCCGGGCCGCAGACGGACGAGGCGGGCGACGACCTCGCCGAGTACGACCCGCAGCAGCGGACGGTCACGTTCCGGCTGGGCGAGGGGGCGGACAGCGCGAAGGGCGGGAGCATCCCTGTCGATGGGAGCGTGACGGTGCGCTTCGAGGTCACGGTCGCCGGCGACGCGCCCGACGTCATCAGGAACCAGGCGAAGATCGCCGCCGGGGGCGCGCTCGGCGCGCCGGTCAGCGACGACCCGACGGACGGCAACGGCGACGCCGCCGGCGCGCCGCCGACCGAGGTCGCGGTGGAGCCCGAGGATTTCTATGCAGCCGGGAGCGGCATGGTCGGCGCGTGCGCGGCCAGCCCGCGAGGGCGGGACGGCAGCGCGGGGTGGCTCGCGGGGCTCGCGCTGGCGGGTCTGCTCTGCCGGCGCCGCCGAGGGTAGCGCGGCAGGCGGAGGGCGGAGCCGAACGGGCGCGGGTGGACGCTGGCGACGATCGTCGCCAGCGCTCCGGCGTCAGGTCGAGCGATGCGGGCCGGGGGGAGATCGCGGGGCTCGCGGCGAGCGAGCCGCCGCGGTCAGTTGATGGTGAACGACTTGCTGACCGCGATCGGCGAGCCGCCGAAGGCAGGCACCCGGGCGCCGCGGAACAGCCTGGCGACGCAGCCGCCGACGCTCGTTCCGGCGAACGGCGCGCCCTGGACCTCGGCCGAGGTGACATTGCCGCTCGGCGCGAAGGTGACCTTGACCTTGCCGGTCCCGGTCGGGCCGCCCGCCTTCTTGCAGCTCTTGGCCGACGAAGCGGCGGCGCCGAGCGCCGAGCTCGCGGCCCCGCGGTTGAACTCCGCACCACCACCCGAGGGAGCCGCCTCCGCAGGCTTCTGCGCGGCCGGCTTGTCCCCGCCACCGGCGGCGGGCGCCGGCGTGGAAGGCCTGTCCCGCTCCGCCGGCTTCTCGGCCGCGGCGGGCGACGCCTGGCCCGGCGTCGCGGCGCCAGGCGCCGGAGCGTCGGCCGCGGGCTCCGCCGAGGGCGCCGCCGTCTCCGCCGGGGGAGGCGTGGCGGCCGCCGCCGTCTCCGCGGGGGGAGGTGTCGGCGCCGGCGCCGTCGTCTCGACCGGAGGAGTCGACTCGGCAGGAGCGGTGTTCGTCTGCTCCTGCGTGGCCGTTTCCTCCTTCGGCGCCTGCATGAAGAAGATGGCGACGCCGCCGATCAGCACGACCGCGGCGACCGCGGCGGCGATCAGGCCCATGCGGCTCTTCTTGGCCGGGGCTTCGGGCGCCGAGAGCGGGGAGAACGACGAGAGGGCGGCCGGCGGCACCGACGCCTTGGCCGACGAGGACATGGACGGAGGCGGCCGCGAGTCCCCGACCGGCGCGAGCAAGGGTGGCGGCGCGAGCATCGGCGCGGAGGCGATGGCGCCGCCGCCGAGGTTCAGCAGGTCGTCGTACCCGCTGCGCCCGTTGTTCTTCGCGGGGCGGTTCGAGGGGCGCCGGCCCGACGGGCTCTCCTCGGGCGCCTGCTTGGCGGCCGCGTTCTCGGTCGCGGTCAGCGCCGAGAGCGAGAAGAGGACCGAGTTCTCGTTGCGCTCACCCACCTGACGATCCGCGCCGGGCTGAGGGGCGGGCGCCGCCGCCGGCTCCGTGGCGCGCTCGGCGGCGCTGAAGACGTCGACCGCGGCGGGGCGGCCAACGCGGCGCGCGGCGGCCGGCGCGGCGGCGGCCGGGGCCGCGGCGGCCGGCGCGGCGTCCGGAGCCGCGGCGACGGGCGCTGCGGCCGCCGGCGAAGCGGCGCCCGCAGCTGGCGAAGCGGCGCCCGCAGCTGGCGACGGCACCGCGGCAGCGGCCGCCGAGGTCGCGGCGCCGGGCTGGTTCAGGCCGCGCCGCCCCCCGTCCTTCATGACCACGGTCCCCTCGGGGCCGAACTTGAGCCCTGCCGGAGCCGGCGCCACGGGGACCGCCGCGGCTGCGGATGCGGCCGCGGGCACCGCAGCAGGCGCGGGCACCGCGGCGACCGCAGCCGCAGCGGGCGCGACGACCGCGGGCGCCGGCGCAGCGGCAGCCGCAGCGAGCGCGGTCGCCGCCGCAGCCGCGGCAGGCGCCGCGTCGGCTTGCGGGGCGAACTGCTGCCGGAGCTCGGGGACGCTGGCGATCGGCAGCCAGTCGCCCATCCCGTCCTTCCAGACGTACGTGTCGTTGCTGAGATCCCCGCGGCCGTACGCGGCCACGAGCTCGGCCGTCGTCATCGTCCGCTCGTCGCCCTCCGCGACGTTGACGGTCCACGTGTCGGCCGAGGCCCCCGCGGGCGCGCCGCCCGCGTCGGCGTCGTCCGAGAGGTCGCCCTGCTGCCCCACGGTCGCGTCCTGCGACGAGCCTGGCGCCGGGGCAGCCTCATTCGCGCCATGGACGACCATCGCGTGGTTGCACTTCTTGCATTTGATCTTGACCGTCTTGCCAACGACTTTCTCGTCGGCAATCGTGTACTTGGCCTGGCAAGACTCACACGTAATCTTCATGCGACTGTCGCCCTTCCCGTTCCGGCATGCGGGCATGGGTTCAACGACCACACACGCGCACGTCACGCGCCCCGGTCGTGTTGAGGCAGGATAGCGGGACGTCGCGAGGCCGATCAAGGCAACGACCTCTTTTGTGAACCGCGGACGGCACCGGCGGCCCTCGCCGCAGGCCTCCAGCGCAGCGCGGCGGGATGACGCGGCGCGCGTCAATGCCCCGCGCCGCGCGCGGGCAGGCGGCGCGCCTCAGTTGACGGGGACCAGCTGCGTGCCGTCTTTACCGCAGAACATCGCCTCACCTGGATAAAGCTCGCCGCACGTGGGGCAGATCTTTCCACGCGCGCGCGCCCCCGGCCGGACCGGCGCCTGGGCGATCGTCGCGCCGGCCGCGATCGGCGCGCCTGCCGACGCGGGCGCCTCCTCCGCCCCGGCGCTGCTTCCCTCCCCGGAGACGCCGCCCGTCGAGGCCGGGCCCTCCAGGTCGCTTCCTGCCCGCCGGCGGCCGCGGCGCAGCAGGACCAGCCCCGCGAACCCGAGGCAGGCGGCGACCCCGCCCACGATGGCGACGAAAAGGTTCTTGCGCTGGCGCCCGAGGTCCTCGCCCGCGGTGGTGCGCCCGCCGATGGTGCCGGTCGCGATCATCGCGAAGGCGGCCTGATCGCTCTCGCCCGCCTCGTTGAGCCCGCTCGTCGCGAGGAGCGCCTCGTAGCGATCGGGGCTCGTCACCTCGATCGTGACGGTCACGCCCTTGTCCGCGACGGACGCGACGAGGGCGAGCTTCCCCTCGCCCGTGTCGGCGCCGAGCGAGAGCGCGCCGTTCGCGTCGACCGTCGCGGCGGAGGCGAGCGGTCCAGGCGCGATCGACCACGCGGGCCTCGTCGGGAGCGCGCACCCCTCCGCATCCATGACCAGCGCGCGGAACTGGAAGCGCTCGCCCGGTCGCATGAGCTTGCGCGACGGCGTGACCTCGAGGCGCGCCGGTTCCCCGGGGGCGTCGCACGTGCGCGACGCGGCGGGCTTCTTCTCGGGTGCGGCGGGCGGCGCGCTCGCGGCGGGCGGCGCGCTCGCGGCGGGCGGCGCGCTCGCGACGGGCGGCGCCTCGCCCGCGCGCCGGACGAGCGTGTAGGTCCGCGTCCGCGTCACCGAGGCGCTGCAGGTCGTGTCCTGGATGATGAACTGGTACTGCCCCGTCTCGACCATCTGGATGCTCGCGTCGGTCGCCTGCGTGGTCGTGGTGACGACGGCCTGGCGGGGATCGTTGGCCGGCGTCGTGCAGCGCGTCTGCCACGAGCGCGCGTTGCCGGACGCGGAGTGCTTGCTCCGCGCGAGCCCGGGCATCTGCTCCCAGCACTCGGCGGTGCTCCACGGCCGCCCGGCGCCCGAGATCGACAGCTCCGAGCCCTGCTGCTGGATCTGCACGGCGCCGCCCGGCGCGCCCTGCGGGCGAGGCCTCGGCCCGCACGCCTCTCCCCACGCGGTCACCGCCCACTGCTCCGTGAGCGCGCTCGCGGTCCAGGACCCGCTCAGCGTGGGCGGGTCCTGCGCTGCGCCTGCGCGCGGGGTGGCAGCGACGAGCGACGAGGCGAGGAGCGCGGGGAGCAGGGCCGGCGAGGCGAGCAGCGGTCGTCGCACAGCCGAACCCTAGCAGCGCCCGCTCGCGGGCGGCACCCGGCGGGCAGCCCCCCGGCGGGGGCACCATGGCGAGCGGACGTCTGGTCGCCGCGGCGAAACGCGACACGCCGCGCGCGCTCCGCGGGCCCTGGCCTTCGCCCTCGTCCAGGGCGGCCGGTCCGGCGTCCTGCGCCGAGCGCGGCAGCGCTCGCCCGCTGTGTCGGTGGCGCTCACGCCTCTCGGGACAGACGGAGACGAGCGGCGACGAGCGACGACGAGCGGCAGGCAACCGCCCTCACGTGGAGGAACGAGGAGGCGGGCGCGGCGAGTCACGACGCGGCGACACGCGAGGCGCGGCGAGGCGAAGCGCGAACGCGCAAAAAAGCTCCGGGGGCCCGAAGAAGGATCTGGACAGGCGAAACGGAGATTCGTTATCTTGAAAAATGGTCCTGTGCGCGCTCAGCATCAAATCTGGTCCGGCGCTCCCGCGCATCTGATCC
Organism: Sorangium sp. So ce1153; assembly: GCF_051521595.1. Lineage (NCBI taxonomy): Bacteria > Pseudomonadati > Myxococcota > Polyangiales > Polyangiaceae > Sorangium > Sorangium sp. So ce1153. The sequence continues at coordinate 13,218,170 of NZ_CP150361.1, forward strand.
GATCCTGTTCGGCCCTCGGGCCCCATGGAGGGGGATGGGGAAAGCCAGAGACGAATGCAGCTGCGGAGCGCGCCAGTGCGCTGCCGCACGCTCGGGTCGATGCCGCTGTCCACCATCGTCGCTGCGCTCCCATCCATGGAGTGTTCGCGCGGCGCGAGGTGCCCAAAAGCGTCACCGCGCGTGGCCCAAAAGCGTCACCGCGCGTGGCTCAAAAGCGTCACCGCGCAGGGCCCAAAAGCGTCACTGGCCAGCTCGCTGCCAGGCTGACGCCAAGCCAATAATTTTCTCTGTCGATCAAAAAACATCTGGACACTTCACGTACCGAGTTGATAATTCAAACACTGTCTCTTTGCGCATCCGCTCTCCGATCGAAGCCAAAGCCCCCGCGCACCTGATCTGATCCTGATCAACCCCGCGGGGGCTCAGTCCGACCGGAGCCTGCGAAACCGACCTCGCCTGACCCGTGTGTCATGGCGCCTGCTATTCGGATGACGCTCCACCAGTGGTTCACCTGTGAGGACCTCAAGGAGCTACCAATGAAGCAGATCGCTATCGCCTCCTCCGCCGCGCTCGCCACCCTGTTCATCGCCGCCACCAGCTTCGCCAACACCACCGCGCCGTCCCCCACCTGCACCGTGATCAAGCGGGGCACCCTGGGCAACATCTACAACGCCGAGATCTGGAGCCTCGCCCCGAGCTACCACCCCCCGACGCCTCACGAGGTGAACACCGGTTACTCCAGCACCGTCGGCGAGAAGCGCGCCCTGTTCAGGTTCGATCTGAGCCCCATCCCCGCCGGCTCGCTCGTCACGTCGGCCAAATTTTACGCCCTGACCTACACGAGCACCGCCAAGACCGTGTACGTCCACCAGGTGCTCGCCCCCTGGAGCGAGGATCTCGTCACCTGGAACAACCTCGGCGCCATCGACCCCACGTCGTTCACCTCGTTCGTGCCCAACGTCACAGGGTGGAGCACGGTCGACCTCACCGGGCTCGTACGAGACTGGGTGAGCGGGGTCTCGCCGAGCTACGGCGTCCTCCTCGAGGAGGGCTCCACCGGGAAGACCTCGTACAAGGGCAGCGCCCACACCGACCTCTCCTACCGCCCTCTGCTCGAGGTCTGTTACACCGTCCCGAAGGGCTCGATCGGTGACAAGGTGTGGTTCGACGCGGACGCCGACGGCCTCGAGGGCGCCTCCGAGCTCGGCATCTCCGGCGTCGTCGTCGACCTCTTCGGCGACGCGAACTGCGATGGCTCCGCCGACGGCGGCGTCCTCAAGACGACCGCGACCAACGGGAGCGGAGCCTACCGCTTCGACGAGCTCGAGGCGGGCTGTTACGTGGTCAGCGTCGATGACGCGACGCTCCCGCTCGGCCACCTCCTCACCACCGACGACGAGCCGCTCGCGGTGTCCCTCAGCGCGGGGCAGAACGTGACCAACGCCGACTTCGGTTACGTGACGTACTCGTCGATCGGCGACACGGTCTGGCTCGACAGCGACGCCGACGGGCTCTACGAGCCGGACACCGGCGAGCTCGGCGTCAACGGCGTCCGCGTCGAGCTGTTCCAGGACGGCCACCTCCTCGACTTCACGGTCACCGGCAACAGCCCCTACAGCGGCCAGCCTGGCTTCTACCTCTTCGACACGCTCCCGGCGGGCACCTACTCGGTGGTGATCACCTCCGACAACTTCATGACCAGCGGCCCGCTCGCCGGACAGGAGCCGACGGCCGACCCCGACGGCACGCTCGACAACGTGGGCACCGTCTCGCTCGCCTGGGCCCAGGACCTCCTCGACGTGGACTTCGGCTACCAGCTCTCCTGCGGCAACGGCGTGTGCGGCGGCGACGAGAGCTGCGGGACCTGCGCGGTCGACTGCGGCGTCTGCCCGCCGGTCTGCGGCAACGGCACCTGCGAGGCCGGCGAGGACTGCGGCAGCTGCAGCGCCGACTGCGACATCTGCCCCGCCGTCTGCGGCAACGGCACCTGCGAGGCCGGCGAGGACTGCGGCACCTGCTCGGACGACTGCGGCACCTGCCCGCCGGTCTGCGGCAACGGCACCTGCGAGGCCGGCGAGGACTGCGGCACCTGCTCGGACGACTGCGGCACCTGCCCGGCTGTGTGCGGCAACAACGTCTGCGAGAACGGCGAGGACTGCGCGAACTGCGCCGGCGACTGCGGCGCTTGCCCCGCGGTCTGCGGCAACGACAGCTGCGAGGCCGGCGAGAACTGCCTCGAGTGCCCGAGCGACTGCGGCATCTGCCCGCCGGTCTGCGGCAGCGGCGTCTGCGAGGCCGGTGAGACCTGCTCGAACTGCGCGGCCGACTGCGGCGCCTGCCCGCCGGTCTGCGGCGACGGGGTCTGCAAGGCGGGCTTCGAGGACTGCTCGAGCTGCGCGGCCGACTGCGGCGCCTGCCAGTGCGCGTCCCCCGGCACCGGCTCCCCGGGCTACTGGAAGAACCACGAGAGCGCCTGGAAGGTCTCGCAGCTGACCATCGGCGGCAAGACGTACACGAAGGCCCAGCTCCTCGACATCATCAGCCGTCCGACCAAGGGCGACGTCACGTACATCATCGCGAAGCACCTCATCGTCGCCAAGCTCAACGTCGGTATCGGCAACCAGTCGAGCTGCATCGAGGACACGATCGCCAAGGCCGACGCCTGGCTCAAGCAGTACCCGCTCGGCAGCAACGTGAAGGAGAGCGGCAAGAACTCGCCCTGGACGATCGGCGAGCCCCTCGCCTCGAAGCTCGACGACTACAACAACGGCCGCCTCTGCGCGCCGCACCGCGATTGATGATCGATCGGCACCGAACCGGTGATGGACGTCGAGGCGCGCCGAGTGACCCCCTGGTGACCGTCGCGTGACCGGTACCGGCAGCTGACCGATACCCGGCAGCGGTCGACGAGAGCTCCCCCGCCCCGCCAAGCGCCGCGCCCCGGGCCACCTGCCCGGAGCGCGGCGCTGGTCCATCCCCCTCCCGCGCTTCCCCCGCCGCGCCCTGCCAGACGATCTCGTCAATCAGGCGCGCCCTCCTCGTCGGTATCGACCCCGCCCTCGCCCTCACGGCCGTTCCGGCTGTTCCAAGGTCACCGACCTCTCCGACCAGCACCCCTCCGGCGCGCGCCAGCGCTCCCCCTGGGACGGCGGCGCGGCGGATCGACGCCCCCGACGCGCGGCGCCCCACGGCTCCCGCTCCGGGTGGAACGGCCCTGCGCGCGGCGGCGAAGCCCGTACACCCCGCGACGACCGGCCCTGCGACGAAGGAGACGGAAGTGCCCTACGCGTGGGCGTGATTTGCCCCGAGCGCGACAATTTGCCCCTACCGCGCGGAAGGGGATTCGCCGGTCGCACGGGGCTACGCCGCGGACAGCGCGCCCCCGCCGGGCAGCACGACACCGTTGAGCCCGTTCCACCGCAACGTCGGACAGCGTGGCACGGCCGCTGCAAATCCTGCGGGCTCGAGCGCCGCGGACCGCGCCAGACGGTTCGAGGACGCAGGGTGTTGGCGGGCCTGAGTTTGAAGTTAAGGAGAAGCGGCCATGAACCTGACGGAAAGCTGGATTGGCGATAAGCCCTTGGTCCCGCCTTGCGGCTTGTTCGGCAAAGGTCAGCATATCGTCCTCGCCGAAGACGACGATGACATGCGGTCCACGCTCGCCCTGGCGCTTCGCCGCGACGGGTTCGAGGTGTCCGAGGCGCGCAACGGCCTCGAGCTGCTCGACAAGGTCGCGCCGTGGCTCGGCGGAATGGACCCGCCGAAGCCGATCGACGCCATCGTCAGCGATATCCAGATGCCCTGCTTCTCCGGAATGGAGATCCTGGAGGGGCTCGCCGAGCTGAGGCGCCGGCCGCCGGTCATCCTGATCACGGCGTTCGGCGATCCCCACCTGCACGCGGCCGCGCGCAGCCTGGGCGCCTCCGCGGTCTTCGAGAAGCCGTTCGAGCTGGATGATCTCCGCAGCGTGCTGTTCAGCCTGAAGGACAACCCGAAGGAAGCGCCCGGCTTCGACGGCGGTTTCTGACGGTACGCACGGCGGCCGCCGAGGAGAGCAGCGCGCGACCCACGCCGCAGGGCCGCGCGGCGCTCAGCCGTCCGGCCGCGGGAGCGGCGTCGCCGCCGCCCAGCGGGCGACGCAGCCCCGCTCCTCCTCGGTCATCTCCAGCATGCTCGCCACCACGCCGTCCAGGTGCCGGCGGGCCTCGGGCGGCAGGCCCGCGTTCGCCGGACCGAGCTCCCGCCCGAGCGCGTCGAGCGCGGCGATCAGGTCGGATCGCGCCGGCGAGGGCGCCGGGATCGCGCGCAGGTGCGCGATCTTCACCTGCGGCATGCCCTCACGCGCATCCCGATGTCGGGTGTAGTGCCACCACCGGACAGGAGAGGAGTTGAGGTAGCAGAGCAGCGCGAACTCGCTCCAGGTGCCGTCGCAGAAGCCGGCCAGGATCGAGTTGCGGAACGGGAGGCCGTCGCTCAGCGCGGCGATCGGGTACCGGGCGGTCTGGCGGATGAGCAGCCGCACCGCCCTCCAGTCCTCGTCCTTCCGGAAGCGGCCCTTCACGCCGGCGCGATCGACATGGTGGCGCGGCGCGCGCGCGATGAGCTCGCCCACGTCGGTGCCCTCCCGGATCGGGCAGGTGTAGGGCGGCACGGGGACGTCCGCGCGCCGGATGCGCTCGGCGTCCTCGGCCGTCGTCTGGAAGCCGCGCTCTCCGAACAGGCCGGCCGGGAGCGGGGCGAGCGCGCTCAGCCGCTCGAGGAGCCGCCTGGACACCACGTCGAGGTCCGAGCGCGCGAGCGGCCACGCGGCGCCGGCCGCCGCCCGCGCGGGGTCCGGGTCGAGGCGGGTCGAGAGGAGGCCCATGCACGGCTGGAACACGCCCTCGAAGGCGTCGCTGCCGAAGCTCGGGAGGTCGGGGTCGACGGCGCAGAGCGCGTCGTGCGCGCGCCGCGTCGGCCGGTAGCCGTCGAGATCCGAGACGGACGTCGGGATGACGAGGCCGAGCCGCCCGCCGGGCCGCAGCAGCGACGCGGCCCGGTGCACGAACAGGCCGTGCAGCGAGCGGTAGCCGTGGAAGGCCGGGCTCCGCCGGAGGTAGAGGTTGAAGACCTCGGGCGAGATCGGCTGCGCCGCGCGGCCGACGTACGCGACCCAGGGCGGGTTGCCGATCACCGCGTCGAAGCCCGGCTCCGGACGATCGAAGACGGCGGGGAACGCGAGCTCCCAGTGCAGGAACCGGCGCTCCTCGGCGATGCGGCGCGCGAGCGCCGCGCCGGGGTCGCCCGGCTCGCGCGCCGCGGTCATGTAGCGCGCGAACGCTTCCGGCGTCGGCGCCGCGGCCGCGAGCTCGCTGTCCGGCGGGCAGAGCCACAGGGCCATCCAGGCGTCGAGCGCCGCGCGATCCGCGCCGGCGGGCTCCCGCGCGCGCTCCACCGACGGGGCCGGCGGCGGCGCGCGCGTGGGAGCCCGCCGCGTCAGCGCCCGCCGCGCTCGCCGCTCCACCGCGGGGTCCGCGGCGCCGCCGCGCGACAGCGCCGCGGCCGGGAAGGCGCTGATCTCCGCGCGCGAGGCGCCGATGAGGCTGTCGCCGCAGCGGAGCTTGCCGTCGAGGAAGCTCAGCGGGAGGCTCGCCTCCTCCACGGCGAGCCAGAGCGAGAGCCGGGCGAGGTCGACCGCGATCGGGTCGAGGTCGACGCCGTACAGACAGCGCTCCGCCACGAGCGCCATCGCGCGGCGGAGCGGCGGCTCCTCGCGCGTGAGGCGCGGCGCCTCGCCGGCGCGCTGCCAGGCCGCCGCGAGGTGCGCGGCGAGCTGGCGGCACGCCTCCACCAGGAACGCGCCCGACCCCATCGCGGGGTCGCACACGGCGAGCGCGAGGATGCGGTCGGGCGCGGGCGGCCGGCCGCCCGCGTGGAGCAGCGGCGCGAGCGTGCGCTCGACGACGTGGCGCGTGATGTCCCGCGGCGTGTAGTAGGAGCCCGCGCGCCGCCTGAGCTGCCCGGGCTGGAGGTAGAGCGTGCCCCGCGCGATCGGGCCGGGCTGCCGCGGGGACGCGCGGCGCGCGAGCGCCTGCGCGAGCTCCGCCGCGCTGCCGGCCGCGGCGACGAGGGCGGCGTGGCGCGCGCCGAGCTTCAGGTCCGCCGCCTCCTCGAGCCGCGCGAGCCGCTCGCCGCCGGGCAGGGCGACGAGCGCCTCCAGGTCGACGACGGCGTGGGACGGCAAGAGCGCCATCGACTCGCCCTCGGCGATCTCCAGGTCGAAGGCGATCAGGCCCTCGTAGAGCGTGCCGATGTGCTCGACCTCGAGATCGCCGTAGCGGCTGTCCGCGCCGCCGCCGCCGCCGCCGCCGCCGCCGTGCGCGAGGAGCGCCGCGAGCACCCGGCGCAGCACGCCGTCGCTGAGCCAGGGCCTGCCCTCGAGGAAGGGGAACGCGTCCGGATCGCAGAGGCCGCCGCGCGCGCCGCGGGGACCGCGGTCGAGGAGCGCGCGGAAGAGCGCCGCGACGCGCGCCCACGCGCCGTGGCGGCGCTCGAGGTCGCCGGGGCACCGTCGCTCGTCCTCCTGGAGGTCCTCGAAGAGCCGCGCGATCGACGCGCCGCGCGCGCCGTGCGCGTCGAGCGCGCCCGCACCGTCGAGCGCGCCCGCGCCGCCGAGCAGGCCGCGCGACTCCGCGTAAAGGAGGAAGATGAGCCGCATGAGCGCGGTCACGAGGCCGGCGTGGAGGTGCCGCCGCCCCGCGGCGGAGCCGCCGAGGGCGACGTCGCCCCCCTGCGGCTCGGCCGCCCGGAGGCCGCGGAGGAGCTCGCCGAGCGCGTCCTGCGCCTGCTCCCGGAGCCGCCTGGCCACGCCGTCCGGGGACGGCGAGGGCTCGCCGGCGGACGCTCCCGCGGGCGCGCCCGCCCCCGTCGCCTCGTCGGGCGGAGAGAAGCCGCCGACCCGTTCACGGTCGCTGCGCAGTCCGGCGTCGAGCTGAGGGCATTCCGAGGACACGCGAGATCCGCGCGAGCATTGCGGATGTGGCGGGGTGCAGGCAAGGGCCCCGGCGCCGGGTCGCGCTCGGCCCACGTCGGAGGCACGGCGGAGGCGCGGCGGAGGGCCGGGCGCGCCCCGCCGGGAGCGACGCGCGGCGCGACCGGCCACGCTGCCGACGCCGGGGACGCGGGCAAAGAACAGGACCTCTCGACCTCCCGGCGCCCTCGACCTGCTGGAGATCCCGCTCCTCGCTCCCGTGGAGAGGAGTCCCTCCTCGCCCGGAGATCCTCGTCCAGCATGGTTTACCGACATGCGCGTGAGCCGGTCTCCGTCGCGCGGCGCCGACGAGGTACGAATCGTGCCGTGTGTCCCGGGATGAAGCCTGAGCTGTTCGAACGATACGCACTCGCCCATTCACGCAATTCACATCCTCGCTCCGCGGCGCGGCGGGGCGCCCTGCTCGCCGCGCTCCTGCTCGGGATCCCGGCCTGCCAGGGCGTCGGCGAGGCGCCCGAGCAGGAGGCCACCGGCGCCGTCAGCGCGGGAGCTGGTCTCTATTCCGGCATTCCCCAGGACGGCATCTCCCTCGGCGACCCGAGCGCGCCGCTCACGCTGATCGAGTTCTCGGATCTCCGCTGCTCGCATTGCCGGGATTACGCGCTCGAGGTGCTCCCCGAGATCCTCGAGCGCCACGTGCGGACGGGGCAGGTGAGGCTCGTGTTCAGGAATCTCACGTTCCTCGGGCCGGGCTCCGTGCAGGCGGCGCGCATGGCGGCGGCGGTCGGGATGCAGGGCCAGCTCTGGGACTTCGTCGACCGCTTCTTCCGGATCCAGGCGCGCGAGCGCCCGGCGATCACCGACGATCTGCTGCTGCGCGTCGCCTCCGAGCTGCCGGGCGTCGACGCCGCGCAGGCGGCGGCGCAGCGCGACAGCGCCGAGGTCGCGCAGCAGCTCGCGGAGGCGCGCGCCGAGGCCGAGCGCCTCCAGATCCGCGGCGTGCCGGCGCTGTTCCTGGGCCGGCGGGGGCAGGAGCCGCGCCGGCTCCGCCTCACCTCGATGTCGCCGGAGCCCGTCTCCCGCGCGATCGAGCAGCTCCTGCGCGCGCCGCACGCGCCCATGTGACCCCTGCGAAGGAGCCGGCGCCGCGCGCGGTTTTTGGTACGCTCGCGCGGGGATGACCGCCTCGCCGCAAGTGTTCCCTCCCCCGCCCCCCTCGCTGCACGGCCGGCGCCGCGAGCTCTCGACGCTCACGGCCGCCCTGCGCGCGTCGCGCCCGGCGCGCATCGCGCTCGTCGGCACGGGCGGCAGCGGCAAGTCGACGCTCGCCTGCGCGCTCGGGCACAAGCTCGCGCGCGAGCTCCCCGGCGGCATCCACTGGTTCCGGGTCGGCGCCTGGGACGCGCGCACGCTGCTCGGCATGCTGTCGCTCCGCTTCGGCGTGGGGCCGTCGCCCTCGCTGCCGGCGCTGCGGGCCCGCCTGCGGGAGCTCGGCGAGATGCTCATCGTGCTCGACAACCACGAGCACGACCGCGCCGTCGCCGAGCTGCTCGACGACGTGCGCGACGAGGCGGTGATCTGGGTGATCACGGCGCGGCGCTGCCTCGTGGCCGGCGTCTCCATCTTCCCTGTCATCGCGCCGCTCGTGACCTCGGGGGAGAGCCCCTTCCCCGCGGTCGCCTCGCTCACGCGCCTGCTCCGCTGGAACCCGGTCTCCCTGGAGCTCGCCGACGCGATCGTCGAGAGCGGCGCGGCCGGCGTCGACGAGCTCCGCCGCTGGCTCGTGGCGGGCGGCGTCGACCGCGTGCAGGTCATCGACCACGAGGACGACCTCCCCGAGGTCCGCCTGCTGGTCGCGTGGGCCTTCCGCGGGCTCTCGCCCGCGGCGCGCCGGATGCTCGCGGTGCTGGCGCACTCGAACGGCGACCACATCGACGAGGTCTCGCTCGCGCAGCTCGCGCGCGCGGGGCGGAGCGCCGGCGACGCGCTCGCCTCGCTGCGGCGCTTCCGGCTCGTGCAGGAGCCGTTCGCGGGCCGCTTCGCGCTGCACGCGACGGTGCGCCACGCCGTGCTGAAGCGCACGCAGTTCGATCAACGCCGCTTCTTCGAGCACTACGTGGCGCTGCTCGAGCGCTCTCCGGAGCGGCTCGACCTCGAGCAGACACACCTGTTCGCGGCCATGGACTACGCGCATGACACAGGGAGCGTCGCGGCCGCGATCCGCGTGAACGAGCTCTTCTCGCGGCTCTCGCTCTGACGGTGCGCCTGCCCCGCCGTGGCGCTCGCCTGGCTGGAGAACCGGTGAGGCGCGAGCGCTGAAGCGCGCTCGCGCGAGCGCCATTCCTCCGCGGCGCTGTTGAGGCGCGCTCGCGCGAGCGCGCTGTCATCGCGGCGCTTCCGGGCCCCCCACGTGCTGGCAGCACAGCTCGACGAGGCGCTTCAGCACCCATTGCCCCGCGGGCCCCATCACGAGCCCCGGCCGGTGGACCACGGCGAGCGACAGCAGGTGCTCGTCGTCCCCCCACGCTTCGGGCCGGAGGCGCACGAGGCGCCCGGCCTCGAGGTCGTCGCGGATCATGTGCTCTGGCAGGTTGCCCCAGCCGAGGCCCGCGCACAGGAGCTCTCGTTTGGTCTGGAGATCCACGACGCGCCAGGTGCGGGGGGACAGGACGGCTTGTTCCGGTGAGCGCGCCCCGCCGCGCTCACTCAGCACGATCTGCACGTGCTCGCGCAGCTGCTCGGTCGCGACCTGCGCCGTGTCGCGCTGCGCGGCGGCGAGCGGGTGCGCCTTGCCGGCGACAGGCACCATGCGCACGGACGTGAGGTGCCGGCGCTCGAGCCCCTGGGTCGCCGCGGCCGGCCCGACGACCCCGAGCTGGCATGTGCCGTCGAGGACCCGCTCGGCGACGGCGGCCATGGTCTCCGTGTGGACGACGAGCTCCACGGTGGGGTAGACGCGCGCGAACTCGACGCAGAGCTCGACCAGCGCGGAGAGCGGAAAGACAGCGTCGACGCACAGCGAGACGAGCGGATCGAGGCCGCCGGCGAGCCGCTGTGCCGCGCTGCTGAGGGCGTCCGCGTCGGCGCACACGCGCCGCGCGGCGCCGAGCAGGACGCGGCCGTGCTCCGTCAGCGTCGGGATCCGCGTCGACCGGTCCCAGAGGACGACCCCGAGCTGGTCCTCCAGGTTGGCCATCGCGTGGCTCACCGCCGACTGGACGCGGTGGAGCTTCCTGGCCGCCGCCGAGAAGCTGCCCTCGTCGGCGACCGCGATGAAGGTGCGCAGCTGGTCGAGCGTGATGGAGTCGTGCACCGCGCGTCACCATGCCACGGATCGGCGATGCGGCGCCCGCCCGGGGCATCGGCGACGCGGCGCCCGCCCGGGGCGGTCGCGGTGGTGTTGTGTGCCAGAAAAAGCACAGCGACCGGGGCAGGCGAGGAGCGTTTTCCCAAGGGGTCTACCCTCCAGCCGGCCGCGCGGCCCGCGGGCGGGTAGACCCCTTTTTTCTACGCTCCTCGCCTGCCCCGGCCGCCGGCCGCGCGCTCAGCCGAGCGCGCTCGTCACAGCCTGGGGCAGGACGCGTCGCCGATCAGAGCGGCGGATTCGCGTTCTTCACGCACTCCACGAAGTACTCGTGGAACCAGAAGCCCGCTTCCGGCGCGCGCTGGTCTGCGTTCTCGTAGCCGCAGAACAGGTCGTAGCGCTCCGCGTTCTTGTCCGCGGTGCCGTCGGAGTCACCCGGCGGCTTGACCCAGTAGAAGGCGTCGAGGCGCGTCGCGCCGCCCGGGTTCGCCCGGGGCCGCTCGCCCATGCCGGCGCCGACGTTGTTGCACCAGTAGCCCCAGTCCGCCCGGATGTTGCCGCGGCCGTTGCGGCTCGTGTCGATGATGAAGTGCTTGTCGCCGAGGCCGACGCCCGCGAGCGCGGTGGCCATGGCGTCGACATAGTCGTACTCACCGTAGCAGGGGTTGGACTGCTGATCGTAGCTCTCGGTGCTGTAGCTGAGCTGCGTGTAGTTCGCGACGTTGGTCGCGAAGCCGCGGACGCCGGCCGGGTTGCCGGCAGCCTTGATGACGTCGGCGAAGATCTGGGCGCCCTTGGTCTGGTTGTCCGGCCAGCCGAGCCAGCCCGAGTGCGCCGCGTCGATGTACTGGTACACGTGCGGCATGTTGAGCTCGCTGATCGCGTGCGCGACCTCCTCCCGGTACGCCTTCTCCGTCTCCGGGGTGCAGTCCTTCTTGCCCAGGTTCGTCGCGAGGTTCGGGAGTGAATCGGGCTCGATGATCGCGACGATGCGCTGGTTCGGGTGAGCGGCGAGGATCGCCTTGATCGGGGCGATGAACTCGTTCCTGTACCGCTCGACGCCGCCGTTCTCGACCCTGAGCTCGCCGTTCGACGCCTCGGCGAAGCAGTCGCGGTTCGGGAGGTCGTACACGACGATGACCGCCGTGACCGGCTTGCAGAGCTGGTTCTGGAGCTCGAGCGCGGCGTCGAGCTGCGCCGAGAGCTGGCCGACCGCCTCGATCCGGTCGAGCCAGAACGCGGTCGAGATGCTCTGGACCTTCTTCATCTTCTCGACCAGGGCCGCGTCCGTCGTCTTGTCGATCGACGACTGGACCTTGGCGACGTAGCCCGGGTCCACGAACAGCTCCGCACCGACGAAGGGATTGCCATCCGCCGTCGAGATGTCGACGCCACCGGTGCAGTTCCCGCCGCCCGTCGGGCTCGCGCCCGTGCTGCTCGTCGGGGTGCCCGCGCCCACGCCGGTGCTCGTCGGGGTGCCCGCGCCCACGCCGGTGCTCGTCGGGGTGCCCGCGCCCACGCCGGTGCTCGTCGGGGTGCCCGCACCCACGCCGGTGCCCGTCGGGGTGCCCGCGCCGGTGCCGGCCGCCGCGCCGCCCTCGCCACCCTCCCCGCCATTGTCGCCCGAGCAAGCCGCGAAAGACGCGGTTGCGAGGAGGACCGCAAGCCACTTACCCATCCCCAGATGCGAATTCCTTCTCAGCATACTAAGCCTTTCATCTACTTCTTAAAAGGAACCAGGCGAATTCAACACGTACAAATTAGGGTGCCGAATCTAGACCAACAGTTTCGGTGGGGCAAGAACAAACGACGCTATGCCACCCCTGCATCGCGTCATCATGGTCTGCTCTGCGGTTATTTTTTCACGGCCGATAGAACGTCCGTCCACGACTCGCGCGCGTCACGAGCGCGTCACGGGCGCGCCTGACCAGGCGGAACCGCGGTCGTTCCGCATGTGGAGAACGCGCCGGGGTTCAGCAGACCGCTCCTTCCTGTGTGTTTCTGCGTTCCAACGCAGCGCGTGATCATCACGACTGGACAGCGCCTCCAGGGTCTCGGTGACATGGCAGACGGACAGAATGGTTTCGGGTTTATTTCCAGCCCTGTATGCGACGGTGAGATCACCGCTGTGCGCGCGGCGTCGCGCCGGAGATTCAGCGGCGCGCGGGGTGTGGAGCGATGCGGGCGGCACCGGTCGACGCGCGGCGCCATCGCGTGCGTCACGCCGTGCTCGACGGGGCGCAGCGCCCGTCCGCCGCGCGTCCGCGCGGCCTCGCGTCGCCGGCCAGCTCTCATGATGTGACAGGGGATGAGCGCCGGCCGTGTCCAGGCGCCGGCGAGGCACGGTGAACAGGCTCGCTCGTCGCGGGCCCGCCCCGGAGCGCCTTCTGGCCGGGCGTCGCGGATCGGTTAGGCTTCGGTCCCCCCGCCGTCCGCCGAGCCCGCCATGCGCTTCGTCATCATCTCGCTGATCGTCCTCCTCGTCGTCGGCCCCCTGGGCGTGTACGTGCACCGGCGCGCCTCGCGGCTGCTCGGCCTGGGCCTGCGCGGCCGGCGCGCGCTCTCCTTCCTGCTCGCCGCCGGGCTCCTCACCATGACGTTGGGCCGGCTCGGGCGCGGCGCGCTGCCGGACGGCGTGCTCCGCGCGATGGGGCTCGGCGGCAGCACGATCTCGCTGGCCATCCTGATCTCCGCGGTCCTGCTCGCCGTCGTCGATCTCGGGCGGCTGATCGCGCGGCTCGGGGGCGCCGCGCTCGCGCGCACCACCGCGGCCGCCCGCAACGCCGTGCCCGCCCGCGACGCCGGCGCGCCAGCACGCGCCGAAGCGCCCGCCCGCGGCGCCGACGCGGCCGTGGCGCGAGCCGCGGGCGAGCCGAGGGCGCCGTCGGTCGCGCCGCCGGCGCTGCCCCGCCGCGCTTTTCTCGCGAACGGGGCCGCTGGCTCCGCCTTCCTCATCGGCGGCGGCAGCGCGGTTTATGGCGCGTTGCTCGGGCGACACGACTACGTCATCGAGGAGATCGCGATTCCGATACCGGGCCTGCCGCGCAGCCTCGACGGGTTCTCGATCGTGCAGCTGTCGGACATCCACCTCGGGCTGTTCGTTGGCGAGCCCGAGATGCGCGCCGCCGAGGATCTCGTGCGCAAGGCGCGCGGCGATCTCATCGTGATGACGGGCGATCTCGTCGATTTCGATCCGAGGTACACCGAGCACCTCGGGCGGCTCACCCGCCGGCTCGCCCCGCTCGCCCGCGAGGGGGTCGCGGCGATCCCGGGCAACCACGACCACTTCGCCGGCATCGACGCGACGCTCGACGCGCTCGCGCGCGGCGGCGCGCAGGTGCTGCGCAACCGGGGGCGTGTCGTGGGAGGGGCTGGCGGCGCCTTCGCGCTGCTCGGCGTCGACGATGTGTGGGTGCGACGGCAGGTGCCCGGCGGCGGCCCCGACCTCGGCCGAGCGCTCGCGGACGTGCCCCGCGACCTGCCGCGCGTCCTGCTCTGCCACAACCCCGTGTTCTTCCCGGAGGCGGCCGGCGAGGTCGCGCTGCAGCTCAGCGGCCACACCCACGGCGGCCAGGTCAACCTCGTCGTCCGGCCCGCCGACGTGGTGCTCCCCCATGGCTACGTGGCCGGGCTCTACCAGCGCGGCGGCGCGCACCTCTACATCAACCGCGGCTTCGGCACCGCCGGCCCGCCCGCCCGCATCGGCGCGCCCCCCGAGGTGAGCCGCATCGTGCTCGTGTCCGCCTAGCACCTCAACCCTGCAGTACCTCGTCGAGCAGGCTCGTCCCTGCGACTCCTCTCGAAGGTTCTCCCTGTATTTCTGGATAGGGCACCTGCTCTGCTTCTTGATTCTCGTGCTCGTGGTGTTCAGGTTCCGAGCGCGATGAGCGTGACGAGTCGACGAGCGCTGCCGGCCTGTGGCCCGCGAGGGGCGCTCTGCTTGGGGCTCAGGCCCAGGCTGGCGCTCGCGCTCGCGCTCGCGATCGGCGCCGGGGGGTGCGCTCCAGCCCAGCTCGCCGCCCCTGTCGGCCGCAGCGACGCGTTCCTCGACGCGCCGGAGGAGCGGCCCGAGCCGGCGCCAGCGCCGCCGCCGCCTGAGCCCGAGGAGGACGCAGCGTTCGTGGATCTCGAGGTCCCCGGCTTCGGGCCCGCGGTGGTCGTGCCGCCGCGCGGCGAGGGGCCGCGGCCCGTGATCGTCGTCGCCCACGGCGCGGGCGATCGGCCCGAGTGGCACTGCGATGTATGGCGCGCGATGGTGAGGGGAGCAGGCTTCTTGCTCTGCCCGCGCGGCAAGCCCATCGACACCCGGACTCCGGACGGCGGGCGCATCTTCTACTACCCGGACCATCACGCGCTGAGCCGCGAGGTCGCCGCCGCCGTGTCGTCGCTGTCGAAGCGCTTCGGGGACCGGGTGGATCTCCGCGACCCGATCTATGCGGGGTTCTCGCAGGGCGCGATCATGGGCGCGCTGCTCCTGCCCGGGCACCCGGCTCGCTTCGCGCGGGCGGCGCTGATCGAGGGCGGATATGGCGGCTTCGGCGAGTGGACGCTCGGCACCGCCCGGCGCTTTCGCGGCGGCGGGGGGTCGCGGGTGCTGCTCGCGTGCGGCCGCGCCGACTGCGCGGCGCAGGCGCGCAAGACGCAGGCGATGCTCGAGCGCGGCGGCCTGACCGCGCGCGTCCTCCACGCGGCGGGGGCCGGCCACAGCTACGGCGGCCTGATGGAGCGCGCGCTCCACGAGGCCTATCCGTGGATCATCGAGGGCGATCCCCGCTGGCTCGGCGACGGGACGCCGGGCGCGGCAGCCTCTCGGCCAGGCGCGGCGGCCTCTCGGCCAGGCGCGGCGGCCTCTCGGCCAGGCGTGGGCGGCGCGCGCTCAGGCGGACGCGGCGGCGATGCCGCGCGCGCGCTCGGCCAGCCCCTGCACGACCGAGTGGAAGCTCCGGAGCTGCCTCACCTTGCCCTGGCCGAAGCGGCGCTCGATCCCGCGCCGGAGGGCGGGCACCCTGGCGGTCCCGCCCGTGCAGCACACGACGTCGACGTCGTCGAACGACATGCCGGCGTCCTGCACCGTCTGGTCGAGCGCGCGGAGGATGGCGTCGATCTGCCGCTCGCTCGCGGCCTCGAACTCCTCCCGCGCGATGCGCTCGCGGATGTGCATTGACGGGTAGTCGAAGCGGAACTCGGTGACCGCCTCGCCGGACAGCGCGCGCTTGCTGCGCTCGATCTCCTCGAAGACCTGGAAAGCCAGCGAGTCTTCCACGAGGCAGAGCAGGTTATCCATGCGCTGCTGGTCCTCGGGCCCGAGGGACCACGCCTTCACGTCGCGGAGGAACGCGAGGACATCGCGGTGCTGGAGCACCGTCATGTCGGCTGGAGAGCAGAGCTTCTCGGCGATGGGCCTGGGCATGGTCAGCTGGTTCGCGCCGAGCGGGACCCGGTAGGTGACCCCTGCGCCGAAGTGGCGGGCGATCTTGTGGCGCATGAGGCTGCCGTCGAGCGCGTCCCCCGCGATGGACACGCCGCCGAGCGACAGCACGTCGGAGGGCGCGAACCCTTCCCGCCGCATCCGCACGATCGTGTAGTCGGACGTGCCGCCGCCGAAATCGGCGACGAGGACGACTGCCCCGCGATCGAGCTCCAGGTGGAAGTCGTGCGCGGCGGCGACCGGCTCCGGGCAGAAGAAGACGTCGCGGAAGCCGGCGATGCGCGCCGCCCGCTCGAGCCGCTCCTCGGCGAGCCGGTCGTCGGCCGGTTCGGTCGAGAACTTCGCCGGCCTGCCGAGCACGACGCGCGCGACGTCCGCCTGGAAATGGCGGTTCGCCTGGTCGCGCATCTCCTTCAGGAACCGGCCGATCAGGTCCTCGATGGTCACGAGCCGGCCCCCGATCTGCGTGCCGGAGAAGCCCCGGTCGGGCAGGTATTTCTTGATCGAGCGGATGAAGCGGCCTTGCATGCCGTTCGCGACGAAGTCGCTTATCGCCGCCGCTCCGCAGGAGAACCGCTGCTGCCCGAAGAAGAGCAGGCTCCGGAGGACGGTCGGATCGGCCGCCGCGCTGTCGAGCGGGATGGGCGGGCAGGTCGCCTCCGCGCTCGCCGCCGCGAGCAGCGAGTTGGAGGTCCCGAAATCGACGGCATACATCTCTGGCCTGAACGGTGCGGACATGCTCTCGCCTCCTCGTGGGTTGCTTCGCGGCGCGGAGATCTCGCCGATTCAACCACCTATTTACAAGCTGTCGAATCCATGAGACAATATTGACGCGCTCGCGGGATGACCTGATTTTCGCGGACCTCTCCCGATTCAAAGCGCTGCCCAGTCGAGCTCTGAACCGCCAGGGCGGTCGGTCCCCTGAGAGGGTGTTCGTCGCGCGGGGCCGGGACGGGCTCATGTCTCCTGCAAGGACGAAGGCGGTAGGCCCTCTGGGAGGGTGTTCGTCGCGCGGGGCGGGGACGGGCTCATGTCTCCTGCAAGGACGAAGGCGGTAGGCCCCCTGGGAGGGTGCTCGTCGCGCGGGGCGGGGACGGGCTGATGTTTGAGCGCAATTGACGTCCTGTGTCCGGCGTGCGCAGCACGACGGGCACAGGACGTCCCACGCGAGTTCAGCCCGTCCCCGCCCCGCGCGACGAGCACCCTCTCAGGGGGCCGGCCGTTACTACGAGACGCGCGTCACCCGCCGCAGCCCCACGACGAGCGCGACGAGCGCGATCAAGGTCGGCAGGGCGACCACGCCGACGCTGATCCACCCGAGCCAGTCGGCAGGCCCGAGCCACAGCGCGGGGATCGGCAGCGCGAACGCGTTGTAGGCGGCAGCGCCGAGCGCGAGGACGCCGCACGAGATGAACAGCCACATCATCGCGGCCCGGAGGCCCTTGCCGAGGCGCTCCATCGCCGGCGCGCTCCGCCAGCGGCCGACGAGGACCCGGATCGTGCCGATGAACGTGAAGAGCGAGAGCGCCCCCGCGACGCCCCCGGCGATGAGGATCTCCGTCTCGTCGAGCGCGCGCCGCTCGGTGATCCCGTAAACCATGCGGAGCACCATCGCGGCGCTGGTGAAGACGGCCGCGCCCGCGGCGAGGCTCACCGCGATGGACAGCAGCACCGCGACCGGACGGGCGCGCCGCGCCTTGCGCGTCACGTCGTCGGCGGGGTTCTGGCCCTGCGCGTTGGGGATGACGACGGTGGCGATCTCGTCGTTCGGGGCGCCCTCGGTCACCGCCGTGCTCAGGCCGTGCGAGCGCGCGGGCCCGAGCGGATCCTGCATGTCGAAGTCCGCGAGCTGGCGATCGAGCTCCTGGGCGGACGGCGGACGGTCCTCGCGCGTCCGGGCCATCGCGCGCTGGATGAGCGCCTCGAGCCCCTCCGGGATGGTCTTGTCGATGTCGCGGGGGCGCCGCGGATCCTCGGTGAGCAGGCGGATCATCGTCCGGGTCGGCTCCTCCTCGGGGAAGGGCCGCTCGCCCGTCAGCATGCGGTACAGCACGGCGCCGACAGCGTAGATGTCCGCGCGGGAGTCGACCTCGGCCGAGCCTCGCGCCTGCTCCGGGGCCATGTACTGCGGCGTGCCGACCACCGAGCCGGTGCGCGTGAGGTCGGCGCCGTCGAGCACCTTGGCGACCCCGAAATCGAGGATCTTCACGTGCATGCTGCCCCCCTCGCGCCGGACGAGGAACAGGTTCGACGGCTTGAGGTCCCGATGAACGACGCCTGTCGCGTGGGCCGCGGCCAGCCCACGGCAGACCTGGCGCGAGATGGTGATGGCGGTCGGGAGCGGCAGCTTGCCTACCTGATCGAGGAGGCTGCCGAGGTCCTCGCCCTTCAGCAGCTCGGTCACCATGCACGGGCGCCCGTCCTTGAGGCGCACGATGTCCACGACGTCGACCACGTGCTCGTTGCCGACGCGCGCGATCGTCTGGGCCTCGCGCTCGAAGCGCGCCATCGCCTCCCGGTGGCTGGCGAAGTGCTCGTGCGGCACCTTGACGGCGAAGCGCTTCGGCAGGCGGATGTGCTCGGCGACGTAGACGCGGCCCATGCCGCCCGAGCCGATCACGCCGGTGATGCAGAAGCTCCCCGCGAGCAGCTCGCCGACCATGGGGTCGGTCGCGGTCACGCCCTGGAGCTCCAGCGCGGTCGCGTCGATGGGGCAGACGAGGAAGTCGAGCGGGTACCGGACGCCGCACGCGGGGCAGCGCCGGGTGGGTCGCTCCGGGGGTGCCTGCCGCGCCTGGTCGGGGTCGGCGTGCCTGGCTAGCTCGGCCATCGCCCGGGAGTCTAGACGAGAAGCGAGTTCCCGGCGCGACGGATCGGCCGCGCCCGCTTCTGTCGCGGGTGACACCGGCGGCTCCGGCGGGCGCTGCGCCCGCTGGCGTCACGCGGCGCGGGCGGGGGTCACGCGGGGATGGCCTGTAGGTCGTCCCGTCCCCAGTGGCGGTGCTGTCGGATGGCGTCGATGAACGATTCCACGAAGGCCGAGCCGCCCGCGCTCGTGACGACGCCGGGCCGCGTCGCGTCGATGCCGCACGAGCGCAGGAGATCGACCCCCTCGCTCGTCGCGCCGATCGGCTTGCAGTGCCGGTAGGCTTCCAGGATGAAGTGGCGGGTGTCTCCCTGGGCGAGCAGCGCGGCGACGCTCGCCGCGCCGCCCGGCACGTAGACCGCGTCGTACTCGACCGACGAGGTCGTCAGCGCGCACTTGTCGACCTCGATCGCGTTGCCCTCGGCGGACTTCAGCGTGCCGAGGCGCCTGGAGATGACCTTCGACTGCGCGCCCTGAGCCAGGAGCGCCTGTTTCACGGCGGCGAGGTCGGCCGCGCTCACGCCGTCGGCGGCGAGGACCGCGACGCGGCGCGACTTGATCGACGTCCTGGGCGCGGTCTCCTGGCTGAGCGAGGGCGCGGGCTTCACCGCGTGCGCCTTTTGCGGCGGGGGCACGGGCAGGCCGAGCGCCTCGGCGACGCGGAGGGCGAGCTCGCCGTCGATCTGGGCGAACAGCTTCACCACGCGCTCGCGGATGTCCTTCCTCTCGACCTTGCCGAGCTCGAACTTGCACGCCTCGACGAGGTGGTTCCGCTCCGGCTCGGTCAGGCTCCGGAAGAACAGCGCCGCCTGGCTGAAGTGGTCCTTGAAGCTCTCGCTGCGGATCCTCAGCTTCTCGCCCTCGACGCGCTCGGGGTACGACGTGAAGCCCTGCTGCGTGCTGGCCAGGAAGGGGCAGCCGCCGCTGAGCGAGTTCGGGTGGTAGTTGGCCCGCCCCGCGTCGATCGTATGCCGGTGGAAGCCGTCCTGCTGGTGGTTGTGCACCGGCGCGAGCGGCCGGTTGATCGGTATCTCCGCGAAGTTCGGCCCGCCCAGGCGGGTGAGCTGGGTGTCGAGGTACGAGAAGAGCCGCGCCTGCATGAGCGGGTCGTTGGTGAAGTCGATCCCGGGAACCACGTTGGAGACACAGAAGGCGACCTGCTCCGTCTCCGCGAAGAAGTTGGTCGGGTTGCGGTGGAGGACGAGCTTGCCGATGCGCCTCACCGGGATGAGCTCCTCCGTGACGAGCTTCGTCGCGTCGAGGAGGTCGAAGCTCAGCGTCTCCGCCTGTTCTTCCTCGATGATCTGGACGCCGAGCTCGTACTCGGGGTAGTCGCCCATCTCGATGGCCTCCCAGAGGTCGCGGCGGTGGAAGTCCGGGTCCTTGCCCGCGAGCTTCTGCGCCTCGTCCCAGACGAGCGAGTGGACGCCGAGCAGCGGCTTCCAGTGGAACTTCACGAAGCGTGATTTCCCTTCCGCGTTGATGAGGCGGAAGGTGTGCACGCCGAAGCCCTCCATCATGCGGTAGCTCCGCGGCAGGGCGCGATCGGACATGACCCACATGAGCATGTGGGCTGTCTCCGGCACCAGCGACGCGAAGTCCCAGAACGAGTCGTGCGCCGAGGCGGCCTGCGGCATCTCGTGGTGCGGCTCCGGCTTGACCGCGTGGACCACGTCCGGGAACTTGATGCCGTCCTGAATGAAGAAGACGGGGATGTTGTTGCCGACGAGGTCGAAGTTCCCCTCCTGCGTGTAGAACTTCACGGCGAAGCCGCGCACGTCGCGCACCGTGTCCGCGGAGCCGCGCGAGCCCGCGACGGTGGAGAAGCGCACGAACACCGGTGTCTTGAGCGAAGGGTCCTGGAGGAACCTGGCCTTCGTGTACTTCGTCAGGGGCTCGTATACCTGGAAATAGCCGTGGGCGCCGGATCCGCGCGCGTGGACGACGCGCTCCGGGATCCGCTCGTGGTCGAAGCGGGTCAGTTTCTCGCGAAAGTGAAAGTCTTCGAGGAGCGTGGGACCGCGCGGGACCGGCTTCAACGAGTCGTCGGTATGGGCGATCGGGATCCCTTGATCGGTGGTGAGGTACGTGCCCTCGGGGTGGGACCGCTCGACCTCGAGCGCCTTTACCTTGTCGTCTTCGTCGCTTCCTGGATCACGGACACTCATGGGGCGAAACCATACGGGGTCCGTACGGGGCGACAATGAGGTGAATTGTCACAAGAAACACGGGTATGTGGCAGGAGATCTCAGCTTATGAGGTGTCGCCTGAGCGGGTGCGGGGATAGGACCTGGATCGTTCATGCAGCGGCTGACTCACTTCATGACGCGTCGAGACAGCGGGCAAGCGGCCGGATAACCATGAACAGACCTGGGACAGCCGCCGCTTTGATGCGCCACCCACAACTCGGGGACTGCGACCATTGCGGCGCTGTGCCGGGGATGGAGTAGCGCTCACGTCAGGGCGTCGAGCGTCAGGACGACGCGCGGCGAGGTCCCGGGCGGCGACCGGTGCACTGCGCCGCGGTCCCGATTGCCTGGCCAGGCCTCGCCCTTGAGCAGCCCGACGTCGAAGGGCGCCATCCGGCGGAGGCGCGCGCCGGCGCGCAGCACCCCCGAGACCTCGTCGGGGACGCCGTTCGCGCGGTGTCCGAGCCGGTCCCGCCGGACGGCCGCGTGCTCAGCCCACTCCGTCCCGGGGCCGACATACGTGGTCACCAGGCGGACGGTCACCATGTCCGCGTGGAGGCGAGGGCACATCGGCTTATCGAGGCGCGCGAGCCGTACGCCGACCCGCGGGCACCCCGTGAGATCCGCGAAGAGCGATATCAGGCCGCGCACGTCGTGAAGGAAGGCTTCACGGCCGGGCGAGCGCGGCGCTCCCGCGGCCAGCGGCGCGAGGTCGGGCGCGCCGGGATCGACGAGCAGCGTCTCGGAGAGCGGCTGCGGCAGGAGCTGCTCGCGCGCGAAGCCCTCCACGTCGGGGCCGATGCGTCGCCGCAGCACGCACACGCTCACCTCGGGTGAGGCGAGCTCGGCCAGGTCGGCGAGCTGCGTCACGAGCCGCGTCGAGCTGCCCAGCTCCGCGCGCGGAGATGCGAGATCTCCGGCAGCCTCAGCGATCGCTGTCGTCATCATCATCTGGTGTCCGTGCTCCGTGTGCGCCGCGGGCATGAGCCGCCATGCCGCGACGAAGCTCCATGGCTCATGATGCCACAGGCCGCCCCGTTGATGCAATCAAGTTGCATCAGAGGCCACGCCGGGATAGTGGTGCGGTGTCTGGCCTGCACGGCGCTCCGCTGCCGCGGAGCGTGGCCTACCGCCAAGCGTCGGCAAACGTCGACAAGGGCCGACAAGGAGGGCACCTCGTGCGCGATATCATCAAGCTCGTCTCGTCTGCTGGGACTGGTTACTGCTATTACACGACGAAGAACAAGCGGACGATGACGGAGAAAATGCAGATGCAGAAATACGATCCGCTCGCCCGCAAGCACGTGATCTTCACGGAAGGGAAGATCTCGAAGGGGGGCGGCAAGTAAGCGCGACGCTCGCCCTCTCCTGAGGAGCGCGGCGCGCCCGCGTGAGCGCGGGCGCGCGCTTCGCCGCGGCGACTGGCGCGCGACTGGCGCGCGACTGGCGCGCGACTGGCGCGCGACCGGCGCGCGACCGGCGCCGAAGATGGGCCCGTCGTCCTGCGGCGGGCCTCACGCCGGGAGGAGGGGCTGCGAGGTCTCGGGCTCGCTCTCGAGCTCTTCTGCTTCCTCCCACGTCGGGAAAGGATCGTTGAGCCGGCTCCAGCCGGAGGGCCCCACGGCCATCTCTTCCCGGGTGAGCGAGCAGGCGTCGAGGCCGCGTGTGAGCTCCTCTCTGGCCATGTCGACGCCGATGAAGACGATCTCTTGCCGCCTGTCGCCCCAGGCCGGATCCCACGCTGCGTCGAGCGCGGCGCGCTCCTCCTCGTCCTCCGGCCACTGCTCCTCGGGCAGGGCCGCGTACCAGCGTCCCGCCGCCTCGAACGAGGCCGCGCCGCCCGCCTGGGACCAGGCGCCGGTGATGTCCATGCGGGTCGCGAGCCAGAAGAACCCCTTCGAGCGGAGCACTCCATCCCAGGCGGTCGCGCCGTGGATGAAGTCCCAGAGCCGCTCCGGGTGCATCGGGCGCGCTGCGCGGTAGACGAAGCTCTCGATCCCGTACTCCTCGGTCTCGGGGACGTGCTCGCCGCGCAGCTCCCTCATCCAGCCGGGCGAGCGCGCCGCTTCCTCGAAGTCGAAGCGCCCCGTGCCGAGGATCTCGCGCGGATCGACCTGGCCGCGACAGGCCCTGATGACCCGGGCTCCGGGGTTCAGGTGCAGGAGCATCGCCGTGAGCCGCTCGACCTCGTCATCACCGACGAGGTCCGCCTTGTTGAGCACGAGCACGTTCGCGAACTCGACCTGCTCGACGAGCAGATCGGCGACCGTGCGCTCGTCGTCGCCGTCCAGCGCCGCCTTGCGCGCCCGGAGGTCGTCGGCGCTCGTCCAGTCCGAGAGGAACCGCTGCGCGTCGACGACGGTGACGAGCGTGTCGAGCCGGGCGACCTCGGAGAGGCTCTTGCCCGTCGCAGGGTCATCGAAGGTGAACGTCTCGGCCACGGGGAGAGGCTCCGAGATGCCCGTCGACTCGATGAGCAGGTAGTCGAAGCGCCCTTCCCCGGCCAGACGGGCGACCTCGACGAGAAGATCTTCCCGGAGCGTGCAGCAGATGCAGCCGTTCGACAGCTCGACGAGCTTCTCCTCGACGCGATGGAGCGCCGCGCCCCCGCCCCGGACGAGCGCGGCGTCGATGTTGACCTCGCTCATGTCGTTGACGATCACGGCGACGCGCAGCGCCTCGCGGTTCGCGAGGACGTGGTTGAGCAGCGTGGTCTTGCCGGCGCCCAGGAAGCCGGACAGCACGGTCACGGGGAGCTTTCGAGTCACGATGAGGCCTCTCTCGACAGCAGCTGCGAACTGACGCGGGGGAACGCGGGCGGACGACTTCCGCCGCGCCGCGCGCGGCCGAGCGCGGGCCGGGGACATGAGCCTTCGCGCCGGCAGCGCCAGCGTGCAAGCCATCCTAGAGCGACCCGAGTACAGTTGCAACAAGTTTGCAACTTCGGGCGCGTCCGGGGTGCAGCGCGTCAGATGCCGGGGGCGTCGGTGTACTTGCTCTTCCCGTCCCCCCAGTACGACTCGTAGACGTGCTCGTACACGGCCTCGACGAGTTTATCGTACATCTCGTCGCTATACGTCTCCTGGGGTAGCACCTCGAGCGCGCGCTTGATCGTCACTTTCACTGCCGCCCGCGCGCGCTGACTCTTCCGCCAGTCGATCACGAGCTTCGGCGCGACCTTCTTCGGCAGCTCGCGCGCGAGCTTCTTCACGACCTCATGCGCCTTCGTGTCGAGCTTCAGCTCTGGCGGGAGGAGAAGGTCGTGCAGCGCGAGCGCCTCCTGACTCAGCGCCTCGGCGCTGCTGCGTTGCTCCTCGGGCTCGACCTTGTTCTTCATGAACGCGAGCAGATCCTTGAAGAACTGCTCCGCGTTGCGCGCGCCGTCGTTGTACTCGGCGATGAGCTCCTCGAGCTGCGCGCGCAGGTTCCCGCGCGTCGGGTTCAGGCGGACGAGCGTGTCGACCCGCTGCCGTGCCGACACGGCCGCCGCCTCCGCGGCGCTGGCCTTGTGCTTCGTCATCGCGAAATACCGGGCGAGGGCGGCGAAGTCGATCCCGCCGAGGTGGACGCGGCCGCCGTACGGCGCCTCCGTGGGCTCGCGAA
Source organism: Sorangium sp. So ce1153 (assembly GCF_051521595.1). Lineage (NCBI taxonomy): Bacteria > Pseudomonadati > Myxococcota > Polyangiales > Polyangiaceae > Sorangium > Sorangium sp. So ce1153. The sequence continues at coordinate 13,242,530 of NZ_CP150361.1, forward strand.
TGGCGTACCCCTGCGCGTCGATCGACTCGTCGAGCAGGCGCTCGACGGCGTCCATGATCTTCGAGATGTCGACCGGCTGCTGGAGACCGCGGATGCCGCGCGCCAGGTCCGTGAGCACGCCCCAGTCGGAGGAGAGCTCGTTCTTCCGCTCATCGACGCCGAGCGCGCGGTAGAGGCGATCCACGCGGCCGGCGACGTCGAGGTAGCTCTTCTTCACCTCGGCCGGGTTGAGCAGCTTGTCCACGCCGTCTCGGAGGCGCTGGAGGCGCTCGAAGCCCCAATGCCGGTCAGTTAGGGAAAAACTCTGTAAGTCCTTGAGGTTACAGGCTCGGCAGATCCGGGAGGCGCTCTGCGGCCGGTGGTTTCATCACCGAGCGCGCCGCCGCGCGTGATCGTGCTGCGTTCCTTGTGAGCTCGGCAGCACCCGTCAAGGCCGGGCCGGTTGCGGCCGACCACGCCCTCGCCCAGGTGACGGACTTCGTCGGCGGACGATAGGCGCAACGGTAAAAGCGGTGCGGTCGCCGGAATAAGCTATCGATGGCTCTCCGCGATGCGCTGCTCACGGCCGCCGACTACATCGGCCCGGCCCAAGTCGACAACGTCTGCAAACACCTGCCGGTCGAATGGATCGAGCAGGCGCTTGCAGCGACAGGTACCGCTACCCTGCGGCGCAGGCGTCTGCCTGCCGAGCAGGTGATCTGGCTGGTGCTGGGCATGGCGCTGATGCGCGATCGTCCGATCGAGGAGGTCGTCACCAAGTTGGATCTCGCGCTTCCGGGCGCCAACGGCGCGATCGCGCGCAGCGCCATTCCCCAGGCGCGCGCAAGGCTGGGCGACGAGCCGATGCAGTGGCTGTTCGAGCGCAGCGCCCAGACGTGGTCGAAGGTCAGCGCCGAGGCGCATCGTTACCGCGGCCTGTCGCTGTACGGCATCGACGGCACCACGCTGCGCGTGGCCGACACGGCCGACAACCGCGACGAGTTCGGCGGCGCATCAAGCCCACGCGGTGACAGCGGCTACCCACAGGTGCGCCTGGTCTGCCTGATGGTGTTGAGGTCGCACCAGATCGCGGCCGCCAACTTCGGTCCATACTCAACTAGCGAGTCGAAGTATGCGTTACCCTTGCTGGACAGCATCCCTGACCGCTCGCTGACCATCGTGGACCGCGGGTTTTTCGGTGCCTTATTTCTCATTGGCCTGACAAGAAGAGGCAGCAAGCGACACTGGATGACCCGCGCCTGCTCTCACAACAAGTGGCGCGTGATCGACTCGTATGGTCGTGATGATGCGCTGGTGGAGATGGACGTCAGCGCCCAAGCGCGCCGCAAGGACTCCTCTCTGCCGCAAACATGGCGCATGCGCGCCGTCCGCTACCATCGACCCGGACATCAGCCCAGTACGCTGCTAACCTCCCTGCTCGATCCGGTCGCTTATCCTGCCCAGGAACTCGTCGCGCTCTACCACGAGCGCTGGGAACTGGAACTCTCCTACGACGAGCTGAAGACGGACCTGCTCGATCGGCGCGAGAGCATCCGCAGCAAGACGCCGATCACGGTGCGTCAGGAGATTTGGGGTCTACTGTTGGCTTACAATCTCGTCAGGCTGGAGATGGAACGCGTATCCGCAGAAGCGCGCCTTCCTCCGACGCGCATCAGCTTCCTCATGGCGCTGCGTCTCATCCGTGACGAGTGGCTTTGGTCGGTCGACTCCCGCCCCGGAGCCATCCCCGGCCACCTGAGCGCCCTGCGTCGGGATCTTAAGCGCTTTATCCTGCCCTCACGGCGCGCTGAACGCACGTACCCCCGTGCCGTGAAGGTCAAGATGAGCAACTACGCGCGAAAGAGGCCCCTCTGAACGACGCGGCCCTTAACTGACCGGCATTGCTCGAAGCCCTTCTTGTCCTTCGCGCCGTCGACGTCGACGCCGCGCTCGGCGCAGAACTTCTTCGACGCCGCAATCGTGGCGCGGAGCTCCTCGAGCTGCACCTCCTTCAGTTGCACGGGGGTGTCCCCCGCCCCGACGTTGCCGCCCGAGCCGGAGCCGTAGATCGCCAGCGCCTTCTGGAGGTTCCGGAAGACGCCGACGTAGTCGACGATGAGCCCGTTCTCCTTTCCCTCGTAGACGCGGTTCGCTCGCGCGATCGTCTGCATGAGGGTGTGGTTCTTCATCGGCTTGTCGAGGTAGATGGCGCCGCAGCTCGGGACGTCGAACCCCGTTATCCACATCGCGCAGACGAACACGACCCTGAGCGCGTCTTTGTCGTCCTTGAACCTGGTGTCGAGGTCCTCCTTGATCATCCGCCGGCGGTGCGGCGCGATGTCGAGGCCCTTCTTCTTGAACGTCTCGACCTCATTCTGGGATTGCGAGACGACGACGGCCATGTCGCTCTCGTCCATGAATGCGACCGTATCGATGATCTCTTGCCGGCTCTTGTGGTCGTAGCGAGATGTGGTGCCGAGCTCCGCCTGGAGCTCGGCCCGACGCTTCGTCCATGCCGCCTTCACCTTGGCGTGAAGTTCTCGACGATGTCGCAGAACCGCGCCTTGTCGCAGACGCCGCGCAGCACCGCCTCCAGGCTGACGCGCGGCGGCTCGTCCTCTCGCTCGATGCGCTTCCACTCCTTGAAGTGGTCCCACTCGCCCGTGATCGTTCCGACACGGCTCTCGAAGCCGTTCGAGAGGATGACGAGCGCGTTGAACCAGAAGAGCTGGGGGATGGCGACGAGGTAGTCGCGGAAGTTCTGCCGGTAAGCGTTCTCGACGTTGCTGTGCAGTCCCTTCAGCTCGATGAAGACGAGCGGCAGGCCGTTCACGAAGCCGACGAGATCGGCGCGGCGCTTGTATGTCTCCCCCTGGATCGTGAGTTGTTGGGCGACGAAGTAGTCGTTGTGCCGAGGCTCGTCCCAGTCGATGACGCGGACGCGCAGGGTGGCCTCGTCTTCGTCCTCCGCCCCGGCGACACGGACGTCGACGCCGTCCTTCAGCAGCTGGTAGATCTCGCGGTTCGCCTGCCCGAGGCTCATCGCCGACCGGTCGCGCGTGAGCTCCTCGATGGCCTGGTCGATCGCCTCCGGGGGCGCGCCTCGGTTGAGCTGCGCGAGCGCTGCGCGGAGGCGACGGACGAGGACGACGTCGCCGCGGTTGTCGCGGCCGAGGGTGCCGTGATCGCCGAGCACCTCCTCCATCACGTTCGCGGTCGCCCAGCCCATCGCCTTGAAGAGGTCGAGGGCCGCCTGCTCGATGTCGCTCTCCAGCGTTGCGTTCACCGAGACGATTGTGTCACGATTTTTTGAGCTACTTGAGCTCCTTCGGCGGCTTCAGCCACTCGCCGTCGGCCAGCAGGACGCGCAGGCTCCTGCCGCTGCTCAGGCTCGCCGCGAGGGGGAGCGCGAAGCGCCGCAGGACGCGCTGGATGAGCGGCAACACGTCGACGAAGACCTGCGCCATCGACGTCGCCGTCAGATCGCCGCGTCCGAGCATGATGCACGCGACGTTCGCGCGGATCAACGCGATGCGTTCGAGCGCGTTCACGCGGATGTTCTTGTCCTTGGTCAGGACGACCCAGCCGCGCCAGCCGACCTCGACGAGCCACTCGGCGTCGGGGGTGTTCTGCGCGAAGTGATCATCGTGGGCGTGGACTTCGAGCTTCGCGGCTCGCAGCGCTTCGACGACGAGCCCGCGGCCGAGCGACCGGTCGACGAAGTAGGTGAACGGCTCACGCAGCTTCACGCGTCTCGCACCGGATCGCGTCCTCGATCTTCTCGATCTCGACGCCGTAGTCCTTCGCGAGGAGCCGCACGGACTCGCCGGCCCGGTAGCGCTCGGTGACGATGCGTGCCTCGATCCCGGTGCCGGCGATCACCGGCTGGCCGAAGCCGCGCCTCGGGTCGACCACGATCGTCTTCGGCTGGCTGGTGATCCCCGAGCTTCGGACCCAGGGATAGAGCCGCGCGGCGAGGTCCCCCTCCCAGTCGATGCGCGCGAGGCTCGCGTCCAGGACCTCCCGGAGTACGGCCTGGCCCTCGGCGGAGACGTTCAGCAGCCGGTCGGCGTGCTGGACGAACAGGTTGGCCCCGTCCGTCCGGAAGCTCGCGTGGACGAGCGGCCGGGCGTACCCGAGCTCGTCCCCGACGAACCGCAGGGCCTTGCGGACGCGCTGCATGGAAACGCCGTGCACCCGTCGCATCGAGGCGAGCACGAAGGCTTCGATCAAGTTGGAGAACGAGAGCGCGAGGGGGGCGCGCTCGGCGGGCTTGAAGAGCGCCTTGTGCTGGCCGTCGCCCGAGGCCCAGAGGCGCAGGGTGGACGGCGACAGGCGGACGATCCGCGCGGCACGCGGGACCGGGTACGCCGGGAGCTCCTCCGGGGCGCGGCCGTCGTAGATGTCCAGCTTTGGCGCCATGGGGCTCGACTCTACCACAAGCATAGCGGCAGGCGCGCGGCTCGATCGCTCGCCGGGGTGCGGGTGATCACGCGCCGGGGGCTTCGAGGCGGCTCACGTCGATCTCACCGGAGATGAGGCGGGGGAGCAAAAGATTGCGTTGTTGGCCCAGTACTCGGTTCTTCTCGACGAGCACGTCGATCAACTCGTCGTTAGCGTCGGCGCTGCGCGTGACTTTCTTCTGGAGCTTCGGCGGCGGCACGCGGACCGCCACGTCCCGGAGAATCGACGTGTTCAGGTTGGGCATCGTCGCGCCTACAGCCCTGCCTGCGATGAGAGCGACGACCTCCGGCTTGCCCAGGTACTGGTGCAGATACCGCGAGCGAAGCGGACCACCCGGCAGCGAGATCCTCAGGCATCCGGTTCCACAAAGCCACCCAGCTTGACGCTTGCGGATGAAAGCTCGTCGGCCAATATCTCCACGGCGTCCGTACACGATGTCGCCCTCCGAGAGCTTGTGCTGAGCGAGCTTCTGCACGAGAACGTCTGGGATGCGAGCGATCTCGGCCGTATCAATCCGGCCGTCGATCAAGTTCTTCGGCATGACGACCGGCACCCCCTCGGGCGTGTAGTCCGACTCGTGGAGCTGGCTACCGAACGGACCTGTTCGGATCATCCCACCAGCCGCATCGGCGATCTCACCCATCTTTAGTATGTGGGCTTCGCGGGTGGCCTCAGCTTCGACCGATGCGAATACGAGCTCGGTCTGTTGCTGGAGCAGCCGGATGCGCTTCGTGTTGTTCTCGATGAGGTCGTCGTAGGCGGAGACGATGTCGGCTATGCGGCGTTGCAATGTAACGGATGGAACAACGAATTCGAATCGGAGCAACTTATCGAGGCTTAGGTTGTCCTGTGTCGTGCCGTGAGATACTGCTTGGAACCGAAACTTGAACGTATCGATGTAGTACTTGATGAATCGGGTATCAGCCTTCTTGGGGTCGGCAACAAAACCGACAACACTGTCTGGGAAGCACGCCCTCATCCCCAGGACAGCTGTATCGGCAATGTTCGCTGCGATGGTGATACATAGTGTTCCGGCATCCCACAGCTTGCTCTGGGCGAGGCCGAACTCACTATATGCCTGCTCGTAGTTGGTCAGGTAAAGGTTGGCTTTTTTCACATCACCAGTTTGGACGAACGGATACGGACCGCCGAATAGGCGCGCATCGTCACGGGGGCGGTGCTTCGACTTGCCTCGCCCGACCGAGCCGAGTTCGTCGAGTTTGTGCGCCACCCAGCCGGCAGACGTTCGTTTGGCCATCATTACGCCTCCAGCACCGCCGCAACGTTCTCGGCTATCTTCGTCTCAAGCTCGCGTGCCTCTCCGTTCAGCCGTTCAAGCTCTTCGTTCAGCTCTTCGAGCCGCTCCTTGAAGTCAAAATCTTCGGAGGCACGATCGGCGACGCCGACATAGCGGCCCGGGTTCAGGCTGAAGCCCTGCGCCTCGATCTCGTCAAGCGTCGCCACCTTGCACAACCCCGGCACGTCGACGTACTTCCCCTTCGGGAAGCTCTCCTTCACGAGCTTGCTGCTCCCGTGCAGATTCTCCGGCTTCTCGCCCCGGTAGAGCCGCACGACGTTCGCGAGGTACTCGATCTGCTCGGCCGTGAACTCTCGGTGGGCGCGGTCCACCTGCCGGTAGACGTGCCGCGCATCGATGAAGAGCACCTTGTCCTTGCGCGGTCCCTTCGCCTTCCCCTTGTCGAGGAACCAGAGCGTCACGGGCAGGGTGACCGTGTAGAAGAAGTTCGAGCTCAGCGTGACCATCACGTCGACCGCGCCCGTCTGGATCAGCTTCCGCCGGAGCTCGAGCTCGCTGCCCCGCGCGTCGCTCGCGCTGTTCGCCATCACGAACCCGGCGCGCCCCGTGGCGCTGAGGGCGCTGTAAAAGAGCTGGATCCAGAGATAGTTGGCGCTGTCGACCGAGGGCATCCCGAACGGGAACCGCTTCTTGTCGTCCTTGAGCCGCTCCCGGTCGACCGCGTTCTGGTTGAACGGCGGATTCGCCATCACATAGTCGAACTTGCCGACCTGCTCGTGGATGTCCTCGTAGTAGGTGTTCGCCTCGCGGATGTCGCCCGAGAGGCCGTGCACGGCGAGGTTCATCTTCGCGAGCCGGAGGGTCTGCGCGATCTTCTCGACCCCGTAGACCGCGATCTCGTCCGACGGCCGCTTCTGGTGCTCGGCAATGAAGTTCGCGCTCTGCACGAACATGCCGCCGGAGCCGCAGCAAGGGTCGTAGATCCTCCCGTGGTACGGCTCGATGACCTCGACGATCAGGCGCACCACCGAGTAGGGCGTGAAGTACTCGCCGCCCTTCTGCAGCGTGCGCGGCGCGAAGTTGCCGAGGAAGTACTCGTAGATGCGCCCGAAGACGTCACCCTCCACGTTCTCCGGGATGGTGCCGAAGATCTTGAGCAGCTCCTTCAGCGTCTTCGCGTCGAAGCGGCCGTAGGTCTTCGGCAGGACGTCCTTGAGATCCTCGTTCTCCGCCTCGATGGCCTTCATCGCCTCGTTGAGCGCCTTGCCGATGTCGGCCCCCTCGGGGAGCTGGAGCAGGCGGCCGAAGCGGGCCTTCTCCGGGACGAAGAGGACGCCCTCGGCGTGGTAGTCGTCCTTGCTGACGCCGCCGCGGCGACGGGGCGAGGCGAGCCTCTTCTCGGCCTCGGCGAAGCGGTGGTCGGCGTACTTCAGGAAGATCAGCGCGAGGACCGGCGTCGCGTACTCGGACGGCTGGAGGGCGGAGTTGGTCCAGAGCTGGTCGGCAGCGGCCCAGAGGCGCTTCTCGAAGTCGGCGGGGAGAGGCATCGGACAGCCTTTCTACCCGAAGACGAGGGCCGGGTGTCTCGCCTCGATCGATCCGCGATGGTGGACCCGCCGGGATCGCTCGATCCGCGTGAGTCCGAACGCGAGGGGGCCCCTTGGCCGGCAGTGCCCCTGCAGATTCGCCGCTCGTGAGCCGAAGGGGACAGGCAGACGGAAGGGTCACCCGGAACGTCGGAAGCCCGGCGACGCGTGGGTCCCCCGGATGGAAGCTCGTCGCCGGCCTCACCGACGGCATCAACGCCGCCGCGCTCCACGGGGCTCTCTGAGCGGCCCGGGCGGGGTTGCGCCCCGCGCGCTGCGTCGTCCCGAGGCCGAGAGAGCCAGGCGCCCTCCTCAGCGCTCCGCGTCGCCCTCAGGAGGCTTCCTGGCGATCGCGTACAGCGCGTTGGTCTCGGCGGTGAGGGCGCTCTGCGCGCGGAGCGGGGCAAGGGTGTCGCGCTTGACGGCCTCCTGCGTGCCGGGATCGAGCTTGTCGATCGTGCCGCGATAGCCCGACCCGAGGGCGATGACCCACCAGTCGTCTGGCGAGGTGAGCGGCTGTCGGGAGCGTTCGGCGTCGACGGTGCAGGTCGCAACGCCGGCTTCTGCGAGCATGGTGCGGAGGGTGTCCGGGGTGTCGATGCGCTCCCACGGACGGAAGGTCTTGTAGACGTCAGGGCGGTGGGCACGGATCGCGTCCCAGAAGGCGGTGTTGCCGGGCTCGAGCACGTCTTTGCCCCAGGTGGTGATCGCGAGCGCGCCGCCGGGTTTGAGCCATCGCCAGAGCCGGCGCACGGCGGCGGGCATGTCAGGCATGAAGAAGATGCCGAAGACGCAGACGATGGCGTCGAAGCTTCCAGGCGGCAGGTCGAGCCCCTCGACATCGGCGCAGCGGAAGTCGATGTTCGACAGCCCCAGCGCGCGGGCCTTGGCGCGCCCGTGGTCGAGCAACGCATCGGCGAGATCCACGGCGAGCACCGAGCCCGCGGGCCCGACGGCCCGGGCGGCGGGGATGGCGGACGAGCCGGTGCCGCAGCAGACGTCGAGGACGCGGTGGCCGGGCTCGAGGCGGGCGCGCTCGACGGTGCGCTCCCCGATGCGGGCCCAGAACGCGAGCGGCGGATCGTCGAAGTGATCCGCGGCGGCGGAATAGGTGACGGCGGTGCGTGCCTTGTCGGGATCGAGCTGGTTCATGGCGTCCCCTGGGGTCTGGAGGCTCGGAGGGAGCGCGCGGACGCGCTCCTCGATGGCCGGCTCACGGTCGCGAGGCCGGCTCGCAGCCGAGCAGACGCATCCCCCGGCCCGGCATTACAGCTGCCCTCGGCGCGGCGCTCACGGTCAGCGGCGCGTGTCACATGCATTCACCCCGGATGGCGCCGGTCGCCAGGACGTTGACGCCCGCGCAGCCGTGCTGCTCGCTTCCGCTCGCGCGGAGGTGGTCGGTCGCGGGTTCTCCCGGCGCCGGCGTTTCGCAAACGGGTCTCGCGCGCCGCGCGGGCCGCGCGGGCCGCGCGCGGCAAGGGGGCACTCTGCTACGCTGCGCTGGACCATGGATCGCGTCCCCTCCGCCATGCCCTCGTATCACAAGCGCCCCCTACCACCGGGCTGCATCGCGTTCTCCTCCGAGGAGGGACGCGCGGTCTTTCGCCAAGCGCTCACCCTGGGGACGATGGAGAGTTTCTTCCCTCTCATCGAGCAGTTCCACACCCAGGCTGAGCCTGCCTTCTGCGGCCTGGGGACGCTGGTCATGGTCCTCAACGCGCTGGAGATCGATCCGGGGCGCGCCTGGAAGGGACCCTGGCGCTGGTTCTCGGAGGAGCAACTCGACTGTTGTCGCTCCCTCGACGACGTCGCTCGCGACGGGATCACGCTGACGCAGTTTGCGTGCCTGGCCCGGTGCAACGGCGCCCGGGCCGACGTGAGCTTCGCGGAGGCCTCCTCGCTGGAGGCGCTCCGCGCCGCGGTTCGAGAAGCCACCTCGCGCGCCGACGACAACCACGTGGTCGTCGCCTATGACCGCCGGACGCTGGGCCAGACCGGGAGCGGCCACTTCTCGCCGGTCGGTGGAATGCACCCGGACCGGGACCTCGTGCTCCTGCTCGACGTGGCGCGTTTCAAATACCCGCCTCACTGGGTCCCGCTCGAAGCGCTCCATCGCGCCATGTTCCCTGTCGACCCCACCTCCGGGCGGTCCCGCGGGTTCGTGACGATCCGGCGCGAGCACGCGGTGGCGCCCGTGGCGGCGCTGCACGAGGCCAACTGGGCCGAGGTCGAGCGCCTTCTCCGCGATCTCGACGGCACCGACGTTCTGGTGCTGACCGGCTGCCTGCGCGAGGGAGCCTCCAGCGTGCCGCCGCAGCTGCTCGAGCTGCTGCGCCGCCCCGACCTGCCCGAGGCGCTCAAGCAGCACCTGGCGCGGTTGCGCGCCCAGGTGGCGGCTCTCGACACGCGCACGCCGCCGCTGTAGCAGCCATCGAGCTGGCCGTGGCCGTGCTCGTCAACGTGCGTGCGCTGTGCTCGGCTCCTTCGGCCGGCCGGCGCGCGAGCGCCGGCGCAGCCGCACGGCGGTGAGCCCCCCCGGAGCAAGAGGAGCCACGGTGGCGCGCTCTGGCCAGTCGGCGCCATGCGGCAGCCGCCCCTCCGCCTGGCAGGCCGCCGCCATTGCCGCTCGATGCGGAGGAGCGGACCGTCACTCCGGACGCCAGTCAACGGGAAGTGCTTTCTGGAACCGCCCTTGTGCGCGCGGGAGAAGTCGAAGCCGATGGCGAGGTCGTCCTCGACCACGCCCCAGGTGGCCGCCTGGCCGGGGCCGACCTCGGCGCCGGGGGCATTGGTTGCCGAGGCGCGTGGCGTGGCCCAGCACGACCTGCAGCGCGGGCGCACGCTTTGCGCCGCAGAGGACGGGCTCTCCTGCCTGCGCCGCGCCTGCATCGGCCGGCACGAGCCGTGCAGAAGCAACCAGCGCACGGGCGGACCACGGGAGGCCTCAATGCGGAACAAGCTCGAAGACGTCGATGAATTCCTCTCCCACCGTCGGGTGGCGCTGGTGGGGGCATCGCATGACGACAAGGACTTCAGTCGGATGGTGATGCGGGAGCTCCTCGATCGGGGCTACGACGTCGTTCCGGTGAACCCCGGGGGCGGCCTGATCGAAGGCCGCGCAGCGTGCGCCGAGATCGGCGCGATCGAGCCCCCGGTCGAGGCGGCGATCGTGATGACCCCGCCCCAGGTCACCGAGCAGATCGTGCGGGCGTGCGCCGCTGCCGGCGTCCAACGCGTGTGGCTGCACCGGGGGGTCGGTCAGGGCGCAGTGAGCGCGCCTGCCGTGCAAGCCTGTCAGGAGCTCGGGATCCGCGTGATCGCGGGCGAGTGCCCGCTGATGTTCCTCCCGAACGCGGGCATCGTCCACCGGCTCCACCGATTGGCCAAGCAGATCGCGGGGAGTTACCCGGCGCGCGCGTGAAGCGCCATGAACCCAGGAGATCTCAGATGACGTCGTACCCTGTCACGTTCACCGTCACGCGCCCCTGGAAGCTCGACCGCGTGCAGCTCCTCGTGCGCGTCCTCGACGGCGGCCTGAGCCGCTGCGCGCGGTCCGCCCGGCGAACGGGCTTGCGCTCGCGCGCAGCCGCTGCAGGCGCGCGCTCGGAGGCGGCGGGGGTCCGACGCCGCCGGCGCGGCGCAGGCCGCGCACCGGATCAGGACGTGACGCCCAGCCGCGTTGAAGAGGGTGCCGTGCGCGCCGAGCTCTGGCCAGTGGTCCACTTCTTGCGAATTCCGTGGATCCTCACCGACGCCCGGCCGCCGACGGAGGTCTCATGAGCACTTCCACGCTTCGCATCCAGGATTGCATGACGAGGAGCCCGCACTCGATCGGCGCCGATCAGAAGGTGGGGCTCGCCCGGACGGTCATGCGTGGACACCGCATCCGGCACCTGCCGGTGCTGTGCGGCGGCCAGCTGGTCGGCATGATCTCCGAGAGGGACATCTATTGGATAGAGACGCTCAAGGAGCAAGCGGGCGATGACCTCCTCGTCAGCGAGGCCATGTCGCCGAGCCCGTACGCCGTCGCGCCGGAGGCGCCCCTCTCCGAGGTGGTCCGCGAGATGGCCGAGCACAAGTACGGCTCGGCGGTGGTGCTGAAGGGCGAGCAGGTCGTCGGCGTCTTCACGACGACCGATGCCCTGGCCGTGCTGGCCGCCTTGCTCACGGGGCAAGAGACCGCCGAGCCGGCGGCTCGGCCTACCTGAAGAGCGCGGCCGGCCCATCGTTCGTCTCGACGTCGGCAGAAACGCTTCATTTGAAAGCTACCAGGAGCACGGGAGAAGGCACACCATGCAGCGAACGGTCACGGACTGGCAAACGCGCTTCGCCGACAAGCATCGTGACGAGCCGCGGGGACGTGCACTACGTGGTGACGGAGCACGGCGTCGCCGACCTGTGGGGCCGGAACATCCGGCAGCGCGCGCTCGCGCTCATCGAGATCGCCCACCCAGACCACCGCGGAGGCCTCCTCGCCGCGGCCAAGCAGCGCCGCTACGTGTTCGTCGATCAGGTCATCTCGCGCGCGGATTACCCCTGGCAGGAGGCGCGCGCCGCGCGCCTGCCGTCGGGCGAGGAGCTGCTCTGCCGGCCGGTCCGGCTCTCCGACGAGGCCGCGCTCCAGGACCTCTTCTATCGCCTCTCGGACGAGAGCACCTACCGCCGCTTCATGAGCCACAAGCGGGAGCATCATCACGAGGAGATGCAGCAGCTCGTGAACCTCGATTACGATCAGAACATGGCCATCGTGGCCTGCGCCGGCCCGGAGCGCGAGGCCATCCTCGGGATGGCGCGATACGACGTCGATCCGAAGAACAACCTGGCCGACGTCGCCTTCGTCGTCCGCGACGAGGGGCAGGGCAAGGGGGTCGGCACCCTGCTCATGCTTCGGATGGCGGAGATCGCGAGAGCCCGGGGGATCTCGGGCTTCGAGGCGGACGTCCTGCTCACCAACAAGGCGATGATGCGGGTGCTCGAGAAGAGCGGCCTGCGCCTCTGCCTCGATCTCCAGGCAGGCGTTTACCACGTCACCGCTCACTTCGAGGCGGTCGCCGCCAGCGCGCCGACGGCCGGCCCGAGCAGCTCCGGACCGAGCCCGGCATGACGCGCGCCGCCCGAGCGGCGGGCCGCCCGCGCGCCGGCGCCCGGCGCGCAGTGGCTCGGGGCGAGGCCTGCGGCCGCTTGTGCCAGAGGCCCGGCGCGGCGTAGAACGCTGCGCAGGCCGGATAGCGCGCCGAGCTCCTCGCCGCGCCCTGCCCCCTCGAGGCGCTCTCGCGCCGCGCTCGGCATCATGAGAGGCCTCCCCGGAGTGTGCCAGAGGTACCATGGATCTCCTGTCCACCAGCCACGTTGATCGCAACGATGTAGCCACGAGGCCCTCCGCCCTCGTGCCCTCGCTCGACGATCCGCTCGACGAGGGATCCAGCGAGGTGGCCACGCCCGCATCGACGTACGACGCCGCGCTCAGGGAGGCCGAGGAGCTCCGCCGGCGCCCCCATGTCTCGGCGGGCGTGGAGAACATCATCCGGCAGCACAGCAAGGGCCGGATGACGGTCTGGGAGCGCATCCGGGTGCTCACGCCCGAGCCGCCGCGGGTCGTGTTCGAGAACTGGGGACCGAACCTGGACGGCGCCTCGCTGGTCACGGCGATCCTGCGCATCGGCCGCCGCGACGTCGCGCTGTACGGCCACGATTTCACCGTCCGCGCCGGGTCGATGGACGCGACGAACGGCCGCAAGCTCGCGCGGCTGTTCCAGCTCGCGGGGGAGCGGGGGCTCCCGCTCATCGGCCTCAACGACAGCGCCGGCGCCTACGTGCCCGCAGGCGTCGGCGGGCTCGACGGCTACGCAGAGGCGTTCGCGGCGCTGCGCAAGATCAGCGGCGTGGTCCCGAGCATCATGTGCATGTTCGGGTTCAACGCCGGCGGCGGCTCCTACCTGCCGCGACAGGGCAGCTTCGTCATCCAGCCCGGCGGCACGTTCTTCGGCCTGACCGGGGCGGCGGTCGTCAAATCGGTCCTCGGCGAGGTGGTCTCGCCCGACGACCTCGGCGGCCCGCGGGTCCACGGCGCCTCGGGCGTGGCCGATCTCACGGTGCCGGACGAGGTCGGCGCGCTCCGCACCACCGTACGCCTCCTCAGCTACCTGCCGGACAACAGCCGCGAGAGCCCGCCGTTCCAGCGGACGAGCGACCCGCTCGACCGGGAGACGACCGAGATCGACACGCTGCTCCGCAGGGCGATCTCGTCGCCGACGGGCTACAGTACGCCGCTCGAGATCAGCATCCTCATCCAGCGCATCTGCGATCACGGCGACTATTTCGAGGTGCAGCCGCTGCGTGCGCGCAACACGATCACGGCGTTCGGGCGGGTCGGCGGGCGCGTCGTCGGCTTCGTGGCGAACAACAGCGCGGTCGCGTCGGGGCAGATCGACGTGGCGGCCGCTTACAAGAACGCGCGCTTCATCCGGTTCTGCAACCTGTTCAACATCCCGCTCATCTTCATGGAGGACACCACCGGGTTCCTCCCGGGCAGGGAGCAGGAGGCGATGGGCATCGTGCAGGCCGGCCGGGCGATGCTCGACGCGATCATCGACGTCCGCACCCCGCGCATCCTGCTGCTCGTGCGCAACGCCTTCGGCGGCGCGTACGCCTCCTTCAACAACTACGCGACGGGCGCGGACGTCGTGCTCGCGCTCCCCACGACGCGCGTCGCGGTGATGGGGCCCGCCGGCAAGGAGTTCGTCTACAAGGACGAGCTCCGCAAGGTGCGCGCGCAGGCGAGCGCCAGGGAGAAGGCCGGCGTCAAGGAGCGGCTCGGCCGCGGCGTGGACGAGGCGAAGGCGAAGGCGGAGGCCCGCGATGAGGCCGCCGCGTGGCTGAAGGCCAGAGAGGCCGAGTTCAATGCGCGGTACGAGCGGGAGCTCATGAACCCGCGCGAGGGGCTCAGCCTGGGATCCATCTCGCGGCTCGTCATGCCGTGGGAGCTCCGGTCGGTGCTCGCCGAGAACCTGGAGTTCTTGCTCCGCCATTACCAGCCAGGGCCGTTCGTCGGCGTCCAGCGGGAGTTCCATTGACCATGGATGCACTTGACGGTAGCCGCGGATACGACCGCAATCCGATGGTGGCGCGCGACCGCCGGCTCGGGCGATCGAGCTCGGCGTGGGTGCGCTCGTTCGCCGCCGAGGACGTGCGGCCGCTCGTCGTCGGCCGGGGTCCGATCCGGAAAGAGGCGCTGGATGTCTTCGGCCAGATGGGGATCGAGCGGTACGGCATCCTCCTCTCGGAGAAGGACTCGATCGTCTACACGCACGCCCTGGCGCCCGAGCTGCGGTGCGTCCACCCCTCGCACGTGCACCGGGTCAAGGACTACACCGGCGCGACGAAGGACGAGCGCGTCAAGCTGATGCACGAGATCGTCGCGATCGCCCGGGCGGGCGGGTACACGCACGTGTTCGCGGGCTACGGCTTCATGGCCGAAGACGAGGAGTTCGTGCGCACGCTCGAGGAGGCGGGGCTCGTCTTCATCGGCCCTCGCTCGTCGGTCCAGCACGCCGCCGGGCTCAAGGACGAGGCGAAGCGCACGGCGCTCGCGAGCGCGGTCAGCGTGACGCCCGGCATCGACGACGCGACCCGGCGGGTCGTGCTCCGCAAGTGGCCCGATCATGCGGCGCTCCGCGCGGCCGCGGCCGAGCACGGGCTGCGCGGTCCGTCGCCGTCGGTCGAAGGCAGCCGCGACGGCGGGGGCGCCTGGCTCTCCGAGGAGGTCCCGCTCTCCGACGCGGCGGACGCGCTGCTCGCGGCGGCGTACGCGCAACGGGTGGATCTCTACACGACGGACGAGCTCTGCGAGGAGCTCGAGCGGGGCGCGGCCGAGCTCCTCGCCCGCCACCCGGGGCGGCGGATCCGGCTCAAGGCCATCGGCGGCGGCGGCGGCAAGGGGCAGCGGCTCCTCGCCGGCGTCGCGCCCGACGCGGCGGACGCCGCGGCCGCGGCGCGCGCGCGGGCGGCCGAGGTCCCGGCGCTGGCGCGAGAGGTCCTCGCGGAGGTGAAGGCCGCGGGCGTCGGCGACAACAAGAACATCCTGCTCGAGCTCAACATCGAGGAGACCCGGCACAACGAGATCCAGCTCATCGGCAACGGCGCGTGGTGCGTGGCGCTGGGCGGGCGCGACTGCTCGCTGCAGATGTACGAGCAGAAGCTGCTCGAGGTGGCGATCACGCAAGAGGGGCTGACGGAGGCCATCGGGCGGGCTCACGCGGCCGGCGACGACCGGCGCGCGGCGTCGCTCGAACGCGAGCTCGCCTCGCTCGCGCGGATGGAGGCGGAGGCGGAGCGGTTCGGACAGGCCGTGGGGCTGAACTCGGCCTCGACGTTCGAGTGCATCGTCGAGGGCGATCATCACTATTTCATGGAGGTCAACACCCGGATCCAGGTGGAGCACCGGGTGTCGGAGCTCTGCTATGCCCTCCGCTTCGAGAACCCGGCCGACCCGGCCGACGCGTTCGAGGTGACCTCGCTCATCGAGTGCATGGTCCTGCTCGCGCGCCACGGGGAGCGGCTCCCCCGGCCGGTCCGCGTCCGCAGGGAGGGGTCCGCGGTCGAGGCGCGCCTGAACGCCACGAACGGCGCGCTGGAGCCGCACGCGGGCGGGGTGATCGTCTCGTGGAGCGATCCGCACCCGCACGAGATCCGCGACGATCAGGGCATCTGCGTGAAGAACCCGGACACGGGGGTGTTCATGCATTACCGGCTCGCCGGCGCCTACGACAGCAACATCGCGCTGCTCGTGACCTATGGCGGCTCTCGCGAGGAGGCCTGTTCGCGTCTCTGCGAGATCCTGCGCACGACCACGCTGCGCGGCAGCGATCTGCACACGAACCTCTTGTTTCATTACGGGCTCGTGCACTGGTTCCTCGCGCGGGACGTGTGGGCGAAGCCGACGACGCGCTTCGTGGTCCCGTACCTCACGCTGGTCGGCCTGCTCTCGGTGGAGCTCGAGGGCCTCGACTTCGACGCGATGTGGGCCGAGCTCGGCGCCCGTCACGAGCGCCGGCTCGCGGCGCAGGCCGGGGCGGGGGCGGAGCTCAAGAAGGTGTTTGCGCTCAAGGACACGCTGGTCCGCCGTCCCGTGGAGAAAATCTGCGCGGAGCCACACCTCCTGTCGGCGTGGCTCAGCCGGAACATGGGGTCCTTCGAGGTCCGGTCGGGGCGGGTGCGCTGGCTCAAGAACCCGGTCGAGGTCCTCGCGGACACGTACTGGCTGCTCAACATGGCGCCCGAGCCGCATGCCCCCGCGGCTCATTCGATCTGGGATCACGATCAGGCGCTCCTCTCGCGCGCGCTGGGCTTCTACAGGCGCCTCGGGGAGCGGATGGGCCAGGCGGGCAGCGCGCCGTCCTGGCCTGCGGTGCGAGAGGTCCTGTCCCAGGACACCGCGCCTCCCGGCCACGACGGCGAGCTCTGGCGGAAGGTCCGCGGCTCGCACCTCGGCTTCCAGGCGGGGCTGGAGCTCCTCGACGCGCTGGCCCTCGCGGGGGAGGCCACGCGCTTCTTCGAGCTCCACGTGCGGGGCGACGGCACGGTCGCCATCCCCGAGCGCCTGCTCGACCGCGAGCTCTCGGCCCGCATGCGCAAGGTCCTCGCGCCGCCGCCCGCCATGCGGGCGAACGAGATCGTCGCGGTCACCGGCGGGATGTTCTACGCGCAGGAGGCGCCGGACCGGCCTCCCTTCGTGACGAAGGGCAGTCACTTCGAGGCCGGGGATCCGCTCTACGTCCTCGAGGTCATGAAGATGTTCAACAAGGTGCACGCGTTGTTCTCCGGCACGATCGAGGAGGTGCTCATTGACGGCGGCGAGGGAGCGATCGTGCAGAAGGGACAGCCGCTCTTCCGCGTGAGGCCGGATGAGCCGCTCGTCGAGGAGGACCCGGCCGAGCGGAAGCGCCGCCGGCGCGAGCAGACGATGCGGTATGTCGACGCCGTGTTCGATCCGGAGGGGCCCTGAGGGTGCGCGCGGCCGCCCGGAGGCGCAGCGCTCAGCGCCGGCGCCGTCAAGGCGCTTGTGGCCCTGGCCGCGTCGTCGAGGACCGGTGAGCGGAGCGCTTCACGGCGTCGACCACCGCAGCGAGCCGCTCATACAGGCGGTCCGCGGCCGGCTTCGGCAGCTCCCGGTCAGCCCACGGATACAGCTCCGCCTCCTCGTGGGCGGCGTGCTGCCGCAGCGCCCGGATGAGGTTGTCCACCTTCGCCTCTCGCAGCGTGTGGAGCTCGAGCGCCGTCCCCATCTCGGCGAGCTGCGCGCGGATGCCGAGGTGCTCGGCGCGGATGGTGCCCGCCTCCTCCGGGTTGAAGCGGTCGAACAGCGGTAGGAGCAGCGACTCCTCTGCCTCCATGTGCGCCAGCAGCTCGCGTTCGAACGTGCCCCAGGTCTCGCGCGCCGCCTCCTCATCGCCGGCGTGCACCCGGTTGAGCAGGGTCTCGAACACTTCGTCCAGGCGCTGATGATCCCGGTGCAGCGCGTCGTACAGGCCCTTCATGATGTCCTCCTTCCCAGGGACACAGCAGGATGCGTGCCGCTGCGTCGCCCCGCAGGCAGCGCCCGCGCGCGCGGCGACGCGCGGGGAGGGGCGCAAACGCTGCGCTCCGGCGCAATGCGAGCCCCGCACGGCCGGTGCAGCGACGGAGGCCGGCTCGTCGGCGTGCTGTCCGGTGAGGGCGCTCGGTGGCTAGAGAGGCTCAGGTCGGTGCGCCAGCGGTCGAGCCGCAGCTCCTGCAGACGAGCGCACGCTGACGAGCCGGTCGGGCAAGGAGGCGTCCCGGCATTTGCCGTCCTTGACGGCAAGCGCGCGCCCGGCACGTCCACTGCCATTGCGTCCAGACCCGATGAAACCACATGAAGTAAAGCTCGCCGCATGTCGCAGAGAGGTGTCATGGATGCAATATCTCGGTCCATGGAAGGGGCTCTGGATGTCAGCACTCGCACTGTCTCTGTCTGCATGCGGAGTCCGGTCAATTGCCCCTCCCCGCTCCGACGGGGTCTCGCCAAGCGGTACATCCACAAGAATGGCACGATCATCCCCGTCATCCCTGGGCCGAGAGCGCGGCCGGTGAAGACGGCCTTCCGGCTCGCGCTGCCGCTGCCGCTGCCGTAGCGCGCCGCGGCGGACCCACCAGGACGAGCGGGACGATGTGAACCCCGCCGGCGAGCTCTCCCACGAAGCCGAGCAGCGCGCCCGTCACGTTCGGCTGTGCTTGCACGGACTCAGCATGCGTTGGAAACGAGCTGATGCGGCAGGGCAGAGAGCGGGACCAGGGTAAGGCGCGTTCACGCCAGGGCCGGAGGGTGGCACCTCCACCGCGGAGACGGGTGCCACCCATCTTTTCTTGGAGCAACGTCCACCGGGAGACGGGTGCCACCCATCTTTTCTTGGAGGCATCTCCACCGCGGAGACGGGTGCCACCCATCTTTTCTTGGAGGAACGTCCACCGGGAGACGGGTGCCACCCATGTCCCGTGTGGACAAGCCAGCTCCCCCGGATGGGTTCACGGCGTGCCGCGCACCCCGCGCGGGGGTGCCGGGACGGCTTCGGGCCTCCTGGCGGGGGCTCTTCGACGGGACCTCGCCAGGTCGTCGGGGAGCTTCTTCTCGGCCTCGGGGAAGCGATGGTCGGCCTACTTCAGGAAGATCAGCGCAACGATCAGCGGCGCGTACTCGGACGGCTGGACGGCGGAGTTGGTCCAGAGATGGTCGGCGGCGGCCCAGAGGCGCTTCTCGAAGTCGGCGGGCAGGGGTATCGGGCCGTCCTTTCACCTGAGGACAGGGACCGGATGTCTCACCTCGGTTCGAGCCGTGACGGTGGACCTGCCGGTGTCCCTCGATCGGCATGGGTCCGAACGCGATGGGGCACGGGCGCGGCTCAGCCCGGCGAGCAAAGCGCCACTGCCGATACGCCGCTCACGAGCCGAAGCGGACCGGACATGCCGAAGGGGCATTTAGATGGAACGTGAAAAGCCCGGCGACCCATGGGGTCCCGGGCTTTCGAGCGCCTGTACCAGCCGTCGTCCCGGCCAGCGTTTCTGGCAGCTGGGCTGCTCAGCGTATCCTTGGTGGGCCATGAAGGACTTGAACCTTCAGCCAATGGATTAAGAGTCCACTGCTCTACCAATTGAGCTAATGGCCCGGATGAATTGTCAAACCAACTGAACCTGGAACAGCTCCCGGAATCTCACCGGATCGCTTGAGTCGCCCGCTGAGCCCGGCACGCCCGGCCTGATTCGAACAGGCGACATTCGGATTCGAAGTCCGACGCTCTATCCAGCTGAGCTACGGGCGCTCCTGCGAGCCCCTCGGCGGGGCACGCGGAACGCTTCTAACCGCACCGGACCGGTTGTGTCAAGGCGTTGAAGATGCACGGGTGCGCAATTCCCAGGCCGCCCTTCCTGCTGAGCTTGGACGGATGCGCCCCGGAGCTCGCATGACGCGACGCAGCTTCCCGCCGTTCCCGGCGGGGCGCCCCGTAGCGCCGGCGGGGGCGCCGCGTCGCGGCCGCTCCCGCCGGCGCGGCTGGTGAAAGAAGTTCTCCCCGTGCGCCGCCGCGGGGTAGGGTCCGCCCCCGTCATGCCGCTGCTTCGCCCGCTCTCTCGTCGCCTCTTCGCTTCCCGGGGCCCGGTCGCCGCTCTCCTGCTCGTGCTCTCGGTCGCGGCGCCGGCCCTGGGCGCCCCGCCGAGCGCGGAGCCGGTGGTTGCGGCGCAGCCGGTGGCCGCGGAGCAGCCGCGCGCCAAGAGCACGAGCCCGCACGGTACGCGTCCCGCCGCGCGCCGGAGCTCGACGGCCGGCGAGGGCGAAGCGCGCGCGGGGCGGAGCGCCGGCGCGAAGGCGAAGGCCTCGGATCGCGCCGCAGGCAAGACGCGCGCGGCGAAGCGGGACGAGGCCTTCCGCACGAGGCGCGGCGGCACCGCCGCTGCCGACGACGCCGACGAGCGCGGGCCGCTGTCGAAGGGCGCTCCCAACCGGGGAAGGCTGACCGGCGCCGCGCAGCTCCGGTCGTCGAGGCACCTCAGGACGCGCGAGGGCGCCAGGACGTGGGGGCTGCCCGTGCTCGTGAAGACCCTGAAGCGCGCCGCCTTCCAGGTGGCGAAGAAGCACGGCGACTCCGCGCTGCTCGTCGGCGACCTCTCGGCGAGGGCGGGCGGCCCGCTCGACGGGCACAACTCCCACCAGACGGGGCGCGACGCCGACGTCGGCTTCTACGTCGTCAACTCGAAGGGCAAGTCGCTGCGCACGGAGCGGTTCGTGGCGTTCGACGACAGGGGCAACGCCATCGGCCTCCCTGGGGCGCGGTTCGACGACATGCGCAACTGGGCGCTCGTCGAGGCGCTGCTCCAGGACCGCAAGGCGGGGGTCAAGTACCTGTTCGTGACCGACGCGCTGCGGGCGCGGCTGCTCGCCTACGCCGCGAAGAAGCGGGTGCCGGAGGAGCTCCGGACCCGCGCCGCGGCCGCGATGATGAGCCCCAGGGACGCCGACCTGCACAACGACCACTTCCACATCCGCGTGATGTGCCCTCCGTCGATGCGCGGCGCCTGCGTCGAGGAGTCGCTGGCTCGACCCGGGTGCGCCGCAGGCGATCCGAAGAAGCCGCTCGCTGCCGCGTCGCTCGCGGCCCCGGAGGACGGCGCAGCGCCCGGCGCGGCCGCGCCGGAGACGGCGGCGGCCTCGACCGCAGTGGGCGCAGCCACGCCGGCAGCCGCAGCCTCGACCGCGGTGGGCGCAGCCACACGGGCAGCCGCAGCTGCCCCAGCAGCCGCAGCCGCACCGGCAGCCGCAGCCGCACCGGCAGCCGCGGCGGCCGCAGCCGCCGGCGCTCCCCGCTGACGGCCGGCCGCGCTCAGACCGCCGGCGCGGCCCCGGGCGGCGCCGCGCCGTCCGCGAGCTCCACCACGACCGGCGCGTGATCCGAGGGCCGCTGGAGCTCGCGCGGCCGCGTGTCGATCGCGACGTCGGTGCAGCGCGCGGCGAGCGGCCGCGTCACCAGCGCGAGGTCGATGCGGAGGCCCTTGTTGCGCCGGAACGCGCCCATCCGGTAGTCCCACCAGCTGTAGGCAGCCTTCTCCGGGTGGCAGGCACGAAACGCGTCCACGAGCCCCCACTCCATCAGGCGCCCGAGCGCGGCCCGCTCGTCCGGATGGAAGAGCACCTGCCCCTCCCACTTCTTCGGCTCGGCGACGTCGATCGCCTCCGGCGCGACGTTGAAGTCGCCGCAGATCAGGAGCTGCTGATCGGCACGGTAGCGCGCCTCGAGCTCGCTCCGGAGCCGCCCGAGCCACGCGAGCTTGTAGGCGAAGGCCGGCGTTCCCACCGCCTGGCCGTTGGGCACGTAGACGTTGACGACCCGGACCCCCTCGATCGTGGCCGCCAGCATCCGCCGGGCGACGTCCTCCTCATCGCCGTCGAGCCCCTTCTTCACGTCGTCGACCGAGAGGCCGAAGCGCGCGGCGATCGCGACGCCGTTGTAGCTCTTCTGGCCGAAGAAGATCGAGCGGTAGCCCGCCTCGGCGAGCGCGGCCTCGGGGAAGCTGCCGTCCTCGACCTTGGTCTCCTGCAGGCAGACGACATCGGGCGCGGCGCGGACAAGCCAGCTCGTGAGCTGCTCGAGCCGCGTGCGGATGGAGTTCACGTTCCAGGACGCGATGCGCATAGGTCCGCTCATCGATAGTGGATGGAGCGCAGGGCGGAAAGCCTGGATCGCCGGCGCGCGCTCGCCCGCGCGGCCGACGGCGGGCCGCCTACAGGGCCGCGCGGATCACGTCGAAGAGGCCGTCTGGATCGTCGACGTGCAGCCAGTGGCCGGCGCGCGGGAGGACGTGGACCGAGAGCCACGGCGCGCGCGCCGAGAGCGCCTCGAAGCGGGCGCGCGACGCCGGCGAGATCGACGCGGACCTGCCGCCGAGGACCACGTGGACGCGCCGCCCCTCGGCGCCCGCGCCGGCCGGCGCGCCCTCCATGTCCTCCAGCACGTGCCAGAGATCGCGGGCGAAGTAGTCGGTGAGCAGATCGTTCAGGACGTCGAGGTCGAGCCGGATGCGGAAGCCGTCGCCCTCGCGGCGGACGTTCATCGCCAGCCACTCCGCGATGCCGCGGCTGAACCCGGCGGTCTGCACCGCCTCGAGGAACGCCTCGCGCGACGCGATCGGCTGCGGGATCGCGCGGAGCAGCTCGAGCACGCCGGGGCTCTCCGAGCCGCTCTCGCCGGCGGGCCTGGCGCTCGGATCGGCGTCGAGGATGAAGCCGCGCTCGATCCCCTCGGGCCGGCGCTCCAGGTACGCGAGCGCGACCTTGCCGCCGAACGAGTGGCCCATCACGCCGCGGACGTCGAGGCCGAGGCGATCGCCCAGCCGGAGCAGGTCGTCGGCGGCCGCCGCGAGGGTGTGCGGCGCGGGCGGGCTCTGCGACATGCCGTGGGCCCGCAGGTCGACCAGGATGAAGCCCCACGGCCGCGCGGCGGGGCCGGGCGCGCCTGGCGCGCCGCCGGCGGTCTGCGCTTCGGCGAGGCGCCGGATGAAGGTGCGCCAGTTGGCGCCCGAGCCGAAGATGCCGTGCAGCACGAGCATCCACCGGTCGGGCGATGTGGAGGGCGCGGTGACGAGGGCGTGGTGGGGCACGAAGCCGGCGGGTGCGTTCATGGCTCTCCGGGCCGCGCGAGCGCGCGGGCTGCGCCTAGCGCTAGCATGGACCCATGGCCAAGAAGCCCCCCATCGCGCCGGCGAGCGAGGACGCCGCGGAGGATCAGGTCGCCCCGTCGACCTGCGCGGCGCCCGGGCGCTTCCGCGGCGCGACGCTCGCCGGGGCCGACTTCGACGACGTCGACCTGCGCGGCGCCCGCTTCCACAACGTCGCGCTCACGAAGGCCGAGCTCGACGACGTAGACCTGCGCGGCGCTCGCCTCCACAACGTCGCGCTCACGAAGGCCGAGCTCGACGATGTCGACCTGCGCGGCGCTCGCCTCCACAACGCGACCCTCGCCGGCGCCTCGCTCGACGACATCTCGCTCGCCGGCGCCCGCGTCGACAACGCCGACGCCGCGGCGACCCGCTGGTCCGACGTGAGCCTGCGCCGCGCCCGCTTCGAGGAGTCGGACCTCCGCGGCGTCGAGATCGTCGGCTGCACGATCGATGGGCTCACCATCGACGGCGTGCGGATCGATCGCCTGCTCGAGGAGGCGAAGGCCCGCTCGAGCGCGAGCGCGGCGCCGGAGGCGACCGGGAAGGCGGCGGTGCCGGGAAGGAAGAAGCCGAGGCGCCCCGCTCCCGTCCGATGAGAGCAGCGGCGCCTCCTGCGCGAGCGCGGCCTGCTTACGCCTCGATCAGCCCGGTGCGGACCGCGATGCGGGTCAGCTCGACCGCGCTCTTGCAGCCGAGCTTCGCGTAGATGCGCACGCGGTGGGTCTCCACCGTCTTCGGGCTGATCGTGAGCCGCGCGGCCGTCTCGCGCGTCGACACGCCGGCCGCGAGCAGCCGCAGGACCTGACGCTCGCGCGGCGTCAGCGCGTCGAGGCCGCCGGAGCCCTCGCTCGCCGGCTTGCGCATCGCGCGCACGACGGCCCCCGCGATGCTCGAGGAGAGCGGCGCGCCGCCCGTCGCGATCCGGCGGATGCCCTCGATGACCTCCTCGAGCTTCGAGGTCTTCACGAGGTACCCCTGCGCTCCCGCGCGGAGCGCCTCGGCGACGCGGAACTCGTCGTCGTACCCGCTCAGGACGAGGAGCTTCGCCTGCGGCAGCTGCGCTCTCAGCGCACCGAGCAGCTCGATGCCGTCCCGGTCAGGGATGTTGAGGTCGACGAGCACGACGTCGGGCTTGCAGCTCGCCGTCTCGCGGAGAGCGTCGGCCGCCGTCCCCGCCTGACCCACGACGACCATGTCGGGCTCGTCCGAGAGCGCTCGAGCGAAGCCTTCTCGAACGACCGGGTGATCGTCGATGAGGTAAATGTGCAGCTTGCTAGCAGGGGTTTCCGCCATGATGACCACAGGGGGATTGGGATGTCCTTCGGACCACAATTCGATACCCATGAGCAGTACAAGTCAAGCTGCTCAGGTCGTCCTGGGAGGAACCTTACAGGGGTATCAGGTGCTCAACGATCTGCAAGCAGCGGCGCGGCGGCAAGCCCAATTGATAAGGAAAACTCCGTCCCGAGCGAGTTTCTGGGCTCGGCGGAGATGCGCGGCGTGGGAGGCGTTACGCACTGCTCCACGCGATCTGCTCCCGGTCGCTCCGGATCGCTCCGGGTCGCTCCCCGTCACGCCGGCTTACTCCGAATTGCTCCCCCGCGCGTCATGCCGTCACGGCGGCCGTCTGGTATCCTTCCCGCGCCTCATGCGCCGAAAAGGCCAGCGATCGAGAGAAACCGGATGAGCCCGTCGGGCCTGTCCCCGAGCCCGGCCGTCGCCTCGCCGCCGCGGGGCGCGGAGATCTTCGTCGTCGATGACGATCCGGCGCTGGTCGAGTCGCTGATCGATCTGCTCTCCGACGAGGGCTACCGAGTCCAGGGCTTCACCCGGCCGCGCGAGGCGCTCGATCGCCTCGCCCGCGGCGCGCAGCCTCGAGCGGTGCTGCTCGACTACGTGATGCCCGACATGACCGGCGAGGAGTTCCTGACCGCGCTCGCCGCCGCGGGCGTCGACGTGCCCGTCCTGCTGCTCTCCGGCGTGAGCGAGCCCAGCGTCCGCGGCGCCGTGGCCGGCGTGCTCGCGAAGCCGTTCGACGTCGACCGGCTCCTCGTGGTGCTCGATCGGCTCACGAGCGCCGTGCAGCGCTAGCGCGCCGCCGCCCTCGCTGATCCCGGCCTGCACAGGCGCGGCGGCACGGTCCTCGCGTACCCCGCGCGGGGGGAAGCCGAGGATGTCGTCGTTCCCAGACAGCGCGCCCAGGCCAGACAGCGCGCCTTTCCTGGCGCGAGGCGGGCCGAGCAGCCCCGCCCCGGCGAGCGCGCCGGCGGCCACGACCAGGCTGCCTGCGGAGCTGCACCACCGCTTCCGCTTCATCGCGATCGACGGGAGCCTCCTCGCGGAAGCGGCCGACCGCGCGGCGGCGCTGATCGACGCGCTGCTCGCGATGGGGGTGCGCGTGGCGCTCCTCGCCGAAGGCGGCGCCGCGCTCGACCTCGCGCGGCGGCTCGATGACGGCGCGCACGGCGGGCGCGGCGGGCGCGTGGACGACCGCAGGCGGCTCTTCCTCGGCGCGCTCGGGGGCGCGGCGCTCCACGGCTTCGATCGCCGCGGCCGCGCGGTCGCGCTCTCCGCCGAGGCGGATCCGGGGGGCCGCTCCGCGCTCGGGGCGCTGCTCACGCAGGTGATCGCGCCGCTCCGCATCGAGCCGCGCGATCGGCTCGCGATCTCGCCGGATACGGGCGCCGGCGCGCCGGCGCCCGCGTCCGCCGACGGGCGCGGGCTCCGCGACGCGCCGGAGCTCGCGGGCGCGGTCCACGCGACGGCGGGCCCGCAGCGGCTCTGCGACATCCTCGCGCTCCAGCGGGAGCTCGACCAGGAGCTCGGCCCCTACGCGGCGCCGCGCGACGCCGCGTGGGTCATCGACGAGCCGGGGTTCGACGTCGCGCGCGAGCACGAGATCGAGTCGCTGCTCGCGATCGCCAACGGCTACCTCGGCTCGCGCGCGTCGCTCGCGGAGGGCTCGAGCGTGTCGCGGCCGGCGACGTTCATCGCGGGCGCGTTCGAGCCCTCGGCCGACGTGAGCCGCGTCCCGGAGCTCGTGATCGCCCCCGACTGGGGCCGGCTGAGCGTCGCCATCGAGGGCGAGTCGTTCTCCGCGGAGACGAGCGGCGTCCTCTGCCACCGGCGCCACCTCGACCTGCGGCGCGGCGTCCTGCTGCGCGACTGCCTGCGGCGCGGCGAGGGCGGCCACATCGCGCACCTGCACACGCTCCACGCCGCGTCGCTCGCGAACCGCCACGTCCTCCTGGAGGCGGTCAGCGTCGCCCCGCTGAACTTCACCGGCACGATCCGCGTCGACGCCATCCTGAGCGGCGACGTGAAGAGCGCGAGCGGCGCGGCGCACTGGGAGCGCTTCTCGGCGGACGCGAGCGCGACGAGCCTGCTCCTCGTCGGGCGCACGCACGGCAGGCTCGTCACGGCCATGACCTCGCACCTGCGCGTGCTCCCGGAGCGCGCGCCGCCTGCCGACGCGCCCGAGGGCGCGCCCCCGGCCGACGCGCCCGAGGGCGCGCGCTGCGAGCGCACCGAAGGCGCGCGCTCGATCGCCGAGCGCTGCGACGTCGGCGTCCGCGTCGCCGAGCGGCGCCGCCTCTTCCGGACGACGACGCTGCACACGTCGCGCGACACGCCCGCGCCGCGCCGGGCGGGCGAGGCGCTCCAGGCGGAGCTCTCGAGCCGCAGCATGGACGACCTGCTCGGCGAGCACGCGCGGGCGTGGGCGGAGCGCTGGCGTCGCGCCGACGTCGAGATCGACGGCGCCCCGAAGATCGAGCGGGCGCTCCGGTTCGCCCTGTACCACCTCATCGGCGCCGCCAACCCGGACGACCCGCGCTGCTCGATCGGCGCCCGCGGGCTCAGCGGGGAGGCGTACCGCGGCCACGTCTTCTGGGACACCGAGATCTTCCTCGTCCCCTTCTACACGCACTGCTACCCCGAGGCCGCCCGCGCGCTGCTCCTCTACAGGCACCGCACGCTCCCGGGCGCGCGGCGCAAGGCGAAGGCGCTCGGCTACGACGGCGCGCTCTACGCGTGGGAGTCGGCCGACACGGGCGACGAGACGACGCCGCCGCTCGTCGTCACGCCGTTCGGCGAGGTGATGCGGGTGCTCTCCGGCGAGCAGGAGCACCACATCAGCGCCGACGTCGCCTACGCGGCGCACGCCTACGGCCGCGCGACCGGCGATCTCGACTTCGCGCGCGGCGAGGGGGCCGAGATCCTGATCGAGACGGCGCGCTTCTGGGCGAGCCGCGCCGAGCTCGGGCCGGACGGCCGCGCCCACATCCGGCGGGTCATCGGGCCCGACGAGTACCACGAGGCCGTGGACGACAACGCCTTCACGAACTGGATGGCGCGGTACAACCTGCGCGCCGCCGCGGCGACGGTCCGGCGCGGCGGCGCGCGAGACGACGTGCTCGCGCGGCTCGACCTCAGGCCCGAGGAGGTCGACCGCTGGCGCGACGTCGCGGACCGGATGGTCCTCGGCGTCGACCCGGAGACCGGCCTGATCGAGCAGTTCGCGGGCTACTTCCGCCTCGCGCCGTTCGCCATCGCCGACTACGCCGTGCGCAGCGCGCCGGTCGACGTGCTGCTCGGGCGCGAGCGGACGCAGGCCTGCCAGGTGGTCAAGCAGGCCGACGTCGTGCAGCTGCTCGCACTGCTCTGGAGCGCGGTGCCCGCGGGCGCGCGGCGCGACAACTTCCTCTACTACGAGCCCCGCACCGCCCACGGCAGCTCGCTCAGCCCGGGCGCCCACGCGCTCGTCGCCGCCCGGCTCGACCTCCACGCGCTCGCCGAGCGCTACTTCGACCAGACCGCCGACATCGACCTCGGCAACACGATGGGCAACGCCGCGGGCGGCGTGCACATCGCCGCGATGGGCAGCCTCTGGCAGGCGGTCGCTTTCGGCGTCGCCGGCGTCACGCGGGTGCCGCGGCGTCCGGACGGGCAGCCCCACGCGCCCCCGCTCCCGGCCGACGACGAGGCGCTCGGGATCGAGCCGCACCTCTTGCCCGCCTGGCGGCACCTCAAGATCCCGATCTTCTGGCGGGGCCGCGCGCTCGAGATCCACGTGGAGGCCGACGCGATCGAGGTCGCGATCGAGGGGAGCGCGCCCCTGCCGATCTGCGCGCTCGACGCGAGCGCGCCCGCCTGCGCCGTGCTGGCCGAGCCAGGCCGCCGCTACGCCGCGCGGCGGATCGGCGGCAGGTTCCATTCATGGGAGGAGGTCACGACATGAGAAGCGCGGCGCGCGATGGATCGCCCGGCGGACGCGGAGCGCCTTCCGAGCCGGCCCCGGGGCTCGGGCCGCGCGTCGGAGGTGGCGGGGTGCGCGAGCCGAGCGACGAGCCCTCACCGGAGAGCGGGGTGCGGAGCAGGAGCGTGCTCGTGGCGCTCCACGGCCGCCGCGCCCACATCGGCGCCGTCGAGCTCGGGCGCGTCATCGCCGGCGCGATCCGGGCGCCGCTGCACGGGCTCTTCGTGTGCTCCGAGCCGATCGAGCCGGGCGACGTGCCCGCCCACCTCGGGGTCGCCCCGGAAGCGCTGCACGGCGTGGTGCTGCGCGTCGCCGCCAGCGAGGACCTCCCCGGCGCGCTCGCGTCGGCGGCGGAGGGCCACGAGGCCGCCTTCGTCGTCGTCGCCTCCGAGCCGGAGGAGCTCGCGGACGAGCGCCTCGGCGTCGGCCGGATCGCGGCGCGCGCGCTGGAGGTGGCCGCGTGCGGCGTCGTCGTCATCGGCCCGGCGCACCGGCCGCCACCGCGGCTGCGGCGCATCCTGCTGCCGCTCGACGGGACCCCCAGCACGGCCGCCGCGATCACCCCGGCCGGGGAGCTCGCCCGCGAGCTCGGCGCCGAGCTCGACATCGTGATGGTCGGCTGCGCCTCGCCGCGGACGGGGACCGAGGAGGACGCGCCGCCCGTCTCGACGCCGGTGCCCTCCGAGCCGGGCGCGATGGTGGCGCCCCTCTACGTCGACCAGCCCCAGCACGAGTGGCCCGCGTTCACCGAGGAGTTCCTCGCCCGCTTCCTGAGCGCGATCGGCCACTGCCCCCACGACGTCTCCACGCGGTTCTTCCTCGGAAAGGGCGCGCCGGCGGCGGAGATCCTGCGGTTCGCCGGCGAGCTGGCGAGCGATCTCGTGGTGCTGGTCTGGCACGGCCAGCTCGCCGACCACCACGGCAGCGTCTTCCGGGACGTGCTTTGCGGCGCCCCGTGCCCGGTGATGGTCCTGCGGCGGTAGGACGCGCTCATCGGCCAGCTCGCGGCGCGGGCGCCAGCTCGCGGCGCGGGCGCCAGCTCGCGGCGCGGGCGCCAGCTCGCGGCGCGGGCACCAGCTCGCCGGCCGGCCACGCGCTCTTCGGCGCGGATCCGCGCCGGCGAGCGCCGCGCCGGGCGGGCTCCACGCCAACGGGCGGCGAAAGGCGCTATCGTGCGCCGCCATGGTCGCCCGGAAGCTGCCCGCCAGCGAGTGCCGCAAGATCGTCGAGCCCCAGAGCTTCCGCTTCTCCACGACGGACGAGGTCGCGCCTCTGTCCGCGGGCATCGGCTCGCAGGAGCGCGCGCTCGCCGCGCTCGCCTTCGGCCTCGACATCCGCCAGCCCCGCTTCCACGTCGTCGTCGTCGGCGCGCCGGGCACCGGCCGCACGTTCTGCGCCCGCGCCGCCGCGAAGCGCATCGCCGCGAGCCGCCCCACGCCCGACGACATCCTCCTCCTGCCGAACCCCCACCGCCCGAGCGAGCCGACGGTCCTGTCGCTCCCCCCGGGCGAGGGCCGCCCCTTCGTCGAGGCGATGGAGGAGCTCCACGAGAAGCTCGTCGACGCCCTGCGGGGCGCGACGGAGGGCGAGCGCTTCAAGCAGGCGCGCGGCAAGATCCAGCGCCGCGTCAACGCGGAGGAGCGGCGGCTCGAGGAGCAGCTCAAGGCCGCCGCCCGCGAGCTCGGCCTCGACCTCGTCCGCGGGGACGACGAGGTGCAGATCACCGCGATCGACGACGCCACGAGCGCGCCGAACGGCGAGGCCCTCGTCGCGGTCGCCGGCTCCATCGAGGAGTTCGAGATCCGGCTCGCCACGGTGCAGGACGAGGCCGACGTCGAGCTGCGCGGCGTCGTGAAGCAGCTGCTCAGCGACGGCGTGAAGGGCTGCTTCCAGCCCGTGCGCGCGCGCTTCGAGGGGCGCGACGACATCAGCGCCTTCCTCGCGGACGTCGAGACCGTCGTGTCGAAGGAGTTCCGCCTGCTCGTCGACGACGCGCGCGGCGAGGAGGGCGGCGCCACGCTCCCGCGCGGTGTCGTCGTCCCGACGCTGCTCACCGAGCACACGCCCGACTCCGGCGCGCCCGTCGTCGAGGTCCCCTACCCCACGCTGAGCGCCCTCTTCGGCCGCACGCACGCGCCGCCCGACTCCGGCTTCCCGCCCGAGCCCGGCTTCGCCGTCGCGGGCGCGCTCCACCAGGCGGCCGGCGGCTTCCTCATCCTGCCCGCGGGCGCGCTCCTCAAGAACGAGGCGCTCTACGAGCAGCTCAAGGCTTGCCTGCTCGCGGGCAAGTTCATCGTCCCCGAGCACAACCCCTCGTACTTCCGCGGCACCGCCGAGGAGCTGCTGTTCCCGCCGATCCCGATCGACGTGAAGGTCGTCCTCGTCACGAACCCGCAGCTCTACCAGGACCTCCACGACGCCGATCCCGAGTTCTCGCAGCTCTTCAAGGTGCAGGCGCGCTTCGAGACGACGATCTCGCTCGACCAGGCGCTCCTCACGTACCCCGCGTTCCTCGCCGGCTTCGCGCACGATCGCGACCTGCCGCCGATCACGGCCGACGGCGTGACCGCGCTGCTCTTCCACGGCGGCCGGCTCGCGGAGAGCCAGACCAAGGTGAGCGCCCAGCTCGGGCTCATCGCCGAGGTCGCCACCGAGGCCGGCTACCGCGCCCAGCGCCGCGGCCGCAAGGTCGTCGACGGCCCCGAGGTCCACGAGGCGCTCGAGTCGGCGCGCCGCCGCGGCAGCCATTTCCGCGACCACGTGCACGAGATGCTCTCCGACGGGACGATCCGCATTGACGTGACCGGCCGGCACGTCGGCCAGGTCAACGCGATCTCGGTGCTCTCCGACGGCCCGCAGACGTTCGGCCGCCCCTGCCGTGTGACCGCGGTCGTGTACCCGGGCCTCGAGGGCCCGGTGAACATCGCGCGCGAGGTCGAGATGTCCGGCCCGCTCCACAGCAAGGGCGTGCTCGTCCTCACGGGCTTCCTCGCCGCCCGGTTCGCCCAGCGCCGCCCGCTCTCGTTCGGCGCCTCGCTCGTCTTCGAGCAGACGTACGAGCCCATCGAGGGCGACAGCGCCTCCTCGAGCGAGCTCTACGCGCTCCTCTCGGCGCTCTCCGGCGTCCCGATCCGGCAGGAGCTCGCCGTCACGGGCAGCATCGATCAGCAGGGGAGCATCCAGCCCGTGGGCGGCATCAACGAGAAGATCGAGGCCTTCTTCGACCTGTGCGCGGCCAAGGGCCTGACGGGCGAGCAGGGGGTGCTGATCCCGAGCGCGAACCGCGACGCGCTCATGCTGCGCGGCGACGTCATCACCGCGATCGAGGCTGGCCGCTTCCACGTCTACGAGGTGAGCACGGTCGAGGAGGGTACCGAGATCATCACCGGCGTCCCTGCGGGCGTCGCCAACGCGGACGGCAGGTACCCGGAGGGGACCGTGTTCCACGCCGCGGACCAGCGGCTCGAGCGCTTCTACCAGGCGATCGCCGACACCATGAGAGGGGGGACGAGCGCGGATCCCCGGAGCATGCTCAGGGGTCGCTGAGGAGGGTCGATCCCCGGAGCATGCTCAGGGGTCGCCAGGGAGGGTCGATCCCCGGAGCATGCTCAGGGGTCGCCAGGGAGGATCGATGGCCGCGAAACGCACAGCCAAGCCACGGGCGCCCAGGGAGCCGAAGGCCGCGCCTGCCGCGCCTGCCGCCCGCGCGCGGCGCAAGAAGGCGGCACCGGCCGCGGGCACGCGCGGCCTCGGCGCCGTCGAGCTCGCCGCCGGCGCCCCGCCGCCGGAGGTCGCCGCCCTCGGCGACGCGATCCGGAGCGACGGCGGCAGCGTGCTCGCGATCTACCGCGAGCCGGTCGGCGGCGCGTGGGCGATCCTCGCCGGCCTGCCGCTCGACCGGGTGGAGCCCACGCCGTTCCAGCGCGACCTCTCGGAGGCGCACGTCGCGCGCCTCGGCGAGGTCATCGACAAGCTCGACTGCTTCCTCGACCCCATCATCGCGGTGCGCACCCCGCTCTCGTCCGGGCCGGGCCGGGCCGCGCCCGCCGCGCCCGGCGAGGGCAGGTACTGGACGCCAAACGGCAACCACCGGCGCGCCGCGCTCACGCGCCTCGGCGCGAAGAGCGCCGTCGCGCTCGTGCTGCCGGACGAGCGGGTCGCCTACCGCATCCTCGCCCTCAACACCGAGAAGGCGCACAACATCCGCGAGAAGGCGCTCGAGGTGACGCGGATGGCGCGCTCCCTCGCGGATCTCGATCCGCGGCCCGAGCACGAGTTCCGCCTCGAGTTCGAGGAGCCGAGCCTGCTCACGCTCGGCCTCTGCTACGAGCGGCGCCCGCGCTTCTCGGGCGGCGCCTACCAGTCGGTCCTCCGGCACATCGACCGCTTCCTCGACGAGCCGCTCCCGGAGGCGCTCGAGACCCGCAAGGCGCGGGCCGACCTCCTCCTCGCGCTCGACGACGCTGTCGCGCAGGCCGTCGACGGGCTCAGGGCGCGCGGCTTCGAGAGCCCCTACCTGAAGGCGTTCGTCGTGGCCCGCATCAACCCGCTCCGCTTCCAGCGGTCTCCGGACGCGCCGTTCGAGCCCACGCTCAACAAGATGCTGGCCGCGGCGCAGCGCTTCGACCCCGCCTCGGTCCGCCCCGACCAGGTCGCGCGCGCCGCCGGACCGCCCGAGGAGCCCGCCGGATGAGCCAGCGCCGCGCCCGCCTCGCCGCGACGACGAGCGCGCCGGGCCCGGCTCAGCCGCCGCAGCCGCCGGCCGCGCGCCCGGCCGTGGCTCCCGCCGCGGCGCCGCCGAGCCACCTTGGCGATCCCCGGATCATCTACGCCTACGCCGCGCAGGTCGTCGGCCAGTCGCTCGCGTGGGAGGGGAACTACAAGGCCGCGGCCGCCTCCCTGCGCGACATCCCACCGAACTGGATACTCCCGCAGGTGCGCGTGTTGCTCCTGAGCAACCTCGCCCAGTGGCAGCTCTGCGCTGGCGATCTCGGCGCGGCCACGCGGCTCCTCGACGACCTCGACGAGGATCGCGCGCCGGCGTCGGTGCGTCCGCTCGTGCGGGGCGCGCGCGCCGCGGTGCTCGTGCGCACGGGCGACGTCGAGGGAGCGCTCTCCCTCGTCGGCCGCCGCGACGGCGAGCGGGGCGAGCCGGCCGAGGTGCGCCAGCGCTACCGCATCACCCGGGCGCACGCGCTCGCCGCGCGGGGCGAGCTCACCGCCGCGCGCGCCGAGCTCCGCCGGGTCGTCGACGAGGTCGGCGTCGACGAGCTCTGCCGCTGGCTACCCGCCGGCGGACCGGCGCGCGCCACGATGCTCGAGCTCATCGACGAGGGGTGACGGACTCGCCATCTTCTACGCTCCCCCGCGCTGCCGCTCGATTGACGCTCATCCGGGAATCCAGCCACGCGATGAGCTCCGCGCCGCGCGCTCACGCCCTGTCGCGGGGAGGCGCGCCGCCCGTGAGCGACGGTCGTCGCCTGTCGAACCTGGCTCTCGACTCGGTGCACATCGCGCAACGATGCGCCTCCTGTCAATCGAGATTTGCCTGGTTTATGCCTTGGATTCTTCCGTACGACCGTTCCGGACAGCCCGGACTAACGAAGCGCATCGGCTGCGCTACTGCTGGGATCCCGGTGAGCGGTCGAGGGACGCAACGTTGCGAGCGGCCGGCGTCTGTTGGAAGAGGATGCTGTACGCAAAGTGCAACGGGCCAGGTAGGCTTTTGGCGTCGGCCGGGGGAGAACGCATGCCAACCTGCACGGGTGGCCAATGAGGGTGGGCGCGCCACGGAGGGTGTTCGGCGGGTGCCGCGCCGGCATGACCAGCCCCGTGCGCCTCGCCGCGGCGGCCGCCCTCGCTGACCGGAGCCCGCGCGGGAGGCGTCCATGAACCGGCCAGCGGACACGCCGCCTCCCCGCATCCTGGTCGTGGACGACAGCCCCACGTACCTGCACCAGGTCGCGGCGGCGATGCGCGACGAGGGCTACGTCCCGGTGCTCGCCCACTCGGGGGAAGAGGCGCTCGCGCGGCTCACGTCGGCGCGCGTCGACGGCATCGTGCTCGACATGGTGATGCCGGGCCTCTCCGGTCCGGCCACGTGCCTCCGCATCAAGGCGAACGCCGCGTGGCGGCCCATCCCGCTGCTGATCCTCACCGGCCGCGACGACCACAAGGCGATCCTCGACGCCCTCTCGGCCGGCGCCGACGACTTCGTCACGAAGTCGGGCGAGTTCACGGTGCTCAAGGCGCGCCTGCGCGCCCAGCTGCGCCGCAAGCACTACGAGGACGAGAACCGCAGGATGCGCGAGCTCCTCCTGCGCCGGGAGATGGAGGCGGCCGAGGCGCGCGCCGACCGGCGCATCAAGCAGAGCGAGGAGCGATTCCGCCTGATCGTGGAGGGCGTCCAGGACTACGCCATCTTCATGCTCGACCCCGCGGGCCGCATCGCCAGCTGGAACCCGGGCGCTGAGCGCATCAACGGTTACCGCGCCGACGAGGTCATCGGCCGTCACTGCTCGATCCTCTACCCGCCGGAGGACGTCGAGCTCGGCAGGCCCGCCGCCGAGCTCGACGACACCGTGGAGACCCGCCGTTCGGTCCAGGAGGGCTACCGCGTCCGCAAGGACGGCACGCGTTACTGGGCGAACGAGGTCATCAGCGTCCTCTTCGACGAGGCGGGGCGCCTCCGCGGCTTCGCGAAGGTCACCCGGGACGTGACCGAGCGCCGCCGGGTCCACGAGGCCCAGCGCATCCTCGTCTCGGCCGGGCAGATCCTCGGCGAGTCGCTCGACTTCGAGGAGACGCTGCGGCGCGTGGTCCGCGTCGCGCTCCCCGACTTCGCGTCGATCTGCGTGCTCCTCCTGCAGGACGAGTCCGGCGCGATCGAGCGCCAGGTGACCGCGCACGCGGATCCCTCCATGGCGGCGGCGACCGAGCTCCTCGGCAAGCTGACGGCCGACTCCGCCGCGCGCGGCATCGGCAAGGTCCTGCGCACGGCGCAGCCGGAGCTCATCCCGAAGGTGACCGACTCGTTCGTCCGCGCGATCTCCTTCGATCAGGCGCACTACGAGGCGCTGCGCTCGCTCTCGCTCGCCTCGCACCTCGTGGTCCCGCTGACCGCGCGCGGCCGCACGCTGGGCACGCTCTCGTTCGCCTCCACGCACCGGCGCTACGACCCCGTCGACCTCGATCTCGCGCAGGATCTCGCGCGGCGCGCCGCCCTCGCCGTCGACAACGCCCGGCTCTACCGGGAGGCGCAGCTCGCGGTGCGCGCGCGCGACGACTTCCTCACGATCGCGTCCCACGAGCTCCGCACGCCGCTCACGCCCATGCAGCTGCAGGTCGACGGCCTCCTGCGCGCCGGCAAGCGCGGCGGCCTCACCGCCGAGCGCGCGACGCCGCGGCTGGAGATGATCAAGCGCCAGGTCGAGCGGCTCGCGCGGCTGATCACGAACCTGCTCGACATCTCGCGCATCTCCGCGGGCCGCCTGCAGCTCGAGCTCGAGGACGTCGACCTCGCGGCCACGGTGAACGACGCGCTCGACCGCTTCCGCGAGGAGCTCGCCGCCGCGGGCTGCCCGGTCAACCTCTCGTCCCCCGCCTCGCTCGCCGGCCGGTGGGATCGCCTCCGGCTCGACCAGATCGTCACGAACCTCCTCTCGAACGCGATCAAGTACGGCGCCGGAAAGCCCATCGACGTCGAGCTCGTGGACCTCGGGGATCGCGCCCGCCTGACGGTGCGGGATCGCGGCATCGGCATCGCGCCGGACCAGCAGGCGCGCATCTTCGAGCGCTTCGAGCGCGCCGTCTCCAGCGAGAACTACAGCGGCTTCGGCATGGGCCTGTGGATCGTCCGGCAGATCGCGGACGCGCTCGGCGCGACGATCAACGTCGAGAGCCGCCCGGGCGAGGGCGCGACCTTCACCGTCGATCTACCGAAGACGCCCGCCTGACGTCGTCCACGCCGCGCGGCGCTTCAAAGGGCCCGGCGCACGCGGCGCCGCTGCTCGATCATGTGCTGCGTGATCTGCTGCCGGCCCTCGGCGCGCTCGACCAGCGTCCACACGTTGTCGCCGCGCTCCCTGCCCGCGCAGTCGAGGAGCGCGTCGGCCGCCTGCTCGGCGGGGATGAGCCCGTCGTGCCGTCCCGGGAGCTCCACCACGGCGACGCGCGTGCAGAGCCCGCCCATGGTCGCCAGCATCCGGCGCACCACGTCGCGGAAGACGGCCTCGTCGAACGCGTCGCGCCGGCCGGCGCCGAAGAGGACGAGCTTGTCGAACGCCATGCGCGGCTTGCACGGGATCATGACGACCTCGCCGAGCTCGCCGGTGATCAGGCCCTGCCGCGTGAGATCCGAGATCCGGCCGCCGAGCCGCCAGTCGCAGAGGCCGGCCACGCCGTGGGCGGGCAGCGCGTCGCTGAACGGGGCGCACGCGAGCACCTCGGAGTCGAGCTCGTCGAGGCTCTGCAGGTCGGGGGAGATGAACCGGAGCTCCACGGGATCAGACGCTGATCGCGCCCTTGCGGAAGTCGCTCTTCGCGATCTTCACGTTGACGCACGCCGGCCTCCCGCACCGGAACGCCTCGTCCAGCGCGGGCCCGAGCTCCTCCAGCCGCTCCACGCAGGCCCCGAAGCCGCCGAGCGCCTCCACCACGCGGTCGTACCGGGTGAAGTCGAGCGCCGTCGCGGGCGCGCGGCCCTCGCCGTAGAGCTCCACCTGCCCCCGCCGGATCTGCGTCCACGCCGCGTCGTTGCCGATCACGCTCACGACGGGGATGCCCTGGCGCGCCATCGCCTCGAACTCGAGCGCGTGGAAGCCGAACGAGCCGTCGCCGTACACGAGCACCACGTTCGCCTCGGGCCGCGCGAGCTTCGCCGCCATCGCGTAGCCCGGGCCGACCCCGAGGGTCCCGAGCGGCCCTGGGTCCATCCAGAGCTGTGGCCACTCGAGCTTCAGCACGTTCGCGGCCGTGGCCACGAAGTCCCCCCCGTCGCCGATCACGATGTCGTCCTTGCCGAGCCGCTTGCCGATCTCCGCGCAGACGCGCAGCGGGTTCGGCGGGTCGCTGTCGCCCTCGATCTCCGCCAGCATCTTCGCGCGCGACCGCTCCTCGGCCTGTTGCACGGCCGAGAGCCACGCCTCGACGCGCTTGCCGGGCACCTCCGCGAGCAGCTGCTCCAGCGCGACCCCGCTGTCCGCGTGGATCCCGAGGTCGACGCGGCGGTTCTTGCCGAGCGCGGCGCCGTCGAGATCGATCTGCACGACCTTCGCGGCCGGATTGATGGCGCGGCCGTACTCGAGCCGGAAGTCGAACGGCGTCCCGAGCACCACGCAGAGGTCGGTCTGCGACAGGGCGAAGCGGCGCGAGCGGCTCATCAGCCCGGGGTGCGCGTGCGGCAGCGCGCCGCGGGCCATGCCGTTCAGGTAGAAGGGCGCCTGCACCGCGTCGGCGAAGCGGCGCAGCGCGTCCCGCCGCGGCGACCAGCGGAGCTGGCTGCCGACGATGAACATCGGCCGCTCCGCCTCGCTCAGCAGCGCCGCGGCGCGCGCGACGGCGGCCGGGTCGCCCCCGGGCCGGGGCGGGGCCATGGGCGCGGTGGCGGGCGCGTCGTCGCCCGCGAAGCTCATCAGGAGGTCGAGCGGCATCTCGAGGAAGACCGGGCCCGGCACGTCCGCCTGGGCGACGCGGAAGGCCGACTCCACGTACTCCTGGATGCGGTCGGTCGAGGGGACGGAGGCGCTCCACTTCGAGATGGGGCGCATCAGCTCGACGTGGTTCATGTCCTGGAGCGAGCCCATGTCGGCGAGGGCCCGCGGGCCGGCGCCGCCGATCACCACCATCGGGACGCCGGCGCGCTGCGCGTTGGCGACGGCGGTCACCACGTCGGTGACGCCCGGCCCAGCGGTGACGGCGCACACCCCTGGCCTTCCGGTCACCCGCGCGTACCCGTCGGCCGCGTGGCCGGCTGTCTGCTCGTGTCGCACGTCGACGACCCGGATCCCTTCATCGAGGCACCCGTCGTAGATCGCCTGGATGTGCCCGCCGCAGAGGGTGAAGAGGTGCGTCACCCCGTGCCTCGCGAGGGCCTTCGAGACGAGCCTGCCGCCGTGGACCTGCGCCATGGCGCCGGCATATACCACGACCGCCCCAGCGTCCTGCCGGCGAGCGGGCCGCCCGCGAGCCGCCGCGCGGCGCGCTCGCCTCCGGGCGAGCCGCCTCACCCGCCCGGCGCGCTCGCGTCTGGACCAAGCCGCCGCGCGGCGCGCGGGCGTCCGGGCGAGCCGCCTCACACCCGCCCGGCGCGCTCGCCCTCCCCGCTTCCGAGGAAGGCGGCCCGGTCAACCGTGCTCGCAACGCCGCCGAGGGCGAGGGCTCCACCTGCTCAGCGACATCCGCGCCGGTGGGTGGTGTCACCGACGAGCAGACATACGGTGGGCCGGAGACAAAGTTTAGTGTCCTTTCTAACCAAGCTATCTCCCGAGAGGACTTTTTATCTGGGTCAGGGCATCACCGGACCGGCGCGCCGCCTGCCTGGGCTTGAACCACGATATCGCAGGATCAGCTCATCTATGCCGCACCCGCGGAGGCTCAGCCCGCCGTCGGCCGCGCGTGGCTGTAAAAATCCAGCACCACCGCAGAATCGGCGACCCGGCGGTCTGTGGGACGTCTTCGCGTCGGCGTGCTGGGCGCCATCGCCTCCGCGTGCCTCGCCCTGTTCTATCCGGGCGAACACATGATAGAGTGGGCTCCTTATTGCGGCTGCCAGCTCGACACCGCCACCTCTCTCTGCCTCTCCCGGCGCCCCTGCCCTGCAGCCGCCGGCCCGGGAGACGGCTTCGCTCCCCGCGCGAAGGGGCGGTCTCCCCGGGGGCCGGCGCCTCGGCCGGCGCGCCTCGCAACCTGTTCGAAACACTTCTCCTTGGACCGGGGCGGTCGCGCTCGCGAGCAACTGTGAGGAACATGACGTGCGCGCCACCAGCGCTGGAATCTACGAGCAGAGGGTGGTTGGCGGAAGAGCGCATGTCGCACGCGCGCTCCGGGGCGCTGCCTGGGCGAGCGCGCTCCGGGCGCTCGACGCGGGAGGGTCGCTGTGACCGGAGGTCGCCTCCGGCACGCGGCGGCGCTGGCGCGGCGCCCTGGCGCGTCGCGATGACACAGGATCTCCTTTCCGTGGGCGCGCCAACTCCCTTGCGGTGCGCCAGCCTCGACGCGCTGGAGACGGCGTCGCGCCGCTGCGCCGATCCCGCAAGGCCCATGCGCGAAATCGAGCCTTCTCGTGCGACGCGTCCCGTTGCTGCTGCCCGCACACCCTACGTCCCGACCGTCCACTCCCTGCGCGCCGACTTCGTCCCTGCGTTCGCGCCGGGGGCTCGTTCGCCGCGGTGCGCTCGCTCGGGCCGTCACGATCGCATCCGTCCACGGTACATCATTCCATCCAGGCGCGAACGAACACGGCCTCACGCGCCGCTGGTGCGCCGAGGACGCCCGTGTTTCCCGGGGAATTTGCGCGCCGCCGTCGTGGGCTGTAGTGCGCTGCCTGCTCCCGTTCTCGCAGCGTTCATTTCAAACATCCTGTGTTCACAGAACGTTACCCAATACACCAAACAAACGCGTGACTGCTTACATGAGCTGGCGAGCTTGTTGTTTTCTATTTCGGGAAAGCTCTGTATCGGTTATGCGGAATAAGAGGACGCGCAATCGCGCTTCGCTGGAGTAGCATCTTTCTATGTCGGAGCCGCCTAGTAGCAGCAGTCAGTTGATCAGGATTCCCATGGTGCTGGCGCTCGACTGCAGCCCCCATTTTCTGGCTCGTTGCCGCAGGGTTGCAGCGCGGGCACGCTTCCTTGTCCGCTCGTGCGAGGCGGCGTCGGCGTGGTCGGTGGCCGTTCGCCTCCGCCCGCTCGCGATCATCTTGCCGAGCCACCTGCACGACCGCGCGCCGCGGACGTTCGAGTTGCTCGCGGAGGACGCGGGAGCACGCCTTGTCGTCGTGGAGTCCGAGCAGCTGCCCGCGGGCGAGCTGGAGGGGCACATCACCCACGCGATCGGCGAGGCGACCCGCGCCCGGGGCGCCTAGCCGGCGCGCGCCCGCCGCCGCGGCCCCCCGCCGCCGCGGGCTTCAGTCGACGTGGACGCCCGCGCTGAACCGGAAGCCCCAGGTGTGGTCGAGCGGCGGGCCGAGCTCCTCGTCGAAGGGGAGCAGCAGCCCCGCGCGGATGAACGTGAGCTTGCGCTCGATCGTGAGGAACGGCTCGAGGGCGAGGACGTAGAGGTTGCGCGCGACGGCGTGGCGGACGCTCACGTTGTCGAAGGTGGGCAGCGCCATGCCCTGCACGCGCAGGCCGCCGCCGATGCCGTGGCCGATCTGGAGCTCGGCGGCGTGCTGGATCGCGACCTCGTACTCCTTGTTGCGGCCGAGCGGGATATAGAGCACAGGCTCGAGCTGGGCGCGCGCGATCAGCGGGCCGAAGTGGCCCTCGGCGCCGAGGCGCGCGTGGATCGGGAGGATGCTCGGGAAGTACTCGTGCAGGTCCCAGTACGCCCGGCTCGCGCCGACCGGCTCGTAGCTGCTGTGGTGCTGGGTCTGGCCAGAGAGCGTCGCCAGCCCGACGGCGCCGCCCACCGTGAGCCAGAGCCTCCGGCCCGCGCGAGCGATGTGGTGGGCACCGAGCATCACGTTGCCGAGCACGGCGTCGGTGCGCTCGTCCATCGCGAGGCCGAAGGGGACCCGGATATCGAGGAAGGTATGCCCGGCGAACGGCATGCGGGCGAAGAGGGCGATGGCGAGCCCGGAGACGTCGCTGTCGCCGCCCGTGAATGACGAAGTCTCCACGCCGATTGCGCCGCGCCGGCCGAGCGGGAGGCTGGACCGGTTAAGCGTCTCGTCACCTGGCTCGGGCTCGGGCGCGGGCGGCGGCCCCAGCTCGGCGTCCGAGAGGGACAAGGTCCAGTTCGTGGGCGCGCTGCGCGTCCGGCTCGCGTCGGGACCGCCCGTCGTCTCCGCAGGCGGCGCGGCGGTGCCTGGCGGGGGCGGCGCTGCGCCTTCCGGCGCGGTCGGTTGTGCCTCGGGCGCGGGCGCGCCGGGCGCGGCGGCACCTGCCCCGGGCGCGGGCGCTCCCGGCGCGGCGGCTCCCGGCGCGGCGGCTCCCGGCGCGGCTGCTCCCGGCGCGGCTGCTCCCGGCGCGGCTGCTCCCGGCGCGGGCGCACCTGCCCCGGGCGCAGGCGCGGCTGCTCCCGGCGTGGGCGCGCCGGCCGCCGGCGGGACGGGAGCCGCGGGCGGCTGCGGCGCGCCGGGCGCCGGGGGCGTCGGCATCGGTGCGGAGGGGGCGGTGGGCGTCCTCGCCGGCGCGGAGGAAGCGGCGGGAGCGGGGGCCGTCGCCGGGGGAGGCGTCACGGGCTGCGCGAGGGACGGCGCGACCGCAAAGGTCGCCACGGCCAGGCAGCAAAGCGAGGACAAGACCAGGACTCGGCGTGGCATCGTGTCTCCTTGGGGCGCGCATCCTATCCGCTCGCGAGGCGCGCGCGCTCTGCTCCCGCGAGCGGTGGCGCAAGAAGCGCGGCGCGGATCCGGGGCGGAGCTCCGGCGCTGCGGGCGAGCGCCGCGCCGCCACGCCCCGGCGCTGCGGGCGCGCCGCTACGACCCGGCGGAGCGCCGCGCCGCCACGCCCCGGCGCTGCGGGCGCGCCGCTACGGCCCGGCGGAGCGCCGCGCCGTCACGCCCCGGCGCTGCGGCCACGCCACCGGCAGGCCCTCCCGTCGCGCGCTACAGCAGCGACGAGAGCGCCGCCGCGAGCCGGTCGTAGTCGGGCCTGCCGTTGTAGATCTGCGCCGAGATGCGGAGCCACCGGCGGGGCGACGCAGGCCAGGCGAACACAGGCACCTCGATCCCCCAGCGCTCCAGGAGCGCGTCCTGGAGCGGATCGAGGCGCAGCGGCGAGGACGGCGCGTCGGGGAGCGGCACCGTCGCGAGCGCGCCGATCATCGCGTCGGGGCTCGGCGGCGGGCAGCCGAGCGCCTCGCACAGGAGGTCGCGGGCGGCGAGCGCGGTCGCCCGGTTGTGCGCCCGGAGCGCGGGCCAGCCGCCGGGCAGGAGCGCGCCCATGAAGCGGATCGCGTCCGCGACGCAGAGGACGGCGCTGGGATCGGCGGTGCCCGTCCAGTCGAACTCGAGCAGGAAGCGCGACCTGTCCGTGCGCGGCGAGTTGGCGCCGTGGCTGATCGTGAGCGGGCGGATCGCGCCCTGCCTGTCGCGCCTCACGTGGAGGAACGCCGCGCCCTTCGGCCCGCACAGCCACTTGTGGCAGTTGCCGGTGTAATAGGCTGCCCCGAGGGCGCGGAGGTCGAGCGGCACCATGCCGGGCGCGTGCGCTCCGTCGACGAGCAGGTCCACGCCCCGCCCCGCGAGCTCGGAGGCGAGCGAGGCGACCGGGAACACGAGCCCCGTCGGGCTGGTCACGTGGTCGACGAGGACGAGCCGCGTCCGGGGCCCGACGCGCGCGAGCACCGCCTCGACCACCTGCTCGGGCGCCTGGATGGGGAACGGCACCGGCGCGACCACGACGCGCGCCCCGGCGCGGGCCGCGGCGGCCTCCACCGCGTTGCGGCAGGCGTTGTATCCGTGGTCGGTGACGCAGAGCTCGTCGCCGGGCCCGAGCGACAGCGACCGCAGCACGGTGTTGACCCCGGCGGTCGCGTTGGGCACGAACGCTACGTCCTCGGGGTCGGCGCCGACGAAGGCGGCGAGCTCCCCGCGGGCGGCGTCGAGCAGCGGCTCGAGCTCGCGGATGAAGAAGCGGACGGGCTCGCGCTCCATCTGGTCCCTGTAGCGCTGCTGCGCCTCGAGCACCGCGCGCGGGCAGGCGCCGAACGAGCCGTGGTTCAGGAAGGTGACGGCCGGGTCGAGCGGCCAGAGCTCGCGCGCAGCGCCGGCGTCCAGATCCGGGGCGAGGGCGGGGGCGGGGGAGGCGTTCGGGCTCATGGTGGCAGGCAGGTCGCGCGCGTGGCGAGATGTCGGGAGGACCGGAGCAATGTCGCGCAAGGCCCGCCCCCCTGTCGAGGGCCGCGGCCGCGCGAGGGGACCCACCCGGGGGGCGCGCGAGGCGCGTCCATCCTGGTGCATGATGGATCCATGGATCAACGTTGATAGATTGATCAACCATGACCGGCCAAGCTTTATTCGGAAGAGCTCGGTCAACCCATCCATGATGGACGCTCCGCACGGCCATCATGGATGGTCGAGGCGCGGGAGGCGCCTCAATGGTGGATACGAAGACGCGCAGTCCGAACTTCAGCGCTGGACAGTCAGCGCTGGAGAGGAAGACGCAGAGGGCGCTCCAGCGCTGGATACAAGGGCGCAGTCGGGAACTCAGCGACGGAATCGAAGACGCAGCTGGGCGCTTGAACGGCGCGGCTCAGCGGTCGGCCCAGAGCCGGGAGCCGCTGTTCATCTCGAGCGCGTCCATGCGCCGCGCCGAGGGCGGGGCCGCCGCGGCCGCGCGCGCGGTCTTGCGCGCGCTCGCCACCGCCGCGGCCGCGTCGGCGGCGCGCCCCTTCTCCTTCGCCGACTGGGCGCGCGCCGCCTGCTGCCGGAGCCGATCCTCCGCCGCGGCGAGCTTCGCCTCGGCCGCGCTGAAATTGCCCGAGTTCACGTCCTGGGCGGCCTCGAGCTGCGCCATGCCCGTCTCGATCACCGCCGCGATGGTCTGGGTCTTCTCGTTCTGGCGCGCGGCGACGAGGGCGGGGTCGCTCGTCACGTCGTAGCGGGCCACCACCTCCTGCACGCGCGGGACGTTGCCGTTCTCGGGGTCGCGGAAGTGGAGCCGCACGCTCGCCAGCGGGTGCGATCCGGCGGCCGGCGCGGCGACCCGCACCCGCACGAGCATCTCGCGGTGCTGCCCGCCGAACATCGTGCCGAGGAGCACCCGGATCGCGTCGCCGGACCGGTCGGAACGCTCGTTGGGTACGCCCACGATCTCCACGCCGGGCGCCGGGACGATCTCGACGAACGCCCCGGTCGCCGCCGTCGTCTGGAGCAGCGCCAGCTCGCGCTCGAGGACGGAGGACATCTCGTGCGCCTCGGTGAGGTGGTACA
Source organism: Sorangium sp. So ce1153 (assembly GCF_051521595.1). NCBI lineage: Bacteria > Pseudomonadati > Myxococcota > Polyangiales > Polyangiaceae > Sorangium > Sorangium sp. So ce1153. Next base: position 13,286,890 of record NZ_CP150361.1, read on the forward strand.
GCCTGCCGCTGGAGCCGACGGCCAGCGCGTTCAGCGTGCGCTCGTCGTAGTCGGCCCCCACCCCGATCGACGTGATCTGCACCCCGCGGTCGGCGCCGCGCTGCGCGAGCGCGCCGAGGAGGTCGGGGGAGGAAGGCCCGATGTTCGCCTGGCCGTCCGAGATCAGCACCACCCGCCGGACGGCGTGCGTCGACGGCGCCATGACCGCGTGCTTCTCCGCGAGCCGGAGGCCATCGAAGAGGTTGGTGCTGCCCTCCGGGCCGAGCGCGGCGATGGCGCGCGCCACCGCGGCCCGCGTGGCGGGGCCGAGCACGGTGGGCGCCACGCGCTCCTCCGCGGCGTCGGCGAACGACGCGAGCGACACGACGTCGCCGTCGGGCAGCCGGTCGACGAACGCCTGCGCCGCCGCGCGGGCGTGCTCCATCTTCGCTCCTTGCATCGAGCCGGAGGCGTCCACGAGCAGCGCGACGGCGGCCGGCGCGCGCGCCCCGCGCCGGGCCGCCGGGACATCGACCCACACGCCGAGCTGCGTCTCGCGCGTCCCCGGCAGCACGAAGTCGCTCGCGCCAGCGGCGCCGATCCAGACGCCCCGGCTCGGCTCGGGCCCCGGCTCCGGCGCGGGCGCCTCGGCCGCCGCGCCCTCGCGCGGCTTGGCCGCCACCAGCGCCGGCGGCGCCGCGGCGGCCGCGCCCTCCTCCCGCGCTCCTGCGCCCGGCGCGCCGCCCGCGGCCGCGGCGCTCGTCCCCGGAGCCGTCGCCGCGCCGGCCGCGCAGCCGAGAGCCGTCCATCCCATCAGCAATCCCGCGAGCATCGTCCGCATAGAGAAGCTCCTTCCGCCGCAAAGCCATGGCGCGGCCACCGGGGGACCTCGCGTCCTCCGCCGCGCTCTCCTCGACCCCCAGCGCGCGGCTTGTACGGGCCGGGCTGGAAAAAGATCTCCGGGCGAGCTCGCCCCGGCGCCGCGCCACCGCCCGCCGCCAGCTCGCCCCGGCGCCGCGCCGCTGCCCGCCGCCAGAGCCCCCTTCGAGCACACGTCCATGGGTCATCCCTGCCTGTCGCCAGGGCACGACTCGCGATCTCCCGCTATCGGCGACTCCCGACGTCCCTGCGGCTGCGGTCCGGGTCTTGCTCGGCCGCTGCGGTGGACTGGTGATCCCCGAGCGCGGCGCCTGGACAGCGCCGCACGAAGCCGGCGATGCCAGAGGAGGTCGATTCCGATGAAACTCGCACGAAGCAAATCTCCAGCTTTTCTCGCCGCTTTCGCGGCGATCTTCCTGGCTGTCGCGAGCCTCTTCGCTTTACCGGACTACACGCTCACGGGCGATGGCGTCCGCGTGAGGACGGTGGGTGTGGCGAAGATCGAGGTTTACCGGATCAGCCATTACATGGACCAGCTCCCTCCCACGCGGTCCAGGCAGGCTGTCATCGACATGGATACGGGGAAGAAGTTCGTCTGGACGATGCTGCGCGACGTCGATCGCGGCTCCATCGTCAAGGCGCTGAGGGACGCCTACGCGATGAACGACTACACCGACGCGACGAAGATCGGACGGTTCGTGGCGGCGTTCGAGAGAGACCTCAAGAAAGGAGCCGAGGTCACCATCGAGTACGACCCGCGCGCGAAGGCGACCACCGTCACCGTCGCGGGCGGCGGGACCGCGACGGTCGGCGGCCTCGATTTCATGAAGGCCACCTGGCGGATCTGGTTCGGCAAGATCGATCAGCCGCAGCTGGGCGATCAGCTCATCGCCAGGCTGCCCTGAGGCCGGGCCCCGCGTCAGTCCGACGGCCTCTCACGCACCACGAGCACTGACCGGCTCGTGTGGTTCACGACCTTCGCCGCGGTCGTCCCGAGCACCTTGTCGATGCCAGAGTACCCGTGCGACCCGATCACGATGAGGTCGGCGTTCTCCTCATCGGCCGTCCGGCAGATGACCTCCCAGGCGACGCCGACGTGGACCACGATCTTCGCGAGGAGCTCGGGCGGCACGTCGCCGGCGAGCTGCTCCAGCTCCTCCCTGTCGCTCCGCTCCAGGATCTCGGGGACGCGGGTCGGCGACTCGTTCAGCGCCTCGGCCGGCAAGCTGTGGTGCAGCCCGATGCCGCGCACGAGCACCAGCCTGCCGCCGAGCTTCTGCGCGAGGTCGACGCCCTCCGCGAGGATGAGAGACGCCCTGGGCGAGCTGTCCAGGGCAACGAGGATGGTCCGGGGGTGCTTGAGGCTCACAACATCCGCCTTTCTTGAGCGGCGGGCACCCGCTTCGGATACGGGCCCATCTCGACGTTTTCGGTGCTCAGCGCACAGGAGTGCGCTTGCGCGCCGAAAACGTCGAGATGGGCCCGTCTCCTGTGCGGGTGACCGCCGCTCTGTGACGCATGTACCAGAGACAGAGGAAGACCGCTGTACTGCTCGGTTCAGGCGGGTCCGGCCGCTGGCGTCCGGCGCGGATCAGGCGCGGATCAGGCGCGGATCGTCACGCCGTGGCCGCGGTCGTCCGTGAGGATCTCGAACGCCGCGCGCCGCGCCGTCGTCAGGGTCTCGACCCCTGCCTCACGACCCGGGCTCTTTCGCCGCAGCGTGAGGGTGCAGGCCCCGATCTTCGTGTTCAGGCAGTGCTTCACGCCGCCCGGAGGGTTCCTGTAGGCGAGGCCGACGAAATCGCCCGCGCGCGCGGAGATCTCCCCCTCGACGCTCAGCCGGGCGGTCTCGGTCCGGAAGCGCCAGGTGAAGTAGTCGAACGAGGCCTCGGCGCGGACCGCCTGGACCAGCGAGCTCAGCGCGATCTCCTCGCCCCGGTGCCGCAGGACCAGCGGCGTCATGCTCGGCGTCCAGAACGGCCCGACCTTCAGGCGGGCCGTGGCGACCTCCAGGAAGCTGTCCGGATGGCTGTCGAACCCGGCGACCTGCCCCCAGGCGTACAGGTCCGTGTGCTTCGTCCCCCAGTTGTGGTTCTGGCTGCCGACCCACCCCGACACGTCCACGTCGCGCCCGAGGGCCCGGACGACGCCGCTGTAGACGGCCATCGGCGCGGCGACGAGCGCCTTCGCCTTCGGCAGCGGCGCGTCGTAGAGCGCCCCCGGGAGCAGCAGGAGCGGCTCCCCGCCGCCCTCGTAGGCGAGGTCCCAGACGATGGCGTCATCCCCCTCGCCGGCCGCGCCAGCGAGCCTTCCCGGGCTCAGGCGGGCGTCGTCGACGGCGACCGAGAAGGCGTCGCGGGCGAAGGCGCACCGCCCGGCGAACGGGACCTCGCGCTTGGCGACCGCGTGGCGCCCCGACTCGCCGTCGAAGTAGACGGCCCAGAGCTCGCCCTCCGCAGCCTCGGGCCGACGCGCCGGGCTGAAGAGCGTGTACCGGATCCAGAAGGCGAGCGGGCGCGTCGGGTGGTTCGCGCGCTGGAAGAAGCTTTCGTAGAAACCCTCCCGCTGCCCCGGCCGGTAGCGCGCGCAGTTCGCCCGCTCCCGGACCGCGCTCGCCGCCCGGTCGGCCACCTAGTGCCCCCTCTTCCGCCCGCCGCTCAGGAGATCGGCGATGACCCGCTCGAGGTCGTCGAGCGAGATCGGCTTCGCGATCTTCGGGTTGTCCACCCGCTCCACGAACTCGCGCGCGCTCGCCGTGAAGGCGCCGCCCGACATGAAGGCCATCTTCGGCTGGAGCTGCGGGAAGCGCTCGCCGATCTCGTCGTACAGGGCCATCCCGCTCATCTGCGGCATCAGGAGATCGCACAAGATCGCGTCGATCTGGCCGCCGCGGTCCCGCAGGAGGTCGAGCGCCTCGTGGCCGCTCTTCGCCACGAGCACCTCGTGGCGCTCCTCGAACGCGCGCGCGAACGCGTTGAGGAGCATCGGCTCGTCGTCGACGAAGAGGATCGTCCCGCGCGACGAGGAGCGCGGCGGCTCGGGCGGCGGCCGGAGCGCGGGCAGATCTGCGGGGTCGAGGCCGGTCAGGCGGATCGTGAAGACCGTGCCGATGCCGGGCTGGCTCGACACGGTCATCGTGCCGTGCTGCTCCTCGACGATGTTGCGCGACACCCAGAGCCCGATCCCCGGGCGCGCGCTCTCCTCCTTCGTCGTGAAGAACGGGTCGAAGATCCGCTCGACGACCTCCGGGGTCATGCCGCGCGCGTTGTCCTCCACCTCGACGTGGTGGACGCCGGCGTCGAAGCGCGTCGTCACGCGCACCATGTTCTCGTCGCGCGGCCGGTTCGGCATCGCCTGCGCCGCGTTGATGAACAGGTTCACGAACACCTGCGAGAGCTTGCCCGGGTAGCCGACGAGCGGGGGCATCTCGCCGTACCGGCGCTCGATCCGGCAGAGCTGGCTCAGCTGCGGCCCCGTCATGCGCAGCGCCAGCTCGATCACGTCGACGAGGTCGACCCGCTCGGGCTTGCGCTCGCTGCTGCTCGAGAAGAGGTTGAGGTCGGTCACGATGTCCCGCATCCGCTCGACGCCGGCGAGCGCCTCGTGGCAGGACCGATCGATGAGGTCGATGGCGCGGAGCAGGTCCTCGTAGGAGCCCGAGGCGACCGGGCGCGCCGCCGACACGAGCTTGTGCGCCCCGCTCCGGATCTGCTCGAGGTTCGCCATCACCCACGCCATGGGGTTGTTGAGCTCGTGCGCGACGCTCGCCGCGACCTGGCCGATCGAGGCGAGCTTCTCGCTGTGGAGGATCTGGGCGCGGCGCGCGACCTCCTCGGTGACGTCGCGCATGAGCGCGAGCGACGCGTCCTCGCCGTAGAGCCGCGTGATCCGGACCGTCATCACCTTGGTGAGGCCGGCGCGCGTCCCGCAGCGGATGGTCGCCTCCCGCGGCTCGTCGGCCCGGGACGCGGACATGACGAGCGCGCGCAGGGCCGGCACGTCCGCCGCGACCGCGAGCGCGGTGATCGGCCGGCCGATCCACGCCTGCCGCGAGTGGCCGAAGAGCACCTCGAAGCGCACGTTCAGCCGCGTCAGCATGCCCTCCTGGTCGATCGTCGCGAGGACGTCGGACGAGAGCTCGACGATCTCGCGGTAGCGCTCCTCGGAGGCGAAGAGCGAGCGCTGGGCGTACGCCTCGGCGAAGCGGTGCTCGAACTGGAGCAGCAGCGCGTCGACGGCGCGGAGCACGTCGATGGAGGACGTGCCGTCCGCGTCGCCGTCGTCGTGCGTCGTGTCGAGCACGCCCGCGACCGCGGTGCGGAACTCGGAGGCGGCGATCAGCGGCCCGCTGATCGAGTAGCCGGTCGCGTAGCGCTGCTCGACGAGGTGCGTGATGAACTGGTCGAGCAGCTCCGCGCTGCCGTCCTCGAGGATCCGGGTGAACGCGGCGAGCCAGGAGCGGACGTTCTCGGTCACCTCGCCCACGGGCCGATCGGTGTACCGGCCCCGCTCCGGCGGCAGCGCCAGCACGTTCTCGATCCAGTCGTCGATCAGCTCGTCCTTGTGCCGCTTGCAGAGCTCGAGGAGCCGCCGGCGCGCGAGCGCCATGGACGTCTCCGCGTGGGTCGGCGGCGCGTGGACCTGCGAGCGCCGCTCGCCGTCGATGTCGCGCGAGCCCCGCGACTCCGGCAGCTGCGAGCGCCGCTCTCCGTCGATGTCGCGCGAGCCCCGCGACTCCGGCAGCTGCGAGCGCCGCTCTCCGTCGATGTCGCGCGAGCCCCGCGACTCCGGCAGCTGCGAGCGCCGCTCGCCCTCGCCCTCGCGCGCGCTCCTCGCCTCCGGGAGCTGCGAGCGGCGCTCGCCCTCCCCTCCTTCGCGCGCGCTCCTCGCATCTGGAAGCTCACGCTTGGCTTCCTCGTCGGCTGCCATGGTGTTACCTGCCGCGGAGGACCTCGCAGCCCATGAACGCTCGGAGCGGCTCGGGGACGACCACCGTCCCGTCCGCCTGCTGGTACTGCTCGAGGATCGCGATGACCGTCCGCCCCACCGCGAGCGCCGACCCGTTCATCGTGTGGACCAGCCGCGGCTTCGCCTTCGGCTCCGGCCGGTAGCGGATCTGGGCGCGGCGCGACTGGAAGTCGCCGAAGTTCGAGCAGCTCGAGATCTCGCGGTAGACCCCCTGGCCGGGCAGCCACACCTCGAGGTCGTAGGTCTTCTGCGCGCCGAAGCCGAGGTCGCCGGCGCACAGCGCCGAGACGCGGTAGTGCAGGCCGAGGCGCTTCAGGACCTCCTCCGCGTGCGCCGTGAGCATCTCGTGCTGGCGGGGCGAGTCCTCCGGCGTCGAGAACCGCACGAGCTCGACCTTGTCGAACTGGTGCTGCCGGATGAGCCCCCGCACGTCGCGCCCATGGCTGCCCGCCTCGCTGCGGAAGCACGGCGTGTACGCCGTGTAGGCGATCGGCAGCGACGCACCGTCGAGGATCTCGTCGGCGTGGAGGTTCGTCACCGGGACCTCCGCCGTCGGGATGAGGTAGAGGTCGTACGCTCGGTCCGGGTCGCTCTTCTGCGTCTTGAACAGGTCCTCGGCGAACTTGGGCAGCTGCCCCGTGCCGAACAGGGCCGAGTCCTTCACGAGGAAGGGCGGCAGCACCTCGAGGTAGCCCTGCTCGCGCGTGTGCAGGTCGAGCATGAACGAGATGAGCGCGCGCTCGAGGCGGGCGGCGGCGCCCATCAGGACCGTGAAGCGCGCGCCCGAGAGCTTCGCCGCGCGCTCGAAGTCGAGCAGCCCGAGCGCCGTGCCGATGTCCCAGTGGTTCTTCGGCGTGAACGTGAAGCTCGGCTTCTCGCCCCACGTCCTGACGACCACGTTGCCCTCCTCGCCCGCGCCGTCGGGCACCGAGGGGTCCGGCACGTTGGGGACGCCGGAGAGCAGCTCGGTCATCCGCTTCTCGAGCTCGGAGACGACCTGCTCGGCCTCCTTGATCCTGCCGGAGAGGGCCTTCAGCTCGTCGCGCTTCTGGGCGAACTCGGGCGACTTCTTGTCGAGGCGCGCCATCGCGTCGTTCGCCGCGTTGCGCTCCGCCTGCCACCCCTCGAGCTCCTGGATCCTCGACCGGCGCGTGCTCACCGTGGAGGCGAAGTCGTCTCCCAGGGTGGCGGCGGCGGCGGGCGAGCGACGAGCAAGCGCCGCGCGCACCTCATCGAGGTGATCTGCGACGTGGCGGGGATCGAGCATGCGCCAGGGTTTAGCCGAAGCTTGTACGCGCGTCAGCAGCCGCGACGCGCCGCTCCGCATTCGGACGGGGTCCGCTCCCCGCGCCGGCACCGAGCGCGTCGAGCCGGGCGGCGGGGAGCGGCGCGGAGGCCGCTAGGCGGTCGTGCCCAGGCTGCGCAGCACGAACTGGAGGATGCCGCCGTGCTGGTAGTAGTCGACCTCGTTCGGCGTGTCGATGCGCGCGGTGACGGTGAACGTCGTCGTCTTGCCGCCCTCCCCGGTCGCGACGACGCTCAGCTTCTTGCCCGGCGTGAGGTTGTCCGAAATGCCGCCGATCTCGAACACCTCGCGCCCGGTGAGCCCGAGCGTGGACGCGTCCTCGCCCGGCGCGAACTCGAGCGGGAGCACGCCCATGCCGACCAGGTTCGACCGGTGGATGCGCTCGAAGCTCTTCGCGATGACGGCGCGCACGCCGAGCAGCTTCGTCCCCTTGGCCGCCCAGTCGCGCGACGACCCGGTGCCGTACTCGGCGCCGGCGATGACGACCAGCGGCACGTTCTCGTCCTTGTACCGCATGGCCGCGTCGTAGATCGTCGTCTTCTCGCCGTCGGGCAGGTGCACCGTGATACCGCCCTCCTCGCCCGGGCGCAGGAAGTTCTTGAGGCGGATGTTCGCGAACGTGCCCCGCATCATCACCTCGTGGTTGCCGCGGCGGGCGCCGTACGAGTTGAAGTCGGCCGGCGCGACGCCGTGCTCGACCAGGTACTTCGCGGCGGGGCTGTTCTTGGCGATGTTGCCGGCCGGGGAGATGTGGTCGGTCGTCACCGAGTCGCCGAGCAGCGCCAGCACGCGCGCGCCCCGGATGTCGCTGAGCGGCGCCGGGTCCTTCGACAGCCCCTCGAAGAACGGCGGCCTGCGCACGTACGTCGAGGCCTCGTCCCACACGAACGTCTGGCCGCTCGGGACCGAGAGCTTCTGCCACTCCTCGTCGCCGGCGAACACGTTCTCGTACTGCACCTGGAACTGCTCGGGCCGCACCGCCGTCCGGATGGCCTCGTTGACCTCGGTCGAGCTGGGCCAGATGTCCTTGAGGTACACCGGCTCGCCGTTGCGATCGGCGCCGACCGGCTCCTTGAAGAGGTCGGCGTCGACGTCGCCGCGCAGGGCGTAGGCGACGACGAGCGGCGGGGAGGCGAGGAAGTTCATCCGCACGTGCTGGTTGATGCGGCCCTCGAAGTTGCGGTTGCCGGAGAGGACGCTCGCCACGACGAGGTCGTTGTGGCGGACGGTGTCGCCGATCACGTCCGGCAGCGGCCCGGAGTTGCCGATGCAGGTCGTGCAGCCGTAGCCGACCAGGTGGAAGCCGAGCGCCTCGAGGTACGGCAGGAGCCCGGCCTGGCGCAGGTAGTCGCTGACGACCTTGGACCCGGGGGCGAGCGAGGTCTTCACCCACGGTTTCACCGTGAGCCCGCGCTCGACGGCCTTCTTGGCGAGGAGGCCCGCCCCGAGCATGACCGCCGGGTTCGACGTGTTGGTGCAGGACGTGATCGCGGCGATCACGACCGAGCCGTGCCGCAGCGTGTAGCGCGCGTCGCCCTCGGTGATCTCGGCCGGGCGCATGACCTTCTCGAGCGCGGGCGCGCGCGCGGCGGCCTGGCCGGTCTCCTCCTCGAGGAACGCCTTCACCGCGGCCGGCTCGGCGGCGGTGAACTCCTTCTCGAGCATGCCCTGCAGCGAGGCGCGGAAGGTCCGCTTCGCGTCCTTCAGCCGGACGCGATCCTGCGGCCGCTTCGGGCCGGCGATCGACGGCTCGACCTCGCCGAGGTCGAGCGAGAGCGTGTCGCTGAAGACGGGGTCCGGCGTGCTGTCTGTGCGGAACAGCCCCTGCTCCTTGTAATAGGCCTCGACGAGCGCGACGAGCGGCGCCGGCCGGCCGCTGAAGCGGAGGTAGGCGATCGTCTCGTCGTCGATGGGGAAGAAGCCGATGGTGGCGCCGTACTCGGGCGCCATGTTGGCGATCGTGGCGCGGTCCGGGAGCGAGAGCGCGCTCAGGCCCGGGCCGTAGAACTCCACGAACTTCCCGACCACCTTCTTCTGCCGCAGCATCTGGGTGACCGTGAGGACGAGATCGGTCGCGGTGGCGCCCTCGGGCAGGCTGCCGTGGAGCTTGAAGCCCACGACCTCGGGGATGAGCATCGACAGCGGCTGGCCGAGCATCGCCGCCTCCGCCTCGATGCCGCCGACGCCCCAGCCGACGACCCCGAGCCCGTTGATCATCGTCGTGTGCGAGTCGGTGCCGACGAGCGTATCCGGGTAGACCAGCGTGCCCTGCCGCATGACGGCGCCCGCGAGGTACTCCAGGTTGATCTGGTGGCAGATGCCCTGGTCGGGCGGCACCACGCGGAAGTTCGTGAAGGCCTGCGCTCCCCAGCGGAGGAAGGCGTAGCGCTCCTGGTTGCGCTCGAACTCGAGCGCCGCGTTCACCTTCAAGGCCGTCGAGGACGCGAAGCGGTCGACCTGGACCGAGTGGTCGATCACGAGGTCGACGGGCTGGAGCGGGTTGATCTTGAGCGAGTCGCCGCCGAGCTTCGCGAGCGCCTCGCGCATGGCGGCGAGGTCGACCACGGCCGGGACGCCCGTGAAGTCCTGGAGCAGCACGCGCGCGGGGTGGAAGGCGATCTCCTGCGAGGGGCGGGCCTTCGGGTCCCAGTTGAGGACGGCCTCCACGTGGTCCTTGCGGACGACGCGCCCGTCCTCGTGGCGGAGGAGGTTCTCCAGCAGGATGCGGAGCGAGAAGGGGAGCTTGTCGAGCGAAGCGCCGCCCTGCGCCAGCGAGGTGAGCTTGTAGTAGGTGTATGTATCGGCTTGAACCGTCAGCGTGCTCTTCGTGCCAAAGCTGTCCACCATGCGGCCTCCTCCAACGTCCGGAGCGCCCTTGTAGGCGCGCCGAAGGCGCTAATCTAGTGTTATGTGCGCGCGCTTCACCCTCGCCCTTCCCGACTTTGCGGCCCTCGTAGCGCTCCTGGAGGCGTCCTTTGGCGCGGCCGGCGGCCCAGCCCGCGCGATCGCCGCCGACCCGAAGGCGGCCGCGCGCTACCGGCCCCGCTACAACATCGCTCCTTCCACCGTTCACCCCGTGCTGCGCGCGCGGGACGGCCAGCGCGCGCTCGTGCCCGCGACCTGGGGCTTCCTGGGGCGCTTCGCCAGGGGCGGCGCGGCGCCGTCGCTGCTCGCCAACGCGCGCGCCGACGGCGCGCGGACGAAGCCGACGTTCCGGGGGGCGTTCGCGGCGCGCCGCTGCGTGGTGCCGGCGGACGGCTTCTACGAGTGGACCGGGCCGAAGGGCGCGCGGCGACCGACGTGGTTCCACCCGGCGGCGGGCGGCCTGCTCCGCCTGGCCGGGCTGTACCAGCCGGCGAAGGACCCCGACACCGGGGAGGTCGACATCCGCTTCACGATCCTGACCACCGAGGCGAGCGCCGATGTGGCGCCGGTCCACGACCGCATGCCGGTGCTGCTGGACCCGGGCGACGTGGACCTCTGGCTCGGCGTCGGCGACGTCTCGCACGGCGCGGACGTCGCTGACGTCGCTGACGTCGCTGACGTCGCTGACGTCGACCGCGCGCAGGCGCTGCTCCGGCCCGCGCCTCGCGGCACCCTCGCGGCGCGCCCCGTCTCCCCGCGGGTCAATTCGGTCGGCCACGACGACCCTGCCCTGCTGCAGGAGGTCGCGGCGGAGGCCGCCGCCCCGGAGGCCGCTGCCGCTCCCCCGAAGGCCGCTCCCCCGAAGGCTGGCGGCACGCTTCCGCTGTTCGATCTGGGCAGCGGCGCGGGTCCCGCCGTCCCCTCCGGGCGGACCTCGCGCCGCTGAACTGTGGTGACGTGCGCTGACGTGCGCGGACGTACCGCCGACGTCACCGTGCGGAGGCGCTGCTCGAGCGACCGCCCTTGCGGCCCGTGCGGCTCGTCTTTGCCGGCCGGCTCGGCTTCCGCGCGGGCGCGGCTCGCCCGGTCTTCGCCGGCGCGGTCTCCGCTGCCTTCTTCCGCCCGGTCGCGGCCGGGGTGCTGCGACGGCCCTTCTGCGCGCCCCGCGCCGGCTCGGCGCGCTGCGTCGACGCGCGCTTCGCGGGCGGACGCTTGGCCGCCGCGGACTTGCGCGCCGCCGGCTTCGCCGCACGCGTACGGCGGCCGCTGGCGGCGGCGGGCATGCTCTTCGCGACGTTCTGCGTCAGGAGCGCCTCGACATTGCCCTTGCGCACCTGGTCGAAGCGCGACTCCAGGCGGTCGCCGAGCGCCTCGAGGCGCTCGGCGCCCATGGCGCTCTCGACCTGCGGGAAGAGCTCCTGCTCCTCCTCCTGGACGTGGTGCTGCACGAGCTCCTTGAGCACGCCCAGCCTGGCGTGAAAGCTTTCGTCACCCGGCTCGGTGCTGAGCAATTTCTGCAACATGATGTGGACGAGGGAGTGCTCCTCGTACGAGGTCGCGATCAGGGGGGAGGCGCCGAGCGCCTCCCGGGTCGCGGGGTAGAAGATCTCCTCCTCGATGGCCGAGTGGCCCACGAGGTTCGCCACCAGCTCGTCGCGCAGCGCGCTGATCTCGTTGTCGCCGGCCTGCGAGATGCGCTCGAAGAGCTCGTCGACTTCCTGGTGCTGCTCCTTCAATAGGTCGGTCGCCTTCATGCGAGGACTCCTCTCACGGAAAGATGAAGCGCCGTCGAGGCGCTTTGCCCTGTGCGGTTGGCGGCGTTTGCGCGAAACATGCCAGGCGCCCGGCGCGCGCGGAGCGAGCGCATCACGCGCACGCCAGCGCGCGCGGGGCGAGCGCGGGGCGAGCGCGTCACGCGCACGCGCGGGCGCGGGCGTACGTCGCTGGGCCCTGCGCGCGGGGCGCCGCGGCGCGCGCGGAGCGGGGCATGATGCCTCGGAGCGAGGCATCGTGACGTTGCGAATCGCGCTCTCGCGCGGCCGGCGCGACGTTGTGGACGCCCCCGCACGCCCCCGCTCGCGCTGCTCGCCCTGCTCTCGCCGCGCGCCGGCGCGACGCTCGGGCGCCGTCAGCGGGCTCTCCGGCTCTCGCTCTCCTCTTCCACGTTCCGCGTTCCGCGTTCCGCGCGTCAGGCCGTGAGCGCGCGCGGCGCGGGCCTCATTGCGCGCCCCAGACGTTGAGCACGGCCGCCGTCTCCGCGTCGATCGTGGCCGGCTCCCGCTGCGACACGGGCGCGCGCACGGACAGGTCGAACGTGACGATGCGCCGGAACAGCGCCATGGTGGCGAGCGGCATCACGTCGCGGCGGTTGAAGGCGCAGGTCGGGTCCACCTCGAGGTCGCAGAGAAAGGGGGGAACGCCGAGCCGCCCCGAAAGCACGAGGTTGCCCCAACGCGCGGAGTAACGATCGCCGAGGGCGGCGATCTGGGGGTCGCGCTCGACGCCCTCGAGGCCCGAGGCGACGGACGCCAGATCCTTCCCGAGCGGTTTGCGGGCGAACGAGAGGCCGAGAGAGGCAATGGCGGTGCGCGCGATGTCGATGATCTCGGTCGGGGCAGAGACGCGCTGGCCGGCGTAGAGATCGCCGGGAAAGTGGACATAAAGCGGGAGCGTCAGGACGGGCTCCTGGAGGTCGAGGCCCTCGGCGTAGAGCGCGGCGTCGGAGCGGCCGCTGGCCAGATCGCCGGTCACGATGAAGAGGGTCTCGTCCCACAGGCCGGCGGTCTTCAGGGTCCCGATGAGGTTGCCGAGGGCCCGGTCCTGGCCGGCGAGCGCGATGGTGACGAGGTCGCGGACGCGGTCGCGATCGTCGGGGCTGAGCACGTCGCGGCGCCGGTTCCGCAGCCTGGCCAGCACCTGCGCGGCGCGGCGCGGCTCGATCGGGCCGGCGTAGTCGGCGGGCTTGAGGGCGTTCAGCTCCTTCGGGCTGACCTCCCAGGGCGGGTGGCCGCCGCGCGCGTGGACGAACGCGAGCAGGCGGTTCCCTGCGTCCTGGCGGACGGTCTCGCTGATCCAGGCGGCGGCGGCGTCGATCGGCGTGGTGGCTGGCTCGCCGCTCGTCGGGGGGTGCTCGAGGACACGGGACCAGCCTGGCCCGAACCCGAACGCCCGGAAGGTGGTGGGGACGCCGGTGAAGAGCCCGGTCCGAACGCTGCTGTCGCTCGCGATGGCGCCGATGGTGGTCATCCGCGCGGGGAGGCGCGCCCCGGTGTCGGTGACTGTATGAGCCGACGGCGGCAGGCCGGTGAGCAGCGACGCGATCACGGAGGACACGACCGTGCTCGGCGCCCGGTGGTGATCGAACGTCGTCGCCGACGTGGCGAGATCGGAGAGCGTCGCGAGGCTCGGCTCGGGGTGACCGCTCCAGGGGGGAAGATCGGGCCGCTCGACCCCGTTCAGGGCGACGATCACGACGGCGCGCGCCGCGGGCACGGACGGCGGAGGCTCGGGCGATCCGGCGAGGACGGGGTCGCCGAAGAGGACGCGTCCGCCGCGGGCCGAGGCCGCGGCGCGGAGCTCGAGGGTGATGAGGGAGCCCGCGAAGGGCGCGAGCGGCAGCTCGACGTCGGTCCAGGTCGCCTTGTCGCCGCCCTCGACGTGGACGCGATGGATCACGAGGGGCTCCTGGCCATCGCGCAGGACGCGGATCTCGGCGTCTCCCTCGGCGGAGCCCTGCACGCCGACGGCGGTGCGGAGGCGCGTCGCCCTGGAGGGGCGGAAGGCGCAGCGGACGGCGCCCGGGGCGCGCAGCGCGATGGACCGGTGCGGGACGCCCGACAGCGCGGCGGCGGGCGCGACGACGTCGCGCAGGGTCGGGGGGCCATAGGTGGCCGGGTCCTCGTCGGGGATGCCCACGCGGATCCAGTCGATGTCGGCGAACGACTCCCCCTCGCGGAGCCGGCCGGAGAACCGGACGGTGAGGGTGTGCAGGCCGGGGTCGGCCGGGAGCGTGGTGGTCGGGGTCGAGGCGATGCGGATCTGGTCGCGCTGGAAGCGGAGCGTCCCGAGGAGCTGGTCGTCCAGCGAGACGGTGGCGTAGCGGGAGGCGAGCCCGACGGCGCGGGCGGATACGAAGATGGGGCTCCCGGACGGCAGGATGAACGTGAGCTTGATCTGCCGCTCGGAGATGCGGGCCCAGGTGGAGCCGTCGTGCTCGACCGCGTTGATGCCGGTCGGCGCGGAGGCCTGCCAGGCGAAGCGGCCCAGGAGCGCGCCCGCGCCCGTGTCGAGCAGGAGCCCTCGGTGCTCGAGGTCGCAGCTCGGCAGCTCGTCGACGAGGTGCACGAGCTCGCGCGCCGGCGGCAGCGGCGCCGCGGCGGGGGTGGCCGACGCCGCGACGGCGCCGGCCGGGAGGTCGCGCGGCCTCTCGCAGCCGGTACAGCCGGAGAGGAGCGCGCTCGCGGCGGAGAGGAGCGTGAGCGCGGCAGAGGGACGGAGGGTTCGGATCACGCGGGCGCGCACGGGGCGTGCTCTACCACGAGCGGCGTTCCTTGCCTCTGGCAGGGCGTCCAGGGCGGCGCGAGCTCCTCGGCCGCCTGGACGGCGCCCGGGCGGCGCTCGGCGGCGCCACGGCGGCGCTCAGCGGCGCCACGGCGGCGCGATGCGGAGACGGGTGAGGCGACCGGCCTTGACCAGCGCGAAGCGCACCCGCTCCTCGTCGCGGAGCTTCGCCCTGATCTCGTAGGCGCCGCCCTTGGGCGCGAGCGGCAGCTTGACGCTGCCGGTACCCACCGGCCGCCCATCGACGAAGAGCTCGTCGCCCGCTCCCGCGATCACCTCCAGCACGCCGTGGCCCTCGGGCACCTTGTGCTCGGCGGTCAGCGGCAGGTCCTCGGGAAGCACGGGGTTGGTCGTCGTCTCGCCGACAGGCCCGGCGGCCACGCCGGCCGGCACGGCCGCTGCGGCCGGAGCGGTGGCGGCGGCCGGCTGGGCGGCGCCCGGTACGCCGGCGGCAGCCGCGAGCTCTGCCGGGGGCGGGGCCGGCGGCTGGGCGGGCGGCGGGGGGCCCTGCAGCTCGTGATCGCGCGACAGCCGCGCGCCCACGGCGAAGACGAACGCTGCCACCGCGAAGAGCACCCACATCGTCGTGCGGTTGTCGCGGGCCGGCGGCTGCTGTGTAGGCACGTAGGCGGACGGACGGCGCACCCGGCGCGGCGTCGGCGACTCGTCGATCGCGGGCGCCGGGGCGGGCGGCGCCTTGAGCGCGGCTGGCGCGGGCGGCGCCTTGAGCGCGGCTGGCGCCGGAGGCGGCTCCTCGATCACCGGCGGCGGCGGGAGCGAGCCCAGCGTGACGAGGCGCTCGGGCTTCGGGTACTCCAGCGCGGGCAGCGTGGCCCCCGGCCGGCGCGGCGCCGGCGCGACGCCCGGCACGGCCGGCGTCACGCTCGCCATGGCCGCGGCGTCGCCCGGGGTGGTCCACGTCGCGCGCGCCCCGAGCACCTCGCCTTGCAGCTCGCCGAACTCCCGCGGGACGCGGGCGCTGGCCAGCGCCCTCGCCTCGGCCCTGCGCGCGCTCGCGAGCGTTGTCGTCTCGTCCTCTCCGTCGACGGACACCACAGGGATGGATAACGCCGAGCCAGCCGCGGACACCACCGAGATCGGCGCCGCCGAGCTGGGCGCCGACATGGCCGAGATCGGCGCTGCCGAGCTGGGCGCCGCCGACACCAACGAGATCGGCGCCGCCGAGCCGGGCGCCGACATGGCCGAGATCGGCGCTGCCGAGCTGGGCGCCGCCGACACCAACGAGATCGGCGCCACGGAGCCGGGCACCACCGTGACCTGGTCATCCTCGAGCTCGCCCGGCGCCCGCGACGACGCGACGGCGGCGTCGCCGCCGAGCTCCGGCAGCAACGCCGCCGCCGGAGCCGCCCGCTCCGCGCGCCGCACGCCGCGGAGCGTCTCCTCCTCGTAGGACACGGCGGGGGCGAGCAGATCGTCCCCATCGCGACCGATCACGCGCCGCACGCCGCCGCGCGCCGCCACGTCGTTCAGCACGTCCTCGACGAGGCTCGAGGCGAACTCCCCCGAGGTGATCACCGACCGCGGCGAGACACCCCGCGCGAGCGCCCTCAGGAGCGACCGCGCCGGCTCGGGCGTCGCGTCCGCGGTCGCGCCCATCCCCTCCAGATCGAGGATGACGCGCTCGACCTGCATCAACGGCGGCCCGTGGAGCAGCCGCTGGGCAGCCCGGGCCGCCGCGATCGCGGGCACGAGCTGCTCGGCGAGCGTCCCCTCGAACCCGGGGCGCGGCGGCGCCTCGAGCTCGCTCTCCGGCGCGGGCGCCACGGCGAAGCGGCCGGAGCCGACGCCGAGCAGCGCCGCGAGGACCGAGGGCCCGCGGTGGAACGTCCCGTCCTGCGCCGTCCGCGTCGCCCCCGCGGGCCGGCCGTCCTTGATCAGCACCTCGTACAGGAACGCGGCGTCGCGCACCGACACGAGCGCGTCGGGCCGGTGCGCGCACGACAGCGACAGCAGCGTCCGCGTCGTCATGCCGTCGAGGCGACCGCGGACCTCTCCGCCCGTCGCGATGCGCTCCGCCACGCGCCGCCTGCCCCGCAGGACCTCGTGCACCCGCTGCACGAACGCCGCCGCGCTCGCCTCCTTGCGGAGGTAGCCGTCGGCCTGGGCGCCGAGCTCGCGGAGCCGCTGGAGCAGGTCCTCCTTCCAGGACAGCAGGATGACGGGCACGTCGCGCAGCGCCACGTCCCGCTTGAGCGCGCGGCAGAGCGCGAAGCCATCGAGGCGCGGCATGAGCACGTCGCTCACGACGAGATCCGGCGTCGTCTGGTAGGCGAGGTCGAGCGCCCGCGCGCCGTCGTGCGCCTCGTGCACGGTCGCCCCCGCGGCCCGGAGCACGCCGGCGAGGAACCACGTCACCGCCGGATCGTCGTCCGCGACGACGATATCCATCGCGCCGAGCGCCGCGAGCCCCGGCGCCGCGGCGACGCCGGCCCCGCGCGCCGGCGCCTTCGCGCGGATCTCGCTGTGCGGCCTCGCGCGCTCGCCCTCGGGCGCGCTCGGCGCCGTCATCCACGGCGCGAGCGGCAGCGCGCCCTCCGGCCCGTTCGGCGAGAACCGCACGCCGCCCTGCGAG
This sequence comes from Sorangium sp. So ce1153, assembly GCF_051521595.1. NCBI lineage: Bacteria > Pseudomonadati > Myxococcota > Polyangiales > Polyangiaceae > Sorangium > Sorangium sp. So ce1153. Next base: position 13,304,040 of record NZ_CP150361.1, read on the forward strand.
CGGATCGTCACGAGGTCGCGGATGCGCGCCACCGCGCCCCAGAGCGCCGCGAGCACCTCGGCGCCGTCGCCGAGATCCACGTTCGCCCCCCGGCTCCTCGGCTCTGCGGCCTCGCACAGGCCCCGGCGCAGCTCCTCCGCGAGGCGCGCCCCGAGCTCGTCGAGGCTCACCGCGCCGAGCGGACCGCGCGCCGACCCGCGCGCCGTCTCGGGGCGCACGCAGGTCGCCGCCGCCTCCGCGGCGGCGCGCCGGAGCGCGTCGGGCGACACGGGCCTCGCGAGCGCGCGCGCGGCGCCGAGCGCCACGTAGGGGGCCGCGTCCTCTGGCCGGGCGAAGCGGCCGACGGCGACGACCGGCACCAGCTCGGTCAGCGGGTCGCCGGCGAGCGCCTCTGCGAGCGCCCGCGCTCCCGGCAACTCGGCGTCGAGCAGGACCACGTCCGGAGCGAAGGCGCGCGCGAGATCGATCGCCGTCTCCACCTCGTCGGTGCGCTCCACCTCGAACGACGGTCCCACGTCGGCGTCCCCTGGCTCGAGCGCGTCGGCGAGCGGCGCCGCGCCCACGACGAGCACCGTGATCGGCGCCTCGAGCGCCGCGGCCCCCGGCGCCGCCGGCTCGGCGAGGCGCGCCGCCGGCTCGGCGCGGCGCGGGGCGGATGGGCTCGGGCCCGCGTCCTCCTCGTCGTCGAGCGAGAGCGGCTCGGGCGCCAGCGCGCGCCCGTTGCTCACGCCCGCGATCCAGGTCGTGCCCTGGGCCTTCGCGCCGGCCGCCGCTTCCGCGGCATCCTGCCGGGCTCCGGCGCCGCGCGCGTTCGGCTGGGCGGCGGGCGCCGCGTGCTCGCGCGACGCGGGGGGCTGCTCGCCCATGGCCGACTGCCCCCAGGCCAGGGCGGGCAGCTCCTCGAGCACCTGCCGCAGCGCCGCCGCTGCCTCGCCGGTCAGCCGCGCGCCGCTCGCGGCGACGAGCTGCGACTCTCCCTCGGCGAGCCGCTCGGCCACCCGCGCGAAGCGCAGGAGGCGCGCCCCGGCGCCGAGCGAGTGCAGGCGCCGCTTCAGCTCCTCGACGAGCCGCGGGGCGTCGTCGTCCGCCTCGATCCGCCGGACCATCGCGCGGAGCTCCGCCACGCGGCGACCCAGGTTCGCCACGAACTCGGCCCGCGCCCCGCCCAGCCGCTCGTGCCGAGCCTCGCCCGCTGCATCGCTCCGCGGTCCCGCGTGCTCCACCGCCCTCGATCCTACGCCCATTGGCGGTCCCGTATCACAGGAGGATCGGACACCCGAACTTCTCGGCGATCGAGCCCGCCCCGCCGGCGTCACAGCGCCGTCCGGTCACCTCGACCCCGGTCAGCTCCGCGGCGACCAGGGCCCGCGCCGGCGGCGGCTGCCGGTCCCCCGGTCACCTCACCCTGGCCCCAGCTCCGCGGCGATCTGCTCCCGGACCCAGGCCCCTGCGGCGCGCGTGCCGAGCGTGCCGCCGACGTCGGCCGTGCACATCCCCTGGTCGAGCGCCTCGGAGACCCAGCGCTCGATGCGGCGCTCCTCCTCGGGCCACCCGAGGTGGGCGAGCAGCAGCCCGGCGGTGAGCATCGCCGCGAACGGGTTCGCGACGTCCTTGCCGGCGAGCGGCGGCGCCGACCCGTGCACCGGCTCGAACAGCGCGACCCGCCCCGGGTCCGACGCGTGTACGTTCGCGCTCGCGGCCATGCCGAGCCCGCCCTGCAGCGCCGCGCCGAGGTCGGTCACGATGTCGCCGAACAGGTTGTTCGTCACGATCACCTGGAACTGCGACGGATCCTGGATGACGTACAGGCAGAGGGCGTCCACGTAGACGTGGTTCGACTGGATCTCCGGGTACTGGGCGCGCACCTCGTGGAAGACGCGCAGCCAGAGCTCGTGCGCGTGCCGCATCGCGTTCGACTTGTCCGCCATCGTGACCCGCGTCCGCCCGTTCGCGCGCGCGTAGTCGAACGCCGCGCGGATGATCCGCTCGACGCCCTTCCTCGTGTTGACGTCCTCGTTGATCGCGACCTCGTCGGGGGTGCCGCGCTTGAACTGCCCGCCCATCCCGACGTAGATGCCCTCGGTGTTCTCGCGGAACACGACGAAGTCGATGTCCTTCGCCGTCCGGCCCTTGAGCGGGACGAGCCGGTCCGACAGCGCCCGGACGGGCCGCACGTTCGCGTAGAGGTCGTAGCCGAAGCGCATGCCGAACAGGATGTCGCGCGCGTGCTCCAGGTTCGGCACGCGCGGGTCCCCGAGCGCGCCGAGGAGCACCGCCGAGCACTCGCGCTGGATCGCGACCTGGATCTGGTTCGGGAACGTCGTCCCGTCGCGCAGGTACCGGTCGGCGCCGAGGTCGAGCTCCCAGAGGTCGATCGGCAGCCCCGCTCGAGCCTGGTAGAGCTCGAGCAGGAGCTTCGCCTCCGCGGTGACGGACGGACCGATGCCGTCACCGCCGATGATCGCGATCTTCTTCTTCTTTCCGGCGGCCACGTCGTCGCGCTCCGGGCTCAGCCGAGCGCGCGTTCGACCGGCACGTACTCCAGCCGGTGCGCTGCCGCGACCGGTCCGTACGTGACGTGCCCGCCGTGGGTGTTGATCCCGAGCGCCACCGCCCGGTCGGCCTTGGCCGCGGCGAGGATGCCCTGGTTGGCGATCGCCACCGCGTAGCCGATCGTCGTGTTCGTGAGCGCCCAGGTGCTCGTGTGCGAGACGGCGCCCGGCATGTTGGTGACGCAGTAGTGGACGACCCCGTGCACCTCGTAGGTCGGGTGGTCGTGGGTCGTCGGGCGGCAGGTCGCGATGCAGCCCCCCTGGTCGACGGCGACGTCGACGACGACGGTCCCCTTCTCCATGCGGCGGATGAGGTCCTCGTTCACGAGCTGGGGCGCCTTGGCGCCGGGCACGAGCACCGCGCCGATCACGAGATCGGCGCGCTCGCACATCGTCTCGATGTTCTCCGCGTTGGAGTAGAGCGTCTCGATCGCGCCCCCGAACACGTCCTCGAGGTAGCTCATCGTCTCGGCGCGGACGTCGAGCACCGTGACCTGCGCGCCCATCCCGACCGCGATGGTCGCCGCGTTGCGCCCGACCACGCCGCCGCCGAGGATCACCACGCGGCCGCGCCGCGTCCCGGGCACGCCGCCGAGGAGCACGCCCTTGCCGCCCCGCTCCTTCTCGAGGCACGAGGCGCCCACCTGGACCGCCATCCTGCCGGCCACCTCGCTCATCGGCCGCAGCAGCGGCAGCGAGCCGTCGTCGTGCTGGATCGTCTCGTACGCGACGCCGGTCACGCCGCGCCTGGCGAGCTCCTTCGTCAGATCGGGCTCGGCGGCCAGGTGCAGGTACGTATAGAGGAGGAGACCCTGGCGGAAGTGGCCGTACTCGGAGGGGAGCGGCTCCTTCACCTTGACGACCATGTCGGCGCTCCATGCCTCGGCCGCCGACCTCACGATGAGCGCGCCCGCGCGCCCGTAGGCCTCGTCGGAGATCCCGCTGCCTTCCCCGGCGCCGGACTCCACGAGGACCTTGTGCCCGTGCCCGACCAGGGCCCGGACGCCCGCGGGCGTCATGCCGACGCGGTACTCACGTGTCTTGATCTCCTTGGGGACTCCGATAAGCACGATCGCGCTCCTCTCCCCGCCGGACTGCTGGAGGCGAGGCGTGGCGACGATAGCAGAAAGCTGCTGCTGCAACGCTGCAAGCGGCGGCCGCGGCGGCCGCGGTCGTCGCTTTACAGGGCGAGAAACCCGGGAAAATCCGTTCCAATCGGGCGCCCGTGAGGGCGGGTCACACGCCCGCGGCGGCCTCGAGCGCGGTGCGCACCAGCAGCGTGATCTGCCCGGGAGAGGCGAGATCGAGCGGACCCATCATGGCCTCCGCGTCGAGCAGCAGGAGCTCGAGCGCGTCGCAGTGCGCCGCCAGCGCTTCCTTCCCTGCATCCCCGAGCCGGACCACCGCGGCCGCGCCGTGCAGGGCGAGCGGCCAGGCCGGCGCGAACGTCTCTTCCGTGGGGAGGCCGACAAGCGCGAGCTCGACGTTGTCGCCGAGCCGGATCACCCCGAGCGGCCGCGGCAGCGGCGCGTTCGGCGGGGCCTCGGCGGGCACGACGGCGTCCGCGATGCGGCGGACCGCATGGGAGAGCGTGATCATGCGGCGCGCGCTGGCGGCGATGACGAGGTGCGGCGGCGGCGCGAAGCCCGGCCGGGCCAGGCGCGTCACCAGCGACCGGAGGACCGGGAAGTGCTCCGCGGGGGCGAACGGCGTGGTGAGGTCGGCGAGCGAGATGCGCCGGACCTTCCCGGCGGCCGTGAGCTCCATCAGGACCTCGAGGATGAGGAGGTCCGGCCCGCCGATCTCATCGAGCAGCTCGTCCAGGTTGTGCGGCATCTGGAGCAGCGCCGTGATCTTCTCGGCCACGATGGCGCGCTCCGTCGGCTCGCCGATCGACGCCGGGGGCGGCGCCGTCGGGTAGCGCAGCGACTCGAGCGTGAGCGCGGCGGACTCGGCCGCGCGCAGCGTCGGCGGCGGCGGCATCGATCCCCTGGCCGCGCCGGTGGGCAGCAGGGCGGAGGTCACGTCGGGCACCCCGGCGTCGTCCGCCTCGGCGTCCTGGACCGAGATCGGGCTCGCACCGAAGGTCTCGTGGCCGTGGAGCGGCGGCAGGTCGAGATCGTCGCTCGACGGCTCGGTCACGAGGAAGGCCTCGCCGGACGGCGCGATCTCGGCGCGCCGGCGCTGGACCTCGTCGACCTGACGGAGCGCTTCCATGAGGAGGCGCGAGGTGGGCGCGATGATGCGGCGCGCGCTCGTCGGCTCGCCGGGGGAGAACGCGAAGTGCCCGTCGCGCTCGCCGAGCAGGCGGTACAGCGCCTTCTCCCCCTCGAGGCGGCGGTAGACGGCGTCGATCACCTCCCCCGCCGAGATCCGGAGCTCGCCTGCGCCCGCCGGCGTGGTGATCCCGAGCACGCCGCTGCGGCGGTTCATCGCGAGCAGCTGGAGCAGGTCGACGAGCGGCACCTGCTGGAGGTCGCCGCGGATCTCCTGCGGCGTCGTCGGCCTGGAGCCGCGCGGGGACGCCTCCGTGATGCGCGAGACGATGTGATCGACGTCGCTGCGCAGGACGTCGTCGGGGCCGAGCTCGCTGTCGTCGCCCTCGTCGCGGTCGACCAGGAACAGGATCGGCGTGTCGGCGAGATCCGGGACGGCGGCGAACGCGTCCGCGAGCGCGCTGTCCTCGTCGACCGCCCGGGCGGCGAGCACGACGTCGGGCCGGCGCTTGAACGCCTGCTCCACCGCCTCGAAGGCGCCGTTCGCGTTGTTGACCGTGAGACCGCGCGCCCGCAGCGCCGACGCGAGCGCGCCGAGCGCGTCCACGTCCGAATCGACCAGCAGCACCCTGCGAGACACTGGATCACGCCTCCGAGATCAGCCGAAGACCCGCAGCCCGACGGCGCGACCGAGCCGCTCGGCGAGGAAGTCCGCGAGCAGCGGATCGGCCGCGTGGATCCCCTTCACGAAGCCCCCCTGGTTGCGACCGACCAGGGCATACGCGCCGTGCTCTGCAAGGACGCAGAGCGCCTCGATGTCGTCGCATCCTGGCGAGGACCGGAGGTCGAGCGTGTGCACCACCACGTCCTCGCGCGGCGAGCCGAGCAGCGTGCGGATCTGCGCTCCCAGGCTGAGCCCGTCGTGGTGCGCGACGAGGATGAACACGGCGCCCCCGCGGAGCGCGTTCCTGACCACCGAGGTCGCGAGCATGACCGCGTCGGCCACCGGCAGATCGAGCGAGCGGGGCGCCGAGACGGCGAAGGGCACCTCGGCGGCCGGGGCCTCCCGCACGAGCAGGCTGAAGATGTCGCCGATGCTCCGCCGGTCCTGCGGGATGCGGTGGACGATCGAGGACTTGGTGGCGTCGGCGCGCCGGCGGGCGATGCGGAGCAGCTGCGCGAGCCCCTGCCCGTCGTGCGGGAAGGTGGCGACCCCGACGAGCAGCCCCTTGGGCAGGTACCCCGCCCGCTTCTCGCTCCCGGCCACGCGCGCGAGCATCCGGCGGTGGCAGGCGTGGGCCTCCAGCCCGGCCGTCTCGGGCATCAGCAGGTGGAACTCGTTCTCCTCGACGCGCGCCAGGATGTCCGTGTCGCGCACGGCGCGGAGCAGGTGCTCGGCGACCTGGCCGGGATTGAGCGCGCCGGAGGGGGGCGGCGGCGGCGTGGTCCTCCAGAAGGCGACCTCACCCGGGCGCTCCGGGGCGGCCGACGCGTCAGCCTCGATGACGATCGTCGCGATCGTGAACCGGCGGCCGTAGCGCCTCGCCTTGTCGATCTCGCGGCCGGCGACATCGACGTAGTAAGCGAACGAGTAGGCGCTCGTCGCCGGGTCCTTGATCGCGGCGCCGCCCGTCGAGCGCTCGCGCTCGCCGAGCAGGGCGAGCGCGGTCGTCGCCTGCGTGGCGAGCAGCTTGACGAGGCCGTCGAGGAGCGGCGCCCGCCGCGACGTCGAGGCGCTGCTGTCAGGGCGCCTGACCGACGGGAACGCCGAGCTGCGGCCGGGCTCCTTCTGGAGCAGGAGGTGCCCCGCGGTGAGCCTGCGGAGGGCGAGCGGGACGACGACGAGCTGCTCGCGCCGCGCGAAGTCGAGGATGTCGGCCTCGGTGCCGTATGCCGGCGCGCGGTCGAGCGGCCCGGTCAGCGCGGCGCGGGCCAGCTCGCTGGAGCGCTCCCCGACGGTCAGGTACACGGCGCCCGCGGCCGCGCCGGTGGCCTCGACGAACACCTCGGCGAGCTGCTGGGCCGCCGCGCTGCGGTCGCGCGCATCGGCGAGCTCGGCGACGCGCGCGATCCACCCGGCCGCGCGCGCGCTGCGCGCCGACTCCTGCTCGAGCTGTATCCGGAGCGCCCGCTCGCCGAAGCGCTGCCGCACCGAGCCGAGCGCGTTCAGCACCTCGTCCCCGCCGAGCGGCAGCAGGAAGAGCCCGGCCCCGCCGAGCGCGACGGCGTGCGCGCCCGACTCGAGCTCAGCCCTCGTGGCCAGCGCGAAGACGGTCGCCTCGGGCGCGAGGGCCTTCAGGTGGTGGACCATGGCGAGGCCGGCCCCGTCGCCGAGCCCTACATCGATGAAGGCGACGTCCGGCGCCGCGGCCTCGGCGAGGGCGATCCCCTCCGCGAGGTCGCCGGCCAGCATCAGCTCGTCCGACGTGATGACCCGCGAGAAGAGCGTATGGGTCGCCTCGTCGGCGATGACGGCGAGCACCTTGAGCGAGGTATCGTGGACCGGCGCCCGGCCCGGGCTCCAGACCCCCTCGAGCGAGGCGGTCACGCGATCACCACCTCGCCGGAGAACGCCCGGCGCGCCGGGCCCTGCATGAGCAGCTCCAGCGACCCGGCGGCGACCGTGATGCGCAGCGCGCCGCCGGGCAGCACCACGCGCAGCGGCGCTCCGTAGGGCGCGCGGCCCTGCGCGCACGCGGCGGCGGCCACGGCGCAGGCGCCCGTGCCGCACGCCAGCGTCCGGCCGACCCCGCGCTCCCAGACGGTGACGTCGATGCAGGCAGCCTCGCCCCGCTCCGCCGGTCGCACGCGGCAGAACTCGACGTTGATGCCCCCCGCCGGCGTCGTCGCGACGATCGGCCCGAGGTCGTCGATCGCCTCCTCCGTGTACGGATCGAACGTCACCGCGTGCGGATTGCCGACGTCCACCGTCGCGAACCGGTGCTCCGCGCCGAGCGCGGTGACCGCGAGCGGCTCGCCCATGCGCGCGCGGCCCATGCCGACGACCACGTCGAAGCGGTCGCCTGCCCGCGAGACCTCGCACCGCTTGTCGCCAGCGTCGGTCGCGATGGAGATCGCCCTCTGCGGGGTCCCTCGGGAGACGAGGTAGGCCGCGACGCAGCGGATGCCGTTGCCGCACATCTCCGGGCGGCTCCCGTCGGCGTTCCAGACCTCCATGCGCGGCCGCTCGCGATCGATGACCAGCACGCCGTCGGCGCCGATGCCGAACCGCCGGTCGCAGAGGCGGCGCGCCGCCTCGGCGGTCATGGGCGCCGCCTCGACGAGGATGAAGTCGTTGCCAAGACCTTCCCACTTCTCGAACCGGACGACGTTTTCCTTCATCGCTTCGCCCCGGCGAGCCGCTTTCGCGCCTCGGCCTCCCTGAGCCCTCGGACGGAGACGACCTTGCTCCTGCCGCTCGCGCCGAGGGCGATCTGGACATCGCTCTGGCGCACGTCGAGCGCGCGCGCGAGCAGCTTGACGAGCTCCGCGTTCGCGGCGCCGTCGACGGGCGGCGCGGTCAACGCGACGTCGAGCGCCCCTTCGCGGACCCCGACGACGGCCGAGCGCGACGACCGCGGGCGCACCTGGACCGAGATGCGAACGCCCTCGTCACGCTCGGTGATGGCGAGGCGACCCCAGTCGTAGTCGGCGCCGCTCTCCTCGGGTTTGCTCATCTCGCCGTCGGCATCGTAGCGTATCTGGAGCTCACGGGTGGTTCCCGCGAGGCGCGGTGACGGCGCTCGCCAGACGGCCACCGCGAATTTGCCGCCCGGCGGGCGGACCCGCTACTCTTTTCGCCGGGCCGTCGGTCGCCTCGCGCAGCCACGATGGGGCGGCGGCGACTCGCGCCAGCGGTTTCCGATGTTCGCCGCTGATGCTCAATTCCGCGGTGGAGGCGTTTGCCATGACTGATGAAGGAGAAAGGTCCGTGAACGCATCGCGCGGCCTCGCGACGAGGTTATGTGCGCTCGCGCTGCTCACGGCGTCGGGCGGCCTGCTCGCGTCCGCATGCGCCGACAACGAGAGCAGCCTGTTCGTCCGGATGCGCATGGCGCGGAGCGGGGACTGCACCGTGAGCTGCAGCCCTGGCGAGGCGTTCTGGACCGAGGACGCGATCGACGCCGCCTACGTGGGCAGCCACAGCGCGACGATCCTCGTGGGCAACCAGATCGTGGAGCGCGGCGACTCCGACGTGCTCCGCACCGAGACGTCGCGCGTCCAGCTCTACGAGGCCGAGGTCCGTGTCTTCGACATGGAGGGCAACGCCGTGAACGAGGGGTACGTGGTCCCGATTAACGGCGTGGTCGACCCCGGCACATCCAGCGACGCCGGCTACAACTGCACCGAGGTGCTGCTCCTCGACGGCGCCACGATGGACACCCTGCGCGTCCAGGCCGCAGAGCTCCGACGCGACATCGAGGTGGTGACGACGATGGTCGTGCGGGGCAGGACGCTGGGCGGGCAGGAGATCGAGACCGCCGAGTGGTCCTACCCCGTCAGGGTCTGCTTCGGCTGCAGCCGGTGTGTCGACACCATCCCGCCGATCTGCTGCTCCGACTCCTCGAGCGAGGACTGCAAGGACCAGGAGGACGTCGAGGGCTCCTGTCCCGGCACGCGAGGCACCCAGGACTGCCGCAACCTGGGACAGACATGCGCCCAGCACATCGCTGACTTCGGCCTCTGAGGCTTCCTGGACGGGGGCTGCACCGAGCCTTCACGGCGCCGGGGCAGCTCGGCGCACCGGCGCCGCCTCGGATGACGGCCCCTTCAAGGCGTTGATCGCGTAGACGAACGGCAGGGCCAGCAGCGTCACATCGAGCTGGGCCGCGAGGACGACCGAGGTCTCCCTGGAGGGGCCGAGGCCGAGCCGCATCTGGGCGAGCAGGCCCGTGCTCATCGAGTACGGCGAGTGGAAGTTGTAGCTGCGCGCTCCCCAGAAGACGGCGGCGGCGACCCCCGGCTCCACGCCATCGGCGTCGTCGCTCCAGCGCCCGTAGATGCCGGTCGAGAGGACCAGGGGAAGCACGTCGAGGACCGGCGCGAGCGCCGAGATGCCGGCGCCTACCTGGATCTCGTCGAACGCGTGGGTGAGCACCTCGGCATAGGGTCCGACGCCAAAGTCGTCGTTGGCGGCGCGGCCGAAGAGGACGTCTCCTCGCACGCCGGCGTGGAAGACGGTCGCGTCCCACAGGCGCCGCTCGAGGCCAGCGCCGGCGACGCCCAGGGTGACACCGGCGCTCGCCTGGGGTTCGGCGCGGGCTGTGCGGTGCGCGAGGACGACCCCCAGGAGCGCGGCCATCAACGCAGCGGGGCGGGCCGCCGTAGCCATGATGGTGCGATGCTACAGGGCGCTGCCGCGGAGCGCGCTCGAATTCTGTCGTCGGCGCCTCTCGCGGTGTGCTCGGGGCGCGTGTTGACGGCGCGTGTTCCGGCTCCAGACGGGCGAGTCGCTCCGCGGGTGCGGTGCAGCCCGCCCTCCGCGCGGGGTGTGGTTCATGGTAGCGTCCGCGGGCTATGGCGCGCCGCACCGTGCAGCTACGGGTGGGGGGTCAGACCTACCGCGTGGTGACTTCCGCGAGCGATGAGGAGCTCCAGCGGCTCGCTGCTGTCGTCGATCAGAAGCTCGCCACGGTCGTGCCCGCCGGTCGCTCGGTGACGCCGCAGGCCATGTTGCTGGCCGCTATCGCGCTCGCGCACGACCTGGAGCAGGAGCGGACCCGGACGGCCGCGATCGCGGTGCGCGCGCGCGACGCATTTGGACGTATCCTGCAGCGCGTGGACGCGGTGCTCGGTGCCGGCGCGGATCCCTCGTCTTCCGGCGAAGCGAACGACAGCACGCCCTGAGCCTGAGCCCCCGGACGAGCCAGGGCGATCCTTGCTGACCGGCCCTGCCTGCTGACTGGAGATGGCATGCCTGCATCCGTGGATGAAGCTCCTCGTATCCCCCGCCTCCTACAAGCCGAAGGACTCAACGCCCTTCGCCATCTCGAGGACGAGCTCGCCGAGCTGAGACGCGCGGGCCTTCTCCGCGCGCCTCCCGCTGCCGCTGCGCCCGCTGGGATGCTGGTGCTGTGCTCCAACGACTATCTGGGCTACGCCGGCCTTCCCTGCTCCGTGGGCGACAGCATCTCGAGCGGTGCCGGCGCGTCCCGCCTCGTGAGCGGGAACCATGAGGCCCACCTCATGGCCGAGGGAGCGATCGCCGGATGGCTCGGGACGGAGGCGGCGCTGCTGTTTTCGTCGGGGTACGCAGCCAACGTCGGCACCGTTGCCGCGCTGGCCAGGCGCGGGGATGTCATCGTGTCGGACGCGCTCAACCACGCATCGATCATCGACGGTTGCCGCCTCTCGGGCGCGACGGTGGAGGTCGTACGCCACCTGGACCTGGAGGCGACCGAGCGTGCCCTCGTGCGTGGTCAGAGCGCGCGCCGTCGTTGGGTCGTCACCGAATCACTCTTCAGCATGGATGGGGACACGCCCGACCTGCGGCGCCTTCGTGAGCTCTGCGATCGACACGACGCCGCGCTGATGGTCGACGAGGCGCATGCCCTCGGCATCTGCGGGCCGCGCGGTACCGGCCTGTGCGCCGAGTCTGGCGTGCGCCCGGACGTCCTCGTCGGCACGCTCGGCAAGTCGCTCGGGCTCCACGGCGCCTTCGTGGCGGGCTCCGCGACGCTGCGGACTTACCTCTGGAACCGCGCCAGGAGCTTCGTTTTCTCGACCGGGATCAGCCCCGTGGTGGCGCTCGCCGCGGTGGATCGCGTCGGTCGAGCGGCGGCCGACGATGCGGGTCGAGCGCGGCTGGCGATGGCCACCGACCGGCTCCGAGCTGGACTGCGCGCGCTCGGAGCCCCGCTGCTTCCAGGGTCGTCGGGGCCCATCCTCCCCTGGATCCTGGAGTCGGCGGGGGCGGCGGTGGAGATGTCCCAGCGGCTGGCCAGGGAGGGTGTCCTGGTCCAGGCGATCCGACCGCCGACCGTTCCGACCGGCACCTCGCGGCTCCGCATCACGGCGAGCGCATCGCTCTCCGAGACCGACGTCGAGCGCGCCCTGGCGGGGTTCCGCGAGGCGATGCGATGAGGGGCCGAGCTGTTTCACGTGAAACAGGGCAGCAGCGGGTCGCGGTCGTCGGAACCGGGACCGGGGTGGGCAAGACGCATGCGTCCGTGGCCCTGGTTGCCGCGCTCGCAGCTCGAGGCGTCAGCGTTTGCGGTCTGAAGCCGATCGAGTCGGGCGTGGACGGCACCTCCATCACGGATGCCGATCAGCTCGCCCTCGTCAGCTCGGTCCGCCCTGACCTGGCGCCGTATCGTTTTCCGGAGCCGCTTTCCCCTCACCTCGCCGCCCGGCGCAGCGGCCGCGCCATCTCGCTGGAGCACGCGATCGCCTGGGTGGACCGGCAGCAGGCGTCGCTGGCGATCGTCGAGAGCGCCGGCGCGCTCCTCTCCCCGCTCGGCCCCGGGTTGACCAACGCGGACCTGGTTCGCGCCCTGGCACCCGACGCCCTCGTGCTGGTTGGCCTGGACCGGCTGGGCATCCTCCACGAGGTCGCTTGCTGTTTGCTGGCCTTGAGGACGCTCGTGCCTCGCCTGCCGCCGGCGCTGGTAGTGCTGAACCCGCCGGCTGCTCCCGATGCGTCCACCGGCACCAACGCCGGTGAGCTCGAGGCGCTCGGCATCAGCTCGGGCGTCGTTGCGATGCCCCGCGCCGATCCCACAGCGCCGCCTTCGCGCGCCGCCGCGCAGCTTGTCCTGACGCGCCTCGGTCTCTGAGCAAGCCGACGCGGCCCGTGCAAAGGTGCCCTCCTCGGACCCGAGGAGACGCCGTACGGCTCCGCGGATCTGTGCTCCCCTCCCCTCCCCCTCTCCTTACAGTCCGGTAAGGCGAGCTGTCTCCTCGCGTTCGACCTGCGACCGCGTCGCTCGTGCTGCGCGCGGGAGAACGTCTTGCGACCCACGCCGAGAGCGTCGCCGTGCTTCTCTCCCCTGGTGGACCCAGGTTGAGCAACCCAAGCCCGGTGCGCGCGCACGGCGTGGTACGTCGTCGTGCTGTTCTGCGGGCGGTGCGGACACTCGCACCGCCCCTGTCGACGGCTCCGGTGATGCTGAACCCGTCGGCGCTCCCGATGCGTCGACGCGCACCAAGGCTGACCTCTCGAGGCACTCAGCTCAGCTCGGAGAACATGGTGGTGCCGCGCGACGCTCCCGTACGCTGGCGTCGCTTGCTGAAGCGCAGCTTGCTTCCTCCCGCATGCGGACGTGGGCCCGACGGCCGCGTCGCACCGCCCCTGTCGACGGCTCCGGTGATGCTGAATCTGTCGGCGCTCCCGATCGCCGATGCGCACCAAGGCCGACCTCTCGAGGCACACTGCTCAGCTCGGAGAACATGGTGGTGCCGCGCGACGCTCCCGCACGCTGGCATCGCTCGCTGAAGCGCAGCTTGCTTCCTTCTGCATGCGGACGTGGGCCCGACGGCCGCGTCGCACCGCCCCTGTCGACGGCTCCGGTGATGCTGAACCTGTCGGCGTTCCCGATGCGCCGATGCGCACCAAGGCCGACCTCTCGAGACACTCAGCTCAGCTCGGAGAACATGATGGTGCCGCGCAACGCTCCCGAACGGTGGCGTCGCTCGCTGAAGCGCAGCTTGCTTCCTTCCGCATGCGGACGTGGGCCCGACAGCCGCACAAGTGGGCGCGGCGGTTGGTCGCACCGACCGGACCATGCGCACGGTGCGTACGCTCTCGGCCCACCAGGTGCGCAAATCAATCTGAGCGGAGCTCGGGCGACATCGGCAACCGCGGCTGCACCCGGGGCATGCCCGGTCGGATCACGAGGTACCTCGTCGGCCGCCAGCGAGGCACTCAGCCCGAGGTGGTCGCGTTCATCGCGCGCGAGCTCGGCATCGACATCGAGCAGCAGACGCTCCGCGGTTTCTTGACGCTCAGGGCCTCTACGTCTTTTCGCCCGGTTCACGATCGCGCGGACGCGCACGTCGCGCGCCCACCTCATCGGGCGCACCCACGTCGAGGGCGCCCTCTTCCTGCTGCCGACCGCGCTCGCCCTGAGCCGCGTCGCGGAGCGCACGATGGCCAGGACGCTGGGAAGCGTGGAGTTACCCCAGGCGCCATCGGCCCGACCGTCCTGAATTTTGCCAAGGACCGCTCGCGCTCTGCGCCTGGATCGCTGCGCTCGCCCGGAACACGCTCCGCGCCCTGGGCGATACCCTTTTCCGTCGCTTTCACTTCGCCCACCCGCGCACGTTGTGCCGCTGGGTCCTGAGGTGCGACGCCGACCTGATCTCACGCCCTCGAACCTGCTCGTCGTGCTGGCCTTCCTGCCGCGTCGAACGTGGTCCCGCCCGCTGGTCCAACGGTTCAATGCGGCCGAGATCGGCTTGCCGTGGCTCGACGGGCGGCGCGTCGTGATGGGGTTCGCTGTAAAGGGCCGCGCGCTGTCAGACGCACGGCCTGTACCGCCAGATGCCGCGGCAGCGGGTTCTGGTAGCGCGGAGGCTGCGGAAGCGTTTGGTGCTCGTGGCGCGCATAGCCGACTCCCGAGGGCGCATCGGTCCCATCGTCACCTCCATCAGAGCGCTCCACGAGCAGACACGTCACTTCTCAGTCTGTTTGCGGGAGGTGTCGTGTCCCGGATCTTCGCTGCAGTGTCGAGCACGTCTGCAAATGCACGGGTCATGCTCGAGACGCGAGAACGAGGAGGCATTACCTCCAGGCTCATTCCGGGCTCACCTCCATCGCCATGCTCGCGGCTGTCCGGCGGTCCTACAGTCGCATGAGGGTGCCAGCACGGTGGCGGATGTCAGCGCCGGTCGACTTCGGGCAGGTCCGGTCGACCGTCGCGCAGACGATCATCCGATCGTTGTTTCACGTGAAACAGCGGGGACACTTCTCCAGGGCTCACGAGGCGTCGGTGACGACGCGCCCCCGCTCCAGCACCAGACGGGCGGCAGCCCGAGCTCGGAAGACCTCCGGCTCATGCGACACAACGACCACGGCGGCGCCTCGCGCCACCTCCGCCTCAACCACGGTGAGCAGCCGCGCTACCCCGGAGCGGTCCAGGCCCGTGGTGGGCTCGTCCAGCAGCACCAGCGACGGATGATGCACGAGCGCTCGCGCCAGCGCGATGCGCTGCCGCTGGCCGCGCGAGCACGTGCGGAGAGGCCTTAGCGCGAAGCTCCCCAGCTCGAAGCGCTCCTCCGCGTGACGCCACGCCTCCTGGGCGTCGAGCCCGTGGAAACGCGCCGCCAGCTCGACATTCTGCCGGCCGGAGAGATCCGGATACGCCAGCGACTCGTGCGACAACCATCCGATGGTGCCGCGGGCCAGACCGGCATCCTCTCCGAAAGGCTCGTAGAGGACCGTGCCCGACGTGGGACGAACCACCGTGCCGAGGATGCCGAGCAGCGTCGACTTGCCCGACCCGTTCGCGCCTTCGATGAGCGTCAAACGCCCTGCCTCGATGGTCGCGTTCACCCCACGCAGCGCCGCCGTCGTGCCGTACGTCTTCACGACGCCACGCGCCACCACGCGCTCGACCGTATCCACAGCGCTCACCTCGCTCCTGTGCTCACGCTTCTGTCAGCCCTGGTCGCCGCCTCGCGCGCGCCCCTCACCCCGGACGACCGTCGGCATGTCTTCCGGAAATGGAGGCGGATCGACGACGGTCGCCTCGGTGTCCTCCAAGAGCTCCGCGCCCTTCCCCACCGGGCCCAGCGACGGGATCGTCGGCCTGTCCTCCGTCTCATCCTCCCGGTACTGCGCATCCACCATCTCAGGGGCCGGCTCGCTCCGCCGGCGCGCAGGAACGCTGCCGACCCCCGTGTCGAGAACCCGCGACGGCCACACGCTATGGCGCAGCTGCAGGCCGTTGCCGACTGCCGGCCGCGACCCCTGCCGCCCAGGCTCCGCCGCCTTGCGCGAGGTCGCGACGACCACATTGCCGGCATCGGCCGCGCCCCTGTCGCCCCCGAGTCGAGAGAACATCATCGTCGCGTCGTCGTTCGTCTCCTCGACGATGCTCCGCACAGCGAGGCGCTCCGGCCGGCGCCGCTGCGAGACCGGCGCCTGGTTCCTGAAGCGACGTAGCGCCTCCTGGAACTCCCGCGCGCTCTGGAACCGCTCCTCCCGCGCCTTGGCCAGGGCGCGATCTACCAGACGTGAAAGGCCAGGGGGAACCGTCGGATCCAGCTCGGTCACCGGGCGGTGCCAGATGGTGAGGATCTGTACGAGCAGGGCGTTGTAGTTGCGCGCCACGAATGGGCGCTGACCCGTCAGCGCCTCGTACAGGATCACGCCCACAGCCCACAGATCGAGCCGGTGGTCAAGCTCCACGTCCCCTCGAGCCTGCTCGGGCGCCATGTAGTAGGGCGTGCCCATCACCATGCCGGTGCGGGTCAGATCCATCGTCCCGTCCACGCCCGCGGCCTGGGAGATGCCGAAATCGAGCAGCTTGGCAATGGGCAACATGCCTGCTCGCTCCGAAAGGAAAATGTTCTCCGGCTTCAGGTCACGGTGAACGATCCCGCGCTCGTGCGCGGTCACGAGGGCCGAGAGGACCTGGAGCATGATGTCGACGAGCTCGCTCGGCGGCACGGTACCGCAGCGCTCGATCCGCTGCGCCAGCGTCTCCCCGCGCAGCCGCTCCATCACGAGGTACGGGCTGCCGTCGGGGAGCCGGCCCATGTCGTACACCTCGCAGATGTTCGGGTGACCGATCCGCCCCGCGATGCGCGCCTCGTGCTCCAACCTCGAGACCGCCTCGCGCTTCTGCGTCTCGCGCGGGTGCATCACCTTGACGGCGACCAGCCGCCCGATCTGGAGGTGCTCGGCCTCGTAGACCGCGCCCATGCCGCCCTCCCCGATGATCGCCGTGACCCCGTACTTGTCGCCGATCACATGGCCGAGCAGCGAGCGGCTGAACGAGCTCGCGCTCACGGCGTCGCCCGTCGGCCAGGCCGTGATCCGCGAACCGGCGCTCGACGGCAGCGGGGGGCGGGACGCCAGGGCGCGACGCTGCGGAGGCGGCGGGGGCGCTCCCGGCGCCGGTCGAGGCTCCGCGGCGGATCCATTCCGGCGGGAAGCAGGCGCCGGCCTCGGCGGAGAGGCCGCGGATCGTGGAACAGGCTCGAGCGGAGCCGCCGCTCGCCTCGCCCCGCGCGAGGACGGAGCCCCGCCCCCGTCAACGACGAGTCCGGTCGCTGGACACACGACCGCCGCAACGTCGTGGTGGTTACCGCAATGGACGCAGCGCACCGAACTCAAGTCCGTACATTTTGAAATACTCCATCCAGGCGCCGCTCGGAACTGCACAGCGCATCAGGACAGCGCGCGGCGGCTGTGCTCGGCTACCTATTCCCGCATTCGTCGCGGGGGATCTTGGGGATAACCCCATCGAGAACCCTGGGGACAAAGCGGTGGAGAAGCGCTGCCCGTCAGCTATCCCCTGTCCTCCTACCCCTGAGGACGGTCCATTTACCCCAGGGCGCTCGCTTCCAAGTGATGAGAATTGCTCGGCATTCTGAGTTATCCCCGCCCTCCACAGCGCCTACGACGAAGACGTTGTCTTTACCTATCTATTTCATGGAAAGAAGAGGCGTCGCGCAAGGTCACCGGAGCGATCATTTCCGGTCCACGCCCGGACGATAACCCTGCTAAAGGGAGCGGCTCCGGAGTCGGCCATGGACCTTGTGATCCCCAAAAAAGATCTGCTTCGCCTCGTCGCGCGCTGCCAAGGCGTAGCGGACAAGAAGAGCGCCATGCCAGCGCTCGCCAACGTCCTGCTCGCCGCAGAGGGCAACGCCGTCCGCGTCGCTGCGACCGACCTGTACCTCGGGGTGACTGGCCAGACGCACGCGGAGATCAAGACCGGCGGCTCGGTCGCGGTCCCGGCCAGGGACCTGCTCGAGCGCGTGAAGGCCATGCCCGATGGCCCGGTCCAGATCACCACCACCGAGGGCGCGCACACGTCGCTCAAGGCGGTCGGCTCGCCGCGCCGCTACACCCTCCCCGGGCTGCCCGGCTCGGAGTTCCCGCAGCTGCCCGCCCCGGCGCAGGACGCGCCCTCGCTGGAGCTGCCCGTCGAGCAGCTCGCGCTGCTGATCACGCGCACGCACTTCTCGATCTCGACCGACGAGACGCGCGCCCACGTCAACAGCGCCCTGTTCGAGTGGGCCGGCGATCGCGTCAGGATGGTGACCACCGACGGCCACCGCCTGTCCAAGATGGAGGCGACCGTCTCCGGCAGCTCCGCGACGGCCACGATGCTCATCCCGCTCAAGGCGATCAGCGAGCTCCGCCGGCTCGCCGAGGAGGCGCGCGCCGAGAAGGAGACCCCGATGGTCGCCATCACGCAGAGCGGGCCGAACGCGTTCTTCAACATCGCCGGGATGCAGTTCTCGGTGAAGCTCGTCGACGCGCAGTTCCCCCCGTACCAGCAGGTCATCCCGTCGGTCACGGAGCGCTCGGTCCGCGCGCCCCGCGTCGCGTTCGCCGAGGCGCTCAAGGCCATCGCGCTCGCCGCGAACGACCGCACCGGCGGCGTGAAGCTGTCGATCGCGCCGGGGACGCTCCGCATCACCAGCGAAAGCCCGGACACCGGCGCCGGCTTCGACGAGCTGCCCGTGGACTACAACGGGCCCGAGGTCACCATCGGCTTCAACGCCAAGTACTTCCTCGACGTGCTCGCCGCCATCGACGACGAGGAGGTCGTCCTCGGCATCTCCGGGGAGCTCGACCCGGCCGTGCTCCGGCCCGGCAGCGAGTCGAACCAGCAGAGCTACGTCGCCGTCATCATGCCGATGCGGATTTGAACGCGCCCCCCGACGAGCTCACGGGACGAACCCCGAGCCTGCTCCTCGAGCGGCTCACTATCCGCGAGTTCCGGAACCTCGAGCGCGTGGACGTCGAGCCCGCGCCGCGCCTCAACGTCATCGCCGGCAACAACGGGCAGGGCAAGACGAGCCTGCTCGAGGCGATCTACTTCGCCGCCACGTCGAGGAGCTTCCGCACCGCGCGCGCTGCAGAACTCGTCCGCCACGGTGCCGCCGTCGCGAGCGCGCGGGCCCGCTTCGTCGAGCGCCGGGACGCGCTCGCGCCGCTCGCGCGCGAGCAGACGGCGGCGGTGGAGCAGAAGCGCTGCGTCGTGCGGATCGACGGCAACCGGCCCCCGAGCCTCGCGAGCTTCGCGACGCGCTCGCCGGTCGTCGCCTTCCACACGGAGGAGCTCGCGCTGTCGACAGGACCCGCGAGCGCGCGGCGCACGCTGCTCGATCGCCTGGCGCTGTTCATGGACCCGCAGAGCGCAGACCACCGCGCCCGCTACGCGCAGGCGCTCCGCGCGCGCCACGAGCTGCTCCACCGCGGCGCGGGCGCGTCGGCGCAGGCGAGCTCCGAGCTCGATGCCTTCGAGGAGCTCTGCGCCCTCCACGGCGCGGCGCTGACCCGCGCCCGCGAGGCCGCCGTGCAGGCGCTGGCGCCGGAGCTCGCGCACGCGTTCGCCCGCATCGCGGCGCCGGACCTGACGCTGGCCGCGCGCTACGCGCCGGGCGGCTCCGGCGACGCCGAGGAGGCGCGCGCAGCGCTGCGCGAGCACCGCCGGCGCGACGCCCACCGGCCGAGCGCCGGCTTCGGGCCCCACCGCGACGACCTCGCGCTCGAGCTCGACGGGCACCCCGCCCGCGTCGTCGCGTCCCAGGGGCAGCACCGGGCCCTCACCCTCTCGCTCAAGGCAGCCGAGACGGCTGCCATCGCTTCCGTCCGGGGCGTAGAACCGATCCTCCTGCTCGATGATGTGTCGAGCGAGCTCGACCCGGATCGGACCGCGGCGCTGTTCACGTTCCTCGGGCTGGCGCGCGGGCAGGTGTTCCTGACGACCACGCGGCGCGATCTCATCGTCACCCCGGGCATCGCTTCCTCGGAACGGCGCGATTTCCAGGTCGAGGGCGGCGCCCTCAGCTGACGCGCGCCGCGGCCGCGCGGCGTCCAGGCGCGCCCACGCGGCGCCAGGCGGCGGCTCCGCAGGGGCCCTGACACGGCGCGCCGACACGGCACCGCGACCGCGCGACGGTCAAGAGACGCGTTGATCCCGCCCCCCAGCGCGCGAGTTCGAATGCTCCGGACGCGCCCGCGCGAGCCGCTGAAAATACGGTGTTACGAGCCTTCCGGACCCGGCGAAACGCTTGCCCGAGCCCCTGATTTCGGCTACATTTCCGCGGTCTTTACGGGGGCATCGACGAGCGGTCCGCGCATGATCGTTCGTGGCCCCTGTCTCGATCCGGCGCCGCGGCCGCGGCCTCCGGGTCCCACCCGACGAGCTGCCATCGAGCCGGCCCCTCCACTGCAAGAAATCCGGCAATCCGAGCGGCCTCCGCCGCTCTGCGCCCCCCGGTGAGAGGCGGCGGGCGCGACCCCAGGACCGAGATGACGGAACCCACCCTGAGCCAGCCGACCGACCTCACCAAGCCGTCTTACGACGCCCACAGCATCACGGCGCTCGAAGGCCTTGAAGCGGTGCGAAAGCGCCCCGGCATGTACATCGGCGATGTGCACGACGGATCCGGGCTGCATCACCTCGTCTGGGAGGCCGTGGACAACGCCGTCGACGAGCACCTCGCCGGCGCCTGCACCGAGATCAGGGTCACCGTTCACTTCGACGGGTCGGTCTCCATCGAGGACAACGGCCGCGGGATCCCGGTCGGGATGCACGCCAAGGGCGTGAGCGCCGCCGAGGTCGTCATGACCGTCCTCCACGCCGGCGGGAAGTTCGACAACTCCAGCTACAAGGTCTCCGCGGGCCTGCACGGCGTCGGCGTGAGCGCCGTGAACGCCGTCTCGGAGTGGCTGAAGGTCGAGATCAAGCGCGAGGGGAAGCTCTGGTTTCAGGAGTACGCCCGGGGCGCGCCGAAGGCGCCCCTCAAGGCGATCGGCGTGACGGACAAGACGGGGACGAAGATCTCCTTCAAGCCCGATCCGGTCATCTTCAGCACCGTCGAGTTCAGCTTCGACATCCTCGCGAGCCGCCTGCGCGAGCTCGCCTTCCTGAACGCCGGGCTCGTCATCCACCTCGACGACCAGCGCCCCGACGGGAGGGCGGAAGCCTACGAGTACAAGGGCGGCATCGCGGAGTTCGTCTCGCTCCTCAACAAGACCAAGGAGCCGATTCACGACGACGTGATCAGCTTCGTCACGCAAGCCGAGATCGGGGCCTCGGGCGAGGGCGCGAACGGCCGCGGGAGCTCGGCGCCGCCGCCGGTCGGCGTGGAGGTCGCCCTGCAGTGGAACGGCTCCTACACGGAGGCGATCTTCTGTTACACGAACAACGTCCACAACCGGGACGGCGGCACCCACCTCACCGGGCTCCGCGCCGCGCTCACCAAGACGATCAACAACTACGGGAGCGCGCACAACCTCTTCAAGGAGCTGAAGCAGGGCCTCCAGGGCGAGGACGCGCGCGAGGGGCTGACGTGCGTGCTCAGCATCAAGCACCCGGACCCGTCGTTCGACTCGCAGACGAAATCGAAGCTCGTCTCCAGCGAGGTCAAGGGCATCGTCGAGGCCGCCGTCAGCGACAAGCTCGCGCAGTACTTCGAGGAGAACCCGCAGAGCGCGAAGAAGATCATCGAGAAGGCGGTCGTCGCGGCCAAGGCGCGCGAGGCGGCGCGGAAGGCGCGCGAGGTGATCCGCAAGGGCTCGCTCGACGTGACGTCGCTCTCGGGCAAGCTCGCCGACTGCCAGTCGAAGGACCCGGAGAAGAGCGAGATCTACATCGTCGAGGGCGAGAGCGCCGGCGGCAGCGCGAAGATGGGGCGCGACCGGCACTTCCAGGCGATCCTCCCGCTCAAGGGCAAGATCCTGAACGTCGAGCGGGCGCGGCTCGACCGGATGCTGAGCTCCGCGGAGGTCGGCACGCTGATCACCGCGCTCGGCTGCGGGATCAATGACGCGGGCGGCTTCGAGGTCGACAAGCTCCGCTACCACAAGATCATCCTGATGACGGACGCCGACGTCGACGGCTCCCACATCCGCACGCTGCTCTTGACCTTCTTCTTCCGGCAGATGCCGGAGATCATGGAGAAGGGGTACCTGTTCATCGCGCAGCCGCCGCTCTACCGCGTGCGCAAGGGCAAGCGGGACCTGTACCTCAAGGACCAGGCCGCGCTCGACGAGTTCCTCGTGGGCAACGCCGTGGACGGGCTCGAGATCGTCGCCAGCGGCGCTCAGACGGGCATCCTGGGCCAGCCGCTCTACCGGCTCGCGCAGCGGCTGAAGCGCTTCCGCGCCGTGCTCTCCAACATCGACAAGCGCTGTGACGCGCGGATCGTGGCGGCGGTGCTGCGGTCGAGCGGGCTCGGCCGGGACGACCTGCGCGAGACCAAGAAGGTCGCCGCGGCCGCCGACGAGCTCCGCGCCTACCTGAAGCAGCGCTACCCGGACCTGTTCCCGCTCACGCTGGCGACGCCCCGCGACACCGAGCACGGGACGAGCCGCATCGAGGTCGTGCCGCGGCCCGGCGCGAGCGCTCGGAGGAGCGTGATCGACTGGGATCTGGTGAACTCGCCGGAGTACCAGGAGGCCTGGTCCATCGAGCAGGACCTCCGCTCCATCGGCGCGCCCCCGTACCGGGCCCGCACCTCGAGCGGCGAGGAGACGATCGAGAACGGGGAGGCGCTCGTCGAGTACATCGAAGAGCGGGGCAAGAAGGGTATCGCGATCAGCCGTTACAAGGGCCTTGGCGAGATGAACGCCGACGAGCTCTGGGAAACGACGATGAACCCGGATGCGCGGACTCTCCTGCAAGTCCGCATCGACGACGCGGTGAAGACGGACGAGCTCTTCACCATCCTCATGGGGGATCAGGTCGAGCCGCGCCGCAACTTCATCGAGCAGAACGCGCTCAACGTGAAGAACCTCGACATCTGACCCCGGCGCTCGCGGCGCGGGGCGCGTCGAGCCCCGCGCCGGAAGGGCGCTGTCGATCGACCCCGGCCCCGCGCTCGCGGCGCCGCCCGGGGGTTGACGCGGCGCCGATGCTGCATCGAACCTCCGCTACGTCCGCTCGGTATCTCTGGCAAGCCGCTTGCTTGGCCGGCCCCTTGCTAGCCCAGGCACGCGCCTTAGCTTCGAGGTGCCATGAGAATCGAGCGAATGACGACGAAGGCCCAAGAGGCCGTGCGAGAGGCTGTCGATTTCGGCAGTCGCCGGGGGAACCCCGAACTCTATCCCGAGCACCTTGTGCGGGCGATCGTCGACCAGGACGGCGGCGTCGGCGCTCCCCTGGTGCAGAAGGCAGGCGCCGACCCGGCGGGGTTATTGCGCCTGCTCGAGGCGAAGATCGATACCTATCCTCGCGTGAGCGGGGGCGCCGAGCCGGGCCTGTCGCGGCGCGCGCTCGCCGTCCTGCAGAAGGCCGAGGACGAGGCGAAGTCGCTCAAGGACGAGTACATCTCGACAGAGCATGTCCTGCTCGCCGGGGTGAAGGCCGACAAGGAGATCCAGGCGATCTTCGAGCGAGCGGGGCTCTCGTACGACAAGCTGCTCGCGTCGCTCGCGGCCGTGCGCGGCAACCAGCGCGTGACCGACAGGGACCCCGAGGGGAAGTTCCAGGCGCTCGAGAAGTACACGCGCGACCTCACGAAGCTCGCTCGACAGGGCAAGATCGACCCGGTGATCGGCCGAGACGAGGAGATCCGCCGCGTGATCCAGGTGCTCTCGCGCCGCACCAAGAACAACCCGGTCCTGATCGGCGAGCCCGGCGTCGGCAAGACAGCCATCGTCGAGGGCATCGCGCACCGGATCGTGGCCGGCGACGTGCCCGAGTCGCTCAAGGACAAGACGATCGCCGCGCTCGACCTCGCCGCCATGGTCGCAGGGTCGAAGTTCCGCGGTGAGTTCGAGGACCGGCTCAAGGCCGTGCTCAAGGAGATCGAGGGCTCGAACGGGCGTATCATCCTGTTCATCGACGAGCTCCACACCCTGGTGGGCGCCGGGGCGGCCGAGGGCGCCATGGACGCGGCCAACATGCTGAAGCCCGCGCTGGCGCGCGGCGAGCTGCGGTGTATCGGCGCGACCACCCTCGACGAGTACCGGAAGCGGATCGAGAAGGACGCGGCGCTGGAGCGGCGGTTCCAGCAGGTGCTCGTCTCGCAGCCGAGCGTCGAGGACACCATCGCCATCCTCCGCGGACTCAAGGAGAAGTACGAGGTCCACCACGGGATCCGCATCCAGGACGCGGCGCTCGTGGCGTCGGCCGTCCTGTCGAATCGGTACATCACCGAGCGGTTCCTGCCCGACAAGGCGATCGACCTCGTCGACGAGGCGGCGTCGAAGATCCGCATGGAGATCGACAGCCTGCCCACGCCGATCGATCAGGTCGAGCGCGACCTCTTGAAGCTGCAGATGGAGGAGCAGGCGCTCAAGCGCGAGAGCGACAAGGCGAGCAAGGCGCGGCTCGACGAGGTGCGGCGCGAGATCGCCGAGCTCCAGGGGCAGCGCGACGCGATGCGGGCGCAGTGGATGCGCGAGAAGGAGCTCATCTCGGAGCTGCGGCAGCTGAAGCCGCAGATCGAGGAGCTCAGGCTGGAGGAGGAGCGCCTGAAGCGCGCCGGCGACCTCGGGCGCGCCGCGGAGATCCACTACGGCAGGATCCCGGAGATCGAGAAGAAGCTCGAGTCGATCCGGTCGACCCTGGCGCAGGTGCAGTCGAGGCAGAGCTACCTGAAGGAGGAGGTCACCGACGAGGACATCGCCGCTGTCGTGTCGAAGTGGACCGGGATCCCCGTCTCCAAGATGCTCGAGAGCGAGATGCAGAAGCTCCTGCGCCTCGAGGAGGAGCTGCGCCGGCGCGTCGTCGGCCAGGAGGACGCGCTCCGCGCCGTGTCGAACGCCATCCGGCGCTCGAGGGCAGGCCTCGGAGACGAGCGGCGGCCGATCGGGTCGTTCCTGTTCCTCGGGCCGACGGGCGTCGGCAAGACCGAGCTCGCGCGCGCGCTCGCCGAGATCCTGTTCGATGACGAGCGGGCCATGGTGCGGCTCGACATGAGCGAGTACGGGGAGCGCCACGCGGTGGCCCGCCTGATCGGCGCGCCGCCCGGGTACGTCGGCTACGAGGAGGGCGGTCAGCTCACGGAGCCGGTGCGCCGGCGGCCGTACAGCGTGGTGCTGTTCGACGAGATCGAGAAGGCCCACCCGGACATCTGGAATACGCTCCTCCAGGTGCTCGACGATGGACGCCTGACCGACGGGCAGGGGCACACGGTCGATTTCAAGAACACGATCATCATCCTGACATCGAACCTCGGCACGCCGGCGGCCGCGGCGATCGAGGAGCGCGCCAACCTGCCGGCGGACGAGAAGGCCGAGCTCGTGAGGAGGGCCGTCATCGAGGAGGTGCGGAAGCACTTCCGTCCGGAGTTCTTGAATCGCCTGGACGATCTCATCGTGTTCCGGCGGCTGGCGCGCGAGCAGATGGAGAAGATCGTCGATATCCAGCTCGATCTCCTGCGAAAGCGCCTGGATCGACGGGGGCTGCTGTTCACCATCTCGTCGGAGGCGAAGGGCTACCTCATCGAGCAGGGGTGGGACCCGCAGTACGGCGCCAGGCCGCTGAAGCGCGCCATCCAGCGGAGCATCGAGGACGAGCTCGCGAAGCGCATCCTCGGCGGCGAGTTCAAGCAGGGAGACACGGTGCGGATCGACCGCGGGGGCGGCGCGCTGACGTTCACGCGCGCAGCGCCCAACTGACGCGCTTCGCGCTCGCGCGTCAGCGCTCCGTCAGCGTTCGGGCAGGTTGCCGGTGATGCGGCGGAGGAGGTCCAGGACGGCGTAAGCGGCGCCGAGCTGGACCTCCTCGCGATCGCCCGAGAAGACGCGATCGCGGACGACGAGGCCACCGGGGTGGGACACGGCCCAGTAGCAAAGGCCGACCGGCTTGGTCGCCGTCCCGCCGGTCGGGCCGGCGATGCCCGTGACGGAGATGCCCACGTCGACCTCGCAGAGGCGGCGCACCCCCTGGGCCATCTCGGCGGCGACCTCGGCCGACACCGCGCCATGGCCGCGCAAGGTGTCCTCCGCGACGCCGAGCAGCCGCGTCTTGGCGCTGTTCGCGTAGGTGACCGCGGCGCCGACCAGGTAGTCGCTCGCCGGGTAGCTGGTGAGCAGGTGAGAGATCAGCCCGCCAGTGCACGACTCGGAGACGGCGAGCCGCCAGCCACGGGCGCGCACCGAGCGCCCGACCATCTCCGGGAAGGCGTCGTCCCCCTCCCCGTACACGGCCGTGCCGAGCCGCTCGCGGGCCTCGGCGGTCGCCTTCAGGGCCAGCTCGTGGGCCATCGAGTGCGTGCCGGCGCGGGCGTGGACCTTCACGTCGACCTCCGGGTAATGCACGCGGTAGCCGAGCGTGATGCCAGGATAGGCCTCCTCCAGGCCGCTCAGGAG
The DNA here is from genome assembly GCF_051521595.1 of Sorangium sp. So ce1153. Classification (NCBI taxonomy): domain Bacteria; kingdom Pseudomonadati; phylum Myxococcota; order Polyangiales; family Polyangiaceae; genus Sorangium; species Sorangium sp. So ce1153. The sequence goes on from NZ_CP150361.1 coordinate 13,330,256, forward strand.
CTCGCCCAGCGCGGACTCGGGGAGACCGTAGGTGCGAAGACGGACCTGGAAGGTGTTGTTCGGAGCCGCCGGCCGCACGCGCGGCAACACCTGCTCGGCGAACATGCTCTTCATCTCCCGCGGCACGCCGGGAAGGAAGAAGACCGTGGACTCGCCGAGGTGGACCGCGAAGCCAGGGGCGGTGCCGGACGAGTTCGGGAGTATCTCCGACCCGGCGGGGACCTCGGCCTGCTTCTCGTGGCCCGCGTTCATCGTCTTGCCACGGCCCTCGACGCGGCGGCGGATGGCGAGCAGCGTGCTCTCGTCGCGCACGAGATCGGTGCCGGTCGCGCGCGCGGCGGCCAGCGCCGAGAGGTCATCCGTCGTGGGCCCGAGGCCGCCGGTGGCGATCACCAGCCGGTGCGCGCTCGCGAGCTGGCGAACCGCGGCGGCGATGCGGTCGACGTCATCGTCGACCGTGTTGGCCACGCTGACCGTGAAGCCCGCTGCGGTGAGCTCGGCAGCGAGCCAGGCCGCGTTGGTGTTGATGATCTCGCCCCGGGTGAGCTCAGTCCCGATCGAGAGAAGCGCGACAGTCATTGGGACTGAGGACTGTAACCCAATCCGGACCAGACGGAGCGCGTTTCCGGACGGTTTTTCCACAGGGTCGGGGCCCCTGCCCCGGCCGTTTGCGGCAGGGTCGGGGCCCCTGCCCCGGCCGTTTGCGGCAGGGTCGGGGCCCCTCCCCCGGCCGTTTGCGGCAGGGTCGGGGCCCCTCCCCCGCCCTGCTATGGCGTCGCCGCCGCGCGCCGCGAGCTCAAGGAGAATAGGCGCACCGGAAGCCGATATCCGGCGCGCGGGTCGAAGCTGGGAGAAGCCGCCGGTTCCAGGTGCGGAGCGCCGCCGCCGCCCCGTCGGCCCACGATCCGCCGTGAGTTCCCGAGATCTCCTGTCCAGGCAGATCAGGGGCCGCCCACTCGGCGACATTACCGGCGAGGTCGAACAGGCGCCCGGCTGCGTGGACAGCGGCGCCGTCGGGGCGCGCTCCGGCGAGCTCCGGGCCGATCGCGTCCCACCCGCATGGGCCCGCGCGCAAGCCGAAGGCGGCGCGCCGGCACACAGCACCTGTGTCTCCCCACGGGTACCGCCGGCCCGACGGGCCCGCGGCGGCGAAGGCCAGCTGGTCACGCGACGGGAGCGCCCCGCCAGCGAAGGCGCAGTACCGGGCGGCCTCCGCCATGGTGACGCCCGTCACGGGGAGGCCCGGCTCACCGCGCAGCGGTAGCGGAGAGCATGCGCCGGCGTCCGCGCAGGCCGCGTAACGCTGCTCGGTGACCTCGAACGCATCGAGCGCGAACGCCGGGATGAACACCGCGCGCGCGTCGACGACGCCCTGCGCCTCCCAGTCGCTCGGACCGAGGCGCAGCGTCCCGGCGGCGATGGATACGGTCGCGCTCGGCGCGACGCACCCGGCGGGGGTCACCGTGAGGCCGTCGCCGCAGCGGCTCGGCGCGCCGGCGCAGCGGCCAGCCTCGAGGCGCTGGCCGTCGCCGCAGCACCGCGGGCCGAGCGCGACCATCCCGGAGGCGCAGCGCGCCGGCGGCCCCGCGCGATGGCGGGCGAGCGCGACGACGCCGCCGATCAGGAGGGCCGCACCCGCGGAAAGGCCAGCCTTCCAGCCAGGCATCGCTCCGAGGACGGGGGGCGCAGCGCCCCCTCAGGGAGGCGGCGGCGCGGCAGGGTCCGACTTGAGCGCGCCGGCCGCCTTGCGCGAGCCGGAGGTCTTCGCGCGCGCCGGCCTGGCCTCGATCATCGCGACGATGCGCGCGAGCGCGTCGAGGAGCGCCCCCCGGACGCGCTCGTACGTCTTCGGGCCGACGTCGCCCCGCTTCCGCGCGCGCTCGAGCTCGACGAACTCGTCGAGCAGCGCGTCGCGCGCCTCGAGCAGCTCTCGCCGCTCCTCGTCGTCGGCCCCGCGGTCCCCTTCGCGCCGCCGGACCAGGTTCAACGCGGCCCCGCCGACCACGGTCGCTCCGGCCAGGAGCAGCGCGATCCACCGGCCCACGCCGGGCGTCGGCAGCCCGGTGAGCGTGATCTCGATCGTCCTCAGCCCGCCTTCGGCGCGGGAGCTCTGCTTCTCGGTGATCAGGATCTTCTTGCCGTCCCGGTTCTGGGTGCGCTGCGCCGCCGGGAAGCCGGCGACGTTCAGCGTCATGGACCTCGACGCCTCGGCCATCACCCGCATCTGGGCCATGCGCGGCGGCAGCTCGATGCGGATCGTCTGGCGCTCCTCCTGGTTGAGCGGGACCTGCCAGCGGAACTGCCCTTCGTGCCGGCCAGGGCTCACCGTGCCGCGCAGCGCCACGCCGGTGCCCTTCACCTCCTCGAAGCGCATCTCGTCCATCGCGTCGGTCTTGTTGAACGCCTTGTAGTCGGGCGGCAGGGCGAACGTCTCGTCGGGCAACCAGGCGGCGCGGCCGAGATTGAAGACCTGGAACAGCTGCTCCACCGAGATCGAGTCCTGCCGGAGCTGGAGGTAGATGATGCCCTGCGTCCCGACGAGCAGGGAGTTCACGTCCTGCGTGGCCTCGTAGACGTGGAGCACGGCGCGCTTGCCGGCCTCGGCGCTGAGCCCGAAGTGCGGCAGCGAGAACGTCGCGCCGTCGCGCGTGACCGAGATGCCGTAGCTCGTGCCGCCGCCGATCGTGAGGTTCTCGAACCGGATGGTGCCCGCGTCGTCCGTCTCTCTCGTCACGCGCTGGCGCGAGTCGCCCTTCGCCACCGAGCTCTGGAGGATGTCGACGTCGACCGGGATGCGAGGGACGGGGTTACCGTCCGCGTCCTGCACGGTGAGCACGAGGACGCCGGGCGGGAGCCCCGCATCCTCCTGCGCTGTGTCCTCGGGGGCGTCGAACATGCCCGTCAGCTCTTCTGAACGGCGCCGCGACGCGGCCCCGTCCGCGGGCGCCTTGCCCACCGGCGGGTGGCCGGAAGGCAGCTCCTGCCCGAGCTCGGGATGGCCGGGCGGCAGAGCGCCCGCGTCGGCAGGCACGCCCGCGTCGGCAGGCACGCCCGCGTCGGCAGTCGCGGCCGACGACGAGGCGGCCGCGGGGCTTCCGGCGGCCGCGGCGCCCGTCGCGCTCGGCTTCGCCGCCTTGGGAGGCTGCGCCGGCGTTGCAGGCTGCGCTGGCGCAGCCCTGGGCGTCGCGGCCGGCGCCGGGGTCGCGCTGGCCGCAGCCGGTTGCGCCGGCGCAGCTGGCTGCGCCAGCGCGGCCTGCGCGGCGGTCACGCTCAGCGAGGCGATCGCCGCCAGCGCGGTGCACCTGGTCCAGCGCATCAGAGCGCCCTCCTGCTCTCGTTCTCGTCACCGCCGGCCGCGGCCTCGTCCGCCGCAGCCTGGTCAGCCAGAGGCGCGTCCGGCGCGCACTTCGTCCCGCACTTCTTGCAAAACACAGCGTCTTCGTCGTTGAGCGTCCCGCAGACAGCGCACGTCGAGGTGCGCGCCGCCTCGCGTTCCTCCTCCGACGCCGCGGCGTCGTCGCGCTCGGCGTCCGCCGCCGCCGGGGCGCCGTCGCGCTCGGCGTCCGCCGCCACCGCGTCGCGCTCCTGCTTCTCGGGCCGCCTGGCCCTGGCGCGCTTCCGCTTCGCGGGCCTCGCCTCCGCGGCAGCGTCTTCCGGCTCGCTCGCGGCGTCCTCGTCGCCCTGCTCCGGCGCCTCGTGCGCGCCGCCGTCGTCCTGGAGCCCGGCGCGCCGGAGGTGCCTCGCGACGAGCGCGGCGACCTGCTCGCGCCGCGGCTGCGCGTCGGCGTCGAGCAGGCGGAGCAGCCGCTTCGCCTCGGCGCGGTACTTCGCGACCAGCTCGGCGTAGTCCTCGTCGCTGATCTTCCCGACGCTCCGCTCGAACTCGAGGTCCTTGAGCGCCCGCAGGACGGACTGCTTCTGCTCTTCCTCGGTGCGCGGCGCGCCGAGCGCATACGCGTCGGCCCCGCTGAGCGGCGTCTCCCCGAGCAACACGCGGAGGCTCGCCCAGAAGATGGCGATGACCGCGACCAGGGCGCCCCCCGCGAGCACGAGGATCGCCGCGGGCGGCCCCGCGACGAGCCCCGCGACGCCGGCGCCGACGAGCGTCGCGAGCGGCACCCCGAAGCGGGCGTAGTGCACGATCTGCCGCTCCAGCGGCGAGTCAGAGCCCCTGCTCACGGCCTCGTCAGCGGCGACAGGGGCGGCGCTCCTGGCGGGATGTTCTGCGCTCATTCGCGGTCGAGGCTCTTGAGCTCTTCGTCGAGCTTGTCGTCGTAATCGTCGCGGGCGCCAGGGGCGGCGTCCTTCGGGGAGCGCTGCGCGCCGGCGGCGCCCACCTCGTCGCTGCGCCGCTTCCACCGGCGCAGCGTCACGATGACGAGACCGGCGCCGAGCGCGATGGCGGCGAGCGGGAACATGTAGAGCAGCCGCTGGCTCCCCTTGTTCGGCGGGACCGCCAGCGCCTCCGCCCCGAAGCGCTCGGCGTAGGCCGCCTGGATGTCCTCCAGCGAGCGCCCCGCCGCGAGCTCGTCGCGGAGCGCGTCCCGGCGCTCGTGCGCGGTGCCGCAGGTGCACGTCCCGAGGGTCTCGCGCGGACAGCCGCACGTGCAGATCAGGCTCCAGAAGAGCTGGCGCTCGGTGTCGTTCTGGATGCCGACGGTGCCCGAGCGCTCCATCCCCTCCCCGAGCTGCTGCCCATGGGCGAACTCCGGCGAGCGCAGCATGACGACGAGGGCGATGACGCCCGCGACGAGGAGGGTGATGCCGTGGATGAGTTTTCGGGTGCGGCTCATTCGAAGGCTGGCTGCATCGGCTGGGCAGCGGTCGGGAGGATGGCATCGATCGCGGGCGCCTGCCCGGTAGGAACGGTCTCGCCGGCCGCCGGGGCGCGGACGTCGACACCGGCTCCACCGGGCGCGACCAGGGTCGGACGGCCGAACCCTTCCTGGATGGGGTGCCCGTAGGCCTGCGACGGGCCGCCGGCGAGCAGGAAGGCGAACACGACCGAGGCCGTGACCGACCCTGCCGCTCGTACATAGCCGAACGCCCCGGCCTCCTCGAGCGCGATGTCGGGCCACATCGCGACGAGCGCCCCCAGGATGAGGATCCCCGCGCCGAACCACATGAACGAGATCAGGTTGTTCACGTGCAGCTGGAAGGAGGCGACCTTCGTCTGCGGGTTCGCCATCCCGATGATCACGTAGAGGTCGTTCTTGAGCGTGATGTGCCGGGCGACCTCGGTCGACGGCGCCTCCGGGGTCGCCTTGTAGATGAACTTCGCCGGGCTGATCCGGCCGACCGGCGCGCCGTGGCGCTCGACGTCGAGGTCGGCGAAGACCATCCGCTTCTCGCTGTCGACCTCCATGCGCGGGCCAGCGTAGACGAGGCGGTACTCCTCGATCTCCACGGCCTCGCCGGGGTGGAGGCTGATCTCCTTGTCGACGCCCCACGCGCGGCCGGCGAACCCGAGGAACATCACGGCGATGCCGACGTGCACGATGTAGCCGCCGTAGCGGCGCCGCGACCTGGCGACCAGGTTGTAGAACGAGGCGAAGAACGACTCGTTGCCCCGCTTCTGCCGCGCGGCGATGCCGCGGGCGAACTCCTGGATGACCACGGCGACGTTGAACGCGGCGAACGCCACCGTGAAGAACGGGTAGGTCGACGCGAGCTTCGCGAGCGCGGCGCCGAGCTGGCCGGGGTAGATCGGGTCCACGGCGACGAACGGGGCGAAGCCCACCTTCTTCCCGAGCGCGAGGTGGAGCGCCGCGGTCACGACCGTGGCCAGCACCGGCCAGCGGAAGCTCTTCCGGAACAGCTCCGGCGACGTCTTCCGCCACCCGAGCAGCGGTGCGACGCCCATCAGCAGGAAGACCACGAGCGCGATCGGCGGGAGCCACATGTTGTAAAACGTCGGCCCGAGCGTCGACTTCTGGTCGAGCAGCCACTCGCTGATGCGCGGCCACACCGTCGCGACCGCGATGAAGACCATGATGCTGACGAAGCCCCAGTTGTTGAAGAGGAACGCAGCCTCGCGCGACAGCAGCGACTCGAACTGTCCGTCGCTGCGCAGCCGCGGGAGGCGGTAGACGATCAGCGCGGTGCACGTCGCCAGGATCACGGCCATGAAGAAGACGAACCAGATGCCGATGCCGGACTGGGCGAAGGAGTGAACGCTCGCGATGAGGCCCGACCGCGTGAGCCAGGTGCCGAAGATCGTGAGGAAGAACGTCCCGCAGATGAGCGAGACGTTCCACACCTTCAGCATGCCGCGGCGCTCCTGGATCATCGTCGAGTGGACGTAGGCGCTCGCGGTGAGCCACGGGAGGAACGCGGCGTTCTCGACCGGATCCCACGCCCACGGGCCGCCCCAGCCGAGCTCCTCGTAGGCCCACAGCATCCCGAGCACGTTGCCGATCGAGAGGAACAGCCAGGAGAAGAGCATCCACTTCCGCGTCGCCACGATCCACTCGCTGTCGAGGCGGCCCGTGGCGAGCGCGGCGATAGCGAACGCGAAGGGGACCGCCGCGCTCGTGAAGCCGATGTAGAGGCTCGGCGGGTGGATGATCATGTAGAAGTTGCGGAGCTGGTAGTTCAGCCCGTTGCCGTCGAGCGGGGCGCCCGCCACGCTGGTCCGAAACGGGTTCACCGCGAAGATCATCAGCGCCGCGAAGAAGATGAGGACGCTCATCAGCGTCGCGATGACGTACGGCTGGAGCTCCAGGTACCGGCGCTTCAGCCAGACGACGCAGGCGCCAGAGAACAGCGAGGTCAGGAACATCCACCAGAGCAGCGAGCCGTCCTGCCCGCCCCAGAGCGCCGCGATGAGGTACGGCGTGGTCATGGATCGATCGCTGTACTGCGCGACGTAGGCGATGCGGAAATCGTGGCTGACGAAGGCGTACGCGAGCACGAGCACCGCGAGGCCGACGAGCGCGATCGTGCCGTAGGCGCCGAGGCGCGCAGCCTGCAGCAGCCGCGGCCGCCCGCGCGCTGACGCGAGCCCGACGGCGAAGGTATACGCCGCAGTGACCAGGATGGCGTAAAGCACGCCGGTCCCGAACTCAGGAAGGGATTGCCACATCGTTGTGGGGCCAAGCTTAGGCCTGCCAGGCGCGCAGGGCCAGCGCACCGCGCCGCGCAGACGAACCCCCGCCGCGTTCGCCGCGCGGGCCAGCGCCGCGCTGCTCCCGCGGCGCGCGCGCGAGCGTCGGCCGAGTCCTGGAACCGGCGCTTTTTCTGGCCGGACTGCACCCTGCCGCGCCGACGGCGCGGGCCGCGCGCTCGCCGTCTCCGGACCGCCACGCCTGGGTCCGATCGTGAGATGGCCACCGCGGCACTGCGCCGCGACGGGCGCGGCGTAATGCCGACGTGGCGCCCGGCCTCGCGGTGCAGCGCTGTGCTCGTCCTCCCCGACGCCCGTTCCGATCGCGCCGTCTCGGGTCCGTGACGCGGCGCCGATGGGGTCGATGTGACGGAGCACGCATTGCGGAATCGTCACCGTCGTTGTCGCAGCCTGGCCTGCGCCGCGCGTCATGTCGCGCGCCTCGCCGGCGCTTCGTTTCAGGCTCGGCGTTGCGCGCGGAGCACTATACTTGGAGCATGGCGATCGCCCCCGCCGGTATCCGACCGACCGATCTCATCTACGACTGGAACGAGCTAGGCCGCGTCGGGCGGGTCATCCCGAAGGAGATCGGCTTCTTCGACGAGACCCTGCGCGACGGCCTGCAGAACCCCTCGGTCGCCGACCCGAACATCGAGAGCAAGCTCAAGCTGCTCCACCTGATGGCCAAGATCGGCATCCAGGTCGCCGATATCGGCCTGCCCGGCAGCTCGCAGCGGGCCTTCGACGACGTGCTCCGGATGTGCAGGGAGGTGGCCGACAACAACCTGCCGCTCCGCGTCGCCTGCGCAGGCCGCACGGTCGTCTCGGACATCACCCCCATGATCGAGATCTCCCAGCGCGCGGGGATCCCGGTCGAGATCTACGCCTTCATCGGATCCAGCCCGATCCGCCAGCTCGCCGAGGCGTGGGACGTCGATCTCATCGCGCAGCGCAGCGCCGCCGCCATCGACGCGGGCGTGAAGGCTGGGCTCCCTGTCGCCTATGTCACGGAAGATACGACGCGCTCGCGCCCCGAGGTGCTGGCGACGCTCTTCAAGGTCGCCATCGATCACGGCGCGTCCCGGCTGTGCCTCTGCGATACCGTCGGGCACGCGACGCCCGACGGGGTCCGCAACCTCATCAACTTCACGCGGGCCATCGTCGCGGGCGCCGGGGCGTCGGTCGGCATCGACTGGCACGGCCACAACGACCGCGGGCTCGCGCTCGAGAACGCGATCTGGGCGCTCCAGTTCGGCGCGGACCGGGTGCACGGCACCGCCCTCGGCATCGGCGAGCGGGTCGGCAACGCCGCGATGGAGCTCATCCTGCTCAACATGAAGCTCCTCGGCCTCCTCGAGCACCAGGACCTCACCCACCTGCTGGAGTACTGCACGACGGCCGCGCAGGCGGTCGGCTGGCAGGTGCCGATCAACTATCCCCTGGTCGGACGGGACGCGTTCCGGACGGCGACCGGCGTGCACGCGGCGGCGATCATCAAGGCCGAGTCGAAGGGCGACGCCTGGATGGCCGACCGGATCTACTCCGGCGTCCCCGCGGGCATGTTCGGGCGCCAGCAGGAGATCTGCGTGGGCTACATGTCCGGCGCCTCCAACGTGAACTACTGGCTCAGGCAGCGGAAGATCGAGCCCTCGAAGGAGCTCGTCGACGCCATCCTCGCGAAGGCCAAGGCCACGGATCACATCCTCGGCGAGGAGGAGATCCAGGCCGTGATCGAGCAGCACCGCGGCCGCCAGGCCTGAGCCGGCGCGGCACCGGCCCGGGTCAGGCCCCGCCCGCGGGAACGGCCGCTGGAGGTTCGGCGTTTTCGCGGATCCGGAGTAGAGAATCGAGGCCGTGGCCGAGCAGGACAAGCAACCCGCAGCGGAAGCCGACCGACCCGAGCGCCGCTCGCGGCTCGATACCGTTCTGGCCGTGATCGCCGCGCTGGTGTGCTTCTTCGCGGCGACGACGCTGCGCGATCTGGGCCCGCGGTACCTGCCGCAGGCGCCGATCCCCGCGCCGCCGGTGCCCGCATCGGTGGAGGGGCGCGCGGCCGAGCTCACCGCCACCGTGCGCGACGAGCAGGGGCGCCCGCTCCCGGACGCCACCGTGCGCGTCTTCGCGATGCGCGAGGACCGCGCCTATTTCGCCGGCGAGCAGAGGACCGATCCGGCGGGCGAGGCGCGCTTCGCCGGGCTGCCGTCCGGCGAGGCCTGGATCATGGCGTACGGCCCCGAGCGAGCCCGCGCCTCGACGCGCGTCGCGCTCGAGCCAGGCCCGCGCGCGGTCGATCTCGTGCTGCGGCCGGCGAAGGTGCTGGAGGTGCTGGTCGTCGACGACGCCGAGCGCCCGATCGACGGCGCCGAGGTCGCGGTCGCGACCGCCGATCCCCTCCCCTTCGTGGCGAGCACCGAGGGCGGCGGGCGCGCGCGGTTCGAGCGGCTCGGCGCGGCGCCCTACGTGGTGCGCGCGTCGGCCGTCGGCTTCGAGGACACCGTGCGGACCGGCGTCGTGCCCGGGCCGGCGCCGCTCAGGATCCGCATGGACCGGCTCGGCGCGCTCACGGTCCGGGTGGTGGACGCGGAGGGGCAGCCCGCCGACGGCGCGACGGTGCTCGCCGCCGGCACCGGCCTCTGGCCAGCGCGCAGCACGACCACCGACGCGACCGGCGCCGCGCGGATCGCCGGGCTCCGCGACGGGGTGTACGACCTGAAGGCGCGGCGCGGCGGCGCCGTCAGCGCGACAGCGCTCGCCGTGCCCGTGCGGCGCGGCGAGGGCAAGGAGGTGAAGCTCGTCCTCGGGCCCGGCCGCCACGTGCGGCTGCTCGTGATCGACGGCGACGGCGAGGACGCGCCGCCCGTGAAGGGCGCGAGCGTCGTGCTCGTCGAGCAGGGCCTGTCGGCGTTCCCGCTGCACGGCCGCACGGGCGACGACGGGTCGGTGACGCTCGGGCCGATCGCGCCGGGGTACGCGATCGCCTCGGCCCTCGCGGCCGGCTTCGTGCCGAGGAACGCCGTGCAGGTCGACGCGGCCGCCACCGAGGCGCGCATCCCGCTGCTCCGCGGCGGAGCGCTCGTGGGCGAGGTCGTCGACGACCGCGGCTACCCGGTCCCGGGCGCGACGATCGAGGTCGTCGGCGCCGACGCCGAGGGGATGCCGATCGACGAGACCACCGCCATGTCCGAGTTCAGGGACGAGCAGTTCGAGCGCGCCCTGCCCGGCCCGGCGCCGCTGATCCCCGCGGGCGAGCTCGGGGTCATGCCCGGCCCGATCCCGGATCTGCCGCGCGGCGACGTCGCCCTCACGGCCGCGCCGGCGCGGTCGGGCGACCCGTGGGTCACGCGCGCCGACGGCACCTTCCGGGCCGAGCCCGTCACCCCGGGGCGCGTCCACGCGATCGTGCGGCACCCGGAGTACGTGGAGACGCTCAGCGAGGTCGTGACGCTGCAGCCGGGCGGCGAGGCCCACGTGCGCGTGGTGATGCGCCAGGGCGGCCTGCTCGAGGGCCGCGTGCTCGAGGAGGACCGCAAGCCGGTCGCCGGCGCGCGCGTCGAGCTGGCCGCCACGGCCGGCTCGCTCGAGCGGGTGACGTACTCCGCGGACGACGGCACGTTCGCCTTCGCCGCGGTCCCCGACGAGGTGCTCGTCTCGGTCTCCCGGCCCGAGTCGCCCGGGGACGTCGTGGCCCGCCTCGTCGTCGAGGTCCCGGAGCGCGAACGCAAGGAGATCGAGGTCGTCCTGCCGAAGGTGCGCGAGGCGGTGGCGATCCACGTGGCCGACGATCGCGGCTACCCGCTCGACCGCGTGGAGGTGCGCGTCCTCTCGCTCGACGTCGCCGTCCCGCTCCGCAAGACGCTCTTCACGGACGACGACGGCGACGCGCTGCTGCCGGACGCCGCCGGCCTGCCGCTCCGGATCAGCCTGGTGCGCTCCGGCAGGGCGCCGCGCGTCGAGCAGGTCGACGCCGCGCCGAAGGAGCTGCGGCTCGAGATGAGCGCCGCGCTCCGGGCGACCGGGACCGTGACCGGGCGCGGCGGGCGGGAGCGGCTCGAGGGCGCGCGGATCACGCTGTTCTCGCCGACGGGGCCGCGCCGCGCCTCGAGCGACGCGGAGGGCGCGTTCACGCTCGGCGACCTCGCGCCGGGCCGGTTCCGCGTGACCGTGAGCCGCGACGGGTTCGCGCCGGCGACGCTGCGGGTCACGATCGCCGGCGACGCCGACCGCCCGGCGGACCTCGGGCGCATCGACCTGCTCGAGGCGGGCGAGGTCGCGGGCGAGGTCGTCGATCCGCGCGGCGATCCGGTCGCGGGGGCCCGCGTCGCGCGCGACCGGGTGCCGACGTACCTGCCGCTCGGGCTGCTGCCGCCGGGCGTCGTGACCACGGACAGGGACGGGCGGTTCCAGCTCGGCGGCTTGCCCGAGGGCGCGGCGGTGATCGAGGCGTACAGCGCGGAGCTCGGGCGCGCCGAGTCGCAGCCGGTGCAGATCCGCGCCGGCAGGACGACCGATCGGGTCAGGATCGCGCTGCCCGGAGACGGCGCGCGGCAGGACCCGAAGGGCGCGGGGAGCCTGGCCGTGACGCTCGGCGAGGAGCGGCAGACCGTGACCGTCGTGTCGGTGCCGCCGGGGAGCGAGGCGGAGGAGGCGGGCATCGAGCCGGGCGATCGGCTGCTGTCCGTGAACGGCGTCGAGGTGCGCTCCCTCGAGGAAGCGCGGCGGCGCCTCACGGGGCCGCTCTCGGAGGACGTCGTGGTGCTGCTCGCGCGCGACGGGGAGCGCGGCGAGTCGCGGTGGCTCACGCGGGTGCGGAGGGAGCGGGTGCGGCGGTAGGCGGTAGGTGGCGCGCGCCGCTCGTGGCGCAGCGGAGCGCCCGGCCGCGGCGCTGTACCGGCGCCGCGGCGCAGCGCCGCGGACCGCCAGTCCTCAGTTCTTCGCCTTGGCCAGCACGATCGCGCGGCCGGCGCCGATGTCCCAGTGCAGCGTCTGATCCGTGGCGAAGCGGAACTGCGCCTCGTCGAGCCCGCCCTCGGGACGGAGGAACCCGACGGTCACCTGGTCGCCGTCCGACTTGGTCACCTTGAACGTTCCGCTGCGGGGCGTCTCCGCGGGCAAGGTCACCGTCACCTTGCTGCCGTTGAACTCGATCGCCGTCCCCTTCACCCACCCGGTCGCCTTCGTGAGCTGATCCACCGGGGCGTTCTCGATCGAGTCGCCGTACCAGCGCCCCTGCAGGCGATCGCGAGGGGTCTTCGAGCAGCCCGTCACAGCGGTCAGGGCCATCGACAGGGCCAGAGCGGTCTTGATGCGGTTCTGCATGGGCCTTCCTTCGGGACCTCGAGGGTCCCGGATGTGGAAAATGCTACGAAGAACGGAAGGACTGGGCCAACAATGTAGGATGTTTCGGCACACTTACGGATACGGCGGGCGCGGCGAGGGGGTGGACGCCGCGGCGCCTTCTGGGGCGGGCGAGTTCGCGCTAGGGTTCGGGCCGGGAGCCGCGCGGGAGGCGCGCTCCCTCGCGGCGCGAGGACCTTGAGCACGCTGTTCCACGAGAAGCGCCTCGTCCCCCTCGAGCGGACGCGGCTCCTGAATTCCATCGTCGAGCGCGCGGCCGACCGGTCGGAGGGGCCGCCCGTGATCGTCTTCGATCTCGACGGCACCCTCATGGACAACCGGCCGCGGGTGGTCGCGATCCTCCACGAGCTCGCCGAGGAGTGGCGCCGCAAGCACCCGCACGCCGCGGCGCTCCTCGAGCGCGCGTCGCCCGAGGGCATCGTGTACGGGTTCCAGGACAACCTGCGCCGGCTCGGCGTCGACGACGAGTCGCTCCACCTGCACGCCTTCGAGTTCTGGAAGGCGCGCTTCTTCAACGATCCGCACATCCGGCACGACATCGAGGTGCCCGGCGCGAGCCAGTACGCGCGCGAGTGCCACGCCGCGGGCGCCACCCTCGTGTACCTCACCGGGCGCGACCTGCCGAACATGGCGCTCGGCTCGTTCGCGAGCCTGCGCGACCTCGGCTTCCCCATCGGGGTCATCGGCACGGAGCTCGTCGTGAAGCCGAGGTTCGAGATGCCCGACACCGAGTTCAAGCGGAGCGTCGCCCCGCAGCTCTCCCGGCTCGGGCACGTGATCGCGGCGTTCGACAACGAGGCGGCGAACTGCAACCTGCTGGTGGGCTTCCACCCCCACGCCGCCGCGGTCTTCCTGGACACGCAGTACGCGCCCGAGCCGCCGCCGCTCGATCCGCGCGTGCGGGTGATCCACACGTTCGAGCGGGCGCCGTGACCCGCGCGCGCGCCGCCGCCGTCGGGGTGCTGCTCGCGGCCGCCGGGTGCGAGCCGTCGCGGCACCCGCCGGCCGACCTCGTGGACGCCGGCGCGAGCCCGAACGCGAGGATCCTCCCCGCGCCGCTCGCGAACGAGACGCCGGACCTGCTCGACGCCTCCGTCCCCGAGGCCAGCGCGAGGCTCGTGTCCGACGACTACGGCCGGCTCGTGATGTCCGAGGCGAGCCAGCAGTCGCCGCTCCCGCTGCCGCCGGCGACCCCGCTGCCGGAGGACACGCTCTCGCCCCGCGAGCTGCCCGGCATGGCGCTCGAGGCGGCCTTCCGCTGGCGCGACGTGCCGCAGCCGCCGAAGGCGCCCGAGGTGGCGACCGCGGGGATCCAGGCGGCGCTGGGGGCCACCGCGCCGACGTGGAAGATCGAGCTCGCGGAGACGGGCCGCATGCGGGTGCAGTTCACGTCGAGGGCGCTGCCGCTGCCCTCCGGCTCCGAGCTGCGCGCGCGCCACGACGTCCACGGCGAGGTCCTGCTCTGGCCGGGCTTGACCCAGTACCGGGTCCTGCCGCCGGGCGCGCTCCGCACGCTGCTCGGCGAGCGGCGCATCGACGTGACGCCGCTGTCGGCGGGGTCGGCGCGCCCGGTGGGCGACGGCAAGCGACTGGATCTCGACGTGCGGAAGGTCGAGCTGCACGCGAGCCTCGGCACGCTGTACCTCGAGCTCGCCAGGGCGCCCGAGGCCGGCGACGGCGGTCCCCTGCTCTGCCGGGCGCTGCTCGAGATCCTCGGCGTCGACCCGAAGTCGCCCGAGTGCGTGGCCGGCGAGGTGCCGCTCTATGCGAGCTATGCCTGGCAGGGCGGCGGTGGCTTCAGCTTCGAGGTCACGTCGGCCGCCCGGCGCACCGACCTCGTCTCGACCGACATGCTGATGCCGCCGCCGAGCGCGGCGTACGCCGCCGCGGGGCTCCCGTCGGCGCAGGGCGGCGTCTTCCTGACGCGCGACGAGCTCGCGGCCATCCGGACCGAGGCGCTCCCGATGCCGGCGAGCGCCGACCCGGGCGCGCCCGGCGAGGGCTTCGTCGCGGTCAACCAGAGCGACGCGCTGTTCTACCTGCTCGTCGACGGCATCCCCGCGGTCGCGGTGCCCCCGATGAGCGAGCGCTACGTGAGCGGCCCGCAGCGCGGGCTCTACGTCGTCCAGTGGCGCACGTTCCTCGGCGAGAGCATCGACCCGCCGCTGACGGTCGAGATGCCGGCGCGCCTCGTCCGCAGCGCGGCCGACGGGGGCGCGGCGGAGGGCGGCTGAGCGGGCGCGGCCGAGGCGGCTGCCGCTGGCCGGCGGAGGTGGCCGACGCGGCTGTCGCTAGCCGGCGGCCGCGACCTCGGGGCTCGACAGGAGCTGGGCGATGTCCTCCGGGATCCTCGTCAGCGTGAGGCTCGAGCCGAGGCACGCGAGGAGGATGTCGCCGTCGCAGAGCACGTCCTCGCCCCGGAGGATGCGGTAGCTGAAGCGCGCGGTGACCCGCTGGATCTCGCGGCAGGTCGTCTCGACCACGAGGTGATCGCCGAACCGCGCCGGCAGCCGGTACTTGATCCGCAGCTCCGCGACCGCGAGGTGAAGGTCGCGCCGCACCATCTCTTCGTAAGAGATCCCGCGGCGCTGCAGCCAGTCGATGCGGCCCGCCTCCAGGTACACGACGTAGTTGGAATGGTGGACGATGCCCATCAGATCCGTCTCGCAGAAGCGGACGGCCAGCGGCATGCGCGAGGTGAGGTGCGGGGGCGCGTCGGGCGGGAGGGGCGGCATTGACGGGGGCCGAGACTAGCCCATTCCAGCCCGGGCGCCGACGGAGCGGTCGCTCGACGCGGGGGTGCGGCGCACAGAGACGAGGGATCCGCCTCGGCGCTGGCCGCGGCGGCGCCGCGGTGTTAGCGCCGCCGCCATGGCGAATGTCCGGACGCTCCTGTCCGCCGAGCAGATCGGCGCTCGCGTGCGCGAGATCGGCGCGCAGATCACCAGGGACTACGCGGAGCGGCGGCTCGTGCTCGTCTCCGTGCTCAAGGGGAGCTTCGTGTTCACCGCCGACATCGCGCGGCACATCGATCTCCCGGTGCGGATCGAGTTCCTCGGCGTGCGCAGCTACGGCGAGGGCACGGACTCGACCGGCGTCGTCCAGATCACGCAGGACCTCACCCGCCCGATCGAGGGCGAGGACATCCTCCTCGTCGAGGACATCGTCGACACGGGCCTCACGATCTCGCACCTGCTCCAGCTCTTCCGCACGAGGATGCCGAGCAGCGTGAAGGTCTGCGCGCTCCTGCACAAGCCGGCGCGCGCGCGGGTCGAGGTGCCCATCGACTATCTGGGCTTCACGATCGAGGACAAGTTCGTCGTCGGCTACGGGCTCGACTGGGCCGAGCGTTACCGGAACCTGCCGTACATCGGCGTTGTGGAGGCGACGTGAGCAAGCGGCTGTTGATGCTCGAGAAGATGACCCAGGGCGGGTCGAAGGATCCCTTCCACTGGTACGCGCTCGCGCTGGAGTACGCGGGCCAAGACCGGCACGACGACGCGCTCGCGACGTTCAGCGCGCTCCGGGCGATCGACCCGAGCTACGTGCCGATGTACCTGATGTGCGGGACGATGCTGGTGAAGGCCGGCCGCCGCGACGAGGGGCGCGCCTGGCTGAGCGACGGCATCGGCGTAGCGCGCGGCAAGGGAGATCAGCACGCGCTGAGCGAGCTCCAGCAGGCGCTCGCCGGCGCGGGCGACGTCGACGCCTGAAGGCGCAGGGGCGGCCGCGCGGTACGGCGCCGGGCGCCGCGCCTCAGCCGCCCTCGCCCCCGCCCTCGCCGCGGATCCGGCGGAGGCGCTCGCCGATCGTCCGCTCGTAGCCGCGGTCGGTCGGCTCGTAGAACCGGCTGCCGGCGAGCGGCTCGGGCAGGTAGGTCTCGCCCGCCGCGACGCCGCCCGGCTCGTCGTGCGCGTACCGGTAGCCCTCGCCGTAGCCCTCGTCGCGCATCAGCCGCGTGACGGCGTTGCGCAGCGTGAGCGGGACCGGGAGCGCGCCGTGCTCGCGCACCGCGGCCTGCGCGGACTGCCAGGCGGACTTGCAGGCGTTCGATTTCGGGGCCGTGGCGAGGTACAGCGCCGCCTGGGTGAGCGGGTAGAGCCCCTCCGGCATCCCCATGCGCCGGAACGCGGCGTCCGACGCGACGGCGACCTCCAGGGCCCGCGGGTCGGCGTTGCCGATGTCCTCGGAGGCGAAGATCATCATCCGGCGCAGCAGGAAGAGCGGGTCGTCGCCGGCCTCGATCATGCGCATCAGCCAGTAGACGGCGGCGTCGGGATCGGAGCCGCGCATCGACTTGATGAACGCGCTGATGACGTTGTAGTGCTCCTCGCCGGCCTTGTCGTAGAGCAGCGTCTTGTGCTCGCTCGCGCCGGCGATGAGCTCGCGCGTGATCGTGGACGCGCCCGCGCGCCCGGCCTCGTCCGCGGCGATCTCGAGCGTGGTGAGCGCCCTGCGCGCGTCGCCCTGCGCGAGCGCCGCGATCGCCGCGAGGGCGTCGTCGTCCGCGGCGATCGCGCCGGCGAGCCCCGCGGGCGACTCGAGCGCGCGGCGCAGGAGCTCGACGAGCTCCGGGGCGTCGAGGCCCTGGAGCCGGAAGACCTTGCACCGGGAGAGCAGCGGCGCGTTCACCGCGAACGAGGGGTTCTCGGTGGTCGCCCCGATCAGCGTGATGGTCCCGTCCTCGACGTGCGGGAGGAACGCGTCCTGCTGGGCCTTGTTGAAGCGGTGGATCTCGTCGACGAACAGGATGGTCCGCTTGCCCTCGTACGAGCGCGCGGTGCGCGCCGCCGCGAGGATCTCGCGGAGCTCCGGCACGCCGCCCAGCACGGCGTTGAAGGGGACGAAGCGGGCGTTCGTCGTGTGCGCGACGACGCGCGCCAGCGTCGTCTTCCCGGCGCCCGGCGGGCCCCACAGGATCATCGAAGGAATCCGGTCGGCGGCGATCGCGCGCGCGAGGAGCTTGCCCTGGCCGAGGAGGTGGCCCTGGCCGATCATGTCCGCGAGCGAGCGGGGGCGCATGCGCTCGGCGAGGGGCACCGCGGCCCTGAGCTCCGGGTCGCGCTGCCGGGCGGCGTCGAAGAGGGTCGGCTCGTCGCCCGCGGGCCGCCGCCGGGCGCCGCCGCTGCCGCCGCGGGGCGCGCTCATTCGAAGACCGACCGCGCGCGTGCGCCGGAGGACCGCTCCGAGAGCAGGACGTCCACGGCGCGGCGCGCGCCCTCCGGATCGCGCCCGACCCAGCGCACGGTGCCGGCGCCGTCGACGACGAAGGTGAGGGGGACCTGCGCGACGCCGTAGGTCCCGGTGAGCCGCTGATCGAGGTCCGCGACGATGGGGAACGTCGCGCCGAGCTCGTACGCGGCGGCCTCCGCGGCGGCCTCCGAGTCGTCGACGTTCACGCCGATCACGGCCACCCCGTCCGCCTTGCGGTCGCGCCAGAGCCTGTCGAGCGCCGGCATGGTCCGGCTGCACGAGGCGCACCACGACGCCCAGAAGTCGATCACGGTGACCCGCGTCCTCCGGGTGCCGGGCACGCCGACCGTGACCGCCGAGGTGGACTCGGCGTGAAACTCCGGCGCGGCGCTGCCGACGAGCGGGTGGCGCACGGACGCGGGCATCGCGCCCGGCCCGCACCCGAGCAGCGCGCTCGCCGCGAGCAGCGCGCCGACGCCGCTGCGGACGCCGATCGAGGAGGGCTTGCTCGCCGCCTTCGCCTGCACCACGCGGGGAGTCTAACGTCGCCACCGCGCCTTGTCCGAGGGGCGCAGGAGGAAAAAGTGCGGTCGGCCGGCGGAATGAGCGGTCGCGACGGCTGGCCGGGGGGTCCGGTCCGGGCGGCGAGCGCGCTCTGGGACGCCGCGCGCCGCGCGGCGCGGGCAGCGCTATCCGCGGGCTCCGAAGATGGCGGTGCCGACGCGGACGAGCGTCGCGCCTTCCGCGATGGCCGCCTCGAAGTCGTGCGACATCCCCATCGACAGCTCCGGCAGCGCCGCCTGGCCGCCGTGCGCGTCGCGCAGGGCGCGCAGCTGCGCGAAGAACGGGAGCACCTCGGACGGGTCCTCGAGGAAGGGGGCGATGGTCATCAGGCCGACCGGGCGGAGGTGTGCGCACCGGGCCACCGCGCCGACGAGCGGCGGCAGCTCGCCGGGGGCGCAGCCGCCCTTCGAGGCTTCGCCGCCGACGTTCACCTCGAGCAGGACGTCGAGCGTACGGTTGAGCGAGGCCGCGCGCCGGTCGAGCTCCACGGCGAGCTCCTCGCGGTCGACGGAGTGCACGACGTGCGCGACGCGCGCGACGAGCTTCGCCTTGTTCCTCTGGAGACGGCCGATGGCGTGCCACACGATCCCGTCGAGGTTGGCGAGCTCCTCGGCCTTCTCGACGAGCTCCTGCGCGTAGCTCTCCCCGAAATCGCGCTGCCCGGCGGCGTAGGCGGCGCGGATGGCCTCGGCGGGCTTCCCCTTGGACACGGCGATGAGCCGGACCTCCTCTGGCCCGCGCCCGGCCCGCGCCGCGGCGCTCGCGATCCGGTGACGCACCTCTTCGAGCCGCGACGCGACGTTCCCCAGGTCTTCTGAAATCACGCCGCACGATACCGCGAGCGGCCGCCGTGGACACCGGGGACCCCCGGGCACCGGACCCGGCGGCGCCCCCGGCGCGGAGGCCGGCGCAGGATCTCGGATCCACTCGCCCGGGCGGCGTGCCAGAGTGTGCCTGAGGACCACCTCGACAGCGGAGTGATCGCGGCGCTTCCGGCGATTTTCGCGTGGCATGTGGCTTGCGACGCTCCGCGTACCTGCCATGCGAAGCCTGCTGTTCCTTACCCTGTTCGTCGCGGTCGGATGCACGTTCAATCCGCAACCTGAGCCGCCGTTCGACGACAAACCCACGCCGCCCGGCGAGACGGTCACCGGGTCGGGCGGCACCGGTACGGGTAGTGGAGCAGGCGCTGCGGGCGGCAATGGCCCCGCGGGGTCATCCAGCACCGGCGCAGGCACGGGGGGCGGCAGCAGCACCGGGAGCAACGCGCCTGGCCATGGCGGCGCGGGCGGCAGCGCTGGCGGTGATGGCGGCGCCGGCGGTATGGGCGGCGCCGGCGGTTCTGGCGGCGAGGGCGCCCAGGGAGGCGGCGGCGCCGGCGGTTCTGGCGGCGAGGGCGCCCAGGGGGGCGGCGGCGCTGGCGGCGCCGGCGGTCAGGGCGCTCAGGGGGGCGGCGGCGCTGGCGGCGCTGGCGGTCACGGCGGCGGGCACTGACGCGACGGAGGCGCTGGAGAGGTGTGGATTGTGGCTGAGCAAGCGCGGCGCTAGACCGTGAGGACGTCGGCGCGGGTCGGGTGGCAAGAACGAGCGAAGGCAGACGATCCGTCGCGCTGAACGCCGCGCTTCCGCGGACAAGAGCGCTGCGCAAGCGGGCACGCCATGCGCAGGGTGCTATGAGGAGAGAGCTTATGCGCAAGCTTGTCGTCCTTGTGTTCGGGGTGGTGCTCGCGGGCTGTGGCTTCAACCCACAACCCGAGCCTCCCCTCACGGGTATCGGGTGCGCTGATTGCGGAGACGTCGGCGCGACCGGCGCCGGCGGGGGAAGTTCTGGAGGCGACACCGAGGGCGGTGACGGCGACGGCATCAGCCATGGCGAGCCGGACCCGGGCGACGTCGGCACGACCGGCGCCGGTCCGAGTGGCGCCGGCGGCGGAGGCGCGAACGGTGGCAGCGCAGGCGAGACCAGCGCAAGCAGCACCGGGGGCACGGGAAGCGCCGGCGGCGAAGGTGAGGCGGGCGGCGCGGGTGGCGCCGGTGGCGCTGGCGGCGAAGGTGGGGCCGGCGGCGCGGGTGGCGCCGGCGGCGGGAACGACACCGGTGGCGCTGGCGGCGCGGGTGGCGCTGGCGGTGGAGGCGGCGCCGGTGGCGCGCTCGGACACGACGGCGACTGAGATGACGGGCGAGCCAAGCGCCCTCGCCTCGGGCGTTCAGGTCGCGCGCGGGGCGCCCTGAACGCCTGGTGAGCTGGAGACAGCGTCGTGCCTCCCGGTGAGCCCGGGAGGCGGCGCCGTGTTCGCCACGACGTGCCCGGAGACGGCGCTGCGAGCGCTGCCAGCGACCGCTGCCGCAGGCCCACTGCTTCGCCCTGCGCCGCCGCGCGAGCGCTCGCTCAGATCCCGGGGCGCCGGGGTCGCGTGTACTCGTCGAGCATGTTCGCGACGAGCTCGGCGAGCAGGCTGTCCGCCACGCGGAGCCGGCGCGACATCTCGCGCGCGATGTTCAGCACCAGCAGCGTGTACGACTTGAGATCGCGCCGGTAGAGCGCGTCCAGATCGTGTGCGGTGACCCGCATCAGCCGCGACGGGGAGATCGCGCGGACGGTCGCCGAGCGCGGCATCACGTCGAGGATCGACATCTCGCCGAACCAGTCGCTCGGCCCCAGGACCGCGACCCTCGCCTCGACGTCGCGCTTCGAGCGCTTGAGCACTTCCATCTCCCCCGCGAGCAGCACGAACATCTCGCGGCCGCTGTCGCCCTCGCGGAACGCGACGGCGCCGGGCTGCAGCTCCAGCAGCTCCAGCGTGTCGGCGAGGCCCTGAAGGACATGGTCGCCCAGGCCGCCGAACAGGCCGATCTCGCGCAGCTGCACGACCAGCTCAGGGTTCTGTCTCACCGGGATGCACCGTGGGCGCCTGCGGCGACCGTCCTGTCGGCCGACCCGACAACGCCTACGAACACCTCGCGAACATGCCTGTCTTGTCGCATCGCTCCACCTCGCGGCCTCGAGCCGATGTAGCCCGTCGAGAGCGTACGCCGCGACACGAGAACGTCAACGCTCGCCCTCGCGACGCGCGCGCGATGTCCCGCCCGATCTCTGGCCGCCGTCGCGCGACGGGCTGCGCGCGGCGCGCGCCCGGTCTGCTCGGGGCGCGAGCCCGAGCGCCGCGCCCGCTGCGCAGGCGCTCCGCCGTCGATCGCGCTCCGTGCGATCAGCACTAGAGATCCTTCGTGAACACGATCCGCGGACGCCCGGGCCCGGCGTAGTCCTCGACCTCGGCCGCCGACCAGCCGACTGCGGCGTGGAAGCGCACCGAGCCCTCGTTGCCCAGCGTCGTGATCGCCTTGAGCTGCCGGCACGCCTCGCGGCGGCAGTCCTCCTCGAACGCTGCATAGAGCATCCGGCCAACGCCCCGGCGGCGGTAGTCGGGGTGAATGCCGACGAGGTGCACGTACCCGATCGACGCGTCCGGGCACTTGAACCCGAGCAGGAAGCCGACCAGGAGGCCGTGATCCTCGACGACGCGGGCGAGACGGCCGAGCTCGTAGAAGAAGATCGGGTGCGCGAGGGCGCTGGTCGGGCCTGCCCACCACCGATCGATCTCGCCCACGATCCGGTCGTAGTCGGGCTTCGTCAGCGGCCGTGTCTCCATGCATCACCTCACTCGAGCGGTTCGGAATCGTGCCCTGGATCTGCAGCGTCGGCGCGCAGGACACGCGCGCCTCGCACAGACATGCGCAGCGTAGCAGCCGCGCCGGCCTCCCCGTAAGCGCGCTCGTGGAGGCCCGGCTAGCCGCCGCGCGTCACGCCTGCTAGCGCTAGCATGTGCGTCACGAAGAAATCATCGTCGCTCCGTCGATTTTGTCCGCTGACTTCGGCCGCCTCGCCGACGAAGTGCGGGCCGTCGAGGCCGCAGGCGCCGACTGGATCCATGTCGACGTGATGGATGGGCGGTTTGTGCCAAACATCACGATTGGTCCCCTCGTCGTCCGCGCGGTCCGTGCCGCGACGCGTCTTCCGCTCGACGTCCACATGATGGTCGTGGAGCCCGAGCGCTACGTCGCCGAGTTCGCGGCCGCCGGCGCCGATCGGATCTCGGTCCACGTGGAGGCGTCGCCGCACCTGCACCGGACGCTCCAGCAGATCAGGGACGCGGGCGCGCGCCCCGGCGTGGTGCTGAACCCCCACACGTCGGAAGAGTCGATCCGGCACGTGATGCCGGACCTCGAGCTGGTGCTGGTGATGAGCGTCAACCCCGGGTTCGGCGGGCAGCGGTTCATCCCGGGGGCCCTCACGAAGCTGCGGAGCCTGCGCCAGGCGATCGATCAGGCGGGCCTCGACATCGCGCTCGAGGTCGACGGCGGGGTCGCGCCGTCCACGTCCGGACAGGTCATCGCCGCCGGCGCGCGGGTGCTCGTCGCCGGCTCCGCGGTGTTCGGCGCGGTGAAGCCGGGCGAGGAGCTGCCGTTCGACGCGCGCGTCGCGCGGTATGCGGAGGCGATCCGCGCGCTCCGCGCGCCCGCCGGGGAGCAGCTGTGACCGAGCGCGGCGTCGGGGACGAGCGCGGGGCGGCGCTCGCGAAGCTCGCGGCGCTCGCGAAGAGCGCGGCGCTCGCGAAGCTCGCGGCGCTCGCGGCGGCTGCGCTGGTCGGCTGCGCGCCGCCGGCCGCGCCCACGGCGCCGCCGCGGGCGCAGGCTCCGAGCGCGGCGCGCCCCGCCGCGTCGGCCGCGGCGCCTCCTGTCGAGGGCGCTGGTCCGGCGGGCGACGGCGAGGTCGACGAGGAGGAGGCCCGCCTCACCAAGGAGGAGGTCGCGCGGGTGCTCGCCCGCGTCGCGAAGGCCCGCGGCCTGCCGGTGCTCCGCGACGTGCGGAGCCAGGTGCTCGGCCGCGGCGAGATCCTCCAGCGGGTCCGCGCGCACGTGGAGCGAGAGATCCCGGAGGGCGTGCTCGATCACCAGCGCGAGGCGCTCGCGGCGCTCGAGCTCATCCCGGCCGACTACGACTTCACCGGCGGGATGTACCGCCTGCTCGAGGGCCGCATCGCGGGCTTCTACGAGCCGGAGGACCAGACGATGTACCTCGTCGACGATCTCAGCGAGACCGAGGCCGAGGAGACGCTGGCGCACGAGCTCGTCCACGCGCTCCAGGACCAGAGCTTCTCGCTGGGGAAGCTGCTCCGGTTCAAGGCCGGCGACAGCGACCGCCTGGCCGCCACGCACGCGCTCATCGAGGGCGAGGCGATGAGCGCAATGTTCGACGTGCTGGTCGGCTCGGCGTTCAAGATGGACGAGTCGATGCTGCGGAAGCTCGTGGCGATGTCGACGGCGCTGTCGTCGGTGGGTGACACGCCGCTGGTGCTGCAGGAGTCGCTGGGCGCGCCGTACACGGACGGCTTCTCGTTCGTGCAGGGGCTGCGCCGGCAGGGCGGCTGGGCCGCCGTGGACGCGGCGTGGCGCGCGCTGCCGGAGACCACGGAGCAGCTGCTGCACCCCGACAAGCTCGCCGCGCGCGAGCCAGCCGTCGAGGTGGCGGTCCCGACGGCCGCCGCGCTCGGGCCAGGGTTCCGCGTCGTCTTCGAGGACGTGATGGGCGAGCAGGCGCTGCGCATCGCGTTCGCGGCGTACGCGAACGGCGACGCGGCCACCGGCGCGGCGGCGGGGTGGGGCGGGGACCGGTTCGCGGTGCTGCGGCGGGACGACGCGCAGGACCCGGCGCGGAGGGAGTTCGCGCTGGCGTGGCGGCTGCGGTTCGACAGCGCGGGCGACGCGGCGGAGGCGGGGAAGGTGATCGAGCGGCGCTTCGGGAAAGCGTGCCAGAGGCGGCCGGCGCTCGGGCCGATCGCGTGGACGGCGCGGGGGAGCGACGTGGCGCTCGTCGCGGGGCCGTACGCGCGGCGCGGGGGAGGGGAGGCCAGCGCGGCGGGGACGTGCGCGGGGGCGAAGACGTGGCTGGCGGAGGTGATGAAGGGGAGGGCGGGGGCGGCGGCGGGGAAGCAGGTGGCGGGGGGGAGGAAGTAGCGGGTGGGGCGAGGGGAGGGGCGAGGCGAAGGGGACGAACGGGGGAACCGCGGAGGTGCGATCGGAGCGGTACGCGGTGCGGAGGGGAAGGGCGCGGGCGGCAGGGCGGCGTTGACAGGCGGCCGGAGAAGGGGCAGGAAAGCTAGTCGTTCTGGGTGTTTGGAGGAGTGGCCGAGCGGTCGAAGGCAGCGGTTTTGAAAACCGGGCTAGCAGGCCCGAGCCACGCCGAGCACGCGGAAACCCCAGACAACGTAGGGGGCGACGGCTCCCATTCGGCTCCGTTGGAGAACGCGCCGCCGCTTCCGACCCACCTCTCCGCCCTTTCGACGGCGTCGGCCGGAGGGCCCGCGCTCTCCCCCCGGGCCGCGCTCCTTGCCGCGCTGTTCGATGGCGCCCGCGCCGCGGCGCTTGCCGGGGACCTTGGTGCGACCAAGATCGCACACGCCGCGATCGGGTCGTTGCTCGGCGCTGCGCCGTCTGCTGAGGGAAGCGGCGCGTCGGTGGTCGACCTCGAAGCCGAGCGACAGCGTCGGGAGCGGTAGCGACCCTCGTGCAGGCCGCGGTAGCCTCCCAAAGGAAGCGGCCGGCGACGATGGCGCGTCCTGGCCGCGGACATCGAACGGGAGGCGTTCGACGTGGAGCGGGCACCATGCCCGCGCCGCCGGACAGGCGTGGCCTTGGGACGGCGACCTGCTACGCCAAGCCATCGGCGACCCCTTCGTGTAGCATGTCGGTCTGCATGGCGAACGGCGACGACCGTGAAGCATTCAGGATCCTGTGGAAAACCTGGAAGGCGGGCAAGGGCAAGCCGGAAACGGGTGCCGACAAGGCGAAGCTGCTTGCGACGGCAACCGTGCTTCTTGGCGGTGCCGCAGAAGGCTGCTGCGAGGCCAGTCTCCGTCACCTGAGGAGCGTCCGTGAGGAGATGCTTCGCCGGGTTCAGGTCGTCGCAGGGCAGGAAGGAACCGACCCGGTCCGCCTCCTGCGCGGACTCCGGGGCGGCAGCGCGGACGATCTCTCGTTCCGCCTCAACGGGCGGATCGCCGTAGGGCGGCTGCTATCCTACTCGGCCACGAACGCGGGTGGCGTGACCTTCGCCGGGATGGGCAACAAGCCCGGCCTCGTGTACGAGCTGCCCGTCGCTCTCACTGACATTGTCTTCTTTGAGGATCCAGACATCTGCAACGAGTACCCGGACGAGCACGAGGTCTTGGTCCTGCATCTGCGCACTCCACAGAGTGGATCGACCGTTGTTCAGCGGGCGGTGCCGAAGCGCGCGAAGACGAAGTTTTCCAAGTCGGAAACGGCGCCGGTCCCGGGCAACATCGCTGTCGTTGATGCGACGCGCACGCATCTTGTGACCGACCGCATGCTGCGGCTCCTCGACTGCAAGCCCGCCGCGGTCGACTTCATCCTGCAAGACGTTTCTAAGGGTGGCGCGGCTTCTTGCGTACTTGTCGATGACCAGCCTGTTGGCGTGGCGATCGTTGCTTCCGAGGATCGGTCGCTCAACGTGCTCGTTCATCCAGACCTCCATCGCGGGGGGCTGGGTGAGCTTGCAGCGCTCAAGGCGATCTCGTCAGCCTTCGAGCAAGAAACGCGCGACATTACGGCGCGTGCGCGCCCCGAAACGAGCGGAGCCCGGCTCGCGAGCAAGCTCGGGTTCAAGCGGACTGGCGGAGATGCCAAGGAGATCCTCCTCGTACTGCGTCACCATGAATGGCGACCGTGAGCCGAGCTTTTGCTCGGCGAGTCTGGGAGGGTGCATGAATCAGCGAAAAGAGGACGAGGGTTTTGTCACGGGCAAGTTGCAAGCGTTCATGAAGCCTCCCTTCTGGCTCGACGCTGCGCTCACCCTGTACCAGGAGGTGAAGGATCATCCCGATCGTGTTGGCGTATGCCACAACATCGCGGTGGCGATCATTCGCGACCTGCACGAGAGCGGTGAGGCCGACGGCTGGACGTGGTGCCAGGGGAACGTCGATGGCGGCGTCAACCACTCGTGGGTCGAGTACCGCGAGCTGCGCATCGACATGGGCGACAAGCACAAGCTCCGCATCAGCGCGGAGAGCGACGCGGACACGTTCAAGATCGACGGTGAGGTGACGCGGCGTAATGCGGCCGAGACCGTCCGGTGGGTCGAGGAGTGGGAAGCACAAAATGCCGTTGCGGCCCCCGCCGAGTTGCCGGGCGACCAAGACGCCGACCCAGGCGGCACCCAAGACGGCGGCGTTGCCTGACGAAAAACGCAAGGTCGAGGGACGAGGAGCCTAGCGTAAGCGAGAGATCCCCCGGCTCTGCCGGGGAGGCACCCGACGTTTACATTTCCGGGAGACGTTCCTCGCTTGGCGTCCGCCTCGGGCACCGTGCCCTGGTAGACGCGGTGGAGCGGAACGATCCCGCGCCCCCGGCAACGGACGGCGCGCCGTGGTGGACCCTCGCTCGCGAACGCGAACGGCGCCGGCAGTAACCAGCGGAGCGCTCCGCGCGTGGCATACGGAGCGAGGGGCCACCACCGGAGCGCTCCGCGCGTGACGCCGGAGAGAAAAGGGCCGCCAGTCGCCCAAGACGTGTCCACGTGGAACACGTGACCCGCTCCCGGACCCAAGGCATCCCCCTCTCCCCCGCCGACCGCGCGCGCGTGCTCGCCCTCGTCCAACGTGACGGCGAGCGGGCGGTTCGCGAGCGCCTTCGCATCGCGCGCGCGACCCTCGCGCGCTGCGCCGCCGGGCTTCCCGTCCAGCGGGCGACCGCCGAGTGCGTGGCGCGGCGACTGAGCGAGGTGGAGGGGTGACCGTGGCCCGCCTCCCTGCCACCGGCGACGGGGGCCCGCCCACCGTCACCATCGCGATCCCCATCGACGCGATCCCGGCCGTCACGGTCGCGGCGTCGCCGCCCGCGCTGGTCACGAAGCGGAACGCCTCGCACGTCGGCATGACCGGCCCGGAGCTTGTCCGGGTGCTCCGCGCTATGAAGGCGGATCCGCGCTTCCGCTCGGCGGTCATCGTCCACGGCAAGAGCTACCGGGCGGCGCCGCCGGACGCGATCGTCGCCTACCTTCGCGCCGCTCCGCCGGCCGCCGTGGACAGGGACGCGGGCGCGGACGACCTCTTGCGCGAGCTTGGATACGAACGTGCGGACGGCGCCGCCCGCAAGGGCCCGATGAGCTGACCCCGAAAAGCGCGAAGCCCCGGCGGCAACCGGGGCTCTCGCGGAGGTCGACCGGGAGGCGATCGACGATGGGCAGTCTTGGGCGCGAGCGGTCTGTTCCCACCACGACGTGCGCGTGCGGGCGCCCGGCGACGAAGCCGCGGGCCCACGCGACGAGGGCCCTGGATCGCTGCGTGCGATGCCGGAGCCTCGCCCGCCGGGCCGCCTGGAACGCCGCCCGGCGACGCGCGCAAGCGCTCCACGCGAACCGCCGCCACGTGGACCTCGTGGGCCCCATGCTCGCCCGCTTCGGTTGCCGGCCGTTCCGCAGCAAGGACGCGGCGGACCTCGCCGCGCTCCACGGGCTCTCGCTGCACGGTCTCCGCCAGTGGCTATGGGAGCTCGCCGAGGAGGATGGCACGCTCCTCCGCCACCTGCCCGGCTGGTACGCATTCGACGTCCCCGCTCCAGTCCCGAATCCGGTCCGGAATCCGTCGCCACCCCTCCTCCTCGACGTCGACGCCGCGGTGCCGCACCTCGACGCGGATCCCTCGGCAGAAGCCGCTCCGATCGGTGCGGGCACGGGTCGTGCTCTTGATATCCTTCCCGAAGGGAGGGAGGCCCCCTCACAGCGCGGGCGCGGCGCCGTAGGCGCCGCCGAAGGAGGAGACATCAAGAGGGGCAGGCCGAAGCGTCCCTGGGCAGGATGCTCAGGAGACCTCGTGGACCGGCTGCTCCCCGTCTTCCGGGACCACCGGGAGAGGGCGACCGCGATGCGGAGCCTCGTGGACGAGCTGGATCTCGACGCGGAGCTGGGCGCGGAACTGGGAGCCAATGCGGTCGCCGTCTCGGTCCCGCTCGTGCTGTACCGGGTAAGCGTCACGCAGCCGGAGCACCGGAGGGCGGCCTACGACGCGGACGCGCGGGCGTTCGCGGACCGGATGATGGCGGAGGGGAGCGCGGGCGTGCTCCTCGCGAAGGACGTCCGGGAGCCCGCGCGGCTCCCGCGCTGGTTCCCGCAGTCGGTCCGGGAGGTGCTCCGGGTGGCCACCGGCGGCGCGCCGCACGGGTACGGGTGGGTGCTCCGGGAGGCCGGCGCCGAGGAGGCGATCTCCAGCGCGTGGATCCAGACCGCGCACGCGCACTCGGGCTGCCAGAAGGTCACGCACGTGACGGGCTGGAAGGCGTTCGCGAAGTCGGGCGACCCCGGCGCCCGGGAGGGCAAGCGCGGGACGTTCCGCGAGAACTTGGCGCGCGTCGTGGACTACGCGTTCAAGCCGTGGCCCGCCGAGTACGGCGAGCGGGACCTCGCCCGCGACGTCGTCGCCTCCGGCGTGTTCGCGCCCGTCTGGGCGGAGGTGCTCCGGGCCGGGAGGGCGCCGCCCCGCCCGCCGCCTCCCCTCCTCGCCGTCGGAGCGTTCCACCCGTGAGCCGGGGGCGTGTACGGCGTCCCGGGAGCGCCGCTCCGGCGGAGACCCGGGAGCGCTCCCCGCTCTCCGCCTTGACGAACCTGCTTCCGGCGGAGCGGGCGCACCTGGCGCCCCTCGTGTCCGTTGACCCCGAGCTAGGGCTAGGCGATGCCCTCCGCGCCGCGGTGGCCCTCGGCGGAGCCCGCGCCGCGATGGCGGTCCTCCGCGCTCGCGGGCTTCTTCGGCGCGGGGTTCTTCGGCTGGGGGCACCGGACCCCGAGGCCGCTCGGAGGGCGTGGCGCCGCCGCGAGGCGCGCCGCCGGTGGGCGGAGGAGGTCGAGCGCGCGATGGCGGAGCGCCGGCAACGCGAACGGTGAGCCGCGTCCCGCGACCGGGAGCAAGCCCCTTCCCCGGAGGCTCGGCCGCGTTTCTCCGGTCGCTCCGCGGGGCGTACGCGAGGCCCGGGCAACCACCACTAGGCTGGCCGTGCGCGGCGTACGCTGCCCGGAGCGCCGAGCACGAGGGCCACGTGCCTCGACGGCGGCGAGGAAGGCGAGCCCCTGGAGGGCCGCCTCGACGGCGAGCCCGGCGAGGCCAGACCCCAGGGCTCGGAGACGTCTACGAGTTCGCGAGCCACATGACCTGGCGGCCAGGGAACCGTGCCTGAACGACGTCCTTCTCGCTCTGCGAGAGCGGGCGGGAAAAGCCCTGGGCAACGACGCTACCGCGCTGCGGGACCTCAAGGACACTGGTCTTCTTCGGCTGCGGGTCGCCACCCGGCGTCGGATTTGGCTTCGACGGCACACCATCGGGGGCGGTGAACACGACGGCTTCGACGATGCCGGGCTTGCTTGACATGTCGTTCAGACTTTGGATCGCGAAGAACGCCAGGTGGTCGGCGCTCTCCGCCCGCTGGTACTCGGCGAGCAGGTTCTTTCCTCCGGGCCCGTAGCCGGCATCTGCGAGGCGATGGACGATCGCGTTTTCCGGGCCGAACGTGAGCCTCGTGAGCATCGATTCTGCGCGCTTGTCATGGCCGGCGTGGAAGAACGAGCCCTCCTTCGTAGGGACGTTGCATCCGCACCAGCACGTGCCGTCCGGGGTGACCTTCGGTTTCTTCATACCCCTCAAGGTACGCCGCGGATTCTTGGATGTCAAGGGTACCAAGAATTCCTTGGATTGTCGGCATGGCTTGGATGCCCCGGCGTCCCGCTCGGCACTGGGGGGTGGCGCGCCCGTGCGCGGCCGGCCCTTCTCTGCTGGTGCGGCCGGGGCTGTGAAGGCACGCCCCCCGGACGCTCGGACGCGGGACACGCGGCGGGGGTAGCTCGGGTGGCCCGACGCCGCTGGATGCGCCGGCACCGCTCGCCGTGAGCCGCCCCCGCGACCGGGCTCGCGTCCGCTCCCGGGAGGGTCGGCCGCGTTCCTCCGGTCGCTCCTCGGGCGCTCCGGCGAGCCCCCGAGCCCCCTCCGGCGCCGGTGCCTGAGAGGGGGCTCGCCGGTGCCTCCCGGCCCCCCGAGGAGCGACTAAGCCCCCACCGGCCCTCGTCCGGGCTGGTGGTATCCGGCACCCTGGAGCCAGGAGACATGAGCGACGAGCAGGCGCCCCCCTGCCGCCCGCCGGACCCCGGCAAGAAGGCCCCGAAGGCGAGGGCCAGGTACACGCGGGCCCTGCACGACCTCCCCGTTGAGGCGTACCGCGAGGCCCCCGGGAACCACCACTAGGCCGGCCGCGCTCGCGGCGTAGCGAAACTGTCCACCGAAACGGGTCAAGATCAGGTGCCCCGCAGGCTCATGCTGCGCCTCCCGCCTGCGGGATGAAACCGCGCCGTCCTTGGTCGTTCCCCGTAAACAGCACGACGTTCGCGCCATCGATGCCGTCGTCGGGGAGCTGTCGGCGGTTCTCGAGGATGATGACCTGCGCGTCGAGGAACGAGGTCCTCACGCTCTCCCAGAAGTAGCGCTTCACATCCTGCGGGAACTCAGCTTCACCATCGTCGGGCTTCTCGTAGACGATGAGGGGCGAGTCGATGAGCACGAGGTTCGGGAACGGCCTCTCCTCTCGAACGCAGTGGCGTAGCAGCGCGAGGTTGAACGCAGCGCGGTAGATGGCTCGAACGCCCTTACCGTGTGTCTTGCGCGTGCGCCCCGAGATGACGAGATCCTGGTCCGTCTCGCTGAAGGTGACGCGATCGATGTTAGGCGGATAGCGCCAAGCCCTCAGGAGCCACTCTACCTCCTTGCTGAACGACTCAGCCTGGCCGGTGCTGACGGCGGTCGCTGGGCCCTCCGCTGGTTCCCGCTTCTGCCGCGTGTTGGCCTCCGCCAGGAGGGCTTCCAGTTCCTGGAGCCGCCGCAGCACGTCCACGGCCTTCTTGCAGGCGTCGCGCCGCGCGCGGATCTCGTCGACTTTCTTCGATGCAACGTCTACGCGCTGCGAGAGGAGCGCCTTGAGCTCGCCGTCGACCGCATCAAACTCGGCCTGTCGAGTATCGCGCTCAGCCGTGAGTTGTTCGACCTCGGCGGCCGTTGACTCGCGTGTGGTCTGAAGGTCGTGGAGCAGCGCATTCGTCTTGGCGGCCTCGGCCTGACACGCTTGGGAGACGTCTGCCTGTGCGAGGGGCTCTGCGCGATGGGAGTTGTCGTGATGCTCAGCCACCGCCCCACATATCGGGCAGCGCTCCTCCTTGAGCTGTTCGAGACGAGAGCCTGCCTCGGCGATCGCTTCAAGGCGACGTAGGTCCGATGCGTACTGCTCCTGCAGGAGGCCGAAACGCTTCTGCAGCTCCTCCAGGACGTTAAGCCGCGAATCGACCTTGCGAAGCTGCTTCCACGCAGCCTTGCGTTTCGCTTCGACCGGTGACGCGTTCGCCTGCTCGGCGTCGCGTTCAGCGGTCGCTGCCTGTAGAGCAGCTTCCAGCCGCGTGAGTCGATCGCGCTCATCAACGATAGTTCCAACCTCGCCGACATCGGCCAGCTCCTCGCGTGCCTTCTTCAGGAGCCCCGCCAGGAGCTCGGCCTTCCCCTCTTGTCGTGCCTTCGCGACCTTCGCGTCCTCCTTCGCGATGACCGAAGAGTCGTCCGTGCCAGTCAGGAGGAGGCGGAAGACGCCGCTCTCGACGGTCTTGTGGATCACCTGCCCGCTCAGCACGGGCGAGGTCTCCTTGATGACCGTCTCTTCATCGATGAGGACGAGCCGCGCGATGTCGCGGAAGCTTAGTGGGCGCGTCGTGCCCTGCTGATTCGTCCGGACCTTCTTGGCTCCGAGGCCGGAGAGGTCGAGGAGGAACTTCGAGACCGTGTCCTCTTTGCCACCCTGATGCTTCGCTGCCAGGATGCGATCGTCTGCTCCCTGGGTCGAGAGGCGAACATCGCCTCCTCGAAGGCTTCGCTCGAATGTGTAGACGCGCTTGTCGTGGTTCGACTCGATCTCGAGAATGACGGTCGTGTACCGCTCGGCCTCCGGGATCTCCTTTGGAGCGTTGCCGCCACCGAGGGCGTAGTCGATGCACTGGAGGACGAAGCTCTTCCCGGTATCCGAAGGGCCCGCGATGACGTTGAGGCCACGCGTGAACGTCAGCTCCGCAGCAGGTAGCCCAGGTCCGGTGAGAGCGAGTCGGAGCAGCGCGAAGCCGTACTTCATGACGCCTCCTCCTCTTCTCGGAGCACCGACTCCATCGTGAACTCGGCGCCCCACGTGCCGATGCGTTCACGAACCATCGCGTCGATCTCGGTCTCATCGAGCAGGCCGTAGCCCTCAATGAGCCAGTCCGCGCGCTGCCGGAGACCAGCGACGTACTCGGTGCTGAGCGAATCCAGGAAGCCCGCCGACGTATCGGTGGCGCTGAAGAAGATGCCCCCGTCTTGGTAAGCGCTCTCGATGAGACCACGGCTCTCGTACAGCGCCAGTCCATGCTGGAGCACGCCACGCCGCACGAGAATCTCGCCGCCGCGGAGAGGCGTCTGCGGGTGGAGTCCTTCAGGACCACCGGGCATGTCGTCGGAGTGAACGACCAGGTAGTCGAAGACGACGAGATGTTGCAGCGAGTACGAGGCCGGGTACGCCGCCGTCAGAACACACAGCGCCCGCAGCCCGATCTCGACAGGGCCATTGAATGGCGGGATGTGCTGCGGCGCGATCTCCGTCGTCATTTCACCCACCGGACCTTCTGGTCGTTTGCGAGCTGGTGGCAGACGCCGCCGCGATCGCGCGTGTGAATGCGCCCGTGGAGCGAGTGGCCCGTCAACGGGAGGAGGCGCGCCGTCTTCACGACAGCGACCACGCGTCGGTAGCCGTCGGCGTGATCGTCGCGCAGGTCGTCTTTGATGCCCGCGTGGACCTCATCCTGCAGCTTCTCAAACTCTCCGGGCGGGAGCGTGTCTCGCGAGAAGGTGCGCAGAGACTCCGCGCTGTAGAACTCGATGCGAGCGTCGGCGAAGTGCTCGGCTAGGTGATCGTGCCCGACG
Organism: Sorangium sp. So ce1153; assembly: GCF_051521595.1. NCBI lineage: Bacteria > Pseudomonadati > Myxococcota > Polyangiales > Polyangiaceae > Sorangium > Sorangium sp. So ce1153. The sequence continues at coordinate 13,363,514 of NZ_CP150361.1, forward strand.
AGGTCCTTGTCGACGTCGTTCACGTCCTTCTTCAGGTGGTCGGCATAGGCGCGTCGAAGCTCGCCAACGAAGACCGTCTCGTTCGCCTCTAGGGTCGCTGGCGGCACGAGAGGATCGGGACGTGCGGGCAGGCCGCCGCCAAACCGGGCGACGTGCCAGCGCGTCTTCCGATGCGCGTCGATGATGCGGAGGACGGGCGTCGCCTCGAAGATGGAGAAGTTGAGGCTCGCGATGTGCGCCTTCATCGCGTCGTCGCACTCGACGACCTCGGTCTTCGTGATCTCCTCGCGGCACTCCTTGTCCCAGTTCGCGAGCAGCCCCGCGCGCAGCTTCTCGGGCTTCTTCAGAAGGTTCGACAGCTTCGTGCCGGCGCCCTGTGGCGCGATGAAGAAGTAGCGGCTGGGGTACGTGTACTCGCCCTTCAGCGTGTAATACGCGAGCTTGCCGAGCTCGATCCAGATGTCGGTCGGCTTCAGCGACTCCTTGTAATGCTTGCACTGGTAGTTGTCCCAAGCCCCGCTGCCGCCCTTCACACGCGCGATGACGTCGCGGCCCATGTCGCCCGCGCCGCCGCATCGCTCGACGAGGTCGTACTGGTCTTCCAGAGAGTCGACCCACTCTTGGACGAACAGCTCCCACTGCTTGTCGCTGAACAGTTTGATGCGGTCCTCGGGATGGATCGGCTGCCCCGACGCCACGACGTCCGCTGCCAGGCCGGGCGGAGGCGCCGGTGGCTTCGGGATCGGAACGGGCGGCGGGATCTTCTTCATCGTCGGTATTATTGCCGGATGTAGCCGTAGGCTACCTACCGAACAGCTTCTTCGACAAGGTGCTCGCGGCCGTCAGCGGGGCTTGTGGTCGATGAGCGGGGCTTGTGGTGAATCTCGACGGCCGCGCTTCCCCGGGCTCGCCTTCTTGCGGGCTCTTCCTCGACGTAGTGGCCGGCGAGGGGGAGGCGTCGCCGTGCTGGCCGTCGAGGCGATCGGCGTCGTCGGGGTGGTGCTCCCATGATCGCCTTCCTCGCCGTCGCCCCGGGCTCGCCGTCGCTCCCGTCCAACTCGACGCGGTAGCCGTGGAGAGGGGCGCAGCTCCGGGCGTTCCGCGAAGAGCCCCGGGCTCTTCGGTCGGAAGGGCGGAGCTGCCGTCGAGACAATTGGCGTCAAGGCGTTGGCGGTGGCCCGACACGGGTGCCTGTAAGCGAGAAACCGGTGGAAACGGAAAGGTAGGAGGAAGCCCGTGCCGTGGGGGACGGGACGTACGCGGCGGAGGACGTCTGCTCGTCCGCCGCCCAAGCGCACCCTGGCGTGGCGAGCCGGTCGCGAACGGCGTCGCGGGGTGTCTTCCGCGTGCCGGCGTAGCGGTCGCGCGACGAGCACGCGTTCACTTCGTGGTCGTGCAATTCTGGGACAACGCCTCCCCGCCGACGCCGAGGTCTCCGTTCTCGCCCCCGCGAATCGAGACCGTGCGACCGCACCGCTTGCACTTCGCCTCCCAGAGGGTCGGCTGGTCTCCCGGCTGACGCGGCGGACCGAAGTACGCCCGCCCACCCCAAGGGTACTCGACCCACTCGCGGAGTTCGTGCGGTCGCCGATGGGTCCGGTTCACGTTGAACGCGGTCACCTTCGCGTCCTGGATCTCTTGCTCGGTGTACCTCCGCGGCGGTTCCGGGTGCTTCCTCATCGCGGCATCGTGTGGGAGCGGCGCCAGCGCGTCGAGCCCGGCGATGTCCCCGCCGGTCGTCCGAGGACCCCGAGGCGCACTGAGGACCGCTGGGGAGCAGCACGAGGGCGTCGGAACGAGACGCCGCCGAGGCCCTTCGGCGGATCGGTGCTGTCGCAGGCGGCGCGTCCTGACTTCGTGCGGGTCGCGACGACGAGTTCCCCGCGTCGACGTCGAGCGCGTCCGCGATGCGGCTAGACCAGGCGAGCGTCGAGCCCTGGCCGAGGAGCTCGGCGACGGCGCCGGAGACGCCAGCGTCACGGGCCAGGACGTCGAGCAAGAGCACGTCGAGGCCCGATCGACGGCGAGGAGCCCACCACGCTCGAAGGCGACCAGCTCCGCCACGGGGCTCACGATCGAGGGCGACGGCGATGAGCAGCCCGCTCGCTCAAATCCCAATGCCTCTTCTGAACGGCTTCAGGCCGTGGTGCTTCTCCGCAAGCTGAAGCCGCGTCTGGATGTACTTGAGGTTCTGGATCGCGCGCAGGTTCCCAGCACACAGGTCGTAATTGTCCGTCTCGCGCCTCTCCAGGCAGGTGGCGAACCGATCCACCCAATCGGGGCCGAGATGCTTGCCCCATGGGTTGGGGCCAGCCTCGAGCGGCCTGAGCCGCAGGGTTCGGTGTAGCAGTAGAAGGTCACGGTCAGCCGTCGCCGTCACCTTGCCCCAGATTTCCTCGCTGACCCGGACGAGCGTCGGCCCACATTCGCTCCCGATGCGCCACGCCTTGGTCTCGCCGTCTACCTGACAGACGTGAACGTACCGGATATGCCTGTCGCAACGCTCACAGTGCTCCCACTTTATCTTGTCCGGGGACTTGTCCTCAACACGGAGCAGGGTCCAGAGCCCGAAGCGCGCCATGATGCTGATCGTCAGCATGAACGAAGATGATACGCGCAAATCGTTTCCGTACAGCGGCGAATCGGTCGCGAGATCCCGGATGCGCAAAGCGCGCGACGTTGGTTCAGGAACCGGGGAGATGGTCGTCGGGGCCGTGGTGCTCCTGGGACCCCAAAGTCGCCCCGAGCTCCGCTCCCGTGTCGGGGCGGCTTCGAGTCGCACTCTTCGACGCTGAAGACGACTGTGCTGAGGGCATAGCTCGACGCCCTCACCAGCTGGTGCTCCTCGCGAAGGACGTCCGGGGACCCCCGCGGCTCCCGCGGGGGCTCCGAGAGGTGTTCCATGTGGCCACCGGCGGGGGACCTGGCGGACGCGGAACGCGACGACGCCCGCGCGTGAGCGGGACGCTCGGTGGGACGGCGATGCCCACCCGCTCCCCGCCTCTCTGCGGGGCCGCGGCGTGCGGTAGGCGGAGCCCTCCGGCGACCGGGGAGCCGGACGCCGGGGATACTGGCAATGATGACCCGACACGGAGACTGGCAATGATGACCCGACACGGAGACTGGCAATGATGACCCGACACGAAGACTGGCAATGACGATTGCGTTGTACGCAGACCGTCCGGTCTGGGTACAGCGGGCCGCGTCGCAGAGGCCTCCCCCGGGGGCAGTGGCTGCTTTTTTCGTGGGCTGGTGCGTTTTCGCTGGCGCAAGATACGATATCAAGCGCTAGGTATCCACCCATGAGCAGTCGCCGTCCGACCGTTAGTGCCAACATCGCCGTTGCGTACCTCCGTGTCAGCACTGATGACCAGAAGCTCGGACTCGACGCCCAGCGCGCCATGGTCGCCTCGTGGGCCGGGGGTGAGGGCGTCTCCGTGGTCGCGTGGTTCACGGACGAGCTGTCAGGTGGGCTCGACCTGACCGACCGCCCCTCCCTCCTCGCCGCGCTCGCCGCGCTCCGCGCGGAGGGGGCCGGAGTGCTCATCGTCGCCAAGCGGGACCGGCTCGCGCGCGACGTGGTAGGCGCCGCCCTCGTGGAGCGTGCTGCCGCCTCCGTCGGCGCGCGCGTGCAGAGCGCCACCGGCGAGGGGAACGGCGACTCCCCCGCGGACGCCTTCATGCGCACCGTCATCGACGGCGCGGCGCAGTACGAGCGGGCGCTCATCCGGGGTCGGACGAAGGCTGCGCTCGCGGCGAAGCGCGCCAAGGGGGAGCGCGCGGGCACGGTGCCCTACGGCTACGCGGCGGACGCGGACGGGCGGCTGACGCCGGACGCCGGGGAGCAGGCGGTCATCGCGGCGGTTCGTGACCTCCGCGCCGCCGGGACGACCCTCCGCGGCGTCGTCGCGGCGCTGGCGGCGCGCGAGATGGTGAGCCGCGCCGGGACGCACTTCGGGCTCACGCAGGTGGCGCGCATCGCCGCCGCGAGCTGAGCAGGACCAGGACCAGGGAGGCGATCATGAAGACGACCACGAAGAGCACAGAGACAACAGGTGCGGCGAACAAGGGCAGGGGCGCGAAGGCTCCCCGGAAGGCCCGCGCGGGCGTCGAGCTGGACGCGGGCGCGCAGGCGCGGATCAAGGCCGGCGTGGAGAACGCCCTCCAGCCGGTCGCTGAGGGCCCGTCCGGCGAGCCGGAGCCCGGGGTGCCCCCGCCGCCGGTCCAGCCCGAGCTGCCGGCGCAGCCCGAGCCCGCGGAGACCTCCGGCGGAACGGACGCCGCGGAGACCTCCGGCGGGACGGAGCACGGGGAGGTCGGCCTCCCGGTCGCGGAGGTCACCTCCGGCGCGGAGGCGCCCGTGCCGGTCCAGCCCGCGGCCTCCGTCCCGGTCCCCGCCTGGCGCTCTTCTCCCGCCCGGATCCTGCGCTCGGCGCTCTCCCCGCTTGATCCCAGGTGGTACGACTGGGAGAAGCTGGAGAGCCAGATCCCCGGGGTGCGGGAGGCGCGCGCCCTGCTCCAGACCGCATACGAGACCGCGACCAGACTGGAGAAGGCCGCGGCCCCCGGCAAGCCCGCGAAGCGCAAGGTCGAGCCAGGCGCGGCCGTGCGCGTCCGCGCGAAGCATGCGCCGGGGTACGCGCCTCTCGCGGACGTGACCGGCGTCCTCCGGGTCACCGGCGTCGCGGGCGGCCAGGCGAAGGTCGAGACCGCCCGCGGCGAGGCCGTCCTCCTCCCGGTGGCGCACCTGGAACTCGCGGAGGTGGCGGCGTGACCGGCATCGGGGACCTCAAGAGGAACGACGTGGAGGCCGCGGTAGCCTACGTGGTCACCGTCCTCGACGATGAGAGGGTCCCGGACGCGGACGACTGGCAGACGCTCCTGATGCTCCAGGACGACCCGGAGGAGCTCTCCGCCGCGCTCCGGGACCTCTACGCGAAGCGCCAGGCGCAGGGCCTCGCCGCGCCCGCTCGCGTCGTCGACCTCGAGCGCATCCGCGCGGCGCTCGGGCGGCTGGACCGCGCGGTCGAGCAGCACCCGGAGCTGACCACCGCCCGCGCAGGAGTGGCTCGCGGCGTGGATGGAGGGGCCGGAGCCGTGGGAGGGGCCGGAACCCGAGCCGGGGGAGGTGTCGTGAGCGCGCGTCAGACCCGGGTTTTCTCCTGGAGCGACGAGGCCGAGGAGCTGCTCGACGCCGCGCGCGCCGCTGCGCCGCCCAGCGTCGCGACGCGCGGCAACTCCGCCGTCGTCCGCTGGGCGCTCCGCGTGAGCGTGCTGGCGAGCGCCCGCGCCCGCCAGGCTGCCGCTGAGGCACCGGCGCAGAAGGGAGGGAGAGCGCCCCGCAAGGCGATGTAGGCGACGTAGAACGAAGCGGCCCCGAGCGACGCGGGTAACGACGCCCGGGACCTCACCAAGCAACCCCGTACGAAACACGAGGCCACATGGCTACCGACCGATCTATCAGGGCCCGACGGCCCGCGAAACCCAACGATGCGGGCCCGACCCGCGACCCCTCGACGGACGCAGATCCGCCCGAGCCACGGGAGCACCGCGAGCGCTCCTCCGCCCTCCGCCTCTCCCCCGAGGAGGCGCACGCCGTGAAGGTCGCGATCCACAAGATCGCCAAGGCGCGAGGGGGCTACATCGCCCTCGCCGTCAAGATCGGCATCCCGCCGAGCACCCTGTACCACGCTGCGCGCCCCGGGAGCCGCCCCTCCCCCGGGCTGGCGATCCGCCTCGCCGCCGTCGCTGGAGTGCCCGTCGAGGTCCTGCTCGGCGGCAAGGTCGTCGTCGCGCCCATCGTGATCGGGGTGGCAGCATGAGCCGCTCGCGCGTCCGCCTCCGGGAGGCCCTCCGCGCTCCCGTCCAGACCACCGACCCCGCCGGCCTCGCGGCCTACGCGAAGCACCTCCGCCCCGTGGTGGCCACGCTCCGGAGCCTCGCCGAGGACGCGACCGCAGCGCGCCCGATGTACTCTCGCGAATACCTCCGCGAGGAGATGCTTAAAGGCATCCGCGTCCTGGAAGCCCGCCTCGACGCGGCGGCTTCCCCTGAGCCCGCGCCTAAGACGGAGCACGGCGACTCCGACAGCAACAGCGCCTCCCCTGTTCTCTGACCGACCAAGGCCGGGGCAGGCGACGCTCGCCCCGGCCTATCCTAAGAGGAACCCTTACCATGCCCCGCCGTCCAACCGGAAACGTCTATGAGAGCCGTGGCCGCTGGTACGCGCGCGTCACGCTCGACAAAGGGGAGCGCCCGAGCATCCCCCTTCCCACGTGCGCGGACGTGACGGCCGCCGAGAAGCGCGGCGCCGTGCTCGCGGACCTCGCCGCACAGCTACGCGGCGCGGGTGCGCCCCTCGACGTCAGACGGAAGCTAGTCGAGCGTGCGGGCGAAGCGGCCGAGGGGAAGGCGCTCGCCAAGGTGAGGAACGCCGCGACGGACATCTGTAGCGGCGCGGCGCGGCCGATGGTCGATCCGTCGAGCCCGGTCACCTTCCAAGCCTTGGGTGAGCGCTGGACGTCGGGCGAGCTTGCCCGCGCGTACCCGGACCACGTGCGTGTGAAGAAGAGCGTGCAGGACGACGTGGAGCGCTTCGAGAGCTACGTCTACCCGATCGCCGGAGGCGTGCCCCTCGACGCGTTCACCGTCGACCATGCGGACGCGGTCATGCGCGCGCTTCCTGCGCGGCTCGCTCCCGCGACGCGTCGAGGCGTCGCCGTGCTCTTGCACCGGCTCCTCGCGATGGCCGTCTTCCCCTTGCGGCTCATCCTGGCGAACCCGCTCCCGCGGGGCTTCCTCCCGAAAATGAGCGCGCCCAAGGCCAAGGGCTGGATCTACCCGGACGAGGATCGAAGGCTCCTCGCCTGCCTCGACGTCCCGCTCTGCTGGCGCATCCTGTACGGCTTCCTCGACCGCGAGGGGATGCGCCTCTCGGAGGCCGTACGGCTCGACGTGGGCGACGTCGACTTGACCCGCGGCGCCGTCACGCTCGACACGAACAAAACAGACGACCCCCGCGCCTGGGCGATGTCCCCGGGGACCACCCGGGCGCTCGCCGCGTGGATCGCGCTCCGTGAGAAAGCAGCCGGGACGCCGCTCCCGCGCTCCGCGGCCCTGTTCGTGGACGAGGCGGGCGAGCGGCTGCGCGAAGCCACGGCGCGCGCTCGCCGCTTCCGCGATCACCTGCGCGCCGCCGGGGTCGATCGGCCCGAGCTGTTCGAACAGACCGCGGAGCGGATGCAGGTGCGCTTGCACGACCTCCGCGCGAGCTTCGTCACGATCGCGCTGGCGAACGGGCGATCGGAGGCGTGGGTGGCCGACCGCACGGGCCACAAGTCGAGCGTGATGATCAACAGGTACCGCCGAGCCGCACGGACCGCCGCAGAGCTTGGGCTTGGTGATATGCTCCCGCTCGACGTGGCGGTGTCCGAGCTGGGCGGTCACGGAGACGGAAAAGGCGGCGGAAAAGGCGGCGGAGGCAACGCGCAGGTAGACAGAGGCGCGAAAAACACTATAAAACAAGCATCTGGAGGAGTGGCCGAGCGGTCGAAGGCAGCGGTTTTGAAAACCGCCGTTGGGGCAACTCAACCAGGGGTTCGAATCCCTTCTCCTCCGCTGAAATCTGCTGTGAGTTCCGGTATTTGCCGCGGTCGTGGGGTGGGACGGGAGAGGACAGCGGCGGACCGGACGGGACCCGAGATTTGGCAAACTTTTGGTACGGCGACCCCCTGTCCGGCACCCGCTCCGGGACCGTTCCCGTGCCTGAGCCGCTCGAGCCGGACCCCCTGCGAGTTCGACGGCGAACGTACGCGGCGCTCCTGCTCATCGATCCCCTCGCTTGCCGTACCGATAACCCGTGCCCGATCGTAAGGGACGTGTTCGGCGCTCCAGCCTCTGGTCCTCCCCCGCTTCCGTAGACACCCCCGCCAGTGGCGCGTGGAGACCATCGATGGCGACCGCCGCGAAGTCCACGCGGTGCCTGGCAAGAGTCTCAGAACACCGAAGTTCGTGTCCCTCGCTGTGGACATACACCCGCGCGTAGATGCGAAAATGCGCGAGCTGGCCTGCGCGAGCGACGTCCCGACCTATCTCGACCGCGGCGCCAAGGAAATCCTCGCCCACGTGCGGGGCACGGCTCATCTTGTCGGGCGCTTCCAGCCTGCGCTGCAGCCCGTGTGGCCAGCGGAACGATCACGCGTCTTCTTGTGGGCGGGCACGAGGGTTCAGCGCACTGTGTTCCTCGCGCTCCGCGAGGCCGGTCTCGAGGTTCACGACGAGCATGTTGGCCTGGAGGTGAAAGCGCCTGTCGACCAGACGCGGGAAGTACTGCGCGGTCCGCAGGAACGGACGCCGGACCCTCGGCTCCTGGCGGCACGCGCCGACCGCGAGCTGGCTGCGCGACAGTGCGGCGCCGACAAGTTCGATTGGGCGTTGCAGGACGCGCTGTGGGCGGCCGCCTACGCGGAGGATCGATTGGCGATCTCGCGTGGGGCGTTCGAAGTCGGATAGCCGGAGGCGTGCGAGGCCCAGCGAGCGGGGGGTGTCTGCTGGCATTGCCGGAGGGGACGGTGTGCAGGCGGGCCGCAACAGGGGCCCGCCGGCACTCAGCCAGTAGGACATTTGACCACATGAAACCATAAATCTATGGGCGTCGGGGAGATCATGGCGGATGTTTGAGAAATCGCTGTCGCTGATCGGAATAGTACCAGCATGGGGCACTCGGCAGTCACCGGCCCGGGCACGGAAAATAAGGCGAAAGCGCAGTTGACGGCGGCGCGCTCAGACGAGAGTAGACTCGTTGAGAAGCAGCGAGGAGGCTCGTGCACCAGGATTCACGTGAGCTGTTCCGGCACGTCAGCGCCGAGAAGGCGGCGCTTTATCGCGCCATCATGGATGTCTTTGCGACCGCCAAGCGGCAGTACCGCCTCCAGCTCAGGCCAGATGAAGTGCTCGCCGAAGCCAGGTGGCCGGAGGCTCCGCCGGCCATTGAGGAGATCAATGCCGCACTCGCTCAGCTCGCCGCTTGGGGCAACCTCGAGTCGCAGCCCGATACCGCTCGGGTGTCCAGCCTCAGCGACTTCTACCGGGCGCGCTTTCTCTACCGCCTGTCCCAGGGCGGCGAAGCCGTGGAATCGGCCCTCGCCGTCTTCGTGCAGACGCTGCAGCGCCGCGCGGAGCTGCAAACGGTGGCACTCGAAGACATCGCGAGCCGGCTGCGGGCCCTGCAGATGCTGGCGCGCGACGCACAGCCTGACGCGGCCAAGGTCCACGAAACGCTGCGCGATCTGGTTCGTGTTTTCGAGGGCTTGGCCGAGAACGCGCAGGCCTTCATGGCGGGCGTGGCGCGCAGCATCGAGCTGCAACAGGCTGAGGTGGGCGCAGTGGTGAGCTACAAGCGCCGGCTCATCGACTACCTGGAGCGCTTCTTGGGCGATCTGGTGCGCCGCTCCGACACGATTGCTGACGTTATCATCGCGGTGAGCCCTTCCATCGACGCGATGTTGTGGCAAGTCGCCGAGCGGGAAGCGCGCGATGCCGCTCCCGGCGACGCACAGGAAGAGTCCGGGGTAAGGACCCGGCACTGGCATGCGTGGCAAGAGCGCTGGAAAGGTCTTCGAGGCTGGTTCGTCAGCACGGGCCACGAGACACGACAAGTCGATTTGCTGCGGGCGAGGGCACGCTCGGCCATCCCGCGGCTGCTCGGCGCGATCGCCGCGCTCAACGAGCGGCGCAGCGGCCGCAGCGACCGCACCGCCGATTTCCGCATGCTCGCGGGCTGGTTCGCCTCCTGCGCCGACGATCGCGAGGCACACCGGCTCGCGCGCGCGGCCTTCGCGCTCAACCCCGCGCGTCATTTCTCCCTCAACGCCGACGCCGACGCCGATCTGCCGGCGACCACACGCTGGGCCGACGCACCGCCGCTCGCGATTCACCCTCGCCTACGCGAGTACGGCGAGGCTGCCCCTCGAGGCCCCGCACCCAAGGTGCGTGACCGCACCCAGGCTCGGGCCCTCCTCGCGCTCCAGCAGGCCGAGGAATCAAGGCAGGTCGAGGACGCGCGCGCGCGCCTCGCCACCGGCCGGCCCACGCGCCTCTCGGAGCTGGGCGAGCTCGATGTACATGCCTTCGGCCTGTTCCTCGGCCTGCTCGGCGAAGCGCTGACGGAGCAGGCAGGACCGGAGGCCACCGTGGAACGGCAAACGGGCGACGGCCTCTTCCACATACGCCTGGAGCCACTGGGCGCCGACAGCCACGCCCGGATCACCACCCCAGCTGGTGTCTTCTCCGGACGCGACCATCTGATCACGATTACGCTCACCCTGGAGGGCCGGTGAAGCCCCGTCGCGACAGATCGAGCGAGAGCCGCGTCATCGGCCAGCAGCAGCAGCGGCAGCAGCACGAAGAGCTTCGCACCGCCGTGCGTGCCCTGCTGATGACGCCGCTGATGAGCCCCGGTCACGAGGACTTCGCCGCGGTACGTCGCCAGGCTGACGCGCTGCGCGAATGGTTTGTTCGCGAGGCTGGCTGGCAATTGCACATCGACCGCGAGGGGGCGCGCCTTTACAAGCGGCCGGCCGACCTGGCCGATCCCACCCGGGGACTGCCCGACTACGACCGGCGCCGCTACGTGCTGTTGTGCCTTGCGTGCGCTGTGCTCGAACGCGCCGAGGCCCAGATCACGCTGCACCTGCTGGGCGAGAGGTTGCTGCTCTTCGCGGCCGAGCCGGCGCTCGCATCACGCGGCTTCACATTCACGCTGAACGCGCAGCACGAGCGGCGTGAGCTCGTGGCAGTTTGTCGCACGCTCCTCGACCTCGGTGTGCTGCAGCGCGTGGTGGGTGACGAGGACGCCTTCGTGCACGCCGGCGGCGAGCAGGCCGACGCGCTCTATGACGTGCACCGCCGCGCCCTCGCCGGCATGCTGGCGGCCGGCCGGGGCCCGTCGACCTGGCCGCTGGAAGAGGCGCCGATCACCCTCGACGAACGGCTGCATGCGCTGGTGGACGAGTATGTGGCTGACAGCGACGAGGGGCGCAGGGCGGCCCTGCGGCATCAGCTCGCGCGCCGGCTGCTGGACGATCCGGTCGTGTACACGGCGATGCTGGAGCCTGAAGTCCGCGCCTATTTCGTCAACCAGCGCGGCACGATGGCCGCCCGCTTGTGCGAGGCCACCGGCCTGACAGCAGAGCAGCGTGCGGAAGGATTGGCCCTGGTCGATGGGACCGGCGCCCTGACCGATGTGGCCATGCCTGCCGAGGGCACCGAGGCCCACGCCACGCTGCTGGTCGCGGAGGTCCTGGCCGTCCGCCTGCGACAGTCGAAGTCGAAGAACGACATGGAGCCAGCGTCCATCGGCCTCATGCGGGAGGACGACATCGCCGCCTTCCTTCGCGAAGCCCGGCAGCGGTATGGCCGCTACTGGCGAAAATCGGCGCGGGAACCCGGCGCCGAGCGCGAGCTTGCAGCGACTGCGATCGATCGGCTGGAGAAACTGCAGCTCATCGCGCGGGACGCGGACACCGTGCGTCCGCTGCCAGCGCTCGCTCGATTCGCGCTCGGCGAGGCCGAGATTCGCGAAGCGCGTGAGACCCGCGTCGCGCCCCGCCAAGCAACCGCCGATTTCTTCGGATTGATATGAACGGCCTATTCGAGTCCTCGGTTTCATCTTCTGCGCGCCCGCCCCTGCCGATACCGACGCGAGAACGCTGGCAGCCATTGCGGCTCGGCCTGGTAGAGCTGTTCCGCTACGACAGCGAGGAGTTTTGGTTCCGCGACGGCCACCTGCTCCTGCGGGGCAACAATGGCACTGGCAAGTCCAAGGTGCTGTCCCTCACGTTGCCCCTCCTGTTCGACGCTCAGCTCAAGCCCTCACGCGTCGAGCCCGACGGCGACGCGGGCAAGAAGATGGGCTGGAACCTGCTGATGAACGACTACGAGCGGCGCACCGGCTATGCATGGATCGAGCTCGGCCGCATCGCCGAGGACGGCACGCCGCGATACCTCACGCTCGGCGCCGGCCTGTCGGCCGCCGCCGCCCGATCGCACGTGGAGAGCTGGTTCTTCCTGCTGGAGGGCGTGAACGGCGGGCCACGCCTCAACCAGGAGCTCTGGCTGATCAGCCCCCAGCGTGTCGTGCTCGCCAAGGAGCGCTTGCGCGAAGCGCTCGAAGGCCGCGGCCAGGTCTTCGATACCGCCGAGAGCTACCGGCGCGCCGTCGACGAGCGGCTCTTCCGCCTGGGCTCCAAGCGCTACGGCGCCCTGATGGACACGCTGATCCAGCTACGTCAGCCGCAGCTATCCAAGAAGCCCGATGAGACCGCCCTGTCAAACGCGCTGACCGAGGCGTTGCCGCCCATCGCGCCCGAGCTGCTTGGCGACGTGGCTGAGGCGCTGGGGCAGCTCGAGGAGGATCGCCGGGAGCTCGAGGAATACCAGGTGCTCTCGAAGGCCGTCGAGCGCTTCGTGCAGCGCTACCGCGCCTACGCCGGCACGCAGACCCGCCGCCAGGCGCGGACGCTGCGACAGGCGCAGACGGACGTCGATAATGCGAGCCGCGCGCGCCATGAGGCGCAGGCGCGGCTCGAAGAGGCGCAGGCGGAGGAGGTGCGCGCGAAGGGCGACCACGAGAACGCCGAGCTCGGGCTGGTCCACGAGCGCACGCGGCTAGAGACGTTGCTCCACGATCCGACGATGCAGGACGCCAGCCGCCTCGAGAGCGCAGCGCAGGAGGAGAGGAAGCGCCGGCACGCCCTCGAGGCCGGCGAAGCAGCGCTGGTCAAGATGGGAGAGCGGCTCCAGCGAGAGATGGCCGAGAGCGAAGAGCGCAAGCAGCGCGTGGCGTATGCAGAGCGGGCGCTCCACAAGGCGCGGCACGAGAGCTCTGCTTGTGCTGCCGAGGCTGGTGTCGCGGGCGCCGTCGCAGACAACCCACTTTCGAGGCTGGAACGCGACGCGCTGGTCGAGCTCGCGCCCAGCGCTTTCGACTCCGCTGAAGCGGAGCTGCGCTCCCTCGTCGCGGCTCGGCGAGGAGACCTCGCGCTGCTGCGCCGCCGGCATGCCGACACCGGCACGGCGGAGATCCAGCACACAGAGCGCGGGCGCAGGCGCGACGAGCTGCGGGACGCCGCCCACGAGGCGGCCAAACAATGCGCGCAAGCAGATGCCAGCGTGGAGCGCGAAGGACGGGCGCTGGTCGAGGCCTGGGAGAACCATTTCGCGAGGCTCTCGCAATTGCAGCTCGCGCCGGAGGCGCCGCTCGCGGAGCTCGCCGCGTGGGTGGTCGATCTTGACGGCCACAACCCGGCCCAGCAGGCGCTCGAGACGGCTCAGCAGCAGGCCAGCCGGCGCCTGGCTTCCTGCCGCCTGGAGCTCGTCAACCAGGAGCGGGCGCTCGCTTCGGAGCAGCAGGCACTCGAAGTCGAGCGAGCGCAGCTCGAAGCGGGCATCGACGCGCAACCGCCCCTGCCCTATACGCGTGCCAACGCCGTGCGCGTAGGCCGCGCCGGTGCGCCGCTGTGGCAGCTCGTAGACTTCCGCGACAAGGTCGGGGCGACGCAGCGCGCCGGCATCGAGGCCGCGCTCGAGGCGGCAGGCCTGCTCGACGCGTGGGTGACGCCGGATGGTCAACTACAACGGGCGGATAACGGCGCGCTGCTGCACGACACACAAGCGTTGCTGCGCCCTCGCCATCAGCCGTCGCTGGCCGACTGGCTACGAGCCGTCGTGCCTGACAAGAGCACTGTGCGGGCCGTCCTCGTGAACAAGCTGCTGGCCGGCGTCGGCTGTGGTGAAGAAGATCCAGGAGATACCGAAGCCTGGATCGCGCCCGACGGTCGCTTCCGCCTCGGCCCGCTCACCGGCGCCTGGAGCAAGACGGCCGCGACATACATCGGATTCGCCGCCCGCGCCGCGGCGCGGACGCGCAGGCTCGCCGAGATCACCGAACGTCTGGTGGGATTGGCCGAGGACGAAGCCACGCTGCGAGCGCAGCTCGAAGAGCACGCGCAGGCAGAGCGGCAAGCCGCCGACGAGTGGCTCCGCGCGCCCAAAGAACAGGCCTTGCGCGACGCGCACAGGAGCGCCGCTGCCTGCGCCCGCGAGCTCCTCGCCGCCCGCGATCGGCTGGCTCACGCCGACCGCGCGAGCCAGGAAGCCGAGCAGGCGCTGAATCGCGCACGGGAGGCGCTGTCCCGCGATGCCTCCGATCTACGTTTGCCTGAGTTTCCGGACGCCCTGGTGTCCGTCGAGACGGCGCTCGACGGCTTCAACGACGCCCGGTCGCGGCTGGTGGAGGCCACGCGCGAATTGCGGTCGGCCGTGCCGGAATGGCAGCGGCAGCGGGCGCGCGAGGGCGACACGCGCGACGACTTCCGGCAGCGCGAGGAAGAGCTGACCGAGAGCCGCTTCGAGGCCGAGGAGGCGAGCGCGCGGCTGGTCGCGCTGCGCGAGGCGGTCGGCGCCAAGGTGCATGAGCTCCAGCAGCGTCTGGCCGAGGCCCGGGAGGCAGCGCGAGCGGGCGAAAAGGCGCTGAAGGCGGCCGGCGAGGCGCGGAGCTTGGCCGGCCAGGCGCGCGCCGTCGCGACTGAGAAGGCCGCTGTAGCAGAGGAGTCGCTGCGGCAACGTACTGAGGCACGCGCGCAGGCTGTCGCCAGGTTGCAGCAGTTCGCGGCCACCGGCTTGCTCTCGGTCGCACTGCCCCAGGCCGAAGTGCCGGACCTCGGTAGCCCCTGGACAATCGACCCCGCGCTCACGCTCGCGCGGCGCGCGGAACAAGCGCTTGTCGAGATCAAGGACGACGATGACGCGCGGGAGCGTGTGCAGCGACAACTCGCGGAGGAGCTCACCGAGCTGCAGCGCGCCCTGACCGCGCTCGGGCACCAATCCATGGCCGACCCTAACGACTGGGGTCTCGTCGTGCAGATTGTCTACCAGAACCGGCCCGAGCGCCCCGACCGCCTCCTTGCCCGGCTGACCGAGGAGATCGCGCAGCGCAGCGAGCTGCTTACTGCGAACGAGCGCGCCGTGCTCGAGAATCATTTGCAGGCCGAGATCGCCGCCGAAGTCCAGCGCTTGCTCCAGGCAGCCGAGAACCACGTCAATGAGATCAACAAGGAGCTCCACAAGCGCCCCACGTCCACCGGAGTGCGCTATCGCCTGCAGTGGCAGCCCTTGTCCGAAGAGGAGGGGGCACCTTCAGGGCTCGAGGCGGCGCGCAAGCGCCTGCTGAACACCAGCCCGGATCTGTGGTCGGCCGAAGACCGGCAGATCGTCGGCGCGATGCTGCAGCAGCGCATCGCAGCCGAGCGCGATCTCGCCGATGCGCTCGGCGGCAAGGACGGCGGCGCCAGCATGCTCGATCAGCTCGCCCGAGCGCTGGACTACCGCCGCTGGCACCGCTTCCGCGTCGAGCGCTGGCAGGACGGCCATTGGCGCAAGCTCTCTGGCCCAGCCTCCAGCGGCGAGCGCGCGCTCGGCCTGACCGTGCCGCTCTTTGCCGCGGTAGCGAGCTTCTACGGCCAGGGGAGCTACAACCTGGCGCCGCGGCTGATCCTGCTCGACGAGGCGTTCGCCGGCATCGACGACGCGGCGCGCGCCCACTGCATGGGGCTGATCCGCGAGTTCGACCTCGACTTCGTCATCACCAGCGAGCGCGAGTGGGGCTGCTACGCCGAGCTGCCCGGCGTCGCCATCTGTCAACTGCAGCGGAGCGAGGGGATCGATGCGGTGTTCGTCTCGCGCTGGACCTGGGACGGCCGGGCAAGAAGGCGGGGCGCCGATCCCGACCGAAGGTTCGCGTCGTCATGAGCTCCGTCGACCCGCGCCTTTCGCGCCTGCTCGGTGGCGAGCACCTCGCGTCGCTGCGAAAGCGCCTGCGCCAGCGCTTCGAGCGAGTTGCGCGGGAGGATGCCGTCGAGCAGTTTCGTATCGACAAGCTCACCCCCGACGAATACGCGGCCCTAGCCTCGCTCCTGGGTCGGCGGCAGCGCGCCTCCAGCTCGCTGCTCGTCGACGTCCGGCTCGTCGATGGCGCCTTGCAGGGCGCGGGTATCGCCGCCTCGCTGCGCGACGCTCTGGAGCGTCTCGACGGTCCCATGACCCATCTCGCCACGGAGCGCAGCAGGCTGCAATCGCTCTGGTCCGGCGTCGTCGGCGGTTGTGGTCACCCGGGTCTGGTCAGGTGGCTCGAGGCTCCCGCGAATCTCGGCCTGCTCAAGCGCCTCGCCGGCGGGAACCCAACGGCAGCGGCGCAGCTATGCCGCCGCGCCGAGGCGGTGCTGCAGCGCCTGCCCGCGGACGGCATCACGCGCTCGCAGCTGGCGGCGGAGGTGCTAGGCGACGCCCACGCGCTCGACAGCGGTCAGGGGACGGCCACGATAGTGCTGGCGGTCTTTCGGCGGGCTCTCTCGCGCGTCCGCGAGGACGATGAAGGGTCGCCTGAGAATTTTTCTGACAATGGTAACCCGCCGCAGAGGCTCTTCGAAGAGCGGATACGCGATACCTGGGCCAAGGTCGGCGTGCTGGTCAACGAGCTCGCGCGTCCCGCCCTCTTCCTGAACCTCCCCGCCCGGGAAGGCGAGAACAGCGGCAGGCGTGCGGGAGAGCCCGGCTACGTATCGCTGCGCGAACTGGTGCGCTCACCGCCCTCATGGGCCGTGGCGGGCCGCGACGTCTACGTCTGCGAGAATCCCAATCTGGTTGCGATCGCGGCAGATCATTGGGGCATGCGCTGCGCGCCCCTGGTGTGCACCGACGGAATGCCCGCTGCAGCGCAGCGCCATCTGTTGTTTCAGCTGACGCGGTCCGGCGCTCGCTTGCACTACCATGCCGATTTTGATTGGCCCGGGCTGTACATCGGCAACCATTTGATGCGGGAGTACGGTGCGCTGCCGTGGCGCTTTGGCGCCGCCGAATACACGGCTGTGGTCGGAACCGCACCGCGCCCGGGGAAGGCTCTCACAGGGCCGGAAATCGAAGCTTCATGGGACGGAGCGCTGGCGGGGGTGATGCGAATGGCCGGGTTGGCCATCGCAGAAGAAGCCGTGGCCGGGTCCCTGCTGCTGGACCTCGAAGGTCGATAGCCCGAGGATGAAGCTCTGCAGGGCAAGTTCCGGAAGCTGCAGCAGACCGGGCCAGGACGCGCCGTGCTCCGGTAGCGGAGAGCTGTGGAGCATGCGCTCGCCCACATCGCGGCGCGGAAAGGACACAGCGCGCGCTACATCGGCGCCAGGAGAAACCTGCTCGACCTCCGGCGCGCCGCAGCGATCCAGAACCTCGAGGCGGCTCAGCGGTTGTTTCAGGAGGCTGCGTAACCTATTGGAATCGCATCGCGGCCGATATGTTCGGACGTTCTAGTCCAGAGCGTGGACGCAGCGCAGGCGGAGTAAGAGCGCTCTGTCGCGCCCCTCTTTCGACCCAGGGAGAAAGGCGCCCGTGCAGTACCCGTCGTTCGCGGCGGCCTTCGCGAGCTGCGTCTTGCCCGTGCCGGGCGGGCCGAGGGCGCCGTGCTCGCGTGCGGCTCGGGCGGCGTGGTCGTGGTCGTCGTCGGCGTGCGCGCGCCGTCCCAGAGGCTTCGAAGGGCGCCGCGGAGCTCATCGCTCGTTTCCTCCTGACCGGACGAGGTGCACGCGAGCGTCGGCGCTCATCGAGAACGGGGGCACGACGGCCGGATCTACACAGATCCAGGGCTACTGCGAAGGGTAAACATCGCGAACACCCGCCGAGAGCGGGCGAGCTCCTGGCAAGATGAGTCCACGGCGGATCTGTGGCACATGTACGTGATTGAGTCCCATGGCCGCCGCTCGCGCTCCCGCCCGCATTTCCCTGCCGACGAACGCGCCGCTGCGCCCCCTCGCACGGCAGACCTTCAGCCGCGTCGCCGGCGCGCCGCTCATCGGCGGGAACACGGTCGATCTGCTGATCGACGGGCGAGCGAACTTCGACGCCTGGCTCGACGCGATCAGGGCAGCGCGCAGCTCGATCCTGCTCGAGAACTACATCTTCGCCGACGACGAGCTGGCGCGCGAGTTCCGCGAGGCGCTCAGCGAGCGCGCGGCGGCGGGCGTCCACGTCAGCGTGGTCCGCGACTGGTTCGGGTGCCTTGGCTCATCGACGGACCACTTCTGGAGCAAGCTCCGCGCGGCCGGCGGCGAGGTCCGCACGTACAATCCGTTCAGCTTCACCAGCCCGTTCGGCTGGGTGACGCGCGATCATCGCAAGCTGCTCGTCGTCGATGCCGAGGTGGGCTTCGTCTCCGGCATCTGCGTCAGCGGCAAATGGCTGGGCAATCCGGCGCACCGCGTGCCGCCGTGGCGCGACACAGGCGTCGCCGTGCGAGGGCCTGCCGTACACTCGCTCGCCGTCGCCTTCGCCGACAACTGGGCGAGCCTCGGCGAAGAGCTGCCCGCCGACCTGCCCGTCCTCGCCGGGGTCCCCGCGGCGGTGGGCCCCGTGGACGTGCGCGTCGTGGCGAAGCTGCCGAGCACGACCGGACTCTACCGGCTCGATCAGCTGATCGCCGCGCTGGCGCAGCGATCCCTCTGGCTGACCGATGCGTACTTCGTCGGCGTCGCGCCGTACGTCCAGGCGCTCGCTGCGGCGGCGCGCGATGGGGTCGACGTGCGCCTGCTCGTCCCGGGCACGAGCGATGTCCCGGCCGTCGGCTCGCTGTCGCGGGCCGGCTATCGCCCGCTGCTCGAAGCCGGCATTCGCGTCTACGAGTGGAATGGCTCGATGCTCCACGCAAAGACCGCAGTGGCCGACGGCCGCTGGGCGCGCGTGGGATCGAGCAACCTCAACGTCGCGAGCTGGCTGGAGAACTGCGAGATCGACGTGGCGATCGAGGACGAGGAGTTCGCCGGGCGAATGCAGGCCCAGTTCGAGGAAGATCTCCGCGGCTCGACCGAGATCGTCCTCCACGCGCGACGCCGCGCCAGCCAGCTCAGAGCGCGCCCCCGGCAGGAAGCCGGGACCGGGCGCTCCGCCGCGGGCGCCTTGCGCCTCGCGAACACGGTGGGCGCGGCGATCACGAACCGCCGTGTCCTCGGCGCGGCCGAGGGCGGCATCCTGCTCGGCGGCGCGCTCCTGCTCCTCGGCAGCGCGGCGCTCGCCCTGTATTTCCCGCGATTGCTCGCCTGGCCGCTCGCCGTGCTCGCGCTGTGGTCAGCCGTCAGTCTGCTCATCAGGTATGTGGCCCTCGCCCGCAGGGCCAGGGCCAGGGCCACGGCTCCATCTTCATCGCCATCATCGCCTTCATCTTCATCGCCATCATCGCCTCACGCACCATGACGTGGTCGAGCTCGCTAGCGTCGCGGAGCAACCTCCAGGCGCCGGCTGGCCAGCCCACTTGACGCGTGCGCGGTGCGGGATGTACACGCGCTCGATACGCAGCTCGTAGCAACCTCGAACAGCCCCTCCTGACCACCGGGATGTCATCGGAATGTGCATCCTGCCGCCCGTTCGCCCGATCGGAGAGGGGCCATCGACTGGAGCGCAGACATGCTGAAGGTGGCGATCATCCTGGGGAGCACGCGGCCGGGACGGAACGGCGAGGCCGTCGCGAAGTGGGTCCACGGCGTGGCGACGAAGCATGGTGGCGCCGAGTACGAGCTCGTCGACATCAAGGACTTCAACCTGCCCCTGCTCGACGAGCCTGTGCCGCCGTCGATGGGACAGTACTCCAAGCCTCACACCAAGGCGTGGGCGGCGAAGATCGACTCCTTCGATGCCTTCGTGTTCGTCACGCCGGAGTACAACCATGGCACCTCGGGCGCGCTCAAGAACGCGCTCGATTTCCTGTACAAGGAATGGAACAACAAGGCGGCTGGCTTCGTGAGCTATGGCAGCGCGGGGGGCTCCCGCGCCGTCGAGCAGCTCCGGCTCGTGATGGCCGAGCTCCAGATCGCGGACGTGCGCGCGCAGGTCATGCTCTCGCTGCACGATGACTTCGAGAACTACAGCGTGTTCAAGCCCCACCCGCGCCACGAGAAGTCTGTCGGCGGCCTGCTCGACCAGCTCCTCGCCTGGGCAGGCGCGATGAAGACCCTTCGCCAGAAGTGAGCGACGCGTCGCCCGGGCCAGCCATGAAGGTGGCCGCACTGGAAATCCGGTCGCTCCGGTCGCTCCGGTCGCTCCAATGCCTCCACGACGCATCGCGCCGCGGGTGAGCGTTGCGCTCCCCAGCGGAACCGCATACAGTCGATCGTAGCCTTGTGATCGGCACGGTCATCGACGGCAAGTACCGGATAGCCAAGCTCCTCGGGGAGGGAGCGATGGGCTCGGTGTACGAAGCCGAGCACACAGCGACGGGCCGGCGCTGCGCCATCAAGGTGATCAGCTCGCTCGACCTGACCCGCGATCCGAAGATCGTTCAGCGGTTCCAGCGCGAGGCGCGCGCCGCCGGAGCCATCGACACGCAGCACATCACCCAGGTGCTCGACGCCGGGGTCGATCGCGAGACCAAGCTGCCGTTCCTCGCGATGGAGTACCTCTCCGGCGAGGACCTCCAGCACCTCCTGCTCCGCAACGGCGCGCTCGCGCCGCACGTCGCCCTGCGCATCGCGGTGCACTGCTGCCTCGGCCTGCAGAAGGCGCACGACGCCGGCGTGGTCCATCGCGACATCAAGCCGCACAACCTGTTCCTCGCGCGGCGCGACGCGGGCGAGATCATCATCAAGCTGCTCGATTTCGGGATCGCCAAGGTCAAGATGGACCAGGCGAACGACACCGAGGGCGCCGATCTCACGAAGACCGGCAGCCTCGTGGGCTCGCCGCTCTACATGTCGCCGGAGCAGGCGGTCGGGCAGCGCGAGATCGACCACCGCACCGACATCTGGTCGCTCGGCGCCGTCCTCTATCAGGCGCTCTCCGGGCGCACGCCCTTCCACGACATCAAGGCCCTCGGGCAGCTCATCCTCTCCATCTGCTCGTCGCCCGTGCCGCCGCTCCAGGACTTCGCGCCCTGGGTCCCGGCCGAGATCGCGGCCGTCGTCCACCGCTGCCTCCAGCAAGACCCGGCGCGCCGGTTCCAGAGCGCGCAGGAGATGCTGGCCACGCTCCGGCCGATGTTGCCTTACGGGTGGGCCATCCAGGAGGACATGCTCGTCCCCCTGACCGAGGCCCACCGCCACCACGTGGCCCCGCGCCTCGGCGCGAGCGCCCCCGAGGCGCGGCAGAGCAACCCGCACGCGTCGTCGCCGTCGATACCCCCCGCGAACGCCAGCGGCGGGTACCCGGCCGTCGGCGGCTCGGCGCTGCCGAGCGGCGCGTATCCGGCCGCGTCGAACGCGAACGCGAGCGGCGGGTACCCGGCCGTCGATGGCTCGGCGCTGCGCAGCGGGGCGTATCCGGCCGTGCCGTCAGGCACGCAGAACGGGCTCACGGCCTCGCGCTCCGGCAGCGGCGCGCGCCTCGGTCGGTCCGCCAAGGGCGTCGCGCTCGTCGGCGGCATCGCCGCCCTCGGCGCCGTGGTGGGGCTGGGCGTGATCGTGGTGCGGCGCTTCTCCGCGACCCCCGAGGCCGCCCCCGCGCCGCAGATCGCGGCGCCGGAGCCCATCACGTCGGCCAGCCAGCTCACGCCTCCGCCTCCGGTCGCGATCGTGGAGGCGCCGCCCAGCTCCGCCGCGCCGCCGAGCGAGCCCGCGAAGAGGCGCGTGCGCGTCGTGATCTGGCCAGAAGACGCGCTGGTCGAGCTCGAGGGCGAGCGCGCGACCACCACCGACGGCGTGCTCGAGATCAACGGGCGCCTCGGCGGCACGTACAAGGTCCGCGTGTTCAAGGGCTCGGCCCAGGTGACCACCGAGATCGCCATCACCGAGGGCGGGGCATACCCTGCGAAGGTCGAGCTCCCTGTCGTGCATGGACGCACCGCGCCGACGACGAAGGCGAGCGCCGCGCCGCCGCCGGGCACGACGCGCCCCGCTGTCCCTCCGGGGTTCACGCACGACACCGGCGAATTCAAGCAGTGAGCCTCCTTGGAGCAGGGCGGGACAGACGAACGTGATGGGCGAGCTTGAGCGGCCGTCGGCCAGGCGCAGCGGGTCGACGCAGGGTTCCGAGACAGCCGATCTTCCGGGCTGCGCGAGCGCGCCTCGCCGGCGTGCGCTGTTCCTGACGGCGATGGCGGCGGGGCTCCTGACCGCGCTCGCGCCGCTGCCGGCGCGCGCGCAGCCCGGCGCGCCGCCGCCGGCCTCGCCGGGCGAGGCGGGGCCGGCTCCGGCGGCCTCCGGCGAGGCCGCGCCAGCGCAGGACCCGGGTTCGCCGCGCTCGCTGGGAGACGAGGTCCCGGTGTCCGAGGCCGTCCGCCAGGAGGCGCTGCAGCACTTCGAGAGGGGGCTGGCGCTCCTCGGTCAGGGATCGATCGGGCCCGCGCTCGCGGAGTTCATGCTCTCGCGCAAGCTGTTCCCGACGCGCGCCGCGACGAGGAACGCGGCGATCGCGCTGCGCGAGCTGCAGCGTCACGACGAGGCGCTCGACATGTTCGAGGCGTTCCTCCGCGACTTCAACGCGTCGGCCGCCGAGCGCGCAGCCGTCCAGCGCGACATCGCCGAGCTCCGGGCGCGCGTCGGGACGATCGACATCACCGGCGCCGAGCCGGGCGCGTCCATCGTCGTGAGCGGCGAGGACCGCGGCCAGTATCCGCCCTTCAAGCCGATCCGCGTGCCCGCTGGACCGCACGTGCTCCGCGTCTTCAAGGAGGGGTTCGAGCCGTTCGAGCGGCGCGTCGACGTCGCCGGCGGCCAGACGGTCCCGGTGCAGGCCAGGCTGCGCAGGCTCCTGCGCTCCGGCAGGCTGCGCGTCGTCGAGCGCACCGGCAAGACGGTCGATGTGCTCGTCGACAACGTCGTCGTCGGGCGCACGCCCTGGCTCGGCCCGCTGTCCGTCGGCAACCACATGGTCACGCTGCGCGGGGAGGGGAAGCTCGGCTCCCAGCCGACCGCCGCGCCGGTGCGGCCGCAGGAGCTCACCACGCTGTCGCTGCTCGCCGAGGAGCTCGACGCCTCGCTGCGCGTCAACCCCACGCCGCCGGGCGCGAGCGTGTGGATCAACTCGGTCAACGTCGGCAACGGCGTGTGGCTCGGCCGGCTGAAGGAAGGCCAGCACCGCGTCGAGGTGAAGGCCGACGGCTTCGTCACCGGGTCGCGTACCGTGACGCTCGACCGCGGGGAGCGCGAGGTGCTCACGCTGCAGCTCGAGCGCGACGAGGACGCGCCGCGCTGGCGCAAACCGCCGAAGATCGCGCTCGACGCGAGCGCGTCGTTCCTGCTCGTGCCGACGCTCGGGGGTGACGTCGCCGGCTGCTCCGGGGGCTGCTCGCGCTCGCTCGGGCTCGGCGGCGCCGCCTTCCTCCATGGCGCCTACGAGCTCGGCTCGGGGCTCGGCTTCGGCGTCGAGGTCGGAGGCCTGATGGCGTTCCAGGGCGTCGAGGGCCGCGACGCCGAGCTCTATCCGGTGGGCGTGGCCGAGCCGGATCGAGGCCTCGCGGACGACGATCTGCGGCTGAGCGGCGTGCTCGTCGGCGCGACGATCGGGTACCACGTGGAGCAGCGCCTCCCCCTGCAGTTCCGCCTCGGCGCCGGGGTGTTGCTCGGCCAGGTCCGCGACGAGCGCAGCGGCAATTTCACGGCGCGGGACGGCAGCGTGATCCTCGCGGCGCCGGCCGCATCTTTTTCGTCGGCCACGTACCTCTTCCTGGATCCCGAGCTGCGGTTCGGCGCCCGCTTCGCCGAGCATTTCGAGGTCTCGGCCGGGGTCAAGCTGCTGGTGCTCATCGCCCCCGAGCCGCCCAGGTGGGATCCGACAATCGAGATCCCGGCGTCGACCGACGGTATCGGCACCTTCCGGCCCGAGCCCGTGATGGACGACCTCGTGTTCATGGTCGCGCCCGGCGTGAGCCTCCGTTACGACTTCTGATCGCTAGGGCTGCTGCCCTTTGCGCTTGATGATCATGAACTCGACGCGCCGGTTCTTCTGGCGCCCTGTCTTGACGCGGTTGTCCGCGAGCGGCTGCTCGAACCCGTACCCCTTGGCCACGAGCTTCTCCCGCGGCACGCCGGCGGCCACGAGCCACGAGAGGACGGCGTCGGCGCGCTCCTGGGACAGGGTCAGATTGAATTCCTCGGTCCCGTTGTCGTCCGTGTGCCCTTGCACCTCGACGAGCTCGATGTCCGGGTTCTGCAGGATGGCGTCGCGCACCTCGTAGAGGATCTCGTCGGAGATGGGGTCGACCGTCTGCGTGCGTGTCTTGCCATAAGGGATGAACTGCACCGGCTTCGAGGTGGTGATCTCGTCGGCGTGCACCCGCACGAACCTCGGACACCCGTTCTGCCTCGGATCCTGGTCGGGCAGCCCGCGCTCCCTCGGGCAGGCGTCCGCGGCGCCGCGGACGCCGTCGCCGTCCGGATCGTCGGGGCAGCCGTTCTGCTTCGGATCGCGGCTGGCGGGCCCTCTGGCCGCTGGACAGGCGTCCGCGGCGTCGGCGATGCCGTCGCCGTCCGCGTCACCGGGGCAACCGACCTTCTTCGGATCGTCGCTCGCCGCGCCGGCCACGCTCGGGCAGGCGTCGATCCCGTCGTGGAAGCCGTCGTCGTCCGCGTCGTCCGGGCAGCCGCTCTTCGTCGCGTCGGCGCGCCGGGGGCCCGGCGTCGTCGGGCACGCGTCGTCGACGTCGAGCACCGTGTCGCCGTCGCGATCCGCCGGAGGGCAGCCGTCCCTCGCGGGATCGGGCGACGGCTCGCCCCTCACGTCGGGGCACGCGTCGATGTCGTCGTTGATGCCGTCGTCGTCCTTGTCTCCCGCGGCGGTGGCGGCCGGTGTGCGCTCGGGAGGCGCCGGCTGCGGGAGCGGCGCCCAGCCGACCATTCCGACGGCGCGGACGTTCGGTGTGCCGACCGCGTCGAAGAGGCCCGGCCCGGCGGCTGCGCCGACGGTGAGGCCGCCGAGGACGCGCAGCTTGGCGCCGAAGAGCAGCTCGGCGTTGACGCCGGCGTCCGCTCGGGTGGGCGGCGTGCTCGAGAGCTGGAGATCCTCTCCGAGCGGCGCCGCGCCGTACAGCTCGGCGCCGAGCTGGAGCAGATCACCGGCGAGGAGGAGCCCCGCGGCGCCGCCGAAGGTGAACAGCGGCGGGCTGTTCGAGCCGCGGCCGACCTCGACGCCCCCGCTCGCGCTCCAGAGGAACGCGAGCGGCGCGCCGACGCGGCCGCCGAGACTCGCGTGGAAGTCGCCGCGGGCGGATGAATCGCCGGTGTACTGCGCCGGTGACCCGGTGGGCAGGAAAAGGTAACCGCCGATCCCGAGCTGGATGGGCCCCGCGTCCTGCCCCAGCAGCCGGGCCCGGGCGCCGAGGCGGAGATCGCCGACGACGGGCGCGTTCAGCTCGGTGAACTGCGTGTCAGAGAACCCGGGATCGTCGCCGCCCTGCACGACGGCGAGCGGCGCGTCGACGGAGAGCAGCACGCGGTCCCAGAGCGCCAGCGAGGCGTCGAGACGCAGGAACGCCTGCGAGGAGACGATGGCGACCTCGCGCAGATCGACGGCGCCCTCGGGGGGCGCGGTGCGGACCGGCCGATGGGAGTAATCGAACATCGCGTGGGCGCGCGGCGTGAGCTGGCCTGGCGCGGCCGGGGAGGGGACGCCGAAGAACACGTCGCCGGCGGGCGCCGGCTCGAACCGGTTGAGCGCGAAGCCGCCGGTGGATTGACCCCTCGAAGCGCTGGCGAGCGTCAGCAGGAAGGACGCTGCCGCTGCCGCTGCGATGGAGGACGACCTCATCGGGGGCCACGATAGCGGGGGCGTGCGGCGGGGGGCAATATCCGGGTTTCCACCCTGGGGCTATGCGATGACTGTGCGCGATGCCTCATGGGCAGGTGTCGAAGTCCGTGTTGGGGGCGACGCTGCGCGAGATATCCGCGGTGACGGTGGGGATGTCCTGCGTCCAGACATGATCCTGCCCCTCGTTGCACGCTCCGTCGGCCACGAGATCCGCGTACCAGTGCATCTTGTAGGCTTTGCCGCCGAGCACCTGCCCCGTCACGGAGAACGCGCCGCCCTCGTCAATCGTGTCCGATGCGCTGAGCGTCGCCGCGCTCTCGCCCACGGCGATGACCTCCACGTAGACGTCGGTTCCGACGTCGTAGGCGGGGACGTACCCGCTGCCACGCAGGGTGAGATTGAAGCTCTGGCCCATGGATCCGCCGTCGCCGCCGGTCCCCGAGCCGCCGTCACCGCCCGTTCCCGAGCCGCCGTCGCCGCCGGTCCCCGAGCCGCCGTCGCCGCCGGTCCCCGAGCCGCCGTCGCCGCCGGTCCCCGAGCCGCCGTCGCCGCCGGTCCCCGAGCCGCCGTCGCCGCCGGTCCCCGTGCTGCTCGCGCTGCCCTCGCCTGTGCTGGTGGTCGACGCCGAGCTCGCGGGCGGCTCGTCGCCTGACTCGTCACCGCCACACCCCGCGCCCGTGCCGGTCATGCCGAGTGCGCCCACCGCCATCCACACCGCGATCCACCGAGATGCCTGCATGAGGGTCCTCCTTGAAACCACGTGATCAGGTCGACGAACCGGACGGCCGCTCCGCGGAGAAGCCGTCGCGCGCGCCGGACATGTGCCTCGGGTGATCGCCAGGACGCAACCGCTGCCAGGTGGGCTCACGCCGCCCGCCGCGGGTGCCGCCGCCCGAACCGCCGGAGCACGGCGGAGAGGACCAGCAGCAGGCCCCACGGCTGCTGGGAGGCCGGCGCGCGCCCAGCGCGGCAGTCGCAGCCGCCCTGGAACCCTGGCGCCGTCCCGCCGCCGCTGGTCGCCGTGGACGTCCCGGCCTCGCCACCGGCGCCGCCCGCGCCGCCTTCGCCGCCTTCGCCGCCCATCCCGCCGCCGCCGGTCGGCGCTGCCCCATCGCAGGCGTCACCCAGGCCGTCCTCGTCGGTGTCTTCCTGTCCGGCGTTCGCCACGCCCGGGCAGTTGTCGAACTCGGTCGTCACCCCGTCGCCGTCGGGATCGCAGGCATCGCCGAGGTCGTCGCCGTTCTCGTCTTCCTGCCCGGCGTTCGCCAGGCGCGGGCAGTTGTCGCAGGCGTCCCCGCGGCCGTCGCTGTCAGCGTCTTCCTGCCCGGCATTCACTGTCATCCGGCAGTTGTCGTCCGCGTCCGGGATGTCGTCGCCGTCGGCGTCGTCATCGCAGGCGTCGCCCTCGCCGTCGTCGTCGAGGTCGGCCTGCGGCTCGCCCGGAGCGGACGGCGGGTTCGCGTCGAAGTCGCAGTTGTCGTCCGCGTTGATCACCCCGTCGCCGTCCGGATCCGCGTCCGGATCGCACACGTCGCCGGTGCCGTCGCCGTCGGCGTCTTGCTGCCCGGCGTTCGCCAGGAGCGGGCAGTTGTCGTCGCCGTCGAGCACGCCGTCGTTGTCCGAATCGCCGTCGCAGACGTCGCCCTTGCCGTCGTTGTCGGTGTCGGTCTGCGGCTCCCCCGGGTTCGGCGGCGCGTTCGCGAGGAGCGGGCAGTTGTCGTCGCCGTCGGGCACGCCGTCGTCGTCCGAGTCGGTGTCCCGGTAGTTCGGGATGTCGTCCGCGTCGTCGGTGTCGAATGCAGGCGTGCTCAGCAGGGCATCTCCGGCCTCCTCGGCGTCGAGCAGCCCGTCGTTGTCGCTGTCCGGGTCCACCGCGTCGATGGCCGCATCCCTGTCGGTGTTGTTGGCAGGATCGGCAGGATTGTCGCGGTTCGCCACCTCCTCGATGTCCCCGATGGTGTCGCCGTCGGAGTCGACGCTGGTCGGGTCGGTCCCGAGCGCCGCTTCCTCGGCGTCCGTGAGCCCGTCGTCGTCGTCGTCGTCATCACAGACGTCGCCGTCGCCGTCGCGGTCCGTGTCGAGCTGGTTGGTGTTGACGTCGTACGCGCAGTTGTCGTCCGCGTCGAGGACGCGATCTTGATCGTCATCCTCGTCGCAGAGGTCGCCGTACGGGTCGTCAGGCCCGTTCTTTGTGTTGTTCGCCTGGTCCGGGTTCGGGGTTGTGATGCAGTTGTCGGAGCCGTCCGGCACCCCGTCCGCGTCGTCGTCGTTGTCGCACGCGTCGCCCGCGTCGTCGCCGCCGGGGAGGCCCTCGTCCGTGTTGAGCTGATTGCTGTTCGGCGCGAAGGGGCAGTTGTCGCCTTCGTCGAGCGCGCCGTCGGCGTCGTCGTCCTCATCGCAGTCGTCGCCGAGGACGTCGCCGCCGGGGAGGCTGAGATCGGTGTTGGCCTGGGCAGGGTTCGGCGTCGTGACGCAGTTGTCGTTGACGTCGGGCACGCGGTCGGCGTCGTCGTCATCGTCGCAGGCGTCGCCGAAGCCGTCGCCGTCGGTCAGGTGCTCGTCCGTGTTCGTCTGATCCGGGTTCGGCGTGAGCGGGCAATTGTCGGTCGCGTCAGGCACGCCGTCTGCGTCGTCGTCGTTGTCGCACGCGTCGCCCCTGTCATCGCCGCCGGGGAAGCTCCGGTCCGTGTTCCTCTGGTTCGTATTCGACACGAGCGGGCAGTTGTCGTTGACGTCGGGCACGCGGTCGGCGTCGTCGTCCTCGTCGCAGTCGTCCCCGTCCAGATCGCCTGTCGCCGCGTCGGTGTTGATCTGGCTCGTGTTGGCGACCGCCGGGCAATTGTCGCAGGCGTCGCCGATCCCGTCCCGATCGCCGTCGACCTGAACGCCGCCGGCGCCGGGCGCGTTCTGCAGCGTCGGGCAGTTGTCGCAGACGTTGCCGACCCCATCGCCGTCGTCGTCGACCTGGCCTGCGTTGGCGTTGCCAGGGCAGTTGTCGCACGCGTTTCCGAAGCCGTCGCCGTCGCCGTCCACCTGGGTTGAATTGGGGACCTCGGGGCAGTTGTCGCAAGCATTGCCGACATGGTCGCCGTCGCCGTCGGCCTGAGTACCGGTGATGAGGAGCGGGCAGTTGTCGCACGCGTCGCCGACGCCGTCGCCGTCGGTGTCGACCTGGGTCAGCGTGGCGATGTAAGGGCAGTTGTCGCAGACGTTTCCGAAGCCGTCGCCGTCCGCGTTCTCCTGATCGTTCACGCGGCTCGGGCAGTTGTCGCAGGCGTCGCCGAAGGTGTCGCCGTCCGCGTCCGCCTGGTCGCTGTTGGAGGTGCCGGGGCAGTTGTCGCAGGCGTCGCCGAAGGTGTCGCCGTCCCCGTTGCTCTGGCTCAGGTTCGCGCGGCTCGGGCAGTTGTCGCAGGCGTCGCCGACGCCATCTCCGTCGGTGTCCGTCTGGCTGGTGTTCGCATTGCCAGGGCAGTTGTCGCAGGCATCGCCGAAGGCGTCACGGTCGGTGTTGCTTTGATCGGTGTTATGGGTATTCGCGCAGTTGTCGCAGGCGTTGCCGATGCCGTCGTTGTCGCTGTCCCGCTGGTCGTTGTTGTACGCGGTGGGGCAATTGTCGCAGGCGTCGCCGAACTGGTCGCCATCGGCGTTGGCCTGCCCGGGGTTGGGGACTTCGTTGCAATTGTCAGGAGTGTCATTGATCCCGTCGCCGTC
This sequence comes from Sorangium sp. So ce1153, assembly GCF_051521595.1. Lineage (NCBI taxonomy): Bacteria > Pseudomonadati > Myxococcota > Polyangiales > Polyangiaceae > Sorangium > Sorangium sp. So ce1153. Next base: position 13,392,992 of record NZ_CP150361.1, read on the forward strand.
GTTGTCCGGCGAGCAGATGTTCCCTTCCCCGTCGCTGTTGCTGTCGAGCTGATCCTCATTGCGGTCAGCTGGGCAGTTGTCGCAGACGTCGGGGACGCCGTCGCCGTCGTCGTCGAAGTTCGGCATCGCCCCCATGGGCGTGGCTATCGTCGGACACCTGTCGGTGGCGTCCTCGATCCCATCGTTGTCGTCGTCGAGATCCGCCTCGTCCGGCGTGTCGTCGTTGTCGTCGTTGTCGTCGCAGGCGTCGCCGAGTCCATCCCCGTCGCCGTCGTACTGGCTCGGGTTGCTGACGCCAGGGCAGTTATCGACGCCGTTCGCGACCTGGTCGTTGTCGGTGTCCCACGACGCCGCCCGCGCCGGCACCGGCGCGAGCGCCACGAGCGCGAGCAGGCCGGCGAGCAGCGGCAAGATCCCGCGTCTCAGGGCGCCGGCGTGCGCGTGGTGGCGGGGCATTGAAGGCGAAGCGGGGAAACTCATCGCGGCTCCTCCAGACAGATCGCGCCGTACACGACAGCGCCCCCCGTGAGCGTATCCGGGTTCCCCCTCGTCCTGGGACGTTTTTCCTCTGCGCCGCCCCCTGTTCGGCCGCCGGCCGCCTTCTGTTAGGATGGCTCGAGTCGACCCCCCTCACGTCGCGCGCGCCGCGCCGACCACGGAACGCCCCCCTTGCAAGACCACCGCGTGCTGCGACTCGGCTCCAGGCTGCGAACGGCTGTGCTGCTCTCGGCGTGCGCCGTCCTCCCCCAGGCGCTCGGCTGTTCCGACGAGAGCGCCCCGCGCCGCTCTCCCCCGCCCGGCGCCGCGTCGCCTCAGGCGGCGCTGCCCGCCGCGCGCGCCCGCATCGCCGCGATCCGCGCGCGCTTCGCCGGCGCCTTCGGCCCCCGCGCCGCCGCGGCCCTCGCGCCGACCGCGTCCGGCGCGCTGCGCGCCGCCGCGCCGGACGCCGCGGCGTCCATCGAGCTCCCCCCGCGCGCCGCCGGCCCCGTGCGCCTCGCTGACAGCGCCTCTCGCGTCTCGATCACCTTCTCCCTCGCCGACGCCGCCGACGTGCCCGCCGCCGTCGATGGCGACCTGGTCCTCTACACGGGCGCGCTCCGGGCCGAGGGCGGTCGCGCCCGCGACGTCCTGCACCACGTCCTCCCGAATGGCACCGAGGATTTCGTCGTTTTCGACGAGGAGCCCGAGCACAAGGAGCTCCGTTACCGCGTCGACGTCACGGCCGTTTCAGGCCTCCGCCTTGTGGAGCGAACGCTCGAGTTCCTCGACGCCGCCGGCTCACCCCGGCTGCGCGTCGCGCCCCCCTACCTCGTCGACGCGACGGGCGCGCGCGCCCCGGCCTCGCTCTCGGTCGAGGGCTGCGCGTTCGACGCGAGCCCCCGCGCCCCGTGGGGCCGTCCGGTCACGCCGCCCGGCGCGCCGGCGTGCACCGTCGTCGTCGCGTGGCCGCTCGCCGGCGTCGCGTATCCAGCGCTCGTCGACCCGCAATGGATCTCGACGAAGAACCAGATGGTCGAGCCGCGCACGCGGCACACCGCCACCGTGATCGACCCGACCAGCCCGGCGAGCCCCGTGCTCATCGCCGGCGGCTTCAACGCCTCCGGCGCGGCGCTGGCGACGGCCGAGCTGTACTTCCCCCTCGACCGCACCTTCGCGAGCACCGACGCCATGGACGTGGCGCGCGGCGCCCACAGCGCCACGGCGCTCACGAAGCTCCCGCCGCCGTCCCCGGCTCCGGCGTCCCCGCCGCCGGCCGTCGTCGTCGTGGGCGGCAGCAGCAACCGCGCCAGCAGCGGTACGCCGATCGCGGCCATCGAGGTCTACAACCCGGCCACAGGCCAGTTCGTGAGGGACTCGGAGTCATCGCTGGCCCGGTTCAACCATACGGCCACCCTCCTCGACGCGGGCGAGGTCCTGCTGGCGGGCGGCCTCGCGGATCCGCTCAACCAGCCCACGAGCACCGCCTCCCTCTACACCTTCAGCTCCTTCGGACCGGGCGGCGGCGCGCCCGTCACGAGCGCGCTCGTCGCCGTCGGCAGCATGGCGACGTCGCGCCACGCCCAGACGGCCGTCCGCCTGAAGTCAGGGAACGTGCTGATCGCCGGCGGCTTCGTCCTCTCGGGCGCCGCGCTCGCCTCGGCCGAGATCTTCGACGAGGGCACGCGCGCCTTCCAGGCGATATCCCCGGTGTCGCCCCCCGGGAGGTCCATGTCGGCGCAGATGAGCTCCCTCCGCGGCTTCCACACGGCGACGCTCATCGACCGCGCGGTGACGCTGATCGACCACGAGGCCACATCGCAGGACTCGGGCGAGGTGGTCCTCATCGGCGGCACCACGCGGGTGACGGCGGGCGCCTACGTCGGCACCATCGACATCTACCACGACGGCGTGACGGACCCGACAAGGCGAGGCTTCGAGGTCCAGCGCACGCCGATCACCATGCAGGACGTGCGCGCCCATCACACGGCGAGCCTCCTGCCCAGCGGCAACATCCTCGTCGCTGGCGGCTACGACGGCACGACCACGCTCTCCACCGCCGAGACCTACGATCCGGCGGCCAGGCTCTTCAGCCGCCTCGCCCTCGCGGGCGGCTCCCCTGCCCAGGACGCCCGGCGGGAGCACACGGCGGTCCTGGTCAACGCAGGCCACGACATCGACGCGGGGCGGGCGGTGCTCGTCGCCGGAGGCATCGGCGCGTCGAGCGCACAGGTGCTGCCGAGCGCCCAGCTCCTCGTGAAGCCGGACGGGGATCCCTGCGCGAGCGGCCAGGAATGCGCCTCGGGGCACTGCTCCGACCGGGAGCGCGTCTGCTGCAATGAAGCGTGCGACCAGGAGTGCTTCTCGTGTACGGCGGCGGGCAAGGGGACGGGAAGCGACGGCACCTGCGGTCCCGCCAGGCTGGACACGGAGCTCCCGATCGTCTGCGTCCAGCAGATCGAGGTGCACAACCGCTGCGACGGCCTGGGACGCGCGGTGGCTCACGAGTCCACGAGGGACTGCAAGCCGGGGCGCTGCGGCGATGACGACAGGTGCGTCTTCGAGTGCCTGGACGACTGCGATTGCGACGAGAGCGGCTGGTGCGAGGTCGGCGTGGGCGATCCGGACGCCTGCTCCCGGTCCGACGGCGCCGGCGGCGCGACGGCCGGCGCGGGGGGTGGTGGCGCCGGCGGTGGCACGGCTGGCGCCGGCGGCGTGTCCACGGGAACCGGCGACGTGGGCGGCGGCGGCGGCGCGGCCGGTGGCGGCGGCGCGGCCGGTGGCGGCGGCGCGGCCGGTGGCGGCGGCGCGGCCGGGACTGGCGGCGATCTGGCCGGAGCTGGCGGCGACTCGACTGGAGCCGGCGCCGGTTCCGGCGGAGCTGGCGGCAGCGGCGCGGGCGGCCCGGCGCCCGGGTCGGGCCTGTGCCTCGATCGGCTCGCCAACGGCGCCGAGTGCACCCGCGATCGCCAGTGCGTCTCGGGCAACTGCGTCGACGGCTTCTGCTGCGATTACCGGTGCGATGGCCCGTGTCAGGCCTGCGACGTGGTGAACAACGTCGGCCGGTGCACGCCCGTCGGCACGGACGAGCAGCGCGAGGCTCCGCACCCCAACACCGGTGGTTCCTTCCGCCGCGAGGCTTGCCCCGGCGAGGGCGCGTGCGCCGGCTACTGCGGCGGCGCCACCGACGCCCTGTGCATGTTCCCTGTGGAGGGAGCGATCGCGAGGACCTCCACGTGCACCTGCCCGGACGGGAACTGCGATGTCGGCCCCGCGACGCTCACGCGCTTCTTCTGCGATGGAGACGGCCAGGAGCAGGAGCCCGAGATCGAGCGCTGCGGCGGCGAGAACGGCGGGTTCCGGTGCAAGGACGAGAGCTCCTGCGAGACCTCCTGCGACTCCAGCGCCGACTGCATCGAGGACTTCGTGTGCCTCGACGGCGTTTGCGCCGACCTCAAGGAGGCAGGGCCGAGCTGCGACGGCGACAGGACGCTCCTGGTCGTCGGCGACGGTGACGAGGGCTGCGCCCCGTACGCCTGCCCGCCGGGCGGGAAGGCCTGCGCGAGGCCGTGTGCGTCGGTGAGCGACTGCGTCGACGGCAACGTGTGCAACCTCGCCGGCGAGTGCGTCCCGCCCATCGACGCGCCGCAGGCCCCGTCGTGCTCCTGCAGCGTCGTTGGCGGCTCCGGCGAGCGCGACACGGCGCCTGTCTCCGTCCTGCTCGGCGCTGCCGTCGCGCTGGGCCGGCTGTGCCGCCGTCGCCGCGCTGCGCGGCGGTCCTCGCGCTCCGCGTGCGATCCCGCCGTGAGGCCGTGACGGGCGCGCGCTGATCCCGCGGCGCCGCCCCGGGGGCAGCGCCGCGCCCGCCTCACGCACCGGCCGCGCGGCCTGAGCCTCGCTGCGCGTCGGGCGCCGGGCCTTCATCCCCACCCCGCCCGCCTGGCCCGGCGCCGGCCGCATGGCAGCATCGCCCCTCCGGATGACCCACCCCGCACCCCCCGCGCCGCGCGAGGCCGCGGCGCTCGCCCTGCAGGTGTGGCGGCTCGCCTGGCCCGCGATCGCGCACATGCTGCTGCTGACGCTCGTCTTCCTCGTCGGCCGCGGCATGGTCGGGCGCTACTCCACGACGGCGCTCGCCTCGATGCAGATCTGCGGGACGCTCACCTGGACGATCGTCTCGATCTTCAGCGCCACCTCCGCCGGCACGCTCGCCGTCGTCGCGCGCAGCGTGGGCGCGGGCGACCGCGCCGGCGCCGCCGCGGCCGTGCGCGTGTCGCTCGCCTTCGCGCTCCTGCTCGGGGCGGCGATCGCGCTGCCGGTGCTCGCCGCCTGCGGCCCGCTGCTCCGCGCGCTCTTCCCGCAGGCCGGCGCGGCGGTCCTCGACCAGGCGACCGCGTACCTCGGGATCGTGCTGCCGGCCCTGCCGCTCGCGTTCGTCGAGGCGGTCGCGGCGGCGGCGCTGCAAGGGGTAGGGGACACGAAGACGCCGCTCGCCGTGGCCACCCTCGGCAACCTCGTCAACGTGGCGGTGAGCGCCGTGCTGATCTTCGGCCACCTCGGGCTGCCCGCGCTCGGCGTGCGCGGCGCGGCCGTCGGCGTGGCGTGCACCATGGCGACCGAGGCGCTGCTGCTGACGGCGGCGCTGCTGTCACGCTCGGGCCCGCTGCCCCTCCGGGCCGCGCCGTCGCGCTCCGCCGCCGCGCCGTCGCGCTCCGCGGCCGCACCGTCGCGCTCCGCGGTCGCACCGTCGCGCTCCGCGGCCGCGCCGCCGCCCTCCGCCGCCTCCGCGGCCCCCGACCAGCGCACCCCCCGGCAGGCCGACGCCGCCGCGCTCGCGCGCGTCCTGCGGGTCGCGGCGCCGGCGTTCGCCGAGCGCTCCGCCTACCACGCCGGCTACATGGGGTTCGTCGCCATCATCGGGCTGCTCGGGGCCACGGCGATGGCCGCGAACCAGGCGCTCATCGCCATCGAGTCGGTCTGCTTCCTCTCCGCCGAGGGGTTCGGCATCGCCGCCGGCTCGCTCATGGCGCAGCGCCTCGGCGCGCGCAGGCCCGACGACGCCGCGCGCGTCGCGCTCCTCGCGGCCCTCATGGCGATCGTCGCCCTCTCCGCCTTCGGCGTCCTCTTCGCGCTCGCGCCGCGCCCGCTCCTGCTCGCCTTCTCGAGCGACCCCGAGCTCCTCGCCCTCGGGGCGCGCGCTCTCCCGGTGGCCGCCGTGGCGCAGCCGTTCATGGCGTTCGCGACCGTCATGGGGATGGGGCTCCGGGGCGCCGGCGACACCCGGACCGTGCTCGCCGTGACGCTCGTCTCCTCGCTGCTCATGCGCCTCGGCGGGACCTGGCTGTTCGCGGTGACCCTCGGCCACGGGCTCGTCGGCGTCTGGATGGGCAGCACCGCCGACTGGATCTGCCGCAGCGCGCTCCTCGGCCTCGCCTACGCGCGCGGCCGCTGGAAGCGCCTCACCGTGTGAGCAGCGAGCTCGCGCCCCCCGCGCCCCCGCGCCTCAGCCCTGCTTCTGCCGGTCCGCGTGCAGCACCCCGAGCAGGATCACATCGACGACGCGAGCGAGCTGGGCCTCCTCCAAGCTCGCGCGGTCCGCGATCATCTTGTGCTGGAGGTAGGCGGCGAGGAGCTCGCACGGGAGCAGCGGATCCGCGCTCGGCGGGAGCTCGCCGCGCGCGACGGCGCCCTCGACGATCGCCCGCACCCCGGCCTCCTGGACGGCGCGCAGCGAGCGGGCGATGGCCATCAGCTCCGAGTCGGGGCCCTCCGCGAGGCACACGTGAAGGAGGCTCTGCCCCACCGCTGACGTCTGGATCTCGATGATCGCGCGCCCGAACGCGATGAGATCCCCGCGGAGAGAGCCCGTGTTCGGGGGGATGATCTTCTCGTCCGTGACCGACAGGAGCGCGGCGCGCACCAGCTCCTCCTTCGTCGGCCAGCGCCGGTAGACGGTGGTCTTGTTGACCCCTGCGCGCGTCGCCACGTCCTCGATCCGGAGCGCGCGGTAGCCGGCGCTCGCGAGCTCCTCCAGCGTCGCGGCGAGGATGCCGCGCACGACCGGCTCGCCGCGCACGAGCGCGCGCTTCTTCGCGGAGCCTCGCCTCGCCGTCCGCTTCGCCGTCGTCGCCTGCATCGGCCGTCATTGAAGTTCCGCCGCGCGCCGCACGCCAGCGCAATTTCTCGACGCGCTCACCATCGCACCTCTTTGTTGCGATCACCGCAACTACCTGTTGCGGTCGCCGCGCGCCGTGTTATATCCGATTGCAACTATCGGTTGCGATGGCCGACGTGCCGGCGCGCCGTGAAGGCGAGGCCCAACCCTGGGCGACGCTGGAACGTGCGTCTGAGCGTCTGCGCAGACGCGCAGACGCGCAGTTGAACGAGCGATCGAACGATCTGACGGCGCGGCGCGCCGCCGCGTGCGCCGCGGCGCGCAACGTCGTGCTCCTCCCGGACCAGGCCGCCCCGCGACCCACACCGCCCCGAGGGACCCTTGAGCTACTTCACGACGGTAAGCCGCGCCAGAAGCCTCCTCCTCCTCGCGCTCGCCGCCCCCACGGCGGGGTGCGCGACCAAGGCCAGCGCCTCCGACGCGACCGAGGCGGCCGCGCCGCGGGTGCGCGTCGAGACCGCGCAGGTGCGCGAGGCGCCGATGCCGCGCAGCCTCGCGCTCACCGGCACGCTGCGCGGGGACCGGGAGACCGACCTGGCCGCCAACGCGATCGGCCGCGTGGTCGAGACCTTCGTCGAGCGCGGCGCGGAGGTGAAGAAGGGCGACCTGCTCGCGCGCCTCGACGTGCGCGCCGCGGCGCTCACCGCCGCGGAGGCGCAGGCGAACGCGGCGCTGACCCGCGCGCAGGAGGAGACGGCGCGGCGCGAGTGCGACCGCTACCGGGCGCTGCTCGAGAGCGGCGCGATCTCCCGGGCCGAGCACGACCGCATCGCCGACCAGTGCCGGAGCGCCCCGCTCTCGGTCGCGGCCGCCGCCGCCCGCGCGCGCGCCGCCTCGCAGAGCGTCGGCGACGGCCAGATCCGCGCGCCCTTCGACGGGGTGGTCGCCGAGCGCTTCGTCGACGTGGGCGAGTACGTCCGCCACGACTCCAGGGTCGTCGCGCTCGTCTCGAAGGGCGCGCTGCGCCTCGAGTTCACCGTGCCGGAGGCGAGCCTCGCGGCCGTCAAGCCGGGCGGCGCGCTGACCTTCACCGTGCCGGCGTACCCGGAGCGCTCGTTCGCGGGCGCCGTGCGCTGGATCGGCGCGGCGGTCCGCGAGACGACCCGCGACCTCGTCGCCGAGGCCGAGGTGCAGGACCCCGACGGCGCGCTGCGGCCGGGCATGTTCGCGTCCATCGCGCTCGCGACCGGGGAGGCACCCAGCCCGGTCGTGCCGAGGTCGGCCATCGTCCCGCGGGCCGGGCGCGCGCACCTCTTCGCCGTCGTCGATCGCCGGATCGAGGAGCGCGTCGTGCAGACAGGCGTGGAGAAGGGCGACGCCGTGGCCGTCCTCCGCGGCGTCCGCGCCGGCGAGACCATCGTGATCCAACCGTCCGAGCAGCTCCAGAACGGCCAAGCCGTGGAGTGAGGTCGTCATGCAGTGGCTCGCTCGCGTCTGCGTCAAGAGGCCGGTCTTCGCGTCCGTCCTCATGCTGATCATCGTCGTCGTCGGCGCCGCCGGGTACACCCGGCTCGGCCTCGACCAGTTCCCCGACATCGACGTCCCTTACGTCGTCGTCACCACGCGCCTCGACGGCGCCGCGCCCGAGGAGGTCGAGGCCGAGATCTCCGACCGGATCGAGGGCGCGGTGAACACCATCAGCGGCATCGAGGAGCTCCGCTCGACGTCGACCCAGGGCGTGAGCCAGGTCGTCGTCGGCTTCACGCTGGAGAAGGACGCCGACGTCGCGGCCCAGGAGGTGCGCGACAAGATCAACGCCGTCCTGCCCAGCCTGCCGAAGGGCATCGACCCGCCGATCGTGAGCCGGATCGACCTCGGCGCGGCCCCGGTCCTGCTCGTGTCCGTCGAGTCGAACCGGTCGATCCGCGAGCTCAGCGAGATCGCCGACAAGCAGGTGCGCCGGCAGATCGAGGGCATCTCGGGCGTCGGCCAGGTCACCCTGATCGGCGCGCAGAGCCGGCAGCTCAACGTCTGGCTCGACCCGATCGCCCTGCGGGCGCAGGGGATCACCGCGGCCGAGGTGCAGCGCGCGATCGCGGCGCAGAACCTGATGACGCCGGGCGGCAGCGTCGAGACCGGCCCCGAGGACCTCACCCTGCGCGTGATGGGGCGCGTCGACTCGCCCGAGGCCCTCGGCCGCGTCGTGCTCCGGGAGAAGGACGGGCACGCCGTGCGCCTCTCGGACGTCGCCCGCGTCGAGGACGACCGCGCGGAGGAGAAGACGTGGGCCCAGCTCGACCGCAGGCGCACCGTCCTCCTGTCGGTGGTCAAACAATCGGGCCAGAACACCGTCACCGTCGTCGACACGGTGAAGTCGCGCCTCGCCGAGGTGCAGCGCTCGCTCCCCGAGGGGACGAAGATCGAGGTCGTGCGCGACGGCTCGCGGGTGATCCGCACGGGCATCGCCGCCGTGAAGGAGCACCTCGTCCTCGGCGCCCTCCTCGCCGCGGTGGTGGTGCTCCTCTTCCTCGGCAACGCCCGGAGCACGCTCATCGCGGCGCTCGCGATCCCGATCTCGGTGGTCGGGACGTTCGCGGTGATGTGGCTCGCCGGCTTCACGCTCAACTTCCTCACGCTCCTCGCGCTCGCGCTCGCCGTCGGCATCGTGATCGACGACGCCATCGTCGTGCTCGAGAACATCGTCCGCTACATCGACGACAAGGGCATGAAGCCGTTCCCCGCCGCCGTCCTGGCGACCAGGGAGATCGGCCTCGCGGTGCTCGCGACCACGCTCTCGCTGATGGCGGTGTTCATCCCGGTCGCGTTCATGCCCGGCATCGTGGGGCGCTTCCTGAAGAGCTTCGGCCTCACGATGGCGTTCGCGATCGGGGTCTCGCTGATCGTCAGCTTCTCCCTCACGCCCTCGCTCGCCGCGCGGTGGCTCTCGGGGCACAAGCGCCAGGGCGAGGGCGCGAAGCCGTCGGTCCTCGAGCGCGCCGTCGACGTCTTCTACCGGCCGATCGAGCGCGCCTACATGGCCGCGCTCGCGTGGGTGATGAAGCGCCGCTGGGTGGTCGTGGTCGTCTCCGCGGCCGCGCTCGGCTCGTGCCTCCCGGTCGCCAGAACGCTGCCGGCCGGCTTCCTCCCGGAGGACGACCAGGCGCAGTTCGAGATCAACATGCGCGCGCCGGAGGGGACGAGCCTCACCGCGACCCGCCTCATCGCCGAGCGGATCGCCGATGATGTGCGCCGGCTGCCGGGCGTGACCAGCACGCTGATGACCGTCGGCGAGGGGGAGCAGCAGGCCGCGAACGTCGCCAAGATCTACGTGATGCTCGTCGACCCGGAGCAGCGCGAGCTCGGGCAGCTCCAGATCATGCAGAAGGCGCGCGCGGAGATCCTCGCGAAGCTGCCGCCCGAGCTGCGCGTCACGGCGGGCGAGGTGCAGGCGATCTCGTCCGGCGGCCAGTCGTCGGCGCGGACCCAGGTGGCGCTCCAGGGGCCGGATCTCGACCGCCTGGCCGAGTACGCGACGCGCATCACCGAGGAGCTGCGGAAGGTCCCCGGCGCCGTCGACGTCGACAACAGCCTCGTCGTCGGCAAGCCCGAGCTGCGCGCGATCATCGATCGCGACCGCGCCGCGGATCTCGGCGTCCAGGTGGCCGACGTGGCCGGCGCGCTCCAGCTCTTCGTCGGCGGGCTCAAGGTCTCGACGTACTCGGAGGGCGGCGAGCAGTACGACGTGCGCATGCGCGCGGAGGCGAGGTACCGCGCCGACGCGGAGAGCCTCTCGTTCCTGACGGTGCCCTCGTCCAAGTACGGCGCCGTCCCGCTCCACAGCGTGGTCACGATGGAGCCCGACAGCGGGCCCTCCTCGATCGGCCGCCTCGGCCGGCGCCGGCAGATCACGATCAGCGCGAACGCCGCTCCTGGTGTCGGCGACACGGCGGTGCAGGCAGCGCTCGACCGGATCATCGCCGAGCAGCGGATGCCGGCGGGCTACTCCACGCAGGCGGTGGGGAGCTCCAAGAACACGGCGAGCACGGCGACGAGCTTCGTCGTCGTCATCGGCCTCGCGTTCGTGTTCATGTACCTGATCCTCGCGGCGCAGTTCGAGTCGTGGCTGCACCCGATCACGATCCTGCTGTCGCTGCCGCTCACGGTCCCGTTCGCGCTGATCTCGCTCAAGCTCTTCGGCCAGTCGCTGAACCTCTTCTCGGGGCTCGGCCTGCTCGTGCTCTTCGGCGTGGTGAAGAAGAACGCGATCCTCCAGATCGATCACACGAACCACCTGCGGGCGGAGGGGATGCCGCGGCTCCAGGCGATCTTGCAGGCGAACAAGGACCGGCTCCGCCCGATCCTCATGACGACGATCGCCTTCGTCGCCGGCATGATCCCGCTCGTGCTCTCGCACGGCGTCGGCTCGGGCCAGAACCGGACGACGGGGGCGATCGTGCTCGGCGGGCAGTCGCTGTCCCTCGCCCTCACGCTGCTCGCGGTGCCGGTGGCCTACTCGCTCTTCGACGACGCGGCCGAGTGGCTCCGGCGCCGCAAGGGCAGGGGGGTGGAGGACCGGGGCGAGGCCGAGCTCGACGCGATGCTCGGCCGGCCGGAAGCCGGCGCGGCCGCGGGCGGGGAGTGAGGCGCGCGCCCTCGAGGAAGGTGAGCTGACCGCGACAGGGCCGCTCCGCGCGGGGCCGGCCCTAGCGGGGGCGCTGCGAGGCCCCCCGCCGGGCGAGCCGCGCGTCGAGGGACAGCGGGCCGGCCCCGACGAGCAGCAGGAACAGCGCCCCGAGCAGCATCGACCAGTCCGTGCGCGCCTCGTGCGCCATGGCCCAGAACCCGCGGCTCACGAGGATCGGGACCTTCGTCGTCGCGATCGCGACCAGCATGACGCCGATGAGGGGCGCGGCCGCGAGGCGCGTCGCGAGGCCGAGGAGGACGAGGGCTCCGCAGGAGATCTCGACCACGCCGACGAAGGGGGCGAGGACCTCCGGCGAGGGGAGCCCGATCTTGGCGAAGCGGCCGGCGCCGATCTCCGCCGGGAAGAGGAACTTCTGGATCCCCTCGGACAGGAAGACGGTGCCCACGATGAGGCGGATCAAGATCGCCGCGGCGGGAGCCTTCGTCGCGGTGATCCAGCCGAGCAGGTTCCGGCGGGGCGTGTCGCTCATGGCGGCATGGTACCCCGACCCTGGGCTTTCTTCCTGCTCGCGCTCTCGCCCGGCGGCCCGGCAACGGACGCTGCGCCTCGGCTCGCTCCGGCTCCGCGGGTTCCGTCAGGCGGTCCGAGGATGACCGTGCAGGTCACAACCGTCTCAGCGTTCGTCCCTGATTCATGGCCAGCAGCCATTCTATTTCGCTCGGGTCGCTCAGCGAGCACCATAGACGCACGGGCGGGCGGTATCGCGCGAACGCATTCGCGCCATCGGAGCTCGTTCGTCCTTCGTCCGAGCTGCGGTTACGGCGCGCTCCGACATGACGAACCTGGTGAACTCGGCAAGTCTGTCGACTCGCCAGCCGGCAGCACGGCAGGCGGTCGCGCAGGACATGCGCTTAACATCAATCGAGAAGCATCATTTAAATAAAGGAGGGACACATGGCGCACAAGGGGACGATGCCGCTCAAGGCTTTCCAGGACACGGCCACCGAGGCCCAGAGCTGCCAGTCGATCTGCGTCCAGTCGGTCCAGTACTGCCTCCAGATGGGGGGCTCTCACGTGGAGCCTTCCCACATGCAGCTTCTGCAGGATTGCGCCGAGATCTGCGAGACGACCGGGACGATGTTGCTGCGCAGCTCGGCGCAGCACAACCAGGTCACCGCCGCGTGCGCGAGCATCTGCGAGCTCTGCGCCCGGAGCTGTGACAGGTTCGCGGGCGACGCGCAGATGAAGGCCTGCGCCGACGAATGCCGCCGCTGCGCCGCCGCGTGCCAGCAGGTCGCGCAGATGCGGCCGGGCGGGGCGGCACACCACAGCGTGCCCTGAGACGGCCACGGCGCCGCGGGGGTGGAGCGGAGACGCGCGCCGCCCCCGCGCCTCGCCCGGGGTCGCCGTCGGCTCCGCGGGAGGGTGTGACCGCCCCGGTCACTTCGCCCTGCAGGATGTGGCCGTACCGGCTGCTCCTGCTCGACGCTCGCCTCGGCCCGGCGCCACCCAGCGCGCTTGCCGGCGCCGCCGGCCCCGCGGGACGCGGGCGCGGCCGTCACTCCTCCGGATACCACGCCGCTCGCCACGCCTTCATCTGATCGATCTCGCGCTGCTGCGCCTCGATGATGCCGTCGGCGAGCGTCCTGATCTCCGCATGCTCGGCCTTCTGCTGCGCCACCTCGGCCGCGTCGATCGCCATCTCGTGGTGCGGAATCATGGCGTCGATGAACGCCCTGTCGAACGGCTCCGCCGTCTTCAGCTCCTCGTTCGCCTCGACCATGTCCATCATCGCGTCGTGCTCCATACCCGGCAGCATGGGCATCTCGTCCGCGGGTGGCGTCTCTGCGCTCCCGTACCACTGCTCGCGCCAGCTCTTGAGCTGGCTGATTTCCTGGTTCTGGGCCGAGATGATCTCGTCCGCCATCGCCTTCAGCTCGGGGTGCTCGGCCCGCTCCTGGGCGGTCTCGGCCATCATCACGGCGCCCTCGTGGTGAGGCGTCATCATGTCGATGAACTGCCGATCGAACGGCGCCGCGGCCGTCTCTCCGCCGCCTGCCGCCTGGTGCTCGCCGTGATCGCCCGACGAGGACTTGCTGCACGCGTTCACGAGGACAGAGCTTCCAGCGAGGAGGAAGACGGCGAGCAGACGGCCTGGCGTCGCGCTCCGCCTCCGTCGCTTCGGCGCGCCTCGGCGCAAGGGAGGAGCGGCGCGGCGCTCACGGGCAGCGGCGCGCGTCGCATCGGACTGAGCAGGTCGTTCGTGGGGACTCTGAGCCATGGGATCCTCCGTGGTTGGGGACCCCACCGCTGATGCGAAAGCGGTGCCGCTCGCCCTGCCTTGGCGCCAGGGTCTCCGCGAGCGCTCAGCCGCTCGTGGAGCGCGTCGTCACGGGTTCAAGGTGGCCTCAGGTGTGGCGTGGATGCTCGTCAAGTCAACGCTGTGGCCGCCCGGGTCACATGCACCTTGTCCGGAGGGCGCCGCTCGGCGAGGGTGATCGGCTCCTCAGTGCCCGACGTGGATCTCACCCATCATGCCGCGCTCGGTGTGCTCGAGGATGTGGCAGTGATACATCCACATGCCCGGCTCATCGAAGCGCGTCACGATGCGCACCGTGGACCGCTGCGGCAGGATCACCGTGTCCTTGTTGGCGAGCTCCTCGTCGGCCACCGGCACGTCGTCCCTGGCCAGGACCTGGAAGAAGAAGCCGTGCAGGTGGAACGGGTGGTCCATCTCCGCGTCGTTCTTCAGGTCGTAGACGTGGACCGAGCCGTTCTCGACGTCGAGCGGCGGCACGTCCGGAAACGCCTTCCCGTCGACCGTGAACGTCAGCTTGCCGTCGACATACCCCTCGTCGAACGTGATCGTCGCCTCCGCCGGCGCGCCCGGTAGCCGCTCGATGGCAGGGCCCGCCTCGGGGAGCGTGCGCCCGGGCAGCCGGGGCCCCTCGCCGATCCGCACCCTGGCGAGCGGCATCGGCTGGGCCAGTCCGGTGTGGTGCCCGCGCTCGTAGGGCTCGTTCATCAGGGTGAGCTCCGTTCCCGGCTCGCCCTCGGCGATCACCAGGACGTCGTAGCGCTCGCCGGGAGAGACCAGGAGCCTCTCGGTGTCGTACGGCTTCGGGATCAGCCCGCCGTCGGTGCCGATGACGCGGAACGTGTGGCCCGGGAGCGCCAGGTTGAAGAAGCGCCCGTTCGCCACGTTGACGATCCGCAGACGCGTGAGCCCGCCCGGCTGCACGTCGAGCGCCGGCGTCACCTCGCCGTTGACGAGCACGACGTTGCCCTCGCGGCCCATCATGATCGTGTCGTCGTCGAGCTCTTCGTTGAAGGTCCCGTCCTTGTTCAGGAACACGTCCCCGAGCACGGCGATCTTCTCGACGTCGGCCTCCGGCTCGTTCGGTCCGCGGACGCGGATCAGGCCGAAGAGACCCTTCTGGATCTGCTCCGGCTCCATCACATGCGGATGGAACCAGTAGAACCCCTCGTCCCGCAGCGTGAACTGGTACGTGAACGTCCCGCCGGGCGCGATCGGCTCCTGCACGGCCATCACGCCGTCCATCTCGTTGGGCACCCGGACACCGTGCCAGTGGATCGTCGTCTCTTCCGGCAGGCTGTTCTTGAAGTGGACGATCAGCGTGTCGCCCACGTTGGCCTCGATCAGGGGCCCGGGCACCGTGCCGTTGTAGGACCAGACCGTGGTGGTCGTGCCCTCCAGGTAGGTCTTCTCTGCCTCCTTGGCCTCGAGATCGACCTCGACGATCCTGGGATCGGGGTTGCTGTCAGGCACGGCGGCGGGCTCGCCCCAGGCGTCGGGCACGGGCGGCTCCTCCGCCTGCTCGGCGGCGCACCCGGCCGCGAGCAGCGACAGCGAGGCGACACCCAGAAGAGCACGCGAGAGCCGTATCAAGGCTCGCTCTCCTCGTCGGTGGGGTTGCCGGACATCTCGTTCGAGTACCCGGAGTAGACCTCGCCCACCTTACAGCGCAGACGGTACGTGTACTCCATGTCCTCCGTCGCCTCGGAGTCCATGTAGGCCTTCTTCGACCCTGCGACGGTGAAGGCGACGGCGTAGTCGTGCGTCGGGTCCTTGCGCTCGGCCTCGATCTGATCGCACTCCGGCTGTGGCACCCACTCGACGTGAAGCACGCCCAGCATCGGCATCACGAACGACAGGACCGGCGCGTCGGGCGCCGTCGCCGCAGGCCCGCCGCCGCTCCCGCCGCCCTCGCCAGTGCCGCCGTGCCCCCCCGTGCCGCTCGCTGGCCCCGCGCCACCGCCCCCTCCCGTACCTTCGGCGGGAGGGGTTCCCGTCTCCGAGCCTCCACAGGCGGCGAGGGCGAGGCTGACGGCGGCGAGGCCGATGAGTCGAGCGTAAGCCATGGCTGAGTCTCCTTGTTGGTCTCTGGTGTCCCCTGAATGTAACCCGTTTGGTCACAGCGGCGAGGTGCAGCGGGACGCCGCCGCTTGTTCTAGGCACCAGCGGGCCATGCGTGACACGCGTACACATTTTTTTCTGTCGCCCGCGGCCCCGGCGGCGATGCCCGCTCCGTTCTTCGATCCGTCCGCTCACCGGCACGGCGACGTGCCAGGCGAGCACCGCGTCACGACAGCCATCTGCGCGATCCACTCCCCTCCCGTAGTGCCTGGACGTGCTCCTCGGCGCGGTTGCGCCTCACTCGTTCCGCGTCCGTCCGCTCGCCGCGGCCCGCTCGTCCGCGAGGACCCGCTGCAGCAGCGCCGTGCTCTCCTCCGCCATCCGCTCCGGTGAGCACGGCATTCCCTTGCGGACCCAGCTCGTCATCAGCCGCACCAGCGCCGCCGCCGCCGCCTCGCAGCGGAGCATGAACAGGGCCCCCTCCTCCGGCGCCAGCCGCGGTGCGTACAGGCGGCAGATGCTGCCCTGAAGGATGTCCTCCAGGGAGCGCGTCAGCACCCGCTCGCTCTTCTCCGCGGACAGGAGCTTGCGCACCAGCTCGTGCATCTCGGCGAGGTGGCGGTAAAACGGCAGGAAGTCGAGCGGACGTCCCGCATCCCGCAGGGACAGCGCCCGCAGGTGCTCGTGTCCGAACAGCAGCAGCTGCTCCTTGTTCTCGTAGTGCGAGTAGAACGTGGACCGCCCGACGTTGGCTCGATCGATGATGTCCTGGATGGACACCTCGTCATAGCCCTTCTCCAGGATCAGCGAGACCAGGGCGTCCGAGAGCAGCTTCCGGGTCTTCTGCACGCGCCGATCCGCGAGCTTGCCGGCGGCCCGCGTCCTGTCGCCGCCCCCGTCCCTGGTCTCGTTTCCGGACTTTTTCGAGCTCTTGTTCATTAACGCTCAATCCGCGGTCCGTGTCGCTAGGTGGAAGAGGCGCCCGACCTCAGCATCCATCGCATGCGAGGAACGCTGATCTGGATGACGAGCCGCCTGCTGTACCCGCTGCTGCTGGCGGTGACCTTGTACATCATCTACGCCGCCGTGACGCAGGGCTGGGACCTGAGGCGCGCCCTGTGGGGCTACCTCTTCGGCCTGATCGTCTTGCTCATCACCGTCGAGCGCCTGGCGCCGCTGTCGCCGGACTGGGGCATGACCCGCCAGAGCTTCTGGCGTGACCTCAAGTACCTGCTGGCCTCGGGCGTCACCATCGCGATGGTGCGGACCGGCTTCGGCACCCTGGCCCTGTGGCTCAGCGAGCGGCATCAAGGCCCGCTCGCCAGTGCCTCCGTGCTCCCCAGCGTGGGGATCTTCCTCGTGGTCTTCGAGCTGCTGCAGTACTGGTTCCATCGCCTCAGCCACGAAGGCAACGGAGCCCTGGGGCGCTTCTTGTGGAAGGTCCACCTGGCCCATCACCTTCCGGATCGCGTGTACGTGGTGATGCACGGCGTGTTTCACCCCCTCAACGCGCTCATCTCGGCGGTGCTGATCCAGTCGACCCTGCTGTTCTTGGGGCTGTCGCCGCAGGCCGTCTTCGCGGCGATGTTGCTCATCGATCTGCAGACGATGAGTTCGCACTTCAACGTCGACATCCGCGCCGGATTCCTGAATTACGTGTTCATCGGCACCGAGCTGCACCGCTATCATCACAGCGCCGACGTCGACGAGGCCCGGAACTTCGGGACCGTACTTCCGCTGTGGGATCTGGTCTTCGGGACGTTCGTGTACCGGCCGGACGCGGCCCCGCGCCGCCTGGGCGTCGACAGCTCCGCGGGCTATCCGCCGTCGCAGCAGTTCTGGCAGGTGCTGGCCCTGCCGTTCCGACGCTGACCTGTTCGCGCCACCGAGCCCCCCGAGCCAGCCAGGGGAGCGCGCTCTGTTCCCCCGGCGTCATGCGGCAGCCGCCTCCCCGCGTGGCAGGCCACCCACGACGACGGCGCCGCGTCCAGTGGAGCGCCGCTCCACGCGACGTTCACAGGCGTCACTCCGGACGCCAGTCGAACGGAAAGTGCTTGCTGGAGCCGCCCTTGTAGGGGTGGGAGAAGTCGAAGCCGATGGCGAGGTCGTCCTCGACCACGCCCCAGGTGGCCACCTGACCGGGGCCGACTTCGGCGCCGGGGGCGTTGAACAGCTGCACCCGGCGGTTCGGGTCCGCGGTCGGTCCGGTGAGCGCTCGCGCCCCCACCTTGACCCGCCCCGGGATCTCGGCCCTCCAGTGCGCCAGGTCGGCGGCGGATTCGAACAGGATGGGCGCGTACTCGATGCTGCGCACCTCGCTGATCAGGGAGCCGAACTTCCCGGGCCAGCCGCCTTCCTTGCCGATGAAGATGCGCTCCAGCGCACGCCGCTGGTCGGAGTCGGCTTTCTCGTCGATGTAGAACATCAGCTTCATCGTGGCGTTCGGGTCGCCGACCCACATGTTCCCCTTGAACTCCCCGATGCTGACGACCCCGAGCCCCGAGAGGTCGATGCCGGCGTGGTGGCCCTCGTGGATCTGCCAGACCAGCGTGAAGAGGCAATCCCCATGAGTGGGGGTCTGCGCAAACGTGCATGGGCAGGGCAACGAGCAGCTGCAGATGTCAAACCACTCGCCCCTCAGGTGCCAGTCCGCGGGCGACTCCGCCTCGACCGGAGGGGCATCGGGCTGCGCCCCAGCTTGCCCCTCGACGGCGTCGATGATCGCCTGAACTCGCCCGCCGCCGCGCTGGGTGTTCATTTCCGTTCCGTGATTGCAATTGCATGCACCGCTGCACATGGTCATCACTCCTTCGTCAGTTCGATCGTGTAGGTGTACCCATGGGGATTGCGAGCTCAGGGCGAGCATCCCTGGGGACAGTCAATGTCGTGGTTCTTTATTGCAGGCGTACCCTCCCACCGTGCAGTCGCCGCCTCTCCTGGAGGGGCACTCGCGGCGGGCATCTCGTACGTGGAGACGTCGCCGGTCGGCGGGTATTACAGGGCGCCGAGAGGCCCGGTGAATTCGGCGCTCCGATCAGAGCTCGACGCGGCGCAGCCGGAGAGCATTGCCGATGACGGACACCGAGCTCAGGCTCATCGCTGCGCTGGCGATCATGGGGCTGAGGAGCAGCCCGAAGACGGGATAGAGGACGCCCGCAGCGACCGGCACGCCGAGCGCGTTGTAGACGAACGCGAAGAAGAGGTTTTGCCGGATGTTGCGCATCGTCGCCCGGCTGAGCCGCCGGGCGCTCAGGAGGCCGCGGAGATCGCCGCGCACAAGCGTGATCCCGGCGCTCTCGATGGCGACGTCGGTCCCGGTGCCCATGGCGACGCCGACGTGCGCCTGCGCGAGCGCGGGCGCGTCGTTGATGCCGTCGCCCGTCATCGCCACGATGCGGCCCTCGGCCTGGAGGCGCTTCACGACCGCGGCCTTCTGGTCGGGCAGCACCTCGGCCTCGACGTGATCGATGCCGAGCTTCCTGGCGACCGCCTCCGCCGTGGTGCGGCTATCGCCGGTGAGCATGATCAGGTGGATGCCCTCCTGGCGGAGGAGACGGACGGCCTCGGCAGTCGAAGCGCGGACGGGGTCGGCCACGGCGACGATGCCGGCGGCCTTGCCGTCCACGGCCACGAGCATCGCCGTCTGGCCTTCTTGCCGGCGCTCCTCGGCGCGGCGCGGGAGATCATCCGGCGATACACCGAGCTCCTCGAGGAGCTTGAGGTTGCCGAGCGCGACCGAGCGCCCGGCCACGGTGCCCACCACGCCCTTGCCCGTGATCGACCGGAACCCTTCCACCGGCAGGAGCTCGAGCTTCTGCTCGAGGGCCCCGGCGACGATGGCGCTCGCGAGCGGGTGCTCGCTGCCGCGCTCCAGGCTTGCCGCGAGCCGGAGGATCTCGTTCGGCGGGAGGTCTCCCAGCGTCGCGACGGAGGCGAGCTTCGGCTTGCCCTCGGTGAGGGTACCGGTCTTGTCGACGACGAGGGTGTCGACCTTCTCGAACGTCTCGAGCGCCTCCGCGTTCTTGATCAGGATGCCGGCCGTCGCGCCGCGCCCCGTCCCGACCATGATCGAGATCGGCGTGGCGAGGCCGAGCGCGCACGGGCACGCGATGATGAGCACCGCCACCGCGTTGACGAGCGCGTGCGAGAACCGCGGCTCCGGTCCGACGAGCAGCCAGACCATGACGGTGAGCACCGCGATCGCGATCACGGCGGGCACGAAGTACTCCGCGACGGCGTCGGCGAGGCGCTGAATGGGGGCGCGGCTGCGCTGGGCCTCTCCCACCATCTGGACGATCCGGGCGAGCAGGGTATCCCGCCCGACCCGATCGGCCCGCATCACGAAGCCGCCTGTGCCGTTGACGGTGCCGCCGACGACGCGGGCGCCAGGCGTCTTCTCGACGGGGATAGGCTCTCCGGTGACCATCGACTCGTCGACCGCGCTGCTGCCCTCGAGCACCTCGCCGTCGACAGGCACCTTCTCCCCCGGTCGCACGCGGAGCCGGTCGCCTGGGTGGACGAGCTCGAGAGGGATGTCCTCTTCGCGACCATCCGCGCCGAGGCGCCTGGCGGTCTTCGGGGCGAGGCCGAGGAGCGCCTTGAGCGCGCTGCTCGTCCGGCTGCGGGCACGGAGCTCGAGGACCTGCCCGAGCAGCACGAGCGAGACGATGACGCTCGCCGCCTCGAAGTAGACCGGGACCGCGCCGCCATGGCGGAGCGCGTGGGGGAAGACCCCCGGCGCCAGCGTGGCCACGACGCTGTACGCATAGGCGGCCCCCGTGCCGATGGCGATCAGGGTGAACATGTTGAGGTGCCGGCTCTTGATCGAGGCCCAGCCGCGCTCGAAGAACGGAGCGCCGCACCAGAGCACCACGGGCGTTGCCAGGGCGAGCTCGATCCAGACGAGCCAGTGGCCGAGGAGATACTGCACCGGCTGGCCCGGGATCATCTCGGACATCCCCAGCACGAGGACGACGAGGCTCAGCGGGACGCTCATCCAGAAGCGCCGTGACATGTCCACGAGCTCCGGGTTGGGCGCGTCGTCGAGCGTCACCGTGCGCGGCTCGAGGGCCATCCCGCAGATCGGGCAGGAGCCCGGCTCCGCGCGGACGACCTCGGGGTGCATCGGGCAGACGTACTCGACGCGCGCCGCCGCCTGGGTCGGCTCGAGCGGCTCCAGCGCCATCCCGCAGGAAGGGCACGTTCCCGGTCCGGCCTGCCGGACCTCGGGGTGCATCGGGCACGTGTGGATTCCCTGGCTGCCGGCAGGTTTCGATGGCGCTGCGTGGTGCGCCGGTTTGGCAGCCGCGGCCGCCCTGGCCAGGTACTTGTCCGGGTCGGCCTTGAACATCTCCAGGCAGCCGTCGCAGCAGAAGAAGTACCGGTGACCGCGGTGCTCGTGGCTCTCGCCAGCGGTCTTCGGGTCGACCTGCATCCCGCAGACGGGGTCCAGCGTGGGCTCTCCCTCGGTCGTCGTCTGGACGGGCACGTACTTCCCGGGCTCGGCCCGGAATCTGGTGAGGCAGCGCTCGCTGCAGAAGAAGTACGTTCGGCCGCCGTGCTCGTGCTGCCCCGCGGCCGTCTCGGGCGAGACGGTCATCCCGCAGACCGGATCCTTCGTCCGCTCCGAGGCCGTGGACGCAGGGTGGCCATGCTGATGAGGGTGGCCGTGCTCGTGGTGATGCTCGTGGCTCATTTTATCTCCCCCTCCGCCGACGAGCGTGGCTGCGCCTTCTTACACCCCAAGCACCACGCGGGCGCCGCTTGTAGCTCCGAGCAGCCGCGCGGCGCTCCCCGGAGGAGGCGGCGCCGCATGACGTCGGCGATGGTCGGCGAGCTGGTCAGAGGAGGCGGCGCCGCATGACGTCGGCGATGGTCGGCGAGCTGGTCAATGGTTCCAGCATTCGAGACGCCAGCTCATCAATACTTCACGGTGACTGCCCGCTCAGTTCTTCGAGCCGTCCGTGCTCCGCCGCTCCTCGCGGAAGTCGTCGGCGGACAGGCCGCAGCGGCGGAGGAGGCGGTAGAAGCTCTCCCGCTCGACGCCCGCGTGGGCGGCGGCCTTCAGCACGTCGCCGCGAAAGCGGCGCATCACGGCCTCCAGGTAGCGCCGGTTCATCTCCTCACGCGACGCGTCGACCGCCTCGCGGTACGAGAGCTGCGCGAGGTCCACGTCGCTCGAGCTCGTGAGCCGGAGCGGGCTCGCCCCCTGCACCTCGGGCGGCAGCGACTCGAGGCGGATCTCGCCCGTCGTCTCGATGACCAGCGCCCGCTCGACGGCGCTCTTGAGCTCGCGCACGTTGCCAGGCCACCGGTACACCTGGAGGGCGCTCATCGCCGCCGCCGAGAACCCGGTCGCGGACGAGCGCGACTGCGGCGCTCGCTCCGCCAGGAACCGCTGCGCCAGAAGCGGGATGTCCTCGGCGCGCTCGCGGAGCGGGGGAAGCTCGACGACGCAGACGTTGAGCCGGAACCACAGGTCCTCGCGGAAGTCGCCGGTCTTCACCATGGCCCGGAGGTCGCGGTGCGTCGCGCTGATGAGCCGCACGTCGACCTTGCGCTCGCGCGACTCGCCGATGCGCCGCACCGCCCGCTCCTCGAGCACGCGCGTGAGCTTCGCCTGGACCGTCGGCCGGAGCTCGCCGATCTCGTCGAGGAACAGCGTGCTGCCGTGCGCCTCCTCGAAGAGCCCCGCCCGATCCGTGGCCGCGCCCGTGAACGAGCCGCGCGCGTGGCCGAAGAGCTCGCTCTCGATGAGCGAGCGGGGGATGGCCGCGCAGTTGACGGCGATGGGGCGGTGCGACGCGCGGGACGAGTGCTCATGGATGGCGCGCGCCACGAGCTCCTTGCCGGTGCCCGTCTCGCCGAGGATGAGCACAGTCGCATCCGTCGGCGCCACGCGCTCGATGAGCTGGTACAGCGCCCGCATCGCGGGCGAGCGCCCCGTCATGCCCGCGAAGCCCCGCGCTTCCGGCGCGTCGTGCTCGCCCACCAGCACCGTGGCCTGCGCCATGGCCCGCTCGACCAGCACGCGCAGCTCGTCCGGGTCGAACGGCTTCGTCACGTAGTCGTAGGCGCCCTCGCGCATGGCCTGGACCGCGGTCGGGACCGACGCGTACGCGGTCATCAGGATGAAGGGCACTCCGGGCCAGCGCGCGCGTACCGCGCGGAGGACCTCGAGCCCGTCCCCGTCGTTCATGCGCAGGTCGCAGACGACGGTTGTGACCGGCTCGGTCTCAAGGACCTGGAGCGCCGTCCGGACGCCCCGGGCCGTCAGCACCTTCGCGCTCTTGCCGAGCACCTTGGAGAGCAGCGTCAGCATGTTCGCCTTGTCGTCGACGACGAGCACTGTCGGCTTCATGAGCGCTCCTGGCTCTCCATGGCTTCTTCGATGAGTACGCCCGGCAAGTCGATCACGAACCGCGACCCGCCCCCCGGCCTGGGCTCCGCCCGGATGGTCCCGCCGTGCGCGGTCACCAGACCATAGCAGACCGCCAGGCCGAGGCCGGTTCCGTCGCGTCGGGTCGTGAAGAACGGCTCGAAGAGGCGCTCGCGTGTCTCCTTGGGAATGCCGGCTCCCCGGTCCAGGACCTCGACCCGGTAACCATCGTCCTGTCGCCTTCCGCGCACGATGATCTCATCACCTTCCGAGGTTCCAGAGGCCGCCTCGCGCGCGTTGGTCACGAGGTTGACGATGACCTGCCGGATCCGGAGCGGATCCACGTTGATGAACGCCGGCTCCGCGTCCACGCGCAGGGGCTGGTCGCGCCGCTCCGGCCCGCCGTCGCAGTGCGAGGCCGCGTCCCTGAGGAGCTCCTCGGCCTGCACGGCGCGCGGCGAGAGCACCGGCGAGCGCGCGTACATGAGCAGCTCCTCCGCGATCCTCTGGCAGGCCGCCGCCTCCTCGTCGAGGATCGAGAGCTCCTCGCGGAGGGAGGGCGCCTCTGCCTCCTTCGCCATCGTCTTCACGTAGCCGCGGATCACGGCGATGGGGTTGTTGATCTCGTGCGCCACGCCCGCGGCGACGCGCCCGATCGCCGCCAGCCGCTCCGAGGCGACCAGGTCGGCCTCGGTGCGAGACAGGGCGTCCAGCATGCGGTTGAACGCGTCAGCGACCGCCGCGAGCTCCACGGCTGCGACCGGCTCGACGCGGGCGCTGCGATCCCCCGCGGTGACGCGCCCGGCGACGCGCTCGAGCGAGGAGAGCGGGGTGGAGAAGGAGCTCCAGAGCTTGCGCCCGGCGATCAAGGCGAGCGCCGCGGCGAGCGCACAGACGGCCGTCGCGAGGATCAGGGCGAACCGGATGAACTGCTCAGCCCGGCGCTCCGCGGCCATGGCGCGCTCGTCGAAGTGAAGCGCCAGGCTATCCGCATGCTCCGTCATCCGGTCGACGAGCGCGTTGGCGCGCTCGTGCGCGTGGTGGACCTCGTGCCAGTCCTGCCGATCGATGGCGGGGAGGATGGCCGTGGAGAAGAGCCGGCTGAGCTCGCGGCTCGCCTTCCCGATGTCGTCGAGCTGCGTGGCCGCCTCGGCGTCGAGGCCGGGCCGCAGCTCGGCGAGCTTCGCGCCGAGCTCGTTCACCCAGGCGTCGTGGTGCTCGACGTGCGAGCGGTCGCGCAGGATGATCGTGTGCGCCTCGTGGATGTACTGCTCGCGCGCGGTGACGCTGAGCAGCGCAGCCCGGCGCGAGGCCACCTCGAGGTCGTGGGCCTCCAGGATCGCGCGACGGGACGCGAGCCCGGTGAGCACGGTGGCAATGCCGCTCACGACGACCAGGGCGACGAGAAGGCTGATGACCAGGAGCAGCCGGCGGCGGAGCCGATAGAGGCGCTGCGGAGCAGGAAGCGGAGCCATGGATGGGGGGCATCCTCGCAAGCCGCGTACCGGGGCCGCAATCGGAGCGCTGACCGGGCGCGGAGCCGCCGATCAGGCCCGGCCGGCGTGGTTCCCGACCCGGCAGAGGGGCGGTTGTGACCGAGGCGGTCACAAGATCGTGACCGTCGAGGTCACGGCGAGGACCCGCCCCCGCGCGGAAGCCCGGGATTCCGGCGTGCGGCGGCCTGGCGCGCTCGTTGCTCAGGGCCCTGCTGTCCAGGGCAAGAACCTCGGTTCCAGGAAAGCACGATGCGCCAGATCCTTCTCTCTCTGCTCGTTTCGATCCCGCTTGTGGCCTGCTCCGCGAAGGAGACACCTGGCCACGACCACGCCAAGGCCGCCTCGACACAGGAACCCGCCGCGGCGCCGCCCCCCGCGCCGACGCCCCACGACCATGCCGCGAGCATGGCGGGCACGCGCCCTCACGCGGATCACGACGCTCGCCATGGAGGCCTGGTCACCATGGAGGGCGACAACCACGTCGAGGTCGTCGTCGGGGCCGACGGCGCCATCGACCTCTACGCGAGCGACGCGGTGAGGACGCCGATCCCGCCGAAGGAC
Source organism: Sorangium sp. So ce1153 (assembly GCF_051521595.1). Classification (NCBI taxonomy): domain Bacteria; kingdom Pseudomonadati; phylum Myxococcota; order Polyangiales; family Polyangiaceae; genus Sorangium; species Sorangium sp. So ce1153. The sequence goes on from NZ_CP150361.1 coordinate 13,418,042, forward strand.
GTCACCGGCACCATCACGATCGAGCCCAAGGGCAAGGGCGAGAAGCAGACCCTGACGCTCGCGCCCAACGACGCGAAGGGCTCGCTCTCGGCCAGGGGCCCGACGCCGGACAAGGCGGATTACACCTGGGACCTGAAGGTCCGCGGCGCGCCGATGAAGATGACGCTCACCGTGCCGGCCGGAGGGACGGCATCTCTCGTCGACGCGCCGGCCGAGCACCCGGCTGGAGACCACGCCCACGGCTCGCCCCATGGCGGCGTCGTCCAGTCGCTGCCGGGCGGGCATGTCGAGGTGAAGCTCGAGAAGACCGGCGACATCACGGTGTGGATGCTGGACGCGGCCGAGGAGCCTCGCTCCGCGAAGGGCGTGACCGCGAGCCTTCGCCCCGTCGTCGCGGGCGCGAAAGAGGTCCAGCTCGCCCACGACGAGAAGGCGGATGTCCTGCGGGGCAAGATCGATCCGGTCAAGCAGGACCACGTGGACGGGGTGCTCAGCATCACGCCGGCCGGGGGAACCGCGACCTCGCTCCGGTTCGCCTTTCACCTCGAGGGTCACGCGGGAGCGGGCGCGGGACACGACGGCCACACGGGACACGACGGCCACACGGGACACGAGGGGCACTGAGATGGCGACCGGGCGCCCGCACCGAGGACGGCGCGCGATGCTCGCGGCGCTGGCGGCCGCGCTGACGCTCGTGCCCGCGTCGGGCGCCCGCGGTGAGACGCTGACGTGGGCCCAGGTGAAGGCGCGCGCCGCCGCGCGGTCGCCCGCGGCCATGGAGGCGAGGCAGACCACGCGCGCCGCGCGCGCGGAGGCGGCCGGCGCGGGGCGCTGGCCCCGCACGAACCCCGTGCTCAAGGGCGGCGTCGATCTCGGCGCCCCGTTCGGACACCCGGAGGACCGGGCCTTCTCGGTCGGCGTCGAGCAAGAGCTCGACGTCTTCGGGGTCGCGGCCACGGCGGCGCGCGCCGGCCAGCAGAAGGTCGCCGTCGCCGAGCTGGAGGGGGCGGTGCTGCAGCTCGACGGGCTCGCCGAGGCGGCCGAGGCGTTCATCGAGCTCGAGCGCGCACAGCGCGCGCTCGCCGTCTGGACCGAGCTCGACCGGGTGTTCGAGCGCATCGCCGCTGGCACCGCGGCGGCCTCCCGCGCCGGCGAGCGGTCGGATCTCGACGCGATCCTGACCAGCGCCGAGAGCGCCGGGGCAAGGGCCGAGCTCGCCGGCGCGCAAACCGAGCTCGCGCGCACCCAGGCGCGGCTCGGGGTGCTCATCGCCGCTCGGGACCCCTCGTCCCTCCGGGCCGCGGAGGGGCCGGTCCGGCCGCCAGACGCCCGTGGCCGCGACGCGCTCGTGGCCGCCGCGCTCCGCGGCCGGCCCGAGGTCGCGCTCTTCCGGGCCCGGCTGGGAGAGGCCGAGGCGCGGCGCACGTTCGCCGCGCGCGCCGCGCTCCCCGAGCCGACCCTGGGGCTCGGGGTCGAGACGGGGCGGGAGGGGCGCGAGGCCGCCCTGGCCGGCCCGGAAGGGGCGGACGGCGCCCGGCACGAGCGCTCGAAGCTCCAGATCACGCTGTCGGTGCCGCTGCCTCTCTTCGACCGGAGCCAGGCCGAGCGAGCCCGCGCGCTCGCCGACGCGAGCTCCGCCAGCGAGCAGGGCGCGCTCGCCGCCCGGCAGATCAGCGCGGCGGTCACGCGCGCCAAGGCCGCGGTCGACGCGAGCTGGACGGCCCTCGCGCGGTGGGAGGCCGTCGCTCCCCGGCTCGACGAGGCGCAGGCGATGGTCGAGAAGGGCTACGCCGCAGGGCAGGTCGACCTCTTCGACACCCTCGCCAGCGCCGAGCGCGTCGCCCGCGCGCGCGTCCAGATCCTCGAGGCGCGCGCCGCCTACCTGAAAGCCCGCGCGGCGCTGTCCCGCGCGCTCGGAGAGGAACCATGATGCACAGAAGGCACCTCGCCTGGGCCGTGGGGCTCGCGATCTGCGCGGCGGTCCCGCGGGCCTCCGCGCACGGCGGCGAGGACCACGCGGCGCCCGCCGCGCCGAGCGCCGCGAGCACCGGGACAGAGCACGTCGTGTCCGGGGAGACGGCGGTGTTCTCGGTCGTCATCAAGTACCCGGCGAGGAAGGCGGAGGGACCGCTGCCCGCCCGCGTCTACGTCGCCCGGGCCGACTCCAGCGCGCCGGTCGAGGGCGCGCGTGTCCGGCTCGAGCTGAAGGGGGGGCTGACCTTCGCCGCGGATGCGGGGAAGACGGAGGCCGCCGGTGTTTACGAAATTGCGCTCCCCGCGGCCCCGGAAGGAGCAACGGCGAACGGGGTCGTCTCGGTCGAGGCCGGGGAAGACTTCGACCTCGTGCTCGTCGGAGATCTCCGCTTCGGCGCGATCGAGCGCAGCGCAGCGCCCGCCGTCGCCGGGACGACGCCGGGCCGGGACGTGCCCCTCGGCGGTCTGGCGGCGGCCGCGGGAGCGCTCGCCGTGCTCAGCGGCGGGATCGGGTATGCGCTCGGGCGGCGCTCGCGGCGGAAGCCGCCTGCCCCCACCCGGCGCCCCGAGGATGGCTCCGCGCTCCCGCAGGGGGCCTCGTGAGCCGCGCCCGCCCGCTGGCCCTCGGCGCCATCGCCGCCGCGCTCGCGCTCGCCTCGGCCCTCGCGGTCACGGGCCTCGGGGAGCGCGCGGACGCGCACGGCGGCGAGGATCACAGCGCGCCCGCGAAGCCCGCGGCCAGCGCCGCGGCGGACCCGAACGTGGCCCGGGTGCCGATCGAGACGCAGTTCCTCCTCGGGCTGCGCACCGAGCGCGCGAGGCGCGGCGCGCTGGCCACGAGCCTCGGGCAGATCGGCACCGTGGTCGCGCGCCCCGCGGGCGAGCTCGCCGTCGTGGCCCCGACGTCCGGCCGCCTCTTCCCGCCCGAGGGCGGGTTCCTCCGGCTGGGCGACGAGGTGAAGAAGGGCCAGCTCCTCGGGACGCTCCGGCCGAGCCTGGGCGGCGCGGAGAGCGCGCAGCTCGGGCTGTCGCGCAGCGACGCCGCGTCCCGGGTCGCCGCGGCCGAGGCGCGGCTCGGGCTGGCCGAGCGGGAGGCCTCGCGGCGGCGCGAGCTCGAGGGCATCGTCGCCGAGAAGGACATCCAGGCCGCCGAGGCCGAGGTCGAGATCGCCCGGGCCGAGGTCGCGCGCGCCCGGGCGGACGTCGGGGCGCTCGCGGGCGGGGCGGGCGCGCAGAAGCTCAGCGCGACGATCGACGGGACGGTGGTCTCCGGCCGCGTGAGCCCGGGCGCCCAGGTCGCGGAGGGGACCGAGCTCTGGCGCATCGTCGATCTCGCGACGCTCTGGGTCGACGTGCGCGTCCCGGAGGCGGACGCGGCGCGCCTCGCGGGCGATCGCGCCGAGGTGACGCTCGTCACGGATCCCGCGGCGCGCTTCGAGGCCCGGCGCCTCGCCGTCGCGTCGCTCGTCGACCCGGCGACCCGCACCGTCCAGGCGCTCTTCGAGTTCGACAACGTAGACCGGCGCGCGCGGGTCGGCGCGCTGGCCAACATCGGCGTGGCCGGGAGCGCGCCCGTCGAGAGCGTCGTGGTCCCGGTGCCGGCGCTGCTCGATCGCAGCGGCACGCCCACGATCGTCGTGAAGACCGGCCCCGAGACGTTCGAGCTGCGCGCGGTCGCGATCGGGCCGAAGTCCGCCGGCGCGATCGGCATCACGGCGGGCGTGGCGGCGGGAGAGCGCGTGGTCGTCGATGGCGCCATGGCCGTCCTCCTCGCCGCCGGGGGCTAGCAGAGGCCATGTTCGACCATCTGATCCGCTTCTCCCTCAGGAACCGACTCTTCGTCATCGCCGCGGCGGCGCTGGTGCTCGTCTACGGGACGTACTCGCTCCTGAGGCTCCCGATCGACGTCTTTCCCGACCTGAATCGGCCGACGGTGACCCTCATGACCGAGGCGCCAGGGCTGGCGCCCGAGGAGGTGGAGACGCTGGTCACGGTGCCCCTCGAGCGGGTTATGAACGGCGCCCCAGGCGTCGAGCGCGTGCGCTCCACCTCGGGCGTCGGACTGAGCGTCGTGTACGTCGAGTTCGACTGGTCCACGGACATCTACCGCGACCGACAGCTCGTCGCCGAGCGCCTCGCCACCGTGACGGAGCAGCTCCCGAAAGGCATCACGCCGCAGATGGGGCCTGTCGCCTCCATCATGGGGGAGATCCTGCTGATCGGGGTGCAGGGCGAGGGGGTCTCGCCCATGACCCTCCGGACCCAGGCCGACTGGGTGATAAGGCCGAGGCTGCTCACGATCCCGGGGGTGGCGCAGGTGATCCCCATCGGCGGCGAGGTCCGCCAGATCCAGGTCACGGTCGATCCGGCCAGGCTCGCCGCGGCGGCGGTGTCGCTCGACGAGATCTCGCGCGCCCTCGCGGGGGCGAACGCCAACGCCACGGGCGGGTACGTCGACCGGCGAGGCCTCGAGTTCCTCGTCCGCACGCTCGGCCGCGCCCGGACCGAAGCGGACATCGCCGCCACCGTCATCGCCATGCGGAGCGCGACGCCGGTGACCCTGGCGCAGGTCGCGACCGTGCGAGAGGCCGCGCGCACCAAGCGCGGCGACGGGTCGATCGACGGGAAGCCCGCCGTGATCCTCTCGGTGCAGAAGCAGCCGGGCGCCGACACCGTCGCGCTCACCGGCGGCATCGACAAGGCCGTGGCCGAGCTACAGAGATCGATGCCCGCGGGGGTCACCATCAACCCGCGCCTGTTCCGGCAGGCGACCTTCATCGAGAGCGCGGTCCACAACGTGGTCGAGGCGCTGCGCGACGGCGCGATCCTGGTGACGATCGTCCTGTTCCTGTTCCTGCTCAATTTCCGGACGACCGCGATCACGCTGACCGCGATCCCGCTCTCGTTCATCGTGAGCGCGCTCGTGTTCCGGGCCTTTGGCCTGTCGGTCAACACCATGACGCTCGGCGGGCTCGCCGTGGCGATCGGCGAGCTCGTCGACGACGCCATCGTCGACGTCGAGAACGTGTTCCGGCGCCTGCGCGAGAACAGGGCGCTCGCGTCGCCGCGGCCGGCGATCGACGTCATCCGCGACGCGTCGAGCGAGGTCCGCGGCTCCATCGTGTTCGCGACGATCCTGGTGGTCCTGGTCTTCGTCCCCCTGTTCGCCATGAGCGGCATCGAGGGGCGGCTCTTCGCCCCGCTCGGGATCGCCTACATCGTGTCGATCCTTGCGTCGCTGGTTGTATCCCTGACGGTCACACCGGCGCTCTGCTCGTATCTCCTGCCGTCGATGAAGCGGATGAGCCACGAGGACGGCTGGCTGGTGCGCAAGCTCAAGGCCGCGGACCGCCGCGTGCTCGGCGTGTCGCTGCGGCACCCCGGGGCCGTCATGGCGGCCGCGGGCGCGCTGGTCCTCGCCGCCGCGGCGGCGGTGCCGTTCCTCGGGGGCGAGTTCCTCCCGCCGTTCAACGAGGGGACGCTCACGGTCAACGTGATCGCCAGGCCGGGCACCTCGCTCGCGGAGTCGAGCCGGCTCGGCACCCTGGCCGAGCAGCTGATCCACGAGGTCCCCGAGGTCGTGTCGACCGGGCGGCGGACGGGCAGGGCCGAGCTCGACGAGCACGCGGAGGGGGTCCACTACTCGGAGATCGACGTGGACCTCCGGGCCTCCGGGCGGGAGCGCGAGGAGATCCTCGGCGATATCCGCGACCAGCTCGACAAGATCCCCGGTGTGGCGGTCAACGTGGGGCAACCGATCTCGCACCGGCTCGATCACCTGCTCTCGGGCGTCCGCGCGCAGGTCGCGGTGAAGATCTTCGGTGAGGACCTCGGCGAGCTGCGGCGGCTCGGGAAGGCGGCGCGCGACGCGATGCAGGGGGTCGCGGGGGTGAAGGACCTCCAGATCGAGCAGCAGGTGCTCATCCCGCAGATCGCCATCAGGGTGAACCGGGAGCGCGCGGCGCAGCTCGGCGTCAACGCGGGCCAGCTCTCCGAGCTGCTCGAGCTCGCGCTGGCGGGCGGCACCGTCACGCAGATCCTGGAGGGCCAGCGGACCATCGACGTGGTCCTGCGGTACCCGCCGGAGCTCCGCGAGGACATCGACGCTCTGCGGCGCACGCTGGTCGACACCCCGAGCGGCGCGAAGGTGCCGCTGTCCGATCTCGCCGACGTCACGGAGAGCATGGGCCCGAACCAGATCAGCCGCGACGACACGCAGCGGCGCATCGTGGTCTCCGCCAACGTGGCCGGGCGCGATCTGGAGCAGGTCGTGAGCCAACTCCAGCGCGCCGTGGACGCGATCCCGAAGCCGCCGGGCTACCACGCGACGTACGGCGGGCAGTTCGAGAGCCAGCGGTCGGCGTCGCGGCTGATCGGGTGGCTCTCGATAGCGAGCCTCGCCGGCATGCTGGTGGTCCTGTACTCGCAGTTCCGCTCGTGGACGGTCGCGCTCCAGATCCTCTTGAACATCCCGCTCGCGCTCGTCGGCTCGGTGCTCGCCGTGGTCCTGACCGGCGGGGTGCTCTCGGTCGCGACCCTCGTCGGGTTCATCACGCTGTGCGGCATCGCCTCGCGCAACGGCATCATGATGATCTCGCACTACATCCACCTGATGAAGGAAGAGGGCGAGTCGTTCGGCGAGGCGATGATCGTCCGCGGCTCGCTGGAGCGCCTCGTCCCGGTGCTGATGACGGCGCTCACCGCCGCCCTGGCGCTCGTGCCCATCGCGCTGTCCAGAGGCCAGCCGGGCAAGGAGATCCTGCAGCCCGTGGCGGTCGTGATCCTCGGCGGCCTGCTCTCGTCGACGCTGCTCGATATCGTCGTCACGCCGGCCGTCTTCCTCAGGTTCGGCCGCGCCTCCGCCGAGCGGCTGGCGCGCCGGAGCCCGCGACCCTGCGCGCCTCCCTGGGCCGCGGCCGCGGGCCCCGTCGCCGCGGTCGCTCAGGCGGCGCGGGAGCGCACGCCGTAGCCGGCCCCGCGCACGGCGTCGGCGAGCGCGTCGACGGGCGCGCTCGCCGGGTCGTGCCGCACCACGACGGTGCCCTCGCGCAAGCGCACGTCGACCTTGTCGACGCCGTCGAGCTCGCGCAGCGCGCTGTCGATGTGGCGAATGCAGGACGGGCAGCTCATCCCGTCGACCTGGAGGATGGTCTCTTTCATGACGTCTTCCTTTCGGCGACCCGCTGGCCGCTCACCCCCGAAGACGCAGCCGCCTGGCTTCATTACACCGCGCCGGCGCCGCCGCGCTCATCCCGCTCCGCCCGGCCACGCGCGCCGAGCCCGCTCCCGGGACCAGCCGGCCGCGCTGCGGTCCCCGCGCGATGAGCCCGGCGGTATCGCCGTAATCCGCGGGGCGGCCCTGCGTCTGCACCGTCGATAGCGAGGTGACCATGACGACGATGACCGTTCCCATTCCCGCCCCCCAGGACACCGAGGACGCCGGCGCCCGCCGCGTCGACCTGCCCATCGAGGGCATGACGTGCGCCGCCTGCGTCCGGCGCATCGAGCGCGCCCTGCTCGCGACAGGCGGCGTCCGCGACGCGAAGGTCAACCTCGTGACCCGCTCGGCCACGATCACGTTCGACCCGGCCGCCGCGTCCACCAGCGCGCTCGTCGCCGCCGTCGAGCGCGCGGGCTACAGCGTCCCGGAGCGCCGCGCCGCGCCGGGCAGCGCCGCCGCCGCCCCGGCCGACCGGACGGCCGCCGCCGACGAGGGCCTCGACGGCGAGCGGCGCGCCCTCCGGCGCGACCTCGCGATCTCGCTGGCCCTGTCCGTCCCGCTGCTCGTCCTCGGGATGTCGCACGGCCGCATCCCGGGCGCGGACGGCGCGATCGGCCGGCTCGTCCAGCTCGCCCTCGCGACCGCGGTGGTCGCCGGCCCGGGCCGCAGGTTCTTCCGGCTCGCCTGGGCCGCGCTCCGGCACCGGGCGGCCGACATGAACACCCTCGTGGCCCTCGGCACGGGCGCCGCGTGGGGGTACTCGGCCGTCGCCGTCCTCGCGCCGCAGCTCTTCCCCCACGCCGAGCACGGCGTTCGGCCGCACGTCTACTTCGAGGCCGCCGGCGCGATCATCAGCTTCGTCCTGCTCGGCAAGCTCCTCGAGACGCGCGCCCGCAAGCGCCTCACCGACGCCGTGCGCGGCCTCGTCGCGCTCCAGCCGAGGACGGCGCGGCGCCTGCGCGGCGACCTGGAGGAGGAGGTCCCGGCCGCCGAGCTCTCGCCCGGCGATCTCGTGCGCGTCCGGCCGGGCGAGCGGATGCCGAGCGACGGCGAGGTCGTCTCGGGCGCCTCGGCGGTCGACGAGTCGATGCTCACCGGCGAGGGCCTCCCCGTCGACAAGGGCGCCGGCGCGGCGGTGTTCGGCGGCACGCTCAACCAGAGCGGCCAGCTCACCGTGCGGATCACGAAGACCGGCGCCGGGACCGCGCTCGCCCGCATCGTCGAGGCCGTCGAGCAGGCGCAGGGCTCGAGGGCGCCGATCGCGCGCCTCGCCGACACGGTGAGCGGCGTCTTCGTCCCGGTGGTGCTCGCCATCGCCGCGGTCGCGTTCGTCGCCTGGGCCGCGGCCGATCCGAGCGCGGCGGGGCTCGCCGCCGCGGTCGAGCGGTTCGTCGCCGTCCTCGTGATCGCCTGCCCCTGCGCCCTGGGCCTGGCGACGCCGGCGGCCGTGGCGGTGGGCACCGGCCGCGGCGCCGAGCTCGGCGTGCTCGTGAAGGGCGGCACGGCGCTCGAGGCGGCGAGCCGCGTCGACACCGTCCTCGTCGACAAGACAGGCACCCTCACGGCGGGGCGCCCGCAGCTCGCGGCGGTGAGGGCGCTGCCGGGGATCGCCGAGGAGGAGCTCCTGCGCCTCGTCGGGTCGGCGGAGCTCGGCAGCGAGCACCCTGTCGCGAGGGCGCTGGTCGAGGGCGCGCGCGCGCGCGCCGGCAGCGTTCCACTGGTCGCGCCCGAGGGCTTCCGCGCCGACGCCGGCGGCGGCGTCCGCGCTCGGGTCGAAGGGCGGGAGGTGCGCATCGGCACGGCCCGGTACCTCGCCGAGCTCGGGATCGACACGGCGCCGCTCGAGGAGCTCGCCCAGGGCCTCGCCGGGCGCGGGAACACCCCGTCGTTCGTCGCGGTCGACGGCCGCCTCGCCGGGCTCGTGGCGGTCGCCGACCTGCCGACCCCGGAGGCCACGCAGGCGGTCGCCGCGCTGCGCCGGCTCGGCGTGCGCGTCGCGATGGTGACGGGCGACCGCGAGGCGACGGCGCGCGCGGTGGCGCGGCAGCTCGGGATCGACGAGGTGTTCGCCGGGGTCCGCCCCGAGGACAAGGCGCGCATCGTGCGCGAGGAGCGCGAGCGCGGGCGCGTGGTCGCGATGGTCGGCGACGGCATCAACGACGCGCCCGCCCTCGCCGGCGCCCACGTGGGGATCGCGGTCGCGAGCGGCACCGACATCGCGGTCGCCGCGGCCGACGTGGCGCTGCTCCGCGGGGGGATCGCCGCCTTGCCCGCCGCGCTCGGGCTCGCGCGCGCGACGCTGCGGACCATCCGCCAGAACCTCTTCTGGGCGTTCATCTACAACGTGATCGGCATCCCGATCGCCGCGGGCGCGCTCTACCCGCTGACCGGCTGGCTCCTGTCCCCGGTCCTCGCGAGCGCGGCCATGAGCCTGTCGAGCGTCTCGGTGCTCCTCAGCTCCCTCCGGCTCCGCCGGTTCCGGCCGGCGGGCTGAGTCGCCTCACAGGATCGGATCGATCCGGTAAACCCGGCTCGAGATCAGGTCGACGAGGTAGAGCTTGCCGTCTGGCCCGAAGTTGATCCCGGCGAGCGAGCCCGCGGGGAGCCCCGTGTCCAGGGCGCGGACCAGCTGCCCTGTCAGGTCGAAGGCGTGGATCCGGCTGGTCGCGTGATCGGTGACGTAGACGAGCCCCTCGTGGACCTCGAGCCCGCTCGGCGCCTCGAGCGTCCCCGGGGGGACGATCTCGGTCAGCGTGGCGCCGTCGATGTGCCTGCGCGCCACGAGGGTCTCCTGTCCGTCGAAGCTCGCCCCGGGCGTGCCGCTCGCGGTATCCAGCTTCAGCAGCCGCTTGTGACCCGTGTCGGCGATGTAGAGGTGGCGGTCCTCGGCGTTGTAGAAGATATGGCTCGGCGTCACGTCGGTCCCGAGCACCTCGCCTGCCACATAGCGGTAGACCTCGCCGTCGGCGTGGTCGTCGTTTCCGGGGCCGTGATCGTGGGCGAAGTTGTACCGGTCGATGGCCAGATCGTAGCCGTTGAAGACCCAGTAGACGTTGCCCTGCTCGTGCGCGATGCCCTTGCAGAAGGGGCTCGAGTGGAGCATGTCGAGGTGCGACCCGAGGCCGTCGGGCGTCTCCTCCGCGAAGATCGCGAGATCCGAGGAGAAGAGCGTCGGCCCCATGAAGTAGTTGCCCCCGTTGTCGTTGTCGCCGCAGACGCCGAACGTGCCCGCGTGGCCAAAGGCGATCGCCGGCGGCCGGGCCATGAAGTGGTCGGCGGCGGGGTCGCGGAGGCGGACCGCCTGGCCGTCCGGCGCGCCCGGCTTCGAGATGATGGTGACGCTGTCGTCCTTGCGGTTGACGACCCAGAGCTCGTCCGGCCGCTCCGGGTTGAAGTCGAGATCGGTCGGCTCACGCTTCCGGTCCGGTTCGAACACGGGCACGAGCGCGACGGAGGAAGGGCTGCCGTCCTTGACGCCGATGGGGTAGCCGGGCGGGAGCTCGACGCACGCGCCGATCGCCTGATCGCACAGCGGCGTCCCGGGCGCGGCGGCGCAGTCCGGCGATGCCTTGCAGGCCAGCGCTGGAGGGGCCTCCGGCTCTGCCCCCGAGCAGGCCGACAGGAGTCCCACGCTGGATAGGAAGATCATTTTACGAAGCATCGCGTCTGCCTCCCGGTGAGGAAGACATTGTGACCCGGCGGGACGAGCTGGCCACCCCGGATGAGGTGCGGAGTGGCTCCGCTCCCGGTCGAACCATGCAGCCACGACGAAGGCGAGCGGCGCCTCGGGCGCCCTGTGCGCCGCTGCGGTGCTGCGTCACGTGCGCCGCTGCTCGTGATGCGGGGCGTTGCGTGCCCATGCAGGTGCCCGTGCATCTCACGGCGTCGTCCCGGGAGACGACGGGCTCTGCGGCGGCAGACCCGAGCTTCATGGACATCCGACTCGCGCCGGTGCCGGCGGCCCACCTCGGGCGTGGCGGGTGACCGCGGGGAGCGTCGCCGCTAGACTGACCGCACCACCCGGCGCCGAGGCGGAGCCCCTCTCGTCGCTGGATACCGAGGCGATCGCGATGGCAGTGGACCGGAAGACCTTCCTGGCTCGTCTCGACGCGGCGTGCGAGCGCGCCGTCGCGTTCTGTCGGACCTTCGCTGCCCAGCAGGTGCCATCGGCGTACGGGCTGCTCGTCGTCCCGAATAGCTCCTACGACGCGAACCTCGTGGACGGAGAGGTCGTGTTCCCGGAGGACGCGATCCCGGAGGGGCAGCACCTCGGGCCGATGTCCAGCGCGGACTTCGTTGCGCGCTTCTGGCGCAACGGCATGATTCCCGAGTGGGTCAATATCTCGGCTCACGAGGTCAGGGACGAACAAACGCTCCTGGAGGTGCGGGTGTGCGGCCGCTTCACCGCGAAGGCAGAGCTCCTCTACCACGAGCGCGAGGGGTGGCCTCCATTCCATGTCCTCGGCCCCGTGCTGCCACCGCGCTGGGACGAGAGCACGCGGGCCAGGTTCGACATCAACTGGCACCTGAAACGACAAGCCGCACAGGGATGAACCATGCAGTCCAACCTGTCGCTGCTGCCCACGGGCCACGCAGGATTTCCCTGTCCGGTCGTCGGGGCTGCCCATGGGTCAAGATCCCGCTAGAATCACGACATGTCGTACAGGAATGCCGTGCTTGCGGAGGCCCTGCAACTTCCGCCGGAGGAGCGAGCAGACGTCGCGAAGCAATTGATCGCGAGCCTGGACGGGCCCGCCGACGAGGACGTCGAGGCTGCCTGGCTGACCGAGGTCGAGCGACGTTTGCAGGACGTCGACCGCGGCACGGCGAAGGTCGAGCCCTGGGACGCTGTTCGGGAGCGGCTCGCCAGGCGTCTCCGCACGAACCGTGAATGAGGATCGTCGTTCTCGACGAGGCGGATACCGAGCTTGCCGCCGCCGCGGAGTGGTAAGACCGTGGAGGCGAAGCCATGGCGAACCGGGTGACATACGAGGCCCGCCCCGACCTCGCGCACATCCGGATGAGCAACGGGCTGACCTCGGTGTTCATCTCCGTGCTCGCCCTGGCCGCGTCGGCGCTGGCCGAGACCGAGCGGGAGCGCGAGCTCGCCGCATGGTTCGCCTCGCACGACCAGGGGCTGTTCGGGCTCGGGCTCGTGGGGTTCGACGTCAGCGAGCTGCCCTGGTCCCCGAGCACCTTCGTCCGCGAGCGCGAGTTCGTCCTCCGGGTGATCGAGGCGGCAAAGGCGAGGACGGGCTGGGAGCGGCTGGGGTACGAGCCGCGCGAGGACTGGATCCAGCCCTGCCTCGATCAGCTCCGGGCGATGATCGAGGCGCTCGTCGTCGAGGACGCGTGCAGGGCGGGGGCGACGGCGTGGTCCTACGGCGACCGTCCGGAGCCGCTGGTGCTCTGCCCAGTCCATCGGGTGTACCAGCACGAGTACGGGTGTGTCCTGTGCAATGACAGGTAGGCGGGCGGCCTGCGGGGCGGGACAGCCCAGCGCGGCGCGTCCCTCGAGCATCGTGCCAAGGGCACCCTCGAGAGACGCGGCGCTGCTCCGATCGAGATGAGCGCCGGCGCTCAGGAGGCGTGGCAGTAATAGAACGCCATGTTGTCGCAGTGATCGCCGTCGCACTTCGCGCCTGCGATGTAGTAGTCCGGCGGGAAGTAGATCATCCCGCCGTTCTCCTCGGAGATGAACCCGCTCCAGTAGCAGTCGCCCCAGGTCTTCCCGTTGAGATGGGAGCACTGGAGCGACACGTTGTCGCAGTAAGAGCCCGTGCACGCGAAGCCCGTGACGAAATCGCCGGCATTGCAGGTCCGCCAGTTGGTGCTCTCCTCGGAGAAGTAGGTGGTCCAGTACGTGGACGTGTTGTAGGTCCCAAGGGAAGAGCAATAGCCCTTGATGTTGTCGCAGTCGGAGCCGCGGCAGCGGAACGCGCTGATGGCGTTGCCGCTGTCGCACGCGATGGGCGCCCAGCCGTCGGACGTCTCGGGCATCCATCCATTCGTGATGGCGTCGGCCGCCGTTCCGACTTCCTCCGCCGTCGTCTCGGCGTCGATGTCGGCGTCGACGTCGCTCTCGCCGTCGACCGGCGGAGCCATGCAGCCGGCGACCATCAACAGGGTCGAGCCGAGGAGCGAAACGAGCGACAGCGTCGATGTGATCTTCATGATGAACCTCATGGCGGAACCGCGCACGAGCCGGCGTGGCGTCGGGGGTACGGTCGCGCCTCATGCAATTGGAGTTCTTGGTCCTGGCGCGGGTATCGAGGTTTCCAACGCCCGCGCACTGGGTATCAGCAAAGCGCATACCATCACCACGAGGTGCGGCCTCGCCCCAGCATCGCGCCAGAAAGGCCCGGATCAGGGCGCGCGCACGCGCGTCGCCCGGGCGGGCGGGCGTTGTTGCGCAAAGCCTCGCTCAGCTGCTGGGCGAGGCTCTGCGCAACTTGCGCGGACGTGGTGTGGGGAGGAGCGTCACGGCGTGCCCGAGGCATCCCCTCGGGTTTTTAAGAAAATTTACAGGGAGACGGGGAGGCGGGGAGACGGGGAGGGAAATCTTCAAAATGCTCCCTGTCTCCCAGTCCAATTTTCCCGCTGAAAAGGGCTGCCAAATGAGGGGATTCCTCAGACGGCGCGCACCCGGCACGACCGGCTCGCGCGGCGCTCGGCGCGCGGGAGGTTGCATTCCAGCAGGGGTATTCGATGTCATCGAGAGACGTGGTCTCTCGCGCGCGTCACGCGGCGCGGAACCAGCGCCAGAGCTCGCGGAGGGTCGGCGTCGCTCCCTGGGAGAGGACGCCTGTCCGGAAGGTCTTCGCGGCGACCCAGATGAAGAGCACCACGGTCGCGCCGGTGCCGACGATGGCGACGAGGATCTGCCAGAGCGGCGGCTCGGAGACGAGGACCCGGACGAACATCACCATCGGGGCGTAGATCGGGATCATCGAGAGGACGACGGCCAGCGTCGAGCCGGGGTGACCGGCGATGATCACGAGGAAGAACGGCGGCGCGGCGAGCGCCATCGAGATCGGGCTCATCAGCTGCTGCGCGGCCTTCTCCGAGCTCGCGGCGGCGCCCCCGACGGCATAGACAGCCACGTTGACGAGGTACCCGAGGAGGAAGAACACGACGAAGTACACGGCGACCATGGGACGAAACAGGGTCTCGGCGTCGACGAGGCGCGGCCCACCCAGCGCGCCGACCGCGACGCCCGCGACGGCCGCCATCCCGAGCCACACGGCGATCTGCGTGAGGCCGGCGGCGGCGAGGCCGAGGATCCTCCCGGACAGGAGCTCGAACGGCGTCACCGAGGAGAGGAGGATCTCCATGATGCGATCCGACTTCTCCTGCACGATGCGGCGCAAGATCTCGCGACCGTTCAGGAGGATCGCGACGAAGAGCAGGCCGCCGAAGCCGAACGCGACGAGCATGTCGAGGTCGCCGCCCGGGCCCCGAGGGCCGCTCGAGGAGAGAGGCGCCGACGCGAACGCGGGGGGCGAGAGGAGGCCCTGGATCTCGGCGGCGTCGCGGCCGCGCGCCGTCCACCTCGCCACGGCGACGCCGCGCGCCACCGCCGCCGCGGCGCGCTCGACGGCATCGAGGTCAGCCCCCCGCGCGTACAGCGCGCCCCGCGCGCCGGCGTCCTCGAGCATCGCGGGCGGGAGGACCACCACGCCGTCCACGCCGTCCCCTCCCGCCGCGGCGCCCGCCCTCGCGCCGTCGAGCAGCGCCGCGACGGCCGCGCTCGTGGCGGCGGCGTCCCCGGGGGCCACGTAGGTGAGCCGCAGCCGGGAGGCCCTCGGGAGCACCGCGCTGCCCATCGCGGCGCCGAGCGACCGCGCGGCGGACCGCGCCGACGCCTCCCCGGCGAGGCCGGCGAAGGCGGCCTCCACGACCCCGCGGAGCCGGCCTGTCCCGTCGACGACGACGACCGAGCGGTCGCCGGCGCCGGCGGCGACGACGAGCGCGGGGAGCAGGCCCACCGCCGCGAAGAGGACCGGCAGGAGGAGCGTCGTGAGGACGAAGGAAGCGGTCCGCACCGAGGCGACGTACTCGCGCCTCAACACGACGAGGACGCGGCTCACGACGCCTCCAGCGCCGCGCCCCGGCCCGCGCGCGCCCCGCAGGCGCGCGGCGGCGGGGCGCCCTGGCCGACGACGCGGGAGAAGATCTCGTCGAGCGACGGGGACGAGACCTCGAACCGCCGCACCCGGAGGCGCGGGAGGGCCGCCGAGAGCGCCCGCTGCGCGTCGCCGGCGTCGCGCAGCACGAGCTCCGCCACGCCGGGCTCGATCCGCGCGCTCACCACGCCGTCGAGGCCGAGGAGGAAGGTCCCGTCGCCGTCGAACTCGATCCGCGCCGTGTTGCCGGCGAAGGACGCCTTCACCTCGCCGACGGGCCCCTCCAGGACGACGCGCCCGCGATCGACGACGACGACGTTGTCCGCCAGGCTCTCGGCGAGCGGCATGACGTGGGTCGAGAGCAGGAGGGTCTTCCCGGTGGCGCGGAGCTCCCCGAAGAGCCTCTTCACGAGCGCGGCGTTGACGGGATCGAGGCCGGACATCGGCTCGTCGAGGACGAGGATCTCCGGGTCGTGGACGAGCGCGCCGCAGAGCTGCACCTTCTGCTGGTTGCCCTTCGACAGCGTCTCGATCCGCGCGCGCGCGACGTGCTCCAGCTCGAGCGACCGGAGGAGGCGCGCGGCGCTCTCGCGCGCGCGGCGCGGGCGGACGCCCTTGAGCTCGCCGAGGAAGGCCAGGTGCTCGGCGACCGGCATCTGCTTGTACAGGCCACGCTCCTCGGGGAGGTAGCCGACGCGATCGCGGATCGCGACGCTGTCGCTCCTGCCGCCGAGGACCTCGACCGCGCCCTCGTCGGGGAGGAGGATGCCTGTCACGAGGCGCATCGTCGTCGTCTTTCCAGCGCCGTTCCGGCCGAGGAGGGCGGTGGCGCCGCCGCGCCGGACCTCGAACGACACGGCGTCGACGGCCCGGCGCGACGCGAAGACCTTCGTCGCCCCGCGGAGCGAGATCGCGGGCGTCACCGGCGCTCCGGGGCCGAGGCGCCCGCGGCCCTGTCGCCGGGCGCGGCGCGGCGATAACACACCTCGCGCAGCGCCACGCGCTTGAACTCGTCCGCGTCGGCGAAGCCGGCGGCGCGCAGCGCGCTCGCCGGATCGGGCGGCACGGGCGCGCCAAGGCACCGCTCGAAATACCACCGGGTGAGGTCGCCTTCGGTCATCCCGGCGTCGGAGAAGGCGGGGTTCGACAGGCCGAGCTCGGCGAGGCGCCGCTGCTTCTCGCGGGCCCGAGAGAGCAGCTTCGCGTACTCGCCAGAGACCGAGAGGTGGTCGCGGAGGTGGCCCTGCGCCGCCTCGTCGATCGCCTTCTCGGCCCAGCCGATGAGCGCCTCGTCGCGGAGCAGCCTCGTCAGCTCGCCCCAGCCGACGCTGAACTGGCGCATCCACGCCTTCACGTCGTCCGGCTCGTAGAGCCGCCGCTCGCGGCGGAAGGCGTCGGACGCCCGCTCCAGCGCGGCGTTGTCCACGGTGACGCCGCGCCGCTCGGCCTCCTTCAGCGCGAGGTAGCGGAGCATCGCCCCGCGCTTCGCCCGGCCGTAGGCCGCCGCGTCGAGGCGGAGCTCGTCGAGGATGCCGTCGAAGACGACCGTGTCGTACGGCGACGCGTCGCCGGCGCCCGGGCGCTCCGCGGCGACCATCTCGCCGGCGAGCTGCTCGGCGCGGGACCAGAACTCGGTGACCTCGAACCTGTACGTGACGGTCTTCAGCGAGAAGCCCGCCTCGGCGCGCGCGCGGAGGTGCCGGAGCAGCGCGATGGCGTCGTCGCGCTTCTGGTTGACGCGCCCCTTCGGGAGGAAGTCGCGCAGCGACGCGAGCTCGCGCTGCGGGACGCCTTGGCGGGACGCGGCGTCGAGGATCACGGGGTAGGCGCGGTCGGGATAGTAAAGAGCCTTTGCGATCGCCGCGAGCGCGTCGCGCGTGGCGGCGGTGATCGCGCCCGCGGCCGCCGCGGCGTCGAGCGTCCCGCGGATGTTGACCATCGCCTCGGAGCCGGCGCGAAAGCCGCTGTCCGCGGGGCCGTGGGCGACGGCCACCTCGTCGTCGTCCTCGATGAGGCCGTCGCGGTACCCCTCGAAGATGGCGCCGACGCCTTCCATGCCGAAGGCGGAGAGCTCGGCGGCGCGCAGCGCCCCCATGCTGGAGCTCCCGAAGACGTGGATCCCCTGCGCCATCGCGAAGAGGATCTCCTTGTGCCAGACCGCCGGGACGCGCTCGAAGTAGCCGTCGATGATCGCGATCGCGCTCGGGCGCTTCGCGCACGCCCGGTAGACGTCGCCCTGCGAGACAGGCGGCAGATAGATGGCGTCGAGCTCCGCCCGCGCGGCCTCGAGCGAGAGGGTCGGACCGAGGAAGACGATGATGCTCATGCGATCTCCTTGAGGCTCTCCGCGCTCCCGCTCCGGCGCTCGAGCGCGCGGCGGAACCGGGTGCCAGGGATGTAGTTGGGGAACGAGTGGATCCCTTCGAGTCCGGGAATGACGATCTTGACGACGGGGATGCCGAACTCCGGCTTCGTGAGATCGAAGGCGACGACGCTGTCGATCCCGACCGCGCGCAGCCGCTCGAGCTGCCAGGCGACGTCGTCCTCGAACGTGTCGCCCGCGAACGTCGGCCCCGCGGAGAACGGGCGCTCTCCGCGCGCCGTCAGGAGCTGGCGGAGGTGCCGGACCTGATCGGGGCTCCGGTGGCGGTCGTACTCGGCCCGGAGGAGGTCGTCGCGCGCGCCCGAGATCACCGTGAGCCGGGTCTGCGCGGCCTCGGTGAGGGCGCGCAGGAGCGCGACGGCGCGCGACGGGTGGCAGCCTTGCCCGCCGGAGCCGTGGAGCCCCCGGATGGCGTCCTCGGTCCGCTCGGCGATCAGGCACTCGTACGAGGGGATGCCGACGTCCGAGGTGGTCTCCCACGCGCCGACGGCGATCCCGGCGGCCGCGAACCTCGTGAGCACCTCGCGGCAGCCGGGATCATCGACGCTGTCGAGATCGAGGCGCCGCGCGTCGCGCTCCGCGTCGGTGAGGGCGCCCCAGACGGCCGTGGCGTCGCGCTCGACCACCTCGCAGATACCGTAGCTCACCGCCTCGAGGAGCCCGTTCCCGGACGAGAGCCCGTTGGTCGAGCAGCAGAAGATGCCCGGGTTGACGCGGCCCGTCGCGGTGGCGTTGACGTGCACGAGCTCGTAGGGGACCCACACAGGGGCGCCGCGCACGAGGTCGTAGCCCTCGGCCCACAGGAGCGGGGTGTCCTCGTCGAGCGGCACGCTCGAGGTCCGCGGCAGCGCGAAGACGTCGGCGATCGCGTGGGAGCGCCGGAGCTCGCGAGAGGAGCCGAGGAGCAGCGGCCGGAGGATGTTCTCGCCGTGATAGGACTCGATCGACTCCATCAGCCCCGAGACCTTCGCGGCCGCCAGCGTCAGCCCCTTTCCCTGGCTGACCGAGAGAGAGCGCGAGTTGGGGCGGCAGACGACG
Organism: Sorangium sp. So ce1153; assembly: GCF_051521595.1. Classification (NCBI taxonomy): domain Bacteria; kingdom Pseudomonadati; phylum Myxococcota; order Polyangiales; family Polyangiaceae; genus Sorangium; species Sorangium sp. So ce1153. Next base: position 13,436,784 of record NZ_CP150361.1, read on the forward strand.
ACGACAGGTATCCCGATCGCGTCGAGCCCGGTGACGTTGGCTATCCGCGTGATCCCCATCGCCGGCATGAAGCCCTTGATCCGATCGAAGGTCTCCTCGGGGGAGGCCGTGCGGTGGGTGCCGTTCATGAAGCGCTTCCTCTCGGGTCCCGAGAGCCCCGGCATGGGCGGAAGCTTGGTCTGAGTCTCCACGGTGCTTCTCCTTCGCTCTGCGCCCGAGGCGGGCGCGACTCGAGATCGTTCAGGTGCTTTGCAAACCGAGGGCCGCCGGCCGGTCGACGCGGGCGGCGTCGCGGGCGGCGTCGCGCCGGGCGCGGGCGAGCGCCGCGACGAGCCGCCGCTCCTCCGGCGGTACGCCCGCGGTGAGCTCGGCCGCGCGCGCGTTGAAGACCGCCGCGGCCGGCCGCGTCGACCAGCCGGCGTCGTCCCCCGCGGCGGCGGCGACGTCGGCCTCGAGGTGCGCCGCGGCGAGCGCGAGCAGCGGCGCGCTCTGCGGGGCGGCGCGCGCGTCGACGACCGCCGCGGCGAGGCGCGCGCGCAGGCGGTCGAGGTGCGCCCCCGCCGCCCCGGCCTCGCCCCGCGCGAGGGCCGACTCGGCGCGCGCGTAGAGCACGGCGAGCTCGCCGTAGGGCGAGCGCCACACGCGGGCGCGCGCGGGCCGCGCGTCGTCGAGCCACGCGCGGACCGGGGCGGCGTCGCGGCGCGCGAGGCCGAGCGAGATCGCGCTCTGCGCGGCGAGCGCCGCGAGGTCGAAGAGGCCGACCCACGCCGCGTGGCAGGCCGCTGTCTCGAAGAGCGCCGCCGCCTCGGCGAGCTCGCCCGCGGCCGCGACGCTGCTCGCGAGGCGCACGCGCACCATGAGGGCGCGGCGGAAATCGGCGAGCTCCTCGGCGAAGGCGAGCGCCCGGCGCTGGTGGGCGAGGCCGCGCTCGAGCTCGCCGCGGGCCGCGTGCGCGGCGCCGCGCCAGGCGTGCGCGGCGGCGAGGCACTGCGGCGGTGCGTCGCCGGGAGGCGCGGCGAGCAGGGCGTCGAGCCGCGCCTCGTGCTCGGCGCGGCGCTCGCCGGTGGCGCAGGCGAGCGCGGCGTCGAGCTCCGCCCAGCAGCGCTCCGCGGCGGACGCGCCGGAGGCGGCGGCCCGGGAGACCTCGTCCCGGAGCGCGTCGAGCGCGGCGGTCTCACCCAGGTTGTGGAGCGCGGCCAGCAGGACGCGCCGCGCCAGCGCGCGGCGGCGCTCCGGGAGGCCGAGGCGGAGCGCCGCCTCCGCCGCCTGCCGCGCGAGGGCGGGGCGCGACATGCGGAGCATCGTCCTCGCGAGCGCCACGAGCGCGTCGGCCCGCGCCGCGGGCGAGAGGCCGGGCGACGCCAGGGCGCCGCCGAGGATCGCGGCGGCCTCGTGCAGCGCGCCGGCGCGGCAGAACGCCTCGCCCCGCGCGACGGCCGCGGGCCCCGGCGCCGCCGGGGGGGCGGCCGCTTCGTCGGCGAGCGCGGGCGCGGTCCCGGGCGGGGGCGCGACGCGGAGGAGCCCCGGCCCGTCCTCGATCTCGGCCACGATCGCGGCCCACCCGGGGCTCGGGCGCCCGCTCGCGGCGAGGACGAGGGAGAGCGGCTCGGTCTCGAGAGCGCGCGCGAGGAAGGCGACGGCGTGCTGCGTGTCGGCGTCCGCGCCGTCGACGCCGCGGAGGACGAGCACCGTGGGCTCGCGCGTGTGCTCCGCGAGGAAGGCGCGGAGCGCCTCGGCCACGGAGGCCGGGTCGGGCGGCAGCGGGCACTCCGGCGCGTCGTGCGCGGCCTCGATGCGGTCGAGGGCAGCGAGGAGCGCGCTGCCCGCCGGGTGGGCGTCCGCGAGCGCGCGCAGCAGCGCGAACGGCGCGGACATCCCGCCGACGGGCGCGACGGGCGCGGCGGGCGCGATGAGCCGGACGCCGTGGCGGCGGGCGGCGCCTCGGTCGGGGTCGAGCAGCGCGTCGAGCGCGGCGCCTTCGCCGGGGTCGAGCAGCGCGGTGACGGGCCGGCGCTGCTCGGCCGCGCGGGCGAGGCGCTGCCACGCCTCGCCCGGCGAGACGCTCGGCCAGCGAGCCGGCGGCGGCTCGCGCGGGTCGCCTGCCTCGGCGAGCGCGTCGGCCACCCACACCTCGAAGGCGAGCGTGAGCCCGAGGCGGTTGTGGAACGTGTGGGCGAGGTTGGTCACGACGGTCGCGAGCGGCGCGCCGAGCGCCCCGCGCCGCGACGCCGCGGTGAGCTCGGGCAGGTCTGCGTCGAACGCGGCCAGGAGCGCGCGCTCGCCGTCGACGAGCTCGCCCAGCGCGGCGAGCCCCTCGCCCCGCACGAGCGCGCGCACCAGCGCGACCGACTCGGTGTCCGGCGCCGCGCAGGCGAGCTCCACGCCCGAGATCGCGCGGCCGAACGCGCGCCAGTGCCGCGCGTACCCCGCGAGGAACGACCGCCGCGCGTCGCCCGCGACGCCCGCGCGCGCGAGCAACGCGTCGAGCGCGCACGCCGCGACGAGCGCGCGCGCCCGCGGTCGCCCCGCCGTCTTCCGGATGCAGCCGAGCGCGAACCTGCTCGACGCGAAGAACTGCCGCTCGGCGATCTCCATCCCCACGGGGCCCCCGTGCTTCTCGAGCTCCGGCTCGTACGCGGCGGCCTCCACGCGCGACACGGCGGCGCAGCGCGCCGCCGCGGCGTCCACGCGCGCCGCCACGCGGCCGGGGTCGCGCCCGGGCGCGACGCGCACGCGCAGCCGCAGGTGGTCCCCTCCCTCGGCGTACCGGAGGAAGAAGAAGCGATCGATCGCGCCGCTCTCCTCGAGCTCCGACACGAGCGGATCGACGAGGCCGAGGAGGAGCGCGTCCGTCCCCTCGCCCTCGGGGCCCGGATTGTGGAACAGTTTCCGATAGATCCAGCTCATCGCGCGCTCCTCTCGCCGTCGATCTCGACCAGCAGCTCCGCCGCGTGCGGCCTCCCGTCGAGGCGCAGCCACGACGCCTCGGGCTCCGGCAGGAGCTCGGTGAAGACGAGGTACCCGCTCCTCCTGCCGTCACCGGGGCCGTCGAGCAGGCGCGCCAGCCCGATCAGCGTGAACGGGCTCTCCCAGTCGACGTACATGTTCGTCTCCGTGAAGCCGGACCCGGCCGCGTCCTGCCCGACGTACCGGGCGAACCCCCGGCCCGGGATCTCGCGCTCGCGCCGCAGGCGCGCGATCGCGCGGAAGTACGACGCGTACGGCTGCTTCGGCTCCTTGCGCGGGACCGCGCTCACCGGGATCGCCCACCGCGCGCGCTCGATCACGACGCGACCGACGGTGAGGCGCGGGCGCCGCGGGGCGAGCGCGACGCCCCGGGCGAGGTCGAGGCGATCGAGCACGTTGTAGAGGTCCGCCCGCTCCGCCACCGTGTCGTCGCGGAGCCGCGGCGAGAGCGCGCGCAGCAGGAAGTGCGGATCGGGGAGCGCCGCGTCCCGCAGGAAGCCGAGGTGGATGGGCTCGATCTCGCGGCCGAGGCGCCGCGACCGGAGCCGGAGCTCGACCGCCGCCGCGTCGAAGCGCAGGGAGAGATCGCGGAGCGGCAGGACCTTGTCGCCGGGCGCGCCGGGCTCCCACGGGAGCTCGAGCGCCCACTCGGTGAGGCGCGGGTGCACCTGGAAGTTGAGGCCGAGCGTGGGCGAGAGCTCGACAGGGAGCGGACCGTCCCCGTGCGCGAGGCGGCGGCGGGTCGCCTCCAGGGCCTCGGGGGCGCGCCCCGCGGCGTCCGCGAGGTAGCGCGACAGGTACTTCGCGCGCCCGGCCTGCGCGCCGTTGAGCACGACGCGCGGCTCACCGCCGTCGCGCGCGCCGGGAGGCTCGAGCTGGAGGAAGAGCGCCATCGACGACGGCGCGTCCGGCGCGGCGAGCCCCTCGAAGAGCCCTGGATCCAGGCGCACGACGTCGCCCGTCGCCGCGGCGGCGACGCGGCCGAGCTCCGCGTCGAGCCAGCGGATCGGCTCGGAAGCGCCGCGGACGCGCGCGACGCGCCGCGGGTCCTCGAGGATCTCGGTCACGAAGCCGCCGACGTCGTCGCACACGCCGTCACGACCGAACCGCTCGACGAAGGCCGCGCAGAGGCGGCGGTGCGCGGCCCCGCAGGCGCTCGCGCGCACGAAGCGCGCGACCGGCTCGAGCGCCGCGGCGAGCGCCCCGCGGGGGAGGGGGAGCTCCGCGCCGAGGGCGCCGTCGACCATGACATCCTCGAGCAAGGACGAGCGCCCAGGGCCGCGGCCGAGCTCGGCGGCGAGGCGCGCGCGCGTGCCGACGTCGGCGGTCGCGTAGTCCTCGAGGCGCCGCGCGGCCGATCGGAGCTCGTCCGGCGCGCCCGCGCACCCGATCTCGCCCAGGGCGTCCGCTGCGGCGCGGAGCGCCGCGGGGGTCGGCCCCACCGGGACGCTCGCCGGCTCGAGCATGCCCGCCTCGATGAGCTGCTCGAGGACGTCGCGGCAGGCTCGCTCGTCGGCGTCGTCCGACGCGAGCGCCCGGGCGGCTTCCTCGAGCGTGCGCCCCTCGGCGCCCTCGACGAGGCGGGCGACGGCGGGGGTCCACCCGAGCGACATCAGCTCGCCCGACCCGGCGCGCGAGAAGACGACCGACGGCGCGGCGCCCGCCGCGAAGCGCCGGAGCGGGTTCACCCGGAGCGGCAGGCGCGCGCGCGCGTGGGCGTGAGCCGCCGGATGAGAGGACATGGCGCGCGCGACGAGCTCCCCGGCGCGCGCGAGCGCGAGCTGCGGCAGGCTGCGCCACCGCGCCGCCGCCGGCGCTCGCGGCGCGTCGTCCGCGCCTGTGGGCGAGGCGGAGAGGTCGAGCAGCGCGACGCCCGCGAAGCCCGCGAAGGGCGTCGTCCGCGCCGCCGCGCGGAAGACGTAGCGCGCGATCGTGGCCTCGCGGATCTGCTGCGCCGAGGTGAGCGGCGCGCCGCCCGGGATCTCCGCGAGCTTCTGCGCCGTGGTCCAGTGGTCGGCGCTCGAGAGCAGGATCCCCCCGAGCAGGCGCGGGCTCCCGAGCGCCTGCCGGAAGCGCTCCGACGCGGCGATCCACTCCGCGGCGAACGTCGCCTCGTAGCGCTCCTCCAGCGCGGCGCACCGGGCCGCGCGCGCGTCGACGAGCGCGAGCGCGGCGCGCGCCGTCTCCGGCGGCGCGGTCCTCGCGCCGTCGAGCGCGCCGGGCGCCACGGCTCTTCCGTTGAACAGCCGCCGCTTGGCCTCGAGCGCCGCGCGGCGCAGCGCCTCGTCCTCGCACCCGTGCACGACGTCGAAGAGGCTCGCCGCCGCCTCCGCCCGCGCGGCAGCGAGCGCGAGCTCGGCCGCGGCGAGCTCGCGCTCGACCGCGGGGCCCTCGCGGAGGCGGAGCCCGACCAGCGCGTCGGCCGGCATCCCCGCGACGCGCAGCGCGCCCCACGGCGCGATCTGGAGCCCGCGGCTCATCGCGGCTGCCCGCCGCGCGGCGCCTCCCGGGACGTCGGGTGGCGGTGCCCTCCGACAGTGAACGCGAAGAACGCCGTGTGATCGCGGCCGTCGAGCCCGAGGACCTCGTCGACGACCGCGGGGGCGAAGCCGCCGGTCGCCGTGTAGGTGAGCCCGAGCGTCTCCGCGACGAGGTAGAGGCGGTCGGTGAGCCACCCCGCCGCGAACGCCGCGCCCCGGTAGCCGCGATCGCCGAACGCCGCGAGCCACCGCCCGATCGGGACCACCAGGAAGAGCACCGCCGCGCCCGTGGCGTGCTCGTGCTGGAGGATCGCCGTCTCGGCCATTCGCTCGCGCGGCGCCGGGCCGATCGGCGCGAGGCGGTGCTCGCCGCGGTCGTACCGGTGCGCGCCGGGCGGCACGCCGTCGACGTCGAAGACCACCGGGAACAGCAGCGGATCGAGCGTCGCGTCCGCGAGGGCCGCCGGCCGCGCCGCGGCGGCCGCGAGCAGCGTCCCGAGCGTCGTCGCGTCGAGGGCTCCCGCCGCCAGCCTCCCGCTCCGCCGCGCGGCGATGACCGACGCGAGCGAGCGCTGGACCGGCTCGAGCGCGCGCGGCGCGGGCAGCGAGAGGGCGCGCGCCGCGTCCCCGGGCAGCGGCGACGGCGCGGGCAGCGCCGGCTCGGGCGACGGCCGCGACCCGGGGTAGCGGCTCGCGAGGGCGAGCTCGGCGACCCCGCGCAGGGGCTGGGTCGCCGCGGCGAGCGTGGACGAGATCCTCCGATCAGCGAGAGACATCGCGAGCCTCCGTGGCCGCGCCCCTGAGCGCGATGAGCAGGTGCGGTGCGAGATCGATGCCATCGACGCCGACGACGCGGGCGACGGCCTCGTCGTCGAACGCCCAGACCGTCGTCGCCGCGAGGCCGAGCTCCTGGGCGAGGAGCTCCACGCGGTGGGCCATCAGCCCGGCGTCGAGCAGCGCGTAGGTGTACCCGCGCGCGTAGTACTTGGAGCAGGCTCGCGCGACCGAGCCGACGACGACGATCACGGCGCCCGCGGACTCCACGGCCGCGGCGTGCTCGGCGCTCCCGCCCGCGAGCGCGGCGCGCGCGAGGGCGCCCGCGGCCACGCCGCCGCGGAGCGGCGTGAGCCCTCGCGCGGCGAGCTCGAACCGGTGGACGCCCGTCGCGATCCCGGCGACCCGCGCCACCGCGACGTACGCCTCCGCCGAGCCGAGGTTCCCGGCCGAGGCCGTGGTGCGACGCACGTGCGCCTCGCCCTCGGCGCGGCGCTCGACGCGCCCGCCGAAGCTCAGCTCGAGCAGCGCGCCGAGCGCCCCCGCGTCGAGCGTCCCCGTCGCGTCGCGCCGGCGCGACAGCGCGATCCCCGCGGGCGCGCCGAACGCGGCGCCGATCGACGTGGCGACCGGCGTGGCGACCGGCGTCGCGACCTGCGTGCCGGCGCCCTCCGGGAGCCGCCGCGGCGACGGCGCGGCCGGCGCGCTCTGCAGCTTCCGCACCTCCGGGCTGATGTGCGCCTGCATGCCCGCGTGCTGGCCGATGTGCCACGGCTGGACGACCGTCGTGTTGTGGAACATCCGCGCGCGGCTCTCCGCGTGGCCGGACGGGAGCGTCGCCGTCCGCGGCGGCGCGTCGCCGCCGCAGAGCGGGCAGCTGGGCAGCCTGGTCATGAAGACGTGGAGCGCCGTCTCGCCGGCGCCGGGCCGCCACACCTCGACGTGCTCCAGCGGGGTCACCGCGAGGAGCCCGCTCGCGTGGAAGATCGCGTGCTGCGCGACCCGGCTCACGAGCGCGCGCCCCCAGAGCGCGCGCTGCGCGGCGTCCTCGAGCGCCGGATCCGCCGCGGCGGGGGCGATCTGGAGCCGGACGCACGCCGGGCACGCGGAGGCCCCTGGGATCGTGAGCGGTCCGATCGTCCACGTGCCGGGGTTCGCCGCGAGCATCGGGACGCGCGCCGCGATGCACGCGCGCGCCGCCGCCTCGAGCGCCGCCTGGTCGCCGATCGCCACGGCCAGATCGACCTCGCCCCGCGCGAGCTCCCCGGCGCTCGCGGCGAGCCGGACGTCGGCGACGCCCGCCTCGCGGAGCATCGCCACGAGCATCCCCGCGAGCGGCTCGCCCTCGTCCCCGAGCGCGCGCACGCGCGCGCCTTCGAGCGCCCGCTGCGCTTCCCCCCGGCTGCGGTTGCGCCCGGTCCGGCGGAGGTACCTGCTGAAGAAAGCGCGCTGCGCCCGGCGCGGCTCCCCGGCCTCGTCAGCCGCGGCGCCCTCGCCCTCGCCCTCCTCGAGCATGCCGTGCATGTGCATCAGGTGGATCGCGTCCCGCAGGTCGGAGGCGGCGATGCCCGGAAACGCGGCCTCGACGTCGCCGACGGTGCGCGTCCCGTCGAGCAGCGGCACGAGGTTCTCCATCACCCACGGGAGCGACGCTCCCTGGATGACCTGCGCCTCGCCGCCGAGGACGTGGAGATCCCCGCCCGGGAGCGCCACGCGGAGGAGGTCCTCGACGAAGCGTGGGCGCTCCGGGCAGCGGAGCTCCCAGTAAAGCTCGGCGAAGCGGCTGAGATCGCGGGCCTCGTAGGCGTCATCGGAGCGGCTCATCGGTCACCTCCCACGCCGGAAGAGCCGGCGAGCGCGAGCGGTTGCTCGGCGAAGTAGCGCGCGAGCGACGCCTCGCGCCCCGCCGCGTGCTCGCCGGCGGCGCACCGCGCGCACAGCCCGACCCGGGCGAAGCGCCGCGCGCGGAGCCCGCCCGACGTGACGTCGCACTCCCAGAAGCGCCCCAGGCGCGCGGCTCCGGCGCGGGGCGGCTCCGGCGCGCCGCGCTCCTTGACGAGCGCGAGCGCCTCGGCGGCGAGCAGCGCCGCGGCCTGCTCGGTGACGGCCGCGAGCTCGCCCTGGAACCAGGGGCGAAGGTCGCCCGACGCCCCGAGCGCCTCGAGGGCGTCGTGCGCCTCGAGGTCCAGCGCGACCGAGCGCACGCGCCGCGAGAAGCAGGCGAAGCACGGCGTGCGGCCGGGGACGATCGACGGCCCGATCCGGAGCTCGTGCGCGAGCAGGGTGCCCGACGTCCAGGGGATCCGCGCCGCGAACGCCGCCGCGTCGAGCGCGAGCGCCGCCGCGGGCCGGGGGCGATCGGTGGCGAGGACGATCACCGCGTCGGGCGGCAATTCCGGCGCGCCCGTGCCCAGCGCCGACGTCGTGACCCGCGCCCCCGCGCCGGCCAGGAGCTCCGCGCAGCGGGCGCCGAGCTTTCCGTCACGGATGACGTGCACCGCGGGCGCGCTGGCGGCACGCTCCGGGGCCGGGGTCTCCTCAGGCGAACGGGATCGGATCATCGGTGATCGACTCCTCTGTGCGAGCGCCGTACCCGAGCCGCTCCGGCGCGTCGTACAGGCGGGGGTGCGCGAGGTACCGCGCGTGGTGGGTGAAGCTGATGGGCTGGAGCTCGGGCACGATCACCTTCACGACGACGATCCCGAAGTCGCGGACCTCGGGCATCGTCACGTCGACCGCGACCGTCTCCATGCCGAGCGCGGCGAGCCGCGCGACGATCGCCGCGAGCGGGTCGTCGCCCTCGATCGGCCGGGGGAACGCGGTCGCGACCGGCGCCTCGCGCGTGGCGAACGCGAACCGCGCCGGCCCGTCGGGCCCCGCGTAGAGGCGCCCGAACGACTCGGGCGTCTGATCGGCGTCGGTGAAGAACGCCGCCCGCGTGACGGGCGGGGCGGGCTCGCTCAGCGCCACCCGCAGGCTCCCCACCTCTTCGAGGACGCGCGCCGCCGCGGCCTCGCCGTCGGGGCGGCAGGCGGCCATCGCGATCGCGTGCGGCGCGCTGTGCGCGCACGTCTGCACGGCGCCGATCACGGGGACGCCGACGTCGGTCGTGAGATCGAGGAGCGTCGTCTCGGTGCCCGCGGCCTCGGCGCTGCGGAGGAGCTCCGCGAGGAGCGGGCTCCGCGCGCTCCCGGGCGCGATGCGCGGCATCCGGAGCTGGTGCAGCCAGAGCAGCGCGAGGCTGTCGCGCTCGATCACCTCGCAGAGGCCGGAGAGGATCGCCTGCCGGAAGCTCGCGCCCGCCGCGAACCCCGTCGAGAGCGGGAAGAGCGCGTGCTCGCGGATCGGCAGCGGCAACCCCATGTACGTCGCCGTGAGCGGCACCCAGATCGGGCGCTCGCGGGTGAGCGAGAAGCCGCGTACCCAGAGCTCGTCGCGATCCGGATCGGGCTCGCGCAGGCGGAAGGCCGACGGCGCGCGGGCCCGCTCGCGCGCAGAGCAGCGCGGCAGCCGCGCGGGGTCGAGCGCGCGGTCGCCGAGCGAGCGCGGCGTCGCGCGCAGCACCCCCTCGGTCGGGTACATGACGCCGCAGTAGCGCTCGAGGGCCTCGCAGACGGCCCGGATCTGGGCCGTGGTCTCGTCGACGGCCGTGCCGGAGCCGGTGAGCGACCCGAGCTTCGAGCCCACGCGGCACGGGCCCGGGTGGAGCGCCGCGGCCCTGCCGAGGAACGCGGTGAAGCCGTGCATCTGCCCCTCGAAGCCGGGGGGAAAGATGAACCGGCGGACGCGGCGCACGATCCCGCAGCGCTCGTCGATGAGCGGCGCGAGGCGCTCGATGAGCGAGATCTCCGACATGGTGGCGACTCCTTCAACGGGGCGGGCAACGGGGCGGGCGGCGCCCCGGGAGCCCGGACGCGCGACGCGCGTCCAGGCCGCCCGGGGTGCGCCTACGGCTTCACTTCTTGTCGACGCCGAGCTCGACGCCCTTGGCGATGGCGGCCGAGACGAGGCCGTCCTGGCCCATCACGTCGAGCGCCTTGTCGTGCATGCGAATGACGCTCTCGAGCTGCCCCTCGTCGAGGCTGTCGAAAGACGAGCTCGACGCGGCGTTGATCGAGCTGAGCGAGGAGAAGCACCCGCTCGAGCAGGCGGAGCTCAGGGGCAGGCACTGGAGCGTCTCGTTGCTCTTCTCGCTGATCTTCTTGAGGGTGAGCTCGAGGCGCTGCACGCCGGCCTTCGTGTCGACGACGTCGGGCGCGCCGGCGGTCGTCTGCATCTCGAACGTCGACTCGGTATTCTGGATCTTCAACATGGCAATCTCCTTCAGACGGTGACTACGTATCGGCGCGCGCTGTCGCTCCCGATGATTTGGGAACGACCGCGCGCGCCCTCTCGGATTCGATCCGAAGAGCCTTTGAGGTCCAGGCGACAGGTCGCCTGGGACGCCCCGTGAGCGTCGAGCTGGACAGCGAGCGTGCCTCGCGGCGCCGCTCCGGCCCCGAGGCTCGCGGTCGGCGGTCGGCGGTCGGTGGTTGTTAAAGCAACGCGCGTACCGCGCTGCCCGAGCTCACGACCGCGGCCCGGGACCGGCGGAGCGCTGGCCAGCGCGCGGGCGGCATCCAGAGGAAGCGGCCCGCGTTGCGCAGATCGTCGCGCAACTGAGCGAGGGTTCGCTCAACATGCGCGCGCAGGCCGCCGGGGGATACCGTATCGTTCCCGCGAGGCACCGAAGCTCCATGCGCCAAGACCGACTCGCCCTCTCTCTCCTGCCGCTCACCCTGCTCGCGGCGTGCGCGCAGCCCCTTGAGCCGAAGGAAGAGGTGGGGACGGACGCCGGGCCCACGTTCCCGTGCCCGCCGGGCGCGGTGGAGACCGGCGCGGGCTGCGAGCCGGCGGGGGTCCCGCCCGCGCGGTGCGGGAGCGGCTTCGCGCCCGACGGCGCGCAGGGCTGCGTGCCCGTCCTGCCGGCGGAGGCGGGCCCGCCAGGTCAGATGGCCGTCCCCGGCGAGGCGGCGTGGCGTGACGTCGCGCCGTGCGGGGCGGGCCCGTGGGGCGGCGCGCCGATCGATGAGACGACCGAGTTCGTCGATGCGGCCTACGCCGGGACGGACAGCGACGGCACGGAGGCCAGGCCGTGGACGACGATCCAGGACGCGATCGACAGCGCGGGCGAGGGCGCCTTGATCGCGATCGCGGAGGGCAGCTACGCCGAAGAGCTGCTGATCTCGGGGCAGCCCGTGCGGCTCTGGGGCCGGTGCCCCGCGCTCGTCGAGATCGTCGGGCCGCCCGCGACGATCGCCGTCCAGGTCGACAGGGGCGCGAGCGCCACGGAGATCCACGACCTCGCTGTCCGCGGGCAGGGCATCGGCCTCGGGGTGGCGAACGCGCGCGATGTCGTCGTCGAGCGGGTCTGGATCCATGACACGAGCGACGTCGGCCTCCTCGCCGCAGGCGTGGACTCCGGAGCGAGCCTGACCGTGCGCGGGGCGCTCGTGGAGCGCACCACGGGCGCGGGCATGGTCGTGGCGGACGCCGCCGTGACGCTGGAGGGCACGGTTCTGCGCGACGTCGATCGCGCCACCGGGGACCGGGAGCACCCGTTCTACGGCCATGCGATGGGGATGCAGGTCGAGTCGTACGAGCGCCGGGCGAGCGTGACGGCGCGAGCCGTCGTCATCGAGCGCGTCGGGGGGATCGGGATCAGGTTCTCCGGGGCGGACGGTGTCGTCGAGGACAGCGTCGTCCGCGACGTCGCCTGGCTCGCGGAGGACCTGCCGGGCACCGGGCTCGCGGCGACCCACATCCCGGGCTTCGATCCGGGGACCCTCACGGTCCGGGGCAGCGCCCTGGAGCGGAACCACACCGCCGCCATCGCGGTGATCGGCGGGGAGGCGACCATCGAGGCGACGGTCGTACGCGACACGGGCGCGGGGGCCGGCGAGGGCGATCCGGTCCACGGCATGGGCCTTTACGCCGAGTCGAGCCACGTCGACGGGCGTCCCTCCCGCGTGGCGCTCCGGCACGTCCTCGTCGAGCGGAGCCGCGAGAGGGGTGTTGTCGTCAACGGCTCTGACGCCGAGATCGATGGCCTCCTCGTGCGGGAGGTCGTGCTCGGCGCGCCGGACTACGGCGCCGGGATCGAGATCGCGCACGAGCAGCGGCGCGCGAGCGTCCGGGTGCGCGGCAGCGCGGTGGAGGGCAGTTACGGGACCGGGATCGCCGTCTTCGGGGCCGACGCGGACCTGGACGCGACCGTGGTGCGCGACACGAGGCCGCTGCCGAGCCAGGAGTTCGGCCGGGGCGTCAACGTCCAGTCGGTGCCCGACCTCGGTGAGCGCGGGAGCGTGCGCCTGCACAACGTCCTGATCGAGCGGAACAGCAACGTCGGCGTCTTCCTCAGCGACTCGGACGCGACCGTCGAGTCGACCACGATCGCGGACACCGTGGGGCCCACGCCCGACGGCATGAACGGCTGCGGCATCCTCGCCTACAACAACGAGACGGGTCAGGCGAACGTCGTTGTCCGGGACAGCGCGATCGAGCGGAGCGCCGCGGCCGGCATCTACAACCTCGGCGCGACGGTGCAGATCGCGTCGACGACCTTCACGTGCGAGCCGCTCGACATCGTGAGGTACGTCGATGAGGTCTCCGTGGCGGTCTACGAGGATCTGGGCGGGAACGTCTGTGGTTGTGAGGGCCGCACCATCGAATGCAGGGCGGAGCCGACGAGCATCGAGCCCCCCCGCGCGCTGCCGCCGCCGCCGCCTCTGCCCGCGAGCGAGGACTGAGCTCAGAGAGCACTCGAGCGGGTGTTTCAGCGCCATCGCGGCGCGCTCGATAGAGCCGCTGCGCGAGTGGCAGAGACAGCTCTCGAAGACACTCGTGCATCACGACAGAGAGGAGAGGCTCACTGCGAGGCCGCTACGCCGAGGTGCGCTCGAACGTCGGCACCATTCACGACGGCTCGCGCTCCAGGTTCTCGCGCAGCTCACGCAGCCCGTCGCGCGCTCGGCCGCGCATCACGCGGCGCAGGAGTGGGACCACGAGCCAGCGAAACCACCATCGCTGATTGCGGCTGACCATGCGCCACTCGACGCGCGTCGAGTCGTCGGAGAGCGCCGCGAAGTCCACGCTCATGCGCGGCAAGAGGAAGCCCTCTCCTTCGGTCAGCAGACGCTCCCCGACGCGCGCCTCCTTCACCTCGATGTCGATCGTGCCGGTGCGCCCGAAGGGCATGTGCACGGTCTCCCGGTAGCGCTTGCCGACCTGCCCGTGCTCCAGCGTGTCGAGCTCGCGCATGGCTGCGACGCCCGGGAACCAGGCCGGGAAGTTCTCCATGTTGGACACATACGCGAACGTCTCGTGCAGGGGCCGGCGGATCTCCACCGAGCCCTGCGCCAAGAGCTCCGGCTGCGCGCCGCTCACGAGCGCCTCCTCGGTGCCGTCTTGATCTCCATCGGCCTGAGCAGGCTCTGCTCCACGGTCCGACGCAGCGCGCGGACGTAGCGCGGCCGGGACCAGCTCCGCTCCTCGATGAGCTCCTGCCAGTTCCCGATCGACAGGAGGGTGGCCAAGAAGTCCGCCGCATCCGACGCCGACCATCCGTCGGCCAGCGCGCCTTCGGCGTGAAGCCGCGCCACGAAGCCCGCGCAGACGCCCGTGAAGCCGCGCATGCGGTCGCGCCACGCGAGCTCCGCGTCCTCGTCCGTGGCCCGTGCCGCCCGCATCGCCCGCGCCACGTCGGTGATGTGGGCGACGTAGTCCGCCCACGCACCGATGAACTCGGAGAGGACCGCGCGCGCGTCGGGGGCGCGCTCGCACTTTCGGAGCAGGTCGGCGAACCCGTGCACCTCGTCGACGTGACGCACCAGCGCGACCAAGAGCTGGGTCCTGGTCTCGAAGTGAAGATAGACCGCCTGGCGCGACACCCCGGCCGCCGACGCGATCTCCGCCATCGAGACGCCGCGACGCCCCGGCTCGGTCATCAGCCGGCGCGCGGCCTCGAGGATCACAGCACGGGTCTCCCCGTCCTTGCTTGACATGGTGTCAACATGGGGCGTAGTTTACACTGTGTCAAGTTCGACGGGCGCGCCGGCATCAACAGGCTGGCTCTAGGACAGCGAACCGAAGAACTCCCGCAGATCGGCGGCCAGCGCCGTGGGCGTCTCCGTCGCCAGGAAGTGCCCGCCGCGCGCCAGCTCGGTCCAGCGCACGATGTTGTTGTCGCGTTCGGCCAGCCGGCGCACCGCCACGTCCTGCGTCAGCGACACGGCCACGGCCATGGGCACGGTGCCGCGCGGCCTGGGCGCCCAGGCGGATGGGTCGTTGAAGGCTTCATAGTACAGGTTGGCCGAGGGGCCGCTGGTGCCGGTGAACCAGTACAGGCTCACGTTGTCCAGCAGCGCGTCCAGGCCCACCGCATCCTCCGGCAGCGCCGCCGCGGGATCGGTCCACTCCTTGAACTTCTCGACGATCCAGGCCAGCTGGCCCACCGGCGAATCGTGAAGCCCGTAGCTGAGCGTCTGCGGCCGCGTGCCCTGGATGTGCGCGAAGCCCATCATCCGGTCGCGGAAGTTCTGCAGCCGGGCGAGGCGCTGCTGCTCCGAGGGAGTCAGGCCTTCCAGCTCGGCGGGGTCGCCGGATGGAAACGTCACCAGCGCATTGCAGTGCAGGCCTCTGACATGCTCGCTGTCGATACGCCCCAGCTCCACCGCGATGAACGCGCCCACGTCGCCGCCTTGCACGCCGTAGCGTGTGTAGCCCAGGCGCTGCATCAGCTCCGCCAACGCACGGGCGCAACGGCCGTGGTTCCAGCCGGCGTCGGCCAGCGGCATCGAGAACCCGTGACCCGGGATCGACGGGATCACCAGGTGGAAAGCCTGCGAGGGGTCGCCGCCGTGGCGGCGCGGGTCGGACAGCGCGTCCACCACGCGGTCGAACTCGGCAAAGCTGCCGGGCCAGCCGTGCAGCAACAACAGGGGCTGCGCGTCCGGCTCGGGCGAGCGCAGGTGCACGAAGTGGATCGTCTGACCATCGATCCGGGTGGTGAACTGCGGGCGGCTGTTCAGGTGGGCCTCGCAGCGTCGCCAGTCGTACTGGTGCTGCCAGTGCGCGGCCAGCCGCTGCAGGTAGGCCACCGGCACGCCCCTCACCCAGTCGCCGCCCGGGAGTTGCGCCGGCCAGCGCGTGCGCGCCAGGCGTTCGCGCAGGTCGTCGATGTCGGCTTGCGGAATGTCGATGCGGAAAGGGTGGATCTCGGAGTCGCGGTGCATGGGGACCTCGGGTTGGTCGATATCGCCGGTGCGAGCCGGCAGCGTCACCGTATCCACCGGGGTGGTCCTGGTCTTGGAAGAAAACGACAGACTCTGGCCTCGACGGGCCGTCTGGGGGCCTCAGCGCCCAGGCCTGGGCCGGGCCGCAGCCCGCGCCACTTCGCCGGGCGTCCTGCCCATGATCCGCTTCAGCGAATTGCCCAGGTGCGCCTGGTCGGCGTAGCCGCAGGCGGCAGCCACGTCGGCCGGCGCATCGCCGTGCATCAGCTGCTGCAGCGCCGCCTGCGCACGGTGGATCTGTGACAGCTGCTTCGCCGTGAGACCGGTCGCGCTCAGGAACCGGCGCTGCACCGAGCGCAGGCTGGTGCCGGCGCGATCGCCTTGCAGCACGCGGGACACCACCGGGTCCGCCACCAGCAGGCCGGCCCCGGTGAGGCGTGCCACCAGATCGTCCGCGTTCTCGAAGTCGGGCACCTCGAAGGTTTGCGGCCCGAGCAGGAACGAGCGCGGGTTCGCCAGCGGGCGCAGGACGCCCTGGTCCAGCATGCCCATCGCCGGCACCCCCGGCATGAACACGCCTGGCCGGAAGGCGATGCTCAGGTACTCGTCGCCGGTCTCATAGCCCAGCGTCACCGGGTGCGTGATCAGACCGGTATGCAGCACCTGCAGCCGGCCCCGGCGCTTCATGAACACCAGGTCCCAGCAGCCGTCGGGCAGGGACTGGTCGTGCGTGTCGGCACCGTAGGCGACGTGCGTGATCCGCTGCACCAGCGCATGGTCGCTGCCGCGGATACAGCGCGTGGTCCTCATGGGCAGCTTCCCTTCGTCATGCTGCGCAGTATGGCCGACCCGCGCCGCAAGGGGTATTCACACGCCGGGCGCGGTTCACCGCGAGCCCGGGTGGATCGTACCCGCCCCTCTCCACCTAACTGGCGTCGCTCCGCGATGAGGAGGCCTGTCGTCGCCGGAGGGCGAACGCGGCGAGGACCGCCGTCAGGAGGCCAAGGGTGTCATCCCCGCCGACGCCCGCGACGCGGCAGCCGCAGCCCTCGCCGTCACCGGAGGCGTCGCCGTCCGCGCCGTCCGCGCCGGTGCCGCTGCCTGCGCCCGCGCCCGCGTCGCCTGTGCCGCCCGCCTCACCCCCGCCTGCGGACCCGGTGCCGCTGCCCATCCCACCCGCGGATCCGGTGCCGCTGCCCATCCCGCCCGAGCCGGTGGCGCCGCCGCCCGCGCCCCCTTCGCCGGAGGGCCCCGGCGGTGGCACCGTCGCGCAGTCGCCGAGCGAATGCTCGAGCGCGCCGAGCGTGAAGCTCCCGCTGCCCGGCCGCCCGCGCGCGCAGTAGTCGTCGGTCACTGCGGCCTCGGCGGGCGCCTGGCCGACGAGCGACGCCACATCCCCTTTGAGGTGCAGGTCGCCGAGACCTGGATTCTCGTACCACGTTTGAAACGTCGCGAGTCCTACCTCGGCCAGGTTGTCACTCTCCTGGTGCGTGCCCCCGTCGCGGTCGCGGATCTTGCCCGTGAGCACGTTGCCGCGCGCGACGCCGCTGGTCGTCGCGAAGCGGAAGTCGATCCCGCTCGTCGCGATCAGCGTATTGAAATGAAGCCGCGTGTCCGTCGCGCGGTTCAGATAGATCCCGACGTCCGAGCAGCTCGCGATGATGTTGTTCCGCATCGTCCCGCCGGTGTGCTCGACCTCGCAGGGCACGTCGGGGTCGTAGGCCGGGGCGCAGTACTGCGCCCCCGTGCCGCCGCCGCCGAACGACAGCCCGATGCGCACGCCGTCCGGCGAGCCGGCGGTGGTGCAGACGACGAGGTTGCGCTCGAAGAGCCCGTCCGAGCCGCCGCTCTTCATGAACGCGGCGTAGCTGACGGTGTCGCCGCCGTCTTTCTGGAAGTCGTGCAGGTAGCTGTCGCGCACGGTCCAGCGCTTGCCGCCGTCGATGTTGATCTTGGTGACGGGCCTGCTGGTCCTGCGCGGGTGGGTGTCGAACAGCTCCGATCGCTCGATCAGCCCGTCGTCCGGGGCCGTCCAGACGCCATCCACCTCCGCGGCGTTGATCTTGAGCTGGGCGTTGAAGTCCCGCACCTTCGAGCGGCGGAGGGTGAAGCGGCTCGCGGCGCCGAACACGTGGAAGGCATGCTCGCAGTCCGAGTCGTCGGCGCAGACGCCGCGGATGTCGAGGTCTTCGAAGCGCCAGTTCGGGCCGCTGACCTTGAAGCCTTCGACGCCCGACATCTCGAGGATCGCGCCGAGCGGCTCGGCGGCGCGCACGACGATCGGCGCGGCCTCGGTGCCTGCGGCCGCGCAGGAGACGCCGTCGAAGGCGTAGGTGCCCGAGGCGAGGACGATCTCGTCGCCAGCCTTGGCCGCGCCGATCGCGGCGACGAGCTCATCGGTGGTGCCGACCGGCACGACGGCCGCCGCGGCGGGGGCGGCGAGGAGGAGGGAGGTGAGCAAGGCGAGCGGAGCGATGGGCGCGCGGCGTGGCGACATGGCTGCCAGAATGCGCCGGTGCGCTCGTCCGTCAAGACGGCCGTCAAGACGGCGCGTGCGACGTGTGACGGCCTTGCGCGACCTTCTCGCCCGCCGTGATGCCGAGCACCAGGGAAGCCATCGCTGAAGCCTGGCGAGCTGGGTAGCCCGTTCTCGCCGGCATGGCTCAGCTCAGGCCGTCGAGCACCTCGGCGAGCGACGCGGCGACGACGGCCCGCTCAAGCCATCGCTCGAGAGTCTCCGGATCCTTCTCGGCCAGGATGCGCTCTCGCGCGTCGTCCGACACGGCGATGCCGCGACCCCGGAGCGCGATGAGCACGGCACGCGCGGCCTCCTCGGCGCGCCCTTCGTTGAGGCCTTCCTTCCGCGCCTCGGCCCGAAGCTTCTGCTCGTAGTCCTCGAACCACGCCCGGATCTCTGCGCTCACCTCGTCCTCCTTCCCGTCGAATGCCGCGCTGGAGGTGCCTGCCTCCGACCCGGCGATCCCGTTGCCAATCCGTCTCGCCGGCGCTCTGGTGTAAGCAGCCTCGCTGGCTGGCGCGTGTCCCGCTGCCGTCGGCAGACACCCTCGACGATGTGAAGGGGGCGTGGCTGTACGCCCGCCGGGATACCGAGCACCAGGGAAGCCATTGCTGAAGCCTGGCGAGCTGGGCAGCCCGTTCTCGCCGGCATGGGTCAGCTCAGGCCGTCGAGCACCTCGGCGAGCGACGCGGCGACGACCGCCCGCTCAAGCCATCGCTCGAGAGTCTCCGGATCCTTCTCGGCCAGGATGCGCTCCCGCGCGGCGTCCGGTACGGCGATGCCGCGACCCCGGAGCGCGATGAGCACGGCACGCGCCGCCTCTTCGGTGCGCGCCTCGGCCCGAAGCTTCTGCTCGTAGTCCTCGAACCACGCCCGGATCTCTGCGCTCACCTCGTCCTCCTCGTTGGTCGTCGGCTCCTGGGTTCGGAGCCGGAAGTGTACCAGCAGCGGCGTGGCGATGCTCTTCTCCCAGGCATCGCCCGGCAGCGCCGCCAGATCCGCCAGCGCCTCACGAAAGCGGCGGCCCGAGCCGAGCAGCCGCAGAAGCAGTGTGGCACGCGTCCGGGGCAGCTCCGCGAGCACCACGACGCGCATCACCAGGTTCGGCACGGCGTGGTAGACGCCTGGTTGCGCCGGCTCGCACCGGTAGCCGTCGAGCACCGTCTCAGGGCGCCCGGGGCTGATGACGACCAGCGCCGGAAAGTGCACCGGCGGCTGCGGCGGCGCGTCGGCATCCGCGTCCGGCGCGCCAAAGCCGGCTGCAGCGCGGGCGCGGCGTTCGAGCTCGTGGTGCCACGTCAGCTGCTTGCGCAGGCACTGCCGGACCTGACGAAGGCTCGGCGTGCGGTGGAACGGCTCGAACAGGCTTGGCTCCGCCGAGAGCTCGCCGAGCAGGCCCATGCCGGCGCGCTCGGCCTCCCGAGCTGGATCAGGCACGCTGTAGACGTCGATCTTCTGCGTCGCCGCCAGGACCTCGACCTCGGTCTCCGCCGCCGAGACGAGGCTCAGCCCGTCGCGCAGCAAGCTCTTCGCGAACTGGTCAGAGCGGTTGTGCATCGGCGAACGCCTCTAATCCATCACCGCATCATGCGCCACCCTGGATCGACGAGAAGAGACGAATGGAGAAATCGTCGCTCCTCGTCACGATTTGTTCATCGAGCTGCGCCGATCGGCGCAATGAACGACAGGCGCTTACTGGGAGGGGGAGAAACTCGTGTGAGAATATTTGTCGTTGGCGTGATGTTTTCATCGGTCTGGTGGTAATGAGCGCCATGCCAGGCCGGAGCCAGGCACCAAGACGGTGGGGTGTGCGCGCCCCACCGCCGGCGCGGGCATCAACCATCGTGATGCGATGTCGTTGCCGCCCGCAAGGATGGTATTCGCCACGGCGGCGGTGGCTGACCTTGGTTGGCGTCGCCATCTGGTATATTCTACGACGTGGCGCCGGTAACCTGGCTGTGGGTATCCTGCCGGTCCGCGGCGCGCTGGAGGGGTGCATGCTGAAGAAAGTGGCGTTCACGATGTTTCCGGTGAAGGACACGACGCGCGCGCTTTTTACGAGGGCACGCTCGGCCTGCGCGTGGGCACCCACTCGGACAACGGTGTGTGGACGGAATATGACCTGCCGGGCGGCGGCTGTCTGGCGTTGTTCAATCATCCCGATCCGAAGTCGGCCGCCGCTCCGGGCGGCGCGAGCATCGCGTTCGAGGTCGAAGACCTGGACATGCTCGTCGCGCGACTCAAGAGCGAAGGCGTGAAGTTCATGGCCGACGATGTGCAATCGCCGGTGTGCCGCATGGCGATCATGCAAGACACCGAAGGCAACACCGTCATCTTGCACAAGCTCAGAAGCAGCACATGAAGCCGGCACCGGGCGAGCGTCAGGGACCACCCTTTCGGCTCGCGCCCGGACCGGCTGCGCGGATCGCGGGCAAGCCCGCTCGGGCGCCGCGAGGAGGTGAACGATGCGTGAGTCGGGCGGCCTGCATTCCTTGCACGCCGTGGCGCTTCCACGGACGAGCCCGCTTTCGTCGCGGAGTGTGCCGGGGCCTTACACCTCCATCGCCCTGAGCCGGCGACACGCGAGGACCTCGCCCTCGCCCTCGCCCTCGCCCTCGCCCTCGGCGGCGGCGCGGCGCCGCGGAGCCCCTTCCCATGACGGGACGCCCGGGTAATCTCGGTCGCTCGGGAGGTGGGTCACGAACAAGAAGAGCGCATCGAGCCCGCGCGCGCGGGCGACGACAACGAAGTCCACGGCGGCCAGCAAGAGCAGCGCCGAGGAGCCGAAGAAGGCCGCCGCGCCGAAGGCGAAGGCCACCGCGAGGCCGAAGACCGCGCCGCGCAAGAAGGAGCCGCCGCCCTCGCCGGTGCCGAGGCTCATCGGGGTCCTCGAGTCGCAGCGGCAGCTCGGCGGCGCGTCGTACCCGCCGACGCTCGAGCGGCTCGCGGAGCTGACCGGTGAGAAGCCCGCGGAGACGAGCAAGGCGCTGAGTCACAAGGACGCCAAGGGGCGCGTGCTGCTCTCCCCCGTCGGGGGTGGCAAGAAGAAGCCAGCGCCCGGCTCCACGCTCGTGCTGCTCGCGGAGGACCTGGAGGCAGTCGCGCGGTCCGATCGGCTCCTGGAGCTGCAGCTCCAGTCAGCGCGCAAGGCCGACGCGCCCGCGGTCGAGCTGGCGCAGCTCCCCAAGGGCCTCCTGCCTGCCCTGAGCCGCGCCTTCAGGGCGGCGCTCGAGCAGCGCATCGCCGAGCGCCGGGCCCCCCGGACCGTCGGCGTCCTGATCGGCAAGAAACCGCTGTTCTTCTTCATCGCAGACGCCGTCCTCCCGGCCGCCGGCGCGACGGCGCTCCCCGCCGCGACCGCCAACGGCGCCCGCGACGCGGCCGCCAACGGTGCCCACGACACGGCCTCCCGTGGCGCCCGCGACACGGCCTCGAACGGCGCCCGCGACACGGCCTCCCATGGCGCACCGGACGTGGCGTCCAACGGCGCCCGCGCCTCTGGCTCGAACGGCGCCCGCGCCTCCACCTCGAATGGCGCCGCCCAGCCGCCCCCCGGCCCCTCCCGCGACGCCCCTCCCGCCCCCGCTGCCGCCCCGGCCGTCTCGTTCGCCGATCGCTTCGACGCCGCCTTCACCGCCCTCGACCGCGACGCCGGCGGCCACAACTACGTCACCCTCCGCGCCCTCCGCGCGGCGCTCCCCGACGTCCCGCGCGCCGTCTTCGACGCCGAGCTCGCCGCCCTCCGGCGCCAGCGGCGCTACTCGCTCGATCCGTCCGACGGCCGCCACCACCAGATGGCCGACGCCGAGCGCGAGGCCGGCATCATGGAGGCCGGCAACCTGCTCGTCTACGTGGCGCGGAGGCACGACGCATGAGCAGCGAGGAGCCGACGTTCGAGCGCTTCCTCGCGGCGGTCCGGGGCACCAACCCGTTCCGCAGCCACCGCATCACCGACGTCGGGAGCAGCGAGGCCACGGTCGAGTCGATCCACAAGAACGCCTTCAACAGGCTCACGCGCGTCGTGCAGGACGCCGCGAAGGAGCCAGTCAGCATCGGCGCGCTGCTCATCGGCGCGCCCGGCGTCGGCAAGAGCCACCTGCTCGCGCGCCTGTTCCAGTGGGCCGGCGAGGACAAGGCCACGGTCGTCTACCTGCACAACATCCTCGCCTCGCCCGAGCGGATGCTCCGGTACGTGCTCAACGCGACCGTCAGCGACCTCGCAGGCCACCGCGGGAGCGACTACACGCAGTCGCGCCTCTACACCATCCTCAACCGCGCCCTCATCAAGACGGGCTCGCTCAAGGGCCGCAAGATGATGACCGGCCCCAAGGAGATCGAGGCGCGCAAGGAGGCCCTCACCCGGCTCGGCGCCAAGATCGACCCGCAGAACGCCGTCGTCCCCGTGCTCAACGCGTTCCTCACCGGGACGTCGCACGCGAGCCTCGGCGACGCCAGCGCCGAGAAGCGCGCCGACGCGGCGGTGCTCTGGCTCTCCGGCGAGACGCTCGGGCCCGACGAGGCGCGCCTGCTCGACCAGGCCGCCGGCGACGACGGCCTCGCCCTCGCGGACGACGCCGCCGTGGAGCGCGTCCTCCACGTCCTCGCGCACCTGTGCGCGCTCGCCGAGCTCCCGCTCGTGCTCTGCCTCGACCAGGTCGACAACCTCGATCCGGACGCCGTGCGCGCCCTGATGTCGTACGCGCACGCGCTGCTCGACCGGGCAAAGCACCTCGTCGTGATCGTCTCCGGCGTGAAGCAGTCCATGCTCTCCCTGCGCACCGGCGAGGTGATCCCGGCGGCCGCGTGGGACCGGATCGCGGAGCGCATCCTCGAGCTGCACATGATCTCGCCCGAGGAAGCCCGCGCCATCCTCGAGGGGCGGCTCGACGCCGCGCTCTCGGGCTTCGAGGAGAAGGAGATCGAGGAGGTCATCGCCGCGCGCAAGCTCGACAAGCTGTTCCCGCTCGGCAGCGGGTGGCTCGCGCACCGCCTCCAGGACGTGCAGGAGCTCCGGCCGCGCGACGCGATCCTCTGGGCGCGCGACCGCTGGGAAGCGCAGCAGGACCGGCTCGCGGCCGTCGGCGGCAAGCGCTGGCTCCGGGAGTGGCCCGGCCCCGGCAGCGAGCCGAAGCCGCACGTGGAGAAGCTCGAGGACGTCATCGACGCCGAGGTGCGAAAGAAGCTCGAGGAAGGCAAGAACCGCCGCCGGCTGCAGCAGGCGTCGCTGCCGCCCGACGAGGACAACCTCGCGAGCCTGACGCACCACCTGCTCTCCAGGTGCGCCGGCCAGGGCGGCTCGACGCTCCTCGGCGTCGAGCACCTCACCGCCAGGAGGCGGGGCAAGACCCCGGCGTATCACCTCCTCGCCAAGGAGAAGCGCGCGGACGGCGTGATCGTGACGACGGGCGTGACCTTCCTCTGCGCGCCGAGCGGGCACGGCGCGCGGCTGCCGCTCCAGCGCATGGCGGACGACACGAAGCACACGGACAAGCGCATCCTGGTCACCGACGAGGAGCGCCGGCCGCTGCGCCTCGGGGGCGCCGGCAAGGCCGCGTACGACGCGCTCTGCAAGCTCGGCCGCCAGCGCTTCCTCCACCTGCACCTCGACTTCGCCGGGCACGCGGAGCTCGACTCGCTGGTGGGGCTCCTCGGCGCCGCGAGGAGCCAGGACCTCGAGATCGAGCACCCGCGCGGGCAGTACCGCAAGGTGACGGAGACCGAGGTGATCGCTTCCTTCCAGCGCCAGAGCCTCCTGCTCGCGCACCCGCTGCTGCGCGAGCTGCTCACCGAGGAGATCGTGAAGAGCGGCACGGACACGGCGCCGCCCCCGGAGTGGGCTCCGCAGCAGACGCGGGAGCACATCATGGCCGAGCTGTCGTGGCGCCTCGGCATGATGACGAAGGAGCTCGCGCAGATCTTCGCGAGCAGGAAGAAGCTCTCGGAGAGGCGCTTCCCGGAGGTCTGGGCGCACATCAAGAAGACGGCGCAGGCGCTCCATGACGAGGGCCACGTCCACGCGACGGCGACGGACGACGACCTCTTCGTGCAGCTGCGGGGCAAGAAGTGAGGCTCGTCCACGTCAACGTGACCCAGCTCCGCGTCGCGGCGACGTGCCCGAGGCTGCACTGGTTCGACACGCGCGCCACGGCCGAGCGGCGCGACGGGCGGAAGGTCGTGAGCCGCATCTGGCGCAAGGGCGGCGAGACGCCCGGCTGCGGCGCGCTGTTCCACACCGCGGTGGAGCGCTTCAACGCCGCCGCGGCGAGCTCGGACGAGGTGCTGTCGGCGCTGGAGGCCGCCCGCGATGTGGCCGGCCTCCAGCAGGCGCTGATGCGCTGGTTCAACGCCTCCTGCCTCGACCTCGACGCGCTCGCGGCGCGCCCGGTGCCGCTGCGGCTCGGGTTCATCTCCGCGGTGCAGGTGTACATGGAGGAGCTCGCGCGGCTCGCGGTGCACGCGAGGGCGGCCGGCCTGCCCGCGGCGGAGCTGCGGGGTCAGCTCTTCGGGGACTCGCGCAAGCGGGTCGACGTGACGTTCCACGTGGGGGAGGACGTCCACGTCCACGTGACCGGGGCGATCGATTACGTGTACTTCGATCCGCGGCTCGGGAAGCACCGCATCGTCGACTACAAGCTCACGCCCGCGACCTCCCCGAACAGCGATCTGTTCCAGGTCTTCACGTACGCGCTGATGCACCACCACCAGCACGGCACCCGGCCGGACGTGGCGGTCTTCTACCTGCACCCCACGCGCAGCGTCCGGGAGGCGCGCTGGGAGGAGGTGGAGGCGAAGCGCGGCAAGGTCCACGAGCTCATCGCCAGCATGGTGGCCTGGTCCGACCACGCGCTGGGCGCCGGGGGGCTGCTGCCGCCGGGCGATCGCGCGTACTGCGACGGCTGCAAGCACGAGCGCTCCGGGGCCTGCGTCGCGGAGCTCGGCCACAAGGACAGGGGCGCGTGGGACCGGCGCTGGACGGCGCTCGAGGCGACCCCCCGCGGCGGCGGCGGCGCGCCGGAGGGGCGCGAGCGGGCCGCGGCCGGCGCGCCGGTGGCGGAGGAGTCGGCGGGTGGCGAGCCGGAGGCGGACGAGCCGATGGTGGATGAGGATCCCGAGCTCGAAGAGGCGCTGGCGGTGGTGAAGCCGCCCGCCGAGCGCCCGCGGCCGGCGGCGGGGGCGGGCCTGGGGCAGGAGGCGCCGCGGGGCGGCGGGCGTGCGAAGGCGGCGGAGGGGCCGTCGAGCCGTGGACAGAAGGGGCCGCCGGGCGGTGAGCGCGCGAAGGCGGCGGAGGGGCCGCCGAGCGGTGGGCAGAAGGAGCCGGCGGAGGCGGCGCCGAGCGGTGCGCGCGCGAGAGCGGCGGAGGGGTCGCCGAGCGGTGGGCGGAAGGCGCCGCCGGGCGCTGCGCGCGCGAGGCCAGCGGAGGAGGCGCCGCCCGGTGGTGAGCGCTCGATGCCCACGGCGGGCGACGCGGGCGCAAGGCCGCCGGAGGGCCGGACCGCGAACGTCACCGGCATGCTGCTCGGGTTCGACGATGAAGGCGCGCCCGTCTGCATGGATCCCGCGGTGCTGCGGACGCACGTCTCGGTCGTCGGCGCGGCGGGGAGCGGCAAGACCTGGATGGCCAAGGTCATCGCGGAGGAGGCGCTGCGCGCCGGCGTCCCCGTGCTGGCGATCGATCCGCAGGGCGATCTCGTCCAGATGATGGAGGCGCGCCCGCGCGCGGACATGCCGGCGGAGCTGCGCCGCGCGTGGGAGGAGCTAAAGGAGCGGGTGGAGCCGCGCATCCTCACGCCGGGGTCGTCGCACGGCCTCCGGCTCTGCCTGGACCCGCTGCGGCTCCCGAGCGCGAGCGAGCTCTCGCACATCGCGAACCCCGCGCTCCGCGCCGAGGAGGAGGAGGGCCTGCTCGTGGCCGTGGCGGCCAACCTCGTCAGCCTGTGCGCGTGCGGCGGCGAGGAGGAGTCGCAGCGGACGTTCCTCTACCAGGTGCTGCGGCAGCTGCCGCGCGCGGCGCCGGTCCGGCTGAGAGACATCGTGGCCGCCGTCACCGCCCCGGAGGACCTGGGCATCGACGAGGCGGATACCTTGATCCGCAAGTCGGAGCGCGAGCGGCTCGCGCGCCGGCTCAACACGTTCGTGCAGGGCCCCTCCGCGCGGCTGTTCACGGGGGGGACGCGCCTCGACTTCACCGAGCTGCTCCGGCCTTCGAAGCCCGGGCGCGTCCCGCTCAACATCGTTTACCTGAACGCGCTCAGCAACGACGACGAGAAGCACTTCTTCCTCGCGGCGCTCGCGACCGAGCTCTACCGCTGGATGATCACGACGGTCGACGCGAGCACCGGCGGCGGGGTCAACCTGCTCTTCTACATCGACGAGGCGCGCGACTGGATCCCGGCCGGCGGCAGCAAGCCGCCCGCCAAGCAGCCGCTCATCCGGCTCTTCACGCAGGGCAGGAAGTACGGCGTGGGCTGCCTGCTCTGCACCCAGAGCCCTCGCTCGGTGGACTACAACGTCTTCGGCAACACGAGCACGAAGCTCATCGGCCGGCTCGAGGCGGCCCAGGACGTCGACCGTGTGATCGACTGGTTCACGAACGAGGGCGGGGCCCCGTCGTGGGTCGCCGCGCGCAAGGGGGCGCCGAAGGGGAGCTTCGTGGCGCGCTGGCCCGACATGCCGGCGGAGCTCTCGGGGCGGGCATTCAAGGGGAGGACGCTGTTCACGAGGCACGCCGGCGCGTGGTCGCCCGACCGGGTGGAGCGGGCCGTCACCGAGGCGGGGCTCCGCGGAGCGGGCGGGGTGACCGGAGGGGCGGGCGGGGTGACCGGCGGGGCGGGCGGGGTGACCGGCGGGGCGGGCGGGGTGGCCGGAGGGGCGGGCGCGGGCGGGTGACGGGGCGAGGGTACGTGTTCTCGACAGCGAGGGGTTCCCCATGATCGAGGTGCTGGCGCCACGGCCGTTCGAGGGCTCGACGAGTCCGAAGCTCTTCCTGGCCGGCACCATCGACAACGGCCAGGGCGAGCTGTGGCAGGCGAGCGTCGTGCAGGAGCTCGCCGACCTCGACGTGCTGATCCTGAACCCGCGTCGCGAGCGGTGGGAGCCGGACTGGGCGCAGAGCCTCGACAACCCGAGCTTCGTGGAGCAGGTGGAGTGGGAGCTCCGCGGGCTCGAAGAAGCGGACGTCATCCTGATGTACTTCGCGGCGGGATCACGGTCGCCGATCAGCTTGCTGGAGCTCGGCCTCTTCGGTCGCTCCGGGAAGATGCATGTGGTCTGTCCGGAGGGGTTCTGGCGCAAAGGCAACGTCGACGTCGTGTGCGAGCGGTACGCGATTCCGCGGTTCGGGACGCTGGCCGAGGGGCTGCGCGCCGCGCGGGGGGCGCTCCTGCGCAGGGGCGGCCGATAGGACCGGCGGGGCGAGCGCACGGGCGAAATGTCGAGCCGGCGATTCGCCGGCGGTCGCCCGCTGCGCCCGGCCGCTCCTCGCCGCCCGCCGGCCCGGCGCTATGCCCGCCGGCCCGGCGGCTGACGTCGAGACGTGTCCGGGTCGCCCGTGGCTCCTCAACGCCCCGTACTGAACCCGACGGGAAACCGATCGAACCCGAGGCCAATCGTCAGCTCAATCGCGGCAATTTGGCGGACGTCGTCGATCGGGCGTACGCTGCGCCCAATTCCGACCTGAGGCAAGATGAACACGACGCCTCGCGGGAATGCCAGGCGAGGCCCGGCCGCGAGCTTCAGGTACGCGTCCGGTTCGTATGCAGTCGGCTCGTCCGGCCCAGGCGTGCTCGTGGATGGCAGCGCCCGGCTCTCCATGGAGAGGCTCAGGAGGAGTCCCATGGACCAACGGTGGGTTTCAAGCCAGGGTAGCTCGGCGCTGATCCGTCCGCCGGCGCCCACAACGGAACGCGAGCTACCATGACCTGGGAAGTAGGTCATGAACGCTTCGGCGCGCGGCAGGATGTACGCGGGCTCAGGCCTGAATTTGACAAGGGTCAATCCAACCGCAATCAAGCCACTTCCACAGTCTTCGTCGAGGCATGCGCCATAGCCGATCGATGGCTCCCCGAGGAAGCGAAACATGCTGGGGCTCGACTCGCCGTGCGCCGTGGACGGGGCCGAGAGCGCGGCCAAGGCCATCGCCACGGCGATGGCGACTGGGCGGAGCGTCATGGCGCGGTCGCCTCGGGCGGCGCGCCCACGCGTATGCCTGTCGGATGACGAAGGTGATCGCAGGTGGGGGGCTCCTCCTTCCAGTTGACGACGATGCTGGTCGACCGCCAGATCGAGTGGTCATTCCCGGTCTCGAGCGAGACCGAAGAGAGCTCGCCGAGCGCCCTGGCGACGCACGTCGCGCGATCGCAAAGCGTCTCGACTTGCTCGAGTGCCACCTGTGCTGCTCCCACGGCACGGAAGATCGAGAGGATCTCGTTGGCGAGCTCCGAGAGCGCGTTCTCCCGCTCTTTTTGATCGGGCGTCAAGATGCGGGTCAGATAACGGCCCTCGGTCCGGGGATGGAGCAGGAAAGCCATGAGCCAGTCCTCGGGCCCGAGCGTCGCATCCCCTGTTGAATACGATCTTACTTTGAGTTTGCTAGCTATCGCCGGGTTACTGCTCTTATCGAATACCGCGTCCATGTCGTCATGACCGCAACTGGGCGTATCAATGGACTTTTCCGTTATGATTTTTACGAGTGCATTTATGAGCGTGCTATTTGTTTCATAAAGCTTCTTCGAAAGGCTAAGCGGGCCGGTGCCCGTGCCGGTGCCAGTGCCAGTGCCGGTACCGGTGCCAGTGCCGGTACCGGTGCCAGTGCCCTTGGCCTTGGTCTTGGCCTTGCACACGCTTCGCGCATCCTTGGACTGCGCTTGGAGCGTGTAGTTGATGAAAGCGGAAGCGTTCTTCACGGTCTCGGTCGATGCCCTCCCGACGAAATGTATAGACGTGTCCTTCGACGAGCTGGCCAGCACCTGGCCCAACCGCTGCGCCGCCGTTGCGATCCCCGCCCGTGCCCGGTTCATGCTGGCTTTCTTGTCTTTGCAGTTGCTCACGAGATCCGAAGAGACCGCGGGCTCGCCCGCGACGAACTGGAGCGCGCAGAGGTCGAACGCCGGCGAGATGACGGTGGCGCCGTAGCCCGCTGGGAGGCAATAGACGGGCGACACGGGCTGGCGTGCGGCGGCGCGAGCCTGATCCATGTCACGAGCATCAGAGACGACCGAGCAGAACTCCTCCACCTCTGCTCGCTGGTCCATCTTCGCGTTGCTCGCGCATAGCTCCCACGCCACCTGCCGGATGGCGTCTTCGACCGAGCTCGTCCCGACAGCGGCCGGCCGACCAGAGTCTTCTCCAAGAGTGGCGCATGGCATCGGCAAAAGCGTTACCCGATGCCCGACCGCTGCGGACGCTGCTTCCATCTGGTCGCGGCAGACTACACCATAGATGCCCGGCTCGCTCGCCCACCGCGTCGCAAGGACGAACTCCTGGGCGAGGAAGAACTGCTGAAACGGTTGCCCTTCATACCGGCGCAGAAGATCACGCTCTCGCTCCTCGACGAGGAGCAGGGTCGCGCCTAGCAGAGGAGGAACGTCGCGCAGCCGCGGCATGGTGTGCTCGCCGAATTGATAAGGCCGGATCACGCGAGCGAGCGCGCTCTCGGCGACCTGGACACGCGCCTTCCACGTCGCGCGTGCGAGCCCCTCGATCGCTCGGGCGAGGCGCTCCGGCTCGCGCGGATCGGCATCCTTGGGCCCACCGTTCTTGGCGTTCTTCTCGGTCGTGTGGGCTGGCCCTTTTGCGTCGGGCCAGAAGAGGGGGGCTGGTTCTCGCCGAAAGCCCTCGTCGCTCGCGTTGGCCGGTTCGTCTACCGCGAGAGCCTTGGCACAGGGCAGCTCGGCCGCTGCGCCGATGAGCCCCTCGTAGACGCGGGCCAAGATGGGCGAGGGCGGGAAGTCCTTCGCATTGCCGACAGCGGCCTTGCAAAGCCGCGCGCCGAGCGAGCCCGGCGATAGACCCGCCTGCGCGAGCCCCAGCTTGGCCTCCTTCCCGACGGCGCACACCGCCTCTTCCACGACGCCCGACGTGAGCCCCAGCGAGACCAGCTGCGACGCGGCGCCGTATGTTTCCTCGTCGAGCTTTTCTATGGCCCGGTCGACACGTGCCACCGCGCGCTCGAGCGACAGCAACAGCCAGTCGGCGACCCGATCCGCCTCGGTGTCGAGGAGGGTCCTGCCGATCGCTTCGATGACGCTCTGGCCATCCGTGATCGTCCCGATTCGCGCGATCGCGGAGAGGCCGTCGCGCACGAGCCCGCCCAGCGCGGTCAGCTCGCGGACGGCGAAGTTGGCTTGCTCGAGGAGGTCCGCGACCTCCGGGGCGACGAGCGCCCCAACGGCGCTCGGAGATCCGGGGAGCGCGGAGGTCGCCTGCACCCCGATCGGGATGGGGGAGCTGTCGGCCCTATCGGCACTCTCTCGGAGTTGTTTGACATCGAGCAGCAGCGCACGAGCCACGCGGGTCAGGGCGTCGAGATCGGCCTGGAGAGATGCCGCGATGGTCTCCAACGCGGTCCTCTGGGCCGCCGCCCAGCGCACGAGATCGCCCACGCCGCGCACATCGCAGCTCTCGCGGGTGCCGGTCTTTGCGCGCCGAAGGTCGCGCTCGGCGCACGCGTTGAGATCGCGGATGATATCGATACGAGCCGATTTACTGAAGAGCTGGTCGCGCAGCGAGTGAAACTGTCTCTCGGCTTCACTCCAGTGCTCCCTGAGTCTCACGACGACCTCGAGCGAGCGCGTGGTATTGTTGAGCACCACTGGGTCGACGCCGCGCGACGGGAGTTCGCGCGCGAGGTGCTGCACCTCGCGCAGCTGGCGCTCGACATCCTGGAGCGGATCGAAGTGTCCGGCCTTGCCGGTCAACGTGGTGATGACGCGCTCGACGGCCATGCGATCGGCGCCGAGGAACGGGCGGGAGCGTGTCCACGAAGCGGACTCGACCTGCCCGATATCCTGGCAGAGGTCGAACATGCGGCGCGCGCGCGCGACCTCGTCCCGAATGTCGGTGTGCAAGCTGGCGAGACCGGGGACGCAGCCAAATACCAGGCCGGTTGCCGCCGCCGTGAGGCCGCGGGAAGCGTAGCGCCCGATGCGGCTCATGGGCAAGCGCCGTCCTTCCGCCAGTGGACGATCATGCCCTGGCCGGCCTTGGTGCAGTCCGCCGGACCCCCCAAGCAGATCCAGGTGGAGTTTGCGGCGTTCGTGCCGAGATCGCGAATGCAATCGTCGTTGAGCTCGACGAAGACTGCCCGCTCATCATTGGAGACTGGCTGGGGTGGTTGGGAGCAGGATGGATGCGAGGAGCCAGCGCCGGAGCTTCCCTTGGGGCTCGCCTCCGCACCTGCATCGGAGGCCGAGCTCGGATATGGCGGAGCCAGGCGGCAGATGAGCGGCGGCCCGCAAGAGATGTCGAATTTCTTCTCGGGCGGCGCCTCGAACGCGATGTACATTCCGCCGGGGCCGACACAGGCACGAGCGAACCTGGTGAAGCTCCGACTCCCGGTACCAGGCTCGATCCAGTACATCGTGGGCGTCGGTGGGATCGTTTCGGAGGGCGTTGATCGCTCCACGATGATCGGTCGATATCTCTTTTCGTCAGCATATTGATCGCACTTGCCAGTGCACAGGATGGCATTGCCCCGGACGTCTTCCTCGTGCGCGATGTGGATATCAACATGCTCCAGGTCGGCGCCGTCGTTTTGTGATGCACATGTCCAGGAGCTCGTGGTCACTTGCGGTGGAGCTCGTTTGCCATTGCTGTAAACGCACTCCATAGAGCTTTTGGGGGGGCTATCCGAGCTCCTCACCCCGTAGAGATGGATATTGCCATCGGAGCCATTCGTTGCATCGATATCGACTGTTACGGTGTCACCGACTGCCAGTACCAGGAACGGTCGGCCGTCGACTGGCTGATTTTGCGGGCGGATCGCAAGCTCGGGTGAGCTAGCCCCACAGGCGGTAAGTAACGCCGGGCCTGGAAGGAGGCCGAGCCCCGCGATCACGATCGAGCGCCCCATCCGCGGCGCCGAGCGTCTCCGTGACAGAGAAATTGATCGTCCTGCCATGGTCGTCAGGCCCCCCAAGCCTGCATCTTGATGGTCCCGCATCTGTTCCGGTACGAATTGTACCACCGATAACTGAGCGTCAAGATGCTTCAATTTTTCCCATTGCCTACGCAACGTTACCCTGCCCCCAGCTGAAGCGCTGGGTCCCGGCGGCGAGGCGCGGGGTTGCACCACCGCCTGCGCGGCTTCTGCCAGTCCGCCGGCCCGGCTTGACGCTGAAGGCGAGCGCGCTCGTGCTATGCGCCAGGCACGCAATGAAGACTGTTTGCAGTGTGGGTTCTGACGACGTGCAGAATCGCCCATGCTTCTCAATGCGACACATGTCGCTTCGAGCGCGTTCGCGGAGCGCGCGCCGGGCCCGAGGCCTGAATCCCGATGAAGTCGCGCGTCTACCGCCTCACCGGACGTGGCATGCAGCTCCGAGACACCGGCTTCGATCAGCTCGCGGATGCCCCGAGCATGCCCATCGCCGGGACCGAGACGTACGCGCCTTCCGCCCCCTGGGTGCTGCCCGAAGACGGCCAGTTTGCTCGGCTTGGAGGCCCTGAGGGTCTGCCAGATCCCCCGCCAGCGGAGGGGTCATGTACCATGGGCTCAGGTGAAGCCCATGGCCGAAGCGCTCACGCTCGTCGTCCTGTACTGCTCCGACATCGACGTGAGCTTGCGTTTCTACGAGCGGCTCGGCCTGTCCTTCGTCAAGGAACAGCACGGGGCAGGTCCCATTCACTACTCGTCGCAGCTCGGTGACGTCGTGCTCGAGCTCTATCCGGCAGGTCGACGCCCGGGAAGAGTTCGCCTTGCTGTCACCATCCCCGCGGCGCTTCACTCCGCATTGCAGCAGGCGACCGGGGAGGCGAGTCACCAGCCCGAGAGGGCGGTTGTCCTGGAAGACCCCGACCGGAACCAGGTCGAGATCACGCGAGCGCACGGCGATGTGCGTCAGCCCGCGGGCGCGTCGACGGTCTTGACGGCGGAGACCGCCACGGGACGTCCCTTCGAGCTCTGGCTCGAGTTCGAGCACTGGGTTGCGCCCGCCGGCGATGATCCGACGGACGACTTCTTCAACATGGCGATCACGTTGCCGAGCGGCGTGCGCTACGCGCTCAATGTATGGACCTACAAGGCGGTCGAGGCCGCCCGCAAAGACGCCGCCCTCGGCGGCGAGAACCTGTCCGGGCGCTACCTGGAGCCGCCGGACCTGCTCGTCGAGAGGATGGATCGCGCGCTGCTCGAGGCCGTCGTCGGTGATCTGCTCGCCAGGAACGCGCTGAGGGAAGCGTGGCGAGTCGCCGAGGAGCCAGAGACCGGCTGACCACGAACGGTGTGGAGGGCAGACCGCCGGCCCGCAGCGACGAGCGGGACCTGCGGGTAACCCGACGTCAGATCTGCGCTAACCCGCCGGCGACGAAGAGCTCGACGCCGGTGATATAGCTGCTGTCGTCCGAAGCCAGGAAGATCACGGCTCTGGCGACCTCCTCGGGTGTCCCAGGCCGGCCCAGCGGCGCCGCGGCGGCCGTGGTCATGCTCCTGCTCCTCGAAGGGTGGGATCGTCAGCGCAGGCGGATGACGATCTTGCCGGCGACGCCGCCCCTCTCGGCGAGCTCGAAGGCGCGGCGGAAGTCGGAGAGCTCGAACACCTGCGTCGGCGCGAGGCGCAGCTCGCCGGAGCCGATGAGCCTCCCGAGCTCACCGAGGTCGCTCGTGGTCGCCTTCGCGAAGAGGAACCGGTGCTTGTGAGCACGAAAGATATTGAGGACCGCAGCGCCGATGATCTGCGCCGGTGCAGGCTCGAAGCCGACGTAAGTCCCCCGCTCGGCAAGGAGGACGCGCGCTGCCTCGAAGGGGAGCCGGGTGCTCAGGTCGAGCACGACGTCGAACCGCTGGCCGGAGGAGGTGATCGACTCGCGGCGATAGTCGACGACAGCGTCTGCGCCAAAGTCGCGCGCGAGGGCGACCCCCTCGGTCCCGCACACGCCGGTGACGTGAGCGCCCATGCGCTTCGCCAGCTGCAGGGCGTAGAAGCCGATGCCGCCGGTGCACCCGTTGACGAGGACGCGGGCGCCCGCCTTCACACGTCCGACGTCGCGGAGCGCCTGAAGCGCCGCGAGGCCGACGACGGCGACGGATGCAGCGCCGACGAAGTCGAGGTTCGCGGGCATCTTCGCGGCGACGCGCGCCGGGACCGAGATCAGCTCGGAGAGATAGCCCTCCTTCATCGACCCGAGGCCCCCGAACACCCGGTCGCCCACCGAGAAACCGACGACGCCAGGACCGACCCCCTCGACGACGCCGGCGAAATCGATGCCGGGGGTCTTCGGGAAGCGCGCGCCGCTGAGCAGCCGGGCCTCGCCCCGCCGGATCTTGCCGTCGAGCGGGTTCAGCGACACGGCGTGCACGCGCACGAGCAGGCGCCCCTGACGGGGCGGTGGCGGCGGCGCCGTGTCGGAGAGAGCGAGAACCTCAGGGCCGCCGAAGCGCGTGTAGGTGATTGTTTTCATGCACAGAGAGTGCGGCGCCGGAGACATTCGCGGAAGTTGATGTTGGACAGCTGAAAGCTTCAGCGCGTGAAGGATTCCGCGTCCCGTCTCGACCGCGCGGGCGCCCTCCCATCGCCTCTGCTCGAGGGGCCCACACCGCTCGTGCTGCACGAACGCCGGGGATCACTCCGGCAGCGGCGAGCGCCGCGTCGCGTCCGCTTCGGGACGACTTCTGACGAACGGGCCGTGATCGGCTGCCCGCGCGGGCGCGTGCGCCGCGATCTCAGTTCGCCGTGGCCGCCTCCAGCGCCTGCCCGAAGATCCTCGCCACCTCGTCGATCTGCGCCGCCGTGATGACGAGCGGCGGCACATGCCGTTCCACCTCCGTGAGTCCGATCATGATCAGGCCGCCGCTCGGTCGAGCACATCTGACCAGAACCGCCCGCTGAAACCGGATGTCATGCTGATGGAACTCCGGTGCTGCCTCTCCACCCGCCGCCGGGGAGCGCGCGAGCTCGGACCGTCGGAAGCTCAGCAAATGCACGGGGATATGTACGCAGCTCCGCAGGCGGGGCAGATGCCCACGGCAAGATCGCACCGCACGTGCCAGTGTGGAAAGGCGAGCGGAAAGGCTCTCCCGCAGCTCCTGCAGGGAACCGGCCCGGTGCCGACGGGCTGAGCGCACCGGGGGCACAGATCCGCCCGACCAGGGGCCAGGCTCGATTGCAGCTCGGCATCTGTGAGCTCGATCGACATGCGTATCTGGCACCTCAGGCAGTCATAATCAGTCTTCATCACGCTCCTTCGAATCCAGCCAGAGCGGCGGCGTGCGGCGAACGGAGTATGCTTCGGCGAGCACGCCGGCGCATGGCGCGGGCGAGTCTATCCTCCAGCTTTCCCGCCTCGACGGCGGAAAGCAGCGACCCTGTGTGTGCGAGTCCGTGCAGGTCGGCGGCGCATGCCGCGCCAGCGGGGCACAACGCTGCGGCAGCGGCGGCTAGCTCGGGGAGGATGAGGATGACGACGTCCGCGGCTCGGCGTTCAGGGAGCGCGGCTTGTCGTTGTTGTTCTTCGAAGGCCGTCCGATTGTCTGGCCGCTTCTGGGAACGAAGATCGGACGAAAGCACGGCGCACGCGCGCATCACCCGCGCCGCTCCGCCGAGCTCCTCGATATCCCTCGCCTACGCGCAGGCCGCCTCGAGCGCCTGCCCGAAGATCCTCGCCACCTCGTCGATCTGCGCCGCCGTGATGATCAGCGGCGGCAGGAACCGCACCACGCTCCCGTGGCGCCCGCCGAGCTCCACGATCAGCCCCCGCCGCAGGCACTCGCGCTGCACGCGCACGGCGAGCTCCGGGTGGGCAGGGCGCGACCCGAGCGCGTCGGGCAGCGCCGCCGCGTCCACGAGCTCCACGCCGATCATCAGGCCCCGCCCGCGCACCTCGCCGACGCACGCGAAGTCCTTGCCGAGCGCGGCGAGCTGCAGCTCCAGCCGCGCGCCGAGCTCCGCGGCCGCCGCGTCCAGGCGCTCGGCCCGCAGGACCGCGAGCGTGGCCGAGCCCGCCGCCATCGCGAGCTGGTTGCCGCGGAACGTGCCCGCGTGGGCGCCCGGACGCCATGTGTCGAGTCGCTCGTGGTACACGACCACCGAGAGCGGCAGCCCGCCGCCCAGCGCCTTCGACAGGACCAGCACGTCCGGCTCGATGCCCGCGTGCTCGAACGCGAACATGCGCCCCGTGCGGCCAAAGCCCGTCTGCACCTCGTCGATGATCAGCGGGATGTCATGGCGCGTCGCCAGCCCCCGCAGCCCCTTCAGCCAGGCCGCGGGCGCCGGGATCACGCCCCCCTCGCCCTGCACCGCCTCCAGGATGATCGCAGCAGGCCTGGGCACGCCGCTCTCCGGGTCGGACAGGAGGTTGTCGATGTACGCGAGCGAGGCCGCGACACCCGCGTCGCCGCCGAGCCCGAACGGGCAGCGATACCCGTACGGATACGGCATGAACTGGACTCCATGCAGGCTGGAGCCGAGCGCCACCTTGGGCCCGAGATTGCCCATCAGGGTGAGCGCCCCCTGCGTCATGCCATGGTACGCGCCGTGGAAGGCGAGCACCGTCCCGCGCCCGGTGGCGGTCCTGACCAGCTTCAGCGCCGCTTCCACCGCGTCGGCCCCCGTCGGCCCGCAGAACTGGATCCGCGCGTGGCGGGCGACGCTCGCAGGCAGCGCGCCGAGCACGTCCTGCATGAAGCGGTCCTTGACCGGCGTGGTGAAATCGAGCGCGTGCAGCGGCAGGCCAGAGCGCAACGTGCGCTCCAGGACGTCGAGCACCGCCGGGTGGTTGTGCCCCAGCGCCAGCGTGCCAGCCCCGGCCAGGCAATCGATGAAGACGCGACCCTCGACGTCCTCCACATAAACGCCCTGCGCGCGCGCCAGCGCCAGCGGCAGACGACGTGGATACGTGCGGGCGCTCGACTCGCGCTGCCGCTGCCGCTCGAGCAACGGGTGGTCGCCGAGATCGTACGTCGCGCGCCGCCGGTGCCTCTCGCCGAGCTCGGAGACGAGGCCGGCGTGATGGGGCGCCCTGGAGGACGTCGAAGGCTGGTCCAGTGCGGGGTAATTCGTCGAAGCTGCAGATAGGCTCATCGGGTACTCCCTAGCGAGAAGGATGGGTTGACTCCGCGCGCTCCGAGGCGCGCTCCGCGAGGGCCAGGACCTCCAGGGTCTCGCGGACGCGCACATGCACGTCAGCCCCTTGCACCGCGGCGAGGTGATCGCCGGAAACCATTGCTGTCTGGACCGCTCCAGCCGTGTAGCGCTGCCAGTCCACGGGCGGCCCGCCGTGGCGCTCGATCGTCTCGGCGCTCCACCACACGTGGATCGGCGCGCCGAGGCACCGCGGCGGCAGGCCGTTCAGGAGCAGGGCCGCGTCCCGCAGCAGCGCGTAGCGGTGGTGGAACGCCGCGGGCGGCACGTCGCCCGGCACGAGGCCATGGGCCTGCGCCCACCGCACCGCCTCGCTCACCCGGTCGACCTCGCCCAGCCCCCGCAGCCGCTCCCGCAGCGCGTCCAGCTCCGCGGGCGAGAGCGCGAACAGCGCCGCCCGGCGGTCCGGCGTGACGTACTCCGCGAGCTCCTCCACGACGTCGGGCTCGCCCGCGGCGTAGACGCGCGTGCGCGGCTGCGTGTCCAGGATGCCGAGGAAGGCCACCGGCTCGCCCTGCTCCTCCAGCACCCGCGCGACGACGAGCGCCAGCACGCCGCCGAGCGACCACCCGAGGAGGCGATAGGGCCCGCTGGGCTGCCGCTCGCGGATCTCGCGCGCCAGGTGCTCGGCGATCCGCCGGATTGACGGCGCCCCGGCCTCGCGCGCGAGCGCCGGGCCGAGCTCGAGCCCGAGCACGGGCTGGTCCTCGCCGAGAGCGCCGGCGAGGCCCTCGTAGACGGTGACCTGCCGGCCGGTGGGGTCCACGCAGAAGAGCGGCGGGCGCGACCCGGCCGCGCGGAGCGCCACGACGCTCGACGCCGGGCGACCCGCGTCGAGGAGCCGGGCGAGCCCCGCCACGGTCGGCGCCTCGAAGATCGCCATCAGCGACAGGGAGCCGCCGAGCGCCTGCTGGATCCGGTGCATCAGCGGGATCGCCAGCAGCGAGTGCCCGCCGAGGTCGAAGAAGTCGTCCTCGACGCCCACCTGCGGGCGCCCCAAGACGTCGGCCCAGATCGCCGCGAGCGCCTCCTCGACCTGCGTGCGCGGCGCGACGTACTCCCGCCGCCGGCGCGCGGCAGGGGCGGGCAGCGCCTTTCGATCCACCTTGCCGTTCGCGGTGAGCGGCAGCGCGTGCAGGAGCACGAAGGCGCCCGGGTGCATGTACTCGGGCAGCCGCTCCCGGAGGAACCCGCGCAGCGCGGCCTCGTCGAGCGAGCCGTCGCGAGGGACGACGTAGGCGACGATCGCGCGCCCGCCGGCTCCGTCCCCGCGCGCGGCGATGACGACCGCCTGCGCGACCGCGGGGTGCTCCCGGACGCGCGCCTCGATCTCCCCGAGCTCCACGCGATAGCCACGGATCTTCACCTGATGGTCGCGCCGGCCCATGAACTCGATCGCGCCGTCGGGCCGGTACCGCGCCCGATCGCCCGTCCTGTAGAGCCGCGCGCCCGCGCCGAAGGGGTGCGGCACGAACCGCTCCGCGGTCAGATCCGGCTGATCGAGGTACCCGCGCGCCAGCCCGGCCCCGCCCAGGTACAGCTCGCCCACCGTGCCCGCCGGCGCCAGCTCGAGGCGCTCGTCGAGGACGTAGGCCTCGGCGTTGGCCAGGGGGCGGCCGATCGGCACCGAGGCGCACCCGCGCCGATCGCGCAGCGCGCGCAGCGGCTGCACCAGCGCGCCCACCGTCGTCTCGGTCGGCCCGTAGTGGTTGGCCACCGCGCAGCCGCTCGACAGCGCCGCGATCCGCTCGACCAGCGCGAACGGCAGCGCCTCGCCGCCCAGCACCAGGAGCCGCCGCGGCAGCACCGCCGACCCCTCGCCCGTGTCGAGCAGCGCGCTCAGGTGCGACGGCACGATCTTGAGCACGTCGATCGGCCAGCGCCGGTAGTACTCCGAGAAGAGCCTGCCGTCGGTGGCCGTCTCGTAGCCGATCACGTGGAGGCACCCGCCGGTGGCGAGCGAGGCGAAGATGCTCGTGTTGCCGAGATCCGCGCTCAGCGTCGAGACGGTCGCGAAGTGCAGCCCGGCCTCGATCCCGAGCGCCTCGCACACCGAGCGCGTGTAGCTGGCGACCCCGCGGTGCGTGACGGCGACGCCCTTGGGCTCGCCCGTCGAGCCCGACGTGAAGACGACCGACGCGAGATCGTCGAGCAGCACCGGCGCGGCCGGGTCCTCGGCGGGCTCCGCGTCGAGCGGCGCCGCGTCGTCGAGCGAGAGGATGGCGCAGCCGGCGTCCGGCAGCCGGTCGCGGGCAGGGGCGTTCGTGAGCAGGACAGAGAAGCCGGCGCGGCGGATCTGCTGGGCGAGCCGGTGCGCGGGGGCGTGCGGGTCGAGCGGCACGTAGGCCCCGCCGGCCTTGAGGATGCCCAGGAGGCCCGCGATCATCTCCACCGAGCGCTCGCAGCAGAGGCCGACCGGGCTGCCGCTGCCGACGCCGCGCCGGCGGAGGTGGTGCGCGATCCGGTTCGCTTGCCGGTTCAGCTCCGCGTAGGTCAGCCGCCGATCGCCCGCGACGACGGCCAGCGCGTCGGGCTGCCGCGCCGCGTGCTCCTCGAACGCCGCGTGCAAGCACCGCGGCGGCGCCGCGTCGCGCGCCGCTCCCCGGCCCTCCGAGAGCCGCCGCGCCCGCTCCGCCGGGCCGAGCAGGCCGAGGCGCGCAACAGGCGCCGACCAGGCCTCGGCCGCGCTGCCGAGCAGCGCCCGGTACTGCTCGGCCATCGCCAGGACGCCCTCCGCGCCGCAGCGGCGCGCGTCGTGCCAGAGCGAGAGGCGCACGCGGCCCCGCCCGCGCTGGGCCGAGAGCGCGAGCTTGAGCCCGCCCGCGCCCGCGCACTGGCGCTCGACGTGCCACGCGAGGCCGCCCGCCACCCTGGGCTCCGGGAGCGACGAGAACTCGAAGCCGACGGTGCTCCCGGCCGCCCCGCCGTCCGCGGGCAGGTCGGGGTTCCAGCACTCCTCGTCCTCCGCCACCGCCTCGACGCCCGCCTGCGCCCGGAGCACCAGCTCGGCGAACCGCTGCGCGTCGTCCACGCGGCACGGCACCGGGAGCCACCTGGCCACCGGGCCCATGACCTCCTGGACGTCCTCGATCCTCCGCCCGGCCGAGGCCACGGCGACGACGAGCTCCCGCGACCCGGTGAGGCGAGCGAGGTGGAGCTGGAAGGCCGCGAGCAGGACCGACGCGAGCGAGGCGCCCTCGCCGCGGGCCAGCGACTCCAGCCGGCCGAGCAGCGCCGCGTCGAGCTCGATGTCGACGACGTCGACGACCTCGCCGGGAGCGCCGCCCTCCTCGGCGGCGCCCTCGAACGGGAGGACGGCGGGCACCCCCGCGGGCGCCGGGGCGCTCTCCGCCGAGCCGACGAGATCGTTCTGCCACTCGGCGAACTGGGCGTACTGCACGGGCTCCTCCCCGGCCTCGCGCCGACCGCCGGCGTAGGCGTCGGCCAGCTCGCGGAACAGGAGGTCCAGCGTCCACGCGTCGGCGGCGAGCGCGGGCGCGGCGACGAGCAGGTCGTGCAGCCGCTCGGCGCGGCGCACGAGCCACACGTGGAGCAGCGGCCCGCGCTCGAGGTCGACCCCGAGCCGCGCCGCCTCGCGCCAGAGCGCCTCGACGCGCGCTTCCTGCTCGCCGGCCGCGCGGCCGCTCAGGTCCACCCGGCGCCACGCGGGCGCCGCACCGCCGACGGCCTGCAGCGGGAACTTGAGGCGCGGATCCCGGCGGAAGGTCGTCCTCAGGATCTCGTGGCGCGCGACGACCTCGCCGAGGGCGCCGGCCAGCCGCGCGGCGTCGAGGTCTCCCTCCAGGCGGATCAGCGCGCGCGCGAACACCGTGGCGCCGCTCCGGTGGAGCGCCCACAGGCGTCGCTGCTGCGGCGACAGGCGCACGCCCTGGACGCTGGGCCCGAGCTCGGTGACCTGCGTCGTCATGACGCCACCGCGCCCTGCGACGCCTGCTCGGCCGTCATCATCTCGCCCATGGCCACCACGATCTTCCGCGGGCCCGAGAACGGGTCGCGGCCGTGGGCCACGAGCATGTTGTCGAGCAGGATGATGTCGCCCTCCTGCCACGGGAACCGCACGGCGCAGCGCTCGTACGCCTCGCCGAGCGCGCGCGTCGTCTCGGCCTCGATCGGCGCGCCGTCGCCGTAGCAGACGTTGCGAGGCAGCCACGCCTCGCCGACCATCGCCAGGAGCGACTCGCGCACCGGCGCCTCCAGGTACGCCGGGTGGTGCAGCTGGATCTGGTTGAAGAACACCTGCTCTCCCGTCTTCGGGTGCGAGAGCACGGCCGGGCCGCGCTGGCTGATCCGCAGCCGGCCGCCCGCGAGCCACTCGCACCGCATGCCGCCCGCGCGGCAGCGCTCCTCGACGACCGCGGGATCCGTCGTGTGGAAGAAGTCCTGCCAGCCGACGTCGAAGCCCGGCGTGAAGTTCCGCACGTAGAGCAGCCCCGACCGCCGGAAGCGCTCGCGGACGTCGGGCGCGAGCGCTTCGTACAGCCGCCGGCAGTCCACGATCGGCGTCGCGCCGCCCTCCGGCGCGGCCTGCACGCAGAAGAACCACTGCTTGAGCGGCCAGCGCGGCAGGTGCGAGCTCTCGTTGTGGAACAGGATGGCCTTGTCGGCCGGGTAGGGCGTCGAGCTGTAGATGTGCTTTCCGGTCTTCTCCCGCGGGAGATCGCCGTACTCGCCGAACAGCTCGCCGCAGACGGCCTGCGCGACCTGCTCGAACTCCGGGGCCGACCTGATCGGGAAGCCGCGGAACAGGACGGCCCCGTGCCGGAGCAGCTGCGCCTCGACGAACGCCCGCTCCGCGCGGGCCCACGCGGCGAGGTCCACGTCGTCCACCGCCGGCTTCACGACCAGCGGCAGCGGCCCGTCGCCGAGCGTGCTGGTCGCGACCAGCGCGCTCGGGCCCACGTCCACCTTGCGGGGGGTGATGCGCTTGAGGCTCCGGAGCCGGCCCTCGTCGCGCGCGCGTCCTTCCACGGTGCGTTCCTTCCTCTCGGCTGCCGCGAGCGCCGCGAGCGCCGTCACCCGGCGGTCGGGGTCGTCCACGATGGCCCGCAGCACGGCCATGAAGTGGGCCGCCATCCCCGCGATGGTCGGCGGCTCGAACAGATCGGCGCGGTACTTCCACGCGCACGTGAGCCCCTCGTCCGTCTCCTCGACGAACACGCCGAGGTCGAACCGCGACACCTCCCGGTCGAGCTCCACGGCGCTGAAGCGCACCCCGGGCAGCGAGATCTCGGAGGCGGGGACGTTCTGCAGCACGAAGAGCGTCTGCACGAGGGGGTGGCGGCCGGGCTCGCGGGGCGGGCGCAGGGCGTCGACGACCTGCTCGAACGGCAGGTCCTGGTGCGCGTACGCGTCGAGCGTGACCTCCCGGACGCGCTGAAGGAGCTCCCGGAACGTCGGCAGGCCGCCGAGATCCGTACGCAGGACGAGGAGGTTCACGAAGAACCCGATCAGCCCCTCGATCTCGGCGCGGTTGCGGCCGGCGACGTCGGTGCCGACGAGGAGGTCGCTCTGGCCCGTGCGCCCGAGGAGCACGACCTTGAACGCGGCGAGCAGCGTCATGAAGAGCGTCGCGCCCTCGCGCCGGCCGAGCGCGCGCAGCGCCTCGGAGAGCGCGCGGTCCACCGCGATCGTGTGGCGCGCGCCGCGGTGGCTCGCCGCGGCGGGCCGCGGGTGATCCGGGCGCAGATCGAGCGCAGGCGGGTGCCCGGAGAGCCGCTCGCGCCAGGCGCCGAGGAGCGCCTCGCGGACCGGTCCCTGCATCCACCGCCGCTGCCAGACGGCGAAGTCCGCGTACTGGACCGGCAGCGGCCGCAGCGCCGGCGGCCGTGCGGCCCTCGCCGCGGCGTACAGCTCGGCCAGCTCCGCGACGAGCACGTTCATGGTCCAGCCGTCCGCCACGATGTGGTGCACGACGACGACCAGCACGAGCTCGTCCTCGCGGAGCTTGATCGCGGTCACCCGCAGGAGCGGCCCGCGGCCGAGGTCGAACGGCCGCTCCGCGCGTTCGGCGGCGAGGCGCTGGACCGCCGCGCCGTGCTCCGCGGCGGGCGCCGCCGACAGGTCCACCACCTCGAACGCCGGCGCGCCCTCGGGGTCGATCACCTGCACCGGCTCGCCGGAGGCCACGCCGAACGTGGTCCGCAGCGACTCGTGGCGCCGGACGAGCGCGGCGAGGCTCTCCCGCAGCAGCGCGACGTCGAGCTCCCCCTCGACGCGCACGGCCGCGGTCATG
The DNA here is from genome assembly GCF_051521595.1 of Sorangium sp. So ce1153. NCBI lineage: Bacteria > Pseudomonadati > Myxococcota > Polyangiales > Polyangiaceae > Sorangium > Sorangium sp. So ce1153. Next base: position 13,480,340 of record NZ_CP150361.1, read on the forward strand.
TTGTAGCCGGCGCTGTCGGGCTCGAGCTGGGACAGGAACCACAGCCGCTGCTGCGCGAACGAGAGCGGCAGCGGCCCCTGCCGCGGCGCGGGGACGATCGGCGGCGCCCCGGTCGCCAGGGCACCGGCAGGGTGGCCGAGACGCTGATCGACGTCGCGCGCGAGCTCCGCCACGGTGGGGTGGTCGAACAGGCTGCGCAGCGGCAGCTCGACGCCGAGCGCCTTGCGCACGCGCGACACCACCTGCGTGGCCAGGAGCGAGTGCCCACCCAGGTCGAAGAAGCCCGCGTGGACGGGGACCCTGTCGAGCCCCAGCACCTCGGCCCAGATGCTCGCGAGGGCTTGCTCCGTGGCCGTCCGCGGGGCGCCGCCGGCCGCGTCGCTCGACCCGGCCGCGGGCGCCTCCGGCGCCGGCAGCGCCTTCCGGTCGACCTTGCCGTTCGGCGTGAGCGGCAGCGCGGGCAGGGCGACGAAGACGGGCGGCACCATGTAGTCGGGCAGCGTCTCCTTCAGGAAGCCGCGCAGGCGCTCGGGCGGCGGGGGCTCGCCGGCGGCGCCGACGACGTAGGCGACGAGGCGCTTGCCGGCGGGGCCCTCCTCCCGGACCGCGACGACGGCCTCGCCGACCTCCGGGTGCTGCGCGAGGCGCGCCTCGATCTCCCCGAGCTCGATGCGGAAGCCGCGGATCTTCACCTGGTGATCCCGCCGCCCCGCGAACTCGATCGCGCCGTCCGCGAGGCGCCGGCCGAGATCTCCGGTCCGGTACATGCGCGCGCCGGGCGCGCCGCCGAACGGGTCGGGCACGAAGGCCTCCGCGGTGCGGGCGGGGTCGTTCAGGTAGCCTCGCCCCACGCCGACGCCAGCGACGCAGATCTCGCCGGTCACGCCGACGGGCGCGAGGTCGCCGCCGGTCACGACGTGGAGCCTCACGTTGGGCACGGGCCGGCCGATGGGCACGCGCGCGAGCTCGGGCGCGGGGGCCGCGGTGATCGCGTGAAGCGCCACGTCGTCGGCGCACTCGGCCGGCCCGTAGGCGTTCATGAGGGGGACGCGGGGGTACCGCTCGAACCACCGGCGGCAGAGCTCGGGCGTCAGGGCCTCGCCGGTGGGCAGCATCCACCGGAGGCGCGCGAAGTGCGCGGACGCCTGCGCCTCGCGCGCCTCCGCGCCCTCCGCGACGAGCTCCCGCAGGAGCGACGGGACCAGCTCGAGCACCGTGATCCCCTGCGCCTCGACCTCCTCCAGCAGGCGCCGCGGATCGCCCACGACCTCCTCGGGGACGATGTGCACGCGGCCGCCGCAGAGCAGCGCCGTCAGGAGCTGCCACACCGAGATGTCGAAGCACTGGGACGCTGTCTGGCCGATCACGTCCGAGGGGCCGAGCTCCAGCGCGGGGATCTTCCCCCACACGTTGTTGAGCATCCCCGCGTGCTCGACCATCGCCCCCTTGGGCACGCCGGTCGATCCGCTCGTGGTGATCACGTACGCGAGGTGCCCGGGGCCGGCGATCGGCGGGAGATTGTCGACAGGCATGGGCGCGGTCGCGGGCCCGCGCTGCGCGGCGAGGCGCTCGCGCGTCACGAACCGCGGCCGCGCCGGCTCCGGCAGGTGCGCGAGCGCCTTGCCGAGCCGCGGGACCCACGCCTCCGAGGTCACGACCACCGGCGCGCGGCTCGACGCGACGACGCCGGCGAGGCGCTGCTCCGGCTGGTGGGGATCGAGCGGGAGGTACGCGCCGCCGGCCTTGAGCACGCCGAGTAGCGCGACGAGCAGCTCGATGTCGCGCGCCTCCAGCACGGCGACGATCGTGTCCGGACCCACGCCCTCGGCGCGCAGCGCGTGGGCGACCTGGTTGGCGGCGCGGTTCAGGGCCGCGTAGGTGAGCCGGCGCCCGCGGCACGTGACGGCCTCCGCGTCCGGCGTCCGGCGCACCTGGGCCTCGAAGAGCGCCACGTAGCCCGGCGCCGCGGGCTCCGCGCCCTTCGTGTCGTTCCACGCCAGCAGCAGCTGCCGGCGCTCGGGCTCGCTCAGGAGCGAGAGGTCGCCGAGGAGGGCCTCCGGGCGGCGGGCCATCTCCGAGAGCAGCTGGACCAGGTGGCCCAGCATCCGCTCGACGGCTTCGTGATCGAACAGGCGCCGGTCGTACGAGAGCCGGATCCCGAGCCCCGCGCCCGGGTACGCCACGACCGTCATCGGGTAGTTCGTGTGGACCCGGTCCTGCTCGTAGGAGAGGCGGACGTCGCCCACCTGCTCCCCGAGGCGGGGATCCTTCGGCGCGTTCTCGAAGACGAGGAGGCTGTTGAACAGCGACTGCCCCTTCGGGAGCTCGCTCCACCGCTGGATCTCCACGAGCGGCGGGTACTCGAACTCGCGGATGCGGTAGTTGTGGGCCAGGAGGCCCTTGAGCCACGCGAGGAGCGGCTGCTCGGGCGACACGCGCACCCGCAGCGGCAGGCTGTTGATGAAGAGGCCCACGATCGTCTCGACGCCGGGCAGATCGGTCGGGCGGCCCGCCACGGTCACGCCGAACACGACGTCGCGCTGGCCGCTGTAGCGGCTCAGGAGTAGCGCCCAGGCCCCTTGCACGAGGGTGTTGGGCGTCAGCCCGTGCTGGTGCGCGAGGCCGAGGAGCGCCTCGGTCAGGTCGCCGGGCAGCTCGGCGAACGCGTCGCTCACCCCGGCCCCCGCGGGCGGCGCCGCGCCCTCGGGGAGGACGCGGTCGACGCCGAGGGGCGTCGGCTCCGCGAAGCCGCGGAGCTCCTCGCGCCAGAACCGCTCGGCCGCCGGGAGGTCCTGCCGCGCGAGCCAGGCGATGTAGTCGCGGTAAGGGCGCGGCTCGGGCAGCTCCAGCGAGCGGCCCTCGCGGAGCGCCGCGTAGTACGACAGGCACTCCATCATCAGCACCGAGAAGCACCAGTCGTCCGTGAGGATGTGGTGGAAGCTCCGCACGATGCGGTAGGCGTCCTCCCGCACGCGGATCAGCCGGATCCGCATCAGCGGCGCGCGGGTCATGTCGAGCCCCTCGGCGAGCTCGGCCTCGAGCGTCTCGGCGAGGCGCTCCTCCTGCTCGGCCTCGCTCTGGTCGCGCCAGTCGAGGAACTGGATCACCTCGGAGAGGTCGACCTCTCGGTGGACGATCTGGAGCGGCCGCTCGAGGTCCTTCCAGACGAAGGACGTCCTCAGGATCGGGTGCCGCGCCGCCACCCGCCGCCAGGCCTCGACGACGAGGTCGGCGTCGAGCGCGCCGTGCCACACGTAGTGCTGCTGCATCAGGTAGATGCCCGAGCCCGGGTTCAGCAGGGTGTGGAAGAGCATCCCCTCCTGCATCGGCGAGAGCGGGTAGACGTCGTCGAGCCCCGACGCGTCCGGCAGGCTGCGCGCGATCTCGTCCTGCGTGAGGCCGCTCAGCGGGAACCGGGACGGCGCCTCGCCGGGCGGCGCTCCCGGCGGCGCTGCGGCCTGGTCCGGGCCTGCTGCGGCGGCGGAGCCCGAGACCGCGACCGCCGCGGCGGCGGCCACGGTGGGGTGGTCGAACAGGTCCTTCGGGCTCAGCTTGACGCCGCGCTGGTTGGCGCGCGCGATGACCTGGAGGCTCCGGATGGAGTCGCCGCCGAGGGCGAAGAAGTTGTCGTGGATGCCGACCCGCTCGACGCGCAGGATGTCGGCCCAGATCTGGGCGAGGGTGGCCTCGACCTCGTTCCGCGGCGCGACGAAGCCGCGGGGGTCCGCCGCGCCCGCGCCGGCCCGCTCGGGCTCGGGCAGCGCCGCTCGGTCGATCTTCCCGTTCGCGGTGAGCGGCAGCGCTGGCAGCGCCACGATCGCGGCGGGCACCATGTAGTCGGGCAGCTGCAGCGCGAGCCGCGCGCGGAGCGCCGCCGCGTCGAGCGCCGCCGCCTCCCGGCCCACCACGTAGGCCACGAGGCGCACGGCCCCGCCGCCGTCCCGCGCCGCCACGACCGCCTCGCGCACCTCGGGCTGCTCGCGCAGGCGCGCCTCGATCTCGCCCAGCTCGACGCGGTGGCCGCGCAGCTTGATCTGGTGGTCGGTGCGCCCGAGGAACTCGATCGCGCCGTCCGCGAGGAGGCGCACCCGATCCCCGGTGCGGTAGAGGCGACCGCCCGGGGCGCCTCCGAACGGATCGGGGACGAAGCGCTCCGCCGTCAGCTCGGGGCGCGCGTGGTAGCCGCGCGTCACGCCGGCCCCGCCCAGGTAGAGCTCCCCGGGCACGCCCACGGGCACCGGATCGAGGTTCGAGCCCAGCACGTAAGCCTGGGTGTTGGGGAGCGGCCGGCCGATCGGCACCGTCGCGCCGGCGCGACCGCGCGCGGGGTCGATCGTCCACGTGAGCGAGCCGACGGTCGTCTCGGTGGGGCCGTAGTGGTTCAGGACGGCGCAGCCGGGCGCGAGCGTCCGGATCCGCTCGATGAGCTCCCAGCTCGAGGCCTCGCCGCCGAGCACGAGGCAGCGCGCGGGCAGCACGCGCTCGGGGTGCGCTGCCTCGAGGAGCGCGGCGAGGTGGCTCGGGACGATCTTGAGCGCGTCGACCCCGTGGCGGCTCATGTACTCGGCGGTCGCGTCGGGATCGAAGATCCGCGCCTCGGAGAGGACGTGCAGCGTGCGGCCCGAGCAGAGCGCGCCGAAGAGCGACGTGTGCCCGAGGTCGGCGGCCACGGTCGACACGAGCGCCATGCCGCCGCCCTCGGCGAGGGGCAGCCGCGCGAGCACGCCGCGCACGTAGTTCGCGAGGTGGCGGTGCTCGACGGCCACGCCCTTCGGGCGCCCCGTCGAGCCTGAGGTGTAGATGAGGTAAGCGAGGTTCCCGGGCCGGGCGGCTCTGGCGTCGAGCGGCGCGTCGGACCCGAGCGGCGCGCCGAGCGGCGCGCCGGACTCGGTCGCGAGGGCGCCCGCGTCGCGGTCGAGGAAGAGCAGCGCCGGCCCCGGCTCGTCGAAGGCGCCGGCCCATCGCTCCTCCGTGATCAGGACGCGCGCGCCGCTGTCCTCCACCACGGCGCGGAGCCGCTCGCGCGGGAACTTCGGGTCGACGGGCACGTACGCGGCGCCGGCCTTGAGCACGCCGAGCAGCGCGACGATCAGCTCCGCCGAGCGCTCGATGCACAGGGCGACCCTGTCGTCGGGCCCCACGCCGAGCGCCCGCAGCCTCCGCGCCAGCTGGTTGGTCCTCCGGCCGAGCTCCCCGTAGGTGAGGGCCGTCCCCTCGCAGACGACGGCCAGCGCGCCGGGGCGCGCGGCGGCTTGCGCCTCGAAGAGCTCGTGGACGCAGGCGGGCGGGAAGGCCTCGGCCGTCGCGTTCCACTCGACGAGCAGGCGCCGGCGCTCCTCGCCGCTCACGAGCGGCAGCTCGGCCAGGCGCGCGCGCGGTCGCGCCGCCATCGCCTCGAGCAGCGCGCGGCACTGGCCGAGCAGGCTGGCCGCGGCGTCGTGCGCGAGGCGGCGGCGCTCGTAGCAAAGGATCAGCCCGAGCTCGCTCGACGGCTCGACGATGAGCGACAGCGGGTAGTTGTTGCGCCCCACCGTGAGCAGGGCGCCGTCGACGTGCCCGCCGCCGGGCCGGGGCAAGGGGCGCACCCGCACGTCGCGCACGTCGGACTGCGCATCGCTCACTTCCTCCTCGGGGTAGCTGTCGAACACCACCAGCGTGTCGAAGAGCGACCTCCCGCCCGGCACCTCGCTCCAGCGCTGGACGAGGGACAGCGGGGTCCACTCGTGCTGGCGCAGCTCGCTGTTGCGGTCCTGCAGCCGCGAGAGCCAGGCGGCGAGCGGCTCGTGCTCGTCGACGCGGACGCGCACCGGCAGCGTGTTGATCAGCACGCCGACGATCGCCTCGGAGCCGGGGAGCTCCGGGGGGCGGCCCGACACCGTGGCGCCGAAGACCACGTCCGGCTCCCCGCTGTGCCGTGAGAGCAGCAGGGCCCAGGCGCCCTGCACGAGCGTGTTCAGCGTGACGCGCAGGCGGCGCGCGCAGGCCGCGAGCGCCTCCGTCTCCGCCCGCGAGAAGCGCAGCGCCTGCTCCGCGAACGGGAACGCTTCCTCGCCCGCCGCGGCCGTCGCCGGCCCGGCCTCCAGCGGTAGCGGCAGCGGCAGCGGCGTCGGCGCCCGGAACCCGGCCAGCGCCTCGCGGAAGAACCGCTCGGCGGCCTCTTCGTCCTGGGCCTGCACCCAGGCCAGGTACTCCCTGTACGCGCGCGCCCGCGGCAGCTCGGGGACCGTGCCCCGCACGAGCGCCTGATAGACGGTCAGCGCCTCGCGCAGCAGGAGGGCGAAGCTCCACCCGTCCAGCAAGAGGTGATGATGGCTGTTGATGAAATAAAAGGCCTCCTCCTCGACCTGGACCAGCGTCAGCCGCATGAGGGGGGCCTTGAGCAGGTCGAAGCCGGCGCGCCGGTCCGCGGCCATGAGCGCGGCCAGGGCCTCCTCGCGCTCGCCCGCGGCGACCCCGCGGAGGTCGTGGCGCGCCACCGGGATCGCCGCCCGCGGCCGGACGACCTGCACCGGCCTCGTCACGCCCTCCCAGACGAAGCCGGTGCGCAGGATCGGGTGCCGCTCCGCGAGCGCCTGCCAGGCGCGCTCGAAGGTGTCCGGATCGAGCCGCCCCTCCAGGAGGAACGCCGTCTGGACGAAGTACGGGTCGGCGGACCGGTCCGAGACCGCGTGAAAGAGCAATCCCTGCTGGAGCGGGGAGAGGTAGTGAATCGACTCAACGTCTTTCTTCTTGTTCGTCATGGCGTCAGTCCAAAGCTTCGAGGATGGAGTCCAGCTCGTCCGACGCGAGCGCGACGTCGGTGAAGTCCGACGGCGTGTAGCCGCCGGCGTCGGGTGACAGGCAGTGCGCGATCAGCTCTCTCAGCGCGTCGCGCCACAGCGCGCTGACCGCCGCGACCGTCTCCTGCCGGTACCGCGCGGCGCTGTAGCGGAAGGTCGCCTCGAGCCGGCCGTCGTACACCGCCGCGTCGATCTCGATCTCGTACGCGAGCGGGCTGCGCGGGTCGTGCTCGGCGCCGGGCGACTCCTCGGCCAGGGAGAACCGCGCGCCGGCGCCCACCACCTGGTCCCACTGCCCCAGGTAGTTGAAGCCGACGCCGAGCGCCGGCAGGCGGCGCAGCCGTTCCGCGATCGCCCCGGTCCCGAGCTCCCGCACCGCGCCGAAGGAGAGGCCGCGCCGCGGGACGCGGCGGAGCTGCTCCTTCACCGTCCTGAGCACGGCGCCCGGCGCCGCGTCCGGCGCCACCTCGAGCAGCACCGGGTAAGCGCTCGTGAACCAGCCGACCGTGCGCGATAGATCCAGGTCGGCCCCGTCGAGCGCCTCGCGCCCGTGGCCTTCGACCTCGATCGCCGAGAGCGGCTGTCCGGTCCACCGCCCGAGGGCGAGGGCCAGCCCGGCCAGCAAGAACTCGTCGATGCGCGTCCTGTACGCCTCCGACACCGCCTCCAGCAGCGACCGCGTCTCCGCCCCGCTCAGGCCCACCTTGAGCGTGGCCATGGCCGTCTCCGCGCGATCCCCCGCCGGCGCGTCGACGGGCAGCGGCGCGAGGCGATCCCAGGGCAGCTCGAGCCAGTAGGTCGCCTCTTCCTGGAGGACGGCTTCCTGCGCCGCGGCCTCGAGGCGCGCCGCCCACCGCGCGAACGAGGTGGTCCTGTCGGGCAGCTGCGCCGGCGCGCCGCGGCGCGCCTGATCGTAGGCGACCTCGAGGTCCTCGAGGAGGACCCGCCACGACACGCCGTCGACGACGAGGTGGTGCGCGACGAGCAAGAGCCGCCCCGGCCTGCCGGCGCCGAGATCGAACGCGACCACGCGCAGGAGCGGCCCTGCCGTCAGGTCCAGGCTGGCCTGCCACCGGGTCGCCTGCGCCTCGAGCGCCCGCGGCTGCTCGGCCTCGGGCACGGCGGCGAGGTCCGCCCGGTGCACGACCTGGGCGGGCTCGCTGGCTGGCGCGAGCGTCTGGCGGAAGCCGCGCTCGTCGGGCACGTCGCGCGGCACGTCGCGCGGCACGTCGCGCGGCACGTCGCGCGGCACGTAGCGCATCCGCAGCGCGTCGTGGTGGCGCAGGAGCGCCTGCACGGCGGCCTCCAGCGCCGGCCACTCGAGCGGCTCGGCGACCGTGAGCAGGAGCGCCTGGTTCCAGTGGTGGGGGTTCGGCAGATCGCGCGCGAAGAACCGCCGCTGGATCGGGGTGAGGGGGACGTCGCCCGCCTCCGGCTCCTCCTCGGCCTCCGCGTCTGCGGCCGAGGCGACGCCCGCGGCGGCCGCGAGCTCCGCGAGGGTCTGGTGCTGGAACATCTGCCGCGCCGTCAGGCGGAGGCCCGCCTGCTTCGCGCGGGACACGACCTGAAGGCTCAGGATCGAGTCGCCGCCCAGCGCGAAGAAGTTGTCGTGGCGGCCGACGCGCTCGCGGCCCAGCACCGCGGCCCAGATCTGCGCGAGCTCCGCCTCGACGTCCGTGGCGGGCGCGGCGTCCGGCGCCGCGGCCGGGGGCGCTCCTCCTGCGCCGGCGGTCGGCGCTGCCTCGACGATCGCCGCCGCCGCCGGCGCTGCCTCGGGCGGCGCGGGCGGCTCGGGCGGCGCGGGCTCGGGCGGCGCCGGCGCCATGGGCAGCGGGAGCTCGCCGAGCCGCGCCGTCGGCCGCGCTGCGATCGCCTCCAGCAGGGCGCGGAGGTCGTCCGCGATGCGGCGGATCGTGCGCTCCTCGAAGAGCTCGGTGCTGTACTCGAACGAGCCGCTCAGCCCCTCCGGCGCGGTCGCCATGTGGAGCGAGAGGTCGAACTGGGCGCTGCCCGGGTCCACCTCGACGGGCCGGAGCTCGAGGTCGGCGAGCGGGAGCGCGCGCCGCGAGGCCTCCTGGAGCGAGAACATCACCTGGAAGAGCGGGGTGCTGCCGAGATCCCGCGCCGGCCGGAGCGCCTTCACGAGCTGCTCGAACGGCAGGTCCTGGTGCGCCTGCGCGGCGAGCACCTCTTCTCGTGCGCGCGCGAGGACATCGGTGAAGCGCGGGTCCCCCGAGAGATCTGCCCGCAGCACGAGCGTGTTGACGAAGAGCCCGATGAGCCCCTCGACCTCGACGCGCGTGCGGCCGGCGACGGGCGTCCCGATGCACAGGTCCGTCTGGCCGCTGAGGCGCGCGACGAGCGCCTGGAACGCGGCCAGGAGCAGCATGAACGTGGTGGCGCCCTGGCCGCGCGCGAGCGCGCCGAGCTCGTCGGAGAGCTCGCGCGGGAGCGCGAAGTTGAGGCGGGCGCCCCGGTAGGACCGCGCGGCGGGCCGCGGCTTGTCGGTGGGCAGCCGCAGCACCGGCGGCTCCGCGCCGAGCCGCTGCCGGAAGTACGCGAGCTGCTGGTCGAGCGCCGCCCCCGTGAGCCACGCGCGCTGCCACCGGGCGTAGTCGGCGTACTGGATCGGGAGCGACGGGAGCGCCGCGGCGCGCCCCTCCGCGTCGGCGGCGTAGAGCTCCGCCACCTCGCGGACGAGGACGTTCATGGACCAGCCGTCCGACACGATGTGGTGGAGGACGACGAGCAGGAGGTGCTCGCGCTCGCCGAGGCGCGCCAGCGCGATCCGGAGCAGCGGCCCGCCGCGGAGGTCGAAGGGCCGGCGGGCCTCGGCCTCGAGCCGCCGCAGCGCCGCCGTCTCGCGCGCCGCCTCGGGCACGTCGCCGAGGTCGTCGAGGGAGAGCGTCACCGGCAGCTGGGCGTGGACGATCGCCACCGCCCGGCCGTCGCGCTCCTCGAACGTGGCGCGCAGCGACTCGTGGCGGCGGACCACCGCGGCGAAGCTGCGCTCGAGCCGGGCCACGTCGAGCGGCCCGAGCAGGCGCACCGCCGCGGGGACGTTGTAGGACGCCGCGGTCTCCTCGAGCTGCGCGAGGAACCACAGGCGTTCCTGCGCGAAGGAGAGCGGCGGCGGGCCGCTCTGCGGCTGCGGGCTCTGCGACTGCGGGAGCAGCGGCGGCGCCGGCGGGGCCAGGGGGCCGCGCCGGGCCGCCTCGACGGCGCGCGCCTGGGCGGCCACGGTCGGCGTCTCGAAGAGCGCGCGGAGCGGGAGCTCGACGTCGAGCACGCGGCGCGCGCGCGAGAGGACCTGCGTCAGCAGCAGCGAGTGGCCGCCGAGGTCGAAGAACGAGTCCTCCACGGAGACCCGCTCCACGCCCAGCACCTCGGCCCAGATCCCGGCGAGCAGCTCCTCGGTCGCGGTGCGCGGCGCCACGTGGCTCCGCGCATCGCCGCCGTCGGGGGCGGGCAGCGCGCGGCGGTCCACCTTGCCGTTCGCCGTGCGGGGGAGCGCCGGCAGGAGCACGAAGACCGGCGGCACCATGTACTCGGGCAGGCGCTCCGCGAGCCACGCGCGCAGCGCCTCCGCGGCCGGCGCCGGAGCGCCCGCGGCCGGCGCCGGAGCGCCCGCGGCCAGGTCAGCGCCCGCGGCCACGTCAGCGCCCGCGGCCACGTAGGCGACGAGCCTCCGCACGCCAGGCCGGTCCTCGCGGACGAGCACCGCGGCCTCCTGCACGGCGGGGTGCTCGGCGAGCCGCGCCTCGATCTCGCCGAGCTCGATGCGGAAGCCCCGCAGCTTGACCTGGTGATCCCTCCGGCCGGCGAACTCGATCGTGCCGTCTTCGCGGTAGCGACCGAGATCCCCGGTCCGGTAGAGCCGGCGCCCCGGCGCCTGGCTGAACGGGTCGGGGAGGAACGCGGCGGCGGTGCGGCCCGGCTCGCCCAGGTAGCCGCGCCCGACGCCGATGCCGCCCACGTACAGCTCGCCGGTCACGCCGACGGGCGACGGGGCGAGCAGGTGATCCAGCACGTAGAGCCGCAGGCCGTCCACCGGCCTTCCGATCGGGACCTGGGCCTCGTGCGCGGCGGGCGGCGCGGCGATCGCGTGCAGCGCCACGTCGTCCGAGCACTCCGCGGGCCCGTAGGCGTTCATGAGGGGCACCGCCGGGAAGCGGTCGAGCCACGCCCTGGCGAGCGCGGCGGGGAGCGCCTCGCCTGTCGGCAGGATCCAGCGCAGCCGCGCCAGCGCCGGCGGCGCGGGGCGCTCGATCTCCTCCCCGTGGGGCGCGAGCGCCGCGTCCAGCATGCCCTGGAGCACGGCGGGGACGACCTCGACGACGGCGATCCCCCGGCGCTCGACGTGCTCGAGCAGGCGGCCCGGATCGCGCGTTGTCTCGTCGGGCACGATGTCGACCGCGCCGCCGAAGAGCAGGGCCGTCAGGAACTGCCAGACCGAGATGTCGAAGCACGGCGACGCCGTCTGCGCGATGACGTCGCCCGCCGCGAGGCCGAGCCGCGGGATCTTGCTCAGCATGTTGTTGAGCATCCCGCGCCGCTCGACCATCGCGCCCTTGGGCACCCCGGTGGAGCCGCTCGTGTAGATGACGTAGGCGAGGCTCTCCGGCCCGCCGCGCCCGCCGCGCCCGCCGCGCTCCTCCGGGTTCTCGTCGGACGAGGCCTCGTCGAGGGCGCCCTCGAGCGTCGCGATCGCCGGCCGGCGCCCCTCGGGCAGCAAAGCAAATGCTCTTTCCAAAGTGCCGCGGTGTCGCTCGCGCGTCAGCACCACGCGGGGCTCGCTCGAGGCGAGGATCTGCGCCGCGCGCTCGGCCGGGTAGGCGGGGTCGATCGGCACGTACGCCCCGCCGGCCTTGAAGACGGCGAGGATCATGGTGAGCAGCGGGATGCCCCGGTCGTCGAGCAGCGCCACCCGCTGCTCGGGGCCGATCCCGCGCGCGCGGAGCGCGTGCGCCGCGCGGTTGGCGTCGCGGTTCAGCGCGGCGTACGTCAGCCGCCGATCCGCGCACGACACGGCGATGGCGTCGGGCGTCCGCGCGACCTGGGCGTGGAAGCGCGCGGCGTAGGACGAGAGGTCCTCCTCGACCGCCGGGGTCGTGTTCCACGCGACGAGCGCCTGCTGCCGCTCGGCCGGCGTGAGGAGCGGCAGGTCGCCGAGGCGCGCGTCGGGCCGCGCGGCCATGCCCTCGAGCAGGGCGCGGAGGTGCCCGAGCAGCCGCGCGGCGAGCTCGGGCCGGACGCGCGACCTGTCGTACGACAGCTTGAGGGGCATCTCGGTGTCGGGCCACGACATGATCGTGAGCGGGTAGTTCGTGTGGACGCGGTCGCGGACGTCCCCGACCCGGAAGACGATCCGCCCCTCGCGGAGGGCGGGGTCGACAGGCGCGTTCTCGAACACGAGGAGGCTCTGGAACATCGGTTGTCCGCGCTCGATCTCGCTCCAGCGCTGGATGTCCACGAGCGGCGTGTGCTCGTGCTGCCGCAGCTCCAGGTTCTTGTGGAGCAGCGCGGCGAGCCACGGCAGGAGCGGCGCGTCCGCGGGGACCGGGACGCGCAGCGGCAGCGTGTTGATGAAGAGGCCGAGGATCGACTCGACGCCTGGCAGCTCCGGCGGGCGACCGGCGACGGTGACGCCGAACAGCACCTCTCGCTCGCCGCTGTAATGGCTGAGGAGCAGGGCCCAGGCGCCCTGAACGATCGTGTTGAGCGTGAGGCGATGGCGCTGGGCGAGCGCGCGCAGCGCGGCCGTGGGCTCCGCGCCGAGCCGGACCGTGAGGTCGTCGATCTCGCCGTGGTCCGCGGCCGCCGCGCCGGTGGAGCGCTCCTCGAACCCGAGCGGCGTCGGGGCCCCGAAGCCCGCGAGGGCGCCCCGCCAGAACGCCTCTGCCGCCTTCACGTCGCGCCGCCCGAGCCAGTCGATGTAATCGCGGTAAGGGCGCGCGGGCGGGGGGCGCGTCGCGTCGCCCCGGACCAGCGCCTCGTAGTGGGCGAGGAAGTCCATCATCAGCAGCGACGTGCACCACTCGTCGAGGAGGATGTGATGGAAGCTGTGGACGAGCTCGTGAGTCCGGTCGCCCAGCCGGACGAGGCGCAGGCGCATCACCGGCGGCTTGCCGAAGTCGAGCCCTCGGTCGAGCTCGTCGCGGAGCTCCCTGGAGATGCGCGCTTCCTGGGCTTCTGCGGTGAGGCCCCGGAGGTCGAGCACCTCGAACGGCAGCTCCACCGCCTTGTGGACGACCTGGAGCGGGCGTTTCTGGCTCTTCCAGACGAAGGAGGTGCGCAGGATCGCGTGCCGCGCCACCACCTCTCGCCAGGCCCGCTCGAACGCGTCGATCTGCAGATCGCCCTCGATGCGATAGCGGTTCTGCATGAGGTAGACGCCCGAGGAGGGGCGGAGCAGCGTGTGGAAGAGCATCCCCTCCTGCATGGGGGAGAGGGGATAGACGCTTTCGATGTTGGCAGAGGGATCAGGCTTGGTAGACACGGTTCACCTTTGGAGCTCGTCGAGGAGAGCGCTCCACTCTTCCGCGGAGAGGCCGGCATCAGGGGTCTCGGGGGCGGGCGGCGGCGCGGGCGGCGCCTCCTCTGGCGCGTCCGCCACGGTCAGCTGCGCCGCGGCCTCGGCCACGGTCGGGTGCTCGAAGAGCAGCTTGGGGGTCAGGCGCAGCCCCCGCTGGGCGGCGCGCGCGATGACCTGCAAGGTGACGATCGAGTCGCCGCCCAGCTCGAAGAAGTTGTCCTCGACGCCGACCTGCGCGCGGTGCAGCACCTCCGCCCAGACCTCCGCGAGGATCCGCTCCGCCTCGGTCCGGGGCGCTACATAGGGACGATGGCCGAGCGCCGCCGCCTCGGGGGCGGGGAGGGCGCGGCGGTCGACCTTTCCGTTGGGGGAGAGCGGGAGTCGGTCGAGGGCGACGATCGGCGCCGGCACCATGTAGGCCGGGAGCGTCTCGGCGAGCCAGGCGCGCAGCGCCTCGGGCTCGAGCGCGGATCCATCGCGGCCCGCGACGTAGGCGACGAGTCGCTTTCCGCCGTGGGCCTCGTCGCGTGCGACGACGACGGCCTCGTGGACGTCCGGGTGCTGGAGCAGGCGCGCCTCGATCTCGCCGAGCTCGACGCGCAGGCCGCGGATCTTGACCTGGTGGTCGAGGCGTCCGAGGAACTCGATGGCACCGTCGGGCCTGTGTCGTGCCAGATCCCCTGTCCGATACAGCCGCCCTCCGGGCGCGGCGCCGAACGGATCGGGCACGAAGCGCTCGGCGGTGAGGGCGGGCCGGCGGTGGTAGCCGCGGGCGAGGCCGACACCGCCGATGTGGAGCTCGCCGGGTACGCCGGCGGGCACGGGCTGTCCGTGTCGGTCGAGCAGGTAGATCTGCGTGTTGGCGATGGGGTGCCCGATGGGGACCGCGGCGTCCTCTGGCCTGCAGGCCCAGGCGGTGACATCGATGGACGCCTCGGTGGGCCCGTAGAGGTTGTGGAGCTCGGCGTCGGGCAGGCGCTCGAAGCAGCGGCGCGCGAGCTCGGCGGGCAGGGCCTCGCCGCTGCAGATGACCCGGCGCAGCGAGCGGCACGAGTCGGCGCCGGGCGTCTCCAGGAAGGCCTGGAGCATGGGCGGGACGAAGTGCAGGGTGGTGACGCTGTGGCGGGTGATGAGCTCCACCAGCCGCTCGCCGTCGCGGTGGTCGCCGGGGCGCGCGACGACGAGGCCGGCGCCGGTGATCAGGGGCCAGAAGAACTCCCAGACCGAGACATCGAAGCTGAAGGGGGTCTTCTGCAACACCCTGTCTTCGGCGGTGAGCCCGTAGCGCTCCTGCATCCATTGCAGCCGGTTGAGCAGGCCGCGGTGGCTGTTGCCGGCGCCCTTGGGCCGGCCGGTCGAGCCCGAGGTGTAGATGGTGTAAGCGAGGTGGTCCGGCGAGACCGGGATGCCGAGGTTGCCAGTCGGTTCCCTGTCAATCTGGGCGCGGTCTACGTCGAGGCAGAGCACCTTGGCGCGGTGGGCGGGCAGGCGCGAGGCGACGGGCCACTGGCTGAGCAAGACGGGCGCGGCGGCGTCCTCGAGCATGAAGGCGATGCGGTCGGCGGGGTACTCCGGGTCGATGGGGACGTAGGCGCCGCCAGCCTTGAGGATGCCGAGTAGCCCGACGACCATCTCGACGGAGCGCTCTGCGGCGATGGCGACGAGCCCGTCGGGCGCGACGCCGCGCCGCCTGAGCGCGTGGGCGACCTGATTGGCCCGCTGGTTGAGCTCTCGATAGCTCAGCCGCTTCTCGTCGAAGATCACGGCCACGGCGTCCGGCGTCCGCTCGACCTGCGCCTCGAACAGCTCGTGGACGCGCCGCTCGTCCGGATAGGCGCGCTCGGTCGCGTTCCACTCCTTCACGACGCGCCGGGACTCCAGCTCGCCGGGGAGCGACAGCTCGCCTACCTTGGCCTCGGGCCGGCGGGTGAGCTGCCGGAGCGCCTCCTCCACGAGGCCGAGCAGGCGGGAAGCGGCCTCCTCG
Source organism: Sorangium sp. So ce1153 (assembly GCF_051521595.1). Taxonomy (NCBI): domain Bacteria; kingdom Pseudomonadati; phylum Myxococcota; order Polyangiales; family Polyangiaceae; genus Sorangium; species Sorangium sp. So ce1153. The sequence continues at coordinate 13,495,638 of NZ_CP150361.1, forward strand.
TCGAACCGCCGCCGGTCGTAGGACAGGCGGAGCTGGAGCTGACCTCCCGGCAGGACGGCCAGGGTGAGCGGGTAGTTGGTCTGGTCCGCGAAGGCGACGTCGCGGACGCCGAGCCCGGGCAACCCCTCCTGGGTCCGAGGATCGGTGGGGTAGTTCTCGAAGACGAGCAGGCTCTCGAACAGCGGCTGTCCCGCCGGGATCGCGCTGTACGCGCGCGCCTGCGCGAGCGGCGTGTGCTCGTGGGCGCCGAGCTCGGTGGTCGTCTGCTGGAGCTCGCGCAGCCAGCCCGCGACCGTGGCGGCCTGGGGCACGGCCACGCGCAGGGGCAGCGTGTTGATGAAGAGCCCCACCATGGCCTCGATCCCGGCCAGCGGCGCCGACCGCCCGGCCACCGTGATCCCGAACAGCACGTCGTCGTTCCGCGCGGCCCGGCTGAGCAGCAGCGCCCACGCGGCCTGGACGAGCGTGCTCGTCGTCACCCGGTGCTGCTGCGCGAAGCGCTGCAGGCGCGCCGTGGCCGCCTCCGACAGCGCCACGATCTTCGCCCCGTACCCGCTCGCCCCGTCCGTCAACGTCTCGCACGTCTCGCGCGCCTCGCGCGTCGCGCGCCCCACGCCGTCGAGCGGCAACGGCGTCGCCGCGCTGAAGCCCGAGAGCGCGCCTCGCCAGAACGGCTCCTCGGCGCCCGCGTCCCGCGCGCGCAGCCAGCCGATGTACTCGCGGTAGCGCCGGCGCGCCGACAGCGCGACAGGCCGGCCGCTGCGCAGGGCGTCGTAGGCGGCGAAGGCGTCCTGCAGCACGAGGGACGCCGCCCACCCGTCGAGGAGGAGGTGATGGTGGCTCCAGAGCACGTGGTACGCCTCGTCCCCGAGGCGCAGCAGCGAGACGCGCGTCAGCGGCCCCCGGGCCAGGTCGAAGCCCCTCGCGCGATCGGCGTCGATGCGCGCGGCCATCCGCGCCCGCTGCTCCTCGGCCCCGGCGCCGCGGACGTCCTCGAGCTCGATCTCCACCGCCCCTGCAGCGTCCCCGCGGCGCACGATCTGGAGCGGCTCGTCGGCGCCTTCCCACGCGAAGGTCGTGCGCAGGACGCCGTGGTGCTCGACGACGGCCTCCCAGGCCCGGCGGAACGCGTCGAGGTCGAGCGCCCCCTCCAGCCTGCACGTCACCTGCTCGACGTAGACGCCAGAGCCGGGCTCCCAGAGGCTGTGGAAGAGCAACCCCTGCTGGAGCGGGCTCAAGGGATAGACGTCCTCGACGCCGCGCCCGGCCCCGAGCAGGCGGTCCAGCCTGGCCTGGTCGAGCCGCGCGAGGGGGAAGTCCGAGGGCGTGTACCCGCCGCTGTCCGGCGCGAGGCAGTGCGCGACGAGGGCGCGCAGGCGCGCCGCGAAGTCCTCGCTGAGCCGCGCCATCGTCTCGGGCCGGTACCGGGCTCCGCTGTAGTTCCACATCACCCGGAGCCGCCCGCCGACGATGGCCGCGTCGACCTCCAGCTCGTAGCCCCGCGGCGCGCGCGGGTCGTGGTCGCGCCCGACGTCGCCCTCGGCGTGCGCGAACAGCGCGCTCGACGCGAAGAGGTCGTCCCACTGCCCGAGGTAGTTGAAGCTCACCTGGGGCGCCGCGCGCTCCCGGAGCCGCGCCGCCCGCTCGTCCTCGCCCAGGTACCGGAGCACCCCGTACGAGGCGCCGCCCCGGGGGACGGCGCGGAGCTGCTCCTTCGTCGCCTTGAGCGCGCCGTCGGGCGCCGCGCCGGCCGGGACCTCCAGCCGGACGGGGTAGATGCTCGTGAACCACCCGACGGTCCGGGAGAGATCCAGGTCGTCGAGCGCGTCGCGCCCGTGCCCCTCCAGGTCGATGAGCACGGCCGGATCGCCCGTCCACCGCGCGAGCGCCCCGGCGAACGCCGCGAGCAGGACCTCGTCCACGCGCATCCGGTACGCGGGCGTCGCCTGCAGCAGCGCGCGCGTGTCGTCGGCGCCGAGGAACTGCGTCAGGTAGACCGTCTCCGCCTCGAGCGACCCGCCGGCCGGATCGTCCGCGGGCAGCGCCGCCGTGGGGCGGCTCGCCGCGAGCCACGCCTCCGCCTGGCGCGCGACCTCCTCGGACCGGGCGTGCGCGCAGAGGCGCCGGGCCCACGCGCCGTACGAGAGGGTCTCGTCCGGGAGCTGGATCGCCTCGCCGCCGTGGTGCTGCTGGTAGGCGGTCTGGAGATCCTCGATCAGGATCCGCCAGGAGACCGCGTCGACGACGAGGTGGTGGGCGATGAGCAGGAGGCGGCCGGGGCGGTCCGGGCCCAGCTCGAAGAGGACCGCGCGGAGGAGTGGCCCCTCGGCCAGGTCGAGCCGCGCCTGGTGCTCGCCTGCGGCGCGCGCCAGCGCCGCGGGTTGCGCCTCGGCGGGGAGGTCCGCCAGGTCGACCAGCTCGACCCGCGCGACCGCCTCCGCGGCCGAGCCTCCGTGGCGCTGGCGCCATCCGTCCGCCTCCCGCGTGAACCGCAGCCGCAGCGCGCCGTGGTGCTCGGCCGTCGCCTGGACCGCGGCCGTGAGCGCCTCGAAGGAGACCCGCTGCCGCAGCTCGAGCAGCACCGTCTGGTTCCAGTGGTGCGGATTGGGCCCGCCCAGCTCGAAGAACCAGCGCTGGATCGGCGTGAGCGGCGCGTCGCCGGTGAGCTCTGCCTCCGCGACGGGCGCCGACGCGGGCGCCGCCACCGCGGCCAGGTCCGCGACCGTCTGGTGCTGGAAGATCTGCCGGGGCGTGAGCGAGAGGCCCGCGGCGCGCGCGCGGGAGACGACCTGCAGCGCGAGGATCGAGTCGCCGCCCAGCTCGAAGAAGTTCTCCTGGACCCCCACCGCAGGCCGACCCAGGAGCTCCGCCCAGATCCCCGCGAGCGCCGCCTCGGCCTGCGTGCGCGGCCCGAGGGCCGCGCCGGCCGCCTCGACGGGCGCCGGCAGCGCGCGCCGGTCGATCTTGCCGTACGGCGTGTGCGGCAGCTCCTCGAGCACGACGAACGCGGACGGCACCATGTAGTCCGGCACCTGCTCCTTGAGCGCGCGCCGGAGCTGCTCCGGCGAGACGCCCGCGCCGGCCGCGACGTACGCCACGAGCCGCCGCTCCTCCGCCCGGTCCTGCCGCACGATCACGACCGCCTCGCGCACCCCGGGCTGCTCGCCGAGCCGCGCCTCGATCTCCCCGGGCTCGATCCGGAAACCGCGCAGCTTCACCTGGTGATCGACGCGGCCGGCGAACTCGAGCTGCCCGTCGGCCCGCCACCGCGCCCTGTCGCCCGTCCGGTAGAGCCGCCCTCCTGGCTGCTCCGCGAAGGGGTCGGGGACGAAGCGCTCCGCGGTCAGGTCCGGGCGCGCCCAGTACCCGCGCGCGAGCCCCTGGCCGCCGAGGTACAGCTCTCCGACGACGCCGGCCGGCACCGGCTGGCCCGCCGGGTCGAGCACGTACGCCCGCGTGTTCGCGATCGGCCTGCCGATGGGGACCGCCCACGCGTCGCGCGGGTCCGCGGCGGTCAGGTTGCTGACCGTCGCGGTCACGGTCGTCTCGGTCGGGCCGTAGGCGTTCAGCAGGCGGACGCGCCCTGCTCCCGGCGCCGCCCGCCAGGCGCTCACGCGCTCCGGCAGGGCCGCCTCGCCGGTGATCACCACCTGCCGGAGGCACGGCGGCAGGGTCGCGCCCTCGGCGAGCCCCGCGACGATGCGGTGCCAGTACATGGTCGGCAGCACCGCCGCGGTCACGCCCCACGCGCCGCACGCCGAGAGGAACCCGGCGACCGACTCGAGCATGGCCTCGGTGCGCAGCACGAGCGTCGCGCCCCGCGCGAGGCACGGGAAGATCTCCTCCGCGCTCGCGTCGAAGCTCAGCGACGCGAACTGCAGCACCCGGTCCCTCGACGAGATCTCGTAGACCCCCGCCGCCACGTCGACGAAGCTCGCGATCGCCCGGTGCGGGATCACGACGCCCTTCGGCGTCCCCGTCGAGCCGGACGTGTAGAGGATGTAGGCCGCCTGCTCGGGCGCCGGCTCGCCGGCCGGCGGGGGCGGTGCGGAGGAGAGCTCGCGGCGCACGCACGTCCAGCCGGCGTCGAGGTCGATCACCTCCACGCCGGGCAGCTGGCCTGTCGCCGCGTCGCCCTGGGCGATCACCACGCGGATCCCGGCGCCGCCGATCAGCGCGGCGATCCGGTCCCGGGGGAGGTTGGGATCGAGCGGGACGTAGGCGCCGCCCGCCTTCAGCACGCCGAGCACGGCGGCGATCATCTCGATCGAGCGCGGGAGGCAGAGGCCCACGCGGACCTCCGGCCCCACCCCGCGCCGCCGGAGCAGCTGCGCCAGCTGGTTGGCCCTGCGATCGAGCTCGCCGTACGAGATCCGCCGCTCCTCGTGGACGACGGCCGTCGCCTCGGGCGCGCGCGCGGCGTGCTCCTCGAACATGCGGTGCACGGCGCGCGGGGCGCGGCGGAGCGCCCCGGTCGTCCGCCACCCGAGCACCTGCCGCTGCTCCTCGGCCGCGAGCATCGGCAGCTCCGACAGGCGCGTCGCCGGGCTCGCCGCCGCGCCTGCGAGCAGGCGCAGGAGGTGGTCGGCCATCCGCGCGATCGTGGCCTCGTCGAACAGGTCGGTGTCGTACTCGAGGGCGCCTGCCAGCCCGTCCGCGTCGGGCGCCATGTCGAGCGAGAGGTCGAACTGGGCGCCGCCCACGTCCAGATCGAGCAGGCGCACCCCGAGGCCCGGGATCTGGAGCGGCCGCCCGAGCACCGGCTGGAGCGCGAACATCACCTGGCAGAGCGGCGCGTGGCTCAGGTCCCGGACCGGGCTCACGGCTTCCACGACCTGATCGAAGGGCACCTCTTGGTGCGCCTGCGCCGCGCGCACGGTCTCGGTGACCCGGGCGAGCAGCCGCGCGAACGGCGGATCCCCGGAGAGGTCGGTGCGGAGCACGACGGTGTTGGCGAAGCAGCCGACGAGCCCTTCCAGCTCGGCCCGGCTCCGGTTCGTCACCGGCGTGCCCACGCTGATATCGAACGTCCCCGCGTGGCGGGCGAGGAGCGCCTGGAACGCCGCCATCAGCACCGCGAAGAGGGTCGTCTCCTCGCGGCGCGCGAGGGCGCCGAGCGCCTCGGCGAGCGGCCCGGGCACGCGGAAGAACCGCCGCGCTCCCCTGTACCGCTGGGTCGCCGGCCGGGGGCGATCCGCGGGCAACTCCAGCACCCCCGGCTGCCCCGAGAGCTGCTCTTTCCAGAAGGCGAGCTGGGCCTCGAGCAGCCCGCCCTCGACGCGCTGGCGCTGCCAGTGCGCGAAGTCCGCGTACTGGAGCGTCGGGTCGGCGAGGGGGGCGGGCTGGCCCGCGACGAACGCCGTGTACAGCGCGGCGAACTCCGCGAGGACCACGCTCGTGGACCACCCGTCGAAGACGATGTGGTGGACCACCCAGAGGAGGACGTGTTCTTCCGGGCCGAGCCGCAGGAGCGTGAGCCGGAGGAGCGGGCCGTTCACCAGATCGAACGGGCGCCGCGCCTCGCGCTCGATGAGGCGCCGGGCCTCGGCGTCTCGCTGCGCCGGCGGCAGGGCGCCGAGGTCGAGCCGCTCGAGGCGCAGCGCCCCTTCGGGCTGGACGACCTGGGAGGGCTGGCCGTCGACGACGGCGAACGTCGTGCGCAGGATCTCGTGCCGGCGCACGATCTCGGAGAGGCACCGCTCCACGACGGCGACGTCGAGCGACCCGGTGAGCCGCACGGCCGTGGCCAGGTTGTAGGAAGCGCTCTCCGGCTCGAGCTGGGCGAGAAACCACAGCCGCTCCTGGGCGAAGCTCATCGGAAAAACGAAGACATCCTCACGCATGAAAGAACCTCAGGAGGCTTTGGCCCGGTACGGCTCGGCCATGGCTACAAGGACCTTGCGCGGCCCGCGGAAGGGCGCGCGCCCGTGGGCGACGAGCATGTTGTCCGCGAGGAGCACGTCGCCCTCTCGCCAGGCGAACTCCACGGCGAGCTGCCTGTACACGTCGCGGATCTCGTCGAGCGCGGCGCCCTCGATGGGCGATCCGTCGCCGTACAGGGCGTTTCGGGGCAGGTCCTGCTCGGTGAAGATCGAGAGGAGCGCCTCTCGTGTGGCCGGGTCCAGGTTGGAGACGTGGAACAGGTGGGCCTGGTTGAACCACACGTGCTCGCCGGTGCGCGGGTGGGTGGCCACGGCCTGGCACACCTGGCGAGTGCGCAGCTCGCCGTCGGCCTTCCACTCGCACGCGATGCCTGCCGCCCGGCAGAAGCGCTCGACCTCGGCCTTGTCGTTCGTGCCGAAGACCTTCTGCCACGGCAGGTCCAGGCCGTTTCCGTAGTTGCGCACGTACATCACCCGCTTTGCCGCGAAGCGCTCCCGGATCCGGGCGGGGATGCGCCGGAAGACCTCGCGGCTGTCGGCGAGCGGGGTGCTGCCCCCCTCGGGCGCGGCCGCGGCGCAGTGAAACCAGATCTTGAGCGGCCAATCGAGCGTGTACGACTGCTCGTTGTGGAGCGGGATGTGCTGGTGAGCGGGGTACTCCGTCGACGTGTAGATGCGGTCCTGCACGTGGGAGCGCGGCGTCGAGCCGAACGTGTAGTCGAGCAGCTCCGGCGTCACGAGCCTGACGAAGGCGTGGAAGTCGGCGGTCGACCGGACCGGGAAGCCGCGGAACAGCACCGCTCCGTGCCGGGGGAGCGCCTCTTCCGCGCACGCCCGGATCTCCGCGGCGAGCGCGTGGACGCTGGCGTCGTCGCCGCGGCCGGCAGGGCTCGCGACGAGCGGCAGCGCGCCGCCGGGGAAGCAGGACCGCGAGAGGCCTGCCGCCTTGCGCCGCGCCGCGTCCTCGGGCGCCTGCCGCGATGCCGCCGACATGGCCTCTGGCGTGGCCGCCGACATGGCCTCTGGCGTGGCCGCCGACATGGCCTCTGACGTGGCCGCCGACGTCGCCTCCGACGTGGACGACGCGCTCGCGTCGGTCACGACGACCGGCCCTCTTCCATCTGCTTGCGGAGGCTGAGCGGCCGCATGTCGGTCCAGACCTCCTTGATGTGCTCGAGGCACTCCGCCTTGGTGCCGGCCTTGCCCGCGTCGCGCCAGCCGACGGGGTTCTCCCGGTATTCGGGCCAGATCGAGTACTGCTCCTCGTGGTTCACGACGACTTTGTAAATGGTGTTGTCTTCATGCTCTTCGTTCGCCATGGGACTCCTCCGTTCGAGGTGCGTTGTCTTTTGAGGTGAGGTGATCGACGTCATCGGCGCTCGGGGACGAGCGTGAGCGTGTGCGCGGCCGGGCCTGCCAGGAGCGGCAGCGGGCGGCCGTCGACCCAGGCGCGCTGCTGATCGCGGTAGTTGGGCGACAGCGGGTCTCCCGATTGCCCGGCCGGCATGTGCAGGATCCCTTCCGCTTCGTGTCCCGGCGAGACCACGAGCCGCTCGCTGGCGGCGAGCGAGTCGCTCGCCAGGCGCACGCAGACATCGCACCCCGGGAGCGGCTCGTCGGGCATGTTGAGGCGCGCGGCGAGCTCCGGCGTCACGGCGAGCGGGTGCGCGATCTGCACCCGGCTCACCGCGCCCCACGCGATCTGGTCGACGGGCCGCCCGCCGTGCTCCTGCTGGATCGCCTTCGTGGCCTTCTCCAGCGCCGCGAGGACGAAGGCGTCCCAGCCGCCCTCCGGCGCCGGCACGAGCTCGGCCGATCGCGCCTCGAGCGCGCGCTGCAGGGGCGTGTCGATGTCGGTCAGCTCGAGCTCCAGGGTCGGCTCCGCGGCGCGGCTCGCGCCGAGCCACGCGGCGAACACCTCGTCGGCCAGGACGTGCCGGAGCCGATCGAGGAGCGGCAGCCCGACGCTCGACGCGTCGGCCCGGCCGTCCCACGCCATCACCGCGCGCCGCGCCTCGGCGAGCGCCGGCCGCCTCGACACGGCCTCGTCGGTGAGCGCGCGCAGCGCGAGGTCGCGGTAGAAGCCGTAGAACTCCGCCTGCGTATCGAGCTGCAGCGCCAGGAGGTCCGCCTCGGCGACCTCTCGCGGCTCGCGCAGGCGCTCGGTGATGCGGTAGGCGCGGTAGCCGTTGGCGTAGTCGCGGCCGAGCGCCGGCGCGCCCTCGCCGAGCGGCATGCGGTGGTTGGCGTTGACGACGAACCCCGCCGGCGGATCCACGATGCGCGGCAGCGCGGCGGGGGGCAGGTAGCCGTCCCAGCCCGCGCGCCCGTCCGCCCAGGAGACGCTCACCGACCCGTCGAACCCGCGGCGCCGGGGCACGCGCCCGGTCACCGTCCACGCGACGCGGCCGCGCCGGTCGGCGAGCAGGACGTTGCACCCCGGCCCGCCGGCGGCGTTCATCACGGACGCCGCCTCCTCGACGCTCCGGGCCCGATCCATCTCGAGGAGGCCGAGGTCGACCCCCTCGGGGTCGAGCGCCGTCCAGCGGACCGCCACCTTCGCTCCGAGGAGCGGCCGCGGCGCGACGGGTCCCCAGATCGTCCGCTGGGCCGTGACGGTGACGTCGGGCTCGCCGCGGACCTCGATCGTCTCCTCGGCCACGTCGAACCGCCGCCACCCGGAGGGCGTCCGGTACTCGTCGGGGCGCTCCGGGTGGACCTCGATCTGGACGAGATCCATCACGTCGCCGTCGAGGCTGGTCATCCCCCAGGCGACGTGGCGGTTCGTCCCGACGATGAGCATGGGCACGCCGGGCAGCACCACGCCCGCCACCTCGCTGTCGCCGTAGCGGAGCTCCGCGCGATACCAGATGTTGGGGACACCGAGCTCGAGGTGCATGTCGTTCGCGAGGAGGGCGCGGCCGTCCTTCGTCCTCTGGCCGGCCACCGCCCAGCCGTTCGAGCCGACCGGCGCCGCGCCGGAGGCCGGGCTGAGCACCCCGCCGCGCCACGCCTGCGCCCCTCGGCTCTGGGCCACCAGCGCGCGCAGCTCCTCGGCCGGCAGCGGGGGAGCCGCGGGCGCCTGCGCGCCGAGCAGCGCTCTTGTGTACGGGTCGGTGCCTTCGAGCAGGAAGGACGTCACGCCCTTCGGGAGGCTGCGTGTCAGGACCGTGCGTGTCCGCTCCAGGTCCTCGGTGACGCTGAGGGCGTTGAACATCCCCAGCACCACGAGGACGCTGTCCTCCGGGCGCCACGGCTCGGGCCGATAGCCCAGCTGGCGGAACTCGACGGGGAGCGTCTGCGCGCTCCGGAGATAGGCGTTGACGCCCTCGGCGTACGCGTCGAGCGCGGCGCGCTGGCGCTCCGGGAGGCGCGCGAGGATCGCCGACGCGGCCTGCGGGACGCCGTAGAGCCGCTGCCGGGTATCGGCTGGCAAGAGATCGCGCCCGAGGACCTCCGCGAGCCGCCCGCCGCTGCTCCGGCGGAGCAGGTCGAGCTGGAACAGCCGGTCGCGCGCCGTGACGACGCCGAGGGCCCGGAGCGCGTCCAGCCGCGAGGCGGCGCGGATCGTGGGGATCCCCAGGCGATCGGACGTGACGGTCACGGCGCCCTCCAGGCCAGGCACGGCGAGCGTGCTGCCGCCGGCGCGCGGCGCCGGGGCGCGGGCGGCGCCCTGGGTCCCGTCGGCGCAGCCGGCGCCGGCGATCGTCAGCGAGGCGAGCGCCGAGAGGACGAGTGATCGGACGCTGCGGCTCATATCTCCTGCTCCGCTACCTTGAGGTTGTCGTGGCCGCGGACACCGGTCTCCGGCGCGGCCTGCTGCTCGATGTGGAGCGGGTGGACCTCCGCGGATCTCACCCGACCTCCCTCGTCGACCTCGTCGACGCGCGCGCTCGCGGCGCGCTCTTCCCGCGCCGATCGCCGCTCCGCGCCGTCCGCCGCGGGGGTCGCTGGCAGCTCGGTCAGGCGGCCGAAGTCGAGCCGCAAGCAGCGATCCGCGAGCGCGAAGTACTGGTCGTCGTGCGTGATCACGAGGGCGGTCTTGCCCCTCGCCCGGAGCTCCGGGAGGAGCTCCGTGTAGAAGATCTTCCGGAACTGCGGGTCCTGGTCGGAGGCCCACTCATCGAAGACGTAGAAGGGCCGGTCTTCGAGGTAGGCGGTGACCAGGGCGAGGCGCTTGCGCTGCCCCTGCGACAGCCCGCTCACGCGGAGGGCGCCCTCCTCGACGCGCACCCGGTGATCGAGCTGCAGCCGCTCGAGATAGCGCCGGGCGCGCTCGTCGAGGTCGGGGCCGTTCAGGCCGAGCAGGTGCTCGAAGAGGTGGTATTCGCCGAAGACGACCGAGAAGAGCTGTCGATACCTGTCGCGGCTCTCGTCGTCGACGGGCGCGCCGTCGAGCCGTATCTCGCCGGACTCCGGCGCGTAGAGCCCGAGGAGCAGGAGGGACAGCGTCGTCTTGCCGCTGCCGTTGCCGCCCACGAGGAACACGAGCTCGCCGGGCTTGAAGGTCAGATCGATGGGCCCGAGCTGGAAGCTGCCTTCTTCCTTCTCCCGGTAATAGCGGTGCGTGACGCCGGACAGCGCGATGCGCTCCCACGCGCGCGGGGCCTCCGCGGCTCCGCGCGCCAGCGTCTCTCTCGCTTCGCGCTTCGCCTCTGGCGTCAGCGCGAGCCCGAGCTCGCTCACCTTCGCGAGCGCGATGCTGGCTCGCCCGACCGCCGGCAGGAACTCGACCGTCTGCGCGAAAGGCGTCATCAGGAAGAGCATCGCCAGCACCACGCCGGACACCGCCGGCGGCGTCAGCCCTGCCCAGGCCGGGAGTGCGAACAGGGTGAGCCCGAGGACGGCGTAGAAGAGCAGCGTGCCCCAGCCCATCGCGACGGCGTACTCGGTGGTGCCCGCCACGAACTCCCGCTCGTAGGTCGCCACGCTGCCGCCGAGGACGTCGGAGAGGAACGCCCGGCTGCGCCCGCCGTGCATCTTGAGCTCCTTGATCCCGCTCGTCAGCCCGCGGAAGTGCTGGAACAGGGCGTCGCTCGTCTCGCGGGCGCGGGTGAAGGCGCGGATCGCGCGCCCCTCGTGGGCGCGGAAGAGCGCGGCGCCGACCGCCATCGCGCCCAGCACGATCGCGAGGGCAAGCCACGAGATCCGCCCGATATAGGCCAGGCAGCCGAGGACGGTGGCCACGTTGACGCAGAGGAGGGGCAGGTAGACGTATGCCTGCGTGATGACGGCCGGATCGTCGTTGAGCGCCGCCAGGAGCCGGTGGGGGCCGAGCTGCTCGATGTGGCGCAGCGGGGCCTCGAGGATGCGCTGGCTGAGCTGCATGCGCAGCTCCGCGATCATGGCCTGTCCCAGCCGGGTCAGGAGCACCTGGGAGACGGCCCTGCTCAGCACCGCGAGGGTGGCGAGCCCCGCGAAGGCCCACGCGAGCTGCGCCGCGGGGTGGCCGTCCGCGGAGAGCGCCTCCTGGACGAGCGCGATGACGCCGGCGCTCGAGAGCCCGCTGATCACGCCGGCGGCGATGGCGAGGAGCAGGGGCCGGCGCGCGCGGCGCACGAGGAAGCCGAGCACGCTCATCGGCCCTTCTCCTTCGGCGGGAGCGGCTGACCCTTGGTGGCTGTCGGCTCGCCGCTCGCGCCGCCGTCCGGGCCGCCGTCCGGGCCTGTCGGCGCGCGCGAGCTGCCGGCGCCGGGGAGCCGCCTCGCGGTCCGGGGCAGCGCGACGAGGGCCGGCTCGGGGCTCGCGGCGGGCGCTTGTCGCCCTCGCGCCTCGTGGACGCGCTCCGCGAGCGCGGCCACGGTCGGCCGCTCGAAGAACTCGCGGAGCGACAGCTCCACCTGGAACGTCTCCCGGACGCGGTTGAGGATCTGCAGGGCGAGGAGCGACTCGCCGCCGAGCTCGAAGAAGTCTTTCCTGGGGTCGACGGGATCGACGCCGAAGGCGCGCGCCCAGATCGCCGTCACCTGCTCGTTCACCGCCTCGGGCGACAGGCTCTCGCCTGGGCTGGCGGCTGCTTCCCCGGCGTGCCGGCGCGGCGCTCCGGGGCCGGCGGCCGCGGCGGTGTCGCCGGCGCCGAGCCGCCGGGCCAGGGCGGCGCCCTCGTCGTCCCTGGGCAGGCCGGAGAGCGGGCGGATCGAGACGATCACCTGCGGCAGCGCGGCCTGGCTCAGGATGCGGTGGAAGACCTGCTGCCCTTCTTCCGGGCTCATCCCGTCGAGGATCACGTCGTCGATCCCCAGGGCCAGGAGGCGCGCCTCGGCGCGGGCGGCCATGCCGACGTTCCGGAGGCGGTCGAGGTTGACGGAGACCGTGTACGGGCCTGCCCTGCGCGCGCAGGCCTGCGCGAACGCGTCGAGGAACGCGTTGGCGGCCGCGTACCCGGCGCGCGCGAGGCCGCCGCTCAGCGCGGTGACCGAGGAGCAGAGCAGGACGAAGTCGGGCTTGCAGGAGCGGGCGATCTCCTCGATCGACAGCGCGCCGAGCGCCTTGGGGTTGAGCTCCGCCTCGAGCGCGTCCGCCGTGAGCCGCTCGATGAGCCCGCCGGCTGCGATCCCGGCCGCGTGGATCACGCCGTGCAGGGCGCCGAAGCGATCGAACGCCTCGCGCGCGGCGGCGCGCATCTGCGCGGGGTCGGTGACGTCGGCGCGCAGCGTCACGACCTCGGCGCCGGCCTGCTCGAGCGCCTGGAGGCGCAGGCGCTGCTCGTCGGTCGGAGAGGAGCGGCCCGTGAGGATCAGCCGCGCGCGCGCCGTGCGGGCGAGGTAGTCCGCGAGCAGCAGCCCGACGCCTCCCAGCCCGCCGGTGATGAGGTAGACGCCGCGCTCTCGCAGCGAGGGGGGTGCTCCTGGCGCCGCCGCCAGCGGGACCGGCTCGACGGCGGGCACCCAGCGGTGGTGTCCGCGGTAGACGACGACGGGATCGCCGGCGTCGGCGTGCGCCTCCGCGAGGATCCGCTCGACGAGCCGATCGGCCTCCGCGGCGTCGGGGGTGGGGGCCTCGAGGTCGACCACGCGGCAGCGCACGTGCGGGAACTCCAGCGGGACGCTGCGGCAGACGCCGAGCAGCGGGGCGTGCTCGGGGCGCAGGGCTTCGCGGCCGGTCAGGTCGTGCAGGCCGGCGGCGAGCGTGATCAGGTGGGCGTTTCCCGGCTGCTTGCCCAGCGCCCGCGCCAGCCAGAGCAGGCTCATCGAGCCCCGGCGCTGCGCTTCCCGGAACGCGCCCGGGCTGAGCTGCGCCTCGCGCGTGTCGTCGTGGCCGTCGCGCGGGCCGCCGAGGCTGAAGGCGTGCACGACGCGTGCGGGCTGGAGCGCGCCTGGGTCGAGCTCGCGGGTCAGCGCGGCGTAGTCCTCGGGCTGGTCCGGGCGGAGCGTGAAGGAGCGCTCCGCGAGGCGCTCGAAGCGCTCGCCGCTCCTGATCCGGGTGACCCGCCGGCCGGCGCGCTCGAGCCGCTCTGCGATCCGGAGGCCGAGCGCCTCCTCATCCACGAAGACGAGCCAGTGCGCCGCGTCGGTCTCGGGCGCGATCGGCAGCGGCTCCAGCGGGGAGCGCTTCCAGGAAGGAATGTAGAAAATTCCGTTCCTAAAAGATGTGTGAACCGAGGCGGACCCGACCGAGGTTGAGGCGGACCCGACCGAGGTTGAGGCGGACCCGACCGAGGTTGGGGCGGACCCGACCGAGGTTGAGGCCGGCCCGACCGAGGTTGAGGTGGACCCGACCGAGGTTGAGGCGGACCCGACCGAGGTTGAGGCCGGCCCGACCGAGGTTGAGGCGGACCCGACCGAGGTTGAGGCGGACCCGACCGAGGTTGGGGTCGTCTCCGGTCTTTCCAGCCAGTACCGCTTTCGCTCGAACGGCGTCGCTGGCAGCGCGACCCGCCGCCGGTGCCGCCCCCCCTGCAGCCCTGCCCAGTCCAGGGGCGCGCCGGCCACCCACAGCTGCCCGGCCGCGTCGAGCAGCGCCGCCCCCGGCGCCGCTGTCTCGCGGGCCGCGGGCATGGACGCCAGCGCGAGCGACCCCGCCGCCACCTGCCGGCACAGCGCGGTGAGCGTCTGCCCCGGCCCCACCTCGAGGAGGATCCGCGCCGGCTGCTCCTGCAGGGTCTTCACGCCGTCGGCGAAGCGGACCGTGCTCCGGAGGTGCCGCACCCAGTAGTCCGGGTCCTGCGCCTCGGCCGCGGTGATCCAGGTCCCGGTGACGTTCGACACCCACGGCGTGCGCGGCGCGCGCAGCGTGGTCCTCGCCACCGCGTCGCGGAACGCGGCGAGCGCGCCGTCCATCAGGTGGGAGTGGAAGGCGCGCCCCGTGCGCAGGCGCCGGGCCTCGATCCCGCGGCCGGCGATCTCGCGCTCCACCCGCTGGATCGCCGCCGCCGACCCGGACAGCACGCACTGCCGCGGCCCGTTCACGGCCGCGAGCGCGACCCCCTCGCCGAGCCAGCCCCCGACCTCGGCTTCCGGCGCCGACACCGCGAGCATCGCGCCGTCCGGCGTCGCCTCCATCAGCCGCCCCCGCGCCGCGACGAGCGCCAGGGCGTCGTCGAGCGACAGGCACCCTGCCAGGCAGGCGGCCACGTACTCGCCCACGCTGTGCCCGAGCATCGCGTCCGGAGTCAGCCCCCACGCCATCCACAGCCGCGCGAGCGCGTACTCCACGACGAACAGGGCCGGCTGCGTCATCGACGTGCGATCGAGCCGCCTCCCCGCTTCCTCGCGGTCCGCTGGCGCGGGGAACAGCGCCTTCCGGATGTCCGTGCCCAGGTGGCGCTCGAGCCGCGAGGCGCAGGCGTCGACCTCGTCCCTGAACACCGGCTCGGTCTCGTACAGATCGCGGCCCATGTCGGTCCGGTGGGCGCCCTGTCCGGGGAACAGGAACGCGACCGCCCGCGGCCCGGCCACCGGCGCGCCGGAGCGCAGCGCGTCCCCGCGCTCGCGCAGCGCCCGCGCTGCCTCCTCCCGCGAGCGGCACACCACGGCGCGGCGGTGAGCGAACGCCCGGCGCCCGAGCTGCTGCGTGTGCGCGACGTCGCCGAGCTCGAGGTCGGCGTGGTCCTCCAGGTGCTCTGCGAGCGCGTCGGTCAGGCGCTCGAGCGACGCGCTCGACCGGGCCGACAGCACGAGCAGCTCGCACGGCCGCGGCGGGTCCGCCTCCCGCGGGGCCGGCGCTTCTTCGAGGACGACGTGCGCGTTGGTGCCGCCGAGGCCGAAGGAGCTCACGCCGGCGCGGCGCGGCGCGCCGGTGGGCGACCACGCTGCGAGCTCGGCGGCCACGTAGAAGGGGCTCTTCTCGAGGTCGAGCGCGGGGCTCGGCGCGCGGAAGTGCAGGCTCGGCGGGATGCGCCCGTGGGCGACGGCGAGCGCCGCCTTGATCAGCCCGGTGACCCCCGCGGCCGCGTCCAGGTGCCCCACGTTGGTCTTCACCGACCCGATCGCGCAGAAGCGCTCCCTGTCGGTCGTCGCCCGGAAGGCCTGCGAGAGCGCCGCGATCTCGATCGGATCGCCGAGCGGCGTGCCGGTGCCGTGCGCCTCCACGTAGGTGATGGAGTCCGCCTCGACGCCCGCGGCCGCGTGGGCGGCGCGGATCGCGCGCGCCTGGCCCTCGACGCGCGGCGCTGTGTAGCCGACCTTGGCCCGGCCGTCGTTGTTGACGGCGGATCCCTTGATGACCGCGACGATCGCGTCCCGATCGGCGATGGCGTCGTCGAGCCGCTTCAGGAGGACCACGCCGACGCCGCTGCCGCCGACGGTGCCCTGGGCTGCGGCGTCGAAGGCGCGGCAGTGGCCGTCGGGCGACGCGATCGCGCCTTGCTGGTAGAGGTACCCGGTCCGTTGCGGGACGCTGACCGACGCGCCGCCGGCCAGCGCGAGATCGCACTCGCCGGTGAGCAGCCCCTGGCAGGCCAGGTGCACGGCGACGAGCGACGTCGAGCAGGCCGTCTGCACGGCGATGCTCGGGCCTTCCAGGTTGAGCTTGTACGACACGCGGGTCGTCAGGAAGTCCTTGTCGAGCGCGAGGAGCGCCGCGACGTCGGCCGCTGATTGCAGGCGCGGCCCGCCGGGGAAGTGGTGGGCCAGGTACCCGCTCAGGCTCGAGCCGGCGTAGACGCCGACCGGGCCGCCCGCGCGTTCCGGATCGATCCCGGCGTTCTCGAACGCCTCCCACGCGCACTCCAGGAACAGCCGGTGCTGCGGGTCCAGCGCGGCGGCCTCGCGCGGCGTGAAGCCGAAGAGCTCGGCGTCGAAGAGATCGATGTCGTCGAGCACCGCCCGCGCTCGCACGTAGTCGGGCCGCGCGATCAGCGCCGGGTCCACGCCTGCGGCGACGAGCTCCTCGTCGGTGAGGATCGAGACGGACTCGACGCCTGCGCAGAGGTTTCGCCAGAACGTCGCCACGTCCCTCGCGCCTGGAAAGCGCCCGGCCATGCCGATGATCGCGATCTCCAGGCCCGGGCGCGGCTCGCCGCTGCTCGGTGTCGTCATGACTTCTTGGTCTCCAGCTCGCCGCGCCGCCGCGCGAAGATCTCCCCGCGCCGCTGCTGCGCGGCCTTCGCCCGCTCGTCGTTCTTCTCTCTGGCCTGGGGTGCCGGCTCGGCGCTGGCTTCCTGGCTCAAGGCCGCTGCGAGCGAGGCGATGGTGGGGTGTTGAAACAGCACCAGCATCGGCAGCCCGCGGTCGACCTCCTCGCGCAGGCGGCTGTGGACCTTTGCCAGCAAGAGCGAGTGTCCGCCGAGATCGAAGAAGTTGTCGTCGACGCCGATCTGCGGGGCCGGGAGCACGTCTCGCCAGATCGCCGCGATGGTGCGCTCGAGGTCTGTTCGTGGCGGCGTCACGGCCCTGGCCGGCGCGTCGAGCTGCTCGGGCGCGGGCAGGGCGCGGCGGTCGACCTTTCCGTTGGGGGAGAGCGGGAGTCGGTCGAGGGCGACGATCGGCGCCGGGACCATGTAGGCCGGGAGCGTCTCGGCGAGCCAGGCCCGCAGCGCCGCTGGCTCCGGCGCGGATCCATCGCGGCCGGCGACGTAGGCGACGAGTCGCTTTCCGCCGTGGGGCTCGTCTCGTGCGACGACGACGGCCTCGTGGACGTCCGGGTGCTGGAGCAGGCGTGCCTCGATCTCGCCGAGCTCGACGCGCAGGCCGCGGATCTTGACCTGGTGGTCGAGGCGTCCGAGGAACTCGATGGCACCGTCGGGCCTGTGTCGTGCCAGATCCCCTGTCCGATACAGCCGCCCTCCGGGCGCGGCGCCGAACGGATCGGGCACGAAGCGCTCGGCGGTGAGGGCGGGCCGGCGGTGGTAGCCGCGGGCGAGGCCGACGCCGCCGATGTGGAGCTCGCCGGGTACGCCGGCGGGCACGGGCTGTCCGTGTCGGTCGAGCAGGTAGATCTGCGTGTTGGCGATGGGGTGTCCGATGGGGACCGAGGTCGAGGCGTCCTCTGGCCTGCAGGCCCAGGCGGTGACATCGATGGACGCCTCGGTGGGCCCGTAGAGGTTGTGGAGCTCGGCGTCGGGCAGGCGCTCGAAGCAGCGGCGCGCGAGCTCGGCGGGCAGGGCCTCGCCGCTGCAGATGACCCGGCGCAGTGAGCGGCACGAATCGGCGCCGGGCGTCTCCAGGAAGGCCTGGAGCATGGGCGGGACGAAGTGCAGGGTGGTGACGCGGTGTCGCGTGATGAGCTCCACCAGCCGCTCGCCGTCGCGGTGGTCGCCCGGGCGTGCGACGACGAGTCCAGCGCCGGTGATCAGGGGCCAGAAGAACTCCCAGACCGAGACATCGAAGCTGAAGGGGGTCTTCTGCAGCACCCTGTCTTCGGCGGTGAGCCCGTAGCGCTCCTGCATCCACCGCAGCCGGTTGAGCAGGCCGCGGTGGCTGTTGCCGGCGCCCTTGGGCCGTCCGGTCGAGCCCGAGGTGTAGATGGTGTAAGCGAGGTGGTCCGGCGAGACCGGGATGCCGAGGTTGCCAGTCGGCTCGCTGTCGATCAGGGCGCGGTCTGCGTCGAGGCAGAGCACCTCGGCGCGGTGGGTGGGCAGGCGCGAGGCGACGGGCCACTGGCTCAGCAAGACGGGCGCGGCGGCGTCCTCGAGCATGAAGGCGATGCGGTCGGCGGGGTACTCCGGGTCGACGGGGACGTAGGCGCCGCCAGCCTTGAGGATGCCGAGCAGCCCGACGACCATCTCGACGGAGCGCTCTGCGGCGATGGCGACGAGCCCGTCGGGCGCGACGCCGCGGCGCCGGAGCGCGTGGGCGACCTGGTTGGCGCGCTGGTTGAGCTCTCGATAGCTCAGCCGCTTCTCGTCGAAGATCACGGCCACGGCGTCCGGCGTCCGCTCGGCCTGCGCCTCGAACAGCTCGTGCACGCGCCGCTCGTCCGGATAGGCGCGCTCGGTCGTGTTCCAGCCGGTGAGGAGCTGCTCCCGTTCGGCCGCATCCATCATCGGCAGATCGCCCAGCCGCGCCTCTGGACTGGCGGCGAAGCCGTCGAGTATCGCCAGGAGGTGCCGTGTCAGGCGCGCGACGGTGGCGCGATCGAAGAGGTCGGTGTTGTACTCCCACGCGCCGCGCGCTCCCTGGCCGTCCGCGGCCAGGTTGAGCGCCAGATCGAACTGGGCCGTACCCGTGTCGATCCGCTGCGCGCTGCTCGACAGGCCGGGGATCTCCGGCGCCGGCTCGGGCGTCGGATCCATGGCGAGCATCACGTTGAACAGGGGCGTGTGGCTGAGGTTCCGCTCGAGGGAGAGCGCCTCCAGCACCCGCTCGAACGGCACCTCCTGGTGCGCTTGCCCCTCGGTGACCGCCGCGCGGACGCGGGCGAGGAGCTCCGTGACGCGGGGGTTCCCGGAGAGGTCGACGCGCAGCGCCAGCGTGTTGAGGAAGCACCCGACGACGCCCTCGAGGGCTGCCCGCGGCCGCGCTGCGACCGGCGTGCCGATGCAGACATCGCGCTGGCCCGTGTACCGGTGCAGGAGCGCGAAGAGCCCCGCTGCCACGGTCGTGAACAGGGTGGCGCCCGCCCCGCGCCCGAGGGTGGCCAGCCGCGCCACGAGCTCCGGCGGCAGCGCGAGCTCCTCGCGCGCGCCCGCGTAGGTCTGGATCGAGGGACGCGGCCTGTCGGTGGGGAGCTCGAGGGGCGGCACAGGCCCCTTCAGCCGTTCGCGCCAGTACGACAGCTCCCGCTCGCGTGCCGCCGCCGGCTCGCTCCGGCGCTGCCACAGCGCCTGATCCGCCGGCTGGAGCGGGAGATTCGCGAGCTCCGGGGCGCGCCCCGCGGAGAGGGCGGCGTACAGCCGCGAGAGCTCCCGCAGGAGCACGTTCATCGACCAGCCGTCCGCGATGAGGTGATGGCAGGTGAGCGACAGCGCGTGCTCCCGCTCGCTCACGCGGAGGAGCGCCCAGCGCACCGGCGGCTCGTCGAGGTCGAACGCGCGCCGCGCCCCGCTGCGGAGGCGCTCTTGCAGCGCCGCTTCCCGCTCCTCCTCGGCGAGCGCGCTCAGGTCCTCGAGCGGCAGCGCGACGGGGGCGGGCGGCGCGATCCTCTGGACGGGCTGCCCCGCGACCGAGGGAAAGCTGGTGCGCAGGGCCTCGTGGCGGGCCACGAGCGCCGTCACCGCCTGCTCGAGGGCGCGCGGGTCGAGGGCTCCGGAGAGCCGCAGGGCCACCGCGATATGGTAGACGGGCGCCCCGGCGACCAGGTGCTCGAGGAACCACAGGCGCTCTTGCACGAGGGACAGCGGCAGTCGCTCCGGCCGTTCTCCCGGCGTGAGCGGCGCAACCTGCGCGAGCGCCGCGGGGCCGCCGGTCGAGCCGCCCGCGGGCGCGCTGCCCTGCCTCGCCTCGATCCAGGCCGCGAGCGCCGCGACCGTCGTCGACTCGAAGAGCTGCGCTGGCCCCACGTCGGCGCCCACGGCCTCGCTCACCCGGCCGCTCACCTGCATGGCGCGCAGCGAATCTCCGCCGAGGCTCAGGAACTCCTCGTCCCGGCCGACCCGGGCGCGCCCCAGCACCTCGGCCCAGATGCCTGCCAGCGTCGACTCCAGCGCCGTGCGCGGCGGCTCCGCGACCTCGGCCTCCGCCGGTGCGCGCGCGTCGAGCGTCGAGCGCCACACGGCGTCCAGCGAGCCGTCCAGGAACCGCGCGCGGCACGCCCTCCGTTGCACCTTGCCGCTCGTGGTCCGCGGCAGGCTCCCCGGCTTGATGAGCACGACCGCGTGGACGGCGACCTCGTGCCGGTCGGCCACCGCGCTCTGGATCGCCGCGCCGAGCTCCGCCGGATCCGCCGAGGGGGAGGCGCGCCGTCCGAGCTCCTGGACGATGACGACGCGCTCCTCGCCGTCGACGTCCACGGAGAACGCCGCGCCGCCGCCGGCGCGGAGGCTCGGGTGGCTCTCCTCCGCGGTGATCTCGAGATCTTGAGGATAGATGTTGCGCCCGCGGACGATGATCAGGTCCTTGAGCCGCCCGGTCACATAGAGCTCGCCGCGCGAGAGGAACCCGAGATCGCCAGTCCGCAGGAACGGCCCTTCTCCCGTGGACAGCCGCGCTCCGAACGTGTGCGCCGTGTCCTCCGGCCGTTCCCAGTAGCCCTGGGCAACGCTCGCTCCGGCGACCCAGATCTCGCCGACGCGCTCCTCGTCGCACGGCCGGCGGCTCTCTGGATCGACGATCAGCACCTGTTCGCCGCCCGGCGGCCCCCCGCAGCCCACCAGGGTCGACCCGGCCTGCGGATCGCGCGGATCGAACACGACGAGCCCCTGCCCGAGCGCGGCGCGATCGACCGTGCGGGTGACCGGGGGCGCCTCCGGCGCGCCGCCGCTGACGAGCAGCGTCGCCTCGGCCAGACCGAAGCACGGATAGAGGGCGGCGCGCCGGAACCCCGACGGCGCGAACGCGTCCGCGAAGCGGTCGAGCGTCGCGGCGCGGATCGGCTCGGCCCCGTTGAACGCCACCTTCCAGGAGCTGAGGTCGAGCCCTTCCCGCTGCTCCGGGGTGATCTTCGCGACGCAGAGATCGTAGGCGAAGTTCGGTCCGCCGCTCGTCGTGGCCCGGTAGCGCGAGATCGCGTCGAGCCAGCGCCAGGGCCGCATCAGGAAGTGCTCGGGCGACAGCTGGACGCAGGGCACGCCCACGTAGAGCGGCTGAAGGATGTTCCCGATGAGCCCCATGTCGTGGTGCGGGGGCAGCCACCCGACGATCAAGCTCTCCTCGGTGTGCCCGAAGGCGCGCTGGATCATGCGCTCGTTGCTCAGCAGGTTGCCGTGCGTGAGCACCACGCCCTTGGGCGCTCCGGTCGAGCCCGACGTGTACTGGAGGAAAGCGACGGAATCGGCCGTCACGCGCGGCGGCCGGAAGCCGTCTTCGACGCCGGGAGGGGCCTTGTCGATGGCCACGCAGCGCAGGCTGCGGAGCTCGGCGAGGGCCGGATCCTCGGCGAGCATGGCCACGCTGCTCACGAACGCGTCGAGCGTCAGGACGACGCTCGGGCGGCAATCGCGCACGATGGAGAGCACGCGGAGCAGCCCCCGCTTTCGCTGCGGCATCGGGACCGGCACCGCGACGAGCCCGGCATAAAGGCAGCCGAAGAAGGCGGCGATGAACTCGAGTCCTGGCGGCACCAGGATGAGCGCGCGCTCGCCCGGGCGCGCGTCGAGCTGCGCGGCGAGCGCTCGCGCCCACCGATCCAGCTCGCCGTAGGTCAGCGAGCGAGCGTCCGTCTCCCCGTCGAGCAGGAAGGTATAGGCGTGCGCGGACGGGCGTTGCTCCGCGCGCCGCCTGAGCAGCGCGACGAGCGTTGCGGGCTCGGCCGCGTCGCGATCGCTGATCGCGCGCCCCTGTGATCGGTTCGACTCCATCGCCACCTCAGCTCCAGCTCGAAAAAGAAAGCCCGACGACGAGTCCGGCTCGCTCGCCAGGCCCGGGCCCTGAACCCGATAACGCTTTGCGTCATGAGCGGAGGGCGCGAGATCACGCCCTGCGACCGCTGCGTTTCGCACGCCGGGTCATTTTCATTTTTGAAAATGAAAATGATGATCAATATCTAGACGGCGGTTGTATGGAATACGAATCGGGTGCATGTCAAGGAAAAAATGGAAAGAAGCGGCGACCAGAAGCTGGCTCTGCGCCGTCCTGGAGCTGGTTCCGGGCCGTAGAGATGAAATTGATTTCGGTTTTCAATTCAGGTACCGAGGTCTTCACGGCCATGGACGCCTGTCCGGTTCCGACCTCCCTGCACCGGGCGCGCGCTCCTGGCCGAAGGCTGATGCGGTGACGCAACGCTCCTTCGCGGTTCGAGGCCTGCTCGCAGGCGTGTTGACCTTCCTGCATCCCGGCGCGCACGCGCCGGCGCACGCTCAGGAGGGCGGCGCGACGGGCGGCCTCGAGCGCGCGGGCGGCGATCGCGACGCGAGCGCGCCTGCTGCCAGCGCCACGGACGGGGAGCGCTCGCCGCCCGACGCGGGGGGCGCGCCTTCCGCCACGCGGTCCGATACCAGCGGCACGCAGGTCGAGCCGCCGCGGCTGGTCGAGGGCGCCGAGGCCGAGGTTCCCCCGGAGGCTCGGGCGGCACGACCGGAGGGCAAGGTCGTGCTGAAGCTCCTGATCGACGCGGAAGGGCGTGTGACCGAGGCCGAGGTGGTGAGCCCGCTCGGTCATGGCCTGGACGAGGCGGCCCGGACGGCGGCGCTCCGGTTCCGCTTCACGCCGGCGCGCCGGGGCGGCACGCCGGTCGCTTCACGGATCCTCTACGCCTACGAGTTCCGGTTCCCCGCGGAGCCCCCGGCCGCGCCTCCCGCCGCGCCTCCCGCCGCGGCGGCGGCGGCGGGCGGAACCGGGGCTCTTGCCGAGCGCCCGGTCGCCGCCGCGCGCTCGGAACCCCCGTCCCGGCCGGTCCAGGGGCCTGGCCAGGCGGCCAGCGCGGCGCCCGTCGAGGTGACGGTCCGCGGCGCCACGGTGGCCGAGCGCCTCCAGCAGTCCGCGCAGGCGATCAAGGTGATCGACATTGAGCCGGCGCAGCGGCGCACCGCGGACATGGGCGAGGTGCTCGCCCGCACCGAGGGCGTCGGCGTGCGGCGCCGCGGCGGGCTCGGGTCCACGACGCGCTTCTCGCTGAACGGCCTCTCGGACGACCAGATACGCTTCTTCCTCGACGGCGTGCCGCTCGATCTCGCCGGGTTCCCGTTCGGCATCGCGAACGTGCCAGTCAACCTGATCGAGCGCGTCGAGATCTACCGCGGCGTGGTCCCGGTGCGCCTCGGCGCCGACGCGCTGGGCGGCGCCGTCAACCTGGTCACCGACCAGGACGTGCGCGGCACCCACGGCGCCGCATCCTACGAGATCGGGTCCTTCGACACCCATCGGCTCGCCGTCACGGCGCGGCACCTGCACGAGCCGAGCGGCTTCCTCGCCCGCGTCAATGGCTTCCTCGATTACGCGCGCAACGACTATCGGGTGACGGTCGACGTGCCGGACGCCGATCTCGTCGAGCACCCCGCCCGCGTCTACAGGTTCCACGACGCCTACAGCGCGGCGGGCGGCGGCGTCGAGCTCGGCTTCGTGAACCGGCCCTGGGCGCGGCGGCTGCTCCTGCGCGCCTTTCTCACGGCGTACGGCAAGGAGATCCAGCACAAGCTCGGCGTCATGAAGGTGCCTTATGGCGAGGTAACGAACGGCGAGGCGACGACGGGCGTGACGCTCCGGTATGATCAGCCGCTCGGCCGCGGCGTCGCGCTCGACGCGATCGCCGGTTACGCGCACGGGCGCGCCACCTTCCTCGACGTCAGCGAGTGCACCTACGACTGGTATGGTCACTGCACGCCCGGCAAGCCGGGCGAGGCTGGCACCAAGGCGCGGGACCAGGTGTTCTGGGAGCACAGCGGCTATGGCCGGCTGAACCTCCGCTTTCGGCCCCACCCCGAGCACGCGCTGCAGATCTCCGTCTCTCCGATGTTCGTCACGCGCACGGGAGACGAGCGCAGGCAGGCGAACCCCGAGGGCCGCGACCCGCTCACGGCCGAGCGCGATCTCGTCACCTGGGTTCACGGCGTCGAGCACCAGCTCAACCTGCTCGACGACCGCCTGGAGAACCTCCTCTTCGTGAAGCAGTACGTGCAGCTCCTGCGCTCGGAGGAGAGCGTCCAGGGGCTCGCCGACCGCTTCCGCCGGCGGGATCGCGACACCCATCGCCTCGGCGTCGGCGACGGCCTGCGCTTCCGCTTCAGCGAGTGGCTCTATGCCAAGGCATCTTATGAGTGGGCGAGGCGGCTCCCGCGCCCCGACGAGGTGTTCGGCGACGGGGCGCTGATCCTCGACAACCTCGAGCTCTCGCCCGAGACGAGCCACAACGGGAACCTCGGCGTCACGCTCGACGCTGGCGACACCGCGACGGGCGCGTGGCGGCTCGAGGCGAACGGCTATCTCCGCGCGGCCGAGGACCTCATCGTGCTGCTCGGCGACGGGAAGATCTCCCGGTACGACAACGTCTTTTCGGCGCGGGCGCTCGGGGTCGAAGCCTCCGCTCGCTGGACGTCGCCTGGCGAGCACCTCGTCCTCGACGGCAACGTCACGTACGAGGACTTCCGCAACACGTCCGAGGAAGGGACCTTCGCCGACTATGCGGGGCAGCGGATGCCGAACCGGCCGTGGCTCTTCGCCAACGGGTCGGCGCGCGTGCAGCTCCGCGAGCTCGCCGCGCCGCGCGACGAGCTCGCGCTCACCTGGGAGACGCGTTACGTGCACGGGTACTTCCTCGGCTGGGAGCTCAATGGGCGGCGTGAGGACAAGGCGCGCGTGCCCGCGCAGCTCCTGCACTCGCTCGCGCTCACCTACGTCGCGCGCCTCGCGCCGCGCACCCTCAGCTTCACCGTCGAGGCCCACAACCTCACCGACGAGCCCGCCTTCGACTTCTACGGTGTCCAGCGGCCTGGACGGGCTTTCTTTTCCAAGGCCATGCTGGAGATGTGATGGAGAGTTGGGAGAACCCATGAGAGCAATCCGGAACAACACGCTGGCATCGAGGCGCGCGAGCGCCGCGCTCGGCGCGCTCGGGCTCCTCGCCGTGGCGCTCGGCAACGTCGGTTGCGGCGACGATCAGACGAGCCCCGTCGGCAGCGGCAGCGGTGGCGGAGCGCCGGATCCGAGCGGCGGCGGCGCCGGCGGAGACGGTGTGAGCGGGCCAGCGTTCGTGGTCGGGACACGGATCTGGGACGACACCTCGACGACGGCTTATTTCCACGTGCTCCCGTCGCTCGACCAGGGCACGGAGGTCGACGTCTCCCAGGCGCTCGAGATCCCGGGCTCGGCCAAGCTCTACGGGTTCGAGGCCCAGGGCTGGCTCGCCATCGGCGGCGGCGAGGCGCCGACGATCTCGCGCTACACGCTCGACGCGCGGGGCGCGCTCGAGGAGGGGACGAGCATCACCCTGCAGCCCCTCGGCGTGCAGGATCTCTGGCCCACCCTGTACTTCGTCTCTCCGACGAAGGCGTACTATCCGGATCGCCACAACGAGCAGCTCATCGTCTTGAACCCCACGACGATGAAGGTCGAGGGGACCATCGAGCTGCCGGAGACCGCACGCGAAGGCTACCTGGCGCTCTACGGCTACGGGTCGATCCTGCGCGGGGACAACCTCCTCTTCTCGGTCGGGTGGTTCGACTGGGAGCAGAACGACACGATCCTCGAGGAGACGGGGCTCGTCGTGATCGACACGACGACGGACACCCTCGTGCGGGTCGACGTCGACGAGCGCTGCGGCGGGATCACGCAGCCCGTCGAGACGGCCTCTGGGGACGCCTATTTCGTGAGCTCGGCGCTCGCGGGGGCGGCTCACCTGCTCGAGCGGCTGCCGACCGCGCCGTGCGCGCTGCGCGTGCAGAAGGACGCAAACGCCTTCGACGAGGACTACCTCCTGCCCCTGGCCGAGCTGACCGACGGCGCGATCGCGGGCGAGCCCATCCCGGGCGGCGGCGACAGCATCTTCCTCCGGGTGTTCGACGAGAGCGCCGCCAAGGTCGAGGCCGACAGCGTCACCTGGGATCTCACGGGCCAGAAGGTGTGGCACTGGTGGCGCTGGGACACCGCCACGGGCGAAGCGGCTCCGGTCGACGGGCTGAGCCCCATGACCTCGGACGTCCTCTGGTTCCAGGTCGACGGCCGGGTCTTCGGGACCGAGACGACGGATGACTACGCCGAGAGCACGCTCATCGAGCTCACGGCGGAGGGGGGCCCGAAGCGCGCCTTGACGGTGCCGGGGTTCCTGCACGGCATCTCGAAGGTACGGTAAAGGAAGCGCGCGCCCACGCGAGACAGGAGACCTCGACATGGCCTTGAAGCTCTCCCGCCATGCCTTCACGACCTTCTGGGACGTGCACGCCTGGACCGGCGTGATCGGGGGGCTCCTGGTCTACGTGATGTTCCTGACGGGGGGCATCGCGCTGTTCCGGGGGCAGCTCGCGGTGTGGGAGGAGCCCCTGCGCCAGCAGCGCTCCTCCGTCGAGCAGGTGGGGCTCGAGGCCACGCTCGAGCAGGGGCTCGCCGCCGCTCCGGCGACGCCCGAGGAGCTCTGGTTCTACCTGCCCGAGGGCGGGCAGGGCGCCGCGCGGGTCCTCTACTACGCGCAAGGCGAGCAGGTCTCGTCGTGGGTCCATGACGGGGGCGTGCGCGAGCGCGAGGGGCTCTCCCGCTTTCTCTTCGAGCTTCACTACCTGTGGCACGACGCGACGGGCGTGTGGCTCTACTACGTTGCCGGTCTCCTGTCCGTCGCGCTCCTGCTCGCGCTGGCGACAGGCGTGCTCATCCACCTGAAGGACATCGTCCGGCAGTTTCATCAGTTCCGGCCGGACAAGAGGCGCCGTGTCGTCTGGTCGGACATGCACAAGGTGCTCGGCGTGATGGGCCTGCCGTTTCAGCTCATGTACGCTTACACAGGCGCGTTCATCGTGTTCCTCGGCGTGCTGGTGCCGGCGTTCACGGGCCCTGTGTTCGGGGGGGACGCCGCGCGCGCGGATCGGGCGGCCTGGGGCGCGTCGTTCGCGCAAGAGCCGGCGCCCGGGGCGCCCGCGCGCGGCCTCACGCTGGACGAGCTCGCGGCGCGCGCGCGCGCGGCCGAGCCTCGGCTCGTCCCCGAGGTGGTCCGTATCCGGCACCGCGGCCTCGACAGCGGGACCGTCGATATCCGCGGACCGATCGAGGGCGTTCCGTTCGGGCGTGGCACCGTGCGCCTGCGGGCGACCGACGGCGCGGTCCTCTCGCTCGACGCGCCGGGCGCGGCGGGCGCTCGCAGCAGCGCGCTCCGCTGGATCTATGGCCTCCACTTCGCCGATTTCGGCGGGATCACGCTTCGCCTCCTGTTCTTCGTGCTCGCCGTGGCGACGTGCGCGACGATCCTCACCGGCAACTCGATCTGGCTCGCGCGGCGGGAGGCGCGGCGGGAGAGCCTCGGCAACCGCCTCCTCGCGCGGCTCACCGTGGGCTTCGGCGCGGGGACGCTCGTCGCGATCGCGGCGCTCTTCCTCGCGAGCCGGGCGCTGCCGCTCGGCTGGACCGGCCGCATGGCGGCGGAGGAGCTCACGTTCGTCGTGGCGCTCGGGCTCTGCGTCGCGTGGGCGCTCGCCGCGCGTGACGGCGGGCGCCTCTGGTGGCAGCAGACCGGGCTCGCGGGGCTCTTCTTGCTGCCTGTCCCGGCGCTCGCGGCGCGATCGTCGAGCGCGGGGCTCTTCGGCGCGGGTCCGAAGCTCGGGTCGGTCGTCGCCGTCGACATCGCGCTCCTGCTGACGGCTGCGGCGCTGTGCGCCTCGGCCTGGGCGCTTCGCCGGGCAGCCTTGCGGCATGCGCCGCCGCCGGCGACGCAGGACGAGCTGCCGTCGCGGTTGGCGCACGGCGGGGCGGGGCTGATGGCGAGGGGGCAGACGGCGTCCCATGGTTGAGACGGCATCGGTCCTCGCGGCGTACCTCGCCTTCGCCTTGCTCCACGGGGCGCGGCCGGAGCGCATCCCGTTCCGCGTCGCGTCGCGGCTGCGCGCGAGGCGCGCGTGGCGCGTCGCGGCCCGGGTGCTGGCCGCCGCCCTCTTCTCGCTGTCGGTGTGGCTGTGGAGCCGCGCCGAGCCCGGCGCGGCGGCGTTCCTGGTCCCCTTCGCGGCGCTCCTCTGCGCCGCGAGCCTCTTCGTCCTGCTCGCGCCGCTCTGGCCGCGCGCTGTGTGGGGCCTCGCGGCCCTGTGTCCTCCGGCTGTCGTGGCGCTGTCGTTCGCGGGGGCGTGTCATGGCTAGCGGCAGGCTCGCCCGGCTCGACGCCCTGCTGCGCGTGCTCGCGGCGCTGCTCGGCACGCTCCCGCTCGCCTTTCTTGCGAGCGTGTGCCTCTCGCGGTTCGCGCCGCTCGCGGAGGGGGCGCGGTCCATCCTCGGCTGGTCGCTCGCGGTTCCGCTCTGGGTCGCGGCGATGTGCGTCGTGTTCCTCGCCCGCAGCGGGGCCCGGGCGTGGGGCGGGTGCGCGGCGCTCAGCGCCGTGCTGTTCGCCCTGGCCTATGGGGTGCCGCACTGACGGGCGCGCGGCTCCGGCCGCCGAAGGGCCGCCTCTCCTCCCTCACAAGCGCCGCCGCCGCGGAAGCTCCCGGGCTCCCCGCCGGCTCCGCCCCGCCGGCCCGGGCGCCGCCCGGTGGTGGCCGGATTTGAACATGAAGGCGGGAAGGCGGGAAGAAAAGATCAATGATCTTCCTGCCTTCCCGCCTTCATGTGAATCACTCCGGGGCAAATTGGGCCACCACCCGCCGGCCCGGCCGACCCTGGCGTCTGTGGCAGAGCTCGCTGGCCTGCCCTCCCGGCCTGCCGTCTCCTGCCCCCGGGTTTCCGTCGGCACCGTCGCGTACCCCGCACGATCTTCTGTGCACAGCGCAGCCTCTTTGGTATGTTGCCGCTCCCTCGACGGCCGCGGCGAGCGTCTGTCGAGCGAACGCTCTTTGTATCGTCGAGCTTCGAGGTCCGCGCCGGCCATGCCTGGTGCATGGTCGGGCGGATCTTCCTGAAAACCAGGAGAGGTGGCCGAGTGGCTGAAGGCACACGCTTGCTAAGCGTGCGATCGGGAAACTGATCCGCGGGTTCGAATCCCGCCCTCTCCGCCGCGATCCCGCCCAGCGCTGTGCCCGTCACGTGGCCGCCTGAGCGCCGCGCGCACACAACCCAACCGGCAGGCGACGCGCCGTCGTCCTGGAGAGCTGCCGTGAGCAGCCCACGGGCGGCCGTCGCAGGCGCCCTGCGAGCGCAGACGGCGCGCGTCGCCGGCAGCTCGACAGGCGCGCTGCGCGTGTCGCCGGCGCGTGATCGCAGCGCGCAGCCCGCCGCGCGCTCCGCTGGTTCCCGAGCGCGGGCTCGTCGCGCGCGCGGTGCGCCGCGCGGGCACGCCGCTCCGCCCGGGTCCTGCTCCCGGGCGCCGGCCTCAGGCCGCCCTGGTCCTCAGCACGCGCGACTGCAGGAACTGGTAGATCGTCTTGATCGCGTCGAACGAGCCGACAGCGCTCTCCTTGATCACCTCGTTCACCGTGCGCGAGCCGTTGACCGCGCCGAGCACGAGCTCCTCGGTGCGCGTCAGCTTGCCCGAGCCCACGCCGTCGAGCGCGACCTGATCGACGACCACGACCTGGTCGAAGTTGATCGTCCCCT
This sequence comes from Sorangium sp. So ce1153, assembly GCF_051521595.1. Lineage (NCBI taxonomy): Bacteria > Pseudomonadati > Myxococcota > Polyangiales > Polyangiaceae > Sorangium > Sorangium sp. So ce1153. The sequence goes on from NZ_CP150361.1 coordinate 13,525,147, forward strand.
CCATGAGCCGCCACTCGTCGACGCGCCGGAACCCCTCGAGCACCAGCGCCGACACGGCGAGCCCGAGGCGCGCCTGCTCGACCTCGGGGCGGAACGGCTCGCGCGTGAACGAGAAGCGCCCGTACGGCCAGCGCAGCACCTCGTAGATCAGCTCGCTCGACTGGCGCTCCAGCACGGCGATGAGGTCGTCGTTCGTCGCGACGTCCGCCTCCACGAGCACCTGGCCGAGCAGGGTGTTCGGCATCTTCTCGCGGAGCAGCGCCTCGAGCCGCTCGCGCGTCACCACCCCGCGCTCGATGAAGTAGCGGCCGAGCTTGAACTCGTCCGACGAGTTGCGCGCCTGCACGAGATCGATGAGCCCCTGGCGGATCGAGATCGTGACCGACGCGCGGTTCGTCGTCACCCGGAGCACGCCCGTCTGCCGCTGCATCTGGAGCAGCTGGAGGATCTCGGCGAGCGGGATCGCGGAGACGTCGCCGCTCATCACCTCCTTCGCGTCCGGGGGCGTGTCGAGGTCGCGGAGCGTCAGGTTCAGCCTGGAGACCACGTCGCTCGTCATCGCGCGGGCGACCGCCTGCATGACGGCGGCCTCGTTGGTCCGGGCCTCGGGCGAGAGGCCCATGATCGCCGGCGTCATCGCCGTCGCCAGCTGCTGGGCGAAGTCGACCCTGGAGCGCTGGAGCATGTTCCGGGAGAGGAGGCTCGGCCGCACGCTCTCGGCGATCATGTCCTCGTCCGGCATCTTCGCGCCCTCGGGCACGGGCCGCGCGCGCCCCTCCGTCGCCTTCGAGAGCGCGCCCTCGATCACGGCGACCAGCGCGCGCGCGTCGAACGGCTTCGTGATCGCGTCGACCGCGCCGGTCTGCTGGACGAACTGGCCCCGGATCTTGTCGCCCTTGGCGCTCATCAGGACCACGGGCACGTTGCGGTGCGACGGGTTCGACCGGAGCTCCCGGCAGAACGCGTAGCCGTTCATCCTCGGCATCACGAAATCGAGCAGGACGAGGTCGTACTTCGGGCCCTTCTTGATCAGCTCGATGCCCGCGAGCCCGTCGCGCGCCACGGTCGGCTCGAACCCGTTGCGCGCCAGGATGGCGCTGACGACCTTCAGGATGGTCGGGCTGTCATCGACAACGAGGACGCGCGCCGGGGAGGCCATGGCGAAGATTGCAGGCCCTACCCTATCAGAAGTGCGCGGCCTGCAAACATAAAGGCCAGGGGGCACGGCAGCGCGCGGCGAGGGCAACGCAGAGCACAGCGAGCGCGGCCACGGCGGCGCATCGTGGCGCAGACGGCGCGCGGGCGCGCCTGTTGGCCTACGGCGCGCGGGCGCGCCTGTTGGCCTACGGCGCGCGGGCGCGCCTGTTGGCCTACGGCGCGCGCGCGCGTCGGCGACGGTGCGCCGCGCCGCCGCCGGAGATCGCTCACGCGCGCGCCCATCGGTCCGGCATCAAGCGCCGGCGCCGCCGGTGCCCGTCGTGCCCGCTCGGGTGTCTGCGGCGACCGTCTTCACGTGGAGCTCGGCGAGCTGCGCGGCGTCGACGGGGACGGGCGCGCCGGTCATCTGGTCGGTGCCCTGGTTGGTCTTCGGGAACGGGATGACGTCCCTCAGCGTCGGCGCGCCGGTGAGCAGCATCGAGAGCCGGTCCATGCCGAGCGCGATGCCGCCGTGCGGCGGCGCGCCGCTCCGGAGCGCGTCCAGGAGGAACCCGAACTTGTCGCGCGCGTCGCCCTCGTCGATGCCCAGCGTCTTGAAGACGCGCGCCTGCACGTCAGGGTCGTGCAGCCGGATCGATCCGCCGCCGATCTCGAACCCGTTCAGCACGAGGTCGTAACGGTAACACTCGACGCGCGCCGGATCGCTCTCGAGGAGCGGCACGTGCTCGTCGATCGGCCGCGTGAACGCGTGGTGCGCGGCGGCCCAGCGCCCCGTGTCCTCGTCGTACTCGAACAGAGGTGGGTTCGTCACCCAGAGGAACCGCCACTGGTCCCCATGCCCGTACTCCGGGATCAGCCCCATCTTCTTCGCGACGTCGATGCGGAGCTTCGCCATCACGGTGTGCACCACGGCTTCCTTGCCGAACTGGAAGCAGAGGATGTCGCCCGGCTTGGCGCCGAGCGCCTCGTTCAGCTTCTGCCGGAGCTCCGGCGTGATCGACTTCGACAGGGGCGACTGCGTCCAGGAGCCGTCCTCCGCGAGCTTGGCGCGCGCGAGCCCGCGGAAGCCCTTCACGTCCCGGAGCCCGCGCTCGAGCTCCTCGGTCTGCTGGCGGGACAGGTTGGCGCTCGCCGGGATCACGAGCCCCTTCACGATCTCGGCCGGCACGTCGCGCCGCAGCTTGCCCGATCGGTACTTCTCGGCGATCTCCACCCAGAACGGCACCCCGCCGCCGCCGTGCTCGATGATGAGGTCCGTGAGGTCGGCGTGCTCGATCCCGAAGCGGAGATCGGGCTTGTCGTTGCCGAAGCGGGCCATCGACTCGGCGTACGGCATGCGCGGGAAGCGGCCCGTCGGGTAGAGCTCCTTGAGGTCCTTGCCGAGGGCGGCCTTGAACACCGCGAAGACGAGCCCCTCCATCAGCCCGAACACGTCGTCCTGGTTCACGAACGACAGCTCGACGTCGATCTGGGTGAACTCCGGCTGCCGATCGATGCGCAGGTCCTCGTCCCGGAAGCACTTCACGATCTGGAAGTAGCGGTCGAAGCCCGCGACCATGAAGAGCTGCTTGTAGAGCTGCGGGCTCTCGGCGAGCGCGTAGAACTTGCCGGAGGAGATGCGCGACGGGACGAGGAAGTTGCGCGCGCCGCCCGGCGTGTACTTCACGAGGAACGGCGTCTCGAGCTCGAGGCAGCCCTGGTCCGAGAGGTAGTTCCGGGTCGTCCGGTTGATCTCGTGGCGCATGCGCAGCGCCCGCTGGAGCGGGGCCCGGCGGAGGTCGATGTACCGGTTCTGGAGGCGGATCTCCTCCCGCGTCTCGATGTCGTCCGCGATCTCGAAGGGGGGCGTCTCCGCCCTGTTGAAGATCGTCGCCTCGGCGACCCAGACCTCGATGGCGCCCGTGTCGATCTTGTCGTTCACGTTGGCCTCGCGGCTCACCACGACGCCCCGGACGCCGACGACCCACTCGGACCGGGCCTTCTCGGCGGCGGCGTGCGCCTCGAGGAGGCCGCTCTCCTCCGCCTTCACGCCCAGCTTCGTGATCGCGCCGAGGTAGCTGCGATCGAAGACGATCTGCGTCACTCCGGTGCGGTCGCGCAGGTCGATGAAGATGCAGCCGCCGTGATCGCGCCGCCGCGCGACCCAGCCGAACAGCACGACCTCCTTGCCGATGTCCGCCTCGCGCAGATCGCCGCAGCGGTGCGTCCTCTTGAGCTCATCGATGAAACGGGACACGAGCCGACCTCCGAATTTCCGTGGGAGGGGCGACTCTAACCCAGGTCGCCGCTCACCGCCTCTCCGGATGCTCGCGCCGCGCTCCGTCGCCGAGCGCGGAGCGCGCGCCGATCGGCGAGCGCGGGCCCGTGCGCCGGAACTTGGCCCATCCGTGGCCGATCTGGCATGGCCGCCCGGTGAGCTCCGGAGAGAAACGCTGCTGGCTCGATCGGTCGCTCGCCTTCCTCTCGGCCGCGCTTCCGTTCGGGCTCTCGCTGGCCCGCGCCGCCTCCTCCGGGCAGTGGCGGGAGGACCTCACCGCCGTCCGGGACCTCGGCCTCGTCGCGGTCGGGGTGGGCGGCGGCCTCTCGACGGCGCTCTCGCAGGCGCTGAGCCTGCTCCCGCTCGGCCCCCGCACCTTCCGCACCGCCCTCGGGTCGGCGCTCGCGCTCGCGCTCGCGTCGCGCGTGCTCTACGAGATGGTCCGCCGGCTCCTCCTGGAGGCCGCGCGGCCGGCGCCCCTGCCCGGGCTCTCGCTCTTCCGGCGGCTCCGCGGCGGCGCGGCGGAGCCGGCGCGCCCCGCGGCGAGCCTCGCGCCGGGCTCGCCGGCCGGCGCCGTGAGCCCGCGCCTCGCCGCCGTGCTCGCGGCGATCGCCGTCCTCACGGCGGCGCTGTCGCCGACCTGGCAGCGGGAGGCGACCGTCGGCGGCGGCGCCATGCTCGCCACCTGCTGCGCGCTCGTGACGGTCGCGCTCGCGTCGGCCTGCGCCGAGCAGGCGCGGCACGCGGGGCGCGCGTGGATCGGGCTCGGCGCGCTCCTCGGGGCCACGTTCGCCGAGAGCCCCCCCGCCGGCCTCGCCGCGCTGGCGGCGGCGTACGCCATGTTCCTCGCCCGCCGGGGCCTCGCCGACCGCGCGGCGGACGCCTCGGCCGCCGCCGGCCCGCCCCGGCGCATGCTGGGGGCGGCCGCCGGCGCCGGCGCGCTCACGGCCGCGCTCCTGCTCGCGCCGCTCGTGCTCCGGCCGCTCGCGCCGCGCGCGTGGGCGGACATCGGCCGCGCGCTCACGGCCGGGAGCCTCGCCGCCGTCGACGTCGCGAGCGCGCGCACCACGGCGCTCGCCGCGTGGAGCCGCGAGATCGGCGTCGTCTCCCTGCTCATCGCCGCCGCCGGCATGGCGCTCGCGCTGCTGCGCCCGCGCGCGCGGTGGCTCGCCGCGCCCTTCCTCGCGCTGCTCGCCCTGGACACGCTCCTGCCCGCGCGGGCCGCCGGCGTCCTCTCCGCCGATCCGCTCACCCCGCTGCGCTCGCTCGCGGTGGCGTCGATCGCCGTCGGCTCGGCGCTCGGGGCGCACGCCGCGGTGCGGGCGCTGCTCGAGACGCGCGTCCCGTTCTCGCGGAGCGGCGCCGCGCTGCTGGTCGTCTTCCAGCTGACGCTCGTCGCGCTGACGAGCGAGGAGGCCGGCTTCGCCGCGGACCGCAGCGAGCAGACCGCCGCCGAGGTCTGGACGGACGAGGCGTACGGGAGCCTCGACCCGAGATCCGCGGTCCTCGTGCGGTCTCCCGCGATCGCGTGGCGGGTCTGGGCGGCGCGGATCACGCGGGGCGAGCGCCCGGACGTGCTCGTGGTACCGATCCCGCTGCTCGACCGCGGCCAGGTCGCGGCGAGCCTGCTCGCCGACGAGCGCAAGCTCATGCCGCTCTTGCGCGACTTCGCGCTCGCGGGTGAGCCCAGCGAGTTCGCGCTCTCCACGCTGGCCGACGTGCGGCCCCTCTACGTGGAGCTCGATCCGCGCTGGTCCAAGCGGCTCCTCGGCCACCTGAACGTCGCCGGGATCTGGCTCGAGTACGCCCCGCAGCCGCTCGGCGCCTCGGACCGCAAGCTCGCGACCGCGCAGTCGATCGCGCCGATCCGGCGCGTGCTGGAGTCGCTCTCGGCCGCCGCGGTGCCGGACACGTCGACCGCGGCGGTCCTCGCGTCCACGATGCGGGGCCAGTCGAACGTCGTCAGCCTGCTCGGCGAGCGCGTCGTGGCGCAGTCGTTCCTGGAGCGCCTGGGCGAGCTCGCGGCCGAGGATCCGTTCGTCTCCGGCGGCCCGAGCCGCCGCGCCGTCACCGGCATTCGCCAGGCGTTCATCGCGCGGCGGCCGGTGCGCCGCCGCTGATCTCGACCACGTCGATCACGTCGATCACGTCGAGGCGTGGAGCTCGATCTCGCCCGCCGCGAGCGCCCGGAGGTCGGCCGCGCGCAGCGCCTTGACCCGCCGCTCGAAGTCGCGGCTGTCGTCCTCGGTGAGCTTCGCCCCGCCGAAGCGGGCGCGCAGGTAGACCTGCGTGAGCGTCAGGATCTCGCGCGCCAGCGGGTGCGCCGCGAGCTCCAGCGCCTCGGCGTGGCGCAGCGGCGGCATGCTCGGGGGGCGCGGCACGCCCTGCGCGAGCATCGCGGACTCCAGGCTCTCGTACAGCGCGGTCGCCAGGATCGCGCTCGGGGTGCGCCCGGCGCCGGCGCGGCTCTCCTCGCGCCCGCGGCGCGAGCGGCGGAAGCGCCAGTAGAGCAGGCCGCCGCCGAGCGCGAGCGCGACGGCGGCGACCGCGAGGAGCCGCGGGCGCGACAGCGCGACGTCGCCGCTCGATCCGGACCGCCGGTAGCGCGACGTGAGCGTCTGGAGCAGGCTCACCTGCTGGTTCAGGTCGTAGCCGACGATGTGCCGGTCCCAGCGCTGGCTCGTCGCCTCGATGAAGTCGCGGAGGTACGCCCAGACCCCGACCAGCTCGCTCTTCGGCGCCGCGTCGGCCGGCGGCGTCGGGTCGAACGTCATCCACCCCTCGCCGTCGAGGTAGACCTCGACCCACGAGTGGGCGTCGCCCTGGCGCACCGCATAGAACCGGCCGAAGCGGTTGTAGGTGCCGCCGACGAAGCCGGTCACGTTGCGCGTCGGGACGTCGACCGCGCGCAGCAGGATGGCCATCGCCGTCGAGTAGAACTCGCAGTGCCCGCGCTTCGACTCGAACAGGAAGTGATCGAGCGGGTGCGGATCCGCGCCTGACGGAGACGCGAGGTCGTACCGGTACTCCGTGCGCAGGTGCTCCTGGATCGCCCGCGCCCGGTCCGCCGGGCGATCCACGCCGCGCGTCCACGTCCGCGCGAGCTCGGCGACGCGCGTCGGCAGGTCCCTCGGGAGCTCCAGGTAGCGCCGCCGGTCGGCCGCCGAGAGGCGCTGGAACGTCGGCGACCGCTTCCGCGACAGGAAGACGTCGTAGACCAGCCCGCGGTCGTCCAGGGGCTGGTACCTGAACTCCCCCTCCGGCCCCCGGTGGGCCATCGTGCCCGCCTCGACCCCGAGCTGCCCGCGGTTCTTGAACCGGAGCCCCGTCGCGTTCGGCGGGAGGAAGATCACGGGCGGATCGATCGGCTCCAGATCGATCCGCATCACCGGGTCGACCGACGGGTCCGGGTACCGCTCGATCGGCACGAGCCCCGCGTCGCTCTCGGCCGGGCGCTTGAAGTTCTCGCTCTGGGTCCAGGTGCGGCCGTCGTACGCGTCGAGGGCGGTGCCGCGCAGGTGCATGGTGAGGCGCGGGGGCGGCGGCTCCGGCAGGTCGGGGATCTCGACCCGCATCGCCAGCTTGGGATCGCTGCGCAGCACGCCGACCGCGCCCAGGTCGACCTTGCCCGAGAAGCCGATCATCCGCCCCGTGTGACCGCGGTTGAGCAGGAGCAGCGAGAGGCCGACGCGCGGGAAGATGACGAAGAGGGCCGCGGTGAAGACGAAGATCGGGATCGACAGCAGGCAGGTGACGGCCAGGAACGAGCGCCCGACCACCCGCCGCGAGCGCAGGATGCGCGGCACGTCGACCGGCAGCCCCGTCCGGTCGCGCGCCCCCTGCCGGTAGTTGCCCTCGACCTCGCGCCGCAGGTGGCTGAGCACGAGCGCGCCTGGCGCGACCACGAGCACGCCGATGAAGCACAGCCCGTAGCCGAGGCCGCCGCCGAGGACGGTCCCGGCGATGAGGTGCAGCAGCGCGAGCACGATGACCTGCTGGTCGTGCGCCGCCCCCTTGCGCGTCGCGAGCCGGATGATCTGCAGCGCGGCGGCGAACTCCACGAGCACGTCGAGGACGCTCGCGTCGGTGAAGACGATGCGGACCACCTGGACGGCGATGACGACCAGGAGGACGCCCGTGTCGAGGTGGCGGAGCGCCGGGTGCCGCTGCCAGGACTCGCGCACGACGAGCGCGAGCGCGAGGCCGATGAGGATGGCCCAGCTCACATAGCGGTTGAACTGGCCGCTCGCGACGAGGGCGATGACGCCGAGCGCCGCGAGCGCGTCGGTCATGATCCGATGCACCATCCCGAATCTCATGACGCGGTCCTCGGCGTGCTCGTGCGGCGCTCGCCGCTGCTGGGGCCCGGGCTGGAGCCCTGGCGCTGGGACGCCCGGGCGGCGCGCTCGGCCTTGAGCTCCGACATCCGGCTCTCCTCCACCGCGTCGAGCAGCGCGAGGAACCTGAGGATCGCGTCGGAGCCGATGTTGCGATCGCCGCGCACCCGCTCGCCCAGCGTCGTCGCCACGACCACGGCGTCGCCGCGCTTGATGTGGGCGACGGCGCGCGAGGCCGCCTCGCGGATCCGGCGCTCGAACAGCTGCGCGAACCCGTCGCCTTCCCCGGGGGGGCGCACCGTGTCGACGACGATCTGCACGTCGGGCCGCGTCTCGCGGGTCCGCTCGCGCAGCACCATCTGGTCGCGCATCGTGCTCTTCCTCCAGTAGATGTCGCGCGGATCGTCCCCCTCGCGCATCGGCCGGAGCCCGAAGGTCTCGTCGCCGCCCCCGCGCCCGCTCAGGCTCGCGCCGCCCTCGCGCCGCCCGGCTTCCTCGGCCGGGAGCCGGACCGGGTCGACCGCGGGGTAGATGATGAGATCACCCTCGGCCTCGACCTCGCGCGACTTCTCGAACAGCCCGAAGGGGAAGCGGGTCGCGATGCGGAAGCCGGTGTGCCGGTCGCGACCGCGCTTCGCCGGCGTCCGGCGGTAGGCGGCCACCTGCGCGCTGGAGGGGCTGATCTTCAGGAAGAAGCAGCGCTTGTCGGCCGGCTGACCCGCGCGCAGGTCCTCGACCTCGATCGCGTACGACGGCACGCGCTTCTTGTGGTTGTAGACCTCGATCTCGACGAGGTGCGCCCGGCCCACCTGGGCGCGGGCCGGGAGCCGCCGGGTCACGGTGAGGTGTCGGAGCGACAGGTCGCTCATCACGCCGGAGACGACGATCAGCGACAGCAGCATCCCGAGCAGCAGGTAGAGCAGGTTGTTGCCCGTGTTGATCGCCGCGAAGCCGACGCCCAGCGTGATCCCGAGGTAGTACTTCCCCTCCCGGGTGAACTTGAGCTTCCGGGGCGGCCTCAGGGCGAAGAGGAGCTTCGTCCACGGCGACGCCTTCTCGCCGCGCGAGGGCACCAGCGGGCGCTGCTCGACCGGAGGCCTGTCACGCCTCGGCCTGCTCGGACGGATGGCGCTGCGCGTCGCGGCGTCGGCGCGCTCGGCGCCGCGGGAGCTGCCGCTGAGAGATCCCCGCTCCCGGTCCTCTGTCCCCATCGCCCACCCCTCAGAGCGGGACCGGCACCCGCGCCACGAGGTCGCGCACGGCCGCCTCGCACTCGTCGCGGGTCGGCATGTAGCCCTCCGCGTGGGCCGAGAGCCGGACCCGGTGCGCCAGCACGGCGACCGCGAGGTCGTGGATGTCGTCCGCGATACAGTACGAGCGCCCATGGAGGACGGCGCGCCCCCGGGCCGCGCGGGCCAGGTTCATGCCGGCGCGCGGCGACGCGCCCAGCGAGAGGGTCGGGCTCGAGCGCGTCGCGGCGAGCACCGCCTGCAGGTAGGTCGCCAGCGACGAGTCGAGCTCGACGCGGTCGACCTCGCGCTGCAGCGCGACGAGCTGGGCGGGATCGATGATCTGCGGCACGTTCCGCGCGCGATCGGGCTCGCCCCCCTGGAGGAGCAGCCGCATTTCCACCTGCGGCGGCGGGTACCCGATCCGGATCCGCACCATGAACCGGTCGAGCTGCGACTCCGGCAGCGGGAATGTGCCGGCGAAGTCCTGGGGGTTCTGGGTCGCGAGCACGAAGAACGGCTCCGGCAGCGGCGTCGCCGTCCCCTCGATGGACACCTGCCCCTCGTTCATCGCCTCCAGCAGCGCCGACTGCGTCCGCGGGCTCGCCCGGTTGATCTCGTCGGCGAGCAGGACGTTCGCGAAGATCGGCCCCTGGCGGAAGACGAACTGACCGAGGCGCTGGTCGAACACGCTCACCCCGAGGACGTCGCTCGGCAGGAGATCGCTGGTGAACTGAACCCGACGGAGCTCGCCCCCCACGGCCTTCGCCAGCGCTCGGGCGAGCGTCGTCTTGCCGACGCCTGGCACGTCCTCGATGAGGACATGGCCCCGGGCGAGCAGCGCGATGAGCGCCAGCTCGACCGCCTCTGGCTTGCCTTCGAGGGCCTGCTCCACGGCAGAGCGAAGCTTCAAGAGCAGAGGCGAAGCTTCACGCGCGACCGAGAGCGCTGATGTCATCACGGGCGATGGTAGCACGAGGTTACGGCCAGCCTGCGGGGATGCGCATTTTGCGTTCCACAAGCCGGGCCGGCCAGTGCGAACGCGGATTCGCGACCTCGGTGGCGGGGCCGCCGGCCGGGGTACGCTGCGCCACCTCGTTCCCTGGTCCGCCGGGCAGGGCGCTCCGGGCCTGCCGCCCCTTGCTCCGACCCCTCCCGCTGCCCCACGTCCGGATCCCGCGTGGGCTGCGCGCCCCGGCGCTTTTGCCTGCCGCGGAATGGCCGGGGGCGGTGCTCCCGGGTATGCTCCGCCCGCCGTGACCGCCTCGGGTCCCCTATTTCGCCACAGCGCCGCAGCCTTCCCTTCCAAGGAGGCGCCCGACGCCGATGCTCGCCAGGACGGAGCCGCGCCGGAGGTGCCAGCGCCTGCTGAGCAGGGCGGCTCGCTCGCCTCGTCGGGCGCCGCTCCCTCTGGCAGTCCCCCATCGTCACCTCCGCGTGGCGCTGGCGTCCCGAGCTCCCGTCCTCCGGAGAGCGGGCCCCCCTCGGGCGCGCTGATCGCACAGCCCCCCCTCCTGCCCGACTCCCCCAAGGGGACGCTGCTCTGGCGCCTGCGCGGGATGATCCGCGCGATGCGCCCCCACCAGTGGGTGAAGAACCTCTTCGTCCTCGCCCCGGTGGTGTTCGCCAAGCACCTGACCCACCCCTCGATCATCACGAGCGCGATCGGGGCCTTCGCGATCTTCTGCCTGCTCGCCGGCGCCGTTTACATCCTGAACGACATCGTCGACGTGGAGGCCGACCGGGTCCACCCGGTCAAGCGCTTCCGGCCGATCGCCTCGGGCCGGGTGCCGATCCCGGTCGCCAAGGCCATGGCGGTCGGCCTCGCGGTCATCGCGCTCGGCGCCAGCCTGCTCGGCCCGCCGCTCTTCGCCGCCGTCGCCGCCAGCTACTACGTCCTCAACGTCGCCTACTCCTTCCGGCTCAAGAAGCTCGCGTACCTCGACGTCGGCTGTATCGCGGTCTTCTTCGTGCTGCGCGTGCTCGCCGGCGGCTTCGCGACGAAGACGCCGCTCTCCGGCTTCATGATCGCCTGCACCGCCCTGCTCGCGCTCTTCCTCGGCTTCGGCAAGCGCCGCCACGAGCTCGCCTCGGTCAACGCCTCGAAGCAGCGCGCGGCGCTGGACGCCTACACGCCTGGCGCCCTGACCGCGGCGCTCGCGGTGACGGGCTTCGCCACCATCGCCACCTACCTGGCGTACACGCTCGACCACGACACGCAGCGCTTCTTCCAGAACCCCTACCTCTGGCTGACGACGATCCACCCGCTCTTCGGGGTGATCCGGTTCCTCCAGCTCGTGGCCGGCAGCGCGAAGGCCGAGAGCCCCACCCAGGAGATCCTCCGGGACACCCCCTTCGTGCTGAACCTCGTCATGTGGTCCGCCGAGGTGCTGGTGATCGTGTACCGCCTGAGGCCTTCCTGATGCCCGGCGCCGGCGCGGAGCTCGCCCGGCCGGGGGCAGCGCCGGCCGGCGAGAAGCCCACCGCGAAGAGCGACGCGCTGACCGACCTCGCGCTGACGATGCCGATCTTCGTCCTCTACCACCTCGGCGTCGCCTTCCTCCCCATCCGCAACGCCGCGGATCCGGTCACCGCCGAGCTCCGCGCCCTCGCCAAGCACAGCCTCCCGCTCTACGCGGGCCTCACGTTCGCCGTCGGCGCCGTGTTCGTCCTGGTCCTCTCGGTCCTCGGCCGGGGCCACGCCCTCCAGACGAGGCGCTTCGCGCTGCTCGCCACCGAGGGCGCGCTCTACGCCATCCTGATGCGCTTCGCCGGCGCTTACGTGGTCGGCTCCCTCCGGCTCGGCCCGCCCGCGGCGACCAACGACATCTTCACCGGGGTCGTGATGTCGCTCGGCGCCGGCTTCTACGAGGAGATCGCCTTCCGCGCCGGCCTCTACGGGCTGGGCGCGCTCGCGATCAAGCTCTTCTTCGGCCGGGGGGTCCAGGGGGTGGTGCTGCTGGTCGGCTGGGCGTTCGTCGCCGCCGCCATCTTCTCCGGCTGGCACTACGTCGGCTCGATGGGCGACCCCTGGAACCTGCCCTCCTTCGTGTTCCGGATGGTGTGCGGGCTCGTGCTCACGGGGATCTACGTCTTCCGCGGCTTCGCGCCGGCCGTCTGGACGCACGCGCTCTACGACGTCTGGGTCCTCGTGCTCCGCTGAGCCGCGGGGCGCGCTCGCGCCGGAAGGCACCTGCCGTATTGCCGGGCCCTTCTGCCCATGCTTTGGGAGTTTCGTGTCCCTCGCACAGCAGATCTCCGCCCTCCCTGCCCCTCTCCTGAAGCGCCTGCACGACCGGGGCTTCGACGGGTCGCGCCTCTCGCGCTGGGCGGCGACCATCGGCGTGGAGCGGGACGCGCGCAACCGGCTGCCCGGCCGGGTCGAGCCCCCCACCCCGGACGACATCACGGCGGCGCCGGTCGAGGGCACCGCCGAGCACGGTCGGTACCGCGAGCGCGGGCTCGCGGCGCTGGCGGGGGGCGAGGTGGCCCTCTGCGTCCTCGCCGGCGGCATGGCGACCCGGATGGGCGGCGTGGTCAAGGCGCTGGTGGAGGCGCTCCCGGGCCGGACCTTCCTCGACCTCCGGCTGGGCGAGAACGCGCACCTCGAGCGGCTGGCGAACCGCGCCGGCGTCCACGTGCCGCTCTGGCTCATGACGAGCGAGGCCACCGAGCGGCCCATCCGCGACGCCCTCGGCCCGCGCCTCGACGGCGCGCGCTGCGCCACCTTCGAGCAGGACGTCTCGCTGCGCCTGACGCCCGAGGGCGCGCTGTTCCTCGACGAGCAGGGCGAGCCGAGCGTCTACGCCACCGGTCACGGCGACCTGCCCGACGCGCTCCGCCGGAGCGGCCTGCTCGCCCGCTTCCTCGAGCGCGGCGGCAAGACGGTCTGGATCGCCAACCTCGACAACCTCGGCGCGACCGTCGACCCGGCGATCCTCGGCTGGCACCTCGCCCACGGCGACCCCCTCACGGTCGAGGTCGTCGACAAGGTCGGCGCGGACCGGGGCGGCGGGCCCGTCCGGTGGAACGGCAAGCGCATCATCACCGAGGAGTTCCGCCTCCCCCACGGCTTCGATCCGGCCGCCGTGCCGGTCTTCAACACGAACACGTTCCTCGTCGACGCCGCGGCGCTCGACGCGCTCGCGATGGAGTGGACCTACGTCGAGGTCGAGAAGAAGATCGGCGACCGGAAGGCGATCCAGTTCGAGCGGCTCCTCGGCGAGATCACGGCGGCGCTCGAGCCCCGGTTCCTGCGCGTGCCGCGCGAGGGGGTCGCCTCGCGCTTCCTCCCGGTCAAGGACGTACCGGAGCTCGAGCGGCGGCGCCCCGAGATCGAGGCGATCGCGCGGGCGCGCGGCATGCTCGGCTGAAGCCTTTCGGGCGTCTTCGTGACGAGCCCGTGTCACGGGCGCGCGGGGGACCTCCCCCGACCTCTGCGGCGCCGCGCGCGCGCCGGCGCGCGCGCGGCGCGTCCCGGAGCGGGTCCCGCGTGTCCCGGAGCGGGTCCCGCGTGTCCCGGAGCGGGTCCCGCGTGTCCCGGAGCGGGTCCCGCGTGTCCCGGAGCGGGTCCCGCGTGTCCCGGAGCGGGTCCCGCGTGTCCCGGAGCGGGTCCCGCGTGTCCCGGAGCGCGTCCCGCGTGTCCCGGAGCGCGTCCCGCGAGCGCGTCGCGATCGGGGGCCTCGCGCATCGCGATCGGCGGCGGTTTGGCGCTATGCTTCGCGCCTCGACGCATGGTGCTACCTCCCTTCCCGAAGCTCGCGCTCAAGCTGGTCCGGACGGTCCCGTCGCTGGACGCTCCTGGGTTCCTCAACGTGCGGCGCCAGGTGTTCCGCGTCGAGTTCCCCGACGGCTCGCTGAGCGACCCTTTCACCTACGACAGCGTCGATCGCGAGCGCCTCGACGCGGTGGTGATCGCGCCGCACTACCGCGGCGCGGACGGCCGCCGTCATGTCTTCCTCCGCTCGGCGCTCCGGCCGCCGGCGGCGACGCGCGCGCCCGAGGTGTGCCCCTTCCCGGAGGGGCCGACGCTCGGCGCCCTCTGGGAGCTGCCCGCGGGGCTCGTCGAGCTCGACGAGCGCAGCCCCGAGGGCCTGAAGCGCTCGGCCGCGCGCGAGCTGCTCGAGGAGGCCGGCTTCGCCGTGGATCCGTCGGAGCTCCAGCCGCTCGGCCCGTCGACGTTCCCGGCGCCGGGCATGGTCGGCGAGCGGCACTTCTTCTTCCACGTCGAGGTCGACCCCGCGCGCCAGGAGACGCCGACCGAGGACGGGTCTCCGCTCGAGCGGTCCGCCGTCATCGCGGCGGTCCCGCTCGACGACGCGATCGAGCTCACCCGGCGCGGCGTGATCGAGGACGCGAAGACGGAGGTGGCGCTCCGGCGCCTCGCGGAGCTCTGATGGCGGAGCAACCCCCCGCGCAGCGCCGCCCGCCCCGCGTCGCGCTCGTCGTCAAGCGCTCTGCCTGGAGGATCTACCGCGAGGAGCGGAAGGACCCGCGCATCACGCGGCTCATCGAGGCCGGCGACGCCGCCATCGCGCGCCTCAAGGCGTCGCACGAGGCGCACGAGCAGACCGTGCGCGAGGTCACGGCGGCGCTCGACGATCTCGGCGTGCAGGTCGACGTCATCGCCGGCACGTCGGAGTCCTTCGACGCCGGCGAGCTCGACCTCGTGATCACGGTCGGCGGCGACGGGACGCTCCTCAGCGCGTCGCACAACGTCGGCGACGTGCCCATCCTCGGCATCAACAGCGCGCCGGGCCACTCCGTCGGCTTCTTCTGCGGCGCGACCAGCGGCGACGCGGCCGACGCGATCGCGAAGGCGCTGCGCGGCTCGCTCCGCCGCACCGTGCTCACCCGCATGCAGGTCACGGTGAACGACAAGGTGGCGACGGCGCGCGTCCTGAACGACGCGCTCTTCTGCCACGTCTCCCCCGCGGCCACGTCGCGCTACGTCATCCGCCTCGGCCGGGTCGAGGAGGAGCAGAAGTCGAGCGGCTTCTGGATCGGCCCCGCGGCCGGCTCGACGGCCGCGCAGCGCTCGGCCGGCGGGCGCGTCCTGCCCCTCACCTCGAAGCGCCTCCAGCTCGTCGTCCGCGAGCCGTACACGCCTCACGGCGAGGAGTACCGCTTCCGCCACGCGCTGATCCAGCCGGGCTCCTCGCTGGTCGTGCGGAGCAAGACGCACGACGCGAAGCTCTTCTTCGACGGGCCGATCCACGCGGTGAACGTCGGCTTCGGCGACGTGATGGAGTTCACGCAGGCGCCCCAGTCGCTGACGATCCTGGGCCTCTCCGCCAAGAGGAAGTGGGGCGCGGGCTCGGCGGTCAGCCGCCGCTAGCCCCGCGCGCCCGCGGGCCTCGACCGGCCGGGGCTCCGCGGCGCGGCCGCTAGCCCCGCGCGCCCGCGGGCCTCGACCGGCCGGGGCTCCGCGGCGCGGCCGCTAGCCCCGCGCGCCCGCGGGCCTCGACCGGCCGGGGCTCCGCGGCGCGGCCGCGCGCAGGGGTAGGCCGCGAGCGGGCGTGTCGGCCGGAGAGGCTCGGCCCGGAGGGGACACCCGCGCGTCCTGGATCGCCTTCAACGGAAGGGGATCGGGTGATTTCCTACCCCGAGCACCCGGCGTCGGGGCGGCCCTCGAGGCGGACGCGCGCGGCCTGAAAAGGGCCGATCTCGGCCGTTTTTCAGGGGTTTTGTCGACCAGGGGAGGGGCCTCCGGGCCGCCCCACCGGCGGAGCGACGCGCCACCCGGGGCGAGAAACCCCTTCTTTTGTCGCTCGGATCGACGATTCGACACTGGATCTGTGGCGGCCGTTGTGTTTCCTTTGGCGCGCAAGAGGGCACAAACCTCAGGAGGAATGAACATGGCGGCGAAGAAAACGGACGGGAAGAAGAGCTCCTCGCTCAGCAAGAGCGCGCTGATCAACGCGGTCGTGGAGGCCAACGAGAACGAGGTCTCGCGCAAGCAGGTCAAGGCGATCCTCGAGGCGCTGACGGACATCGCGTACAAGGAGCTCAAGAAGAACGGCATCTTCACGATGCCCGGCTTCGCGAAGTTCCGCGTCATCAAGAAGCCGGCGACCAAGGCGCGCGAGGGGATCAACCCCTTCACCAAGCAGCCGATGACGTTCGCGGCCAAGCCGGCCAGCAAGTCGGTCCGCGCTCGCCCCATCAAGGCGATCAAGGACTCGCTCTCCTGAGCCCATCCGGCTCGCCGGAGGGCTCCTGGGCGCGGCGAAGGCCCGCGGCGGCCCCCTCTCCGGGAGGGAATCATCCCCGGGGAGCGAGCATGGCTGGCCCCGCGCGGCCCCTGCGGTAGCATGGTGCGGCTGCTTTGCCGCACATGACGCTCGCCGTCCGACTCCTCCGCGCGCTGTTCGCGTTCTCGGTCATCCTGACGAGCTACCTCATCCAGCTGGGGCTCGCGCGGGTGTTCGCGAGGCGCCTCGGGCGCGGCGCCGCCGCGCGTGAGCTGCCCGGCTGGCTCGTCGAGCGCCGGGCCCGCGTCGATCAGAAGAACGCCCGCCGCCTGCTGCGCGTCATGCTCAAGCTGCGGGGCGTCTTCATCAAGCTCGGCCAGGTGCTGTCGATCATGGGCGGCTTCCTGCCGCGGGCCTACGGCAAGGAGCTCGAGCAGCTCCAGGACCAGGTGCCGCCCCACCCCTTCAGCGATCTCGAGGCCGCGCTTCGCGCGAGCTTCGGCCGCTCGGCGGGCGAGCTGTTCGCCTCGATCGAGCGCGCGCCGCTCGCGGCCGCGTCGCTGGGGCAGGTCCACGTCGCGCGCCTCCGCGACGGGCGCAAGGTCGCGGTGAAGTTCCTCTACCCGGGCATCCGCGGGATCATCGCCGTCGACCTGCGCGTCCTGCGCCTCGCGATCCTCGTCTACAAGCGCTTCGTCCCGGTCGGGCACATCGAGCGGGTGCACGAGTCGCTGGTCGACCTGCTCCGCCGCGAGACGGACTACCTGCACGAGGCCGCGTGCATGGAGCGGATGGCGCAGAACTTCGAGGGCGACGCGGGCGTCGCGTTCCCGGACGTCATCCACGAGCTCACGACGCGCGACGTGCTCACGATGACCTTCATGGAAGGCATCAAGATCACGCGCCTCGACGCGCTGAGGACCGCCGGCGTCGAGCCCTCCGACGTCGCGCTCCGGCTCGTGCAGGTCTTCTACAAGATGCTCTTCGCGGATCGCTTCTTCCACGCCGACCCGCACCCGGGGAACTTCCTCGTCGCTCCGCGGAGCGCGGAGGAGGGCGGCGGCTTCCGCCTCGTGGTCCTCGACTTCGGCGCGATCTGCGAGGCCCGGGACGAGCTCATCGACGGCCTGCTCGACATCCTGAAGGGCATCTTCGCGCAGGACGACGCGGCGGTCGTGCGCGGCTTCCGCCGGATGGGCTTCGTCGCGCCCGGGGGCAACGACGCGCTGCTCGAGCGCACCGTGAAGAGCTATTTCGCGAAGCTCCTCAAGATCCAGGATCGCACGCCGGCCGCGCTGATGCGCGCTCGCCCCGAGCAGCTCGAGAAGCTGGCCGACCCCGAGCTGGAGCGCGGCGAGCTCCAGGAGCTGATGCGCTCGTTCGAGTACCCCGAGGACTGGTTCTACGTCGAGCGGGCCTGCGTGCTCCTGTTCTGGCTGGCCGCCCAGATCGACCCGAACCTCGACACCATGGCGGTCGGCTTCCCGTACCTGATGCCGCTGATGGCGCAGCGAGAGGCCAGGGCGGATTCAGGCGGCTCGGGCCCTTCGTCGCGCCGGTCGCCCGCGCGCTAGCTCGGTCGCTCGCGCTCACCGCGCGGGGAGGGGGAAGAAGCGCGGGCCGGGGCGGGCCAGCCCGAGCCGGGCGAGCGAGGGCGCGTAGCTCGCGTCCCGATCCGCCATGATCTCGGCGAGCTTGGCCTTGACCTCGGCGATCCCCGCCCCTTGAAGGCGCCGGTAATTGTCCTCGGCGGGGTCGGCCACGGGCTCGACGCCCGCTCCGGCGAGGACAGTCCCCGAATGGTTCAGCCCCTCTGGAATCGTTTGCACGAACGGATCCGGCGCGTGTCGGAGGAGACCGACGAGCCGGTGCGAGCTCGCCTCGTCCCCCGCCATCTCGGGGTGGAACGCGGCCAGCACCGGCGCGGGGCTGCAGACCCGCCGCAGCTGCTCGCCCAGGCGGGACGCGAACCGCTCGAACTGGGGCGACGGAGCGTGGATGCACGGGAAAACCAGGTGCACGACGGCGGACTCCGCCTGCCGTACGGCCGCGAGCGCCGTCTCCAGGACGGGCTCGCGGTCGAGCAGGACGTAGAAGCGTCCGAAACCGGTTGCAGCGTCGCGCATGAACGGGCAGAGCCGGTATCGAGCGACGACCTCGTCAGCGTAACGCCCATGGACCCGACGCACCTCGGCAGCCAGCCGAGGCGCCTCCGGGTGATGGGCCAGCTCCCCCTGCACGACCGGCTCGCTCAAACGCATCACCTCGATTGTGTTGGGGAAGCATTCTTCCCTCGGCTCGTGATAGCTTACGCCGCGCTGCGGCGGAAGGAGGAGGCGTGCAGGAGACCGCGAAGTTAACGCTGAACAAGAACGGTGCGGAGCAGACGATCGAGCTACCCGTGATCACGGGCACCGAGGGTGAGAAGGCGATCGATGTCGCATCGCTTCGCTCGAAGACCGGGTACGTCTGTATCGACCCGGCGTTCGTCAATACGGCCTCGACCACGAGCTCCATCACGTTCCTCGATGGGGAGAAGGGCATCCTCCGCTACCGCGGCATCCCGATCGAGCAGCTCGGCGAGAAGTCGACCTTCGTGGAGACCTCGTACCTCCTGATTTACGGCAAGCTGCCGAGCAAGAGCGAGCTGTCCCGGTTCTCCACGCTGCTCACCCGGCACTCGCTGATCCACGAGGACATGAAGCGCTTCTTCGACGGCTACCCGTCGACGGCGCACCCGATGGCGATCCTCTCCGCGATGGTGCTCTCGCTGTCGAGCTACTACCCGGAGGCGATCGACGTGAAGAACACCGATCACCTCGACATCACCATCGCGCGGCTGCTCTCGAAGGTGCGCACGATCGCCGCGTTCTCGTACAAGAAGTCGATCGGCCAGCCGTTCGTCTACCCGCACAACTCGCTCTCGTACTGCGCGAACTTCCTGAACATGATGTTCTCGGTCCCGGCCGAGCCGTACGAGATCGACGAGGACATCGTGAAGGTCCTCAACCTGCTCCTCATCCTGCA
The DNA here is from genome assembly GCF_051521595.1 of Sorangium sp. So ce1153. Classification (NCBI taxonomy): domain Bacteria; kingdom Pseudomonadati; phylum Myxococcota; order Polyangiales; family Polyangiaceae; genus Sorangium; species Sorangium sp. So ce1153. Next base: position 13,544,348 of record NZ_CP150361.1, read on the forward strand.
CGCCGATCACGAGCAGAACTGCTCGACCTCGACGGTGCGCCTCGTCGGCAGCTCGAAGGCGAACCTCTTCGCCTCGGTCGCCGCGGGCATCTGCGCGCTGTGGGGCCCGCTGCACGGCGGCGCGAACCAGGAGGTCGTGACGATGCTCGAGGCGATCCGCGCGGACGGCGGCGACGTCTCGAAGTTCATCAAGCTCGCGAAGGACAAGAGCTCGGGCTTCCGCCTGATGGGCTTCGGTCACCGCGTCTACAAGAACTACGACCCGCGCGCCGTCCTCATCAAGGCGGCCGCCGACAAGATCCTGTCGAAGCTCGGCATCAAGGATCCGCTGCTCGACATCGCGCAGCGGCTCGAGGAGGCGGCGCTCAAGGATCCGTACTTCGTCGAGCGCAAGCTCTACCCGAACGTCGACTTCTACAGCGGCATCATCTACCGCGCGCTCGGCTTCCCCACGAACATGTTCACCGTCATGTTCGCGCTCGGGCGCCTCCCCGGCTGGATCGCCCACTGGAAGGAGATGAACGACGACCCGAGCGGCAAGATCGGCCGCCCGCGGCAGATCTACACCGGCGAGAACGCGATCGACTACACGCCGCTCGACGAGCGCGCCTGACCGCGACGGGGCCCCCGCGGCCCCGTCGGCAGCTCCCCCGAACTCCACCCAGGCCGCGCGCGAGCGCCCAGGCCGCGCGCGAGCGCCCAGGCCGCGCGGCGAGCGCGACCCTACCGCGACGAGGCCCTGCGGCCCCGCCCGCGGCTCATGATGGTGGCCCAATTTGCCCCGGAGTGATTCACATGAAGGCGGGAAGGCAGGAAGATCATTGATCTTTTCTTCCCGCCTTCCCGCCTTCATGTTCAAATCCGGCCACCACCCGGCTCATCGGCCGTGCGCCCGCGCGGTCCGTCAGCAGCTCACGAGGAGCAGCACCACGACGACCGCCACGATCACGCCGGTGGCGAGCGACGCGCCCCCGACGAGCAGCACCAGCTTGCCCGTCGACCATTGCGTGAGCGGCGCGCTGGCCCCCGGGAGCGCCGTCAGGCTCTCATCGCGGAGCGTGCGCTCCGGACGGCCCAGCGCGGCCGGCGGTGGCTCCGTCACCGTGGGCTGCGGGCGCGCGCTCGGCGACACGGCGGCGGCCGGCATCGGCGGCGCCGGCTGCGACAGCGGCTGGCCAGCGTGGATCCGCCCCTCGAGGACGGCCTGGGCGTAGGGCGGCAGGCCCCCCGCGCGCAAGGCGCGGACGTCCGCGCGCATCGTCTCGGCGTTCGGGTAACGGTGGAACTTGATGAACGCCAGCGACCGATCGACCACCGCCGCGACGGCGGGCGGGATGCCGGGCGCGACCGACGCGAGCGGCGGCGCCGGCTCGGTCGCGGCGGCGATGACCTCCATCGCCTCGGTGACGTCGCCGTGCACCTGCCGGCCCGAGAGCAGCCGGAACATGGTCGCCCCGAGCCCGAACAGGTCGGTGCGCCCGTCGATGTCGTGGATGAGCCCTGTCGCCTGCTCCGGCGCCATGTACGTCGCCGTGCCCATGATCATGCCGGTCTTGGTCGCGGTCTTCTCGGGCAGGCCCGTGAGCCCGTCGACGACCCGCGCGATGCCGAAGTCGAGCATGCGCACGCGCCCGTCGTTGCCGAGGTGGATGTTCTCGGGCTTGAGATCGCGGTGCACGACGCCGCGCGCGTGCGCGATCGCCAGCGTCTCGAGCACCTGATCCGCGAGCGCGAGCACCTCGCCGGGCGGCATCGTCCCGGTGCGCGCCATGCGATCGAAGAGCGTCTCGCCCTGGAGCACCTCCATCGTCAGGTACGCGAGCCCCTCGGGCGTCTCGCCGGAGCCGAGCACGCGCACCACGCCGGGCACCGCGTCCGCGCCCCCGAGCGAGTTCCCGATGAACCCCTCGCGCAGGAAGCGCTTGCGCACCTCCGCGATCGCGTTGAGCTCCGGGTGCAGGACCTTCAGCGCGACCTGCGAGCCGTCCGCGGCCCGCCCGAGCAGCACGCTCCCCATGCCGCCGGTGCCGAGCACGCGCTCGATCCACCACATTCCGGCGAACGTCTTGCCGACCCAGTGCTCCGCGTCGTCGTCGTACACGCCAGGCGCCCTTTATCGACCCGCCGCCGTCCGTGGAGGGAGAAGCCAGCGGCGAAGCCACTGGTAGGCCGCATCGCGGCAGGCGCGCAAGCTAATTGATGGAGGTTGTCCCGAAGCGGGCGTCGTCCTCGAGCCGCTCGGCCGCCGCCTTGAGCCCGGAAGCGACGCCGCGGAACGCGTCCGCTGGCATGCGAAATGTCACGCCGGGGCCGAGGAGTGTCACGTGGACGGTACCGCACGCGCACCGGGTGACGCGCGTCGCGTCATTCGATGCAAGCTCCGTGTGCGGACCGCATTTCTTGGTCGACGCCATGGTTGAACCTCTCCCACATCCTAGCAGCTTCTGCGCCCGTCCGGCCACGACACCCCGGCCCGCGACGGATCTCTGCCTGCTCCCTGACACGACGGTCTTGAATTTGCAAAACGTTGTATATCTCCATCATCGCCGCTGGCTGCTCCATTGTCTGGAGGGACTCATGGCTGCTCGATGGATGACGTTCGGTTTGCTTTCCCTCGTGCTGGGGGCCGTTGCCTGCATTGACGAGCGCCCGGACCCGGTACCAGGGCCGTCGGTCGACCCGTCGCTGCTCGATCCGCCGTCAGACGGCCGGGGGTTCCAGATACAGACGGAGGAGATCGTGGTCCCGCCGGGGGTCGAGCAGCAGGACTGCTACTTCTTCCGGGTCCGCGACCTGGCGGCGTCGAACGGGATGGACCCGGAAGCGCCCGTGAACCTCCACCGCGTGCAGATCGCCCAGCGCGACGGCTCGCACCACATGAACATCTTCCGGGTGCGGACGATCAAGGGGCTGGGGCCCGAGGGCGGGCTCATCCAGAAGAACCAGAACGGCGTGGGCGAGTGCTTCAAGAGCCCCAACTGGGCCGACTGGCCGCTCGTCGCGAACTCCCAGCAGGACGGCCAGCTCGACTGGGAGTTCCCCGAGGGCGTCGCGAACGTCCTCGAGCCCGACGAGTGGCTCATGCTGCAGACGCATTACGTGAACGCTTCATCGCAGAAGACCCCGGAGGCCGTCGGGCGCGTCCGGGTGAATTTCTGGTCGCTGTCGAAGGAAGAGGTGACGGCCGAGATGGGCACCGTCTTCGCGACCAAGCAGTCGATTCGAGTCTGCCAGTCGAACCCGCGGCCCACGTTCGAGGGCTCTTGCCAGATCAACAGCCCCTCTCCCGTGAAGGTCATCGGCGCCAACGGCCATTTTCACAGCCGGGGCACGCGGTTCGACATGTACGCGTGGGACGGCACCTCCATCGGCACGCCCGCGGAGTCCGAGCGCTTCTACACGTCGACCGCCTGGGACGATCCGCCGATGCTCACCTCGCCGGAGCTCGACCTGGAGCTCCCGAAGAACGGCGGCGTCTGGTACGGCTGCACGTTCGAGTGGCAGCCGCCGGACCCCTCGGTGGGCTGCACCGGGCTCGACGAGTACGACGCGACGAAGAACCAGACGTCCGAGGAGCAGCTCGACTGCTGCTACACGTTCGGCCCGATCGTCGAGAAGAACGAGCACTGCAACATCTTCGTCTACTACTATCCGAAGCAGGACGACGTGTTCTGCAACTGAGCCCCCGAGCCGACACGCGCTGCGCAGCACGCGCCTCGACATGACCTCTCCAGGGTGGTCCTCTATCTCATGCGCACCCGTTTGCACTCGGTTGCTCCCAACGCCCCGATTGCCTCGATCGCGATGGCGCTCGGCGCGTTCGCCCTCGCCGGCTGCCCCGACGACCCGGTGACGCCGCCGCACGACGAGCGGCCGCCCGCGTGGCGCGTGCTGCTCGACGAGGGCGATCTCGATCGCGCGGTCCTGTCGATCTGGGGGACGGGCCCGGACGACGTGTTCGCGGTGGGAGGTCCGCTCGGCAATACAGGCCTCGAGTCGCTGGTGCTGCACCACGACGGGGCGGCGTGGCGAGAGCTCCCGGCGGGCGGGGAAGAGACCTTCTGGTGGGTGGCCGGCTCCGGTCCGAAGGACGTCTGGATGGTCGGCGAGCGCGGCCGCGCCGCCCACTGGGACGGCGACACGTTCACCGAGCACGAGACGGGGACGGAGGCGACGCTGTGGGGCGTCATCGCGTTCGCGCCCGACGATGCCTGGGCCGTCGGCGGCACGCCCGGCGGCGGCGCGGAAGCGGAGAAGGATGTCGTCCTGCGCTGGGACGGGAGCGCATGGTCGAGAGAGACGCTGCCCGAGGAGGCCGGCCGGGCGCTCTACAAGGTGTGGGGGGAGTCCTCCGAGGATCTCTACGCCGTCGGCGAGTTCGGTGTGATCTGGCACCGCGCGGGCTCGACGTGGGCGCTGCAATCCGATCCGCCGATCGCGCAGGGCACCCTCTTCACGGCCGCCGGCTGCAGCCGTGAAGAGGTGTACGCGGTGGGGGGAAGAGATGTTCTCCGTTCAGACGGCAAGACGTGGCAGCGGCTCGACGTGGAGCTCACCAATGACGTGAACGGCGTCGCGTGCGGCCGCCCGGGGGAGGTCGCGATCGTCGGTTATGGAGGCCTCAAGCAGCGCCTCGTCGATGGGGCCTGGATCGACGAGTTCACCGAGGAGCCGTACGCCGACCTCCACGCCGTCTGGGCCGACGGGGAGGGGGCCTTCTGGGCCGTCGGCGGGGACTTTCTCAGCCAGCCGACCCCTGGCAGAGCGCGCAAGGGCGTCGTCGCGCGCTACGGAACAGGGCAGATCGCCGACACTGTGAGCCGCTGATCACCGCGCGGCATACCGGCTCACCTGCACGGACATGCGCGCAGTGTGGCATGTCGCATCATCGCGCCGTGAACTCGGTTATACGCCGTGAGGGAGCGGGCGCGACCGCAGAGATTTTTTTTCGGGGAAATGCTTCAAGGGGTGGTGCTGGTCGTCCGATTGCAATACCCGCGGAGACCACACGCGGACACCGCGCTCTCAACCCAGGAGAATTGGCATGCGACGGACCATTGCTCAGCTTTTTGTAAGCGTATTTACTTTTGCAGTTCCTTTCGCGATGGCTTCTACCGCGTCGGCGGCGCCCGGCCCGGAGGCTTGCGGAAACATCCAGCTCGCTGCGAGCGCCAACTGTGAGTTCCGTACCTCGGGCGGCTGCACCGCGAGCTGCGAGCCGGTCAACCTGACGGCGGCCTGCGCCGGGAAGTGCGAAGGCCGGTGCGACGGGAGCGCGAGCGCCAGCTGCAACGTCGACTGCTCCGGGGAGTGCACCGCCAAGTGCGAGGTCGATCCCGGGAGCTTCGACTGCAGGGCGAGCTGCTCGGCGAGCTGCAAGGGGGACTGCAGCGGCAAGTGCTCGGCGGAGGCCAGCGGAGGCAGCGCGCAGGCGGAGTGCGAGGGGGCGTGCGAGGCGAGCTGCGAGGGCGAGTGCAGCGCGAGCTGCGAGGTGACGCCGCCGAGCGCCGACTGCCAGGCAAAGTGTGACGCGAGCTGCTCCGGCGAGTGCAAGGCCGAGGCGAATTTCGAGTGCAATGTCGACTGCAATGCGGACTGCACGGTCGATCTCCAGGGCGGGTGTGAGGCGCGGTGCACCCAGCCGGAGGGCGCGCTGTTCTGCAACGACCAGTACGTCGACGTCGCCGGGAGCCTGCAGGACTGCCTCGACTACCTGAGCTCGCTGGAGATCGAGGTGAATTTCGAGGCCGAGGCTTCTGCCAGCGCTTCCTGCTCCGCGACGCCGGGGTCCTCCTCGGCGCCGCTGACGGGCACCGGGCTCGCGGCGCTCGTCGCCGGCGTGGGCGTGGCCGCCACGCGCCGCCGCAAGCGGTCCTGAGCGGGGCCCGGCGCGCCTGACGGCGCGCGCTCTCGCTCCCCCAGGACCGAGCCCCCAGGCCGGGTCGCCTCGCGCGGCCCGGCCTGGCTTTCTCCGGCACCGTAGTAGATTCGCGACCACCCTGATGACCCTGCACCGTCGTTCGAGGCCGCGCTGGGCGCTCGTCCTCGCGCTGCTCGCCGCCTGCGAGGCCCGCACGCCGCCCGCTCCGCCCGCGGCGGTGCCCGCGACCTCCGGCGCGCCGGCGCCCGCCAGCGCCGCGGCGGCGCCGCAGGCCGCGAGCGCGGCGGCGGCGACGACCGCGGCGCCGCGCTCGCGTCCGACGGAGCCGCTGCCGCCGGAGCCGCCGATCGCGCTCGCGTCCGGCGGCGCGCGGGCGGTGCGCGGCGACGCCGGGCTCGTGACCTCGGTCGAGGAGAACGCGACGCGCGTCGGCGCGGACGTGCTGCGGCGCGGAGGCAACGCGATCGACGCCGCCGTCGCCGTGGCGTTCGCGCTGGCGGTGACCCACCCGAGCGCGGGCAACATCGGCGGCGGCGGCTTCATGATGGTCCGCCTCGCGAACGGCGAGACGCAGGCCGTCGATTTCCGCGAGGCGGCGCCCGCGTCGGTGACCACCGAGTCGAACATGGCCATGGTGCGCGCGGGCGCGTTCGGGTACGCGTCCGCCGGCGTCCCGGGCTCGGTCGCCGGCCTCGCGCTGGCGCACGAGCGGTTCGGCAGCCGGCCGCTCGCCGAGCTGCTGGCACCGGCGATCGCCCTGGCGCGCAAGGGGCACCGCCTCGGCGCCAGGCAGGCGCTCACGCTGCGCTGGGCGTGGCCCCGGCTGAGGACCGACCGGGCCGCGAGCGCGATCTGGGGGCGCGGCAAGGCGCCGCTCGCCCAGGGCGAGCTGGTGCGCCAGCTCGATCTCGCGCGCACCCTGGAGACGCTCGCCGCGGAAGGGCCGCGCGCGTTCTACGAGGGCGCGATCGCCAGGAAGATCGCCGGCGCGATGCGCGAGCGCGGCGGCCACATCAGCGAGGCCGATCTGCGCGCCTACCAGGCGAAGTGGCGCGCGCCGCTCCGGTTCTCCTACCGCGGCTTCACCGTCGACACCATGCCGCCCCCCTCGATGGGCGGCGTCGCGCTCGCGGAGATCATGCTCACGCTGGAGCGGCTCAAGGCGCACGAGGCGCCCGTGGACTCCGGACTGTCGCTGCACCTGTTCGTCGAGGCGGCGAAGCGGGCGTACGCCGACCGGCGAAAGGTGAGCGCCGATCCCGACTTCGTCGGGCCCGAGCCGGCGCAGCTGCTCGCGAAGCTCCTCGACGGCGGCTACCTGATGCGCCGCGCGCCGGCCGTCGATCCGGAGCGCGCCACGCCGGCGGGCGACATCGCGGCGCCCGCGGGCGCCCTCGCGCCGGAGTCCCCGCAGACGACGCACTTCTCGGTGATCGACGCGCAGGGCAACGCTGTCTCGTGCACGACCACGCAGTCGGCGAGCTTCGGCGCGAGGATCGTGATCCCGGGCACGGGCATCCTGCTCGGCAACGCGATGGGCGCGTTCTCGGAGACGGGCATCAACGCGGTCGCGCCGGGCAAGCGCATGGCGAGCTCGATGACGCCGACGATCGTGAGCCGGGACGACAAGGTCGCGCTCCTCCTCGGCTCTCCGGGCGGGGACACGATCCCGAACACGGTCGCCCAGGTGCTCCGCAACCTGGTCGACCACGGGATGACGATCGACGAGGCGGTCCGCCACGGGCGCATCCACCACCAGTGGCTGCCGGACCGGGTGCGCGTCGAGCGGCTGACGCCCCCGCCGCAGGCCGCCCTCGACGACCTCGCGCGGCGGGGGCACGCCGTCGTGCTGGATCCGATGCCGATCGGCGACGCGAACAACATCCTCGTCGACGCCGCCGGCGTCGCGTGGGGCTACTCCGACACGCGCGAGGGGGGCACGGCCGAGGGCGTCAGCGCGCCCGCCAAGCTCGAGCCGGCGGCGCAGGCCGACGCTCCGGCGGCGTCGAGCGAGCGCTAGCCGCGCGAGCGGCGTCGAGCGCGCAGGCAGCGTCGAGCGCGCAGGCAGCGTCGAGCGCGCAGGCAGCGTCGAGCGCGCAGGCAGCGTCGAGCGCGCAGGCAGCGTCATCGCAACCTGGGGTCGTACTCGGCCGCGTCCGCGTCGTCGTCCTCCTTGGGGCGCACGACCACGACCGGGCACGGCGCGTTCCGCGCGATCCGATCGGCGGTCGAACCGCCGAAGAGCCGCTGGAAGGGCGACTGCGGGTGCGTCGCCACGACGATGAGATCGGCGCTGAGCTCACGGGCGAGTGAGACGATCGCCCGGTCGGGCCGGCCCGTGCGGAAGTGCATGGCCATGAGCCGCGGCTGGCCGTCCGCGAAGCGGTGCTGGAGCACCCGGAGCGAGGGCGGCGACGACGCGCCGGGCGTCGTCACGTCGCGCACCGCGGGGGCGACCTGCCGCGGCCCGACGACCACCGCGTGGATCTCCGTCTCGCCCCGGAGCGCCGCCAGCTCGAACGCGAAGCGCCACGCCCGCCCGCCCGGCTCGGATAGGTCCATCGCGACCACCACGATGTACTGCTTCACCCGGCGCGCGCCGCGCATGCTCGTGCGGGCCGGCTCGCTCGCAGGGGCGCGCTCGCTCACGGGAGTCGGCTCGACCACGGGAGCCGACTCGGTCGACGGGACCTGCTCGGTCGCGGGGGCCCGCTCGGTCAACGGGATCCGCTCGGTCGCGGGGGCCCGCTCGGTCGCGGGGGCCCGCTCGGCCGCGGGGGCCCGCTCGGCCGCGGGGCCAGCGGCACCGCCGGGGCGTCCCGGAGGCGCGCTGCGCCCGGGATCGCCCGGGCGATCCGGCTGCGTCCTGCCGGCGCCTGTCGGCTCGCTCGTCGGTTCGGGCGGCGCCTCTCCCGCGCCAGCGCCCGCCGCGTGCGGCGGCCGGGCGAACGCCCCGCCCTGGTCGGCGCGCGCGGGCGCCGTTGCTTCGGTCGGCATCGCGCGCAAACGTTCGCAACGCGCCGCGCGCCCGCAAGCGGCGTCGCGCGGCGCGCGCAGGCGAACGGCGCGAGCCGGCCGGGGCCGCCCCGGACCACTCCAGCCTTGACGCACCCTCCAGACCTTCGCAGCGTCCCGCCCATGATCCCCCGCTACACCCCGTCCGAATTCGAAGAGCTCTGGTCGCCCGCCACCCGATTCTCGACCTGGCTAGAGGTGGAGCTCGCCGCGTGCGAGGCGATGGAGGCCGAGGGGCTCGTGCCCGCCGGCATCGCGAAGGGGATCCGGGCGAAGCAGCTCTCGCTCGATCCGGAGCGGATCGAGGCGATCGAGCGCACGGTCAAGCACGACGTCATCGCCTTCCTGACCCACGTCGAGGAGCTGGCGGGCGAGGGGGCGCGGTGGCTGCACCGGGGGATGACCTCGAGCGACGTGCTCGACACGAGCCTCGCGGTGCTGCTCGTCCGCGCGGCCGACCTGCTCTCGGCGCGCCTCGACAAGCTCTGCGACGCGCTCGCGCGGCGCGCCGACGAGCACCGGCGCACCCCGATGATCGGCAGGAGCCACGGCATCGCCGCCGAGCCGATCACCTTCGGCCTGGCGCTCGCGGGCCACCTCGCGGAGATGAAGCGCGGAAGGGCGCGCCTTCTCGCCGCGCGTCAGGCGATCGCCGTCGGCAAGATCGCCGGCGCGGTCGGGACGTACGCGCACCTGTCGCCGCGCATCGAGGAGCGCGCGCTCGGCGCCCTGGGCCTGCGCGCCGAGACGGTCTCGACGCAGATCGTCGCGCGCGATCGCCACGCCGAGTTCTTCGCGGCGCTCTCGCTCATCGCCGCGGGCATCGAGCGGCTCGCGACCAACGTGCGGCACTGGCAGCGCACCGAGGTCCGCGAGGCGGAGGAGCGCTTCTCCGTGGGCCAGAAGGGCTCGAGCGCGATGCCCCACAAGCGCAACCCCATCCTCAGCGAGAACCTGTGCGGCCTCGCGCGCGTCGTGCGCGCCGCCGTGATCCCCGCGCTCGAGAACGTGCCGCTCTGGCACGAGCGCGACATCTCGCACTCGTCGGTCGAGCGGATGATCGCGCCCGACGCGACCTCGACGCTCGGCTTCATGCTCGACCGCGCCGCGGGGCTCGTCGAGGGGCTGGTCGTCTACCCCGAGAAGCTGCGCGAGAACCTCGACCGCACGGGCGAGCTCTTCTTCAGCGAGGCGGTGCTGCTGTCGCTCGTCCAGAAGGGCCGGCCGCGGCAGGCGGCCTACGAGCTGGTGCAGCGCTGCGCGATGCGCGCCATCGCGGGCGAGGGGCGCTTCCGGGACAACCTCGCCGCCGACGCCGACGTCGCGGCGCTGCTCTCCCCGGACGAGATCGCGCGCTGCTTCGATCTCGATCACGCGCTCTCGCACGTCGACGCGATCGTCGATCGCGCGCTCCGCGAGTAGCGTCCGCCGTTGACCTGAAAAGGCCGGTTTGAGAGGCTCCGGCCCATCATGGCCGCCGCCCGCGTCGTCTCTCCCCGCCGCTCGCTCCCTCGCCGTTTCGCGGCGCTCGCGTCCCTCGCTGCGCTCGCCGCCTGCGGCGGGGGCGCCGCCGCGCCGGCTCCGTCCGCCGGCGCGGCCCCTTTGCCCGCTGCGCCTCCGTCCGCCGCGGCGCCCCGCGAGCCCGCGCAGGCGCCGCAGGCGTCGCGGGAGCCGTTCCCCGCGCTGCGCGACCGGATCCTGCGCGAGTGGGCCGCGGACGAGCCGGCGTTCGCGCGTTCGCGCGGGCTGCACGAGCGCGACGGCGAGGTCGGCGACTACTCCGCCGCCGCGATCGAGCGGAGGCTCGCGCGCCTCGAGCGCGACCGCGCGGCCCTCGCCGCCGTCGACGCCGCGGCGCTCTCCCCGGACGAGGCGCTCGACCGCGCGATCCTGCTCCAGCAGATCGACCTCAAGCTCTTCAACGGCAGGGATCTCGAGGACTGGCGGCGGCGGCCGCAGTTCTACGGCGAGCTGTTCGGCGTGAACCAGTACGTCGACCGCGCGTACGCGCCGCTGGCCGACCGCGGAAGGCGCCTCCTCGAGCACGAGAAGGCGGCGCTGGCCCAGGTGCCGCGCATCCTCGAGAACCTCGCGAGCCCGATGGCGAGGCCGGTGGTCGAGGTCGCCGTGAAGATCTTCCGCGGCTACGCCGAGTACCTGCGCGGCGACGTGGTCAAGCTGCTCGAGGGCGCGGGCGACGCCGCGTTCCAGGCCGATTTCAAGAAGACGAACGCGGCCCTGGCCGACGCGGCGGCGCGGCTCGCCGAGCACCTGGAGAAGGTCGAGCTGCCGAAGGGCGACGCGAGCCACGTGCTCGGCGAGGCGCGGTACAGGAAGCTCTTGCTCGCGCAGGAGGGGCTCTCGATCCCGCTCGCCGAGTTCAAGAAGATGGGCGAGGAGGACCTCGCGGCGAACAAGGCCGCGTACCAGGAGCTCGCCCGGAAGGTGAAGGCCACCCGGCCGAAGGCGGAGCTGCTCCTCGCCGAGGCGACGCGGGTGATGGAGATGTCGCGCCGGTTCATCGTGGACAAGGGGCTCGTGAGCCTCCCGTCCGACGAGCGGGCGCTCGTGAAGGAGACGCCGCCGTACATGCGCTGGAACTCCGCTTTCCTCGACGCGCCGGGGCCGTTCGAGCGGAAGGGGCTCGAGGCGTTCTACTACATCACGAAGCCCGACCCCTCCTGGCCCAGGAAGGAGCAGGAGGAGTACGTGATGCAGCGCGGGACGCTGCGCTCGACGACCGTGCACGAGGTCTATCCGGGGCACTTCGTCCAGGGCCTCTGGGAGAACCGCGCGCCGACGGACGTGCAGAAGATGTTCGGGAGCTACTCGTTCGTCGAGGGCTGGGCCCACTACGTCGAGCAGATGATGATCGAGCAGGGCTTCGGCAAGGAAGACCCGGAGAGCCGGCTCGGCCAGCTCGGGGACGCGCTGCTGCGCAACTGCAGGGTGGTGGTGTCGCTCGGGGTGCACGCCGAGGGCATGGGCCTCGACGCGGCCGAGCGCCGCTTCATCGACGACTGCTTCCAGGACCGTGCGACGGCGCGCGAGCAGGCGGTGCGCGCGACGTTCGACCCCGGCTACTTCGCCTACACGCTCGGCAAGCTCCAGATCCTGAAGCTCCGCGAGGAGGCGAGGGCGGCCCTGGGGGCCGCGTTCTCGCTGCGCCGCTTCCACGACGCGCTCCTCTCGCACGGCTCGCCGCCGGTGCCGCTCATCCGCGAGCGCGTGCTCGCCGAGCTGGCGGCGCCGGAAAAGAAGTAGCCTTGACGAAGGCCTCCCGGCCGCTGCCCCCGGCTCACCCCTCCGGGGCCCAGCGCGTCGGCCGCCCCTTCAGCGTGCGCACGTCCAGCGCGTCGCACCACGCCTCGAAGCGGCCGCGCGGCACGCCGCGGAAGCGCAGGTCGTCGAGGCGCTCCGCGAGCGGCACGTCGGTGCGGAGCGTCGCCAGCGTGCGGTAGAGCAGCGCCTCTTCCCGCTGCTCGACCAGCGCGCGCGCGATCCGGTCCGCGCCGCGCACCGTCACCGACCACGCGGCCGGGTCTTCCGGGATCTGCTCCAGGTGCCCGTAGGCGCCGAGGAGCGCGGCCGCCGTCCTGTCGCCGATGCCCGCGAGCCCCGGGATGCCGTCGGCGTCGTCCCCGGTGAGCGCGAGGTAGTCGGGGATGCTCGCCGGGGCCACGCCCCGCGCCGCGCGCAGCGCCGCCTCGTCGACGACGCGCTCCTTCCGGCGGTCGACCTGCACGACGCGCTCGCCCGCGAGGCACTGCCCGAAGTCCTTGTCCGGGCTGAGGATGCGCACCTGCTGCACCTCGCCCCGAAACCGCGCCGCCGCCGTCGCGAGCGCGTCGTCCGCCTCGAACGCGTCCATCGACCAGACGACGACCCCGAGCGCGCGCACCGCCTCCTCGACCGGATCGAACTGCCCGCGCAGCGCCGGATCCATGCCCTCGTCGCTCTTGTAGCCGGCGAACAGGTCGTTCCTGAACGAGCGGATCGGGTTGTCGAACGCGACAGCGACGTGCGTGACCTCCTCGTCCGGATGGTGCAGCAGCGCGAGGAGCGAGGCGACGACGCCCACTGTCGCCTTCGCGTCCCAGCCGGGAGGCGCGCGGTGCTCGGGCCGCCTCGAGAAATGCGCGCGGAAGAGCTCGTACGTGCCGTCGATGAGGTGCAGCCGCATGGGCGTCTCCTCCCGCGGGCCGCCGGCCCTCTACGCCGTCATGTCGGCCATGAAGATCGGCGGGGAGTGGAGGGCCATGATCTCCGGCGTCGGCGGGGCCGACTGCTTCGCCATCCGCAGCGCCTCGTCCATCGTGCGCGCCGTCTCCCACCCGAGCAGCTGCGGGATGTACTCGTTGTCGGCGCCGACCACGATCATCCGGCCGATGTGCTGCCGGCCCGCCTCGCCCCAGTACCACATGAAGAACGGGTGGGTCGGGTGGTACGCGTTGCCGAAGCGGTACATCTCGATGTACGCGGGGTTCTCCGAGAACTTCTTCTCGTAGCGCTTGTGCAGCTCCATCGCGTCGCGCGTCTCCGGCAGGAGCCGGTGCACGAACTCGATGTACGGGGCGTGGTGCTCGTTGTCGAACAGGTCGGTGCAGGGGTGGAGGATGATCATCGTCCCCCCCTTCTTGAGCATCGGCGCACCCCGGTAGAGGTTGAACAGGTAGCCGTTCGCCATCACCTGCACGAGCAGCGGGTTCAGGAACGAGTTCACGTTGTACGGGCTGATGTACGGGATGCCCGTGATCAGGATGTCGGCCTGGCCCGTGACGGGGACGAGGTACTGGTCGAAGCTGCGCTTCAGCGTGTGCTCGTGGGTGGCCTCGGTCTCGCCGGCGAACACGCCGGTCACGCCGTACGGCGAGGGGACGCGCTGGAAGATCGCCTGGCGCGCGGGCTGCGGCACCTTGGACAGCGTGAAGCGGAGGGCGCGCAGGGCGCTCTTCTCGCCCGCGCTCAGGTCGTCCTCGTTCCTGGCGAGGAACTCGAGCGGGCGATCGAACATGCGGTTGTTGATCGTCGTCTCGATCGTGAAGACGTTGAGCTTCTTGTTCGCGAGCCGGCCCATGCGCTCGACGCTCGTGTGCAGCGCGGAGCTCTTCGGGTCCATGTACGAGTAGCAGTCGCGCATCACCCGCGGGTTGTGGTGCGCGCGCAGGCTCCGGTACCCGCACAGGCCGACGCTGACCGACTTGTGCCCGCCGTCCATCGGGACGAGGTTCAGGTTCACGTAGATCACGAGGTCGCTGTCGACCGCGCGCTTGTTCAGCTCGACCTCCTCGCCGAGGTCGGTCGTGCCGACGTACTTCATGTTGGCGAGGTTCTCGGCGTCGTGGTTGTAGAGCTTCTTCGGCCAGTAGGCGTTGAAGATCCTGTCGCCGACGATGTGCCGGACCTCCCAGTCCTTCATCCGCCGGTGCACGCTCGTCGCGATGATGATCTCGACGTCGTCGACGCCGTAGTCGGCGAGCAGGTCGAGCACGATGGTGAGGACGCGCTCGCGGATGTCAGGCCGCTTCATCGGCGGCAGCGGCAGCGAGATGTCGTCCACCGCGATCGTGACCTTCATCCCCGGGCGGAGCTTCGCGTAGAGCGGCTCCGAGTTGTACGGGTGGTTGATCGCGTAGCGGATCGCGGCGTCGACGTCCTTCAGCGGCTCGAGGGGCGGCTTCGCGTAGAGCACGCGGGTGCCGGTGGGCAGGTCGACCTCGACCAGCTGGTCGCCTGAGAAGAGCACCCGGGGGGCGCTGCGGCTGTCTAGCGTGACGACGCAAGGATGGCTCATGGGACTTTCAGAGCAGGGGGTGCGACGTGTTGGGCTGTGGCGTGGCTTCCCGCCGCCGCCCCGGACAGGCCGGGGTCATGCGGCGAGATGGAGGATCGGCCAGTGGTAGGCCTGCGCGAGCAGCTTGAGCTTGCGGTCCGGGTTCACCGCCGCCGGGTAGCCGACGACCGAGAGCATCGGGACGTCCGAGTAGCTGTCCGAGTAGGCGAAGCACTCGTCGAGGTTGTGCCCGTGCGCGTGGGCGTGCTCGCGGATGAGGCGCGCCTTCTCGGGCCCGGCCACCACGGGGCGCAGGAGCTTGCCCGTCGCGAACCCGTCCTTCACCTCGAGGCGGTTCGCGATGATGCCCGTCGCGCCGAGGTGCTCGGCGAGCAGCTCCATCAGGAAATCCAGCGCGCCGGAGATCAGGACGACGTCGTGCCCCTTGTCGAGGCTGCACTTCACGAGGTCCCGCGCCTTGCCGTAGATGGCCGGCTTCAGCACCTTCGCGAACGCCTCCTCGGCGAGCGCCACCAGGCGGTCCTCGGAGACGCCGTCGAACGAGCTGAAGAGCAGCTCGTTGAAGAGGCGCCGATCCTGCAGCTCCGCCATCACCATCCACGGCGCCTTCACGAGGGCGCGGCCGAGCTTCGCGATGCTGTGCATCGGCGTTGGCTGGTTCAGCATGTAGAACACCGTCGGGTGCACGAGGTTGGTCGTGACCAGGGTGCCGTCTACGTCGAAGTAGCTCGCCGGCATGTGGGGCAAATCTCCCTTCATGCCGTTAGAGTCAAGATCGAGCTGCCGCGAACCGGGGTTCGCAGGCGAATCGTCACGCCGCGAAGAGGCGCTGGTAGCGGTCGTCGAGCTCCACGCCGCCGTCGGTCTCGCCCCGGTCCACCGGGTTGATCCCGCAGTACTCGACGCTCGCGAGGTGGCGCCAGCGCCCGGCGCGCTCCGGCTCGTCGGGCAGCACGGGCGTCGTGCACGGGAAGCAGCCGATGGTGCGGAAGCCCATCGCGTGCAGCGGGTTCTCGACCGCGTCCGGGTGCGCGGCGAAGTACGCGTCGAGGCCCTCGCCGTCCAGCGACGCGAAGGGGTGGACGCGGATCACGTTGTTCCCGGGGTCGAGGCCGAACGGGGCGACCTTCGCGCGGGCGCCGCCCTCGCCGCGCCTGAGCGCCGCGACGAGCGCGTCGTAGCGGCCCCGGATGGCGCCCAGCGGGACGGACTTGCGGAGCTCGCAGCACCGCTCCTGCCCCTCCTTCGACAGGTAGAGCAGCCCCTCCTCGCGCGTCTGCTGCATGAAGCTGCGCTCGGGCGAGAGCGTGACGACGCGAAGGTTGGGGTGGGTGCGCGCGAGCTCGTCGCGCGTGGCGAGCGTCTCGGCGTGGAGCACGCCGGTGTCGACGAAGACGACGTCGAAGGAGAGCCCGGCGCGGTCGGCCATGTGGCAGAGCGCGGTCCCGGCCCGCTGCATGCTGCTCATGATGGCCGCGCGGGGGCCGAAGGACTCGCGGATGAAACGGAGAAGCTCGACGGGCGGCGCGCCCTGGAAGCGTCGGTTCAGCGGTTCGAGGTCTCGCTCGGTGATGCGCATACGCGATGCATAGCAGAGCCCGTTTCCTTGATCCGGGGTTGCCTTCGCCTGAGCTTGCGCCTAACTCCGCTATCCCGGAATGAGCAGCGCCCACCAAGCCTCGCAAGCCGGCGGACTCGGCCAGGCCCTCCCGGAGCTCGAGCGCCGGCGCTTCCTGTTCGTGACCGGCAAGGGAGGCGTCGGCAAGACGACGATCTCCGGCGCGCTCGCCCTCGCCTTCGCCGCCCGCGGCAAGCGCGTCCTCGTGGCGATGTGCAACACGAAGGAGCGGCTCTCGGCCATCCTCGGCACGAAGCCCATCGGCCAGGAGGTCACCCCGGTGGCCGAGCGGGTGTGGGCGGTGAACATCTCGCCCGACAAGGCCCTCCGGGAGTACGGCGAGATGGTCCTCAAGGTGCGCGCCGCGGCCGATCTCGTCTTCGACAACAAGTACACGCGCACCTTCTTCCGCGCGGTGCCCGGCCTCTACGAGTGGGCGATGCTCGGCAAGGCCTGGTTCCACACGACCGAGCTGCTCGCGGACGGCTCGAACCGCTTCGACGTGGTCCTGCTCGACGCGCCCGCGACGGGGCACGGCATGGACATGCTGCGCGTGCCGAAGGTGATCCTCGACGTGGCGCCGCCGGGCATCCTGCGCCGGGACGCCGAGGCGGCGTGGGCGATGTTCAGGGACCCGGCGCGGAGCGGGGTCGTCGTCGTGACGCTCCCGGAGGAGATGCCGGCCACCGAGACCGTCGAGCTCGTCGCGGAGGTCCGGGGCGAGCTCGGCCTGCCCGTCCACCGGCTGATCATCAACAGCGTGCTGCCGCCGCTGTTCTCGCCCGAGGAGCGCCGGGCGCTGCTCGTCGATCCGGGGCGCCTCGACATCGAGGCGCCGGCGCGCGCCGCGCACACCGTCGAGAGCGCCGTGGTGGCCGGCGCGCGGCGGGCGATGCGCGAGTCGGTGCAGCACGAGAGCCTGGCCCGCCTGCGCCGCGAGCTCGGCGAGGTGCCGACCGTGATCCTGCCGTTCCTCTTCGACGACGCCTCGACGGTCGCCGGCACGCGGATGCTGGCCGAGCGGCTCTGAGCGAGGCCGATGCCGGCGGCGACGGTGCGAGCGAGCCCGCTGCTCAGCGATGGACGCGCGCTGCTCGACGCCGACCGCCTGCTGCGCGCGGGCGTCGGCGACCGGCGCGCGAGCTTCGAGCTCGCCTTCACGGCGATGCCGCCGCACGCGGGGTTCCTCGTGGTCGCCGGCGTCGAGTCGGCGCTCGACGCGCTCGCCCTCGACGGCGGGCGCCTCGACGCGGCGGAGGTCTTCGCGGCGCGCGCGGCCTGCGGCCTGAGCGACGCGCTCGTCGAGCGGCTCGCCGGCGCGCCGCTCTCGGTCGACATCGACGCGATGCCCGACGGGACGGTCGCCTTCCCGGGCACGCCGGTCGTCTCGGTGGAGGGGCCGTTCGTCGAGGCGCTCCTCGTGGGCGCGCTGCTCGTGCCGGCGCTCCGCCGGGGCACGGCCGCGGCGACGCGGGCGGCGCGGCTCCACATCGCCTCGGACGGCGGCGCCGTCGTCGACGGGTCGTCGGCGCGCGTGCCGTTCGCCGACGAGGCGCTGGCGCTCGCCCGCGCGGCGCACGTGGGCGGCACGGCGGCGACGACGAGCGCGCTCGCGGCCGCGGCGCTCGGCATCCCGTTCCGCGGCGAGGCGGGGATCGACCTCGGCGAACTCGCGCCGCCGCCATCGCCGCTCGAGGGCAGCTGGCCCTGGTACGCCGACCGGGTGATCGACCTCGGCGGGCGCGACGAGGAGGCGCTGCTCCTCGAGGCGCGGCGCGTGGGCACGACCGCCGGCGGCTGGGTCGCCTCGGGGCTGGCCGAGCCCGGGGAGGGGCTGCCCGCGGTGCGCTACGAGCTGGTGGCGCTGGAGGAGTCGGGCGCGTGGGCGCTCCGGCAGGGCACGAGCGGTCGCGGCGACGTGATCGCGGGGCGCAAGATGGTGGCGCGCTACTTCGACGAGGCGGGGCGGGCGGTCACCGACGTGATCCACCTCGCGCACGAGCGGATGCTGGCGCCGCGCGCGCTCGGGGTCGCGAGGCTCACCCCGCTCGCGCGCGCGGTGGTGCGCGGCGGGCACGCCCTCGAGTCGCCCGAGCCGCCGAGCGTCGGGCGCGAGCGCTCCGTGGCCGCGCGCCAGCTGCTCCCGTACGCGGTCGCGCACCTGCGCGCGCCGGCGCGCTACCCGGTGCAGCTGTCGCCGGCGCTGATCGCGCTGCGCGAGCCTGACCCGCCCAGCACGTTGCGGTAGCGCTGCGTCTCCCGAGCGCATCGCTCGAGCCGGGGGAGGTCCCGCCGAGGCGCCCGGCCCCCGGAGAGGGTGCTCGTCGCGCGGGGCAGGGACGGGCTGAACTCGCGTGAGACGTGCTGTGCCCGTCGTGCTGCGCACGACGGACACAGCACGTCAATTGCGCTCAGACACCAGCCCGTCCCCACCCCGCGCGACGAGCACCCTCTCCGGGGGCCTACCGTGGACGCCAAGGGGGTAATACTTGCGCTCAAACATCAGCCCGTCCCTGCGCCGCGCGACGAGCACCCTCTCCGGGGGCCTACCGTGGAGGCCAACAGGGCAATGCGAATATCAGCCGGACCGCAGGGCTCACACGCCGAGCAGCAGCTGCGTCAGGATGTAGTTCGTGATCAGCACGGTGACGCAGCTCTCGACGACCGCGCGCGTCGTCGCGACGCCGACGCCGCGCGCGCCGCCCGAGGCGAAGAAGCCGTGCCGGCACGAGATCGCCGACATGATGAACCCGAAGACGCACGCCTTGATGAGCCCCATCGAGATGTCGCTGGGGAGGGCAAAGTCGCGGACGCTCTGGAAGAACGCGCCCGCGTCGCCGCCGAGCCAGACCACCGCGACGAGGTACGAGCCGCACATGCCGACGCTCGTGTAGAGGATGCACAGGAGCGGCAGCATCACCGTCGCGGCGAAGAGCCGGGGCGAGAGCAGGTACTGCACGGGGCTCACGCTCATCGTCGCGATCGCGTCGATCTGCTCGGTGACGCGCATGTTGCCGAGCTCCGCGGCCAGGGCGCTGCCGGCGCGGGCCGTGACCATGATCGCCGAGAAGACCGGCGCGAGCTCGCGGGCGAGCGAGACAGCGACGAGGCCGCCCACCCGGCCCTCGGCGCTGAACGCGCGCAGCGCGTAAGACGTCTGCAGCGTCACGACCATGCCGCTGAAGACGCCGGTCAGGCCGACGATGAAGACCGACTGGGCCCCCATGAAGTCCATCGCCGCGAGGAACTGCGCGGGGCGGAACGGCGGACGCACCAGCCAGACGACCGTCTGGAAGGTGAGCGTGACGATGGTGCCGATGTTGTCGAGGAACCCGAGGACCGGCCCCAGCGCCTTGTCGAGCAGCTCGCTGCGGCTGGTCTCAGCGCGTCCGTTCACCGTGCCGCCCTTGTACCACGCAACGCCCCGGCGCATGGGGTCTGGTGTGCGATCAGCGGCGCAGCCCGCCTGCCTCGTCGTGCCGTTGCGTCAGCCGAGGAGGCGCGGGCACCGGAGAGATGGCTGCAGAGCGGCCATCCGGGGTCGGGCATGCGCGTCCGGCGGCGTTGTTACCGGGGCCACGGGGGTAGGGCTGCGCCGCCGCGGCGGCGCCTTCGCACCGCGCGGCGGTGCCGGTTGCGCCATGGCCGGCTGCGCCATGGTGGAGGCGTGGCACGGCGGCGAGAGGCGAGGGAGGCGTGCAGTCACGCCGGTGCTCAACCTGCCCAAGGTGGCGACCAGCGGACCCGGCGACCCTGGCGGAAACCACTAGCTCCCCAAGTTTCCAGCGCGTATCACCCGTCGAGCCTCGATGCGAATCGACGAGATCCGGCTGATCAACTTCCGCGCGTTCGAGCGGTTCGCGCTGCATCTGGAGCCGCGGCTCACGGTGCTCGTCGGCCGCAACGGGACGGGCAAGACGACCGTGCTCGAAGGGCTGGCGGTGGCGCTGGGCGCGTGGCTGAGCTTCTTCAACGCGAGCCGGGACGACCGCCCGATCCCGAGGTCGGCAGCGCGCTTCGTTACGACGATGCACGGCGGCGTCCCGAGCGTGGCGACATGTTATCCGGTGCGCGTCGAAGCGAACGGACAGACGCTGATGGGGCCGGCAGGTTGGGCGAGGGAGCTTCGCAGCGCGGACGGCCGCACGACGACGAGCCGCATCACATCGGACGGTCAAGCGGTCCCGCTGGAAGCGAACCAAGTCCAAACGATTCGACGTAACATCGAGGATGGCATGGCGGATGCCGAATCCATCGCGCTCCCAGTGCTGGCCTACTACGGCACAGGTCGGCTCTGGCGCCACAAGCGGGACAAGAAGCCTGAGAAGGCGGGCCTGAAGTCCAGGCTTCAAGGCTACCGGGCGGCACTCGAGGCCGCGTCCGACCAGAAGGGATTCGAGGCCTGGATGGCCTGGCGCGAGGAGGATCGCGTCCAGCGCCTCGCGCGCGCTGCGGAGGAGGGGCGCCCGCTCTCCGAGGTGCGAAGCCCCGAGCTGGAGGGGGTGAGCGCGGCGGCCTGCGCCTGCCTCGAGGGCGCTCGCCGGATCTATTACAGCGCCAACCACCAGGAGCTGCGCGTCGATTTCAGGGACGGCTCCTCCCTCCCCTTCGGCGCCCTCTCCGACGGCCAGCGGAACCTCATCGCGGTGGCGGCAGACATCGCGTGGCGCGCGACGCAGCTCAATCCGTCTCTCGGCGCCGAGGCCCCGGCGCGGGCGACGGGCGTCGTGCTCATCGACGAGGTGGATCTCCACCTCCACCCCGCGTGGCAATGGCGCGTGCTCGATGATCTCCTTCACGCCTTCCCGGGCCTCCAGTTCGTCGTGACGACACACTCGCCTCAGGTGATGTCCGCAGCCCCGCGCGGCTCGGTGCGTCTCCTCGACCCGGATCACCAGGCGCACCGGGTTGAGAGGATCGCGGGAAAGGACGCCAACACCATCCTGGAGGACATCCTCGGCGCCCCGTCACGCTTGAAGGAAACGCGAGAGAAGCTCGACGAGCTGGCACGTTTGATCGACGACGGCCAGCTCGTGGAGGCGAAGGCGCTGCTGGCGGAGTTGTCGAGCCTTCTCGGCGAGGACGACGCTCAGATCGTCGCCGCGCGATGGGAGCTCTCCATGGCGGAGACCGGCGATGCGCCGGATTGAGAAGGATCGCGAGCCCGCTTGCCTGGCCGACCTCCGGGGTACGCCCGGCGCGGCTTGGAGTTCGGTGCACGGGACGCAGCGGCAGCAGATGCGGGAGCACGCGTTCAACGAGCAGCACGGGCTCTGCGCGTACTGCATGTCCAGGCTGCCAGGGCCGCCCAGCGCCGAGGGCATGAAGATCGAGCATTTCAGGACGCGCTCGCTGTCGCCGGAGCTGGTCTTCGATTGGGACAACCTCCTCGGGGTCTGCCTAGGCGACGTGGGCATCCACGGCGATGGCGGAGGAGATCACCGCGACCGCTATCACTGCGACACCTACCGCGGACATCTTCCGAGGGAGGAGCAGCCGCTCGAGCTGAACCCGGCGGCGTTGCCGCCCGACGTCAGTTCGATGTTCTCGTACACAAACCAGGGGGAGATGCGACCCGCGCATGGCCTGGAGCCCACGATGCACGCCAGCGCCGAAGCGCAGATCGAGCGCTTGAACCTCAACATCGCCCGCCTTCGACGGAACCGGAGGTCCGTGATCGACGCCCTCCGCTCCGAATTTCAGAGGAAAGCGCCGAGGGCCGCACGCGTGAAGGCACTGCTGGAGCTTTCGTCGACTCCGGATGCTGGCGGTCTCTTGCCGCCCTACTGCCAGGCTGCGGCCTACTACCTGGAAAAGAAGCTTCGGCAGCTCGGCTGAAGCGGCGCATGAGGATCGCTGCCGCCCGAGGCGCAGCGGACCCATGCGGCAGCACCTCCACCGAACTGCTTACCCGCGACCACACCGCCACGAGGAGCCGAGTTCACGAGAGCAGCGCTCTCTTTAGCGCCTCGAGCACCGCGCGGCTGCGCTCGCCCGTCGCCCCGATCTCCGCGGCGCGGCCCGGCGCGCTGCCATCCGCCGCATCCGCCGGGACGGCGAGGTGGATCAGGAGCGCGTCCCCGCCGAGCGCCTCCACGAACGGCTCGCCCCACTCCACCACCACGAGCGCCCCCTCGGCTCGACGCTCGCGCAGCCCGAGGTGGGCGAGCTCTGCCGCCGCGGCGCGGTGCGCGTCCCCTCCAGCGGACGCGCCGCCGAGGCGGTACGCGTCGGCGTGCGCGATCGGGACGCGGCCCTCGTGCTCGTGAACCAGCGTGAAGGTCGGGCTCGTGATCGGGAGCGCCGGCGGCACGCCGAGCGCCCGGCAGAGGGCGCGAGCGAAGAACGTCTTTCCGGCGCCCAGGTCGCCGGCGAGGACGACGAGATCGCCGCCCTCGAGGCAGCCGGCGAGCGCGCGGGCGAGGCGGATCGTGCTGCGGCGGCTCGGTAGCTCGATGCGCATGCGTCAGAACCGGGCCCCGGCGCCGAGCGTGGCGCCGAGCAGGAGCAAGGAGCCGTCCCCGGCCGGGACCCACCGGAGGTTGCCGAGCTGGGCCTCGAGCTGCACCGACGAGCTCAGCGCGAGCACGACGTCGAGCGACGCCCCGATCACCGGGCGCACCTCGAGATCGCCGCGGTACGTCGCGCCGCCGGGCCCGACCACGCCGGCGCCGGACCTGAAGAACGCGCCGAGGTGGAGCGCCGGGCCGACGTGGAGCGGGAACGCGCGCCACGCGCCGTCCTGCGGCGCCAGGCTGGGCGTCAGCAGCAGGCGCGCGCCGCCCTCGAGCCAGGCGGCGAACGGCCCGACCAGGTTGCCGCCGCCGCCGGCGAACAGCTCGAACCCGCGGTCGCCGAGCGCGTAGGCCACGCGCGCCGCCCCGACCAGGGAGGCAGCGCTGCCGCTCGCGCCCGGGAGGCGCGCCGCCGCGACGGCGGCCCCGAGCGACGCGGAGACGGCGAGCCGGCGCCCGCCCGAGTACGCAGGCCAGACGCGCTCCGGCCCGAGGGGGTACGCCATCATCACCTCCTTCGCCGGAGGCGCCTCCGGCGCCGCGGGCACCGGGGGCAGCACGACCGTCCCGCCCGCGGACGGAGGCGGCGCGCTCGCCGGCGGAGCCCGCACGGGGCGCTCCCAGGGGAGCGCGCCGACGCCGACGCCCTCGGGGCGCAGGAGCACGTCGAGCATCTCCTGCGTCTGGCGCGACGACTGGTCCCTGTCGACCTCGCGCGCGACCGACTCGACCCGGCCCGTCGAGGCGAGGTACGCGGTGAGCTCGACCCGGGTGGTCGTGACCGCAGGCTCGACGGTGCCGGTCAGGACCCACTCCGCGCCGGTCTGCGCGCTCACGGCGCGGTACTCGTCCGCGGTGTCGGCGACGCCGTCGGCGACACCCTTGAGCGCGGCCGCGACCGCGCTGCCCGGCGCCTGGGTGTGGCCGAGGGCGGCGAGCGCGCGCGCGATGTCAGCCTCCGCGGCGCCGCGGGCGGCCGCGTCGGTGCCGCCGCGCGCGGGGAGCATCGCCACGCGGTCGGCGAGCGCGGCCGGGGCGATCGCCATCAGCGCGGCGGCGGCGGCACAGGAGAGGGCTCGGCGGATCATGCGCCGCCATGCTACGCGCCCCGGGAGGCCGGAGCAGCCCCAGGACGACCCGCCGGCGCGGCGTCTACGTGCTGCTCGGGCGCCGGCCGGGCGGTCCGCCCCGCTCATCGCGCTTTCCCCATCTCGCGGTACCCGATCGCCCTCGGGAGCACGCGCTTGCCGCCGAAGCCGGTCGCCGACGTCGTCCACAGCTCGGCCGCCGCCCTGCTCAGGGCGCTCGCCGCCGCGAGCCGCCGCGCCTTCACCTCCGCCGGGTCCTCGGTGCCCGTCTTCGGCAGCCGCTGCACCCCGGCCCAGGCGAGCACGCCGGCGTCGCGCCCGAGCGCCGCCCAGAAGCTCGGTGGCGTCGGGTGGGTGGCGAGCCACGCCTCGAGCGCGACCGCCGCGCCCGGTGCGTCCTGGGGCGGCGCGCCCGGCGCGTCCCCGCCCGGCAGGCGCTGCGCGCTGGCGGGCGCCGCGGCGAACGGGAAGAGCCCCGCCGTCGCGACCAGGGACCCCGGCGGCGGCGAGATGGCCGCCTCGAAGCCGAGCGCGATCGTCACCGAGCGCGGGGCGGCGCGGAGCGCCTGCTCCGCGCAGGGCGCGTCGCCGGCCAGGATGAGCCCCCGGATCCCCGGCGGCCGGAGCGCGCGCGGGTCGAACGCCCCGTCACAGGGGAGCGCGAGCGCGACGCCGCCCTCGGCCGGCGCCGCCGTGGCCGCGCCCGACGCCGCCGCGGACGCGCCTGGCCCCCCGGCCCCGCTTGCAGGGCCCGGCGGCGCGCCGCCAGCCGAGCCCGGCGTCGCGCCGCCAGCCGAGCCCGGCGGCGCGCCGCCAGCCGAGGCGTCCGCGTCCTGCTGGGCGCCGGCGTCGCCGCCCACGAGCGCCACCGGCTTCGCGCCCCGCTCGGCGAGCGCGGCCGCGAGCACCTCGATGCTCCTCGCGGGCTCCTCGCCCACGACGAAGACGAACGCGCCGTCCAGCGCCGCCGGCTCCGGCGGGTGGACGAGCAGCACCGGGATCGCGTTCGCCCGCGCGAACTTCGCCACCGCGGTCGCCTGCTCCCGGTCGGAGCCCGCGATGAGCACCGCGGCGCCCTCGGCCGTCAGGCTGCTCAGCGCCTCGTCGACGCTGCCCTCCCCGCCGACGTCGCGGCTCACGAGCCGCGCGTCCGACCCCGGCCTCAGCAGCCCGAGCCCGTGCGCCACGCCGGCGGCGACCTCGACGCCGCGGCGCCGCGACTGCAGCGTGCGCGTCGAGAGCAGCAGGCCGACCGTGGGCGGCTCGACGCGCGCCGTCCCCGCGCCGGTCCAGAGCTCCGACAGCGCGTCGCCCTGCGCGCCGAGCAGCGGGCCCGCCCGGTCGAGCAGCTCCTTCGCGAGCGCCACGTCGCGGCGCTCGCGGGCGACGATCGCGAGGCGCTCGGCGATCAGCGAGCGCAGGTCGACCTCCGGCTCCACGACCTCGCCGGCCGCTTGCCCGGCGCGCAGCGCGCCCACGAGGCGCTCGATCGGCACCTTGCGCAGCAGCGCCCCGATCTGCGCCCGCACCGCGGCGCGCTCGTCGTCGCTCGCCTCGCGCAGCCAGACGCTCATCAGCTCGATCGCCTGCGTCCACGCGCCCGCCTCCATCGCGGCGGCGGTCACCTCCTCGTTGAGGAGCGAGCGCACGTACGGGTCGATCACCTTGCTCACCAGCGGGCGCAGCACCCCGTAGGCGGGCTTCGGCTTGCCGGCGCGCCGCAGCGCCGCGCCGCGGAGCACGCGCGCGATGTCCCCGGTCGCGCCCCGCCCCCGCGCCTCGATCTCGGCCGAGAGCGCCTCGGCGCGGCGGATGTCTCCCTGCTCCAGCGCGATCCAGGCGAGGTGGGTGTCGGCGACGCGCGCGAGGTCGTCGCCCGGGTAGCGCTTCCGGAAGGCGAGGAGCTCCGGCTCGAGCGCGAGGCGCTCGGCGCGCGCGCCGTTCGCGAAGCGCGTGAGGATGCGGCGCAGCTCTGCCTGGGCCGCGGGCGACGCGCTGAGGGCCGGGCTCACCGGCTCCCCGCCGCCCTGCGCGCCGCAGCCGGCGCCGGCGATCGCCGCGCCGAGCGCGAGCAGGGCGGCGGCCGCGATCGCGGGCGCACGGCGCGCACGGTCGAGGAGCGGCCGCCGCCCATCGTCGCGCTCGGTCGGCGCGCCGCCGCTCGGCGCCGGACGCCTCGCGCGGGGCGGCG
Organism: Sorangium sp. So ce1153; assembly: GCF_051521595.1. Lineage (NCBI taxonomy): Bacteria > Pseudomonadati > Myxococcota > Polyangiales > Polyangiaceae > Sorangium > Sorangium sp. So ce1153. The sequence continues at coordinate 13,570,450 of NZ_CP150361.1, forward strand.
CGCCGCCTGTCGTCGCGCTGCCCGTCGTCGCGCCGCCGCTCGGCGCGCTGAAGGCAGCGGAAATTCGGCCGAAAGTGTCGACTGGGTTCACCTTGACGTCACCCGGGGCATCCCATACACCCGCCGCGCCCGCCTTCCATCGAGGTCAGCGTGTCCGAGGCAACCCCCGCGAGGTCGCTCTCTTCCCAGAGCCGCCGGTCCTTTCTCCTGCGCAAGCTGCATTCTCTCACCGGCGCCCTCCCTGTGGGCGGTTTCCTGCTCTTTCATTTCTGGACGAACGCGAAGGCGCTCCAGGGGCAGGAGCGGTTCGACGCCGCGGTCTCTGAGATCTCGCACATGCCGTACCTGCCTGTGCTCGAGATCGGGCTCGTCGTGCTGCCGCTCGCGTTCCACGCCATCTACGGGGTGAAGCTGGCGCTCGAGGGCAGGCCGAACGTCGGCCGCTACACGTACTCGCGCAACTGGATGTACACGATGCAGCGGGTCACGGGCCTGCTCGCGTTCGCGTTCATCAGCCTCCACCTCTGGCAGTACTGGGCGCAGAAGTGGCTGGGCCGGATGGCGCCCGAGGACTTCTACCCGCGCCTCTGCGCCAGCATGGCGTCGACCATGGGCGGCGTCCCGGTGATGGCGCTCGTCTACATCTTCGGCATCGCGGCGAGCGTCTTTCACTTCGCCAACGGCCTCTGGGGCTTCTGCTTCTCGTGGGGGGTCACCGTGTCGCGCCGGGCGCAGCGGACGGCGGCGGTGGTCTTCGGCCTGGCGGGCCTCGTGGTCTTCGCGCTCGGCGCCAACACGGTGGTCTACTTCGCGACCGGCGCGCCGTTCCCCGGGACGCCGAGCCCGGCCGCGGAGGGGGCCCGCACCTGCGCGGACATCGCGTCTCCTACCGGCGCGCGCGCGTCGACGGGCGCGGCGGGCGTGACGGGCGTGCCTGGCGTCCCGGCCGAGCCGCTCGCGCCGGCCTCGCACTGACCATCGTAGCGGCCGCGCCCGGGTGGGAGCGGCGCGGGAGCACTGGGATCGAACATGGCGGCGAAGAGCACGACGAGGAGCGAGGGGGGGAAGGTTCGGCGCGTGGTCGTCGTCGGGGGCGGCCTCGCCGGCCTGATGACGGTGATCAAGCTGTGCGAGGCGAAGGTCCCGGTCGACCTCATCTCGCTCGTGCCGGTGAAGCGCTCCCACTCCGTGTGCGCGCAGGGCGGCATCAACGCCTCGGTGAACACGAAGGGCGAGGGCGACAGCCCCCAGGTCCACCTCGAGGAGACGGCCTACGGCGGCGATTTCCTCGCGAACCAGCCGCCGATCCGGGGGATGGCGGAGGCCGCGCCGGGCATCGTGTACATGCTCGATCGCATGGGCGTGCCGTTCAACCGGACGCCGGAGGGCCTGCTCGACTTCCGCCGCTTCGGCGGCACGCTGTTCCACCGCACGGCGTTCGCCGGCGCGACGACGGGGCAGCAGCTGCTCTACGCGCTCGACGAGCAGGTGCGGCGGTTCGAGCTCGCCGACGTGACCGACGAGCACGGCGTGTCGATCCCGGGCGAGAAGATGGTCCGGAAGCACGAGTTCTGGGACTTCCTCGGGGCGATCCTCGACGACTCCGGCACCTGCGTCGGCTGCGTCGCGCAGGACCTGAAGTCGATGCAGATCCGCGCCTTCACGGGCGACGCGGTCGTGCTCGCGACCGGCGGCTGCGGCATCGTCTTCGGCCGCTCCACGCTGAGCGTCATCTGCACCGGGACGGCCGCGTCGGCGGTCTACCAGCAGGGCGCCGTGTACGCGAACGGCGAGTTCATCCAGGTGCACCCGACGGCGATCCCGGGCGCGGACAAGCTGCGGCTCATCTCCGAGAGCGCGCGCGGCGAGGGCGGCCGCGTCTGGGTGCCGAAGGACAAGGGCGACGCGCGGAGCCCGCGGGACATCCCCGAGAAGGAGCGCGACTACCTCCTCGAGCGGATGTACCCCGGCTACGGCAACCTCGTCCCCCGGGACATCGCCGCGCGCGCGATCTTCAAGACGTGCTTCCACGAGGGGCGCGGCATCTATAGCGCCGCGACGGGCAGGAACGAGAACGAGGTCTACCTCGACCTGACGCACAAGGACGAGAAGTTCCTCCGGGCGAAGCTCGCGGGCATCCTCGAGATCTACGAGAAGTTCGCCGGCACCGACCCGTACACGAACCCGATGAAGGTCTTCCCGGCGGTCCATTACTCGATGGGCGGCCTGTGGGTCGACTACGAGGCGGACGCGCGGGGCTCGCTCAAGGCCGGGTCGCCGCGCAACCACGCGACGAGCATCCCTGGCCTCTACGCGGTCGGCGAGGTGGACTACCAGTATCACGGGGCCAACCGGCTCGGCGCCAACTCGCTGCTCTCGTGCATCTATGGCGGCATGGTGTGCGGTCCCGCGGTCGCGAGCTACCAGAAGAGCATCAAGCGGAGCGCGCTGGACCTGCCGCGCTCGATCTTCGACAAGGCCGAGAAGCGCGCCGAGGCCGACTACCAGCGCATCCTGACGCAGAACCAGGACGCGAAGCAGCCGGAGAACGCCTATCGGCTGCACCAGGAGCTCGGCGAGGTGATGCTGCGCGACTGCACGATCGAGCGCGACAACGCCACGCTCGACCGGGTGCTCGAGAAGCTCGGCGAGCTCGAGGACCGGGCCGGGCGGATCCGGTGCACGGACACGGCCCCGCGGGTGAACCAGGGGGCGCAGTTCGTGCGTCACCTCGAGAACATGCTGGTGCTCGCGCGGGTCATCGCCGAGGGGGCGAGGCGCCGCGACGAGTCGCGCGGGGCGCACTACAAGCCGGAGTTCCCGGTGCGGAACGACGCCGAGTGGCAGCGCACGACGCTGGCTCGTCACGAGGAGAAGGGCTCGGTGAGGTTCGTCCGCGAGTTCGACTACGCGTGCGCCGGCCGGTCGGTCCACGTGACGGACGCGGTCGACACGTCGCTGGTGGCGCCGCGGGAGCGAAAGTACGATCAGGCGGGCGCGGCGAGCGCCGCGAGCGCAGCGAACGTCCAGACGACGGGCAAGCTGTCGCAGAAGAGCGTGTAGGATGGCCAAGGCGAGCGGAGACAAGGCGAACGGGGCGGCGGCGCCGGCGCAGGCGCGGGGCGACGGCCGGCTGGTGCACCTGCGCGTGCGGCGGCAGGACACCGCGGATCAGCCGGAGTCGCGGCGCTGGGAGGAGTTCAAGGTCCCTTACCTGCCGCAGATGAACGTCATCAGCGCGCTCCAGCAGATCCAGAAGGATCCGCGGACCGCGGACGGCAAGGAGGTGGCTCCGGTCGTCTGGGAGGCGGTCTGTCTGGAAGAGGTGTGCGGCTCGTGCACGATGGTGATCAACGGCCGGGTCCGTCAGGCCTGCTCCGCGCTCATCGACCAGATCGCGCCGAAGGGCGAGGTGATCACGCTGGAGCCCATGTCCAAGTTCCCGCTCGTCCGCGACCTGCTCGTCGATCGGAGCCGGATGTTCGAGGACATGAAGCGCGTGCGCGCGTGGATTGACATCGACGGCACGCACGAGCTCGGCCCGGGGCCGCGCGAGTCGCCGGAGCGGCAGGAGGAGCGGTATCCGCTCTCCCGTTGCATGACGTGCGGCTGCTGCGTCGAGGCGTGCCCGCAGTACAACGACGGGACGAAGTTCGTGGGCGCCTTCGCGATCAACCTGGTGCGGCTCTACAACATGCATCCATCGGGCGCGATGCACGAGAACGAGCGCCTCGAGTCCGTGATGGGCGAGGGCGGCATCACCGATTGCGGCAAGTCACAGAACTGCGTCGAGGTGTGCCCGAAGGAGATCCCGCTCGTCGACTCGCTGGCGCAGGTCGCCCGCGACACGACGAAGAGGATGCTGTTCGGCTGGCTGCTCAAATAGAGCGCCGCCTCCGCGCTACGGAAACGGCGACCCGACGCCGATCCCGAAGCCGCTCCCGAGCCCCAGGCGGACCGGCTCCGTCGTGGCCTGGCGCTCCAGCTTCCGGATGCGCAGCCCGAGGACGTGCGTGACCAGCGTGCACGTCTGGTGCGCCCGCGCCGTCGCCTCGCACCCCATCCAGACGCCGAACGTCTGCCGCTCGCCGTCCTCCGCGTAGCGGATCACCGCGCCAGTCTCGGCCACCGTGAGCCAGGCGGTCGCCTCGCCCGGCAGCGAGGCGTGCAGCACGCCGATCTTGCCCAGCGCGTCGTCGTCCGGGCCCGTGACCCGGCCGTCCCGCTCGAGCAACGCCACCGGCTCGGCCTCCAGGCCGAACACCCGCCCGCCGCGATCCACGTTGAGCTCGTGGTCGCCGTTCACGAAGATCTTGCCGTCCGGCATGACGTCGACCGCCAGGTCGGCATACACCCAGCGGGCGCGGGGGATGTCGAGCAGCGCGCCGCCGCGAGCCCAGTTGGCCGGGGGCGTCGCGGCGCACGCCGCCAGCAGCGAGAGCGGCATGACGAGGGCGAGGCGTCGCATGCGGCGAGCATACCGCAGGAACAGCCGGCGCGTCGGCCAGCCGGCGCCTCGGGCGGCTCGGGCCGGCCGAGGCCGCGCTGAGCGCTAGACCTTCTCGGTCCCGGTGGTGCCGAGCAGGCCCGTCGGCTTCACGAGGAGCACCCCGATCAGCACCGCGAAGACGAGGACGTCCTGAAGGCCGGAGTACGGCGTGAGCTTCGTCATCTCGCCGATGATCCCGATCAGCATGCCCCCGAGCATGGCGCCCGTGATGTTGCCGATGCCGCCGATGACCGCCGCCACGAAGGCGCGGTTGCCGATCACGACGCCCATCGTGGGGTACACCTGCGACTGGTCGAGGCAGTAGAGCACCGCGCCCACCGCCGCGAGCATCGAGCCCGTGATGAAGGTGAGCGCGATGATGCGGCCCGTGCGGATGCCCATCAGCCGGGCGGCCTCGATGTTCACGCTGAGCGCGCGCATCGCCTTGCCCGTCCAGGTGCGCCGCACGAGCAGCTCCAGCGCGATCATCACCAGGATCGAGGAGACGAAGATCACCTTGCGCGTGTGCTCGATCGGCAGGAGCTGCGGATAGCCGCGGTAGCGGGCGGTGAAGAGGAGCTGCGCCAGGTTCTGGAGGAGGACGCTCATCCCGAGCGCCGTCACGAGCGGCGTGATCCGGGTGTTCGCGAGGCCCCGGCCCCGGGACCGCAGCGGCGCATAAGCCACCTTCTCGACGACGACCCCGAGCACGCCCGCGAACGCCATCGCGAACAGCGTGCCGGCCACGCCCGCTACCAGCGGCGCGTCCTGGGCGCCGAACGCCGTGATCCCGAACAGCCCGGCGAAGGCGCCCATCATGAAGACCTCGCTATGAGCGAAGTTGATGAGCTTGAGGATGCCGTAAACCATCGTGTAGCCGAGGGCGACGAGCGCGATCATCGACCCCTGGGCGAGCCCCGTGATCAGGGCGTTCACGATCTTCTCCATGGAGACCTCTTCACCGCGCCCGGTGCGGACCGGACCGGACCGCCGCGCGCGGCGTGGACGACCACTACTGCTTCGCAGCCTTGTCGTTGACCGTCGCGTAGTAGGTAAACTGCTTGTCCTTGATCCGGACAATCACGACCGGCTTGTCGGCGTTGCGCTCGGCGTCGATGGTGATGACCCCCGTCGCGCCCTGGAAACCCTTGGTGTCCTGGATCGCCTGCCGGATGCCGTCCGGCGTCATCTCCTTGGCGCGGCCCATCGCGTCGGCGAGCAGCCTGGCGGCGTCGTAGCCCTGCGCGCCCATGCTCGACGGCGTGCGCTTGTACCGCTCCTGGTACTTCTTCACGAAGGCCTGCGAGTTGGGCCAGGGGACGTCCGGCGCGTAGTGGTTCGTGAAGTACGCGCCCTCCAGCTCCTCCGCTGCGTCGCGCAGGAGCTCGTTCGCGTCCCACCCGTCGGTGCCGACGAACATGCTGCCCGGAACGCCCGCGGCCTTGGCCTGCCGCGCGATGGGGGCCATGCTCGTGTAATAGATGGGCGCGTAGATCATCTCGGGGTTCGCCGACTTGAGCTCGTTGATGTACGTCGTGAAGTTGGTCTCCTTCTTGAGGAAGCTCTTCTCCATGACGATCTCGCCGCCGAGGCGCTTCACCTCGGCGCGGAACTCGTTGGCGAGGCCCGACGAGTAGAGGTCGTCGGAGGCGAAGAAGAGCCCGACCTTCTTCTTGCCGAGCGTGTTCACGATGAACTGCGCGCCCATCTGGCCCTGCACGTCGTCCGTGAAGCAGGCGCGGAACACGAAGGGCCCGACCTTCGTCACGTCCGGGTTCGTGGACGACGGCGAGATCATCGGCACCTTCTTCTTGTTGGCGACGATGCCGCCGGCGCGCGACCGGGACGAGGCGACCTCGCCGAGGAGGGCGAGGACGTGGTCTCGATCGATGAGCTGCAAGACCTTGTTGGTCGCCTCCTCGGGCTTCGACTTGTTGTCCTCGTACAGGATATGGATCGGCTTGCCCTTGACCCCGCCGGCGGCGTTGATCTCGTCGATGGCGAGATCGATACCCTCCTTGGAGTCGATGCCGAACGCCGTCTCTTCGCCCGAGAGGCTGAAGTAGGCGCCGACCTTCCACTCGGGGTCGTCCTGCGCGTGCTTCGCCGGGTCGCCCCCCGACCCCTCGCTCTTCTTGCCGCAGCCGAGCGCCAGCGCGCTCAGCGCGAGCGCACCGGCGATCATCCTCACCAAACCCCGTCGTCCGAGCATGTCGTCGTCCTCCCTGTCGCCGGGCCGCGTGTGGGTCGCCCGCCGGTGGCCACGGCCGCCAAGCAGCGGCCGAGAGCGCGTGTACCCGTCGCGTCTACCATTGTCTACGCGGCCCGTCAGCTTTGTCGGGGCGCGCCGCGCCCCGTGTCGAACGTGTTAAGTGCTGGATTCTCCACGGATTCCGGCGGCCTCGTCCGCCGCGGCGGGCGGACGGCGAGGCCGGCCTGCGCGCCGGGCGAGGCGCCTAGCCCGCGCGCCGCGCGTGGACGAAGTGCTCGACGTTCCCCTTCGGCCCGCGCACCGCGCTGTCGACCTCGCCGACGACCGAGAAGCCCGCGGCCTCGACGGCCTGGCGGGCCTCGGCGATCGCCGCGAGGCGGGTCGCCTCGTCGCGGATGACGCCGCGGCCGCGGGCGGCGGCCTCGCGGCCCGCCTCGAACTGCGGCTTGATCAGTGCCACGAGGTCGCCCGAGGGGCGCAGCAGGCGGGCGATCGCGTCGATCAGCCGGGCGATGCTGATGAACGACGCGTCGACGACGACGAGGTCGATGGGGCTGTCGAAGTCCTCCCGCTGGAGCTCGCGGGCGTTGACCCTGTCGCGCACCTCGACGCGCGGGTCGGCGCGGAGCCTGGCGGCGAGCTGGCCGTAGCCGACGTCGACGGCGAAGACCCGCGCCGCGCCGCGCTGGAGCAGGCAGTCCGTGAAGCCGCCCGTCGAGGCGCCCACGTCGACGCAGGTCTTGCCGGCGACGTCGAGGCCGTGCGCCTCGAAGGCGGCGAGCGCGTGCTCGAGCTTGTCGCCGCCGCGCGAGACGAACCGGGGGCCGGCGGCGACGTGGACCTCGGCGTCCTCCGGGAGCAGCGTGCCCGGCTTGTCGATGCGGCGGGGCCCCGAGGTGACCTTGCCGGCCATGATCAGCGCCTGCGCCTCGGTCCGCGAGCCGGCGAGCTTGCGGGCGACGAGCAGCGCGTCGGCGCGCACGCGGGTCACGGCGCCCCCGGGGGCAGCGGGCCCACGAGGCCAGCGCCTCCGCCCGGGGAGAGGGGCGCGGCGGCCGCGTCCGAGAGCGCGAGCGCGTCGCCGTGGAGCGCCCGGGCGACCGCGGCGAGGCCCTCGGCGATGCGCGGCCCCGGACGCAGCGCGACGTCGGTGCGGAGCGGGCGCACGCGCCCCTCGCGCACGGCCCGCAGCGACCTCCAGCCGGGGGCGTCCCGGAGCGCCGCCAGCCTCGAGGTGCCCGGCTGCGTCTCGCCCTCGGCGGCCGCGCCGTCGAGCAGCACGTCGGGATCGAGCGCGAGCAGGTGCTCGACGCTGAGCGACGGGTAAGCGCCCCCACGGGTGATCGCGTTCTCGCCGCCGGCGAGCCGGATGAGCTCATCGGCGAAGCTGCCGGGGCCCGCGGCGAAGATGGGCGAGGTGTCGAAGAGCAGGGCGACCCGGACCCGCGGCATGCCCTTCACGGCCTGCTCGACCGCGAGGCGGCGGGCGCGGATCCGGCCGATCGCCTGCTCCGCGCCGGCGGCCGCGTCGAGCAGCCGCCCGAGCCCCGCGAGCATCTCCTCGATCTGCGCGAGCGACTCGGTCTCGGGGAAGAACGTCGCGATCCCGTGGCCGCGCAGCGCCTGCTCGAGCGCCGGGCCGGCGGGGCCGCGGGCGCCGGCCACGAGGGTCGGCGAGAGCGCGACGATCGCCTCGATGCTCGGATCGGCGTAGCCGCCGACGCTGGGCAGGCGGAGCACCTCGGGCGGGTGGTCGCAGTGGCGGGAGCGCCCGACGAGCGCCGCGCCGGCCCCGATCGCGCAGACCGCCTCCGTCGTGCTGGGCGAGAGGGAGACGACGCGCGCCGCGCCGGCAGCGACCGGGGCCCGGCGCCCGCACGCCGCGAGCGCGAGCGCGGCGAGCGCCGTGAGCGCGGCGCGCCGCGAGAGCGCGGGGCCGACGGCGCCCGGGGGCGGCGCGAGGCCCGCCACGAGCGCGGGCCCCGGCGCGCCCGCCACGAGCGCGGGCCCCGGCGCGCCTTTCGTGGATGCGCGGCGACTCTCAGCCAAGCCGGTCCCGGCGGCGCCGCCGTCGCAGGCTCGACGCGACGCCCAGGCCTGCCGCGCCGAGCATCCAGGGGACCGGCTTCGTCGGGTCGGGCCGCGGGTTGATGCTGCACGACCCGGCCGACGCCTCGTCGCCCCCGTCCTCGACCGCCTCCTCGTCCCCGCCGCGATCCTCGGGCGGCGGCGGCTCGGGGAGCTTCGCGCAGAAGCCGCCGAGCTCCTCGCTGCAGCTGTAGCCGTCCGGGCAGGTCGCGATCTCGCTGCAGGGCCGCGTGCAGTAGCCGTCGAGGCACGCGTTCGTCGCGCAATGCTCCGGCTGCTCGCAGGCGGCGCCCACCTCGGCCGAGTAGACGGGATCGGTGGGGAAGCCCCTTGCCCAGCTGGGCTCCTCGTACCCTCCGAGATCGGCGGCGCGCACGGCCGTCTCTTTAATCCATTCCGCCCAGCCGTACACATAGCCGTAGATCGGATACTCGCAGCCCTCGGCGCCGCGCGAGGTCACCCCGATCACGCGGTGCATCAGGTCGAGGCTGGGCCCGCCCGAGTCGCCCTCGCAGATGCCCGTGTCCCCGACCCACTCCGTCCGCTTCACCACCGACGCCGGGCAGCCGTCGGCCACGCAGTCGATGAACAGCTTGTCGCGGCGCCGCCGCAGGCCCGCGCCGGTGCTCATGTCGTTCGTCGCCCCGAAGCCGATCGCGTAGTACTCCTCGCCCTCGACGAGGGGCACGTCGACGCGCGGCACGAGCGGCGCCGCGTCGCTCTCCGGGATCAGCTCGTCCAGGATCAGGATCGCCTGGTCGTTGCCGCAGAAGCTGTCGGCGTCGTTGCCCGGCAGCAGCACGATCTCCCGGCCGGCATAGAAGGCCGAGTCTCGACCGATCTCCGCGTCCGTCGTCACCAGGATCCGCCCCGCCAGGTGCGTGTCCGTGAACTTCGTGGAACGGCAGGTGATCTGGCCGTCGAGCTCATTGGCCATGTCCGACACGCAATGCCGGGCCGTCAGCACGAGGTTGGGCGCAATCAAGCTCCCCGTGCAGATCGCGCCGATCTCGGCGTTGTATATGCCCACGACAGCCCTGTCATCGTTATCCAGGTAACCGTCGCGGATGGCATCACGCGTTTGACCGGTCTCATCAGGGGGCTCCTCCAGGGCCGAGCTGCACGCTGTTGCAGTGAGTCCCAGGGCAAGAATCAAGGTGACTCTGGGCGAGCAAAACGACATCGAGAGCCTCCAAGTACTGCAATGTAGGTGCGACGAGCCTCGCGCGTCGCATCGAGCGAAAGATTCTAGAGGCGAATGTGCGGTCATGCACGCGCACCGCGCGCGATCGCGGACTCGGCTCGTTGCATGCACCACATAAAGATGCCGTTCGAGAGCTCTTGCAGGATCGTCAGGTGACCGGCGTCACCCGGTTCCGCCATGGCGGCGCCAGGGGCAGGGCAGCCGGCGCCGGGGTGAAATGCCGTGGAAACGTGAGCGGCCCGGGTGTTGCGGGGAGACGCGGCCGTGATCGATCCCGTCCTGCTCTTCGGGCTCGCGCTCGTCGCGGGCGCGCCGCTCGCGCTCTCGCCGCTGCCCACGGCGCTCGCGGCGGCGCTCGCCGCGGCGGCGCTCCGCCGCCGGGCCGGCCGCGCCGCGCTCGCCGCCGCCGCGGTCGCGCTCATCGTCGGCGGCCTCCGCGCCCGCGCGCTGCTCGACGACGCGGGCGGCCTCTACGGCGACGCCGCCGCGCTGCTGCAGCCGCCGGCGCGCTGCGAGGTGGCGGGCGCCGTGATCAGCTCGCCCGTCGTCGTCGGGGCGGCGCAGCGGCCGGCCGGCGAGCCGCCGACCGCGCGCATCGACGTGGAGCTCTCCGGCGGAACCTGCGGCGGACGAGCGCTGCCAGGCCCGCTCCGGGCGCGCCTCCACGGGGCGCCGCTCGACCTCGCGCGGGGGGACCGGCTCGCGGTGGTCGTCGATCTCGCGCCGATCCACCTGTTCCGCAACGAGGGCCTCCGCGACGCGACCGCCGCGATCGCGCGGAGCGGGATCGTGGCGAGCGGGTCGATCGTCGACGCGCGGCGGACCGCGGAGGGGCGGTCGATCGGGGCGGCCGTCGACCGCGCGCGGGCCGCCGTGCGCGGGCGCATCGAGGCCACGTTCCACCCCGAGGCGGCCGCGCTCGGGCGCGCGCTCGTGCTCGGCGAGACCGACCTCGCGCCCGAGGACCAGGACGCCTTCCGCGAGAGCGGCCTCGCGCACCTGCTCGCCGTCTCGGGCACGCACCTGATCCTCGCGGTCGCGGGCTTCGCCGCGGTCGTCCGCGCGCTCCTCGTCCGCGTCGATCCGATCGCGGCGCGGTGGGACGCGGGCCGCATCACCGCGGCCCTGTGCGTGCCGGCCGCGTGGCTCTACGCCGACTTCGCGGGCGGCGGCGGCTCGGCGATGCGCGCGGCGGCGATGCTCAGCTGCGCGATGTGCGCGCGGCTCGCGGGCCTCCGCCCGGCCGGCGTCCGCTGCTTCGCCCTGTCGCTCGCGGGCGCCGCGGCCGTCGATCCGCTCGTCGCGTGCGATCTCTCGTTCGGCCTCTCGGCGGCCGCGACCGCCGGGCTGCTCTGGCTGCAGCGGCCGCTCGCTGCCCTGCTCGTGCCCGGCGAGGAGGGGCGCGGCGACGAGCGCGCGGACGGCGGGCCGCCCGGCGCGCTGTCGTCGTCCTCGTCGCCGTCGTCGCCGCGCGCGCTCGCGCGAAAGGTCCTCGCGCCCCTCGCCACGACGCTCGCCGCCATGTTCGGGTGCGCGCCGCTGCTGCTCATGAACGGGGAGACGTTCCCGCTGCTCGGCGTGGCGGCGAACGTCGTCGCCGCGCCGATCGGCGAGCTCGCGGCGCTCCCGTTCTGCCTCGCGCACGCGGTGCTCTCGTGGGCGCCGCCGGTCGAGCGCGGGTGCGCGCTCGTCGGGTCGGGCGCGCTGCTCGCGGTGCGCGCCGTCGCGCGCGCCTCGGCGGACACCGGCGTGGTGCTGCGCCTGCCCGAGCCGTCGCCCGCCCAGCTCGCCGCGCTCGCCGCCGCGATCGCGCTCGCGTGGGCCGCGGAGCGCCGCGCCCGCCGGCTCGCCGCGCTGGCCGCCGGCGCCGCCGCGTGGCTGCTGCTCGAGATCGTCGCCGTGCGCGCGGGCGCGCCGCGCGGGGTGCTGCGCGTGAGCGTCCTCGACGTGGGGCAGGGCGACGCCATCCTGATCGACCTCCCCGAGGGCGGCGCGATGCTCGTCGACGCCGGCGGCTTCGTGGGCAGCCCCGTCGATCCGGGCGCGCGCGTGATCCGGCCGCTCCTCAGGTCGCGCCGCCGCGCGCGCCTCGACGCGGTCGTCCTCTCGCACCCGCACCCGGATCACTTCGGCGGCCTGCCCGCCGTCGTCGAGGGCGTCGAGGTCGGCGAGCTCTGGGACACCGGCCAGGGCGAGGCCGAGGGTGCGGGCCCGGTCTACGCGAAGCTGCTGTCGGACCTGCGCCGGCGCGGGGTGCCCGTCGTGCGGCCCGCCTCGCTGTGCGGCAGGCCGCGGGCGCTCTCCGGGGCGACCGTCGAGGTGCTCGCGCCCTGCCCCGACCTCCACCCCGACCGGGGCGCCAACGACAACTCCTTCATCCTGCGCCTCACCCACGGGGCTCATGCCGCGCTGCTCGTCGGCGACGCGGAGCACGAGGCCGAGGAAGCGCTCGTCGCCCGGTACGGCGCCGCGCTCCGGGCCGACCTGCTCAAGGTCGGGCACCACGGCAGCAGGACGTCGACAGGCCCGGCGCTCCTCGACGCCGTCGACCCCGCCGTAGCCGCCGTTACCTGCGGCGTCCGCAACCGCTACGGGCACCCGAGCCCCGAGGTGCTCTCCCGCCTCTCGGCCCGCGGCGTCGCGATCGCGCGCATGGACCGCGGCGGCGCCCTGATCTGGGAGACCGACGGCGAGCGCGTCGTGTGGTCCCGCCCGGGCGAGCCGCCGAGGCCGGCGCCCGCCCGCCGCGGCGCGGCGGAGGCGACCGCCACGCCGGGGAGGTGAGCCGGAGCTGGAGGTGGGGGGAGGACCGGGAGGAAACCGGCGCTCGGCGGGGCCGCCCGGGCGTCCCGTGTCCTTGCGCCTGGACGTCCCCTGAGGGACGCTCCGCCGATGTCTCGTAGCGCGATGACGACCACGATCCGCCGCCGGCTCGCGAGCGAGATCGGTCGTATCGACAAGCAGGCGCCCTTCCGCGTCGCGCTGTCTTACCCGTCTCCGTACCGGGCTGGCATGAGCTCGCTCGGCTTCCTCCAGATCTACAAGACGATCCAGGCCGAGCCCGGGATGGCGTGCGAGCGCGCCTTCCTGCCCGACGACGAGGGCCAGGGCGCCGAGGGCGCCCCGGTGACGTACGAGGGGCTCCGCCCCCTCTCCGATTTCCCCGTGATCGCGCTCTCGGTGGCCTACGAGCTCGAGCTCGCCGGGGTCGTCCGGCTGCTCGAGCTCGCGGGGCTGCCGGCGCTCCGGGAGGAGCGCGACGGCCGCCACCCGTTCGTGCTCGCGGGCGGCCCGCTCACGTTCTCCAACCCGCTGCCGCTCGCGGTGTTCGCCGACGCGATCATCATGGGCGAGGCCGACACGCTGGCGGTGGAGGTGCTGCGCGTGCTGCGGGACGCCCCCTCGCGCGAGGCGGCGCTCGACGAGCTCTCGCGCGTCCCCCACGTCTTCGTCCCCGCGCGCCACGGCGCGGAGATGCCCCCGGTCGCCCAGTGCGACAGCGCGCTCCTGCCCGCCTGGTCGCCGATCCGCGCCGAGGAGACGGAGCTCTCGAACATGTTCCTCATCGAGGCGGAGCGGGGCTGCTCGCGCGGCTGTACCTACTGCGTGATGCGCCGCTCGACGAACGGCGGCATGCGCATCGTCCCCAAGGAGCGCCTCCTCGAGCTCGTCCCCGAGGACGCGAAGCGCGTCGGCCTCGTCGGCGCCGCGGTCAGCGACCACCCGAAGATCGTCGAGGTGGTCCGGACGCTCGCCGAGCGGGGCTGCGAGGTCGGGCTGAGCAGCCTCCGGCCGGACCGGCTGACCGACGAGTTCGTCGGCGCGCTGCGGCTCGCGGGCTACAAGACGCTCACGACGGCCATGGACGGCACGAGCGAGCGCGTCCGCGAGACGCTCGAGCGGCGCGCGCGGCCGAGGCACCTCCAGCGGGCGGCCGAGCTGGCGCGGCAGCACGGGATGAACCGGCTCAAGCTGTACCTCATGGTGGGCGTCCCCGGCGAGACCGACGAGGACGTCGACGAGTGCGTCTCCTTCGTCGCGGAGCTCTCCCGGATCGTGCCGGTCGCGCTCGGGATCGCGCCGTTTTGCCCGAAGCGCAACACGCCGCTGCACGGCGCGCGCTTCGCGGGCATCGACGTCGTGAACAAGCGGCTCGACCGGCTCCGCCGCGGGCTGCGCGGGCGCGCGGACGTGCGGGCCACGAGCGCCCGCTGGGCGTGGGTCGAGGCGGTGCTGGCCGCCGGCGGCGAGGCCGAGGGGCGCGCGGTGCTGCAGGCGGTGCACGCGGGCGGCTCGTTCCGCGACTACGAGCGCGCGTTCGAGAAGGTCAAGCGCCCCGAGCCGCCGCGCCGCCAGAGCCTGCCGCTCCTCGCGGCCGGGTGAGCGGGGCGGCCGCCCGCCCAGGAGGAGCTGAGGAAGCCGATGAAGACGGTGACCCTGTTCACGCGCGAGCGCTGCCACCTCTGCGAGGACGCCCACGCCGCGCTCGAGCGCGTGCGCGCGCGGCTGCCGTTCGAGCTCGCCGTCGTCGATCTGGACCGGGAGGCCGACCCGGAGAAGCGCGCGCTCTACGACTGGGAGGTCCCCGTCGTCGAGCTCGAAGGCCGCAAGATCATGAAGTACCGCGTCGACGAGCGGCGGCTCGAGCGGCTGCTCTCGGGGCCGGAATGACCTTCGGGCGCCGTCAGGACGGTTCCGCCCGCTTTCTCCCGGCGCCGCGCTAGGCTATGCCCATCCCCGTGAAGTGGACGACCATCGCGCAGATCCTCTTCATCCTCGTCGCCGCCGTCGCCGTGTACGGCTTCGTGCACGCGGCGCAGAACGACCAGCGCACCACGGCCTGCAAGGCCATGTGCGCGCTGCGTCCCGCCTACGCCGGCCGGAACCGGCTCGCGCCGGACTTCGAGCTGCCGGACATGGAGGGCAAGCCGGTCCGGCTGTCGTCCTTCCGGGGCAAGACGGTGTTCCTGAACTTCTGGACCAAGACCTGCGCTCCGTGCCTGCAGGAGATGCCGGCGCTCGCGGAGCTCGGCCGGATCGCCCAGTCGCGGAAGGACTTCGTCGTCCTCACCGTATCGACCGACGAGGGGCCGGACGACGTGCGGGACGCGCTCAAGGTGGCCCTGAACGGGGATCCGCCGTTCCCGGTCCTCTTCGACCCCGAGTCCAAGGTCGTGCTCGACCAGTACGGCACGCAGCTCTACCCGGAGACGTGGATCATCGACCCGAACGGGATCATCCGGGCCCGCTTCGACGGGGCGCGGGACTGGTCGAACAGCCTCGCCATCGAGGTGGGGGAGATGGTCACGCGCTGGGGCTCGTGCCCGGTCGACATCTACAAGAGCCAGCCGCGCGGCAACTTCGCGTCCGTCTGCACGGACGACTCCTGAAGGGATCCATGCCTTGAGAGTGGTGAGAGGGCACAGGATCCGCCAATGAAGCTCGAGGCTGCCAACGTGCTCGCGTTCGAGGTGGGCAGAGCCGTCCTCGGCGCGGCGGGGCCGCTCGATGTGGAGATCGAGGGGGTAACGATCCACGTGGCCCCGCAGCGCGAGCCGCCGATCGCGTGGCCCGCGCTTCCATACGGGAAGCCGATCCCTGGCCTCGACGAGCAGCGCCACGGCCCGTGGCCCTCGGCGGTGCGGCTCGACTGCTCGTGGAAGGGCGGACACGTCACGCTCGTGGCCCGCTGGAGCACGTGGCGCGCCAACCCGCGCTATCACGGGCAGCTGGCGCTCGAGGTCGCGACCGCGCCGCGCAACCGCCAGATCGTCTGGAGCACGGTCACCCAGCGCATCCTCGACGTCTCGCCCGAGGGCGAGGACGCGATGCTCGAGGACGCGGTGATCCCGGTGAGCCTCTCTCTCTTCGACCGCGAGAAAGGCGACGAGAAGCGTGCCTACCTACGCTACCAGATCGAGCTCGCCCGCAAGCTCGGGCTCCCGTTCACGGGCGCCGCCACGGCGACGCTCTTCCGGGTTCCCCAGGGTTTCTCGGGCGCGCTCGACCCCGACGCTTTCGCCCGCGTTGTGCGCGCGGCGCTCGTGAAGCTGCCCTTCGTCACGCGCGGAGAGGACAGCGATGTCGAGGGCGAGCCGTACCTGGATATCCGGCGCGCGCTCGCGCACTCGAAGCGACCTGTGCCGGGGAGGAGCGAGGGCGTCCCCGAGGCCGCGGCGGGTGAGCCCCCGCCCGATCTCGCCGGGCAGGACAGCGCGCTCTTCGACGAGCTCGGCGCCTTCCATTTCGGCCCGTTCGAGGCGTTCAGCTGGACCGACCTCGGCCGGATCAACGTGATCATCGGCCGCAATGACACCGGCAAGAGCACGCTCCTTAAGCTGGGCTATGCGCTCGCCAGGAGCGTGCAGGACTACACGCGGCGGATGGAAGCCGACCGGCCCTCCATGGGGGAGGTCCTCGCCGAGAAGCTCATGTGGACGTTCCAGCCCGCGAGCGCCCGCCTCGGAGACCTCGTGAAGAAGCGCAGTCCCGGAGACGCCGTCGTCGGCGCCACGCTGTGCAACGCGGTGTACTCTGCGATCCTCTCGGCGTCGGACGCACGGTCGCTCCGCGTGGACGATGACGGCGGCCCGCAGCCGAACCTGCGCGCTTTGTTCATTCCCCCGAAGGAGATCCTCACGTCGGTCGATGCCATCACGTCGCTCCACGAGCAGGACAAACGCTTCGGCTTTGACGACACGTACTACGACCTCGCGGTCGCGCTCCGCGGCGAGGTGATGCAGGAAGAGCTCCCGGACAGCCTGCGCCGCGTGCTCAACTCCCTCCGCAAGCTGTTCTCGGGCGAGAGCGGGAGGTTCGTGTTCCGCCGGGGCGACGATCAGTTCTGGATGTCCCAGGTCGCCGAGGGCATCAAGAAGATCGGCCTCTTCGCGAGGCTCATCCAGAACGGCGAGCTCCGGCGGAACACCGTGCTGTTCATCGATGAGCCCGAGACCAACCTGCACCCTGCGGCGGCCCGCGCGCTGGTGCGCATGCTCCACGACGTGTCGCTCGCGGGCGTCCAGATCTTCATGGCGACGCACAGCTACTTCATCCTGAAGCAGCTCGAGCTCGTGGCCAGGCAGCACAAGGTGGACGTGCGCCTCTGCGCCCTCACGAACCGCGAGGGCCACGTGAGCGGGAGCTTTCATGATCTCTCCGAGGGCATGCCGCCCAACGAGATCGTCGAGGAAGAGCTCTCGATGGGCGATGAGGACGTCGACCTCGCGATGGCCGGTTGACGTCCGTGGTGGAAGAATCGGGCTTCGCCTTCACCCCGCCCGACGCGGCGTGGTTCCGCTTCGAGGATCTCCCCACCTACCGGCGGCTCTCGGGCGCGGGCGTCGCGGAGATGGACTTCACGTACTGGGACCCCGACCGCAGCCGTGTCGTCCTCCTCGAGGTCAAGGACTACACCGGGCGCGATGCGCCCGGCCACCTCGCAGATTGCCTGATCGCTGGTCATGCTCCAGAGCGCGTGGCGCGGGGGTGACACGGGGATCGGCGCCACCCTCGCCGGGGAGCTCCCGGAGCGGCTGCGTGTCCGCTCGCGCGTGCGGCTCATCTTCGTGCTCAAGGTCGACGCCGCCACGCGGATGAAACCGATCAGCACGATGAAGGATCAGATCGCCTGCTCGATCCGGGCGTACGTGGAGCTCCTCGGCCTGACGTGCGACACCGTGGTCATGAACCAGGACAAAGCCTCCGCGCTCGGCTTGCCCCTCCGCGTCTCGCCCCCTCCGCGGTAGTGGCGCGGACGGGCTCCTCCGGGCCCGCTTCGATGGCGCGCGGGACGGGTCGAGCAGCCTGGCCCTCGAGGTGGGGGAGATGGTCTCGCGATGGGGCGGGTGCCCAGCCGGTATCTTCAAGGGAAAGCCGCGCGCCGGCTCCCCCCGGGTCTGCACCGATGACTCCTGAAGCGCTCCGTCGCGGGGGCAATCAGGCCGGGCGCGCGGGGCGCAGGGGGCGCGCTGGCCGCTTGGCGCACCCGCGAAAGATCGTTATGTGAGTCACCCATCATGACCGCCCGCAGGCCGACGTCGCCGACAGCGCAGCCGCCGCAGACGCCGCAGACGCCGCAGACGCCCACTGCCGGCGAAGGGGGCGACGGCAGCGCCTCGGACGAGCGGGTCGCGGCCGCGCGGCAGGCGCTGCTGGAGGGGGTCGGCGCCGAGATCGCCGCATCGTTCCCCGGCATCACCCGGCTCGGGGGGCAGGTCGTCGCGGCGCTCTACCTGGCCGACGTGCCGCGCTCGATGGATGAGCTCAGCCAGGAGCTCGGCCGCTCCAAGAGCAACATCTTCGCGAACCTGCGCGGGCTCGAGGCGGCGGGGATCATCGAGCGCCGGCGGGAGTCGGGCGCGCGGCACGACTCGTTCGCGCTGCGCGGCAAGTACCCCGACGTCATCGTCGGCGCCTACCTCGGCCGCCTGCGCCGCGTCGTGCAGGACAAGCGCACGCTCGCGCGGCGCGCGCTCGCGCTGCTCGGCGACGCGCAGGGCCCGGAGGCCGACGCGATGCGCGCCCGGCTCGACGACCTGTCGCGCAAGTACGACCTGTTCGCGGAGCTCATGGAGCAGCTGCTGCCGTCGATCGACGGCCCCGTCGATCTCGAGCGGCTGATCGCGCAGGTGCCCGAGGCGGTGGTCCGCTCCCTGAACGCGGCCGCCCGCGTCGCCTGGGCCGCCGGCGACGCGATCAGCCGGCTCAGCGGGCGCGCCGGACGAAAGCGCTGAGCGGCGGTCGCCCGCTTCGGATACGGGCCCACCTCGACGTTTTCGGTGCTCAGCGCACTGGAGTGCGCTTGCGCGCCGAAAACGCCGATCTGGGCCCGTCTCCTGTGCGGGCGACCGCCGCTCGGGTTGCACGTGGCGCGGTTCAACCGCGGGGCGGGCAGTCCCTCATCTCGATGAGGATGCCGGTCGACGTCTCGATCCGGTGCATCAGGTTCACCTCCCGGGTCACCGGCGACGGCGTGATCGGGTTGGGCACGGAGCCCACGATCATCGGACGGTCGGGGTCTCCGTCCAGGAAGACCATCAGCACCTCGATCCCGGGCTTCAGCGGGAAGTGGAACCCGTAATTCGGCCCGGCGTGCGGCTGAATCATCCGCACGAGCCGCGAGGGAAACGCCCGCGACGCGGGATCCCCCGCGTCGAAATGGAAGCGCACCCGGTAGCGCCCCTGCGCGTCGATCGGCGAGACCTCCCCGATCTCCCCGTCCGGGAGCGGCTCCACCAGCGCCGTCACCACCCCGTGGATCCTCGGCCGCGGCGCCGCTCGCGGCGGGCGATAGGCCTGCTCGGCGCGCACCAGCCGCGCGCGATTGACATACTCCTGCTCGCCCCCGGCCCCGCCCTCGATCGCGACCGGCTGCACCGCGCTGTGCTCCACCCCCACGATCAGGAACCGCGCCCCGTCGAGCCGCGGGTGGCCCTCGAGCGCGAAGACGGCCCCCGGGATCAGCCGGAGCTCGTCGCTCTGGCACTCGACATAGCGGTTCGACGAGGCCCGCTCCTCCGCGCGGATCTGCGCCAGTTGCTGGCCCTCTTCCGGTGTCTTGTGGTGGGCGCCGTACTCGACGACGCCGCCGCCGAGGCCCGCCGCCGACTCGTGCGCTGCCGTGAGATCGAGCCTCGGCGTCCGGTAGTTGTACTCCTGCATGACGTAAGTCGCGGGGAAGGCCCTGGCCTGCTCCTTGAGCTCGAACACGTCGCGCCGCTCGCCCCGCGGCCGGAACACCACCGCGTCACCCCCCGGCAGCGGCTGAAAGCCCACCTGCTCGTCCGTGAAGACCATGACGTCGCGCCCCGACTCGTGCTCGAAGAAGAAGGAGATCCCGAGGTGCTCGGCGAGCCGAGAGATGAAGGCCAGATCCGTCTCCTTGTACTGGACGATCATCTCCCGCGCCGGGTGATCGCGGTAGAGGCGCATCGTCACGTCCTCGGGCCCGAGCCCCACCATCGCGAGCTTCTGCTGGATGAGCTCCGGCACGCTGATGTCGAGGAAGACCTGCTGCAGCTCGACCAGCGTCGCGCGGAACGCCCGCGGCACGAGCCGGAGCCGGTACGAGCGGAACGCGGTCTCCGTCTCGTGCCGGTCCTCCACCTCGGAGATCATCCCGTACACGGTGCGCTCCTCGGCGCCCTGGACGTCGAACACGAGCGACGCCGTCGCCCCCAGCACCTCATCGATCGAGAGCTCGGCGTCGTCGCTGCACACCACGTCGATGTCGAACGAGAAGAGCTGGCCGATGGTCTCCTTGCCGCGCACCTCGCGCACCCGGACGTGGGCGCAGGAGAAATCGTTGGAATCGAGCCGCAAGATGGGCGCGTGCCGTGTCCGGCCCCGGAGCGCGGCCTTCGCCTCCTGCAGCGCTTCGGTGGGCCGGGGGCGCGCCGCGCGAAGCGCTGATTCCGCCGCCTCGAGCTCCCGCAGCGGCGGATGGCGCGGCCCCGGCATGCCGCCCGGGGGCCGCGGGACATCCATCTGCTCCGTGGCGCGCGCCCTCACCGGCGATGGCGGGACATCCATCTGCTCCGCGGCGCTCCCTCGCCCCTGGGCCGCGGCGATGCTGCCCTCGCCTGCAGTCGGCGCCGCGGCGGCACCTTCCGTCGCCGGCCCGGGCGCCTGCTCCGCGGTCGCTGCGCACGCCGCGCGCGAGATCGGCTCCCGGCACAGGGGACCTGCGTCGGGCGCCACGCGGATGCGGGCGGCGGCCGACTCCGCGCCGATCTGCACGCCGCTCGGCGCGCGGTACGCTGTCGCGGCGACCCGTTCGCCGCACGACCCGGCGTTCGGCCCGCTGCACCTCAGGGTTTCGGTCGGCTCCCCGTTCATCGTTGCGCCTCCTCCGCGGCTCGCCTGTTACTGTACCCGATACGGAGGCACGCATGGGTACGCGCGAGGGTGACGGTATCAGCGGGAAATACCTCCTCATCGAGGTCCCGAACTTCAACGACGCAGGGACCGAGTCCGAGGCGATGAGCTCCTATTTGCGCCTCGGCGCGGTCAAGGACCCGGGCCTCGCCGCCAACCCGAACGCGCCCAAGGCGAGCGGCGAGGACCTCGCCTCCCGCGTCACCTCGTTCATCGACGACACCCGCAAGCGCGACGGCTGCCCGGGCTTCGTCCCCGAGGGCGAGCGGCAGGCCGAGACCGCAAAGCTGCACACCAAGGGCGGCTGGCGCGATCATTCCGACGGTAATCGAATCACCACCACGCGCGGCGACAAGGTCGAGGTGATCAAGGGCAATTACCGCATGCTCGTCCTCGGGCGGCAGGAAGACACCGCCGGCTGGGACGTCTCCGGGGGCCATGTCCAGGACGCCACCGACCTCTGGACCGCCGCCACCACCATCGAATGGGTCCAGAACTATAACGGCACCTGGAAGGTCACCGAGAAGACCGAGAAGGGTGATGTCGACACCACTTACCACGGCGACACCTTCGATCGCTTTTACGGTAACAAGCAGACCAGCATCACCGGCTCCGAGGCCCCGACCGCCGAGCGCCCGAACCCCACCTGCCTGAGCTACACGTGGGCTCAGCAGATGGAGTCGTACACCGGCTCCGCCGCCTGCCCGGTGCCGCAGATCCTCGACGAGACCTGGGCCGGCCAGATCGCGAGCAGGACGAGCGCCACCACGATCACCGACGAGACCACCGCGCAGACGGTCTCCAGCACCACCACGGCCACCACGATCAGCGACGACACGACCGCGAGCACGGTCTCGAGCACCACCACCGCCGCGCTCGTATCGGATACCACCATCGGCGATGTCGAGTCGGTGACCATCGGCAGCACCAGCGACGTCACCATCGGCAACGCGATGTCGATCACCGTCGGCGCCACCGAGGAGGTCACGATCGGCGGCCTGGTCGAGCTGACGATCGCGGCCCTGCTCGAGGTCTCGCTCACGGCGGGGGTCTCGATCAACATGGGCCCCAAGGCCGAGCTCAACCTGACCAACCGGCAGGAGCTCTCTCAGTTCCGCACCAACGTGAAGAACATCTGCTCCAGCGTCTCGTCGGCCGAATCGGTGAGCACCGGGGCGTACAACCTGATGTCTGGGGTCATCAACCTGTTCTGATGCAGACCCGGAACCTCACGCCGTTCCTCTTCGGCACCAAGGCCTGCTCGCGCAGGCCGCCGCAGCCGGAGGTGGTCCTCATCGTCCGCGGCCGCTTCTCGCTCCGCCTGGGCGATCCGCTCGCACCGGTGGACGACGGCCCGCTGGCCCAGGGCGCTCTCACGGCCGAGACCTTCGCGGGCGGAGGCGGCGAGCGCGAGGGCGAGCCCACCTATCCCGGCGATTTCGCCGACTGGAAGCCGGCTGCGGACCTCCTGCTCCGCGGCGCGTGCCATCCGCCTCCCGGCGACGCGCCGAGCGAGCACCCCGTGCGCTTCGCGGTCGGGACGTGGTCGAAATCGCAGCGAGTCCCGGCGCCACGCCAGGGCCGACCGGTCCCCGCGCCCTTCGGGCCGCTCCACCCCGACGCGCCCGAGCGCCGCCGGAGGCTCGGCAAGGAGTACGGCCCGTCGTACCGGAAGACGCGCGCCCCATGGTACGCCGAGGACTTCGACTGGACCTATTTCCAGGCCGCCCCGCCGGATCAGCGCCTCCCCGGCTACCTGCGCGGCGACGAGGAGGTCGCGCTCCTCCACCTCCACCCCGCCGCGCAGAGCGCCTCGTTCCGCTTGCCGGGGCTCCGGATCCGCGCGGTCGTCGAGGACGCGCGGGGCCGCGTGCAGGACGCCCGTATGAACCTCGACACCCTGTTCGTCGAGCCGGACGAGGGCCTCGTGACCCTCACCTGGCGCGGCCACGCGGAGGTGGCCGAGGACGACCTCGCCGACCTGCGCGCCGCCGTCATCGGCGCCGAGCCGCTGGAGGCCCCGCCGCTGCCGCTCGAGCGCTATCGGGACGGGCTCGGGCAGCTCGCCCGCGATCCGCGCGGCCTCGAGGATCTCCCGCCGGAGATGCGTGAGGCCTACGATCTCGTCCGCGACGGTGCGCCGCGGCCGGCGCGCGTCGTCGCGGACGAGGCCGATCCCGTGACCAGGCTCCTCGCGGAGCGGCTCGGCGGCCTGCACGCGCCCGAGCAGGAGCGCGTGCGAGCGCTCGTCGCGAAGCTCCGGACCCTGCGCACCCCCGAGGGCGTGGACCTCGAGCGAACCGTCGCGCAGGCGCTCGCGCGGCTGCCCGCCCGGCGGCAGGCCGCGTACCTCCCGGCCACGCCCGCGGGCACGCCGCGGGTCCCCATGGGCGGCGCGCTCGCCGCGCTCGTCGAGCGCCTCGAGGCGCTCCGGCAGGGCGCGGCCGCGCGCGGGACGAAGCTCGAGGGCGTCGAGCGCCTCGACGCGCTGCTCGGCGACGCCCGCCTCCGCGAGATCCTCCCCGGCTACCGGCTCCCCGGCGAGGCCGCGGCGCCGCCGCCCGAGCCCGGCCCCGGCGTCGATCTCTCGGGGCAGGACCTCTCGGGGCAGGACCTCTCGGGCCGCGACCTCTCCAGGGCGAAGCTCTCCGGGGCGCTCCTCTCGGGCGCCAACCTCTCGGGCTCCAACCTCTCCGGCGCCGATCTCTCGCGGGCCGTGCTGTTCGAGGCGAACCTCTCGGGCGCCGATCTCTCCGGCACCGATCTCTCCCAGGCCAACCTCACCGGCGCGCGCGCCGCTTCCGCCGATCTGCGCGGCGCCACGCTCGACCAGGCGATCTTGACGCGCGCCGCGCTCACCCGCGCCCGCCTGGCCGGGGCGCGCGGGCGCGGCGTGCTGCTCGACGAGGCCGACCTTCGCGAGATTGACGGGGAGGAGCTCCACCTCGAGGGCGCCGTCCTCCAGGGGGCGAGGCTCGATCGCGCCTCCTTGCGGCGCGCGGCGCTCGTGGGGTGCATGTGCGCGGGATCCTCGGCGAAGGGCGCGGACCTCACCGGCGCGTCGCTGCCGCGCACGAGCTTCTCCGACGCCGATCTCGAGGGCGCGACGCTCGTGGAAGCGCAGGGCGAAGCCGCGGCGCTGCTCCGGGCGAAGCTCGACGGCGCCGACCTCCGGTATGCCTCGCTCCCGCGGGCGCACCTCTCGGGGGCCTCGGCCCGGGGCGCGCGCTTCGCCTGCGCGGTCCTGCGCGAGAGCCGCTTCTACCGGGCCTCGCTGGAGCGCGCCGACCTCTCGCGGGCCGACCTCTTCGGCGCCGACCTCTGCAAGGCCCGCCTGGACGGCGCCTCCTTCGCCGGGGCCAGCCTGTATGGCGCCCGCCTCGAGGGCGCGAGCGCCGCCGGGTGCGACTTCGAGGGGGCGAACCTGCGGCGCTCCAGCCTGGAGCGCGCGT
This sequence comes from Sorangium sp. So ce1153, assembly GCF_051521595.1. NCBI lineage: Bacteria > Pseudomonadati > Myxococcota > Polyangiales > Polyangiaceae > Sorangium > Sorangium sp. So ce1153. The sequence continues at coordinate 13,594,773 of NZ_CP150361.1, forward strand.
GAAGACGGTCGAGGAGCTCTTCGAGCGCATCCGCGCCGGCAAGCGGCTCACCGACGCCCGCCTCGATGGGCTCGACCTCGCGGGCCGGGACCTCTCGAGCCTCGATCTCTCGCGCGTCAGGCTCCTTCGCACCGACCTCCGCGGCGCCCGGCTCGCGGGCAGCGCGCTCTCCGGCGCGCATCTCGTGGAGTGCGATCTCCGCGGGGCGGATCTCGAGGGCTGCGCGCTGGACCGCGCGCTGGTGCTCGGCTCGAACCTCGAGGGCGCGCGCCTCGTCGGCGCGAAGCTCGCCCGCGCGAAGCTCGCCTATCAGCGCCTCGCCCGCGCCGATCTCTCCGGCGCGACGATCGTCGAGGTCGAAGCGGTGGGCTCGGACTGGTCCGGCGCCCGGCTCGTCGGCGCGACCATCGAGGCATCCCGCCTCGACCTCGCCAACCTCGAGGGTGCGGACCTCACGGAGGCCCGCATCGCGCGCGCCTCTTTCAGCCGCGCGAACCTCCGCCGCGCGCGCCTCGCCCGCGCCCACGTCGAGGACGGCGCCTTCGTCGGGGCCGATCTCGGCGGCGCGGACCTCGAGGGCGCGGCGCTCGAACGCGCGGTGTTCGTCAAGGCCGACCTCCGCGGCGTCCGCTTCCCGCGGCGCATGCACGGCGCGATCTTCGACGAGGCCACGCTGGGCCGGCCGGAGCTCGCGGGCAAGGACCTCGCCGGGAGCGACCTCGAGGGCGCGGACCTCTCCGGGCTCGATCTCCACGGCGCGAACCTCTCCCTCTGCTCGCTGCGCGGCGCCGACCTCCGGGGCGCCGACCTCCGCGGCGCCCGCCTCGAGCGCTCGATCCTCTCGGGCTGCGATCTCACCGGCGCGGACCTCCGGGGCGCGAGCTTCCTCGGCTGCGACCTCTCGCGCTCGACCCTCCGCGGCGTGGATCTCTCCGGCCGCGACCTGGAGTCGGTGATCCTCATCGAGGCCGATCTCGAGGGGGCCGATCTCACGGCCGCGCGCCTCGTCCGCTGCATCCTCGACCGGGCGCGGCTCTCGCGCGCGAACCTCACGCGCGCGGTGCTCCAGCAGGCGCTCCTCCGCGAGGCCGCGCTGGCGGGCGCCGTGCTCGGCAAGACGATCTTCGATCGCGTCGATTTCACCGGCGTGGACCTGCGCGCCGTCTCTTTCTCCGGCCTCACCGTCCACCGCTGCGCCTTCACGGAGGCGAACCTCGAGCGGATGAGCCTGCGCGGCTGCGATTTCATGGGCAGCGATTTCTCGAGGGCGAACCTGCGCAGCGCCGATCTCGAGGGATCCATCCTGACGCAGGCCAAGCTCCGCGAGGCCGCGATGGACGGCGCGAGCCTGCCGAAGGTCGTGGCGAAGGCCGCCTATTTCGGCGGCGCCTCGCTGCGGGGGGCGAAGCTCTCGCAGGCGATGCTCCGGTACGCCACGTTCACCCGGGCGGACCTCGAGCGCGCGAACCTCGCCGCGGCGGACTTGCGGGACGCCATGCTCGACCACGCGGAGGCCCGCGGCGCGCTCTTCCTCTCGGCGCGCCTCGAGCGCGCCAACCTGTCGCACGCGCGGGTCGAGGAGGCCGATTTCAGCGAGGCCGATCTCGGCGGCGCCAACCTGCACGCGCTGCACGACAGGGGCGCGCGCTTCGCCGGCGCGAAGCTCGCCGGCGCGCGCCGGACCGACGCCGATCGGCTCGCGGCGGAGGCGTACACGCCGCCGCGGCCGCCCCGATCAGGGCCGGGATAAGGAGCGGAGGGAATGCTGCCTGCAAGCAACAACGGCGCCGGGATGAGCATCGGATTCCCGGACGTGTGCCTGACGCCGGTGGGGCCGGTGGTGGTGCCGATCCCCTATCCGAACTTCGCGCTCAACGCGATGGCGGTGAATTTCTCGGTGAAGGTGAAGGTCGCGATGATGAACGCGCTGAACCTCGGCACGACCATCCCGATGACCTTCGGGATGGAGCCCGGGGTGGCGCACCCGCTCTACATGGATGTCGGGGCGTACGTGACGGGCAATTCCAAGGTGATCATCGAGGGGCTGCCGGCGATCAACCTCACCTGCCCCACCACCGGGAACGCCGGAAACAACGCGGTGGGCGCGGTGCTGGTGCCGAGCGCGGTGAATGTCTTTTACACGTGCGCGGCGGCGCCGGAGGAGGTGCTCCCCGGCCCGGAGAACGTGGCGCACGCGCTGGTCGGGGACGGCATCGGGGTGATCCGGATCCGGGTGTTCTCGCTGGACACGCCGGCGCTGGTGTACCGGGCCGTGCGCGCGCTCGAGGCGGCGGGGATGAGGGAGATCGTGATCGACCTGCGCGACAATCCGGGGGGAGAGCTGAGGGCGTTCGTGGAGCTGGCGGGGGATTTCCTGCCCGCGGGGAGTGTGGTCGCGATCGTGGCCGACGGCGACGGGGACGAGACGGTGTACCGGTCAGGGCAGGAGAAGCCGTACACGGCGCCGGTGACGATCCTGGTGAACCGCGGGACGGCGTCGGCGGCGGAGCTGTTCGCGGGGTGCCTGAAGGCGCACGGGCGGGCGGAGATCGTCGGGGAGCGGACGTACGGCAAGGGGGTGGGGCACGCGCTGCGGGTGAGCGAGGAGGGCGCGCAGATGGCGGCGGCGGTGCGGGTGACCCTGCCGGGCGGGGCAGAGGTGCAGGGGGTGGGCGTCGGACGGGGGGAATGGTGACGACGCCATGCCCAGCTGGCTGAAGGCCCTCCTCTGCTGCTGCACACCTCGCAAACGGGCGACCGCGTCCGGCGGCGCTCCAACGACCATCACGAGCTCGAGTCATGGAAGCACGCCGAGGCTCGCGACGCTCCGGGACACGGGCACGAAGGGGGGCAGCGGGTCAGCGAGCGATGAAGCTCCTCGCCGCCGCGCCGATCCCGGGAAGTCGCTCGTTCGCGCATACTCGAGCGACGATTCTCTCCCCGCGATCTTCCAGTGCGCCGCACAAGGCGATCGCCCGACGAGCACGAGGGTGACGATGCTCTCGTTCGACCGTGGTTATGACGACGGAGGTCCCCTGAAGGACAGGCTGGACAAGCTCCTCGGCGAGGACGGTTACCTGGACCGCGCAGGCGCGCTCGGCGCCGAGGACGACGCCGGGACGCTGCCGATCTTCATGACCGCGGAGGGGTTCCTGTCGGGGCCTGACGGCGTGGCGATCTCGGACGAGGAGCGCGAGATGGCATTCGCTCGAATCGCGGCGTACAGCGAGGAACACCCTGAGATGGTGATCATCCCCGGGTCATGTTGCTTCGAGACGGCCACGCATGCGTTCAACGTCGTCCCGGTCTTCCATGGTGGCGAGCTGCAGTGCGTGTACTGCAAGCGGTGGCCAGGCAGCACAGAGAGCGGCAGCGGCAAGCTGTGGGGCCTCAAGTACCCCGACGCCTCCAAGGACACGCGCGCGCTCTTTCGGCTGCGCGATCTGGTCTTCGCGGTGGAGGTATGCAACGACTATCGCCGGAACCACGTCCTGCGCTTCTTCGAGAAGGAGGTCGGCGGCGATGGTGTCGACATCCACCTCCTCCCCTCGCTCGGTGTGCTCCCCGAGACGGACATCCTCGGCACCTACACCGACGGCAGGGAGGGAGCGACCCCGGTGAAGCACTATATCGGGTTCACCCACTCCCGCGCGCGGAAGAACGGGTATTTCCTCCATTGCGACGCAGGGACCTCCGAGATGGAGAAAGAGAAGCTGACCAAGGACTTCAAATGCACGATCCACCAGCGGGATGGCGAGGACGAGGACCACACGCGCTACAAGAAGGTCGATGGGCACATCCAGGACGGGTCCAAGCTGGTCGCCTTCGACCCCCGCCCTCTTCCCCGCTCCGATTAGGCGCGGTCGGACGCAGGTCGCGAGCGGCCCGCGCCCAGGGAGAGCGAGCGAGGAACGCAGCAGCGCTGCGAGCTGGATCGACCGACGGATCGGGCCGCGCGGCTGGTCGTCCGACGGCGCCTAGCCGAGGTGGATCTCCTTGCCGTTGATCGTCATCGTCTCCTCGGTCAGCACCGTCGCGCTCTTCGCCTTGGTCGTCGCCGACCCGTCCACCACCGTGTGGCTCTCCCGGGCGTGCAGGCTGAACAGGTCGGTCACGCGCTGGTAGAGCGACGCCGCCTTCTGCACCAGCGATCCCGCGAACACCCTCACCTTGTCGCCGTGCAGGTCCACCTCCGGCCCCCGGAGCTCCACCCCCCGGTCCCCGGACAGCCGCAGCGCCCCGCCCGCCGCCCGGACGTCGACGTCGCCCTGGAGCTCCAGCGTCGTCTTGCCCGTCCCGTGCAGGACGCCGATCACATAGAAGCGCCCGCCGCGGCCGATCACCAGGAGCACGTCGCCCACGGCCGGCGCATAAGGGATCGCCAGCGCCATCGTCGCCTCTGCGCTCTCCCCCTCCGGCAGTTCGGCCACCACCGCCTGCCCGCGGACCTCCAGCACGTGCGCTGGCCCGAGGTACTCCTCGGCGCGCACGGACGCGGCGCGCTCCCGGATCACGGCTTCCTGCGACATGACGTTCCCTCCATCCTCGCTCCGGCTCAGCCCTTGCGGAAGCGCTTGTACAGGCTGCCGAGGAGATCGGGCCGCTGTTGCTTCGGCGCAGGCGGCGCGGAGGCTGGCGCGCTCGGCCCGGGCGAGCGCTCGGCCTGCGGATCGCGATCCGAGGTGGGCACCCGCGTGGAAGCCGGCGGGGCGGCGGCGGCGGGCGCGGGCGCAGCGGTGGGCGCGGGCGCGGCGGCGGGCGCAGGCGCGGCGGCGAGCGCAGGCGCGGAGGCCGGCACGCGCAGATCGATCGTGTCTTCCAGCGGTGCGGCGGCCGGCGCGCGCCGAACGAGCGCGCCCTCCAGCGCGCCCTCCAGCGGTGCGGCGGCCGTCACGCTCAGATCGATCGTGCCCTCCAGCGGCGACGCGGCCGCCGGGATCGCCGTCGTACGGCTCGTCGCCCAGGGCGCGTCCGCGTGCTCGCCGCTGCTCCGAGCGCCGTGCACCCCCGCCGGCGCGAGCGGAAACGGCGCGCCCGCCGTGCTGTCCCGGCCCTGGGCTCGGAGCCCCGCGGCCGACGAGAAAGCGGCCTGCGCCTCGGGCCGCGCCTCGACGCCAGGCGACGGCGCCGCGTCGCCGAGCGGCAGCGTGCCCGCGAGCGGGTGCTCCCCCACCGCGCTCTCCGGGGCGTCCACGACGTCATCGTCGTCGAGCGTCACCGTGGAGCTCCAGTCCCCCGACGTCACGCGCCCCGCCGCCGCTGCCTCGATCGGCGCGCTCGCGAGCACCTCGGTGGCGTCCGGCCACGGCACCGGCTCGCCCCCCGCTTCCACGCCCACCGCGACGCGCAGCGCGGAGAGCGCCTCCTCCAGGGCCACCTGGAAGCTCCCGCGGAAGACCACGGCGCAGCGCTCGGCGTCGGGATGCACGATCAGCGTGTCGCCCACCAGCAGCAGCCACCGTTGCGCGCCGTTCGGCAGGTAGATCGTCGCGAGCGCCCGCAGCGCCGGCAGGCGCGTGGTCAGCACCGGGTGATGCGGGCTCAGCCCCTCCAGCACGATCTGCTCGCCGCCGAGCACCCGATCGAAGCGCTGATCCGCAGGCGCCGACTGGAAATACGACCAGTCGAAGTCGTCCGGGAGCGACGCGATCCCTTCCAGCGCGGTGCACGCGAGGCCGCGGAGCTTGCTCGCCCGGCTCGGCACCATCGGCGGGATGGGCCCGAGGCCGATCGGCGCGCGACCCCCGCCCGGCGGCAGCAGGTTGGGCAGCGAGGTTCTGCCGCGCGGGTCCTGGATCGCGCCGACGCCGAAGGGGTTCTCCGGGTCGCGGATGTCGCCGCCCCAGGCGCGCTGGTACTCGATCGGCATCTTCACAAACGGCTCGGGCTCCGGGTCCGGCGACGCCGCGGTGGCCGTTCGATCGCCCACGATCTCGAGGCGCTTGTCGACCAGCGCCGCCGCCCCGCGCAGGATCGCGAGCCGCACCGGCATGCGCCGGACCGGCACCCCGCCCGGCGCCCATGCATGCCCGGTGAGCACCACCTCCGCGCGCTCCAGCCACGGCGCGAGCTCGCTGGCCGCGAGGAGCGGCTTCATCGGATGGCCCCGCGCGTAGACCTCGCTCCGGATCACCTCGAGCGGCTCGATCCGCTGCGCCTCGCCGCCGGCGACGATCGTGAAGGTGGCCTTGGCGATGACGGTCACATGGAGCTGGCCACGGCTGCGCCACAGCGTCGCGCCCGCTGCGACCGGTCCGGCGCGGAAGACGTTGAGGGGCCAGCGAGCGGTGGTCATGGGCGAGAGGTCCTCCGGGAGGAGATCGCTCCGGCGCGAACGCGTGCCAGGGATCGACCGGCCTGCGTGGAGTGTAGCAGGCGCGTCGCGGCGCCTGCGCGGCGCCTGCGCGGCGGAGACGCGCGCCGCGCGCCGCGCACAGGCGCCGCGGCCAGCGCCAGGACGGCGCGACGTGGGCGCGGGGTCGAAGCGCGCGGGTCGACCCCGCGCGGCGCTAGTTCGTGTTGAGCTCGACGCGCAGGAGCTTGCGGCCGATGAAGAGGTAGTCGCCGTGGGCGAGCTCGCGCTCGCTCTTGATGCGCACGTACGTGCCGTTGCGGCTGTTGAGGTCCGTGAGCGTGAACTTGCCGTTGTGCTCCTCGAGGCGGCAGTGCGAGCCCGACATGTACAGGTCGACCGGGAAGTTCAGGTCGCCGCCCTCGCGCCCGATCTGGAGCGAGCTGCCGCGCGCGCAGACGGTCATGCCGACAGCGCCGCCCTGGAGCACCTGCGTGAGGCGGAAGGGGCTCGGGTGCTTGGGGGACGAGTAGAAGAAGGTCCCGTCCGGATCCTGGCCGTCGGAGGCGCGCGGCGTCGGATCGAGCCGGAAGAGCTGCTCGCCCGCGAGGAAGGTGTCGCCCGGCGTGATGTCGATCGTGCCGCGCACGCGGATGTACACGCCGTTGAGCGAGCCCTCGTCGCGCACCACCAGCTTGCCGTCGCGGTAGAAGAAGTTCGCGTGCTTCGGCGAGACGAACGGGTCGTCCGGGAAGACGAGCTGCCCGTTGCGGCCGACGATGTGCTGCTCGGCCTTCAGGTGGAAGGAGAGGCCGTCCATCCCCTCGCCGCGGATGAGGATCAGCTTCGCCTTCGCCGGGTTCTGCATGTCCCCGAAGAACAGCGTCTGCGCGCTCAGGATCTCGGGCGGGACCGCGGTTCCGCACCTCCCGCAGAACTTGTGGCCCGAGGGGACACCGCTCGAGCAGGAACGGCAGACGTAGTTACGGGCTTGCTCCATCAGCTCCTCCTGGGAGAGTTCGGCAAATTCGCTCTTGGGCGAGGTGGTCTTGGGGCTTCGCCCCGAGCCGCGCGAGCTCGTCGGGTCGAGCCGGGGCTCCACCCTGCCGCTGCCGGCGGCGGGCGTCGGGGAGCGCCGGGACGAGGTCGCCGGCGCGATCGCCCGTCGCGGCGTGAACAGGGCCAGGTCGTTCGCGCACTCAGGGCAACGCGCGGTGCCCATCGGGCTCCACAGATCGCACTGGCCACAGACGATGCCAATCTCGTGCTGCTCGGTGTGCAAACGTCGCCTCGGTGCATTGGAGGACCGCGGGATCGCGGTTCTCCGACCCGCGCCAGTGGGAGGCCGCCTGGGCGGACCCCCGACCGATGAAGCGAGCCCGGACGGAGAACCCGGCCCGCACCTCGCGCTGGATTCCCGACCCGGGTGGAGAGGACCACGGTTCTAGACGTCGAAGAGCGGAGGGGTCAAGCTCGCTGACATCGCTTCGCGGCCCGCCGCGGCGGAGGCTCCGCGCCGGCCGGGCCGGGGCAGCGGGCCCGGGCCCGCCGGGCAGCGAGCTGGAGCGCGCGGGAAGCCGCGGCGGGCGGGCCGCGGACGGGCGTCGCCGCGGCCGGACGGGCGTCGCCGCGGCGGCCGAGCGGCCCCCCGGCCGGCGTCAGCGCACGAAGGTGAACCGGCGCTGGTCGTCGGACCAGCCCCCGGCGCCCCAGAGCCGGAAGACGATCCGCTGGTTGCACGCCGCGCGCGGCTGCAGGCCGAAGTCGCGCGAGTCGTCGTGGTAGCTGCGGTTGTCGCTCAGCAGGAAGACCGTGTCGGGCCGCACCTCGACGTGGTGGCGGCGCTCGAGCGGCGGCCTGCGCCCCGTCGCGCGGAGGTGGAGGCCGGGGCCCATCATCACCATGTCGCACGAGAGCTGGACCGCGTTGCCCGTGGCCGGGTCGTTGATGGTCAGCTTGGGCTCGGTGCACCCGACCTCGGCGTCGTAGCTCTGCCCGTTCACGACGAGGGCGCTGTGGTCGACGTCGACCGTGTCGCCCGGCACGCCCGCGATCCTGCCGACGATGTAGCTGCCGGGCGTCTCGGGATCCGGGCACCGCACCAGCTCGCCGAAGCCGGGCGTGCCGCGCGTCAGCACGACGACCGCGTCGCCCGGGGCCAAGCTCGGCGCCATCGCGGCGCCGAGGCTCGGGTCGTCCGGCACCACCCAGACGTCGAGGACGAGCGCGCGGAGCACGACGCCGACCACCAGCAGGGTTCCGAGGATCCAGAGCAGCCCGTTGAACAGCTTCCGCATGCGGACCCGCAGCCTAGCGCAGCGCGGGCCGCGGGCGGCCAGCAAGGGGAGGCCGCGGACGCCGCGGCGCCGTCAACGCAGGCAGCTCCGGTACGGCGGCAGCTCGCTCGGGCTCGCGCCCGCCGCGATCTCGCGGGCCGCGGAGAAGAGCTCGGGCCACACGTCGAGGCGGCTGAAGTACGAGGTGCCGGTCGTGTGCTCGTCGCCGTCCATCACGCTCGACGAGATCACGCCGACGACATCGCCTCCCATGTCGCTGCGCGCCGGCCCCCCGGAGTCGCCCGGGCAGATGGAGGCCGTGGCGACGAAGTGCGCCGGGCTCACGGCGTCGATAGTGCCGCCCGGCCGTGGCACGAGGTGGATCGCGTCGCGCGAGAGCGCGCAGCGGCCGAAGCCGTACGGCGTCACGAACTCCTTCGCCTCCGGCTGGGCCTCGATCCGCGGCGTGAGGGTCGGGATCCCGATCAGCCGGCGCGACAGCACGAGGATCGCGATGTCGCCCTGGCCCGACGTGTACCCGCAGTCCGGCGACACGACCGCGCGGACCGTGACGTCGCCCCAGGGCAGGTGGTCGCCGCCGAGCTCGATCGAGATGGCCTCGGGCTCCTGGTCGCGGCGCAGCGTCCTGCCGTTCTCGTCGCGCGCGGCCACGCAGTGGTGCGCGGTGAGCACCAGGTCCTCGGTGATGAGCGTCCCCGTGCACGTCACGTCGGTGACGATCCGGACGATCGCGTCCTCGTTCGTCGACAGCTCGAACGGCGGCCGCAGCTGGACCGGGCGCTGCTCCTGTCCCGGCTTCGCCGCGGGGATCGGCAGCCCGGCGTTGGTGATCGGCGGCTTACAGCCCGCGGCAGCGGTGAGCGCGAGCGCGGCGGAGGCCGCCGCGACGACTCGGTACGAACCTGTCAATGCGGTCGCCAGGGCGCCCCGCGCGCGAGCATGCGGCTGTTCCACCTGAGGGAGACCCTCCCAAGCGCAACCGGTTGTTCAATCGGACAGCGCCCCCGGTGTGGACGCGCCGAGCAAGACCAAAGGCTACGACAGAAGGCGGTGACCGTCATTCGACAACGACAGGGTTTCCAAGCTTGGATATGACCCCAACGATCGTCGCGTTCGCCGTTCGCCGTTCGCCGCCCGCCGTTCGCCGCCCGCCGCCCGCCCATGCGTCGAGATCGTGTCGTTGCGCCGCGACGCGGGGCTCGCGGCGACTGGCACCCTGTCCAGCCAGGCCAGATAGATTGGGCCTGGGCAGATCTTCGCCGGCGCGGCGCAGGATCTCGTCGCGTCCGTCGTGCTCGAGTCGCGCTCAGCGCATCGCAACGAGGCGGACCTCGCTCGTGCTGCGCTCGTAGGCGGCGCGCGCGGCCTCCGGGGCGGTCTGCGGGTCCTCGATACCCGCGGCGACGAGCTGCTCGAGGAAGGCGCGCTGGTGCTCGGACTTCGCCGCGAGCCACGCGGGGCAGGCGCCGGCCGCGCAGGCCGCCGAGGCCTGCTCGGCCGCGGCGAGCGCGTCGCGGACGCGGCCGCGGCGGAGCAGCGCCCGCGCGGCGAGGTGCGCCGTCCCCGGGAGCGCGCGCACCTCGCGAGGCGCTGCGTCGAGGGCGGAGGAGGCGAGGCCGGGCTGATCGCGCTCCAGGTAGGCCGCGGCGAGCGCGGTGACGCTCTCCGGCGTGCGGCCCGCGGCGTAGCGGGCCTCGAGCTCCGCGAGCTCGCCGAGCCCGGCCGTGGCGCGCGGCGGCAGCAGCTGCGAGGCCTTCACGCTCGGCCCGAGCCCGACGGTCCAGGCGACCCCGGCGAGAACCAACCCGTTGGCGACGAACAACCCGAAGCGCATCAGCCGTCCTCCAGCAAGCGACAGCACGGACCGACAGCCGGGCAGCGCGGAGGTTCCCGAGAAGATCGCGGCGCGCGCCATCGGGTGGTCGGCGCACCTACAGGGCGGGCGGGAGGGCCGGGGAGGGGCTACTCGCTCGGGAGGACCACGAGGTCGTCGCGGTGGACGACGACGTCTTCGCCGGCCTCGTCGCGCTTCTTGCGCGCGATGCGCGCGGCGTCGCTCGCGGACATCCGCGCGAGGCCGCGCGCGATCTCGGTGCCCTCCGGGTCGACGACGGCGACGGCGTCGCCCGGGAGGAAGGTGCCGCGCACGCCGAGGACGCCGACCGCGAGGATGCTCCGGTTCTTCGAGCCGATCGCCTCGGCGGCGCCCCGGTCGACGAGGATCGCGCCGCGCGGGCGCAGCGTGTACGCGATCCAGTGCTTGCGCGCGCTGAGGCGCTGCGGCACGGCGGCGAAGAGGGTGCCGACGTCCTCGCCCGAGACGATGCGCGTGATGATCCCGGGCTCGCGGGCGGCGGCGATGACCACGTGCGAGCCCGCGAGCGTGGCGCGCCGCGCGGCCTCTACCTTGCTGGCCATGCCGCCGGTGCCGACGCCCGAGGTCGACGCGCCGGCGAGGTGCCGCGCCTCGCGGGCGACGCTGCGCACGAACGGCACGCGGCGCCCGTCGCCGTCGAGCAGGCCCTCGACGTCCGAGAGGAGGATCAGCAGATCGGCCTCGCAGAGCGGGGTCACCATCGCCGCGAGCTGGTCGTTGTCGCCGAACTTGATCTCCTCGACCGCGACCGCGTCGTTCTCGTTGATGATCGGGATGGCGCCCGCCTCGAGCAGCGCGGCCAGGGCGTTGCGCGCGTTGTTGGTGCGGGTGCGGTCGGCGAGGTCGGCGTGCGTGAGGAGCACCTGCGCGACGAGCAGGCCGACCTTGCCGAACGCCTCCTCGTAGCGCTGCATCAGCACGCTCTGGCCGGCCGCGGCCGCGGCCTGGAGCCAGGCCATGTCCTTCGGCCGCGCCTTGAGCCCGAGCTTCGCCACCCCGAGGGCGATGGCGCCGCTCGACACGATGACGAGGCTCCGGCCGGAGCGGCCGCGGAGCGCGGCGACCTCGGCGGCGAGCCGGTCCCAGGCGTCGCCGGAGAGGCTCTTCGAGCCGATCTTGACGATGACGCGGCGGCAGCGCTTGAGCGCGCCGCGCGCGCCCTGGTGGTCGCCGGCGTCCGGCGCGGCGTCGGCCGCGTGGCGGCCGTCGGCGGCGCCCGCGGCGGCGGTGCGATCCTCGGGGTCAGTCATGGGGGAGGCCGGCGGCGGCGATCTCGTCGAACGCCGCGTCGAGGCGGCGCTCGATGTACTCGGGGACGGCGGCGCCCGCGAGCAGGAAGGCGTCGATCCAGCGCGTGAACTCGTCGCGCAGGTCCTCCGCGCCGCTCGGCAGGACGGTGAGGTCCGGGCGGAGCGAGGGGGACAGCGAGCGGCGCACGGCGCGATCGACGGCGTCGCGGATCCAGCGCGCCTCGTCCGCGTGGATGCGCACGGCGCTGGTCCGGCGGACGCGCGTGATGTAGCGGTTCAGCAGGTGGCCGAGGGCGTAGACCTCGAGGCCGCGCGCGGCGGCGGCGAGGCCGAGGGCCGGGTTGAGCCGCCGGAGGAGCTCCTTCGTGACGAGCTGCGCGGCCTTGCGGATCGGGGTCTGCTCGGCGCCGGGCTGGGCGAGCAGGGCGCGCGCGTCGGTGGTGAGGCTGAGGCCGTGGCGGGCGACCGTGTCCTGCACGATGGCGCCGCGGATGCGCAGCAGCATCCGATCGGGGAGCACCGGGACCGGGAGCCACGACGCGCCCACCGCGAACGCGGTGAGCACGGCGAGGCGGCCTCCGGGGGGCGGGCCGCCCGGGGTGACCTGAGCGGCGGACGGCTTGTTCGCGGCGGGTTCGGATGACATCGCGCGCACGGTACTACGGCGCCCGGCGGGTGGCGAACAGTGCCACGGCCGGGAAACGCGATGGCCCCGCGGCGAGCCGCGTACCGAGCCGTTCCCCTCGGGTGTCGCCGCGGGCGCACCCCTTCCGAAGCGATCGGCGGCGCCGGTGCCGCCGGATCTCGCCTTTCTGACGGCTCCAGCGCCGTCTCGCCCCGGGATCGTCGCCCGCGGAGCGGCTGCTGCGCCGTCTCGCCCCGGGATCGTCGCCCGCGGAGCGGCTGCTGCGTCCATCGAGCGCCCCTTGCACCGCACTCGAGTGGCGGAGCAACATCACGCCCAGGCCGCCGCCCACGGCTGAGACTGCGAGCTGTTGCCTCGACAGCATGGTGCGCGTACCCGCAACCATGCATTGTCAGGCCATGGATGGCGACAACCTGCGCAGATGGTTGTGGACGGACGCGACCGCGAGCGCGCCGAACGATCCGGCAGGGGTCCTCTTGTCCGTGGAGCGGGACCACGTGGACTCGGTCTGGAGGGAGCACAGCCAGACCGATGGTCGCGTCCTGATCCGGAACGAGCAGCGTCCGATGGACATGGAGGTCTTGCCGCGCCGGGTCGAGGCGCCGTCGAGGTGCACCGTGCCCGAGCTCCTCGCCCGCCACGAGCGCGTGCTCGTCGTCGGCGGACGAGGCTCGGGAAAGACGGCGCTCATCGCGCGGCTCGCCGCCCGGGCCGCAGCAGACCACCGTCAGGGCACGCGGACGCTCGTGCCGTTCGTCGTCCTCGTGTCGCTCCTCGACGACCCTCGCTTGAACGAACGCGCCATCGCGAGGCTCTCGCCGATCGGCGGGGTCGTGCTCCTTCGCCGTGCGCTCGAGGAACGCCGCGCTCTCGTGCTCGTCGACGGGCTCGATGAGGCGAGATCCGGCGCGAGGAGGCTCTCCGAGTCGGTCGAGGCGTTCGCCGAGGCCCATCCGGGCAATCCGATGGTGGTCACGACGCGCCCGCGTCGCACGGGCATCCCGGGCTATACACGCGTGGAGCTGCGCGGATTCGTGACCGCGACCCTCTTGCCGCAGCCCGGCTCCCGCGTGGTCGCGGCGCATCACTTCCTGGCGCGACGGGATCCGGGGCGCCGCACGTCCTTGATCGCCTCCGCCGTCGACGCGCTGCTCGAGCGCTACGCCGGCGAAGAGCTCCCGCCCGACGCGATCCTGAAGTCGCTCGAGCTGCGCGACCGGCGGCTCCTCTTCAGCTCCATCGCCTGGCGTATGCACTGCGATCGGCTCGTCGAGCTCCCCGTGGAGCCGCTGGCCGCGCTCCTGCGATGGCGGCTGGACGGCGCTCGCTGGGTCGAGGGGCCGCGCCTCGTCCTCTGCAGGGCGGACGAAGAAGACATGGATGAGGATGAAGACGGCGACCGCGATCCCCAGGGCGGCCCGCTCGAGCGCGAAGCGGCCGGCGACGCCCGTGAGCTCGGAGAGCTCGCGCAGGACATCGACGGGATGGTCGAGCGCGTCATCGAAGAGATCCGCCGGCACCAGGGGTTGCTGATCGAGCGACGTCCCGGGTCCTTTTCGTTCGCGGACCTCTCCTACCAGGCGTACCTGAACGCGCTCGATCATGTCAGGATCGGCGCGCTCGACTGCCTCATCGAAGAGCGAAGCGACCCGTGGTCTCATGAGACCATCGTTCACGCAGCGGGCATACCGGAGGTGGACGCGGCCGCGTTCATTCGGGAGCTCCTCGAAGCGGATCGGTGTGAGGCGCAGGTCGCCACGCTGCTCGCTGCCCGGTGCGCCGAGGTCGCCGGCGGGCGCCTCCCGCCCCAGCTTCGACGCACGATCGCGCGGCGGCTCTCCGATGTGGTGCCACCGCGTGATCCCTTCCACGTCGCGCACCTCGTCGACGACGTGGGCGAGGTCGCGGGTCCAGCGCTGATCCAAGCGCTCCGCTCCGCCAGCCCGAGCGAGCGGGCCTACACGGCGATGGCGCTCGGAGGCCTGCGCTATCGGCCCGCCTACGGCGTGCTGGTGCGGATGGCTGCCGACAATTCACCTGTGAACGAGCCGATCGTGTGCTGGCTCTGGGACGAGGAGCATCTCGTGAAGAATCAGGTTATCGGCTGCTTCGCGCTCCTCTCGCTCTTCGACGTCGCGCTCGCCGTGCCGACTGCGAGCACGCTCTTTCAGCAGGCCGTCGAACGCGCTCCACGCGGCGCGCTCGACCGCGTCTACAAGCTCATCGACCACCGACACCTGATGAGGAGCCGGAGGACCTCCGAGGACGAGCCGATCCGCGATCTGGAGGCCGTCGATGTGCTCCTCGCAAAGATGCGCAAGGTGCTTGACCGCACGGGTGGGCCGTCGGCGTGGGAGTTTCCGTAGCCGCGCCGCGAGAATGGCGTCGCGACCGCGATCTCTGCATGCCCCTGCCAGACCGGAGATGAGGTTCCGAAGCGCGGCCGGCCCGACCGTCCGGGCTTTCGCCAAGGACCTCTGGTTCGAGGGCGACGAGGAGCTCATCCGCGCGTCCACCTCGCCGACCGCCGAGCAGCTCGTCGTTCTCGAGGAGATGTTCGACGTGCCCCGCGACGAGCTCGCGCCGCACCTGCGCATGGGCGGCGCCGAGGGGGTCGCCGCCGCGACAGGCGTGCCCTACCACTACCCGCTTCTGCCCGGAGTTCTGCCCGAGAGCGAGTCTGGACGTGGCAAAACCCGTGGAAAGACTCGCGAGAGTGGTGGAGGCGCCGGGAATCGAACCCGGAGACGAACCTGCGGGGCGGATGCGCGAGAGATACGGCGGATGCCGCGTCGGATGCGTTGGAACGGTGTCAGAGACCATCGAGGGCTCAGTTCCTCTCGTATACCCGGAATCCCTCTCGTGGAGCCCCGTGCCCTGACGTCGGGGCACACGGAGGTCACACGCCGGCGAACGAGCCCAACCCGATGCTTGTAACGGGGAGAGCGCCGTCGAGCGATCCGCTTCGGACGTAACTATACCGCCAGTGGACGAAAAGCCGCCGAGCTCGCCAACGCGCGCCCCGCGACCTACCACCACGACCAAGCACGCCCGGCCAACAGGGTGCGCGGACCGCAGGGATGGAACGTAAGCTAGTCCACCTGTTGACACCGCTCGTCCTCCGGGAGAACGGTGCGTACATCCGGAAAGGGGAGGAAGCCATGGGACACCGAGTGACAGCGAAGGCGAGCGCGCTGGTGCTGTGTGGCGGGCTCGCGATGATGCTCGCGTCGGCATGCGAACTGCCTGCTTATACATGCGACACAACAGAGTCCGGAGGCGCGGGTGTTGGGTACCCTACAGAATCCGTAGGGGCGGGAGATTTCCCAAGCAACGGTGAAGAAGGCGAAGGCGGAGACGAAGAAGTAGGCAGCGCATCGCTTGCCATGGCGGGATGCACACCAGTCCACTCATGCACTGAGAGCTACGTAAAATGTTATGATATCGGTGGGCAATGCACGCGCAAGAACATCTACGGTCGCGGCGTTAGTCTCTGCGAGATCTGTCGTGACGAATGCCAGCAAGACAAGCCATATACGTACGAAAAATGTTTTAGCTGCGGATTCTAGAAATCATGGTAAGCACCCCGGATCTTTCCAGCGGAACACACGTGGCCTTCGATCCGCCAACAGCAGAGCGTCTGGCCAAACTCGGTGCCGAGAATATCGTAAATGTCTTTGAAAGCCTTCTCATTGGGCCGAGTCATCGGAATCCGCTGGAGCATGTTCGGGCGCGTGAGATGTGGTTTGCTTCGTGTGAAGAGTGTTCAGATGGAGACGAGTCAGGCGAAAGTTTCGATCGTCTATACTCATCTGATGTCCGCTGGGAGTCGCCCATTGTCGTGTGGGTGACAGAGAGTCTTGACGACCGAGTGAACCTCTGGAGGACCTGTAGTTGGCTGCGGGACCTGAGGATCCCGTGCAGTGACGTCCTTATTGTCGAGTTCGAGCCGGTCTACGGCACAGCGAAAAGGTTTGCCAAACCGCCGAGGATACCACCGTTCGACTGCTGCGGATCGGTCGCTCACCACCCCGATCCGGTGCTTCTGGGCCGTCTCCGCCAGGCAAGCGCGTGGCCGGCGGAACGCCACGATCGTGCCGTTTGCCTCTGGGAGAGCTACGTCGATGAGAATCCCTTACCGTTCGTGGAAAGCTGCGCGCGCGGTGTCGAAGGGTTCCGAGAGCTTGCCCCCTTATGGGGGCTGCTATCTTGCTTCTTTCCGAGAAGGACCGCCGAAGGTTCCTTGCATCTCAGTCGGTATGATGAGCTCATTTTGACTATCCTCTCGTTAGAGGAGTGGCAGACGCCATTGAGAGTAAACAGTCACGAATCGCAGCTTGGGCTGGACTTGCTGGATCTCGTCTCCTGCACAGGGGACCTGTTCCTGGGAGATCGTCTGGCCTACTGGGCGAAGCACGACTCGAGCGCGGCCGTGGAGCGCGCACCTGGCCCGAAGCCACCTGGATACCCGATGCTCTCGAAGGTCTATCGCCTCACCGAACGCGGGATGCAGCTCCGAGACAAGGGGCTCGACCAGCTCACGGATGCGCCAAGCCTGCCGCTCGCCGGGATCGAGGCGTACTCGGCTTCGGCTCCCTGGGTGCTGCTCGAAGACGGACGGCTCGCTCGGATGTAGCGGCCAGCCTTGGCAGGGGGACCGGCCCGCAACAGCGCGGGAGCGCGTCCAGCTTACCAATTCCCCATACGCGACCCAATCGACGCCGGACTACTCGCACGCGACGGGGCACGCGCCGCCGCAGTCGATGCCGGTCTCTTGGCCGTTCTGCGTGCCGTCGGTGCACGTCGGCGCGCGGCAGATGTTGCCGATGCACACGCCGCTCGTGCAGTCCCGGTGATACGCGCAACGCTCACCGCCGGGGCACGCGGGCGCGTCGGGGCCGCCGCAATCAACGTCCGTCTCGCTGCCGTTCGCGCGGCCATCGCGGGTGGTGGGGGCGGCGCAGCGCTCCGACTTGCAGGCGCCAGAGGAGCAATCCGCATCGACCTCGCACCTCTGACCCTCTGCGCACGGCGCGCAGGGGCCGCCGCAATCGGTGTCCGTTTCTCCGTCGCCAAGTTGGGTGTCAACGCAGCTCGCCGGGACGCATTGGTGGTGCTGGCAGACAGCATTCGCCGTGATCGCACAATCGGCCTGGTACAAGCACTCAATACATTTTCCAGCGATACAGTATCCCCTGCCGCCTCTGCAGCCCGTTCCGTCGGGGCGCGCCGTGTGGGTTGGTCCGGTCTCGTCGCACTGGTCAATCGTGCAATCGTTCCCATCGTCGTGTGCATCGGTGAGATCGACGACATCCTCGAGAACGCCCAGGCCGTCGCACCTCCGCCGCATGCAGTCCCCCACCTTCTGGACTTCCGTCGACCCGGCCTGGAAAGTGTGCCCGCATCGCCCGACTTCGCACGAACTAACGTGAGGGCAAATGGTCGGTACGGGAGGGCAATCCGCAGGCGAACGGCAATCAACGTTCGCGCCCTCGCATCCCCTGGTGCCCTCGGGACACTCCCAGCAAGGGCGGCACGCGAGCCTACAATCCGGATCGTCGGCCTGCCTGAAGTCGCAGCAGATTGCGTAGCTCCAATCTTGGCATTGACAGACGTCGTCAACGCAGACCGTGCCTGGGACGTTCTGTGTGCCAGTATAACAATCCTGGCTCACGTCGCAGTTGAGATAGGTATAGGGAGAATCGCACGCTAGCGGAATCGTGAACCATAGCGCCGTCACGACGGCGGACGCGATCATGCGGGATGACATATCACCTCCTGGCTGGACGGCGCATCGTGCACGAATACCATCCTTCGGACTCGCAGATCTCCTCCGCCGGCGCGCGCGTTCTTCGTCCGGGGGGCGGCGCGGGGGACGAGGCCGGGTGCGTCGGCGCGACGGCGGGAGCCGGCTCCGCTGGCGCGGGCGGCTCCGCCGGCGCGGGCGGCTCCGCTGGCGCGGGCGGCGTCGTGGCGAACGGCGGCGGTGGAGCGGCCGGCGCAGGTACCTGCACCACGATGGGCGACGGGCGGAGCAGCACGGCCAGGCTCGCAGCGGTCCCGAGCGCCACCGCCGCGAGGCCGAGTGCGACGACGGCCACGGGGCCCGCCCCACGGGAGGGCTGCGCGGGGAGCTCGGGGACCGACGGCGCCGGGGGCGACGCGGCCCCGCGCCGCACGGTTCGTGTTTCTATCGACGCCGGGACCGTCGCCCGGCCCGATGGGCTGCGGGGCGTCTTCGGCCCGTCGTCCACCGCGACGGGGGCCGTATCGCGATCGTCTCGCACGACGAGCTGGACCGCGAGCACCTCTGTCGATGCGTCCCTCAAGGCGTCGAAGAGCTCGAGCACGTCGGCGTAGCGCTCCTCGGGGTGCTCCGCCGCTCCCTTCGCGATGAGCTCGGCGAGCGGCGCCGGCACGACGCCGCCCGCCGGCAGGCGATCGCGCACGACACGATCGATGATCGTCGCCAAGCCGTACACGTCGGCCCGCGGGCCAGTCGGAGCGCCGCGCGCCAGCACTTCCGGCGCCTGGGGGCGACCTGTCGCACAGAGCTCGACACCGAACAGCGCCAAGAACCCCAGCCGCGCGATGCGAACTTCTCCCCGCGCGTCGAGGCTCAGCGACTCGAGCGTCAGATCCCCATGGTACACGCCCATTTCGTGAGCGGCTGACAGCGCCCCCGCGACGTTCAAAGCGTGACGAAGCATCTCGGCGATGCCCTGCCAAGCGCCGGAGAGCACGATGGGCGCTCCTGCTGGCTCTGTGACGACGAACGGCAACCCGTCGTCGCTCACGCCCCCGTCGACGATGGCAGGCGACCACGGGAGCTCGACTCGCCGTAGGGATTCTAGCCGTCGTGGAAAGTCGAGGTCACGTTGGGGCGCCGCGTAGATGCACCACGGGTTGCCCTCCTTGGTGCATCGCCAGCCCTGGAGCGGCGGAGGCGCGTCGATCCGATCGCCGATCTCGTAGCCCTGAATCACCACCGGCGTGCCACTCCCACGGACGCGCCATCGGGCCGAACGTACCAATAAACCCCCGTGCCGGCGCCGAGGACCGCGGCCCCGATGAACGCGCCGATCGCGACCGTGCGAAACGTGAAATGCTCCTCCGCCGTCTCGGTCACCTCGTCACAGCCGGGCCGTGGCACGGCGCATCCGTTCATCGGGCTGATCTGGCGCGCGCGCCGGAACGCGGTGACGCGCCGGTCCTCCGCGATCGCGAGCGCGGTCCCGCCGACCACGGCGGCCACCGCGGCGCCGGCGAGGCCGGCATAGATCGACCACGTCGGGCCCGGCGCGGGCGGCGGAGAGGGCCGGCGCGCGGGGCGGGCGGGCCGCTCCGGCGGGAGCTCGAGCCGCTCCGAGGGGAGCTCGAGGGTCACCTGCCGGCGCTCGCCCGCAGGCACCAGCACGGGAGCCGACGCACGCCGCCCTGCGCGCTCGATCTCCACGAGATGGTCGCCGGCTCGCACCCATGTCTCGCGGGCCCCGGGCTCGAGCTCTCGCCCGTCCACCCGCACGGTCACGCCGGGGGCTGCCTGGACGATCAGGCGCCCGAGCCGCGCCTCGACCCGCGCGAGCTCGATCCTGTGCGCCTCGCCGGGGTCCAGGCGCACGCAGATGGCCAGGTACTCCCGGGCCGTGAGGAGCTCGCCCATGCGGCTCGATAGCTGTCCGACGTTGCAGGCGGCCTCCGGCGCCTGCTCGGCCTCCCACAGCGCCCGCCAGAGCTCGCGCGCGTCGGCCAAACGCCGCTCCCCGACAGCTCGGTTGGCCGCCTGGATTGTCTGCTCGCGCATGCCGCGGCGCGGCGGCTCGGCGTGGGCGCCGGCCGAGGCGAGGAGCACAGCCAGACACACACCGAACGGACGCATGTTGGCGAGGCTACCGCAAGAAAACGCAAAAAACTACTGGGGCAATGGGAGTACTCCTCCGGCCGTGGGCTTGCCGGCCGTCCCGAGCCTTCATTCGTACTTCGCGAATCGTTCGGTCGATTTTGAGGACGGTCGATTTTGAGGAAATTGTGTCGCGTCAAACGTAATAGAGGAGGCGCGGATTACGAAGAGGCGGCGTGGCGCGCTGATCCTACGGGAGAGCCATCCTTCATCGATTCCCTACGTCCAACCGTGCGCTCGCGTAGGTGACTCTGGCGCTACCTGCTCGACGGCGGCCCCTCGTCGCCGGCGATGCGCGCGAGGACCTCCGGGAAGAGGTGCAGGCCGCCGCCGTTCGCTCGCTCGATCGCGCGGAGCGTCTCGAGCTTGTCGAAGTCCCGCTGGACTGTCTGCCGGACGACGCCGAGATACGCCGCGATCTGAGAGGCGGTCGGCCTTTCGTCGAGGGTGATGTGGTTTGCGCCGGCCCGCTTGGTGCCGAACCGGCGAGCGTGGTTGAGCAAGAACGCGGCGAGCCGTACGTGCGTCGTCGCCCCGAGCGAGCCGAGCCGTAGCTGGGTCTCGACCATGCGCCGGTACTGTTCATTCCCCCACGCGAAGTTGAGTTCGGCATCCAAGGCGAGGGCGGCGCGCAGGGCACGGGCCGGCAGCTTCACGAATGTGACCGGGCTGAGCGCGGTTGCCGTCGTGCGGTACGCAACCTCGTAAACGGCTTCATCGCCGATGATCTCGCCGGCGCGGTACCACCCGATCGGCACCGTGCGCTCGGCGATCGTGGCGTCCAGCCGGACGGTGCCGCGGACGAGGAGCAGCGCGTGCGCCGCGGGGCTCCCCTCGGTATAAATTGGGTCGGACCCCTCGGCCTGCGCCGTGGTGCTGGAACTCGCGATCTGGATCAGCGTGTCGGGGCTCGCACGCTTGAGGACCAGCGAGCGCGCGAGCAGCCCGACGTGGTCACGCAGGGGATCGTCGGGGAGCGGAGGCACGCGCGTATCGTAGACGAGCGCGACCGGTGCGCGGAAGGCCCGACCTCGACCGTCGTTTGTACCTCAAGTCGCCACCGGGAGCGGATCTGCGGCTCGGTTCACCTGCTCGAGGGCGGACCTTCCTGGTCGGCGATGCGCTCGAGCACCTCGGGATGGAGGCACACGCCACCCGCCACGCGCAGGATTCCGCCGAGCTCCTCCAGCTTGTCGTAGTCTCTCTGCACCGTTTGCCTCACGACCCCGAGATACGCGGCGATCTGCGAGGCGGTCGGCCGATCGATCAGCAAGAGCTTGTTCGTCGCGAGCTCCTCGCTGCCGAACCGGCGCGCGTAATCCAGCAGGAAGCCCGCGAGGCGGACATGCGTCTTCGCGGCGAGCGCGCCCAGCCGCAGCTGCGTCTCGACCAGGCGCTCGTGCTCCAGGTGCCCCCACGCAATCGCGAGCGCCGCATCGGACGCGAGCGCCGCGCGCACGGCGCCGGCCGGCAGCTGGACGATCGACGTCGGGCTGAGCGGGATCGCCGTCGCGCGGTACGTGGGCTCATACGCTGTTTCCTCGCCGATGAGCTCCCCGCCGCGGTACCACCCGGTCGGCACGGTGCGCCCGCGGATCGTCGCATCGAGCCGAACGGCCCCGCGGACGAGCAGCAGCACGTGCAGCGCGGGGCTCCCCTCGGCGTAGAGCGGATCGGGCCCCTCGGCCTGCGCGATCGTGGCGGCGCCGGCGATCTGGGTCAACGTGTCGGGGCTCGCACGCTGGAGCACCGACGAGCGCGCCAGCAACTCGACACGGTGACGGAGGATCTCGTCGGGGAGCGGGGGCACGGGCGCATGGTATGCGAGCGCGCCGCGTGCGCGGAAGAGCGGAGGCGCAGTGTCGCTTTTACGACACTTATGACAAGCCCACACCGGG
Source organism: Sorangium sp. So ce1153 (assembly GCF_051521595.1). Classification (NCBI taxonomy): domain Bacteria; kingdom Pseudomonadati; phylum Myxococcota; order Polyangiales; family Polyangiaceae; genus Sorangium; species Sorangium sp. So ce1153. The sequence continues at coordinate 13,616,932 of NZ_CP150361.1, forward strand.
CAGGGTGCGATCCGGCCGGAATTGCGAGGTGGGCTCCTCTTCCTCGCCGGGCTCGCTCAGCACGGGGAGCTCGGTCAGCGCGGCAGCGCGCGCGGCGACCTGGCCAGCATCGGCCGGCCTCCACTGCCTGGAGCGTTCGCCCGCGGGCGGGGCTGGATGAACGGGCGGGGCCGCGACCGCCTCCACCTCGGGAGCAGGGCCGGGACGACGCGATGGGCGTGGGCTCGGCCCCGGGACGTGAACGTATCGGCCCGGCGGCGGTCCTTTCGGCTGTGGCGGCGGCGCCGGGACCGCGGGCGGAGGCGGCTCGCCCGGGGGCACCGTCGGCACGGAGGGCGGCACCAACGGCTCGACCGGGGCGGGCGCCTTTGGCTCGGCGCTGTCGGCGGGAGCGGGGGCGCCGGGGAGCTCGGCCAGCTACACCGGCGTTGATGCGTAACATCTCATGTACCTGAGCCCATGTCATAGGCACCTCCGGACAAAGCGCGGCCCAGCCAGCCTTGAACGCGCCCCGCGTCGGCGTCGTCCCCCGGGGGTATGGTCGGGGAAGTAGCCAGCGGACTGGCCCGCGCCGGGGCATTGTGTCACATTTGCGACATCATGAGGAGCCCCAAACAGGAATTCGAGAGATGTCGCAAGGTCTGGCCCGCCTGCTCCCCGAGCTGCACCGCCGGCGCGGTGGTGGACGCGGCGACGCGCGGGGCATAGGCGCGGCGGGGCTCGCAGCCGACTTGGATGAACGCCTGGTTAGGGATGGCCAGTCGGCGCTCTCGGCGTGCGTCGCGACGGCGCTCCTGCTCGGGGTGCTCTCATCGCTCTTTACATAGTGTCGCATTTGTGACACTGTTTGAGCATGGCGAAGGGGGACAATCGCTATCCGGGGTTTGACGTCCTTCTTTCTGAACGCGCCCTCGGGCGCCTGATTCGATGGCTTGTCCGCCTCGGTGTTCCGTCATCAGACGTGCACGACGTGGCGCAGGATGTCTTGGAGCAGATGCTCAGGACATGGGGAAAGTACGACGCCGAGCGCTCGCCGGCCGATCGATGGCAGAACCGCATCGCGGTCTTCACGGCGTCGCACTATCACGAGAAGGCGCAGCGCCGCTCATGGGAACAGCCAGGCACCGAGCCGGATCCCGAGATACCGGACGAGGGCCCCACGGCCCTCGAGCTCGTCGAGGACGTGTCGCAACGCCAGCGCGCGCGCGCCCTCATTCAGCAGATCCCCCCCGAGCTGCGCGACGTGCTCACGCGGTACCTGGCTGGGGTGCCGATGGACGAGATCGCAACGCAGCTCTCGCTTCCGGTCTCGACCGCGTACAAGCGCCTGACCCGCGCGTGCGATGAGCTCGGGCGTCTCTTCCGGATGGCCGAGGCGACAGCGAATAAAACGCCCATCCCCGAAGCCCCGGATCCCCGAGCGCAGCGGATCCGGGAGAAGGGGTGAACGCCGGTTGGTGGGCCGATCGGGCTGCGCACGACCCGACCACGCGACCGCGTCGCGGCGATCGTGGCCGCGATTTTGCAACGCGGCACGTGCTGGTTTGATCGGCGGCGCGAACGCTGCTGGATCTCGTCTTTCTGACGGTTCCAGCGCCGTCTCGCCCCGGGCTCGTCGCCCGCGGAGCGGCTGCAGCGCCGTCTCGCCCCGGGCTCATCGCCCGCGGAGCGGCTACGGCGCCATCTCGCCCCGGGCTCGTCGCCCGCGGAGCGGCTACGGCGCCGAGCGCGACAGCCGCTGCTTGCCCTGCGCTCGGCTGGTGGACGCTCGACCCAGAGCCTTCAAAACAGGGGGACGAGCTCGACGATCGCGGCGCGGCAGCGCGTCGCGGCCAGGACGACGTCGCGGGTGGTCGCGCCCTCGGGCAGCGCGGCGGAGAAGCGCGCCGGCCCCCCGCGCAGGGCGATGCCCCGGGCGGCGAGCTCCTCGCGGAGGAGCTCCGCGTTGCTGCGGACCGTGAGGGCGTAGAGGCGGCCGCCCGCGGCGACCTCCGCGAACGTGCCCGAGAAGGCGAGCTCGCCGCCGGTGAGCACGAGCACGTCGGTGGCGCCGCGGGCGAGGACGCCCCGCGGGCCCTCGACGTCGAGGCGCGCCGTCGTGAGGACCGCGCCCCGGCCCTCGGTCGCGCCCGCGAGCGCGGCGAGGACGAAGCCGGCGGCGCCGTCGTCGAGGCCGACGAGCGGATCCTCGACGATCAGCGCGGCCGGCGCGGTCGCGATCGCCTGGGCGAGGACGAGCGCGCGGCGCTCGGGCAGCGCGAGCGTCCGGAGGGCGCGCTTGCCGGCGGCGGCGAGGCCCACCCGGGCCAGGGCCGCGGGCGCCATCTCGGCCGCCGCGCGGGGCGAGGCGCCCGCGAGCCGCGCGCCCCAGGCGACGTAGGCGTCCACGGTCCACGCGAGCGGCAGCGGCGGGTCGAGCGGCGCCGCCCCGCTCGCCGCGCGGTGCGCGGTGCGCCCTACATCGCGGCCCGCGACCGCGAGGCGCCCGGCGACGACGCGCGCCTCGCCCGGCGCCGCGCCGTCGGCGTCGTCCGCCGCGGCGCCGCCGTCGTACGCCGCCGCCCCGCGGGCGGACGAGAGCGGCACGCCCGCGAGCGCCGCGAAGAGCGCGCCCGTGTCGCCGGCGCAGAGCACGCGATCGCCGCGCGTCGTCACCGTGAGCGCGTCGATCGCGACGACGTCGTCCACGGCGATGCGCGCGTCGCGCGCGTCGAGCAGCGGCGGCCCCTCGGCCTCGGTCGCGCTCATGCGATCAGCGCTCCTCCAGCCCGCGCGCGGCGGGGGCCGGGGGCTCGTCCTCGCGGGCCGTGGCGGGGACGCCGAACGAGATCTCCCCGGCGAACTCGCTGCGCGCGAGCGGTCGCTCCGCCCCGAACACGAGGAACGGCGTGAGGGCGCGCGCGGCGTCGAGCATCACGGGCGGGATGGTCGCCTTCGCGAGCTCGCCCTGGGCCTGGGCCGAGAGGCCGACCAGGCTGAGGGCGTAGCCGAGCAGCGACGTGTCCTCCTCGGGGAGCGACACGACGGGCGCGTCGTCGGGCAGCTGGCCCATCCGGCGCGCCTCGGCGAGCGCCTCCCGGAGCCCGCCGAGGCGATCGACGAGCCGCCGCTCCAGGGCCTGGGCGCCGGTCCACACGCGCCCGCGCGCGAGGGCGTCGACCTCGTCGGGCCGCATGTGCCGGCCCTCGGCGACGCGGGCGATGAAGCGATCGTAGAGCTGCTTCACCTTGACGCCGAGCTGCTCGCGCTCGTCGTCGGTGAACGGCCTGTAGAGCGACTCGGCGTCGGCGCGGGGCGTCGTGCGGAACGTCTCGATGGCGACGCCGAGCTTCTGGAGCAGCCCCGTGACGTCGACCTTGCCGTAGAAGATGCCGATCGATCCGGTGACCGTGGAGCGGTTCGCATAGATCGACCCGCCGGCGACCGACGCGTAGTAGCCGCCGCTCGCCGCCTGCGAGCCCATCGAGACGATGAGCGGCTTGGCGCGCGCCGTGAGGATCGCCTCGCGCAGGATGACGTCGGCCGCGAGCGTCGAGCCGCCGCCGGTCTCGACCCGGAGCACGACGGCGCGGACGCTGCGGTCCTCGCGCGCGCGCCGCAGCGCGCCCGCGACCGTGTACGAGCCCGCGAGCTTGACGCCGACGAGCGGGATCGACCGGCTCTCGCCGTCGATCATGTCGCCGTCGAGGTAGACGAGCGCGACCTTGGGCGAGTAGCCCCAGCGCTCCGGGGCCTCGTCGCCCGGGTCGTCGTCGACGACGCGGGAGGCGCGCCCCATCACCTCGTCGATGACGCGGCCGATCTCGTCGTCGTAGGCGAGCCTGTCGATGAGGCCGAACTGCCGCGCCTCCTGCGCGAGGAACGGGCCGCGCGCGAGCCGCCGCGCGAGCTCCGCCGCGGGGATGCGGCGCCCGGCGCTCACCTCCGCGAGGAAGGCGCCGTTGAACTGCTCGAGCAGGTCCTGCCGGTCGTCCTTGCCGACCTGGGTGCCGCTCTCGCGCGCGAACTGCTCGGCGGCGAGCTTGTGCGCGCCGATGCGGACGATGTCGGCCTGGACGCCGAGCTTCTTCAGGAGGCCGCCGAAGAAGAAGTAGCTCGACGAGATGCCGGAGAAGCGCAGCCCGCCCGCGGGGTTCATCGCGATGGTGTCGGCGTGCGAGCACACGTGGAGCGAGCGCCCGCCGGAGTCCTCGAGGTGGCAGATGACCTTCTTGCCGTGGCTCTTCAGGTTGCGGATCGCGTCGCTGACCTCCTCGGCGTGGGCGAGCGAGCTCGCCGGCTCGGCGCGCAGCACGAGCGCGACCCCGGAGACCTCCGGGTCCTCGGCGAGGCGCCAGAGCTGCTGCAAGAAGCGCGTGTGCCTGCGGACGCCCGGGGTCGAGTCGAGGCGGATGCGGACGACGCGGGCCGGCAGCTGCACGCCCTGCTCGGAGAAGCTGCGGAGCGCGGCGCCGAGGTAGAGGCCGGTGCCGTTCTTCGTGATGGCGTCGCCGAAGACGCCGCCGGCGGAGAGCTGCAGCTCGTCGACGTTGACGTCGAGGCCGGCCATGGCCGCGACGTGGGGGTCCCCGCCGGTCGTGAGGTCGCGCAGCGTCACGTCGCCCCGGAGCGTGCCGACGTAGGGCACGCGCAGGCCGAGCGTCGCGCGGGGCACCCAGGCGCCGCTCTCGTCGGGGTCGCTGTTCTCGACGTAGGCGGTCTCGAGCCCGATCTCGAGCGCGCGCCTGCCGCCGACGGGGCGGATGGCGACGCCGAGGTCGTAGCTGCGCTCGACGGCCTCGTTCAGGCGGTTCTCGGGGCGGTTCCAGTCGCGCGCGACGGCCGAGAGCGAGAGCCAGGTGGCGGGCCGGAGGGTGATGCCGCTCGTGAGCGAGAAGTACCCGTCGAGCGCCGGCGCGTCGGAGCTGCCCCAGCCGAGGGTGGTCCCGAACGCGAAGCCCGGCCCTGTGTCGAGCGCGAGCCCCCAGCGGACCCAGCGCGACGGGCTGTCGATCGGCGCGGCCGCGGGCGGGTCGAGGAAGTCGAAGCGCAGGCCGGTCGACAAGAACCAGAGCGGCAGGCCGAGCGCGATCGAGTGGCCGCGCGCGGGCAGCGGCGAGGCCGAGCCGGTGGCGACCCAGGTCCACCGGAGCTCCGTGCCGGGCAGGAAGGAGAGGTTCGCGGGGTTCACCGCGATGGCCGAGGTGTCGTCGCTGCTGGCGACGGCCTTGCCCGGGTCGGGGATGGGCTGCGAGGGCCCGTCGGTCGGCGCGGCGTGCGCGGCGTGCGCGCTGGCGAGCGCGCACAGGCCGAGGAGCGCGGCGGCGGAGCGGGCGAGGGGGGCGCGGCGGGCGGTGCGGGCGGGGTGGGCGGAGTGGAGTAGGTCGTTCATGCGGTGAGGAGCTCCCGGAGCGTATCCGCTTCGGCGTCGTACGTCCGCTGGACCTCGGCGAGGGCCATGCGCTCGACGAGGGGGCCGAGCAGGCGCAGCCGGATCTCGAGGTCGCCCTCGACGCGGCGGCGGGTGCGCCCCTGGGGCAGGCGCTCGAGGCGGTACGTGCCTGCGGAGCGAAAATAGCTGCGCCACTGCTCCTTCGGGCTCACCTGCCACGTGGCGGCGTGATCGGAGAGCCGGTAGGTCGAGCGCTCCTCCCAGGACATGGCGTCCTTCGCGACGGGGTAGCTCGCGAAGATCGGCAGGGGCGCGCTGGCCTGGAAGCGCAGGACGCGGAGCAGCTCGCCGTCGCGGAGCGCGTGCTCGACGGTCACGACGCTCTCGAGCGAGGCGACCTTGGTGGCCAGCCGCGGCCCGAGCTCCGGCGAGAGCACGGCGAGCTCGACGGCGTCGACGGGCGCGTCGAGCTCGTGGCAGATGGTGAAGTGCACGGCGCCTTCTAGCACGCGAGGGGCGAGAGGATCGGGGGCGGGAGCGAGAGGATCGGGGGCCGCAGGTCCTGGATGGTGTCCGCCAGGCCGGAGCCGTCGGCGATGCGCGAGAGCTCCGCCTGGGCGGCGGCGTCGTCGCTGCAGCCCCACCGGCCGCCGGCCACGAGCTTCGCGTCGAGCGCCTCGGCCTCATCGCGGAGCCGGCGCTGCGCGGACGTGAGCTGCACGGCGCCGCGCGCCCGCTGCCACGCCTTCTCGAGCGCGCCGAGGCGCCGCGCGAAGCGCGCGAGGAGAGCCACGTTTTCGGAGGTGATACCGATCTTCGACAGACGCGCTTGCTGTGCGTGCGCGAGGCGCGCCAGGGAGGTGAGCTCTCGCTCCGCGACGCTCGTTGGCATGTCGGGGCCGGCCGCGTAGGTCGGGTCCAGCGCGAGGAGCGCGTCGTCGCCGGTGGGGTCGTGGGCCGGAGAGGAGGCGCGCCTCGTCTTGCGCGAGGCCGGTGTCTTCGTGGCCGACCTGGGTTTCGATGATGTGGACGCGGACGTGTTCTTCGGGGTGCGTTTCAGGGGCATGAGCTCCCTCCTGGTCGAGTGTGACCGTGTGATGGTTGCTATCGAGAGGGAGGTGTCAACGGCGTTCGACGAGGTTGCGCGTCTGAATGCTGCTGCGCCGATTGGCAGGCGCAGCATGCGAGGGAATGCGGCCGGCGAGGAGAGGAGAGGGCGCCGTGTAATTGCTTGTTATCGGGCAGTCGTTGACACGCTGCGTTCTGCCGTGGATACCTGGCCGCGAGTTCAACGGACCTTGCGTCGGGAGATCCTCGAATGCGACAGGCGGGCTGGTTCTATCGTCTCGCGGTGTTCTGTGCGGTGGTGCTGCTGCTCGGGCGGGGGCATGAGGGCCTCGCGCTGGCGGGGCCTCTCGGGCCACCGCTCTTGTCGCAGTCGCCTCCGGGCGGAGGGGTGGCGCTCTCGTCGATTCCCTTGCGGCTGCCGAGCGACGGAGTCGGAGGCCTGTTGCTCGGGCCCCGGGTCGACGCGCCGCTGATCGAGGACGTGGGGGCGCCCTATGGAGAAATGGTGCTCCCCGACCAGGCGCGCGTGGTGGCGTTCGAGGGGGCCGTGCTGGAGATCCCCCAGGGAGCGGTGGACGAGCCCGTTCGCATCACGATTCGCCCGCTGCCCCTGGGCGAGGTGCAGCCGATGGGGCGCGCGATGGTCAACGTCACGTCCGGCGGAAAGGCCTACCGCTTCGGACCGCACGGGCTCCGGTTCAAGAAACCGGTGCGGCTGACGCTGCCTTATGACGAGCACGCGATCCCGCCGGGAATGACGGCGCAGCACGTGATGGGCTTCTATTTCGACGAGGCGCTCGGCACCTGGCAGCGCGTCGAACGGGCCGGCGAGGCGGCGAAGGGCAAGCTGGCGAGCCTGACCGATCACTTCACCGATTTCATCAACGCGACGCTGGCGATGCCCGACGCGCCGGGCGCACGCTCGTTCGATCCGAGCAGCATCAAGGGGCTCGCGCTCGGCAGCCCGTTCGCCGGGGTAACGCTGATCGCGCCGCCGGAGGCGAGCTCGAGCGGCTCGGCGCACCTGAGCCACCCGATCGAGGTGCCGCCGGGGCGCAATGGCATGCAGCCGTCGCTCGCCATCGGCTACGACAGCGAGCATCGCAACGGGTGGCTCGGCGTGGGCTGGGAGCTGCGGCTGTCGAGCATCGAGATCGACACGCGCTTCGGCGTGCCGACGTACGCGACGGGCGAGGAGCGCTATGCGCTCGATGGACGTGAACTCGTGCGCGTCGGCGACGCGTCGAGCGAGCCGCAGGTTTACCGGCAGCGGGTGGAGGGGCGCTTCGCGCGGATCCTGCGCCGCGGGACCGGGCCGGACAGCTATCACTGGGAGGTCACCGACAAGAGCGGGACGACCTATGTCTACGGCCGCAGCGCGACCGCGCGGCTCGACGATCCGGACCCGAGCCGCCCGCGCAACGCGTTCCGCTGGTATCTGGAGGAGGTCCGCGACCCGTTCGGCAACCAGATGTTCGTCCATTACGCGCATAGGGTCGAGCCCGCGGGCACGGCGCCGCGCATCGAGGTGCATCCCGAGCGCATCGAGTACACGGCCAACACGTCGCAGGGCGTCGAGGCGGCCTATGCCGTCGACTTCATCTCGGAGGGCGGACGCCCGGACGTGATGCTGAGCGGCAGGCCGGGCTTCCTGGAGCAGACCAGCGAGCGGCTCCGGCGCGTGGACGTGCGGTTCGGCGAGACGATCATCCGCAGCTACGCGCTCGAGTACGCAGAGGGTGATTTCGGCAAGAGCCTGCTCCAGGCGATCGCGGTCTCCGGCAAGGGGAGCCGCGACGCCGACGGGACGCTCACCAGCGAGGAGCTCTATCACCACACGTTCGAGTATTTCACCGCGCCGCGGACGGCGTCGGGGCAGCCCGCGGCGTTCGCGGCCGACGCCGAGACGTGGGGGCAGGTGGGGTCTCAGAAAGGCCTGTCGCGCACGGAGGACTCGACCTTCGGCGGCAGCGTGTCGGTGGGGCTCCTCGGCATCGTCAGCGTGGGCGGCGGCGGGTACAGCGGCAATCAGACGACGCGCGCCAGGCTGCTCGACCTGAACGGCGACGGATTGCCCGACCTCGCCGGCGACAGCGGGGACGCGCTGCGCAACCTGTTGCGCCTTCCCGACGAGGATCACTTCGATCCGTTCCACCTCAGCGGGCTCTACACCGACGACCTTGGGCTCACGGACACCTCGGGATGGAGCGTTCACGCGGGCATCAACGTGGGCGATGCGCTCAGCGCGTCGGCGGCGTACACGCGCAGCCGGGCGGAAGACGAGCGGGTCGTCTCGGATCTCAACGGCGACGGATTCCCAGATCTCGTGTCAGTCGGGGACGTCGGACAGCTCCAGGTCGCGATCAACGATCGGCGCGGCGGGTTCCAGGGCGTGAGGGATTGGGGAAACATCGACGCCAGCGCGCCGTCGGGCCGCCCGGACTTCGCGCTGGCGTCGCGCGCGGACTTCCATCCGGCCGACCCGATGCTCCGGTGGACCGCGCCGTTCGAGGGGGATGTCCGCATCGGGGGCGCGCTCCAGAAGCAGGAGGCGGGGGGCGACGGGCTGCGCGTGGAGCTTGTGCGCAATGGGGAGCTGCCGCCGCTGTTCAGCCACGTGTTCGGTCCGGACGAGCTCGGGCCGTGTGCGGTGGGCGCGGGCGATTGCGGGGGCGCGCCGCTCTCGGTTCACGTGCTCGCGGGTGATCGCCTTTATTTTCGGGTGAGCGCGGCGCCGGAGATCGACCCGGAGCGGATGGTGAACACGGCGTCCGACCTGCTGTCGTGGAGCCCGTCGATCACCTACGAGGTCAGCGAGGAGCGGCTCGGGCAGGTGGGGCCGGACGGGCGGCCCATCCATCGATTCGAGTACGCGGCGGACCACCGCCTCGGAGGGCTGCCCGAGGTGCCGTGGGTCGCGTCGTCGGACGGGCTCGTGAGCATCACCGGCGATCTGGTGAAGGGGCCGACGAGCGATGCGCTGAGGGTCTCGATCGCGCGGGAGAGCGAGGGCGCGTTCCACAGCGTCATGGACGAGGAGGTGGTGAGCGCGGACGCGGGGGTGCTGGCGCTCGCGGGGCGGCTCCACGGCGACGCGAACGGCCTGGTCGAGGTGAAGGACGGCGATCGGCTGTGGTTCCGGGTGAAGTCGGACGTACCCGACGACCCGGCACGCATCGCCTGGACGCCGACGGTCGACTACCGGACCTATTGCCGCGCGGATCGGCAGACCGGCGAGCGGCGGTGCGGGCCGGTGCAATGCGGGGTGCAGCCGAATGGCCGCGCCGGCTGCAAGCTGGACAGCGACACGGCCGAGGACGCGCCGCTGCCGGTGGCGTTGATCCAGCAGCAGCCTTACGTGGCGATGCCCGTGCAGCGGTGGACGCCCGGGACGCGGCGCACGGCCTGGATCGCGCCGGAGACGGGGACGGCGCGGCTCGAAGGAACGGTGGTGGTGCCGGGGACGAGCACGTTGGCTCAACCGCTGACGCTGCTGGTGCAGGGCGTACATCGGCTGCTGTACAAGCAGTCGTATGTGGCGCCGAGCATCGCCGGAACGGCGTTCCCCCTGGCGGTGGACCTGGAGGTGCAGGCCGGCGAGCCGATCTACGTCGCGCTGTACTCGAAGGGCTCGTCCGGGAGCAGCGCGGGCCTGAGCAGCGCGTCGATCGACGGAGTGGCGGTGCCGGTCGCCCTGCTCGTGCCCGACGCGGCGTCCGAGGCGCTGGTCGACGGGGCGCCGCAGGATCCGACGGCGGGCGGATTTCACGGCTGGTCGATCGGCTTCATGAACGGAGACCGCGTGTTCTCCGAGGCGGACATCCTGTTCCCGACCCGCGACCCCGAGCGCGGCTTCACGCTCGCAGTGCCGCTCTCGCCGGAGGGAGGCGCGCCGGTGTGGGGCGCGGCGGCGTCTGAGGCGTTCGTGGGCAGCGATCGGGTGCTGCCGTCGGTGGTGGGGTGGCTCTCGGGGCGGCCCCAGCGGGGCAGCGTGCGCTACGCGGAGACGTGGAACGCGGAGCTCACGGCGGGCGCAGGCCCCGTGGGAGGGGGTTACAGCTTCGGCAGCACGACGACGGATCTGGAGCTGATCGATCTGAACGGCGACCGCTACCCGGATAGCGTGACGCGCGCGGGCGTGGTGCTCAATACAGGCAAGGGGTTCGGTCCGAGCGCGTCGTTCTCGCTGCCAGACGCGCTGCGGCGGGTGGAGCACCGGACGGTGCGGCTGAGCGGCGATCTCGCGTCGCTCACGTTCAGCGCGGGGAACGAAGAGGAGCAGACGCTCAACAAGACCGACAGCCGGGGGCGTTCGCAGGGATACCTGCGCACGAGCTTCAGCGCCGGAACCAGCTACGGGTTGTCGGCAGCGCATGTGGAGCTGCTCGACATCAACGGCGATGGGCTGCTCGATCAGGTGACGCAGAACCCCGAGAGCGGGCAGATGACGGTGGCGCTGAACCTCGGCTACCGGTTCACGGCGCCGGTGCCGTGGCAGCGGGAGGGATTCAACAAGGCCAGCTTCAACGCGGGCGCGCTGAACGACGCGCTCGGCGAGGTGCTGGGCTTGTTCACGGACGCGGCGGGCCTGGAGGCGGTGCGGCTGGAGGATACGGGCGCGCAGAGCATCGGGTTCGGGGCGAGCGCAGGCGGCTCCAGCGGCGGGGTGAGCGCGAGCGTGGGCGCGGGGATCGGGTACACGCGCACGACGGCGCGCACGATCGTGGACTTCGTGGACGTGAACGGCGACGGACTGCCGGACAAGGTGATGAAGGATCCGGAGGAGACGTCCTTCCGGGTGCAGCTGAACCTCGGCGACCGGTTCGCCGCGGAGGAGCAATGGCCGGCCGGCAGCTGGGGAGTGAACCTCGACCCGCCGGAGTACGCGTTCATGGGCAGCGGCGACGCAGTGGCGTTCCGGCGCTCGGAGAGCCACGACGGCAGCGTGTCGCTCCAGGTCTGTTACTTCGTCTGCGTCGGCGGGTCGGTCTACTACTCCGAGGGAACCGGGGCGTCGCACCTCGGGTTCGAGGACATCGACGGCGACGGGCTCGACGACCATGTGCTGAAGCGGGACGGCGACAGCGCGGTACGGGCGCGGAGGAACACGATCGGCAAGGCGAACCTGCTCTGGCGGGTGCACCGGCCGCTCGGCGGGAGCGTGGAGATCGATTACCGGCGCGAGGGCAATCTGGTGGTGCCGAGGGAGGTCGCCGGGGATGCGCCGGTGGACGAGAGCGGCTTGCCGGTGGACGACGCGCGCACGGAGATCGACGACCGCACGGCGGCGGTCGACATGCCGTCAAGCCAGTGGGTGCTGAGCGACGTGGTCGTGCGCGACGGCGTCGAAGGCGTGAGCGGCGCGCCGGGGGTGCACGCGTACCGGACGCACATTGAGACGTACGGGGACGGCATCTATCACCGGGATGAACGGGTGGACCTCGGCTACAGGCACGTGACGACGATGGCGCTGGGCGAGGACGGCGTCTCCGCGATGTCGGTCGAGGACGTCGAGTACGAGAACGAGGATGTCTACCGGCGTGGGTTTCTGGCGCGCTCGACGCTGCGCGACGGCGAGGGGATGCTCTACACGGTGGAGGAGGTCGATCACCTACCGCCTGATCTGGCGCAGATCGCGGCGAGCGGGTGGTTCTTCCCGAGGGAGACGGAGCGGAGGAGCGCATTTTACGAGGGAACCACGGACGACCCGGAGGCAACCCACAAGAGCACGCGAGAGACGCGGTTCTTTGACGATCTCGGCAACCTCACCGATGTGTTCTCGTACGGCGAAGAGGGAACGGCGGCGGACGACGTACACCAGCACGTCGAGTACGAGCAGGGCGATGCTCCTTATTTCGTGAAGCCGGAGCTCGTCCGGACTACCGACGCGGAGGCCCGCGTGCTGCGCGAGCGCACGGCGACGTACTGGCCTGGGACGGGCGCGCTCGAGACGCTCACGAACGTCATCACCGGCGGCAAGCGGCCGGACGGCTCGCAGTACGCAGGCGACGAGGCAACCTGGCACTTCGGCTATGACGAGCTGGGCAACCTCCAGACCTTCACCGACCCGAGCAGCTACACGCTGACCTACGGCTATGATGCGCCGACGCGCAGCTACCGCACGTGCGTGACCGACAGCTTCGGCTACCGCTCGAACAGCGTGCCCAATCCCCTGTTCGGCACGGTCGCGCAGGAGACGGATCTCAACGGGCACACGATGGTGCATCGGTACGACGACTTCGGCCGGCTGATCGGGGTTTGGGGACCCGGCGATCTCACGGGGGAGGAGGCGATTCCGGTCGGATGCACGCCGGGTAAGATCTGGAGCGAGGAGGATCTCGACGGAGCGGGCGAGCCGGCGATCGGATTCGAGTACGCGCTCCAGCCGGATCAGTCGGCGGCGCTGCCGGCGTGGGCAAAGACGAGCCACAAGGACGTGGAGCACCCGGGCGATCCGATCGTGACCGTGACGTTCGCGGACGGGCTCGGGCGGATGATCCAGACCAAGAAGGACCTGGAGCGCGACACGGGCACGGGCACCGAGATCGGGATGACGGTGAGCGGCGCGGTGGCGTTCGACGCGCTCGGCCGCGTGGTGGAGCAGGGGCAGCCGGCGTTCAGCGCGGAGCCGGACACGACGTTCACGGCCGTGGAGATGCTGAGGGCCACGCGCTACCAGCACGACGTGCTGTCGCGAATTCGGCTCGTCGAGGTGCCGGACCCCAAGGCAACCGAGACGGGCGAGCATGCGCAGACGTGGGTCGAGCGGGACCTGGTGCAGTTCGAGGGGCAGCTGCGGTTCCAGGAGACGGTGATCGACGCGAACGGCAAGTCGCGTAACACCTACCGGGACGTGGGCGGACGGATCGCGGCGGTGGAGGAGTGGAACACGATCGCCGGGGTCGAGCGGCAGATCGTGACGCGGTACGAGCACAACCCGCTGGACGAGCTGGTGCGGGTGACGGACGCGCGCAACAACGCGACGACGGCGACGTACGACACGGTGGGCCGGATGGTGGAGCTCGTGAGCCCTGACGCGGGCCGCACGGAGTGGCGGTACGACCTGGCCGGGAACCTGCGAGCGAAGCAGACGGCGGAGCTCGCGCTGCGCGGTCAGCTGATCCGGTACGAGTACGACTACAACCGGCTGAAGAAGATCGACTATCCGGTGACGCAGGACGTGGTCTACACGTACGGCGGCACAGGTCAGGCGGGCGACGCGCAGGGCAACCGCGCGGGGCGGCTGAGCCAGGAGACGAGCGCGGCGGGGACGCGGAGCTACCGCTACGACCGCTTCGGGAACGTGGCCGAGCTCGCGGCGGAGTTCCCGCGGCTGCGCGAGCCGCACCGGGGGCCGTACCAGGCGACGCTGAAGTACGTGTTCGATTCGCTGGGTCGGATGCAGGAGATCCACTTCCCCGGGAGCGGCGAGGAGATCGTGCGCTACGGGTACGACCGTGGCGGCTCGGTGGTGTCGGTGGTCGGAGAGAACCAGCGGGTCAATCCGCAGCACCCGGACGAGCCGATGACGACGGAGTACCTGAGGCACATCGGGTACGACGAGTTCGGGCAGCGGGTGCGCGTGGTGGCGGGCAACGGGGTGGAGACGAAGTACCGGTACGACGCGTCGACGCGGCGCCTTTCGGACGTGGACGCGGACCACCAGACGCCGCAGATGCGGTCGATGGGGAGGGCGCCGCGGGCGTTCCAGCGGCTGCACTACGACTACGACCTCGTGGGCAACGTGCTGGGTCTCGACAACGAGGCGCCGTTCGACGAATCGCTGGGCGGGGCGGTCATGGTGGCGAGGACGCAGCAGCGGTTCGCGTACGACGACCTGAACCAGCTGACCGAGGCGTCGGGGATCCACCAGGAGCGGGGAAACGAGCAGCAGCGGTACACGCTGGCGATCACGTACGACGTGCTCGGCAACGTGAAGAAGAAGGGGCAGGAGGTCGCCCGGTATGTGCCGAAATGGGGCGCCCCGGGGGAGTGGCAGAAGCAGGACGTGATCCGGGAGCGGACGTACCGGAACGAATACCGCTACACGGGGCCGAGGCCGCACGCGGCGAACGAGGTGGACGAGTTCGTGCCGGCCGAGACGCAGCCGCGGCTGAGGGAGCTGTCCCACGATGCGAACGGCAACCACAAGCAGTGGAGGTACCGGAATAGCCCGCAGCGCACGCTGAGCTGGGACGAGGATAACCGGCTGGTGTCGGTGAGCGAGAACGGGCAGGAGATGTCGCGGGCGCTGTACGACGGCGCCGGAGAGCGACGGGTGCACCTGCACCGGGTCGCGGGGGAGGAGGAGACGGCGTACGTCGACCAGCACCTCGTGGTGCGCAACGGGGTGGTCGCGACGAAGCACTTCTTTGCGGGAGAGACGCGGATCGCGAGCAAGATCGACGCGGACTGGTTCCAGGAGCCGCCGGTCTTGTACTACCACCCCGACCAGCTCGGGAGCACGCAGTACGTCACCGACCAGGACCAGCAGCTGAGTCAGCATGTCGAGTACCTGCCGAGCGGGGAGCTGTGGGCCGACCAGACGGACTCGCGGTTCCAGAACCGACAGCCGTACCTGTTCACCGGCAAGGAGCTCGACCTGTCGACGGGGCTCTACTACTACGGGGCGCGGAGCTATGAGCCGCGGCTGGGGGTGTGGATGAGCCCGGATCCGGTGCTGGCAGAGTACATGGCCGGCAGGATCAACGGCGGGGTGTACCGGCCGATCAACCTGGGGCTGTACACGTATGCAAGCAACAATCCAGTGGTCCTCGTTGATCCGACCGGGAACTTTGATGATGCGACTCTGAAGTTTTTCGCCACCGCGCTTGGGGCGGCGGCGGTAGAACCGACGCCTGTCGGAGAGCTGATCGTTGCTGGCGCATTCGTCGTAGGATCTATAGGTTACGCGGGGTACCTGATCTTTGACGCTGCCGCGAGTGGGAATACCCCCAAGCCGCCCGAGTCGTTTCCCATACCCGAGGACATGCCCGAGGATGTCGCGGCGCCGTCGCCGCCGCCACCGCCGCCGGCCGCGGGAGACGGCGGGGCGAAGGAGCCCCCGAAGGTCCCTGCGGCTGTCGCGGCGGAGCCACCAGCGAGAAGGGGGCAGCCAGAGTTCAAAGTTCCCCGCAGTGGACAGAGCGGAAAGGAGGGGGCGAAGGACATTCCGAGCTGGGCGCGGGGGCAGCGACCGTACAAGGGCGAGGCGGGCGGGCGGTATGCTGAGCGATTGCTCAATGAGAAATATGGCAAGGGCAACTGGGACAAAGGTGTTAAGAGCGAATACAATCAATTGAAGAAGTATGCCGATAGGCATTTCGAGGACCCGAAATAGGTAACCGGATCAATCGCTATGGATAACGAAGAAGAGCATGAGTATTTTACATGTCGTGTAACTGTCGATGGTGAAGAGCTGTACTGCATTTGGTACACGAATGGATCGGATGGCGTTGTTGCTCAGGAGGGAAAAATTATGTTTTGGCGCAGTGAAGAAATGGCGCGAAGTCATGCGATGAGAGAGGGGCTCCGTCTTGCTAGCGAACCGGGGGCATCCGCTGCATTCGATATGGATCTTGTACTGTGTCAGAAAGACGATCCGTGCTCGTTTTGCTCCAAAGATGTTTTGGATATGTGGAATTTGCTTGATGACATGGGAAAATCATTGAATTGTAGCGAATTTGTTCGCTGTAGTGAAGATGTCTCGGAACTGCACGCGCGCTTGTCTTCGACGGTTTTGTCTCATGTGCTGGGCAGCAGGCCAGAGCAGTTTACTGTTGGCGATGTGTCGAGTATTGTGCGTCTGCTATGTGTAGGTAAGGCAATGATAAGAGAAAGGTGCATGGTGATTGGCTAAATACAGGAGGTCGCCCGGTATGTGCCGAAGCCGGGGGCCCCGGGGGAGTGGCAGAAGCAGGACGTGATCCGGGAGCGGACGTACCGCAACGAGTACCGCTACACGGGGCCGAGACCGCACGCGGCGAACGAGGTGGACGAGTTCGTGCCGGCAGAGACGCAGCCTCGGCTGCGGGAGCTGTCCCACGATGCGAACGGCAACCACAAGCAGTGGAAGTACAGGAATAGCCCGCAGCGCAGCTTGAGCTGGGACGAGGACAACCGGCTGGTCTCGGTGAGCGAGAACGGGCAGGAGCTGTCGCGGGCGCTGTACGACGGCGCCGGAGAGCGGCGCGTGCACCTGCACCGAGTCGCCGGGGAGGAGGAGACGGCGTACGTCGACCAGCACCTCGTGGTGCGCAACGGAGTGGTCGCGACGAAGCACCTCTTCGCGGGCGCGACGCGGATCGCGAGCAAGATCGACGCCGACTGGTTCCAGGAGCCGCCGGTGCTGTACTACCACCCGGACCAGCTCGGGAGCACGCAGTATGTCACCGACCAGGACCAGCAACTGAGCCAGCACGTCGAGTACCTGCCGAGCGGGGAGCTGTGGGCCGACCAGACGGATTCGAGGTTCCAGAACAGGCAGCCGTACCTGTTCACCGGGAAGGAGCTCGATCTGTCGACGGGGCTCTACTACTACGGGGCGCGGAGCTATGAGCCGCGGCTCGGGGTGTGGCTGAGCCCGGATCCGGTGCTGGCAGAGTATATGGCCGGCAGGATCAACGGCGGGGTGTACCGGCCGATCAACCTGGGGCTGTACACGTATGCGTCCAACAACCCTGTGGTCCTCGTTGACCCGACCGGTAGATACGATGATGCGACTCTGAAGTTTTTTGCCGCCGCGCTTGGGGCGGCGGCGGTCGAACCGACGCCTGTCGGAGAGCTCGTCGTTGCTGGCGCATTCGTCATAGGGTCTATAGGCTACGCGGGCTACTTGATCTTTGACGCTGCCGCGAACGGAGAGCCGCCCAAGCCTCCCGAGTCGTTCCCCATACCCGAGGACACCCCCAACGAGACCGTGGCGCCGTCGCCGCCGCCGGCTGCGGGAGGCGGTGGAGCGAAGGATCCTCCTGCGCCTCCTGCGCCTCCTGCGGCGGAATCACCGGAGCCACCGCGGAAGCCTGCAACGGGTGCGGCCGGACTTCGGGACCTGAGCAACATGACGAGGAGCGAGGCAGAACGAGCTCTGGCTGAAGCGGGATTCGACGGAAAGAAGGTTTCAGATGGCGGATGGCAAAGTTGGAAACATCCGGACGGGTCGAAGGTCGACGTGAATTGGAAGACAGGAAGAATGGTTAGGACCGCTGCGCCGGAGCGAGGTCCTGATGGGCGTGCAAGAATCAACAAGGGACAGCGCTTGGACGCGAGTGGTAAGCCAATTCCGCGTGATTTGCCCCATGAGCAGCGCCCAGTAGAACAGCTAAAAACAAAATAGAACGGAGAAGGATGCCAGATATGACAGAGTCCGCGCACAAAGGTCGATCAATCGAAAACGTGTCCGCTGTGCTCGGTGTTAGGTTCGATGAGCCATCGGTTGCGTGGATTATTGATTTGCTGTGCATGGATCGATTGCTAAGATTCATGCCAATTGGTCTTGTTTACCTGAACTGCTCGCACGACTCGACGGATTATGATGAAGCACGGTATAGTGTCGTCGAGACAACTACAGAACGTAGAGTGATGAGTAGCGAGGAGCGCCATCGGTACCAGTACGTCGAATATGGAGATTCGGACCGTTCGTTTTGGATTGTCAGTATTCATGGCAGCGGCATGGTCATCACCGTCGTGTGCGACGAATTCTCGCTCGAGTCGCTCAACCTCGCAGAGTATTACCCCCAAGTGGCATGAAATATTCAGCTGCCAAGACATTCCATGCGGCCGGCGAATGGTGCTCAGCCAGGGTGGACAGATCAGAGTAGACCATCGATCCGGACCCGCACGCGGCGAACGAGGTGGACGAGTTCGTGCCGTCGGAGACGGACCGGCGGCTGCGGGAGCTGTTCTATGACGCGAATGGCAACCACAAGGAGTGGGGATACCGGAACAGCCCGCAGCGCACCCTGAGCTGGGACGAGGACAACCGGCTGGTGTCGGTGAGCGAGAACGGCCAGGAGCTGTCGCGCGCGCTGTACGACGGCGCGGGGGAGCGGCGCGTGCATCTGCACCGGGTCGCCGGGGAGGAGGAGACGGCGTACGTCGGCCAGCACCTCGTGGTGCGCAACGGGGTGGTCGCGACGAAGCACCTCTTTGCGGGCGCGACGCGGATCGCGAGCAAGATCGACGCCGACTGGTTCCAGGAGCCGCCGGTGCTGTACTACCACCCGGACCAGCTCGGGAGCACGCAGTACGTCACCGACCAGGACCAGCAGCTGAGCCAGCACGTCGAGTACCTGCCGAGCGGGGAGCTGTGGGCCGACCAGACGGACTCGCGGTTCCAGAACAGGCAGCCGTACCTGTTCACCGGGAAGGAGCTCGATCTGTCGACGGGGCTCTACTACTACGGGGCGCGGAGCTATGAGCCGCGGCTCGGGGTGTGGCTGAGCCCGGATCCGGTGCTGGCAGAGTACATGGCCGGCAGGCTCAACGGCGGGGTGTACCGGCCGATCAACCTGAGTCTCTACACATATGCGTGGAACAACCCCGTCGTCCTCATCGACCCGGACGGGCGCCTGACGACGCAAGCGATCGCCGAGGCGTTTGTGAAGGGCGCGGCGGTCGTCGGGACGGCGCTCTCGGTACCCGCCACCGCTGCCGTGTTCGAGCCGACTCCTGTCGGAGAGCTGGTCGTTGCTGGCGCGTTCGTTGTAGGAACCATAGGCTACGCGGGCTATCTGATCGTCGATGCCGCCGCGAATGGAGACCCTCCGAAGCCTCCGAGTCTTTTCCGATACCCGAGGATGCGCCCCAGGATGTCGCGGCGCCATCGCCGCCGCCTGCAGCGGGAGATGGCGGGGCGAAGGAGCCTCCCAAGCCGCCAGCGCCTCCTGCGGCGCAGCCGCCGGGAGAGCCGAGGACGCCTGGAGGCGGAGGCGACAGAGCGCGCGATGATGCAAATGGTGGAGTGAGGCTGACAGGTGGCGGCCGGAAAGTGCTTCAGGACCCTGCGCTTCGCCAGATGAAGGACAAGACGCTCCGCGAAGGAATCCTGGCGCGAGGAGGTGGAGGAGGGGTGGCGAGAAAAGCTGGAGATCTGGCATACAGAACCATCGGAGAACTCGCGAACGCCGCAGCCTAAGGAGACGGGGCAGCCGTCAAAGCGATCGAATTGCTGAAAGATGCCGCTCGGCTCGGCGGCAAGAATCACGGTCAGTAAACAGAGATCGATAAAATGAACATGCTTGATATGATTCGACCGTTCGTGGAAGAAGATCGCTCGTTGGTCAAGTGCGAGCTGTATGTAGACGAGGATCTGAGTGGGCAATGCGTCGGCGTGTGCTTCGCGTTCTCTGAGAAGGAGCTATTTGTCCATGCAGAAGCAGTAGATGATTCTATATTGTTGTCCGAAGAACTTCCTGCTTCTCTTTCGGATGGGTCGATTCGTAGGGCATTGGCGCCTGTCGAATGGGACTCGGCGATCGGGTGTCCCATTCTATGGGCTTGGACAATGACCAACACCCAAGGCAGGCTCGATGGATTGCAGATCGAGTTTGGTACTGTTGACCATCCTTCGATCACGCTGCAGATCGTGGTTCGTGCCTCGACGCTTGTACTGCGCACGCTTTAGCACCACTGTGTCGCGACCGGGCGGGATGAGCCGATGCTGCCCCCCCAGGAATCTCCAGGAAATCTGGAGCCTTTCTGCGGATCGGAGCTTGCGGCTCCGCGGGCGCGACGCAGCCTGGTGTGCCGTGGAGTACACGATGGACACCGCCGCCCAGCGGCGGCTGGACGCCTATTTCGTGGACATCGGGGAGAGCCTTGCCCATCCGCGAATCCCAACTTGAACCGCCCTCCGAGCGAGCGCGGATCCCACGACGGGACGGCCCCCGCCAGGATTGATCTCAGACGGCCTGCCAACGAGCTCCGCGATCGTGGCGTGTGCCGCCCCGTGCGCCTCCCGTACCGATAGCGACGATGTTGATCTGGAAAGCTGGATCTGGTCCGAGACGTCCCGGGAAGGGGGACGGGATGATCATCCAGGCGGCTCGTAGACCCGCTCTTCGAATGAGGAAATATGGCCATCTGGCAATGCTCGTTTCTTCTTGTGCCCTCCACGGAGCTCGGCCGCGACGCCGGCGTCCTGCTCGAAAGGATCGAGAGCGGTGACCTCTGGGAGCACGCTCAGCCGGATGAAGCCATCGAACGGGCGGCGAGCGATGTCCTGGGAAGGAGCCCAAGCTGGTCGCCCGAGGTGGACATCTGGGGACACCACGATGCAACATGCCTGACGATGGTTCGAGAGGGAGGCCGTGTCGTCGAGGTCCTCCTTCGTATCGACTTGCGGAGCGTACAGAGAGCAGATCTGGTGCGATTGCTTGACGGGCTCCGGCGGGCTGGCGTTCTCCTGGTCGACGAGACGAAGCAGCCGCACGAGCCGACACTGCCGGCGGTCGTGCATGTGTTGAAGATGTCCAACGCCTGGAGGTATGTGCAGGATCCGCGAGCGTACATCGCGTCCCTGTCAGATCCAGAGGGTCGCGACTGATCTCGTGTCGAACGCCCGTGGTCTGGCTCGCGTCGGCACGCCACTCCAGCTCGTGCGGCACCCTCCGTCGCAGCACGGCGAATCGCGCCGCCCTGCGACGCCGCGCCCCTCCGCTCTCCGAGGCAGCCCTGGCCCTTGTCGCCGGCGCCGGCCGGCTCTCTCGCCGACACCCGCTTGGCCGACCAGCAGGAGCCGCGCTACCACCGCCGCAGGTCACCCCGCATGCGAACCCCGCGCTCGCCCCGCGCCGCCGCCCGCGCCCGTGCGCTCGTCCTCGCGGCGGGCGCCGCGCTCGCGGCCCTCTCCGTCGCGTGCGGCGGCGGCCAGACGCAGGGCGAGGCCTTCGACCCGCGCTGGAAGGACGACGGCGGCGCCGGCATCGCGGCCTTCCAGCAGCGGTTCGCGGGCAGGCCCATCCCCCTCGGCGCGGACGTGGCCGTCGGGGTCGTCGCGGGCCCAGGGCCGCAGCGGCTGGTCGGCATGCCGCTCGACGGCGGCCCGGCGTGGACCTTCACGCACCCGCTCGACGCGCGGCCGGCCGTCGCGGGGAGCGTCGTCGTCGGGCTCGGCCAGGGCGAGCTGTTCGCCCTCGACGCGCGCACCGGCAAGCCGCTCTGGCAGCGGAACGCCGGCGGCAGGCTCCGCGGCGCGGGCGACGACGGCGAGACCACCGTCGTGTCGATCGTCTCGACCACGGGCACCAGGAGCGTGGTGCTCGCGGTGAACCACGAGGGGCTCGTGCTGCGCCAGATCGAGGACTCCGCCGCCATCGGCGTGCCCGCCGTCGTGGGGCGCTACGCGTTCCTGCCGTGGGACGGGCGGTACGTCACCGTGTTCGACCTGCAGACGGGCGGCGAGGTGGCGCGGGCGGCGCTCCGCATCGACGTGAGCCGCGCGTTCCTGCTCGGCGGAGCGGTCTTCTTCGGCGGCGCGGCGGCGGCGACGCGGTTCGACGCCGCGATCGGGCGCGGCGCGGCAGGGCGCGCGTCCACGGCGCGGCTGCCCGCGCGCGAGCTGCCCGGGGCGCCCGTCTGGATGACCGCAGGGACCGAGGTGCTCGAGCCGACCGCCTCGGCCGAGGACCGGGCGCGGATCTACGCCCGCCCCCGCACCTCAGGGCGGCCTGGCTTCCAGGGGAACCGCTTCGTGGCGACGTACCACCGGATGGCGGTCGGCGTCGCCGCGCGCTCGGGCGATCTCGCGTGGGCCCAGGGCGGCGAGGCCGACTTCGTCGGCGGCGCGGCCTACGCCGGCGGCTTCGCGCTGTGCGACGCGCGCGGCGAGATCTCGTTCTTCGACGCGCAGGGCGGGGCCGTCGTCGGGCGCGCGTCGCTCGGCCTGCCGGTCCAGGCGTGCGTGGTGCAGGCCGACGGGCTCACCGCCGCGGCGGTCGCCCGCAAGACGGCCGCGGTCGCCGGCAAGGCGGCGGCACGGGGTGAGCCGGGAGGCGAAGAGGCAGCAGCGAACGTCCCGTGAGGAGGGCGCGCAACAGGACCTCCGCGAGGCCGCTCGCCAGGCCCCCCGCGAGGCCGCCGTCAGCGGGGCTTGTCGCCCCGGTCCTCCGGGTCGACCGCGATGCGGAACCCAGGGTCGTCCGGGGTGGGCCCGGTAGGCCGCGTGACGGGGGCGTCGGGCACCGAGGTGTCGTCGCGATGCTCGTCGCGCGGGGGCGCGGCCGGAGGGCCCTTGCTCAGCTCGGCGCCGAGCCGGCCGATCACGTTCGAAGCCGCCCGCACGAGCTCGCGCCCGGCGTCGTCGACCGCCCTGCCGACGCTCGTGCGGTCGAGGTCCTTGCGCAGGTCCACGGCCGTCTTGCGCGCCGCGCGCCAGAGCAGGCTCAGCCCCTGCTTGAGATCCTCCTTGGGGTCGTCGCGATCGGGGTTCGAGCTCATCGCTCCTCCTTGGGCTTCCCTCGAGCAGGCTTATGTTCCCGCCGCGCCGGTGCCGCAAGCGCCGCGCACGGGCTCTTCAGGCAGCGGTCTTCGGCTTGCTCGCGGGATCAGCCTCCGACGGACGCCTCGGCTTGCTCCGGGGCTCGGCCTCGCCGGGCGCCCTCGCCGGCGCCGGCGACGAGGCCGCGACGCGCCTCCCGCCCGGCGCGCTGTCCGGCCCCGAGGGCGCCGGCGCGCCTCCGCCCACCGGCGGCCGGCGCTGCGGGGCAGGTGACCCCGCCGCAGACCTCGCCGGCGCGGGCGCCCCCGCGGGCGGCACCGACGCAGACCTCGCCGACGCCGGCGCCCCCGCGGGCGGCACCGACGACGCAGACCTCGCCGGCGCGGGCGCCCCCGCGGGCGGCACCGACGACGCGGACCTCGCCGCCGGGAGCGCCGGCGCGGGCGGCGCCGACGCGGACCTCGCCCCGGGCACCGCCCCGGGCCTCGCCGGCGCGCTCGCCTCGGCCCCGGGCTTCGCCGGCCCGGGCGCCTCGGCCGCGGGCGGGTGCGCGCTGCCGGACCGCAGCGACGGCGACCACGCCGTCGAGCGGTTCCGGCCCGACCGCTTCGAGACGTAGAGCGACTCGTCCGCGGCCTTGAAGAGCTCCTCCCACGTGCTGCCCGCCTCGGGGTACGTCGCGACGCCGATCGAGCACGTCACCTGGCACTGCACCGGGCCGTTGCTGCCGGCCGCGTGGAACGTCGTCCGACCGAGCTCCTCGCGCACACGCTCGGCCAGCAGCATCGCGCCCCGCGCGTCCGTCTCCTCGCAGATCACGACGAACTCCTCGCCGCCGAAGCGCGCGACAGCGTCGGTCGTCCGCTTCGCGCGCCTGAGGACGTCGCCGAGCCCCTTGATGATCACGTCGCCCACGTCGTGGCCGTACGTGTCGTTCACCTTCTTGAAGTGGTCGATGTCCGTCACCAGCACCGACAGCCGCCGCGAGAACCGCCGCGCGGCCGTGATCTTCTGGTCGGCCACCTCGAGCATCGCGCGCTTGTTGAGCAGCCCGGTCAGCCCGTCCATCGTCGCGAGCTCCTCGAGGCGCCGCATCATGCGCGCGTTCGAGAGCGACACGGCCATGTGGCTGGCGAGGACCTCGAGCGTGCTGCGCACCGAGTCGTTGAAGGCCGCGCGCCGCCGCGAGCCGAGCACCAGCGTGCCGAGCGGGCGGTCGTGCACGACCAGCGGGAGCACGATGATCGACGGCATCGACGGCGGGGCGACGCGGCGGGTGAAGACCACCTGCCGCTTCTCGTCGTACTCGCCCCGGTAGGGGAGGGGGTGCCGGTTCTGCAGCACCATCGAGACCAGCCCCGCGTTGTGGCGGAAGCGCTGGCCCGTCAGCTCGGCGCCGCCGTCGCCGCTCACGGCGCGGATCTCGTGGACCTTCTGCGCCTCGTCGTACAGCGTGACCGCCGCGAAATCGACCGACGTGATCTCGCGGGCGCTCGTGACGCCCGCCTCGATGACGCCGGCCTCCGTCGTGGCGGCGCCGAGCGCCTCGGCGGCGCGGTAGAGCTTGCCCTGCTCGACCTTGGCGCGCTCGAGCTGGACGAAGACGCGCTCGTTCTGGATCGCGCGCACCGCGTAGCGGCACGCCTCGTCGATGAGCTCGAGCTCCCGCGGCGAGAACGCGCGGTCCTCGACGCGATCGACCACGAGCACCCCGCGGAGCTGGCCGTGCTCGAACACAGGCAGCGCGCAGACGGCGCGCACCGGGGAAGGGCCGACGTAGTAAGGGAGCTTGTAGCCGGGCTTGAGCCCGCCGATGACGACCGGCGCGCGCTGCGTGATCGCCGCGCCGAAGACGCCGTCCCCGGAGAGGAACGGGCCCTCGGAGAGGTTCGGGGCGTCGCTCGCGAGCTCGCTGATGCGCAGGTGCGTGCCGGTGTCGTTCTGCCAGAGGAGCACCGCGGTGTAGAGGTCCAGCGACTCGCGGAGCAGGCGCAGCGCGAAGAGCACCGACTGGTGGATCTCCTCGACGCCGGACCGGGCGAGCCGCTCGTCGTCGCCCTTCTGGGCCCCGCCGCGCGCCTGGGCCGGGGCGGAGAGCAGGCGGTAGCTGCGCGCGTCGTCGCGGAGCCGGTCGATCTCGGCCTGGAGGTGGGTGCGCGAGGCCTTCCGGACGCGGCCGATCTCGGCGCGGAGGATGGCCGCGTTCAGCACCGAGAAGACGGCCATGAAGCCGATGTGCGGCGCGGCGGCGCGCGCGGCGTCGAGGGCGAGCGGCGCGCTGCGCGTCGCGGCCGAGCGCACGGCGATCTCGAGGGCGGCGGCGGCCAGCGCGACGAGGAGCGACGCGCCGGGGCGGGCGAAGGCGCTCACGAGGGCGATGACGACGTAGAGGGCGGCGTGGGCGTCGCCGTCGAGCGAGCCGTCGAGGCGGAGGACCGCGGCGAACGTGGCGACGACGAGGAGGGCGCCGACCTCGAGGTCGAGCAGGGCGCTCGCCTCGATGGCGGCGGCGCGGCGGCGCGCGCGCTGGACGAGGAGCCCTACCAGCGCGACGAACGCCGCGGCGGCGGCGAGCGGCGGGAGGCGCTCGGACGCGTCGAGGACCACGAGCCCCCCGAGGGCCAGCGCGCAGGCGAGCGGCGCCGCATTGCGCGCGAGACGGCGGGCGGTGAGCACGGCGAGCACCAGGTTGGCCATGGGCTCGCATGCCGCTATCAGAGGTCGATCCGGAGGGCCCAGTTCTCTGCCGGGCGCGACCGGCCGGTGGGGGAAACGAGCGAAAGCGCAGCACGAGCGGCTCGTGGTGCGGCATGAGCAGCAGGGGAGGGCGACGTGGAGAAAGCGGTACGCGAGATCGAACGAGGCGGCTCGGCCCTGGGAGCAACCGCGCAGGAGTACGCGCTTGTGCGCTATGTGTGGGCAAACCAACTGGGGGATGGACGAGCGCCTCGACCCCGTACGGCGCCACGCTCCCAGGTTGAAACCGCGCTTGAGCCGGCGCGGGTGCCTGGTCCCGGTCCAGACGATCTCGCAGCTCCGCGCCCGTCATCGTCGGGGATGCAGGGATCTCGGACGGTCCGCAGGCCTACCAGAACAGCGCGAGAGGCTTTCGAGTGACACGTGCCGCTCTCGAGGACCCGCAGGGCTCAGCTCGGGGGCGTCGCCGCACGCGCGACACCTGAACGTCTCGTTGAAAGGAGAGATCACACACCGCTATGGAGCCGCAATTCGACTTTTACGAGGTTGTATCCATTCTCCCCTGCGACGCAGTCCCGGGGCGGCTGTGGGGCACGTGCGGCGTCGTCGTGGGGCGAGCCGGCGGCGACGGCCGTGGATGGGAGTATGGCATCCAGGCCTTCGCCGACGAGAACTTGTGCTGGCAGCTGGAGGAGCGGTGCCTGCGGACGGAGGGATGGAAGATGTCCAGAGATGACGTGTACACAGGCGAGGTGATGGGCGTGCGCGTCGATCCAGCGACCGGGAAGGGGTCGCCCCGGACATGAGCGATGTCGGGCCACCTCGCTAACCACATCCGCTGCCTCTGTGCGGCGCGCTGCGCCAGGCGGGACATGCGGGGGCGGCGTGACGACGCCGGTACCCACACGCAAGTGGCTCACGGCGCGGCCGGGCGCGCGGCTTGTGGCGCGGCGACGGCGGGGGCATGGAGCCCATTCATGCCCCTCCGGGAGCTCCTTCCCATTGTCCTCCTCGGCGCAGGAATCTCACTCGGCGCGGGGATCACGGCCTGCGCCGCGCGACCAGGCTCGACCGGCGGGGGCTCGCCGAGCGCCGCCGCGGCGCCGGCGCGGCCGAGCGCACCGGCGAGCGCCCCCGCGGCAGCGTCGGCGCAAGCGGCGGCGGGCGATCCGGCTGCGCCCGGGGAAGCCGCCCCTGAGCTGCCGCCTCCGCTGGCCGAGCAGATCGCGAGCCTCCCGCCGGGCGCGGCGATCTACTTCTCGCTTCGCAGCAACGACCTCGGCGTTGCCCTCCAGTACCTGCCCGAGCTCGCCCAGCTCCTGGTCGAGGCGAACCGCGCGCTCGGCAGCCAGGATCCGCCCGACGTGACGCTCGCCAGGGCCGGCGTCGACACGCGCAGGTCGATCCTGGGCGCGGTGGTGCCCGCGCCCGAGAAGAGCGCGCGCGCGGTCGTCGACGCGATGGCGAAGGGGGCCTCGGGCGACGCGCTCGAGAAGGTCGTTCGCGCGCACGCGCCGGACGCGACGCGGCTGCGGCTCCTCGTTCCGCTCGCGAGCGGGGTGGACCCGCGGCGCGCCCTGGCGCCCATGATCGGCGCGCTCACGGGCGGCGCCCCGCTGGACGCGTGCCCGGGCGCCGCGCGCTGCGCCGGCTTCGGCGCCCGTGCGCCGCTCGGCGTGGCGCAGGGCGGGCTCGCCGCCGTCGCGGTCCACGCGGACGGCGCGGACCTCCGGCTCGACATCGTGATGCCGCTCTTCGTGTCCGGCGCCGATCCGGCCGCCATGAGGGAGCTCGTCGCGTTCAGCGGAGAGCTCGGGGGCCCGGAGGGCCGGTGCTCCCGGTTCGACGCGAGCCCCATGCTGTCGGTGTGCCTCGATGCCGACCGGCTGGGCGCGCTGGGCGCGACGGACGGCTACGGCAAGATCGCGAGCGCGCTCTCCGGAGGCTCGGTCGACCCGAAGGTGGTGCCGGCGATCGCCGCCCAGGGCCTCGCCGAGGCGCGGAAGAACCTCTGGCTCGCGGCGCCGGCGCGCCGGCTCGCGAGCGACGGCACCCTCGGGGTCACCGTGCAGGGCAAGCGGAGCCGCCTCGTCGGGTCGTGGGCCCTGACGGACGCCTCGCGCGCCGGCGTGGAGAGGGCGTTCGCCACCGAGCGATGCGCCGTCGGCGACGAGACGGCCAGGGAGCTCTTGCCCGCGCTCCGCGCGGCGTTCGGCGATCCGGGGAAGGGCTTCGACGACCCGAAGAAGGCCGGCACCGCGTTCAAGGAGGCAGGCTGGGCTGCTTACTTGATCGCCGCCGCCGGCACATGGCCGAACCTGCTCGGCGTGATCGCGAGCGCGCTCGCTCAGGGCCCCGGGGCCGACCCGGACTACCAGCTGTGCGCCCGCCACGACGACGGGCGGCTCGTCCTCGTGGCCCAGATCGGGAGATGAAAGCGCGCACCTCGCCGCAGCGCTGAGCAGCGCGGGCAAGCTCGGCTCGCCCGGCGGCGCCTCGGGCCGCCTCTGGCTTGACGTGGCCGGGGCCGGGCCCGAGAGCCAGCGCACCGAAGGTCATGGGGAGTCGGCTGTTCGTCCGCAAACCGCTGTCGGTCCTGAAGAAGGAGCTGGAAGGGGAGCACCGCCTCCGGCGCGCCCTCGGGCCGCTGCAGCTCACGAGCCTCGGGATCGGCGCCATCATCGGGACAGGCATCTTCGTGCTCACCGGTCAGGCCGCGCACGACAAGGCCGGTCCCGCGCTGATGCTGTCCTTCGTCGTCGCGGGGCTCGCCTGCGTGTTCGCGGCCCTCTGTTACGCGGAGTTCGCGGCGATGGTGCCAGTCGCGGGCTCGGCCTACACGTACGCGTACGCCACGCTCGGCGAGCTGCCGGCGTGGATCATCGGGTGGGACCTCGTCCTCGAGTACGCCGTCGGCGCCGCCGCCGTGGCGCACGGGTGGTCCCATTACTTCCAGGACTTCATCGGGATCTTCGGGGTGGAGCTGCCAAGAGAGCTCAGGAGCGCGCCGTTCGACTACAATCCGGCGCTCGGCGAGTTCGTGCCCACGGGCTCGATCCTCGATCTCCCCGCCATCCTCGTGACGACCGCGGTCACGGTGATCCTGCTCAAGGGCATCCGCGAGAGCGCGACGTTCAACGCGGTGATGGTCGCGCTCAAGCTCGCTGTCGTGCTCTTCGTCGTCGCCGTCGGCGCGTTCCACGTCAACCCGGACAACTGGCGGCCGTTCGCGCCGTTCGGGCTCGGGGGGCTCAGCTTCTTCGGTCACACGATCTTCGGCGAGACAGGCAAAGGGGGAGAGCCGCTCGGGATGCTCGCCGGCGCCGCGACCATCTTCTTCGCCTACATCGGGTTCGATGCGATCTCGACCCACGCCGAGGAGGCGAAGCGCCCGCAGCGCGACCTGCCCATCGGCATCGTGGCCTCGCTCGTCATCTGCACGGTCCTCTACGTCGCCGTCGCGGCGATCCTGACGGGCATGGTGCCCTACACCGAGCTGAGCATCGACGCGCCCGTCTCCGACGCCTTCGCGCGCGTCGGCCTCCCGTGGGCGCAGTTCATCATCTCCCTCGGGGCGATCGCCGGGATCACCTCCGTGCTGCTCGTGCTCATGCTCAGCCAGCCGCGCGTGCTGCTCGCCATCGCCCGCGACGGGCTCCTGCCGAGGCGCTTCTTCGGAGCGGTACACCCGGTCTTCAGGACGCCGTGGAAGTCCACCTTCCTCACCGGGTTCGTGGTCGCCAGCCTGTCGGCGCTCCTCCCGCTGCGGATCCTGGCGGAGCTCGTCAACATCGGGACGCTCCTTGCGTTCCTGTTCGTCTGCGCGGCCGTCCTGGTCATGCGGCGGAAGGCGCCGGACGCGCCGCGTCCGTTCCGGGTGCCGCTCTATCCGCTCACCCCGATCCTCGGGATCGTGATCTGCTGCATCCTCATGTTCTCGCTGCCCACCGAGAACTGGCTGCGCCTCGCCGTCTGGCTCCTCCTCGGGATCGCGATCTACTTCGGCTACAGCCGCAAGCACAGCGCGCTGACGGAGAGCCAGTAACGTCGGCGACGGGCGTGGATCGCGCGCGCCCTACCCCGGCGGCGCGGACCCCCGTGGCGGCTCGCCCTCCGCCGGCGCCGCGGCGCCGGCCCCGGCGACAGCGCGGGGCAGGTCGACCGAGAACGTCGCGCCGCGCCCCGGCGCGCTCTCCACCCGCACCGCGCCCCCGTGCTGCTCCACGATGAGCCGCACGATCCAGAGGCCCAGGCCGAACCCGCCGTAGTGCATGACCGACGCCGCGCGCTGGAACCGCTCGAAGATGCGCGCCTGGTCGCCCGGCGCGATGCCGATGCCGCGGTCCTGCACCGCGAACCGGACCCGCTCCGCGTCGGCCTCGACGCGCACGTCGATCGGCGCGCCGGCGCCGTACTTCACGGCGTTCGACAGGAGGTTCGTGATCACCTGCTCCATGCGGGCCCGATCCCAGCGCACGACGACCTCCGGGCAGCCGAGCAGGCGGATGCACGAGCCCTGGCGCGGCGGCTCCTGGAACCGCTCGATGCCCTCGCGGAGCAGCGCGACGAGGTCGAAGTCGTCGAGGTGGAGCGGCAGGCCGCGCGCGGAGATCCGGGTGACGTCGAGCAGCTCGTTCACCAGGTCGCTCAGCCTGAAGACGCTCCGGTGGATGGTCGAGAGCTTGGGGTCGAGCCGCTCCATGCCCTGGGCGGCCTGGCCGAGCCGGATCGCCCGCCGCAGGCTCTCCACCTGGAGGACGAGCACCGTGAGCGGCGTCTTGAGCTCGTGCGACGCGACGCAGAGGAACTCGTCGCGCACCTGGACCGCCTCCTCGAGGCGCCGGAGGAGCCGCTCGCGCTCCTGCTCGAGCCGGAGCCGCTCGGTCTCGTCGCGGGTGCTCATCACCGCGCCGGCGGGCGCGCCGTCCGCCCGGCGCAGCGGCGACGCGCTCGCGGAGAGCACGCGCGCCGAGCCGTCCGGCCGCCGGACCTGCCAGCGGGCGCTCTCCACCTTGTCCCCGCGCAGCGCGCGGTGGAGCGGCGTCTCCGCGGCCGGCATCGGGGCGCCGTCCGGCGTGAAGAAGGCCGTCGTCAGGGCCCACGCGTCGATCGCGCGCTCCGTGGCCGGCCCGAGCTGCCGCTCGGCCTCGGGGTTCATCAGCCGGACGACGCCGCGCTCGTCCACCATGACGATCCCGTCGCCGCTCTGCTCGACGATGCGCCGGAGCACGGCGTGCTCGGCGGCGCGCCGCTCCTCGCTCCGCTGGAGCGCGTCCTCGGCGCGCTTGCGCTCGATGCCCTGCGCGACCATGTCGGCGATCGTCCCCAGCGCGTCGAGCACCCGCCCGTGCAGGGGAGTCCGCGCGAACATCGCGATGACGCCGATGAGCCGCTCCTCGACGAGCAGCGGGTATCCGGCGAACGACACCATGCCCTCGCGCCGCGCCCACTCCTTCTCGCTCACCTGCGGGTCGCCCGGGACGTCGTTCGTCAGGTGCGGCCGGCGCTCCTCCGCGATGCGGCCGATCTTGTAGCGGCCCACGGGGACGCGGCTGTGGGCGCCGTCGAGGTGCGTGTACATCCCCGCGCTCGCCCAGAGCTCCAGCACCTGCGCGCGCTCGTCGAGCAGCCAGATGCGCGCGAACGCCGCGTCGAGGTGCCCCCGGATCGCCTCGGCGCAGCGCTGCACGAGCTCCCGCATCGTGCCGGGGTGGGACAGCGCCGCGCTCACCTCGGCCCGGAGCGCGCTCGTGAGCGCCTGCACCGCGAGCAGCTGCTCGTCCCGCTTCCGCTCCGTGATGTCGATGAACGTGACGATGGCGCCGACGACCTCCCCCTGCCGGAGGACGGGGCGCGACCAGTACTCGACGGGGAGGCTCGTCCCGTCCGCGCGGAAGAGCGGCTCGCCCTCGAGGTGCGCGGCCTCCCCGCTCCGGCACGTGCGGCAGATCCGGCACTCCGACTCGGGCAGCGGGGCGCCGCTCGAGCGCGTGTGGTGGACGAGCTGGTGCATGGTGCGCCCGACGAGCTCCGCCTCGTCGCGGTACCCGAGCAGCCGCACGCAGGCCCGGTTGGCGAACGTGCACCGCCCCGCGCGATCCAGCCCGAAGATGCCTTGCTCGGTCGACTCGAGCAGCGCCTGCACGCGCTCCTCGCTCTCGCGGAGCGCCTCCTCGGCGACCTTCGCCCGCGTGACGTCCGTGGAGAGGCCGCAGACGACGAGCGCCCTGCCGGCCGGGTCCCGGCGGCGGACGATCTCGCTGCTCAGCCACACGACGCGCCCGTCGGCGGCGAGGAAGCGGTGCTCGATGCGCTCTCTCGTCCCCTCCGCGAGGACCTTGCGCGCCAGCGCCAGCAGCCGCGGCCGGTCCTCCGGGTGCTGCTGTCGCCAGAAGAGCCCCTCGTCGCACGCCCAGCGCTCGGCGGCGTGCCCGAACAGCTCCCTCGCCGGCGCGCGCACCGAAGGCAGCTCGATCGCGTCGCCCCGCACCTCCCAGATCAGCGCCTCCGGCGCGCCGAGGAGCGCCGACGCGGACCGGTCACCGGCCGGCGCGCCCAGGTCGTCCTCGGAGAGCGCCGGGCTCTGCAGGGATGAGTCCAGTTGCTCCCGCTGCGCGTCTCTGGCTCGACCCTGGAGCTCGCCCGCCGGACAACTCACGTATCAGGCTAGCATGTCGGTCGCGGCGCGCCCCGTGCCCGCCGCGCGCCCGCGCCCGCGCACAGGCCTCCCGCAGCGCGCGAGAGGCGGCGATCGCGTGAGGTCGAGGCGGCTCGACAGCCCACCTCACCCGCGCGCCGCGCCGCGGATCTGCGAGGATGGCGCGGAGGGTCAGGGACACGACGTGCGGCTCGGGATCCGGCTTCAGCTCCTCTTCGCGCTCGGCGCGCTGCTCGTGCTGGCGTTCGTGCCGCTCTTCTTCGCCGTGGCGAGCCTCACGCGGGCCACCATGGGCGGCGTGCGCGCGTCGAGCGCCCGCGCGATCGGGCGCGCGATCGCCGGGCACGTCGCCGCGGCGCGGGTGAACCGGCCCGCGCCGGAGCTCTCGCTGCTGCTCGAGGCGCAGCTCGGGCCGGACGGGGCGTCGGCGATCGGCGTCTACGACGCGGCGGGCGCGCTCGTGGACCGCGCCGGGGAGCCGGAGGCGACGGCGGCGCTGCCGGCCTCGGTGGAGGCGGGCGCGGAGGTGCTGCGGTCGGCGCGCACGGCGCGCGGGGGCGCGATCCTGGTGATCGTCCCGGAGCACGCGGGCGCGCCGTCGACCACGCCGAGCGCGGGCGCCGCGCCGAGCGCGGGCGCCACGCCGAGCGCGGGCGCCGCGCCGAGCGCGGGCGCCGCGCCGAGCGCGGGCGCCACGCCGAGCGCGGGCGCCACGCCGAGCGCGGGCGCCGCGCAGGTGGGCTCCGTGGCCGTGCTGGTGCCGACCGACCCGTCGACGGTGGCCGCGGCGCCGCTCGTCCGGATCGTCGCGCTCTACACCGGGGTGATGGCGCTCGGGCTGCTCGTGTTCGCGTACATCGCGATGACGCGCCTCGTCGTGCGGCCGGTCGACGCGCTGTCGCGCGCCGCGCACCGCGTGGCCGGCGGCGCGCGCGACCTCGAGGTGCCGCAGGCCGGCGCGCGGGAGCTCGCGGAGCTCGGGGCGA
This sequence comes from Sorangium sp. So ce1153, assembly GCF_051521595.1. Lineage (NCBI taxonomy): Bacteria > Pseudomonadati > Myxococcota > Polyangiales > Polyangiaceae > Sorangium > Sorangium sp. So ce1153. The sequence goes on from NZ_CP150361.1 coordinate 13,650,150, forward strand.
GCCTCGCGCTCATGACGGGCCGCCTCCGCGCCGACGAGGAGTCGCTGCGGGCGAAGATCGCGGAGGTCGAGCGCTACGCGGCGGACCTGAAGCGCGCGCAGGAGCGGCTGGTCCGCTCCGAGCGGCTCGCGTCCGTGGGGCGGCTCTCGGCGGGGCTCGCGCACGAGATCGGCAACCCGATCGCGGCGATCCTGGGGCTCCAGGAGCTGCTGCTCGCGGGGGGCCTCACGCCGGCGGAGGAGCGCGACTTCGTCGAGCGGATGAAGCGCGAGACGGAGCGCATCCACCGGATCCTGCGCGACCTGCTCGACTTCGCGCGGCCGGCGGCGGGCGGCGCCGGGGAGGCGGCGGAGGCGGGGGAAGAGCCCTCCGGGTCGGTCGCGGAGGCGATCGACGACGTCGTCTCGCTGGTGGCGCCGCAGAAGGCGTTCCGCGGGGTCGAGCTCGCGCGGGACGTCGCGCCCGACGTGCCGCGCGTGCCGCTGTCGCACGGGCGGCTCGTGCAGGTGCTGCTGAACCTCCTCCTGAACGCGGCCGACGCGGTGCCGCGCGCGCGTGGTGGTGCGCGCGTGGCGGTGCGCGCGTCGCGGGGGGCGGACGGGGCCGCGCGGATCGAGGTCGAGGACAACGGGCCGGGGATCGCGGAGGCGGTGCGCGACACGCTGTTCGAGCCGTTCATCACGACCAAGCAGGTCGGCGAGGGGACGGGGCTCGGCCTCGCCGTGTGCCGGGGGCTCGTCGAGGCGGCCGGCGGCTCGATCGGCGTGGAGCGAGGCGAGCAGGGCGGGGCGCGGTTCGTGGTGCTGCTGCCGGCCGTGGGGTCGCGCGAGGGGTGACGCGGCAGCGGAGCGCCGCTCCTCGCCGTCGCGCCGGCGCTCGTCAGTCCGCGCGTCCGCGCGTCCGCGCGTCCGCGCCGGCCCGCGTTCGCGCGTCCGCGCCGGCCCGCGTCCACGCGTCAGTTCACCACGCGCCCCGACGACGGCCACGGCCGCTCGCCGCCGAGCTGGTCGAGCTCCTTCCGCAGCTCCTCGGTCGGCGCGAGCACCTGCATCCGCTCGAGCACGCTGCGCAGCCGCGCCGCGTCCGAGCGGCTCGAGTAGATCGAGCGCAGGTTGTTCAGCATGCGCACCAGGATCTGCCGCTTCTGCGCCGGCACGAGGAGCCGCGGATCCGGGTCGCGCGTGGCGCCGGTGGCGCGGGTGTGCAGCGCGCGCAGGTCGTCCCGGCCGATCAGGCGGCCCTCGAAGGGGTCGATCAGCAGCACGCCGCCGCGGACCGGCGTCCTCACCAGGAAGTGACCCGGGAACGAGACGCCCTGGGCCTCCATGCCGGCCCGCGAGCACACCTCGAGGAGCACGACCGCCAGCGTGATGGGAATGCCCGTCCGGCGATCGAGGACCTCGTGCAGGTAGCTGTTCTTCGGGTCGTAGTAGTCGCCCGTGTTGCCGTGGAAGCCGAGCTCGCCGTAGAACCAGCGCAGCAGCGCCTCGATGGGGCCGCTGCCCGGCGTCGCCTCCGGCGAGCGCCAGGGCCGATCGATCGCGCGGCGCGCCTCGCCGCCGAGGCGGTCGAGGACGCCGAGGTAATGGGGGATGTCGAGCCCCGGGTACGCGGCGTCGTCGATGAGGAGAGCCGCCTCGGCGAGGTCGAGCTCGTCCTCCGGTCTCGCGGCGATATGCGCAAAGAGCGTCAGACTCACCGGCGCAGGCATCGGACGGAGCGTAGCGCCACCTGACAGAGATGGTCTAGGCCGCGACGTCGTCCCCGGCGCCTTCGTCGAGCCACGCGTCGACGCGGACCCCGGCCAGGTTGCGCTGGCTCATCGCCGCGAGGATGCGCGGGAGCGCGGCGACCCCCGCGGGCGCGTGATCGTCGCGCTCGGCCGCATCGTGGAGCAGCACGATGGCCCCGTCGCGGAGCCCCGGGATGACCCGGGCCGCCACCCGCTCGGGCCTCGCCCCGGCGAGCCCGTCGAACCCCCGCGCCGACCAGCCGATTACGTCGAGGTCGAGCGCGTCGACGACGCGGGCGATGCGCGGGCTTGTGTGACCGACAGGCGGCCTGAACAGCGCCGGGCGGGCGCCGGTGATCCGCTCGATGACGTCGAGGCCCTCGCGGAGGTCGCGCTCGACGTACCGGGCCGAGCGCAGCGAGAAGAGCCGGTCGTGCGCGTGGCTGTGCAGCGCGACGGCGTGGCCCCGCGCCGCGATCGCGCGGACGAGCTCGGGGTGCGCCTCGGCCTTGCGGCCGATGACGAAGAACGTCGCCTTCACGCCGGCCTCGTCGAGGAGGTCGAGGACCCGCGGCGTGTGCTCCGGGCTCGGGCCGTCGTCGAACGTGAGCGCGACCCCGCGCGCGCCGGGCGGGCCGCGCTTCACCACGTCCACGAACATGCCGAGCCCGAGGAAGAAGACCCCGCAGTGCACGAGCGCGAGGTACCCGAGGCCCGCCGCGCAGGCGACGGCGAGGGGCACCGGCGCGACGAAGAGCGAGCGGGCGACGAGCGCGAGCGCGCCCGCCGAGGCCGCGTAGAGGAGCGCCCGCGCGAGAGGCACGGCTACTTCTTCGCGCGCTTCTTCTCGGGCTCGATCTCGAGGTCGTCCTCGAGATCGTCGGCCGCGGCGGCGGCGGCGATGCGCTTGTTGCCGCCGGCCGCCGCCTTCGCCGCCGGCTTGGCGCCCGGCGTCGCCTCGTCCGAAGGGTCGTTGTCGGCCTCGTAGAAGCCGCCGAGGAGGGCGGCGATCGCGGCGAGCGACGTGACCGCGAGGCCGCCGAACGTCCCGGCGCTCCCCGCGGCCTCGCCGAGCGACAGGTTCGCGCCCCCGAGCTCGCCGAGCGGCACCGGCACGGGCACGGTCAGCCACCGGCGCGCGGCGTACATCAGGCCGGCGCCGAGCAGCGCCCCGACGAAGGCCTTCATGCCCGCCTCGATCTTCGCGTCCTTCGCCCAGATGGGCTTGCCCGCGATGAGCCCGACCAGCACCCCGGCGAGCGCCGCGGCCAGGTAGGCGATGATCGCGAAGGGCGCCGCGTAGCCGAGCTTCGCCAGCCCGAACCCGAGCAAGCCCCCCACGATGAGCCCCTTCACAATCCCGAGGATCAGGCGACCCAGCATCAGATCCATCCTTGGCACGACGCCGGGCGCTGTTCAACATGGCGCGGCGCCGCGAGCCCAACCGCGCGGCGCCGCGCCGTGGTAGAGGGCGCCCACCGCCCGGGCGGCGCCCGCCGCCAGGGCAGCGCCATCACAGTTTCACGGTTCCACAGCCCCCACAGCCCCCAGCGCCCCGGCCCTGCCGCGCGCCGCGCCCCTCGCGGCGGCCTGACCCGGGCTCCGACCGGTCGTGCTCTTCAACACCCTTCGCTACGCCGAGTTCTTCGCCGCCGTCTTCGTCGGATCGTGGGCGCTCGTGCGGATCGCCGGCGTCTGGCCGCGCCTCGTGTTCCTGCTGCTCGTCAGCTACGGGTTCTACGCGGCCTGGGACTGGCGGTACCTGCCGCTCATCTTCGCCTCGTCCACGGTCGATTTCCTGCTCGCGCGCGCGATCGCCCGCGAGACGAGGCCCCGGGCGCGGCGCGCGATGCTCATCGCCACCGTGGCGCTGAACCTCGGGTTCCTGGGGTTCTTCAAGTACTGGAACTTCGCGATCGAGAACGTCGCGGCGCTCCGCGCCCTGCTCACGGGCGAGCCGGCGAGCGTGGGCCACGCGTTCCGGGTGCTCCTGCCGCCGGTCGGCATCTCGTTCTTCACGTTCGAGTCGATGAGCTACGTCATCGACGTCTACCGGGGCGAGCTGCCGCCGCACAAGAGCTACCCCCGCTACCTGCTCTTCGTCGCCTTCTTCCCGCACCTCGTCGCCGGCCCCATCGTCCGCCCGCGCGACCTCCTGCCGCAGTTCGAGCGCGCCCCGAGCCTGACCCGCGAGCAGGGCGGCGAGGGGCTGTTCCTCATCGCGATCGGCCTCGTGAAGAAGGTGGTGCTCTCCGACCAGCTCGCGCTCAACCTCGTCGACAGGGTCTTCGAGCGCCCGGAGAACTACTCGGCGCTGGAGGTCCTCGCGGGCGTCTACGGCTACGCCGCGCAGATCTACTGCGACTTCTCGGGCTACACCGACATCGCGATCGGCTCGGCGCTCCTGCTCGGGGTGCGGTTCCCGAAGAATTTCGACGCGCCGTACAAGGCCAGGAACCTCGCCGACTTCTGGCGCCGCTGGCACATCTCGCTGTCCACGTGGCTGCGCGACTACCTGTACATCCCGCTCGGCGGCAACCGCGGCTCGGAGCTGGCGACGTACCGCAACCTGATGATCACGATGCTGCTCGGCGGCCTGTGGCACGGGGCGTCGTGGAACTTCGTCTTCTGGGGCTTCCTGCACGGCCTCGGCCTCGCCGCGACGCGCGCGTTCCAGCGCGCCGTCCAGCGCCGGGGCGGGCGAGGCGAGGACCGCGAGGCCGCGGCGCGCCCGTCCCCCCTCCGCTTCCCGCTCCACGCCCTCTGCGTGCTGCTGACGTTCCACTACGTCTGCCTCGCGTGGATCTTCTTCCGCGTGCCGAGCTTCTCGCAGGCCGTGCTGATCCTGCGGCAGATCGGCACGCTGACGACCTTCCACCCGAACCTCCCGCCCGTGCTGGTCGCGCTGCTCGGGGTCGCGCTCGCGTCGCACTACGTGCCGGAGCGCCTCTACGAGCGCGTCCGCGCCGGCTTCATCGTGGCGCCGGCGCCGGTGCAGGGCGCGCTGCTGTTCCTCGTCGCGATCGGGCTCCACGAGGCGGCGAGCGCGGCCGCCGTGCCGTTCGTCTACTTCCAGTTCTGATTCCCGTTCTGATCCGGGCGCCGGGCTGAACCGGGCGGCGCGGCGCGGCGCGGCGCGGCGCGGCGATTTGCGCCGCGGTGCATTTCTCGGGATTTCGAGCGGATCGGTACACTACGCTCGCACCGTGCGCCCGTCTCCTCTCGCCGCCCTCGCCCCCTTCGCCGCCCTCCTCGCCGGCGCGCTCTCGCCGGCGTGCAGCGTGGGCAACGTGCCCTCGAACGCGATGCCGATGGTCCGGTCGCGCGCCACCTCCGACCTCGACTGCGCGGACAAGGACGTCCGCGTCGAGGAGCAGCTCGGCGGGCAGTTCAAGGCCGTGGGCTGCGGTCGCAAGGCGTACTACCGGGCCGCGTGCGAGGGGCTGCGCTGCGTGGTGAGCGGCGAGGGCGAGGCGGCCGTGCCCTGGCGGGATCGCCCGGAGCCGATCGACGTCGACCGGGGGCGGGACCACCAGTAGGCCGCGGGTTTCCCGGCCTTTTTTGGGGCGCCTGCGCCCGGGATCGAGGTAGCCTGCGGCATCTCGAGGATCCGCCGCAGGGGTTCGGTCATGGCCTTCATCATCACAACCGGGAGCTGCACGTGACCGCGAAGGCGCCGGCCGATCCGGACGGCCCCGAGCCGGCCGACGCCGAGGAGGCCGCACCGGCCGACGCCGGAGGGGCAGCGCCGGCCGACGCCGGAGGGGCAGCGCCGGCCGACCCGGAGCCGAGCGCCCCGGCGGACGGGAAGGCCGAGCCGCGGCGCCGGACGAAGAAGCGCGCGAGGCAGCGCGGGGCGGCGTCGTCGCCGCTGGGCAGCGCCGCGCCGGCGCTCCCGCGCAACCCCGAGCTCGTGCGCCTCGAGCAGGCGTTCGAGCGCGGCGACTACGCGCTCGTCCGGGCCGGCGCGAAGCGGCTTCTGAGCGGGGCCGGGCCCGACGAGCTCCACGGCGCGGCTCCGGCGGAAAGGCATCCCTACCGGCCGCTCGACGCGCAGGGGGCCGAGCGCACCAAGGCCGAGCGCGCCGAGGCCGAGCGCGCCGAGGTCCGCCGCGCGGCGCGGGCGCTGCTGCGACGGATCGAGCCCGACCCGCTCGCCGTCGCCCTGCTCGTCGCGGCCGTGGCGCTGCTCGCGTTCCTGTCGCTCTGGTACTGGTCCCACAGCCACGCGTCTCCGTGACGACGCCGCCCGTGACGACGCCGCCCGTGACGACGCCGCCCGTGACGACCGGGGAGGCAGCGCGGTGAGCGCCGCGAGCGCACGTCCCCCGGGCCGCGCCCGCGCGCGCCGGCTCGCCGCGCTCGCGCTCGCGCTGCTCGGCTGCGGGGGTACCCCCGGCGCCGCGCGGCCCGCGGCGTGGAACGCGGCGCCCGAAGGCCAGAAGGGCGCCTCCTCGGGCACGGGGGCCGAGCGCTACTTCCCGCTCGTCGACGGGCACATCTACCTTTACGTGACCATGAGCGAGGGCGGCGAGCAGGGCCTCCTCGTCGCCCGCGTACACCGCGCGGACGAGCGCCACGGCGAGCTCCGGTTCCCGTCGGGGGTGAAGCGCTTCGAGTTCACCGGCGAGGGCGTCGTCCGCAGCGACACGGGCGTCTACGTGCTCAAGGAGCCGATCGCGCCAGGCACGACGTGGACCGGCGAGCACGGCGGCCGCGCCCGCATCGCCGCCGTCGACGCCGCCGTCGAGGTGCCCGCAGGCCGGTTCACGGGGTGCGTGCAGACCGTGGAGGAGCGCCTCGGCGACAGGCCGGCGCGCTACGTGTCGACGTTTTGCCCGGACGTCGGCGTGGTGGCGCTCGAGGCGGCCAGCGGCGCGAGCTACGAGAAGGCCGAGCTCAAGAGCTACGCGCCGCCCGTCGACGTGGGCCCCGACGGCCTGCAGCGCGCGCCGGCCGAGCCGCCGCCGGGCGCCGCGAGCCCCTGAGGGCGCGCCTCGCCCCGCGTCTCGGCCGGCGCTGCTCTCGCGCCGCGAGCGCGTGATTTGCGCCGCCGCCCGGTAGCGAGCGCGCGGCACGCGCCGCCGCCCGGTAGCGAGCGCGTGATTTGCGCCGCCGCCCGGTAGCGAGCGCGCGGCTCGCGCCGCCGCCCGATCAGGGGTGAACACGCGATCGCCCGGCGCGCTTTCCTTGCGAACCGCGCCGGCGCGCTTCCGTTTTCGGGGGGGCGGGAAGTAGACTCCCCGCGCCGCTCGCGGGAGCCGGCGCAGCGCTTGCAACGGGCAGGCGGCGCGGGCACCCGGGGCCGCAGGCCCCGCGATCGCCAACGACATGAACTACTGGGATTACATCCACGTCGAGGAGCTGCTCGCGCTCCAGGGCGGCTTCGACGACGACGAGCAGAAGGTCGGGAACGACGAGGCCCTCTTCATCGTCGTCCACCAGATCTACGAGCTCTGGTTCAAGCTCATCCTCCGCGAGCTGACGTCGGCGCGCGAGCTCTTCCGCCAGAACCCCGTCCCCGACCAGAAGCTCGCCTCGGCGGCGCGCTCGTTCCGGCGGGTCGTCACCATCTTCGAGCAGGCGATCCAGCACTTCCGGGTGATGGAGACGCTAACTACCCGTGATTACCTGGATTTTCGGGATCGCCTGATCCCCGCGAGCGGCTTCCAGTCGGCGCAGCTGCGCGAGATCGAGGTCGTGTTGGGCCTCGACGACGCGGTCCGGATCCCGCTCGGCCGGGAGGGGAGCTACAAGGAGGCGCTCAAGACCGCCGACGGCTCGTCGTCGTCCGCGACGCGGCGGCTGGAGGCGCGGCTCGCGAGCGGGCCGAGCCTCAAGCACTTCCTGTACGAGTGGCTCTCGCGGACGCCGATCGACGGCTCGAGCGACCCGGGCGCGGTCCTGCGCTTCCTGCGCAACTACATGCGCTCGATGCGCGAGGAGAACGAGCGCCGGGTCCAGATCGCGATCGACAAGGCGCTCACCGCGGCGGACGTCGAGCGGCTCCGCGCGCGCTACGAGGCGGAGAACGCGAACGCCGAGGCGTTCCTGCTCGCCGAGGACGACCCGGACGCCGACGCGGCCACCTGCGAGAAGCGCCGGGCCGTGCGCGCGGCGATCGTCTTCATCGAGAGCTACCGCGAGCTGCCCCGGCTCGCGTGGCCGCGCGAGGTGCTCGACCGCATCCTGGAGATGGAGCAGGCCATGCTCATCTGGCGGCAGCGCCACGCGCGGATGGTCGAGCGGGTGATCGGCCGGCGCACCGGCACCGGCGGGTCCGCGGGGGTCGATTACCTCGACCAGACCGCGCTGCGCTACCGCGTCTTCGGCGATCTCTGGACAGTGCGCTCCCTTCTTTTGCGACAGCCGAGCGTCCCTGCGCTCGAGCACGCATCGGACTACGGATTCCGGGTCGAGGACTCTCCGTGAAATCACTTCGCGATCATTTCTTGCGGATCGACGCCCGCTCGCTCGGGCTTTTTCGCGTCACCTTCGGGCTGGTCCTCATCGCCGACCTCTTCGCGCGGTGGCGATGGGTGCGGGACTTCTACTCGAACGAGGGCGTCCTCCCGAACCACAACCACCTCTTCAACCTCCGCGGCAAGCAGCAGGTCTTCAGCCTGCTCCACGCCGTCTCGACGGTGGGAGAGGCGCACTTCGCCTTCGCGCTCGCGCTGCTCGTCTACGCCCTGTTCCTCGTCGGCTACCGGACGCGCGTGTTCCACGTGCTCGCGCTGGTGGTGCTCGTGAGCCTGACGTCGAGGAACATCCTGCTCGAGAACGCCGGCAACTACGCGGCGATCGCGCTCCTCGCGCTCACCGCCTTCCTGCCCCTCGGGAGCCGCTTCTCGCTCGACAGCCTGCGCACGTCGCTGGCGCTCCGGGACGAGAAGCGCGACACGGAGCTGAACGACAGGTCGAGGGTGTCGGAAGCCGAGATCGCGGCCGAGCGCCTGCCCGGCTGGTCGCCGACCTCGCTCGCCGCGCTGGCCGTGCTGGTCCAGCTCGCGCTCATCTACCTCTGCACGGCGCTCCAGCAGCGCGGCGAGGCGTGGCGCGACGGGTCGGCGTTCTACTACGCGCTCCACGTCGATCGCTGGGCGAGCGACGCGGGCGCGTGGCTCCGCGACGCCCTGCCGCTCGGCACGCTGCGCGGGCTCACCTTCGGGACCTGGGCGATGCAGATCGCGATCCCGGTGCTCCTCTTCGTCCCCGCCCTCTTCCGCTGGACGCGGGGCATCGCCGCCGCGCTGATGGTGGTGCACGGGCTGATCCTCGGGAGCTTCTTCGACTTCGGGCTCTTCGGCTGGTCGCTCGCCGCCGCGGCGGCGCTGGTGCTGCCCGGCGAGCTCTGGGACGTGTACGAGCGCTCCTGGAACGAGCGGCGGGCGCGCACGCTCGTGTACGACGCCGACTGCGGGCTCTGCCTCACGCTGTGCCGCACGATCAAGCGGCTCGACCTGCGGGGGCACGTGGCCTTCCAGGGCAACGGCGCGCTCGACGAGCTCTACGTGCGCAACCAGACCGGGGCGACGGAGCGCGTGCCGATGCCGAAGGAGGTCACGGCGGAGCTCGTCGAGCGGACGGTGCTCGCGATCGACAGGAAGGGGCGCGTCCACACGCAGGGCGACGCGGTGACCGAGGGCCTCCTGGCGCTGCCGTTCGGCTGGCTCGCCTTGCCGCTCAAGCTGCCCGGCATCTCGCACCTCCTGAACGTGCTCTACGAGGTGGTCGCGACGCGCCGGCACCACATCAGCATGCTCCTCGGCAAGCAGGCGTGCGGGATCCCGCTGTTCGACGAGAGCCACGCGGACGGCGACGACGAGGGCGCCGCGCCGGATCGGCCCGCGCCCGCGGTGCGGGCGGCGCGCCTCGTGCTGGGGTCGCTGCGGGAGGCGGCGGTGCTCGTGGTGCTCGCCGCGGTGCTCGCGCAGACGGCGAAGGAGAACCCGCTGCCCGGGGCGGCCGCCATCCCGCAGGGGAGGGTGCTCGCGGGGGTGGCGTCGTGGCCGCGCATGCTGGCGAAGTGGGACGTGATGGCGCCCGAGCCGCCGCGGAGCAGCGGGCTCCTGGTGATCGACGGCCAGACGCGCGCGTCGCAGCCGATCGATCCGCTGACCGGGGAGGAGCCGCGGCTCCAGCCGGCGGGGCACCCCGCGGCGCGCCTCGGCCAGCTCTGGTCCGATTACATGGACCGGATCCGGCGGCCGGAGTGGGTCGACTTCCAGCGCGCCTTCCGCGACTACCTCGCGAAGGGCGGGCCCCTCTCGGCCGAGGGAGGGCGCGAGATGTCGCTCTCGGGCTTCGACGCCTACTGGGTCTCCGCGCCGACCCCCCCGCCGGGCGAGGCCGCGTCAGGCACGTTCGAGCGGGAGAAGCTCTTCGCGCACTCGCGCGGCGGCATGGGGCGGCTCGGCGACCGGCCCCTGCCCCTCTCGCCGAGCCTCGCCCGACCGAACAAACCGAACTGAGGCGCTCGCATGCGAGGGGCTGACGAGGACCCGAGCGCCGCGGCCACCGGCGCGCCGGCCGGAGACGACGCGCCGGCCGGAGACGACGCGCCGGCCGGAGACGACGCGCCGGCGGACGGCGCGACATCCGGAGAGAGCGCCCCCGAGGACAGCGCGACATCCGGAGAGAGCGCGCCGCCCGGGGCCAGCGCTCCAGCCCCGAGGGCGCCGGCCGAGGGCCGCCTCCGGCGCGCGGGGCGCTGGATCAAGGAGCACTACTGCACCATCGACGTCCGCACCCTCGGCCTGTTCCGGCTGGTGCTCGGCTTCCTGCTGGCGAGCGACTGCGTGCGCCACTGGGCCGAGGCGAGCTGGATCTACAGCAACGACGGGGTGCTCACCAACCACTATCACCTCTTCCACCCGAGCAGCGGATACAACTTCAGCCTGTATCACGCGTTCTCGTCGATCGGAGAGGTCCACGTCGCGTTCGCGCTCTCGCTCTTCTGCTTCCTCTGCTTCTTCGTCGGGTGGCACACGCGGCTGTTCTCGATCCTGTCGTTCCTCCTCGTGACCAGCAGGGACAACCGGATCGTGATGATCGAGAACGGCGGTTACGTCGTCGTGAACATCATCACGTGCTGGGCCATGTTCATGCCGACCGGCAGGCGCTTCTCGGTGGACGCGCTGATCCGCTCCTACCGCGAGCGGCAGGAGCGAACAGCCGCCGATCTCGCGGACCGGAGCCGCCCCGCGTGGGCCGTGCAGCCGTACGTCTCGGGGATCGTGCTCCTCGCGATCCTGAACCTGGTGACCATCTACTATTTCAACGTCGTCAACAAATCAGGCCAGATCTGGCGTCACGGCGAGACGGTGCACTACGTGCTGCACCTCGACCGCATGGTGACCGGGCTCGCGGTGGTCGCGCGGGAGTACATCCCTTTCTGGGCGAAGAAGGGAATGACCTGGGGCGTCCTCATGGTCGAGGCGATGCTCGTGCCGTGGATCCTCTCGCCCTATGGCCGCCGCACCACGCGCGCGCTCGCCATGGCGGGGATGTGGGGCCTGCACGGCTCGTTCGGGGTCATGATGCGCCTCGGCCCGTTCTCTTGGTTCATGATCGCCTGGTCGTTCCTGCTCCCGACGGCGCAGCACTGGGACGCGCTCGAGCGCTGGTATCGCCGCCGCGCGGAGCCCAGGGTCGTCGTCTATGACGGGAGCTCGCCGCTCGCCTTCGCGCTGATGCGGCTCCTCGCCCGGCTCGACGGGCTCGGGCTGCTCCGGTTCGAGGAGGCGCGCACAGAGGCCGCCGGGGAGGGGGCCGGGGGAGGGGAGGGGGCCGGGGGAGGGGAAGGGACCGGGGGAGCGGCGCCCAGGCCGGAGCTCTTCGTCGTGCGCGACGCGAGCGACGCGGCCGGCGGACGCGTGTTCCAGGGCGCCGCGGCGCTGCGCGAGATCCTGCAGGCGCTCCCCGGGGGCCGCTATGCGCGGCCGCTCGTCTGGGCGCTCTGCCTCGGGGCGCCCGGCGCGCTGCTCGGGGCGGCGTCGCGGCGGCGCGACGCGATCGCCCGGTTCTTCGGGCTGACGCTGCGTCCGCGCGCGAGGGCGTCGGCCGCGGAGAGCCCGTCGCCGCTCTCGGAGAAGCTCGCCCGCGGCAGGGTCATCGCGCGGGAGGCGCTCGTCGCGTACCTCGGGCTCTGCGCCGTGAGCCAGGCCATCAACGAGAACAAGAGCGTGCCCGCCTTCCTCAAGCACACGCAACCGAAGCTCGTGCAGGCGACGATCGTCTATCCGCGCCTCCTCCAGGGATGGGGGATGTTCGCGCCGAACCCGATCACCGAGGACGGGTCGATCACCGTCGATGCGATCACCGTCGACGGGCGGCACGTCGACCCGTTCACGGGGCTCCCGCCCGATCTCGACCTCACGGACGCGCGGGGGCTCGGGCTCGGGCAGATCCAGCAGGACTATTTCAACCGGATCCGGCTCGACCGGAACAAGGTGTTCCGCAGGCCCGGGCTCCAGGACTACCTGCTCAGGTACTCCGAGCGCACCGGGCGGCCGGAGGACGAGATCGTCGCGTTCGACGTCTACTGGGTGCGGGACCAGTGCCCGAAGCCGGGGGAGAGCGCGCCGTACAAGAACGAGGCGATCCCGATCCTGTCGTACCGGAAGCCGGGGTATCGGCCGCGCCCGGGGCTGCCGCCGCTGCCGCCGCTGCGGAAGGAAGAGAGCGCGGGGAACTAGCGGGCTGGCTACCCGAGGGCCCTCTGCATGCGTGTCCGGGTGAGGACCTCCGCGGTCCTCGCTCCGTTGCAATGAGAGCCGTTGCCTGCGGGTCTCTGCCACGTCGCTCGCCCATCAGCCCTTCGCGCTGAGCGAGCGAACGTGCTGCGGCATGGCGCCGCCGGCGCGGATCGGATCAGGCAGTCTGGGCGGCGGACGCTCGGCTCCAGGATTGCGGTCCAGGCATGGACACGCATGTTGTAGCGATGCCGGCTCCGCTCGAACACTACGGTCTCATCGGTGACACGACCACGGTCGGTCTGATCTCACGTAACGGCTCGCTCGACTGGCTCTGCCTGCCACGCATCGACTCAGACGCGTGCTTCGCGAAGCTGCTCGGACGCAACGACCACGGCTACTGGACCATCCGGCCAGCCACGGCGATACGCAGCTCGGAGCGGCGCTATCGGCGGGACACGCTGGTCCTCGAGACCGAGTTCACCTGTGAGAGCGGCCGCGCGCGCCTGATCGACTTCATGCCCCCAGGCGTCGCCGCGCACGAGGCCACCCGACTCGCCGACGGCGCCCATGGCGTCGTCGAGCACGACGTCATCCGGATCGTCGAAGGCATCGAGGGCGAAGTCCCGATGCACTCCGATCTGAGGGCGCGGTTCGGCTACGGCCGCGTGATCCCGTGGATCCAGTGTGACGGAGGCCGAGCGACGCTCACGTCTGGACCCGCCGCGCTTGCGTTGAGCAGCCCGGCGCCGCTCGAACCCGACTGGAACGCCGCCCGCCTGGAGGCGAGCTTCGTCGTCCGTGCGGGTCAGCGCCTGCCGTTCACCCTCACGTTCTACCCGTCCCATGAACACGCGCCGGCCCACCCCGTCGACGCGGAGCAGGAGCTCGCGCGAACCGAGCGTCACTGGCGAGAGTGGGCGGGCCGCTGTCGCTACCAGGGCCGCTGGCGTGACGCCGTCGTGCGGTCGCTCCTCACGCTGAAGGCGCTCACCTACGCGCCCACGGGTGGGATCGTGGCGGCGCCGACAACGTCCCTGCCGGAGGAGCTCGGCGGCGTTCGCAACTGGGACTATCGCTACTGTTGGTTGCGCGACTCCACGCTCACGCTCGACGCCCTGATGCGCGGCGGGTACCTCGAGGAAGCCCAGGCCTGGCGCGACTGGCTCATGCGCGCGGTCGCCGGCGCCCCCGCGCAGCTGCAGATCATGTACGGCGTGGCCGGGGAGCATCGGCTCACCGAGATCGAGCTGCCGTGGCTCCCAGGATACGAGGAGTCGAGACCGGTGCGGATCGGCAACGGCGCATACGATCAGTTTCAGCTCGACGTCTACGGCGAGGTGCTCAACACGCTCTACGATGCCCACGCGCACGGCCTGCCAGATCTGCCGCACATCTGGGACCCTATCGTGGAGATCGTGGACTTCGTCGAGAGGTCCTGGCAGCGGCCGGACGAAGGCATCTGGGAGGTACGCGGGGGGAAGCAGCTGCACTTCACGCACTCGAAGCTGATGACCTGGGTGGCCGTGGATCGCGCCGTACGCATGATCGAGGAGTTCGGTGTAGGCGGACAGCATCGACTGGAGAAGCGGCTCCAGCGCTGGCGCGCGCTGCGCGAGGAGATCCGCGGCGACCTGCTCGCGCGCGGATTCAACACGCGCGTCGGCGCCTTCACGCAATCGTACGGCTCGGAGGCGCTCGATGCCAGCGTGCTCCTGATCCCGCACATGGGCTTCCTGGCCGCCGATGATCCCCGCATGCTGTCCACCGTCGCGGCGATCGAGAAGGGCCTCACCCGGGACGGCCTCGTCCTGCGCTACGCGACCGAAACGGGGGTGGACGGCCTGCCGGGGGACGAAGCGACCTTCCTCATCTGCAGCTTCTGGCTCGCCGACAACTACGCGATGGTCGGTCGCCTCGACGAGGCGGAGGCGCTCCTCGATCGCCTGGTCTCCCTCGGCAATGATGTCGGCCTGCTCGCCGAGGAGTACAGCCCCGAGCTGCGCCGCCAGCTCGGCAATTTCCCACAGGCGTTCTCTCACGTCGGGGTCGTCAACACCGCGCACATCATCGACGCAAGGAAAGCCGGGAAGGAAGTCTCGTTGCCATCCGCGGCGTAGGGCACGGTCGGCATGTGCGGGGACCAGCAGGGGCAACGCAACGTCGCCGGCGCCACGCATCCGATGATGCCTTCTCCCCATGTGATCGACGAGGGCCTCGCAGCTGACGGTCGCCAGCGACAGCAAGGCAAGCGGCCGGTCGAGTCCCGTCAGATCCGGTCCAACGCGAGCGAACGAGAAAGCTCACCGCCTCGCGCCCGTGCGCGCACGTTCACGTTGGGGAGCGACCGCCTTCTCCGGAGCGGTGGTTACCGGCGGGTGCTCGCCACGGGCTTGCCGTATCCATACGAACGACCCATGGGACCCATCGCCGGCGTGCCCCGCCTGGCACGCACGACGACGAGCGGGCAGGTGCCCGCAGGAAGAGGGGACGCGTGAAGTCGGTCGCTGCCTTGATGGCCGAGAGGGTGGTGCGTCTGGTGGAAGAGGAAGACCAACCGGATGCTCGCCGGCTGGCGTACGGGCACGCGCTGCTCCGCACCCTGGCAGTCGGCGTGTGCGGAACCGACCGAGAGATTGCCGCGTTCACGTACGGGTCCGCCCCGGCAGGGACGGACCGGCTCGTGCTGGGACACGAGGCTCTCGCCGAGGTCGTGCAGACGGGTGAGGGCGTGGTCCGCCTTCGTCCCGGAGATCTCGTGGTGCCGACCGTGCGTCGGCCCTGTACCAGAGTCGAGTGCCCGGCCTGCCGCGTCGGGCACCAGGACTTCTGCGCGACGGGCGAGTTCATCGAGCGCGGCATCTGCGGGGCGGGCGGCTTCATGACCGAGCTCTTCGTCGAGGAGGAGCGCTACCTCGTCCCCGTCCCTCCGGCTGTCGGCGAGCTCGGCGTCCTCGTCGAGCCGCTGAGCGTCGTGGCCAAGGCGTTCGACCAGCTCGACGCCGCCCTGACGCGCCTGCCATGGGACGCTGACGGGGCGCGGGGCCTGGTCCTCGGCGCCGGACCGATCGGCGTGCTCACGGCGATGGGGCTGGTCGCGAACGGAACGCGGGCGGTCGTGTATTCGAGGGAGCCGGCGGACGGCGACCGGGCGCTCCTGGTGCGCAGCATCGGCGCCGACTACGTATCGAGCGAGTCCACCGACATCCCGGGGCTGGTGAGGCGCCTCGGGCGGTTCGACGTGATCATCGAAGCGGTCGGCGTGCCGGGGTTCGCGTTCAAGACCCTCCCCGCGCTGGCGGCGAACGGCGCGTTCATCCTCACCGGCATCCCCGCGCCGGGGCCCGCGATCGACTTCGACGCCTCCGGCCTGATGCGCGATTTCGTCCTCCAGAACCAGCTGATGTTCGGGACCGTGAACGCCGGCCGCAAGTCCTACGAGGCGGCCGTCCGGATGCTCGAGCAGTTCCTGATCCTGTTTCCCGACGCCGCGCGCCGGGTGATCGCGCGGCGGATCGCGCTCGACGAGGCGCCGGCCTTGCTGCGAGCAGCGGGGGGCGGCGTGAAGACGGTGATCCACAT
The DNA here is from genome assembly GCF_051521595.1 of Sorangium sp. So ce1153. NCBI lineage: Bacteria > Pseudomonadati > Myxococcota > Polyangiales > Polyangiaceae > Sorangium > Sorangium sp. So ce1153. Next base: position 13,666,161 of record NZ_CP150361.1, read on the forward strand.
CGCAGAGGCCGGAACGGCGACGCGCGACGAAGGGCTTCGGGCTGCTGGGTAGGCCGTGGTGCCCCTCGTCGAGGGAGGTGAGCGATGAACCAGAAGCGAAGGCTGCGGAGCCAGGCGTGGTGGGACGACGCGACCAATCCGGAGATGACGGCGCTGTACCTCGAGCGCTACCTGAACTTCGGGCTGACCCGTGGAGAGCTCCAGTCCGGCCGCCCGATCATCGGGATCGCCCAGACGGGGAGCGACCTCGTGCCATGCAACCGCCATCATCTGAGCCTCGCCGTCCGGGTCAAGGAGGGCGTGCGTGACGCCGGCGGGATCCCGCTGGAATTCCCGGCGCACCCCCTCCAGGAGACAGGCAAGAGGCCCACCGCGGCCCTCGACCGGAACCTCGCGTACCTCGGTTTGGTGGAGGTGCTCTTCGGATACCCGCTCGACGGCGTCGTCCTCACGACGGGCTGCGACAAGACCACGCCGTCCTGCCTGATGGCGGCGGCGACGGTCGACCTGCCCGCGATCGTGCTCTCGGGCGGGCCGATGTTGAACGGATATTACCGGGGGAGGCTCGCCGGCTCGGGGCTCGTGATCTGGGAGGCTCGCCGGCTCCTGGCGGCCGGCAGCATCGACTACACGGAGTTCATGGACATGGTCGCCGCGGCGGCGCCCAGCGCGGGACACTGCAACACCATGGGGACGGCCCTGTCGATGAACGTCCTCGCCGAGGCCCTCGGGATGTCGCTGCCCGGATGCGCGGCGATCCCGGCGCCCTATCGGGAGCGGGCGCAGATGGCCTACGCGACCGGGCGCCGGATCGTGGAGATGGTGCACGAGGACCTGACGCCGAGCGCGATCATGACCAAGGCGGCGTTCGAGAACGCGATCGCCGTCGCTTCCGCGATCGGCGCGTCGACCAACTGCCCCATCCACATGAACGCCATCGCGCGCCACGCCGGGGTCGACCTGACCAACGACGATTGGCAGCGGGTCGGGCAAGACGTCCACCTGCTCGTCGACTGCCAGCCCGCCGGGCGCTTCCTGGGAGAGGACTTCTATCGCGCGGGAGGGGCGCCCGCCGTCATGAACGAGCTGCTCCGCGCAGGCCGTCTCCACGGGGATGCTCTCACCGTGTCCGGGCGAACCGCGGGTGAGAACGTGGCGAGCGCCGTCGTCGCCGACCGCAACGTGATCCGACCGTACGGAGAGCCTCTGCTCCGCGCCGCCGGCCTGCTCGTCATGAGCGGGAACCTCTTCGAGTCGGCCGTCATGAAGAGCAGCGTGATCGGAGAGATCTTCCGTAGCCGCTACCTGTCGGACCCCGCGCACCCCGATGTCTTCGTGGCGCGGGCCATCGTCTTCGAGGGGCCGGAGGATTACCACGCTCGCATCAACGATCCGTCGCTCGGGATCGACGAGCACTGCATCCTCGTCATGCGCAACACGGGGCCCATCGCTTATCCGGGCTCCGCGGAGGTCGTGAACATGCAGCCGCCCGACGCGCTGGTCCGGGAGGGGATGTCACTGCCGACGCTCGGCGACGGCCGGCAGAGCGGCACCTCGGACTGCCCCTCGATCCTGAACGCGTCGCCCGAGTCCGCGGTGGGCGGCGGCCTCGCGCTGATCCGGACGGGGGATCTCATCCAGGTCGATCTGCGCCGGCGTCGGGTGGACGTGCTGCTCTCCGACGACGAGATCGAGCAGCGCCGCAAGTCCCTGAAGCTGCCGGAGCTCGAGAGCCAGACGCCATGGCAGGAGATCTACCGGAGCGCGGTCGGTCCCCTGTCCACCGGCGCGTGCTTCGAGCCGGCCGTCCGGTACCAGCACCTCGTTCAGCTTCGCGGGCAGCCTCGCCACTCACACTGAACGGCACGGGAACGGAGGTAAGGACCATGAGCGTGGAACGGACGGGGCAGGTCGTCGTGCTGGACCACGATTTCGGCGACGTCGACATCGAGCGCTCCCTCGTGGAGCCGGCCGGCTTCGAGCTGGTCGCCGCGCAGTGCAAGACCGAAGAGGACGTCGTGGCCGTCGCGCGCGACGCCGTCGGCGTGCTCACGCAGTACGCCGAGGTCAAGGGGCGAGCCATCTCGGGGCTCCGGCGCTGCCAGGTCATCGCTCGGTACGGCACCGGGGTCGACACCGTCGACGTCGCGGCGGCGACCCGCCGTCGGATCCGCGTGACCAACGCGCCGAACGACTGGTGCGCCGACGAGGTCGCCGACCACGCCGTGGCGCTCTTGCTCACGCTCGCCCGCAAGCTGCCCGCGTACGATCGTGCCACGCGCGGTGGATCCTGGTCCTGGCAGGATGGCCGGCCGATCCACCGGATGCGGGGCGCGACCCTGGGGCTCCTGTCGTTCGGCGCGATCGCCCGGAACATCGCCGCCAGGATGGCGAGCTTCGGCGTGCGCGTCACGGCGCACGACCCCTATCTCGACACGGGCGAGATCCGCGCCGCCGGCGCTGCCCCGGTGTCCTTCGACGAGCTCCTGGAGCGCTCCGACTACCTCGTCATCCAGGCGCCGCTGACCCGCGGGACCCACGGTCTCTTCGGGGAACGCGAGCTCCGGCGCATGAAGCCGACGGCGATCCTCGTCAACACCGCCCGTGGTCCGATCATCGACGACGGCGCGCTGTACCGGGCGCTCGCGGAGGGATGGATCGCGGGGGCGGGGCTCGACGACATCGCCGAGGAGCCGGCGAAGCGACCGGACTGGAGGCCGACGAGCCCGCTCTTCTCGCTCGAGAATGTCGTCATCTCGCCCCACGCTGCCTACTACTCGGAAGAGTCGATCGAGTTCGTGCGGCGGTTCGCGGCGAGCGAGGTCGTTCGCGTCCTGTCCGGACAGGAGCCGATGTCGCCCGTGAACCTCATGGCCGCTTGAGCCCGCCGTCTCGCCGGCGCCGGCGGGTATGGCGGATGCATTGGAATGTACAGAGATGAAAGGAGGAGGTGCACCATGGAGCGAGCGAACATTCGTGACGTGTCGATCCCAGCGAGCCGGGTCGGCCTCGGGACCTGGGCCATGGGCGGGTATCAATGGGGTGGCGCCGACGACGACGTGTCGGTCCGCACGATTCACGCGGCGCTCGACCTCGGCATCAACCTGATCGACACCGCGCCGGCCTACGGGTTCGGGCACTCCGAGGAGGTCGTCGGACGGGCCATCGCCGAGCGGGGCGAGCGCGAACGGGTGGTCCTCGCGACCAAAGTGGGCCTCGAGCGACGCGGCGACGCGCTCTTCCGGAACGGGACGCGCAAGCAGATCCTGGAGGAGGTCGAGCTCTCGCTCATGCGTCTGCGCACCGACTACATCGATCTGTATCAGGTTCACTGGCCGGATCCACAAACGCCCTACGAAGAGACGGCCCAGGCGCTTCTCGATCTCCAGCGTCAAGGCAAGATCCGCGCGATCGGCGTCTCCAATTACTCGATCGACGCGATGCAGCGGTTCCGCTCCGTCGCGCCGATCGCCTCGGCGCAGCCGCCGCTGAACCTCTTCGAGAGGCAGGCGGAGGGCGACGTCCTGCCCTGGTGCCGCGACAACGGGGTCGCCACGCTCACCTACGGCGCGCTCTGCCGCGGGCTCTTGAGCGGCGCGATCGACGAGAAGACCGCGTTCGAGGGGGACGACCTCAGGAAGACCGATCCGAAGTTCCAGCCTCCACGCTTCGCGCAGTACCTCGACGCGGTGAGGGGCCTCGATCGATTCGCGCGCGAACGCTACGCTCGGGGCGTGCTCGCGCTCGCGGTGCGCTGGGTGCTGGACCAACCGGGGGTCTCGGTGGCGCTCTGGGGAGCTCGACGGCCGGAGGAGCTCGCGCCGATCAACGATGTGATGGGATGGAGCCTCGACGACGAAGCCCGCGCCCACATCGACGCCGTGCTCACCGGAGCCGTGCGCGACCCGGTGGGTCCCGAGTTCATGGCGCCGCCGGAGCGCCCCGCCGAGGCGCGCAGCGCGGCCTGACGACGACGATCAGCTTCAAACGCGCGGGAATGAAGAGATTTGAACCACAGAGGGCACAGAGGGCACAGAGGGGAGAGGACAGAGATCAAGCAATGACGCGTTCTCCTTCCCTCTCCTCTTTCCTCTGTGCCCTCTGTGCCTCTGTGGTTAATTTTCTCGGGATCTCAGCCTGCTCGGTGTCCTGACCGTCGTCGTGGCGATTCACGCCGCCCGGATCCCCGACTCCGGGCGCGCTCGACCGAAGGCGTCGCTCCTGCCCCAGCGCCCGGGGATGTCGAGCAGTCGAATCTCCCCGAGCTCGGCAGGGACCGCCGGATCGACGAGCAGGCGATTGCCCATCGGCTCCAGCCCGAGCACGGCGCGCAGAAAGAGCAGAGGTGCCCCGGCGGCCCAGGCCTGGGGGCTGCACGCGGTCGGATACTCGACCGGGAACCTGGTGAGCTCTCGTGGATACCCGGCAAACGCCTCCGGCAAGCGGTAGTGGAAGAAGGGAGCCGCGGCCAGGTTGCCCGTCGCGATGCGCCCGGCCTCCACGCTGAAGCCGTAACGCCGGAGCCCGAGCGCGATCAGCGAGTTGTCGTGCGGCCAGACCGTGCCCACGTGATACCCGATGGGATTGTACCCGCCCTCGTCGTCGGCCAGGGTACGCACCCCCCAGCCGCTGAACAGATGAGGTCCGAGGAGGTGCTCCACCACGCGCTCGACCCTGGACGTCTCGACGATGCCGCTCCAGAGCAAGTGGCCGATGTTCGAGGCCAGGGAGTCGACCCGGCGCTTCCGGCCATCCAGCGCGAGCGCGAAGAACCCGCGATCGTCGAGCCAGAAGTCCTGATTGAAGCGACGCTTCAGCTCGACCGCGTCTCGCTCCAGGCGCGCCGCCAGCTCGGGGTCCCGCCAGAGCTCGCGCGCGAGCCGGGCGCTGCGCACCTTCGCGTCGTAGACGTAGCCCTGGATCTCACAACACGCGAGAGGCCGCGGCGCGAGCGAGCCGTCATGAAAGACGATGGAGTCCCACGAGTCCTTCCAGCACTGGTTCTCCAGGCCGGTCCCGGGGTTGCGCGTGTCGTACTCGACGTACCCGTCGCCGTCCCGGTCGCCCCACTGGTCGATCCACCGAAGCGCGGCGCGCGCGGTGTGCTCCATCGACAGGACGAGCTCCGCGTCGCCGGTCCAGCGCTCGTACTCGTCCAGCAGGATCAGGAAGAGCGGCGTCGAGTCGGCAGCGCCGAAGTAGGGAGAGTGCGGCCGCTCTTCGAAGGCGGTCAGCTCGCCCCAGCGAACCTCGTGGAGGATCTTCCCCGGCTCCTCGTCGCGGAAGTCGTCCCGGCGGCTGCCCTGGCGGCGCGCGAGGTAGCGGAGCGTGGAGCGCGCGAGCTCGGGCACGAACGGCAACGCTTGCAGGCTCGTGATGATGCTGTCGCGGCCGAAGGCCGCCATGAACCACGGTAGACCAGCGGCCGGAATGGCGGCGTCCGGCATCAGCTTGGAGAAGAAGCGCAGCGCGGCCAGGTCGATGAGGCTCCGCTCGTACGTCCGGGCGAGCGGCTCGTTCGAGGTGAGGAGCCGTGGCGCGTTGTCGATCCAGCTCTCGAGGCTGATGCCGATGTTCGGGCGCGCATGGCTCTCGCCATGGGCGTACTTCACCCGGGCGTGCCGCTCCTCGAGGCCGTCGATCGCCGCCACGACGTCGAGGCACGTGCTCCAGCGGCCGTGCGGCGCGATGCTCACCCGAAAGGTCAAGCCGCTCGGATCGAGCTGCGCGGGCTGCGAGGCGGAGATCCATGTCTCGCGCACGAAGCGCTCGCGCCGATAGCCGAGGACGAGCCGATCGTCTTCGATACGGTGGTAGCGCTCGCCTTTCTTCGGGAGCATGTCCTTGACCTCGAACAGGTCGGCGAAATCGGCGGCGGCCTGGATGCGGACCTCGAGGTCGACGGGGTCCTTGCCGTGGTTCATGAGCAGGAGGTCCTCGTGGAAGCCGTCGCCAGCAAACCGGCTCCGGACGATCGAGAGGGTCGACTCGACGTACATCGCGGCAGGCCGCGGGACGAGGAAGAACTGGGCCTGGAAGTACTGCACGTCGTCGGTGGACAGCGCGGCCGGGACGATGCCGTTGATCGTCAGGATCCATTCGGAGAGAAAGCGCGTATCGAGGTGAAAGAGGCCGAGCGGCCGGCTGACGGAGTGCTCGATGTTGCCGCGCAGATCGCTGACGACGAACGTGCCGCCGTCCAGGATGCTCACTTGCCGTTCCATGGGCTCCCTCCGACGATGGTGGCTCAGCGTGTCACTTCCGGGGTCTGCTGGTCCCCCGGGGAGAAGACGCTCTGGAACATCTGGGCGACGCCCAGGTCTCCTCGGACGCCGACGCGGCCCTGCATGATCGCCGTGATCAGGTTCTGTTCGCCGCGAAAGATCCGCAGGAAATCGTCCAGCGAGCAGGAGAGCTGGCAGTCCTCGCTCGCGCCTTCGGGCGCGATACCGAACGACCCGTCGGCGATCTCCACGACGACGCGCTCGTCGTCGCTGAGCTGCACGGCGCATACCTTCCGTATTCCTCGCAGGCGGGCGTCGTAGCGTCCTGCCGCGAGGGCCTTGATGAGCTTCCTTGCTTGCGACATGACCAGACCAAAGGGTGTGTGCGAGTTGCCAACCTGGCCTTCGCGCCTCCTGCCCCGAGCAAGGGGTGTGCCCCTCTGCGCGGCGCGGAGGTCGCCTCCTTCACGCGCGCGTGCGGAGCACGCGAGCGGCGCCCAGCGCGATCAGGATCATCGACGTGCCGCCGGTCAGGAGGCTGATTCCGACGAGCAAGCCGAGCACCGTCGCGGCGGTGGTGACGCCGCCCGTGAGGATCAGCACCCCGAGCGCCAGCGCCAGGATGCCGTCGAACACGAGCCATCCCGAGCCCCGCAGCCCGCGGTGCTGATAGGCGCGGACGAGCCTGAGCGCGCCCTCGGCGACGAAGTATGCCGATGCGAGCACCATCAGCGCGACCTTGCCGGTCATCGGGAAGCGCACAAGGAGAAGCCCGAACGCCACCTGCACCAGGGCGCTCACGAGCTCCCAGCCGGCGCCGGCCCAGCCGCGGCTCTGGATGGCGTGAATGCCCTCGGCCACGCCGGCGAGCACGATCAACCAGCCGAGGACGATGGCGGTGATCAGAGAGGCGACGAAGGGCAGGAGGACCGCGAGCACCCCGAGCACGATCGAGGCCACGCCGAGCGCGAGGAACCAACCGCGCTTCTCCCGCACGGCGTCGATATCGGCCGGCACGAAGCGCAGCGGCGTCGAGGACTCTCCGAGCGGACGGACCATGGGCACCCCTCTGGTTCGTGGAGCACGCGTGTCGCGTCGGTCACCCGCCGCGCGCGGACGAGGTGGCCGCGACCACGTCCGCGACCACGTCCAACTTCAGGCATCGTTTCAGGCATCGTCCGTGCCAGCGCGCCGGCGGGAACATCGTGCCTGGCGCTCGTGGGAGGCGTCACGGCCGAGGGCGGCCGCGAGCGCACCGCCTGATCAGCGCGCGGTCGCCTTCGCGGCCCGGGCGCTCGGAGTGGTCGTCTGCTGGACCTTGCGTCGCTGGAGCTTGGAGCCCTGCTTCGCGCGATTGGCGCTCTTGCGCGTCGACTTGCGCGAGGGGCGGTCCCGCGCCGAGTCTTCCAGCGCCGCGCTGGCCTTCGGCGCCCTCCGCAGCGTGTTGCGCCGCGCCGTCGAGCCGCCGCCCGCCTTCCGGTCGGTCGCGCTCCGCCCCGGAGCGGCCGTGTCGACCGGAACGTCACGCCGCGCCTTCTCGGGCCGCTCCAGCGCGCGCTCGAGGTTCTCCTTGCTGCGCCCCACGCGCCGCCCGATGAAGCTGCCCTCGGGCGATGGATGACCGAGCCGCGCCGGAGCCGCCGGAGCCGCCGCGCTGCGCTTCGCCGCGCGCGGCGCGCGCTTCGGGCGGCGCGCCGGCGCGCTCGATGCGGCGCGCGGCGCGCGCTCGAGGGCGCTCTGCACGGCCCGCACGAGCCCCGGGACGGCCCTGTCGATCGCCTCGCGCGGCTCTTGCCCTCGCATCTGGTAGACGACGCTCGGGCGCCCGCTCAGGACGACCTTCACGTCGCACGCGACGTCGACGCCGCCGCGTGGCCCGTTCACGTCCGTGAAGCGCACGGTGAGCCGCTCGATGCGGGGCGCGAACCGCCCGAGCTTCGCCCCGAGGCTCTGGCGCACGTGCGCCCTCGTCGCCTCGTCGACGCCGACGCCGAAGGTCCGCACCGAAAGCGGGGTCCGCTCCGCCGGCGTGCGCCCGGCGCGCGCCCGGACCGGTCGTGGCACGGTGGAAGGGAACTGCGGACGTCGTCCGGTGGATGGTCGCCCCATGCGCGCTACATCGAGACCGGCCCCCCGTTGTCAAGCGCCGCGGTCACCGGCGAGCTCGTGCGCCCGTTCGGGTTCGCCGCGCCTCGGTCGGCTCTCGATCGGCGCCGATCCCCGCGCGCGCCGGCGCTCACGCGCAGGGCCGCCGCTCAGCCGCCGTTCGAGAGCCACTGCACGATCAGCGACTCGAGCGCCTTCGCGGCAGCGGGCTCGTCGGTGCGGCCGCGGAACATGTCGGCGGCGAGCGCCTCGGCGGCGCCGATGATCGCGACGCAGCGGAGGTGCAGATCGCGCTTCGAGAGGTGGGCGAACGGCGCGAGCGCGTCCTCGTAGATCGTCACGTACCTGTCGAGGAGCTCCCGCTCGACGGCGTCCATCTGCTCGTCGCCCTTCAGCGCCGCGAGGATGGCGTGCCACTGAGGCCCGACCGTCGCGCAGCAATGCATGTACGCGGCGCTGACGACGCGCGCGACGTCCTCGAGGCGCCGGCGCGTCCGCTTCAGCGCCTCGAGCAGCGCCGCGACCTGGCGGTCGTCGATCTGCCGCGCGAGGGCGATGAGGAGCCCGGACCGCGTCTCGAAGTGCTCGTACGCGATCGGCTTGCTGACGCCCGCGCGCTCGGCGAGGTGGCCGAGCGTCAGCGCGTCGGTGCCCTCCTCGCGCGCGATCTGCTCGGCCGTCTCGAGCAGCTGCTCGCGGCGCTCCGCCTTCGACAGGCGCTTGCGGGCGGCGTCGCTCCTCGGCCGGGCCGCGGGCTGTGTGGCGCTCGACTTCGCCATGTGCCTTGACGCTACCACGAGCCGGTACATATTACCAAAGGAAACCTACTAATGGTAGGTTAACACCAGGCACGCGCCGGGCGCGTCCGCGCGCTCGGCGGGAGGAGTCGATCCAGATGGCCACACGAACGATGTCACCCGTCCTCTTGCTCGGCGGCTCCGGCCAGGTCGGCGCGCGCGCGGCAAAGGCACTCCGGCGCCTGCATCCGGACCTCCCGATCGCGATCGCCGGGCGCGACGCGGGCAGGGCGTCCCAGGTCGCCGCGGAGGTCGGCGGCCCGACGACGGCGACGGCCGCCGACGTCGGCCGCGACGGCCTCGGCCTCGATCGAGGCGCGTCGTTCAGCGCCGTCGTCGCGCTCGTCAAGGACGAGGCGTCGAACGCCGTGAAGCGCGCGCAGGCGGACGGCGTGCCCCACGTCGCCTTCTCGGACTCCGTCGGGGAGATCGGCCCCGTGGTCGCCCATTCCATCGCGCGACCGACGCGCGCTCCCATCCTCATGCTGGGCCACGCCTTCGGCGGCGTGGCGACGCTGGCGGCGCTGCACCTCGCGCAGGAGCTCGAGCGCGTCGACGCGATCGCGATCGGCTGCGTGGTCGACGCGGACGATCGCGGCGGCCCCGCGTTGCAGGCCGCTTTCGAGCAAGAGGCGCAGAGCGGGCAGGCTCCGCTCGCGCTCCAGGGCGGGAAATGGACCTGGCTGCTCGGCGACGCGGCGACACGGCGCTTCGCGGACGCCCAGGGCGTGGAGCGCGCTGGCCGGGCCATGCCGCTCCCCGACGTGGTGAGCCTCGCGGCGGCGACCGACGCGCGAGAGATCCGCGTCGACATCGCGACGCGCGACGCCGCGACGGGCGGCGCGGGTCACGTGACGGAGCTCGTCGTCGAGGTGTCGGGGCGGCGCCACGACGGCGCGGGCGCGCGGCTGCGCTACGACATCGTCGATACGGACGGCCTCGCGCGCCTCAGCGCGTACGGCGCCGCGATCGCGACGGAGCGCCTGCTGGGGCTCGCGGGCGGTCCCCCCGTCGGCCCGGGGCTCTACCTCCCGGAGAGCGTGCTCGACCCGGCACGCGTGGTCGCGCGGATCGAGGAGCTCGGCGCGCGCGTCTGCCGCACGGGCCAGCGCCTCTGACGCCTGGCGCGGAAGGCATCGAGCACAGGCTGGGCGAGCTGGGCACCCTCAACCGCAAGCAGCTGCCCGGTAGCAATGGCTTCACGAGGGAAACACCTGCTACCCTACGGCGCTGGACAGCATTGGGGTCTTGCGCCGCAGGGCCGATCCACGAGGCCCCCCACCCCGGTGGGACAGGTCACAGGTAGCGACGAGCTAGACAGACCTGGTCCGGCGGCTCCGGTTTACCAATCGGCTGATGATTGGGTCGGAAATCTGGCAGGTGCCCGGGGGCTCGCGCAACTCCGGAGGCATGAAGACGTGGGCGCGACACTCCCCAGCCCGGGTGAGTATTCCCTGGCTGTCCTTGTGTGCTCTGCTGGGTACGGCCGCGTGGGCCTGTTCCGGGTCGCCGCACGACGGCTCCGGGGGCGGCGGCGCTCCCCCGGTGGACCCTGTCGCCACGGGCGGAGCGGCAGGGGGCGGAGGAGCATCGAGCGACGGCTCCGCCGACTCCGCCTCCGGGGCAACGACGGGCGCTGGCGGGTCCGGCGGCGCGCCCAGCCCGGGTCAGGGCGGCGGCGGTGCGACGGGCGGCGCGAGCGCCGGGGAGCTCCGGGCGTTCCCCGGCGCCGAGGGCTTCGGGCGCATGGCGACCGGCGCGCGCGGTGGCGACGTCTACCATGTCACCAACCTGAACGATTCAGGACCCGGCTCCCTGCGGGACGCCATCAGCCAGCCGAACCGCACCGTGATCTTCGACGTCGGCGGCGTCATCAAGATCGACGCCCGCCTCGTGTTCAAGAACAACCAGACGATCGCCGGGCAAACCGCGCCGGGCGGCGGCATCACCATCTACGGAAACGGCACGTCCTTCTCCGGCGCCTCGAACACCATCGTGCGCTACGTGCGGTTTCGCATGGGCAAGATCGGTGACTCCGGCAAGGACACGGTCACCATGGCCAACGGCCATGACGTGATCTGGGACCATTGCTCCCTGAGCTGGGGGCGCGACGGCACCTTCGACCTGAACCGGGAGAGCGGGGCGGAGCTCCACAACCTCACGCTTCAAGATTCGATCGTCGCGCAGGGGCTCCAGACCCACAGCACCGGCGGCCTCGTCAACACGAGCGCCACGTCGATCCTTCGATCCCTGTACATCGACAACAATTCCCGCAACCCCAAGGCCCGTGGGACGCTGCAGTTCGTCAACAACGTCGTCTACAACTGGGTCGTCTCCGGCTACATCCTGGGCGACACGAGCGGGCGCTCGGACGGGGCGATGATCGGCAACACCCTGATCACCGGCCCGGAGACGAAAGGTGGTACCCTGGATAGCCCCACGCCCGAGTACCACATCCACGCCGTCGACAACTGGTACGACAGCAACGAGGACGGTGTCCTGAACGGCCGCTTGCTCGGCCAGGGAGACTTCGGCTCGGCCACCTGGGAAACGGCTCCGAGCGTGGAGTTCCCCGACGTGCCCGCGATGAGCGCAGAGGAAGCCTTCCACCACGTGATGAAGCACGCCGGGGCGTCCCTCTGGCGTGATCCGGTCGACGACTTCTTGATGGCAGAGCTCGCGTCCCTCGGGACCGAGGGCGCCACAATCAGCGACGAGGCGAGCCTCGGGCTGCCTGGCGTCGTCGGAGACATCCCCGGGGGCTCCGCGCCCGCGGATACGGATCAGGACGGGATGCCCGATGCCTGGGAGGGCTCCACCGGGCTCGACCCTCGCGACCCCGAGGATCGTAACGGCGACCGCAACGGCGACGGTTACACGAACCTCGAGGAGTACATCAACTCCCTCGCTCCGTGACCCGCCGCGCTCGGAGCCGGCCGCTGCGTGGGCCCGGAATACGCACTATCTCCGCTTCTTCTCGTACGTACCGACGAGCTCGACCTGGGCGAGCACGTGGCCGGCCATTGCCTGTTCGAGCTGGGACTTCGTCGGTGTGCCGAGGTGGGGCAGGACCGTATCGAGGGCATAGAGCTTGTGGAAATAGCGGTGCCTGCCAGCCGGCGGACAGGGACCACCGTAGGCGGGGCGCTTCCAGTCGTTCATGCCCTGCCGGGCGCCCTCGGGGAGGCCGCCTTCCGCAGCGCCTGCGGGCAGGCCTTTCGCGGTGGGCGGGAGGTTGTAAACCACCCAGTGGACCCACGTGGTCTTCGGGGCGCGCGGGTCGGGCGCGTCCGGGTCGTCCACGACGAGCGCGAGGCTGTGCGTGCCTGGCGGCAGCGAGGACCAGGCGAGCGGCGGGGATCGATCGGCCCCCTCGCAGGTGTGCTCGCTCGGGATCTCGCCGCCTTGCGAGAACGCCGGCGACGTCAGGCTCAGCATCGGTTTCCCTCCTTGCGGGGTCTTCTCCGCGGCGCGCTCGCCGCCCGGAGCGCTCTCGGCCGTGGCGCACGAGACGAGCACGAGCGCTCCGAGCATGGAACGGGCAGCACGGGTCATCGGCGAACGCTCCCTCCCCCCGCGCACCAACGTGCGTTCGAACCCGCGCCGGCGCCATGGCGCGCACGTCAGCGCCGGCCCTTTTTGTGGCTGTTGCGGCTGCTGGCCGCACGCTCGCCCAGGCGGCTGCTGGCCGCACGCTCGCCCGGGCGGCTGCTGGCCGCACGCTCGCTCAGAACGAGGCACCCAGGCTGAGCGTGCCCAGGGCTTGCGCGATGAGGGGAGCGGAGCGCTCCTCGTCAACGGCGATGATGGGGCGCGGCAGGAGCGTGAGACAGGTGAGCTCGAGACCGAGGCTCACGCTCGGATGAAAGAAGTACTGGACGCTCAGCCCCGCGTCCGCGGCGAGGCTGAAGAACTCCGCGCTTCGCCCCACGAGCGGCAGCTCGACATCGCCTGTCGCCTGCAGGTGATAGGCGCCGATGCCGAGGAGCGGCCCCCACTCCCAGCGATGACCGGCGGCCGCTTGCCCGAGGTTCCAGCTGCCCCGGACGAGCGCGAGCTCCTGGCGCACCCGGGCAGCGCCGCCCTCTGCACGGAACCCGGCGCCGAAGAGTGGACCGGCCAGGAGCAGGCCGAGACGGAGGCGCTCGTCGAGGCGATAGTGCGCCCCGAGGTGCACGCCGACGCCGCCGCCGACCGGCGGCGTGAAGAGGACGAGCCCCCCCGCGCGCACGTGAAAACGGGGCGGCTCCCGGGAGAAGCGGAGCACCTCGGGGGCGGGCGGCCGGGCCTCGACGCCCAGCACGTCGCGAGCGGGAGCCTGGCCCGAGCCGAGCTCGAGGAGGCTCGCGCGCAGGAGATCGACGGCGCGCACGGCGAGGAGCATCGGGCCGTCGCTCGAAGGATCGATGAGGAGCCTGCGCGTGGTCGTCTTGCCGGTCACGCGATCCACGATGCACACCTCGGCGGCCGTTCCGCTGCCGTCGCGCCGCAGCGCGACAGCCGCGAAGGCCTCGCTCTCCTGCGCCTCTCGCTCGAGCTCCTCTGGCCCGGGAGAGCGAGCCGAGCCTCCGAGCACGACCACCTCGAAGGACTGCAGCTGGAGCTCGGCGCAGAGCCGTCCGAAGGCCTCGAAGAGCGTCGCGTCGCGCGGGGGTGGCCGCACGACGAGCACGCGCTGCGCCCAGGCCACTCGAGGGCAGACGAGCAGCAGGAACACGACGAGGAGCATCCGCACCCGCTGGACCATGGATCACGGCTGAGCGGCGAGCTGTCGAGCCGCCTTGGCGTGGACCCCGCCCGGATAGAGGCGCAGGTACTCCTGAGCGATACCACGCGCGGCGGCGGGCCCCTCGAGGCTCTGGACCGCGCGCATCTTCCCCGCGAGCGCTTCGGCGGCAAAGGCGCCGCTCGGCGCCTCGCGGAGCGCCGTCTCGTACCAGGCCCTGGCGCGCGCCGCGCCGCCGCGGCTCTCGTGAAGGCGCCCGAGCAAGAAGGCCGCACGGCTCCCCGCTGTCGGCGCGTAGCGCGCTCGCAGGGCGAGCAGGGCCTGCTCGGCCAGCTCGTTCTGCCCCACATAGCGAGCGGCGTCGGCCAGGGCGTTCAGGTCGGCGGCGTCGCAGGAGGCGAGGCAGCTCTGCGTGCCCCGCACCGCGGCTTCCTGGACGACGCGCCGGAATTCGCCCTGCGAAACGAGCTTGGTCCAGGACGGTTTGCCGCTCGGCGGGGCGGCCAGCGGCGTCGGCGCTTCGGAGGAGCTCGGCTCCGGCGGAGCAGCGGCCTCCGGCGGCGCTGGCGCGACCTCGGGGCCCTGCGCCGGCGCGACCTCGGGGCCCTGTCCCTGCGCTGCGGGAGGCGCGGGCTCGGGGCCGTGCGCCGCCGTGTCGCTGACGTGCAGGGTCCTCGCCAGGGCGTCTCCCACGAAGCGCTGCCCCGCGCGCACGCTCACGACACCGGAGCCGGCGTAGCCCTCCACCTCGACCGAGCCCTCGTGCAGGATCACCTCGATCCGCTCGCGGTCGGCGTCCCAGAGGAGCTCGAAGCGCGTGCCCACCACGCGGACCACGAACGGACCCGCCGCGAAGCGCCAATCGCTGTGCCCGGTGTGCGTGACCTCGGCCTCGACCCGGCCGCGCTCGACCGAGATGCGGGCGCCGCTCTCGTTCCTCGTCTCGTCGATGCGAAGCCGCGTCCCTGCCGCCGCCCGGATCCGCGTCCGGTCGGAGAAGGTGATGGCAGCCGGGTGATCGAGCGGCACACGCACATAGCCGCTCTCGTCCGCGGCGCCCTCGACGGCGTACTCGAGACCTCGCTCCGGTCGCCAGAAGAAGAAAGCGAGCAGCAGCACAACCGCGGCGAAGGCGAGCGGAGCTGCCCAGCGCACGGCCACCCGCTTCTTGCTCGCGCGCGCCTGCTCCTCGTCGACGCGGCGCAAGAAGGCGGCGCGCGCCTCGAGGCGCTCCGTCTCGCTCAGCCGCGCGGCGCGCTGCAGGAGCGCCGCGACGGGATCGAGCTGTCGTTCGGGGTCGCTCATGGCCAAGGTCCTTCACGCCGAGACAGAAACTCCTGGAGGGCTGGCTCGCGCGCCTTGAGCAAGAACTCGCGCGCGCTCTCGAGCTCTCGGCGCACCGTCGACTCGGATACGCCGAGGGCCGCGGCCGTCTCGAGCATCTCGAGGCCTTGCACGTGGCGCAGCACGAAGGCCATGCGCCGGCGCGCGCTCAGCTTGCCGAGCACGCGGTGGAGGGCGCGGAGCACCTCGCGATGCTCGAAGTCGACGCGCTCGAGGGCGCGCTCGGGGAGCTCCCCGCTCGGGGAGAGGCCCACCCAGCGGCGTATCCTGCGCTTCCGGATCTCGAGCGCCGCCTGTCGCGCCGCCACGGACGCAAGGTAGCCACGGAGGGCCTCCCCGTCCTGGATGCGCGCGGCTCCCTGGAACAGGGCCAGGAAGACCTCCTGGACCAGATCCTCGAGGCTCGTATCGGGACCGAGGGCGCCGTAAAGCACACCCCGCACGAGACCCGAATACCTGTCCCAGATGACGGCGAGGGCCTCGCGCTCTCCGGCGGCGACCCCGGCGACGAGGCTCGCGTCCGACCGCTTCTCGGCGGGGAAGCGGGCCACGGTGGGTCCGGGCGGCGGGACAGAGCGCGTGGGGTGAGCCACGCCTTCGTGGTTACCTGGGGGCGTCTCGACCCTCCAGAAAAATTCACCCGCCGCCAGAGCGCTGGAGGGCGCTACCATTCACCCGCCGCCAGAGCGCTGGAGAACGCTGGATCGAAGCAGGCAGCTCGGAGCACCGGGCTTGCGGTCTGCGCCATGGCCCCCAAGCTTCGCTTGTTGTCGATGCGCCTCTCCCGCAGCACCTGGCTCCTCGGGGCCGCCGCGCTCTCGGCCTCGACCTGGGGGCTCTCCTGCGAGGACCAGCTCGTCCAGACGGCCACGCGGCTCCCCGGGGCCGCGGGCGCCGGCGGCAGCGCTCCTTCCCCCGCGGAGCTCTCCTGCGAGGGCGAGCCGCCCGACGCGGAGCTCCCGCCGGGCGCCGCCTTCGGGGAGGGAGACGAGCTCGCGAGCTCCCCGCTCGTCAGCGCGAGCCATGGCGCGCTCGAGGGCCCCGGTCTCTCCATCACGGCGCGCGATACCTTCCGCGTCTACGTCAATGGTGATCTCCTCGCCGTGAGCGAGTCGGCGCGCGCTCCGCTCTTCGTGCCCCTCTCCTTGCTCCCGGGTGAGAACGTGATCGCCGTGAGCGTCCATGCCGCCGCGGGGACCCCCGCGGCGCTCGTCCACCTCGATGAGCTGGAGCGCAGCCATGGGAGCGGCAGCGACTGGAAGCTGAGCACGGCGCCGGAAGGAGACTGGACGGCGCCCGGCTACGACGACAGCGGCTGGACGGCGGCGCGCGAGCTGGGGAGCCCTGGAGATCTGCCGGGCTGCGATCCCGAGGCGCTCTTCCCATCGAGCACGGCGGGCCGCTGGATCGGGCCTGCCCCCGGGACGAGGGGGCCCATCGCCCTCCGGAAAGCCATACGCATCGCGCCGATCGGCTTTGGCGAGGGCACGACGGGAGGCGCGGGGGCGGCGCCCGTGCTCGTCTCGAGCTGGACCGAGCTCGAGCGGCTCGCCCGCTCGGACGAGCCGGCCGTGCTCTTGCTCGCCGAGGGCGTCCACGACTTCCGCCGCAAGGGATCGGACATCGGGGACATCGAGGTCTGCCCGAGCACCTGCGCGGAAGATCCCGAGAAGACGCTCTCTCAGGTGCTCACCGGGGACGCGACCTGCGAGCGCCCGCTCGTGGGCGCGACGCGGGACGATCGCATCCTCCGCTTCGGCTCGAACAAGACCCTCGTCGGGCTCGGGCGCGGCGCGGCGCTGCCGGGGGTGACCATGAACCTCGACGAGAGCCAGAACATCATCCTCCGCAACCTCGCCCTCTACGACCTGAACGCGAGCCTGCTCGAGGCGGGCGACGCGTTCACGCTGACGCAGCCCTCCCGGGTCTGGATCGATCACACGACCATCAAGTGGATCAGCGACGCCTTTGCCGACGTCCTCGCGGGCACGAGCGGCGTCACCTTCTCCTACGTCCATTTCGACGGCAGCAACGAGGCCGAGTGCGGCGGCCGCGAGGGCTGGGCCTGCACGATCACCGACGCCGAGGTGACGATGCACCACTGTCGCTTCGACGAAGTGAGCACGCGCGCCCCGAACGTCGTCGGATCCCGGGCGCGCGTCCACCTCTTCAACGATGTGTTCTCGAACATCTCGGGATGGGCGGTCGGCGCTTCCTGCGAGGGGCAGGTGCTGCTCGAGGCGAGCGTGTTCGAGAACGCCGAGGCAGCGACGCGGCGCGCGACCTGCAGCGACGCGACGGGCAGCGGGCTCCTCCTGGCCGTCCCTGGCTCGAACCTCTACCGCGACGAGAGCGGCGTTCACCTGGGCGGCGAGGGCGAGGAGCGCGAGGAGCGCGAGGAGCCAGCCGATGAGGTCTTCACGCCCCCTTACGCATACGAGCCCGAGCGGGCGAGCGACGCCTTGCCCCAGGTGATCTCCCGGGCCGGAGCGGGAGGCCCCTGGGCGCTGCCGCTCGCGCGCGAGTAGCGAGGCGGGGCGGAAGCGGGTTGCCCCCGGAAGAGCGGCTCGCTCGGGGGTCGCCGCGCGGCGCCGGGCGCGGAGCCGGCGGGGCTCCGCGCCCCTTCGCGAGGCCTCGAGGGCGGGCCCGCCGAGGGGCCTTCTTTTTTGACGGGTCTGATCTCCCTCGAACAACCGTCCCTCGTGCGGTGCCCCTGACACGCTCCCTGCTTGCGTCGTGGAGAACTCCCCTATGTCGCGTCCTTACCCCTGTGTTGCGCTCCCTTCCTTCCTCGCTCTCCTTTGCTCGCTCGCCTGTTCGAGCGAGCCGGGCGCCGAGGATGTGGCCTCGCCCGCCGGAGGCGGCTCACCCGCTGGAGGCGACTCACCCGTTGGAGGCGGCTCGCCCGCCGGCCCCAGCGGGCAGTCGAGCGGTGCGACGGGGAGCGGCGGCACGGTGTCGCCCGGCGGCTCGGGGAGCGCGGGCGCTGGCGGAAGCGCCGGCGTGCCCGTCGATTGCTCACCGATCGAGGCAGCCGGCTTCGAGCTGTGCACCTCGGGCGAGGATTTCTGCGGCGCCGTCTTCCAGAACGGGAGCGGCTGCACGGCGGTGTGCCGAGCCGCAGGTCTCGCCTGTGAGGCCGCCTATGACAACCTCGAGGGAAGCTGCGGCCCCGACGAGACGCGCCCGGCCCTGCCGTGCGACGCGGGACACCAGTCCGACTATTGCCTGTGCCGCGGCCCGGCGAGCGGCGCGGGCGGAAGCTCGGGGACCGGCGTCGCTGGCAGCGGCGGTTCAGGCGCAGGTGGCTCAGGCGCAGGTGGCTCAGGCGCAGGTGGTTCAGGCGGCGGCGGGACGTCCGACTGCAACAGCGTGACAGGTGGGGTGCTCATCGACGTGAACCGGGATGGCTCGGGTGATTTCACCTCGGTTCAGGCCGCGATCAACAGCGTCGCCAGGTCGAACACGACCCCCACCATCCTTCGCATCGCCCCCGGGACCTACTCCGAGAAGCTCGTCGTCGACCGCCCCCACGTCACGCTCTGCGGCCGGACAGGTCAGGCGGAGACGACCGTGCTCACCTACGGCGACAACGCGAACACGCCGAACGGCGCAGGGGGCACGCTGGGCACCTCGGGGAGCTTCAGCGTCAACATCTCCGCGAGCGACGTCTCGGCCGAGAACATCACCTTCGCCAACAGCACGGGCCCGGGCGTGCAGGCCGTGGCCCTGCTCGTCTCCGGCAGCCGCGTGCAATTCCGTCACTGCCGGGCCCTCGGCTACCAGGACACGGTCTATGTGAAGAATGGAACGCAGTACTTCAGGGATTGCTACATCGAGGGCAGCGTCGACTTCATCTTCGGAGGCGCCACGGCCGTGTTCGAGGACTGTACGGTCCACAATGTCGCGCAGGGGACGGCGATCACGGCGCCGAGCACGGACCAAGCGATCCCCTTCGGGATCGTGTTCCTCGGAGGAAAGGCGACGGCGGTCGGCTCGATCCGGGCCGGCGCGGTCGCCCTCGGCCGCAACTGGAGGCCCTACGGCGCGACGACCTACCTCGGGACCGATCTCGGCGCGCACATCGCGCCCGTGGGCTGGGTCCGCATGAGCGAAAACACGCTCGCGACCGCGCGCTTCGCCGAGTACATGACCACCGGACCTGGCGCGAGGCCGAGCGAGCGAGCCCGCGAGTCCAGGCAGCTCAGCGCGGCCGAGGCTGCGAGCTACACGGTCGAGAACATGCTCGCGCCCTGGAAGCCCACGTTTGCGGACTGAGAGCGCCTCTCGTGAACACCTGTCGATCGAGGCCAAAGAAAGACCAGAGAGCCATGAAACAGAACCTCTTCGCTTCCTTCCTCCTTGCGGCCTCTCCTCTCGGCTTCGCCTTGGCCTGCGGGACATCAGAGCCCGGCGGCTCGGGGAGCGTCGATTCGCTGGCAGGAGGGAGCGCGAGCTCGACGACGGCAGGTGCGGCGAGCGGGGGCAGCTCGTCCACGGGCAGCTCGTCCACGGGCGGAGATCCAGGCTCCGGCGGCGCCGGTGGCGGCGGATCGGCGAACGGCTCGGGGGGAGCGGGCGGCGGCGAGTCGAGCGCCGGTCCGGTAGGTTCGGGCGGCGGCGGCACGGGCGGCGCGGGGGGCGCGGCCGACAGCGAGGGGTGTCCCCTGACCCTGGAGGGCTTTGCCACGGTGAGCGGCGAGGGCCAGGACGGGACCCATGGCGGGCGGGACGGAGAGACGGTCACCGTGACGAACCAGGCCGATCTCGAGCGATACGCCGGGGCGTCCGGGCCCCATGTGATCCGGGTCCAGGGGAAGATCACGGTGTCCCCCAAGGGCAAGGAGATCTCGGTCGCATCGGACAAGACCATCGTGGGCATCGGCGCGACGGCCGAGATCTCCCAGGGCGGGTTCTTCCTCGGGAGCGGAGTGCACAACGTCATCCTGCGGAACCTGACCATCGGCGACACCTTCGTCGAAGGAGACTGGGAAGGAAAGACGCAGGACTTCGACGGGATCCAGATGGACACGGCCCACCACGTCTGGATCGACCACTGCCATCTGCACCACATCGGCGACGGCATGATCGACAGCCGCAAGGACACCTCCTACCTGACCGTGTCCTGGAGCGTCTTGAGCGACCACAACAAGGCGTTCGGGATCGGCTGGACGGAGAACGTCACCGCGCAGATGACCATCCACCACAACTGGTTCCGCGACCTGAACCAGCGCAACCCCAGCACGGACAACGTGCTCCGTGCCCACCTCTACAACAACTGGCTCCAGCGCATCGACTCCTACGGCAACTACGCGCGCGGGGGCACCAACATGGTGCTCGAGAACAGCGTGTTCGACACGGTGAACCGCCCCCACTATTTCGACGACGGCACGCTGGTCGCCTCGGGGAACATCTACCGTTCCACCTCGGGGGACAAGGAGTCGAGCGGCTCCACGTACTCCTTCTTCGACCCGAGCGACTTCTACGAGTACTCGCTCGACCCCGCCGACCAGGTCGAGGCGCTGCTCACCAGGTGCGCAGGGCCAAGACCCGAAATCGGCCTCTGAGCCGCCGGGAGCGAGAGCCGGGGATCACCTCGGCAGCTTCCTCCACGACCTGCTCGCGCACTGTGAAGGGCGGCCGGAGAACAAGGGTCGTCACGACCATGAGGGTCGCCTCGCGACGCCATCCCGGGCCGACCTGCGCGCTCATCCCACACGCGCGCACGCCCGAACCTTCCGATGCCCGGCCCCCGCCGCGAACGCCGGGGGCCTGGACCCCCGGGATCGCGGCCCCTACCCTCGGCGTCGTCATGAAACCGTGACCATGCCGTCACCAAAAAGTCGCCGCTGTCCTCCGGACGACAAGGCGGCTCGTGCGGGCGCGGCGCGGAGGTCGAGGTGGTGCAGCGATGAAGAGAGATCCGAGCGTCACCGGCGTCAGATTCGAGGCCCCCGGGCCGGGCCCCTGGGAGATCGAGCGGGCGCACTTCACGCGACCGGTCACCAGGTTCGCCGCCGAGCCGCTGATACGGGGGATGCCGAGGGGCTTCGCCGAGGGCTCGGCGCGCTACGGGCTCCTGATGAGCCACCTGCAGCCGGCCGCGGTCAACGGCTTCATCTACGCGCAGGCCGTGATCCACGGCGCCCCGCCAGGGGCGAGCGGGCCGCCGCCGAAGCTCGTGCTGTGGCTCCTCCTGCGCCTGCACCCGGGCATGCGCGCGCGCATCCGGCAGACCCGACGGGCGTTCGAGCAGAAGCTGTGGCGCGAGGACCTCGACCGGTGGGACCGCGTCGACCGGCCGCGCGCCACCGAGAAGAACCTCGCCGTCCAGGCGATCGACCCCGCCCAGCTCGACACGGAAGCGCTGATCGCGCACCTCGGGCGCGCCCAGGCGCACATGGAGGACATGATCGCCCTGCACCACCGCTACAACTTCGCCGCCACCCTCCCGGCGGGCGACTACCTCGCGCACGTGAGCGCGTGGACCGGCGCGAGCCCCGGCGAGGCGCTCGCGCTGCTGCGGGGGAGCACGCCGCTGGCGAAGGGGGTCGCGGCCGCGGAGCTCGAGGTCCTCGCCCGGGCGCTGCGCGCGAGCGCGGCGGGCCGCGAGGCGCTCGCCCGGCGGGGCGACCCGCAGGCGACGCTCGACGCGCTCGCGGCGCTGGAGGGCGAGGTCGGCCCGGCGACGCGCGCTTACCTCGACCTCGTGCGCTTCCGCACGACGGGCTACGACGTGTCCGACAAGACGGGCGGCGAGCTGCCCGACACGCTCGTCCGCGCGATCAGGGCGGCGGTCGACGGCGACCGCGGGGCCGGGGCGCCCGCCGCGCGCGAGGCCGAGGAGGAGGCGCTGCGGGAGCGCGTGCCCGCGGCCCACCGCGCGCGGTTCGACGAGCTGCTCGGCGAGGCGCGCCTAACGAACCGCCTGCGCGACGAGCGGGCGCTCTACTCGGACAGCTGGGGCACCGGGCTCGCGCGCCGGGCCGTCATCGAGGCGGGGCGCCGCCTCGCCGCCGCCGGCAAGGTCGACGACCCCGAGCACGCCGCCGACCTCTCGCGCGACGAGATGATCGGCCTCCTGCGCGACCGGCGGGAGCCGCCCGCCGCCGAGATCGCCGCGCGCGCTCGCTGGCGCGCGACGGCGACCCTCGACGACGCGCCCCCGTGGCTGAACGTGCCTCCTGGACCGCCGCCGCCCATCGAGGTATTCCCCGCCCCGGCGCGCCGCGCGTCGCTGGCCGTCGACGCGATCATGAGCAGCGCGTTCAAGGAGTCCGAGGCCAGGAACACCGAGACGGCCGTCCGCGGCCTCTCGATCAACGAGGGCGTCTACGAGGGCACGGCGCGCGTCGTGACCGGCCCGGACGACTTCGGGCGGATCCAGCAGGGCGACGTGCTCGTGACGCGCGCGACGTCGGCGTCGTTCAACGTCGTGCTCCCCCTGCTCGGCGCGATCGTGACCGACCGCGGCGGCCAGCTCTGCCACGCGGCGATCGTCGCGCGCGAGTACGGCATCCCCGGCATCGTCGGCACGCGGGAGGCGACGGTGACGATCCCGGACGGGGCGCGCGTGCGCGTCGACGGGGGCGCCGGCGAGGTGACGATCCTCGCGCGGCCGCCCGAGCGCCGCGCGCAGGAGGCGTCGCCTTGATCGCGCGCTTCGACGACGAGCTCGGCGAGGGGGACTTCGGGGGCAAGGCGGCGCAGCTCGGGCAGGCGCACCGCAGCGGCCTGCCGGTGCCGCCGGGCCGGGCGCTGTCGGCGGCGTTCGTCGAGCGCGTCGTCGCCGGGGACGGCGCGGCCGTGGACCGGCTCGTCGCGGCGTTCCGCGAGCTCGACGGGCCCGTGGCCGTGCGGTCGTCGGGCATCGGCGAGGACGGCGCCTCGGCGAGCTTCGCCGGGCAGCACGCGACGGAGCTCAACGTGCGCGGCCGCGACGGGCTGCTCGAGGCGGTCCGCAAGGTGCACGGCTCGGCGCGCACCGAGGCGGCGCTGGCCTACCGGCGGAAGCTCGGCCTCGCGCCGGAGCCGCGGATGGGCGTCGTCGTGCAGCGGCTCGTGCAGGCCGACACCGCGGGGGTGCTCTTCACGCGGAACCCGGCCACGGGCGCCGACGAGCGCGTGGTCGAGGCGACGTGGGGCCTCGGCGAGGCGGTGGTCGCGGGGCTCGTGACGCCGGACAGCTACCGGATGGCGCGCGGCGGGCGCGTGCTCGAGCGGCGGGCGGGCGAGAAGGACCTCGCGATCCTGTGGGCCGAGGAGGGCGGCACGAGGGAGGTCGCGGTGGAGCCTGACCGGATCGAGGCGCTGTGCCTCGACGACGCCCGGCTCGCCGCGCTGGAGGGGCTGGCCGCGGCGTGCGAGGCGGCGTTCGGCGGCACGCAGGACATCGAGTGGGCGTTCGCGGGCGAGCGCCTGTACCTGCTCCAGCGGCGGGCGATCACGCGTGGCTGAGCCCTCGTCCGGGGCGCCGTCGCGGCTGCCGGTGCGGCTGCTCGTCGCCATCGCCCTCTCGGCGTCGCTCGCGCCGCTCAACTCGACGATGGTGGCCGTGGCGCTGCCCGAGATGGGGCGCGTCCTCCAGGCCGGGTCGGGCGAGCTCCGCCAGGGGCTCGTGACGAGCTACCTGCTCACGAACATCGTCCTGCAGAGCCCGGGCGGGAAGCTCGGCGACCGGCTCGGCCACCGGCGCGCGCTCGCGCTGGGGCAGCTCGTCTTCGCGCTCGGCGCCGCGCTGGCCTACGTGTGGCCGGTGCTCCCGGTGCTCACGGCGTCGCGCGTCGCGATGGCCGCGGGCGCCGCGATCCTCGCCCCGAGCGCGACGGCGATGCTCCGCACGGAGCTGCCGCCGGAGGTGCGCGGGCGCGCGTTCGGCGCCTTCGGGGCGATGATGGGCCTCGCGGCGGGCGCGGGGCCGAAGGTCGGCGCGCTGCTCGTGGGGCACTTCGGGTGGACGTCGATCTTCCTCGCGAACGTCCCGGTCCTGCTCGTCTCGGCCGCGCTGGCGCGGGGCGCGCGCGGCGCCGGAGCGCCCGCGGCCGCCGTGGCCGCGGCGCCGGCTGCGCCCGCCGTGGCCGCGGCGCCGGCTGCGACCGTGGCGCTGGCCGCGCCGCCGGTCGCGGCCGCGGCCGTGCCGCTGGCTGCTCCCGCGCCGCCCGCCGCGTCTGCGCCGCCCGCCGCGTCTGCGCCCCCTGCGCCGCCGGCGCGCTTCGACATCGTGGGCTCGGCGCTGCTCGGCGCCTCGCTCCTGGGCATCGCGCTCGGCCTCGAGAACGCCCACCTCCGCTGGGCGGCCGCGCTCGGCGCGCTGGGCCTCGTGCCGTTCGTGCTCTGGGAGCGGCGCGTCGCCGACCCCGTCATCGACTTCTCGCTGTTCAGGCGGCGCACCTTCATGGGCGGCAGCCTGATCATCGCCATCCAGAACTTCGCCATGTACTCGGTCCTGTTCGAGCTGCCGCAGGTCGGGGTGCGGCTGTTCGACGTGGGGACGCGCGACGTCGGCAACACGCTCGTCGCGATGATGGCGATGATGGTCGTCGCCTCGCCGCTCGCGGGCCGCGCCTCCGAGCGCTTCGGCGCGCGCGCCGTCGCCCTGGTCGGCTGCTCGCTCGCCCTGGCCGGCATGGTCCTGCTCGCGGCGCGGCCGCTCGGCGCCATCACCGACGCGGTGCCCGCGCTCCTGGCGCTCGGCGCCGGCCTCGGCCTCACGTCCGCGCCGTCGCAGGCGGCGGCGATGAGCGACGTGCCGCGCGACCGGAGCGGGATGGCCGCGGGCCTCACCTCGACCATGCGCTACCTCGGGGGCATCGCCGGCCTCACCGTGCTCGGCCTCGTCCTCACCGAGACCCGCGAGCACGAGGTCGTGATGCGCGAGCACACCACGGCCATCGCCGTCTTCTGCGCGGCGCTGCTCCTGACGATCGGCTGCGCCCTGACCCTCCCGGGCCGCAGCCGCGCGCCGGCCGACGCCCGGCGGTAGCCGCCCCGTGCCCCGCGTCGTTCGGTCCGGCGTTGCGTCACCCTTGCTCGAGCGCCTGGGCCGCCGGCGGCGGCGCGTGGCGCGCCGTCTCGCGGTGGGGGGAGCGGGCGGCCAGCCGCTCGAGCGCCCTGGCGGCGACCGCGCCTGACTTGAGCTGTCGTATCTCGACGGCGGCGGCCTGCGCGCGCTCGCGCAGGGCCCCGTCCGCGAGCAGCGCCCGGAGCCGCGCCCGGATCGCGTCCGGCGTCGCCTCGGCGAGGGGCAGGCGATGAGCGAACCCTCCGCGCTCCGCCTGCGCGGCGTTGATGTGCTGGTCGCCGAAGAGCGGGATGATCAGCATCGGGACCCCGTGCTCCAGCGCGCGCCCGACGGTGCCCCAGCCGCCGTGCGTGATCACCGCCGCCACCCTGGGGAACACCTCCTCGTGGGGCAGGTACCGCTCGATCCGGACGTGTTCTCCGAGGCCGGTGGGCACGTCCTCCGCGCTGGCGGCCGTGGCGAGGATGGGGATCCCCATCGGCGCGACCGCCAGGAGCACGCGCCGGAGCAGGCCGCCGTCCTTGCCCGTGGTCGTGGTGCTCACGAGGACCGTGCCGGGCTGCACCTCCACGGGCGCGGCGGGGCGCGACGCCCCGGCGCCGTGCCCGCCGGGCACGTTGAACGAGACCGGGCCGGCGAAGAGCTGCCGCTCCCGGAGCGCGGCGTCGGGGACGAAGCCGCGGTGGGCCATCACGACGTGGAGCTCCGGCGACGTCGCGACGCGCACGAACTCCGCCGGCCCGCCCGGGCGGCGCGGCGGCAGGCCGAGCGCCGCCCGCGCCCGCGACAGCGGCAGGACCCTGTCGGCGAGGGCGTGCAGGAGCGCGGGACGCTCGCTGACGAGCCGCGGTAGCTTGAGCGAGCGCGCGAGCAGCGGTAGTCCCGCCGCGTCGAGCACCGTCGCGGCGTTCCCCGCGCTCGCCCAGGGGATGCCCGCGCGCTCGGCCGCGTAGCCCGCGCCGAAGCCGAAGGTGTCGTGGACGAGGCAGTCCACGCGCTCGCGCCGGAGGATGGGCGTGAGCTCCTCGGCGAGCTCCACGCTGCTCTCGATCAGGGCCTCGCGGAACCGGATCAGGTTGCGGGGGATGGTCGGGAGCCACCGCAGCGCGCCCTCCACCGGGCGGTCGCGGAGCCGCATCACGACATTGTGGTGACGGCCATAGGGCACGAGCTCGGCGCCCGCCGCCCTGACCGCGGCCTCCGCCGAGGCCTGCGTGTGCACGAGCACCCGATGGCCGCGCGCGGTCAGCCCCCGCGCGAGCTCGAGGATGCGGAGCAGGTGCCCCGTCTCGGCCGGGGTGGTCATGAGGAAGGTGAAGGGCCCGGGCACATCGCCGGATGTCGCGGGCGCGTCCGGGAGATCGGGTGACTCGGGTGAGCCGCTGCTGGATTCGATCGGTTTCATCATGCGTCCTCGGCGCTCCTCTGGCGTGTGGCGTTGTTCACCTGTCGAACGTTGGATGGCGCCTCGCCGTTCGAGGCGCGGTCGAAGCCGTGCGCGCGGCGGTCATCGCGGGTCTCCGGCCGGATCGAGGGTCCGGCAGAGCACGTCGACCACGAACTCGAGGTAGGCGCGGCCCTCGGCCTGCGTGAACCCGTCGCGCGAGATGTGCTGGTGGAACGGGCGGAACTGCAGCGCGCCGAGGAAGAGGTCGGCCGCGTGCTCGGGCGAGACTGGGCGCAGGACGCCCCGCGCCGCCGCGCGCGCGAACCACGCCGCGAGCTCGCCGCGCGCGCGCACCGGCGGGAGATCTTCCCGTCGCTCGTAGGTGGTATCGAGGGTGAACCCGGCCGAGCGGAGCACCGCGATGCACGGCACGATGCGCTCGAGGTGCACGGAGATCTCTTCCGCGAGCTCGAGGAGCTGGGCCCGCGCCGGGCGGTCGTCGGGGCCGGATCGCGCCCGCGCCATCCACGGCTGCTCGGTCGCGGGGAGCAGCGCGGCGCGCATGAGCTGCTCCTTGGTGCCGAAGCGCTGGAACAGCACCCCGTGCGAGATGCCGAGCCGCGCCGCGATCACGGTCGTCGACACGCCGGCCCCGTGCTCGAGGAAGCAGGCGCGGGCCTCATCGAGGATCTCCTCGTCGGTGACGCTACGCGGGCGGACCATTCATTACTAACATGTCACTTACGAACGAGGATGCAAGGCGGCACACCGGCAGCGGAGCGCGCCGGTGCCTGGGCCTGCCCTCGGGACCTCCCCGCGGCGGGCTTGCCGGTGGGGTGTGCTCCGTGAGCGCACCTGGTCGCTGGAGGCTGCCGGCGGGGTACGCGCCGGCCTATCCGTCTCGCCCAGGGCCGCCTTGGTTGCTGAGCTCGCCAGCACCCTGAGCCGCGCGGTCGCCTTTGGGGATGAGGTGACCGCGTGGGTCGTTCACGAGGTGATCGGTCGGCTGCTCGGCCTGGCGCCTACACCGAAGAGGCGCGCAAGCTCACGCTGACAGCTTAGCCCGCCGTTCGCGTCGGCTCGCCGCCGGAACGCCACCTCCGGTACTGGGACGTACATTGGCATCGGGCCAGCGCGTGAAGCCGTCTGGTGACAGAAACCTTCACCGCATGGCATGAGCCTTTCCCAGCGAGAAAGAACAGCACGAGCACAGAGATGAGCGCGTGCATCATGCAGATGCTTGGCGCCAGCACGCTGTGTGGGTGAGCTCCGGACGTTCGATATCTACCCGGACACGTCCGTCCAGATGATCGCCTGGCTTGATGAGCTCAATGCCGCCGAGCGGCTTCGCTTGACCCACATTCGTAGAAAGGTGACGCCAGCCGATGGACCAAGGCGATCGGCTGGACCGCCGGCCGCCAGCCGAGGGCGGCGAGGGCGAGGTGCTCCGGGAGGTGGTGGAGGAGGCACCCCCGGCCCCCCGGGAGGAAGCGGATGAGGCCGCGGCGGACCCGGGAGCTCCCGCTGGTGCGCCTCGGACACTTTGAGCGATATTCTCCAGCCATGGCGCGCACGGCTCCGATTCCGAACATCCCCGCGATCCCTGGCATGAATCCAGGCGTCTTCATCCTGGGCGGCGGCGGCGCCGGCGGGGGCGGCGGCGGACGAGGCGGCAGCGGCAGTGGCGCGGGCCAGGGCGCCGGCGGGAACAACGGCGGCAACGGCGCGAACGGCGGGGGGCCAGGCGCGAACGGGTGCGGGCCTGGCAGCGGCGGCGGCTGCATGAACCCGGCACACGGAGGCAACGGCGGCACGCACGCCGGCGACCCGGTAGACCCGGTGACGGGGCGGGTCTACACGCTCCCGCAGACGGACCTGGTGCTGACAGGGCCCATGGTCTTCGAGCTGCGCCGCAGCTACTCGTCCTTCGCCCGTGAGCGCGACGTCGGGCTGGGCGCGGGATGGACACACTCGCTCGCATGGGAGATCGCGCTCCGGCGGCGCACGCTGGTCGTCCACGCGCCGAGCGGCGCCGCGTCTCTCCGCGATATCCCGTCGCCGGGCGGCGAGGTCGCGCTCAACGACGGCGGCCGCCTCCGCCGCGACGAGAACGGATTCCTGATCACGGGCGAGGACGGCCTCGTTTACCTCTTCGAGCCTTTCGCCGCGTCCCGCGAGCGCCACCGGCTCGCCACGATCGTCGACCGGGCGGGCAATCGGATTGATCTCGTCTACCAGGGCGACCTGCTTGAATCGCTGCGCGACAGCGCTGGCCGCACCGTGCGCGTCCGCCGCTACCCGGACGGGCGGATTGAGGCGTTCGATCTCGTCACCGTGCGGGGGCGCACCGTGCGCTGCCGGACCTATGCTTACGACGGCCAAGGTGACCTCGTCGCCGCCACGGACGCCGCCGGCCGGAGCGTCCGCTACGCCTACAGCGAGCATCGCCTGGTCGAGCAAACGTCCCCTTCGGGGCTGCGCGTCTTCTACCGCTACGACGAGAAGGGCCGCTGCACCGAGACCTGGTGCGCACACCCTGGCGCACGTGACCCGGCCCTGGCCGAAGGAAGCCCGACGGTCCTCGCCGACGGGCGGACGCCCGCGCGGGGCATGCTCCACTGCCGCCTGGAGTACGCCGACAGCTTCACCATGGTGTACGACTCCCGGCAGGCGCGGCGATTCGATAGCAACGCCTTCGGCAAGATCGACCTCGCTGCCGGCTTGTGGGTCGAGGGGGCCGCGTACGACGCGCGCGGCGATCTCGTCGCGTACAGCGACCCGACCGGCGCGCGCACCCTCTACGAGCGGGACGCGGCGGGCCGTATCGTCGCGATCGTCGATCCGACGGGCGCACGCATGGAGCATCGCCACGACCCGCAGGGCAACGTGGTCGAGGCCACCGACGCGCTCGGCGCTGCGTGCCATTACAGCTACGATGACGCCGCGAACCTGCTCGGGGTCCGGGACGCGCTCGGCGAGCTGCTGCGCTTCACGTACGACGAGCGGGGACTGCGCATGAGCGCCGTCCTGCCGGATGGGGGCGTCACCCTCTTCCGCCACGACGCCGAAGGGAACCTGGTCGAGCTCGTGGAGCCGCACGGCAAGCCGCGCCGCATGGAGTACGACGATGTGGGCCGCGTGCTCGCTGTCACCGACGAGGAGGGGCACAGGACGACCTTCCACTACGACGAGCGCGGCGCCCTTTGGGGGCTGCGCTTCCCGGGCGGCGCCGAGGTCGCTATCGAGCGCGATGAGGACGGTCGGATCACGCGTTACCGCGGGCCAGACGGTGCGTACGAGCTCGTGTGGGGCGGGTACAACCTCGTCCACGAGCTGCGCAGGCCGAACGGCGAGACCACCCGCTTCCGGTATGATCGGGAGTGCCAGCTTGTCGAGGTGGAGAATGAGCGCGGGGAGGTGCACCGCATTGAGCGCGACGCGGCAGGACGGATCGTGGCCGAGCGTTTCTTCGATGGCCGCGAGCTCCGTTACCGGCTCGACGCCGCGGGTCGCGTCCAGCACATCCGGGGCGCGGCCGCGGACACGACCGAGATCGAGCGCGACCCGTGCGGCAGGGTTGTCCGGCGCGGGTACGCCGACGACACCTTCGACGCGTTCGACTACGACCCGGTGGGCCGCCTGATCCGCGCGGAGACCGAGGCCACCTGCCGCGAGTTCACGTACGACCAGCGCGGCAACCTCGTGCGCGAGGTGCAGGTCTGCGCGGGCCTCAGGGTCGTGATCGAGAGCGCGTACGACGCTGCCGGGCGTCGCACGGCGCTCCGGACCTCGACAGGGCACGAGGCGCGCTACGAGCGCGACCGAATGGGCCGCGCCCGGCGCGTTGTGACCTCCGGCGCCGCGATCGAGCGCACCTACGACGCCTTCGGGCGGGAGCTCGTGCGCGAACTCCCGGGCGGTGGCCGCATACTCTGCCGCTACGATGGCGTCGGCTCGCTGGTGGAGCGCCGCGTGCTCGGGCGGTCGGCTGCGCGCGGGCCAGAGCCGGACTGGGTGGGCCCGTTGCCGCCAGGCACGACGTACGCCGAGGGCTTCGCGCACTCGCCAGGAGGTGATGTGGTGGAGCATGTCGCGGCGGGCGGCGAGCGAACGCGCTTCACGCACGATGCGGCAGGGCGCATCCTCGCGCGGCTGTCGACGCACGCCCCGGCCGAGCGGTTCTCGCACGGCGGCGGCGGGCGCCTGCTGGAGGCAGGGAACGACGCGCCGGCCCGCCACTATGGCCCGGGCGGCGTGCTCCTCTCGCGTGGCGACATCGCGTACGAGCACGATGCGGAGGCGCGCCGCACGGCGCGCGTTGACAGGACCACGGGGGAGCGCGACAGGTACGCGTGGAGCGGTCGTGGGCTGCTCGCCGCGGTGGTGCTGCCGGACGGGACCCGGGTCGAGAACGTCCACGACGCGTCTGCGCGCCGCCTGCTCAAGCGCGTATGTCGCGCCGACGGAGCATTGATCGAGACCCATTTCGTCTGGAGCGGTGACGACCTGCTCCAGGAAATCACAGAAGAGGTCGTCGCGGGGCAGCGGCGCGCTGTCCGCGTGCGCGACTACCTCTGGAGCGAGCAGGGCGAGGGCCCGCTCGCGCACCGGGAGCAGGTTCCGGGGGGCGAGCCGGAGGTCAGCCGGTGGGTTCACTATGTGCTCGGCGCCGGCGGCGCGCCCTCTTTGCTGCTCTCGGACACGGGCGAGGTGCTCGCGCGCCTCCGGCTCCGCGTCTGGGGCGCGCTCGATACCCCGACTGGCACGCCGGCTCCGACCCCCTGGCGCTATCCTGGCCAGTACCACGACGATGAGACCGGGCTCGCATACAACCGCTACCGCTTCTACGACGCCGCTGTCGGCCTGTACCTGAGCCCCGACCCGCTGGGGATCGCCGGCGGGCTGAACGCATTCGAGTACGCCCGAGGGCAGCCCTTCCGTGTCGTTGATCCGGAGGGGCTCACGCCGGTGCTGTGCACCGTCTCGGGGCACGGCGTCAGGGGCCGCGGCGCCAGTGCCGCGGGCCGGAGCAGCGACCCGGCGCTACACCCGGTCGTCGTCGCTGCGATGCCGCCGCCGGTCGATCTCCGCGGCGAGCCCTTCTATCCGGCCGAGCGACGGAGCCCGGAGACCTGCGCGGAACCCGGCGCGATGAGCGAGTACATCCGCAACTGGGAGCGCCAGAACAACAACGGCCGCCCGCTCGATCCGAACAACCCCCGCGATCGTCGGCGGATACAGCGCTGCCTGGGCGACATCACCTCGATCCAGGCGCAGCACCCCGACGGGACGGCGCGCGCGCCGTGCCCGAACTGTTCGCAGCTCCTGCAGAACCTGCGCGACCGCTGGGGCGCGCCGCGGGAGCGCGTGGTGCAGCCAGGCGCCAGCAGCGAGACCGGGACAGACTCGCTTCGCAGCACGCCGCCTGACCCGCGATGGGCGCAGGGCATGCGGCAGCAGCGCCGCCGGGAGCGACGGAGATGAGCAAGGCACGTAGAGGCAGTGACCGTTCGATCCGGCTCGCCGACAGCGCGCGCCGGCGGCTGAGCCGGCACGCGGTCGAGGTCTTCCAGGAGCTCGACCTCTGCCGCGATCCCGAGCACACCACGTCGCCCGACGCGCTGCGGGCCCTGCTGGAAGCGCGCGGGCTGCCCGCCTACGAGGGCGCGCTCGAGCTCGAGGGCCTCGCCGGGGGCACGCCGCTCCCGCCGGACAAGCGGCTCGGCGTGTTCGCCTCGCTGAAGGCGCTCGAAGGCGGGCGGCCGCTCGGGCCGGAGAAGCTGCCGCGCGCCCCGCGGCGAGCGTTCGGAGAGGGCGAGGTGCTGTTGCCGGTCGTGGCGAAGGGGTATCCCTCGGTCTGGATCGGCGAGGACGGCAAGGTGTACCTGGTCGACACCGAGGCTGCGGGCGTGGCGCCGGCGTTCGACGGGCCGGCGCAGTACCTCGAGGCGCTCGCCATCGAGCTGGAGACGGAGCCCTGGCCGCCCGAGCCGGAGCGCCTGCAGTGGCACCACATCAGCGTGGCCGGCCTGGTCGGCGCCGCGGTCGCCGAGGTCTTCTACGCGCCGCCGTTCGCCCCGGCATCGGGAGCGCACGGGGCCGCGTGGCTGCGCGAGCACCTCCACATCGTGGAGCAGAACACCCCCGGCTTCTTCGTCGGCACCCGGGTCACGACCACCGATGCCGACGAGGCCGTCGCCGCCCTGGAGGTGGCGCTCGCCACGAACCTGGAAGTGCGCTGGTCGGGGCCCCAGCGGCGGCCGCGTGCGGGGCAGCGGCCTGTCCTGTCGTTCACGTTCGCGATGGGGCCCAACGCGTCCGACAGAGAGGCCGCGGTGTGGGGCGAGCCCGGCGACTACCGCATCGCCTCGCGGAGCGTCGGCGAGCCGTGGCCGTTCCGGTGAGCGTCATCGCCTGCGCCCCTGACGCGCGAGCAGGGCACGAGGCGACGATGGCGGCGCGCTTGTAGTGATGGATCTGGCCGCTCGACTTGTGCCCGGTCCGCTCGGAGATCCACGTCTCCGTGCGGTCGTTCGCGAGCTTGATTGTGATGAAGGTCGCGCGCGTGTCGTGCAAGCGGATGTTCAGCCTTGAATCCGTGGTCTCGAACAGCTCAGGTCGAGTAATTCCCGCGCGTCGGAGGTGGTCTCTGGAGCGCGCCGCCCCGTTGCGAACCGGCAATGAGTTGCTGCCCCACTTTCCTACGAAGACGCGTCGCCGGCGCCATCCGATACGCCCTATTCCAGCCTGTCGTCCGACGATGCGGTGCCAAGTCGGCTCAGGTAAGGTGTGCCTCGTGCGTCAAATTGGCATACCCATGCGCGGTCAGGATCATACGCGGTAGCACCTCCAATAGATACAGGCGGGGCCGCTTGCACACTCGGCAGCGCCTCGAGGATCTCCTCGCTCCCCGCGCGCCATCGAAAGGACCATCTCGTCATCTCGGAAGGTCTTGGATGATGCGCGTTTCGACGTTCGATGATACGGCCTCGCGTATGGCGATACCACTCATTGAGCCGTTCGGCCACGTACAGATCTCCCGTGTGTGAAAACCATGCATCGAGCTCAGATCTGGCGTCGATTGCGTTGGCAAACACTCTGACCGGCGAGAGCCACTCTTGCGATAGCTGTCGCAGGAGGAGCTCGTCAAAGCGCGATAGTAAGAGCCCATGGCCTTCCCGTCGGGGAAAGAGCCCGGCGTGATAGCGTCCAAGGTTGGCCAACTGCGGGTGGAACGTGCTCCCGGATGCACAGAACCTGGAGAAGGCGACGGGTGAGCGGCGGCACCACAACTTCCAGAGCGTAGCCGCGAGAGCTGTCTCGAGCTTCGACCATCGGACCACGGGCGGCTTGCGTAGCAGAGCAGCCGCGACATTGAGGGAGATGGCCCTGCCTGGGCCGGGCCCCTGCGGAAATGCTCCGGCGGCCTCTGGGCTGAGATCAACGACGAACACCGTGCGCCCGCCCTCGACCACGGAAGCGCAGATCCGACAGAGGCTCATCAGGCCACCTGGTGTCGGCGGAAGCGCCACACAGACCGGCGGCCCATCGGAACGCGCAAGCACTTCATTGAGATCGGTAGACGGCTCTCCACCCAGGTATCTAACGCGCGCAGCGCGATGACGTTTCGGATCGATTCTTGATGGCCCCAGCAGGAGCTCGTCATCGTCGACCACGACGGGGGATGCCACCTTGGCTAGAGCCGCTCCGGCAACCCTGCTCATGGCAACGTAGACTGCGCCCTCTATCGGATCATTCATCATCTGAATCCGCATGATCTGCATTTGCACGCTGGCGGGTATGGTGTGCCCGATTCGCAGGCTTCAAAGCAACTCCTGCACGATGTATGGCGCCATTTGTCGCAGCATGGATATCCCGTGATGCACTTGCCGCCGATGTCTTGGCAATCGACGAACATGTCTGTGCATGTCTCGTCGGGCGTGCACTCAGCCTGTGGCGCATGCTCATCCTCCAAGTTTTTTCAGATGCGTGTGCGGAGGCGCGGCGTCAACCGTGATCCAGGGCATGGATTGCGCCCCTGCGGGTACGGCTTGCCAATCTCGTTCCGGTCCGAAGCCGAGCTCGAGCTGAGCGCAGCGGGTTGCACATCGTCGCGGCCGAGCTCGGCGCGGACCATCGGAGGTCGAGGCGCACGTCGGCGCGGCCTTGATCCCTGAGCCTGCTCGGCACGTTGTGACGACCAGGACGGGATTTCTCGAGCGTGAGCGCGGCGCAGCCCCCAAGGCGGGCCTGGTGACTGGCCGTTCGTCGACCGTGACCGTTCGTCGACCGTGACGGAAATCCGCGCTGCGCAACCACATGCGCACTTGCGCCGCCCGGGACGCGTCGACCCCAGAGCATGGGGATCTGCTTGCCGAGTTCCCCTTTGACGCCCGCGTTTGCCGATGCCTTGAGCGGGTCGGATGGCGGAGCGGTCGCGGTGTTGAGGAGGATGCCGGCGAGCTCGGAGCGGCCGCGCAGGTCGAGGGCGACATCGGGCGCTGGTGACTGGACACCGGCGCTCAGCTCCGCGTGCTCGGGGCCGTCGCCGTCCACCTGGTCGAGCTCGGCCACGTCGCGGCGCTGGACACCGGCGAACTCGCCGTCGTAGATGGCACCCGAGCAGATAGCGGGGCCGCGGCGTCGAGGAGCACCGCGACGTGGTCCGCACCTTCCGGCGGACCGGAGGGGGTGGTTGATGAGAGGATGGGCTGCCTGATGATACGAGCGTGTTCTCCCGGGTGCGGCGCGGTGGCCATCGATTTCAGCTCGGATCCCCGGGATTGGGTGTGGGTCGGCGTGGTCCTGCTTGTGCTCGTCGGCATGGGCGCCGCGCTCGTTCTCCGCTTTCAGCGCCGTCGTTGACATGGAAGGCCGGCTGTACCCCCGCAGGGGCGTGCCGCTCGCTTGGGGCGGCGCCTGACGGGGGAGCGGCCGCGGGGGTGAGGTGAACGGGCTCGGGGCCGGCGGTGTCACCTGGCCGGGCCGCGGAGCGGCCGTGAAGGTCGAGGGATCCATCGGGCGCTGGTGACCGGCCGTTCATCGAGCAGCTGGTTGGCCAAAACCCCCGCCGCGCAACCGCGTGCGTACCTGCGCATGCCCAGGACGGGCCGACCCGCATGCTTTCCGGTTTCGCCTCAAAGTTTATCTTTGACGCCCACGAAACGCTCAGAGAAATGGCCCGCGGCCCTCAGCGCCCATCGCGCGCAGCGGCCAAGGGCTTCCAACCGGGGGGAACGGTGAGGGCGTCACAGCGATGGATCTTACGGGCATCAGGGGTTGTCCTCCCGCTCCTCGTTGTCCCGGCGCGCGTAGAAGCGTACGAGCTGAGCGCCGGTGTGAGCCTCGGGTGGTTCCAGGCCGGCACCGTTCCGCGCCTCGCGGTGGGGCCGCACGCGGGCATAGCGTGGCCCATCCAGCGAGACATCCTGTTCACGGTGCACGACCTGTGCACGATCCTACCCCCGACCCAGGAGGACGGGCCCTGGGTCTACAACCAGACCTCGGTTGACCTCGGGTACGCGTGGAAGGACGGCAACGTCAGCGCGGGGCCCTCGGTCGCGTTCTACGTGATGCCGGCGTGTGGCATCACCTTGTGCGGCCGCGTCGGTGGCTTGGCCGTAGGCGGCCACGTGCAGACCAACGCGTACGTTGCTGGACCGCTGGGGGTGTCGGTGAGCGCCAACGTGGATTGGGTCGGTCGGGGCAGTCTGGTGATGCCGGGCTACGTGTCCGTCGTCGTTGTTGCTGGTCCTGTGCTTCGATGGAGTGCTAAATGAACGCGAGAACAGTCCTGTTATTGGTCGTGGTCATATCGGTCTGGACGCTGGCGGCGTGCAACTGGACGATCGGAGACTGCTACCCTGTCGGGGAAAGAACTTCGGGCGCAGGTGCCGGCCCAGGCTCGGAGCCACGCCCCGTCTACACCTCCGCCGCATCCGGTGACTACGGGGCCGAGCCGCCGGACGGCCCGAACGACGGCAGCGAGCGCAAGATCGCGTGCAACGAGTGGGAGCTCGAAGACGAGGAAGAGGAGGACCCGCGTCCGACGAACAGCCCGGAGAGCCCGCGAGACGAGTGTTTTGGAGTCGGCGACTTGGCCGGAGATGGGGCGACCTCATGGGGCTGCAGTGATGCATGCAGCTCGAAGTGTCCGCCGCCTGGAATGGCCTCATTCCTATACGTAAATTTCGAACCGTCGGACTTTCCATTTGTTACTACCGTCCAGGATGACGGCCGAGGTAAGGCCGGCGGGTATCAAGTCGCCAAGGCCAACCTGAAGTTCACGTATACCGTTGTTCAGCGCGGCGCCCGAAGCACCACCGAGTGGTACTGCCCTCTCACGATCCAGATGCCGCTCCGGACTGAGTTCATGGGGAAGATCGATCCAATTCGTGCAGCCACCCTCAGCGAGGAGATCACGGAGGACGTAGCAAACCGCATGGATTACAATCTCCCGCCGGGGATCTTCTGTCACAGGTTTCGACTCGATGTGGAGGCTACATTTAAGTTCAGATACCCCCTACTCGGTTCCTCGGTGAAGCAATGATGATGGTGTCTCGTTCCGATCTGCTCAATGTCGTCTACTGCTACTACCCGCGGGGCGTACATTGCTTCGATCGCATCCACGTACCCCCCAACGAGCCCTTCTACGGCGACACCGAGGAGCACCGCCGCCTGGTGGAAGCCGCAAACCGCGGGCGAGCGGACTACCCGAAGTGGGAAGCGATGATCCATCGCCTGGGGGACCGATACAGCCTTCATAACGAGTCGCTCAGCCTGGTGTCGGGAGGGATGGAACCGGCCTACTCGGCCCGCATCTATCGCCCAAAGGACTTCGAGCCCGCTCCCTCGCTCAGCAGCAGAGCTTCGCTCAGCTTCCACGTAAGCCTCCTCGGGCCTTACTATGGAGTCCACAATAGGGGTGAGCCCGACGAGATATCGGCGGCGGTTGCAGAAGAGATCGAGGCCACGTACCCCGGCTACCAAACGATCCCCCCGGAGCTTGGTAATGAGATCGTGCCAGACGTGTCGATGGATTGGGCATTTATGGGCGAGGCGACGATCTATGTGTGCCTGTTCTCGCGCGTCTGGACTTGGGTGGACCCGTAGCTATTCCCCTGGGAGGCCGCCGTCCACTTGGCCGAGCTCGGTGCGATCGCCATCGTCCCCTGGCCGCGCTCGGGGCGCGACCGCATCCCCGTCGCGGTGAAGGTCCGGTCCAGGAGGATGGGGCGATGCTCGTCTCAACGGTTGCAGCAGAGTACATGCGTGTCACCGGGTTCGATCGTCCCGCTCACCACCATGGAATTGGTCGAGGGGGCGCAGGTAGGCTCGTCCTTCGTAAAGATCGACCTCACCGCGCCGATGCGCCCCTGGATCGTCTCCGTGCAGAGCGGCTCATCCAGCCCGGAGATGAGAACGGTTCCGAGATCTTCGGAGCAGTCTACCTGCCGGTGCAACGTGGTCTGCACGCGGCAATCGCCGCGGCTCGGCTCCCCACAGGAGCACGGGCTGCACGTGCGCGTGTCGTTGTAGAGGGGGAACTCCCGCCGCGTCTCGTGGGCTTCCCAGCACTCTCCGTTCAGCTGCGGCGGGTAACATTGAAGAAAGTCCGGCCAAGGGAAGTCCACATCTGGACCACAAGCCCGGACGAAGCGCATGCCCGTTCGCCGCAGCGCAGGAACCTCGGGGATAGGCTGGCACCCCGACGCACCAGGCGGGTCGATGGTCACAAAGGCATAGGAGTCGCTCGGAATGGGCTGGGGGAGAGGGAAACATGTCCCATCCCAGGAGATGCCCGGATCGATTGTGGCTACCAGGTCGCTGATGGAGCAAAGGGACGAGGAGTGTACCAGTATCGTATGCGGGAGCACGCATCGCGACGGTCCACACGTGCAGGGCTCGCATTCCTCTTGCCCAGGTGTCCCTGCCCACCCTTCCCATAAGAGATTGCTGTCGCCGTGTGGACCACATCGGGGAGCGTTCTCGGGCCGGCCGACGAACAGCAGGATGAGCTGGCTCGGATCTGGCTCCGGCAGGTTGTCGGGGGGCACCGGCGAGGAGCAACCGATGGGCACACACGTGGCCAGCATAGGGAGCACGACCGAGCGCAGCGCGGCTATTACCCCACGGCCTGGGTTAATTGTCAGCATTGGCATGAATCACCTCCACCATCGTCGCGCTGGAGCAGCAGAACGTTCGGGTCTCGCCGCTCTCGATCGTGCCATCCACCAGGGAGACATCGGTTGTTGGCGAGCACGTGCCCGGCTCGTCCTCCGCGAACACCACACGCACCCCTGCCAGAGGCGAATCTTCGTGTGTTACATAACAGGCACCCTCTCTTGTGCCGATACCGTTGCCCGAGAACAGCATGTGAGAGCAGCTCGCGTCGCTGAAGAGCAGCACGTCCGCCACGCAGCTTCCACCGACGGGGGCGCTACACGCGCAGGGCGTGCAGGTACGCGCGTCTTGGATCTTCTCCTGAAACTCGAAGCGCGTGGAGAAGCCCGGCCGGCACGAGCCATCGTCTTCGGGGGCGATACATACCAGCCCGTTGAAGGCTGACTCATACTCACCGGTCCACGGGCAAGCTCGTGCGAACGTTCCGCTGAGGGGCGGCGGATCAAGGTCCTTCGCGGGATCGCATGTGCGAGCCATCGTAGGCGATTTGAGGGTGACCGCGGCGAACGCGTCGCCCGGGACAGGGGACGAGATCTCGACGCAGTGCCCGGGCGGGTCGGCTGCACCGGCGAGGTCGATCTTGATCCCTTCGACCGCGCAGAGCGGCGCCTCGTGCACCAGCATCCCGTCCGGCAGCGCGCACGCGGCGGGGCCGCAGGTGCACGTCCCGCATTCGTTCTGGTACTGAGGATCCGTGCGCACGTCGGCCCAGCCATCCCAGTAATCGAGCCGACCATCAGGGCAGATGGGGAAATCTGGCGTTTTGCCCACCCATAACAGCACGGGGTTGTCATCGGTCCGGGGCCTGGGAATCATGAGGTCCTCCCCGCAGCCGAGCAGCGCAGCCATGCTGAAGGCAAAACAAGGCGTTGATCGCATCGAGAACCCCTCCCGCTGCTCAGTAAAAGACCTTCTGGCAAGGAACGAGACCGTCGCAGAGATCCGGCTCCTGCGCCGGCGTCTTCCTCGCCTGCCGTGTGGGAGCAGCGGGGCGGTTCGTGGGGGACCGCGGCACGACACGCGGCGGGGCAGCGTCCGGGGGCGCGGCGGCCCCTGCGAGCCGCTCAGGGCATTGATCGAGCGGTCGAACTGAGGGTGGCGGGGTGGCTCGAACCGCGGCGGCTCGGACGACTGGCCCCAGGCGCGGCACAGTTCGACGAGCGGGCTCCCACCACAGGACCGTGGCCGCGCCGCCCAGCACGAACGCCAGCGCGAGCACCGCGCCGAACCAGCGCGGGGGCGAACGTCGCCCTGGGGTGCGGCTCGAACACGGAAGGGTCGAGGGCACCGGCGGTACCGGCAGCAGCGGCTCGAGGTCCGGTAGCTCGGGCGCCGGAGACGACCGCAGCGCGACCGGAGGCGCGTGGGTGATGTTGTCCCGCGCGTCCCGCGACGGAATCGCGCTCTTGAGGGTGGAGGGCGTCTCGGAAGGGCGCCGCGTGGCGACCGGGGATGCGTCGGTGACGCTGTCCGCCGCGTCCCACGGCGGCACGCTCTTGACCGTGTCGGGCACCTCGGAAGGGCGGGGCGTGGGGAACTCGCCAACTCGCCCTCCCTCTTCGCCCGAGGCGAACGCGTTCGCCTCGTCCTCCACGTCCTCCACGAGGATGGGCGCCGCCTCGTCCGGCTTGCGCCGAGCGCCGGACGGTCCGGCGAAGCTGTCCGCGTGGGGAGGGGCCGGCGGTGCGCCGAGCTCTTCCCACGCGCGGGCAAAGGGAGTCAGGACAGAGAGCATCTTGTCGATGCTCGGCTGCCGTCGATTGGGGTCCTCCTCAAGGGCCCTCTGCATCATTGCCTGAAGCATCGGAGGGATCCCGCTGGGAAAGCTCGGGGGACGGGTCCACGGCGAGAGGGCGCGTCTGCACAAGAGCTCGTACATGATCGTACCGAAGCCGTACACGTCCGCGCGACGTCCCAGCTGACCACCCGAGAAGAGCTCGGGCGGTGCGTACCCGTACGGATCTTGACGAGCGTCCTCCGGGCCGAGCTGAAAGAGACGGGCAAAGCCGAAGTGGGTGATCGCGTATCGGCCATCGCCCCCGATGAAGACCCGGTCCGGACTGAGGGTGCCGTGGATGAAGGAGAGCTCATGCGCACGCACGAGACAGCGGCCGACGTCGATCAGCATCTCGAGATCCGCCGGCCCGAGGTCATTTCCCCGCGTGGCGTCGATGAGCGGGATCGCGTCGCCTAGTACAGGCGACGCTGCCCACGCGACGTCGCCGTTCACCCCTCCGTCGAGCATGGGGACGACCTCCGGGACCTCGCCTGCGAGGCGCTGCAGGCGCGCGATCTCCTCGGCGAACAGGCCCGCATCGAGGCGCGCGCCATCGCGGAAGTGCAGCCAGACCAGAGCCCCCGTGTCGCCGACCTGCCGCGCGAGGAAGTGACGGAGCAAGCCGCGCTCCTCGTTGAGCAGCTCGTGGCCTTCCCACACGTCGCCGGCGGCTACCATACGAGCTTGACCTCCGCGCCGGCGCCTCTCGTGCGGATCTCGGCCTTCCGCGGCCAGACGACATACACGACCGTTGCGGCGCCGACCGCTGCCCCGACGACGAGCGCAGCCGAGCCGAAGCCATGGAACAGGCTCGCTCGTGTGTTCGCCGCGTGCGCTTCGTCGTAGGTCTTGCGGAACTGCGCGCTGCTCGGGAGCATGGAGCCGTCCGAGAGGCGCGACACCTTGGCGGCCGTTTCGCTCTCCGCGGCGTCGCCGGCCAGGTGAAGGCCGACGCCGGCGCCGAGCAGGGCCGCCGAGGCGGCCGCGCCGGTGCCGATGGTCCACGGGTTGCGCGCCCGCGCTGGAGCGCTGGCGGCCTTCGGGGCCTCGAGGGCAAGGGCGACGCGCCGCGACTGCCCCGCCGTCACCTTGACGAGCGCACGGGCTACCTGGCCCTGCTTGCCCGTCGCGGTGACCTCGTGCTGTCCAGGGGCGACGAAGACGGGGCCGCCCGCGCGCACCTCGCGACCGTCCACCAGGAGCCGCGCCGTGCCCGGCGGGGCGCTCACGTGGAGCTCGGCCACGCGCTGCCGGACGGCCGCGAGGTCGGCGCGTCGGACCTCGTAGCGGCGGCGCTCGACGTCGTTGGTCGGCGCGGGCATCTGCGCGACGCACGTGGAGAGCTCGGCCGCGGCCTCCTCGAGCCGGCCGAGGCGCAGGTCGAACACGCCGAGCTGACACATGGCCATCGTCGAGGGCTCGAGCTCGTTGAGCCGCGCCCAGAGCTCGCGGGCGCGAGCGAGGTCGAGCCGCTTGGCGGCCTTCTCCGCCTCCTCGATGAGCTCTTGGACCTCGCGGGACCGGGGAGGAGGGTCCACGGCCGCGGCCTGTACGGGGAACGCGGAAGCAAGGGCGAGGGCCATGGCCGCCGCTTGCCGTCGATGGACCGGTAGAATAGAAGCACGCACGGTTCACCTCGGGGCAAACGAGGGGGACCACAGCGCCGCGCTGGCCCATCCAGCGCGGCGCTGCTTTTCATACCACCGCGGCGACGCGGTCGAGCGTGCAGAAGTGCCGCGTGCTCCGTGGCAAGCATTGTGATCGAGCGACAAAATTTCTCATCTGCGACCTAAAAGACACCGCGACCGGTGACGACTCTCGCGGCGGCCCATGACCGCGAGAGGGGCGAGACGCGCTGCACCGGATACGCGCGTCCAGGCCGTCCGCCCGCGTCGTCTGGTTACGGCGGAGCATGCGTCCTGCCCGCCGCCCCCGCTCCGTCGGGGAGATCCTCCGCTCCGCCGTGCCGGCCGCTGGCGCCGTCGGCTCCGGGTGGCTGTACACGTCTGCCTGCTCAACGTCTGCCGCTGTGCTGCGCCGCATCGCGCCGAGCGAAGCAAGGCTCGACGCGGCGTCAGACCAGCGGCGGATTAGGTGGTGCCAGGTTCCTCTTGCGAGCTGTCCGGCTCGCGTTCGGGACAGCTATCCCGGCGACACCCCGCGGAGACTACCGGACGCCGCTCGTTGCCGGATATCACATTCGTCCATCTCAGTGCGGCCCAGTTGCATGCTCCGCACGCGCGACCGATAGCCTCTGGCGTCATCTCGACGCCTGCGTGCGCAGAACCGTGGGCTCGCTCTCGCATGTGCGGGTATAGCGGCACATACCTGGCCCTGCCCGCGGGGGGCTCAAGAAGCCGTGTCGCCTTCAGAATCTCGGCTCGTCCGGCGAACGACGGTGCAAGCGCTGGAAATGATACCTT
This sequence comes from Sorangium sp. So ce1153, assembly GCF_051521595.1. Classification (NCBI taxonomy): domain Bacteria; kingdom Pseudomonadati; phylum Myxococcota; order Polyangiales; family Polyangiaceae; genus Sorangium; species Sorangium sp. So ce1153. The sequence continues at coordinate 13,709,149 of NZ_CP150361.1, forward strand.
TGCACGTATATCAAGCCATGTTCCAATTAGATCTTCTCTGCCGATCTCTGTCTTGTTCAGGACAGCGAGCAGACCAGCGAGGCGGACTTCCAAGAAAGATTTGTCGTCGTGAAGAATCGCATAGGTCGGGTTCTGCTCATTGCCCCCTTGCAGAGCAACAACCTCGCATTTTGCGCTGTAAATTTCAGTCGCGAGACCTGCCTTGCCCTGCTCTGGAATCCACTTCCCATCAAGGGTGACTACCCGCATGGCGGGCTTGACATAGTTAGTAAACCATCTATTATTCCATTTCTCGATGAGGGCGATGAATTTGCTCTCGATGTCAGCCCCGGATAGAATCGAATCAATGATATTATTTTGCGCCTCTACGGCATGCTTCCAATGAATCTCAACCAGCGGTCCAATAAGTATATGCTGTGAGCTGGTTTTCGAATGGCCGCAGATGGCTCCAATCGGTCCAGGATATGCACCCCAACAAACGGAAAGGTAAATCACGCACTGCACTGGCAGTGTCCGAAAGTAATCCTCGTGCAGCTTCAGATCGATCTCACTCGCTGACTGATCTGACTCGTCGGCTCCCGAAAGTGTGAGACGTGTACCAGTGAGTTTGGCGCCGTGTGCACTGATAATAATAAGATGAGTGCGGGCATCGGTGGCGCGCCCGCAATGCGGTTTCGCAATCGCTTCGGCAAGGCGCAACAGTCCTCGCTCAAGCTCAGCGGCCGTGGAGAATGTATGGTACAGCGCAAGGGCGTTCCGCTGAGCGCCAGTACGAAATCGCGTGGTGTAAGCAGAAAGCGCACCCTTCGAGAGTCCCGCCTCCTCGAGAATGTATACGGTGAGTGCTTCCGGCATGTCAATATCTCCCTGGTGCGACATCTGCGTTCTTCGTTTCTGGCACGGGGCAGAGGATGCGCCTAACTATTAGTTGATTGGCCAACTGAAACCGCCGGCCCAGGTCTGTCTAGTTCGTCGCCCGTTGCGACCTTCCCGACCGAAAATCTTACGGATCGGCTCGACGCGGCAAGAGGCAAACGCTGTCCAGAGCCATAGGCGATATTCACCTAACGCTGGCGGCAGTCGCCGCCTCTTTGGGGACCGGAGGCGACTGGAGGGGGCACGGCGGACGCGCAGCCGGAGACGTCGCGTCGCGCCTGGATGACATGGCGTGTCCGTCTCATCGGGAGGTTGCCGGACACAACCCGGTCCGTTCACCACCTCGGACCGAAAGGGCCGTTGACGGAGCTGCGGACGGCCAGTCCGCCGTGGTTCAGCATGTGGGTGTAGATTCTCGTCGTGCTCACGTCGCGGTGGCCGAGGAGGTTCCTGGATCCTACGGATGTCGTAGCCGGCTTCATGCCGAGGATCCCGATTGTGACCTGCGGCTCCGGTCACGCGCCAGGCTGGAATTTCGCTTTCGGCAGGAAACGATCAAGGCCCGTCCGCAGGTACGTCGACGCCGTGCGCAAGCGCCCGCTGCACCCCCGACCGAGGCGCTGGTTTTATGTACTCGTCCGCCCCGAGCGCCTATGCAACGCGAAGGAGCCGCGCAAGGCGACCGGCCACGCTCCGGCGCACGTCCGCCAGAGGTGGGGATCCACCGAATCCGCCGCTGGCATACTCGAAGGCGAGACCGGCCCATTTCAGCACGTGAAGGAGGCGCTCGCCATTGGCCGGGTGCAGCTCATAGGTCGCTCGTTCGCCTTTCTGGTGAGGGAGGTTAGGCTGTTTGGGGTCGTCGACATTAATCGAGATAGTCCACGGGATGCGAGCCCACGTTTTACCGGGGCCCTGCGTGCTGTCGACTGCGCGAATGATCACTTCCTCGCGCTTCACGGTTGCGAGCAGCCATTCCAGGATGCCCGCGAGCTCGTCCAGCTCCGCGTTGTCGAGCTCGGAGAAGAGGCGCACCACGCCCCGGAAGAATGCGTCTGCGCTCTTCTCTTCACGACCGTACTCCGCGACCAGGACGCCAAGAGCAACGGCGGCGCGATCGCTCGGAGCGTCCATCAGCGCGCGCACGGCGCGGCTGATCGCGTCCGCAAAGTCAGGGTTCTGCTGGGCTTCAGCGTCCAGCTTCCCAGCGATCTCCTCGGCGGTGACGCCCGCATCGGCTGCCCACTCGGCCTTGATGGTCTCGAGCAGGTTCAGGGCCCGGCGCTGGTAGCGCGTCGTCCACGCTTGCCACGCCATTCCTAGGGCCCCAGGCAGCAGAGTCGCGATCAGGGCTGCAGTCGCGACGCTACCCGCAGCGAAGGTCAGCCCGGTGCTGGCGACCACAGCCGGCGCTGCCGCCTTGCTTACCTCGATCGCGGCGGTGGCCCCCACCTCGACGGCATCCTTAGGATCGATCCCCTCGCTCATGGCGAGGAGCCTACAAGGGCGGCGCCGAGATCGTAAGAGGGGATGGGAGCTGCCGCTCAGCCGGGCCGTTGAAATTTCCGCGATTTGTCAGGTCCGGCCACCACGTCGTTCTCATTGAGGCTGAAACCCTCTCCCTGTCCATCGGGCTCCGGTATCCTGTTGGAGCGTGCGTGCCTCGCGGCAAGTGGAATCCGGGAGCCCACGTGCGCCCACAGCGGAACGACCAGGAGTCGCTCGCCGGTAGCTCGGTCAGCCGGGCGCCCCCCTGCCGAGGGCTGAGGCCCGGATGGCCTCTCAGAGGCATGGCCCCTCAGAAACGGAGTTCCAGGCAGGCACTGGGACGGCGAGCGGATTCCAGGTCGGAGTCTGCGACGCCGGGGCCCACCAGAAGACCGAGCAGGCAAACTCTGCAGCACGGTACTGTAGGCGGCCGTGAAGTCCCTGCCTGGCCGGATCGGCCCATTCTTTGGCCGTCCAATGCTGGGGGCACACCCTCTACCCGGCCGTTGAGCCCCGCTTGGGCTCATGGCCTCCGAGCGGGTGCGATCGGGGTTCACGCTCTCCAGAAATCCCGAAGAATGCGACGGATCGCGACGGTTCGCCACCGCAATTCGTGCGGACGGTCTGGCTCGACGTTCCTCCGCTACGTCGCTCGTCATCGCCGTTCGTGCGACGATCCTGGTCCCGCCGGTCGTACGGTCCACGCGATGCGGCCCGTCTTCGCATTGCGCTCCACGCAGATGAGTGCCTTAGTTGACAGGTGGAGTTCGCAGCTCCAACGCTTCACTCCTTGGGTCGGGCAACCACCTTCGCGGGGAGCAAGCTTGCAACTATCGGGTGGGACATCCAGGTCTTGCCCGGCTCACGTTCGTAGCACCACCCGAGGCCAGCAGGACAGAGCCAGCCGAGCCGTTGCCCTGGAGGCACATGCCCGTACCGGCGAAGCCATCGAGATTGTTGAAGGATGGAGCATCAGTGCCGTAATCTACGGCAGTGGCAACCACTGTCCTTCTTCGTCGATTAGCAACGTTCCCGCAGTCTGCTCCACGTCACGTAGCAACCACAGCCCGGCCGCCACATCAACTGCATCGCGCAGCAGCGCCCTAAGCACGATCGTAGAGTGCACGCGAAGCACGTTCGCCAATACATACGATGCATGCATATCGAGCAACGGCTGGTCGAGAAAATAACGGACCAATGCGGCGTGGAACTCACGATGGGACGGTTCGTTGGAAGCCGCTACCGCGCGGAGTAATCGGTGATAGCCTTCAGATCCTTCCTCTTTGATTTTCTCAAATAACCGGAGCAATGCCGCCTCGGGGAATTTGTTAAGCACGTCCCCGAAGAGCACTAGCACCTCCTTGCCACCCGAAGGTTGTGTCATTAGGAAGTCGACCGCCTTCGCATGGTAGCGGTCGAGTGGGCGCGACAAATAAACGAACTTTTTCAGGGATTCCGCACCAGCTGCCCAGTCGTCGAGCACGTCGTCGGAAATTGGCAACGCGGCTTGATGGAGGCGGTGACCCACAAGTGGCTGGTTCCGCTCTTTCTCCCAGCGCACCAGTCGGATCCATTCGGAGAACCGCCTATCGGTCAGGCCATCCGAGGCTCGTACTACGAAACCCATCCTAACTTCCCATTCGGCAAGCAGAACCAGGAAGCGACTGAAGCTTAACGGAGGGAGAAAGAATGGTTCGAATCGAAGGCGTGCTATCATGCTAGGGATGCCTTTCAATCGAACACGTGCGAGGGCACCGAGCATGTCCTCTAAGACCGACTCCATTACAGTTCCATGGAGGCGGTTCCATAACTCATCCACGATTTCTTCAGGCGCGTCATCAAGCGATGCCAGCGCACGCAGTTCGGGGATGTTGTGAAGACCTGAGAACGACTGGGGTAATCGCGAGAGAATTTCGGGGACGACGGCGTTACCATACCGCTTGATGAGCACCTGCCAGCCCAGCACAACGGGGCCTTCCGCGATCCAGCGACGCGCGGTATCATCGTCGATGAGGGACGATACATGATCATAAAGCCGATAACTGTGGCCCCAGGTTCCGGCCGCGAATGCCCGGCGCTGAAATTTTGATATCCAAGGCTCCCCGCGCTCCACAATCGCATACCCAAGAGTCTGTTGAGCCTTGGCCGATAGCGTGTCGAATCCACGTAGCAACCCCTCGAAAACGGCATCATCGCCGCACTGCACGAGAATATTATTTAACTCCATCCATGGGTCGGAGTTCGATCTCGGAAATTTCTGGTACTCCTCAGCCGCCCACCGGGCCAGCTCGACGTTTGTGCCGCGCGTTGCCGCATGGCGAAGCCGATACAGTTCATCTCCAAGGTTAGCGAGCAACGGCCTCGTCCACCCGGGGATCGTCTGTGAGCACGCGATCGCAATCGGACCGGCTATTTTGCCTGCAAGTCTTCCTGACGAGACGAGCTGCTCAAGCCAGTTCACCCACCGGCTGTCGCCTCGAACCGCGATCGTTCCTAGGAGTTGCTCCGTGCCTTTCGCCCCGATCCAGGCAGCGAGCTCGGCGCGCTGACCCCAGATGATATCCATGCGTAAGTCGTCTGCAAAGCCATCGATGTAAATTCCATTATTGCGGAGCTCCGCCAGGGCGTCGAGCGCGCTACGGAAGAGCGATGAATTGGTCGATCTTATGCCAGCCAAAATTCCTCGACGCCGCATCGCTGCGCGACCGTCTGCTAACATTCTTTGCGTCTGCGCGGACAGTTCCGCGCTTGCGCCAACCGTGACGGCCGCAGCGAGGCGCGTTGCCAGCACAGCGTCTCGCATCCTGGTCTCATCGACCAAATTTTGGGGCACCCGAGTGCCAGCCTCGATTGCCAACTCGATCGATTCATGCAAATCCAGTCGAGCAATGGCTGGAGCCACCAGGCCGATCTCGATCAAGCCAATGCCGACCAGCCAGCTCCAATAAAGATCGTGAACCGGACGGACGTCGGTCGAGCTAGTCCCGAAGGTGCCCAGGCGGCGGGTGAGTCCTATTGGATCCGAAATAGCGAACTCGGCTCCCGCTCGCCGCAACTCGGCCTCGAACACGGCACGGCGAGGTGTTTCCGAGGCGAGCGCCGTCCTTGCCGCTGCGCAGGCGATAGCCGTCGTGAGTGACGCGGGAAGACCAAACGAGAGTTGCTGCTGGAGTGCTGCAAGCAACTCTCCGCGACTCGCTGCTGGGCCACCCAGCAACAAGTGAAGCATGAGCGCGAGCGGGAGTCGCAGTAGCTCGAGCAGCGCTCCGGCGGGAGCGGCTGCCTTGGGGAAGGCTATCCTTAGGACGCGCCGCACTGCGTCTCCAGGAAGCGGCTCGAGATGTGTGATCTCGAAGCGCGCATCGTGCTCGGAGCCTTGGCGTGCAGACGCAACGATCCGGAGATCACCGAGCGCTGAGAGCACCTTCCTATGCGCGTCGGAATCGCCTCCTCCCCCACGCGCAAACTCGGACCAGCCGTCGAGGAACACTACGATGCGCGGGTCCTTCAATATGTCGTCAGGTTCCGGTGTGAACAGCTTGATATGATTGAGAGCTTCGCTCCATGATTCGAACCGTCCAAGGGAAAGGAACAGCGGGATGGTCGAGGAGTCGGTCATCATCGTATTAGCAGCGTGCCACAGAGCGAAGCTTTTGCCGGCGCCTCTGGGTGCGATGAGCAGCTGCCTGCCGCGTTGGCGATTCGTTAGCTCAGAGACTGTGAACGTCGTACGCTCGTCGTAGCGAGCTCGACGGGGTTGGCGTGCGAGTTCCTCGATCGCGCTGGTAATGGTGGAAGGGATGTCCGAAAAGAGTGGCACCAGTGAAGCTGGTGTCGCGTCCTCGAGGAGCCGCTTCGCAATGAGGCGCAACTCATCGCTGGATCGGCGGCCACCTTGCGCAGGTAGCAGCCGCTGCTGGTCGCCTGAACCAGTTGGAGAGGGCGTCGTCGTCACAATGTGGACGCCCTCGGTTGCGAAGATGACATCTCGCCCGGCCACGATTCCACGCATCGAGATGTTGCTGCTTGCCCCCGGGTTTGCTCCGGGGGTTAAGCTTTTGGGTCACGAACTCCCGTGCTCGCGATGATGTCTCTCTCAACATCGATGTGCTTGAGCGTGACGTTACCGGGTCCGGCGGCATGCGCGCGAAGACCACCCGTGCGACTTTTCGCACGCTCGATCGAGATGTCCCCCCCACCATCCGCGCTTTCGGGTCCCTTTACGAACCCCGCTCTCGTCAGTTCTGGCCCGAAGCGCAGCATTTTCTCGGCGGCGCCGCGTCCCGCTGCTGTCCACTCCCGGCGCTGGGGGTTGTACTCCCGACGGATACGCCGCCCGCTCGTGGCCTCATCAAGGACAATGACCTGATATCCGAGCGGAAGGTTCCACTCGACACGGCCGTAATTCGCCACACCCGCGCTCGCCCCGGCCACGATCGCAATCGTCCATCCGTCGACGATGCGAATCGAGTCCCAATCGACATGCTGGTGCCCGTGGAGAGCAAGTTGGAAGCGGTGGCTCGCGAGCCATTCGATCATCGCTGCTGCATCATCCATCACGCTATAGTCATGACGAATGCTACCCTCCGGCCGCTCGAGGTGATGGTGCATAAGTGCAATCCGGAAGAGATTTTTACCTTCGGAGGCCATGAGAAGATCCTCAGCGCGGTCGCGCTGTCCGGTCTTGACGCTGCCGTGCTCCTGGTTCGTAGAGTCGTCGAGTTCCTCGCACGAGTTGAAGCCGACCACCTCGACGCCCAAGTCGCTGGTATAGTCAAAGCGCTCCACGCGTAAGTGCGCCGGCGTCGCTGGATTGAACGAGGGAAGTAGAGAACCGTAGAATCCGGTCCAGATGTCGCCGAACGCAGCGTACTTCTTTGTTAAGTCAGGGTCGCGGGACACGTCGTGGTTCCCCGGAATGAGCACGACGCGCGTCCGAGGGAGTTCGATCTGGTCGGTAAGCTCGGCGAGAAAATTGATGGCGAGCGGGATGCCCCTAGGGTCGGCCTTGTCAAGTAGATCGCCCGTCACGAAAACGAGATCAGGCTCTAGCTTTTGCGTACGGAGGTCGCGGATCATGCTTTTGAGCAGGCCACGTTGGTTGTGGATGGCGAGCTGCAGATCCGGTGACTCGGTGTTCCAGTAGTGTCCCTTCCCAGCGGGATCGCCGAAGTGAAGGTCCGTTAGATGGAGGAGCGTAAGGGGGAAGCGAGGTAGCGAGGGGGCGGTCATGGTCGGCATAGCCTGGGTTGAATTGCGAGCCGCAGCTTCACCAGCTGCTCCACTCGGCACGGTGGCGCTGGATCGTTGCACGAGATGACAGCCGCCGGCAATCGCCACGGTTCTGGTACCGTGGAGTGCGCGGTCTACGTCGCTCATGTTAGAGATGCGTCCTGCGGTGCGGCTACACCTAAAGTGTAAGCCGCTGCACAGGGATTGCACTCGCGGGAAGCAGCGCCTTTCGCCCCAGTTCCACCGCACCGCGTCGCCCTAGCGGCGTGGCGTGCGGGACCTGAGGCCCGCCGGGAGCGGCAGGCACAACCTGATGGGCCTGGGCCGGGATCCCCGGTATCACGAGCACATTATGCCTGTCCGCGGCGGTGATGTTGGGGCGACGTTCATCCGGTCGCAGGGCTTCTCGGACCTCGCCCCAGTTCGTTGACCGGGCGCGGGCGCGTCGTCGGCGCGCTGCGCCGCTAGGGATCAGCAGTACCCGGGCCGCGGCAGATCGAGGACTAAGCGGATTAAGACGACGTGGTTCGGCCTCCGCGGATCTCCGCGTTTATCCTACCTTGGCGCCCCGTCCATGCGGACTGCTACTGTCGGCGCGACCTCGCTCGCCCGCCCGGTGCTGGCGTCAGGCCGAGCAGCCGATCGATTGGCTCATGAACGATCCGGGCCGCCTGCTCGTCCGCGAGCGCGATGGGGCGGCTCAGGGTGCTGGCAAGCTCGGTGATCACCGCAGCCCGTGGCGACGTCTCGATGGGCGCGAGCTCTCGACCCCGGGGCCCGGAGGTTGAGCCCGGGTTGGGCCATTCCCTCCGAGCGGGGGCAATCCGGGTTCACGTCTTCCAAAAAGCTGGACGAATGCGACGGATCGCGACGGTTCGCCACGGCAAATTCGTTCCGACGCATCGCGACGGTTCGCCTCTGCAACTTCGTCCTTATGGCACTCGTTACTACCGGAGATGTAGGCCCGCCGATTCGTGACGGAAAGCTCTCCCTATCCGGCGGCGCACAACCGGCGCCGTTGTCCGCTGCGCGGGAGCACGGCGGCCGGACAGCCGCCTTCGCCTGCGGCGGAGACAGGCCGTCTCGTTACGGCGGGTTAGCGTCAGCGCGAGCTTACGCACCTCTCCGGTGCCACAGGGGGCCCGAGCAGCCGCCCGATCGCCTCGTGAACGACCCGGGCCGCCTCTTCATCGCCGAGCGCGACGGCACGGCTCAGGGTGCCGGCGAGCGAGGCGACCACGGCGGCCCGAGGCGACGGGTCGGCTGGCGCGAGCTCGCCATGCTCAAGCGCCGGCGGCTGGGCCCGGGCTGGGTCGATACCTTCCGAACGGGTGCGATCGGCGGTCTGGTGCCCCCGAAATCCCGAGCGAAGTGACGGCTCGCGCCCGTTCGCCACCGCAAATTCGTCGCCCAAGTTCGTCCCACGTTCGCGATCGACGTCCTCGCGTTCCCGGCCTGCCAAGGCGGAATGAAGCTCGTCGCCATCCTCACCGCTCCAAGCAGCAGACGTCGCCCGCGTCCTCGGTGTGCCCGGACCCTCACCCCCGCGCCGCGATCGAAGCGAGGAGGCTCTCCAGGGCGCTCGGCTCGATCGGCTTGGTGAAGTGCATGTCGAAGCCGGCTTCCTGGGCCCGGCGGCGATCTTCCTCCCGGCCGTAGCCGGTCAGCGCGATGAGGAGCCAGGGGGAGGCGCCCGCGCCGCCCTTCAGGGCCCGCGCCACGCTGTACCCATCCATCCCGCCGGGGAGGCCGATGTCGCAGAGGATCACCTCCGGCAGGAACGAGCGGGCCGCATCGACGCCGGCGGGCCCGGACAGGGCCACCTCGACCCGGTAGCCCTCCATGGTGAGCAGCGCCTGCAACATCGTCGCGGCGTCCGCGTTGTCCTCGATGACCAGGACGCGCAACGATCGCGCGGCGACGTCCGACGTCGGCGCCGGGCGCGGGGCGGACGGCGCCACGCCGCGCTCCAGCGGGAGGCGGACGACCACCGCCGTCCCGCGGCCGATGCCCGCGCTCTCGGCCGAGACGGCGCCGCCGTGCATCTCGACCAGGCCCCTCACCAGCGAAAGGCCCAGCCCGAGCCCGCCCTGGCTGCGCTCGAGGCTGCGATCGGCCTGGGTGAACGGGTCGAAGGCGCGGGCCAGCATCGCCGCATCCATGCCGATGCCCGTGTCGCGGACGCGGATCTCGGCGGAGCCCTCCGGCGTCGCCGACAGCGAGACCGTCACCCGGCCGCCGGCGTCGGTGAACTTGTTCGCGTTGTGCAGCACGTTGCTGATGGCCTGCGACAGGCGGGTCGGGTCGGCGTGGACCCACAGCGGCTCGGCCGGGATCTCCAGCGCGAGCGCCACGCCGTTCGCCTCGAGCGTGCTGCGGTAGTCCTCGGCGGTCTGCCGGAGCAGCTGCGGCAGGTCGCAGCGCTCCTTGCGCAGCGTGATCCTGCCGCGGGCGACGCGCGAGACGTCGAGCAGGTCGTCCACCAGCCGGGCCATGTGCACGACCTGCCGCTCGAGCACGCCGCACGCCTGCGCCGCCCACGGCTGCTGCAGCCCGGACCGCCGGAGGATCTCGACGGCGTTGCGCAGGGGTCCGAGCGGGTTGCGCAGCTCGTGGGCGAGCATCGCCAGGAACTCGTCCTTGCGCCGATCCGCTTCCTTCAGCGAGGCCTCCGCGCACTTCTGATCGTGGATGTCCGTGGCGGTGCCATACCACTGCACGATCTCGCCCGACGGCCCGCGCACCGGCAGCGCGCGGCCGAGGAACCAGCGGTGCTCGCGCGCAGCAGCGCCGAAGAAGCGGTACTCGATCTCCAGGGGCTCGCCGGTCACGACGGCGCGGCGCCACGCGTCCACGCACCGCCCGCGATCGTCCTCGTGCAGGAAGGAGATCCAGCTGTCGGGGGTGGCCTCGCCCTCCCGCACCGCGGTGAACTCGTACCACTTGCGGTTGTAGTACTCGGTGCTGCCGTCGGGGCGAGACGTCCAGACGATCTGCGGCATGGCGTCGGCCAGCGTCCGGAACTTCGCCTCGCTCTCCCGGAGCGCGTCGTCGGCCCGCTTCCTCTCGGTGATGTCGTGGGCGATGCTGATGGCGAGCCGCCGGCCCGCCGCGTCCTTCCCGAACGGCTCCCCGCGGAACAGCCACGTGCGCCGCTCGCCGGTCGCCGTGGTGATGGTGGCCTCGAGCTCGGTGTTGGAGGGCACCTCCCGCGCGTACAGGGCCCGGATCCTGGCGAGGATCTCGTCCTTCTGCGCCCCGTGCGCCCTGCTGACCCACGCCTCGATGGTGGGAAGGTCCCCGGCAGCGTAGCCGGCGATGTCCGTCCACGCGCGGTTGACGCAGACGACCTGGCCGTCCTCGGCGTGGATCATGACGGGGAACGGGGCCGCCATCACGGCGCGGCGGAACCGCTCCTCGCTCTCCTGCAGCAGGAGCTCCGCCTCCTTGCGCTCGGTGATGTCGATGACCGAGCCGACGTAGCCGAGGAACTCTCCGTCCGGGCCGAGCCGGGGGGTGCCCGAGGCGATGCACCAGCGGTACGCGCCGTCGTGCCGGCGCAGGCGGTACTCCAGCCGGAAGGACTCGCGCCGCGCCTCGGCCCGCCGGAACGTCTGCAGGGTCGCCAGACGATCCTCGGGGTGCAGCGCCTCGAGCCAGCCGAGGCCGACGGCGGTCGCCTCGGCCTGGCCCGAGAACTCCATCCACAGCCGGTTCCCGTACGTGGCGCGCCCGTCGGGGCCCGTGACCCAGATCATCACGGGCGCTTGATCGGCCATGTTGCGGAAGCGCGCCTCGCTCTCCCGGAGGGCCAGCTCGGAGAGCTTGCGGGCGGTGATGTCCCCGACCACGCCCACCATCCGGAGCGGCCGCCCGTCGCGATCCCGCAGCACCATCGCGCGGGAGTGGACCCAGCGCACCTGCCCGTCGGCGTGGAGGAGGCGGAATTCGCCGGAGTAGTCCGTCTCGCCGCGCAGCGCGCTCTCGATGTGCGCCCAGACCGCCTCCCTGTCGTCGGGGTGCACGAGGCGCTCGAAATCGTCCTGGGTGCCGCCGAACTGCGCCGCGCTGAGGCCCGCGCACTCGAGCGCCTCGCTCGACCAGAAGAGGCGGCTGCTCGCCAGCTCCCACTCCCAGACGCCGAGCTGGCCGCCCGCGAGGGCCAGCTGCAGGCGCGCCTCGCTCTGGCGCAGGCCCTCCTCGGCGCGCCTGCGGACGGTGATGTCGCGTCGCCTCCGCTCATCGATGTCGGTGGCCGTGCCTATCCAGCGCTCTCCGCGGCCGCCGGCGTCCTCGGTGGGCTCGGCGCGGCCGAGGAACCAGCGATAGACGCCATCGTGCCGCCGCAACCGGACCTCCAGCTCGAGCGCCGTGCCCCCCGCGGCGGCCGCCCGCCACGCCGCGGCGTAGCGCGCCGCGTCCTCCGGGTGGAGGACGGCGGCCAGCCCGAGGCACCTCGCCTGCTCGGCGGAGAGGCCGGTGTACTCGCAGAAGCGGCGGTTGACGTACGCGAACGAGCCGTCGCCGCAGGTGGCCCATACCAGATGTGGGATGCTCTCGGCGAGCAGACGGAACTGTGGCTCGATGCCGCGCCGCGTGGCATCGCGATCGTACTTCGGAGAGGTCACGTCCATTCGATGGATGGATTCCGCCCGGCGCGACCGGCAGAGCATCTCGGACGCTTGTCCACGTTGATGTATTCCGCAAGGGCGGCGCAGGGATCGCCGCGTGGAGACCTCGGCAGGACAGGCAATCTGAAACACCCTGGTGAAATGGCGCCATCCTGGTGACCAGCTCCGCGTCGCCCACTCTCCTCGGCCGCCGCCCGCGCCTTCCTTCCCCGGCCCCGGGCCCTCTTCCCGCCGCCTCCCGCCCGCGAACCATGATGTAATCCTCTGCGCCCCGCGCCCTCGCGACGCTGGCAACCCCCGCGGTGACCCCTTGAGCGATTCAGCCCCGAAAGCGACGATCGCCGTGCTCGAGCGGAACCGCGTCGTCGGCCAGCGGATCGCGCGCGTCATGTCGGCCGCCGCCGGCATGCAGGACGTGCCGGTGGCCAGCGATCCGGCCGAGCTCCGCGCGCGGCTGTCCGACCGCCCCCTGCTGCTCGGCTGCGACGCCGCCGACCTCGAGCTCGCGCTTGAATGGACCGCCGAGCGCTACCCCAGCCTGCACCTGCTCGTGTGGACCTCGGGCAACACCGACGCGGTCCTCCACGCCGCCCTCAAGGAGCCGCGGCTCTCCAGCATCGTCGGGTGGCCGAGCTTCGCCTCGATGCCCAGGCCGTGGGAGATCGCGCTCGCCGTCCGGCGCATCCTCAAGCCGCTCGCGCTCGCGCCGCGCCTCTCCGACCTGCTCTCCTGGGGCGCCACCATCGTGAAGTGGCGCCCCCGCACCAGCGAGGACCGGGACCGCACCGTCGGCGAGGTCGCGCAGTGGGCCGAGCGCGCCGGCGCCCCCGCGCGCGTCGCCGAGCGGCTCGCCGCGCTCGCGCACGAGCTGCTCATGAACGCCATGTACGACGCGCCCGTCGATGGCAGCGGGCGCCCGCGCTACACGCACGACCGGCGCAGCGACATCGTCCTCGAGGAGGGCGAGATCCCCACGCTGCGGCTCGGCACCGACGGCGCGCACATCGCGCTCCAGGCGCACGACCCGTTCGGCGGCCTCCGGCGGCACCACGTCTTCGAGGGCATCACCCGCGGCCTGAGCGCCCGCGGCGCCGACGCCGCCCGCGCCGCCGTGCTCGACACCTCGCGCGGCGGCGCCGGCCTCGGCATGCTCAAGATCTACGCGGCCGGCGCGGTGCTGGTCGTCGACGTCTCGCCCACCGCCTCGACCATGGTGACCTCCTTCTGGGACCTCGACGTGAACCCGCGCGAGTTCCGCTCGCTCCCCGCGTCCGTCCACTTCTTCGAGCGCTCCACGCCCGCGATGGAGACCCTGGAGCGGACCGGGTGGTGACGCGCGGCCTCGCGGCGCCCCCTTCGCGGCCCGGCCGGGGCGGTGGCCGTGGCTGAGATCGATCCGCTCCTCGCGCGGCAGCTGAGGCGCCTCGGGCTCGAGGACCTCAGCGAGCCGCCCGACCGGGAAACCTGGAACAAGGTCGTCGCGCGGATCAGCGAGCACTACCGCCACGTCGCCGACGACCGGAGCCTGCTCACCCGCTCGCTCGACCTCTCCACGAACGAGATGGGCGCGCTCCACCGGCAGCTGCTCGCCGAGCGGGACCGCCTGCGCAGCGTCGTCGTGGCCATCGGCGACGCGCTCACCCTCTTCCACGACGCCGCCAACTCGCAGGTGGAGCCGTCGATGCCGCTCGAGGTCACCTCGACGATCTCCACGGCCAAGCGGCGCTTCGCGTCGACGCTCGGCGAGCTCCTCTCGCTGGGCAGCGCGGGCGACGCGGGCGCGGGCGCGGGCGCGGGCGACGCCGGCGCGGGCGGCTCGGACGAGGCGATCAACGAGGTCCGCGTCCAGCTCGTCGCGCTCGGGGATCGGCTCGTGCAGCTGCTCTACGACACGGCGGAGCGGGCGTCGCTGAAGAAGCAGCTCGAGGTGGCGCGCGCCGTCCAGCAGATGCTCGTGCCGGGCGACGACGTGATCGAGCGGCGCTCGCTGCGGCTCGCCAGCCACTTCCAGCCCGCGGCGGAGTGCGGCGGCGACTGGTGGACCTTCCACGACCTGCCGGACGGCAGGCTGCTCACGGTCATCGGCGACGTGACCGGGCACGGCATCTCCTCCGCGATCATCACGGGCGCGGCGAAGGCCGCGTGCGACGTCGCGCGCACGTTCGTGCGCGAGGCGCTCAGCGCCGAGCAGCTGCTCCGGCTCATGAACTGCTCGATCTTCGAGGCGGGGAAGCAGCGGTACCTGATGACGTGCGCGGCGTGCATCTTCGATCCGGAGGCGCGCTCGCTGACCGTCGCGAACGCCGGCCACCCGTTCCCGTACCTGGTCAGGAACAACACCGTCCGCCAGATCGCCTCGCAGGGCTCGCCGCTCGGGGCGGCGAGCTCTGCCGAGTACACGTCGAGCACCGTGCAGCTGGAGGGCGGCGACGCCCTCCTCTGGTTCACCGACGGCGTCACCGAATGTGAGAACGAGGCGAGCGAGCAGTTCAGCGAGCGGCGGCTGCGGGCGCTCTTCCAGAGCGTGGCCACCTGCGCGCCCGAGGAGGCGCGGGACGCGATCGTCGCGGCGGTCACCAGGTTCCGCGGCGACCGATCCCTCGACGATGACATGACCCTCGTCGCCGCCCGCGTGCTGTAGCCTGGGGGCGAGGAGCCCCCATGATCCTCGAGACGTTCCACTACGATCGGGACAGCCGGAAGTGGTCGGTGCGGGTGATGCCCGTGCTCGACAGCGACCGGACGCTGGTGCTCGTGTTCGGCGCGCCGGAGTTCCTGGACGACCCCGGGGCGATCCGGGAGCTGCGGCGGGCGTACCCGAGATCGCACATGGTGGGGTGCTCGAGCGCGGGGGAGATCGCGGGCACGTCGGTGCGCGACGGGACGCTGAGTGTGGCGGTGGCGCGGTTCGAGCGCGCGACGCTGGCGACGGCGCAGGTGGAGGTGGCGAGCGCGTCGGAGTCGTTCGCAGCGGGGCAAGCGCTGGCGCGGAAGCTGGAGCGCCCGGGGCTGCGCGGGGTGATCGTGCTGTCGGAGGGGCTCGGCGTGAACGGCAGCCAGCTCGTACGCGGGCTGAACGCGGTGCTGCCCGAGTCGGTGGTGGTGGCGGGCGGGCTGTCCGGGGACGGGACGCGGTTCCAGCGGACGTGGGTGTGCCTCGGGGACACGGTGCGCAGCGGGATGGTGGCGGCCGTGGGGCTGTACGGCGAGCACGTGGTGATCCAGCACGGGTCCAAGGGCGGGTGGGACAAGTTCGGTCCGGAGCGGGTGGTGACGCGCTCGGAGGGCAACGTGCTGTACGAGGTCGACGGCAAGCCGGCGCTGTCGCTGTACAAGGAGTACCTCGGGGACAAGGCGGCGGAGCTGCCGGCGTCAGCGCTGTTGTTCCCGCTGGCGATGCGGGCGACGGCGCAGGACGAGAAGTTCCTCGTGCGCACGGTGCTGGCGGTGGACCACGAGGCGCAGTCGATGACGTTCGCGGGGGACGTGCCGAAGGGTCACCTCGTGCAGCTGATGAAGGCGGACTTCGAGCGGCTGATCGGGGGCGCGGAGCAGGCGGCGCGCGCGGCGAGCGAGGCGGGCCGGGCGGGGGGCGAGGGGGCGCTGGCGATCGCGATCAGCTGCGTGGGTCGTCGGATCGTGCTGGGCGACCGGACGGAGGAGGAGGTCGAGGCGGTGCTGGACGTGCTGCCGCGGGGCACGCGGGTGACGGGCTTCTACTCGTACGGCGAGATCTCGCCGTACGCGACCGGCCACTGCGACCTGCACAACCAGACCATGACCCTCACCGTCCTCTCCGAGTCGTCCCCGCTGCTCGTCCGGAGCGAGGAGCCGCGGGAGCGGAGGCCGCGCGCCGCCGCGCGGGCGCCGGCGGTGGCCGCGCGCGTGGTCGCGCAGCCGGCGGGCGGGATGGCGGAGTTCGAGGAGCTCGAGATCGCCTCCGACACGGCCTTCGAGCCGCCGTCGTTCGCGTCGCCCGCGTCGAGCCCGGCCCGCGGGATGCCGCGCGGGATGCAGATCGAGACGCTCTCGTTCACGCGCGAGACGGGCAAGTGGTCGGTGCGGGCGCTGCCCGCGCTCGACAGCGACCGGACGCTGGTGCTCGTGTTCGGCGCGCCGGAGTTCCTGGACGACCCCGGGGCGATCCGGGAGCTGCGGCGGGCATACCCGAGATCGCACATGGTGGGGTGCTCGAGCGCGGGGGAGATCGCGGGCACGTCGGTGCGCGACGGGACGCTGAGTGTGGCGGTGGCGCGGTTCGAGCGCACGACGCTGGCGACGGCGCAGGTGGAGGTGGCGAGCGCGTCGGAGTCGTTCGCAGCGGGGCAAGCGCTGGCGCGGAAGCTGGAGCGCCCGGGGCTGCGCGGGGTGATCGTGCTGTCGGAGGGGCTCGGCGTGAACGGCAGCCAGCTGGTGCGCGGGCTGAACGCGGTGCTGCCCGAGTCGGTGGTGGTGGCGGGCGGGCTGTCCGGGGACGGGACGCGGTTCCAGCGGACGTGGGTGTGCCTCGGGGACACGGTGCGCAGCGGGATGGTGGCGGCCGTGGGGCTGTACGGCGAGCACGTGGTGATCCAGCACGGTTCCAAGGGCGGGTGGGACAAGTTCGGTCCGGAGCGGGTGGTGACGCGCTCGGAGGGCAACGTGCTGTACGAGGTCGACGGCCGTCCGGCGCTGTCGCTGTACAAGGAGTACCTCGGGGACAAGGCGGCGGAGCTGCCGGCGTCTGCGCTGTTGTTCCCGCTGGCGATGCGGGCGACGGCGCAGGACGAGAAGTTCCTGGTGCGGACGGTGCTCGCGGTCGACCACGAGGCGCAGTCGATGACGTTCGCGGGGGACGTGCCGAAGGGTCACCTCGTGCAGCTGATGAAGGCGGACTTCGAGCGGCTGATCGGGGGCGCGGAGCAGGCGGCGCGCGCGGCGAGCGAGGCGGGCCGGGCGGGGGGCGAGGGGGCGCTGGCGATCGCGATCAGCTGCGTGGGTCGTCGGATCGTGCTGGGCGACCGGACGGAGGAGGAGGTCGAGGCGGTGCTGGACGTGCTGCCGCGGGGCACGCGGGTGACGGGCTTCTACTCGTACGGCGAGATCTCGCCCTACGCGACCGGCCACTGCGACCTGCACAACCAGACCATGACCCTCACCGTCCTCTCCGAGTCGCTCACGCCGCTGCCGGCGGCCGATGACGCCGAGCGCGCCGCGACGGCGACGCCGCGCGCGGCGCACAGCGGCGAGGAGGCGCGGCCGACCATCCGCGTGCCGCCGAACGGCCACCGGGGGTCGCACCCGCGGCTCTCCGGGCCCGCCTCGGGGCCGGTCTCGTCGAGCCGCCTGCCCACCGCCGTGGACCGGCAGTCGTCGCCTTCCCGGCCGCAGCGCGCCGCGCCGACGCGGAGCGTGCCGCCCGCCGGCGCCGCCGGCCGCCTCGACAGCCTCGTGTTCGATCGGCGCAAGATCGGCGACGTCCTCGTCGTCCGGCTCGCCGGGCGCATGACCGAGGCGTTCAAGGGCGCGGCGCTCGCCAGGGAGCTCGACGGCAGGGTGCTGATCGACCTCGCCGGCGTCGAGCGGATCACGTCGTTCGGCGTCCGCGAGTGGCTCCAGATGATCCAGGCGGCCCAGCCCCGCCTCCGCGCCCTCTACCTCGCGCGCTGCTCCGAGCCGGTCATCAACCAGCTCAGCATGATCCGGCGGTTCGCCGGTGGCGGGCAGGTCGTATCGTTCTATGCGCCCTACTGCTGCGAGCCGTGCGGCGCCCAGTTCGAGCGCCTCGTCGACTGCGCCCACGACGCGGCCTCGCTCGCCGAGGGCAAGCCGCCCGAGGCGGTGTGCCCTCGCTGCGGCGGCGCCGGCGCCTTCGACGACGACGCGCAGACCTACTTCGGGTTCGTCGCGCAGCACGGCGCCGGCGCGATCCCGCCCGAGGTGCGGGAGATCCTGCTCGAGCTCGAGAAGGGCGACGACCCTGTCGGCGGCGAGGCGGTGGAGAAGACCGTCGAGGGGCGCGTCACCCGGCTGAAGGTGGGGAGCAAGATGACCGCCTCGCTCCGCTGGAGCCGCATCATCGACGGCCTCGAGGGCCAGGTCGTCTTCGACCTGAGCAGCGTCCCCGGCGTCACGTCCGAGGGCGCGGCGCGCTTCGAGTCGGCGCTCCGCAAGCTGGACGGCGCCGTCGAGTCCGTCCGCATCGAGGGCTGTCCCCGGCTGCTCGCCGAGCGCATGGCGAGCCCCTCCTGGCCGCAGCTCGCGCGGGTCGAGTCCGCGATCGTCGAGGGGCGCTGCGCGTCGTGCGGCGCGACGCGGACCGCGCTCGTCGAGGTCGATCGGCAGGCCGACCTCCTCCGCAGCGGCCACGATCCGAGCGTCACCTGCAAGCGCTGCAACACGCCGCTCGCCTTCGACGGCTCCCGCTCGCTGCTCTACCTGCTCGGCGCCCACGCGGCGCGCCCGCCCTCGGCCCCGCCGCCCGCCGTCGCGACGGCGCGCTCCCCGAAGCCGCCGCAGCCGGCTGCCCCGGCGGCAGCGCCCTCCTCGGCGCAGCGGGCCGCCCCGGCGGCAGCGCCCTCCTCGGCGCGGCGGGCCGCCCCGGCGGCAGCGCCCTCCTCGACGCAGCCGGCCGCCCTCGCGGCAGCGCCGCCGTCGTCGCCGCCGGCCGTCCCGGCGGCGACGCCGTCGCAGCCGGGCGCGGGCGCGAGCGCGGCCTTCCTCGCGCTGCTCGGCGTCGTCGCCCTCGTGGCCGCCGGCTTCGCGGTCTTTCGCGGTGGCGGGAGCCCCGCCGCGCCGGCCGCGGCCTCGGCGGCGCCCGCCTCGCCCGCGGCCTCGGCGGTGCCCGCTTCCCCCTCGCTGGCCGCGCGCGCGCCGACGCCCTCGGCGAGCGCCCGGGCCTCCGCGGGCTGGTCCTCGATCGACGACCTCCCGCCGCCGTGGGTGGAGCGGCCGTTCGTCATCGAGGGCGAGAGCGTCTTCGTCGTCGGCCGCGGCGGCCCCACGGCCAGCGAGGCGGACGCGCTCGCCGCGGCGCGCAACAACGCGATCGAGCGCCTCACGTCCGGCCTCGCTGTCGAGCTCGCGAGCTCTCCCATGGCCGAGCTGCTCGTCGTGCACCCGCCGGTCGAGGCCAGGCCGGCGCAGCGCGCCGAGGTCGTCGAGCGCATCGCCGGGCGCTTTCTCGCCCAGGTCGGATCGTTCGCGACGCCCGAGCGCGTGGACGCCGTCGTGCGGCGCGAGGGCGGCGGCGTCGTCGCCTTCGCGCGCTACCGGCTGCCGCGGCAGAGCTTCGAGGCGGCCGCGGCGAGCTACCGCCAGACGGCCACGTTCCAGGGGATCACCGTGGCGCGCTTCTTCCCCCAGCTCGAGGCGAGCACCCGCACCGCCGGCGACCTCGTCGTCGTCGCGGTGGAGCGCCCCCGTCAGGGCGCGGAGGCGGAGATTGTCGCGGGCGACGTGGTGCTCTCGGTCAACGAGCGCCCCGTCTACTCGGTCGAGGTCTTCGGGAAGGCGACGGCCGACGCGTGGGCGCGCACCGCGCGCGGTGGTACGGTAACGGTCCAGATCGAGTCGCGCGGCGAGCGCCGCAGCGTGAGCTTCGCGAAGTCCCAGGCCGACCCTCGATGAGCCCCATGATCGCTCGCCGCGCCCCTGGACAGCTGACGCCGCCGGCCCGCACGGCGGAGGCGGGCGCATGAGCGAGCGCCACGCCGCGGGTCCGATGAGCGCCGCGTCGCGGCGCCCGACGGCGCTCGGCAGGTACCGCCTGCTCAAGAAGATCGGCATGGGCGGCATGGCCGAGATCTGGGTGGCCTCCGTCGCGGGCATCTCGGGCGTGCGGAAGATCTGCGTGGTCAAGCAGATCCTCCCGCACCTCGCGGACAGCCCCGAGTTCGTGCGGATGTTCCTCGATGAGGCGCGCATCGCCGCCACCCTGGACCACCCCAACCTGGTCCAGATGTACGACATCGAGGAGGTCGACGGCGTCCCGGTCATCGCCATGGAGTACCTCCACGGCGAGGACCTCCGGACGGTCAAGAAATCGCTGAGGAAGGCGGGGCGGCGCATGCCGGTCGAGCACGCGATCACGATCGCGGCCGGCGTCGCGGCCGGGCTCCACTACGCGCACGAGAAGGTCGGCTTCGACGGCAAGCCGCTGAACATCGTCCACCGCGACGTGTCCCCGCACAACGTGTTCGTCACCTACGACGGGGCCGTGAAGATCCTCGACTTCGGGATCGCGAAGGCGGCGAACCGCGTGAACGAGACGCGCGACGGCGCGCTCAAGGGCAAGGTCCCGTACATGTCGCCCGAGCAGTGCACGAGCGAGAAGCTCGACCGCCGGAGCGACATCTACTCGGTGGGCATCCTGCTCTACGAGATGTCGACGGGCAGCCGGCTGTTCCGGCGCGGCGCCACCGAGTTCGAGCTGATGCGGGCGATCGTCGAGGACCCCGTGATGCCGCCGAGCGAGGTGTGCGGCGACTACCCGAAGGTCCTGGAGCGCATCGTGCTCAGGTGCCTCGAGCGGGACCGGGAGAAGCGGTACCCGACGGCGCGGGATCTCCAGATCGACCTCGAGGCCTTCGCCCGGGAAGAGCGGCTCGCGACCTCCTCGCTCGCGCTGTCGTCGTTCATGTCGGAGCTGTTCGGCCAGCGGGTGGAGGCCTGGCGGGGCGCGCTCGGCTCGGAGACCGAGCTCCTGTCGCACATCGTCGAGAGGCAGGAGTCGATGCAGAACGACGACTCCTTCGCGGGCGAGCTCGACGCCGGCGCCGGGTCGCCGCCGAGCCTGCGCAGCGCCGAGCGCCCTGGCGGCGCCGCGACGAAGCTGTCGGCGCCGCTCTTCTCCTCGGCGTCGCGGATCGAGCCGGCGCACGACCTCGACCCGCCGCCGCCCGCGCGCTCCCGGCGGCACCCCTCGCTGCCCTCGCTGACCGCCGTGGACGTCGGCGCCGGGGCGGAGATCGAGGGGGCGCACGGGCACGCGCCGCGCGCCCTCACGGTGACCCGGCGCAAGCTGGGCAACCTGCTCATCGTCTCGCTGTCGGGCCGGATGACCGAGGAGCTCCAGGGGCTCGCGGTGGCGCGGGGCATCTCCGGCCGCGTGCTCTTCGATCTCGGCGGGGTGCAGCGGGTCACGTCGTTCGGCGTGCGCGAGTGGATGGCGATGCTGGCCGAGGTCTCGCTGCACGCGTCCGAGCTCTACATCGGCCGCTGCACCGAGCCGATCGTGAACCAGGTCAGCATGATCCGCCGCTTCTTCGGCGACGGGCGCATCGTGTCGTTCTACGGCCCGTACCGGTGCGAGCGGTGCGGCCACGCGTTCGAGCGGCTGTTCGACTGCGACCGCGACGCGCACCTCGTCAGGACGCACGAGCCGCCCGCGAGCCCTTGCCCGCGCTGCGGCGGGGCGGCGGTGTTCGACGACGACGCCGAGAGCTACTTCGCGTTCGCGGTCAGCCACGCGGGGATCCAGCTGCCGCACGACGTGCGGGTGGCGCTCGACGAGATCGCGCGGCTCGACGCCGGCACGCACGAGGCGATCGAGAAGACGGTCGACGAGCGCGGGACGCGCATCCGGGTGCGCTGCAAGCTCGACGCGCAGGTGCGGTGGAAGCGCGCGCTCGACGGGATCGAGGGGGATCTGGTGCTCGACCTCGCGGGCGCGGCGGGGGCGACGCCCGAGGGGGCGCGGGCGCTCGAGCTCGGGCTCCGCGCGCTGGGCGACGAGGTGACGTCGATCCAGATCGAGGGCTGTCCGGTCGCGCTGCTCGACCACCTCGCCGCGGCGGCGCCCCCGCTGCGGGCGGCGGTGGTCTCGGCGCTCGTCGACGGCCTGTGCGAGCGGTGCGACGCGCCGAGGCAGACGCTGCTCGACGTGAAGGAGGCGGTCCAGGCCGCGCTCGAGGACCGGGAGCCGTACATGCCGTGCAAGCGGTGCAACGCGCCGCTCTCGTTCCTGTCGCTCCGGCCGGTGCTGAAGCGGCTCGGCGCCGCGCCGGAGCCGCCGCGCGCGCCGGCCGCGGAGCCAGCGCCGGGGGCGGCGAGGGGCTCCGCCGCGGCGGCGAGCGCGGCGGCGGCGCCGGGGTCCGCCGCGGCGGCGTTGGCGAAGGGGGCGGCGGCGAGGGGCCCGGCCGCGGAGGCGGACGGGGGGGCGGCGTCGTCGTCCGGAGCGGCGTCGTCGCCGGGGGCGGTGTCGTCGCCGGGGGCGACGTCGTCGCCGGGGGCGACGTCGTCGCCGGGAGCGGCGTCGTCGCCGGGAGCGGCGTCGTCGCCGGGGTCCTCGGCGACGGCGGGGGCGGCGTCGCGCCCGCGGGCCCGCGCCCCGGCGAGGGCGTCCGCGGCTGCCGGCCCTGGCTCGCGCTGGGCGTTCGTGGCGGTCGCGGTGTCGGCGGCGCTGCTGTTCCTCAGCGTGGGCTTCGCGTTCCGGGGCTGGGGTCGCTCGCGCCCTTCGACCGGCGCCGGCGCGGGCGCCGCGGCCTCGGCGAGCGCTGGGCGGCGCGCGGCGTTGCCGGCGTCGGTCGAGGAGATGCCGCCCTGGATGCAGCACCCGTTCGTCGCCGAGGGCGACGCGATCTTCGTGGTCGGCGAGGGCACCGGCGAGAGCCGGGAGACGGCGCTCTCGGCCGCGCGCGCCGACGCGATCTCCCGGCTGGCGAGCAACGTCGTCCCCGCGCTCGCCGGGTCGCAGGCGTACGGCTTCATCCAGGCGCGCGGCGGCGGCTCGCGGCGCGCCGGCATGGCCGAGGCCGAGGCGAACCGCTACCTGAAGCAGGTCGGCGCGTTCGCCACCCCCGAGCGCGTCGACGCGCGCTTCCAGGAGCGCGACGGCGCCGTGCTGGCGATCGCGCGCTACCGCATGCGCAAGGAGAGCTTCGACGCCGCCGTGCAGAGCTACCGGCGGACGGTGAGCGCGTTCGGGCTGACCGCGGCGCCGATCTTCCCCCTGCTCGAAGGCGAGCTGAAGACGAGCGGCGACGCCGTCGTCGTGGCCGTGGAAGATCCCGGCCCCGCGGCGGCCGCGGGCGTGCGCGTCGGCGACGTCGTCGTCGCCATCAACGGCCGGCCGCTCGCGAATTTCGACGCGCTGCGTTACGCGCTGCAGAACACGCGCGAGGGCGGCGCGGTCGAGCTCACGGTCGAGTCCGGCGGCGCGAGGCGGACGATGGCGATCAAGGCACAGGGCGGGGCGCGGGGAGGGGGCTGAGCCCGGGCGAGTCGCGCTTGCGCTGGCGTCGCGGCGTCGCGGCGTCGCGGCACCACGTGAAAGATCGCCGGCGCGTGCGCGTGCGCGTGGCTTGTTGCTCTTCGACGCCGCTGGATCTGGCGGCAGCGCCGTCACGGGCGCCGCGCCCGCAGGGTGCCTGCGGTATGCTGGACAGGCGGCGCCCCCGGTCGGAGGTCTCGAGCATGCGCGGCCTGGAAGAGATCCAAGGGCTGGAGGTCGGAACCCTGATCGCGGGCAGGTACCGCGTGAATCGGCTGCTCGCCAAGGGGGCGATGGGCGCGGTGGTCGCCGCGACGCACGTGGAGATCGGCGAGCTCCGGGCGATCAAGCTGCTGCTGCCGGCCACGGCCGCCGATCCGGAGATGTGCGAGCGTTTCCTCCGGGAGGCGCGGATCGCGGCGCGGCTGAAGAGCGATCACGTGGTGAAGGTGCACGAGATCGGGGAGCTCGCGGGCGGCCTGCCCTTCATGGTGATGGAGTTCCTGGCCGGCCTCGATCTCCGGGTCATCCGCAAGCAGCGGGGCCCGCTGCCGCTCGAGGAGGCGACGCTCTACGTGATCCAGGCCTGCGACGCGCTCGCGGAGGCTCACGCGATCGGGCTCGTGCACCGCGACGTGAAGCCGGCGAACCTGTTCTTGACGCACGCCGGGGACGGCGCGCCGTGCATCAAGGTGCTCGATTTCGGCATCTCCAAGGTGTCGCGGGCGGCGTCGCTGGGCGTGTCCGAGATGCAGACGAGCACGGGCCAGATGCTCGGGACGCCGCACTACATGCCTCCCGAGCAGATGCGTGGGCAGCGCGACGTCGACGCGCGCGCGGACATCTGGGCGATCGGCTCGCTCCTCTACGTGCTGCTCACGGGCCGGTATCCCATGCACGCGCGCTCGGTCCAGACGGTCTCGCTGGTGCTCGGGGGCACGTTCGTGCCGCCGCTGCCGTCGAAGGTCCGCCGCGGGCTCACGCCGGCGATCGATCCGATCATCATGCGGTGTCTCGAGCGGGACCGCGACAGGCGCTGGCCCGACGTGGCGGAGCTGGCGCTGGCGCTGAGCCCGTTCGCGCCGCCCGCTGCGCAGCCGCTCGTCGAGCGCATCCAGCGGCTGCTCCGCGGGGGGCCGCGCGAGGGGACGGCCGGCGCGCCGGCCAGCGCGGGGGGCGCCGACGCAGGGGACGCCGTCGCGGCTTCCGTCGCGTCCGGCCCGAGATCCTCGACGAGCGGTGTCGTGCTCGCGCTGCGCCCCGAGGAGCCCCTTTCGGCTGCCCCGCCGCCCTCGGTTCCCCGCGCGGCGGCGGGCGCCGCGGGACCGGGCGGGGCCGCCGCCTCGGCGGGCAGGGCGGGCGTCGAGCCGGCGGCCAGCCTTGCGGGACCCGGAGGGGCGGCCGTCGTCGCGGCCAGGGCCAGCGTCGAGCCGGCGGTCGGCGCTGCGGGGCTGGGCGAGGCCGCCGCCGTTGCGGACTGGCCGCCACTCGATGACGTCCTCATCGGGGAGGCGACGCTCGCCGGGCTGAGGCCGCGCGGCAGCGTCCTGGCGTCGCGGCTCTGGCGGCTGCTCTCGCCCCCCGGGGTGGCGGCGGTGGCGGTGGCGATCGTCGCCGTGCTGCTCGTGGGTGGGACTCGGTGCGCGGAGCAATCGGAGCCCTCGGGCGAGTCCGAACGATCATCCGGAGCTCGCGCCACGGGACCGCCCCTTGCAGGCGCACCCTGGACCGAGGCGGGCAGCGCCGGTCCCGCCGGTCACGCCCCTCTGGCCGTCGCGGCCCCTTCCGCTTCGCTGTTACCCTCGTCCGAGCCGGTGGCGAACGTCCGGCGCGAGGAGCTCCGAGAGCAGGCCCCGCGCGCCGAGGACCGCCCTGCGGCCCGCGCCGCGGCCGCGACGAGGCTCCCCGCGAGCAGGAGCGTCCCGGTTCCTGGCGCCTCCTCGCGAAGACACGTGTTGTCGGCCAGCGCTCCGCCTCGATGACGCGGGAGCGGTCGACTCCGGTGCTGCGGACTGTCGCGCGGCTCAAGAGCGAGCGTTGACTCAGCGTGCCAGTCCGTGCGCTCGCTGGGGTCTCTAGTGTCCTTGGCGCGTGATGGGGGTCTCGATCTGGATCTCTGCGCCAGGAGGGAAGGGGATGAACCGCCAAGGACGCCAAGAGCGCCAAGATGAAGAGGATGAGCTCTGGGCTCTCCTGGAGTCCGTGGCGTTCTGGTGATTCCTATCCGGGTAGCTGTATTTGACCTGGAGGAGCGTCGACCCAGGTCGAGCCGCCGCGCCGGCGCTCCAGAGGTGCACTCTCGCGACGCGGCGAGCGGCGCTCTCCAGGCGCGGGGCGAGGTGGGCTCATCGTGTCACGAGCGAGCAGCGGGGCGCTGCGTCACTTGCTCTGGATGACGCCGCAGCCGATGCGGCCCCCGGCGTTTCCGGCCGGCTGGCCGCCGTCGTCCTGCTTCTCGTGGACGATGATGGCGCGGCCCAGGAAGGTGTTCGGCGCGCCCTGCTTGAGGTTCGCGCCCTTGGCGACGATCTCGTGAGCGCCGGTCCCATCGGCCTTGACCTCGATGTTGCCGAGGTCGCCGAGGTGGCGGGCCGAGGCGTCGGGGAGGCCGTGCGGATGGTTCTCGGGGTTGTAGTGCGCCCCGGCGCTCTTCGCGTCCGGCGCGCTGCAGTCGCCGGTCTCGTGCACGTGCACGGCGATCTTGCCCTTGGGGGCGCCCGTGACCTGGACGTTGACCTTCACGCCGCCGTCGACCTCGGTGAAGGTCGCCGAGCCCTTGAGCTTCGAGTTGGTCCGCGACTCGATGGGCACCTCGACCGTGACGGGCGCCGCGGCGGCGGGCGCTGACGCGGCGCCGTCGCCCTGCGGGCTCGCCTCGGGCGCCGGCGTCGCGGGCGCGGCGGGCGCCTCGGGCGCCGGCTGCGCCGGCTGGGCGGGGACGTCGGGGACCGCGGGGGCCGGCTCGGGCGCGCCGCCGCAGGCAGCGACGACCAGGGCGAACGAGGCGAGCAGCGAGAGGGGATAGGCCGGTTTCGTCACAGCGGAGACCTCCAGGTTCGTGAAGCGTTGGACCTCGGCCGTCTCGTAGAGCGGACCCGGCGGGCGATCAATCGGCGAACTCTACAATCGTCAGGTGCGGTCACCGGCGCGGACGAGGTCTGGCGGCGTTCCTGTCCATCGAGAGGGTGGGCGACCTGAAAGGAATGCCGCGCCCGCCGCGCCAGGCCGAGGCGCTCCGCCACCTGGCGGCAAGTCCCTCGCTGCGGTGCACGCCGCCTGAGGTGCCGAGTGGATGTCGGTGGTGTGGAGTATGAGATCCGGTGATTCACCGGGGGCACATCCGGGGATTTCCTGAAGCCCGCGCGCGCTCATCGATGGTATCAGCGGCGCGCGCGGCGGCCGGCGACCAGGCGGCGAGGCGCCCAGGGCGAGCGCGAACCACGGCGTGGGGGCGAGGCGGGCACGCTGGCGGTGCGGCAGCTGCAGGCCTCACCGTCGTGAACGGCGCTGTGCGGTGGTGGACGAGGCGCGGAGTCTACCTCCGCGCCTCGCGGTCGCCTCACTGCGCGTCGGGGCAGCCGATCTGCTCGGTGCCGATCACCACGTCATCGATCCACGCCGTGCGCGGCTCGTCGGGCTGATAGGACTCCCAGCCGAGGGCGATCTTGTCGAACGCCGGCGCGGTCCACTCGAAGCCCTCCATGTTGTTGGCGCAGCCCTGGCCGGTCCCGGACACCTTGAGGTCGGTCAGCTCGGTTCCGTTGAGCCAGAAGCGCATCTCGTTCTTCGGCCCGTCGAAGCTGAACTCGACGCACGCCCACTCGTTGACCGGGACCACCGTCGTCTCGTTTGCGTGGTGCCAGCAGTCCGTCTGCGGGCCCGTCTTCGGGTCGCTCCAGTAGCCGGGCGTATCGTAGTTCGCCATGAGCTGGCTGCCGCCCGTGACCGGATGCTGGCCGCCGTAGCGATACTGCGCCGCGTAGGGCGCCCCCATGAAATCGCTGCCCGGGATGGTCCCCGAGCCGTCGATGATGGTCCAGTGGACGTCCCCGGTGGGCGCGGACTCGAGGAAGAACATCATGCGACCGTGAATGACGTTGGCGTCGGTCGGCAGCTTGTCCGCGTCGATGAACTGGATCATCGCGGACTTGTAGTTGTTGTCCCCGGTGCTCGCGGGCGTGGTGAGCTTGACGGACTTGGTGCCGCTGAAAGCCTTCGTCGTGTCGACGCTGACCGCGGAGCCGTCCATGGCCGTGTAGACCTTCCACTTGTCGCCCGGGGCGCCCTGGCCCTCGTACGACTCGAAGTCGTCGCAGATCAGCGACGTACCGGCACACGCCGTGTCGCCGCCGCCCGTGCCCGTGGCGCCGCCGCCCGTGCCCGTGGCGCCGCCACCCGTGCCCGTGGCGCCGCCGCCCGTGCCCGTGGCGCCGCCGCCCGTGCCCGTGGCGCCGCCGCCCGTGCCGGTCGACGTCGACGAGCTCGTGCCGCCGTCGTCATCGCCGCACGCGGCAGCGCCCATAGCGGTCATCGCGAAGAGACCCAGCAAGCTAACGCAATAATGAAGCTTCATTTTCGTTCGGTCCTCCGCGGCGACTATTGCACGAGCGCCTCGCGTGGTTCAAGAACGAACGTTTCTGTCGGAACACCCCGTCCATGGGCTCGAGATCCCATGAACCGGGCGAGTGCAGTGTAATCCGCCATCCCCGGAAGCTGCCTTGAAGAGCCGCCCTCCGCGCCTCCAGGAGCGCGTGTGAGCGTTCACGTGCCGCCGCGATCCGCGCCGGTGGGTGGTGCTGTCATTTGCCCAGAGAGGGTTCACATGAAGGCGGTAAGGCGGGAAGATCATTGAGATTTTCTTCCCGCCTTACCGCCTTCATGTTCAAATGACAGCACTACCCGCCGGCGAGCGCCGTATCGGGGGAGATCGCATAGAGCCTCTCCTCTCCCTGCTTGCCCCGGATCCGCACCATCGCGGGCACCGCGCCTGCCGGGCTCCCGGCCGCGGCGAACGTCGCCTCATCCATCAGCAGGCCACCGGCCCTGGCCTGCGCCTGAATCCGAAACGCGGTGTTCACACGATCGCCGATGATCGTGAACTCCCGCCTGCCGCTCGACCCGATGCTCGCCAGGAGGACCGGCCCAGTCGAGAGCCCGAGCCGCGTCGGGAAGGCAGGCCGGCCGTGGGAGCGCTGCTGTTCGTTGAAGTCCGCGATCGCCCGCTGGATGCGCTGCGCCGCCGCGAGCGCGTCCGGCGCGCTCCGGAAGAACGCGAGCATGCCGTCGCCCACGTACTTGTCGACCTCGCCCTGGTGGTCGTAGACGACCTGCGCCACCGTGGCCATGTAGAGGCTGAGATCCGCGAGCAGCGGCCCCGGGTCCTCGTGCTCCGAGAGCCGCACGAAGTCCTCGATGTCGCTGACCAGCACCGTCAGCACCTCGCGCGCCGGCGGGCTCGGCCTGTTCGACGAGACGCTCTCCTCGATGCTCTCCCACGCCCGGTCGGACAGGTACCCGCGCAGCGCCGCCTGCATCTGGCGGACCTGCGCGTAGCGCTCCTCGAGCTCCTTCCGCTGCCGCTCGAGCTCCCGGCGCTGCCGGTGCAGGAGCAGCTGCGTGCCCACCCGCGCCAGCACCTCGCGCAGCTCGAACGGCTTCGTCACGTAGTCGACGCCGCCCGCCTCGAACGCCATCACCTTGTCGCCGATGCCCGTCATCGCGCTCAGGAAGATGACCGGGATGTCCGCCGTCCGCGGGTCCGCCTTCAGCCGCCGGCACACCTCGTAGCCGTCCATCTGGGGCATGTTCACGTCGAGCAGGATGAGGTCCGGCGCCACCGCCGCCGCCGACATCAGCGCCATCGCGCCGCTGATCGCCGCCCGCACCTCGTAGCCCTGCGCCGTCAGCATCGAGGTGAGGAGCGACAGGTTCGCCGGCATGTCGTCCACGATCAGGATGTTGGCGGCGTCCTCCCGCGGGCGCTCCGGCCGCGCGCCCCCGATCTCCACGCGCGCGCGGGGCGCTGGCTTTGCGTCGGTGTCCGTCATGACGGCTCCTCCTCGTCTGCGCTCGATAGCGCCAAGATGCTGTCGAAGCGATACCCTCGCGCGAGCTCGGCCACCGCCCCCGCGAGCTCCGCGTCCTCCGGCCGGAACTGCTCGATGGTCGCCTGCACCGCCTTCGCGTCGAGCCGCGTCGCCGCCCGCCGGAGGTCCTTGCGCAGCGACGGGGGCAGCTCGGCCGCCGCGCGCGCGAGGTCGACGGACCGCGCCCCAGGCGCCAGCGCCGGGGGCGACGGCGCGGCGGGGCGGTCCTCGTGCTCGAAGCGGGCCCCGAGGTGCTTCGTCAGGAGGTTGAAGATGTCCGCGTCGCGGAACGGCTTGCTCACGAAGTCGTCGCACCCGGCCTCCGCCGCGAGCAGCCGGTTCTGCTCGAACGCGCTCGCGGTCATCGCGACGACGACCGTCTCGCGCCCACGCGGGCTCGACTTGATGCGGCTCGCCGCCTCGTAGCCGTCGAGCAGCGGCATGCGCAGGTCGAGCAGGACGAGGTGCGGCGACCACGTCTCCCATTGCGCCACCGCCCCGAGCCCGTTGGTCGCGCTGCGCACCTCGACGCCCACCGAGTCGAGCAGCTTGAGCAGGCAGTGGCGCACGTCCCACCGGTCGTCGACCACGAGCACGCGGTACCGCGGCTGGCCCGGCGCGAGGCCGACGACGCGCCGCGAGCGCGGCGCCGCGCTGAGCCGCGCGCCGCCCGCGTCGGGGAGCGTCAGGCGCACGTCGAAGCGGAGCGTCGTCCCGCGGCCGAGCCGGCTCTCCACGTGCATGTCGCCCCCCATCATCCGCACGATGCGGCGGCTGATGTGCAGGCCGAGGCCCGTGCCCTCGCGCGACCTCCGCCCGCTCGCGGTCTGCGCGAACGCCTCGAAGAGCTCCGCGAGCTCCTCCTCGGCCATGCCCCGGCCGGTGTCGGTCACCTCGAACGACACCCGCGCCCGGCCCGCCGTCGCGCCGTCGTGGGCGCCGCCCTCGCGTATGCCGCCCTCACGCACGCCGCCTTCACGTATGCCAGTAGCGCGCCGCGCCCACGCGCGCAGCGTCACCGACCCCCTCGGCGTGAACTTCAGCGCGTTGCCGAGCAGGTTGATCAGCACCTGCCGCAGCTTGCCCTCGTCGCCGTGGACGAGCTGCGGCACGTCCGGCTCCCGCTCGACCTTGAGCGTGAGCCCCCGCTTCTGCGCCTCGACGGCGAACATCTCCGACAGCCCCGAGAGCATCCCGTGGAGGTCGAAGTCGGCCTCGGCGAGCGTCATCCGGCCGGCCTCGATCTTCGCCATCTCGAGGATGTCGTTCACGAGGCCGAGCAGGTGCTCGCCGCTCTTGCAGATGACCGCGAGGTTCTCGCGGTGCCGGTCGCCGAGCGAGACGTCGCGCTCCATGAGCTGCGCGAAGCCGAGGATCGAGTTGAGCGGCGTCCTGAGCTCGTGGCTCATGTTGGCGAGGAACGCGCTCTTCGCCCGGCTCGCCGCCTCGGCCTCGGCCTTCGCCCGGCGCGCCTCCTC
The DNA here is from genome assembly GCF_051521595.1 of Sorangium sp. So ce1153. Taxonomy (NCBI): domain Bacteria; kingdom Pseudomonadati; phylum Myxococcota; order Polyangiales; family Polyangiaceae; genus Sorangium; species Sorangium sp. So ce1153. Next base: position 13,740,131 of record NZ_CP150361.1, read on the forward strand.
CTCGGCCCGCCGCGCGTCGACGAGCTCCTCGGTGAGCCGCTGCTCCGCGGCGCGGCTCACCGCGAGCTCCTGCGCTCTCCACTCGAGATCGCGCTCGCGGGCGCGGAGCCGCCGGCGGAGCGCCCAGAGGACGACCACAACGAGGGTCCCGACGACCACGGAGGCGGAGATCCCGACCAGCTGCATGCGATATGCCCCCCACCCAGCCCATCGCGGCGGGGAGGGCCGGAGCGCCGATCCCGCCGGAAGGCAACGATCAGCGTACAGGAGTTCGGGACAGCGCGCGGGGCCACGTTCGGGCGCGCCGCGCGGCTTCGCCCGCGGGGCGGCGCGCTCGTCAGGTGGACCACGGAATCGCCTCGCCGCAGCGCGGCGCGGGGATCACGTTCCTGCGGCCCGGGTCAGCGACCGCACGAAGTGCTTCGCAGCCTCCTCGACGGGGGTTCTCCGGCGAAAGCGCAGCGCGACGTGCCGCGTGCTCGCGTCGCGTCCGCATCGGCGCGCGCCTGGCCGGCGCTCGCGGCGCCCGCGGCGTCACGGCGCGCCGCCGTCCGGCCTCGCCCGCTGCCGCGGCGCGACGACCTCTTCCGTCGGCGGGGCGCCGGCGTCTGCGCTGCGCTTTCGCGGCGCGACGACCTCTTCCGTCGGCGGGGCGCCGGCGTCTCCGCGCGGCGCGTCGCCCCCGTCGCGCGCGGGTGGCAGCGCGGGCGCCGGCGGCTGCGCGGGCTGACGGAGGCCGCGCAGCGAGGCGAGCCGATCGACGAGGACGCCGGCTTCCTCGGGCGACAGCTTGACGCGCGCGTGGAGCGCCTTGCCCTCGGCGGCGATCGCGACGCGCTCGAGCACGGCCCCGAAGCCGATGAGCCGCGTCGCGAAGTCCTCCGCGCGCGCGTCGCGGGCGGCGCGCAGCTCCGCGCCGAGCGCGGCGCACGGGGCCTCCGCGTCGCAGAGGACGGCGCCGTGGACCGCGATCTCGGGGCCGAGCGCGACGCCGACGCCGCCGGAGCGGATGGACGCCGCGGGCGACCGGCCGGCGCCGCTCGCGGCGAGCTCGCGCCCGAGCTCGGCGCGCTGCTCGGGCGTGAGGACCACGGTGACGCGCGCCGCGCCCTCGCCGACCTCGCGGGCGATCGCGTCGTGCGCGTCGGTCGCGCCGACGGCCGGGGCGCGGCCGTCGGCGGCGTCGATCATGGCGCGCAGGTACGCCCCGCCGCCGAGCAGGATCGGCCCGCCGGGGCGCACGGCGATCTCGCCGTGGCCCTCGGCGCTCGAGTCGCGCACCGCGCGGAAGCTGCCGATCGTGGAGACGACCGGCTGCCCGCCGCGGGCCTTGATGACCTTCGAGGCGCACGCGAGCAGCGCCTCGTCCTGCACGGCGCCGGCCGCGGCCAGCCCGAAGTCGCCGCTCTCGCCCGCCGACGGGATGGCGACGGCCACCTCGGTGAGCCCGACCATCGGGTCGAAGCCGCACACGTCGCGCACCTTGCCGAGCCCGGGGATCTCGCGCTCCTCGCGCAGGAAGGGGGCGAACGCGGGCGAGGCGCGCAGCGCCGGGAGGTCGAGCGTCGCGACGAGGAGCGCGCCCGCCGGCACGGCGTCGAGCGCGCGCGGCGCCGCGGGAGGCGCCTCCTGCCGGCGGCCGAGGAGCCAGGCGAGCCCGCCGCCGAGCAGGACCCCGGCGAGCAGGAGCACGAGGCCGTCTCTGGTCCGCGTCTGCACGCGCGACCGTTAGCACACGGGCGTCGCGGGCGCCCCGGCGCGCGCGCCGGCCACGCACGGCCGCGCGGGCACGCCGGCCACGCGCCGCCGCGCGGGCACGCCGGCCGCGCCGGCCACGCGCCGCCGCGCGGGCACGTCGGCCGCGCCGGCTACGCGCCGCCGCGCGGGCGCGGCGACCAGAGCGTGCCCCGGACGAGGTCGAACACGGGCACGGTCACGTTGAAGTTCCAGCGCTTCATGAGCCGCGGGTCGTGGTGCCGGCGGTGGTGCTCGCGGAGCCGCGCGAGCCCCGGGACCCGGTACACCGGGCTGTCCGGCGGCAGGTGATACGCGAGGTGCAGCCACTCGTAGCTGACGAAGAACCCCACCGCCGTCGCGAGCCCGAGCAGCGCCGCGTCCCGCGAGAGCAAGAGGCCCGCCGCCGCGGCGATCGGCAGCAGCAAGGCGAGGACGAGGAGCGCCGAGCAGGGCGGCGTCAGCACCAGCCAGAGCTCGCGGGCGCTCCGCAGCGCCATGTCGTCGGCGGTGAAGGCGAGGTGGTGCTCGCGCTCGTGCCGCTCGCACAGCGCGCCGAGCAGCGGCGCCCGCCGGTGCAGCACGGACCGGTGCGCCCACCACTCGAACGCGAGGGCGAGCAGCAGCGTCGCCGGGACCGCGAGCAGCTCGACGGGCGCGACGGCGTCGAGGAGGCGCGCCACCGCCGCGAGCACGACGACGCCGAGCGCCGTCGGGGCCGCCAGGTGGAGCGCCGGGCTATACCCGCGCGGGATCCGCGCCGCGATCTCCGCGCGCCGCCGCCGCCGCGCCCGCGGAGCAGCCGGCTCGTTCAGAGGCATCAAAAACTATGAATTCCAAAAAAACAGAACGCAAGCGCGGGCGGGGCCGTCCGCGAAGCGTGCGTTGAAGGGCGCTCAGCTTTCGTTGCGGTCTTCCCGCGGCTCCGCGCTGTCGTCGGGCGCGCCTCCGTCCGCCGCGGGCGCGTTCCGCTCGAACAGCGCGCCGATGGCCTCGCCGATGCGGCCCATCTTCGCGGCGAGCAGCACCACGATGAGCAGGAAGGCCGTCAGGGCGATCTCGTTGTGGGAAGCGCCGAGCACCATGTGCCGAGGTCTACCACGCTGCGCGCGCGGCGAGATCGGCGGCGGGCGGCGAGGTCGGCGGCGCGCGCCGTCGCGGCCGGGCGCTCGCGGCGCGCGGCGCGCCGCGCGCCGCGAGCGCGGCGGCCGAGCGCGGCGCAGCGGGAACTCCGCGGGCGCCGCGATCGCGTTTGACAGCCCGCCTACGACCGTCGAGAGTCCAGGCAATACGGGGGCCCTGGGTGCTCCGCTGGGCCCCCGCCACGAGATGACCGCCGTGTCCGAGCTCCGCGACGATCACGAAGCCGTGCAGGCGCGCCTGCGCGCCGACGCCGTTGTCCTGGCCGACGCCTCGGCGGAGGGAGCGGCGATCGGCGCGGCGCTGCGAGGGCGGGGGTTCGAGGTGATCGCGGCGCCGATCGACGAGCTCGAGGCGCGCCTCGCGATCGACGCGCCGCGCGTCGTGATCGTCGACGTCGATCAGCCCGGCGCCATCGAGGTGCTCGAGCGCCTGTACCAGCGCCCGGGCGGCGTCGCCGCGTCCGTGCTGCTCGTGGGCGATCCGGTCCGCTCGGCCGAGCTCGACCCGCAGCTGTTCGGGCAGGTCTTCGAGCGCCCCGTCGACATCGCCGAGCTCGCCGCGCACGTGAGCGCCGTCGCGGAGCCAGGGCGGTTCCGCGGGGATCAAGGCGCCGCGGCGCGCTTGATGGCGGGCTACCCGGGCCCGCTCGACAACGAGGTCCCGTCGAACCCGGACTTCGCCAGCGAGCTCGACCCGCTCGACGTCGGGTCGGTGCTGCCGCCGCCCGAGGACGGCGAGGCGATCGGGCCGCGGCTCCTGCCGGCGCGGATCAGCCCGGAGCTCGAGGAGATCCTCGTCGCCGCCGAGCAGCGGGTGACGGCGAAGGCGCACCCGTCGAGCATCCCGGCGGCCGAGGAGGACGTCGACCTGATGCTGTCGCCGGAGCTGCTCGCCGCGCTCGACGAGCCGCTCGATCCGGACGAGGAAGAGCCGCGGACCGGCGCGAGCCAGGGGCACGCGCCGCTCCCCGCCGGCTCGGCCTCGCAGCCGCGGACCAGCTCGGACCCGCACGGCGCCGCGGCCGCTCCGCAGCAGGCGGCCACCCGCGCCGAGAACACCGGGCCCGGAGACCCGCTCGCCGAGCTCGCCGAGCCGGGCGAGGAGGACGATGAAGCCCTCCTCGCCGAGCCGTCGCGCGACGCGGTGTACGCGACGAAGCGCACCGGGCCCGAGCTCGCCCCGTTCTCGCTAGACAGGGAGGCGCACCTGTCCGGCAGGGACGAGCGCGATCTCGGCGCGACAGCGCGCCGGAGCGTCGGGCGCGACGCCGCGCCGCCGACGCCGCGCGACGCGGGCCGCCCCCACGCGTTCGTGTCGCCGCCGCCGCGCGCCGAGGCCGCGTGGGATCGGTCGCCTTCCCCCGCGCCGCGCGAGGAGCCCGCCTGGGACCGCGCGCTGCCGGGCGCCACGCGCGAGGAGCTCGACTGGGTGCGCGCCCCGTCGGGCCGCGCCGAGCCGTCGCACCAGCAGCGCTACACCGAGCCGCCGCCGACCCGGTCCCGCGGCGCGCGCGACGCCCGGGCGCCCGGCTTCCCGCCGTCCCCGCCCGGCTTTCCGCCGCCCCCGCCGCCGCCTCCTCCTCCGCCGGGCGTCGCGTTCGTGTCGCCGCCCTCGGTCGAGGTGAGGACCGCGCTGCTGCCGCCGGGCGACGGGGCCGACCCCGAGCCGCTGCCGCCCGCGCCGCTCGCGGTCCGCTCCGCCACGTCGGCGCGCGCCCCGGTGCCTCCTGGTCCGGCCACGCTCGGCGCGGGCACGCTCGGGCGCGGCTTCCTCCCGCCGACGCCGCCCGTGGCGCCCGGCGCGCTCGGCCGCATGCCCCTGTCGCCCCCGCCGTCGGTGGCGATCTCCGGCGCGGCCGGGCGCGCGCCCGTGCCGCCCCTGGGGCCCGTGCCCTCCGCGCCCGCCACGGTCAGCACGGGCGCTTTCGGCCGCGTCCCGCCGCCTCCGTCGCACGAGGGCGTTTTCGGCCGCGCCCCGCCGCCTCCGTCGCACGAGGGCGTTTTCGGCCGCGCCCCGCCGCCTCCGTCGCACGAGGGCGCGTTCGGCCGCGCCCCGCCGCCAGCGCACGAGGGCGCTTTCGGCCGCGCCCCGCCGCCGCCAGCGCACGATCACGAGGACGAGGAGCCGGTGTCCAGCGAGGCCTCCTCGACCACGGTGCTCGGCCCGGGCGACGCGCCGCGCGCGCTCGCCCGCGCGGTGGGCAGCCGCTCCTCGGGCTCGCTCGCGATTACGACCGAGGAGGGCGCGCGGCGCATCGTCCTGCACGACGGCGACCTCGTGACCGCCGGCTCGAGCGTCCCCGAGGAGACGCTGCTCGCCTTCCTGGTCGGGCGCGGCGACATCGAGCGGGAGGTCGCCGCGCGGCTCGCGGGCAAGCTCCCGGCCTCGGGCCGGCACGCCGGCGCGGCGCTCATCGCGCACGGCCACCTCGGCCAGGACGACCTCTGGCCGGTCCTGCGCGCGCACGCGGAGTGGGTCATCGGGCACGTCGTGCTCGTCGAGGCCGGCACGTGCGATCTGGAGTCCGAGCCGCCGGGCCGCCTCAAGGCGGAGCCGAACGTCTTCGGCGGCGCGACCGGCGCCGAGGTCTTCGTGGAGACGATCCGCCGCGTCATCGCGCCCGAGGTCGCGCTGCGCCGCCTCGGCGGCCCGGGCGCGCGCCTCGACGACGGCGTCCGGCGCAACCTGCTCGGCGAGTGCGCGCTGCGGCGCGAGGAGGAGGAGCTCGTGCGCACCGCGCGCGGCCGCACGGTCGGCGAGCTGGTGAGCGCGGCGGAGCCCGAGAACGCCAGCGTGCTCTACGCGCTCGTCTGCCTGGAGGTGCTCGACGTCCTCATCCCGCCGTCGATCACCGAGGCGCCGCCCCCGCCGGTCGACGATCCGCTCGACGAGGAGGCGATCCGGCAGCGCGTCCGGGCGCGGCTCGCCCTGGTGGAGGACGGGGACTACTTCTCGATCCTCGGCATCCCGCGGGACGCGACGAACTACGAGATCCGCCGCGCGTACCTCGCGCTGCGGAAGGCGTTCGAGCCGTCGACGCTGCTCACCGCCGCGACCGTGGACCTGCTCGACGACGTGCGGCTCGTCATCGAGGTGCTCGACGAGGCGTACGAGATCCTCCGCGAGCCGCACCGGCGCGAGCGCTACCGGCGGGCGATCGAGGCAGGGCCGCCGTAGCCGGGACGGCCGAGGGCCCGCCCCTTGCAAGCGCTCGCACGGCAGGAGGCATCATGTCCAAGGCGAGCGAGTTCATCGTAGCCCTGCGTCGGATCGAGGAGAGCGGTGACGTCGAGCCCATGGCGCGGCTCTTCGCCCCCGACGCGGAGCTCAGCAACGTGACCATCAGCAGGCCGCTCCGCGGCCCGGACGGCGCCCGCGACTTCTGGCGCGGCTACCGGCACACCTTCGGCGAGGTGCAGTCCGATTTCCGGTGCGTCGTCGAGTCCGACACGTCCTCCGTCCTCGAGTGGAAGAGCCACGGGACGCTCGCGAACGGGGTGGTGTTCTCCTACGAGGGCGTGAGCGTCATCGAGCACCCCGCCGGCATGATCACGCGGTTCAAGGCGTACTTCGACCCGAGGGCGCTCGGGATCCAGCTGGAGCATGCGGCATAACGCCTCCGTTCAGCTGGAGCACGCGGCATAACGCCGCTCGCCGGCCCGCGCGATCGCGTCGACCACGACCTCGCCCTGCTCGACGCCCACGAGGGCCGCGGAGCCTTCCTCGAGCTGGCCGCGCAGGATGAGGTCTGCGAGCGGCGCCTCGATGAGGCGCGCGATCGTGCGCTTCATCGGCCGGGCGCCGAGCTCGGGGTCGAACCCGCCCGCGTCGAGCAGCGCGTCGATCGCCTCCGGCTCGACCTCGAGCACCACGCCGCGCGCCTCGAGCTCGCGCTCCAGGCCGCCGAGCAGCCGGCGCGTGATCTCGGCGACGTCCGCCCGCGTGAGCGGCGCGAAGCAGAGGACCTCGTCGATGCGGTTGTAGAGCTCGGGCGGGAGCGCGGCGCGCGTCGCCGCGAGCATCGCCTCGGAGAGGCGCGCCGGCGAGACGGCCTGCGAGGCGCGGGCGAAGCCGACGGAGCGCTCGGCCTTGAGCGCGCCCGCCTCGGCCGCGCCGAGGTTCGAGGTCATCACGATCACGGTGTTCGTGAAGTCCACCCGCCGGCCGCGGCCGTCCGTCAGGCGGCCCTCGTCGAAGACCTGCAGGAACGCCTCGAGCACGTCGCGGTGCGCCTTCTCGATCTCGTCGAGGAGCACCACCTGGTACGGCCGCCGCCGCACCGCCTCGGTGAGCTGGCCGCCGGCCTCGTGGCCCACGTAGCCGGGCGGCGCGCCGACCAGCCGCGCCACCGCGTGCGACTCGGCGTACTCGGAGAAATCCAGCCGCGTCATGGCGTCCGGCGAGTGGAACAGCGACTCGGCGATCGCCTTCGCCGTCTCCGTCTTGCCCACGCCGGTCGGGCCCAGCAAGAGGAACGACCCGATCGGGCGGCGCGCGCGCAGGCCGGCCGCGTTCCTGCGGAGCACCCGGGCGATGCGCGCGAGCGCCTCGCCGTGGCCGACGACCCGCTCGGCGAGCAACGTCTCCAGCGCGAGCATCCGCTCGCGATCGGTCTCGAGCAGCCGCTCGACCGGGAGGTCGGCGAGCTCGGCGACCACCTCGGCGACCTCGGCGGGGCTCACCTGCCGCGCGGGCTGCGGGGGTTCACGGAGCGCGGCGCGCGCGCCCGGCGCGCTCTGCATGGCGCGGCGCCGCGTGCGCGCGCCCGCGAGATCGAGGATCGAGAGCGCCTTGTCGGGCAGCGCGCGCCCGGGCAGGTAGCGCACCGACCAGGCCACGGCCGAGGCCAGCGCCTCGTCGGTGAACGCGAGCCCGTGGTGCGCGCCGAGCCCGACGGCGACGCTCCGGAGCAGCAGGAACGCCTCGTCCTCCTCGGGCTCGTCGATCTCGACGATCGTGAAGCGCCGCGCGAGCGCCGGGTCGACCTCGATGCTCTTCCGGTACTCCTCGGGCGTGGCGGTGCCGATCAGCGTGATCTCGCCGCGGGCGAGCGCGAGCTTGAGCTCGGCCATCGCCTCGTCGAGCGCGCCGCTGCCGAAGAGCTCCGACAGCCCGTCGATGAACAGGATCACCCGCCCGCCCGCCTCGCGGAGCTCCGACCGCAGCGCGGCCAGGCGCTCGCTGAGCGCGCCGCGCGCGCCCGTGCCGGCGATGAGCTCCGACGGCACGAGCTCGACGACGATGCGCGGCTCCCGCTCCTCGAAGGCGAGCCGGTGCGCGATGCCGCGCGCGACCGAGGTCTTCCCGACGCCCGCGGGGCCGAGGAGGCAGGGGTTGTTGGCGTGGCGCTTCGCCAGCACGTCGAGCGCCTGCTCGATCTCGCGCTCGCGGCCGACGATCGGCTCGAGCTCGCCCTGCGCCGCCGCGAGCGAGAGGTTGTGGCCGAGTGAGGCGAGGGCCGGGAAGCGCGCGCGGTCGAGGGTGAAGCGCGCCGCGACGGAGCTCGCCGCGGCGCCGAGCGGCCGCCCCGCGGGCGGGACGGCCGGGACGGCGGTCGAGGCGGCCGCGTCGTCCGCCGCCGGGGCGCGCCGCAGCGCGGCCGCGAGGGCCGCGGCCGGCTCGGCGGAGGAGGGGGGCGCGTCCCCGCCCGCCGGGGCCGCGACGGGGCGCGGGCGCGGCGGCGGGAACAGCGGCACGGTGACGCCAGGGCCGGTGCCCTTGGCGGGCCGCAGCTCCGTCGCGGCGACGCCGGCGCCCCTTCCGGGCCGCAGCTCCGGCACGGCGACGCCGGCGCCCTTCACGGGCCGCAGCTCCGCGGGCGCGCGCGCCGGCTCGGCGGCCTCGCCGCGGGCGCGGCGCGCCGGGGACGTCCTGCCCAGCGCGGCCGGCTTCTCGGGCGCGCCGGGCGCGCCGCCGTCCTGGCCCGCGCGCGGCGGCGAGGAGCGCCGCGCCTGCACGACGCCGAGCGCGATCTGGAGCGCCGCGGTCCGCAGCCGCGCGAGGTCGACCCCCGACTGCGTGAGCGCCCGGTGCGCGGCCGAGCTGCGGTCGGACAGGAGCGCGAGCAGCAGGTGGAGCGCCGCGGGCTCCTTCGCCGTCGCGCGCTTCGCGACGTCGCGCGCGCCCCCCATGGCCCGGCCGATCGGGTCGGGCCCCTCGTCGTCGACCGAGCGGGTCGCCTTGAGCAGGGCCTCGTCGTCGAGCCGCCGGTCGCGGAGCAGGTCCGCGGCGGGGCCTCCGCGCAGGGCGATGGCGGCGAGGAGGTGCACGCTCGACAGGCGCTCCTTGCGCTGGGCGGCGAGGTCCTGCGCGAGCTTGCGCAGCGTGACGAGCTCGGCGTGGGAGCGAGGGCTGGTCATCCTTGCAGAGGTCTCCAGCCCCCCGGTTCGCACGCCCGGCGCAGGCGGGCCAAATTTCGGAGCCCCGGGCGCGACGCGCGCCCGGGCGCAGAGCGCCTGGGGACGCCGCCGTGACGCCGCAGGGGAGGCGGCGCGGGGCCGGTCCGCCGCCGTGCAGCCCGCGCGCGTCGCTCGACTCGACCGCTCGAGACATCGCTTGTCCGATGATCAGATGATCAGGATGACGTCGATATCGCTGTCCGCCGGGAGCGCGCTCCCCGCGGACACGTGAGGCGCGTTGGCGGGCGCCAGGCGGAGCGCGCCGGAAGATCGCGGCCCCGCGCCCTCGGGGGGGAGCCCGCCGGCGTCGGCCGCGCTCGAGGCCCGCTCGCCGTGCGCGCGCGCCGCGCAGCCGGCGATCGCGGCGCGGACCGCGCCGAAGACGCTCTCCGCGTCGAGCCCGCCGCGCTCCTCTACGGCCCTGGCGAGGCTCTCGTCGACGCAGCCGGCGCACGGCGTCGAGGCGGCGGCGAGCCGCACGATCAGCGTCGCCTCCGAGTCGCCGAGTTCAACCGTCTTGAAGGGCACGGCGAGCGCCGAGCCCCTGCCCACATCCACGCTGACGAGGAGGTTGTCGCGGTCACGCACCACCACGGTTTCTCGTGGATGTCGGTTGCTCGCGAGGCCTGGAGTCGGCTCTCCATGGTTCGCATTGACGAGGACCCACAGCCGATCGGAGCTCGCCTGTCCGCTCTTCGCCACAGCGTCGCTGGTGCGGCTCTCTGCCATTCGCCCGCCCTCCAAGGAGGCGAACCTATCGCCGCCGGAGGCGGACGGCGATGGGTCCACCGGACAGACAATGTCCGGACATGCGGGTCCGCTCGGGACGCTGCTATGCTCGATGGACGCGGCGATCTCGGGCTCGAGCTCATCGCCGCGTCCGTTGCGCGGCCGCGCGCGAGGCGGTAAGCACAGCCACCGGGCGGAGGAGCGAGGCGTGGACGAGCCGGAGCGACGCGACGAAGACTCGGAGCAGGGCGCAAGCGGGGGGGACCGCGCGTCGTTCGGCCTCCTGTTCCTCGCGGCGGCGTTCGCGCTCGCGCTCCTGCTGACCGTCGTGGGGCTCCTGGCGTTCGCGGCGATGACCCCGCAGGCGCCGTCGCCGCTCGAGCGGCGCGGCGAGGGGGCCGGCGCCGTCCCCGCGCTGCAGGGCGCCTCCTTGGCAGTCTGAGCCGGCCGAGCCGGCGCCGAGCTCAGCGGCGCCGGGCGAGCTCGGCCTTGCTCGCGCGACATCGCCCGTCAGCCGCCGGCCGCGTGGGCCCGGTCGGGATCGCCCAATGTTTGGCGAGGGTTCCGTCACGCTCGTGGAGTGTTCATCGACACGCGACCGAGCACTGTCGCTGTCGATGGTCCCATCGCGCCCGGAGCAGGAGGGACCGTGATCGAACGTTCGACCCGGGGAGCTAGCCGCAGGTCTTCTGGACGATGGCGAGCAGCGCCCCGAAATCGACGGGCTTCTTCAGGTAGGCAGCGCCCTCGGGCGGGCCGTCGTGGCCCGAGACGATGGTCACCGGAATGGCGGCGAGCGCGTGCACCTGCTTCAGGGCCGCGAGCATCTCCTCGCCGGTCATGATCGGCATCATCAGATCGAGCAGGATGAGCCCAGGCGGCGGGTCCGCCTTGTGAAGCAGATCGAGCGCCTCCTTGCCGTTGCTCGCGCAGTAGACATCGTACCCCGCTGCTTCGAGCATCTCGCGCATCATCTCGCGGAGCTCGGCGTCGTCGTCCACCAGGAGGACAGGGGCGCGCGGATTCGGGGGAATCGGCGTCGCGCGCGGCGCGTTGGGCCCGCCGGTTGGCCAGGGTTCACTCATTGCTGTCACCTCTTCCAGACTGCGCAAGCATGCAGAAGCGATAGCAGGCCACGGCCTTGCACGCATTGCATGCTCCCAGCATCTCCGGATCTTCTCCGGATCCATGGTCCCGGGCTGCGCGGGGCGGCGCCGCGCAGCCGACGCCGCGCAGGGGGGGCGAGGGGCGTTGCGGGAGCACGAGCGCCGCGAGCGAAGCCATGCGAAGCGACGACAGTTACGGGAGTTGCGCCGCGGGTCAAGCCTCTCGGCTCGCCGGCGGCGGCGCGGAGCGCGCTGAAACCCTGGCCTCGCCGGCCTCGCCGCCCCCGCCGCCCTCGGGCGCGGTCCGGAACCCGAGCGCGCGCGCCTGGGCCGGGCGGGTGTGGCGGCGGCGCCAGACCACCGCGTCGAGCAGGTAGTGCGTCGCCTGCGGCAGCGCGAGCAGCGGCACGAGCAGCGCCCGCGCGCGCGGCCCGAGGAGCGGCCCGCCGTCGTCACCGCCGCCGCCGAAGAGCTCCGGCCGATCGTGCCAGACGAGCCGGTCCCAGAGCATCTCCTCGGCGAACGCGAGCGCCAGCGCGAGCCCGAGGAAGGTGAGGAGCCCGCCGGCGAGGAGCCGCGCGACGAGCGAGCGGGGCGCCTCGACGGCCCGCTCCCGCGCGTAGGCGAACACGAGCGCCATGTACGGCACCCCGTGCACGATCACGTTGGTGACGGTGAACTGGAAGTCGCTGTCGGTCGCGACGATGCCGACGTACCAGGTCGCCGCGGTCGTCGCGACGACCACATGTTTGCCGAGGTTCAGCGGCGCGCGGGCGACGCGCGCGCGCTGGATCGCGCGCGCGACGTACGCGACGGCGAGCGCGGCGTACACGGCGCCGAGGGGGCCCACCGCGGCCGCGAGCCAGGGGGCGCTCACGAAGTCGCCGTCCACGAACCACTGGAACGCGCGCGGCGGGTGCGCGTGCCAGTGGAGGAGCGGCCACCCCGTCGCCGCGTAGATGAGCGCGTCGTCGAGGAGGCGATCGACGCGCGAGCGCTCGCCCGCGAGCGCGCGGTAGACCGCGACCCACCCGACCTGCTGGCGGACGAAGTGGACGACGGCGACGTAGGCGAGCGCGCGCCAGAACGTCAGCTCGGAGGCGAGGTGCAGCGCGACGCCGGCGGCGTAGCAGGCGAGCGGCACGGCGGCGTAGAGCGCGGGGTGGCGGCGGAGCTCCTCGGGGTCGAGGTACGTTCGGAACAGGGTCGTGTGCACGTGGGCCACGTCGACGCCGACCACGAAGAGGAGGAAGCCCCAGGCCGGGAGCGCGCCGCCCGCCGAGAGCGCCGCGAGGCCGAGCGCGACCGCGGCGGAGCCGCCGAACACCGCGAGGTCGACGCCGCGGCCCCACAGGAAGCCGCCGTGGGCCGCGCCGCGGCGCCCGGCCGGCAGCGCGGCGAGCACGTCGGGCCCGGCCGTCGTCAACGCCGAGACCCGCGCGTCAGCCGTGGATCGCCGCGGAGATGATCCAGGCGAGGCCCAGGATCACCGAGCCGATCACGATCGCGAGCGCGGTGTTCTGGTCCTCCTCGATCTCCTTGCGGATGGAGAACGGGGTGAGCTTCGTGATGATCACGAACGCCAGCAGGAAGACGATGAGCCCCAGGGCCACGAAGACGAGCGTTCCGACTACGGCTTTCATCAGGTTTTGAACGTCGGGCATCGGCGGTTCTCTCTGCGCTCGGGGCAGCGCGCGGCGCGCGCTCGCGGCCTCTCGTGGCTGCGGGCGTGAGCCTACGCGAGTCGGCCGGCAGCGTGAAGCCGCGTGAAGCGACGCCGCCGCGTCGCGCCGCGGGCGCGCCCGGCCGGCGACGTGCTATCGCCTTGCCGTGTCGACGACCGTGAGCCGAACCTCGCTCCGCCGCGCCGTCACGGCCGGGCTCGCGGCGCTCGGCCTGCTGAGCGCAGGCGCGCCCCGCCCCGCCGCCGCGGCGCCGCCCTCCCGCGCCGCCGCGCCGCGCCCCACCGCCGCGGTCGCCGCGCCGGCGCCGCGGCCCCCCGCCGCGCAACGCAAGCCCGCCGGCGGACGCGGCGACGGCGCGCGGCGCGGCGGCGCCGTGACGGCGGCGGCCGGGCGGGGCGCGCCCGCGCCGGCGCCGAAACGCGCCGGCTCCGCGCTCGCGGCAGAGGCGCCGCTCGAGCTCGCGCTGCCCGTCGAGCGGGTCACGCTCCAGAACGGGCTGCGCGTGGTGATGAGCCCCGACAGGAGCTCGCCCACGGTCGCGGTGGCCGTGACGTACGACGCAGGCTCGCGCGACGAGCCGAGCGGCAGGAGCGGCGTCGCGCGGCTCGTGGCCGGGATGATGGCCCGGGGCAGCCGCAACGTGCCCGCGGGCGAGCACCTTCGCCTCGTGACCGAGCGCGGCGGCGAGCTCGCGGACGACGCGGGGGTCGACCGCGCCACCTACGCGGAGGCGCTGCCCGCGAACGAGCTCGCGCTGGCGCTGTGGCTGGAGGCCGATCGCATGAAGGCGCTCGACCTGAGCGCGCAGGCCTTCGAGGCGCAGCGCCGGGAGGCGCAGGAGCGGCGCGGCGCGGTCCTCGACGCCGCCTATGGCCAGGGCGCGATCCGGCTCCAGGCGCTCGTCTTCCAGGGGTACTGGCCCCACGAGCACCCGGCCCTCGGCGAGGCGGACGACCTCGCGGGCGCCGAGGTCTCGTGGGTCCGCGACTTCCACGCGGCCCACTACGGTCCGAACCGGGCGGTGCTCACCCTCGCCGGCGGCTTCGACCCCGGCGAGGCGATGGAGCTCGTGCACAGGTACTTCGACGGCATCCCCGCGGTGGCCGCGGCGCCCTTCAAGGACGCCCCGTTCCCCGAGCAGACGAGCCAGCGCACCGCCGTCGTGCGCGACAGCGCCGCCCGCGCTCCGGCGATCCTCTACGGGTGGGCCGTCCCGCCGCGCTCGCACCCGGATCACCACGCGCTCGCGCTCGCGGCCGTCCTGCTCGGCCGCGGCGAGAGCTCGCGCCTCGAGGCGCTCCTCGTCGGCGACAAGGCGGTCGCGCGGTCGGTGCGGGTCGCGCTCGGCGGCCACCGCGGGCCCGACCTGTTCTCCATCGACGTGCGGCTCGCCGAGGGCGCCCGGGTCGGCGACGTCGAGAAGCTCGTCGAGGGCGAGATCCGGACGCTCGCGACCGCGGGGCCGTCGCCGGCCGAGCTGACGAAGGCGCGGCGGCTCCTCCAGTCGGCGTTCGTGGCAGGCCTCGCGGACGCGGGCGCGCGGGCGCGGGCGCTCGGCGAGCACGAGCTCCTCTTCGGGGACGCCGCCCACCTGAACGGCGAGCTCGCGCGCTATTTCGCGGTCACCCGGGAGGACGTGCAGCGCGTCGCGCGCGATCACCTCGGGCCGACGCGGCGGACGATCGTGGAGACGTACCCTCCCGCGACCCCGGGAGCGTCCCCGCCGCCGCGGGCGCCCGGCCACGCCGCGGCCGGCGCGCCGCGGGCCGGGGGCGGCCCGCAGGCCGAGGCGCAGGCGGCGCCGGGCAAGGGCAAGGGTGCGGAGAAGGCGGCGCCGGAGAAGGCGCGCGGCGCGGCGGCCCGGCCGGCGCCGAAGAAGAAGCCGACGAAGCCGGCGAAGCCCAGGAAGAAGTGAACAGGAAGAAGTGACCCGATGAGCGAGCGAACCAAGCGACGCGAGCGGCGCGAGCGACGAGCGGCGCGCCCGTGGCTCTCCTGGACGGCGGCGGCGCTCGCTGCGGCCGTCTGCGGCTGCGCTCCCGCCGCGCCGTCGAAGGGCGCGCGGCCGGCCGCGCCGGCCGCCGCGCCGTCGAAGGGCGCGCCGTCGAAGGGCGCGCCGCCGTCCGAGGCCGAGCGCCGGGAGCAGCCCCCGCCTTCCGGCCCCGCGCGCCCGCCGCGCATGCCCGCGATCGCCTGGGCCGAGCTCCCGAGCGGCCTGAGCGTCGCCACGGCGGTGAACCGCGCCCTGCCGCTCGTGGAGATCCGGGTGGTCGTCCGCGGCGGCTCCTCGGCCGACGGCGAGCGCACGGGGCTCGCCGCCCTCACGGGCCAGCTCGTCGTGCACGGCGGCGCCGGCGGCCTCCCCGGCCGCGAGCTGCTCGCGCGCGTCGAGTCGCTCGGCGCCTCCCTGTGGGTCGACACGGGCCTCGACGCGACGGTGATCGGCCTGCGCGCGACCCGGGACCGCCTCGCCGAGGCGATCGAGCTGCTCGGGCTCGTCGTGCAGCGGCCGCGCCTCGACGCCGCCGAGCTCACCAGGCTGAAGGCCCGCGCCGTCGACGCGGCGAGGGACCGCGCCCGCACGGACGGCCGCTGGGGGGCGCTGATGGTCCTCTTCCGCGACCTCTACGCGCTCCCGACCGAGCTGCACCCGTACGCCTCGTTCGGCGCGACAGCGTCGGAGCTCCCGAAGATCACGGCCGCCGACTGCCGCGCGTTCCACGCGGCGTGGTACGTCCCGAAGAACACCGTCGTGGTGGTGGCGGGCGACACGACGCCCGAGGCCGCGCGCGCCGCGGTGGAGAAGGCGTTCGCCGATCGCCGCGGCGGCGAGCCGCCGGCGCTCTCGTTCACCGAGCCGATGCCCCCCGGGTCGCTCAAGATCACGATCGTCGATCGCCCGAAGAGCGCCGAGAGCGAGATCTTCGTCGGCGTCCTCGGGCCCGAGCGCCGCGACCCGGAGTGGCCTGCGCTCGCGGTCGCCGGCCAGGTGCTCGGCGGCCCTTCGGGGCGGCTGACCCGGGACCTCCTCGAGCCGCGCGGGGCGGCGCGCGCCGCGTCCGCGGCGACGATCGACGTCGCGGAGGGGCCCGTGCCGCTGGTCGTCCAGGCCGTCGCCCCGGCGGCGCGGACGGGCGCCGTCGCGCAGGCGATGCTCGAGCAAGCGGAGCAGCTCGCGGCGACGATGCCGTCCCAGGAGGAGACCGAGGCCGCGGCAGGGCGCCTCTCGGCCGGCCTCGGCCTCGGCATCGGGACGGCGGCGGGGCTCGCGGACGAGATCGCCGGCATGCAGGTGCTCGATCTGCCGGACGACTACCACGACAGCTACCGCAAGGAGCTCCGCGACATCACGCCGGCCCTGGCCGGCAAGGTCGCGGCGGACCACGTGCGACCGGCGCGCGCCGTGGTCGTCGTGGCGGGCGACGCCCAGGTGATCGGCCCGATGCTGAGCCGCTTCGGCGACGTCAAGGTGGTCGACCCGACCCGGGACTTCGAGCGGAAGCGCACGATCCAGCGGGACGCGAGCGCCTCGCCCGCCCCGGCGCTCGACGCGGACCGCGCGGCGCCGGCGCAGGACCGGCCGTGACGGGCCGCCGCGGGCGCGCGCGCGCCGGTCGGGCGGGGGCCCTTGCGCTCGCGGCGGGGCTCGCGGCCGCGTGCTTCCCGGGTCGCCTCGCCGCGCAGCGGGAGCCAGCGCCGGTGCCCGCTGCGCAGCCGGAGCCCGCGCCGGCCGCGGCGCCGCGGCCCGCGCTGGCCGCGCCGCCGAGGCCTGCGCCGGTGCCGGCCGCGGCGCCGAAGCCCGCGCCGGTGCCGGCCGCGGCGTCCGCGCCGAAGCCCGCCGCGGGGCAGCTCGACGGCGCGACCTACGACTTCAAGCGCCCGCCCGCGCCGCTGAGCGGGGCGGTCCAGCGGGGCGCGGCGACGGGCGGCGCCGCCGCGTCCGCGGTGCCGCCGGAGCAGCGCTGGCTCGGCCGTGCTTTCGTGCACCGCCTCGCGGCCGCCGAGCCCGCGCGGCCGCTGCCGATCCTCGTGTTCCTGCACGGCACCAACGAAGCGCGCATCGAATACCGCTGGATGGGGGGCGGCCAGGAGGGCGACGTCCGCCGGATCGCGGCGCAGCTCATGGAGGCGGGCCAGATCCCGCCGATCCTCGTCGCTGCGCCGAGCGCCGTGCTCCCGGCGGCGGTCGCCGTGGCGCGGACGAGCTGGCCAGCCTTCGATCTGGACGCGTTCCTCGACGCCACCGCCGAGCGGCTGCGCGGCGTCGCGACGCTCGACCGCGCGCGCGTCCTCGTCGCGGGCCACTCCGGCGGCGGGTGCAACCCGGCGGGCGGCATCGCGACCGCGGTGCGCGCGTCCACGCCCCTGCACGCCGCGCTCGCGATCGACACGTGCATGGACGTCGACCTCGCGCTCCCCCTCGCGCGAACCGCGCCGACCACGCACGTCGTCGTTTCGTGGCAGACGATGTCGTGGGCCAGGCGCCCGTTCGTCGAATTCCGCCGCGCGTTCCAGCGCGGCGTCGACGCGCACCCTGCCGCGCCTGGCGTCCTCCGCGAGCTCGAGCACCTCCAGCCCGCGGAGCCCATGCCGCACGACGCCATGGTGCCGCTGGTGCTGCGGCGGTGGTTGCCGCCGCTGCTCTCGCCGGACGCCGCGCCCAGCGTGCCCTGCGTCTCGCCGTGACCGCCGCGGGGACGCATCTACGCGAAACAACAAGGGATTTCGCGTAGATGCGCCCGGGGTGCGCGGCGTACAAAAAGAAAAAAGAGCGCCCGTCCGACGGTTGGGGGGGGTAACCGTCCCTCAGGCGCTCGCCGTCCCGTAGAAGCAGGAGCTGGGCCAGGGGCGTCCTGACGAGACATCGTGAGTTTGCGCAGGCTTCTTGGGGCTCTGGCTTTCGTTTTGGCCCGGGCGGCTTTCATTGGTGAAGGCTGGCAGCGTCGTGCACCTGGGACTGCTGCCATGGCAGCGCTCGCCTGGTGCTGATGCACGGCGGCGCTCGCGGCGGCGTCTCGAGCCTGGCCGTGCCGGGGCTATGCGGGGCGGTGGGGGGTGCCGGCGCCGGCGCCCACGCGGCGCGTCTTGCCCACGCGCCTGGCCTGCTGCCGGATGTGCTCCACGGCCTTCTCGAAGAACGGCTCGGGGGAGGCCTTGCTGACGGTGATCTGCTCCCCGCCGACGAGGACGACGAGGAGGCCCCTGTCGGTCCTGCCCACCGCGAAGAAGTCGACGGTGAACGGCAGCTCGTCCTCGACGGTGAGGGACAGCTGGCATTTCAGGACCTCGCCGACGCCGGGCTGATTCTCGACGACGAACCGTTGCAGCAGCCCGTTGGCCTGGACGTCCGTGGCGATCCGGTTGAGCGCCCACTTGTCCCTTGGCCAGGCCATGTGGTCGCGGAGCTCGTATATCCACTGCAAGAGCTCCTCCGCGACCTGGCCGATCGCCGCCTTGGACGCCTCGTAGGACAGCTTGATCTGTTCGTATTTCGTCATCGGGACTCCATCGCTCTCGGGCGTGCACGGTCAAGGCTACCAGAACGTCGCGCCGCGCCGCACGTAGATCGGGCCTGTCGACGCCGCCGACGCCGCGTGATCCGAGGGCGCGGCTCTCGACGCGCCAGGCGGTCTTCGGGGCTCGTGGGCCCGGGGCGGTGTCCGAGCCCGCCGACCGTCCACGTCGACGGCGGCGCCATGAACACCGGGATACCGCGGGCGGTTCGTCCAGGTCATGCCCGCCACGCCGCGTCCGCCTGGCGCTCGAGGCCGCCGGGCTGCTCCCGCGCGAAGCGCGGACGCGAGCGTATCTACAGTCTCGCGCGGTCGGCGCTCGAGAGCGTGCGAGAGCGTGACGGAGCGCCCCGGCGGCTCACTCGTCGCCGAGCGAGGCGAAGTAGCGCTCGGCCCACTCCGGCCATGGTGGCGCGGGGATCTGGCGGATCCAGGTCATCTGCTCCAGATACTCAGGACGGTGCGGGAGGGCTTCGATCCCTTCAGGCGGCGCGTAGCTTTCAAGGCACCAGCCGCCGACGATGCGGTCTTTCGATTCGAGCTTCAGGTAAATATACCCCACCGTCCGTGGTCGTTTCAGCCAGCGGAACCGGCCGAGAACCACATCGCCAACCAGCTTGAGATTGTGATACTCCGCGGGCGCGCTGAGGTCGCCTTTATAGCAATAGACTCCACGAGGCTCGCCCCGGTGAAGCCTCACGTAATAGGTGTTCCTGGACTCCGGATTGTACCAGACACCCTCCAACGTTTGCAGATTCAGGACGTCCGCACGGCCTTTCGCCTCCACCGGTTCCGGCGCAGCCGCCGTCTTCGTGGCGGCCGCGAGCATCTGCCGGAAGCTCTTGGTCTGCGCATCGAGCGCGGCCTTCAGCGCCGCGAGCTCCGCGGCGAGCGCCGAGGCGCCCGCCTCCTCTGCCGCGGCGCGCCCGCGCTGCGCCTGCGGGCCCCGTCTGCCAAGGTCCATGCGCGCTCAGGCATATTGCTGGAGCAGCGAGCCGCGCATCGGGTTGTCGCACGCCTTCAGGGCCGCGCGGATCGCGTCCTTGTCGACCGGCACCCGGTGCAAGCTGACGTTCACCGCGCCGCCGCGCGCCTCGACCGTCGCGTACTCGGCGTGGTGCAGCAGCGTCGGAGGCCCGCCGTGCGCGTATTCCTTGAAGGGGAGCCCGACGCTCCCCGGGTTCACGAGGAGGATGCCGCGGTGCTGGCGGAGCATCTGGAGGTGCGTGTGGCCCCCGGCCATCACGGTCGCCGCGTGGCCTTCGAGGCGGCGATCGAGCTCCTCGGGCGGCGTGCTCGCGAGGAGGTCCTCCATGTGAGATCGGGGCGAGCCGTGGAACAGGAGGAGCGTCGACTGGCCGTCGAGCGGGACCTCCAGGCGCGCCTGGAACGTCCGCAGGAAGGCGAGATCTTCCTCCGACAGCTGGTCACGGCACCAGTCCACCGCGTCGACGACGATCGACGCCTCGGTGTAGGTGCGGATCAACGCGGGATCGAGCATGAAGTCATCGTGGTTGCCGAGGATGCACGGACACCCGAGCTCCCGCAGCATGTCCAGGATGGCCACGGGCCGCGGCCCCAGCGTCGCGACGTCCCCGAGGCAGATCACCTGATCCACGCCGGCCGCCTGGATGCTGGCCATCACGGCCCTGAGCGCCACTTCATTGCCGTGGATGTCGGAAATCAACGCGATCCGCATGGGAGAGACCTCCTCTTGGGCGGCCATCGAGGTGTCGGCGAGGCTCTCGGCGCCTCACGGCGACCGATCGACAGCCTGGTAGGCTAGACGATGTCCGGCGGCGCCTCCAGCCCCCTCGCGGCCGCCTGATCAACGCCCGCACGCCCGCACCGCCCGCGGGGCCTCGCTGCGCACGACGGCGCACGACGGCCGGGATCCATGGATGCGGTCGTCGCCTCCGCGGCGTCTTCCTTCTCCCTGCCCGTCCGGGACCGCGCGCCGGTAGCATCGGGCGCATGCGCTCGAGCTGGCCGGTGGACGTCGTCGCCCTGAATCCGGTGTCGTGCGGCGCGGTCCTGTGGCGCGCGGGTGGTCTCCTGCGTGTCACCGTCGTCGTGAAGGCGACCTTCGCGCTGAGCGCCGACGGCGACGCGGCGCTGCTGGCGCCCGAGCCCATCGAGCGCGAGGATCGCCACCACGACGAGGACCCCTCGCGCAGCCTGCGCGCCGCGAGCGAGACAGCGCCGTATCTCCCCGGCGCCGGCGTCGTGCTCACCGGCCACGCCCATGCGCCGCGCGGCGCGCCGGTGGCGGCGCTCTCGGCGCGCCTCGCGCTCTTCCGTGACGTGCCGCTGCTCGACAAGACGATCCACGTCTTCGGCGACGTGGCGCCCGGGAGCGACACGCCCGGACCGTTCCAGACAATGCCGCTCGTGTACGAGCGCGCGCGGGGCGGATCCAGCTTCCCGTGGAACCCGGTCGGCCTCTCCGACGCGAGCGACGGCGCGCGCGCCGATGCGCCGCGTCCAGCGGTGTACTCCGGCCGGACGCGCCCGAACCTGGTCAATCCTGTGAGCCCTCACCGGCCGGCGGCCTTCGGGCCCATCGCACCTCACTGGCCGTTGCGGAGACGGCTCTTCGGCGGCGTCGAGCCACGCGCGACGCGGCTCTCCGCGCAGCCCGGCTCGCCAGGCGCGGACCCGGCAGCCGCGGCGAGCGCGGAGAGCGCGCAGGTGCTCGAGATCCCTGATGATTTCGACTTTCGCGCCCTCGACCCGGCGCCGTTCGATCAGCAGATTCCCTTCCTGCAAGGTGACGAGTGGATCGTCATGGATAACCTGAACGCCGGGCGAGCGCGCGTCCAGACGCGCCTCCCCTCGGCGCGCGCGCGCGTGCGCCGCCACCGGGTCAGCGCCGCGGGCGCGAGCGGACCGCAGGAGATCTCGCTCAGCGCCGACATGCTCCTCATCGACACCGATCGGCAGATCGCCTCGCTCGTGTGGCGCGGCAACTTCGCGATCGAGAGCCAGGATGTCATCCGGGATATCCGCCTTTTCGCGGGCGTCGAGACGTCCACCGTGACCATACCTTGGCCGGATCTGGGCGATATCGCTCTTTCTGGCCATGCGCGTGGCAGGGCAGGGGAAGCGGCGGGCCCGGCGGCCGGCGCGCCGCGCACCGGCGCCGTGGTGCACCTCCAGGAGCAGGTGACTCACCAGAACACGGCGCCGGCCGCGTCTCTCTCGGGACGCGGCGCGGCGTCATCCGCGCTGGGAAGGACCGGCCCTGTCAAGATGGTTGAAATGCCGGTGCTCCCCTTCGGCGGTGCGCCTGCCGCTCCACGGGCCGAGCCCGATCTCTCCGTGAGCGGAGGCATCACGGGACCGCTGGGCCAGCGGATGCCCATCCCTGAAGGCATGCTCGCGCAGGTCGGGGCAGAGCGGGCGCGGTTCCCGCTCGCAGCGCCGGGGACGGGCGCGTCGCGCGGGGAGCCCCCCATCCCGGGCGCGCCGTGGAGCCCCGTGCCCGCGCCCCCGCTCGTCCGCCCCGCCGACCCGCGCCAGGTGCAGGATGACCTCACGCTGGACGACCTCACGCTGGACGACCTCACGCTGGTGGACCACCGGCAACAGCCCGTGCGGGCCGCTGTGGCCTCGGAGCCGCCGCCGGAGCCGCATCTCGCGGCCGCTCCGAGGCAGGACTCGCGAGAGACGACGCTCGGGCCGCGAGGGGCATCGAGCGAGGGACCGTTCCCTCAGCATGCGGCGGCGGTCCCGCCGGAGCGGGTGAGCCCGGCGGTCGAGGCGGCGCCGGGGCCGCGGGCCGAGGTGATCCCGCCGGAGAGGGTGAGTCTGGCCACCGAAGCGGCGCCGCGGACGCCGGTCGAGGTGGTCCCGCCGGAGCGGGTGAGCCGGCCGGTCGAGGTGGGGTCGCCCGCAGCCATGGCGCCGCCTGCGCCGGGCCAGGCGCTCGCCGGGCTGGAGGCGCGAAAGCATGCCGAGGCGATGCTCGCCGAGGGCCGCGATCTCGACGGAGAGGACCTGTCGGGCGGCGACCTGGTGGGGCTCGACTTCAGCGGGCGCTCGCTCGCGCGATGCGCGCTCCGGGGCGCGAAGCTCCGCGGCGCGCGCTTCACGGGCGCCACGCTGGTCGAGGCGATCCTCGAGGAGGCGGATCTCCGCGGCGCCGACCTGTCCCGCGCCGTCCTCACGAACGCGCGCGCCGACCGCGCCGAGCTCGTCGAGGCGGTGCTCGAGGGGGCCGACCTCCGCGGCGCCGCGCTGTCGGGGGCCAACCTCCAGCGAGCGAGGCTCGCGCGCGCGCGCGGCGATGGAGCGACCCTCTGCGCGACCAACCTCGAGGGGGCCGACCTGGAGGAAGCGCGCTTCGCGGGCGCTTCCTTCGTCGATGCCAATCTGCGCGGGACGAAGGCCGAGCGAGGCGATTTCACGTCGGCGCGGTTCGATCGCGCCGATCTCGGCGGCGCCTCATTTCGCAACGCCCGCCTCGCGTCTGCGGTGCTCGCGCACGCGCGGCTCGAGCTGACCGATCTTCGGGGCGCCGACCTGGAACGCGCGAACCTGCACGGGGCCGCGCGGCGAAGGGCGAAGCTCGCGGGCGCGAAGGTGAAGGACATCGATGAGGCGGCGCCGGCGAGCCCGGAGGATATCCGGCGTCCGTGAGCGATCGACGGCAGAGCGCTCCCCGCCAGCGCGAGTCCGCGACGCGTCTGGCACGCGCAAGCCGCGAGCTTTACGCTGGCACCCTCGAGGCCTGACCTCCCGGTGACCGCGAGCTGAGCTGGTGCGCTGGCTGCCCCGATCCAGGATCGGGGTCATTGTCGCTCGCATGCTCCACGTACCTCAGGGCTGTGCAGAGACACCCTGGGTACGTCCTTCAGCCGATCTCGATGATGTGCCGCGAGCCCAGGTGTTACGCTCGGCCGGCCCAAGGAGACCATCACCGTGAAGAACTCCCGTCAGTGCCCCAAGTGCCAGTCCAGGAAGCTGTGGGTCGTGCAGAGGGTGGAGCAGCCCGACAGCGAGTACTCGAAGACGAACCCGCTGCACGTGACGTCCCAGTACGTCCTGACCGGCAACACGGAGCCCATGGGCGCGGCGACCGCGCTCGTCAAGGCGGGGTTCTTCGAGACATGGATCTGCGCGCTCTGCGGCTTCACCGAGTGGTACGCGCGCGACGCGAACCAGGCGCTCGCCCAGCTCGCGTCGCAGCCGGGCGCCAGGGTCCACTACCTCGATGGGGGGCCGGCCGGCACGCCGTACCGGTGACCGTCGCGGGCTGGACGACGGCGCCAGGCGCGCGCGGTCGCCTGGCCCGCGAAGCGCGCTCAGGGCGCCAGGACAATCACGTTGGTCGCGCTGGGCACGACCTTGGCGCCTGGCGCGTTCGTGCTGTTCTGCACGGTGATGCTGGTGAGCCGCGCGAGGGGCATGCCCCCGACGACCACGGTGAACGCGGCGGTCACCGTGCGCGCCGGCCCCATCACCGTCCCCGAGGCGACGCCCATCGCCACGCCGGCGTTGTCGCCGTTCGTCATCGGCGGCTGCGAGGACATGTCGTGCGCCGGGGCGCACGTGAGCAGCACGCGGGTCGGGAACCCGGGCGAGAATCCGCCGCGCCGTGCTTGCCCGGATCGAGCTCCTCGGCCCCATGATACGATACTCACGGCAGGAGATGACACCATGAATAGCGACGCAGAACTCGAGCTTGCGCGGCAGTTTCGCGATCTCGCTGGCGTACCCAAGGAAACCGAATGGCCTGCCCATTTCGACTTCCACATCGGCGGGTATCCGCTCCGCGTGACCTATTCCGTGCAGGAGTTCCTCAGGCTTAGAGCACCGTACGCGCTCGGCGAGCAGTCACCCCCCGACGGCGCCCAGGCTACCTATCGCTCGAACGCCGGAGCACCGCTCTCCGCCATCCGGCCGATGAACATCGAGCTGCGACCCGAGACGTCCGACCACCGCGCGGCGAAGGCCACCGACGTCGCGGTCGAGGTCCAGACCGGCGACCCGCCGTTTGATCGCGAGGTCTACATCGACTCTCCGAGCCATTCCCACGTCGTCCAGCGTGTGCTCGGATCACCCGAGCTACGCGCGAGCGTGCGAGCGCTCCTCGCCGAGGGGTTTTCGAGCATCGTCATCGACGACGACGAGGGCGAGATCTGCGCTCACCTCCAGGCCTTCACGGAATCGCACCAGAGGCCCGGCTGCGCCGCGCGTATGCTCGACGCCTTCGTCGCGATCGTGCGCAATGTCCCTCATGTCGCGCGCTCGTCCGAGCCGCGGCCGGCGGACGCGGAGCGCACGCTGCTTCGCATAGGCGGCATTCTCTGCTTCGTCCTCCTCGTACTCGGTACGCCAGCCTATTTCCTTGCAGCGGGCGCGCGTTGCGATTTCGAGGCCAATCCCGGGGCGACCGTGCTGCTCTCGCTCGACGGGTGCTTCACGCCAATCCCGCTGGGCCTCTCGGCGGGGCTCCTCGCGGGGCTCGCGGTCGCCCGTGTCGTTTCGAGACGCATCCGGGGGCGTTCGAGCTCACACGAACGCGCGCCTTACGCCTATGCCATCCTGATGATCCTGTCGATTCAGGTAGCGCTCGCCTTGTCCGCCGCCGTCCTGTGGACCCGTTAGCCGAGCTGGAGCTCACGCGTCTCGCTCGACGCTGAACCCCCATGACGGACTCGGCGCGTCCGCCAGCGCGGGACCTCGCGTGCTAGCGTCGCGCTCAGGGCGCCAGGACGAGCACGTTGGTCACGCTGGGCACGATCTTGGCGCCGGGGGCGTTGGTGTTGTTCTGGATCGTCATGCTGGTGAGCCGCGCCAGGGGCATGCCGCCCACGATCACCGTGAAGGCGGCAGTCACGGTGCGCGCAGGCCCCATGACGGTGCCGGAGGCGACGCCGGTCGCCAGGCCAGCGTTATCGCCGTTCGTGAGCAAGGGCATCGTGGCCATGGTGTGCGCCGGCGCGCATGTCATGAGGACGTTAGGGACGAATCCCACGTCGGTGGGCTCCAGGGCGATGTTCGGATACGGGATCGGGACCGGGGCCGGTGCGGGCGGGGCCGGCGTGAGGCACACGTCCGGAAACGCCAGGCACATGCCGCCCGCGCTCGTCTTTGCAAGCATATCGGAAGCTCCTCTCTTCGCGCAGCGGTCAGCCGAGGTGGATCTGCTCGCCGTCCACCTTGGCGAGGACACGGGCCGAGATGATCGCGTTCTCGGCCCGGATGCCGACCAGGCTCTGCGCGCGTAGATCGATGGTTCCTGCGCGCGTCTGATCGAGCTCCTCGATGAAGCGGAACACGCGCTTGGCGCGCTGCGTCCAGCGCGTGAGCATGGTGTCAGCCTCCTGCGCCACGAGCGCGACCTTCGTCACCTCGGCCTGCAAGAGCCTCCCGAAGAAGCCGAGCTCCTCTATGGCGATGGAGCCCCTCTTCGCGCGGACGTGCACCTCGGCCCCCGTCATGGCCACCTCGCGCGCGCCCACGATGTCGACGCGCTCCGAGGCACAGACGGCGATACGTCCGCCACGCGCCTGCACCTCGAGATCGCCATCGGTCGCGAGCTTGGTCGGCGCGCCCTCGCGGCCGTCGAGCACGGCCAGTACATAGACCCCCTCCGGCTCGATGGCGCAAAGGACCTTGTCGCCCGTCTCGGGGGCGACGAGGCAGCTCTTGGCGCGCTGCGCCTGGTACTTACTCTGGAAGAGGCGCACCTCGATCGTCGCGCCAACCCGCTCGACGCGCCCTGCTTCGAGGCACGCCCCGCTGTTCGCGAGCTTCTTTGCTGCTGTCATGACCGCTAGACCCCTCGTCTGGTGTTTCGCGCCGCGGATGTCCTCCGCGAACCGCTGTCTTCCGGCGTACTCGCCGAGCTTTCGCCGGCTACGTTCGGCAATCTATGCTTTGTCCTCCCGCGGCGCTCCGTGCCTGGGCTGCCATAGCTCCACTTGGGCCAGCGCTTCGTCGTCGCCGAGCCAGCCTGCCTGCCGCGGGAGCGAGGCTCCCGAGCGTCTCGCGAGATGAAACCTGGCACGGTAGAGGCTAGCTTCCGAAAAGTCAGCGTCCGACAGGTCGGCGTGCGAAAAATCCGCTTCCCGGAGCTGCGTGCCCACGAACCACGCCCCGGGCGCGAGCGCATATCCGAAATATGCCTCTTCGAGAACGGCGCCCGAGAGGTTCGCTCCGGCGAGCTCCGCTTTCTCGAACACCGCCTGCGAGAAGTGACCGTTGACGAGGCGCGCCCGCGTCAGCCTCGCTTGACCGAAGAAGCACTGCGGCCCATGCGCGCGTTCGAACGTCGCCTCGCTCAGGTCAGCGGCCATGAAGTTGCACTGCGTGCAGTCTGCGCCCGCAAAGCTCGCGCCTGCAAGGTCGCTCTTCATGAACTGGGTCCTGAACAGCTTTGAGCCCGCGAAGCTCTTTGGCCCGAGCTTGGCCTCGATCAGCGTGGTCAGCGAGAGATTCGCGGCCGTGAGATCCGCCGTGCGGAGGTCGGCCTGGTACAGCGTCGCCTTCTCGAGGTTTGCTCCAGCGAAACTCGCCCGGTCAGCGTCGACATCGAGGAAGTTCGTTCGGTCGAGGTTCGCGCCGGCGAACGACGCGCCCTTGAGCGAGGTCTTCACCCAGCCCGCGAGCGGCGCCTCTGTCGTCGCGAACGACGCGCCGGCCGCGGCGCACTCCGTGAAGCTCGTCGCGACGAGCCTCGCCCGGTCGAGGCACGCGCCGTCGAGCGTCGAGCGTATGAAGGTGGCGAGATGCAGATCGGCGCCGCGCAGGTCACTGCCGGCGAGATCGCAGCCGATAAAGACGGACTCGTTGAGGAGCGCCGCCCCGAGCGAGCTCGGGAACCGCACGTCCTCGAACAGCGCGCCCGAGAGGTCCATGCCGGCGAGCTCGAGGTGCGATAGGGCCTCGCCGCGCACCGGCTCTCCGTGGCGGATCTTGTCGACGAGCTCCTCCCGATTCATGAGCTGCTCCGCGGCGGCAAATCCGCCTTCGGCAGCACGCGTACGTGACCGAGCTCCGCCTCCGCGAACGTGGTCCGTGCGTCGCCCACGACACGGGAGAGGTCGGCGCGAAACAGATTCGCCCCGGTGAAGTTCGCGCCGGCAAGGCGGGCCTTGGAGGCAAGCGCGTCCATCATGTTGGCGCCAGGAAGTGACGCGTTCGTGAGGTTTGTCCGGATGAGCAGTCCGCCGTTCAACGCCGCGCGCTGGAGGCTCGCGCCCGACGCGTCGCACTCGGACAGGTCGGCGCCCCGGAGATTGGCCCGGTCGAAGCGGGCGCCCTGCAGCGCCGTTCCCCGCAGGTTCGCCTTCTCCATGTCGGCGTCCCGGAAATCGGCCGTGCGGAAGGCCGAGCCGTGCACCACGACACCCTGGCGGAAGTGCGCATCGTGGAATGACGCATCTTCACCCTTGCAGGTGACGAACGTTGCCTTCAACAGCATCGCGCGTGAGAAATCCGCGCCGTCAAGGGCGCACTCGATGAGGGTCGCCTCCGACAGATCTGCCCCCACGAAGCTCGCACCGCGCAGATCCGCTCTCAGCAGGTTGCACTGGCTCATCTTGGCGCCCGACAGATCGACCGCGCTGACCACCACCTCCGCCCAGTCGGCGCCGGTGAGGTCCGCTCCTGCGAAGCGCGCTCCGGCGAGCTCGGCGCGGCTCAGCGTGACGTCCGTCAGATCGGCGCCGTCGAGGACCGCGTCGTGCAGCATGGCGCTGCCGAGGTTAGCGCCGGAGAGCCGGGCCCCGCGCAGGTTGGCGCCGCGCAGGTTCGCCCGGGCGAGTACGGCGCCCGCAAGGTTGGCGCCGGAAAGATCGCAGCCGGACAGGTCAGCCGCCTCCAGAAAGGCGCCGGATAGATCGACGCCGGACATGAACATTCCCCCGAGGTTCGCCCCGGTGAAGTCGCGGTTCGCGAGGCTCTCGTTCGACTCTTTCGCGAGCGCGATCACGATGCGCGCTCGCTCCGAAGCGTCGGGATGCATCGCCGCCGCTGCCGGCTGAAGGTGCGCGAAGCTCCTGTACATGGCGCGCAGCCGCTCCTCCTGTTCCTCCGTCGCGGCACGGTACCGCGGGTCAGCCAGCGCCTGCTCGAGCTCCTCCAGCACATGCCCGCTGTCGCGCGCCTCATCGGCCATCGACCGCAGCGCCTCCAGGTGGGCGGCCGCCGAGAACGCGGGAGGGCCGCCGGCCGACCTCTCCGCCTCTGCCATGAGCGCGTCGTAGTCTTGCCCCATCTCGGCGTAGCGCTTCCGGAGCTCGTCGAGCGCCTCCGCTCGCTTCGTTTCGAGGCTCTCGAGCTCCAGCGCCCCTCGCTGTTCCTGTCGCTCCATGAACGCGGCGAGCGCGTCGAGGTCGTCGAGCGGCGGCGGCTCCTCCACGGGTGGCAGCTCTGCAGCGCCGTGGTCGTTCGGGTCGATGCCCTCGGCCGCGAGGCGCGCCCGCACCTCGGCGAACTGCCGCTCCTGGCCGCGGCGGGCGTTCTTCAAGGCCAGGCTATCCCCTTTCAGCCATCGGCCCACGTCCATGTCACCGAGCCCGATGTTGGCCGCGACGCCTGACCCGCGCGGAGGCATCAGATCGCCGTCGGAGATGCTTGCAAGCGCGCCTTTGTCCTTGTCGAGCCGGCGCGCGAGGACGCTCTGGTAGTGCTCGACCGGGCGGCGCGACGCCGGATCCTCGCACGCGCACACGAGGTGAATGATGTCCGCCGCGTCGTCCTCGTCTACCCGGAGCGTGCCGTGAAAGATGACGACACCGAGCCCGGCGGAGGGAAACAGCCACACGGTGTCGCATCGCAAGGGGATCTCGACGAAGCGCTCGCCGTCCTTCGTCCTCTGCGTGACGAAGCTCCGCGCCACGAGCCCGGGAAGCCGGCCGTCGATGCGCGGCTCGCTCGGGTGCATGTTCTCGACGGACAGCTCCTCGTCTCCGCGAAAGAAGCCGTCAACCCATTGATCCTCGGGGGCCACGTTGAAGAACGTCGGGTCCGCATCGGGCGGCAAGCCGGGGAAGTGCTGCTCTAACCAGTCGTTGCCGTAGGTGCCGGCTCGTTTCCTGCGCTGCGCGAACGTGATGTCCATCGGCAGAAAACCCGCCGGCTCATGCCGCTCCGACGGCGCGCGCATCATGGCCCCGTGCCCATAATGTTCGATGTTCGGCAGCGGTCGAACGGTACGCCCGGCCACCTCGACGGGCTCGGCGCCCTTGCCGTACGGGTTCCTGTCGTACTTCGGGCCGCCGAACGCGTGCGCCCAGTCGACGGGCAGCTCCGCGATCGGTTCAGGCGGGGTCGGCGTGCCGCCCTGCCAGGTGCGATCGCCGACGATCGCGAGGCGCTTGTCGACGGGACCGAGCCGCGCGCGCACGTACGACGCGGCGATCGGCTTGCCCTCGGGTGCGAAGAAGCTGCCGCACACGAGCAGCTCGCCGCGCGCCTTCGCAATGCCCTCGTCCACGACCCCCTGCGCGCCGAGCTGAGCGGAGATCGCCGCCCAGAACGTGAGCTCGTCGAGCAGCGCTCGCGGCGTCGCCAGCGGAAACGCGAGCATGGCGCCGAGGTGAAAAAAAGGCCTCCGCCCCGCTTCGAGCACGCGGTGGAGCACCGGCAGCTTCATGGGTTTGATGATCTTCATGGCGAGTCATCGCTCGTTGCGCGCCTCGGAGCGGCGTTGAGCAGGGAGCTTTCGACCCTCATATCTTTTTTAGCCCGAACGTGCCGATCGATACGGCCGCCTGCTTCGTGGTGAACGCGGAGACGTTATGGCCGGCCCCGGTCTTCCTGCTCGCGATGCCGACATGGTCGAGCTTGATGCCAGCGTAGTCTGCTTTCATTCCTATCCTGGATGTCGCGAAGGCCGTGGCCTCGAGCTTCACCAGGTTGATCGCCTTATTGAGGGCCGTGTTGTCCCACTTCTGGAGGCCGAGCGACTCCTTGAAGAAGAACGTCTCGATGAGCAGGTTGGTGTGCTTGTACACCTTGATGGGCGCCTCGATCTTCACCTCCTGCGCCTCGAGCGTGATCTTGGTCGGGCTCTTCACATGGATTGTCCCTTCCGTGCTGTTGACCGTGATGTTGCCCTTCACGACGTGTGACCACGCGCCTTTGATGTCCGCCGTCCACCCCTCCTTGACATCGGTCTTCCACGAGCCGTAGTCGTCGTGGTTCTGCGCGCTGACCTTGTGCACCCAGCCGCCCGTCACCTCCTGCTTGCCGCCGGGCTCGATGGTCTGGGTGAAGCCGCCGTGAATATCTTGCTCCATTCCGCCCGCCTGGACCGTGTCCTTGCGCCCCGAGTGGACCGTGACGTTCTGGCAGGTGTTGTAGAACTCGTTCGAGTCCCCATCCACGTTGAGCGTGTGAATGCCGACGTAATGGATGGTCGCGTTGTCGCTGACGTCGAGGTAGTACTTCCCGCCGACGTTCTGCCACCATTCTCCGCACACGTTGAACCCCGCGTTACCGTCCGTGTAGACGTAAAACATGCAGTCGACGGCCTGGATCGTGGGGTTCGCGTCCGGCGTCAGCGGCGGCACGACGAAGGCCTGACGGGTGGGGCCGCCCATGTGGAGGTTCGTGCCGCCGACCGGGGTGAACAGGTCGATGTGCTGCTTGCCCTCGAGGTCCTCGACGACCATGTGGTTGCTGCCGCCCGTGCGCAGCACGTTCTGCGTCAGGTTGCGGCTCGTGACCGTGCTCGGCCGGTGAGCGTTCGGCACCACGCCGGCGATGACCGGGCGGTCCGGGTCCCCGCCCTGGAACGACACCATGATCTCCGTCCCCTTGCGCAGCGGGAAGTGCCAGCCCTCGATCGTGCCGCCGTGCGGCTGCATCATGCGCAGGTAGGTCGACGTGGAGCCGTCGGGCAGGTCGCTCGCGTCGAAGCTGAACCGGACCAGATAGCGGCCCTGGTCGTCGATCTGCGCATACTGGCTGTCGCTCGGGCCGTCGACGACGCCGTTCTCGAAGCCGTAGATGCGCGGCCACGGCGTCGACTGGGCCGCCCTGAACTGCACGTCGGCCGGGATCGCGACGACCTCGACGCGGTACGTCTCGTTCACCTCCATCCCCGTGAAGCGCGTTATATCGAGCGAGCCGCCCGTGAGCGCGGCCGCGTGCCGCACCTCGACGGCGAGGTAGCGGACGGGCATGTCCGAAGGGCCGTCCTCCAGCTGGAAGACGTAGCCGGCCCGCAGCCCCGTGGCGTTGCCGGTCGCGTGCAGGGTGAGCTCGCGGCACGCGATCGACTCCGCCTTGACCTGGGCCAGCCGTGTCGCCTCGTCCTGCGTGAAGACGCGGTAGCCGTACTCGCGGACCTCGCCGCGACCGGTCCTGGACACGGCGTGCTCCCCCGACACGGGCGCCGCCGGGTTCGCGTAGTTGTAATCGTTGATGCGCACCGCGGCCGGCAGCGAGCTGAGGTCGATGTGCAGCTCGCGGAAGCACTCGCCCGCCGTCACGTCGTCGCCCGATGTCGGGTGATAACGAACCCGGCCGTCCCCGCTCAGCGGCTCGTGCTGATCCTTGCTGTCGATGATGACCATCACCTCGGCGCTCTCATCGCCGACCGGGTGCTCGAAGTGGTAATAGAGCCCCTCGCGCTCGAGCCAGCGATGGGTGAAGTCGAGGTGGCTCTCCCGGTACTGGCAGACGAACTCCTCCTCCGGATAGCGCTCCGTGTCGACGCTGAAGCGGAAGTCGCTCGCCGAGAGGCCGCCGTGGGTGAGCGTCTTCGTCAGGAAGGCGTCGATCTTGCTCTTCGTGTGGACGAAGCTGCGCACCGAGTGGCGCTGGAGCCAGAGTCTGGGCACGAGCGAGCCCTGGTAGAGCGCGCGGTCGGCCAGCTCGCGTATCAGCCGGAGGCGCACGAACACGCCGTGCCAGCACATCGGCGGCAGGTCGCCCCCGCGCTGGAGCGTGAGCGTCGCCGGCGCGGTGACCGCGGCGCGGACGTCGGTGCCCGCCGGCACGGTGAACAGGACGTCGAACTCGAACGGACGGCACAGCGCCTCGGTGCCCTTGAGGCCGATGGCCCGGGCGGTCGGCAAGGCTGCGCAATGCATGGCAAGAACGTCCGCGCTCATGGATTCCCCCGCGAAATTGTGGTTCACCCGCGAGCCCGCTCCGTTCAGCGGCCGCGCGCGGACGATGTCACGACAGCCGACGCTACAACGGCAGCGCGCCCCGCGGCCAAGATCGCGGCTGCCCCCCGCACGACGCCGTCGCGCCGCGCGTCTCGATCGATGAGGGCCGGTGTCGAGCGGACGTGGCTTCTCCCCGGCTGTTACCCGCCGTTACCCGCCGTTACCCGCCGTCCTTCTTCTTCAGCTCGCCCTTGAACCGCCACTCCACCGCCGCCTTCACCGCGAGCGTGATCACCGACACGCCGGCGAGCAGGCTGGCGACCGCGAACGCGGGCACGACCCGGACCATGTTCGCGTAGTAGACGCGCTCCACGTGGAGCGGCAGCGTCACCTGATCGGAAGAGCCTGCCGAGACCACGTAGACAGCGCCGAACTCCCCCATCGCCCGGGCGGTGCACAGGATCACCCCGTAAAGGAGCCCCCAGCGGATGTTGGGCAGCGTCACACGCCAGAAGATCTGCCACCCGTTCGCGCCGAGCACGCGGGCGACCTGCTCCTCCTCCGTTCCCTGGGCCTGCATCAGCGGGATGAGCTCGCGCGCGACGAACGGGAAGGTGATGAACACCGTCGCCAGCACGATGCCAGGCAAGGCGAAGATGATCCTCGTCGAGACGTCGAGGCTCGTGAACCCGAGGCTCACTTCGTAAGTCCTGTTGACGAAGGCGCCGAAGAGCCCGCTCGCCCCGAACAGCAGGACGAAGCAGAGGCCGGCGACCACGGGCGAGATCGAGAAAGGCAGGTCGATCAGCGTGACGAGCAGGCTCTTGCCGCGGAATTCGAACTTGGTGACCGCCCACGCCGCCGCGAGGCCGAAGAGCGTGTTGAGCGGCACCGCGATGGCCGTGGTGAGGAGCGTGAGCTCCACGGCGCGGAAGGTCGCGCGGTCGAAGACCGCCTGTCCATAGGCGCGCAGCCCCTCGCTGAAGGCGTGCCAGAACACCACCCCGAGCGGGAGCACGAGGAACACGCCGACGAGCAGCACGCAGAGGCCGATCAGCGCCCGGCGCGCGCCCCGCCCCCCCGCGGCGTCCGCCCTGCCGGCGCGGGGGCGCGCGGGCATCAACGTGCGCCTCGGGTCGACGGGCCGCGGGTCGTCATGGGGCTGTATCTCGCGCCTCGGGTCGACGGGCCGCGGGTCGTCATGGGGCTGTATCTCGCGCCTTGGGTCGATGGGCCGCGGGTCGTCATGGCGCGGTCAGCCGGCAGCGCCGTCCGAGCGGGCGCGCGCGGCGGCGCGCTGGAGCAGGTTGATCAAGAGCAGGAGCGCGAACGACGCCCCGAGCAGCAGGACCGCGACGGCGGTGGCGTCGGCGTAGGTGCCTGTCTCGTTCACCTCGATCATCTTGATGATCACCTGGGACGCGATCTCGGTGTCGGGGCGGTTGCCCGAGATGAAGATCACCGACCCGTACTCGCCGAGGCCGCGCGCGAGCGCCAGCGCGAACCCCGTCAGGAGCGCCGGCGCGAGCTCGGGCAGCACGACGGCGCGGAAGATCCGCAGGCGGCTCGCGCCGAGCGTCGCCGCGGCCTCCTCGACGTCCCGGCTCAGGTCCTCGATCACCGGCTGCACCGTGCGCACCACGAACGGCAGCCCCACGAACGCCATCGCGACGACCACCCCGAGCGGCGCCAGCGAGATCCTGTCGTACACCGTCCACTCGATCGGCCATTCGCGCCATTCGCGCCACCCCCCGTGCTCGAACCCTCGCCACGAGGGCCACGGATACCGGAATCCCACGCTGGAGAGCGCCCCGCCGAGCAAACCGGTGTCGGCGTAGAGCGTGGAGAGCGCGATGCCCGCCACGGCCGTGGGGAGCGCGAAGGGCAGGTCGATCACCGCGTCGAGCACGCGGGCGAACGGGAAGGTGTACCGGCCGAGCACCCACGCGATGAGCAGCCCGACGACGACGTTGAGGAGCGCGGCCACGAGCGAGGCGCCCAGCGTGAAGCGGACCGCCGAGGCGACCCAGCTGCTCGTGACGATCCGATAAAACCGCTCCCACCCGAGCTCCGCCGTCTTGAGGAACAGCGCGGAGAGCGGCAAGAGGACCACGAGGCTCAGGTAGAGCACCGCGACCCCCAGGGAGAGCGAGAGCCCGGGGAGCACGCGCGCGCGGCGCGACATCACTTCTTCCGCATCTTGTCGAGCTCGGCCCCCTGGCCGAAATGGACGCTCATCACCGTCGGCCAGTCGGTGAAATGGTCCTTGAACCGGAACAGCGTCAGCGGCTTGAGACGCTCGGCGTGCTTCTTCGCGATCGCCTCGCTGTACGGGCGGTTGTAGCGCTTCGCGATGAGCTCCTGCCCCTCGTCGGAGAAGTGGAACTTCACGTACGCCTCGGCGATCTCCTTGACCCCGTGCCGCTCGGCGACCTTGTCGACGACCGCGAGGGGGACCTCGATCGTGATCGAGTCCGAGGGCAGGACGACCTCGAACTGGTCCGCGGTGGCCGGGTCGGCGGCGATCTGGAGGATCTCGTTCTCCCAGCCGAAGAGGACGTCGCCCGTGCGCTGCAGGATGAAGCGGGTCGACGAGCCGCGCATGGCCGGGTCGAGGATGGCGTCGTCGTAGACCTTCGCCGTGAACTCGCGCGCCGCGGCCTCGGCCTCCGCGTCCGTCCGGCCCTCGGCCTTCGCCTTGCGCGCGGCGTGCGCCCACGTCGAGAGGTAGATCCACCGCGCCCCGCCGCCGGTCTTCGGATCCGGGCACAGCGACACGACCTCGGGCCGCGCGAGGTCCTCCCAGGTCTTCACCTGCTTCGGGTTGCCCTTGCGGACCATGAAGATCACGGCCGACGTGTACGGGACCGAGCCGTTCGGCAGGCGCTCGCGCCAGGCGGCGGGGAGCAGGCCCGCCTTGGCGATCGTGTCGATGTCGAAGTCGACCGAGAGCGCCGCGACGTCGGTCTCCTTGCCGGCCGCGATGTCGCGCGCCTGCTTGCCCGACGGGCCGTGGTCCGTCTCCACGTCCACGTCCTTGCCGGTCGTCTGCTTGTACCACCGCTCGAACGCCGGATTGAGCTCCTGGTAGAGCTCGCGCGTGGGGTCGTAGGAAGCGACCGAGAGCTTCGCGACCTGGGCCGGCGCGCTCGCGCTCCCCTCGGGCGCGGCCGTCGTCGTCTTCTTCTCCTCGCACCCGGTGGCGGCCAGGAGCAGCGCGCCGCAGGCCAGCGCGAGCGCGGAACGGAGCGCGGTCGTCTTCATCGTCTCATCTCCGGGTGGAAAGGCGGCCACTCTACCGCCGGACAAGGCCCTTGTCGCGAGTCGCTCACCGGCGTCCCCGTCTCGCCGGACGTGTTGCTGCCCCAGCACCACAGGCCGACGTGTCGTCGGGCTCGCAGATCGAGGTGGCTGGCATCGGGCTCGCAGGCCGACGTGTCGTCGGGTTCGCAGTCCGACGTGGCGTCGAGCCGGTAGATCGGGACCTGCTCCGGGCGCCGACATGCAGTACCCTGTGCTCCGCGCCGGCTCGACGCGGCGCGCCTGGCATGCGCCACGCCGAGAGCACCTCCCTGACATGCAGCGCATGAGCGACGGCCGGGATCCCAGCACCGCGGCCCCCTTCGACTGGAACCGCGCCGCGTCTGCGCCCCCGCCCGCGGCGGCGGAGCGCCCGCCGCCCCTCGGGCGCCTGCTCGCCGAGGGGTGGGCTGCCGTTCGCGCCGAGGACGAGGCGTGGCTGCCGCTCGGCGGGGCGGCCCGGCCGGTCGAGGTGCTCGACGAGACGCTGCGCGACGGCATCCAGGGCGTCTCCACGGTGAACCCGTCGCCCGCGCAGAGGGTCGAGCTGATCCACGCCATGGCGGGCATCGGCGTCGACGCCGTGAACCTCGGCCTCCCGGCGGCCGGCCCGCGCCAGTTCGAGGACGCGTGCCTGCTGGCCCGGGAGATCGTCGCGTCGAGGCTCCCGCTCGCCCTGACCGCCGCCGCGCGCACGATCGCCGCCGACGTCGAGGAGGTCGCGCGCGTGGCCGAGCGCACGGGGGCGCCGATCGTGGTCTACACGTTCATCGGCAGCTCGCCGATCCGGCATTTCGTCGAGGGGTGGGGGCCTGATTTCCTGGTCCGCAGCGTCGAGGACGCCGCGCGCGCCGCCGCCGCGGCCGGCTTGCCCTTCTGCCTCGTCGCCGAGGACGCGACCCGCTCGCCGCCCGCCATGCTCCGCACGCTCTTCCGCGCCGCCGTGGACGCCGGCGCCGCGCGCATCTGCCTCTGCGACACGACCGGCCACGTCACCCCGCCGGGCGTCGCGTCGCTCATCGCGTTCGCCCGGCGCGAGCTCGCCGCGCTGGGCGCGCCCCGGCTCGAGCTCGACTGGCACGGCCACAACGACCGCGGCCTCGGCCTCGCGGCCGCGCTCTGGGCCGTCGCCTGCGGCGTCGAGCGGGTCCACGCCACGGCGCTCGGCGTCGGCGAGCGGGTGGGCAACAGCTGCCTGGAGCTGCTCATCGACAACCTCGGCCGCCTCGGCTCGCGCGCCGCGGTGCCGCGCGAGCGCCTCGCCGCGTACTGCGCGGTCGCCTCGCGCGCCCTCTCCTGGCCGATCCCGCCGGACCACCCGATCGCCGGGGCGCTCACGCGGGCTTGACGTTGCCGCCGCCGACCCGCGCCAGGGCGGCGCGGACGATCGGCGCGGCGGGCGCGAGCGCGTCCGCGAGCTCGCCCACGCGCCCCGCCGCGCGCTCGGCCCGCGCCCACGCCGACGAGAACCCGAGCGTGCCAGGCGGGTGGGCCTCCGCGAGGGCGATCGCCTGCCGCAGATCGTCGCCCACCGCGGCGATGGCGTGGAGATCTGCCACGCTGGCCCCGCGGGCGCGCGCCGCGGCGTAGAGCGCCCGCACGATGCCCAGCAGGTCGCGGGCGGCCTCCAGCGGGAACGGGTCGCGGCGGATCGAGAGCACGGCGGCCGCAGATCACGGATCCCGGGCCGGGGCGTCAAGCAGGGCGCTGGCGGTGCGCTGTGGCTCGAAAATTGCAGCGTCATTCAAGGAAAGTTGCCGAAAGTTCCAGAAAGAAACCGACAGAGAACAGAGAGGTCGAGATGAGCAGCCGCATGCATGAGCTCGCGAAGACGGACGTGCCCGGGGGCGAGGAAGAGGTCCCGCTGCCGCCGAACCCGGGCGATCCGGGCCCGGAGCAGCCCGAGCCGCCGTCGCCTGACCCCACGCAGGACCCTCGCATCCCGCAGCAGGGAGATTTCCCGCGCGGGGTTTGAGCCGGGTCGGCCTCCGCTGCCCGGCAGGTCGCGCGGAGGGCACCACGGCCACCCTCGCTACAGCGGTCCATTCTGGACTGCTCGTTCCAGAATGACCGGTCCAGAACGAGCCGCAGGCGCGAGCACAGCTCGGCGCGCGCATCCGCGCCAGCCCGGGCCGCGCGACCGACGGCGGCTCCTCGGCTCGCTGGCGCGCTGGCCGTCAGAACCGCAGCTCGCGCGCGCTCACCTCGTGCTTCACGCGCGTCGTGCCGGCGACATCGACGATGCCGAGGGAGATCGCGTGCTCCGTCTCTCCCCAGGTGATCTCCACGAAGCCGTAGTTGTTCTCCGCGACGGGCGAGCCCACCCGGTTGGCGTTCACCTCGATCTCCGGCCAGGTCTCGGTGATGCCGCTGGAGGTGAGGTCGTAGAGGGGATAGCCGCCGTCGGTCTCGAGCCTGGAGAGCTCGCCCCAGTGGACGTCGCCGCTGATGAAGAGGGTCGCCTCCGCGCCCGTATCCCTGATCAGGTCGATCATCCTCTGGCGCTCATGGGGCATGTTGGTCCATGACTCATAGCCGTTGTATTCATGGCCGAGCTGCGTGCTCGTCCCGATGATGCGCACGTCCGCGGGCTTCTTCAGCTCGCCCTCGAGCCAGGCCCACTGGGCTTCTCCGAGCATGGTTCGGGACTCGTCCGTGGTCGGCTGGTAATCGTGCTTGTATTTCGCAGGATCGCTGTTCGCGTCGAGCGGGTCGCGGAACCAGCGGGTGTCGAGGAGGATGATCTGGAGGGTGCCGCCGGGCTCCTCGTGGAGGTACGAGGCGTAGATCCCGTCCCGGGCGCGCCGCGGCGAGCCCGCGGGCTCCTTCCAGAAGTCGAGGAAGAGGCCCTTCGTGGCGGCCTTCTGCGGGAACTCCTTGCCGGCGTCGTTCGCCCCGTAGTCGTGGTCGTCCCAGGTGGCGATGACGGGGACGGCCGCGAGCAGGCCCTGGAACTCCGGGGACGCCGCGAGCTTGTCGTATTTCGCCTGCAGCACGGCGATGTCGTCGGAGTCGCCGTAGATGTTGTCGCCCAGGAACACGAAGAGGTCGGGGGCGCTCGCCCTCGCGAGCTCGAGGACGGGCTTCTCCTTGTCCTGGTGCATGCAGGAGCCGAAGGCGACGCGGGTCTTCAGCGCTCGCGGGCCGCTCCCGCCCGCCCCTCCGCCGCCTCCCACCCCTCCGCCGCCCCCCAGGCTACCGGTGGAGCCGCCGCCGTCGGCGTCGCTGCACGCGAGGGCGGGGAGGAGGGGCAAGAGGCACAAGGTGAGACCGAAGATCGTGGGGATATCTTGCATGGCGACGGAGCCAACACACAGACACATCGAGAGCTTAACACCGACGGACCCTCTCGACGAGGTGACCCGCGCGAGGCAAGAGGAACAAGGTGAACCTGGAGACGCGGCCCTGGCCGCCCCGACCGCGCCATGGCGTCCGTGCCGTTGGAGCACAAGGTGGTATCAGGATTTCACGTAGCCTCTGCGCAGCAGAGCTTCGGAGGAGGACCGGTGCATGAACGAGCTGCCGACCTGTATTCATGAGCTCGCCGACCTGACGGACTCCGTGCTTCAGCGAGCTGAGCCGTCGCACGACACGCTGGTCGTGCTGTTCCGGGCCGCCCTGGAGGAGCAGAAGGCGGCGCTGGAGCGGTTGGTGCCGGCGACGCGCGACGACGACTTCGCGATGGAGGCGATCAAGAACGACCTCAGCGTCGTCTACCATGCTCACGAGGTCGCCCAGACCAACATCCGCGCCTGGGTCCGTCACCTGGGGTGGTCAGGCGATCCGGGGCTCCCGATCGCGCTCGAGGCGGCGGAGCGCTCGGCGCAGATGAAGCGCAGGCTGGAGCGGGTCGCCGCGCTGCTGGAGGAGCGGTTCAGCCACGACAAGCTGAAGTACGTGATCCCGTCCTTTTACGACACCGTCATGCGATAGGAGGTGGTGCGATGGCCTGGCAGGACGAACGGGTCGACAGCAACGTGTATACGCAGGGTGAGGTGGATCGGTGGGTGTACAGCACCTGCAACATCTGCTCCGTCGGCTGCGGCTGTTACGCGGCGGTCAAGGACGGCCGGATCGTCGGGATCAAGGGCAACGCGAAGCACCCGACCAACCGCGGCAGGCTGGGTCCCAAGGGCGAGAACCAGTGGTACGCCAACAGCAGCCCCGACCGGCTGCGCTCGCCGCTCATCCGGAGAGCGGACGGCGAGCTCCACCCGGCGACCTGGGACGAGGCGATGACGCTCCTCGTGGACAGGGCGAAGCGAGCGCTGGCGGAGCGCGGCCGCAACAGCGTCGCCATCTACTCGACCGGGCAGGCCTTCCTGGAAGACTACTACACGATCGCCAAGATCGGCCGCGCGGGGCTGCAGACCCACCTGCTCGACGCCAACACGCGCCTGTGCACGGCGACGACGGAGTTCTGCCTGCTCCAGTCGTTCGGCGCCGACGGCTCGCCGGCGTCCTTCGACGACGTGGACGAGACCGACACGATCATGCTCTTCGGCCACAACCT
Source organism: Sorangium sp. So ce1153 (assembly GCF_051521595.1). Lineage (NCBI taxonomy): Bacteria > Pseudomonadati > Myxococcota > Polyangiales > Polyangiaceae > Sorangium > Sorangium sp. So ce1153. The sequence continues at coordinate 13,780,327 of NZ_CP150361.1, forward strand.
GGCCGAGACAGGCACTGTCCTGTTCGAGCGGATCATCGAGCGGAAGAGGCGGACCGGCAAGCCCTACCTCATCGTCGTCGATCCGCGGCGGACCCTGACGGCGGAGGCGGCTGACCTCCACCTCCAGCTGTACCCCGGCACCAACGTGGCCCTCCTGAACGGCATCCTGCGCCATGTGCTCGACAGCGGCGTCACGGACCAGCGCTTCATCAAGGACCACACGGTAGGTTACGAGAAGATGGCGGCCGCGCTGGAGCCGTGGACGCTCGAGCATGCCTCCCGGGTCACCGGCGTCCCGGAGGAGACGCTCCGGCACGCCGCGGAGCGGCTCGGCACGACGATGAGCCTGGTGACGACGACGCTGCAGGGCACCTACCAGAGCGCCGACGCCACGACGGCGTGCGTCGCGATCAACAACCTGCACCTGGTCCGGGGGCTGATCGGCAAGCCCGGTTGCGGCCCGCTCCACATGGCAGGGCAGCCCAGCTCCTCGGCGAACCGCACCGCGGGCGGCGTCGGCACGTACCCCGCGCAGCGCAACTCGAACAACCCGAAGCACCTCCAGGAGATGGCGAGGCTGTGGAAGGTCGATGAGCACTCGCTGCCTGCCGGGCCAGAGAAGGGCATCGAGGAGATCCTCGAGATGATGGAGCAGGGCAAGATCGGCCTGTTCTGGAACATCGGGACCAACCCCATGGTGTCGCTCCCGAACCGGGCGCGGGCCCGCAAGGCGCTCGAGAGCACCTTCGTCGTCGTCCAGGACCCGTTCCTGACCGAGACGTCCGTCGTCGCCGACATCGTGCTCCCGGCCGCGCTCTGGGCAGAGAAGGAAGGGACGATGGAGAACGCGGACCGGACGATCAACCTGCTGCGCAAGGCGGTCGAGCCGCCCGAGGGCGCGCGGTCCGATCTCGAGATCCTGCTCGATTTCGCGGCGCGGATGGACTTCCGCGACAAGGAGGGCCATCCGCTCATCAGCTACCGGACGCCGGAGGAGTGCTTCGAGGAGTGGAAGGAGATCTCGCGGGGGCGCCCGTGCGACATGACCGGCATCACCTACGAGAAGCTGGAGAAGCACAACGGGCTCCGCTGGCCCGTGAACGAGGAGGCGCCGCTCGGGACGCCGCGGCTCTACGCGGATCACACGTTCCCGACCTTCGCCGAGGTGACGCAGAGCTACACCAAGGACCAGCTCACCGGCCGGGCGCTGACGCAGCAGGAGCACGAGGCGATCGGCGCCGAGGGGCGGGCCATCCTCCATCCCACCCGCTACCTGCCGCCCGTGGAGCAGCCCGACGAGAGATACCCGATGTGGCTGACGACGGGCCGGCTGATCTGGCACTGGCACACTCGCACGAAGACCGCGCGCTCGCCGCACCTGCAGGTCGCCGCGCCGCACGCGTACGTGGAGATCCACGAGGACGACGCGGCCGAGCTCGGCATCCAGCCGGGCGACATCCTGCGGGTCACGTCGCCGCGGGGCTGGCTCGAAGCGCCGGCCCGGCCGGGCAAGGTCGTCCAGAGAGGGCTCGTGTTCGTGCCCTTTCACTACGGCAGCTGGGAGCGCCACGAGGCCGCCAACGACCTGACGGCCGATTTCACCGATCCGCTGTCCAAGCAGCCGACCTTCAAGCAGGCGGCCTGCCGGGTCGAGAAGACCGGGCGGAGCATCGGAAAAGGCACCGTCGGCAGCTTGCCTCCGGCGGCCGCCGGCGTCGTCGCCTCCGCGCACAACGCGCCGCTCCCGCCCGACATGCCCCGTTGAGGGCGGTCATCGTCAGCGCGCCGCGCGCGCCGCGCGGAAGGAGATCAGCCCCGGTCCTCTTCTCGCCGCACCTTCACCGCGCACGCCTTGTACGAGGGCTGCCGGGAGTACTGATCGAACGCCGGGAACGTCAGCTTGTTCGTGACCTCGTAGTGCATCGGGATGAAGATCTCCCCCGGCTGCACCGAGTTCGTGACGAACGCCCGCGCCTTGATCTCCGCCCGGCGCGACGCGATGACCACCCACTCGTGCATCTCGAGGCCGAGCTTCTTCGCGTCGACCGGGCTCACCTCGACGTAGATCTCCTTCGGGTAGAGCCGCTGCAGCACCGCGCTCTTCTTGGTCCGCGTCTGCGTGTGCCACTGGCTCGAGCTCCCGCGCCCCGTGAGCAGCGTGAACGGGTACTGATCGTCGGTCGGCTCCGGCAGCTGGCGGGGCGCCTGGAAGGCGAACTTCGCCTTCTGGTCCGGCCGATAGAAATTGCCGTCCTCGAACAGCCGCCGCTCGTTGCTCTCGAAGGACGCCCCCTCGGGGAACGGCCACTGGATGCCGCCGCGCCCGTCGATCATCGCGTAATCGTCGATGCCCGTGATGTCGCACGGCTGCCCCTTCGAGAGCCGCTTCATGATCTGGAAGACGGCCTCCGGGCTCTTCCACTCCTTGAACAGCTCGCCGCAGCCCCAGTACTGCGCGACGAGCTGGAAGATGTGAAAGTCCGCCAGCGCCTGGCCGGGAGCCCGCGCGACCTTCTTCACGAGGCCGATGCGCCGCTCCGAGTTGATGAACGTGCCCTCCTTCTCGGCCCACGACGCCGCCGGGAGCACGAGGTGCGCGCGCTCCGCCGTCTCCGTCGTCGTGTACATGTCCTGCACCACGAGGAACTCCAGGCGGCCGAGGAGCTCGTGCATGTCCTCCTGGTTGATCCAGGAGTGGGCCGGGTTCGTCGCGATGATCCAGAGGCCCTTGATCTTCCCCTTCAAGATGCCTTCGAAGATCTGGTCGTAAGCCAGGCTGTTCCGGGTCGGGATCACCTCCTCCGGGACGCCGAGGATGCCGGCGATCTTCTTCCGGTGCTCCTCCTTCGTGAAATCGTGCCCGGCGAAGAGGCCCGTCGTGTTGCTGAACATCCGCGAGCCCATCGCGTTGCACTGGCCCGTGATGGAGTTCGCCCCGGTGCCAGGACGGCCGATGTTCCCCGTCATGAGCGCCAGGTTGATGAGCGACTGCGCGACCCGCACGCCCTCGTGGCTCTGGTTGACGCCCATGGTCCACCAGAACGACACCCGCTTGCCGCTGTGGATCGTCTCCGCGAACGACGCGAGCTGCTCCTCGCTGAGCCCCGTCGCCGCCGACACCCGCGCCGGCGTGAAGTCCGCGACGTGCGCCTTGAACTCCTCGAAATCGACGGTGTGCGCGCGGATGTACTCCTGATCGATCCACCCTCGCTGGATGAGGATGTGCGCGATCCCGTAGAACAGCGTCAGGTCCGACTTCGGCTTGAGGGCGTAGTGCGCCGTCGCCGCCATCGCCGTCTCGGTCTTGCGCGGATCCACGACGAGGATCGCGGGACGATTCTTGTTCTTGCACAGCCGCTCCCACATGATCGGGTGGGCGATGCACAGGTTCGAGCCGACGAGCACGACGACGTCGGACTCCTCGAAATCGCGGTACGTGTACGGCGGCGCGTCGAACCCGAACGACTCCTTGTAGGCGACCACCGCCGTCGCCATGCACTGCCGGGTGTTGCCGTCCCCGTGCAGCATGCCCATCCCGAACTTGGCGAGCGCGCCGAGGAAGGCCATCTCCTCGGTGACGATCTGCCCGGTGCTGATGAAGGCGACCGACTCCTTGCCGTGCGCCTCCTGGATCGCCTTGAAGCGGTCGACGAACGTGCGCAGCGCGACGTCCCACTCCACGCGCTCCAGCTTCCCGCGGGCGTTGCGCAGGAGCGGCGTGACCGCGCGGTCGCCCGCCCGGAGCGGCGTGAGCGCCTCCCAGCCCTTCGGGCACGCCATCCCCAGGTTGACCGGATAGTCGGTGTTCGGAGAGAGGTTGACCGCCTCGCCGTCCTTGAGGTGCACGTTCAGCCCGCACCCGGTCGAGCAGAAGCCGCACACCACCGTGGTCGTCTGGTCGGGCTTCAGCCGCGCTGGCACCCGCCCGAGGCCGAACTCGCCGGGCGTGAGGAGCAGCTCGCGCGTCAGCGGCCCGTTGCGCTGCAAGAGCAGGTTGTCGGCCGCGGGGCGCGCCGGAGCGGCCTTCTTTGCGTCGGACGTCGTCATCAGGAGAGCCCTCCGGGCATCTTGGATGCCGGCGCCGCTGCGAAGAAGAGGTACCGCTCGAGGAACTCCCCCGAGAGGCAGAAGAGGAACGCCACGACCGCCATGGCCATCAAGACCTCCGAGCTCACGCCGCTGTTCGGCGCCGAGAACAGGCTGAGCGCCGGCAGGGCGATGCCGCCGAGCGCCCCGCAGGCGAAGCGCCAGCCGGTCGCGCCCTTCAGCTCACCCGCCATGAGGATCGCGCTCCGCTTGAGCGTCGAGTGGCTGCGCTTGCGGAGGTGCCGGAACATCGAGAGCTCCACGAGCAGCTTGAGCGCCATCGACGCGCAGAGGAACGCGCTCAGCGCGCGGAAGCCGCCGGTCAGGAGCAGCGCCGCGTGCTCGCGGCTCGTGAGCAGCGCGACCATCAGGATCGTCGAGCTCCCGAGCACGGCCGCCGTGCCCGCGAACTTGAAGCCCGTCAGGCCGCCGCGCCAGTGCTCGCGCTGCGTGGCGGCGTACACCATCACCGAGCAGAAGACGCCCAGCATCCCGCTCAGCGCGACGGCGTAGGAGAGCGGCGCCTGCAGCTGGCTGAGCGGGATCGGCAGCGCGGAGAGCACCGGGATCGATTGCACCCAGAACGAGGCCGCGTAGAGCGTCCCGGCGCCCGCGAAGAGCGAGAACCCGAGGATCTCCCGGCTGAGCCACGACGTCTTGAGGCCGAGGAGGGCGCGGAAGGCGAACTGCGGCCTTCCCAGGTGGAGCAGGCTCGCCCCGAGCGCGGCGAGCCCGAAGACGAGCGCGAAGACCGCGCTGTGGCCGCCGAAATCCCGCGTCGCCTGCTCGTCGAGGAGCTCGTTGAGGGCCAGGCTCACGCAGAAGGCGCCCACCGAGAGCTGCGTCAGCACGAGCATGGCGACGAGCGGAGGGTGGGAGTGCTCCCGGCTCACCTGGTAGAAGTCCGCAGGGAGCATGTTGCGCGGGAGCGACTTCTTCGTCTTGTAGCTGGTCGTCGGGATCGTGTACTCCGGCGCCGCCGCCCCCGGCACGAAGACGTTCGCCTGGCTCTCCTGCACGGCGCTCGCCTGGTCGACCACCGTGATCCGGATGGCGCCGTTCGGGCACGACTGCACGCACGCCGGGGCCTCGTCGTTGGCCAGCCGGTCGCTGCACATGTCGCACTTGCGCACGATCCCCCGCTCCGCGTTGAACTTCGGAGCGTCGTAGGGGCACATCAGGACGCAGTACTGACAGCCGATGCACTGGTCATCGAGGTGCTTGACGATGCCGGTGACAGGGTCCTTCTCGTAGGCCTTGACCGGGCACCCCGACATGCAGGCCGGGTCGAGGCAGTGGTGGCACGCGGTCGTCACGCTCTGCTGCGCGGGCGCCTGGGGCGTGCCGCCGTGGAGCAGCCCGACCGAGCGCCACACCTCGTCCTCGTCGAGGCCGTTGAGGCTGTGGCAGGCGGTGACGCACGCCTTGCACGCCGTGCAGGCGTCCAGGTCGACCTCGAACGCGTACTGCTGTCCCGGCTTCGGCTTCTCGAAGGGGATGAGGTCGCGGTAATACTTGGACTGAGCCGGGAGCGCGTGCTCCTCGTGCGCTTTCGAGAACTTCTCGACCGCCGTGAGCTTCTGCTGGTCCGAGAGGAGCGACTGGAGCAGGCTCTTGTTGCTGTCCTGGACCTTGGGCGGTGAGTTGACGATCGGTAAGTGAAAGTGAGTATCCGAAACCTTGGCAACGCTCATTGAGGGTCCCTGTCTACCCGGCACGGAATCCCAGCCCGGAGAGCTCCAGTAGGCACGCCGCGGACGGCGGCGCGTCCGTCGCGGGGAGGAAGGTCACGCCGCCTCGCCCGCTCATTCGATCAGCTCGCCGCCGCGGACGGCTGCGCCGCGGCCTGGACCTCGACGCGCCCGCCGCGGACCCGGGTGGGGTACACGGGGAGGAGCACGCTCGGGTCGTCCAGGCACTGGCCCGTGCGCAGATCGAAGTTCTGCTTGTAGATCGGCGAGGCGATCTTGGGCACGCCCCCCTTGTCCCCGACGATGCCGCGGGAGATGACGAACGCCTTGCTGAACGGGTCGAAGTTGCTGATGGCGTAGATCTCCTCGCCCTCGCCGACCCGGACCACCGCGATCTGGCGCTTGCCCACGAGCGCGCAGACGCCCGTGTTCGGGATGATGTCCTCGACCCCGCAAACATCGACCCAGCCCTGGGTCGTCCCCTCGTTCCGAGGCGCTTCCGAAGTGTGCAGCTGGTTCATGACGGTTCCTCTGAAGAAAAGGCCTGTCGCCCCGCGGTCAGATCATCTCCTCGACGACGGTGGACTTCTCCTTCCAGGCCGCCGGGCGGTGCTGCGCGCGCTCGCTCACGAAGACGATGCTCCGGTCGGGCTCGCCGGCGTTCACGAACGGGCGGAACTGCTTGAGCTTGTCCGGATCGGAGACCGCGGCCTTCCACTCGCACTCGTAGGTCGCGATGACGTGGGCCATCTCCTTCTCCAGCTCCTCGCAGATGCCGAGAGAGTCCTCGATGATCACCTGGCGGAGGTAATCCATGCCGCCCTCGAGGTTGTTGAACCAGGTGGCCGTGCGCTGGAGCCGGTCCGCCGTCCGGATGTAGAACATCAGGAACCGATCGAGGTACTTGATGAGCGTCGCCTCGTCGAGATCCGCCGCGAAGAGCTGCGCGTGCTGCGGCTTCATCCCGCCGTTGCCGCAGAGATAGAGGTTGTAGCCCTTCTCGGTGGCGATGATGCCGAAGTCCTTGCTCTGCGCCTCGGCGCACTCGCGCGCGCAGCCGGAGACGGCGGACTTCAGCTTGTGGGGGCTGCGCAGCCCCTTGTAGCGGTTCTCGACCGCGACCGCGAAGCCCACCGAGTCCTGCACGCCGTAGCGGCACCAGGTGCTGCCGACGCACGACTTCACGGTGCGGAGCGACTTGCCGTAGGCGTGGCCCGACTCGAAGCCTGCGGCGATGAGCTCGCGCCAGATGTCGGGCAGCTGCTCCAGCCGCGCGCCGAACAGGTCGACGCGCTGGCCGCCGGTGATCTTCGAGTACAGGCTGTACTTCTTCGCGACCTGCCCGAGGGCGATGAGCTGATCCGGCGTGATCTCGCCCGCCGCCACGCGGGGGACCACCGAGTAGGTGCCGTCCCGCTGGACGTTCGCCATGAACCTGTCGTTCGTGTCCTGGAGCGGGAGGTGCTTCTTGTTGAGGATGTGCTCGTTCCACGTCGACGCGAGGATCGACGCCACGGCGGGCTTGCAGATCTCACAGCCCTTGCCCTTGCCGTGCTGGGCGATCAGGTCGTCGAAGGTCTTGATCGAGTGGACCCGGACGAGGTGATAGAGCTCCTGCCGCGAGTAATTGAAGTGCTCGCACAGGTAGTTGGTCACCGCGACGCCGGCCTTCTTGAGCTCCTTCTTCAGGATGTCGGTGATCAGCGTCGTGCACGAGCCGCAGCCGGTGCCCGCCTTGGTGTGCCCCTTGATGGCGGCGAGCGTGACGTGCTTATCGTCGCAGATGGCCGAGCAGATGGCCCCCTTCGTGACGTTCAGGCAGGAGCAGATGGTCGCCGTGTCGGGCAGCGCCTCGACGCCGAAGCCCGCCGGCTTCGCGCCGTCGCGCGGCGCGACGATGAGGTCCTCCGGGTTCGGCGGGAGGACGATCTTGTTCTGCACGAGCTGGAGCAGCTGGCTGTAGTTCGAGGCGTCCCCGACCAGGATGCCGCCGAGCAGGTGCTTGCCGTCCGCGCTGACGACGAGCTTCTTGTAGACGTTCGACGTCGCGCTCATGAAGCTGACCACGCGCGCGCCGGGCTGGGCCGCGAACGCGTCGCCGAAGCTCGCGACGTCCACGCCCATCAGCTTGAGCTTGGTGCTCATGTCGAAGCCGCCGAAGGTGTCCTTGCCGCCGGTGAGGGCGTCGGCCGCGACCTTGGCCATGTGGTAGCCGGGCGCCACGAGGCCGTAGAGCTGGTTGTTGTAGCTCGCGCACTCGCCGATGGCGTAGATGTCCGGATCGGACGTCTGACAGCGGTCGTTGATCACGACGCCGCCGCGGTTGCCGATGGCGAGCTCGCACGCGTGCGCGAGCTCGTCCCGCGGGCGGATGCCGGCGGAGAAGACGATCATGTCGGTCGCGAGGTCCGTCTGGTCGGCGAAGAGCATCCGCGCCACGCGGCCGTGCTCGGCGACGATCTCCTGCGTCGACGTGCTCGTGTGCACCTGGACGCCGAGCGACTCGATCTTCCTGCGGAGGATGGCGCCGCCGGCCTCGTCGACCTGGAGGGCCATCAGCCGCGGCGCGAACTCCACGACGTGGACCTCGAGGCCCATGTTCTTGAGGGCGTTGGCCGCCTCCAGCCCGAGCAGGCCGCCGCCGATGACCGTGCCTACCTTCGAGGACTTCGCGTGGGCCGCCATGGCCTCGAGGTCCTCGATGGTGCGGTACACGAAGCAGCCCTTCGCGTCCTTGCCCTTGATCGGGGGGACGAACGGATACGAGCCCGTGGCGAGGATGAGCTTGTCGTAATAGACAGTCTTCCCCTTCGCCGAGGTGACCGCCTTCCTCCGGCGATCGATCGAGACGGCCTTGTCGCCCAGGTGGACGTTGATCCCCGCCTCCTCGTAGAGGCCGGGCTTCACCATCGACAGGTCGTCGGCTGACTTGCCGCTGAAGAAGGCGGACAGGTTCACCCGGTCGTAGGCGAGCCGAGGCTCCTCGCAGAAGGTCGCGATGTTCCACTCGCGCAGGAAGCCACCGAGAACCATGTTCTCGATGAACTTGTGCCCGACCATTCCGTTGCCGATGACGAGGAGGTCCTTCTTCTTGCTCATGCAACCCACCTTTGGGACCCGGTGAGTCCTTCTCACCGTCACTGCCGTACTGCTGTCCGAGCGAGGCGCCGGTCAGAGTCCCGGACCCAAAAGTGTCTACTGTGGGCTCTGTTTCGCAACTGTTTCACCGGAATAAATTGTGTATCCAGCGGCGCTCTCGAGCCCGGACATCGCCCCTGTTTCACGCGTGTTTCGCGGCCGCCGTCGAGCACAACGCGCCGCAGGACGAGGACGAACTCGACAGCTCCGATGAACGGAAATGGGCGCTTCTCTCGGGGCCAGGGACGCTTGTTTCAAGCGTGTTTCGCGGTCGCGGGCGAATGCATTGCATTTGTGAAAAAGACGGGCGCGACCTGCCCACATCCGCGCATTCGGCGCGCGTGCCGTGGCCGCCGTACGCGCCGTGGCCGGCGCGTCGCCGACGTGCGCGAGGTGCGCGAGGTGCGCCGTGGCCTGGGCCCGGATCGGGCGCGGGCGCGGCCGAGAAGCTCGCCTCGGCCCCGCGCTCGGCGCCGATCACCCCCGCGAGGCGGCGCTGTCGATGAGCGCGAGCAGCTGGGCCGCGGCGACCGGCTTGGTGAGGTGCGCGTCGAAGCCCGCCTCGCGTGAGCGGCGGCGGTCCTGGTCCTGCCCGTAGCCGGACACGGCGGCGATGTAGGAGCGCCTGAGCTCGGGGTCGGCCCGCAGGCGACGGACGACCTCGTAGCCGTCCATCCCGGGCAGGCCGATGTCGAGCAGGACCAGATCGGGCGTGCCCGCGCGCGCCGCCTCGAGCGCCGCCGGGCCGTCGTGCGCCATCGACACGGTGTGCCCGTGGAACTGGAGGATGCGCCGGAGGCCCTCGGCGGCGTCGACGTTGTCGTCGACGAGGAGGACCCGGAGGGCGCGCGCCGCGGGGCGCGGGGCCTGGACCACGGCCGGCGCGGCGCCCCCCGCCGGCGCGCCCGCGAGCGGGAACCACACGCCGATGGAGGTGCCCTCGCCGGTGCCGGCGCTCAGCGCCTCGACCCGCCCGCCGTGCAGCTCGGCCAGCCGCTTGACCAGCGTGAGCCCGATGCCGAGGCCCCCCTGCGCGCGGTCGAGCGTGCGCCGCGCCTGCATGAACGGCTCGAAGACGCGGGGGAGCAGCTCGGCGGGGATGCCGACGCCCGTGTCGGTCACCCGCAGGCACGCGTCGTCGCCGGCCGCCGCGCAGGTGACCGAGACCCGGCCGCCCGGGTTCGTGTACTTGATGGCGTTGTTGAGGAGGTTCACGATGACCTGCTCGAGCCGCACCCGGTCGCCGTCCACGAACAGCCCGGGCTCGACGGACACGCTGAGCTCGTGCCGGCGCTGGAGGAGGAGCGGGCGGACGGACTCGAGCGCGGCGTCGACCACGGAGCCGAGGTCGAGCCGCTCCCGCTTCAGCTCGATCTTGCCGCGCGTGATCCGGGAGACGTCGAGGAGGTCGTCGACGAGCCGCACGATCGTCTTCACCTGCCGCTCGATGGTCGCGAGGATCTGGCTGTCGTCGCGCTCGCCGCGCTCGCCGCGCTCGCTCGTGTTCATGCGCAGGAGCTCGAGGCCGGTGGTGATCGGCGCGAGCGGGTTGCGGAGCTCGTGCGAGAGCATCGCGATGAACTCGTCCTTGCGCCGGTCCGCCTCGTGGGCCTCGCGGTAGAGGCGGGCGTTCTCGAGCGCGACGCGCCGCTCGCGCTCGACGATGGCGGCGCGCTCCTCGTGCAGGCGGGCGCGCTCCAGGGCCTGCGCGCACTGGCCCGACATGGCGACGAGGAACTCCTGCTCCTCCTGGTCGAAGGCGTGCGGCTCGGCGAAGCTCAGCCCGAGCACGCCGAGCGGCCGCTCCTGGACCGCGAGGGGGAGACAGCAGAGCGACGCGGTGGCGGGCATCAGGAGGCCGGTCACGGGCTCCGGGTAGCGCGCGGCGACCTCCTTGCGCGACCGCAGCCAGACGGGCGCGCCGGTCCGCAGGGCCTCCACGATCGGCAGCTCGCTGTCGGCGGGCACCCGCTGGAAGCGCGCGACGACGTCGCCCTGGTAGCCGACCGCCTTGAGGCACTCGAGCTCGTCGCCGGCGGTCACGACGATCACCCCGCCGTACGCGCCCGCGGCGGCGATGCCCTGGTCGACCACGACCTCGGCCACCGCCTCGCCGGTGAGCGCGTCGGCGAGCGCCGCCGTGATGCGCTGGAGGCCGGCCGTGCGCTGCGCGGCGCGCTCGGCGGCCCGGCGCGCCTCCTGCTCGGCCAGGAAGCGCCGCCGCGCCTCGGCCTCGGCGTCGCGGGCCATGTCGTAGAGGCGCACGCGCTGCACGGCGAGCCCGATGCGCCGCGAGAGCTCCTCGGCGAAGGCGAGATCGACGGCGTCGTAGACGCGGCCCGAGCCGGCGGACGCGAGCGTGAGCGCCGCGATCACGCGCTCCTCGGCGCGGATGGGCACGAGCACGGCAGAGCGGCCGCCGAGCGCGCGGAGGGAGGCGAGGTGCTCGGCGGCGTCGGGCGCCCGGGCGTCGGACAGGCTGCCCGAGATGTCGGGCAGGAGCCGGCCGGGGCCGCCGTGGAGCACCTCGTGCAGCGGCGTCTCGGGCTCCGGCGGGAGCCGGCCGCGCTGGGCCAGCCTGGCGGCGAGCTCTGCCTTCTCCGGCTCGGCGTGCGCGACGACCCGCGTGCGGACGGAGTCGTCCGGCTCGAGCGTGTGGACGGCGCACCAGTCCGCCACCGAGGTGATCGCGAGATCCGCCATGCTCCGGTAGATGGCGTCCTGGTCGAGCACCGGGTCGAGCAGGGCGGTCGCGTCGACCAGGAAGCGACGCGTCTCCTCGGTGCGCTTCACCTCGCCGATGTCCGAGACGAGCGTGAAGAAGCCCCGCACATCGCCGCTGCCGCCGAGGTGGGGAATGTACTGGATGCGGACGTAACGCCTGCCGCCTCTCCGGTAAACGAGCCACGACTCGAAGTCTTGCGCCTGCCCGGCGAGCACGGCGGCGATATGCGGCTTCACGGCGGCGTAGGCGGCCTCGCCGATCACCTCGTGCACCTTCCGGCCGACGAGCGAGCTGCGATCCTCCCCGAACCAGCGCTCGTAGGCCCGGTTGACGATGCCGTAGCGCTCGTCGTTATCGATATAGGAGATGAGCACCGGCAGGGCGTCGATGAGCAGCTGAAGCTGCTCGGCCTCCAGCGTGGCGCTCGGATGGGCGTCGGAGCTCATGCTGGCGCTGGCGTCAGCCAAGGTGGGGGCGTCCGGCCTGCGCATCTGGCGCCATGCATATCCGTAATCTGCCGTGATCGCCACATGTCGGTCCTCTGCCCTCCGGTTCCAGCATGCTATTGTCGCCGCCGATGCGGATCCTCATTGTCGGCGCGGGCGCGGTGGGCGGTTACTTCGGGGCGAGGCTCGCCCTGGCGGGGGAAGACGTCACCTTCGTCGCGCGCGGCGCGCACGGGGAGGCGATGCGGTCTCGCGGGCTCGTCCTCCGCACGCCGGCGGGCGAGCTGCGCACGCCGCCGCTCCGCGTCGTCGACCTCGACGCACTCGACGCTAAGCGCGGGCCGTTCGATCTCGCGCTCATCGCCGTGAAGTGGCCGTCCCTCGCCGCCGTGAGCGCGAGGCTCCCCGGGCTGCTCGCCGGCGGCGGCCTCGCGGCGCCGCTGCTGAACGGGCTCGACTCGGAGGACGCTGTCGCGCGCGAGGTCGGCGAGTCGCGCGTGATCGCCGCGATCGCGTACATGTCCGCGGGGCTCAGCGGTCCTGGCGAGATCGAGACGCTCGCGCCGACGCGCGCCGGCCTCGCGCCCTACCGTTCTGGACAGGAGCCGCGGGTCGAGGCGGTGGCCGCGCTGCTGGAGCGCGCGGGCATCCCGGTCCGCCGGGGGTCGAGCTACCGCGCCATGCTCTGGGAAAAGATGGTCTGGAACGCGCCCTTCAACGCGATCTGCGCGCTGACCGGCCAGCGCGCTGGGGCGGTCGTGGAGCAGATGGAGGACCTCGCCCGGGCGGCGATGCTCGAGGTGATCGCGGTGGCGCGCGCCGAAGGGGCGGAGATCCCGGTCGGGATCGCGGACGCGATGGTCACGCTCACGCGCGCGGAGTTCCCGCTCACGGAGCCGTCGATGCTGCAGGACGTGCGCGCCGGCCGCGAGACGGAGGTCGATATTCTTCAAGGCGCCGTGGTCGAGCGCGGGCGCCGGGCCGGGGTCGACACCCCGGTGCTGCGCACGCTCGCGACCCTCGTTCGGGGCCTGTCTCCGCGGGCGAAGACGCCTTCTGGCGCGGATCCTGGCGTGGAAACTGGCGCGAAATAGCGCTCGCCTCCGCGTGAGGGCCAGGGCCGATGCGCGGCGTCGCATCGCATCTCAGAACACGGTCCTGGCGGCGAGCCCGTTGCGCATCGGGATGAACTGCACGCTCCCCACCTGGGTCACCGTGCGCGTCGCCGGGAAGATGAAGCCGCCCAGGATCTGCAGCGCGCCGATCGCCTGGCCGAGCCCATCGGCGACGAGCAGCACCTTGTTCGTCGCCTCGGCGTCGCACTGCCGCCCGCCACCGCACTTGCCCCGCGACCCGAGGTCGATCCAGGGGCCCGCGACCGGCACCCAGAGCGCGCGGTCCGCCGGCTTGTCGCTGAACGTGGCGACGACGGTCGAGATGCCGTAGGTCGTGCCGAGCACGGCGACGCCGCTCCAGATGAGCCCGCGGTTCGGCACGGAGTCGGTGATGGTGACCGTATCGCGCGTCCGCTCCTGGGCGTGCGCGGTCCCGGTGAGACCCATCGTGGCGACCGCCATGAAGGCGGCCGAGGTGAAGAGAGCGAGCTTGTTCATGCGGTCCTCCAGCCTCGCGCCTGAGCAAGCAGAGTGCCGGCGCAGCGCCCCGGGATTCGATGCCTCCGATCGCGCGACGAGCGCGCCACGCTCGTTGGTCGTGTGGCGAACTGCCCCGCCTGGGACGGCGCGCCTCGTGCTTGAACTCGTGCCTGGAGGAGCGCGCGAGCGCCCTCCTCGGCGCGTTTTCCAGCCCGGCGGCGCGGGCGCCCGTGCTTCCGTCGCCGGGCGAACGGGTCCTGTCCGGCGCGTGTCCGCCGTACGGCGCGAGCCGGGCGAAAGGCGAAAGAGGAGAGCGCCGCGATCCAGATCTCAGGGCGACCGGAGAGCCAGCGGTGGGCCCGCGACCTCGGAGATCAAGGCGAAGAGCGATTCGATAGCAACCGCGGCGAGGGAGAGGGGGGGCCCGCCGCGTCGGGCTCTGGCGTGAGGGGATCGGGGGGCGAGGGCCTCATCTCGGCCCGTGCACATCGAGATGAGAAGAGGCCCTGCCGTGGGATGCAGCGATCAGGCGCCGCCGGCGCCGCCCGCGCCGGCCGTGGTGCTGGCGCCGCCCGTGCCGCCGGCGCCGCCCGCGCCGGCCGTGGTGGTGGTCGTGGTGGTGGTGGTCGTGGTCGTCGTGGTGCTGGTCGCGCCGCCCGCGCCGCCCTCACCACCGGCGCCGCCGCCGCCGGTGTCGCCGCCGCCGGCGCCGCCCGCGCCGCCCGCGCCGCCCGTTCCCTCGCCGCTCAGCGGGTACGCCGGGTCGAGGCAGAAGAAGCCGTCAGGCGTCTCGGTGCACTCGTCCGGATCGTCGCAATCGCCGTTGTCCTCGCAGGGCACCGACTCGAAGATGCAGAAGCCATTGGTCGGCAGGCCGAGCGACACGCAGCGCGCGTTCGGCAGCAAGCAATCGCTGTGCGCCGTGCACGCCCTGGTGCAGGCGCCGAAGTCGCCGGCGCCGACCACCTCCGAGAACTGGTAGAGGCAGATGCCCTCCTGGAAGCCGCCGCAGTCGGACTCGACCAGATCGCCGCCGAAGCCGCAGAACTCGGTGCACGCGGTGACCCCGTCGCCGAAGCCCACGCACCAGCCGGCGCACGGGTCCTCCTCGGCCTCCGCGTCGCACGCGGCCCCCATGGGCAGACCGGGGTTCGGCGTGTCGACGCAGGTGTTCGACTTGGGGTCGCAGACGCGGCCGGGGCACTGGCTGTCGGAGCCGCAGTTCGGCGTGCAGACGGCCACGCCGTCCTGGATCTCCTCACAGCGCAGCTCGTCGCGGCCGTGGCACTTCAGCGGGTCGAGCTCCGCGTCGAGGCTGTCGATCTCGGGCTCTCCCATGATGCAGCCCAGGTAGCAGATGCCCTCGAGGCAGGCGCTGCCCTCGCCCTCGCAGTCGCCATCATCGGCGCACATGGTCGTGCAGTACCCGCCCGAAGGGCCGCCGTCCGGCTCCGACTCCAGGACGCAGAGCCCCTCCGGGCCGCAATCGGCGTCGTCCGTGCACTGGGTGCCCAGGTACTCGGCCTCCGGCGTGGTGCTGCCGGTGGTCACGACCGAGCTCGACGATCTCGAGCTCGAGGCCGAGGTCGAGCTCGAGGCCGCTGTGCCCCCGCCCGAGCCGTCACCCCCGTCATCATCGCCGCAACCAATGAAGCCTGCAGAGAAAGCGACCGAGGTGAGCAAGATCGCCGAAATGCGTTGCACTTTCATTACTGTCTCCCGAGCCAGGAGGCCCTGCCCACGTAGGGCGCGCCTTCATGTGATTTCCGGACAGTAACGGAATCGGTGCTGCTCCGCCACACCGGACGAGCAGCGAATGCACCGCCGCCGAGCCTCCGTGAAAGCGGATGGCGCTCCGGTGTGAAGCCCTCATCGAAAACGGCAGTCGAGCGAGTCGCGTGGTATTCAGGCGATGCCCTACTCGATGGCGGGCGATCTTGGCGCTGTGTCACATATCTCACGGCCCTCCGAGCCGCGGCGGTGAGCGGCCATCGATACCGGAGGTCGAGCGCGGGGGCCCAGCCGGCGTGCGCTGGCGGCTCGTCGCGCGCGAGGAGGACCCGGACCTCGCGGCGGTTTGCCAGCTCCCGCCGCGTGAGCGCGGCGCCGAGGGGCAGCCGCGCGTCCGGCGCCACCGCCCCTCGGGCGCGTGCTCCGAGAGGAGCCGCGCGTCCGCGAGCATGAGAGATCGATCACCGGGCGCGGCGGGGGCGAGCGCGCTCGCCTGGCGCCGGCGCGCCCGGGCCGAGCGGCAGCGCGCGCTGGGCGCCGACGTCGTAGATCAGGTGGCCGGCGCCGTCGGGCCGGGCGGCGGCGTTCAGCGCGTGCGGGGCCCGCGCGCCGGGGCCGAGCAGGTGGACGACGGCGAGGCCGCGGGCGACGAGGGCGTCGGCGATGAGGCGGCGGTGGCAGCGCCACCAGAGCGTCTCGGCGCACATGAGGGCCAGGCGCCGGCCGGCCCGGGCTTCCGCCTCGACCTCGGAGAGCGCGCGCTGGAAGGCGTCCGTCTCCATGTGATCCGCGTAGGCCCGGAAGCTCGGGTTCTCCCAGGCGACATGGGGTGAGTCGTCCCGCTCGGTCCGCCGGCCGCCCAGGGTGTCGCCGCGGAAGACGTAGGTCACCCCGAGCGGCGGCAGCGCCTCGGCGAGCGCGGCGCGGGCCAGGTGCGGCGACCGGCTCGAGCCCGGGAACCTGCGGACGTCGACCAGCGTGTCGGCCGGCCCCTCGCCGAGCAGCTCGACGAGCTCTTCCACGCTGCGGGTGCCGTGGCCGACGGTGAAGACGGTGTCCACGGGAGAGAGCTTTGCGCCCGGCCGGCCGGCGAGCAACGGGCGGATCGGAGGCCGCGTGCTGGCTCATCGAGCACAGCAGCGGCTCCAGGGCGCCGATCCGCTTGAAACGCTCGCGAATGAAGAGATTTGAACCACAGAGGCACAGAGGACACAGAGGAACAACAAAAAACCTCTGTGCCTCTGTGCCTCTGTGGTTCATTTTTTCGGGGCTTCAACCCGTTCGGTGTCCTAGCCCATCGAGCGCAGCAGGTGATCGAGCGCCCGGCGCTCCTCCGCGTCAGTGACCGACTTGAGCGCCCGGTTCACCTCGCTCACGGCGGCCGCCGCCAGCAGCGCGACGGCCGCGGGGTCGGGCGCGCCGCGGGGGCGCAGCCACGCGAGCGCCTCGTGCTCGGTGTTGAGGACGATGTGGCTGCGGCTCGCGTCGTAACGGACCGGCCTCCCGGAGCGGCTCTCGACGACGGCGCGGACCGGGGACCCCTCCAGGCCCATCTCGACGATCGCCTCGCGCAGCGCCGCCGCGAGCGGGCTCCCCGCCGGCGCGTCCTGCGGCTCGGGCGCCGCGCCGCCGCCGATCAGGCCGCGGACGCTGCGCCATAGCGCGCCCACCCAGGCCCGCGCGCCGCTCGAGTCGGGCGGCGCGGCCGCGGCAGCCCCGCCGCCGGTCCCGCCTGCGTCCACCGGGGGCGGCGCGCTGGCGACCGCGCCGGCCCCGCCGGCGCCATCGAGCTCCGCCGCGGCCTCGCCGGCCAGGGCCGGCAGCGCTGCGACGGCGCCGAGCCCGCGCAGCGCGCCGGGGACGGCGCGGTGGCGCAGCACCTCGACCAGCGGCGAGCCGTCGTCGAGCAGCACGAAGGCCGGGGGCCGCTCGGGGAAATCGCCTTCCGCGCCCCCGCGGCGATCGGTGAGCCACAGGCAGCCCCGCGCGGCGAGCTCGGCGCGGACCGCCTCCGGGCCGACGCTCTCCCCGGCGGCGGTGCGCGCGGCGAGCTTGCCGCCGGAGAGCCGGCCGAGCAGGTGCAGGTTCCACAGGTACGGCGCCGCGGCGGCCTCGTCCGAGAGCTCGGCCGCCATCGAGGCCGCGGCCTCCAGCGCGAGCTCCGCGACGGCGTCCCAGCGCGCCTCGTGCAGCGGCCAGACGAGGAGCACGCCCTCGACCGGCGCGAGCCCGACCACGCCGTCCGCGTCGGTCCCGGAGCGCAGCGCGCGCGGCGTGAAGCCGACGCGCGCGGTGCCGGGGCCGAGGATCTCCGCGGACGGCGCGGCGACGAGCACCCGCGGCGCGCGCGGCCAGCGCGCCGGCAGCCAGAGCGCGCCGGTCACGAGCAGCGGGCGGTGAAAGGTGGTGGCGACGTCGATCCACCGCGCCGCGAGCGCGTCCTCGGGCGGCGCGAGCCGCGCGCGCAGCCACCGCGCGGCGGCGTCGCGCACGGCCTGCCGGAGCCTCGCCGCGTCCGCGCCCGCCTTGAGCCCGTCGAAGGTGCGGTTCGGCTCGAGCGCGTCGTCGTTGATCGCCGCGCAAAGGGGCCACCCGTCGCCCGGGTCGAGCGCGCAGAGCGGGCGGCGCCCGACGTGCACCGCGATCCCCGCCGCGGCGGCGTGCTCCGGGGCGAGCAGGCCGATCTCGCCGTACGCCGGGCGCGCGCCCTCCTGCGCGCCGGCCTGCCCCTCGAAGGGGAACACGGCGAGGCACGCCGCGCGCGCGGCCGCGTCCAGGCCCACGGCGTCGAGCGGCGGCGCGGCGAGGCGCTCCTCGGCCGCGCGGTCGCGCGCCACGGCGTCGGTGATGTCCTTCAGGAGCACGGCGGTCGCGAGCTGAAGCCGCTCGGGCCTGCTCAGCGCGAGGACCGGCCGGCCGTAGCGCTGCTTCGGGTAGGGCGGCGGCGTCGCGGTGCACAGCCACTCGGCCCGCGGATCGCGCCGGAGATCGTCGAGCGAGAGCGCGTTGCCGTCGATGTCGTGGAAGAGCCGCGCGCTCGCGGCGTCCGCGACGACGCGCTTGCCCTGGGCCAGCGTCCTCAGGACCGCGCGGCGCGCGTGGCTCCGCGCGAACGGCGGCAGCTCGTCGAAGCGCGGCGCGAGCGAGATCAGGCGGCGGCCCGCGGCCTTCGCGAGGCGCGTCAGGAGCGCGCGCACCTCGTCCCTCGGCGGGTCCGCCGCGGCGGTGCGCGCGAGGATGCGCAGCGGGATCGGGAGCTCCACCTCCGCGCGCCGCTCGACGCCGTCGGGGCCGACGAGGCGGACATCCGACTCCGGCCCCTCGATGATCTCGAGCTCGCCCTCGACCTCCTGGACGCCGAGCGCGGCGAGGCTCATCCGCAGCCGCGGGTGCGGCGGGGCGCCCGGCAGCGCGAGCGGGGCGCGCAGGGCGCGCGAGGCGTGGACCACGTCTCCGCGCGCGCCCGCCCCCGGCTGCGCCCGCTCCGCGCCGGCGCGGCGCTCGTGCTGCGGCCCCTCCGCGCCGGCGCGGCGCTCCTGCCCGGCGGAGCCGCGGCGCTCCTTCGCGGCGGCGGCGCGGCGCTCCTGCTCGGCCGCGGCGCGCCGCCGCCGCGCCGGCACCCCGCCCTGCGCCAGGAGGACGCGGCCGCCTGCCCACCGCATCAGCGCGGCGCGCTCCCGCTCGCTGCGCGCGAGGATCGGGTGCCAGGAGTGCGTCTCGAAGCCGGGCGCCGTATCGAGCAGCGGGATCGGCGCCGGCGACGGGTGCGCCCGGTCGAGGAGCTCGAGCGAGCACGTGGCCTCCTCGCCGCGCTCGTCGAGCATGACGAGCAGCGGCAGCCGCCGGATGCGCGCCGCGAGCTCGCCCAGGCTCGCCTCCATCGGCCCGCGCCGGGCCAGGGCCGCGAGCGCCCGCGCGCAGTCGAGGAGGTAGGCGACCGCGCGAGCCCCCGGCCGGCCGCCGCGCGCGCGGAGCGGGTCGCCCTCCAGGCCGAGCCGCGCGCGCGCCGCGGCGTCGCCCTCCAGCGCGGCCACGAGCGCCTCGCAGAGCGCGCGCTCGACCTCGTGGACGGCCGCTTCGTTGCGCGGCGACAGCAGGCTGCTCCAGGCCCTGCCCGGCACGGCCGCGTCGTCGTCGATCGCGAGGACGACGGGCCCGAGCAGCGGCGCGGCCTCGGCGGCGGTGAGCGTGGCGAGCGGCTGCGACGCGTGGTGCCACGCCTCGACCGTCGCGTCGCCCGGCGTGGCGAGCGCGAGGAAGCCGGCGCCGGCGACCTCGATGACCGCCGCGCCGGCGGCCCGGGGCCCCGCGACCTTCTCCAGGGACGCCGCGAGCGCGCGCCGCCGCGCCGGTCCCCGCGCCGCGAGCTCGTCTTCCGTGAAGAGCCCCGACGTGTAGGGGACGAGCTCGCAATCCGGGAGCGCGGCGGCGAGCCAGTCGAGCTCGCGCTGCGTGGCGGCGAGCACCGGCCGCCGGTCGGCCGCGCGCCCCCGCGCCTCCGGCGGCGCGACGCAGAGGCCGCGCGACGCCCGGGCGAGCGCGGCGAGGCCCTTCAGGCTCATGAACCGGCCCGTCGTGAGCATCGGCCAGAGCCGCGCCTCCAGGAGGGCGCTGAAGGCCGAGGGCGCGAGGTCGTCGCCGCGGCGGGGCGCGGCGCCGCGGCCGCCGTCCGGCCCGGCGTCCGCGCCGCCGCCGCCGAGGCGCTGCGGGGCGCAGAACAGCGCGCCGATCGCGGCGCGCAGCGGGGGCCGCAGGCGCGCGAGCTCGCTCTCGGGCGGCGGCGCGGGCAGCGGCATGCCTGGCTGCGCGGCGCGCAGGCCGAAGAGCCGCCGCGCCTCGGCGTCGGCGGCGGCGATCGCGACGTGCAGGGCGTGCCGGACCGCGCGCCAGAAGCGCTCGTCGCGCTCGACGCCGTCGTACGAGAAGCGCGGCCGCACGCGCCGCTCCCACGCGAGCGCGATCTCGACGGGCAGGGGGACGGCGGCCGGGTCGAGCTCGACCGTCTCGAGGTGCCGCCCCTCCACGAACACGCGGACCTCGGCCCTGCGCCGCGCCTTGCCGTCGTCCGCGAAGACGGCGAGCTCGCCGCGCAGCCCGGCGAGCGGCCCCTCGCCCACGTCGAAGGCGGCGCGGAGCGCGTGCTCGGGGGCGGGCGGCACGACGGGCGCGCCGGTCGCGTGGCGGAGGAACGCCCTGCGGCGCTCGGCGCCGAGCTTCGCCTGCTCGACCATGGCCTCGGCGTCGGCGAGCGGGAGCCCCGCGAGCGCGCGATCCACGAGGCCGCCGCGGCACCAGATCACGTCGTCGGCCCAGGGGGACAGCTCCTCCGGGAGCGCCGCGTCGCCGCGCCAGACGAAGAGCGGCGACGCGTCGCGCGCGTCGAGCGACGCGAGCGAGAGCGGCCGCCCGTGCCCGTCGCGGAGCAGGGGGAGCTCGCGCACGGCGTGCGCCGCGGCGGGCAGCGCCGCGCCCGCGCGCGCGGCGCCGGTCGCGACGCACGCGAAGGCGGCGAGCGCGTCCTCGAGCAGGCCGCGGTCCTCGCCGAGGACGAGCGCGCCCTCGGGGACGGCGCCCACGCCGCAGACGACCGCGGACAGCGCCGCGATGGCGTCGAGCAGCGCGGCGGCCGCGGCGTGGCGGAGCTCTGCGCAGAGGGGCGCGTCCTCGCGCAGCGCCGAGCGCGACGCGTTGGTGGGCAGCTCGTCGGCGTCGGCGACGACGCGGACCGGGAGCTCGACGCCCTGGTAGGGCGCGGAGGGGAACCGCGGGGCGAAGCTCCACCGCTCGCGGACGAGCCGCACGCCGTGCTCGAGGTAGTCGACGGCGGGCAGGCCGGAGAGGGGGACGGGGACGGGCGTGGACAGCCGCGTGGACAGCGGCGCGGGGAGGGGCGTGGAGAGCGGCGTGGACAGCGGCGCCGAGCGCGGCGCCGAGCGCGGCGCGGACAGGGGCGCGGAGACGGCCGCGTCTCGCGCGCTCTCCGGGGGCGCGAGGACCTCCAGCGCGGCGCGGCGCGCGCCGCGCACGTGGAAGGGCACGCGCACGAGCACCTCGGGGTGGCCGCCCGGGGGCGCGCGGCGGAGCGGCTCGCCCTCGATCGCGATCGGGATCGGGAAGTCGCCCGTGGCGGCGGCGAGGTGGTCGACCTCGGGCGGCGTGTCGCCCGTGATTGCCCGGCGCAGCACCGACCAGCCGAGCCGCCGCCGCACCTCGATGCGCAGGCCGGCGGCGGGCATCCCGGGCGGCCGCGGCACCTCGTCGCAGGCCGGGCCGGCGGCCGGCGCGAACGCCTCGGCGGGCGCCTCGAGCAGGGCGGGCGTGAAGCGCACGCGCGTGCACGTCGCCTCGGGGGCGTCGCCGGACGGCCCGCGGCCTGTCGTGAGCAGGTCGACGCGCGCCGGGCGCAGCCCGAGCGCCGCGTTCACGCCGAGGGCGAGCAGGCGGAGCCGCCGGGACGCGGCGTCCGGCGCGGCGTTGAGCACGTGATCGAGCAGGCGCGTCAGGATCGGCGCGTCGAGCGGCTCCCCGTCGAAGGTCAGCACGACGTCGTCGGCGTCGTAGCAGAGGTCGATCCGGGTCGCGCCGCCGGCCGCGGCGGCCCGGACGAGCTCGAGCAGGTAGTGGTCCAGGTCGACGAGCAGGTGCTCCCGGAGCTTCTGGACGGCGCGGCGGGCATCGACGCGGATCGCGCCGCGGGCGACGATCCGGCTCACCGCGGCAGCCCCCGTGGCGGGCCGCCCTCGCGGCGCGCCGGCGCCTTCGCGTCGCTCGCGGCCGCCCGCGCGCCGCGCGCCGCGCCCGCGAGCGGCGGCGGGTTCGCCGAGAGGTCGAGGAGCCGGTCGCTGTCCTCGGGGTCGAGCGGCCCCTTGGCCTCGACGAGCAGCGCGCGGGCGAGCAGGTTGCCGGCGGTCACCGGGTCGACGGCGGCGCGCCGGCGCGCGAGCGCCACGGTGTCGCTGGCGACGTTGAGGTAGAGGGCGTGCCCGGGCCGGAAGCGCGCCGCGCGCCGCACGACCTCGCGCGCCGCGTGGCAGCTCAGGTGGGGCCCGCCGCGCTCGCCGTCGGCGGGCAGGAGGATCGCCCCGCGCTGCCGGAGGGCGCCCTCGATCTGGCAGAGGCTCACGCGGGCGACGCCGTGCCGGGCGCGGGCGAGCGCCCTTTCGACGACCTGGAGCAGCGCCGCGTCGGCCTCGCGGGCGCTCTCTGGCTCCTCGCGCACGAGCAGGTAGGCCGCGCGCGCCTCCTCGATGCGCGCCTCCGGGAAGCACCGCTGGAGCAGCGCGACCGTCGCGCGGTGGTTGCACAGCACGACGGGCAGGCCGGCGCGCGCCATCGCCTCGGTCAGCGCGTCGGCGCGCTCGGCGACGAGCAGCGGCTCGCGCCCTGGCGCGAGCGCCCGCAGGCCGGCGCGCGCCCGGTCGCCCTCGACGGCGCTCGCGAGCGGGAACGGGATCTCGTCCGGATCGAGCGCTGTCGGCGGCGACAGCGCCGCCTCGAGCATCGCCGCGTAGGCAGCGGCGCGCTCGGCGGCGGTCGCGGCGCGCTCGGCGGCGGTCGCGGCGCGCTCGGCGGCGGTCGGGGCGCGCTCGGCGGCGGTCGCGGCGGCGGCGGTCGCGGCGGCGGCGGCGGTCGCGGCGGCGGCGGCGGCCTGCGGCAGGCGGGCGGCGAGCTCGCGCCGGAGCGGTCCCTTGACGAGCTCGCGCACGCGGGCGAGCGCTTCCCAGAAGGCGTCGTCGCGGCGCACGTTGTCGCGGCTCAGGGTGTGCTGGAGGCGCGGGCTCATCACCTTGAAGCGCACGCCCGAGAGGCCGTTGAAGAGCTCGTCCGCGGTCTCGAACAGGGTGAGGCCGCGGTTGTAGAAGCCGGCGAAGCTCTGGCCGTGCTCCGCGGCGTTCTCGGCGCTGGCGGGCAGCTCGATGTGGTGCGCGCCGGCGGAGGGGCCGACCACGAAGGTGGTCTCGTCCTCGACGGCGGTCACGGACACGGCGGCCGCGACGGCGAGCGGGGTGTCGATGCGCTCCAGGCTCGCCCTGGAGTTGCCCTCGTGGTCGGCGATGCTGAGGGCGATCTCGCACTCGGCGTGGCGGCACCAGCGGCGGAGCGCGGCCTGCGCGCGGCGCGCGTGCTCCACGAACGCCTCCCGGCTGAGCCGCTGGAGCAGGGTGACCCGCGTGCCGCTGCCCGCGCGCGGGCCGGCGTCCTCGAGCTCGTAGCTCGTGTCGCTGCGCAGCCGGAGGTGCCATGCCTGTCCGTCGCGCCACGTCTCGACGTCGACCTGCTGCGGCTGGATGGCGAACACGGAGACGAAGCCGACGCCGTATTTGCCGATCTTGCTCGTGTCGCCTTCCTTGGACGAGCTGAAGAGGGTGAGCAGCGGTCCCTCGATGTCCTCGCGGCGCATGCCGGACCCGTCGTCGGTGACCGAGGTGGCGCACGCGCCGGGCAGCGTCTCGACGCGCACGGCGATCTTGCGCGCGCCTGCGTCCATGCCGTTCTGGACGAGCTCGCGGAGGAAGGCGTAGGGATCGGCGAACTGCTGCACCATGTCGGCCACGGGGCCTGGGGGCGGGGCCGGGGGCGCGGCACGGTCCTCTCGGAAGGAGCGGTAGGGGGCCATGGCGCTCTGCGAGGCTAACACAGGGGGGAGCGAGGATCTGAAGGGGTCCTGCGAGCGCCGGGGTCGAGTTCTTGCGAGAGAGCGGGAGTTCTGGGCAGCGGAGTGATTGGTCTGCTCATGGGGGAGTCGGGTCTGGAGATCGCCGCGGCGGGTCTCGATTCGTGTAGAGGGGCTCCTGCAGGTCTCCAGACCGCTGCGGCCGGTCTCGAGACCCCCTTGGCGGCTCTCGAGACCCCCCTGGCGGCTCTCGAGACCCCCTGGCGGTTCTCGAGACCCCCTTGGCCGCACCTGAGACCCCCCTTGGCGGCTCTCGAGACCTCTCTTGGCGGTTCTTCGGAGCCTCGATTCCGTTCGTCCTCGTGGTGGGCTGCCGCACCCGCTTGCGGCTCACAGCCGGCGAAGTCCCCACGTGCGCTGGCGCCGCTATCCCACCCGGTTCCTTGGGCCGCACAGCTTCGAGGGCGAGCTCGTCCCGCAGGACCCGAACGACGAGCCGGCGAGCGCACTGCTGGACCGGATCCGCGCTGCGCGCTCGAACGCGTCCGCCGCGAACGGCTCGGGCAGGACCTCCCGCAGGGCCCGCGCTAAGGTGCTCCAGGCCGGACGAGGGAGGGCTCGACGATGGGCGAACGATCCAGGAACACGAAACACTCCGCGCCCGGCGGGCAGCTCGACGGCGCGCGGCACGTGATCCGCTTCACGGGCGAGGACGTCGCGACGCAGCGTGCTCCGTTCTTGCGCGACCTGCTCGACATCCTCGTCGACGGAGCTCAGCAGGCGACGCGACTCCAGATCGACGGCCGCAGCACCGCGCCGGGCACGCCTCCGGCCTGGCTGGAGGACGCCGCAGCGTTCGCGGTCGAGCAGATCCAGGAGCGGGAGATCGTCCTGCGCGCTCCCTCGCTCGCGGACGCGCTGTCGCATCGTTCCCGTCAGCTCGATCTCTTCACGGCCGCCGAGCCGAGCCGCTCCTGCCTCGACTACCTCGAGGACAGCCTCGACGACGCCCTCGCCGGGCGCGAGGACAGCGATCGTTACGATCGGCCGCTCATGGCCACCCTCGAAGGGCTTGGCCGTCTGTTCCGCCATGGCGTGGACAGCATGGAGCTGGTCAACGGCCGGACGCTCCGTGTCGACCCGGCAGGCGTCGAGGCGATCCGCGCCCTACGCCAGCGAACGCCGGAGGACCGACGCATCGCGGTCGGCGGCAAGCTCGACGCGATTCGCCACAGCGACCGCTCCTTCACGCTCGTCCTCACCTCGGGCGAGACGCTGCGAGGCCTCGTCGCCGAGTCGGTGGAGCCAGCGGACCTTGCGCGGCTCTTCGGTCAGCCGGCGGTCGTCTCCGGTATCGCCAAGTTCCGGCCCTCCGGCAAGGTGCTGCGCGTCGAGGCGGAGCGCATCGACCCGGCACCGGGCGACCTTGCGGCCTGGTCGACGATGCCGCGGCCTCTGGACGGGCCGGCCGACCTGCACAGGTTCCGTGTGCCGCAGGGGCCGAACTCGGGCGTTGCGGCCATCTTGGGCGGCATTCCCATGGATGATACCGAGGAGGAGTTCCTCGCCGCACTCGAGGAGCTCTCGTGACGGTGCCGGAGGGGCCGGTCGTCCTCGATACGAACGTGGTCCTGCACCTGGCACGCGGAAACGAGTTCGGTCGCCGGCTCGACGCGGCGTACCGGCTCCAGGCCCGCCCCTTCCGTCCGATCCTATCCATCGTGAGCGTAGGTGAGCTGCTCGCGTTCGCGAAGCGTCGAGCCTGGGGGGCGGATCGGAGCGACAGGCTGAACCAGATCATTAAGCAGCTTGTCGTGTTCGACATCAACCGTGCTATCGCCGAGCGCTATGCAGCGATCCACACGTTCCTCATCGGCTCTGGCCGAGCCGTGGGAGAAAACGACGTGTGGATCGCTGCCACAGCCGCTGCCACATCAGCGCTGCTCGTCACGACAGATAAGGACTTCGAGGCCCTCGCCGGAACTTTCCTTCAGGTCTCGGTCTTCGCTCTCCATCCCGGGAACCCCTGAACGTGTCGAACCCCACCCCGCCCAGATCGTCCAGAAGCTCTGGTCCTACTGCAACGTCCTGCGCGACGACGGCCTCTCCTACGTCGAGCAGCTCACGTTCCTCCTGTTCCTGAAGAACCCCGGCGCAGGCCATGCGCCGTGAGCTGGCACGCCATCGTCCCTCACGAGGCCGCAACGCCAGCAGCGCTGACGTCGATGAGGCTGCGCGTCCCTCGGCGCGATTGCGGTGCGGCCCTCCCGGGACCGCTTCCCCGACGCGCTTCGCCCGCGCTATGTTTCCGCCCCTCTACTTCGAGGACCTGTGAGCCTGATGGACCCTGCCCCTGGCGCGTTGCTCGGCGAGCTCTTCGCCCATTCTCCCGAACTGCTCTTCATCGCCTCCGCCGAGGGAGCGCTGCTCCACGCGAGCGGCGGGCTGCGGGGAGCGCTGGGCCCCGCGGTGGACGGCGGCACGCCCCTCGCGGAGCTCGCGCACCCGGACGATCGCGCCGCGCTCTCGGCGGCCTTGTCGGCGCTCCGCGAGTCGGATGAGCCGGTCTCCTTCAGCGTCCGCCTGCGCGACGGCGGCGGGTCCTACCGGCGCCTGACCGTGAGCGCCCGACGGTCGTCCGATCGCAGCGCCGTCCTCGGCTCGCTCCGGGCCGAGCCGGCCGTCGCCACGGCCGAGCCGTCGATCGCCGACGAGGAGCTGAAGACGCTCCGCCTCAAGGCGCGCATCCTCGACGGCATCGCCGAGCACGTGGATCCCATGACGATATGGTCGCTCGACGGCGACGGCATCTATCTCTATCACCAGGGCAAGGCGGTCGCGAAGGCCGGGATGAAGCCGGGGCAGCACGAAGGGCGCAACATCCTGGACATCTATGCGGGCGCCCTGGACGCCGCTGTGCTGCGGCAATGGTACGACGGCCAGGTGCGCCGCGGTCGCGCCGAGTCGCACGGCGCCGACTGGGACAACTGGCTCATCCCCCTCCGCAGCGAGCCCGGAGGACCCGTCGACGGCGTGCTCGGGGTCTCGCTCGACGTGTCGGACTCCAGGCTCGTCGAGAAGGAGCTGCGCCGCCAGATCGACCAGATCGCCGCGCAGCAGAAGGTCATCCGCGATCTCTCCACGCCGATCATCGAGGTCTGGGACGGCGTGCTCACGCTCCCCATGGTCGGCACCGTCGACAGCGTGCGCACCGCCGAGGTCATGGACAGCCTGCTCTCGAAGATCGTCGAGACGGGCGCGCGCTTCGCCATCCTCGACCTCACCGGCGTCGAGGTCGTCGACACGAGGGTCGCCAGCCACCTGATCGAGCTCATCACCGCCATCCGCCTCCTCGGCGCGGACGGCATCGTCGCCGGCATCAAGCCGAACGTCGCCCAGACCATGGTCGCGCTCGGACTCGACCTCTCCCAGCTCAACACGCAACGCAACCTGCGCGCCGCGCTCAACTACGCCATTCGCGCCATGACCCGCGCCCAGGGCGCCTCCCTCGCCCCGGGCCCGGCGCCGGCCGGGAAGCCGGCGCCCTGAGCGGCGCTCGCGCGGCTCAATCGTCCACGAGGTCGAAGATGATGCCCCCCTGCGTCTTGATCCGGTGCGTCGTGCGGTTGGCGCTGTTCACCGGGGAGGGGGTCAGCGGGTTCGGCGCGGCGCCCACGATGACCGGCCGGTCGGGGTCGCCGTTCACGAAGGCGATGAGCACCTCGGTCCCCGGCTTCAGCGGGAAGTGCGTGCCGTAGTTCGCCCCGGCGTGGTTCTGGAGCATGCGCACCGGCCTGGACGGCGCGCCGCCCGCAGGCCCCGTGTCGAAGAGGAACCGCACCATGTACCTGCCCTGATCGTCGATCTCCGCGGTGCTGCCCCCGCCGCCCGACCCCGCGTCGACGATGCCGGTGACGACGCCGCTGATCCGGGGCACCGGCGTGACGCGCGGCGGACGGTACGTGTTCTGGCCAGGGATGGCGCGGAACGCGTTGGCGTACCGCTGCGGCTCCTCGGCGCCGCGGCCGCCGGCGGCCTGCGTCACGCGGTGCTCCACCTCCACCATCAGCATGTCCAGCCCCTCGAGGTGCGGGTGCCCCTCCAGCACCGACCGACCGCCCGCGCCGAGCGCGCACAGCGAGCTCTTGCCCGAATAGACGAGCTGCGCCGCCTGCCGCTCCTCGGCCCGGATCTGCGCCAGCGCCTTCCCCTCGGCGGGCGTCTTGTAGTGCCCGCCGAACTCGACCACGCCGCCCGCGTACCCGGTCGGGAGGACGTGCTCCGACGTCAGGTCGAGCATCGGCTGCCGGTAGTTGTAGTCGCGGGCGACATACACGCTCGGGACCAGCCGTGACCGCGCCTCGATCTCGAAGACGTCGCGCGTCTCTCCGCGCTCGCGGAAGTGGACGGACGCCGCCCCGGCCGCGGGCTTGAAGCCGCTGCTGCTGTCGGTGAAGACCATCGTGTCCTGGCCGTCCTGGTGCTCGAAGAAGAAGCTGATCCCGACGTGCTCGGCCAGGCGGCAGATGAAGGCGAAATCGGTCTCCTGGTACTGCACCGTGAACTCGCGCGGCGGGTAGCTGGCCATGAGCCTGAAATCCACGTCGCTCCCGCTCAGGCCCACGAGCTCGAGCTTCTGCTTGATGAGCTCCGGCACCGCCTTGTGCATCGAGATCTCCGTGGTCTCGACCAGCGTCAGCCGGAAGGCGCGCGGGACGACGCGCAGCCGGTACGCCCGGTGCTCGAGCATGCTCGCGAGCAGGTCGTGCACCTCCGCGACCATGCCGTGGATGCGCCGCAGCTCGACGCCGTCGTGCTCGAAGACGACCGCGACCTCCTCGCCCATGAACGTCTTGCCCTCGACCGCGGCCTCGCTCGGACAGACGACCTCGAGGTCGAACGAGAAGAGCTGCGAGATCGCCTCGCGCCCCGACAGCCTGTGGACCTGGAGGACGTCGGACGAGAAGCCGGCGATCTCCAGTCGAATGTCCAGCGAATCGGATTTGGTCATCGTCGCAGCTCCATCCACCGTGCCGTGGGAGAGGGTGTCGTGCCGCCGGGCGCCCTCTCTCCGGGCGCCCGGCGCGCTCGCCGAGGCGAGCTCGGCGAGCCATCGTCATCTACCGTTTGCGATCGAACCGCTCGTAAAGGCTCCTTTTCAGAGCGGGTGACGGGGTCGGGAGCGCCGGGCGCTCCGGCGGCGGGGGCGGCCGGGGCGGCGGCGGAGCGGCCCGCGGCGCGTCAGGCTCCGGAGCGCGCGCCGGCGAGGCGCTGAACACCGGCGGTGGCGGCGGAGGCTCCGATCGCGGCGGAGGCGGCGGGGCGAGCTCCGGCGGCGGAGGCTCCGAGCGCGGCGGAGGCGGCGGCGGGGCGAGCTCCGGCGGCGGGGCGTCCGGGAGCGCCGCGGACTCCCGGCGCGCAGGCGCGGGCTCGGGGGCGACCGCGAGCCCGAGGGACACGGAGCCCTCCGGCGCGCCGTCGCTCGCCCCCCAGCCGTCGTCGGACGCGTCGTCGGACGGGAGCGCGAGCGTGCCTGAGCCCACGCGGTCATCCGCCGCGAGCGGCTCCCGCGCGATCAACGACGGAGGCACCGACGGAGGCAGCGCCGCGCCGGGGGGCGACGGATGGAACGGGAGCGCCGGCTGCTCGGCCGCGCTGTCGTCCTGCTCGGGGAGCAAGGCCATCGTCGTGGCGGGCGACGCCTCGGGGCCGTCGTCCGAGAAGGAGATCGAGACGGTCCCCGTGTCGAACCGGGGCCCGGGCGCCCCCGAGCCCGCAACGTGCCCGGCGAGCTCGTCGGGCGCGGCCCCGGGACGAAACGGGACCGCCCCCGCCCAGGCGAGGGCTCCCGCCGCCACGGCGCCCTCCGCGATGCTCATCGTGCGCCCCCCGGCGGCCGGCGCGGCCTGGGTCGCGCCGAGGCCGTCGTCGTCCGCGCCCCGCGCGCGGCCGCCCGCCGCGCCAGCCCCGGCGGGGTCGCGGGCCGCGGCGCCCCGCTCGGGGGGCCGGTCGGGCCACGCGAGCGGCTCGCCGGGGAGCTCGACGCCCGCCACGATGGCGACGGCGGCGAGCGCGGCCTCGTCCGGGACAGGGAAGCTGCCGCGGAAGACGACCGTGCACCGCTGCTCGTCGCCGTCGATGCGCAGCGTGTCCGCGGTGAGGTCGAGCGGCTGGCCCTCGCCCACGCCGAAGGCGGAGAGGCCGTGAATGCGCGCGCGACCGCGCGCCTCGGGCAGCTGCATCCTCAGGCGGGGCGCCGTCGGGTGGAGCCCGTGGAGCTCGAGCCACTCGCCGCCGCGCAGGTGGCGCACCCGCTGATCGGGGGGCGCCGCCTGGAAATAGGACCAGTCGAAGGCGTCGGGGATCTCGGCGATCGGCGCGTCGAGCGCCTTGCGCGGCGTCGCCCCGAGCAGCCGCTTGCGCGCCGGCCAGGCGCGCGCGATGGGGCCGAAGCCGGCCGCGCGCGCCGGCTGGAGAGGATCGATGATGTTCGCCTCGGGATCGGCGGGATCCCCCGTCGCCCGCACGCCGAGGAAGTTCTCCTGATCGTTCTCCCCGCGGAGCGCCCGCTCGTACACGAGCGGCATCCGCTGGAAACCAGCCCTGTCCTGGACGAGGAGCTCCTTGTCGAGGACGACCCCGCCCTCGTCGGAGATCACGAGTCGCACAGGCAACGAGTGCACGGGCGCGCCCGGCGGCGGCGCGTGGGCGTGGCCGGTGAAGAGCACGTCGGCGCGGTCCAGGTGCGGCGCCAGATCGCTCGTGAGCTTGACGCTGCGCCCGGGGTTGTTGCCGTGATGGACCTCTCCGGGGAGGACCGGCTGCGGCTCGACCCTCGGCATCTCCGCGTCGGCCGCGAACGCGAAGGTGGCCTTGACGATCACGGTGACGCGGAGCTGACCCCGGCCGCGCCAGGCGACGGCGGTGGCTGCTGCTCCGTCCAGCGGCGTGACCTGTTCGGGCGCGATCGCGCGGTTCGCCATCCCATCGACTCATAGCACAGCCGCAGTCCTGTCACCGGCCGTTCACGCGCCGCGCCCCCGCCTCATGCCGCCTGCGGAATGATTCACGCACGGCGGCTCTCCTGCATGCCGGCGCGCCCCTCTGGACCGGCGCGTCCCTGCATGCCGGCGCGCCCCTCCGGATCGGCGCGCTCCTGCATTCCGGCGGCGCCCCAGCATGCCGGCGGCGCCCCAGCATGCCGGCGGCGCCCCAGCATGCCGGCGGCGCCCCAGCATGCCGGCGGCGCCCCAGCACGCCGGCGCGCCCCGAGCGCTCGAGGACCGCTGAGGGCTGGCCCCGTGGCGAGCGCAATGCAGGCCAGCGCGCGGGGATCCGAGCGCATGAACTTGCCGCCGCACTGCGCCCATGCGACGCAAGGCCGTCATGAAGCTGGCTGGAACCGCTCGTGCGCTGGCATCGGCGCTCGCCGTCCTCGTCATGATTGGCTCGCTCGGCTGCGACACGGTGGCCACGCTGGTCGCGCCCGCGGTGCCGGTGGTCATCGAGAAGGCGACCGCGCCCGGCGCTCCGGCCGCGCTCGAGGACGCGGCCTCCGTGCCCGAGGATCCCGAGAGCCGGAGGTGCTGCTTCCGGAGCGGTGAGAGCGTCGCCAAGGTGTGCGAGAGCGAGGAGCGTTGTTGTACGGGCAAGTACGACCGCAGCGCGTGTGAGGATTCGGGCGGGCTCTGGTTCAACAGCGCCGACGGCTGCGCCGGCGCCTGCTGAGGCGCGCGCGGTCGCGCTCGAGGGCCGGAGCGGCTCGTGGCGGGCGGCCCGGCCGGGCCTCTCGCCGGGCGCGATGAAAGCCTGGCGCTCGCGCCATGAAGGCTGGCGCTCGCGCCGCCCGCCGGCGTACGAAGGGGGGTGCCCGAGCTCGACCCCGACGCCCTGCACCGGCTCGTCCAGCGGGCCACGGGCCATCTCCCGACGTCGGTGGTCCCCCTGCGCGGCGGCGTGTCGGGCCGGCGCTACCTGCGCGTCGTGACGCCGGCGGGGACGGCGGTCGCGATGTTCGCGCCGAGCGGCGCGTGGGACGCCACGGCGGGCGGCGCCGCGCCGCCGCGGTGGCCGTTCCTGGAGGTGCACGCGCTGCTCCGCGAGCGCGGCGTCCGGGTGCCGGCGCTGCTCGCGGAGGACTGCGAGCGCGGCCTGCTCCTGCTGGAGGACCTCGGCGACCGGACGCTGGCGGCCTTCCTCGAGCGCGAGCCCGCCCTCCGCGCGGAGGTCTACTCGCTGGCCGTGCGCGACCTCGCCCGGGCGCAGCGGGCGCTCGCGGCGCTCCCGCGCGGGTCGGTGGTGGACGCCTGCGCGCTCGACGCGACGCTCCTGCGCTGGGAGCTCGACCATTTCCGCGCGTGGGCGCTCGACGCGCGCGGGCGCCGGCTCGACGACGACGGGCGGGCCGAGTTCGACGCCGTCTCGGA
This sequence comes from Sorangium sp. So ce1153, assembly GCF_051521595.1. Taxonomy (NCBI): domain Bacteria; kingdom Pseudomonadati; phylum Myxococcota; order Polyangiales; family Polyangiaceae; genus Sorangium; species Sorangium sp. So ce1153. Next base: position 13,812,779 of record NZ_CP150361.1, read on the forward strand.
GCGCCTCGCCCGGCGCATCGCCGCGTGGCCTCGCGGCTTCGTCCATCGCGACTACCAGGGCCACAACCTCATGGTCGTGGGCGCGCCGGGCCGGGGCCTCGAGATCGCCTGGCTCGACTTCCAGGACGCCCTCCTCGGCCCGCGCGCCTACGACCTGGCGACGCTCCTCAACGACAGCGCCCAGGACCTCGACCGGCCGTTCGTCGAGGCCCGCCTCGACGACTACGCGGCCGCCGCCTCGCTCGACCGGCGGGCGCGCGGCGCGCTCGGCCGGGAGTTCGACGTGGTCACCGTCCACCGCAAGCTCAAGGACGCCGGCCGCTTCGTCTTCATCGACCGCGTCGGCGGGGATCCCGGCTACCTGCGCTACGTGGAGCCCGCGCTGGCGAGGGCGCGCGACGCGCTCGCGCGCCTCGGCGACGACGAGGACATGCGCGCGCTCGCGCGGCTCATCGCGGCGGCGTGAGGGGAGGTCTCAACGCCTTTGCGCCTTGGCCCCCTGGCGTTGAAATCCGACATTCGCGGTCGTCCGCCGGCCATCGAGCATTCTCCGGCTCGGAGGTCCGCTGAGACATCTCCTCGAAGTTCTTGAGAAAAATTACAGGGAGGCGGGGAGACGGGGAGGCGGGGAGACGGAAGGACGGGGAGGGAAATCTTCAGAATACTCCCCGTCTCCCCGCCTCCCTGTTCAATTTCTTCTCTGTACTCCCCGTCTCCCCGCCTCCCTGTTCAATTTCTTCTCTGAATTCTTCTCTGAAAAGGGCTGCGCAACGAGGGAATTCCTCAGAGGTCCGACGCCTCGAGGAAGCGCTGGAGGAAGGTGACGTCGCGAGGCGCCCCGGCCTCCGGCCAGCCGCCGTACACGGCGAACTGGTGCCATACCCGGTCCGCGCTCAGATAGGCGTCCTTCTCGCTCTCCTCGAGCGAGGAGCACACGTGATCCCAGCGCGGGTTGGCGCCGGGGAGATAGCCGCTCTTGTCGGGCGGCAGGCTCGAGACGCGCGCCTCGTTCGCGCTGCCCGCGAGCCTCCGCTGGATCGCCGCGTTCGCGTCGAGCTGGTGCCCGCCGGTCATCCGCAGCCGGCGCGAGGCGTCGCCGCCGTACCAGCGGAGGATCGTGGCCTCCGCCTTGGCGATGCCGCGGGCGTCGAAGGCGAACACCTCGCTCACCCGTCCCGTGTTGGCGGCCAGCGCCTGCCACAGGGGCAGCCCGCCGGCGCTGAAGCCCGCGAGCGCGAGCTTGCCGAGGTGGACCCCGTTCCGGCCGATCCCGATCTTCCGCGCGCCCCACAAGGCCCGGATCGCCGCCTCGGCGAGGCCGGGCAGGCTCGCTGTCGTCGCGGCGCCGAAGCTCGTCCCGCTCGGCCACGGGTGCAGCATGACGACCGCCTTGCCGCTCGCGGCGAGCGCCTCCTCGAAGCCGCAGCGGAGATAGACCCAGCGGGACTGGTCGCGCGGGTCGAGCGCGAGCACGTCGCGCGCCCAGTACGAGGCGCCCGGATCCGGGTCGGGCCTGAGCAGGTATCGATTCAGCCCGAACATCTCGTGTCGCTGGTCGATCCGCGTGTAGGCGTACCCTTCTGGCCGGTAGAAAACGAGGGCCGAGATCGCTGCGTCCGGCGGCGCCTTGCAGGCCTCCGGGATGCTCGCGAACCAGATCTTCGGCTCACCCGCGGTGGCGCCGAGGGCCACGAGCTCCGTGCCGGGCCGATGCTCGCGCTGGTACTCGTCCGTGTACTGCGCGCAGGCCATCCAGAGCGGCGTTATATCGACGAAATCGGTCCTGATCTGCGCGAGCGCGAGGCCTGGCGACGCCTTCACGTCGACGAGCGGGTGAGCCTGCCCGTACGCCGCTTCGTGGGCGGGGCTGAGCGCTTTCCCGCCGCCCTCGACATCGAAGGCCTGCTCGACCGAGAGGACCTCTTCCTGGAGGGCGGGGACGTCCTCGAAGGCGTTGAACGCCGCGGAGAAGCGCGCCCTGAGCGCGACGCGGGCCGCGCCGGCGGGGATCTCGAACTCGCGCAGCCCCGGGCCCCGCCCGGCGAGCGACAGCGGCGCGTCGTCCGCCGTGGCCTGCACGTCGGAGAGCGCGTCGGGCAGCAGCGGGCTGCCCGCGTTGCGCCAGGTGACGCGGAGCTTCAGCGGCATACGGCGCTCCGGAGCGCGCGGCGCGCGCGCGGGGCGGTGGCGTGGAGGGGCCTGACCGGGCTGCGGCCGGCGAGGCGGTAGCGCTGCGGGGTGGGGGGCACGGCGCGCCCACGGTACCAAGAGGAGCGGGGCGCGGGCGAGGGCGACGGGAGGGCGGGAGGGCGGGAGGGCGGGAGAGAAGCTCGGAGGAGCCTCCCGCCTCCCCGCGTCGCGCGGTGCAATGATGCGGGCTGGCGCGCCGCGCCGCCGGGAGGCGCTGCTCGCCTCATCGGTCGGCGCGGCGCCGTCGATCAGGGGTCAGCGCGAGCCGTTCGCGCAGTACCCGAAGCCGACGCTCCCTCCAGAGCTGACCGTGGTGCTCCAGCCCTGTCCGGCGAACACGAAGTCGGTGCCCGACGTGGTGCTGGTGGCGTTCCAGACGCTGGTGATCGTGGCCCCCTTCGCGGGCACGTAGGCCTTCCACGTCACGTTGTTGCCCGTCGTCGTCACGGTGACGTTGTTGCAGTAGCCGCCCGTCCACGTCGAGTTGGGGGTGACGGTGACAGTGACGTTGCTGGGCTCGCCGCGCACGCCGCCCGTGCTGGTGCCGCCGCCGGAGCCGCCGCTGCCGCCGGAGCCGCCGCTGCCGCCGGAGCCACCGCTGCCGCCGCTGCCGCCGCTGCCGCTGCTGGAGCTGCTGCTGCTGCTGGAGCTGCTGGAGCTGCTGCTGGAGCTGCTGCTGGTGGTGGAGCTGCTGCTGCTACCCTTCACCCGGGCGATGAAGCTGTCGTAGCCGGAGACGTCGCCGGTCTGCGAGAGCATGACGATCGCGACGCGCATGTCGACGGCCTTGGCGACGTTGCTCTCGTTGAGCCAGGTGGAGTCGACGTTGATCGGGCCGCCGCCGAACGTGTACGCGTCGACGATGACGAGCGGCAGGTTGAGCGCGGTGGTGATATCGCGGTAGGTGAAGTTGTCGATCTTGCCCTCGGTGAACGGGAACTGCTTGCCCGTGAGGCCGACGTACTTGACGACGCTGCGATCCCAGCCGTCGTAGAAATCGCCGACCGACGACGCCCACCGGGTGGCCGACGGGCTGAACCACGGGCTGAAGTCGATGACCACCTTGCACGAGGGGCAGCCCGACTTGATGGCGCCGAGGATCTGGTTCATGAAGTCGTCGGACTCTGTCTCGGTGAGCGCGTTCTGCTGCGCCGTCTGCGAGAACTGGTACCAGTCCGGCTCGATGTGGATCAGCGGCTCGACCGCCCTCCCTCCGAGGGCCGAGTTGATCCCCTGCGCCGCCTGCTTGTACTTGGACACCATCGCGCCGATGTTGGAGCGCACGTACGCCGCGCCCCTCTGGCACAGCGGCGCGCTCGAGTCTCCGTCGCAGTCGCGGTCGGACCCGAGCCCCTTCTTGGTCATGTCCGTGGCGATGTAGCCAAAGAAGTACGGCTGCTTGCCCTTGTTCACGATCGTCGAGAGCTTGCTCTGGTGTGTGCTGGTGAACCCGCCCGACATCAGCCAGTCGCCCACGGCGACGACATCGACGTTGGCCGGCCCGGAGGAGGGCGGCGACCAGGTCTGGCTCCACTGGGGCGCAACGCCGAAGCGCATCTGCGATGCCGCTGCCGCCGCTGCTGCCTCGTCGGCGAAAATCTCGTCCTCTTCGGACACGCTGGAGCCGTCGTCCCCGGCAACGATGCACCCGCCGAGAACGGCGAGCATGCACGCCACTGCCCCAGCACCGAAAAGCGAACCCTTGATCTTCGTCATTATGTCAATCTCCAAGTGGCCGCGCGGCTCGGCGCCGCGTCGGATTTTTTCACTCCCGAGTGCCAGCATCAGCTTGGCGCGGGGCACTTGTTGAAGGTGCTCGGGGTAACTGCAACGGCCGGGCCATCATCTCGCGAGATCGAGAAACGCCGATTCATGGGCAGATTTTCGACGGTGCCTGTCCGCGCGAGATGGTGAGTCATCCCGTGGCGTGGATCGCCGATCCGGGGTACGGGCGATCCACCGCGAAAACCCTGACTCACCTGCGAAGAACGCCGACAAATCGCGGGCAAACCGCGGTCGAGGCGCCGAGCTTCGCGCAGGGAGGCGTCGAGAGTCGGGGGCTCGGTGAAATTCACACCTGCGATCGTTCGCTGTCTCACCAGCTCGCGGACGCATCGGCGGACGCATCGGCGCGCGGTGCGAGACCGCGAGAGACAGCGAGAGAAGAAACTTTCGCGATAGAGGCCTGATCGCTGCGGTCTGTAGAGAAAATTCAAGGCGGGAGGCAAGAGACCAGGGACCTGGGACCGAGAGAGCTCGGCCCACGCGGGGCAGCGAGACGGCGAGACAACACGCATTGTCTGACGAGACCCGACGCGGCCTGACGAGACCCGACATGTCGGGTGATGTGATGGATATAAGGAGCTTGAGCTTCTCTGCTCTGTCCGTTAGGATGTATGCCTTTTATCTCGCTCTGCGCTCCACTAGTCTGCGCCGCATGGACGTGATCCGTGGAGTGGAGCGATGAGCGTGCCGGCTCTCATCGAGATCGAGAACGCCGAGGTTTTCCGGGGCGATACGCGTGTCTTCGAGGATCTGTCGCTGCGCATCGAGCAGGGGGAGAGCGCCGCGATCCTCGGGCCCAACGGGGCCGGGAAGTCGACCCTGCTGAGGTTGCTCTCGCGGGAGATCTATCCGGTCCACCGCGAGGGCTCGGCGGTGCGGATCCTGGGGCGCGAAAGGTGGGAGGTCTTCGCGCTCCGGCGCAGGTTGGGGCTCGTGTCGTACGAGCTGCAAATGGCCTATCCGCGGGATGTGCGGGGCTTCGACGTGGTGCTCTCCGGCTTCTTCGCGAGCGCCGGGCTGCACGACCACGATCCGCCGACGGCCGCGCAGCGTGGGCGGGCCGAGGCGGTGCTCCGCGACCTCGGGGTGGCGCACCTTGGCGACAAGCCCATCGCCGAGATGTCCGCTGGCGAGCAGCGGCGCTGCCTGCTCGGGCGCGCGCTCGTGCACGACCCGGAGGCGCTCGTGCTTGACGAGCCGACGACGAGCCTCGATCTGAAGGCCGCGTTCGAGCTGGTCGAGCTGCTCAGGCGCCTCGTGCACCGTGGCAAGACGCTGATCCTCGTGACGCACCATGTCCACGAGATCCCGCCGGAGATCGAGCGGGTGGTCCTGCTCCGGAAGGGCCGAGTCTTCGCCGACGGCCCGAAGCGCGAGGTCCTGACCGACGACAACCTCTCGCGCCTCTTCGACGTGCCGCTCTCCGTGGTAGAGCGCGGTGGTTTCTTCCAGGTTTTTCCCCGGCCCGTCTGAGACACGGAGTCTCGCCCTCGTGTCTCGCCAGCTTCGCGGGGTGAGGAACCGCCGCTGCCCGGGTGACGGACACATCAAGTAAATCGGTAGGCCCCGTGAGAGGGTGTTCTCGGCGCGGGGTGGGGGATGGGCCGATGTCTGAGCCTGAGACATGAAGCCTCCGGCTTCATGTCTCAGGCGAGTTCGGCGGGGCCCCCACCCCGCGCCGAGAACACCCTCTCACGGGGCCGGGCATCTCGGCGGGGCCCCCACCCCGCGCCGAGAACACCCTCTCACGGGGCCGGGCATCTCGGCGGGGCCCCCACCCCGCGCCGAGAACACCCTCTCACGGGGCCGGGCATCTCGGCGGGGCCTGTCCGCTACCCGATCTCGACCTTGCTCCACATGTCCCGCCGCATGCGCTCCTTGCGCCGATCGGTCCGGGTCACGAGCCGCGCCGCCCCCCAGGCCGCGAGCAGCTGGCCCTCCTGGCCGAGGCCGGGCAGCACGCTGCGACCCACGAGCAGCGTCCGCTCGATCGGCCCGCGGATCGGCTCGCCCGCGAGCCCGAGATAGCCGGGCGGGTCGACCTCGAGCTGCCGCACCATCGGCTCGGCGCCCGGGGCGGCGCCCTTCAGCGCCGCGCGCTCGACGAGTCGGCGGCGCTGGCCGTCGTAGAGCCACACCGGCAGGCCGTCGTGCACCGAGTCCACGAGCACGAGGTGGCGCTCGAGGAACGGCAGCTCGGCCGTGAGCGCGTCGAGCACCGCCTGGCGCGCCTCGAGCAGCGACAGCGGGCCCCGGTCGGGGAGCAGGATCTCCGCCACGAGCAGCGTGTCGGTCGAGGGCGGCGGGAGATCGCAGCGCTGGAGGTGGACCACGGGGCGGAGGGGCCCGGCAGGCCGCGTCTGCCGCGGGGAGCTCGGGCGGCCCCCGGAGGCGGCGTCGCCCGGCGCGCGTGACGGGGGCGGCGGCGACGTCATCGCGCGGCCGGCCAGCGCGGAGGGCGGCGAGTGGAAGGGCAGCAGGAGCGCCTCGGGGCCGAGCGGCTCGGGCAGGCCCTCGCGGCGCACGATGAGCGACACGACGAAGCGGCCGACCGAGGAGGTGATGCGCGGCCACTCGCGCAGCGCGCGCTTGTGGATGCCCTCGCCGCCCGCGAGGCTCGCGAGCGTCTCGCCGTCCATGTCGGTGATCACGAAGCTGCTGCCGTTCGGGTGGTCGTCGCCGTCGAGGACGACCCCCGCCGCGGTGCCGCGGCGGACGTGGACCGACGCGGCGCGCTCGTCGAGCAGGCAGCGGCCGCCGTGGGCGAGGATGCGCTCGAGCAGGAACTCCTCGAGCTCCTCCTCGCCGCGCGGGAGCGTCATCAGCCCGCGCGTCCACGCCCCGTGCAGGCGCGCCACGGCGAACGGGGGCGGCAGCGCCGACAGGTCCGTGGCGAAGAGGACCGACTGCGTGACGATGGAGCGGAACAGGTGGCCGCGCGGGAACTCGACGAGCAGGTCGGCGTCGGGCTCGGCGCGCGCGTACGGGAGCATGGCGGCGTAGCGGGCGGTCTCGCGCCGCTCCCAGAACGTGCCCGGCGGCCAGAGGGCGTCGTGCGAGAACGCGTCGTCGGCGGCGCCGTTCACGTGGGCGAGCTCGGCGTAGAGCTCGTCGACGACGCGCCGGAGCTCGGGGAACTCGCGGTCGATCTCGCGGCCGAAGAGGACCATGTCGGGCGGCACGTCGAGGCGCCGGCGCGGGGCGACAGCCTGGAGCATGGGGGCGGCGGGGACGATGCGGCGCTTCCATGTCTGCGACTGGGCGAGCTCGACGAGGAAGCGGCGCCACGCCGGCGAGGGCTCGGCGAGCATGGTGAAGGCGCGGCGGCGGAGGACGTGCTGGTCGAGGCGGTAGGTGGGCGGGCGCTCGCCGTGCCCGACGACCATCACGGTGAAGTCGCGCCGCGCGAGGAGCGCCGCGGCCGTGAGCGCGCCGATGGAGCGGCCGAGGACGATGACGTCGTAGTGCTTGTGGATCACGCCCCTTCCCCGACTTCCCCGACGTTTCCGCGCGCGCGGCCGCCCTCGGCGAGCCCGAGCGCTGCGTCGACGGCGGCGAGCCCGAGCGCCGTGCCGACGCCGGCGATCGACGCGCGCGCGCGGCCGCCGGGCGCGGCGGGCGGCGTGACCTGGAGGCGCCCCTCGGCGATCCACGAGAGCGCGCGGACGAGCAGGGCGTGCTCCTGGACGAGGATGCGCGCGGCGAGGGTGTCGTGGTCGTCGCCGTCGAGCACGGGGACGGCGGCCTGCGCGAGGATCGGCCCGGTGTCGGTGCCGGCGTCCACGAGGTGGACGGTACAGCCGGTGATGCGCACGCCGTGGTCGAGCGCCTGCTGCTGGGCGTCGACGCCGGGGAAGGAGGGCAGGAGCGACGGGTGGATGTTGACGACGCGGTGGGGGAAGGCGTCGAGGAAGGTCGTCGTGAGCAGGCGCATGAAGCCGGCGAGGACGACCCAGGTCGCGCCCGCGTCGCGGAGGGCGTCGACGACGGCGGCGTCGAAGGTGTCGCGGTCGGTGAAGTCCCGGTGCGCGATGACGCGCGTCGGGACGCCCGCGCGCTCGGCGCGCGCGAGGCCCTCCACGCCGGGCCGGTTCGAGAGGACGAGCCGCACGCGGGCGTCGAGGCGGCCGTCGGCGATCGCGTCGAGGATCGCCTGGAGGTTCGAGCCGCGGCCGGAGATGAGGACGCCGAGATCGAGGGGGGGCATGGGGGGCAGATACTACGGCGGAGGCGGGCGCGGGAGAGATCCGGGGCGGCGGGGAGGGCGGCGCGGCGGCCGGAGCCGGGGCGGCGGCGGAGCCGGCGCGTGGCGGAGCGGCGGGCGTCCGGCCGGGGCGACGGCGGAGCAGCCGCATGGCGGGGCGGCGGAGGGGGTCGCACCGAGGGCGCGCCGCGGTCCTCTCGGCGCCGTGGCTGGTCGACCTCGCGCCCCGCGCTCTGGTCGCAGAGAGACGAGGAGCAGGACTCGTGGAACGACGCCTCCCGCTTGCGCGCGCCCCTGGAAGGGGCACATGCTGTGGCATGCCTCAACGGTTCACGATCGAGACCGAGCGCGAGGTGGACGGGCGCTGGATCGCAGAAATCCCCGAGTTGGCCGGCGCGATGGCGTACGGCGCGACGAAGGATGAGGCCGTGGCGCGCGTGGAAGCGCTGGCGTTGAGGGTGATCGCCGAGCGCCTCGAGAACGGCGAGACAACCGCCGGGCCGCTCGAGCTGTTGTTTGTGGCTGCATGATGCCGGTCCGTGGTTTCGAACGCCTCGATGCGCTCAACGCGCTGGGAGAGCTCAGGGCGAGTCTCGGACCGGTCGACTCCCCGCTGTCGTCCACCGTCTCTCCTCCCCCCGCTTCGGTCGCCGAGGTCCACGCTGGACGGCGGAGTTGACGCGCCATGGCCTGGGGAGCTGCGAAAGCGAAGCGCGTGCTGTCTGCGCTCTTGCGCATTGGATGGCGCATCAAGTGGCAGTCCGGGTCGCACCGGGTGCTGGAGCGGGACGGCTGGGACGACTTCGTCTTCGCATTCCACGACGATGACGAGATTGGACCGCGGATGCTCGCTCGCATCAGCAAGCACACCGGCCTCGCACCAGGCGATCTATAGAGCGGCGTTCTGGAGCCGGATGGCCGATCCGACGGACATGATCGACGCCGGCCGGGGCGGCCTGACGCCGGGGGATGAGCGGCGAGCGCCGGCGCCGGACGTCGCGCGCCGGTCCCTCTGGCCGGCCACCTACCAATGCCGCGCCGCTCGCGGTAGGGTGGCGCCGCCACGATGTCGGAACGCCCGCCCGAGCCGCCCCTGACCACCGACGAGGCCGCGAAGCAGCGGGCCGCGTCCTACCTCGGGCGGGTGATCTCGAAGCGCTACCGCATCGACGAGGTCATCGCCATGGGCGGCATGGGCGCGGTCTACCGCGGCGAGCACGTGCACATGCACAAGCGCGTCGCGATCAAGATCCTGCACCCGGACACGGAGCGGCTCCCCGAGCTGGTGCAGCGCTTCGAGCGCGAGGCGATCGCCGGCGCCCACATCCAGCACCGGAACGTCGCCACCGCGACCGACTTCGGCGAGGCCGAGGACGGCTCGTTCTTCCTCGTCCTGGAGTACGTCCGCGGGACGACGCTCCACGAGATCATCCGCCGGGGGCCGATGCCCGCGGCGCGCGCCGTCCTGATCGCCAGGCAGCTCGCGGCCGCGCTCGACGCGACCCACGCGATGAACATCGTCCACCGCGACCTGAAGCCGCGCAACGTGATGGTGGTCGAGCCGCAGGGCGACCTCGTGAAGCTCATCGACTTCGGCCTCGCGAAGGTGAGCGTCGACCAGCTGCGCAGATCGGCCGCGGCGCCGGAGTCCGTGCGGATGGGGCTGGAGCCGGAGTCGCGCCCGGTCCGGCTCACCACGGCGGGGGTGATCTTCGGGACCATCGCCTACCTCGCCCCGGAGTCGGCGCTCGGGATGGACTTCGTCGACGAGCGCGCGGACCTCTACGCCCTGGGCCTCATCTTCTACGAGATGCTGGCCGGCAAGCACCCGTTCCTGGCCAGGGATCCGGTCGAGCTCTTCAACCAGCAGCGCAGCGCGCCCGTCCCGGCCATCGCCGAGCACTCCCCGGGCGTCGCGGTGCCGCCGGCCATCGAGGCGGTCGTGCGGCGGCTGCTCGAGAAGCAGCCGCGCGCCCGCTTCGAGACCGCGGCGGAGCTGATCGCGGCGCTCGACCAGGCGTGCGCCGCGTCGGGGATCGTGACGCAGGAGCCGCGCGCGGAGATGTCGTCGCGCGCCGAGATGACGTCGGTCCCAGCGATCGCGGACGCGCCGCGCGTCCCGAGCAACCGGCCGCCCTTGCCCAGCGCGCCGCCGCGCGCGCCGGAGGCGAACCCGGGCAGCGCCTCGGCGATCGTCCTCGGGGACTCGTGCCTCGTCTCGCTGAGCGAGGTCGCGGACGCGCTGGAGCCCGCCGCAGAGCGGGCCGCTGGCGAGGCGGCCGGAGGCGGCGCGGGCGCGGCGGAGGCGGAGAGCGCGCGCGCGGCGGGCGAGCCGACCGAGGGCGGCGCGGGCGATCTGGAGCTGGCGGCGGTACGGGAGGACGCGGCGGAGGCGGAAGCGGAAGGCCCTCCCAGCTACTCGAGGCCGACGCCGGTGCGCAACACGCCGAGCCTCGTCGCCGAGCTCACGAGCGACTCGCGCCCGACCGCGGTGGGCGGCGCGGCGTTCATGGCCCAGGTGGCCTTCGCGCGGGAGGAAGCCGCCAGCCGCGGCGCTCTCGCCGGAGCCGACGACGAGACGCTGTCGAGCGACTCGCGCCCGACCGCGGTGGGCGGGGCAGCGTTCATGGCCCAGGTGGCCTTCGCGCGGGAGGAAGCCGCCAGCCGCGGCGCTCTCGCCGGAGCCGCTGAGCCGCCGTCGCCGCAGGAGCAGCCGGCGTCGCAGGAGCCGGCGTCGCAGGAGCCGGCGCTGCAGGAGCCGGCGCCGCGGAGCTCGAGGCCTCCGTCGCTGGAGGCGCCGCCGCCGCGACCGACGGAGCCGTCGCGGTCGATGGAGGAGCTGGCGGCGAAGGAGCCGGCGGGGCCGGCCTCCACGAGTCTGCCGCTGGAGGAGCGGTCGCCGGAGGAGCTGGAGCGACGTCCGGCGGCGCCCTCGTCGAAGAAACCGTCGCTGACAGGGGCGGAGGAGCCGTCGCCAGCGCCCGCCGCGGAGGCGTCGCTAGCGAGTCCATCTGCGCCTGCCGCTGCGGAGCGGGCGTCGGCGAGGCCGTCTGCTCCTTCCGCTGGAGAGCCGGCGTCTTCCAGGCCGCCCGCTCCCATCGCTGCGGAGCCGGCGTCGGCGAGGCGGTCTGCGCCTTCTGCTGCGGAGCCAGCGTCGGCGAGGCGGTCTGCGCCTTCTGCTGCGGAGCTAGCATCGTCGCCGCCGCCTTCGCCCACGGCCGCAGCGCCAGCGTCATCGCAGCCGCCCGCGCCTGCTGCGGCGCGGCCCACGTCTTCGCAGCCGCCGTCGCTCGCCGCGGCGACACCAGCGTCATCGCAGCGGCCACCGCCCGCCGCCGCAGCGCCGGCGTCATCGCAGCCGCCGTCGTCCGCCGCGGCGACGCCAGCATCATCACAGCCGCCGTCGCTCGCTGCCGCAGCGCCAGCATCATCGCAGCCGCCGTCGCTTGCCGCGGCGACGCCAGCATCATCGCAGCCGCCGTCGCCCGCCGTCGCAGCGCCAGCGTCATCGCAGCGGCCACCGCCCTCTGCTGCGACGCCAGCATCATCGCAGCCGCCGTCGCCCGCCGCCGCAGCGCCAGCGTCATCGCAGCGGCCACCGCCCTCTGCTGCGACGCCAGCATCATCGCAGCCGCCCGCGCCCGCCGCCGCGGAGCCCGCTTCGGCAAGGACGCCCGCGCCTTCCGTGAAGGCACAGCCGACCCAGGAGGCGTCGCCGTCCGCTTCGCCCGCTTCGCCGCAGGCGGACGAGCCGCCCGCGGAGGACGAGGTGCCCGCCTCGGAGCCGAGCTCCGGACGCCTGAGCGGCTCGCGACCCGCGTTCGCCCCGACGCTGCTGCGCGAGCTGGAGGCCGCGGAGGCAGAGCGCGTCGCCCGCGAGCGCGAGGAAGAGGCGAGACGCAAGGCCGCCGAGGCGGCAGCGCGCGTCACCCGCGAGCGCGAGGAGAAGGCCAGACGGAAGCTCGCCGCCCGGGAAGCGCGCGCCGCGCGGGTGCGCCAGGCCGACCTCGGCGCCCGCCTGCGCCAGATCGCTCCCTACCTCGGCGGCGGCCTGCTCGCGGCGGCCGTGATCGCCGCGCTCGCCAGCGGCGGGCGAGCCCCGCCCGAGCCAGAGCCCCAGCTCGGCCTGACGCAGCCGCCGGCGAGCGCGCTCGCGACGAACGAGCCCGCGCCTACCGACACGACCGCCGCCCCGGGGGAGCCCGGCCCCGCCGGCCCGGCGCCAGAGGCTGCCCCGGCCGGCTCTGACGCGCCCGCCGGGCCCGCCGCGACGGACACGCCGGCCGAGCCCCCGCCCGACGAGGAAACCCGGAAGGCGCTCACCGGCGCGGTCAGGGCGCGCAAGTGGGTCAAGGCCGCCGAGGCGCTCAACCAGCTCGCCGAGCGCGACCCGACCGCGCTGCGCGACCGCGCGGTCGCCATCGCCGCGCGCAACGTCGCCATCTCCATCTCGAAGACGGGCGAAGAGCTCGCCGACAAGGTCTTCGACGCGCTCGCGAGCCGCTTCGGGACAGCGGGCCTCGACGTGCTCTACGAGATCGTCGAGACCCGCGGCCGCTCCACCCCGGCCACGCGCGCGGCCAAGCTGCTCCGGGATCCGGAGGTCGCCGCCCGCGGGACGCCCGCCGTCCGCATCGCCTTCGAGCTGCGCGACGCCACCTGCGGCGAGAAGCTGCAGTTCCTCGATCGCGCCGTCTCCGAGGGCGATCAGCGCACCCTGGTGGTGCTCGAGACGGCGGTGAGGCCCTGTTACACGAAGAACCGGACCATCGATGAGGCGATCAAGAAGCTGAGGGCGCGGCTCGAAGACGGCTGAGCTCGAGCCGCGCCGGCGCCCTCATCCGAACTGGACGCGCTCCTCGAAGGGCACGTCGCCGACGGACACGATCTCTCCGAGCACCCACGCCCGCTCCCCGCTCCCGGCGAGCGCCTCGATCGCCCGGTCCGCGGCGCCCTTCTCCACGACCGCGACCAGCCCGACGCCGAGGTTGAACGTGCGCCGCATCTCGGCCTCCTCCACCGGTCCGCCGCGCTGGAGCACCTGGAACACCGCCGGCCGCTGGTAGGAGCCGAGGTCGAGCCGCGCGCCCAGCCCGTCCGGCAGCACGCGCGGGAGGTTCCCCGGCAGGCCGCCGCCCGTGATGTGCGAGAGCCCCCTCACCGCCTCGCCAGAGGCGGCGAGCAGCGCCGTGATCGCGCGCGCGTAGATGCGGGTGGGCGTGAGCAGCGCCTCGCCCACGGTCGCGCCGAGCTCGTCCACGCGGTCGCCCATCCGGAGCCCCATCTCCTTCTCGAGCACCCGCCGCGCGAGCGAGTAGCCGTTCGAGTGCAGGCCGCTCGACGCCACGCCGATCACCGCGTCGCCGGCGGCGATCCGCTTGCCGTCGAGGATGCGCGAGCGCTCGACGACGCCCACGGCGAAGCCGGCGAGGTCGTACTCGCCGTCGGCGTACATGCCGGGCAGCTCGGCCGTCTCGCCGCCGATGAGCGCGCAGCCGGCCTGCTTGCAGCCGTCGGCGATGCCGCGCACCACCGCCTCGCCGACGTCGACGTCGAGCTTGCCGGTGGCGAAGTAGTCCAGGAAGAACAGCGGGCGCGCGCCGACCGTCAGCACGTCGTTGACGCACATGGCGACGAGATCGATGCCGACCGTGTCGTGGACGCCGGTCGCGAACGCGACCTTCAGCTTGGTGCCGACGCCGTCGGTGCCGCTGACGAGCACCGGCTCGGACAGCCCGCCCGGCAGCATGCACAGCCCGGCGAACCCGCCCACGTCGGCCAGCACCTCGGGGGTGCGCGTCGGCTTCGCGAGCCGCTTGATGCGCTCGACGAGCGCGTCCCCTGCATCGATATCGACCCCCGCTTCCCGGTATGTGACGCTCATGCGAGGCGCATCCCATACCTCCGCGGCAAAGGGAAGCGGGCTCGCTCCCGGCGCGGCCGGCGCGCCGGCCGGCGTGGGCGGCGCGGCCGGCGAGCGCGGCGGCCAGCCCGGCGCAGGCGCGCTCCGCGGCGCCGCCGCTACAGGAAGGGGGGCAGCGCCGCGCGGCACGCCCCAGCGCGTGCCGCTCCTTGCGCCTGTCCACGGCCTGGTCGCCCGCGCGGCGCGGCGCGTCTCACGCCCCTTGTGGTCCATTCCCTTTGTCGATGCGATTTTTTCGCAGCAACTGACCGTATCCAGCAGGTGGCGGCTCTTCACTGGGGAGCTGTCGTGAGCGGCTCCACGGCCTTGTCTTCTGCTCCGCTGTCGACATCCTAGGCGCCCATGTCCGCCACGCCTGACCCCGTTCCTCCCCTCGTCCTCGTCGCCGCCGCCGTCATCATCGAGCGCGGCCGCGTGCTGCTCACGCAGCGCAAGGTGGGCGCCCACCTCGAGGGCGCGTGGGAGTTCCCGGGCGGCAAGGTCGAGGCGGGCGAAGATCCGCGGGACGCCCTCGTCCGCGAGCTGCGCGAGGAGATCGGCGTGGAGGCCCGCGTCGGCGACATCGTGGAGGTGACTTATTACCGTTACCCGAGGAAGCCGGTCCTGCTCCTCTTTTACGAGGCATCGCTCGTCGAGGGCTCGCCGGCTCCCGCGCCGCTCGACGTGGCCGCCGTGCGCTGGGCCGAGGCGCCCGAGCTCCAGGACGAGCTCTTCCCGCCGGCCGACGTCCCGGTGCTCGCCAAGGTGCGCGCGCGGCTCACCCTCCGATGAGCCATCAGGGAGTCGATGGAGAACGCGCCTGCGCCGCCGAGCGCGAGAGAGAGCAGCCCCGCGATATACACCAAGTTGATCTCGTACCCGGGAGGGCCAAACACAGGCCCGTCCGCCGTCAATCCGATCGTGTTGACGGAGCTGAAGCCATGCCGGAGGTGGACGGAAAACATGGCCGTCAGCATCGTGGCGATGAGGGGAACGGCAGCGATCGCGGTGAACGCGCCCGCGAGGACGGCGATGCCGCCCAGGATCTCCACGAACGGCACCACCCAGGACATGAGCTGCGGCAAGGGGACGCCGAGCTGGGTGAGCAGCACCTCGAATCTGGCGGGCCCTCTGCTGACCTTCACCCAGCCATGTAAAATGAAGCCATAGCCCATGACCAGGCGCATCAGGAGGGGCGCCCACTGGCTGTATCTCTCTTCGACTATCGATGTTCTGTGGCTCATCCGGGTGATGTCTCCTGCCGACCGGGTACGAGGCGTATCGCGGAACCCGGGTGGCCTCCGGGGATGACGAGGGAGAGAGTCCCGGAGCTCGGGTGACCTCCGGGGATGACGAGGGAGAGAGTCCCGGAGCTCGGGTGGCCTCCGGGGATGAGGAAGGAGAGCGTCCCGCCGAGGGCGCTCACAGCGCCGGGGGGCAAGCCTCGCCGCGGACGTCGCCGAGCAGGCTCGCGAGCCGCTGGCGTTGCAGCTCGCCGACGGCGCGCTCCACCTCCTGCCCGGCGGCGTCGACGCTGAGGAACGTCGGCACGAAGCGCACGCCGTAGTGGGCGGCGAGGGCCTGCCCGCGAGGCTCGTCGACCTGGATGCGCACCACGGTGTCGGCCTCCTTGGCGCAGCGCGCTTCGAGCTCCCTCACGAGCGGCGCCATGCGCTCGCACACCGCGCAGTGCGCGCTCACGAACTCGACCAGCCTGGGCTTCCCCTCGGGCAGCGCGACGTCGCCGTGCTCCATGACGCCCTCCGGGGCCGCGCACGCGCCGGCGGGGCCGCCATCGCAAGGCGCGCTCGCAGCCACGGCTGCGGCGGGCGCCGGCGAGAGGGCGTCCAGGCGGCCGGACGCGAGCGCGACCCCGAGGACCACGAGCAGCGCCCCCGTCACGCGCTGGAGGGCCGGCGTGGCCGGCACCAGGCGGCGCGCGAGCGCGACGGCCGTGGGCCCGACGAAGGCCGCGACGACGAGCGGCGCGGCGAGGCCCGCGGCGTAAGCGCCGAGCTGGATCGCGCCGGTGAGCGGGCTCGCGCCCGCGCTGGCCGCGTAGGTGAGCGCGGCGCCGAGCACCGGGCCGACGCACGGCGTCCACCCTGCCGCGAACGCGATCCCGAAGAGCATGCCTCCCCAGAAGCCGCCCGCGCCCGGGAGGCGGGAGAGGAGCGGGCGCGCCTCGCGCTCCAGCCACGGGAGGTGGAGCACGCCGAGGAGCTTCGCGCCGAAGAGCGCCAGGATCACGCCGGAGGCGACGGTGAGCGCGTGCCGGTGGGGCGCGAGGGCCGCGGCGAGCGCCGACGCGCCGGCGCCGAGCGCGACGAGCACGATCGCGAGGCCGAGCGCGAAGCCGACGCCGGCGAGGCGCACGCTGCGCTTCACCGCGGCGCGGTCCGGACCGCCGAGCGCCCCGGCGCCGCCGAGGGCCGACAGGTAGACGGGGAGCATCGGGAGCACGCAGGGCGACGCGAACGTCAGCAGGCCCGCGCCGAAGAGCGTCAGCAATGAACCGATCGTCATGGGTCCTCGTGGTCCTCGTGATGGACGGGATCAGGGCCTGCCAAGCGCCGGCGCGAGCGCCGCGACGTCCAGCTCGGCGACCGCGAGCACCGGCTGCTCCACGCTCCTCGCGCAGATCGCGTTGCCGAGCGGCCCCCGGGTGCACCCCACGCCGCGCCCCGCGAGCGAGCGCGCGGCCGTGGCGGCGTTGGAGCCGGGCGGCGGCACGAACACCGTGAGCGGCTTGTCTCCGCTCTCGTACATGAGCGCCGCCGTGCGGGTGGCTCCGATCTGGCAGAGACGCGCCCCGAGCAGCCGGGCGCCGGACACCGCCGGGACGGTCACCGCGTAGCCGAGCTTGCCCTCGAGCCATCCGGCGACGGCGCCCGGATCGGAGGATTCGAAGTCGCACGGGCGCTCGCGCGCGAAGCCGCGCACGTGGTGGCTCACGAGCTCGTCCGCCATCGCCGCGCCCACGCCGCGGCTCGGGCTGCCGACGAGCAGCGCGGCAGCCGTCGCGGCCGCGGCGAGGGCGGCCGTGACCACCCAGCGGCCGCGGCGCCGCGCGCGCGCGCTCCGCGCATTCCGCGCGGCGGCCTCCGCCCGGTCGCGCAGGCGCTGCGGGACCTCCCCGTCCGCCTTCGCGACGAGCGCGCGCCGCACGCTGCCAAGGACCTCCACGGCGCGCCGGCAGGGCCCGCAGACGGCGAGGTGCGCCTCGATCCGCGCTCCGTCTTCGGGCGTCACCTCGTCGTCGTGCCACGCCGAAATGTTCTCGAACCACTCGCGGTTGCACCCTGCCATGACATCTCCTCATGCCGTTCGGAGAGGCCCTCGACGAGCGCGAGCCGCGCCCGCGAGAGCCGTGATCGCACCGTGCCCACGGGGCACGCCTGGAGATCGGCGATCTCCTCGTACGTGAGGTCCTCGACCTCCCGCAGGAGCAGCGCCTCGCGCCACTCCGGGGGCAGGCGCGCGAGCGCGCGCTCGACCTCGTCGGCGAAGCCGCGCTCGAGCAGCTCCGCCTCCAGATTGCCCTGCGGCTCCGGCACCGACTCGGCGCCGCGACCGCCCTCGATCACCTCGAGGCGCTGCCGCGCCCCCCGCGTCGCGTTGAGCAGCACCGACCGCTCGATACGGAGCAGCCACGCGCGCATGCGATCCTCGTCGCGCAGGTCGGCGTGCCGCTCGATCGCGCGCACGACCGTCGCCTGCGCCAGGTCCTCGGCGTCCTGCTCCGAGCGCGTCAGGCGACGCGCCGCGCGCAGGAGGGACGGGAGCTCGGCGAGCAGCCGGTCGAGGAAGGAGGCGTGGGGAAACGTGGGCATGAGCTGGGCCGGGGGCAGGGGGCTTCAGGCCGCCTGCTTCACCGGACACTCACAGGACACGGCGAGGGCCGCGAAAAGTTCCCGGCGCTCGACGGTGACCGGCAGGCCACCGTCACGTCGAGCGTCCTCAGGGGACGAGGGGCGGGCTCACGCGAAGGGGTACGAGGCGCGCTTCAGGCCGGTCAGCACCTGGTAGCGGTCGGCTGGTAGCGATCGGCCGCGACGATGGCGGCAGGCGCTCGGCCTCGTAGGCGGCCAGCGCTTCCACCGGATCGGCGTGGGGGCGAGCGCGCGGACCAGGGCGCGGGCGTCCAGGATGGCCTGGCTCGCCCGCTGGAGCCGATCGGGTACATGGGATGGGCGGCGCCGCCCAGCAGCGTCATGCGCCCATGAAGCGCGCCACGCGCCGCCCTCTCTTCAATCATCAATCATCGGCATGGCGGCCGCGGAGGGTCATCACCGCCACCGCCACCCCTGCCGACAGCACCACCGGCACCATGGCCATGGCCACGCCGGCGGGGCCCCAGCCCTGGCCCAGCAGGTGGCCCGCCACCAGCGGCCCGCCGATGGAACCCAGCCGGCCGGCGGCGATGGCGGCGCCGGTGGCCAGCCCGCGCGCCCGCGCCGGGTAATAGAGCGGGATGACGCCGTAGAGCGAGTATTGCGCGCCCAGCAGGAAGAAGCCGGCAAGGCCGGCCAGCGCCAGCACCGGCGGCAGGCTGTCGGCCCTCGCCAGCCCGAACATCGACAGGGCCAGGGCGGCATAGGCCGCGATGATGGGGAGGCGCGGCCCCAGCCGATCCACCAGCATGCCGATGACCCAGCAGCCGATGACGCTGCCGGCATTGAAGGCGAAGGCGGCGCCAGCGCCCCCCACCCCGCCCAGGCCCTTGGCAGCCACCAGCGATGGCAGCCAGTTCAGGAGCAGGTACAGCACCAGCAGCGTCAGGCCGAAGGTGATCCAGGACGTCAGCGTGACCAGCAGCCGGCCATGGCCGAACAGCGCCTGCGCGCTGCCCGGCCGCTCTGCGCCGCCGGATGCCGCCGCGCGGCTGTCGGGCATCAGCCGCGCCATGGCCGGCAGCAGCAGCAGCGGCAGCACGCCGCCGGCCACGAAGATGCTGCGCCAGCCGAACCGCGCCAGGAAGCCGGCCGCGAACAGCGCGGCCAGCGCGCCGCCGGCCGGCATGCCGCTGAACATCAGGGTGGTCGTGCGGGTCCGCCGGTCGGGCGGGGCGATCTCCAGGGCGACGGCCACCAGGGTGGGCATCGCCGCCCCCAGGCCGGTCCCGGCCATGAACCGGAAGAGACCCAGCGACAGCGGTCCGCCCGCCACCACGGTGGCCAGCGTGAACAGGCCGAAGACGCCGACCGCCATCATCAGCAGCGGCTTGCGGCCCATGCGGTCGGCCATCCAGCCGCCGGCCAGCGCGCCGCAGACCAGCCCGGCCATGCCGGCCCCGAACACGACGCCCGCCTGCCCGGGCGTCAGGCCCAGATCAGGGATCAGCAGGGGGGCGGCCACCCCGATGGCCTGGATGTCGAACCCTTCCAGCAGGGCGATCAGGGAGCACAGCGATAGCGTGGCGGCGCCGCGCGGCGCGTGAGGGGGCGATGCGCCCATGCGGGAACCTCTTTCCATCCCATTGCCCGGGATTGCTGCAGCGGGCCGCAGACGAACAGATGAGGTGATTGAAGCTCACTGTTCAAGCGCCCATCCTTGGGTCAAGCATCCGTGCTGAAGAGCAGCAGGGTGTCCCGGCGGCATCGACACATCTCGTGACGGCGGCGCGGTCTGCCGCCGCGCCAGGCGCCGGTGTTCCTGCGGACCTGCGGTTCTATCGGCGTTCGTAGAAGGTGAGGCTCACCCCGCCCGCCGCGCCTCCCGGGTCGGAGCTCACATACTGCTTCGTGTTGAGGATCGCGTAGGGGCCGTCCGCGCGCGTCTCGAAGACCGGCACGAGCGCGCCGAACTGTCCGCAGTTCCTCACGAGGATGACCTCGCCGTCGTTCGAGGACAGCGCGTACCGGGCGTCCAGCACCGTGGTCGCTCCGATGAGCTGGTAGTCCGCGCCTCCGGGGATCACCGACCCCGACAGGCCGCTGAGCAGCATGCCACCGGTGACGGTGCCCCCGGTGATGGGGATGATGTTGCGCGTGCCGCGCTTGCTCGCGCCGACGGAGACGGAAGCACCGAGCGTGACGGACTCGGTGAACACGCTCGAGCCCCTCGCCCCGGTCGCCGTCGAGCACTCCCACGACTGGTTGGGAACGCCCTCGGGATCCTTGAGCTGGATCTTCGGCTCTCCGGCGGCCACGTCGGCGATGTCGTAGATGTCGAGCTGGATCGTGCCCGCCGCGGCGTCTACGACGCGGGTGCCCGCGAACTTCCCGGTGTTGAGCCAGGCGAGCGAGCTCGATTGCGCGACCTCGAAGTCCGGGACGACCCGGACGACCCCATCGCCGGCGGCGGCGACGCCGCAGCTCCGCATGTAGATGAGGGTGCCGTCGCTCGCCCTCAGGATGTTGATCTCCTCGAGCTCGACGGATCCGTTCGACAGCGTGAGCTCGAGATCCATGCCGCCCGTGAGGAAGGTGGCCTGGACCTTGTCGCCCGTGAGCGTGCCCCCCGTCACGTCGAGGAGGCGGCGATCTCCGAACTGGGTGGTCCCGACATCGTGGGTCTCGCCGAGCTCGAGCGTCGCCCGGAAGACGGGCTCGCCGAGCGTGGGGAGCGGAATGCCGCCGGGCATGCCGCATGTCCACGAGGGATCGGGGACGATCGTCGCCTCGTCGCCGCCGTTGCTGCCGCCGCCCGTGCCGTCGCTCCCGCCTGTGCCGCCGCCGCTGCCGCCGGTCCCGACGGCTCCGCCGGTTCCGGTGCTCCCGCTGCCCGCGCCGCCCACGCCGGCGCCGCCCGTGCCCGTGGTGCCAGTCGTCCCACCAGGACCGCTCGACGCCGTGCTGCCAGAGCCGCTGCTCGTCGTTGCTTCGCTGCCCTCCTCGCCTGACTCACCGCACCCTGCAGAGCAGACGCCAAGGATCCCCATCATCAAGAGCTTGATTGAACTCTTTCCAAGCTTCATTGTCGGCGCCATCCATTCAGGTAAGAGGACATTGTTCGCTGGACTCAGAACTGCGAGAAGAAGCTCCAGATCGAATCCCCGGAATCGTCCGGCATCTCGTGGCCCCCGCCGAACTCACACCAGACGACGGGATAGCCCGCGTCGCAGCCCTCGTAGCTGACGCAGGGGCTCGGCTCGACCGGCGTGGTCTGCGGATCGCAGTGGTTTCGCTCGAGGAAGACATCGCGAGCGGCCTGACCATTCTCGAGCGGAACCACGTTGTCGGCGTCGCCGTGGGCGCCCCACATGGCCACGGGGCTGTCGCCGTCTTCGCAGCCGCTGTAGAGGGCGCCGGACATGGGGGCGATGGCACGGAAGACGTCGCCCATCGCGCAGCCGATCGCGTAGGACATCATGCCGCCGTAGCTGAATCCCGTCGAAAAGATCCTGCTCTGGTCGATGCAGAGCTCGGCGCGGAGGCGGTCGAGCATGGCGCGGAGGAACGCGATGTCGCGGCCATCCGTGTTCGCCCAGCCCTGGTCGAGGCCCTCGGGTGAGACGAAGATCGCCGAGCCGTCGGCGCGATTCTGCAGGCCGTAATAGCCGCCGCCGAACCCGGTCGCGACCTGCTGGGCCGAGCCGCCGCGGGGATGCCATGCGAAGATCAGCCGGTAAGCATGGCTCGGATCGTAGTCGTCCGGCACGGCGAGGATGTACTCGCGCGTCGCGCCGCCGACATCGATGCTGAAACGGCCGCTCTCCGGCGCCGTCGTGCCATCGCAGCCCGTGCTCCGCGTCTCTCCCCCAGAGCCGCTCGAGCCGGAGGCCGCGCCGCCCGCGCCGGCTTCCCCCGAGCCCGGGCGCCCGCCGCTGCCGCCGGCGCCACTGACCGACCCGGACGAGCCGCCCGTCGCCGGTGAGCCACCTGTTGTCGACGAGCCTCCCGTGGCGACGGAGCTGCTGGTGCCGGTCCCAGCGAGCCCTCCGGCGCCGCTGCTGCCGGCCGGTGGCTCGGTCACAGCTCCCTGATCGGAGCAGGCCAGCGCCGTGAGCGCCGCGAACGCCGCGAGCGCAACAACCCCCGGAGCGGTCGTGCCGAAATTGCGAAGCGTTTCCATGGGTCGCCTCTCTGTTCCAAGATCGCCGTCCGTCCTCGCGTCACCCGATGAGGTGACGCCAACGACTTGGTACCCGAGCCCTCGGGCGCGAGGCATAGGCATACTCGCCTATGCCCCGGCGCGATGCGTTGCCCCGCCCTGGTGGGCTGGACGGCCCGGCGAGAGTCGGGCGCGCGCTGCGTGCCACCCAGGACCTGCCCTTCAGAACAGCAGCCGAACGCCTCCGCCGAGCGGACCGATCTGCAGCTGCGCCTGGATCTTCGCGCGATCGCTCTGGATCTGCCCCGTGATCCAGAGCGGTATGCCCGTGACGGTCATGGCGCCTCCGAGGCTCATAAGCACGGTGGGAAAGACCCATGCGTTCGACGCGCAACCGCAGGCATCGTCGCCGCGGGGTCGGGTGAGGAAGTACATCCCCGCGCCGACGGAGCCGAGGACCAGTCCGCCGACGGCGAGGCCGGTGCCCACATCGCGCCGGGTGGTGTCGACGGGGGGAACGGGCGCGGCTTGCTGGGCCCGCGCCTCGCCCGCGAGGAGCGCGTTGCCCGCGACGAGCACGATCGACCCGAACGCGGCGAATCGCATGCTCGCGAGGATCCCCGGTCGCGGCGCGCCCGTCAAGGCGAGCCCCGGCGGGGGCGCCCCCCGCCGGGGGAAGGGCGTCGCGACGCGCGGGGGGGCCGCTGCCAGGCGCTGGCTCGCCTCAGGAGCCCTCGCCGCGCAGCGATTAGCCCATCGCCGCGCCAGGCCCGGTCTGCACGGGCGGCGGGGTCCGCGTGATGCTCCGCCAGGTGTCGACGGCCCAGTCTCGGTCCGACTCCTCCTTGCAGACGATGGTGCAGCGCGCGAGCCGGCCGGCCTCGGGGCACACCATGATGGCCATGAGCACCCAGCACGGCTCCGGCTCGTCGTCGCTCTCGCCGAGCATCCACAGCGCGGCGCCCGCGAGCTGCCCCTTCTCGTGCTCGTAGCGCAGCCCGGACATCTCGTGCGGCGGGAAGGTGTCGAGCACCTCCTTGGCCGTGAAGGGCGCGCCGTCGTGCCGCCGGTAGATCATCGACGAGAGCGAGACCTCGCGGCGCTCGCCCGGATCGAACATCCGCAGCGTCTCCCCGCCGTACAGGAGCTCGGACTCGAAGGAGGGATCCACCTGGATGGCCCAGCCGCAATGGAAGTAGAACCGGATCGGGATGATCTCGCAGGTCGGCGGCATCGCGGCGCTCAGCGTAGGCGCTCCGCGCGGCGAACGCACGCGAGCCTGCCCCGGCCTGGCCGCCGGGGGGCGCGGTGCGTCCAGGCGGCGGCGACGGGCCGGCAGCCGCCGCGCTCAGGCGGCGAGGCCCGGCCGCCCGGGCGAGAAGGGCGACAGATCCAGCGGCGGCTGCTCGCCCGCGATCAGCGCGGCGACGATCTTCGCGGTCACCGGGGCGAGGAGCACGCCGTTGCGGAAGTGCCCGGTCGCGAAGACGAGCCGCGCGATCTCGCCCCCTCCGAGGATCGGCAGATCGTCGTTCGTGTGCGGCCGGAGCCCGGCCCATGTCCTGCCGATCGGCGCGTCGCCGAGCGCGGGCGCGAGCCGGAGCGCCGCCGTCAGCAGATCGCGCACGGCGCGCGACGTGACCGCGGTGACGTAGCCGGCGAACTCCATGGTCGCGCCGACCAGGACGCGCCCGTCGTCGCGCGGCGACAGGTAGCACCCGGGCCCGTAGACCACCTGCGAGAGCACCGGCGACGCCGGCGTGAGCTCGACGATCTGCCCGCGCGCCGGCCGCACGGCGGCGGGCGCGAGCCCCGAGGCCTCGAGCAGGGACGACCAGCTCCCCGCGGCGAGCACCGTCCAGCGCGCCTCGACCTTCGTCCCGTCCTCGAGCTGCGCCCCGCACGCCTGCTCGCGCTCGACGAGGACGCGCCGGACCGCCGCGCCGGTGCGGAACTGCACGCCCGCGCGCTCCGCCGCGATGCGCAGCGCGCGCATGAGCGACGGCGGATCGATCCGCGCCTCGTCCGCGAACCACGCCCCACCGGCGACCTCGTCGCAGAGCGCCGGCGCGCGCGCCCGCGCCGCGTCGCCGTCGCAGAGCTCCACGGCGAGGCCGGCCTCCCGCTGCCATGCCACCTCGCGCGCGATCTCGTCGCGCCCGGACGCGGTGAACGCCACGCGCAGCGCGCCGCTCTGCCGGAAGCCCACGTCGAGCCCCGTCGCCTCGACGAGCGAGGCGGCGAGCTCCGGGTAGAGGGCCCGGCTCGCGAGGCAGAGCCGCGCGAGGGGGCCGTCGCCCGCTGCCTCGAGCTGGGGGCCGATGATGCCCGCCGCCGCCCAGGAGGCGCCCTCGCCCGGGTTGCGCTCGAGGACGCGGACGGACAGCCCGCGCCGCGCGAGGGCGAGCGCCGACGCGCACCCGGCCACGCCGCCGCCGATCACCACCACGTCGCTCATCGGCGCGTGCATAGCACGCCGCGCGCCGCGGGGAGCCGTGGAGAGCGCCACGGGTGGCTGGCACCGGGATCGGCGACCCGATGCATTGCCCGATCACCGCTTCCGCGGCTTCCGCGGGGGGAGATCGGCCTCGGCCAGCGGCCGCTGCTGTCGCGCGTGGAAGAGGCGCAGCAGCCAGAGGTCAGCGTCGGGGTCGGAGGCGTCCGCGAGATACCAGACGACGTGGGGGAGCTTGCGCAGGAGGAGCCTGCGGACGACGGCCCGGTCTCCGTCGTCCTTCGCCTCGGCGGGACCGATCGCGGGGAAGCGGGCGAGGAGCTCGATCGCCTCGTCGAGGCCGGTCCGCAGGCGCTCCACCCACTCGATTCCGCGGTCCTCGCCGAGCCAGCGCACCTGATCGCGGAGGTCGCGGGCGAACTCCCGGCGGAAGCGGACGCGGCGGCTCACGCGGCGCCCTGGCCTAGCGGGCGCGGCGGCGAGGGGCGTCGCGGAGCGCCTCGTGCGCCTCATGGAAGATGGAGTCGAGCTCCTGGCGCGAGGCCTCGTCGTGGTCTCCCGCCTTCATCCGCTCCCAGACCGCCCAGACCTGGGCCCGCTGCCACTCCTCCGCCCGGCTGAGCTGCTCCGCGTCGTCGAGCTCCTGGACGCGCTCGCTGAGGAGCGCGCGGATCGCAGGGGAGAGCTTGAGGCCGCGCTTCTTCGCCTCGGCCTGGAGCCGCGCCCGGAGCTCGGCCGGGAGCACCACGCTGACCGGGCCGCTGTCCTCGTCCGGGCCGCGCCCGGCCGGACCGCGCTCCTCGCCCTGGTTCCGCCTCGCCGCTCCCGCACCTCTCATCGGCGTTCCTCCGGAGAGAGAATAGTGGATTTCACTATGGTGTACAACCGGACGGCTCGGACCGTGCGAGGAGGCCTCGGGAGGTCTCTGAAGAGAGCCGCTGCCGGGCGCCGGCGGGGGTGAGGGGCAGCGCTGCCGGGTGCCGGCGGAGGCGAGAGAATGCGAGCCCGCGTGCCGGAATGGGACGGGAAGCGTTGCCGGGTATCGGAACGGTCGGAGCGGTGGGTGAACGGTGTGCTCACGCCCAAAAAGGGGCTGGAACACCGATCACATTAAGACCCGGAGAAATTTCACAGGGAGGCGGGGAGGCGGGGAGGAAGAAAAAAAAGAAGTTCTTCTCTTGCCGTCTCTCGCTCCCCGCCTCCCCGCCTCCCTGTGAAATTTTCTGCTTTTTCTCGTGGTTTCAAACCGTTTGTCGCTCCAGCTAGGGTTCTCAATAGAGAGGAGGATCGCATGCGGATCATCATGGAAATCAGGGAGGAGGCGTTCCGTACACCCAAGACCCCTCAGCAGATCGCGGACGAGATGCGACAGGCGGCGGCGGTCTTCTGGGTCGCTCGAGGGGATGTCGCGCCGGAAGCGGTGAATGACCTCTCCGCGGCGACCCTGCCCAAGAAGGAGGGGACGTTGATGGACTTCCTGTTGAGCATGCCCAACGTCGGGGAGGACGCGGACTTCGAGCGCCCCGTGGATTACGGGCGACCGGTCGTCGAGTTCGATTGAGGTACCCTGCCGCCACGGCGGTTGTCACAACCTGGTTCTCGTCACCCGCAATACCCGCGACGTCGCTCGGGTGGGTGTGCGATTGATCAACCCCTTTGACCCTTTGCCCGAAGGGTAGTGAGCGCGGCGACCGCTACTCCGACGCACCTCCGACGGTCTCCTTGACTGTCGATGCGGGCCCGGGCGCCTTCGCCTCGGGGGGCTCTGTCGCGACCTCGGCAGCTGTTGCGGCCGGCTCAGAGATAGTTGCGGCCGCGTCAGGGACCGCTGTCGAAGCGCCAGGGACCGGTGCGGCCGCGTCAGGAACCGCTGTCGAAGCGCCAGGGACCGGTGCGGCAGCCTCAGAGACCGCTGTCGAAGCGCCAGGGACCGGTGCGGCCGCGTCAGGAACCGCTGTCGAAGCGCCAGGGACCGGTGCGGCAGCCTCAGAGACCGCCGCGGCAGCCTTGGGCGTCTTCGCCGCCGCCTTCTTCTCCTTCACCGCGGCCTCCGGCGCCGCTGCGGTCGCCTCGGCAGCCGCAGCGCCCTCCGGCGCCTTCGTCGGCGCGGCCGCCGCCGCCTTCGCCTTCTTCTCCTTCGCCGCCTTCGCCTCGAGCGCGCCCGCCGCGATCGGCTCGCGCTTGCCCTGGCCGACCGCGCGCGGATCGCCGTACGGGAACGCCGCGCTGCCGCTCGCGTCGATCGGCTTGCGCGCCGCCTCCGGATCCGTCGCCGGGCTCGGCGGCGGCGCGATCGGCCGCGGCGCGCGCAGCCGATTGCCCGGCCCCGCCTGCGTCCAGACCTGCACGTCGCCGAGCACGCGCGTCCTGTTCGCCATCCGCCGCTGGCCCTTCGCGCCGAGCAGCCTCTCCAGGAACGTCGGGGGCGACGTCGCGCCAGGCTCCCCCTTCACCCAGCACGTGTAGTCGCCGATGCCGGTGCCCCGGAACGTCTCGCGGCAGACGGCGATCCCGACCTCGGCCGCTATGTCGCTGAGGAGCCGGCCCGGCGCGGCCTCGACCGTCCTGTGCTCGTTGACGAAGGTGACCCTGGGCATCGTGGACGGGCAGCGTCCTGCTCCCCCGCGACGAGCGCGTCAAGAACCGGGGCGCGCCCTCGCCTCCCTCGCGCTTGCCTCGCGCCCCTCACGCTCGGCTCTCGCCCCTCACGCTCGGCTCGCGCCCCTCAGGCTCCCTTCGCGTCCCGCACCCGGTGGAGCACCCGCGCGATCCCGAACAGGTTCCAGCCGGCGAACCCCAGGAACAGCGCCACGAGCGCGACCGCCCAGCGCGACGCGCGCGGCGAGCCGCCGTCGATGAGCAGCCAGGCGTCGTCCGTGACGGCCGTCCCCGCCTGCTCCTCCACCTCGGCGGCGAGCCGCGCGTGCCGGATGCCCGCGCCCCTGAACGGCACGAGCCGCCCGGCGAACGTGCTCGGCGGCACGAAGCGCGGCCCCTCGAACCCCTCCGGCACCCGGATCTCCACCCACAGCCCCGGGTTGCCGGCCACCGGCGCCAGCCGGAACGAGTCGCCCTCCGCCGCCCGGCCGTACCGGATCGCGCCCCGCGTCCCGAGCAGGCCCGCGGCCCGCACGTAGCGGTTCGCGAGGTCCGCCGTCGGGCGCAGCGGCGCGAGCTCGCCGACGTCCACCGGCCGTCCCGGCGACAGCGCGTAGCGCGCCTCCCCGAGCAGCGCGATCGCCATCCACAGCGCGGCGATCGCGGTCAACGCCATCAGCACCACCGTGACCGTGCGCTCCTGCCGCGGCGGCGCCGGCAGCGCGAGCAGCTCCGGATCGGGCCCCGTCACGTCGAGGCCAGGGCCGCCCGGGCCGCGCGGGCCATGCGTCAGGGATTCCAGGGTCGAGGTCGGGTCGGTGGGCACGCTTCGCCGAGTATATAGCCGGAGCGCCGGCCGGGGTGCACGAGCCGCGCCGCGCTCGCTCGCCAGCGCGCGGCCGGGGCCGCTCAGCAGCCCTCCCCGCCGCAGACAACCGCGGCCCCGGCGCGGTTCCGCGCGGCGCGCGCTTGCCCGCCCGCGGCGGCTTGCCTAGCCTAGCCGCGATGGCCTCGAAGAACGACAGCTCCATCGTCTGCCCGTCGTGCGGCGCGAACAACGCCTCGGTGACGGCGAGCGGGCGCTGCGTCGCGTGCGGCGCGCGGATGGGCTCGCTCCAGCCTCTCCGCGACTCCGAGCTCGACCGCCACCGCCGCTACCAGCAGGAGGGCTTCTCGCTCCTCTGGTGCCTCATCGCCCTCGTCCTGCAGAGCGTGCTCACCGCGGCGCTCGTCGGCGGCCTCCCGATGATCGTGCAGCAGCTCGACTTCGAGGGGTCCAACGGGATGATCGTCGCCATCCCGGTCTGGTTCATCGGGGGCGTCCTCCTCGGCATGATCTCGCCCGGCAAGACGTTCCTGGAGCCGGTCGTCGCCTCGTTCCTCGTCGCGATCCCGACCGTCTTCTACCTCCTGCACAGCCAGACCGTGCGGACGATGCCGCTCTTCATGTACGTGATCATGGCGCTCATCGGCGTGCTGTTCACGCTGATCGGCTCCTACCTCGGCGAGCGCATCCAGATGGGCCCGCCCGCGAAGGCCGCCGACTGAAGGCGCCCGGCGCGACGATGCCGCCCGGCGCGACGGGGAGCGCGAGCGCAGCGGGGACGGCGGCGAGGCGGGTCGCCGCGGCGCTCGCC
Source organism: Sorangium sp. So ce1153 (assembly GCF_051521595.1). Taxonomy (NCBI): domain Bacteria; kingdom Pseudomonadati; phylum Myxococcota; order Polyangiales; family Polyangiaceae; genus Sorangium; species Sorangium sp. So ce1153. Next base: position 13,841,545 of record NZ_CP150361.1, read on the forward strand.
GCCGTCGCCGCGCTCCAGGCGGCGCCCGGGTGCGGCCCGTCGGCCGAGCAGCAGGAGGCGGACGCGCTCCTGCACGCGATCGACGCCCTCCGCGACGCCCCGAGCGAGCCGCGGGCCGCGCGCGAGGCGCTGCTCGCGGAACTCGAGCGGCAGCCCGCGTCGACCCCTCCCGCCGCGAGCGCCAGGGATACGTGCGCCCGGGCCTACCGCCTGCTGCTCGACGCCACGGCCGCGGAGGCGCGCGCCCGCGCCGCGCTCGAGGCGCCCGCGGGGTCCGCCGGGCCCGAGGCGCTGGCCGACCTCGCCGCGGCGGACGCCAAGGTCAAGGAGAGCGCCGAGGTCATGCCGAGGTGCGCCGAGGCGCTCGCGGAGCTCCGCCGGCGCGGCCGGCGCAGCATGTGACGGCGCCGCGCCGGCCGCGGCCGACGGCGCCGCGCCGGCCACGGCGGCGCCTGGGTACCCCGCCGGCCCGCGGGACCGAGATGTGCGCCAGGCAGGGCGAGGGGGATCCGCGCTCGCGGTCCCCTGTGCTAAGACCGCCCTGCCATGTTCGACACGCTGACACGGGGCTTTCGTCAGGCCAGAAACCGCCTCGCCGGGCTCACGGAGCTCACCGAGAGCAACATCGACGCCGCGCTCCGCGAGGTGAGGCTGAGCCTGCTCGAGGCCGACGTCGAGATCGGGGTGGTCAAGGCGTTCCTCGCCCGGGTGAAGCAGGCCGCGGTCGGCCGCACCCTCGAGACGCGCGTGAAGCACGCGGGCGAGGTCCACCAGGTCTCGGCGAGCGACCACTTCATCAAGATCTGCCACGACGAGCTCGAGGCGATGATGACCCACGAGGGCGACGAGGTCGCCTGGGCCGACGGCGGGCCCACGGGCATCATGATGGTCGGCCTCCAGGGCTCCGGAAAGACGACGAGCTGTGCGAAGCTCTCGCGCTACCTCGAGAAGCAGGGGCGCAAGCCGCTGCTCGTCGCGGCCGACATGCAGCGCCCCGCGGCCGTCGAGCAGCTCAAGGTCCTCGGCGACCAGCTCAAGATCCCGGTGTTCAACATCCCCGGCGAGTCGCCGGTCGCCATCTGCGCCGCGGCGCGCGGCGAGGCGAAGCGGCTCGGCCGCGACGTCATCATCTACGACACCGCCGGCCGCCTCGCGATCGACGAGCCGCTCATGCAGGAGCTCGCGCAGATCAAGGACGCGACGTCGCCGGACAACATCTTCCTCGTCGTCGACGCGATGATCGGCCAGGACGCCGTGAAGACGGCGCGCGGCTTCAACGAGCGGCTGTCGATCAGCGGCGTCGTCCTGACCAAGCTCGACGGCGACGCCCGCGGCGGCGCGGCGCTCAGCATCAAGGAGGTCACGGGCGCGCCGGTCCTCTTCAGCGGCGTCGGCGAGACGCCGGACAAGTTCGAGCCGTTCCGCGCCGACGGCATGGCGAGCCGCATCCTCGGCATGGGCGACGTCGTCGGCCTCATGCAGGACTTCGAGGAGGTCGTCGACCAGAAGAAGGCCGAGAAGGACGCCGCCCGGATGCTCCAGGGCGACTTCACCCTCGAGGACTTCCTCGATCAGGTGCGGATGATCCAGAAGATGGGGTCGCTGAAGGACCTCGTCGACAAGCTGCCCCTCGGCGGCATGTTCCCGGGCGGCCTGCCGCAGGACGTGAACCTCGACGACCGGGAGCTCGTCCGCATCCAGGCGATCATCCAGTCGATGACCCGCTTCGAGAAGAGCGACCCGTACGCGCTCGTGCGCGAGCCGAAGCGGGTGGAGCGCATCTCGAAGGGCTCGGGCACCAAGCCCGAGGCGGTGACCGAGCTCGTCCAGAAGTTCCTCTTCATGCGCCAGATGATGAGCGGCCTCGGCCAGAACATGGGCATGATGGGCAAGATCCCCGGCATGAAGCAGATGGCCATGGCCAAGAACATGCGGGAGATGCAGAAGCAGATGATGGCCGGCGGCGGGATGCCGGGCATGCCCGGGATGGGCATGCCGGGCATGGGCTTCCCCGGCATGGGCTTCCCCGGGATGGGGATGCCCGGGATGGGCATGCCCGGGATGGGCGGCTTCCCCGGCGCCGGCGCGGGGGGCCCGAGCATGACGAAGATGAAGACGCTGAGCGCCAGCGAGCGCAACGCCAAGAAGTCGCAGCGCAAGCGCGAGCGCGACGCCCGCAAGAAGGGGCGGAAGTAGCGGCGGCCGCGTGCGCCGGCCCCGCAGCCAGCGGCGCTCGTTCGCACGCGCACGCGCGGGGGCGCTGGTGGTGGTCGGCGTGGCCGGCGCGGCGCTCGCCGCGTCGTGCTCCAGGGGCGGCGGGGCCGAGCAGGAGGCGGCGCCTGCCGGGTCGGCCGGCCGGGCGCCCGCGCCGCTGACGTCAGTGGCCCGCGCCCGCGCCCGCGGCGCGGACGCCGGCCAGGCCGGCGCGGACGCCGGCCAGGCGAGGCAGGTCGCCGCCGTGAAGGAGCTCGCGGTGCGCAGGCTCGCGCCCGGGGCGGCGATCGCGATCGACGGCCGGCTCGACGAGCCGGCGTGGCAGGCGGCGGCGCGGACAGGCCCGTTCGTCAACGTGGGCACGGGCCGCGAGGACCGGTCGCTGCCCACGCAGGGCGAGGCGCGGCTGCTCTGGGACGAGGCGTTTCTCTACGTGGGGTTCGACGTCAGCGACGGGACGATCACCGGCGGGTTCCCGCAGGGCGCGCGGGACCCGCACCTCTGGGAGCGGGACACCGTCGAGGTGATGATCGACCCGGACGGCGACGGGGACAACAAGGACTATTACGAGATCCAGATCAGCCCCCAGAACCTCGTCTTCGACTCTCAGTTCGACGACTACAATGCTCCGAGGGGCGGCGCGAGCGGGCCTTTCGGTCACCAGGAATGGAGCGCGGGGCTCGCCAGCGCGGTGGAGCTGCGAGGGACGATCGACGACGACTCGGATGAGGACCGGGGGTACGTGGTCGAGGCGAAGATCCCGTGGAGCTCGTTCGCGAAGGCGAGGTCGGCGCCGCCGTCGCCCGGGGACGCGTGGCGGATGAACTTCTACGCCATGCAGAACAACGGTGGGGCGGCGTGGTCGCCGATCCTGGGGCAGGGGAACTTCCACCGGGCGCGGCGCTTCGGGCGGGTCCGGTTCGTCGGGCCGGATGGAGAGATGGGCGGCGCCGGGGCACCCGCGAGCAACGTCGGCTCCGCGCCTGTGCCGTCGCCCTCGGCGCCGCCTGCCGCGACGAGCGCTGCCGGGGCAAAGCCAGGCGCCGTGGGGGCAAAACCGGGGGCTTCGGTGCCCTCGACGTCGGCCGGTCCGAAGCCGGGCTTCCGGGCCGATCCGCCCGACCGCTGAACAGCGCCAGCTCTGCCCACCAGCAGTCCGGAGAGGGATGGCTGGACAGCAGTCCGGACGGGCCGAGTTGTCCCGCCGAGAACGCCGAGGGCACCTTCAACGCCGCGCCGGTGATGCACGAGAACCTGATCGAAGCGACTGGCGGGCGGTCGCTGCCGGATCCACTGTGGAGGCTGTTGAAGAGCCTCCTGACCCTGCATCGGCTCGGCGGCTGCATCATGGGCGCGTCGCCCGAGGCGGGAGTCGTCGATCACCTCGGGCAGACGTTTGTTATCCCAATCTGATCGTCGCGGACGGCGCCATCGTGCCGACGCCGACGGTCCGCGACCCTGCGCGCACGATCGCAGCGCCCGCGAAGCGCATCGCCGATCACGTCGCGTAACAGAGAGGACACCATGGCCGCAGATCACGACCAGAGGGATACCCATGCCTCGTTCCATCGGGGATTGCGCGAGCTGTTCACGTATCCGTTGATGTCCGCCATCTTCGACCGGCGCACGCGGCGTGTGGCGCGCGGCGTGTCGATCCAGTCCGGTCCGATCAGCTACACCAGCCAGAACAAGCCGGCGCCGCTCTCGCCGCTCGAGGAAGCCGTGCTGACCGTCTGCACCGGGTTGACCGGGACGACGACGATGCACGACGTGCCGGCGAGGAACGACGACGGGAGCGAGCGGTTCTCGGCGCCGCTGATCAACATCATCGCGCGCTCGGCCAGCAGCATCGATAACGCGCATGCCGTGTCGTTCTTCCTGATCAATGACGAGGGCACGTTCCTCATCAAGCACCTGCGTGATCGCGAGGGGCTCGAGTCGCTGAAGGGGCTGCCGCCGCGGTGGGAAGACTGGTCCGAGTCGGACTGGATCGGGGCCGCCGCGAAGATGAAGCATCGGCTCTACAAGGAGCGGCTCGATTTCCCACGCCACTGGCCGTACTACTTCATCTGGAATCGCCAGATCTCCAATCGTCCCGGGACGACGATCCTGCTGCCGATCGTCGACCTCACGCGCCAGTTCATCAACGTGGTCATCAGCCTCCTCTCCGAGGAGGATGGCCAGCGTCCGCTGTTCGTGGACGACTGGCAGCCCTTCCGTCCGCGCACGCTGCTCGACTGGGGCGCGTGGTTCGCGAGCCGGCTCGGCATCGGCCCCAGCATCCCGTATCAGATCATCGGCGGCGCCAGGCGCGGCCGCAGCGACTGGCTGAACTCCGAGTTCCCCGTGCAGCTCGGCTACGCCGGCGAGCTGCGCACCGACTACGAGACGTTCTTCCAGCTGCAGAACCTGATGCTGATCGCCCAGGGAATGGGTCTTGGCGCCTGGATCCACGCTGCCGTCGATGCGCCGTACGTGTTCGAGCGCGACCCGGCGAAGGGGAAGTTCGGGATCGAGTTCCGGATGCAGAAGCCGAAGACCTGGCGGCGGTGGCCGCCGCTGCCGGCGCCGCTCGACAATCCGATCGGGATCGACGGCGTGCTCGAGTCGCTGACGCCGCCGTACGTGAAGTCGATGGACGCCGCGGTGGATCAAGTCATCGAGGAGAAGTACGGCCCGGCCGGCACCTACGGCGACAACTCGATCTTCGACCGCGCCTACAAAAAGGCCGAGTACGGCGACGCGTTCCTGAAGATGGCGAACCGGCGTCCCAGGCCCGAGGTCGTGGAGTACGCGAAGGAGATCTGCAACTACATCTACGATACCTACGGCCGCTTTCCCGCGCACGCCAACGCGTTCCACCTGCCCGGCGTCTGGCTGCAATTCTCGCACCTGGAGCTGGAGTTCTACGACAAGTACTTCGATCCGTCCCTCTATCGCCGCCAGGCGCAGCACCGGGAGATGTGGGGGGATAAGCACTAGTCTCGACCTGGGCACAGCTGCGCGATGTAAGGCAGCGCGGTCCAAGTCGAGCCTGGCTCACTCTCGCCCCGCGCTCCGGCGCCATTCGTCCCTCGCTCGATCCTGCGCCTCCTTGCGCGCGAGCGCGCCCTCGATCTGGCGCGGGATCTCCGCGAGGCGGGAGCTGTGCATCTCGATGCTCAGCTCGTACAGGCCCCGGTCGCGCTCGGGGAGCGCGTCTCCGTGCTGCGCGAGAACGACGCTCGCGAGCTGAATGTAGTCCTCGGACACACGCCGGCTGTGCTCGTAGTAGCGCAGGACCTCCTCCTCGGAGGCCGTGTTCGACTGGACCTTGCCAAAGAGACCTTCCCAGCGCTCCTGCTCGTCGGCGCGCGCCTGAAGCTCGCGAGGATCGTCCGTCGGCGCGCCGAGCTGCCAGTACAGGTTGTCGGGCAGCTGCGCGCGCAGGCGCTCCAGATCCACCGGGTACCCGCTCCCGGCCGCGTCCTCCGGCGTGTCCGCCGCGCCCGGGGCGGGGGCAGCGCCGCGGCGCTCACCGGCGGTCGGCGGGCCGGGGCGCCGAGCGCTGTCGCCAGGCAGCAGGGGCTCTGGTGAGCTCACGGCCGAGGCCGCCTTCGCCTCACGTTCGAGGTCGCTCCCCGCAAGAGGCGTTTTCCGGAGAGCGCCGAAGCCCAGGGCTGCGGCCACCGCGAGCACGGCAGAGACGGCGAGCCAGCGCGGGCCGCGGAGCCGAGTGTCCACCCCCATGTGACGTGGATACCCGCGTTGCGCGCGTTTGACAACCACCGAGAGCGTGACCGGCAGTTGTTACCGCGAGGCGTCAGGGCGAGGCGTTACCGCAAGGCCAGGATGTTGCGGTCCGGCCGCGATCTCACCGCTGTTTCGTCCACGTCATACTGTCGTGCCTGGCGCGAGCGCCGTGTGACGTGTGACGTCCCTCTACGCGCGAACGCGTGAAGCAACGGAGGTTGAACGTCGCCCGGCGGCCCGGCTACTCTCGCCATCGACGAGACCGCGCTCTCGCCCGCGCCGCCCATCCTCGGTGCATGCCCGCGGCGCGCGCCACGGCGCGCTGTCACGAGGACCCTTTCGCGTGCGAGGCCGCTGTTCGAGTCAGGCTGCCCACGAGCTGACGGGAGGTTTCGATGAAGCCCTATCTACCGATGATCGCGCTGGTCTCAGCAATGGCGCCGAGCGCCGCCCACGCCCAGGAGCTCCTCGACACGCTGGTCGACGTCGTCGTCGACGGAGGGAACGACTTCGCGTGGCAGAAAGTAGAGCTCCCGGGGACGACGTGCGGAAATGGATCACAGTACAAGTTCTTCATCCGCCGGACCAGCTCGCCGAACGTGCTGTTCTTCTTCGAGGGGGGCGGCGCGTGCTGGGATTACGACACGTGCAGCGGGCGCGCGGGCGTGCTCGGCGCGGCGAACCCGAACGGCATCCCCGACGATTACATGCAGCAAGTGAAAGCGCAGTACGCGTCGCCGATCGTGAACGGCGCCGACCCGGGGCTCCCCCTGCGCAGCCGTACCGATCTCGCGACCAAGGGCTGGAACATCGTCTACATGCCGTATTGCACGGGCGACGTCCATGTCGGCAGCAGCGTCGTCACCTACACCGATCCTACGGGAGCGGAGCCGCCGATCACCTGGCACCACAGCGGCTACGACAACACGATCGCCGCGGCGAGCTATGCGAGGGCGCAGCTCCCGCGCGCCCAGAAGCTCCTTGTCACCGGCTACAGCGCCGGCGGCGCCGCCACCTCGTCCGCGTTCTACTTCGTGCGCAGCATCATGAACCCGCAGCGCGGCTACCTGCTGAACGACTCGGGCCCGATCCACCTCGCGCCGAACATCGCCTATGACTCGCGGCCGCTCCACGACACGATCCGGGCGTCGTGGGCGCTCGACTCCGTGTTCGCGGAGCTGCCGGCCTCGTTCGATCCGGACGATCTCGGCACCATCAACCGCATGGTGGCGCGCGCGTTCCCCGGCGACCAGCTGGCCTACACAGGATACACGCGCGACTACAACTACTCGCGGTTCTCGTACGAGCGCTTCTACGAGCCCCATGACCAGGAGGCGGTGCTGGCCCGCTGGAAGCGGGACCAAGACCGGCTCGTCGACGAGCTGAACGGCCTCGCCAACTTCAGCTACTTCATCCCGCACCACCGCCCGATCAACGACAGCCACTGCAGCACGATCCTCACCTTCATCGGCAGCCACGCCTGTCAGGCCATGGAGAAGAAGCGCTCCTGGCTCGAATACTTCGAGCTGCCGCTCGGCCAGAGCTACAAGTGTTATAGCGAGCTCGTGCCGATGGAGGTGTTCCTGCACCGCTTCGTCAACGAGAACCGGCGCGTCCGGATCTACGAGCCGAAGAACTGGTACAACAACGAGGATCCCGGCATGCGGATCGTCGCGCCGCTCATCAACGCCGCCATGGGCGGCTGAGCCGCCGCCGCGGCGTGCGCCCGCGGCGCTCTGGCCCCGCGCGCTCGCGCGGCCGGCCGGCGCTGGCCACATCTCGTGCGACCAGCGCCGGCGCGCGCGGCCTCGCGGGCTCAGCCCCGGGCCACGTGGCTCGACGCCGGGCGCGACGCGCCGTGCCGCGTGCTCGCCAGGGCGGCATCACCCAGGGTGCCTGCCGTGGCGGTCGAGCGCGTGGCCGGCTCGATGGCCCGCTGGACCCGGATCCGGTTGTGCACGTCCTCGACGCCCCGCACGCCCTCGGCGACGTGCTCGATGATGCGCTTGTGGTGGCGCTCGGGCACCGTGCCCTCGAGCGTCACCTCGTTGCCCTGCACCTGGACCGTGACGTCGCTCACGTCGATGTCGTGGCGGTCCGAGAGCAGCTCGCAGATGTCCTCCTGGATCCGCGCGTCGGAGCGCTTGTAGCCCTTCGGCCCGCGGCCGAGCGCGCTGCGCACGCGGTCTCCGATCTCGTGCAGCGCGTGGCTGACGCCCTCCATCGCCGAGCGGCCGGATTCGTGGGCTGTGTGCGCCTGTTCGTGGCTCTCCCCGCGGTACGGGCCGCCGTGCCAGCCGTCGGGGTTGACGACGCGGGTCATGCCGAGGGAATAGGCCCCGCCGAGATTGCGGTTGTAGGCGCTGGCCGTGCCCTCGATGGGATTGCCGCCGAAGGTGTAGCTGTCATCGCGGCCGTCGTAATCGCCGCCGCGGTCGTCAGAGACCCAGCCGCGGTCCGCGTCGGCGGCGCCGCGGTCGCCGCCGGCGAAGCGGCCTTCGTCGCGCGAGCTGCTCCGGTAGTCGCGCTGCGCCGCGCGCCCGTGGCCGCGATCGTGGTCGCGGCCCCAGTCGCGGTGTTCCCCGTGGACGCGCGCGGCGACGCCGTGATCGTAGGTCGGGCCCGCGCCGCGGCGCTCGTCTCCATACCAGCCGCGCTCGGAGAGATGGCTCCGATCGTTCCGGTAGCGCTCGTCCCAGCCGCGCTCGGCTCGTCCGTAGCCTGTGTCCCTGTCAAATTGATCTCGCATCCTCTGCCTCCTTCCTTCGTCGCGAGCAACGCGCCTCGAACACGTCTCCGATGCGCAACAGCGCTGCGCGGCAGAACGCGCAGCTTCGTGGCGCGGAACACGAAGATGGGTCCAGTCGACGGCCGCTGCCATGGGGGAGAACCCTGCGTATCGCGCCGGGGTGATCCCGAAGATGTTGAGTTGCCGGAACACCATGGAAGAGCCTGCTTTGAACGCGCTCCGCCTCCCGATTGCGGGACGTCGCACACCAGCCCTCAGCGCCGGCCCCTCAGCGCCGGCGCGGGCGCGGGCGCGACGCGCTGGGGCCTCCAGCACCCAGCACCCCTCGACATCGGCCTCGGGCTCGGGCCCAGCAAAGCCGGCCCATGCCCCGCCGGGTGCGCTAAGCTCCGCGCCCTGTGCCCGTCCTCACCGCTCACGATCTCCACAAAGCCTTCGGCCCGCAGACCATCCTCGACGGCGTCTCGGTCAACATCCGCACGGGTGAGCGCGTCGGCCTCGTCGGCGTCAACGGCTCCGGCAAGAGCACGCTCGCCCGCATCCTCGCGGGCGTCGAGCAGCCCGACAGCGGCACGATCGCGCGCCGCCGCGGCGCCGAGATCGGCGTGCTCTCCCAGGATCCGGTCTTCGAGGCGTCCGACACCGCGCGCGACGTGGTGCTCGCCGGGCTCTCGGCGTGGCACGCGGCCAAGGCCCGGCACGACGAGGTGAGCCGCTCGCTCGCCGCCGGGTCGGGGGACGCCGAGGCGCTCCTCGCCGAGCAGACCGCCGCCGCGGCCGACGTCGAGCGGCTCGGCGGGTGGGACATGATGCACCGGGTCGACGCGATCATCGGCCACGTCGGCGTCACCCGGCCCGACGCGCCCATGAGCGTGCTCAGCGGCGGCGACCGCCGGCGCGTCGCCCTCGCGCGCCTGCTCGTGTCGCGGCCCGCCCTCGCCGTGCTCGACGAGCCGAGCAACCACCTCGACGTCGAGACCGTCGAGTGGCTCGAGCGCTACCTCGTCGAGGAGCACCCCGGCGCGCTGCTCCTCATCACCCACGACCGCTACCTGCTCGACCGCGTCGCCGAGCGCACGCTCGAGATCGACAAGGGCAAGGTCTACAGCTACGACGGCGGCTACGAGGAGTACCTCGAGCAGAAGGCCGAGCGCCTCGCCCTCGAATCGCGCACCGAGTCGAACCGGCAGAACTTCCTGCGCACCGAGCTCGAGTGGCTGAGGCGGCAGCCGAAGGCGCGCACGGGCAAGCAGAAGGCCCGCATCCAGCGCGCCGAGACGGCAAAGACCGCCCCGCCGCCGAAGGCCGAGCGCACCGCGCAGCTCTCGGTGGAGTCGGTGCGCACCGGCAAGACCATCCTCGAGCTGAAGAAGCTCGGCCTCTCGGTCGACGGCAGGTGGCTCGTGCGCGGGCTCGACTTCTCCCTGACCAAGGGCGAGCGCGTCGGCATCGTCGGCCGCAACGGCACGGGCAAGACCACGATGCTCCGGGCGATCCTCGGCCAGCTCGGCGCCCCCGGCGACGGCGCGGCCGCCGCGGGGCCCGCGATGGAAGGCGAGGTCGTGCTCGGCAAGAACTCGAGCATCGCCTACTTCGACCAGCACCGCAGCGGGCTCGACCTCGACAAGTCGATCTTCGAGAACATCGCGGGCTCGCACACGCGCGTCGAGATCGGCGGCCGATCCATGGACGTGCGCAGCTACCTGGAGCGGTTCCTCTTCGACCCGAACAAGGCGCGGCAGCCGGTGGGGTCGCTCTCCGGCGGCGAGCGCGCGCGCGTCGCCCTCGCGAAGATGCTCACCCAGAGCGTCAACGTGATCATCCTCGACGAGCCCACCAACGACCTCGACGTGATGACCCTGGCCGCGCTCGAGGAGATGCTCATCGAGCTCGAGGGCTCCGCGCTCGTCGTGACCCACGACCGCTGGTTCCTGAACCGGGTGGCGACCTCGATCCTCGCGTTCGAGGGCGACGGCCGCGTGGTCCGGTACGCGGGCAACTACGACGCTTACCGCGAGCAGCGCGCCCACGCCGCGCTCGCGGCGGAGGCGGAGGCCGCGGCGCGCGCCGCGAGGGCGCAGGCGGCGGAGCCCCGGCCCGCGCAGGCCCCGGCGAAGGGCGCCGCGCCGGCCGGCGGCAAGCCGAAGCTCTCGTATGCGGAGAAGGCCGAGCTCGACAGCATCGTCGGGAAGATCGACGAGGCCGAGCTGAAGGTGCGCGAGCTCGAGGCGAAGCTCGCCGACCCGACCCTGTACGCGAGCCGCGGCGCCGAGGTCGCGGGGCTGCTCTCGGAGCTCGAGCGCGCCAAGCAGGAGGCGGCGCGCCTCGTCAGCCGGTGGGAGGAGCTCGAGACGAAGCGCGAGGCCGCCGCCGGCAAGGGCTGACCGGCCGCTGCGCGCCCAGAGCGGTCCCCGCCGCTGCGCGCGGGACGGCCCTCGCCGCGCGCGCGACGGCCCTTGTGGACGCCGCGCCGCCCGGCGACCATGGCCCCATGATGACCGTGTTCGAGGTGTACCTCGCCGAGGGAAGGGAGGGCGCGGAGCTGCTCAGCGCCGAGGTGCTGAAGGAGACGGGCGCGCAGGTGATGACCCTCAAGGAAGCCGAGCTGGTCGGCTTCCAGGGCCTCCAGGCGCTCGACGGCGCGGGCGAGGTCCGGCTCATCGCCGTGGCCGCGCGCGACGCCGCGTGGATCCACCGCTGCCTCGAGGGCAGCGGGGCGGTCGTCTCGTTCCGGGCCCACCAGGTCGACTGAGCCGCGCGCGCGAGCCGCTGCGAGCGCGCGAACGAACCTCGGTAGCCATGGCGGCCAGCCGATGAGCGCAGCCCGAGAGCTCCGGCGCACGACGCCGGCGGCGCTGCTGGAGGCCGTCGCCCTCCACCGGGCAGAGGCCTGCGAGCGCCTCGACCCGGCGCGGCGCTCGGAGCTCGGCCAGTTCCTGACGCCCCCGCGGCTCGCCTCGTTCATGGCGTCGCTGTTCCAGGAGCTCGGCGGGTCGGTCCGCGTCCTGGACGCCGGCGCGGGCGTCGGCACCCTCACCGCGGCGCTCGTCGCCGAGGCGTGCAGCCGGCCCGCCCCCCCGACCGACATCCGCGCCGTGGGCTACGAGCTCGATCCGGCGATGGTAAAGCGCCTTTCCAAAGGGATGCGCGCGTGCCGCGACGCGTGCCGGGCCGCGGGCGTGGCGTTCGAGGGCCGCGCCGTCCGCGCGGACTTCATCGCCGCGGCCGTCGAGGAGCTCTCGCGGCCCACGCCGGGGGCGCGCTTCTCCCACGCGATCCTGAACCCACCTTACAAGAAGCTCGGCGCCGCCTCGGCCGCCCGCCGCGCGCTCCGCCGCGTCGGCATCGAGGCGAGCAACCTGTACACAGCCTTCCTCGCGCTCGCCGTGCGCGTCCTCGCGCCCGGCGGGGAGCTGGTCGCCATCACGCCGAGGAGCTTCTGCAACGGCCCTTATTTTCGCGCCTTCCGCGAGCTGTTCCTGCGCGAGATGTCGCTCCGGCGGGTGCACGTCTTCGAGTCCCGCTCGGCGGCGTTCGCCGACGACGACGTCCTCCAGGAGAACGTCGTGCTCTGCGGGGTGAAGGGGGCGCCGCCGGGCGCCGTGCTGATCTCATCGAGCTGCGGGCCGGACGACGGGGCGATCACGGCGCCGTCGCGGCAGGTCCCGTACGCCGAGGTGGTGCGGCCGGACGACCCGGAGCGCTTCATCCGCGTCGTCCCGGACCAGGCGGGCAAGGACGTGGCCGACGCCTTCGCGCGGCTGCCCGCGCGCCTCGCGGACCTCGGCGTCTCGATCTCCACGGGCAAGGTCGTGGACTTCCGGGCCCGGGCGCTGCTCCGGCCGGATCCGCAGGCGGGCGCGGCGCCGCTCATCTACCCCGCGCACCTCGACGCGGGCGTCGTCCGCTGGCCGAAGGCCGGGAAGAAGCCGAACGCGCTCGTCGACTGCGCCGCGACCGCCCACCTCTGGATGCCGAGCGGGACCTACGTGGTCGTGAAGCGCTTCTCCTCGAAGGAGGAGCGGCGGCGCATCACCGCGGCCGTGTTCGATCCGGCGGTGGTGCCCTGCGCGCGCGTCGGCTTCGAGAACCACCTCAACGTCTTCCACCGGCGCGGCGCCGGGCTGCCGCCGCTGCTGGCCCGCGGCCTCTGCGCGTTCCTGAGCTCCACGCTCGTGGACACGTATTTCCGCCAGTGGAGCGGCCACACGCAGGTGAACGCCACCGACCTCAGGAGCCTCACGTATCCGCCGCTCGAGGCGATCGAGCGGCTCGGCGCCCGCGCCGATGGCCGCGCCCTCGGGCAGCGCGAGATCGATCGCGCCGTCGAGGAGGCGCTCGGCGCCGACGGCGCGCGCGGCGGCAGCCCGCGCGCGATCTGACCTGGTTGCCGCGCATGCCAGTCCGGCGCCGGACGCAGAGAACATGAAGTTTCGGCGTGCGCGCGCGCGCCGAACGAGGCGAATGGCGCCTTCATGAACATCGAAGAACGTCGGTGTTCGTCGCCAGGAAGGAAATCAACACGAGGTCAAAGTGCGCATGTCCGCAGCGCGCACGGGGCTTGCATTGACCTCGTATCTCGGTGCTCGCGTGGTGCGGTGTGGTTGCTTTATCCACCGGCGATGGTAACAACACCGCATGTTGCAATCCTCTCTGCGTAGTCGTGGGCTGTTTGCGCTCTTCGCGCTCTCCGCGCTCGCGCCGGGCTGCGGGTCGGAGCGGCCGCAGGCGGGCGACACGAGGCCGCCGGCCTCGGGGCCCGGCCAGGGGGCGCCCTTCGAGAACCCCGGCGGGATGTGGCTGCCCGAGCAGATGGCGCAGCACAAGGACCAGCTCAAGGCGCTCGGGCTCGAGATCGACCCGGAGTCGCTCACCGACCCCATGGCGTCCCCGCTCGGCGCGGTGGTGAGCCTGGGCGGCTGCTCGGCCTCGTTCGTGTCGCCCGACGGGCTCATCGCGACCAACCACCACTGCTCCACGCGGGCGCTCCAGTACAACTCCACCCCGGAGCAGGATCTCCTGACGAACGGCTACCTGGCGAGGACCCGCGCCGAGGAGAAGTGGGCCGGCCCCACCGCGCGCGTGTTCGTGACCCGCGCGTTCCGCGACGTCACCGGCGAGGTGCGGCGCGGCATCGAGGCGATCCCGGGCGACCTCGAGCGCTACGAGGAGATCGAGAAGCGCAAGAAGCAGCTCGTCTCCGCGTGTGAGAAGGGACGCCCGGAGATCCGTTGCTCCATCGCCGAGTATTTCGGCGGTAGCAAGGTTTCCCTGATCGAGCAGCTGGAGATCAAGGACGTTCGCATCGTCTATGTCCCGCACGAGGGGATCGGGAACTTCGGCGGCGATATCGACAACTGGCGCTGGCCGCGCCACTCCGGTGATTTCGCCGTCTTCAGGGCGTATGTCGGCAAGGACAACCGCCCGGCGCAGCACGCCGACGACAACGTGCCTTATCGCCCGGCGCACCACCTGAAGCTCGCCACCGCGCCGCTCAACCAGGGCGACCTCGTGATGGTCGCCGGCTACCCCGGCACGACGAACCGGCTCCGGACCGCGGCGGAGGTCGAGTCCGCCGTGTCGTGGCAATACCCGAAGCGGGTGTCGTTCTACGAGGAGTCGCTCGCCCTCCTCGAGGACCTCGGCAAGAGGGACCCGGAGGCGCGGATCAAGGCGGAGCCGACCATCCAGGGCTACAGCAACTACCTGCTCAAGACGCGCGGGCTCCTCGAGGGCCTGGTCGAGGGCGGCCTGGCGAAGGAGAAGGCCAAGCTCGAGGGAGAGCTCAAGGCGTGGATCGACGCCGACCCGGAGCGCAAGGCGGCGTACGGCGGCGCGATCGAGCAGATCGCCGCGGCGCAGGCGGAGCTGCGGAGGACGCGCGAGCACGACGCGACCGTGTCGGAGATCCTCTCGTCCTCGAGGCTCCTCGACGCGGCGGTCGCGATCGTGCGCATGGCCGAGGAGCGGCCGAAGCCCGACGCCGAGCGCGAGCCCGAGTACCAGGAGCGCAACTGGGAGCGGCTCGAGCAGGCGCAGGTGTCGCTCCAGAAGTCCTACGGCCGCACGATCGACCAGGGCACCTTCAAGCTGGCCGTGAAGCGCGCGCTGCGGCTCGACCCGAAGGACCGGCCCGCGCTGCTCAAGAGCCTCGCGGGCGGGCAGGCGCCCACCGAGCCCGCCCTCGGCGCGGCGATCGACGCGGCGTACGCGGGCACGGCGCTCGAGGATGCGGCGACCCGGGTGAAGCTGCTGAAGACGGCCACGATCGCGGAGCTCGGCGCGAGCCGGGATCCGCTCATCCGCCTGGCGCTGGAGCTCGCGCCGGTCGAGAAGGCGATCGAGGCCCGCGACAAGGCGTACCTCGGGGCGATGAGCCTCGTGAAGCCGCGCTTCGTCGAGGCGCTCCGCGAGTACCGGGGCGGCCTGCTGGCGCCCGACGCGAACGGCACGCTCCGCATCACCTACGGCACCGTGCGGGGCTACCGCCCGGCGCTCGACAAGCCGGCCTATCGCCCGTTCACGACGGTGAGCGAGCTCGTGAAGAAGAACACCGGCAAGCCGCCGTTCAACGCCCCGGAGGCCCTGCTCGAGGCGGCGCGCGAGAAGCGGTTCGGGCCGTATGTCGACGAGGACCTCGGCGAGGTCCCGGTCTGCTTCCTGAGCGACCTCGACATCACGAACGGCAACTCCGGCTCCGCGACGCTGAACGCGCGCGGCGAGCTCGTGGGCCTCGCCTTCGACGGCAACTACGAGGCGATGGCGTCCGACTGGCTCTTCATGCCGTCGATCACCCGGACCATCCACGTCGACCTCCGCTACATGGAGTGGGTGATGGACGCCGTGTCGGGCGCGGACGCAGTGCTCAAGGAGATGGGCGGCACGCCGGCCATCCCGTGAGCGCGGTCGCGGCGGCGCCGGCGCGGATCACGCGCCGGCGTCGTCGGACGACACGAGCACGTCGCCGCCGGCCACCGTCCAGAGGGTCGATGTGCAGCTCCTGCCGAACGCCCGATCGTGGGTGACGAGGATCAGCGCGCCAGGGTAGTCGGCGAGGGCGCGCTCCAGCCGCTCGATCGAGGGGAGGTCGAGGTGGTTGGTCGGCTCGTCCAGCACCAGCGCCCACGCGTGCTGGCCGAGGCCCAGCGCGATCATCAGCTTGCGCGCCTCGCCCGGCGACGGCCGCGCCGAGGCGAGCAGCCGGCCGGGCTCCACGCCGAGGGCGGCCACGAGCGACATCACCCGCCCGCGCTCCTCGGGCGGCAGGCGCCGCGCCGCCGCGATGAGCGCCGCCTCCTCCGC
Organism: Sorangium sp. So ce1153; assembly: GCF_051521595.1. Taxonomy (NCBI): domain Bacteria; kingdom Pseudomonadati; phylum Myxococcota; order Polyangiales; family Polyangiaceae; genus Sorangium; species Sorangium sp. So ce1153. Next base: position 13,857,542 of record NZ_CP150361.1, read on the forward strand.
CTCCCCGAGCTCCTGCGGCACATAGAGCACCTTCGCCGCCGGCACCCGCGCGCCCGCGAGCAGCGCCTTCACCAGGGTCGTCTTGCCGCCGCCGTTCGGGCCGGCGATGCGGATGCGATCCTCGCGGCCGACGCTGAGCCGCACGTCCCGCAAGATCGCGGGGCCGTCGCCGCCGCCCGCGCGGACCTCGGGCGCGTCGAGCACGAACAGCCACGGCGCGGGCGAGCGCTCGTAGCCGACGAACACGCTGCGCCCCACCGCCTTCTCGAACTCGAACGTCCCCGCCTCGGCCGACACCTTCTCGAGCTTGCCCCGCGTGACGCCCACCGAGCGCGACAGCCGCGCCTCGGCCGAGGAGACGCGGAAGTTCGCGATCATGCCCCGGGCGTCGTGGTCGCGCGGGCCCTTGGCGCGCTTCCCGATGCTCCGCTCCGCGTCCGCCGAGGCCTGCTCGCGCCGCTCCTCGCCGAGCCGGCGGCGGAGCTGCCGCTCCTCGGCGCGCAGCCGCTGGTGGGCCTCCTCGCGCTCCCGCGCCTCGGCCTCCCAGAGCTCCCTGGCCGCGCTGTACCCGCCTGGATAGAGCTGCGCCGCGGCGCGATCGACCCGGATCGTGCCGACGGTGAGCGCGTCGAGGAGCTCGCGGTCGTGCGAGACGCACGCCCCGATCCCCCGGAAGCCGCCGAGGGCGCCGGCGAGGAGCGCCCGGGCGTCGGCGTCGATGTGGTTCGTCGGCTCGTCGAGCAGGAGCAGGTCCGGCTCGGCGGCGAGCGCCGCGCCGATCTGCCATCGCTTGCGCTCGCCGGGCGACAGCGTGGCCCAGCGCCCGAGCTCCGCCGGGTCGAGGAGGAGCTCGCCGCGGAGCCTGCGCGCGGTGCCGTCCTCGGCCTCGGCCAGCGCGCGGATCGCCGCGTCCGCGCGCTCCACGGCCTGCGGGCAGACGGCGATCGACGCGCCCCGCGGCTCGAGGCGCAGGCTCCCCGCGTCGGGCGCGAGATCGCCGGCGAAGAGCCGGAGGAGCGTCGTCTTGCCGGCGCCGTTCGGTCCGACGATCCCGTACCAGCCGGGCGTCAGGCACAGAGCGACGTCGGTGAGGATCGGGGACGCGTCGGTATAAGAGAAAGAGAGACGGTGCGCGCGCAACGACGACATACGAGCTCCTGAATCAGAGGGCCAGCGGCCCGGTCACGGGACGGGCAGGCGGCGCCGCGCGGCCAGTCGAAAGGGACGTGGCGCGCTCGCGACCTGCGACGGAGACCGATTCAGGAGCTGATCTTCACCGGAGCACTCTCCTCTTGCGTCAGCGGCAATGTGTAACAGACCGCGGCGGCCCGCGCAACCGCGGCTCCGCGTGGCGCGTCGCGCGTCGCGCATCGCGCGTCGCGCTGCGCGGACAGGCCCTCAGGGAAACAGCTTTGCCGCGAGCTCGGGCTTTCCGGCCAGGATGCCCCGCAGCGCGGGGGTCACGCTCTCGAGCAGCGTGGGCCCGATCTTCGCGTCATCGACCCAGCGCCAGTCGATGGGGCCGAGCGGCGGCTCGGGGTCGTACTCGACGATCGCCTGGATCGTGCGCGCCACGTCGTTGCCCGCGAGCCGCGCGACGAGGGCGATCGCCATGTCGATGCCGGCGGACACGCCGGCGGCGGTGATGACGCTGCCGTCCTCGACCCACCGCTTGCGGACCGGGACCGCGCCGAGGCGGCCGAGGTGGTCGAGGAAGGTCCAGTGCGTCGTCGCGCTGCGCCCGTCGAGCAGCCCCGCCGCGGCGAGGATGAGCGACCCGGTGCACACCGAGCCGAGCACCTGGGCGCCCCGCCCCGCGGACCGGACATAGGCCATCAGCCTGTCGTTCGCGATCGCCTTGATGGGGCCGGCGAGCCCGCCCGGGATGACGAGCGCGAACGGCTCGGGCACCTGCTCGAAGGTCCGCTCCGCCTGCATGGCGATCCCCACGTCGGTGGGCACGGGCTCCAGGCGCTCTCCGACCGTGACGACGTCGAAGGGGCCGAAGCTCTCGAGGTTCTTCACCACCTGGAGCGGCCCGATGAGGTCGAGCGGCGTCATGTCGGGATAGATGAGGAATGCGATCTGCCTTTGTTGCATGAGACCTCCGTCGTGATGGTCTGATGCGCGGCGCGCCCGCGCGCGTCAAGCGGCCCGGGGGCCGCCGTCGACCTGGAGCGGAGCGCCGGTCGCGATGCCGGAGGTGCCGCCGGTGCCGACCTCGGCAAGCTCCTCGATCTCGAGATGCTGGTCGCCTGCGGTGGCCGGGAGCGCGCCGAGGCGGAGTTCCGCGCGCTCCTCGCCGCCGCCGGCATCCGGCTCGCCCGGGTAGTGCTCAAAATTGAACATGAAGGCGGGAAGGCGGGAAGAAAAGATCAATGATCTTCCCGTCTTCCCGCCTTCATGTGAACTCTCTCCGGCCAGATTTGAGCACTACCCTCGCCCGGGTGTTCCCCACCGCCGGCGCGACGTCGGTCATCGAGGCGGTCCCGGCGTAGCGCGACGCGGCGGGGGGAGCGGCCCCACGGGGGGGCGCTCCGAGCCCCTGGGACGGCCTCTGCCCTGGTCCGGCGATGACCGCTCGAGCGGGCGGCCCCCTCGACGGGGGACGCCGACACCTTGTACCGAGAGGGCGTCAGCCGGGCCCTCGGCTCCATCTCTCTGGCGGGCCCGCTCGACGAACCGTCAGGTTTCGCTCTGTCCCCTGGCAGGTCGGCTGCCGGGCGGCGGAACGGCCGGAGGTCGTGGTCCCGTATGCCCTATGGCTGCGATCCGTGTGGCGGAGCTGCGGAGCGTTCGGACCGAGCAGGGCGTTCTTTTTGCATAGCGCCAGGCGCCTCTCATGCTGTCCTGCTTCGCTGCAAAGCAAATCCCACCGCCAGCGGATTACTCCTTCCCGAGCATCCCCTCGGGTAGGCCCCCGGGGTGGGTCAGGTGCTTCCCTCGCGTTTCTTCCTTGTTACAAGGGCTCGTTTCTGCGGTTCGCTCCGTTCGCGGAGCTGCAGGCCGTCGTCATGATCTCGGAATTCATCAATGAAATCCGAGTCAGCCTTTCGGTTTCAATGCTGCACATCGCAGTCAGGAGCTTCCGGACGAGCGGTGGCGCCCCGGCGCGCGATCCCAGCTCCTGGTTGTCGCACGCCATTGCAGCGCTGCCAGACACGAGCAGCCGTACAGCAAGGCCATGTGGCCACCGCTCGGCGCAGGCCGCAGGGCACGTCGTACGGCGCGAGCGCGAGCGTGACGAGGCAACGTTACGCGCGGGCGCTTCGGACGTGCGAAAGACGTGAAGACGTGAGGACGTGAGGACGTGAGGACGCGCGGGCGCTTCGGACGTGCGGGAGACGTGAGGACGTGCGGACGTGCGGAAACGGCCATGCGTACTTAACAAATAAATAAATAAAATGTTTGTGCATCCGGTTGCCTTTGATACTATCGTGTCGTTAACCGGAGAAGCACGGGCGCATCATCGGGCGCGTACGCCTGTCGGATGCGCGGTTGTATAGTCACATAGAAGCCGAGCAGCACGCCCGGGCCGCATGACTCACCAGGAGACACTCTCCTGATGATCGGCGCTCGAGCAAATGCTCGTTGCCAATCTCGAACCTGAGCGCCCGAGCGCGCTGGCCATGGGCGAGCCGGCTGTCGAATCCGCAGAGTTGCTGCGGGAATCGCGGCGTCAGCTCTCCTGGCCTGCGGCCCGAGCGGTGGTTCGCTGGTCGGCGATCCGGATCGAGCGCTTGAGGCGAGTCCGCGGGCTGCGTGGAGACCCCATCCAGCTTGCGTGGGCGCTCCTCGAGCGCGAGGCCGCATGTCGCCCAGCTGGCACGGCGCGTCGCCTCTCCAGGTCCATTGACGTTTTCTGATCAAACCGGTGACGGTGATGACACGGAACAGCACATGGCGCTTCGCGCGGCGTCCGAGGAGCCCACGCGTTCTTCAGGCGCGAGGTGCCCATCTCGCTGAACCGGCGTGCATCGCGCTCGCCTCGATCAGATGTTTCCACCATGCAACCCGTCGTGTTCTGGCGAAGCTGGAAATGCGCAGCAAAGCCATGGAAACGCACCGACATCATGGAACGTACTCGCAGCATGTCGTATTGTCTTGCCCGCCGCGCGATGAACGCTAAGCTGGCGTTGTTGTAGGTTATAGACTGACCCTCCGCGACCCTCGCGATGCAGGTCCGATGTGCCGCATTTGCGGCGCATCACCAGCCGCACGCGATGCGTGGGAGCGCAGCGTTGATACGCGTTTGAAACGTTCATTGTCATGAGAGCCATGTCTTCGGTCGCCAACGTCGCGTTGGATCCGAGCGGTCCCGCGACGGGAGCCATAGATCGGCGCTCATTCTCTCGATGAGACTGTCCTGTGTGCGAGGCTCGTCCATTGGATGAGGCGAGCTGTGTCTGCGTGTGTGTTGGCTTGGCTGACTGGATTGAAGATCGTCCCGCTGGGATGATCTTCGTCTTCGCGTAACGTGATTTGAACTGGCTGAGCAGGCGAACGCCGTCGTGGCGATCGCCTGCTCGAGGCGTCGGAAAGCCCATGACGTCTCTGCCGCTCGGGCCTGCCCGCTCCCTGCGCCGCGGGAGGCCTGGCGGCAAATTCATCGGTTATCAACGGCTGTGCTCCCAGGGTCACGAGCGCAGCCCTCACGAGGGGGGAGAACAAGCGAATCAGGAAATGACATCGTGTCATACGGAACTCGAGAATCTCATCCCCGAATCGAAGCGATACTGCGATGACTCCCCCGAAGGCCACGCCGCGCCCGGCGATGCTCGCCAGGACGCAGCGCAGACCGTGGCAGGCCAGGACCTGGTCCATCAGGATGCCCACCAGGCGGAAGGTGCTGCCCGCGTGCAGGCGGTGGATCCCTCGGCACGCTCCCGTGACACGCGAGGTCGCGTCCATCCTCGCGGCGCCGGCATGTCGCTGTATTACCCCGCGGAATGGCGAGCGCAGCTGCGCTCTCAGCATGGATCGCTGCTCGAGGGGACAGTGCGCTGGGCGCTCCAAAACCGCGTGGTACAGCCGGAATCTCGGGCGCACCGCAGCCTGGAGCGGATGCGCTCGGACCTCGCCACGGGGCTGGCTTACCCGTCGGCGACAGGGGACGTCGCGCAGTTTCTCAGCGACTTCATCGGCTGGTACCTGCTGCTGGACGACGTGATGGAGTCGCTGAGCCAGCCCGACGTCACGCAGCCGAGCCTGTCGAGCGTCTTCGATCGCTACCTCCACGCGCTGGCAGAGCCGGACGCCAGCAGCGACCATCCGCCGGACGACGGGCTGCTCCACGGCGCGCTCGATCTGGGTACACGCCTCCGTGCGCTGGGCAGCCCGGCCTGGCGAGCGCGGTTCTGCGGGTCGATGCGCACCTACTTCCACCGCGGCGTCCTCGCGGAGGTCGATCACCGCAGCGCCCGGACGGTCCCAGGTCTGAGGGAATACGTCGAGCTTCGGGCTGAGTCCTCTGGCTCCTACCCCATCTTCGACCTGATCGAGGTCGCCTCCGGGCAAGAGCTCCCAGCCACGATCGCCGAGCATCCCGCGATGCGGGAGCTGCGCAAGGTCGCCGCGGTCGTCATCTCGTGGGCCAACGACGTCCTCTCCTTCCACAAGGAGCGGCGGCGGCCGCACGCGCTGAACCTGCCGGGCCTGCTCATGCATCATAACGGCATGGACGACGAGCACGCGCTGCAGAGGTCGGTGCTCATGCACAACGAGGAGATGCGGTGGTTCATCACCATCAAGCAGCAGCTGCTCGGGTGGTCGGGCGCCGACGGCGTCGCCGTGCGCTCGTGGCTGCACGGCCTCGACGTGGTGATGCGCGGACTGCTGGAGTGGCAGCTCCTGGCGGCGCGGTACACGCACGGCCGCAGCCTCGACCTGCGCGTCGTCGGAGACCGCACGGCCGAGCAGAGCATCAGCCTCTGAACAACGTACCCCTGGAGTCCTTGCGGCTGCTTGTTCCGGGCCTCGGTGCGAGGCCCGGCTGAGCACCGCGCTAGACACGTCGAGCCAGTAGAGAGAATGTCATGCATCATGTAAGTTCATGGGAGAGCGCGCGAGCGAGCCGCTCCGCTCGGGGGCTCTCGGACGCGCGATCCACCATGCAGGAGGGCTCCGCCGACCGCGGCCCGCCGAACGCGGAGCCCCGCCCCGCAGTCAGCATCTCTGCGCGCGGCGGCGACCATCCTGTCGCCCCCGGCCGCGCTCCCATGGTCGGCCATCTACCTCTGCTCTATGTCGACGCGACGGGGCTCCTCCTTCGCAGCCAGGCGACCGTCGGTCCCGTGTTCTGGGTCGACCTCGGCTTCGGCCGCGAGCGACTCTTTTGCCTGGGACCGGAGAGCCTCGACCTGCTGCGATCTCCGTCGGTCAACAACGACGGCGCGTACGATGACCTTCGCCACATGGCTGGTCGTTCGCTGTTCACGACCGACGGCGCGCCACACCGGCACATGCGCTCCGCTCTCGGCCCTTCGTTCTCCGGCCTCGGCCTGTCCGTGTCCGGCCTGACCGCTTCGCTGGCGTCGATCGTCCAGGAGCACGTCGGCGGGTGGCTGTCGCGCGGGGCGATCGCCGTCGCATCGGAGATGCAGGATCTCACGCTCGAGATCATCCTCCGCGCCGCGGGAGCGCCTGCCGATGACCTGCAAACCTGGAAGCGCGTGTATCGCGAGTTCGCGCTCGGGATCTTCCCCGTGCCGGGACACCTGCCGGGGCTGCCGCGGTATCGCTCGGCGCGAGCCTGCACGTGGCTCGACGCCGAGCTGGAGCGGCTCATCGCCAGGGCGCGCCTCGCCCACGCAGAAGGCAGCCTCCTCGGGGCGCTGGTGCGCGCCCGCGGCGACAACGGCGAGCTGCTCTCGACCAGCGAGCTCGTCGACAACTTGCGCATGATGCTCCTGGCAGGGCACGAGACGTCGGGCTCGGTGCTCGCGTGGATACTGCTCATGCTCGCCCGGCGCCCGGCGTTGTGGGACGCGCTGATGGACGAGGTCGACGGTCAACCCGACGACGCCATGCCCGCCTCGCCCAGAGATCTACGCAAATTCCCCGTCGCCGAGGCCATCTTCCGCGAGACGCTCCGGCTGTATGCGCCGGCGTGGTTCATCTTCCGCACGGCCGTCGAGGACGTCACCTTCGCAGGTCGCCGTATCAAGGCAGGCACGCCGCTCGCCGTCAGCCCCGCTGCCCTGGGGCGCGACCCGAGCATCTTTCACGAGCCCGACCGCTTCGACGTCGGCCGCTGGGCCGGCCGCGATCGCGCCCCCACGGCGCTCGAGCTGGCGCCCTTCGGCGGCGGCGCGCATTTCTGCATGGGCTACGGCCTGGCGGTCTTCGAGGCGCTCTGCGTGCAGGTCGCGCTCGCGCGCGAGTGCAAGAAGAGGCAGCTGCGACCGGTGCACCAGGGGCTGGAGCCTCGCCCTGTCTACTTTCCGCTCGCGCACCCCTGGTCGCTCGCGCGCGTGAGGTTCGAGCGCGCTCCTGGCGCTCACCGCGGGTGAAGCGGAGCTCGCGCACGCTCACCGTACCGTCTTCCGGCGGGGCAGATCGGGTCACGCGTGTCGAGCCACCGCGGTGCGCCTCATGGCGTACGCGATGCCAGCCTTGAGGTTCGCCCTCGTCTCGATCGAGCCGAGCTCGACGCCGAGCGCGGCCAGGCTCTGCGCCACTGCAGGCCGGAGCCCGGTGAGGATGGCCCTGCTCCCGAGCAAGCCCACGGCCTTGGCCAGGCTCATCAACCTGCCCGCCACGTTCGTATCCACCGTCTTGACCCCGGTGATGTCGACGATGACGACCCTGGCAGAGCTCGCCGCGACGCCTGTCATCGCGCTCTCGATCATCTGCGCGGCCCGCTTGTCGTCGAGGGTCCCGATGATCGGCATCACCATGATGTCGTCCGTGATCGGGATCATCGGCGTCGACAGCTCGTGGAGCCGCTCGCGCTGCGCCTGGATGATCTCCTCCTGCATCTGGACGCGCTCCTCCTGGAGGCGCTCGCGCACGGCCAGCTCCACCTGCAGCCTGTCGTTGACGGCGCGGAGCTGCTCGTTCGAGACGCGGAGCTCCTCCGTCCTCGCCGCGACCGCGTGCTCGAGCCCCTCGTACAGCTTCGCGTTCTCGATCGAGATCGCCACCTGCGTCGACAGGAGGTTCAGGAGCTCGGAGCGGTCCTTCGTGAAGACGCCGGTGGACAGGTCGTTCTCCAGGTAGAGCACGCCGATGAGCCGGCCCTGGCGCATGATCGGCGCGCACATGAGCGATTTCGTCTGCCTCTCCTGGATGTATGGATCGCCGGAGAAGCGGGCTTCTGTGGCCGCGTTGTCGAGTATCACGCTCTGCAGCGTCCGCTGGACATAGCTCAGCACGGACAGCGGCACCTTCTTGCTCGAGGCGACCGGCGCCGCCTTCAGCACGTGGACCTGCTTCGGCTCGACGTACCCCTCCGCCTCGACGAGCAGCGCATCGCCGTGCGCCAGGGCCAGCACACCGAACCGCGCGCCGACGTTCTCGAGGACGATCGTCATGAGGTTCTCCAGGAGCCTCTCGAACACGATCTCGCTCGCCACGGCCTGCGACGCCTTGATGACGCTCAGGAAATCCAGGGCCATCGCCTCGTGGCTCGAGGTCACCGTCACCGACATCGCTTGCTCTGCCGTCCCCTCGAGCATGAGCTGCGGGAAGCCGGCGACGAGGCTCTGGCACTTCGCGTCCGCGCCCCACAGCGCGTACCCTCGGTAGGCGAGCGTGAGGTAGTGGTGGCCGATCTCGCGCCGGCCCATGTTCCGGTAGAACGACGACGCGAGCTCGCACGCCAGGGCCTCTTCGTGGATGTACCCGTGCGCGCGCGCTCCCTCGATCGCGCGGTCGTAGAGCTCCATCGCCTCGACGGTCGCGCCCCTCACGCGCGCGTGCTCCGCGCTCACCAGGTCGTGCTTGTGCTTGTTGTTCTCGGGGGCTGACCGCGCCCACGCCTCGAGCCTGCGCTGGTTCGCTTCCACCTGGGCGAGGAGGGCGGGCTGCTCGTCCGCCGGCAGCCGCGCCGCGGAGGCCAGGAGCGAGAGCGAGTAGTAGAAGTTGTGCTGGGTGACGACGGCCAGGCCTGCCGCCGCGTCCTGGTAACCGTCCGCGATGCGAAGGGGCTCGTGCGCCTGCTTCGGGGCGTCGAAGTAGTAAAGCAGCATCCCCTTCGCCACGTGCAAGGCGAACAGCGATGTCCTGTTCTCCCCCAGGCACGGGATCATCGTCGTCTCGTCGAAGCTCTCTCCGATGAGGCGCCGCTTGTCCGCGGACGGATCGCGAAAGCTGTTGATGAGCTGGTTCCAGATCTTGACGTAGTAGAGCGAGTACTGCTGGTTGAGCTTCAACGAGAGCTCGATCGAGCTCTTCGTGCGCTGCTCGACGTGCGCCAGCTCCTCGCCCAGGAACAAGGGATACGTGGAGTGGTGCATCGAGGTGTACGCAGCGTAGTCGACGTCCCCCGTCGTCAGGCCGACCTGAACGGCGTGGAGGAGCGGGTCTATCGTCCCCTTCAGGTGCCGCTTCCAGTGATAGACGAAGGTGTACATGGAAGCATAGATCTTGGCTTCCAGCTCGACGGCGCCGAACCGGTGCGCGAGCTCGAGCGCCAGCTGGCCGAGCTCGAAGCCGGCGTCCACGTTGTTCATGAAGCTGGACTGGATGAGGCCGTAGACCCCATAGCCGAAGGCGGCCACAGGCGAATTCCCGTATCGCATGGAGATGTCCACCATCGTGAACGCGATGGCCGGGATGAGCTCGGGTCTGGCGAGGTACACGGCCGGGATGACGGTCGCCATGATCTTCATGGCGGCCTGCATCCGCTCGTCCGTGATCGGCGGCAGCTGCCGCAGCTGCGATACATCGACGTTCTGCGGAGGGGCCTGGGAGAGCGAGACGTCGAGCATGGCGAGCACGCTCATGCACACGTCGATCGCCTCGTCCATGCGGTTCTGCGAGATGTAGAACTGGATGCGCGTCTCGTACACGCGGATCTTGTCGAACACGTCCTTCGCGTGCTCGACGACGACCTTGGCGTGCTCTTCTGCGCGGTCATAGTTGATGGTCAAGTACTCGAGCTCGGCGAGGTCTGTATAGATGCAGAGCGACAGCTCGTGGTGCGTCTGCCAGCAGTCGTCCGGGAGGAACGCGGCGGCGGCGCGGAGGCACTGCACACCAGGGCCGTACGCGGTCGAGCGCCTCGCCTTCTGCCCGGCCTTGAGGTTGAGCGTCGCGGCCTCGTAGCGCGCCTCGCTCTCCTTGATCAGCGACGCCCCCATGTTCAGGTGGGTCACGATGTCGTAGATGCAGTCCTCGAACGTCTCGGGCGTGGTCTGCTGGAGCAACGCTTGCGCGAGCTCCAGATGAATGCTGTCCCGCTCCACCTCCGGCAGCATCGCATAGGCCGCCTGCTGCACACGATCGTGCGAGAACTTGTACGTGACAGCAGCTTCGCGCTCACAGAAGACAGCGTCGAGGAACCGCGCGATCTTGTAGTCATCGTCGATCGGGACGACGAGCCCCGCCTCGAGCGCGGCCCACAGGTCGTCTTCGACGTCATGGACCCTCGCGTCCGCGATGCGGGCGAGCAGCTTCAGGCTGAACTGATTTCCTATGCACGCTGCATACTTCAGGACCCGCTGCGTCGCGTCGTCCAGGCCGCGTATCATACGGATCATGAAATCGACGACGTTCTCCGCGGCCGACATCTTCTCGATCTCGGCGATGTTCCACGTCCAGGTGCCCCGCTCGGCGCTGAAGGTCAGGTGTCGCTCGCGGTAGATGCTCGTCAGGTGCTGGATCGTGAAGAACGGGTTCCCCTCCGCCTTCTTGTAGATGATATCCGAGAGCGGCCGGCAGTCTTCCTGGCAGGGGCCCAGCGTGTCGGACACGAGTCGATGGACGTCCGCCCGCGCGAGCGGCCTCAGCGTGAGCGTGCGCACGCGCGCCCTGCCCTTGTCCAGGGCGCTGAGCATCATGGGGAGCGGGTGAGCGTCATCGACCTCGTTGTTCCGGTAGGCGCCGATGAGCAGCAGGTGGCGAATGTTCGAGTCCTCCACGAGGACGCTGATGAGGTTCATGGAGCCGCTGTCAGCCCACTGCAGATCATCCAGGAACAGCACGAGCGCTCGCGTCTTCAGCGCGATGGTGCCGATGAAGTCGCGAAACGTCAGGTTGAAGCGGTTCCGTGTCTCGACCGGGCCCAGGGTCGGCAACGGCGGCTGCTTGCCGATGATGAGCTCGATCTCCGGGATCACGTCGGCGATGACCTGGCCGTTCGAGGACACGGCCGCGAGGATCCTCGCCTTCCAGTCGGCGAGCTCGTCCTTGCTCGCCGTGAGGAGCTGCCGGACGATCTCCCGGAGCGCGGTGATGACGGCGGCGTACGGGATGTTACGCGTGAACTGGTCGAACTTGCCGGCGCCGAAGTAACCACCTTGCTTCGCGATCGGCTTGTGGATCTCGCTGACGATCGCCGACTTGCCGACGCCGGAGTAGCCGGCCACGAGCACGAGCTCCGACCGGCCGACCTGCGCCGCGTCCGGTCCGGAGGCGCTGACGCCCCTGAAGGCGGCCATCAGCGCGTCGACCTCCTCCTGACGGCCATAGAGCTTCTGCGATACCTGGAGCTTGTCCGGCCTGTCCTTCTGCCCGGGCACAAAGTCCACCGCCGGCGCGTCGCCCTCGAGGATGTCGAGGGTGGCTTTCAGATCGGCCTTGAGCCCGAAGATGCTCTGGTATCGATCCTCCGCGGTCTTCGCGAGGAGCTTCATGATGACCTTCGACAGGGCCTCCGGGATCGCCGGCCTGAGCTGGTGCGGAGCGACGGGCGTCCTGGCGATATGGTGATGCACGAGCTCGAGCGGATCCTTCGTCTCGAAGGGTAGACGCCCGGTGGTGAGCTCGTAGAGCGTCACGCCGAGCGAGTAGTAGTCCGACCGGAAGTCGATCGACCGGTTCATTCGGCCGGTCTGCTCGGGCGAGATGTACTGCAGCGTGCCCTCGCCGGCCGACCAGGGGTCGTACAGCGCGGCCCGCTCCCCCGGCAGGAGCGAGGCGATGGAGAAGTCGGTGAGCTTCGACGTGCTCACGTCATGGTCGACGATGATGTTGCTCGGCTTGACGTCCTTGTGGATGATGTTCCGCTGATGAACGGCGCCGAGGGTGTCCGCGAGCTGGAGCGCTATCCTGACCGCCCGCGCGAGGCCGATGCCCTTCCCGCTCTCGTCGGCGCCCTTCCCGCGCTCGTCGATGATCGCGCGCAGCGAGCGGCCCGCGAAGTACTCCATGATCAGGGCGGCGTAGTCGAGGCGGACCTCGAGGTCGTATACCCTGACGACTCCATCGAGGTCGAGGTTCCTGGTGATCTCGTACTGGCGCTTGAGGATGGCGACATTGCGGGTGCCGTTGACACCCTTCCGGGCAACCTTGATGACGCACATCTTGCCCGTGCTCTTCTTCCGGCCGAGGTAGACACTGCTGCGAGAACCATCGTGCAGCGTGTCGATAAGCTCGTGATTTAATAGTTCGACCATGACAGCTACCCCCTCGCATCACTGAACCGCCGGGCCCGGCGCGACCATCGGTCCGTAGAAGATGCAGGCCCTCAACCACAGCTGCTCCTCGGATGCACTGAACGGCCGCGTCGGCAGACACATGCGCGGACCGCCGAGGGAGCGAGCGTGCCCGGCGGAGCGCGTCACTTAAGCAATCGAAAGCAGCGCCTCGTGTCAAGGTCGAACCGCGGCCTCGCCTGGCTCGCGGATCGCAGCGTCTGCGCGCTCCGGCCGGCTACGCCGCGCGTCACGCCGGCGACGCGCGACTGCTTTCGACGTGTGGCGTGAATGGGAAACAGCGTGTCGCGCCTGTGCGAGGGCTCACGACGCCCTGTGAAGTCGGCGCTGCGCGGCGGTCGTCTGCATCATGCGATGAAGGGTGCCTCACGATGTGATCGGTCCGATACCCCGGCCCATCGCCGCGCCAAGCGCGCCAGGGTGCGCCAGAATCGGGGTATTCCCTTAGGGAAGCTCCCGATGGTCCGACGAATTGGTGTGCCCATGGACCATTGAAATGGGGCGATTTCAGCTCGGCGGAGATCGATCGCGGGATGCGAGACCGACGCTGCGCGGGTGGGGCCCTCACGCCGACAGCGCGCCGGCCGCCGTCGAGCGCCGTCGCGCGTTGTCGTCGCGCGACACCCCGGCGCGCTCGCGCGGCCGTTCCGCTCCTGACCGGAGCAGGGAATGGCGCCGCTCCGGCTGTGCGATACGTGGGAGCGCGTCGATGCCTGTGCGGAGAGGGTATCCCTCGTACGCCGGTGGAGCCGGTTTCGTGCGTGGCGGGTCGTCCCGCGGCGCTGCGCGTTCTGGTCGCTACTTCCCGGCCGCCGCCTCGGAGCCCGGCCGCCGCGGCTCCCGCGCCCCCGCGAACGCGGCGCCCTCGCGGCCGATCGCCGGCGCGTCGGCGATGTGCCCGCGCTCGTCGAGGGCGTGGCCCATCGCGCCGAGCGCCTGCTTGAGCTCGTCGGAGAAGCCGCCCGTCTCGCCGAACAGCCGGTCGGGGTAGTCCTGCTGGTGGAAGCGCGGCGCGTTGACCGCCGTGGTCACATCCATGCCGAAGTCGACCACGTTCGAGAGGATCTGGAACACCGCCGTGAGGATCGTCGGGCCGCCGGCGGCGCCGAGCACGAGCTCCACGCGCCCGTCCTTGCCCGTCACGATCGTGGGCGACATCGACGAGAGCATGCGCTTGCCGGGCGCGACGGAGTTGGCCTCCCCCTGCACCAGGCCGAACTGGTTCGCGGTGCCGGGCACGGCGGCGAAGTCGTCCATCTCGTTGTTCAGCACGAAGCCCGCGCCGGTCACGGTCACCCCCGCGCCGTACCAGCCGTTCAGCGTCGTCGTGAGCGCGACGGCGTTGCCCTGCGCGTCGACCACCGAGAAGTGCGTCGTGTGCGGGCCGCGGCCGCCCGAGTCCTTGGCGCCCGCGCCGCGGGTCAGCTCCTCGGTCGGCGTCGCGCGGTCGGCGGCGATCGTGGCGCGCTGCTTCTCGGCCCACGCCACCGAGAGCAGCTCCTCCACCGGGTTCTTCACGAAGTCGGGGTCGCCGAGCACCTCGTTGCGCGCGAGGAAGACGCGCCGCATCGCCTCGGCGACCACGTGCACGTGCGACGGCGAGTGCCAGCCGAGCTTCGCGATCTCGAGCCCCTCGAGCTGGTGCGCGATCATCGCGAGCGCGATGCCCCCCGACGAGGGGAGCGGCATCGAGGCGACGCGGCGCCCGCGGTACTCGAACACGACCGGCTCGCGCCACTTCGCCTTGTAGCCCTTGAGGTCCGCGGCCGTGATCAGCCCCTTGCCCCGCCGCATCTCCGCGACGAGGAGCTCCGCGGTCTTGCCCTCGTAGAAGCCCGCGGGCCCCTTCTGGGCGATGCGCTCGAGCGTGGCCGCGAGCTCGGGCGACTTCCATGTCGCGCCGATCGCGATGGGGGCGCCGCCCGGCAGGAACAGCGCGGCCGACGCCGGGAAGCGCGCGAGCTTGGACGACGCGGCCTTGACGGTCGTCGCGAAGTTCTCGTCGACCGGGAAGCCCTCCTTCGCGAGCCGGATCGCCGGCGCGATGAGCTCGGCCCACGTCTTCTTCTTCGAGCCGAGCTTGTCGAAGGCCTCCCAGAGCCCCGCCACGCTCCCGGGCACGCCCACGGCGAGGTGGCCGACGCGCGCGCTCTCGGTGGGCTTGCCGTCCTTGCCCCGGTACATGTCGTGGGTCGCCTTGCCCGGCGCCGTCTCGCGGAAGTCGAGCGCGTGCTCCTTGTCGCCGACGCGGGCGACCAGGAACCCGCCGCCGCCGAGGTTGCCGGCGGTCGGGTGTACCACCGCGAGCGCGAACGCCGTCGCGACCGCCGCGTCGACCGCGTTGCCGCCCGCGGCGAGGACGTCGGCGCCGACCTTCGTGGCGAGGGCGGCGTCGCTCGACACCATCGAGGGGCCTCGCACCGGCGGCGCGCCCTCCGGGAACGGCCACCCGGCCGGGAAGCGCGACGCCGGCGCGGCCGGCGCGGCCGGCGCGGAAGCGGGCGTCGGCGTCGCGGCGGCGGCGCTCGGCGGCGGCGGCGGCGGCGGCGCGGGCGGCGGAGGCGGGACGGCAGCCTCGCAGCTGGCGAGGAGGACGACGGCGAGCAGTCGATGCCAGGCGCGGAGCTTCATCGCCGCGGCTTATAACCCAGGCCCAGCGCCGCTCGAAAGCCAGAGGCGCGGCCGCGCGAGCGCGACGGCGTCGGCGGCCGGATCCGGCGCGAGGGCGGAGATGGGGAGAAATGCTCAATGATCTTCCCGAGTTCGTGAGCTCCCGCGCTCGCGCGGGCGCCTTCGCGCGTCGAGCGTGGGTCGAGCGCGCGTCGAGCGTGGGTCGAGCGCGGGTCGAGCGCGGGTCGAGCGCCAGGCCGGGGACTCCGGTCGGCCCGCGCGGCGCATCCTGCGCCGTGATCCGTCACAGCTGTTCGGACTTCTGCTGATCAGCTGTACCGCTCTCTGCCAAGCGGGAGAGCAACGCGCCGTACAGGGCGCGTGGAGCATGGCGTCGCACCGAGGCGCCCGGGCACGCCTCTCGGCGCCGCGAAGTGATCCGTGTTGGTCGTTGGCTTGGGGGCTTCGCCGCGCTTGGGTATGATCGGCCCCGGATGTTTCCGACGGAGCCCGCTCCCGAGACGATTGGGGCCTACAAGATCCTCCGGCGCCTGGCCGGTTCTGGGTCCACCAGCGTCTATCTCGGGCGGCTGGACGGCCCGCTCGGGTTCCGGCGCGTCTGCGCGCTGAAGCTCGTCCCGAATACGGCCGAGGGCGACCCGCGCTTCGCCGACGAGCTCGCCCGCGAGGCGTCGATCTGCGCGACGCTGAACCACCCGGCGATCGTGCGGATGTTCGACTTCTTCGAGCACTCCGGCCGGCTCGTGCTCGTGCTCGAGCACGTCGAGGGCGTCAGCCTCAATCGGCTGCTCCAGCACCTCGCGACGCGGCAGCAGAAGCTCGCGGACGCGGCGGTCTATTACCTGGTCCACTGCATCGCCGGCGCGCTCGCGCACGCGCACGGGGCGACGGACGAGCACGGCAGCCCGACGCCGATCATCCACCGCAACCTGCACCCGGACAACATCGTGATCGGGTGGGACGGGCAGGTGCGCCTGACGGGCTTCGGCATCGGCAAGATCCTCGGGCGCACGCCGGACACGATCGCGGGCGTGGTGAAGGGCGCGCCGGGCTACATGGCGCCCGAGCAGGTGCGCGCCGAGCGCGTCACGGTCAAGGCGGATATCTACGGCGTGGGGCTCCTGCTCTGGTCGCTGCTCTCGGGGCGGCGGCCGTCGGCGGACGGCACGCGCCCGCCCGCCATCGCCTCGATCCGCCCCGAGATCCCGCGCCCGATCGTGGCGCTGCTCGACACGGCCCTCTCGCAGGCGCCGGACGACCGGAAGATCACGTCGCAGGAGATCGAGCAGGCGCTCGCGAAGGTGGCGCGCCCCGAGAAGGGGAAGGCCGAGCTCGTGACCCGCGTGCAGTCCGCGCACGCGACGATCGAGATCGAGGACGCCGATCCCGAGGAGGATCGGCGGCCGACGATCCCGGTCAAGGGCAAGGGGGGGCAGACCTCGAGGCCCGCGGCCGACGCCGCGAAGCGGCTCGCGAAGGACCTGTTCGCCAAGGATCAGGCGGCCCGGGAAGGGGGCGCTGCGAAGCTGAAGCCGGGCGGCCCGCTGGCGAAGACGGCGCCTCCCACGGCGGACGCGTCGGAGGCGCTGGCGGGGTCTGCGCGGCGGGACGGCAAGGCGTCGGTGGGCGCGCCGGCGGCCGAGCCGATCACGATCCCGGCGCCGGCGAACCAGGCGACGCCGCGCCCGCTCGATCCGCGGGTCGAGGCGGTGAAGGGCGTCGAGGCGCGGAGGCCCGCGCTGCCGGACCGCGAGACGTTCGGCCGCCTGTTCGAGGCGTCGAAGCGCGCGGCGGAGCGCGACGCGGCGGCGGCCGAGGAGCTGCTGGCGGGCGGCGGGCCGGCGACGTTGCCCGAGGTCGAGCCGGTGTTCGAGGAGGACGACGCGACGATCCCGGGCAACGGCGCCGCGTCGGTGCGGTTCGGCCCGACGACGTCGGTGATCCCGGAGGCGATCCGCTTCGGCCCGCCGCCGGCGCTCCCGGCGGACCTCGCGACGCCGTTCTTCGGTCCGCCGCCGCCGAAGCCGCCTTCGAACTCGCCGGTGACGCCGTCCGGCGTGACCGTGCCCCTGGCCTCGACGGGCCTGACGCCGCCTGGCGTGACCGTGCCCCTGGGCGGCGCGTCGGGCCTGACGCCGCCGGGGGGCGTGCCGTACCCGAGCGCGGCGGTCCTGAACGGCCCCGCGGCGGAGTCGTCGCCGCCGGGCTCGCCGATGCGGCGCCAGCGCTCGCCGACGCTGCCCTGGCAGGCGCCGCGCTCGCTGTCGACGGCCGGGACCATCGCCGTGTCGGCGATCACGGCGACGGTGGTGGCGGCGCTCTGGATCTACGTCGCGCGGCGCGAGCGGCCGGCGCCGGCCACCGAGGCGCCGGTGGAGCAGGCGTCGGCGGTCGTCGCGTCCATCGACACGGCGCCGCCGCCGCCGGCGCCGAGCGCGCTGCCCGCCGCGAAGCGGGGCCCAGGGGGGAAGGCGTCGGCGAAGGAAGCGGCGGCGGCGAAGGAGGCTGCTGCGAAGGAAGCGGCGGCGGCGAAGGAGGCTGCGGCGAAGGAAGCGGCGGCGGCGAAGGAGGCTGCGGCGAAGGAAGCGGCGGCGGCGAAGGAGGCTGCGGCGAAGGAAAAGGAAGCGGCGGCGAAGGAAGCCGCAGCGAAGGAAGCCGCGGCGAAAGAGGCTGCCGCGAAGGAAGCTGCGGCGAAGGAAGCGGCGGCGAAGGAAGCGGCCGCAAAAGAAGCGGCGAGCGCGGCGCGGGAGGGGGTGAACCCGGCGTCGGTGCCCAAGGGGCACGGCGTGCTCACGGTGGGGTTCCCCGATCCTGGGGGTGTCTACGTGACCGGCAAGTACGCCGGCGCGGTGAACGAGCCGCTGGTCGTGCGCTGCGGTCGCTTCTTCGTGCGCGTCGGCAAGCCCGGCAAGACGAAGTTCCCCGAGTGGGCGAGCGCGGGGGTGACGGCGCAGGTGCCCTGCCAGGGGGCCACGACCGTCGATATCAAGCCGACCCCGGCGCCGAAGGCGCGGTCGAAGAAGCGATAGCGCTTCAGCGGCCGAGCCGGTCGAGCCTGTCCTCCGCCGCGTCGAGGCGTCCGGCGCTGTCGGCCGCCTCCTGCTGTGCGTCCGTGGCCCTGCGCTCGGCCTCTTGCGCGCGCTTCCTCGCCGCGCGCGCGGCCTCCTCGGCCTTCTCGGCGGCGCGGCTCATCCTGGCGGCCTCCTTGGTCAGGCGATCCGCTTCCTTGGCGGCGCGTGCGGCCTCCCGGCTCGCCTGGTCCCGCTCCTTCTCCGCCGCGGCGAGCTGCGCCTTCTGCTCGCGCTGCTCCGCCGCGAGCCGCTCCTTGCGCGCGCGCCTCTCTGCCGCGAGCTGCGCCTTCTGCTCGCGCTCCTCGGCCTTGAGCCGCGCCTTCTGCTCGCGCTCTTTTGCGGAGCGCTGCTGCTCGCGCTCGCGCTCTTTTGCTGCACGCTGCTCTTCGCGCTCGCGCTCTTTTGCGGAGCGCTGCTGCTCGCGCTCCTTTGCGGCGCGCTGCTCTTCGCGCTCGCGCTGCTCGGCAGCTCTCCTCTGCTTCTCCGGCGCGTCCCCGGCCTCTCGCGCCTTCCTTTTCGGCGCCTCCGCCTTCGGGGCCTTCTGCCCGCGGTCTGCCTTCGCCTCGCCGTCGGCGGGCTTCTCGGACGGCCGCCCGCGCAGCAGCCCGAGCATGTCCGACAGGTCCCCCGGCTCGATGTCGCCGGACACCCGCCCCCGCGCGAGCAGCTCGAGATCCGATGCGCTCGCGGTGGGGGTCGCGAGCAGCGAGTCCCGCAGGCGGTCCATCGGATTGCCCTTCTCGCTGTAGCCTCCCTCGGAGAAGAGCGCTGGCGCCGCGCGCAGGAGCTCATTGACGATCGCGCGGTGCTTCTGGCTGGCCGCTCGCAGCTCCTGCGCGCCGCCCGGCGCGAGCGCCCCCCGCTGGGCCTCGCGCAGCCGCTCGCCCGCGTCGAGCAGCGCCTCCATGCGCTGCGGGTACCGGCGCGCGAGCTGGTTCAAGGTCCAGGCGGCCGCCGTCGGCCGCCGCAGCGCCTTCACGCGGTCGGACGCGGCCTTGTCTCCGGCCTGCCGGAGGCGCTTCGCCAGCTCGTCGCGGGCGCGCGTGAAATCGCCGAGCGGCTTCTTGTAGAGGTCGTCGACCTCGTCGTCGACGTCGGCGGCGGGAGGGGGACCACCGCCGCGCGTTCCCTTGGTTCGAGAGGCCATTCCCGCGCGATCTCAGCCGAGCGCGCGCGAGCTTACTCCGCCGGCGTGGCGCGTCACAAGCCGGGCCTCGCCGGTCGCGCTGGCCGCCCGCGCGCGAGCGGCTCGACGGCGCGGGGTGCGACCGGGGGACCAGGACGAACGACGGCGATGACGTCCTGGCCGCACCAGCGCGACGCGCTCAGGCGGCCTCGGCCAGCGTCGATGGCACCTCCGGCAGCTCCCAGCCGCGCGTCCGGATCTCCTCGTTGATCCAGCGGATGTGGCGCCGCTCGTCCTGCCAGTTCGCCTCCACCATGCGCCGGACGTCGTCCGGCAGATCGCTCGCCAGCGCCGAGGCATAGGCGTCGTTCGTGAGCTCCTCGTTGCCGCGCATGGCCACGAGCGCTGTCCGGTCCTCCCGCGCCGAGAGCTCGGTGTAGCGTTGAATGCACTGGCCGCGCTCATCGGGCTGCTCCGGCAGCGAGGCGCCGAGCGCGTCCGAGAGCTCGCGCGCGTGCCGCTCGTGGTCACCCCGGAACGCCTCGAGCTGTCTCCTGATCTCCGGCGTCTTGCAGGCGTCGATCGCCACGCGGTATGCCTGCGCGGCGGCCATGTCGAGCAGGATCAACCCGATGATCTGCTCCAGGGCTGCCATATCGCCGATATCGCCCTCTCCCGTGGCGCGCGGCGTCCTCGCGGCGCCCGACGTGGTTACGGCCCCTCCTGTCGCGTCCGCGCCGGCGCCCGCCGCCGGCGACCCGGCGGCGTCGCCGAGCGCGCTGCCTTTCTGGAGCTTGCCGAGCAGGACGCTGTCGATCCCCGGCACGCAGAGCACGTCCTCCCAGCTCTGGAAGGCGCCGCGCTCGTTCCGGTGCTCGATGATGAGCCGGGCCCGCTCGCCGTCGATGCCCTCGATGGCCTCGAGCTCTTCCGCTGTTGCCTGGTTCAGGTCAATCTGCGCGTCGCGCGGTCTCTTTGCCATGGTCGCGCCTCCTCCGGGCAGCCTCTAATGCCGGAGGGAGCCAGCCGGAAGCTATCGTGTCCGCGATTCCAGCGCTGCGCCCGGCCGACCGGCGCTGTGACGCGCCTGTCCCGCGCCGGGCGGCGGGTGGGGCGGTGGGGCTATGCGCCGGGCGGCGGCTGGGGCGGTGGGGCTGTGCGCCGGACGGCGGCTGGGGCGGTGGGGCTGTGCGCCGGACGGCGGCTGAGGCGGTGGGGCTATGCGCCGGGCGGCGGCTGGGGCGGCTGGACCACCGGCTGGGGCGGCTCTTCCCCGCCGCGCGCGCGGCGGGTCGCGAAGATCTTCGTGAGCGGGGCGGTCACGGTGCGGAGCGCGGGCTTCGCCTCCGATGCGGCCTTGGCCACGCTGTAGGCGACGAGAGAGGGGCTCCACGCCTCGGCGGACCAGGCGAGTCGGCTGTCGGCGAGCCGTTGCCACAGCTCCTCGACGCGCTCGAAGAAAGGCCTGATCACGTCGAGGTTGTTCAGGTCCTCGAGCACCGCGTCGGACTCGAAGCCTGCCGCGGCCGCCACGGCCGGGTGCTCGGCCATCGCGCGGCACAGCGATCGGGTCGCCTGCTCGAAGCCCTCTCTCGCCCGCGGCATGGCGGCGCGCTCGGCCTCGTTCAGCACGACGAGATAAGGAGCGAGGAGGGCGAAGGCCTCGTCCACCTTCTTGCGGGCCTTGGCGGTGGCGAGCTCGAGCTCTGCCGTGTCGATGCGGGTCGGGGTAGGCACGGGGATAAACCTCCTGATGCGATGGATATGGATGCGTGAAAAGCGACGAGCCAGGCGGAACGCTGCCTGGCCAGGTCCCCAGGAGCGCATCGCCGGAGCTTCCGTCAAGGGAGCACATCGGGCGATCGCGCCACGACATCGAAAAATCGATGTGGATCACCGAAAAATCGATGTCTGACAGCAAGAAATCGATGTCGGACAGCAAGAAACCGGCGCGGGGCGTCGGGGGACCGATGCGCGCCATCGGCGAGGAGAGGTGGTCAGTCGAAAGGGCGGGGTCCCACGTCGTGCCGTCTCACCTGGCGTGGACTTCGCGCGGCTATCCGGGCGCGCCTTTGCGCGCGATGTCCGCCAGCGCGGCGACCGCGCAGGCGTGACGCTTGTAGGCTGTCGAGAGGGGGATCTCGAGTCGCCTGGCGATCTCCGCCATGGGGATCTCCTCGATGTGGTGCTCGAGGAGCAGCGATCGATGCTCGGGCGCCAGCGCCTGGATCCACGAGCGCACGAGCTGGTGCTGCTGCTCGTTCCCGAGCAGCTCCTCGGGGCCGGGGCGCTCGTCGGCGACCGCGAGGTCCGGCGCTTCGACGAGCAGCTCGCGCCGGTGCCTTCCGCGTTGATGGTAATGGGCAGCGACGTGGACGGCGATCCGGTTGATCCAGCGCTCCGGTGCGGCGCGTCCCGGGTCGAAGCGTGAAAGGCTCGTGAAGGCCGAGAGGAGGATATCCTGCGCGACGTCCAGCCGGTCGTTGCGTGGGATCCCGAGCCGCCTCAACCAGGCCAGCACGGAGCGGACTGTCTCTTCGCGGAACAGGCGATACAGCACGTGCAGCTCCGTGGCTGGTTTCGCCGTCGTCTCGGGGAGACGCCGGCAGGCGCGGGGCGCTGTGCTGGCCCCCTTCGTTCGTGAGTGTGCATCCACGAGCGGGGAATCCAGGAGTCGCCTGCGATCCGCGGCGAAATCGACCCGCGCCCACCGGGTGGGGGGCTCACGGCGGCGCCAGTGCGGCGTCGACCGCGGGCATGAGCAAGCTGCCCGGGAACGCTGCCCGGAAGCGCTCGGCCCGGGCGGCGGCCTCGGTGCGCCGTCCAGCCGTGAGCAGGACGCGGACGGCCAGCGCCTCCCGCTGCTCCGTGCTCGGACCGTGCGGGTACTTCCGCGCGTGCCGCTCGAGGAGATCGAGGGCCTCCGTGGCTCGCCCCGCCCCGAGCGCGGCATCCGCGCGGCCGAGCAGGCTGATGTCCGGGTCGACGCTGTGCCTGTCGGCCACGTGCGCGGCGCGGCGCGCGGGAGATGTCGATGCCCGCGCGGTCGTCGCCGGAGCCGACTCGGCTGTCGCCGGAGCCGACATGGCTGTCCCCGGAGCCGACATGGCTGTCCCCGGAGCCGACATGGCTGTCGCCGGAGCCGACATGGCTGTCGCTGGAGCGGCAGGCGGCGCTCCGAGCGGGGCCGCGATGGGGGGCGCAAGCGGTCTTGCGGCGATCTCCTCGCGCCGGATCTCGAGCGGGGGCGAGGGGGGCTGCGCACCCAGCGCGGAGAGGGTGGCCGTGGCGGCCCCGGCGCCGGCCAGGAACAGCGTGGCTCCCGCTGCGGCGAGCTTGGTCCCGGAGACCGTCACGACCAGCGAGGCGTGCCTCGGCGGCACCGTCATGGCCCCGCCGCCGGTGGCGCCTCGGGGGCCGGATGGCGGCGCGCCGGGGCCGCCTCGCACCGGCTCTTCCATCCCGCCGGAAGCGAGCGACGTCTGGATCCGTGCCCAGAGGCGCGCCGCGGACGCCTCGAGCCCGCCGGCGCCCATGCCGAGCGACTGCGGTCCTGGCGGAAGGAGCAGGGGAGCGAGCGTGACGCGGAGGCCGCGCACGCCGAGCGCGTGGCGGTCGCGGGCGTTGAGCCGCCTGGCCGCGGTCTCGAACTCGTCGCGGGCCCGCCGCAGCCGGTCCCACGCCGTGTTCTGCGAGATCTGGAAAGCATGCGCGATATCGCGCATCGCCATGCCCTCGAGGTCGTGCAGGATGAAGATCGGGCGCCTGCTCGTCTCGATGTGCTGGATGAGCTGCCGGACCAGATGCCCGGTCTCCGCCTGCGCGTGCAGCTGCTCCACGTCGAGCCCGGGATCGGCGACGTCCACGGCCCGGCCGTCGTCCGAGAGCAGCTCTCGCACATTACGGGCGAGCTGCCGGTGGCGCAGCGCGACCCGCGACGCGATGGCCGAGAGCCACGCATTGAGGGAGCCGCCGGGCTGGTAGTCCGGGAGGCGCCGGTGGACGACCAGAAACACCTCGTGCGCGACGTCCTCGAGGTCGCGCGACTCGACCCCCAGCCGCCAGAGCAGCCGGAGAACGTAGGGTTGCGCGGAGCGGTAGACCTCCTCGAACGACGGCCGCACGGGCTCGTCCTCCGGCCCCGGAGGTGCGCCGGGGGGCGCTGGGGCTGCGCCGGGAGCAGGAGGTGCGCCGGGCCCAGGAGGTGCGTCGGGAGCCGGGGCGGGCAGGGGCTTGGAGCGGGATCGCGGGTCCCTCATCAGTATAAGTTCCGGCGACGGCCCACGCTTCGTGGCGAAATCGTACGTCGGATGGAAGAAAAAGAACCGGGCGGCCGGAGCCTCGCTCGGCGATACGGCCGGAGCCTCGCTCGGCGATGCTGTTCTGCTGTCGCGTGGAGTCGACGGAGCCGGCGTGTGCCGGGGGCGGAGCGCGGCCCGGGGCCGTGCGGGTGGGGGTCAGGGCGTCATCAGGAGCTGACCGTGTCGAGGAGAGCACTGGCCTCGGGGATGACCACGGCGCGGCGCAGCCAGCGGTCGAGCTCGGTCATGTCGGTGCTCGCGAGCACGCGCTCGCGGACCTCCGGCGGGATCTCCAGGCCGCGCGCTTCGAGCACCTTCAGCACGGCGTTCGCGGTCCCCTTGGCCACGTAGCTGCGCGCGAAATCGCTCTGGAACTCGTATCCGCTCTTCATTTTTCCTCCAGACTCCGCCTCGCTGCCTCATTCAGAGAGGATGGCACCACATCGAGGTACAGGTCCTGCCGCTCCCGATCCAGCCCGGCTGCGGCCGTGAGGGCAGCGATCGCGATCGTCAGGCCGGCCGCGCTCTGCCCGTGCGCCATGACCGAGAGCACCGCGACCTCGGGCCGCGACCTGGCGTCGGCCAGGTCGGTCACGACCGGGACGGCGCTGGGGCCGAGCACGTAAGGCCTGAGCACCCAGTCGGGCGGGCCCAGATCGATCGGCTCGGCGCTCCAGGTGGCGATCGCCTGGTCGGTGGTCGCGACCAGCAAGCAGGCCCGGCACCGGTAGCGCGCGCGCACGCCGACGAGGTAGGAGGGCCAGGCGTACTCCTTGTCAGGATCGCGACCGAGCTGCGCCTCTACAACGATCGCGAGCACGGGGCGGCCGTCGAGCAAGAGCACCACGAGATCCGCGCGGTGCTCGACAGGGACGATCTCGGTCAGATCGGCCGGCTCGATGCGCGCCTCGGTGAACCGGGGCACCGGCGCTCCGAGGGTGTCGCGGAGCACCTCGGCCGCGAGCGCCGGCCGGTTGCGGAAGAGGTGCAGCAGGGCTTCATGGATCATCGACGGCATGGAGGGGCCCTCTCGCCCGGGCCAGCAGAGAGCGTTTCTCGACGGCGTGCCTGCCCACGGGGGCGGGGCCGGGGAGAAGCGGCTGGCTCCTGCCTTAATTTTACGGACACCAGGGTCGGATGATTTGTGTTTGTGCGCTGCCTGTTGAGGTGCAGCGGCGCGATCGCGCAACCGGTTGAGCCAGCGTGTCCAGGGGGCGGCGTGCGGCTCCTGCTGTGCGGGGCAGAGATGATTCCGGCGACGTCCCGCATCCCGTGTCGAAATCGTCCGACGCATGGATAAAAATGATGAGGCGTGAGGACGCCCAGTCGTGTCGAATTGTGGAGAATTTTGTCGGATCGAGCGGAATGCGTGGTCCACGCATGCGTGGCGACGACAGAGCAAGTCGAGGGCGCGCCGCCTCTTCCCGGCGCGCTCGAGTCGTGGTCTTCTCGCGGCCGGAGCGGCGGTCTCGCTGCGCCTGTGTGCGGGCGCCCTCGCCCGCGGGAGCTCGATGGTGCGAGGTGCTTTGATGGGTAGACGTGCTCTGCGATCGAAGGCGCTGCTGGGGAGTCTGGCCTCGGCGCTCGCAGCCGCCGGGGTCATGGCCGGCGGCTGCACCGAGCGCTTCATCCTCGTCTGCGACGATCCGAGGACGCCCCAGGAAGAGCTGTGCAGCACCCTCGTCGACAAGTACCGGGCAGAGCGCTGCGAGGAGGCTGGCCCGGGCGCCGAGGGCTGCGAGGATGCAGGCGTGCCCGGCGAGCCCGACCCGCCGGATCAGCCCGGCGCGCCGGGAGACGACGAGGGCAGCGGCGACGCGAGCTCCTGCCGGGGACAGTGCGTGCCCGGCAGGCCGCTCGGGTGGTTCGAGCCGCTGTTGCTCTGGTTCGGGTCGCCCGGCGAGGCGGCGCCGGAGTGCCCGCCTCAGGCGCCGGTGCTGGGCTTCGAGGGCCATCGAGACCTCCTGGTCGAGCCGCACCGGTGCGCGGCGTGCGCCTGCGATCCGCCGGACGCCACGTGCGAGCTGCCCGAGGCGTGGGGCGCCTACGACACGCGGGCGTGCGACGCCGCTCCCGCCGCGGAGCGGACGTCCTTTGCGGCGCCCGAGGGCTGGGACGGCGCGTGCACGGCGGAGAGCGCGATCGCGGCCGGGGAAGCCTGCGCGGGTGGGCCGTGCGCGCAGTCGCTCGAGATCCCGGCGCCGCGCGTGGTGGCCGGGACGTGCTCGCCAAGGCGCGCGGAGGCGCCGCCGGCGCCGCCCGCCGTCGCCTGGGCGACGTACGCCAGGGCGTGCGTCGGCACCGCGATCGGGCGGTGCGCCGATCCCGGGGCGGCCTGCGCGCCGGCACCGCTGGAGGGCAACAGCGCGCCGCCGGGCGGGTTCCTGACCTGCATCATCCATCACGGCGAGGTCGAGGAATGCCCGTCGTTCTCGCCCTACAGCGAGCATCACGTCTTCTACGAGGACGCGGAGGACACACGCGCCTGCACGGACTGCACGTGCGGCGACGCGACCGGCGGGGAGTGCAGCATCCTCGCGTCGGCCTACAGCGACGGCAGGTGCTCCCAGGTCGTGATCAGCGCGCGGGTGTCGTCCGAGGCGCCGTTCTGCGGCGCGGTCGCGCGCGGGACGGCGCTCGGGAGCAAGTCGGCCAGCGTGGTCGAGATCGCGCCGGGGACCTGCGCGCCGGGCGGCGGGGAGCCGACGGGCGGTGTCGCGCCGCGCGCGGCGATGACCTTCTGCTGTCTACCAGAGGAGTAGCTCTGTCAGAGGAGTAGCTCTGTAGAGGAGTAGCCCTGAGCCCGGTTGTGCTCGTGCGCCGTGTGGAGCGAGCGCCTGGCCGAAGGCGGCACAACACCAGGATGAGGAGCGCGCGGCCGCACGGAGGAAGCGGGGCAGGACCTCATGCGACGGGCTCGCTGTGAAGCAGCGGTGCCGTGCACCGCGACGGAGGAGCGAATGCGTGGAAATTCGATGTATCTGTCCGTAAGGCGCTGTCCTGGCGAGCGTCGGGCACGTGGCGTGCGGAGCTGAGAGGAAGCCAGGCGAGGGGGCCAGAGCGGCTTCCCTGCGCGTGGTGGGTGTGGTCTGCTCGCGCTCGGAGCAGCGGCTGCGGTGCGTGTCCTTGCCCCCAACCGGGCGCTGTGCTCGAAGCCGGGAGATCCTTCGATGAATACGCGGAATCTGCGATGGATGATGCTGGTCGTGGGCGGCGTCCTGCCCGCCTTGCTCGTGGCCGGTATCGTCGGCGGCGGCTGTACCGATGACGCCCGCTGGTACACTTGTGACGACGATAGCCCGCCGGCGATCGACAACAAGCCCTGCTACGATGCCGGCCCGGACGCGAATGTCTGCGATGAGGACGGCGGCTGCAACGATGCCGGGACCGGTGGAGGGGACGAGGGGACCGGTGGTGGAGGCGAGCAGGAGGGTGGGGGGGACGGCATCGGCGGCGGCATGTCGTCCCTCTGCGCGGGGCAGTGCGTGCCGAAGGAGCCGCCCGGCTGGTTCGAGCCGCTGCTGCTCTGGCTGGGCCCGCCGGACAGGGTGCCGGACTGTCCAGCCACGGCGCCGGTCCCGGGTGACGAGCTCCACGCGGATCTCGTGGTGGAGCCATACCGGTGCGCGGCCTGCGCCTGTGATCCGCCGGAGACCTCGTGCGAGCTGCCGGCGGCGTGGAGCGCCGTTGACGCGCCGTGCCCGGGCGATCCCGGAGCGCAGCGGACGTCGTTCGCGGCCCCCGAGGCGTGGGACGGCACCTGCACCACGGCGAATGCGATCCCGGCCGGGCAGGCGTGCGCCGGTGGGCCGTGCACGCAGTCGCTCGATCTCCCGGCGCCGCGGGTGATCGCGGGCGCGTGCTCGCCGTCGGTCGTGGAGGAACCCGCGCAGGAGCCGCAGGGCGGCTTCCGCTGGGCAACCGCCGCCAAGACGTGCGCTGGCGTCGTTGCGTACGCTCCGTGCGGCGAGTCGGGGATGAGGTGCTCGCCGGCGCCGCCGGAGGGCGCCGCCGCGCCGCCGGAGGGCTTCCTGACCTGCATCATGCACCACGAAGGGGAGCACGAGTGCCCGCCGACGTATCCGTCACGGCACATCGCCTACGAGGGCGCGGAGGACTCGCGCGGGTGCTCGGCCTGCACCTGCGGCGAGCCGAGCGGGGGAGCCTGCAGCGTGTGGGTCTCCGCGTTCAGCGACGCGGAGTGCTCGACCGGCGTTGTCAGCGTGCTGATGCGGTCCGACTCGTCCTTCTGCGGCGCGATCGCCCCCGGCACGGCGCTCGGGAGCAAGTCGGCGGTCGTCGTCGACCTCGATCCGGGGAGCTGCACGGCGGTCGGCGGAGAGCTGATCGGAGAGGTCGCGCCGCGCGGGCCGGTCACGTTCTGCTGCCTCGACCGGCAGCCGCAGCAGCCGGCACCACCTCGCGCGCGGGACCCCGAACTCGGATAGGTTCCCCCTGACCAGGGCGGCGATGAGCGAAGCCAAGAGGCTGTGGGAGAGGAGCGCCGTGGCCTTCGAGGTTTTCTCGACCGCGCAGTCCTCGCGGGGATGGCATTCCTGCGAGCAGCATCGCTCGGTGAGCGTGGTGCGCTGCTCAGAATGACGCGACGAAGCGCAACGTGACGACGCCCGAAGCCGTACCGGCGAACGCCGCTTCACCGTCGTTTACCCAGAGGCGCGGCCGCCGGACGTTGACCAGCAGGTCCGCAGTGAGCTGTGCGGCAAGGCGGGACGACAAGGGGGCCTCAGCGCCTGCCCGAAGCCCAAGCCCTGCGTACAGCCGCGTGTCCGGGGAGGTCGCCTTCGCGCGCAGGGAGTATCGGAGCTGTCCGGCAGTGACGACGCCGCAGCCGAAGAACCAGGCCTCGTGAAGGCAGGGGACCACGGATCCGCCGAGCCATGACGTGTCGACGAACATGTCGGGGCGGGGCGCGGTGGTGACCGGGAGATCGCCGCGCGCCTCGATCAGGAGCGACGCGTCGGGCCAGCGGAGCCCGACGAAGCCGGAGAAGCCGATGGACACGCCCGGGGCGAAGCCCGCGGCGAGCACGGGGCCGGCGCCGAGCTGAAGCCTGGGTCGCACGGAAGGCGGGACAGCGGGCGGCGCTGCGCGCGCTGGCCCAGGGGCACGGCGAGGCGGCGGGGGAGGAGCCGCGCGCGCCCGCGGAGAGGCAGGCGGCTGCGACGCGGGAGCGGCGTGCGGCGGCTCGGGTGTCGCATCGGCCGGAGCCGGCGCGTCAGGCGAGTTCGCCGTCGGGAGCGCACGCATCGCGATGCTGATCGAGAGGGTGATGTCGTCGACGAGCGCGCGGCAGTCAGCGGCCGTGCGCTCCTGCCGGCCGCGCGGCTCGCCGCGGCCGTCGAACAGCGCGATCTCGGCCTTGAGATCGCGCGCTCGGGGCGTGATGACCACCTCGACCCGCCATGCGCCGTCCGGCGAGAACGGGTCGACGCCGCCAAGCCGCGTCGCGACGGCGTTGCGGAAGCCCTCTTCCTCGGGACACGCCGCGGCGCCGGGATCGCGCGCGTAGGAGAGCCGCACCCCGCCCGGCAGCGCCTCGCCGGCGGCAGCCACGGCCGCAGCGAGCGAGAGCGCGGCGGCGAAGGGCCCGGCGAGGACGTGACTGGGCCGCAGCGTGCGCAAGCGGGGGTCTATTTACGGGAGAAGCTCTCGTCGTGGAACCCCCGGATACGCGCTCCGGGACGCTGCGCCCGGTTCGACGGCCACGAGTGGCCATGAGGGATCGAGGCGCTCGTGCCAGCGGGCGGGGGCGCCTACCGAGCGGCCTCCTCGAGCCGCGCGATATCAATCTTCTTCATCTGCATCATCGCTTGCATAACCCGCGCCGCCTTGGCCGGCTCCGGGTGCTGGAGCAGCCGCGGCAGCGCCGACGGGACGATCTGCCAGGAAAGGCCGAACCTGTCCTTGAGCCACCCGCACTGGCTCTCGGCGCCGCCGTCGGCCGTGAGCTTGGTCCAGAGCTCGTCGACCTCGGCTTGCGTCTCGCAGGTGACGGCGAGCGAGATGGCCTCGTTGAACTTGAAGTGCGGGCCGCCGTTCATGGCGACGAACCGCTGGCCCTCGATCTCGAACTCGACGGTCAGGAGCGAGCCCTTGGGCCCCGGTCCCGCGTCTCCGTTGCGGAGCTCGTCGACGACCCGCGAGTTCTTGAAGAGGGACGTGTAGAGCCGCACCGCCTCCTCGGCGTTGTTGTCGAACCAGAGGAACGTCTTGATCTTCTGCGTGGTGGCCATGGTCGGAGCTCCTTGCCGGGTAGAGCCCGGCGGTGGGATGGGGCGGCGGGGTCATCGCGACCTCGCCTCGCCTGGATGTCGGAGCTCGACGCGCCGGCTCGACATGCCGGCGAAGTTTTTTTTGGGGCCCGCTCCTCGGGGCGGCGCTGGCCGGATGGTGGCTCACCGCAGCAGCGTGCGGGCGAGGGACTCAGCCGGAAGCTGGCATGTCCGCGATTCCAGCGCTGCGCCCGGCCACCCGCCGCGGTCCCACGCCGGCCGGTGGCTGGGTGACGGGGCGATGCGCCGGGTGAGGAAGGCGTGCGGCCCGTGGCGATGCGGGCGGGGCGATCAGGAGGCCATCAGGAACTGACCGGGTCGAGGAGAGCACTGGCGTCGGGGATGACCACGGCGCGGCGCAGCCAGCGGTCGAGCTCGGTCATGTCGGTGCTCGCGAGCACGCGCTCGCGGACCTCCGGGGGGATCTCCAGGCCGCGCGCTTCGAGCACCTTCAGCACGTCGTTCGCGGCCGCTTCGCGCTGCCCCTCCAGCAGCCCCTCCTGTCGCCCCTTGGCCACGTAGCTGCGCGCGAAATCGCTCTGGAACTCGTATCCGCTCTTCATCTTTTCCTCCAGACTCCGCCTCGCTGCCTCGTTGAGAGAGGATAGCACCACATCGAGGTACAGGTCCTGCCGCTCCTGATCCAGCCCGGCAGCGGCCGTCAGGGCAGCCACCGCGATCGTCAGGCCGGCTGCGCTCTGCCCGTGCGCCATGACCGAGAGCACCGCGACCTCGGGCCGCGCCCTGGCGTCGGCCAGGTCGGTCACGACTGGGACGGCGCTGGGGCCGAGCACGTAAGGCCTGAGCACCCAGTCGGGCGGGCCCAGGTCGATCGGCTCAGCGCTCCAGATGGCGATCGCCTGGTCGGTGGTCGCGACCAGCAAGCAGGCCCGGCACCGGTAGCGCGCGCGCACGCCGACGAGGTAGGAGGGCCAGGCGTACTCCTTGTCAGGATCGCGACCGAGCTGCGCCTCTACAACGATCGCGAGCACGGGGCGGCCGTCGAGCAAGAGCACCACGAGATCCGCGCGGTGCTCGACAGGGACGATCTCGGTCAGATCGGCCGGCTCGATGCGCGCCTCGGTGAACCGGGGCACCGGCGCTCCGAGGGTGTCGCGGAGCACCTCGGCCGCGAGCGCCGGCCGGTTGCGGAAGAGGTGCAGCAGGGCTTCATGGATCATCGACGGCATGGAGAGGTCCTCTCGCCCGGGCCAGCAGAGAGAGCATTTCACGACCGCGTGCCTGCCCACGGGGGCGGCGCCGTGAAGAAGTGGCTGGCTCCTGTCTTATTGTTACGGACAGCAGGAGCGACTGATTTGTGTTTGTGTGCTTCGTGTGGAGGCGCAGCGCCTGGTTGTGCAGCGAAGCGAGCGCGGAGTCGCCTGAGCCGGCGTATGCCGGGGCAGAGCGCGGCCAATGGTTGTGCGGGCAGGGGGCAGGACAGGACGTCAGGAGGTGGCCGAGTCGAGGAGAGCCCTGGCCTCGGTATCAAGATGATTCCAGTGACATCCAGCATCTCGTGTCGAAATCGGCCGTCACGTGAATAGAGAAGGCGCGATGGAACGGGATCCCCCAGGGATGTCGGACTGCCGGATTCGCCACGCTGCCGACCGGCCGGCTGACTCCCCGCTAGCGCGCCGCGTCCCCCGCTCCCATCACCTCACGCCGCATCCCACGCCCGCCGCAGCGCCGCCGTCCGCGCGTGCTCCGGCACCCGCTCCACGAAGCTCGCCCGCCACGCCGGATCCGCGATCTTCCCCGCCCGCTCCGCGAGCCGCGCCTCGGCCTCCGCCAGCGACGCCCGCGCCCCCTCCCGGTCGCCGGTCGCCCAGAGCGCCTCCGCGTGGACGGCGCGCACCAGCACCTCCCCCTCCTCCAACTGCCCGATCTCCTTCAGGATCTCCGCCGCCCGCCCCGCCTCCGCGAGCGCCTCGGCCCGCCGCCCGGCCGCGAGCAGCGCGTCGGCCAGCGTCGCCAGCGCGTACGGCAAGAGCGGCTTCGCGACCTCCAGCATCTCCACCGCGCGGCGCGCCTCCGCCTCCGCCCCCGCGACGTCGCCTGCCGACAGGAGGATGCCGGCCAGGTACGCGCGCGACGCCCCCTCCATCCGCGGCTCCCGCATCGCCGCGAACGACCGCACCGCCTCGGCCTCCACCGCCCGCGCCTCCGCGAGCTCGCCGAGGCGCCCGAGCGCCACCCCGAGGTTCTGCCGCGCCGAGGCCGCGATGTTGCGCAGCCCCATCCGCTCCGCGTCCGACAGCGACGCCCGCAGCAGCGCCGCCGCCTCGCCGTACGCGCCGAGCTCGTTGCACGCGAAGCCCGCGTTCGCGCGCTGCCCGCACGCGCCCCGCAGGTCCCCGGACCTGTCGAAGCACGCGATCGCCTCCTCCAGCCGCGCCCGGTGCCGGTTGAGATCCCCCTCCACGAACAGCGCCGCCGCCGCCCGGCTCCACGCGATCGTCCCGGCGATCTGCGGATCCCCGGCGAACCGGTCCGCCACCGGCCCGACCCGCGCCATCAGCGCCCCCGCGTCGGCGTACCGGCCCGTCAGGAACAGCAGCGCCGCCGCCCACGCCACCGCCGCCACCTGCGCCGGCTCGGGCGCGTCGTCGGACCAGCGCGCCAGCAGCGCCGCCAGCAGCGCCGGCACCCGCTCCGGGCGGTTCAGCTTCAGCGCGGCCGTCGTCGCCACCTTCAGCGCCGCGTACCAGCCCGGGCTGCCCTCGCGCAGCAGCGCCAGCGCCTCCGTCGCCCAGAGCTCCGCGTCCTCGAGCTCGCCGCGGAACCGGTGCGCCTCGGCCCGCAGGAGCGACACCGCCCCGAGCAGCTCGCCCGCCGCGCCGCAGCGGATCGCGCGGTCCGCCGAGCGGACCACCCCGCCGAGATCGTTGCCCGCCAGCGCCTGCTCCGCCGCCCGGACGTAGCAGCCCGCCGCCCGGCCGCGCTCCCCGCCGCGCTCGAAGTGCTCGGCCAGCACCGCCGCGTCGTGCTCGCCCGCGGCCTCGAGCCAGCCGCCCGAGAGCCGGTGGCCGAGCGCGCGGTCCTCGTCGGTCAGCATGTCGTAGGCGGCCTCGCGCACGAGCGCGTGGCGGAAGGCGTACTCGGCCTCGTCCTTCAGGCTCGACTCGGGGCGGCGCGCGATCCACTCGCGCGCCGAGAGGCCCGACAGCTGCGCGTCGAGCGCGGGGGCGCGGCCCTCGCCGCCGAGCAGCGCCTGGACCGCGCCCCGCCAGAACACCTGGCCGAGCACCGACGCCGCGCGCAGCACCCGCCGCTCCTCGGGCGCGAGCCCCTCGAGCCGCGACTGCACCATCGCGAGCACCGTGTCGGGCAGGTGGTCGCCGCGCCCCTCGGCCACGGCGCGCACGAGCTCCTCCAGGAAGAAGGCGTTCCCCGCGGCGCGCGCCACGACGCGCGCGACCGTGGCGTCGTCCGCCGCGGCGCCGAGCACCTCGCGCACGAGCCGCTCGCACGGCCGCTGCGGCAGCGCGCCGAGGCGCATCGTCATGGCCTCGGCGTCGGCCCAGAGCCGCGGGAAGAGCTCGTCGACCTCGGGCCGGGCGAAGCCCACCACGAAGAGCGGCCGGCCCGGGAGCAGCCGGAGCGCCGCGCCGACGTACTCCAGCGACGGCTGGTCGCCCCAGTGCAGGTCCTCGAGCAGCAGCACCACCGGCTGCGCCCGGCACTCGGCGTCGAGGAAGTCGACGAACGCGCGGCGCAGCTGGTCGCCCATCAGCACCGGATCGCGCCGCGCGGCGCGGAGCTGCACGCTCTCCTCGTCCGGGAACGGCGTCCCCACCATCGCCCCGAGGAACTCGGCCACGCGGGCGCGCTCCCCCTCGGCCACGCGGCGCGCCACGCGGTCCTCGAGCTTCTGCCGCCGCGCCTCGATCGGCTCGCCGTCCTGCACCCTCGCGCACCTCCGGACGACCTGCCCGAGCAGCCCGAACGGCGCGCCCGCCCGCATCGGCTCGCCGCGGCCGAGCCAGACCTCGGCCGGCGCGCCGCCGTGCTCCGCGCGCTCCACGCGGTCCTCGAGCTCCTTGCGCAGCCGCGACTTCCCGACGCCCGCGCCCCCGGTCACGAGGACGGCGCGGGCGACCGGCTGGTCGACGCACTCGACGAAGAGGTCCTCCAGCGCGCGCAGCTCGCGGTCCCGCCCCACGAACGGCGTCCGCTTGCCGAGCAGGGTGCGCGCCGCCTCGGGCGCGGCCCGCTCGGCCCGGAGCAGCCCGCCGTCCGCCGCCCGGTCGACCTCGAAGCGGCCCTCGAGCAGCCCCGCCGTCAGCGCGTCGACGCGGATCACCGGGGCCGCCCCGCCCGCCGCGCGGGCGCGCCGCGCTTCCTCGACGAGGAGGGCGGCGCGGTCGATCGCCTCGCCGGCGGACGAGCGCCCGCGCACCCGGCCGCGCCCCGTCGCCAGCGCGATCGGCGCCCCCGGCAGGAGCGCCCGCATCGCGAGCGCGCAGCGGGCGGCCTGGCCGGCGTGGTCCGTCGCGGTCCCGCCGGTGGACGAGGGCCGCTGGCCCTCGTGCGCGCCCGCGCCCGCGCTCCGGGGCGCGCCCAGGAACGTCGCCATCCACGTCCCGTCGGCGAGGCGATCGAGCTCCCCGCCGTGATCGGCGACGAGGGCGCCCAGCGCGACCTCCTTGCCGTCCGGCGCCGGGACCACAGGCACCTCCGCGACGAGGGTCCACGTCGACGGGTCGACCACGGGCTGGCGGAGCCCGGGCGGCTCCCGGGTCTCCGCGACCCCGCGCGGCGCCGCCGCTGCTCCGGCGTCCCCCGCGCCGGCCCCGCCGCCCGCCCCCTCCTCGTCGCCCTCGCCGCCGGCGAGCAGCACCGACAGGAACCGCTGCTCGCCCGCCGTCAGCGCCGGCCTCGCGCGGCTCTCGGGCGCCCGGAGCGCGGCTTGCTCAGGCGTGCGCGGGGTGAGCGGGCCCAGCGCCTCGAGCTCGGCGAGGAGCGCCGCGCCGCCCGCGGGCCGCCGCGCGGGCTCCCGGCTCAGCATGCGCTCGACGAGCGCGTCGATGTCGCCGGGCACGTCAGGCCGCTCGTCGCGCACCCGCGGAGGCGACGCGAGCAGCAGCTTCGCCAGCACCGCCATCGGGTTGCCCCCCGCGTAGGCCGGCTGGCCCGTGAGGCACTCGAAGAGCACGCACCCGAGGGCGAACACGTCGGCGCGCGCGTCGAGGTCGGCGCTCCCGCGCGCCTGCTCCGGGGCCATGTACCCGAGCGTACCCACCGCGGAGTTCGTGCGCGTGACGACCGCGGTGACGCTCTGCGGCCGGGCGATGCCGAAGTCGATGAGCCTCGCCAGCTCGACGCGCCCGTCGCAGAGGAAGATGTTGCTCGGCTTGATGTCGCGGTGGACGACGCCGAGCGCGTGCACCGCCGCGAGCGCGCCGGCCATGCGCTGGACCAGCGTGAGGCTCTCGGCGACGGTGAGCTCGGCGCGCGCGAGGTGGGCGGCGAGGTCCTCGCCGTCGAGCCACTCCATCACGAGGTACGGCCGCGAGGCCCCGGTGACGCCGTGCGCGATGTACCGGACGACCGCCGGATCCCGGAGCTGGTCGAGGATCCTCGCCTCGCGCGCGAAGCGCGAGAGGTCGGCCTCCTGGCCGTTGAAGAGGACCTTCACCGCCACGGGCGCGCCCGTCTCGAGGTCCACGGCGCGGTAGAGGGCGCCCATGCCGCCCGCGCCCGCCTGGCGCTCGAGCTCGAAGCGGCCCGCGATCCGCTGCCCGGGCGTCATCGCCTGCGCGTATCACGGCGCCTTTTGCGCGCGAAGATCCTCGGCGCGGCGCGCGATCCCGTCGCGCCGAGGATGTTCGCGCGCGTCGCGATCGTGCGCCCGATCTCACCGATCCGCCGGGGAGCTCCGTCATGACCGCGCGCCGGGATCCGCCGGCCCAATTCTTCACATCGCCCCGTCGCCCTGTGGGGTATCTCTCCTGGCGCAGATCCCGAACCCGAGGAGAATTCTTGTATGTACGGTAGAATCATCGCTGGGCTGAGCTGCCTTGGCCTCCTGGCCGCGTGCAGCGAGGAGTCCGGCGTGCGGCCGGTGCCGGTCGCGCAGGGGGACTATCAGGCCACCATCCGCTGGACGAGCCACGGCGTGCCCCACATCCTCGCCGAGGACCTCGGCAGCATCGGGTTCGGCCTCGCCTACGCGGGCGCGCGCGACTTCGTCTGCACGCTCGCCGACCAGATCGTGAAGGTGCGGAGCGAGCGCGCGAAGACGTTCGGCCCCGGCGAGGGCGACGCCAACATCGACAGCGATTTCAGCTACCTGGCGCTCGGCGTGGCCGAGCGCGGCGAGCGCATGCTGGAGCGCGTGTCCCCCGACGCGCGGGCGCTCCTCGAGGGGTACGCCGCGGGCTACAACCGGTACCTCGAGGAGACCGGCGCGAGCGGCCTGCCCGCCCCCTGCACCGGCGCGGCGTGGGTCAAGCCGGTCAGCCCCGCGGACCTCGCCGCGTACTACATCCACGTGAACATGTTCGCGGGCAGCCTGCAGCTGCTCGACTTCCTCAGCCGCGCCGCGCCGCCGGCGCCGGGCGAGAGGATCGGCGCGCGCGAGCTCGACCTGCCGGACTTCACTCACCTCGGGCTCGGCAGCAACGCCTGGGCGATCGGCCGCGAGCGCGCCGAGGGCGGCCAGGGGATGCTCGTCGCGAACCCGCACTTCCCCTGGGAGGGAGAGCTCAAGTTCCACGAGGCCCACCTCACGATCCCCGGCCAGCTCGACGTGTACGGGGCCGCCCTGACGGGGCTGCCGGTCATCAACATCGGATTCAACGAGCACGTCGCGTGGACGCACACCGTCTCCCCGGCCAAGCACTTCACCGTCTACCGGCTCACGCTCGATCCGGACGACCCGACGACCTACATCCACGAGGGCAAGCCCCGGGCGATGGAGCGCCGCGAGCACACCATCGACGTCCTGTCCGACGACGGCTCGGTCTCGCAGGTGTCGCGCGTGATGTACCGGAGCCACCACGGGCCGATGCTCGGGGCCTCGGTGCTCGCTTGGTCCACGGAGCAGGCGTTCGCCCTGCGGGACGCGAACGAGGACAACGTGACCGCCGTCGACCAGTGGCTCGCGATGGACCGCGCGAAGAGCCTCGACGAGCTCCGGCGCGCGAACGAGGAGCTGCGCG
This sequence comes from Sorangium sp. So ce1153, assembly GCF_051521595.1. Classification (NCBI taxonomy): domain Bacteria; kingdom Pseudomonadati; phylum Myxococcota; order Polyangiales; family Polyangiaceae; genus Sorangium; species Sorangium sp. So ce1153. The sequence goes on from NZ_CP150361.1 coordinate 13,894,729, forward strand.
GGATCCCGTTCGTCTTCACGACCTCCGTCAGCGCCGAGGGCGAGGCGTTGCTGATGGACGCCTCGCGCGTGCCGCACCTCAGCGACGCGACGTTGAGCGCCTACGAGAGCGCGCTCCGGCGGGACGGGCTCACCGGCGTGCTCGCGAGCTCCGGCATCGTGCTGCTCGACGGGAGCAAGGAGCGCGACGAGTGGGTGGAGACGCAGGGCGCCGGCGCGCTCGTGCCGTGGGGCGACGTGCCGTCCCTCGCGCGGACCGACTTCGTGATGAACGCCAACGACACGCCGTGGCTCGCGAACCCCGCCGAGCCGCTCGTCGGCTACCCGGCGCTCTTCGGCAAGCGGGGCGATCTCGTCTCGGCGCGCACCCGCATGAACATCGTCCTGCTCACCGAGGAGGGCGAGGACGCCGCCTCCGGCAAGGACGGCCTCTTCTCGCGCGAGGAGCTCACGGAGGCCATCCTGAGCAACCGGGGGCTCACGGCGGAGCGCCTCCGCGCGCAGGTCGTCGAGCGCTGCGACGGCGCGGCCCCGGTGGACGTCGAGGGCGAGGCGGTCGACGTCGCCGACGCGTGCCTCGCGCTCGCGTCGTGGGACGGCCGGCTGGACCTGGACAGCGCCGGCGCGCTCGTGTGGCGCGAGCTGCTCGGCCGGTTCTCGGACCGCGACACGATGGACGCGGGCCGCCTCTACGCGCAGCCGTTCGACCCCGAGGACCCGATCGAGACCCCGCGCGACCTCGTCGAGGCCCCGGCCGAGGGCCCGGACCCGATCCTCGTGGCGCTGGCCCAGGCCACGCTCACGCTCGCGAAGGCGGGGCTCGACCCGAGCACGCCGCTCGGCGACGCGCAGTTCGTGCGCAAGGGCGACGACAACATCCCCATCCACGGCGGGAGCGGCCGGGAAGGGGTGACCAACATCGTGGGCTTCTCCCCGGACTTCCTGAACAGCACCCTCTTGCCCCGGTACGAGGCCAGCGAGCTGATCAACGGGGCGACGGGCCTCACCCCCTCGGGCTACCCGGTCAACTTAGGCTCGAGCTTCATCATGGTCGTCGAGCACACGAGCGACGGGCCCCGCGCCGAGGCGCTGCTCACCTACTCGCAGTCGTCGGACCCCGAGTCGCCCTATTTCGCCGACCAGACCGAGCTGTTCTCGCAGAAGACGTGGCGGCCCGTGCTGTTCACGCAGGAGGCGATCGAGGCCGATCCGGCGCTCGTCGTGAAAGAGGTCAGCGGGCCGCGCTGAGCCGCGCCCGGCGCCCGCGCTGAGCCGCGCCCGGCGCGGGCGCTGGGCCGCGCCCGGCGCCGGCGCCCGCCTCACGCGTCGTCGATCGTCTTCAGGAGCGCGTCGAGCTCGAACGGCTTGCTGATCACCTCGCGCGCGTGCGTCGGCATCGGCTGCTTGATGTTCGACGCGGCGGTCATGATCACGACCGGGATCTCCTCGAGCCCGGGGACCGCGCTGAGCTCGTCGCACACCTTCCAGCCGTTCATCTTCGGCATCATCAGGTCGAGCAGGATCACGCCCGGCCGCGCGCCCTCCGACAGGCGGTCGAGCGCCTCCCGCCCGCTGAAGTAGGGCGTCGCCTCGTACCCGAGCTCGCACAGCGTCTCGGCCAGGGTCGTCGCCAGGTCGACGTCGTCATCGATGATCAGGACAGACTTGCTCATGGGGCAGCGGGAGTTCCACGGTGAAGGTGGAGCCGGCGTCGAGCTCGCTCTGCACGGAGATGCGGCCCCGCATCCTCTCCACGAGCTGGCGCGTCAGCCACAGGCCAAGGCCGAGGCCGCCGTAGTTGCGCACCGAGACGGCGCGCTCGAACTGCTGGAAGATCCGCGCCTGGTCCGCCGCGGCGATCCCGATGCCGTGGTCGCGGACGAGCAGGCGCGCGGCGCTGTCGTCCCGCTCGACGGTGATCTCGACCGGCGCCCCGCGGCCGAACTTCCACGCGTTCGACAGCAGGTTCACCACCACCTGCTCGATGCGGAAGCCGTCGCCCTCGCAGATCACCGGGCCCTCCGCGTGGATCTCGACCTCCGGCGCGACCTCCGCGACGCCGTCGAGGAGCCGATCCACGACCTCGCGCACCGTCTGGGTGAGGTCGACCGGCGCGCGCTCGACCTCGAGCCGGCCGGAGAGGAGCTGCGTGGCGTCGAGCAGCTGCTCGACCAGCTTGAGGAGCTTCCTGCCCTGCCGCTCCAGGTTGCCCAGCTTGGGCGCGACCTCCCGGAGGGGGATCGCCCCCGCCACGCGCTGGAGCCGCTCCAGCGAGGTGATCTGGAGGAGCAGGGTCGCGATCGGCGTCTTCAGCTCGTGGGACGCCACGGCGAGGAAGTTGTCGCGGGCGCGGAGCGCCTCCTGGACGCGCGCCGCGCTCTGGCTGCGCTCGATCGCTATCCCCGCGAGATCGCGGGAGATCTCGATGAGCCCGAGGTCGCGCGAGCTCGGCCCGCGCGGCTCGCGGTAGTAGAAGGCGAACGTGCCCAGGACCTCGCCCTCACCGTCGAGGATGGGCGCGGAGGTGCACGCCCTCAGGCCGTGCGAGAGCGCGAGGTCGCGCGCGCGCTCCCACAGCGGGTCGCGCGCGATGTCCGAGACGATGACGGTCTGCTTGCGGAAGACGGCGGTGCCGCACGAGCCGCTCACGGCGCCGACGCGCAGCCCGTCCACGTCGTGGTTGTACGCTTCCGGCAGGCTGGGCGCCGCGGCCCAGCGCAGGTGGGTCCTCGACCCGTCGACGAGGAGGACGGAGCAGAGCGCGTCGTTCGACTGCGACTCCATGAACCGGATGAGCTCGTCGAGCACGCGGGGGAGCGGCTCGCCGGACGCGACCATCCGGAGGATCCGGTTCTGCCCCTGGAGCAGGGGACCGGCGCCTCGCGCCAGGCGATCGGCGCTGGCGGAGCCGCCTCCCTCGAGCCCCGGCGTCAGGCCGGGATCCATGGGCCTCAACGCTTGCATACGACCCCCGGTGCACTGCGTAGTCGGGAGCCGCGCTGTCGCAAGGGGAAACGCGGCGGAGCAGGCCTGCGCGCTCGCGCGCGGCGTGCTGTCGGGCCTGTCCGCGCGGCGTCGAGCGGAGTCGAGAGCAGCCGAGGTGAGGTGAGGCGGAGCAGCCGAGGTGAGGTGAGGCGGAGCAGCCGAGGTGAGGTGAGGCGCGGCGGGGGCCGCGCCTGGCCTGATCAATCGAGCTGACCGTTCCTCATCAATCGAGCTGACCGTCGTTGATCCAGTCGATGAGCGTCTGCTGCTCTGCTTCCGTCAGGCAGGCCGCGTTGTCGGCGTCGATCGACGGGTCGCCGGTGCACCCTCTGCCGCGCGGCATTCTCGGGCTGCCGGCGATGTCGACGTGGAGGCGGATGAAGGCGCATTCGCCTTGCGTGATCGGCCTGGGTTGACCCTCATCGTCCACCTGGACGGTGCACGGGGCAGAGTTTGCGATGACCTGCGAGGACGCGTAGTTGATCCCGAAGCCGCTGGCCGGCGCGGGATCCGTGCGGGTGTGGCAGGGCGAGCACTTCTCCAGCAAGATGGGCTCAACGTCAGCCCACCGCACGGCGTCGTCGTCGCCGCCGCCGGCTCCGCCCTCGCCACCGCCCGCGCCGCCGACGCCGGTGTCGCCGCCCGCGCCGCCGACGCCGGTGTCGCCGCCTGCGCCGCCCGCGCCGACGGCCGATGCGCCGCCCGCGCCGCCAACGCCAACGGCGGAGGCACCGCTGTCGCCGCCCGCGCCGCCTGCGCCGACGGTGGTGGACTCGCCACCCGCGCCGCCCGCGCCAACAGCGACGGCGGTGGACTCGCCACCCGCACCACCCGCGCCAACAGCGACGGCGGTGGACTCGCCACCCGCGCCGCCCGCGCCGACAGCGACGGCGGTGGACTCGCCACCCGCACCACCCGCGCCAACAGCGACGGCGGTGGACTCGCCACCCGCGCCGCCCGCGCCGACAGCGACGGCGGTGGACTCGCCACCCGCGCCACCTGCGCCGACAGCGACGGCGGTGGACTCGCCACCCGCGCCGCCCGCGCCAACAGCGACGGCGGTGGACTCGCCACCCGCGCCGCCCGCGCCAACAGCGACGGCCGTCGTGGTGGTGGGATCGCCGCCCGTGCCGCCGACGCCGGTGGTGGCGGCGGTGGTGGGATCGCCGCCCGTGCCGCCGACGCCGGTGGTGGCGGCGGTGGTGGGATCGCCGCCCGTGCCGCCGACGCCGGTGGTGGCGGTGGTGGTGGGATCGCCGCCCGTGCCGCCGACGCCGGTGGTGGCGGTGGTGGTGGGATCGCCACCTGCGCCGCCGACGCCCGTGCCAGCGCCGGTCGCGCCGCCCTCGCCGCCGGTGCCGGTCGCGCCGCCGTCGCCGCCGGTGCCGGTCGCGCCGCCGTCGCCGCCGGTGCCGGTCGCGCCGCCGTCGCCGCCGGTGCCGGTCGCGCCGCCGCTGCCGCCGCTGCCGCCGTCGCCACCAGTACCTGTCCCGCTGCTGGTGGTGCTGCTGCTGGCGTTGCCGCCCTCACCGCCCGCGCCGCCTGTGCCTGTTTCCGAGTCGTCGTCGCCGCACGCGGTGAGCGCGAGGAGCAGCGCGCCGGTGGTCATGAAGAGACGGACCGAAGTCCGGGGAATAAAGAGCATGCGCGGAGAATAAGCGGGCGCGACCGCGTCGGTAAATGCCGCCGATAGTGGATGCAAGATTTCGCTATTGCCACATCGGTGGATTTCGCTATCGCTGAATCCCGGCGGCCAGCCCCAGAGCTCGGCCGCCAGCCATTTCCGGTGTGCGCCGCCCGTCGCTGTCGAGCCGTATCGTGGCGGCGTCACTTCGCGCGGACGCCCTCCGGAGCCCCGGTGGCGTTCGGAAACCTGGACTTGAGATCGTCCACGCCCCGCTGCGGGTTCGCCATCGCGGCGAGATCTGCGCGCTCTTTCCGCTTCTCGGCGGTGCTGCTCCCGGTCCGCTTGTCGCGCGCCTCCACGAGGGCGGCCGGCATCTCCCCATCGCGGTTGTACGACCACGCGAGGAGCGGATCGCCGACCGGCAGGTTGTGCGCGGCGGGGTGTCCCAGGTGACCCGTATCCCAGATGTGCCACGTCTTGCCGTAGCTGTTCATCTTCTTCTTCAGCGCCGCCTTCTCGGCCACCGCCGGGACGCCTGGCAGCGTCAGCTGGCCTGAGAGGATCTCGTAATTGTGCGGGTGCCAGCGCTTCTTCTCGTCCTCGGGCAGGCCCTCGAACATGCCCTCCGAGATGATGTACTCGACCCCGATGATGTTCGCGTCCTTCGTGTTCCCGTCGAAGATCACGCACTGCGTGAACTCTTCATTGATCCCTTTGCAGTAGTGGTGGGCTTCCATGTGATGGTCCGGGTTGTCCTTCATCACGTGGAATCCGTCCAGGTAGTGGTCGATCGCCCGCACAGGACTCAGGTCCTGGAGCGCCTCTGCGCCCTTCTCGAGGATCTTCGTATCGACCTTCTTCTCCTGCCCCGGCGGGGCGCCCTGATTCGAGGGGGGCGCGTCCGCCTGGCCGCACCCCTCGGCGAGCCCGGTCGCAACCATGAGCACGGTAATCGCAAGGTGAGGGCTTCTCGCCATCGTCAGCATCTCCCCGAAATAGGTCGCGGTGACCTGCGCTTGCTACGCGGTCCACGCGCCCACGTGAGCTGCAAATCCACTGTTCCGGTCTCCGCTTAACGCTTTTTCACTTCTCACACTTTGCAAATCCACTGCCAGCGGCCGAAAAGCGGCGCGTCCTGCCGGCTCGCGAGGCAGGCCGTGGCCTCCTGCATCGGATGTGGCGTTATGCCACGGGTGAATTATCGCGCTGCGCCATCGGGTTTGCGTATTGCGGCCCGACTCGGACCATGGTTCATGGATGGCGTTCCAGGGCGCGTCGTGTCATGCGGCGCGCCACGAGGCGCCGCGCCTAGCCTGCGTTCCAGGGGACGCCGCGGCCGCGCGGCGGCGGGTCTAACGCAGAGTGCCAGCGCCGGGGGAGATGGACGGCGGATCCCGCGTTCGCGTGAGGGGGGGCTTGCGTGCGGGTGGAGTCATGGATTAGAACGTTCCCGTCCTTCTTATGTTGTCTTACACCCATCGCGTGGAGCTCGGTTCTCCGCACGTCCACGCGCCCGCTCGGCTCTCGGCCTTGCTCGGGCGCGCCGCTCGACAGGGCTCTTCTGCCCGGCCGGGCGCGTGCGCGATCCTGCCTGTGCGAGCTCCCTGCCCGCCGCGAGGGCGGCGACCGACCTGGAGCAGGGGGTGACCTCCAGGCCTGCGAGCTCGAGGGCTACCATGGGCCTCGCGGCCCGGTTCGCTCGCGAGCGGGCGGCGCGCGGGGCTCATCCCGATCGACGCTTTGCTTGACAGTCACGGTTCACCTCAGAGCCCATCCTTCATCTCACTGACAAAAGAGGGGAGCACCTATGCGCCTCACACGGTATGCGACATGGATCATGGCGGCGGCGGTTGTCATCGCGCCGGCCGCCTGCGGGGACGACACCTCCGGTGACTCGACCAGCTCGTCGACGGGGTCGGGCAGCGGCACCGGCGCCAGCAGCGCCACCGGTACGGGCAGCGCCACCGGTACCGGCAGCGGCGCCGGCACCGGCGGCAGCGGCAGCGGCACCGGCGGCAGCGGCACCGGCGCCGGCGGCAGCGGCCAGGGCGGCAGCGGCGCCGGCGATAGCGCGGGCCTCCTTCCCTGCGACGCCGGCTGGCCCGAGGTGCATAGCGCGATCGCGCAGGATCCGGAGATCGAGGCGGCCATCGACGAGCTGCTCGGCCGGATGAAGATCGAGGAGAAGGTCGGCCAGATGGTGCAGGCCGAGATCGGCAGCATCACGCCGGCGGAGGTCAAGCAGTACCACATCGGCTCGGTGCTGAACGGCGGCGGCTCCTGGCCGGGCAAGAAGAAGGACGCGACGGCGGCGGAGTGGGTCGCGATGGCCGACTCGTTCTACAACGCGTCGGTGGACACGGCCGGCGGCCGCGCCGGTATCCCGATCATCTGGGGCATCGACGCGGTGCACGGGAACAACAATGTCCGCGGCGCCACGCTCTTCCCGCACAACATCGGCCTGGGCGCCGCACGCGACCCCGAGCTGCTCGAGCGCATCGGCGCCGCGACGGCCAAGGAGGTCGCGGCCACCGGGATCGACTGGACCTTCGCCCCGACGCTCGCCACCGTGCGCGACGACCGGTGGGGCCGCACCTACGAGGGCTACTCCGAGGATCCGGAGATCGTGAACGCCTACGCCGGCCGGGTCGTGGAGGGCATCCAGGGCGCCGCGAACAGCGCGGAGCTCTTCGGGCCCTCGCGCGTCATCGCGACGGCCAAGCACTTCATCGGCGACGGCGGCACCGACAAGGGCGATGACCAGGGGAACAACCTGTCGACCGACACCGAGCTGTGCGAGATCCACGGCCAGGGCTACATGTCCGCCATCCCCGCGGGCGTGCAGACGGTCATGGCGTCCTACAACCGGGTGCGCGGCGACAAGATGCACGGCAAGGGCGATCTGCTCACCGGCGTGCTGAAGGAGAAGTTCCACTTCGACGGCTTCGTCATCGGCGACTGGAACGGTCACGGGCAGGTGACGGGCTGCACCAACGACTCGTGCGCCGCCTCGATCAACGCCGGTGTGGACATGATCATGGTCCCGACCGACTGGAAGGCGTTCTACACGAACACCCTCGCGCAGGTGAACGGGGGCCAGATCTCGAAGGAGCGGGTCGACGACGCCGTGCGGAGGATCCTGCGGGTCAAGATGCGCGTAGGGCTGCTCGGCCCGCACAAGACCAAGGGCGCCCCGTCGACGCGGGAGTTCGCCGGGGAGCAGGCGGTGCTCGGGGCCGCGGAGCACCGGGAGCTCGCGCGCGAGGCGGTGCGGAAGTCGCTTGTGCTGCTCAAGAACGCGGGCGGGGTGCTGCCCCTCGATCCGTCGGCCAACGTGCTCGTCGCCGGCAAGTCCGCGGACAGCCTCCCGAACCAGGCCGGCGGGTGGTCGCGGACGTGGCAGGGCACCGACAACTCGAACGCCGATTTCCCGGGCGCCACGTCGATCTACGCGGGGATCCAGGCGGCCGTGTCGGGCCGGGGCCAGGCGACCCTGAGCGCGAACGGCGCCGCCGCCTCGTCGGGGAACTTCGATGTGGCGATCGTGGTGATCGGCGAGACGCCGTACGCCGAGATGAATGGCGATATCCAGCCCGGGACGGACCCCAACAACAACGCCGCGCACGCGAAGACGCTGGAGCACGCGCTCTTCCACGCCGAGGACCTGCAGGTCCTCCAGGCCATCCGCACGGCAAAGCCGGATCTGCCGATCGTGACGGTGTTCCTGTCGGGCCGCCCGCTCTACGTGAACAAGGAGCTGAACCGCTCGGACGCGTTCGTGGCGGCGTGGCTCCCTGGCTCGGAGGGCGGCGGCGTGGCCGACGTGCTGTTCGGCGTGAGCGAGTTCCAGGGCAAGCTCTCGTTCTCGTGGCCCGGGAGCGAGTGCCAGCGCGTCAACCGCAACGACGGCGGCGAGGCGCTGTTCCCCTACGGCTTCGGCCTGACCACGGCGGACCAGGACACGCTCGGCGAGCTGCCCGAGACGTCCACCGGCACCGCCTGCAACTGACCTCCTCCGCGCCGCCGCCGCCGCCCGCACGCGCCGCGGCGGCGGCGGCGCCCCTCATCGCCCCGTCGTGAGCACCACCTTGCCGGTCGTCGCGCGGGACGCGACCGCCGTCATGGCGGCCCTGGCGTCCGCCATCGGCGGCGCGGCCGAGATGAGCGGCTTGATCGCGCCCTTGTCGTAGAGCGCGTAGAGCTCGTCCTGCGCGCTCCGCGTCAGGGCGGGCTCGGCGCGGCTGTACGTGCCCCAGTAGACGCCGATCACCGAATAGTTCTTCACGAGCAGGTGGTTCGCGCGCGCCGCGGGGAAGTGGCCTGAAGCGAAGCCGATCACCAGGATGCGGCCCTCGAAGGCGATGCACCGCGTGGATCGCTCGAAGACGTCGCCGCCGACGGGATCGAAGACGATATCGGCCCCTCGGCCCGCGGTCCGGTCCTTGACGATGGCGACGAAGTCCTCGCTCCGGTAGTCGATCGCGAGGTCCGCCCCGAGGGCGCGGCAGATCGCGGCCTTCTCCTTGCCGCCGGCGGTGGCGATGACGGTCGCGCCGGCGGCCTTGGCGAGCTGGATCGCCGCGCTGCCGACGCCGCCCGCGCCGGCGTGCACGAGCACCGTGTCGCCCGGCCTGAGGCCGGCGCGCCGGTGCAGCGCGAAATAGCCTGTCTGGTACGTGATCGTCAGCGCCGCGGCGTCCTCGAACGGCATGCCGTCCGGGAGCGCGTAGGTCGTGCGTCGGCCCGCGACGACGCGCGTCGCGTACCCGCCCGCGCCGGGGAGCGTCGCGGCCACGCGGGCGCCCGGCGGCAGCGACGGCTCGCGGCTCTCGACGACGGCGCCGGCCACCTCGAAGCCGGGGATGAACGGCGGAGTCGGCCTGACCTGATGGGCGCCCGCCGTGAAGAGGACGTCGGGGAAGTTGATCGCCGAGGCGGCGATCTCGATCCGGACCTCCCCCTCGGCGAGCGGGGCGTCATTCACCTCTTCCCAGACCAGGATCTCGGGGGAGCCGAAGGAGTGTCCGCGCCAGGCGTGCATGGGGGGCGGACCTTAGCAGAAAGCGCGGGGCGACCCCGGCGCAAGGCGCGACGGCGCCGCCCCGCGCGCCAGGGAGCCCTGGCGGGATTGCTGACACGCGAGATCAGCGGAGGATCTCGATTGGCAGCTTCGCCGTCACGGAGCCCTGCTCCTGCCCGTCGAACGTCACCTCGACATCGTAGGTCCCCGGCGCGAAGAACTCGTCTTCCGGGTTGTCCGTGTCCGACGGCCCGGTCCACTGCCGCCCCGACCAGCGGATCGTCTGCGTCGCCGTCGTCGCGTCGAGCTGCACGGTCGCCGCGTCGTTGGGAGCGCAACACCCCGTGTCGCACAGGCAGTACTGCTGTGGATCTCCCGCCGTCGACAGCCCGGTGATCTGGTACGTGACGAACGAGCGCGGGTCCGCGCTCGGCTCGACGCAGCGCCCGCACCCGTCGGAGGCCGCGATGTCGAGCGGGGGGACGCTCGCGTCGGTCGTGACCGTATAGACGAACTCCGCCGGCTCACGCCGCCAGTAGATGCACCGGCTCGACTCGATCGACAGCGTCACGCCCGGGATCGTGCCCGCGACGTCGCGCACCGCGCACGGCTCGGCCCCCGGCGGCACCCCGCGGTCGCCGCCGCTGCTGCTGCCATCGCCGTCACCGCCGCTCCCGCCGCCCTCCTTGCCGCCGCACCCCATCGCGCACACACCGGACAGCAACGCTGCCGCCAGAGCTCGAAGCATCTCGTTCGCCATTCCCTCACCTCTCCGTTCCGCGCGCCACCCCGCCTGTCTGCGGCGGCGCGCGATCGGCAGCAAGGGAGATGTCCCGCGAAGAGCGTGCGGGCTCGGCAGTGCAGGCCGTGGCTCCCGCCACCCTGGGCCATCGATTGTGCCACCCTGGGCCGCTGTCTGCTCGCGGGGTTCGCTTCGGCCCTGCTTCAGGGGTAGATCCTGCGGAATCCCCCCATTTGCGGCCCTTTTCAGCGGATAAATTGAACAGGGAGGCGGGGAGAGGGGGAGGAAAATCTTCAAGATACTCCCCGTCTCCCCGTCTCCCCGCCTCCCTGTGAATTTTCTCGAAGAAGTTGAGGGGATGCCTCAGGGGTAGATCTCGATCCCCAGCTTCGCCGTGACGACGCCTTGCTCCTTGCCGTCGAACGTCACCTCGACTTCGTAGCTCCCCGGCGCGAAGAAGTCGCCCTCCGGATTGCCGGTGTCGGACGGCCCGTTCCACTGCCGCCCCGACCAGAGGATCGACTGCGTCACCGTCGTCGCGTCGACCTGCACGGTCGCTGACTCGTCGGGAGGGCAGCAGCCCACGTCGCACAGGCAGTAGCTCTGCGGCTGCGGATCAGCGCCCCACGAGAGGCCGCTGATCTTGTAGGACACGAACGAGAGCGGATCGCTCGTCGGCTTGACGCAGCGCCCGCAGCCGGTCGAGGCCGCGATGTCGATCGGGGGGACGCTCGAGTCGGTCGTGACCGTGTAGACGAACTCGGCCGGCTCTCCCTCGTGGTAGACGCAGCGGCTCGACTCGATCGTTATCTTCACGCCAGGGATCGTGCCCTCGACGTCGCGCACCTCGCACGGCTCTTCCGGCGGGAAGCCGCAGCCACCACCGCTGCCCTCGCCGCAGCCGCCCGCGCCGCTGTCGTCGCCGCCGCTGCCGCTGCCGCTGTCGTCGCCGCCGCCGCCGCTGCTGTTGCCGCCGCTGCCGCTGCTGTCGCCGCCGCTGCCGCTGCTGTTGCCGCCGCCGCCGCTGCTGTCGCCGCCGCTGCCGCCGCTGGCGCCAACGCCGTCGTTGCCGCCGTTGTCGCACCCCATCAGGCACGCACCGGACAGCAGGGCTGCCATCAGGGCTCGAAGCATGTTGCTCGTCATCTCATCACCTCTTCGCGTTCGCCTGCGCTCCTCGCGCGCGGCGGCGAGGGCTGACAGCAAGAGAGGTGCCTCGCGACAAACGGGCGGATCCAGGCAGGAGCAGAGCCAGCGCGTGGCACATCAGGCCCGCGGATGTGCCAGCATGAGCCGACGCGGGCGTGCGACGGAGCCCGGGTCGCGCTCGCTCACTCGACTTCCGGGTACCAGCACGCCACGCGGTGGCCGCTCCCGGGGACGAGCTCCTCGAGCGGCGGGATCTCGACGTCGCACTTGCCCTCCTCGGCCTTCCGGCAGCGCGGGTGGAAGACGCAGCCCTCGGGCGGGTTGATCGCGCTCGCCGGCGCGCCCGGCAGCAGGCGCCGCGCCTTGCCGCCGCGCTCGATCGACGGCGTCGCCTCGAAGAGCGCGCGCGTGTACGGGTGGTGCCGCCGCTCGGTCACGCCCTTCGCCGGGCCGATCTCCACGATCCTGCCGAGGTACATCACCGCGACGCGGTGGCTCACGTGCTCGACCACCCGGAGGTCGTGCGAGATGAACAGGAGGCTCAGCCCGAGCTCGTCCTGGAGGTCCTCCAGGAGGTTGACGATCTGGGCCTGGACCGAGAGGTCGAGCGCGCTCACCGGCTCGTCGCAGACGATGAAGTCCGGGCGCACGGCGAGCGCCCGCGCGATCGCGACCCGCTGCCGCTGCCCGCCGGAGAGCTCGTGGGGGAAGCGCTCCATCATGTCCGGCCGCAGCCCGACCTTCTGGAGCACGCCCTCGACCAGCGCGGTCTCCTCGTCGCGGCTCCGCGCGAGGCGGTGGATCACGAGGCCCTCGCCGACGATCTCGCGCAGGGTCATGCGCGGATTGAGCGAGCCGTACGGGTCCTGGAAGACGATCTGCATCCGCCGGCGCATGGCCCGGAGCGCGCGGCCGGACATCGCGGTGAGGTCCTCGCCGTCGAAGAAGACGCGGCCGACGGTGGGCTCGATGAGCCGGATCGCGAGGCGCCCGAGGGTGCTCTTGCCGGAGCCGGACTCGCCGACGAGGCCGAGCGTCTCGCCGCGGTGCACGTGGAAGGTCACCCCGTCGACGGCCTGCACGAACGACGGCTTCGCGAAGGGGCCGCGCTGCACCGGGTACAGCTTCGAGAGCCGCTCGGCCTGGACGAGCGGGCGCTCGCCCCGCGCGCTCTCGGCGCGCGCCTCGGCGGCGCCGGCCTCGTCGCCCTGGGCGGGGAGCGGGTAGTCGCTGTCGCGCGTCACGCCGCGCCCTCCTCTCCGGGGCGGCCCGGGCCCGCGAGGAGAAAGCAGCGCGCGGCGTGGTGCCCCGCGCCGGGCGAGGCGGGCGAGGCGAGATAGAGCTCCGGCGGCTCGGCGCGGCAGCGGTCGAACACCGCCTCGCAGCGGTCCTGGAAGCGGCAGCCGCGCGGCGGGTCGCGCAGGTCGGGCAGGCCGCCGGGGATGGTCGGCAGGCGCAGCGCGCGCTCGCCGCGCACGCGGTGCGGGCGGAACCCGCGCGCCGGGATGCTCCGGAGGAGCGAGCGCGTGTAGGGGTGCGACGGCGCGGCGAGCACGTCGCGCGCCGGCCCTTGCTCCACGACGACGCCGGCGTAGAGGACGACGATGTCGTCGGCGAGCTCGCCGACCACGGCGAGGTCGTGCGCGATGAGCAGGAGGCTCATCGACGTCTCCGCCTTGAGCCGCTCGAGCAGGTCGAGGATCTGCGCCTGGGTGGTCATGTCGAGCGCGGTGGTCGGCTCGTCGGCGATGAGCAGCGAGGGGCCGGGCGCGAGGGCCATGGCGATCATGACGCGCTGGCGCATGCCGCCGGACAGCTCGTGCGGGTAGCTGTTCGCGCGCACCTCGGGCTCGGGGAAGCCGACCTTGCGCAGGAGGCTCACCGCGTAGAGCCGGGCGTCGCCGCGCGACATGGGCAGGTGCAGCCGGATCGCCTCGGCGATCTGGGCGCCGACCGTGTACACGGGGTTCAGCGAGGTCATCGGCTCCTGGAAGATCATGGCGATCTTCCCGCCGCGCACGGCGCGCATCTCGCGCTCGCCGAGCGCGAGGAGGTCCTTGCCCTCGAACTCGATCGAGCCGCCGTCGATGGATGCGTAGGGCGCGGGCAGGAGCCGCAGGATGCTGAGCGCGGTGACCGTCTTGCCGCAGCCCGACTCGCCGACGAGCGCCACGGTGCGCCCGCGCGGCACGGTGAACGAGACGCGGTCGAGGACGTGGGTGACGCGGCCGTCGGCGGTGAACGAGACGCGGAGGTCGCTCACCTTGAGCAGCGCCTCGGCGGGCGGGGCTGCCCCTGCCGGCGGGGGCGGCGCGGTGGTGCGGAGGAGCGGGAAGGGGCGCCCGCTCGGCATCGAGCGCTGCGTGACGGCAGGCTCGTCGTCGTCGGCGCGGGCGCCGCGCGCGGACGTGGGGGCGCCGCGCGCGGAGGTGGGGGCGCCGCGCGCGGACATGGGGACGCCGTGCGCGGACATGGGGGCGCCGCGCGCGGACATGGGGGCGCCGCGCGCGGACATTGGGGCGCTGGGCGATGTCGGGGCGCTGGGCGATGTCGGGGCGCTGGGCGATGTCGGGGCGCTGGGCGATGTCGGGGCGCTGGGCACCGGTGGGGCGCTGGGCGATGTCGGGGCGCTCGGCACCGCCGGCGGATCGCTCGGCGTGGTCAGCCTGCCCCGGCCGGCGTCGTGGCGGACGAGGGGCAGGGGGAGAGAGGGGCGCCCGCCGAGGTCGTCGTCCTCGTCGTCCTTGCCGGTGCTCACCGTACGTAGACCTCGAGCAGCGGGCCGGTGCCCTGGGAGATCCCCATCGAGTACGCCGCCCCGACGGCGTCGCTGCCCGGCGCGAGGATCGCGATGCCGTGGTCGTCCAGGCGCCGCCTGGCCCAGCCGCGCACGAGCGCGGTGACGTCGATGCGCAGCGGCGTCGTGGGGCGGCGCCGCACGACGGCGGCGGGCTCCGGGATCGACAGGCGGGGCTGCCGGCCCCACGTGGCCGTCTCGGAGCGCCACGGCTCGAGGATGCGCGCGACCTCGAGCGTGAGCGCGCCCTCGGCGGGCGGCGCCAGCGGGGTCGGCTCCAGGACGACGAAGGCGCTCGCGATGTCGGCGTCGACGCCGAAGGTCGGCGCGAACCGGAGCAGCAGCACGACGTCGCCCGTCGCGGCGCGCCCGAGCGCGACCGCGTCGGGGAGGCCGGGCGCGGCGTCGCCGCCCTCCGCGAGCACCGCCACGTCCGCGGGCGGGAGCAGCACCCGGCGCGCGTCGATGGGCGACGGGAGGGCGCTCGCCGGCCGGCAGCGCCCCGCGACGCAGCGGCGGGCGCCGCAGACGCCGGCGCCCGCGCACACGCCCGCGTCCGCCGCGGGGGCGCCGCCGCAGCCCAGGAGCGGCGGCGCCGCGACGAGCAGGGCCACGGGCGCGAGGGCGGCGAGCAGTCGCACAGCGGGGGCGACCATAGCAGAGGGGGGCGCGGCCGGCATCGCGATCCCTGTTGTCGGGCCGCTGCCACTCTGCTGGGATGGCGCGCCGTGCGCATTCGAGTCTTCGCCGTCCTGAGAGCGCTCGTGATCGTGGCCGCGCTGCCCGTGGCGTTGGCGGCCTGTGGGAAGAAGGCCCCGCTCGGCTCGCCGTGCCGCGCTGACGACGACTGCGGCTCCGGCCTCGCTTGCCACCGCGAGCAGTGCCTGCACGAGGGGAGCGCCCGGCGCCTGCGCGAGGAGGAGCAGCGCGCCTCCGGCGGCGCCGCCGCGCGGAAGGTCGGCGACCGCATCGAGGTCGAGTGGAAGGGCTCCTACAAGCCCGCCGTCATCACCAGCGTCGTCACGCCCGGCTCGTACCGGGTCCATTTCGAGGGCTACGACGCGCAGTGGGACGAGGTCGTGACAGAGGCCCGCATCAAGGGCGGCGCGCGCTCGGGCTCAGGGCAGAAGGCGGCGGTCCCGGCGGCGAGCAGCTCGACTCCCTGAGCGGCGGGGAGGCTCCTCGGCGCGGCCGCCCGCCGCGCCCGGGTTCGGCACAGGGCGGCGCATCTGCGGCGAGGCGCGCTGGCACTGCGTGGCGCAGTTGTTGTGCGCGGGGCGTGGTGAGGCGCGCAGCTCCGGGCAGCTCGGGGCCGGCATGAGGACCACGAGATGTGCAGCCGCAATGCGCGCGTCGGCGACCGAGCCCACGAGCTGAAGGTCCAGGTCGATGAGGTGCTGCTCGACGCGGGTCTCGAGATTGGCCTGTCCTCGGCCGCGCGCGGGTGATGGCGCAGTTCCGCGAAAGTGTGCGTCCTTACGCAGCGCATTGCGCTCGTGACTCCGCCGAGCAGCCGGATTCCGACGCCATTCCCGTCCCGCTTGCAGCCGTGAAGGGCGGCGAGCGCTGCTCCCCGGCGACTCGTGTGCGCGCCCGGGGCCTCCTGGCCCCATGCATGCACACGGCGGCCGCACGACCGGAGCTGGGGTCGTCAACCCCAGGACAGCGGTCACGGAGTTCCAGATGAAGCTCTTCTCTGCATGGGCGCAGCTCGCCTTGCTCTCGGTGCTCGCGATGGTGTCGTGCGCCGGCGATGACGTGCGCCTGCTCGGTCGCGTCCAGCAAGCATTCGACCAGGAGACGCCTCCCGAGCAGCCGGAGGCGTTCTCGCTGCCCGAGACCCCGATCGTCGCCGGCGCGATGGCCGGCTACCTGCCAGGGTCGGGGCACGTCACGCCGGACGGGGCGTACACCTACCGGCTGCCGATCGAGGTGCCGCCCGGGCGGGGCATCGAGCCGAGCCTCGCCGTCACGTACTCGAGCCGCGCCGGTGACGGCGCGCTCGGCGTGGGGTTCTCGCTCAGCGGCCTCTCGTCGATCCTGCGCTGTCACAAGACGATCGCCATCGACGGGGTGGTCGATGGGATCGACAACGACGGGACCGACGTCTTCTGCCTCGACGGCCAGCGGCTCGTCAGCGTGCTCGGCGCGTACGGGGCGGACGGCACCGAGTACCGGACCGAGGAAGAGAGCTTCACCCGGGTGATCTCGTATGGCAGCCCGCAGCCGGAGCGCTTCCGGGCGTGGCTGAAGGACGGGCGCATCCGTGATTACGAGCGGGTCGGGCCGCTCGACTTCCGGATGACGAAGGAGCAGGATCGGTCCGGAAACACGATCTCCTATGTCTATGCGGACTTCGCGCCAGAGGGCGTGAAGGAGGGTGAGACGGAGTACCTGCTCGACAGGATCGAGTACCTGAGCCATCGCATCGAGTTCGGCTACGGCGAGTTCGGCCGGGGCACAGGAAAGCGGAGCAGCGGCCGGTACGGCCGGGCGACGCTCTACACGGCCGGCATACCTCGACAGCGAAGCCAGCTCTTGCGATGGATCGCCGTCTATGGCCCGAACCCGAGCGACCAGGGGCTGCTGTGGCGTTACGATCTCGGCTACGAGGATGGCCCGTCCGAGAGCTTCGACACGGGGCGCGCGCGGCTCGTGGAGGTGAAGCGCTGCGGCGGGCTCGGCGGCTGCTTCCGGGCGCGGAAGTTCAGGTGGTCTTCCCGTCAGGGCGACTGGTTCGAGGAGTCTCCGATCGATGAGCACCCCTGGTTCACTGGCGCAAAGCACCCCGTCGTGCTGGACGTGGACGGCGACGGCAAGGACGAGGTGCTGCTGGAGACCGCCGCTCCTGAGGCGCCGTACCTCCTCTTGCGCAGCTTGCCCTTGGGAGTGCCGCTGGGCTCGAAGGTGGCTCTCGCCGGGGATGCCGGGAGCTCGCCGGCCCTCGGAGGCGCGCAGCTGAAGCACGCGAAGGCCGTGGATGCCGCAGGAGATGGCCGGAGCGAGCTCTTCACCTGGAACCGCCGCGCAGAACAGTTCGAGCTGTACGCCTGGACGGGCAGCGCGTTCGAGCCGACCGGGACCGCCGTGCCGATGTCGCCCGACCTCGGCCCGACCGCGGCCGGTGTGGAGCCGTTCCACTTCGCGGACGTGAACGGCGATGGGCTCGCCGATCTGGTGAAGCTGCTCGACAACGTGGTGGACGGCATATACGAGCCGAAGTTCGTGATGCGGCGCAACCTGGCGAGCGGCGACTTCGCCTCCGCGGAAGACACGGGGATCCCTGTCGTCGAGGCCGACGCGCTCGAGTTCGCGTCCGTCGCGCTCGACGTGCAGGGCGACGGGCGTGCAGGTCTATGGCTGAAGGGTGCTGCCGAGGCGTACTACCCGGATGACGTCGGGGGTGTCGGCGCCGTGGACATTCCTGTAGACGACAAATACGGGATCATCGATTCGCAAGTGGCGGACCTGAATGGAGATGGCCTTCGGGATCACGTCCAGGCCGTGCTTCTGCTGTGGGACAGCACCGCTCTCCGGCTGGCATGGAACTCGGGAAAAGAATTCATCTTACAGTACAGATACCCGGGCCCGTACTACGGGGGTGGGATGGCCAGGCATCCCGGCACGTTGCAGACGGCTGACGTCGATGGGGATGGGCGTGATGATTTCATCGTCACCAGCGACGATCCGCCGAGCATCGCGATCGTTCAGCTGAATTCGATGCCCAAGGAGGACTGGGACGAGGGCTGGAGGTCCAGGAAGATCGCGGCCCCTCTGGGGCGCATCACCGCGGTGCGGCACGGCGACTTCAACGGCGACGGGCTGCTCGACCTCATGTACCTCGCCGAGCGGTGCTCGAGCGCGCTCGAGGGCCCGACGTCCGCGTGCGACTCGGGCACCAAGGTGGGGAGCCTGCGCGTGCTCATCCAGCAGAGCACGGTCATCGACGTGGTGGAGATGGTCATGGACGAAGACGACTCGCCGCTGGAGATGATCGGCTACGAGCGGCAGTGGACGGCCGCGCCGGAGCTCGCGAGGTGCGCGTATCCCCAGGTGTGCCACCGTCGCGGCATCCCGGTTGTGCACAGGCACCTCGTGCAGGAGGCGCAGAGCACGCCGAGATCGCGTCACTTCTCGTACGAGGACCCGCGCTCGGACCTGCTGGGGCGGGGCTTTCTGGGGTTCGGGAAGGTGCGGGTCTGGGAACCTCAGGTGCCGCGCGAGACGGTGACGACGTTCGACCACGGGACGCGCGTCGGCACGCGGTATCCGTTCGCCGGCCGTCCCGCGACCGTGACGGTCGCGACGCCGGTGCTAGAGCACAAATCGAGCGGACCGCTCGACAAGCCGGTCAGGACGGTGGCGCGGGTCGAGCGCAGGACGATGCACTACGAGCCGCGCGAGCTGAACGGCGGGGCGACGCACGCAGTGTTCCCTCAGGACTGGATGAGCGAGGAATGGGAAGAGGAGGTGTCGATCGCATGGAAGCTGGGGCGAGATGTCCACATCGCCGAGATCGACGGGCCGGTGCAGGCGCCGCTGCGGACGCGCCTCGGCTCGACCCGGTTTGACGACTGGGGTAGCCTGGAGCGCGAGACGAGCGAGACCGTGGGCGGGGCGCGCACGACGGTAGAGCGGGGGTATGAGCACCGGCTGGAGCCGTGGCTGCTGTCGTTGCCGGCGTGGGAGAAGGTGACGTCGACGACGCCGGGGGAGGCGGACTCGACGCAGCGGCGCACTCATTTCAAGTTCAACGATGCGGGGAGGATCGAGCGCTTGGTGGTCGAGCCGCTCGATCCGCTCGGGCCGTCGGATCCGGTGCCTGAGCCCGGCGTGACCTCGACGGTGCGTTACGATTACGACGCCGAGGGGCTGCTGCGACGCGTGACCCAGACGGCGCTGGGCCTGCCGGCGCGGCGCGTACACATCGAGTATGACGGGACGCCGGGGCACACGGCGCCGAGCTTGATCTGGAACGACCTCGGGCATGCGCAGTGGTTCGCGGTGCACGCGGGGTACGGCGTGGTCATGGCGGAGATGGACGCGAATGGCGTGCAGACGAGCCGTGTGCACGACGACCTCGGCAGGCTGGTGAGCCGGCGGTCGGACGGCGCCGGCGAGCAGACGTTGAGCTACGAGCAGCGGCTGGATGGGGTCACGGTGCGCACGTCGGACGCGACCGGGGCGAGCGGGTTCGTCGAGCTCGACTTCGTCGGCCGGCCACGGCAAGTCGGGCATGTCGGCCACGACGGCGCCACGCTGATGAGCGCGACGACGTACGATGTCTTCGGCCGCGTCATCGCGCAGAGCCGGCCAGCGCGGCGGCTCGCGGACGCGCGGTGGACCAAGCAGGTGTACGACAGCCTTGGGCGGCTGGTGAGGGTCGCGCGCCCTGACGCGGCGATCACGCGCTACGCGCACTCGTTCTTCGAGACCGAGATCTCGGACCCGAGGGGCAGCCACACAAAGCTGGTCCGGGATCTCGACGGGCGTGTGGTGCAGAGCACCTCGTACCTCGGCGTGACGAAGCTCTCGACGGAGGCCGACCGCTTCGTTTATCACCGCGCGACCGAGCTCACGACGCGTTACGAGTACGGTCCGTTCGATCAGGTGGAGAAGATCATCGACCCCGAGGAGAACGTGACAGTGCTCGGTTATGACGTGCTGGGGCGCCGCACGCGGCTCGTCGACCCGGACAAGGGCACGGCGCGCTTCGATTACAACGGTCTCGGGGATCTATACCGGAAGGTGGAGGGCGGCGAGGAGGCGATCTATCAGCATGACGTCATCGGCCGGGTCAGATCGGTGACAGACGTCGATGGAACGACGGAGTACACGTGGGACACGGAGGAGCATGGGATCGGGCGACTCGCGGCCACGACGAGCCCGGACGGGACCATGACCGGCCACGGGTACGATGAGCACGGGCGGCTGGAGTCCCTGACATGGCTGGTCGGTGGCGATGCGTTCAAGATGCGCACGACCTATGATCCGCAGGGCCGGCTGGAGACGATGGCGTATCCCGAGGTGCCGGGGGCGCCGAGGTTCACGGTGAAGCACACCTACGACAGCCGGGGCTATCTCGAGCGCATCTCGGATGTGACGGCGGATCCGGCGTCGGCGGGAGAGCCGCTGTGGATGGTGACCGCGCGCAACGACGACGGGGCGCTGTCCGCGGCCAAGTACGGGAGCGGCGTGTGGATGACGCGCTCCTATGATCCGGTGACTGGCCGGCTGGACACGGTGGAGCAGCGGCTGGGCGCGGACGTGCTGTCGTCGCTCCGATACGAATACTACTCGGACGGCCGGGTGAAGCGCCGCTTCGAGCCGGCGGGCGACAGAAGCGAGAGCTACGTCTACGACACGCTGCACCGGCTGCGCGTGTGGAGCTTGAAGGCCGGCGACGTGGAGCAGGAGACGGAGTACCGGTATGACCTGCTGGGGAACCTGACGCGGGTGCTTGTGGGGGGCGAGGAGCGGGAGAGGAACGACTACCTCGATCCGCGGCCGCACGCGGTGTCGTCGAGCCTCGAGGGCGGCTTCTTCTACGATGCGCGCGGCAGGCTGGAGCAGGACCCCGAGCGGGAGGTTCACTACACGAATTTCGACCTGCCTCGCGAGATCGTCACGGCGGCGGGCACGACGCGCTTCGACTACGATGCGGCGGGCGCGCGGGTGCGCAAGCAGGGTCCGGCGGGGACGACGGTGACGCTCGGCGGAGTGTACGAGCGGCGGCAGGGGGCGGAGGGGACGAAGCACGTGTTCCTCGTGCCGGGGAGCGACGGGCTGGTGGTGGCGCAGGTGGTGGTGGAGGAGGGGAGCGCGGAGCGGCGGGTGCAGTACCTGCACCAGGACGCGCAGGGGAGCGTGACGCTGGTGACGAACGCGGATGGGAGCGCGGCCAAGTCGGGGTACGCGTACTACGAGCCGTTCGGCCGGCGGATCGAGCGTATGGGGGCGCCGGTGGATGGGCCGGTGGGGGAGCTGCGGCTGGGGCTGACCGGGCACGAGCACGATGACGAGCTCGGGCTGATCAACCTGAAGGGTCGGATGTACGATCCGAAGCTGAAGCGGGTGCTGACGCCCGACCCGGTGGTGTCGGCGCCGCTGTTCGGGCAGAGCTACAACCGGTATAGCTACGTGCTGAATGATCCGCTGAACCTTGTGGATCCGACGGGCTACGAGCCGACGGGGCCGGATTGCACGACGTGCGCACCGTGGACGCCGCCGCAGCCGCCGTGGGTCGAGGGCGGCGGTGGAGTCACCATCATCTCGGGGGGTAGCGGAGATGGGGATGATGGGAATCCTTACACTCCCGTGCCGGGTGCAACTGACCGCGACAACACAGGTCCGCATCGACCTCCGCCGGTCGTGAGGTCGGACGCGGACGGGTTCCAGGGGGCCGGGGCCGGGCCGCACGACGGCAGCTTGCTCGTGCAGCTGTTGAACGAGCGGGCGCGGCAGGATCGGCTGTACTACGAGGGGTTGCAGCGGGACACGTTCCGGGTGACGCAGTGGGCAATGCTCGGGGCGAGCGCGGCGCTGCTGGTCTGGTCGGGCGGGTACGCGCTGCTGGCGATCGAGGAGCTGTCGATGTTCGGCGGCGCGATCGGTGTGACGTCGACCCAGGCGGCGGCGGCGAACGCGGCGAGCTTCACGCTGAAGGCAGTGCCGGCGATGCTGGGCGAGGTCTGGGTGCTGGAGGGACTGAGCCAGAACGACCCGGGGAGGATCGTCGATGGGATCATGATGGCGGCGTCCGCGGGGGCCAGCTTCGGCGAGGGGCTGGGGGCGGGGCCGCGCGCGGGTGGGGGAGGCATGGCCACGACTCGCTTGTGGCGTGCCGTTGAAGGCGAAGAGCTAGCCGCGGTGCGGCGCTTCGGAGATTACAGTGTTCACCCGAATTCAACATTCAAGAGATTCGCGTTGTCCGAGACCGCTCTGGATGCCTTTATCAAAGCAAATCCAGGAAGGTTTTATACAAAGACCTATGTCGATATCCCGACTGAAAAAATCCGGTTCATGACAGGGCATCCTGATCCAGGTGGCGTCGGCCACGCTTGGGGTATCGATGTGCACGAAACGCCTGAGTTTTATCGTTGGTTTCTCGATGGTGTAAAGGTGATTCCATGATTCTCTATCGTCCCGTTGGCCTTGAGGAGCTCTTGCTTGTGTATCGCTCAAGCATGCGTGAATTTCCATCACGGCTTCCAGGTCAGCCGATATTTTATCCTGTGCTCACCGTCGAGTATGCCAGGCAGATTGCGCGAAAGTGGAACGCTGCTAGTGGGTCTCAGGCGGGTTACGTTATCCAATTCGATATCGACGACAACTACGGAAAATCGTTTCCGGTGCGGCAGGTGGGATCCCTGTTGCATCAAGAGTTGTGGGTGCCAGCGTCCTCATTAGACGAATTTAATGATCACATTACCGGTCCGGCTCAGTTGGTGGATGCGTTTTTTGGTTCCGAATTTTCTGGTATTATTCCTGGTAATTTCTCTCTCAGAGGAAAAGATGCTCGTGAACAATTCGCTTCGCTGCAAATAATATGTGAGTACAGTCTTATGGACCTTCATGGTGAGATCACGGCGAATCATGAGGCGATCTTTGCTCACTATCCATATTGGGAGCAGCTCGTTGGCCAGGACGCGGTTCATGAGCAGGACGGGAGGGCTCTTCTGAGCAGCATTCGACGGATCTGGTCGGGGGCGTTTCCTGACATCAGTCTTGGTGTTCAGTCTCCGTGGACGAGCTCTCCGTAGTGGTGCCGTGATTCGGGCGAAATTGCTATTGCGGTCTGGTAATAACCTGACGCTGGTGCGCTGCGGCGGGCTTCGGCCAGGAGACGAGGGTGAGTGAGTGCAGGCGTTCAGCTCGTGAACGCCGGGTGCGATCCGCGATAAAGAACTATCGAACAAGAATTGCCGTGCCAGCCAAGTAGGACGCTTGACCGAGACGCTCGGCGGGGTGTACGAGCGGCGGCAGGGGGCGGAGGGGACGAAGCACGTGTTCCTCGTGCCGGGGAGCGACGGGCTGGTGGTGGCGCAGGTGGTGGTGGAGGAGGGGAGCGCAGAGCGGCGGGTGCAGTACCTGCACCAGGACGCGCAGGGGAGCGTGACGCTGGTGACGAACGCGGATGGGAGCGCGGCCAAGTCGGGGTACGCGTACTACGAGCCGTTCGGCCGGCGGATCGAGCGTATGGGGGCGCCGGTGGATGGGCCGGTGGGGGAGCTGCGGCTTGGGCTGACCGGGCACGAGCACGATGACGAGCTCGGGCTGATCAACCTGAAGGGTCGGATGTACGATCCGAAGCTGAAGCGGGTGCTGACGCCCGACCCGGTGGCGTCGGCGCCGCTGTTCGGGCAGAGCTACAACCGGTATAGCTACGTGCTGAATGATCCGCTGAACCTTGTGGATCCGACGGGCTACGAGCCGACGGGGCCGGATTGCACGACGTGCGCACCGTGGACGCCGCCGCAGCCGCCGTGGGTCGAGGGCGGCGGTGGAGTCACCATCATCTCGGGGGGTAGCGGAGATGGGGATGATGGGAATCCTTACACTCCCGTGCCGGGTACAACTGACCGCGACAACACAGGTCCGCCTCCACCTCCGCCGGTCGTCAGGTCGGACGCGGATGGGTTCCAGGGCGCCGGGGCCGGGCCGCACGACGGCAGCTTGCTCGTGCAGCTGTTGAACGAGCGGGCGCGGCAGGATCGGCTGTACTACGAGGGGCTGCAGCGGGACACGTTCCGGGTGACGCAGTGGGCGATGCTGGGCGCGAGCGCGGCGCTGCTGGTCTGGTCGGGGGGGTACGCGCTGCTGGCGATCGAGGAGCTGTCGATGTTCGGCGGCGCGATCGGTGTGACGTCGACCCAGGCGGCGGCGGCGAACGCGGCGAGCTTCACGCTGAAGGCGGTGCCGGCGATGCTGGGCGAGGTCTGGGTGCTGGAGGGGCTGAGCCAGAACGACCCGGGGAGGATCGTCGATGGGATCGTGATGGCGGCGTCCGCGGGGGCCAGCTTCGGCGAGGGGCTGGGGGCGGGGCCGCGCGCGGGTGGGGGGACGCCGGGTAGAGCGACTGTCGGCAATTTTGTTCGACCGCTAACGACCGAGGATCTCGGAGTCGTGGACAATGCAATTGTAGACGGAACCTTTGCTGTAAGCGCTGCATGAAGCGCCGTCGGTCCCAACCTCGGTCAGCTGGTGCAGGATGGGGGCGATGGAACCGGCTCGGTCAGCTCGTCGCGCGCTGCTCTTCCGCGGGAAGCGGAGGCGGGACGGTGATCGGCCCGAGGGCGAGGTTCAGCTCGTCGGCGACGAGCCGGGCGCGGGTGCGCGCCCAGTACCTGGGGGCGAGCTCGAGGTAGCGGTCCCGCGGCCAGTGGGGCATCGCGCGAATGACGTCGGCCAGGTAGGCCTCCGGGTCGAGACCGTGCAGCTTGCAGCTCGCCACGAGCGAGAAGAGGTTGGCCGCGGCGGAGGCGTGGTCGTCGCTGCCGAAGAAGAGCCAGGACTTTCTTGCGACAGCAATGGATCTCAGCGCTCTCTCACTGGCGTTGTTCTCCAGGCGCAGGCGACCGTCGTCGAGGAAGCGCCGCAAGGGCTGCTCTTGATGGAGGGCGTAGCCGAGCGCGGTGGAGACCAGGCCGCGCTCGCGAGGACGCGCGTGCTCGGCCCTGGCCCAGGCAAAGAACGCGTCCACCAGAGGGCGGACGACGGCATCTCGGCGCACCTTGCGCTGCGCGGGCGCAAGATCCGCGAGCGCGCGATCGGCAGCGAAGATGACGTTGATGCGACGCAGCCCCTCGACGCCGAGCTCGTGCTTGCAGACCGCCGCCTCCCAGAAGTTGGTACGGCAATGCGACCAGCATCCGACTTCGGTCGGGGGCGGACCGCGCTTCTCGTCGGCAACAGCACCTCTTGGTGGTGTGCCGCGGAAGAGGGCGTCGTAGATGGCGTGAGCGTCAGCCTGAATATACCGAGAGAAGCCGCGGAACATCTCGCAGACGGCAGCGCTGGTATGCTTGGGCTGGTACTCGAAGAAGACGTGATCCTTGTCCGCGAGGACGACGAAGAAGTGTCCCTTGCGGCACGGCCCTGGCTTCTTGTCCTTGCGCTCCTGGATGGGCCCAGGCTGGATGGAGACCCCGGTGGCGTCCGTGGACAGGCAGAAGGCGGTCTCGAAGGCCTCTTTGCGCGCGGCCTCGACGATGGCGCCCAGGGTCGCACCGACGTCTTCGGCGTAGCGGCACATCGTGCCGCGATCGAGCGACGCTCCCTGAAGCTCCAGCTGCTGCTCCAATCGATAGAACGGGACGCCGAGCAGGTACTTGCTGGTGAGGATGTGCGCAATCATCGACGGCGCGAGGAACGACCGCCGGAACAGCTCCTTCGGAAGCGGCGTCGTGATGAAGACCGTGCAGGTCTCGCCCTTCGGCGCCGGCGGCGGCGCATCGAGCGAGGGCGCGTCGAGCGCTGTGGAGGAAGCGCTCGGCTCGCCGGCCGCTGCCGTGTCCTCGGGGCTGACGCTCGCAGCGGGCATCGGCGTCGGGACTTCTCTCGCGACGACCTGGAGCGGGGCAGCTTCCCCCTCGCCAGAGCTGCTCGCATCCGTGACGGACCGCTCGGCCTTGTACACGACGCGTGCGAGCACGATGCGGCGCATTCCGCCGCGCTCGTAGCCGAGTCGCGAGGTCTCCTCGACCCCGATGCGCGTCGCCGTCGCATCGAGCTCAGGGCAGGAGAGCTCGATGCGGACGACGGGCAGGTCCGACTCGGACAGGTCGCGACGGCCCTTGCCGCCGGACCTTCGTTTCGGCCCCTTGAGATCGTCGTGCTGCCGCTCGTCGCCCGTGTTGCGCTCGGCGGCGTCGAGCGCCTTCTCGAGACGCTGGACCTCGAGGAACATCGAGTCGAACGCCAGCTGCTCCGCGCTCACCTCGGCGCGCTCCGCCTTGGCCACGAACAGTCGACGTCGCAGAAGCTGCAGCTGCTCGAGCGCACGGGTGTAGGCGCGCCGAAGCTGCGCGAGCGCATCGCGCGCTCCCACGAGCTCGCTCTTTGCCGCGGCGAGCTCCGCTTCGAGCTGCGCGATGCGCTGCTGCTCGGCCGAGAGCGTCGGCTTGGCGGCGGCGTCGTGCACGACGCCGCTCTACGTAAGCCGCGCGTCCTTGTCGAGCGAATTCGTGCGGCTCAGTGGACGCGGCGCGGTGCGCGCCGTCGCGGTTTGGACGTGGGCGCGATCTCGATGCCGTCGAGCAGCGTCTCGAGCGTCGCGTCGTCCACCTCGACGTGCGTGGCGCCCTCGGTCGGGGGGTCGGGAAGTGCGAACGCTCCGCGATCAAGGCGTTTTGAAAACAGGCAGAGCCCGCTGCCATCGAAGAAGAGGATCTTGATGCTGGTCCGCCGCTTACCGATGAACGCGAACAGCGCTCCGCAGCGCGCCTCATACCCCACGCGCTCGCGAATCAGACCCGAGAGCCGCTCGAAGCCGTAGCGCATGTCCACCGGCTCCAGCGCCACGAACACCTGTACGCCGGCCGGGATCATCGCGCGCCTCCGCCGAGGGCGCGGACCACGTCCGCCAGCAGCGCGGGGTCAAACCCCGCGGCGACGCGCACCCGCGCGCCGCCGACCTCGACCACGAGCTCCGCAGCGCTGCTCGTCACGACGGGCGCCTTCGGCACCAGCCGCAGAAAGCGCGGGGGCTCGGCCCGCGACAGCCGGCTCGACCAGCCGTGCAGCGTCGATGTCGCAAATCCGCGACTTCGTGCGAACTCCTCCGCCGTCTCTCCGCTCTCACGCCACGCGCGAACGCGCTCGGCCCACATCGCCTCTGTAGCCTTCGTCCTTGTCATGCTCGCCATGATGAACTGGACGGCGCCGCTGGGGTGAGACGGCGCTTCGCGCAGCGCTTACCCTTTGCTGTTCGGGATGGAAAGGTCACGGCCTATATCAAGTATCTAGGTCAGCCAACGGGGGGACTCGGGAGAGGTTTACTCGGAGCACGGAATAGCTTGAAGGGAGCAGCAAGAGCCGCGGGAGCCAATGCTCTTCGGATCGAGACCTCACCGGTCATTGAGGAGACGGGTCGGCTATCAGAGATCCTGCAAAGAGCGGGTTTCGGAGCTCGTCCGAACGGAACCATGTGGTGGGAGGGAGGTTTGTGATGGGTCATGTTGACAAGCATGCGAAGCGTATTCTTGACGGAATTCGGAAAGGGACAGTTGATGAGCGAGTGTTTTCTGGGTACATGTCATTTGATGGCGATATTCGCCCTACTTGGTGGAATGATGGTATCGCGCACGAATGCTGGGGTCGGGTTTTGGGCGTTCATGAGAACGAGCCCGGTGTGCGAGTTGGTGCGATCGTGATTACGGAGATGGGGCTAGGAGTTCTCGGTGAACGCAGCGTAGTGGCCTGGTTGCCCTATGTAAGCATTGCGGGATGGGATCCATTGTCAAAAGAGCCCGTCTCGCGTTCGCTCCGTGTTCAAAAAGATACAGGAGAACAGGTAGAGCTTTTGTTCGGTCGCGGAGGAGCATTCGCTTTTGTTCAATTCATCAGCTGCGCCATGAGAGAGCACCGGCGAACGTAGGGTCAGGACTGATGTTTTTGCTTTACTGGAGGGCGCTGCGCGACGCGCTTCGACTACGATGCGGCGGGCGCGCGGGTGCGCAAGCAGGGTCCGGCGGGGACGACGGTGACGCTCGGCGGAGTGTACGAGCGGCGGCAGGGGGCGGAGGGGACGAAGCACGTGTTCTTCGTGCCGGGGAGCGACGGGCTGGTGGTGGCGCAGGTGGTGGTGGAGGAGGGGAGCGCGGAGCGGCGGGTGCAGTACCTGCACCAGGACGCGCAGGGGAGCGTGACGCTGGTGACGAACGCGGACGGGAGCGCGGCCAAGTCGGGGTACGCGTACTACGAGCCGTTCGGCCGGCGGATCGAGCGTATGGGGGCGCCGGTGGATGGGCCGGTGGGGGAGCTGCGGCTTGGGCTGACCGGGCACGAGCACGATGACGAACTCGGGCTGATCAACCTGAAGGGTCGGATGTACGATCCGAAGCTGACCGAGCGTGGCGCGCCGGATATCGCCAGCGCCGGCCGAGCTGCCCATCGCGCGGCGCTGGACCGACGACGGCGACCGATTACGTCGTCGCGACCAGCAGCTCCTCCGAGTTGTTCGGCGGATGAAGGCCATCCGTCCTGCCCGAGAAGTAGCGCTGGCCAAGAGCGGCTGCGGACACGTGCTCGACGGCTCGAAAGCCAGCTTCGCGGGCCAGCGCGAGCATCTCCGCCGGCGTGAAGAAGCTGATGAAGGGCGTGCCGTTCGCTCGCGCCCCCTCCGCCGCTCGCTCGATCCAGGGGCGCATCTCGGGGTCCGTCTGCTCGATCGGAAGCAGGAACGACATGGCGAGCGTGGAGCCCGGCGCGAGCGCCGCGACCTGGCGCAGCGTGGTCGCGATCGCGTCCCTGGTCAGGTACATGCTGACGCCGGTGGACGCCACGACCGCAGGCCGCCCGGAGTCGAAGCCCGACGCCGCCAGCCGCTCCCACCACGCGTCGCCCGCCTCGAAGTCGACCGGCACGAGGCGCAGGAAGGGCGAGACGCCGAGGCCGAGATCGACGAGGCGCTGGCGCTTCCACGCCTGAGGACCGGGCCGGTCGACCTCGAACACGAGCATACGGGAGGCGAGCTCCGGCCGACGCTGGGCGAAGGTGTCCAGGCCCGCGCCCAGGATGACGTACTGCCCGACGCCACGGGCAGCTTGCTCCGCGACGAGATCTTCGATGAAGCGGGCGCGGGCCACGATGGAGGCGCGGAAGGGCCGCGTGAACGGGCTCATATCCGGACGGCTGCGCCATCCGTCGTCCGGCGCCGCAAGCTTCAGGCCGACCTCGTCTGCGAGCACGTGCGGCGGCGGATCGACCTGGACGTGCAGAGCCCGCCACAAGGCCACGCGCACCGCCGTGCTGTCGGCTGCGACATTTGCTTTTTCAATCATGGCGTTCCTTTCCCTGCGTCGTCGGTAGCGGTGCTTGAACGCTGAGCTGCCGACCATCGGGGTCGGCGAGCAGCATCTCGAGCACCTGCCAATGCTGCGCTTCGAACGGGTGGACGACCGTCCCGGCGCTCGGCGGCGAGAACTGCGCGGCGTCTGTCACGGACACCATGGGCACGAGCCTGAGCGCCTGACCGGAGGGCCGCTCGGCGACGAAGATGTACGGTCCGCCGCGCGGATGGCGCAGGCGGCCCGAGTGGTGATCGGTCTCGAACTCGAGCTCGAAGCCGAGCCCCTGCCAGAACGCGACCGTCTTGCCCCAGTTGTGCGTCTCGACGAGCAGACCTT
Organism: Sorangium sp. So ce1153; assembly: GCF_051521595.1. Taxonomy (NCBI): domain Bacteria; kingdom Pseudomonadati; phylum Myxococcota; order Polyangiales; family Polyangiaceae; genus Sorangium; species Sorangium sp. So ce1153. The sequence goes on from NZ_CP150361.1 coordinate 13,924,395, forward strand.
CGATGCCTTCAGTCGCCATGCTTCCTCCGCGTGCGGCGCTGCTCGTCGAGGTAGGCGCGCAGCGCCGCGGCCACGATCGCCGACAGCGACTGCTCGGTCTCGACGGCATGGTGCTTGACCTCGCGAATCAGCTCGATCGGCAGATACACGTTGAACTGTTTCACGGGGTCGACCACGCAATGGACACTAGCTTGCTAGCATCCTAGTGTCAAGACCACCGTGCAAAGGTCGACCGGTCACCCAGGGCGGCCAGGGTGGGGAGGGGACCGGCGGGGGTGAGGTCGTCACCCTGGCCGAGATCGGCGATGTGCTGATCGTCAGGAGCGGCCAGGGCCGCGGGGCGCCGGAGCGCCGCTCCGGCCGGGCGACTCAGCCGCTGACCCAGGCGTTGATTCGCTCCGCCCAGCCGGGGGGACCCTCGGGGGTGAGGACGAGCCGCCGATACGACTCGCCCTCCAGCTCGATGGTCAGCGGATTGTCCTTGCGGCCCTGGAGCGTGTACCAGAACTCCTTGCCGCGATCGGTATAGTACGTCCCCGCCTTGATCAGCCCGGGCAGGGACGTCCCGGGCGCGCGGATCTGCTTCCACGTGGAGGGCGGAAGCGCCGCCTCCGCCCGCACCACGTGAGCGCGGGGCACCACGATGGGCGAGAGCTTCACGGCCCAGAGCCGCTCGGCGCCCTGAAGGGTGAGGGTCAGTCGGTCCCCTTCGATCCGTAGCTGCATCCCGGGAGTCTAGTTCAGCGGGAGCAGCCGGCGATCAGAATTCACCGCGGGATTGCCGCCCTGGAGCGGCGGAGCCTCCGCCGGAGAGCGGCCCCAGCCACAGCGAGGTAGAGGGCGGCGCTCGCTCCGCTCCCGGTCGCCCCTTGCCCCATGGAGCAGCCGGTGCCCGCCGGCTCCCCCGATCCGGGGCCGCTCGATGTGCTCGTCGGACCGGGGCTTCCATCGCCGCCAGCGCCGCTGGATGCGGTCGTCGTCCCCGCGCCGCCAGCGCCGGCGGCGGTGTTCGTCGAGCTTCCGCTCGCCGAGCCGCCGCCCGCGGCCCCGGCGCCGCCAGCGCCGCCTGCACCAGTGTCTTCGCCCCCAGCGCCGCCAGTCCCGGACTCACCACCAGCGCCGCCAGCGCCGCCAGCACCGGATCCACCGCCGCCAGCGCCGCCAGCACCGGGCTCACCGCCGCCAGCGCCGCCAGCACCGGACGCACCGCCGCCAGCGCCGCCAGCACCGGGCTCACCGCCGCCAGCGCCGCCAGTACCGGATCCGCCGCTGCCAGCGCCGCCAGGACCGGACGCGCCGCCGCCAGTTCCGGGCGCACTCCCACCAGCGCCGCCAGGACCGGACGCTCCGCTGCCAGCGCCGCCAGTTCCGGGCTCACCCCCGCCAGCACCGCCAGTTCCCGGCTCATCCCCGCCAGCGCCGCCAATACCGCCACCGCCCCCCGCGCCCCCCGCGCCTCCCGCGCCGCCAGCACCGGAATCGCCGCCGCCAGCGCCGCCGTCTCCGCCAGCGCCCGTGCTGCAGCCGTTGTCGCCGGGGCCGTGCCATCGATGATCGTACAGCTCCGCGTCCCTGTTGGGACCGACGATGAGGACCTGATCGCTCGGCAGGAGCACGGCCACGCCATAGGAGTGATAGAGCAAGGTCGACGGGGCAGGTGTCCAGGAGTTCGTCGAGGGGCTATAGATCTGCGCCGTCGTCCCTCCGATGACGAGCACCTCGCCTGCCGGCAACAGCACGGCGGCGATGCTGGCGTTCCCCATCGATTGCATGGGCCCTGTGGACGTCCAGACGTTCGCCGCCGGGTCGTAGACCTCCGCTGTCGTCTCGACGACGAGCACGCGACCGTCCAGGAGCCGCGTCGCCGTGGGATGGTTCCGGGTCGTCCCCATGGGCGCCACCAGCGTCCAGCTCCCGGTCGCGGGATCGTAGATCTCGGCGCTGGCGAGCGGCTGCACCGTCGAGTACTCGATGTCCTCATGGCCCTGGTTTCCGCCGACGATCAGCACCCGGCCATCGTTCAGCAGCGTCGCCGCGTGCTCCCCGCGCCTGACGTTCATCGGCGCGACGGCGACCCAGGTATCGTCGGCCGGACGGTACAGCGCAGCCGAGTTGGTCCTGTCGATCACGTAGAAGTCCAAGGGGTTATCCGTCACCTTGCCTCCCGCGATGAGCACCTCGCCGCTTCCGAGCAAGGTCGCCGTGTGGTCGTGTCGCCGCAAGCTATCTGGTGCAGCCAGCGTCCAGGCACCCGTCGTCGGATCGTAGATCTCGTTGTACAGCTCCTCTGTCCAGTCGAGCACGAGCCCCCCGCTGACCAGCACCCTGCCGTCCTGGAGGCGCGTCACGTCGGGGAGCGCCCGCTCGAAGTTCAAGGGCGTCGCCAGGGAAAACGTCATGCTCGATGGATCGTAGAGCTCGGTGGTCTTCATGCTGGCGGTACCGCCCGCGATGAAGATCTTCCCGTCCTCCAGCGTCACGGCGTTCGCGAAAGCCCGCGGGGCGTTCATGGGGCCGATCTGCACCCCTGAGGGCGGCACCGAGGGGTCGTAGATCTCGGCGCCCGGCGCGGTCGACGTCCCGCCGACGAGGAGGACCCGCCCATCCGGGAGCAGCGTCGCCGTGGCGCTGCTGCGGTCCACCTCGCTCCTGGGCGCCGTCGAGAAGCTCCGTGTGCTCGGATCGTAAAGGTCGGGCGGCTGGTTGCCAGAGACGAAGACCCGCCCATCGCACAGCCGCGTCGCCGTGTGCGACCAGCGCCGAAAGCCCATCTTGTTGCTCGTGAGCGTCCATGCGTTGGCGTCGGGATCGTAGGTCTCGGGCTCGGAGTCGTAGTCGTAGCCGGTCACGAGCACGTCTCCGTCCTCCAGCAAGGTCGCCGTCTGCATGAACCTTGCGCGGAGCATGTCCGGCCCCGTGGTCCACGCGCCCGTCGTGGGGTCGTAGATCTCGACGCTGGACAGCACGCCGGCCCCGATGACCCTGCCTCCCACGACCAGCACGCGGCCGTCCAGCAAGCGCGTCGCCGCGTGCTCCCTGCGCACGATCGGCGTCGCGGGCGTCTCGGACCATGTGCCCGACGCGGGATCGTAGATCTCGGCGGCGCCAGCCAGAGCGCCCCCGACGACGAGCACCCGCCCGTCGGCGAGCTCGGTCGCTGTGTGTGTCGAGCGCGCCGAGGTCATGGCCGCGGCGGGGGTCCACGCGTCGGTCGTGGGATCGTAGAGCTCCGTGGTGGCGAGCCACTCATCGTCGCCCGTGACGCCGCCCGTGACCAGCACCCTGCCGTCGGCGAGCAAGGTCGCCGTGTGAGCCGACCGCGCCTCGCCCATCGGAGCAGCGGGCAGCCAGGCGTCGAGCGCGGGATCATAGATGGCCGCGCTGGCGAGGTGGGTGCGCGCCCTGATCCCGCCTGCGATGAGCACCCTGCCGTCGGGCAGCAAGGTCGCGGTGTGCTGGCTGCGGAGCGTCGCCTCGGAGGGGGCCGTGACGGTCCATGACGGGTCGACAAGGAGCGGCGTGTCCGTCTCCTCGACCCAGAGCGAGATCTCGTCGCCTTGCACCTCCAGGCGCGTCGGGACGCGCCGGCTCGGCGAGGCATAGGCCTCGGGGGCCGACACGAGGATCCGCGGCTCCCCCGCCGCGTCGAGGACCTCCACGTTCGCGCCGCGGCGGCGGAGGAGCGCGCCCTCGACCTGCCATGACGCAAGGGGCCCCGCGGCCGGCGCCCCCTCGGGGAACCAGAGCCACTCTTCCGCGCCGTGCCGCTGCGCCGTCCAGAGCGCGAAGCCGCCCGCGCGCGGGTACGCGAGGGCAGCGCCGGCCCTCTGGACTTCACCCTGCAGGCCGCGCTCGCGCACCTCGATGCCGAGCCCATCCGGCAGGTCGAACCGCACGGCGCCGCTCCCGTCGGAGGGGAACGCGACCGCCGCGCCGCCTCGCGACGGGCGCGCCGCGAGCGCGAAGCTGCCCGCGGCGGGGAGCAGCGCATCGCCGCCGCGGAGCACGGCGCGGGCGCGCTCCTCGAACTGCGCCTCCAGCGCCTCGACGTCGAACGCCCCGTCCGGAGGCGCCGCGCACCCGAGCCCGCACATCAGCTGGATCAACAAGAGCAGCGCCGCCCACCGCGCGAAGCGCCACTCAGCCCCTGGATGCAACGTCAATCCCATATTCTCCCTTTCCCCGCCCGGTCGTCCCGAGAGTCTCCCGCGCAGGTCGCGCGAGCCCCTCGTGCGAGCCGTCCTGCTCGCACGAGCTCCCCTGGGATGCGGCTCGCCTCCCCGAAATTCAGGAGCATCATGCCGAGATGCTGCGCGGTGGAGCGCCCTGCTGCGTGCCGGGAGCGCCGCACGGCGGGCTCGGCGGTGCTCTCGGCCGTCGCCGCGTCCGGAGCTGCCGGCTCTCGCCTGCTCGCCACCCTCGACTCGGCCTCTTCGAGGTCGGTCCAGGGCACGACCATGATCACAAGCGCTCCGGACAAGCACTCGTGATCTCACGTCGACTTGACGGCGCAACAGCCCCCATGAACACAAGCGCGCCGAACAGGCATCGTGATCTCACGTCGGCTGGACTGCGCAGCAACCCGCGAGGCCGCTCGGCGATGGCGCCCTCCGGAAGCCCCGCCGGGGGAGCCCGGGCCCTCAACGCGTTGCCGTCGCGCGCAGGTCGCTCCAAGGGAGTGCAGGTGTAAAATGCGGCCCCGGGGTGAAGGCGCGGCCGGCGACGATCACAAAAGCGCTCACCGGGAATATGAGATATGCTCTCATCTCGAGCTGACGCCGGGGCGCGTGCGTACCGCCTTGCTTCAAAAGTGCGCCTCAGACCACGACACGGCGCATCGCCGGAATGGCTCGGCGTGCGCCGGGTGCACTCCACCTGAATGGCTGGTCACCCATGAGCAAGACAATGCCGCCCGACACCGATCGACCGGTACCGTCCCTCCGTCGTTCCCTCGCGGCGGGCATGTCCGCCCTGGCGCTCTCCTGCCTGACGGCGGCTGCCTGTACCGGGCAGCTCGGCGACGAGGCCGGCGATGAAGCGCCGCCGACGATCGACCCGGTCACGGGGGAGCCGACGGCGCAAGACTGCAGCGTCGCCCGGACGAGCCCCAGCGTCCTGCGCCGCCTGTCCAGGCTCGAGTACCAGCTCACCCTCCAGGACCTGTTCCAGCTCGCCGAGCCGCCCGTCGTGGACAGCATCCCGGAAGACACGGGCCAGGGCGGCTTCCGGACGATCTCCACCCTCCAGAACGTGTCGGACCAGCACCTGCGCGCCTACCTCGCGACAGCGGAGGCGCTCGGCCAGGAGCTCATGGCCGACGAGGCGCGCCGGACCTCGGTGCTCGGCTGCGCGCCGGAGGCCGCCGATTGCCTCGAGCGCTTCGTCCACCGCTTCGGCAAGCTGGCGTATCGGAGGCCGCTGTCCGCCGAGGAGGCGAGCGACATGGTCGCGCGCGCGAGCGAGGTCGCCCGGGACAGGGAGGACGCGTTCCGCTTCGTCATCGAGGCGCTGCTCACCTCGCCGAGCTTCCTGTTCAGGGTCGAGGTCGGCGCGGGCGGAGAGGAGACGTCGCCCCTCACGCCGCTCGAGCTCGCCTCGCGGCTCTCGTTCACGCTGTGGGGCCGGACCCCGAGCGAGGAGCTGCTCGCGCGGGCGGAGGCAGGCGAGCTCGATAGCTCCGCGGGCCTGCTCGCTGTCGCGCAGGAGATGGTGGAAGACGAGCGGACCCAGCTCTTCTTCAACGCCTTCTTCAAGCAGTGGCTGACCTTCGAGCAGCTCCGCCCGCCGGTGAACCCGGACCCGTCGTGGACTCCCGCCCTGCTCGAGGACATGATCGCCGAGAGCGAGCGCGTCCTCGGCGAGCACGCCTTCACCTCCGGCGCCGACTTCTTCGACGCGCTCACCGCGAACCACACGTACCTCACCCCGGCGCTCGCGAAGTTCTACGGGCTGGAGGCCCCGGGAGACGGCGTGACGCGCGTGGAGTTCCCGGCCGGCCACCACCGGGCGAACACGGGGCTGCTCACGCACGCGAGCCTCATCAGCGCGAAGAACGACGGCGACCTGATCGCCGTGCGCGGCCAGTGGATCCGCGCGGCCTTCCTCTGCGAGAAGATCTACATCCCCGCGGGGCTCCTCGAGCAGCTGGAGAGCGAGCTCTCCGGGCTGAGCTACGTCGAGGTCATCGAGAAGCGCAACACGCAGGAGGGGTGCGCCGGCTGCCACGCGCGCATCGACCCCATCGGCGTCGGCTTCGCCCAGTACGACAAGCAGGGGCGTTACGACGGGAGCATCGGTATCGACGAGTTCGGGCTGGAGCCGCGCCTCGAGGGCGCAGCCAACGAGTCGTTCGACTCGCTCGCCGGCCTGGCCGCGGAGCTCAGGAAGAGCCCCGAGCTGGCCGCGTGCGTCGCGGAGAAGCTGTTCATCTACACCCAGGGACGCGAGCCGGCGGCCGAGGACCGCTGCGCCATCGACGCCGCCGCGGAGGGCTTCGCGCAGGACGGCAACCGGTTCCGTTCCTTCCTGACCGCCATCGTGCAATCGCCGGCGTTCCGGCTGCGGAGGGTGCCAGAGTGATGGGCTCGCACAGCGTCCGACGGACGGAAGAGGAGTGTCGCCAGTGAAGATCTCGAGAAGAGCTCTGCTCCGCGGGGCCGGCGTCGCGGTCGCCTTGCCGTTCCTCGACGCGATGCGGCCGAGGCGCGCCAGCGCCGCGCCCGAGGACGCCCCCAAGCGCTTCGTGGCGTTCTTCGTCCCGAATGGCACGGACCCCGGCGCGTGGCACCCGCGCGCGGCGGGGCCGCTCTCGGCCGACGGGCTGACGCCGTGCCTCGTGGACATGAAGGGCTTCGCCGCCGAGCGCGAGTGGCCGGCGGGAGACGCCATCTGGCGCGACGTCACGATGGTGTCGGGCATCGACCACCAGGTGATCTGCTCGGACATCCACAGCCCGGCGATGGCGCTCTGCGCCCACACCGACGGCGGTGGACAGGCCGTGCCGAAGAAGGCCACGCTCGACCAGTACCTGGCCGATCACATCGCGGCCGGGACCCCCTACCGCAGCCTCAACCTGTCGCCGACCGGCGACACGGCCGTCACGCAGGGCTTCATCTCGTTCCGGGACGGGGGCGAGGTCGAGGACGCCTTCCGCGATCCGGCCAAGGTGTTCGACACGCTCTTCAGCAACCTGGGCAACCCGAGCGAGGAGATGGACGACATCCGGCGGCGCCGCGCCAGCGTCCTCGACTGGGTGAGGGAGGACGCGAGGCGCCTGAACCAGCGCCTCGGCGCGGCGGACCGGGCGCGCGTGGAGCAGCACCTCGAGTCGGTCTTCGAGCTGGAGAAGCAGATCCAGTCGACGACCGCGTCGGGCTGCACCGCGCCCGGCAAGCCCGAGCGGGTGCAGGACCTGCACGGCAAGTTCAAGCAGATGATCGACCTCGGGCTGCTCGCGCTCACCTGCGACCTGACGCGGGTGCTCGTCCTGCAGTACTCGAACAGCTGGGGCCTCGACTTCGCCGGCTACGATCTGCCGGACGGCGTGGGGGACTGGAGCGATCACTTCATCTCGCACAAGCTCGGCGATCGCGACCGCGCGACGGATCTGGACGGGCTGCCGCAGGCGGAGGCGATCCGCATCGCCAACGCCCGCGTCGTCCAGACCTCGCGGTTCAAGGTGCGCCGCTTCGCTTACCTGCTGAACGCGATGAAGGCCGCCTCGACGGCGACAGGCAACCTCCTCGACGAGTCGCTCGTGCTCTACACGTCCGAGAACGGCGACGGCGACTCCCACGGCCGGAAGAACATGCCCATCATGCTCGCCGGACACATGGGGGGGTTCGAGACAGGCCGCGTCGTCCAGGCGAGCAACGTCCCGACCGGCGGACTGCACTGCTCGATCATCAACTATTTCGGCGTCGAGCTGGACAAGTACGGCGACCCCGCGAGCGGGCCCATCGCCGGCCTGTGAGCCTCGGAGCTTGACGCCCTCGGCGGCCCAGCCGCCAGGAGAACGGCGCAAACAGGGAGCTCCTCGGAGAGGCTGACCGCGGGACGACCAGGCAAGGTGGCCGGCGCCCGGGGTCCCTGGCAGAGCTGGCGCCTTCGGCGAGGGGGCGACGGGTTGTGCAGCGCCGGAATGGTGTCCAAGGCATCTTGCTTGCACCTCCGACGGGACGACGGGACGTCATCGCTGCACCGTGCGCGCTGCGCCTCGCTCGAAGGGGGAGGTACCATCATGAGCACTCTTCGCAAGGTCCACCTTGGCCTCGGCTTCGCGTTCCTGGGGGCGCTCGGGTTCCTGGCGGGCCCCGTGTTCGCGGACGACGCGTCGCCCGTCGAGGCGACGCCGGACTACACGATATCCTGCACGATGTCGGGCCCGCCGGGGCCGCGGGCCGACGCGATCCTGACGATCCTCCCCGGGGGGAGGTGCCGTCGCGATCGTACGGGACTTCCCGGCGACGTGACCATGCCGTCGTGTCACAGCGTCGCTCGGAACATCGGCTGTTTCCTCGTCAACTGATCGAGGAACGTTCCGTCGAGCATCTCGCGGTGCGCCGCGCGCGCACACCCGCCGCGAGGAGCCCGCGCCGGAGGGGGCGCGCGGCACGGAGACCGGGGCGATGGCAGGAGATCTGCTCGGATCCTCGCGTCTCCGTGGCGTCCTCTCCTCGCGCTCCACCGGGGCGCCTGGGTTCCTTCATTTCGTCCGTCTACTCCGTGACCTGATGAGGCCGGCGAGCCTGCTCGCCGCTTCACGGCCGGTCGTTCTGGGCGTACTGCTCCTTGCTTTTGGCGAAGGGCGCCAGGTGATCGGCCATCGCTCTCTGGTAGGCGGGCCGCGCCTCGCACCGCTTGCAGTAGGCCGCGAGCACCGGCATCTCGTCGACGAGCTCTGTATGGCGCAGGATGCTCAGCACCGTTGACATGAGCACGTCCGCCGCGGTGAAGCGCCCCTCGAGGTAGTCGCGGCCTTCCAGACAGCTGGACAGTTTCCCCAGCCGCGCCTTCACCGCGTCGACCGCCGACGGCCGGCGCAGCTTCGCCCACTCCTCCTTGGCGTAGAACAGATCGATCGCGGCGAGCTGCTGGATCGACGGCTCGACCGAGTTCAGCGCCGCGAACATCCACGACGTCACGCGCGCGCGGGCCCCAGGGTCGGACGGCATGAGCGCGTCGGAGCGCTGGGCGATATGCAGCACGATGGCGCCGGACTCGAACAGCAAGAGGCCATCCTCCTCGTAGGCGGGCACCTGCCCGAAAGGCTGAAGGTCACGGTAGCGCTCGGACTCCTGATCCTCGGGCCAGATCAGCAGCGCCTCGTAGGCGAGGCCCGCCTCCTCGAGCGCCCAGCGCACCCGGACGTCACGCACCAGCCCCTGAGCAAAAGGCGGTACCCAGCCAAACGCGGTGATCTTGATCCTGGCCATCTCGTCTTTCTCCTTCCCGCGGGACCGTATCGGCGATGCGCTGTGGGCGCCAGGGCGATGCCTGGTCTGCGCAGCGCGTTCGTGATGCCAGCGGCCGTGCCAGCAGCGACGGCGGTGCCACCGTCCGTGCCAGCGGCGGTGCCAGCAGCGGCGGCGGCAGCGCTCCTTTCACCACGAGCGGCACGACCGGCGCTGGGGCAGCTGCACCCCGATTCCCGACCTCCCGAGCCGGTCCCGGTCGCCCTCCCGGAGGTCGCGCCGCGGCTCGTTCTGCGGGATGAATGCGCGGCTCGCTCATTGCACCGCATGGTCGACCCGCCCCCGCCGATCGCGCGGGGCGGGCGCGTCCCGGGACCGCTCTGGTTCGCGGGGCTTACCCATCCTTCGGAGGTAGCTTGTGAACATCGCGCGACACAGCAGCGGACGCTCACTTCTTGCTTGTTGCTTGCTTATCGGCCTCGGCGCGGGGTGTGACAGCTCGGTTGTCGTTCCTGATCCCTCCACGCAAAGCGATCCGGCCAATCCGCCGCAGGACGACGCGGCGGCTGGCGTCGGCTCGGCGGACAGGCCCGTCATCCGGTCGGGAGGGGCCGAGAGCGTCGTCGGCGCGTCGAGCAGCAGCGGCGCGGTCGATCGGTGCTCGGGCCCGTACCCTGGCGACGAGCCGCGCGACGGCAGCGGCTACTACCTCAAGCCTGGCATCGTGTACCCCACCGATCCCTCGGGCGTCTACATGGGGCACCTCTCTCTGGGCGACATCGATGGTGACAGGCGCTTCGATTTTGTAGGCACCGACCGCGAGGAGCTCTATCTGCATACCCACCCGAGGGTGCGAGAGCTGAACGGGCAGATCATCCACACCCCTCCCACCCCCGCCAACTCCGTCGAGGACACGTTGCTGCTCGACGCGGATCGCGACGGCGCGCTCGACATCGTCGTTGCTCAGCAGGAGGGGCTGGTCTTCCTCCGCAACCAGGGGGGCGGCGACTTCGAGCCCCCCAGGCCGATCGCCGGGCCGGCCACGTTCTCCCCGCGCGCCGTGGACCACGACGGCGACGGCGACCTCGACATCGTCGGGATCGGCTACGGCAGCAAGCTCCTCGTCTACCTGGGCGACGGTCAGGGCGGCTTCGAGCTGACCCACGATCTGCCGGCCGGCGTCTTCATGTCCGGCGTCGCCACGGGCGACGTGACAGGGGACGGGCTCCCCGACGCGGTGATCGCGATGGCTGGCGTGGGCGCGGGCGTCGCCGTCTTCCCGCACGACGGCGCGCGCGGGTTCGACACGAGCGGGCCCCAGATCTTCTTCGAGACAGCGCCGCCGAGCTCCGGCGTCTCCTCGGTGTCCGTCACGGTGGGCGACGTGAACAACGACGGACTCCAGGACGTCGCCGCGATCACGCACGAGTACAGTGACGGCCCGATGCGGGTGTGGATCCTGCTGCAAGATGGGCTCGGGAGCCTGGCGGCGCCACAGCTGCTCCTCACCATCGAGGACCACCAGTATTTCCTCTCCGGGGGCCTGCAGATCGCCGACATGAACCTCGACGGGCGGAGCGATCTCGTCGCGGTCAGCCGAAACACGGCCGAGATGTGGCTGTTCGTCCAGACCCCGGAGGGCACGTTCGATGGCCGGCCGGCGCCGTTCCCCGGCACCTTCCAGGACATCGACGGGTTCGGCCTCGGCATCACCGACTTCGACTGCAACGGGTGCCCTGACGCGGTGGGCGTCCAGCTCGACGGCCTCGTCGTCTTCCGCGGCCGCGGCTGCGCGACGTCGCCCTGAGCGCTCCCGCGCGCAGCGCGCCCGCCCCTGGCTAACCCCTCCTGATCTCGCCCCCCCGGCGAGCAGGCCCCTGGCGCGGCGGGTAGCGCCGTCATTTGAACATGAAGGCGGTAAGGCGGGAAGAAAATCTCAATGATCTTCCCGCCTTACCGCCTTCATGTGAACCCTCTCTGGGCAAATGACAGCACCACCGCGCAGCGGGCCCTGGTTCAGCGGACGGAGGCCCGCGTCAGGAACCCCACGGCCTCGTACATCCGCCGGAGCGTGGGCTCGGCGCGCGCCGCCGCGCGCTCGGCGCCTCGCGCCAGGATGCGGTCGAGCTCGCCCTTGTCCTGCAGCAAGGCCTGGTATTTCTCGCGCAGCGGGCGCAGGAGCTCGACGACGATCTCGGCCGTCTCCACCTTGAGGTGTCCGTACTGCTTGCCCGTGTAGCTCTCGACGATCGCGCCCGGGTCCTTGCCGGTGATCGCGGCCTGGATCGAGATGAGGTTCGTCACGCCGGCCTTCTCTTCGCGCTCGGGAGCAAAGACGATCTCGCTCCCGGAGTCGGTCACGGCGCGCTTGATCTTCTTGCGGATCGCGTCGTCGCTCTCGTCGAGGAAGACGGTGGCGTTCAGGTCGGCGTCCGACTTCGACATCTTGGCCGTCGGGTTCTGCAGGCTCATGATCCTGGCGCCGACCGGCGGAATGTAGGGCTCGGGCACGCGGAAGATCGGGTTCTTCACCGTGACCGTCCCGTCCTTGGCGGTCTCGGCGTCGCCATAGGTGTTGTTCACGCGCATCGCGATGTCGCGCGTGAGCTCGAGGTGCTGCTTCTGGTCCTGGCCCACGGGCACGAGATCGGTCTGGTAGAGCAAGATGTCGGCGGCCATGAGCACGGGGTACGAGAACAGCCCCACGCCGATCTGCTGCTGCTTGGCGCTCTTGTCCTTGAACTGCGTCATGCGCGAGAGCTCGCCCATGTACGCGTTGCACGTCAAAAGCCAGCCGAGCTCCGCGTGAGCCGGCACGTGCGACTGGGCGAAGATGATGTTCTTGCTCGGATCGAGCCCGGCCGCGAGGTACACCGCCAGGCCCTCATACGTGCGGCTGCGCAGCTCCTTCGGGTCCTGAGGCACGGTGATCGCGTGCATGTCGACCAGGCAATACAGGCAGTCGTAGTCGTCCTGCAGCTTCACCCAGTTCTTCAGGGCACCAAGATAGTTGCCGAGCATGAGGCGCCCTGAAGGTTGAATCCCCGAGAAGATGACTTTCTTTGACATTCGCGTGCCCCGTGATCGGTTGTTTATAAGGCGAGCTCTGGCCGCTGGCAACAAGCCCGTCCATCAAGCCGGCCAGGCGCTTGTTTCCGGCAAGCGCCGCGCGCTGCTCCGTCGAGGGCCGCGGGCTCTTCGCGCCGCGCGCTGCTCCGTCGAGGGCCGCGGGCTCTTCGCGCCGCGCGCGGGCCCGTCGTGAAGGCGCCGGTGCTCGGCGGGGGACGACGGCGTTCGCCGGCGTGCAGCGAGATCGAGAATCAAGGCGAGTCAATAGAGCTGGTGGATGTGCTCCTGGTCGAACGGCTTGAGCGGCTCGCCCTCGCGCGCATCGAGCGCCCACTCCGGATCGACGAGGCGGGCGTCGCGCGCGGTCCGCGCTCGGTCGCCGACGCGCCGATGGGCCCGCTCGGAGCTGCTGAGCAGCTCGCTCGCCGTGTCCAGGCAGGGGACGTGCATCCAGCCCGGGCAGCGTGACGCCGTGCGGGCAAGAGCGACACAGCGCTCCGCGCCAGGAGACGCGCGGCGTCCTCAGGCGGCGCGCGGCCGTTCGCTGTGAGCGGCGGAAGGAGGGGTGGGGCATGGAGTCGCTGGGTCGTTACTGGTGGGTGCTGGCCGTGAGGGGCCTTGTCGGGATCGTCTTCGGGACCTTGTTCTTCCTGTGGCCGCTCCCGTCGCTCGCCACGCTCGTGCTGCTGTTCGGCGTGTGGGCGCTGCTCGACGGCTGCGCCGCCTTCGCGTCAGCGATCGGCGGGCGCGGCGGCGTCTACTCCGTTGTCGAGGGCATCTTCGGCGTCGCCATCGCCGTGCTGACGTTCTGGCGACCGATCCTCACCGCGCTCACGCTCTACAGCGTCGTCGCTGCGTGGGCCGTCGTGATGGGCATCTTCAGGATCATCAGCGCGGTGCGGCTCCGGCACGTGATCGCCAATGAGTTCTGGCTCGGGTTGAGCGGCGTCACCTCGGTCATCTTCGGCGTCCTCATGGTCGCGCTGCCGGCGGCCGGCGTGCTGGCGCTGAGCTGGCTCATCGGGTCGCTCGCGGTCGCGGTGGGCTTCCTGCTCCTCGGGCTCTCGCTGCGCCTCCGGCGCCTGTCGGCCGCCGCCTCGCTGCTGCGCGCGCCTTGAGGTTGAGGCGCGGCCGAGCGGGGCGCGCCGGTCAGTCGATCTGAAGGTGGTAGTGCGGCGGCGTCGTCTCGTCGATGACCAGGACGCCCTCGACCTCCCTGGCGCTCTCGAGGAACGCGCGCCTTTCCTTCGACGACATGGTCCTGTTGCGCACGTCCACGGCGCCCCTGCGCAGGTGCGCCGAGACGTAGATCCCGCGGTCGATCTGGTCCTGGATGACCGCCTCCATGGCCGCCACCACCTGCTCCGGCGGCTTCCTGGAGCTCGCCTGGTAAGCCTTCTTGATCTCCTGGACCGCCGCCTTGTTCCGGTAGAGCTGGAGGAGATCCTCTCCGAGCCTGAGCTTCGTGAACATGGCCCTCGCCTGCCGGTTCGCGTCGCGCGTCCCGCTCGTGATCACGAGGTGCTCGCGCGTGCGCCGCGCGTAGCCCAGGTCGATCTGCTCGAGCTTCGCGGCGATCTTCGCGGGCAGCGTCACGCCGGGCAGCACCTCGTACGGCGGCGGCTCCCACGGCTCCGCGGGCACGGCCTTCCCGAGCGCCGTCAGGGGCGGCAGCTTCGCGCGCCGCTCCTCCTCCGCCGAGGGCAGCTCGTCGCACTCGAGGGACGGGGCGGCGCTGGCGAGGGCGCGCGGGGCGGCGCTGGCGAGGGCGCGCGGGGCGGCGCTCGCCGGCGCCGCGGCAGCGCCGGTGTCAGGTCCATCGAGGCCGGGCAGCTCGAGTCCCGGCAGGTCGATCGAGCCGAGCTTCTCCTTGCATCCCGCAGCGCACAGCAGCGCGGCGGCGAGGGCGCACAGGCGCCATGTCAGCTCCCTGGAGCGCTCCTGGGCGGAGCTTCGGCGTGTCGGGGGCATGCGCAAAGCCGGCGCAGCGTGCCACGGCGCGCGTCCCTGGAGAAAAAAACGGCGGCGCCGCGCCCTTCTCGGCGCAGGCTTCCACGCGGTGGCTCGGCGTGACGACATCGTCATGGACCGAGACGCCGATCACGACCGCGTCGAGGCTCGCCTCCCGCGCCAGCCCCTCGTGGACGTTGCGTCGCGGCGCTCGGTTGCGGCTCGGTGGCTCTCCCTGCTTGCTTGCTCGCGTCAGCGCTGGGCTCTTCCTCTCGAACCGCCAGCCCGTTGCATGCCATCCGCCATCTTGTGGGCGTGAGGGGGCGAGCAACTTGACGTCCCTCCAGGGCGGCACCTTGTTCGCCGTGGCCCGCCCGCTGCCGCGCCGCTCCCGGGGGAGCGAGCGAGACGCTCATGGCAGCGAGCAGGCACGCTGGTGAGGTGCTGGATCCCGGTCCCGGTGAGGACTCCGGTCCAGCAGAGGAGGGTACGCACATGGCTGATCATTTGCAGGGCTCCCACCGCACGACGAGCTTCGGATTAACGCTGGTCGACGCGGATACCGTGCAGGAGAACCGCGGCTCGTTCGTGGGGCTCGGCATCGCCCTCATGATGCTTGGCGCCCTGGCGATGCTCATGCCTGCGATCGCCTCGCTGGTCTCCGCGGTGATCATCGGATGCCTGCTGGCCGTCAGCGGCGTCTTCCAGGGGGTCCACGCCGCCCTGAACCGGCGGTGGGCCGGCTCCGTCTGGTCGTTCGTGAGCGCCTTGGTCCAGATCGCCGCGGGCGTCCTGATCATCCTCTTCCCGGTGACAGGCAAGGTGACGCTGACGCTGATCCTCGCGGTGTTCTTCGTCTCCGACGGCCTCCTCAGGACCGTTCGTGCCTTCCAGCACCGCGACATGCCGGCGTGGGGCTGGCTCCTGTTCGATGGGCTCGTCTCGCTGGTGCTCGGAGCCCTGATCTGGTGGGGCTGGCCAAGCACCGCCGCGTGGGCGATCGGGTTGCTCGTCGGCGTCGACCTCCTCATCGGCGGCTCGTCGATGCTGCTGATCGGGATCGGCGCGCGCGCCCGACCGGTGGCGGGCGCGCGCATCTGAGCACCGAGCCGCGGGAGCCCGCGGGGCGGGCGGGGGCGCCCTCGACCCGGAGCTCGCGAGGACACCGCGATGGGGTCCTCGCCGCTCGCGCCGGTCCGATGACCGCCCTGGCGGGTGTCGATGCTGTCGCCTCGACGCGCGGCGCCCCGCATCGGCTACACAAACCGCATGCCCCACGCCCCCCTGACCGGCCGTGTCGCCCTCGTGACCGGCGCCGGCACCCGCCTCGGCGCCGCGACTGCCCGCTCGCTCGCGGCCGCCGGCGCCGACCTGGCCGTCCACTACGCCACGAGCGGCGCCGGCGCGGGCGCCGTCGTCGACGAGGCGCGCTCGCTCGGGCGGCGCGCCGTCGCGCTCCAGGCAGATCTCCATGACCGCGAGGCGCTCGCCCGCCTCGCCCGCGCGGCGCTCGAGTGGTCGTCTGGCCGGCTCGACCTGCTGGTCCACAACGCGGCGAATTTCGAGCGGGTCCCGCCGGCCGAGCTGTCCGTCGACGCCTGGGATCGCGCCATGGAGCTCAACGCGACCGCGCCGTACCTGCTCACGCTCGAGCTCGCTCCGGCGCTCCGCGCCTGCCGCGGCAGCGTCGTCGCGATCGTCTGCGTGAGCGCCGAGCGCCCCTGGAAGAACTACATCCCCTACTCCGTCTCGAAGGCCGCGCTCGCGCACCTGGTTCGCGGCCTCGCCGTCGGGCTCGCCCCCGACGTGCGCGTCAACGGCATCGCGCCCGGGACGGTCCTCCCGCCCTCTTCCTACGACGAGGCCACGCTCGCCCGCCTCCGCGAGCGCATCCCGCTCCAGCGCCTCGGCGAGGCCGAGGACATCGCGCGCGCCGTGGTGTTCCTCGCCGAAAACGACTTCATCACCGGCCAGATCCTCGCGATCGACGGCGGCGCCTCGGTCGCGTGACGCGCCGGCCGCCGTACGGAGGGATCCGCGCGGCGGGTCGGGCGCGCGCTTTGGCTTGAACGACCGCGCCCGATCGACCCATAGTTTGAGTCCCATGAGCCACACGCCCGAGACCAGCGCCGCCCCCCTCCAGGCCGATCCCGCCCACAGCGCGCCCACCGGCAGCGGCCCGGCCGAGGCGCCCGCGGCCGCGGTCGCCGGGGAGGCCAAGCCGGCGAGCCACGACTCGACGCTGCCGGAAGCGCTGGTCGCGTTCATGCTGGACCGGTGGGCGCCGGCCCCCCGCGAGCTCCCCGCGCCGATCGCGCATGCGGAGGTGTTCGCCGCCCGCCGTCGCGCCCTCTCGAAGCTCTTCCCGGCGGAGACGCTCATCATCCCCACGGGGCACGAGAAGGTGCGGTCCAACGACACGCACTACCGCTTTCGTCCCGGCTCGGACTTCTTCTACCTGACGGGCAACCTCGAGCCCGACTGCGTGCTCGTCCTGCAGCCGCAGGAGGGCGGCGGGCACCGGGACATCCTCTTCGTCGAGCCGAACCCCGGCCGCAGCGACAAGACGTTCTTCACCGATCGCGCGAAGGGAGAGCTCTGGGTCGGCCCCCGCCTCGGCGTCGAGCAGAGCCGCGCGCGCTTCGGCGTCGACGAGTGCCGCGGGCTCCCCGAGCTCGACGCCTACCTGAGCGGCCTTGTCGGCACGGTGACGCGCCCCCACCGCGTGCTCCGCGGCATCTCCAAGCGCGTCGACAAGCTCCTCGCTCAGCACGATCGCGACAAGCAGCTCGGCGAGGCGCTCTCGGAGATGCGCCTCCTCAAGGACGCCCTCGAGGTCGAGGAGCTCGCGGCCGTCGTCGCGTCGACGAAGCGCGGCTTCGAGGACGTGATCCGCGCGCTCCCCGGCGGCCGGAGCGAGCGAGAGGTCGAGGGCATCTTCAACCTGCGCGCCCGGGTCGAGGGCAACGACGTCGGCTATGGCACCATCGCCGCGTCGGGCCACCACGCCTGCATCCTGCACTGGACGAGGAACGACGGAGCGCTCGAGCCGGGCAAGCTGCTCCTGCTCGACGCGGGCGTCGAGGGCAACGCGCTCTACACGGCCGACATCACCAGGACCTTGCCGATCAACGGGAAGTTCTCCCCGGAGCAGCGCGACATCTACGAGCTCGTGCTGGCGGCGCAGGAGGCGGCGATCGCCGAGGTGAAGCCGGGGAACGACTTCATGGAGCCGAACCGGGCCGCGATGCGGGTGCTCGCCCGGGGGCTCGAGCGGCTCGGCATCCTCCACGTCTCCGCCGAGGAGGCGCTCAAGGAAGACAAGCAGTTCTACCGCCGGTATTCGCTCCACAACGTGAGCCACATGCTGGGCCTCGACGTGCACGACTGCGCGCAGGCGCGGCAGCAGGTCTACAAGTTCGGCAAGCTCAAGCCGGGCATGGTGCTCACGGTCGAGCCAGGGCTCTACTTCCAGCTCGACGACGAGACGGTCCCGGCTCGCTACCGGGGCATCGGCGTGCGCATCGAGGACGATATCCTCGTCACGGAGACGGGGTATCGGAACCTCTCGAACGATATCCCGCGGACCGTGAGCGACGTGGAAGCGTGGATGGCCGGACTCTGGGGCGCGCGCCAGTGACCTGAGCCAGGGGCGGGGCGGGGCGGGGAGGCGTCGACCGGCCCGGGGGAGGGGAGCTCACGATCGCAGGGAGAGCCGCCGGCGGAGGGGGAGCCGCGCGCGGGGGGCGGCGGGGGTCCCCCCACAAACTCGCGCCTTTTGGTGGCTATTGCCTGATGAACGGGTGGGGTGGGTCCGGGGGCGACCCGCTGCGGTGCGGACCGGCGCTCGGGTTTGTGGGGCCCACCCCCGCCGCCCCCCGCGCGCGGCTCCCCCTCCGCCGGCGGCTCTTTTCTGGAGTGCAACGGGGAGGCGGTGGGGACGGTCGGGCTCGTCGGGTTGAGCGGGGGACGCGGCGGCTCGGGTCGAGCCTGAGGGGGCTGGGGCCTTGTCGCGGCCGCGCGGGCGCGAGCGGGTATGGCGGCGCCGGAGCGATGGCTGCCCGGGGGTAGCGGCGCTACTCTGCCGATGAGGAGCCGCTATGCACAAGTCTCGCCTTCAGCGTGGGTCAGGGACCGCCTTTCATCCAACCGGGCGCGCGCTCGCGACGTCGTTGCTCGCCGCGGCCGCGGTGGTCGCCGTGTCCGGGACGGCCAGGGCCGACGGGACGGACGGCCGGGAGGCCGGGGGCGCACTCGCGGCGCGCTCGCCAGGGATGCTCGAGCCCCGCCTGCCAGGCTACGTCAACCCGGCGCTGCCGGCGGACATCGCTTCCTCGCTGGGCGGCTTCGACGTCCTGAACGAGCCGGTCGCGACGGCGGGCGCGCCGCTGGATTGCACGGCCTCCGCGCTCGACGAGACCAGCTGCGACGTCCCCGGGCAGATCGTCGTCGATGCGCGCGACGACATCGACGACGGCGCGCTCGCGGGGCTCGTGCGGGATTTCTCGCTGCACCTCGAGCCGACCGCGCTCGCCGCCAAGACCCGGATCCACATCGCCACCGTGGACGGCCCGGTCAGCGCGACGCTCCAGCGGCTCGCGCAGGACCCGCGCGTCGAGGCGGCCGAGCCGCTCGCCAAGGTGCGCGCGTTCTTCGTCGCCAACGACCCGCTGCTGAAGGACCAGTGGCACATGGCGCGCGTCGGCGCCGAGCGGGCATGGGACTTCGCCACGGGCCGCGGGGTCACCGTCGCCGTGGTCGACACGGGCATCGCGTGCGAGACGCACGGACCCTTCGTCAAGGCGCCCGACCTCGCCTCGACCGAGTGCGTCGAGGGCTGGAACTTCGTCACCAAGACGAACCACGCGAACGACGACCAGGGCCACGGCACGCACGTCGCCGGCACGATCGCGCAGTCGACCAACAACGGCATCGGCGCCGCAGGGCTCGCGTTCCACGCGCGGCTCATGCCGGTGAAGGTGCTGAACGAGAGCGGCTGGGGCACGACCGCCGACGTGGCCGACGGCATCCGGTGGGCCGCCGAGCACGGCGCCCACGTCATCAACCTGAGCCTCGGCGGCCCGCGCAACTCCAAGGTCCTCCAGAGCGCGATCGACTACGCGATCTCGCGCGGCGCGGTCGTCGTCGCGGCGGCCGGCAACACCGGCGGGCGCGTGCAGTTCCCCGGCGCGTCCGACGGCGTCATCGGCGTGAGCGCCACCGACCCGAACGACAAGATCGCGAGTTTCTCGTCGCGCGGCCAGGGCGTCGACGTCTCGGCGCCCGGCGTGAACGTCAGGCAGCAGACCATCTGCAACCGCGGGCGCGGCAACTGCGACGCTCCCTACCCGGCGTACAACGGCACCTCGATGGCCGCGCCCCACGTGGCCGGCGCGGCGGCGCTGCTCGTGGGCCTCGGCGTGTCGGACCCGCGCGCGGTCGAGGACGCGATCCGCGCCGGCGCGCGCGTGGTCGACGACTCCGACAGCGGCAAGCTCCTCTACGGGGCGGGCGTGCTCGACGCCGCGAGCTCGGTGGCGCGCGTGACGCAGAGCCACATCATCGTGCGGCTGGTCGCCCTGCTGCTGCTCGCGACCTGGGTCGGCCGCCGCGCCCGCAAGAAGGACGCGACCGCCGCGAGCCCGTGGCGGGCGAGCTTCCTCCTCCCCGCGCTCGCGGCCGGGCCAGGGCTGTTCTTCTTCGCGCCGTGGCTCCTGTCGCGCGTGGATCTCGCCGTCGACGTGCTGGCCCGGCCGATCGCCGACCTCGACCTGCTGGTCGGCGCGTCGGTCCACCGCTGGCTGCCGCTCGCCAACGCGCTCGTCCCGCTCGGCCTCACCTCGCTCTTCTTCGGGGTGAAGAAGCTCCGGCCGGCGATCGCAGGCTTCTCCGTCGGCACCGCAGCCTACCTCACCTCGGTCGTCACGCTCGGCGAGGTCGCCGGCCCCCTCGGCCAGCTCGCGCTCGTCGTCTGGTGCGCGGTCAACGCCGCCGCCTGCCTCTGGATCGCCCGGACGAACCTCTCCACGCGCTGATCCGGCGCGCTCCCGCGATCGCTCCGCGACCGGGCGACGAGCCCGGTCCTCCTCGGGACCTCCCCTCCCGAGACCTCCCCTCCAAAACGAGCTAGGATGCCGGCCATGCGGCCCGGCACCTTGCTTCTACCCTTCACGCTGCTCCTCGGGGCCTGCGGCGGCTCCTCCAGCGAGACGCCGTGGCCCGCGGAGCCCCAGGGCCCCGCGCTCGGCCCCACCGACGAGGCGCCGCCTGGCGGGCCGGCCGACACGAGCGCGACCCCTGAAGGCGCGGACGAGGGCGCGGCAGGCCAGGCGGACGCCGGCCGCTGAGCCGGCCGAGGACGGCATGGCGGAGGGCTGGACGGCAGGCGCGCAACGAAGGGCCTGGCTCTCGGCGGCCCTGCTCTCCGTGGCGCTCCTGGTCGTGCCGCTCCTCTTCTGGCTGCTCCTGCCGCGCCCCGCCCCCGTGATGCCGGCGCGGCAAGAGCCCGCCCCGGCGCGGCTCGCCCCACCCCAGCCCGAGCACACGGCGCGCGAGGTCGAGGCCGAGCCACCGGCGCCCCCGCCGCCGCCGCCGCCGCGCGAGACCACGGCCGCGCGCGCGGGGCCGGTCCGCGGCGCGGTCGTCGATCCAGAGGGCCGCCCCGGCGCCGGCGCGACGGTCAGGTGCACCGATGAGCCGAGCCTGTCAGCGGTCGCCGACGCCGAGGGGCGCTTCGAGCTGCCGCCCGAGGCCGACGGCTGCACCGCGGTCGCGACGCACCCGCCGTTCGGCGACACCGAGCCCGCGCGCGTCGCCGCCGGCCGCGACAACATCCTCCACCTCATCGCCGGGGGCTCGATCGCGGGCGAGGTCGTGGATCAATCGGGCAGGCCCGTCGAGGAGTACCTGCTGGCGATCGAGTCGTTCCTGCCGTCCGGCTCCGGCGCGCACGGGAGCGTGAACGGCCGCGCGCGCAAGGTGTCGGACCCGAGCGGCGCGTTTCAATTGAACGACCTCGAGCCGGGTCGCTACGTGCTGACGGTGAGCGCGCCCGGCCGCCCGCCCACGCGGAGCGCGCCCGTCGACGTCGAGGCGGGCGTCGCCGCCCGCCGCGTGCGCATCGTGCTGCCGCAGGGCGCGACCCTGCGGGGCAGGATCGTCGACGCCGACTCGCGCGCGCCGGTCGTCGAGGCCCAGGTCGAGCTCGACTCCGCGACCTCGTCCGGCGCGAACGCGATCTCGCTCGCGCTCACCGACTCGAACGGCGACTACGAGCTCCAGGGGGTGCCGGCGAGCGGGCCGTTCTCGGTGCGCGTGCGGCACGACCAGTACGTGAGCAAGATCGTGCCCGGCCTCGACGCGCGCGGCGCTGGCTCCGCGCGCGCCGACATCGAGCTCCGCCTGCTCGGCGACGGCGGCTCGCGCGAGGAGCTCACGGGCATCGGCGCGATGCTCGCGGTCTCGTCGAGCGGCGTGACGATCGCGGACGTCATCGAGGGCGGGCCCGCGGCGCTCGCCGGGCTCGCGCAGGGCGACGTCATCGTCCGGATCGACGGCGAGCCAGCCACGGATCTCCCGCTCGCCGACTGCATCCAGCGCCTCCGCGGCCCGGCGGGGACGCGCGTCTCCGTCGGCGTCGACCGCGGGGGCCGCGTCCTCGAGGTGACAATGCGGCGCGACGTCGTGGTTCGCTGAACCGGCCGCGCGCCGAGGTGCTAGAGGTCCGTCATGTCGACGCGCCCCACCGCGCTTCCCCCGGCCGGAGCTCCGGACGTCCTCTACCTCATCGACCTCTCGGGCTACGTCTTCCGCGCCTACCACGCGATCAGCCCGCTCTCGAGCCCGAGCGGCGAGCCGACTCATGCGACGTTCGGCACCGTCGCGATGCTCACGAAGCTCGTGGACGAGCGGAAGCCCGCGTACCTCGGCGTGGCGATGGACTCCGCGGGCAGGACGTTCCGCGACGATCTCGACCCGCGCTACAAGGCGCACCGGCCGCCGCCGCCGCCCGACCTCGGGGTGCAGATGAACCGGTGCCGGGAGATCGTCGAGGCGTACCGCATCCCGATCTTCATCCACGAAGGGCTGGAGGCGGACGACCTCATCGCCGTCGCCGTCGAGCGGGCCAAGGAGCGGGGGCTGCGCGTCGTCATCGCGTCGAGCGACAAGGATCTCATGCAGCTGGTGGACGACGACCGGGTGATGCTCTGGGACGCGATGCGCGACAAGGTCTACGGGCACCCCGAGGTGGTCGCCAAGTTCGGCGTGCCGCCGGAGCAGGTGCGCGACCTGCTCGCGCTCGTCGGCGACACCTCGGACAACGTCCCCGGCGTCCCCGGCGTCGGCCTGAAGACGGCCGCCGAGCTGCTCGCGCAGTTCGGATCGCTCGCCTCGCTGTACGCCCGCCTCGACGAGGTGAAGAAGCAGCGCATCCGCGAGTCCCTCAAGCAGAACGAGGCCGACGCGCTCCTGTCGCAGAAGCTCGTGACGCTCGACGGCAGCGCGCCCGTCTCGCTCGACCTGGAGACGCTGCGCTACGGCGGCGCGGACACGGGCAGGCTCCGGGAGCTCTTCACGGAGCTCGGCTTCTCGCGCTTCCTGAAGGCCGTCCGCGCGCCGGAGCCCGCCGCGCGCGCGGCGACCTACCGGGTCATCGCGACGCGCGAGGAGCTGGAGGCCTTCGCCAGGTCGGCGCGCGCGGCCGGGCGCCTCGCCCTCGACGTGCACGCGACGACCCGCGAGCCCATGAGCGCCCACGTCTGCGGCATCGCGCTCGCCTGCGAGCCCGGGCAGGCCGTCTACGTCCCGCTCGGCCACCGCTACCTCGGCGCGCCGGCGCAGCTCTCGATGGGCGACGTCGACGCGGTGCTCGGCCCGCTGCTCGCCGACCCCGAGCTCCCGAAGGTCGGCCACGACGTCAAGTTCTGCGAGGTGATCCTCCTGCGGCACCGCATCGGGATCGTGGGCGTCGCCTTCGACACGATGCTGGCGAGCTACCTGCTCGATCCCGAGGCGAAGAACCAGCTCCACGAGCTCGCCGAGCGTGAGCTCGGCGCCAAGATGCAGACCCTCGAGGAGGTGGCCCCGAAGCGGCGCGGCCAGGCGCAGCGCGCCCTCGACGAGATCGAGCTCGGCGAGGCCTCGAGCTTCGGGGCGGCGTTCGCCGACGTCGCGCTCTCGCTGACCGATCGGCTGCGCCCGCGGCTCCGCGCCGAGCGGCTCGAGGACCTGCTCGTGCAGATCGAGCTGCCCCTCTCCGCGGTGCTCGCGGAGATGGAGCTCACCGGCGTCCTGGTCGACCCGCAGGCGCTCGCGCAGCTCGGCGCCCAGATGACGACCGAGCTCGCGGCGCTGGAGGAGAAGGCGCGCGAGCTGGTGGGGCACGACATCAACCTCGCGTCGCCGAAGCAACTCGAGGCGGTGCTGTTCGACGAGCTCGGGCTGCGCTCGCAGCGCAAGACCAAGACGGGCCGCTCGACCGACGCCGACGTGCTCGAGACGCTCTCGGAGGACCACCCGTTCCCTGGCGTCGTGCTCGAGCACCGCATGATCGCCAAGCTCAAGGGCACGTACGTCGACGCGCTGCCGCGCCTCGTGCACCCGGTCACGGGCCGGATCCACACGCGCTGGGGCCAGGCCGTGGCCGCGACCGGGAGGCTCTCGTCCCAGGACCCGAACCTGCAGAACATCCCGATCCGCACGGAGCTCGGCCGGATGATCCGGCGCGCGTTCGTCGCGCCGCCCGGGAGCGTGATCGTGAGCGCCGACTACTCGCAGATCGAGCTGCGCGTGCTCGCGCACCTGTCGAAGGACCCGGTGCTCGTCGACGCCTTCCGCACCGGGCAGGACGTGCACGTGCGCACGGCCATGGAGATCTTCGGGGTGGACGAGGCGGGGGTCACCGACGAGATGCGCCGCCGGAGCAAGACCATCAACTTCGGCGTGATCTACGGGATGGGCGAGTCGGCGCTGGCCAAGCGCCTCGACATCTCGCGCGCGGAGGCGGCGCGCTTCATCGACGCCTACTTCGCGCGCTACCGCGGCGTGCACGAGTTCATGGAGCAGACGATGGCCGACGCGAAGCGCTCCGAGTCGGTGCGCACGCTGCTCGGCCGGCGCCGCCTGCTCCCGGATCTGCGCAGCAGCGACCGCATGCGCCGCGCCCAGGCCGAGCGCATCGCGCAGAACACCCCGATCCAGGGGACCGCGGCGGATCTCCTGAAGCTCGCGATGGTCCGCGTCCCGCGCCCCGTCGTCCCCGGCGCGCGCATGGTGCTCACGGTGCACGACGAGCTCGCGTTCGAGGTGCCGGCCGGCGCGGTGGACGAGGCGAAGGCCAAGGTACGGCAGGCCATGGAGTCGGTCTTCCCGCTCGACGTGCCGCTCGTCGTCGACATCGGCCACGGACCCACCTGGGCCGACGCTCATTGAGGGGCGGGCACCCGCTTCGGATACGGGCCCATCTCGGCGTTTTCGGTGCTCGGCGTACCGGAGTACGCCTCCGCGCCGAAAACGCCGAGCTGGACCCGTCTCCTGTGCGGGTGCCCGCCGCTGGCGTCATCGGTTGGAGAGGGGCGGAGACACGCTCTCCGTGGCCGTGACGGCGGCGGCGGAACGGCAGCGAGGGGCTACGGTGTTGCGAGGAGACAAAACGACGACGCCCGCTTCACCTTGCGGTGAGCGGGGCGTACGTGCGGGAAAGGTGTGCTCAGCTGGCGGCGGCGGTCTTGGCGGCGACGCTCGCCTTGTGAAGGGCGAGGGCCAGGCGGCTCTTCACACGCGACGCGCGCTTGGCGGGGATCGTCCCCTTCGACGCGGCGCGATCGAGCGCGCTCACCGCGGTGGTGACCAGCGCCGTGGACTCCTGCGGGACGCCCTTCAGCGCGGTGCGCGCCTTCTTGACGATCGTGCGGAGCTCCGACTTGGCGGCGCGATTGCGCGCGGTCCTCGTGATGCGCTGGCGGTTGCGCTTGTCGGCGGATGCGTGATTGGCCATGAGAAAAGCTCTCCTACTTCTTCGCCTGCGCCTCGGCGGGCGTGGCATCGCGCAGGGCGTCCGGCGCGTTCTGATCGTAACCCGCCGGATGGATCGGGAACTTGGGGGTGCCGTGCGCGCGCTCGAAGCGCTTGCGACGGGTGCCCGCCGTGCGCGCCTTGCGCCGACGGATGCGCTGAGTTTGCTGAGTCGCGGAAACCATGGGGGCGCGCATTCTACCTGCGGGGGCCCTCGTGTCAACCGGGACGTTTGTCGGCTCGATCCGCGTCGGAGTCCGCGTCGGAGTCCGCGTCGGAGTCCGCGTCGGAATCAGGGTCGGATCGAGGCGTTGACCGAGAACGACGGCTTGGAGAACGGGCCCACGTTCGCGGCCTTGAGCGCGGACTGCACGCAGCTCGACTGGCCGTTCGCCGCCGCCCAGCCGCTGACGCTGACCTTGCTCACCTGGCCGGTCGACGAGAAGGTGATCTGCGCGCGCGACACGTCGTCCGCGCCCGCCACGCACGCCCTCGCGTTGCCCATAACCGAGCCGAGCGCGGCCTGGACCGAGCCCTGCGACGGCTGCTCGGGGATGTTCTGCGCCCGGAGCGGGCCCGAGGCGGGCACCGGCGCCTCGGACACCACCGACGGCTGCTTCTCCGCCTCGTCACCCACGGCCGCCTGCATGGCGGACGGCAGGTCCCCCGGCTTGCCGGGCGCTGTCGGCGCCGCCGCCACCTTGCCCTGCGGCTCTGCCTTCTGCGCCGCGACGGGCGCCGCGTGCGCCTCGGGGGCCGCCGGCGCAGCAGCGCCAGCGCCGGCCTGCGCCGCTGCCGCCCTGGGCGCCGCAGCGAGCTTCTCCGCCGCCTCGACGGGCTGCTGCTCCGCCTCCGCGTTGACCGCCGGCGCGGCGGGCGCCGCGGCGACCGGAGCAGCGGGCTCCGCCGGCCTGTCGTCGCGGGGCGCCGCGGGCGCCGGGGCCGCCGCCGGCGCGGCCGCCGTGTCTTGCGGCGATGACGCCTTCGGCGTCTTCACCATCACCGCGACCGCCGCGGCCAGGCCGAGGGCCGCGAGCGCCACGCCGGCGATCATCCCGCCGGATCGCTTCTTCGCCGCAGCGTCGGCTGCGGGCGCTGCCACGGCGCGCGGCTTCCGCGCCGACACCGCCGCGACCTCGGCCGGCTTCTCGTCCTCGAGCGACTCGGCCGCGCCGGGCTGCACGCCGCCGGCAGCCTCCACCTGTTCCGGGGGCACCGACGCGCTGAGCCGGTTGAGATCGATGACGCCGGAGTCCTCCGTGACCCCCTCGCCTGTCCGCAGCGACGGCGACGACGCGCGGGTGCTGCCGGACAGCGAGCCGCGCCCCGGCGGTGTGGACACGCGACCGGGCGGCATCGAGCCGCGCCCCGAGGGCGGCAGCGGCGTCGACAGCGGACCGCGCCCGGGCGGCAGCGGCGTCGACAGCGGGCCGCGCCCGGACGGCAGCGGCGTCGCGGTCGCCGAGCCGCTCGCGCCGGGCGCGCCGCTCAAGCGGCCCGGCGCCTGGCTGGCCCGCTCGGCGATCTCCTTCAAGGACTGGCGTTTCCGCTCCGGCGGGCGCGAGGCGCTGCCGCCCGACAGGCTCGCTTCAGACTTCGCGGCCCTGTCTGCTTGTGATCCATCCGCCATGGTGCTGCCTTCTCCTGCTGCATGTACTTCGCGCAAGATGTCCCCCGCCTGCTCCTCGCCTGGCTCGGCGGCGAGGTCGGGGGCTGCGAGGAGGGCGGCCTGCGCCGCCTGGTCCTCCGCTCGACTGGCCTCCGATCGGGCCTCCGATCGGGCCTCCGATCGGGCCTCCGATCGGGCCTCCGATCGGGCCTCCGATCGGGCCTCCGATCGGGATAGAGCGACCTCGACGATGCGAGCTGCCCGCGTCTCCCACGCCGCTTCATCGAGGGCGGGAGCAGGCCAGTCGTTGAGCATCCCGTCGAGGTCGAGCTTGCTGGTGACGTTCATTCGGCGTCCCCTCCGAAACCGCGCTCCGCGAGGTACACGCGGAGCTTGCGGCGCGCCTCGTGGACGCGCCAGGCAACTGTTCCTTCCGGACAACCCAGGATCCTGGAGGCGTCCTCGTGCGGCACGCCGTCGATGCACACGAGGATGAGCGTCGTCCGCAGCGTGTCCGAGAGCGCGTCGATGCCGTCGCAGAGCGCGGCCGCGAGCTCGCGCCGCTGGGTCGTCGCGGCCGGATCGACCCCGTGGCTCGGGCGCGTCTCGAGCAGCAGCGCCTCGATCCGCGGATCGTCCGTGGGGGTCGAGTTTCTGCTCGGCTTGCGGGCCCGGATCATGTTGAGCGAGAGGTTCACGGCGATCCGGTAGAGCCAGGTGAACGGCTCGCTCCGGCCGTCGAACCGATCGAGCGCCTGGTAAGCCCGGACGAAGGTCTCCTGGGTCACGTCCTCTGCCTCCGCGCCCGAGCGGACGAGGTGGAACGCCAGCCGGAAGATGCGCTTCTGATAACGACGAACCAGCACCCCGAAAGCCTGGGCATCTCCGCTCCGGGCCTGATCGACGAGCTCACGATCGGTGGGTTTGGCCATCCTAGCCGCCTCGGGGTGCGGATTGTCTCCCGCGCACGGACGACAGCGCAGCCGCGGACCGCCCTTCGCGACGGCCGCTGACCGTCTCGGCGAGAGGAGCCCCTCGCGGCGAGCCCTGCTTCGCGGTGGCGAAGCTGGACGATGAGGAGGCAAGTTCCACGTTCAGGCGCGCGAAGATAGCCGAACACTCTTCCTAGGACAAACCATGCGCCCGGACCTTGGGCGCCTCGGCGCGATGTCGACTGGAAGGTCCGTACGCCCGCGCTGGCGCGCTGCCAGCCGGCTCGGCGCCGCCGCCGCGCCCCGTGGGGGACATGGCGGGGGCAGCCGCCGGGCCGAGCGCGGCCGGGGCGCCTGCGCTCCGAGCGCGGCCGCCCGCGGCGCTGCTATGGTCGGCGGATGCGACGCTTCTCGAGTTGGATGCGCACCCTGGGGCTCATCGCGGCGGCCTTCGCGGGGGGGGCGGCGACTTCCCACCTGGCGGGCGCCAGCACACAGGCGCAGAGCCCCTACGCTGCCCTCGAGCAGCTCGCGCGCGTGCTCGTGCTCGTCGAGAACCAGTACGTCGAGCCGGCGCAGCGCAACAAGATCATCGACGGCGCCATCAAGGGCATGGTCGCGGAGCTCGACCCGCACTCGGCCTACATGAACGCCGCGGAGTTCGCGCAATTCCAGGAGGAGACCGGGGGGACGTTCGGAGGCGTCGGCATCGAGGTCGACGCCAGGGACGACAACATCACCGTGATCGCGCCGATCGAGGGCTCGCCGGCGGCGCGGGCGGGCGTCCGCTCCGGCGACCAGATCCTCGCGATCGACGGGCGCCCTGTGCGCGGCGAGCGCCTCGACAAGCTCGTGAAGATCATGCGCGGGCCCCCAGGCTCCCGCGTGAAGCTCACGATCCGCCGGCAGGGCGTCGCCGAGCCGCTCACGTTCGACCTCGCGCGGGAGCAGATCCACGTCACCAGCGTCGCGGCCAAGCGCCTCGACCGGGACGTCGCGTACGTCCGCCTGAAGCAGTTCCAGGACGGCACCTACGAGGAGATGCTCCGCGCTGCGGCGCGGCTGCGCGCAGAATCCAGGGTGCCGCTCGCCGGGGTGATCCTCGACCTGCGCAACAACCCCGGCGGCCTCGTCCACGAGGCGGAGGCCGTGGCCGACGAGTTCCTCTCGTCGGGGACGATCTACTCGACCCGCCAGCGCAGCCACGTCGTCGACGAGGCGAAGGCTCACGACGGCGGCGCGTTCGCCTCGCTGCCCATCGTCGCGCTGGTGAACGAGTACTCCGCGAGCGCCGCCGAGCTCGTCGCGGGCGCCCTTCAGGACAGCGGGCGCGCGACGGTCGTCGGCGCGACGACGTTCGGCAAGGGCTCGGTGCAGACCATCTACGAGCTGCCCGGCGGCGCCGGGGTGAGGCTCACGACGATGCGCTACTACACGCCGAAGGGGCGCTCGATCCAGGCCCAGGGCATCCGCCCGGATGTCGTCATCGAGAGCGCGCAGCAGCAGTTCCCGGCCACCATCCTCCGCGAGCAGGACCTCGAGGGGCACCTCCCCGCCGAGGGGTCGAGCCTCGCCGGCTCGCCGAGGGCCGTGCTCGTCGAGAAGCGCGCGGAGGCCGCCGCCGCGGCGCGCGGCCCCGAGGGCGACGTGCCCGCCGACCCCGCCCGCGGCAGCGATTTCGCGCTCGCCGTCGGCTACCAGCAGCTCCTCCGCGCGATCCCCGCGGGCCGCTAGCGCAGCGCGGGCGATCCGCCTTCATGTCGCGCTCCGGACGACCGGCGCCCGGGCGCCGCGCTGGCAGCCGCGTCAGGCCTCGGCGCCGGCGCGGAGCCCGGTCGTCACCGCGTCGAGCACGGTGCGCGCCCGCCCGGCGATGGTCGCCCCGGCCACGAGGATGCCCGGGGCGGCGCGGACGCCCTCGCACCGCACGCCCACCGCCTCCAGCGCGCCCAGCCGGTCGCCGCGAGGCCACGCGACGAGGTCGAGCTCCGGGCCCTGCATGGAGCTCACCACGCCGAACGCGCCGCGCGCGTCGCCCAGCGTGACGGGCGCCGCGATCGAGAGCGCGAACGGCGCGGCGCCGCGCGCCGGCAGATCGGGGCCGGCGCCGCGCTCGGGCGGGGCGTACGCGATCCCTCCGCCGGCCAGCCCGCCGATCGCCAGGATCACCGCGTCCGCCGCGAGCGGCACGTCCTCGCCGTCCACGTGGACCAGGACGCCGTCGCCCGCGCCGCCTGCTCCTGCGCGGCCGTCGCCTGCTGTCACCGCGCGCACGCGGCCGTGGCGCTGCGTCACCTCGATCGCTGCGAGCAGCGCGTCGCGCGCCGCCTCGAAGCGGAGCCCCGCCGGAGAGCCGGCGCCGATCAGCGCCTCGCCCACCGGGACGCCGAGGCGCGCCGAGAGCGCCTCGGCCCGCGGCGCGCGCGCGCCGAGCCACGGGCCGAGCAGGATCGCCCCGGCGCCGCCCGCGACCTCGAGCGCCTGGTGGAGCCGCTCGACCAGCCAGGAGAGCCGCGCCGGATCGTCGTGCCGCGCGGCGAGGTCGCCGTCCGCGATCCCCCGCTCGTCGTCGAAGCGCAGGAAGGGCGCGTCGACTGGCAGGAAGCGGAGCCCCCGCGCCCGGGCGAACGGCTCATCCGTGAGCGCCTCCGCGAGCGCGTCGGCGTCCCACGCCGCCCGCGGCACGCGCGGGACGAGGACGCGCGTGCGGCGCAGCGGGCCGAGATCGAGCAGCGCGCGATCCCTGCCCCGGGCCGGGCGGATCCGCCCGGCCACGGTCGCGATGCGCGCGGCCGCCGCGTGCGGCACGTCCCACAGGCCGAGCTCCGCCGCGAACTGCCGCGCCGCCGGCGCGAGATCGCCGGCGGGCAGGTCGCTGCCGAGCAGCCTCGCGGCCCGCTCGACCTGCTCCCACGGGACGTCGTCCACCGCGCCGCCCGCGAGCGCCGTCTCCCCGACGCCCGCGGAGATCACGGTCACCCGGGCCCCGCGCCGCCGCGCGCTCCACGCGGCGGCGAGCCCGGCGACGCCGGCGCCGATCACGAGGATCGATCGCGCCACGCCCTCTCCTCTGGCTCCCTCGCCGGGCGCGGCGCGCGGCGGTCGCTCGCCTCGCTCTCGTCGCACGCCGCCGCGGTCGCATCGTCGTCCGCGGGGGCGCCGAGCTCCGACCGCACGCTGGCGATGGCGAGCGCCTCCTGCCTGGCCTGCTCCGGGCCGAGCGCGACCGCGCGCGTCACCGCCTGCCGCGAGAGGAACTCCACGGCCTGCCGCATCCCGTCGCGGGGCGGGAGCGAGAGCTCCTGCGCCACGATCTGCCCGCACCGCGCCGCGCAGCGCATCCCCCCGCACGCGCCGAGCCCGAGGCGCGTGCGGCGCGCGACGTCGGCGACGCTCCGGGCGAGCTCGTGCCGGAGGACGTAGCGCACCTCGGCCTCGAGGACCGGCTCGCACGGGCACACCGTCGCCGCCTCCCGCGGCCGCTCGCGCACGCGCTCCTCGATCCGGAGCGCGCGCGAGCCGTGCCGGTACACGAGCCGCCGGGCGGCCACCGCGTCGATCTCCATCCGCCGCGCGAGCGCGAGCGCGTCGACGGCGCGCTCGCCGCCGGGCAGCGGCGTCACGTGCGTCGCGCAGCGCGCGCCGAGGTCGAAGCGCCGCGCGAGCACGTCGGTCATCTCCTCGGCGAAGAGCCGGAAGCTGGCCAGCTTGCCGCCGATCATCGAGTAGAGGCCAGGCGCGCCGTGCGCCGCGTGATCGACGACCTGGTGATCGCGCGAGAGCGCGTCCTCGGTCGGCCCGTAGGCGTAGAGCGTGGGCCGCACGCCCGCGTACGTGCCGATCGCGCGCGCCTCGTGGATCTGCGGGAACACGCGGGCGATGCCCTGGACGAGGTACCTGACCTCCTCGCTCGTCGCGCGGACCTGATCGAGATCGCCGTAGAAGTCGTCGTCGGTCGTGCCGATGACGCTCATGTTCTCCCACGGCTCGACGAAGATCTGACGGCCGTCGATCGTCCTCGCCATGATCGCGTAGTTGGTGAGGCGGCGGTCGAACACGACGTGCACGCCCTTGCCGGGCCGCACCCGCGAGCTCGCCGCGGGCAGGCCCGCGAGCGACGCCGTGATCGGCGACCACGCGCCGGTCGCGTTCACGACCGCGCTCGTGCGGAGCCGCCCGCCCTCGCCGCTCACGCGGTCCCGGTAACGGACGGCGATGACCTCGCCGGTGTCCTCGCGGCGCTCGATCCGCTCGATCGTGTGCCCGACGTACACCTTCGCCCCGCGCTCGATCGCGTCGACCGCGTTCGCGACGCAGAGCCGCGCGCCGTCGATGCCCCACTCGTCGAAGCTGAAGCCGCCCACGAGGTCTCCGTGCAGCCCCGGCTCGAGGCTCCGGAGCTCGTCGGGCGACAGGCGCGCGTGCGGCTTGCCGCGCTTCAGCGGCTGGTACTGGTCGTACGCCTCGAAGAAGCCGTCGGCGAGCGCGTAGAGCACGCGCGCGTGCCTCGCGTTCTCGAACGGGACGAGGAAGGGGATCCGGAAGAGCAGGTGCGGCGCGATCGCCTGGATGTGCCCCGAGTCGCGGCACGACGTCTCGGTCACGTGCGGATCGCTGGTCAGGTACCTGAGCCCGCCGTGGATCATGCCGCTCGAGTTCCCGCTCGCGCCGAACGCGAGATCGTTGCGCTCGAACAGCGCGACCCTCAGGCCCCGCTGCGACGCGTCACGCGCGACGCCCACGCCGTTCACGCCGCCGCCGATCACCACGACGTCGACGTCGGTGTCGGCGCGGCGGGCCGTTCGTGCGGCGCTCGAAAGGAGGATCGTCACTTGCGGCGTATAGCATGCCAGAAATCTTCCACGAGCGGGCTCGACCGCGCGCGCGGAGCTGCGCGTGGCGCCGTGGACGCTGGCAGAGATCGCCCGTCAGCCGCGGACCCGGATCGCCCAGGTGAGCTTCGCGAGGCTGCGGAGCACGTTCGGGACGCGCCGCGTGAGGTTGATCGAGGGCCGCCGCTTCTCGAGCACGCGGACGGGGATCTCCTCGATCCGGAGGCCGGCCCGGTAGGCCCGGATGACGAACTCGCTGGCGAAGACGTCCTTGTCCACGACGCAATCGCGCGCGATCCCGAGGAGCGGCTCGCGCACGAACGCCTTGAGCCCGTGCGTGTCCGTCCCCCGGAAGCCGAGCGTGGCGCGGAGGAGCCCGTTGTACATCTGGCTCGCGGCGTGCCGCGCCCACGGGCGGTCGTCGCGCGCGCCCTGGATGAGCTTGGATCCGATGACCATGTCGGCGCCGCCCGCTTGCAGCATCGCGATCGCGCGGCGGTGGAAGTCCGCGTCGCACAGGTCGATCTCGTCGCAGAGCACGAAGCGCCCGCGCGCTCGCTCGATGCCCGCGCGGAGCGCGGCCCCGTAGTTCGGCTCGCCGATGGAGAAGTGCCGTACCTCCGGGTACTTGCGCTCGAGCTCGCCGGCGATGCCGAGGGTCCCGTCGCGCGAGCCGTTCTCGGCGAGCACGAGCTCCCAGCGCCAGCCGAAGGGAGACAGCCGCTCGCGCAGGTCCACGACGGCGGCGTGGAGGATCGCCTCCTCGTTGTAGACTGGGATGACGATGGAGATGTCCGGCGCGTCGCCCGCGTCCCCGCGGCCAGGCCCGGCGCTGCTCACGGCGCGCCTCCGAGGAGCGCCTGCGCCGCGCGCGCCGCGTCGCGCCCGAAGTGGAGCGCGTCCTCCATCGAGGAGTAGTTCCAGCCGCCGTAGCGCCCGCACGAGAGGATGCGCTGGCCCTCGAGGAACGGCCGCACCGCCCCCAGCGACTCGAAGTAGCTGTGGTCGAACACGACGTACGCGTAGTCGATGCGGCGCAGCCGGGCGAAGCGAATGGCGCTCGGGGCGGGGATGAGGCCCATCTCGACGAGGCCGTCCGCGACGCGGGGGAGCAGCGTCGCGAGGTCGGGCTCGGCGCGATCGGCGAGCTCGACATACAGGCTCGCCTTGCCTGGCGGGGCCATGGAGGAGGAGAAGTTCGAGTAGCAGCCCACCCGGTAGAACGGGTACTTCTCCTCCGGCACGTACACCCAGTGCAGCGGCTTCCCGCACGGCGTGTCGAGCGCCACGTCGAGGTAGTAGAGGTGGGTGCAGCGCAGCCGGGAGGCCGCCTCGCTGACCGCCCGGGGTGCGTCCGAGAGGAGCCTCACGAGCGCCGGCAGCGGCGTGGAGGACACGAGCACGTCGTACCGGACGATCTCGTCGTCGAACACGAGCTCGCGCGCGCGCCAGTCGATCGCCACGGGGGCGCGGCCGAGCTCGAGCGCGGGCGTGGCCGCGTCGCGCGGCCGCTGCTCGGCGAGCGCCCGCGCGAGCCCGTGCGTCAGCTGCCCGATGCCGAGCCGCGGGTAGAGGAACCTCGCGTTGTAGCCGAGCTCCCGGTCGTTCAGCCCGACCGCTCCGGCGAGCACGTCCTCGAGCTTCGGTATCGGGACGAAGCGGGAGCACCAGGCGGCGGTGATCTCGCTCGGGTGCACCCCCCAGAGGCGGCTGTTGTAGGGGATCATGAAGTGGCGGCTGATCCCCTCGCCGAAGTGCGCCAGGCAGAACTCCTCGAAGTTCCTCGGCTCGGCTCGGTCCCCGGCGAAGTGCGCCTCGATGAAGCCGCGGAGGCACTCGTAAGCGACGGCGGGCGGCAGGCCGAACGTGTTCGCCTGGAACGGATACCGGGTGTACGTGCCGTTCGACCAGATCATCGAGCGCCGCTCGATCTCGAGGGGATCGGGGCCCAGCCAGCCGAGCGCGAGCTCCCGGGTGGCGGGGTCGCGCAGGTGGAGGAGGTGGCCTGTCCTGTCGAAGCGGAAGCCGTCGTCCTCGAGGGTGATCGCGTGGCCGCCCGGGCGGGGCAGGCGCTCGAAGACCCGGTGCGGCACGCCGGCCCGGCCGAGGTGGTACGCGGCCGCCATGCCCGTCAGGCCGGCTCCGAGGATCGCGACGGGAATGCTGGAAATCGTGGGTCGGGTCATCGCTCGCGGACCGGCGGCGGTCGCGAAGACACCACCTCCCCGGTGCGCCGTCAAGGCGCGCAGCCCGCGCGGCGCGCCCCCCGCACGCTGGATTTCCAGCACGTAACGTAAGGCGCGCAGAAGCTCCGAGCGCCGCGGCGAAGACCACCGTTGGCGCCTCCGCGCAGAGCGACTAGGTGTGATCGGACCCCAGCGCGCCGGCCCGGCGCTCCGGGGCGTCCGAGGTCCAGATGCCCATCCCGCGCCGGAAGTCCGTTCACGTCACCGGGAGGATCCTTTACCTGACCGAGGACCCGGAGCTCCTGAAGCAGCAGCTCGCGGGCGGCGAGATCCGCTTCGATCCCGGCCAGCACGCGCTGATCGACAACATCTCTACCGACGAGCTCACGCCGGGCTGGGTCTGTTACTACTACGACGAGACGCTCGCCCGGTACTGCCTGGTCGGGCTGCGCGGTGGGCTCGTCGAGCGCGACGCCATCAAGAACGGCGGCTTCGGGGTCATCGTCAGCGGGCGCTCGAAGGGCTGCGGCAGCTCGCGCGAGACCGCGCCGTACTCGGAGCGCGAGGCCGGGATCCAGATCGTCGTCGCCCGCA
Source organism: Sorangium sp. So ce1153 (assembly GCF_051521595.1). Classification (NCBI taxonomy): domain Bacteria; kingdom Pseudomonadati; phylum Myxococcota; order Polyangiales; family Polyangiaceae; genus Sorangium; species Sorangium sp. So ce1153. The sequence goes on from NZ_CP150361.1 coordinate 13,959,993, forward strand.
GCATCGAGAAGATCTACGGCCAGAACTGCCAGAACATCGGGCTGCTCACGACGACCGACTCCTCGCTCCTCGAGCGGCTCGCGCGCGGCGACGAGATCCCGATCGGCGAGTTCACGCGCGGGCTCGACCCGATCAGCGCCGACGTCGTCGAGTACGGCGGGCTCTTCGCCTACAACAAGGCGCGGCTGGCCGGCGAGGTCTCGCCGCCCACGCTCGCGACGCCGCCGCGGCCGATGACCCTGTGCGAGAAGATCATCGCGGCGCACGCGATCGTGGACGCCAGGGCGGGCGAGATCGGCGTCCCCGCGGTGAAGCCCGGCGACGCGCTCTTCGTCCGCATCGACGTGCGCTTCTCGCACGAGTACGTGACGCCGATGGCCGAGTCGCTCTTCCGGGCGGGCTTCGGTCCGGACGCGAGCGTGACCGAGCCGGAGAGCGTCTTCGCCTTCCGGGATCACCTCACGTTCCTCGAGCGCGTGATGCCGGAGGCGCACCTCAAGCTCGGCCTGCGGGAGCAGGCGGCCTCGCTCGCGACGGTGCAGCAGGCCTTCACGGAGCGGCACGGGATCAGGCTGTACGGAGAGGTCGAGCGCGACGGCAGGACCGTGGGCTCCGAGGCCATCTGTCACAACAAGGTGATCGAGGAGCTCGCGCTGCCAGGGCAGATCGTGGCCGGGACCGACTCGCACACCTGCATGGCGGGGGCGCTCGGGTGCTTCGCCTTCGGCGTCGGCTCGACGGACATGGCGAACGCGTGGCTCACGCGCGACGTCCGCGTCGCGGTGCCGCAGTCGGTGCGCTTCAACCTGACGGGGCGGCTCGGGCCGGGGGTCACGGCGAAGGACGTGATGCTGTTCCTGCTCTCGCAGCCGTTCTGGAAGACGGGCCAGGGCATCGGCAAGGTGCTCGAGTTCGCGGGCGACGGCGTCCGCGGCATGGGCCTCGACGAGCGGGCGACGCTCACCAACATGGCGGTCGAGGCGGGCGGCTTCACCGGGATCATCGAGGCCGACGAGGAGATCGTGCGCTACCTCGTCGAGCAGCGCGGCCTCGCCGCGGACGACGTGCGCGCGCGCGTCGTCCGCGCGGATCCCGGCGCGGAGTACATGGCGACGTTCGACATCGATCTCGCGTCGGTCGAGCCGATGGTCGCGACGCCCGGCGATCCGCGGAACGGCGTGCCGCTGCGGTCGCTCCGCGAGGTCTCCGGCGGCGACGTGAAGATCGACATCGCGTACGGGGGCTCGTGCACGGGCGGCAAGAAGGCCGACATGGACATGTACGCGTCCGTGCTGCGCCGCGCGGTGGAGCAGGGGAAACGCGTCGCCGAGGGCGTGCACCTCTACATCCAGTTCGGCTCCCAGGACATCCGCCGCTACGCCGAGGCGAAGGGCTACCTCGAGATCTTCCAGAAGGCTGGTGCTGAGCTCGTTGACCCCTCCTGCGGCGCCTGCATCAAGGCCGGGCCGGGGGTGTCCGACCGGAAGGAGCAGGTCACGGTCTCGGCGATCAACCGGAATTTCCCGGGCCGAAGCGGCCCCGGCCAGGTCTACCTGGCCAGTCCCCTGATCGTCGCGGCGAGCGCGATTGCGGGGAAGATCGCATTCCCGGAGTCATGACGCAGAGCGCCTATCGCGGAGTTACACACATGGTGCCCGCAATCGGCCGCACGGAAAAACGAATGCTTTCCACGGAAGTGCGCCGTACGGTAAGGTGCTCTTCTGTGGCGGATCGGGAGGAGCCCCAAGAGCGTATGACCGACAAGGACACGCTGGCGAAAAACAACGAAGCCTCGAAGACGGACAAGAGGAAGCAGAGCCTCTACTTTCCGGAGTCGATGCTGCAGGAAATCAAGGAGGAAGCGGCGCGGCTCGATCGCTCGCTTTCTTGGGTCGTGCAGCGCGCGTGGAAGCTGGCGCGGATAGACATCAAAAAGCTTCCGAGTGTCAATGACGTGGCTGACGACGAGGACAGCGGCGACTAACATCGCCGCGGGCCGCGCGTAGCCGCGTCGCTCGGGGATCGATGGGTCGAGAGCTCTTCGCCGCCGGGAAGGACGGTACGCGGATCTACGTCCGCTACCGGGAAGGTCCCGGCGGCATCGGAAGCTTGGCCAGCGGGGTGGGGGCGGGCTCGGAACGCCTCACCGCGGTGCTATGCGACGGTATCGCGTGCGACGGCTTCATCTGGAAGTACCTGTGGGACGACCTGGCGCGCACCGTCAACGTCGCCCACTGGCACTATCGAGGGCACGGGCGGAGCAGTCTGCCTGTTGATCCGCAGGCGATCGAGCTGAGCGACCATGCGAGCGATCTCGCGGCGGTGCGCGCGGCGCTCGGCGGCGGCCCGGTGGTGCTCTTCGGGCACTCGATGGGGTGTCAGGTCATCCTCGAGCACCTGCGGACCCACCGCGAGGGGGTGCGCGGGCTCGTGTTGATCTGCGGCTCGTCCGGCAGGATCACGCACCACTTCAAGGGCACGGACGTGCTCGCGCAGATCTTGCCGCGCATCATCGAGCAGGTCGACGCGTACCCGCACATCGCGCGCGCGATCTGGAGCCGCGTGCCCGCGCCGATGGCGCTGCGGATCGCGCTGCTCGCCCGCGAGGTCGACGCGAGCGCGGTCACCCCGGCGGATCTGCTGCCTTACATGCGGCACATGGTCGACATCGATTTCTCGATGTTCCTCCACATGCTGCGCAGCGCCGGCGAGCACTCGACGCTCGATCTGCTGCCCCACATCGACCTGCCCGCGCTCGTGATCGCCGGTGATCGCGACACGTTCACGCCGCCGCGCCTCGCCGAGGAGATGGCGGCCGCGCTGCCTCGCGGAGAGCTGATGATGGTGAGCGGCGGCACGCACGTCGTCCCGCTGGAGCGCAAGAAGATGGTGATCGAGCGCGTGGAGCAGTTCCTGCTCGAGCGCGTCATGGGCGGGGCCTCGCTCGGCGCGAACGCGGGCGTCTCACCCTCGCAGCCTCCGGCAGAGGAAGCGCCCTTGCCGGAGGATCCGCGCGGGCTCGCGAAGGACGGATGAGCCGCCGCGCGCGAGGCGGGCTCGCGCGCGGGCTGCCGCGGCGCCTCGACGGCGCGGTCGCGCCGCGCCTGCTCGTCGCGGCGGCGCTGCTCGGCGCCTCGTGCGGGAGGCCGTCGTCCGAGGGGAGCGGCGCGCCGGCGGTCGCGATCGCGGCGCTGGCCGAGGTCGTGCCCGCGGCGCTGGCCGAGGTCGCGCCCGCGGCGCTGGCCGAGGGCGCGCCCCCGGCGCGCTCGTCGGGCGAGCCGCCAGCGCCCCACGTGGCGAACGCTGGCGCAGCCGCGGACGCGCACACCGCGCGCGCTCTCCAGCGCTCGCCGCTGCGCGCGCTGCGGCTCACGGGCAAGCCGACCGACGGTCGCTTCGAGGCGACGCTGGCGCTCGGCGCGGGCGAGGACGGCGCGGCCCCGCGCGAGGTCAAGGTGAAGCTCGCGCCGGCGCAGAAAAAGAGGCCGCTCGCATTCCGGCGTCCGCTCGCGTTTTACCGCCTCGCGCGGGCGCTCGGCGCGCACGTCGTGCCCGCCGCCGCGGCGCGCCGGATCGGCATCGGCGAGCTCGCGTCGCTGATCGGCCGTGAGCCGGCCGCGCGCAAGCTGCTGCGTCGCCTCGCCGTCATGAACGACGGGACGGTCGACGCGCTGGTGCTCGCGCCCGCGCCCGGCCCGCCCGGCCCGCGCTGGATCGCGCCTCGCCGGCAGTCGATACGCTTCGACGACGCGCCCGAGCTCGACGTTTGGGCGCGCTGGGCGCGCTCTCCGTCGCCCGCGCGCGGCGAGCGCGCGCCGATCCTCCGCGATTACCTCGAGGTGCTCGCGCTCGACTACCTGGCCGGCAACGGGCTCCGGAAGGAGATCGTCATCGACATCGGCGCCGGGGCGCTGAGCGTGGAGGCCAACGCGAGCGCCTTCCCGATGCACGTGAAGGCGCACGAGCTCGATCGGCAGCTCGACCGCCTGGTGGAGGCGGCGCGGTTCCCCCGGGCGCTCCGCGACGCGCTCGCGCGCTTCGGCCCCGGCGAAGCCGCCGCGGCGCTGCGCCCGGGCGGGATCGAGGAGGAGCTGGTGCCCCCGCGCGCGCTCGTCGAGCTCGAGGAGCGCAGGCAGGCGCTCCTCAGCCTGATCGAGGCGAAGATCGCCGACCGGGGAGAGGACGCCGTCCTCAGCCTCTAGCGCCGCGCCGGCGCTCTGCCGCGCGGCGCACCTCCACCGCCGCGGTGCGGCCGCGCGCCGCATCTTGATCTCCGGCGGCCGCAGGGCGATCACGATGGCCGTGATCGACGTGGCGACCCTGCAGCGCTGGACGGAAGACATCGGTTACAGCGCCGAGCTGGAGAAGCCGTCGACCCTGCGGATCCGTCCGCGCGAGGAAGGGGTCGTCGAGCTCCCGCCGTTCTACGTCCAGTGCACCGAGAACTGGGTGGTGCTCTCGATGTTCGGCGTGCTCGATCGGATCGAGACGCAGGACGACCCCGAGGGCGAGGCGATCCTGGTCCCCCTGGCCGAGGACACCGGCCAGATGCTCGGCCTGCTCCGCCACCTGCTCGAGGCGAACCGCGACATGCGCGTCGCCAAGTTCGCCCTCGACGATCGGAACGAGGTCCTGCTCTGCGCCGAGCTGCCGACCGAGTCGCTGGATCGCTCCGAGTTCGTCGACGCGGTCGAGCGGATCATCGAGTACGCCGCGACGTACCGGCACGCGCTGTTCGGCGACTGAGCGGACAGGGACGAGCTGCGCGCGTGGACGAGCGCCGCGCCGCCGCGCGCTCACTTCTGCGTGATCACCACGCGGTTGTCGTCCCGGTAGGTGACGTAGCCCGACTCGCCGCGGCAGTCCCAGCAGGTCGCCCACGAGAGCCGCCGCCGCACGTAGCCGTTGAAGCCGAGCGCGATCGGCCCCCGCTCCCCCTTCAGCAGCAGCGACGACGCGATCCGGTAGCGGTCCCCCGGGAGCCTCAGGAAGGCGACGATGAACGCGTCGTCGTCGGACTTCCCCGTGACCACGAGCACCTCCTCGCCCGGGACCGGATTCCAGAGCAGAGGCGATGTGGTGAGCGTCGTGTTCGGGGGCGCGCTCGCCTCCGGCTGGACCGCCGGGGTCCCGTTCGGCGAGAGCCGCGTCCGGCCGCGGCCGAGCACGACGTTCGCGTCGTCCGGCTCCTTGAAGAACGAGATCTCCCCGCCGAGGTCGCGGAGCTGCGGCACCGACGCGAGCAGCTCGGCGACCTGCTGCGGCCCGATCTCCGCGCGCCGGAACGTCTGCTGCCACTGCGGCGACGGGATCGACGCCGCGTTCGGCGCGCCGTGGCAGCACCGGAAGCCGATGTCGTCGCCCGATACGGTCGGATCGACCGCCGCGCGGCGCGCGCACCGGTGATCCACGCCGCTCGCGCTCGCCGTGGCCCCGCGCACGGCGGCGGCCTTGGGCTGGAGGTTCTCGATCGGCGCCACATCGCTCGCGGTCCACTCGCGCAGCGCGGCGCCCATGCCGACGACGCCGAAGCCCGACGCGCACGACGCCGGCGCCTTGGCGCACGCCGGGTCCCACGCCGCGCCGCCCGCGTACGGCGTCCCCTCGGGGCCCTTGCACGCGCGCTCCCACTCCAGCTCGGTGCACAGCCTGCCGCCAGCCTGCTGGCAGAGCTCCGAGGCGCGCGCCCGCGTCACGCCGGTGACCGGGGCCTGCGCCGGGTCGTTCGGGTACAGGAAGCGGTCGACGGCGAAGCCGCCCAGCTCGACGTCGAGCAGCGCCGGCTCGAGCGCCGGGTCGCGCCCCTTGTCGCCGGGCGTGCTGCCCGCGACGAGCTTCCCGGCGGGGATCTCGATGCGCGCGGGCCCCGACGCCGCGGCGCCGGCCCGCGGCGCCGCGCTGGCAGCGGGCGACTCGTTCTCGGCCGCCTCGAGCACCTTCCCCTTCGGCGGCGCGAGCGTCACCGCGGCGCCTCCGTCCGTGCGCGTCTCCCCGGCCTGCTGCTGCTGCTCGGCGCGGCCGCACCCGGCCCCTCCGGCGATGCCGGCGGCGACCATCAGGAGCAGGACAAAGGCAGGCGTCCTCGGCGGCACGGTTCCTCGAAAGCGCCCCGCCTTATGTCGCAGGACCCCTCGCCCGTCAAAGTGCCCGCGCTATGCTGCCCGGGATGGGGCAGGGCGTGAGCGACGCACCGGATCCGATGGCCTCGCAGATGGCGCAGCTCCTCGCTGGCAGCGATCTCGACGAGCTGCGGGAGATCGTGCGGCGGTGGGTCGCCGAGGCGCCGACCGAGGGTGTGCGCCGCCACTACCAGGAGCTCGGCGGGCGCCTCGTCGATCTCAAGGCGGCGCTCTCCGACAACCCCGTGCAGCCCACGGTCGCGGAGCTCGAGCAGGCGCTCACGATGATGCTCCGGCTCGCCGCCTCGAACCCGAGGACATGACCCGCCGGTGATGCTCGCCGACCTTCCCCCGTGGTTCCTGCGCGCCTTCGCGCTCTGCTTCGGCCTCCTCTGGGGGAGCTTCCTCAACGTCGTCATCCACCGCGTCCCGCGCGAGCTCAGCGTCGTGCATCCCGGCTCGCGCTGCCCCGCGTGCGGCACGCCGATCCGCGCCTTCGACAACATCCCGGTCCTCAGCTACCTCCTGCTGCGCGGCCGCGCCCGCTGCTGCGGGGCGGCGGTCTCGCCGCGGTACCCCCTCGTCGAGGCCGCGGGCGGCGTCCTGTCGCTCGCGATCGTCGAGATCCTCCTCCTCGGGCTCCCCGGCACGACGCCGATCCTCCGCGTGCTCGCCACGTACATCGCCGACCTCGCGCTCGCGCTCGGGCTGCTCGCGGCGACGTTCATCGACCTCGAGCACATGTACATCCCCGACGGGATCACGATCGGCGGCGCGGTGCTCGGCGTCGCCACCGCGTCGCTGCGCTCGATGGGCTTCGCCGACGCGCTCCTCGGCGCCGCGGTCGGCTTCGCCGTCGTGTGGCTCCCCTTCGTCGTGATCTACCCGCGGATCCGCGGCGGCCGCGTCGGCATGGGCCTCGGCGACGCGAAGCTCCTCATGCTGGCGGGCGCCTGGTTCGGCTGGGGCGGCGCGCTGTTCGTGCTCGGCGCCGGCGCCGTCCAGGGCTCGCTCGTGGCGATCGCCATGCTGCTCCTGCGCGGGAGCATCGAGGAGCCCGAGGCGGTGCGCCTCGAGCGGGAGCAGATCCGCGCCGAGCTCGCGGAGATGTCGCCCGAGGAGCGCGCCGCCGCCGAGGAGGAGCTCGCGCAAGATCCGCTCGCGGAGGAGCCTGGCGAAGGGTTCGGCCAGGCCCGCATCGCCTTCGGCCCGTTCCTCGCGCTCGCGACGCTGGAGTACCTGCTCGTCGGCCGCGACGTCCTCGACGCGTATTTCTCATGGATCGACGCTGGATGAAGGCCCTGCTCCACCGCGCGCTCGGGCTCTCGCTCGCGCTCCTCCTCCTCGCTGGCTGCGGCAGCTCGCTCCCGGTGCCCCCGACCGGCCCTCACCTGCCGAGCGAACCGGCGGTGGTCGTGCCCTACCCTCCGCCGCCCGCGCGGGTGGAGATCATCTCGTCGCCCGACAAGCCGGGCCTCGTCTGGATCGACGGGGAGTGGCAGTGGCGGAGCCGCCGCTGGGCGTGGCAGCCGGGCCGCTGGGAGCCCGTGCCGCCGGGCGCGTATTTCGCTCCCAACGCCACCGTGCGCCGCGCCGACGGATCTCTGGTGTGGTTCGCCGGGGTGTGGCACGCCCCCGGCAAGAAGTGATCGACACCGCGGCCGCGCGATGGAAATTCACGCGTGCCAAGGCGCTCGAAGCGCGCGCCTGCCGCAGCCTGACCGGCGTCGGCGAGCCGGCTCGGCGCGCCAGCCCCTGCACGGATCGATGAGCCCTGCCCCATGATGCTTGCCTGGTCGTTCGCAGCGCGTACACCCGACGAAATCGCCCGACTCCTCCGCTCGCTCGGCAAGCACCGGTACGTGCGCGAGGTCGATCATCGGCTCCACTGGTCCATCGATCACGCCCTCGCCGAGCTGCCGGAGTTCGCGCCGCACGCCGCGGCCTTCGAGGCGCGCCTCAAGAAGGAGCGCGGCCTCGAGCTCGGCTCGCGCGACCCGTCGCTGTGGCGTGAGGCGAGGACCGAGGAGGTGATCGCCGTCCTCACGGCCTTCTGGACCCCGGACGAGGCGGCGCTGCGCTACCAGAGCCGCCTGCTCGAGGCGCTCGCGCGGACGGGCCTCCCCGAGGCGACCCACGACCCCTTCGCGTCTCCGCCGAACGAGCCCCCGCACCCGGAGCTCGTGCTGCTCGACTGGGAGCTGTACCCCGTGGACGAGCTCGACGCGGACCGGCACGCCGGCGCGCTGGCCGCCATGGAGGAGGCCGAGGAGGAGGTGAACGCGTCGGCGCCGGTCTACAACGAAGGCCCCGCCATCGCGGCGCCGGAGCTCTGCGACGGAGCGCCGAACGGGCTGCTCGCGGACGACTTCCTCGTGTGGTCGGACGGCCCGTACAGCTACTCGGACTACGTGTTCCGCGGGGTCGCGAAGGCGGCGAAGCTCGTCGACCCGCCCACCGGGTACCGGGACCTGTAGCCGCCGCCGATCCGCCGCTAGTACGGGTCGGGCTTCGGCGGCGGGACGGCCGGATCGACCTCGGCGGGGGGCGCGGTGGCCCCGGAGGTGCCGGTGGGCGCGGTGGCCTCGGAGGTGCCGGTGGGCGCGGGGGAAGGGGAGGGCGTCGGCCCTCGCGGCGCCACGAAGAGCGACACGTCGAGATCGATGTCCTTGTCGAACACGACCATCCGCCGCTGCGCGACGTGACCCGGCGCGAAGATCTCGATCCGGTGCGCCGCCCCGTCCTTGACGAGCTTGGCCTCGAACGGGTTCGAGGGCAGCTCCACCCCGTCGACGAGGATCTTCGCGCTGGCGGGGCGCGCCTTGATCGAGGCGCGGAGGAACGCTGGGTCCACCCCCGCGGCCGGAGCGCTGCGCTCGGCGGCCAGCGGCGAGGGCCCGGCGCTGGACGAGGGCGGCGCCTCGGCTGCCGGTGCGCTCTGGACCGGCGCCGCGGTCGCGCCGAGGGACCGCTGGGCCGGCTCCTGCAGCTTCACGTACAGCGTGACCGCGCCGATCAGCGCGACCACCGCCGCGGCCGCGAGGAGCGGCAGCCGCGAGCGCCGCTGCGCCGGCTCGGGCTGAGCGCTCGCGGTCGGCTCCGTCCGCACCACGGCGTGGAGCGTCGCTTGCGGGGGGCTCGAGCGCTGGACCGGGCGCGCAGGCTCCGAGGGCGAGGAGGCCGTGATCGCCCCCTCGTCCGGGGAAGGAGGATACGAGTCCATCGACTCGCGCACCGGCAGCGACGGCAGCCTCGACGCGTGGCCGGAGAGCTCCGTGCCGCCCGCATCGGGCCCGTGTTCCTGCAGGTGCTTGAGCTGGCGATCGATGATCGCCCGGATCTCGGCCCGCTCGTTGGCGAACAGCTCGGCCACGAGCTCGCCTACCTGCTCGGCGGTCACCTGCTCGTGGAGGCGCTCGGCGTGGCGATCGAGCTCCGCCCGGAGGTCGGCGGCCGTCCGGTAGCGCCTGTCGCGCGCGCGGGCGAGCGCCTGGTTGCAGATGCGCGCGATCTCGACGGGCACCTCGGGGCGCGCGGACCGCACGTCCGGGATGTCCCGCATCAGCCGGGAGATGATCTGCGGATCCGACAGCCCACGCCAGAGGCGGCGGCCGGTGAGCATCTCCCAGAGGATGACGCCGACCGAGAAGATGTCCGCGCGCCGGTCGATCTCGGACGAGTGCGAGAACGCCTGCTCCGGCGCCATGTAGGCGACCTTGCCCTTCAGCGTGCCGGCCTGCGTCTCGACGGCGCGGTGCGCGGCGAGCGCGATCCCGAAATCGACGATCTTCACCTGACCGTCGTACGTGATGAAGATGTTGTGGGGGCTGACGTCGCGGTGCACGACGTTGAGCGGCGTCCCGTCGTAGTCGACGAGCTCGTGGGCGTAGTGGAGGCCGGCCAGCACCTCGCTGAGGATCCAGAGCAGGACGGCGATCGGGATGGCGCGCTCCTGCTCGCGCGCGCGGGAGATCACCCGGCTCAGCGGCTGCCCGTCGAGGTACTCCATGGCGATGAAGTACTCGCCGTCCTCGAGGCCGACCTCGTTGGTCTGCACCACGTTGCGGTGGTTCAGCCGGGCGGCGAGGCGGGCCTCGTCGAGCAGCATGTCCCGGAACTCGGGCTCGTCGGCGATGTTGGGCCGGAGGCGCTTGATGACCTGCAGCTTGCTGAACCCTGCCGGTCCCACCGCGACCGCCAGGTGCACGTCGGCCATGCCCCCGCGCCCGAGCGTCGCGATGAACCGGTACTTGCCGAGGCTCCGCGAGCGCCGCTCGGCAGGGGAGGGCGCCGCGTCAGGCGGCGCCTCCCGGCTGACGGTCGTCTGTGTGTCGCGTGTGTCGCGTGCGTCGCGCGCGTCGTGGTCCGGGCGCCGCATCGGGATCGTCGGCGGGGGCTCGGCGGACACAGGGGCGGGCAGCTGTCTGGACCGCAGGGTCCGACCCTCGAGCGCGGCCTGCACGTGCTCCGGCGGGCCAGAGGCGGCGAGCTCGTCGCTGCGGGCGGAGTCCACCGCCCAGTCAGCCTCTACCGCCGTCCTCTTGTGCTCGCTCACCGCTGAATGGTCCTGATCCAAAGACGTGCAGTCAAGCTGACGGCAGCGCCGGCCACGCCTGCGCAGCGGCCGGCAGACGACGAGCGCTCGCCCACGACGGCGGGCCGGCGTCCAGCCGGTAGCCGGAGCAGTAACCACGATTGGCTCGGCCTGCACCGGCGCGCGCCACGCGCGCAGCAGTGATAGGAGCGACGCTGGACAGGAGCGCGCAGCGGAGACGTTTCCGCTCTCGGAAAACCGAAGAGGTCCCTGCTTCTGTGAGAAAAATCACGTTTACGCGGAACTGGTCCTCGCAAGGAGGAGGTAGAAAATTCGCGTATGCTTGCGCACCCATTCTCTCGAACGAGGTATCTCGATGCCCTGTGACTCGATTCCGCGGCGCCTGCTAGGCCAGGCGAAGGTGCGGCCCGAGGCTCCAGCCCACTACGTCAAGGACGGGGGCTTCTGGCGGATGACCAGCTACCGGCAGTACGCGGACGAGGTGCGGCGCGCCGGCAAGTCGCTCATCGCGCTCGGTCTCGAGCCCGGCGACACGCTGAGCCTCCTCGGCTTCAACCGGCCCGAGTGGGCGGTGCTGCACGTGGCCTGCATGGCGATCGGGGGCGCTCCCGCGGGCATCTACACGACGTGCTCGCCCGAGGAGGTACGCCACGTCCTCCACCATTCGGCCTCGCGGATGGTGCTGGTCGAGGACAGGCGCCAGCTCGAGAAGGTCCTGGGCCAGTGGGACCGCCTGCCGCAGCTGGAGTCGGCGGTGCTGATGCGGGGCGCAGAGCCGGGGGGCGATCCGCGGACCCTGTCGTGGGACGAGTTCCTCTCGCGGGGCAGCCGCGTCCCGGACGAGCTGTTCGAGCAGCGGCTCGACGCGCTCGAGGCGCGAGGGCTCGCGGCGCTGATCTACACCTCCGGGACCGTGGGACCGCCGAAGGGCGTGATGTTGAGCCACGAGAACCTGACGAGCGCGGCCGACATATCGGCGCGCATCCTCCCGTTCTCGTCACGGGACGTCGGCCTTTCCTACCTGCCGCTCTCGCACATCGTCGAGCAGATACTCACGATCCACCTCCCGGCCACGGTCGGCTCGACCGTGTACTTCGCCGAGTCGATGGAAGCGTTCGCCGACAACCTCCGGGAGGTGCGTCCGACCGGCCTCTTCGGGGTCCCGCGCGTCTGGGAGAAGATGATGGCCGGGGTCAGCGCGAAGTTCGCCGGCGCGAAGGGCTTGCAGCGGTTCGTGCTCGAGCAGGCGAGGCGCGTCGGCCTGCAGCACAGCGAGCTCCTCGCCCGGGGCGAGCAGCCCGGTCCGGTGCTCGCGACGCAGCACCGCCTCTTCGACAGGCTCGTCTACTCGAAGGTGAAGGCGGCCATCGGGCTCGACCGGGCGCACGTGTGCAGCAGCGGGGCGGCCCCCATCGCGAAGGAGGTCCTCGAGTTCTTCGCGTCGCTGGGCATCCTGATCACCGAGATCTACGGCCAGTCCGAGGTGACCGGCCCGACGAGCTACAACGTGCAGGGCAGGACGAAGCTCGGCTCCGTGGGCCCGGTCGTGCCCGGCGTCGACGCGCGGATCGCCGACGACGGCGAGATCCTCGTGAAGGGGCCGAACGTGTTCCTCGGCTACTACAAGGAGCCCGAGGCGACCGCGCAGGCCTTCACCGACGGCTGGCTCCGCTCCGGGGATCTCGGCAGGTTCGACGAGGAGGGGTTCCTCCACATCACCGGGCGGAAGAAGGAGATCCTCATCACCGCCGGCGGGCAGAACGTCTCTCCGAAGAACATCGAGGAGGCGCTGAAGCGCCACGAGCTCATCGCCGAGGCGGTGGTCATCGGCGACCGGCGCAAGTTCCTCACGGCGCTCCTCGTGCTGGCCCCCGACGCCGTGAAGCGCCTCGCGGCCGAGCGCGGTCTGAGCGGCGACCTCTCGCCCGAGTCGCCCGAGATCCGGGAGGGCGTGCAGCGGATCGTCGACGAGGTGAACGGCCAGCTCGCGCAGTTCCAGACGATCAAGAAGTTCGCGGTCCTGCCGCGCGGCTTCACCATCGAGGCCGGTGAGCTGACCCCGACGCTCAAGATCAAGCGGCGCAACGTGAGCCAGAACTTTGCGCGCGAGATCGAGGCGATGTACGCCGAGTAATCATGCACAGCGAGCCCGCTACCGCCGTCTCCCTCGACTTTGGCCAGACCCTGGTGGAGCTCGACACAGGGCTGCTCTCCGCCCGCCTCGCGGAGCGGGGCATCGCCGCGTCCCGGGAGCAGCTCGACGGCGCGGTCGCCGAGGGCTGGCGCGCGTACAACGAGGCGATCCAGCGCGGGTTCGGGGGGCACCCGTGGAAGATCATGATGCGCCGCCTGCTCGAGGCGGGCGGCGTCGCGGCGGACGCGGTCGACGCGGCGGTCGACTGGCTCTGGACGGAGCAGCCGCGGAAGAACCTCTGGCGCCGGCCGATCCCGGGGATGATCGACGTCGTGGTCGAGCTCAGGCAGGCCGGCGTGCCGCTCGCGGTGCTGTCGAACTCGGAGGGCCGGCTCGACGAGCTGGTCGACGAGCTCGGCTGGTCTGCGTATTTCGTGGCGGTCGCGGACTCGGGGCGTCTCGGGTTCGAGAAGCCCGGCAGGGAGATCTTCGCGTGGACGGCCGAGCGCCTCGGCGCGCCGCTCGCCGCGGTGGTTCACGTCGGCGATTCGCTCGCTGCGGATGTCGACGGCGCGCTCGCGGCAGGGATGCGGGCGATCTGGTTCAAAGGGGACGCGCACAAGGCCGCGCTGATGCGCCACGCCGAGCGCGTCGCCGTGTGCGACGACGCGGAGGGGCTGCGCCGCGCGCTCAGGGCGTTCGGCGTGCGCTTCTAGCCACGCCGGCCGATCTCCTGGCAGGCCGCGATCCGGGAGCGCGCCGATCGGACGCGAGGCTCACCGCGGCGACGCCCTCACGCGTCCGTCGCTGTGAGCACGAACGTCCCGAGGGCGCCCCGATTCGCGCTCGCCGCGCGCGCCGCTCTCCTGGATCTCCTCGCCCTGCCGCCTGGTCCGGGGGCGACGGTCCCTGGATCGTGCAGCCGATGCACGCGTTCCGGGTGGTTCGGGCATTGCTGGAGACAGGCTCACGATGGTCGTCAACGATGCAATGAACGAACAAGATCCCGCGAGCGGAGAGCGGCAAGCGAGCGTTCCCGCCGTCGTCCCTCGAGTGCTCAGCGAGGTCCGGCGCGCGGACGAGAGGCTCGTCTCGCTCGTGCAAGAGCGCCCCGTGGCCACGCTGTGCGCGGTGGCCGCGGTGGGATACCTGATCGGACGGGTGGTCACGCGGCTGGGTTGAGGAGGGTCATCATGACGGAAGGCGAGGTCGATGCGACACAGACGCGTGATCGGCGTGAGAGCGCGCGTGAGAGCGCGCGTGAGAGCGCGCGCGAGAGGGTGAACGACGCGCTCGGCCGGCTCGACGCGACGGAGGTCACGCGGGCGGTCTCGGCGTTCGCGCGGGAGAACCCGCACGTGGCGCTCGCGGCGGCGGCTGGCCTCGGGTTCCTGCTCGGCGGGGGCCTGACGCCGCGGGTGCTCAGCAGGCTCGGGTCCTTCGCGACCAAGAGCTACGTCAAGAACACCCTGGCCCAGGCGGTCGAGGGCCTCCTCGACGAGCAGGCGCGCTCGCAGGGCCAGTTCGGATCGTCTCCCTGACATCCAGGAGCCGCTGCGAGCGCCGGTGGCGCGACCTGCGCCGCTGCGAGCGCCGGCGGCGCGACCTGCGCCGCTGCCTCGCGGGGCTGCGCCGCTGCCTCGCGGGGTCGGCTCGGAGGGCGCTCGTTGCCCCGGCCGCCCCGTCGTGCCGGGGCGAGCCTCCTTCACGACCTTTGGCTGTACGTCTTGCGGATGCGGCGACCGCCGCTCTCGCTCAGCACCTCCTCGACGCTGCGGGACACGTCCGGCAGGCAGCGGACGGACAGCAGCGCCCCGCCGCCCATGCTGCTGGACTCGTCGAGGCAGCGCGCCTCGTATTCGGGCAGGCGAGCGCCGAGCACGGCGCCGAGCAGGGTGCCGGCCGCGCCGGCGGCGCCCGCCCCGGCGAGGCACGCGACGATGGGGCCCGCCAGGAACGCGTCGAGCCTCGGGATGATCAGCGCGCCTCCCGCCATGACCGCGGCGAGCGCGCCCCCGAGGAGCCCGCCGATCACGGCGCCCAGGGCGGCGCCTTCGGACGCCTTGCTGTGGATCGTGAGCTCGATCTCGGCCAGACGGGAGTGCTGCTTGGGCACCATGCTGATGTCCTCGGCCGCGACGCCCAAGGCGAGGAGGCGGCCGAGGGCGCCAGCGGCTTCCGTGCGACCTGGGAAGAATGCAGTGAGCGTCCGGTAATACATCATCGACGAGGGCCCTCGAGACGCGCTTCGCGAGGTGTGTCGTTCAAACCATCCGCTTTCGGAAAAGCATCGCTTGTGCCGCTCGGGCTGCGCAGATGTCGCTCGGCTGCCGGAAAGCGCCCGGGAAATGATGGAAGGCGCCGCACCGCGCTGGGACGGTGCGGCGCCCTCGCGCCCCCTGGAGCTCGCTCAGCGGGCGCCGAGCTCGTTGACGAACGAGCGCTCCCCGGTGGTCGAGGTGGTGCTCTCCTGGATCTGCTCCTGAGCCCGCTGTGCGGCGTCGAGGGCGCGATCCTTCGCCCGCTCCGCGCTGTGGCGCAGCTGACCCGCGCGTTCTCGCAGGCGGCCTGCGCTGTCCCGCAGCCGGCGGCGGGCCTCGTCACCCGACGTCGGCGCGACCAGGACGCCGACGCCGATGCCGAGGGCGGCGCCAAGGCCGATCCCGACCGAGACGGGGACGATCCAGTCGAGTGAGCTCCTCCTCTTGTAAGGGAAAATGTCGGCCATGTAGTAGACGAGATCGGTTGCCTTCATTGTGGCTCCGTCGGTTCTCATCGCGTGAAGGGCGCGAGCATCGCGCCTCCTTCCGCGTGGATTCACGTGGCTGGAACAGGGACCGGCGGGACGTGAGGCAGCGCGCATGCCAAGGGCATATTGCGCACGGAGGGAGCAGGGCCAGGGGCGCGCTGCCAGGGGGCGCGATCGCGGCGGGGGCGCCGCGAGGCTAGCGACAGAAGCCGTCGACGCAGACGCTGCCTTCGGCGCAGGGCTTCTCGGGATCGCACTCGCCGCCGAGGTTCTCGCTCGACCCGCACACCTGATGCACGCCGGAGAACGTCTCCACGGTCCTGCACTCGCTCAGCGAGGGCGACTGGCTGTCGCAGGCGTTCGGGTTCGGCTGGTCGCACGAGATGTAGCAGCTGTGGTGCAGGCAGATCGACCCCGGCGCGCAGACGTCCTGCGCCCCATCCTCGCCGCACACGAAGTTGCTCGACTGGCTCGGGATGCAGCCGTTCTCGACCCAGACATCGCCCTCGGGGCAGGTGGGGCCGTCGCTCCGCGGGACACAGGCGCCGTCGACGCAGACGGCGGAGGGGCCGCCGCAGTCGTCGGTGATGACGCAGGGCTGCGCCGGCTGGGAGCAGATGCCGAGGGTCGCGTCGCAGCGGTAGCTGCTGGGGCAGTCCGCGTCGTCGCTGCAGGCCGGCGTGCATTTGCCCTCGACGCACTTGTCGTTGGCCGGACACTGCGTCTGGTCGAAGCACTGGTCCTGAGGCGCGGTGCAGACGCCGCTCACGCAGAGGTAGTCGGCGCCGAGCCCGGCGCAGTCGACGTCCGCGCCGCAGGCGGCCGGGGTCGCCGGCACGCACGTCGCGGCGGTCTCGTCGCCTTCGCAGACATAGCCGTGGATGCACCCGAGGGGCTCGCCGTCGGCGAGGGCCTCATCGCAGCTGCCGGGCTGGCACGTGCCGTCCGGGGCGCAGGTCTCGCCCTCGGCGCAGTCGTCCGGATTGCCGCAGTACACGGCGCCGCTGTCGCCCCCGCCGCTGCCGCCTCCACCGCTGCCGCCCGCCCCGGAGCTGCCCGCGACGCAGGAGGCGGTGAGGTCGTCGGCGATGACGCACTCGAAGCCGTCGCTACACCCCCAGCTGGTGCAGTCGCCGATGTGGCAGGTATTGTCCTCGCCACAGGTCTCGTTGATCCCGCAGTCGGCCGGCTCCTCACAGCCGTCCGAGATGCCGGGTCCGCAGTCCTCCGCATCACAGAAGTGGCTGTCGGCGTCATCGTAGATCGGGCAACCCGCGAGGAGGGGCGCCAGCACGCTCGCGAGACCCAGCAGAGTAAGTCGCTTCATTCACCGTCTCCCGAAAGCATTCGGCCGCCCGGCGTCGAGGGGTGGCGCCCTCGCGCGTGACGGTCGCGACCCAACGAGCGTAGCAAGCAGCATGCCCCACACAAGCTCGGCAGAGCGTCGCGCATTCGGGCGCCGCGCGCGCCCGCCGTGAAGCTGCGTTCACGTCGGCATGTGGCCCGCGCGCGCGTCGGTACGCGGCGATCCGCCTCGTGAGGCCGCTCCGTCAGCGTGAGGTCGCTCCGGCGCGGTGCGCTCGCCTCCTGCGTGAGTTCGCCTCCTTCTCGGGCCACGCGGGGGGCTACGGAGGAGGGAGCGGCGGCCGGCCACGCGGGGAATGCGAGGAATGGAGCGACGCGGCACCGATGGAGCGGCGCGGCGCGGACGCTCTGGGGCGCGCAAGGGAACCCGTGCTACCGTTCCGCCGACTTCCGGGCGGCCACCTCCGAACGAGGGTACCCGGCAGGCTCGTGCCTGGGGGCCAGCCGTTCGCGAGGACACGGGGACCGGTCGAGCAGATGGATGTCACCTGCGAGCGTTGCAGCACCGAGTACGAGTTCGACGACGCGCTCGTGTCGGAGCGCGGCACGACGGTCAAGTGCACGAACTGCGGCTACCAGTTCAAGGTGCGCCGCACCGATGGCACCCTCCCCGAGCGGTGGGTGGTGCGCACCCTCGGCGGCAGGGAGCTCGAGTTCAGGATGCTCCGGGAGCTCCAGGCGGCGATCTCCCAGGGCCAGATCACCCGCGACGACGTGATCTCGCGCGGCAACGCGAGGCCGCGCCGGCTCGGGTCGATCGCGGAGCTGGAGCCGTTCTTCAAGGGTCCTGGCAGCATGGTCATGGCCGGGACCGCGCTCGGCATCGGCGGGCCCTCGCCGGTGCCTGGCCGCTCGAGGTCGCTGACGCCCCAGGGGCTCGGCGGGCCAGCGCCGTCGCAGACCGAAGGCTCGGTCGCGATCCCGCTCCCGCGGGCGGAGGGCAGCGTGGAGGCCGGTCCGGAGTCCGTCCACGAAGCCGAGACGGTCGTGAGGGACGTGCGTGAGGTCCAGTCGGCCAGGGAGCGGCCGTCGCCGCGTCGCGCGACGATGCCCGCCGTCTACGAGCCCGACGCCGGCGCGCCTGCCCGGGCGATGCTCAAGCCGAACGCGCTGCCCGGGGTCGTGGTGCCGCCCGAAGAGGCGCCGCCGCTGCCGGACGGGCACCCCGCGCGGCGGCCGGAGCCGCGGACGCTCCGGGGCGCCGGCGTCGCCGAGGCGCGCCACGGCGGGCTCAAGCCCGTGGACGCAGGCGCTGAATCGCAGGGGCGAGCTTCCGGGCTCGCTCCGTTGCGGCTCCCGAACAGCGTCCCGCCGCCGCGCATCGATGCCGCGGCGGCGCCCGCTGGCGACAGCCCCGGAGAGGACGGCCCGCTGGCGAGGCGCGGCGGTCCCGCGCGCCTCGCCAGCGGTGAGCGCGTGGCGCGGCGAGCGGAGCCGCCGGCAGAGCCCGAGGGGCGACCCTCCTATGTCGACGATGCGGACGGGGACACGCGGATCACCTCGCTGCCGACGAGGAGGACCGGGATCGCCCGGTGGGCCGTCGGCCTCATCGTCGTCGGTCTCCTGGTGGTGAGCGTGGCGACGCTCGGACCGAAGTACCTGAAGCCTGCCGTTCAAGCGCGGCCGGAGACGAGCGACAATCGGGTCCCGACCCTGCTCGCGGAGGGCGAGCGGAGCCTGGCGGAGGGGGACCTCGACACGGCGAGGGAAAAGCTCGTCAAGGCGAGCGCGCTCGCCGAGGACGACCCGCGCGTCGCCGCCGGGCTGGCGCGGCTCGAGACGGTGAACGCGGACATGCGGTGGCTCAGGCTGCACCTGCTCGCCGCGGACGACCCGGATCAGGAAACGATGCGGCCCGAGCTGCAGGTCGCGCTCGACCGCGCCCGCAAGGCGCTCGAGCACGCGCAGCGCGTCGCGCCCGCGGACGTGGAGGTGAAGCGCGCGGCCATCGACCTGCTCCGCATGGAGGGGAATGTCGCCTCCGCGCGGAGCCTGGTCGGCACGATCTCGGCCGAGAGCGCGCAGCCGGAGAACTCCTTGACGCTGGCCGCGCTCGATCTCGCGGAGCCCAACCCGAGCTGGGCCGCGGTGGTCGAGCGGCTCCGGGCGGCGGCGAGCAGCGAGCAGAGCCCCGGCCGGGCGCGGGCGTTCCTCGTCTATGCGCTCGCGCGGTCCGGCGATCTCGCCGCGGCGCGGGCCGAGGACGAGCGCCTGCTCGCGATGAGCCGGCCGCACCCGCTCGCGCGCCCGCTCAAGGCCTTCATCGAGCGGCTCGAGAAGGCGCCCGGCAAGCCGGACGGCGGCGTCGACCCGGCTCCGAGCGCGCGCCCCGAGGGCCCTCCGGCGGGCGCTCCTGGCGCGAGCCCCTCGACAACGCCGGTCGCGCCCGGGCCGGTCCGCCGCGCGCCGGAGCCGGAACACGAGCGGGTGCCAGACGACTACGTCGCCCCGGGCGGTACCATCGACACGAGCGATCTCCCCGGCGTGCGGCCGCCGCCTACCGCCTCGCCGGGCGCGCCGGCGCCCGACATCGACACCTCCGATCTGCCTGGGGTCAAGCATGAGTGAGCAGCGGGCTCGGCGACGAAGGTGGACCGGCGTCGGCGCCCTCGCGGTGGCGGCGTCGATGGCAGGCTGCACCGGGAGAGAGCGGTCGACGGCGTCGCTGCCGGCGCCCAGCGCCGGGCACCTCGAGGAGCCGGCGGTCATCGAGCTCGATCTCTCGCGGGGGCTGCCCGAGAGCGCCTCGGCGTCGCTCTTCGGCCCGCCGAGCCGCAGGACGCACGCGCAACTCGTGCAGTCGTTGCGGTCGCTGTCCGAGGCCGAGAGCGCGAAGGGCTTCCTCGTGCGGCTCGGGAGCACGCGCCTCGCGTTCGCGCGCGCCCACGAGATCGGCCGGATCCTCGGCGAAGCTCGCAAGGCGGGGCGGCCGGTCGTCTGTCACGCGGACGAGTACAACAACGCGACGATGCTGCTGGCGGCCGCTGGCTGCAGCAAGCTCTGGCTCAGCCAGGCCGGACAGGTCGACACGGTGGGGATCGCGGCGCAGCTGGTGTTCGCGAAGGGGCTCCTCGACAAGCTCAACGTGGACGTCGACTTCCTCCAGGTGGGGAAGTTCAAGGGCGCGAGCGAGCCGTTCACGCGGGAAGGGGCGAGCCCCGAGGCGCGCCAGTCGCTCGAGTCGGCGCTCGGCGGGCTGCGCGAGGCGTGGCTATCGGCCATCGTGGAGGGGCGCGGCAAGCAGGAGCTCCGCGAGGCGGTCGAGGACGGCCCGTTCGCGCCGGACGAGGCGAAGGCGAGGGGGCTGGTCGACGAGCTCGGCGATCTCGAGTCCGCGCTCGAGGATGCGAAGAAGCTCGCCGGCACCGAGCTCTCCGTGCCGCGGTTCGGCGGCGGCGATCGCGACGCGAGCCTCTCGCGGAGCCTCGTGGACGTGTTCCGCTCGGTCTCCGGGGCGAGCACCCTGGGCACGCCGCACGTGACGGTGGTCCCGGCGATCGGCGGCATCACGATGACCGCGAGCGGCGTGCCGCTGGGCTCGTCGGACGGGATCGGCGAGCGCGAGCTCGGGCGGGTGATCACGCGCCTCACCAAGGATGCGAGCACCAAGGCGGTCGTGCTCCGGATCGACTCGCCCGGCGGGTCCGCGCTGGCGTCGGATCTGCTCTGGCAGAAGCTGATGCGGCTGCGAAAGGAGAAGCCGCTGGTCGTCTCGATCGGCGGCATGGCGGCGAGCGGCGGCTACTACCTCGCCTGCGCCGGCGACAAGATCGTCGCCGAGCCGACGAGCATCATCGGCTCGATCGGCGTCGTCGGCGGCAAGTTCGCCGTCGGCAGGGCGCTCGCGGACATCGGGATCAACGCCGAGACCGTCGCCGCCAACCCGGATCCGCAGCGCGCAGCGCGCGCCGCGTACATGTCGGCGCTCACGCCCTGGGACGAGCCCACCCGAGCCCGCGTGCTCGCCTCCATGGAGTCGGTCTACGACCTGTTCCTGAAGCGCATCACGGCGGGGCGGAATCTCCCGGTGGAGACGATCGCGCCGTCGGCCGAGGGGCGTATCTTCGGCGGGGTCGAGGCCAAGGGGCGCTCGCTCGTCGATGAGCTCGGCGGACTGGAGCGGGCGATAGCGCTGGCGCGCGAGCTGGCGAAGCTGCCGGAGGATGCGCCGGTCGAGATCGAGCAGGACGACGGCGGGCTGCTCGAGCTCCTGGCCACCGGCGATGAGGGCGGCGAGGGCGAGGCGCGGACCCCCGAGCGCCCGGCGCTCAAGGAGCGCGCGCGGGAGGCGGTGGCGGGCGCCCTCCTGCCGGAGTGGCTCAGCGTCGCGCCCGAGGTCGGGACCTTCGCCGCCTCGATGGCGCCTCTTCTGGCCGGAGAGAGGGCGCTGACGGTGTTACCGTTCGCGGTGACGCTCCGGTAAGCGGAGATTGCGCCGGAAGTTTGGCCTTGTACCTCGGTCGTTCTGGTAGGCTCAGCCTTCTCAGCCTACCCGAAGCGGGTCGCCGAAATGAGCTCATCACCTCCGGATCGGGCAGCATCAGCGTCGGGCGTGCGGAGGACGCTTCAGACGCCGGAGCTGATGGAGCCTGCGGGGCCCGCCTCTGCAGGGCAGCTGCTCATCGGAGCGAGCCGGTCGGTCGCGCCGGTGTCGCGCCACCGCGGCCCCCGGGCTGAAGAGGCCTACTGGCGCGCGCGCGTGGACGAGCGCCGCGCCGCCGGGGACGCGCAAGGCGAGCGCGAGGCGGCCCTCTCCCTCGCGCGGATCCTGGCGGCGCGCGGCGTCGAGCTCGACAGGGCCACGGCGCTGGCCCGTCGAGCGCTCTCGCTGGGCGACGACCCGGCGATGAGGAGCGAGCTGGCCGGCTGGCTGGCGGGGCTGGGCGAGCCGGCCCTGGCCTCCGCGGCGCTGCGCGGGCTCCGCGACGACGCGCAGCCGCCCGGCGCGACGGCGCGGCTGCTGGTGAAGATCGCCGTGCTCCTCGCGCGCGCGAGCGACGTCGCGGGCGCGGTCGACGCCCTCGAGGAGGCCAGCGAGCTCGCCCCGGACGACGCGATGGCGAGCGAGCTGCTCGGCACGATCTCCGCCTGGGCGTCGGACCAGGTGTTCCCGGAGGCCGCGGCGAAGGCGTACCTCGAGGCTGCCAGGCGGCGCGAGGCGGCGCGGGAGCGGGAGGCGGCGTTCGAGGATCGCCTGCGCGCCTTCGA
This sequence comes from Sorangium sp. So ce1153, assembly GCF_051521595.1. Taxonomy (NCBI): domain Bacteria; kingdom Pseudomonadati; phylum Myxococcota; order Polyangiales; family Polyangiaceae; genus Sorangium; species Sorangium sp. So ce1153. The sequence continues at coordinate 13,982,123 of NZ_CP150361.1, forward strand.
GATCGCCCCTCACGACGACATGGCCGCCAAGGGCATGGCCGCCGCGCTGTTCGTGCGCAGCAGGCACGGCGCCGCCGACGAGGTGCTCCGGACGCACGCCGACGCGCTCGCGGCGCGGGCGTCCAGCGGCGGGGGCGAGGCTGCGGGCGCCTCCTTCCTGCAGCGCGCGAAGGAGGTCCACGGCCACCGGCTGCAGGGCGCGACGAACGAGGGCGACTGGGCGCGCGCCGTCGGCTGCGTGCTCGACGCGGGCCTCGACGCGCAGGTCGATGGCGACGCTGCCGGCGCGATCGACGAGGTGCTCGAGCAGGCGGGGCTCTACGAGCTCGTGGCCGCGCGGCTCGAGATCCGGTCCGAGCAGCGGGTCGGGGCGCCGAGGGCAGAGGCGTACGCGGCGCTGGCGCGGCTCTATGCGGGCCCGCTCGCGAGCCCCGATCGCGCCGTGGAGGCCTGGATCGAGGCCGCGGCGAGCGACTCCAGCAGCGCGGCGGCGCGCTCCGCGCTGCGCGAGCACGCGGCGACCCTGCACGACATGGCGCCCCTCGTCGAGGCGCTCATCCGCATCGGCGAGGGCTCGGACGCGAGGGCGCGCGACGACGCGGCGGGGCGGATCGATGCGCTCTCGGAGCTCGCGCGGCTCGCGGAGGAGAAGATCGGCGACCCCGGCCTCGCGCGGTGGGCGCTCGAGGCGCTGAAGAAGGCCGGCGGCGACCCGGAGCACGCCGCGGCGGGGCTCCAGCGGATCGCCGAGCGGCTCAAGGTGCAGGACGAGGCGCTCGCCGCCGCGCAGGGCGCGCTCCGCGGCGCGGACACCGCCGAGGGGCGGATCGACGCGCTTCGCCGGCTGGTCGTGATCTACCGGGGGCGCCCGGACGAGCGCGCCGCCTACGAGGAGGCGCTCGTGGGCCTCTCGCGGGCGCTGCCGACCGACCGCGGCTGCCTGCTGGCGCTCGACCGGCTGAGCCGCCGGACCGGAGGGGGCGCCGCGCTCGACGCCCTGCTGCGCGCGCGGCTGGCCGACGCCGCGCGGATGGAGGCCGAGGGCGCGCGCTCCGCGACGTCCGCGGCGATCCGCGCGTCGTCTCTGACGCGGGTCGAGCTGGCGCGCGTACGCCTCCTGCTGTCGGCGATCGCCCGGCGGCAGGGCCAGGACGCCCGCGCCCTCGACGAGGTGCTGCCGCTGCTCAGCGACGCGCCAGGCCACCGCGGCGCGGCCAGCGCCGCGCTCGTGCTGGCGACGCGGACCGGGCGTCAGCGCGAGCGCGCCGACGCGATCGTGCAGCTCGCGGCGCCGGTCTGGCCGGCGCTGCGCGCCGTGCTCCTCTCGCTCGCCGCGGCGATCTACGAGCGGGTGGGCGCGGCGCAGCTCTCGCGCGAGGTCGCGGTGCTCGCCTGCGAGGCCGATCCATCGTGCACGCGCGCCGTGGCCACGCTCGCCTCCATCCTCACGGCAGAGCTCGCCCGCGCTGCGGAGTCCGGCGAGGCGCCTCCCTTCGAGGTGGACCGCTCGATCGCCTCTGCGATCGAGCGCTCCATCACCGCGGTGTTCCCGCGCGGCGCGCTCTGCGACGGCCTCGCGAGGGCGCTCGAGGCGCTCGGCGAGCTGCCGCTCGCGCTCGCGTGGACCCAGCGCTGGCTCGCGCTGCGGCCCGGGAGCCCCCAGGCGACCGCGGAGCTCATCCGTCGCGCCGCGGTCGCCGGCGACGCGGCCCGGCTCTCGGACGCGCTCGCGTGGATCCTGGCGCAGCCCAAGCCGCTCGGCGAGATGGCGGCGTCGCTCGCGAGCGCCCTGCACGCGCTCTACGATCTCGATCCCGCGCGCGGCACGGCGCTGGCGAGGCGCTCGCTCGACGTCTTCGGCCCCCAGAACCCGCTGCTGCGCGAGCGGCTCCTCGAGCTCGCGCGCCGCGCCGGCGATCCTCACCTCGCGGTGACCGTGCTGGAGCGCTGGCTCGCCGTCGAGATCACGGCGTCGCATGCCGCCGAGCTCATGTTCATGCTCGCCGACTGCCGCCTCGACGGCGGCGACCCCGACGGGGCGGCGCAGGAGCTCGCGCGCGCCGCCGCTGCGGAGGCCGACCCCCAGGAGGTCCTCGCGCGGGTCCAGCGCGTCGAGGCGTCGCTGCTCGACGCGAAGGGGCTCAGCTCCGACGGCGAGATCGCGCTGGCCGAGGCGAAGGCCCGGGCGTTCACCGCGCAGGGCGCCGACGCGGCGGCGGAGGCCGCGGCCGCGTGGCGCGAGCTAGGCAGCCTGCTCTGGGACCTCGCCGAGGATCAGCGGGGCGCCGAGCGGGCCTTCTTCCAGGCGAGCGAGGTCGCGCCGAGCGGCGGGACCGAGCGCTACGCGCGGGACATGTGCGAGTTCGCCGGCGTCGAGGCGGCGATCGAGGCGATCGTCGCCCGCGCCGCCGAGGTGCGGGGTGACGACGGAGCGCAGCCCGCCGCGGGCGAGAGCAGGTGGTCGGGCGACGTCGGTCCCGAGCGCCGGAGGCGCGCCAACCTGCTCATCGAGGCCGCCAACCTCGCGCACGAGCACGGCCTGCCCGACCGGGCGCTCGCCGCGGCGGCGAGCGCGATCGAGCTCGACCCCCTGCGCGCCGACGCCGTCGCGCTCGTCGAGAAATCGGCGGACGCCGACGGCGGCGTCGCCGTCCTCGACAAGACCTACCGGCTGCTCGCCGACGCGGCCCTGGGCTGCTACGGCCGCCGCGCGGCCCACTACCGCGCCGCGCGGCAGCTGGAGCGGCGCGGCGCCTTCGAGCTCGCGCTCGCGCACGCGGTGGCCAGCTTCGAGGCGGTGCCCACCGAGGGCACCTCGTACGTGCTGCTCGCGCGGCTCGCGGAGCACGTCGGCGAGCCGTCGGAGGCCGTGCGCGCGCTCGAGCGGGTGGCGGCGGCGGCGGACCTCTCGTCGCGCAACGCGTGGCTGAAGCGCGCCGCCGCCCTCACCGGCCGCACCGAGGAGGGCCTCCGGCTGCGCCTCGACATCCTGCTCCGCGCGATGGTCGTGCGCCCCGATCCGGCGATCGTCGAGGACGTCGGCGCGGCCATCCGCGATCTCGTCGAGTGCACCGGGCAGCCGGAGGTCGAGGCGATCCGCTTCGACCGCGCCGTCAAGGCCAGCATCGCGAAGCTCGAGGGCCCCGAGGGGGCTCGCGCGGGGCTCGCGATGGCGCGCATCGCCGTCGAGGTCCTCGACGCGCCCGCGCTCGCCCTGGCCGCGATCGAGCGCGCCATGCTGGCCGACGGCGACGTGGACGAGTTCCTGACGCTCCTCGACATCGTCGGCGAGCTCGCGCGGCAGACGGAGCCGGCGTCGCACCTCATCGCGGCGGTCTATGCCGCGGCGATGAAGCCGCACTCGAGCGTCGGCCCTGGCCTGCTCCGGTGGGCGAGCAAGCTCGCGGACGCGCTCAACGTGCCGCCGGTCGCGGCGGCGCTGCTGGTGGAGGCGGCCCGCCGCGCGCCCGAGGACGACGCGCTCGCGTACGAGGCGGAGGCGGCGGTCGATGCCAGCGGCGACGAGGCGCTGAAGCGCTCTCTGGACGACGCCTTGCCGGTCGCGCGGCGCCTCGAGGCGCTGCTGCACCTCGCCGACAAACACGAGCGCGAGGGACAGCGCGCCGAGGCCACGGTCGCCCTGGAGCGGGCGCTCGCCGGCGGTCAGCTCCAGGGCGACGCGCGCACCGAGATCGTCACCCGGCTCCGGCGGCTGTACGCGGCCGAGGGGCGCGGCGGCGATCTCGAGGCGCTGCTCCAGGCCGAGCTCGCGCGCGTGGATCTCCCGGATGCCGTCCGGCTCGAGATGACGCGCGAGCTCGCCGGCGCCCTCGCGGCCGGCGGCGATCTCCATAACGCGCTGGAGCTCCTCCTCGACGTCACGCAGAGGACCCCGTTCGACAAGGCGCACCTCGACGAGCTCATCCGCCTCGCCCGGCGCACCGACGATCGCCGGCAGCTCTTCGACGTGCTCACGCGCCTCCAGGGCGCCGCCGCCGGCGAAGAGGAGCGGCTGCTCGTGCTGCGCGAGCTCGCGCCGCTCGCCCAGGAGCTCGGAGACCGCGGCGCCGCGGTCGCGCTCTACGAGGCGATCGCCCGGCTCGACCCCACGGACATGCACGCCCTCGAGGTCGTCGAGCAGGACGCGAGCGATCGCGGCGATCACGCCGCGGTCGCCGCGCTCCTCGCGCGCCGCATCGAGGCGGCGCCGCTGCCGGACACGCGGCGCGCGCTGCGGCTCCGGCGCGCGGCCCTGCTCGAGCAGCGCCTCGGCCTGCTCGACGAGGCGTGCGCCGAGCTCGAAGCCCTGCTCGCCGCGTCGCCGGACGACGTGAGCGCGCTGAGGTTCCTCGCCGACATCCATGAGCGGCTCGGCACGCCGCTCCGCGCCGCCCCGCTCTGGTGCAGGCTGGGCGATCTCGCGACGACCACCGACGAGCGGGCCGAGTACAACCTCCGCGCGTGCAGCAGCTACCTCGGCGGCGGGGACGTCGAGTCCGCGAAGGACACCCTGGAGAGCGTCGCGCGCATCGCGCCGCGCGAGGCCGTGATCGAGCTGCGCGTCGAGATCGCCCGCCGCGAGGGGGACGGCCACGCGCTCGCCGCGGCGCTCGATCAGCTCGCCAGCGCGTCGCGCGACGCGCCCGAGCGGCGCGCGCAGCTGCTCGTCGAGGCGGCGCGCGCCACCTCGATGCTCGGCGACGACGCCACGGCGCTCGAGCGCGCGCGCCGCGCCGTGAAGCTCGCCCCTGAGTCTCCCGACGCCGTCCTCGAGGCGCGCCGCATCGAGTATCGCCTGCGCGGGACCGGGACGCCGCGCGACGCGCAGGCCGCCGTGGAGGAGCTCGGGCGCATCGCGCCGCGCCTGCGCCCGGCGCACGTCGATCTGCACGCGTTCCTGCTCGCCGAGACGCTCGACGTCATCCAGGGCCACGGCGCCGGCATGCGCGAGCTGACGCGGCGCCACGCCGAGGTCGGCCCGAGCACGCTGGTCGCGCTCGGCATGGCGGAGCGCCTGGCGCTGAAGCGGAATTTCTCGGCCGCTCTTCCGCTGTTCGAGCGCGCGCTCGGCGGCGATCTGCAGGGCATGCGCGCCCGCGGCCGCGTCGCGCTCGCCGCCGCCGAGACCGCGCAGAACGCCGGCGACCTCGAGGCGGCTGCGCGCCTGCTCGAGGAGGCCGCCGCCGAGCCCGAGACGCGCGCGCTGGCGCTGCGGCGCCAGCTCGAGCTCACGGCGGCTCGCGGCGAGCCCGAGGCCGCCCGGAAGGCGCTCGAGGAGCTGGTCGCGCAGAGCTCGGGGATCGATCGCGCGCGCGCGCTGATGCAGCTCGCGCGCCTGCACGCGGCGAGCGATCCGGATCGTGCAGCGCAGATCCTCGCGCAGGCCACGGTGCTCGCGGGCTCGGATCGCTCGCTGGGGCTGAAGATCGCCGAGCTCAACGCCGAGCTCGCCAGCGAGCGGGCGACCCTGCCGCCCGAGGAAGTGTTCCACGCCGCGCCGCCCCGGGTCATCGTCGCGGACCCCGTCCAGCCGCCAGCGGAAGCTCCTTCCGGCACCTCATCAGCGGCGAGCGGCGCCGCGCCGGCGAGCAGCCGCGCGCCGGCGAGCAGCCGCGCTCCGTCCAGCGCCAGCGCGCCGTCCAGCGCCAGCGCGGCGGCCCCCGGCGGTCCGCACATCGATCTCGTCGAGCTCAATGACCCGCTCGACGAATCGTTGACCGACGACGACGCCGCTCAAGACGTCGCTCCCGGGCTGTCCGACGACGACCTGCTCGATGGGCCGGCCGTCACCCCGGCCCCGCGGGCGCCGGTCCTCAGCGCTGCGTCGGGCAGCGCGGAGGGCGCTGCCGCGCGCGGCGGCACCCCGTCGGGCCGCGCCAGCGCCGGCGCGCAGATCGCCGCGCCTCCGGTCTCTGCGCCGACGTCGGCCCAGCCGCCTTCCTCGGCGACGCGGCTCCTGACGACATGGCCGCCGTCCGCGGCCGAGAGCTTCGAGGAGGCGGCGCTCTTCCGCGAGCTCGCCGCCGGCTCGTACGAGGCTGGCGAGCGGCTCATCAAGAGCTTCGCTCCGCGCGACGATCGCTCTCGCGAGGCGCTGGCGGTCCGCCGGATGCAGGCCCACCTGCGGCTCGGCGATCGGGGCACCCTGGAGCGCCTCCAGGCGGCCGCGATCGCCGACAAGAACATGACCTACGCCCGCGCCATCGAGCACGTGCTGCGCGCCTTCGAGGGCGGCGAGCCGTCCGACCGGCGCAGCGATGGCTTCGTCTCGCCCCCGCTCCTCGCGGCGCAGCGCGACGCGCCGGAGCTCGTGAGCGCCCTGCTCTTCCGCGACCTGGAGTCGCCCGTCAACGAGGCCCTCGCGATCGTCTGGGAGACCGGCCTGTATCGCCGCGACGCGAGCCAGTCCGGGCTCGTCGCCTCCGAGCGGGTCCAGCCGACCTCGCCCACCCTCCTCGGGGAGGTCTACGGTGTCGTGGCCGGTCACCTGGGCCTCCTGCGCACCGCGCTCTTCCACCAGCGCGCTCCCTCGCCTGCGCCATCGTCGCCCGAGGCGCAGGTCGTCCGGGTCAACCCGCCGGCCGTGCAGCTGCGGGGCGAGGTCCGCGAGGACACCCCCGAGCTGCGTTACCTGATCGGCGCCCAGCTGGCCGGGGCCATGCCCGACCACGTCCTGGCGAACACCAGCACCGAGGACGAGCTCCGCACGCTCCTCTCCGCCGTCGTCGCCGCGTTCGGCCCGCTGGAGGCCACCGCGCACAGCACCCGCGGCAACCCGGCCGTGGTGCGGCTGGAGCAGAACCTCTGGCAGCTCATCCCTCCGCGCGCCGAGCGTCGCCTGCGCGAGATCTGCGACAGCGCGGACAAGATGACCTACGAGGGCGCCATGAAGACGACCCGCACGGCGATGCGCCGGGCTGGCCTCTTCGCCGCGGGCAGCGTCGCCACGGCGGTGCGCGCGACGATCAAGGAGCGAGGCCTGGAGCTCGCCGTCCCCCTCTCCGAGCCCGACGGGCTCGCCGCCGCGTGCGCCGCGCACCCCGAGATCGCCGATCTCGTACGCCTCGCGACGCGGATGGAGTACGCCGAAGCGCGATGGCAGCCCGGTACCGTGCCCTCGCTCCGGCGGATCGACACGGCCAGCTCGCGCTTCCGCGCAGGCACGTAGGCGCCGGAGCGCTCGCCGCGCCGACGCCAGCGGCCGCTCGCTCCCCTCTGCCCGCGTGCACCGGGGCGTGGCGAAGATCTTGTCGCATCTCGTCCTACCTTGGCCCTTCCGTGTGCGCGCTCAGGCATCACGCTGCTGCGCCGATCGCGGCCTGGCCGCATCGGTGCTCCGACCTCGACACGACACGGCTGTCACGGCCCCACCTCCGCCTGCGCAGCGCCGTGCCAGCTGGATGCACGTCGCGCGCTGCCCGGAACGCCAGCGGCTGGTTGGCACGAACATCGCCTCCTCTCTCCGGCGTGATTTTCCCCTGCGCCTGCTCGGGTGCGGACCCGTTCGGGCACCGCGCATTACCTTCCTCAGCTCGGCGGCTGCCGGCCGCCAGCGCTTCAGCGGAGCCTCGGCGCTCCCCCACCGCGCGGGGTTGCCGCCGGGCCATGGCCACGCTCTGCACGAGGAGCGTCGCGCGCCCGGAGAGGGGGGCGCTGTGAGCTGGCGACCCGCTGTGCGCGTCGCGCTGCTCGCCTGCCTGTCGGGTTCGGCGGCGTGCAGCATCCCGCTCGAAGCGACGGAGTCCGTCTCCATGAACGCCTGCGACAGCTCGAACGAGTGCGGCGCGGGCGCGACCTGCGCCGATGTCGGCGGACAGCGCGCGTGCGTCTCGACCAGCGCGCACCTGGATGGGCTCATCCTGGAGGTCCGGCCGCGCGCCTCGCGCGCGTTGAGCGCGGAGGTCTCTCACCTCCTCGACCTCGATGTCGGCAGCGGCTTCCCCCCGCACGACGACGCCGGCCAGGTGCGCTTCCTGGATCTCGGGATCCCCGCGCCCGCGCGCGTGAACGCCACGGCGCGCCTCGGCGGGGTTTACTGCGGCCGCTTCGCCGGCGCGCAGTTCCCGGTGCGGGTCGAGTTCCGGCGCGTCGCGCCCGTCCTGGGCCTGCCCACGCAGAGCTACTCGACGGCCTCGGAGCCGGACGTCGATCCGGAAGCGGCGATGGGAGACGAGGCGGAGAGCACCATCGGCCAGAAGTTTCAGATCGCGATCCCCACTGGCAACTACGACATCTACCTGGTTCCGCAGCCATACCTGGACTGCAGCGACGACGTCCCCCCGCCGATCCTCATGCCGAACCAGCTCATCCCCGAGCAGTGGAACCTCGGCATCAATGCCGACGAGCCCGCCGTGCTGCAAGGCAGCCTGCAGGTGCCGCAGGGCGTGCGCGTCGACGGGTGGAAGCTCGACCTCGTCGACCAGCTGACCGGCAGGGTCATCTCCCAGTTCGACGTCCTCGCTCAAGGTGAGCTCCAGCAGCCGGGGACTCCGACGCAGGTCGAGTTCAGCGTGAAGTACTACTGGACCGACAAGGAGAAGAGCCCGCTCATCCGGTTGCGTCCGAACGACGGCGATCCGCGGCCGACGGTCTACTGGGAGCTCGCCTCGGTAGCGCTCCAGGGGTCCACGGGGAACCTGAGCCTCTCGCTCCTCCAGCTCGACGCCGCCGCGCGCCGCGTGGAGGGACAAACGGTCGACGCGAAGGGCAACCCGGTGCTCTCTGCCGTCCGCATCCAGAGCGCGGATATCGACAGGGCGCCGACCGCCGCCTACAAGCTGGACACCGAGACGGACGCGAACGGCCTTTTCCGGGCCGATCTCCCGCCCGGCGAGTACGTCATCTTCGCGCGGCCGATCAACGACACGACCAAGGCGACGGCCAGGCAGTCGCTCAAGTTTCCCGCCGGCGACGACTGCTTCTGCGGCCAGTCGGTCCTCATCCCGGAGGCCGGGACGCTGCGCGGCCGCGTCCAGGGGCCGCTCGGCGAGCTGATGGATGGCGCGACGGTGCTCGCGGTCCCCTCCGTCGGCGAGGACACGCCCTACCTCGGCCAGGTGCTGAAGCCCGAGCCGCTGCCGCCTCGGCAGGCGTCCGGGGTCCTGCGCAAGGGCTCGTTCTCCCTCGGCGCCGACCCAGGGGAGTTCGATTTCTCGGTCCGGCCGAGGCCGGGCTCCACCTATCCGTGGCTCGTCAGGCCGCGCCTCGCGGTCTCGGCGACGGACGCCGCGGTCACCGAGCTCGATCTGGCCGTGCCCTACCCGGCCGTGCTCCAGGGCAGCGTTCGCGACGAGTCGGGCGCCCCGCTCGGCGACGCCGCGGTGGTGGCGTGGCTCCCGGTCGAGAGCAAGACCGCGCAGGAGCCGGTGACGGCGGTCATCCAGATCGGCGAGACCCGGTCGAAGCCCGACGGCTCCTACGTCCTGCCGCTCCCCCCGTCGACGTCCCGGTGAAGTCGGAGCGAAAAAGGGCGGTACCAGCTCAGCGCGGAGCGCGATAGGCTAGCGCCCGTGGCGCAGCCGACGCGCGGTGGGACATCGGAGCCTTCAACAGAGGATGGCCTGACGCTCGCGCCCTCTCTGCGAGGCGATCCGGGGCAGCCTTTGCGCGGCGATCCGGGGCAGCGCTCCGGCGAGGGGCGCGCGGACGCGGCTTCCCCGCCTTCAGCGCAGGAGCTCGCGGTCGCGCTGCACGAGGTCTCCAATGCGCTCACCGTCATCGTGGGCTGCATCGAGCGGGCCCAGGGCGAGCAGCAAGGCCCCGAGCTGAGCCGCGCGCTCGGCGTCGCCGCCTCCCGTGCGCGCGACGCGCGCCGCCTGATCCGGCGGGCCATCGGCGCCGACGCCGAGGGGCGTCCTGCCGGCGACGACGGGGTCGCGTCGAGGCCGCTCGCGGAGCCGGTGCGCCTGCTCGGTGATGTCATCGACGACGCCGTGACCGGTCTGGATCCCGAGGCGCGCCGCGCGGCGATAGCGCTCCGCGCGTTGCTCGATCCTGCGGTCGCGCGGACCGCCGTGAGCAACGGCGCCGCGGTGGTGCAGATCTTGACCAACCTGCTGCTCAACGCGGTGGCGCTCTCGCCGCGCGGCTCTGCGGTGCGCGTGGACGCGAGGCTCGACGGCGCGTCGGTGATCGTGGGTGTCGCCGATCAGGGGCCGGGCGTCCCGCCGTCGCGCCGCGCGACGCTGCTGAGCTCCGGCGTCTCGACGCGGCCGGGCGGTGCTGGCATCGGCCTGCGCCACTCGGCTGCGCTGGCCAGCGCTTCCGGCGGCGCGCTCGCGCTTGTTCCGTCGGAGGAGGGCGCCCGCTTCGAGCTGCGCTGGCCGATCGAGGGCTCTCTGCCCGCCGACGGGGCGTCGCACGGCGTGGCCGAGGTCGAGGAGAGCCCGCCGGTGCCGCGGAGCACGACGTCGCCGGTGTCGGGCGCGGTCCTCGACGGCATCAGGATCCTGGTGGTCGAGGACGACGACGCGGTGGTGGACCTGCTCGACACGGCGCTCACGGCGCGCGGCGCGAGCCTGGTCAGCGTGCAGAGCGCGAGCGAGCTCCCTGGCGCGCTCGCCTCGGGCCCTTTTCAGGCAGCGCTGCTCGACATCTCTCCGATCGAGCAGGACGTCCTTGGCACCGTCTCCGCCGTGCGCAGCGCCAATCCTGACGTGCGGCTCGTGGTCATGTCCGGCAGCGCGGGAGCCGCGCCTCTCCCGGCCAACAGCGGCGTTTCCTGGGTCCGCAAGCCGTTCGAGATCCGCGAGATCGTCGAGGCGCTCGTCCGCTGAAGAGCCCGCGCGCTCCTGCCGCGCGGCGCAAGCGCGCAACGACGCGCAACGACGGACGGTCAGCCGCGGTCGCGAGGCCGGCGTACGCGCCGTGCGCCGCGTGACGCGGGGAACGCGCACTGGCGCGACTCCGAGAGGATTAGCTTGACTTCCCTGGCCAGCTGGGTAGGTTCCGTCCCACAACGCGCTCGCGAAGGTGGCGGAATTGGCAGACGCACTAGCTTGAGGTGCTAGCGGGTAACACCGTGGGGGTTCAAGTCCCCCCCTTCGCACTGTCTTCTGAATCGATCGATCATCCGACCAGCACCAGAGCGAGCCAGGGAGCTCATCCTCACTCCCTCCCTCGCACCTCAAGCCTACGCAGCCGCTGACTGAACCTCGCGAGCCACACTGGACCGCGAGCTCTTGACGAGCGGATTTGCCTGCGTGCTTCGGGCGCAAATGCACGTCGTACGCACACGCGCTGTCGAGCGTGTAGGGCGCGCTGCCCCCATGCGCGCCGCTCAAGGTGTCATTTCACAACCAGTGAGCCGTCTCGCAGCCTGATCCCTTGAAGGACCTCGCCCAGACGCCGTGAGCATTTCCGGCTCGCCCTCCGCGCCCTCGCGAGCCGCTCGTACCGTCCGCTGAGCCGCTCGTGCTGGCGCCCCCTCGCCGCCGCCCGTCGAGCCGCTCGCGCCCGCCCACCGGCCGCTCGCGCCCGCCCACCGGCTGCTCGCGCCCGCCCACCGGTCGCTCGCGCCCGCCCGCCGGCCGCTCGCGCCCGCCCGCCGGCCGGCGCGCAGCAGCCCGCTCAGCTCGCCAGGGGCAGCGAGAAGTGGATCGTCGTCCCGTGGCCCAGGCTGCTCTCGACCGCCACGGTCCCATGGTGCGCCTCGACGATGCCGCGCGCGATGTACAGGCCCAGCCCTGCTCCTGTGCGCGACTCCTGCGACGCCTTCCAGTACCGATCGAAGAGGTGCGGCTGATGCTCGGGCGGGATGCCCGGGCCGGTGTCCGCCACCGAGAAGCGCGCCAGATCGGCCACGCGGCAGAGCGACACGCTCACGACGCCGCCCTTCGGCGTGAACTTCAGCGCGTTGCCGAGCAGGTTCGAGAACACCTGCAGCACGCGATCCCGATCCGCGAGGACCTCCAGGCCCGCGTCGAGCGGCCCCTGCGTCACCCGGCAGCCCTTCGCCTCGGCGAGCGACGCCGCGGCCTCGAGCGCCTCGCGCACGAGCGCGCCGCCCCGCTCCACCCTCGGCGACACGACGAGCCGCCCCGCCTCGATGCGCGACGCATCGAGCAGATCCTCGATCAGCCGCGTCATGCGCTGGATCCCGCGGTCCATGCGATCGACGAGCTGCACGGCGTCGTCCTCCTCGCCGTCCTTGCGCTGGAGCAGATCGCTCCGCAGCAGCGACGCCGTGATCGCGATCGTGTTGAGCGGGTTCCGGAGGTCGTGCGACACAATCGCCAGGAGGTCGTCCCGGGCCCGCGTCGCGGCCTGCGCCTCGTTGTACAGCCGCGCGTTCTCGAGGGCGACGGACGCCGACTGCGCCAGCTGCGTGAGCAGCACCTCGTCGCTCTCCACGAACGGGCCGTCGCGCCGGTCGAGGAGCTGGACGCTCCCGATGCACTGGCCGTCCCGACCGCGCAGCGGCGCCGCGACCAGCGAGCGCGGGTGCAGCTCCGCCGGCGCGCGCGAGAGCACGTCGGCGCACGTGGGATCGCTCGCGATCTCGTCGTCGGTCAACCGGACGCTCGTGCTCCTCCGCTCGATCAGGCCGAGCGCGATGTCGCGGATACCGTCGCGATCCTCCCGCGCCGCGTACTCCTCGGAGAGCGAGACGCCCGTCATCGACCGCTGCGTCACGCCCCGCGCGGCCAGCCGCGCGACCGCCACGTTCGCGTCGAGCAGCGCCCGCGCCTCGTCGGTCGTGCGCTGGATCAGCTCGTTCAGCGAGAGCGACCTGTGGATACGCAGCGTCGCCTCGGTGAGCTGGGCGAGCTGGTTCGCGTGGCGAGAGAGCGCCCTGCGCGCCTCGTCCTCGCGGCGCTCGGCCTCGTTCAGCCTGAGCACGTAGCGCAGGCTCTGCACCAGCCGCTCGGGCGTCAGCAGGTTCTTCGGCACGTAGTCCGCCGCGCCCCGCTTCATCAGATCGACCGCCAGCGACTCGTCTCCCTGCCCGGTCAGCATGATGAACGGCGCCGTGAGCTTCGCCTTGCGCGCCGCCTCGATCACCGCGAGCCCGTCGCCCCCGGGCAGGTAGAAGTCGAGGAGCACACAGTCGATCTGCTGCTCGTAAAGCACCGCGAGCGCCGAATCGACGGAGTCGGCCTCCCTGATCTCGGCGTCGACGCGGCCGCTCCGCAGCGCTCGCAGGATCGCGATCCGATCGACCGTGTCGTCGTCGACGACCAGGAGACGAACCGACCTATGGCTCAAGGCATCTCCACGAGAGTCCAGTACCGGTTCAGTGCCGTCATCAGCTCGACGAAGCTCAGGAAAGTCACCGGCTTGAGCAGGTACCCAGCGACGTTCAGGTCGTATGCGTCCACCTTGTCCCGATCGTCGTTCGAGGTCGTCAGCACCACGACGGGCGTCGCCCTCAGCGTCGCGTCGGCCCGGAGCTCGCGGAGAAACTCGATGCCGTTCATCCTGGGCATGTTCAGGTCGAGCAGGACGAGCCGCCGATCCCTGGGCACCTGGGTGCCGCGCAGCAGATCCAGCCCCTCGACGCCGTCGCCCGCCACCCAGAGCGGGTTCGTGATCTTGCCCCTCTCGAACGCCCTCCGGACGTTCATCACGTCGACGGTGTCGTCCTCGACCAGGATAATATTCAGGATTTTACCGTCCATCCTCGTCCTCGCTCAGGGGCAAAACGCTGGCCCGTCGATAGCATACGAGAGCAACGCTGCACATGACGCCGGGCGATGTGCGACGGAGCTGGTGGCCGGCTCACTTGTTTCCGGGGACGGAGACACCGCATACGGCCTGCTTCGCAAGGGAGCCGGGTCGCGGCACGCTCGGCTCTCCGAGCGCTCCGTTCCCGACGCGGCCCGTGCCGGTTCGCTCACGTTAGCGTGGCTCAGCAGTGCCGGGAAGAGTCGAGTGGTGGCCAGGGTGGGTCCGGGTGCCCAAGACGGTCCTCGGCCGGCGCGCACGCGCTTTCCGAGGGCCGCGGTCGCGCCGAGCCGAGCGGTAGCGTCCCGCGCCCGGCGGCGGCGCTGCGACCAGGGCCGCCCGAGCGGCCGCGCCCGGCAGGCTACGGCCAGCTACCGCGGTTGCCCGCGCGGCCGACGAGGTGCGCCACCGCGGTGACCAGGCTGTTCGGCTCGATGGGCTTGGCCAGGTGCATCTGGAAGCCGGCGGCGATCGCCTGACGGCGGTCCTCCATGCGCGTGTACGCGGTCAGCGCGAGCGCCGGGATGCCGCTCACGGCGACCTCGGTCCCCATCGCGCGCAGCCGCCTCATCATCGCGTAACCGTCCTCGCCCGGCATGCCGATGTCGCTCACGAGCACGTCGAACTCGCCCTCTCGGAGCGCCTCGAGCGCCGCGCCGGCCGAGGCCGCCTCGCGCACCGTCGCGCCCGCCCGCACGAAGATGATGCCGAGCAGCTCGCGGGCGTCGGTCTCGTCATCGACGACGAGGACGCGGATGCCCTCGAGCACGCGGCGCGCGGAGCCCCCAGGCGAGTCGCTGCCCCGGCGCTGCGGGGACGGCAGCGCCGTGTGAGCCTCGGCGCGGACCGGGAGCCGGACCCGGAAGCGCGCGCCCTTGCCCTCCCCGTCGCTCTCGGCGTCCACGGTGCCGCCCTGCGCTTCGGCCAGGTGCCGCACGATCGCGAGGCCGAGCCCCAGCCCGCCGTGGGCCCTCGTCATCCCCCCGTCCGCCTGCCGGAACCGCTCGAAAAGGAACGGCAGGAAGCTCTTCGGGATGCCCTCGCCGTTGTCCTCGACCTCGACCTCGAGCAGGGCGTCGACGCGCCGGGCTCCGACCCGGACGTGGCCCCCCGAGGGCGTGAATTTCACCGCGTTCGTGAGCAGGTTCCACACGATCTGCTGGAGCCGATCGGCGTCGCCGAGGAAGATGCCCACGTCGTCGACGACCCAGGCGTTGACCGTCACCCCCTTGGCCAGCGCGGCCGGGCGCACCAGGTCGAGCGCCGTGGCGAGCACCTGCCGCACGTCGACCGGATCGGTCCGGAGCTGGAGCTTCCCCGCGATGATCGTCGAGGCGTCGAGGACGTCCTCGATGAGCTGCGACTGCGCCTTCGCGTTGCGCTCTATCGTGGCGAGGCCCCGCTCGAGCGACTCGGCGTCCACCTCGCCCGTCCGGAGGATCCGCGCCCAGCCCAGGATCGACTGGAGCGGCGTCCTGAGCTCGTGCGACACGGTCGCGAGGAACTCGTCCTTGAGACGGTTCAGCTGCTCGGCGTGCTGGCGCGCGCGCTGCTCCTGCTCGAGGAGCTGGACGCGCTCGGCCTCGGTGCGCTTCTGCTCGGTGATGTCGTGGAACGAGAGGCCCACGCCGTCGCCCAGCGCCACCGCGATGGCCCGGAACGTCTGCGGAGCGCCCTCGTGCGCGCAGAAGAGCTCGACCCGGGCAGCCTCCCCGGTCTCCACGACGCGCGCGTACGTGGCGAAGGCGCTCGCGAGCGAGCTGCCCGGCATCTCGACCGACAGCCGCTTGCCCTCGAGGTCCTTGCCCCGGCCGCCCACGATGGGTCCAGTGGCCGGGTTCACGTACACCCACTCGAAATCAGAGATCGCCCCGGATGGGTCGCGCACGCTGCGCAGGATCATGAACCCGTCGGGCGACGCCTCCTGGACGGTGCGGAACCGCGCCTCGCTCGCCCGCAGCGCCTGCTCGATCGACTTGCGCTCCGTGATGTCCGTCGCCGTGCAGGTGATGCCGATGATCTCGCCGGCGTCGTCCGTCAGCGGCTCGATCGAGATGTCGAGGTGCTGCGTGCGCCCGGCGGTGTGCAGCGCGATCTCGCGCCGCTGGCCGACCCCGCTGGAGAGCACCTCGCGCTTCACCCGGTCGAGCGACCTCGCCGCCTCCGGGTCCTCCAGCACCTCCGCGTCGGTCTTCCCGAGCACCTCGCGCTCCGACTTGCCGAACGAGTTGTGCATCCACGTGTAGCGGAGCTCCCGATCCTGGTTGAACACCATGACCGGCGACCCCCGGAGCGCCTTGCGGAACCGCTCCTCGTTCACGCGGAGCGCCTGCTCCGCGCGCAGGCGCTGGGCGACGCTCTGCTGGAGCTCGAGCGCGAGGCGCTCCGCCTTCCTCCGCGCGCCGATCTGCTCGGTCACCTCGAACGCCGTGACCATCACGCCCTCGACGGCGCCGCTCACGTCGCAGACCGGCTTGCACAGGACGTTGTAGATCCGCTCCACCAGCTCGCCGGTCCAGTGCGCGATTCGCACCGGGATCTCGTTGGCGACGCTCGGCTTTCCGCTCGCCATGACGGACTCGAGCTGCGCGTGCAGCACCTGCCCGCGGAGCTCCGGGACGGCCTCGACGAGCGGCTTGCCGAGCAGATCGTCGCGGCCGACCATCTGACAGAAGAGCGGGTTCGCGAGCTCGAACACGAGGCCGGCGCCCTGGAGGAGGCAGATCGGCGCCGGCGCCTGGGCGAGGAGCGAGCCGCTCTTGCCGCGCTCGAGCTCGGTGCGCTTGCGCTCGGCGTCGAGCGCCTCCAGCTGGAGCCGGGTGTGCTCGCTGACCGCCCTGGCGATGCCGGCGTCCACGCGCTCCGACAGCGCCTCGACGTCGCTCAGCTTCGGCGTGATCCCCGACTCCTGGACCTCGCGGAGGATGGATCGCCGCAGGACGCCGTACTCCCGGACCATCACGTCCAGGTCGAACCCGTTCTCCCAGCGCATCTCGCCGTGCTCGCGTGCGGCCTCGTCGCTGGCGCGCGTCGAAGAGCCGTTCTCCAGGCTGGTGGCCACCTCGTCCAGGAAGCTCGGCAGCGAGTTGATGAGCAGGGGCTTCGGCATGTCTCGTGCCGCCGAGCTTCGCCTGCGCAGCTCGCCGACGAACCGCTCGATGATGGCCTCGCGGCGGGTCCTGATGAGCGTGGGGAGAGGCATCGTCATGTTCGGGTCGTTCGCGACGTGAGCTCCAGGTCGGCGGACATCGCCTTCAGGAGCCTGGGCAGCGACCGGCGAGCGACCCTGGTCGACCTGGGCCGCGGCTGGGATCATCGAGCACGACATATTCGGCGAGCTGGCCGAACGCCACAAGACGCCTCGCCAGCGCAGCCCGCGCGCGCCCACGGGCAGCGGCCAGCCGACCGGCGGCCGTACGGGACAGCCGCCCCCGTCCCTCCGCCGAGCTCGACCTCGACACCGGTGTTGTGTTGAGCCCGACTTCCCTCCTGCGCGCACAGGGGTGAGCGCCAGCAAACGTTGTGCCGAGCTCGTCCGCCAGGTCGCGAGAGCGCTGTGCGACGCAGGACGTCACGAACGAGGCAATTTGCCGCAGCTTCTGCGCCTTCATGTGCCGCACGACCGCGCCGGAAACGATCGAGCGCGACCGAGGAGCCGAGCCGCGTTCGTCACCAGGGGACCTCGGCGGCACGGCGGCTGCAATGAACGCAACAACGCTGGTTCGAAACGCTGGAACACCAGTTCACCCAATTAGGAGGTTACCATGCTCAGTTGGAGTGTTGCGTTCTTTATCGTCGCCATCATCGCTGCCATCTTCGGCTTTGGCGGCATCGCCGCGAGCGCCGCCTCGGTGGCGAAGCTGCTCTTCGTCATCTTCCTCGTGCTGGCGGTCGTCTCGCTCGCGCTTGGCCGTCGCGTCCGGGTCTGACGCGCTCCACTCCGATCCTCACGCGCCGCATGGGCCCTTGTCCCACAAGAGCCCACGCAGCCGCGAGCGGCCTGACACACCAGGTCGCCTCCCCGCGCGCCTCAGCGCGCCGTCCCCTCTTCACCTCTCCAGCATCCCTGAATCCCGGTACGAGCGGCGCCAGGCGTCGAAGGGGGTTATCCCCGTCGACTCCAGCTCTGCACGAGCCTCGTCCGCTCTGCCGGTGGCGCATTGCGTTGTTGCTTGTGGGCGCTGCGTCATCGCCGGGGCCTTCGCGCGTGGTTGCACGTGCTCGAGGGCCACGATCGAGGCGATTTGTCTCGAAAGACCGAGCGGTCTCCGCCGCTTCTGCATGGCACGCCTGTCGCAATACGGGGCGATGACCCCATCCAGGGCGCCGAGAGGCCCATCCCGGAGAGCTGCGATGGGGCTTTCGTGTCGCGCCCGGCGATCGCCCGGGCGAGGTCGAGCCTCAACCGCAACCGTAGGAGATCATCATGCTGACCGTCCGTACGTTCCTTCCCATCGCCATCGTCATGAGCGTCTGCGC
This sequence comes from Sorangium sp. So ce1153, assembly GCF_051521595.1. NCBI lineage: Bacteria > Pseudomonadati > Myxococcota > Polyangiales > Polyangiaceae > Sorangium > Sorangium sp. So ce1153. The sequence continues at coordinate 14,000,267 of NZ_CP150361.1, forward strand.
GGGCTGCGAGTCCCCCACGGACGCGCAGGCCAAGGCCGAGCGCGCGCAGCAGGAGGCGCAGCAGAAGGCGGCGGAGGTCGCCAATGAGCTCGACAAGAAGGTCGCCGAGATCGACCAGCGCGCGGAGCGGGAGACCGACAAGGCGCTCCGGGAGGCCGCGCAGAAGCTCAACAACGCTGCCGTCGACGCCCAGGAGAAGACCGTCGAGGCGCAGGCGGAGCTCTCGAAGGCGCGAGAGGACGTGCGCGCGTCCACGACGCGCAAGATCGAGGACCTCGAGAAGGATGTCGCCGAGCTCCGCACCAAGGCCGAGAAGAAGATGTCGAAGGTCGAGGTCGACAGGCTCGTGAAGGAGCTCCAGGACAAGTCGGAGGCGGTCCGCAGGAGCCTGCGCGACCTCGACGCGGCGACGAGCACGAACCTCGACGAGGTGAAGAAGGGCGTCGACCAGCGCGTGGAGGAGCTCGATCGCGCGATCCAGGACGCGAAGCGGCGCGTCTGATGCAAGACCCGCAATCTTGACCCAGAGAGCTCAACATCAGGAGGATACGATGGAGAATCAGAAGGCTTCTCAGCAGAATCAGTCCGCGGACGTCGAGGGCGAGGGCAACCACACGGCAGATCGGCGCTACCGCGAAGGCGTGGAGAGGTCGGTGAAGGGCGGCAAGATCGAAGAGCACGCGGAGGAGGCTGCCAGCGCCCTGGACGGCCCCGAAGGGGACGAGCTGCGTGAAGCCCAGGAGGCGACGCGGCACGGTCGGCCCAGCTGACCCGGCGAGCCAGCGATGATCCGAGAGCTCCGCTGCAAGTCGTGTAGCCGCAGGTACATCTTCGTGTCGACGGCGGCGACGCCCTGCCGGGCCTGCGGCTCGGCCCTCGACGAGATGGAGCTGGAGCGCGGCGTCTACGAGCTCGCCGCGAACGATGCGCCGAGCGCCACCTCCTCCGCGTCGTCGAGCCCGGCGGACACCATGGTCCCCGAGGATCTCGGTTATGGGGAGTCCCACGGGTACGGGCCCGGCCACGGCGGCCCAACCGGCCCCGGCGACGCGCCCGCGACGAACCCTTGAGTCCAGACGGGGGCGAGGACGCTCCCCCGGGCGCCGGGGCGGGTGACGGTCGGATGGACCAGGAAGGCGAATAGACGAGAGAAAGGTCGAGGATCCTCTCGTCTATCCGCCTTCCTGTGCGCTCTTCCTGAGCCGATGGGACAGGCGCCGGGGCACCGGGTGCGGCCGCGGCCACGGAAGGTTGTTCCGTGCGCCGTGGTCGCACCCCATGTTCCACGGAGCCGCCCTGGAACGATGTCGTCCGGGACGCGCGCGCTGCGTGCGCGGAGCGCTGCACGGGCCGTTTTCTGTCGAGCGCCGGAGCGAGCGCCGAGGGCGCGCGCTGTACGTGTCGGGAGAGAGGAGGAACAGGCCCGCGCCGGCCGTCAGGCCGCCGTCGCGGTGCGCTCTGCGGCGTGGCCCGCGCCGTGGGTGCGGCGGGAGTGGGCGATGAGGGCCTCGAAGAGCTCCAGCATCTGCTGGCCGAGCCGCTCGTTTGCGTCGTCCGTCAGCTCCGCCTCCATCCGGGGCAGGAGCTCCCGCTCCTCTTCGTGGACGTGGTGCATCACCAGGTCCCTCAGCGCGCCGAGCTTGGCCCTGAAGCTCGGATCCTCCGGCGCCGTGTTCACGACGCGCCGGATCTCGAAGCGCGCGACCGTGTGCTCCTCGCACGCCCCGCCCACCAGATCCGGCTCGATGGCGAGCAGCTCCGGGAAGAGCACCACCTGCTCGGCGAGCATGTGGGCGAGCAGGTGCTTCGTGAGCTCGTCCGTCACCCGCCGTACATCGCCGATGCCGGAGAGGGCCAGATTGAACAGCCTCTCGGCTTCGCGGTGTTGCCCCTTCAAGAGCTGTGTCGCCTTCATGCATTCTTCTCCCGGAGAACGAGGGTGATGTTGAGGAGATCGAGATCGACGAGGAGCCTTGTTGTTCTCGCTGGAGGCCCTGCTCACGGGGCCTCGAGGTGCGCGGAGCGCCGCAGCGGCTCGCCGCGGGGGCCATCGAGCGAGACGGTGACCGCGCCGCCGCCGAGCAGCTCGCGCAGGGTCCAGGGGACACCGGACTCAGCAATCAGCAGGCATATCTCGTCCTGCTCCCCGCTCAGCCGCCCCCCCTTCTCCATCAGGACAGCCTGAAGCAACGGTCGTGCCGGACGGTCTTATTCCGGGGTTGAACAGGCCAGGATCCGGAATCTGGAATATCGATGGGGAATTTCGCCTCTCGAGAAGGATCGCGGACGGACTCGGCAGCTTCGTATGCCCGGAGTGATCAAACCAACAGCGGCACACGGCATCCATCGCGCAATCTCGCCGTAACAGGGGCCTGCCTGCCCATCTGGTCCCGCCCGCGAGCGGCGCGCCGCTCAGCCACCGCGTCTTCCCTTCTGCCGTCCTCGGCCGGCATCGCGCCACGTCGGTCCTGTCCTCGCGCGCTGGTGCTCCTCGACGACCGGTCCCAGGCTCGATCGCGCGCGCTCGTCCGGCGCCGCGTCGCCGTCGCGCTGCCTCCGGCACCGCCGCGGCCAGGGCCGCGCGAGCACAAGACATTTTTGTTCTCGGTGATCACCTCGGCGCGGCGTCACCACCGCCTGACTCACCCAGCCGCTGCGCGTCGGGCCCGCAATGTGCATCACGCGCTTGGGTGCTGTAACTCTGTGGAAATCCAGGCTGCTCGTAAGCTCGCCTGGCATGAAAAGTCCCCGTGGAAGCTGTCGCTCCGCTGGAGACTGGTCGCTGGAGCGACCCGGCGCGGCACGGAAATCCCCGGCGCCTACATGGCTGAGGCAGGAACGCGCACCTGTGGCGAAACGTCACGTGAGATAACCTCAAGGATGAGAGCGGCCCGGGCTTGATGGCGCGGTGTCTCCGTGGCACGTTCCCTGCAACTGCAGGCAGCGGTCGACCTATAGAGCTGCCGGGGAAGGACACGCGATGAGCGGCAGGATACTCGTCGTCGATGACGACGAAGCGACGTGCGATCTGGTCGAAGCCCTCCTCAAGAGGCAGGAATTCTCCGTGGCGGCGCGCACCTCGGCCAAGAGCGCGCTCGAGCTGGTGAGCGAGGACGATTTCGACGTCGTGCTGACCGACGTCGGCATGAGCGAGATGAGCGGCCTCGAGCTCTGCGAGCGCATCCTCGGCGCCCGGCCCGACATGCTCGTGATCGTCATGACGGCGCTCGGGAGCATGGAGACCGCGATCTCGTCGATGCGCGCCGGGGCGTTCGACTTCGTCACGAAGCCGCTCGACTCGAACCTCCTCGGCCTGACGGTCTCGCGCGCCGTCCAGCACCGGCGCCTCCGGTCCGAGGTGAAGCGCCTACGCGAGGCGGCCCACGACGTCCAGCAGACCAAGGGGCTCGTCGGGCGAAGCCCCGCGATGAAGCGCGTCTACGACCTGATCGGCCGCGTGGCGCGGAGCGACGCCTCGGTCCTCGTCCACGGCGAGACCGGCACCGGCAAGGAGCTCATCGCGCGGGCGATCCACGAGGCCAGCGGCCGGCCCGGCCCCTTCGTGGCCGTCAACTGCGCCGCCGTGCCCCAGGCGCTGCTCGAGAGCGAGCTGTTCGGCCACGCGCGCGGCGCCTTCACCGACGCGAAGACCCAGCGTACCGGCCTGTTCCTCGAGGCGAGCGGCGGCACCATCTTCCTCGACGAGATCGGCGAGATGCCGCTCGAGGTCCAGCCGAAGCTGCTCCGCGCCCTCCAGGAGCGGAAGGTGCGGCCCGTGGGCTCGAACGCCGAGATCCCGTTCGACGCGCGCATCGTGACGGCGACGAACCGGGACCTCGAGACCGAGGTGTACGAGAAGCGGTTCCGCGAGGACCTCTACTACCGCGTCAACGTCGTGAAGATCGACCTGCCGCCCCTGCGCGAGCGCGGGACCGACGTGCTCCACCTAGCGATGCACTTCCTCGAGAAGTTCTCGTCGCGCAGCGGCAAGGGCGTGCTCTCGCTCTCGACCGCGGCCGCGGAGAAGCTCACCGCGTACAACTGGCCGGGCAACGTGCGCGAGCTCGAGAACAGCATCGAGCGCGCCGTGGCGCTCGCCCGCTTCGAGCAGATCACGGTCGAGGACCTGCCGGACAAGGTCCAGGCCTACCGGCCCGACCGCTTCGTCGTCGCCGTCGACGAGCCCGCGGAGATCATGACGATGGACGAGCTCGAGAAGCGCTACATCAAGCGCGTGCTCGCGCTCGTCGGCGGCAACAAGTCGCGCGCCGCCCAGATGCTCGGGTTCGACCGGCGCACGCTCTACCGCAAGCTGGAGCGCTACGGCGAGCAGGATGGTTCGGGCGGGGACGAAGGCCCAGACAAGGACAAGGCTGCCTCTCCCCCAGGCTCGGCGAGCTCTTCGCTGAGCTGAGAGAGGCGAGGTAAGGCGTAAGGAATGACGGAAAAGGCGCTGCCCGAGTCGGTCTACAAGCTATTCGCTCGCACGGGACACGACGTCCGCGGGCCGGCCGGCGTGGTGGCCGGAGCCCTCGACGAGCTGGAGCGCGCCCTCGGGGGCGAGACCACCGCGCGGAACGTGGCGTTCTTCACGATGGCGCGGCGAGGCGTGCGCCGCCTCTTGCGCCTCGCCGACCGCTACACCGCCGCGTCGGAGCTGGCGCGGCAGCTCGACACGCCGGTGCAGTCGCTCGACCTCGAGGCGCTCGTCCGCCAGGCCGTGTCGGAGGCGTCGTTCGTCTATGGCCGGCGGCAGGTGTCGGTGGCGCTCGACCTCGCGCCGCTGCGCGGCTTCGCGCACCCGGCGTCGATGACGGCCGCGCTCGCGGACGCGCTCATGCTGGCCCTGCGCGCCGCGCGCGCGCGGGTCGCCGTGGAGCTCGCGTCGCACGGCGACAAGGCGCGCGTGGTGCTCACGAGCGACTCGGACACGGCGTCGGTGGAGGAGCTCTTCCAGGCCGCGCTCTCGCCGGACTCGGACCCGCTCGACGAGGGCGCGCTGCCCGTCCGCGTCATCGACGGCGTGCTCAAGGCGCACGGCGGCGCGGCGCGGGTCGAGCGCGTGGGCGCGGAGACGCGCATCACCCTGGAGTGGCCTCTCAACGAGGCAGACCGCAAGGCAGGTGCTCGATGAGCGCGGATCTCCCCCTCGTCCTCGTGCTCGACGACGACGACGACACGTCGACGCTGCTCGGCATGGCGCTCCGCCGCCGTGGTTTCCGCGTGGTCGTGGCGCGCTCGTGCGAGGAGGGGCGCGCGCGCCTCGCCGACAACCCGATCGACGCGCTGGTGACGGACGTGTCGCTCCCGGATGGCAGCGGCATCGAGCTCGTCGCGTCGCTCGCGACGAAGCCGCGGGCGACCATCGTGGTGAGCGGCTTCGGCGGCGACGACGACCGCGAGAAGAGCCGGATGGCCGGGGCGCACGCGCACCTGGTCAAGCCGGTCGACGTGACCCGCCTGGTGTCCACGCTCAACGAGATGCTCGGCCGGCCGAGCTGAGCGGCAACACCCTGCCGCCCCTTTCGGGGGGCCGGCGTCGGCGCGCGCGCCGCCTTCACGGCGCGGCGCGCTTCACTTGTCCACGGACGCGTAGAACGAGACGCCGCGCCGGTTCTCGTCGAGGCGCAGCGGGTGTTGCAGCGCCGGCAAGGCCCGCTGGGCGCAGTCGAGGCGCTCGCACGTCCGGCATGTCACGCCGACCGGCACGGCCGCGCCGATGTTGTCGAGGTCGATCCCGTCGGCGTAGACGAGCTCGCGGGCGTAGCGCACGTCGCAGCCCATGCCGATCGACTGGACCGTGTGGGGGACGTGGTAGCCGCCGCGGTCGCTGCGCACCGTGCGCGCGATGCAGAAGTAGACGGCGCCGTCGGGCATCTGCGAGAGCTGGATCCGGATCATGCCGGGGGTCATCAGCGCGGCGTGCACGTTCCAGCGGGGGCACGCGCCGCTGAAGCGGGCGAAGCGGATGCCCGAGCCGCTGAAGCGCTTCGAGATGTTCCCCGCGATGTCGATGCGGACCATGTGCATCGGCACCCCCTCGGCGCCGGGGCGGCGCAGCGTCGTCAGCCGGTGGCACACCTGCTCGAAGCTCGTGCCGAAGCGGTGCGCGAGCAGCTCGATGTCGTAGCGCTCGGCGCGCGCCGCCTCGAGGAACGGCTGGTACGGCATGAGGATCGCGGCGGCGAAGTAGTTGGCCAGCGCGACGCGGGCGAGCGCGCGGGACTCCGGGGTCGTGAGGTTCTCGTCGCGCAGGATGCGGTCGATGGCCGCCGTCTGCGTGAGCAGGCCGAGCTGGTGCGCGAGCTGGAACCGGCGGCTCCGGGGCGGCAGCACCTCGGAGATGCTGAGCACGCGCCGGTCCGGGTCGTAGCGCCGCATCGCCTGGCGCTCGTCCGCGACCCGCACGATGCGCACCTCGATGCCGCGCGTCGCGTGGAGATACCGGACGAGTCCGCGGTAGACGTCGTCGCCGTCGAGCTCCGCCTCCCGCCAGAGCGCCTCGGCGCCCTCCTCGAGCTCCGGGAAGTGGTTCATCCGACGCTGGATGAGGTCGCTCACCTCCTCCGAGGGCAGGCGCGAGTTGTCGACGGCGACGAACCCGTCGCCGGCCAGCCGCTCTCCCAGGGTGTCCAGCGATTCTCGGGTCGTCGCGTAGGTGCGGTACAGCGTGAGCACCGCGCGCGCGACGTTCGGGGAGGCCGCCACGAGCTCGCGCAGGTCCGCGTTCGTCAATCCGTGGCTCTCGAAGATGGGGTCGCCGAACACCTCGTGGAGGTCGGCTGTGAGCCGGACATCCTCTTCGGAGCCGAAGTTCTGGAGATCCAGCTGGAATATCTGGGCGAGCCGGATGAGGAGCGGCGCCGTCAACGGACGGCGGTTGTTCTCTATCAAGTTCAGATAGCTCGCCGACACGCCGAGGCGCTCCGCCAGATCGACCTGCGTCATCTGCTCGCGGCGCCGGAGCGCCCGGACCTTGGCCCCGAGAAGCGGTGCATCAGCCATAGAAACCCTCCCGAACGTAGCTGAGCTTACTGAACCTGCGGCCAGGCGCGGCAGCTCGCCACCGCAGAAATTTACAATAGTTTACACGTTGACAGAGTGTAAAGGCCTTTCATCCACAACCTTATCCGCCTGCATTTCAAAGGGAAGTTGACGCTGAAACGGCATCGACAAACATAGCTTCATTGTAACGACGCGCAGCGTTGCAGGAGGTGCGGATGAGCCAGAACCACGAGACGTCGAACCTCAGCCTGCTCGCTCCCCGGGTCGCGGGCGACGAGTCTGTCCTCACGCCTGATGCCCTTCGCTTTCTTGCCAGTCTGGGGCGGAAGTTCGCCGACCGGGTGCCGGGGCTGCTCGCTCGCCGGCGTGAGGTGCAGGCGCGGCTCGACGCGGGAGAGCGGTTCGATTTCCTCCAGGAAACGCGGGATGTGCGCGAGGGGGACTGGACGGTGGCGCCGCTGCCGGCGGACCTGCTCGACCGGCGCGTGGAGATCACCGGCCCTGTCGATCCCAAGATGATCATCAACGCGCTGAACTCCGGCGCGAACATGTTCATGGCGGACTTCGAGGACGCCACGTCGCCCACGTGGAAGAACCTCATCGAGGGGCAGGCGGCGCTGCGGCTGGCCGCGCGGCGCGAGCTCCGCCACGAGGACGCGGCCACGGGCAAGCGCTACGCCCTCGGCGACAGGCTGGCCACCCTGCTCGTGCGCCCGCGCGGCTGGCACCTCTGGGAGAAGCACGTCGAGCTCGACGGAAAGCCATTGCCGGGCGGGCTCTTCGATTTTGGACTTTTCTTCTTCCACAACGCCCGTGAGCTCGTTCGCCGCGGTACCGGGCCTTACTTCTACCTGCCGAAGATGGAGAGTCACCTGGAGGCGCGGCTCTGGAACGACATCTTCCTCTTCGCGCAGGAAGCGCTCGGGCTGCCCGCCGGCACGATCAAGGCGACGGTCCTCATCGAGACGCTCCCCGCGGCGTTCGAGATGAACGAGATCCTCCACGAGCTCCGGCAGCACTCGGCCGGGCTCAACTGCGGTCGCTGGGATTACATCTTCAGCTTCATCAAGAAGCTCCGGAACGACCCGGCGTGCGTGATGCCGGACCGGTCGCTGGTGACGATGGAGCAGCGCTTCCTGCGCTCGTACACCCAGCTCCTCGTGAAGACCTGCCACCGCCGCGGCGTGCACGCGATGGGCGGCATGGCGGCGCAGATCCCGATCAAGAGCGACCCGGACGCGAACCGCGCGGCGCTCGAGAAGGTGCGCGCCGACAAGCTGCGCGAGGTGAAGGACGGACACGACGGCACCTGGGTCGCGCACCCGGGGCTCGTGCCGCTCGCGCGCGAGGTGTTCGACGCGCACATGCCCGGGCCGAACCAGATCGAGCGCAGGCGCGAGGACGTCCGCGTGACGGCGGCCGACCTCTTGCAAGTCCCGCCCGGCGCGCGCACCGAGGCCGGCCTCCGCCACAACATCCGGGTCGGGGTCCAGTACCTCGAGGCGTGGATCAGCGGCCTCGGCTGCGTCCCGCTCTACAACCTGATGGAGGATGCGGCCACCGCGGAGATCTCCCGCACCCAGGTCTGGCAATGGATCCGCCACAGGGCGACGCTCGACGACGGCAAGCCCCTCACCGAGGAGCGCTTCCGCGCGGCGGTCGACGGCGAGATGGCCGCGCTCCGCGGCGCGCTCGGCGAGGCGCGCTTCGACGGCGGCCGCTTCGGCGAGGCGCGCGAGCTGTTCGAGCGGCTGTCGATGGGAGACACCTTCGAGGAGTTCCTCACGCTCCCTGCTTACGAGCTCCTGATCACGAGGGCCAGGGAACAGCGCTCGTGACGCTCAGCTCACTTGATTTGAAGTCAACACAGCGGCTGCTGCCGCCCGTCACCCCAACACGCTAGGAGCCCAGTCATGTCCGCTGCTTTCCCGCTGAACACGCCGATCTCCGCCGATTCGTTGCACGCGACGCCGGGCGACGTCGCCCCCGGCCGATGGAGCGGGGTCGTCCGCCCGTACTCCGAGGCCGACGTCGCGCGCCTCCGCGGCACCGTCCGCATCGACTACACGCTCGCGACCCTCGGGGCCAAGCGGCTCTGGAACCTGATGCACAGCGAGCCTTACGTGGCCGCGCTCGGCGCGCTCACCGGCAACCAGGCGATGCAGCAGGTCCGGGCCGGGCTCAAGGCGATCTACCTGAGCGGGTGGCAGGTTGCGGCCGACAACAACGAGGCCGGCACCATGTACCCCGACCAGAGCCTCTATCCGGCGAACAGCGTGCCGACGCTCGTGCGCCGCATCAACCAGGCGCTCCTCCGCGCCGACCAGATCGAGAACGCCGAGGGCAAGGCGGGGCGCTACTGGCTCGCGCCGATCATGGCCGACGCGGAGGCCGGCTTCGGAGGGCCGCTGAACGCGTTCGAGCTGATGAAGGCCATGATCGAGGCGGGCGCCGCGGGCGTGCACTTCGAGGACCAGCTCGCCTCCGAGAAGAAGTGCGGGCACATGGGCGGCAAGGTCCTCGTCCCGACCAGCCAGTTCATCCGCACCCTCGTCGCGGCCCGGCTCGCCAGCGACGTCATGGGCGTGCCGACGGTCCTCGTCGCCCGCACGGACGCCGACAGCGCCAAGCTGATCACCTCCGACGTCGATCCGCGCGACCGGCCGTTCGTCACCGGGGAGCGCACGCCCGAGGGCTTCTACGTGCTGAAGGGCGGCCTCGAGGCGGCCATCGCGCGCGGGCTCGCGTACGCGCCCTACGCCGACCTCGTCTGGTGCGAGACGTCGACGCCGGACCTCGACCAGGCCCGGCGCTTCGCGGAGGGGATCCACAAGCAGTTCCCGGGCAAGCTGCTCGCCTACAACTGTTCTCCGTCGTTCAACTGGAAGAAGCACCTCGACGACGCGACCATCGCGCGCTTCCAGCGCGAGCTCGGCGCGATGGGGTACAAGTTCCAGTTCGTCACCCTCGCCGGGTTCCACGCGCTCAACCACAGCATGTTCGAGCTCGCCAGGCAGTACCAGCGCCGCGGCATGTCCGCGTACTCCGAGCTCCAGCAGGCCGAGTTCGCCGGCGAGCAGTTCGGCTACAGCGCCACGCGGCACCAGCGCGAGGTCGGGACGGGCTACTTCGACGAGGTCGCCCAGGTGATCTCGGGCGGCGCGGCGTCCACGCTCGCCCTCCACGAGTCGACCGAGGCCGCCCAGTTCTGAGCGCCGGCGCGGCGCGACGGCCGCGCCCGTCCGCGGCGCGCGCATCGCTGGCCGCGCCCGTCCCGCGGCGCGGCCGCGCTGCCCGCCGTCGGCGCGCGCTCCACGGCCGCGCGCTCAGCTGCCGCGCCGCCCGCGCCGCCCGCGCCGCCCCCGCCCGGTCCAGCCCGCCCTCGCTGCGTCACCCCTGCTCCGCCCCGCGCGCTGCGCCCCGTCCCGAGGGGAGCGCGACCCCGACGCGACCCCGCCAGAGGAGCGCCTGGGGCCGCGCGGGCGCCTCTCCGCGGTGGTCCAGGGGGGGCCGTTCGAGTAGGCTCCGCTCGGGCGGCCGCGCCCGATCCGAGGTGAAAAGAGCTGTGACAACGCAGAGCCAGAGACCGAGCGACGCCGAGAGCGGCGCCGCCGCGTCCAATTTCATCCGCAACATCATCGCCGAAGACCTCGCCGCGGGGAGGCACACGCGGGTCGTGACCCGGTTCCCGCCCGAGCCGAACGGCTATCTCCACATCGGACATGCGAAGTCCATCCTGCTCAATTTCGGGCTGGCGACCGAGTTCGGCGGCGTGTGCCACATGCGCTTCGACGACACGAACCCGGCGGCCGAGGACATGGAGTACGTGGAGTCCATCCAGCGGGACGTGCGCTGGCTCGGCGGCGACTGGGGCGACAAGCTGTTCTTCGCGTCGGACTATTTCGAGCGGCTGTACGCGTTCGCGGTGGAGCTCATCCGGAAGGGCAAGGCGTACGTCTGCAGCCTCAGCGAGGCGGAGACCCGCGAGCTCCGCGGCACCGTCACCGAGCCCGGGCGAGACAGCCCCTACCGGAACAGGTCCGTCGAGGAGAACCTGGACCTCTTCGCCCGCATGAGAGCAGGGGAGTTCCCGGAGGGCGCGCACGTGCTCCGGGCCAAGATCGACATGGCCGCTCCCAACATGAAGATGCGCGATCCGCCGATCTACCGCATCAAGCGCGCGCGCCATTACCGCACCGGCGACGCCTGGTGCGTCTACCCGCTGTACGACTTCGCGCACAGCCTCTCGGACGCGATCGAGGGGATCACCCACTCGATCTGCACGCTGGAGTTCGAGAACAACCGGGAGCTCTACGACTGGATCATCGAGAGCCTGGACGTCCCGTCCCGCCCCCGACAGTACGAGTTCGCGCGCCTCAACCTGAACTACACGGTGATGAGCAAGCGCAAGCTGCTCGCGCTCGTGAAGGGCGGGCACGTGAAGGGCTGGGACGACCCGCGCATGCCCACGATCGCCGGCCTCCGGCGCCGCGGGGTGACGCCCGAGTCCATCCGCGCCTTCTGCGAGGAGATCGGCGTCGCGAAGACGAACAGCATGGTCGAGTTCGCGAAGTTCGAGTCGTGCGTCCGCGACGACCTGAACCTCCGCGCCCCGCGCGTCATGGCGGTGCTGCGCCCCCTGCGCGTCGTCCTCGAGAACTACCCGGAGGGGCAGGTCGAGGAGATCGACGCGCCCTACTGGCCCGAGGACGTGCCCAGGCAGGGCTCCCGGAAGGTGCCCCTCTCCCGGGTGATCTACATCGAGCGCGACGACTTCCTCGAGGACCCGCCCAAGAAGTGGTTCCGGCTCGCGCCCGGGCAGCAGGTGCGGCTCCGCTACGCCGGGTTCATCACCTGTCGAGAGGTGGTGAGAGACCATGCTACAGGGGAGGTGGTCGAGCTCCGCTGCACCTACGATCGCCCCACGAAGAGCGGTGAGGCGCCGGACGGCCGCAAGCCGAAGGGGACGCTGCACTGGGTCTCGGCCGCCCACGCGCTCGCCGTCGAGGTGCGGTTGTACGACAGGCTCTTCGCGTCCGAGCGGCCAGACGCGGTCGATGAGGGCAAAGATTTTCTGGATAACTTGAATCCTGGTTCGCTGGTCGCCCTGACCGGATGCCGGGTGGAGCCGAGTCTCTCCACGGTGGAAAAGGGCAGCCATGTCCAGTTCGAGCGCCAGGGGTTCTTCTTCGTGGATCCGGTCGATTCCGCGGCCGGCGCGCCGGTCTTCAACCGCACGGTCGCGCTGAAGGACTCGTGGTCGAAGCTCTCCGGGGAGAAGCCCGCTCCGGCGGCGGCGCCCGAGAGCGCGGCCGCGAAGCCGCAGCCCCCGCGGCCGAAGGCCGAGCGCGCGCCGTTCGAGGAGCGGCTCGCGCGGCTCGAGCCGGCGCGCGCCGACAAGGCCAGACACCTCATCGAGGCGCGGGGAATACCCGGCGACGACGCCGTGGTGCTGGCCGAGGACGACGACCTGCTCCGGCTCTTCGAGGACGCTGTATCCGTCCACGATAACGCGAGGAGCGCCGCCAACTGGGTGATCCATTCGCTCTCGCGCGAGCTGAAGGACAGCAAGACAGGCGACCTGCCCTTCTCAGGTGCGCAGCTCGGCGAGCTCCTGGCGCTGATCGATGACGGGACCATTTCCGGGAAGATAGCGAAAGATGTCCTGGCTGAGATGGTGCAGCAGGGCGGTAGCCCGCGTGCGATCGTGGAACGAAGAGGGCTCCGGCAGGTCGCCGACGAAGGCGCCCTGGAGCGCATCGTCGACCAGGTCGTCGCCGGCCATCCGGGCGAGGTTTCCCGCTTCCGCGCGGGCAACACGAAGCTGATCGGGTTCTTCGTCGGCCAGGTCATGAAGGCCTCGGGCGGCAAGGCGAACCCGGACCTGGTCAATTCGCTGTTGACCAGGAAACTGGCGTAAATCTCCCACCCACACGCTGTTTCGCTTCCCCCCCGACTCGGGGTGCGCGCGAGTGCTGCGCTCTGCGGGGGCCCGCGCCCGGCACCTGACTACGTGATGCGTGCCATGGCAGTGTGGAGAAACATGTCCAGCAAAATGTCTATAAAAAAATTGAACACGAGAGCGGCAATGGTGTAGATGAAATTAGGACTATGGAATCTGCACGCCAGATCGCTCTCATCGTCTGCGTGGCTGTGTCGTCCTCGCAGGCCGCTTGTGTCGTGTCTACCGAGCTCGATGGTGATGATGAGGTGGTGGCGGAGGTCCAGCAGGAGGTCGTCGTTTACAACGCACTGACCCGCAACGCGCTGACCCGCAACGCGCTGACCCGCAACGCGCTGACCCGCAACGCGCTGACCCGCAACGCGCTGACCCGCAACGCCCTCATGGGCAACTCGTTCACGAGCGATGCGCTCCGTGACCCCGAGTCGAGGGAGCTCCTCAGCTTCATCGTGAGCTGCGCTCTCCCCGAGGACGAAAGCTTCGATGTGGACGTCGACGGCAGGTCCTACCGCTTCGACGGCGAGCTCGGCCTCGCGCCCGAGTGGGGCAAGCGCAACGGCTCGTGTGGTGAAAAGTGCCAGGAGTGGGTCTCGAGCTGCCTGCTCGCCCGCGTGAACTACCTGGGCGAGCACGTCACCATCTCGATCCGCGGGAAGAACGACGCGCTGTCGTCCACGAGGCGTGAGCGCGACAGGTTCGACGTGGAGGAGGCGGCCTACTACGGCAACGTCTTCCTGGAGACGCAGCGCCGCTTCGCGTGCCTCGCGCCCGGGGAGAGGTCGATCCCGCGCGTCTGCGGCCGCTCGCTCGACGACTGCGTGGTCGACGTTGTGGGCGATTGTGACGACGTGTGCGACGGGCCGCGGTCCGACGGCAGCTACTCGAACTGCCGCGACCGCGAGCCCCTCATCGAGCTGCCCTGCGGCACCCGCATCTTCCCGCCCCGGACCGATCGCTACAACAACGCCGTGACCGTGTTCCTCGAGTAGCATCGGGCAGGTGGATTCCGGCGCCGTCCTCGCGAGCCGCTTCGTCGTCGAGCGGCGAGTTGCGGCCGGTGGGATGGGGACGGTCTACCGCGCGCACGACCGCCTCGACGACCGGCCGGTCGCCCTGAAGGTCCTCCAGAGCCGCGAGGCCTTCGACGTCGAGCGGTTCGAGCGCGAGTCGCAGATCCTCGCCGAGCTGAGCCACCCGGGCATCGTGCGGTACGTCGCGCACGGGCGGACCGGCGCCGGGGACCACTACCTCGCCATGGAGTGGCTGGAGGGGGAGGACCTGGCCGCGTGCCTCGCGCGCCGGCAGCTCGCGATCGCCGAGAGCCTGGCGGTGCTGCGCAGGACGGCGGACGCGCTCGCCTTCGCGCACTCCCGCGGGATCATCCACCGCGACGTCAAGCCGAGCAACATCTTCCTCGTCGCCGGCGACGTCGGCGAGCTCAAGCTGGTCGACTTCGGGATCGCGCGCCCCGACGGGGAGTCGCGGCGGCTCACCTACACGGGCGGGATCCTCGGGACGCCGGGGTACATCGCGCCCGAGCAGATCGAGAGCGGGAGCGCCCTCGACGCGCGCGCGGACGTCTTCTCGCTCGCGTGCGTCTTCTACGAGTGCGTCACGGGCCGCCCGGCCTTCGAGGGGGCGCACGTCATGGCGGCGCTCGCCAAGCTCCTGTTCCAGCAGACGCCCCGGCTGCGGGACGTCCGCGCGGACGTCCCGGAGCCGCTGGAGGTCCTCATCGACCGGATGATGGCCAAGAACCCCGAGGAGCGGCCGCGCGACTGCGGCGAGGTCGGGGCGCAGCTCGCGCAGATCGCGGACGCGCTCGACGCGTGGGCGACGCCGCGGCCCGCCACCCTGGCGTCGCAGCGCGACGCGACGATGCGCTCGGCGCGGCCGCCGGGCTTCCTCACGCGCAGCGAGCAGCGGCTCGTGTCCCTCGTGCTCGCCGGCGAGCCGGACGACGTCGAGATGAGCGTGGCGGCGGCCGGCGGCGTCCCGAGCGCCTCGGACGTCTCCAGCGTGCTGCAGGAGCTCTCGAACGAGGGCCCGGGGTCCGCGGTGCCGCGGTCGGAGGTGCGGGCCGCGGTGGAGCCCTACGGCGCCCACATCACGGAGATCTCGCGCGGGTCGCTGATCGCGATCCTCGCCGGCGCCGGGAGCGCGGTGGACCGGGCCGAGCGGGCGGCGCGCTGCGCGCTCGCGCTGCGGGCGCGGTTCCCGGGCATCCCGCTCGCCGTCGCGACGGGGCGCGGGGTGTCGTCGGCGAAACTCATCGAGGGCGACGTCATCGACCGGGGGGTGCGGGCGCTGCGGGCCGCGCAGGCGGGGGTCGTCCGGCTCGACGACGTGACCGCCAGCGTCGTGGGCGGCCGGCTCAAGATCGACACGGACGAGAAGGGGCCGTTCCTGGCGACCGAGACGGCGGCCGACGAGAGCATCCCCGTCCTCCTCGGCAAGCCGAGCCTCTGGGTCGGCCGCAGCCGCGAGCTGTCCATGCTGGAGGGCGTGTTCTCCGGGTGCGTGAGCGAGTCGCTGGCGAGCGCGGTGCTCGTGATCGGCCCGGCCGGGGCCGGAAAATCGCGGCTCCGGCTGGAGTTCCTCACCCGGGTGCGGCGCCAGTTCGGGACGGTGGAGATCCTGTCCGGACGGGCCGAGTCGGTGGCCGCGGGGTCGCCGTTCGGGCTCATCGCGGACGCGCTCCACAAGACCGCGGGGATGCGCGAGGGCGAGCCGGTCGAGGCGCGCCGGCGAAAGCTGAAGCGCCGGCTGGGGCGCCACCTGAGCGGCGACGCGCTGAACCGGATCGCGGCCTTCCTGGGCGAGCTGTCGCGCACGCCGTTCCCGGACGGCGAGACGAGCGGGCTGCGCGCGGCCCGCGAGAACGCGATGCTGATGGCCGACGCGACGCGCGCGGCGTGGGAGGACTGGCTCGCGGCCGAGTGCGCGGCCCAGCCGGTGCTGCTCGTGCTGGAGGACCTGCAGTGGGGCGACCCGGCGACCGTGCGCCTCATCGACCAGACGCTGCGGAACCTCAGGGATCTGCCGCTCATGCTGCTCGCGCTGGCCCGGCCGGAGGTGGGCAAGCAGTTCCCGGGCCTGTGGGCCGATCGCGAGGTGCAGACCATCAAGCTCGGGCCGCTCCCGTCCAAGGCCAGCGAGCGGATGGTGCGGAGCGCGCTCGGCGAGGAGACGCCCGCCGAGACCGTGGCCCGCGTCGTGGACCGGGCCGACGGCAATCCGTTCTACCTGGAAGAGCTGATCCGCGCGGTGGCGGACGGCAAGGGGGACGTGCTGCCCGACTCGGTGCTGGGGACGGTCGAGGCGCGGCTCGACGCCGAGGGGCACGAGGCGAAGCGCGTGCTGCGGGCGGCGAGCATCTTCGGCGACCGCTTCTCGAAGCTGGCGGTGGCGGCGCTGCTCGGCGGCGCCACGCGCGTGAAGGAGACCGAGACGTGGCTCGACGCGCTCGCGGCGCGCGAGCTCATCGCCCCGGCCCAGACGCCGGGGTGGCTGATCCCGACGGACTACGTGTTCCGCCACGCGATCGTGCGCGAGGCCGCGTACGCGATGCTGACCGAGCAGGACCGCACGCTCGGCCACAAGCTGGCCGGCGAGTGGCTCGAGCGCAGCGGGCACACCGACGCGATGGCGCTCGCGGAGCACTTCCGGCTCGGCGGCGAGCCGGCGCGCGCGGTGCGGTGGTACCGGAGGGCCGCCGAGCAGGCGATCGAGGCGAACGACCTGGCGAGCGCGCTCGCGCGCGCCGAGATGGGCATCCAGTGCGGGGCGACCGACGAGGAGCTCGGGCGGCTGCGGCTCGTGGAGGCCGAGGTCAGCCTGTGGCAGCAGGAGACGGCGCTCGCCGCGCAGCGCGGGACCGAGGCGGCGAGCCTCGTCCGGGTCGGCAGCTCGTCCTGGTTCCGCGCCATCGGGCAGGTGATCGTCGCCGAGGGGAAGCTCGGCCATTTCGACCGGGTCGAGGCGTGGGCGACGCGGGTGGCCGAGGCGCCGGGGGTGCTCAGCGCCCGGATCATGTGCCTGTGCGAGGGCGCGACGTACCTGATCTTCGGCGGCCGGTACGCGGCGGCCGACAAGCTGATCCGGATGCTCGACGCCGTCGCGGGCGAGCAGGCCGGGCTCGATCCGCAGGCGGCGGGGCTCTACCAGCAGGTGCGGGCGATCCGCGCGCAGACGAAGGGCGATATCGGGGCGGCGCTGAGCGGGCTCACGGCGGCGCTCGCGGCGTTCGAGCAGGCCGGCGACCGCCGGAACGCCTGCTCGATCCGCGAGAACCTGGGCTTCCTGTACGGCGAGCTCGGCGATTTCGAGGTGGCCGAGTCGGCGCTCCGGACGGCGCTCGCGGCGGCCCAGCGCATGGGCCTCGACGACCTGGAGACGGCAGCGCTCCAGAACCTCGGCTACGTCATCGCCCACCTGGGGCAGCTCGAGGAGGCGAAGCTCCTGGAGCAGCGGGCCGCGGCGGCGTTCCACCAGCAGGGCGACCGGCGGATGGAGGGCGTGACGCTGACGTACCTCGCGAAGATCCTGCTGCGGTCGGGCGATCCGGCGGCCGCGGAGCGCGAGGCGCGGGCGGCGGTCGAGGCGCTGACCGTGGCGCCGCCGCTCCGCGCCGCCGCGGTCGCGGTGCTCTCGCGCGCGCTGCTCGCGCAGGGCCGCGGGGAGGAGGCGCTGCCGGCCGCGCGCGAGGCGTTCGCGCAGCTCGAGGAGGCGGGGTCGCTCGAGGAGGGCGAGTCGCTGGTGCGGCTCGCCTACGCCGAGGCGCTCGCTGCCGCGGGGGCCGCGCGCGAGGCGGCCGAGGCGCTCGCCGCCGCGCGCGAGCACCTGCTCAGCCGCGCGGCGAAGATCAGCGACCCGAGCTTCCGCGAGCGGTTCCTGACGTGCGTGCCGGACAACGCGAGGACCCTGGCGCTCGCCGCCGGGTAGGCCGTCAGGGGGCGTCGCTCCGTTCCGCGCTCAGCCGGGCGGGCGCGCCGGACGCCTCGTAGACCTCCCCGTCCGCGACCGCCTGCGGCTCCGTCCGGGAGCGCAGGAGGCGGACGGCCTCGCGGTAGCCATCGACGGTCCCGGCGTCGACATACGCGCTCCCGGCGCGGACGCCGAGCGCCACGCCGCCGCGGGCGATGTACTCGTTGACGAGGGGGCCAATGTGCTCGTCTCGCCGGCGCCGCGCGCACCAGAGCTCGTGGAGCTCCTGGAGCACGGCGCCCGTCAGCTTGAAGGCGCCCCAGGTCCAGGCCGACACGGGGTCGCGGCGCTTCACCTGGATCTCGAGGACGCGCCCCTCGCCGTCGGTGACGACGGTGTCGTGGAGCTCCGGGCGTTCGACCGGGAAGAGGAGGAACGAGAGCGCCTGAGACGGGAGCGCCGAGAGCCCGTCTTCGGGGAACCAGAGGGCGTCCGGGAGGCCGACGATCACCAGATCTTCCGGCGGGATGAGCGGGAGCGCGCGGAAGACCGCGTCGCAGAGGCCGGCCGGCCGCGGCTGGACGGCGTACGACAGGCTCGCTGGCCCGAGCGCGGCGCCGTAGTAGTCGAGGATGTCGGACGCGCCCGGAGAGATGACGAAGCAGATCCTGGTCGCGCCCGCGCGCAGCACGCGATCGAGGAGGTGCTCGCTCAGCGCGCGGGGCCGCTCGACGCCCCGCTCGAGGCGGCTGCCGACCGGGAGCAGCTCTCTCGAGGCGGCGAGCGGCTGAGCTCCGCCATGCCTGCCGACGGCCGGTATGATCCCCCACAGGGTGGCGTGTGTCCCCCTCACGCCCTGGCCTCCTTCGGGGGTCGCTCGCCGCGCCCCGCGCGCGGCGCAGCGGAGCGGCCATGAGCGGCGGCGCGGCGCGAGATCACGAGCGCGCCGCTCGCGCCGCGCGCGCGGCGCCGGCGCGACGAGAGAATGGCCATGCCCATCTTCCCGTGGAAAGCCGGCTCGCTCGCGGGAATACCATGGAACGCGCGGTGAGCGAGTTGACATGCGGTGTGATGCGCGAGGCGCGCAGCGCGGCGCTGGCGGCAGCGCGCACGAGCGAGACCTCGATGAAATGCAGCGCGTCGCGCGCCATCGCCATTGCTGCCGAACAGGCCGGCGCTGACCCCGGCAATGCAGGTGCTCGCCGCTCGCCCCAGCGGGCGCCGGAGCCGCGGACGCATGCCAATTTCGTCAATGAATCTGGTCACTTATATGGTCCTCGCGCGTCGCGAGCGCCGCTTGCCTGCTGAATGGCCGATCCTGCTCTTCGCTCGCGTGAATTGGAGTTCAACATCGTACCTGCGGCTGTCCAGATCAAGTCGAGCACAGGATTCCATTTGTCAAGCCGAGCCAGGATTCTGGCCTGTCAAGACGTGCTGATCGCCTCGATTGTCAAGTGATCCAAGTCGAGTGCTTCCAGACCAGAACATGACGTTGGTTCATGCAGCAACGAAAACGATGTGGGCGAGTGCTGTCCTGTCCGGGAACTGGCGGGCTTTGGGGTGTGTCTCCCGGACATGCGCGTGCATGCGCGCATGGAGCGAGGTTGTACGGGATCACCTGAGAGGGGATCAGGCCCGGACGTATCGACGCAAGGCGCCGAGGTGCCGTGTCAGCGCTCTGTCAGGATCGGATCACGACTCCGCCGCGGGCGGGCGCACCAGGCCGGGAAGCGCCTACGAGGGCAGCGTCGCGTGGACCGAAGCGAGCTCTGCAGCGGTGTCGCGCCCGGCGATCGCGGCGGCGTGGCGGCGCAGCCGGTCGCCCATCACGTTCGGGATGCGCTCGGCGGCGAGGAGCGCGGCCGCGAGCGCGCTCCTCGCGGCGGCGAGCCGGCCGCGGCGCAGGGCGGTCACCGCGCGGATCTCGAGCACCTCGATGTGCTCCTGACCGACGGAGCTCTGGGCCGAGCGGTCCACGAGGGCGTCCCACGCGCCGTCGCCTCCGTCCCGCGTCGCCAGGTCGATCATGGCGCAGAGCACCTCCTCCGACGGGACCATCAGCGCGTCGGCGAGGCCCTCCGCGCGCGCCTGCTCCTGCATCTCGCGCATGCGCTCGAACAGCGCCCGGGCGTCGGCCTCCGCGCCGCAGTAGAAGAGGAACCGGGCCTTGAGGAGCAGGGCGACCGGCCGGCACGCCCCGCAGAACCGGTGCTGCTCGATCTCGAGCGCGCGATCGATGTGCGGCTTCGCCGCCGCGAGGTCGTCCATCAGGTAGAGGTACTCGCCGAGGTTGTACTCGCCGACCCGCTCGAGGCCGCTCTGGCCGAGCTCGCGCGCCAGCGAGAGCACCCGCTCGAGGTCGGCGATCATCCGCGCCTTGTCGCCGCGGCACGCCCAGAGGAGCGCGCGGTTGTTGGTCACGGAGCCGAGGTGGAGCGTGTCGTGGTGCGCTTCGCAGAGCGCGATCGCCCGGCCGAGCGCGCTCTCGGCGTCGTCGAGCCGGCCGAGCCCCTGGAGGACGAAGCCGAGCATGAGCAGCGAGATGACGAGCGTCTCGTAGCCGTCGCCGCCGAGCGAGGAGGCGGCGGCCGCCGCGCGCTCGAGCGCCGCGGCCGCCTCCTCCTCCCGGCTGAAGCGGTGGAGCGAGCGCCCGACGCCGAGCGAGAGCCGCGCGGCGAGCGCCGGCGACAGCGCGATCCCGGCGGCGAGCGCGCGCGCCTCCTCGACCCGCTCCTCGGAGCTCTTGAACTCGTCCATCCAGTCGAGCGCCGTGGCCTCGTCGAGGAGGATGTCGATCTGCGCCGGGACGTCGCCGCGCGCGCGAGCGATCGCCCGCGCGCTGGCGAAGTCGGCGAGCGCGTCGTGGTAGCGGCCCAGGCGGTAGCGCATGAGGCCGCGGCCCCGATGCGCGGCCGCGCGGTCAGGGCGCGCGCCGGCGGGCGGGCCAGCGGGCGGCGGGCCGGCGGGCGCGCTCGCGCCCGGATCCGTCGGCTCGCTCGGCTGCTCCAGCGCGCGGCTGTAGAACGTCTCGGCGTCGAGGTAGGCGTGCCGGGCGCGCGCGCGCTCGGCCAGCGCGAGGTAGGCGGCCTCGGCCACCTCGCCGAGGCCCGCCTGCGCCGCGTGGTACGCGAACGGCATGAGGCGCGCGTCCTTGTCGTGCGGCGCGGCGCCCTCGCCGCCCTCGTCGTCGGCGGCGTCGCGGTGCAGCTTGAAGGCCGCGAGGTGGACGCGCCGGCGGAGCAGCTCGGGCGCGCTCCTGGCCACGGCCTCGCGGACCAGCGCGTGGCGGAAGCCGATGCGCCCCCGCCGGCCCTGGACGAGGAGGCCGGCGGCGAGCAGGCGCTTCGCCGCGACCTCGGCGTCGAGCGGGAGGTCGTCGGCCTCGCCGTGCTCGTCGAGCCGGTGGAGCACGCCCGCCACCTCGGCGACGGTGACCTCGGGGCCGAGGAGCGCGACGAGGCGCGCGTGCGCCTGCAGCGCGGCCGGGAGCGCGTCGATCTCGCCGAGCGCAAGCCAGTCGAGGAGCGGCATGTCCGGGAGGCGATCGAGCTCGTCGGTGGCGAGGTACCAGGCGTCGCCCCGCGGGTGCCGGCGCACGATGCCCTCGCGCTTGAGGCCGCGCACGAGCTCGACGAGCAGGAGCGGGACGCCCTGCGCGCGCTCGACGAGGTGCGCGAGCGCGGGCTCGGGCACGTCCTCGGCGGGCAGGAGCAGCCGCCGGCAGAGGGCGATCGCGCTGTCCCGGTCGAGCGCCTCGAGGCGGTGGGTCTCCCGGCGCGCGGCGCGCTCGCCGAAGGAGGGGCAGGCGCGCTCGAAGGTCGGCCGCGCGAGGGCGCAGATGAAGAGTGGCGCCCGCGCCTCGGCGAGCGCCGCGTACTCGAGCGCGGCGAGCGCCGCGTCGTCCGCCTCGTGCGCGTCGTCGAGCACCACGAAGAGCGGCGCGCGCTGCGCCCGCCGGCGGAGCGCCTCGCCGGCGGCCACGGCGAGCGCGGCGCGGAGCGCGCCGGGCGCCGCGGAGAGCGCGCGGAGCTCCGGGTAGCGCTCGTCAGCCGGCGCGCCGTCGCTGATCCAGCCGAGCGCGAGCGCCACGGCCGCGCCGAGGCGCGCGTAGTGCGCCGCGCCGAGGCGGCGCCGGAGCAGCGCGCCGCCGCCGTCCGCCGGCGGGGAGGCCGGCAGCGCGAGCGCCTGCTGGAGGATCTCCCGGACGACGCGGTCGGCGCCGCCCGCGACCGGCTCGCCGGTCCGGAGCTCGATGACCCCGGCGCGCCTGTCGATCTCGCGCAGCCGCTGCACGAGGGCGCCGGCGAGGCGGCTCTTGCCCTGGCCGGCCACGCCGATGACGCTGGCGATGGTGGGCGTCGCGGTGGTCGCGGCGTTGCGCGCGCCCGCGACGAGCGCGTCGAGGACGTCGCTCCGGCCGAAGAACGGCTGCGAGGTCGTGTCGACCAGGGTGTCGCCGTCGGCCAGGGCGGAGGTCGACGCGGGCTGGACAGAGGCCGGCCCGGGCGGGGGGAGCGACTCGACCTGGGGCGGGGCGCCGTCGCCGAGCGCCGCCGCGGCGGCCGGCGACAGGGTGATCCCCGCGGCGCCGCCCGGCGCGGCGCGATCGCGCCGGTGGAAGAGCGGGCTCAGGAAGCGCCGCGTGCCGTCCGGCCGCGTCTGGACCGACACGGACGCGAGGTCGAGCAGGCCGCGGGAGAGGGCGCGCTGCTGCTCGAGCTCGCGGGCGGCGTGCATCGCGCGGCGCAGCGGGCTCGCGCCGTCCTCGTGATCGAAGACGGCGACGAAGCG
The DNA here is from genome assembly GCF_051521595.1 of Sorangium sp. So ce1153. Lineage (NCBI taxonomy): Bacteria > Pseudomonadati > Myxococcota > Polyangiales > Polyangiaceae > Sorangium > Sorangium sp. So ce1153. Next base: position 14,022,951 of record NZ_CP150361.1, read on the forward strand.
GCTGCCCGCGGCGTGCGCGAGCTGGCCGCCGAGCGCGCTGAGCCGCCGCTGGAGGCCCACGACGTCGAGCGCGGACTCGAAGAAGAGGAGCGCGACGGCGCGCCGCCCGACGCCGCGGGCGCCCGGCGGCGGCGGCTCCGCGGCGGGGCTGGGGCGCGAGGGGCGGCGGTCCTGGGCGCGCTCGAAGCCCTCGAGGGCGGCGCAGAGCGCCGCGGCGCTCTCGAAGCGCTGGCCGGGGTCCTTGGCGAGGCACCGGAGCACGATCTGCTCGAGCGAGCGCGCGATCGGCGCGAGCGACGACGGGCGCGGGGGGCGGCGGCTGAGGTGGTCCTGCCGCACGAGGGCGGGCGGACCCCAGAACGGCGGCCTGCCGGTGAGCAGCTCGAACAGCACGACGCCGAGCGCGTAGACGTCCGCGCGCGCGTCGACGTCGCCGCGGCCGTCGCACTGCTCGGGCGCCATGTACTCGGCGGTGCCTGGCGCGTCGTGCTCGGCGGTGAGGTCGAGCCGCTGCCCGCGGCGGTCCGCCGCGAGGCCGAGATCGATGATGGTGGCGCGGTGCGCGGCGCCCTCGGCGCCGGGCGGCGCGCAGGAGGCGAAGATGTTCTCCGGCTTGACGTCGCGGTGCACGTAGCCGCGCGCGTGGATCTCCTCGAGGGCCCGGAGCGCGGCGCGCGCGAGGGCGCACGCCTCGCGCGGGGGCACGGGGCAGGCGACGCCGGTCGCGACGAGGCGGTCGGCGAGCGTCGGGGCGTCGAGGTACTCCATGACGAAGTACGGCAGGCCGGAGCCGAGCTGGCCGCAGGCGTAGATGGCGGGCACGTGGGGCGGCCCGATGTCGTGGAGGGCCCGCATCTCCTCGACGAGGCGCACGCTCGCGTCCGCCCGGTCGGCGCGCGCGACCTTGATCGCCACGGTCCGCCCGCCCTCCTCCGGCTCGGCCGCGAACACGGCCCCGAACCCGCCGACGCCGGCGAGCCGGGCGCCGCGGTACCCCGCGATGCTGGGCGGCGCGGCCGCGTCGAGCCAGCCGGCGCCGCTGTCGTCCGTGCCTTCCGGCGCGCGCAGCTCCGGGCTCGACGGCCGCACCACGGGGCCGTGTTGCGGGCACCCCGGGTCCGCGTGCGCGACCCGCCTGCCGCAGTCCCTGCACCGCGCGGGGGGCGCCCCGGCGCGGGCCGCGCTCCCGCCTCGACGAGCATCGGACAACATGGGCGCCTCAGGGCAGGAACGTCGTGATCACGGCGAGCGACGGCTCGCCCAGCCCATCGGTGCACATCGGGCGATGGCCGCCGGCGGCGCTCGACGCGGCGCACGCGTGATCGCATGAGCCCACGATGTGGATGTTCGGGCACTCCCGGGCGTCGCCCTCGGGCTCGAGGAGCCCTGTCGCACAGTCCCTTCCGAGGGCCCGAGAGTTCTCGACATTGGGCTCTTTGTAGCAGGCATAGAGTCGGGGAGGGCTCGTGAACAGGTTGCCCCAGAACGCGCCTTCTTCCTGCGAAAAGGACTCGACCTCGCTCCTGTCCGGATACCTGAGGGCCGGGTGCGCCGCGCGCGACGAGATCATCACCGACACGCCGGCGCGGTTGGCGCGCGACGCCACGCAGGCAGAGACCCACAGCCGCCGGGACACGCTCAGCGGCTCGTCGCTCCAGCTCGGGGCGAGCCCGAGGTACCCCTGGTAGCTCTCCTCGTGCAGCTCGTCGTCCTCGTCGCGCCACGAGAAGCGGAACGACTGCGACGCGCTCAGCGCGCAGCTGACGACGTATTGGAGGAGCTGCCGCGACGTCGCGCCGGGCTCCCCGGGCTCGGTGATGGCGCGCAGGGCGCCCGCCGACATGCTGCTCGCCTGGAGTCTGTTCGGGGCGAGGGCGCTCGGGTTGAGGGCGTTCGGGTTGAGGGCGTTCGGGTTGAGGGCGTTCGGGTTGAGGGCGTTGTGATTCAGGAGCGCACTTGAGACTGCCTCGACCGACCCCGACTCCATCGGAAATCCGTCGCCGCCACCGCAGCAGGGCAATGAGACAATCAGAAACGTCCATAGGTAATGTGAGCGGACTCGCCCTGTCATTTGTCCCCCCTATTCTGCCGGCAGATGGAATACGCTACCGCCTGGATAACGATGGATTTACTGTACCACCAGGGGAAGCGACGTGTAGTGGCAACATGACCGTTCCGCGCTGGGAAAAACGTCGATCGGGCGAGGCCTTATGCGCATCGGGGGGTTTATGACGTTGGATGGACTGGCGACGCGTAGTGATGAAACGCGGGCATTTTCCCTGGAGGAGAGGTCGTTCTCCAGAGGAGAGCTGCCGTGCGGCGCGCGTGCGGGCGACTACAGTGTTGTTTCCCCCATCGCCCGGGGCGGATGTGGTGCTGTGTATGAAGCAAAGCAGATCCGGACCGGCGCGCGTGTGGCGATGAAGGTGCTCCACGGCACGCTCGCCGCCTCGCCGAAGATGGTGAAGCGCTTCCTGCGCGAGATCGAGGTGGTGCGGCGGCTCGATCACCCGGGGATCGTCCGGATCCACGACGTCGGCGAGCTCGCGGACGGCAGGCCGTTCTACGTGATGGAGCACCTCGACGGCGTGACGCTCGACGTGCTGCTCCAGCAGGAGGGGAGGCTCTCGCCGGAGCAGGCGCTCGAGCTGATCGAGCCGGTCTGCGCGGCGCTCGACGCGGCGCACGCCGCGGGGATCATCCATCGCGACGTGAAGGGCAGCAACATCTTCGTCTCGCGGGGCGCGGCGCGGACGGTGAAGCTCCTCGACTTCGGGATCGCCAAGCTGATGGAGCCCGACGAGGGCCCGACGGGCTTCACCACGGCCGGCAGGGCGCCCGGAACGCTCACGATCATGGCGCCCGAGCAGATCCTCGGCGGGCCCATCGACGCTCGCGTCGACGTCTATGCGCTGGGCGTCCTGCTGCACCGGCTGCTCACGGGCAAGCTGCCGTTCTACTCGACGGACCCGACCGAGCTGCTCCGGCAGCACCTGGAGGAGCCGGCGCCGCGCCCGAGCCGGCGGACGCCGCTGCCGGCCGCGCTCGACGCGATCGTGCTGCGCTGCCTGGAAAAGCAGCCGGATCTCCGCTTTCCCTCGGTGAAGAGCCTCCTCTGCACGCTGCGCGAGGCGGTGGGCGAGCCGTCGTCCGGGCGGAGCAGCCTGCCCGAGGTCGTGGCCGACGCGATCGCGGTCCACGTCGACCTCCGGGCGCGCACCGAGGCGGACGATCTCGACGACGTGCTCGCCGACGAGCTCGGCCTCGCGCTCGACCTCGCGGAGGAGCGCCTCCGGGACGCGGGGCTCACGCTCGTGTCCATGACCGGCAGCGAGATCCTCGCCGTGCGCCTGCTCTCCTGCGACCCCGACGAGGCGCTGCGCCAGCGCACGGGGGTGATCGAGATCGCCTCGGCGCTCCGCGACGAGATCGCGCTGAGGAGCCGCGCGGACGGGCGCGTGCACGCGAACCTGTGCCTGCACGCCGGGCAGGTCGTGGTGCGCTCGGTCCTGCACCCGGAGATCATCGGCGGCGATCTGGCGCGGGTCGGCGCGTGGGCGCCGGCCGACGAGGTGCACGGGCTCTGCGCGACGGAGGAGGCGGTGAGGGGCGTCGACGGACTCGAGCTCTCGGCGGGGCCGCGTGGTCTCTTGCTGATCGGGGAGCGATCATCGCAGTGCTCGTCGCCCGCGCCGACCCTGCGGAGCGGCGTGAGCTGAGGCGCGGCGCCGGGGTCGCGCGCCGGCACGGCGGCTCCTCAGCGGCTGTCATGTCAGGTGAGCGACGGGCGCGCGCTCAGCGTGTTTCCCCTGTCGGACTCGGGAGCTCCCGGAGTCATTATGACGACGCAAAAAGACAGAGGAGACGATTGCCGCTGGGCGGTGGATGCCATTATAACGGTCGCCCGCGGTCGCCGGCCCGCGGCTGGCCGCTCCGGAAAGCTCTCATGTCCATGCGCATCCAGCAAGCTATCCAGACCCTCCTCGATTCCGCCCCTCTCCTCCGCGACGCATCGATGAGCGGCAACGTCCGGGTGCTCGCGTCGCTGCTCGGCCCCGCCTTTCGCGGCTTCGTCCAGCGGCGCGGCAAGGGGGTGCGCTCGACCGATATCTCTGTTGGATACGAGGCCAGCTTTAACTGGAGTTACGGACGGGACGACCCAGACATGGCCAAGCTCTACCACCTGGCCAAGACGTCCCAGTGGAACGCGACCACCGACCTCGACTGGTCCCGGAGCGTCGACTGGCTCGATCCGACAATGCCGCTCTTGCCCGACAGCTGGATGCCGCCGTCCAGGCTACCCCTCTGGCGCCGGCTCTCCGAGCGGGAGCGGGCGACGCAGCGCCACGGCCTCCTCTCCTGGATGCTGAGCCAGTTCCTGCACGGCGAGCAGGGCGCGCTGTTCGCCGCGTCGCAGGTCACCGAGTCCGTGCCCTCGCTCGACGCGAAGCTCTACGGCAGCACGCAGGTCGCGGACGAGGGGCGCCACGTCGAGGTGTTCCACGCCTACCTCACGCAGAAGCTCGAGAAGCTCTACGACATCAACGACAACCTGTATGTCGTCATCGATGCGATCATGAGCGACAGCCGGTGGGACATGAAGTTCCTGGGCATGCAGATCATGATCGAGGGCCTGGCCCTCGGCGCGTTCAGCTCGATTCGACAGGTGACGACCGAGCCGCTCCTCAAGGACGTCCTGCGATCGGTGATCACCGACGAGGCGCGCCACGTGCACTATGGAGTCCTCGCGCTGAGCAGGTTCTACCGCGAGGGCATGGGCGAGCGGGCGCGCAGGGAGCGCGAGGACTGGGCGTTCGAGCTGTCGCTGCTGCTGCGCAACCGGTTCCTGGCGCACGAGTTCTACGACGAGTTCTACGCCCACCGCATGACGCGCTGCGAGTGGGACCAGCTCATGCTGGCCAGCGACCTGATGGGGTTCTTCCGCCGCACGATGTTCAAGCGGATCGTGCCGAACCTGAAGCGGATCGGCCTGCTCTCGGGGCGGATCCGGCCGCGCTACGCGGCGCTCGGCCTGCTCGAGTACGAGCACGGGCGATCCGCGAGCGAGCTGACGGCCAAGGAGCTCCTCGACGACGCCTGATGCCGAGGGCCGAGGCGCCGGGCGCTGCTCGGAGGCACAAAATGAAAGAGGGCGACACCTCCGGAGAGGCGTCGCCCAAAGCACTCCGCAGCGCGCGCTTCACCCAGGAAGCGACGCGCCGCGCAGGTGGCTCACTTGGCGGCAGCCGGGTCGGCCGGGGCCGCCGGAGCCGCCGGGTCGGCCGGCGCCGAGGGCGCCGACTCCGGCGTCGCCGCCGGGGCCGTGTCCGTCGGGGCCGCCGCCGGGTCGGTCGCCGCCGGGGTCGCCGACGGGTCGGACGCCGCCGGGGCGCTGCCGCCGCACGCGACGGCGAGGGACGAGACCGACACGGCGACGAGCGCAAGAACGAGCTTGTTCATGGGAAATCCTCCGAAAAAGAGGGCGGCGAGGCCGCCCCCAACCAGCAGACGTATGAGCCGCGCGTCGAATCCGGCGGCCACCCACCCAGACGCCGCGGGTCGACAGAACGGCTCACAGTTTTTTCGATGAGCCGCCCGGGCCCCACCAGGCGTCTAGAAAACTGTGGGAAGCTCGGGGCCCTCCTGACTCCGCTCTGGACAGGAGCTCAGGGCGCGGCGCCCCGGCACGGCCGAGGGGCCGCCTCCCGCAAGGGCGTCGCGACACGGTCATCCGCTCCTTTCAGGTTACGAACCCATGGCTCTGAGACCTCAGCGAGGGCGCCTGCGCCTTGTCGAACCCGTCGTCCCGGCCGCCCCGGTCGTGGAGGCCCAGGACGACGCGGGCGAGGTCGGCTCCGCCTTCGCCCCGGAGGAGCGCGGCAGCCCGGATGTCCGGCCCGGGGGCGCGCGCGGGGGCAACGTCGGCGACAGGCGGCGCTCCGTCGCGACCGGACCGGCGGAGCGCGGGGCGGGCCTTACGGAGCTGCCGGACGCGCAGCTCGTGATCCTCGGCGCCCGCGGGGACGTGAGGGCGCTCGAGCAGCTCTACCGGCGGCACGCGGCCTTCGCCATCCACCTGGCGACGCGCATTGAGGGCTCGGCGCGCGACGTGGAGGACATCGTGCACGACGCGTTCCTCCGCGCCTTCGAGCGTCTCGGCGACCTCGTGGATCCCGCCGCCTTCCGGGCCTGGCTCGGCTCGATCGTCGTGCACAAGGTCCGCTCGCGGATGCGGCGCGCGCGGCTGCTCGGCCTGCTCGGGATGGGCAAGTCGAGCGAGCCGGTCGATCTCGATGCCCTCGCGAGCCCGGCGGCCTCGCCCCACATGCGCGCGCAGATCGCGCAGATCTACGCCCTGCTCCAGACGCTGCCGGCCGACGACCGGATCGCGTGGATCCTCCGCTCGGTGGAGGGGCACGACCTGGAGACCGTCGCGCAGATGACCGACTGCTCGCTGGCCACGGTCAAGCGTCGGATTTCACGGGCGCAACACTTCCTCGACGGACATTTTGTGGACTCCACCAACAACGAGGCGTCATCATGAGCCGGCGAGGGCTACCCCGGATCGCTCCGGCAGATCTGCGCGACCACGCGACCGAGGAGCGGATCGCGCGCGTCTGGGACCGTATCGAGCACGACCTTCACGCGCGCGAGCCGTCGCCGCGGCGCCGCGCGAGCGCGACCGCGATGCTCGCGGCGGCGACGTTCGCCGCGTTCGCGGGAGGCCTGTGGCTCGGCAAGTCGATCGGGAGCGGGGAGCCGGCCGCGCCGGCGCCCACGGCGGTCGCGCCGGCCGACGACCTGCCGTCGCTCGTCGACGTGTTCGCCGCGGGCACGCAGGAGCGCACCTTCCAGCTGCCGGGCGGCGGCACGATCTCGCTCACGCCGGGGACGACCGTCGAGGTCGAGCAGGCGGGCGGCGGCGCGCTGACGCTGCGGCTCGTGCAGGGCGAGGCGTCGCTCGACACCGTGAGCGGGCCGCGCACGGCGGCGCTCGCGCTCGTCGCGGGGGAGGCGCGGCTCGCGATGGCGTCGGGCAGCGTGCTGCGCGTGAAGCACAACGTCGATGACATCGACGTCGACGTCGCCGACGGCTCGGTCAAGCTCACGTCGCCGGCCGGCTCGCGGGAGCTCGGGCGCGGCGACGCCGAGGAGGGGGTGCCGATCCGGCAGCGCACGGCGGTGGTGGCGCCGCCGGAGCCGCGGCGCCCGCGCGCCGCGTCGGTGCCGCGCTCGCCCGTGGAGGACGCGCCGGTCGAGTCGCCGGTGGCCGCGCCGCCGCCGCCGGACTGGCGCGCGCGGTACAACGCGGGCAACGTCGCCGAGGCGCTGCAGAGCCTGCAGCAGCAGAGCGGCGGCGTCGACGGGGCGATCGCCTCGGCCAAGACGGCGCGGGAGCTGATGGACCTCAGCGACCTCCTGCGCGCCAAGGGCGGCGACCGCGCCGCCGCGATGCGCGCCTTCGCGCGCGTCGTCGAGGGCTTCCCGAGCGACGCGAACGCGCCGATCGCGGCGTACAAGCTCGGCGACATGTACGCCAGCATGGGCGAGCAGGCGCTGGCGGCCAGATATTACGAGCAGGCGCGCTCGCTGTCGCCCGAGGGCAACCTCGCGGAGGACTCGTTCTGCAAGCGCATCCGCGCCGAGGTGGTCGCCGGGCACAAGGAAGAGGCGTCGCAGATGGCCAAGGAGTACGTGGCCAAGTACCCGGACGGCCGGTGCGAGGACGTCCAGCGGATCGTCTCCGGCGAGGAGGCGTCCGCGGAGGGGGAGGAAGAGGCCGCGCCGCCCCAGCCTCCTCCGGCGGCCCCCGACGCGAGCCCCACGCCCTGATCCGCCGGCGCACGCCCACGCCGGCGCGGCGCTGGCGCCTCACCCCGTGCGAGCGCTCACGACTGCCCACGATCGCTGTCACGGCAGAAAACTCGAGCGTCCTTGTGGGCGCCCGTCGTGGGGAATCCGCGACACGACAGGGATCGATGTCGCGTCGTCCAAGGGGGTAAGTCGACGATCCGCGGCGGAGCAGCCCGCGCGGCGCGCGCTCGAAGCCCGCGCCGCGGCGGCCTCGACGGGCCGTGGGCAGCGTCAACGCGGCTGGTGAGCGATGAGGGCTTCCCCTGGCTGGCCGGCGGACAGGCTTGACATCGCGTAACGGTTCTGCGCTTCCTTGCCGCGCCGGAGAGCCCTTGGAATGACCACCGCCGTCCGCACCAGCTCCTTACCCGCTCGCAAGGACCCTCAAGCGCTTCCGCCCTGGAAGCTGGTGTTGCCTCGAGGCGGCTATGTCTCCTCGATGGAGGCGCTCACCACGGCGATGGGCGTCCCGGGGTTCGCGCTGCTCGACCTGGGCACGCTGGCCGGCGGCAACGACGCGCACCGCCTCCTCGGGCTGCGTTACCTGATCGCGAACGGCGAGGTGTGGAGGACGCACTTCGGCTGGCAGCGCCCGCTGGAGACGGCGCTGCGCCGGCAGCTGAACGACGAGGTGCGGGTGCAGGACCTCCTGTCGGAGGCGGAGGACCTGTTCTCGCGCATCCGGGAGGCGCGCGCGTCGATCACGGACGCGGACCGGGACGGGTTCGCCGGGTACCTGGAGGACGGGCTGCTGCGGGCGCTCAAGCGCCGCGAGTTCGAGGAGGAGCGCTTCCTCAAGTTCCTGATCCTGGAGCAGGACGTGCCCTCGCTGCGCGAGCAGGCGGCGGAGTTCCTGCGCGCCCGGGCGGCCGAGCTGCACCGGGAGGACGCGCAGGTGCTGGACCTCCTGTACGCCGCGGTGCACCGGCTGGACAGCTACCCCGCCACGACCGTGAGCGCGGGCCAGCTCAGGTACATCCTCGTGGCGGACAAGGGCGAGATGGGCGTGCGGGCGACGCGCGAGGCCATCGCCCTCGGCAAGGTCCCCGTGGTGCTGTACAGCCTCACGGACGACAAGGGCGCGCTCCAGGTGCGGATCGCGGAGGCGGGCGGCGGCTTCGCGGTGGGCCTCGAGGGGAGCTTCCGCGAGAGCTACGCGAACTACGTCCAGATCGCGGACAAGGTGAGGGCCGAGTTCGAGCGGCGCTTCGGGGACGGGTGGGAGGAGGAGCTGTCGCGCGCGGGCCTCTACCCCGGGTACGGCCCGCTCGCGGAGAACGCCGCGGCGATCCGGCACTTCCGCCAGAAGAACATCGTCTTCGTCGGCCCGATGCAGGACGTCGTGGAGAACGCCGGCGACAAGCGCAAGTTCCGCCTGATGGCGCAGGAGTTCGACCCGACGGCGGTGACGCCGGGCCTCGTCATCGACAGCGACGATCCGGACGAGATCCAGCGGATCATCGTGGAGAAGCACGCCGCCGGGGGCTTCACCTTCCCGGGGCGGCTGAAGGCGGCGAACGGCGGCGGCGGGCGCGGGCAGGCGGTCATCCCGACCGAGGAGCAGGTGCCCCAGGCCATCCAGAAGGTCCTCGGCGAGATCAAGGCGTACAACTGGCAGCCGGGCGTGATGTTCGAGCAGAACATCCCGGAGACGATCCACCTCGAGGTGCAGGTGCTGCGGGATCGCTACGGCAACACGCGGCACTTCGGCATGCGCGACTGCAGCGAGCAGCGGGCGAGCCAGAAGATCCAGGAAGAGGCGCCGCCGGCCCTGCTCCGGCGGTACCCCGGGCTGGAAGACCGGATCTGCGGGCTCGCCGTGCGGATCGCGGAGCGCGTCGGCTACGTGGGCGCGGGCACCGTCGAGCTGATGTTCAAGGACGGGAAGTTCTACTTCCTGGAGATGAACACGCGAATCCAGGTGGAGCACCCGGTCAGCGAGGAGAGCTACGGCATCAAGCGGAAGCGCGGCCGCGCTCCCGTGAACCTCGTCGCATGGCAGATGCGCATCGCGGACGGGCAGCCCATCGATTTCGAGCAGCAGCAGGTGGTGCAGACGCACTGTAGCCGCGAGTTCCGCATCAACGCGGAGAGCTGGAAGCCGGATATCAGGGACTCGCGCGACGGCGGCAAGGGGCTGTTCGTGCCCAACGCCGGCATCTTCGACCGCATCGCGCTCCCCGACACCGACGCGATCCGCGAGGCGCTCGAGGAAAAGGGCCTCACCGACCTGAAGGTCCGCTTCGACTGCGGCTTCGAGGAGGGGGACGTCCTGGTCAACAAGGACCCGACGTTCGGCAAGCTCATCGTGTCGGTGAGCAGCAAGGACCCGGACAGGGCCTATGAGCTCCTGCGGCTCGCGTCGCTGGAGGTGCTCAAGAAGCTGAAGATCGAGGGGCGGCAGGTGCGGCCCGACGGGACGCCGATCTCGGACTCGCCCTTCACGACGAACATCCAGGATCATGTGCGCATCCTGAAGATGCCCCTGTTCAAGCGTCACTCGAGCAACGACGATCGCGGCCGCCACGTGAACTGGGTGGTGGCGGCGTTCCGTACAGAGGCCTAGTCCGGGGACGGCGGCGCGCCGCGCAGCGCGAGCCGCGCTGGGGGCTGCGTCCGGCGACGTGCGCGATCCGCCGAGGGCGGGTGAGCGCAGGTGATCCACCGCGTCTTCTGCTATCGAGCGCTGGCAGCGAAATATTACGATCAGGGGCGGTCGCCCGGGGCGCGAGCGCGACGCGGCGAGGGGCGCGGCCTGCGCGAAGGGGCCTTTCGAGCACAAGAAAGAGGCATCTCCGGCGACACAGGAGTATGTGGCCAGGTACCCCGATGGCCGGTGCGAGGATGCTCAGCGGATCATCTCCGGCGAGGACGCGGCCGCGGAGGACGGGCCCGAGCCGCCCGTGCCTCTGGCCCCCGATGCGCGCCGCGCGCCGCGGTGCGCCCGCGCCGCCCCTGCTCGCGCGCGTGTGCCTGCTGAGCTCCGCGCTGCTGCTCGCCGGAGCCGCCGCGGAGGCGGCCGAGCCCTACGCCGCGCTGGCGAGCAGCGGCCGGGCTCCCGCGCCGAGCGTGCCGCCGCCGCCCGCGGCGCCGGGGTCCGTCGAGGTGCGCGTCGCGCTGTCGCGCGGCGCGGCGGAGGAGGTCTCGAGCGTGCGGCTGCGGCGCCTGCTCGAGATCGAGCTCCCGGACGGCGCGGCGCTCGCCGCCGAGCCCGTCGGCCCGCTCGACGATCGCGTCGCGACCGTGTGGATCGACCGGCCCACCGCCGCGCGCCTCGAGATCCAGGTGCGCCTCGACGGCCGCGCGATCGTGCGGCGGCAGATCGCCGTCTCCGGCCTCACCTCGGACGTCGCCGCGCGCCTCGTCGCGATCGCCGCCTCCGAGATGATCCTCGCCGAGATGCGTCGGGCGCGCGCCCCGCGGCGGCCGCCGTCGCCGCGGCGCCCCACGCCGGACGAGATCGAGCTCGCCTCGCGCGATCTCGACGCGCTGTCCGTCTCGGCCGGTCCGTACGCGGCGGTCGTCTCGGGCGGGCCGCGCGTGCTCGGCGGGGCCGGCCTGTCGCTCGGCCTGCGGCGCCTGCGGCTCACCGAGTCGCTGTTCGCCCGCCTGCTGGCCACGCCGTCCGGCGGCGAGACGCTGCGGTGGCTCGAGGGGGGCCTCTCGGGCGACTACCGCTTCTGGCTCGCCGCATCGTGGCGCCTGTCGGTCGGCGCCAGCGCCGCCATCGCCTCGGTCAGGCTCCCCGCCGCCGCTTCCGTCGATGGCATCCCGGGCGCGCGCGACACGTGGTCGGCCCGCGCTGGCGTCGGGCTCGGCGTGGAGACGCGGCTCGGCGGCCCGCTGTGGCTCGGGCTCACGCTGGACCCCGGGGTCGTGCTCCGGCCGGCGCCTTACGAGGACGCCCGCGGCGCGGCGGGCGCGGTGGAGGGGGCGTGGCTGGGGGTCGGCCTCTCGCTGGCCGCCGAGCGGCATTCCTCGGCCCCGCGGTGAGGGCGCGGCGCGGCGCGGCCCCCCGCGCGCGGATCCGCGGTATCGTGGTGGTCGATGGATGACGAGATCCTCGAGCAGCTGCGCGAGCGCTACGCGTCAGGGAACCTGATCATCTTCGCGGGCGCGGGCGTCTCGGCCGCGGCGGGCATGCCCACCTGGAAGCAGCTCGCCGAGCGGCTGCGCGACCGCGCGCGGCGGAAGAGCGCCGATCCCGCGGTCATCGACGAGATCCAGCAGTACATCTCCTCGAACCAGCTCATCCACGCGCTCTCCGCCGCGAAGCTCGCGCTCGGGGCGCAGGACTTCAACTGGACGGTCGACAAGGAGCTCGACGACACGGGCCGCGACGTGCCGGAGGTGGCGCAGGCGATCGCCGCGCTCAAGCCGCGGCTCAAGGCGGTGCTCACCACCAACATCGACCGCTTCCTGGAGCGCGCGTTCCAGGGCGAGTGGCGCGTGGTCGACCGGCCGGCGGGCGACATCGCCATGGACAGGCGCTTCATCCTGAAGCTGCACGGCACGCTGCGCGCGTGGGACACGTGGGTGTTCTCGCGCGAGCAGTACGACCGCGCGATCTTCGGCTCGCCCCTCCTGCAGGACGCGTTCGGCGCGCTCTACCGCGCGCACTCCATGCTGTTCGTGGGCTTCGGCCTCGCCGACGACAACATCGACCAGACGCTCGCCCGCGTGCGCGCGCTCTCGGGCGGGCAGCCGCCGATGCACTTCGCGCTGCTCCCGAAGGGCGTGCCGCCGTTCCGCCGCCGGCTGCTCGAGGAGTCCGGCATCCGGCTCATCGTCTACGAGAACCAGGCCGGGGATCACGCGGAGGTCGCGGAGGTCCTCCTCGGCCTGGAGCAGAGCGCGGCGCCTCCACCGCAGCCGCCGCCCCGCGCCGCGCCGCCGGCCCCTCCGCCGCCGAGCGCGCGCGCGACGGCGACGCCGACCGCGGCGCCGCCGGCGGGCCAGCGCGCGACCGCGCCGCGGCCTGTCCGCGTCTTCCTCTCCTACGCTCCGCGCGACGAGGAGCTCCTCAGGCGCCTCGAGGTGCACATGAACCGCATGAAGCGGGAGGGGCTCATCGCTCCGTGGCACAGCGGAGAGATCGGCGCTGGCGAGGACGTGGAGAGCGCGATCAGCGAGCAACTCGAGGAGGCCGACCTCATCCTGCTCCTGGTGAGCGCGAGCTTCCTCGCCTCCGAGGAGGGCGATGCCCAGGTGACGCGCGCCATGGAGCGGCGCGACGCGGGGCAGGCGACGGTCGTGCCGATCCTGCTCCGCCGTTGCGACTGGGAGACGACGCGCCTCGCCGGGCTCCAGTGGCTGCCGAGAGGCATGCCGAGGGACCTGCCTGAGCAGACGAGGAAGAGCCTGCTGGAGGAGTGCAAGGATCACAAGCCCCTCGCCGTGACCCGGTGGCCTGACGAGGACGAGGCTTTCCTGCAGGTCGTCGTGGAGATCCGCGCGCTCGCGACGAAGCTGCGCGCCTCGCTCCGCTGAGCCCGGGCGTCCTCCTCCGAGCGGCGTCTCCGCCGCGCAGCGCACGGTTTCCGCACTCTTCCGCCTCCCCGGCGGGTGAGGGATATCCCTCGGCGCGCGGCGGGCGCGGATGCACAGCGGGACGCGCATGCGGCTTGCTTGGCCCGCTGGGCGCACAACGCGGACGAGCGGAGAGGTGGCCATCGTGAGCCCATTGCACAGAGAGCGGATGGTGACGGCGCGCGAGAGCAGCCTGCCCGAGGCGCGGAGCGGTGAGGAGGAGCCCCCGCCGGAGTCAGGCCGGCAGCCGGCCGTGTACACGGCGCGGGGCGGGCCCACCGGGGAGCCCTGGCCGGAGCGCCCGCCCGTGCTCACGCCGGACGAGGCGCGCGAGCTGTCCGCGCGCTGGAGCGCGATCCAGGCGAGCTTCATCGAGGCGCCGCGCCTGGCGGTCGAGCAGGCCGACGCGCTCGTGACCGAGGTGATCCAGCGGGTCGCGCAGAGCTTCCGGGAGGAGCGCGGCGCGCTGCAACGCCTGCTCGACAGCGAGCTCGGGTCGTCGGAGGCTTCGACGGAGGAGCTCCGGCTCGCCCTGCGCAGGTACAGGTCGCTGCTCGGGCGCCTGCTCGCCTTCTAGGACCGCGCATTCTGGACAGCGCGTTCCAGAACGCGCGCCGCGGGACGCGCGCGGCCCCCCGATCCCCTCGCCGAGCGCGCTGAGCGAGGCCGTGGCCCGATCTCTTCAGGCCCCGTGCCTGGTGCGGGTGCCGGCGTGCGACCCGGGCGTGCCCTTCGCCCACGAACGGCGCCCTGTAGCGGGGGGAGAGCGCTTCTGGCATGGTCGCCGCCATGCTCGTCCGCAGTGCTCTCCCCTGGGTTCGACGCGGCTCGCGGCGCGCGGCACCGGAGCGCCGCGCGCCGGCGCTGCTCGGCGCCGCGCTCGCTCTGTTGCTCGGGTGCTCCGGCGCGGCGCAGGCCCCTCCGGCGCGCGCGGCGCGCGTCGTGAAGACGCCGCCCGCGCAGTCGAAGGCGCCGGAGGGGCCGCCCCTCTTGCCGGCCCACGTGATCGCGGAGCTCGAGGACGAGGACGCGACGCCCTACCTCGCCCGGCGAGGCGATGAGGCGCTCCTGCTCTACGCGGCGGGAGGCCGGTGGCGGACGCGCGTCCTCGGCGCGGACGGGGCGCCGCGAGGGGAGGCGGTGGAGGCAGGGCCGGCCGCCGCCGACGTGCCCGTCGCCGCGCTCCGCGCCACGCCGCAGGGCTACATCGCGGCGTGGATCGAGCAGGCCGAGGGGAGCCGCGCGGTGCGCGTGCTCGCGCTCGACCCGGCCGGCAAGCCGGTCGCCCCGGCGAGCCTCGTCGCGCAGACCGCGGAGGAGATCACGTGGCTCGACGTGCTCCCGAACGCGGCGGGGGCGCTCGTGCTGTGGGAGATGCCTCGCGATGATCGGGTCGACGTGGTCATGACGGTCGTGGCGCAGGGCAAGGGCGCCGCGAGCAAGCCGACGGCGCCCGCGTCGGTCGCGCGCGAGGTGCTGGGGTGGCACGCGGTCGCGACCGAGCGGGGCGCGGCGGTCGCCCTGGTGCTCCCGCCGGCCGCGCCGCCGCCCAGGGCCGAGCGCAAGCCCGCGCGCAAGGCCGACGCGGAGGACGCCGCCGAGGCCGGGAAGCTCGGGTCCATCGCGCTCCTGGAGATCGACGCGGCCGGGAAGGTGTCGGCGCCGGTGGCGGTCAGCCCCGAGCCGACCGCGCAGATCGATCTCGAGATCGCCGCCGTGGGCGGGCGTTATCTGCTCACCTGGACGGACGAGCGGGACATCGACAGCGCCGTCTACCTCGCGGCGGTCGAGCCGGGCGGCAAGGTGGTCGTGGCGCCGCGCCAGGCGACGCCTCCGTCCGGCGAGCAGGCGCTCGTGTCGCTGGTGGCGCCGGCCGAAGGGGGCGAGCGGGCGCTGCTCGCGTGGGAGGACCTGCTGCGCGCCCGCGGCGGCGATCGCGAGGGGGGCGGCGCGGAGGCCCGCGGGGCGGGTCGCCTCATCCACCTCGCGTCGGTCGGTCCGGACGGGGCGCTCAGCGCGGAGCGGGCGGCGCTCGTCTTCAGCGCGAGCGGGCCGCCCGACCTCGCGGCCGACGGCGACGGCTTCGCGGCCGTGACGCTCGCGCCCGCGACGCTCAAGGCGGACCGCGGCGGGACGGCCGCGCCGCCGGTCTGGCCGACGTTCGTGCGCTTCGGTCCGGACCTCTCGGTGCGGGCGGCGGAGCCGGTGCGCGCCGCGCCGTTCGCGGCGACCGACGGCGTGCCGTACCTCGTGCGCGGGCTGAGCTGCCACAAGGGCGCGTGCGCGACGCTGGCGAGCGCCGCGGCCGGGGCGGGCGGCGCGGGTGGACCGAGCGGCGGCGCGGGCAAGGCCGGCGCGGCGGGCGCGCGGGCGCCGCTCGCGCTCGTGTCGCTGCCGGTGCGCGAGAGCGCGTGGCGCGCGCCCGCGTTCCGGGAAGACAGGGACCCGCCGCCGCGCGCGACCGCGGTGCGCGCGCTCTTCGAGGGCGACCACATCGCCAGGGTCGCCGCCGCGGAGCTCGACGGCGGCGCGGCGCTTGCGGCGTGGGTCACGTACTTCGTCGAGGGGGCGTCGGACGGCGCGCCCCGCGGGCAGGACCTGGCCGCGACGCTGGCGGTGCGCGCCGCGTCCCCGGGGGGTGGCCTCGGCAAGCTGAACGTCCTCTCGCAGAAGGCGTCGTCGCTCGGCGGCGTCGCGATCGCGGCGGCGCCGCCGGCCCCGGCCGATCCGAAGGGGAAGGGCGGCGCGGCGCAGGGCGAGAGCGTGGTCGCGTGGGTGGCGCGCGAGCGGGGCGAGACGCAGGTCTACGTGACGAAGGTCGACGCGACGGGCGCGAAGATCGCGCAGAAGAAGCTCACCACGGCGGCGCGGAAGAAGCCGGGCGGCGCCCCGAGCGAGGCGTCCGACGTGGCGATCGCCTACGACGGCGCGGGGGGGTTCATCGTCGCGTGGGTCGATACGCGCGACGGCAACGCCGAGGTGTACGCGGCGCGGATCGACCGCGCGCTCAACAGGACCGCGCCGGACCGGCGCATCACGAACGCGCCGCTCGACGCGGCCGAGGTGCAGATCGCGGTGCGCGGCCAGGAGGCGTGGCTCGTGTGGTCGGACGCGCGTCCGGCGGGCGGCGCGGCGGGCGGCGGCGCGGGAGGCGTGGCGGGCGGTGGCGCGGGCGGTGGCGCGGGCGGCGCGGGTGGACCGAGCGGCGAGGCGAGCGGCGACGTCTTCCTCGCGCGGCTCGACGCGAAGACGCTGCAGCGGATCGGGGACGAGGCGCGCCTCCACGCGTCGCCGGAGCACTCGCGCAGCCCGGTGCTCGCGCCGCTCGAGGGCGGGGTCGTCGTCGGCTGGGTCGACGAGCCGGCCGGGGAGAGCGCGCCGGGCGGGGGCGCGCCGGCCGGCGGGATCGCGCGGTTCGTGCGGCTCGACAACAGCGGCGCGTCGCAGGGCGCGCCCATCGCGGTCGCCGGCCCGGACGGCGCCGCCGTGTCGTCGGTCGCGCTCGCGTGCGACAAGGTCTGCCGCGGGGTGCTCGCGTCCGCGCCGGGGGACTCGGTGGTGCTGAACGCGCTCACGCTGTCGCCCGGCGACGCGGCGGCGCCCTCGCTGAAGCCGCTGGCGTGGCTCACCGGCAGCGCGTCGCAGGACGTGTCGCCGGCGTTCGCGGGGCGGTCGGGCGCGTCGCTTTTCTTCGCGGACGACTCGGTGAGCGGCTCGGGGCGCGTCCGGTGGATGACGATCGCATGGCCGTGAGCGGCGCGGTGCGCGCTCGTCGACGGGGCGCCGCGCCTGCGCGCGCGCTCCTCCTGGGGGCGCTCGCCTCGGCGCTCGGCTGCCCCGGGCCGCCGGAGGTGCCGGCCGCGCCGCCGCGCCGGTCGGGCGCCGCGGTGGTGCTGCCGGCCTGCAAGGGGAGCGGCTGCTCGCAGGCCGGGGCGCTGCTCGCGGCCGCGCGGGCGTTCAGCGACGTGCGGCACGATTACCTCCTCGACACGTCGAGCGCGATGGTGCCGGGCCGCGGGCTGTCGCGGAGCGCGGCGGGGGTGTTCTCGCCGGTCGGCCTCGCCTGCGCGCAGCCGAAGGCCGAGCAGGCCGCGCCCGCTGGCGCGGGGGCGAACCTCGGCTCGAGCGGGTCGGCGGCCCCGGGCGCGATCGCCGCCGCGGCAGCGGCGGCGCCGGGCACGCCCGCCCCGGCGCCGGGCGAGCGCGCGATCGACTTCCGCTACATCGGCATCGCCGTCGACTCGGTCCTCGTGGGCGCCGACGTCGACCTGCCGGCGTACTTCAGCGCCGGAGGGACGCTCGACAGGCGCCGGCTGCGGCTCGTCGCGATGGCGCTCGTCGCGGACGAGGATCCGCAGTTCTTCGATCCGACCGAGAGCGTCGTGCCGGCGCCGGGCGGCGGCTGCGCCTGCGGCCGCGCGACGCACTTCATCGGGGCCGTGAAGCGCGGCGCGATGGTCGCCTACGAGACCGACGTGACCGCCGGCGAGGCGCACGGCACCGCGATCGGCCTGTTCAAGGCCCGGATCGAGGCAGGGGACCGCCGCGTGACGATGACCTCGGTCGGGGAGCTGGCGATCGAGGGGGTCGAGGGCGCGCCGGTGGCGGGCGCGAAGGGCGGCGGGCAGGCGTTCGGCGCGCTGCGGCTCGAGGTGAAGAAGGCGGTGCCGCTGGCGTACGCGATCTACCCGGTCGCGGACGTGTGCCGCTTCTCGCTGCCCGAGCCGGAGATCGCGCCGCAGCCGCTCGACCTCGGCGTGGTGCCGTACGGCGCCACCGGGACGGCGCAGGCGCTCATCACGAACCGGGCGCAGGTGGACATCCGGGTGACCCACGGCGAGCGCGCGGTCGAGGTGCCCGCGCACGGGAGCGCGGAGCTCACGTTCTCGTGGACGCCGGAGGGCGAGACCGCCGGCTGCGAGCGGCAGACCCGGCGGGATACCTTCGTCGTGCAGCCGAAGGATCCGGCCTCCCCGGTGGTGCCGCGGGAGCGCGCGGTCGTGGTGCCGCTCCAGGTCACGACGGGGATGCCGACCTTCTCGAAGCACGAGCCGATCGCGACCGAGACCGGGCGGTCGCCGGACTACGGGCGGGCGAGCGTGGACTGGACGTGCCCGGCCGGCTACGTGGCCGAGCAGTGCGAGCCCCAGCTGGCGAGCTGCCTTTCCTCGACGGGCAGCTGCAACGCGGAAGGCTACCGGCTGACGGCCGAGACGACCGCGGACGGGCGCGGGTGCGCGTTCCGGTGCACGGGGCCGAGCTCCTCGATCTGGGGTGACCACGGGTGCGCCTACACGGCGACCATGGTGTGCCGGCTGGGGTGCAAGTAGGCGAGGAAGGGGCGTCTCCAGCGCGGAGATGGGTGCGACCCATCTTTTGTTGGAGGCGCGTCCACCCGGAGATGGGTGCGACCCGTCTTTTGCTGGAGGGGTGTCCAGCGGGAGACGGGTGCGACCTATGTTTTTGTTGGAGGCGCGTCCAGCGGGAGACGGGTGCGACCCATGTTTTTGTTGGAGGCGCGGCCACCGGGAGATGGGTACGACCGTCTTTTGCCGGGAGCCTATCTCCTGGGAGACGGGGGCCATCCATCTGCCGCGTGGACGCGCCAGCTCATCCGGATGAGTTCACGGTGTGCCGCCCGCCCCGGGAGGCGGTGCCGAGGCGCATCGCGCGAGCAGGAGCGTGTCGATTGCTCGATTCGGTGACGCTCTGTTCGTGAACCACCCTTGGAGGGGGCCGCAGGAACAGACCGGCCCTCTCCTGCGCCGCGCAAGCTAAATCCAGAGCTGGCCCGTCGAGGGAGGATATGTTGGTGACGAGCTCGCCCGGATCAAGTCGTCCCTCGGCGCGCACAGACTCCACGTCGCCGTCCAGCCCCTCAATCGACGTGTCAGTGTGGCAAACTGCCTCGCTACGAGGCGCTGCGAGGCCTGTTTTCCGGCCTTCGGGTGCTATATTCCCAGCCACCCATGCTCGACAAGCTCGACATCGTCCGCGCCCTTCGTGAGATGGGGATGCTCCTCCAGATCAAGGGAGAGAACCCCTACCGAGCGCGCGCCTACGAGACGGGCGCCGACGCGCTCGAGGAGCTCACGGACGACCTCGGCGAGCTCATCAAGGCCAGGCGGGTCACCGAGCTCAGGGGCATCGGCGCGGCGCTCGCCGCCCAGATCGCCGAGCTCCACCAGACAGGTCGCTCCGAGCAGCTCGAGAAGCTGCGCGCCGAGCTGCCCCGCGGCGTCCTGGAGCTCTCTCAGGTGCCGGGCATGACCCTCAAGCGGATCAAGGCGCTCCACGAGGCGCTCGGCATCGGCAGCGTCGAGGAGCTCAAGCAGGCGTGCCTGACCGGGAAGGTCCGCGGCGTGAAGGGCTTCGGGGCGAAGGTCGAGTCGAGCCTCCTCGAGGGCATCCACCGGCACGAGACGCGCGACGAGCGCATCCTCCTCGTGGACGCGCTCGAGATCGCCGAGCCGCTCCTCGCCCAGGTGCGCGCGTGCGAGGCGACCGAGCAGGCCGACCTCGCGGGCTCGATCCGGCGCTGGGAAGAGACCGTGGCCGACATCGACATCGTGGCCGCGGCGGACGACGCCGAGCCGGTCATCGACCGCTTCGCCCGGTCCCCGCGCGTCGCCAAGGTCGAGGAGCGCGACGAGTCGCGGTGCACGGTGCGGCTCCCGGGCGGCCTGCGCGGCGAGCTCCTCTGCGTGCCGCCCCGGTACTACGCCGCCGCGCTGCACCACCGGACCGGCGCGCCCGCGTACCTGTCCGCGCTTGTCGCGCTCGCGCGGGAGCTGGGGCTCACGCTCGACGAAAAAGGGCTCCTACGGGGCAACAAACGCCTCCCCGTGAAGACCGAGGAGGACCTGTACCGGCACCTCGGCCTCCCGCTCATCGCGCCCGAGCTGCGCGAGGGCGTGGACGACCTCGTCGACGCCGCTTCACGCGACGGCCGCGACGGCCGCGACGACGGGCTCATCGAGGAGGGCGATATCCAGGGGATGGTTCACTGCCACACCGTGTACTCGGACGGCAAGAACACCGTCGAGGAGATGGCCCTGGAGGCCGAGGCGATGGGGATGAAATACCTCACCATCACCGATCACTCGCCCGCCGCCCACTACGCGGGCGGCGTCGGCCTCGACCGGCTCAAGCAGCAGTGGGACGAGATCGCCCGGGTGCAGGAGCGCGTGCGCGTGAAGCTCCTCCGAGGCACCGAGTCGGATATCCTGGAGTCCGGGAAGCTCGATTATCCGGACGCGATCCTCGAGCAGTTCGACGTGATCATCGCGAGCATCCACTCGCGCATGAAGATGGACGCGGACCAGATGACGCGCCGGCTCGTGAGCGCGATGAAGCAGCCGGTCTTCAAGATCTGGGGGCACGCGCTCGGCCGGCTCATCCAGCGGCGCGAGCCGTTCGCGTGCCGCGTCGAGGAGGTGCTCGACGCCGTGGCCGAGTCGAGGGCCGCCGTCGAGGTGAACGGCGACCCGTACCGCCTCGACATGGAGCCCCGCTGGATCAAGGAGGCGCGCAAGCGCGGTATCCGCTTCGTGATCTCGACGGACGCGCACTCGACGAACGCGCTCCACAACCTGCGCTTCGGCGTCGGGACCGCGCGGCGAGGAGGCCTCCGCCGCGGCGAGGTGCTGAACGCGCTCGGCCCGGCCGCGTTCAAGAAGGCGGTGCGCCCCGCCGCCTGACGCGCGCGCACGCGACGCGGCGCGCGCGCCGTGCGCCCTCAACACACATGCGCGGCAGCAGACAATCCATCATAACGGACCTTTGTCTGCTTTCCAAGGCCGCCCGGTGTTGACGCGCGCGTCATGGGCGGCCGAATGCCTCGACAGACGGTGCGCGTCGTGTGACCGTTGAGCTGTCATGACGACGTCGATGCCGACCCCTCCGCCCGCCGAGAAC
Organism: Sorangium sp. So ce1153; assembly: GCF_051521595.1. Taxonomy (NCBI): domain Bacteria; kingdom Pseudomonadati; phylum Myxococcota; order Polyangiales; family Polyangiaceae; genus Sorangium; species Sorangium sp. So ce1153. Next base: position 14,044,251 of record NZ_CP150361.1, read on the forward strand.
ATCGTCTCTCTCATCGGCCACACACCGATGATCAAGGTCACTCAGCTCGACACGGGCCCGTGCGAGCTCTTCCTCAAGATGGAGAGCCAGAACCCGGGCGGCAGCATCAAGGACCGCATCGGCCTGTCGATGATCGAGGCGGCCGAGCGGGACGGCCAGCTCGGCGGCGAGCGGCGCCACCTGGTCGAGGCGACGGCGGGCAACACGGGGCTCGGGCTGGCGCTCGTCGCCGCGCGGAAGGGCTACCGGCTGACGCTCGTGATCCCCGACAAGATGAGCCAGGAGAAGGTCTTTCACCTGAAGGCGCTCGGCGCGAGCGTGGTGATGACCCGCTCCGACGTCGAGAAGGGCCACCCGAGCTACTACCAGGACCTGGCCGCCAGCATCGCGCGGGAAGAGGGCGCGTTCTACGTGAACCAGTTCGAGAACCCCGCGAACGCCCTCGCGCACGAGACCGGGACCGGCCCGGAGATCGAGGGGCAGCTCGGCCGCCGGATCGACGCGATGGTGTGCGGCGTCGGCTCGGGCGGCACCATGACCGGGCTGTCGCGCTACTTCGCGAAGGCGCAGCCGGGCTGCGAGATGGTGCTCGCCGACCCGGAGGGCTCGGTGCTGGCGGGCTACGTCAAGACGGGCAACCTCGGCAAGGCGGGCTCGTGGCTCGTGGAGGGCATCGGCGAGGACTTCCTCCCGCCGATCCTGGACCTCTCCCGCGTCAAGCACGCGTACACGATCTCCGACCGCGAGAGCCTGGAGACGGCGCGGCTGCTCCTCGGGAAGACGGGCATCCTCGCCGGCTCGTCCTCCGGGACGCTGCTCGCGGCGGCGCTGCGCTACTGCCGCGAGCAGTCGTCGCCGAAGCGCGTCTGCACCCTCGTGTGCGACAGCGGCAACAAGTACCTCTCGAAGATGTACAACGACTTCTGGATGGCCGATCAAGGCTTCACGGACCGCGAGCCGACAGGGGATCTGCGCGACGTGATCTCGCGCCGCCACGCGGAGAGGGCGGTGGTCACGGTGCAGCGGTCGGACGCGCTCCTGGTCGCCTATGCGCGGATGAAGCTCTACGACGTCTCGCAGCTCCCCGTGCTGGAGAACGGCAAGATCGTCGGCCTGGTGGACGAGTCGGACCTCCTGCTGGCGGCCGTCGACGACGTGACGCGCTTCAAGAAGCCGGTGGAGACGGCGATGACGACGCGGCTCCGGACGGTCGACGTGCGGACGCCGATCCGGGAGCTCCTCCCGATGTTCGACGCGGGGCTCGTGCCCATCGTGACGGACGGCGACGAGTTCGTCGGGCTGGTCACGCGCATCGATCTGCTCAACCACCTGCGGCGCCGGGTGAAGCTGCACGAGGTCTGAGCCCCTCGCTCGCGCGCCGCTGGCTGCGCCGCTGCGCGCGCCGCTGGCCACCCGGCCGGCGAGCGGCGCGGGGTGCCGTGGCCGGGCGGCGCCTTGTGGCGCGCGCGGGCCCGTGGTGACATGCGCGCCATGCAGAAGGCGCACGGAACCGGCATCGTCAGCTTCTTCCCCGCGGGCGCCAAGGTGGCGGCGCACGCGCTCTACCCGGCGGCGCTCGCCCTCTCGGCGTGCGCGCCCGCCGCGGCGTCGCCGCCCGCCGCGGCGCCGCCGTCGGCCGCCCACGCGGAGGGCGCGGCGCCGCCGCCCGGAGCGCAGGCAGCGCCGGCGGTGCTCGACGTCGCCGCGGCGCGCGTGGTCGATCTGACGCACCCGATCACGCCGGAGATGCCGCTCTACCCCGGCAACAAGCCCTATGCGTCGGAGGTGCTCAGCACCGTCGAGAAGGACGCGTATTACTCCAGCCGATTCGCGATGGACGAGCACGCGGGCACGCACGTGGACGCGCCGGCGCACTTCATGACCGGGGCGGCGACCGTCGAGCAGATCGCGCCGGAGCAGTTCGTGGGGCCAGCGGCGGTCGTGGACGTGACGGCGAAGGTGGCGGCGAGCCCCGACCATCAGGTCACCGTCGACGATCTCCGGGGCTGGGAGGCGCGGCACGGGGCCCTCGGCGCGCGACACATCGTGCTGATCCGGACGGGCTGGGGTGCCCGCTGGTCCGATCGGGCCAGGTACCTGAACCAGGACGCGAAGGGCGTCATGCACTTCCCCGGGGTCTCCGTGGAGGCGAGCCGCTACCTGCGCGAGCGCGGCGTGCGCGGCGTCGGCATCGACACCCTCTCGACCGATCCAGGGCCGAGCCAGACGTTCGATCAGCACAAGGCGTTCCTCGGCGCCGGCGGTTACCACATCGAGAACCTGGCCAACCTCGATCAGCTCCCCGAGGCAGGGGCGGTCGTCGTCGTCGCGCCGCTCCCGCTCGCGCGCGGCAGCGGCGCGCCGGCCCGGGTGCTGGCGCTGGTGCCGGCCGCCGGCGCTCCGGCGAAGTAGGCGCCGGGACCTCGCCGCCCAAGGGCCATTGGCGCGGCGAACCGGCGCCGCGCGCCCCTCGGCGAGCCCGCCGCTCGCCTGGAGTCACCGCCGGAGGCTTGCAGGCCGCTCATCCCTGGTGGTGCGTCACCGTGATCAGCATGGCCACCAGGCAGATCACCACACCGAAGGCAGCCGCCGCCCCGATGAGCAGGAGCCGCTGGAGCTTCGCGACGCGCGTCGCAGAGAGGATCTCCTGCTGGATCCCGTGGTAGATCTTCTTGGTTTCGCGCAGGAGGTGCCGCGCCGCCGTCGCGTCTCGGGCGATGCGGCTCGACTTGAGGCTCTCCGGCCGTCCGCGCACCATGGCGCGGAGGATCAGCACCATGAGCTCGTCCTGCCAGAACTTCTCGGGAATGGCGTTGCGGCGCTTCAGGTAGTGGTCGTTCTTCGCCAGCGCGGTCGGCATGAGGGGCAGCGGTACGTCCTCGAGCGAGCCCACGAACTTCCCGAGCGCCTCCACGTCCTGCGGCTGCTCGGTGAGGATGTAGTAGAAGAGCGCCCCGACTGCATAGAGATCGTGCGCCTCGCCGAGCCTGCGCACGAGGTGGAACTGCTGGTTATTCTCGTTGGGCGGCGGCTCGCCCCGGAAAGAAGCGATGAGCTCGCCGCTCGACTGGTCCTGCTCGATCCGGATGATCTCGAGATCATGGTTGTGCCGCGGGTCGCGTTCATCGGCCAGGATGTCGGTCTCCATCAGGTCCGTCGCGAGGGGCTTCGGGACCCTGAAGCGGCCGCCCTCGAACATGAGCGACGGCGCGATGCGGAACTTGTGACGGCAGGCTTCGGGCGAGAGGAAGGGGTGCTTGATGCTCCCGCCGGCGACCTCGTCTTCGTACCAGCTGCGCGTCAGCACGTTCTTGTCGGAGAGGCCGAAGTCGATGACCCGGATGTGGAATCGTGGGGAGCTGATCATGTCCTCGAGCACGTCGCGGAATTCAGTCGCTGCTTCGCGCTGCCGCACCACTGCGTCGGGGCTCGCGGGGCCGATCATCAGGTTGTCCGGGGCGAGGTCCTTGTGCACGATGCTCTTCTCGCCGTGCAGCCAGGCCACCGACTCGGCGAGCTCCACCATCATCCGGACCTTCTCGAGCAGGATCGCCTTGTGAAAGAGCACGTGGGGCCGGTCCTGCCGCCAGACGTCCTCGAACCAGGTCCGCGCCCGCCTGTGCCACGGGTCTCCGCGCTGGGCCCGGCCCTCGAGCTCGACCCAGGGCTGGCCGTACCGCGCGCACAGGGCCTGCAGGTCGCTCCGGCGTTGCCCGACGAAGTCGACGAGGCTCTTCTCGAGCAGCTCCATCACGATCGCTTCGCGATCGACGAAGTTCAGGATCCTGCCGGATCTGGCGTTGGGGCCCTGCGTGCAGCAGCGCTTCGCGGGATACTGGAGCAGCTCGAAGAACTGCTCGTTGATGTAGCGGCCGGATAGCTCGTAGCCGCACGACTTGCAGTGGAGCGCCGGGTGGCTCTCCGTGGGGTTGTCCTTGCGCTCCAGGAGCACGCCGCACCCCTTCGGACAGGCGGGGTGATAGATGTTGCCGCAGCCGCACATCACCATCGGCTCGAGCTGGATGATGTCGAGGGTGCTGACCACGTTCACGCCGACGTCGACGGTCATGTCCTTGAGCAGCTCGATCTCCTGCTTGAAGAGCCGCTCCTCGGCGCTCTTCGCGAAGTCGTGGAGCACCTTGATCGCGACGAACCGCACGTGCTGGCCGGCGCTCAGCTGCTTGCCCTTGTAGACCTTGGCGAATTTCCCCTGTCCGAGCTCGATCGGCTCGCAGCCGCCGTTCGAGTCCTGGTTCATGAGGAACTGATAGCTGACGTTGGCCTGGACGGCGCTCAGCGATGCGCCCGGAGGTCCGCCGCGAAGTGGGGCTCGCGGCGGCACGCCCGGCGGAGAGTCTCCGGCTGCTCCGGGGGGTATCGGTTGCGTCGACTCCGGCTTTTGTACCAGTGTCAGCATGCTCGTCACCTTGTGATGTCAGGGGTTCACCGCGCTCGAACCGTGAGGGCCTCAGAAGATGCTCACGCACGCCAGGTGGATCGCTCCCGCGGCGGGGTCCGCGGTCGACAGGAGCACGAGCCGCTTCGGGGTCTTGTCGGTGACGATCGCCACCTGGAAGGGCGCGATCTCCACGCGCGGCCGCAGCTCGCCGCGACCCGCCGCCATGCTCCCGGCGTGTATCCGCTGCACTCGCGCGCGGCGGTGCCCCACATCGAAGCTCATGTGCCGCGCGATCTCGGAGATCTGGAGCCCCTCGCAGCGCGTCGCGGGGTCGCTGGCGTCGTGGTAGATGCTCGCGCGCTGCCCTCCATCGAGGACGGCGTGCCTGTCCACCTCGACGAAGAGCGCGCTCGCGCGGGGCGAGACGAGCAGCCGCGCCGGCAGGAGCGCCGGCGCGGCCGCGAAGACGAGCGGCGTCGGGACGCGGCAGTGCTCGTCGAGCGCGAGCGACTGGATGACGAGCCTCCGCCCGTCGGGCAGCGCGCACTCCTGGTAAGTCCCGTCCGGCGGCGCGACGACCTCCAGCAGGTCGGCGGGCTCTGGCGTCCCGGCTCGGTGATCGGCCGGGATGACCGCCGGCACCCCGGCCGGATGATTGGCTTCTGCGACGGCCGGTACTGTCGTCGAGGCACGCGAGACCTGGGCGAACCACGGCGCCTGGCCAAGGCGCTCGGGGTGGCGCCCGATCAGGGTCGCCCCGAGCGACTCGAGGTAGCGCGCTGCAGCCTCCGGATGGGCGAAGCGCCCGCCGGCCTCCCAGAGGATCGCGGCGAGCTCGTCCGCCACGGCGGCAGCGCTCTCCGGCCGGAGCGCGGGATCGCGCGCGAGCGTGCGCAGCACCAGATCGTCGAGCCGCGGCGGCACATCTTCCCGGATCGTGCGCAGGGAGGGGACGGGCGCCTCCATGACGGCCATGATCGTGGCGACGTCGGTGTCGCGCCGGAACAGCGGCCGCCCGCTCAGGAGCTCGTAGAGAATGACCCCGGTCGCGAACACATCGGACCTCCGGGTCAGCGGCGACACGGCCGCGGCCTGCTCCGGCGACATGTACGCGAGCTTGCCCTTGAGCTGAGGGCAGGATGTGGCCTCGACCAGCCTGTCCTTGGCCCAGACGATCCCGAAATCGATGATCTTCACCGCGCCGTCCTGGCAGCACATGACGTTGTGCGGGGTGACATCGCGGTGTACCAGGCTGCGCGGGTTGCCGAGCTCGTCGCGCAGCTCGTGCGCAGCGTGGAGCCCCCGGCACGCCTGGATGAGGAGAGATGCCGCGAGATCCGGCGGGAACGCGCGCCCAGCGGCGCCGAGCTGGGCACGGAGCGAGGCGAGCGTCACCCCTGGCAGGTACTCCATCGCCATATAAAGAGTCTGCTGCTCCTCGCCAAAATCGAGGATTCGAACCACGTTGTTGTGGTTGATGCTCGCGAGGACGCGCATCTCCTCCACGAACATCCTGGCGGCGTTCGGGACTTTCCTGGCCAGGTCCGGGAGCATGACCTTCAACGCCACCTCGCGGCCGAACCCACCAGGTCCCTTCTGCCGCGCCAGGTAAACGGCGCCCATCCCGCCGGAGCTGAGCTCGCCAACCACTTCATAACGGCCGAACATGAAGGGCTCACTCATGCGGGGTGCCGGCGGATAAAGAGGGTGTCCGTCCGTCGAGGTTGGAAGTAGAGCCATTTCAGTGGTCACAACTCGATAAAGATGGAACACATTCCGTGACCAGGACAGCGGAATTTCGGTTTGCTGATGAAAAAGTGAAGAAACAGGCGCGCGTCCAAGTTGAACGATCTGTCCTGTTGAGGCTGCGTCCGCACGGCACCCGTTCAGGAGCGAACGTGAATGATTTCGTCGCTGCAGGGCGGCAATGCAGCGGACGCGCCGCCGAGCGCCGAGGCAGGCGAGCAGCGCGGGCGCACCAGGTGCTCCAGAGGACCTGTCGATGTGGTTCTATGTCCTGATCGGAATCAATGCGAGGAGTGATGGCGGCACCCGACTGAGTGGGTACCTCCTGGACAGTTCGACAGGTTTCACGAGATGCTTATGAGGATCAGGCTTGTTGGTTCACCGTTCGTCTAGGACGTTCATGGACGGAGCGGATGGGTGCGCCGGAGGTCGATAGAATGACGTTCGCGAGATGCCGGGTGAGGATCTCTCGAGCTCGACGGTTGGTGCGCCGGCCAAGAAGCTCGGAGGAGCACCGGAAGCCCACGTGCCGGCCCCCGCGCCGTACGACGAGCAGGGACTCCTCGGGCCTACCGCTTTCTCGAACCAGGGATCAGCTTGGGCGTGAGGTACTATGGAAGGAAGACGGTGATCACCCTGGTGGTCGCGTCCGGGCTGCCGGTGAGGTTGTTGACGCAGCTCGGGTAGTACATGCCGCGCTGGTTGAGCGGCAGGCAATGGCTGTCGCACGGCCCGACGACGTGAATCATCCCGCATTCCTCGACGTCCCCGTTCTCGTCGAGGTGCCCGGCGGCGCACGCTCGGCTCAGCGACCGCGCGTGGCTGGCGTCGTCATGGCAGGCGTGCAGGTAAGGAGACGAGTCAAAGAGATTGCCCCAGAAGGCGCCCTCCTGTCGCGTGTAGGTCGAGAGCTCGGGGGCGCTGGCCTTGTCGATGGCCTGGTGACTGCCCCGCGAGGAGATCGTCACGGAGATGCCGTACCAGTTCGTGCGCGACGCGAGGCACGCCGAGACCCACTGCTGGTCGGTCTGGCCGAGCGGCTTGTCGCTCCAGCTCGGGGCGAGCCCGATGAGCCCCGGGTAAAGCTCCTCGTGGACCGAGCCTGCCTGATCGGTCCACGAGAAGCGGAACGACTGCGCGGGCGTGAACGCACAGCTGACCACATAATTGAGTAGCTCGCGCGAGAGATCGCCCGCCTCGCCCGGATCCCGGAGCGCGCGCAGGGCCGCCGGGCTCAGCGAGCCGGGGTCGAGGGCGTTCGGGTTAAGGGCGTTCGGGTTGAGGGCGTTCGGGTTCAATGCATTCGGGTTGAGGGCGTTCGGGTTGAGCGCATTGGCGGCCTCGAGCTGGGTAAGAGCGGTGCCTGTAGAAGTCTCATCCTGTCCCTGGCTCACCGCGCAGGACGCCAGAAAGACGAGCGCGAGCGCTGCGATATCAGCGGTGCTGATCCGGTTCATGATCGTTCCCCCCTGTTGGCCCTTCGTGGGTGGAGCGAAGGGCGAGCGTGTCGAGGCGATGAATAGCCACGCTCGTCCGGGACTCAATGGGTGATCGATGTAAAATTCCATTTTATTTGAGTGCGAGTCTGCTCTGTCCACGACGTGGAGAGCGCGCGCTCAAGGCCGATGGACCGCGCCGGGCGCCGCCGCCGGCGCGCACATCGTGCGCACCGCGAGGGATCATTGATGATCGGATCCTCACCTTGTATGAAGGTTTGACAGCTCGAGGGTGACAGTCACCCGCGGCGCTGCGCCACGTTGTGCGACGTCACGCGCGAGCACGGGACAGGTGAGCAACGGCATGGGAAAAACGGATTACGAGCGCATCGCGGAGGTCTTCGACCGGCGCTATCAGGGGGGCGCGTACGCCGGGATCGAGCAGGTGGTCCTCGATGTGCTCGAGTCCTCACCAGGGCGGCGAGCGCTCGAGGTGGGGTGCGGGACGGGGCACTGGCTGGAGCTCCTGCACGAGCACGGGTTCGAGGTGACCGGGCTCGACGCGTCGCCCGCCATGCTCGAGCAGGCGCGCGCCCGGCTGCCGGCGGCGACGCTCCTCCACGGGACGGCGGAGCGGCTCCCTCTCCCGGACGCGCACGTCGACTGCGTGCTCTGCGTTAATGCGCTGCATCATTTCCCCGATCCGCCGGCGTTCATGGCCGAGGCGTTCCGGGTGCTCGACGCCGGGGGGCTCCTGCTCAACATCGGCCTCGATCCGCACCGGGGGCTCGATCGCTGGTTCGTCTATGACTACTTCGAGTCGACCCGGGGGCTCGATCTCGAGCGGTTCGCCTCCGCCGACACGCTGAAGCGCTGGCTCGAGCAGGCCGGGTTCCTCGTCGCGGGCACGAGGCTCGCCCTGCGCCTGGATCGGGGTCGCTCTGCGGCGGAGTTCCTCGCGGAGGGGGGCGATCCTCGGTGGACGAGCCAGCTCGCCGTGCTTTCCCCGGAGGATTTCGCGCGAGGGGTGGCTCGCATCCGGCAAGAAGAGGCGGAGGCGAGGGAGAAGGGCGAAGCGCTCTCGCTCACCGCCGAGCTGCACTTCTGGGCGACGATCGCCAGGAAGCCCTGAGTCAGGCGCACGCTGGGAGATCGCTGCCGTCGATCGCTGGCACCGATCGAGGGGCGCCGGCGAGCGCGCCCGCCGTCATCGCGCGCGGCGCAGGGCCGAGACGGCGAGGCTCACCTGGCGCCGGCCTCGCCTCCGCCGCCGTGCGCGCGTTCCGGCGGCGGCGTGGTCCGGAGGGCGTGCGGGCCTTGCTCCGCCGGCGGCCCGTGCGGGGGCGGCGTGGCTTGCTGCGCGTGCGGAGGCGGCGTGGCTTGCTGCGCGTGCGGGTCTTGCGCGCCGCCGTACGCGGCTTCCGCGACCGGCGGCGCGTGCGGGCCGTGGGTGCCTTGCGGGTTGGCGCACGCGCCGGTCAGGGCCACGGCCGAGAGGAGGGCGATGGACAGGCTCCCGCGCCGGCGCACGCGGCGAGGATATCGGCTCCAGGGCATGGCCGGGGAACGGCGCGCGGCCCGGGATCTTACACGCATGGAGGGAGCCTCCGGGCTGAGCGGCGCCGGCCAGGCCGGGCGGACCGGGGGCGCCGCGCGCGGGCCAGCGGCGCGCTCGTTGCGAGGCCGGCCGCGCAGCCATGTCCACACGGAAAGAGGATCTCCCGGGATACGACGTGATCATCATCGGCGGAGGGCCCGCCGGCCTGAGCGCGGCGCTCATCCTGGGGCGGTGCCGGAGGCGCGTCCTCGTCTGCGATTCAGGCCAGTACCGCAACGACGCGGCGCACGCGATGCACGGGTTCCTGTCGCGCGACGGGATCGCGCCGTCCGAGCTCAGGCGAATCGGGCGCGAGCAGCTGCAGCCCTATGGTGTCGAGATCCGGGAGGTGGCCGTCGCCGACGTCCGCCGCGAGGCGAAGCGCTTCGAGGTGACGCTCGAAGGCGACGAGCGCTTGCTCTGCCGCAAGCTGCTGCTCGCCACCGGCCTCGTCGACCGGCTGCCGGAGCTCCCGGGCCTCCCTGCGATGTACGGGAAGAGCGTGCACCATTGCCCCTATTGCGAGGGGTGGGAGTCGCGGGATCAGCCGATAGGCGTCTACGGACAGGGCTGTACCGGCGTCGCGCTGGCCCTGAACATGAAGACCTGGAGCGACGACATCGTCCTGTTCACGGACGGGCCGGCGTCCCTGCCCGGGGGCGAGGCGCAGCGGCTGGCGCGGCACGGCGTCGGCGTGCGCGAGGAGCGGATCGCCCGGCTCGAGGGCAGAGACGGGATGCTGGAGCGCCTGGTGCTCGAGGACGGCAGCTCCGTGGAGCGCCGCGCGCTCTTCGTGAAGACAAGGCTGGAGCAGCGGTCGGATCTCGCGAGGAAGCTCCGCTGCAAGGTCACGGAGGAGCGCGGCGTGGAGACGGCGGACAGGCACGAGGAGACGACCTGCGAGGGGGTCTTCGTCGCCGGGGACGCGTCGAGGGACGTGCTGCTCGCCGTCATGGCCGCCGCCGAGGGGGCGGACGCGGCGTTCGGGATCAACTGCGCGCTCCAGGAAGAGGATCTCTCCTAGAACATCGATCACATTGAAACCCGGAGAAATTTCACAGGGAGGCGGGGAGGAAGAAAAAAATGAATTTCTCCCTCTTGCCGTCTCTCGCTCCCCGCCTCCCCGCCTCCCTGTGAAATTTCTGCTTTTCTCGTGGTTTCAACCCGTTTGTCGCTCTAGCGAGGTCGGCAGCGCAGCGCCTGTGTCGTTTTGCCACCGGTGTGATCCGCTGGCCGCCACGCGGCGCGACTGGCTCCCTCGGCGCCGCTTGCTCGCCTGGCAAAGACAGCTCAGCACGCCCGGGCGTGGAGAAGAGATGAACCGGCAAGGGCGCCAAGAACGCCAGGAGAGAGATAAGAGGGATTCAGGAGATCATTTCTCTCTCATGTCTTGGCGCTCTTGGCGCCCTTGGCGGTTCAATCTCTTCTCTCGAACCCCCCGGGCCCGCGCCCGCGCCCAGGGTGCCCCGGCCCGTGCGGCGGCGGGCCGGGACGCTGCCTCCGCTCCGCCTCGAGCTCCTCGTAGCGGGCCTGCTGCTCGGGCGTGAGGACGCTCTTCACGCGGGCGTCGGTGCGATCGCGGAGCGCGTCGAGCGCGGGGCGGCACTCCGAGAGGAGCCGCTCCCGCTCGGCCTCGGCCTCGTCGAGGGTGGCCCTGAGCTCGCGTACCTGGTCGCTCGTGAGATCGAGGCGGCGGCGCATCGCCCCGAGCCGGAACTGGGCGCGCGCCTCGGTCGGAGGGCGCCGGAAGGTCGCCTCGAGGTCGCTCAGGGCCGTGCTGCGGCCGATGGCAGCGCCGGCGACGCCGCCGAAGAGGAAGACGGCGGCGAGCACGGCCAGGGGCTTCCAGCGCGCAGGGGCGGGCGGGGGCGCGGGCGGCAGGGTCATTCGCCCGCCTCGATGGTGTCCACGGAGGCCATGATCGCGCTGTCGACGTCGCGCTGCGTCTGCAGGAAGAAGAGCACGCTCGCGGCCGCCGCGAGGGCCGTGACGAGGATGGCAGCGCGACCCGACCGGACGATGCCGTCGGCCATCGCGGGGCGTGCGGACAGCGGAGCGGACGTCGCGGCGCGGAGGACGGCCTCGGTGAAGGCGGCGTCCGGCGCGAGGCCCTCGGTGGCGCGCGCGATGCGGGCGAGCGGGTCGCCGGCCGCCCCGGCGGCGCGGAGGACGGCCTCGGTGAAGCGGTGGTCGGCGTCGTCCACGCCCAGCCGATCGGTCGCGGCCGCGAGGCGCGCGAGATCCCGATCGAGGTCGGTCCGGTCGTCGTCGCGGTCAGGCATGCGGCGCCTCCTTCTCGGTCTGTCGCGCGCGGAGCGCGGCGCGGGCGCGCACCAAACGTTGCTCGACGGCGCCCTCGGAGCAACCGAGCGCCGCCGCGGCCTCCTTCGCGGGGAGCCCCTCGACGGCGACGAGGACGAGCGCCGCGCGCTCCTGGGGGGGAAGCGCGGCGAGCAGGGCGTCGAGCTCGCGCAGCGCGACGCGCGCCTCGGCGGAGACGAGGCCGTCGAACCGCGGCTCGGCCGGCGCCTCGCGCGGGGTGTCGCGGCGGCGCCGGAGGGCGTCGAGGCAGGCGTTCGTCACGATGCGGTACAGCCAGGTCTCCACCTTCGATCTCCCGTCGTAGCGCCCCTCGCGCAGGGCTCGGTAGGCATCGACGAACGCCTCCTGCAGGGCGTCCTCGGCCTCCGCGAGGTCGCCGACGAGGCGCGCGGCGAGGCGGTACATCGGCGCGCGCGTGTGCTCGACGATCTGCCGGAAGGCCGCGTCATCGCCCCCGGCGACGCGCGCTGCGACGAGCCTGAGGTCGACGATCACGATCCCTCGCGATTCTGCGCCCATCGCACCGCGCGCGCCACCGGGACGGGCGCTCAGCGGCGCTCGGGGCCGCGCTCACCGCCGCGGCCGGGCCCGCCGCGCTCACCGCCGCGGCCGGGGCCACGCTCGCCGTCGCGGTCGAACTTGCCCGCCGCCGGGCTCTTCCCGAGGCGGTCGGCGAGCGCATGGCGCTGCGCGTCGTCGAGGACCGGGACGATCGCGCCGAGCGCGTCGATCATGCGGTCGAGGTGCGCCCGCGGGCCATTCTTCGCGTCCGCGGCCGGCAGGAACGCGCTCGCGTCGAACTGGTCGCCGGCGAACGTCTCGAGCCGCGCGCGCATCTCGGCGCGCTTCGCTGCGTGATCCGCCTTCCACGCCTCCCGCTCGGCGTCGCTCGGGCGCATGCCCTCCAGCGCCTTGTCGATCTGCGCGCGCTGCTCGTCGCGCAGGTCGAGGCCGCGGAGGAGGTGGCCGAGCGGGCCGCCCTTCATGCCGGGGCCGTGCATGCCGGGGCCGCCGTGCATGCCGGGGCCGTGCATGCCGGGGCCGCCGTGCATGCCGGGGCCGTGCATGCCGGGGCCGCCGTGCATGCCGGGGCCGCCCTTCATGCCGGCGTGCTCGCCGCGCTCGCCGCCGTCGCCGTCCGGGCCGCCGCCGCGCGAACCGCGGTCGCCCTTCTCGCCTCGCGCGTCCATCTTCGCGGCGACCGCGTCGACGAGCTCGCGGCGCTGCTCCTTCGTGAGCGTCGCGTGGAGCTTGCTCAGCGCCCCGGCGACGCGCGCGCGGCGCTCCTCGGCCGCGCGGCCGGCGTCGGGCAGCTTCGCCTCGATCGCGGCCCGGTCGATCTTGCCCGCGCGCACGCCCGCGGCGAGCGCCACGAAGGCGGCGCCGCCGTCCTGCGGGCGCTCCTTCGCGCCGTCGTGCAGGCCCTCGAAGGCGCCCTGGATGGTCGCCTTCTGCGCGTCCGACAGGTCGAGCTCGTGGAGCGCCGCGCGCAGGAGGTGCTCGGGGCCGTGCGCGCCCCCGCGAGGACCGAAGCCCTTGCGGTGGCCGCCGGGCTCACCGGCGCGGCCGCCCCTCGACGGCCCCTGCGCGAGCGCCGCCTCGGCGGCCTCGTCGCTCGGGGACGTGTCGCCCTGGCCGGTCTCCGCGGTGCAACCGGCCGCGCCGACGAGCGCGCCGACGAGCGGCAAGATCCCACCAAGCCTCCACCAACGAGACTGCATCATGGACTCTTCTCCTGGGTCGCCCGCGTCGTGCCGAGCGGGTCGTTCATCCCTGTGACGCTGGCGGGCAGGGGCTCCCTACGAGGAGGAGGATCTTTTTCTGGAGGCGCGCCGCGCCGGCCTCCTGGCGGAATGCCGGGCAGGTTCTCTGGTCGCGAGCGCGCGAGCAAGCCGGCGTGGCCGTACGAGCCCGCGCCGCCGGTCCCTCACCGCACGCTGGTGATCTGGTACAGGCGCGTCCCCTGCGGCGTGGCGACCTCGGCCTCGTCGCCCTCCGACAGGCCCAGCAGGGACGCGCCGAGGGGGCTCGTCGTGGCGAGGGTCTGCAGCTCGACCCCCTGGAACTGCATCCGCTCGCCGCCGGCCGCCGGCAGCAGGAAGTACAGCGCGCGTCGCTTGCCGCTCTCCAGCTCCACCAGGGCCGAGCTCTCGATGCCGGCGCCCGGGCCGAAGTCGCGCACCGGGAGGGCGCCCAGCCTGGCGAGCGCCTGCTCGATCAGCAGCACGCGCTCGCTGTGACCCCGCGCCACGTACGACGCCTCGGTCGCGCGCATGTCCTTGTCGCCCTCCGCGCGGTTCTCCTCGTGGGTCACGGCGCTGGCGGCGTCGCGCGCCCGCTCGGTGGAGCGCTCGAGCTCGCGAGCGAGCTGATCCTTCAGGGCCGCGAGCAGCGCGCGCTTGTCGATGGCCGGGGTCATGGACTGACGCACCCTACCAGACAGGATCGCGGCGGTCACTCCGCCGTCAGGCAGGAGCCGTGCTCGAGGCGGCGTGGGGCTGGCGCGCTCCGCGGCGACCGTCTCCCCTGGACGACCGCTGTGGCTCCTCCCGCCGGGGCGGACCGCCGACCGCGCGCGTCCACGCCGAGCTCCCGCACCGGTCGCGCGCGGGCGGCTCCTCCCCGCGGCGCACGACCAGGCACCCGCCGGCGACGAGCCTCGTTACCTCGCCCTGCGTGACCTTCTCGACTCGACGGTTGCGCGCCGCCAGCGCGCGCCGCATGCCGACAACGAGGAGCGCCACGAGCGCCGTGGGCAACAGCCCTCGATCCGGCGTCTGCATGGCGGGGCGCAGGTATTTCGCACGTTGCGCCGCGACGCACCCGGGGCGCGACTCCCACCACCGACGACAGGCGCGCGCGGCGGCGCCAGGCCACGCAGCCGCCTGCGCCGCGCGCGCCAGGGCGCTCTCCTTTCGAATCTGCAATGGATGTCTGCTGTGCAGTGGGGAAACCGAGTCAGTTGTTGCAGTTGTGCAATCCAGGCGCTGAACCTGCGGACGCGCTTATCGTTCACGTGACTCGAATGTTTCAAACCAGTGAACTTCGAGCTGAGCGCTGAACCGAACCGAACGAAGCCGAACGAAGCCGAACGAACCGAACGAAACCGAACGAAGCCGAACGAAGCCGAGCTCCAGTACACACGAGGTCGCTTCAGGGTGGCGATCGCGCGACGTACTCAGGAATCGCTTTACCAACCTAGGGTCCGTGGTGTAGATTCCTGATCTGCTCCTGTGGTTGCTTCGCGATGTCACGTGTCGAACGGAGCGCATGATGTCGACGCGCAGCTCCGCCGCGAGGCGCCGCGCGCGCGAGCGAGCCCGGCGCGCGCGGAGGACATGACCCCAGGCCTACCGCCGAGCACCACAGCAGAGCTCGATCCACCGCACGCACACACAAGAGGAGTCTCGTGAGCCTGTATGCCCCGGAGAGGCTGCGCGTGCTCGTCGTCGATGATGAGCAGAGGATGCTGGACAGCATCGCCGCCATCCTCTCCGACGACGTCGACGTCACCACCTGCAGATCCGCCCACCGGGCGCTCGAGATGCTGCATACAGGCCAGTTCCACGTGGTCTGCTCCGACTACAAGATGCCGGGGATGAACGGTGAAGAGCTCCTGAAGCGGGTCACCGAGCTGCCGGTCTACACGAGCTGCCTGCTGATCACCGGAGCCGAGGAGTACATCCGCTCCAGCGAGGGCGGCCGTCACTACGTCATCCTGAAGCCGTTCGAGCCCGCCCGGATCACCCGGATCGTCCTGGAGCTCGCGCGGCTCGCCCAGACGCGGCGGTCGGTGGGCGCCGCCGCGAGCCCCCCCGCGGGGCGCGAGAGCGTCGCGCCCGGCTCGGGGCGGCGCGCGCCGTCGTACCGGCCGCCGGAGATGCGGGATCCGCCGGAGTCCTCGCGCCGCGAGAAGGTGAGCTCGTACCCGCCCCCGTCGTCCCGCACGGTGAGCCACGTGAGCGTGACGCGGCTCGGCGACATCGCGCTCCCGGGCCGGTACAACAAGTGACGACCAGGCGAGGAGGGGAGCGCGCCGAGGAGGGTGATCGCCCGCGATGATGAGCCGGGATCCGCTCGGCGCCGCGGAGCAGGCCGCGACGGCCGAGGAGATCGTGGCGACGCTGCGCCACGACCTGCGCAACTGCTTCGGCACGATCCGCAACGCGGCGTACTTCATCAGGCGCAAGGTCGCCCGGGAGCAGGTCTGCCGGGACGACCCGCGGGTGGAGCAGTTCATCCACGTGATCGACGAGGAGGTGCTCGCGGCGAGCGCGCTCGTCGACGACGTGATCGGCTCGCGGGCGCGCCCCCGGCGCCAGACGGTCAGCGCGAGCGCCCTCGAGTGCGTCCGCACGGCGGCCGCGTGCGCGCGCATCGCGGAGTCCGGGAGCCGCGTCGACGTCGACGCGGCGGACGGCGTCGTCGAGCTCGATCCGGCCGAGCTGGCGCTGGCGGTGCGGTGCCTCGTGGAGAACGCGGCGGAGTCGATGGAAGGCGGCGGCGTCGTGGCGCTGCGCGGGCGCGTGGTCGGCGCGCGCTACCGCGTCGAGGTCGAGGACACCGGGGCGGGCGTGCCCGAGGCGGAGCGGGAGGCGATCACGCGCCCGTTCTACACGACGAAGCCCGGCCACCTCGGCCTCGGGCTCAACATCGCCGAGCGCGTGGCGCGCCGCTATTTCGGCGCGCTCACCATCGAGCGCGGCGCGCCCCGCGGCACGCGGACCTGCATCGAGCTGCCCCTCGCGGGCGAGGCGCCCGGCGCGGGCGCCGCGGAGCCGCCGCCGTGACGCGGCCCCGCGAGCCAGACGCGGTGGAGGCGCCGCGATGAGCATCCGGGCCGGGCTCGCGCTGATCTTCGCCGTGGCCGCGGCGGTGGTCGCGCTCGCCGCCGCGGCGCTCCACGTCACGTCCACCCGGATGGCGCTGCTCCAGCGGCGCTCCGAGCTGTCCTACGAGGACCTCACCCGGCACGTCACGCTCGCCAACCACGCGAGCCGCTACATGCGCGAGGCCGCGGAGATCTCCCTCGGCGGCGGCGACACCGAGGAGCTGCGCCACCTGACCGAGCTCGTCGCGCGGGACCTGGCCGCGGTGGAGGCGCTGAAGCGGGCGTGGCTGGAGGACGAGGTCCTCCGGGAGGGCGCGCCCGAGGCGCAGGCGGAGGACGAGCGCCTGCGCCGGATGCGCGTGAGCTTCGCGAGGATCGCCGGCGACATGGGCGAGGTGACCCGCATGGCGAGCGCCGGCGATCGCAAGGCCAACCGGCGCTTCGTGGAGGCGCCCGAGGCGGAGTACGAGCGCGAGTTCGTGCCCCACATCGACGCGGCCATCGCCGAGGCGCGGCGCGACGTCGCGCGGAGCACCGAGGAGGCCGGCCGCGCGGGCGCGCAGGTCCAGCGCGCGGGCGTCGCCCTGACGGCGGCGGCGCTGGCGATCCTCGTCGTGCTCCTCGGCGGCCTGCTGCGCACCATGGCGCGGGGGTTCAGCGCGCTGACCGAGTGCGCGCGGCGCATCGCCGGCGGCGACCTGGCCTACGCGGTGCCCGACCTCGGAGCGCACGAGTTCGGGCGCATGGGCGCGGCGCTCCGGCACATGGCCGAGAGCCTGCGCGAAGCCCAGGAGTCGAGGCTGCGCGTCGAGCGGCTCGCCGCGATCGGGCAGCTCGCCGCGAGCATCGGCCACGAGCTCCGCAACCCGCTCGGCGCCGTCAGGAACGCCTCGTACTACCTCAGGAAACGCCTTGCCGGGACCGAGCTCGGCGCCGAGCCGCGCGTCGCCCAGTTCCTCGCGCTGATGGAGAAGGAGCTGCTCTCGTGCACCAGGATCATCAGCGATCTCCTGGACTTCGCGCGCGAGCGCAGGCTCTGCCGGTCGGCCTGCCCGCTCGGGCCGCTGGTCGACGACGCCCTCTCGGTGGTGCAGGCGCCCGCGCACGTGCGCCTCTCGAACGAGGTGCCGCCCGGCCTGCCGGTGCCGAGCCTCGACAAGGACCAGTTCCGCCAGGTGCTCGTGAACCTGATCCAGAACGCGGCCGAGGCGATCCCGGCCGGCCGCGAGGGCCGCGTGGGCGTGGGCGCGCGCGCGTGCGACGGGGAGGTGATCCTCTCGGTGGCCGACAACGGGGCCGGGATCGACAGGGAGCACCTCGCGAAGATCTTCGAGCCGCTCTTCAGCACGAAGCTGAAGGGGACGGGGCTCGGGCTCGCGATCACCGCCGGCATCGTCCGGCTGCACGGCGGCAGCATCGCGGTGGAGAGCGAGCCCGGCGCGGGGACGACCTTCACGATCCGGCTGCCGCGCGCGGCGGCGCCGGTGGCGCGGGCCGAGCGATCTACGCGAGAGGCGACGTGAGAGGCGACGTGGGAGGCAGCGTGAGAGGGGGAACGACGATGCAGGCGACCAGGCGGGTGCTCGTGGTGGACGACGAGGAGGGGATGCGCGCCACGCTCGCCGCGAACCTCGAGCTCGAAGGGTACGAGGTCGTCGAGGCGCGGGACGGCGCGCACGCCCTCGCCCTCGCGCGGCAGCAGCGCTTCGAGCTCGTCCTCAGCGACGTGAAGATGCCCGGCCTCAACGGCGTCGAGACCTTCCGGGAGCTCAAGCGCATCCAGCCAGGGCTCACGGTGGTGCTGATGACCGCCTTCGCGATCGAGAAGCTCATCGAGGAGGGGATCGGCGAGGGCGTCTACGCGGTCATCTACAAGCCGTTCTCGATGGAACACCTCGTGCGGATCGTCGCGCGGGCGCTGGAGTCGCGCCCCGTCCTCGTGGTGGACGACCTCCCCGACGTCGCCGAGACGATCGTGGCCGGGCTGCGGGCGGCGGGGCTGCGCGCCGAGGCGGCGTACGACGGGTACACGGCCATCCAGCGCGCCCGGGACGAGACGGTGGACGTGTGCGTGCTCGACCTCGTGATGCCGGCGCTCGACGGCGTGAAGACGTACGAGCAGCTCCGGCGGTTGAGCAAGCAGATCCGCGTCATCGCGATGACCGGCCACGCGCCCCCCGAGATGATCCACGCCTTCACGAGCCGGGGCGGCTACGCCTGCCTGCACAAGCCGTTCGACGTGCGCGAGCTGATGCACGCGATCGCGCGCGCCCGGAGCGATCCCGGGTCGTGCTGAAGGCCGCGGGACACCGCCCTCTCGTGCTGCTCGTGGACGACGACGAGGCGTCGCGGCTCGTGCTCGCCGCGCTCCTCGAGGACGAGGGGTTCGAGGTCGACGTGGCCGGCTCGTTCGCCGAGGCGGGCCGGAAGCTCGCGGCCGCGGGCGCGCGGTACGACCTCGCGCTGCTCGACCAGAACCTCGGCGACGGCCGTGGCGCCGCGCTGCTCGGGCCGCTGCGGGCGCGCCTGCCGGGCGCGAAGGCGGCGCTGCTCAGCGGGAGCGGCGACGAGGACCTCGGCGGCGCGCCCCCGCCCGACGCGGCGATCTCGAAGGGGCTCGGCTTCCCGGAGCTGCTCGCTCAGCTCCGGCGGCTGCTCGGCTGAGGCGGCGCGCGCCGCTGGCCTTCGCTGGCCTGGCTCACGGCGCGGCGCTGCCGACGCCGAGCAGGGCCTTGCCCAGGATCTCGCGGATCACGGGGCCGGACAGGGCCATCAGCGGCCCGCTCATGGCGTCGCGCAGGTGGCGCTCGATGGGTCGGCTGCGCATGTACCCGGCGCCGCCGGCGATCTCCAGGGCCGAGGTGGCGATGGCGACGGCGGCCTCGTTGGCCACCGCCTTGGCCTGCAGCTGGAGCAGGCCGTAGCTCGGATCGCCGGTGTCGGCCGCCGCGGCGGTGCGCATGGCGAGGGCGCGCGCGGCCTCGAGGCGCAGGCTCATGTCGGCCACGGCGAACTGCACCCACTGCAGCTCGGCGATGGGCCGGTCGCCCGGCGGCAGCACGCGCTCGCGGGCGTAGGCCACGGCCGCGGCCATGGCGGCCTCGGCGATGCCGATGGAGAGCCAGCCGGCGGCGATGGGGATGGGGTTGGGCGCCAGGGGGTCGACGGCGAGCCGCCGCGCGTCGGGCAGGAGCGTGTCCTGGAAGCGCACGATCTGGCTGCGCGTGGCGCGCATGCCGAGGGTGTCCCAGATCGGCTCGATGGCGATGGAGTCGTCCCTGTCGATGAGGAAGAACGTGGGCTGACCGTCGCAGACCGCGGCGGTGAAGAAGCAGTCGGCGTGCTCGCACCCGCTCACGAAGCGCTTCTCGCCGGTCAGGCGAAAGCCGCCCTCGGCCCTGCGGGCCACCTGGCGCGGCGCGAGGAACATGTTGCCGCTCGTGGGCTCGGAGAGCGCGTTGGCGACCCAGGCGCCGCGGCGGAGCGCCTGCTCGAAGCGGGATCGCTCGTCCGCGTCGACCAAGGCGCGGAAGAGGGACATGGCGCCCTGGTGCATGAGCCACGCCGTGGCGAACGACGCGTCGCCCCGGGCCAGGATGGCGACGGTGCGGCCGAACGTGAGCCACGAGCACGGCGCGCCCTCGCCGTCACCGCCGGCGGCTCCGCCGATCACCGCGGTGTTGATCGGCGAGCGGACCGTGGCCGCGAGCCCCTCGACGGGAAAGGTGCCGTCGCGGTCGTGCCGGGCCGCGTGCTCGGCGAGGATCGCCGAGATCCGCTCGGCCTCGGCGAGGAGCGCGTCGGCCTGATTCGGGTCCTTCTCTGGGCTCATGGGTGCGCTCCTCGGGTAGCTCGGGGGACGCGGGGCTAGCGCCCGCCGTGCGGGTCCTGGACGTCGCGCGGGTCGAGCGTGGACGCGGGCGACCCGCTGTCCACGCAATCGCAGACCTGGCAGCCGTTCTTGTCGGTCGAGCAGCGCGAGTCCTTTCCGAGGCACAGCGGGCGGTACTCGCTCGGACAGCTGCCCTTCCTGGGGCCCGAGGCGCCCGGCGCGGACGAGGCGGAGGACGCGGAGGACGTCGTCGGGCAGGGTGAGAACCCGTGGTTGCAGGCGTGGCCGCACCCGAGGGCGCCGCCGGCGGCGAGCGCGGCGAGCGCGGCGAGCAGCACGAGCAGCATGTCGGAGCGGACGGCGCGCGCCGTCACGCAGCGCTGCGCGGGGGCTGGCTTGACGCGGGCCTCGCCCGGCGCGGCGGCGCCGCGCGGGCGAGCGGCGACAGCGGCCCCGGCGGCGTCGACGTGCCGTTCCCGCTCCCGCCGGGGCGCCGGGCCCGGCGTGAGGTCTTCCAGCGCGCCTGTCTGTGCGTGAGTGATTCTAAGCATGATGTGCCCGCTCCATCGAAGCGCGGAGCCCCCGCGAGCCCGCAACATATCATGCTATGGAGGTCCGGCCTCGCTGGCAAGCAGGCGTATCTTTCCGCTGCGGGCGCCGCCGGAGGCGGGTGAGCTAGCCGGTGTGGGTGAACCTGGGGCCGCGGGCAGGGCGCCCGGATCCCGGGGTTCATGCGAGGGCGGGCTGATAAAACGGATGTCCGGGCACGTTGAGGTTCAGGAAGGTGATCTTCTCCTTCAACCAGTGATCCCGCCGAGCGGCGTCGCCGCGACCCTCGAAGTAGCGCGCGAGCAGGTCGTAGCTCGACAGGGAGCCCAGGTCATCGCTGTGGAACACCTTCCGGAACAGGTCCTCTGCGGCGCTCTGGCGTCCGCTGCTCATCAGCGCGTCGGCGTCGCGGCAGAGCTCCGCGAAGCGCTCCTCCGAGAGCCTGGGCTTGTCCCGCACCGCGTCGGGCTGGAGGAGCTCCCGGGCGATGAGCTCTTCCAGGGTCCCGTTCATGTAGCAGTCGAGGATCAGGTGAATACGCTCCTCAGAACCGCGATTGCAGGCGCCATGGCGCGTCTCATGAGGGGACAGCTTCCAGAGAAAGCCGCTCTTCATGTGGACCGAGCGCGACGGCAGGACGATGAGCGCGTCCGGGTTGGTCTTCAGCGGAACGTGGAGCCGGAGCCTGGGAACGCGGCTCAGGTTGTTCGCCCCGTAGTCGGTGTGCTCCCACAGGAACGCGTTCGGGTCGAGTCGGAGCAGCCTGACCCACATCAGCTTGAGGCCTGATCCCTCGATGAAGTCGCGGACCCGAGGCAGCCGCGGGACGACCTCGGTCGGGATGGGCGCGCAGTCCGCGAGATCGTTCTCCCGCGAGTCTCCGCTCGCGTTGTAGAGCGCGGCGGTCTTCCACCCGCCGGACTGATACCGCGAGTAGTTCTCGGTCCATGGGACGTCGGCGCGCGCGACGTCCTCGAGCATGCCGTCGACGACATCGCGGGGGATCGCTCTGAGCTGGGACGTGTACTTCAGCATGAGGCCTCCATTCGGCGGACCGGCAGGGAGACAGGCAAGCGAGTCACCCCATCAACGCTGCTGCCCGGCCGCCACGCGCGGCGCCGGGCTTGATCCCGGTCGAGCCCCCTGGTACTACTACGGTAACTTGATTGCAAATGAAATGGAGTCTACAGAGAGCGGTGCCGGCGATTCCCCGCCCTCGTCCACCCTGGCCGAGGCCGCGCGGGAGCTCGTGGAGGCGGGTCGGTTCCTGAGCCTGCGCAGCTTCGTGCCGGCCACGAGCGGCAACTTCTCGCGCCGGCTCGACGCGCGCACGGTGGCTGTCACGCGCTCCGGCGTGGACAAGGGCGAGCTGACCGAGGCCGATATCCTGGTGGCGGATATCCATGCGCCGCCGCCGCCGGGCTCCTCGGCGGAGACGCCGCTGCACCTCCATCTTTACCGCGAGCGCTCCGGGGTGGCGGCCGTGCTGCACACCCACTCCGTCGTCAGCGCGCTCCTGTCCTCGCTGCGCGAGGCCGAGGGGGCGATCGCGCTGCGCGGCTTCGAGCTGCTCAAGGCGCTGGGTGACACGCGCACCCACGAGGCGACCGTCGTGATCCCCGTCTTTCCCAACGACCAGGACGTCCCGCGGCTCGCCGAGCGCGTGTCCGCGGAGCTGGCCCGCCGCCCGGAGGCGGTGGGCTACCTCATCGCGGGTCACGGGCTGTATGCCTGGGGTCGGTCCGTGCGCGAGGCGCGCCGCCACACGGTGGCGCTGGAACACCTGCTCACCTGCGAGCTCGAGAGGATGAGGATCTGTCGATGAGTCACCTGACCATCTATCCTGAGGACCAGCCGGATCGGGCGTCCGGCGTGTACACCGATCTGGACGACATCCGCCGCGAGCTCGGCGCCGTCGGCGTCCGCTTCGAGCGCGTCGACGCCTCCATCCCGCTGCCGGACGGCGCCGGCCAGGAGGAGGTGCTCGCCGCCTACCGCCACGTTGTCGAGGCCGAGCGAGCGGCGCACGGCTACGAGATCGTGGACGTGGTGCGCATGAGGCCGGATACGCCGAACGCGGAGCAGGCGCGGAAGAAGTTCCTGGCCGAGCACACGCACACCGAGGACGAGTCCCGCATCATGGTGGAGGGCAGCGGCTGCTTTTACCTGCACGCCGGGCGACACGTGCTCCAGATCGTGTGCACGCGCGGCGATCTCATCAGCGTGCCCGCCGAGATGCGGCACTGGTTCGACATGGGACCTCGGCCCCTGTTTGCGGCCGTCCGGTTCTTCGAGCGCCCGGACGGCTGGGTGGGTAACTTCACGGGGAGCGACATCGCGGATCTGTTCCCCAGGTACGCGCCGTGAGCGCGGTGCGCGCGGTCGTCACCGACGTAGAGGGGACGACGAGCTCCATCGCCTTCGTGAAGGGCGTCCTCTTCCCCTTCGCCCGGCGGCGCCTCCCGGCCTTCGTGGCGTCGCGCCGGGGCGACCCGGAGGTGCGCCGGCTCCTCGACGAGGCGCGGGCGCTCGCCGGCGAGGCGGCGCTGAGCGACGACGGCACCGTACCGCTGCTGCTGCGATGGATCGACGAGGACCGTAAGGCCACGCCGCTCAAGGCGCTGCAGGGGCTCCTCTGGGCCGAGGGGTACGCGCGCGGCGAGCTCACAGGCCACGTCCACGCGGACGCCGTGACGGCCCTGCGGGCATGGCACGCGCGCGGGCTGCGCCTGTACGTCTACTCGTCTGGCTCGGTCGCCGCGCAGAAGTTGCTGTTTGGCCACACCGCCCACGGCGACCTGACACCGCTGTTCTCCGGCTACTTCGACACCTCGACCGGCCCGAAGGTGGAGCCTGGGTCGTACGGTCTCATCGCCCGGTCGCTCGACCTGTCGCCTGCGGACATCGTCTTCCTGTCGGACAGCGTGGCCGAGCTCTGCGCGGCCCGCGAGGCCGGGCTGCGCACCGCGTGCCTGGATCGGGGCGAGGTGCCCATCGCCCCTGGGCACGGCCATCCCGTGTTCACCAGCTTCGAAGGGCTCGATCCGTCCGAGCTCCCGGGCCGGTAGGCGGTGGATGGCCCCATCGTGTGAGTCGAGCAGAGCACGGCACGAGCGGCCTGAATTCACTGCTTTCCTCTGTGTCCTCTGTGCCTCTGTGGTTCCAAATTCTTCCTCTCACGGACCTTCGATCCGCGTGACAATCCCAGGAGCTCCACATGTTGCGAACCCCCACACCCGTGCTCGGCGTCCTCGGCGGCAGCGGCCTGTACCAGATTGACGGCCTGAGCGAGGTCACCTGGCGCAAGGTGTCCTCGCCCTTCGGCGACCCCTCGGACGAGCTGTGCTTCGGCACGCTGCACGGCCACCGCGTGGTGTTCCTGCCGCGGCACGGCCGCGGCCATCGCATCCCGCCGTCGGAGATCAACTTCAGGGCGAACATCGACGCGCTCAAGCGCAGCGGCGTCACGGATGTCCTCTCGCTGTCCGCGGTGGGCAGCCTGCGCGAGGACCTGCTGCCGGGCACCTTCGTGGTGGTGGACCAGTTCATCGATCGCACGTTCGCGCGTCACAAGAGCTTCTTCTCCACGGGCGTGGTGGCGCACGTGTCCATGGCGAGGCCGGTGTGCCCGCGGCTGGGCGACGCGGTGATGGCCGCCTGCGAGGGCCTCGACATCACTGTGAGGCGCGGCGGCAAGTACCTCGTGATGGAGGGCCCGCAGTTCTCCTCGCTCGCCGAGAGCGAGCTGTACCGGAGCTGGGGCTGCGACGTCATCGGCATGACGAACATGCCCGAGGCCAAGCTCGCCCGGGAGGCGGAGCTCTGTTACGCGACCGTGGCCATGGTGACCGACTTCGATTGCTGGCACCCGGACCACGAGGCTGTCAGCGTGGACGAGGTGGTCTCCGCGCTGCACCGCAACGCGGACAGGGCGCGCGCGCTGGTGAGGAACGTGGTGCCGCTGCTCGGCAGCCACCAGGGCCCCTGCCGCCACGGCTGCCAGACGGCGCTGGACAGCGCGATCATCACGGCCCCGGAGGCGCGCGATCCCGCGCTCGTCGAGCGGCTCTCCGCGGTCGCCGGCCGCGTGCTGCGCTGAGGGAGGCCGTCGGCGAGCCCGCGGGGCGCCGCCCCTCAGACCCGGCGCAGCCGCTCCGCCGCGCGCTCGAGCGTCTCGTCCCGCTTGGCGAAGCAGAACCGCAGGACGGGCCCGGGCTCGACGCCGGAGAGGAACGGGGAGATCGGGATGGAGGCTACGCCGTGCT
Source organism: Sorangium sp. So ce1153 (assembly GCF_051521595.1). Taxonomy (NCBI): domain Bacteria; kingdom Pseudomonadati; phylum Myxococcota; order Polyangiales; family Polyangiaceae; genus Sorangium; species Sorangium sp. So ce1153. The sequence continues at coordinate 14,069,228 of NZ_CP150361.1, forward strand.
CGCGGATGAGGCGCAGCGCGAAATCGGCGTCTCGCTCGGTCGTGATCGCGGAGTAATCGACGAGCTGGAAATACGTGCCCTCGCACGGCAGAGGCCGGAATCGCGAGCCCTCGATGAGCTTCAGGAACCGGTCGCGCTTCGCCTGGTAGAAGGGGGCGAGATCGGCGGCGAGCGGATCGCGCGTGACGACCTCGGCATACGCGAGCTGGATGGCCGCGTTCACCGCGAACGTCACGAACTGGTGTACCCGCTGGATCTCGGCCGAGAGCGGCTGCGGCGCCGCGCAATAGCCCACCTTCCAGCCGGTCGTGTGGTACGTCTTCCCGAACGAGCTGATGACCACGGAGCGGTCGGCCAGCTCCGGATACCGCGCGAGGCTCTCGTGCCGGCGCGCGTCGAAGAGGATGTGCTCGTACACCTCGTCGCCGACGACGAGGGCGTCGGTCCCGTCCAGCACCCGCGCGAGCTCGCGCATGTCGTCGGCCGACAGCATCGTGCCGGTCGGGTTGTGCGGCGAGTTGATGAGCAAGAGCCGGGTCCGCGGCGTGAGCGCGCGCCGCACCTCGTCCCAGTCGACGCGGTACTCAGGATAGCGGAGCGTGACGAACACGGGCGTGCCGCCGTTGAGCTGCACGGCCGGCGCGTAGGAGTCGTAGCAGGGCTGGAACAGGATGACCTCGTCCCCGGGCCGGACGAACGCGGTCAGCGTGCTGAAGATGCCCTCGGTCGCGCCCGAGGTGATCGTGATCTCGGTCCCCGGATCGTAGCGGCGGCCGTAGAGCCGCTCGATCTTCGCGGAGAGCGCCTCGCGCAGCGCCAGCACGCCCTGCATGGGGGCATACTGGTTGTGGCCGGCGCGCATGTGGCGGGCGACGGTCTCGACCAGCTCCGGCGCGCAGTCGAAATCCGGAAAGCCTTGCGAGATGTTGATGGCGCCGTGCTCGTTCGCGAGGCGCGTCATCACCGTGAAGATGCTGACGCCGGTCGACGGCAGCTTCGAGGGGGGCAGAGGCGTGGTCATGATCGATTCCGCGGCCGGGCGCTGACTGGCCGGGACCTTAGCATGTCACCGCTTCAGCCGGCGATCCGATCGTGCTCCGGCCGCTCCGCGATGATCACCGAGTTGATCACCTCGTCGTGCGGATGGATCTCCAGGAGCGGCTCGAATGGCGCCATTCCATGGATGTCGACCTCGGGGTAAAGCAGCGTGCGTAGTCGCTGCGAGCTGCGGACGAGGAGCAGCGCGCCCGGGCGCATCACCCCGTGGAGGTGGTGGAGCAGGCGGCTCTTCTCGCGCCGGTTCATGCCGACGAGCGCCGCGAGGAACACGCAGTCGAACTCCGAGAGGTCGGAGCAGGCCAGGGCGTCGGCGCAGGCGAAGCTGAGCCTGTCCGAGAGCCCGAGCCGACGCGCGAGCGCGCGGGCGTCGGCGCACGCCTGCTCGTCCACGTCGATGTTGCTGACCGGGAGACCGAGGCGCTCGGCGAGCAGGATGGAGGTGAAGGGCAGCGGACCGGAGCCGATGAACAGCACGCGCCGCGGCGGCTCGTCGCGCGCGCCCCGCAGGCTGGAGAGCTCGAGCCGGGTCAGCTTCTCGTAGTTCACCGCGTACGGAAAGCTCCGGAGCTCGGCCGCCGGGTCGTCCGCGGCTGCGATGCGCCGCGCCCAGTGGCGCTCCAGCTCGTACTCGCCGCGCGAGCAGACGCGCCAGAGGCCCTCCCGGATCGCGCTCACGACGGGATCTCCGAGCACCTCGTCGGCCTCGCCGCGCGAGCGGGACATGGAGATGCTCACGAGCTCGCTGAACAGGTGGTTCACCCGCTGGCTCGGCTCGAGGGAGCCCATGCTCGCGAGCTCGTTGTAGATGCGGTGAATGCGTGTCGAAAGCGAAGAATCGATGGCCGTGTTCATGTTGCCCTCCAGATCAGCAGAGCCGTTCGTCAGGGTCGGAGTGCCAGGGCAGGGGAGCGGCGCTCCCCTCGTAAGCCGCCGGCAGGAGGGCGCGGAGCCGCGCCGCGGCGTCCTCATCTCGAGGCCAGGCGCGCCGCGCGCGAGGCGCTCCTCCGCGCGGCTCCGGAGGCATGCTGCGCCGCAAGCATGCCGGGGCCGCCGGCGCTGGCAGGCCACTTATGCGTCATAAACAACTAAATGTCAATTGCAAATGGATTGCGTTTAACAGGCGCGAGCGTTGCGGCTGGGCTGTCACTTCCCGTCCCGGTGCGCCTGGGATCAGGCGGCCAGCGAGGGCGCCAGATACGGGGCCTGGCGCCGGAGGATGCCCTCGGCCGTGTACAGGCGGGAGAACAGGTTGCGCGTGGCCGGGTCCGGATCCTCCCAGAGCCTCCTCATGTATCTCTGGTCGATGAGGCCGGCGCTGCTCAGCACAGAGCCCTGGTCGAAGAGGATGGCAGCCCTCTCCGCGAACGGCCTCGAGAACCACATCTCTGCGGGGATGGGGAACCCTTGCTTCTTGCGCGAGGCGATCACCGGAGGGACGAGGTCGGCGAGCGCCTGCTTGTAGATTCCCTTCTCCGAGCCGTCGAGCTGCTTCAGCTCGCCCTGGAAATCGAAGGCGACGCGGACGAGCTCGGTGCTCGCGAGGGGCGAGCGGGCCTCGACGCTGTGGCGCATGCTGATGAGGTCCATCTGCCGGAACTCGTAGACGGCGAGCCGGCCGTGGAAGTGCAGGAGCTGCACGGCCTGCAGGCTGTCGAGCGGCCAGTCGCTGTAGAGCGAGAGGATCTGGCGGTACTTGCTGGCCGTCAGGCGCGCGGCGTCGTGGTGAGGCATGAGCTGCCTCAGATCGGCCTTTCCGGACCAGTGGAACGTGGCGTAGTAGCGCTCGGCGAGCTCGGGGAGGGGCACGTCCGCCATCGCCCGGCCGTAGGAGTAGCCGTCGAAGAGCTCGTCGGGCCCGCTTCCGGAGAAGATGACGCGCGTCTCTCGCCCGGCCTCCTCGAAGAGCCGGATGAGGCAGGGCGCCTCCTGGGACCCCAGCGGCTCGCCGGCGGTCTCGATCCACCGGTCGAGGTAAGCGCAGTAATCGGTGTCCGACAGGGTGATCTCGGTGTGCTGCGCGGAGTGCTCCCGGGCCAGCGCTCTCGAGTAGGCGAACTCGTCGAAGACGCTGGTGCTCTTCGGGAGGAGCTGACCCGTCGGCCGAAAGCCGACGGAGAACGTCTTCATCGGCAGGCCGGCGCGGCGGGCCGCGGCGAGGACGGCCGTGGAGTCGATGCCGCCGCTCAGCAGGAGGCCATGGGGTACCTCGAGATCGAACGTCCGGCGGCAGCCGTCGACGACGGCATTCCTGATCTCCTGCTTGATCGCGGGGACGTCGTCCCTCGTCAGGTCGCCGCGCGGGATCCGGTAGAAGCGCCCCGTCTCCTGCCGCTCGGGCGTCCTGGTCAGCCAGGTGCCGGACTCGAGCTTGCGGATCTGCCGTACGTGCGTGGCGCTGCCGAGGATGAAGCGGTGCGCGGTGAACTCCGCGAGGCCGTCGAGGTCCCAGTCCTTCCTGCGGTAGGGGTCCTTGATGAGCGGGTCGATCTCCGAGGCGAAGACCAGGGCGTCGTCGTCCTCCCACAGGTAAACGGTCTTCTGCCCGGTGGGGTCGCAGGCGATGAGCCCTGTCTGCGTCGCGCTGTCGAACAGGGCGAAGGCGAACATGCCCTCGAGCTGCTCCACGCAGGCCAGCCCCCAGGCCTCGTACGCCGCGAGGATGACCTCGGTGTCCGAGGCGGTCCTGAACGGGAACCGCGACAGCCGCGCGCGCAGGTCGCGGTGGTTGTAGATCTCGCCGTTGAAGACGATGGTGAGGCGCTCATCGGTCGAGGTGAGCGGCATGTCCGCGCCGGGGTTCCCGGCGTCGGTGATGCGCAGCCGGTTGCTGCCGAGGAGCGCCCAGCTCGCGCATTGCACGGCGCCCCGCGCGTCCGGCCCGCGGTGGTGCATCGCTTCGAGGAGCGACGCCATCTCGTCGTGCTGCGCGGCGCCGATGGGCCGCTTCTTGTTGAAGACCCCAGCGATCGAACACATCGAGCACTCTCCTGGATGAAGGTGGACGGAGCGCGGTCCGGAAGGGGGCGTCAGGCGGTGACGGGCTCTCGAGGGCGCGCCGGGAACGCCGCGGGCAGGAGCCTCGGGAGCGCCAGGTGGAGATAGACAGAGCGCGTCAGGCTGAACAGGAGGAAGGCCATCCAGAGCCCGTGGTTGCCCCAGCGGGTCGAGAAGACAGGCCAGGTGACGAAGAAGACCAGGGTGGCGGCGAGCAGCGAATTTCGGACGGGACCGGCCCGGGTCGCGCCCGTGAACACGCACTCGAGGATCATGCTCCAGAAGATGGCGACCGGGAACAGGACCATCCAGACGAAGTAGCGGCCCGTCATCTGCGCGATTGACGCGAGCGGCGTGAACAGCCCGAGGATGGCCGGCTGCGCGACGAGGCACGCGAGGCTGAGCGCCAGCGCGGACAGCGAGGCCGTCCAGAACGAGAGCCGGATCGTGTCATGGAAGCGCTCGCGGGACTGGGCCCCTATCGCCTGGCCGGCGAGCATGCCCGCGGTGTTCCCCAGCCCGCCCAGCGCGCTGGAGATGACGAGCTGCATGTGCATGAGGATCGCGTTGACGGCCAGGACCTCGGGGCCGAGGAGCGCGCTCTGGCGGGTGATCCAGCCGAAGACGCCGAGCAGGCAGGTCGTTCGCACGAGGACGTCGCTGTTCACCCGCCACATGCGGGTGATGGCCTGGAGATCGACGAGGTGCCGCCACCGGAGATGGACGCCGCGCAGGTGGCCCTTGCGCCAGATCACCAGGAAGCCGACGAGGACCTTGGCCACCTCGGCCAGCACGGTGGCCCAGGCGACGCCGCTCACCCCGAGGTCGAGCGCCGTGACGAAGGAGACGGTGAGGACGAGGTTGAGCAGGTCCATCCCGACATAGAGCAGCACCGCCCAGCGCACCTCGGCCATGCCGATGAGCCAGCCCGCGACCACGTAGCCCATCAGCACCGCGGGAGCCCCCCAGATGCGCGCCTCGTAGTAGGCCGCCGCGTGGGACTCGACCCGTCCGTGGGCCCCCATGAGGTCGAGCCCGGCGGCCCCGAGGGGCCCCTGCAGCAGCAGAAAGACGCAGCCGACCAGGCCGGCGAAGACCAGGGGGCGGAACAGGTGCAACGCGGCCTCCTGGCGGTCCTCGGCTCCGCGCGCCTGGGCTGCGAAGCCGCTCGTGCTGGTCCGGAAGAAGCCGAGGAGCCAGTAAAGGGTGTTGAAGATCTGGCTGCCGACGGCGACTCCCCCCATCGTGGTCGCGTCGCCGAAGTGCCCCATGACGGCGGTGTCGGTGGCGTTCATGATCGGCCCCGACAGGCCGGCGAGGGTCAGGGGGAGCGCGAGCTTCCAGTACGACCCGAAGCTCAAGGCCTCCTGGCGGGGCTGCGTGCGGTGCTGGGCCATCGATCCAGCGCTCATCACAGCGTGAAGGAGAGGAGGTGTGTCAGGATCTTGTCGTAGGGAGCGGGCCACGTCTTCCGCCTCAGGAGCTCGGGCTTGAAGCCCCGGCGCAGCGCGTGCGCCGTGATGCCCTTCAGGTTGCTGGCGTTCGAGAGCACGGTGACGACCCTGCCCCCCGGCGCGAGCAGCTCTCGAGAGGCGATCTCATCGAAGAAGCGCACCATGATCGCGGAGCCCGAGAAGTTCACCCGCGTGAGATCGGGATCGTCGGAGCGCAGCGGGTTCGCGGGCGGGTTGAAGACGATCACGTCGGCGCGCCGCCCGGAGGGCAGCGCGGAGAAGAGATCCGAGACCAGGAAGTGGTGCCTTCCGGGGTCGCGCGGCCCGGTGTGCCGCTCGAAGCTCGCGAGGCTCGACGCGACGCTCGCTTCGTGGATGTCCATCGCGTGGATCTCGCGGGCGCCGCGCTGCCGCGCGAGGACGGGCTCGACACCCGCCCCGCACCCCATCACGACCACCGAGGCGCCCTGCGTCTCGACGAGCCCGTCGTGGAGGGCGTCGAAGATCACCTCGCTCGTCCCGCCCGGCACGAGGACGCCGTGCGGGACAGCGAACGCGAGCCGGCGGTAGACGTAATCGCCTCCCAGGACCCTGGTGCCCCGGTTGACCTGCTCGATCTCCTCGGCGGAGAGCATGGGCGGCAGGGAGCGATAGAATTGCCTGATCGGCTCGGCGAGCGCGGCGACCTCGCGCGTGGCCAGCGCCAGACCGTGAATGTCCTCGATCCGCGGCGTTTGACTCTCCATGGCTCACATCTCCCGTGCTTTCCCGTCGCGGGTCAGCAGCGTGTAACGGTCACTCGACGGGTCCCGGCCGGCGGCGGGCCGGGCAGATCTCGCGCCCGAGGCGCCCGCCTCCTCGAGCCACGGCGTCGCATCGAGGCGGCGGACGGCCAGCGGGAGCATGGCGCCGAGCAGCGCGAGGACGCCGAGCAGCCCCGCGAGGCCGGAGAGGTGCAAGGGCCGCGGGGCGCCGTCGAAGCTGTGGCGCGGGACGGCGTCGATGTCGAACGCGGCGAGGCCCTTGTCGTTGAAGACGAGCGGATAGAAGTACCGCTTGAGCTGCTCGTGGTAGGCGGCGATGCTGTCCCTGAAGGCGAGCTCCGTGGCCATGTCCGTGCCAGCCATCCGGTCGAGCACGAGCTCCAGCGCGAGCGGCGGCAGCACGAGGGCGGCCCGCGCGGTCCACTGGTCCCGGCGCGCGAGCGCAGCGTGGTAGTCCTCGACCTGCCGGGCGACGTGCGCGTCGCCCACCTCGTGCATGGCGTAGTACCAGGGCCAGGAGAAGCGGTCTTCCGGCACCGGGGTGGAGGCCCACTCGGGCCGCCGCGCGAAGAACGGATCGAGGGTGGCGCGCTTCGGCCGGTCCCAGCCGGCGTTCATCTCCTGCCGCTGCGCGAGCGTGACCTCGACGCCGCCGCGGGCGGGAGAGCCGGTGATGATCGCGAGGTTGACGAGCGCGGGCAAGAGGACGCACCACGAGATCCAGGCGCCCACGAGCGAGATGGCGTTCCACGCGGACGAGCGGCGCAAGGAGGCCACGAGGAACACGACGACGAACCAGAGCGCGATGTACGCGAGCGACGCGAGCGCGAAGGCGCCAGCGCGCGCGTCGAGCGGGAGGCGGAGCCAGGCGACGGCGAAGGCGAGCAGCGCGAGCGCGACGGCGGAGACCAGCGCGGCCCGCAGGGCGAGGCGGAGGGCGAGCAGGCGGGACAGGCGCGTCGGCTGGGAGCAGACGAGCGGCTCCGTGCCGAGGTCGTCGTCGCGCGACCGGACATCGTAGCTCACGCCGATGATGAAGAGCGGGAAGAGGAAGATGAGGACGAACCCGTGATCGAAGCTGCCGGAGAGCTGCTTGAGCGGATTGGCGATGTCGGTCTGATAGAGCTGGGGCACGAGGCCGATGAAGCGCAGGTGCCGGCTGTACGGGTGGACGTCGCGCAGCCCGGTCGAGAGCGCCGTCCACTCGTTCGGCTCGTGCGCGATCGGCATCGCGAGGTAGTAGAGGACGAGGCCGAGGTCGTCCTCCGGCGCGTGCGTCTTGCGGAGGTAGCTCTCCTCCTCTCTGAGCGCTGGCTCGAGCGCCGCGATGACCTCGCGCTCGTGGGCGACGCGGGCCGCGCCGTCCACGATGGCGGCGACGCCGGCGGCGAGCAGGAGGAGGACGGAGACGAGGAGCATCCGCGCGCGGAGCAGCTGGCGGAGCTCCAGGCGCGCACGCACGTGAAAAGGTGCGAGAAAGGAGCTCATGACGCCTCTCCGTGGCGGCGGGTGAAGAGCGCGACGCCGAGCGAGAGCGCCGCCGCCCACGCGAGCACGGCGAGGCCCGCGGGCGCGACGCGGGACAGCGCCCACGCGGCGGGAGGCCTCCTGTGCTGGAACGGGGCGAACTCGCTCCACTCCGCCCGATCGACCCGCTGCGCCTTGTCGTTCTGCCAGCGGATCTTCGTGATGTGCAGCTGATTCAGGTGCTGGCTGAAGGCATAGCGGTGCGCCTCGGCCTGCTCCTCGAAGTCGACGAGGTGATGCGCGTCGGTGCCGGCGAGCCCCATCGAGAACGACCGGATCGCGAGCAGCGGCGTGAACAGGCCGGCGCGGAGCGCGAGCCCGTCCTGGGCGCGGTGCGCCTCGAACAGGCGCGTGTAGTAATCGTTGAACACCGCGGTGGTGACCTTCTCCCCCTCGCGCATGACGACGCCGCCGTAGTTGACCGGAAGGTCTTCGACGCGCGAGGCGCCGTGCGCGGCCAGGGTGCGGCGCCGGAGCTCCTGGAAATGGGGGTTGCTCGGGTCGTGGCTGTCTCCCACGTCGCGCATCGCGCGCGCGAGGTCGAGCTCGACCTGCGCCCGCGACGGCGTGGGGTGGAGGCGGCTCGCGGCCTGGGTGGCGAGCCGCGGCACGACGATCCAGAGCGCGACCCACAGGCCGAGCAGCGTCAGGAGGGCGCCCTGCGCGCGGCGGTGGAAGGACGAGACGAGCACGCCGAGCGCCGTGCAGGCCGCCAGATAAACGGCGTAGCCGCCCGCGAGCCCGGCCGCGCGGAGGAGCGTGTCGCTGGAGCCGTCGAGCACGCCCGTGAGCAGCGCGCCCGCGAGCGCGAGCGCGAGGAGCGGCGCGAGCCACAGCGCGACGGCGAGCAGCGTTCCGAGGACCTTCCCGGCGATGAGGACGCGCGCGTCGACGCCCTGGGAGACGGCGAGGCGCCATGTCCCCGACTCGCGCTCTCCGGCGACGCTGGCGAACGTCATGCAGAAGATGAGCAGCGGGAGCAGCACCTGGAGGACGAAGGCCGCGCTCGGCGTGCCGAAGCGCGCGAGCTCGCTCGACTGCGCGGCCTCGCTGAAGCTCAGCGTGTTGCGCTGGTGCGGCTCGAGGAAGATCGAGGTGCCGGCGAAGGACTCGAGGCCGGGATCGAAGAAGCCGAGGGGGCTCGGGTCGCGGAAGGCGAAGGACCCATAATGGGCGGCGCGGTGCGGGTGGCGATCGGGCTGCTCGACCCACTGGCGGTGGACCAGCTCCTGGAAGGCCGCGCGCTGGCGGGCCTCTTCGGTGTGCCTCGCCGCCTCGAGCAGGAAGGCGGCGACGAGGAGCGCCGCGACGAGCGCGGCGGCGATGCGGACGGTGCGGTTGCGCAGCGCGCGGATGGCCTCGTGCCGCGCCGCTGTCGAGAGGGCTCTCATGCGCTGACTCCCTGTGGGTCTCGTCGGACCGCGGCGCCTCAGAAGCTCAGGGTGCCAGTCACGTACGCCGAGCGAGCGTCGCCCGGGTTGTGCTGGGCCCCGGCGGCGCCGAAGTCCTTGTACCAGATGGACGTGTCGTACGACCGGTCGAGCAGGTTGTGCGCCTCGACGCCGAGCGCGATCGACTCGGACACGTCGTAGGCCGCGCTCGCGTTGAGGACGACGTAGTCGCCGACCTTTCGCGAGCCGTTCTCCTCGGTGGTGTTCTCCTTGTTCAGGTAGTAATCGCCCTGCGCGTAGCAAAAGAGCGAGACGAGCAGCTCCTGCGTGGGGTGAACGTCGATCCCGGCCTTCGCGCTGAAGCTCGGGACGTGGTCGAGCTCCTTGCCCTTGTTCGCGGCGAGCGCCGGGCCCGGCTCGACCTGCTCGGAGATGGCGCGGCTGAACGCGCCCCACACGGAGAGGAAATCGAACGGGCGCAGCGCGAGCTCGACATCGAAGCCGCGGCGCAGCGTCTTGCCGACGTTCTCGGCGTCGCCGGAGCCGTCCCCCTTGTCCCGCACCTCGCCGCTCGCGCGCTGCTCCCAGTACGCGACGTGGCTCTTGAGCCAGGGGGAGAGGCTCGAGCGGTAGCCGACCTCCCAGCCGTCGTTGATCGACGGATCGAGCGGCGTGCCCTGGGTGGCGTACGCGCCCTTGCCCGTGCCGATCTGGAACGAGCGACCGTAGTTGGCATACACGCTCTGCCCCTTCACCGGCGTCACCAGGACGCTCGCCTTGGGCTGCAAGATGAAGCCGTAGTCGTTGAGGCCATGGTCGACCCTGCGGGGCGCCTCTCCCTCGGGCTGCTCGAGGAAGCTGCCCGCGCCGGCGAGGCGGTCGGCCCGCAGCGCGGCCACGATTTTGATCGGCTCGAGCGGGCGCGCGCTCGCCTGCAGGTAAGAACCGGCGGCGTGGAGGTCGAAGTCCTCGTCGCGGAAGGCGGCGCCCTGCCGCGCGCGGTCCACCGTGGGGATGCGCTGGTATCTGCTGTCCTGGAGCTGGTAGTCGACGCCCCACTCGACGGTGAGGTCGAGCGCCCGCGGCTCGCGCGCCCGGTAGGTGAGCACCGAGATCGCGCCGTATTGCCGGTCGTCCTCGATCCGGAGCTGCTGATCGAGGTCCGGGTCGAACTTCACCCAGCGGTCCCGCAGGAACGCCTGGCCATAGGCCTTCAGCTGCCAGGAGAGGCCCTCGGTGAGCTCGTGATCCAGATGCACGCTCGCGTGGAGGGTCGCCTGCCGGCCGCCGTCGGTCGCCGAATAGGCGGGTGAGGCTGTGGGGCGCGCGCGCGCGTCCTCCGCGGACAGGTAGCCGGGGGCGTCCGCGTCGAGGAGCATGCCCCGCAGGATGAGCCCGATCCTGAGCTGCCTGGACGGCTCGTAGAACCACTTGGCAGAGCCGGCGACCTTGTCGGAGCGCGCGTGATCGCGGTAGCTGTCCGAGCCGCGGTAGCCCGCGAAGTAGGTCTGGCTCAGCGCGCCGCGCTCGTTCGCGACGAGCACCTGGGGCTCCACGGTCCAGAAGCTCCCGGCGAGGAGCCGGGCGATCCGCTCGTTCCCGGTCTTTCGGGTGACGACGTGGATGTTGCCAGCGACGTTGTTGAGCCCGTAGCGCGGGTCGTTCGTGCCCTTGACGACCTCGATCCGCTCGATCTCGAGCGGAAACACGGCCTTCATGTCGGGGAGGCCGACGTGGTGGTTGCTGGGGATGCCGTCGATGAGGAGCTTCGTGTGGGCGACGTCGCCCTGCGTGTTGAAGCCGCGGAGCCCCACGTCGGCGTTGATGATGCCCTGGTTGAAGGACTCGACGTAGACCGCCGGCACGCGCCGGAGCAGCTCGAGCGGCTCGGCGGTGCTCTGATTCTGGATCTCCTCGCCGCCGAGGATATCGACCGAGGTCACGACGTCGGCGCTGTCGAGCGGTCCGATGCGCTGGCCGATGACGACGACCTCCTCGCCGAGCATGGCAGCGGCGTCCGGCGCCGCGGCGGCGTCTGCGGGGGGCGCGGCCGCGGCGGCGGAGGCCGAGAGGAGCGCGACGAGCGCGCTGGCGAGCCCGGAGGTGCGCGCGCGCGGGGTCACAGCAGGGCCTCGGGGGCGGGCCCGGCGGGCGCGCCGTGGCGCGAGGGGAGCTGGGGAGTCGCGTCGCCGGGGGGGTCGAAGTGGCGGCGGTACAGCGAGAGGATGTCGGCCTCGGACAGCCCGGCGGCGATCGCGACCTCGACCAGCCGGCCGGCCTTCATGACGCCGATCCGGCGCGCGATGCTCGCGACGGCGCCGAGGTCGTGGGTCACCATCAGCACGGCCGCGCCGCGGTCGCTCTCGCGCCGGATCGCGGCGCAGAGCTCGCGGACAGCGCCCGGATCGAGGCCCGAGGTCGGCTCGTCGAGGAGCAGGGCGCTGGCGCCCTTCGCCTGAGAGAGGGCGAGGACGACCTTCTGCCGCATGCCCTTGGAGTAGCCGCTCGCCGCGCGGTGCACGGCGCCCTCGGGCAGCCCGGCCGCGGTGAGCAGCCGCGACAGCTCCGCGGAGGGGGGCACGCGCGCCTCGGACAGGCCGAGAAAATAAGCGAGGTTCTCGCAGCCGCTGAGGTGCGGATAGAGCCGCACCTGCTCCGGGACGTAGGCGATCCGCCGCCGGGCCGCGATGGGGTCGGGCTCCACGTGGGCGGAGGCCACGTACGCCGCGCCGGAGGAAGGCCTCGCGAACCCGAGGAAGAGGTTCAGCGTGGTGGTCTTGCCCGCGCCGTTCGGGCCGAGGAGGCAGAACACCTCTCCGGCCGGGACCTCGAGATCGAGCGCGTCGAGCGCGGGGACGCCCCCGTAGGACTTCGAAAGTTTCTTCGCTGTGAGCATGAGAATGCCGCCGGGGCCATCGCCGCCGGCGGCGCACCCTATGCGATCGGCTCAACTGAAAGTCAATTGCAAATGTGATGCATCTACATCCGGATGGCATATCGACCGCGTCGAGGCGGTGCGGGCGGCGAAGGCGGCGCGGGCGGCAGATCGAGCGAGCCTCGCCCCTGTCCACGTCGCATGAGCGCTACTCTCCTGCGCGTCGGCGCGTCGGCGGGTCCGTGCGCTCCGGACGCTCGTCATCAGGGCCAACCCGGGGAGCGAGGGCGACCGTGCGCGGACCTGGCTCGAGGGCGGCGCTCCGCGAGACGCGCCGCGTACCGGCCGCGCGCCGGCGCGCCGCGGGCGTGATACGGTGCCGCCGCGGGCGCGGGGGGAGCGGCGCTTCGCTCCACGCTGCGCGTCGCAGAGAGGGGAGACCGTGCGCCTGAAGGACAAGATCGCGCTCATCACCGGGGCGAGCAGGGGGATCGGGAGGGCCAGCGCGCTGGCGCTGAGCCGCGAGGGGGCCGTCGTGGTCGGGGTGGCGCGCACCGCGGCCGACCTGGACGCGCTCGAGCGGGAGCTCCGCGCGGCGGGCGGCCGAGGGCTGATGATCGAGGCCGACGTCACCCGCGCCGCGTCGGTCGCCGCGTGCGTGGAGCGGGCGGTCGGCGAGCTCGGGCGGGTCGACATCCTCGTCAACAACGCGGGCATCGGCGGCTACCGGCCGTTCCTCGAGTGGTCGGAGGACGACTACGACCGCATCATGGCGACGAACATGAAGGGGACCTGGCTCTTCTGCCGCGAGGTCATCCCCCACATGCGCCGCCAGGGCGGCGGCCACATCATCAACGTCGCCAGCGTCGCCGGCCTCCAGGGCTACCCGAACGAGGCGATCTACTGCGCGTCCAAGTTCGCGCAGGTCGGCCTGACGCAGGCGCTCGACCGCGAGTTCTGGCAGGAGAACATCAAGGTGAGCGCCGTCTGCCCCGGCGGCGTCGAGACCCACTTCGCGATCGGCGACGGCCGGACCGCCGGCTCGGAGCGCATGCAGGGCTTCTCCACCGCCGAGGACGTGGCGGAGGCCGTGGTGCTCGCCGCGCTGCCGCGCGACCGATCGCGCATCGTGCAGATCGTGATGCGGCCGATGAACGAGGCCACCTAGAGCGACAAACGGGTTGAAGCTGCCTGAAAAGCGCAGCAATTCGAACCGCCAAGACGCCAAGGACGCCAAGAAGAGAATCCTATCTTGGCGTTCTTGGCGTCTTGGCGGTTCATCTCTCGCTTGATCAACGTGATCGGTGTCCTAGCGCCTCGCCGCCGAAGGACGAAGCTGTGCTGGCGAACGGGCGCGATCCGTCGCTCCTGTCGGAGGGTCGGGGGAGCGTGACGACGCGGCATCACCGCGTGGGCTGGCCGAGCTCCTCTATACACACGTGGTTTTCAGGGCACTCCACGTCCGACGTGCAGCTCTGCGCCTCACGCCCCCGGACGCGTGCACCTGCCACCTTCGCAGGACTGACCATCCACAGGGCAGTCGGCCTCGGTCGTGCAGGAGTTGATGCCATTACTGCAGACACCACTTTTGCCGCAAAATAAGGGGCAATCTGCGTCTGTGACGCATGCGGTGTCGACCGGGGGCTGCGTGGACTTGCAGGTCTCACCGATGCACACGTAATTTTCAGGGCACCCCCCGTACTCCGGCTCCGGATACTCCGGCCCGCAGACCTGCACCCCCGGACCCTCGCAAACACCCTCGGTGCAGATCTGACCACGGAGGGGGCAGTCGGCGTCGATCGTGCAGAACCCAGCGCCATCGCTGCAGAAGCCATTTCGGGAGCACAAGTCATCCCCAGGGCAATCCGCGTCCGCGATGCACTCGACGCAGGCGCCGCTCACGCAGGAGAGCGCCGAAGGGCAATCCGCGTCCGCGATGCACTCGACGCATTCGCCGCTCACGCAGGAGAGCGCCGAAGGGCAATCCGCGTCCGCGATGCACTCGACGCATTCGCCGCTCACGCAGGAGAGCCCCGAAGGGCAATCCGCGTCCGCGACGCACGCGCCGGACGCGGCGCCATCGACGCATTCGCCGCTCACGCAGGAGAGCCCCGAAGGGCACTCCGCGTCCGTGACGCAGCTCGTCTGGCACGCGCCCTCGCCGCACGTCCTCCCTTCGCCGCACTCGGCGTCGGTGGTGCACGCGATCTGTTGATTGTCCTGGCCGATCTCGATGATGTCGGGAGTACACGAGAACATCGCCGTCGCGATCGTCAGGCCCGCTGCGCTGATGAACCTCTGGATTTTCATGTTCGCTCCTCTCCCTGGCCAATGGCCGCGAGCGGAGCGATCCGTGTGAGAAAATCCCCCTCGAGTCATTTCCCTTCGCACGCGGAGCGCACGCGACCCGAATACGGCGAGCCGGGGCTCTCCCGCAGGAAATCGAGCATTGCCGCGCGACCTTCCGCTGTCTTGCCGAGGTTGCACAGCGCCACGACGCGGGCAGCGGCCCGCTCCTCTTGAAGCTCGTGCCCGCCCGCATCCGCGGCGTCGAGCAGCGAGAGCGCGCGCTCCGGGTCGCCACGCCGGAGCGATTCGTGGACCTCGCGCAGCCGCCGCGTCTCGGCGACGAGCGGATCTTCTGCCGGCACCCCGGGCAGCGCTCCCGGTCCGCCCACAGGGGCCGACCGAGGCGCTCTCCCGGGCGTCTTCGGCCGCTCGATCGCCGCCGGCGACGGGTCGAGCTTCCTGGCCTCCGCGGGCTCGCCCGGCAGAGCCGGCTCGCGCGGCCCCTCCGCGGGCGCGCGGTCGTCCGGCAGAGCCGGCTCGCGCGGCCCCTCCGCGGGCGCGCGGTCGTCGCTCGGCGCCGGCCGCCCCGCGACCGCCGCGCGCGCGCGCTCGGCGACCACGGCGCCGGCGTGGCTCGCGCGCGGGACGGCCCTCGGCTCGCCCTGCGTCGTGTGCAGCGTGGCCACGACGGCCGCGGGCGCGAGCACCGCCACGATCCCCCACGGCAGCGCCGCCTTCGCCGACACCATCGCGAAGCCCGTCTTCGCGGCCCCGCCCGCCGTGACGGCCGTGCCGAGGGCCAGGCTCCGGCGGAGCTTCGCGCGCACGCGCGCGCGGTCCGCCGCCGTGCTCCGGTCGCCGTTGCGGGCGGCCTCGAGGATCGATCGCGACAGGGGCCCGAGCTGACTCATGCCTCCGCTCCTCTCTGCGTGCTTCCCGCCGCGCGCCGGGGCCCCGCGTTCATCGCGACCTCCACCCTTCGCGCGCCCGCAGGCGCGCCGCGCCCTGCTCGAACTCCTTGCGAGCCGCCCGGAGGCGCGCGTAAACGGTGTTCACGTTGGCCCCGGTCGCCTCCGCGATCTCCGGCACCGTCAGCTGCTCGAGCTCCGCGAGCACGAAGACGGCGCGCTTGTTGTCGTCGAGCCCCTCGAGCAGCGTGTGCAAGAGCCGCGTCGCCTGCGCCTGCGCCAGCGCTTCGTCACAGCCGGCCGCGCCGCTCTCCACCTGGTCGGGATCGAGGGGCGGGGACAGGGATCTCGCGAGCGGGCTCTTGCGCGCGTAGGCCCTCCGGTGCTCCCGCGCGACGCGCGCGACGATGCCCGAGAGCCACGCGCGGAGCGTGGAGCGGGGCTCGAACGTCGAGAGCTTTCGGTGGACGACGAGAAACACTTCCTGCACCGCGTCGTCGGCGTGGCAGTCCGGGACGCCGAGCCGGCGCACGTTGCGCCAGACGAAATCGAAGTGGCGCTCGTAGATCGCATCGAACTCGAGCGCTGCCTCGCAGTCTGCCGATTCTGCTGGGGGCGCAATCTCCGCCCCGGCAGGATCGGCACCCAGGGTGAAGGCACGGGCGGCCACCCTCGCCCATGGCCAGCGCGCGCCGATCCCGTGAAGAAAAACGACCGCGCCCATCAAAACGCGAGCTCGAGCCCCAGGGCGGCCCGCGCCGCGACGCTCGGCTCGTGGACCTCGCCGACGCCTTCGAGCACGAAGCGCGGGTGCTTGAGCGGCACCACCGCCTCGAGACGGAGCCTCAGGCGCACCCACGGCGCGACGACCCACGCCGCCGCCGCGCCGCCGCGCAAGGCCGCCCACAGGCCGTTCCCTTCATCCGGGTCGCTCACGCCGTACCCCTCGGCGTGCATGCGGCCGAGCTCGAAGCCGGCGCAAGGCAGACCGACCTCGAAGCGCGGCCGGACGGCGCGCGCAAGGGGCGGCAAGAGGGCGCACGCCGCGAGCGAGCCGGCGACGAGACCGATGGTCCCGCCGCTCCGGGGTCTGGCTGCGGACGCCGCCGTGTTCCTGGCCCAGAACGATGCCCCGACCTCCAGCCGCGCGGGGCCGACGACGACGCCGGCCCACGGCTCGATGGCGCTGCCCAGGTGCTGCATCGTGCCCAGGTCGCCGATGCCGCCGACCCCGATGCGAAAGAGGGGAGCCCCCTCGGCCGCGCCGTCCGTCGGCCGCTCGCGTCCCCTCGCCGGGGGCGCGGACCTCGACGGCACCCTCGGCGGCGTGGGCGCGGCGGTTCGAGCCGCGGCGGCCGGGGGCTCCGGGGCGGGATCGGCGAGGCGCGCCCCGGCGCTCGAGCGATCGCCCGTCGCTGGGCTGTCCGACCGCGCCGCGACCTCCGGATCGATCGCCATCGCCACCATGAGGGCCCCCGCGTCGGCCAGCGCACGGCACGTCGCGCCGCGCACGGTTCGCGCGCTCCGCCATCCGTCGCGAGACATCTCGATGGACAGCACGAACCCGGTGCCGACGGGCGTGACGGTGCCCGCCGCCCGGAGGGTGCCGTTCGAGGCGGGGCCCTGGTCCCCGAGGAGCCGGGTGATCTCGGCCTCGACGGCCGCGCCCGAGGGGCAGTCGGCGGGGGCCATCCATCGCAAGGCGAAGGGGCGATCGTCGGCGCGCGCGGCGCTCGAAGCGAGGGGCGCGACGCACGGGATCACGAGGGCAAAGAGCAGCGCTTGCGCCCCTGTGCGTGAAGTACGCATGCGCGTCGCACCCTATCACGCGCCGGTGGCGGCGCGCCGCCGCCACCGGCGCGGCCCATGGCGGCCCCAGGCGACTCTCTCCTTGGTGCTCCTGGCGTCCTGGCGGTTCATGCCCTCTCTTCCGAGGACCGCGCCAGGCGATGTCAGGGACTCCGGTAGACGCCAGCGTTCATGTGGCGGCTCGAAGGTGGAGACGGCTTCGTCCCCGACACGACATAGCCGACGCTGCCGCCGGCGCTCGCGTACCTCTTGCTGGCGATCGCCTCGGCGGTCCTCTTGGCCGCCGCCATCGCCGCCGCCCAGCAGGCCTCGAAGTCCTGCTCCTCGCCGCCGCCGGCGAGGAAATAGCGGCGCGTGTCGGGCCGGCTCCAGATGCAGAAGTCGCGCCGGGCGAAGTCGGAGAGCTCCTCCGCTGTCGCGCGCTGCTCCGCGGAAGCATAGGGAGGCAGCATCACGTTCGCCTTGTCGTTGAGGTAGACCTGGATATCGATGAGCCCGTGTCTGGCGAAGAGCTCGGGGATGAGCTCGCCAAGGGAGTTGTTCCCTTCGCCCAGCGCTGCTTTGCCCCGCTCGCACAGGAGCTGGAAGCGCACGAGGGCGAGCGTCTCGTCCACCGGGGCCTGCAGCACGGCCGCGCTGAGCAGGGCGCTGGCCAGGTTGTTCGGCTCGGCCACCGCGACGAGGCCGCCTGGCCTGGTGACGCGGACCATCTCGGAGAGCATCGCGCCCGGATCCGCGGCGTGGATGAGCACCGTCTGGCACGTCACGAGATCGAACGTGTCGCCATCGAAAGGCAGCTGCTCGGCGACAGCTACCTGATAGCGGAACCGCTCTCCCTCGCCGCGCGCGGCCGCGCGCTCCGTGGCCTTCTCCACCCAGACCGGGTCGCGGTCGACGCCGGTTACGCGCGCCGCCCGCGGCAGCACGCCGCCGAGCACGCGGCCCCAGTGGCCGACGCCGCACCCGATGTCGAGCACCTCGCGGACGCGGCTCAGCCCCCACCTCCGCGCGAGCAGCTCGACGTAATCGCGGTTCCACCAGCCATCGCGCGTATCGCCGAAGTACTCGGCCGAATGCGATGGGTGCTCGACGAATTCATTTCCCATGACAGCGCACCTCGTGCGGGCCTCAAGAGAAGGTATGGCGTCAACGTATCGCCGCCGCGGCCCTCGACGCAACTCGACGCCGGCGCGGCCGCGCCCGATCAGACCGCGGCGCGCGGCCTGGCCAGCGCGTCCCAGGCCGCCATGGCGCAGTCGACGACCGCCAGGAGCGCCTCGCGCGAGGCGCCGTCGCGGGCCTGGATCGAGAGGCCCTGGAGCACGGTCGTGTAGAAGGCGGCGAGCGCCGCCGTGTCGGTGCCCGCCGGCAGATCGCCCTCGGCGACGCCGCGATCGAGCCGGCGCTGGAGCTCGACGAGCGCGCCCCGCCGGACCTCGGCGAGGTGGCTGCGCACCGCCTCGCTCTCCTGCGTGCCGAGCGTCGCGGCGAGCACGATCATGCAGCCGCTCGGCTTGCCCGGGCTCACGTAAGCCTCCGCGTTGCCGCGGAGCATCGCCTCGACCGCCCGGCGCGCCGTCGGCTCCTCGCGCATCGCGCGCGCCACCGCCGCGCCCTCGACCTCGCTGTAGAGCGACACGGCCTCGCGAAACAGCGCCTCCTTGCAGCCGAACGCGGCGTAGAGGCTCGGCGAGTTGATGCCCATCGCGGTCGTCAGATCGCTGAGCGACGTGCCCTCGTAGCCCCGCTCCCAGAACACCTCCATCGCCCGCCGCAGGGCGGAGGCCCGGTCGAAGCTGCGCGGCCGACCCCGTCCGGCCATCACCAGGACCTTTCTGTGTCGATCGCTAAATAAATCGATTGACCTCCGCGCACACGGCGGAGTATACATTGTGTATCGATCGGCACAGAAAAGAGGTAGGCATGGCGGAGTTCGCAGGCAAGGTGGCGCTGGTGACCGGGGGCAGCCGAGGGATCGGCGCGGCGATCGTCAGGCGGCTGGCGCGGGGCGGGGCGGATGTGGCGCTGACGTACGTGAGCGCGCCGGAGCGGGGGCGCGCGGTGGTCGCCGACGTCGAGGCGGCGGGCCGGCGGGGGCTGGCGATCGCGGCGGACAGCGCGGACGCGGCCGCCGTGGTCGGCGCTGTCGAGCGGACGGTGGCCGAGCTCGGCCGGCTCGACATCCTCATCAACAACGCCGGCATCGCGCTGATGGGGCCGCTCGACGCCGTGACGCTCGAGGACGTGGACCGGACGCTGGCGATCCACGTGCGGTCCGTCTTCCTCGCCTCGCAGGCCGCGGCACGGCACATGGGCGCTGGCGGGCGCATCGTCAGCATCGGCAGCTGCCTCGCCGAGCGGGTGCCGTGGCCGGGCATGACCCTGTACTCGACGAGCAAGGCGGCGCTGGTGGGCCTCACGAAGGGCCTCGCCCGCGACCTCGGGGCGCGCGGCATCACGGCCAACCTCGTCCAGCCCGGGCCGATCGACACGGACATGAACCCGGCCGACGGCGCGGGGGCGGACGGGCAGCGGGGCCTCGTCGCGGTCGGCCAGTACGGCAGCGTCGACGACATCGCCGCCACGGTCGCGCACCTCGCCGGCGAGGGCGGGCGCTTCATCACCGGCGCGACGATCGCCGTCGACGGCGGGTTCGCGGCCTGAGCGCGCCGTGGCCCGGGCGCTCCTCGCCGGGGCCGGTCTCCTGGAGAGCGTGCGGGCGATCGGGCTGAAGCACGCCGAGGGCTTCACGCGGCTCTGGCGTCAGAGCGACTCCAGGTAGGCGACCAGGGCCCGCCGGTCCTCGGCCGACAGGTGCGCTGTGTGGCCCATCGTGCCGTCGACCCCCTCGACCAGCGCCAGCAGCGTCGCGTAGCGGCCGTCGTGGTAGTACGGCGCGGACCGGCCGACGAAGCGCAGGGACGGCGTATCGAAGGCGCGCACGGCCTCGAAGCGGGTCGCGCTGCGCACGTCGTGGCGGGCGCCGTCGGTGGTCAGCTCGTCGCCGAGGTGACAGCTCGAGCAGCCCGCCCTGGCGCTGTGGAAGAGCGCGTCGCCGCGCGCGGCGAGGTCCGCGCGGGCGGCGGCCTCCGTGGCGGCGGCCGTGGCGGCGCCGGCCTGGACGGCGGGCGGCGGCGGCCCGACGGTGACGGCGCGCTCCTCGGCCGGCGCCGGGGAGGCCGCCGCCTCGCCGGGCCGCTCCATGCCGCGGAGGTAGGCGAAGATCGCGTCGCGCTCGTCCGCGCGCAGGCCGGTGCCCCCGAGCCGCGACAGGGTCCGGGCGAAGTGGCCCTCCAGGTCCTTCTTGTTCCCCTCCCAGCCATACGGCGCCGTACCGACGAGCCGGCCCATCAGCACCGGCGTCTGGCGCGGGCCCTCCGGCGTCGACCACGTGAGCGCGTCGTCCCGGCCGTCGGGGTGGCAGCTCGCGCAGGCGCGGCCGTCGAACGCGATGCGCCGCCCGCCGGCCGCGTGGAAGAGCCGCTGGCCCTCCGCGCGCTGCTCGTCGAGGCGCGACGCGCGGGGCAGGACGACGACCGGCAGCTCGCCCGCGAGCTGCTTGCTGGGCGCGCGGATCTCGGTCGGCCCCGGGTCGCGGGCGGCGGGCAGGAGGGTCAGCGCGCCGTCGAACCGCGAGAAGACCACGGCGCGCCGGCGCGCGCTGTCGACGGCGATCGCCGTGGGCCCGGCGCCCACGCGGGCGCGGAAGAGCTCCCGATCCCGCACCGAGCCGACCCGCGGCGGCTCGCCGGGGACCTGCGCGCGGGCGTCGTAGGCGATCACCTCGTCGAGGCCGAGGCAGGCGACGAGCAAGACCGCCTCGCCAGGCTCGATCGCGGCCGCGCGCGGCAGATGGCAGCCCTGCGTCCCGAGGTGGCGCGAGACCGGCGGGACGTCCGCCCGCTCGCCGTTCGCGTCGACGACCGCGATGTGCTCGATCACCGTCTGGACGCGCGCGCTGCCGTAGCCGCCGCCGCCCGTCTCGGGCCCCGGGTCCACGAGCGCGATGGGCGCGAACACCGCGCCGTTCGCCGCGCGCGCCAGCGCGAAGCCCTGCGAGCCGCGGCGCTCGACGCGCGCCGACGGGCGGCGCGGCAGGGACAGCACGTCGTCGAGCGGATCGAAGCCGGGGCTCGGCGCATGCGCGCTCGGGAGGGGTCCTGGCAGGCTGACCTTCTTCGACAGCACCGGCGGAGAGCGCCACTCCGCCCCGTCCGTCGAGAGCTCTCGCGCGCCGGTTGGAAACGGCGCGCCGCCTTCGCCGAGCGCCACGACGCTGATGCGGCCGCCCACGGCGTGGGAGACGAACGCGCGCGCGCCGTCGGCCGACGCGACGACCGCGCTCGGGTCCCGCGCGAGCGGGAGCTCGCCGAGGCGCCGGAGGTCGGCGGTCGCGAGGCTGGTGAGCGCGTGGCCCCAGCGGCTCGCGACGAGCAGCGTCGCGCGGTCCGGCGTCATCGCGAGCCCCACCGGCTCGCTCGCCACGGGCACGAGGCAGCGCCGCGCGAGCGGGGCGGCGGCGTCGCCGGGCTCGAGGACCTCGAGCAGGCCGCGGTCGCGCAGCGAGGCCACGACGCGGCCGTCGCCGAGCACGATCACCTGGGCGGGCCGGCCCGCGAGCGGGGTGCGCGCGATCGCGGCGCGGGCGTCGAGGTCCACGGTGTGGATGGCGCCGTCGTCCTCGTCGGCGACGAAGGCGAGGGTGCGCCCGGCGAGGTCCGCGAGGGCGACGCCGGAGCCGGCGTGCGTCGGATCGAGGGGCGCGGGCGCGGGGCCGGCGCCGCGGCGGGCGCAGGGCGGAGCGGGCGGCAGCGCGGCGGCGGCCGGGGCGCTCGGCGGCGGCGCTGGGGCTGGCGCCGGGTCGCGCGGGGTGGAGGCGCAGGCGAGCAGGAAAAAGGCGAGGGCGGTCGGGGAGGCGGCTCTCATGACCGGACCATCGAGCGAGCGGGCAAGAGTGTGACGGCGTCGTGCGATGGGCGCCGTGCGACGGGCGCCGCTCGCCAGCGGAGCGCGCGGGAGCTTGCGCGCGACCCGACCCGGGTTGCGTCGTCGCGCCTCACCAGGCCAGCGCAATCTCAAATCACCCGGCAGACCTCCCCGCAATTCATGGCTGGAGCCCCGCCGGCGCGCTGCGCCCGCGGGTGTCAGCCATGACGCCCACCCCTCATGACGCCCTGTTCAAGGCCACGTTCAGCCAGCCGGAGCACGCCGCCGCGGCGCTCCGCGAGGTGCTGCCCGCCGCGTTGGCCGCCCGCATCGACTTCGCGACGCTGGCGCTGCAGTCCGGTAGCTTCATCGACCAGAAGCTCGCCGCGAGCCAGAGCGACCTGCTCTTCTCCGCCAGGCTGGGGCGAGCGTCGGTGTTCATCTACGTGCTCTTCGAGCACCAGAGCACGACGCACCCGCTGATGGCGTTCCGTCTGCTCGAGTACATGGTGCGCATCTGGCACGGGTACCTGGAGCGCCACCCGAAGTCGACGCGCATTCCGGCGATCCTGCCGGTCGTGTTGCACCACAGCGACATCGGGTGGAACGCGGCAGTTGCGTTCCAGGAGCTCATCGACCTGCCGCCGGGGACGCTGGCGCTGATCGCGGAGCACGTGCCGCACTTCCGGTTCGTGCTGGACGACATCAGCGCGGAGACGGACGAGGCGCTGCGCGCGCGGGCGATGACGGCGCTGGGGTGGCTGGTCTTGTGGTGTTTCCGGCACGCGCGCCGCCCCGAGGAGCTCGTGGCGCGCCTGTCCGGCTGGTACGACGTGGTCCGGGAGGTGCGTCGCGCGCCCGGCGGTGGGGCTGCGCTCGCGCGCGTGTGGCGTATATCTTGAACATCGCCGACCCGGCCCAGCCGAGGGAGCTGCTGCAGCGGCTGCTCGCGGCGGCGGGGCCGGAGGCCGAGGAGGAGATCGTGACCATCGCAGACTACCTTCGCGAGCAGGGCCGCCAGGCGGGCGAGCGTGAGGGCCGCCTCGAGGGGCAGCGCAGCACGCTGCTCAAGCAGCTCCGGTTGCGCTTCGGCGAGCTGCCGGAGCCGGTCGTGGCGCGCGTCCGCGCCGCCGATACCGCGCAGATCGAAGGCTGGACCGAGCGCGTCCTCACCTCGCCCACGCTCGATGACGTCCTGACCGAGCGCTGAGCGGGGCCGCCCTAGAACACCGAGCACGTTGAAACCCGGAGAATTTTCACAGGGAGGCGGGGAGGCGGGGAGGGAGAAAAAATGAAGTTCTTTCTCCTGCCGTCTCTCGCTCCCCGCCTCCCCGCCTCCCTGTGAAAATTCCTGCTTTTTCTCGTGGTTTCAACCCGTTTGTCGCTCTAGGCGGGCTGCCAGTCGTCTGCGTGAAACTGAGGGAACGAGATCTTGCAGGTCCCGGGATCGATGCCCGAGATCAGGGCTTGACCGTTCTGATCGAGCAATCCCTCGCGGAAGGATTGGTCTGGCAGCTCGATACGGTATTTCTTGAACGGGACAGGCCGCGGCGGGCTCCCGTCGTCCATGAGCTGAATCCCGACCCAGGTCTTGTCCTCCTTGGCCGGAGGCTCAGGCTGGCTGGGCTCGATCACCTCCGGCGGCCCGATGGGCGCGCTGGAAGAGGTGTACGGCATCCGGTACGCGTAGAGGCTCCCGTCGAGGAGCGCTCCGCGCAGCCGCGCCACGAGCTCCCTCGGATCGAGCGCGGGGCCCGTCGACACCGGGAAGCCGAGCGCCTCGCCGATCTCGGTGAGGATCGCCCGGCCGTGGACGGCGTCGGCGACCCACGCTTCCAGCAGCCACGTCGCTTCCAGCGCTGGAAGCACCCTGGCCCCGTCCGGTAACGGCGCGTCGTATCGACGCGCGAACCACACTTTCTCAGGGAAGCAGCCGAAGCCCCAGCGGTGGCCCATTGCGTTCTCAGTTCACCCCGAGCCTCCACGTCATCACGCCGCCTGGGTCGAGTCAAGGCGCGGGCGCGGGCGGGCATGACCATCGGCCACCTCATGGTCTCCCACCGCTCGCACGCCGCTCGCGCCGGCCAGTTCACGGCGCTTGAGGGCGCGGCCGCGTCGCGGTACGATGCCGGTAAATCAACTTGCTTGCGGGTGTTCGCTCCTGGAGGAACGATGCCTCACCAGCACATCGTCAGACAGGGAGAATGCCTCTCGAGCATCGCCCCGAAGTACGGATTCTCCGACTGGCGAGTCATCTACAACCACCCTGACAACGCCGAGTTCAAGAAGCGGCGCCCCAACCCGAACCTCATCTATCCGGGCGACGTCCTCGTCATCCCCGACATGGCGCCGAAGGCGGTCGAGGTCCCGACGGGCGGGAATCACGTCTTCACGGTCAAGGTCCCGAAGACGGTGCTCCGCCTCCTCCTCGAGGTCGAGGAGCCGTTCGCGTACGAGCTGAAATACCGCGACGTGGTCGTCAGCGGCACGACGGACGGCAAGAGCCCCATCGAGCACCCCATCCCCGCCGATCTGGACGGCGCGGAGCTCGCGGCCTGGCCGGACACGCCGGACAACGAGGAGGCGCGCGCCGGCGGGGTCACCTGGGCGCTGCAGCTCGGGCACCTCGATCCGATCGAGAGCGCGAGCGGCGTGCAGGGGCGCCTCAAGAACCTCGGCTATTTCTCGCGCGAGGTGGACGGCAAGGACGGGCCCGAGCTGGCCAACGCGCTGGCGTGGTACCAGTCGGCGTCGGGCCTCGAGCCGACCGGGGTCCTCGACGACGCGACGCGCGCGAAGCTCCTGAAACGCCACGACGGCGCGTGACGAGAAGGAACGATGGCACAGAAGGCCGCGGTCACGATCACCCTCCAGAAGGTCCTCGGCGTCGATGGGCTGCTCGCCGGCGCGAAGCGGCCTTATGCGCTGGGCTTCATCGCCGGGCGCCGCTTCGGGCGCAGCAAGCCGATCCCGGCCGGCGCCAGGGATCTCGATCTGACGGCGGAGGCGATCCCGTGGAAGCTCGAGGTCGCCGCGAGCGGGGCGATCCCGGTCGCCGTCGAGATCTGGGACGATCAGGGCGACGCGGGCTCGAAGCGCCTCGGCGCCGTGACAGCCAGCCTGAGCAGCCCCTACCCGACCCGGGTCCACGAGCTCGGCGGAGGTCCGCTCCTGCGCTGCGACGTGTTCACGCGCGAGGTGCCCCCCGCGCCGGGCGCGGTGCCCGTTCCCCGCGTCGCCGAGGGGGAGAAGACGCGCGCGACGCTGCGCGTGCCGAACACGGTGCTCGTCTCCATCACGGAGATCCTGGGGCTGTACGCGCCCGTCTCGCCGGGCGCGCCGGGGGTGAAGCGCGCCGAGGCGAGGCCCGGGTACACGAGCCAGGACCACCTCGGCCGGGTGTACGTCAACAGCGACCTCGCCGGCGCCTGGGCCAAGGACAAGCAGCTCGTCCAGCTCACCGCCAAGGTGACGGTGCAGCGGGGGAAGCTCCCGGCGGACGCGAAGATCCGGTGGACGGTCGTCGAGCCGGACGACCCGACCAACGATGATCCGGGCTTCCACGCCGCGTGGGGCGCGTACGTCGACAAGAAGGACTATGACGCCGCCGGGAAGCACCAGGGCTCGCGCGCGGGCGACAACGAGGGCAAGCCCGCGAAGAGCCCGCCGTGGGAGGCGGTCTCCGGCTTCGCGCTCGCTTCCGCGGCGGCGACCGAGGCGAAGACGACGATCGTCGGCGACGAGAGCAAGGTCGTCTTCCACTGCCCCGACACGGCGGGGGACAACTTCATCGTCCGGGCGGACATCGACTCTGCGACGCAGGTGGAAGGGTTCGGCGCCGAGACCGGAATCATGACGATGTGGCACCGGATCCAGGTGGAGTCCGTCCGCATGAAGAGCGCGTTCGCCCTGCCGATGGACGGCGTGCCCGTCCCGTTCGAGCCGTGCTGCGTCCAGCTCGACTGCGAGCCGGAGCGGGAGGTCGCGGATCAGCCGCACATGGCCCCCAAGGACGAGGACCTCGAGACCGAGTGTGTGGCCTACGTCGACAAGGTCTTCACGAACAAGGCGAAGCCCGGCTGGTTCTGCGTCATCTCCGCGATGGAGCCGCACCCTTTGCCGACCAAGAAGGGCGACAAGGTCTTCGAGGGGGACGCCGAGCTGAAGAGCGGCGGCGCGGGCGCGAACCTGTCCGAGTACTTCGAGGTCCCGGGGACGTTCCCCGACGCGAATTTCGCCGAGCTCACCTCCGGCTCGGACACGGTCGGCTTCAACCTGTTCAGCGTCCAGACCGAGACGAAGCCGACCGGGCCGATCACGCGCTTCTGGATCGTGGAGCACGACGCCCAGCCGGAGTTCACGGCGGGCGACGGGTCGATCGCGCACGCGTACAAGGTGCAGTACAACTACTCGCCGAGGCACCGGAAGAAGGGCGGCGCCGTGACCCCCGGCGGCTACGGGATGGCCGCGAAGGTGAAGGTCAAGGTGTTCAACCCCGGGGCCTTCTACACCGCCGGCATCAGCCCCACGGTGACGGCCAAGGGCAAGGAGTACTTCGCCGGCCGCACCATCATGTTCACGCACCACCAAGCGTACCGTGACGCGACCACCGGGCAGCCGAAGTCGAACTACCGCGAGAGGATCCTCGGGACCATCGTGCACGAGCTCGTCCACGCGTTCGGCATGCCGCACAAGTGCGGCTACTTCGATTTCCGGGCGCCGCGCGACAAGACCTGCTGCATGAACTACAGGCCCAACTGGATGGTGGACGACAAGCGCAACCTCATCCCCGCGACGTCGGGGAAGACCGGCATGGACGTCTGCGGCAGGCACCTCAAGGAGGTGCGGCGGGTCCACCTCGAGGACAACAAGGGGCTCGCGTGGAAGTGAGCGACGCGGACATCACGCCTCCGGGCCCGGCCCTCGTGGGCGTCGACGTCGAGCCGGAGTACGTGCTCGGCTTTCCGGTGTACGTGGGCATCACCATCGGCAGCGCGCCCCCGGGCGCGTCGCTGATGCGGCTGCCGTTGCCGTCGCCCGCGGCGCTGCGGGGCGCGATCGGCCTCCGGCTGTGGCGGCCGGGCGAGGCGGAGCCGTTCTTCGAGGAGGCGCCCACGGCCGTCGTGGATCCCGATCTCTCGGCGCCGAGCTTCCGCCTCCGGGCCGGCGAGGTCCGCCGGCTCCTCGTGGAGATCTCCGAGCTCCTGCCGGACGATCTGGCGGCCGGCGCGGTCGACGGCGTGCTGCTCTACGGAGCCCCGCCGCACATCGCCGAGAGCGCCCGCGGGCGGCTGCTCTTCCGGGAGCCCACGGACGCGGAGCGCGCGTCGCTCGACGAGCTCCGCCCCGAGGTCGAGGCGGCCGGCTCGTTCGGGCGCTGGCTCCGCCGGCCGCCGTTCGATCCGGGCCGGCTCGCGCCGCCCACGGATCGGGGCGATCCGCTGCGGTATCCGCGGCTCATCAAGTACCTGATCCACGGCCCGGAGGGGCTCGACACCGTGGACCCGGCGCGGCTCCACGCGCTCGGCGGGGTGTTCGCGCCCGAGGCGTACGGGCTCGCCGCGGAGCTCCTGGCGGCGCGCGATCCGGGGGCGTTCGCCGGGTACGCGCAGCAGGTGAAGGCGGCGTACCCGGGGCTCGCGGCCTGGATGGACGCGATCGCGGCCGGGCAGAGCGAGATCGCGTGGGCGCGGAGCCATCGATGATGATGCGCACGATGAGCCCACGGGCGTGCGTCTGTGCCGTTGTCCTGGGGCTCGCGGCGGGGTCGAGCTCCGGTTGCGGTCGCTCCGAGACGGCGCTGCCCGAGCGGGCGGCGCCGGAGGCACCCAGCGCCGCGGCGGAGCCCGGGACCGCGGTGACGGGGGCTGTGATCGCGGCGACGGGGCCCGGGACCGCGGCGACGGGGTCCGGGACCGCGGCGACGGCGCCTGGGATCGCCGCGCCGCCGGGCTCTGCACCTGCTCCCGCGCCGTCGGCGAGCGCTGCGCCGTCCGTGAGCGCCACGGCGACCACGAAGCCGTCCTCGACCGCCCGCGGCCCGCTGCCCGACGCGAAGCCGAAGCTCAAGTGCGGCAGGACGTACTGCAATGCCGCGGGGGAGTGCTTCTCACCGTCGCCGCCCCGGTGCGAGTGAACCGCGGCAGCCCGGTGCGACACAGGGCGGCGGCCCCGGCAAGCCCGGGCAGGAGGGCGTCATGACCGCCGGTGACCAAGGATTGCCGAGAGGCCCCTCGCTGCGGATCGTCTGCGTCAACGACGTCTACGCGCTCGACAACCTCCCGCGCCTCGCGACCCTGGTGCAGCGCCACGCCGCGGGGCCGGCGGATCGCTTCCTGGTGGTGATGGCCGGCGATTTCCTCGCGCCGAGCCTGCTGTCGAGCCTCGATCACGGCAGGGGCATGATCGACTGCATGAACGCGGTGCCGATCACCCACGCCATCTTCGGCAACCACGAGGCCGACATCGATCTTCAGGAGCTCAGGGCGCGGGTGCAGGAGTTCCGGGGCACGTGGCTCAACACCAACATGCCCGCGTTCGCTCCGGCGCTGCCCACGCACGAGATCGTGGAGCTCTCGAGGCCTGGCGGGCGCACGGTCCGCGTCGGCCTGCTCGGCCTGCTCGTCCACGTGCAGGGCCTGTACCGGCGAGGTGCGTTCGGAGGGTACGCGATCGAGCCGGCGAACGAGGCGGCCGTCCGCTGGGCCGACCGGCTCGTCCGCGAGGAGGGCTGCGCCTGCGTGATCCCGATAACGCACCAGAGCCGCGACAACGACCTCGCGCTCGCGCGCAGCCAGCGCGACCCGCGCTTTCCCGTGATCGTCGGCGGCCACGAGCACGAGGTGCTCATCGATGAAGTGGACGGCTGCTGGGTCGTCAAGGCCGGCACGGACGCGGCGAGCGCGGCCGTCGTCGACCTCGCGTGGCCGGCCGAGGCGCCTCCGGCCGGCGCGCCCGACCTGCCGGCGGTCGCCGTCCGTCTCGAGGCGGTCGCCGGCTATCCGGAAGAGCCGGCGATGCGAGCGCGCGTGGACCGCCACATGCGGCTCGTGCGCGAGCTCGACGCGGCCACCCTGCTCCGGCTCCCGCCGGGGCGGGCGCTTTCGTCGGTCGGGACGCGGTCGCAGCAGACGTCGCTCGGGGAGCTCATCTGCTCGCGGATCCGGGACGCGCTCCAGGCGGATGGGTGCCTGTTCAACGGCGGCGGGATCCGCGGGGGGCGCGAGTACCGGGAGCGCTTCACCTACGGGGATCTCAAGGCGGAGGTTCCCTTCAGCAACGAGGTCGTGGTGGTCGGGATGCCCGGCCGCGTCGTCCGCGAGGCCGTCGCCGCGTCGCGGTCGCGCGCCCCGGCCCAGCACGGCGGCTACCTCCAGATCGACGACCGGATGGCGACGGACGCCCGCGGCGCGCTGATCGCGATCGGCGGCCGGCCGCTCGTCGACGACCGCGAGTACCGGATCGCCCTCGTTCGAGGGCTGCTGGGCGGCATGGATGACATCGCCCCGCTGGTCCGCTTCGCGCAGGAGCACCCGGAGAAGGTGCCTCCGGCCGACAGCGGGCGTGAGCCGAAGCTCGTCCTCGTCGAGTCGTTCGCCGTGGAGCTCTGGCGCCAGCTCGGGACCTTCGAGGCCATCGACGCCGACCGGGACGGCGCCGTCTCGGCCGAGGAGCTGAAGGCCGCTGTCTCGAGGGTGACGGCCGAGACGCCGTCCGAGGTGGTGGTCGGCGAGATGCTGAAGGCGCTCGACAGGGACGGGGACCGGCGTGTGACGCGCGGCGAGGCCGGCGCGCTGGCCCCCTCCGAGGAGGCGCCCGCGGCCACGGGAGGAGAGGCCCAGGGGACGGGCGCGCGGCAGTCCGAGTAGGCCACGCCGGCGCCCGTCTTGCGGCCGTCGCGGCTCATCCGACCGCGCCGTTCATCCGGCCGCGCCGTTCACCCGGCCGCGCCGTTCACCCGGCCGCGCCGCTCACCCGACCGCGCCGCTCACCCGACCGCGCGGTCTTCCGGCTCCGCCGCCCTGCCCAGCCCCGCGCGCGGCGCTCGCGCCGGCCCAGGGGCCGCGCGGCCGCGCGCCGGCAGCGGCGCCCCGAGGGGCTCCGGCGACGCCGGCGGCTCGCCCGTCTCCAGGTCGACCTCCCGCTTCGGGCCAGCGGGCCACGGAGCCCTCGAGTCGAGCAGCGTGACCCGGCGATGCCCGAGCGCTCCGAGCTCGCGCGCCGCGACCGCGAGCTCGAGCCCGATGCCCGCGTCTTCCCCGGGGGCCGGCTGGTGCGCCGGCGGGGGCACGTAGATCACCGCGCCGGCGCCGGCAGACTCGATGTCTCGCAGGGCGTCGAACAGGTCGGCGTCGCCGAGGAGATCCGAGACCAGCGCCGCGCGGTGCGTGTACACGAGCGCCGCGCGGTTGTCCGCGGGCGCGGGCGCGCCGAGCGTCAGCAGGAGCAGCTGCCTGTCGCGCCGGATCCGGTACGTGTGCGCCTTCCACTCGCCGCTCAGGCCCGCGGGCCGGAACGGGGCCGTCCGGACGCGCGCGGCGACGTCCTCGGTCTGCACCCGGTGGCGGAGGACGTCGCCGATGCCGAGGATCGGCAGCCCGTGGCGCGCGGCGAAGCGCGAGAGGTCCCGGTGGCGCGCCATCGTCCCGTCATCGTTCATGATCTCGCAGATCACGGCGGCCGGCAGGCCCCCGGCGAGCAGCGCGAGGTCGACCGCGCCCTCGGTGTGCCCCTCGCGCTCGAACACCCCGTCGCGGCGCGCCCTGAGCGGGAAGACGTGCCCCGGCGAAACGACGTCGCGCGGCGACGCCCCCCGCGCGATCGCGGCGGCGATGGTGCGCGCCCGGTCGTGCGCGCTGATGCCGGTCGTGACGCCCTCGCGCGCCTCGATGCTCACGGTGAACGCCGTCGACCGGCGCGTGCCCGCCCGGGTGGCCATGAGCGGCAGCTCGAGCCGGTCCACCTGCTCTTCGGCGAGCGCGAGGCAGATGAGCCCCCGGCCGTGGGTGGCCATGAAGTTGATGGCCGCCGGCGTCGCGTGCTCCGCCATCACGACGAGATCCCCCTCGTCCTCGCGCGCCTCGTCGTCGAGGAGGATGACCATCCCCCCGGACCGGAGCTGCTCGAGGGCTGCCTGCACGCGCGCTGTCGACGATGAACCCGTCATGGCGGCGCCGGGTGAGCACGCGGCGTGCCATCGCCTCCGGTGCGCTCCCTGACGCGCTCACCCCGCTTCGGCGGCGAGCTGCTGCCAGAGCAGCAGCGGGTGCTGCTCGGGTGCTGCCGGGGCAACGGCCACTCGCCCAGGAGGCCCCCTCATCGGCGCCGGACAGCCGCCGTGATCGCTCGCTTGCACCGTCAATCCGCCGCCCAGTGATGGGTCTCCTCGGGCTTACCGCCGTACGCGGCGCCCGGGGTCGTCCAGGTGCGGAAGCGCCGGTCGCCGCGCACGTAGCCGCGGACGCCGTCGGCCGCGAAGAACGCCGTCATCGCGTGTCGGAGCTTCGGGAAGTCCTCGAGGAGCCCCGGCTGCAGCGGCCAGATCGACTCCAGGGCGAACGCCATCGTGGCGTCGGCCAGGGTGTAGCGGCCGGGGAGGACCCAGTGCTCCGGGTCGGCGCTCGTGCGGAGGAAATGCTTCTCCAGCAGCTCGAGCTTCCTGCTCGTCAGGACGCGGTGCTCGGCGCGGATCTCGTGGAAGAGCGGATTCCAGCACACAAGGCCGATGTCGTGCAGGATCTCGTTGGCCGTCTCGGAGATCTCGTCGATGCGCGCGCTCTCCTCTGCCGTGTCCCCGTAGAGGTTCAGCTTGCGCGCCACGTAGCGGTTGATCGCCTGCGACTGGGAGAGGACGAACTCCCCGTCCTGGAGCACGGGGAGCTGGCCGAACGGCGTACACCGCAGCATCCGCTCCTTGCCCTCCGGTCCTGACCAGAGCTCGAAGGGGATGGTCTCGAGCTCGTAGCGCGCGCCGACGAGCTCGAGCATGAGCCGCGCCGGCTCCATGCGTCCGCGCACGGGGAAGTAGATCAGCTTCATGCTCGTCCTCTCGGCATCTCGGTATCTCGGTGTTCCTGGCGAGCACTCTATCGCAACCTGGCCGTCCGGGTCGCGGACCCGGCGGACCGCGCCCGCGCGGATCAGCGCGGTGGATGCGCCGCGAGCCAGCCGCGGAAGAGGCGCGCCTCGCCCGACGGGAAGAAGGCCGCGGGCGGCACCTCGGCGTGGTAGCGCCGGAACGCGGCGCTGAAGCTCGCCGGATCGCGGTCGAACCACGCCTCGGCCTCGGGCGAGCCGCGCAGGAGCCGCTCGAAGCGGAGCCGCGCCACGAGCAGCGCCGACATCCGTACGCCGTCCTCGTCCGCGCCGCGCAGCGCCCGCCGGAACGCGGCCGGCAGCGCCGGATCCGCGGCCGCGTCGCGCAGCGCGGCCACGGGGTCGGCCGCGGTCATCGCGCGGGCCACGACCTCCTCGTAGCGCGCGTGCGCCTGCGCGCCGGTCAGCCGGGTTCCCCGCGCCGGAGCTCCCTCGCCTTCCGTGCCTGCCGCGCCTGCCGCGCCTTCCGTGCCTGCCGCGCCTGCCGCTTCCCGACCCGCACCCGCGCCCGCGCCCGCGCCCGCGCGCGTCACCGGCGTCCCCCCGTGCTGGCCGAGCACGCGGCGCGCGCGGCGCAGCTCCTCGCGCACGGCGGCCGCGTCGTTCGCTCCGTGCACCGTGCCCTCCATGCGCTCCAGCGTCACCCCGCGCAGGTTCGGGCAGCGCGGCGCGACCTCCTCCAGGAGGCGCCACACCGGCTCGGGGACGGCGTCGTCGTGGCCGTCAAGCCGCAGGACCCGGCCGGAGGGCAGCCAGCCCGGGTCGCTCGGGCTGCCGCCGGAGACGTGGATCTCGATGACCCGGGCGAGGTCGAGCCGCGCCACGTACTCCGCCGGCTCGAAGCCGAAGTTCTGCGCCATGGTGTAGACGTTGTGCAGGTCGAGCAAGAGGTGCGTCCGCGGCGCCTGGAGGACGCGGCCGAGGAAGCGCGGCTCGTCCAGCGGGTCGCCGAGCACGAAGTAGCTGACGCTGTTCTCGACGCCGACGTCCGCCACGACGGCCTGCATCGCCCGGAGCGCGCGGCGGGCGACGGCGGCGCTGTGCGCGCTCATCGGCAGCGGGAGCGGCAGCCCGGCGGCGAGCCCCGCGGGCGCGCTGACGCCCAGGTGGTCGGTGTACCAGCGGAAGCGGAAGATCGCTTGATCGCGCCGGACCGCCGCCAGCCATCGGGCGCGCCGGCCCGCGTCCGCGGCCGCGGCGGTGCCCAGCGACCAGCCGACGCCGTGCGCGACGAACGGCCGACCCGTCGCCCGCGCGAGGTCGGCGAAGCGGCGGTGGAAGCCGTTCTCGTGGAGATCGGCCTCGGCGGGGTCCGACACGCGCCAGAGCGTCTCGGGCGCGACCTCGTAGTAGTCGGCCTCGCGCCGGATCACGTCCGCGAGCAGGTCGAGGAACGCCGCGTCGGGCTGGAGGGTGAGGCCGACCGGGATCACCGCGGCTACCCGCGCTGCTCGACCGAGAAGAAGTAGAGGAAGCGCCGGGACTTCTCGGGCACGTGCCCCATGCCGCAGCCGACCGCCCCGTTCTCCTCGACGCCCTCGATCGTGGTCCCGCAGCCGCTGCTGCTGGCCCAGTGAGCGCCTGCCGGCGGCTGCTTCACGAGCCGCGCGCGCACGCCCGCGGCCCGGGCCGCGACGTTGCGCTCGTCCGCGCCGAGGGCCTTGCGGAGCAGCTCCCCGAGCGCGCCGATCCGCTGCGCCGCGATCTTCTCCTCGTCCTTCTGCCGCTGCTCCCAGCTCGTGCGGTCGAGGCTGCGCCCGCTCTTGTAGGCCGGGAGCGACGCGTCGAGCGGCGTCGCGGCCGCGGGCACCTTGTCGGTCCTGACCAGCACCATCAGCGGCTCCCCGGCGCCGGCGCCGGGCACGATCTTCTTCAGGTCGGCCATCGTCGCGCAGACGACCTCGACGCCGGCGAGCGGGGCGAGGTCCCTGTCGGCGCCGAAGTTGAGCAGCTCGCCGAAGGCCCGGCCGCGCTCCCACCTGGCGATGTCTTGGGCGGGGATCACGAGGACGAGCAGCGCCTTCCCCGCCTGCTGGGCGCGGCGGAAGGCGGCCGAGACCTGCGCCACCGGCGGCGCGGCGGAGGGCTTGCCGTTCATGTCGCACGCGGCGCCGTCGCCGAACGCGTCGCGGATGAACGCGGGCCACGTGGTGACAGCGAGCCCCGCCGCGGTCGCTCCCAGGAAAATCCTGCGGTTCATGGTCACTCCTCGCCGGCGCGCTGGCCGGCCTCCTCGGTCGTCTCGCTTCCGGACACCCCGCGCCGCGCGGGCTCGGGCGCGAGCGGCGCGAAGTCCGCCCAGCCCGGGTGAAACAGCTTCTCTCGATCCCGGCCCAGCACGATCGGCTCCCCGACGGTGGATCTCAGCACGACGCGATCGGCCACGGCGAGGTACGTGCCGGTGTCGAGCACCTCACCGGTGCAGCGGTCCTCGAGCGTGAAGCCCCCGGACGCGTCCAGGAGGAGCGTCTGCAGCTCCGCGGCGTAGAGGCCCACCACCTCCGCTTCGGCGCGGCCGGGTTCAGGCGCGCCGGGGGCGACGTCTCCGGCGGGCGCAGGCGCGGCGGCGGGCGTCCCCAGGGAGAGCCGCGCGTCCAGGGGGGCGAGCGCGTCGAGCGCGCCGGGGTCGCGCTGCGTGTCGGGCAGGGCTTCGAGCACGCCCCCGGGCGTATCGAGGAAGGAGGCGCGGTCGAGCAGCTCCGGCGCTGTCAGCGTCCACAAGCCGTCGCCGCGCGCGGCGACCTCGCCGTCGACGAGCGCCGCGAGCTCCGCCGCGGCTGCGCCGCTGGCGCGGAGCACCAGGCGGTCGCCGCGCGCCTCCTCGTCCACCGCGAGCCAGCGGATCTCGCCCGCGGCGCCCCGCACGTGCGCGAGCGTGCCCCCGCGCAGCTCGAGCAGCTCCGCGCCGTCCGGGCCGCGCAGCAGGGCGGGCTCCTGCACGTCGAGGGCGACCGGCAGCACCGGCGCGCCCTCCCAGCCGTCGCTCGCCACGGTCCAGCGCCCGCGGGCGGCGAGGTCGAGCAGCACGTACCCGGTGGCGCCCGGATCCTCGGCCGGCTGGGCGCACCCGGCGGCGAGCAGCGCCGGGCACAGGAGAGCGCGCGCGGCGAAGCGCGCGGGGAAGAGACGACGACGTCGAGCCATACAGGGCGGCGACCTCCGGGGAGCTGAGACGCCTCGCGGCGCCAAAAGTTCTCCTGGCCTCGCTCGGCGGCGGCGATGCGGCCGGCGCGAAGGTCGAGGTCGAACACGACGTCCGCGTCGCATCCGAGGGCGCCACGCTGCGGCGCCGTGGCCGACCCGGCGCACGGCCGCGCGGCCGGCAGTCCCGCGCCTCGACGCTGGCGCCGAGGTGGCCGTATAACCAGGGCGCGCCATGGCGAAGCCGGTCTATGTCCTCGGAACGGGGCTCTCACACGATGGGTCGAGCTGCCTCCTCAAGGACGGCCGTATCGCCGTGGCGATCGAGAAGGAGAGGCTCACCCGGCGCAAGCACGACGGCATGAACGACGCCGAGACGACCCGCTACTGCCTCGAGGCCGAGGGGATCTCGATAGAAGACGTCACCCTCGTGGTCCAGAACGCGAACTTCTCGATGTTCGAGCGGGGCAGCCGCTGGTTCCACGGGCCCCGGGCCATCCCCGACGAGGTGCCGACCGTCACCATCTCACATCACCTCGCCCATGCGTACTCCGCCGTCGGCACGTGCCCCTTCGACGAGGCGGCGGTCCTCGTGGTCGACGGCTGCGGCAACGCCTTTGACGAGAGCCTCGATCGCGCCGGCGCGTTCGTGCCCGAAGCGCCGCCCCCCGGGCTCTCGCACCTCTACTTCGAGAAGGATAGCTTCTATCGCTTCGCGGCCGGGACGCTCCAGCCCCTCTACAAGGACTACTCGCCGTTCGGCCATGGATTCCGCGAGTACCCGCTGCGCCCCGGGACGACGATGCACTCCATCGGCGGAGTCTACGGCGCCGCGAGCGCCTATGCGCTCTCCGGAATGGATGATCCAGGGAAGCTGATGGGGCTCGCGCCCTACGGCCGGGCCGGAGCGCACGATTTCGAGATATTCGACCTCCGGGACGACCGGGTCTTCGTGCGTTACGACTGGATGGACCGCTTCGACCGGCCGGCGCGGAGCCACGACGACCTCCGGCGCGACTTCGCGCATTACGCCGATCTCGCCTTCTGGGTACAGAAGGAGGTCGAGCGCGCGCTGCTCTACCTGGTCGCGCACCGCCTCCGCCTCACCCCGTCGAAGAACCTCGTTTACGCGGGCGGCGTCGCGTTGAACGCCGTGGCGAACCGGCGGATCCTGACCGAGAGCGGCGTTGAGAGCCTCCATGTGCAGCCCGCGGCGGGCGACAGCGGGCTCGCCGTCGGCTGCGCCTACTACGGGTGGCTCGAGGTCCTGAAGAAGGAGCGGATACGGCACGATGGAGTGACCTGCTTCGGCAAGCCGTACCCCAGCTCGGCCATCCAGGAGGCGCTGCGGCGGCGCGAGGGGGAGATCGATGTGTCGCCCGCGCCGAGCGGCGACGACGCGTGCGTCGAGGCCGCCGCCGAGCTGCTCGCCTCGGGGAAGATCATCGGCTACTTCCAGGGCGGCTCGGAGCTCGGGCCGCGCGCCCTCGGGCACCGCAGCCTCCTCGCCGATCCGCGGCGGCCCGAGGTGCGCGACGTCATCAACGCCACGATCAAGCTGCGCGAGGACTTCCGGCCGTTCGCGCCGTCCGTGCCGCTCGAGGACGCGCCGACCTACTTCGATTGCGCCTACGCGAGCCCGACCATGACGCTGGTGGCGCCGATCCGACCGGCGTTCCGGGACGCGGTGCCGAGCGTGGTCCATCGCGACGGCTCCTGTCGCCTCCAGACGGTCACCGCGTCGTCCGATCCGCGCTTCCACGCCCTGCACAAGGCGTTCGCGCGCCGCTCCGGGATCCCCATCCTCCTCAACACCTCGCTGAACCGGCGAGGCATGCCCATCGTGGAGACCCCGGAGCAGGCGCTCGATTTCTTCCTGAGCTCGCCGCTCGACGCGCTGGTCATCGGGCCGTTCGTGGTCCGTCGCAGGGAGGCGCCCGGCGCTCCGGGGGCGATCGCCGGGGAGCGCCTCCCTGCTGGGGCGCTCCGGAGCCACGCGAGCGCGCGCGCGGACATCATCTCGCCGCGGGCGGCGGACGATCCCTGGCGCGAGTTCGTCGATCGCGCCTGGGGACAGCGTCCCGCCGTCCTGCGCGGCATTCCGGCGGATCTCCTCCCGAGCGAGGCCGACGCGTTCCGGGCGCTCCTGGCCGCATGCGACGAGTTCCGCGCGCAGAGCGACTTTCCCCGGATCCGCGTCAGCGTCGACGGTGGGTTCCTCCTGGCCGGCATGGACGAGCAGCTGCCGCGCGCCGAGGATGGCTCCTTCGACGGCTACGAGGCGCGGCTACGGGCGTGGCTCAAGGGCCGGAGCTTCCTCCTCACGCTGAACGACCTCCCGGCCCACGACGCCGGCTTCTTCCGGCGGGCCCGCCGCTTTCTGGGCGGCTTTTGCCGGCACGTCGGCCTCCCGCCGGGCGGAATGCTCATCAACCTCTGGGTCGGGATGTACGACCGCACGCCGGTCGGGATCCACACGGATCACGCCGATACGTTCTCTGCCCTGCTCAGGGGGAGCAAGCGGATGCTCGTCTGGCCGCACGAGGTCTTCCGGGATCACCGCGTCTACCGCACGCCCGGCGGCGAGCACACGGGGATCACCGCGTACGAGCCGTACCTCGACCGCGCCGTCGCCCTGGAGACGAGGCGGGAGGGGCTCGCCTACTGGCCGGCGTCGTACTGGCACCTGGCCACGTCGGACGGCGCGCTCTCGGTGTCCCTCAACTGGGCCTACGTCAACCGTGAGCTGCCGCGGATCGCGCCGCTCGAGCTCGTCGGGAAGGAGCTGGAGGCGCTCGCGATCGCGCGGCTCGGCCAGGCCTCGCTCGACGTCGGGTCGTTCCCGCTCTCGGCCGGCGATCTCGCGCGGAGCGCCCGCGCGCTGCCGGAGTCGATCGCCCGCGCGCGCGGGGCCGTGGGCGCGCTCGCCGGTGACCCCGCGCTCGACGAGGCGGTCGCGGTCGCCTGGCTGCGCCGGCTGAGCGCGCTCGGCCTGCGCGAGGCGCCGCGGCCGCTTCGCGGCGTCGCGCTGGCCGAAGAGGACCGGCTCGCCGGCGACCCCGCCGCGCCCATCGTCTGGGCGAAGGCGTCGGGCGGGCGCCTTCTCGTCGCGGCGGCGGGGCGGAGCTTCACGCTCCCGGACGACCCGCGGGTGCTGTCGCTGCTCGAGCAGCTCAACGCGGGAGAGCCGCGGCCGGTCGGCGCGCTCGAGCGTCCCTTCGCCAGCGGCGCGGGCGGCTTGTCCGTGCTCGAAGCCCGGCTGCTCCTCGAGGAGCTCGTCCGCACTCACGCGATCGAGCGCCTGCCTTGAACGACGGCCGTGCGTCTGCTCGACGCACGTGCCTTGAACGACGCGCCCCCGGGCTATCCCTGCGCGCCGGGCTCGGCCACGATGACCTTCAGCGCGAGCAGCTCGTCGATCGTCCTGTCGACCGCCGCGAGCGCGGCCTCGTGATCGAAGCCCTGGGAGCGGATGGCGTCGCGCACCTCCTGCCGGGTGGCGACGCGCTTGATCGCCTCGAAGACCATCCGGGCGTGCCCGTTGAGCACGAACACCTCATCGGTGTCGAAGCAATGGACGAGCAGGTCCTCGCCGAGGCTCCGCCCGATGACCTCCTCCGGGACGCTGTATCTCGTTTCGCTCGCCAAGCTCTTCCCTCAACGATCGCTGTCCGGAGCCCGCTGGCCCGTGGTAGAAATCAAGCTGCGCGCCGGCGCGTAGCGTAGCCTGCCCCTGCTCCGGACAGCAAGCGCGGCGCCCGGCCGAGATCGCGGGACGCTCGCGCATCGCACCGGGCCCGTGCTGGAGGTCTCTTCGCCGTGACGCGAGCCCAACCCATCCGCCTGAGCAGCGCCCCCAAATGCGACGAGCGGAGCGGCCAGCACCGCACCGTCTCCGCGCGCGCGACGTGGAAGCGCCTCCGGCCGCTCCTTGGCGCCATCGGGATCACGCGCCTCGCGGACATCACCGGGCTCGATCGCCTGGGCATCCCGACGTTCTCCTGCGTGCGCCCCGCCGCGGCGCGCTTCGGGGTGACGGTCACCTGCGGCAAGGGCCTTCGCGGGATCGACGCCATGGTCGGCGCCGTCATGGAGACCGTCGAGTACAAGCTCTCCGAGCCGAGCGAGGCGCGGGGCGTCGTCGCGCGCATGGCCGATCTCGACGGGCCGTGCGTCGACCCGCGGGATCTCATCGTCCCGTCCTGGGTCAGGGACGTGGCCTCGAACCGCTACGAGTGGGTCGAGGGCTGGGACATCGCGCGGGATGAAGCGGTCTGGGTCCCGGCCGCCGCCGTGTACTCGGAGGACGGCCGCGGCGATTTCCTGTTCTCGACGAACACCAACGGGCTCGCCTCCGGCAATCGCCTCGAGGAGGCCATCTGCCATGCGCTGGCCGAGCTGATCGAGCGCGACGCGTGCTCGATCGCCCGGAGCCACCTGTTCGCCGGCACCGCGGAGGGGCGCTATCCGTCGATCGCCGTGGACTCCCTCCCGCCCGTCTGCCGCGCCGTCGCGGGCCGCTTCCTCGATCAGGGGATCGAGCTCTATCTGCGGAACTTTACTTCGGATCTGGGGGTGGCTTGCGTCGACGTCGCCTGCCTCGAGCTGCACAGCGGTGCTTTCTTGCTTCACGGCGGATCGGGGGCGCACCTGGTCGCGGAGATCGCGATGTTGCGGGCGCTCACCGAGGCTGCCCAGAGCCGCGCCGCGGACATCCAGGGCAGCCGCGAGGATCTCTCGGTCATCCGCCGGCGCGCGATGAAGGAGGTGAACCGGGACAGCTGGCTCCTGCGACACGAGGATCCGGTCCCCCTCGCGAGCCTGCCGGATACCCGGACGGGCGATGTGCGCGACGACATCGCGATCATGATGGGCCGCCTGCGGCAGAAGGGGATGGATCGGGTGATCGTCGTCGATTTCACCGATGATCTGGGCATCCCGACGGCCAAGGTGATCGTGCCGGGCCTGGAGATCTGCGAGGTCGATCGCTATCGCCTCGGCCGCCGGCTCGCTCCCAAGGTCCTCGAAGCCGCCGAGGGGGCGTTGTGAGCGCGAAGAAGCCGATCATCTTCCTCGGCCCCTGCCTGCCGCGGGCGGAGGCGCGCGCGCTCCTTGAAGCCGACTATCGGCCGCCGGTGCGGCGCGGGGACGTGCTCGCGGCGGCGCGCGAGGCGCCGCCGCTCATCGGGATCATCGATGGCGTCTTCATGCACACGCTGGCTCCGTCGCCGCGGGAGGTGCTCCAGGCGATCGAGACGGGCGTGCCGATCCTCGGCAGCTCGAGCCTCGGCGCCCTGCGCGCGGTGGAGCTCGAGCCGTTCGGCATGGTCGGCGTGGGACGGATCTTCGAGATGTTCAAGCGCCGCGAGCTCATCGCGGACGACGAGGTGGCCCTCGTGTTCTCCAGCGAGGACCTGCGCGCGCTGTCTGAGCCTCTGGTCAACATCCGCCATGCGCTCGCCGCCGCGGAGCGCGCGGGGCTGATCTCCGGGGCCGAGCGGCGCCGGCTGATCCGCGTCGCGCGGGGGATCTACTTCCCCGAGCGCTCCTACCGCCGGCTGTTCCGCGAGGCCGAGGGGCGCGTCCGGCCGGAGGCGCTCGCGGCCCTGGAGGGCTTCGTGCGATCGGGCGACCACGATCTCAAGGCGAGCGACGCGCGCGCGTTGCTGGTCGAGGCGCGGCGGAGGCTCTAGAGCCACGGCCTCGCTGGAGGGGAGTTTGCGCCGTCGACCCGGCCGACCCTCGCAGGCGGGAGAGATCCCTGCCTTCGACCATCCGGCGAGGAGCCGTATCGAGGCGCTGCTCCAGCAGCCATGAGCCGGACCGGACGTCGCGGTTGGGCAGCGATGATCGCAACATCGTCGATGCTCTTCACATCGCGTTCGATTCGTCTGGCGATCTGGTGTAAGCCTCAACCGACAGGAACGGCGACACGCCTCTTCAGGTCCAGAAGCTCTCGCCGTATAGGCCCGATCATCTCTCGGCATCGCCACCGCTCCTCATGAGGTGAGCGCCTGCACCTCCAGCAGCCACTTCAGCAGGGCGCGAACGTCTGCGACCGGGATGCCGCCGTGCCGCTCGAGGAGCGCCGCGACGCTCGCCGGCTCACCCCGGCTGAGCTCGTCGATGAGGACGCCGGCGCCCGACCCGCCCGGGAGCTCGATCGCGTGCCCGTTGGCCGAGATCACGATCGCGTCCTCGACCGCGCGCCAGCGGATGGGGTAGCGGGGGTCCGCCCGGACCACGAGCCGGACCGACATCGACACGCCGGGGCGCGGCGCGGGGGGCGTCGCGAAGCGCGCGCCGGTGAGGTGGTTCATCCAGAAGCGCGTGAGCCAGCGGCGGAGCCGCCGCTCGGACTCCCCGCTGGCCAGCACCTCGACGCTGCGCCCGACCAGCGCGTCGAGGTCGCCCTGCGCCTGCCGCTCCACGCTGGCCAGCCCGGCGAGCTCCGCCTGCGTCGCCGGATCGGCGAGGAGCTTCTGCGCCACGTACATCGGGAGCTGCCCGCGCAGGACCGAGATGTTGAACGTCGCGGCCAGCCCGCCCGTCGACTCGCCGACATGCCACCAGGTCGCCGGCCAGTAAAGCACGTCCCCCGGCTCGCCCTCGAGCACCACCGCCTGGCTCCGGTAAGGGGCATAGTCGAGATCGTCGATATAGGTGCTCCCACCCATGCTGCGCGGGCTGCGCTTGTGCGGCGAGCCCGCGAAGACGTGCGGCGGCCAGACGAGCATCCGCTTCCTCCCCTGGACGACGAAGCTGAACGCGTTGGTCGCGTCGACGTGCACGCCCTGCGGCGTGACCAGGTAGTCGCCGACGAAGATCTCCGTGTCGATGAGGTATTCCTCGAGCGAGGTCGCCGCGCCGAGGCCCCGGGTGAAGCTCCGCGCCCGCGACCAGTGCTCGAAGGAGGCGACGTGCGGCGCGTGCGCGACCAGGGCGAAGCGCCGGCCACCGAGCTCCTCGCTCGTCCGCGCCGCCCAGGCGTCCAGCGACGCGTCGCGCGCGTCAGGCAGGTGGCGCGCGATCTCGGTGACCTTCGAGGCGTACTCGATGCAGAAGAGCAGGCCCCCGGCCGGGGCGCCGCTCCGGAAGCGATCGGCGATCCCGCGGAACATGTGGAGCAGATCCCCGGGGGTGGCGAGCGGCTGCGCCAGCGGCTGCCGCAGCACGGCAGGCCGATCTGCGTCCCAGCAGTCGGCGACGAACCTCTCCCACCACGCAGCCCCCGGCGAGAACGCGTCATCGCCCGGCGTGCTCGACGCGCCCGGCGCGCTCGACGCGCCCGGCCCGCTCGACGGCGCCCTCACCGGACCCCCATCCGCACCCGGAACCCGAAGTGCCAGTCGACCGTGCGGCCGCCGATCGCGCGCGCCGCGGCCTCTCGCAGATCGTCGAGCCCGAGCCGCGCTTCGGAGAGGCCGCGGGCGAGCAGCGCGTCCACGCGGGTGGCGGTCCGCGCGAAGCCGAGGAAGCGCGCCGCGTCGCCGGACTCCATGCCGTGGAGCTCGAGCTCGCGGACGAAGCGGAACGCGCCGCTGCGCGCCATCCGATCGAGGTGCCCTTCCTTGCTCCAGCGCGGCGTGTCGAGGGCGAGGCCGAGCTCGGCCTCGGCGGACTCGACGGCGAGGAGGTGGCGGTCGAAGGCGACGTCGACCTCCCAGTGGATCGCGGGCGGGAAGCGGGTGTCCACCGCGGCGAAGACCCCGTCCGGCCGCAGGATCCGGCCCACCTCGGCGAGCGTCGCGCGGGGCTCCATCCAGTGGAACGACTGCACCGCGACGACCACATCCACGCTCGCCGCGGGCAGGCCGGTGCGCGCGGCCTCGCCAAGGCGGTACTGGAGGTTCCCGGGCGCGCCGCGCGCCTCGGCCTGATCCAGCATGTCGCGCGAGGCGTCGATGCCGATGACCTCCCCGGCCAGCGCCGCCCAGATCCTCGTCGAGATCCCGGTGCCGCAGCCGAGATCGACGACCCGCGCCGGGCGCTCGCAGCCGGCATAGCGGCAGAGCAGCGGGAGGAGCGCCTCCGGCGTGCGCGGGCGGTAGCGATCGTACTCCGCGGCCATGCCGTCGAAGCGGGACGCGTTGGAGCAGGGGTTCGGCGCGATCGACAAGGGCCCACGCCTCTGGCCGCCGCGACGGCCCGGCTGGCCGGATCCTACCCGCCGCGCGCAGGCGGGTTCAACCGCGTTCGATCGGAGAGCGCCGCGGCGCGCGCGCCGGCTCGGCGGCCGCGCGCCGGCTCGGCGACCGCGCCCGCTCAGCGACCGCGCGCCGGCTCAGCGGCCCGCGGGCGTCCCGGCGCGGCCGAGGGCGTTCTCCAGGAAGCGCGTGGTCCTCGCCAGGAATGCGATCTTGTTGTCGGCGCGATCGAGCGAGTGCCCCTCGTCGTCCGCGACCATGTACTCGACGGACACCCCGCGGGCGCGCATCGACCGCACCACCTGATCGGACTCGGAGCGGGCGACGCGCGGATCGTTCGCGCCCTGGAACACGAAAAGGGGCGCGCGGATCCGATCCACGTCGCGGAGCGGCGAGATCGATTCGAGGAAGGCGCGGTCGCGATCGAGGGAGCCGAACTCGTTCTGGAGGACGTCGCGGAGGATGCCCGTCGTCGATTCCAGGAAGGAGACGAGGTTGCTCGGCCCGACGAGGCTGATCCCCGCGCGCCAGAGATCCGGGTGCCGCGTCATCGACAGGAGGGTCATGTAGCCGCCGTAACTCCCACCGAAGATCACCATGCGCCCGGGGTCGGCCCACGGCTGCTCCCGCGCCCAGCGCGCGACGGCCTCGACGTCCTTGAGCGCGTCGAGGCGCCTCGGTCCGTCGTCGGCCATCTCGAACGACCGGCCGAAGCCGGAGGAGCCGCGGATGTTGGGCTGCACGACGGCATAGCCTTGCGCGCTGTAGAAGCGGACGAAGAAATCCCAGCCGAAAGACCACGCGTCGGCCGGGCCGCCGTGGATCATCACCATCACCGGGAGGCGAGCGCGCGGCGCGCCGGGGGCCCCCGGGAGATAGAGGTTCACCGGGATCTCCAGCCCATCGAACGACGGGACCGAGACCAGCCGGCTCTCGAGGGGAGGAAGCCTGTCGAGGGTCGGCCGCGGCTCCTGCCGGAGGGGCCGAGTCGCGCCGGTGGCGACGTCGACCGCGACCAGATCGAACGGCCGCTCGGCGGTCGACCAGGTGAGCGCGAGCGTGCGGCCGTCGGGAGAGAAATCGTAGATCTTCCCCATGCCGAGCGGGAGCTTCACCGGCGCGATGGGCTCGAGGGCCGGCGCGCGCAGGAGCCGGACCTCGTGGTGGCTGCCCGCGTCGATCTGGATCGCGACCGCGC
Source organism: Sorangium sp. So ce1153 (assembly GCF_051521595.1). Classification (NCBI taxonomy): domain Bacteria; kingdom Pseudomonadati; phylum Myxococcota; order Polyangiales; family Polyangiaceae; genus Sorangium; species Sorangium sp. So ce1153. The sequence continues at coordinate 14,113,805 of NZ_CP150361.1, forward strand.
CGCCGCGCCGCGCGACCAGGACGCCGGAGATCTGCGCCGTCGCCGGCGAGGTCTCGATGTAACGGTGGGTCTCCGCGCCCGTCGCTGGATCGAGGGCGAGCAGGAGCGACTGATCCGCGCCGCCGTCGGTGGCGACGAGGACGCCGCCGTCGGACGCGAAGACCGCGTCCGCGATGTGAGCGCTCTGCTTCTCGGGCGGATAGAGCCGGCGCGCGGCGCCCTTCTCCAGATCGAGGAGCAGGAGCTCCCACGCGGACAGCGAGACGGGCTGCACGAAGAGCGCCCGCTTCCCGTCGGGCGAGACGTCGGTGAGCCCCCCCGGCGCGGGGTGCTCGTAGATCGCCCGAGGCGCGCTCCCGCGCTCGATTCCCTGCTGGAACACCGTCGTGCTCGTGTCCGTCAGCCGCCGCGCGGAGTAGAAGGCGGTGTCGGGGCGGCCCATTGGCACGAAGGGGCGGTCGCGCTCGAGCTCCTCGCCGGGCGTGAGCTCGAAGAGGCCCTGGCCGTCGAGCCCGACGCCGAAGATCGAGTGCTGATCGTCCGCGCCCTCATCGGAGAGGAAGAGCACGCCGCGGCCGTCCGGGCGCATGACGTTATCGAGCGTCCGTTGCGCCGTGTGCGTGAGGCGCGTCGCCGGCGCGTCGGGCGCCGCGACGTCGGCGATGTAGAGCTGCAGCAGCCCGTCGCGGTCGGAGCGGAAAACGATGCGGCGCCCATCCGGGGTGAAGCCGACCCCTCCATTGGAGAAGGCGCGGACGACGCTGGCCGCCTCGACGGCGAGCTCGGCGTCGCGGGCTGCGTCCGCGCCCGCCGGGGTGTCCGGCGCGATGAGCGCGCCGGCGCCTTGCCGCGCCGAGGCCGGCGCAGCGGGAGGGGGCGGAGGTGAGGTACAGCCCATGAACAGCGCGAGCAGCAGGGGAACGCGACGGGCCGGGGTCATTGGTGCTCTGCTCCGCGAGGCGAAGGAGCATACCGCGAAGCCATGCGCGAGGCCCGGGATCGGCGCGCCACCTTGCGCTCGCGGCCGTGGACCGTGGAGACGAGATCAGCGGTGGACGGCGCCAAGGGAGCGGCGCGCGCGCCAGCTCCGATCAGAAATTGCCCTTCACCACGACCTTCGTGGGCACGGCGGAGGCCGTGTCGCCCGCCATGGCACGATTGACCCGGCTGATCTTCGGCGAGAAGCTGCGGATCGAGTTCGGGTCGATCGGCAGCGCCTTCTTCGCGGCGACGAGCAACATCCTCTGCAGCTCCTCGGTGCTGAACTGCGTCACGCCCAGATCGGTACGCAGCTTGTCGACCGCCCGCGTGTCGTACAGGTCGATCCCCTGGGCCTGCGCCTCGTGCAGCAGATTCGTGGCGACGTGCCGTTCGAGCGCCTCGAGGACCTCCGTCTGCAGATCGTCCGTTGAGTCCTTGTCCCGGCCGAGAGGCGACTTGAGCTTCTCGATGTCCGCCTTGTCGGTGGGATCGAGCTGCTGGGACTCCAGGATGGATACAAGCTTTGCACCGTCGATCTGAGGTTGCATGCAGCGATTCCTCCGTTGGCGAGATCTGTCCTACCCCCGCTGTCAGCTCTAACCGAGCGGTCGCTGCGCTTCAAGTCGGCATGGAGCCGCGCCGCGCTTTCTCCACCGCGCGGGGGCTTCAGCCGAGGAGCGGCAATCTGCGTTGCGCCGGCCCGGGCGCGCTCCGGGGAGGCGGTGCGGCGCCGGTCGCGCCGGTTGTCCGACCTGCGCGGGCGGCCGGCCGCGCCTGCTGCGCGAGGCGCGCGAGCGCCGCGAGCTCCTCCGCGATCGCCGCCGCGAGCGCTACCTCCCCCGGGCCGCCCCGCGCCTCGAGATGCGCGATCAGCCCACGTGCCCGCTCCGCCGGGGAGAGGGCCGCGATCCGCACGCGCGCGGACCGGAGCTCCTCGCCGCGCGCGAGGTGCTCGAAGAAGCTCCGGCCGAGCTCCGCCCAGTCGATCGGCAGCGCGTCGACGAGCGCGGATATGCGGATGGGATCGAAGAAGGTGCCGTGGAGGGTCCGGTTGATCAGCCGCTCGGGGAAGCCCGCGGCGTACGCGGCCTCCTCCACGGGGACCGGCTCGTAGCCGCGCCGGCGCCATTCGCGGGTGATCCCCGGGCAGGTCGGCTCCGCAATGCAGGAGGCGCAGGCCTCGTCCTTCACCCGGTCGTACATCGACGGGTACACCTCTTCGAGCGACCACTCCTCGTCGATGGGGTGGGTGTAGTCCGTGAAATAGCTGTCGTTCATGAAGTTCGGCAGCCCGTAAGCGTGCTCGGGGAGGTCGCCGGTCACCCGGTGATAGACGCAGGCCGGGTAGTTGAAGTCGCGGAGCTGGGCGCTCGCGCCGTGGAGCTCGAGCAGCGCCCTCGTCCGCGCGAGCTCCTCGCGCACCTCGCCGAGCAGGCTGCCGTGTGGGAGGAAATCGGCGTTGTCGGCGCCCTGGAGGCGGCGCTGGTTCTCCGCCACCGCCTCTCCATAATGACGGTAGACAGGCAGGTAATAGGCGCAGAAGAGCGGCGTCTCCCGCCCGGACGCGCTGCGCGCCTTCAGCACGAACCTGGCGATGTCGCGGAGGCGGTCATGATTGTAGCGGTTGATCGACGTGTTGGTGAAGACCGCCGGGAAGTACCGGAAGAGGTGGATCAGCCCCGCCTTGAGGTCGTTGAAATCGGTCTTCGAGGCCGACACCTGGGCGTGCACGAGAGGGTCCGGGGCGTGCACCGAGACGTTCACCTTGGTGAAGAGCGCGCCGAGCTCGCGCGCCAGCGCCTCGTCCGCGAGCGGCACGGCCATCGTGTCGAGGACCAGCGAGCTGAAATGGATCTTCTTCGTCCGGAGATAGCGCATGAGCTCCACCGCGTCCCGGCGCAGCGCGAACTCGCCGCCGGACATGTCGAGATCGACCCGGCAGCCGGCGAACCGCGCCTCGATCGCGTCGAAGGTCCGCTGGACCGCCTCGGTCGACATGTAGCTCGTGCTCCGCGGCACATAGAGCACGTGACAGAAGCCGCACTGGTGCTGGCACGAGTACAGCGACTTGAAGATGATGGTGACGGTTCTCAATGGCTCCGTCTCCGGGCGGGCTCGCGCGGGCTCGCGCGGACTCGCGCCGCTCGTGATTGAGCGCCGCGCCGGACGCGCGCCGCCGATTGCGCCACGATGACAGGCCATGGTAGGGTGGGCCGCCTCGCGGAAGCAAGCGCGGCGGAGCGCGGCGCGGCGCGCACGGAGGGAACCGCGGCATGAGCGCGCTCGGGCAGATCCTCTCGCCTCTCGACAAGCACGTCTTCCTCCGCGAGCACTGGGCGCGCCAGCCGGTCCACGTCCGCGGGCATGCGGCGAAGTTCGCCGACATGTTCGGCTGGCTGAGCTTCGACCGCTACCTCAACCACCACCTTCGCTTCTTCGCGCCGCCGGCGCTCGAGCTCTACGACGGCCGGCGCGGCGGAGGGCGCATCCCCCCCGAGCTCTTCCAGGAGTCGATCGTCGATGCCAACCGCTGCCCGCTCACGGTCAGCTCGCCGGCGAGGATCCGGGAGCTCTGCCGCGCGGGCGCGAGCCTGATGCTCCGCTCGGTCGACGACGGCGACCCGCAGATCAAGCGCTTTGCCGCGGCGCTCGGGCACGAGCTCGGGGAGAACCTGCGGGTCGATCTCTTCTACACGCCGCCCGAGAGCCCGGGCGTCCACCAGCATTACGATCGCGAGGACGTCCTGGTCCTCCAGGTCGAGGGCGAGAAGGAGTGGCACCTCTCCGCGCCGACCGTGCGCGCCCCCCTCGACATGCCCGATTACGCGGAGCTCGCGCGCGCGCCCGTCTACCCGGACCACGTATTCCGGCTCTCGAAAGGGGACTTCCTGCACGTGCCGCGCGGCGTGTGGCACGCGGCACAGACCTCGGGCGGGCCCTCGCTGCACCTGACCGTCCGGGTGGCGTGCCGGACCGGGATCGATTTCCTTCGCTGGGCGCTGGCGGAGCTCGCGCGGGAGGAGCCTTCGCTGCGAGAGAACCTGCCGCTGACGCTGCAGGCCGGCGCCCCCTACGGCTACGAGCCCGCCGCCCTGGGCGAGGCGGTCGCGCGGATCCGGGGCGCGGCGCTCGCGTTCCTCGAGCGGCCGGATCTCGTGGCCCGCTACAACAAGGACTGCGTCAAGGGCGACCGCGCGGCCGAGCCGTACCAGCTGCGCGCGCAGGCGGGCGTGAAGGGAGCAGACGCGGCGTGGACCGAGGAGACCGCGTTCCGCCGCCCGCCCGGCCAGCGCTTCGTTTTCGAGCGCTGCGCCGCGCGGGACGTCGCGATCCTCTCCGTGTGGGGGGCGGAGCTCGAGTTCCCTCTGTCCGCGGCGGCGCTGCTCGAGTCGATCTTCTCGCGAGACCGCTTCAGCGGGCGGGAGCTCGCGAGCGGGCGGGGCGGCGCGGCGTGGGCGGAGGCGGCGCCCGTGCTGGCGCGGCTCGTCGCCGCGGGGGTCGTGTTCGTCGTCGAGCCCGGAGGAGCATCGCTTGGATAGCGCGCCTGAAGCAGGGCATGGGGGCCCCGGGGAGACGGCGAAGGCGGCCGAGGTCGCGCTCATCAACATGCCGTTCACGCTGCTCTCGCACCCGTCTCTCGGGCTCGGGCTGCTCAAGGCCGGGCTCCGGCGGAACGGGCGCGCGGCGCGGGTCTACAACGCGAGCATCTGGTTCGCGGAGCGCATTGGCGTCGAGCTCTACGAGCGCATGGCGATGGCCCAGCCGACCGATCTGACCGGCGAGTGGAGCTTCAGCGCCGCGCTCTTCGGGGAGGACGCCGAGGCCGACGCGACCTATGCGCGCGAGATCCTGCGCACGGAGGGCCGCGACGACGCGCGCAGCCAGCTCGCGAGCCTGCCCGCCGCGCTCGTCGAGGTGCGGCGCCACGTCGAGCCGTTCCTCGAGCGCTGCCTGCGCGACATCCCCTGGGACAGGTTCCGCATCGCCGGCTTCACCTCGACCTTCCAGCAGCACGTCGCCTCGCTCGCGCTGGCCCGCCGCCTCAAGGAGCGCCACCCGCACCTCGTCATCGTCTTCGGCGGCGCCAACTGCGAGGGTCCCATGGGCGCCGCGACCTTCAGCGGCTTCCCCTTCATCGATGCGGTCTGCTCCGGAGAGGGGGATGCCGTCTTCCCCGAGCTCTGCGAGCGCGTGCTCACCGGGCGCCCGATCGGCGCGATCGCCGGCGTCCGCCACCGCGCGCCCGTGGCGCCCGGAGAGAAGAAGGCGCGGCTCCCGGCGCTCCGGCAGGTCGAGCACGCCGAGCCGCTCGCGCCGGCGGTGCACGACATGGATGCGCTGCCGTACCCGGATTTCGACGAATATTTCGACGAGATGAGCTCCGTCTTCCCCGGCGTGCGGACGCGCCTCCTGTTCGAGACGTCCCGCGGCTGCTGGTGGGGGCAGAAGCACCACTGCACCTTCTGCGGCCTCAACGGCTCGACGATGGCCTTCCGCCACAAATCCGCGCGGCGCGCGCTCGAGGAGATCGCCGCGCTGATCGAGCGCTACGGCGATCGCACCCGCTCCGTCGGCGCGACCGACAACATCATCCCGACCCAGTACTTCAAGGACTTCCTGCCCGCGCTGCGGGACATGCGGCTCGAGCTCGACCTCTTCTACGAGACGAAATCGAACCTGCGGAAGGAGCAGATCGAGCTCTACCGCGCCGCCGGCCTGCGCCAGATCCAGCCCGGCATCGAGAGCCTGAGCACGCCGGTGCTCGCGCTGATGCGCAAGGGGGTGACGATGCTCCAGAACGTGCAGGCGCTGAAATGGTGCCGGCAGTACGGCGTCGCCGCGAGCTGGAATCACATCGTCGGCTTCCCTGGCGAGCGCCCGGAGCACTACGCGGGGCTGGACGAGGTCGCGCGATCGATAGCCCACCTCGAGCCGCCCGACGGGTGGGGCAACGTGCGCTTCGATCGCTTCAGCCCTTACTTCACGAGCCCGGGCGACTTCGGGGTGCACGGCCTCAGGCCTTACCCGGCGTACCGCCACGTCTACCGCGGCCTGAGCGACGCGCAGCGCGCCGAGCTCGCCTACTACTTCGAGGGCGATTTCGCCGGCCGCGAGTCGATAGAGTCCTACACCGCGCCGCTCGTGGCCGCGCTCGACGACTGGCGCGAGCACGGGAGCAGCTACGCCCTCTTCTCGATCGATCTCGGCGATCACCTCCAGGTCTTCGACCTGCGCCCCGGCGCGGGCCGGATCGCCGTGTCGCTCGCCGGCCTGTCGCGCGCCGTCTACGAGGCGTGCGACAGCATCGCGACGCGCGCGGTGATCGGGCAACGCGTGGCCGCGGCGGGGCAGGTGGCGCCCGGGCTGGCGGAGCTCGAGGCCGCGATCCGCGAGCTTCTCGGGCACCGCCTGCTCCTCGCCGAGGGCGAGCAGCTCCTCGCGCTCGGGATCCCGCTCGGGCACCATTACGCGCCTTCAGGGCCGGCGCGCGCGCGCTTCATCGAGGCGATGAAGTCGCTCGAGCCCTGACGGCTGACGGCTCCTGCGTTCGAGGCGATGACGCCGCTCGATCCCCTGGCGGCTCACCCGCCGAAGAGGGCGCGGAGCCAGTCCTGGTAGCCGGGGGCGCGGAGGCGCTGGGGGCCGCTGGCGCCTCCGGTGCACAGGGCGACGAAGCGGCCGAAGTCGGCGAGGCGGTCCTCGTGCATGGCCTGGACCCGCTCGAGGAAGCGGGCGTAGACGGCGTGCTCGCGGAGGTGCTCGACCGAGTAGGCCGGCCCGGCCGCGTCCTCCGCCCTGAACCACGAGACGCCGCCGGACAGGGGGGTCAGCCCCTTCACGATCGTGGCCTGAGGCGCGGGGCCGAGGTGGATGACCTCGCCCGTGCGAGCCGCCCAGCGATCCACCGCGGTCATCACGCCACCCGCGCCGTCCGAGTAGTCGTCGAAGACGATCGGCGCGCCCTCGGCGACCCGCGGGTAGAGGTGATCGAGGCAGGCGACGACCGAGTCGTGGAGATCGCAGTCGATATGGACGAAGCAGAGCTCGTGATCCGCGGCCAGCGCGGGCAGCGTCTCGGCGAACCACCCGCGGCGGATGACGCAGTGGTCCGAGAGGCCGAGCTCCTCGATCCGGCGCACGAGCTGCGCTTCGTCCGTCTGGAACTCGCCGGGCGCATAGCCGAAGTCGTACGCCGGGTTCGGCGCCGGCAACCCCTCGAAGCTGTCGAGGACGTGCACCCGCTTCCGGACCCCGAGCTCGCGGAGCAGGCTGGCGAGGAGCAGGCTGATCCCGCCGCGGAAGGCGCCGCACTCGGCGAGATCGCCCGGCTTGTCGAGGGCCCGCTCCGCGTAGGTGAGGATCGCGTCGCCGCGGAACGGGTCGAGCAGCGTGCGGTCCTCGATGAGCGGCCAGAGCTTCGCGAGGTGCGGCGAGCGGAACTCCCCGCCCATCCGGGCGAGCAGCTCGCGCAGATAGCCGCGGTTGTTCGCGACGCGCGCCGAGAAGAGCGCCCCGAGCAGGAGCAGATCCATGGATCAGCCTATCCCGGCCGAGGGGCCCGCGAACAGCGCCTCGGCCCGTCGCGGTGCCCGGGCTGCGCAGTCCGCGGGACAATTCGGCCCCTTTGCGACATCGTGTCGCACCGGCGCGCGCGTGTCCTCTCCGCCGGGCGGCCGCGCGTGCCTGCGGCCGGGGCGCGGATGCCCCCGGCCTCACTGGCATATCGATTGCGGGCGCCAGGCGGAGGAGGTGCCACCGCACATGCCGCAGATCGACTCATGGCTCCACGTCACGTTCTGGCGGGACGTTCTCCACCGCACCGTCGCGTGGGCCGTCCACGCCTTGCCGGCCGTGCTGCTGATCCTGGTCCTCGCGCTCGTGCTGCTGAAGGTGCTCAATACCCTGTGCAGGCGGGTGGAGGTGTCGTTGGTGCGGCGGGGCCGCAGCGGTGATGTGAAGTCGGTACGAGAGATCGAGAAGCGCTCCGAGACGTTGCTGGGCATCTTCCGGGCGACCGGGAAGGTGGTCATCTGGGTGATGGTGGCGATGCTCGTCCTCGTCCAGCTCGGGGTGAACATCGCGCCGCTCGTCGCGGGCGCGGGGATCGCCGGTCTGGCGGTGGGCTTCGGGGCGCAGGAGCTCGTGCGCGACGTCATCTCCGGCTTCTTCCTGCTCCTCGAGAACCACATCCGGCTCGGCGACGTGGTGGCCGTGAACGGCACAGGGGGCGTCGTGGAGCACGTTGGCCTCCGCACGGTCACGCTGCGCGACGAGTCCGGGGTGGTCCACGTCTTCCAGAACGGGAAGATCCGCTCGCTCTCGAACATGACCAAGGAATGGTCGGCCATGGTCTTCAACGTGGGTGTCGCCAGCAAGGAGGACGTCGACCACGTGATGCGGGTGATGCGCGATGTCGCGCGCGAGCTCCAGGACGACAGGCGCTACAGGGCGAGCATCCTCGAGCCGCTGGAGGTCCTCGGCGTGGAGTCGTTCGACGACCGCGCCGTGGTCGTGCGCGCCCTCATCAAGACGCAACCCATCGAGCAATGGCAGGTGGGCCGGGAGTACCGCCGGCGCCTCAAGAAGGCATTCGACGCGCACGGCATCGAGATGCCGACCCCTCACCGGACGATCCACTGGGCCCAGGAGAGCTCGGCGTCCAGGGCCGACGCCCGGCCAGCGAACGGCGCGTCCGACGGCGCGAGCGGCGCGCGGTTCGGGGAGAACGGCGCGCATGCCTGACGCCGCGCCGTCGTCCTGAGCCGGCCAGCGGCGCGGCCGCATAGGGCGGCGCCGGCGCGTCGAGGCGCACGCTGGCACAGCCGTGGCACACTCGGCGCTCCGCAGCCGCGTTTGCCGTGGATTCTCGCTGCTTCCCGGCTGGCGCTGGTCCTGCATTGGTGGGCGGCATGAAAAAGCGCTCTTCGATCTTCTGCGTCTTGATGCCTCTCCTGCTGGCCGCCTGTGACGTGACCATCATCGATGGCGGGTCGAACGACGGCGGCGCGACCGACCCCGTCGAGCCGTCGGGCGAGGGCGGCTCGGCGGGACACGCGGGCTGCGGTGGCTCGGGGGGCGGCGCTGATCCGGGCGAACCGCTGACGGCCGTCGCGCTGACGCGCGCGCAGCTGGACGTGCTCTGGGACGAGTACTGGGCGAGCCAGGGTGACGTCGGGACCAGCGGGAGCACCGGGGGGGGCGACGTGGAGCTCGATCCCAACGACCTCTTTCTCCGTGCATCGGATCTCGGCGCGTCGTGCGGCTCGCCGACCACACACCTGACCTGCGGCGGGCACTGGCAACTGAGCATCGCCCTGCCGATCGCCTACCAGCGCGTCGGGGTCTATGACCTCGAGGATCCCGAGCTCATCCGCTACAGCATGATGAGCGAGACAGGCGAGCCCTACTCTTCGCTGCCGGACGATTGCCCCTCGGGAGGTGGGTCCATCGGACGGGGCACGCTGGAGATCCTCGCCATCGACGAGGCCGAGGTGCGGTACCGGGTCACCCTGAGCTCGTTCTGGGACACCGATCCAAGCGGAGAGTACACCGCCCCGCGCTGCCCGTGACAGCGTAATTTTTCAGGGACATCGCCGTGTCGCTGTCCTTGAACCCGACGACCAGCTCCCGAATAGCGCCCCGAGCAGGAGCAGACCCATGTCAGCCGCCGGGGGGCTGCGCGGCGGCGCTGGCGCGCAGCCCCGCGTCGCGGGCAGGGAGGACGAGGGCGAGGAGCTCTGTCGCGATCTCCACGTAGCAGCGGCGGGTCAGGTGGGTGTGCATGTCCTGGATGTCCTCGGGCCTGGCGATCGCGCGGACGTCGACGAGCCGCGCCGCGGGCTCCTCCGAGACGACGCGGTCCACGACGGCGTTGAGCTGCCGGTAGCGCTCGCGGAGGAGCGGGTTCACGCGCGCGCCGTGCGGGCAGGACGCGTCCCCGGCGTCGGCCACGTTGACGAGGACGAGCGAGCGGCCCGCGGGCACCTGCGCGCACAGCCAGCGGAGGTTCTCCTCGAAGCGCGCCGGCGAGACGCCCCCCTCGAACGTGTAATCCTTCCGGATGCGGTCCCGGTGCGCGGCGAGGTAGCCGCGCGGGCCGCTCGCGTCCTCCCAGGCGACGAACTCGGGGTATTCGCGCGCGGCCTCCTCGCCGAACAGATCGCAGAAGAACCACCCGGCCGCGATGCGCTGGCCGGTGGCGTTCCGGCGGTAGAGGCCGCTCCAGTAGTCGACCGAGAGGCCGACCACGAGGGCGTCGAAATCCGCGTCGAGGACGCGGCTCTGCGTCGTCTGCGGGCCGATGAAGGCGAGGTCGTCGGGCACGGGCGCCCCGCGCTGCCGCAGGTACTCGGTGTGCGAGGAGAACACGTCGGAGACGCCGCTCGGGAGCGGGATCTGGAGCTCCTGCGAGGTCTCGACATACCGCGACAGGATCGAGGCCCCGATCTCGAGATCGCACGCTCCCTTGAACGCGACGCGGTACCCGGCCGCCGCGCCCGGGGGCGACGGTAGCGGCGGCTCCGAGGAGAGCGTGACGAACGAGGCGTCGCGGCCCAGGTCTCCGGCGAAGCGGCAGCGAAGGCCCGGGTGGCGGGCCTCGAGATGCCGGAAGACGAAGTGCTCGACGCCCATGTCGAGCACGCGGCACGAGAACAGGAAGTGCGCGAGCTCCCCCGAGATCACGGCGTAGAAGCCGGAGAGCCCGTAATCGCCGAAGCGGTCGCGCACCCAGACGGCGCCGACGTCGGCGCGCGCGTCGCTCAGCAAGGCGCGGAGCCCCTGGCGCGGCAGCCTGATCTTGCTGAAATTCAGGCGGTTCGTGCGCTCGAAGAGCTCGGCCACGCGTTCGAAGTGCGCGAGGCAGGCCTCGCGACCGCCGATCCGGACCCCGATCCCCGCCCCGCGGAGGAACTCGACAGGATCACGCGGAACGCTGAAGAAGGCGGCCCCCTCTTCTTCCTTGGCCTCGAGGATCTTGTAGTGGGACAGCCGGGACAGCGCCGGATCGTCCTTCCCCCAGCGGGCGGGGTCGACCCCGGCGAGCGCCTCCGGGGGCGCGACGGCGATCCCTTCGTTGGCCAGGCGGACCTCCTCGCGATGCGCGCCGATGTCGTCCACGAACAGGACGTCCACGGCGCGGAGCCGCGCCTGCTCGATGATGCGCCGGACCAGCGGCCCCTTCGGGCTCCAGGCGATCTTCGGGAAGACGAAGAGCTCCCAGACGCCCATGCGCTCGAGCTCCGCCCGGGCCGCGTCGAGGTCGTTCTTGGAGGCGATCGCGCTGACGACGCCGCGCCGGGCGAGGCGCTCGACGAGGGCGACATGGGCATCGACCCGTTCCACCGGGCCCTCGGTCAGGGTGCCTCTCCAGAAGGTGTCGTCCAGGTCCCAGACGATCAGCTTTGGCTCGCGCTCGATCAACGCTCGAGCATTACGTCACACGAGGGCTGGCGGCAATCCGCCCTCCAGTCACTGGCCGTCCGACGGCGGCGGGAAGCTCGATATCGGCGCGCGCAGGCGGTCGTCGGAGCTGGCGGGGGCCCTCCTGCTCGGGGCTCCCGCGGCGATCGCAGCGAGCAGCTCGTCGGCGATGGCCCCGTAGAGCTCGAAGAACTGCTCGTCCCGGAACCGTGACCCGCTGCGGAAGAGCCCTCGCTTGTACCGGGACCAGCCGACCGCCCCGCCGCCGGCCGCGGCGCGCAGCTCCAGGCGGTCGTAGTGGCCGATCACATCGGCATGATCGGCGACCACGATGCCGGCCAGCTCCTCAGGCGAGCCCGGATCCAGGAGCTGATGGGCGCTGTTGACGATGCCGTCATTGCTCGCAGCGGTGACGTCGAGCTCCGGGGCCTCGGGGAACTTGATGACGCGGCACCGGCGCGAGGGACCACCGGAGCCGTGCAGGCGCAGCTCGCGCGTGAGGCGCGCCGCGGCCTCGGCGGCGACGGGGGAAGGGGCGCCGGAGCTCGTTTCCGCGGTCCGGGTGTAGAGATCGCCGAAGAAAGGGTCGGAGTCGTCGCTCATCTGCGCCACCGTCACGAAGCTCCGCAGGTGGACGGGCAGCCGCGGCCCGGCGCTGCTGTCCGCGTCCCGCACCCTGGCCATGTTCTCCGGTGTGAGCGCGTCGATGAGCTGCCGGTTGTTGCGGACATCGAGGAGGAAGCCCCAGAGCTCCGTGGCCGTCCCGACCGTGAGATCGAACGCCGAGAGCGCCGATTCCACCACCGTCAGGCGGAGCAGGTGCAGGAGCGGGCGGCCGACGCTCAGGAGCTCCGGCCCGAGGTCGAGGCGGGCGAGCGAGGCCATGTCGGAGTGGGCGAGGTACGTGCCCCAGTGCGGAGCGCAGACCGAGATCACCGACCGGATCCTCGAGCGCCACCCGCCAGGGTCGGTGTCCTCTCGCGCCCACCACCCCGCTCGTTGAGGCCGCGCGCTGGTGAGCAGCTGTGCGTGTACGCCCCCGGTGCTGTGGCCGACCAGGTGGAGATGGGCGTTCGGGAACTGCTCGATGACCCGCTTGAGGAAGGCGATCAACGACGCCTGGCAGTCCTCGAGCGAGGCGGTGGGCCGCGTCGTCACCGGGATCACCGGGATGAGCCCTTGACGGCCGAGCTTCACCTCGAGCGCGCCGCGCAGCGCCCCGCAGACGCGGTCGGCGAAATAGAAGAAGCCGCCGAAGTGGTCGAAGCCGAGGAAGCCCGGGACGAGGAGGACCACGTCCTTCACCTCGAGAGCAGGCGCCGGCTCCTCGTCCTTCCCGCGGAGCTGATCACGAACTCTTGCCAGCAGCATGAGTGACACTCCCGCCCTGAAGGCATGGCGCCGTGGCCCGCGGCGGGCCGGCCCTGGCCAGCATAACGGATCGGGTGTGTCGTGGTCGAGCCGGACGCCTGCCCGGCGTGCCAAGGGACGAGCCCGGTGACGCGCGGATCTAGAGGGATCGCCCTCCGGCCGCCGCGCACGCGACCGCTCCCGCCGACTCGCAGCGCGCCATCCGGTCCCGCCGGGACGGCGGGGCCCACTGCGCCTCGGCCACGCGGATCGGATGGGGAATCGCGGCCTCGTCGAGCGAGCATGGACCGCTCGAGATGGGCCCGGACTCGGGCGGCTCGCTGCCGCCCCGCGCGCGCGGCGAGCGGGCGAGCTCGCCGAACTGGACGAGCCGGGCGCGCACGATGTTCCTGCTGATGCCGAGCAGCCGCGCTGTCTGGAGCTGGTTGCGATGGCAGAAGCGGTACGCCGTGCGCAGGAGGACCCCCTCGATGTGCTCGTGCAGGCCCGGGCGGTTCTGCTCGAACAGGCTCAGGAGGGCGCCCTCCAGCGCGGCCAGCGGCGCCTCGGGGACCACCCTGCTGCTCGCCGGCGGCGCCGCGGGGGCCGGCGCGGCCAGCGCGGCCGGCGCGGCCGGCGGCACCGTGGACGCCCTGGGCTGGAGCGCGGTGAGGCGCAGGTCGGCGGGGGTGATCCGGTGGCCCTTGCACACGAGGAGCGCGTGGTGAATCGCGTTCTCGAGCTCCCGGATGTTCCCGGGCCACGGGTGCTCCAGGAGCCGCTGCGCCGCCTCCGGGGTGAGCTCGGTCGGCGCGACGCCGACCCGGCTCGCGTAGATGGACAGGAAGTAGCTCGCGAGCGGGAGGATGTCGCCCGGCCGCTCGCGCAGCGGCAGGAGCGAGACCGCCGCGACGTTGAGCCGGTAGAAGAGGTCCTCGCGGAAGCGCCGCGCGGCCACCGCCTCCTCCAGGTCGACGTTCGTCGCGGCGATGAGCCGGACGTCGATGGGGATCGGCTGGCGCGAGCCGAGCCGCACCACCTCGCGCTCCTGCAGGACCCGCAGGAGCTTCACCTGGAGCTGCAGCGGCAGGTCGCCGACCTCGTCGAGGAACAGCGTGCCGCCGTCCGCCGACTCGAACCAGCCCGCCTTCGCCGTGGTCGCCCCGGTGAACGCCCCCTTCTCGTGGCCGAACAGCTCGCTCTCGACCAGCGACTCCGACCAGGCGCCGCAGTTCACCGCCACGAACGGCCGCCGCGCGCGGTGGCTCAGCGCGTGGATGTGACGCGCCACGATCTCCTTGCCCGTCCCGGTCTCGCCGGTGACCAGGAGCGTGGCGTCGCTGGGCGCGAGCCGCCGGATGCGATCGAGCAACGCCCGGGATCGCTCGTCCTCGAAGACCACAGCCTTGGCGCGCGCCGATAAAGACATCGCGCCCGGGTTCGGAAGCGTGAGCAAGGGCATTGTCATGGGTGCTGCGCGCCAGTTTAACAGACGCACATCTAAGATAGCGGATGAATGTGGCGTGCGCCAGGTGACGCCCTGCGCCAGGAAACGGCGCGCGACGGCTCCATGTAGGCTAATGTGGGCGGGCGCTGGCGGTGGGAGGCCGGTGGATCGACGGGATCGGCGGGAACCGCAGGCCGGCAGGGCGAGTATTCGGGCTTACATCCCGTAGGGGTATCGGGTCAGGTCGATCGCGCCGCTGGAACGGACGAGCTGCAGGGCCTTGCCGTACTGGAGGAGGAGGCCGAGCGCGTAGCGGAGCCGCTCGCGGATGCGCTCATCGTCGGGGGACTGCGCCGCCGGGTCGTTGAGGAGGCCGCGGACGTTGCGCACGATGACGTGGTCCGGGATGTAGCAGAGGTAGGTGTTCTTGTAGCTGCTCATGCGCAGCTCGGCGATCGGATAGGAGCCGCCCATGCTGGCGGAGACGGCGACGATGAGCGCGGGCTTGTGCGCGAGCTCGCCGCGGGTGCAGAGCAGGAAGAAGTTCTTCAATCCCGCGGGGACCATGCCGCCCCACTCCGGCACCACGACGACGAACGCGTCGGACGCGGTGAGCTCCGCGGAGATGGGGGACCAGGCGCTCGCCCATTTCTCGGAGGGCTGCCATGCCTCGGGGTCCCACAGCGGAAGAGGGTTGTCGGCGAGATCGAGCGCGTACGTGGAGGAGACGTCCGGCGACGATGACAGCTGTTGCTGCACGTGGCGGGCGACCTTCCCCGATTCGGATCCATTGCGATGGCTGCCTGAGATCACTGCGATCTTCATGGGGTCTGCGTGCCGCGGGCGACGGGGCGCGCGGCGCTCCTTGCTATCAGGTGATGGTCAAGTGAGGGGCGCGGGATGCTACCCCGCGCCCGCGCGGCGGGTCGAGGGATCCGTCTGCTCGACAGCCGCGCGCCGGACGCGCCTGCTGCGGGGGCGGCGCGCGGGCGAGCCGGCGCGCTGATGCCGTCGCGGGGGAGGGGGCGGGCTGCGGTGTGGCGTCAGGACGCCGCGCGCACGGCGGCGGGCCCGATCAGCTCCAGGGCGACCATGTCGTCCAGGTACTTGCGAATGAGCTGCTCGGTCACGTGCGGCAGGGCCGCGAGATCGGCCGTCCCCTCCCGCGCGGCCAGCTGCCCGAGCCGGGTGACGAGGCGCTGCGCGTCGAACACCTCTCCGTCGGCGCGCGCCGGGCGCTCCCACGCGTGGAGGATCGGGAGCGGCGAGAGGTGCCTGCGACGCTCGTCGAGCTGCATCAGCCGGTCGCGGAAGGCCGCGTACCATGCCGCGTAGTCGTCGACGCGCTCCACGCGATAACCCGACGACCTGACCCACGCGACGATGACGTCGAGCGAGATCCCGTCGTCCCAGTGGGGATTCACGACATGGTATGTGGCGTGGGGCGCCCTCTGCCCCTCATCGGCCTCGTCGGCCGGCCCGCGCTGGCGATCGACGGCGACCGCGGCGATGCTCCGCGCCACGATCTCCACGGGGAGGCCGTCGTAGTGGCCGGCGTGGTCCGGGCGGACACCCTCGTAAAACGATCTCGGGGCGAGCGCCGTGTACAGGATGCCGTACAGGAGGCGCGTGAAGAAGTCGGGGACGTTGAGCTGCCCGCGATACAGGCTGTGCGCCATGATGCTGCTCGGGCGATAGACGTCGACCGGGACGCCGAGCGTGTCGCGGGCGTCCCGGAGCAGCACCTCGCTCGCCCACTTGCTCGTCGCGTACCCGGCGGCATAGCCGGAGTCGAGGGCGCGCTCCGGCCAGAGCGCCCGCACGTCCTCTTCCTCGAGGATGGGGCCGCTCCGGTCGAGGCCGCTGACCGCGCCGATCGTCGATATGTAGTTCATCGACTTGATGCGGCGCGCGAGGGCGAAGCGGATCGCCTCGACCGTGCCGAGGACGTTCGGCTCGAAGAGCTGCGGGTAGCTCAGGGCGTGGTTCACGAGGGCGCCGTTGTGCACGACGCAGTCGACCTCCGCGCAGAGGTGCGCGTACATGTCGTCCGGGAGGCCGAACCTCGGCCTCATGAGGTCGCCGGCGAGCACGACCAGCCGGCCGTGCGCCGCCAGCGCGTCGAACCGGTCCAGGAGGGCGGGATCGGTCTCGTAGGAAGCGCGGAGCCGATCGAAGGCGAGGGCGTCGTCCGCCGAGCGCACGACGCAGTAGAGCCGGCCCTCCTCGGGCAGCCGCTGGAGGAGCTCCAGCGCGAGGAACCGGCCGAGGAACCCGTTGGCGCCGGTCAGGAACGCCACCCTGGCGCGCGCCGGCAGGGCCGAGGCCGGCGTGGAGCGCGTCGCGGCCTCGAGCTCGTCCGGGCCGAGGAACCGGTCGATCCGCAGGTCCGCGGCCCGGACGACCTGCGCGCCGGCGCCGTGCACGGCGTCGAACGTCGCGGTGCGCCGGGGGGAGCCGCCCGAGAGGGCGCGCTCGAGGTGGTCGACGATCGCGCCGACGCTGCTCGTCGGGTTGAGCACGAGCCCCACCGGCACGGTCACCCCGGAGATCTCCTCGATCACGCGGCTGAGGCGGACGGCGCTGAGCGAGTCTCCGCCGAGCTGCGCGAAGCTCTGGGCGCTCCGCGGCGCGACGTCGGCGAGCCCGAGCGCGGCCTCCAGGGCCCGCTTCACGACCCGGGCGGCGGACGCCGGTCCCGCTCCGCCCTCGGCGCGGAGCTCGTGGAGCTCCTCGACCTGGGTGCGCTCGATGGCCGCGTAGAGCTCCTCGAGGCGCGCGCCGTACCTCGCCTTGAGCCGGGCGCGGGCGGGCTTCTGCGTCTGCGTGAGCAGGCCGTTCTCCTGGGTGAACGGGGCGGTCTCGACCAGGAGATCGCGCGGGATCTCGTAGCCGCGGAGCTGGTGCTCCCGGGCGACGCGGTCGATCTCCCCGCGGAGGAGCTGCTTCAGGGGCGCGCCGTCGGGCTCCATTCCGCGCTCCCGCAGGTGGGCGGAGGCCTCCGGCAGGTCGGGCACGACGACGGCCAGGAGGTACGAGCGAGCGCTGTTGCCGTACAGATAGACCTGCTGGATGAAGGGGCTACCCCCGCTGTAGAGGACCTCGAGCCGCGAGGTGGCGACGAACTCCCCTTGCGACAGCTTGAGGACGTTCCGCGCGCGATCGATCCAGACGAGGGTGTCGGGCCCGCGCTGCTCGACGATGTCGCCGGTGTTCATGAGCCCCTCGTCGTCGAAGAGCTCCGCCGTGGCCCGCTCGTTCTTGTAATAGCCGGGCACCATCAGGCGCGATCGGACGTGCAGCTCGCCGCGCGGGTACGGCTCGTCCGTGGTGCGGTAACCGAGCTCCGGCACGTCGACCAGCTTGAACGCCGCCACGACCTCCCGGTTCAGCCGGTCATCGAACGTGAGGGAGGACGCCTCGGTGGAGCCGTACCCCTCGAAGATGGGCACCTCGAAGCAACGCTTCAGGAACGAGAGGATCTCGGGCGGCGTCGGCGCCGATCCGATGGTCGCGAGGAGCAGGCGATCGCCGAGCGACGTCGCGCGCATCTCCGCCATGAGCTCGACCTCGATCCGCCGCCGCGTGGCGTCGTCACCCTGCCCTCGAGATCGCTTCAAGAGCTCGGCCTGGAACTGCTGGTAGACCATCTCCGCGACGCGCGGCACGAGGAACATCGTGGTGGGCCTGGCCAGGCGGATGTCCTCGAAGAGGGTGGACATGTCGCTCCTCGACACGAAGTGCGTGACCCCGCCGCGCATGAGGGAGCGGCCGACCTGGCTGCGTCCGATGAAGTGGTTCATCGGGCTGTAGTTGAACCCCACGTGCGGCAGGACCTCCAGGCGATGATCGTGGCTTCCCGTGAACGCGAGCTGCCAGTATCGGCACCAGAGGCTCTCGGGGACCATGGCGCCCTTGGGCGAGCCGGTGCTCCCGGACGTGTACATGAGCGTCATCAAGGGATCGCGCTCTCCCCGCTGCTCCGGCAGGACCTTCGGCACGATGCCCTGCTGCCGGCCGAGGCTCTCCACCTCGCGCAGGGTCCGCACGGCGAGGCGCCGGCCCCCGGACTCCAGCGCCCTCAGGGCGCGTCTCGCCCGCTCGAGCTCGTCCTGCCCGCGGAGATCGCCGTCCGCGAGGTCGATGACGACGAGGCTCCGCACGGAGGGGCACCGCGGCAGCACCGCCTCGATCCGCGTGAGCTGATCGACGCTGCACACGATGCACGCGAGCTCGGCCTCGCCGACGACGTGCTGCAGGTCCGCGGGGATCATGTTGGTCTGCAGCGGCACCGAGACGGCGGAGAGGTACATGCAGGCGAGCCCCGCAACGACCCAGTCGGGGCTGCCGAAGCCGGTGATGCCGATGAACTCGCCGGTGTCGGCGAGCCGGTCGTGCCGGAGGCCGCTGGCGAACGCCTCGACGCGCGCCCACACCGCCGCGAAGCTCTCCGCGCGGAACTCCGGCAGATAGCGCGGCTCGCCGTCCGCCGCCGGCGCCGCTGGGTCGAGCGCGCGCTGGCCGACGCAGGGGCGATCCGCGTAGAGCTCGAACGCCGTCGCCACGGACTCGATCGTGGTCCGACAGCCCCGGATCCTCGCCAGCGCCGCCGGGGAGGGCAGCGCCCGCCGGAGCTCCTCGTCCGTCTGGAGGAGCCGGACGCACCGCTCCATCGACCTCGTCAGCAAGGTGTCGTTCGACTCGTTGTCCTGGGTGATCTCCGGTTCTTGACGATCCCGGGGTTCGATCGACGGGTTCATGCGCGCGGACGTTGAGCGCCGCGCGCCCCGGGGCAAGCCTCCGCCTCCCGCCGGCCGCGGCGCGCTCGGCCCGGCCGCCGCTCGCGTGCTTGCCTGCTTGCCTAGACGTAGCGCTGTTGCGGTGTCTTCTCGGCCTGGGGCGCGGTGCCCGCGCCCTCCGCTCCCTCGACGATCGGCGACGTATCGAGGTGTGCCAGCAGATCGGCCGGGCCGTCGTAAACGGCGATGGCGCCCTTGAGCCCGCTGTCCGTCCAGCCGCCCGACCGGAAGCCGATCGTGCGCAGACCGGCCCTGGCCGCGGCCTCGACGTCGTAGGGCGTGTCGCCGATCATCACGACCTCGCCGTGCGGCAGCTCGAGGTTGTCGAGCGCCGCCTCCACGATGTCCGGATCCGGCTTGGACTGCTCGGCGTCGCTCGACGACGTGGCGCTCTCGATCACCCCCTCGGCGCCGGTGAGCTTGAGGAGCTCGCGGAGCTTCTCCTTCTGGGCCGAGCTCGCGATGGCGATCTTGAGGCCGCGGCGGTGGAGCTCCTCGAGGAGCTCCTTCGTGCCCGGGAAGGCGCGGAGCTCGGGCAGGAGCTGCTTCATGAAGATCTCGGAGCAGCGCGCGCTCATCTTCTTCCCTTCCGGGCTCTCGCTCGAGATCCCCGTCACCTCGGGCAGGAGCTTGTCGCCGCCCATCCCGATGCGCCGCCGCACCTCCTCGAACTGGACCTTGTGCCCGAACTCCTCCAGCGCATCGACCCAGGCGCGCGCGTGCGCGTCGTTGCTGTCGATCAGCGTGCCGTCGACATCGAATATTACGCCGCGAATGGATGTCATGACCGGGGTCCTCTCCTGTGCTTGCCGCGCTACCTGGCGTGTGATTCCGCTGCTCCGATGTGGCGTGTCTGCGTGGTGTGTCTGCCAGCCGCGTCGCGGGCGGGGCCGCGCTCGGCCTTCCGTTCAATCGTCCTTCTCGTAGGTCCTGATCGACATCATGTAGTCGATGACCGCGTCCACGTCGGCGTCGGAGATCTCCTTCTCCGAGAAGGCCGGCATGGCCCCGAGCCCGCTCCGGATCTGCAGCCGGATGGCCGCGGCGGGCGCGGGCTTGTTGTTGAGCCCCGGACCGAGCCCGCCTGCCCCGCCCGGGTGGCACTGGTTGCACTGCTTCATGAAGACCACCTCGCCCCGCCGCTCGGGCGCCTCGTCGAGCGGGGGCGGCCCGAGGATCGGCTCGCTCCTGCGGGAGGAGCCGCAGCCGGCCGCGAGGCCGAGGGAGGCGGCGAGGAGACCGCAAAGGAAAGCGCGTTGGATCATGATCGCCACCTCCTTCAGCCTGCGGACGCCGCGCGGGTGATGCGGAAGAGCGCGCCCGTGCCCTGCTTCGGCTTGGCGCCGCGCTCATCCATGAGCATGACGCCGAAATCGACGACATAGAGCGACTGCCCCGCGCGGTCGAAGCGCACGCTGATGGGCCGCTCCAGGCCGCCGGCCTTCAGGTGCGACGCCGGGCCGTTGTCCTTGCCGCGGTTGACCGCGAAATCGCGGATGACACCGGTCTTCAGGTCGACCCGGACGACCTTGAAGCCGACGGGGTGCAGGACCTTGCCGACGTCGGGCGCCTGATCGCCGAACTGCGCCACGAACGCGTCGCCGACGTGGCCGAACGACGGGTCGCGCGAGATGTCGATCCCGTTCGACGAGCTGTGCACCGCGAAGAGCGCGACCGGCTGCGGAGGTCGGTTCGGGGGCGTCTCGAGGAGGGCGGGGGGCGTCGGCCCGCCGGGCGGCGCATAGCGATCTTGCGCGACCGGGCGGCCGTCGGCGAAATCGGGCCAGCCGTACCAGGTGCCGGGCTTGACGGCCCAGAGGTAGTCGGCGTTGCCCCAGACCGGGCGGCTGCCGCGATCGTCATAGCCGTTGTCGGTGACGAAGAGCTTGCCGTCCGGCGAGAAAGCGAGGCCGAACGGGTTGCGGAACCCCCAGGCGACGAGGTTGAGGGTGCCGCCGCGCACCGGCACGCGCATGACGGCGCCGCTGCAAGGCACCTTGCCCGGGATGACCTGCCCCTTCTGCGTCTGCGTGCCGAACGGGACGAACGCGCCGGTCGTGGCCTTGTCGTCCTTGTCCCGCGGGGTGAGCGGGTTCGACGTCGTGAGCGCGGCGCCCGTCATCGTCACGTCCTTGCAGGGGACGTCGTGGAACTCGGGGTGTCGCTTGAGCCACCCGAACTTGTAGTTGTCCTCCCCGACGATACCGCTGTTCGTGGCCGTGCCCTGGCCGAAGTAGATGAAGCCGTCCGGCCCGACGACAGGCCCGTTCGTGTGGTGGTCACCGTAGCTCGGGAGCCCCGCGACGAGGGTCTGTGTCTGGCCGCCGGGCGTGATCCGGACGATCCGGCCGCCCTCGGTCACGCCGCCCTCCGCGACGATGAAGGCGCCGTCGGCCCAGGTGACCCCGGTCCACGGCGGGTTCTTGCCCGTCGCGACGACGGTCGTGCGGCCGCCCGGCTCGACCCGGAGGAGCCTCGGCGTCGTGAACACCTCGCCATAGGAGTAGCCGGACTCGGTGACATAGACCTGCCCGGCGTCGTCGAACGTGACGCCCGTCGGGAAGTTGAGCCCCGTCGCGACCACCTCGATGACGTATCCAGCGGGCAACTCGATGTCCGACGTGCGGATCAGCCGGGTCGGGGCCGGCGGGGTCGTCTCGCCGCCGCCCGAGGACGACCGGGCGCTGAAACAGCCGGGCGCCGCCGCGAGCACGGCGAGGGCGCCGAGCGTCGGGAGCGTCGGGAGCGTCGGGAGCGTCAGAAAACGCGTCGGTCTCGGACGAGAGCGCGGTGGCGGCGGGCGGTTCGTGGCTTGGGCGTTCAAGAGATCTCCGTGGGTCGGTGCGATGAGGTGACGGCGGCCGGCAGCTGCGTACCCGAACAGCGCTGGAGAGAAGCCGCGGGAGCCCCGCGGCCCGCCCGAGCAACGCACATGCCGTGCGCCGCAGCGTAGCGCAGGCGCGCGCCGGACTGGGCGGCGCCGTGGCGAGTTTGCAGGCGGTGTGGCAGATCGCCCCGCGCAGCTCACTTGCTGTTATGCTGCGCGCGGAGGAGAGGGAGCGATGGCTGACTGGGATCCTGCTCAATATCTGAAGTTCGCGGACCACAGGGCGCGTCCGGCCGTCGATCTGCTCGGCCGGATCGCGCTCACGGGGCCAGGCGAGATCGTGGATCTCGGGTGCGGGGCCGGCAACATCACCCGTCTCGTCGCGCAGCGCTTCCCGGAGCGGGCGATCGTGGGGGTCGACAGCTCGCCGGAGATGCTGGCCAAGGCGCGCGCCGTGCTGCCGGGGGCGCGGTTCGTCGAGGGGGACATGGCGCGCTTCGCGCCGGCCGCGCCGCCGGCGCTGATCTTCAGCAACGCCGCGCTCCACTGGCTGGATGACCACCCGGCGCTGTTCCCGGCGCTGCTCGGGCGCCTCGCGCGGGGCGGCGTGCTGGCGGTGCAGATGCCGAGGAACCATGGCGCGCCGTCGCACACGGCCATGGTCGAGGCGAGCCGACTGCCGCGCTTCCGCGACAAGCTGGCGGCGGTCGTGAGGGAGAGCCCGGTCGCGGAGCCCCGCGTGTACTACGGCGTGCTGGCGCCGCACGCGGCGGAGGTCGAGATCTGGGAGACGGAGTACCTGCACGTCCTCGAGGGCGAGAGGCCTGTCGTCGAGTGGACCAGGGGGACGGCGCTCCGGCCGTTGCTCGCGGCGCTCGATGACGACGAGCAGGCCGAGTTCCTGGACGAGTACGGGCGACGGGTGGCCGCGGCTTACCCGAAGGCGGTGGACGGGAAGACGCCGTTTCCGTTCCGGAGGTTGTTCATCGTCGCGCGGGCGAGGTGAGCGCCTGATGGCGCTGGTCGACGCGCGCGCTCGGTCAACGCGCGTACTCGACGGCGCTGACGCCCTCGGCTTCGGGGAGGACGGTCACGAGCGCCTGCGCGCCGACGGAGCTCGAGGAGAGCGAGGAGCGAACGACGACGAGCCATGTCCGGTCGGTCTGGCGCGCGACGAGGATGGCGCACCGCTCGCTCTGAGGCGTGCCCGCGCGCGCCTCGGCTTCCTGCACGAGGCGCGCCTCGGCGGCGGCGCAGCCGTGGACGTCGAACTTGCGGTGCGAGAGGGCGGTGAGGGCGACGGTGGCCGCCTGCCTGGCGGCGCCCTCGTCGGGCGACGGAGCGGCAGGGGCTGGCGCCGGGGCGCATCCGGAGGCCAGCGCTGCGAGGACGAGGAGGGGAGCCCACCGTGCGAGCGTGCGTGTCACGGCGATGTCGTATCGCGGCGGCGGCCCCGGGGGAAGACCTCGTCGCGAGGGATGCCTGCCTCGCCGCGCAGCGAGACCGCATGGCGGGCCGCGCGGTCGTTCGGCGCCAGGACGGGATTGGTGGGGCATCACCGCAGAACGTCATGTGAGCAGGCTGTCGCACGTCACGTGAAAAGCGTGAAGGAGACGGATGCTTACGCGGTCGAATCGTGGATCGTTTCGCCAAATCACTCGATGAAAGAAGTGGTGTGAAGGCCTGCGCGTAGCTTGCCCACCTGCCTGGCGCCCACTAGCGTGCTGCCCATGCCGACGCTCGAGCACA
Source organism: Sorangium sp. So ce1153 (assembly GCF_051521595.1). Lineage (NCBI taxonomy): Bacteria > Pseudomonadati > Myxococcota > Polyangiales > Polyangiaceae > Sorangium > Sorangium sp. So ce1153. Next base: position 14,137,380 of record NZ_CP150361.1, read on the forward strand.
ACGGTCTTGTGGACATGTTCCGCGAGAATCCGTCGCTCGCCCCTCACTTCCTGAAGATCCTATTTCACCTGGATCTCCCGTCGTACGCTACGGTCGCGGCGGTCGAGGCCTCGCTCGATCAGCTCATGCCGGTCGAGTTCCGCGCCGATCTGGTGCTCGAGCTCCGCGACGAGCGCGGGGCGCTGGTGCTGTCCGTCGTCCTCGAGGTCCAGCGCGACGTCGATCGGCGCAAGCGCTACTCGTGGCCCGTTTATGTGGCGGTCGTGCGGGCCGAGAAGGAGTGCGATGCCGTCGTCCTCGTCGTCGCGCCCGACGCCGAGGTGGCCGCCTGGGCTGCGCAGAAGATCGATCTGGGCCTGTGGCTCGGAACGCTCCAGCCGCTGGTGCTGGGCCCCGCGATCGTGCCCGAGGTGACGGATCAGGCCGAGGCGGAAAAAGAGACAGAGCTCGCCATTCTCTCGGCCGCGTCTCACGGCAATGGCCCGAACGGCCTCGCCGTGGTCCAGGCCGCGCTCGGCGCGCTCGGGCGGTTCGACCACGAGCACGCGGCGGTGTACTTTCAGATCGTCTACAATGCGTTGCGTGACCCCATGCGGAGGGCCCTGGAGGCGCTGATCATGGAACGGCAGACCGAAGGCAAGGCAACTTTCCCCCCGTTCGCCCAGCAGCTCATCGACCGCGGCCGGAGCGAGGGCATCCGCGAGGGCAAGCTCGAGGGGGAGCTCAAGGGAAAACGCGACACCTTGCTGCGCCTGGTCGCGCGGGCAGGTATCGCGCTCTCCGCCGGCGACGTCGCGCGCATCCAGGCGTGCACGGACCCCGCGACGCTCGACCAGTGGGTCGACAACATCCTCGGGGCAAAGACCGCCTCGGACGTGTTCTCCTGACGCACCGGGCCGCGTCGAGGGCTCCCGGGACGCCCGGGCGCTCGACGAACGCGCTCTGGCTCAGCGCCGCGCGACCCCGCTCTGCCCGAAAGAGGAGCTCCTCGTCCTGCGCACCGGAGCGCCACGCCGCCGGCACTCACCGGCGCTCCGGCGCCGGCTCCGGCGGCTCCTGCGCCTCCCCCGACTCCAGCGCCTCCAGCGCCGCGAGCAGCGCGGTGAGCCCCTTCTTCAGCGAGGCCATCTGCTTCTGGCCCAGCGACCGCGTGAGCTCCTCCTCGAGCTCCTGCAGCACCCCGAGCCCGTGGAGGAGCGCCTTGAGCCCGTGCGGCGTGAAGCGCACCCGCTTCGCCCGCCGGTCGTCCGGATCCGGCGTCCTCTCCACGACGCCCATGGCCTCCAGCTCCTCGACGACCTGACCCACCGCCTGCTTCGTCACCCGCGCGCGCTCCGCCAGGTCCGTCAGCCGCGTGCCCTCGAGATCGATGTACGGCATGAGCGCCGTGTGCGCCCGGCGCACCCCGGGCGCGCCACGCCGGGCGACGCGCGCCACCGCCCGCTCGTCGAGCAGCCGCGCCGAGCGGAGCAGGAGCTGGCCGAGGCTCGCGCGCTTGCGCCGCTCGAGCTCGGCGACGTCCCTGGGGTCGAGGTCGTGCTTCGTCATGATGGTCAAGTAGCTTGACTAAATGGTCAAGCAGGTTTACCAACTGGAGCATGCTGCGACAGCTCGATCAAGCCCTCTGGGCCGCCGAAGATACGTTGAAGCTGCCAGGCGTTCGCTTCCCGGTGCGGTCTCCGGTCGTGCGCCTGGGGGACGGCGGGCTGGTCCTTTTCTCGCCGCTCCCCGGCGTGGAGCGGGCGGCGGACGAGATCCGCGCGCTCGGGGAGGTGCGCGCGATCGTGGCGCCGAACCTGATGCACCACCTCGGCCTCGCGCCGGCGGCGCGGCTGTTCCCGGGGGCGCGGGTGTACGGGCCCCGGGGGCTCGAAAAGAAGCGCCCTGACGTGGCGATCACCGGCGCGCTCGACGGCGCGCCGGACCCGCTCTGGTCCGCGGAGATCGACCAGGTGGCGGTCGGCGGGATGCCCAGGCTCGACGAGGTCGCCTTCTTTCACCGTCCCTCGAAGACCCTCTTTCTCTGGGATCTCTGCTTTCACATCACGCAGAGCGAGCACCTCCCGACGCGCCTCTTCATGCGCCTGAACGGGGCTTACGGGCGGTTCGGGCCGTCGCGCATCGCGCGCTCGATGATGCGCGATCGCGCCGCCGTGGGCGCGGCGGTGAAGCAGATGATCGCCTGGGGGCCGGAGCGCGTCGTGGTGGCGCACGGCGACGTCATCGAGCGCGGCGGGCAAGCCGCCCTGCAGGGCGCGTTCGAGCGGATGCTGTGAGCGGGATCGTCCCGTGATGGGCGCGCGGGTCGCGCTGCTGGGCCTGGATTTCGGCTCGACCACGAGCTGCGCCGTGGCCGCCTCGGCGACGCTCGCGCGCGCCGCGGGCACCGGCCGGGTGGAGCTCGGCGCGCTGGAGGAGCGTTACCGATCGGAGATGGCGCTCACGCCCCTCGCCGGCGACGCCCTCGACCTCGACGCCGCGGCGGCGCTCCTCGATCGCTGGATCACCGAGGCTGGCGTGGAGCCCGGGGCCCTCTTCGGCGGCGGGGCGATCATCACCGGCCTCGCCGCGCGCCGGCGGAACGCCGACGCGCTCGCGGCGCTGATCCGCGCGCGCGTCGGCGAGGCGCTGCTCGCCGTGGCCGAGGATCCCTGTCTCGAGTCGTGGGTGGCCTTCATGGGCAGCGCCGCCCCGCTGTCGCGCGCGCGGCCCGGCGAGCCCCTCCTCAACCTCGATATCGGCGGCGGCACCACCAACCTCGCGCTCGGCCTGGCCGGCGAGGTGCTGCGCACCGGCTGCCTCCTCGTGGGCGCGCGCCACGTCGCGCTCGACCCGCGCTCGCGCCGCATCGTGTCGCTCTCGCCCGAGGCCCAGGCCGCCTTCGACCACCTCGGGCTCCGCCGAGGCCCGGGCGACGCGCTCTCCCAGGCCGAGGCCGAGGCGGTGGTCGCCTTTCACGTCGAGCTGCTCGAGGCGGCGGTCGCGGGGCGTGCCGAGGCGTTCGCCTCGCCCGCGGCCGCGCGCCACGTGCAGGTGCCCTTCGCGCTGCCCGAGGGGATCGGGGAGCCGACGCTCACCTTCTCCGGCGGCGTGGGGGAGCTGATCTACGCCGGCCTCGGCGGGCGCTCGCTGCCGGAGCCCGCGCACCACGGCGATCTCGGCGTGGATCTCGCCCGCGCGATCCTGGCGTCGCCGCGGCTCTGCGCGCGCGTGGCGACGCCCGCCAGCATGGGCCGGGCGACGGCGTACGGCCTCCTGCGCCACGCCACCCAGCTCTCCGGCGCGACGCTGTTCCTGCCGCGCCTCGAGCGCCTGCCGCTGCGCGACCTGCCCATCCTGGCGCGGCTCTCGCCGGCCTCGGCCGACGCCGAGATCGATCACGCCGTGGACCTCTTTCGCCGGAGCCCCCGCGGCTGCTGCCTGGAGATCGCCCTGGACGACGTGTCGGCGCCCGCCGTGCGGCGCCTCGGCGGGCGCCTCGCCGGCGCGCTGCGCCGGGCCGGGCCGATCCCGGATCATCCCCTCGTGCTCCTCACCGCGCAGAACGCCGGCAAGGCGCTCGGGGGGTACGTGACCGGCTGGGGCGCGCTGCCCGTTGACCTCCTCGTCATCGACGAGGTGCAGGCGCGCGGCGCCCGGTTCGTCCAGCTCGGCCGCATGCGCGATCAGGTCCTGCCGGTCTCGTTCTATGGCATGACACCGTGACGATCCATGGCATGAGATCGTGAGTCCTGTGGCACGACATCCATGATGTCCCTCGGGGGATGTCCTGTCGTGTTCTGTTCAAGGCATGTCGACGTGACGTCCCTCGAGGGATGTCCTGTGCAGGGAGGAGCGCGCCGTGAAGGAATTGACCCCGCTCGACCGGATCGAGGTCCCTCGCCCCCGGCTCGACGCCGCGTACGCGGCCCGCCTGCCCGGTCACGACGGGTCGTTCCGCGGCCTGAAGCGGCTCCTCGGCGCCGCTGACGCCAGCAAGGCCGGCGACCGGCTGGCCGGCCTCGCGGCGCCCGACGACGCGGCGCGGGAGGCCGCGCGGGAGCTGCTCGGCGAGCTGACCCTCGAGCACCTCCACGATCATCCGCTCACCGACGAGCGGGGCGAGGTCGACGCGGTGATGCGCGTCAACTACGACATCGACCGGGAAGCCTTCGCCCGGATCGCCTCGCTGCGGGTCGGTGAGCTCAAGGATCACCTGCTCCGCGCGCCGGGCCCGGAGGTGGCGCGCCTCGGCCGCGCGCTCACCGGGGTCATGGCCGCGGCGCTCGCCAAGCTCTGCGACGTGCACGAGCTGGTCTATCTGGCCCGCAAGATCAGCCGTCCGACGCGGGCGCGCACGGCGCTCGGCGCCCCCGGCACGCTCGCCTCGCGCCTGCAGCCGAACCACCCGACCGACGATCTGCGCGGCATCACCCTGCTGCTCTACTGGGGCCTCTCCCTCGGCGCCGGCGACGCGCTGCTCGGCGTCAACCCCGCGGCCGGCACGGTGGAGACCACCGCCGCCATCCTCCGCCTCCTCGACCGCATCCGCCGCGCGACCGGCGTCCCCACGCAGATCTGCTGCCTGTCGCACCTCAAGGTGCAGCTCGCCGCGCTCGATCAGGGCGCGCCCGTGGAGATCCTCTTCCAGAGCCTGGCGGGCACCGAGGCGTGCTTCAGCGAGTTCGACATCACCGTGGACCTCATCGACGAGGGCTACCGCCGCATGGCCGCGCGCGGCCCGCTCGCGGGCGAGGCCGAGCAGTTCATGTACTTCGAGACCGGGCAGGGCAGCGAGCTCACGTACGGCAAGCACAACGGCACCGACATGGCCACGACCGAGGCGCTCTGTTACGGGCTCGCCCGCCGCTGGGACCCGTTCATGCTCAACAACGTCACCGGGTTCATCGGCCCGGAGACGCACCTCGACGATCGCGAGATGATCCTCGCGAACCTCCAGGACCACTTCATGGGCAAGCTCCTCGGCGTGCCCATGGGCATGGCGCCCTGCTACACGCTCCACGCCAACGTCACGCTGGAGGGCCAGCAGATGGCGACGCAGCTCCTCACCGCCGCAGGCGCCAACTACTACATGGATGTCTGTCTCAACACCGATCGCATGCTCGCCTATTTCGATACCAGCGGGCATGACGTGCAGACATTGCGGGAGATCCACGGCCGCGCGCCCGGCGGCGAGTTCCTGGCGTGGGCCCTCGCGCGGGGCATCCTGGCGCGCGCGGGGGAGGGGGAAGAGGGCGAGGACGCGGAGGGGATGGGGGGAGCGATCCTCCGCGGGCCGCGCTTCGGCGACGTGCGGCAGTTCTGCCCGGACGCGGCCGAGCTGGCCGAGATCCTCGCGGCCACGCCCGCCGCGCACGGCTTTGCCACGGCCGGCCCGCGCCCGGCGAACGCGGTGAGCCGCCGGAGCCGCCTCGACGAGGCCGTCGCGCGCGGGGCCCTCGCCTGCGAGCTGCGCGAGGACGAGCTCACCTGCGTCGCCGCGTTCCGGGTCGTCACCACGACGGCGGCCAGCAAGGCCGAGCACCTCGGCTCCGCCGACGCGGGCGCGCGCCTCTCCGCGGAGAGCGCCGCCCGGCTCGCGCCGGAGGACGCGCAGGTGCAGATCGTCGTGTCCGACGGCCTGAGCGCCGAGGCGGTCCACCACAGCGTCCCCGACCTGCTCCCGGTGCTGCTGGACGGCCTCGGGGCGCGCGGCGTGACCGTCGGCCAGCCGCTGCTCGCGCGGTACGGCCGGGTGAAGCTCGCCGAGGCCGTCGCCGAGCGGCTCGGGGCGCGGCTGGTCGTCCTGCTGCTCGGCGAGCGCCCGGGCAGCGGCGAGCTCGCCTCGCGCAGCCTCTCGGCCTACCTGGCCTACCGCCTCACGCCCGGCGTGGACCAGGAGGCCGCCGCCGCCTTCAGCGGTAACCCCGCGATCGGCTTCGAGTACACGGTGGTCTCCAACATCCACGCCGGCGGGCTGCCCGCCGCGGAGGCGGGCGGGGTGCTCGTCGAGAAGGTCCTGCAGGTGCTCGCGCGCCGCGCGGCCGGCAACCGGCTGGAGGCGCTGCTCGCCGGCGGCGCCACGTGAGCGCCGCCGGCGGCCCGGCGCGCCGGCGAAGACGCTCAGGCAACGACGCTGCGCAGCTTCTATCGCAGCAGGGTCACTCGACCACCTGGACGGTGGCGTCGAGCAGGTTGACGCCGCTCGCGCTGTCCCACGTCGCGCCGCTCGAGAGCCGGATCGCGTAGCGCGGGTCGTCGCGCAGGCGCGCGGACCCGTCCGGGAGCCACAGGCCGAGCTGGTAGGTGCCCGGGGCGAGGTCGGCCGGGAGCTGCGCCCCGAGGCAGAGATCGCTCTCCGCGCCCGGCGCCCAGCGCCGCGGATCCGCGTCGACCTCGACGAAGCGCCGCGTGGCCCCCTGCTGGAGCACGAGGTAGACCGGGCGCGGGTTGTAGGCCCGGGCGTACCCATCGTTGAACACGCGCAGCCGGAGCGACAGCGACTCCCCGCGCGCGACCTGCTCGGGGGACTCGTGCCCCATCACGGCGAAGCGGTATCCGAGGCGGCAGGCGATGGTCTCGAAGCAGCCCTCGGACCTCCAGTCCGCGATCACGTCAGGGTGGTAGTCGGTGTTGATGAAGCTCCAGTGATGGGTGGAGAGCTCGGAGAGGGCCGAGGCGCACTGGCTGCGCGGCGGGTTACGGCCGCACGTCTCGCCGCCGACGGGCGTGAACGCGGAGTCCGCCGCGGCATACGCCTTCTCGCCGGGGAGCTGGTAGGTGCCAACGTCGTCGTCGCTCGCGAGGAAGCAGTCGTTCAGGTGGCCGACGCGCGAGAGCGGCGCTCCGGAGAACGCCGTCTCCTCGGTCAGCGGGCCGCCGTAGGCCTCGAGCTTGTGCGAGGGGCGGCGCGCGAGGATCATCCGGTCGGCCGGGAGCGCCTCGAGCAGCGCGTCGAAGATCTGCGCGCGGCTGTCCGGGCTGGTGAGGTTGTTGGTCGACGAGTGCCATTCACCCCAGGCGCCGACGAAGCCGGGGTGCAGCACGGCGATGACGTCGGCGTTCTCCTCGAGCAAGGGCTTGAGCTGGTCGATGTGGGCCAGCACGCGGCTGAGCGGCGCATCCGGCGCGGAGCCCTCCGCGGCGTAGTAGAAGCGGGGCAGCACCTTGAGCCCGGCCGAGCGCGCGGCCGAGAAGCTCGCGTTGAGCTGATCGATGAGCGCCTGGTCGATGTCCCGCGTGCGGTAGTCGTCGATGAGCACCTGGCCGTAGATCAGCGTGTAGCCCTCGTCGCGGAGGCCAGAGAGCGAGCCGAGGCTGCGGAGGTCCCTGAAATGAAAGACGCCTCGCTCGGGGTTGAGCACGCCCCGGCACTCGGCGTCGCCGGAGGGATCCGCGCCCGCGGCGAACAGCCTTGGGGTGTAGGAGCGCGCGACGGTGGCGCCGCCGAATCCGCAGGTGCCGGCCGGGACACCGGTGCTGCCGGTGCCGCCGGTGCTGCCGGTGCCGCCGGTGCTGCCGGTGCTGCTGGTGCTGGCATCGCTGCCGTTGCTGATGTCGATCGCGCTGGAAGCCATCGAGTCGACCGAGCTGCGGTCGCCGGCGTCAGGGCCGCACGCGGTCACGAGCGCCAGGGAAAGACAGGGGACGATGCCGCCGCGCAGAAGGCGAGACAGGACGTGGCACGATGACCGGCTGCTCTGGTGACGCATGAAGCAATCTCCTCTGTGAAGAATCGAAGCCGTGGAACAATGAAGCTGGACCACCCGGCCTTGCGGGCGCGCTGTCCGTCGCACGGCAATGCAGGGTCGAGGCCACCGGCGCAGCCGCGCCTGAGCGCGGGCCATGGAGGCCAGGCGCTGCGCAAGGATCGTACACTTGCGCACAAAGCGGACAGCGGGTGAGGTCTACTCGCGTGAAGGCGCCTGGCGACGCATGCGTCCGCGCACAGGGGGCCTGGCGGGGTGAGCTCGGGGCCGAGCCTGTCGTGAGGACCGAGCGGGTGGGAGAGGAGAGAGATTAACCGCCAAGAACGCCAAGAACGCCAAGAGAGAATCGAGAAGAGAGAATAATTGGGTGCTACTGGAGCCTTCGGTCTCTTCTCGGATCGAAATTCTCTCTCCCCTCTCTCTTGGCGTTCTTGGCGTCTTGGCGGTTAAATCTCTTTCTCTCTGCCTACGCCCCCGCGGCGGCGCGGGACACCTCGGCGATGGCCCCGAGCAGCGCGTCGTTCTGCTCCGGCGTGCCCACCGTGATCCGCAGCTTGTCGTGGAGCCGCGGCGCATCCCAGTAGCGCACGAAGATCGCCCGATCGTACAGCGCCCGGTAGAGCGCCTGCGCCGACAGCCCCCCCTGCGGCGGCGTCGCCAGCACGAAGTTGCTCTGGCTCGGCGCCACCGTGAACCCCTGATCGCGGAGCGCCCGCGTCAGCCGGTCGCGCTCCGCGATCACCTTCGCCCAGCTCTGTTTCGCCTCGTCCCGCGCGGAGAGCGCCGCGGTCGCCGCGGCCTGCGAGAGGATGTCCGTGTTGTAGCTGTCGCGCGCCTTGTCGAGCGTCTCGATGAGCCGCGGGTGCCCCAGCCCGTAGCCGAACCGCAGGCCCGCGAGCGAGTACCCTTTGCTCAGCGTCCGCAGCAGCAGCACGTTGTCGAGCCCGCGCGCCGGGTCGAGCAGCGGCGTCGCGTCGGTCTCCGCGAAGTCGACGTAGGCCTCGTCGATCAGGAGCACGCCGCGGAACGCGCGCGCCACCCGCTCGAGCTTGTCGAGGGGCTCGTGCCGCCCCGACGGCGCGTGCGGGTTGACGAGGAGCGCGAGCCGGCAGCCGCTGTCGTTCAGGCGGCTCGCGAAATCCTCCGGGACCGACCAGTCGTCGTCGAGGGGGACCTGGGTGACCGTCGTGCCGTGGATCTCCGCGAGGACGTCGTAGAGCGAGTAGGTCGGGTACGTCTCGCCGATGCCGGGGCCGCCGGGCTCGCAGAACACGGTCACCGCCATGCGCAGCAGCTCGTCGCCGCCGTTCGTGGCGATCACCTGATCGGGCGACAGCCCGTGGAGCCGCGCCGCTGTCTCGCGGAACTGCTGCGCCCGGGGCGGCGGGTACCGACGGAGCTGATCGGCCGAGACGCCCCGGATCGCCTCCAGCACGGCGCCCGGCGGCGGGTACGGGTTCTCGTTCGTGTTGAGCTTGACCACGTCGGCCCGCTGCGGCTGCTCGCCGGGCGTGTAGGGCGTGAGGCGGTGGATGTTGTCGCGTTCGTACAGCATGGGGGTGGCCGTCCTCTCGCCCACTGTGCCGCCGGAGACAAGCGCCTCGTCCGCCGCGCCCGCGCGACGCTGTCGCTCCGCGGGGAGCTCCGCCCCGGCCTGGCCGCGCCCGGCTGCGTGGCGCGCGCCGCGGGTTCGGCTATCGAGAGGCGGATGAGGAGCTTGCGGGAGCGGCTGGCCCACGTGCCGCAGGCCGGGCGGCTGGAGTGGATCGGCGTCCGTCCTGCGCACGGCGCGCCGATGGTGGCGCTGGCGGAGGCGGAGCTCGTCGCCTCGCGCGGGGTCGCGGGCGACTGCGCCGCCGCGGGCAGGGCGGGGGGCAAGCGGCAGGTGACGCTGATCCAGCGCGAGCACCTCCCGGTGATCGCGGCGCTCTCGGGCGGGCGCGCCGAGGTGGGCCCCGAGCTCTTGCGCCGGAACCTCGTTGTCTCGGGCGTCAACCTCCTCTCGCTCAGGTCGCTGCGCTTCGCGATCGGGGACGAGGTCGTCCTGGAAGGCACCGGGCCGTGCGAGCCGTGCAGCCTCATGGATGAGGCGCTCGGCGACGGCGGCTTCCAGGCGATGCGCGGCCACGGCGGCATCACGGCGCGCGTGCTGCGAGGCGGCGTCGTGCGCGTCGGCGCCGCGGTGCGCGCGCTCGCGGCCGAGGAGCAAGGCGCGGGCGGCGCGGGGCCGAGCGCGAGCGGCGCGGGGCAAGACGCGGGCGGCGCGGGGCGAGACGCGGGCGGCGCGGGGCGAGACGCGGGCGGCGCGGGGCGAGACGCGGGCGGCGCGGGGCAGGGCGCGGCCGGTGTGCCCGAGCCGCAGGACGCCCGCCCGGCTGGCTGATCCGGACGGCGTCGTCCGCGCGCTCGTCGTCCCGGACGCGCGCGCCCGCGGCGGGATGCGCTGGCGGCGCTGGTCGCGCTGGCTTCGCGGATCGGACTAAGATGCGCGGCATGACGACGACGCCCGAGCCCGAAACCTTCCTGGTCCTCTCCTGCCTCGGCCCTGACCGGACGGGCCTCGTCGCGGAGGTGACCCACTACCTGACCGAGCGCGGCGCCAACGTGGAGGACAGCCGGATGGCCGTGCTCGGCGGCGAGTTCGGCATCCTCCTGCTCGCGTCGGGGCCCCCCGGCGCGATCGAGGCGATCGAGCGCGAGACCGAGGCGCTCACCCGGGCGACGGGGCTCACGGTGCAGAGCCGCCGGACCAAGAGCCCCGAGTCGCACCGGCGCGCGTCGACCATCCCCTGCGTCATCTCGGTGGACGCGCTCGACCACGAGGGGATCGTCCGCGCCGTCTCGCGCGCGCTCCACGGCGCCGGTGTCAACATCGTCTCGCTCGAGACCTCGGCGTACGAGGCGCCCGTCACCGGCTCGCAGCTCTTCCGGATGGAGGCCCGCGTCGACGTCCCCGCCGGGGTGACGCTCGCCCAGCTCCGAAAGGCGATGGACGCCGTCGCGGAGTCCGAGAACCTCGACATCGAGGTCCGCTCGCTGCTCAAGGCGTGACGCCGCAGCGGCGGACGCCGCACGGCGCCGGAGCCGCGAGAGGCGACCTCCGAGAGCTGAGCTCCGAGAGGCGACCCGCGAGAGCTGAGCTCCGAGAGGCGCTCGGCGAGAGCTGAGCTCCGAGAGGCGCTCGGCGAGAGCTGAGCTCCGAGAGGCGCTCGGCGAGAGCTGAGCTCCGAGAGGCGCTCGGCGAGAGCTGAGCTCCGAGAGGCGACCCCCGACAGCTGGCCTCGGAGCGCCGACGCCCAGGAGCCGACGCCCGGGACGTCTCCTCTGCTCCGGCGCCGGCCGCGGCCCTGCCCGGGGAGCTCGCCAGCTGCATCGCGAGAACGCCGGCCACTCGGCGGGAAGAAGCGCTATCTTCGTGGGCCATGCCCTTCAGCAACCTCAGCTCCTCCCGCAAGGTGCACAGCCTCGACGCGGAGATCCGCGGGGCCGCGGTCCTCGCGAGCCCCGGTCTCGTCGCCATGGTCTCGACCGATCCGGTGCGCCTCGGCGTCTGTCCTGTCGGAGGCTCCGGCGCGAAGACGACGAACCTGTCGCTGTCCTCGGCCGAGGACGTCGCGTTGCTCTCGAAGGACGTCGCCGTGGTGCGGAGCGAGGACGCGGTGTGGGCGCTGCTCGGCATCACGCACGGCCCGAAGCTCGATCAGGTCGGCCGTGACGCGCGGCTCCTGGCCACGCGCCCGTCGGGCGAGACGGCGCTGTCGCTGGGCTGGGACGGCAGCGCGACGGAGCTGAAGCTGGACAAGAACGAGGTCAATGGCCGGACGTTCGCGCTGCGCGGCGCCGCGCGGGCGTTCGACGTGACCGAGGCCGAGACGCACGTGGTGGTGGACGGCGCCGGGGAGGGGGGCGAGCTGCGCGTCCACCCCGGCGCGACGCCCGAGCCCGGCCCGACGCTGCGCGCCCTGCTGCCGCGCGCGGCGCAGAACCTGAACCGCGTGCGCGGCGGGGCGAAGCTCACCGCGGTGTACAAGCGCGGCGCGAGCGCTGTGTGCGCGGTCGTCCGTTCGTCGGGCAAGCTGACCGCCAAGGTGATCGAGCTCGGCGATGGCGTCGCGGACGTGGCGGTCCTCGAGTCCAGCCTGTTCGCGGCGTTCGCGGACGGCCGGGTCGCGCTGTTCGACGGCGCCACCATCGAGGCCGCCTCGGCCGCGCCGCCCACGCCGACGGCCAGCGTCACGCTCGGCGCCCGCGGCGAGCCCACCGTGCTCGCGGTCGCGGCCAAGGGGTCGCCGACCCTGTGGGTGGGCACGAGCGCCGGGGAGATCTGGAGCCTCTCCATCGTGCGCAGGCAGGGCGGCTGAGGCGCGGCGCTCCTGCTGCTGGCGCCCTGCGTCGAGGCGGTCGACGACCTCGTGAGGTCCGGTCGAAAAACCTCCGTCAGGAAGCCTGAAGCCATCCCGGCGCCCCCGCCCGGGGCGGGCATGACGCCGTGAACCCATCCGGATGAGTTTGCGCGTCCACGAGGGAGATGGGTTGCACTCGTCTCCCGGTGGCCGTGCCTCCAACAAGAAGATGGGTTGCACTCGTCTCCCGGTGGCCGTGCCTCCAACAAAAGATGGGTGGGACCCATCTCCCGGTGGACGTTCCTCCAACAAAAGATGGGTGGGAGCCGTCTCCCGGTGGCCGTGCCTCCAAGACTTCCCTGGTGCCGCGGAGCGAGCGGCATGGAGGTGCGCTCGATGCTGGTGGAGGTCGAGCCCACGTTCGTGAACGCGCCTTCGGAGAACGTCTCCGGGTTCGGCACCTCGGGCCGCATCCGCGCCATCGAGGCGCGCCAGCTGCTGCGCGCCGCGCAGGTCGGAGGCCTGCCCGACGCGCGGCTCGAGCTGAACGTCTACGACCTGCTGGCGCGCTTCGGATTGCCGTTCGGGCCGTGGATCGGCGATGACATCGCGCTCCCCGAGGGGCGCGCCGATCCGCCCGGAGGGGCCGCGGCAGGCGCTGCCGACGAGGGCGCCGGTGGGGACGGCGGCGCGGTGGCCGTCGTGCGGCCGACGTCGCTGCGCGCCCTCCTCGAGCGTCCGAGCCGCCGGCGGTTCTCGCGGGTGGACCCGAGCGCCAGCGCCGGGTTCCTCGAGGTACGGCGCGCGCGCTTCGAGGAACTGGCCGAGGGCGGCGCCGTGGTGGCCGCGCGCGACCTCGAGTACGTGGTGCCGCGGCCGCTCGGCGCGCTGACCGTCTCGACCACGCTGCTCGCGCGCGCGCCGTGCGGATAGGACGAGCAAACGCGTTCCGCAAAGTCAAGATTCTCGGAGCCGTTCCTGATTCGTGCAGTCCGACTGTACGAGCTCATTGACAGAACGGGCCTTGTGCGATGGGGCAGGTCTTCCACGCCTGAAACGCCTGGGATTACCGCGGCGTAGCACCAAGAAGGCATCCTACCGTATAGCTGTAGCCTACTGGCTCGGGCGCGCCCCGTAGATGGATCCCCGCGCGCGACCCTGGTCCGCAGCCGAGCTTTGACCAGACGGCACCGCGCCTCCTGGCGCGCGAGCGCCTCGATACCTTCCGCGTGAGCGAACCGTTGAACAGTTTCAGAGCGGGCGGGCACTCACCGAAGTAGCACCGACGCCAGGTCGCCGGCCCGTCCGTAGACCTGGGCCGCCGGTGCTCTCACGCGCCAAGTCTCCCGCTGTTCTCGGGAGCTCGCGGCGCGCGTTCTTCTTCCACCCAGTTCGACGGCGTTTTTCGGAATCTCGGCCTTAGACCGCCCTTTCGAGAAGCTGCAGATCAGCGCTCGATACCCTCGAACGCCGATTCAGGTCGCACTTTTACCCGAGGAGCTCGCATGAATCGTAGTCGTTATTTGTTCTCGGCGCTGTCCTTCCTATCCGCTCTCGTGGTCGTCGCGTGCAGCGACGCCGAGAAGGGCAGCAGCGGCTCATCCGGCTCCGGTCCGGAGAACGGCAACGCGGAAGCGCTGCCGTGCGACGTCGACAAGATCCTCTCCACGAAGTGCCAGACCTGTCACGGGGCGTCCCCGAAATTCGGCGCGCCGTTCCCGCTGGTCGACCGGAGCGATCTGGTCGCGTCCGCGGTGAGCGATCCCAACAAGAAGGTCTACGAGCTCGTCGCCGCACGCGCCCGCGACACCGCGCGCCCCATGCCTCCGCCCCCAACCGAGCCCCTGACCGCCGCGGAGCTCGCGATCTTCGATCGATGGATCGCCGCCGGCACGCCGGCCGGTAAAGACACGTGCGTCGACCCGGGCGGCGGCGGAACCATCGACCCTCCGACCCTGAGCTGCACACCGGATGTCCTGCTAGCGCCGTCCGCGCCTTACGTCATGCCGAAGGACGTCCAGGACCAGTATATGTGTTATGGGGTCGATGTAGAGATCGGCCAGAAACGACACCTCGTCGGGATCGCACCCCAGATCGACAACAGCACCATTGTACACCATATCCTGCTCTTCAAGGCGGATGAGGCGTCTCCCTCGACGCCCACGCCCTGTGATGGGGGCGACATCCAGGGGGCTCTTTTGTCCGTCTGGGCGCCCGGCGGCGAGGCCACGGAGCTGCCGCTAGAGGCGGGCTTCCCGCTGGAAGGCACGGCACACTTCGTAGTCCAGGTGCACTACAGCAACATCAAGGGCCTCGACGGGCAGCAAGACAGCACCGGCTTCAACGTCTGCACGACGACGGAGCTCCGCCCCAACGACGCCGGCATCTTCTCGTTCGGCACAGAAGACATCAACATCCCGCCTCACGGCTCGCTCGACGTGAGCTGCGATTACCAGTTCCCGCGGGATATGGAGGCGATTTCGGTAATCAGTGTTATGCCGCACATGCACATCCTCGGCAAGCACCTGTCGAGCAACACGGTGCCCACGGACGGCAGCGAGCCGAGCAACCTGGGGCTCGCCGATCCGTGGAACTTCGACAACCAGATCTGGTACGACAACGATACCATCCTTCGAGGCGGCGACACCGTGAGGACGCGTTGCGCGTGGGACAACCCGGGCAACAGGGCCGTGGAATTCGGGGATCGGACGGTGGATGAGATGTGTTATAATTTCGTGATGTACTATCCGTCTCAAGAGATAGAGTTGACTACTCCGACGGACGACGCGTCCTGTGTGACGACAGAATAGACCAGCTCGTGCAAGACGCGCGGCCTGTGCCCAAGCGGAGGCGCGCGCCGTTCGGTGAGAGCGCTCGTAAGCCTGGCGAACAGGAGCACCGCGCGCGCCGCCGGGCGCCTTCGAGGGTCTCTTCGATCCGCGCGCCACCCCGAACGGCCGCGTCGATCGCTTCGCTTTCAGCGACAGCGTGCTCGCGGGTGGAGCATCGCGGCGGCCAGGACATCCAAGGGCGATCTGCTGCGGAGCCCCCCGTCGGCGCTCCGTCGCCGATGCACGGACCGCGGCAGCTTGCCCGCTCCGAATTGATGTCCCCGGACCCACCCTACAAAACCCACCCTACAAAACGAGCGACCTCGAGGCAGCCGGCCCCGAGCGAGCTCGAACGATGGTCCCCATCTCTCGCCTCCCTTGCCTGTACTCTCTCTCTCTCTCCTCCCCGCCTCCCCGCCTCCCTGTGTACTCTCTCTTTCTCTGTCTCCCGCCCAACAAGCCGCTGCTACCTGCGGTGCTGCGCGCCGCCGCAGACCGGCGGGACGTTGGGCGGACGCGCCGGACCACATCGAACGCCGCTACTGATAAAGGTTCACTACGCCACCCGCGGCTCGCGAGGCCGCCACCCGCCATGGCGCCGCCACCCGCCGACGCGCATCCCGCGCGCCACATTGCCTTGATTTCGGCTTCCTTATCCCATGGCACGCGATCTGCCATTGGGCCGCGCATGGGAGACGCCGACATCACCTTGCGCCACCTCGCCCGGAGGCGCCCCGAGGACCTGGTGCGCGCCCTCGTCCCAGAGGACCGCCCCATCGAGATCCTCGGCTGGGTCGACAGCCAGGTCACGAACATCGAGCGCCGCCTCGACAAGGCCCTGCGGCTGCGGGTTGGCAGCGAGCCGCGGGTGCTGCACGTCGAGTTCTGCTTCGCGCTCCGCGAGGACGTTCCAGATCGCGTCTTCGAGTATCTCGGCTTCCTCTTCGCCGCGCTGCGCCTCGAAGCCCCCGGCGAGCCTGTGCCGCCGATCGAGAGCGTCGCCGTGGTCCTCTCTGGCCGCAGGCGGCGCTTACCTGCGACGGGGAAGCGCCGCACCGCGTGGCCGGGGCGGCCGTTCAGCGGCACGCACTTCCGCGTCGATGCCGTCTACCAGCGCACCGTCTCCGAACTCCGTGCGCGCGGCAGCGTGCTCTGGCTGGTGTTCGCCCCGCTCGCCCGGGACGCGACCGAGGCGGCGTTGCGGGAGGTCGTCGCGGAGATCCATGCAGGCGCGGCGACGGCCCAGGAACGGGCCGAGCTGTACACGGCGCTCCTGGTGATGGCGACCATCGATCCCTGGGGGCATAATCTGCTGAAGGAGCTGATCATCATGGTGGAGGACAAGGAAGAGGGGCTGCTCCGGCGCACGCCGATCATCGGGGAGCTGATCATCGAGGCCGAGCGACGAGGGGAGCTGCGCGGCGAGCAACGAGGAGAACTCCGCGGCGAACTCCGCGGCGAACAACGAGGTGAGCTACGGGGAGAGCAGCGCGGCGAGCAGAAGGCGATCGCGGAGCTGCTCGGCCGCCTCTTCGCGCGGCGGATCGGGCGACGGCCGACCGCCGAGGAAGAGCGCTCGATCGTCGAGCGAGCCCGCGCGCTCGGTCCCGGCGAGGTCGAGGATGCCTTGCTCGATCTCGAAGGCGAGGCGCTGGTTCGCTGGCTCGCGGAGCCGATGTCCCGATCGTGAGCGCCCGCAAGAGCACGGGGCGCTGGACGCGCGACCGCACAATGCGCAGCTGCGACATGCAGCTCTCGAGTCCGGTGCGGAACAGCAAGTAGACATGCCATGTGCGCCCGTGCTTCGCGCATGCCCATGCGCGTGATTGCGGGCCGTTGGCAGAGTAGCCGGCGAGACCTCTCCGCCCGTTGACTCATACGCTCGTCGAGCCTTCCCTCCTCTCCTGCACATCCCGCAGCAGCACGCACTTCCGGGAGCATCCTGCGCCTGTCCAGCCCGCGCTTTCGCGACGTGCAGTACGTCGCCGCCACCCGCGGCTCGCGAGGCCGCCACCCGCCATGGCGCCGCCACCCGCCGGCGCCCATACCCCACGCCCCATCCCCTTGATTTCGGCTTCCTTATCCCATGGCACGCGATCTGCCATTGGGCCGCGCATGGGAGACGCCGACATCACCTTGCGCCACCTCGCCCGGAGGCGCCCCGAGGACCTGGTGCGCGCCCTCGTCCCAGAGGGGCACCCCGTCGAGATCCTCGGCTGGGTCGACAGCCAGGTCACGAACATCGAGCGCCGCCTCGACAAGGCCCTGCGCCTGCGGATTGGCAACGAGCCGCGGGTGCTGCACGTCGAGTTCTGCTTCGCGCTCCGCGAGGACGTTCCAGATCGCGTCTTCGAGTACCTCGGCTTCCTCTTCGCCGCGCTGCGCCTCGAAGCCCCCGGCGAGCCGGTGCCGCCGATCGAGAGCGTCGCCGTCGTTCTCTCCGGCCGCAGGCGGCGCTTACCTGCGACGGGGAAGCGCCGCACCTCGTGGCCGGGGCGGCCGTTCAGCGGCACGCACTTCCGCGTCGATGCCGTCTACCAGCGCACGGTCGGCGAACTCCGTGCGCGCGGCAGCGTGCTCTGGTTGGTGTTCGCCCCGCTCGCCCGGGACGCGACCGAGGCGGCGTTGCGGGAGGTCGCCGCGGAGATCCATGCAGGCGCGGCGACGGCCCAGGAACGGGCCGAGCTGTACACGGCGCTCCTGGTGATGGCGACCATCGATCCCTGGGGGCATAATCTGCTGAAGGAGCTGATCATCATGGTGGAGGACAAGGAAGAGGGGCTGCTCCGGCGCACGCCGATCATCGGGGAGCTGATCATCGAGGCCGAGCGACGAGGGGAGCTGCGCGGAGAGCTGCGGGGAGAGCTGCGCGGCGAGCAACGAGGAGAGCTGCGCGGCGAACAACGAGGTGAGCTACGGGGAGAGCAGCGCGGCGAGCAGAAGGCGATCGCGGAGCTGCTCGGCCGCCTCTTCGCGCGGCGGATCGGGCGACGGCCGACCGCCGAGGAGGAGCGCTCGATCGTCGAGCGAGCCCGCGCGCTCGGTCCGGGCGAGGTCGAGGATGCCTTGCTCGATCTCGAGGGCGAGGCGCTGGTTCGCTGGCTCGCGGAGCCGATGTCCCGAACGTGAGCTTCCGCATGAGCGAGCACGGGGCGCTGGACGCGCGACCGCACGGCCGCACGACCGCACAATACGCGGCTGCGACATGCGGCACCCGAGTCCGTGCGGACCAGCACAAGGATGCATTCGAGGTGCGCACGTGCTTTGCGCATGCCCGCGCGGATGATTGCGGGCCTGTGGGCGGAGCGAGCCGGCGATACCTCTCCGCTCCTTGACCCGCAGGAGCGCGAGCGTCATCGCTCAGGCCGCGCGCGGTGCCAGCCGCCCTGCAACCAGCGCATCCGGATCCACCTCGTCGAGCGTCGTCACCACGCGATCCGCCCCTGCCGCGACCAGCAGCGCCCGATCGGCGAGCCGCGCCACGCCGAGCGCGGTCATCCTCCCCGCCTTGGCGGCCAGCACCCCGGCGGGGGCGTCCTCGACGACAAGGCAGCTCGCCGGCGGGACACCGAGCGCATGCGCCGCGGCCAGGAACAGGTCCGGCGCCGGCTTTCCGCGCGCCACCTCGGCCCCGCAGAGGTCGGCGTCGACCAGGTCGAGCAGCGTCGCGCCGGGCGCGATGGGCGGGCGGCGAATGCCCTCCTGCTCGGCGAAGGTGTCGGCGCGGATCCGGCGGAGGAGCCGGCTGGCGTTCCGGGACGACGACGCCGTCGCGATCGGCACGCTGCGCGCCTTGAGCCCGAGGACCAGCCGCATCGCGTCAGGGAAGACCTCGAACTCCCCTGCTTCGATCATCCGGAGCAGCACCTCCTGCTTGCGCTCGGCGTAGGTCGTGGCGCGCGCCGCGGCGTCGAGCACACCGAAGTAGTCGAGCGCCGCGCGCGCGCCGCTCTCGCGCGGCTTGCCGGCGACCTCGCCTTGGTAGACGGCCGTCGTGAAGCGCTCGGGCGCATAGCGCGTCTGCGGCGCGATCGCGCGCCACTCGGTGGCCATCAGCGCCTCCAGCGCCTCGCGCCAGGCGCGCTCGTGCGGCGAATCGACCATCACCCCGTCGACATCGAACAGGACCCCCTCGAAACGCATGCCGCCGACATGGCGCCGGCGGGCCGCACCGGGAGCCCCTCGAGGAGTCGGAAGCGCCGCGTCGATGCGTTCGATACGTTGCGCCGCCCTCGTTGCGCGCGGCGGCGCTCGAACGCGCCCGCCTGCGGCTCCCGCCTGCGGCGCCCGCCTGCGGCGCCCGCCTGCGGCTCCCGCCTGCGGCGCCCGCCTGCGGCTCCCGCCTGCGGCGCCCGCCTGCGGCGCCCGCCTGCGGCTCCCGCCAGCACCTCACGCCGCGCCGGCCAGCACCTCCCGCCGCCGCGCCGCGGGTGCTACCTTCACGGCTCGTGCCGCCTGCCCGCACCGGACCCAACCCCCGCGCGACGCGCCTGCCCCGCGCGCTCGTCGTCCGCGACCCGGAGCCCGAGGAGCTCCGCGCGACGATCGACTGGTCGGACTGGTACCTCGACGACACGGACGGCATCGGGGCGTGGGGCGAGCACGACGAGATCTCCCGTCTGCTCCTGTCCTCGATCGCGCAGCTCGCGCGCGAGCGCGGCTGGACCGACCACCACGCCGGCTCGGAGCGGTTCTTCGCCTGGGTGCGCGAGGAGCCGCTCGTCCGCGTCTCGCCGGACGTCTACCTCCTCGACCACCGGCCCGCGCCGCCGCTGCCCAAGCAATGGCAGACATGGCTGCCCGGCCACCGGCCGCCGCGGTTCGCGCTCGAGATCGTGACGAGCGACTGGCAAAAGGCCTACGAGGACATCCCCCTCAAGTACTGCCAGCTCGGCTGTCCCGAGCTCGCGATCTTCGATCCGCAGGCCGCCGCGCAGCGACCGCCCGCCGGCAGGGTGCCGCTCCAGGTCTACCGGCGCGACCCCGACGGCGCGTACGTGCGCCTGCACGCGGGCGCCGGCCCCGCGTGGAGCCCCGCCCTCGACAGCTGGCTCTGCGTCGTGGGCGGCGGTGCCGAGGCCCGGCTCCGCCTCGCGCGCCCCGGCGGCAAGGGCGAGCTCGTGCCCACCCAGGAGGAGGTCGCGGCGACCGACGCGCGCGCCAGGGAGGCGGCCGAGGCGCGCGTCCGCGAGCTCGAGGCGCGCGTGCGCGAGTTGGAGCAGCTCGAGCAGGGGTGACGCCCGCCGCGCCGAGCGCGGCGCGACACCGAAGACGGAAGGACGGCTGCCGCTGCGAAGCCTCGCTGTCCGGCGATCTCGCCCGCTCGCGCAAGACCGCAAGACCGGCATGTCAAGGCGGGCTGCTCCGCGCGAGCGGCGCGCACGCCCCGGCAAACGCATGACGCTCTCCGCCGCCTGCGAGGCGGGACATCGGCGTCGGTTCCGGCGTCGGTTTTGGCGTCGCGCCGCCTTCAGCGGTACGCTCGGGGCATGTGCCGGAACATACGCCCTCTGTTCAACTTCGAGCCGCCGGCCACCGAGGAGGAGATCCGGGCGGCGGCGCTTCAGTACGTGCGCAAGGTGAGCGGGACGCGCAGCCCGAGCGGCAAGAACGTCGCCTGCTTCGAGCAGGCCGTCGACGACATCGCCGCCATCACGCGCCGGCTCGTCGAGTCGCTGGAGACCACCGCGCCGCCCAAGAACAAGGAAGTCGAGGCCGAGAAGGCCCGCCTCCGCAACGTGCGCCGCTTCGGCCCCTGACACTCCCGCGCAGCGTGCTCTGCCGCAGCCTGGGCCGCCAAGGCTGGCCGTGGCCCTGCCGTTACATTACCTTCGCACCCATGGGCAACGCCGCTACCAGCCAGCGCATGGGCGCTGCCGAGTACCTCGAGTGGGAGCGCGCGCAGCCCGCGAAGCACGAGTACAACCTCGGCGAGATCTTCGCGATGGCGGGCGGGAGCCCGCGGCACAATTTCCTCTCGAACGCCCTGGGGGCGGAGCTCCGCGCCGCCGTGCGCGGCAAGCCGTGCCACGTGCTGTCGCCGGACCAGCGCATCTCCGCGAAGCCGGGGGAGCGCTACGTCTACGCGGATGCCGTCGTCGCGTGCGGCGGTGTGCGGCTGGAGCCGGGTACCAGCGACGTGCTCGCGAACCCCAGCGTCGTCGTCGAGGTCCTGTCGCCGAGCACCGAGGCGTACGACCGCGGCGAGAGATGGGACGCATACCGGCGCATCCTCTCCCTGACTGACTACCTGCTCGTCTCGCAGCTGTCGGTGCGCATCGAGCACTACCGGCGCGAGGCCGACGGCGCCTGGCGTTACCGCGTGCTCGAGGCCGGGGGCGCGATCTTGCTGTCGAATGGCGCCGCCCTCCCGGTTGACGCCATCTATGAGGGCGCCTTCGAGCTCGACGCCGGCTGAAGGAGTGAGCTCCCCGCGACCGATAGCCGAGCTCGAGGCCTGTCCGTTGCTACCGACGACCGACGAGCGACGAGCGACGAGCGATGAGCGACGACAGACAACCGACGGCGACCGGCGGCGACCGACGGCGGCAATCGACGACCGCCGCAGGTAGCAACGGACAGCCGCCATCCGGCACCTGAGACATCATGAGACGACCTGCTCCTCATCTGCCCCTCTCTCTCCTTCTGACGTTCCTGGCGGCCTCTGCAGAGGCGTCGCCTCCGACGTGCGTCACGATCCGCCGCGGCCTCCTCGGCGACGTCGCTGACGCCACCATCACCAGCCACAAGCCGCATCGCAATCGCGGCGACGCGCCGCACCTCCTCGGCGCCCCCGGGCCCGGCGCGGAGCGAGCGCTGGTCCGGTTCGACCTGAGCTCCCTCCCCGAGGGGGTCGATATCGAGTCTGCCGCGGTCACGCTGCACCCGGCGGGGAGCCGCGGCGCAGACGCCGTGGACGTTCACCGGATCACGTCGGCGTGGGACGAGGACACGGTCACCTGGGCGAGCTTCGCGGGCGCGTTCGACCCGTCGCCGGTCGCGTCCTCCGACGGCGGCCGGTGCGGGACGGGGCCGGTCACGCTCGACGTCACGTCGCTCGCGCAGGCGTGGGTGGACGGCGCGCTCCCGAACCACGGCGTGCTCCTCGAGCCGAGCTCCACGGCGCCCGCGAGGCTCTGGAGCAGCGAGGCCCCGCTCGCGAGGCGCCGGCCCGCGCTCAGCGTCTGCTACCGGTCGTGCCCGGGCGCGGAGCACCTCTTCAGCCGGCGGTTCGGCGATCTGCGCGAGCAGATCGGGTATTCGGTGGCCGTCGACAGCGCGGGCGACATCGTCCTCGCGGGCTATGCCGCAGGCGCCGTCGATTTCGGGGGCGGGCCGGTCACCCCCGCGGGCGCCGCGAGCGCCTTCGTCGCGAAGTTCGACGCCGAGGGGAGCGTCCTCTGGAGCCGCCGCTTCGGCTCCGTCGATTCGTTCGCCTCCGCCGTGGCCGTGGACGGGGAGGGCAACATCCTGCTCGCGGGCGGCTTCCGCGACCCGATCGACCTCGGCGGCGGACCGCTCACGATCCCCCCCGACGCCTCCCTGCTCGCGTTCGTGGCGAAGCTCGACCCCGACGGCAACCACCTCTGGAGCCGCGGCGCGACCGGCAATGAGCGTCAATTCCCGCGCGGGATCGCCGCCGACGCCGACGGCAACGTCGTCGTCGCGGGCTCGTTCGAGGGCGTCCTCGACTTCACCGGCGGCTCGTCGCCGCTCGTCAGCGCCGGAGGCCTGTTCGATGAAGACGTCTTCGTGTCGAAGTTCGACGCTTCCGGCAATCACCTCTGGAGCGAGGGGTTCGGCACGGTGAACATCGATCGCGGCGAGGGCCTCGCGGTGGACAGCGCGGGGGACATCGTGCTCGCGGGGTTCTTCCTCGACGACGGGCTCGCCGGGCTCGATCTCGGCGGCGGGCCGCTCCCGACCGCCGGGAGCTCCGAGGCCTTCGTCGCCAAGCTCGATCCGGACGGCCATCACCTCTGGAGCAGGAGCTATGGAGATCCCGACAGCCAGGACGCCGCCGCCGTCGCGGTGGATCCGTGGGACAACGTGCTCTTGACAGGGAGCTTTCACGGCAGCGTCGATTTCGGCGGCGGGCCGCTCGACAGCGCGGGCGACAACGACGTGTTCGTGCTGAAGCTCGACCCGTCGGGCGGCCACGTCTGGAGCCGCCGCTTCGGCGACGCGCTCCGGCAAGACGGCGCCGCGATCGCCGCCGACGCCGCGGGCAACGTCGCGATCAGCGGCGCCTTCCAGGGCGCGCTCGACGTCGTGTGCGCGCCGCTCGAGAGCGCGGGGGATATGGACATCTTCGTGGCCAGGCTCGACGCCGACGGCCGGCCGCTGACGAGCGACAGGTTCGGCGACGAGCAGGGCCAGACCCCCACGGACATCGCGTTCGGCCCCGGCGGCGATGTCGTCCTCACCGGCTATTTCGATGGCACGGTCGACTTCGGCGGCGGGCCGCTCGTGGAGCAGGGCGGCCGCGACGCGTTCCTCGCGAAGCTCGGGTTGTGAGGCGCCGGCCTGCGCCGCGCGCCGGCCTGCGCCGCGCGCCGGGCAGCGCGCGCCGGGCAGCGCGCGCGGGGCTGCGCGTGCGCCGGGCTGCGCGCGCCGCTCAGACTTGCTCGGTTGGCATGACGGTGACGTGTGACAGGTTGACGTGCCGCGGCAGGCCGGCCGTGAAGGCGATCGTGGTCGCCAGGTCGTCCGCCGTGAGCCACGTGATCTGCTGCTTGGCGCTGGCGATCCACGCCTTGGCCTTCTCGTCGGTCATGTGACCCTGCAGCTCGGTGTCGACGAAGCCGGGCTCGACGACCGAGACGCGGACGCGCTTCGGGCCGAGCTCGGCGCGCAGGTTGCGCGAGAGGTGCGTGACCGCCGCCTTGGTGGCGCAGTAGACGGCGAACGTCGCGAAGACCCCGTGCGCGGCGATCGACGAGATGTTGATGAGGTCCGAGGGGCCGCCCTTCCCCGCGGCCGCGACGAGCGGATCGACGAAAGCGTCGACGACCCGCATCACGCCGGTGACGTTTAGGTCGATCATCTGCTCGAAATCGGCGACCCGGTGCTCCTCGACGCCGGAGGGCAACATCACGCCAGCGTTGTTGACCACGAGGTCGACGGTCCCGAGCTCGGCGGCGATCGTCCGCGCGGCGTCGGCGACGGCGGTCCTGTCTCTGGCGTCGACCGCGAGCGGCAGCGCGCGCCCGCCCGCGGCGCGGATGCCCTCGGCCAGCGCCTTCAGGCGGTCCTTGCGGCGCGCGAGGAGCGCGACGGCCGCGCCCTGCTCGGCGAGCTTGCGCGCGGTGGCTTCACCGATGCCGCTGGAGGCCCCGGTGACGACGGCGATGCGACCTGCGAGAGGGAGATTCTGGGACATGGTGCTTGCTCCTGGTTGGTCCCCGTTCGGGGATGGCCGCACTCTGGAGCTTCGCGTCGGGGTTAGGAAGACGAGCGTCGATCCTGGGATTCGCAATCCCTGGATACGGGCGCGCGGGCGGTGCATCTTGCGCGCATGTCCGGGGCGCGCGCGAACGTGAGCGACAGGCGGAGCGAGCTGGCGGATTTCCTTCGCGGCAGGCGGATGCGCGCGGCGCCGGCCGCGGGCGTCGCCTTCGCGGGGAAGCGGCGGCGCACGCCGGGCCTCCGGCGCGAGGAGATCGCGCAGCTCGCGGGGCTCAGCGTCGACTGGTACACGCGGCTAGAGCAAGGGCGCGACGTGAACCCGTCGCGCGAGACGCTCGAGGCGATCGCGCGCGTGCTGAAGCTCGACGACGACGAGCGAGGCCACCTCTTCTACCTGGCGCGCCCCGAGCCCGCGGGCGGCGCGGCGCGCTCCGCGGCGCAAAAGGAGAGGGCCGAGCCGGCGATGGCGCGCGCGCTCGAGGCGATGCGCGCCCCGGCGTTCGTCTTCAGCCCCCGGTTCGACGTGCTCGCATGGAACGAGGCGGCTTGCCGCCTCCTCGTGGACTTCGGCGACGTCCCCCCGCGGAAGCGCAACCTGCTCTGGCTGACGTTCCGGCACGCGGCCTACCGCGCGCGTTACGCGGACATCGGCACGATCGAGCGGGAGGTCGTGGCCGCGTTCCGCTTCAGCGCGAGCTCGTACGTGGGAGATCCGGAGTTCGACGCGCTCATCGCCGATCTGCTCGAGACGAGCGAGGCGTTCCAGGTGATCTGGGCGCGCCACGAGGTCCGCGCCAAGGTGAGCGGCACGAAGGCCTTCCGCGTCGAGGGCGGGGGCGCGGGCGGCCGCGACGCCGACCGGGGGGCGCCGCTCCTGCTCGAGTGGCACACGCTCGCGTCGACGACGTCGAGCCGGCAGCAGCTCGTCTATTACATGGCGCGCGCGGCGGGCGGTCCCGAGGACGAGCGCCGCCTCGCGGCGCTGTGCGGGGCGGCGGCGGACGCGGGGGCGGCGGTGAAGCGCGCCCAGGGCTGACGCTCGCCCAGCGCTGACGCGCGTCCGGCGCCGATCCGTGGCAGGATGCGGCTCTAGCATCGCCATGGGGAGCAACGTGGAGCTGGTGATCGGGGTGCTCAACGGGGTCCTCGGTGACTACCTGAAGCGGACCAGCAACGGCCTCGCGACGTCGATGCAGCTCGTCCGCGACGGGCGCCCCGTGCCGCTGTCCAGGGCGTTTCCCGCGGCCGTCTCGGCCCACGCCACGTCCCGCGTCGTCGTGCTCGTGCACGGATTGATGAGCACCGAGGCCATCTGGACGATGCCCGACGGCGAGACGTACGGCTCGCGCCTCGCGCGCGACCTCGGGTACACGCCGCTTTACGTGCGGTACAACAGCGGCCTCCGCATCTCCGAGAACGGCGAGGCCCTGGACGCCCTCCTCGAGCAACTCGTCTGCGCCTCTCCTGCGCCGGTGGAGGAGCTGGTCCTCATCGGCCACAGCATGGGCGGCCTCGTCTCGCGCAGCGCCGCGCACGCGGCGAGCGACAAGGGGCGAAGGTGGCTGCCCCTCGTGAAGCGGGCTTTTTACCTCGGCACACCGCACCTCGGCGCGCCGCTGGAGCGCTTTGGCCACGCCGTCACCTGGGCGCTCGCCCGCATCGACAACCCGTACACGAAGCTCATCGCCGAGATCATCAACCTCCGCAGCGGCGGGATCAGGGACCTCGGGTATGCCAACCTCCGCCGCGAGGACTGGGAGGGCGCCGACGCGGGCGTCCTGCTCCAGAACCGCCGGCACCCCGTGCCCCTGCTCCCTCACATCCGCCATCACCTCATCGCCGGCGCGCTCACCGCCGATCCATGGCTCTCCCTGCTGTTCGGGGACGCGATGGTCTCGCTGAGGAGCGCCACGGGCCGAGCGGTCGCGGCGGACAGGTGCTCGCCTTTCCCGCAGGAGCACGTGCGGGTCATGCCGGCGCTCGGCCACCTGCGCCTCGCCCACGACGAGGACGTCTACGCGCAGATACGCGCATGGTGCGAGGAGGCGGCGTGATGGAGAGGTGGCGCGGCCTGAAGAACCTCGTGGAGGACGCGGTCGACCACGGCTCGCGGGCCGTGGAGCGCCTGCAGAAGCACGCGGCGAAGCGGCCTTTCGACCTGCTGGAGCAGATTCCCCCGCTCCGGGCGCCCGTGAGGGGAGTCCGGCTCATCCACGACGCGACGCTGTCCGGCGTCCACCAGGCGATCCGCCTCGTCAACCGCGCCGTGGGGAGCACGGTCGACGTGGTCCTCGACCTCGTGGAGCAGAAGAGACGGCCGCCGGGCGCGCCGGACGGCGGCGCGGGCGACGAATCGCCGCCGGCCTAGAACACCGATTACGTTGAAACCCGGAGAATTTTTCACAGGGAGGCGGGGAGGCGGGGAGGAAGAAAAAATGAAGTTCTTTCTCTTGCCGTCTCTCGCTCCCCGCCTCCCCGCCTCCCTGTGAAATTCCTGTTTTTCTCGTGGTTTCAACCCGTTTGTCGCTCTAGCGATCGCCGGTCGACGCCGGACCGACCCGCGCCGGCGGCTCGCGGCGCCTGGGCAGGGCCTTGCGCCAGCGCGCGCGGAGGGCGCTCGGCCGCTCGCCGTAGCGCTCCTTCAGGAACGTGGCGGCGACGACGCGGTCGGTGCGGAAGGAGCGGAAGTCCTGGCGGAGCTCGCACCACGCCATGAGGACGCGCGTCGCCTCGAGGTACCCCACGACGACGGGCCACACGACGCGCTCGCTCTCGCGGCCCGCCTCGTCGCGGTAGCGCAGCGCGATCTTCGTCCCGGCGCGGATCGCCGCGCGCACCTCGACCATGTCGAGCGCGTCGGGGGCCTGGTCCAGCGCGGGCGGCGCGCCCGTCGCCGGCTCGAGCACGAACTGGCGCAGGCGCTCGGGGACCGTCGCGGCGATCTTCGCGATGAGGTCCTGCGCCGCCCGCCGCAAGGCGACGTCGCCGCGGTGGGCGACCCACTGCGCGCCGAGGACCGCGACCTCGATCTCGTCGGGCGTGAGCATCAGCGGCGGCATGTCGAAGCCGCGCTCGAGCACGTACCCCGTGCCGGCCTCGCCGCGGATCGGGACCCGCTGGGCCAGGAGGTCCGCTATGTCGCGGTACACCGTCCGCTTCGACGTCTCGAGCTCCTCGGCGAGCGCCGCCGCGGTGATCGGCGCCCGCTGCCGGCGCAGGATCTGCAGGATCTGGAACAGGCGATCGGCGCGTCGCACGGGGATGCTGACACCAGGTTGTCAGCAGGGCGGGGCTACATCAAGCGCGGTCCACGACGGACCCAGACGCCCGGAGAACGCGCATGATCACCCTCTACTGCTTCGGCCCGATGTTCGGCTTGCCGGAGGCCAGCCCCTACGTGACCAAGACCGAGGTCCAGCTCAAGCTGCTGGGCCTGGCTTACGGGAAGGAACGCGGCCGGCCCGACCAGTCCCCGAAGGGGCAGCTCCCCTTCATCGACGAGGAAGGCGAGCGCATCGCCGACTCGCACTTCATCCGCGAGCACCTCGAGAAGAAGCACGGCAAGGATCTCGACGCGGGCCTGGACGCGCGCCAGCGCGCCGAGGCGTGGGCCATCGAGCGCATGCTCGAGAACCAGTTCGCCGCGGCCAGCGGCTACGCGCGCTGGCTCATCCCGGAGAACTTCGCGAAGGGCCCGGCGCGCTTCGTCGACGGCGCGCCCGAGGAGCTGCGCCCGAAGCTGCGCGAGGAGCTCCTCGCGCGCGTCCGCGACAACTACCGCGCCATCGGCATCGCGCGGCACTCGGACGAGGAGATCGTCGCGCTCGGCGCGCGCTCGCTCGCCGCGCTCTCAACGCTGCTCGGGGGCAAGCCGTACCTCTTCGGCGACCGCCCGGCGGGGGTCGACGCGACGGCGTTCGCGGTGCTGGCCGGCATCCTCACGCCGTTCTTCGACTCGCCGCTGCGGCGCCGGGCCGAGGGCTTCTCCAACCTCGTCGCGTACACGGCGCGGCTGATGCGGGAGTTCTACCCGGAGCACCCGTGGGAGGTGCCCCCGGCGGCGCGGCCGGGGGCCTGAGCGCCCCGGCGCCCCGCGCCCGCGCCCATGGAGGGCGGAGCGCGGGGCGCCGCGGCAGGATCGCCGCCGGCCGGCGCTACTCCTTGCCGTCGGGGGCCGGCGCGGGCGCGGGCTCGGCGATGTCGCCGCCGCACTCGAACCACGACGAGGTCGGGGCGGGCAGGGCCACCGACGCGACCGGCGTCGCGAGGTCGTCGAGCGCGTTCACGAGCACGCCGCCGTTCGAGATCGAGTAGACGAAATCCTCGACGAACACGCCGCGCCGCACCTCGGCGCCGCCGTAGTAGAGGCACCCCGGCTCCGCGGTGAAGAAGCCGCTGTGGTCGACGGCGCCGAGCCGGCTGAAGCCGTCGGCGACATCGACGTTGAAGAGCTCCAGCGTGCTCGCGACCGCGCCGGTCTCGCCGTCGAAGCTCACGAGCGGGAAGGCGAGCACGCCGCGCTCACCGTAGTACGTGAACGCCTTGTGGTTGTACTCGGCCTCGGAGTATCCATAGTCCCCGTCGAGCGTCTCCTTGTGCAGGAGCGCGGGCGCCGACGCGTCCGTGACGTCGAAGATCTGGAGCGCCAGGCCGGTGACCCTGCCGTCCTCGTCTCCATCCCTGCCGATCGCCAGCAGGTGCCCGTCGTCGAGCGGGTGCATGTACTCGCTGAAGCCGGGGATCTTGAGCTCTCCCGCGACGGAGGGCGACTCCGGGTCGGAGAGGTCGAGCACGAACAGCGGGTCGACCTGGAGGAACGTCACCACGTAGCCGCGATCCCCGAAGAACCGGGCGGAGCGGATCTGCTCGCCGGGGGCCAGGTCGGTGATGGCGCCGACCTGCGCGAGCTCGGCTCCCTGCGCCTCGAGGACGAACACGCGGTTGCTGGTCGTCCACCTGGGCTCCGCCGGCACCATCGCGGTCGTGGCGACGCGGAGCTTGCCATTGTGCTCATCGAGCGAGAACTGGTTGAGGATGTGGCCGGGCACCGAGCCCGACGCCACGTACCTGGGCTGGCTCGGGTCGGCGGTCAGATCGAACTTGTGCAGGTGCGTGACATCGCTGCTCACGAGCGCCCCGCCGGGCGCTCCCACCGACCCCTGCCAGGCCCGCGCCGCGACATACAGGGCGTCATGGCTCGAGTAGACGGTGTCGGTCGCGCCGATGATCGAGGTCGACTCCGGCTCCGCGTCGAGGTCGGCGAGGTCGATCGACTCGATCTGCGTCAGCCCGTACGACGTCTTGCCCGCCTCCGGGACGTAGAAGTCCTGGCAGCTCGCGCCGAGCTCCGTGACCGCCTCCCCCACCTTCTCGAAGCGGTACGGCAGCCACGTGGACAGCGGAGCGGCCTCGATGAGCGCCGTGTTCTCGGCGCGGAGCTGCTCGAACGCCGCGGTCCACGCCTCGGCGGTCTCGGGGTAATCGACCAGGCCCTCGGGCCAGTAGCCGAGCGCGGGGCCGTGGGCGCCGCCGGTCAGCACCGTGCGGACGTTCGCGCCGGTGCGCCGCCCCGAGGCGTAACCCCCCTCGAAGTAGAGCTCCTTGACCACGTTGGGGGCGCCGCCCGCGAGGCTGAGGACGGTGATCTTGGTGAGCCGAGTGTAGATGCCGGCCGGCGGCGCCGCGTCGGTCGACGGCTCATCGGGCGGCGTCGCATCGGGCGACGGCGCGCCGGGGTCGCTCTCGCCGGCGTCGGGCGGCGGATCGCTGGGGTCGTCCGCCCCGCCGCCAGCCGGCGGCGAGTCCTCGTCGCCGTCGGCCGGCGGCTCGGGCGTATCGTCCGCGGGCTCGGGCGAATCGCTGCCCGACGGCGGCTCGGCGTCCCCTGACGACGGCGTGGAGCCTCCGCCGCTGGGGGCGCCAGCCGGCGCATCGACGGCCCCGCCTGGCCGGGCGACGCCGCCGCCCACGGCGATGGCGTCGACGAAGTAGTAGTCGTAGTACCCCGGCCGCGGCGTGACCCCCGCGCGCTCGTAGATCGGCGCCCCGTCGACGGACGAGTAGACGACGACCTTGTCGTCCGCCACGAACATCTCGAACGGCTGCCCCTCGATCGCGAGCGAGCTGCCCACCGCGAGCGACGAGGCCGGCCACGCGGCCAGCGTGTAGAAGCTCTGGTCGTGCAGGAGATAGAGGTTGTTGCCGTCGGTCTTGACGATATCCGCCTCATCGACGCCGGCGACCTGCGTGTTCGTGTCGGAGTGGGTCGGGGCATCGCCGCCGCTGTCCGCCGCGTCCTCCGCGCTCCCGGCCTGGGGCGGCGTCGGGGACGGCACGTCGGTGGGCTCCGCGTCGCCCCCGGACGGTGTGCCGAGGTCGCCGCCGGCGTTGTTGTCGACGCCGATGACGCCGCCGCCGCGGGGGGTGCCATACGCGGAGTAGCTCGCGATCATGGCGTCGATCTGCGCGTTCATCTTCTCGAGCGCGTCCTGCTTCAGCGACGCTGCGAGGTCGTCGCAGGACTCGGCCCGGTGGAGCGGCGCGGCGTGAGATTGGACGGGCGGGGAGTCCGCCTCGCACCCGGCGGCGAGGAGGCCTGTTGCTGCGAGCAGCCAGAGGGAGGAATGGGCACGGTGTGTTCTCATGGTGCCTCGGGTGTTGGCAAGCCCCGCGCCAGCAGCCCGCCCGCCCGGTGAACCGCGGTTCGCCGGCGCGCCAGCCCTGCACCCCGCGGCGAGCACGACATCCCGAGTACCGGCGAGGTCCGGCTGGCACACGTGTGCCATGAGGATGGTACGACTGGCTATTTCCACCGCCGCCATGCGATGATGTGGACGTTCCTTGATCTCGGACAGCGCACCTCGCAGCGAGCCCGTCCGAGGGGCTCAGCGCCCTCCCGGCGGTGAGGCCCGGGGGTAGGGCCGGCGCTCAGAGGGGAACGGGCGCGGGCGGGATCTTGAACACGTCCCACGCGGGGGTGTGGTTGCTGGTGCCCACGTCCTGGTTCCAGAGGTAGATGGCCGGGTACGTGTGCACCGTCGTGCCCTCCACGACGACGCCGGTCACGTAGAGCTGCGAGGCCTTCTTGTTCGGGTCCTTCTGGAGCTTGTAGCCGTCGCGCGACGACGAGAAGATGACCCAGTAATAGGTCTTGCCGTCGACCGTCGTGGCCTCGGGCGACCACTGGGGCCAGCTGTTGTGGATCCCGGGGCTCGTGACCCCGAGGCAGGCCGGCGGGTCGTTGGCCGCGAGCCGCGTCGCCGCGCCGCCGGACGCGGGCACGACGTGGATGTCGGAGTCGGGGTTATAGTACATCTCCCCCGGGCCCGGCGCCCGGTTGAAGGCGATCAGCTGGTCGTCGGGCGAGAAGGCCGGATAGTACTCGTTGAAGCCTGGCTCCGCGGCGCCCTGCAGGGGCGTCGCCGCGCCGCCTTGCTTGTCGTTGTAAGGCACCGTGTAGAGGTCGCCGGCCCCGGCGGCGAGCCGCCCGTCCTTGCCAGCGTCGGTGGACACGTAGACGATGGTCTCGCCGCTGTTGCTCCAGTCCGGCATCATCGCCCCGCGCGTGTCGCCCTGGCGCTCGATGAACCCGTAGGCGGTGCCCTCGGCGGCCGCCATCGCGGTCTTGGCCATCGTCGCGTTGGTCGTCTCGGGATAGGCCGGCTCGGCCGCCTCCAGGTCGAACCAGGCGAGGCGCGCGTCCGGCATGCTCGTGTGCGACTGGCCGTCCCAGACGCCGCCGCCGCTCCGGCCATACGAGGTGATGAAGATCCGGTCGCCAGGGGAGAAGTGCATGGGCGACATCTTGGGCGGCCCGAGCCACGCCTGGTTCATCACCTGCGACCCGCCCGGCGTCACGTAGGCGGGGACCGCGCCCACCGAGTCTTCCTTCACGGAGGCGATGGCGAGGTCCCACGGCCAGTGATCCATGAACATGACGGCCTCGCCGTCGGGCGTCGACGTGTGGCACCCGATGCACCGCACCTGGCCGTCGCCCCGCACGTTGCCGTTCTCGTCCCGCCGGCCGCCCTGCTGCACCTGGTCGACCTTGAGCGCGTCGACGACGCCCTCCTCGCCCACGCCGAACCCCGCCAGCCATGCGTCCGCCGGCCCTTCGCCGATCGCCGCCCAGTACACCATGCTGCCGCCGGCCGGGGCCGGCGCGATGGTGATCGGCCCGGAGGTGCCGAGCAGCGGCGCGCCCGGAGCGCTCGTCGACACGGAGCGGATCGTGATCGTGATCGGCTCGTCGCGGACATGCGCGGCCAGCTTCTCCCACATGTCCTTGGGCATCTTCCACTCTCGGTTCGTCGTGTAGACGACCAGGTCGTTCTTCTCCCGGTCGGCGTGCACGCGGATCTCGAACAGGTCCTGTCCCTGCGGCGCGCTCCACCGGAACCTCGGCCTTAGCCAGTTGTTCGGGAAGAGCGCCCCGATCTCGGGCTCGGCGAGGCACGGGCCGCCCGGCGCGCCGCTGCCCGCGGCGCCGAACAGCTCTGGCGCGTTCGCCGGCGGCGGCGTCCCGCTGTCGTCGAGCACCGGGGCCGCGGGGAAGTCCTCGCACACCTCGCAGGGGGGCGGCTCGACCGGGCCGCCGCTGCCCACGTCGAAGACATTGCCCGTCCCGCCGCCGATGTCGTCGGGAATGCCGCCCGAGCCTCCCGTCCCCTGGCCCTGGGCGGGCGGATCCGACGGGCTCGCCGAGCACGCGACCGCGCAGGCAGAGCCGATGAACAGGGTCCCGAACACGTGTCGCAAGGTTCTCATTCAGGTTCCTCCAAGCGCGTCCAGGGCCCGTCCGCCCAGGCCCGCGCGGGCGCTGCCGCCCGGGAGAGCGATGTCGAGGCGGCGGCAGACGTTCAATCCGGACGCGTGATCGACGTGCCCGGCACCGGGCTGACGCGATGGTTGCGTGGTCACCGTGGTACTGCTGATCCGTCGCGCCAGGCTCCAGATGCACGGCAGCGGAGCGCGAGATGGCTCGCGCGCTGGGCTGCTGCCGTTATTGCCTTTTGCAACGGGAAGAAAGACTTGAGCCGGTAGGAGGACATGGACCTTTACCCCTGTCAAGCCCGGCGCAGGAGCATGTCGCTTGACGCCGTCGCGCGCCGTGTGGCGTGCGGTGAGCGCGAGCGACTGCGCGAGCGCGAGCGACTGCGCGACATCGCGAGGGTGCCTGTGCCTTCCGGTGCACGCCTGTCGTCTCTCCTCCTTTCATGTCGAGCGCGAGCGCGGGCCGCGCTGCGGCGTCGAGCGCGAGCGCGGGCCGCGCTGCGGCATCGAGCGCGAGCGCGGGCCGCGCTGCGGCATCGAGCGCGAGCGCGGGCCGCGCTGCGGCATCGAGCGCGGCGCCGCCCGCGCGCCGGCCTCCGGCGACCCGGATGAGGACCTCGCCGGGCGGGGCGCGAAGGAGGCGCCGCGGGTGCCGCTGCCTCCCGCGGGCCGGGCCGGGGTGCTAGTTTGCCCGGGTGGTATCGCCGAAGCGCTTCGGGTTCCTGCTCAACGCCCGGCGGCCGCCCCGCGCGCTCGTGCTCCGCGACCTGTCGCCGGAGGAGGCCAGCGCCGCGATCGACTGGTCCGGCTGGTACCTGCCCGACGACGCGGAGCGGCCTGGCAAGGCCGAGCGGGCCGGGGTCGTCCGCCTGCTGCTCTCGGTGATGGCGCAGCTCGCGCGCGAGCGCGGCTGGTCCGACTGGTACGCCGGCGCCGATCACCCCTTCGCCTGGGTCCGGGCCGAGCCGCTCGTGCGTGTCCTGCCCGACCTCTACGTCCTCGATCACCGCCCGTTGCCGCCGCTCCCGCGGCAGTGGCAGACGTGGCTGCCGGGCCATCGCCCGCCGCGCTTCGCGCTGGAGATCGTCGCGGGCGACTGGCGCCGGGCCTACGAGGAGGCGCCGGCCAAGTACTGGCAGCTCGGCTGCCCCGAGCTCCTGCTCTTCGACCCCGAGGCCGCCGCCGCGCGCGCGCCGCTCGCGGAGGAGCGCGTGCCGCTCCAGCTCTACCGCCGCGACCCGGACGGCACCTACCTGCGCGTCCACGCGGGCGCCGATCCCCTCCGGATCGAGGCGCTCGACGCGCACGTCGTCGTGCTGAAGGACGGCCCGTACCCCACGTTGCGCGTCGCGCGGACCTCCCGCGCGACGGATCTCGTGCCGGCCGAGGAGGAGGCGCTCCGCGCCGAGGGCGAGGCGCGCGCCCTGGAGCAGCGCGCCCGCGTCGCGGAGCAGCGCGCCCGCGCCGCCGCCGAGGCGCGGGTCCGCGAGCTGGAGGCGCGCGTGCGCGACCTGGAGGCCCGCCTCGCGCGTCGATGAGCGGCGCGTGGGCGATCACGGCCTCGGCGGCGGTCCTCCCGCCGGGGCTCTCCAGCGCGTGGAGCTCGCCGAAAGGACATATCCTGACGATTTCGTGAGCGCCTGTCTCGAGGCTTGGTGCGGGGCGGGATGTCGATGGCGCTTCGATGGCGCTTGGGGCCCGCAGGCGCGGCGAGCGTTCAGCTCGGCTCGGGCTCGGGCTCTGCCTGCGCCTTTCTCTTGGCGCTGGCGGTGCGGGCGCGCTGCTCGGCGCGGCGCACTTCATCGGCCGCGTCCTCGTATGGCGAGAGCAGCCGGTCGCGGAGGAGCGCGTGCGTCTCGTCCCTGTCGTCGTCGTATTCGGCGTGGACCTGGACCATGAGCGTGCCGTAGGCCTCGTGCCACGCCTCCACCGACTTGATGGCGGGATCCGCGCTCTTCGCCTCGGTGACGCCGAGCTTCTGGCCGTACAGATCGGTCCAGCGCCGGAGGCGACTGGCCTCGGTCGCGAGCCCGAGCCGCTCCACCGCCGCCTTCACGTCCTTGCGATCGAGCGCCTTGATCATCGCGCTCATGCGCACCCATTGCTGGGAGTAGACGAGCCGGACGAAATCGATGCCCGATGAAAGCACCTCGGAGCGCACCAGCAGGGCATCGCTGCGGCGTGCCGCCTCGTCCTCGGCCAGCGGCAGGATGCCATCGTGATCGAACGCGCGCTCGATGCCATCGAGCAGGCTGTTGAATGCGCCGATGCACCGGTCGGTGCCGCGGTCGATCTCGATCATCGTGGCGTCGGTGCTTCCGAGCGCCTCGATGGCCTCGGTGGCCGCGATGACGGAGTGGACCGCCGCGTCCACCTTGGCAGACAGCTTGATCTTCTTCGACTTCAACGCCTCCCGGTGAGCGGCGAGCTTGGTTCCTGCAATGATGCACCCGCTCGGCGTGAGCCGGCGGGCGAGAAATGCGGATTTGGCCATCGGGCCGGGGTATCGCGGTCCCTATGCCTCGACAAGCGCCCAGCAGGTACTCGGCGCGGCGCTGCGAGTCGAGGCGCGTCCCCCCACGCGGCGGTGCGAGTCGGGGCGCGTCCCCCCACGCGGCGCTGCAAGTCGGGGCGCGTCCCCCCACGCGGCGCTGCAAGTCGGGGCGCGTCCCCCCACGCGGCGCTGCAAGTCGGGGCGCGTCCCCCCACGCGGCGCTGCAAGTCGAGGCGCGTCCCCCCACGCGGCGCTGCAAGTCGGGGCGCGTCCTCCCACGCGGGCGTGGTCAGGGTTGCTCGTACAGCCGGACTGGATGAGTACTGCCCGCGCGCGGCTGAGGCCCTGCGACGGGGCTCGTCTCCTTAACCGCATGGTGCGCCGCGCGGACCAAGATGAGCGAAGTCGCCCGTGAGCTCCCCAGGCATGTTGGTCGGTCCGGTGGCCCCGGGGTGTCGGTGAGCTATCAAACGGGTCCGAAGAATGTCGTGGATTCGGTCCTCGCTCGATCTCGGAGCCGATGGATTGTCTCGGAAGATTCATGTTCTTTCGCGGCGAGTAGCTCACGGACGTCTCGCCATTGCCGGTCGAGCTCAGCTTGCACAAGCGGATGCGAGAGCACGCGCAACTCCTCGCCTGGCTTATTCGTGTCGATTCTCTCCTTGTTGATGACAAAATTGTCAAGCGCTTCGTACGCGACTCGCGCAGCCCATGCAGCCTCTTGAGCCTCGCCAGCGAGCTTCGTGCGCAGGGCATAGATCACGGCCGTGCCGGCATTTTGTGCGTTCGTGGCCTCCTGCGTCCACGGTCCTCGAACACCGTCCTCGTGCGGGATGAGGCTCAGGGCCACTTCGATCTTGCGCTCGAGATCGGTGGGATTGCCCGGTAGATCTGGCTCCGCCCACACCTCCTGCAGCGCGCTCTCCAGAGCGTTCAGGACGACTCGGCCAGCCTGCACCTCGAAGAGTTGATATGCCGGCAACTGTCGCTGGGCGCAGGCGGCTGCGAACGCAATTCGGAATGGGGCAGGCAAGCGCTCCAAGTCCACGATCAATCTGGCTTCATCAAAGTTTCGCATCATGGCGTGGTTCGCTGCGTCACACGCCAGGCGTCCTGGTCCGGGTCACAGTTCTCGTCGAGCTCCCGCCCATTGTGCGCTCGTCCCTGACACCTTGTCGGAAGGGATCAGGTTACCCTCATTAGCCGTCGAGCGCCGCGGATGGATCAATAAATGCATCGTGCCGTGCATAGTGAATCGCGGCCCTTAGTCGCTCTCCTGGCGTTGTTGCACGGCCCAATTGAGCTTCGAGTCCCTCGACTGCATCTCGAAGTTGCTCGAGCCCGATAAAACCCTCCAGGCCTTCCAGACGCCGGTTTTTCGCCGGATCGAATGGGAGCACGGTGGCCATCGCATCGAGCGAGGGATCCATGCCGGCTGGTAAGTAGATCACCCCATCCGGATCGTACTTGTCCCACTCGACTAGAACGTTCTTTAGTGTCGTGATCCCCATAACGCCATCCTTCCTTCGCCCCCTGGATGAAGTAGCGGTTGGCATGCTGAGTCCGCAATAAACGCACTGGTTATACATCCGGGCGCGAGCCTCGCCTTCTCGGCCGAGTGGGAGTTACGGCGCCGCTGGCTGCGCGTTCATCAGAAGTTCCTCCCCTGGAGAAAGCTCCTCATCACTACGAAGAATCCTGGGGGCCGTGTTTCCCGGTACGAAACGAAGCATGCCCCACATCCCCGAATCATCGTCCCGACCGTGCTCAAAAATCAGCGTGTAGTGTCCCGGATCTAGTTCAATTTCGACTGTTTCAATGATAGTGCCCACCTCCACGCCAACGCCGCTTGGAACATGAAATGGCACCTGGATTGCTCTGAGCGCCGACGGTGAGACGTCAAGCGCCGTGTCCTTCTTTACGATGACGGAGATGGGTCCATCGGTATCGAGAGTACGGAAGGATACGCTGCCCGGCCTCCATGAAAATCCCTGTGCAGCGTGCCTGTCCGTCCAGTCGTTGAATGGGTCCTTCAGGCATGATTGGAACACTGAAATTTGCGAATATGCTACTTCTAAGCTGAAGGCTGCCATGATCTACTCCACAATGATTCTGATCCGTGTGCCATCGGGTAGGCCACGGCACTGGTTCCCAATGCACGCCCCTGCACCCATATTGTCTGCTGGTGAGACGGGACGTATGCTCGCCCCGTATCCACCTTCCCTGAACATTGCTGGCGGGTACTCATCCAGCTGCTTCCCCGGAATTTTCTCATAGTTACCAATTGCCTCAGCTCGTCGTGCGGCTGCCCCGGTACGGTCGATCGTCAAAAGTGACGGGTGTCCCGCTGCCTGTGCATCCCTTATATGTCCGGCCGTTTCCGGGTACCGGGAACTCGGCACCCGGACTGCTGGAGCTCCCCCCCTCGCGGCCCCCGTCGCCGCCAACTCCTCCGCCGCCGCCCCCAGCCCCCTCCCGGCGCCGAAGACGGTGGCCGCCGCGAGGATCATCGTCTTGGTCCCCGCCGCGCCCGCTTCCCGGTAGTCCTCACGGCCGATCGCGAGCGCCGTGTCCGCGGCGCCCTGCCCGATGTGGTAGAGCGGGTTCACGGCGTTCAACGCGCCAAGAACTCCGCCCTCCTCGTATCCCTCCAGGATGGCTCCGCCGAGCTCGTATCCGCTGTAGATCCCGAACGTCAGCGCGTTGAGCACCAGCGTCCGCGCGATGCCCAGCCCTACGTCGCGCGTTCCCTCGGCGGCGCCCAGCAAGGTCTGGCTGACGACGGTGCCCGGGCCGCCTGCGCCGGCGTGCTCCGGCGAGACGGTCACCGGCTGCGGCACATACCCCGACGCGGTTCCGGTCGTCCCCACGTCGACAGGCGCCGTCGTCGCCCCGACCTCCACGGCTTCGGCCTCGCGCGTGCGCCACGGGGGCGGAGGCCCTCTGACAGTGACCTGAAGCTGGTTCGGGGATGGAGTGACTCCGTCATCCTCGAGCAACCCTGGAGCTTGCGACCCTCCAGGCCCTTCGGGCTCTGCCTGAAACCCGGTCGGATCCACGTGATTGAGCGGATCGTTGCGCACGTAGCTGTACGGGTTCCAGCTCTGGCCCGAGAGCGGCGCCTGCACGATCGGATCGGTGGTCAAGAACCGCCCGATCCTGGGGTCGTACATCCTGCCGCGCATGTTCACGAGGCCGAGGTCCTCGTCGCCCTCGTGCCCGGTGAACCCCCGCGTCGTCCCGCTGGAGAACGACGCCGGCGCGGGCTGCCCCCACACCGGGTCCCTGCGCTGGCCGAAGGGATCGTAGCTCCTGCGCTCAGTCACCTCGCCGTCGTCGCCGGTGAGCGCGTCGACCGAGCCGAGGTGGTCGACGTGCACGTAGCGCGTCCCCGGCTCGGCGCCTCCGCGGGTCACGATCGCCACCACCCGCTCCGGCGAGTGGACGTGGTAGCGATGCTCCACCGCCCCCGTCGCCATGTCGGTGACCCGCTCGTAGAGATCGCCGAAATAGAGTGTCTCCTCGTCCGGCGTGGTCTTGCGGATCCGCTGCTGGTCGCCGTCGTAGGCGAACGAGACGGTGCTCGCGCCCTGCGCGATCGCCCGCGGCAGGTCGAACGGCGTGTAGCTCACCGTCACGCCGCCAGGACGCGCGATCTGGTTGCCCACCGCGTCGTAGCCGAAGCCGTCCGCGCCCGCGCCGGTGACCGCGTGCGGGTGCAGCGGGTCGTCGTACGAGAGCGCGCCGGCGTCCGACGTGAAGGTGAGGTTGCCGTTCGGGTCGTGGTCGTATCGGAGCGCGCACGGCGCCGTCGCGCTCTCGACGTCGCTGAAGTACGCGCACGTCAGCCGCTCGAGCGGATCGTAGCGGAAGCGCTCGCTCCGGTGCTGCGGCTGCAGCGCGTCGGTGCGCCTGGTGAGGCTGAGCCGCGCGTCGTAGCCGTACTCGAGATCCTGCACCGCCGCCGCGCCGCTCCGGGTGACGACGCGCTTCAGCCGCTGCCTGTCCGCGTAGTAGTCCCGCTCCGTGATGGCGCCGTTGCCGAACGCCTCCTCGCGGAAGCGGCCGGCGCTGTCCACATCGGTCAGCCGCCAGTACGCCGCTCGGGTCGCGCCGTCGCGCACGGCGAGCACGTGGCCGTGCGCGTCGTGGTCGTGGGCCACCACGAACGGCGCCGCGCCGGCGGGCGTGGGGTAGGTGATCGTCTCCACGCGGCCGAGCTCGTCGTAGTCGAGCCTGCTCTCCAGCGCCGCGCGCTCGCCGTCGATGCGGAGCGTCACCGTCTCGAGCTTGCCGCGCTCGGTGTAGCCGTATGTCTTCTCCCCGCCGGGGCTCTCCAGCACGTGGAGCTTGCCGATCCCGTGCGGCGCGGTGTCCCAGGTCCATATGGCCGTCAGCCGCTCGGCGCCGTGCTCGTCCACGCGTGAGGTGGCGCGCCCGAGGCCGTCGTGGGCGACCTTCATCACCCGCCCGAGCGCGTCGGTCGACGAGATGAGCTCCCCGAAGCCGTCGCTGGTGAAGACCGTCGTGCCCCGATCGGGATGGTCGAGCTGCCGCACGCGCCCGAACGCGTCGCGCGTCGTCCGCGTGACCGCGCCGCCCGGATCGGTGACCGTGTACAGCGCGCCGAACGGGCCATGCACGTAGCGCGTGACCCCCATCGCCGCGTCGGTGACCGTCACCGGTCGTCCCAGCGGGTCACTCTCGACCACGGTCACGTGACCCAGCGCATCGGTGACCTCGGCGCGCAGGCCGTCGTGATCGGTCTCCTCGACCGCGCCCCACGGCGTCGTGCGCCGCACCTCGCGGCCCACGGCGTCGTGCTCGTAGAAGTCGTGCAGGATCTCGTCCTCCGGCGTGCCCTCGCTCACCGGCACCGAGCGCCGCGCGATGTGCTCGCCGCGCGCGTCGTACGCGACTTCTTGCATCAATCGCCGCGGCTCGCCCGTGGCGCCCTCCGCGGAGGGCCCGTACCAGAACCACCGGATCGGCCGGCCGAGGCTGTCGTATTCGACCGTATCGTCGGCGCCGCCGGTCGTCGTGGTCCGCTGCACCACGCGCCAGGCGTCCCGGCGCGGGCCGCCGTCCCTGGTGCGCGACAGCGCGATCGCCGTCTGCGTCCCGTCGGGCCGGATCTCGAGCCCGAGGCGGCCGAAGCCGTCGTGCCTCCACGCCGTCACGAGCCCGTTCGGATCCACCCGCTTGAGGAGCACGCCGAGCCCGTCGTCGAACTCCACGGCCGTGGTGTGGCCGGCCGGGTTGACGTGCGTCTCGGGGAAGATCCCGTCGGCGTCGTACGTCGTGCTCCACGACCGGTGATGGCCGAACGCGTCGTCCGCCGTGATCGCACCAATGCCGGTCACCTTTGTGACCGAGGCGCGACGAATGGTTGGTTCGCGATGATAGATTGCACTTGGTGTGACTTGCACATGCACGCAACGGTCAACTTGGGTCGGTGCGCTTGTACGGAGTGCCGATCGCGCTAGCCGGTGCCCTTGCCATCATCACCTGCTTCGTAAACGGGTTGATTATTGGTCGCTCTTGGAACGTGAACATCTTCTCGAACAAATGTTCCCCGTTAAGCCAATATGTTAGCCATGTATGAAAGCTCCAGGGCGTCTCCGTAAGTCCGCTCTCGTCCAGCGTGAGCACAGCGCCTGTTTCCTCGTCGATGCAAGACCAAACGGAGTCGCCCCAGTCGCACAGCGCAAGGACCTTTTCTGGTAGTCCGGCGCTCTCAGGGCCACTCCATAGGACACGCCGAAGCTCAATGAGGGATCGCCCGTCATCGTCCAAACGTCCCCCCGGGAGGCCGATGAGGCCGTCACCAGGCCCGAATCCACCGTTGCCTACGTCCATCAGCACTCGTCTATGGAGGGGATGCAGGGGGAAGCCCAGGGCGAACTCAGCCTGGAGCACTGCGTGTGGCGGTGCTGGCCGCGCCAGCTCGGGACAAAACCGGTCCGCGTAGTCCGTGCGTGTCTTTTCATTATTGGCTCGCTGCTTGATAGCCTGGATCAGCTCGTTTTCATTCATCGCGATGTCAACCTCAGAACTCGTAGCTGTACTTCCCCACTGTGGCGCCTAATCCGCGAAGGAAATCGGCACATCCGCCCGAGCCACTGCAGATGATGGTCGACGTAGCTCCCCTCGTCGGGGTCAAGCCCAGCTCTCCCGCACCGGCAATGGCCGTCTTCTCGGCATGAAAGCCCGGCATTGGGGGCGCGGGAACCAGCCCTAGTCTACGAGCCTCTGCAATCTGGGCGGCTGATAGATCACTTGCTCCGCCTGCAACGAGTGTCGGTCCCTCTGCGGTTTGTAGAACAGTAACCGTCCGGTTGAAGTTCATGGGTGCCCGTTCGACGTT
Organism: Sorangium sp. So ce1153; assembly: GCF_051521595.1. NCBI lineage: Bacteria > Pseudomonadati > Myxococcota > Polyangiales > Polyangiaceae > Sorangium > Sorangium sp. So ce1153. The sequence goes on from NZ_CP150361.1 coordinate 14,179,283, forward strand.
CGCGATTTGCTGTGCCAGTTCTCGCGTTGCGGTTGGTCCTCTTAAGACTCCAGGTATCGCCGATTCCTCGGCCGCCGCCCCCAGCCCTCTCCCAGCGCCGAAGACGGTGGCCGCAGCAAGGATCATCGTCCTTGTCCCCGCCGCGCCCGCTTCCCGGTAGTCCTCACGGCCGATCGCGAGCGCCGTGTCCGCGGCGCCCTGCCCGATGTGGTAGAGCGGGTTCACGGCGTTGAGCGCGCCAAGAACTCCGCCCTCCTCGTATCCCGCCAGGATCGCTCCGCCGAGCTCGTATCCGCTGTAGATCCCGAACGTCAGCGCGTTGAGCACCAGCGTCCGCGCGATGCCGACCCCGACGTCGCGCGTTCCCTCGGCGGCGCCCAGCAAGGTCTGGCTGACGACGGTGCCCGGGCCGCCTGCGCCGGCGTGCTCCGGCGAGACGGTCACCGGCTGCGGCACATACCCCGACGCGGTTCCGGTCGTTCCCACGTCGACAGGCGCCGTCGTCGCTCCGGCCTCAACGGCTTCGGCCTCGCGCGTGCGCCACGGGGGCGGAGGCCCTCTGACAGTGACCTGAAGCTGGTTCGGGGATGGAGTGACGCCGTCATCCTCCAGCAACCCTGGAGCTTGCGACCCTCCAGGCCCTTCGGGCTCTGCCTGAAACCCGGTCGGATCCACGCGGTTGAGCGGGTCGTTGCGCACGTAGCTGTACGGGTTCCAGCTCTGACCCGAGAGCGGCGCCTGCACGATCGGATCGGTGGTCAAGAACCGCCCGATCCTGGGGTCGTACATCCTTCCCCGCATGTTCACGAGGCCGAGGTCCTCGTCGCCTTCGTGCCCGGTGAACCCGCGCGTCGTCCCGCTGGAGAACGACGCCGGCGCGGGCTGCCCCCACACCGGGTCCCTGCGCTGGCCGAAGGGATCGTAGCTCCTGCGCTCGACCAGATCGCCGTCCTCGCCGGTGAGCGCGTCGACCGAGCCGAGGTGGTCGACGTGGACGTAGCGCGTCCCCGGCTCGGCGCCTCCGCGGGTCACGATCGCCACCACCCGCTCCGGCGAGTGGACGTTGTAACGATGCTCCACCGCCCCCGTCGCCATGTCGGTGACCCGCTCGTAGAGATCGCCGAAGTAGAGCGTCTCCTCGTCCGGCGTGGTCTTGCGGATCCGCTGCTGGTCGCCGTCGTAGGCGAACGAGACGGCGCTCGCGCCCTGCGCGATCGCCGCCAGCAGGTCGAACGGCGTGTAGCTCACCGTCACGCCGCCCGGACGCGCGATCTGGTTGCCTACCGCGTCGTAGCCGAAGGCGTCCGCGCCCGCGCCGGTGACGGCGTGCGGGTGCAGCGGGTCGTCGTACGAGAGCGCGCCGGCGTCCGACGTGAAGGTGAGGTTGCCGTTCGGGTCGTGGTCGTAGCGGAGCGCGCACGGCGCCGTCGCGCTCTCGACGTCGCTGAAGTACGCGCACGTCAGCCGCTCGAGCGGATCGTAGCGGAAGCGCTCGCTCCGGTGCTGCGGCTGCAGCGCGTCGGTGCGCCTGGTGAGGCTGAGCCGCGCGTCGTAGCCGTACTCGAGATCCTGCACCGCCGCCGCGCCGCTCCGGGTGACGACGCGCTTCAGCCGCTGCCTGTCCGCGTAGTAGTCCCGCTCCGTGATGGCGCCGTTGCCGAACGCCTCCTCGCGGAAACGGCCGGCGCTGTCCACATCGGTCAGCCGCCAGTACGCCGCTCGGGTCGCGCCGTCGCGCACGGCGAGCACGTGGCCGTGCGCGTCGTGGTCGTGGGCCACCACGAACGGCGCCGCGCCGGCGGGCGTGGGGTAGGTGATCGTCTCGACGCGGCCGAGCTCGTCGTAGCCCAGACTGCTCGTCAGCGCCGCGCGCTCGCCGTCGATGCGGAGCGTCACCGTCTCGAGCTTGCCGCGGTCGGTGTAGCCGTACGTTTTCTCCGCGCCGGGGCTCTCCAGCACGTGGAGCTTGCCGATCCCGTGCGGCGCGGTGTCCCAGGTCCACGAGGTCGTCAGCCGCTCGGCGCCGTGCTCGTCCACACGCGAGGTGGCGCGCCCGAGGCCGTCGTAGGCGACCTTCGTCACCCGCCCGAGCGCGTCGGTCGACGAGATGAGCTCCCCGAAGCCGTCGCTGGTGAAGACCGTCGTGCCCCGATCGGGATGGTCGAGCTGCCGCACGCGCCCGAACGCGTCGCGCCTCGTCCGCGTGACCGCGCCGCCCGGATCGGTGACCGTGTACAGCGCGCCGAACGGGCCATGCTCGTAGCGCGTGACCCCCATCGCCGCGTCGGTGACCGTCACCGGTCGTCCTAGCGGGTCGTGCTCGACCACGGTCACGTGACCCAGCGCATCGGTGACCTCGGCGCGCAGGCCGTCGTGGTCGGTCTCCACGACCGCGCCCCACGGCGTCGTGTGCCGCACCTCGCGGCCCACCGCGTCGTGCTCGTAGACGTCGGCCAGGAGGTCGTCTTCCGGCGTGCCCTCGCTCGCCGGCACCGAGCGCCGCGCGATGTGCTCGCCGCGCTCGTCGTACGTGATCTCTTGCATCAGGCGCCGCGGCTCGCCCGTGGCGCCTTCCGCGGAGGGCCCGTACCAGAACCACCGGATCGGCCGGCCGAGGCTGTCGTAGTCGACCGTATCGTCGGCGCCGCCGGTCGTCGTGGTCCGCTGCACCACGCGCCAGGCATCCCGGCGCGGGCCGCCGTCCCTGGTGCGCGACAGCGCGATCGCCGTTTGCGTCCCGTCGGGCCGGATCTCGAGCCCGCGGCGGCCGAAGCCGTCGTGCCTCCACGCCGTCACGAGCCCGTTTGGATCCACCCGCTCGACGAGCATGCCGAGCCCGTCATCGAACTCCACGCGCGTGGTGTGGCCGGCCGGGTTGACGTGCGCCTCGGGGAAGATCCCCTCGGCGTCGTACGTCGTGCTCCACGACCGGTGATGGCCGAACGCGTCGTCCGCCGTCACCTCCGTGACGTTCCCGAAGTCGTCCCGCGCCACCACGACATCGAGCTCCGTGTCCGGGATGCCGTCGTCGCTGCCGGTGGACTCGGTCTCGATCTCGCCATGGACCGTCGTCGTGCGCGTGAGCAGGCGGCACTGCGAGAGCGCCGCGGCCGCGCTGCACTCCTCCTCGGTCTGGAGCTGGCCGAGCACCCATCGCTCGGTGTCGTTCTTGAAGGTGCGCGTGACGTCGAGCGTCAGGTCGACGCCGCGGGTCGAGACCTCCTCGGCGAGCACGTTGCCGAACGCATCGAAGTCCTTCACCTTCGCCGCCGTGTCGCGCAGGATCGTCGCCCCGCCGCCGCGCTCGCCGCCCGACGCGATCTGCGCGACGTACGCCTCGACCGTGGTCGCCTCGCCGCCCGCCGGCGGATACACGCCTTGTGCTCGCCGGATCCGGCGCTCGGTTGGGAGCGTGAAGTAGCTCGCGCCGTCGCTCGTCGGAACCACCGCCCGCGTCACATCGAGGAACGAGAGCTCGATCTGGTCCGGCCTGGGCTGGCCCGGCAGCCCTGGAGCCCAGCGCCACTGTTGCGCCAACTGCCCCGCGAACGGGAAGACCTCGAGCTCCTCGTCGAACGTCTTGTTGTCGTAGCGCTCGGCAACCCCGGCGCCGGTGTCGGCCTCGATGACCACGCGCTCCCCGAAGCCGAGGAACCCCCGGCCGAGCCGGTGGTAGCGCCCGTCGCGGTAGCGGACCTCGAAGCGCCGTGGCCGGTCCGCGCCGTTGTTGAGGGCGTAGGCGCTGACGACCCGGCGGGGCCCCACCGCGCAGCGGCGCGGATAAGCGCAGCCGTTCGCCGCGTCGTCGCGAGAGAGGTAGAGCATGCTCTCCCGCTCCGGAGCTTCCGCAGGCGTGTCGTTCGTGATCGAGGCGTCGGTGAGGTGACCATACGAGACACTCACGTTCGGCACGAAGCCCGCCTCGCTCGGCTCGTGCGCGTTCATCCCGTCGGAGACGGCGACGAGGAGATCCCGATCGGCCGCGAGGTTCTGGAAGATCGTGAACACGCCGCCGATCGGCAAGACCACGTCCTGGGCACCGTCGCCGTTGAGATCCCCGATCCGTGGCCCGTGCGGCTCGGCGAGCGTGACGGCCTCGCCGACCGCGGCCTCGAACGGGATCTCCGGATCGACGAGCGCGAACGTCGGCCCGTCGCGCGCGCCCGTCGCCTGCAGGACGGCCCAGGAGGGCAGCGAGAGGGATGAGCCCGGCAGCGTGCCCGGCGGCACCGGCATGAGCAGGTCCTGCAGCCCGTCGCCGTCGTAGTCCAGCGGCGTGGCGAGCCGGAAGAACGTGTCCTGATCGCCGAGGCCCACCGGGCCGAGGCTGTCGACCGCCGGCGCGTCGAAGGTCGCCCCCGTGTTGAGGTGCGTGCGGAGCCCGCGATGGCTGAAGCCGGATTGTACGGCGTCGGGCAGGCCATCGCCGTTGACGTCGAGGAACACGGTACGGCCGTCGGGAGCGGGCTGGGGGAGCTCGGTGTCAAACACCTCCCAGCTCCCGTCGCGCCGGCGGGTGAGCGCGGCGTAGGTCGATGCCGGGATCATCGTGTTGTCGCTGAACGTCAGCACGGTCGCCACGACGAGATCGACCTTGCCGTCGGCGTTCACGTCGAGCGTCTGGATCTCCATCTCGCAGGGAAACCCGTTGAGGGGCTCGAGCGACTCCCCTTCGCGGTCGAATCCTGCCGGCGTCCCGTCGCGCTCGGGCCTCCAGCGGTGGACGACCCACGTGGCCTCGAGCGGGTTCAGGGTCAGCGCGCGGCTGTGGTCGTCACACTGGATCAGGTCGGGCACGCCGTCGCCGTCGACATCGGCGAGGTGCATGGCGCCCTCGGGCATGCTCAACCCAGGCGGCGGGACGCGGAGCGGGAACGGCCGGCGGATGCCGGTGTCGTGGACCTCGAAGGTCCGATCGGGCCGGGCCAGCAGCACAAGCCATGTGTCGCTGGCGTCATGGACGTCGTGGAGCAAGACGTCCATCCGGCCATCCTGGTCGTAATCCAAGGCCGTCCCGAGCTCCGGCTGAAGGATCGTCGGATCGGCGGGCTCGGTCGGATCGGCGACCACCGGCCAGTCCTCGAACAGCGCCAGGGCCGCAGGCGCGAGGTGAGCCTCCGACCCGCTCGACCCTTGATTGCGCGCGACGAGCCAGCTCGTCACGGGACTCCGAGGCGTGCTGAGCGCCGGGTGCGTGTCCGGCAACACGAGGTCGTCGAGCCCGTCGCCATCGATATCGAAGAGCATCGGGCTGGCCCGCCTGGAGGTCGGCCTGGCGACGTCCGTCGCGATCCTCCGGAACCCCGCCTCACCGCGGCTGTACTGAAACCGCGTCGGCGGCTTGCACACGCCGTCCGCCGCGCACTCCTCGACCGCGGTCAGGAGCGTCCGCCGCGTCGACCCGCTGACCTCGTACGTGAACCCGTAGCGCCGCACCAGCGCATCGTCCGCGCCGAGCATCTGGATCTCGTCGAGGCGCAGCGCGCTCTGGAGCGCCATGCCGCCCGCGTGGTGTATCCGGACCTCGGCCGGCTCCTTCGTCGCGTACACGAACCGCACCGCCCGCGAGGGCTCGAGCGCCGGCTCTCCCTCGAAGCTCGTGTACCGGATCTGGTCGAGCGCGTACTCCGCCGTGAAGCCCTCCTCGGCCCCGGCGAAGCAGTACTCGTAGGTCATGGCGTTGCCGCGGCCGTCTCGCGTCCTGGTCGCGAGCCACGCGCGCGGGGCGCCGCCGGGCGCCAGCGGCTTGCCGCTGTCGCCGCGCCCGTACTCGATGACGAGCCCGGACGGCATCCTCGCCTCGAAGGAGAGCGCCTCCGCGGGCGCGCCCCGCTCCGGAGCGTAATGCCCGACGACCTTGACCATCGTGTCGGGGAACGTCCTGTACTCGATGGTCCCCGGCGCCCGCCCCACCGCGACAAGCCGCTTGCCGTCGAGGCACAGCCCGTCGTCCCCGTCGTACGCCACGCCCCGGATCTCCCCGTCCTGCGCGAGATTCTTCGGACACCGCGTGATCGCGGACAGCCCGGCGACGGAGAACCCCGCTCCGAGGACACCGTCGCCCGCGGCGCTGTCGTAGAGAAGCGCGAGCCGCGGCGCCACGCCCGCGCGGCCAGGGACCGAGACGAGCGGCAGCTCGTAGACCGCCTCTCCCGTGCTCGTGACAGCGAAGGTCCCCGGGATCGCACCAGCAGCGACGGTCTTCACCCCCGGCGCGCCGCGGGCCACCGGCGGGTCGCTCGCGTCTCGCGTCCGGCAGGCGATGGTGCCGTGAGGACGAATCGGCGGGAGCTCGGGTGTACACGTACACCCCGCCTGCGCCAGCACGCAGATCGCAAACATCAGGAGCGGGATCCACGCCTGACAGCCTCTTTGCACCCAGCGCTGGATCAGCACCCGCGCTCGATGCCCCGGAACCAGCGCCATCACGGCCTCCCTCGCCCGAATCAGCGCATGGCTGGACGGCTGGCGTCAACGCTCGCCGGGCACGTGAATCACGGAGGGACGCGGTTGTTCCGGGATGAGTGGTTCGATTGCCCCGCTGGAGCGACGTGCGAGTCCAGAGATGAACTCCCGGACGCCAGCCTACGCGGGCCTCAGGATCTGACGGATGGACTCGACGTCGCTGACCCGCTGCAGCACCGGCTGGAGGCCGGCGCCCGGGGCCTCGCCGAAGGCGCCGCTCGCGGCGACGGCGCGGGCGCGGGGGCCGTCGAGCACGAGGAACACATCCCTGAGGCCGCCGGCGCCCGGCGCGTCGATCACGTCGACGATGCGCGAGCGGTCGAGGTGCAGCTCCTCGTCGCCGCGCTGGATGAGCACGCGCCGGTCGGTGATGAGGTACCGCGTGCGCGCCGCGAGCCGCGCGGGGCGCACCACGGACACGTAGAGCATCGCCGCGCCCGCGGCGACGAGCAGCACGATCGTCAGCGACAGCGAGGCGACGAGCGCCACGAAGGACACGCTCTCGGGATCCAGGCCCGCCGCGGTCACGATGCGGATGCTCCGCACCGCGTGCACCGCCGTGACCACCGCGAAGGCGCCGAGGAGCACGCCGAGCAGCACGGAGCCGATCGCGCGCACGCCGCTCGGGAGCCACTTGTGCCAGCCGTCGGCCGGGTGCGCCGACCAGAGCACGCGCTCGCCCTCGTCGAGGCGCTGCGAGAGCAGCCGGTGGCCGTCGCCCGCGGGCGCCGACGGGACGACGCCCCGCAGGATCGCCCACACGCGATCCGGGGCAACGACGCCGTTCAGCACGATCGACAGCCGCCGCCGGAGGGCGCCGGTCGGGACCGCGCGCACGAGCTCGAGGTCGCCGACGCCGGGGTGCTTCGGGTGCCAGTGGATGCGCGCGTAGCTGATCGATCGCCGCTCGATCGAGCGCCGGAGCTTCCCGCGCTGCACCACGATGTGCTTGTCGGTGAGCATGTACTCGAGCTCCGAGCGCCACCAGCGGGGCAGGTAGCTGAACGCCACCGCGAGGCTCGCCATCCAGGCCGCGAACGCGAGCAGCTGGGTCGGCGACGCGCCGAGCGCCTTGCTCACGACGATGGCCGACGCCGTGCTGATCGCGGAGGTCACGCCGCAGACCGCCGCGCCCACGACGTAGAGGAGGGGCGTCGCGACGACCTTGGGACGTCCGGACCAGAGGACGGTCTCATTGAACACCGAGTCGCGCATCTCGACGGATCTCCGTTCGGGGTGAGCTTCCGGCGCCGCCCTCGCGCGCGAGAGCGACCACGATAGGTAAGGTGAACCCGCCGGGCTGGGTCGTAAAGGGGCGGTTTCGCCGTGGCGCGGCGCCGGATCGGAGCGCGCTGGAAGGAGATCCGGGAGCGACCTGATGCGAGGTGGGATAGCCCTGCGCGCGCGGCAGTCGGCCGGTGGGATGGGCTCAGCGCGCGCGGTGAGCCAGCCCGCGCAACGAGGCCAGCGCGCGAGCGCGCCCCGGCGCGCGAGGAGGATGAGCTCAGCGCCGCTGCGGCGCCGGGGGCGCGGGCTTTCGCAGGCGCTTCAGGGTCTGGTCCCGCTCCCTCTCGCACTGCGCGCGCCGCGCCCTCGCCAGCGGCAGCCAGTGGTCGTTCGCGGGGGCGCGCGCGATGTACGACTCCCACGCGGCCACGGCCTGCAGGTACGCCTCCGCGCGCGGCGCGCCGAGCTCGGCGCTCCGCGCCGCGGCCCAGTAGCCGAGCGCGGCGTACCAGGCCTCGTCGTGGGCGGGCACGTAGAACCAGCCCTCTCCGGTGATCTGCTGGTCGCTGCGGTCGTAGGTCCTCGCGAGCTGGATGTGCGCGAACGCGCCCTCCGGGTCGCCCGACCGGTCGAGCGCCACCGCGAGCCCCCAGAGCGTCGTCACGCCGTAGCGGAACATGTCGAGCGACCCGAGCGTCGCCAGCGCGCTCCGGTACCCCTCGACCGCGGCGGTGATGTCGCCGAGCGCCATGTACGCCTCGGCCTGGTTGGCCAGGAGCAGCGCCCGCGAGGCCGCGTGGGGCTCGAGCGCGAGCGCCTCGTCGTACGCCTTGATCTCGTCGGTGTACCTGCCGAGCCGCGCGTAGCAGACCGCGAGCGCGTGCCACGCGTCGGCGCGGGAAGGCGGCGGCGGATGGAGGCGCAGGAGCCCCTCGAGCGACGCCGCGGCGCCCTGCACGTCGCCGAGGTGCTCCAGGAGGTCGGCGTAGCGGAGCCGCACCGCGGGCTCGCGCGAGGTCGCCGCGCCGGCGCGCTCGTACAGGGTGCGCGCCTCACGGAGCCACAGCGGGCCGATCTCCTCGACCCGCTCGAGGAGCGGCGTGCGCCGGAGCCGCTCGTACCGGACGAGGAGCCCGTCCGCCTGGGAGATGAGCGCCGCGCGCTCGTCGGCCGCCGGATCCAGCGCGCGGGACCAGACGGTCGGCGCCGCGGCGGCGGGGCCGGGCGCGCGCGTCGCCGCGAGCGCCAGCGCGAGGAGCGCCGCGGCGCCGGGCAGGAGCGGTCGCCGACGCGATCGCCGGCTCACGGCGCCCCTCCTGCGCCCGGCGCAGACGCGGGGGACGCGGCGCGGGGACGCGGGGCGCGCGGGGCGCCCGCGCCCGGCGCCGTCGCGGCGGCGCGCGCGGGCCGCGGGCCTCCGCCGGCGCCCTTGCGGAGCGCGTCGAGGCGCGCGCGCGCCGCCGCGGCCCACGGGCCCTGGCCGCCGGCGCCCGCCAGGTAGGCCTCCCAGCGCGCGATCGCCGCCGCGGCCGTGGTCCGCTCCAGGGCGAGCGCCTCCAGGGCGAGCCGGTCCTCCGGGACCGCGAGGTAGTCGACCGTGCGCAGGCGCGCCGCCGCGCTGGCGAGATAGTCGTCGGCGTGCTCGCGCGCGGCCGCTCCGGCGTGCTGGTCGGCGGCCCGGGCGCGCGCCGCGGCCGCCTCGGCGCGCGTGCGCGCGGCCTCCGGCGCGGCCCCGGCCGCCTCGCCCTCGAGCGCGGCGTCGGCCTGCGCCTTGTCGCCGGCGCGGTCCAGCGCGAGCGCGAGCGAGAGCGTGACGTCGCGGGCGAGCTGCGTCTGCGCGCGCTGGCGCGCCTCGCGCAGGTAGGCGATCGCCTCGTCGAGGTCGGCGCGTGCGCCCGCTCCGGGCGCGCCGGCGGCGGTCGTCGCGGCGGCGGTCGTCGCGGCGGCGGTCGTCGCGGCGGCGGTCGTCGCGGCGGCGGTCGTCGCGGCGGGGGTCGTCGCGGCGGCGGTCGTCGCGCCCGCGCCCGCGGCGGCCATCGACAGGTGCGCTGCCTCGAGCAGCACCAGCGCGCGGTGGTCCGCGGTGCCGAGCAGGTCGATGCGCGGGACGAGCGCGCGGTACATCGCGATCGCCTCGTCGCGCTTGCCGGTGCGGGCGAGCGACCGGGCGAGGTCGTGCAATGTGTGCGGGTCCTCGACGCTGCGGGGGTCGATGCGCCGCGCGCGGTCGAACGCGCGCGCGGCGTCCTCGGCCGAGCCGAGCGCGAGGGCGGCGCGCGCGAGCAGGACCTGCGGCGCGGCGTGCCCCGGGAGGATCTGGTCGGCGACGCGCGCCGACTCGCGCGCCGCCTCGGCGTTGTCGCCGAGCTGCGCCTGGCCGCGCGCGATGAGATCGCAGTAGCGCGGCAGCTCCGGAGCGCGCGCGCGCTCCCATATGGACGGTCCCCGGGCGATGGCCCGGCTGGAGCGCGCCGAGCACTCCGGCGGCCTACCCGCCGCGGCGGCGGCGGCGACAAGGTCGCCGCTGCTCTGTCCGGCGTGCGCGGTGAGCGGAAGAGCGAGCAGGGCCGGGAGCAGCAGCGAGCCGAGGTGCACGCGGCGAGTGTACCAGCGCCGCGCTCCGGGGGCTCACGCCCCGCCGACGGCGCGGGGCTGCGATCCGGTTGATCGCGCGGGCGCTGCTCCGTTATGGTGCCCGAGGTGACAGCGCCGACGGGGGGCGTTCGCGGGGTCGTGTTTCGCCGGACTCCGCAGCCTTGGAGCCTCGTGAGGCCAGAGGAGGATCGACATCATGGGCGAGGTGATTCGCAAGGATGCGCCAGCGGACGACATCATCGGTGACGTGCGCGCGACGCTCCACAGCGCTTCTGCGAAGGGCGGGTCCCTTCGGGAGCTCGCCGAGCAGCGGCTCGTGCCCGTGCTGACCCTCTTCGACGGGGTGGAGGCCCAGCGCAACGCCGCGCGGTCCGAGGCGGAGCCGCTGCTCGCCAAGGTCGAGGCCGAGTCCGCGCGCGCCGACGACGCGCTCGGCAAGGTGGCCGACGACGTCTGGAACGCCGTCGGGCGCCCCTCCGCGGATCCGGCGCTGTCGATCCTGTTCCCCGGCGGCATGGCCTATTTCGCCGACCACGAGGACGGCGACATCACGGGGCAGCCCGATCGGCTGGAGGTGCTCGCGCAGCTGCTCGGCTCGGGGATCCACCCGAAGCTCAGCCTGGACAAGGCGCAGGCGGCGGCGGCCGAGGTGAAATCGGCCGCCGCGGCGCTGCGCTCGACCGTCGAGGCGACCCGGCTCCCGCTCGAGCGGCTGAGCGTGCTCGATCGCATTCGCGCCGCGGTGGCGAAGAGCGCGCACATCGAGCTCGTGCACCTGAAGCGCCTCTACAAGGCGGCTGGCTTCAGCGAGGCGGAGATCCACGGCGTCATCCCGGATCGCGGCCGCGCGCGGCGCCGGCTGTAGCGGTAGCGCGCGGCGCCGTCCCGTCCGGCCGCCTCCCCTCGGCCTCACGCCAGCCGACCCTGCTCCTGCCGACGCCACGGCTGCCCCCCGCTCACGCGGCGGGAGCGCCGCGGCGCCCGCGCTCCATCGTGGGCAGGCGCGCAGGCGCCACGGCGCGGGCGAGCGCGAGGCCCGCTCCCTACCTGGCCGGACTCACGGGCGCCGGCTCCCGAAGGGCGCGCGCGGGTCGTTCGCGCCGGGGCCGAAGGACGCGCTGCGCCCGGGATACCCGTAGTACGGGGGACGAGCCGGCGAGTAAGGCCCGTTGGGCCCGTAATAGACGTTGCCATAGGGCGAGCTCGGGCCGTAGTAGGGCGAGCTCGGGCCGTAGTAGGGCGAGCTCGGGCCGTAGTAGGGCGAGCGCGGCGGATAGCCGCCCTCCGGGACGAACGGGCTGCCGATGAGCGCTGGGAGCGAATTGGCGAACGCGAGGTGTCGCGACGTGGCCGTCCGGACCTCCGAGATGAGGTGACTGACCCCCGGCCGCGGCTCTGGCCCGATGACCGCGATCTGCTCCTGGAGATGGCCGAGGAGCTCTCGGTGCCGGTAGATCTGGACCTCGACGTAGGTCCAGTCGAACGTGGGCCCCGTGAGCCCCTCGAGGAGCTGCAGGTCGGTCGCGCTCTGCTCGCTCAGCGCCTGGCTGGTCTGGTTGTCCAGCGGCTGCTCGCCTGTCTGCTGGAGCGTGGCCAGGAGCTGCTGGCTCGCGAGGACGTGGTAGTCGAGCAGCTCCTGGGCGAACTCGAGGACGTGCGGGTCTGTCGCGCGAGCCAGGGCCAGCTGCGACTCCTTTATCTCGGCCGTATGAAAGGCGGCGAGCACCGCGGCGAGCTCGGGGCTCGAGAGCGTGAAGGCCTGCGCGGCGGAGTCGACCGCCTCTCCCGAGGAGTCCTCGTCCGCCGCCGCGAGAACACCGTCTTCCGTCGTGACGGAGCAGGCGCTGGCACCCGCGAGCACCAGGGCTGCGATCCATGCAAAACGAAGAGAATCGATTCGAATGCTCATAACTCCCCCATGTCAATGACGGAAGCGGGTCCGGCGCTGAAGCGCTTGGCGGTGATGCCTGGCCCGCCCCGCCATGTATCTTGAACCGCCGCCGGGATACGCAAGCTCCGATTTCACCGAACAGAGAATGCTCACCAGCGCACAGGATCGGTTGAATCCTCGGCGCGGCGCGACGGACCGGCGCGCAGGTGCCACATGCCGGCGTCGATGAACGGACGCGCGCCGTCCCGGCGGCGGCGCCGGCGCGCTCAGGGGAGGGCCGGCGCGGGCCAGGCCGCCGCGCGCCAGGAGCGCTGGCGTGCCGCCGTGTGCGCGCTCGACGGAGGCGGCAGGAAGGACATCATCCCTTTGCTGGAGGACGGGGCCGAAGCGGGGAATCGCGCGCCCGGCGGCCCGGGCGCGGCGTCAGTCTGCGGCCCTGGCCGGCTTGCGGGCCACGACGCCGACGGTGCCGTAGTAGATCCCCCACGCCGCCGGATCGGACGCAAAACGGGCATAGCCGGCGAGATCTTCTTCGCTGATCCGCCCCGTCTCGAGGTACTTGTCCTGGAGCTGAGCGGCCGAGAGGCTCATGATCTCGGAGAGCGGGTGGCCGCCCGGGCACAGCGGCACCTCGTTCTCGACTGCCTCGATGGCGAGGCCGCGCGACGCCAGGATCGCGGGCAGGCGCAGGCCGAGCCCCGGGTCCTTGCCGCCGGCCTCGTACATCGCGAGGATCGACCGGTTGACCCGATCGAAGGCGGCGATATCCGCGCCGGACGCGCCCCTCGCCGCAGTGAAGTCGGGCTCCTCGAGGACCAGGCGGCCGCCGGGCTTCAGCGCCGCCAGCACGGCGTCGAGGATCACCTGGAAATCCGCGTTGTGGACGAGCACGTAGCGCGCGTGCACCAGGTCGAACCGGGCCGCGTGGAAGTTGAGCTGGCGGATATCGCCCTCGATGATCCGGACGCCGGGCAGCCGCGCCGCGTCCAGGAACCCGACGTCGCGGTCGACCGCGACCACCTCGCCCTCGTGGCCCACGCGCTCTGCCATCCAGGCGGCGATCGACCCGGCGCCGGCTCCCACGTCGAGGCAGCTCCAGCCGGGGCCTATCCCGGCCGCCTTGAGGAGGCGCCGGCTCCCGGGGTCGAAGAAGCTCTCGATCCGCTGCAGGCGTTCGAGCTCTCGCGCACGTTCCGAACCAGCAAACACGTAGCTGCTCTCGGCCATAGGGATGGACATGGTAGTCCACTCCGTGGACGGAGAGGCGGAACTTCGCCGCGCGGCGCTCGCGTGGGCTCTCTCCCGTCGCGTCGATCTGTCGAGCGACACACGGGGTGAGCGGCTCGGCAAAGGTTTGACAGAGGCGTTCTTCCGGCGGGCCCATCCAGGCGTGGCCTCGAGCGGAAGGCGGTGTGCGCGAGGCGGAAGGTGGTCTGCGCGCCGCGCCCGTGCGCCTGCCGCACACACGGCGGCGGCGCGGCCGTCGCTCGGCAGCGCTCGCCTGCGCCCGGGTCGTCGCTGGAGCTCGCCGAGCGTGGGTATCAGGTGACGGTGAAAGAGGCCGCTCCCGTCGGCCGCTCCCGTCCTCGGCGGCCGGCTGCGCGCGCGCGACGAGCGGCTGCGCGCGGGGGCGTTCCACGTGGAGCACGGGCTCCACCTGGGGTTCTGGCAAGCTCACGACTGCTCCGACATCCTCGGTCGCCTCGGTCGCGAGCGCTATTGGCGTCCGCGCCTGGAGGTCTGTCACGAGCTCAAGACATACAGGCCGCAGATCGTGCGCACCGTCGGCCCGTACCGTGTAACGTCATGAGTGTTCGTCGTGCGCGCCTCGTCATGCCCATGACCTTCGTGGAGACCCGCCTCGTCGTCCTGCTCGCCTTCGATGGCGTCTCGCTGCTCGATCTGGCCGGTCCTCTCGAGGCCCTCACCGTCGCGGCCACCTTGTGCGCGCCGGGCGCGACCGCGCCCTACCGTACGGTCGTCGCCTCAGGTGTCGCTCGTGTGGGACGCGATCGCGCTGCACAGCAGTGACACGCAGCCATCAAGTCGAAGCGTCGGATCTTCATGGAGCGATGAGGCAGCACGCGCCGCAGGGAGCGGCGCAGAAGAGATTGACTTTCCGCGCGCGACGTGCCGCGCGCTGACCTGCGCCGGGAGCGCTGCGCTCCTCGCGGCGGCGCAGCGCATCAGTCCGAGAGCGCCGCCGCCATCGCCGCGTCGAGCCCGGCGCCGCGGCCTTCCGCGAAGTGCGCGTCGTGCACGGGATCGCCCAGCGCCGCGCGCGCGGCCTCGACGCACGCCGCGAGCGCCGGTTGCTCGACGGGCGGCACCGGCGTGCCGAGCGCCTCGCGCAGCGCCGCCGCGCCGCCGAGGAGGCGGGCGCCGCGCTCCGCCTTCCCCGCCTGCACCGCCGCGCGCGCAAGCGCCTCGATGACGCTCGCCGAGCGCCAGAGATCGCCGAGCTCCCGGTGCAGACGGAGGCTCGCGCGGAGGTGCCGCCCGGCGATGCGAAGGTCGCCGCGCTCGATCGCGATCAGGCCCAGGATGTTGTTCGTCCAGGCGATCCCCTCCTTGAACTTCACCTTCCTCGACAGGGCCTCGCTCTCCTCGCAGAGGCGGGCCGCCTCGCGGAGATCCCCGCGGTAAAACGCCGTGCACCCGAGGTACAGCAGCGCCGTCGCGGTCCCCTCGCGATCGCCCGCGCGGCGGAGCTCCGCGAGCGCGAGCCGGCACGCGCTCTCCGCGCGCGCGGTGTCGCCCGAGAGCCACGCCGCGAAGCCCGAGTAGCCGAGCGCGCGCGCCGCCTCGACCGTGTCGCCGCGCCGGGTGGCCAGCGCGAGGCTCTCGCCGTGCAGCGAGAGAGCGCGCTCGTAGTCGCCCTGCTCGCGGGCCACGCTCCCGAGGATCTGGACCACCGAGATGAGCCCGCGCTCGTCCCCGAGGTCGCGGTAGAGCGCCGCGCCCCGCTCGAGCAGCGCGCGCGCCTCGCGGTAGTCGCACTGGAGCAGCGCGAGCGTCCCCGCCCCCAGGAGCGCCGGCGCCACGAGCTCGGGCGCGACGCCCGCCGCGCGCGCGAGCGCCCGGTCGAGCCACGCGCGCCCCTCCTGGTAGTGCCCGTGGATGTGCCAGAACCGCGCCAGCGCCGCGGCGAGGCGCACCGCGACGCCCGCGTCGCCGTTGCCCCCCTCGAGCGCGAGCGCGAGCGCGAGGCGGAGGTTGTCGTGCTCGACCTCGAACTCCGCGAGCCCGGCGGCCTGCTCGGGCCCGCTGAGAACCTCGGCAGCGCGCTCGGCGAGCGCCAGCGAGAGCTCGACGAAGCGCCGGTGGCACGACGCGGCGGCGCCCTCCTGCTCGAGCCGCTCGAGGCCGTACTCGCGCAGGATCGCGAGCATCTGGAACCGGGGCTCCTCGCCCGCGACCGCGAGCAGCAGGCTCTTGTCGACCAGCGACTCGAGGATCCCGAGCGTGTCGAGCGCCGGGTCGCGGAAGGCGCACATCCCGTCCGCCGCGGGCAGCGAGAAGCTGCCCGGGAACACCGCGAGCGTGCGGAACGCGAGCTGCTCCTCCGGCTCCAGCAGGCCGTAGCTCCAGTCGATGGCGGCGCGCATGGTCTGCTGGCGCTCGGGCAGGTCGCGCGCGCCGCCCGTGAGCAGGCGGAACGAGCCCGCGGGCGCGGCGGCGCGCCCGGTCGACCCGCGGTCGAGCATGCGCGAGAGCAGCGCCGCGGGGGTGAGGGCCCGCAGGCGCGACGCGGCGAGCTCGATGGCGAGCGGCAATCCGTCGAGGCGCGCGCAGATCTCCACGACCTCGGCGACGTTGCCGGGGCCGAGCTGGAACCCGGGTTTGATCGCGGAGGCGCGGCGGCAGAACAGGCTCACCGCCGCGCTCGCCAGCGCGGTGTCGACCGTGACCTCGCGCGGCTCCGGCAGCGACAGCGGCGGCACCACGTAGCGCCGCTCGCCCGAGAGGTTCAGCACCGCGCGGCTCGTCACGAGCAGCGACAGGCGCGGGCAGCTCGCGGCGAGGTGCGCGACCACCGGCGCGGCGGCCATCAGGTGCTCGACGTTGTCGAGCAGGAGCAGCAGGCGGCGGTCGCGGAGGAAGTGGACGACGCGCTCCAGATCCGGCCGCGCGCCGTCCTCGCCGAGGCAGAGCGCCTGCGCGATGGCCGAGGGCACGAGCGCCGGATCGCGCAGCGACGCGAGCGGCACGAAGCAGACGCCGTCGGGGAAGGACGAGACGAGGTCTTCCGCGACCTGGAGGGCGAGCCGGGTCTTGCCGGTGCCGCCGACGCCGGTGAGCGTGAGCAGGCCCGCGTCCGGGTCGAGCAGGAGCGCGGCGATCTCGGCGCGCTCGCGGGCGCGGCCCACGAAGGCCGTGCGCTGGACCGGCAGGTTGTGACGCGGCCGCTCGGGCGGGGGCGGGATGCTGAGCGGGGGCGGGATGCTGAGCGGCGACGAGCTGAGCGGCGACGAGCTGAGCGGCGACGAGCTGAGCGGCGACGAGCTGAGCGGCGACGAGCTGAGCGGCGACGAGCTGAGCGGCGACGAGCTGAGCGGCGATGGCGAGCTGAGCGGGGGCGACGCGCCGAGCGGGGGCGATGCGCCGAGCGCCAGCGAGGTTCCGGGCGTCGGCGAGCGGTGATCCGGACCGCCGGTGAGGGGGACGGACTGCGAGGGGACCTCGATCGTGCGCGCGCACTCGATGGTCTTGGAGCTGAGCATGCTCGCCGGCGCGCGGCCTTCGGACGACTCCGGCCCCTCGGCGCCGGGCGGCCCGGCGGGCGCGCTGTGCCCCTCGAGCGCGGCGCGCAGCGCGCGGCTCTGCTCGCGGACCGAGGGGAAGCGCCGGGCCGGATCGCGGTCGCACGACCGCAGGAACCAGGCGTCGAACGCGGGCGGGAGCCACCGCCAGCGCGTCGACGGCGCGTAGAGCTGCATGACCAGGAGCGCCGCCATCAGCTCGGCCATGCTGTTCGAGGTCCAGTAGATGTCGCCGGTCAGGAGGCGCACGGCGATGAGCCCGATCGCCCACACGTCCGCCGCGGGGCCGACCAGGTCCGGGCGCCCGCGCGCCTGCTCGGGCGCCATGTAGAGGGGCGTGCCGAGGGTCGCGCCCATGGACGTGAGCCCGCCCGACACGCCGAGCCCGCCGGGGTCGAGCTCCTTGACCAGCCCGAGATCGAGGATCTTCATGCGCTCACGCCCATCCTCGCCCACCGCAAGGAAGAGGTTCGCGGGCTTGAGATCGCGGTGGGACAGGCCCTGCGCGTGGGCGAGCTCGAGCGCCTCGGCGACCTCGCCGAGGCAGCGCTGCACCTCGCCGGGCGAGCGCATGCCGTACGTGGTGACGATGTGCTCGAGGTCGTGGCCCCGGAGCAGCTCCATCACCATGAAGGGCGCGTCGCTGAGCTCGCGGGCGACGCCGGCGTCGAGGATGCGCACGAACCCGGGAGCGTCGAGGAGCCTCATGGCCCGGATCTCCCGCTCGAAGCGCGCGGCCGCCGGGCCGCTCCCATCCGGCCAGAGCAGGACCTTCACCGCGACCTGGCCGCCGCCTTGGAGGTCGTCCGCCACGTAGACCACGCCCGACCCGCCGCGGCCGATCTCGTGCAGGAGACGGTAGCGGCCGCTGATGACGAGATGGCTAGCCTGGTGGAGCATGGGGCGGTGGCGGCTGCGATGGACTCGTGAGAGGCCGGAGCAGGGGCGGCCTGGGCAGCTTACCACGAGGGGGCCCTCCGTCCCCGCCCTCGACCGGCTCCGTTCTAGGATGGTGTGTCCGCGAGAGGAGAATGCATGTTCATGACGTTGAACAACAAGGTCGCGCCCGCTGGCATTCGCATCCTGCTCAGGGGATGGAGGCCGGTTGCCTGCGGAAGCGGAGTGGCATGACGCGGCGGCAGGTGGCGACGAGCAGCGTCCGTATCCCTGGTCTGATCTGGCGAGCGACGGCAAAGCCGATACGAGCCACGCGGTGTATGGCTGCGCCCGGGACGGGTCTGCCTCCGGCGCGTGTGCGTTCCGTGATCGCCAGCCGGTCGGGTCGCGATCGACGAAGGGGGATGGGCGGTGGGAGCAGGCGACTTGGCCGGGGACGTGTGGGCGTGGGTCCTGGACTGGCACGCAGCCTACCCGGCAGAGTGTGACGATTGTGCGGGTCTAGCCGCTGCCTCGTCCAGGGTCATGCGGGGCGGGAGCTATCGCGGCGCTGCGTCATCCCGGCCCTCGTCAT
The DNA here is from genome assembly GCF_051521595.1 of Sorangium sp. So ce1153. Classification (NCBI taxonomy): domain Bacteria; kingdom Pseudomonadati; phylum Myxococcota; order Polyangiales; family Polyangiaceae; genus Sorangium; species Sorangium sp. So ce1153. The sequence goes on from NZ_CP150361.1 coordinate 14,197,695, forward strand.
GGCCGGATTGCTGGCGGGCGGAGCTAGGCGAGCGCCCGCCGCAGCGCCGCCACCGCCAGCGCGCCCACCGCGAGCGTGGTCGCGCCGCTCAGGAGCCGCCGCCCCGTGGACGGCGCCGGCAGGAACGCCGTCGCGCCGAGCGCCGCCAGCGGGGGCGACGTCCGCGCTGGAGACGACTGGGCGGCGAGCGGCGACGCCGCCGCGTGGATGGGCGTCGTCTCGGTGAACAGATCGAGCATCTCGCGCACGAACGCGGGCAGATCCTGCGGCCCGCGGCTCGAGAGCCAGTTGCCGTCCCGCACCACCTCCTCGTCGCGCCAGACGCCGCCCGCGTGCACGATGTCGTCGCGGATGCCGGGCCAGGAGGCGAGCTGCCTCCCGCTCACGAGCTCCGCCGACGCGAGCACCCACGGGCCGTGGCAGATGGTCGCGATCGGCTTGCGGGCGGCGTCGAACGCGCGCACGAACTGGCGCGCTTCCTCGCTCTGCCGGAGCAGATCCGGATTGATGAACCCTCCCGGCACGAGCAGGCCGTCGTACTCGGCCGGATCTGCCTCGCCCAGCGTCCGGTCCACGCGCACCCTGCCGCCAGGCTCGTGGAGGTTCATCCCGCGGATCTTGCCGTGGCGGAGCGAGACGACATCCACCTTCGCGCCCGCGGCGCGGAGCGCCTTCATCGGCACGGTGAGCTCGATCTGCTCGAAGCCGTCCGCCACGAGCGCCGCGATTCGCTTACCTGCAAGCCTCTTTCTTTCCTTCATGCTGCCCTCAACGGTTGGTCGATTGGTATCGTCGAGATCGTCACGCCGCCGCTCTCCCCTCCGACCCACCCTAGAGCCCGCGCCCCGCTCCGCAACCGAGGCCAGAGCAGATTTCGTGGAGTTCGCGAGCCCAGCCGCGGCGATCGACGCTGCGAGTGTGTCTTTTTGCGACAGGCGGACCACGGCTTCAGGAAACGGCTTCATCAGGATGTGACGTGAGCTGTCACCTCGACGCGAGGAGCCTCGGTCGCAGCCACAGCAGGCCCAGCACGGCCGGCGCGAGGGCAGCCAGTCCGACGACCGCGGCGCGCAGGGCGCGGCTCTTCCCGCGCGGCTTCCATCCGCCGCTCACGTCGGTCCCTTCGGGCAGCGGCGCGAACAGGTTGCCGTTCGTCGCGTAGGCCGTCCGGTCGTGCTGCAGGTGCAGCCTGTCGACGCTCCGCGCGAGCAGGCGCTCGGCGAGGCCCGGCGCCAGGAAAGAGAGCAACGCGAGCTGCCGGGCCGCGCTGCCCACGAAGACTTCACGCCGGGGTGTTCGTGCCAGACGGACGATGGCGCGCGCCACGCGTTCCGGTGGATAGACAGGGGGCATGGCCCTGGGCACGCGCCCCGTGTAGTTGCCCGCGTGCTGGAAGAGCGGTGTGTCGATCGTCGCGGGCATGACGGTGGAGATGTGGATATGGCGGGCCCGGAGCACCTCGAGCTCCTGCCTCAGGCTCTGCGTGAGCCCGAGGATCGCGTGCTTCGAGGCGACGTAGGCGCTGACGTAGGGCTCCGAGAGCCTGGACACCATCGAGGCGACATTGATGAGCGCGCCGTTGCCCTGCCGCCGGAACTGGGCCAGCGCGGCGCGGGCGCCGTGGACGTAGCCGAACAGGTTGGTCTCGATGACGCGCCGGAACGGCTCGGAGGGTGTCTGCTCGAAGAGCCCGAAGAGCGTCACCGCCGCGTTGTTGACCCACACGTCGATGCGGCCGAAGGCCTCGGTGGTGCGCCGCGCGACCTCCAGGACCGCCGCCTCGTTCGTCACGTCCGCGGGCACGACGAGGGCCTTGCCCCCGGCCTGCTCGCACTCGGCGGCGAGCTCGCGCAGCGGCTGCTCGCGCCTGGCCGTCAGCGTCACCGCGGCCCCGCGCCTGGCGAACTCCAGCGCTGTCGCGCGGCCGATGCCGCTCGAAGCGCCCGTGATCACGACCACCGCATTCCGGAACTTCTCACGCATGCCTAACCCCCTCCTTGGCGCCTCTCTGCGCCGTTGGCGCCTCTCTGCGCCGCGCGCCGCGAGCGGACGCGCGGCGCAGAGAGGCGTGCTCCGCGGTCACAGGTGGTCCTGGCTCCATGCAAGCGCCGGGCGCGCCGCGTCGAAGCTGGAGCCCGGCGCGGCGAGGGCGGTTTGCTGATCACTGGATGGGTCGACTCGCTCGCCGCTGTCCGTGCTCCGTTTCCGGCCGAGCGCTCGCCGAGGCGCCCGTGGGCGCTGCCTCAGGAGGTCTGTTCGCGTCCGGAGAGCGCAGCGGTGTTCGATCGGGCGTGGCCCGATGCGCCGTTCCGGCCTCGTCTCGGTCCCGGGGGCTCGTTCCGGCTCCAGCTTGTCGAGCGTGGGACGCTGCGCCGGGCCCTGGGGCGGCCCTCGTGCGCACGGACGCGTCCGCATCGCCGGCGGCTCGGCACGAGCCGCGAAAGCAGACGACCTGGGAGACACACGATGCGAAGCATGGTTCTGGTAGTCGTGGCCGCGCTGCCGCTGATGGCCTGCGGGGGCAGCCGGGGCGGCGAACAAACGACCTCGCCCGGGGCCGGGCACACAGGCGGGGAGACGCCCGGCGGCACCGAAGGGACGGGATCACCCGAGAGCGGCAGCCCCGGCACGGGCACGATGCCTGGTGGAGGCATGGGCACGCCGGGAGGCACCCAGGGCGGCACGACCGACTGGGGCAGCGGCACGGGCGGCACGCCGGGCGGCACGCCGGGTGGCGGCACGGGCGGCACGCCGGGCGGGACACCGGGTGGCGGCACGAGCGGCACGCCGGGGGGCACGACGGGCGGCACGCCGGGGGGCACCCAGGGTGGCGGCTCTTTCGCGCCACCGAGCGGCGGGACCGGCACGCCGGGCGGAACCGGCACGCAGGGCGGCGGCAGCGGCACCCAGGGTGGCGGCACCCATGGCGGTAGCGGCACCCAGGGCGGCAGCGGCACCCATGGCGGCAGCGGCACCCAGGGAGGCAGCGGCACCCAGGGCGGCTCCCGCACGCCAGGCGGCGGATGACGCCGGTGCGCCGGCGCTCCCGTTAGCCCACGATCCGCCGCGCCCGTCGCGGACCGACATGGTGTAGTGCGCTGCCACGCGACGGCGTCGCGCCGTACGAGCGTGGCGTCGCGACCAGCGCCGACCGACATCACGTCGGCCGGCCCGTCTCCTTTTCGACCAGCTCCAAGCTCCACATCCTGCCGCCCCGGTGGCTCGAAGGTGCTGCTCGTCTGGCTCGATCGTGCCCGGCTCGGACCGGCGGGAGCCCACGAGACGTGAGTCCGAGGGCGCCCGTGCCGGCCCTTCACGAGCCACGCCGGGCGCCGGTTCGCCGCCAGCGCCGTCACGCCGTGGCGGTGCGCCCCTCACAATGGTAATCATGAGGCTTGCGAACCGGCGATGAAAGCCTTCCGTGCGGCGTGCGTCGCTGGCCGGGACAACCGTGAAATGAACCCAGCGATCTGTGTGTTCTGTGGGATGACGGGTCCGGCGGACGGCTTCTTCTTCGGGCCGTGTGAGCAGATCTGCTTCGAGTGCCTCGCTGTGTGCCATCTGGTTGCGAGCGACGAGCCTCGCTATCGAGAGGTGCTAGAGAAGGTCGTGCGCCAGAGAGAGCTCGCGAGCCAGGAGGCGGAGTGGGCACGTCAAGCAGGCTGTGGCTCTTGCGGGGAACCACCAGGAATGAGCCACAACGAGCTGGTCGCATGTGCGAGTTGCGTCATGGCGCTGGCGCGCGAAGTGTCCAATGACCCGGAGCGCTGGTGCCGTGTGTTGCCCAGCGCGTCCAGGAGTGTTGGCGAAGAGGCGGATGAGGTTGATGCCGAGGTGCGCGCCGACCTGGCATTGGCGTACCTGGAAATGGAGTGCTTGGATGACGCTCTACATGAAGCGATAGCTGCGCTGACGGGCCTGGAGCCTCAGCGCGCGGTGCCGGTCGCCGGGCGGGTCCTCTTGCGCCTGCTCAGCCCGCGTGGTCGCTGGCAGTTTCGAATGAAGCGCGGTCGCTGGGCGCCCTCCTGAGGACCTCCCCTGTCGCGCCGCTCCTGGCGATCTGCCGGGCGGTACGGGCCAACCGGGGCGTGGGCAAGGAATCGGCCGTCGCCGGCCATGGGAGACGAAGGCGGATGACAAGAGCTGGTGGTCGCGTTGCTGACATGTTCGGTTACACGCCGCCGTTCATCGTGGCGAGTCGATCGGAGGTGCTCGTCTTCGAGACGGCGGCGGCGGCGGCGGCGTACCTGGAGCCCATTGACGTCCGGAACGGCGAGTACCTCGTGGCGTTCGACAGCGAGGGGCGGAAGCTCGGAATCCAGGTCGGCTTCGAGAGCCGTCCCTGCAGGTTCGGATTGCTGGCCAGGCGGATTGAAGTCGTGAGGCTGGTGCCCCTTGAAGGCCGGCCAGACGAAGCCGAGCTCGCCAGCTTGCTGCGCAGCTTCCTCGCCGACGTCGATGGGCGTCACGAGCTGGCCGCAGAGGCACCTCTGGCCGAGCTGGTCCACCGGACAGCAGACGTCGCGCTCACGCGCTGATCAGGAACCAATCAGCCCCGGAGCCGAGCGGCGCTCGCTCGGCTCCGGGGCTGCGAGGACGGGGCGCGCCACGGACGCGCCGTCAGCTACCTCTCAGGCGCCGGGCGCCGACCGTCTCCGGCCCGCGCGCCCCTCACCCTAGCCCCGTCCCTCAGGCGAACGCGTTGCGCCGGACGATGGTCGCCTCGCGGTCCGCGCCGACCGACACCACGTCGACCGGCACGCCGGTCTCCTTCTCGACCAGCTCCACGTACTGCCGCGCCGCCGCCGGCAGCTCGGTCATCGAGCGGGCGGCGTCGATCGACTCGCTCCACGCGCCCACCGGCTCGAGCACCGGCTGCGCCGTCGCGAGATCGTCGATCGGGAACTCCCGCGTCCGCCCGGAAGGCGTCTCGTAGGCGACGCACACCTTGAGCTCCGGCATGCCCGTCAGCACGTCGAGCTTCGTGAGCGCGATGCCGTCGAGGCCGTTCACCCGCGCCGCGTAGCGCAGCGCCGGCAGGTCGAGCCAGCCGGTCCGCCGCGGACGGCCGGTCACCGAGCCGTACTCCCCGCCCACCGACCGCAGCCGCTCGCCCAGCGGGCCGCCGAGCTCCGTCGGGAACGGGCCCTCGCCCACGCGCGTGCAGTACGCCTTCGCGAGGCCGAGCACCCGGCGGATGCGCGTCGGGCCGACCCCGGCCCCCACGCACGCGCCCCCGGCGATCGCCGACGACGACGTGACGAACGGGAACGTGCCGTGATCGATGTCGAGCAGCGTCCCCTGCGCCCCCTCCAGCAGCACGCGCTCACCCCGGCGGAGCGCCCCGTCGATGAGCTGCGACGTGTCGGCGAGCAGCGGCGTGATCCGCTTCGCCAGCGGCGCGAGCTCCTCGAGGATCGCGTCGAGCGACGGCGGCTCGCCGCCGAGCGCGCGCAGCGTCGGCGTCCACGCCTCGATCGAGCGCGCGACGAGCTGCCCGAGCCGCTTCAGGTCGCGCAGGTCGCCGAGCCGCGCCCCGCGCCGCGACGCCTTGTCCTCGTAGCAGGGGCCGATGCCACGCTTCGTCGTCCCGAGCCGCACCCCGTCCGCCGCCGCCGACTCGCGCAGCGAGTCGACCAGCGGGTGGAACGGCAGGATGAGGTGGGCGCGATCCGAGACGAACAGCCGCCCCTGCGTCGAGCAGCCCCGCGCCTCGACAGCGTCGATCTCGCCGACGAGCACGCCGGGATCGACCACCATGCCCTGCGCCATCACGCAGCGGGCGTTCGAGCGGAGGATGCCGCTCGGGATGAGCCGTACGATGAGCTTCTCGCCGCCCACCACCAGCGTGTGTCCGGCGTTGGGTCCGCCGGCGTAGCGCACCACGAGGTCGGCGCTCTCCGTGTAAAGGTCGACGACTTTTCCCTTGCCCTCGTCGCCCCACTGCGCGCCGACGATCACGATCGCGGTCATTCCGAAGCTCCTCCCGAATCACGTGGCCCGTCCTTGCCCGCTCGTCACTCCGAGCGGCTCCGTCCGGGTTCACGTTCGCCTTTACCCCAGGCTCGCGTGCCGAGCGAGCGTCTACTTGCCGCCCGGCGGCGTCCCCCTCGTCTCCAGCACGATCGCCTGGGCGACCGCGGCGACGTCGAGGGCCGCCGGGAGGACGCTCACCCCCGGCTCCCCGCCGCCGGGCAGCGCCTCGAGGACGATCGACCCGTCCCGCTCGCGCACCAGGTGGGAGAACCGCCACGCCTGCGCATACCCCTCGGGATCCTGGTCCGGCGGGTGCGCCACGACCGGGACGCCGAGCCCCCGCAGCGCCGCGGCGAGCGGCTCGGACCGCTCCGGCCGCACCGCGAGGAGCACCCGCGGCGCCGGCTCGTCCGCGGCGCGCGCCGCGTCGCGCGCCCAGGCCAGCGCGTCGAGGTTCAGGCCGAAGCCGACGGCCGGCATCGGCAGGCCGAAGCGCGAGAGCAGCATGTCGTAGCGCCCACCCGCCGCGATCGCCTCCCCGGGGCCATCGGCGAGCACGTGGAAAATTGCGCCCGTGTAGTAGGCGAGGCCACGGAGCTCGCCGAGGTCGACCCGGAGCGCCGGGCCGAGCTCCGGGCTCGCCCGCGCCGCGTCCCAGAGGGCGCGGAGCTCGGCGAGCGGCGCCTCGGCGGGCGTGCCGGAGAGCAGCTGCGCGGCCCGGCCGAAGACCACGGCGCCGTCCGGGTCGGCCTCGCCGCCGCCCGCGAGGTCCGGCAGCGCGGCGATGGCCGCGACGATGCGGCGCGGGACGTCGGCGGCCCTCGGGCTCGCCAGCACGGCGGCGAGGCGGGAGGCGTCCTTCAGCTCGAGCACCTCCGACAGCTCGGCCGCGAGCCCGGCCGGGACCGCGTCGAGCAGCGCGCGCGCGATCATCGCGTGGCCGAGGTCCACGACGAACCGATCGAGGCCGGCCTCCCGCACCGACGAGGCGGCGAGGCGGAGGATCTCCAGGTCGCCGCCGAGCGTGCCGACGCCGTAGAGCTCCACGCCGGCCTGCGGGATCTGCCGGTGGCGCCGCGCCCGGCCCTGGCGCAGGCGGAAGACGGTGCCCTCGTAACAGAGGCGGATCGGGCGGGGCGCGTCGGCGAGCCGCGTGGCCACGAGCCGCGCGATCTGCGGGGTCATGTCGGGGCGGAGCGCGGCGACCTCGCCCGACTGGGGCTCGATGAAGCGCAGCACGTCCGCGGCGTCGAGGGTGCCGAGCCCGCGCTCGAGCACTTCGGCGAACTCGAACGCGGGCAGCGCGACCGGCTGGTAGCCGTACAGGACGAAGTGGTCGAGGACGCGCCTGGCGAGCGTGCGGCGGCGCCGCGCCTCCTCGGGGAGGAGGTCGCGCATGCCCGCGGGCAGCGGGTGCGCCAGCGCGCGCGGCGGCGCGGAGACGGACGGCGCTGGGCGATCCACCTCGGGCGTCGGAACGTGGCGGTCTCCCCCTCGGGGGGCTTCCCATCGCGGAGCGTCGCTGGACATGGTGGCCCCGCTTATACCGGCTGAGCACGCGGTGCGCACGCGGCGCGCACGTCCGTTGAGCTTGCCGTGGCAAGGCGTTTGCTGATCGGAGCGCACCACCGGGCCCGTGGGCCGGAAGCGCACGCGGCGCCCTCGACGGAGAGATGGTTCATGGCTCTGACCGCCGTTCCGACCGATGTTCCGAGCGCCAGCACGAGGCCCGAGACGCCTCTGGCGCCGTGCGGTCTCACCCCCTCCGGCGCGGTCGGGTCGCGCCCGGCGTCAGCTCGCCGTGGCGCCGCGAGCGCGGGCCCGCTGGCCGAGGTGATCTGCAGGGCGAAGGAGGGCGACAGGGAGTCGCTGGACGAGCTCACGCGGCTCATCCGCCCGCACGTGGAGCGGCAGCTCGCGCGCTACCCGGTGTCGGACGAGGACCGGCTCGACCTGGTCCAGTCGACGCTGCTGCAGGTGGTCCGGACGATCCGCTCGTTCCGGGGCGACTCGAGCTTCACGACGTGGCTCTTCCGGGTGACGGCCAACGAGGCGCTCATGCTGATGAGGTCGCAGCGCCGGCAGCGCGCCCGCATCGTCGAGGGGCTCGACTTCGAGGAGCTCGGCCTGCTCCCGACGATGCGCAGCACGATCGGCGAGGACGACGCGGCGTCGGCGGCGGAGCGGGAGGCGTACGTCCGCGAGGCGCTGTGCGAGCTGCCGGAGGACTACCGCGACGTGGTGCTGGCGCACTACCACGAGGACCTCGGCCTGCAGGAGATCGCGCAGAAGCTCGCGGTGAGCGAGAGCGCGGTGCGCTCACGGCTCCACCGCGCGCGCGTGCGCCTGCGCGCGATCCTCAACGCGACCGCGTTCGGGCGGGAGATCGCGGAGGGCGTCGCGGCCTGAGGGACGGCGCGCGGCTAGCGCACGGCGACGAGCCTGGCGGTCGCGTCGCGCCAGCGGCGGAGGACGTCCCAGAGCTCGCTCATCGTGCGGAGGAGCACATCGGGCCGCGCGCTGAGCAGCTCCTGCTGCGAGCCGAATCCGCCCAGGACGGCGATCGACCGCGCGCCCGCGCGGCGCGCGCACTCGATGTCCTGGGGGCCGTCGCCGACCATCACCATCCGGTGCGGCTGGGCGCCGAGGAGCCCTGCGAGGTGGAGCAGCGGCTCCGGGTCAGGCTTCTTCTCGGCGGTGTCGCCGCCGGCCACCACGGCGTGGAAGCGCGCGCCGACCCCGAGCGCGGCGAGCACCGCGTTGGTGGTCGAGCGCGGCTTGTTCGTGCAGACGCAGAGCGACAGATCGCCGAGGTCGGAGAGCCTCTCGATCATCTCCTGTGCGCCGGGCATCCACCGGGTGAAGTCGAGCGGGTGCCGCTCGTAGTATGCGAGGAAGTGACGGAGGAGCTCCTCGACGTCCTCGGACGACTCGGGGAGCTTGGCCGCGCGCGCACACAGCGCGCGCGCGCCGTCGCCCACGTACCGGACGATCACCTGCCCGGGCAGCGGGGCGCGCCCCGTCGCCTTCAGCGCGTGATTCACTGCCGCCACGATATCGCCTCGGCTGTCGATCAGTGTACCGTCGAGATCGAACACGACCGCCGTGGGAGAAACCATCACCCGGTAGCCTACGCCGGTGCCCTCGGTAACGGAAGGTGCGGCGAGCACGGGGCGCGTGGTTTGCAGGAGTGAAATGCCGGGGGGAGTGTCCTGAGCCGTCCGGTACGGCAGAGCTCGCGAGGCGCTCGCGCCGTGCGGCGCTCGCGCCTACCAGCCCTTCTGCGCCTGGATCCGGGCGATCAAGGCGGCGAGCCCCGCGGCGTGCAGCGTCGCCGTTTCCTGCCGCTGTGCGTCAGTCAGCTCGGTCTCTGACACCTGCTGCTCGCCCCCTGGCACCTGCTGGCCGATGGTCTCCCTCGCTCGCGGGAGCCCATCCTCTCGGCCCGTCATCCGCGAGCGAGAGCGCCGCTCGCCTGTCCTGAATGGCAGTCAGCGCGCGGGTACAGGCATCCTGTTCGCCTCTCCTGGCGCGCTGGTCTGGGCCTGCTCGCCGCCGCGGCGTAGGATGCCAGGCACGATGGACGGTGCGGAACGCCTGCTCGCGTGGTTCGCCGGGGCCCTCGCGCGTCACCAGCCGGACGACGCGCTCTCGTTCACCGAGGCGCAGGCGAGCTTCATCGCGGTGCTGCAGGGCCTGATCGCGGTCGAGCGCGGCGGCGGGATGGTGTTCGGGATGGTCCTCTCCGGCGAGCACGTCGACACGCTCGTGCGCGCGGCGCTCCCGGCGCTCACCGAGGCGGCGCACGCGTGGCGCGCGCACTTCGAGCGGCGCCACGGCGCGCGCGGTCGCCAGGAGGTCGCCCGCATCGCCGCCGATCTGCGCTACGCGCCGTTCCTCGACCGCGACCCCCTCCGCGCCGACCCGGCCGTCGACGAGGCGCTCGCGCAGCTCATCGACGCTTGCCTCGACCCGCGCCGCGTCGCGCCCGGAGCGGGGGGGCGCGGCGCGGCGCGCCTGGACGACCAGCACGACCAGCACGACCGGCACGACCGGCACGACCGGCTCGACAATACGCTCCGCAGCGCCCTGGTGCGCGGCAGCTTCGCCTCCTCCGCGCCGCGCGCCGGCTGGTCCGTCGCGGTGAAGGCCCCTTCTCCGGACCGCCGACGCGAGGTGGCCGAGGTCGAGGCGCGTCACGGGGCCTTTCACCCGCAGATCGAGGCGCTCTATGCCTCCATCGACGGGCTGGCCCTCCTCGACTCGGGCGCTGCGCCCTCCCGGGTGCCGTGGCCCGCGGCGCTCCCGCCGGCGGCGACCGTCGTCCTGTCGCCGCTCGGGCGGGGGACCGTCCTCCGCAAATCGAGCTCGTCGAACAAGAGGGGCGAGATGCAGCTCCTCACGCTCGCCCAGCTGCCGGGGCACATCGTGCATACGGAGTGCGACCGCGGCGTCGAGCGCGAGCACTCCGTGGCTCTGTATCTCGCCGTTCGCGTCGGAACCGCGGAGATCTACATGACCGCCGGCGACTATTCCTCTCCAGTGCACGAGCTCGCGCCCGATCTGGTGAGCTTCCTGCGCGCGCTCGGCGGCGCGGCGCCGCAACTCGACGGCGTCCTGGCGGCCCTGGTCGAGGTGCTCGGCGGCAGGGCGTGGAGCGCCGGGTGAGGTCCCGCGGCGCCGCCCTCGCCACTGCCGCGCGGGGGACGGCCGGCCAGGGCGCCGTCAGAACCGTTGCCGGCCAGGGCGCCGTCAGATCCGTTATCGTTGCCGGGACGCCATGACGATCGACGCCCCCTCCGACGCGCCCATCCCGTCGGTGCTGCCGAAGCTCGACGAGATCCGGCAGCGCTTGCGCTCCCACACCGACCGGCAGGACGAGCGGCGGATCCTGGAGATCCTCGCGGGAGCGACCGCCGCGGAGCTCGACCAGCTGCTGCTCGAGCTCGATCTCCCCGCGCTGCTCGGCGACGTGGACGACCGCCTCGTGGGCCCGGACAACCGCACCGCGCTGCTCGAGCTGCTGACGGCAGAGCGCCTCGGCGACCTCGGGATCCCGGCGCGGGCGGCGCTCGCCTCGGCGCTGCAGCGCGGCCGCACCGGCCGCCTCGACGAGCAGGCGCTGCGGCGCATCTGGATCGGCACGCGCGGCGCGGACGTCACCCGGCTCAAGAACGCGCTCGACGGCCGGGGCGGCTACCACGACCTTCACCAGCTCTTCTATCACGATATCGATGATGACGCCCTGCGCGAGGAGCTCCTCGCGCACATCGCTCGCGAGGCGGTCGCGGTCTCGGCCTCCGTGTCGACGCGCGAGGTGAAGATCCTCTCGGACATCGACGATACCTTTTATGCGAACTGGAAGGACGCCCGGTATCCGAAGAAGACCGTCTACCCCGGCGTCCTGCAGTTCTATGCGGAGCTCGACCGCGGGGCGGGCGCGGCGCCCGGGCGGCCCGGCGACCTGACCTTCGTCACCGCCCGCCCCGGCGATCGCCTCGGCCTCGTCGAGGACGCGACCCTCGAGGCGCTCGCCGCGCGCGGCCAGCTCGCCGCGACGGTCCTCGCGGGCTCGTTCACGCGCCTCATCGGCAACCGCGCGATCGCGGAGAAGAAGCTCGAGAACTTCGTCGAGTACCGGCGGCTCTATCCCGAGTACGACTTCGTCTTCGTCGGGGACAGCGGCCAGGGCGACATCCACTTTGGCCAGCGCATGCTCGAGCTCGCGCCGGAGGCGGTGAAGGCGGTCTTCATCCACGACGTCGCCGCGACGCCCGAGCTCGCGCGGCTCGATCTCGCGGTCGGCGGGGTGCGCCTGTTCGACACGTACATCGGCGCGGCGCTCGAGGCGCTCGAGCTCGGCCTCCTCGGCCCGGAGGGCGCCGCGCGCGTGGCCCAGGCGGCGCTCGCGGCGTTCGCCGCGGTCCCGTTCCCGTCGCACGAGGGCCGCGAGCCGCGCCGCCTCGAGGTGCTGCGCGATCTCGCGCGGCTGAACGAGGTCCTGCCGGCACCCCTGCGGGTCGAGACAGCCCTGTGAGGCAGCGCCCGGTGATCTCGGAAGGAGAGCGCCTGAAGGCGGCAAGCTCAGTTCGATAAGCTCGTCGCCTTCGTCGGGCTGATCAGGGGATATTGAAATACTCCGTCTGGCAACAGCTCTCTTTCACGCCGCACGCGGTGGCGCTCTCTCCTTCACACGTCCCGACCTCGACGCCGTCCACGATGCACACGCAGGTCGTATCGCCGCCGGCGGGCGTATCGCATTGCGTCTCGTACCGCTTGCCCTGGCACGTCGACTCGCACCCGCAAGTCTCACCTTCCGCGCCCCCTCCGCTCTCGCACAGATCCCCGCCGCACCCGTGGAGCTCTGTGCATGCGTGCGCCGCATCTGCCTCCTCGTCGCACGCGGAGGGCGCTCCGTCCTGGCACGAGGGCGCGAACGGCAGGGCGCACGCATAGAGCGCCCCCAGCGCGTCTTTGCACGGCTCGCCCGCGATCTCGAACCGCTCGCTGCAGAAGGCGGCGCAGTCTTCGTGCGGAAACCCGCAGTCGTTCACCTCGAGCTGATGGCAGAAGTCCAGGCAAGCCTGCTCGCCGGTCGGAGCCTCGCTAGCACCGCCCGCGCCACCAGCGCCGCCCGAGCCGCCAGTCTCGTCTTCCACGTCGACAGAGCCGCACGCGGCGAGCAAGCCGATCGCGACCACGGAAAGTGCTTTATCGATCCCATCCAGGTATGTTCGCATCGCCCCGAGGCTAGCCCGGTCCACGCTCGCCGAGAACGGAGAGCAGGAAGCAGACGCAGCGCCGGTCCTCGCTCCTCAGGCCGCGGCGAGCGCGGCGACGAAGCGGTCGATCTCCGGCTCGTCGTTGTAACAGTGCACCGACGCGCGCACCAGATCGGGAATCCCGCGCGCCTCGAAGTCGAGCAGGGTGCCGGCAGCGGTCGAGACGCTCACGTGGATCGCCTGCGCGCCGAGCCGCGCCTTGACGGCCGCGGCGTCCTCGCCTGCCCGGGTGAAGGTGACGATGCCGCAGCGCTCGGCGCCGACGTCGCGCACGGTGACGCCGGGGAGCTCGGCCAGCCGCGCGCGGAGGCGCTCGGCCAGCGCGACGACGCGATCGCGGATCGCGGGGAGGCCCAGCCGGAGCGCGTAGTCGATGGCCGCGCCGAGACCGAGCCGGCCGGCGATATAGCCCTCCCAGCTCTCGAAGCGGCGGGCGTCGGGCCGCACCTCGTACCGGTCCGGCGCGGTCCAGCGGGCCGCGTGAAGGTCGAGGAACGGCGGCTCCAGCCGCTCGAGCAGCGCGCGCCGGACATAGAGGAAGCCAGTGCCGCGCGGCCCGCGCAGGTACTTGCGCCCCGTCGCCGAGAGCATGTCGCAGCCGATCGCCTCGACGTCGACAGGCATCTGCCCCACGGACTGGCACGCATCGAGCAGGAACGGCACGCCCGCCGCCCTGGCGCGGCGGCCGATCGCCTCCGCCGGGTTGATCAGGCCGCCGTTCGTCGGGACGTGCGTGATCGCGATCAGCTTGACCCGCTCGTCGAGCAGGCGATCGAGCTCGGACAGCGAGACAGCGCCGCTCTCGTCGCTCGGGACAGGGACGATCTCGGCCCCGGTGCGCCGCGCCACCTGCAAGAACGCGATGTAGTTCGAGGCGTACTCGGCCTGCGCGGTCAGGATGCGATCGCCCGGGCCGAAGCGGAGGGAGTAAAACGCCATGTCCCAGGCGCGCGTGGCGTTCTCGATCAGCGCGATCTCGCCCGGCTCCGCGCCGATGAGCCGCGCGACCGAGCCGTAGACCGCCTCCAGCCGCGCGGCCGCCTCCGCCTGGGCCTCGTAGCCGCCGACGGCCGCCTCGCGGCGCAGGTGCTCGACCACCGTGTCGACCACGACGGCCGGGGGCAGCGACGCGCCCGCGTTGTTGAAGTGAACGAAGCTGGCGCAGGCCGGGGTGTCGCGGCGCAGCGCGGCGATATCCATCGTCATCTAGCCCTCTCCCTCGCGAGGCCAGGCCGCTGCCGGCCGCGGCGCTGGCGCACTCTACGTCAGCAGCAGCCCGTCGCGCAGCTCTGTCGGGGAGTAGCCGAGCATGCGGCGGCAGGTCCGCGAGAAGTGCGCGAGATCGGCGAACCCCGCGCCGTGGGCGGCGCGCGTCGCGTCGACGCGCGAGAACGCCACCAGCGCCACGAGGAGCCGGCGCCAGAGCTGGAACGTGCGGATCGGCACCCCCACGTCCCGCACGAAGAGCGCCTGGAGGTGCGCCTCGGAGAGCCCCGCCCGCGCGACAGCGAGGCGCCGGTCCGCCGCCGGATCGCGCAGCGCCTCGACGACGCGGGCGACGCGCCCGTCCGGGGAGCGGCGCGGCGACTCCTTCGCGAGCCAGCCCGCGAGCTCGCGCGCGAGGCCGTCGAGGACGTCGGGGCGCGACAGCGACGCGCGGTGCGCCGCCACCGCCCCGTCGAAGCGCGAGAGGAGGCCGCCGCCGACCGGGCAGGCCCCGCCGCGCAGGCGCGCGTAGCCGGCGACGTGCGGCACCACCTCGGGGTCGTACAGCAGCCCGAGGGTGGGCCCCGGGCAGGAGGCGGCGTGCCACGCGTCGGGGGGCACCACGACCATGCGCCCGCGCACCGCCGCGCCGCCCGGCACGGTCACGGTCACCTCGCTGTCCAGCCCGACGAGGACCGCCGCCCCGTGCTCGGCGTGGAGGGTCGACACCATCGCCGTCGAGGCGCGCACCGCGAACGCCTCGGCGATGACGGCGCCGATCCGGGATTCGTTCAAGCGACCCACGTTGCGCGCCCCATTCTAGCGCCGTGAGCGATGGAGGTCGTGAGCGATGAACCTGTTCTCGGACGAGATGCGCCGCAACCCTTACCCCGTGTACGACCAGCTCCGGAGCGGCTCTCCCGTGCTCCACTATCCGCCCTCCGATTCGTGGATGATCTTCGACCACGAGGGCGTGAAGCGGGCGCTCCACGATCATGAGGCGTTCAGCTCCGTCGTGTCGCCGCCTGGCAACAGGACCTCCGAGTGGCTCATCTTCTCGGACCCGCCGCGCCACACGAAGCTGCGCGCCCTCGTCACCCGGGCCTTCACCCCGCGCGCGGTCGCGGAGCTCGAGCCGCGCGTCCGCCAGCTGTCGCGCGAGCTCATCGACCGGACGATCGAGCGAGGCGAGATGGACCTCGTCGAGGACTACGCCCTCCCGCTGCCCCTCCTCGTGATCGCCGAGATGCTCGGCGCCCCGACCGCCGACCAGCCGCGGTTCAGGCGCTGGAGCGACGCGATCCTGGACCTCAGCTACACGGTCTCGGGCAGCGAGGAGGCGACCAGGGCGCTCGCCACGTTCGCCGCGGTGACGGCCGAGATGCAGGCCTACGTGAGGGGCCTCATCGAGCAGCGGCGGGCGGCGCCGGAGGACGATCTGCTGACCCGGCTCGTCGGAGCGGAGGTCGACGGCGAGCGGCTGAACGAGGACGAGATCCTCGGCTTCTTCCAGCTCCTCCTCGTGGCCGGCCACGAGACCACGACGAACCTGCTCGGCAACGCGATCCTTTGCTTCCTCGAGAGCCCGACCGAGCTCGCGCGCCTCCGGGCCGAGCCCCACCTCCTGCCCTCGGCGATCGAGGAGGTCCTGCGCCACCGCTCGCCGGTCCAGGCGATGTTCCGCGTGACGAGGCGCGACGTCCCGATGCGCGGCCAGGTGATCCCGGCGGGCAAGGCGGTGCTGGCCATGATCGGCTCGGCCAACCGGGATCCCCAGCAATTCCGCGACCCTGGCCGCTTCGACATCGCGCGCGATCCCAACCCGCACGTCGCGTTCGGGCACGGCATCCACTTCTGCCTCGGGGCGCCGCTCTCGCGCCTCGAGGCGAGGGTCGCCCTGCCGGATCTCCTCGGGCGGCTCGAGGGCCTCGCGCTGGCGAGCGACGCGCCGTGGGAGCCGCGCCGGGCGATCCACGTGCTCGGCCCGAGCCGCCTGCCGATCCGGTTCGCGCCGGGGAAGCGACACGGCGGCTCGCCGGGCCCGTCGGGGCAGCCGCACCCGCATCCGGCGGCGACGGACGGCAGTGCGGCGAGGGCGTAGAGCGTCCAGGGAGCGTCCGGAGGAAATCGACGATCTCCATGGATCGCGGACCGCCTGGCTCTCCTGATGCCTGGCGGTCTGATGCCTGCCGGCATCACCCCGGGGCGACATTGGCCTGGGCCGCGGTCAGCTGCGTGCGCGCTCGCTGGCACCGCCGTTGCTGACCCTGCCTGCCGATGAGGCTGACGACGCTGATCGACGACGCTGAAGACGCCCGGAGAAAGGCCGTCCGGCAGCCGAGATCGCCGACAGGAGCGGCAGGCATGGCGGACTCCATGAACGAGCAGACCTCCGTGGAGGTCCGTGTTCCGCGCGAGATGAAGCCGGAGGAGAAGCAGCTCCTCGACGACGAGCTCCGGGGCCTCCGCCGCCAGATCTTCGAGGGGTCGCGGGAGGACAGGAGCTTCGCCGGCCACGTCCTCCACGCCGCGGCGGGGCACGGCGCCCTCGCGCTGGAGCGGAGCGCTGGCGGCGAGATCGTCGGCTACTTCGCGATGCAGATCGCCGAGCTCGAGCTCTCCGGCGCGAAGATCGCGATCTTCCGCGGTGAGTCCGGAGCGCTCGGCGAGCACCCGAGCGATGCCGTCCTCCGGCTCGTCCTGGAGCGCCTCCTCCGGTACATGCTCGGCCGCCCGGGCCGACGCGTCTATGGCCTGTGCTCGCTGGCGCACCCGTCGAGCTACGCGCTGCTCTCGCGCTTCGTCGACATCGCCCATACGAGCCCGGCCGAGAGCGCGCTGGCGGGCGCGGGCGAGCTCGTGTCCGGGCTCGCCTCCTCGCCCGAGCTCGCGGCGAGCGAGCACGGGAGCCCCTTCGTCTTCGAGGCCGCGCGGCGGGGCGGCGAGCCCTCGGCGAGCTGCGACTTCCTGCACCTCTACGAGAACCCCGCGGTCCGGTGCTTCGTGTCGGCGCACGCCGGCCCCGCCGAGGGGCACGGGCTGCTCGCGCTCGTGCCGCTGAGCCTCGGGGGGGTGATGCGCGCGGCGGCGCGCGCCGCGGGGCCGGAGGCGAGGCGCTCGTAGCGGACCGATCGCGTTGATCAGGCGAGAAATGAACCGCCAAGACACCAAGGACGCCAGGGCAGGATTCTCTCCTTGGCGTCCTGGAGGTTCGATGTTCTGCGCTTTGCAGGCGTTTTCAATCCGTCTGTCGCTCTAGCGGCGGGCGATCGAGGCGGGGGCCGCTGTAGCGCGCCGCTTGCAGCGTCCGCCATGCGGTCGCGACGAGGAGGAGGGCGCCGCCCACCATGGCCCAGGCGCCAGGGCGCTCGCCGACGAAGAGGAGCGCCCACATCGGGTTGAGCACCGGCTCCACCAGCCCGAGGAGGGACGCCTCGACCGCCGGCGTGTGACGCAGGCCGCGAGCGAAGATGGCGTAGGGCAGGCCGAGCTGCACTGCGCCCAGGAACACCAGGAGGCCGATGTCCAGCGCGCCTGGCCAGATCGCGCCGCCGAGCGCGAGCGGCAGCGTTCCGACGCCCGCGAGCAGGTTGCCCCAGACGAGCACCACGGGGCTCTCGTCCCGGGTCGCCCGGAGCCCCAGGATCGTCAGCGCGGAAGCGAGCCCGGACGCGAGCGCCAGGAGGTTGCCCAGGAGCTGACCCGCCGAGAGCTGGTCCAGGAAGAAGAGCCCGAGGCCCAGGAGGAAGACGGGAACCGCGAGCTTCTCGCCGCGAGACGGGTGCTCCTTCAGCAGCCAGGGGCTGAGCAGCAGGACGCAGAGGGGAGAGGTGGACTGCAGGAAGATGGCGTTGGCCGCCGTGGTCAGCTTGGTGGCCTGGACGAACAGCACCAGAGTCGCCGCCAGCGCCGCCGCGGTGGCGAGCGCGCGCCTGTCGGGGAGGCGGCGGGCGCTCGGCATCACGAGGCCCAGCACGAGCGCGGCCACCAGCGATCGGCCGCAGACGATCTGCCATGCGCTCAGCGAGCTCAGCTTGATGGCCGCCCCTCCGGTCGACCAGAGCAGCGCGGCGGTCACGATCAGCAAGCGAGCGCGAACCACTACCGGCTGGGCTCCAGGTCGCTCGAGGGCAGGCGTTTCATGGGCGGAGAGGCGTCGCAGGCGGGCGGCTCGGGCGCACGGAGGCATCAAGCCGTTCGCCCGAGCATAGGTCCGAACGGTGTTCAGGGCACCAGGCTCGGCGCCTCGTGAAGCTCGACCGGGTTGCCGTCCGGATCCTCGATCTGGATCTGCGCGCCACCGGTGCCGTTTTCGATGTCGTTCCGGAAGACGGTCCCGGCCGCACGGAGTCGATCGATGAGCGCGGTGAAGTCGTCGACGTAGAGGACGACGCGGTTCCAGCCGCCGGCGACCTGAGCGCGGCCGTCGGGCATCGGGCGCGCGCCGGAGCTGCCGGGGCCGCTCAGGAGCAAGTACAGGTCACCGCGTGAGACCACCGCGAACTCCGCGCCGGCCTGCAGGTCGAGCGCGAAGCCGAGCCGCTCGGTGTAGAAGCGAACGGCGCGATCGACGTCGGTGACCTGGTAGCGGGCGACCGCCGAGGTGACAGCGGGGCCCGCCGCGGCCGAGGTCGAGCCCTCCGCGGCCTCGTGAAGCTCGACCGGGTTGCCGTCCGGATCCTCGATCTGGATCTGCGCGCCACCGGTGCCGTTTTCGATGTCGTTCCGGAAGACGGTCCCGGCCGCACGGAGTCGATCGATGAGCGCGGTGAAGTCGTCGACGTAGAGGACGACGCGGTTCCAGCCGCCGGCGACCTGAGCGCGGCCGTCGGGCATCGGGCGCGCGCCGGAGCTGCCGGGGCCGCTCAGGAGCAAGCGCAAGTCACCGCGCGAGACCGCCGCGAACTCCGCGCCGGACTGCAGGTCGAGCGCGAAGCCGAGCTGTTCGGTGTAGAAGCGAACGGCGCGATCGACGTCGGTGACCTGGTAACGGGCGACCGCCGAGGTGGCAGCAGGGGCTGCCTCGGCCGAGGTCGATGTCGTGTCGTCGGACATGCAGCCCCCGAGAGCGAGCATGACCAGGATGAGGATGATCTTCATGAGCGGACCTTGCTGTCCGCGCGCGCCCCCGTATTGGACAAATTGGAAGCCGCGGGCCCGAGCGGCGACGACAGGACCCCGGGCCCGGCGCTCGGAACGACCGCGCACCTCGCGCGGCTAACGCGTCGATCCGGCGGCACCGAAGCGCGGAACCTCCGGGAGCTCCGGCGCTTCGAGCCCCGCGAACGGATCGCGCCAGGCATCGAGCTGCCACAGGCGCGCGTGCCAGGCCGCGACGTGCGGGTAGTCCGCCAGCGGCAGCCCGGCCAGATCCGCGAACGGAAGCACCGACGCCACGCGGAAGTCCGCATACGAAACGTCGCTCCCGACGAGCCAGTCCCTGCCGCTCAGGACCTGCTCGAGCAGCGTCGCCGCTCCGGCGAACGCCGAAAGCCCCTCCGCCACGACGTCGTCGCGGATGGGGCCGAGCCCGTAGCGCTGCTTCGTCACGCGCTCGAAGTGGACCTTGTCGCACGCGGCGACGAAGTTGTGCGTGCCCCAGCTCAACCAGCGGATCATCTCCGGTTGTGCGGCGCCCGTGCGCCAGAAGTCCGAGCCCGTGAGCTGAGAAAGGCGGCACGCGATCGCGTCTGTCTCCCAGAGCGACTGGTCTCCCTCGACCAGGATGGGCACGCGCAGGTTCGGGTTCAGCGCTCGAAACTTCTCCTGCTGTGACGGGTCGAGAGGAGCCGCGTGGACGAACTCGACGGGTGCATCGAGGTGGCGCGCCACGGCGACGGCGACCCGTGGATTGAGGTTTCGGCTGAAGTACAGTTTCATGGATAGTCCTCTCCTGCCAGATGGCTCCATGCGCCGATGACGTGCCGGCGCCGGGCATTTCGACGAAGCCGAGCCCCACCGGCTACTTCGCGTAGCGCCTGTCGAGCTTCCCGAGCTGGCTGGTGAAGCCGGCCTTCTGCATCTCGGTGAACTGCGCATCGTGCATCGCGTGAAGCGTCACGGCCATGTGCGCGCCGTTCGCCAGCGGGGTGAAGAGGACCTCGATGTTGCTCTCGTAGGCCTCGACGCCCGGGAGAAAGTCGATGACGCTCGTGATGGTGAGGGCCTTCTGCGGCGAGAAGGCGCTGAAGCGGGCGCGCACCTCGTGGGACGTCGGCTGCCCGCCGCGCTTCATGGCCTCGATCATCTGCGGGGAGTCGGCGATCATCGAGTAATGGAGGAGCCCGTTTTCCTTCGGCTCGAGCGCGTGGACCTCGACCCGGAATCCCTCCGGACCCCACCAGGATTCGAATCCGTCCTTGGTCGCCCAGAGCTCCCAGAGCTCGGAGACCGAGGCCGGGTAGGTGCGTTCGACGAGGATGCTGGCTTTCTGAGCTGTCGCGTTCATTCACTCCGTCCTTTCTGAGTCCCGCTCTTCCGCGCCGCTCGTTTGGCTTCGAGCGCCTCGCCGAAGCGATCCAGGCGCTTCTCCCAGAGCGATCGATAGCGCCCCACCCAGTCGTCGAGCTGTCGGAAAGGCTCCGGCCGCAGCGAATAGAGGCGCTTCGTGCCTTCCGCCCGCACCGCGACGAACCCGGCCTCACCGAGGATCCGCAGATGGCGCGAGACGCCGGACTGCTGGATCGAGACGAGCTCGACGAGCTCACCGACCGCGCGCTCGCCGTCGAGCAGCGCCTCCACGAGGAGACGCCGCGTCGGGTCGGCCAGCACCTCGAACACTTCCGAGCTGGGCATGAGAGGACTATGTACCGACGTGTATATTCACGCAAGTAAATATTTGCGTGGCGGGGGCCTCGTCACCTCGGGGAGGGCCCTCCGCGCGAGCTCGCGGGCAGGTCGGGCGTGCGCTCCCGTGGCGCCCGTGCAAGTGTCGCTCCGATGCAGATCCGCTCCTTTTCTCCTCCTCTGTCTGTGAACACACTTTGCGTCTCGATGCTCCTCGCAATCCCTCTCGCCGCCGGCTGCGGCGACGACGGCGGCGGCGGGGGCGCGACGAGCTCGACCGGCGGCGCGGGCGGGGAGGGCGGGGGCGCGACGAGCTCGAGCGCCTCGACGACGAGCGGGAGCGCGGGCGGCGGTGGAAGCGTGGCGTGCGGCCCCGACGTGGAGGCGCCCGAGGAGGTGCTCGCCGGCGATACCGATCCAGAGGCCGGGATGTTCACGCTGGACGAGGCGCTGGCCGAGCTCCCGGAGGGCCCGGGGCCGCTGCGCGCGATCATCGAGACCGACAAGGGCGCGCTGACCTGCGAGCTCTTCCCGGACGAGGCCCCGAACGCGGTCGCCAACTTCGTCGGGCTCGCGCGCGGGCGCCGGCCCTGGCTGGACGCGGCGACCGGCAGCTGGGTGAAGCGGCGCTTCTACGACGGGCTCACCTTCCACCGGGTGATTCCGGAGTTCATGGCGCAGGGCGGCGATCCGCTCGCCAACGGCGAGGGCTGGCCAGGGTACGAGTTCGCCGACGAGATCTCCACGCTGAAGCATCGAGCGGGGACGCTCGCCTATGCCAATGCCGGGGCGGACACCAACGGGAGCCAGTTCTACGTCACGGAGGTGGTGACGGACTTTCTGGACGGCGACTACACGATCTTCGGCCAGTGCGCGCCGGTCGAGGTGGTCACCGAGCTGACGCACGTCGAGACCGATGAGAATGACAAACCGCTCGTGGAGCTGGGCCTGAACAAGGTGACGATCACCCGCTGCGCGCCCTGAGAGGCGCGCGCGTGATGCTGGCGCGCGCGACGGGATCGAGCCCGCAGGCGGCGGCTTCGTCGACCACGACGCCCACCGGCTCGATTCCACCCGACGCCGGGACCAGGGGTTCACAGAGCGCGTCGGGTATCTTCTAGAACACCGACGATGAGGCAGCCCTGAGGTCAAGGGCTTTAGCGCTCTCTTTCCGCGGCTGGCCGGCTTCGGCTCGGCAGCGGTAGCGCTCGGTGTGGTCGGTGCAGGTCGTTTCGGCATGGACGTCTCCCATCGCCCTGGCGGGCGTCGTTACGGTTGGGCTGGAGCGCCGCGTCGCGTCCGCAGGAGCGAGCTGTGGCTCAATCGACGATCCGCATTCTCAGGCCGGCAGTCGCCTTGGTGGCCTGGATGCACGCTGGGGTCCGAAACGGGATCGTGGAGGCGCAATCTATCAAACGGCGTGTTCGACCCAGAGGCGGAGCGCCCTCGGTGTTCCCGCGCTCATCCACGTAGCCCTCTTTCACGCTCCTGGCGTGGCGCGCTCGTGGCGCATGTCCCCCGTGTGGGGGAAGTCAGTTCATCGAGGCCCTCCTTGAGGTCGAGGTCGGCCTCGATGGGGCCGCTGCCGCGGCGGCGTCGAGCCCCTTGTCGATGGACCGCTGCCGGCGGCGCGCTTTGACCGTGGCTCGCTTCATGGCCTGTGCCTGCTGCTCGAGCGACTGCGCCTGCAGGCGCAGGCCCTTGGCCGAGGCAGCCGCTGCGCTCTGCGCGTCGTAGAGCGTGCCGTCACGCCACATGGCCCACAGCACCCCCGACAGCCGCCGCGCCAGCGCCACGACCGCGATGTGTCGACCTCGGCGTTCGGCAATGGCATCTGCCCATCGACGCAGCGGGTCGTCGCCGCTCTTGTTCTTGTGTCGCAGGATCGTGTGCGCGGCCTGCGTCAGCAGCGTGCGCAGGTACGCGTTGCCTTGCTTGGTGATCGAGCCCAGCCGCCGCTTGTCACGCCCGCCGGTGGTGTCCTCCAAGGGAACCAGACCCAGGTAGGAGGCGAGCTGGTGGGCGTGGCGAAAGCGCTTGGCTTCATCCACGACCGAGACGAACGCGACGGCGACGACCAGCCCCACACCGGGCGCCGTGGTCAGCCGCGCGATCACCGGCTCGTGGGCGCACAGCTGCTCGAGCGCGGCATCGACCAGCGCGATCTGGGGGTTGAGCACCTCCAGCGCGGTCACCAAGGGCCCGACCAGCCGACGGGTCTCGGCTGGCAAAGCGGCCTCGCTCAGCCGCGCGATAAAATCCTCGGTCATGCACGTCGCGAGCTTGTGTCCGCAGGCGCGCAGGATGCCGCGCACGGTGGTGACATACTGGGCCCGCGTCTCGACCAGCGCGCGTCGCACGGCCAGCTGGTGGCGTATGGCTCGCCGGTGGGGCGACAGCACGTGAGCGAGCGGAATGCCCCCGCGCTCGACGGCGCGCGCCAGCGCCTCGGCATCGAGGCGATCATTCTTGCGGCCGTGCTGGCCAACGCCGAGCTGACGTGCTCGCGTGGTGTCGACGACCAAGACGTCGTGGCCCCAGTCGCGGAGCTTGTCGTGAACCACCCAGGCCTCGCGGCACGCCTCGATCGCCACCCGGGCCGGCGAGGACGACGGACCGAGGACATCGTGGAGCGAATCGAGCGAGCGGACCGTGCGTCGTAGCACCACGGCTCCGCCCGCCACCTCGCAGAACGAAATCTCGTTGACCCCCAGATCCAGCGCTACACTTCGCATGGCTGACCTCTCCTGGGCCCCCGTCGACTGCGTCTTCGAACGCGTGGGGGTGCCCGCAGGCAACCCTGCAGGCGAGAGGTCGGCCACGTTGCTTGCTGCTCCGAGCGGCTCTTTCCTGCGCGCTCCAGCTCGTTCTGCTGCCGATTGGCCGACCTCCACGGTGCTGCGGGCTGTCTTCGCAGGCCCCGCCGCGCGAATGCGTCGAGCAGAAGCTCGAGTCGGTGCGGTCGGCATCGTGGGTCCAGGCGCCCCTTGGGCTGCCTCATCCCATCTATCACGTTGAAACCCGGAGAATTTTCACAGGGAGGCGGGGAGGCGGGGAGGAAGAAAAAATGAAGCTCTTTCTCTTGCCGTCTCTCGCTCCCCGCCTCCCCGCCTCCCTGTGAAATTCCTGCTTTTTCTCGTGGTTTCAACCCGTTTGTCGCTCTAGCCAAATCACTTCGTCAGCCGTCGCCGCGACGACCGACGCCTCAGCCGTTGAGCGCGGCCTCGGTCGCGCGCACGGCGCCGACGTCGCCGCGCTGCACCCCCGTGCACGCCGCCTTGGCGAAGCTCTTGCTTCAGCACGAGAGGCCGGAGCGGCCGCGTTCACATCGCGTCCGCGCGGCCAGTGAGGATCCGTCGAGGTCGTACAGGAGCAGGCTGCCGCGCTTGCCATCTCCGCCTCGTGGAAAGTGACGCTGCATCAACAACCCGTTGATGCAGTGAAGGCGCCTTGTTCACTCCACAGCCTGCGAGGCGGATCGGGCGAGGCGGATCGGCGGGACGTGGTCGGAAACCTGCGCGCCTGCATCGGTCGATGAGCCCGCATTGGCCGATGAGCCCGCATTGGCCGATGAGCCCGCATTGCCGACGAGCCCGCATTGGCCGATGAGCCCGCATCAGCCGATGGGCAAATACCAGGCAAATAACGCTCACTCCTGAGCTCGTGCATATCGGATACCAACACCGAGAATCAGGTGGATCATTGGAGCCCGGCATCTTTGTTACAGGCCTGGATTACCAAAAACCTTGACCGGAACCTCATCCAAGTTAAATGGACCTCGTTCGAGTTGCTTTGAACCCCAACATGTCGACGGCCCTGCGAGAGCAGTCGCGTCGACAGAACGAAGGAGGATCGTCATGAGAATGATGCAATTCGCGTCCGGCGTCGTCGCGCTCGTCGTGTGCGGGTCGACCGTGGCCATCGGGTGCGCCGGCGCGGGCGACGAGGCCGCAGACGAGCCGCTCGGACAGGAGGCGCCCAGCCCCGAGACGTTGACGATGGACCTGGACAACGTGGTCGCCCGCAGCACGAAGGTCAGCCCGTCGCTCGTGCGCGTGGACATCTACGATCGCGCCGGCGCCCCGCAGTTCTCGGTGGCTTACCGGCTTGGCAGCGCCGACGAGGAGACGGTCCGCTGGACGCTGCACGCCCAGCCGGGCGTGGAGCAGGCCTCCAGCGCGCCGGTCGAGGGCAGCCTGCGGCCCGAGCTCGCCGAGCTGCCCACGCTGGAGAGCGCGATCAAAGGGGCGCTCTACATCCAGTCGAAGGTCTCAAGCTCGCTCCAGGGCGAGGAATACGACAACTACGGGTGTGATCTCCCGTCGTGGGTGTGGTTCGGCGACAGCTGCGGTAGCAACGGCGCGTGCTGTGACGTCCACGACGCGTGCTATGCGCAGAACGGCTGTACCGCGTCCAGCTGGTACTGGACGTTGCCGGGCGGCGCTTGCGATCGGTGCAATGGCGCCGTGGTCTCGTGCATCGCGTTCAGCAACCCGGGGCCGAGCTCGTGCTGCGCCGCCGGGAACTGCGGCCAGCCCCGCTGAAGCGGCGCTGACAGCCCCGCGCCCGAGCGCGCCCCACCCGGGGGCGCTACGGGAGGACGCCCCGCCGCGTCACTTCAGCACGTCCGCGAGGCTCTCGAGGAAGCGCTGGTTCTCGCGCTCGGTGCCGACGGTCACGCGCAGGCTGGTCGGCAGGTTGCCGAACGGCCGCACGATGACGCCCTTGCGCAGCAGGCCGTCGTACACGGCGCGCGCCGGCCGCCCCACGTCCACGAGCACGAAGTTCGCCTGGCTCGGGGCCACCGACAGCCCGAGCCCGGTGAGCTCGCGCGTGAGCCGCTCGCGCTCGCGGCGGTTCAGCGCGCGGCTCCGCTCGACGTGCTCGGCGTCGTCCAGCGCCGCGAGGGCGGCCGCCTGGCCGATCGCGCTCACGTTGAACGGCGCGCGCACCCGGTTCATGTAGTCGATGAGCTGCGCCGGGCCGACGGCGTAGCCGACGCGGAGGCCCGCGAGGCCGTAGATCTTCGAGAAGGTGCGCACCACGAGGAGCCGCTCCCGGAGCCCGCGCAGGCGCATCGAGTCCGGGTAGTCCGCCGCGTCCGTGTACTCGAGGTACGCCTCGTCCATGACGACGATGACCTCGGGCGGCACCTCCCTGAGCAGGCGCTCGACAGCGCCGCGGCCGACGTGGGTGCCGGTCGGGTTGTTCGGGTTCGCGACGAACAGGAGGCGCGTCTTCGGCGTGACGGCCGCGGCCATCGCCTCGAGGTCGTGCCGCAGGTCGCGCAGCGGCACGGCCGTGAACGGGACGCCGTACGCGAGCGCGGCGATCCGGTAGACGATGAAGGCCGGGTCCGCGAACACGATGTGCGACCCGGGCGTCGCGAAGGCGTGCACCATCAGGTCGAGCAGCTCGTTCGAGCCGTTGCCCTGGATGACCTCCTCCATCGCGACGCCGTGCACCGCCGCGAGCCGCTGGCGCAGCCGGTAGGCCGCCCCATCCGGGTAGAGGTTCATGCTCTCGAGCGCGCGGCGCGCCGCCTCGACGGCGCGCGGGCTCGGACCGAGCGGGTTCTCGTTCGACGCGAGCTTCACGGCGTCGGTCACGCCAAGCTCGCGCGCGAGCTCCTCGAGCGGCTTGCCGCCCTCGTAGGGCACGAGGGTCTCGACGGTAGGCAGTACAAGCGCAGACATGGGCGCGCAGCCTATCACCAGGCGCGCTGCCCTGCCTACATCGGGACACACGGCGCGCTCGCCAACCGCGCCCCCGCCCGTGCCCCCGAGCTCGCCCTCCCAGCCTCGCGTTTCTCCGACGCGCGCCCCGCCTGCGCATCCGCCCGCGTGCCCGCCCGCGCGTCCGCCCGCGTTTCCGCCCGGGCGTCCGTCCACGTTTCCGCCCGCCGCCGCCCGCGGCGAGACCGGCGCCGGGATCTGGCCTCTTCATCCGCCCTCCGTGTGATACTCGCCGTCCCGATGAAACCCGGGGACATCGTCGCCGACCGCTTCCTGATCGAGCGCCTCGCCGGGTCGGGCGGGATGGGCTCCGTCTACCGCGCCCTCGACCGGCACACGGGCGAGACGGCGGCGCTCAAGGTCATGTCGGGCCGCGGCCTCGAGCACGGCGAGCGCTTCGCGCGCGAGGCGCAGGTGCTGGCCGAGCTGCGGCACCCCGGCATCGTCCGGTACATCGCGCAGGGGGCCACCGAGAGCGGCGAGCCCTGGCTCGCGCTGGAGTGGCTCGAGGGCGAGAGCCTCGCCGACCGGCTGCGCCGGCGCGGGCTCACCGTCGGCGAGAGCGTCACGCTCGGCCTGCGCATCGCCGAGGCGCTCGCCGAGGCGCACCGGGGCAACGTCGTCCACCGCGACCTCAAGCCGAGCAACCTGTACCTCGTCGACAAGGCGGTCGAGCAGGTCAAGCTCCTCGACTTCGGCATCGCGCGGCTCACGTCGCTCGCGCCGCTCACCATGACCGGCGTCGTCATGGGCACGCCGTTCTACATGGCGCCGGAGCAGGCGCGCGGCGAGCGCGCCGTGGGGCCGGCGGCCGACGTCTTCGCGCTCGGGTGCGTGCTGTTCCACTGCCTCACCGGGCGCCCGCCGTTCGTCGGGGACGACATCCACACCGCGCTCCTGCGCGTCGTGCTCGACGAGGCGCCGCGCCTCCGCGACCTGCGCGACGACATCCCCGAGTCCGTGGACGCCGCCGTGGCGCGCATGCTCGCGAAGGACCCGGCCGCCCGGCCCGCGAACGGCGCCGCCGTCGCCCTCGAGCTGCTCCGGGTGGGCGAGATCAAGAGCACCCCGCCCGCGCCCGTGAGCCGGCGCGCGAGCGCGCTCACCACCGGCGAGCGGCGGACGCTCTGCCTGATGCTCGCGCGGATGGGCCCGCAGGAGGCGTCCTGGCAGGGGCCCACCATGCCGATGACCCTCCCGATGACCGTGCCGCTCGCGCGCGTGGTCCCGGAGGACGAGGTGAAGCGCGTCGCGTCGCGCTTCGGCGGGACGCTGCAGACGCTCGCGGACGGGCTCCTGCTCATCACGCTCGAGGGGCGCGGCCTCATCACCGACCAGGCGGCGCGCGCGGCGCGGTGCGCGATCGAGGTGCGCGACCTCCTGCCCGGCGTGCAGATGGCGCTCGTCGCCGGCCGCGGCTCCGCGGACGACCGGCTCCCGATGGGGCCGACCATCGACCGCGCCGTGCGGCTGCTCGACCGCGCCGAGGGCGGCTCCATCCGCCTCGACGAGGTGATGGCCGGCCTGCTCGACGCGCGCTTCGACGTCGGCGGCGACGCGACGGGGCTCGTGCTCCGGGCCGAGCGCGACCTCGTCGAGGCGGCGCGCACGCTGCTCGGGCGGGCGACGCCGTTCGTCGGGCGCGACCACGAGCTCGCGATCCTCGACGCCGTGCTCGACGAGTGCCTCTCCGAGCCGACCGCGCGCGCGGTGCTGATCACGGCGCCGGCGGGGCTCGGCAAGAGCCGGCTGCGCTACGAGTTCCTGCGCCGCGTCGAGGAGCGGAACGAGCGGGTGCAGATCTGGCTCGGCCACGCCGACCCGATGAGCGCCGGCTCGCCCTTCGGGATGCTGCGCCAGATGCTGCGCCGCGAGGCCGGGCTCTCCGGCGGCGAGCCGCAGGAGGTGCGGGAGCAGCGCCTGCGCGCGCGGGTGGGCCGCTACCTGAGCGGCGGCGACCTCGCGCGCGTGACCGAGTTCCTCGGCGAGGTGGCGCGCATCCGCTTCTCCGACGAGGGCCGGGTGGAGCTGCGCGCCGCGCGGAGCGACCCGATGCTCATGGGCGACCAGATCCGCCGCGCCTGGGAGGACTTCGTGCTCGCCGAGTGCCGCGGCGAGCCGGTGCTCCTCGTGCTGGAGGACCTGCAGTGGGGCGACGTGCCCACGGTGAAGCTCATCGACGCGGCGCTCGCGCTCCGGGACCAGCCGCTCATGGTGCTCGCGCTGGCGCGGCCGGAGGTCGAGTCGGTCTTCCCGAAGGTGTGGGTCTCGCGCGGCGTGCAGGAGCTCCGGCTGCGCGAGATCGGGCGCCGGGGCAGCGAGCGGCTCGTGCGCGAGGTGCTCGGCGACTCGGTGACGCCCGACGTGTGCGCGCGGCTGTGCGAGCGCGCCGGGGGCAACGCGTTCTACCTGGAGGAGCTCATCCGCGCGGCCGCCTCGGGGCGGACCGAGGCGCTGCCCGAGACGGTGCTGTCGATGGTGCAGGCGCGGCTCGAGTCGCTCGACGCCGAGGCGCGGCGGGTCCTCCGGGCGGCGAGCGTCTTCGGCCAGAAGTTCTGGCGCGGGGGGCTGATGGCGCTGCTCGGCGGCGAGCGGCGGGCGCCGCAGGTGGACGGGTGGCTCGCGGTGCTCGTCGACCGCGAGCTCATCGCGCGGCGGGGGGAGGGGAAGTTCGGGGGCCAGGAGGAGTACGCGTTCCGGCACGCGCTCGTGCGCGAGGCGGCGTACGCGACGCTGACGGACGCGGACCGCGCGCTCGGCCACCTGCTCGCGGGCGAGTGGCTGGAAGGCGCGGGCGAGCGCGACGCGGCGCTCCTGGCCGATCACTTCGAGCGTGGCGGCGACGCCGAGCGGGCGGTCATCTGGTTCCGGCGCGCGGCGGAGCAGGCGCTCGGGGCGAACGACTTCCGCGCCGCGATCCAGCGGGCCGAGCAGGGCGCGGCGAGCGCCGAGGTGGACGGGGAGCTCTTCGCGGCGCTGCGCCTCGTGCAGGCCGAGGCGCACAAGTGGCTCGGCGAGGCGGCCGAGGCAGAGCGGTGCGCCGTCATGGCGATGCGGGGCTTCCCGCGGAAGAGCGCGCTCTGGTACGCGGCCGCGGCGGAGGCGGCGTCGATGCGCGTGCGCCTCGGCATGGGCGACCGGCTCGCGGACCTCGTCGAGGAGCTGCGGGGCGGCGGCGCGGCGGGCCACGCGGGCGGAGACCGCGGCGGCCGCGCGAGCCACGCGGGCGGCGCACCGTCGAGCCACGCGGGCGGCGCACCCTCGAGCCACGCGGGCGGCGCACCGTCGAGCCACGCGGGCGGCGGACCTCCGAGCTACATGGAAGAGCCGACCGGCCACTCGGTGAGCGCGCTGGCGCGCATCGCCGGGGCGCTCCTGCACGGCGGCCAGTACGCCGCGGCGGAGGAGATCGTGCAGGAGCTCGCGCGCGTGGCGATGCCGCTCGCCGAGCGCGACGCGGCGGTGGCCGCGCGCATCCACGCGCTCCGGGCGTCGCGGGCGCTCTGCTACGGCGACCCGGCGGCGTCGCTGGAGTGCACCGAGCAGAGCATCCCGGCGTACCTCCAGACGGGCGACCTCCGGAACGCGTGCCTGAGCCGGGTGAACGCGGCGCACTGCCTGGTGCAGCTCGGGATGTACCACCGCGCCGAGGCGGAGCTGCGCGACGCGCTCGCGGAGGCCGAGCGCATTGGGCTGCACAACGTCGCGGCGTTCGCGAAGCAGAACCTGGGGCTGCTCTGGACGCAGCAGGGCGACCTGGCCGCGGCGCGCACGGTCACGGCCGAGGCGGTCGAGGCGTTCGCGGCGCAGGCGAACCGGCGGCAGGAGGCGCGGTCGCGCGCGTACCTCGCCGCGATCCTGACGCGGCTCGGCAACCTCGGCGCGGCGGACAACGAGGCGGGCGCGGCCGTGGCGATGCTGGCGCACGTGCCGACGCTGCAGGCGCTCGCGCTCGCGGTGCGCGCGCGGGTGCTGCTCGAGCAGGGGCGCGCGCAGGAGGCCCTCGACGCGGCGCGGCGCGGGCTCGGGCTGCTCGTCGAGGCCGGGGGGACCGAGGAGGGCGAGGCGCAGATCCGGCTCGTGTACGCCGAGTCGCTCCGGGCCGCCGGGCACCACGAGGCGGCGCGGGAGGCGATCGCGGTGGCGATGCAGCGGCTCGTCGCGCGGGCGCAGTGGATCCACGACCCGGCGCGGCGGCAGAGCTTCTGTCAGGCCGTCCCGGAGAACGCGAAGACGTTCGCGCTGGCGGCGCTCTGGCAGCAGGAAGCGGAGCCCACCCTGGGCTGAGGCGCCGCCGCGCGCTCGTCGCCAGGCGCCACAGCGCGCGTCTGGACGGATCGCGCCCGCGGCGTCGCGGACGCGCCCGCGGCGTCGCGGACGCGCGCGGCGGCGTCGCGGACGCGTCCGGTGCGTCGCGGGCGCGCGCGGCGATAGGGCGTGGCGTGCTCAACGGGAGTGTCTGTGCGCGACGCGACGCTCGAGCAGCGGTGGAGTAGAGTCCAGTCTCGACAGCTCGGCTGCCGGCGGGCACGCTCACAGCCTGAACGCCGCGGCGGCCGCGGCAGCTTGACTGTTTGTCGCAGGTTCGGAAGAATCCACACCGATTATGTATTCAGCCCTCTTTCGGAATGTCCTCTATCCGTTTTATGAGACGAAACTCCGAAGGAGGGCGACACTCACCTACCTGGAGGAGATGGAGCGCTCGCAGTGGCGGCCGGAGCGCGAGCTCCGGGAGCTCAACTGGCGAAAGATGCTGGCGACGCTCCGGTTCGCCGAGCAGAATATCCCGTTCTACCGGCGCCGCTTCGCCGAGTACGGGGTGCAGGTGAAGGACGTGCACGCGCCCGAGGATCTCGTGCGCTTCCCGGTCGTCACCAAGGCGGATCTCCGCGCGCACGGCGGTGAGATGATCGCCGAGGGGTGGAGCGGCAAGCTCATCCGGAGCGGCACGGGGGGCTCGACCGGCGAGCCGGCGCGGTTCTTTTACGATCACACGACATACGAGTGTAGGAGCGCGGCGGCCCTGCGGGCCGACGCGTGGGCAGGCGGGCGGCTCGGCGAGAAGGAGCTCTACATCTGGGGCATCCCGACGCACGAGCCCCGCTGGAAGAAGGTGAAGCGCACGCTCCACGAGGCCGCCATCCGGAAGAAGACGGTCAGCGCGTGGAACCTGTCCGAGTCGCGGCTCGCGGGGGTGGTGGACGAGATCCTCCGCTACCAGCCGAACCTCGTCGTCGGGTACACGAGCCCGCTCTACTACACGGCGCGCTACGCGCTCGAGACGGGGCACAGGCTGCCTGCGCCGAAGGGGATCATCGCGACGGCGGAGCGGCTCTTCCCTCACCAGCGCGAGACCATCGAGAAGGCGTTCCAGGCGCCGGTCTACGATCGGTATGGCTGCAGGGAGATGATGCTGATCGGCGCCGAGTGCGAGCGCCGCGAGGGCAAGCACCTCAACATCGAGAACAACTTCGTCGAGGTGCTGTGCGGCGGCCGGCACGCGAAGCCCGGCGAGCCGGGCGAGGTGATCCTGACCGACCTCGTGTGCCGGTCGATGCCGCTGATCCGCTACAAGAACGAGGACGTGGTGGTCGCGGCCGACAGGTCGTGCTCCTGCGGTCGCGGGTTGCCGCTGCTCGCCTCGGTCGAGGGGCGGGTGCTCGACATGATCGTGGGGCCGGACGGCCAGCTGCTCTCGTCGGTGTTCTTCCCCTACTTCTTCAAGGACAACCCGACGGTGGAGCGCTACCAGGTCCACCAGGACGCGTCGCGGGCGATCACGATCCGGATCATCCCCGGCGAGGGCTACAAGCCGGAGACGTCGCAGGCGATCGAGCGCGATCTCCGCCGGTTCCTCGGCGAGCGGGCGGACATCCGGGTCCAGCTCGTCGACGAGATCCCGGTCACGTCGGGCGGCAAGTTCCGCTTCACGATGACCGAGGTGCCCATCGAGTTCGGCCGCGAGGTCGCGGCGTGACGGGATCCCTCGAGGCCGAGCCGGCGCGGGGGGCGGGGCCGCGCGCCGCGCCGGACCGGCCGGTGAAGGTCGCGCACGTCGTGCTCGCGCTCAACGTCGGCGGGCTGGAGCGGGTGGTGCTCCGGCTGCTGGAGCGCACGTCGCGCGACCGGTTCGCGCCTGTCGTTTGCGCGCTCCAGGAGCCCGGCGCGCTGGCCGACGAGCTCGCGCGGCTCGGCGTGCCGCTGGTCGTGCTCTCGCGCAAGCCTGGCCTCGACCCGGGGCTCCCGGTGCGGCTCGCGGCGTGGCTGCGGCGCGAGGGGATCCGGCTGGTCCACACGCACAACCCGGGTCCGCACCTGTACGGCGCGCTGGCGGCGGGCCTCGCGCGGGCCGCGAGCTTGGCTGGCGGCGGCGGCGGGCCGCGGGTCATCCACACGAAGCACGGCCGCAACTACCCGAAGCAAAAGCGGAAAGTGCTGGTCAACCGTCTGGCGGCGGCGCTGACGGACCGGGTGGTGGCGGTGAGCGATGACACGCGCGCTGTCGTGCTCGAGGTGGAGCGGGTCGACCCGGCCAGGGTGGTGACGATCCTGAACGGCGTGGACCCGGAGGTGTTCCGGCCGGGCGACGCGCGCGCGGCGCGGGCGCGGCTCGGCGTCCCCGACGCCGGCTATCACGTGGGCTGCGTCGCGCGGCTCTCGCCCGAGAAGGACCACGCGACGCTGCTCGCGGCGTTCGCGCGGCTGCGCGAGGTGCGGCCCGACGCGCACCTGACGGTCGTCGGCGACGGCCCGGTCCGGCCGGCCCTGGAGGAGCAGGCGGCGCGGCTCGGCCTCGGCGGCGCGGTCCTTTTCACGGGGACGCGCGGCGACGTGGCGGAGCTGCTCCCCGCCTTCGACGTGTTCGCGCTCGCGTCGCTGACCGAGGGGATCTCGCTCACCCTCATCGAGGCAGCCTCGGCCGGACTGCCGATCGTCGCCACGCGCGTGGGGGGGAATCCGGAGATCGTGAAAGAGGGTGAGACAGGGCTGCTCGTCTCGCCGGGATCGCCAGAGCCCCTGGCGGCCGCGCTCGAGGCGATCGCGGTGCGCGACGATCGCGCCGAGGTGGGGATGCGCGGGCGGGCGCGGGTGATCGAGCGGTTCGGGATAGACCGGATGGTCCGGGCGTACGAGGACCTCTATGACGAGGTGCTCCGCGGGTAGTTTCGCGTGTCAGAATCCCACCAGAACAACCGGTCGATGACGAGCGGTCGCCGAAAGTAGCGGCGATCGCCACAGCTTGCGGCGCAGGCCCGCGTGCTCGCTCGCTGGACGAGCTGTGGAGGCGCCGGCGTGGCGCCTGCGCGCTCTCGCTCGTGTGGCCGCGGCTCGAGCCGGTGATCATCGCCGGGTAGCGGTCGAGGTCGCCACGCGCCGAGGCGGGCGCCATGAACGCGGCGGGCAGAGGAATTCAAATCTGCCGCACCTGGCGCCGCGCCCAACGGGGCCGGCCTCTGGTAGCCTCCGCCGCGCCGCCGACCGACCGGCGGAAACGAACGGAGAGATAGACACCACCATGGCCATCGTTCTTTACCACCACCCGTTTTCGCGCGCCGCCAACACTGTGTGGATGCTCGAGGAAGTCGGCGTCGAGTACGAGCTCAAGTTCGTCGACATCATGGCCGGCGACCAGAAGAAGGAGGACGTCACGAAGCTCAATCCGATGGGCAAGCTGCCC
The DNA here is from genome assembly GCF_051521595.1 of Sorangium sp. So ce1153. NCBI lineage: Bacteria > Pseudomonadati > Myxococcota > Polyangiales > Polyangiaceae > Sorangium > Sorangium sp. So ce1153. Next base: position 14,231,858 of record NZ_CP150361.1, read on the forward strand.
TTGCTCGTCGACGGCGACACCGTCGTCACCGAATCCGCGGCGATCGGCCTCTATCTCGCGGATCGTTATGCCCCGGGCCGCCTCGCGCCGAAGCTCGACGACGCGGCGCGCGGCACTTATTTTCGCTGGTCGCTCTTCGCCCCCTCGGTCATCGAGCCCGGCTCGATGGCCAGGGCCAGCAACTGGGAGTTCCGCGCCGGCTCCGCCGGTTGGGGCAACTACGACGACATGATCGCGACGATGGAGTCGGCCATCTCTGGCCGTGACTTCGTCCTCGGCAAGGAGTTCTCGATGGCCGACGTCATCTTCGGCGGCACCATCGCGTACATGCTCGACTTCAAGATGCTCGAGCCGCGCCCGAGCTTCACTGGATATGCCGAGCGGCTCAAAGCCCGCCCGGCGTACGCGAAGAGCGAGGCGCGCAACAAAGCCGTGATGGACGAGCGCGGCATCAAGATGCCTGGGGCTTAGCTCTACGGAAGATGACACGCCCACCGCTCGGGCGCGCTTCCTCGACCGGGGAAGATCAGAACGTCGAGAAATACGCCCACGGCTGGTTTCCGGCGCTGGCCTGCACGCAATAGCCGCCGTTTCGCTCGGCCGGCAAGGTGACGTTGGCGCCGTTGCAGGTCACGAGCACGCCGTTGACGCTGAACGTCCGCCCCGCGGCGAAGTTGCCGCAGTTGAGCCCTTGCAGGTTCACGGTGGTCTCGTGGCAGGTGGCCGCGGTGCCGAGGTTGCCCGAGTGGTAGCTCTGCGTCGAGAACACGACGGGGCTCGCGCAGAGGCCGCCGCAAGGCGTGCTGCCGCCGGAGTTGCCGCACACGTTCGACGTGCCGCCGCCGCCGCAGGTCTCGGGCGCCGTGCAGCTCCCGCACGAGCTCACGCTCCGCGGCGCGCCGCAGTTGTCGACGTCGCTCAAGCTGCCGCAGCCGGCGCCGAGGCGCGCGCAGAACTGGGCGTCGCTCTCCGGAGCGCAGGTTCCGTCCGTCACCTCGAAGACGAGCTCGACCGTATCGAAGAGGCCATCCTGATCCGTGACCCGCACGACGGCCGTGCTCAGCCCCGCGGAGGGCGGCGTGCCGCTCAGCGTGCCGTCGCTCGCCACCGTGAGCCAGCTCGCGCCGCTCTGCTTGGAGTACGTCAGCGTATCGCCGAGGTCCGGATCGGCAGCCGTCCCCGCGAGCGTCTGCCCCGACAGCGCCACGTTGACCGTGGCGCTCCGCGCGATCGGGTCGAGCGTGAAGCCGGGCGCGCGATTGCCGAGGTAGAGTGCCGAGACGCCGGGGAACTCGGTCTGCGCCCTGGCGAGCTCGAGCTCGAGCTGCGGAGTCCAGCGGAAGGCGAGCCGGGCCTCGTCCTCGAGATCCACCCCCGCGGCGCCCGCGCAGAAGTGGATGAACTCGCCGAGGTTGAGCGGGCGATTGCCGTACGTGCTGTTGATCGTGGGCAGGTGCTCGGCGAGGAGCTGGAAGAACCTGGACAGGAACCGGCTGCCCTTGTGGTCCGCGCCCGTGTTGCCGAACTCGCCAGCGTAGAGCGGATAGTACCAGTCGCGGAACCAGTAAACGCCGAACCCATCGGTGTGGGTCACGTTATCCGCGTAGATCACTGGCGCGAGGTTCGGGGAGATCGTGGTCAGGTGCAGGAACACGTCGTAGCCGAAGATCTCGGCCCACTTGCTGTCACCCCAGGCATTGAAGCCGGGTGAGCCCGCGATGCCGTTGTTGTTGCTCTCGACGATGTGCCCCATCTCGTGGATCAGCGACTGCACGACCCAGCCGTAGTCCGGCACCGACCAGTCGCTGCTCACGGTGAAGATGATGTTTCGATAGGAGGCGGCGCTGTCCGAGGCGTACACGACGCCACCGACGTTGTAGGCCAGGGTGCCGGGAACCTCGCCCGGAGCGTTGTCCTGGTTTCCGATCATGTGAAGGGTCGGGGTGACCATGCTGCCGTAGGTGTCCTTCGCGTAGCCCCAGGCTTCGCTGACGATCGGGGCCACCCAGGTGGCGCCGGACGGGTTCGGGACGTACTGGTCGAAGTACGCGGCGAGGTTCGCGTCCGAGTAGGCCAAGGTGACCGTGCGGTTCTGGCCGTCGTACCAGCCGTTCTCCACGAACGACGCGGGCGGTGTGTTCGCGGTGGTGGTCGCGCTCACGGGCCCGACCTTGATCGAGCTGCCCGCCGCGTTCTGCGCGCTCACGCGGAAATAGTAGGTCTGGCTCGGCGCCAGGCCCGTGGCGCGGAATTCGGTGCTGCCGGCGCCGGTCGTCCCGACCACGAGACCGGAGGTGAAGCTCGAGTTCGTGGCTCGCTCCACGCGGTACGACGCTTCGGGGTTGAGCTGCCCGGCGTTGTCCGTCCAGGTGACGCGGATCTGATTGCTCGACAGGGCCTGCGCGCTCACGCTGCCCGGCGCGGCGGGCGCGGCGAGCGAGGCGCTGCTCGTGCCGAAGAGCCGCCACTCTGCGAGCTGCGTGTCACCAGCGCCGTGGTTGGCCTGGATGTGCAGGCGGTACTGGCTGAACTCCAGGCGCTCGGGGTTGCAGGAATACACGCGCGCGCTGTGGCGGTTCGTGAACGACTGGTTGGCTCGCGTGTCGAGCGGGGTCCAGATCGCGCCGTCGTTCGAACCTTCGAGCGTCCATTCCTTCGGATCGCGGTCCGGAGCATCGTTGGCGGACGTCAGGCTGTAGCTGGTGACCACGGAGCTCGGCGTCTCGAGCCGGATCCAGGTGCTGGCGTTCGGCTCGTAGTACTTCGAGAACGGATTGTTGTCCGTGACCTTCGTGACCTCCTCGCCGGTGACCCCGTTTCCAGGGTGCTGCTCGACGGGCACGGACGAGGCGAGCGCGGTGATGTCCTGCTGCACGGCGACCCCCGCCGTCGTGGCGCGCGCGGAGACCTCGGACGGGAACCCGCGCAGCGCGCCGTTCACCGCCTGCACTTGATAGAGATAACTCGTGCCGGGCGCCAGGTTCGTGTCGGTGTAGCTGGTGGAGCTCGTGAAGACCTCCGTGGTGCCGCGGCCGTCGTCGTTCACGCGCTGGACGTAGTAACCGGAGGCGTTCGCGGCGGGCGCCCAGGTCAGCGTGACGGCGTCGGAGTCCACGCTCGGCGCGTCGAGCACCGGCGTGCCGGGCACGGTGCCTGCGGCCAGCGAGCCGCCGACGCGCAGCTCGGCGAGCTGCAGCTGGTTCTCGCCGCCGAGGTTCTGGCTGACGTTCAAGCGATAGTAGAGGTATGCATTCGAGTTCGAAAAGGTGAAGGACCGGGTCTGGTGCCGCGAGGTGAAAGACTCGTTCGTCCTCGTGTCGAGCACGAGCCAGCTCAGGCCGTCGATGGAGCCCTCGAAGGTCCAGCTGCGCGGATCGCGGTCCGGGAAGTCGTTGGCCGAGGTGATGTCGTACGAGACGATGATCGACGGAGCCTGCATCCGGTACTGGATCCACTCCGTGCGGTGGGGCATGAAGAGCTTGGTGTTGACGTCGCCGTCGTGCACCTTGTCGATGCCCTCGACCCCCGGAGGAATCCCCCGCATGTCGCTGACGCTGGCCGTGGACGCCGGGGTCAGATCCGTGCCAGTGAGGGCCGCTTGCTCCCACGCGGTCGCCTCGTCGGGGTCGGGCGACTCGAGAGATACGCAGGCGGGAAGGAAGAAGAGCGGGAGCCAGAGATGCGCGCGTGTACGGTGTTGCCGCATTGCCAATTGACCTCGTCAGGAATGAAGCGAGATGGATCGGAAACGGAGTTAACGAAGGAGCGCCGTTTCGGGTAGATGGAAAAGCACACAATTCGAGGGCGTCAAGGACGAACCTTCTGCTTCGGATGACTGATCATTTCTTATGCAATCTGATGCCCCCCGGAAGACGACATCAGAGCGACGATCGCGTTACGCGTTCCCGGCGGCGTGAGCTGGATCGACCTGCCGGAGCCCCCGCCGGAGGCTCCGTTCGCCCATCGCCCGCACGGGACGGTCGCGCAGCGAGTCGACGCGAGCGGCGGCCGACGCGCAGAGCGCGCGGCTCCTCTCGGGCCAGGTGAAGCGCCTCCTCTCGGGCCAGGTGAAGCGCCTCCTGCCCTTCAGAGGCGGAACGCCTTCGGCGAGCCCGAGAGCTCCGCGTTGAGGTCGCCGGTGGCGTCGAGGCCATACGCGTGCAGCCGGTACTCGGTCCCGTTGCGCCACGCGTCCGGAATCCGGAACGAGAACCCGTGATGCCCTGCCATGTTGAGGTGGGTGTTCACGTCCAGCCGCGGCAGGTCCGCGCCCGCGCCGCCGACGAACTGGATACCGCTGATGCCCGGCCCGCTCGCGTAGAAGTGCACCCCCACGCTGGCTGGCGTGTCGGGGTCGGCCGCCCACCCCGAGGCCACCCCGGTCGCCGGATCGATGCTGTCGAGCCAGCCGACAGGGGTCCGACGCAGCCTCCCCTCGTTGACCCGCCGCGCATAGGCCGAGTCACCTTCCCCGTAATACGCCGCGGCCCTGTCGCCCGGGACGGGGTTGCCGTCGCGGTCGAGCTTCAGGTGGAAATAGCAGAATCCCCAGACGTTCCAGGGGAGGACAGGGCTGCTCTCGCCATAGTGCATGAGCCCCGCCATGCGCTCTCCCTTCTGCGCCCTCGTCTCAGTGGTGTGCAGGCCCACCTCGGTCATGATCCACTGTTTCGCGGGCGCGTAACGGCCGTAGAGATCGAGCACCAGCGGGAGATCGTTGCCATCATACCAGGTCTGGCCTACGTCGTTGTAGGCGTGCACGGCGACGTAATCCGCGCTGTGAAGCGGGCTGTCCGTGCCCTGCGCGTAGATCTGCAAGAACCACTCGATATCCATGTCGGTGCGCGGGGCGAGCGAGCAGGTGACGATCTTGGCTTGAGGGAACCGCCTCCGGCAACGGGCGATTGCCTCCGCGAGATAGTACCGGTCCTCCCAGATGTAGCTCTCCTTCCACGCGCGGTTCTGGCGGGCCCAGAACCCCGTTGTGCCGTCCGGATCGTTTATCGAGTTCGGCTCGTTGCCCAGCTCGATGATGAGGTCCCTCTTCTTCTCCTTCGCCGCGTACCAGGGGGCGATCTCCGCCTCGACCGCGTTCGGATCGACATGGTACCTGTTGCCGGTGTACGTCCGGACGAGGGTGATGGGCGTCAGCGAGCAGAGCTCCGAGATGGTCGCCGGATCGGTGATCGAGCGGTCGTGCAGCCCCCACTCGGTGACCACCTTCAGCATCTGATAGCCGCCGCGGCGGATGGCGTCCTTGAGGTGGTCCATCCTCGCCTCCGTGAGCGTGAGGCCGGAGAAGCGCGGGGTGAACGCCACCTGCGCTCCGGCTTCACGCTCGATCCCGGTCACGACCCCCGCCACGCCGGCCGCTGTCGCCGAGATGAAGGCGCGGCGCGACAGCGCCGATAAGTTCCCCTTGTCGATCCTGCGCATGACAAACCTCTCCAATCGTGTTGGTTCAAGACGACCGCGCGCGTCCCTCGGCAGCTTCTGGCCGAAAGCCGCCAGCGGACGGCCCGCGCGTCTCACCCGCGACCGATGCACGCGTCGGACCAGGGGGGAACCTGCGCTCCGCTGGCCGCGCAGGCGGGCCCTCGAGCCCAGGCGCCGGCCGCGGGCTGTAGGCGGGGACCAACACCTGTTGGCGTGCGCCCACGATCGCCTCCGGCTGCGCCGCGGCAGAGGATCGGAGGGTCGTCATGGCGTTGCCTCCCAGTGACGTCATCATGCGGCTCCGTGGTTGGACGTGCCATAACGACGACGCCACAATACTTCACGGACCGCGGCGGGGGCAGCGCACGAGCTGGCACGGCTGCTCGTGCGCGAGGTGGGCGAGAATCAAGCGGCGCGCGGGTTCGCCCAGGCGCGCGCCCCGCGCCTCGTGCCGGAGAACCCGCCGCTCGTCGGGCAAAACCCCTGCCTCGTCATCCGTCGCTCGACCTCGCCGCCCCGTCTGGCAACGTGGGTGTCCTATGACGTCCCGTACAAGACCAGATTCTCCGTCGATGGTCGTTCCCCTTGCCGCGCTGATGGCTCTGAACACCGCATGCGGATCGAGCTCCGGTACGCCGGACGCGCCTGACGACCTCCGCGACGAGCTGGATCGCCGCCTCGATGCCGCGGCGATGGCCGGGTTCTCCGGATCGGCGCTGGTCACGGTGGACGGGGTCACGGTGCTGGCGCGCGGCTACGGCCTCGCGGACCGAGACAATGGCGTGCCCGACGCCGCCGACACTGCGTACGATTTCGGCTCCGTCATGAAGGACCTCACGGCGGCGGCCATCTTCAAGCTCGAAGGCGAGGACAAGCTCAGCGTGACGGACTCGCTCGCGACCTTCTTCGACGACGTGCCGGCCGACAAGGCCGAGATCACCGTCCTGCAAGTCGTCCAGCACCGCGCCGGGTTCGACGAGTACCACGACACCGAGGGAGACTTCGAGCCCATGGCGCGCCTTGAAGCCCGCCAGCGGATCTTCGCGCAGGAGCTGCGGTTCGAGCCGGGGAGCGAGGTCGCGTACTCGAACTCGGGCTATACGTTGCTGGCCGACGTCGTCGAGACCGTCTCGGGGCGAGGGTTCACCCAGTACGTGCGCGACGAGCTCCTGACGCCGGCCGGGATGCAACACAGCGGCTTCTTCGGCGACCCGGTGTGGGAGCGGGTCGACACCGCGATCGGGTACGGTACCTCGACGTTCGGGAGCAACGACCCCGCCGCGTGGCCGTACACGTGGTCGCTGGTCGGCAACGGCGGGCTGGTCACGACGGTCTCCGATCTGGAGCGTTGGCTGGTCGCCGTCTGGGGCGGGGACGTGCTGGACCCGGCGGCGCTCGACGCCTACCGAACGCTGTACCTCTCGGGCGGAACCTTCGAGGGCAAGACGGTTTACGGCTACGCCGGGGGCAGTGACTACGGCTTCGGGGGATACGCGGTGGACTGCCCGGAGGCGAACAGCCGCGTGGTCCTCGGGACGAACGCGTCCGACGCGTTCGATATCGAACAGCTTGGGGGCGAGCTGGCCAGATTCATTCTCTCGTCGAGGTAGGCGAGCTCAGCCTGGCTGACGAATGCCCACGGTGTTCTCCAGCAACCGCTGCCGGACCTCCCGCGCCCGATCGCGCGACACGGGGACGCGGAGCGTGGGGCCGACTTCGACGATCAGCTCGCCCGCGAGCCGGCTCAGCCCCTGCGCGTGCGCGGGGGCGATGAGCCAGTTGCGGTGCACGCGGAGAACGCGGCTGCCCAGGGCGGCCCCGAGCGCGTTGAGGGAGAGGTCCATCGAGAATACACCATCGAGGTGGTGGACGTAGGTGAGGCGATCTACTGTCTGAAACGCCAGCATGCCATCGAGGTCAAGGAAGACCAGGCTGTTGCTCTTCCGGGCGACCAGGCGCCGCCGCGCGGCGCCATGGGCCGGCGGCCGGCGCCGCTCGAGCAGCCGTGCCGCGCACGTCGTGATGCGATCGAGCGTGAACGGCTTCAGGAGATAGTCGACGACGCCCAGCTCGAACCCGTCGAGCGCGTACTGCGCCGAGGCGGTGGCGAGCACCACCGCCGGGGGGCTCGCCAGGCCGGCGAGCGACCGGGCGAAGTCGAGCCCCGAGCGATCCCCGGGCCGATCGACGAGGCGGACGTCGACGAACGCGACCTCGATGCCGAGCTCAGGGCGCCCGAGCACCTCTCGGGCATCCTCGACGCTCGTCACCGCGGCGATGTCCCCGAAGCTTCCAGTGTCGCGCAGCAGCTCTACCAGGAAGTTGCGAGCCGGCCATTCGTCTTCGATGATCAGAGCGGACAGGGGCTTCATGCGGTCCTCTTTGGCAACTCGATCTCGACGCGTGTCCGGCCGGGCTTCGCGTCGACCCGCAGCGAAGCGTGGGCGGATTCGAGGGCGATGCGGCGCCGCACCAAATCCAACCCCCGACCCCCGGGGCGGGCGGCGCCCGGGTCGAAGCCTGGCCCGTCATCCTCGACGGTGCAGCGCAAGCGGTCCGCGTCGTGGGCGATCCGCAGGGCGACACGGCCGCGGTCCGGCCGACGGAGCGCGCCGTGATGAACCGCGTTCTCCAGCAGCGGCTGCAGCAGCAATGCCGGAAGGACGCAGTCCTCCGCCGAGCGGTCCACGTCCCACTCGAACGCGAGCCGCCCGAGGTGCCGGGACTCCAGGATCCGAGCGAAGCCCCGGAGCCAGCTCACTTCCTCGCGCACCGTGTGACGGTGGCGTCGCGACTCCTGCATGGCGTCTCGGAGCAGGTCCCCGAGCGTCGCGATGAGGTTGCGGGCTTCGCGCGGCTCTTCGGTCACGAGGCCTGCGATCGTGTTGAGGGTGTTCAGCACGAAATGAGGTTCGAGCGCGGCGCGGATGCGCGCGAGCTCGGCCTCCTGGCGGAGCGCGTGTCGCTCCTGCTCCAGCCTTCGCTCGGCGCCGATCCGGCGCGGCAGCTCGACGAGCAGGGCCCAGAAGCCGAACAGCGCGTCACCGTCGAAGAAACCGACGACGGCGGTGGCCCCCAACGTCTGCCGCGGGCCTTCGGCGAAGGACCCGGGCAGCGCCATGACGAGCAGGAGGAGGGCAAGGCGGGTCAGCGAGCTGGCGATGCCGGCCGTGAGCGCGAGGGCGAGCAGCTGCCGCCAGACCGGCATGCGCTGCGTGTCGAGTCTGTGCGCCACCGCCGTGAGCGCGCCGAGGACCGCCGACACCCACGCCGCGATCCCCAGCGCTTCCCGGGCGTCGAACCTGCTGGTGCTGACCCAGTCGAGCAGCCAGAGCACGGCCGTCGTGATCAGCACGGCCTTGCCGAGGTGGGCCTTCCCGTGGCTGGTGGGTTCGTGCGCCGCCGCCGCGACGCCACCAGTCTGGGCTAGCATCGTCCGGGTCCGGCCACGGGGTCTTGGGGAAAAGACATCACGGGATCACCAGGGTACACCGCATCGCGCGGCCGAACGGCACGCTGGCGCCCGACCGCACCCGTGAGCCGGGGGGTGCATTCCGGGGCCCATGCTCACATCGACCCACCCCGTCCCATGTGCCAGCTCCACTAGATCTTCGCCATGGTCGTCCGCGATGTCGAGGCGCGCCCGGCGCTCGGTGGTGCAGCGCGCGGACGAGGGACGCGTCGTTGCTCGGCGACGGCGAGCCTCCAGTCCCGCCTGGCGCACGCCTACCGCGAGGAACCGTGCACCGAATTCGTGATCTCGAGGAGCGACCGCACGAGCGGGTCCTTGTCGTCCATGGCGCGCCACACCGAGCGGCCCAGGATGACAACGTTGAGGTCCCGAACCCGCTTGAACACCACTCCGGCAAGGAGCGTCGACGCGGCGCTCTCGGGAAACATGCTGAGACCTTCGCCGCTCGCCACCAGCATGAGGATCACATCGCTGCTGGCCTCCTCGTGGGCGAGCTCGAGCGTGAGATCATGCGCCCGGAAGGCGGCGATGATGTCGTCGTGGAGGCGCGGGCCCTCCTTGCGCGGAGGCCAGAGAAAGCGCTCCTGCTTCAGGTCCGCGACCCTCAGCGTGCGCCGTGCGGCGAGGCGATGGCTCTTCGACATCACGACGCCGACGCGCTCGCGATACAGCACGCGGAAGCGGAAGAGCGGGTTGTCTTCCGGCGAATGATAGCCGTACCCGACCGAGATCTTGCCGTCGCGCAGCGCGGCGACCTGCTCCTCGCTCGGCAGCGGCCGAAGGCGCACCTCGACGCGCGGATGACGCGCGCGGAACGTCTGCACGATCCCCGGCAGCAGGAGGGTGTCAGCCAGGGCGCCGTCGAACCCGATCACGACCGTCCCGATACGGCCTTGCGCCGTCGCGCGGGCGTCCTCGACCGCGAGCGTGGCGCGAGCCAGGGTCGCGCGCGCACCTTCGAGGAAGCTCCGGCCGGCGGCGGACAGCTTCACCCCGCGTCCCGAGGGCACGAAGAGCTCGACGCCGATCTCCGCTTCGAGCTGAGCGATCTGCCGGCTCAAGGGCGACTGCGAGACGTGGAGCTGCTCGGCCGCCCTTCCGAAGTGCTCCGCTTCCGCGACCGCGATGAAGTACCGCAGGTGACGCAGCTCCATGATTCAGACCTATAGGGTCTGAAACCGTTGCGATCAATGTCCTGGTGGTCTTGAGCGCGACGGCGCAGGCTGTTCGACATGGGGCGAATCGAGACGTTCGAGGAGCCGTCGCCCGGCTTTCTTGGGCCGGCTGAGCTGGCGCGCGGCTGGGCGTCGCGCGTCGACCGCTCGAGCGCCGATGCAGAGCACACGCTGGGGCTTCTGTTTCGCTGGGCCTCGCGCCCGACAACCGAGAGAACCCGAACATGACCGAGAACGACCCGACCTCCAGCTCGGAACCAAAGGAGCGCGCGAGGCCCGCACCCGAGGCGAACCAGCTGGTGCAACGTCGCCCCGCCGGCGCGGCGCTCGTCGCCGGGGCGGTGATCTTCTTCCTCGCCGAGTTCATCGCCGCCGCGGCATGGACGGATCCTCCCTATAGCTACACGCATCACTACATCAGCAACCTGGGAGTCCGTGGCCCCCTCGAGGCTCTTGGCCAGTTCATGATATCGCCGCTCGCGTGGGTCATGAACACCGGGTTCTTTCTCTTCGGGATCATGTTCTTCATCGGTGTCGCCGCGCTCAAGGGCCTGCGAAGCTGGCGCCGCTGGGCAGCGCTCATCCTGGGAGCTCTCGTCGCGCTTGGCGGCGTCTTGCTGGCGTTCAACCCCGGTTCCGGAGAGCCGCCCGACGGCGCGGTCGACTATCACGGCCTGGGCGCCTTCGCGTCCATCGTCGGAGGCAACGTGCTCGCGATCCTCCTTGGACGGCAGCGCCAACAAGTCGGAGTCACTCCGAAAGCCGGGAGGGCCATGGTCGTCCTCGGCGTGTTCGGGCTCGCCTCGATGGTGGCCTTCCTCGCGGTCGCCAGCTCGGGGGCCAACGTCCTCATCGGCCTCGTCGAACGCTGCGCCGTCTATCCCATCCTGGTCGGCTTCCTCTGTGCAGGGGCGTCGATCTGGAACCGCCGGACCGTTGCACGCTCGAGCGGCGAGGACGAGACTCCCCGACCCTAGATACTGAAGCAGCAGCCAGCCTACATCAACATCATCAAGATGCGCGCCAAGCCGGGAGGGATGAGGGCTCCGCTCGAGCGCTGGACGAGCGAGGCCGCGCGCAGGAAAAGGAGAACCATGCTGGAGAGGATCTGGGATCGTCATCGCGCCGCCGGGCTCGACGAGGCTGCGGCCGCCGCCGCGGCGCCGTCGCCGGAGGAGCTCTGCTACCTCGCGATGCTGGCGTTCGCCGACGAGCGCGCCGCGGACGCCGCGGCCTTCGCTGCCCGGGCCGCGGAGGCCTCGCCGGGAGATCCGCTGTTCCGCGCGGCCGCGGCGCACCTCGCGCGGGTCGCCCGGGAGGGGAAGCGCAACGTCTACGTGTCCGCGGAGGGGTTCGCCGCCTTCATCCGCGGCGGCGGCAATGTGCCGCTCTACCGGGAGACCAGCGGGGCGCTGGCCAGCCAGTACCCGGAGGCGCCCTTCGATCTGCTCGACATCGGCGCTGGCGACGGTATGGCCCTGCTGCCCGCGCTGACGCCGGCGGTGCGGCGGGTGACCGTGGTGGAGCCGGCGGCGCCGCTGCTCGAGCGGTGCGCCGCGGCGCTCTCGGCGCGGGGCGTCGGCTTCGAGGCCTTCAGCGGGCGATTCCAGGACCTCGCCGCGGATCCCGGCATGGCGTCGCGGCGCTGGGCGGTCGCGCAGGCGACCTTCTGCCTGCACGCGATCGCCCCGGCCGAGCGGCCGGCGCTGCTCCGCTGGGCCCGTGAGCGCTGCGATCTCCTGCTGATCGCCGAGTTCGACGCGCCGCGCATGGACGAGCCGCTCGCGCCGGACATCGCGCGGCACGTGCTCGAGCGGTACCGCGAAGGGCTGACCGAGTATTCCGGCGCCGAGCTCGACACGGTGGCGCAGGGCTTCCTGATGCCGGTGCTCTTCGGCTATGCGGACCGCGGCGCCGCCCGCACCACGTTCGAGCACCCGATCGACGACTGGGCGGCGCTGCTGCAGGAGGCAGGCTTCGCGCGCGTCGAGCGCCGGCTGCTCCATCGCTACTGGTGGGCGCCGGCCTGGCTGCTGGCGGCGCGCTGACGCTCAGCCGCGCTTCCCGAGCGGCGCCGGGCCGCCCGGACGTCACGTCTTCTTGAGGTCGCAGTTGAACATCCAGCGGATGCCGAACGCGTCGGTGAGCGTGCCGAACTTCGCGCCCCAGAACGTGTCCTGGAGGGGCATCGTCACGGCGCCGCCGGCCGCGAGGGCCTCGAACACCCTCGTCATGTCCGCCACGTCGTCGAAGCTCAGGAAAACCTCGGTGTTGCTCTCCTGCGGAACCGGTCTGTCCGGCGTGCCGTCGCTGACCATGACGAGGCCCGGGCCGACGCGCAGGGTGGCGTGGATGATCAGGTCCCGGTTCTCGGGAGCCGGGGTGTTGCCCGGGATGTCGCCGTAGCGCATCAGGCCCTCGACCTTCGCGCCCAGCGCGCCCTCGTAGAGCTTGATGGCTTTCCCCGCGGTTCCGTTGAACATCAGGTAGGGATTCAGGTTCTTGATCGACATGTCGGCCTCCGTGCGATGGTCCGCGGCGCGAGCGGCGTCGCCCGGGACCCAAGGTTGTCTCTCGACGCGGTGAGGAGCTCCAGATCATCGGCCCTCGCGGGCGCCGGCTCTCCTCACTTTGCGTCCCGGAGCGGGAGGATCGAGCGGAGCCGCCGGTCGCGCAACCAGAGCCCGCCCCAGAGCAGCGCCGCGACGTAGATCGGGAACAGCGTGTGGGTAAGGAGCGGGTTGCCGACGCGCACGTGCGTCGCGATGGCGCCTCCCAGGTAGCCCGTCCAGAGCACGGCCCCGAGCACCGCCGTGCGCGGGGCGAGGTAGAAGGCGAGGCACACGAGCTGCACGACGCCGAGCGGGAAGATGACGCTCGCCTGGTATCCGAGGCTGGTCGTGCCTTCCACGACCTCGCGCGGCTGGAACAGCTTGCCCGCGGCGTCGAAGGCCAGGAACAGCACGGCGATGCCGCTCAGGATCCGGCCTGCCCAGAGCGCCTTCCTCGAGCGCGGGACGTCGCGCGTCGCGCCGGTCGCGGGCGCGTCGAGGGCGACGCCGGTCTGCGGTGCCTGGTTGTCGTCTCGGGTGGTCGCGGCGTGGTGAATGGCGGGGGAGATCGCGGTCATGGTGGCCTCTTCTGTCCGGGTTCGAGGGCATGGACCCCCGCGCCCGGTCAGAATCATCGGCGCTGCGAAAAAAAATCGACCGCCCCTGCCGCCCGGCGTTCGCGGCCGCTCGCTCGCCGTCGCGCCTCGGGCGCTACTGGCCTTCTTGCGCGCTCCGGTCGAGCTGCACGGAGGCCGTCCACGTGCCCCTCGCCACCTCGCCTCGCACGGTCGCCCGCCCCGTCGCGAGGTCGAGATCGAGCGCCGGTCCGCCGCCGCCGAGGCGCGTCTTCTCGCCGTGGTCGTCGCCGACGCGGACGACCTGGTTCCTCTCCACCGTGCACGCGGACACGCCGGTCGTCCCCGCGCCGTAGAGCATGTGGCCGCCGCACTCGAGGCGCGTGAGGCACTGGTTGCCGGGGCTCCGGAGCGGCGTGACGCGCAGCGTGCACTCGGCGCCGACCTTCACCGGGCTGGGACCCGTGGCCTCCGTGACGCGCGCCGACCTGCGCAGCGCCTTGCCGGTGGCGTCGAGGAGCGGCTCTCTCTTCACGGGCGCGCTCTGGTAAGGCAGCGCGAGCTCGACCCTGTACGCAGGCGCTGAGTCGCGCCAGACGGCGCCGGCCTTGCGGATGCTGTGGAGCGAGACCTCGGCCCTCTCCCCGGCCCGCGAGCCTTTGTCCTCGTACGAGATGGAATAAACATAGGTATCAGGGGCCGAGCCCGGGTCCTCCTGCACGCCGCTGCTGAACATCGACATGCCATTGAGCGGATCGCTCGAGCGGTAGATCGGCCTGCCGCCGCAAAGGACCTGGAGCGCGGGCACGTCGATGTCGTCCCCAGGGCTCTTGAGCGTCGCCTCGACCGTGCACGTCGCGCCGGCCGCGAGGGGGAGCCCGGTCGCGCGCGTCACGGTCGCCTTCCAGGTCGCGGTCGCGGTCCGCGCCGGCGCCGCGGGGGCCGGCGTGGCCGGCGCCGGCGCCGGCGCGGGCTCGGGGGCTGGGTCCACGGGCACGGGGGTCGGGACCACGACTGGGTACGGCACGGCGCCGGCCGCCGCTTCGGGCGCGGGCCGCACCAGCAGATAGGCCGCGACCGAGCTGCAGATCCCGAGGCCCGCGATGATCGCCAGGACCGGCACGAAGAGCGAGCGCTGCGGCCGGCCGCGCACCTGGTCGAGCTCGCGGCCGAGCTGGTCGAGCACGCGACGGGCCTCCGCCATCTGGCGCTCGAGCTGCGCGACGCGCTCCGTCCGGTCGTCGTCCCGCTGGTCCTCCAGCGCCCGCTTCGCCGTCGCGAGCTGCTCCTGGAGGCTGTCCACGCGCCCGCGCAGCGCGTCTCGTTCGTCGCGGTAGTGCATCGTGCAACGGTAGCATCGGCAGGCGCGGCGCCGGCGCCCGCGCTGGCGAGGACATCGAGGGCGTTTTCGTGCTCCGCGCCGGCCAGAGGCCGCGCCCTCCGTCCCGGCGGCCGTTGGCGCGGTGAGGAGCAGGCCTCCCCGCGATCTGGCGCGTCGCTCGGCGCTCATCGCTCCCGCGCCAGACGTCGCGCCCATGTTGCCGGGGCCACGTGTACCCTGGTAGCTGGTCCGCAGAAGCTCGCCGGGAGGATGACCCGGACCGTGGAGCAGGGAGCGCGAGGATGGGTCAGGCTGGCGAGAGCAGTGGCGTCGCGGTGCCGGAGCAGTGGGGCGAGCTGTCCGGCGCTCCGGGGCAGGAGGCGGGCGCGCGCGCAAAGACCCGCTCATCCATCCCCGCCGCGCGCCGCACCGACGCTCCGGGGCCCGAGGGGCTGGAGGTCGACGCGGGCGCCCGCCCTCGCACCCTCGGGATCATCACCCCATTTGTCGACGGCTCGTTCTGGAACCCGGTCCTGACGGGCATTCACGAGGCGGCGCAGGAGCGCGGGTACCGCACGATGGTGCTGCGCGGCACGCCGTTCGAGCTCCGGGCGCCCTCGCTCGCCAGGGGGCAGGTGGACGGATGGATCGTGCTGATCGAGGTGCACGGCATCGAGGCGCTCGCGCGCGCGGGGGTCCCGTTCATCACGGTCGGCACGCGCGCCGCCGAGGTCAGCTGCCCGGCCGTGATCCCGGACAACCGCGGCGGCATGAGGAGCGCGGTGCTCCACCTGATCGAGCACGGACACCGGCGCATCGCGTTCGTCGGGTACTTCGCCGCTTACGACGTGCGCGAGCGCTTCGCGGCCTACAAGGACGCGCTCGCCGAGGCAGGTATCCCGTTCGACCCGGATCTGGTCGTCCAGAGCGACAACAACTGGTACAGCGGCGGCCAGGGCGCGGCGCCGGCGCTCCTCGCGCGGCGGCACGAGTGTACGGCCGCCGTCTTCGGGACGGACAAGAACGCGATCGGCATGATGCCCTTGCTGAAGGCGGCGGGCGTGCGGATGCCCGAGGATCTCGCGATCGTCGGCTTCGACGACATCGTGGAGGCGCAGGGCGTCGACCCGCCGCTGACCACGATCCGCCAGCGGTTCGAGATGATGGGGAGCGCGGCGTGCGATCTCCTCGCGTCGATGATCGCCGGCGAGGCCTTCCCGCCCGAGGGCGTGCACACGGCGAACGTGCTCGTCCAGCGGAGCTCGTGCGGCTGCAACGTGATCCAGAACTTCCTCGACCAGGAGGACCTGGCCTCCGAGGAGGGCGAGGGCGGCGTCCTGGCCCGGCGGATGGTCGAGATGCTCCTCGTGCCCCGGCAGCTCCCGCCCGGGACGCCGCCGACCGAGGTATGGCCAGCGGTCACGCGGGTGGTCGAGGGGTATTTCGCGGCGCTCCGGGGCGCCGAGCCGCTCCCGGCGGTGGAGGTGGAGCGCGCCTACCGCCAGGCCGTCGGCGTCACGCCCGATCTGGGGACCTTGCTGGCGGCGGTGCGCCTGCTCGGCCAGTCGCACGAGCGGCGCCGCGTGCCCGTGGACGCGGCGGCCAGGCGGCGCGTCGAGGACTACCTGGAGCTGTCGCGGCTCGCGATCGCGCGGGCCCGGCTCGAGGCGGAGACGCAGGTTGTCCACCAGCTCGGGTTGCTCGCGAGGACCAATTACGACGTGAGCTTCGCGCTGCTCGGCGGGACGCAGCACGAGGCCCGGTCGCTCGCGTGGCTCGAGGCGACCCCGGCGGTCTGGAGCTGCCTCGCGCTCTGGGACGATCCGGAGACGCGCGCGAGCCTCGTCGTCGCGGGCGCTTACAGCCGCGACGGCAGCCCGACGCCCCCGATCGGCGGCCGCTGCCCGCTCGAGGCGTTTCCGCCGGCGGAGACGCTGCCGCCCGCGGCCGCGGACGGCTCGCTCATGGTGTTTCTCCTGCCGATACGCTCTGCCCGGCGCGACTGGGGGGTCCTGGCGCTCGTCGGCCCGACGCTCGTCGCGATGACCGGGGACGAGGGCACGGTCGCGATCTGGGGGACGCTCCTCGGCGCGGCCCTCGAGCGCGACGCGCTGCTGGAGTCGGTGTCGGCGCAGCACGTCGACCTGCAGAAGGCCTATGCGATCGAGCGCGCGCTCTCGGAGACCGTGCGAGAGCTGGGCTGCCCGTTGATCCCGCTCCTGCCCGGCACGCTGCTCGTGCCGATGATCGGGATGATCGACGGCGGCCGCGCCCAGCAGGTGCTCGAGAAGGTGACCGAGGGGGTGAGCCGGCACAGGGCGCGCCGCGTGCTGCTCGACGTCACCGGCGTCCCGTTCGTGGACGCCGAGGTGGCCAGCGCGCTGGGCGCGATCAGCCGCGCGGCTGCCCTGCTCGGCGCGCGGGTCTATCTGGTCGGCGTGCGCCCGGAGATCGCGAGGAGCCTTGTCGCCGTCGAGCTCCGGGACCTGGACACGTTCGCCTCGCTGTCGACGGCGCTCCGCGCGCTCGCGCCGGCCGGGAGGGGCCGCAGGTAGCGTGTCGCTGTCTGAACATGAAGGGACGCCACGGCGCCGCGAGGCGCCTTGACGCGCCGAGACGCGGCTGGCGTAGAATCGCTCGATGCTCGCCGTGCACTGCCCGCGTTGCGGGCGACCTGCGCCGGTGTCCCTCGCCAGCCCGGACTTCATGGCCTGCGCGGCCTGCCACTACCGCGGCCCGCCGCCCGCCGCGGCGGCGCAGGGCCTGCGCGCCGCGGCGCACGTCGTGCTCCAGACCGATGCGCGCCGCCGCCAGCTCTCGGACGCGCTGCGGCGGACGCTGGTCACGGCGTCGCGGCGGCACGCGCGGCTCCTCGTCGTGTTCGCGCTCGCGTCGGTGCCGATCACCGGGTTCACGGCGCTCATCCTGCTGGGGCTCTGGGTCAGTCCTGACACCGACGGCGACGTCGTCACCGGCGGGATGGTGGTGGCGTCCTGGCTCGGCACCGTCGGCGCGGGCGCGGCCGTGCTCGCGCTCGTGCGCCGCAGGCAGCGGCGGATCGAGGAGGCGTGCGCCGCGCGCCCGCCCGCGGCCCCGGGCGAGCCGGCGGCGTGCCACGTGTGCGGCGCGCCGCTCGGCGGGGGCGACGGCGCGGTCGCGCGCTGCGGCTTCTGCGCCGCCGACAACCTGGTCTCGCCGGCCGTCCTCGAGCGCGTGCGCGCGCGCCAGGTCGTCGTCCTGCAGTCGTTCGAGCAGGCGGTGAGCGCCGAGCTCGCCTCGTTCGGCAGGGCGACTTCCGGCGCCGCCGCGGCGGTCGTGGCGACCGCGCTGGTGGTCCCGGTGGCCGTGTTCCTCCTCGCCATCGCCGCCGTCCTGGTCCGCGAGTGGGGGCGGCCGCCGGTGGACGCCACGGTGCGCTACGCCGTCGTCAGCACGCCGCTCGGGCAGTGCGTCGGAAAGCTCTCGCCGGGAGGAGCGGACGGCGGCGCGGCGGTCCGGTTCGGCGGGTTCCGGCGCGCGGAGCTGCCCGAGGAGCAGGCGCTCGCGCCGGGAGCCGCGATCGAGGCCGTGTCGCCGGCAGCCCTCGTCGGCCGCGCCGTGACGGCGAAGCAGGGGGCCGGCGTTGTCGCGGAGGTGTTCTCGTCGCCGCTCACGGGCAACTCCGTCGAGGTCCGGCGCGAGGACGGGACCTCGTTCACGAGCAGCATCGCCGGGCTCTGCCTGGGAGGGGCAGCTCCGAGGTGAGCGTCCTCCGTGTTGTGCGCTCCGGTTTCGTGCGCTCCGGTTTCATGCTCCCCGGTCTCGCGCGCTTCGGTCTCGTGCGGCGGGCCGGTGGGGCGAGCCCGCCGTGGACAGGGAAGTTCGGCTGGCGCCATCAGCGTATCTGTTGGGCGAAGGGCGCTGCGATGGTCGCGCCTGGCGGCCGCCGCGCGCGGATGGCGGATGGACGCTGTCGTCCTTGCGGTCGCGCCCCTGAGGAATCCCCTTATCATGCAGCCCTTTTCAGCGGGAAGATTGAACAGGGAGGCGGGGAGGCGGGGAGGCGGGGAGACGGGGAGTATTTGAAGCTTTTCCTCTCCGTCTCCCCGCCTCCCTGTGAATTTTCCGAAGAGTTCGAGGGATGCCTCAGGTCGCACCCCTCAATGCGCCTCGAGCGCTCGATCGCGGTCTGTCGAGAGTCGCGCTCCGCGATCCGTGATGATGGCCCTGTCCGGAACGCCGGCGAAGCCTGCGGCGGCCGCATCTGCGCGGCCGCGCAGATGCGCGCGCGGCGCTCGCCGCGTGGCCAGAAGTTAGTTGTTCCGTGTCGGCGCCCTCCACGTATAGTGGGGGTGGTTGGTTGAGGGTTAGCTGGTATTCACACCGGTGGAGACAAGATGAGCCAAGGTGGCTGGGGCGGGGGATCAGGGGGCGGTCAGGGCGGTGGTGGTCACGGTCAGCCGCCGGGTGGCGGCGGCTATGGTCCGCCGCCGGGCGGCGGCTACGGCCAGCCGCCAGGACAGCCGCCGGGTGGCGCGTATGGCCAGCCGCCAGGGCAGCCGCCGGGCGGCGGCTACGGCCAGCCGCCGGGGCAGCCGCCGGGTGGCGCGTACGGCCAGCCGCCGGGTGGCGCGTATGGCCAGCCGCCGGGGCAGCCGCCGGGCGGCGGCTACGGCCAGCCGCCGGGGGGCGCGTATGGTCAGCCGCCGGGGCAGCCGCCGGGCGGCGCGTATGGCCAGCCGCCGGGGCAGCCGCCGGGCGGCGCGTATGGCCAGCCGCCGGGGCAGCCGCCGGGCGGCGCGTATGGCCAGCCGCCGGGCGGCGGCTACGGCCAACCGCCGGGGCAGCCGCCGGGTGGCGCGTATGGCCAGCCGCCGGGCGGCGGCTACGGTCAGCCGCCGGGCGGTGGTCAGCCGCCGGGCGGCGGCTACGGTCAACCGCCGGGCGCCGGCGGCTATGGTCCGCCTCCGGGCGGCGGTGGCTGGGGCCAGCCGCCGGGCGGTGGCGGTGGCTGGGGTCAGCCCCCTGGCGGTGGCTACGGAGCACCCCCGGGCGGCGGCTACGGAGCGCCCCCTGGCGGCTACGGAGTGCCTCCCGGCGGCGGCGCCTATGGCCAGCCGCCGGGGATGGGCGGCGCGACGTCGTGGGGCGCGGGCGACGCGGCATCCTTCGGCTGGGAGCGCGTGAAGCGCGACCCGGCGATCCTCATCGGCGCCGTCGCTGTCGTCGGGTTCGCGGCAGGCCTCCCCAACGCCATCGGCGGAGGCATCCAGGCGGCCCTCGCGAGGGATGCGCCCGGCCTCGGGGCGGCCGTCCAGTTCCTCCTGCAGCTCGTCGGCTTCGTGCTCGGCAGCTACTTCGCCGGAGGCCTGTACACTCTGCTCCTGAAGGTCGCGCGCGGCCAGCCGTACTCGTTCAACGACATCTTCGGCGGCGGCCAGTGGTTCCTCCCCATCCTGGGCGCCCAGTTCCTGACCGCCCTCGCCGTCGGCATCGGCATGGTCTTCCTGTTCGTCCCCGGCGTCATCCTCGCGCTCGGTCTGAGCATGACGATCCTGTGCATCGTCGATAAAAACCTCGGCACCATCGACGCGATGAAGGAAAGCTGGCGAATCACGACCGGCCACAAGGGCGGCCTCTTCCTCTATGCCTTGCTCGCCTTCGCGCTCTTCCTGGGAGGCGCGCTCGCCTGCTGCCTCGGTACGCTCGTGGCCGCGCCGATCGCCGCCATCGGCTATGCGTACATCTACCTGCGCCTGACCGGCCAGCCGATCGCGAGCTGAGCCTCCTCGAAGGCTCGCGTCCGCGCTGCCCCCTCCCCGCACGCCCTTCTCCAACCTCGCGCGAACCGCTGTCGCCCATCGGGATGACGGGCCAGCGCCGTCCAGACCGAGCATTCTGGACCGCTCGTTCCAGGACGATCCATCCGGCCCCGGCGCCACCCAGCCCGCGCCGGTCGAGGTCCGCGGCCGCATCCACCCGGTTCCGCCCGGCGTCGAGCGCGCTCCCTCCTTCCCGCCATCGTCCCCGGTCGCTTTCATCGCCTGTCCGGATACCGCTGCTCGCGTCGAGAACCCTTTGCGACACCTCGATCTACGCAGCTGTCCAGGCTGCCGTCCGGCGTTTCCGTACCCTGTTTAGGGACCGCGCCAGGCTCGACTCGCATGGTGAGATAAAGCTCCTCCGATCGGATTGCAGGCCTCCAGGTCGCATGTTAATCGGTGTCTCCTCAGGGACTCGCGCGCAGCGCGGCGCGGATCGGGGGGAATCGCGCGGCGGGCGGGCGCTCTGCCTGCCGCGCCGCCCTGCGCTGGCCGCTCCCGACCTGACTGACATCTGCTCTCTCGCCGCCCGCTGCTCGTCCAGACCGGAACGGAGCAAGATATGCCTGACCACGTCCTGATCACGGGTGGAGCCGGATTCATCGGCTCCAGCCTCGCCGATCGGCTCCTCCGCCAGGGAGAGCCGGTCCTCGTCTTCGACAACCTCGCGCGCGCGTTCGTCGAGCGGAACGTCGAGCTCCTCAAGGAGCGCCATGGCGGCGGCGTGGACGTCATGGTGCGCGACATCCGCGACGAGCAGGCCGTGAGCGACGCCGTGCGGCGCGCCTCGTTCGTCTTCCACCTCGCCGCGCAGGTCGCCGCCGCGAGGGGCGCCTCGGACCCGGCGCTCGACTTCGAGGTGAACGCGCGCGGCACGCTCAACGTGCTCGAGGCGCTCCGGAAGCTCGACCGGCCCCCGCCGCTCCTCTTCGCCTCCACCAGCAAGGTCTACGGCGCGCTGCCGGACATCCCGCTCGAGCGAGCGGAAGAGCGGTATCGACCCCTCTGCGACGGCGCGCGCGAACACGGCATCTCCGAGGCGCGGCCGCTCGACTTCCACACCCCTCACGGGTGCTCCAAGGGCGCCGCGGACCAGTACGTCCTCGATTACGCGCGCACCTTCGGCCTCGACGCCGCGGTGCTCCGGATGAGCTGCGTCTACGGCCCCTCTCAGTTCGGCAACGAGGACCAGGGGTGGATCGCCCACTTCGTCGCGCGCGCCATCCGCCGCGACCCGATCACCCTCCACGGCGACGGGCTCCAGGTCCGGGACGCCCTGTTCATCGACGACCTCGTCGAGGCCCTCCTGCTCGCGCGCCGCGACATCAAGCCGGCCTCGGGCCGCGCCTTCAACCTCGGGGGCGGCCCGGCGAGGGCGGTGAGCCTCGTCGAGCTGCTCGACCTCATCGCCGAGCTCGACGGGCGCCGCCCGGCCGTCTCGCTCGCCGGGTGGAGACCCGGCGATCCGCGGTACTACGTCTCCGACTGCCGCGCCTTCCAGGCGCTCACCGGCTGGGCGCCGCGCGTCGGCGTCCGCGACGGGCTGCGCGCGCTCTATCGATGGCGCTTCGCCCTCGAGGAGCGCCTCGGGGCCGTCTACGCGGATCCCCCCCTCTCCGCGCGCTTCCGCCGGCCCGACCGGCCCGACCGGCTCGGGGTCGCGTCATGAAGGTCGCGCTGGTCAACCCGCCCTGGAGCTTCCAGGGCAGCGTCTACGCCGGCTGCCGCGAGCCGCACCTGCCGCTCGAGCTCGCGTACGCCCGGGCGCTGCTCGAGCGCGCCGGGCACGAGGCCGCCCTCGTCGACGCCCACGCGCGCGGGCTCGACCTCCCCGCGCTCCGCGCCGCGGTCGCCGCGCTCCGCCCGGACATCACGGCGATCGCCACGGCGCCGAGCTACCTCTTCTGGCGCTGCCCGCCGCCCGAGCTGCGCGTGCCCATGGCGACGGCCGCCGCGCTGCGGGGCCACGGCGGGCTGCTCGTCGCCGTCGGGCCCCACGGCTCCTCCACGCCGCGCGCCGCGCTCCGCAAGCTCGGCGTGGACGTCGTGATCCTCGGCGAGTGCGAGGAGATCCTCGTCATGCTCGCGGGCGCGGCGGACGCGCGCTACTGGCGGATCCCGTCGATCGCCTACCGCAGGAACGGCATCGACCACGTGCAGGGCGGCCCCCACGCCGCCAGCGTGCGGGCGCTGCCGGCGCTGCGCTGGGACGACGAGACGATCGCGCGGCACGCCCACCACCACCACCGCTTCGACGCCGTGCCCGACGGGCCGGGCGCCGAGCTGGAGGCCTCGCGCGGCTGCGCCCACCGCTGCGCCCTCTGCGGGAGGGACCGCTCCCGCGCCCCGCTCCGGAGGCGCCCGCTCGAGGCCGTGCTCGACGAGCTCGACGCGCTCCTCGCCCAGGGCGCCCGCTACGTCTACTTCATCGACGAGCACTTCCTGCCCGACCGAGCCCTCCTCGAGGCGCTCCGCGCGCGCGACGTCGCGTTCGGCGTGCGGCTCCGGATCGACAGCTGGTCGCGCGAGATGCTCGATCTGCTCGGCCGCGCCGGCTGCGTCTCGATCGAGGCAGGCGTCGAGGGCCTCTCCGGCAGCGAGCGCGGCGAGCGCGGCGAGCGCGGCGAGCGAGAGCCCCTCGCCAGGCGCTCCAGCGCCTCGACCGAGGAGCTCACCGCGCTGCTCGTCCACGCCCGCAAGAGCGTCCCCTTCGTGCAGGCCACCCTGCACCACGCGAGCGCCGGCGACCCGGCCGCGGCCGAGGCGTGGCGGCAGCGCCTGCTCGGCCTCGGCGTCTGGGCCAACGAGCCCGTCCCCGTGTTCCCTTACCCCGGCTCCCCCGCGTACGCCGCGCGCTGGGGCGCGCCGGACGACGGCGCGTGGGAGCGGGCCCACGCCCACTACATCGCCGAGCACCGGAAGCTCGGCGATCTCGAGGACGGCCGGCCGCTGCCGCTCGCGGAGCTCGAGCGTGACGCCCGCTGACGGCGGCGCCCCGGGCGCGGCGGCGCCGCGGCCGCGGCCCGGACGCGTGCTGATGACGGCCGACGCGCACGGCGGCGTGTGGACCTCTGCCCTCGAGCTCGCCGCGGCGCTCTCGCGCGCCGGCGTGGCCACGGTGCTCGCGGCCCTGGGCGGCCCGCTCTCGCCCGCGGCGCGCGAGGCCGCCGCCGCGATCCCGGGCCTCGAGCTCGCCGAGAGCGACCACCGGCTCGAGTGGATGGACGACCCGTGGGACGACGTCGCCGCCGCGGGCGACTGGCTGCTCGCCCTGGAGGCGCGGACGCAGCCCGACCTCATCCACCTCAACGGGTACTGCCACGCGGCCCTCCCGTTCCGGGCGCCGCGCGTCGTCGTGGCGCACGCGTGCGTGCTCTCCTGGTGGCGCGCCGTCCACCGCCGGCCGGCGCCGGTCCGCTACGATCGCTACCGCGCGCGGGTCGCGGAGGGGCTGCGCGCGGCGGAGGCCGTCGTCGCGCCGAGCGCGGCGATGCTGCGCTCCCTCGCGGGCGACTACGGGGCGCTCGGCGTCGGCCGGGGCCACGTCATCCCGCACGCGCGCGACAGGCGGCGGTTCGTGCCGGCGGCGAAGGAGGCGTTCGTCTTCGCGGCCGGCCGGCTCTGGGACGAGGGCAAGAACCTCGCGGCCCTCGAGAAGGTCGCGCCCCGCCTCGCGTGGCCGGTGCTCGTGGCCGGGAGCGACGTCGCGTCGGGCGGCGTCGGCCGCCGCACCGGCGAGAGCCTCTGCTCGCTCGGGTGGATGAGCGAGGGCGAGCTCGCGTGGTGGATGGGGCGCGCCGCGATCTACGCCTTCCCGGCGCGGTACGAGCCGTTCGGCATGTCGATCCTCGAGGCCGGCCTCTCCGGCTGCGCGCTCGTGCTCGGCGACCTGCCCAGCCTGCGCGAGGTGTGGCGCGACGCCGCCGTCTACGTCCCCGCGGACGACCCGGGCGCGCTCGCGGGAACGCTCGACCAGCTCATCCGGGACGCCGCGCGCCGCGACGCGCTCGGCGCCCTCGCCCGCCGGCGCGCGGTGCGCTTCAGCCCGCGCGCCATGGCCCGCCGCTACCTCGACGTCTACGCCGTCGCGCTCGCGGCCCGGCCGCCCGCGCGCCGGCGCGGCGGCCCTCCTCCATCGCCCTCGCCCTGCGGGACACCATGCGAATAGCGCTCTTCTGCCGCTCCCTGCTCTCCGACTGGAACCACGGCGACGCGCACTTCCTCCGCGGCGTCGCGGCGGAGCTCGACGCGCGCGGCCACGACGTCCTCGCCTTCGAGCCCGAGGACGGCGAGGACGCCTGGAGCGCGCCGGGCTTCCGCGCCGCCCACGGCCACGCCGCGCTGGCCGCGGTGAACGACGCGGCCGCCGCCTGCCAGCGCCTCTGGCCGCGCCTCTTTCCGCGCCGCTACGCGCTCGCCACGCTGGACCTCGACGCCGCGCTCCAGGGCGTCGACGTCGCGCTCGTCCACGAGGGCAACGACCCCGAGCTCGTGCGGCGCCTCGGCGAGCACCGCGCCCGCGCGGGCCGCTACCACCTGTTCTTCCACGACACGCACCACCGCCTGCTCACCGATCCGGCCGCGATCGTGCGGCGCGATCTCTCGGGGTACGACTGCGTCCTCGGCTCTGGAAGGGGCCTTTGCGAGCTCTACCTGAGCCGCGGCGTCGCGCGGCGCGCGGTCGTCTGGCACGAGGCCGCCGACGCGCGCCTCTTCCGGCCGCTGCCGGAGGTCGAGAAGGAGCGCGATCTCGTGTGGATCGGCGACTGGGGGGACGGCGAGCGGACGGCGGAGCTCCACGAGCTCCTGATCGAGCCCGTGAAGGCGCTCGGCCTGCGCGCGCGCGTGCACGGGCTGCGCTACCCCGGGCGCGCCCTCGCGGCGCTCGCGGACGCCGGCATCGAGCACGCCGGCTGGCTCCCGAACCACCTCGTCCCCGACGCCTTCGCGCGCGCCCGCGTCACCGTGCACGTCCCGCGGCGGCCGTACGCCGCGCTGCTCCCCGGCGTCCCGGCGATGCGGCCCTTCGAGGCGCTCGCGTGCGGGATCCCGCTCGTGAGCGCGCCGTGGTCCGACGCCGAGCGCCTCTTCTCGCCCGGCCGCGACTACCTCGTCGCGCGCACCGGCGCGGAGATGACGGAGCACCTCCGCGCGCTCCTCTCCGACCCGGACTACGCGCGCGGGATCGCCGAGCACGGGCGCCGGACGGTGCTCGCGCGCCACACCTGCGCGCACCGCGTGGACACGCTCCTCGACCTCGTCGACGAGCTCCTCCTGCCGTCGTCCTCGCGGCTCGCGCGGCTCGCGCGGCTCGTGCGGCTCGTCGAAGAGGAGGAGGAGGACGAGCTGGAGCGGAGCGGCGCGCCGTCCGGGGTTCGCCGCTGCGACCCCGCGCGCCACCGGAGCCCGCTCGCATGAGGACGTCGGGGAACAGCCACGCCGAGGGGTGGTATCGCGACAACGGAGGTGTTTCGATGGGTGACGCGAACGGGAGAACGGTGGGGAGGAGCATGCGCATCCTGGTGACGGGGGGCGCCGGCTTCGTCGGCTCGCACCTGTGCGAGCGGCTCCTCGCGGACGGCCACGAGGTCATCGCGCTCGACGACTTCTCGACGGGCTCGCCGGCCAACGTGGCGCACCTGATGCGCAGCAGCCGCTTCTGGCTCGTCGAGCACGACGTGACCGTGCCGTTCGACCACGAGGTCGACAGGATCTACAACCTGGCGTCGCCGGCGAGCCCCGCGCGTTACCAGGTCGATCCGGTGCGGACCACGATGACGAACGTGCTCGGCGCGCTGCACGCCCTCGCGTGCGCCGAGCGGCACGGCGCGCGGCTGCTCCAGGCGTCGACGAGCGAGGTGTACGGCGATCCCGAGGTGCACCCCCAGCCCGAGACCTACCTCGGGCGGGTGAGCCCGGTCGGGGTGCGCGCCTGTTACGACGAGGGCAAGCGCTGCGCGGAGTCGCTGGTGATGGACTTCCACCGTCAGGGGCGCGCGTCCGGGCGCATCGCGCGGATCTTCAACACGTACGGGCCCCGGATGGCGATCGACGACGGGCGCGCGGTGAGCAACTTCATCGTCCAGGCGCTCCGGGGCGAGGACCTGACGGTCTACGGGAGCGGCTCGCAGACGCGGAGCTTCTGCTACGTCGACGACCTGGTCGAGGGGTGCTTGCGGCTCATGGAGCACCCGGTGGAGGTGGGGCCGGTCAACCTGGGCAATCCGGTCGAGGTGACGGTGCTCGAGCTGGCGCAGGAGATCGTGAGGCTCACGGGCAGCGCGAGCCGGATCGTGTTCAGGCCGCTGCCGGAGGACGACCCGAGGCAGCGGCGGCCGGCGATCGACCTGGCCCGGCGCACGCTCGGGTTCGAGCCGCGGGTGGCGCTGCGGCAGGGGCTCTACGCGACCATCCAGAGCCTCCGGGCGGCGCTCGCCGGGGCGGGGGAGGGGTCGCGGCGCGGGGACGCGGCGCTGGCGAGCTGACGGTCGACTCGGCCCATCGCGCGGGGCTGTCGGGGTTCTGCCAAAAATCGTCGCAAAACGAGGGGATTCCTCAGCTGACAGACAGCTCGACATCTGCGAGGTCCTCATTCAACCCTCGCGCAGATCGGTTGTTGGTCAGCCTCTCGGCCCACGAGGAGCGCTGGACACCGCAGATCTTCACGAGAACTTCTTCCTCGCCGAGAAGGGCAGTTGCGACTTCGATGTCCGGGCCGACGACGCCGGGCTCTGCAGCTGGCCGGAGCGAGCCGGGTACCACCAGCCGAGCCGAGAGGCTACTCTGTGCGCCCCCGACGTACCCTTGCACAGGAGTTTTCCATGGAGCGATCGCGTTCAGAGCATCTTCGCAGCCTCGGCGTCTTTCTCGGCCTCGGCTTGTCGATCGCCGTCGCCGCCTGCGGCGACGATGACACCGGCGGCAGCAGCACCAGCACCAGCTCCACCACCGCCAGCAGCAGCAGCAGCAGCAGCAGCAGCAGCGGCGGCGGCGGCGACGGTGGCACGGGCGGCAGCGGCGGCAGCGACGGCGCCACCGGCACGGGCGGCAGCGGCGGCAGCGGCGGCGCCACCGGCACGGGGGGCGGCGGCGGCAACGCGGGGCCGTCGCTCAGCTTCTTCGTGTCGAGCACCGGGAGCGCGACGGCGAACCTGGGCGGGCTCGCCGGAGCGGATCAGCGGTGCCAGGAGCTGGCCGACGCGGTCGGCGCCGGCGCGAGGACCTGGCGCGCCTACCTCAGCGTCGAGAAGGGCCCGGACGGCGAGCCGGTGAACGCCCGGGACCGGATCGGCACGGGCCCCTGGTACAACGCGAAGCTCGAGATGGTGGCCGCGGACCTCGAGGAGCTGCACGCGAGGCCCGGCGATTACACTGTCTTCCTCGACGAGAACGGCGAGATGGTGCCGGGCCAGTGGGATGGCTCCCCGACGCCGATCGAGCACGATATCCTCACCGGTACGGACCGAGACGGCACCCTCAAGGTCGGTTACACGTGCGAGGACTGGACCTCCGAGGATCCGGCCCAGATGGCCTGGATCGGGCACTGCGACGGGCGCGGCCCCAATCAGAACATGGACGAGATGTACCGGCCGTGGAACTCGGTGCACGAGAACGGCAGCTGCGCCGACACGGCTCCGAAGGGCGGCAGCGGCCGCATCTACTGCTTCGCCGCGGACTGAGCGCAGGCAGCCGGCGAGATCCGCAGGAAGACTAACCGCGCTCCGGCGGCAGCCGCACCTCCTGGCCGCTCGACCGCGCTTCCCCGCCCGACAGGAATGCGATGAGGCCGTGCGGGGCGGTCTCGCCGAAGCAAAGCTCGAAGGTCGCCGCGGCTTCGGGCGCGGCCTTCGCCCCACGCACGAACATCGCTTCTTCGTAGTCGGCGAGCGCGGCTTCGAGGTCATCCGGGTGCGCGGCGATGGCCTTGCCGAGCTCCGCGCCGTCGTACATCGCGAGGTTCGCGCCTTCCCCGTCGGGCGGGCTCAGGTGCGCGGCGTCGCCGAGGAGCGTCACGCCGGGCACGCGATCCCAGCGATGCCCGGCGGGGAGCTTGTGGATCAGGCGCGGGACCGGATCGGTCTCGCCGTCGGTGATGAGCGCGGTCAGGGCCGGGGCCCAGCCTTCGAGCTCCGCGGCGACGCGCGCCCGCGCCGTCTCCGGGTCGGCGAAGTCGATGCTCTCGATCCACGCCTTTGGCTTCGTGAGCGCGACGTAGGTGTGGAGGACGCCGTTCGTCTCGCGGTGCGTGATGATGCCTTTGCCGGGCGTGAGCGCGTAGAGCGCGCCCCCGCCGACGAGCCTGGCGCTGGCGGAATGCCGCGCGTCGGCGTCGAGCAGGTACGTCTCGATGTAGGCGGTGCCGACGTATTCGGGCTTCACGTCGGAGAGGAGCGGCCGGACCTTCGACCACGCGCCGTCGGCGCCGACGACGAGGCCGGTGGTCACGGTCGACCCGTCCGCGAAGGTGAGCTCGTGCTCTCCGTCGCCGAGCGCGCGCACGCCCGTGAGCTTGCGGCCCCATTGCACGGTGTCAGGCGGGAGTGAGTCGAGGAGGATGCGCCGGAGATCGCCGCGGAGCACCTCGGGGCGAGCGCCGGTGCCGTCGTCCGGCTGGTCGAGGAGGACCGCGCCCTGCGGATCGACGATGCGCATCGCCTCACCGCCTTCGTGGACGATGCGGCGAAACTCGTCGAAGAGGCCGGCGTCCTTGAGCGCGAGCTGGCCGTTGTAGTCGTGGATGTCGAGCATCCCGCCCTGGGCACGCGCCTCGGCGGAGGCGTCCGCCTCGTACACGGTCGCCCGGATCCCGTGGACGTGGAGGACGCGCGCGAGGGTGAGCCCGCCCGGTCCGGCGCCGATGATGGTGATGGAAGTCATCGCGATCCCTCTCGGTGTTCATTGTGGAACGTCGTTCCACAATTTTTACTTGGAGCGCCGTTCCAGGACTGTCAAGATGGAGCCTTGGCGAAGAAGGCGACGCGAGGGCCGGAGCGCGAGAGGCGCCGCGAGGATGCGCTCTCGCGCGAGCGGATCGTCGAGGCGGCGATCGCGCTGCTGGACGCGGACGGCGAGGATGGGCTGACGTTCCGCGCGCTCGCGACGAGCCTGGCGACGGGCCCGGGCGCGATCTACTGGCACGTCACGAACAAGAGCGAGCTCCTCGTCGCCGCGACCGACGCCGTGGTCGCGCGCACGATGGGCGAGGTGCGCGGCTCGACCAGGCCGCGCGAGGCGATCCATCGCATCGCGCTCGGCGTGTTCGACGCGATCGAGGCGCACCCGTGGGTGGGCGCGCAGCTCTCACGCGCTCCGTGGGAGACGGCGATGCTGCGGATCTACGAGCGCCTCGGCCGCCAGGTCGAGGCGCTGGGCGTCCGCGGGAGCGCCCAGTTCACCGCGGCGTCGACGCTGCTCAGCTACATCGTCGGCGTGAGCGTCCAGAACGCCACGGCGAGCCAGTTCGCGCGACGCGAGCTCGCGCCGTCGACGAACCGCGCCGACTTCCTCGAGGCGGCGGCGGCGCGCTGGCGCGAGCTCGACGCCCGTGAGTACCCGTTCACGCGAAGCGTCGCCGCCCACCTCTCCGGCCACGACGATCGCAAGGAGTTCCTCGCCGGGATCGACCTGATCCTCGCCGGGATCGCGGGCTCGGGGTGAGCCGCCGGGTTCCAGACCGCGACCGCCGCTGGATGCGTGGAGGCTCGCTTCTCTCGATCTGGTACATTGCGGCGCAGAGAGAGCTGGCGCATGGGAGCGCCCCACCTCCTCTGCGACGAGCCTTCGTCGCGCCCAGCATCGAGAGCTCATGCATCCTTCACAGCCGATCTCGTCTTCACGCGAGGCTTCACGCGGGGCGTCGGGCCCTGGCCGGAGCGCGCGCGCTCTGGCGCTCTTCCTCCTCCCGGCGCTCGCCGCCGCTGTCTTCGCCTGCGGCAGGAGCGACCTCCTCGAGGAGGTCGTCGTCGAGGAGGTCGTCGCCGGGTGCGTACCTGCGCCGGAGGTCTGCGACGGTCTCGACAACGACTGCGACCGTGTCGCCGATGAGGGCTGCGCTTGCCCGGAGGGGCGTGAACGGCCCTGCTACTCGGGCCCGCAGGGCACCCAGGGCGTCGGGACGTGCGAGGCCGGCGTGCAGGTCTGCTCCCGGAGCGGCTGGGGCCCGTGCACGGGCGAGACGACGCCGGAGCCCGAGACGTGCGACCTCGTCGACAACGACTGCAACGGGCAGACCGACGAGCGCACGTGCCCCGGTGGAACCGTGTGCGCGGCGAGCCTCGCCGCGGACACGGCTTCGCCGCCGGAGGGATGGTCCTTCAATGGGGACGCCTTCTGGGATGGGGAGGCGCTGACTGGCGTGCTCACCGAGGCCAGGCGCGATCAGGCCGGCGCCCTCGTCTACCGCAATCCCATCGCCGCCGACTCCTTCACCGCGACGTTCGAGTTCCGCCTCGGCCGCGGCGACGGCCTTGGCTTCATGCTCGAGGCGACAGGAGAGACGGCCGTGGGCGAGCCCGGCGGCGGCTTCGGCATGGCGGGGCTGGCCGGCTACGGCGTCGAGCTCGACACCTACAACAACTTCGATTGCGGAGATCCGAACAGGAACCACGTGGGCGTCGACGATCTCGCCCGGTCTTGCGAAGAGGGGGGCCTCAGCTTGCTGAGCCAGGTGGCGAGCAACGTCGCGCTCGGCGACGGCGCGTTCCACACGGCCCAGATCGAGCTCGACGAGGGCGCGGTGAGCGTGAGCATCGACGGCGAGACCCTGATCCGGGGATTCGTCATCGACGGCTTCCCCGTCGGGTCGACGTTCTTTTACGGCTTCGCCGCCGGCACGGGGGACGCCGTCGCGCGCCAGGAGATCAGGAATGTGAACATCACCTTCCCCGCTCCCCGCTGCCTCTGAGCTCCCGCCAAGCAACATGATCGCTCCGGACCCCGGGGAGATCGCGTGATGAGCGAGTCATTCATTCCAATCGGCAGTCGGGCAGGAGGTGTCAGCGGGCGGATCCGTTACGCCATTCCGGCTTGCTCATCTTGACCGGATCGGCGTTGGAATAGCTCCGCGCCACCTTGAGGAGCGGACCGGCCGGCAGCCCGTCGAACGGTGAGCCTTTCCGGCGATTGCCGTCGGTGTCGAACGTTGCGATCCGTCGGTCCTCGGAGACATACAGGTTGCCGTGGCGATCGACGTGAGCCGCCGAGGTGACGCCTGTCGAGAGCAGGCGGCTCGTCCCTCGCGCGACCGCGCCGGTCGGATGCACCCGGACCGTTGTCACCTGCGGAGAGCCCGCGCGGGTGATGCAGAGCGTGCCGTCGCGCGGGTTGGTGGTCAACGAGAGGCGCCCTTTCCCGGGCACGGGCGGCAGCTCGCGCGTCTCCCTGGCCTCCAGGCGCGGGCTGAAATGCAGGAGCTTCCCCGCCGCGGACGACGCGACGACCAGGCGGTCCTCCGTGTGATCGAAGGAGAGCGCGTCGATCGGGTGGTCCAGCCTGGCGCGGCTCAGCTCCTTGCCGGCATCGTCGAGCGCCACCACGTCCCGTTCCTGCGCGATGAACAGGCGGGGCGAGCGCCCTCCGTATGCCAGCCGCGCGGCGCCGGGCAGGCGCGCGAGCTTCTTCGTGGCGCCGCTGGTGAGGTCGACGGTCACGACGTCGCCCGTCTCCCCGCCCAGAGCCGCGACGACCCCGAGCAGCGGGTGAATGGCGAGATCGGCGATACCTGCGGAGAGCGAGGTCGGGATCTCCTTGGTCTCGACGGCATCGCTCGTGAGGCTTGAGGAATAAATTGTGAGCTCGCCGCCAGTCAGGCTGGTGACGGCAAAAGACGGCAGGATGATGAAGCATTGATCGACGAACAGGTAGGGTGCGGTCGACGATCCCCAGCGGATCAGCGTCGTCTGCTCGCCCTCGAACTGGCCGGACTGGTTCGTTACCGATACCGTCTGCTCCGCCGTGCTGGACTGCTTCATCGAATTGCCGTCGTCCTGGGCGGGGTCATGCACGATGATCTGGCATCCGGTCGACGTCCTGCGCAGCCCGACGATCGACACGGCGTGGCCGCCGACCCGGTCATAACCACTGCTTACCTTGTTGTATCGCCCTATCGCAATGGTCATGAGACCGCGCACCGCCCAGGCCTGGAGAGTCTCGAACGTGACGGCAGCATCGTCCCTCGAGCAATAATTGATGAGCATGGCCGGCACGTTGCGGTCATTCAGCCAGTCGAGCAGCCCGTCGAACCAGCCGCTCGAGCTGGTGCCGTGGGCCGGGTCCGTTTCCATGTAGCTTCCCACCATCACCAGGTTCATGATGGTGCTCCCGGGCACGGAAGGATCAGGCGGCGGCAACCAGATGGCCGACGGTCTGCCGTGCGACGCCATGTAATAAAGCCAGTTCGCGGTCGCGGTGGGGACGCAGTACATCCCGCCGCCTCCGGGCAGCCCGGCCCAGCGCTGATCGATATCGGTGACGCCCGCGATCGAATAACTGTAATCTGTCATGAGACACCGGCCTTTCAGAATTTGATGTTCGCTCGCCGAGCGTGTTCTTGCCCGCCTGGTGAACGTCTATGTCCATGCTTCCATCGGCTTCTCGCATCGCGAGAGCCGCGGCCGCGACGGGAGCAGGATCAAATCTCGTGCCATCGCTGATGAATTCGACAGGCGCCCGGAGGCGTCGTGAGTCCAGTGTGAGATGAGGGTGCGACCGGCGTCGCGAGCTCTGTCACGGGTTGGCGACCCCGTAACCGCCAACTTCGAAGTTCATGCTGCGTTTTGCCTCGAATCCGCTGAAAACCGCATCGTAGGTTCCATCCAGCCGCCACAATGACCGCCCTGGTTCACGCTGCACGGCGTAACCGCGTGGCGTTCGACATGTTACGGGGCGACGTGCGCGGTACGGTTCTCCGCAGCGCAACACGGTGTATCGCCGGCGTAACGTCCGGTTTCATCGTTGGCACTTAAGCGTGGCGAGCTGGGCTCGGCGCGCCGACGATCTGGGCTGCTTCGATGAGACGACGAACGCGTCGGCCGAGGCCGCCATGATGGCCGGCGCCGAGCTCGCTGCGTGGTGGCGAGCGGCCCGCTTCCCGGGCTCATTCCCGGATCCACACGGCTGGATCCTCGGTCGACGGGGCGGCTTGCGCTCGGAGCTGGTCGAGAGGATGCGGCTGGATGCGGACGCGACGGCCCGGTCCCCTACAGGCCCTGGTCGACGCGCATCCACCGGGCGGGCTCCTCTTGACGCGGGAAGGGATCTCGGGTGCCCTTGTAGGGCGGGGTAGCCACAGGGGTAACTGGAGCGGCAGCAAGGACCAGAGAGATACCTCCCGGCCGGGAGGAAGCCATCGAAGCGTGGACGCACGCCCCCGCTGGCACCTTGGTGCTGAGACGATCATGGCAGCCCAAATCCGGGCACCAGAGGGCGAATGAGGACTCAAATCATCGATGACTCGGAGCCCGCGCCGACTGACGTCAGATATCTCGCGCTGAAGTGGTGCGATATCGCCGTCGCATACGCCGACGCGCACAGAAGTGAAGCTATCAGCCTTCAGCGGATGAACCGACGGATCGGCGCTCCGAGCGTTGCGCTGAGCGCAATCGTAGCAACGAGCATCTTCGCTGGAATCCAGCATGCCGCACAGTCGGACATATTGAAGTGGCTGCTTGCGGTCGCAAGCATGACAGCCGCTGGTCTAGCGGCGCTCGTCACCTTCCACAACTACGCCGAACGCGCGACCACGCACAAGGTAGCCTCGGAGGAATACGCCGAGGTTGTCCGGCGGCTTCAGCTCATGATGACGTCGGCCAGCAGGAACAATCCTGAAGGATGGATGCGGTCATTAGGAACAATTAGTCAAACACTCGATGATATTGGGAGACGCGTCGAGATTCCATCAGCCATGATGGAACATACAAAAGGTCTAATTGCCTCTCCGCCCCTGGGCGACGATCGTTCTTCCGCCGGCGGCTTCTATGGTTCTTCCCCCGGCGGCCATGGTCAACCTGGTTCACGCCCCATAGCACCAGAGCTAACGGTGCCGCATGGCCCCAAGCCGCGGTTACAGAGAGCAGGTTTCGAAGACGAGCTCGAAAGGCTTGTGCTCGGGATCGGGCTGCAGGGCCAGGTTCCAAACCACCGGAAGCGGTGAGCAGGCAGGTCGCGCCTAGAGCACCGATCAGCTTGAAACACCCGGGAACGAAGAGATTCGAACCACAGGGGCACAGCGGACACAGAGGAACGACCAAAAATGACTGTGTCCTCTGTGGTTCATTTTCTCGGGGTTTTAATCTGTTCGGTGTCCTAGCGGCTCCGGCGCGATGGGAGGGCGTGGAGGCGCGATGGGAGGGCGTGAAGAGGACGCGAGGCGTGGATTCCGGAAAGGACCCGCCGCCTCGAGCCAGCGCAGGCGGTGCCGTGTCCGGATCGAGCGGGAGACGTCGAAGGCGAGGTTCGGCGCATCGACCCACGCGGCGCGCGCGTCGGCGCGTGGGCGCTCTCAACCGGCGGACTCTTCGAGGACGTGGCGCACCCACATCCTGTCAAATCAAATGTCGTTCCAGCCGGAGTCGACGCATACCCCCGAGCAGCTACTTCTGCATTTGTTCTTCGCCTGCAACCAGTTGAGAGGCAAACACCCTGGGGTGTTGACGCTCAGGCTGGCTGATGGCTCGCCGAGCACACCCCTTGATGGCCATCGCGGGGCATGCTCGGTTGGGATCCAAGAGGGCGATGGCCATCGCGGGCGTGCTCGGTTGGGGTCCAGGAGGGCGATGGCCATCCCTGAGGCGTGCGCCGGTGGCAGGCTCGTGATGGCCATCATCGCTTGACCGTCGACGTCGGCGCCGGCGAGGGGCTCCTATGCCGGCGCCGAGGACGCACCCGTCATCGCGGTCAGCGTCAGCTGCCGTCCGTCCCCAGGTCGCCGACGAGGTGGGCCATCACCTCGCGCTCGACGAGCTTCTTCTTGCGCCGCGCTGCCTCGCGCAGCGCGGCGGTGGCCATGCGGTCGATCTCGCGCAGGCTCGAGCCGGCCGCCTCGTGCAGCAGGGTGAGTGCGTCGGCGGTGAAGACCTCGCGGTCGGCGCCGGCGCGGCTCATCCGCAGACGCACGTACTCGCCGGTGTCATTGGGGACCATGGCGCCAATTGACAGACGCCGTTCGATGCGCGAGTACAGCGAGCGATTTTTGCGCAGCTCGAGCCGGTCTTGGAGGTCCGGGAGCCCTACCAGAATCAGCGACAGCAGGGCACGACTGTCCCATTCATAATTTAGCAAAATGTGGAGATGATCGAGCGTGTCCTGGTGGAGCAGGTGCGCTTCGTCGAGCAGGAAGACGGGATGGATGCGCTCGCGGCCGAGGGTCTCGACATGCGCGCTGACGGCATAGAAGACAGCCGCCGCGGTCGCAGCAGGATTGAGGCCGAGCGCCTGGCAGAGCTGACGATAAAAGTCGCGACGGCCCAGCGTGGCGTTGTGGCAGTAGGTCAGCCGGAAGCCTGCCTGGGGCAACCGATGCCGCACGGCCCGCAGCACACACGTCTTACCGGCGCCAGGCTCGCCGACCAGCAGCACTTGGGCGTGCTCGTGCACGGCCTCGCACACCTCCTCGACGAGCTGCTCCTTCGAGGGCGGCAGCCACAGCTCGCCATCCTGGATCTCCTTAGAAAAGGGCGCGGCGGACAGGGTAAAGAAGCGGACGTACGACTCGCTCACGCTCCACCTCCAGCCTCGCTCGTGTCCTCGCCACCCTCCGCCCGGCGGCCGAGCGTCCGCGCGGGGTTGAAGTCCACCGGGAGCGTCGGCCTGTCCGCCGCAGGGCCACCGCACGGCGGCCGCTTGCGCCGCGCGTTGCGCTGCGGGTCGACCGGATGCAGCACAAGGCGCTTGCCCTCGTGCTCGACCCACGGCGGCTCGTCGGACGCAATGAAGCACCGGGCCACAGAGACGACCTGGCCAGCGAGGTAGCCCTGATCGAGCTGCCAGGCGATGCCGTCGACAGAGACGATGTTATCGCCCGAGACGCGGCGCCGGGTACGCTCGGTAAGCGCGCTGCGTAACGCCTTCTCGTCGACCGCGCTGTCTCCGGCGGGACGGACTGCGTAGACCTGCGCCGGGCTCTTGCCGAGCAGGCCCGCATGCGGCGCCGGGTGGTAGCGCCGGTCGAGGAAGGCGCGGAGCGTCGTGTTGATGTCGACGAGCGAGGCCACGGCACCGAGGTAGTTAAGGCACCCTTCGCGCAGCGTGCGCCAGAAGCGCTCCATCTTGCCGCGCGCCTCGGGGTCGTAGGGCTTTGCGTGCAGGAGCGTGATGCCGAGCCGCGCGCACGCGGTCTTGAGGATGTCGCCGCGGTAGGTCGAGCCGTTGTCGAGATAGAGCGCGTCGGGCTTGCCGTGACGGCGCAGGGCGTCGACGGTCATGCCGAGCATGTCGACCTCCTTCTCGGTGGTGTGCGCCTCGAGCGCGACGACGTAGCGAGAGGCGTCGTCGAGCAGCCCGTGGATGCGGATCGGCATCGCTTTGCCGCCGACGGTGCAACCGGTCACGTGACAGACGTCACCGTGCCAGAGCGCGCCGGGGCGCTCGGCTTGCCAGCGCAGCCGCGTCTTCGGCTCGCCCTCGGCGCGCGCGGCGCGGCGGCGAAGGCCGTGCGCCGCGTACAGGCGCCGTACGGTGGGCTCGGAGACCTTGCCCGCTTCGAGGCGCCCCTCATCGACGAGCGTCTTGAGGATGAGCGGCACCGAGGCATCGGGATGCTCGCGCCGGATATCGAGCAGCAGCGCGCGCAGCTCCTCCGAGAGCTCCTGCGCGAAGCCTCGATCGCTGCGTGGCTGCGGACGCAGGCCATCGAGGCCAGCGGAGCGATAGGCGTACAGCCAGCGCTGGAGCGTGGGCACCGAGTAGGTGCGCGTGCTGTGCGCGCCCGGCGGTCGAAACCGCTGCTCGCTGCGCGTGCGCAGCTCGGCGGCGAGCTGGCCGTGGGTGAGCACGCGGTGCATCAGAGGGCCGATGACCGTGGCGCGAAAGATCGCCACGGACTCGGCGTGGTCGGCGGGGCCGAGGGACATTGGAACAGGTCCTTTCTGCGCCTTGCTGGCGCGCGGTCCTTGTCCGGGATCGGCGGCGTTTTCGGCAGCGATCCTCTCCGGTGGGCTGTACGATTCCGACTCCGAAAGGGCAGAGCCCCTCACGCCGCGTGCGCGGCGCCGAAGAAGGCGCGGTGCTCGATCGGCAGCGCCCGGGTCGTTGGGTCCGCGCTCGCCGCGAGCGAGGCCGCGGCGGTCGCCGCGCTCTTTCGGAGCGACGCGGACGGCCCTGGGTCGGGGGCTTGAGCAAACAGACGTCGCTGCGCGACCTCGCGTGCCCACCGGCGCAGCGTGGCCCAGCCGGTGACGGCGCTCTCGCCGAGGATCTTTGCCGGGCCCACGCGCCGCCGGACCTCGGTCGCCGTCGCGAGCGCGAGGCCCCAGAGCGCGAGGGCGAAGCCGATCGCGGCGGCGCTGTACACGCGCCGGCCGAGCACACCGCGAGGAACGACGAGGAGCACGGCGCTGCAACCGAGGCAGCGGTAGCGGCGGGCGGCCACCGAGATCACCTCGGGGGGCTGGTCCGGGCTGGCAGGGCCCCAGACCTGTCGCTCGCGCCTGCCGTGGCCTTGGAGCCGGATCGCGCCCCCGAGCGGACAACTTGCGGCGCCGCAGGCGGGGCAGCGAGCGGGGCGCGCTTCGACGACTGTGGGGGGTTGCTGCTGCCAACGCTTGATGTCGATGGCGCTCTGGATAACACTGCGACCGCTTCGATTCCTGGGCAAGAGAATCGGAGCACGACGAGGAGGCTGTCCGCCAAGATCAGGTCTCCTCGTCGCCTATTTTGTGGCCGGCACCGCGCCGCTGCTCCGCTCCTCGGGTGGACCTACCCCGTCGTGAGGTGGGCGTGGGAGCAACGATGGGTGGTAATTCCCGGGCGTTGGCCGGAAAGCGGCGCACTTGCGCGCTGGTCGCTTCTTTGATGGGAATCCCGGATAGCTGACCGGAATGCGGAGCCGTGGCTCCGTGGACGTCATCCTCCCTCGGTGCCTACCCGGAGCGAGCCCCCTCCATGATGGCCATCTTCGCTGCGCAGAACTCCTCACCATCACGCAGCATGCTCGACTCGAGGGGCTGGAGCATCAACGAGACTGGTCGGCAATATGGGGTCGAGTAACTGAACTCTCTGCCGGTGGGAACACATGTAAATGAACCAAATGAGGTACAGTTGTCGCTCTGCGGAACGAAATCGGATCCCCGCAGCTCTGATGCCTGACTCAAGGCTGGCGTATCCTCGGAGACTGAGACGTCCGCGTCCACGACGCAGCCGCTCACCGAAGACGCCAAAATGAACATAGTCCCGGAAGATGCAATGCAAAGCAGCGCGGAACCAAGCTGCGAGAGGCCATGAATAGAGGGGTCGATGCTGATCATAGTATGGTATCCATGGCGCGATCTTGATCAATGTTGCCTTCCAGCGCGCCTGGGCGTGCCGGTTCGAGTCGAGGCCAGGCCAACCCAGTTCCCGCAGTCTAGCTGTGGAGTGAAGGCGGCTCTCTGGCCCAACGATTGAATAAATAAATTTACGTAAATGGATCCCGAGGCGGCAGGGCGATGTGGCAAAGCTCCCGCAGGGGGACCACGTTCATTCCACAGCCGGCCTGGGGGGCTCATCGTTCAGCGCCAGTCGCGACGAGATCCATCCTCGCAATCACCAGCGTCGTTCGTTCGGCGCGGCGTCGGTCAGCCGACGCGCGTCACGGGGGACGACATGGCAGCAGGAGCCTGGTCGTCACGTTGTCCTGTCTTCACGCACCACGCGGGTCTCCCCCGTCCACGAGCCTTGCGGCCCTCTTGAGGACCGCGGCGCGCGTGGCGCCGGCGGGCAGCATCGCAGCGACCCCGATCAGCGTTTGCGCGGCCATGACATGAAGCTCCGGGCGCTCCGGCGTCAGCTCGTCGAGCAGTTGAATCGCGCGCTGCTCATTCGCGGTGACGAGATGCCGCCTGGTCTCTTCATCGCGGATCAGCGCGATGGTTGACTCCAGATGCGCTGCGCTCTCCAACGCGCGGAGCGAGCCGCGTCGCCCCCAATCCAGATTGGGTCCCCAACCATCAGACCAATTAGCTACTGCACCCATGATGTTGAGAATAAGGCTGGTGCTGACGATATCAACAAGTGCCATGATGAACCTCCTCTTGACCGTTGCGTGGAGCTGTGCGTGTCACCCCCGCTCCTGGTCGCGGATACCGGGCCGATGGATGGCTCTCCGGGGCCTGAGCGCCAGGGTGGGGAGACGCTGACCAGCCTTGCAGCTCCGGTG
The DNA here is from genome assembly GCF_051521595.1 of Sorangium sp. So ce1153. Lineage (NCBI taxonomy): Bacteria > Pseudomonadati > Myxococcota > Polyangiales > Polyangiaceae > Sorangium > Sorangium sp. So ce1153. The sequence goes on from NZ_CP150361.1 coordinate 14,271,538, forward strand.
CCAGCCGGGCGGCTCATCGCGCGTGACCCGACCGGGCCCTTCAAGCGCATGGCGAGCGCCGACGCGCGCGCACCGACGGGGCGCTGCCGAAGGGCCGGACGTGCTCTCTACGTCGGCTCATTGTTCATGGTTCGCGCCGAAACGGACCACCAGGCCGACGCATCGGCACCGTCGATCTCCTGGGCGTGCCCCCCCTGGCTCCGCGCTGCGCGGCGTAACGGCGGGGCGCTCGACCTGTTACGGGGAGCCATGCGCGGCGCGTTTTTCCGCAGCGCAACACGGTGTATCACCGGCGTAACGTCCTGTCGTATCGCTGGCGGCGGGCGTGGCAAGCCGGGTTCGCCGCGCCGCTGCTCGGGGCTGCCTCGATGAGACGGCGAACGCGTGGGCCGCAGTCAGGAACAGGCATCCCGCCACGCCGGAGGGAAAGCACGCGCATTGGAGACCGCGGCATGCGAATTGCGGTAGGTCGTCATGTAGACAACCAAGAGCAGTCAGCGTAAATGAAGCGCAAGGCCCAAACCCTGCATGTCGGTGTCAGGGTTTGCGTCCACCATTGTCGCTCATCTTGCGACTCAAGATCAGGAGGACACTCGTGTTCACAAGCCGCTTGTTCATGGTGCTCGTCTGCTTCGGCGTGGGATTTTCCATGGGGTGCGGGACGTGCGCGTCAAAGAGACCTCCGGCAAAGCCCGTCGCTCCCGCGGGGCAGCTGCCTCACAACGGCATGCCCAAGAACGGCATCCATCCGAATGTGCTCCAGGCGAACCAAGACTTGCTCGAGCGACTGAAAGGAAGTCAGCTGAACGGCTTGAAGCTCGACGATGTCGAGCCGTTTAGCTCGCAGAATTCCACGCTGGAGCCTCTCGCCGTTCAGCTGATGGATTACATCGTGTATTTCGCTCTCAATGAAGGCCAGACGGTTTCGGTCGACGTGGGGCCCAAGCACTATGAGTGGAATGGGCATATGGGGGCATGCGCCAGCAGCGGAACGGCGATGGGCGACTGGTTTAACAAACTTCCAACCAACGCATGTCTGGAAGCGGTCTCCGCCAGCGTGCTCGCCCGGGTGAACGCGCTCGACAAGGTGGTCGTGCTCTCCATGCGCGGCCCGGGATCTCCCCTCGCTCTCCATGACAAGGTTCCCGTCGAAACGAGGTATCGAGAGAAGGACGGCAGCACAGGTGAAGCCATCGAGATCGAGAGCTTCAGCAGATGCGACGGCGGCGGTGGACCGGCTTCGGCGACGGACAACTGCGGGTGGTCGGCACGTTACGTGGGGCAATGCATGGCGCAGAAGTTTGGCGAGACAGAGAACAGGAAGGTCACGCTCAAGCTTGGCCCGGTCCAGGTCAGCCCATCTCCGGTGTTTGTGCGTGTATGCGCGGGCATACACGGCTGTAACGATGGGGCATATCCGGAGGCGGATTTTCGGAAGAAGTACATCGAGCACATCAAAAGCGCTATGCTCAAGAGTCCTGATTACGCGGTTGAATTTGAGTGTCCCGCGAATGGTCCCATGATGGATGTGAGTGAAGCGGATGCCGTCCCAGAGGCATCATATGGGTATTTTAGCGTGATGCTGCCGGAGAAGAGCGCTGCGTTCGACGTGGTTCCTGTGGCCACCGAGGAGTTGACGTATCCGGCGCCGGAAGTGGATGTGTTCAGGTACCGTGAGGGCGCGTTCTACGGGAACATCTTCGATTCGACATCCGCCAGTGACGCGGGGAGCTCCAAGGACGTACTCTTCGATAAGCAGTACGCATGCTTCAGCAAATACTTGACGGTTGGCGATGCGAACATCGCGGATAGACTGTGCGCCCTCCCATGGAGTGGTGCGACTGAAAATTGCTTTGTTAATGTGCCAAAGCCATGCGCGGCTGATATTCCTGGTACTGCGAATTCATGTGCGTGCAACGAGTCTGATGCTAACACAGGTCTTGTCTACGCCTCGTGCGTCGAGGGCGGTTCCCACTGGGAATACCCCATCACGAGCTACTTGAACCATCCATGTGATCTCAGCAGATCTGCCGATTGCTCTTCGCTTCTTACTTGGTATCCTGGACGTTTACTTCCGTAGTCTCGCCACCAATCGCCTCATCGACTCGACCGCCGGAACAGGGGCGTCCGCCACCGACCACGCCTTGATCACCTGCTGGGCCAGGTCGAGGGCCCTCTGCTCGTCCCCACGCCTCGCCGCGCGCTCCGCCTCACGCACCGTCTTGAGGCTCGCGCCGTTCAGGGCCTGGCTGTCGGTCGGGATCGCCTCCTCCAGCAGGTGAGCCACCTCGTGCGCACCCTCGCGCTCATAGGTCGCGACCATGGCGTCGCCGAGCACCTCGACGAACGGCTCAGGCTCCTGCAGCAGCGGGCGCCACGCCAGCGCGGCGCCCCCGTGGTCTCCGCGGGCATAGCGCTCGGCTCCAGTGATGAAGCTCTCCGTGTTCGGCAGCTCGCCTTCCGGGAACATGACCCGGAGCTTGCGAAACCTCTCGAAGCAGCGACGTGACACCGCTCGGCTGGCGCGGGCGCAGATGGCCCCGATACGGAGCGGGATGCTGATGTGGGTGCCCTCGAGGGGGGGCGGCTCCGGGTCGAGGAAGAGGGCGACGATGAGGTCGGCTATCTCCCGCTCGCGCCCGAGGACGAGGGCGAGCTCCAGCGCGCGCCAGGCGATCTGGAGGCGTTGCACGCGAACGAACCCGGAATCATCCGGAGAAACGGCCATCGTGCGCCTCGCCCGCTCGAGAGCAGCGCCGATGCGAGCCTCGCTCGCCTCGACGCGGACGAGGAGGAGCTCACTCCCGACCTTGTGGGGAGCGTGGCTTCCCTGGGCCACCGCGAGCGCTATCCCGCGCGCCTCCTGGCGCGCTCCATCCTGGAGGAGCCGATCGACCAGGGTGTCGGCCACGTTCATGTCCAGCGGGGAGAGAACATAGGCACGCCGCGCGAACCTGAGGGCGCGCTTGCGAGCATCGTGCGCTGGAGGTTCGGCCTCTCCTGAGCCGGAATCCTCGAACAGCCACCCATATGCCTCCCACGGCATCCAGGCCCTCATTCCCTGCAAGGCGCTCGTCGCGCTCGGGGTCCCATGGGTCACGGTTGCCAGCTGCAACCAGGGCGCGCACCACTCCCCGATCGGGTTCTTCGGCTCCGCCTGCACCGCGCCGAACGCCATGTCCTTGGCGAGCGTGGTCATCTCCGTGGCGCGCACCTCATCGGGCGACGGCAGCACGCAAGATAACGTCGCCGCGAGGGTCGAGCGTCCCCAGGCCGACGGCTCGCGATCATAGAGGCGCTGGAGCTCCGCCACCGCGGACGGGTCGACGGTGCGCCGCATCATGAGGTCAACGCGGGCGCGCGCGGCGAGCTCGCCCGGCGAAGCGGTGGCGCTGGCGGGTGGGAGCGCGACCGCAGGAGCGGGCTCGCCGACCGTATAGGCGCAGCGAAAGCGCTCTCCTGGGCCCATCTCCGCGAGCCCGCCGCCGCGCGCCTCGAACCGGGCGCACTCCTGCCGGAGCCCGCCGGCGTTGTGGGTCATGGCCAGCGTCAGGTCGAGCTCGTCCAGCGCCGCGTCGACGGTGCGCGCCCGAGAGAAGTCGGCCACGGCGTCGTCGAGGCGCGCGGCCTTTGGCAAGAGCCCTGCATCGACCCAGGGATCCATGGCGTTCCTCACGGCTTCATAGAGCGCGCTGCCCCCGCCAACAGAGGACGCGAGCTCGCCGCCGTCGGCGGCTCGCAGCGTGAGCGTGAGCCGAAACGAACGGGACGGCTCGAGGACGATCGTCCCGTCCACGTACGCCGCTGCCCTCCGGCGAGCCGCCTCCAGCGATCGCGCGCGGGCCTCCGGCCCGGCATACGGCTCGACGGGATACGCGTCCGCATGCGGCCGAGGGAGCGAGAGCAGCTCCGCAGGAACCAACGTGCGCGCCGTGCTGCCTCCGAGGATGACCCGAGCCCGCTCGCACAGCGTCGCCGCCGCGGCGGCTCCCAGCCACCCGGCCGGCTCTTCGACCCCGGAGGCCTCCAGGATCGGGCAAGCGAGCACCGCGCCGTCAGGCTCCAGAGGAGATCGCACGACGACGGCGGGTGGAGGAGAGGCGACGGGCCGGTGAGGGAACGCCCACCGCGCGATGCCCAGACCCACGGCGGCCAGCGTGGCGCTCGAGGCCGCGATCCAGCGCCGCCAGCGCGACCGACGCACGATGGCCTGCAGCTGCTGAGGCGAGGTGTCGCTCGGCGCATCGCGCTCGGGCTCGGAGCGAGGCCGCTCGGCGCCGGGCTCCCCTGCGCCCGAGACCTCCGGGGCCGTGCGTCTCGCTCCTTCACTCTCATCCGGTCGCCCGTCCGATCGAAACGTCTCGGTCGGCGTCGGCTGCTCGTCAACGGGTCGTGTCCCGTCCTGCGCCTCGGCCCCGGCGGCCTGCTGGGCTGGCAGCGCGTAGCCTGGCACGCCGAGCGCTTGCGCCAGCGCCTCCACGGCGGCGCCAGCGGTCGGGAAGCGCCGGCTGGGCGCGAGCGCCGTCGCGCGCGCGAACCACGCGTCGAACGCGGGCGGCAACGTCACGCCGCGGCGCGCCGCACGCTCGCAGGCGGGCTCCTTGGGGCCGTGCAACGCGACGAGCGCGAAGGCGACGGGGCTGTCGCCAATCTGCGCTTCGTCGTCCCAGTAGGGTTTGCCGACGAGGAGCGTGAAAGCGATCATGCCGAGCGCGTAGATATCGGCGGAGCGCGTGATCCTGCTGCTCTGGAACTGCTCAGGCGCCATGTAGATCGGTGTCCCGGCCGCGCCGGTCGAGCCGCGGGTCACGCCCTCGTGCAGCACCTTCGCCACGCCGAAATCGAGGATCTTGAGGCGCGGGGCGTCGTGCTCGCGCTGCTCCAGGAACAGATTGCTCGGCTTCAGGTCGCGGTGGACGATGCCGAGCTTGTGCATCTTGTCGATGGCCGGCGCGGCCTGACCGAGATAGGTGAGCACCTCCTCCGGCGCCATCCCGCCCGCGCGCGCGAGCCGCTGGCTCAAGGTCTCCCCCCGGAGGAGCTCCATCACGAGGAACGGAGTCCCCGTGGCGTCATCGACACCCGCGTCGACGACGTCGACGAGCGCGGGGCTGTCGACCTGGCCGGACACGCGGGCCTCCAGGGCGAATCGCTCCCGCAGGTCGGCGCGCTCGACGGTGTGGGCGTGCATCACCTTGAGCGCCCGCCGCCGCGCCGTCTGGAGATCGATCGCCTCGTAGACAGCGCCCATCGCGCCCGCGCCCAGGCGTCGCACGATGCGGTATCGAGCCGCGATGACCGTCTCCGGCGTCATGGTCGCCTCATCCTGCGACCGTGGCGCAGCGCCTCACGGGCGGAAGTCATCGGGGTCGATCTCGTAGCGCTTCAACCAGCGATGGATCTGCATCCTGGCCTTGCCCATGGCGCGCGCCACGCCAGCGATGTTGCCGCCGTGCTCGCGCAGGAGCGCCTTGAGCTCGTCGGGCCGGGTGGGCTCGTCTCCCTGGGCCGCGGCATCGGCGGCGCCGCGCTTCAGCGCGCTGTTCAGGTGATCGATATCGATCTTGCCCCCCTGCGCCAGCACCACCGCGGTCGTCATGCATTGCTCGAGCTCGCGCACGTTGAGAGGCCAGCCGTACGTGATGAGGGCGCGCGCAGCGCGAGGGTGCAGCTGGATGTGCTCGGCGCGCTGTCCGTCGATGCGTCGGAGGATCGCCGCGAGGATGAGGCCGAGATCCTCCCGGCGAGACCGGAGCGGCGAGAGCTCGACGGCGTGACCGGAGAGGCGCGCGAGCAGGTCGGAGCGGAAGTCGCCTGACGCCGCCATGCGCTCGATCGGCCGGTGCGTGGCCGCCGTGACGCGAAGATCCACGGAGATCGAGCGCGTGCCGCCCACGGGGCGCACCTCGCGCTCCTGGAGCACGCGGAGCAGGGCCGCCTGGGCGGGCAGGGGTAGGTCGCCGATCTCGTCGAGGAAGAGCGTCCCGCGATCGGCGCTGCGCACGAGCCCGGGGCGATCCTCGGTGGCCCCGGAGAAGGCGCCCTTCCTGTGCCCGAAGAGCTCTCCTTCGACCAGCTCCCGCGGCAGCGCACCGCAGTTGATCGGCACGAATGCGCCCGGCCTGCCCGAGAGCGAATGGATGGCGCGCGCCATGACCTCCTTGCCTGTGCCCGTTTCGCCCTGGAGCAGCACGGGGATGGTGGAGGCCGCGACCAGGGCGAGCTGCTTGAACATCTCACGCTGGGACGGGATGAGGGAGAGCAAGCCCGGGACGGGCGCGGCAAGGCTCGACCCGTCCAGCAAACTAGCCTCTTCGGATCCGCGATCCATTGCGGCGCGATAGATGAAGAACGTACGACCGAGCTCGACAACGTCCCCCTCCGCGAGCTCGGCGTGCTTCCTCGGCGCCCCGTTGACGACGCTGCCGTTCTTGGAGCCGCAATCTTCGAAGCACCACCGCCCGAGGACCCGCATCAGTCGCGCATGCCTGGACGAGAGCCAGGGGTCGTCGAGGCGGATCTCGACGCGCCGGCGTGAGCCGCTGCCCGTGAGATCCAGGCTTCGGGCAGTGCCGCGGCCGATGACGACCTCCTCGACATCGTCGAGGGCGACGCGCGCCGGCGACGCAACCGGCCGGTGGCTGTCCACGACCAGAAACAAGAAGGAACCCTTCTCTGGTCCGTTCACATGTCGCGGTCCGTCCATGGCGGACAATGTGCTTCGGTCGGGCTCACCAGACACGAAGCTCTGCGTACCCAGTCGGGCCGACGCGGTCAATACGCCGGCGGCAGCATCATGAGCGGCGGCGATCGGTGAACCGCGCCCGCGGAGCCGCCAGCGAGGTGTCCATCATCGAGATGGGGCGCTGCGCCATCGGCCAGACGGCTCGGTAATCATTGGCTCGCCGACGCTGCGGGCTGGGTCCTCCTCCGTGCTCGCCTCGGCCAGCCGGGTGGGTGTTACGGATGTTGCGCCGTGTTACGCCGCCGAAGACGAATGGCGTACGGTGACCCGTAACACGGGACGGGTCCGGAGTTACGCCAGCGCCGGCATCGGCCCGCCGAAGTCGGGCACGGTAGCGGGCGTCGTCTCCACGACCGCGCGCCGTCACCCGATGGATGAGGCATCGCTGGAAGCTCGAGGCAACGTGGCCCCAGAGTTGCTAGGGTTGACAGCGCCAGAGTTGCTGACACGAGCGAGCGCCCGTACGCGCCTCGTCGTCTATTCACGGTGGGTGACTGCCAGAGGGCGTCGAGCTCGATGACGAGCAAGCAAGCCGTCGGCAGGTCTGACGTCAGCTGAGCCCACATCGCCATGACACCGGCGAGGATCCGGGGGCCTCTGGCTGTGAGTCGCTGATTCTTGTCCGCTCCGTCCTCACGTCATCGGACAGGCCGCGGTGACCCACAAGTTCCGGTCTCAGAAGCGTACCATTGATTCAGATTCACGATCGAAAGGAAAATATATGAGCAAAACGAGCAGATTCCTTGTCGCGACGGGGCTTGTGTTGCTGGCGGCTTGCTCCGCAGAGCAAGACGCGCCGGAGCTGGCGAGCTCCGACGTGGAGGCCCTGCGCGGCGCAAGGGGGCTCCCGCTGCGCGTCGATGACCTGTTCTTGCAGCTTCCGAGGAGTGACCTGGGAGCGCTGTCATTGAAGCTCGCGGGCAGGGAGCGCGAGCGCGTGGCGGCGGAGAATGGCGAGGCGAGCTTCAAGCTCTCGCTCAGCGAGCGCGAGCCGAGCGTCGAGTTCAACGATCTCGGTCGCGACCTCGACGCGAGGGCCGGCGACGGCCTGTTCACGGGCGCAATCCCCGTAAGTGTCGAGCTTCTGACTCAGCTGAACCGGGAGGTTTCGCGCCTGAGGGAGACGGCCGTGCGGCGCTTCGTCCCAGGCTCGCGCGTCGTGTCCGGGAGCGAGCGTATCGAGACGACGTCGGCCATCGATCTCGAGGCGCTGCGCAGGGGAGCGGTCGTGCGGCTGCCCCGCATCGGCGAGCTCGGGCCGCTGAAGACGCTCGGAGCGGTGACGACGGCCAGCATCAACCCGCAAAAATCACTCCTGATCCGTTCGCTGCCGGTGATAGAAGATCCCGCTCGCACCATGAATCCATGCAACGCGGCGGTCGCGAACAATCCCCTGAAGAAATGGACGTTCGGTCATCTGATGGAGCAGATGGCGCAGGGCTCCGGGCTGAGCTCGAGTGATTTCGTCAAGCAATGGATGAACGCCTGGCGCGCGCAGCAGAGCGTGACCGCCACCGGCGGCGCGCCGGTGCTCGACGCCACGAGCACCGCGGCGGCCGCGAACGTCGATTCCCTGATCCTGAATCCCTGGAAGCAGCGCAGCGGCGGCGGCGCGCTCAACCTCAGCATCGCACCGTTTCGGCTGCAAGCCATCGTTTACCGCAGCGATCTCGCGCAGAGCTCGCCGTACGGCGGCTCCTCGGCGGGCAACAGCGGCGGCGAGCTGCGCTTCGTGTTCGGCGCCATGGAAGTCCGGGACGCGAACGGGGACGGGGACGCGAAGGACGCTGGAGACACGTGCCAGCCGATCGAGATGTCGACCATCTTCGAGTTTGGCGTCCCGCTCTCGAGCTGCACGGACATCAAGGCGTGGGCAAATGCCTGGGTCAACCTGAGCACGCTGTTGCCGGGAGATCCCGCGTACGGCTCGGCGCTGGAAGCGCTGACCGAGGCGGTGGTCGTCCACGGCGCCGCTCCCGAGAAGCCGAACCAGAGCGCGCTGAACCAGCTGCGTACGAACGAGATCGATCTGAGCGGGATCTGGCAGCTCCGGGAGTTCGTGCTGCCCGCTCCGGGGGGCCCGCTGACGCAGACGACCACGAAGAACAATCCACGCGAGCACCAGGTGACGTTTACGTCCGTACCCGGCGTGACGCCCGCGCCGATCGACCTGAACGGCAGCCCTGCGCTCCTCGGCGAGATCCTGAATTCAATGGGCGATCCGGGCTACCAGGTCCCCGAGTTGTCTGGCGGCGCGCCGTTCCTGGGCGGCGCCTCGACGTATAACTTCGACACGTTCTGGGATCATCCGGATCTCTCGTCTGCTGCCGAGCTCGAAGCGCGCTTCACGTTCTCTTCGAAGACGTGCAGCGGCTGCCACACCGGCGAAACAGCGACCAGCTTCTATCACATTCGCCCCGCCGGCCCTGGCGCGAGCCCCGGGCTGTCGGACCTGCTGCAGAATAGCTCGCTCACCGTCACGGACGTGCGCGGCCTGTCCCACACGTTCGCCGAGATGGATAACCGCAAGCAAGCGCTTGCCTCGCTCGCGAATCAAATCTGCGGCTTCAAGTTCGGTCTACCGCCGCTCCAGCTCACGCGCGTTCCGCTCGCCAGCACCCACTGAGCGGCGAGCGCGGACCGTCGCGGCGGGCAAGCTCCGGAGCATGGCGTCCAACGAGTGGATGTCTCTACAGACGCGAGGAGCTTTCCTGCTACATTCCAGGCGCCTGCTCAGCCCAGCGCCGGAGCAGGCGGAGCTGCACCATGCTGCGCGCGAACCTGAGCGATATCCTCGTCTTCATGGCCGTCGTCGAGGAAGGGAGCTTCATCGCCGGGGGGCAGGCGATGGGCCTGACCAGGTCGGCGGCGGGCAAGGCCGTGAATCGCCTGGAAGACAGGCTGGGCGTGCGCCTCTTGAACCGCACGACGAGGGCGCTGAGCCTCACCGATGAAGGCCGGGTGTTCTACGACCGGGGCCTACAGATCCTCGCGGCGGTAGACGATGCGGAGGCGAGCGTGGCGGGGCGCTCCGGCACGCCGCGAGGGCTTCTGCGGCTCACTGTCCCCGATGCCTTCGGGCGGCTCGTGGTCCTGCCGCTGCTGCGGAGGTATCTCGAGGCCTGGCCCGACATCCAGGTGGAGGTGAGCTTCACCGATCGACTGGCCGACATCGTCGAGGAGGGCTTCGATCTGGCTGTACGGATCGGAGACGCGCCCCCGGACACGCGGCTGGTCTCCCGGGTGGTCGCCAGGTACAGGGCCATGCTTTGCGCCTCGCCGTCCTACATCGCCGAGCGTGGCGAACCGCTGAGCCTCGATGCGCTCGCCGGACACGACTGCTTGATCTTCAGCAGCCGCAATCGAAGGCAGAGCTGGCGCTTCGTCGGCGCCGACGGAGCCTGGGTCAAGGCGCAGGGGCGGAGCCGCTTGCGGCTGGATAGCGGAGAAGCCCTCAGGGACGCTGCCGTCGCGGGGCTCGGCATCGCGTTTCTTCCGGACTTTCTGGTGGCCGATGACCTGTCCGCCGGGCGCCTCCAGCAGGTCCTGCCCGACCTCGAGGCGGAGGAGGTGAAGATCGTGACGATCTACCCAACCCGACGTCTCCTGGAGCCCCGTGTCCGGCGCTTCATCGATCTCATGGTCGAAGAGCTCGGGACCTGACGCTGCTGGGCGACGACGCCTCCGTCGCCTCCACGCCGCCTGGCCAGGTGCTGGTCACGGGCGGCACGATCGCCTCGCGGCCATGTACGCTGAAGCACCCGACGGTGGGGGTCAGGGTTTGATCGACCACTGCTGGCTGCCGCTCCCGTCGCAGGCATTCTGCGCGACCGCGGCGCCGTCGTCCTGGCTGGAGGCAGTGAGGTTGAGGCACCTGCCCGAGTGCTTGGCGACGAGCCGCGTCGCGCCGCCGCTCGACTCGACCCGCCATGCCTGGTTGTCGTCTCCGCTGCACGTCCACTGGATGAGCGCGGCGCCGTCGCCCGCGCTGGCGCCATCGACGTCGAGGCATTTGCCCGAGTTGCGGTTGATGACGTTGAAGTAGCCGTCGCTCCTCGGCGCGAGGTCCCAGCGCTGGTTGTCGTTGCCGTGGCAAGGCCAGGTGACCACGGCGGCGCCGTCGTCTCCGCTCGCCTGGAAGACGTCGAGGCACTTGTCGTTCTCCTCGCTCACGATCAGGCCGGTGAAGCCCAGTTCGTAGGCGAGGTGGACGCCTTCGATGTCGGTCTCGCTGAGATTGCCGTCGCCGTTGTACTTCGGGTTGCAGTAGTTCATGACGGAGCTGAGGTCCCAGCTGCCGACCACGAGATCGCCGTCGCTGCCTTGGGGCGCGTCCGTGCAGGAGCTCGGCGTATCGTCGCGGTTGTGCTCGTGGGCGAACCCGAGGGCGTGGCCGAACTCGTGGACCGCGATGCTGCGGATGCAGCTCTCCTCGTTCCCCTGGCAGGCCTGGCTCCAGTTGAGGAAGGTGAAGTTCAGGACCATGCCGGCGCTGACGCCGGCGAGCGCGCTGCCCAGGGACTTCACGTGAGGGCCCGAATCCTCGATACGGATGCGGATGCCCGACGAGGTGCTCGCGCACGTGTCCCAACCGGTGAAGTTGACCGACGAGACGGCATCCCAGGTGTTCGTGATCTGCTCCTTGACCCAGCCGCGCTGGGTCGCGTCGTTGCCGGGGTTCTCCCAGCAGACAGGGATGTTGCGGCTCTGCCAGATGTTCGGGGACGAGACGTAAAGTGCGCCATCGTCGGTGTCGACGCTCTCGCTGTCCCCGTTGACGTCGGCGGCCGAGCATGCCGCGAGGGCCGAAGCACCGATACAAAGCCCGACGATTCGCTTCAACGTATTCATGTCGTACTCCAGGGTAGATTCGCCGTGCGCGCCGAGCTGAAACAGGGCAGCTCGTGCAGGCGGTGGATGGTCGACGTAGCCGTGCAGCGGCGGCTCTGCCGTGGCTCGGCGTCGTCCCGGTCCGTGACCGTCGAAGATGGACTCAGCAAGAGTGAAGCCAGCGATCAGAACGGCTTCCGGGGCAGCGGCTTCGGCGCGCATCCCTGCCTCCGCGGGCGTTCGCTCCTGGCCACCGGCGCGGATTTCGAAGGCGTAGCGCGGCGTCGATGCCCTTCCGGGCAGGCTGCTCGACGAGTGATGGGCGCCGGGGCCCGGTGGCAAGTCATGCCATCACGCCATGGCAAGGATTACCTGACCGGCAAACCTTGCCATCCCGCCGTCGCGCGTGGGTCGCGGTGGCCGCCTCTGCCCATGTTCCGTCCCGGCCGAGGCGCCGGGCGCGCACGCGGCCCACCTTCGGAACCGCCGCGCTGGCTGCCGACGCGGCGCGGTAGCGGGAGGTGATCCCGTGTCCGCTGGACCAGGCACGGGATCAAGGGTGACGAGGTCTCCCGCGCCGCCGCGCCGCCCGGCCCGGCGCCGGTCCGGAGCGGCACGCTTGCCCCGCGGCGATGTACGCTGAAGCACCCGAGGACAGCCGCCTGGGCCCGCGCTCGGCCAGAGCGCTCCTGGACCTGCGAGCGGGCGTGGCGGGCCGGCCCGTGCCCATTGACGCGCGGCCGGGACCGCCGTGTGCTGCGGCCGAGGAGAACTTCATGATTACCAACCTTCGATTCACCATGCTCTTTGCTGCTGCGCTCTGCGCGGCGGGCTGCGGTTCGGACGACGAGCCGGCGGGCAGCGGCACGCCCGGCGCGGGCGCGACCACCTCGTCACAGGCCTCGAGCGGCAGCAGCAGCAGCAGCGGCAGCGGCACCGGCGGCAGCGGGTCAGGGGGAACGGGCACGGGCGGTGACGTGACGACGACCGTCGTGGTGAACGAGATCTCGGCCAAGGGCAGCGACTGGATCGAGCTCGGCAACCCGGGCTCGGCGGCGGCGGACCTCGGCGGGTTCGGCCTCTGCGACTCCGACGAGACCGGCCTGTGCAACACGGGCGACGCGCTCAGGTTCCCCGAGGGCACGGAGCTCGGCCCGGGGGAGTACCTGCTCGTCCTCGGCGACCAGGCGGTCGAGGTGGGCCCGGGGCCCCACACGACGTGCCTGGCCGAAGGCCCGAGCAGCTGCTTCTACGCGACGTGGAAGGTGAGCGCCTCCAGGGGCGAGACCGTCTTCCTCATCTCTCCGAACGACCAGGTGCTCAACCAGCTGGAGTACCCGATGGAGGCGGCAGCCGACGGGCAGACGTGGGGCAGGCTGCCCGACCTCACCGGCCAGGGCGGCGTCACCGCGCCGACCCCGGGCGCGGCGAACGCGGCGCCCTAGCGTCGCGTCGTACCGGGACGAGACAGCGGTGGCGAGCCGTCCGCAAGACGGACAGCGTGGGCTCCCGCGGACCGAGATAGCCGATGCGCTCGCAGTACGCGTCGCGATCCACACGTGTCAGCGCCAGGTCCCCGAGGAAGAGGCCGCTCATGAAGCGGCTCGCTGCGGCAGCGCCGGGCTGCCCGGCAGGCTCGCTGGGGCGAGACGAAGCATCATCACCGGAGCATAACTCTCGTCTTCCTCGCCTGGCTCGCTTCCCTGACACGACGTCTATGGAACCGCGTTGCGCGGTGAAGCCGGCGCACCGCGGGCTGCTCCTGGCGCATCACCCTCTGTTCCCGGCGCATTGCCGTCTGTTCTGCGTCCCCACCGGGCCACGGAAGCCGAGCTGAACCCTCCGACACATGGTGGCTCACCGAGGCACACGCGACCTCCTGCGAAGCGACAACCCCACGCATTTCCTCGGGATCTTCCGGCCTGGCCCACCGTTTGCAGTCCGCGGGCTCGAGAGGTAGCGTTCATGTCGAGATTCTTGGCGATGGTTTGCGTTGGTCTGCTGGCGTCCGCGTGCGGCGACGACACGACGGGGGGGAGCCCGTCCGGCTCCACGAGCAGCTCCGCCAGCGGCGGCGGCCAGGGCGGGGACGGCGGCTCCGGCGGAGGGCCGGACGGCGACGGCGGCGGCCAGGGCGGGGACGGCGGCTCCGGCGGAGGGCTGGACGGCGACGGCGGCGGCGAGGTCGATTGCTCGGCGTTCGAGAACGACGAGCCGGGAGCCCAGGTGAGGTTCACGGTGACCAACAACCGCGCGACGTCCATCTATTACCGCAGCGACGAGTGCTTCGAGCGCTTCCACATCGGTCCGGAGGGCGGGCCCCTCGGCACGGCGGATCCGCCTCGAGCGCAGCTGACCTGCGAGACGGTCCAGAGGGTGGACGACTGGCCGTGGGACTGCCTCGACGGGAGCGTGTTCGAGATCGGCGCTGGAGAGAGCAACACCTTCTCCTGGACGGGTGTGCTGTACGAGCCTCAGCAGATGCCCATCGCCTGCGCGGCCAGTCCGGACAATCCATTCGCCGACGGGTGCTTGCGCGCCGTCGCCGTGGAGCCCGGAGCGTTCAAGATCGCCTTCGAGCTCTTCGGCACCGCCACGTGTGATGAAGTCGGCGGGTGCTCCCTCAGCGATCCGCTCGGTGTCGAGCAGGGGTTCACGTACCCGGACGACACGGCGGTCGCGATCGAGGTCGACTGACGTCGCGACGTCGAGCGAGCCAGTCGCTCGCGGCCGAGGCAGCGCCGCGAGAGCGCGGTCTCGGTGCCTATCTTCAGGATCCGGGCGCGCCACGGAGGCGAGCTCGCTCCGCACGCCGCCATCTCGACGCGCTCGCCGGCGCCCGACGAGAGCGCGCCGGGCCCCGAGGCTGTAGCCCCCCCCGGGCGCTCACGCAGGAAGACGTTCACGTACATGGTTGTTCATGCACCTTCACCGGGGGACACACTCCCACGCCCAGGGCCTGTCACGAAGACGCCAAGATCGCGTGATGCAGGCCACTATGCGCGCTGATATTCCGTCCCTAGAGCAGGCGGCCGCCGCCTGCGTTTTCAGCGGGGGCGTTCGCGCCGTGCGCTCCAGCAGGCATGGAGCCGCGGCCCACGCGAGAAAGGTGCCTCCTTTTCATGCAAAGAACATCGATCCTGTGCGCGCTGGCCGGCCTCGCCATCGGGGCTTGCTCCGTCGACACCGGGACCTCGGGGTCCGGGGACGACGGTCCGCTCGGCGAGGCGGCGCAGTCGCTCGTCACCGACTGCGATTACCTGAATCCCACGCTCTGGCCGCCGCTCCCGCTGCCCGTCGACTTCGACCGAGAGCTGCTCATCCGTGATGTCGCCGTCGTCGACGACGTCTGCCGCACCACCTGGTCTGGCTCGTGTCCCTCCGGCGGCACCCCGGCCGCGTGGACCTTCGGCTCGCTCATGCGCCAGATGGCCGGCGCGACACCAGCCCACGAGTTCGTGGCCGAGTGGCTGCACGCGTGGGAGGTGCCGAACGTCGTCAACGGCTTCGCCGTGCCGGCGCGGCCCGGCATCCGGCCCGCGCTCATCGATCCGTGGCTCGTCGCCAGCGGCTGCGCCGCGGGGGCGTCCATCGTCGGCCCGGGCGCCTGCCGGCTCGACATCACGCGGGCGCCCTTCCGCCTCCTCGCGATCCTCAACCGCGCCGATCTGCAGGACCCCTCTCCCCTCTACGGCGGCCCTCCGAGCCCCGGCGAGGTGCGCTTCGTCTTCGGCATCGTCGACCTGCCGAGCGGCAACCCGCTCCCGGCCACGGTCATCCTCGAGTACCGCCTGCCGTCGCAGCGCGGCGGGGCTCCGGCCACGACCTTCGACTGGGCGACCGACTTTCACAAGCTGAGCGACCCGTCCCTCGGGCCGATCGGCTCACCCCCGTACCTCGCCCACCTCGAGTCGCTGCTCAACGACATCACCTCCCCGGGGGCAGAGCCCGGCGCGCTCAACTCCGGCAGCGCCATCGCCCAGGTGCGCACCAACGAGATCATCTTCGGGCCCGACTGGAAGCTCCGCGAGAGCACCCTCCAGCAGGTCGGCCTCGGGCCGAACGCCGCGCTGCTCCGGCCGGACACGACCAAGCAGACGCCGGACGACAACCTGAACGCGTCGGGCGCGCTCGACGGCTACCTCGACGCCAACGCGCTCTGGACCGGCTCGCCCAACCTGATCGACTTCACCCAGACGCCGGTCCCGGCCCCGCTGCTCGGCGGCGAGTCGACCTCGCCCCCGCCCCCGCCCGCGCCCGGGCCGTTCTGGGATCACACCCTGGCGACGCCGCTCCAGCCCATCGAGCGCCACCACTTCGCGCTCGCCACGTGCAACGGCTGCCACAGCCCGACCGAGCTGGCGACGCCGTTCACGCACATCCACCCGCGCCCGCCGGGCGCGCAGTCCGGCCTCTCGCCGTTCCTCTCCTCACCGCCCATCCCCGCCGGCGGACCCATCGGCCTCCCCGCCGCCGGCACCGAGCTCACCGTGCCGGATCCCGCGGGCACGGGCGCCATGTTCTCGTACCACGAGCCGTGGCGCCGGGTCTGCGAGACGACGCGGATCCTCGACGGCGTGACCGCGCCGTTCACGCGGGCCAACGGCGCGCACTGACCTCCCGCTGACCAGCCCCGGGGCCGGCGCTCGGCCCCCCTCCGCGCTCCAAGACAGCATCCTGCCCAGTTTGTGCAGGACCTGCGCGAGCTGCGCCGCGCGCGACGACGGCTCCGCGGCGAAGAGGCCGCCGAGGAGGCCTCTCCGGGGCTGGCCCGCCTTTCGCTTTGCTCCTCACCGTGGCTCGCCGCCCCCGCGAAGGGCGTGGACGAGGCGAGCGCGCCTGGAGGGTACTCGCATGCTCAAGGAATGGCTTAAGGTGTCTGTGATGATCGTCAGTGGCACCGTGCTCGGCGTCGGCTGCGCCGCCGAGGCGCCGAGCGGGGGAGAGGCGCTCGACGCGAGCGAGGTAGAGGCGGTCGACGAGTCGCAGGCCGCGCTTCAGTTCACCTGCGGCGGCATCACCGGCCGCGGCTGTCCAGGCACCAACAAGTGCGTCGACGACCCGAACGACGACTGCAACCCCAGGAGGGACGCCGACTGCGGCGGCATTTGCGTGGGCAAACCCTGCGGCGGCTTCGCCGGGTTCGCCTGCGAGAAGGGCTATGTCTGTGTGGACGATCCGCGGGACACCTGCGACCCGGACAACGGGGGCGCCGACTGCGCCGGGACGTGCCTCTACGCGGGCGAGCTCCAGTGACGGCGCGCTGAGCGCCCGGCGCCCCGGAGCCGCGCGTCGGCTCCAGGGCCTCCACCCCGCAGCGTGCCGCCGCTCCGCCTGACGCGCCCATCGACCCGCGCGGCGTAGTATCCTGGGGAGGACCCAGCGCGTTTGGCGATGGCCGGAGGGGACCATGGGCGACAAGGGGAACACGGGGCTCGGCGCCCCCGAGCTCGCGTCGAACGAGGCGTTGAGATCGATCGCGGCGGGCGCGGCGACGCTCGCGCGCGGGGCGCACGGCGACGGCGTGCGCGCCTTGCAAGAGGCGCTCGGCGCGATCGGGCTCGGCGACCCGGCGAAGGCCGACGGCTCGTTCGGGCCGAAGACGCACGATGGCATCGTCGCGCTGCAAGCCGCGGAGGACCTCCCGCAGACCGGCACGGTCGACGCCGCGACGCTCGCCGCCCTCGACAGGCGCCTCGCGGCGCGGCGTACGCCGCCGCTCGACGAGGCCCTGGCCAAGGCCGCGGGGCTCAGCCCCGAGCAGGCGGCGGCGCTCGGCCGCGCGCCTTCCGCGGCCCCGGCGCCCGCCGCGCCCTCGCGCACCGACCAGGGCTATTTCCCGGACGCGAGCAAGCTCCCGCAGGTCGTGCCCGGGGCCGAGCCGGACCCGGACTCGCCGCCGCCGGCCGTGGACTCCGTCGACGACGGGCCCGCGACGACCGTCTCCGGCGCGCTCGCCGCCGATCGGGGCGCGCGCCTCGTCGAGGTCCGGCGCGCGCTCGGGGGCGACGCGCACGCGCTGGCCGCGCTCGACAGGTTGCTCGCGGCGGGCCGGCTGCACACGGGGGCGCTCCTGCCGAACCTCGGGGCCATGGCGGACGTCCGGCGCGACCCGAGGCTCGTGCTCGAGGGCGGCATCGATCCGCACCTCGTGCTCGCGCAGGCGATCCGGCACGTCGACAACCCGCTGCGCGTCAAGCAGGGCGCATGTCGCGGCACGTGCGGCGCGGGGACGATGGAGTACGTCCTCTTGCGCGTCGATCCGGCCGAGTTCGTGCGGATCCTCGACGGGATCACGCGGGAGGCGGGCGAGGTGAAGCTCCGCTCGGGCCGCGTGCTCAGGATGCCGCGCAACGCGATCCTGCGCGACGCCTCGGGCCGCGTCGACATCGACCGGCTGTTCCAGTCCGCGCTCATGAACCACGCGACGGCGATGAGCTGGATCTTCGATTACGACAACCCCGAAGACAACGACTCGTTCTGGGCCGCCCTCGGGGGCGACTCGCGCGTCCCGCTCGGCAATTTCACGAGCCTGTTCCAGGACATCATGGGCGGCAGCTACACGAGCGTCTCGTCCCTCCTGCGCAGCGGCGCGTCCGTCGCCGACGACGTCGCCGGGGCGATGGGGCGCGGCGAGAAGGTGCCAGTCCTCCTGAAATGGGAGGGCGGCTACCACTGGGTCGCGGCCGAGAAGATCGAGCGCGGGGCCGACGGCAAGCCCGCCTCGGTCATCCTGCGCAACCCCGCGGGGTCGGACAGCTGCAAGGGCGCCCCGCCCCGCGCGCCGGTCCCCGAGGGCCGCGGCCGGTTTCGCATGAGGTACGCCGATCTCGCCGCGAACATCCACGGCGCCGCACTCAGGGGCTGAGCCAGGTGGCGAGTGGTACAGCGGCGTCGTGAACTACTTCGTCCCCTCCGGCGGCTCGAAGTGGGCCATCGAGGCGCCGTATCTGCTCGAGGCAGCCTGTGCGCCACGAGGCTCACGGTGTGCCGTCGTGTGCCAGCTGTCCCGGCGCTAACTGTTCGTAATTATTAATGAAATGGCGGGGCATGCCCCGTGCCTGTCCGCGGGCCATCGGTCCGATCGACGACCTGGCACGGAGACTTCCCCCATGCGCACACTCCTCAAGACTTGCACGCTCGTTTCTCTGCTGGCGCTCGGCATCGGCTTCGCCGCCTGCTCGAGCGAGCCAGGCGCGCCCGCGCAGACAGGCCTCGCGCAGAGCGCCCTCACGCCCGCGGCGAGCTGCGATGAGGTCGAGTCGCTCCTGCGAGAGCGGCTGAAGCAGAACATGATCGAGTCGGTCGAGGCGTCGCGCACCAGCGCCCTGGAGCAGCTCGACAGCGGGTGCTACTGGTGGGGCGACGATGGCGGCGCGGGCAACGTCGCGTCGGCCGGCGCGGGAGGGCCCCTCCCGGGGGCGCCGTCCGCAGGCGGGGATAGCGACAGCGGCGGGGGCGCCAAGGAGTACTCGACGACGAACACGCAGGAGGCGGACGTCGACGAGGCGGACTTCATCAAGAACGACGGAGAGCACGTCTATCTCCTCGCCCACGGGCAATTCCAGATCTTCGACGCCTGGCCCGCCGCCGACACGCACCGGGTCGCGGCGGTCGAGATCGAGGGGGAGGCGAAGAAGCTCTTCGTCCATGAGCAGCGCGCCCTCGTGTACTCGTCGCTGTCCCCGTCGGCCAGCGAGGACCCGTATTACTCCAGCGGAGAGTGCACGTACGGATACGACTGCGAGTTCACCGGCGACGGCACCCCGCTCCTGGTCACCGAGCTCGACATCAGCGATCTCTCGGCGCCGACCGTCGTGCGGACGCTGAGGTTCTCCGGCTCGTTCATCAATGCCCGGCGCATCGGGAGCACGGTGCACACCGTCGTGTCCTCCCCCGAGCCGAGGGTCGATGGGCTCTCGACGTGGCCGGAGGGCCTCGACATCTGCGCGCTCTCGGAGCAGGGCGTCACGCCGGGCACCGTGGGCACCGTGAACGTCGCGTTCGAGCGGCTCGTCGACAAGAACCTCGCGCTCATCGACGCAGCGCCGCTCGACCTCCAGCTGCCCACCGTCGAGGACACCCTCTACCGCGACGGCGAGGCGCTCCCGCGGGCCGACGACCCGTTCGAGGGCTGCGCGAACTTCTACGTGTCGCACACGGGCGACGGCCAGAGCTTCCTCTCGGTCGTCTCGACCGAGCTCGGCGGCGACGCGCTCGGCCAGACGACGGTCGTCGGCAAGCCCGGCGCCGTCTACGCGACCTCCGAGTCGCTCTATGTGGCGAGCCGGCACCAGTACGGGAGCACGTACGGCTGGTTCTACGAGGACGCGGCGGCGACGCCCGACGCGACGACGATCCACAAGTTCGCCCTGAGCGACAGCGCGCAGCCGAGCGCCTACCTCGGGAGCGGCGTCGTGAAGGGGCGCGTGCTCAACCAGTTCGCGCTGAGCGAGCACAAGGGCTATCTCCGCGTCGCGACGACCACCGGCCACCTGCCCGACCCGGAGGCGCACAACACGGTCGCCTCGCTGAAGCAGGAGGGCGGCGAGCTCGTGGTCAAGGGGATGATCGACCACCTCGCCCCGGGCGAGGACATCCGGTCCGCGCGCTTCTACGGCGACGTGGGCTATGTGGTGACCTTCAAGAAGACGGACCCGCTCTACACGCTCGACTTCTCGCTCCCCGAGGCGCCGCGGGTGCGCGGCGAGCTGAAGATCCCGGGGTTCTCGACGTACATGCACATGATCGACGCGGGGCACGTCATGAGCATCGGTTACGACGCCGACGACCAGGGGGACTTCGCGTGGTTCCAGGGGATCATGCTCCAGATCTTCGACGTCACGAACCTCGATGATCCGAAGCTCACCCACAAGGAGGTGATCGGGACGCGCGGCTCATCGAGCGACGCCGCGACGGATCACCTCGCGTTCAACTACTTCGCCCAGCGCGGGCTCCTCGGGCTCCCGATGGTCATCTGCGAGGGCGGCAGCGGCGGCGAGTTCGGCGACACGATGACGTTCAGCGGGCTGCTCGTCTACAAGGTGGATGTCGATGCGGGCTTCACCTCGCTCGGCGGCGTCCCCCACCCGCTGCCCGACACGAGCGCCGATCCCTACGCCGTGAGCTGTGGGAGCTGGTGGAGCCAGGCCAGCTCGTTCGTGAAGCGGAGCGTCTTCCTGGAGGACTACGTCTACTCCGTCTCGGAGGACGAGATCCGCGTCGCCCACGTGAACGATCTCGCGACCCCCGCAGCCATCGTGCCGCTCACCCCGTGAGCGGGCTCCGCAGCGCGGGCGCCGGCGTCACCCCGGCAGCCCGCGCGCGCGGCGGCGCGGCGGCGCGTCGTCCTGCTCCGGTAGAGAGACCACCATCGCAGCGAAGGTCGTTTGTAACGCGGGCTCTGCTACACAGCCCTGTGCAGACGCGGTCGTCTGCGCGTTGGTGTAAAATTATAGCGCTGGCGGTGCCGGCGCCATGACTGCGAAGGTGACAGCGATGAGAAGAGCTTTGTTGCGTCTGGCTGCGCTCGCTGCTGTGGGGGCTCTCGCGTTCGTGGGCTGTAGCGTGGAATCGGGCCCGGAGCCGGCCGGCGACCCGCAGGTGGAGGAGGGCGCGGAGACGCTGACGGTCGAGCTCGATGGCAGCGTCGCGCACGCCGTCCGGGTCGATCTGTCGCGGGTCCGCGTGGACATCTACGATCTCGCCGGGGTCCTGCAGTTCTCGGCGGACTACCGCGCGATCGAGGGGCAGAAGCCCGCGGTCGAGTGGACGCTCTTCGATCCCGCGGCGGCGGGCGAGTCGGGCGCCGTCGCGGCGTCGGGCTCGCTCGAGGTCGAGATGGAGCAGCTGCCGGCGCTCGACGGCGCGATCACCGGAGCGGCCCTGATCCACGCGCAGGTCTCCCGCGCGGACTCGGGCGTCGACTACGACAACTGGGGGTGCGACCTGCTGCCCGGCGCGTACAACGGCGTCATCAGCTGCGGGACGAAGGGCGCCTGCTGCGACGCGCACGACGCCTGTTTCGCCAGGTATGGCTGCGCTGCCGGGAGCTGGACGAGGCCCTGGGACTATGCGTGGCAGTGCTCGGCGATCTGCAACGCCACCGCCGTCGGCTGCTTCACGTCGCTGAACCCTGGACCGAGCGTGTGCTGCTTCCGGGGCAACTGCGGCCAGCCGCGGTGAGGTGAGGCCCCCGCAGGCGTCCAGCCCATGACAGCGCGCATCGCGAGAGGAACCGCCGCGGCCGCCCTGCTCCTGCTCGGCGGGGCGGGGTGCGCCCCGGCGGGCGAGCCCCTGCCGACGGACGCCGCCGAGGCGCGGCAGGCGGTGAGGAACGGCACGCCGGCGACCGAGGACGCGGCGGTCGTCGGCATCGCCGTGGGCGGCGAGGTCGGGTGCACGGGCGTCCTCATCCGCCCGCGCGTCGTCCTCACCGCGGCGCACTGCCTCGCCGGCCATCGTCCGGAGACGGCGCTCGTCGGCCCGTCCGCCGCCGAGGGCGTCCACGTCGGCATCGCGCGGGCGTGGTCGTCTCCGGACTACCGGGCTGGCGCTGCAGAGCACGACATCGGCCTGCTGCTCCTGCGCGAGCCGCTCGACGTGGCGCCGGTCCCGCTGCGCGCGCAGCCCGTGACGGACGAGGACGACGGCCGGAGCGTCCGGTTCGTCGGTTTCGGGCGGGAGGACCCCGAGGAGCGCGGCGACGCCCGGCGGATGCAAGGGACGGCCGTCCTCGGGGAGCTCGGCGCGCTCACGTTCTCGCTGACGCCGTCGCCCTCCAGCGCGTGCTCCGGGGACTCGGGCGGGCCGGTCTTCGGCGCGGGCGGCGGGGGCGCGGGCGGCGGGGGAGAGGGCGGCGGGGGAGAGGTCCTGCTCGGGTTGATCTCGCGCGGCGACGAGGCGTGCGCCGAGCGCGCCAGCGCCGTCCGCGTCGACGCGCACCTCGGCGGCTTCATCGAGCCGCTGCTCGCGGCGATCGAGCAGACCGGCGGGGAGGCCGGCGAGCCGTGCGTCGAGCCGGGCAACTGCGCCTCGGGCCTGTGCGTGTCGCCGGAGGACGCGCCGAGCTTCCCGTACTGCTCGCGCGCGTGCGGAGGCCCCGAGGACTGCCCCGCCTCGATGCGCTGCGAGGGCGGCGCGTCGGGGACGGCGCAGTGCCGGTACGCCCGGCCGAGCCCGGGGGCGATCGGCGCCTCGTGCGAGCGCGACGAGGCGTGCGAGTTCGGCATGTGCGCGCGGTTCGAGGGGGAGCTCGATGGGGAACTCGACGGGCAGGAGGGCCCGACCTGCAGCGCGCTCTGCTTCCCGGAAGATCCGGAGCCGTGCCCGCATGGGGGCGTCTGCTCGCCCGCTGCCGGCGCGGCGCGCGCTCACGGCTGCCGGTACGAGGCGCCCGCGCCGGTGGCGGCCGTGGGCGGCTGCGCGGTCGGACGATTCCCGCCGGGCGCAGGACCCGGCGCGCGCTGGGTCGCGCTGGTCGAGGCGGGCGCGGTCGTCGTCGGATTGCGTGGTTTGCGTGCGCTGCGCCGCCGCGGGTAGTGCTCAAAATTGAACATGAAGGCGGGAAGGCGGGAAGAAAAGATCAATGATCTTCCCGTCTTCCCGCCTTCATGTGAACTCTCTCTGGCCAGATTTGAGCACTACCCAGCGCCGGACGGGGTAGGCCGCGCGCTGGTGCCGGCGGGTCGAGGCGCTCTCCGGCCGCGCGGCTCGGCGCCCTTCACGTAGCGCGCCGGCGTTTCTGCGGGCGTGAGGCAGACCCGAGCGGCGCCGCCGGCTCCCCCGCGCTGCGGCTGGCGTCCCACTGCGCGACCGTGCGCTTCGGCGCCACGCGACGCCAGGCCCCCACGAGCAGCTCTTCCAGCAGCGCCGGGTCGACGCGACGGAGCTCCACCCGGGTCCAGCCCTGATGTCCCCACGGCGTCACCGAGAAGACGTCGGGCTGCGCCCGCGCCAGGCTGTCCTGCTCCTCGAGGGACAGCTTCAGGACCGCGCCCTCTTCCGCCACCCAGTGGGTCGCGAAGATCTTCCCTCGCACGCGGAACGACGGCTTACCAAAGTGGTCCTGCACCTCGGCCTCGGGCAGCGACAGCGCGAGTCTTCGGAAATCGTCGGAGGAGATCATGGCGGTGCGCCTCGGTAAGGGGTGGGTCGCCGTCGTGAGGGCGGCTCAGGCCCGGACCGCCTCGAAGACCTTTATAGAAGCTCGGCGTATCGCGCACCTGCTTCCCGCAGAGCCCCGCCGCCTCGAACGGCGCACGATGCTCGGCATCCGGGCGCTCGCGTCCACCCGTGCTCGCGAGCTTGTTGATGCCGCTGAACGTGAGGGGCCAGTCAAGGGCCGCGTTCCCGCGCGCGGCGGGTGCGGGCGGCTCCACGACGAGGAGGCGCGACGTACCGTCCAGCGCCTCGCGGTTTCAACCCGTCTGTCGCTCCAGGCAAGGCCCGAGAAGCCCTGCGACCGGGCAAAGGTCGCCCCAACATCACTGCCGCTGAGAGGCATGACGTGCGCTCGCTGCGTACACCGGCCTCCGGCTACCCGGGCTTGCGGTACCGCGCCACGAGGATCGTGATGTCGTCGTCCAGGCTCGGGCACCAGCCCTCGACCGCCCCGAGGATGTGATCGCGGATCTCCTCCACGGGCGCGGACTGGGCCGCTTCAACGGTGGCGCAGAGCCGGTCCAGCCCGAACTGCTCCTGATGCTCGTTGCGTGCCTCGGTCACGCCGTCGCTGTAGAGCACGAGGACGTCTCCGTCCTCCAGCACGAGCTCGGCGTCCTGCGTCATCGCGTCGATCTCGGGCAGCACGCCGATGAACACCCCGCTCGTCGGGATCGTCGCGCAGCGCCTCGTGCGCGGCGAGCAGACGAGGATGTCCTCGTGCGCGCCGGCGAACGTCACGCGGCCGTCGCGTGTGTACCGCATGAGCAGGAGCGTCGCGTGCTCGTCCCGCTTCATGCGGTCGCGGACGTTCTTGTACACCGCCCGGTTGACCGCGCACACGATCTCGCGCGGGCCCGCCGCCGCGGGGCTCGACGCCATCACCGACACCATGCTCTGCATCATCAGCATGATGAGCCCCGCCGCGAGCCCGTGCCCCGCCACGTCGCCGATCCCGATCCAGCCCCCGTCCGGCGTCGCGATCACATCGTAGTAATCGCCGCCGACCTCGGCGGCCGGCTTCATCGTCGCGCAGAGCTCGAGCCCCTCGACCGAGAGCTGCTCCGGCACCAGCGTCGTCTGGATGCGCGCCGCGACGCGGCTCTCCTCGCGGACCTTCTCCTGCTCGAGCCGCTCGCGCAGCTCCACCTGCCGCACCACCTCCCGGTGCAGCGTCGCCACCTTCACCGCCGAGCCGAGCTGGAGGCGCAACGCGTCGTAGATCATCTCGTTCGGCTGGCCGTCCACCACCGCGAGGCCGAACTTCTCGACCCCGCCGAATGCGATCGGGAACGTGATCACGCTCCAGCGCTCATCGCCGCTCAGGAACCCCGGGGGCGCGAGGAGGTGCGCCGGGAAGCTCACGGGCGGCACCTCCACCTCGCGGCCGTCCTCCATCCAGAAGAACGGCCTCAGGGTGGAGCGCTGCGCGTCGTCGAAGAGCGACAAGGCGACGCGCGAGAACTGGAGCTTCGGCAGATCCGCCGCCAGCGTGGACCGGAGCACCGGCAGGTTCAGGCACGTGGAGAAGTGCCTCATCCCATAGTTGACGTCGATCGCGGCGAGCTCCACCTTGAGCCGCTGCTCCCCCTCGACATGCACGGACGCGCTTCCGATGGCGATCCGGGAAGCGTGCCAGATCTGCTCCAGCGTCTCGTTCAGAGCGGCGTCGCCGCCCTGCTCCGGCGCCCTCTGGAGCCGCGCGCGCAGGAGCGAGATCACGGACTGGAACTGCTCGAGGAGCACCCGCTCGCGCCGGGCCGCGTCGAGGAGCTCCTCGAGCCCACGCAGGAAACGGCCCCTGTCCCCGGCGAGCTCTTCTTCCAGCGCCGAGAGCAGCCTGTCCGCCCATCCGTCGAGCGAGCGGGCCGAGATCGTGACCGCCTGCGCGAGCGCGCGCTCCAGCGACGCCCGCTGGCCGGCGAGCGAACTCGGACCGCTCCACGCGGCGGCCCCCGGAGGGAGAAGCAAGGGGCCCGCCTGGCGCCCGCAGCCGCAGGACACGCGCCGCGTCAGCTCCACGCCCACCAGACGGAGCACCGGGACAGGCTCGCCCTTGATCATCTGGAGGACCGTCTCCACGGCGAGCCCCCCGAGTTCCTTGGTGGGCTGGCGAACGGTGGAGAGCGACGGCTTGGCGAAGCGCGCCGTGCGGATGTCGTCGAAGCCGCACACCAGGACGTCGCCGGGCACGTCGATGCCCCGCTGCTTGAGCAGGTCGATCGCGCCGAGCGCCATGCAGTCGTTGGCGGCGACGAGGGCGTCGAAATCGACCCCGCGCTCCAGGAGCTCGCGGATCGCGGCGCGACCGCTGCCCACCGTGAACGCGCCGGACGTGAAGAGGCGCTCATCGTAAGCAATGGAGCGCGCCGCGAGCGCCCTCCGGTAACCGCCGGCGCGGAGGAGCGCCTCTTCACTATTAGCAGGACCACTGATGTACGCGATCCTTCTGCAGCCGTGCTCGTCGATCAGGTGCAGGACCGCAATCTCGGTCCCGAGGGCGTCGTCGACCATGAGGCTCGGGATATCGTCTACCGCCAATCCGATGCTGCAGAGCGGCAACGACGCGGAGGACCGGCAGAACTCCCGCACGGCGTCGATACTGACGAGATGGCAAAGGGTCGACGAAGCGACGATGATGCCGTCGACGATCTCCGAACCGATGATGTGGTAGAGGCTCCTCCTGGCGGCGTCGGTCGACCCGTGCAGGGGGATCTGCTCTCCGAACGCGAACGCGATCAGGAGGTTGACGCCGTGCGCCTCGGCGGCGCGCTCGATGCCGGACCGCACCTCCGACTGGTAGTCGCCCGCCATGTTGTCGATCAACAGGGAGATTGTCGGGCGCTTACGCGTCATGGCCTGCGGCTCATCGCGCAGGAGCTCGCCGCGCGCCGCGGAACGGCGGCGCAAAGCCGCCCGCCCTCCACGGACGATAGCAGGGACGCTGCGAGGCCTCCTGTCTCGATCCGAACGTTGACATGAGCGCAGCATTGTACGTCGATCTTCGACCGGGGCCAACGCTTCTGTTCACCCATGGCGATGAAGGTCGTCGTGCCCGAGCTACCAAACAGGCAATGGAAGATCCGACGCGATCGGCTTCAATCGCTTCGTCCGGCCACCCGCGCGCTTGAAGAACGCGCCCGGTGTGAGCCCGAGGAGCTGACGGAAGTCGGCGATGAGGTGGGCCTGGTCATAATAGCCGGCGTCTGCGGCGATGCGTGCCCAGTCGCACGAGGTCGCTGCCATTCGCACCGCGCGTTGCAGGCGGACGGCCCGCGCGAACTCCTTCGGGCCGATGCCGACGTTCTCGGTGAAAGCGCGGCGAAGATGCCGCGCCGTGACGCCGAGCCGGTCGGCAACACCTTCCACCCGGACCTCGCCCCCTTCGAGCAAGCGAACCGCACGACGAGCGAGCTGCCCCGATGCCGTCTCCAATGGTTTACCCGCACGAAGGGCGAGCGCCCGGGCGATGCGGTCCATCACGTCCGCGCGGCTCCTTGCGGCGAGCAGCTCACCGCAGAGCTCGCGCCCCGCGCGGCCCCACACGTCCTCCAGCGGAACGATCCGGTCCGTGAGCTCGCCCGCTGCCACGCCGAGCAGCGGAACCGACCAGCCTGGCTTGAACCGAAGAACGACCGTCCGCGCGACTCCGGTCTTGCTCTTGATGATCGCGCGCGTCCGGGGGCCCGCGACCCACACGCCCCCCTCGCGCCCGCCCGTAAGCGCTCGAAAAAAAAGGGCCGTTCTGCCGTCGGGAAGCCACTCGAGGTCGAACGCCTGACCGGGGGGTGGCGCGACCGCATGGACGTCCTCGACGAAGCGCGGGAGCGCGAGAGCCGGGAGATCCATCGCTGCGGCCACGTTCATCATTCTCACGCCTCTCGGGCGGCCGTTCAAGCCGGGCGCGGGCTCCCGCGTCGATCGGCTACCGCTCGCTGTCGAGAGCCTTCATCTGCTGGGCGGGGTAGCGCGTGCCGCCGATCGCGTCCGCTGGCACGATGCTCTCGAGCGCCGCGACGTCGCTCGCCGGCAGCGGCTTGTCGAGGGCCACGAGGGCATCGTCGAGCTGGGCTCGCGTGCGGACCCCGACGATCGGCACCAGCGTGGGCTGCTTCGCCAGCACCCACGCGAGCGCGACCTGCGCCGGCGTCATCCCTCGCTCGCCGGCGAAGGCGTGGAGCTTCTCGACGACGCTCGCGTTCTTTGCCCCTTCCTCGCCTGCGAAGCGCGGCATGTACTGCCGGAAGTCCCCCTTTCCCGAAGGCTTGCTGCCGGTGAGCAGCCCCCGCGCAAAGACCCCGTAGAGCGTCGCGCTCATCCCGAGCTCGGCGAGGGCAGGGAAGACGGACGCCTCGGGCCCGCGCGTCGCGATCGCGTACTCGATCTGCAGGTCCACGATCGGGTGCACCTTGCTCGCACGCCGGATCGTCTCGACCCCCACCTCGGACAGCCCGAGATGCCGGA
Organism: Sorangium sp. So ce1153; assembly: GCF_051521595.1. NCBI lineage: Bacteria > Pseudomonadati > Myxococcota > Polyangiales > Polyangiaceae > Sorangium > Sorangium sp. So ce1153. The sequence goes on from NZ_CP150361.1 coordinate 14,299,739, forward strand.
CGAAGCCGGCCTTGATGAGGTCGGCGACGGCCCCGACGGTGTCCTCGATGGGCACCTCCGGGTCGAGACGCGCGGGGCGGTACACGTCGATGACCTCCACGCCCAGCCGCTTCAGGCTGTACGCAGCGAAGTTCTTCACGGCCGCCGGGCGGGCGTCGATGCCCAGCGGGGCGCCGTCCGGGCCGCGCATCGCGCCGAACTTCACCGAGAGCTGGACCCTGTCGCGCACCCCCTCGATCGCGCGCCGGATGAGGAGCTCGTTGTGCCCGTGGCCGTAGAAGTCTCCGGTGTCGATCAGGGTGATCCCTCGCTCGATGGCGTGGCGGATCGTCGCCACGCTCTCGGCCTCTTCGGCCGGGCCGTAGGCGCCGGACATCGCCATGCAGCCGAGGCCGACGGGAAAGACGCTGGGCCCGGTCTTGCCCAGCGGAGTCGATCGGAGGGGGGAGCGGCTCATGGTGGTGTCGAGGTGGGTCATGGGGTGTTCATGCGGCGCGCCCGCGGCCCCCGATTGTAAAAACCGGACATCTCGACGAGCCGGACAGACGACAGCCATGTCATGCGCCCGATCGTACACGGCGAGTTGCTCATGACGAAGCTCGGGCAGCCACTGCACCCGAAGCACACGTTCAGCGGCTGGCACCGCGTGATTCGCTGATGTTGAAGACCTCTCCCTCGCCGTGGTGCTGCGGTCCTGCCGCTCGCTTGTGCTTGCCCGGTCGATCGGGTAAGCGGGGATATGCGCTTCGGGCTCGGCGGCGACGGTGCTTCCAGGCTGCGAGAGGGCGCTGCCCGGTGGTATCGCCCTGCGTCGCTCGCGATCGCGCTGCACATCCTGATTCCGCTGCTCGCGCACACCGCTCGACCCCTCCGCGCGTCGCGGACAGACGCGCCGGGTCACCTGCCTGGGGACGAGCAGCCGATCGACCTCCTCCTCGACGAGCCGGCGCCGCGCGTCGACGCCGCCAGAGCGCCGGCCGCCCCTCCCGGGGCGCCGTCGCTCGCTCTGTCGAGGACGGGTCGCCGGACGGAGCGCGGAGGCTCGCGGCCGGTTGAGCCGTCGACGCCATCACCGGCCGACGCCGCCGCGCCTCCCGCGCACGTCGCGCCTCCCGCGCAGGCCGACGCCAGCAGCCCCGCCGGGCCCGCTGAGTACGGCGTGCCGCCGGATGCGCCGCGGCCTGCGGCGGCGCCCGGCCTCCGCGACGCGCCCGTGTGGTCCATCCCCGGCGTGATCGGCCCGTCGGCCGCTGCGGCCGCCCCGAGCGCGCTCGGGCCGAGGAGCGAATCGACCCCGGCGCGCTCGCCCGAGGCGGCGCCGCCGCCGTTTACCGCCGCGCTCGCGAGCGACGTCCTCGACGTCGTGCGCCAGACGAGCACGCCAGTCGACGGCTCGGCGACGTTCGAAGTGCGACTCGATGCCAGGGGCGGCCTTCTCGGCGTCCAGCTCAAAGGCAGCTCGGACGATGTCGCCTGGCGTCGCGCGGCTCGCGCCCTCAAGCAGCGCCTCGCGGGGAGATCGTTCCCGCTGCCCGCATCCCTGTCCCAGGGGGCGACCGTCTACATCGACGTGACGTCGACCTTCGCTCACCCCTCGGGGGGCAAGGAGGTCGCGGAGCTCGAGGATGCCGCGCCGTTCGCGGCAACCACCGAAAGGAGGCCGCAGGACGGGACGAGCAACGCCGGCGACCTCTTCAGCAGCGCTTCCGGGGTGGGGCTCGGCGCCACCTTGATCTTCGAGAGCGATGCCTCGAATCTCGCCACGAACAAGAAGCGGCGGCTCAGATCGCGCGTTCGCCTGATTCCCGGCGTGTGACAGAAGGGACATCATGGGAGCAGCTCCCCTTCTTTCCGGGGACGAGCGTGGACCACGACAAGACCCTTTCCGGGCGCGTCAGCCGCCCGCGCCCGCCAGGCGGTCGAGCCACTCGCCGAGCAGGAGCCGCTCGGCCGGGGATCGTGTCGGTCTGCGCGAGCGCGCTCGTACTCTCGGGCTGCCTCGGGAGCGAGGCCGATGCTGGGGATCATCGACACCACTTGGAGAGGGTCGGCGCTTCGCCCGGAGGCTCTGGAGACGCCATCGTGAGCGCCCTGGAGACGCGCAGGCCAGACTCGTGGTCTCGACTGCCCGCCGCCAGGAGGCGCCCGGCGCGCCGTGACCGCTCCCGCTCAGATCACGTCGGCGCGCGCCAGCTGGTCGAACACTGATTGCAGCCACACCTTCACGCGCTGGCGGTCCATCCTCGTGAAGGTCTCGCCCCCGATCGCCGGGTTGTTGACTGCGGCCCAGAAGCTCACGTCGAGGTGATCGATCTTCTGCATCGCGGCCGGGTGCAGCTCGGGCAGGTCGAGCACCACGGCGCCTTGCGCTTCGGCCGCCGCCTGGGTCGGCGAGCGATCGAAGAGCGAGAAATCCTTGCCCCGGCCCTGGTTCTTCACGATGCAGTAGCGCGCTGCCGTCCCACCGCGCTTGAGCAGCCGATCCAGCGTGAGCAACGAGTCTTTGCCGTCGTCCATCACGTGCCAGAGCACGAGCTTGATGCCGCACTCTCGCGCCAGGTCCAGGACACCCGCCTCCGTGATCCAGGCGAAGAGGGGACGCTCGCTCTGCGCTGGCAGGTCCACCACCACCCGGCGCTCGGCCTCGGTCGCCAGGGCGATGATGTCATCGGCGCTCTCGAAGCGGGTGAGATCCACCGGCCGGCTGTGCTCGGCATAGTGCCGCAGCAACGACCCGTGCGAGCCATCGGCGTCCAAGGCAACGAAGGGGAGCGCGCGATCGATGCAGTACTGGGCGACCAGCCGGGCCACCACCGACTTGCCGACGCCGCCCTTCTCGCCCCCGATGAAATGAATCGTGCTCATCGGCGCACCCTAGTTGTCCGCTGTTAAGCACGCAACGTGGTTTTCGTCCACGGTGCGGTGTCCGGAGGGTTTCGTCGGCGGCGACCGCCTCGCGGGCCTCGCCGTGAGCTATGCCCGTGACGCTCGGCGCGGCGTGGTCGCCGCGGCGCCCGGGCTTCCTCCGGTGGCCTGATCGTCGCCGTCGAGCAGGCGATGCTGCCGCTCCTGCGCGAGGCGCCGGCAGCCCGCATCGTCAACGTGTCGAGCGGCGCTGGCTCGCTGACGATGAACTCGGACCCGACCTTCCCATGACGCTCGATCTTCGGCCCCGTCTACCCTGCGTCCAAGATGGCCCTCAACGCCATGACGCTCGCCATGGCCATCGAGCTGGAGTCGACCGGGATGAAGGTCAACGCTGCCTCCCCGGGCTTCACCAGGAGGAACCTCAACGACGATGCGGGCAAGGAGACTGTCGAGGAGGGCGCCCGCGAGGCGGTGCGCCTTGCGCTGCTCGGCCCGGACGGCCCGACGGGTATGTTCTCGCACGCAACACCCGGACAGCTCCCTTGGTGACGGAGTCTCCTGGGCGCGCGCATCCAGGTTATGGGTCGCACGCAGGCGGCGCTCGACTCGGTACGTGATTCGCTGGCGTTGAAGACCTCCACCTTTCGCCTGGCGTCGGGCGGCGCCCCAGCATCACCGCCGCCGCGGGCGCGCAGGAAGACGTGCCGGCCGACACGTTCGCCATGCGCGCCACGCCTGCCAGGTGTCCTGGTCGGCGCCGTGACGGGTCAGGATCGAGCCGTCACCGCCGGCGCCTGCGCAGCGCCGCGGACAGGGCGGAGAGCACCAGTAGGCCGAGCTCCAGCGGCGCCGGCGCGGCGGGGTCTCTCGCCGGGGCGGCGAGGCCGCAGCCGCCGTCGTCGAGGTAACCGCCGTTCGGCGGCGGCGGGATGCAGTCGCCCGAGGCGTCGCACACGAAGCCGTCGATGCAGTCGTGGACGGAGTCGCACGGGCTCGTCCGTCGCCCGGTCTGGGGCGAGCAGGCGAAGGGCGCATAGTCGGGGTGCAGCGAGGTGCAGACGCCGTCCGCGGACCCGCCCCGGTACTCCGAGCACGCCTCGCAGAGATAGATGTTGCACCGCTGGTCGCAGCAGACGTCGTCCGTGCAGGAGCCGCTCTCGCACTCGACGTCGGACGCGCAGATGCTGCCGCCCGGCATCGGGCGGAACACCTCGGCGCCGGGCGCGGGATCGTAACTATCGCCACCGACCACGAGCACCCGCCCGTCGGAGACCAGCGTGGCGGTGTGGTGAGCGCGGGTGGTGAGCATGGGGCCGAGGGGTAGCCAGGTGCCCGAGGCCGGATCGAACGCCTCGGCGCTGTCGAGATAGCGCTCCCCGAAGCCGAGCTGGGTGCCCCCGGTGACGAGCATCCGCCCGTCCGGCAGCAGCGTGGCGGTGTGCGCGACGCGGGTGATGAGCATGGGCGCGACGGGCAGCCAGGTGCCGGAGGCCGGATCGAACACCTCGGCGCTGTCGAGCGGCTCGGCACCGCCGAAGCCGCCGGTGACGAGCACGCGCCCGTCGCGCAGCGACGTGGCGGTGTGGCGAGAGCGGGTGGTGAGCATGGGCGCGACGGGCAGCCAGGTGCCCGAGGCCGGGTCGAACACCTCGGCGGTGTCGAGCACCCCCGTGGCGCCAGCGCCGCCGGCGACGAGCACGCGCCCGTCCGAGAGCAGGGTGGCGCTGTGCTGCTCGCGGGCGAAGAGCATGGGCACGGCGGGCTCCCACATGCCCGATCCCGGGTCGAACACCTCGACGCGGTCGAGCAGCTCGGTCCGTCCAGACATGCTCTGCGAAGGGCCATAGCCGCCCGCGACGAGCACGCGTCCGTCCCGCAGGAGCGTCGCCGTGTGACCCGTGTGGAGGGTGTGCATGAGGGAGGGCGACCACACGCCGGACGCCGGATCGAACAGCTCGGCGCCTCGGAGCTCTCCCGCGATGTCCTGGCCGCCGACGACGAGCACGCGGCCGTCCCACAGGAGCGTCGCCGTGTGCTGCGTCCGCGCGGTGTTCATGGATGCGGCGAGCAGCCACGCGCCGGACGCCGGATTGAACAGCTCCGCGTCGCCGAGGAGTACATCGGCGCGGCTGAGACGGCCGCCGGCGACTAGCACGCGACCGTCGAGCAGCGTCGTGGCGGTGTGCTCCGTGCGGTCGGCGAGCATGGGCCTCGCCGGGAGCCACGTGCTGGACTCCGGATCGAACACCTCGACCTTGCTGAGCAATCCTCCCCCCCGGGCGTCTCCGCCGGCGACGAGCACGCGCCCGTCGGGCAGCGGCGCGGCGGTGTGATCCCAGCGCGTCGCGCGCATGGGCTCGACGAAGCGCCACGCGCCCGAGGCCGGATCGAAGACCTCGGCGCTGTCGAGCGAGGTCGGGTTCCTGCTGCCGCCAGCCACCAGCACCCGCCCGTCCATCAGCAGCGTCGCGGTGTGACCCATCCGCGGGTTGAGCATGGGCCCGACGGGTTGCCAGGCCTGCGTGCCCGGGTCGAAGATCTCGGCGCTCTCGGGCCCGTCTTGCCCGCCATCGCCGCCGACCACGAGCACCCGGCCGTCCGTTAGGAGCGTCGCGGTGTACCACGCGCGGCCGACGTGCATCGGCTCGACGGCGCGCCACGCGCCCGAGGCCGGATCGAAGACCTCGGCGCTGGCGAGCGCCTCGCCACCCTCGGTCTCGCCGCCGGCGACGAGCACCTGCCCGTCCGCGAGCAGCGTCGCGGTGTGACCGCTGCGGGCGGTGAGCATGGGCCTGCGCTGCGACCACATGCCGGAGGCGGGGTCGAAGACCTCGACGCTGGCGAGCTTCTCGAGCACGTCGCCCTGGGAGTAGAAGCCGCCGGCGACGAGCACCCGGCCGTCCGCGAGCAGCGTCGCGGTGTGGGCGCTGCGGGCGGCCGGCATTGGCATGAGCCACGACCACGCGCCGGAGGCCGGGTCGAGCAGCTCGGCGCTGGCGACGTCCTCGTAAAAGCCGTCGCTCTTCTTGTGGAGGCCGCCGGCGACGAGCACCCGGCCGTCCGCGAGCAGCGTCGCGGTGTGCCACGCGCGGGCGGTGCCCATGGGCTCGATGAGCAGCCACGTGCCCGACGCCGGATCGAACACCTCCGCGCTGTCGAGCGTGCCCTCGGTGCCGTTACCGCCGACCACGAGTATGCGCCCGTCCTTCAGCGGCGTGGTCGCGTGACGGAGGCGGGCGGCGTTCATGTCCCTCTTGAGCTTCCACCGCGGATCCACGAGCACGGTCTCGCCTTCGGCCTCGACCCACAGCTCGATCCGCTCTCCCTGCGCCACGAGCCGCGCGCCGACCGGCCTCCCGTCCGCCCCGTAGGCCTCGGGCGCCGTCACGCGGATCTGCGGCGCGCCGCGCGCGTCCGCGACCTCCACCGCGTCGCCTGCCTGCCGCAGGGCCGCGCCGTCGACCTTCCAGGTGGCCACGGGCGCGTCGCGCCGCACCGCGCTCGGCTCGAGCAGCAGCCACTCCTCGTAGCCGTCCTCGAGGGCGGTCCAGAACGAGGTCCCTCCGCGGCGCGGATACGTCACCGCGCCCTCCACGGCCACCGCCTCGCCGAGCGCGCCGAGCTCGCGCACGAACGCCTCCGAGCCGTCGGGCAGCGGGAGCTGGAGGGCGCCGCCGCCGCGCGGGAAGCGGGGACGCTGCGCGGCCTCGCCGGACAGGCCGGCGGGCGCGCCGGACGGCCCGAGGGCCTCGAACGAATCGCTCGCCAGGGCGAAGGCGAGCGGCCCTTCCAAGATGGCGCTGGCCTGCTCGGGGAATTGCCGCCGCAGGGCGCGTGCGTCCAGCGGATCGGCGGCCTCGCTGCAGCCGAGCAGCAGGGCGAGGAGCCCACTCCAGAGCAGCGCCAGCGTCGACGACCCTGGGCGGCGCGTCGAACCCGCAGCGGGTATATCGGAGCTTCTATCCATGTTGGCGGAGATCATAATGAGCGCGGATCCCGGACACGACCTGCAAGGGAGGACGCGCTCGTCGGGATCGTCTCGATGCCTCGGCGCGTGATGGAGGACCGGGGCGCCGCTGGAGCCGTCGCGGCGGGCTCCTCGTAGCGCGCCCAGTGCGGACGTCGCCACCTCCCTGCTGCCAGGAGCGTCCCGGCGCGTCCGCGGGACGAGCACGCAGCGCCGTTCGCACGCCGCTCTGCGGCAAGGGTTGCGACGTGGTGCTGCCAAGCCCGAGCTGACCCTGCCCATTGTACCCCCACGCCTTGACCGTCTTATCAGAGAGCAGCGTCAGCGAGTGCCCCCCGCCGGCGGCGACCGCGGCGGCCGTGCCGCCGAGAGCGACCTGGTAGGGTGTCGTCCGGTTCGTGGTCCCCGAGGTGCCGTTCCCGATCTGCCCATTGTTGTTGCGCCCCCAGGACCACACGGAGCCGCCCGTGCTCACGGCTAGCGAGTGGTGCCAGCCCGCGGAGATCGCTGCGGCGCCCCCGGGGAGGATCACGCTCGTCGGCGTCACCTGGTTGGTTCCGCTCGACCCGTTGCCGATCTGCCCGTAGGAGCTGGCGCCCCAGACCCAGATCACGCCGCTCATGTCGAACGCCATCGAGCGCGACGCGCCCGCGGATCTGGCCATAGGTATTGTTACCCAGGCCCAGACGGTGCCACGAACGAGGAGCAGAGGGTGCAGGTATCTCGCGCAGGGCGCTGTAGGTCGAGGGTTGCCCTACCGATTCCGTAGAGCCACGGACAACCAGTGCGCGCGAGCGCCGTGGTCGAGGACGAGATTGCGGTACAGCGACCGCCAGCTGCGATGAATCGATCGGGTTGTGGGAGGTTGATGGGGTCGACTGCGACGGAGGGGGGATTGCGGCCAGAGAGGGTCGGCGCTTCGCCCGGAGGCTCTGGAGACGCCATCGTGAGCGCCCTGGAGACGCGCAGGCCAGACTCGTGGTCTCGACTGCCCGCCGCCAGGAGGCGCCCGGCGCGCCGTGACCGCTCCCGCTCAGATCACGTCGGCGCGCGCCAGCTGGTCGAACGCTGCTTGCAGCCACACCTTCACGCGCTGGCGGTCCATCCTCGTGAAGGTCTCGCCCCCGATCGCCGGGTTGTTGACTGCGGCCCAGAAGCTCACGTCGAGGTGATCGATCTTCTGCATCGCGGCCGGGTGCAGCTCGGGCAGGTCGAGCACCACGGCGCCTTGCGCTTCGGCCGCCGCCTGGGTCGGCGAGCGATCGAAGAGCGAGAAATCCTTGCCCCGGCCCTGGTTCTTCACGATGCAGTAGCGCGCTGCCGTCCCACCGCGCTTGAGCAGCCGATCCAGCGTGAGCAACGAGTCTTTGCCGTCGTCCATCACGTGCCAGAGCACGAGCTTGATGCCGCACTCTCGCGCCAGGTCCAGGACACCCGCCTCCGTGATCCAGGCGAAGAGGGGACGCTCGCTCTGCGCTGGCAGGTCCACCACCACCCGGCGCTCGGCCTCGGTCGCGAGCGCGATGATGTCATCGGCGCTCTCGAAGCGGGTGAGATCCACCGGCCGGCTGTGCTCGGCATAGTGCCGCAGCAACGACCCGTGCGAGCCATCGGCGTCCAGGGCAACGAAGGGGAGCGCGCGATCGATGCAGTACTGGGCGACCAGCCGGGCCACCACCGACTTGCCGACGCCGCCCTTCTCGCCCCCGATGAAATGAATCGTGCTCATCGGCGCACCCTAGTTGTCCGCTGTTAAGCACGCAACGTGGTTTTCGTCCACGGTGCGGTGTCCGGAGGGTTTCGTCAGCGGCGACCGCCTCGCGGGCACCGCCTCCCCGGGCTTCACCAGGACGAACCTCAACGACGATGCGGGCAAGGAGACTGTCGAGGAGGGCGCCCGCGAGGCGGTGCGCCTTGCGCTGCTCGGCCCGGACGGCCCGACGGGTACGTTCTCGCACGCAACACTCGGACAACTCCCGTGGTGACGGAGTCTCCTGGGCGCGCGCATCCAGGTTATGGGTCGCACGAAGGCGGCGCTCGACTCGGCACGTGATTCGCTGGCGTTGAAGACCTCGACCTTACCGTGGCGCTACGGTCCTGCCGCCCGCTTGTGCTTGCCCGGTCGATCGGGTAAGCGGGGACATGCGCTTCGGGCTCGGTAGCGGCGATGCTTCCAGGCTGCGAGAGGGCGCCGCCCGGTGGTATCGCCCCGCTTCGCTCGCGATCGCGCTGCACATCCTGATTCCGCTTCTCGCACACGTCGCTCGTCCCCTTCGCGCGGCGCGGACGGACGCGCCGGGTCACCTGCCTGGGGACGAGCAGCCGATCGAACTCCTCCTCGCCGAGCCGGCGCCGCGCGCCGCGGCCGCCAGTTCGCCGGCCGCTCCTCCCGGGGCGCCGTCGCTCGCTCTGTCGAGGCCGGGTCGCGGGACGGAGCGCGGAGGCTCGCGGCCGGTTGAGCCGACCACCCCATCACCGGACGCCGCCGCCGCGCCTCCCGCGCAGGCCGCGCCTCCCGCGCAGGCCGCGCCTCCCGCGCAGGCCGCGCCTCCCGCGCAGGCCGACGCCCGCAGCCCCGCCGTGCCTGACGAGTACGGCCCACCGCCGGATGCGCCGCGGTCTGCGGCGGCGCCAGGCCTCGGCGGCGCGCCCGTGTGGTCCATCCCCGGCGCGATCGGCCCGTCGGCCGCTGCGGCCGCCCCGAGCGCGCTCGGGCCGAGGAACGAATCGACCCCGGCGCGCTCGCCCGAGGCGGCGCCGCTGCCGTTTGCCGCCGCCCTCGCGAGCGACGTGCTCGACGCCGTGCGCCAGACGAGCACGCCGGTCGACGGCTCGGCGACGTTCGAAGTGCGACTCGATGCAAGTGGCAATCTCCTCGGCGTCCAGCTCAAAGGCAGCTCGGACGACCTCGCCTGGCGTCGGGCGGCTCGCGCCCTCAAGCAGCGCCTGGCGGGGAGATCGTTCCCATTGCCCGCATCCCTGTCCCGGGGGGCGACCGTCTACATCGATGTGACCTCGACTTTCGCTCACCCCTCGGGGGGCAAGGAGGTCGCGGAGCTCGAGGATTCCGTGCCGTTCGTGGCCTACACCGAAAGGAAGCCGCAGGACGGGACGAGCAACGCCGGCGACCTCTTCAGCGCTCCCGGGGGGGCGCTCGGCGCCACCTTGATCTTCGAGAGCGATGCCTCGAACCTCGCCACGAACAAGAAACGTCGGCTCAGGTCGCGCGTTCGTCTGGTTCCCGGCGTGTGACGGCAGAGACATCATGGGAGCCGCTCCCCTTCTCTCCGGGGGCTAGCGTGGACCACGACAAGACCCTTTCCATGCGCTTCAGCCGCCCGCGCCCGCCAGGCGGTCGAGCCACTCGCCGAGCAGGTGCCGCTCGGCCGGGGAGAGGGCGTCGGGCGCCTCGGCGAGCACGGCGCGCAGGGCCACGGCGCGCGCCGCCACCCGGCCCGCGCCGGGCGCCTCGTCGGGGGCGCCGTCGGACGTGGGGGCGACCGTGATGGCGGCGAGCACCGCGTCGCGCATGGCGCCCGAGAGCCGCGGGTCGCGCTCCTCGGGCGGGGTGGCGATGAGCGAGAGCGTCACCCCGCCCCCGGCGGCGGCGATCAGGCGCACGGCGTGGGGGACGCTCACCCGGAGCCGCCCCGCCTCGGCCGCGCGGGCCACGAGCCCGTGCAGGATCGCCTCGCCGTCGCGCACCACCGGCGCGTTGGCCGCCGAGGTCGGGTCGCTGTAGATGAGGGCGTACACGGCGGGGTTGGCGAGCCCGAAGGCGACGTGGAGGTCCCACCCGCGCCGCAGGTCCTCGATCGGGTCGTCGGCGCGCTCGCGGGTGGCCTTATGGCGCACGTACTCGGCGAACGTCTCGCGGGCGACAGCGTCGAGCAGCCCCCGCATGTCGCCGAACTGCCGGTAGATCGTGGGCGCCTGCACCCCCGCGGCCGCGCTCACCGCCCGGGTGGACACCGCCTCCCGCCCGCCGCGGGCCAGCAGCTCGGCCGCCGCCCGCACGATGCGCTCCCGCACGTCCATGGCCCGCTCGGTCATGTTATCGACGATAACATTTTTCTGTTCTCGGCATTGCGTTATTCTCCGCCGACGCTGTCTCGCGGGGAGCGCGGCGCGAAGAGGGGGTGCGAGACGTCGTGTCCCAGCCTGAGCCGCCCGAACGCTTGATAGGCGTCGTCGGATACGGCGATGTGCTGCGTGGCCCCATGGATGTCGCGAAAGTACTGCTGCAGCGGGCACGACGCGTAGAGCACGCTCGCGCCGGCGGCTCGGTAGGCGAACGTCGTGACCTCCGCAGCGACGTCGGTCGCGTGCGCGCCGGCGAGCCGGATGGCCGAGTGTTCCTCGATCGAGAGCGGCCCTCCCGCGTTGAATCGATCCCACACCGAGCCGATGACAGAGAAAGCATAGGCGCGCGTCGCCGCGAGCTTGGCCGCGGCGCGGCCCAGATCCATCTGAAAGGCCGGGGAGTCTGCCACCCTCGTCGACGTCCACATGTTCACCCGCCGTGACGCCATCGGGAGGAGCTCGTCGAGCGCACGCTGGGCCACGCCCAGCGCGAAGCCCACGTGCGCGGGCATGACGGAAGGGAGCGTCGGCAGCGAGAAGACCAGGCCGCCGCGCTGCGCGGGGGCGTTGGAGAACGGGAACGTGAGCTCCTCGGCGACGAAAGCGTCTTCCACCTGGTAGTGATCGCTCCCGGTCCCCCGCATTCCGGAGGTGTCCCACGTGTCCTCGATGCGCACGTGCTCGCGCTCGATGAGGAAGGTGATCAGCCCGGGCCCCTCGGCCGGCGGCTGCCCATCCTCCGGCGCGACGGCGGCGGAGGAGATGACCCATCCGGCGTGCCGAATGGCGCTCCCGAAGGCCCACCGCCCGCGGATCACGTAGCCGCCGGGGACCCGGCGCGCGACGCCCGCGGGCAAGAGGGCGCCGGCGACGATCGGGAAGCCGCGTTGAAACACGCGCTCGACGCCCGCGTCGGGCAGGTAAGCCCCCGCGCACGCGGCGGAGTACGCGTTGATGCTGAGCGACCACCCGGTGGCCGTGTCGATGCGCGCAGCCGCCTCGGCGATCTCCAGGTGGGTGAGCGGGTCGATCTCGTCGCCGCCGACCTCGCGAGGAGCGCACATCTTGAGGAGCCCGCTCGCGCGGAGCGCATCGACGACCGGGGGCGCGAGCGTGCGGCCCCTCTCGGAGTCGTCGGCATGGCGCAGCGCGATCTCCTTGATGCGCTCGACCTGGGCGAGGAGGTCGGCGCGCGCGGGGGAACGGTGAGAAGTGGACATGACGTGATCCTTTCCTGTGGGCGCCCCGCGGATGCACCCGAAGGCTGTGGGGCGCTGCCGGCCTCCATCGTGCTCCCACCGGCGTGCACCCGGCGCTCGCTCGAGAAATAGTCCGCAGGCCCGCTGCGGCTGACATGCTCCCCTCGAAAAGGATTCGATTGCAGTAACGCTAAAAAACAGAGCCGCTTCGCGAGGAGCACTGGATCGTGCCGGCGTGAGCGGCCTCCGAGGTGCGTCGATTCCTGCGCTCCCCGCGCCCTGGGTCGTGGCGGCGGGCCCGCCGCGCCGGCGCGGCGGGCCTCGCCCTCCGGGGGCTCATCGCGCCTCCGTCACCCTCGCGTGTAGCCCTGCACCGCCGCCGTCCTCGCCTCGGCGCTGTCGAGCGAGCGGATCACTCGAGCGGGGTTGCCGACGGCCAGCACGTCGGCCGGCAGATCCCGCGTCACGACATCGCCGGCGCCCACGACGGTGTTGTCCCCGATCGTCACCCCCGGCAGCACGATGACCATGGGGCCGAGCCACACGTTGTTGCCGATCGTGATGGGCTTGCCCTTCTCCCACCGCTGCCGCCGGGGCTCGGGCTCCACCGGGGGCGTCGCCGTGATCAGCTGCACGGCGTTCACCGACGTGCGGCCGTAACACCAGGCGCGGCAAGGAGGAGGAGACGGAGGGTAGAGGGAACGCGGGAGGGGGAGGGGGGCTGGGCCAGCGTCGGCGGCTCTCCAGGCTGGTCGCTTGGAGTCGGCGCTGGCCCGGAGGCGCTCGCGTCCAGGTCTCAGCGGCCGCAGCCGCGGTCGTGGTCGCGATCGTTGCGGTTGTCCTCGCAGTCAAGGTCGTCGCGGTGGGGGGCGCAGAGATAGCCGTTGTTGTACTTGTCGAGCTTCTCGGCCAGAGGCTCGCCGGTCGACCAAGGCGCGTTCCTGCTGCAGTTGTCCTTCACGTTGCTGCCGAGCGGGTACTTCTTGAGCCAGGCGTCGGCCTTGGCGATGGTGTCCTCGATGCAGCTCGACTGGTTGCCGATACCGACGTTGAGCTTGGCGACGATGAGGTGCTTCGCGATGATGTAGGTGACGTCGCCCCGCGTCGGACGGCTGATGATGTCGAGGAGCTGGGACTTCGTATATGTCTTGCCGCCGATGGTCAGCTTCGTGATCTTCCAGGCGCTCGGGTGGTTCTTCCAGTAGCCGGGGGAGCCGGTGCCGGGGGACGAGCACTTGCAGACGCCGCAGTCGGCCGCGCAGCTCGAGCAGTTCTCGACGCCCGCCTTGCAGACCCTATCGCCGCAGACCGGCGGGCAGGCGCCGCAGTCGGCCGCGCAGTTCGAGCAGGTCTCACCCGCCTCGCAGACGCCGCTGCCACAGACCGGCGGGCAGATGCCGCAGTCGCTCGGGCACTCGAGGCAGTTCTCGCCAGCCTCGCAGACGTCGTTGCCGCAGACCGCGGGGCAAGCGCCGCAGTCGCCAGTGCAGTTCGAGCAGTCCTCGCCGTTCTCGCAGACGTTGTTGCCGCAGACCGCGGGGCAGGCGCCGCAGTCGTCCGAGCAGGTGCCGCAGTCCTCGCCAGCCTCGCAGGTGCCGTTGCCGCAGACCGGCGGGCAGGCGCCGCAGTCGGCCGCGCAGGTGCTGCAGCTCTCGCTGGCGTCGCAGGTGCCGTCGCCGCAGACCGGCGGGCAGACGTCGCAGTCGGCGCTGCAGCTGCCGCAGTCCTCGCCGATCTCGCACGTGCCGTTGCCGCACTGGGGCGGGCAGACGCCGCAGTCGACGGCGCAGCTGGAACAGCTCTCGTCGCCGCCGCAGACGCCGTTGCCGCAGGAGAGACGGTAACCGAAGTCCGCGTCGAGGAGATCTTGTGCCCAGCCGAGCGAGACCACGCCCACGTTGTCGAGCCCGCCATCGGGGTCGGCCGTCGGCTCCTGACCGGTGAGCGGACCGCTCGTCATGAAGTTGTCGGGCGTGATGACCACCGAGTAGGTGCCCGCCGGGAGCGTGTCGAAGAGGTAGAAGCCGGGCTGGCCGGTGTAGGGGCTCGTGCCGGTGATGGTGAAGTCGATGAGCTGGGCCCCCTGGAAGAGCTCGACACGGACGCCGTTGACGCCGAGCTCGCCGGTCTCCGGCTCGTAGAGCCCGTCGGCGTCGCTGTCGAGCCAGACCGTGTCGCCGATCGACGAGTACGTCACATAGCCGAAGTCGGCGTTGGCCACGTTCTCGCCCACGTCGAGGGATACGCCGAGCGGCTCGTCGTCGCTGGTCAGGATGTGGCCGAGCGGGAGCGTCGCGTCGTCGACGTCGACGACGTAACAGCCCGCCTCGAGCTCGGTGAAGCGGTAGACGCCGTTCGCGCCGGTCACGGCCGTCTGGAGCACGGCGCTGTCGGCGACGCTGTCGCAGTTCGCGTCGCCGAAGAGGTCGACGACGACGCCGGAGATGCCGAGCTCGGAGGCGTCCTCGATGCCGTCCGCGTTCGCGTCGAACCACACCTTGTCGCCGATCGAGCCCTTCGGCGCCGTGTAACAGACCTCGAGGAGAGGGCGATAACCCATGTCGGAGTGGGCGCTGCCCTTGTACGACGTCTTCCCGCTGGCGCCCTCCTCGAGGAGGATCCCGTAGCTTGGTGCCGTCCCGTTCACCCAGTCCTGCACGATCCCGGTGAGGTCGACCGAGCTCCACCCGGTGACGTTGGGCACGAACGAGGTGAACGCGGCGGGGTCCATGCCGCCGAAGTTGTTCCACGTGACGACCTCCTCGCTCCAGGGGGCGAGCACCTGGTGGACGTACACGGTCTTCGCGGTGCTGGTGTACGTCAGGGCGTAGAACCTGGCCGACGTGACGAGAGAGCCGGCGGGGATGGGGCTCAGATCGAAGCGGAACAGGGCGCGCTTCTCGCCGACCGAGCTGGAGTACCCGGTGTTGACCTCGAAGGGGGATGGGACGTGGTAGCTCGGGGCGAGGCTCCAGATCTCGGCGTTGTAGACGTCGCCCAGGACACCCCGCTTGATCACGGTGCACGTGGGGGACGGAGCGGTGGTGTTGGCGAGGCTGGTGGCGGTGATGAACAGCGTGGCGAGCGCGGCAGAAGATGCGATTGCGAACTGCTTCATTGGTGGCTCCTTGAGGTCCTCACGGGTGAACCGTTGCTGGAGCGTCATCCGAATAGCAGGCACCATGACACACGGGTCAGGCGAGGTCGGTTTCGCGGGCTCCGGTCGGATTGAGCCCCGCGGGATGATCAGGATCAGATCAAGTACGCGGGTGCTTTTGCTTCGATCGGAGAGCGGATGCGCAAGGTGACAGTGTTCAAGTTAGCAACTCGAAGATGAAAGTGTCCAGATCTTTTTGGTGGCAGACACGAGAAAAGTATCTAGTTGTGTGGTGACAATTTTGGGGTCGTGCGGTGACGATTTTGGGCTTCTCGCGGCTGCTCGTGACCCGTGGAGACGAGCGCAGTCTGGCGCATCGAGTTCGATGACCAGATCACTCGCCAGCTCGACGGTCGGTGCGTAGCTCGCGGTTCGCGGGCGGCGCGCTAGAGCGACAAACGGGTTGAAGCTGCCTGAAAAGCGCAGAAATTCGAACCGCCAAGACGCCAAGGACGCCAAGAAGAGAATCCTATCTTGGCGTTCTTGGCGTCTTGGCGGTTCATCTCTCGCTTGATCAACGTGATCGGTGTCCTAGGCGTTCGGCGGTGCGCGGCGACGCCCAGCAGCCCTCTCCGACCCTTCGCAGGGGTCGAGGGACGAACAGGATCGGATCAGGTACGCGGGGGTGCCTGACGAGATTTGATGCAGAATGCGCACGGGACCATTTTTCAAGATAACGAAGCTTTACTTCGTCTGTCTAGGCCATTTTTGCGGCGTGAGCTTTTTTGTTTTGTGAGTCCGAAGACGCTCCGTTCGCGTTCGCGTTCGCGTTCGACGATCTCCTGCTCGAGGTCCTCGGACCGCGCCGCGGATACCCGGTCGTGACGAACTTCGACTGTTCCCACACCGTTCCGATGCTCACCATCGCGCAGATGTGCAGGCTCCGCGTGCGGGCCGACCCGGGGGACGGCGTCGAGGTGACCGCATGCGAGCCGATGGTGGAGGTCCGCTGAGCCCGGGGGGGCGCGGGCAGCGCGCCCGATCTGCGCGGGCGCGGCCAGATCTTGTGGAGCGCCGCGACCGGCAGATCCCTGGGAGCGCTGGCGGGATTTCTGACGCGCGGCTAGAGCTCCCGCATGCAAGCGCTGGATCTGAGCGCGGAACAGCTCGCCACCGCCGTCGGCGCGCGGCCCTTCGTGCTGCTCGCGCTGCTCATGACCGGGACGGTCGTGGCGCTGCTCGGGCTCGTCGCCGTCGCCCGCCTCTCCGAGCGCCACGCGCGCGCGCTGTGGGGGCGCGCCGTCCGGGCCTACCGCGCGGCGGCCGAGCACCCGGCCGTGCAGCGGTTCCCCGCGCTCGCGCGGGTGCTCCACGGGCTCTCCGCCGCCGAGTACCTCGTCATCCACCTCGCCCTCGGCCTCGCGCTCAGCATGGCCGCGCTCGTCTTCGTCGCGCTCGCGGAGGCGGTGAACGGGGGCGCGGCGATCGTGCAGGTCGACCTCGCGCTCGCCCGCGCGCTCCACGCGTCGTCGAGCAGCGCCGGCGTCGCGTCGCTCCGCGCCTTCACCTTCCTCGGCAGCGGCGCGGCGCTCACCGTCGTCGCGATCGTCGTGGCCGCGCTGCTGCTCCGGCGGCGGCACCGCGTCCTCGCGATCGGCTGGCTGATCGCGCTCGCCGGGGGCGGGCTCCTCAACTGGGCGCTCAAGGCCCTGTTCGAGCGGCAGCGGCCGACGTTCGCCGACCCGCTCGCGGTCGCCGCGGGGTGGAGCTTCCCGAGCGGCCACTCGATGGGCACGTTCATCACCTTCGGCATGCTCTCGTACCTCGGGCTCCTGTTCGTCCGGACGCCCCGCGCGCGCCTCTTGCTCGTCGCCTTCGCGCTTAGCTGGACCGTGGCCATGGGCTTCAGCCGGATGTACCTCGGCGTGCACTACCTCAGCGACGTGCTCGCCGGGTTCGCGGCAGGGAGCGTGTGGCTGGCCGCCTGCATCTCGGGGATCGAGGTAGCGCGGCGCAGGCCGCGCCGGGTCGACGACCAGCCGCTGGCCGACTGAGCGGCCGCCGCGCCGCCGGCGCGAGGGCCGCCGCCGCGGCTCACCGCTCGACGAGCACGAACCGCGTCCTGCCGTCCCGCCAGACGAGCAGCAGCACCGGCCGGTCGCCCGTCGCCTCGACCTCCTGCTTGAGCTGCTCGGGGCTCGTCACCGGCTTGCGGCTCGCCTCCAGGACGACGTCCCCCGGGCCGAGCCCCGCCCTCGCCGCGGGGCTGTCGGGGCTCAGCCCCACGACGAGCGCGCCCTTCACGTCGCCGGGGATCTCGAACCGCCGCCGCAGTTCGTCCGAGAGCGCGGCGACGTCGATCCCGAGCGCGCCCGACGCCGCCGGCGCCGGCGCGGGCTCTTCCGGCCGCGGCTCCGGCAGCTCGTCGAGCGTGGCGGTGAGCGTGAGGCTCTTGCCGTCGCGGAGCACGCGCAGCTCCACCCGGGTGCCCGGCTTCGCCTCGGCGATGCGCATCCGCAGGTCGCGGCCGTCGGACAGGTGCTCGCCGCGCAGCGCGACCACGACGTCGCCGCGCCGGAGGCCGGCCTTCTCGGCGGCGCCCCCCGCGGACACGTCGCTGACCACGGCGCCGCGCGTGTCCGGCGGGAGCCCGAGCGCCTCGGCGAGCGCGGGCGAGACGTCCTGGATCGCGACGCCGAGCGCGCCGCGGATCACGCGGCCGTGCTCCAGGATCTGCTCCATCACCGCGCGGGCGAGCTTCGACGGCACGGCGAACCCGATCCCCTGGTTGCCCTGCCCGCCGCGCGCGAGGATGGCCGTGTTGATGCCGATGAGCTCCCCCGCCATGTTGACGAGCGCGCCCCCCGAGTTGCCCGGGTTGATGGCCGCGTCGGTCTGGAGGAAGTCCTCGTAGTCGACGATGCCCATGTTGCCGCGGCCGACGGCGCTGATGATCCCCTGGGTGACGGTCTGGCCGATGCCGAACGGGTTCCCGATCGCGAGGGCGAAGTCGCCGACGCGCGCCGCGTCCGAGTCGCCGAACGCCGCGAAGGCGAACTCGCCCCCGTCGAGCTTCAGCACCGCGACGTCGGTCTTCGCGTCCACGCCCACGACCGACGCCTTCATCTCCGGCCTGCCCGGCAGCGCGACGCGCACCTGACTCGCGCCCTCGACCACGTGCGCGTTGGTGATCACGTGCCCCTCGCGCGACACGATCACGCCCGAGCCGAGGCTCTGCTCGCGCTGCACGCGCGGCGCCGGCGGCGGCTGTCCGTCCCGCCCGGCGCCCCCCTCCGGCCCGAAGAAGTCGCGGAAGAACGGATCCGAGAAGAACGGGGTGCGCTCCGGGGTCGGCGGGCGGACGAACCGCACGGAGGAGATGTTCACGACGGCGGCGCTCACGCGCGACACGATCGGCGCGAAGCCCTCCTGGAGAGAGAGCGCCTGGCGGGCGTCGGGCGGCACGTCGAGCGGCCCCGGCGCCGGCGCGGCGGCCTCGCCGCGCACCTCGCCCTGGTGTCGCTGCTCCGACCGGTCGAGGCAGCCGAGCGGAAGCGCCATGATCACCGCGAGAGGGAGCGCCCAGCGTGCGTGCATGCCGGCGGCTCCATTCATGTCCCGTGCCCCGCGCGGCGTGGATGAGCTGGCCTGAGCCCGACCGGAGCGGCGCCATCCGCCGCCATCCTCCGCGGGGCTCCGCGGAGGACAGGCGATCACGGCAGGTCCGCGCCGCGGCCGTCGGGGCGTTTTGTCGCAGGCTCTCCTCGCCGCCCGAAGCACTGTGGCGCGATCGCCGCGTCACGGCGGGCGCGCCGGCTCGCTCGCGTCCGGCGGCTCCATCGCGGCGCGAGGTCCCCCGAGCTTCACGACCGCATCGCTCCGCGGCGAATCCAGACAGCATGGTTGATCCGCGGCGCGCGGCGAGATGTCAAGACCTGTCACGGCCAGAGCCCCGGCGCGCTCGTGCTGACATGACGTTGTGATACCGAGTCGCACCTCGCGTCGCGTCAGGGCGCGTCATGCGTTCGCGGCGCCTCGCGCGGTCCCGGCATGACGCCGGACGCGCGTCGAACGCGTTGAACACGCGCCCAACACGCAGAACACGCGCACCGAGCCCAGCAGGCTGAAGGCTGGATGCTGAAGGCAGGATAACGAGAGCAATGTCCCGACGGGCATTTTCCACCTGGAGGCCTGGTGGCTCTTCGCGATAAAGTGCACGCCGATGCCGTTTGCCTCCGAAGAGCGCAACGCGCGTCATCGAGGTGGGTCGTGGGTTTGAGAACCTCTTATCTGGCTTTGATGGTGGGATTGCTCCAGGTGACAGCCGCCTGCGGCGGGGACGTCTCGTCCTCTGGCTCGGCCGGCACCGAGAGCGGGTCGAGCTCCGGCAGCGGCTCCGGCGGCGGGCCCGGCTCCGGAGGGGCCGGCGGTGAGCCCGAGTTCACGGTCGGCAGCGGCGTCGGGCTGAACGGCGGCGGCGGCGCCGGGCCGGACCCCTGCGACTTCGCCGAGCCGCCGCCCGAGTGTTTTCTGCCGCCCGACCCCGCCTGCGGCGACGGCGAGCGGAACCAGGACAGCGAGGCCTGCGACGACGGCAACACGCTCCCCGGCGACGGCTGCTCCGGTCAGTGCCAGGTCGAGCCGTACTGGGAGTGTACGACCCCCGGTGAGCCCTGCGTGATCACCATCGCGTGCGGCGACGGCATCCTCCATCCCGGCGAGTTCTGCGACGACGGCAACACCGCCGACGGCGACGGCTGCAGCGCCGATTGCTACTTCGTCGACTCCTCGCACGTCTGTCCGCGGCCGGGCGAGCCGTGCATCCTGCTCTACAAATGCGGCGACGGCCGCGTGAACGGCTCGGAGGAGTGCGACGACGGCGACGACCCGCCCGCGTCCGGCGACGGCTGCGACGTCGCGTGCAAGCGCGAGGAGGGGTATCAGTGCAGCCGCCCCGGCCAGGCGTGCACCCGGCTCCCCGTCTGCGGCAACGGCGCCAAGGAGACCGGCGAGGGGTGCGACGACGGCAACACGGCGAGCGGCGACGGCTGCTCGAGCCTGTGCCGGCAAGAGCCCTATTACTCCTGCCCGACCCCCGGCTCGCCCTGCGAGCTGCTGATCGAGTGCGGCGACGGCGAGGTGCAGCCGGGAGAGCTGTGCGACGACGGCAACACCGCGGACGGCGACGGCTGCAGCGCCGATTGCCAGGTGCGGGACCCGTCGTACGTTTGCCCCGAGCCGGGCGAGCCCTGCCTGCTCCTCTACCGGTGCGGCGACGGCCGCGTGAACGGCAGCGAGCAGTGCGACGACGGCGAGGCCGTGCCGGACAGCGGCGACGGCTGCACCGCGGACTGCCGGCTCGAGGAGGGCTGGGTCTGCAGGCCTGGCCAGCCCTGCACGCGAAGGACGTTTTGCGGCGACGGCGCGGTGCAGGCCGGCGAGCAGTGCGACGACGGCGGCGGCGCGTCGCCCGAGGGCGGCGACGGCTGCACCGCGCAGTGCAAGATCGAACTCGGCTGGACGTGCCCGCCGGGCGGCGGCGCGTGTACCCCGCCCCCGGCGCCGGTCTGCGGCGACGGCGTGATCGGCGGCGCCGAGGTCTGCGACGACGGAGAGCGCCCGCCGGCGAGCGGCGACGGCTGCAGCGCCGACTGCCGGACCGTCGAGCCGGGGTGGGACTGCTCGCGCGTCGGGTTCCCCTGCAAGACGGTCTGCGGCGACGGGATCAAGCTCGGCGCCGAGCAGTGCGACGACGGCGACGCCTTCGGCGGCGACGGCTGCGACGAGACCTGCAAGATCGAGCCTGGCCGGGTGTGCACCGACAGCCGGCCCCAGGACTGCAGGGGCTTCTCCGTCTGCGGCGACGGCGTCCGCGAGGGCACCGAGGTGTGCGACGACGGCAACGGCAACTGGCGCGACGGCTGCACGCCGGATTGCAAGCGCGAGCCGACCTGCGCCGGCGGGGCCTGCACCTCGCAGTGCGGCGACGGCATCCTCCTGCCCGGCGATGCCAGCGAGCAGTGCGACGACGGCAACACCGCGAGCGGCGACGGCTGCTCCGCGACGTGCAGGATCGAGGCCGGCTACGTCTGCTCGGTGGCGCCCACCGAGATGCGGCTGCCGATGGTCATCCGCGACTTCATCGGCTGGTGCCCGGAGAGCTACACCGCGGGCACGAGCAACTCCGCGTGCGACGCCAACCTGACGGACTCCATCACGGGGCACTTCGATTTCGAGATCACCCCCGACGGCGCGCAGACCGACGGCACCGTGCAGGCGACGCTCGACGCCGACGGCAAGCCGGTGAACGCGTACGGCGCCGGCTTCTTCACGCCGAGCGCCGCGAACGGCTGGACCTCGGGGCAGAACAACTTCCGGTGGTGGTACCGGGACAACCCCAGCTACAACCGGACGCTCGTCACCACGATCGAGCTGACCGACGCGGGCAGCGGCAGGTACGTTTACCAGCGGAACCCGTTCTGGCCGGTGGACACCGACCCGCCCGGCGCCGATCCCGCGCTCGACAGCCTCGTCGCCGACGGGCTCGAGAGGACGCGCGACAGCGGACACAACTTCTACTTCACGAGCGAGATCCGGTACTGGTTCCAGTTCAACCCGGACACCACCGCGAGCAACAACCCGGTGCTCACCTTCTACGGTGACGACGACGTCTGGGTGTTCATCAAGAACACGCTGACCGCGGACATCGGCGGCATCCACCAGCGCAACCAGGAGAGCGTCACCATCCTCGACAACGGCGACGCCCGCGTGACCCCCTGCGCCGAGAGCAACTGCCCGGCGCGCGCCGCGTACAACGTCGACCTCAACCTCGAGGCGGGCAAGGTCTACGAGATCGTCGTGTTCCAGGCCGAGCGCCACGTCACCGGCTCGAACTACCAGCTCACGCTGGCGGGCTTCAGCGCCGGCACGTCGGTCTGCACGCCGCAGTGCGGGGTCGACCCGCCGGTGTTGACGCCCGGGGAGGAGTGCGACGACGGCAGCGACAACGGCACGGGCTACGGCAAGTGCAACAACTGCCAGCTCGGGGCCTATTGCGGCGACGGCGTCAGGAACGGCCCGGAGCAGTGCGACAACGGCGTCAACAACAGCATGTACGCCAACGCGTCCGGGGCCTGCGCGCCCGGGTGCGTGAACCCGCCCCGCTGCGGTGACGGCTCGGTCAACGCCCCGTACGAGGCGTGCGACCTCGGCGCCGGCAACACGGCGAGCGGCTACGGCGGCTGCACGACCTCGTGCGAGATCGGGCCGTCGTGCGGCGACGGCGCGGTCAACGGCACCGAGCAGTGCGACGACGGCAGGAACGACGGCTTCTACGGCACCTGCAACCCGAACTGCACGCGCGCCCCGCGGTGCGGCGACAGCCGCGTCGACGAGGAGTGGGGCGAGGAGTGCGACGACCCGGCCGACCCGAACTGCGTGGCCTGCCAGCTCGGGGCCCACTGCGGCGACGCGGTGGTGCAGGCGAGCTACGGCGAGGAGTGCGACGACGGCATCAACAACGGCGGCTACGGCGAGTGCGCCCCCATGTGCCTGTACGGGCCGCGCTGCGGCGACGGCGTGGTGCAGCCCGACGAGGAGGCCTGCGACCTCGGCGAGGGCAGCAACACCGGCGCGTACAACGGGTGCGATCAGCGCTGCTCGTACGGGCCGTACTGCGGTGACGGCGTCAGGAACGGCCCCGAGACCTGCGACGACGGCGTGAACGACGGCTTCTACGGCAGCTGCTTCCCGGACTGCTCGCCGGCGGCCCGGTGCGGAGACAGCAACATCGACGAGGAGTGGGGCGAGCAGTGCGACCCGCCCAACGCGGCGACCGGCTGCAGCGACAACTGCCGCCTCGGCGCCCAGTGCGGCGACTCGGTGGTGCAGGCCAACCTCGGCGAGCAGTGCGACGACGGCGTGAACGACGGCGGCTACGGCGAGTGCGGCCCGCAGTGCAAGTACGGGCCGCGCTGCGGCGACGGCATCCGCAACGGCACCGAGCAGTGCGACGACGGCGACGGCAACAACACCGGCGGCTACGGCAAGTGCGCGCCGGGCTGCATCTACGGGCCGTACTGCGGCGACGGCCAGCGGCAGGCCCTCTACGAGGAGTGCGACGACGGGAACAACAGGAGCGGCGACGGCTGCAGCTCGGCCTGCGAGTACGACAGCCAGCCCCGCTAGTCGGACGACCGGGTGAGCGGAGCGGCGCGCGCCGCCCGCTCCCCTCAGCCGCGCCGCCCGCTCCGTCAGCCGCGCGCCTCCCGCCTCTGGGGCGCGCCTCCCGCCCCCTCCGCCGCGTCCCCCACCTCTCCATCGCGCCTCCCGCCACCTCGACCGCGCCCCCTCGGCGCGCGACCGCGGGAGCGCCCCGGCTCAGGGCGCCTCCGGGCTCCTCGGCCGCACCGTGGTCTCCCCCGGCGGCTTCTCCAGGAGGGGCGGCCCCGCGACGGGCAGCCAGATCTCGAAGACCGCGCCCCCCTTCTGGGCCTTCCGGTAGCTGATCTCCCCGCCGTGCTCGAACACGATCCGCTGCGCGATCGCGAGCCCGAGCCCCGTCCCCTTCTCCTTGCTGGTCGCGTACGGCTCGAACAGGCGCGGCACCATGCCCTCCGCCACGCCGGGCCCGTTGTCGCGCACCACGATCCGCACGCGGTCGTTCGGCAGCGGGCCGATCGTCACCGAGACGC
Organism: Sorangium sp. So ce1153; assembly: GCF_051521595.1. Lineage (NCBI taxonomy): Bacteria > Pseudomonadati > Myxococcota > Polyangiales > Polyangiaceae > Sorangium > Sorangium sp. So ce1153. The sequence continues at coordinate 14,323,646 of NZ_CP150361.1, forward strand.
GCGGGTCGCGCCGGACCGCGCCCGCCGCGTCGAGCCCGTTCTGGACCAGGTTCGTGAGCACCTGGATCAGCTGGTCCCGGTCCGCGGAGACCTTCGGGATCGGCTCGGCCACGAGCTCCACGCGCGGCGGCGCCGCCGCGCCCGCCCCGCGCGTCTCGGTGACGACCGCCTCGCCCGACGCCGGCGCCGCGTGCAGCGTCACCACCCCGCGCGCGATCGCCACGAGATCGACGGGCTCCAGGTTGGGCGGCGGCAGGCGCGCGAACCGGGTGAACTCGGTCACGATGTTCGCGATCCGGTGCACCTCGTTCAGCACCGTCGACGTCGCCTCCTCGAAGTAGTCGTCGAACGCGGGGTCCTCGCGCTGCCGCAGCCGCCGCAGCGTCTCCACCGCCGCCCGGATCGGCGCGAGCGGGTTCTTGATCTCGTGGGCGATCTGGCGCGCTACCTCGCGCCGCGCCGCGATGCGCTCGGTCGCCGCCAGGCGCTTGCGCATCGCCGCGAGCTCGTCGATCGTCGCGTTGAACGCCGCCGCCAGATCCGCGATCTCTCGCCCGCCGCGCCCCTCCACCCGCCGCGGCGCGCCGCTCATGACCTCGCGCGTCTCGTGGGCCAGCGCCACGAGCGGCCGCGACAGGCTGCGCGCCAGCACCACCGCGATCGCGAGGGCGATCGCCAGCACCGTCGCGCCGGTCAGCGCGATCGAGCGGTCCAGCCGGGCCAGCGCCTGCCGCAGCGGGTCGCGCGACACCGAGGCGACCACGTCGAGGCCCGGGACCTCCGGGAAGTGCAGGACGCGCGCCACCTCCGCCTCGCTGCTCCGGGGAGCCGGCTGCCCCTCGCGCGCCGCGGTGAGCCGCACGTCGTACGCGTCGCCGATCCGCGCGAGCACCGGGCCGATCCGCCGCGCGCCCACGAGGCCGAGCGTGACCCCGTGGCTCGACAGGGCGCAGTGGACCTCCAGCGACGGCTCGCCCCCCGCCTTCGCCGGCCGGAGCCGCGGCGCGCCCCCGGGCGCCTTGATCAGCTCCGACAGCCGCGCGTCGCGGGCGCCGATGCGCGCGGCGTCCTCGGCCCCGAGGACGCTCCCGTTGCCCGCCACGAGCGAGAGCTCGTCGAGGCGCAGCGCCTTGGCCTGGCTCGGGACCTGCCGGCGGATCGCGATGCGGCTCGACGGATCCATGGCGTCCGGGTCGCCCTTGGCCCGCTCGAGCTCGACGTGGGCCTTGTCGACGAACGTGTCGTGCTGGCAGAGCGGCGGCAGGAGAGCGCCCAGGGCGTCGGCCTCCCACGCGAGCTGCTGCCGGACGCCGGCGTGCGCCGCGTCGATCCGGTCGGCGAAGCCGCTCTCGATGATCTCCCGCGACGCCTCGCGCAGGGTCAGCCCGACGAACGCCGTCGCGATGATCGCGACGAGCCCGAAGGCGAGCAGGAGGCGAGCGGCGAGGGGCATGGCGGGGGCCGTGACAGCCGGCCGGCCGCGAGGCCGCCCCGGCCGCCAGGACGGCCGGGCGGCCGCCGCGGTCCGCGGCGGTGGTGGGTCTCGATACGATGTCGATGGTAGAGGAATCTTCGGCCGCGCCGAGCCCTCCGCGCCGCGGTCCTTCTCCGGCGCGGTCTCCGTGGATACGCCATCGGCCCGCGGTCGTCCAAGTTCGCGGCTTTTCCCCCAGCCGCGCGGGCCCGCCCCTGCGCCTCTGGCCAGGAGGTCTCGGTCCGCTGCTCGCCTGCCCTCGGCGGCTCACCGCGCTTCTGCCGCGCGCTCTCCTTGCACCGGGGGGCACTCGCCTCTTACGCTCGGTCGTCCTCCGAGGTCGTCGGGTGCGCGCTGGCCCACGCAGGCGCCGCTGCTCGACCGCGCTGGAACGCACGAAATGAACTCCAAGCAGCTCCCCATCGCCATCGCCGTAATCCTCGCGTTCATCGGCTTCGGCTTGAGCCTCGCGTCGAAGTCGCTGGCGGAGTTCTCGAGCCAGCTGTTCATGTTCTTCGGCATCTCCGCGGCGGTGGCGGTGGTGTACGCGAGCGTCGCGAGCAAGGGCGGCGTCCCCCTCGGGGGCCTCCGCGACGCGCTCCGCGCGGCCGCCCGGGGCAAGCGGCCCAAGCTGCCCGAGGGCGCCCCCGCCGACGTCGCCGAGACCTACGAGCAGATCGCCGAGCTCGCCGGCCGCCAGGCCGAGCTCGCGGAGGAGCGCCACGCGCTCGCCGAGGAGCGCGACAAGCTCGCCCGGGAGCGGGACGGCCTGAGCCGCGAGCGCGACGGGGTCGAGCGGCAGCGCGACACCCTGGAGCGGGAGCGGGACAACCTGAGCCGCGAGCGCGACGGGCTCCTGAAGGAGCGCGACACCCTCGAGCGCGAGTGCGCGACGCTCACGCGCAAGGTGAACGACCTCGCGCAGCGGGGCCCGGACGTCGACGTCGACGCGCTCGTCGACTCGGTGCTGCGCGCCACCACCGGCGAGCGGGTGCGCGTCCCGCCCGGCGCCCCGGCGGAGCTCTCGCGCCTCTACACCGAGCTCACCGGCATCGCGGAGCGGATCTCCCAGGCCGAGCAGCGCGACAAGCAGCGCCGGACCGAGCTGGCGCAGGCGACCGTGCTCCTCGACGAGCTCCTGCCCAAGCTGAGCGACGGCGTGAGCAGCGTCATGCACGCGAGCGAGCAGGCGATCGTCTACATCCGCGACATGATCACCGCCCTCGCGAACATCGCGCAGTCCGTCGAGTCGCTCGCGTCGAGCGCCGAGGAGTCGAGCTCGAGCATCCTCGAGATGACGGCCACGAACGAGGAGGTCGCCGAGAACGTCGGCGAGCTCGGGTCGAGCGTGCGCGAGACGGTCTCGTCGATCGAGGAGATGGCCTACTCCATCCGCGAGGTCGCGAAGAACGTCGACGCCCTGGCGCTGACGGCCGAGGAGACGAGCTCCTCGATGAACCAGATGGACGTCTCCATCGACCAGGTCCAGTCGAACGCGAACGAGACGGCCCGCCTCTCCGAGGAGGTGGCGACCGACGCCGAGAAGGGCGCCGAGGCGATCCTGAAGACGATCGGCGAGATCTACCGCATCAAGGAGTCGAGCCAGGAGGCCGTGGCGGTCATCTCGAACCTCGGCTTCCGGATCGAGGCGATCGGGCAGATCCTGGCCGTCATCGACGACGTCGCCGAGCAGACGAACCTGCTCGCGCTGAACGCCGCGATCATCGCCGCCCAGGCGGGCGAGCACGGCAAGGGCTTCGCCGTCGTCGCCGACGAGATCAAGGACCTCGCCGAGCGCGCCGGCGGCAGCACGAAGGAGATCGCGGAGCTCATCAAGACCATCCAGTCCGAGTCGAAGAACGCGATCGCCGCCGTCGAGCGCGGCGCCCACAACGTCGATCGCGGCGTCGAGGTGTCGAACGAGGCCGAGCGCGCCCTGAAGAAGATCCTGGAGAGCTCGCAGAAGTCGACGAACATGGTGCGCGCCATCGCCCGCGCCACGGTCGAGCAGGCCAAGGGGTCGAAGCAGGTCACCGACGCGATCGGCCGCATCGCCGAGACGGTGCAGCAGATCGCCGCCGCCACGGCGGAGCAGGCGCGCGGGTCGGAGCTCATCATGAAGAGCGCGGAGAAGATGCGGACCATCACGCAGCACGTGGAGCGGTCGAGCCAGGAGCAGGCGCGCGGCGGGCGCCAGATCACGAGCGCGATCGAGCAGATCTCGAACCAGGTCCACAGCCTCAACGCCTCGCACCGCAGCCAGACGCGCGGCGGCGAGCAGCTCATCGAGGCGGGCAAGCGCATCGAGGAGGCGGCGCGGCAGCAGGACCAGGCGGTGCGGCAGCTCGTCAGCGCCGCCGAGCGGATGCGTCGCACGGCGGCGATTTGACCCCACGCCGCCCTTCCGCGCACAGGCAGCATCCATGGCGCTGACGATCGTGGTGCTCGCGCCCGCCGAGGCGGGCAAGGAGGACGGCGGCGAGCTCTCCCTGACCCTGGACGCGCCCCGCATCATCATCGGCCGCGCGGAGGGCTGCGAGGTGCGCCTCCCCGACGCGAGCGTGAGCCACCGGCACGCGTCGATCCGGCAGCGCGGCGCGACCTACCTGCTCCTCGACGAGGGCAGCGAGAACGGCACCTTCCTCGGCAAGACCCGCATCGCCCCGCGCACGGCGATGCCGCTGCGCTCGGGCGATCGCATCCGGGTCGGCCGCGTCTGGCTCGCGCTCCGGATCGAGCCGGCGGTCCCGAAGGGCTCCCCGGCCGCGGTCGCGAAGGAGCTCGCCCTCGAGCTCGTCGCGCGCGGCCTCCTGGCGCAGGGCGAGGACCCCGCGCCGCGCGTCGTCGTCGTCGACGGCCCGGATCGCGGCCGCGAGCTGCGCCTCGAGCAGTCGGGGCGCCCCTACATCCTCGGGCGCGCCAAGGACACCGACCTTGCCCTCGACGACCCGGACCTGTCGCGCCGTCATGTGGCCATTACGCGCAGGGCCGATCAATTCTCGGTTCAGGACCTCGGATCGCGCGTCGGGGCTTTGCTGGACGGCGTTCCGGTGCCTCAGTTCGATACGACGTGGCGTCCTGGACAGGTGCTCGCGCTCTCGGGAGATCGCCTTGTGTGCGAGCACCCGGCCGCGGAGGCGCTCGCGGAGATCGAGCGCAGTCCGTGCGAGCCGCTCCGTCCAGACGCGGTGTTCGAGCCTCCTTCGCCCGTGGAGCCGCCGGCGGCGGCTTCCACGCCGACGCCTTCTCCCGCCTCCGCGAGCACGCTCTCGCCGCTGGCGCGGCCTGCGGCGCTGGCGCCTCCCGTCGCCCAGGGTGGTGGTGGTGGATGGGGCTTCACCGAGGCGCTCATTGCATTGCTCGCGGTCGGTGTGCTGGCCCTCAGCATTGCAGGACTGCTGTGGCTGCTTGGACGCGGTTAGCGTCTTGACGTCGCGCGCGCGCAGAGTTGGAAGAGCGCAGGCCCGGAGAGGTGCGCATGCGTGCGATCCGAATGAGAGCTGAAGACGAGATCGAGTACACCGCGGCGGAGCTTCAGGCGGAGGGGATCCGGTGCGAGGCGTTCGACCCGGGCGCAGCCGCGCCGGCCCTGCAGCGCGTCCTCGCGGAGCGTGGATGGACGGAGCACGAGGAAGTCCACCGCGACATGAGCAGGCCTCGAGACGAGGCGGAGAGCGCGAGAGAGGCGGATGAGCACTGCCACCTCGGCGACGAGGTGCGGCTCTTCCTGGAGGGGCAGGCCCTTTATGACGTCCGCTGCCTGAACGACGAGTGGCTGCGCATCTGGGTCGGCGCGGGCGATCTCGTCGTCGTGCCGGCGCGGCGCTATCATCGCTTCGTGACGGGCAAGGCCGGCGCGCTCCGCTATGCGCAGCCGTACGGGGGCCGTCACCTGCTCATGCAGCTCTATCGCGTGTCCGACGACCGGACGCGCGCTTTCTGACCTCGAGGTACCCGATGGCGCGCCCTTACCGTCTCGTCACGTCCGCGACCCGGATCCCCGTCCCTGGCGGCAAGCTGATCGAGGAGCTCTTCGGCCGCGTGAACACCGGCACGGACGGCTTCAGCCTGGCGCACATGGTGGCCCCGCCGGGGTGGAGCGAGCCGGCGCAGACGCCTTCGTTCGGCGAGCTGACGCTGATGATCCGCGGCCGCATGCGGGTCGAGATCGCGGGAGAGGCGGTCGACCTCTCTGCCGGCCAGGCCATCTGGACGGAGCCCGATCAGCGCGTCCGCTACAGCAACCCGTTCGACGAGGAGAGCGAGTACTTCGCCCTCTGCATACCCGCCTTCGCGCCGGATCTCGCGCGGCGCGACGGCGCGTGAGCTGAGCCGCGCGGCTCCCGTGCCAGCGCGCGGCGTCCGCGCGGCGCGCGGCGCAGATCGTGGATCCGCGGCGCGCGTCGAGCGCGTACTATGTCCCATGCTCTTCGATCCCGCGGAGTTCCGGAAGGTGCTGGGCCAGTTCGCGACCGGGGTCACGCTCGTGACCACGGTGCAGGACGGCGCGCCGCTGGCGATGACGGTGAACTCGTTCAGCGCCGTCTCGCTCGATCCGCCGCTCGTGCTGTTCTGCGCGGACAGGCGGTCGAGGACGAGCGCGGCGATCGAGGCGTCGGGCGTCTTCGCGGTGAACATCCTGCGGGAGCAGCAGCGGGACATCTCGGACCTGTTCGCCGGCAAGGGCACGGACATCGATCGCCAGGCGGTCCTCACCGAGGCGCATGTGGCCGAGTCCGGCAGCCCGATCCTCAAGGACGTGCTGGCCTTCATCGATTGCAAGGTCGAGCACGCGTACGACGGGGGCGATCACATCGTCTATGTCGGTCGCGCGCTCGCGTCGGGCCGGGGCGAGGCCGGCGCGCCGCTCCTGTATTACCGGGGCACGTACCAGGCGCTCGACGACGTCTGGCGGTGGCGCGACCGTTATGCGGCGAAGGAGCAGGCGATCCCGTTTCACGAGCTGGTCGACTTCTTCGATCGCATGCAGGCGGAGGGGCCTTATGCGACGCTCGTCGACGAGCTCGTCACGCTGGTCGATCCGGGTGTAGAGGAGCGCTGCCTCGATCTCGGCTGCGGCACGGGCCGCCTGGCGCGCGAGATGGGGCGCCGGTGCCACGAGGCGGTCGGCATCGACGCGGCGGGGGCCATGGTGGAGCGCGCCTCGCAGCGGGCGAAGGCGCTCGGCCTGGACAATGTGACCTTCCGGGAGGCGGTCGCGACGCGGCTCCCGTTCCCTGACGCCTCGTTCGACGTGGTGACCTCGTCGAACCTGCTCTTGCACGTGCCCGAGCCGGGCCCGGTGCTGGCCGAGGCGGCGCGCGTGCTCCGCCCGGGCGGCCGCCTCGCGCTCCTGGAGCCCGCGCCCCTGATGAGCCGCGTCGCGATGGCCGGCTACCTGCGCGGCCAGCGGTACAACCCGCCCACGGCGCACGCGATGCTCGCCTGGGCCGACGCGGCGGAGGTCACCTACCGCCACAGCGAGGACCGGCTCAGCGCCGACCTGAGCGGCGCCGGCTTCGAGGTCGACCGCCGCGAGCGCCGGATGAACGGCCTCGCGCTGCTCTGGGTCGCCCGCAAGCCGTAGGGGCCCGCCGCGCTGCGCTCACGCCGCCCACGCCGCCCGCGCCGCGCTCACGCCGCCCGCCGCAGCCCCGCGTCCTCGACCAGCCGGGGTACCCAGTCCTCCGCGCCGATGGAGCGCATGTGGATGCCCGAGAGCCCCGGGATGTCGCGGAGCCCCCGGACGAGCTCCAGCGTGATCCGGTAGCTCTCCCCCTCGGCGTCGCCGCTCTGCCGGACGCGCTCGATCAGGTGATCGGGGACCACGAGGCCGGGCACCTTCTGCAGGAAGTTCAGCCGATCCACGCCCGCGAACGGGAAGATCGCCGCGATGAAGTGCGCGCGCTCGTGGAGCCCGCGCTCGACCACGGCCGCCATCCAGCGGCGCATCGACGCGAGCTCGAACACCGCCTGCACCTGGATGAAGCTCGCCCCCGCGTCGATCTTCGCGCTGAGCCGTTCCATGGCCCCGGCGATCGCCTGCTCGCCGCACGGGAAATCGATGGTCCCGACATGGAAGTAGGGCGCCGGCGAGATGACATCTCCGTTGAAGAGCTTCCCCTCGCGCGTCAGCCGGCGGGTCAGCTCGATCGCCGCGTAGCTGTCGACGTCGCTCACCTCCTTCGCGTCGGGGTCCGAGCCGATGGCGCACGGATAGCCGCCGAGGATGATGATGTTGGACAGCCCGAGCGCCGCCATCCCGAGGAGGTCGCCCTGGAGGGCGATCCTGTTCTTGTGGCGCAGCGAGAACTGGAGCACCGGCTCGAGCCCCTCCTGCTTCACGAAATGGCCGACTGCCATGTTGGCGCAGCGCGCCTGGGAGAGCAGGTGATCGTTGATCTGCACCACGTCGACGCAGTCCGCCATGCTCCGGGCGTGCCGGAGCAGCTTCTCCAGGTCGTGGTGACGCGGGGGCGTCAGCTCGGCGGACACGAGGAACCGGCGCTCGCTCAGGAGGCGCTCCATCTTCGATTTCGACACCATCTGCTGCTCCTTCCATCACTCGCCATCACTCGCCATCACTCGCCATCACTCGACGAACCTGAGGACTCGGACCTTGACCCCGGGCTGGCCGCGGAACTGCGCGGCCGCGCTGGCGATGCGCGCCGCCTCCGCCCGCGCCAGGCTGCAGGGGAACCCATATTTCTTGAGGACCCGCTCGCTCGCGATGTCGAGGGCCGTCCGGCAGCGCGAGACGAAGTCGTCGATCTCGTAGCTCTCCCCGACCTCGATGTGCTCCTTCACGACGAGAGACGGCGAGTAACAGACCTGCTGCTCGCCGCTCGGCCACTCGACCACGAAGCGCATCTCCGGCATGGCTCTCTCTAGCTCCGGCGGGATCCCAGGAACTCGCGGTACACGCCGGCCGCGATGCGGGCCGATTTCTCCCACGTGTACCGCGCCGCGGCCTCGATGGCCGCGGCGCGCAGGCGCCGCCTCACGCCCTCTTCCAGGATAGCCTCCATCGCGCGGGCGAGATCGTCTGTCCTCGAGGGGTCGACGAGCAGCGCGCTCTCCCCGTCCCGGAGGAACTCGGTGAACGGCGGCTGCGCGGAGCTGACCACCGGCGCGCCCGACGCCATCGCCTCGAGCAGGACGAGCCCGAACCCCTCGCGCACGGAGGGGAAGACGAACGCGTCCGCCAGCCGGTAGAGCGGCGGGATCAGCGCGTCGGGGAGCACGCCCGCGAGCACGAGCGGCGGCGGCGACGAGCCCGCTGGCGGCGCGCCCGCCGGCCACACGCCGCCTTCTCGCGCGATCGCCTCGAACTCGCGCTGATAAGGCGCGTGATCGAACAGCGTCTCTCCGCCCGCGATGACCAGCTGGGCGCCGGGCAGCCGCCGCCGCGCCGCGAGGAACGCCTTCAGCAGGCCGATCGAGTTCTTGCGCGGCTCGACGCCGCCCACGGTCACGTAGAGCGGCGACCCCGTGGCGCCGAGCCGCGCCCGCAGCGCCGCCTCCTGGCCGTCCGGCGCCGGCGTGTAGCGCCGCAGGCTCACCCCGTTGGGGACGATCGCCGACTCGACGCCCATGTCGACCCGGAGCACCTTCCGCCACGCCTCGCTGACAACCAGGCACGCGTCCGCCTCGCGCACGGAGCGCTCCTGGCAGGCGCGCAGGTACGGGCTGTCGTAGTCGTCGAGGTGGTGCACCGTCCGGAGGAAGTGCGGGATGCGCCCCTCGGCGCGCAGCGTCGCGAGCGCGTTCGCGCTGATGCAGTCCTGGGCGTGCCAGACGTCGTGCCGCGCCCCGAGCCGGCGCAGCCCGGTCGTCATCTCCGCGATCCGCTGCTCCACGACGGCGTCGATCCCCGCCGGCGCGGGCGCGGCGGGCACGAGCACCGAGGGGCAGCGCGGCGCGCGGTAGAAGCCGCCCTGGTCCTTGTTCAGCGCGTAGATGCAGACCTCGACGCCGAGGTCGTGCAGCGCCTCGGCGAGCTCCACCGTGTGTACGACGCCGCCGCGCGGCTTGGTCGAGTACGTGAGGAGCGCGACCGAGAGCGGCGCGCCGATCCCGCCCGCCCGCCCGCCCGCCCGCGTGCTCTCGCTCATCGCGCCCGCTCCCCCGCGAAGCCCGTGAGCGGCTCCGCGGCGAGGTTCCAGAGCGTGTGCCGCTCGCCGCCGGCCTGCAGCGTGAGCCGCCGCGAGCCGTCGACGGCGCCCACCGCCGCGCTCGCGATGCCCCGCCGCGAGAACGCCGCGAGCACCTCCCCGGCGGCCTCGGGGCGCACGCTGAGCAGGAAGCCGTAGCTCGGGAACGCGAGCAGCCAGCGCGCGATCGACTGACGGTTCACCTCGCGCGGCCTCGGGACGGCCTCCAGGTCGAGCACGGCGCCGGCGCCGGACGTCTCCAGGAGCATCAGCAGCGTCCCCGCGACGCCGCCCATGCTGATGTCCTTGCCCGCGTCGCACAGGCCCGCCTCGGCGAGGGCGGGCAGGATCTCGAGGTCGCCGCGGAGCCGCGCCGGGTCCACCCCGGTCGAGGCGTTCCAGAAGGGGTGCTCCGCGTGCATCGTGCCGCGCAGGTCGATCGCCGCGACGAGCACGTCGCCCGGGCGCGCCGCGAAGCTCGTGATGAGCCGCCGCGCGCGCCCCGCGATGGCCACGGCGAGGGCGTTGTACGGGCTGCGCGCGCTCGTATGCCCTCCAACGATCGGCACGCCGTAGGCGCGCGACGCGGCGACCATGCCTTCACAGACCGGCTCCAGCGCGCCGGCCGAGGTCCCCCAGACGACGTCGACCACGGCGATGGGGCGGCCGCCCATCGCGTAGATGTCGCTGATGTTGACCATGACCGCGCTGTAGCCGGCGAACCGCGGGTCTCCTTCGAGGAACGCCGGCCAGATCCCCTCGGCGGCGAGGAGCAGGTACCCGTCCCCGTCCGGGATGGCCGCGCAGTCGTCGCCGAGCGCCGCGGGCCTCTCGACCGCGTGGCCCGCGCCGCTCGCGCCGCCCGCGCCCGCCTTGCCGGACAGGTGCCGCGCCGGGATCTGCACGTCCCGCTTCGCGAGGATGCCGAGCGCGCCGCGCAGCTCTGCCGCGATGCCGGCGAGCATCAGCGGAACCTCGCCCCGGAGGGCGGGCGCGGCTCGTCGCCCGGCGGGTAGCTCGCGAGGTCGGCCTGCATCAGGTGGTGCGGGTGATCGCGGTACGACCGCTCCTCGAGGGAGCGCCAGTGGATGCTCTCGAAGAACGGGACGTTGGCCACCTGCACGAGGGCGAGGAACCGCTGGCACCCCCAGCCGTGGGCGGTGGTCACCGCCTTGTGGACGAGGCCGCGGCCGACGACGCCCTGCTTGCGGTGGGCGCGCGCGACGCCGAGCCGGCCGCCGTACCAGAGGCCGGGCTCCGCCTCGTAGATGCGCACGGTGCCGACGACCTCCTCGCCCTCGCGCGCGCCGGGGTGCATGGCGTGCACGGCGGCGATGGCGAACGCGGCGGCGTCCCGCTCGTCCTCGTCCGTGGCCTTAAACAGCCCTTGCTCGTCGCAGAAGATGGCCCGGCGCAAGCGGAGGTACGCGAGATACGTCTCCCTGCTCTGCACCAGCTCGAAGCTGTACGGTGGCGTCATCGGAGCTCTCCGGAGTTGATGTCCATGCCGCGCCGGGTCCAGCCGGCGCCGCGGCCCGGCCTTCTGCCTCGAAGCCCGGGAGCCCCGAGCAGGCGCCGCAGCGGGCGCAGCCCGCCTTCACGTCGGTCGAGCGCATCCCCGCCCGCGCGAGCAGCGGGCCGATGCGCGTGTAGAGCGCTCGCATGAAGTCCCCCGAGGGCGGCGCGCGATCGGCCGACGGCGTCCCGGGGATGGGCACGAGCGGCACGAGGAACGGATAGACCCCCATCGCGATGAGCCGCTCGCTCGCGCCGAGCAGCGACCCGAGCGAGTCGCCGAGCCCCGCGATGAGGTACGTCGACACCTGGCCGCGCCCGAACACGCGCACGGCCGCCTCGAACGCCTCGAAGTACCGGGCCACGCTCACCTCGGCCTTGCCCGGCATCGCCGCCGCGCGCACCTCGTCCTCGACCGCCTCGAGGTGCATGCCCAGGCTGTCCACGCCGGCCGCGCGCATCCGCTCGAACCAGGCGAAATCCTCCGGCGGCTCGCACTGCGCCTGCACCGGCAGGTCGACGCGCGCCTTGATGCCGCGCGCGCAGTCGGCGAGGTGCGCCGCGCCGCGGTCGGCCGATCGCGGGGTGCCGGTGGTCAGCGTCACGTGCCGCACCCCGTCGAGCCGCGCCGCCGCCTCGGCGACCTCGCCGAGCTGCTCCGGCGTCTTCTTCGCGGTGGTGCGCCCGGCCGCGAGCGACTGCCCGATCGCGCAGAACGTGCAGGCCTTCTCGCGCTCCGAGTACCGGATGCACGTCTGGAGCACCGTCGAGGCGAGGACGTCCGCGCCGTGCAGGAGCGCGATCTTGGGGTAGGGGATCCCGTCCTGCGTCGAGAGCGCGTAGAAGCGCGGCGCCTTCACGAGGGCGATCGGCGCGAGCTCCTCGCCGTCCCGCGCCACGGTCCCCGCCCCGTCGCGCCCGATCCGCGCCACGAACGGCGAGGCCGCCGCCTTGTCGGTGTGGATCGGGATCATCACCGTGGCGCCGCGGAGCGTGGCGGCCACGTGCTGGGTCGGCCCGGCCCCGCCGCGGCGCGAGGTCCACGCGCGGCGGCCCTCACCGTCGCCGGAGGCGGGCTCCGGCGGCGGCGCGGCGTCCGCGTCGGGGGCCTCAGCCAGCCTCAGGCCGAACGACTGGAGCTCGGTGATCAGCGTCTGGGTATCCATGGTCCACCGCCGCAGGCTCGAGGGAAGAGGCCCTGGGGTCGCCGGCGCCGACCGCGACCGACCGCGGCGCCAAGTCCATCCAGAGCCGCAGCAAATCGGGCCGGGCGTAGTGCCCGGCCGCGTCCATCATCCGCTTTCGCTTCGTGATCAGGGCGAAGTCGAGGTCCGCGACGGCCATCCCCTCGCCGTCGGTCACCGGCGGGCACGCGTGCATGCCCTCCGGCGTCACGATGGCCGTCATGCACCCGCCGCGCAGCGCGCCCTGGAGCTGCTCGTTCGGCGCGATCTCCCGCACCTGCTCCGGCGTCAGGAAGGCCGTGGCGTTCACCACGAAGCAGCCCGACTCCAGCGCGTGGTGACGGATCGTCACCTCCATCTGCTCGGCGAAGATGGACCCGACCAGCGAGCCGGGGAACTGGCTGCAATGGATCTGCTCGTGCTGCGCGATGAGCGCGAACCGCGCGAGCGGGTTGTAGTGCTCCCAGCAGGCGAGCGCCCCGATCCTCCCGACCGCGGTGTCCACCGTCCTGAGGCCCGAGCCGTCGCCCTGCCCCCAGATCATCCGCTCGTGGTAGGTCGGCGTGAGCTTGCGCCGGTGGAGCGCGAGGGAGCCGTCCTTGTCGAAGACGAGCTGCGCGTTGTAGAGCGACCCGTGGTCGCGCTCGTTCACGCCGAGCACCACCACCACCCCGTGCGCGCGCGCGGCGGCCGCCACGGCCCGGGTCACCGGGCCGGGGACGGTGACCGCCTCTTCGTAGAGGCGCATGTGCTCCTTGCCCATGGCGGGCGGCGGGAGCACGAACGAGAAGTACGGGTAATACGGGACGAACGCCTCGGGGAAGACGCAGAGCTCGGCGCCCTCCTTCGCGGCCCTGGCGATCGAGGCGACGACGCGCTCGGTCGTCCCGTCCCGGCTGCCGAGGACGGGGCTGGCCTGCACGGCGGCCGCCCTGATCTTCCGGTCGTACTCCATGGACGGCGCCCGGGTCAGAGCGTCCAGGAGTGGACCACGAACGCGTTGTCCCGGCGGTGGAGGAGCTGGATGTCGAGCACGTCGAGCGGGCTTACCGGCTTGATCCCCGGGATCAGCGCGTGCTCGCCGTGGCCGTAGAGCGCCTGGAGCGCGAACCGGCAGGCGTACACCTTGCCGCCCTCCTCCATGAAGCGGCCGATCTGCTGGTTGACCGCGAGGTGCCCGGAGAACGCCTCGCTGCCGAGCTTGGGAAAGCCGCGCTGCAGACCGAGCGTGACGCCCGGCCCGTAGAGCAGGATGGATGTCTCGAACCCTTTGCGCTGGAGGCGGATCGCCGTCAGCACGTTGACGAGGCCGATCGAGCCCTCGAAGGCCACGGTGTGAAAGGTGACCAGCGCCTTCTCTCCCGGCTTCGCCTTGACGTCTTCGAAGACCTTCTCCTCGTAATCGACCAGGAAGTCACCAGCGTTGTAGGCGGGATACGTCGGCTTCGGCATTGGTTACCTCTCTCCTAGAGTGGACGAGTTGAGAGCATTGTGGTTTCTCCGCGCAAGGAAAATGAAGGTGCCGTGTCTCGATTTCGAGCGGTTGTCCGCCGCCCAGCGGCGCGAGCGCGGAGAGCGCCTTGGTGTTTCAAGGTCGTTTCTCGAGCATTTGAAGACATGCTCTGAAGCGTTTCTTGAACGTTTCGAGAGCTTGTCCGCGGAATTGAGGTTGGCTGGGGAGGTGTGCGCGCTCGTGTGTTCGAGTCGAGCGGCGGAGGCGGGCAGGGGGGATCGCGCGGGCTCCTGCCGAGTCAGCGCCGGGCTGTCGCCGAGCTACCGCTGCTTCTTTCGAGTTTTCGCGCCCTTGCCGCTCTTGCCGCTCTTGCCGGCCTTGCCGCGCTTGCCGCCGTCGCCGCTCTTGCCGGCCTTGACGGCCCTCGTGAGCTTGGTGCTCTTGCTGCTCTTGACCCGGCGCGTGGCCCGCCCGTCCGCCGCCTCGCGCCGCAGCCGGCGCGGCTTCGGCTCGTCCGACGCGCCTTCGCCGGCGAGCCGCCGGCCGTAGATCGTGCGCCGGAGGATGGCGACGTCCTCGATCTGCACGAGCGTCGCGTCGCCGATCGCGATCCGGTCGCCCGACCGGCGGCCGATGACGCGCAGCCCCTCGTCGTCGATCTCGTACTGATCCGGGCCGAGCGACTCCATGCGGACGAGCACGTCGACGAACGGATCCTCGACGTTCACGTAGACGCCCGTGCCCACGAGGCCCGTAACGGTGCCCTCGAAGATGTCCCCGAGCCGGGAGCGCATCAGGAGCGCGCGGTGCAGATCGACCACCTCGCGCTCCACCTCCATCGCCTTGCGCTCGCGCTCCGACGCCGTGATGGCCGCCTCGCGCAGCCGCTCGATGGCCGCCTCGCTCCGGTCGATGCGCTCGCCGCGCAGCACCGCGCGGATGGCCCGGTGCGCCGTGATGTCCGGGTAACGCCGGATGGGCGAGGTGAAGTGCAGGTACGCGCTCGAGGCCAGGCCGAAGTGGCCCACGTTGGCGATGTCGTACACCGCCTGCTTCATCGCGCGGAGCAGGAGCATGTGCAGCACCTGCTTCTGCGGGTGCGCGTCGAGCTTCTTCAGGAACACCGACAGCCGCTTCGGGTCGGTCGCGTCCTCGGGGTCGAACGCGAGCCCGAGCTCTCCGCACATCGTCGCGAAGCGCTCGAGCTTCGCCTGGTCAGGCGGCGCGTGGTACCGGAAGACGGTCGGGATGCTCTGGTCGACGACGAACTGCGCGCAGGTCTCGTTCGCGAGCAGCATCAGCTCCTCGATGAGCTGGTAGGCCTTCGCCACGCCGGGGTCGTGGCTGCGCTTCTGCACGTCGACGGGCCCGCCCGTCTCCGGATCGAGCACCACCTTCGCCTCGGGCAGGTCGAGGTCGAGCGCGCCCCGCCGCATCCGCTTGCCGCGGAGCAGCCGGGCGAGGTCCCACATCACCTGGAGGTCGCTCCTGTACGCCTCGGCCTCGGGGCTCCGCGGCGGCTCGGCGGTGAAGCCGAGCGCGCGCGCCACGCCCGGGTAGGTGAGCTTCGCCGCCGAGCGGATGTACCCCTCGATGACGCGGGCGCGCCGCACCGTCGCCGCCGCGTCGAGCTCGACCTCCACGCACAGGCAGAGCCGGATCACGCCCGGCAGGAGCGAGCAGAGGTTCGACGACAGCGCCCGCGGCAGCATCGGGATCGCGCGGTCGGGCAGGTAGATCGAGTTGCCGCGCCCGAGCGCCGCCTGGTCGAGCGCGCTGCCCGGCCGCACGTAGTGCGAGACGTCCGCGATCGCGATCCAGGCCCGGTACGAGCCGTCCTCCTCGCGGATCACCCAGACCGCGTCGTCGTGGTCGCGCGCGTCCTCCGGGTCGATCGTCGGCATGGGCAGGTGGGTGAGGTCCGTGCGCCCCTCGAGCGCCTCGGCCGGCACCTCGTCGCCGAACGCCTCGGCCTCGGCGATCGCCGCCGGCGGGTGCTCCTCCTCGATCCCCTCGCGCATCAGGATCTTGGCGACCTCCACGTTCGGGTCGCCGGGCGCCCCGAGCACCGCCTCGATCACGCCCTCCGGGTTCTCCTCGGGCAGGTCCGGGAAGCGGGTGAGCGACACGACCGCCGCGGCGCCGTCCTCGGCGTCGGGCGGCACGAGCGGCCCGCCCTGCTCGCGCGGCACGATCACGATCGGCCCGCGGACGCGCCCGTCGTCCGGCTCGAGCCAGGCGCTCCTGCCTCGTCGCCGCAGCACGCCCGCCACGCGCGTGTGGCGCCGCTTGATCACGCGGACGACCGCCCCCTCGACGCCGCGCCGCGAGCGCGTCGCGATGCGCACCGCGACGGTGTCGCCGTGGAGCGCGCCGCCCATCGCCTCGGGCGAGATGTACACGTCCTCGGCCGCGCCTCCGAGCGACACGAAGCCGAAGCCGCGCGGGTGCACGGTGAGCGTCCCCTCGCGCTCGGCGCCGCGCGCCTCGACCTGCTGGGAGCTCACGCGGAACTTCTGGCCGGGGAGCGCGACGATGCTGCCCTCCAGCGACATCTCCTCGAGCACCCGCTGCAGTCTCGAGTAGCGGCTCGGCTCGATGCCGAGGCGCTCCGCGATCTCGTTGGCGTGCAGGGCGCGCTTGAAGGAGGACAGCAGGTCGACCACCGCCTCCCGGCGGCGCGTGCCCAGGCCGGTCGTCGGGGAATCTCCTCGAGATGAAGAACGCATGAAACTCGACTAGCACGAGTCTCCTCGCGCTGGCTGTCTCCGCCCGGGTCCGGTATGCATCGAGCGCACTTCTCTCGAGCCGCCACGACCGATGCTGCTGAACTCGATCGCCCTGCTCCTCGCGCTGACGCTCCTCGTCTTTCTCGCTGCGAGGGGGAACATCTTCGCGGTGCGTCCGTCCGGCGACAGACAGGCTGGTCGCGAGGCGCCCGATCGTCCTCGGGCGAGCCCCGATGCATCCGCGCCGTCGACTGCAGACAGGCAGGCCGGGCGCGCGCGGTTCTTCGTCACGCTCTTCCGGCTCGCGCTCTTCGTGGCGATCACGGCGAGCGCGGCGCTCGTCGTCGAGTACCAGAACGCGGGCGACCCGGCGTTCTGCGGCGTCACCTCGGGCTGCTTCGCCGTCCGGGTGTCGCCGTACAGCCGCCCGTTCGGGGTGCCGCTGCCGAACCTCGGCCTCGCCGCCTACACGACGCTGCTCGCCGCCTCGCTGCTCGCGCGCGAGCGCCGGCACCACGTCGCCATCGCGATCGCCTCGGCCATCGGCGGTCTCGGCGCCACGGTGCTCCTCGGGCTGCAGGCCTTCGCGATCGGCGCGTTCTGCGGGTGGTGCGTCGCGGTCGACCTCGCGGCCCTCGCCGCCGCGGTCACGTCGGCCCTCATCGCGTGGCAGGCGTGGCGCATGCCGCGCGCGGCCTTCGATCGCGCCGCCCAGGGTGGGTTGCCGAGCACGACGGCGTGGGGCGCGGCGTCCGTCGCTGCGATCGGCCTGCCGTTCCTCTGGGGCGCTCACCCGGTCATCCCGACGCTCCCGCCGGAGATCGCGGCGCTGCAGGAGCCGGGCAAGATCACGGTCGTCGCCTTCACCGACTTCGAGTGCCCCTTCTGCCGCAAGCTGCACCCCGAGATGAGCAAGATCGAGGAGCCCTACGGCGACCGGCTGCGCCACGTGCGCAAGATGGTGCCGCTCCCGAGCCACCCCGGCGCGCTCCCCGCGGCGAAGGCGTATCTCTGCGCGCCCGAGGAGAAGCGCGAGCAGGCCGCGGCGCTGCTCTACAGCGCGCCGCCCGGCCGTCTCACGGACCAGCGCGTCGCCTCCGTGCTGGCGCCGCTCGGGCTCTCCTCCACGGACCTCGAGGCGTGCCTCTCCGCGCCCGCGACCCAGGCCGCCATCGACGCAGACGTCGCCATGTATGGGCGGATGGAGGCGCGCGGTCTCCCCACGACCTACGCCGGGCGGCGGCTCGTGGTGGGGTACAACCCCGATCGCCTCCGCGATGCGCTGCGCCGCGAGTCAGCCGGCGACGCGCTGAGCCTGCCGCTCCCGTGGCTCTTCGTCGCGCTTTTCGGGGTTTCCGCGGTCGCCGTGCTCGTGGGCAGCAGGGATCGCTCGCGCGGCGCGCACGAGGCGGCGCCCTCGTCCGGGTCGCTGCCGCCGTCGTCCGGGTCGCCGCCGCCGTCGTCGAAGTCGGCGCGGGCTTGAGCCACATCGCGCCCGCCGCTGCCTTTCGCGGCTGGTCGGCGGGTGACAGAATAGCTCATGTCTGATCATCCCGAGCTAGCTGGCAAGCTCCCGCTGGAGTTCTTCCGCCAGCTCCCCAAGACCGATCTGCACGTCCACCTCGACGGCTCTCTGCGCCTCGAGACGATCATCGAGCTCGCCCGCGGCCACCGCGTCGAGCTCCCGACGTACGAGCCGACCGAGCTGCGCAAGGTGATGAACCTGGGTCAGAACTGCGGCTCGCTCGTCGAGTACCTCAAGGCGTTCGACATCACGCTGCGCGTCCTGCAGACCGAGGAGGCGCTCTACCGCGTCGCCTACGAGCTCGCGGAGGACGCCGCGCGCGAGAACGTCCGTTACATGGAGGTCCGCTACTCGCCGATGCTGCACACCCGCCTCGGGCTGCGCCTCACGAGCGTGGTCGAGGCGGTGCTCTCCGGGCTCAGGGCGGCGCGCGACGCGCTGGGCATCGAGAGCAACGTCATCGTCTGCGGGATCCGCAACATCTCGCCCGAGTCGTCGCTGGAGATGGCGGAGCTCGCGGTGGCGTACAAGAGCCGCGGCGTCGTCGGGTTCGACCTCGCCGGCGCCGAGTACGACCACCCGGCGAAGCACCACAAGGCCGCGTTCCAGCTCGTGCGCCAGAACAACATCAACTGCACGATCCACGCGGGCGAGGCGTACGGGCCCGAGTCGATCGCCCAGGCGCTCCACGTCTGCGGCGCGCACCGGATCGGCCACGGCTGTCGCCTGCGCGAGGACGGCGGCCTGCTCCACTACATCAACGATCACCGCATCCCGCTCGAGTGCTGCCCGTCATCGAACGTGCAGACAGGCGCGGTGCGCGACCTCGCCTCGCACCCGCTCAAGCTCTATCAGAGCCTCGGCCTGCGGGTGACGGTCAACACCGACAACCGCCTCGTCACCGACACGACGGTGTCTCACGAGCTCTGGCACTGCCACACGAAGATGGGATTCGGGCTGAACGAGATCAAGTCGACCATCGTGGCCGGCTTCAAGAGCGCCTTCTTGCCGTTCCACATCAAGCAGGCGTATCTCCGCCGCGTCACCGAGGAGCTGGAGCGCTTCTCCCCCGACGGCTCGATCCGCCCCGCCCCGCCCCCCACGGCGCCTGGCCACGAGGTCGTCGAGATCGTCCAGAAGGACGGGAAGGACGGCAGGCACGGCGCCTCGGTGCCCGCCGAGAAGGCCGCCAACTGACGCGCTGGCCGGGCGGGCTCAGCCGCCCTTCCACTCGGTCCGCTGCACCACGGGCAGCTGCAGCGCGCGCTCGCGATCGAGGTCGAGCGACCCGAGGTGGATCGCGATCGGCGACTGCACCCACTTGAAGATCGATCTCGAGAACAGCGTCGCGAACTTCTCGGCCCACGCCCGCAGCGCGGCGGGATCCTTGTCGGGGAACAGGCTGGGGAGGGCGGCGCCCACCTCGTCGGCGGCGAGCTTCTCCGCGCCGTAGAGGTAGAGGCACGCGTCGAGGACCTCGAACGGCATGAGCTCGGCCTCGCCCGACTGGTTGTCGGCGAGCTCCGGCCCCGCGGTGGTGGCGAGCGTCTGCTGGATGCCCTTGAAGCCGAAGCGCTGCGAGAGGCGCTCGATCAGCGCGATGACCACCGTCTTCGGCAGGTTGGCGATCACGCTGAACGCCCCCTCGAGGTCGCCGCCGACCGTGGTGTAGCCGAGCGCCTTCTCGCTCATGTTCCCCGTCTGCAGGAACAGCGCGCCGCTCGTGTTCGACCAGTTCCACATGCGCCCGCCCCGGATGCGCGCCTGCACGTTCTGCTTCGTGAGCTCGGTGAGCTGCCGGTCGCCGCCGACCATCGCCTGGGCGGCCTCCATCTCCCGCGGGAACGCGTCCTCGATCGGGATCACCGCGAACGACACCCCGAGGTCGTCGGCGATCTGCGCCGCCGCCCGGTGGGTGGCGTCGCTGGAGTAGCGCGACGGCATGAAGAACGCGTGGAGCGAGCTCTTCATCCGGTCGCGGAGCGCCTCGCCCTCGAGGCCCGGGTGGATGAGCTGCACCGCGCGCCAGGCGACGAGCAGCGTGAGGAGCGAGTCGCGCCCGCCCGAGAGCGCGAGGCCGATGCTCTTGAAGGCGCCGATCTTGCGGTAATAGTCGGCGACGCCGAGCGCGAGCACCTCGTAGAAGTCGTCGAGCAGCTCGTCGCGCGCGGAGATCGCCGGCAGCGCCGCCGAGGGCAGGAACGGCGTCGTGCCGGGCGGCGGGGCGGGGTAGGCGAGCCGCGAGCGGTCCGCCGTCTTCCCCTCGGCCCGGAGGACCTCGACCATGTGCGGCGAGGCGCGGCGGAACTCCTCGAGGTCGCTGCGCCAGGTGCTCGCCTCGCGGCGGCAGCGCGTCGTCCGGTCGAGGTCGACGACAGCCGCCGAGAACCCCTCGCGGAACCGCGGCGCCTCCAGCATCGGGCGGCCGTTCTGGTTGATGAACCCGCCGCCGTCGAAGACGAGCCCGTCGTTGCCGCCGACGAGGTTCGCGTACGCGATCGTGCACTGGTTGTCCGCCGCCCGGGTCGCGATCATCTCGCGCCGGGTCCCGGCCACCCCGGCGCGGAACGGCGACGCCGAGATGTTGCAGACGACCTCGGCGCCCGCGTAGCAGCGGCGCCGCATCGGGCCGTCGGGCGACCAGATGTCCTCGCACACCTCGACCGCGATCGTCCCGAAGTCGAAGGCGTAGATGCGGTCGCCGCAGAGCACGCCGCCGGCGTCGAGCTCCATGAACGGCATGCCGCGCGAGAACGTCCGCGCCTCGTAGAAGATGTTGTAGGTCGGCAGCTTCTCCTTCGGGGAGAAGGCGAGCACCCGGCCCGCGTGGACGATCGCGCCCGCGTTGAAGAGGTCGCCTCCCACGCCGACGGTCACGCCGATGACGAACACGGTGCGGAGCGACGCCGTCTCCTCGGCGAACCGGCGGAGCTCGCGCTGCTGGCTCTCGACGAACGCCGGCCACTGCACGAGGTCCTCGGCCGCGTAGCCGCCGATCACCTGCTCCGGGAAGACCGCCAGCGTGACGTCGTCGCTCGCCATCGAGCGGGCGATCGAGACGCACCGGTCGGTGTTCGAGCGGACGGCGCCGACGGTCGCGTTGACGTTGGCGATTCCGATCTTGACGAGTCGCATCGAGCGGCAGCCTAGCGCGGCAGCACGGCGCTGAGCAGGCCGAAGAGCTTGTCGAGCTCCCCTGGCGTCACGCGCCGCTTCGCCTTCACCCGGTCTCCCTCGGCGAAGAACCCGATCGGATCGACGACGCGGACCGTGACGATGGCGATGCGGAACGAGGTCGTGCGCTCGATCTCCTCGTTGAGGAACTCCGCGTCGCTCGCGGCCTGCTCGGGGCCCTCGCTCGGGCCGTCGAGCGCGAGCAGGGCGCCGCCGTCCTTGGCCAGCGTCACGGTGGCCTCGAGCGACCGCAGCGTGGGCGGCACGCGGGGCGCCTCTCGCGGCCCCTTCAGGGTCCGCGCCGGGTCGACCGCCGTGGCGAACGCGGCCTCCTCGCCGGTCGGATCGGGGAAGCCCCCCGTCCCGACGAAGCGCCGCGCCTCGCGCGCCCGCGCGACCGGCAGCACCACGAGGAAGTTCGGCTCCACGGTCGCGACCACGCGGGTGTGCCCCTTGAGGGTCACGCGCACCGCCGGCACGCCGAGCTCGCTCTCCCGCGTCCCTGGCGGCTGGCTGCGCGAGAGGAGCGCGTCGAGCCCTGACTCGAGCCTCTCCGGCGGCAGGTTGTGCTCCAGGACGATCACCGACTCGCTGGCCGCGTCCGCGCGCGGCGCGGTGACGAAGGCGCGCTCGAGGTCCCGCTCCGGATCGAGCCCGGTGCCGCCGAGCACGGGGCCCCACAGATCGAGCGCCGCGAGCCGCGCCATGATGGGGTGGCCCCGGGTCCTGTCGGCGTAGACGAGCACCGAGACCTTCCCCCCGGCGATCGACTGCGCGATCGCGGCCGCGTTGCGCGGCTTCGGCGGCGGGGCCGTCTCCGGGGCCGGCGCGCCGGGCGACGCGGAGCCGCACGAGACGACGAGGAGGGCGAGGCCGATGACGAGGAGCCGGAGCGGCGCCCGGCGCGACGCGGCGAGGGGCGCTTGGCGAGCGGACTGCATCACCCGGCGACGTTACCGGCACCTCCCGGATCCCGCCAGCCGTGCATGCTTGCCGGCGCGGCGGCGCGTCGACGAGGCGAGATGGTGCGCGGGCTCGCGGTCCACCTCGCGCTGCTCGCGGCGGGGCGACCATCCCTCTTCCTCGCGTCGGGACCTCGAGTAGGATGCCCCTCCGCGGTCCACGCCGAGCCCGCGCGCCGCAAGGCTCCGTGTCCCGCGACGTCGCGGACGCGGGGCCCGACCCATGCTCCCGACCCATGCTGAAGAGGAGTGTCACCCCATGGCGGTCCGCCCTTCCGACCTGCACGCGATCCCCCTGTTCGAGCGAATCACGGAGGACCACCTCGACGAGCTGATGATGGCGTTCCAGCGCCAGGAGGTCCCGAACGGCCATGTGCTCTTCGAGGCCGGGAGCGCGCCGACGCACATGCTCCTCCTGGTGAAGGGCGAGGTCGCGCTGCTCGACGCGGGCGAGACGCGCTTCCGCCTGACCCCCATCTCGCCCATCGGCGAGCTCGGCGCGCTGACCGGCTTCCGGCGGACGACGACCGCGGTGACGACGCAGCCCTCGGAGATCTGGCGCATCGGCGTCGCGGAGCTCCAGGACTTCTTCGAGGAGCACGGCGACGTCGCCTACCCCTTCTACAACAACCTGCTCAACGTGGTCGCCGGCAAGATCCGCCGCGACGCGCGGCGCCTCGAGGAGGTCCGCGCGAACCTGATCCGCACGCAGAAGGCGATGAAGCGGCTGCTCGAGCTCGTGCTCGACAGCGAGGAGACGCCGCTGAGCAAGGTCATCTGCGCGACGCTCGAGGATCTCATCGAGAAGAACCGGCGCTCCCACTACATGGTCGAGCCGGCCCACACGCTGAAGAGCGCCGTCCGTCTGGACAGCGGCGCCCTCGTCCCGGTCGTCGAGCTCTCGGACGGCTGGCTGCGCCTCGCTGGCCTGCGCGACGCCGCGAAGGGCGCGCACTGGAGCGGCGTGCTGGTGCTGCCCGCGCGCGAGATCCCGGTGAGCGGGACGGTCGACTCGGTCGACGAGCGGAGCGCGCTGGTGAAGCTCGACCTCCTGATCGACGAGTACGCCGCCGCGCTCCAGGACTACCTGACGCGCCTCCAGATGCTGGACTTCGTGGTGTGATCCGGCGCCGCGCGGCCTCGCGGCGCGCGGCGCCGTCGCTCCGTCCCTCGCGCGCCGCGCTCGAGCTGCTCTCAGACTGCTCTCTGACCGTTGCCAGGGTCGTGCCCGGTGATCTACGGTTCCAGTAGCTCCCTGACATCGCAACGCTGAGCCGAAGTGGCGGAATGGCAGACGCGGCGGATTCAAAATCCGCTGTCCTCACGGGCTTGTGGGTTCGAGTCCCACCTTCGGTACTGATGCGGAATCCATGGACGATGCGCCGGAGCGCGGAGGTCGTCCTTCGCTGGCGAGGGTGCTGGCGGGCTCGCGCTTGTCGGATGCACGATTCTGGACTGATCGTTCCAGAATGACCGGTCCAGGATGCGGCGCCGGGTGACGGCGTCCGGCCAGTTGCGGCTTCGGCCGGGTGGCGGCGCTTGCGCCGGCTGACGGCTTCCGTCGGATCACGGGCGCCGGGCGGAGACATCCCCTCAAATTCTTCGAAGAAGTCACAGCGCTGGCGGTCGAACGTCCTGGTCGCTGCGCGGCGCGACGGGATGCGGCCGTCCGTGACGCTGGGCGAGCGTGGACGGCGCGCTCTGCCGGAACAATGGGCTGTCGGGCTGCTACGCTCGGCTCGCATGGCGCGTCGGAGCGGAGGCATCGAGCGGCTGGGCGCGATGATCCAGCGGGAGTCCTCGCTCTCCGCGCCGGCGGAGGTCGACACCGCGCCGATGCCGTTCCGCGACTGGGAGGCGGCGGTGGGGTCGCGGATCGCGGCGCGCGCGCGGCCGCTCAAGCTGGAGCGCGGCGTGCTGCACGTCCGCGCGGCCAGCTCGACGTGGGCGCAGGAGCTCTCGATGCTCGGCGACGCGATCACCACGCAGCTCCGCGCGCGCGGCCTGCCGGTGCAGTCGCTCCGGTTCCGCGTCGGCAAGGTGGAGCCGGTCGCGCGGCCCCCCTGGCGCGAGGAGGTCCGCCCGGCGCCGAAGGAGGCGCCGCTCCCGTTCGAGGTGCGGCGGGAGCTCGGCAAGGTCGCCGATCCCGAGCTGCGCGACGCGATCGCGAAGGCCGCCTCGAGGAACCTCGGCTGGCAGGAAGCGGAGGCGAGCTCGAGGCCTCGCAACCCACCGCCGCCGGTCTCCCCCGCCGCCCCGCCGCCGGCGTCTCACGCGACCTCGCGCGCGGCGCCGCCGGCGTCGCGCGCCGCTTCGCCGCCGGCGTCGCGCGCCGCTTCACCGCCGGCATCGCGCGCCGCTTCGCCGCCGGCGTCGCGCGCCGCTTCGCCGCCAGCGTCGCGCGCCGCTTCGCCGCCGGTCTCCCCCGCGGCCCCGCAGCCGGCGTCTCGCGCGGCCGCGCGCGCGACGCCGCCGTCGCCGCGCGCCTCGCCTCAGGCCGCCGCGCCTGCTCGCAAGGCGCCCGGCGGCGACCCGCCGCCCGCTACTTCGCCGCGACGAGCCGCTCGAGACCCTCAATCCGCTGCATCAGGAACCGCTCGGTCGGACCGAACGAAGGAGCCATCCGGCGAAGGTCGTCGAGGTAGATCCTGAGCGGCTGGATATCGAGCGACTTGACGCGCCGGACCACGGTGTAGAGCTCGTCGACGACGGGGCCCGGCAGCGGGCGGCGCGCGATCGTGAAGAGCTCGAACGCGTAGTTGACCCAGGTCCCCTTGGTCGTGGCGCCGGCGAGGCGAGCCGCGTAGCGCGCCGCCAGCTCCGCGGCCGGCATCTCCAGCGGCACGTTCGTCCGCGCGCGGCTGAGGATGTCGATCAGCACGGTCTGCAGGATGCGCTCGGCCTCCTCGCTCCGGCCCATCGCGAGCGCCTTGTCGGCGAGGCTCGCGAGCAGGCGCAGCGACTGGAAGCCCTTGGAGCCGCCGTCCCCGGTCGGACTCGTGAGCTCCGTCGGGTCGTCCGACATCTTGCGCATCTCGGTCAGCGCCATCGCGCCGAGCGTCGCGGTCGCGCGCCGGAACTCGACGCCGTAGGCGTCGTGGGGCCGCGACTCCTCGCCGCCGTAGAGCAGCATCTCCTGGCTGCCGATGATGATGCGGTCGCCGTCGGTCAGCTCGCGCTGGCCCGAGATGCGGGTGCCGTTGACGTACACCCCGTTCCTGCTCTCGAGATCGATCGCGGCGACCCCGTCGCTCCGCACCTGCAGCGTCGCGTGGCGCCGTGACACCAGCGGGTCGTCGAGCGAGAGCTGGCAGTCGCCGCTCCGGCCAATCACGAAGGGCCCTTCGGGGAGCTCGAAATCGTGCGCCAAGTACCGGAGGCGGAAAGGCATGGTCTATTTCAGTGCGCCGAGGCGCTCGAGCCCTTCGATACGCTGGAGGATGAACCGCTCCGCCGGGGTACGTTCTCCTGCACGCTCGCGGAGCCGCTTCGCATAGCCACGGAGAATGGACATGTCGACGGCCTTCACCTTGCGCAGGACACTATACAGCTCATCGACGAGGTAGGCGGGAAGGAGGAGCTCGAGCCGCGTGTTCAGCTCGAAAATGTAGTTGATCCACGACCCCCGGGTCGTCGCCGCCGCGAGGCGGGCCGCGTAGGTGCTGGCCTTCTCGACCAGCTCGGGCTGCACGGCGCCGACGCCGCCCTCCCGCGCCTTGGTCAGGATGTCGGACAGCGAGCGCTGCAGGATGCGCTCGGCCTCGTCGACGCGCCCCAGGGCGAGCGCCTTGTCGGCGACGCTGCCGATGAGGCTGAGCGCGTGCACCCGCTTGTCGGGGTGCTGCGGGATGAGCCCGGGGAGCGACCGCCGGGAGGCGATGGCCGTCGCGCCGTCGTCCTCGCCCGAGGACATCTCGCTCATGTCGACGGTGCGCGCGTTCTGCTGCCGGGTCCAGAGCGGCGCGCTCCGCGGCGAGTGCGTCGAGCTCGGCTCGATCGCCCCGAGCAGGAACATCTCCTGCCCCCCGATCGCGATCTTGTCGCCGTCCGACAGGAGCTGGCGCCCCGTGATCCGGGCGCCGTTGATGAGCACGCCGTTGCGGCTGCCGAGATCCTCGATCGCCACGCCGCCCTCGCCGACGGTCAGCAGCGCGTGCTTGCGCGACACCAGCGGGTCGTCGAGCGACAGCTGGCAGTCGGCGCTCCGTCCGATGAAGAACTCGCCGAGCGGCACCTCGAGATCGTGGGCGAGGTAGCGCAATCGGATGCCCATGATCGAGCCATACCAACAGCCCAACAGGCCGTCAAAAGTCAGCTTCCAGGCCGCGTGGTATTGGTTTGCAAGCCTACAAGAACGCTCGTGGAGTGCGGGCGTAGAGGTCTGCTGTCATCTTACAGTGTCACACCAGTAAGGCGCCGCGTGGCCGGGCGCGGCAAGGCGCGGCAAGCCGCGTGCTCGGTGAGGCGCGGCAAGCCGCGTGCTCGGTGAGGCGCGGCAGGCCGCGTGCTCGGTGAGGCGCGGCAGGTCGCGCCGGGGGGGGGGCGCCCAAGGTCCGGGCGCGGCTCAGGCGTGGCGCGAGAGGACCCGGAGCAGCGTGAGGATGAGCCGCGGGTGCGCGACGAGGCCGTAGACCTTGAGCTCCCCGCTGGCCACGAGGCGCGCGAGCTCGCGCAGCGGGCCGCTCTGGCGGCGGTGCAGCACGCCCACCTTGGGCAGGCTCGGCCAGCGGTGGAACGCGACGTCGGGGAGCTTCTGCAGCGCCGCCTCGTCGCCGCAGAACGTGACGGACGGGATGCCGATGGCGCCGTCGTGGATGGTGAGGCGCCCGTGATCGAAGCGCATCGTCATCGACGTACCGGTGTCCTGCGCGACCACGAGCACCGAGCCGCGCAGCGCCCGGAAGTCGGCCGCGCGCCTGCCGTCGCGCGCGAGGTGCTCGCGGATGAGCCGGCCGAACAGCGCGGCGAGCGGGTTCTCCTCAGCGCCCGGGGCGAGATCGATGATGGGCTCCATGGCGTCGATTCACCCGGTCACCCGGCCGCGCGCGCTCCGTCCACCCCGATGTCGCGGCGGAGCACCTTGCCGTCGAAGTCGATCGCGCTCGCGGCGCGGAACGCCCGCTCCCGCGCCTCCGCGAGCGAGTCGCCCGCGGCGGTGACGGCGAGCACGCGGCCGCCCGCGGTGACGATCGCGCCGTCCCGCTCCGCCGTGCCCGCGTGGTTCACGAAGGCGCCCTCCACCGCGGCCGCGGCGTCGAGGCCGCGGATCGCGTCGCCGGTCGTGGGCGCCGTGGGGTAGCCGCGCGCCGCGAGGACGACGGTGAGCGCGTGGCGGCCGGGGGCGACGCGCGCCGCCGCGGGATCCAGCGCGCCCGCCGCGGCCGACGCGCAGAGCTCGGCGACGTCGCCCTCGAGGAGCTCCATCAGCGCCTCGCACTCCGGGTCGCCGAAGCGGACGTTGTGCTCGAGCAGGACGGGATCCCCCGCGGGCGTGATCATCAGCCCGGCGAACAGCACCCCGCGGAAGGGCCTCCCTTCCGCGCGCATGCCGTCGATCGTCGGCCGGAGGATCTCGCGCTCGACGCGCGCGGTCAGGGCGGGGGTGACGCGGGCGCTCGGCGCGAAGGCGCCCATGCCGCCGGTGTTCGGCCCGGTGTCGCCCTCGCCGACCCGCTTGTGATCGCGCGCGGCCGGCAGGACGAAGATCGCGTGGCCGTCGCTGATGGCGTGCAGGCTGGCCTCCTCGCCCTGGATCGCGTCCTCGAGGATCACGGTCGCGCCGGCGTCGCCGAAGCGGCGATCCACGAGCATGTCCTTCGCCGCCGCGAGCGCCTCGTCGACGGTCGTCGCGACGACGACGCCCTTGCCGGCGCAGAGCCCGTCGGCCTTCACGACGATGGGGGCGCCGCGCTTGCGGATGATGCGCGCCGCCTCGTCGTAGGAGCGCGCGATCTGGAACGGCGCGGTCGGGATGCCGTGGCGCGCGGCGAACTCCTTCAGGAACGCCTTCGACCCCTCGAGGCGCGCCGCCTCGCCGCTCGGCCCGAAGACGGCGATGCCCGCGGCGGCGAGCGCGTCGGCGACCCCGGCGCAGAGCGGCGCCTCGGGGCCGACGACGACGAGGTCGGCGCGCTCGCGGACGGCGAGCCGGGTCGCCTCGTCGGGGGACAGGGAGGCGAGGTCGACGCGGCGGATCGGCGCGCGGCCGGCGCCGCCCTCGGCGCGGGTCCCGGCGTTCCCGGGCGCCACGATGACCTCGGCGACGGAGGGCGATCGGGCGAACGCGCGCGCGAGGGCGTGCTCGCGCCCCCCCGAGCCGAGCACGAGGATGCGGCGATCTGACCGGCGGCTGGTCGCGGTGGAGCTCACCCCCGCGCGCTACCACGCGCCGGCCCTCGCTGTCGAGGCGCCTCGCGCGGTCGCCCGGCCCGGGAGAGGCGCCCCGCGGCGCCCGACATCGTGATAGAAGCGCCCGCGGGGCGCGCGGCGCGGCTCAGCTGGCCGCGGGCGCGCGTCGCCGGGCCGCCTCGCGAGGGACGCGAGCGACCGGAGCGCGGATCCCTGAACATTCTGGAGGGGCCAGCGCGCGCGGAGCCCTGACGGCGGAGGGGCGGCGGGCGCGGATCCCCGTGGTGGAGACGAGCGATGACTCACCGGGCTTCGTGGGATGAATACTTCATGCGCATCGCCGAGGTCGTCGCGTCGCGGGCGACGTGCGATCGGAAGCACGTCGGCGCGGTGATCGTGCGCGACAAGAGCATCCTCGCGACCGGGTACAACGGCTCGATCCGCGGGCTGCCCCACTGCGACGAGGAGGGGCACCTGATCGAGGAGGGGCACTGCGTGCGCACGATCCACGCGGAGGCCAACGCCATCATCCAGGCCGCGCGGAACGGCGTGCGGATCGACGGCGCGACGGTCTACGTGACGGCCTCGCCTTGCTGGGGGTGCTTCAAGATGATCGCGAACGCGGGGATCTCGCGCGTCGTGTTCGGCGAGTTCTACCGGGACGAGCGCATCTTCCGGTTCGCCACGGAGCTCGGGATCGAGCTCGCCCCGCTGCAGCAGCGCGAGACGCCCGCCTGAGGCGCCGCCGCGCGGGCGGGAAGGCACGCGCGGGCGGGAAGGGCCGCGCGCGGACGCGCTGAGGCGTCGCGCGCGCGGGTGCGCAGTTGCGCGAGCCCTCGCGCAACATGCGCGGCGCCCCGCGCAACCCTCAGGCCTTGCGCGGCCGCGGCAGCCCGTACACGCGGATCCGCTCCACCAGCGTGCGGCGCGAGATCCCGAGCAGCGCCGCGGCGCGCGTCTGGTTCCCCATGCACTGCTCGAGCGCCTGGACGATGCGCTCGCGCTCGTGGGCCTCCATCGCGTCGCGCAGCCGCGTGGGGCTCGCGCCCGCGTCGTCCTGCGCGCGCTGCGCGCCGTCGGGCACGCTCTTCGCATTCGGAGGAGGAGCCAGAGGGGCCGCAGAGGCTGAAGCGGACGCCCCGGCGGGCGTCGAGGCCGACGTCGAAGAGGCGTCCGTCAGAAGGGTCGAGGCATGCGAGGGTTGGTTGGGATCGGCCAGCGGCGAGAGGAGCAGGTGCTCCGGCCCGATGGGCGCCCCGTTGGCGAGGATCACCGCGCGCTCGATCACGTTGCGCAGCTCCCGGATGTTGCCTGGCCAGCTGTGGCGCTGGAGCCCGACGAGGGCCGCGGGCGAGATCGGAACCGCGCCCGCGCTCGCCTCGCTGGGGAAGAGCTCCTTCGCGGTGCGCTCCGCGAAGAGCTGCGCCAGCGCCGCGACCTCCCCGGGGCGCTCGCGCAGCGGCGGGATGGTGAGCGTCACGCCGTTCAGCCGGAAGTACAGGTCCTGCCGGAACGCGCCGCGGCTCACCTCGGCCTCGAGGTTGCGGTGCGTCGCGGAGATGAAGCGGACGTCGATCTTCGTGGGGGTCAGGCCGCCGACCCGCATCACCTTCCGCTCCTCGATGACCCGGAGCAGCTTGGCCTGGATCGAGAGCGGCAGCTCGCCGATCTCGTCGAGGAACACGGTTCCCCCCTCGGCCGTCTCGAGCAGCCCCGGCTTCGCCCGGACGGCGCCGGTGAAGGCGCCGCGCTCGTGGCCGAACAGCTCGCTCTCGAGCAGCGACTCGGAGAGGGCGACGCAGCTCAGGCGCAGGAGAGGCCGCTGCGCGCGGGGCGACGCCCTGTGGATCGACTCGGCCAGCACCTCCTTGCCGACGCCCGTCTCGCCGAGGAGCAGGATGTTGATCGGGCCCCTGGCGACGCGCTCGGCCAGCTCGTAGACGGCGCGCATCGCGGTGTCCTTGACGATGACGTCCTTGCGCGCGTCGCGCTCGCCGCCCTTCTGCCGGAGGATGACGCGCGCGGCGCCGAGGTAGATGACGTCGCCGGGCGAGAGCTCGACCGCGGCGTTCCGCGCCGGGGCGCCCTTGCCGACGTCGATGAGGCGCTCGGTCGCCGCGCTGCTGTGCCGGGTCCGCACGCGGGTGCCGTTGCTGCTGCCGAGGTCCTCGATGCGGAGCGGCGGGCCGAGGTGCAGCGTCGCGTGACGGCGCGACACCGAGGCGTCCGGCACGCAGACGTCGGCGTCATCCTCCCTGCCCAGGACGACGCTGCCGGAGCGCGGCAGCGCTCGCGTGCTCATCGAGCTCTGGGTGATGATCAGGAGCTCGAACGGGCCACCCTCGCGGGGAAGAATCTCCGGCTCAGCCACAACGCACCCCAGAGTCGCGCCAGACGACGAACGACGCCTTTCCACTGCACGCGTGCGATCCGTCCCGGGGACGATTGCGGCAGCTCTCGCAGGACGGTAGCCAGGACCGATGCCGCACCCAGCAGCCCGCTGCGTAGCACGGACGCGCACCCACGGCGACTGCTGTCGCGCTCGCCTCGCGCGCCCTGGCGCGTGGGCGCCAGGCGCGGGGCGGCGATCGCGATCCCGCGCCGGCGGCGCGCTCCCTGTACCGCGGCGCGGGCGGTAGAGTTTCCGCGGATGATCGCGGGAGACCCGTTCGGCTGGGTGGGCAGCACCATCGGCGACAAGCTGCTGGTCGACGCCGTGGCCGGGGAGGGGGCGTTCGGCGTCGTCTACCGGGCGACGCACCTGGGGTTCCAGGAGCAGGTCGCGGTCAAGTGCTTGAAAATACCCGCGGATCTCTCGTCGGAGGAGCGGGCGTCGCTGCTCGACACCTTCGAGCGCGAGGCCCGGCTGCTGCACCGGCTCTCGCGGCGGACGACCGGCATCGTCCAGGCGCTCGACGTCTCCGCCGCGACCTCGCCCGCGGGCCACTGGACGCCGTACATCGTCATGGAGTGGCTCGAGGGCGAGACGCTCGCCCAGCACATCGAGGCGCGGAGCGCCTCCGGGCGCGGGCCGTGCTCCGTCGACGAGGCGCTCGAGCTCCTCGCGCCGGCGGTCTCGGCGCTCGCCATGGCGCACGATGAGCGGGTCTCTCACCGCGACATCAAGCCGGCGAACCTGTTCCTCGTCGGGGCGCCCGGCGGGACGACGATCAAGATCGTCGATTTCGGCATCGCCAAGGTGATCGACGCGTCGATGCCGCCGTCGCGGGCGCTGGTCGAGACGCGGCGAGCGGCGGCGCCGTCGAGGGCGCCGGTCGGGTCCGCCAGCGCCACGACACAGGAGCTCGCGCTATCGCGGACGCTGCACGCGTTCACGCCGCTCTACGGCGCGCCGGAGCAGTTCAACCCGAAGCTCGGCGCCACCGGGCCGTGGACGGACGTGTTCGCGCTGGGGCTCATCCTGCTGCAGCTGGCGTCGGGCAGGCAGCCGCTCGCTGGCAGCGACTGGGCCGACCTCTACCTCGCCTCGGTCGACCCGCTCAGTCGGCCTTCGTTCGCCGGGCTGGGCGTTGCGGCGAGCCCCGCGCTCGAGGCGGTCGTCGCGCGAGCCCTCGCGGTCGAGCCTGCAGCGCGCTTCGGCGACGCGCGGGCGCTCGGGGAGGCGCTCGCGGCCGCGCGCCGCGGCGCGACGCTCCGGCCGCCGATCGACCCGCTGGCGGCCACGCTGTCGAGCTCCCCCCCAGCGGCTGCGCCGCCGGCGCCGGCACCAGGCCGGAGCGCGGCGCCGCTCTCCGCCCCGAGGGCGCCCGCGCGCGCCTCGAGGGCCGCTCAGCCCGCAGGCGAGTACCGCGTCTGCACGGTCCTCGTCGCGGAGATCGTGGCCGGAGGCGAGGGGCAGGCGCCGCTCGACCCGGAGCAGGAGATGGAGCTCCGCGACGCCTGCCTCGAGATCGTCCGCGAGCGCGTCGAGCGCCTCGGCGGCGCGGTGAACGGCCAGCGCGACGGCGCCGTCACCGCGCTGTTCGGCGCGCCGCGCGCGAGCGACAACGACGCGGAGCGGGCCGTCCGCGCCGGGCTGCAGCTCGCGGCGGCCGACGCCGCGTCGCTCCCGGCGCAGCTGCCGCCGGGGTGTCGGCCGAGGTTGCGCGTGGGCATCAGCACGGGGAGGCTCTTCGTGAGCGGCGCGGCGGGGCCAGGCGCCCCGCTCGACGCCTCCGGCGAGGCCCTCAGGGTGGCCGCGCGGCTCCAGCAGGCCGCCACGCCGGGCGCGGTGCTGATCGCGCAGCCGACGTTCCGGCAGGTGGCCGGGCTCTTCCATGTCGAGCCCGAGGGCGACGGCCCGTCGAGCTTCCGCGTCCTCGGGCTCGCGCGCGGCGCGAGCGCCGGCTCCGACTTCCTCGGCCTCGACACCCGCTTCTTCGGGCGCGCGGCGGAGGTGCAGCGGCTCACGGAGGCGCTGGAGACGGTCATCGCGGAGGGGCGCGCGATGTTTGTCTCGGTGATCGGCCCGGGCGGCATCGGGCGCAGCCGGCTCCTCGCCGAGGTCCGGGAGCGGGCGCTGTCGCAGGCGGACCCGCCCGTCGTGCTCGGCGCCGCGTGCTCCTCGCTGTCGATGGACGCGAGCTACCACCTCGCCGCGTCGCTCCTGCGCGCCCACTTCCGGATCCAGGACGACGACGCGCGCGACGTCGTGCTGCGCAAGCTGAGGAGCGGCGCCTCCGGCGCGGCGGGGGGCGACCCGGCTGACGCGCCCCATCCGCTCGCGCTGGAGGACGCGCTGGCCGAGATCGCGTCGTTGCTCTGCCCGTCCCCGGCGGCGCCGGCCGTGTCCACGGCGATCGTCCCTGACGAGGGAGGCGCGGAGGTGAAGGCGCGGGTGGCCGCGGCCCTCGCGACGCTGCTGCAGGCGATGACCGCGCGCGGGGCCGTGGTCGTCCTGCTCGACGACATCCAGCGGGCGGACGAGGCCAGCCTCGACCTCTTCGACGACCTCGCCCTGCGCCTCTCGGACGCGCCGCTGCTCCTCGTCGGCGCCGCGCGGCCCGAGCTCTACGAGCGGCGGCCGCACTGGGGCGAGGGGAAGGCGAGCCACGCGCGCCTCGATCTCGGCCCGCTGTCGCGGCGGCACATCGAGGACATGGCCCGCGATCGCCTGCGCCTCGTCGCGCGCTGCTCGGCGGAGGCCGTCCGCGCCCTGGCGGAGCGCGCCGAGGGCAGCCCGCTCACGCTGGCCGAGACGCTGTACCTGCTCATCGACGTCGGCGCGCTCGAGCGCCGCCAGGGCGAGCCCTGGGTCCTGCACGAGGAGAAGCTGGCCCGGCTCGCGCTGCCGGCGACGATCCAGGGCATCGTCCAGGCGCGGCTCGATCGGCTCGACGGCGAGGCCCGGGCGGCGCTGGCGCAGGCGGCCGTGATCGGCAGGACGTTCTGGAAGGGCGCGATCGACCACCTCCGCGAGGTCGCGCCGCTCGACGGCGGCGGCTCGAGCACCTCGGAGGTGCTGGGCCGGCTCCGGGAGCAGCAGCTCATCCGGGCGCGCGACGCGTCGACCTTCCCCGACGATCTCGAGTACGTCTTCGCCGAGGGGGCGACGCAGGAGATCGCCTACGAGACGCTGAGCCTCAAGGTGCGCCGCGCGATGCACCGCGCGGTGGCCGCCTGGCTCGACGGACTGTCGGCCGGGCGATCCGCGGGGGCTCGGGGGCTCGGGGACGTCGGCGCCGCGCTCGCGGCGCTCCACCACGATCGCGGCGGCGACGCGCGCAGGGCGGCGCTCGCCCACGCGAGCGCGGCGGCCAGCGCCTCGGCGCTCGGGCAGAACGCCGAGGCGCTGCGCCACTTCGAGCGGGCCCGGGAGATCCACGCGAGCGCGGCGGGCGGCGGCGCGGCGGGCGGCCTCGAGGCGCGCGCGCCTTCCGTCTCGCCGCCGGGCGGCGACGAGCGCCGGCTGTTCGCCTGGCACGAGCGCGCGGCGCTCCTCCTGGAGGTCGGCGACGCGCTCCGGAGGGCGGGCCGCCTCGACGAGGCGGAGCGCGCCTACGGCGAGGCGCGGGCGCGGATCCTGCGCGCGGAGCGGCGCGCCGCCCCGCCGGCCTCGCGCGACCCGGCCGAGGCGCTGCTCTGGGATGCGCGCGTCGACTTCCGCCTCGCGCTCGCGCGCAAGATGCGCGGCGCGACGCCCGAGGCGCGCGCGCTCGTCGAGCGGGCGATCGCGCTCGCGGAGCGCGGCGGCGCCGCCCTGGAGGCGCTGCCCATGTACGCGCTCCTCGCGGCGCTGCACCGGCGCGACGGCGATCTCGACGCCTGCCGCGCGGTCGCGCTCCGCAGCCTGCGCATCTGCCGGAGGCTTCCGCCCGGCGACGGCCGCCGCAGCGAGGCAGCGTCGCAGCTGCTCCTCGCGCTCGGGACGGTGTTCTACTCGCGCGGCCGGCTGGTGCAGGCCGAGCGCTGCTACCGCCAGGCCGCCCGCGCCGTGCGCACCGCCGACGAGCGCGCGTCCCCGCAGGCGCTGAGCTTCGCGCTGAACGGCGTCGCGGCGGTGCTCTTCGCGAAGGGCGATCTCGGCGGCGCCCGCGAGGTGTTCGCGCGCGCGCTCGCGCTGAAGGAGCGGCTCGGCGACCTCCAGGCGGTCGCGTCGGGGCACAACAACCTCGCGGAGGTCGAGCTCCGGCTCTCGCGCCCGCACGCCGCGCTGGAGCACGCGCGGCGCGCGGTGAGGCTCGGCGAGCAGTCGGGCGCCGGCGCGGATCTCCCGGACGCCTACCGCAACCTGGCCGCGGCGCTGCTCGCGGCCGGTCACGTCGGCGAGGCGCTCGACTCCGGGTGCACGGCGCTGCGCCTCGCCGAGGTCGGCGGCGGGCGCGTGTACCTCGGCGAGGTGGCGCTCGGCCTCGCGCGGATCTGCGGCGTGGCCCTCCGCGACCCCTCTACCCGCCCGCGCGCCGAGGCTGCCGTGGCGCAGCTGACCGCCTCGCTGGCGGCGCATTTCCGCGAGGGCGAGCTCGCCGCGCGCGCGGACGAGTGCCGCGCGCTGCTCTCAGGGAGCTGAGGGGCTGACCCTTTCTCGTTCGCTAGCGCGGCGCGCCGCGCGGGAGACGTTCGTCATGATCAAGGCTTGGAACCAGGCAGTTCTCGTGTTGGGCGCCGCGCTGCTCGGCCCTCTGGCGCTCGGGTGCGCGTCGGATCCTGAACCGCAGCCGAGCGGTTGCCCGGGCGCCCTGACGGCCTCCGGCGCGTGCATCGGGGTCCCCGCCGGAGCGCTCTGCGGCGGCGACTTCTGCGCCGCTTCCGTCGATTGTGCGGAGGTGGTCGAGGTCTCGAGCGACGCGGCGCTCTCGCAGGCCTCCGGGGCGGCTCGCCCCGGGGCGTGCATCGCGCTCGGCCCCGGCGCCTACGGCCCTGTCGATCTGCCCCCGGGCGTGAGCCTGCTGGGCAGGGGCGCCGGCTCCGTGACCGTCGCGGCGGTGTCGCTCGCCGCGGGCGACGCCGCCGTCCTGCGGGGGCTCACGGTCGGGGCGGGCGGCGTGCAGATCGCGCCCGGCGCGCGGGCGCGGATCGAGGCGGTGCGCGTCGCCGGGAGCGCGTCCGACGGCGTGACGCTCGGCCCTGGCGCGTCGCTCGATCTCGTCGACTCGGCGATCGAGGGCTCGGCTCGCTACGGGCTGAGCGCGCTCGACGCCGGTCGCCTCTTCGTGGCGCGCTCGCTCCTCTCCGGCTCGCAGGGGCCGGGCCTGTGGGCGCAGTGCACCGGCGGCTGCGACTGCGAGGCTCCGGTCGACGTCCAGGTCGAGGACGCGATCCTTCGCGACAACAAGGTGGTCGGCGTGTCGCTCGTCGGAGCGCGCGCCACGCTGTCCGGCGTCGAGGTGAGCGGCAACGCTCTCCGCGGGTTCGATCCGAGCGGCGGCGTCTCCGTCTCCGGCTGCTCGACCCTCGACGCGACGGCGCTCAGGGTCGCGGACAACAGCGGCTTTGGTCTCCTGATCGATCAGGCGAGCGCCTCTCTCGGCGGCGACGGGGAGGGCTTCGAGGTGAGCGGCAACCAGCCCGGGATCTGGATCCAGCACACGACGGCGGAGCAGCCGGTCACGCTCAGGGGAGGCGTCCTCGAGAAGAACCGGGCGATCGGACTGGGGATGAGCGGCGACGCGCGCGGCATCATCATCGACGGGATGCGCATCGCCGGGACGTTCGCCGACTCGGCGGTGGTGAGCGCGGGCAGCGATCGCTCCCAGGAGGTCGTCGGCGACGGCGTGAGCTGGCAGGAGCGGGCGCAGGCGGTGATCTCCGGGCTCGTCCTGAGCGGCAACGGGCTCGAGTCCAGCAACCCCTCCGTCGACCCGTCGCGCCGCGCGAGCGTGCTCATCGACGGCGGCGTCGGCCCGGACAGCCGCCTCGCGGACGTGACGCTGGAGGGCGGCGATGAGGCGACAGGCATCGTGCAGCAGCGCCTGTCTGCTGACGGCGCGAGCCCGCTGTACGGCGCGGATGTCCCCCGCATCACGACGAGCCCGGACGCGCTGTTCTCCGTGCCCGTCGCGCCCGACGCCCCCGCTGCGCTCGATGCCCCCTGAGCCACCACGGCGCCGCGCTGGCTCCGCGCATCGGGGCTGCGCAGGTGGGTGCGGGAGCGCGTCGAACCCACAAAAAGCAAGTGGGCCCGCCACACTCGCTTTCCGCTACCGTTGCTCCCTTCCGGGCCTGGCGGGGTTCACGGCGCGCTGTCGGCGGACCCATGAGGTCAAGGCGCTAGCGCCTGACGCAGCGACTTCGTAACCGAACCTCGGGTCCGTGTCGAGCCCCTTGGAGCGCGCCGCGCGCTTTGTGGTCACGGCGTCCCGGCCGCCCCTCGCCCGGCTTCCGGCTCCGCGACGAACGCCGCCCCTCCCTCGCTACTCCCCCGGGGGCGCTCCGGGGGTGATCCGCCTGGAGCGAGTGTCGCCCGGGACTTGCCTCGTACGGGAAGGACCGTACGCTTGGAAGTGTCGTGAATCCGTTCGATTCCGAGGACGAAGCACGGAGCAGCCGGCTGATCCCGGTGCTTATCTTCATCGGTTCCGCAGCGCTGGCGGCGGCCGCGCTCCGGTTCGCCTGGCAGCAGCCGGTGGTCATGGCGGCGGTGCTCGGCGTGGTCCTCGCTTTCGCCGCGGCCCGCTGGCTCGCTCGCCGCAAGCTGCGCCGGCTGCTCCGCTCGGGCGACGTCCGGTCGGTCCTGCAGCGCTGGTCGCCGACGCTGCACCGCATCCCGCACCCGGCCACGATGGCTCCGCTCATGACGGCGACGGCGTTCGCGGCGTATGGCTGGGTCGACAAGGCGCGCGCCGCCATGGCCGCTGCCGAGCGGGGGCCTGCGTGGGACGCGGCCCTCGAGCACCGGCTCTTCCTGGACACGCTCCTCTACACCTTCGAGGGCGATCGCGACGCGGCCCTCGAGCAGGCGGGCCGGCTGGAGCGGCTCCCGCTGCCGAACGTCAGCTCTCCCTTCCGCGACCGGGTGGTCACGCTGCGGGCGGCCGCAGGCGCGCTCGCCCGCGCCTTCGCCCACCAGAGCGTGCCGGGCGACCGCGTGCTGCTGGAGCGCGCGAGCGAGGCCAGCCCGCTCGTCTTCTGGGCCATGCGCTACGCCGCGGCCGTCGTCGCGATCGACGAGGGCGAGCTCGCCCGGGTCAAGGCGCTCCTCGCCAACGCGCCCTCGTGGCCGCAGGAGTCGACGTTCCGCGCCTTCCACAACGAGATTGCCGACCGCGCCGGCCTGCCCCGCCCGGCGACCGCATAGCGCTGCCGGCGGGCGAGCGAGCGCGCAGCGCTCCCGGCACCTCCGCGCGCCGTCGCGAGGGCGCGCGTGCTGGCAGGGCGGCGCGCTCGCCTGCCGGGCCCGCTCAGCGCTCGAACAGCGTGCGGATGGTGCAGTAGGCGCGCGCGTCGGGGGCGGCGCTGGCCGCGCCTTCCGCCGGGTCCGGCACGAACGCGCCGAGCGCGCCGAGCGCGCCTCCCATCACGAACGTGCGCAGCACGATCCTCGCCCGCGCGCCCGCGAAGCACGGCTTGCGGTAGGCGATCTCCACCCTCCGGGCGAGCACCGACGTGCTGTGTCCCTGCGCGGCGAGGCGCCGGAGCGCGGCCTCCGCGAAGAGCCGCGGGTACACGAGCGAGTTCACGTGCTGGTTGCCGTCGGTGTGATCCAGGCCGAACGCGACCGCGACCGGATCCAGGGTCGGCTCCGCGTCGAGCGGCTCCGCGCCCTCTGGCAGGCCCATCAGCGCCTCGGGTGAGCGCCAGGCGTAGCGCTCGGGCGGCACCGCCGGCAGATCCGGCGACTCGAAGCGCAGCACCTTGCGCGCGCCGGCCTCCGCGAACGGCCGCGTGAAGACGTGCTCCGCGAACACGCGACCGACCTGGATCGGCTCGCCGGCGCCGGGCGGCGGCGGGCCGTACGTGCGGCTGCGGCGCGCGGTGGCCGAGAGCCACATCGGCAGGACCAGCCGGTTCACCTCGGACGCGGCGTCCACCGTGTGCGCGAGCTGGTAGAGCCCCCGCAGCTGCAGCGGCTCCCGGGCTGCGATCGGCCCCTCTCCGCCCTCGATGATGAGGCGCGTGAGGATCGGGATGACTCCCGCGCTCATGAGCGTCGCGATGGGGCTCGCTTGCAGGAGCTTCACCCAGATCGCGGGCCCGAGGCCGTGCGGCAGCGCGTCGAGCATCACCCGCCCGTTCTGGCTGACGTCTTCGAAGCGGAGGTGCATGGCGGCGGTCGCCTGTTGCTGCTCGGGCACGCGCGGCTCGTCGGGGAAGTGGTGCATGCCCCCTCTCCATAGCTGACGCTGCCGCGCCCTGCATGGTCGGGCGCGGAGCATGGTCGGGCGCGGACGCCGGAATGGCCGGCCAGGCCGGCGGCGCGCTCCTATGGTACGATTGGCCCGTGACGCTCCTGAAAATCGCCCACATCGGCAACCCCGTCCTCAGGCAGCGAGCGCGCGAGGTCACGCCGGAAGAGCTCTCCTCTCCCGCCATGCAGGCGTTCATCGACGACCTGGTCGAGACGATGCGCGACGCGAACGGCGCCGGCATCGCGGCCACTCAGGTCCACGCGCCGGTGCGCATCTTCGCGGTCGAGGTGCAAAACAACCCTCGTTATCCGTACAAGCCCAACATCCCGCTCACCATCGTGGTCAATCCGGTGATCGAGCCGCTCACGCAGGAGACGTTCGAGAACTACGAAGGGTGCCTGAGCGTCCCGAACCTGAGGGGCGTCGTCGACCGCTTCACCGAGATCCGGCTGACGGGCCTGGACCGCGAGGGGCGGCCCATCGATCGCGTCGTGCGCGGGCTCACGGCGGGCACCTTCCAGCACGAGAAGGACCACGTCGACGGCGTGCTCTTCGTCGATCGCGTCAAGGATCCGCGGACGCTCTGCACCTGGGCGGAGTTCGATCGGTACCACAAGCAGCCCTTTGTCGAGCGCATCGTCCCGTTCATCCAGCGGATGGGTGGCTGAGGTGCATCGCCGCGCTGAGCCTCGACGATGCCTCTGAACGCGGCCCGCGGAGCGCCTCTCGCGCGGCGCGCGATCGCGGCCCTCTCGCTCGGCGCTCATGCGCTCCTGTCCCTGCCGGCGTGCGACCCGAGGGACGCGACGACGGCCGCCAAGGCGCCGGCCCCGGCCGAGCGCGCGCCGGCCGCGATCACCCTCCTCTACACGACCGACGAGCACGGGTGGCTCCTGCCGACGGTCGAGCAGGGCCGGGTCCTCGGCGGCGCTGCCGAGGTGCTGGGGCTGTGGCTCTCGCGGGAGGGCCATTGCGCTGGCCCGGCGCCCGGGGCTCCGCCCCAGCTCCCCCCGCCGCCGGCCTGCCAGGATCCGTCGACGCTCGCGCTCTCCGGCGGCGACAACTGGACCGGCCCGGCGATCTCTTCCTACTTCACGGGGGCGCCGATGGCCGACGCGATGGCGCGGATGGGCTACGCCGCGTCGGCCTTCGGGAACCATGAGTTCGACTTCGGCAGAGACGCTTTCCTCCAGAACAGGACGCGCTCTCGGGCCACCTACCTGGCGGCGAACTTGCGCGTGACGGACCCGTCGCTCTCCGCGTTCGCGCTGCCATCCTTCGCCGTCTTCGAGCGGCGCGGGCTGCGCCTCGGCGTCGTCGGGCTGGCCACCGCGCGCACCCGTGAGGCCGCGACGGCGAGCCGCTTCGAAGGCATCGATTTCCAGGAAGAGGAGGCGGCGCTCTCGCGCGCCATCCCGGAGGCCTGGCGCGCCGAGCCGGACGCGCTGGTGCTCCTCGCCCACGAGTGCCAGGACGTGCTCGAGCCGCTCCTCGCCCGTCACCCCGAGTGGCGCCTCTCGTTCGTCGGCGCCGGGCACTGCCACAGGAGGGCGGAGCTGCGCGTCGGCGGCGTCCCGCTCGTCAACCCTGGCTGGCGGCTGCGCAGCTACGCCCGCGTATCGCTCGAGATCGACCCCCGGCGTCCGTTGCAGCAGCGCGTCGTGTCGGCCTCCACGGAGGTGGTCGACGTGTCCCACCCGGAGGGCGCGCCCGCCGCCCCGCCCGACGAGGCGCTCGCCAGGGCGAGCGCCGGCTGGCAGCGCGAGCTGGACGCGGCGCTCGGTGAGCAGATCGGCTATTCGAGCGACGGGATGGAGCGCGACTCTCTCGAGATCCAGCGCTGGATCGCAGGGGCCTGGCGCGACCAGCTCGGGGTCGACATCGCGATCCTGAACAAGGACGGTATCCGGCAGGCTGTGCCCAGGGGACCGATCACGAGAGCAACGGTGTTCTCGGTCCTCCCGTTCGACAACAAGCTCGTCATCTGCTCGCTCCGGGGCAGCGATATCCTCGAGACCCTCCGCCACAGCGACGCGGTGCTCGTCGGCGTGTCACCGTCGGCCGACGGCCGTCATGTCCTGCTCGACGGCACCCCGCTGGACGAGGGCCGCCGCTACACGGTCGCGACGATCGACTTCCTCTACTTCGGCGGGGATGGCTTCCGCTTCCAAGCCCAGGACCCGTCCCCGAAGTGGACAGGCCTCGACTGGCGTGCGCCGGTGATCGCGTGGACGAAGGCGCTCGGTACGAGCGCGAGCGCGCCGCTGGACGCTCGGTTTCGCTAGCGCGGAAAGCACGTCCAGCGCCCATCGCTGGCGCGGCGCTGGACGTGCTTTGTCCGCTGGCAGGGCAGGATCAGGCGCCGCCGCCGGTCCGCTCCTCGCGCTCGATCTGCTCCTGGTAGGCGACGCTGTAGCGCGCCCAGGGACGCAGCTTGAGGCGGCGGTAGCCGATGGGCTCGCCGGTGCCCTCGCACATCCCGTAGCTCCCTTCCTTCATCTTCGCGAGCGCGCGGTCGATCTCGGCGAGCACCCGGACATCGCGCTCCAGGAGCTTCGATGTCAGCGAGGTCGCGCCCTCGGCGTTCGCCTCGTCCATCTCGTCGCCCACCTCTCGCGAGACGTCGCGCTCTGCGTGCTGCCGCTCGTCGATGTTGGCGACGAGGCTCGCCCGGCGCTCCTCGAGCGCCTGCCTGAGCTCGTCGAGCTGCTCCTGCGTCAGCTCGGGCAGATCGGAGTCGTCCGTATCGGGCGCCGCGCGGCGCACGGGCGGCCTCGGCATGGGGGCTGCCGTCGTGGCGTTCCCGGACGTCTCCGGCCGCGCCGGGCTCGTTCCGTCGCGACTCGCACCTTCACGGTTGTTCATTGGATTCCTCTCATCGTTACAGGCAGGTGGGGCAATTCGCGTACCGGTCTCGAGCGTGGGCGGACGACGCACGCGCGAGGTCCGGCGACAGAAGGACACGGCCGAGCAGGAGCAGCCGCCTGGCCACGCTCCCGGCTGTGATAGCGCATCCGGGAGCTTATGGCTTCGTGATGCCGGCCATCTGGAGCCCTGCCGCGAGGAGCGCGCCGATATCCTCGAGCACCGGCTTGGATACGTTGATCGAGAGCTCCGCGCGCGGCGCGGCGCCGCCCTGCTCCTGCGTGGTCACGAACATCAGCCCTTCCCCTTTGTGGGGGAGCTTCGCCAGCGCGTCGCCGAACTGCTGGGCCTCCGGGGGCAGCGCCATGCCCCCCGCGCCGGGCTTGGACAGGGTCGTGAGCACGCTCTGGAGCGTGCGGGTGATCGGGGCGAGCGTCGAGAATCCACCAGAGACGAACTTCCCGGTCTTCAGCTTCTCGAGCCCAGGACGCGACGCGAGCGTCTCCGCCTCGGGCGCGCCCGCCTTCACCTGGGCGAGCCGCCTCAGCAGCTCGCGCTTGTCGTGCCCGAAGGCGATCCACGTCGTCTTCTCGTCACCCGTGAGGAGCAGGTGCAGCGTCACCGTCAGCTTCGGCTTGGGCTTGGCCTTGGAGGGGGTCGCGCCCTGCGCCGCGTCGCCGTCGAGCGACGGCAGCTCGTTGACGATCTGGATCTCGACCGCGAGCGACGTCTTCCCGAGCTCCTTCGGCGCCGCCACCGTCTTGACCGTCGGCAGGTCCTTCGGATCGATGTCGAGCTCCGGGAGCCGCTTGCGCAGCCCGGGCGTGTTGTAGGCGGTGACGACGTTCTTCAGGTACTTGACGAACCTGTCAGGCGCCTCCTCGAACCCGAACAGGTTCCATCCGACGAAGCTCCCCATCATGCCGTCGAACATCTGGTTCGGCGTCGGCCTGGCGTCCTTCGCCGCCGCCGCGGCGGGCGGCGCGTCGACGTACCCGTGGGCGGACACGCTGGGCGCCTGGTTGATCGGCAGCGAGAGGACATCGGCGAGCGCCTTGCGATCGGCGGGCCTGCCGATCTTCTCCTTCTCCAGCCACCCTTCGAGCATCGCGCGCAGCGTCTTCAGGATGCCCTCGTAGTGCGCCGGGTCGTAGCCGTGGTCGAAGAAGGCGCCGTGGCTGTCCTTGGGCACGCGCCAGTAGAGCGCCGGCGCGGGCCCGGCGCGGTTCGCGCTCTCGGCCATGGTCTTCGCGAGCCACGACGACTGCCCCCGGAGCTCCAGGCCCGCCGTGAGGTTCACGCAGGACTGGGGGTCGACCCGGAGATCGATGACGGCCTTGCTCGCGTCGTCGATCAGCGCCGCGAGCTCCTCCTGGACGGCGGTGGTCGCGTCGGTGAGCGCCCGGTCGAACTGGGGCTGCCCGATCGAGAGCTGGCTCTGCGCGAGGATGGGGAGCCCCCCGAGCTGCTGCTTCGCCATGGCGCCGTACTTCGCGCTGAGCGGGACGAAGCGGACCTCGCCGTGGAGATCGCGCTGCTCGGGCGCGAGCGTCGGCAGCGTGCGCGCGAGGTAAGGCCCGAGGGTCGTCACG
The DNA here is from genome assembly GCF_051521595.1 of Sorangium sp. So ce1153. Taxonomy (NCBI): domain Bacteria; kingdom Pseudomonadati; phylum Myxococcota; order Polyangiales; family Polyangiaceae; genus Sorangium; species Sorangium sp. So ce1153. Next base: position 14,367,407 of record NZ_CP150361.1, read on the forward strand.
TCCCGGTCCCGGTCGCCGCAGAGGAGCCGCGCCGGCGTCGAGCCCGCGGACGCGGCGAGGAAGCAGCTCGACGAGGACGGCTCCTTGCCGCCGATCTTCCACAGGCCGGGCTTCACCTCGGTCAGCGTGGCGCCTGCCTCGAGCGTGCCCCGAGCGCGCTCCAGCGACGTGAGCCCGAGCGACACCGCCGCGACCGGGGTGCCGCGCTTGGAGCTGTCGTCGAGCGCGACGAGCAGGTGCACCGGCGCGTCGAGCGCGACCACCGCGGCGAGCTGGTTCGCGTCGATCGAGGGGCTCACGAGCTCGCTCAAGAGGCCCGAGGAGAGCCCCTGCGCGCCCGCCTCGGCGAGCGCCGGCGACATCCCGGCGCACGTGGCGACGCTCGACAGCGTGGCCGCCGGATTGCTCCAGCGGAGCAGGCCCACGACGTCGGCGGGCTCGGCGACCGGGGACAGATCGAACGCGGGGCTGGCGGCCTCTGAGGGTCCGGCCTTGACCTCGCCCTGTCCTCCTGTCGGCGCGGCAGGCGTGGGGGACGGCCCGCAGGCGACGGGACCGGCCATCAGGACCAGGGTGGCGAGCGGCAGGAGAGTTCGCATGAGCGCCGGTTATACGGCTCCCGGACACCCGAGTCGACGCCCAAGGAGAGCGTCACGGACGAGATGACGGCGCGCGCCGAGGTGGCGGCGCGCGCCAGACATGGCGCTGCAAAATGCGAACAGGCGCGGACAAGCGCGACAAAAGCACGACGAGCGCGTGCCGAAGCCGCGCTCGTCGTGCTCGTGGAGGTTCGCTCACCCCGCGGTGGTCAGTTCGACTCCTCGAACTCCGCGTCGATGACCGACTCCTTGCCCTTGCCGCCGGCAGGGGGCGGCGGCTGGCCTCCCGCAGCGCCGCCGGGCGCCGCGCCCCCGCCGTCCTGCGGCGGGCCGGCCTTCTCGTACATCACGCTCGCGATGCGGTGCGCTTCCTTCTCGAGCCGCTCCAGAACCGAGGTCACCGCCGCGTCGTCCTGCTTCTCGATGGCCGAGCGCCCCTCGGCGATGATCCCGTTCAGCGCCGAGACGTCGCTCTCCGGCAGCTTCTCCTTGTTCTCGCCGATCGTCTTCTCCAGCGTGTAGCAGAGGTTGTCGAGCTTGTTGCGCCGCTCGATCTCCTCGCGCCGCCGCTTGTCCTCGGCCTCGTGCGTCGCCGCCTCGTTGACCATCCGGCTGATCTCGTCCTCCTTCAGGCCGCCGGAGGCCGTGATCGTGATGCGCTGATCCTTGCCGGTGGCCGTGTCCTTGGCGTGCACCGACAGGATGCCGTTCGCGTCGATGTCGAACGTCACCTCGATCTTCGGGACGCCGCGGGGCGCCGGCATGATGCCTTCCAGGTGGAAGCGGCCCAGGGTCCGGTTGTAGCGGGCCTCGGTGCGCTCGCCCTGGAGGACGTGGACCTCGACGCTCGGCTGGCTGTCGGTCGCGGTCGAGAAGATCTCCTTCTTCTGCGTCGGGATCGTGGTGTTCCTCGAGATCATCACGGTCATCACGCCGCCGAGCGTCTCGACGCCCAGCGAGAGCGGCGTGACGTCGAGCAGCACGAGGTCCTTCACGTCGCCCGAGAGCACGCCCGCCTGGACCGCGGCGCCGACCGCCACGACCTCGTCCGGGTTCACGCCCTTGTGGGGCTCCTTGCCGAAGAACTTCTTGACCGTCTCCTGGACCAGCGGGATGCGGGTCGAGCCGCCGACGAGGACGATCTCGTCGATCTGCTGCGGCGTCTTCTTCGCGTCCGCCAGCGCCTTGCGCGTCGGCTCGAGCGTGCGGTCGATGAGCGGCCGGATCATCTGCTCGAGCTTCGCCCGGGTGAGCTGCTTCTGGAGGTGCTTCGGCCCCGACGCGTCCGCGGTCAAGAACGGCAGGTTGATCGTCGTCTCCTGGACGTTCGACAGCTCGATCTTCGCCTGCTCCGCGGCGTCCTTGAGCCGCTGCACGACCATCTTGTCGTTCGCGACGTCGATCCCCGTGTCCTTCTTGAACTCGGCCGCCAGCCAGTCCATCACGAGGTGGTCGACGTCGTCGCCGCCGAGGTGGGTGTCGCCGTTGGTCGAGATGACCTGCACGACGTTGTCGCCGACCTCGAGGATCGAGATGTCGAAGGTGCCGCCGCCGAAGTCGTAGACGGCGATGACCTGCTCGTTCTTCTTGTCGAGGCCGTACGCGAGCGCGGCCGCCGTGGGCTCGTTGACGATGCGCTTCACCTCGAGCCCGGCGATGCGGCCCGCGTCCTTGGTGGCCTGGCGCTGCGCGTCGTTGAAGTACGCCGGCACCGTGATGACGGCGTCGGTCACCTTCTCGCCGAGGTAGTCCTCCGCGGCCTTCTTCAGCTTCTGGAGGACCTTCGCGGAGACCTCGGGCGGCGACATCTGCTTGCCGCGCACCTCGATCCCGGCGTCGCCGTTCTTGCCCTTGCTGACCTTGTACGGGACGCGCTTCGACTCGTCCTGGACCTCCTCGAAGCGGCGCCCCATGAAGCGCTTGGCCGAGTAGATGGTGTTGGTGGGGTTCGTGACCGCCTGGCGCTTGGCGATCTGTCCGACGAGCACCTCGCCCTTGTCGTCCCAGGCCACGACAGACGGCGTGAGGCGCGAGCCCTCCTCATTCACGATGACCTTGGGCTCTTTGCCCTCCATCACCGCGACGACGCTGTTGGTCGTGCCGAGGTCGATGCCGATGATCTTGCCCATGACGTTGAACCCTCCGAGAAGTGTGTGCGCGACGGCTTGGTTATCGCGGGGGGCGAGAAGACCCGACCGGCCAGCAGGGCTCGGCTGACAGCTGCCGCGAGCCCCTGCTCCAGAGCCGTCAAAAACCGCTGGGAATTCGGATACTTTCGCCGATTTTCGCGAGCTCGCTGGCTCGCGACCGCGAAACTAACCATGTGCATCCGAGCGTCAACGCCGCCCCTAGCAATTGCCGTGCGCGGGCCCCGGCCAGGTCCGGGCCTTGACCGGAGCGCCCCCGGGCCGCACGTTCGGCTTCCGCGCTTCGCGATGTTCGCGCCGCGGCAGCCCGAGCCGGTGCCTCGCACCGGAGCGGAACGGCAGGCTTCCCCGAACGCGTCGGGGGTCTCTGCCGCGCCGTCTGACGCGAGCTGACGCGAGTTCACGCGAAACGCGCGAGCCGCGTGAGCCGTGCGGCTCACGCGGACCGAGCAGCAGCCCGGAACCGGAAGAGACGCGCGTCGGAGGGGCTTCTTGCGGTCCCGGACGCGCTGAGCTATAGGCGCCCTCCCTCGTAACACCCGAAGGACTCACCATGAAGCCCGGCATCCACCCCGAGTACAAGGACTCCACGATCACCTGCGCGTGCGGCGCCGTCGTCGAGACCCGCTCCACCCGCGGCAGCTTTACCACCGACGTGTGCTCCGCCTGCCACCCGTTCTACACGGGCAAGCACAAGATCATGGACGTCGCCGGCCGCGTGGACCGCTTCCGCAAGAAGTACGCGGCGACCGCCGGCAAGTAGGCGGGCTGATCGCCCCCCGCGCCGTCGCATCCCTCCTTTACAGACACTCCCTTCACGCCGCGCCCCGCCCGGGGCGTGGGCGGAGGCTCCGGTACGTCCGAGCCCGCTCGCCGCGAGCGCGAGCGGTCGAGGCGTCGCCCCGCGCGACGTCATGCATCCACATTCGCAGCGCTGGTCGGCCAGGCGCGATGCGCCAGCCGGGTTATGCGCTAGATTGGAACGCGTATGAGCGAGCAGCCTGCACGTCCGTATATCGGCGGCCAAGCGGTGATCGAGGGGGTCATGATGCGATCGCCGAGCTCGGTCGCGATCGTCTGCCGACGCCGCTCCGGTGAGCTGGTGGTGCGCGAGCAGCCGATGACCGCGGCGCCCAGGGGGCCCCGTAACTGGCCGTTCGTGCGGGGGATCGCGACCCTCGTGGAGTCGCTGCGCCTCGGGTCCCAGGCGCTCCGGTGGTCCGCGGACCTCTACGAGCAGGACCTCGCGGCCGAGGAGGCGGACTCGGCCAAGGGCCCGGCGTCCAAGCGGCCGAGCGCCGGACAAGCGAGCGGGGCCAGCCTCACCTCGCTGGCGCTCAGCATGGCGGCGATCGCGGCGCAGGACGTCGAGCCGGCGCAGACCGCGGGCAGCCCCGCGCCGGACGGCGCGGAAGCGAAGAAGCGGGGAGGGGGCATGGGCCTGCTCCCGATCGCCTTTGCGGTCCTGCTCTTCGTGGCGGCGCCTCAGGCCGGCGCCGAGCTGGTCAACAAGCTCTTCGGTCTCGGGCTGGAGGTCACGTCGCCCGGGTTCCAGGCGATCACCGGCGTGGCGAAGCTCGCCATCGTCGTCACCTACCTCCTCCTGATCCGCCAGATCCCGGAGGTCCGGCGCGTCTTCCAGTTCCACGGGGCGGAGCACAAGGCGATCTCCACCTACGAGGCGCGCGAGGCGCTCGAGGTCGAGAACGCGCGGCGGAAGACGGCCATGCACCCGCGCTGCGGGACGACGTTCCTGGTGATGGTGGCGCTCGTGTCCATCGTGGTGTTCTCGGTGGCCGGGGCGTCCCTCGGCGCGTTCCTGCCGAAGCTGCCCGGCGGCCGGCTCGTGGAGAGCGTCGGCTTCTTCTTGATGAAGCTGCCGTTCCTCCCGCTCATCGCCGCGGTGACGTTCGAGATCCAGCGGATCTTCGCGCGGTATTGCACCACGGGCCCGCTCCGCGCGCTGCTCTGGCCGGGGTTCCTGGTCCAGAAGATCACGACCGCGGAGCCCGACGACGCGCAGCTGGAGGTCGCCCTCGCCTCGCTCCGCGCGACGCTCTGGCGTGAGGAGTCGGTGGCCGCGCCGGTCCAGCCTGATCGGGTGTTCGAGGACTACTCGAAGCTGCTGGCCGACCCCGGCTACGCTGGCGCCCACGGCTAGCGCGCGCCGCCGCCGCGCGCCGCCGACGCGCGCCTCGCCGTCCAACTCCGCCCGTCTTCGGATTGCAGATGCTACCTATCGCGAAACTCGAGGCGGTCCAGCGCCGCTTTCAGGAACTCGAGCACCTCATGTGCAGCCCCGCGGTGCTCTCGGCCCCGGCCGAGCTCCAGCGGCTCAACCGAGAGCGGACCGAGATCGAGCCCGTGGTCGCCGCGTTCGCCCGGCTCCGCGACGTCGAGCGGCGCATCGCCGAGGACCGCGAGGCGCTCAGCGACCCCGATCTGTCCGAGCTCGCCCAGGCGGAGCTGCCCGAGCTCGAGCTCGAGCGGGAGCGCCTCGCCAGCGAGCTCGAGGTGCTCCTCCTGCCGAAGGACCCGAACGACGGCCGCAACACCGTGATCGAGATCCGGAGCGGCGAGGGCGGCGAGGAGGCGGCGCTCTTCGCCGCCGACCTCTTCCGCATGCTCTGCCGGTACGCGGAGACGAAGCGCTGGAAGGTCGAGGTGCTCAACCTGAGCGAGGCCTCCGCCGGCGGCTACAAGGAGGTCGCGGCGCTGATCACGGGGCAGGACGTCTACTCCCACCTCCGCTACGAGGGCGGCGTTCACCGCGTGCAGCGGGTCCCCACGACGGAGACGCAGGGGCGGATCCACACCTCGACCGCGACCGTCGCCGTCCTGCCCGAGGCCGACGAGGTCGACGTGCACATCGACGACAAGGACCTGGAGATCTCGATCGCCGCGTCGGGCGGCCCCGGCGGCCAGGGCGTCAACACGACGAACAGCGCCGTGCAGATCAAGCACCTGCCCACGGGCATGATCGTGAAGTGCCAGGACGAGCGCTCCCAGCTGAAGAACAAGGCGAAGGCGATGAAGGTGCTCCGGAGCCGGCTGCTCGAGCTCGAGCAGCGCCGGCAGGAGGAGGCCCAGAGCGCCGAGCGGCGGACCATGGTCGGGACGGGGGAGCGCGCGCAGAAGGTGCGGACCTACAACTTCCCCCAGAACCGCGTCACGGATCACCGCATCGGCCTCACGCTGCACAAGCTCGACAAGATCATCGAGGGCGATCTCGAGGAGCTCATCGGCGCGCTGCGCACGCACCGTCAGGCGGAGCTCCTGCGGCGGGGCGGGCTCTCGGGGCCCGCGGGCGCGCTGGAGTCCGCGACGTGAGGGGGGCGCCGCCCATCGATCTGGAGGCGCTGTTCGTCGCCCTCGTGCTCGCGCCGACGACCTTCTCGCGCAACCGCTTCTTCTCGCTCTACACCGACCCGGAGACGCGCCGGGTGCGGCGGCGGGCGGCGCTCCTCCGGAGCATCGTGCGGCAGCTCGTCGCGGGCGCGGACCGCGCCGGGCTCGCGCCGGCCGAGAGCGGGGGCGCGCTGCTCACGTACGACGTGCCGTCGCTCGGGCTGAAGCGCACCGCCGCGCTCGACGCCCTCGAGCTCGCGGTGCTCCGCATCGCGGTCTCCCGCGGCGCCGCCCCGCGGGCCGCGCCGCAGGGCGACGACGTCGCCCGGACGAGCTCGGCGATCGGCACCCCGTTGCCCCAGGACCTGCTCCCCGAGCCGGCGGACACGTCGCGCATCGAGCGCGCGCTCGCCCGGCTCCTGCCCGAGGAGGCCCGCGGCGGAGCCACGGGAGCGCCTGGCCAGGGAGAGCCAGGAGAGCCGGACGCGGCGACCAGGGCGCTACCGCGTGACCGGGAGCAGCGCGATACGCAAGCACCCTAGGAGACGACGACCATGTGCATCTTCTGCAAGATCGCGAACAAGGAGATCCCGGCGAAGGTCGTGTTCGAGGACGAGCACGTGCTCGCCTTCCATGACGTGAACCCGCAGGCCCCGACGCACGTGCTCATCATCCCGAAGCGCCACATCGCGGGGATCGGCGACGCCGCGCCCGAGGACGAGGCGGTCCTCGGCCGGCTGCTGCTCGCCGCGAGGCGGGTGGCCGAGCTGACCGGCGTGGCGGAGCGCGGCTTCAGGACCGTGGTGAACCACGGCGCGAACGCCGGCCAGACGGTCTTCCACCTGCACGTGCACGTCATCGGCGGGCGGCCGATGGCCTGGCCCCCCGGCTGAGCGCAGCGCTCAGCGCACGTCGCGGGCGGCGCCCACCACCGCGTCGAGCCACGCCGCCTCCGCCTCGCCGAGCGGCGGCTGCCGGGGCAGCGACGTCGGCAGCGCGCGGGGTCGCGACGCGCCGTGGGCGCGCAGGTGTACGGACGTGATCTCGCCGACGCGCCCCTCCACGCCGAGGAACAGCGCGAAGAGATCCGGGCCCACGGCGCGCCGCGGGGCAGGCCGCACCGCGAGCTCGGCGCCGGACGCGAGCCGCGCGGTGAACCCGGCGACCAGGTGGTCGACCGGGTCGCCCCACGGATCCGGGGCGCCGGGCGCGCCCGCCGCGATCCACGCGTCGATCGTGAGCTCGCGCGAGGCCGCGTCGAGCTCGAGCCCCAGCGTCAGGCCGTGCTGCGCGAGCGCGCGCTCGACGTCGGCGAGGCGAGCGGTGCCGGCGGCGTGCACGAGCAGGGAGGCGCGGTCCAGCACCGGCGACGCCGGCGCCGCCCGCGGGCGCGGCACCGGGGAGCGCGGGACGGCGTCGCGCGGGAGCAGGTTGCCCGGGTTCATGATGCCGGCCGGGTCGAAGACGCCCCGGAGCGCATGGACGACGTCGGCGCCGAGGCCGAGCTCCGCGCCGAGCCGGGGCGCCTTGCTGCGGCCCACGCCGTGGTGGTGCGAGAGCGTGCCGCCGGCGTCGATCGCGGCGTCGAGGGCCGCGCGCCAGGCCGCGTCGTACTTCGCCTCGGCCGCCGCGACGCTCGGCGCGCTGCCGGCGAAGGTGAAGTAGATGCTGCAGCCGTCCGGATAGGCGTGGGACAGGTGGGCCATCACGAACACGTGGCGCCCCAGCGCGCCGCGCACCGCGCGGTAGAGCGCGTCGAGGCGCGACCAGGGCGCGGCGACCTCCATGGTGTCGCTGAACGCGCCGGCCATGAAGACGGGCGCCTGGCGGTAGCTCACGCTGTAGCGGTGCGCGAGCCAGTGGCGCGCCGGCTCCTCGCCGAGCGGCCTGGCCCCGCCGCGCGCGGCGATCGCCGCGGCGCGGGCGAGATCCTCCGCGCTCGCGCGCGCCGTGCCCTCGAAGATGAGGATGAGCGTCGCGCCGCGGAGCACGCGCGACCCGACGGCGTCGACGACCTGGTTGAGCACCCCCGGCACGCGCAGCAGGCCGCGCAGCACCGCGGCGCCGGCCCCGGGGCCCCGCGCCCCGCGCGACGGCGCCGCCGCCGCCGCCGCCTCCGAGGGCTCGTCCCCCGCGCCGGCGTGCGCGCGCTGCCGGCGCACCGCGCCGAGCCGCGCCATGAACGAGTCGAACGGATCGTAGAGCCGCGAGACCGCCGGGCGGAGGCCAGCCTGGAACATCTCCCGCATCGCGTCCCACCCGGCCTCCAGGCTGGGGAACGAGAAGGCGGCGAACGCGCGCGCCGGCGGGGCGGGGTGGAGCCTGAGCGTCGCGGCCGTGACGACGCCGAGCACGCCCTCGCTGCCGATGAGGAGCGGCGTGAGATCCGGGCCGTGCGCGCGCCGGTGGAGGCGGACGACCTCGCCGCGGCCGACGACGCACTCGAGCGACGCGACCATGTCCTCGATCTTGCCGTAGAGCCCCGAGCACTGGCCGGCGCTGCGCGCCGCGACCCAGCCCCCCACGGTCGAGCAGAGGATCGACGACGGGAAATGGCCGAGCGTGAAGCCCTCGGCGTTGAGCTCCTCCTCGAAACGGATGCCGAGCGCGCCGGCCTCGACCTCGACGGACGGGGCCTGGCGGTCGAGCGAGCGCCGGCGGGAGAGCCGCTTGAGGTCGAGCACCACCGTCCGGTGGTCCGGCAAGACGCCGCCGCAAACGCCCGAGCCCGCGCCGTACGGCACGAGCGGGAGCCCCTCGTCCGCGCAGAAGCGGACGACCTGGGCGACCTCCTCGGTGGACGATGGCCAGACGATCATCCCGGGCCGGTGCTCGGCGATGCGGCCTTCCGTCACGGCGAGGTGGTGCCGCGGCCAGAGATCGCGGGCGTAGGCGATCTGGTCGACGGGGGAGGCGCTATGCGGGATGCCCGGCAGCGCGCGCGCGATCGCGGCCTCGAAGCTCATGCTCAGGAGCCCCTAGCTCCTCAGGTCCGCTCCGCAAGGATGATGAGCCGCGGCGACTCCGAGCCGAAGAAGACCCCCGGGTGCGCGGGGTGGCCGGTCACCTCGGTGACCTTGAAGCCCGCCTCGTGCAGCAGCTTGCCGAGCTCGTGCAGCCCGTAGAGGCGGATCGAGTAGTCGAGCTCGCGCGAGCGGCCGTCCTCGAACATCACGGTGCGCTTCACCTTGAGCCGGCTCGTGAAGAAATCCACCTGCATCTCATCCATGCAGACGCAGCCGTCGCCCTCGAACCAGACCAGGCTCGGCTGGCGGGACGCCACGTAGTCGCGGTTGACAATGTCGAGCAGGAGCATGCCGCCCGCGCGGAGGGCGCGGCGGATGCGGGCGAGGACGTCCAGGTTCTTCTCGTCGTCGAAGTAGCCGAAGCTCGTGGACCAGCAGTAGACGCCGTCGAAGGTCTCCTCGAACGTCATCTCGCGCATGTCGCCCTGGAGGAAGTTCAGCTTCTGGCCGCGGTCCTGCGCGTCGTCGGCGGCGCGGGCCAGCATCGCCAGCGACAGGTCGAAGCCGACCACGCTGTAGCCGCGGCTCGCGATCTCGATCGCGTGGCCGCCCGCGCCGCACGCGAGGTCGAGGATCACCGCGCCCTTCTCGACGCCGAGCCGCTCCTCGATGAAGTCGGCTTCGCGGCGAACCACCTTCCCGTCGATCTTGTCGAGCGTGCGCAGGAAGTCGTCGCCGAAGAGCTCCTCCCACCAGGGGCGCTTGCGGCGCACGGCGGGCTCGGTTGACGGGCCCGAGTTCGGATCGAGCTCGACCTGCTTCGCCGCCACCGGCGCCGCGGCGGCTGGCCGCGCGGCCACCGGTGGCTCGGCGGGCGGGGGCGGCACGGACACGGGCGGCGGCGGCACCGAGCTCGTGAACGTCGCGAGATCGGGCGAGGCCAGCGCGTGCGTGCGCGGGCGCCGCGGCGGCAGCGGCGGCGGCGGCGGCGGCTTCTTGGGCTGCGCCACCTGCGCGTCGGCCCGGGCGGCCGCGCGCTCGTCCGCCGTCTCACCGTCGCGCTCGGGCTCGACCTCCTCGAGCTCGACCTCGCTGCTCTTCGGCGGCAAGGTGCTGCGCGTCGCCTGGGCCGCTGCTTGCTCGCCTTCGCCCGCCTCGGGCGGGGCGCTCGGCAGCTCGGCCTTCGGCTCGTCGACCAGCTCCGGCTCGAGCTCCGCGAGCTCGTCCGCGCTCGGCCCCAGCGGCCAGTCCAGGGCGCGCGCCTCGATCTCCGGGGACGAGGCCGCCCTTTGTCGCCGCAGCCTCCCGGGATCGAGCTCGTCGGTCTCGTCGGTCTCGTCGGTCTCGTCGCGCGAGGTCGGTGGGCCCTCCGCGGGGGTGTCCTGGAAAGCCTCCAGCCCGAGCGCGGTCGGGAACTCGGACCGGGTCCTGAACTGGAGCGGCGGCCACTCGTGCTCGGTCGGCTCCGTCAGCAGCGGCGGCTTGGCGGGCTCGGGCGCCGAGCTGACCGGCGGCAGGTTCGACTCGATGCTGAGGATCTGGAGCGGCCGGATCACCGCGACCGAGTCCGGGTCGATGATGAGGCCGCCGGGGAGCGGCATCGGCATCGGCGGCACGCTCGACGACGACTTCGGCGACGGGCGCGGGACCGCGCGGGGCGCCACGAGCTCCGCCAGGTTCGGCGCCGGCGCCGGCTTGCTGGTCGGCCTGGGCTCCTCCAGCGCCGGCTGACTGGGAGGCCTCGCCGCGTCCAGCCAGCCGTCGTCGTCCTGCACGTCCTGGAGCGCGCTCGTGCGCGGGGTCGCGGCGCCGCCGTGCGCGGCGGCCTCCTCCGGCGCGGCGCCCTCGTCGTCGCCCTGCGGCGGCGCGTCTCCAGCCAGGTTCACGAGCCGCCGCGAGCGGCGGCGCGCGGCCTTCGTGCCGTCGCCGCGCTCCACGTCCGCGGTCCGCTCCACCTCGGCGGCCAGCGACTGCCAGGCTCGCCTGGCGGCGGGGTTCGCCGGCAGGGGAGTCCCGTGCCGCGAGCGCTCCGTGGGCGGCCCGGCGATGCGCGGGTCGAGGTCGAGATCCGGGATCTCCGAGCGCTGCACGCTGGAGCTCCCGTCGGCCATGCCCGCGACGACGTCGAGGCGCGGCAGCGGCGTCGTGGTCGCGGGCTGCGGGCGCGCGCTGGGCATGCGCTCGGGCCGTGGAGGGGACGACGAGCGCGCGGAGAACGAGCCCTGCTCTCCTTGCGGCGCTGATGCGGCCGCGCTCCCTGCATCGCCCGGCAGGGGCGCGCCGGGCTCTCCGGAGACGCCGCCCTCCTGGGCGGACGCAGCCAGGGGGTTGCGCGGCCGCTCGCTCGTCATCGCTTGCCCCCGTCGAGCGGCTCTCCATAGAGGACCGGCCCGGGAGCCCTGCTCCACGGGGGCGCCGCCCCGCGCTCCACGAACATGACCGTCGTGGAGCCGAGGTGGAACTTGCCGATCTCCTCGCCACACGCGACCTGGAGGGCCGGCGAGATCGCGTGCACGCCGAGCGGCACGTCGCGCGCGTCGATGCCGCTCACCGTGATCCGTCCGACGATCATCGCGCCCACCATCACGACCGTCACGCGCCCCTGGCGCTCGGTGTCGATCACGATCGCGACGCGCCGGTTGCGGGCGAAGAGGCCCGGGACGTGGCGCTCGCCGATCGAGTTCACCGGGAAGAGCTCCCCGGGCATCGAGCGGATGACGCTCACCTGGCCGGCGACGGGGGCGTGGACCCGGTGGTAGTCGCGGGGCGACAGGTAGACGACAGCGAACTGCCCGCCGTCGTAGCGGGTGGCCTCCGCGGGGTCGCCCACGAGGTCCTCCACCCGGTAGGGCTGCCCCTTGATGAACAGGCGCCCGCCCTCGGTCACGGGGCCGATCGCGGCGATCCGGCCGTCGGCGGGGCTGGTGATGGCTCCTGGGTCGGAGCAGACAGGGCGCATCCCCTCGCGGAGCTTGCGCGTGAAGAACGCGTCGAAGCTCTCGTAAGGGCTCGTCAGCACCTCGGCCGCGTCCATGTCGACGCGGTACGCGCGCGCGTAGAGCTTGACCACCGTGTTCAAGACAGCGGCGGGTGCCCTGGCGTCGCAGAGGCGGCCAACGGCCCGGGTAATGCGCTCTCGCGGAAGCACCCGCAACAGCTGTGCGGCGGCGTAGGTGGCAACGGTCATTGTGCGGAGCGGCGTTATCGATGCGGGAAAAAGAGCGGTGCAGGAATGCTAGGCCTCGGGAAGTACCTGGGTCAACGCTCGGGTCAAGCGAACTGTCCACACAGGCCACCCAGGCGCGGTCCCTCAGCCAGCGAAGGAGCTCAGCCTTGACGCGACGCGCGACGCACAGCGCGATCCCCGTCGCGCGACGCCAGGCCCGTCCCCCGTGCTCCCCGTTTCTCCACGTCGCCGCGAGCGCGTCAACCGCGAAGCGCCGCTCCGCGCAAATGCGCGGTGCTCGCCCGCGGACCGCCCCGGTCCGCGCGCTCCATTCTGAAGCGCCGATCCGGACGAGGCGCTGCAACTTCGATCGCCCGCGGGGAGCGAGGCAGAAAAACGGAACGGTTTCAAGCGTATACGTCCTGGCACGCCGCTCGCTGAAGGAGGCCCAGGAGGCACGAGACGGCGATGGAGATCAGGTTCTGGGGGGTTCGCGGGAGCATCGCTTCGCCTGGGCCGGAGACGGCGTCGGTGGGCGGCAACACGAGCTGCGTGGAGATCCGCTGCGGATCGTCGCGGATCATCCTCGATGCAGGGACGGGCGTGCGCAGGCTCGGCGACGCGCTGCTCCGGGAGGGGCCGGTCGAGGCGACGGTGCTGCTCTCCCACCTGCACTGGGATCACATCCAGGGCTTGCCGTTCTTCGTGCCGGCGTACCTGCCGAGCTCGAAGCTGTCGATCGTGGGCAGCGCGCACGGGGTCGGGAGCCTCCGCGACGCGCTCTCGACGCAGATGGCGGCGCCGAGCTTCCCGGTCCGGCTCGACGAGCTCGGCGCGCAGATCGCGCTGCGGGAGGCGCGGCCCGGCGAGGCGTTCGACGTGGGCGAGGTCCACGTGCGCACCGCGAAGCTGAACCACCCGGGCGGCGTCCTCGCCTACCGCGTCGAGCACGCGGGCCGCAGCGTCGTCTATGCGACCGACACCGAGCACTACGCCTGCGTCGATCCGGCGCTGCGCGCGCTCGCGGACGGCGCCGACGTGCTCATCTACGACGCGCAGTACACCCCCGAGGAGTACCGCGGCGACGGCGGCCGCTCGAGGGTCGGCTGGGGGCACTCGACCTACGTGGCGGGGGCCGAGATCGCGAGGGCGTGCGGCGCGCACAAGCTCGTCCTCTTCCACCACGACCCGCAGCGGACGGACGCGGGGGTCGCCGAGATCGAGCGCCTCTCGCGCGAGCTCTTCCCCGCCTCGGTCGCCGCGCGCGAGGGGCTCTGCATCAACGTCGAGGCCCTCGCGCGGGCCGCGTGATGACGCGGATGACGACAAGGGCGGCGACCTCTATGCTGGATCCTGCTCCGCTATCCATGTCGCGCCTCTCGCTGCTCGTCGATCTCGCCTCCCTCCTCGCCCGGGAGGTCGACTTCGACGCCCTCCTCGGCACGGCGTGCGAGCGGCTCGCGAAGGCGCTCCGCGCCGACCGCGCGACGATCTGGCTCGTCGACGCCGAGCGCGGCGATCTCGTGACGCGCGTCGCCCTCCTGCCCGAGCTCCCCGCGCTGCGGCAGCCGCTCGGGCGCGGCATCGCGGGGCACGTCGCCAGGACCGGAGAGGTCGTGCGCGTCGACGACGCCGCGCGCGATCCGCGCTTCGATCCGTCCGCCGACCGGGCGACGGGCTACACGACGCGCTCGATGCTCGTCGCGCCCATCCGGGAGGACGGCGCCGCGCCGGTCCGCGGCGTCGTCCAGCTGCTGAACCGCGCGGGCGCGCCGTTCGACGAGGAGGACGAGCGCTACCTCGTCGCGCTCGCGACGCAGCTCGCCCGCGCGCTCGCGCTGACGACGCTCCGCGCCGCCGAGGGCGGCGGGCCGGGCGTCGTGCTGCAGGGGCCGTTCAACCGGATCGTCGGCCGCAGCGAGCGGCTGGGCGCCGTGTACGAGAAGGTCCAGCTCGCGGCGCAGACCGACGCGACCGTGCTGCTGCGCGGCGAGACAGGCACCGGCAAGAGCCTCTTCGCGCGGGCGATCCACGTGAACTCGAGGCGCCAGACGAGGCCCTTCGTCACCGTCGACTGCACGACGCTGCCGGCGCAGCTCGTGGAGAGCGAGCTCTTCGGCCACGAGCGCGGGGCGTTCACCGGCGCGGACCGCCGCGTGCCCGGCAAGGTGGAGCTCGCGGAGGGCGGCACGCTCTTCCTGGACGAGCTCGGGGATCTGCCGCTCGACATCCAGGGCAAGCTCCTCCGCTTCCTGCAGGATCGATCGTTCGAGCGCGTCGGGGGGCGCCAGACGCTCCACGCCGACGTGCGCGTCGTGTGCGCCACGCACTGCGACCTCGAGCGCGCGGTCGCCGAGGGCCGCTTCCGGAAGGACCTTTACTATCGGGCGCGCGTCGTCGAGATCGACCTGCCGGCCCTGCGCGAGCGCGGCCCCGAGGACGTCGAGACGCTGGCCCGGCACTTCGCGGACGTCTACGCGACGAGGTACGGCAGGCCCGCGCCGCGCTTCGATCTGGAGGCGCTCCGCCACATCCGCGCGCACACCTGGCCGGGCAACGTGCGCGAGCTCGAGCACTGGGTCGAGAGCGCGATCGCCCTCGCGCCCGACGGCCGCATCACCGCGGGGCACCTTCCATCGCGGCGGCGCGAGGGCGCCCCGCCGCCCGCCGCGGCTGCGCACGAGGGCGACGAGCGGGTCGCGCTGCCGCTCGGCCTCACCCTCGACGAGGTGACGCGTCGCTACGTCGAGGCGATGGTCCGGGCGTGCGAGGGGAACAAGACGGAAGCGGCGAAGCGGCTCGGCGTCGGCAGGAACACCCTGGCCCGGGCGCTCCGCGCGAAGAACTGAGGCGCGTCGCTCAGCGCAGGCTCACCGGCAGCGTCAGGCCGATCCCTGCGATCGCCGCGACGTGAGAGGTCTGCTCCTGCGCGAGGGTGCTGACCCGCAGCAGAGGGCGCAGCAGCACGAGGTGGAGCTCGAGGAAGCCGCGCACCTGGAGGTGCCGGGACACGCGCCACTCGGCGCCCCCGCGCGCGCCGGAGGTGACGAACCAGGGGGAGCTGGACTCTGTGGGCCTCAGGTCGTCGACGGCGGAGGCGCGGAGCGCTCCAAGCTGGACGACGTAGCAGAGGAAGACGGCCTCCCTGTGCCTGCAGAGCGAGGTGGCCCCCGCTCCGGCGCCGGTTGCCTGGCCCAGGATCGCTCCGTCATTGCGGCCCAGCGCCTTGAACGCGCGCGCCTCCAGCCACAGGGAGGCGTCGAGCCAGCGGAGGGCGAGCGCGGACGAGACGCCGATGCCCGTCACGGGCATCAGGCCGAACACGAGCATGGAGGAGGCGTGGAGCTCGCCGTAGACGCCCGGCGGCGGGGCGCTCCGGGGATCGCGCGCGTACGCTCGTGCGGGCAGGACGAGGCTCAGCGCGATCACCAGGGCGACGCGGCCAGCGTTCAGCATCGCGCGTACCGTAAAGGCGCGCTCCAGCGCCGCGGAAGCAGGCGCGGGCGGGCTCGCGCAGAAACCGGCGCGAGCGAGGCATTGCGTTCAGCGGCGTCGTTTCCTCAGATCGTCGTTCTTTTCGGACGCCGGGGTTCGGGGCCGAGCCCCGAGGAAACAAAGCCAGGGCCGCCCGCGCGCAGCCGCCGCGAAGCGGCGTCTGCGCGCGGAACTAGGGCGCCCTGCGGCGCGCGGCCTCGCAGAGCGCTGATCGGACGGGATCGGCGGGGAGCTCGGGCGGCAGCTTCTCCTCGCAGGCCACCTCGGGGCTCAGCGGGTCGAGCGCGACACCCGCCGAGAAGGCGCGGTCCGCGCCGGGGCCGCCGTGGAGCAGCCCGTGCAACGACCACCACCGGCCGTGGCGGCTGTTCACGTCCTCCACCTGCTCGACGAGCGGCGCGGCGCTGGCGCGCTCGCCCGACGCGAGCAGGGCGGCGGCGAGGAAGCAGCGCACCGCCGGCTCGTGCGGCGCGAGCGCCTGCGCGCGAGCGTGCTGGACGGCGGCCGCGGCGTGGTGGCCGCGCTCGTGGAGCAGCTGCCCGAGCCGCACGCGCTTGCCGACCTCCTGCCGGTGCGGCATGTCCCCGCCGGGCGCGAGATCGGGCGGCACGTCCGCCGGCACCGTGGCGAGGTAGGCGCGCCAGCGCTTGTCCCAAGCCGCGAGATCCGCGCCGGAGATCTCCGCGATCGCCCGCTCCAGATCCGCGTCGCTGCTCGCCGCCTTGAGCCGGACCAGGAGCTGGGGGAGCGCCGTGTCGCCCGCCTCCCTCGTCCAGTAGCGGATGAAGCTCGCGACCTCGGCGAACACGATCGCCGCCTCCTCCGCGCTCGGGAGCATCGCGATCGAGGGGCCGATCTTGTCGAGCGGGCGCCCGAGGCCCTTCTGGATGCCCAGCCAGGCGACAGCGTCGGCGGACGGCACGTCGTCCAGCGGGTCGGGCTCGCGCCAGCGGACCTCCTCGCGCTTGGCCACGCCCTCCTGCAGCCACAGCGGGGCGTTGTCGCGCGTCCCGCGCGAGAGCGCGAGGTGCGTGATCTCGTGCGCGAGCGTGTCGAGCCACGGATAGCCGTTCGGCGTCGCGCGCGGGGAGAGCATCGTCACCCGCCCCCACTTGGCGATGGCGACCGTGCCCGTCGTCCGCGCCGCGTCCTCGGGCAGGCCCGTCATCGCCGAGAGCGTGAACTGGTCCCGGACGAGATCGATCCGCAGCGGCCTCAGGAGCTCGACCCCGAGGTCCTTCGCGAGCACGTCGCGCGTCCTCGCCGCGACCTCGACGAGGAGCGGCACGAGCGCGCGATCGTCGTCGTCCTGGAGCCGCACCCACACGCCGCGCGCCTCGTCGTTGACGACCACCGTCGCGGCGGTGGCGCGGGCGCAGCCGCGCGCGATGTCGCCGAGCGCCGCGCCCTCCGCCGTCGCCGAGAGGTCGGGGCGCGCGAGGATCGCCGCGGCGGCGTCGCAGTCGCCCTCGTAGATGGCGAGCCGGCCGCGCTCGAGCGCGAGCGCGGGGTCCGCCATGTCCACGTCCTTCAGGATGTCCCGCGCCGCCGGGGCGTCGATCTCCAGGATCGCGGCCCGCGCCCGCACGGCGCGGTCGAGATCGCCCACGGACAGGCGGCCCGACGCGGTCGCCGAGGAGGTCGCGAGCGCGGCGAGGACCACCGCCCGGAGGCCGCGCTTGGCGGCCGCCGCGCCCCGCCGAGGCGCCCTGGCCGGGCTCACCGGACCACCGATGCGCTTCATTTCAGCAGCCCCTCCGCGTAACGCTTGACCGCCTCTCGCAGCCGCGGCTCCGAGGTGCCCCCGAGCCCCTCGAGCACACGCCGCCGGAACTCCTCGGGGCCCTTGTGCTTGTCCTTGTCCGGGATGTCGGCCTTCCTCGCCATGTCCCTGTCCCCTTCCTGGTCGCCGTCGCCCTCCTGGCCCTGGTCCTCGCTGCGCGACATCTCGAGCAGCCGCTGCGCGTCGCGCTGGCGCTCGCTGCCCTGCTCGCCGTCCCCCTCGGACAGCGAGCGCTGGGCGTCGCGCATCGCCTGCTCGGCGTCGTCGAGGCGCTCGAGCATCTCCTCCGGCATGCGGCCGTCGCCGCGCTCGCCGCGCTTGCGGAGGTCGCGCGCGCGATCGGCGAGCGAGCCCTCGCGCTGGCTCGACCTCTCGAGGCCCTCCCGCGCCCGCTCCGACGCGGCCTGCCGCAGCTTGCGCAGCGCCTCCTCGGCCCAGGCCAGCTCGTCGGCGAGCGCCTGCTGCGCCTCCGCGGCCTCGCGGCCCGCCCGCTCCTCGGGGAAGAAGCCGCCGCTCTTCGACCCGAGCCGCTTCGCCTCGCCCAGCGAGCGCATCGCGCCCTGACCGCTCTGGACCGCGTCCTCGGGGCGGCCCTGCTCCAGCGCGCCCGCCATCGCCTCGGCCTGCTCCCTGCCGTCGGCCGCGGCGGACTCGGCCGAGCCCGGCGCCGCGCCGGGCTGCGGCAGGCCCCGCACCGCCTCGCGGATCGCCTCGGCGTGCTTCTTCGCCTCCTCGCGGAGCGCCGCGATGTCCTCGGGCGTCGACGCGCGCGCGAGCTCCTCGGCGACCGCGTTCATCTCGGCGGCGTGGTCGCGCGCGAGCTCCTCGAGGTCGCGCTCGCTCTGCGCGACGCTCTCGTCGGCGCTCGAGGCGTCGCCGGGCTCCGGCCCGCGCGGCGCCCCGGACTCCACCCCGCCGCGGCCGCCGCCGCCGAACGAGGGCTCCGGCCGCCTGAGCCGCGCCGCGAGGTCGCGCGCCGCGAGCTCGGCGTGCGCCCAGTCGCTCGCGCCGCGGGCGCGCGCGATCCTGCGCAGGTCGTTCGCGACGATCTCCCCGAGGTCGAGGCCGAGGTCGCCGAGCTTGCTCAGCTCGACCCCCCCGCCGCCCAGCACCGTGACCGCCGCCTCGAGGCGCCCTTCGCCGTTGTCGCGGTCGCCGCCGTCGAGGAGCTCCGCCGCCGCCGCGGCCTCGTCGGCGACGTCGGCCAGCCGCTGCGCGACGGCCTGGGCGTCCCGGTAGCCGAGGCCGCGCAGGCCCGCGTCGAACGCGAGCAGCACGCCCTCGGTCTCGTCGAGCAGCTTCTGGTGCGCCGCGCGGGTGGTCGCCTTCCGCTCCGCGGCGAGCGCCTGGTCGAGCCTCGCCAGCTGGCCTCGCGCGAGCGACGCGATGCGCCCGCGCACCCGGAGCCCGCCGTAGTCCGCGGAGAGCGCCCGCTCGACCTCCGCCTTCGCGGTCGCCTGCGCCTCGGCCTCGTGCGCCGCGTGCCCCGCGGCGCCGCCCGCCTCCGGCGCCTTCTGGCCGATGCGGTCGGCGAGCAGGTCGGTGAGGGCGTCGCGCGCCTTCAAGAGCGCGACGTAGCGCCGCGCCTCGGGCTCGCCCACCTGCGGCGGGACGACCAGGATCGCCTCGCTCCTGCCCCACTTCGGGCCCTCGATCGGGTCGTTGTCGCGCGCCTCGATCCGCACCTCGACGGGCACGTACGTCCTGCGGAAGAAGGGGTCGCGCGCCCTGAGCTCGTAGCCCCCGCGATCGACCTTCGCGTCCCCCGCCGGCCGCGAGAGCACGCGCCGCTCCTCCTTGGCGCCGGCGCGCAGGACGAGATCGACCTCGCGCAGGCCGTGATCGTCGGTGATCTCGTAGCGGAGCGGGATGCTGGGCTCGTCGAGGAGCTTCACCGTGCGCGGGGCCCCCTCGAGCGTGACGCGCGGCGCGTCGTCCGGGATCGACACGACCCGCTGCGCGTCGGCCTGCCGGACGCGCACCTGCCCGAAGCGCGCGGCCGCCTGCAAGGTCGTCGAGTCGCCGAGCGTCCACCGGGCGATCACGCCGCCCTTGCCGTCGTCGACGAACGGGACCTCGGCGCCGCCGTCGGTCAGCACGAGCGCGCGGCCGGCGCGGACGGGGCGGCCGCGCACCGTGATCACCGTCCCCCGGGGCTGCATCGTCGTCACGAAGGGCAGGAGCACCTCCGCGCCCTCGTGGAGGTACTCGGGCGGCGTGGCCGTCATCTCGATGTCCTCGAGCCACGGCAGATCGAGCGGCGCCTCGCCGCGGCGGGCGGCGAGGACGTCCAGGCCCTCGACGACGCGCGACGGCTCGATCGCGGCGGCCGCGAGCGCCGCCACGCCGAGGGCGAGGCCCGCGATCGCCCAGCGCGCCGCCGCTCGCTGCGCGCGCGCGGTGATCCTCGCCTGCGAGGCGCGCCCGAGCAGCCGCGCGAGGTGGAGGCCGGCGAGCTCCGGCGACCCGACCCGATCGTCGGTCCGGGCGCGATCCACGAGCGCGAGCGCCCTCAGGGTGGCGGCGCCGAGCGCCTCGTCGGTGCGGCCGATGATCTCGCGCACCGTGCGCCGGGCGTCGCCGCGGCGCCGCCGCGCGACAACCGCGCGCGCGGCGATCGCCGCGAGCAGCAGCGCGAGGCCGGCGCCGGCGAGCCCGCGGGCGAGCGGAGACCCGACGCGCGCCACGTGCGCCGCGCCGAACAGCCCCGCGCACGCCGCCGCGGTGAGCGCGCGCCGCGCGGAGGGGCCCACCTCCGCATCCCAGACGGAGCGCAGCCGCGCGATGGACAGGGCCGGCGCCTCGTTATCCATGGAGGCAAGGGTAATCGGCGGCCGGAGGTGGTCCAGCGAATCGATGGGACGCCCCCGGGAGCAGGGCCCCGGCGATCAGACGTCGAGCTCGCCGTCGGTCATGAACCAGCTGTTCGGGTCGAGCAGCACGCGCCGCAGCTCCTCCGGGAAGCTCGGGTCGAGGTGTACGACGAGCCACCGCGAGCCGACCTTCGGCGGGTGGGGGCGGGAGAAGAACCCGAGCGCCCGCAGGCGCGCGTTGAACGCGGGCGGGGTCACGAGGAGCATGCCCACGGAGACGTGCCCCTCGCGCCGCATCGCCTGGCAGAACTCGAGGAGCAGGGCGTCGAGCAGGGGGCCGTCGTCCTCGCAGAACAGGTCGGTCACCTCGACCTTGTTGTTCCGCACCGCGTAGACGGCGTAGCCGAGCAGCCGCCCGTCGTGCCTGTCGAGCATGCAGAAGAAGCGGTGCCGGATATTGCCGAGCTGCGCGTAGCGCCAGTTCAGGAACTGAGCGCTGCGCTCGCCGGCGATCGGCGCGGGCTTCGCCCGTGACCACAGCTCGTCGAAGCGGTGGTCGGCGGCGTCCACGAGCTCGGTGCGCACGCGGCTGCCCCGCGCGAGCAGCGCCGCGGCGTCCCGGAGCGCCATCGAGCCGTCGACAGCGCGCCCCGCGGCGCGGACCAGGGCGTTGTCCGGCTTCACCGTCGCGCGCTGCACCAGGCGCTCGGCGGCCGTCGACAGCGCCTGCGTGAGCGGGGCGGGCGCGGCGGCCGGCTCCGCCGCCTCCCAGAGCGCGCGCCAGCGGGGGTGGGGGATCGCCGAGGCCGCCCGCTCGGCGACCCGCTGCACCACCGCGCTCACCGTGCTGTGCTGCTCGCCGGCCGACGAGGACGCGAGCTCGTGCAGCTTGTACGCGGCCATGAGGGGCCGGACCCAGATGATGGAGTCGGCGATCTTCTTGTAGCCGGCGCGCTGGAAGATCGGGAATGAGGCCTTGTTGGGGAAGCCGTAGAGGAAGTCGACCCCGGCGTCGCGGCAGCCCCTGGCGAGCTCGCGCTGGATGCTCATGGCGGCGCCGGCGATGCGGTGCGCCTTGGTCACGCCGAAATCGCCGAGCACGCCCGCCTTGAGCTTCCGCCCGCTGACGTAGATGTCGCGCGGGTAGAACGAGCCGCTGCCGATGATCTCGCGCTCCGGGCCGTGAAAGCCCATCCACGTCCGAGGGGGGCCGGCCGGGTTCTGCTCCTGGAACCAGCGCATCCGCCGCTCCAGGAACTCCTGCGACACCTCGCCGTGGGCGAGGTTCTCTTTCCAGAGCTGCGCGAGGACGTCCCTGTGCTCTTCGGGCTGGACGCGAGCGGCGCTGTAGACCTTCTCCATGGCTTCCCGGTGCGCTCTCCTGGCGCGGCCGAGCGGCGCGCCGGGGCCCGTCATGGCCGAAGGCGGCGAGGGCGTCAATCGCGCCTCGGGCGGGCGTCTCCTTCGCTGCTCGGGACGTGCAGCGGTGTTCCGCGCCGGGCGCAGCGGCGCCGCGCGGCGCCGGCG
Source organism: Sorangium sp. So ce1153 (assembly GCF_051521595.1). Classification (NCBI taxonomy): domain Bacteria; kingdom Pseudomonadati; phylum Myxococcota; order Polyangiales; family Polyangiaceae; genus Sorangium; species Sorangium sp. So ce1153. The sequence continues at coordinate 14,389,251 of NZ_CP150361.1, forward strand.
CCGTCGTGGAACGAGAGTACACTCGCGCGATGCTCCGCCGCGCCATCGCCGCCGTCGCCTGGCTAACGCTGCTGTTCGCCCTCGCGTGCAGCTCCGCCCTGCCGCCGCCCCCTCCGGACGCCTCGCGGGCGGCGAAGCCAGGCGGCGCGCCGCCGAGCGCCGCGCCGGGAGCGCCGCTCGACGACATCATGGTCGCGGAGGGCGACCCCGGCCCCGTGCCGGTGACCCGCGCCGATCCGACGCGCGGCAGCCGGCTCGCGCCCGTGACGGTCGTCGTGTTCTCCGACTTCGAGTGTCCCTTCTGCAAGAGCCTGGGCGGCACGCTGCGGCAGCTGGAGCAGCGGTATGGCCCGGAGCAGCTGCGGGTCGTGTGGAAGAACTTCCCGCTCGCCTTCCACAGGCAGGCTCGGCCGACCGCGGAGGCCGCGATGGCGGTGTTCGCCCACGCTGGCCCCAGCGCGTTCTGGTCGTTCCACGACGCCATCTTCGAGGCGGACGAGCGGCTCTCGCCGGAGCTCGAGGCCGTGGCGCTCCGGCGGGCGGGCGTGACGCCGGGGCAGCTCAAGCAGCTCGTCCAGCAGAGCGGTGCGGCGCGGAAGGTCGACGCGGACATGGCGCTCGCCGCGCGGCTCGGCGTGGACGGCACGCCGGCGTCGTTCATCAACGGCGTCCTCGTCGTCGGCGCGCAGCCGGCGGAGCGGTTCGCCGAGATCATCGACGCGCAGCTCGCCTCGGCGCGGGCGCTCCGCGCCGAGGGGACGCCGCCGGAGCAGGTCTACGCGGCGCTCGCGAAGAAGAACTTCGCCCCCCCTGCCGAGGAGCCCGAGGACGACGAGGAGGCGGAGGCCAGCAAGGTGGTGCACCTCGTGCCCGTCGGCGACTCGCCGGTGCGCGGCAAGGACACCGCGCTGGTCACGATGGTGCTGTTCAGCGACTACCAGTGTCCCTTCTGCAGGCGGGTCACGCCGACGGTCGACAAGCTGGCGGCGCAGTACGGCGACAAGCTGCGCGTCGTCTGGAAGGACAACCCGCTCCCGTTCCATCCGCGGGCCGAGCCCGCCGCAGAGCTCGCGCGCGAGGCCCGGGCCCAGAAGGGGGATACCGCCTTCTGGCAGGCCAACGGCCGCCTCCTCGCGGGCGAGGCCGCCCTCGACGACGCCGCCCTCGAGGCCGTCGCCGCGGACCTCCAGCTGAACGTGGCGGCGGCGAAGCGCGCCATCGCCTCGCGCAAGCACGCGGCCAAGATCGAGGCCGACGTGGAGCTCGCGGACGATCTCGGCGCCGTGGGGACGCCGCACTTCTTCATCAACGGACGCCAGCTGGTCGGGGCGCAGCCGATCGAGAAGTTCCAGGCGATCATCGAGGAGGAGATCGCGAAGGCGGAGGCCATGGTCGTCGCGGGGACGCCGCGCGCGGGCGTCTACGAGGCCATCCAGAAGCAGGCGGTCCCGCCGGCGCCCCCGCCGCGGGTGTCCCTGCCGCCGCCGTCGAAGGAGAACCCGGGCAAGGGGGCGGCCGCCGGCAAGGTCGTCATCCAGATGTTCTCCGACTTCCAGTGCCCTTATTGCGCGCGCGGCGCGGCCACGATGGACGAGGTCCTCAAGGCCTTTCCGGGCAAGGTCCGTGTGGTCTTTCGGCACCTGCCGCTGCCCTTCCACCCGGACGCGCAGCTGGCCGCCGAGGCGGCCATGGAGGCGATGGCGCAGCAGGGGCCAGCCGGCTTCTGGAAGATGCACGACCGGCTCTTCAAGGACAACAGGACCTCGAACCTCGACCGCGCGGCCCTGGAGCAGCACGCCGCGGGGATCGGGCTCAACGCGGCGCGCTTCGCCAGGGCCCTCGATGAGCGCACCCACCGGGCCGCGGTCGAGGCCGACATGCAGATCGCGCGGAGCGCCGGCATCACCGGCACTCCTGGGTTCGTGATCAACGGTTACCTGATCAGCGGAGCCCAGCCGCTCGCCAAATTCAAGAAGGTCGTGCGCCGCGCCCTCGACGAAGCGCGCTGAACCGCACGGCCAGGGGAGGAGCGCGCGGGCCCCGGGCGCCCCGGCGCTCGGCGGCCGAGCGACCGGCCCGCCATGTGCGTTTCCCCGCGCGCCTCCACCGGTGTTGTCCGTTGACCTCGTGATAGCCTGTCCCAATGCCCAAACCGCGCGGTCGGGGGACATCGGCCGAACCCAGGCGCACCGTCAAGGCATCGAGCGGGCGCGCGCGCGCGCAGCCCCGCGCCAAGGCGGGCGAGCGCGGAGGCGCGGCGGCGGGCTCGCCGGTCGCGCTGCGCGACCGGCAGGAGCGCAAGCCGGCCAGCTCGCGGGCTCGGCCCAGGAAGGCCAAGGCAGCGGCCGCGCTGGCGGAGCGCGCGGCGACGAAGCGGCCGGCGGCACCTGGCAAGCGCGCGGCGCGCGCGGTGACGGAGCGACCCGAGGCGCCTGGCAAACGCGCGGTGGCGGAGCGACCGGCGGCGCCTGGCAAGCGCGCGGCGCGCGCGGTGACGGAGCGACCCGCGGCGCCTGGCAAGCGCGCGGCGGCGGAGCGGCCGGCGCGGCCGGGCAAGCGCGCGGCGACCGACCGGCCGGCGGCGCCGAGGGGACGCGCCGCGAGGGCGCGCGCCGACGAGCAGGCCCGCGTCGCGCCGCCGAAGCGGCGACGCCGGCGCGCCAAGGCGGAGAGCGAGGCGGAGCTCGCGCCGCCCCGGCCGCCGGAGCTCGACTGGGACGACACGCCGTCCGGCAGCGCCGAAGAGGCGCTCGCCCGGCGCTGGGCGGCGCGGGGCGAGGCGCTCTTCGAGCAGCTCGCCGCCCACGGCGTCTCGGCGCACGAGTATCGCGCCGACCTCAAGGACGGGCGCTTCGTCTGGATCGCGCCGGGCGGCCGCGTGTCGGCCGAGGCGCGCGCGCGCCTCCTCTGCAGCTTGTCGCGCGCCACCTCGGTCCTGCTCATGGCGTGGGCCGATCCGCTCGTCAGCGGCGCCGGGATCGAGCGCGTCGACGGGATGCCCGCGGAGCAGGACAGCGTCGACGAGGCGGGCGCCTGGCAGATCGCGATGGCGGCGGCCGAGGCCTGCGGCGCGGCGTACCTCTACCGCGTGTCCTCGCCGCAGGCCTGGTACTTCCTGGCGCTCGACGAGCTGACGTTCGTGCCGAAGCGCGCCTCGTTCCACCCCGGCGCGCCGGTCGGGCTCGTGCTGCGCGCCATCGTCGAGGTGCGCGAGGCGATCGCGTCGCGCGCCGAGCCCGCCGACGTCGTCCGCGACAGGATCTCGGCGCTCAGCGACTCGCTGTTCCACCAGGCCATGTACGCCTACCGCGACACCGACTGGGTCGCGCGCCTCGAGCGGACCGGCACGTGCCTGATGCACCTCGCGAAGCGCATCCCGCGCGCGAGCTACAGCGCGATCGCGGCCGGCCAGCGCATCGACGAGTGGCTGGAGCGCGAGCTCGCGGTCGAGCTGATCAACGCGCTCTCGCTCATCGAGGACGAGTGGAGCCTGTTCGGCTGACGGGCCGCCGCGTCGGGCGCCGCGTCGGCCGCCGCGTCAAATCGCGCGGCTGAGCCGGCCCCGGCGTCGCCCCTCGCCGCCGCCGCGCAGCGCCGCCGGCGGGGCGGCGCCTCTCGCCCCGCGCGCGCCGCGCGGCACCGCTCTTGAAGGGAGGAAGGGCGGGGGTGAGGGGAGGCGGCGATGGGTCGAGCCAAACTGTTCCAGGATCGCAGGGACGCCGGGCGCAGGCTCGCGCGGCTGCTCTCGGGGTACCGGAGGGAGGCGCCGCTCGTGCTGGGCCTGCCGCGAGGCGGCGTCGAGGTGGCTTACGAGGTGGCGCGCGCGCTGGGCGCGCCCCTCGATGTGTGGATCGTGCGCAAGCTCGGCGCGCCCGGGCAGCCGGAGCTCGGCGTGGGCGCGATCGCCGAGGGCGGCGAGGTGTACATCGACAGGAGCCTCGTCGGGCTGCTCGGGATCTCCGAGGCGGAGCTCGCCGCGATCGCGGCGCAGCAGGCCGCCGAGGTGGAGCGCGGGGTGCGCAAGTTCCGGGGCGACAGGCCGGTGCCCTCCATCGAAGGGCAGACCGTGATCGTCGTGGACGACGGCATCGCGACGGGCGGCACGGTGCGGGCCGCGCTGCGCGATCTGCGCAAGCGCTCGCCGCGGCGCCTCGTGCTCGCGACGCCGGTCGCCGCGCCGTCGAGCCTGTCGTCGCTCTGCCGCGAGGTCGACGGCGTCGCCTGCATCGAGGAGGATCCGAGCCTCCAGGCGATCGGCGCCTACTACGAGGACTTCTCGCAGACGTCCGACGAGGCGGTCTCGCAGCTGCTCGCCGAGGCGCAGCGCGAGCTGCCGCGGCCGCCGGAGGGCTCGGAGCGCCCCTTCTGCGTCCAGGCCGGGACGGCGGCGCTCCCCGGGGATCTCGCGATCCCGGAGCGGGCGCGCGGCCTCGTGATCTTCGCGCACGGCAGCGGCAGCGGCCGCAGGAGCCCTCGCAACCGCTCCGTCGCGGAGGCGCTCTGGCGCTGGGGGCTGGCCACGCTGCTCTTCGACCTGCTCACCGAGGGCGAGGAGGCGGAAGATGGCCGGAGCGGGCGCCTCCGCTTCGACGTCGAGCTGCTCGCCCGGCGGCTGCTCGGGGCGACGGACTGGGCCCTCGCGCGCCCCGAGCTCCGTCACCTCGGCGTCGGCTACTTCGGCGCCAGCACCGGCGCGGCGGCCGCGCTGATCGCCGCGGCGGCGCGGCCTCGCCAGGTCGGCGCGGTCGTGTCGCGCGGCGGCAGGCCCGACCTCGCGGGGGCGGCGCTGGCCCGGGTGCGGGCGCCGACGCTGCTCATCGTGGGCAGCGCGGACACGACCGTGCTCGGGCTGAACCAGGACGCCCTCGATCGCCTCGCGGGCCCGCGCCGCCTCGCCATCGTGCCTTCCGCGACGCACCTGTTCGAGGAGCCTGGCGCCCTCGCGGCCGTCGCCCGGCTCGCCGGGGAGTGGTTCGCGCAGCACCTGCCCCCGCGGGGAGACGAGGCGAGGGCGTGACGCCTCCAGGACAACACCGAACAGGTCGAAACCCAGAGAAGATGAACCACGGAGGCACAGAGGGCACAGAGTTTCTGGGTTGTCCCTCTGTGTCCTCTGTGCCTCTGTGGTTCAAATCTCTCCATTCCCTGGCGTTTCAACCTGAACAATGCCCTGGCGGCCTGCTCCGCTACCTGGAGAGCCAGACCGTGTACCCGTGCGGCATGAACGGCGCATCGTCGGGGTCGAACGGGTGGCTCCGGATCATGCTCCCCGCGTTGACGCCCACGATGAGCAGCCCCGACAGGCCGTCGAGCCCCACCACGGTGCGCTGCGCGCGGCTGCTGCCGAAGATGCCGGCGACATCGACGCGCCCGGCCTCGGCGCCCTGCCTGTCGACCTTCACGATCGCCCAGCGGAACAGCGCGGGCAGCTCCCAGTCGGCGACGAAGGTGATCTCGGCCGCTTCGAGGCCGGGCGCCGCCGCGCTCTCGGCCGAGAGGTCGAGCCAGAGGTACGTGGCGCCGGTCGGCTCGATCGGGCGCAGGGGCGCGACCCGCCGCGGGAGCGTGGCGTAGGGGAGCGACCACTCGAAGCGCACCCGGCCGAAGTCGCCGAAGCGCTCGGCGTCGGTGAGGTGGGCGCCGTCGCTGCGGCTGCCCAGGAACGCCCGCGCCACCGCGAACTCGAGGAGCAGGTCGTCGAGGTCCTTGCCGCGGGACCGGAGGGACGCCCGGAGCGCGTCGAAGATGTCGGGCTCGGCGTGGAAGCGCGCCGCGCCCGCGGGCGTGGACTGCGCCGCGATGGCGAGCAGCGACGCGGCGATCTGCGCCGGCGTCCCGGTGCCGTAGGCGTCGTCGAGGTACCACGGAAAGAGCAAGGCGCCGTCGAGCGCGCCGAGCGCCGCGCCCGTGAGCGCCCGCTCGGGCGCCCGCTGGAAGGCATCGACGGCGGCGAGCTCCTCGGCCGGGCACGGCGCCGCGACGGCGGCGAGGTAGCTCGCCGTCATCGCGAGCGCGCCCTCCTCCGCGCCGGCGTCGAGGCGCGCGGCGACGGCGTGGCCGAGCGCGTAGGCCGCGTCGGACGCGCTCGCGCACCCGCCTCGTCCAGGCCCCGCCGGCGCCGCGACCACGGCGAACGCGCTCGCGGCGTCGAACCGCTCGCCGAGCGCCCGCATGTCGTGCCCGACGCGGAGGGGGCCGCGGCGTGGGCCGCGCTCCAGGTAGAGATCGTACGCCGGCCCGCCGCCCATAATTCCGTCCTGGACGGGTCGTGGCAGGCCGAGCGCGTCGTAGGCGCGCATCGCGGCCTCCAGGTGAGCGAGGCTCTCCAGGAGGGCGGCGCCGGGGACATCGGCGGGCGCGTGCACGCAGACGGGCAGCGTGAAGGAGCAGGCGCGCTGCGGGGCGTCGCGCTCCTCGGGCCGCTGCACCGGCGAGACGACGGGGCGGCCCTCGGCCGGCGGGGTGGCGTCCGGAGCGGCGGCATCGCCGGGGGGAGCGGCATCGCCGGGGGGAGCGGCGGCATCGCCGGGGGGAGCCGCGGCCCGCGCGCTCGCGGCGGGCGCCGGCGGACCGGCCGGGGGCGCGCCCGGCGCGCCGGCTGCCGCCAGGGGAGGGCCGCCGAGGGCCGCGGCCAGCGCGAGCAGCGCGAGCAACGCGAGCGCGCCGGGCGCCTTGTGCCGCGGCGCGGGGGCGCGCGAGAGCTCGGGCGCGGGCTCCGGTCGCTGGGGTGGGGCGTGCGTGGGGCACGGTCTCATGGCGAGCTCGACAGGTACCGGGATCGACGAGGGTGTGTCCCGGCGGCGGCGCCTAGCTCATCGCACGAGCGGCGCCTCCTGCCCATCGCCGCGGCGCGCCTCGGGCCGGGGCTCGCTGGCCGCCAGCTCGAGACGGGAGGCCGCGCCGTGGAGGTATCCGGAAGCGCTCGACGCGGCCCTGAATGCCCTTGATTCGCTCTCAGAGGATCTCGACACGCTTTCTGGGATCATCCATGCACTTTCGATAGATCTCGGCATGTTGCTTGAATGCTATTGATATGTCCTCGGAGGATTTTGACACGTTCTCTGACGGTTCATTGATGAGCTTGTTGAGCGATCTCGGCACGCACCTTTGGATGTGTCTCGATGCGCTCTCAGAGGACTTTGACACCTTTTCTGAAGATTCTTGATGAGCTCGCCGAACGATCTGGGCATGTGCCCTGAGTTCCCTCGATATGCTCTCAGAGGACTTTGACACGTTTTCTGAAGATTCTTGATGTGCCTTCGAGAGATCTCGGCACGTTCCTTGGATGCTCTCGATGTGCTCTCAAAGGATTTTGACACATTTTCTGAAGGATTCTCCGGTGAAATGAGGGCCGCCGACGCGCGCTGGAAGCTCTGGTGCCGCGCCACACCATGCTCGCTCGCCCATTGTGGTGAATGTGCGCTGAACTCATTCGGGTCCTGGATCGGTCTCTCGATGACTGGATCCCATCCCCAGAACCGCTCCGGGTTCAGGCGACATGTGGCACGATGCCTATCGCGTGAAATCAAGCGTCTTTCTGGTGCTTGTCTCGCGGGCATGACCTCTGCAGAAGCGCGTCGTCATGAATCGTATATCCAGACGTCGCTTCGCCGCCGGACTGGGCGCCGGGCTCCTCGCCGCTCCGTTCCTTGGGAGGATAAACCACCTTCGCGCCGACGGTGGGACTGCCCGAAATCTGGTTATATTCTTCTCTCCCAACGGAACCCACCACCATCTCTGGCGGCCTCAGGGGTCCGGATCGAGCTTCTCTTTCCCCGCAGGCTCGATCCTCGAGCCGCTCGCGGCGCACAAGTCCGATCTCATCGTGTGCGACGGCATCGATTTCAAGGGCGTCGACAACCACGAGCCTGGCATGGTCAACATGCTCACGGGCGGCGGCAACGCCGGCAGCGCGAGCCGCGGCCAGAGCCTCGACTGGTACGTCGCCCAGGAGCTCGGCAGCCGACCGGTCAACCTCGGCATCTACACGAGCCCGTGGGGGACGAACTCGCAGACCCGCATGTCCTACAGCGCGGCGGGGCAGTTCGCCCCCATCATCGACGAGCCGCGGACCGCGTACAACCAGATCTTCGACGGCTTCACGGGCACCGGTGATTCGACCGGTACGGGATCGAACGAGGTCGATCCGAAGAAGAAGCGGCGGGAGAGCATCCTCCGCGTCACGAACGGCGAGATGGAGGCGCTGCGCGCCGGCGTGCCCGCGCGCGAGCAGGCGAAGCTCGACGCGCACATCGACGGGCTCAAGCTGATCGCGCCCGGCGCTGCCACGGGCACAGGCCCCGTCGGCGCGAGCTGCGGAACGGCGCCCGCGCCGCCGCCTTCGTTCAACCCGACCGACGAGGACGCTGTCCCCGACATCGCCACCGCGCAGATGGACCTCGTCGCCGCCGCGCTCGCGTGCGGGCGGACCCGGGTCGCGACCGTCCAGTTCTCTCACACGGTCTCGCCCTTGCACCTCCGGTGGCTCGGCCTCTCCGGCTCGGACCATCACTCGCTCTCGCACGCGAGCTCGGGCGAGGACGTCGACAAGTTCCGCATCGCGGAGCGATGGTTCGCCGAGCAGTTCGCCTATCTCCTCAAGAAGCTCAAGGCGACCGCCGGCTCCGGCGGCGGCTCCCTGCTCGACGAGACGCTGGTCGTGTGGGCGAAGGAGCTCGGCGACGCGCCGCTGCACCGGTGCGAGTCGGTCCCGTTCGTCCTCGCCGGCGGGAAGGCCTTCACGCCCGGCCGCTACGTCAACTTCGGCGGCGCTCCCCACCAGCAGCTCCTGGTCTCCATCTGTCAGGCCATGGGCCTCAGCAACAGCACCTTCGGCGACGCCTCGAAGGGCACCGGCCCGCTGGACGGGCTCGCGTGATGCGCCGTCATCCGCATGTCCGTCCGCCCACTTACCTTGGGATCACGAGGAACAAGCTCATGAACACAAACACGACGGGACCCCTCGACCAGGTGGATGCGTCGCTCTCCGGGCCTCTGCCGACGAGCGACGCCCCGCGGCGCGCGCTGCGGCAGCGCCTCGGCTACGCGCTCGTGCTCTCGTGCGCCACGGTGGCCGCCGCCGGCGTCGGCTGCACCAACCTGCTCGGCGGGGGAGGAGACGACGAGACGAACGGCGGAGACAACGCGGGCGCCCTGGACTCGGGGTGCGCCGACGACGTCGCGTTCTTCAAGGCGAACCTCTGGGACCCGATCATGTCCTCGAAGTGCACTGTCTGTCACACCGACACCGGCCTCGCGAAGGGGACCCGCATGGTGTTCGACACCTCGGGCACCGACGAGGCGCTCCAGGCGAACTTCGAGGCGGTGCGCGACATCGCCTCGCTCCAGGTGAACGGCGAGTCGACGCTCCTCCTGCGCCCCTCCGGCCGGCACCCCGATGGCCACGCCGGCGGCGCGCTCATCCCGTTCCAGAGCGAGGAATACGCGGTGTTCGAGAAGTTCGTCAACCGCGTCACCCTCGGCGTCGGCTGCGACCAGCAGCCGATCGCCTGCGAGCCCAACATGGTGTCCGGGCGGCGCGTCCTGCGCCGGATGTCCCGCGTCGAGTTCGACAGGACGGTGGCCGACCTCCTCGGCGTCGACGCGACCGGCTACATCCTGCCGACCGACGCGAACGTCGAGGGCTTCGACAACAACGCCGACGCGCTCATGCTCGCGGGGACCGACGTCCAGCTCATGCGCGACGCCGCCGAGGACATCTCCGCCAGGGTGATCGAGGAGCCGGGCGCGCTCGTCCCCTGCGAGCTCGCGACCGGAGACGACGCGTGCGCCACCGAGTTCTTCGAGAGCTTCGCGCGACGCGCCTTCCGCAGGCCGCTCACGCAGCAGGACCGCGCGCGGTACATGGAGCTCTACCGCAGCGTGAAGGCCGACGAGGGCTTCGCGGCGGGCATCCAGGCGATGATCACCGCCGCGCTCCAGTCTCCCTACTTCCTCTATCGGCCGGAGATCGGCGCCGTCGCGGCCGACGGCACGTACCAGCTCCTGCCGCACGAGATCGCGTCCCAGCTCTCCTACATGATCTGGAGCTCGATGCCGGACGACGAGCTCCTCAGCAAGGCCGAGTCGGGCGAGCTCGCGACGCCGGCGGTCATCTCCGCGGAGGTCGACAGGATGATGCAGGACCCGCGGGCCGACGCCGGCGTCCTCCGGTTCTTCAGGACCTGGCTGCAGCTCAACGCCAAGCCGTCGAAGGACATGGCCGCGTACCCGGAGTACACCGAGGCGGTCCGGCAGGCGATCGAGAAGGAGACGGCCGCCTTCGTGCGCCACCTCATCCGCGAGGGCTCGGGCTCGCTCGACGAGATGTACACCGCGAACTACTCCTACGTGAACCAGGAGCTCGCGTCGTTCTATGGCCTGGAGGCGCCCGGCGGGGCCGCGGACGAGGACGGCATGACGCGGGTCGACCTCACCGGGTCGAACCGCATGGGCATCCTCACCCTCGGCAGCGTCCTCAGCTCCCACGCGCACGCCGCCGAGTCGTCGCCCGTGCACCGCGGCAAGTTCGTGCGCGAGCAGCTCCTCTGCCAGCCGCTGCCGCCGCCGCCCGCGGGCCTCGACGTCAAGCCGCCCCAGCCCGACCCCACGAAGTCGACCCGCGAGCGCTTCGCCGAGCACTCCAACAACGAGGCGTGCGGCAGCTGCCACACGCTCATCGACGGGATCGGCTTCGGCTTCGAGCACTTCGACGGCGTCGGCCGCTACCGCGACAACGACGACGGGCACCCGGTGGACGCGAGCGGCAACATCGTCGGGGCGCCGAGCACGAGCGGTGAGTTCGACGGCACCGGCGAGCTCGCCCAGAAGCTCGCGCAGAGCCCCGACGCGCAGGCGTGCTTCACCCTCCAGTGGCTCCGCTTCGGCTTCGGCGCCATGGACCAGGCCGAGCTCTCCTGCATGGCGGAGCAGATCACCGGGCAGCTCGGGCCAGAGAACCTCACCATCGCGGGCGTCATCAAGGCGATCGCGCAGTCGCCGCGCTTCACGAAGCGCCTCGCCGAGGTGGCGGCGGATCCGGGCTCCTCGACGGAGGATCCCGGCGGCGACTCGGAGCCGTCGGGCACCGACAACGACCCCCCGCCCACGAACGCGGACTTCGACGTCGAGGAGAAGGTGGACTCGGTGTGGGACAGCGGCGGCTGCAAGTCGGTCACGGTCACCAACCTGGGCGACGCCAAGGCGGCGTGGGAGATCACCCTCCAGGTCGACGGCACGCTCTCCGACGTGTGGAACGCCGTGGCCGAGGCGGGCAACGCGGGCGTGAAGTTCACCGGCGTGGACTGGAACGCGCAGATCGAGAAGAGCGCGTCCGCGAGCTTCGGTTTCTGCTGGCGGGAGTGAGCCGCGGCGGCGGCGGCGCATCGCCCTAAAGCCCTACCACCCCGCCGCCGACCGGCGCGACCAGCGCCGGCGCCGGTCCACACGGCCGCGCCGGCGCGGTCGGCGGCAGGGCGGCGCCGGTGGCGCGCGGCACGCCGCGCGCCAATTTCCCTGGAATTCTGCTATCCTGCGCGCCCCTCGCCCGGTCCCGGGCGGGGCGAAAGCCCAGGACGCCTCAATGACCCATCCGCTTCACGACATCCTGCTCCCCGACAGCCGACATGACTTCTTCCCCGTCGTCATCGAGATCCCGCAGGGATCGAAGTGCAAGTATGAGCTCGACAAGAAGACCGGGCTCCTGATGCTCGACCGCGTGCTCTACTCGTCCGTGCACTACCCGGCCAACTACGGCTTCATCCCCCAGACGCACGCGGGCGACGGCGACCCGCTCGACGTGCTCGTCCTGATGCAGGAGCCGGTGGTGCCGCTCACGATCGTGCGGGCGCGCGCGATCGGCGGCTTCTTCATGCGCGACGACAAGGGTGTTGACGACAAGATCATCGCCGTCGCCGTCGATGACCCCTCCGTGGGCCACTACCTGACACACGAGGAGCTGCCTCCGCACGTGACCAAGGAGCTCATGCGGTTCTTCATCGACTACAAGACGCTGGAGAACAAGCTCGCCGAGGTGGACACGATGTACGACCGGAACCGCGCGCTGGAGGTCATCGAGGAGTCCGTCGCGAGCTATCGGTCGATCAGCGCCTGGTCCAAGGGCTGACGGCGGCCGGCCCATGGCGGGCTCGGCCACAGGAAAGCGCCGATGGATCGCGGTACAGGTGGATCACGCTTCCTGGACCGCTTCGCGTCCACCCCCGTCATTCCTCGAAAAAATCAAGAAACCGGCACCTCGCTCCCCGGTGATCTCCGGGAAATCGCGCGGCACACGGGTTGCTTATCGTCCGGGCATGGACCGCATTTCGATGCTCACGGAGACGGAGGCGATCGCCCAGCTGCTCGCCTCGAGGCTCGGGGTCGAAGCGCGCTGGACAGGCCAGCGGGTCCGGCCCTGCCACGGCATCGAGGACGGTACGAGCTCGCTCGCGTGGCGGACAGCCTCGTGAGCCGGAACGACGCGGCGCGTCCGAGCGCGAATGAGCGCGGACGAGCGCGGACGACAGGTCCGACGGCGACGAGGCGGAGCCCGGAGGCGGGCAGAGGCGTTGAGAGGCGCGAACAAGCGCTGACGGAACGTGATGAGTTGAAGCTGGGGCACGTGAGCATCGCGGGTAGATCGTGGGTATCTAGAGGCGACACCGCTTTATCGGGGCTTGACAACATGACAGACATCAGCTTTTCTCAAGCAATGATGAGCACGCTTAATAGCTTAATCTCGGCGAGCGCGTGCCGGCGCTACTCGGGGGTGGCACTCCTGCTCCTCGCCGGCCCGCTCGGTTGCTTGGGCAATCTGGGCGATGTCGACGGCTCGCCCCCCGACGACGACTCCAGCAACCCCCCTGATGATGGCACGCCGTCCATCGACGATCCGCCGCCGCAGCCCCACGACATCCCGAAGGTGTCGGCCTGCATGGTGGAGGACAAGAGCACCCCGGGGCCGCGCACCGTGCGGCGTCTGACGGTCGACCAGTTCGAGTCCACCGTCCGCGACCTCTTCCGGGATGAGAGCGTCGCCCTGCCGAGCATCTTCAACGATCCGCAGGTGCTCGGGTTCACGGCCGACGCGAACGCGCTCGTCATCCGCGACCTGACCGCGCAGCAGATCATGGACTGGGCCGAGACGACCGCGGACTGGGCGGTGACGAACAAGCTCAGCAGCATCACCACCGCCACGTGCGGCACCGTGGACGAGAGCTGCGCCGCCGAGTTCATTCGCGACTTCGGCCGCCGCGCGTTCCGCGAGAAGCTCACGGACGACCGCGTCGCCTCGTACAGCGCGCTGTTCACGGCGGAGAAGTCGTTCGAGGAAGGCGCCAAGGTGGTCGTGAGCGCCATGCTGCAGTCGCCGTACTTCCTTTATCGCCACGAGCTCGGGACGGACAACGGCTCGGGCACCTTCAACCTCACCCCGCACGAGATCGCGAGCAACATCTCGTACCTGCTGACCGGGACCATGCCGGACGAGACGCTCTTGCAGGCCGCCGACGCGGCCGCCAGCGCGGGCGCCACCCTGACCGGCGAGCAGATCGCCGAGCAAGCGCTGCGCATCATGGAGGACCCGGCGATGAGGCCGCGCGTCGAGGCAGAGATGATGCGGTTCATGCGCGGCTGGCTCCAGCTCAACCGCCTGGTCACCACCGTGAAGGACAACACGGTGTTCGAGCTCACGGACGTCACGCGCCAGGACATGATGAACGAGACGAAGGCGCTCATCGTGGACACCGCGCTGAACCAGAACGGCACGTTCTCCAACCTCCTGCAGGCGGACTACACGTTCATCAACAGCAACCTGGCGACCCACTACGGCCTCGGCGGCGCCGGGGGAACCGAGCTGACCAGGGTGATGCTGGCCGCGGGGCAGCGCGACCGGGGCATCCTGGCCCACGGCAGCTTCCTGACCGGGCACGGCGGCGCCAAGCTGTCCTCGCCGACCCAGCGCGGCAAGATGGTCCGCACGCGCCTCCTCTGCCAGCCGCTCGACCCGCCGCCGCCCGGCGTCGATCCGAACATCAAGGTCTCGGACACCCCGATGACGACGCGCGAGCTGCTCAAGCAGCACACGACGGCGGAGTTCTGCGGAGGCTGCCACAAGAAGATGGACCTGATCGGCGTCGGCTTCGAGCACTACGACACGTTCGGCCGGTGGCGGAACGACGAGGGCGGGCTCCCCATCGACGCGACCGGCACGGTCGTCGAGCCGCCCTCGGGGGATGCAGACGTCAACTTCAACGGTATCACCGAGCTGGCCGACTACCTCGCTGCGAGCGAGGATGTCAAGGACTGCATGGTTCGTTACTGGTCCTACTACGCGTTCGGCGACACCTGGGAGCAGGACGGCTGCACGTACGAGAGCGTCCGGCAAGAGGCGGACGCCGGCAACTTCGCCATCAAGAGCGTGTGGCTCGCGCTGACGCGCGCGCCGCACTTCACCCGCAGAGTTCAAGGCCCGTGACCCCACGGCTGCAACCCGCGAGATGATCGGTAGGAAGTGAAAGGATCGGCCATGCGCAGCCACAGTCGCAGGAATTTTCTCAAAGGTGTCGGGGCTAGCCTGGGGGCGAGCCTGCTGTTCTCTCCCTTCTACAACTCCCTTGCTGAAGCGGCGCCCGGCAAGAAGCCGAAGCGGCTCCTCATCTTCTTCACGATGGGGACGGCGCCCGAGGTCTGGAAGCCGACGAGCGTCTCCGGCGAGACCCCGACGTTCAGCGAGGCCACCTCGCCGCTCGCCGAGGTGAAGGAGAACATCGTGATGCTCGACGGGCTCCCGAGCGCGAGCCCCGGCAACAACCACGGGTCCGCCGACGGCCTCACCGGGATGGGCTACTCCAGCCAGGGCCCCTACGGGCTGATCTCCGTCGATCAGTTCATCGTGGAGAAGCTGAAGGGCTCCGGGCTGTCGACGCCGATCCCCTCGCTCCTGCTCGGCGCCGACACAGGCGGCGGCAAGACGGGCTTCTACAAGGGCACCAACCTGGTGCCGATCGGCTCGCCCATGTCGGCGTACTCGACCGTGTTCACCGGCGTCGCGCCGACGACGCCCACCCCGGGCGGCAACGACACCGCCGCGGCGGACCAGCTGCGCCGGCGCAAGAGCATCCTCGACAACCTCACGCGCGAGATCACCTCGCTCAAGGGGAACCTCGGCTCGGAGCAGAAGTACAAGCTGGACCTGCACCTCGAGTCGATCCGCCAGATCGAGCAGCGGCTCTCGAACTCCATGTCGAACGGCGGCGGAACGAGCGGCGGCGGCTGCACCGTCCCGACGGCGCCCGCTGGCGACATGTCGAACAACATGAAGGCCAACCAGCTTCACCTGGACATCATCTGCGGCGCCTTCGCGTGCGACATCACCCGGATCGCGGCGATCCAGTGGGGCTCGGATCAGTCGATGAACGTGAGCATCCCGGAGATCGGCCTGGCGGACGAGGAGCACAACGGCCTCATCCACGGCAACGACCCCGGGCACGTGAAGCTGATCAAGCTCGAGAAGTGGCTGCACGAGCAGTTCGTCGGCGTCATCAAGAAGCTGAAGACGACGCCCGAGGCGGACGGCTCGGGGATGCTCCTCGACAACACGCTGGTCGCCTGGTGCCGCGACATGGGCGACGCGCCGGCCCACACCCAGAACGAGATGAAGTTCGTCCTGGCGAGCGGCACGGGCGGTTACCTGAAGACGGCCTCGGGAGGCCGGTACATCAAGAGCAGCGAGCGGCACGAGCGCGTGCTGCTCAGCCTGTGCGACGCGATGGGCGTCACGGACTACTCCGGCTTCGGCGATCCGGGCCTGGGTGCCAAGTCCCCGCTCCCCGGCCTGGCGGCGACCTGAAATAAAGGGCGCGACGCCCCTCGCCGCGACGGGCGCGCCCCCACGCGCCTGTCGCGGCGAGCGCGCAGTTACAACACAGAGAGCTCAAGGTCGTGTGCCCCACGGCTGCACCTGCCGAACATCGGTAGCGAGTGAAAGGGTCGTCCATGCGCAGCCATCGTCGTAGAGAGTTTCTGAAGGCGCTCGGGGCGAGCGTCGGCGCCAGCTTCCTTTTCACGCCCTTCCTCGACTCGGTCGCCGATGCGGCGCCCGGGCGGAAGCCCAAGCGGCTGCTCCTGTTCTGCACGATGGGCACCGCCCCCTCGATCTGGAAGCCGACGAGCGTCTCCGGCGAGACCCCCACGTTCAGCGAGGCCACGTCGCCGCTCGCGGACGTGAAGCAGCACATCGTGCTCGTGGACGGCCTCCCCAGCGGGAACCCCGGGAACAACCACGGCGCCCCCGACGGCCTCACCGGCCTCGGCTTCGGCGGCGGCCCCGCCGGGCTGATCTCCGTCGATCAGTTCATCGCGGACAAGCTGATCGCCGCCGGGGTGAAGACGTCCATCCCCTCGCTCTTGCTCGGCGCCGAGAGCACGGTGAGCGGCGGGAGATCGCCGTACTATCGCGCGGACAACCTGCCGACCATCGCGTCCCCGATGTCCGCCTACTCGACCCTGTTCGGCTCGGCCGTCCCGTCGAACACCACGTCGGACGACCTGCTGCGCCGCCGCCGGAGCGTCCTCGATCACCTGAAGAGCGAGATCAAGACGCTGGAGGGGGGCCTCGGCTCCGAGCAGAAGCGCAAGCTGGAGCTGCACCTCGACTCGATCCGCCAGATCGAGGAGCGGCTGTCGAATGCGTCGTCCGGCGAGGGCGGCGGCTGCAAGGCGCCGACGTCGCCCGCCGGCGACCTCACCAACCCGCTGGCGGCCAACCTCGCGCACATGGATCTCATCGTCGGCGCGTTCGCGTGCGACATCACGCGGGTGGCCGCGATCCAGTGGGGCTCGGATCAGGCCATGAACGTCGAGCTGCCGGACATCGGGCTGCGGGGCGAGGAGCACGGCTCCATGATCCACACCGGCGCTCCCGCGCACCTCGACCTGATCAAGCTGGAGAAGTGGCTGTCGCAGCGGTTCGTCGACCTCATCACGAAGCTGAAGGCGATCCCCGAGGCCGACGGCTCGGGCACGCTCTTCGACAACACGCTGATCGCGTGGTGTCGCGACATGGGCGACTCCCCGAACCACAACATGAACGAGATGAAGTTCGTCCTGGCGAGCGGCGAGGGCGGTTATCTCAAGACGAGCCCTGGCGGCCGGTACGTCAAGAGCAACGAGCGGCACGAGCGCGTGCTGCTCAGCCTCTGCGACGCGATGGGCGTCACGAGCTTCAGCGGCTTCGGCGATCCGAACCTGCCGTCGAAGTCGCCGCTCCCGGGCCTGGCAGCCTCCTGAGGCGACCGGAGCGGCGCTCCGCGCGCGCCCCGCCAGGCGTACACTGGCCGCCATGACGACGCGCGAGCCTGCAGGATACGAGGCGGATCAACGGCGAGACGACCTGTCCGCGTACGCGCGGTACCTGGCCGCGATGGACGCGTCGATGCGCCAGAAGGTGGCGCTCACCGCCGCGCACCTCCTGTGCGAGGGCCGCGTCGCCGACATGGGGATGGGCTCGGGGCAGGGCAGCGCCGCGCTGGCCCAGCTCTACCCGCGCCTCGAGGTGATCGGCGTGGACATCGATCCCACCGTGGTCGAGCTCGCGCGCCGCGCCCATCAGCACCCGAACCTCGGCTTCCAGCTGGGCGACATCGCCGCGCCGGTCTTCCCCCCGGAGAGCCTCGACGGGGTCTTCGACTCGTCGGTGCTGCACCACGTGACCTCGTACGGCGGCTACCGCCACGCGAACGCCGCCGACGCGCTCGCGGCGCAGGTGCAGCAGCTCGCGCCGGGCGGCGTGCTGGTGGTGCGGGATTTCGTCGACCCGGGGCCAGGGCAGGTGCTGCTCGACGTGCCCGGCGACGACGGCGACGACGGCCCCGATCCCCGCAGCGCCTCGACGGCGGCGCTGCTCGAGCGGTTCGCGGGCGAGTTCCGCTCGCTGTCGGCGGAGCCCGGGTTCCCGCTCGCGCGCGTCGATCTCGAGCCTCCCGGCGCCCTGCCCGCGCCGCGCCCCGGGTGGCGCCGGTACCGGCTCGCGCACAAGCACGCGGCCGAGTTCGTCTTGCGGAAGGACTACCGCGCCGACTGGGAGGCCGAGGTCAAGGAGGAGTACACCTACTTCTCGCAAGCGCAGTTCGAGGCGCTCTTCGCCCGCCTCGGCCTGCGCGTGCTCTCGTCGACGCCCCTCAGGAACCCGTGGATCGTGCGGAACCGGTTCGCCGGCCGGTTCGACCTCCGCGACACCTCGGGGGCTCGGCTGCCCTATCCGCCCACGAACTACCTGATCGTCGGCGAGAAGGTGAAGGCCGGTCAGGGCGTCGCGTTCCGGCTCCGGGCAGCGGAGGGCGGCGCTCAGCAGTTCCTGCGGATCGAGCACCACCAGGATCGCGTCACCGGGCGGGTGTTCGACCTGGCGGCGAGGCCGCACCCGACGCTGGACATCGTGCCCTTCTTCTTCGCCGGCGAGAGCGCGTACGTGCTGGCGCGGACCAGCTATCCGCGGCCGATCGCGCACGCCTGCCGCGAGGAGACGCCGCCCCTCGACGGCAGCGGACCGGCCGACTACCTCGCCGAGCCGCTCGCGGTGGTGCAGACCGAGTTCCCGGTAGGGCACACGGTCGAGCGCACGCTGGAGCGGGCGGCCGGGGTGCCGCCGGCGGCGATCCACCGGATGATCCCCGGGACGACGTACTACCCGTCGCCGGGCGGAATCCTCGAAGAGGTGCGCTCGATGCTGGTGGAGGTCGAGCCCACGTTCGTGAACGCGCCCTCGGACAACGTCTCCGGCTTCAGCACGTCGGGCCGCATCCGCGCCATCGAGGCGCGCCAGCTGCTGCGCGCCGCGCAGGTCGGCGGCCTGCCCGACGCGCGGCTCGAGCTGAACGTCTACGACCTGCTGGCGCGCTTC
The DNA here is from genome assembly GCF_051521595.1 of Sorangium sp. So ce1153. Lineage (NCBI taxonomy): Bacteria > Pseudomonadati > Myxococcota > Polyangiales > Polyangiaceae > Sorangium > Sorangium sp. So ce1153. The sequence continues at coordinate 14,408,149 of NZ_CP150361.1, forward strand.
GGGCTGCCGTTCGGGCCGTGGATCGGCGACGAGATCACGCTCGCCGAGGCGCGCGCGGATCAGCCGGGATCGAGCGCGGCGGCCGCCTCTGACGTTTCGCGCGCGCGCGGCGGCGCGGCGGCCGTCGTGCAGCCGACGCCGCTCGGCGCCCTGCTCGAGCGCCCGAGCCGCCGGCGCTTCTCGCGGGTGGACCCGGGCGCCAGCGCCGGGTTCCTCGAGGTGCGGCGGGCGCGCTTCGAGGAGCTGGCCGAGGGCGGCGGCGTCGTGGCCGCGCGCGAGCTGGAGTACGTGGTGCCGCGGCCGCTCGGCGCGCTGACCGTCTCGACCGCGCTGCTCGCGCGCGCGCCGTCGGGAGAGGTCCTGCTCGGCGTGGACGACCACGATCTGCCCGCCGCCCAGAGCTTCTCGGGCAACAGCGAGCTGCTCGTCGCGCCGGCGTGGCGGCTGCCGCGGAGCGCGCGCTCGCTCGCCGACGCCGAGGCGTTCGTGCGAGCGCGGCTGGAGGTCGAGTACGGCGTCCAGGTGGGGGAGGCCGTCGAGCTCGGGGGCGCCTACCGCCCCTCCGCCGGGCTGACGCCGGAGCTGGTCCAGCCGCTCGCCTTCGTCGTGGCCGCGGTCGCCCAGGAAGCCGCAGCCCCGGCCGCGCCAGCCCCGGCCGCCGCGGCGCCCCCGGGCGCGCCGGCGCCCGCGTCAGCCCGGCGGCTGCACTGGGTGCCGCTGACGTCGCTCGTCGCAGGCCGAGAGCGCCTGCCGGACGGTCACCTCCGGGTCGTGGCCCTGCGCGCCGCGCACGCGCTCGGCAGCTCCTCGAAGACCGTCGTGTCGCCTGTCTGATTCGGCATCTCGCCGTCACCCCCTCTCGCCGATCACCCCATCTCGGCACGCGCGATGACATCGTGTTCGTCGCGGGCGGACATCGGTCCGTCCGCCGCGCCAGTGCGCAAGATCGACCCCCTCGCGGACCAGGAATGAGCACGGGGTGCTCTCCGAGCGCCGCTGCCAGGGGCGCTCCTGCGGGCTGATGCCTCGGCACAGCAGCCGAGTGCGGTGGGTGGCGGCCTCGAGACATCAGCTGCGTTCGCGGCGTCGGGCCGGCTGCGCGCTTCCGGCGCGCCCCCGCACCGGGTGGCGGGATCCTGCCGCATTTCCTGGCTGGCACGCCAGGCGCTTACCGCGTCGTACACCGCCGGAGACCGGCCGCTCCCCGCAGCGCACGGCGGGACGGAAACCCCTCCATGGAACTTATGAGCAATTCCCTGAAGATCGCGATGGCTGGCCTCGGGCCTGCGAGCCGCTCCGTCCGGAGCGAGGTGCTCGGGCGGAGCCTCCAGGTCGATGCCGGACGGGCCGGCTCGTTCCTGGCGCTGCGCGCGCGCATGCTCGCGAGCCCCAGCCTGGCCGGCGCGCTGCAGTTCATGCAGGTCACGACCCGCCCGTGGGAGCCCCACGAGCTCGCGGCGTGGCTCCACGAGCACATCGTCGCTCCCGGATGGATGAGGGTCCCGCGCGCGCTGCGCGAGCCTGGCGCCGAGACCGTGGAGCTCGCCGGCATCGACGAGCGGCACCGCGAGGTCGCGGCGCTCGTCGAGCGCGCGCGGCGGCGCGTGGGGCTCGCGCTGCTCGACTTCGTGGCGCCGAACCCCGACGGCGGGTTCCTCCGCACGGCGCTGTACAGCGCGCGCGTGCGGTGGAGCGTCGTCGGCGAGCGCTCCGGCTGGCTGCCGGCGCCGCGCGAGAGCGACCTCCTCAGCGATATCGTGCTCAGCCTCTTCGCCGCGGAGATCCTCTCCGACGCGGAGCTCTACCGGAGCCACATGACCGTGTGCGCGGGCTGCGGGCGCGTCGCGTTCGCGCAGGAGGCGCGGCCGCGCAGCGCGGGTTGCCCGCGCTGCGACGGCGAGGTCAGGCGGCAGGCGCGCTGACGCCGCGGGCGCGCCACGCCCGTGCGGCGGGAGCGGGTGTCGAGCGAATGTCGACGGGCGGAGCCGGGAACAGCCGGGAGCACGACGGCCCGCGAGCGCCTCAGCGACGAAGTCGCTGAGCCCGCTTGTCCACCCTCTGCCGGGCGCGTGAGCCAGGCACCTCGAGCGGTGCTTTCTATCCGGAGGCCATGATTCCGGGGAAGGTGGGTCCGCATCAATCGACAGCGCGCAAGCGCTGAGCTTGACGACTCCAGCGGACTCCCATCAAGCTTGGCGCCGACATCATGAGCCAAGCCCGCCACACGAGCGCCCAGATGGATGAGCTCGCCCACGCAGCGCAGCGCGATGGGTTCTGTGTGATAAAGAACCTCATTCCGAAGAGCCTGCTGCTCTCGTGGCGTGAGGCCTTTTCACCGCTCCTCGACGCGCACATAGCGCGCGAGGGGCACCTCAAGAACCGGGGGCCAGCTCGCTATTATGTGACCCTCCCGTTCAAGGCCCCCTTCGCCGAGCCGCGCATCTACGAGGAGGAGACCCTCCTCGGCGTCGTCGAGCGCCTGGTCGGGGCCGACATGACCATGGTCCAGCTCGCGACCGATACTCCGCTCCTCGGGTCCGACTACCAGGATGTCCACCGCGACACCCCGCCGCTCTTCCCCGAGACAGGGAAGGAGACGCCCGCGTTCCAGCTCGCCGTCAACTTCCCCCTCGTCGACGTCACCGCCGAGAACGGCCCCGTCGAGATCGCCCGCGGCACGCACATGCTCTCCAAGGCGGAGGGCCTGCGGCGCCTCGAGATGGGCGAGGTCGCGCTCGAGCCGGTCACCATGGAGCTCGGCGACGTCATGGTCCGCGACGTCCGCGGCCTCCACCGCGGCACCCCGAACCGCACGCGCGAGCCCCGGCCCATGGTGGTGATCGGGTACAGCCGCCGCTGGCTCTTCCGCCCGGAGGTCTCGATCCGCGTGCCGCGCGAGGGCCTCGCCCAGCTGTCGGAGCGCGCGAAGCGCATGCTCCGCTTCAATCCCGTCGTCGACTCGCTCGACGCGCCGGACGAGACCGAGGTCTACCAGGCCTTCGCTTACTGACGCGCGCCGCCGCCCGCCCGCGGATCGCTCCCCGCGCGCCCCGCGACCGGAGCGCCCCTCGCGGGCGGGCTTCTGCTTGTAAGTGCTCGATTTCGTTGGTGTTATGGATCACGTGAGCGCGACGTGCGCGATCGCCTGGTCCCTCAGCCAGGTTCGTTGCCGCCGCACGAAGGTGCGCGTGGCGCGCACGATGGCCGGGGCGAGCTCCTCGGCCGGCAGGCGGCCTTCCAGGTGCTCCCGCACCTGCTTGTAGCCGACCGAGCCCATCGCCCGCGCGTCGCCGTAGCCGCGGGCCAGGAGCGAGCGGACCTCGTCCACCCAGCCCTGCTCCAGCCACGCGGCGACCCGCGCCTCGATGCGCCGGTCGAGCTCGGCGCGGTCCCTGTGCACCGCGAGCAGGCGCGCGGCGTGCCGGCGTTCCCGGAAGCCGTGCTCGGCGTGCCACGCGCTCTGCGTCCGGCCCGAGCGCTCGTAGACCTCCAGCGCCCGGCTCACGCGCACGAGGTCGTTGGGCGCGAGGCGCGCCGCGCTCTCCGGATCGACCTCGGCGAGGCGCGCGTGGAGCGCCGCGCGCCCCTCGGCGTCGGCGATCGCGCGGTGGCGCGCGCGCACCTCGGCGTCGGCGGCCGGCGCCGGCGAGAGGCCGAAGACCAGCGCCTTCACCCAGAGGAACGTGCCGCCGCAGACGATCGGGACCCGGCCGCGGCCGCGGATGTCGGCGACCGCCGCCTCCGCGAGCTCCGCGAAGCGCTGGGCGTCGATCGCCTGCAGCGGGTCGGCCACGTCGACAAGGTGGTGCGGCGCGCGCGCCCGCTCGGCCGGCGTCGGCTTCCCCGAGCCGAGGTCGAACTCGCGGTAGATCTGCACGCTGTCGGCGCTCACCACCTCGCCGCCGAAGCGCTCCGCGAGCCGGATGGCGAGCTCGGTCTTGCCGCTCGCCGTCGGGCCGACGACGACCAGCAGCTCGCCCGGCGGCGGCGGCTCGACCGCCTCCCACGACGGCGGCGCGACGGCCGCGGTCGCCCCCGGCGCGGCCTCGTGCTCCGCCTCGATCACCGCCGCCCCACGCGGTGCTCCAGCTCCGGCCACCCGACGCGCATCACGACCGGCCGGCCGTGCGGGCAGTGACCGGCGAAGTCGACCTCGTCGAGCGCCGCCAGCAGCGCGCGCGCCTCCTCCGGCGCCACCGGATCGCCCGCGCGCAGCGAGCCGTGGCAGGCCATCGTCGCCAGCGCGAGGTCGACCGCGCCCGAGAAGGCGCGCTCGCCCGAGTGGCTCAGCTCGTCGAGGAGGTCGCGCACGAGGCGCTCGGGCGCCGCGCGGCGGAGCAGCGTCGGCACCGCGTGCACCGCGAGCTGCGCCGCGCCCGCCGGGCGGACGTCGAGCCCGAGCCGCGCGGTCGCCTCCTGCGCCTCCTCGATCAGCGCTACCTCGGCGGGGGCCGCCGGGACGACCACCGGGAAGAGGAGCTTCTGCGTGGCGATGTCGCGGCCGTCGTACGACGCGCGCAGCCGGTGGAACGTCACGCGCTCCGCCGCCGCGTGCTGATCGAGGAAGTAGATCCCGTCCGGCCCCTCGCAGACGAAATACGTGTTGCGCACCTGGGCGATGAAGCGCAGCGAGCGCCAGGCGAGGGTCCGCTCGGCCGCGGCCAGCACGGGCCCGCCGCCGCTCGGGAAGCTCGGGTAGGAGTGCGGCGGCGCGCCTGGCACGTCCGCCGGCTCGCCCGGCGCGACGCGCGGCCCCGGCAGCGGCGCGTCGGCCCACGCCGGCGCCGCCCTGCCGGGGAATGTGCCGGGGAACGGGACGGGTTCCTGGCGCGCGCGCGCCGCCTCGGAGCGCGCAGCCTCGGCGCGCGCGGCCTCGGGGCGCGCTGGCGGGACCCCGCCGAGGTCGCCACCGAGACCCCACGGATCGGCCGGCGGCTCCTGCCGATCGGCCGGCGGCTCCTGCCGATCGGCCGGCGGCTCCTGCCGCTCGGTCGAGGCGCCCGCCGGGGTCGCCTCGGCGGCGGGGCTGCTCGACCAGACCCACGCGTCCCCGGGCGGCGGCGGCGCCTCCTCGAAGAGCTTGCCCTTGCGGCCCTGGAAGCCGCCGGGGGCCGGCGCGGGCAGGCCGAACGCCGCGGCCACCTGCGCGGCGACGATCTTGTAGATCGCGTCGGCCACGGCGCGGCCGTCGGCGAAGCGGACCTCGGCCTTCTGGGGGTGGACGTTCACGTCCACGAGCTCGGTGGGCAGGTCGATGAACACAGCGCCGATCGGGTACCGGCCCGGCTCGAGGACGCTGCCGTAGGCGAGCGCGATCGAGCGCGCCAGCGAGCGGTCGCGCACGTGCCGGCCGTTCACGAACATCCACAGCCAGCCGGCGCCCGAGCGGGCGCGCTCCGGCCGCGACACGAACGCCTCGACCGTGAGCGGCCCCCGCTGCCCCGCGCACGTCGCGAGCTCCTCGCCCGCGAGCATCGCGCGCACCCGCTCCGCGCGGTTCGTCGTGCGCAGCCACTCCCGCGCGACGCGCCCGTCGCGCGACAGGACCAGCGTCACGCCCGGCTCGCCGAGCGCGATCGCCTGCGCGATCTCGGTCACGTGCGCCGACTCGGTCCCGACCGCGCGCAGGAACTTGCGCCGCGCGGGGACGTTGTAGAAGAGGTCGCGCACCTCGACCACGGTGCCGGCGGCGCACCCGCAGGGGATGGCCTGCGCCGCGCCGCCGCCCTCGATGCGGATCTCCGTCCCCTCGGACTCGCCCTCGCGCCGCGTCCGCAGCGAGAAGCGGCTGACCGAGGCGATGCTCGGGAGCGCCTCGCCGCGGAACCCGAAGCTCTGGATGCTGCGGAGATCGTCGAGCCGGGCGATCTTGCTCGTCGCGTGGCGCAGCACCGCGAGCGACGCGTCCTCGCGGCTCATCCCGCTCCCGTCGTCCGCGATGCGCACCAGGCCGACGCCGCCGCCCTCGATGTCGACCCGGATGCGGCGCGCGCCCGCGTCGAGCGCGTTCTCCACGAGCTCCTTCACCACGCTCGCCGGCCGCTCGACCACCTCGCCCGCCGCGATCTGGTTGGCGAGGTCGTCCGGCAGGACGGCGACCCTCCGCTCATCGGCCTGGGCGGGCTTCGATCGAGGATCCGCGCCGGCGATCCTCTCGGCGGTGCTCATGGCTCGTCGCTGGGGTCGATGGTCCGGGCGACCGCCTGGAAATACAGCTTGGTGCGCTCCCGCGTCAGGGCCAGCGCGGCGGAGGCGAGGATGGCCAGCTCGAAGACGACGAAGCGCACGCGCTCGGCGGTCCACCAGAGGCCCGGGTTCGTGAGGCCAGCGCGCTCGGGGACGTCGGATGGCAGGAGCGCGCCCGCCTGCGCCACCATGTCGATCCAGGCGCCGCGGACGCTCCGGGTGAGCGCGTACTCGACGGCGGCGAAGGCGAGGTTGGCGGCCAGGACCTGGAGCACGAAGCCGCGGGTGCCGGGCCGCCCGCCGAGCGCCAGCCCGCTCGCGACCACCAGCAGCCCGCAGAGGAGCACCTTGCCGACGCTGAGCGGGAAGGAGACGTCCTGGTGCAGGCTCAGGGCGCGCGCCTGGGCGGCCTCGAGCACGAGGAACGTGAACTGGAACGGATCGCCCTGGTCGCGCGCCTGCTCGGCCACCACCATGACGTCGGGGGCCATGCCGCCGCGCAGGTACGTGGCCGTCCCGCACCCGGTCATGAACCCGCGCACGCCGATGAGCCAGGTGAGCAGCATGGTGGCCACCAGGTACCAGGGGCGCAGCGAGCGCGGGCGCGGAGGTCGGTGCGAGTCCACGTGACGGCTGCCGTGTAGCACGTTCTCCGATCCCGCGCGCCGTCTTCCTGACCCGCCGCCCCCGCGGCCTTCCCGTGGATCGCGGGGCGGGTAGCCTCGGGTGGATCGCGGGGCGGGTGGCCTCGGGTCGCCTTGGATCGCGGGGGATTGCGGGCTGACCGTCGACTGCGCGCCGGCGCAGGTGGCGCGACGCGGCGGGGCTGTACTAGAACTTCGAGGACGAGGTCCGGGTGGCGAAGAGCAAGAGCGAGCCGCGAGCGAAGCGAACGAAGGGGGCCGGAGCGCCGCAGCCCGAGGGCACGGCGAAGGCGGGCCCTCGGTCCGACTCGGAGGGCGCCGACGCGGACCTCCGGCCCGACACGGGCGAGGGCGAGGTGGAGCGCGCGGCCCCGCGCCCGGCCGCGAAGCGCCGCGAGCGCACCACCGCGAAGGCCGCCGGCCGCGCGCGCGGCGAGGCAGCGCAGCCGGCGACGGGCGACGACGAGGGCGCGCGCGGCGACGACGAGGACGAGGCGGACGCCGCGCCCGAGAGCGGCGCCGAGAGGGCGGGCGACGTCGACGAGGGCGACGTCGTGGAGGTCGTCGGCGAGGTCATCGACGATCAGAGCATCGACCTGAACGACATCGAGATCCCGCGCTCGGCGCGGGTCGGCGCCAGCGAGGGCCGCGGCAGCGGGGACGCGGCGCTGTCGCGCACGGACCCGCTCCAGGCCTACCTGCGCGAGGTGCAGCGCCACCGGCTGCTCACGCCGGACGAGGAGAAGGAGCTGACGGTCAAGTACTCGAAGACGCAGGACGTCGCGACCGCCGCGCGGCTCGTGACGGCGAACCTGCGGCTCGTGGTCAAGCTCGCGTACGAGTACCGGCGCGCCTACAAGAACATCATGGACCTCATCCAGGAGGGGAACATCGGCCTGATGCAGGCCGTGAAGCGCTACGACCCGTACCGCGGCGTCAAGCTCTCCTCGTACGCCGCCTGGTGGATCCGCGCGTACATCCTCCGCTTCATCCTCAACAACTGGCGCCTGGTGAAGCTCGGCACGACGCAGGCGCAGCGGAAGCTCTTCTTCAACCTGAACAAGGAGAAGGCGAAGCTCTCGGCGATGGGGATCGAGCCGACGGCGGCGGAGATCGCGAAGCGCCTGTCGGTCGAGGAGAAGGAGGTGGTCGACATGGACCGCCGCCTCTCGAGCGGCGAGGCGTCGCTCGACGCGCCCGTCGGCGACCTCGAGGGCCGCTCGATCCCGCGCGTCGAGATGCTCGTCTCGTCGGGGGTGAGCCCGGACAGCGCGTTCGAGGCGAGCGAGATGGGCATGCTCGTCCACGACCGGCTCTCGAAGTTCCGCGAGACGCTGAAGGGCAAGGACGTGATCATCTTCGACAAGCGGATGGCGGCGGAGGACCCGCTGACGCTCCAGGAGCTCGGCAACGAGTTCGGCATCTCGCGCGAGCGCGTGCGCCAGCTCGAGGCGCGGCTCCAGTCGAAGCTGCGGACGTACCTGCAGGAGGAGCTCGGGGACGCCGTCGAGGCGGACTAGGCCTTGTCGATCGGCGGCGAGCAGGGTGGGTCGGGCGGCCGCGGTTGCCTCTACGTGGTCGCCACGCCGATCGGCAACCTCGGCGACATCACGCTGCGCGCGGTCGAGACGCTGCGCGGGGCGGACCGGATCCTCGCGGAGGACACGCGGCGCGCCCGCGCGCTCCTCGGCCACCTCGGCGTCGCGGGCAAGGCGGTCGATCGGTTCGACGCGCACGCCTCGGAGGCGGACGCGGCGCGGGCGGCCGCGCGGCTCGCGGCGGGCGAGTCGATCGCCTTCATGACCGACGCCGGCACGCCGGTCGTGAGCGATCCGGGGACGGCGCTCGTGCGCGCGGCCGCGCAGGTCGGGGCGCGCGTCGTGGCGATCCCGGGGCCGAGCGCGGTGATGGCCGCGGTGAGCGCGTCGGGGCTCGTGACGGGGGGCTTCCGCTTCGTGGGGTTCTTGCCCCGCGGCGGGCGCGAGCGGCGCGAGGCGCTGGCCCTCGTCACGTCGACGCCCGAGGCGGTGGTGCTGTTCGAGTCGCCGCGGCGCTTCCGCGAGACGCTCGCGGAGCTCGCCGAGCGGATGCGCGGCCGCCGCGCGGTCGTCGCGCGCGAGCTGACGAAGGTGCACGAGGAGATCCTGGGCGGCACCGTGGAGGAGCTCGCGGCCCTGGAGCGGGAGTGGCTCGGGGAGATCACGCTCGTGCTCGCGCCCGCCGACGTGGCCTCCGCGGGCGCGCACCCGAGCGATGAGGAGATCGACGCGCGGATCGATCGAGAGCTCGCGCAGGGGCGGCGCGCCAAGCACATCGCGGAGGAGCTGTCGGTGGAGCTCGGCCTGCCGCGGCGCGAGATCTACGCGCGGGCGGTGGCGCGGCGGGAGGCGCCGCGCGAGTAGAACGAGAGATCAGGTGTGCCGGCCCTGGCCTCGCGCCTTCAGGGCGTCGACCACGTGCTTCACGTCCTGCGCGCGGTCGCGCGGCACGACGAGCAGCGCGTCGTCGGTCTCGACCACCACCAGGCCCTCCACGCCGACGAGCGCGATCACCCGGCGGTCGTCCGGCGCGCCGCCGGAGCGCGTGCGCAGATCGACCAGGTGGTTGTGCTGCGCGTCGACCAGCACCGACCCCGCGGGCGCGCTGTTCCCCCGCTCGTCCTTGTCGGCGAGCTCCCAGGCGCTCTGCCAGCTGCCGAGGTCGCTCCAGCCGAAGTCGCCGGGCACCACCGCGAGCCCGGCGACGTGCTCCATCACGCCGTGGTCGATGCTGACGGCCGGCAGGCGCGGGAACACCCGCAGGACGGTCTCCGCCTCGTCCGCAGGGCCCAGCGCGGCCGCGCCGTCGATCTCGTCGAGCCCCTCGGCGAGCGCCGGCAGGTGCGCGCGGATCGCCGCCCGCATGTCGCCCGCGCGGAAGATGAACATCCCCGCGTTCCAGAGGAAGCGGCCGCTCGCCACGAACTCCGCGGCGCGCTCCCGGCTCGGCTTCTCGACGAAGCGCAGCACCTTACAGGGCGCCGCGGGGGCCGCGGGCGCCGCGCGCCCCGCGCCGGCCGCCTCGTCCGCCTCGATGTACCCGAAGCCCGTCTCCGGGTGCGTCGGGCGGATGCCGATCGTCGTGATCGCGCCGCCCCGGGCCGAGGCGACGGCGGCCTGCACCACCTCCAGGAACCGCGGCACGTCGGCGATGTGGTGGTCGCTCGGGAGCACGACCACGACGGCGTCGGGATCGTCGCGCGCGATGGTCGCCGCCGCCCAGCCGATGCACGGCGCCGTGTTGCGCGGCGCCGGCTCGACCAGCAGGCGCCGCTCCGAGACGTCCGGCAGCGCGGCGCGCGTGGGCGCCACGAGGTGCTGGCCGGTCGCGATCCAGATGCGCTCCCAGCCGTCGCTCCCGCCGCGCGCGCACAGCGGCAGCACCCGGCGCGCCGTCGCGGTGATGAGCGGCTCGCCGCCGAGCAGCGGCAAGAGCTGCTTCGGGCGCGCGGCGCGGGACGCCGGCCAGAAGCGCGTGCCCGCGCCGCCAGCGAGGATCAGGACATGGACGGAGGTCTCGGTCGAGCTCATGGGCGATCGTTCAGGAGTGGGCTGTCGAAGGGTACGGCACGGTTTGCGGCGCGATCATGGCAGAGGGCCTCCTCAGGACGGGCCGGGCAGCGCCTGCGCGTAGGCCACCATCGCGAGGCCGAGCGGGATGATCCACAGCGCGAGCGCGGCGGTCCGCCGCCGCTCGGCGAGCGCGCGGAGCGCGGCGGCCCCCGCGGCGGCGCCCACGAAGGCGGCGAACAGGCCCAGCGCCGCGGCGGCGGCCGGCACGGGCGCGGGCGCGTAGAGCGCGCGCGCCTCCGCGAGCCCCGAGACGAGCAGCGCGGGGATGCTCAGCGCGAGCGCGAGCTCGACGGCGCGGGCCGGCCTGACGCCGAGCCAGAGCAGCAGCACGAGCGCCGCCCCGACGCGCGACCCGCCCGGCAGCGCCGCGACCCCGTGCGCCGCGCCGGCCGCGATCATCCCGGCGAGCGACGGCGCGTCGGTCTCCTCGCGGTCGGCCCGCCGCGGCGCGACCGCGGTGCTCGCGAGCGCCGCCCCGGTGGCGAGCAGGCCGAGCCCCGCCGCGAGCGGCGCGTGCCCCCACCGCGCGGCGTAGGGCCGGAGCGCCGCCGCGACGAGGAGGCTCACCGCGGCGCCCAGCGCGAGCAGCGCCGCGTCGCGCGCCGGCGGCGAGGCCCTGAAGAGCGACGGCCTCGCGAGCCCCCGGACGCCCTCGCCGAGCGCGCTCCGGAGCCGCTGCCGCACGGCGATCGCGAGCGCCGCCGCCGCCGCGAGCTGCGCGGCGACGGCCCACGCGCCGCCGTCGACAGCGCGGAGCCAGAGCCGGGCCGCCGCGCCATGCCCGGTGGCCGAGATGGGCAGCGCCTGCGCCGCCCCCTCGACGGCCGCGAGCACCGCGACGTCCACGAGACCCACGCTCGACCGATACTCCAGCCTGGCGCTCCCTGTCGATCCTGAGTAGCGCCCCCGCCCGAGCAGCGCCCCCGCCCCAGCAGCGGCCGAGCGCCGCCTCATCGCGTTGCCGCGCTGCGGCGCGACGCCACATACCCCGTGAAGGAGCAGGTGAGCGTCCCGGCGCTTCAGGGTTTGCCGGCTTGCCGTGGTTCATCATTTCACCTACATAACCCCCCTGGATCAGGCGCTCTCTCGCCCGTGGCGGGAGAGGGCGAGGTGAGCGAGGTTCCGTCCGATGTTGATGGCCTATGCCAGCGTTGCCGCGTTCTTCCTGGTGGCGATCGGGTTCGTCCTTGGCTCGCTGCTGTTCGGGAAGCTGCTGCGCCCCAACAACATGTACGCCGAGAAGGTCGAGACGTACGAGTGCGGGGAGGCGCCCGTCGGGCCCGCCTGGTTCAACTTCAACCCGCGATTTTACATCATCGCGCTCATCTACATCATCTTCGACGTCGAGATCGCCTTCATCTACCCGGTCGCCGCGGTGTTCAAGCGCTGGGTGGACCAGGGCAGCGGGCTGTTCGCGCTGATCGAGATCTTCCTCTTCGTGGCCATCCTGATGCTCGGCTTCGTCTACGTCCTCGTGAAGGGTGATCTCAACTGGATCCGCGCCATCAAGGGGGATCCGCGGGGGGCGCAGAACGTGAGCAGCCGGAGCCAGCCGCGCGCGTCGCTGGCGGGGGCGAGCGAAGCCGCGGAGTCGGCCCTCGCGGCGCGGGCGGCCCTCGCGGCGCAGTCGACGCTCGCGGCGCGGGCGGCCGTCGCCGAGGGAGGTGCGGAGTCATGACATCGAACCTGAACCTGATGGCCCCGCCCCGCGGGTGGGAAGCGAAGTACGAGAGCGACGGCGGCGGCGTCATCACGACGAGCGTCGACCAGACGGTCAACTGGCTGCTCAACTGGGGGCGGTCGAACAGCGTCTGGTACATGCTCTTCGGCCTGGCCTGCTGCGCCATCGAGCTGATGCAGACCGGCGGCCCCCGCGGCGATCTCGAGCGCTTCGGCGCGGCCCCGCGGCCGAGCCCCCGGTCGAGCGACCTGTTCATCATCGCGGGGACGCTGACGTACAAGATGGCGACCCGGGTGAAGCGCCTCTACGACCAGATGTCGGAGCCCCGCTTCGTCATCTCGATGGGCAGCTGCTCGAACTGCGGCGGCCTCTTCCAGTACGCTTACTCGGTCTGCAAGGGCGTGGATCAGATCATCCCGGTCGACGTTTACGTGCCCGGCTGCCCCCCGCGCCCCGAGGCGCTCCTCGAAGGGCTCCTGAAGATCCAGGAGAAGATCAAGAGCGAGCGGGTCCTCGACCGCCGCGGCGCGACGCGCGGCTGAGCCATTCCCTCCGGCACCTCATGACACCCGAAGAGATCTTTCAGGCGCTGAAGGCGAGCCTCGGCGAAGAGGCGGTCTTCGACTTCCACCCCGTCTCCGCGAAGGACCGCGACGCCTGGCTACAGGTCGCGCCGGAGAAGATCGAGGCCGTGTGCCAGCACCTGCGCGAGGCGCCGGAGCTCGCCTTCGATTACCTGGAGTGCATCACCGGGGTCGACTACCCCGATCTCAAGAAGATCGTCGTCGTCTACCACGTCTATTCCTACGCGAAGAAGCACCGGGTCGTGCTCAAGGCGTTCCTCGACCGGGAGGGCCCGGCGGTTCCGACGCTCGTCAACGTGTGGTCGGCCGCGAACTGGCAGGAGCGCGAGTGCTTCGACCTGCTCGGCGTGCGCTTCGAGGGGCACCCGGACCTCCGGCGCTTGCTCCTGCCCGACGACTGGGAGGGGCACCCGCTCCGCAAGGACTGGCAGGAGAAGTCCGAGTACCGCGGCATCCCGACCCAGCGGCCGAACCCGATCGAGCTCTTCAAGATCAAGCTGCCGAAGAAGGACGCGGAGGCGCCATGAGCCAGGTCATCTTCAGCGTCGACCGCGGCGGCGCGGCCCCGGGCGCGGATCAGCAGATGGAAGACGAGATGACCCTCAACATGGGGCCTCATCACCCGTCGACCCATGGAGTGCTCCGCTTCGTCATCTCCACGGACGGCGAGATCATCCGGAAGGCGGTGCCGGACGTCGGCTACCTGCACCGGAGCATCGAGAAGATCGGCGAGCGGTGCACCTACAGCGGCTTCATGCCGTACACCGACCGCGTCGACTACATCGCGGCGATGTTCGCCAACGAGGCCTGGGCGACCGCCTGCGAGAAGCTCATGGGCATCGAGGTGCCGAAGCGGGCGCAGTACCTGCGCGTCATCTCCTGCGAGCTCAACCGCATCGGCAGCCACATGATCGCGCTCGGCGCGATGGCGATGGACGTCGGCGCCGTCACGCCCTTCCCGTGGGCGCTGCGCGAGCGCGAGCACATCAACGACTTCATCGAGGAGCTGTGCGGCGCGCGCCTCACCTTCAACTACCACCGCATCGGCGGCGTCTCGTTCGACATGCCGAAGGGGTGGGCCGACAAGGTGAAGGGGTGGCTCGATCGGTTCGAGCCGATCATGGTCGAGTTCGACCGACTCATCAGCCTCAACGACATCTTCATCAAGCGGCTCGCCAACGTCGCCGTGGTCACGGCCGAGGAGGCGAGGGACTGGGGGCTCGTCGGCCCCAACCTGCGCGCGTCCGGCGTGCGGTGGGACCTCCGGAAGGAGGACGCCTACTCGGTCTACCCGGAGCTCGAGTTCGACGTCCCGGTGGGCAGCGGGCGCTACGGGACCGTCGGAGACTGCTGGGATCGGTTCTACGTCCGGGTCGAGGAGTGCCGCGAGTCGGCGAAGATCCTCCGCCAGGCGCTCGACAAGATCGACGAGCACCCGGAGGACGACATCCTGGGCAAGCTGCCCAAGAAGATGAGGCCCGACGGCGAGGCCTACGCGCGGATCGAGAGCGCCCGCGGCGACATGGGCTGTTACGTGATCGGGCGGGGCGCGGAGGAGGCGTACCGGGCGCGGTTCCGGACCGGCAGCTTCACCGCGATGGGGATGATCGAGGCCAAGAGCCCCGGCCTGTTCCTGGCCGATCTCGTGGCGCTCATCGCGAGCTTCGACGTCGTGGCGCCCGAGATCGACAGGTAGCCGGGGCGAGGGGATACCTCAGGTGCCGCCGCCGGCGGCCCCGCCGCCGAGGATCGCCGGGCACTTCTGGTCGAGCGCCGCGCACCCCGCGGGCGGCTCCCCGGAGGTGTCGGGCGGCGTTGCACACGTGACCGCCTTCATGGCCTCGATCTGGGCCGTCATGCAGGCCTTGTACTCCGCCACCGTGGCGGTGCAGTCCGTGAAGCCCGTGGTGGAGCACTCGCCGCCCTGCGAGGGCTGCTCCGGCTGGCTCATACACTCTGCCTTGGTGGCCTCGCAGTCACCGCCGAAGGCGCCGGCGAACGCGCCGCTGAACTCGCACACGTCTTCCTTCGTGAGGGTGATCGACGCCGCGAGATCCTGGCACACCTGCTGGGTCTCCGCGGCGGTCAGGCTGCTGAGCTGCTTGCCCTCGAGGTCACCCCCGCTGTTGCCCCCGGTGTCTCCACCGTCGTCGTCGCCGCCGCACGCCGCGAGCGCGAGACCGGCCATCAGAACCCCGACAAGCTTCATCCGTGTCATTCAAGCTCTCCTTGATCGATCGAGATTGCTCACCCGAGCATGCCCGCGCGCCCCTCGAGGAGACGTCCTCGCCCCGGACGAACCGGGCGTGATGTCCCCGAGCGGCCGCGCGGGACCGACCGTACTACGAACGATCAAAAAAATTCTTCCTTGCAAGACGGAAGCGCGCATTTCCTTCGCGGACGCATCGCTCGCGGCCGGTCGCTCAGGCCCGCGCCGCCTCGAAGACCCGGAAGAAGCTCGGCGTCTCGCGCACCGCATCGACGCGCAGCCCCGCGGCGTCGAGCAGCGCGCGGTACTCGGCCTCGGTGCGCTCGCGTCCGCCGGTGTTCACGAGCATGTTGATGTCGCTGAAGGTGAGGACCCACTCGAGGGTCGCGTTCCCGCGCGCGGTGGGCGCGGGCGGCTCCACGACGAGGAGGCGCGCCCCGCCGGCCATCGCCTCGCGGCACTTGCCCAGGATCTGGAGGCTCCGCGCGTCGTCCCAGTCGTGGATCACGCTCTTGAGCACGTAGACGTCGGCGGCCGGCGGCGCCGCGTCGAAGCAGCTCCCCGCGACGAACGAAGCGCGGGCGGCGACGCCGCGCGACGCGAACAGCTCGAGCGCTCCTTTGCGCACGTGCTCGAGGTCGAAGACGGCGCCCTCGACGTCCGGGTGGGCCTCCAGGATCGCGCAGAGCAGGGCGCCGTACCCGCCGCCCACGTCGATCACCCGGCGGGCGCCGCGGAGATCGATCGCCCCGACGATGCCGGGCGCGACCCCGCGGGTGAGCTCGACCATGGCCTGGTGGAAGATCGCGGCGGCGGCCGGATCGCGCCCCAGCTCGTCGAAGTGCTCGGTCCCTGACGGCGCGGCGGCGTCTCCGGAGCCCCACGCCATCTTGCCGGTGCGGACGCAGTCCGTCAGGCGGCCCCAGGCCTGCCAGACGCCCGGCCCGCCCATGAGGCGCGACCATGCGCGCTTCGAGAGCGGGGAGCTCGTCTCGAGGAACCGTCCCATCTCGGTGAGCTCGAACCGCTCCCCGCGCGCGACGAGCAGCTCGAGCGTGACGAGCGCCCGGAGCAGGCGCTCCGTCGCGTCGGGGTGCGTGCCGAGCCGCGCCGCGACGTCGCCGCTCGGGAGCGGCCCCTCCGCGAGGACGTCGGCGACGCCGAGCTCCGCGGCCGCGTGGACGACCTGCGGTACCCAGAGGCTCATGATCATCTGATTCAAGCGGAATGCAGGGGGGACGCTCGTGGGAGACCCGTTCGACATGGTGTTCGCTCCTTCGGGGGCCACCTTGGGGAGCGCGACGCCGGGGGTATTGTAAAGATTTTACCTCGCCGCGGGCTCGTGCCGGCGCCGTCGAGATGCGCGGCGGGGCGGGCGCCGAGATCAGGGGCCTTCCTCGGTCTCCTCCTCCTCGTCCTCGAAGAGACCCGGGCACTTCTCGTCGAGCGCGGCGCACTCGGCGGGCTTCGCGAGCGTGGCGATGTCCGATTCACACGTGACCGCCTCGACGGTGCTGGCCATGGCGGCGATGCAGGCCCTGGTCTCCGCGACCGTGGCGGTGCAGCCGGCGAACTCGGACGCACCGCACGAATCGAGCTCCTCGGGCTGATCGGGCTCCTCCGGAGCGCTGATGCACTCCGGCTTGATCTCCTCGCACTCCAGTCCGAGCACGGAGGCGAGCACCGCCGCGGTCGCCTCGCACATGTCCTCCTTCGAGATCGCTTCGAAGCGCCCGCGGAGGCCGTCGCACACCTCGTCGGCCTCCGCGGCCGTCAGGGCGCCGAGCTGCTTGCCATCGAGCTCGTTCCCGGTCTCGCCCCCGTTGCCCACCTCGTCATCGCCGCACGCCACGAGCGCGAGACCAGCCATCAGGAACCCGAGAAGCTTCATCCGTGTCATTCGAGATCTCCTTGAACAAGTGCGTTTACCTGCGCGTGCCCGCGCGGCCCTCGAAGCGACGCCACCGGGCCTGGAGGCGCCGGGCGTGAGCGCCTCCCGGGCGACAGCGCTGGACAGACGGGTCTACGTTCGGCTGGAGGTTTCCTTTCCCGCGCGACGTGCGCGCGCAGCTTTACGGCGCGAACGCTGCCCGCGGAGCCCGGAGCCACCGGCAAGCCTCCTTACCCTGATTGACAATTCCCGCGAATCGACGAACACCTCACGTCGCCGCTCGCAACGCAGGGAGAGACACGCCAGATGCATTTCCCCTACATCGGCTCGGGCCCGTATTGCTACGCCAACGCCTTCGCGATGATGCTCGGCGACCACGCGCCCTCGACGGCCGTGATCGAGCTCGCCACGGGCAGTCCCTTCGGGACTCAGTTCTCGAACGGGACCCGGCGCGCATTTCGACGGGAGAGGGGGGCCGAGCCGCGCCGCGACCGCGCCGCTCTGAAGCGGCGGATCGGCGAGAACGTCCGCGACGCCGAGCTCCGCGGCCCCTCGGAAGCAGGACGGATCCTGGAGGGAGCGCCCTGCACCTCGAGGACAGGGTTCCTCGATGTACAGACTCGCCAGGATCTCGACGGGTAGTAAAGACTATGATCAAAGGCCGCTCCGCTAGCCGCCTGGCTCCTTCCTGATACGCTATCCTCGTGCTTTTCGCGCCTGTGCCGATCGACGTCTTCATCTCGTATGCAGCCGCGAACGAGAGGCAGAAGGACGTGCTCAGAAAGCATCTGTCGGCCCTGAAGCGCGAAGGGAAGGTCCGCACCTGGCACACCGGGCGCGTCGGGGTCGGCAGCGATCGGGACGCCGAGCTCGCGGCGCGCCTCGACGCGGCTCACCTCATCGTCCTTCTGATCAGCGTCGATTACCTCGCTGCCGACGCGCAGTGGCGAGAGATGGAGCGGGCGCTCGGGCGCCACAACGCCGGGCGGGCGCGGGTCATCCCCATCCTCCTCGACGCGTGCGACTGGGAGGGCACGCCGTTCTCCGCTCTGGCGCCGCTGCCCCCCAACCGCGTCCCCGTGATGTCGTGGAAGCGCGAGAGCGAGGCGTGGACCTCCGTGACGCTGGCCATCCGGGCCGCAATCGCAGACTGCGCGCACAGGACCGCCGCGCCCACCGTGATGGACACGATCGCGCCGACGCGGCCGGCGCCTACGGCACGCGCGGAGAGGACGCTCGACACGTCCCCCGCCGCTGCCACCCTGCCCGCGTCCGGGACCGACGGCGCCCCGCCCGCGCGACGCCCAGGCAGGTCCAGGGCCTCGACGGCGGTTCGCGCGCTGATTGCCATGCTCACGCTGGGCCCGCTCGTCGCGATCGCGCTCTTCGTCGACCGATTGGCCATGACAGGTCAGCCGGCAGGCGCGGCGGCGGCGGACGCGGGGCTGGCAGACGCGGGGCCGACGGCGCGGCCGCGGAGCCCGGCGCCGAGGACCGTGACCGTCGGCGAGCCGGAGCCGCGGCCGCGGCGCAGACCCTAGAACACCGCTCACGTTGAAACCCGGAGAAATTTCACAGGGAGACGGGGAGGCGGGGAGGAAGACAAATGAAGTTCTTTCTCTTGCCGTCTCTCCCTCCCCGCCTCCCCGCCTCCCTGTGAAATTTCTTCTTTTTCTCGTGATTTCAACCCGTTTGCCGCTCTAGCGATGGCGCGCGGCGCAGCTCGTCGCGGTGATGCCCGGCGGGTTGATCAGGGGCTCAGGCCGGAGAGATCGATCAGCTGGGCGCGCGCCCTCGTCGGGGTCGTCCCCGTGAACTGCTTCACGTCCCGCGCGAGGTGCGCCTGGTCGTAGTAGCCGAACCGCTGCGCGAGCTCCGCCCACGTCCCCGAGGCGCCCGCCTTGAGGTGCTGCACCAGCCGGTCGAACCGCACGAGGCGCGCGAGGAGCTTGGGCGGGACGCCGACGTTCTCGCGGAACAGGTCGATGACGTGCTTCTGGCTGTAGCCGAGCTCGCGCGCGAGCGCCCGCATGTCGACCGCGCCCCCGCGCTCCTGGATGCGCCGGAACGCCCACGAGACGACGCCCGTCTCGATCCGCGCCTCGTCGATGCGCTCGCCGAGCGCGCGCTCGATCAGGTCGAAGCGCGCGTCCCAGGTGGGGAGCTCCTCGAGGCGCTCCGCGAGGCGAGCGTGCTTCCTGGGGAGGAGATCGCGGGCGGAGACCACGCGCCCGGTGAGCTCCGCCATCGGCACGCCGAAGAAGAGCCGCGCGCCGATGGGGGTGAGGTTCAGCTGCAGCCCGCGCTGGAAGCCGTCGTGCTCGGTGAGCGTGAAGGTGTCGTCGAGGCCCGCGACGAAGCCGCCCGGGTAGAGGGAATGACCGCGATCCCCCCCGGCGCCGAACACGCGAAGCGGCGGTCCGAACTCGATGATGACGACGACCTGGGGCACGGGGAACTCGCGCCTTCGCAGCGGTCCAGGCGTCTGCTCCGTGTAACCGCTGTAGTCGCGGATGTAGGGGCGGAGCCGCGGCGACGGGGGCCGCGTCGCGAGCTCCCACCGGCTCTCACCGGACGTTCCGCGGGCGATCTGCGCACGAGGGGCGAGCGCGTGCATCGAGGGGCGAGGGTACCCCTCGACGCGGGCTCAATCCAGCCGCCAGCGCCTCAATCGCAGGCGGGCGCCTCCCGGCCGATCTTCAACTCAGCTGTCGTGTCGCGTTGTGTCGCGCCGTGCCGCGCGGGCGCGCCTCAGCGGACCGTCGCGCAGCACCTGAAGCCGAGGTGGTAGTTCGCGTGCCACGCGTTCTCCATCGGCTCCACGTGCCACCGCGGACTGAAGGCGCAGTGATCGGGGTAGGTCTCCGGGCCGTTCTTCGGCCGGGGGGCGTCGTGCTCCCGGGCGACCTCGACGTAGAACCAGGCGCTCCCCTTGAGCTGGCTGTACAGCTTGCCGTCGTCGCGGTCGCGGCGGGTCATGATCTCGGCCACGTTGCCGTGCTGATCGAAGACCCCGAAGCGCGAGCGGCACGCGGGGTAGGACCCCGCTGGCTCGGTGTCGGTCGCGCAGGTCTGGTACGCGGAGCGCGCCGTGTCGCCGTCACAGGGCTTGCCGCCGATCTCGCGGTGCCGCGTCTGCGTGTGGCAGACGGCGAGATCGAGCTCGTCGCCGTAGGCGTACGTCGTCGGCTTGCCGCCCTCGGGGTCGCCGCGGCACGCGAGGCTCCACTCGTCTTCCGTGCACAGGCGCTTGCCCTGCAGGCTGCACACGGACGCCGCCTGCGTCGGGCTCGCCCACACCATCGGCAGCTCGCACGCCTTGTTGGGGAACTCGAAGACGTCGATGCAGAACTCGGCGGGCTTCAGCTTCCCGCGGGCGCTCTTGGAGACCGGCACCATGTTCTCGTGGCCGCCGCAGCGCGCGCGCTGCTCCTCCGTCTGGAGGACGACGCCCCGGAGGCCCTCGAGGCACTGCTCCTTCGAGCGCGTGTGCCGCGCGAGCTCCTTGTTGCCCTGGTTGATGCGGGCCGGCGTGCCGCCGCCGAAGTTCTTCTCCAGGAAGAGCTCGGGGTTCTTGAACCTGCGCTCGCGCTCGGTGAGCTCCTTGAACGAGAAGAGCCGCACCAGGTCCTCGCGCGCCTCGTAGTGGGTCGCCATCGGGTCCCCGACCGCCGGCGGCGCCTCGCCGGCGTCCGCGGCTGGCGGCGCGCCGGCCGAGCTGCCGGCCGTGGGGCCAGCAGCGGGCGGCGCGCCGGCCGAGCTGCCGGCCGCGGGGCCAGCAGCGGGCGCGGCCGAGCTGGCCGCCGGCGGCGCGCCGGCGTCGCGGCCGCGCTCGGCGTCGTTGCGGGAGCAGGCCAGGGGGGCGACGGCGAGCGCCGCGAGCGCGAGGCTCAGAGGACGGGAGGGCTTTGACACCGGGAGCGAGGTCAGAGGGTGGCCGCGGCGACCTCTCGGGAGGTGGCCGCGATGATCTTCAGGGGGTGGCCGCGGCGCTCTCTCAGGGGGCGGCCGCGATGATCGTCAAGGGGTGGCCGCGATGATCTCTCAGAGGGTGGCGGCGATGATCTCGGAGAGGCTCGCCTCGTCGACGACGCCGGTCAGGTAGGCCGCGACCTTGCCCTGCCGGTCGATCACCACGAGGCTCGGGAGCTTGTCCACCCCGTAACGGGCCGACGCGTCCCTCGCGTCGTCGATGAGGATCGGATACGAGAGGCCCTTCTTGAGGGCGTACTGACTCGCCACCTGGGGCGGGTCGTCGACGTTGACTCCGAGCACCACGAGCCCCTTCTTCTCGTACCGGCGCGCGATCCGGTCGAGGATCGGCGCCTGGACCGCGCAGGGGCCGCACCAGGTGGCCCAGAAATCGAGGACCACCGGCTGGCCCCGCAGCTCGGCGAGCTGCATGCGCGCGCCTGGCTCGCCGTTCGCCGCGACCGGCAGCGTCACGTCGGGCGCGTCCGCGCCGACCATGCCCCCCGCCCCGGGCGACAGGCGCGGCAGGAGCACCAGGCCGATGAGCGCGCTCAGCGCGATCAGCACCGCCAGCGCAGGGTAGAGAATCTTACCGGAATTGAACTCGGGTTCGGCCATACGGGGCCCCGGTCTTCATAGCAAATCTTTGGGCCTACGTCCGAGCGGCTCTGGTACGGTCCGGCGCCTCGACCGGCCGGGCGCTTCTCCGCCCGGCCCGGGGTCGGGGGCTCAGCGCGGCTCGCCGCGCGACGCCGCCGCCGTCGCCGCCGTTGGTGGGGGGTCGGGGGCGCAGCGCGGCTCGTCGCGCGATGCCGCCGCCGTTCGGGTAACGTCGTCGCCCGCGCGCTGGAGGAACCATGCTCGATCGTCCGAATCTTTCACGAGAAAATCCCACGGGGCCGCGCGGACGGCGCCCACCGCCCGGGCCCCTTCCGGCCAAGTGGGCGGCCAAGTGGCCCCCCGATGACAGCGATGACCTGCCCGGAGCCCCGCCCGCGCCCGCCGGGGGCGGCATCCCGGACGACGGCAACTTCAAGCGCGGCCGGTTCAGCCCGGTGTCGATCATCGTCGGCCTCCTCCTCGCGCTCGGCGCCGCGGGCGCCATCTGGTTCGGCGTGAAGCAGGACAGCCAGAAGATGTCGGTCGACGACATCTCCAAGGAGAAGAAGAACATCTTCGTCCTGCCGAAGAAGGACCAGCTGCCCCTCTGGCGCAAGTGGGCCGCCTCCAACGCCGAGGGGTCGCTCCAGCAAGAGGCGCTCATGCAGCTCGCGTGGGCCGACGACCCCGAGGGCGTCACGCACGCGACCAAGGCGCTGTCGCTCCCCGACCACCGCGTGAAGGGCGTCGCCGCGCAGGTGCTCGCCTACTACGGCTCGCCCAAGGCCGACAGCGCCAAGCCCGCGCTGCTCGAGGCGCTCAAGGTCGCCGACGAGAGCGACAGGCCCCAGATCGTCTGGGCCCTCATCGAGCTCAAGGAGCCCGCCGCGTTCAAGGACGCGATGGACCAGTACCGGAAGGGGTTCCTCTCGAAGGTCGAGCGGCTCGGCGGCGGCATCGCGTTCGATCCCGAGAAGCTCGCCGGCCTCGTGTCGCTCGACGAGCTCGCGAAGCTCGCGACCGACGAGAGCGCGTCGGTGCGGCAGCTCGTCGCGACGGTCCTGTCGCGCAACGCCGAATCCAAGTGGACGAGCGCGCTGATCACGCTCGTGAAGGACAAGGACGTCGAGGTCGCGCGCGAGGCCGCGAACGGCCTCGGGCGCATCGGCGACGAGACGGCGCGCGCCCCGCTCCTCGAGGCGCTGTCGAACGCCGACAAGGACAGCCGCCAGCGCTTCCTCGAGGCGCTGCGCGACGGCATCGGCGGCGAGGGGCTCGTCCTCGCCCTCGACAGCGTGAAGCAGGACCCGGAGGAGACGACCTGGTTCCAGACGAAGCAGATCATGGAGATGCTGCGCGAGCTCGCCGATCCGCGGTCGGCCGATCCGCTCGTGAAGTGGATCGAGGCCAAGAAGCCGGCGCTGCACTGGCAGGGCGAGGCGGGGACGCGGCTCGCCGAGGTCGGCGACATCCGCGGCGCCAAGTACATCGGCGAGCGGATGCTGGCCGACCCGCTGAAGCTCTACAAGCTCGAGAAGTTCTGGGAGGCGGACGAGGGCGGCCACCTGTCGCGCACCGACCTGCCGCGCGTCGTCGGCGCCCGCATGCTCGCCGACCTCGCCACGGTCCACACCGACAAGAGCGCCGAGCTCAAGGCCGCGGCCGAGGCCCCGATCATCCTGTGGCTCAAGGATCGCCCGCAGCCGCACGCGAACGGCCTGCGCTTCCTCGCCACGGTCCGCTCCGAGAAGATCCTGAAGGACATGCGCGACTGGGCCTTCCCGACCGACCCGCTCCCGAAGGAGGGGCAGCTGCCGCCGTTCCCGGCGGCGTTCGAGACCGCGCAGAGCGCGCTCCGCTACATCGGGCGGATGAAGGACGAGCCCTCCTACCCGCGGCTGCTCGAGCAGTTCAGGAGGAAGAAGGACCCGAAGATGGACATCACCCAGGACGGGCTCCAGGGCGCTGGGCTCGCGATGCTGGGCATGGCGCTCCGCGCGGTCGCCTACGGCGCGTCGCAGGGGCTCGCCGAGTGGGGCGACGCGCGCGCGGTGGAGCCGCTGACGAAGCTCATCGAGGACGAGACGTGGCACGAGGAGGCCCGCCAGGCCGCGTGCGAGGCGCTCGCCTGGTGCGCCGACGACAAGGCGATGCTCGAGGTCGCGAAGAAGGCGAAGGACTTCGCGAGCAAGAAGGAGCCGCGCAAGCAGCTCATCGGCGCGTGTTACGCGTCGTCGCTCGCGCTCCGGCCGGTGCCCAGCGCGGCCGGCGAGCTCGTCTCGCTGCTCGCGGCCGACGTCGATCCCGGGGTGCGCATGGCGATCGCGCGCGCCATCGGCATCGGCGGCTTCGACGAGGCGGTGCAGGGGCAGCTGTTCGAGAAGCTGAAGGACGTCGAGGTCCGGAACGCGGCGGCGCTCGCGCTCATCCTCGGCGGCACGAGCGAGACCGCGGCGCGGACGGTCGCGATGTACGCCGACTTCGACAAGTCGGCGCTCGACGACCTCAAGGACCACTACTACCGCGCCTTCGGCTACTGGTCGGACGAGGACTTCAAGCGCGGCAACCTCTACCGGTACGTCGCGAACGCCGAGGCGATCACGCGCGTGAAGGTCGCGGACGCGCCGCAGGAGTGGGCGCGGCAGCGGCTCCAGTCCCAGTTCGACAACCTGAAGTACGACAACGGCCCGCACTCGGAGACCCGCGTCGTGCTG
Organism: Sorangium sp. So ce1153; assembly: GCF_051521595.1. Classification (NCBI taxonomy): domain Bacteria; kingdom Pseudomonadati; phylum Myxococcota; order Polyangiales; family Polyangiaceae; genus Sorangium; species Sorangium sp. So ce1153. Next base: position 14,432,241 of record NZ_CP150361.1, read on the forward strand.
CGCTACCGGCTCTACCAGGCGGCCAAGAGCGGCGACGGCGCGCAGAAGAAGGGCGCGATCGACACGCTCAAGTTCATGAAGGAGAAGGGCGTGCTCATGGCCCTGCGGCACGAGCAGGGCGAGACCGGCGCGCTCGCGAAGCGCGCGTTCCACGAGCTCATGAACCCGAAGGCCACCGTGGCCGAGGACCTGAGCGCGCTCGCCCCGGCCAAGACCGGGAACGCCGACGTGCAGTGACGCGCGGTAGCGCTCCGTAGCGCGCGGCAGCGGCGCGCCGGCTCGTCGGAGAGGCCCGCGGCGCGGGCGGCAGGGGCCCGGGAGCTCGCCGGGGGAGGTCGTCCTCCCCCGGGGATCCCGGGCTTTCTGTTTTGTTCGGCGGCGCGGCCGAGCCCGCGTCCGGCGCGCGTCGGGGGTCAGGGCCGTCGGGCTGCCCGGCGCGTGTCGGGCTGGACAAAATGCACGTTTCGGAAGAGTGTTCGCGCCGAGGTGCACCGTGCCTACCTGGCGAGATGAGCTCATCGAGGCCGTGAAATCGAAGGCGGAGCGCGAGGCAGAGGATCTCGCGCGGCACAAGAAGCGGGTCGCCGAGGCGCTCGCGGCCGCGGAGTCGGCCGTGACGCAGGGGGCCGAGTCGCTGAAGTTCGCGCACGAGAAGCTGCAGGAGAAGGGGCAGCCGATCGTGCTCTCCCAGGAGCAGGACAAGCACCGGCTCGCGTTCGGCGAGTTCAGCCTGGCCCTCGAGCTCCTGCGCGACTCGGCGATCGTCCGGGTGACCTTCGGCGACGGCAAGCCGCGCGAGTTCGACTTCGCGAAGGACCGCCACATCGCGCCCGCCGACGTGGAGGAGTACATCGGCCGCCGCGCGCTCGAGCTGGTGCGCGCGGCGCAGAAGGCCGCGCCGTGGTGAACGCGAGCGCGAGCGCGCGCGCCGCCGCGGGTCGTCGGACGCGCGCGCCGGGGCTGCGCTGCGGGCTCGTCGCCGGTTTGCTGGCGGCGTGCGCGGCGCTCGCGGCGTGCGCGCCGGCCGCCGCGCCGCCTCGCGAGGCGGCCGCGCCGCCGGCCGCGAAGCCGGCCGCGGCGGCGCCCGCGCCGACGGCGTCGATCGACCTCGATCCCGCCGCGGAGGCGCGGATCAAGGCGGACGTCACGTACCTCGCGTCGCCCGAGCTCGCGGGCCGCGCCACCGGCGAGCCGGGGGCCGAGCTCGCGGCGGACTTCATCGCGCGCCGGTTCGCCGAGCTCAAGCTCTCGCCGCTGGGCGGGCCGGGGGGCGACGCGAAGGCGTACCGGCAGGGGTTCGACGCGCGGGTGGGCGCGGACGTGGCGCCGGCGGCGCTCGCCGTGCAGCGCGCGGGCAAGAAGCAGAGCGCCGAGGCCGGCAAGCTGGTCACCGCCGACGGGAGCTCGAGCGGCACGGTCGCGGGGGCCGCGGTGCTCGTCGGCCACGGCGTGACCGCGGCGGCGCTCTCCTGGGACGACTACGGCGGCAAGGACATCGAGGGGAAGATAGCGGTCGTGCTCGACGGCGTGCCCAGCCTGGAGGGCAGCGCGCCGGCGGCGGGGCCGCACGGGACGGCGGCCGCGGGGCCGCACGGGGCGCCGGCTGCGGGGCCGCACGGGGCGGCGGCCGCGGGGCCGCACGGGGCGGCGGCCGCGGGGCCGCACGGAGCTGCGCCGGCCGATCCGCACCACGGAGCGGCGGCCGATCCGCACCACGGAGCTGCGCCGGCCGATCCGCACCACGCGCCTTCTGCGCGGCCGGCGGACGCGCTGCGCGACTTCGGCAGCGTCCGCTACAAGCTCCGCACCGCCCGCGAGCACAAGGCCACCGGCGTGATCCTCGTCGCCGCGGGCGACGAGCTCCCGCGCGTGTCGGACGACGCCGCGAGCATGGGCATCCCGGCCGTGATGATCACGCGCTCCGCAGCCCGGGCGCTGTTCCCTTCCGCCGGGCTCGCGCCGCCGGTGAAGCCCGCGCAGAAGCCCGCCGGGGCGCAGCCCGCAGCAGGCGGCGCGGCCGCGGCGCCCACCACGGCGAAGCCTGCGGCAGCCAGGCCCGTGAACGTGAAGCCGGGCGCGGTCAAGGCGCCTGGACCGAAGCCGCTCGACGGCGTCACCGTCGAGATCACGACGAAGGTCACCCCGCGGATGGCGCCGGCGTCGAACGTCGTCGGCCTGCTCCCGGCGCGGGACGGCTCGCCCCACGCCGGCGAGTACATCGTCCTCGGGGCCCACTACGATCACCTCGGCTTCGGGGGCAACTCGTACTCGCGCGCGCCCGGCGTGCACGCGGTCCACCCGGGCGCCGACGACAACGCCTCGGGGACCGCGATGCTGCTCGAGGTGGCGCGGCGGCTCACCGCGCTCCCCGCGCGGCCGGACCGGAACGTCCTGTTCATCGCGTTCGGCGCCGAGGAGCTCGGCACCATCGGCTCGCGCCACTTCGTCGATCACCCGCCGGCGGCGCTCGCGGGGATGAAGCCCGTCGTGGCGATGATCAACGCGGACATGGTCGGCCGGATGCGCGAGGACAAGCTCCTCGTCGACGGCCTGGGCACCTCGCCCGCCTGGAAGCCGATCGTGGACGACGCCGCCCGCGGGCTCGGCTTCGCGCTCCAGTACGGCGCCGAGGGCTTCGGCGCGAGCGATCACAGCTCGTTCACGGCGTCGCGCGTCCCGGTCGCCTTCCTGTTCACGGGCGTCCACGAGGACTACCACCGGCCGAGCGACACGGCGGACAAGATCAACGCGGTGGGCGTCTCGCGCTGCGCGGTGCTCACCGCGCGGATGGCGCTCGCCCTGTCGCGGCGCGACGCGCGGCTGCCGTTCACCGACGCGCCCGCCGACCCGCACCGCAGCATGCGCGGCGGCTTCCGGGCGTCGCTCGGCACGATGCCGGACTACGCGTACCAGGGGCCCGGCGTGAAGCTCACGGGCGTGCGGCCCGACTCGCCCTCCTCGCGCTCCGGCATGCAGGCGGGGGACGTGATCGTGCGCATCGGCGCCCACGCGATCACCAACATCCACGACTTCATGTTCGCGCTCGGCGACCTCGAGCCGGGCCGCGAGGTCGAGATCGAGGTCGATCGCGGCGGAGCCCGGGTGCCGCTCAAGGTCATCCCCGCCCCCGGCCGATGATCCGGCGCCCTCGTCGCGCCGCGCCGCCGGCCATGCCGGTACGGCGGCGCCGGGCCCCGCGCCGGCGCTGCGCCGCCTGCCTCGCGTTCCTGTGCGGCCTCGCCGCCGCGTCCCTCGCCTGCGATCGCCCCGGGCCCGCCGCGGCCGACGCCGCGGCCCCCGCCGGCCCCACGGGCGCCGGCGCGGCGGCGGACGCGGAGCCCGCGCCACCCGGCGACGCCGCCGCGGAGCCGGGCGGCGCGACGTCGGAGCCGGGCGGCATGACGTCGGAGCCGGGCGGCATGACGTCGGAGCCGTCGCAAGACGGCGGCTCACCCGACGGCGGCTCACCCGACGGCGGCTCACCCGACGGCGGCTCGCCCGACGGCGGCTCGCCGGGCGGCGGCTCACCCGACGGCGGGCTGCCTGGCAGCTCCGAGGGGTGCCCGGACGACATGGTCCTCGTCGAGGGCGACTACTGCCCCCTGGTCAATCAGGTCTGCCTGAAGCACCACAAGGAGTTCGTGAAGGACAAGGCGAGGCAGGCGACCTCCTACAGCGAGGCGGAGGACCCGAGCAGCGTCAGCGAGCGCTGCCTCGAGTACAAGCAGCCGACCGAGTGCCTCTCGAAGAAGCGCACGCCGATGCGGTACTGCGTCGACCGTTACGAGTGGCCCAACCGGAAGGGCGAGGTGCCCGCGTTGCTCGTCTCGTGGCGCGAGGCGGTCAAGGCGTGCGAGGGCGTCGGCAAGCGCCTCTGCACCGAGGACGAGTTCAACCTCGCCTGCGAGGGCGAGGAGATGCTCCCGTACACGTACGGGTACGTCCGCGACCCGACCAAGTGCAACATCGACCGGCCCTTTCGCCAGCGCGAGGTCACGCTCTACCGCTACGAGCGGTGCATGAAGCACCCGAAGTGCAAGGCGGAGCTCGAGCGGCTCGATCAGCGCGTGCCCGCGGGGTCGATGCCCGCGTGCGTGTCGCCGTTCGGCGCCTACGATCTGAACGGCAACATCAACGAGTGGGTCGTGCGGCCGGGCCGCAAGTCCCCCGATCGCAGCGGGCTGAAGGGCGGCTGGTGGGGCCCGATGCGCGGCCGCTGCCGCCCGACCGTGGGGTTCCACAAGGAAGAGGACTACGGCTACGAGCAGGGGTTCCGTTGCTGCAAGGACGCGGCGGCGCGGTGAGCGCGCCGCGGCGGCTCGCTTTTTTGAGGGGCGCATCGCCGCTGACCGGAGGTAGGCTCGCGTCAGCGGGCCCGCGACGCGGCGCTCGCCAGCGAAGGGTCCAGGTTGCCCCTCCGGGGGCCCGGGATCGGATCTCTGCGGCGGGTCGGCATCGGCCCGTCGCTCACGCGGGGGAGACCCCGCACCTGCGGGAGACCTTGATGAAGCGATCCATGTGGTTCACCAGCGCGCGCGTTGCCGCGACGACCGTCCTTGCCCTCGGAGGCCTCGGTCTCCTCGCCGCTGCGTGCCGTGGCAGCGAAGCCGAGGATCCGTCGAACCAGCAGTACAACGCCTACAACCAGCAGCCCGGGTACCAGCAGCAGCCTGGGCAGTACCAGCAGCCGGGGTATCAGCAGCAGCCTGGGTATCAGCAGCCCGGGTACCAGCAGCCTGGGCAGTACCAGCAGCCTGGGTATCAGCAGCCTCAGCAGCCTGGGTATCAGCAGCCGGCCCAGACGCCCGCGGTGGCCACGGCGACGCCGGGCCCGCTCGCGCTCCCCTGCACCGACGACGGTCCCTGCGGCACGCACCGCTGCAACACGAGCGCGGGCAAGTGTGCCTTCCCCTGCGGCGGGGCCAACGACTGCAAGGCGGGCTTCACGTGCACGGCCACCGTCTGCTTGCCGGGCGCCGCGCAGTAGCGAGCGCCCGCGGCGGGGGCGGGACGCCTTCGCTTTCGCTTTCCTCCTGGGGCGCGACGTTGACGGCGTTGCCCTGCGCGTGAGGGCATCGACCGGGGGTGTGCTCGGGGCAGCGGGCCCGCGGCGCGGTGCTCGCCTGCGAAGTGTCCGCGGTTGCTCCTCCCGGGGTCGGGTCTCAGATCTCGGCAGCGGGTCGGCGAGGCCCGCTGCTCACGCGGGGAAACCCCCGCACCTGCGGGAGACCTTGACGATGCAATCCATGTGGTTCACCAGCGCGCGCTCGGCCGCGGCGGTCGTCCTTGCCCTCGGAGGCCTCGGGCTCCTGTCCTCGGCGTGCCGGGGCAGCGAAGCCGAGGATCCGTCGAGCCAGCAGTACAACGGCTACAACCAGCAGCCAGGGCAGTACCAGCAGCCAGGGCAGTACCAGCAGCCAGGGCAGTACCAGCAGCCAGGGCAGTATCAGCAGCCGGGGCAGTACCAGCAGCCGGGGCAGTACCAGCAGCCGGGGCAGTACCAGCAGCCGGGGCAGTACCAGCAGCCTGGGCAGCCCGCCCCGACGACCACGTCGCAGCCGAGCGCGCTCGCCCTTCCGTGTACGAACGACCTGATCTGCGGCACGCACAGGTGCAACACGGCCGTGGGCAAGTGCGCCTTCCCCTGCGCCGCGAACACCGACTGCGCGGCGGGCTTCTCGTGCATGGGCGCCGGCACGGCGACGGCTATCTGCGTCCCTGGCGGGCAGTAGCGAGCGCCGGGGCCTGCGCCGGGCGGCTTCCGAGGCCCCCGCGGCACCCCCTGTCCCTGTGATGAGCGCGCCTCGCCCGCGCCGCCACGGTGAGCGACGCTCGTCGGCGGGGTAGCTGACGGCTTCGTGGAGACTGGATCCGGTGCCTGGGAGCAGCTGAGCTTGTCCTGGCGACCGGATCCGGTCTCGCCGGGGCAGCTGAGCTTGCCCTGGCGACCGGATCCGGTCTCGCCGGGGCAGCTGAGCTGCTCCCAGGCACCGGATCCGGTCTCGCCGGGGCAGCTGAGCTTGTCCTGGCGACCGGATCCGGTCTCGCCGGGGCAGCTGAGCTTGTCCTGGCGACCGGATCCGGTCTCGCCGGGGCAGCTGAGCTTGTCCTGACGACCGGATCCGGTCTCGCCGGGGCAGCTGAGCTTGTCCTGACGACCGGATCCGGTCTCGCCGGGGCAGCTGAGCTTGTCCTGACGACCGGATCTGGTCTCCGTGGGGCAGCTGAGGGTAGTGCTTAAAATTGAGCAATGGGCCCCCGCCGTCTTGACGCTCGATCCGGTGCATGGGCCATGCCCGGAGCGCAGCCTCCTCCCACGTCTCACCCTTCCGCATTCATGAAGGCGATGTGCGCTAGGCGCGCAGCCGCGTCGACCCGAGCAGGGGACCCGTCGGGTCAAGTGCTCCGACCGAGAGCGCGCGCGAAGTCAGCAATCGCCTCTTCCTGATCGCTGTTCTCGATGGCCCCAGGGCGGCAACGCCGCACGGCGGCGATCGCGTCGACCGGCGAGAGCCCACGCTTGGCCAAGCAAGCTGCCGCGACGAGTCCCGTCCTGCCCAGGCCGGCCCAACAGTGGATGATCGCGGCGCGCCCCCGCGCGGCCGTGTCGAGGATCCGATCGACCGGCGCGTGAAGGGCCGCGATGTCGGACGGTACCGAGAAGTCGCCGAAGGGCCAGCGCAGGACGACAATGCCCCGTTCCATCGCACGCTCGGCCAGATCCTGGATCCCCAGAAGCTCGAGCTCGTGCTCGCTGACCAGCGAGACGAGGAGGCTGGCGCCATGGAGATGACGGAGTTCGTCGAGATCCTCGACCAGCGGCCGCCCTCGCCCCGGCGCCGCCATCATCCCGATGCCCGCGACGAGGCCGGTCATTGCAGGGGGCATGTAGTCGACGTGCATGGATCAGCAGATGAACTCTAGCACGCCGAGTGGCGCCGGAACATGCCACTTAATCTACCGACGGTCTCCGGCGACGACGCGAAAGAGCCGTCAAACAGGCTGCGATCTCGCTCTGTGGCTGTGACAGCGGACGTCCTAGCTGCACCGAAACCCCAGGAAAACAAGGCGTTTTGCGCTATATTGCAGGGTACTTAGCAAAGCGCCCCGCCTCGGCTGGAACCCGAGACGGGGCTGCGAAACATCCGGCGGTGGCCCGCCGAACGCGCGTCGCACCGCGATCATGGGTCGTCGCTCGAGGAGAGGCAAGGCCCTTTATGGCGAACGTACTGCCCATGGCGAAGCGCGTTGCGGTCGTCGCGCATCTTGTCGAGGGAGCGGGCATCCGTCCGACGTCGCGGCTCACGGAGGTGAGCCAGCCAGCGATCCTGTCGCTGCTGCTCCGCGTCGGCGACGGCTGCGCGGCGCTCCACAACCGGCTCGTGCGCGACGTCGACTGCCGCACGGTGCAGGTCGACGAGATCTGGAGCTACGTCCAGAAGAAGCAGGTGCGCGTCGTGCCGGGCGACCCGCCAGAGGTCGGCGAGGCCTACGTCTTCGTCGGCATGGCGAGCGCGTCGAAGCTCGTGAGCTCCTACCGCGTCGGCAAGCGCGACGAGGAGAACACCAAGGCGTTCATCGACGACCTGCGCGCTCGACTGGTGACCATCCCGCAACTCTACAGCGACGGCTGGCAGCCCTACATCGCCGCGGTGGGCGCCTCGTTCGCGGGTTCGGTCGACTACGCCCAGGTCGTCAAGAACTGCAGCCGGAAGGCGCGCCGGGACGACGATCACCGGTACGAGCCGCCGCGCGACCCGTTCATCACCCGTACGCCGGTGTTCGGGGTGCCCGACGTGAAGCGGGCGAGCACGAGCCACGTCGAGCGGCAGAACCTCACGATCCGCATGCATATCCGACGGTTCACCAGGCTCTGCAACGGCTTCAGCAAGCGCCTGCCGCACCACAAGGCGGCGGTCGCGCTGCACATGGCGTTCTACAACTTCTGCCGCCCGCACGAAGCGCTCCGCGTGACGCCCGCCATGGAGGCCGGGCTGACGAATCACGTCTGGAGCATCGAGGAGCTCGTCGCGACAGCGCTCGCCGAGGCGTCCACGGAGCCGCCGACGCCCAAGGCGCTGAAGCTGCCCGACGCGCCCGCAGGGGCGCCCACGGCGCCCGCCAGGGCCCTGCCGAACGGGCGGGGGTTCCTGCGGCTCGTCGGGAGCGCGCCCGCTGCGCCCGTGGCGCCTACGCCCCGCTCCGGAGCCGCCGCCGTCACAGCCGCCGCCCGCGCCGGAGCCGAGCCGGATGATACAATTGAGCTTGTTCGATCAGTAGGCTGCGGCGTCCGGCAACGAGCCGCTTCAGCGACCGAGGGCTCCTTCTGGCCGTTCTTTCAGGGGGGCTACTAGATGGGGTACCAGGCTTGGCTCACCGCCTACCTTGCCAAGTTGAGCGGGAAGGAGGTGCGTTGTCCGGAGTGCGGTGTCGGTGCGGTGAACTGGAAGCTCGCGGGAGATCCCGCGACGCGATTCGGATACGCCATATTGTGGTGTTCCCACTGCGGCAAGGGTAGCCACCTCTCGCGTGTAAAATTCCCGGAAGGAATAGAATTCGTCTCCATGTTCGACGTTGATGCGGTGGCAGCAGGGGTCCCTGAGATCCAGCTTGTTGATGAGGACTAGCCAGCGGCTCCTGCGGGACCGCCGGCTCCTGCCTCGGCGGGCTGAAAGCGTTCCGGTTCGGTCGTCACGCGTCCTCCCGCTTCGGCGGACCAGGAACGGCAGCACCGGTGTTTCGGCTGGGCTCGTCCCGACCCTGCAACCGCTCACGTGCCCCGGTCCTTCGTCGCCGCCCGTGTCAGCGCCGCCGCCCGTGCTTCCGCCACCGGCGGCGCTGGCGGCACCGCCCGTGCGTCCAGCGCCGCCGGTGCCGCCGGTGCCTCCGGCGCCTCCGCTACCGTCCGCGCCGCCGCCGCTCGACGATCCCTCGACTTAACAGAGGCCGCCGACGCAAACGCCGCCCGGACAGGGCGTGCCATCGGGGCTGGCCTCATCATGAGCCGCCGGAGGACCGCTATCCGGGGTGCGGCCACCACCCGTTGGGACAGTCCTCCTCCGCGTCGACGGCCTTCGCCCTCAGGATACACCCGCACGTGGAGCGGCCCTGCTCGCGGTGGATCTCGAGCAGCTTGCCGCAGGTGTGGACGTCGTCGCCACCCTCGCGCATCACCGCGAGGCCGCCCGGGCATCTCCGGCAAACATCCAGCCTCGCCTCGACCTCCGGACGAGGCAAGAGGCCGACCTTCAGGGAGGTCTTGAGCACGGACAGGGCTCCGTGGGCCGCGGCCCGCGCGCGGGTGATCGCCCGGGCGAACCGGCTCGTCTCGACGTCCGTGTCCCACGGAATGCCGTGGGGGCAATCGAAGTCGACCACGCCCCCGGGGACCTCGAAGTCCTCGACGACGGCCAGGCGGAACTTGCGCCCTCGGTCCCGGTCGCGGCAGAGCCGGCAGTGCCCGCCCGACTGGCACGCTTCGGTGTCGGCGTATCTCATCGCGTCCTCCTCCGTGCTCCGCGCTCCGCGCGAGGTCGCTGGCCAGGCGCGGAGGACGGGGAGCCGGCGCGCTCGCCGGTCCCCGTCCTCCGCGCCCGCCGTCCGTGCTCGCCCGGGGGGCGAGCCTCAGACGTTGTCCTTGAGGCCGACCGTGATCACGTCCTGCTGCCCGTCCAGGATGGCCAGGTCGACCTTGACCGCGCCGTCTCTGTTGGTGTCGCCCTTCTCGAAGTGCTGGTGGGGGATCGCGACCGTCAGGGCGGAGGGCGTGTACCGGGGATCCGGCGTGCCGTCCTTCCTGACGACCGTGAAGGACAGCTCGAAGTACCCCGTGTCGGTGGCGCACAGGTCGCCGCCGGTCGACGTGTTCTTGTTCTCGATGTACCCGCCGATGGACTCGCCGTGCGCGAGACGCCGGTTGAAGGCGTCGATCCCGGGCGCGCCGTTGCCGCCCTGGCTCTGGGGATAGATGCAGTGCTTGCGCACCACCGCCACCTGGAGGTCGTACGGAGAGAAGTTGTTGATGGTCATGTTGGCGCCGTGTCCCATGGTGATCTCCTCGTGTCCTGAATCGCCCTCGGATCGTCGAGCCGCGCTCACCGCGGCGTCGACTCCCGGTGAGGCCGCATTGCAGCTGCGGTGCCAGCGCGCTTCGAGGGGAGTTTCGAGGCGAGTTTCGCGGGGCGGCGCGCCGCGCGCTCGCTGATCGGAGCGCGCGGCGGGCCCTGCGAGGTGTGCGCCATCGAGGCCGCACATGGGGCGCACACCGGCCGCACACCCGCATTGCCGGGTGGTAATCTCGCCCGTCTCCCGAGACCTTCATGGCGCGCCCCCACGACGATCCGGCCGGAGACCTCACCGCCTCATTCGACGAGACGATGACGGTCGACAGCGGCCGCGAAGGCAGCGCCGTCGTGCGGGCGGCGTCGGCCCGCGGCGCGGCCCTGGGGGTCGGGCTCCCCGCCCGCTACGAGGACCTCGGCGTGATCGCGGCCGGCTCCTTCGGCGAGGTGCGGCGCGTGCGCGACACCCTGCTCGAGCGCACCATCGCCCTCAAGCTCATGCGCGCGCAGCACGCGACAGAGCCCCACCTGCGCCGCCGCTTCCTCGTCGAGGCGCGCATCACCGCAGGGCTGCAGCACCCCGGCATCGTCGCCCTCTACGACCGCGGCGAGCTCCCGGACGGCCGCCTGTGGTTCACCATGAAGGAGGTCCGCGGCCGCACCCTGCGCGCCGCCATCGACGAGCTGCACGCGTGCTCGGGCCCCGACGGCTTCGGCGCCACGGCGACGGGCTGGACCTTCCGCCGCCTCGTCGACGCGTTCGCGCGCGTCGCCCAGGCGGTCGCCTACGCGCACAGCCGCGGCGTCGTCCACCGCGACCTCAAGCCCGAGAACCTGATGGTCGGCGAGTTCGGGGAGGTGCTGGTGATGGACTGGGGCCTCGCGCGGCGGGTCGACGCCGCCGATCCGGACGAGCGCGGGAGCAGCGGCCCGCAGGGAGGCGCCGTCGCGGAGGGCCTGACGCGCCACGGCGACGTCCTCGGCACGCCCGCGTACATGCCTCCCGAACAGGCCTGCGGCGACACGGCGCTGCACGGCCCGGCGAGCGACGTCTACGCGCTGGGCGCGGTGCTGTATTGCCTGCTCACCGGCCAGCCGCCGTACCGCGGCGCAGGCGGCGGGGAGATCCTCGCGGCGCTCCTCGCGGGCCCCCCCGCGCCGGTGATCGAGGCGGCGCGCGGCGGCCCGCCGGCGCCGGCGGAGCTGTGCGCGGTGGTGGAGCGGGCCATGCGCCGCGAGATCGCCGAGCGCTACCCGAGCGCCGAGGCGCTCGCGGCCGACGTGCTGGCGTGGCTCGACGGGGTGCGGCGGCGCGAGCAGGCGATGGCCGCGCTGGATCAGGCGCGCTCGCTCGGGCCGGAGATCGCCGCCTCGCGCGTGAAGGCGGCCGAGGCCGAGGCCAGGGCGCGCTCGCTCCAGGCCGAGCTGCGCCCGTTCGATGCCGTCGAGAAGAAGCGCCCGGCCTGGGCGCAGGAGGACGAGGCCGCGCGCATGGGCCGCGCCGCGGCGCTCGCCGAGGCGCGGTGGCTGGAGGCGGTGCACGGCGCGCTGAGCCTGGATCCGGACCTGCCCGAGGCGCACGCGATGCTCGCGGATCACCACCGCGCGCGCCTCGTCGAGGCGGAGCTCGGCCACCGCGACGAGGACGCGGCGCGCGCCGAGGAGATGCTGCGCATCCACGATCGCGGCCGGCACGCGGCGTTCCTGCGGGGCGACGGCGCGCTGACGCTGGTGACCGAGCCGCCGGGCGCGGAGGTGATCGTCGAGCGGTTCGTCTTGCGGGACCGGCGGCTCGTGCCCGTGCGCGAGCGGGCGCTGGGGCCGACGCCGCTCGTCGAGGTGCCGTTGCAGCGGGGGAGCTACCTGTTGCGGCTGCGCGCGCCGGGGCGGGCGGAGGTGCGGTATCCGGTGCTGATCGACCGGGATGGGCGCTGGGACGGGCGGGCGCCGGGGGAGGAGAGATCCCGCCCGATCGAGCTGCCGGCCGAGGGAGAGCTCGGGCCCGATGATGTGTACGTGCCGGCGGGGTGGTGCTGGATCGGCGGCGATCCCGAGGCGGCGGACGGCCTGCCGCGGCGGCGGCTCTGGGTCGATGGCTTCGTCCTGCGCCGCTTTCCGGTCACCGCCGTCGAGTACATCGATTTCTTGAACCACCTCGTGTCGAGCGGTCGTGAGGCCGAGGCGCTCGCCGCCTGCCCGCGCGCTCAGCTCGGCCTCTCGGAGGATGGTGACGACCTCGCGCTGCTCCGTGGTCCGGAAGGCCTGTTTTCACTGCCGCCCGATCGCAAGGGGCTGTGCTGGCGCCCTGACTGGCCGATGGTCCTCGTGGACTGGCACGCTTCGACGGCCTACGCGAGGTGGCTGTCCGAGCGGACCGGCCTGCCGTGGCGCTTGCCGAACGAGGTCGAGCGCGAAAAAGCCGCGCGAGGCGCGGATGGTCGCCTCTTGCCGTGGGGGAATCACGTCGATTCCACGTTCGCCTGCGTGGTCGACACGAGCGAGGGTGAACCTGCGCGCGAGGGGGTGGACGGCCACCCGTGCGACGAGAGCCCGTACGGGGTGCGAGGTCTCGCGGGGAACACGCGGGACTGGTGCATCAACGTGTGGAAGCACGAGGGGCCGCTCGTCGAGGGCGGCCGCCTCCGGCTGGACGCCGCGGCGCCGGAGGACCCTGATTTTCGCGCGATCAAGGGAGGCGCGTGGGCCAGCGCGATGACCTACAGCCGGGCGGCAGCCCGCTTCGGCGGCCGGCCCGATGTCCGGCGGCCGGTCGTGGGGCTGCGCGTGGCGCGCGCCATGGCTACGTCATCGGGACGTGGCACGATGACGTGACCCGGCCCTTCATATCCGTCCACTGCATGTTGCCCGACAGGGCGAAGACGTCCTTCGCGTCGGACGACCTGCTCCACCAGAGCGCGCCTGTCCACCGATCGCCCGTGGTCTGGCGGGAGAGGTTCACCCTGAACCCGTACGTGATGCCGTCCCTGGTGATCAACTGATAGGGATCGACGTGCGTGGTGCGCTTCCAATCCTGGTCCCTCACGTCGCAGCGGAAGTCCTCGCTGCCCAGCTGAAACGGGACCGGATCGCTCCAGCGCATCTCCTGCCTCGTCACCGTGATCCCATTCCGCCAATCGTCCGAATCGAACCTGAGGCCGGCGCTGTTCACCTTCCAGTACTCCGTGTAGCGGGTGAATCCGTGGTCCACCTTGTCATTGGTGACCACGATCTGCGCCAGCGGGGCGTTCGTGCCCCGCTCACGCATCTCGTAGTAGACGAAGCCGTCGCCGTTCTTGACGGATGGATCGAGCTGCCCTCCCGGCCGCCTTGCATCGGGCTCGGCGCTCGTGGCCTCCCCCGCCGCCGCGCCGTGGTGGAACACCGGTAGATTCCCGAGCTCGTCCACGAGGATCGGGTGCTGCGGGAACGACAGCGCCGAGAGCAGCGTCCTCGCCCGGAACAGGAGCTCCGCGTGCGACATCGTGCTCCGCCTGAACTGCCCCTGCTGCTGGAGCTTCCACTGCTCCAGCGCCACTGTGAACGCCCACGTGAACGCTCCGTGCCAGTGCCCGCCCAGCATCGCCTGGTAGGACTGCTCGTCGCGCCCCGATGCGCAGAACACGCTCCGCGCGATCTCCGGCGTCCTGGCGGGCGCCTTCCCCGCCGGCGATCCCGCCGGCGTCAGGCTCGTTCCCCGCTGCGCCTTGCCGGCCGGGCCGCTCGCGGCCGCGAAGCAGCAATCGAGCACCACGGTGAGGTTGTCGGCCGGGCGCTTGCCGCCGGGGAGGTCTCCCCCCTCCTCGAAGATCGCGCGCAGCTCCGAGAACGAGACGGCGTTCTCGAGCGCGGGGCCGGTGTCGCTCGGGCACAGGAGGAGCTCGCCGTCCCGCTGCGCGCCGTGGCCGGAGTACGCCATGAACCCCGGCAGCGCCATGAGCTCCTCCTCGCGCCGCCACTGCTCCCACGCGAGCTTCACGGTGAACACCAGCCTGCTGGCCAGCCACCGCGCGCTCTCCTTGAGCTGAAGGGAAGTGGCCTCCCCGAGGAGCACGCTCGGCGCGCCCGCGACCTCGAGCCGCGAGGCCATGGCCGCGTCGTGGAGCTCGATGGGCGCGTCAGCGCCCTGCCTCCCCCTCGACAGCCATTCCTCGACGCGGCGCCTGGTCTCCGCCTCGTCCTCGCCCGGGTGCAGCTCGGGCGCCAGCTCCCGCTCGGCCCGGATCAGGTCCTCCTTCTGGAGCGCCGGCGTGCTGAGCACCCGGAGGTGCGTGTAGCCCAGCCGGCGGCACACTTTCCAGTACGCGAGCACGTCGTTACGGCCCGCCAGGAGGTCCTTGCCGCCCTCCCTGTCGTGGTCCCGGTAGCTCTCGACGCCGACCAGGAGCGCGACGCCGCCGATCCGGGAGAGCAGCTCCCTCGTGGCGGCGAGGACGGGCTTCACGTCATCCGGAATGTCGGACGGAGCGGGATGGGGATCGTCGGTCATCGTCTTCTCCGTGAGCTGGTGAGGGGCAACCGGAAATCGCCGGCCATCATCGGACGCCGGCGGCCGTTCAGCAACGCCGCGCAGCAAGGCGCATACCGCTGGATGGCGGCGTTCCCGCGGGCGCATCCCTGGCCGTGCGAGGCGCGCGGGTGTGCGGCTGCCTGCGCGCCTGGGGGGCGCACATGGGCGCGCACAGCGCGTCGCGCGACGTGATCGCGCTTCAGCGCCGGAGCGCGCCGCTCAGCGCGATCCCCTCGTGGGGTCCTCGTCCAGCCTGTCCTGGCCCTGCTGGCACGCTCCGCCGGCGCACGAGGCCGGGCAGGCCATCACCCTTCGATCCCGTGCTTCCGCATCAGCCGGTACAGCACATAGCGGCTCGACAGCCCGAGCGCCTGCGCCGTGCGCACGATGTTGCCGCGGTGCTCCTCGAGGCGCGCCCGGATCTCGGCCTCGGACGGCTCTCGCGCCTCCGCTGTCGTCGCCGCCTCCGCGGCCGCAGAGGGTTCGTCCTGCGATGGCGGCGGGCTGGTCGGGGTGGTCGTCGTCGAGCCGCTGATCCATTCGATCGAATCGCCCGTGCTCGCCGACATCGCGCGCCACAGCAGCGCGCCCAGCTCTCGCATGTTGGTCGTGTACCTGGTCCGCAGCAGGTGCTCGATCAGGCTCGCCTTGACCCGGGGCGCGCCGGCGCCCGGCGAGGCGAGGAATCGCCGCGTGGCCTCGGGGCTCTTCGCGGCGGCGCGCTGGAGCAGGTGGCGCGCGAGCAACGGGATGTCGTCGCGCCGCTCGTCGAGGCCGGGGACGTCGAGGCGAAGCACCAGGCGGGCGGCGAGGTCGTGCTTCAGCGCGGCGGGGTCCCGGTTGGTCGCCCCGAGCAGCCGGAAGCGGGAGCGCCTCGCGGCGGACCCGCCCAGCGCGTGGTACTCGCCCCCTTCGTCGAGCACGCGCAGGAGGTTCGCCTGAAGGCCCTGCGGCAGCTCGCCGATCTCGTCGAGGAAGAGCGTGCCGCCGTCCGCCGCGCCGATGAGGCCCGGCCGCTCCGGCATGCCCGGGTTGGGATACCCCTTCACGTTCCCGAACAGCTCGGCGTCGATGAGGCCTTGCGGGATGGTCGCCGCGTTCCTCGCGACGAACGGCCCGCGCGCGCGGGCCGAGAGGGCGTGGACGGCGCGCGCGCAGAGCTCCTTGCCCGAGCCGCTCCCGCCGAGGACCAGCGTGTGCTCGTCCGCCTTGGCGACCCAGGCGAGCTGATCGCGAAGGCGCCAGATGGCGGGGCTCTCGCCCACGATCCCATGGACGTCCGGCGCGCCGAACGCGGGCGCGTCGGCGAGAGAGGCGCTGTGGAGCGGCTCGATCCCCCGCGGGCGTCGCGCGCAGAAGAGCAGGAGCTGGCCCTTGAGCAGCAGCGCGTCGCCGGGCTCGAGGACGCACCGATCGACGCGCTCGCCGTGGAGCTCCATGGCGCACTTGCCGACGCGCTCGATCCGGAGGCCGCTCCCCTCCAGCCGGACGCGCAGCTGCTCGCGCGACAGGCCGGGGCTGCCGAGCGGCGCTGTCCGCTCGAGGACGCCGGGGCGCTGGCGATGAAACACCACCCGCGCGCCGTCCGCTCCGCCCGCGGGCTCGCCGCGGCCCAGGATCCGCGCGCCCCCGTCCCGCTCGAACAGCGCCACCTCGCCCACGCGCTCCGGCTCGGCGGCGGCCCACGCGATCATCAGGGCGGGCGCCTCGTGGTCGCGCGGCCCGAGGAGGATGCCGCGCGAGCTCCCGGTGTCGACAGTGGAGGATTCGTGGACCATGCCCGCTCGAGACCATCGTAACCGACGGGCGCGCGGGCGGATATCTCCGGGGCTGCACGCGAACCTCTGGTCGAGGCGGGGGTCAGGGGTCCAGACGCTTGCAGATCGGTCAGCTGTCCAGAACGAGATCCCTGGCCGCTTCAGGGCCTGATGGCGAGCAGCGCCGGCGTCTGACCGGGGGCCGCGGCGGCCATCGCGTCGATCAGCGCGCGCGGCTCGCCGGGCCCCGCGGCGCCCGTCTTGCGGACCGCGTCGATCCTGCTGAGCGTCCACACGAGCGCGGCCATCGCCGGCCTGGGCAAGCGGCTCAGCTTCGCGACCGGCTCCGGCGTGATGGTGTTTCCGAGCTGGCGCACCACGCGAAGCCCTTCCTCCATGGCGCGCGCCAGGTTCGTCGCCTCGGCCCACGACACGCCGGCCTTGCGCGCGTGCGCCGCGACCGTGGCGACCATCGCCGGCGCGACGAGCGCCGCGTGCGTGCGCAGCCAGCTCTGCATGTCGGGCTCCACGACGGCGGGGATGCCAGCGTCCGTGAAGACCTTCGCCCAGGCAGCGTCCGTCACCGGGGTGACCATCCCTCGGGTGACGATCTTCGACGTCAGCTTGCCGTCATCGAGGGTCGCCAGGATCGCGGGGAATCCGAAGGCGAAGCGCGCCGCGCCCACCGCATCGCGAAGGCGGCCCAGCGGCTCGAAGGTGTTGAACATGAACATCACCGCCTTCGCCGCGCTCTCGGCCAGCGCGGGCAGCACCGCGTCCACCTGGTGCGCGAGCACCGTCACGAGCACCAGGTCCCACTCGGTCGTCGCGTCGAGCGCGGCGCTCACCCGCACCGCGGCGCGCTCCCCGGTGGCCTTCACGATCGCCTCGTCCCGCTGCAGCTGCTCCAGCCGCTTCCCGCGAGCGACGACCGTCACCTCGTGCCCCGCTCGCGCGAGCTGGAAGGCGAACGTGCTCCCGATCCCGCCAGGCCCAACGATGGCAATTTTCATGGAGCGCACCGTAGCACCCGTCGGGCTGCCGCGACGGCAGCCGACGCGGCGACCATGGCGGCGCTCGCCGCGGCGAGGTTCACCGCGAGCGCGGCGGGCGCCGCGGCCGGGCTCTCCTCATGGTTTCGTGCAGGGGGATCAGGCCCGGAGCGCCCGGGCACGGGAGACGCGGCGGTGGCTCAGGCGGTCACGCCGGGCTGGATGCCGTTCAGCGCCATCATCTTCTGCCGCTCGGCTTCCTTGTTGATGTCGCGGTAGCGCTCGTCGAGCTTCGCGATGTCGAGCCTCAGGATGCGCCCGTACAGCTCGAGAGCGAGAGCGACGATCGACGGGTGGCAGGCGGACTTCACCCGCTCATCGTAGTGGGGATACGCCGCCACGTGGAAGCTGCGCAGGTTGTAGAACGGGATGCCCGGGAACTTGTGGTGCTCGTTGTGGTACGTGACGTTGTTCCAGAGGAAGTTCGTGAAGTGCGCCTTCGTCCCGTAGGTGCGAGAGCTGTAGGCGTCCTCCCCCGGGAGCATCTCGTAGTGCTCGATCATCGAGGTCACGCTGGCGAGGATGGCGCCGAAGATGAACGGCAGGACAAAGAAGAAGAAGAACACCTGCCACGGCATGACCCAGAAGAAGAAGCCCATGAGGCCGTAGAAGCCGAGGAGCTCCAGGTTCATCCTGACGCGCTGGAGCGGCGAGAGGCGCTTCACGTACCGCGCCATGCAGCCGAGGAAGTAGAGGGGGTAGGCGAACGTGTAGACGGCGAGCAGCAGGAGCTTCGCCAGCACGGGGTTCCGCGTGTAGTCCGTGACGACGAAGTTGTCGACGTCAGGGTACGTGTTCGCGATCTTGTGATGATGAAGGTGGTAGTTCGTGTACAGCGTCACGCTCATGCCCGTCGGCGCCCAGCAGACCAGGGCGATGAGGTACGAGACGAGCTTCGAGCGCGAGCAGCTGCCGTGGACGGCGTCGTGCGCGACGGCGCCGAGGCCACGGACCAGGTTGGCGATCACGTACGAGCAGGCGATCCCGATCGGGATGGCGAGCGGGTGATGCTGCGTCGCGTACAGCACCCACGTGAGCGCGGCCCAGATGCCGAAATGAAGCGGGATCTTGAGCAGGTGAATGGGATTGCGCCTGTAGGCAGCCTGCAGCAGCTCCCGCGGTACCGTGTCCATGCCGGCCATACTGAATCTCCGTGGTTCTCGCGCGTGCGAGGGCCGGAACTTCGCAGGAAACAGGCGAGAAAACAAGAGCACGCCCGCTCTTCGCCCCCGCGCCGCGAAGGTGTTTACGCACCTCGCGCAGGGGCCGGCGACCCGGCTTCGCGCCGCTTGAGGAGCCGGTCCACTGTCGCTAAGACGCGGGCATGGCGACTCGCATCGAAAAGGACAGCTTCGGGCCGATCGAGGTGCAAGGCGACCGCTACTGGGGGGCGCAGACGCAGCGCTCGCTCGAGAACTTCAAGATCGGCGGCGAGCGATTCCCGCGGGAGATGATCGCCGCGCTCGCCACGGTGAAAAAGGCGGCGGCGCTGGTCAACCGCGATCTCGGGCTGCTGCCGGCGGACAAGTGCGGGCTCATCGTCGCGGCGGCCGACGAGGTGATCGCGGGCGAGCTCGACGACCACTTCCCGCTGGTCGTCTGGCAGACGGGCAGCGGCACGCAGACCAACATGAACGTGAACGAGGTCATCGGGAACCGCGCGATCGAGATGAGCGGCGGCGTGATGGGCTCGAAGTCGCCGGTCCACCCGAACGACGACGTGAACCGGTCGCAGAGCTCGAACGACGTGTTCCCGACGGCCATGCACGTGGTCGCGGCGCTCCAGATCGAGCGCCGCCTGCTGCCGGAGGTCCGGCGGCTCCGCGACACGCTGGCGCGGAAGAGCGCGGCGTTCGCGGACATCGTCAAGATCGGCCGCACGCACCTGCAGGACGCGACGCCGCTCACGCTCGGGCAGGAGTTCTCCGGCTACGTGGCGCAGCTCGACGCGGGCATCGCCGCGATCGAGCGGGCGCTCCCGCCGCTCCACGAGCTCGCGCTCGGGGGCACCGCGGTCGGGACGGGGCTCAACGCCCACCCGGAGTTCCCCGCGAAGGTGGCGGCGAGGATCGCCGAGCTCACGGGGGCGCCCTTCGTGACCGCGCCGAACAAGTTCCAGGCGCTCGCGTCGCACGACGCCCTCGTCGCGGCGCACGGGGCGCTGAAGACGCTCGCCTGCAGCCTGTTCAAGATCGCGAACGACGTCCGCTGGCTCGCGAGCGGGCCGCGCTGCGGCATCGGCGAGATTGCGATCCCCGAGAACGAGCCGGGCAGCTCGATCATGCCGGGCAAGGTGAACCCCACCCAGGCCGAGGCGATGACGATGCTGTGCGCGCAGGTGCTCGGCAACGACGTCGCGGTCGGCCTCGGCGGGGCGAGCGGCAACTTCGAGCTCAACGTGTACAAGCCGCTCATCATCCACAACGTGCTGCAGTCGATCCGGCTGCTCGCCGACGGCTGCGCGTCGTTCGACGAGCACTGCGCGCGGGGCATCGAGCCGAACCGCGAGCGGATCGCCCGGAACGTCCGCGAGAGCCTGATGCTGGTGACCGCGCTGAACCCGCACGTGGGCTACGACAACGCGGCGAAGATCGCCAAGAAGGCGCACGCGGAGGGCACGACGCTGCGCGAGGCGGCGCTCGCGCTCGGGCTCCTCGACGAGCGGAAGTTCGACGAGGTCGTGAGGCCGGAGCGCATGATCGGCCCGTCAGCCGAGGAGGGGTGACGATCGGGGAGCGCGCGTCTCGCGCGCGGGAGCGCCGGGAGAAAGAGATTTAAGCGCCAAGGACGCCAAGCAGAGAGGAGTGAGAGAGAATTTGATACATTCTTGTTCTCGTTCTCTTGGCGTTCTTGGCGTCTTGGCGGTTGAATCTCTTCCCCTCATCATGCCCTTCTTCATCAGGGCGCCAGCACGACCTCGAAGAGCCCTCTCGGTAGCGACGCGAGATCGCGCGTCGGGTCGACGAGATCGCGGAAGGAACCTCCGTTCAGGGACGCGACGACCCTCGCGGTGACGACCGGCCGCACGCCGAAGGCCTCCTGCCAGCGGTCGGCGACGTGGTGCGCGAAGTCGACGATCATGTCGGGGCGCGTGCTCATCTCGCCGAGCTGGCGGTCCGTGAGCCACTCCTCGAGATCGAGCGACTCGCGCACGCCGGTCCTCGGATCCATCACCCCGATGTCGAGCTCGCTCACGTTCTTGTCGCGCAGCTTCATGCGCCACGAGAAGCGGTGCCCGGCCTCGTTCCAGGCGACGTCGCCTGGATAGAGCCAGTGACGGAGCGGCACGACGAGGTGGAGCAGGAGGTACGCGTGGAGCACCGCGAGCGGCAGGGAGCGCCGCCACGACGCCGCGGGGGAGGAGCCCGGGGAGGGGGAGGGGGCGAGGGCGGGACCAGGAACCGAGGCGCCGCCGCCCGCGCGGTCCGCGCGCCCGAACAGGAAGGGCAGGCGCCGCCTCGGCCACGAGGGATCGGCGAACAGCGCGAGCGAGGCGATCATCGCGTAGGGGAAGATCCCGATCTTGAACAGGAAAGCGTTGGAGAGGTTGAACGTCACCGCGATCGCCGCGCCGAACGGGAAGGTACGTCGGGAGAAGAGCAGGAAGCCCATCGAGAGGTCGATGAGCAGCCCTGCATACGAGAGCGCGAGCCCCGCTGCAGGCGAGGCGAGCAGCGGCCCCACGAGCGGCGCGCCGGCGTGCTCCGCGAGCCACATCGTGAGCGGCTGCCCGCGGAGCCAGTCGCCGTTCAGCTTCGCGACGCCGCCGTAGAAGTAGACGATCGCGATCTGGGCCTTCAGGGCGAAGAGGTGGAAGCGCGGCACGGTCTCCGTCGGCACGCTGGGCGGGGCGCCGGCCGTCGAGGCGCGCCGCGCGCGGAGGAGATCCAGCGAGAGCGCGCGGTGCGCCGGCGCGACGGCGAGCAGCAGGCCGAGGAGGCAGAGCAGATAGAGGTGGTTGAGGTACTGCGCCTTGTCGAGGAGGAATACATACGTGAGCGCGGCGCAGAGGAGCGCGGCGCTCACCCGGTAGAAGAGCCCGGCGGCGCAGAGGAGCGCGAGGACGAAGACGGCG
Organism: Sorangium sp. So ce1153; assembly: GCF_051521595.1. Taxonomy (NCBI): domain Bacteria; kingdom Pseudomonadati; phylum Myxococcota; order Polyangiales; family Polyangiaceae; genus Sorangium; species Sorangium sp. So ce1153. Next base: position 14,453,693 of record NZ_CP150361.1, read on the forward strand.
GCGAAGTGCCAGTACATCCCCGTCCCGCCCCAGGGGCGGACGAAGGGGACGAAGCTGAAGAAGAAGCCGGGCTCGACGTAGTAGCGGGTGATCCGGTCGTGGAGGGCGTACCGGACGACCTCCCAGGCGATCAGGGCGCCATAGCCGACGCGGAAGACGGCGAGCGAGGCGGCGTCGACCTCGGCGGTGAGGTGCGCCGCCCAGCGCCGCGCGAGCTCACTTCCAGTGCCCGTGGCCGTGCCCGTGGTGGTGCTTGTGCTTGCCCTTGTGCTTTCCGTGCACGTGGACGACGTGGATTCGCCCGTCGTCATCGTCGTCGTCGTCGTCATCGTGGACCACCACCACGCCAGGAGCCGCCTTGACCTTCACGCCCACGTTCCACGTCGTCGCCACGACGACGTTCAGCGACGGCGCGCTCGGGCCGACCACCACGTGCACGCCGGGACGATAGCCGACGAGCACCACGTCGGCGTGGGTCGGGTGCGCCACGACGACCGTGAGCTTCACGGGGTTCACCTTCGCCGAGATCGTCCCGACGCAGTAGAGGCCGCCAGGGCCGGGGTTCAGCAGGATGAGCTCGGAGCCCGAGCCCACGAAGCCGAGCTTGATCTTGCGGTCGCCGACGGGGACCGGCTTGAAGTTGTCGTCGAGGACATACACCCTGACCTGGCCAGAGGCCTTGTCCGCGACCACCTCGATCGTGTCGTCGCCGACCACCTGGATGACCCCGCCGTTCGGGCCCGTCTTGCCCGGGGGGACGGGCCGTCGCTCGGCCTTCTTCGCGCCCTCGACGATGACCTTCGTGCCCCCCGCGGGCACGTGGAGCGTGCCGTTCCACGGCTTCCCGGCGACGACGATGTTGTATTTCACCTCGGTGAGGTCGGCCTCGAGCCTGGGCCCGGCCGCGATGAGGAGCCCTGTCTTCGCGTCGACCGCGAGCGGGATCTGCGCGTCGCCGTTCGGCCCTTTCCAGGTGAGCGTGCCGCTCACGTCCTTGTCGATAGGCCGGCCATCAGGCCCCTTCACGACCGCCCGCACGGCGCCGTCGGGCGCGAACTCCCACCCGACCGAGCCGCCGTCGTGCTCCTCCGTCAACGGCTCTTCGAGGGCGACCGGGGCCGCCTCGACCGACTCCTCGGTCACGGTGGCCTCAGCGCTGCTCTTGCACCCGGCCGCGAAGGCGCCGCCCGCGATCAAGGTGGTCAGCGCGACTACAGAAAGGACGCTCTTGGCGTGCATCACAAGCCTCCAAACGGGAGACGCTATCGCAAGGAGCCCCCGTGTGTCTGCTCGAACCGTCATGCTCGGACCACAAGGAGTGAGCCTGCGGCACATGATGTGGCAGGTTGTCGGTTGCGGGGGTCGGTGGCTCTGTGCGCAGCTCATCGCCGCCGTTCGGCCTGAGGCGCGGCCGCCTGCTCTCTTCGCGACCGTGGCGCGAGGACGGACGCACTGAACGGCGGGCGACCCCGGCGCCGCCGCCTCGGGGTCCCGCATGCTGCCGGCGAGGTGTCTCTGCACGTCGACGGTTGGGCGCCGGCTCGACGTTCTGGTACAGGAACAGCGTCATGCTGCGCGCTCTGGAACTCGTGGAAGTCGGCCCAGCCCCGGCGCTGCGCCTGGAGTTCGGCCGGCGGCTCAACGTGATGACGGGGGACAACGGCCTCGGCAAGAGCTTCGTGCTCGACGTGATCTGGTGGGCGCTGTCGGGTAGCTGGGCAGGGAGCCCGGCGTGGCCGCTGGGCGGAGCAAAAGAACCCAAGATATCCTATCGAATGGACGACGGCACCGGCAACACGTCGCGGTTCCGCTTCGAGTCCCAGGAGTGGAGCACGGCCGGCGTGCGGGCTCGCGCGATCGTGCTCTATGCGCGGGCGGATGGGTCCTTCGCCTTGTGGGATCCAGCTCGAAACCTCGATCCGGAGGACTACAAGCGACCGCGAGGATCAGGGCAGACCTCTCTGCACGCCAACGCCGACAGAGCGCGACGCCAGCCAGCGTATTTCTTCGATCCCGAAGAGATCATGAATGGCAAACTGCATCAGGGGAAGACCATCTGCAATGGTCTCATCCGCGACTGGGTGAGCTGGCAGGAGAAGAAGCCCGAGACGCAAGGCGGGCGAGCATTTCAGCACCTCTGTGAGACCCTCGAGCAGCTGTCCCCCAACCCACGGGGCGGCGCCGAGACGATCCTCGCGGGCAAGCCGGTCCGCCTCTTCGTGGACGACACGCGAGAATTTCCCACCATCGATACCGGCTACGGTGAGGTGCCCGTCATCCATGCTTCCGCCGGGATGCGCCGCATCATCAGCCTTGCGTACCTGATCGTATGGGCGTGGCACGAGCACGTCGAGGCGAGCCGCCTGCTGAAGCAGGAGCCCGTGAGCGAGCTCGTCTTCCTCGTGGACGAGATTGAGAACCACCTTCACCCGGAGTGGCAGCGTCGCATCGCTCCTGCGCTGCTCAGGGTGCTCGCTGCCCTCGCTCCATCGATGGACGTCCAGGCGCACATCACCACGCACGCGCCGATGGTCCTCGCCTCGCTCGAGCCCCACTTTGATTCCGAGCGGGACAAGCTCTTCGTGTTCGAGCTCGAAGCCCGCGCCATATCGCTGCGAGAGGTGCCCTGGGCGCGCTTCGGCGACGCTTCCCGTTGGCTCACGTCGCCAGCGTTCAACCTTCACCGCGCGCGCTCGGTCGAAGCGGAGCAGGCGATCGACGACGCGAGCGCGCTCATGCGCGGGGAGGAGCCTCGACGCGCCCGAACATGCGAGGAGGTCGACCGCGCGCTGCACGACACGCTCGCCGATCAAGATCCGTTCTGGCCACGGTGGCTGGCCTTCGTCGAGGAGCGCGGGACGTGATCCGGATCGAACACCTTCCGGAGCCTGCGAGCTTCGACGAGCAGGTGCGGTCGCCGGGCAACGCCTGCCTCGCCCAGCATCCTGACGCGCAGCCGGAGGCCATGCCGGCTCTCTGGCGCTCGATGGCGCATCCCCTCGCTGACGGGTTCAAGAACCGCTGCGGGTACTCGGCGATGTGGACCCGCCGGGGCACGGTCGATCACTACCTGAGCCGCTCCACGCACCCGGAGAAGGCATACGAGTGGGACAACTATCGGTTCGCGTCCGGAGAGATGAACAGCCGGAAGGGGACGTGGAACGACCGCGTGCTCGACCCCTTCGAGATCGAGGACGGCTGGTTCGAGATCCCCCTCCCTTCGCTCGAGCTCGTGATGATCGAGGAGCAAATCCCCATCAATCAGCGAGATCGTGCCCGCTTCACGCTGAAGAAGCTACGTTTGCAGGACGATGACGCCATCCTCGAGCAACGCCAGTCGTGGTACGACGAATTCCTCAACGGAGAGGTCACGCTCTCATGGCTCGCGAGGAAAGCTCCGCTGATCGGAAGGGCCGTGCAACGTCGCCTGGAAGATCTCGATCCGGCGACGATCGCCGACGAGCAGACGCATTGGCGATGGTTCCTCGAAGAGGACCTCACCCTGAAGGGCTTGCGCCGCAGGGCTCCAGGGCTGGCCGAGGCGGTCGACGCGGCGCTCCGGCGGCCTGACCGGCGGCGCGTGCGAGGCTGAGCGCCCGGCCCTTCCCCCGCGCATCTCTTCGGGCTAGCGTCGCCAGCGAGCCCGTCCTGCCATGTCCCAGCGCGTCTATGTCGGCCTCATCGGCTACGGCCTCGCCGGCGCCGTCTTCCACGCCCCGCTGATCCGGGCCATCCCTCGGCTGCGCCTGGCCGCCATCGCGACCCGCCGGGAGGGGCAGGTCATGGCCGACCACTCGGGCGTCGCCGTGCACCCGACCCCCGAGGTGCTGATCGCCGAGCCCGGGATCGACCTCGTGGTCATCGCCTCGCCCAACGAGACCCATTTCCCGCTCGCGCGCGCGGCGCTCGAGGCGGGCAAGCACGTGGTCGTCGACAAGCCGTTCACGATCACGAGCGCCGAGGCGGACGAGCTCATCGCGCTCGCCGCGCGCCGGGGCCGGCTCCTCTCCGTGTTCCAGAACCGCCGCTGGGACGCCGACTTCCTCACCGTGCGCCGCTGCGTCGAGCAGGGCCTGCTCGGCGAGGTGGCCTCGTACGAGGCGCACTTCGACCGCTTCCGCCCCGCCATCAAGCAAGGCTGGCGAGAGCAGGACTCGCCGGGCTCGGGCATCCTCTACGACCTCGGCGCGCACCTCATCGACCAGGCCCTCGTGCTCTTCGGCCCGCCGCGCGCGGTCACCGCCGACCTCCTGACGCAGCGGTCCGCGGCGCGCGCCGTCGACTACTTCCACCTCACGCTCGACCACGGCAGGCGGCGGGTCATCGTGCGCTCCTCGACGCTGACGCGCGAGCCGGGCCCGCGCTTCGCGGTCCACGGCGACGGCGGGAGCTTCCTCAAGCACGGGATCGACGGCCAGGAGGACGCCCTCAAGGCGGGCAAGCGCCCGGGCACGCCGGAGTGGGGGCGCGAGGACCCGCGCTGGTTCGGCACGCTGGTCACCGCCGACGGCGAGCGCCGCACGATCGAGACCCTGCCCGGCGCGTACGAGGCCTACTACGAGGGCATCGCCGCGGCGATCCTCGACGGAGCGCCGCCGCCCGTGCGCGCCGAGGAGGCGCGCGACGTGATCCGCATCATCGAGGCCGCGATGCGGAGCGCGGCCGAGCGGCGGACGATCACGCTGGATGACTGAACCGGGCGCCGCCGCCTCTCTGCGAGGCGGCGGCGCTGCTTCACATCGTCACATCGTTGCGGGAAGGATCAGCGCGCGGCTCAACGTGCCGCGGCGAGCGCCGCCTGCATCGCGACGCCCATCTCGGCCGGCGTGGCGGCCACCTTGGCGCCCGCCGCCTCGAGCGCCGCGATCTTCTCGGCCGCCGTGCCCTCGCCGCCCGCGATGATCGCGCCGGCGTGGCCCATGCGCTTGCCCGGAGGCGCCGCGCGGCCCGCGATGAACGCGGCCACCGGCTTCTTCATGTTCTGCTTGATCCACGCCGCCGCGCGCTGCTCGGCCGTCCCGCCGATCTCGCCGATCAGCACGACCCCGTGCGTGTCGGGATCCTGGTTGAAGAGCTCGAGCACGTCGATGAAGTCCATGCCGCCGACCGGATCGCCGCCGATGCCCACGCAGCTCGACTGGCCGATGCCGAGCGCGGTCAGCTGGCCGACCGCCTCGTAGGTCAGCGTGCCCGAGCGGGAGAGGACGCCGATGTGGCCCTTCTTGTGGATGTGGCCCGGCATGATCCCGATCTTGCACTCGCCCGGCGTGATCACGCCGGGACAGTTCGGCCCGATGAGGCGCGCCGGCTTGCCCTCGAGGAAGCGACGCACGCGCACCATGTCGAGCACCGGCACGCCGTCGGTGATGCAGATGACGAGCTTGCACCCGGCGTCGATGGCCTCGGTGATCGCGTCCGCGGCGCCGACCGGCGGCACGAAGATGCACGAGACATCGGCGCCCTCGTTGCGCACGGCCTGCTCGACCGTGTCGAAGATCGGCACCTTGTCCTCGAAGCGCTGGCCGCCGCGGCCGGGCGTCACGCCGGCGACGACCTTCGTCCCGTACTCGATGCAGGCGCGGGCGTGCTGCGAGCCGTAGGCGCCCGTGATGCCCTGGAAGACGACCCGCGTGTCCTTGTTGACGAGGATGCTCATCGCTTGATTACTCTACCTTCGACGTGGACTTCGACGTGGACAGGAGCTCGGCTGTCGCCGGTCGCTCGCTGCTCAACTGGGTTCGGGGCTCGGTGCTCGCGGGCGCCTAGGCGCCGGGTTGGGCCTTGCCGCCGCGCGTGGCGGCGACGATCTTCTGCGCGCCGTCGGCCATGGAGCTCGCCGACTGGATGGTCAGGCCGCTCTCGTCGAGCAGCTTGCGGCCGGCCTCGACGTTGGTGCCCTCGAGACGCACCACGAGAGGCACCTTGAGCCCGAGCTCCTTCGCGGCGGCGATGACCCCGCCCGCCACGACGTCGCAGCGCATGATCCCGCCGAAGATGTTCACGAAGATGCCGCGGACCCGCTCGCTCTGCAGGATGATCTGGAACGCGGTCTTCACCTGCTCCTGCGAGGCGCCGCCGCCGACATCGAGGAAGTTCGCCGGCCTGCCGCCGTAATGGAGGATGATATCCATCGTCGCCATCGCGAGCCCGGCGCCGTTCACGAGGCAGCCGATGTCGCCGTCGAGCGACACGTACGAGAGCCCGGACCGCTTCGCCTGGAGCTCGACCGGGTCCTCCTCGTCGACGTCGCGCAGCGCGTTCCACTCGGGGTGGCGGAACTCGGCGTTGTCGTCGAAGCTGACCTTCGCGTCGAGCGCGAAGACGTCTCCGGCGCCGGTCACGACGAGCGGGTTGATCTCGAGCAGCGAGCAGTCCTCCGCGGTGAAGCACGCGTAGAGCGAGGCCACGAGCTTGAGGAACTGGCGCTGCGTCTCCTTCGCGGTGAGCCCGAGCGCGATCGCGAGCTGCCGCCCCTGGTACGGGGCGAGGCCGAGCACCGGATCGATGAAGAGCTTGTAGATCTTCTCCGGCGTGCTGTGGGCCACCTCCTCGATGTCCATGCCGCCCTCGGTCGACGCGATCACCGCGATGCGGCGGCGCTCGCGATCGACGAGCATCGCGAAGTAGAGCTCGCGCGCGATGTCGAGGCCCTGCTCGATGTAGAGCCGGCGGACCTTCTGCCCCTCGGGGCCCGTCTGCTTGGTGACGAGCTGCATGCCGAGGATCTTCTCGGCGAGCGCGGTCGCCTCGGCGCTGCCGCCCTTCGCGACCTTGACCCCGCCGCCCTTGCCGCGCCCACCCGCGTGGATCTGCGCCTTCACGACGGTGACCGGGGTGCCGGTCTGGGCGATCAGCCGCTCGGCGATCGGCGCCACCTCGCTCGCCTGGAAAGCGGGCTCCCCTTTCGGTACCGGTACCCCGTAGCGGGCGAAGACCTGCTTGCCTTGATACTCGTGGATTTTCATGAGAGGGGCCGCCACCCTATCACAAGGGCGAGCCCGGGCTAGACGCGAAAGAGGGGCGACGGCGTCGCGGGCGTGGGGGGCGTAGCCGCTCAGGGAATGATCGTAACGATCGGTAACGCTTGGTTACGGTCGGTCACGGTCGGTCACGGTCCGGCGCGCTCTTCCGGGCCCAACGGAGCCAACCCGGATGATTCCTGGAAACATACGAAACCTTCCGCGCCGTGGTCTCGTCACTTGGCGGCGTAAGGCGGCGGCTCGGGCCGGCGGAGGGCCACCAGGGCGAAGAGGCCGGGAAGGATGTCGTCCTCGACCCGGGAAGCCTTGCCTTCGAGGCTGATCTTGAGCTCGTCGAACGGCGAATAGGTGAGCCCGGCGCTCGCGGAGAGGCTCGGCTGCGGCGCGAAGAGGAACGCCGAGAGCGCGCCCCCGGGCTCGTGGAGACCCTGGACTCGAACGAGCGGATGGATTGCCATCGTCGGAAGGATGTTGGCGATGAACTCGCCTCCGACCCACGGCTTCAGCTTCGTCGCCCCGGCCTCGTCCGGCAAGCCGACCAGCCCCACGCTGCCGTCGATCGACACGGTCAGCGCCTCGGCCGGATAGAGCTCCAGGGCGACGACCGCCGAGTAGAAGTCGATCGTCGGGTAGAACGCGACGCCCGACCAGGTCGACCAGAGCGCCTGCATGGTGGTCAGGCCGGCGCCGAACGTCGGCGCGTTGACGTCGAGGTCGAAGCCGCCGAACACGTTGACCTCGTACCCTTCGCCGAGCACGAGCCCTGGCTCCACGCCGAGCATCCGGCCCGGCACGGTGCTGATCATCGTCGAGTACGTCGGGAAGTAGTTGACCCAGTTGTCCCAGTCCTCGATGCCAATCGCGTGCGTGATGATGCCGAGCCGGAGGTGGTAATCCTCCCGGCCGATCTGGAGCATCGCCCACTCGGGAGGGCCGATCTTGAGCTCCGGCGCCGGCAAGGACCACTCGGGGTAGACGAACGCCGGCAGGCCGAACGCCGGCAGGCCGAGCGGCGCCGAGGCGGCCTGCATGTCGAGATCGAGCCGGAAGTAGAGCGAGTCGCTCGCGATCCGGAGCCCGACCTCGGCCTGCGCGAAGGCGTCGAGGCGGTGGGTCCCCGGCGGGTCGCGGTGGACGCCCGCGACGACGCTGGTCCCACCTCCCACCCACGTGTCGATGTCGGCCGGCAGCGCGGCGAATAGCGATAGCAGCGGGGCCTCCTCTCCGGTCTCCGGTGGCGTCTCCGGTCGCGTCTTTCCTCGATCAGCGAGCGGCGATGGCGAGCGCGGGGTCGCTCACCGCTGCACGCTGGCCGTCGCGGCCCGCAGCCGCTCGACCAGCGGGCGGACATCGTCGCTCCGCAGCTTGTACGAAGCGCGGTTCGCGATGAGCAGCGTGCTCACCTCGGTCACCGTCTCGAGCACCTCGAGGCGGTTCTCGCGCAGCGTGGCGCCCGTCTCGACGATATCGACGATGAGGTGAGAGAGCCCGACGAGCGGCGCGAGCTCCACCGACCCGTGGACGGGGATGATCTCCGCCACCACGCCCTTGCTCGCGAAGTGGTCCCCGGCGATCCGCGGGTACTTCGTGGCGACGCGCGGCAGATCCGGGATCGGCGTCTCCTCCGGCCCCGCCACGACGAGGCGGCAGCGGCCGATCCCGAGATCGAGCGGCGTGTAGAGGTCGTGGCGGCGCTCGAGCAGCGTGTCCCGGCCCGAGACCCCGAGATCCGCGGCGCCGTACTCGACGTACGTGGGCACGTCGTCCGGCTTCAGGAACACGTACTGGAAGGCGCCGTCCGCCGTCGGTCGGACCAGGCGGCGGTCGTTCTCCTGGAGCGGCGTGCTGTCGAGGCCGGCGCGCTGGATGAGCGGGATCAGGTCCTTCAGGATCCGGCCCTTGGGCACCGCGATGGTGAGCGGCTTCTTCATCCGGCCCGCCCCTCGACGCGGACCGTGTCGGCGCCGAGCTGCGCGAGCTTGCGCTCCATGAACTCGTAGCCGCGATCCAGGTGGTAGACGCGCAGCACCTCGGTCTCGCCCTCGGTCGCCACCAGCCCGGCGATGACGAGCGAGGCGCTCGCGCGCAGATCCGTCGCCATCACGGTCGCGCCCGACAGCGGCGCGCCGCCGTGGACGTGCGCCGTGTGGCCGTCCACGTCGATGTGCGCCCCCATGCGCGAGAGCTCGGGCACGTGCATGAAGCGGTTCTCGAAGATCGTCTCCACGATCCGCGACGTGCCCTGCGCGAGGCACATCAGGACCATGAACTGCGCCTGCATGTCGGTCGGGAAGCCCGGGTGCGGCGCGGTGGTGACGTCGACGGCGCGCAGCGGCCGCCCCTCGCGGCGGACGCGCACGCAGTCGCCCTCGCGGCCCACCTCGACGCCCGCCTGGCGCAGCTTGGCCGCGACCGCCTCGAGGTCCTCGAGCGGCGCGTTCTCGATCAGCACGTCGCCGCCGGCCGCGGCCGCCGCGACCATGTACGTGCCGGCCTCGATCCGGTCGGAGATGATCGCGTGGTCGAACGGCTCCAGCTCGTCCGCGCCCTCGATGTGGATGACGTCCGTGCCGGCGCCGCTCACGCGCGCGCCCATCTTGTTGAGCACCCGGCCGAGCTCCTCGACCTCCGGCTCGCGCGCGCAGTTCACCAGCGTGGTCCGCCCCTTGGCGAGCGCGGCGGCCATCATCAGGTTCTCGGTGCCGGTCACGGTCGGCAGGTCGAACACGACCTCGGCGCCGCGCAGCCGCTTGCACTCGGCGACGATGTAGCCGCGCGACAGCCGGATCGTCGCGCCGAGCGCCTCGAGGCCCTTGAGGTGCTGGTCCACCGGCCGCGTCCCGATCTGACAGCCGCCGGGGAGCGACACCTTGGCGCGGCCGAAGCGCGCGAGGAGCGGGCCGAGGACCATGACGCTCGCCCGCATCTGCTTGACGAGCTCGTACGGGGCCTCGGGCCGCACGTTGTCGCCGGCCCCGACCTTGACGATCGGCGGCGCTGTCTCGACGTTGCGGCCGAGGAAGCGGAGCAGCGCCGAGGTCGTGTCGATGTCGCGCAGCGCGGGCACGTTGCGCAGCAGGCTCTCGCCGTCGGAGAGCAGCGTCGCGCAGAGGATCGGCAGCGCCGCGTTCTTCGCGCCGCTGACGCGGATCTTGCCGGACAGCGGCTTCCCGCCCCGGATCCGGATGGAGTCCATGCCCCCGCTATCGCACAACCCGCAGCGGAACGCGATGTTTCGGGCATCCGCGCGCTCCGTCACGGCCGGCCGTCGCGCCGGCGCCCTCCGTCGACGTCCGCCCAGCGCTGGCGGCCGGCGCGGGGCGTTGGCCGTCGTCCGCGCCGCGCCGGCCATCGGCGCGGCGCGGACGACGGGCCCCCACTTTTCGCTGCGCTGGATTAGTCTCGTCTGGCCATGCGACCGAGCGCCATCGCCCTGTCCTCGCTGCTCGCCGCCTCCGTCGCCTCGCTCGCCGCCGCCCAGCCCTCGGCGGATCTCCGCGGGTTCCGCGCCTCGATCGACCCCGGGGCCGGCGTCTACCTGGAGCCCGCCGCGACCCCGGACACCGGCGAGTGGAGCGCGAGCCTCTGGGCCTCGTACGCCTATCGCCCCATCGTGCTCCGCGATCCGGGGTCGGCCGCGGTCCACTTCGACGTCATCCGCCACCAGGTCAGCGCCGATCTCGCGGCGGGCGTCGGCATCGCGCGGCGCCTCCTCGTGGGGCTCACGCTGCCCGTCGTCGCGTACCAGACCGGCGACGAGCCGACGTCCGACGCCACGCGGGTGCTCGGCGAGACGTGGGTCCCGGCGCAGGCGATCGGCGACCTCGGCCTCGTCGGCAAGCTGACGCTGCTGCAGCCCACCGGCGGCGATCTCGGCGGGCTCGCGCTCGCGCTGCACAACCGCTTCACGCTGCCCACGGGCGACGAGGCGTCGTTCGTGGGCGAGGGGAGCGTCACGAACGAGCTCAGGCTCCTCGCCGAGTACCGGCTGATCGCGTTCGGCGCGCACCTCGCGGCCGGGCTCAAGCTCCGCGGCAGCCAGGCCCGCTTCGCGTGCCAGGCGACCCCGATCGATCCTCGCGGCGTCGACCCGTGCCCCACGGTGTTCGGCCACGAGCTCCCCTTCGGCCTCGGCCTCTCGTTCCGGCCGCAGATCCTGGGCATCGACCCGGAGGGGCGCGCGACGTTCTTCCTGGAGGCGCACGGCCACCTGCCGCTCGCCCCCGTCGCGCCGTTCGAGCGCCAGGAGATGGCCGCGCTGGAGCTCGGCCTCGCGGCGCGCTACGCGCTCGGCGACGTGTCGCTCCTCGGCGGCGTGGGCACCGCGCTGATCGGCGGCGTCGGCACCACGCCGCTGCGCGCCGTCCTCTCGGTCGCCTGGTCCCCGCGCGTCCACGACGTCGACGGCGACGGCGTCGACGACGAGGCCGACCAGTGCAGCGAGCTCGCGGAGGATCGCGACGGCTTCCAGGACGACGACGGGTGCCCCGAGGGGGACAACGACGAGGACGGCGTCGTCGACGACGAGGACCGCTGCCCCGCGCAGGCGGAGGACGAGGACGGCGTCGCCGACGAGGACGGGTGCCCCGACCCGTGACGGCCGTCGGGGCGGCGCCCCGGCGACCCCGGCGATAGCGGACGCGCCGGCGGACGCGCCGACGAGCCCGCCGCGGCGGTCGCCCGAGCCGGCCGGAACGGCCTTCCGGCGCCGTCGCCGCTACAGCGCGGCGGCGCGCTGCACTAAGCTCCGGGTCTCCGCATGAGCGACGACGGCTACACGAAGCACGGCGCCGGCCGCCACGACGGTCCCGCCAGCACCTCGCCCTATCCCCTGAGCCGGCTCTCCGCGCCGCACGAGCTGGTCGACGTGGCGCGCGAGATCCAGCAGGCCGACGCGCTGCTCGGCGCGGTCACCGGCGGCAAGCTCGCGCAGATCGCCCGGCAGATCCGGGCGCTGCAGGAGCAGGCGCGCCAGGTCCTCGAGGCCGCGCAGCGCGACAGCGAGCTGCACCGGGCGGCGTGCAATTTCAAGAAGCGGCCCGGCCACGTCTACCACCTCTACCGGCGCGGCGACGGCGTCCGCTACCTCTCGATGCTCTCGCCCGAGGAGTGGGGCGGCGCGCCGCCGCACGCGTTCGAGGGCTCGTACCGGCTGGAGCTCGACATGTCGTGGACGCCGGCCGACGAGGCCGCGGCCCACGACGCCGAGGCCGGCGCGCTCGCGCGGCTCCTCGGCCGCGGTGAGTGACGCCGTCGTCGATCGTTCACGCGCACGCGCCCCTCACGCGTCGAGCCGGAGCAGCACCTTCCCGAACGAGGCGTTGCTGGCCACGTAACTGTGCGCTGCGGCTGCCTCGCCGAGCGGGAAGACCCGGTCGACGATCGGCCGCACCGCGCGGCGCGCGAGCCACGGAGAGATGTTCCGCTCGAGCACCTGCGCCGCCGCGATCTTCTCCTCGAGGGGGCGCGAGCGGAGCACGGTGCCGATCAGCTCGACGCGCTTGCGCAGCAGCTCGCGCAGGTCGAGCTCCGCGGCGCCGCCGGCCGTCAGCCCGACCAGCGCGATGCGGGCCCGCGCCGCGCACGCCTTGAGGTCCTCGTTGACGTACGCGCCGCCGACGAGATCGAGCACCGCGTCGACCCCGGCGCCGCGCGTCGCCTTCAGCACCTCGTCCGCGAACTTCCCGCCCGACGCCACGATGCCGGCGTCGAGCCCGAGCTCCCGGCAGCGGTCCAGCTTGTCCTGCGTGCGCGACGTCCCGGCGACGAAGCACCCGAGCGCGCGCGCGATCTGGAGGCCGGCCGTCCCGACGCCGCTGCCGACCGCGTGGACGAGCACGCGCTCGCCGGGGGCGAGCCGGGCGCGCGTCACGAGCGCGTCGTAGGCGGTCACGAACGCCTCCGGGACCGCCCCCGCCTCCTCGTCGGAGAGCCCTTCCGGCACCGGCGCGACCTCGCGCTCGTGGGCGACGATCCGCTCGGCGTAGGCGCCGCCCGGCACCAGGCCGAAGACGCGATCGCCCGGCGCGAAGCGGCGCGCGCCCTTCCCCGCGGCCTCGATCACGCCCGCGTACTCGAGCCCCGGCACGTCCGGCGGCGCGCCCGGCGGCGCGGGGTACATGCCGAGCCGCTGCAGCAGATCGGCGCGGTTCACCCCGGCGAAGCGGACGGCCACGCGCACGTGCCCCTCGGGCACGTCGGGCGCTTCCACCTCGCGCACCTCGAGGACCTCAGGACCGCCTGGCTCGCGAATGACGACTGCTCGCATCGTTGGCTCCCTACCGGAGCGTGCCGCTCACTCTTCCATGGGCGGCGGCAGGACGCTCTTCCGGTAGAAATACTCCACCTTCTCCGAGTCCGGATCGGCGGGCTCGCCCGTGGGCTCCGGCGGCGCGCCGCCGCCGATCGCCGCCTCGATCTGCACCTGCTCGAGCGCGTCCAGCATCGAGGCCGCGCTCGGGAAGCGCTCCTCGCGGTCGAGCGCGAGCGCGCGCATCGTCACGACGTCCAGCGAGTGGGGGACCTCGGGGCGCAGCATGCGCGGGCGGATCGGCTTGACGCGCTGGATCTCCGCGAGCAGGGCCGCCGGCGTCGGCGCCTTGAACGGCAGCTGTCCGGTGAGCATCACGTAGAGCAGCATGCCCACGGAGTAGAGGTCCGCGCGCGCGTCGAGATCGCGGACCCCCTGCGCCTGCTCCGGCGCCATGAACGCAGGGGTGCCGGCCACCGCGTGGCTCCCCGCCGCGCCCGTCGAGACGAGGATCGACGGCCCCGACCCGTTGTTGAACGCCTCGGCGACGCCGAAGTCGAGCACCTTGACGGTGAGCGGGCCGCGATCGCCGCCGACGAGGCAGATGTTGTCCGGCTTGAGATCGCGGTGGAGGATGCCCTCGGCGTGCGTGACGATCAGCGCGCTGAGCACCTGCACGGCCACGTCCAGCACGACGGACATGGGCATGGGGCGCTCTCGCCCGAGCCGCTCGGTGATGGTCTCGCCCTCCAGGCGCTCCATCACGAGGTAGGGCGTCCCGTCCTCGAGCACGCCGAGATCGTACACCTCGACGATGTTCGGGTGGCCGAACCGGCCCGCGACCGCGGCCTCGTTGTGGAAGCGGGCGATCGCCGTCTTGCTCTGCGCGTACTGGGCGCGGAGCGTCTTGATCGCGACCCGGCGCCGCAGGCCGATGTGGATGGCGTCGTAGACCATCCCCATGCCGCCCTTCGCGATGACGCCGAGGATGCGGTAGCGGTCGTGCAGGAGCCGGCCGACGAGGGGCGCCTCCTTCGTCGGCCGCGGCTGATCGGGATCGATATCGGGCGGCAGCGGGCCGTCCACCGGCCACACCGACTCGCCCCTGCTCGTCGGCGGCACCCGCGTCGAGGAGGGCGGGGCGACGCTGGGCGTGAGCGCCGTGCCGTGCACCGGGCACCTTTCGGTGTCCGACGGGTGCGGCAACCCGCACGCCTGGCATCGGATAAAGTGCTGCGGCGGCATCGGGGACCCGGTCAGAGTACGGGTACATCCGCCCATGCAGCAAGCTCGTTCAGGGACCCAGCGTCCCGGCCGGGGGCACACGCCCACAGCGTGCGGTCGGGTAGCCAACGGATGTCAACTTCAGCAGCTGGGTTGGATCGGCTCGCGGCTTACGGTAGGCTGAGCTCAACGTGCCGCAGCCAGTCCGGAAGAGCAGACCGACGAGCTCGGGCGGTGTCGCGAGCGCGGCAGGTCCCGGAGTTTGCAAAAAAATTGACAAGAAACGTCAAGGAACGTGAGCCAGACGTAGGCCGGACGTAAGCGAGACGTGGGTCAGAACGTAAGCGAGACGTAGGTCAGAACGTAAGTCGAACGAAGGCAGGCGCGCGACGGGATCGGGGTACGCTTTCCCCGACTGCCAGCAGTGGGGGCCAGCGGGATGGGAAGGGGAAAGAGACAGAGGCCATGAGCACGGCGGAGAAGCTTTCGGACGGTGCCTCGTCGGCCAGCGGTGAGTCCGATCCGCTGCTGGGAAAGGTCTTGAATCAGAAGTTCAAGATCCACTCCCTCCTCGCGACGGGCGGCATGGGGGTCATCTACCGCGGAGAGCAGATCGCGCTCGAGCGCCAGGTCGCCATCAAGGTTCTGACCCCCACCAACTCCTCGAATCAGATCGACCCCAACTTTCATAAGCGCTTCTTCCTCGAGGCGAGCATCCTCGCCAGGCTCCAGCACCCGAACATCGTCACGGTCTTCGATTACGGCCGAGTCGAGAACATGGAGCCCGAGCGGTACTTCATGGCGATGGAGTTCCTCGAGGGCGAGACGCTCTTCCGGCGGCTGCGCAAGGCCGGCCGCCTGTCGGCGCCCGACGCGATGGGCGTCGCCCGGCAGATCGCGCGCGGGCTGCGCGAGGCGCACAAGCACGGCGTCGTGCACCGCGATCTGAAGCCGTCGAACGTCATGCTCGTCCCCGGCGAGGACACCGGCGAGCTCGTCAAGATCCTCGACTTCGGTCTCGTCAAGGTGCTCGCGGACGACTCGGAGGAGCTCACGCAGCAGGGCTCGTTCCTCGGCTCCCCGCGCTTCATGTCGCCGGAGCAGATCTCCCACGGCAAGGTCGATCTCCGGACCGACGTCTACTCGCTGGGCGTGATCGTCTATCAGATGCTCTGCGGGAAGGTCCCGTTCGAGGCGCAGAACTCGGTCCAGATCCTGATCGCCCACCTGCAGCAGCCCGTCCCGCGGATGCGCGAGCGCAACCCGGAGGCCGACGTGCCCGAGCCGCTCGAGGCGTTCGTGCTGCGCTGCCTGTCGAAGGAGCCGGACGGCCGTCCGGCCAACATGGAGGCCTTCATCCGCGGCCTCGGCGAGTGCGCGCAGGCGATGGGCCTGTCCCCGGCGTTCGGCTCGACGGGCCTCGTGACCATGGACTCCGGCGGCACCGGCCGGATGCCGACGCCGATGCCGCCCGTGCGCGTGATGACGGCGATCCCCGCGAGCCCCTCGCCCCCGTCGTCGGCGTCCGGCGCGGCCTCGCAGGTGGACGACGCGTCGCTCGGCGCCGCCTCGCGCCCGGCCGACGCGGCGCCGCAGGGCCGCAAGGGCATCGTGCTCGTCGCGGCCGGGGTCCTCGCTGTTGCGGGCATCGGGATCGCGATGTCGCAGATGCGCCCGAGCGAGCCGGCGCCGACCGCCGCCCCGGCGCCGGACAAGCCGCAGGTCGCCCCGGCGCCCGCGGACGTCGGGTCGTTCGTGCTGATGGTCGAGTCCATGCCGTCCGGCGCCGAGGTCCTGGAAGACGGCAAGCCCCTCGGCAACACGCCGCTCCAGCTCTCGATCACGAACAGCTCGGTGCGCGCGAACCCGCGCCGGCTGACCGTGCGGCACGAGGGGTACGAGCCGTACTCGATCGTCCAGGGCCCCTCGGACCAGTCGGTGCGTCTGGTGGCCACGCTCACGAAGCAGGCGGCGGCCGCACCGACGAGCACGCCGGCTGCGCCGACGGCGACCCCGGCGGCCCCGGCGGCTCCGGCGGCTCGGCCCTATTACGGGCGGCCGACCTCGAGGCCGACGCCCCCCGCCGACTCGCCGCCGCCCTCTCCCCCTCCCGCCCGGCCGCTGGATATCCAGATCGAACGATGATCCTCCAGCGCCCCGCACCTCTCCTCGCCGCGCTCCCGTCTGTCCACGCCGCGCGCCCGCTCTGGGCGGATGTCCCGGCCGACGCGGTGGCGCCTTGTTCCTGGCTCGCCCCCGCGGACGGCCGCCTGCGAGGCGCCAACGTGGCCGATGTGGCCGATGTGCCCGATGTGGCCGATGTGCCGCGCTCTGCGGAACGCGCGCACGCTCACCATCCCGCGCGGCGCCAGGCCCAGGCCGCGCAGCGTATGGGCGACCGGGGCGCGAACATCGACAGCGTCGCCGATCGAAGATCCCGGTATTCATCTGTTCCCGCCGGCAGTAGACTCCAGGCTCTGCCTCCCGCAGACGCGCTTCCCAGGCCGATTCCAAGCGGGATCCGTTGCTGAGGAGCAAGGAAATGAACCCGCTCGTCCCCGACTTCATCATCCAGCAAGACGCTCTCGGCAACACCGAGGGCAGCTTCACGGGGGCGGTGCTGATGATCGACATCCCCGGCTTCACCGAGCTCACGGAGAAGCTGATGCAGCACGGGCGCGCGGGCGCGGAGACGCTCGCGGGCACGCTCCGGTACTACTTCGACCCGCTCATCGCCGCGGTCCACCACGCCGGAGGCTTCATCACGAACTTCGCGGGCGACGCGTTCACGGCGCTGTTCCAGGACACGCCGGACCGCAAGGTCGCCGAGTACGTGCTCGGCGCGGCGCTGTCGATGCGCGACCTGTTCGCGGAGCACCCCGAGCGCGACACGCCGTTCGGCAGCTTCCCGTTCTCGTTCCGGATGGGGCTCGCGTGGGGCTCGGTCGAGTGGGGCATCGTCCGCATCTCCCCGGAGCGCGCGTACTACCACTTCCACGGGCAGGCGCTCGCCGCGTGCGTCGCGATCGAGCGGCAAGCGCAGAAGGGGGACATCCTCCTCGACCGCGCGCTCTGCGATCGCATCCCGCCCGCGAGCGCGAAGTACCACGGCGAGGGCGTCTACAAGCTCGGCGACGTGCCGGCGCCCAGGATGCCGCAGGTCCCGCGCAATCCGCCGCGCGGCGAGGGCACCGCGTTCGTGGCGAGGGGCGTCGCCGACATGCCGCCGGAGGGCGAGTTCCGCAACGTCACGAGCGTCTTCCTCTCGTTCGAGCAGATCCCGAGCTTCGCGGAGCTCACGCGCCTGCTGCACGAGCTCTCGGAGCTCTACGGCGGCACGTTCACGGGCATCGACGCGGGCGATCTCGGCATCGCCGCGCTGATCCACTTCGGCGCGCCGATCACGCACGAGAACGACAACGATCGCGCGCTCGACTTCGCGCTGGAGCTGAAGAAGCGCGGCCTCCGGCAGATGCGCCTCCGCGCGGGCATCACGCGCGACGTCCGCTACGCCGGCTTCAACGGCGGCACCGAGCGGCACGAGTTCGCGTGCATCGGCCGCGCGACGAACCTCGCCGCGCGCCTCGTCGCGAAGGCCCCGTGGTCGGCGATCTGGGCCGACGAGCAGGTCTTCCGCGCCGGCGAGACGAGCTACCAGTGGACGACGGAGAACATCTTCCGGTTCAAGGGCTTCGACCTGCCCATCCTCGTCTACTCGCTGGAGCGCCGCCGCATCTCGGTCCAGAAGGAGTTCTACGACCTCGGCCTCATCGGCCGCGAGGCGGAGATCGAGTTGCTCGCGCGCTACGTCGGGCCGATCTTCGAGGGCAAGCCGGCCGGGATCATCTACATCGACGGCGAGCCGGGGCTCGGCAAGAGCTACCTCGTGCAGCGCTTCCGCCACCGGTGCGAGGAGCACCAGGCCGACCGTCCCTTCCTGTGGATCGACGCGCGCTGTGATCAGACGCTCCAGAGCTCGCTCAACGCGTTCGAGTTCGCGCTGAAGGAGTACTTCTGGGAGTCCTCCGCGCTCGGCAAGGAAGAGAAGCTCACGAACTTCGACGACGCGTTCGAGTACCTCCTCGAGCGGCTGCCCGAGAGCCAGGGCGCGCTGAAGCGCGAGCTCGACCGCGCGCGCTCGGTGTTCGCCGCGCTCATCGGCATCCGCTGGGAGGACTCGCCGTACGAGCGGCTGCACCCGAAGCTCCGGTACACGAGCACGCTCTCGGCGCTCAGCTTCGTGTTCCTCGCCGAGGCGTCGCTCCAGCCGGTGATCCTCCACCTCGAGGACGCGCACTGGGCCGACGAGGACTCGCTCGAGGCGGTGCGCGTCATCGCGCGCGCGTGCAGGGGGCTGCCCATCGCCATCATCTGCACGACGCGGCGCAAGGACGACGGCACCCCGGTGCGCATCCCGCTCGACCCGGGCATCTCCGAGAAGGTGATCGAGCTGAAGCCGCTGCCGCGCGAGCAGCTCCTCGCCCTCGCGGTCCCGTTCTTCGGCGGGCCGATGCCGGACATGCTCGCGACGCTCCTCTGCGAGACGGCGGGCGGCAACCCGTTCTTCGCGCAGGAGATCCTCGCCTACTGGCTCGAGGACGGGCGCTACGGCTCGAGCTCGAGCTCCATCTCGATCTCGAACACGTTCATGCCGCCGAAGAACGTGAACAGCCTGCTGATCTCGCGGCTCGACCGGCTCGACGCGAAGGTGAAGCAGACGATCGTCGCCGCGGCCGTCCTCGGTCGCGAGTTCGACCTGCGCGTGCTCGCGCTGATGCTCCCCGACGCCTCCGTCCTCGAGGAGCACGTGCGCATCGGCGAGGCGCAGTGCATCTGGTCGCAGATGACGGAGCGGCGCTTCCAGTTCAGCAACGCGCTGCTCCGCAACGCGGCCTACGAGATGCAGTCCCGCGCGCGCCTGCAGGAGCTCCACCGCCTCGCCGCCGAGGCGATCGAGAGCCTGTACGGCGACGACCTCGAGGACCAGCTCGTGGCGCTCGGCCGTCACTGGCGGCGCGCGGGCAAGGTCGATCACGCGCGCCGCTACTTCCTCGCGGGCGCGCGCAAGGCGGCCGCGCGCTACGCGCACGAGGAGGCGACGCGGCTCTACCGCGTCTACTTCAAGCTCTCGCCGGAGCCCACGCCCGAGAGCGTGATCGTGCGTTACGAGTTCGCGCGCGACGTCCTCGAGGCGAGGAACCGGTACCAGGAGGCGCGGCAGGAGCACATCCGCGTGCTCACGGACGCGCAGAAGCTGGGCGATCGCGCGTCCGAGGCGCTCGGCTTCCTCGGCCTCGGCCGCACGCACTGGGCGATGCAGCAGCCCGACGACGCGCGCACGTACTGGGAAGAGGGGCTGCGCGCCGCGCGTGAGGCGGGCAACCTTCCGACCGAGGGGCTCACGCTGGCGAGCCTCGGGATGGCCTACGCCGTGCAGGGCCGTTACGATACCGCGCGAACGCTCTACCACCGCGCGATCGCGATCGAGCGGCAGATCGGCAACCGGCGCGAGGAGGCGAGGCTCCTCGCGGAGTTCGCGAAGCTGCACCGGCTGAGCGGCCATCTCGGCGAGGCGGAGGCTCTGCAGGAGCAGGCCGCCGCGATCGAGCGTGAGCTGGGCGCCTCCTGAGCCGGCGCGGGGGGCCGGAGCGCCCCCCGCACGCCGCGATGTGAACGTCATCGTCGTCGCGATCGTCGCTGCCGCATACCTGCCCGGCGGCAGAATCGCTATGCTCGGCTCGCCCGGGGGGCGGCGCTAGCGCGCCTCGGACCCCGGAGCAGCGCGGATTTCGCCACATCGTCCGAGAGGTCGCTCAAGAGCATGACACAGCAGGAAGCAGGGGACGTTGCGGAGCCGGTGCGCCAGGAGCAGCTCGGGACGGCGAAGCGGCTCAAGCTGGTCCAGGCGCTCCTGGCCGCTGGCGTTTCGGGGACGCTGGTCGTCACCTTCGACATCTCTCTCGCCGCGCTCGTGTTCACGCACGACTTCGCGGATCGCCTGTCGAAGGGCATCGGCATCTTCCTGATCAGCTCCGTGATCGTCGGCGTGATCGTCGCCCTCCTCAGCTCGTTCCGGCCCGTCATCGCCGCGCCGCAGGAGGACGCCGCCGTCATTTTCGCCTCGATGGCCACGGCGATCGCGGTCGGCGTCCACAAGATCGACCCGAACGCGGACGCGTTTCCGACGGTGATCGTCGCGATCGCGCTCACGTCGGTGGTCGCCGGCGGCTTCTTCCTGCTGCTCGGGCTGCTCCGCCTCGGCGTCCTCGTCCGCTTCATCCCCTATCCCGTGGCGGGCGGCTTCCTCGCGGGCGCTGGCTGGCTGCTGGTCAAGGGGTCCCTGTCGGTCATGTCCAACCAGCCCGTCACGTTGGACACGATGCGCCTGCTCTACACGACGTCGCTGGACAAGTGCCTCACGGGCCTCCTGTTCGGCCTGCTCCTCGTGGCGCTCCTCCGGCGTTACACGAACCTCCTGCTCCTGCCGATCCTGCTCCTCGGGTCGACGATCGTCTTCTATTTCATCCTCTACATCTCCAACTCCAGCGTCGCACAGGCGTTCTCGGACGGGTGGCTGCTCGGGCCGTTCCCGCGCGAAGGGCTCTGGCCCCCCGTCATGGCGTCGGATCTCCAGAAGGTGAACTGGAGCGTCCTGCTCAGCGAGGGCGGCGGCAACATGGTGGCCGTCACGGTCATGGCGGCCATCACCGTGCTCCTCAGCGCGTCCGGCGTGGAGCTCGCCACCGAGCAGGAGATCGACCTCGATCGGGAGCTGCGGGCCACCGGGGTCGCCAACATCATCGGCAGCATCTTCGGGGGCGTCGTCGGGTACATGTCGATGCCCGAGTCGTCGATGAACTTCAAGACCGGCGCGAACACCCGGCTCGCCGGCCTCTTCGCGGCGTCGATCAGCGCGCTCGTGCTCATCATCGGCGCCGACGCGATCAGCTACTACCCGCGCCCCGTGCTCGGGGGCCTGGTCGCGTACCTGGGCTTCCACTTCCTGATCAACACGCTGTACGAGGGCTACTTCCGGCTGCGCCGGACCGAGTACATGGTCGTGGTGCTCATCCTCCTCGTCGTGGCGGTCTCGGACTTCCTCCGGGGGGTCGCGGTGGGGCTCGGCGTGTCGCTCATCCTGTTCGCGCTCAGCTACAGCCGCATCGAGGTCATCCGCAACGCCATTTCCGGCCTGCACCTGCGCAGCAACGTGGCCCGCAGCGACGGCGAGGAGATGACGCTGATGGAGCGCGCCAAGCAGTTGTACATCCTCCAGCTCCAGGGCTATGTCTTCTTCGGGACGGCGTACAACCTCCTCACGAGCGCGCAGCAGCGCATCCAGAGCACGGACGGCGAGATTCGGTATCTGCTCCTCGACTTCCGGCACGTGAACGGGCTCGACTCCTCGGCCATCGCCAGCTTCCTCCGGCTCCGGCGGCTCGCGAAGGCGCACGGCGTGAAGCTGATCCTCACCGAGGTCCCGGCGGACATCAGGAACCACCTCGAGCGCGGCGAGGTCGTGATCGAGAACGACGACCTGTGCCGGATCTACCCGGACATCGACCGCGGCCTCGAGGCGTGTGAGAACGAGATCATCCAGGAGGCGCCCCCGAGCATGCTGCCGCCGCCCATGCTCTTCTACGATCTCCAGGACGTCTTCAACGGCAGGCCGGAGATGCTCCGCTTTCTTGGCTACCTGGAGCGCGTCGAGGCCCCCTCGGGGTTCGACCTGTTCCGGCAAGGGGACGTGTCCAAGGACCTTTACCTCATCGAGAGCGGTGAGCTGACAGCATGGCTTGAAATTGACGGGAAGAAGATAAAGCGGCTCCGCACCATGGGACCAGGATCGGTGGTCGGGGAATCTGGTCTCTACATGGGCGAGAAACGTTCGGCGACCGTGACGGCGAGCCGCCAGGCCACGCTCTACCGGCTATCGGAGGACGCGCTGCTGCGGCTCACCGCCGAGGCTCCCGAGCTAGCGGCTGCGTTCCATCACTTCGTGGTTACGTTGCTTGCGCGCAGAATCGTTCACTCGACTGGTCCTGTCAAATCATTGTTCAACTAGAGCGAAGAACGTCCGAGCACGCCGCGTTCCCGCAAGATGCCTTGAACAAGCAGGAGAAAGGACTGACTGATGCAATACAGACGTAGACCCCTGGTGCTGGTTTCGATGCTGCTGGGGGTCCTTTCGCTTATGGCTTGCAAGAAGGACCCCGCGCCGGCGGGGCAGGAGTCTGGCACCGCCGCCAAACCAGCCGCGCCCGCCGAAGTAGGCGAGCTGAACCTGCTGATCTTCCCGGACTACATCGACGAGAAGATCATCAAGGACTTCGAGGTTCAGACGAAGGCGCAGGTGCGGCTGACCAGGTATGACTCCACCGAGGAGATGGAGAGCAAGCTGGCCTACGCGGGCGCGGAGAGCCAGTACGACGTCGTGATCATGGCCAGCCAGATCCTCCCCAGGATGGTGCGGCGTGGGCTCGTCAGGCCGCTGGATCACGCGCAGATCCCGAACCTCAAGAACCTGGAGCCGCGCTTCTCCGGGGCCGGGTTCGACGACAACAACAAGCACGGCGTGCCGTACCAGTGGGGCACCGTCGGCATCGTCTACAACAAGAAGAAGCTGCCGAACCTCGAGCCCTCGTGGTCCTCGCTGCTCGATCCCCAGAAGCTGGCGGGGACGTTCGTGCTGCTCGACGAGCAGCGCGACATGCTGGGCTCGGTGCTCAAGTACAAGGGCTTCTCGAGCAACACGACGAACGCGAACGAGATCCGCGAGGCGGGCCGCGTCCTCAAGGAGGTCAAGAAGCAGCCGAAGTGCCTCGGCTTCAAGGGCGGCGTGGGCGCGATGGAGGACGTGAGGGCGGGCTCCGTCGACATGGCGGTCGTCTGGAACGGGGATGCCCAGAAGGCGATCGAGCAGGACAAGGAGCGCCTCGCCTTCGTGATCCCCAAGGAAGGCTCCGTCATCTGGGTCGACGTGATGACGATCGCGGCAAAGGCGCCTCACCCCGAGCTGGCGCACAAGTTCATCAATCACGTGCTCACGCCGGAGGGCGGCGCGCAGCTCTCGATGTACACCAAGTACGCGTCGCCGAACGCCGCCGCGCAGGGCAAGCTGCCCGAGCAGGATCGGACGAACACGCTCATCTACCCGACCAAGGAGGTGTCCGATCGGCTCGAGCACCACCGCGACCTCGGCGAGGCAGCCAAGGTGTTCGACGAGGTGTGGACGGAAGTGAAGTCGCAGTGACGCTCTCCTCGGCGGCCTTCTTCGGCGATCCATGGGAGCGCGACGCGCGACGTCAGGCGCAGGGAAGCACCTGTGCCCACGTGCACTGACACATACTCTCTGTGAAGTTGACTGTCTGACCGCCGCTTCCGGCGGCGTGCGGGCTCTGCCGCGACCGCCGGATCTCGCGTCATTCCCCCGGGGGGGGGAGGCGCTCGGCGCGACGCCGCGCGCGATCCGCACAATCTGGACGCACACATGCCAGATTCCCGCATTGCGTGGCGGAACGATGGTAGGCTCGGCTCTATACCTGGGAGAACCCCCTGATGAGCAGCCTTGTCGATCTTCCATTCGCTGTGCATCCCCGCATCGAGACAGAGCGTCTGATCCTGCGTGAGATCACGGAGTCTGACGCTGAAGCCTTGTTCGCCGTTTGCTCGGACGATGAGTGGCTGCGGCTGTGGGGCGCCCCCGTCCACAGGACGGTCGCCGACACGAGGAAGATGATCGTCAACCTGAAGCGTGCGCATCAGGAGGGCTCGCAGCTGCGCTGGGGCATCAGCGTCCGGGGCGCGGAGCACCACCTGATCGGCGCCGCGGGGTTCTTCCGCTTCCTGCCGTACCACTACCGCGCGGAGATCACCTACGAGCAGGCGCGCACCGCCAGCGGCAAGGGGTACATGACCGAGGCGCTGCGCGCGATCGTGGGGTTCGGGTTCGAGCAGCTCGACCTGCACACGATCGAGGCGGGCATCGACCCCGGGCACGGGCCCTCGCTCAGGGTCGCCGAGCGGCTCGGCTTCAAGCGAGAAGGGTACCTCCGGGAGAACTACTTCTTCCAGGGCAAGTTCTACGACACGATCCTGTGTACGATGTTCAGCCCCAAGCCGGCGCAGCGGCCCTACAACAAGTAACGGGGTTGCTCCGGCTCGCGGGATCGTGAGCTCGTCGGAGGTGGACGGCGCCCGTGGAGGGTGGCCGTGGCGCGGGGCGGAGGGGGGACGGCGCCCGTGGAGGGTGGCCGTGGCGCGGGGCGGAGGGGGGACGGCGCCCGTGGAGGGTGGCCGTGGCGCGGGGCGGGGGATGGGCAGAACTCGCCTGGGACGTCATGCCTCCGGCGTGCACAGCACGCCGGAGGCATGACGTCATTTGGGCTCAGACATCAGCCCATCCCCCACCCCGCGCCACGACCACCCTCCACGGGCGCTTACCGTTTGTGAATGGGAGCGTTGTGGGAGCAGCTGCGCTGGCCTTGTCGGGGCCCGGCCATCGTTGGTTCGTGCCGCGTTGACGAGCGTTGACGAGCGCAGGATCTGACCGCCGGGGCGGCGCCGCTCGGGGGCTGCTGTGCCCGGGCTAACGGGCACGACGCAGGGAGACAAAAAGACGACGCCCCTCCGTGGAACGGGAGGGGCGTCATCGCGCGTCGGGCGGCTGGCGGGACCAGCGCCCGCGTTCCTCAGAGGCTCATGTTGAGCGAGGCGAGGAACGTACGGCCGTTCTGCGGGAACTTGGCGATGGTGTACTGCGCGGCCGTGGGGGCCGTCCAGCGCCAGTCACCGACGTTGTAGACGCCGACGTTGTAGCGGAGACCACCGACATCCACCTGCCCGGAGAGGACGATGTCCCAGATCACGGCCGGCTCGGTCTTGGTCTGAGGAAGCAGGGGGTCCTCCCGGACGTTACGGTCGTACCTCGGCCCCTCGACCGTCAAGCGCGACGCCAGGACGACCGCCTTGCCGAAGAGCGGCACCGCGCCGCGGGCCGACCCCATGTGCTCCGGCGAGTTCGGGACCTTGCGCAGCTGGTTCACGCCGCTGTCCTCCAGGTACTGCGCCTTCGCGTAGGAGTACGAGGCCGAGGCCATCCAGCCCTGGCGCCACTCGCGGCGCAGCTCGACCTCGCCGCCGACGACCAGGATCGGAACGTCGGTGTTCTCGTAGCGCGTCTTGTCGTCGGCCGTCTGAGTTCCCTGCTGGAAGATCAGGTCGGCGAGGTGGTTCACGTACCCGGCGCCGAGCACCGATACCGTCGAGGAGAGCCGGTGCGTGAACTCGATCTCTCCCGACCAGACCTGTTCTGGCTTGAGGTTTTCGGCGACCGTTTTGTAGAGCTCGGTATACCCCTGCTCCAGATTTGTCCCATCTTTATATGCGTACCCGTAGAACATCTCCTGGATTGACGGCGCGCGGAACGCGCGGCCGCCGGTGATCTTCAGGTTTCCCTGCTCGTAGGGCTTGGCGATGATCGCGACCCGAGGGCTCGGCACGATCTCCCCGAACGTCGAGTAGTAGTCGAAGCGAGAGCCTGCGGAGATGCGGAGCCGCTCCGACGGGGTGATGTCGACGAGCGCATACCCGGCGAAGATCTGGTAAGGGCGCTCGTCCTCTCGGTCCAGTCGCGAGAGCTCCGCATTCAGCGCCTCCTGATACTCCTCACTGTTTGGATCTTGATTCGGCAGATGGCTCAGATCCGGCAGCGGCAAGTAGACGAACTTGTCGCAGGAACCATCGAGGCAGATCGTCTCCTGGCCGCGCTGCGTGGCCTGGAAGTGCAGCTGTGCCTCGGCGCCAGCGGTGATCTTCAGCTGCGGGATCGGGCTGAACTCGACCCGCTGCTCCGCCAGCAGCCACATGCCGTTGAACTCTTCCTCATCATAGTACTCCTGCACCGAAAAGACCGTCGGATCGAGCCAGAGCCTGTCGCGGAAGTTGTACACGTTCAAGCTCGCACGGGTGAGCGTCGCCAGCTTGTCCCCGAAGCGCGGCGACAGCGAAGCCTCGATGAACCCACGGGTGTCTCGATAGTACGTCTCATCGACGCCCAGCTGGGTCTTGGCCACGCCGTTCGGGAGCGTCTTCCAGCGGGAGTTCAGGTACGCCTGCACCGACAGCGACTTCAACCAGAGCCGCCCCTGGAACGTGCCCACGTTGAACTGGTCTGTGTCGCGGGCGTACCCGTCGAAGTTGGGGCTCGACGGGTCGTTCCTGTAGTCGCCGAAGTAGTAGTCGCGCCCCAGGCTGCGCGCGGCGCCGACCGACATCCAGACGCCCGAGTCGCGCCCGAGCGGCAGCTGGAACGACCCGCGCCCCCGGATCAGTGAGTTCTCGGCCGTGCCCACGCCGAGGCCCACGCTGGTCGCCGTCGGGCGCCCCTTGGTCACGACGTTGACGACGCCGGAGAAGGCGCCCGTACCGTAGAGCACCGAGCCGGGACCTCGCACGACCTCGATCCGCTCCACGTCCTCCAGGTCGGTCCGGGCCAGGTAGTCGAAGTACGACAGGTTCACCCAGTTGTCGTTCATCGAGTGCCCGTTGAGGAGCGTCAGCATGCGGTTGCCGAAGTCGCCCGGCAGGTTGATCCCGCGGACGCCGCCGAAGGTGTACGCGCCGTCGTACGTCGTGAAGACGCCGCGCGTGCCCCTCAACGCCTCCGCGACCGTGGGATAACCCATCGCGCGCAGCTCCTGCCCGGGGATGATGGTGACCGAGCCGGGGGCGTCCTCGACGGCCTCCGTCGAACGAGACGCGGCCTCGACCTCCTCGAGCTGCCGGAGCGAAATGTCGATCCGGGTCTGCTGGCCCGCGACGACGTCCGCGGCCTGCTCGACCGGGCGGAAGCCGCGCAGCGAGACGCGCACCCGGCGCTTGCCGCTCTGCACGTTGAGGACCGCCGGCGTGAAGCCCATCGGCTTGCCGTCGACCTCCACGAGCGCGTCGCGCTCGTCCGCGTTGACCACGAGGCTGCCGGTGAGCGGGTTCAGGCGGTAGCGCGCCGGCACCGTCGTCCCGGCCGCGACGTTCACGTCCTGCTCCGACGGCTGATAACCCTCCTGCGACAGGTAGAGGCGATGACGGCCAGGAGGCAGCGTGAGGTCACACGGCGCGGTGCACGCCACCGGCCCGCTCGCGTCGTTGACCCTCACCGCCGTGCCCGTCGTCTCACCGACGACACGCACCGTGCCGACGATGCGCTTGAGCTTCACGGCGACGTTCGTCTGCTCGCCGATCTTCGCCTCGACGTTCTCGACCTCCGCCGGCTCGTATCCCTCGAGGTCGACGATGATCTTGTGCTTGCCAGGCTGGAAGCCGAGGAGGCGGGGCGTGTTGCCGCGACCGCCGAGATCGCGACGGTTGATGTACACCGTCGCTCCGGGCGGGTCCGTCGTCACGTTGATGACGGCGACGTTGGGCCGGATACGCGCGAGCGCCTCCTCGATCGCGGGCCTGCGGGCCGCGTTGGGCTCGAGCTCGAGCGCCTGGACGTAGTAGCGGAACGCGTCCGGGTACTCCTGGAGCGCCTCGTACGTTCGGGCGATGTTGAAGATGACGTTCCGGTTCGGGACGAGCCGGTTCGACACCAGGAAGTGCTCCAGGGCGCCCCGGTAGTCGCGCGCCGAATAACGCTCCGTGGCAATCCTGAAGTGAAGATCGGCCTCATCGGCCAGATCGTCCGCCCAGGCAGGCCGACCGGAGAATGTGAGGAGTGAAACGAGTATGAGTAGGAGTGCGGAACGACGAAAGCTCATCTTTCGATCTCGATTCCCAACGGTCGAAGTGGAGCGGAAGGCGCCGTCCGCCGGGTCCAGCAGTCACGCCGAGACACGGCGAGCTTCGGACGAACAGCCGCATTGCCGGGTCAGCTTACCGTAAGCCGTGGGCCGATCCAACCTGTTCGCACAATCGGCCGATGCCCCTACCTCCACGTGGACGCCGCTGTGTAGGCGCTCTGCGGGGAGCGCATACACCGTGAGCGGGTCCAGGGCGCGCCGCGGCGTGGATCTCCCCGAAACCCTTCGCATCCTCGAGGGCCGAAGAGCGCCGGAGAGCGCCGGAAGGCAAGCGCCCGAGCTCGGGCTTGCGAGCGCGCGCACGTCGGCGCGGGCCCCAGGCAGGTCGCCGAGCGCCGTGGATGAAGCCGCCGCTTCGTCGAACGGTGCGCGGCGTGAGGCGCCGTCATCGTCGCGAGACGGCGTCGCGGGCCGCTCAGCCGAGGCGCGGCGCGGCCCGGCGCGCGGCCTTACAGCCGAGGCGAACGCTCAATCGTGCCTCCAGCGGGTCAGCCGCTCCATCATCATGATGAACACGATGACGCCGAACACGAGGATCGTTGAGATCGCGAACAGGTCGGTCCGCATGCCCCGCACCTGAGAGTGGTAAACGAAGAGCGGGAGCGTGACCGAGCGCGGGCCGGACGTGAAGAAGCTGATCACGAAGTCGTTGAGCGACATCGTGAATGCGAGCATCGCGCCCCCCACGATGGCCGGCCACAGCAGCGGGAGCGTGACCCGCCGGAAGTGGATCCAGGGCGACGCGTAGAGGTCCATCGCGGCCTCGCTCAGCGTCGGTCCGATGGAGATGAGGCGGCTGCGGACGATGA
The DNA here is from genome assembly GCF_051521595.1 of Sorangium sp. So ce1153. NCBI lineage: Bacteria > Pseudomonadati > Myxococcota > Polyangiales > Polyangiaceae > Sorangium > Sorangium sp. So ce1153. Next base: position 14,482,758 of record NZ_CP150361.1, read on the forward strand.
GCGTGACGAACGCGATCTCGAACGTCACGTGGCCGATGATCATCGTCGTCATGCCGAGGTCGAACCAGTCGAGCACCCGGCGGAGCAGGTTGAACGCCAGCACCAGCACCGCCGCAAACGTGATGTCGGGGGCGACCGCCGGGATGTCCACGATCGACTCGAGCATCCGGCTCACGGAGCTCGTCCACGGGAAGCGCATCCCGAGCGCGAGCAGGGTCCCGAGGGTCGTCGAGATGAGCGTGGAGGCGCCGCCGAGCACGAGGGTGTTCACGGCGACCTCGCGGATCTCCCTGGCGCGCCGGCTGGTCTCGGGGTCGGCGAAGAGGTCGACGTACCAGCGCACCGAGAAGCCCGTCCACACGAGGCCGCGCTCCGCGGCGTTGAACGAGTAGAAGGCGACCGCGAGGAGCGGCAGGTAGAGCAGCCCGAAGCCGCCGAACGCGGCGAGGGTCGTCAGCACGCGCCAGGTACCGCGGCCGCCGCTCACAGGATCTCCACGGAGCGCCCGTTCCGGCGGTACAGGGAGACTCCGCCCAGGGTCAGGATGATGAGCAACAGGCTCAGCGCCGCCCCATAAGGGATGTTCCGGCCAGGGCCGAACTGGTGCTGGATCAGGTTGCCTATCAGCCAGTGCTTCGCGCCGCCGAGCATGTCGCTCACGACGAAGACGCTCATCGCGGGGACGAAGGTCAGGATCACCGCCACGCTGAGGCCGGGGAGGGTCTGGGGCAAGATCGCCGCGAAGAACACGCGGAGCCGCGAGGCGTAGAGGTCCTGCGCCGCCTCCACGAGCGACCAGTCGAGCCGGTCGATGCTGGTGTAGAGCGGGACCACCGCGAACGGGAGGGAGGCCGCCACGAGGCCCAGCGTGACCGCGGTCCAGCTCGGATAGATGTCGCGGCCGGGGTCGATCCAGCCGAGCCAGGCGGCGAGCTTCGCGGGGGGGAGCTGCGCCGAGAGGAGCAGCTTCCAGCTGAACGTGCGGATCACGAGGTTCGTGCAGAGCGGGACGATGATGATCGCGAGCCAGAAGAACCGCCGGCGGCGCGAGCCGCGGGCGATGAAGAAGCTCATCGGATACGCGAGCATCACGGAGGCGCTCGTCGCGATCAGCGCGAGGACGATGCTCCGGATGAGGATACGCGCGTTCTCGCCCGACGCGGAGCCGAAGATCCGCTCGAACGACTCGATCGTCAGCTCCCAGATGAGGGCGCCGTCCGCGTCGCGCTTCATGAACGACACGACGAGGAGCGCGAGGCTCGGCAAGAGGAGGAACACCGAGAGCCAGGAGACGCCGCCCGCGATGAGCAGGAAGCCGCGCGCGAGGAGCCTGCGCCGCGTCGTCAGCTGGCCATACCAGACCGTGGGCTCAGTCACTGAGCACCTCGAGCCGCTCGGCGGGCAGCGCGAGCCAGACCGAGGAGCCGGGCTTGAGCCGCGAGCGGGGGCTCAGCTGCACGCGCAGCGGCCCGGGCTCGATGATGAGCTCCACGTGATCGCCGCGATAGAAGCTCTCCCGCACCACGCCGCGCACGCCGTTCTCCGGCGGCTCGTTCTCGCAGAGCTCGATCCACTCGGGGTGGATCGCGAGCGTGCCGAACTCCCACTGCGGCGTGGTCTGGACCCTCAGCGCGCCCACCGTCGTGAAGACGAGCGTGGCGCCGACCCGCTGGGCCGAGATGAGGTTCGCCGCGCCGAAGAACTCGGCGGCGAAGCGGCTCTGCGGCCGCTCGTACACCTCGGCCGTCACGCCCTGCTGCTCGATGCGACCCTTGTTCATGAGCACGATCCGGTCCGAGACGGTCATCGCCTCGTCCTGGTCGTGGGTGACGAGCACGAACGTCTTGCCGAGCGCGCGCTGCAGGCGGCGCAGGTCGAGCTGGACCTCGGCGCGCAGCTTCGCGTCGAGGGCCGACATCGGCTCGTCGAGCAGCAGCACCTCAGGCTCGTTGACGACCGCGCGCGCCAGCGCGACTCTCTGCTTCTGACCGCCCGAGATCTGGTGCGGGTACCGCTCCGCGAGATCATCGAGCTTGAGCATCGAGAGGCTCGATCGCACGCGCTCGCGCACCTCGGGGTCCGGGAACTTGCGCGACCTCAGGCCGAACGCCACGTTCTCGAACACGGTGAGATGCGGGAACAGCGCATAGTTCTGGAACACCGTGTTCACGGGCCTGCGGTTCGCCGGCAGGTGGTCAACCGTCCTGCCCGCGAGCAGGATGCGCCCCCGATCGGAGCGATCCAGCCCCGCGATGATGCGGAGCAGCGTGGTCTTTCCACAGCCGGAAGGCCCGAGGAGCGTGACGAACTCGCCGGCCTCTGCCTTGAACGACACGTCGTTCAGTATCTGTGTCTTGCCGAAGCTCTTGCTTACATTCTCTACAACGAGGCTGCATCCCGGGTTGTGCTCGTCCGCGCTCTCGTTCGGGGGCGCCGTGCTGCGCCGCGCCGACGACGAGAAGAAGTCTCTCAACCTCTGGATCACCCCAGCAAACCCTTTGCGCGTGGCGCTATCGGAACCGCTTCCGAAGCCTCGGAGCGTACTACGCAGACCATGATGCCCTCCCGTTGTCAACTGGGTGCGCGCCGGGCTGACCGGCTGAGCGGCGCGCGCCCGGCCGGGCTCTTTTCGCTCGCAGGCCGCGTACGCTACCCCCCTTCCCCTGGGCGTGCCACCTTTCTGCCGATCCTGCTCGCGCCGCGACGCGCCCCGCGCTGGCCCGCGTGCCCCTCGCACCGCTGCCGCGCGCGCCCCGCGCGCTGCCCACGCGCTGCCCACGCGCTCCCGAGCGCTGCCGGCGCGTCCCCTGCGCGCTCCCTGCGCGCTCCCTGCGCGCTCTCTACGCGCTGCCTATGCGCTCCCTACGCGCTCCCTACGCGCTGCTTGCCACCGCTCCGCGCCGGTGATTTCTTGGTTCACGCATGGGCCTGAGGAGCGCGAGACCCGAGTTCGGAGGCACGCGTCGCTTCCAGGTCGTTCGCGTCGTGGGCGTCGGCGGGATGGGGGTTGTCTACGAGGCCTTCGATCGCGAGCGAAAGGGGCGCGTCGCGCTCAAGATCCTCCGGAATCTGAGCGCCGATGCGCGCCTCCGGTTCAAGAACGAGTTCCGCTCGCTGCAGGACATCCAGCACCCGAACCTGGTCAGCCTGGGCGAGCTCCACGAGGAAGAGGGCCAGCTCTTCTTCACCATGGAGCTCATCCGCGGCGTCGACTTCGTGGTGCACGTGCGGCTCCACGAGGAGGGCGACGCCGCGCCGAGGGGCGAGCCCGCCGGCGGCGGGCGGCGCTCCACCCTGCCGTCGAGCCCCCTCTGGAACGCCCAGGCCCCCGGCTCCGAGGAACAGCCCCGGATCAAGCGCCCCTTCCACGAGGCCCGCCTCCGCTCGGCGCTGGCGCAGCTCGCGCAGGGGCTCGCGGCGGTGCACGCGGCCTACAAGGTCCACCGCGACATCAAGCCTTCGAACGTGCTCGTCACCGCGGAAGGGCGGGTGGTCGTCCTCGACTTCGGCTTCGTCGCGGACGCGAGCGGCACCGGGCGCGAGCAGGCCGTGGTTGGCACTCTCCACTACATGGCGCCCGAGCAGGCCGAGGCCAAGGCGGCCGGCCCCGAGGCCGATATCTACAGTGTGGGGGTAATGCTCTACCTCGCGCTGACCGGGGTCTATCCGTTCCAGATGGCGCCCAAGGCGGCGCTCGACATGATGCGGCGGGCCGAGCCGCCGCCGCCGAGCCGGCTCGTCGAGGACATGCCGCCCGACATCGACGAGCTCTGCGTCGACATGCTCCGCATCGACCCGGCCGCCCGCCCGACCGCGCGCGACGTGCTGCGGCGGCTGCGGGTGCAGGAGCTCATCGAGGAGCCGCCCGTCCTCTCGCAGCGCATCGGCTTCGTCGGCCGGCAAAGCGAGCTCGCGGCGCTCGAGGGCGCGTTCGCGGAGGCGAGGATGGGGCGCGCGATCACCCGGTTCATCGAGGGCGAGTCGGGCGTCGGCAAGAGCGCGCTCCTGCGCCGGTTCCTGGAGCGCATCGACAAGGACGCGCTCGTCCTCGCCGGCCGCTGCTACGAGCGCGAGGCGGTCCCCTACAAGGCCGTGGACGAGCTCATCGACGCGCTGAGCCGTCACCTCGTGCGCCGCCCGGCCGAGGAGGTCAAGGCGCTGCTCCCGCCCAACGCGGGCCTGCTCGGCACGGTGTTCCCGGTGCTCCGGACCGTCCCGGCCATCACGGAGGCGCGCGCGCGGCGCAAGGCGATCGATCCGCCCGAGATCCGCGCGCTCGTCTTCGCCGCGCTACGCGAGCTGCTCGGGCGGCTCGCGGCCGAGCGGCCGCTCGTGCTCGCGATCGACGACCTCCAGTGGGCCGACGCCGACAGCGTCGCGCTCCTCTCGGAGGTGATGCGCCCGTGGACCGAGGCCGATCTCAGCGCCGCGAACCGGCCAGGCTCGTTCCCCGGCCTCGACGGGGTCGTCCACTCGGCTGCGCCGGCCGCATCGGTCGACCCCTCGCGCCCGCGGGCGATGATGCTCGTGGCGGCGGTGCGCACCGCCTCGGAGACGGCGCCGCCGCTCTCGCGGCAGCTCGGGGTGCCGGCCGACACGCTCGGGCACATCATCCTCCACCGCCTGTCGCTCGCCGAGGCCCAGGAGCTCTGCGCCCTCCTGCTCCGGGGCGCGCCGGCCGGCCGGCCGCTCAGCATCGAGGCGATCGCGCAGGAGGCCGGCGGCCACCCGCTCTTCATCGACGCCCTCCTGCGCCACCGCATGGCGCAGGACTCCGACGGCGGGCCGGTGCGCCTCGACGACGTCCTCTGGGCGCGCATCAGCCGGCTCGACCCGCGGGCGCGCCAGCTGCTCGAGCTCGTCGTGTGCGCCGGCTCGCCGGTGCTGACGTCGGTCGCCGCGCACGCCATGGCGGCGGACTTCTCGGAGCTCACGCGGGTGCTCTCGGCCCTGCGCGCGGCGAACCTCGTGCGGACCGGCGGCTCTGGCCAGGACGAGTTCGTCGAGCCGTTCCACAACCGCATCCGGGAGACCGTGACGACCCGGCTCGACGCGGAGACGTCGCGCAGCTGGCACGGCCGGCTCGCGCTGGCGCTGGAGGCCTCCGGGCGCGCGGAGCTCGAGGCCCTGGCCGAGCACTGGCGCGCCGCCGGGGACCCCCAGCGCGCCGCCGGCTACGCGGTGCGCGCCGGCGAGCAGGCCGAGGCCGCGTTCGCGTTCGACCACGCCGCGCGTCTCTACCGGATGGCGATCGATCTGCACCTGCCCGGCGGGACGGAGCGGCGGGTCGTGCTCGCCAAGCTCGGCGACGCGCTGAGCAGCGCCGGCCGCGGCGCCAAGGCCGCCGAGGCGTACATGGCCGCGAGCGACGGCGCCCCGGAGGCGGAGGCGATCGATCTCGGGCGCCGTGCCGCGGAGAACCTGCTCCGCGCCGGCTACGTCGACGCCGGCATGGCGGGCCTGCGCTCGGTGCTCGGCGCGGTCGGCATGCAGGTGCCGAAGACGCCGGAGCTCGCCGTCGCGTCGCTGATGCTGCGGCGCGCGCAGGTCCGCCTGCGCGGGCTCAACTTCGTCGAGCGCCCGGCCGAGGAGGTCTCGCCGGAGGACCTCATGCGCATCGACGTCTGCTGGTCGGCGGCGATGGGCCTCGTGATCGTCGACCCCACGCGCGGCGCCGACTTCCAGGCGCGCAACCTGCTGCTCTCGCTCAAGGCGGGGGAGCCTTATCGCGTGACCCGCGCCCTCGCCTTCGAGGCGACCTACCTCGCGATCGACGGCGGCCCCTCGGCCTCCCGGGTCGCCGACCTGCTCTCGACGGCGAGCGCGATCGCGGCGCGCATCGGCCGGCCTCACGCGCTCGGCCTCGTCGGGTTCGTCAGCGGCGTCACGGCCACGCTGTTCGGCCGCTGGCACCAGGGCGTGGCCGATCTCGATCGCGCGGACACCATCTTCCGCGAGCGCTGTACTGGCGTCACGTGGGAGCGGAGCTGGGCGCACACCTTCTCGGCCTGGGCGCTCTGGTACGGCGGCGAGACGCGCGAGTTCATGCGCCGGGTCCCCATGTACCTGCAGGCGGCCGACGAGCGCGGCGACCGCTACCTCGCCACGAGCCTGCGCTCCTCGCAGAGCAACGCCTACTGGCTGGTCGCCGACGACCCCGACTCCGCGCTGCGCCAGGCGCAGGACGCCATCCGGAGCTGGTCCAAGGCGGGCTTCCAGCTGCAGAGCTATTTCGACCTCGTCGCCCGCGCGCACATCGGCCTTTACCGGGGCGAGGGCGAGGCCACGCACCGCCTCTTCGCCGAGCAGCGGTCTGGCATCGAGAGCTCGCTCGCCCTTCGCATCCAGGCCGTGCGCATCATCATCACCCACCTCCGCGCCTGCGCCGCGCTCGCCGCCGCCGCCGCCGCGCCGGCCGACGCCGAGGCGCTCCACGACGAGGCGACGCGCGCCGCCCGCAAGCTCGACGCCGAGCACATGCCGTGGGCCGACCCGCTCGCGGCGTCGGTGCGCGCCGCGGTCGCCGCGTCGCGGGGCGAGGCGGAGGTCGCCGTCCAGCTGCTCGCCGACGCGGTGCGCGGCTTCGAGGCTGCCGGCATGGCCCTCTACGTCGCCGCCGCGCGGCGCCGCCACGGCGAGCTGCTCCAGGGCGACGAGGGCCGCGCCGCCGTCGCCGCCGCGAACGGCTGGATGCAGGATCAGGGCATCGTCAGCCCCGACCGCATGACAAGGATGCTCCTGCCCGGGTTCTAGCGGAGCTCACCCGCTGCGGATACGGGCCCATCTCGGCGTTTTCGGTGCTCAGCGTACAGGAGTACGCCTCCGCGCCGAAAACGCCGAGCTGGACCCGTCTCCTGTGCGGGTGAGCTCCGGCGACGCAGGTTCAGGGGGGGGCGTGAGCAGATTCGGAGGGGTCAGGGCTTCACGCGCAGGACGGCGGTGCCCTTCTGCTTGCCGTAGAGCTGCTTGATCTCGATCTTGTACTCGCCGGGCGACGAGGCGCTGAACTCGACCGGCGAGGCGCTCTGGGGCTTGCCGGTGGGCAGGTCGCGCAGCACCCGCTCGATGATGATCTTGCCCGACGGGGAGCGGATCTTGATGTTGAACGGCGGGGTCGCCTCGTCGTACGCGCGGAACACGAGGCGCACGGTGTCCCCTGCCGAGACCGGGGTGGTCTGGCAGATCGTCTCGATATCGCCCTCGTTCTCAACGGTATCGGCCACGCGTCGCTCGTCCCGTGAGGTACCGCACCGCGGCCCTTCGTCGCCCATTGTAGACGCGTCCGGCGGAGATTCGCGAATTTGGCGCGCGGCCGGCTGGCGCTGCCCGCGGGAGGAGGCCGCCCGCGGGCCGCCTCCGCCGGGGGATCACGTCCTCGACCACCGGAGGCGCGGCTGGCGCGCGGCCCGGGCCTCGTCGAGGCGCCCGACCACCGTGCCGTGCGGCGCCTGCTTCACGACCTCCGGCGTCTCCTGCGCCTCCTTGAGGATGCTGAGCATCGCGGCCGCGAACTCGTCGAGGGTCTCGCGGGTCTCCGTCTCGGTGGGCTCGATCATCAGGGCGCCGGGCACGACCAGCGGGAAGTAGACCGTGGGCGCGTGGAAGCCGTAGTCGAGCAGCCGCTTGGCGATGTCGAGCGTCTTGACCCCGGTCTCCTTCTCGATCTGGCTGTCGGAGAGCACGACCTCGTGCATGCAGGGCTGCGGCACCGGCGCGAGGTAGTGGTCCTTCAGCCTGGCCCAGAGGTAGCGCGCGTTCAGCACGGCGAGGCTGCTCGCCGTGGTGAGCCCCTCGCCGCCCATCTCCCGGATGTACGTGTACGCCCGGATGAACATGCCGAAGTTGCCGGTGAAGGCCCGGAGCCGCCCGATGCTCTGGGGCCGGTCGTGGTCCCACGCGAGCGCGTCGCCGCGCCGCACGAGGACGGGCGAGGGCTGGAACGGCTCCAGGTGCTTCTTGAAGCAGACCGGCCCGGAGCCGGGGCCCCCGCCGCCGTGCGGGGTCGTGAACGTCTTGTGCAGGTTGATGTGGATGACGTCCATGCCCACGTCGCCCGGCCGCGCGTGCCCCATGATGGCGTTCGTGTTCGCGCCGTCGCCGTAGACGAGCCCGCCCCTGTCGTGGATGAGCTTGATGATGGCCGGCAGGTGCGTCTCGTAGGCCCCGAGGGTGTTCGGGTTCGTGATCATCAGGCCGCAGACGTCGCCGTCCGACCCCTCGCGCTCGATCGCGGCGAGGACCTGCTCCGGGTGGGTGATGCCGTCGGCGTTCTTCTCGATCCGGACGGCCACGAGCCCGTTCAGCGCGCAGCTCGCCGGGTTCGTGCCGTGGGCGCTCTCCGGGATGAAGACCTTCCTCGGCGAGCGCCCCTTCGACTCGTGGAAGGCGCGCATCATCATCAGCCCCGCGAGCTCGCCCTGCGCGCCCGCCGAGGGCTGGAGCGAGCAGCCGTCCATCCCGCTGACCTCGCAGAGCGCCTCCTGCAGGCGCCACATCACCTCGAGCGAGCCCTGGCTGAGCTCGTCGGGCGTCATCGGGTGCAGCTTCGCGAAGCCCGGGATGCGCGCGGCCCACTCGTTGATCTTGGGGTTGTATTTCATCGTGCACGAGCCGAGCGGATACATCTGCCCGTCGATGCAGAAGTTCCACTGCGAGAGCCGCACGAAGTGCCGGAAGGCCTCCGGCTCGCTCACCTCGGGCAGGCCGGCCGGCTCCTTGCGCGCGAGCGCGCCGTAGTGGGCGCCGGGGTCGACGTCGGGCACGTCGAGCGGGGGGAGCGACGCGCCGGTCCTGCCCGGCGTGCCGCGCTCGAAGATGGGGGGTTCGCGGAACTGAATGCCTCGCGGCTGCGGTTGCGTCATCGGGGGCTGTTATGTCAGAGGCCGGGCGGACCGGCAGGTGCTTCGTCGCTCAGAGACCCGGGGGCTCGGCGGGGGCTTCTTCGGAAGGTGAGGCAGGCGGCTCGGGGGTGCCGGACTCCTGGTTCTCGCTGTCCCAGTCGCCGCCGCCGATGTCGGAGCTGCCGGTGCCGCCGATCGACGCCAGGTCCGGCAGCATGTTGCGCTGCTTGACCGCTTCCCAGGGCTCGCCGACCTCGTCCTTGTTGCGGCCGATCTCGCCGACCACCTTGTCGTCGACGTTCTCGCCCTCCGGCCGCTTGTACTTGAAGTACCCCCGGCCTTCCTTGGTCGAGTTCGGCCCGATGGCGCCGATCACGTGCTCGGTCCAGCTGAACTTGATGAGGTCGCCCGTCACCGTGCCGTGCAGCTCGCCCCAGCGATCCTTGACGGGCCGGAGCCACTTGCCCTCGATGGCGTCGTGGTCCTGCACGAGGTGCAGATAGCCGTAGAGCTCGCTGTAATAGACCCCCGTCCAGTCGGCGCCTTCGGGCAGGTCCCCGGCTTCTACCTTCGCCGTCTTGGGAGCGGGATTCGAGCTGCAGCCGAGCGCCATCGGGCCTAGCAGAAGGGCTCCGGCGGCGGCGGCGATCCAGAGCCGTCGCGATACGTTCATGGCGGCGGAGCCTAGCACAGCACCTACCCGCACCCATACCCCCGCCATGCGTACCGCTTCATCCGCCCCTGACATGGCGCGCGCGTCTCTGACGTGGCTGACACGGCCTCCGACATGGCAAGCGCTACGTCAGAGACGCGCGCCTACCTCGTCTCCTGAAGGAGGAGCGTAGCTTACCGTCCATTGTGTGCTTGGCGCGTGCTTTGCTGCGTGATTTTCTACTTCCAGCGCTGCGTGGCGTGCGGAGCCGCTGATAAGCTCCCGGCATGCTGAAGTTCTTTGTCTGCAACCGAGGTTCTGTAATTCCCGGCAGAATTGCTCTCTTCACCAGCGTGCTCGCCCTTGCGGGCTGCGAGGGGCAGCTCGGCAACCTGGACGGCACCCCTCCCCGCGGCGGTGGAAGCGGCTCCTCCTCCGGCGGCTACCGCCCCCCCGTCGGCGGGGGCTCCAAGCCGCTGCCGGCCGCCGCTTCGTGCGCCCCCGCGGCGAGCGGCGGCTCCACCGCTGTGGCGGAGCCCGAGCTCTTTCTTCAGCTGTCCGACGACGACGAGAGCGCGTGGCTCGGGTCGCCGGCGGTCGCCGATCTGGACGGCGACGGCGAGAGCGAGATCGTCGTCACGCACAACGGCAACGTCGTCGCCTGGGGCCCCGACGGCGAGCAGCGGTGGCGGTTCGACGAGTCGCAGCAGAGCGGGCGCATCTGGGCGAGCCCGATCGTCGCGGATTTCCGGGGCGACGGGCAGCTCGAGGTCGTCGTCGCGGCGCGCACCGCGATCTACATGCTCGACGCGAGCGGCCAGGTGGTCAGCGGCTGGCCCGTCACCTGGAACGACGAGATCCGCGCCCTCGCCGCGGGCGACGTCGACGGCGACGGTCAGCTCGACGTCGTGGCCGCGAGCACCGACCGCTCCCCCGACGTGCTGATGGCCTTCCACGCGAGCGGGGCGCCGGTCGCGGGCTTCCCGCCGATCGACAGCGGCACGATCGGGTGCAGGGCCGAGCGCAGCGACGACGCCGAGTGCTGGATCGTCGGCGTCTACGACCAGAACCTGGCCATCGGCGATCTCGACGGGGACGGCGCGCAGGACATCGTCGCGCCGATGGATAACTCGTATGCAGGGTTCTACCACGGCACGGGAGAGGCCTTCGACGCGAACCCCATGTTCGAGGACCGCCCGAAGACGCCGGGCGTGCGGTACATGCACGATCTCGAGCTCGCGCAGCAGGGCTTCGGCGACGGCAGCGACCTGCAGGCCTATTTCAAGAACTCGGCGCCTGCGATCGCCGATGTCGACGGCGACAGCGAGCCGGAGATCATCATGCTCGCGGCGGCCGAGGACGTCGACATGTCGAACCAGTCCCAGGGCGTCGGCCTCTGGGTGGTCCGCAACGACGCGAGCCGCATCGAGGGCTGGGAGAGCCCGTTCTACGCGCCGGACTACCTGTCCGGCGGCGAGGATCTCGGCGGCAACATCGTGGCCGCGACGCAGCAGGTGACCGTGGCCGATCTCGACGCGACGCACCCCGGCCCGGAGATGATCTTCGCCGGCCTGGATGGGCGGATCCACGCGGTCTACGCCGACAAGACGGAGTTCTGGGACGTCCAGTACACGAGCGACACCCAGGTGCTCACGGGCGGCGTCGTGGTCGGGGACCTGTCGGGCGACGGCATCCCGGAGGTCGTGTTCAACACCTACTCGACCGAGGAGAACAGGAGCCACCTGTTCGTCCTCAACGCGGGCGGCAAGATCCTCCACCAGATCCCGCTGCCGCGCCTCGGCGCGATGCCGGTGCCGACGCTCGCCGACGTGAACGGCGACGGGACGATCGAGATCGTCGTGTCGCTCCGCGAGATCGGGTGGATCGACGGGCAGTACCCGGAGCCGTGCACGTACGTGTACACGGTGCCGCAGTCGGCGACGAACTGCCTGCTCTGGCCGACCGCCCGCGGCAACTACTACAGGAACGGCTGGGTCCGGGCCTCGGACTGACCTCGCCGAGCCGGCCGGCCGGCCGGCCCCCGGCGGGGGAGGCCGCCGCGCGGCGCGGGGGACAGGCTGAACTCGCCTTGGACGTGGTGTCCCCTCCGTGCTGCGCACTCCAGGGACACCACGTCATCTGGGCTCAGACACCAGCCTGTCCCCCGCGCCGCGCGGCGGCCTCCCCCGACGGGGGCCTGAGCTCTTCGTGGGGGGGACGGGGGCGGGGCGTTAGCCCGCGAGCGCCTCGCGCGCGGCGGCGACGGTCCGCTGGATGTCGTCTTCGGTGTGCGCGCCGCTCAGGAACGCCGCCTCGTACTGCGACGGGGGCCAGTAGACGCCGCGCGCGAGCATGCCCGCGTGGAAGGCGCTGAAGCGCTTCGTGTCGGAGGTGGACGCGTCGGCCCAGGAGCGGACCGGGCCCTTCGTGAAGAACAGCGTGATCATGGAGCCGACCCGCTGGACACACGCCGCCACGCCGGCGCCCTCGGCCGCGGCCCGGAGGCCTTCCTCGAGCGACGCGCCGAGCTCCTCGAGCCGCTCGTAGAGATCGGGGGTGAGGCGCTCGAGCGTCGCGAGCCCCGCCGAGACGGCGAGCGGGTTGCCGCTGAGCGTGCCGGCCTGGTACACGGGGCCGAGCGGCGAGACCACGCGCATCACGTCGGCGCGGCCACCATAGGCAGCGAGGGGCATGCCGCCGCCGACGACCTTGCCGAGCGTGGTCAGGTCCGGCCGGAGGCCGAAGCGCTCCTGCGCGCCGCCGCGGGCGAGCCGGCAGCCGGTCATCACCTCGTCGAAGATCGAGAGCGCGCCGTGCTTGCGGCAGAGGTCGATGACGAGGGCGAGGAAGCCCGGCGCCGGCGGGACGCAGCCCATGTTGCCCACGACGGGCTCGAGGATGACCGCGGCGATCTCCCCGCCGCGCGCGGCGAACGCGGCCTCGAGCGCGGCCGTGTCGTTGTAGGGCAACGACAGCGTGGCGCGGGCGACGCTCTCGGGGACGCCGGCGGAGTCGGGCGCGCCGAAGGTGGCCAGCCCGCTGCCCGCCTTGACCAGCAGGTGGTCGGCGTGGCCGTGGTAACAACCCTCGAACTTGATGATGGCGTCGCGGCCGGTGAAGCCGCGCGCCACGCGGATGGCGCTCATCGTGGCCTCGGTGCCGCTCGAGACGCAGCGCAGCATGTCGATGCTCGGGTAGAGCTCGCGGATCTTCTCGGCGAAGCGCACCTCGAGCTCGGTCGGCGCGCCGAACGAGAGGCCGCGGAGGGCGGCATCGCGGACGGCGTCGACCACGGCGGGGTTCGCGTGGCCGAGGATGGCCGGCCCCCAGGAGCCGACGTAATCGATGTACTCGGCCCCGTCGGCGTCGAACAACCGCGCTCCCTGCGCGCGGGCGATGAAGAGAGGGTCGCCGCCGACGGCGCGGAAGGCGCGCACCGGGCTGTTCACGCCGCCCGGCAGGACGGCGGCGGCACGGTCGAACAGGGCTTTGGAGGCCGGGGCCCGGCCCCCGCGGGCAGGCGGAGGAGCGCTGGTCGCGTTCGTCATCGTGATCCGGCCATAGCAGGGGCACGGCGGGGGGGCGACGCGGATCGCGGCCGCCAGGGCGCGGGGCGAGGGGTGAGGGGCCGGGTCATGGTCGCGGGGCCGGGCCGTGGTCGCGGGGCCGGGGCGCGGTCGTCGTCGTGGGGCCGGGGCGCGGTCGCGAGGCGGGGGCGCGGTCGTGGTCGCGGTCGTGGTCGCGGGGCGGGGATGCTGGTCCCGGGGCGTGGCCGCCGGGAGCGGGCGCGGGGCGATGGCCGGCGGCGCGCGCCTCCTCCGGCCCACACGATCCTTTGCGGCGCGGTCGCGCTTGGCTATGGTGAGCGCCTGGAGAGAGGGGGCCGCGCTCTGCGGCCCGGGCTGCTCCTGGAGACCGCGGGCGCGGCTCCCCGAGCACCAGCATCTGGTGAGCCATGCGGATCTCCGAGGACCCCGCTCCGGGGCAGCGTCTCGGGCGATATGAGCTTCTGCGCCTCATCGGCGAGGGCGGGATGGCCCAGGTGTGGGCCGCGCGCATGGAGGGCTCCCGCGGCTTCCACAAGGTCGTCGCGCTGAAGACGCTGATCCCGGCGCTCGCGCGCGATCCGCAGTTTCAGCGCATGTTCCTCGACGAGGCGAACCTCGCCTCGAAGATCCATCACCGCAACGTGGTCGAGATCCTCGATCTCGGCGACACGGACGGCTTTCTCTTCCTCGTGATGGAGTGGATCGACGGGCAGACGATGCAGCGGCTGCTCAGGCCGGGCCTGCGCCCGATGCCGATCTCCCCGGGGGTCGCGGCGCGCGTCGTGGCCGACGCGGCGCACGGGCTGCACGCGGCGCACGAGCTCCACGACGAGCGCGGGGAGCCGCTCGGCATCGTGCACCGCGACGTCTGCCCGCAGAACATCCTCATCGATCGCGACGGCACGGTGAAGGTGGCCGATTTCGGGATCGTGAAGGCGTTCGAGCGGCTGGGCGACACGACGCAGACCGGCGAGATCAAGGGCAAGGGCGAGTACATGTCGCCCGAGCAGGCGCAGGGGTACCCCGTCGATCGCCGCTCGGACATCTTCTCGCTCGGCGTGGTGCTCTTCGAGGCGGTCACGGGCGCGCTGCCTTTCCAGGTGCTGCACGACCTCGTGCTGCCGCAGACCGGGGTGCCGGAGCCGCCGCGCCCCACGCTCATCGCGCCGCAGTGCCCGCGCGATCTGGAGGAGATCATCCTGAAGGCGCTCGCGCGCGACCCGCGCCAGCGCTTCCAGACGGCGGGCGAGATGGCGAGCGCGCTGGAGGACTTCCTGATGCGCAGGTCGGGCGTGATGACGACCGCGCAGGTGGCGGAGCTCCTGTTCGAGCGCTGCGGCGACGCGATGGAGGAGGAGCGGCAGAAGATCGCCGGCGCCACCGCCCCGCAGCAGCGCCCTGGGTGGCGGCCCAAGCCAGGCGCGACGCTGAGCGCGGGGCCGGCCTCCGACGGGCGGCCGCGGGCCGCGCGGACGGACCCGCGGCGCGGGATCGGCGGGCTGATGCGCGCTGGCAGCGACGCGCTGCGCCCGGTGGCGCTGCCGTGGCTCGTCGCGTCGGTGTCCACGGGGGTGGCCGTCGCGTCGCTCATGTTCGTCGCGCTGAGCCGGCCGCGGGAGCACCGGCCGCTCGTGGATCCGATCGCGGTGCAGGTCCTCCCGAGCGCCGCGGTGGTGCGGCTGAACGACGTGGTGCTCGGCGTCGGCAGCCAGATCATCGCCCGGCCGAAGCCGGGGGTCTCCCTCTCGGTGGAGGCGCGGTCGAGCGAGGGCGTCTCCGAGACCGTGGAGATCACGTCGGAGTCCCCGGCGCGGATCCAGCTGAACCTGGAGCGCAAGGGCGACCGCTCTCCGGCGACGCCGGCCCCGGCGCCGCCGGTCAGCGGGCGAGCGCCCGCGGCGAAGTAGCCGTGGGCGCTCCCCTGCGGGCCGGCGACACGGGTCACGTCGCGGCGGCCCCGAGCTCGTCGCGCAGCAGCCCGTAGACGGCGGTGTCGGTATACCGCCCGTCGTAATACCAGTTCTGGCGGTGCTGCCCCTCGCGGGTGAAGCCGAGCCGCTCCAGCACGCGCGCGGAGGCGCGGTTCTCGGGAGTGAGCTGCGCCTCGACGCGATGGAGGTCCATCGACTCGAAGCCGAAGCGGAGGATGGCGCGCAGCGCCTCGGTCATGATCCCCCGCTTCCAGAACGCGGGCAGGAGGTCGTAGCCGATCTCCGCCCAGCGATGGGGTTTGTTCCAGCGCCAGAAGCATGCGTCGCCGACGAGCTCCCCGCTCTCCTGGAGGGTGATGCCCCAGTTGATCGAGGTGTGCTCGCGGATGCCGGCGGTGATGACGTCGATGCGCTGCTCCGCTTCGGCGAGAGAGCTGAATGGCGCGCGGCCGAGGTAGCGGTTCACCTCGGGATCCGACTGGATGCGGAGGATGCGCTCGGCGTCGCCGGGCTCGAGGGCGCGGAGCCGGAGGCGAGGCGTCGTGAGGACGGGGAACGGATCGAACGAGGCCATCGGCGGATGGCATCAGCGGAGGTCCCCGCACGTCAAGCGCGGGGCGGGGCGCCGCGGGCTTGACGGCGGCGCACCCTCGTTCGAAATCTGCCGGGGAGGACTTCGCATGACGCCGCTCGAGGATCCGCGTCCGGAGCAGCTCGTCGCGCTCGAGCTGGCGGAGGAGGGGGCTCCGATCGATCTGGCGGAGGAGGGCGCCGCGATCGGGGTGGTGGAGGAGGGCGCCGCGATCGAGCTGGCGGATGGCGCTGCCGGCAGCGAGCGCGTCGCAGCGGCCGGAGTGCCGGGGCGCCGCGTCCGCTTTGCCCGCGGGGTCTCCGAGCTGCCCGGCGATCACGCCGTGGTGGTGCTGCACGAGGACACGTTCATGCGCTGGCGGCCGACGCCGAGCCGGCCGGATGGCCCGCTCACGCGGCTCTCGGAGGTGGCCGTGGGCGCGGCGATCGCGGTCGAGCACGGGGGCATATGGGACGAGGGGCTCGTCCTCGGCCGCGTGGTGCGCCCGGCGCGCGCGGGCAGCTTCCGGGTCGACGGCGACGTGGAGCTCTACCCGTCCGTCGTCGAGGCAGAGCGCGCGCACGGGCCCCTCGAGGCGGGCGATCCGCAGGAGCCGCCGGCGAGGACCGGCGATCCGGCGTTCGAGCTGGGCGAGCCGATCGGCCGCGACGCGCGCGGGGTCGTCCGCAGGGCGAGGAGATAGCCGCGGGCGCTCAGCCACTACTCGCCCGCGGATCGGGGACTGGGTAACGCGTACTTCGCCGAGCGTGGGCTCGTTCCATTGCCGGCCAAGTGGAGTGAACTGTCCTTCCGTCTCGGTGTGCGCGTGCGGGTGCATCTTCCCCGTGCTCCCTCCAATGCAACCCACGGTTGTCTCTTCACCAAGGACGGAGAGCCGGGGAACTCAAGGCGTGTCTCTCGGCCGACCAATGTCCTACCGCTCCTGTGTGGGCGCTTGCAGCCCGTGAATGAGCGGGCGAGCGTGCGCGGCGAGAAGAGTCGCGGGGTGGAGGGAATGCGTAGGAGAATGAGGCGGCGTGCGGCCGTCGTCGTGGCGGCGGTGGCCGCCCTGGCGCTCGGCGCGACGGCGACAGGGTGCTTGTGGTCGCGCGAGGAACACGCGCCCGGCCGCTTCTGCGCGCAAGCCGACACCAGCCTTGTCCCGCAGTGCGTGGACGCGAGCGAGGGCCCGGGCAGCGCGTGGAGCAAGGCCGAGGAGGACGGCGAGCTGCCGATCCAGATGTGGGCGTTGCCGCCGTTCAGCGTGTCCGATGCGTTCGTCGCGAGCGAGGCGGAGCTCGGGGCCTGGTTCGACAACCTCGATCGGGCCGTGGCGTACGTGCGCGACGAGGAGAAGCACGCCGAGTCGCTCCGGGCGACGCTGCACGGCGAGCTCCTGGGGCTGCTCCTGACGTACAGGCGCCATCAGAAGGAGATCCTCGAGGAGGAGCCGGTCCGGGCGGCCGACAACTTCACGCGGGCGATCACCGACAAGGCGAGCGCCGAGGAGGAGCCGCTCTCGGCCGCGCTCGCGGCCGACAAGCAGGCGATGGTGGTCGTGCAGGCGATCTTCGACGAGGCCCGGAGCGATGCCGCGCCGCTTGTGTCCAGGTACGCGGCCGTCGCGGCGCGGTTCGCGGACTACCGCGCGACCGAGGCGGCGGAGACGGCGGCGTACGCGGCGCTCTCGGCGGAGGCGTCGCGGTCGGGCCTCGACGGCCTCGATGGCCTGGAGCAGGCCGTGCTCGCCGCGGCGCGCGAGGCGAGCCGGGCGCCGAACGAGCTCGCCGCGGAAATCATGACGCTGTCGGCGGAGCTCCAGGCGCTCGCTGTGTCGTTCGAGGAGGCGCTCGCGCCGCACAAGGAGGTGCTGGCGACGCACGGCGCGGTGATGCCGGACATGACCTCGGGGGCGCTGCGCTCGCTCGGCGCCATGCTGGGCTACGCGCGGCGGCGCGTCGCCCGGAGCGACGCGACCGCGACGGCGCTGCTCGGCGGCATCGCGCTGCGCCGGCAGGCGCTCCGCGTGCTGCAGGGCGGTGAGGGAGCGCGCGAGGCGATCGCGCGGTCGCGGATCGAGAGGGCGTCGGAGCGGTTCCGCGAGGTGGCGCGCGCGCGGGCGGCGGCGCTGTCGGCGGCGCCGCCGATGAGCGAGACGCTCGGGCTGCCGCTGCTCGCCGAGCGGTGCGGGGAGCTCTTGGCGCTGCTGCAGATGCGGCCGCTCTGCGAGGCGGCGGGTGCGTCGTGGCGCGAGGCCGGGTGCGCGGCGCTTCGAGGGCGGTTCGACGCCGCGGAGGTGGAGCTCAGGACAGGCGTGCCACGGAAGATCGCGGCGGGCCTGGCGGCGCTACGGGAGAAGAGGATGGCCGCGGCGGCGCTCGACGCGGCGCAGGCGAGGCTCGATGCGGGCGACGTGAAGGGCGCCGCGATTGCGTATGACGCCGCCGTGCGCGGCGCGGAGGGGACATGAGCGGCGCGAACGATATGGCGCGGCGTGGCTGGGGTGCCGCGGTGTTCCAGAGGCTCGTCGCGCTGGTGACGATGCTGGCGGTGCTGGCGCCGTCGCTGGGGTGGGCCGGCACGCCGTACAGCGTGCACTGGGTCAGCCGCCAGGACGTCACCTCGTGCGCGGACCCCGAGCTGGAGACGGAGGGCAGCGCGATGTTCGAGGTGAACCGGACGCCCCTGCCCACCTACGGGGTTCCGGGCGGGCTGACGGTCGAAGGTGACGGCTCTCAGAGCAACACGCTCGAGGCGGACTTCGACTCGGTGCTGCTCCGCATGGGCACGAACGAGCTCCACTTCGGGGTCCACACCGTCAACGGCAAGGACTGGTGTACCCACGCGCACGACGTGGTGCACCTCGTCTCGGAGCCGCTCGGGCTGAACAAGCCGCTCTTCGACATTCGCCGCGACGGGGCCGGATTCGAGGGGAACACCGACGTCGATCTCAGCCTCGCAGAGATCAACCCGGCCCTCGCGCGCGACATCGCGGAGCTGGAGGTCAGGATCGCCCGGCTGATGACGGAGCTCCTCCGCAACGCCGCGAGGGTCGCGGACCTCCGGGCGCGGATGGACCTCCTGCGGCAGCTCGACACGGAGCTGCGCGACTTGGTGCAGCGGCCGCTGGACGAGATCTCGCGGACCGACCTCGACGCGATCCTCGACCGGTACAAGGACGTGGTCGACGCCGAGACGCGGGCGGCGATGGAGCAGCTCGTCGACGACCTGAAGAAGAGCGTCAGCGACCTGGAGAGCGAGCTCGCGCGGCTGCTGGACGAGTTCGGCGCGCAGGCGGACGAGGTGGCGGACCTCGCGACGCAGGACGCGCGTGCCGAGGGGTGGGACCCGGACGACGCGGGGGCGTACTCGCTCGGGGAGAGCGAGGTGCCGTGGGTGGAGGTGCCGGACGTCGCGGAGGTGGACGGTGCGTTCGAGGAGGGGAGGGACCCGTACGCGGCATACGCGGATGCGGTGATCGCGGCGCTCGAGGCGGCGGTGAGCGGCGGGGCGGTGGTCGCGCGGGCGGACTTCGTGGCGAACGTGCGGGCGTGGCGGGAGAACAGCGCGGCGCTGGAGATCGCGCTGCGCGACCGGATGGGGGTGTCGCTGGCGGAGACGAACGCGTTCCTGAAGGCGCAGAACCGGATCACCGGGGTCGTGCGGCGGTACATGGATGCGTCGGACTGGTTCGTGGACTCGCCGGTTCCGGCGGACCTGCGGGCGCAGGTGGACACGGTGCTGAGGCCGCGGTTCGACGCGCTGGCGGACCAGATGAAAGACAGCCTCAACCTGTGGACGGGGGAGGCGCTCGACCTGGAGCAGACGCAGCTCTACCAGACGATCAGCGCGTTCGCGGGGGCGATGTCGACGGTCGGCGAGGGCGTCGAGGCGTACGGCGAGGTGATGCAGACGCTCGTGCACGCGACGACGCGCATCGGGGTGGGGTTCGTGCCGGTGGTGGGGCCGGCGCTCGACCTGTGCGAGGCGGTGACGGGGAAGGCGTTCTGCTTGCCGTCGGGGCAGGAGCTGAGCGACGAGGAGCGGATCTTCTCGGGGGTGGGCTTCGGGCTCGGGGCGGTCGGGCCGATGTGGCGCGCGGTCAAGGGCGCAGGCGGGATGACGCCGGACGCGATTCGGGTTGCCGAGGAGATCGCGCAGATGGGCGAGGAGCTTGCCACGGCCCTGCGCGCATCGCGGCGCACGTCGTACAAGACGCTGCGCGGGGCGGTTACCACCAAGCCGATCGACGCGTTTGAGCAGAGGGCGGCGAAATTCCTCCTGGACGATGGGCGGGCCTTGATCGGCGTTGGCGATGACGGAGTGCGCACGGTACTGGATATACCGAGGAAGGCTCCTGCCTATAGCGACGCCGCGAAGGCGCCCGATTTTGTGACGGTGACGCGAGGGAACAAACTGGCATTGAGCGAGGCAAAAAGTGGGACGCACGTCCAGGAAGCGATCAAGCAGTTGACGAACGCTCTGAAGGCGCTGAAAGAGAAGGGACTCGCCGGCGACGTCGCAAGAGTCGAGATGATCATCAAGAAGGGCGTGGCGTTCGACGACCGCAACAAGATCATCAAGAGTGGATATTTGTTCGACAAGGCCACAGGTCAGACCGTTCAGATTTCCGGAGATGGTTTCAAGCATTTTGTGAGGATCATCGAGATATGAGCGAGTCAAGCGGTCAGCGGGTTTCGAGGGAATCAACCCCTTCGTTCTTCGCGTGGTGTGACGAGTCGGATAGAATCGACGCATTTGCAGCGGCGCTGTCGGCTCTTGTTCATCCGTGGCGGATCTGTGGCAGCCTGTCGATATTCTCGACATGGCGTGATGAGATTCCTGTGGACGAAGTCGCTGCTACGCTGCATGCCCAATTCGGCACGGACGCGTACGCTTGGGCGTCCTTCGGCGTGACGCTAAGCTCCGGACGTGCGCTAGGCTTCAGCAGCCACTGCTGCGGCGACGGGCAGCTCCGCCGCGGCGCCTCAGGTCCTCTCGGCATGTCGCCATTCGACAAGGAGGAACTGCTCCCGCTTCGCCTGCCCGTCGGCTTGCTCGCCAGCGCGAGATCGATCGAGGTCGAGGCGGCCATGGCGTCACTCGTTGTTCAGGAGGACGTGGAGGATCTCCTGCTCCGCCTATGCGCGCCGGGCGCGAGCAGACGCGTAACGACCGGAGGATGTACGGCGCTCGGGCACTGGGGCGCCCCGATCGAAATCGGCGCGACCTACCACGCGACGGCCACGGAGGTCGTGCGTGATCTTGCTCTCTCGTGGGTGCACCTGCACGACGACGACAAGGTGGAACGCGCCGCGGGGTTGTCGATGGACGCGCTGCGTGCGCGCGTCGACGCTGCTCCGCACGGGGCACGCATCGCGGTCAAAGGCGGCGCGGAGGTATCGCGGGAAGCGGTTCTACGGGCCATTGATACTGCACCGGCAGTGCTTCTCGACGCGCTTGAGGCGTCGGCGCTCCCGGACGATGATTGGCGCGCCGTGGAGCCCTACGCCCGCGAGATCAGGAAGATGATCGCAGAGGGCGCGCCCGTGCACGACGTGGACCTCACCACGCGCAAACACGTCCGGTTTCTCGAGCAACACGCTCCCTACTACGTCCGTCGCCTCCCGAGCGGCGGTGTGATGCTGGCGACGCACCCGTACCGCACGCTGTGGCCGCTCTGGGCCGACGCCCTCTTCTTGCTGGGCATCACGTCGTGACGCAGGGCGCCCGCCTACTCTCCCTTGCAGGTTCCGCACCTGGGAATGCTGGGCAACGCACCCCTCCCTGAGCGCGCGGAGCGCGCGATTTGGGAGGGGCGGACCGCGCGCAGGCGCGGAGCGCCGAGCACGGGCCGGGGGTGGGCATCCGTTCTCTCGGTGCTGTCCTCCGCCGTTTCAGCGTCGTCCTCATCGACGACCAACTCCGAGGGGTGGGACCCGGACGACCCGTGGAGCTACGCGCTCGGGGAGAGCGAGGTGCCGTGGGTGGAGGTGCCGGACATCGCGGAGGTGGACGGGGCGTTCGACGAGGGGAGGGACCCGTACGCGGCGTACGCGGACACGGTGATCGCGGCGCTCGAGGCGGACGTGAGCGGCGGGGTCGTGGTCGCGCGGGCGGACTTCGTGGCGAACGTGCGTGCGTGGCGGGAGAACAGCGCGGCGCTGGAGATCGCGCAGCGCGCTGGGCGCGCGCCGGAAGGTGTGGTGAGGCGTGTGCTGGTGCCGAGCGCAACCGGCTGGCACGCACGAGCGGCGTGATGGAGGGGATGGAGGAGCGCCGCAGGGGAGCGCGCGCGTCCGGATCAGGCGATGCCGATGACGGGCGGCTCGGCGGGGGCGGCTTCGGGCTTCACGGGGCTGGCATCCGGCTTCGTGTCGCCCTTGTCGGTCCGGGGGGACGCCGGCGCGGAGCGCGTCGCCGTGTACAGGTTGGGGAAGCGGCCCTCGGGATCGTCGTAATAGAAGAGGAACCGGCCGACGCGGACGGCCTCGTCGTAATGGCGGAAGAGCAGCTTGGCGGTGCGCGCCTGGTAGCCTTTCCAGAGCGTCTGCTCGGGTGTCGTCGTGGCGCCGAGCAGGCGGAGGATCTGCTCCGCCAGGGCGCTCGCTTCCTTCTCGTCCTCGCCGCGGAAGTTCCGCTTGTCGTCCTTTATCGCCTCGCGGTGCTTCCGGTACATGTCGGCGGCGGCGGACAGGTCGTTGGCGAGGTCGAGGTGGCCGCTACCCGCGCGCAGGTGCGCGAGCTGCGCTGTCGCCTCGGCGTCGCCGTCGAGGTGGTACTCGAGCGTCTTCAGCATGCGCGCGCGCGTCTCGTAGGCGCGCTCGACGAGCGAGGGCGGGAGCGCCGCGCCGGAATGCGTGGCCGAGGTGAGGAGGAGCTTGTGCCGGGCGAACCATGTCGCCCACGCGACGCTCTCGAGCCCGTCGAGCAGCGCGGCGTCGAGCGCGCCCGCCGCGGCGATGGCGGCGATGCGCTGGCGCAGCTCGGGCGCGGAGAGCGCCTTGGCCACGCCGATGGCCTGCACGGCCGCCGCCTGGAGATCGAGCCGCGGCGTCTCCAGCCCGGCGAGCGGTATCGCGTCGAGGTCGGGCTTCACGCGGTGGAAGGCCGCCTCGGCGATATGGATCTGGGTGGGCTCAACAGCGGGGGTCCCTGATTTCTTCGGGTTCTTGGGTCTGGGCATGAACGGAAGGACTAAGTCGCGCTGGGGCGAGTGTCGCAGGCGAGCACGAAATGGGCGCGATCCAGGAACATGATCGTGCGGTTGCATGCCGGCAGCGAGGAGGTCGCAGGGGGCATGGGGAACGAACGTTGTGATCGGGGAGCGGGACATCGCGCTGAGCACCCAGATGGGAGGAGCAGAAGGCGCTCCGGCCGGTGCCTCGGCTGACCGACGGCGGAGGACGCTGCGACCTTGCACGAAGCGCGCGCGGCTTCGCCGCAGGTGGTGCAGGACATGGCGCGAAGCGCGCGCGGCTTCGCCGCAGGTGGTGCAGGACATGGCGCGAAGCGCGCGCGGCTTCGCCGCAGGTGGTGCAGGACATGGCGCGAAGCGCGCGGGGCTTCGCCGCAGGTGGTGCAGGACGTGGCGCGAAGCGCGCGGGGCTTCGCCGCAGGTGGTGCAGGACGTGGCGCGAAGCGCGCGGGGCTTCGCCGCAGGTGGTGCAGGACGTGGCGCGAAGCGCGCGGGGCTTCGCCGCAGGTGGTGCAGGACGTAGCGCGAAGCGCGCGCGGCTTCGCCGCAGGTGCGGGCGATTACACGGGCTGCGTTCAGCTTCGTCTTCGTCGGTGGACGCAGGAGGCGGAGACGAGGGCAGGGCTGTGGCGACTGGTTCGGCTCGCCGATCAGCTGATCGGAGAAGGATCGACTTCCGGCATCACGGCAGGAATCTTGGCAGCGGTGCTGCGTCAAGCGGAGAAAGCGCGGTCGATGGGGCACCTCGACGCGCGCGCACGGTCGCCCACGCCGGGGACGGACCACGTGTTCCGCCATCGAATCGCCTTTTGTCATCCAAAGCGTTGATTCGTGGCGATTTCCAGTCGTTGACGCTCCACGGCGGGCGTACGTACCGTTCGTGCCATGCGTCTCGTCGCGCAATCGATGTGGATATGCCTGATGCTCGGCGTCGCGATCGGCTTCGCGCCTCCGATCCGCGCGGAGGACCGCGCTCCGGCGCCCGGACGAGGCGACGGCTCGGCCTTCAAAGACCATCTTCGCCGCGCCAAGCGCGCTCGCGCACAGGGGCGGTGGGCCGAGGCCGCTGGCGCCTACGAGGCTGCTTTCGAGGCGGCCCACCCGGCGTCTGCCACGGCGAGGGAACGCGCCGAGATCGCCGGGGAGCTCGGGCTGCTCGGCACGGGGCTGGTGGTGGCAAGCGGCGTCCTCGGGGCCGCGACCATCGCCTCGTTCTTCACCGATTTCGGCCTCGGCCAGGCTGAGCCCAGGAGAGACAACGTCGCGCTGTCGCCGATGGCCGCTCCGGGACAGATCGGCCTCGTGGCGCACGGGGTGTGGTGATGAGGAGCAAGCAGGTGCGTTTTCTCCCGTGGCGACGCGGCGTTCGGCTGTGCGCCTTGCTGGCCCTCTCGACGGGCGGTGCGGGCGGGCTCTCCGGGTGCATGTACGCGGAGGACTGCGCCGACGAGCGGATGTGCCTCGCACCTCCGAAGTCGCCTTGCGAGGTGATCGAGCCCGGCGCGGGTCCCGTGATGGACGAGTGCGGGGTGTTCGTCAGGGCGAGCGCGCCCGACGACGCCCCGCGCGCTGGCACGCGGGCGGAGCCGTTCACGTCGCTGCAAGACGCGATCGCGGCGGCGCGAGCGCGGGGCCTGCGCCACGTCTACGCGTGCGGCGAGACGTTCCAGGAAGAGGTCACCCTGACGTCGGGGATCCACCTCTGGGGGGCCCGTCGCTGCGATGACGGCGGCTGGTCGTACGCGTGGGCGTTCGACGGGCCGAACGCGCCGACGGTCATCGCGCCGCCGGTGGGGATCCCGCTGCGGGTCGTCGCGGACGATGACGCGCCGTCGGTGATCTTCGGCGTGCGCGCCGTGGCGGCCGACGCCTCGGCGC
This sequence comes from Sorangium sp. So ce1153, assembly GCF_051521595.1. Classification (NCBI taxonomy): domain Bacteria; kingdom Pseudomonadati; phylum Myxococcota; order Polyangiales; family Polyangiaceae; genus Sorangium; species Sorangium sp. So ce1153. Next base: position 14,507,376 of record NZ_CP150361.1, read on the forward strand.
GCGATGGCAAGTCGTCGATCGCGATGATCTTGAGCCAGGGCGCCAGGGCGATCGTGCGGGACAGCGCAATCATCGCGGGCGACGGCGAGGAGGGGGAGCCGGGCGAGGACATGCCCAGCGAACGGGCGACGGACGGCCTGGAGGGGAACGATGGCGCGTCCGCCTGCACGGCCGATTTCACCACGGGTGCGGTTCCGGTCGTGACCGCATGCGACGGCGGCATCGAGTCCGTGGGAGGCTACGGCGGTGACGGCGGGCTCGAGTCGGGCGGCGACGGCACGCCGGGGCAGCCGGAGCCGGCGGAGAACCCGGAGGGCGACGGCCACGCAGGGCTCGGCGCGGATCTGACGGAGTGCAGCGGCGGAAAAGCAGGCGCAGACGGCGCCGACGCGGGTCGCGCGGACGGCGCGGTGGGGGCAGGCCACTTCGACATCGATGGCTGGAGCGGCGTCCGGGGCGAGCATGGGAAGCGCGGCGGCACCGGCCAGGGGGGCGGCGGCGGCGGTGGCAGCAAGTCGCGTGGCTCCATGGTCGCCTGTCGGGCAGGCGGCCCGCAGGGGGGAGCGGCGGGCGGCTCGGGCGGCAGCGGCGGCTGCGGCGGTCGGGGCGGCGGCGGCGGTGGTTATGGGGGCGGGAGCCTCGGCATCATCGCGTTGCAGGGGAGCGTGCTCACGCTCGAAGCGACGAAGGTGACCGCGGGCAACGGCGGCGACGGCGGGGTCGGCGGCACGGGCCAACCGGGCGGCGCCGGTCAATGGGGCGGGCACGGTGGAAGGGGTTTTGCTGGCTCGTGGAATGCGTGCGACGGCGGCAAGGGGGGCAACGGGGGTCGCGGAGGCGATGCCGGTGGTGGTCTCGGGGGTCCCTCGATCGGCGTTGCGTCCCTGGGCGCGACCGTGACCATCGCCTCCAGTGCGACCCTCAAGCACGGCGCCGGCGGAGAAGGAGGGCCCGCAGGGAACGCAGCGCCGCATGAAGAAGAGGGCAGGGGCGCGACGGGCGACGCCGTGCCCTACCGTCAATTCGATGGCCCCGACCCCTTGCCGCCCCGTTGAGCGCGCCGAGGCGCGCCGCCCAACCTCCAGGGAGCAACGATGCGAATCGCGAGAACGATGGACCTGATCCCCGCGTTGCTGCTCGTCGTGGCCGGCTGCGGCACGACGCCTGACCCCCTCGACGCCGGCGGAACGGGGTGCGACGCCGGCTCGTCGTGCCCAGGCGAGCCGCCGCCGGAGTCGGTGTGCCTCGAGCGCCTCGCCGCCGATGTGCTGGAGGACGGCTGCGGCGTGTTCGTCGCAGGTTCCTTCGGCAACGGGGACGATGCGAACCCCGGCACGAGGGGTAAGCCCGTGCGCACGCTCCAGCGCGGCGTCGAGCTCGCGCGTACCGGACGAGGACGCGTCTTCGCGTGCGACGACGGCTTCTACGATCCGCTCACGCTGCCATCCGGCGTGGATCTCATCGGGGGATACAGCTGCTTGTACTGGCACCGTGAGCCTGGCCTCCGCCCGATGCATCAGGCGACGCACAACGCGGACATCCTCCTGACCGTCGTGCCGGCGAGCGACGGAGACACGGGCGCCGCGGACGGGGTATCGACGATCGTCGACATGCGATTCACGTCGCACGGGCCGACCGCCCTGCTGGTGCGCTCGGGCGCGGCGGTGGAGCTCATCCGAACCTACATTCGCGCGTCGCGCGGATGGGGAGGGGGCCACGGCGAGGACTGGCCCTCGCAGAGTGAGGGCGCGGCAGGGCGCAACGGGGTGTACGGGGGCGACGCGTGCTCCGCGACCACCGTTCCCGGCGGCGCCGAGGCGGTGAACCCGTGCGAGGGGGGGCTCCCGAGCACCGGCGGCAAGGGAGGCGACGGCCTTCCCGATGGCGCCGGCGATGGGGACGACGGGCAACCCGACGCGTCGTCGGACCCGGGGGCAGGAAGCGGGGGACGCGGGGACGTGACCGGTGTCGGGTGCCACAGCGGGGGCCCCGGGGACCCCGGCGCGCTCGGGACCGTCGGCGCACCTGGCCAGGGCATCGGGCGCCTCGGCGAGACCGGATGGGAGGGCGACAAGGCCGGCGACGGCACCAGGGGCATGCCGGGCCAGGGCGGGGGCGGCGGCGGCGGACGGCGAGGCGGGCTCTCCGCGTGCGGCGTGGCCTCGAGGGGAGGCGCCGGCGGCGGCTCCGGCGGCGCCGGCGGCTGCGGCGGCCAAGGCGGCCGCGGGGGCGGGAACGGCTACCCGAGCATCGGGATCATCGCGCTCCACGCGAAGCTCACCGTGCGCGAGAGCGTGATCGAAATCAGCGGCGGCGGGCAGGGCGGCAACGGAGGCCAGCCCCAGCGAGGCGGCAACGGCGGCCGAGGCGCGTCGGGCGGCGCCGTGGGGGACGGCACGTGGTCCTGCAGCGGGGGCAACGGCGGCCGAGGAGGCGACGGCGGCTACGGCGGCCCAGGGCGCGGCGGCGACTCGATCGGCATCGCCTACCTCGACGAGGACCAGCTCACGCTGGAGGGCGTCACCTTCGAGCTGGGCCCGCCGGGCGATGGCGGCGTGAGCTGGGACGTGAACGGCGACGAGATCCGAGCAGAGGACGGCAACGCCGTCGAGACGCTTCGATTCCCTGAATAGTCCGGATCAGCTGCGCCACCCGCGGCGGCTCGCTGTACCCCCTCTCAGCGTGTCACCCGGGTCGAGCGAGCGCGATGGCCATGTGTACAGGCCATCCCGGGGAATGAACATGGGAGGTCGCCTCATGGGGTGACGGAGCGGAGAGGGCCTGTCGGGCGAGGGAGCGCGGAGCTTCACCTGAAGCGTCCTTCGCGCGCATTCTGTTGACACCTCTCCTCGTGCCGTGGAGCGGCGTGCTCACGCTGCGATGGTCGGGTGTCATGGGCAGCGCTCGGACCGCGCACGCGATGGACAGCGCTGCTCCAGCGCATCGTCGCGCGACAGGCGCGCTCCGCCCTCGTGGGCCCAACGGGCGCTCTCTGCGCGCCGCCGCCGCCGTCCTTCGGCGTCATGCCGGCTCGCCCGAGCTCCAGGCTGCTGCACGAGACCCCGTATCAGACCTTGTGGGAGGCTGGAGCACTGCCGCGCACGATGTCGCCGTCGCGCCGGAGCGCGGGTGAGCGTCCTCCCGAAGGGTCCAGCTGAGGCAGATTCGCCCCCGCTGTTGCAATTTGCCTCAGTATGAGGGCATACGATCGCACGAATTCGCCGGAAAACCATGAGCTCGCCTTGTGCACTGATCTTGCACACGGGCCGGCACCTAAACCCACGTGAGGAGGTCCTTACCTATGGTCGCATCGCGCAACGTTCTCGTCGTCACGCTCGGTCTTGCTCTCGGTGTCGGTTGCTCCAACCAACCCCCGGCCAGCGATCCGAGCACGGCGACCGGAGCAACGCCGCCGCCGACCCAGCCCGCTCCTGTGGCGCCGCCGCCCGCGACCGAGCCGACGCCCCCGGCGTCGCAGCCGGCCACGGACCCGCAGGCGGGGACGCAGACCGGGACAACCACCAGCACGACGCCGAGCGCGCCGCCCGAGGCGCCGCTCACGGACGAGCAGATCGTCGCCGTGCTCGACGCCGCGAACAAGAAGGAGATCGACGAGGCCCAGCTCGCGCAGACGAAGGGCAAGCACAAGGACGTGAAGGCTTACGCGAGGGTCATCACCCAGCACCACACCGAGGCCAAGGCGAAGCAGGCCAAGCTGGTCAAGAAGCTCGGCATCACCGCCGCGGACTCGGACAAGAGCAAGCAGCTCACCACCGAGACGCAGCAGGCGGTCGACCAGCTGAAGGCCCTGCAGGGCCCTGATTTCGATCAGCAGTTCGTGGCCGTCATGATCCAGGACCACCAGAAGACGCTCGACCTGCTCGACAAGCGGCTCCTGCAGGACGCGAAGAACGCCGAGCTGAAGACGCTGATCGAGAAGGACCTCCGGCCGACGATCGAGAAGCACCTCAAGGACGCGGAGGCGCTCGCCCAGAAGCTCGGCCCGGCGGGCACGGGCGCGACGGGCGCGACGGGCGCCGGCGCTCCGGGCGGCACGGCCGGCGGGCAGCACGCCGCCGGCGCGCATTCGGGGAACCAGGCCGGCCAGACCGGCGTGACCGCGGGGAGCCCGGGCGGCCAGGGCGGCGTGCAGCCGCCGGCGGCGACCCCGGCCGCGGGCGCCGGCGCTGGCACGAAGGGCGCCGGGACGACGAAGTAGTCGATCGCGAAAGGCCCACGGCTTCGTCGCAAGACGAAGCTGTCGAGATGAAGCGACGCGCGCAGCGGGTCTGTGGACCGGCTGCGCGCGTTTCTGTTTCTGAGACCGCCACAGAGCGGCGGGCACCCGCACAGGAGACGGGTCCAGATCGACGTTTTCGGCGCACAGGCGTACTCCTGTACGCCGAGCACCGAAAACGTCGAGATGGGCCCGTATCCGAAGCGGGTGCCCGCCGCTCCTAACCCAGGGCCACCCAGACCGACTTCAGCTGCGTGAGCTCGTCCAGCACCGCGCGGCCGTTCTCCCGCCCGAAGCCGGACTGCTTGTACCCGCCATAGGGGCTCGCCGCGTCGAACCGGTTGTACGTGTTGATCCAGATCGTGCCCGCCGCGAGGCGCGCGGCCAGCGCGTGCGCCTTGCCGACGTCGCGCGTCCAGATGCCCGCCGCGAGGCCGAACTCGGTCGCGTTCGCGAGGCGCGCGGCCTCCTCCACGTCGTCGAACGGGATGACCGCCAGGACGGGGCCGAAGATCTCCTCGCGGGCGATGCTCATCGACTCCGAGACCGCCGAGAACACCGTCGGCTCGACGTAGAACCCCGGGCCCTCGCGGCGCCCGCCCACCTCGCGGCGCGCCCCCTCGGCCGCGCCGCGGTCGATGTAGCCGAGCACCTTCGTGAAGTGCGCCTCCGAGACGAGCGGGCCGAGCTGCGTCGACGGATCGAGCGGATCGCCGGCGACCAGCTTGCGCGCGCCGCGCGTGACCGTCTCCAGCACGCGGTCGTGCACCGACCGCTCGACGAGGAGCCGGCTCCCCGCCGTGCAGAGCTCGCCCTGGTTGTAGAAGATGGCCGTCACCGCGGCCTTCGCGGCGCTCTCCACGTCCGCGTCCGCGAAGAGGATGTTGGGGCTCTTGCCGCCGAGCTCCAGCGACAGCTTCTTCAGCGTGCCCGCCGCCGCGCGCATGATCGTCCGGCCCGTGTCCGTGCCGCCCGTGAACGAGATCTTCGCGACCCCCGGGTGCTCCACGAGCGCCGCGCCGGCCTCCTCGCCGTGGCCGGTCACCACGTTGACGACGCCCGGCGGCACCCCGGCCTCCGCGAGGATGCGGGCGAGCTCCAGCGTCGTGAGGCTCGCCTCCTCCGGCGGCTTGACCACCACCGTGTTGCCCACCGCGAGCGCCGGCGCCACCTTCCGCGCCGCGAGCAGCAGCGGGAAATTCCACGGGATGATCGCGCCGATGACGCCGAGCGGCTCGCGCACCGTGTAGTTCAGGAACGGGCCCCGGACCGGGATCGTCTCGCCGCCGAGCTTCGTCGCCCACCCGGAGTAGTAGAAGAACGTGTCCGCCGTGCGCGGCACGTCGATGGTCCGCGCGGCCGTGATCGGCTTGCCCGTGTCGACGGCCTCGAGGCGCGCGAGCTCCTCGCTCCGCGCCAGGATCAGCTCCCCCGCCTTCCACAGGATGCGCGCGCGCTCGTTCGGATCCATCGCGGCCCAGCGCGGGAACGCCGCGCGGGCGGACGCCACGGCGGCGTCCACGTCCTCGCGGCGGCCGCGGGCGAGCCGCGCGAGCGCCCCGCCGGTCGCGGGGTTCGCGGTCTCGAACGTCTCGCCGGAGAGCGCCTCCCTCTCGGCGTTGTCGATCCAGAGCTTCTTCTCGGTATCGCGCGTCTCGGACATGCCTTGTCGTAAACCCGCGCGCCCGGTCGCCGCAAGCGGCGATGACACGAGCCCTGCCGTGCGGGATACTCGAGCTCCATGGACTTCTCCGATCGCCCCACGCTGCCGTCCGTCCCTCCGCGAAGAGTCGTCACCGAGCTGCCCGGGCCGAAGGCGCGCGCGTGGATGGCGCGCGGCGGCTTCGACATGCAGTCGCGCTACCGCGCCGTCGTGATGGACGACACGGCCAGCCGGGGGTGCTCGCTGGTCGACGTGGATGGGAATGTGTTCCTGGATCTCTTCGCGAACTTCGCGCTCGGGGCGCTCGGCTACAACCACCCGGCGCTGGTCGAGGCGGCGCACGGCGACGCCTTCATCCGCGCCGTCGCGAACCCGACGTCGACGCCGTTCGTGACGACGCCGGCCTGGTTCGAGTTCGTGGAGGCGCTCGAGCAGCGGTACGCCCCGCGCGGCATGGCGCGCGTCTTCTGCGTCGACGCGGGGGGCGAGGGCGTCGAGTCGGCGATCAAGGCGGCGTTCATCCGGCACGGCGAGCGCCGGCGGGAGGCGTCGGGGCTGCCGAGGAACCCGCTGGAGCTCCCGGAGGACCAGCAGAAGAGCATCCTCGACAACGCGGGGACCGACGCGGTGGTCGTGTCGTTCGCCGGCGCGTTCCACGGCCGCGGCCTCGGGCCGATGTCCGCGACGCACTCGAAGGTGATCCACAAGGCCGACCTGCCCGCATTCCCGTGGCCCACGGCGCCGTTCCCGGCGAGCCGCTTCCCGCTCGCGCGCTTCGCCGACGAGAACGACCGCGCCGAGGCGGAGGCGCTCGCCGCGCTCGAGCGGGTCCTCGACGCGCACCAGGGCAGGGTGGCCGCCTTGATCGTCGAGCCCGTGCAGTCCGAGGGCGGCGACCGGCACGCGAGCCCGGTCTTCTTCCGCCGCGCGCAGGAGCTCGCCGGCAAGGCGGGCGCGGCGTTCATCCTCGACGAGGTGCAGACCGGCCTCGGGATCAGCGGCACGCTCTGGGCGCACGAGCAGCTCGAGCTGCCGCGCCCGCCCGACCTCATGTGCTTCGGCAAGAAGATGCAGATGGGCGGGTTCTTCGCGACCTCGGCGTACGACGTCGCGCAGTTCGGGCGCATGTACCAGACGCGCAACGGCGACCGCGCGCGCGCCGCGGTCGCGCTGGCGACGCTCCGCACGATCGAGTCCGAGGACCTGCTCGGCAACGTGCGCGCGACGGGCCGCTACTTCCTGGGGCGGCTCGAGGAGCTCTGCGAGCGCTACCCCGCGCTGGCGAGCGAGCCGCGCGGCCGCGGCTTCCTGCTCGCGTTCGACCTGCCGACCACGGCGGCGCGCGACGATTTCCTCGGGCGCGCGCTGCGCCGCGGGGTGTTCGCGAGCTATACGGGGACGCGCTCGGTGCGGCTCCGCCCGCACCTCATCACGACGACCGCGGACGTCGACGAGGCGGTGGCGGTCTTCGACGCGGTGCTGCGCGAGATGGCCGGATGATCGTCGAGCCGCGCGACGTCTGCCCGGGGGAGGGGCCCGAGAAGGTCGCGCGGGCCCTCGCGCAGTTCTCCGTGGACGAGGTGCAGGGCGACGCGGCGTTCGACGAGGGGTACCGCGCGCTCGAGGCGTTCTTCGGGCCGAAGGGGGAGATCGAGCGCCGCGAGGTGCTCGCGGCGTGGCTCGCCGGGGAGTTCGCGGACCCGGGGGCGCCGATCTCCGCGACGTACCACATGCTGCTCGCGCGCAGCGTGGACGACGACGGACGCCTCGCCGGCGCGCGCGACTGCTTCGTCACGCTGGATCGCGCGGCGCGGCGCTGCGTGGTGCTGCTCTCGCACGCCCTCGTCCTCCCGGACTTCCGCCGCACCGGCCTCGGCGCCCTGCTGCGCGCGGCGCCCGTCGCGCTCGCGCGCCGCGCGCTCCGGGACGCGGGGCTCGGCGAGGGGCGCTCCCCGGGCCAGGCGAGCGCCGGCGGCGAGCAGGCCGAGGCGAGCGCCGGCGGGGAGGCCCAGGCGAGCGCGGCTGGCGCGGAGATCCTCCTCGCCGCCGAGATGGAGGCGGTCGATCCGGACGACCGCGACACCGCCGTGCGGCTCTTCGCCTACGGCCGCGCCGGGTTCGCGGCCATCCCGCCGGCGGTGCTGCCGTACGCGCAGCCCGACTTCCGCGACACGGCGGCGCTCGGGGTGACGCCCGTGCCGGTGCCGCTCGTCGCCGTGGTGCGCCAGGTCGGCGCGGAAGAGCGCGCCGACATCTCGCGCGCGGGCGCGGCGTCGTTCCTGCGCCATTACCAGGCGGTCCACGCCCGCGAGGTCCCCGCGGGCGACCTCGTCCCGATCCGCGAGCGCGCGCTCGCGGGCCTCGCCGCGCTCGAGGGCGAGCGCGTGCCGCTCCTCCGCATCCCGCGAGGGCCCGCCGAGATCGCCGGGCTCGCGCCGCTGCTCCGGAGCGCGGTGATGCCGCTGTTCCCACCGGCGTGGCGCGGCAAGGCGCCGCTCGACGCGCCCGAGCGGGAGCTCGCGCGGCTCCTCGCGGCGTGGTCCCCGGCGTGAGCGAGATCTCCGCCCCGGGCGCCTCGAGACGGCGCCAGCGCGGCGCGGGGAGCCGGGGAAGGAGCGGGGGAGGTGACGGGCGGCCGGGCGAGCGGCTCCACGCGGATCCTGCCCGGCGGTCCGCTGCGGGCTAGGATGGGAGAGCGGGACACGCAGCCATGCCGTTGACCACGACCCACGTTTCGATCCGCAGGATCACGGACGACAGCGCCTCGGACGCGGAGGATCTGCTCGCGGTCGAGGAGCCGCTCGAGATCCTCGTCGTCGCGCGAGCCGCGCACGCTCCCGGCGCGCGCCCCTCGGCCCAGCAGGAGCGCGCCGAGCGCCGGCTCGGGATCACGATGCGCACGCCCGGCAGCGATCGCGAGCTCGCGATCGGGCTCCTGTTCGCCGAGGGCATCATCGCCAGCGCGGCCGACGTCATCGCCGTCGAGGAGGGCGAGGCGCCCTCGGGCGCTCTCGTGCGCGTCACGCTCCGCGACGAGGTGGCCGTCGACCTCGCGCGCACCGAGCGCGCGCTCGCCGTCGCGAGCGCGAGCTGCGGCGTCTGCGGCAAGGCGTCGATCGACGTGGCGTCGTTCGCGCCGCCCGCGCCGCTCGCGCGGGGCGTCCCCCGGCTCGCGCCGCGCGTCGTGCACGGGCTGGCCGAGCGGCTCCGCGGCGCGCAGCCGGTGTTCGGGCGGACCGGGGGGCTGCACGCGGCGGCGCTCTTCGACGCGAGCGGGGCGCTCGCCGACCTCCGCGAGGACGTCGGCCGCCACAACGCCGTCGACAAGCTGGTCGGCGCCGCGCTGCTCGCGGGGCGGCTGCCCGACCCGGGCGCGGTGCTCATGGTCAGCGGGCGCGCCGGGTTCGAGCTCGTCCAGAAGGCGCTCCGGGCCTCGATCCCGGTGATGGTCGCGGTGGGCGCGCCCTCGAGCCTGGCCGCCGAGCTCGCGTCGGCGCACGGCATGACGCTCGTCGGCTTCGCGCGCGACGGCCGGTTCAACGTGTACGCGGGCCGCGAGCGCGTCGCGGTCCCGGCGGAGGCGGCGTCGTGACGGCGCGCGACGCGCTGCGCGGCGTGCAGGCGGAGCCGCCGCTCGAGCCCGAGGCGCCGCGGATCGGCGAGCGCAGCGGGGCGGCCGGCGGGCTCGCGGCGGTCGGCGCGACGCTCCGGCACGCGGTCGGCGAGATGGGGGTCTCGCGCGCCGTGCGCACGCTGCTGCGCGTGAACCAGGGCGAGGGCTTCGACTGCCCCGGCTGCGCGTGGCCCGAGCCCGAGGAGAAGCGCTCGGTCGCGGAGTTCTGTGAGAACGGCGCCAAGGCGGTCGCCGAGGAGGCGACGCTCCGGCGCGTCACGCCGGAGTTCTTCCGCGAGCACAGCGTCGAGGAGCTCTCGCGGCAGTCGGACCACTGGCTCGGCAAGCAGGGGCGGCTCGTCCACCCGATGCTGCTCGAGGAGGGGACGAGCCACTACCGCCCCGTGTCGTGGGACGAGGCGCTCGACCTCGTCGCCTCGTCGCTGCGCGCGCTCGGCTCGCCGGACGAGGCGGTCTTCTACACGTCGGGGCGCACGAGCAACGAGGCGGCGTTCCTCTACCAGCTCTTCGTGCGCGAGCTCGGGACGAACAACCTGCCCGACTGCTCGAACATGTGCCACGAGTCGAGCGGCGTGGGCCTGCGCGAGGCGATCGGCGTCGGCAAAGGCACCGTCTCCCTCCACGATTTCGAGCTCGCGGACGCGATCTTCGTCGTCGGGCAGAACCCGGGGACGAACCACCCGCGCATGCTCTCGGCGCTGCGCGAGGCGCGGCAGCGCGGCTGCGAGATCGTGACGGTGAACCCGCTCCCCGAAATCGGCAGCGAGCGCTTCCAGCACCCGCAGCACCCGCTCGACCTCGTCGGCCCGGGGGTGCCGCTCTCGACGCTCTTCCTGCAGGTGCGCATCAACGGCGACGTCGCGCTCTTCACGGGGCTCATCAAGGAGATGCTCGAGGAGGAGGAGCGGAGGCCAGGGGTCGTGCTCGATCGCGAGTTCATCGCGCGCCACACGCACGGCTTCGAGGCGTTCGCGGCCGCCGTGCGCGCGACGCCCTGGGACGACATCGTCGAGCAGAGCGGGGTCCCGCGCGACCGGATCCGGGCGGCGGCCGAGATCGCGATGCGGTCCGAGCGCACGATCGCGTGCTGGGCCATGGGCCTGACGCAGCACCAGAACGGCGTGGCCAACGTGCAGCAGGTCATGAGCTTCCTGCTCCTGCGCGGCAACATCGGCAGGCCCGGCGCGGGCGCGTGCCCGGTGCGCGGCCACAGCAACGTGCAGGGCGACCGGACGATGGGCATCTGGGAGCGCCCGCCCGCCGAGCTCCTCGTCCGGATCGAGAAGAACTTCGGCTTCGCGCCGCCGCGCCGCCACGGGCTCGACACGGTCGCCGCGATCGCCGCGATGGCCGACGGGCGCGCCCGCGTCTTCTTCGCGCTGGGCGGCAACTTCCTCTCGGCGACGCCGGACACGGCCTTCACCGCCCGCGCCCTCGCCCGGTGCGAGCTCACGGCGCACGTGTCGACCAAGCTGAACCGGGCACACCTCGTGACCGGCAGGCGCGCGCTCATCCTGCCCTGCCTCGGGCGCACCGAGCGCGACGTGCAGGCGGGAGGGCCGCAGTTCGTGACGGTCGAGAACTCGATGGGCGTCGTCTCGAGCTCGCGCGGCGCCCTCCCGCCGGCGTCGGAGCTCTTGCGGAGCGAGGTGGCCATCGTGGCGGGGCTCGCCCGCGCGACGCTGGGCGCGAGGTCGCGCGTGCCGTGGGAGGAGCTCACCGCCGACTACGACCGCGTCCGCGAGCTCATCGAGCGCACGATCGACGGGTTCGACGATTTCAACACGCGCGCGAGGGACCCGCGCGGCTTCGCGCTGCCGAACGCCGCGGCCCGGCGCGAGTTCCGCACCGCGACGGGCAAGGCGAACTTCATCGCGCACCCGCTGCCGCGGCACGAGCTCGAGCCCGGCGAGCTCCTGATGATGACGATCCGCAGCCACGACCAGTACAACACGACCATCTACGGGCTCGACGACCGCTACCGCGGCGTGCGCGGCGGGCGCCGCGTCGTGTTCATGAACGCCGAGGACGCGGCCGAGCGCGGGCTCTCGCAGGGGCAGCTCGTCGACATCACGAGCCGCTTCTCCGGCGAGGAGCGCGTCGCGCGCGCGTTCCGCGTCGTGGTCTACACGATCCCCCGCGGGAACGTCGCGGCCTACTTCCCCGAGGCCAACGTGCTCGTGCCGCTCGGCAGCATCGACGAGAAGAGCCACACCCCCGCGTCGAAATCGATCATCGTGCGCATCGGGCCCTCGGCGGCGCGCGACGGATCCGCGTGACGCCCCGCCGCGCCCGCTGCATTGGAGTCCGACCATGACCGCTCAGCCCAGCATCGCCCCGCCCATCCCCGGTGAGCCCGAGCGCGCCGCCATGCGCACCGCGATCCCGGGCCCCGCGTCCGAGGCGCTCCGCGCGCGCCACCACCGCTACCAGGACGCGCGGCCGATCCACTTCTACCAGGACGCGCGGAAGAGCCTCGGCAACTACATGGTCGACGTGGACGGCAACGTGCTGCTCGACGTGTACGGGCACATCGCCGCCGTGCCCATCGGCTACAACCACCCGGATCTGCTCGCCGCCTGGCGCGACGGCCGTTTCGACTGGTGCGCCGGCTACCGCTCGGCGCTCGGCGTCGCGCCCGCGCCCGAGTGGGTCGACCTCGTCGAGAACACCCTGATGCGCGTCGCGCCGAAGGGGCACTCGCGCGTCTTCACCTTCACGACCGGCGCCGAGGCGGTCGAGAACGCGCTCAAGGCCGCGTTCATCCAGCTCGCGCGCCGCCGGCGCGGCGGCGCGCAGCCGAGCGACGCCGACCTCGCCGCCTGCATGCTCAACCGGCAGCCCGGCGTGAACGCCTTCAAGGTGATCTCCTTCGAGGGCGGGTTCCACGGCCGCAGCATGGGCGCCCTCTCGGCGACGCGCAGCAAGCCGATCCACAAGCTCGACATCCCCGCGTTCGACTGGCCCGTCGTGCCGTTCCCCGCGACCCAGTTCCCCGAGGCGGAGCACGCCGAGCAGAACCGCGCCGCCGAGGCGCGCTCGCTCGAGGCGGTCGAGGCGGCGCTCGACGCGCACCCGGACGAGATCGCCGCGCTCATCGTGGAGCCGATCCAGGGCGAGGGCGGCGACCGCCACGCGAGCCCCGCGTTCTTCCAGGCGCTGCGCCGGCTGACTGCGGAGCGCGGCGTCGCGCTCATCATCGACGAGGTGCAGACCTGCGGCGGCGGCACCGGCGCGCTCTGGGCGCACGAGGCGTGGGACCTGCCCGAGCCCCCGGACATGGTCACGTTCTCCAAGAAGATGCAGCTCGGCGGCTTCTACTGCCGCGAGGAGCTCGCGCCGGTCGAGCCGCTGCGCGTCTTCAACACGTGGCTCGGCGACCCGCTCCGCGGCGCGCAGCTCGAGGTCATCCTCGAGGTCATCGAGCGCGACCGGCTCCTCGAGAACACGCGGGCGACCGGCGAGCGCCTGGTCGCCGGGCTCGAGGAACTCTGCCGCCGCTACCCCGGGGTGCTCTCGGGCGCCCGGGGCGCCGGCACCTTCGCCGCGGTCGACTTCCCCCACGCCGCCCGGCGCGACGCGGCGCTCACCGCGCTCCGCAACCGCGGCCTCGAGGTGGGCGGCTCGGGCGATCGCACGCTCCGCTTCCGGCCGGCGCTCGTCTTCGGCCCGCGCCATGTGGCCGAGGCGCTCGACCTCGTCGAGTCGGTCTGCAAGTGACCTCCGCCGCGGCCGCCTCGCGCCCGGTCCGGGTGTTCCACTCGCCGCGCTACTTCGCGGACATCGGCGAGCACGTCATGCCGATGCGCAAGTTCGCCCTGGTGCGCGAGGCGATCGAGCGGAGCGGCTTGCCGGTGCGCCTCGTCGAGCCCGAGCCGGTCAGCGACGAGGATCTCCTCCGCGTCCACACGCCCGAGTACCTCCGGGCGATCGCGACCGGCGAGCCCCGGGCCCTTGCGGAGTCCCAGAAGTTCCCGTGGTCGCCGGAGCTCGCCGAGGCGGTCCGCTTCACGAACGGCGGCTGCATCGCCGCCACCTTCGCGGCGCTCGAGGACGGCATCGCGGGCAACCTCGCGAGCGGCTTCCACCACGCCCACGCCGAGCACGGCGAGGGCTTCTGCACCTTCAACGGCCTCGTGGTCGCCCTGGAGCGCGCGCGCGCCGAGGGGCGCATCCGCCGCGCCCTGGTGGTCGACATGGACCTCCACTACGGCAACGGCACCGCGTCGCTGCTCGCGTCGCGCCCGTGGGCGTTCGCGCTCTCCATCTACGGCAACTGGTACAAGCAGAACCGGGCCTACCGGGACGTCGAGGCCGAGCGCGCCCCGGACACCGAGAACAGCTGGTCCGTCCCGGTGCCGGGCGGGAGCGGCGGCGCCGCCTACCTCGAGATCCTGGCGCGGCACCTCGGCCCGGCGATCGACCGCGCGGCGCCCGACCTGATCCTCTACCAGGCCGGCGCGGACCCGTTCCGCGAGGACCCGTACTCGCCGCTCGACCTGACGCACGACGACCTGCGCGCGCGCGACGAGATCGTGTTCCGGACCGCGCTCGAGCGGCGGATCCCGATCGCGTGGGTGCTCGCGGGCGGCTACACGCCGGATGTGAGCCGGGTGGTCGAGGTGCACCTCGGCACGTTCGTCGCGGCGGTGCGGGCGAGGGAGGCGGCGGGCGCCGCGGGCGATCTCGAGCGCTGAGCTCGAAAAGCCGGGGAGGCGCGCGCGCCGTTCAGCTGCCCTGCTCGCGCTGCCGCCGGCTCACCCCGCGCCGCTCGCGCGCCCGCTTGTCCACCACTCCGCGACGTCGAGCTCCACCGCGTCGAACGGCTCCGCGCGCACCCGCGCCTCGCCGACCACCACGCCGAGCTCGAGCCATTTGCCCTCGTGCAGCCGGCTCCAGGTGAACGTCTGCGCGTCGAGATCGACGTACCAGAGCCAGCCCACGCCGGCGCGCGCGTAGAAGGGGCGTTTGACACCTTGCGTGTAAGAGCGCATCCGCGGTGAGAAGATCTCGCAGACCCAGTCGGGGGCGATGCGGATGGGCTCGTCCTCGGGCAGCTCGGGCAGGCGCTCGCGCTTCCAGCCCGCGATGTCGGGGGAGAACTCAGGTGAGCCCGGCAGCTCGATCCCGGGCTCGGGCAGGATCCACCATCCGCCCGGGCCGCTGCGACTGCGGTCATAAGGATCGATGAGCTCGTGGTCGATGAGTGACAGGACGCGCTGGTGGCGCGAGCGCGGTCGCGGCTGGGTGTACAGCACGCCCTCGATGATCTCGCCCTTGATGTGCGGCGGGAGCGCCTCGAGCTCGGCCATCGTGGCGGGATCGATCCTGCGTGCCGGGTCAGCCATCGCCGAGATCCTGCCCGGCGCGAGCGGGCGCGGCAACGTGGGCGCGCGGCAGGCAAGGTAGCGCCCGGGGCGACCCCGGCACATCAGCGCACGACAGGCGCATGCCGATCGCGCGGGTGAGCAAGCGCGGCGCCGGCGCCGCGCGGTGCGGCGCCGGCGCGCCCGCCTTTGCTGGTAACCTGCCGCGATGGCCGACCTGAACGACCCCGCCCGCCTGGCCGAGCTGCACGGCGCCATGCTGCGCACCGAGGCGGACGCCCTCCTCGACGCCTGCGTGGGGCGGGCCGCCAAGCTCGCGCGCGCGCCGATCGCGTTCGTGAGCCTTGTCGTCCGGCACATCCAGCTCCTCCGCGCGCACCACGGCTTGCCCCTGGAGCTCGCCGTGAGCTGCGCGACCTCCCGGAGCAACTCCTTCTGCCAGCTGGTGGTGCGCGACGACGTGCCGCTCGTGGTCGAGGACGCGCTGCGCGACCACCGCGTGCCGAAGGACCTCGTCGAGAGCTACGGCATCCGCGCGTACGCGGGGGTGCCGGTGCGGGTGCACGGGCATGCCATCGGCTCGCTCTGCGCGCTCGACGTCGTGCCCCGCCGCTTCGAGCCGCGCGTCATCCAGGGCCTCGAGCAGCTCGCCCTCGACGTCGCCGTCCGCCTCTCCGAGCTCGTCGAGCGCGACGCGCCGCTCGGCAGCGCCGACCTCCAGGAGCGCCTCGTCCGCATCGAGCAGGCCACGCGCGTGCTCGAGCGCGCGCTCATGGCCCTCGCTCCGGTCATCGCCGCGGCGCAGAACGCGGCAGGGCTGCGGCCGCACGCGCCGCAGGTCGACGCGATGCACGCGACCCCCTCGGCGCTCGTGACGCTCGCCAGCCTGCGCGCGGCCGTCGGGTGCTGGCGCGACATGGGCTCCGTCGCGGACGAGCTCTGCGACGAGGCCGCCGCCGTCGCGAGCTCCGCCCCCGCGGCGTCCGGGCTCGTCACGGCGGCCCGGACGCTCGCGCGAAGCATGGCCGAGGTCGGCCCGCTCGTCCGCCTCGCCGAGGGCGTGCTCGAGGGGACCCTCGAGGAGACCGCCGCCGAACGGGGGAGGTCGCTCGTGCTGCGCGGCGCGATCGACGCGCACGAGGCCGCCTGCGCGGCGGTGAGCGAGATCCGCGCCGGCGCCTTGCGCGCGCGCGGCGCGACGAGCAGCGGCGCTACGCTGTGACCTAGATTGCGCCGGGCCCATGATCTACGCTTGACGTTCCGCCCATGTCGCGCCTCTCGCTCTCGTTCGCGTCCAGGGAAGAATCGCTGTCGGTACGACGGTTCTCGGTCCGGGAGCAGATCTCGTCGCTCTTCGAGGTGTCGATACTGGCTGTCTCCGAGATCGAGGATCTCGATCTCGACAGCCTCGTGGGCAAGGCCGCCGCCTTCAAGGCAGAGTCGGCCGTCCTGCAATCGATCGTCCCCGCCCGGGTCTGGGCCGGGCTCTGCGCCCAGATGGAGCAGGTGCAGGCGGAGCCGACGGGACTCTCCACCTACCGGCTGCGCATCGTCCCTTTGCTGTTCCGGGCGACGCTCCGGCGCAATAGCCGCATTTTTCAGCACATGACGACCCCCGATATCGTGCTCCTGATGCTCAAGGAGTGGGAGATCGAGCCGGAGGTGGTGCTGGGCGCGAAGTACCCCACCCATGAATACCGCGTTCAGTACGGCGAGACCGACTACGCGTTCATGTGCCGGCTGCTCGAGGAGGCGGGTATCTCCTTCTACTTCTCGCACCGCGCAGACGGCGGCCGCATGGGCGCCGAGCTCACCCGCCTCGTCCTGAGCGACGCTCCGCAGCGGAGGGAGCCGCGCTCCGGCGCTCCCATCGCCTACGTCGACAACCCGAACCAGGCGTCCGGGCGCGAGTACGTGACCGAGGTGATCGTGAGCCACGAGGTGCGGCCCGGCCACGTCACCGTCCGCGACTTCGATTTCAGGATGAGGCCTGATTATCAGCTCTTCGCCGAGGCGCGGGAGGGGCTCGAGGAGGAGCTCCGCTACGAGCAGTACCACTACCTGCCAGGGGCGTTCGTGGTCGAGCCGGGCAAGGGCGGCGATACGCCGGTCGCCGACGACAGGGGCGTCGCGCGGGTCGACATGAAGGAGGCAGAGGCGCTCGCGGCGAGGAGCCTCGCGAGCGAGCGGGGCGGCCGGCGCTCCGTCCGGTACCGTACGAACGCCCTCGACCTGTGCCCCGGCGTCGTCATGTCGATCGGCGGGCACCCCCGCAAGGAGCTCTATCCGGACCAGGCGCTGCTCGTCGTCGCGTCCACGTTCGAGGGCGAGCACAGCGGCGAGTGGACCATGACCGGCGAGGCCGCGTTCGCGCAGCAGCCCTACCGCCCCGCGCGGCGGACGCCGAAGCCGCGGGTCGTGGGCGTGCAGAGCGCGATCGTGGTCGGCCCTCCGGGCGAGGAGATCCACACCGACGAGTTCGGCCGCGTGCGCGTGCAGTTCCACTGGGACCGCGAGGGGCGGTTCAGCGACGCGAGCTCGTGCTGGATCCGCGTCAGCCAGGCCTGGGCGGGCAGCCGCTACGGGCTCCTGGCCATCCCTCGCGTCGGGCAGGAGGTCCTCGTCGATTTCTTCGACGGCGACCCCGATCGGCCGGTGATCGTGGGCCGCGTCCACAACAGCACCACGCGCGTGCCTTACACGCTGCCCGCCGAGAAGACCAAGAGCGGCTGGAAGAGCGACTCCTCCCCGGGCTCGGGCGGGTTCAACGAGCTCTCCTTCGACGACGCCGCGGGGCGCGAGCTCATCCACGTCCAGGCGCAGCGCGATTACACCGAGATCATCAAGCGGGATCAGAGCTCGACCGTGCTCTCGAACCGCTCGGCCAGCGTGACCGGCGCCGACGCCGTGACCGTCGGGGGGAGCCAGAGCTTCAGCGTCATCAAGAGCCAGAGCCACACGATCGGCGAGCAGCAGATCAACCACATCGGCGAGGGCCGCACGTCGATCGTGCGCACCTCCGACGCGGTCGACGCCGGCGACAGCCAGAGCGTCACGGTCGGCGACGGCGTCGGGTACACGATCAACAAGGACAAGACCGTCCAGATCACGAACGGCGTCGCGTCGATCAAGATCACGCCGGAGGGCATCTTCATCGACGCGCAGGGCAAGCTCGAGATCTCGGCGGGCGGGTTGCTCAAGCTGTCCGGCGCGGAGGTGCAGATCGACGGTGGGCCGAACGTGCTCATCAACACCACGGCCGCGAAGGCGCCCGCGGTGGCGACGATCGGGAAGGCCAGGGCGCCGAGCGCGCCGGGGAAGCCGGGCGGCGGCGGCGAGACGAGCGCGCCGGCCGAGGTGATGCGCGGCGGCGGCGACGTCGAGGCGCCGGGGGGCATCGCGGACGTCGAGGTGGAGGGCGCGGCGCGCGAGGCGCTGCAGCTCGACCGCGCCCTCTCCTCGCCGCCGCTCACCCCGGCCGCGGCCCCGGCGTCGCTGCAGATCGGGCCCGCTGCCGGCGCGGCGATCCAGGAGGAGGTGCGCGCGCCCTCCGCGTCGCTCGCCGCGCTGGTGACGACGGGGAGCGGCGCCCTGGAGCTCTTCCGGCTCGCGAAGGGGGAGAGCCTCGCCTCGCTGCCGTCGACGCTGGACGTGCTCGGTCCGGTGCTCACGACGCCGCTGCCCGCGCTCGGAGGCCTCAGCGCCGGCGACATCGGGTCGCTCGTGAACGCGGGCAGCGCGGCCGGCGTCTTCCACGTGGGGCGCGCGGGCGGGCAGGTGGCGCAGTTCCTGGCGCTGCGGACCGCGGCGGCGCCGCGATCGGTGAACGGCGCGGCGGTGAAGACCGCGGCGCAGGCGACCGAGGCCTCGGGCGTGCCCGCGGAGCGGGCGTACGCACGAGCGCTGTCGACGCAGGGCGTGGCCCTCTACCGGGGCGACCTCCAGGGCGGCTTCGCCAAGGTGGAGCCATGACGAACGGGGCCCGCCGGATGTCGGAGAGCGAGCGCTGCGCCGCGCAGCGTGGAGACGGAAACGATGCCGCGTTATGAACACACCGAGGTGTCCTTCGACGTGCCGCGCGACTGGGAGGACCGCTCGGTGGTGGTCTTCGCCGCGCCGGCGAAGCCCGGCCAGGGGATGATCTCCAACCTGGTCATGACGCGAGACACGCTGGCGGCGGGCGAGGACGTCCAGCGTTACGGCGACCGGCAGCTCGTCGAGATGGCCCAGCGGCTCGACGGCTTCCAGCTGTACGCGCGGCAGGAGATCACGCTCGGCGGTCAGCCGGCCGTGGAGCTCCGGTTCGGGTGGAGGGGGCAGAGCGGACCGATCGAGCAGCGGCTCGTGTTCGTCGGGGGGCGCAGGCCGACGGTGCTCAGCTTCACCGCGACCATGCCGAAGAGCGAGGCCGCGCGGCTGAACCCGGTGTTCGATCGCATCCTCGCGAGCGTGAAGCTGGGCCAGGGCTGAGGGGGCTGCGAGGCCGTGAGCGCCCTCGAAGCGGCCCGGATGGGCGACGAGATCGGCCACTCGTCCGCGTGGGCCGGCCTCATCGCGGGGGCGTGCGTCGGGCTCGCGATCGGCGGCGCGATCCTGTTCTCCGTGGTCACCGGGGGCGCCGGGGCGGTCCTCATCGGCGCGGCGGTCGCTGGCGGCGTCGGGCTCGGCGCCGGCGGCGCGCTGGCCGGCGCCGAGATCGGCAAGATGTTCGAGGGGTCCCCGTGCGGGACGATCGCGACGGGATCGCCGGACACGCTCATCGAGGGGCGCGCCGCCGCGCGCGCGGAGCTCGACGCCCTCGAGCACGGCGGCAAGAAGGTGGCGCAGGGCAGCGCCACGGTCCTCGTCAACGGGAAGCACCTGGGCCGCAGGACCGAGAAGGCCCAGTGCGGCGGCGTCGTCAGCCAGGCGGCCGTGTACACGTTCATCGGCGGCGAGACGCTGACGCTGGTGCCCGTCGAGGAGGAGGTGCCGTCATGGCTCCTGACGACCCTGCAATGGACCGCGCTGATCGCGGGCGGAGCGGCGCTCGTCCTCACGGGCGTGGGCGCCGGCGCCGTCGTCGCGGGGCTGGGGCTCACTGGCTCGCTGGCCGGCGGGTTCCTCGGCGCGCACGTGGGCGAGGCGGTGGGCGGCCTCTGGGGCGAGCGCGGCGCGCGCGTCGGCGAGATCCTCGGCGAGTTCGGCGGCAGCCTCCTCGGGGGCATCGGCGCCGCGAAGCTCGGCGAGCGGCTCGGGTGGATCCGCCCGCCCGCCGCGGAGGAGGTTCCGCTCGGGAGGAAGGGGCCGCCGAGCCCGGAGGAGGTGGCCCGCGCGCGCGCCTGGACCGACGAGCAGATGGCCTCGGGGCCCGCGGCGGATCCCGCGGCAGCCGCCAAGCTCGAGGCGAGGATCGCGGAGAACCGCGCGGCGTACGAGCGGGTGCAGCGGGGCGAGCTGGAGCACCCGAACACGACCCCCGAGCGGCTCAAGCTGGCCGTCGAGGGGGACACCGACGGCCAGCGCGTCCCGCTCACGTACAAGGATCGCGCGCAGTTCGACAGGCTGCAGTCGGACATCAGGAACGTCTTCGAGTCGGAGGGCGTCACGGACGCGACAGTGCAGCAGCTCGGCTCGGCCACGGACGGGTTCAAGGGCAACCCGGACAAGCCCTTCGGGTTCTGGTCGTCCAAATCAGACACCGATTTCGCGATCCACAGCGATCAGGCGCTGGTCCAGGCGCAGCAGGCGGGCGCGCCTTACAACGCCAAATACGGGATCTTCAAGAACGGCGAGGCGCCGAGCGCGCTGAATCCAGAGGGGAAGCCGGGGCTGGCGAACACGTCGCTCGGCAGCAAGCTCAACACGCTGGCAGAGAGGTGGAACGTGGAGATCTACGGTGAGCCCAACCCGAGCAACGGCGGCTTCGACTTCAAGCTCAACGGGGCGCGAGAGCCGAACCCGAGCTTCCCGACGATCTATCGAGGCCCCACCGCGGTCGGCGCGGCGCCCCCCGCCGCCCCGCAGGCGCCGGCGGGCAGCGCCGGGACGGCCGGCGCGGGCGGGACGGGCGTGTCGATCGATCCGCGGGACGGCGGCCGCTGAGCGGAGGTGATCATGGGCAAGACGGCAAGCACGACGCTCGCGTGGTCCTTCAAGAGCGAGCTCTCCCAGGACGAGATGCTCAGGCGGCTCGAAGCGCGGTGGCCGTCGGTGTGGGCGATCTCGGACAGCCATCATCACGGCGACTACGTCGCCGGCAAGCTCACGCCGGAGGCGGCGGCGCGCATCTACGAGGACGGCCCCAGGTTCGTGGTGCACCTGCGCTTCTCCTCGGCGGGCGGCGACGTGAAGCTGCAGCTCCTGCAGGCGCAGCAACGGCTCATCGTCGAGGTGCTCCCGCTCGTCGGCGCGCGCGACGTCGCGCCGACGGAGCCGCTCGACTGACGCTCCCCGCTCCGGTCTCCCCGCCGCGGGTAGGTGTCCTGCCCGAGCGACGGCCGCGGGCGGCGCCTCGACCGCGACCGTCGTTCAGGAGGGACCTCCCGGCGCACCGCCAGGCGGCTCAGTCCGACGCGCGCGCAGGCCGCAGCTCGTCCGTGGTGAAGACCCTCCCGAGCGCGAGCGCCTTGAGCGCGTAGCGGCTGTGCTCGAGCTGATCCTGCCTGAGGTGCGCCTCCGCGAGGACGCGCACCTTCAGGCTCGTCATCATGGGCAGCCGGTGCTCCAGGGCCTTCGGCAGGTAGAGCGGCAGCGCGCCCTGCCCGCCCGCCGCGAGCAGCGCGCGGATCCACGTGTCGCCGAGCACCTTGCGGGTCTGGTATCGCCGCTGCTCGAGCAAGAGCCGCTCGGTGTGCGCCTCGATCTGGCCGGCATGCAACGAGCGGCTCGACTGGGCGAGGTGCTCCTTCACCTGCTGGCTCAGCCTGTCCACGACGCCGGTCGAGCTCTGGAGATAAGGTGACTTCAACAGCTCCCCGATCGCGTCGATGGCGTCCTTGAGCGGCTTGTCGGGCCCCGCGAGCGGCGTGACCACGGCGACGGTGGCCCTGAGCGCCTCGACCTCGTCGAACGGGAACCGCGCCTCGCCGGTCACGAGCACGAGCGGCGGCGTGAACCGCCTCCTGTCGCCGATCGACGCGAGGAGCGCCTGAGGCACGCCGCTCGGCTCGATCGGCGACCCGTCGGTGAGCACGCCGAGGACGTCGTGGCGGTCCCGGGCCGCAGCCGCGTCGTCGGCCGGCAGGTCGTGGCGGGGGTCGAGCTCCTCGAAGTCGAGCTCGAGGACCAGGTCGCTCCACCGAGCGCGGACGCGCGGCAGCGCGGCGGGATCGAACCAGAGGAGCTCGACGACGTCGTCGGCCAGCGCGGCCGCCGGCCTCGGCGGCGACGCCCTGACCCTCGAGGGGCGCTCGTCCTCGGCCGGGGTGGGCAGCGAGGCGCGGGCCGCGCCCTCGAGCGCCCCGAATTTCTGGCCCACCGTCATCGCGGGCGCCCCTTCGTTCGTCTCCCAGAAGCCTCGGCTCCCGGCGGGCGCCATGGCGGGGGGCGGCGGTGCCGGTGGCGCCTGATCGAGGGGGCCCGCTAGCGGAGACGGCGGGGGCAGCCGCGCCAGGAGGGACGCCGCCATCGACGCCCCGGGGTCGCCCTGGGCCGCGGGCGCGCGGAACGGGAGCCCGCCGCTCGGGGGGCTCGAGTGGGGCGGCACGCTGTCGGCCCCGCGCTCCTCCGCCTTCCAGGGCAGCACCGGAGCGCGCTCGGAGCGGAGCCCGGGGAGCTGCGTCTGGGTCGCGCTCGAGGAGGAGCGCGGCGCGACGTGCCCGGAGCTCGGGGGGATGGACCTCTCGGCCTCCCCACGCGCGACCTGCAGCGGCTCCAGGCTCACCACCACGCGCCCCTGCTCTTCCGGGTGCTCCAGCGCGATCTGCGCGCGCCAGGTCAGGGCGCAGCGCCCCCGCGCGGTGTCGATCCAGAGCGTGTCGCAGCGCATGGGCGCCGATCGAGCGCCTCGCCGGCCCTCGATGATCGCCGTCGGGCGGAGGCCGGGCAGCTGGGTCACGAGGCGCGGGTGCTCGGGGTGGAGGTTCTCGAGCACGATGCGCTCGTCCTCGCGCAGCGACGCCAGCTGCTGATCGGGCGGGGCGACGTTGAAGTAGGCGGGGTCGAACCCGGCGGGCAGCGGCTTGCGGCTCCAGTCGCGGTGCGACCACCCGGCCGCGTGGCGGCCGAGCTTCTCGACGCGCGACGGCCACGTCGGGGCGATCGGACCGAAGCCCGTGGGCTCGAGCGCCTTGCTCGAGTCGGAGAGGAGCAGCCCCGGCGGCTGGAGGTTGGGCACGGCGATCTGCCCGTAGGCGTTCCGCGAGCCGGCGCTGACCCCGACCGGATTCCACGAGCCCGGCCCTCCCGCCGCGCGCTCGTAGATCAGCGGCATCTGCGAGAACGGCGGCCCCTCGTGGAGCGTCCCGTCCTGGGAGAAGATGCGGTCGCACCACACCTCGATCGACTTGTCGAGCTCGCCCACGGCGAGCCTCCCCACCAGCGAGCGCACCGGCACCTTGCCCGGAGCGAACGCGAAGCCGACGAGCACGACGTCGGCGCGCGCCTTCACGGGCGCGAGATCGCTCGCCGACTGCAGGCTCCTCGACGTCGCGTCCTCCCACGCCGCGTCGTGAGCGGTTGGCGCCTCCTGGTCGGGGGCGAGCGGCGACTCGCCGGGGCGGAGCAGGAACGTCGCCTTGCAGACGACGGTGAGCACCCAGGAGCCCGCGGAGGGTTGCCAGAGGATCGAGGCGACGGGGACGGGAGCGGCGGCAAGTACGTTCATGAGGGAGGGGGCTCCGGGGCGCTCTCGCGCCCGCTCGTTCAGCGCGGCGTCGCGGTCGAGGGCGGCGCGGGCAGCTCGCGCGTGATCTCGCCCGCGTCCATCCCCTCGGGCGGCGGCGGCTCCGACCCGGGCGACACCGGCGTGCCCTCCCAGGTCGCGCTCTTGTCCCGGCTCCCGTAGACGAACGGCGGCCGGCTCTCCAGCTCCCGCGCGATGCGGGCGAGCTCCTCGTCGAGGTAGCGCGGGTTCGCGAGCCGCTCGCGGATGCCGCTGTTCAGGTAGCCGCGGATGTCCGGGCTGTCCGGGTAGTACTTGTTGTAAACGTTGTACCGGAAGAGCGGCTTCAGCCGGTGCAGGTCCTTCGGTCCGGACGGCAGGGGCAAGAGCTCCACGAAGCTCTTCCGCTTCGCCCGCTCCTCCAGCCGGTCGAGGACGAGCTGGAGGCTGCTCTCGAGCAGGTGCGGCGCGCAGTGATCCGCGAAATCGTCGTAGAGCAGCCGCATGAGCGCCCTCGCCTCGTCGATCGGCAGCTGCGCCTGCCGCTCGCGGCCCATGCGCCGGACGAGGACCATGAACGGAGAGGGCTGGTCGCCCGTCGCGCGGATCTCCTCGGGGTCGCGGAAGTCCGGCTGGCGGTAGGGGAAATGGCGCGGGTTGATCGCGTCGAAGCCGCCGCGGCCGTAGAAGAGGATGCGCTGCCACGACAGGCGCTCTTCCGGCGTGAAGAACTCGACCTCGGCCGCGAGATCCATGTTCATCCCGAAGTACTTGCCGGGGGCCGCGGGCGCGGGGAGCGTGATCTTCCCCATCGCGTGGAGGTCGGCGAGGTACTGCATGGCGAGCTCGACCGGCGCGATGCGCAGCCAGTACGACAGCACCGTCCCGCGCGCCTCGGGGATCATGAAGATATGGGCGAGGTAGATGACGCAGAGATCCGGCGCATACGCCGGATTGACGAGCACGGTGCCGTCGCGGACGCCGCGCACCTTTCCGTCCGAGTCCCGCGCCACGAGCAGGAAGTAGCGCATGTATGTGCCCGACGGCTCGGGCGTGAACGGGTCGTCGCGCAGGAAGGCCTCGATGGCCTCCTTGCGCTCCATCTCCCCATGAGGACCGAAGCAGTCCCAGAGGATCTGATACGCCGCGTCGAAGTCCGGGTCGGAAGGGTCCTCGATCGACCAGATCTGGTATTTGCGAGTTTCGCGCTCGATCATCTCCACCACGTCCTGGTGGAAGAGATCCTTCATGCAGAGCCGGACGCGCTTCTTCAAGGATGGCTCCCGGGGTCCATGGTGCCAGACGGAGCGTTCATCTGATAGGTAATCATCGTGGCTCGCGCAGCGCTCGTCGACCCGCGTACGGACATCGATGCCGCTCGCTCCGTGTGGAGCGACGCGGACCCTGCCTATGAGCCCGTCCCTCCGCTGCGCGGGGACGCCGTGGCCGACGTGGCCATCATCGGGGGAGGGTTCACCGGAGTCTCCACGGCATACCATCTAATCCGCAGATTTCCGAGCCTCCGCGTCATGATCCTCGAGGCGCGTCACCTCGCGAACGGCGCGAGCGGCCGCAACGGCGGGATGATGCTGAACTGGGTTAACGGGGTGAGTTACCGGGATCCGGAGCTCACGCGCCGCGTCTACGAGACCACGCGCGAGGGGATCGACGGCATCGTCGGCGTGATCCAGGAGCACGGCCTCCCGGTGCGCTACCGGCGCGACGGCTGCATGGAGGTGCTCACGGACGCACGGCGGGCCGAGGCCGCCCACGCGCGCGTGGAGCAGCTCGCCTCCTGGGGCATTTCGCTACAGTACCTGGACAGCGCGGCGCTCGCGAGGCGGCTCGGCATCCACGGGGCGGCGGGGGCGGTGCTGGACGCGACCGAGGGGCAGCTCAACGGGGTCGACCTGCTGCGCGGCCTGCGCCCGCTGCTCCTGGCCAGGGGGGTCGCCCTCCACGAGGAAACGCCGGTGCTCAGCGTCCGGGAGGGGCGCACGATCGAGCTGACCACGCCGGGCGGCGTCGTCCGCGCCTCGGCCATCGTGCTCGCGACGAACGGCTACACGCCGCGGCTCGGCTACTTCAAGACCGGCATCTTCCCGCTGCACTCGCACGTGCTCGCGACCGAGCCGCTCGACGCCGAGGCGCGCGCCGCGCTCGGCTGGGGGCAGGTCGCCGGCTTCAGCGACGATCACGACCGGATCGCGTACGCCAGCATGACCCCGGCGGGCGAGATCGTCTTCGGCGGGGGCAGCAACGCGGCCTATGCCTACCTCTACGGGAACCGGACGTCCTACCCCGGCTCGCCCGGCTCGGCGGGGCCGGCGTTCGAGGCGATCCGGCGCCGGCTCACCGGATATTTCCCGGCGGCAGCGCGGCTGCGCATCGCGCACCGCTGGACGGGGACGCTCGGGATCACGATGAGCCGGCTCTGCAGCATGGGGGTGCGAGGCGAGCACCGGAACGTGTACTACGCCCTCGGGTACAGCGGCCACGGCGTGGTCCTCGCCAACCTCGCGGGCCGCGTGCTCTGCGACCTCTACGCGGGCGACGACGCGCGGTGGCGCGACCTGCCCTTCTACATGGCCCCCCTCCGGGGCGTCCCGCCGGAGCCGCTCCGCTGGCTCGGCTATCACGCGTACACGAAGCTGACGGGGCGCTCGCCGCGCCAGGGGGCGTGAGCGCGGCGCGCTTCGGCGCCGGGCGCGCCGCCGCGCGCGCCAGGCGCGCCCTCGGGAAGAACCGCCTGCTGCGGGGAGCCCGGCGCCTCGCGGCCGCCGTCGCCGGCCGCGCCGTCGGCGACGGCGGCGTCGCCGAGGGCGCGCGCGTGCCCTCGGACGGCGAGGGCGCGCGCGTGCCCGCGGACGCCGAGGGCGTGCCCGCGGACGCCGAGGGCGTGCCCGCGGACGCCGAGCAGGCTTGCGTGGCCGGAGCGCGGGGCGCTATTCGATGCGGGGCCATGTTCTGCGCGCGCTGCCATCGGGAGTACGACGCGGGCCATCGGTTCTGCCCGTACGACGGCGCGGAGCTCGCCGAGGAGCGGCGCATCGACCTGTTCCGCTTCAAGCCGACCCGGCTGCGGGGCACCATCCTCGGGGAGCGCTACGAGGTGCGCGGCTACCTCGGCAAGGGGGCGATGGCGCGCGTCTACCTCGCGCTCGAGCTCGAGACAGGGCAGCCGGTCGCGATCAAGGTCCTGGAGTCGTTCGCCGCCCGGGCGGAGCGGACCCGCGAGCGGTTCGTGCGCGAGGCGCAGAGCGCCGCCATCATCGGGCACCCGAACATCGTCAAGGTGCTCGACGCCGGCACGCGCTCCGCCGACGGCGCCCCCTACCTCGTCATGGAGTACCTCTTCGGCGAGTCGCTCGGCGATTGGCTCCGGCGCGAGCGCCGCATGGACCCGGACCTCGCCATCCCGGTGCTGTCGCAGGCCGCCTCCGGGCTCGCCGCCGCGCACCGGGCCGGCATCATCCACCGCGACGTGAAGCCCGACAACATCTACCTCGTGGGCGCGCAGGGCGACCCGTACGCGGTGAAGGTGCTCGACTTCGGCCTGGCGAAGATGCAGGCCGCCGACCACATCACGGCGACCGGCACGGCGGTGGGCACCCTCGAGTACATGGCGCCCGAGCAGGTCCTGAGCGATCGGCCCGACGCCCGCACCGACGTCTACGGGCTCGGCATCGTCATGTTCCGGACCTTCACCGGCGAGCTCCCGTTCCCGCGCTCCGAGCAGGCGGAGCTCCTCGCCCGGCAGCTCGCGACGCCGCCGCCCCGCCCCTCCGAGAAGCGCCGCAGCATCGACCCGTCGCTCGAGGCCGTGATCCTGAAGGCGATCCGGAAGCGCCCGGAGAACCGCTATCCCTCGATGGAGGCGTTCATCGAGGACCTCGAGCGGCTGGCCGGCGATCGGGACGGGCCGCTCTCGGCGGAAGAGCCGCTCCCCGAGCCGAACGACGTCTATGTCCCGCAGGGATCGTTTGCCAGGAACGCGGCGATCTACTTCTATAGGCGGCTCGGCATGGAAGCCCCACGCTTCGACTGATCAACACCACCTCCCGCGGGCGCTTCCCGCCATCCAGGAGATCCGCGTTACCATGGCCTACTCTGCTGCATTTCGATGTCTGACCGGCTGTCCCGGGAGCTACCCGCTGACGCAGCCGCTCTACCGCTGCCCCACCTGCGGCGGCCTGCTCGACGTCGCCCACGACATCGAGGCGCTCCGCGACCGGAGCCCCGCCACGTGGATGAAGCTCTTCGACGAGCGCTACAAGCGCACGGTGTGGCCCTACGGCTCCGGGGTCTGGGGCAAGCGGGAGTGGGTCGCTCCCGAGGTCCCTGACGAGGCCATCGTGTCGATGGACGAGGGCGGCACCAACCTGTTCTGGGCTGACCGTTACGGCCGCTCGCTCGGGCTCGACGAGGTCTGGGTGAAGCTCTGCGGCAACAGCCATACGGGGTCGTTCAAGGACCTCGGGATGACGGTGCTCGTCTCGGTGGTGAACAAGGCGATCCGCGAGGGCCTCGAGGTGCGCGCGATCGCGTGCGCCTCGACGGGGGACACCTCGGCGTCGCTCGCGGCGTACGGCGCGGCGGCCGGGCTGCCCGTCGTCGTGCTGCTGCCGCGCGGCAAGGTGTCGATGGCGCAGCTCGTCCAGCCGATCGCGTCGGGGGCGCTGGTCCTGTCGCTCGACACCGACTTCGACGGCTGCATGGCCATCGTGCAGCGCCTCTCGGCCGACGGCGTCGTCTACCTGGCGAACTCGATGAACGCCCTGCGCCTCGAGGGCCAGAAGACCGTTGCCTTCGAGATCGTGCAGCAGTTCGACTGGACGCTGCCCGACTGGGTCGTCCTGCCGAGCGGCAACCTCGGCAACGCCTACGCCCTCTACGCCGGCTTCAAGATGCTGAAGGACCTCGGGCTGACGACGCGCTTCCCCCGCCTCTGCGTGGCGCAGGCGGAGCGGGCCAACCCGCTCTACCGGGCGTGGGCCGAGGGGCGGAGCGAGGTCGTGCCGATGAAGGCGGGCGAGACGCTGGCGAGCGCGATCCAGATCGGCAACCCGGTGAGCGCGCCGAGGGCGATGATGGCGCTCCAGGCGATGAACGGCGTCGCCGAGCAGGTGACCGAGGACGAGCTCTGCGACGCGGCGGCCCGCGCCGACCGCACCGGGATGTACACCTGCCCGCACACGGCGGTCGCCCTCGCCGCCCTGGAGAAGCTCGTGAAGAAGGGCCTCGTGGAGAAGCGCCAGCGGGTCGTGGTGGTCTCGACGGCGAACGGCCTCAAGTTCACGGAATTCAAGGTGAAATACCACGAGCGCGCGCTCTCGGACGTGACCAGCCGGCACGCCAACCCGCCGGTCGAGCTGCCGCCCGACTACGATCGCGTCCTCGCCGCGCTGGACAAGCACGCGGCGCACAAGGCGCAAGAGCGGTGAGCGCGCCGGGCGGACCAGGCCTGCCGGCGCGCTGAGCGGCCGCGGCGCGCGCGGTCGCCGCCGCGCCCGGTCCTCCGCTCCGGCGCGACGCCTCCGCTCCGGCGCGACGCCTCCGCTCCGCGCGCCGGCAGGCCTGGCCGATGCCTGGCCGGGCGCGCCTTGACGCGCCTCTGCTCGCCGGCATCCTCGTCCGGCAGAGGCCTCCGTGGACATCCGCCACCGCACGCTGCTGTCCTTCGCCCCCCTCCTGACGGTGGCGGTCGCGCTGGCGGTCTTCATCCCCCTCGTCAACGCGAAGCTCTCGCGGATCTCCGCGCAGCAGCTGCGCACGCTGAGCGACCTCGTCGACATGCAGGACATGGAGCTCTCGGTCCTCGGCCAGCGCGAGGTCGTCGGCCAGGCCTTCCGCGGGTTCAACGCGTCCCTGTACGCGCTCGATTACGCGAGCCGCCGGGACCAGACGCTCGCGCACTTCAACAGGTCGCCGGGCGAGGAGGCCGACACGTCGCGGGCCGAGGAGGGCGCGCCGGACGAGCAGCTCTGGCAGCACCTCGCCGCGGTGTACGCCGAGCTCGACGCGCAGCACGCGGCGATCCTGGGCGCGCTGCAGGAGGGGGACACGGCGCGGGCGACGTCGGTGTTCTATGGCAAGGCCCAGCAGCTGACCCACGTGCTCCTCGCGAGCGCGCGGGTGGGCCAGGCGCAGGACAGGGAGCGGCTCGACGAGCTCGAGGTGAAGAGCCGCACGCTCAAGCAGCGCGCGCTGTTCGGGCTCGCGGTCGGCGTCGGGGGCGGCATCTTCCTGGCGGTGACCTTCGCGTGGCTCCTGATCCGCGAGATCGTGCGCCCGATCGAGCAGCTCGCCGCGGACGCGGCGCGGTACGCCTCGGGCGACGTCTCCGGAGAGCTCAGCCCCGTCGGGAAGATCAAGCAGCTGAAGCACCTCCGGGGCGCCTTCCAGCACCTGCTCGGCGTGACCCTGGCGCGGCAGGAACGCCTCCAGCGCGCCCACGTCGACCTGGAGGAGCAGGTCGCCCGCGAGCAGCAGCTCCGGGCGACGGTGCAGGCCCTCAACGAGGACCTCGAGCGGGCCAAGGACGAGCTGGAGCGGCGCGTGGAGGAGCGGACCGGGGAGCTCACCGTCGCGAACGAGCGGCTCCAGGTCGAGCTCGTCGAGCGGGGGCGCGCGGAGGCGGCGCTGAAGGCGAGCGAGGAGAAGCTCCGGCAGCTGAACGAGGCGCTGGAGCAGCGGGTCGTCGAGCGCACGGCGGAGCTCGCGGCGGCCCAGCGCCAGCTGCTCGACACGGCGCGGCGCGCGGGGATGGCGGAGGTCGCCACCAACGTGGTGCACAACATCGGCAACGTGCTGAACACCGTCAACGTCTCGGCCAAGCTCATCGCGGAGGAGCTCGGCGGCGCCAGGCTGACGAAGCTCGAGCGGGCGGCGCAGCTCCTCGCGCGCCACAAGGACGACCCCGGGAGGTTCCTCACCGAGGACGAGCGAGGGCGACACCTCATCGCCTACCTGGAGGCGCTGGCGGCGGCGCTCCAGGGCGATCGCCAGCGCGTCCTGAGCTACGTCGAGCAGCTCGGCAAGAGCGTCGACCACATCAAGGACATCGTCCGGACGCAGCAGACCTACGCCGGCGCCACCACCGTGGTCGAGCCCGTGCAGCTCTCGGACCTCGTGGAGGACGCCCTCCGGATGAACGACGTGGCCCTCACGCGGCCGCACATCAAGGTCGTGAAGGACTTCGCGTGCCCGCGCCCGGTCTACGTCGACAAGCACAGGCTCCTGCAGATCCTGATGAACCTCATCAGCAACGCGAAGTACGCGATGGACGAGCTGCCCGGGAAGGAGCACGAGCTCACGCTGCGGGTCGAGGCGGGCGGGACCGGCAGAGAAGGGGTCGTGCGGATCTCGGTGCGGGACTCGGGGGTGGGCATCGCCAGAGAGCACCTGACCCGGATCTTCTCTCACGGGTTCACGACCCGCAGGGGCGGCCACGGCTTCGGGCTGCACAGCTGCGCGCTGGCGGCCGAGGAGATGAGCGGCACCCTGTCGGCGAGCAGCGACGGCGCGGGCCGCGGGGCCACCTTCACGCTCGAGCTCCCGGCGCGGCTCGGGAGCGCCGCCCCGCCGCGCGCCCCGGAGGCCTGAGCGGGCCTGAGCGGGGATGAGCGGCCGCGCTGCCCGCGTTACGCGCGCGACCGCGGGCGGCGCCGCCGGCGCTTCCCGCGGGCGGACGCGGAGGTCATCGCCGAGGCGATGCCGTTCTGCAGCGTGTTGTGCGTGACGATCCCGCTCATGTCGACGCCGAGCTCGACGAGCGTCCTGGCGACGTCGGGGCGCAGGCCGGTGATGATCACCTCCGAGCCGAGGAGGCGAACCGCGACCGCCGCGCGCAGGAGCTCGTCGGCGCACTGGCCGTCGATGTGCGGCACCCCGGTGATGTCGAGGATCGCGACGTGCGCCCGGCGGGCCGCGACGCCGCGGACCAGCGTCTCCTGCACCCGGCGCGTCCGCTGCGCGTCGAGGGCGCCGACGAGCGGCATCACGACGATGTCGTCGCTGATGGGGATGAGCGGGGTAGACAGCGCCGCGAGGATCTCGTTCTGCGCCCGGAGCGCCTCCTCCCGGGCGCGCCGCGCCTCGGCCTCGGCCTCGGCGCGCTTGCGCTCGGTGATGTCCCGCACGATCACGACCGCCTCGGCGCGGTCGCTCCCGGCGATCCGGACCTCGTAGTCGCGCGTGCCTTCCCTCAGCTGCTCCTGGTACTCGAAGACGTGCGTGGCCTCGTCGGTGAGCGCGCGCGCGACGCGCTCGGCGATCTGCTCCGCCACGCGGGCGGGGAACACGTCGGAGACGTGCCTGTGCAGGAAGTCCCCGGCGCGGAGCGACGGCCTCGACTCGCGGGACGCCTTGAAGTCCAGGCACACGCCGTCGCTGCTGAGCCGGAGGATCGTGTCGGGGATGGCGTCGAGGAGCGCGCGGTTGTTCGCCTCGCTCCGGCGCAGGGCGGCCTCGACGCGCTTGCTGCCGATGAAGTGGCCGGCCTTGGCGGCGACGGCGAGCAGCACGTCGAGCAGCCGCGGGTCGGGCTCGCGCCGCTCGGCATCCATGAGCTCCAGCACCGCCGCGACCTGCGCGTCGGCGCGGACCGCGATGGGGAGCTCGACCGCGAAGCGCAGGCCCGCGCGCCGCGCCGCCCGCGCGCGCGGGTCGTCGTCGACCGCATCGAGGTCGCTGAACCAGCTCGGCTCACCCTGGGCGAACGCGCGTCCGGGCAGCCCCGCGTCGCGGGCGAACCGGGTGCCCCGGGTCGCCGCCTCGAGCTCGGCCGCGTCGTCGGGCGCGGCGCTCCAGGTGTGCTCGCAGCGCAGCCCGTCGCTCTCGTCGTCGCCGAGCCACAGGGCCGCGTACCGGAAGCCGAGCGTCTCGCCGAGCGCGCCGAGGAGCGCCAGGATGCCCTCGGACAGCGTGGTCGACTCGACCAGGATCCTGGTCACCGTGTACTGCGCCGAGACATTGTAGTTGGCCTCGGAGAGGGCGCGGCGCTGGTTCCACTTCTCGGTGAGCGCGAAGGCCATCTGCCGGACCTCGTTGGGGTCGAACGGCTTCGCGAGGATGAGGAGGTTGTCGGTGGTCCCGAACCGCGTGGAGATCTCCTCCCACGAGTAATCCGAGTACGCCGAGCAGATGACCGCCTGGATGGCGGCGTCTTCCTTCCAGATGCGGGAGAGCGTCTCGATGCCGTCCCACCCGGGCGGCATGCGCACGTCGACGAAGACGAGGGCGTACGGGGCGCCGGCCTGCTGCGCCTCGCGGACCTTCTCCAGCCCCTCCGCCCCCTGGGTCGCGCACGTGAGCTCGAACCTCACCGGCCTCCGGCCAGGCGACTCGCGGAACAGCGCCGACTCGAGGCTATCGAAGGCCGAGGCCTCCGCGTCGGACCGGAGGATCCTGCGGAAGTCCTCGTGGATGGCCTCGTTGTCGTCGATCAGCAGAATGCGCCGGTTCTGTTGCCAGCTGGGGTCCCGCATGGCCGAGTCCTCGGGGCGTGAGGTCAGAGGCCCTATTCAACCGGAGGCGCGCCCTCGCCGTCCACCGGCGGCGTCGGCAGCGGCCGCGGCCGGTGGTCGCCCGCGTTCGGTGAGTCGTCCTCCGTCGACGGCGGCGGCTGGGTCGGCCCGGGCGGGGGCGGCGGCGGGGCGCTCCCCGGCTCGTCGCCGTCCCTCGGCGCGGCCTCCGAGGCGCCGAGCGGCAGGTTCATGCCGCCGGGTTTCCTCGTGGTCGTGGTCGGGCCCGGCGCGTCGGTGGTCTTGCCGCGGCCTCGCGCCGCGGGCGAGTCCGCGGCGTGCGGGTCGAACCGAGGCCTTTTCAGCGCGCCGTGGACGTGCCAGCCGTAGAAGCCGTCGGCGCGCTTCGACCGCTTCATCTTCGGCTGCTGCATCTCGATGAGCCCGGGGACGTTCGACCCCGGCGCGCCGAGCAGCGACTTCGTCAGATCGCTCTTGCCCCGGTACGCGTCGGTGAACTTGAAGCGGACGTAGAGGTCCGCCGTGGAGTTGTTCCACGGCTCGCGCATGTTGACCTTGCCGTCGCCGTCGAGCTCGAGGTCCGAGCCGTTCGCGGTCATCTTCGTGACCTTGAGGACGCCGTCCTTCGCCTCCGCCGACAGGAGCAGCTCGCCCAGCTTGGCCTCCGGGAGCGCGATGAGCCCCTGGATCTTCGTCTTGCCGTCGCCGACCGAGACCTCCTTGGCCGAGACCTCGAGCGCGCCGTTCGCCTTGTTGAACTTGCCCTCCGGCGCGTCGAGGTCGAGGTTCGCGCTCAGCGTGCCGGCGATGGGGAGGCCGAGGATGTCGCCGAGCGGGCCCACCTTGGCGAGCTCCACGTTCGAGACCTCGACGTGCATCTCGCCGCCCGATTTGCCCATCGGGACCACGCCCTCGACCTCTCCGCCGAAGACGCTCGCCCAGAACGAGACCCGCATCCGCCCGATCAGCATGGGCAGGATCTTGAGCCGGGCGTGCGCCTCCTCGATCTCGATGACGCTCGGCTTCGGCGCGCCTTCCTTCGCGGCGTCGCCCGAGGCGAAGGCGGCGGCGGCGTTCGGCCTGCTGCCCGAGCCGAGCTCGTTCGGCGGCATGATGAGCCGCACGCCCCGCATCTCGACCCCCGTGAACCAGTACGCGTCGAGCTCGTCGATCTCGAGGCGCTGCGCCGGGCCGGCGCCGCGCTTCTGCTGCGCGCGATCGAACTCGGCGATCAGCCGGTCCTTGAGCCGGTCATAGGGGAACGTGAGGTAGCCGAAGAGCCCCAGACAGAAGAGGTAGAAGGCCGGATAGGCCGCCCATTTCGCGATCTTGAGGAGCCGCGCCTTCATGGCTCTTCCTCCTCGACGTTGTCAGCTGGGGTCGCGGCCGGCGCCGGGCTCGCCGGCTGGGGGTCGCCCTTCCGGTCGAACGCGGACACGCCGAGCTCCACCTCGTACGAGTCCGGCTCGCCGGCGCGCGGCTTGATGTTCAGCCTCGTCACCGCGACCGGGTGGCCCGAGCTCTCGAAGCGCTCGAGCATCTTGGCGAGCCCGAGCATCCCGATCCTGTGCATCTTCACCACCGTGACCCGCTCGGTGTACTTCTTCCCGTGCGGGACGTCGGGGCGGTCCTGCGACTCGGCCGCCGCGAGCCCCTGCTGCTTCGCCGCGTCCTCGATGTAGCCGGCGAGGGGCGGCGCCGGCCGCGCGTAGCGCGCGACCAGCGCGTCCTTCTGCGCCTTCCGCTCGCTGACCTTCCCCGAGGCCTCGTAGATCGACTGGAGCAGATCGCGCACCTCCTGGTTCTCGGTGCGCTTGCTGGAGGCGACGCTCGCGAGCCCGATCGGCGCGATCAGGAGCACGCACACCGCCAGGAAGCCGAGCAGGATGGTGAGGAGCCGGCGCTCGCGCGGCTCCAGCTTGTCGAGTCGCTCGCGGAGCGTCATCGCGATCCCTCCGGTTTGTCCGACGCGCCCGCCGAGGCGCTTTCCGCCGCGTCCGCCGCGCCGGTCTTCTTCTTCTTCTTGTCCTCGCACCGGAGATCCAGCTCGAGGACGTACTTGTGCTTGCCCTCCGTGAACTGGCTCGTGCGCGTGATCTTCACGTCGCGGAAGCAGCGGTGTTCCTTCATGTGATCCGCGATGATCTGCGCGTCCGACACCGACGGGACCACGCCCTGGATGGTCGTGTGGCCGCGGTTCACGTCGAGCTCGACCACGTCGTGCGTGATCTCCTTCGGGACCGCCTTCGAGAGCTGCACCATGACGTCGAAGGCGTCGACGCGGGGCATCGGGTCCTCGTCGGCCGCCCCGGGGCCCTGCTCGAGCAGCTCGCGGGCCTTCTCCGGGTCGCTCGTCTCCTCGCCGAGGATGTCGTGGGAGGCGGTCGCGAGCGAGGCGAGCAAGAGCTCCCGCTCCGCGTCGAGGGTGCGCAGCTCCGCGACGATGGAGAACCCGAAGCTCAGCGCGATGACGGTGCCGAGGCCGGCGAGGATCGGGATCTTCTCGCGCAAGAACGGATAGCTGCGCTCGGCCTCCAGCGCGCCCTTCCTGAGGTTGAACCCCTTGGTCTTCGGCGTCAGCCCGAGCGCCAGCCCGACCGCCTTGGCGAAGCGGGGCAGCGCCGTGGCCTGCTCGGCCGTGAGCCCCTCGAGGCGCGGGACCGGCAGCGGCAGGATCGTGAGGCCGAGCTGGGCCTGCAGGAACACCTCCGCGCCCTGCGCGGTCGCGCCGCCGCCGACGAGGTACATCCCGGCGAGCGGCTCGCCGCCGAGGTTGCGCCACGCCGCGAGGGTCTGGCGCAGCTCGCGCGCGAGCGCCGGCGCCGTGCCCGGGAGCCCGGCCGTCCCCCGCGACAGCGTCCGGGCGAAGACCGGCTCCCCGCCGGAGAGGATCACGATCTCGGACGTGAGGTGGTCGAGGTCGAGGATCGCGATGGGGCCGCCCGCGCCGGCGGTGAGCGGCGGCGAGGCGAGCTCCGGCATCACCGCCTCGAGGTTGGCGAGCGCCACCGCGCCGAGGGCGACGCGCTCCGGCTCGAAGCCGA
Organism: Sorangium sp. So ce1153; assembly: GCF_051521595.1. Taxonomy (NCBI): domain Bacteria; kingdom Pseudomonadati; phylum Myxococcota; order Polyangiales; family Polyangiaceae; genus Sorangium; species Sorangium sp. So ce1153. The sequence continues at coordinate 14,543,569 of NZ_CP150361.1, forward strand.
GCGCCTCCTTCACGACGGCGATGCGCTCGCGCACGTCGTCCGCGCGCGCGACGGCGGCGAAGACCGGCAGCGTCTCGACGCCGGGCGGGCGCCTGAGGAGGCGGTAGTCGAAGACGGCGTCCTCCATCTCGAACGGCACGGTGGCCTCGAGCTCGAAGCCGAGGACGTTCTCGACCTCCTTCTGCGCGGCCGCGGGCAGGTCGAGGCGGCGGTAGAACGACCGCTCTCCGGAGATCGCGATCGCCGCGGCGTCGGGGCGGAGGAGCCCCACGGCGGCGCGGATCGCCTCGGCCTCCGAGACGGCGTCCGTGACGGCCACCTCGCCGAGCGCCTCGACGAAGACCCTCCTGTAGGCGGTGCGGATGAGCGCCGTCCGCACCACGGATTTCCCAGCATCTATCCCGAGCAGCCTGTGCATTTCCGCGCTTCTTCCCGGAGGGGTGTCCTATTCGATGCGATAGTAGATGATCGTCCCGGCGGGGTTCGATCGGACCTGGTCTTCGAAGCTTGACTGCGTCGCGCCGCCGGCGCCGCCTGCACCGCTGGCGCCCGCACCACCGGTGCCGCCGCCTCCGCCCGCACCACCGACGCCGGCGCTGAGCTTTTCTGCCTTGGATATGTCGAGCACCGCGTGGACGCGCACGCGCGTCTCGCGCTTGTTCCCCGGGACGATGCCATCGGCATAGATGCTCAGGAAATTGGTCTTGTTGCCGATGAGCCCCTGCTTCTGCATCGCGCTCTGGTTCTGCTTGAACTTGACGGGCTCGACGCCCATGGCCTTGAGCTGCTGCCCCAGCATGGACCCCATGGACTGCCCTTCTTTCTGGGTCATGGCCGAGACGTAATCGCCCGCGGAAGGGAAGATGAGCCCTCCGGTCATGCTCTGCACGAGCGAGACGACGGTGAGGAAGGCCGTCATCTGGTTGACGTCGGTGCAGAGCGGCGTCGCGGCGGGATCCGCCAGCATGTTGGGGCTGCACGTGAGCGCGAGGAGCGCCTGCGGGCTCGCCGTGACCACGTTGATGCCCTGCTTGCGGTTGCCCCAGACGGTCAGGACCCTCTTGTCTGGATCGTTCGAGTCCGGCTCGACGAACGTCGCCCAGAAGTCGTCGCTCATGCCCCGGACCAGCCGCAGCTCATCGAGCGAGTCGTACGGGGCGTTCTTGCGCTGATAGGCGAGGCCGAGCGTCTGGTAAAAGCTGTCCTCGGCGCCGTTCGAGACGGGGGCGTCCGGCGAGGGATCACAGCTGAAGGCCTGGTCTCCAGGGTCGGCCCAGTCGACGAGCGCCCCGCAGATGATCCTGCGGTCGGAGAACTGGCCGTCGCCGTCGCGCTCCTCGAAGAGCGCGTTGTACTGCGCGGGGGCCATGAGGCCGAGCAGCTGCCCCGCGACGTCGAGCTGGGCCTGGAGCCCGCCGACGTCGTCGGCGGCGCGGTTGACGTTGATCTTCGAGTCCTCGTCGATGATCTTGAGCTCGAAGCGGCCGCCGCCGGTGAGCCCCAGGTTCTTGCCCGCCGCGCCGCTCTCGCCCGCAGGCGCCGGCGGCGGCTCCGCGTCGGGCGCGGCGAGCTGCGCGTTGAAGGGGCCGAGGAACATGTCGGTGAACTTCCAGATCGGCACCTGGATGTTGCTCCCCCTCATGCCGATCATCGCGAGCATCGGCGCGATCGCCGTGCTGACGCTCGGCTCGGCGGCGATGAGCATCCGCGACAGGTTCACGGCGCTCTTCGCGTAGTACTCGGCCCGGAGCGCGTCGCGATCGGCGAGCGCCGCGGAGAGCTCGGTCGAGGTCTCCTCCTGGAGCTCGGTCAGGAACACGGTGAGCACCGTGATCGCGCCGAGCACCATGACCAGCGCCACGCCCCGGCGGTCGCCTCGCCTCTGGAAGCGGCGGCGCGCGCGTCGACCTCGCGCGGCGGGGGAGGCGCGCTCTCTCGTGCGGGGGCTCCTCGGGTGGCTCATGACTCAGGGCACCCCGAAGGCGATGGGGACCTGCATCGGGATGGGCACCTTCGTCTCGAACTTGATGGGCTCCCCGCCCGGCCCGCCGTTCAGGACCAGCGTCACCCACACCTGCGAGGGGAGCCGGTCGAGCTGCGCCGCCGGCTGCGTCGAGTCCCACGAGTCGACCCACTCCCCGGTGAGGGGGTCGAGGTACTGGATGTTGAAGCTCTCGATGTCCTCGGCGAGCACGTTGACGACCCCGCCCCTCGTGGGCTCGGTGTCGATGGTCTTCGCCTCTCGCCGCACGAGATCGAGCCTGTCGCGCTCGGGGTCGCGCGAGCCGAAATAGCCAATCTCGCACTGGTCCGACTCGTGCGCATTCCGGAGGAGCCTCCGGTGCGCGAACGCGGTGAAATCGATGCGATCGGCGGGCGCAGAGTCCTGCCCGGCAAAGGCCGTGAGCCGCACCACGATGTTCTTGTCGGCCGGCTGGTGCCGGGACAGGAAGGCCTCCTGGAGCTCGCGCGAGATGCGGGCGATCGCGGCGCGGCCCTGGTGGTAGCGGTCGCTGATGCGCGAGATGCCCGCGCGCGACCGGCTCATGCCGTCGAAGGCGCCGTAGATCAGCGTCCCGATGAGCGCCAGGATGGCGACCGAGACGAGGACCTCGAGGAGGGTCAACCCGCGGGCGCCCTGGCGGCTGGCGCGGCGCGCGCTCGTCCTTCGCGCCGTCATGTCCCTCCCCCCTGTCCCTGCCCACCCGCGCCGGTCTCCTCGGGCTCGCCCATCTGGGGCACCGTGACCCACTGCACGAGCTCCAGCGCGTGCTCCTGCGTCCCCTGCTGCCAGGTCAGCCTGACCGTCACCCGCCGCGCGCTCGCCTCGAAGATCGGCTGGAGCGTCGGCGCGAGCATGTCGATGAACGGCTGGAGGAGCCCCGCGATCCCGCCCGCGGAGGCGGCCTCGCCGCCCCCCGCGCCGCCGCCGACCAGCGACTGCGCGAGGTCGTCGAGGCTGCCGCTCGGGGCGGCGGTGCCGCTCGACTCGCCCGGCTTGCCGGACATCCCGAGCCCTTCGAGCCCGGTGTCGAGGTCCAGATCGCCATACTTGGGCTCGGGCATCTCCGGCTTCTCGATGCGCCAGGAGCACTTGATGAACGTCGACTCGTCGCCCTCGCAGCACGGCCCGTTGTCGGCCTCGTCGAGCGCCGGCAGGCCATCCTTGGCGAGCCGCTCCTCGATCTCGCTCATCTTGCAGCGCGCGAGCCCGTTCGCGAGGCTGATGTTCCGCGCGTGCGCCGCGGCCGAGAAGGCGCCGGCCTGCGCCGAGAGGATCGCGGTGAGCCCGAGGCCGAGGATGGCGACCGCCACCATGACCTCGAGCAGGGTGAAGCCGCGGGCGCGCATCAGAACCCTGTGTCCTCGCGCTCCGACTCCTCGGCGTCGTCGCGCGGCCGCGGCATGCTCGCCTTGCCCTTTTTGATCTCCGTCTTGCCGGTCAGCGGCGAGACCAGCACCGTCATCACGGAGTCGTCGGTCTCCTGGCCGCCCAGCGAGAGCTGGATGGCGGCGCGCTCGGTCTGGCCGCCCGGCCAGAAATAGAGGTACGCGCGCCCCTCGGTCGCGGGCTCGTCCTGGTGCCCTGTCTCGACCTGGAGGAAGCGCACGCCGCTCGACAGCTCCTTGCCGGGCTTGTCGCTCGCGGGGTCGAAGCCGAACGCCTTCGCCGGCTGGAACGACGGGCGCGGCGCGCGCGGCCCCTTCAGGATCGCCTCGGCCTCGGCCACCGCCGCCTTCTCGGCCTCGGTGGCCGCGGCCGCGCCGCCGGTCCGGTCGTTCCTCTCGACGAAGAGCTCGCCCGTGGACTCCTCGAGCACGATCATCCGTTCCTCGAAGTCGAAGACCAGCCGCATCGGCTTCGACTTCGCGTTCGCGTGGGCGTAGGCGACCCGGACGGCGCCCGCGAGCAGCGCCGCGCTCCGCTTCAGCCGGGCGCTCGTGACGGCGCCCATGCCGAGGATCACCGAGCCGCTGATGAGCGCGATCACCGTGACGGAGATCAGCACCTCGACCAGCGTGACTCCCCTCGTGCGCAGGCGGCGTGTCATGGGCGCTCCTCCGGGGACGGCGTTACATCTCCGCGATCTTGTTGACCTCGGACTGCCGCATGTTGTCGCGGATGTCGTCCGGGGTATTCTCTTTCTTGTCCTTGCCGACCGAGAAGACGCGGACCTCGCCCTCGTCGCACTTGATCCGGTACGGCTGCCCCCAGGGGTCGTCCGTCTTGTTGGCGTCGATCTGCTTCGCGCTCACGAGCGCCTGGATGGTCGGGCAGCCCTCGCCGCCCGCGCCCAGATTCTGGTACTGGTCCGCCGCCGTCTTGATGACCGACGCGCCGGTGTAGGCGCTCCTGACCTTTGCGGCCTCGAGCTTCGGCCACAGCACGAGCGTGGCGCCGCCGGCGATGACCGCCATGATCGTCACCACGATCAGCACCTCGATCAGGGTCACGCCCCGCGAGAGCTTCCGGCCCAACCTTCGAATCCTCTTTGCCCTGTTCGTCTCCATATCTCTCACTCCACCCTGTCAAGGCCGCCGACTTCGCCGTCCGGACCGTCGCTCATCAGATCGTATCCTTCCGGATCCTTCCTGCCAGGGCAGGTGAGCCGGAGCGGCCTGCCCCACGCGTCGACCGGATCGATCGCGAGGTACCCCTCGCGCTTCAGCTCTTCCAGCGAGGCCGGGCACCGCCGCTCGTGATCGGCGCGGTACAGCGTGATCGCCCCGTGGACGACAGACAACGTGGCGCGGGTCGACCGAATTCCCACGAGCCGCCGCTCCCGCGCGCCGAGGAGCAGCAGGAGGATCGCCATGCCGAGGCCGGCGGCGAACGGCCGCGCCCGCGCCATGCCGCTCCGCCGGAAGAGCCCGCCGCCGCGCTCCCAGGGGAAGAAGATCGTGCTCTCTCGCTGCCTGCGGCGCCCCATGTGCCCTCTACCCGACGAAGTTCGACATCTGCATGAGCGGCATGAGGATGGATATCGCGATGAACGCGACCGCGCCGCCCATGATCACGATCATGAGCGGCTCGAGCAGGCTCGTGAGCACCTGGACGCGCATCTCGACGTCGTTGTCGTAGGCGTTGGCCACGTTCTCCAGCATCGCCTCGAGCTGCCCGCTCTTCTCGCCGATGGCGATCATGTGGATGACGATCGGCGGGAAGCGGCCGCTGCGCTTCAGCGGATCGGCGATGCTCTGGCCCTCGCGGATCGACCCGATGGCGTCGGCGATGACCTTCTCCAGGGCGGCGTTGCCGAGCACGCTCCGCACGATGTCCATGGCGCTGAGGAGCGCGACGCCCGACGACAGCAGGGTCGCGAGGGTCCGCGCGAAGCGCGCGATGGAGAGCATCTGGATGAGCTTGCCGAAGATCGGCGCCCTGAGCACGAACGTGTCCCACCGGAGGCGCCCCTTCGGCGTGCGCAGCCAGCGGCGAAAGCCGTAGATGGCGCCGGCGAGCATGAGCAGCACGAGCCACCAGTAGTTCGACGCGAACTCCGACGTCCCGATGAGCGCCGAGGTGTACCAGGGCAGCGTCTGGTCCATCGACGAGAAGATGTCCTTCACGTTCGGCACGACCGCGACCATGAGGACCGAGATGAGCCCCATGCCGATGATCGCCATGAGCGCCGGGTAGGCGAGGGCGGCGGTCACCTTGCCGACGAGCTTCGCCTGGTTCTCCATGAAGACGGTCAGGCGGAGCAGCACGCCCTCGAGCGTGCCGGACGCCTCGCCCGCGCGCACCATGCTGACGTAGAGCGGCGGGAACACCGTGGGGTGCCCCTCCAGCGCCTTCGCGAAGCTCGTGCCCTCGCGCACCTGCTCGCGCACCTGCGTGAGGACCCTCTTCAGGGATTCCTTCTCGACCTGCTCGATGAGCGCGTTGAGCGACTCGAAGAGCGGGATGCCGGCGCCGATGAGCGTCGCGAGCTGGCGGGTCATCATCGCGACCTCGGACGTCGAGGGGCGGCTGGCGAAGGCGAAGAACTTGAGATCGCGCTTCGCCTTCGCCTTCGCGGCCTGCTCCTCGGTCGCGCCGGTGAGCATGATGCCGTCCTTGCGCAGGGCGGCCCGGAGGGCCTTCGCGTTCTCCGCGTCGCGGACCCCTTTGACCGGCTTGCCGGTGCCGACGAGGATGCCTTTGTATTCGAATACCGCCACGGCGTCCCCTACTCGTCGACGATGACGTCTTCCTGCGTCGCCGCGAGCACCTCCTCGACGGTGGTGGTGCCCTGGAGCACCTTGCGCGCCCCGTCGTCACGGAGCGTATCCATCCCCTGGGAAATGGCGACCCGCTTGATGGTCTGCGCGTCCGCGCTCTTCAGGATGAGCGGGCCCACCGCGTCGTCGATGATCATCAGCTCGTAGATGCCCCGCCGGCCGATGAAGCCCTTCTGGTTGCAGGCGTCGCAGCCCCCGGGTTTGTAGAACACGGCCCGGTCGATGTCCTGCCCGATGTAGTCGTATTTCTGGCCGTGCACGCCGTACCGGTTCGAGAGCTTCCGCCGGGCCTTCCAGGCGAGCCGGTCCTGGTCGAGGCCGAGCTGCTGGAGCTCGTAATCCGAGGGGCGGTAGGGGACCTTGCACGTCGGGCAGAGCAGGCGGACGAGGCGCTGGGCGAGGATGCCGATCACGCTGCTCCGCACGAGGAACGGCTCGATCTCCATCTCGACGAGGCGCGTCACGGCGCCGGCCGCGTCGTTCGTGTGGATGGTCGAGAGCACGAGGTGACCGGTCAGCGACGCGTGGATGGCGATCTCTGCCGTCTCCTTGTCGCGGATCTCGCCGACCATGATCACGTCCGGGTCCTGCCGGAGGAAGGCGCGCAGCGCCGAGGCGAAGGTGAGCCCGATCCCGGGGTGGACGTGGATCTGGTGGATGCCGCCGATCTCGTACTCGACCGGGTCCTCGGCGGTGAGGATGTTCCGGCTCGGCTCGTTGATGCGGTTGAGGCAGGCGTAGAGCGTGGTCGTCTTGCCGCTGCCGGTCGGGCCGGTGACGAGGATGATGCCGTCCGGCCGCGTGATGAGCCCGTCCATCAGGGCGTACTCGCGCGGCGCGAAGCCGAGGTCGTCGAGCCCGAGCAGGACCGACGCCTTGTGCAGGATACGCATCACGATCCGCTCGAAGCCGCGGCTCGTCGGCACCGTCGAGACGCGGATGTCGACGCTCTTGCCCGCGATCTTGAGGGTGATGCGGCCGTCCTGCGGGAGCCGCTTCTCGGCGATGTTGAGCGACGCCATGATCTTCACGCGCGCGATGATCGGCGCCATGAACTGCTTCGAGGCGCGCTTCGCGACGTAGAGCTCGCCGTCGATCCGGTAGCGGACGACGACGTCGCGCTCCTCGGGCTCGATGTGGATGTCGCTCGCGCGCTCGCGGACCGCCTGCGCGAAGAGGCCGTTGACCCAGGCGATGATCGGGGCGTCGTCGTCCGAGTCGATGATGTCGACGAGGTTGTCCTCCTCGAGCGCCGCCTCGCCCTCGAGCTTCGCCCCGCCGTCCTCCTTCTTCTCCCAGATGCGGTTGATCGCGTTCAGCACGACGTCGCTCGTGGCGACGGCGATCTCGACCGGCTTGCCGAACAGCGCCCGCACGTCGTCGATCGCGGTCGTGTCGAGGGGGTCGGCGGTGGCGCAGTAGACGACCCCGTCGTGCTCGGCGAGCGGCAGGATCTTGTGCTGCTTGGCGTAGGTGATCGGCACCCGGCTCGCGAGCTCGAGCGGCACCGCGTCGATGTCGATGCGCTGGAGGAGGCCGACCTCGCACTCCTCCGCGAGCGCCCGCGCGATGGTCGCCTCGTCGGCGATGTTGGACGAGACGATGAGGTCCGCGAGCGGCTGCCCGCGCTCGCGGACGGTGTCGTAGAGCGGCACGAGCCGCTCCGCGGGGACGACGCCCCGCCGGACCAGGATCTCGCCGAGGTACTGCTGCTGGGTGCTCATTCGACGCGCTCCATCTGCCGCCCGCCGATCGGCCTCCGCGAGGGACGCGGCGGGGGCGCGCCCCCGTTCGGCGGCGGGGGCGGCGGGGCGTCCCCGTCCATCTCCACCATACCAGGCGCCATCGCCCCGCCGGCGCTGCCGGTCTTGCCGCCGAACACGGGCAGCCCCACCGGCTCCACCGGCGTGTGCTCCCGGGGCACCTTCGGGCGCGCCTCCTCCTCGAGGCGCGCGCGCTCCTCCTCGGTGAGGATCGACTGCCGGATGTCCTCGACGAGCCCGTTCGCCCGGCCGAAGTCGCGCGGCGGCTCCCACGCGGCGCTGTCGCTGAAGACGAAGTAGCGGTCGATGAACTCCTGCCGCTCCTGCATCTTGCGCTCGAAGATGGCCCGGAGGTCCTCCTGATCGCGGATGACGTAGGGCGTCAGCACGAGGAGCAGGTTCGTCTTCGTCTTGGTCCTGACCCGCTGCCGGAAGAGGAACCCGAGCACCGGGATGTCGCCCAGCACCGGGATCTTCGTCTCCGAGGTGGTCATGCCGTCGCGCACGAGGCCGCCGATGACGACCGTCTGCTGGTCCCGGACCACGAGCGTGGTGCTCGCGGTGCGCTTGTTGATGGGGATCGCGCCGAGCGCGCCCTCGAGGGGGGCGCCGGCGTCGGAGATCTCCTCGGTGAGCTCCAGCCGGACCTGGTCCGAGTCGTTGACGTGGGGGATGACCTTGATCTTCGTGCCGACGTCCTGGCGCGCGGCGGCGCCGCCGAGGCCGCCGAGCCCGCCGAGGAGGCCGCCGAGCCCGCCGAGCGCGCCCGCGCCCGCGCCGCCCGCCAGGCTCGCGAGCTGGTTCAGCCCGCCGCCGCCCACGTTGGTCTGGAGCGGGATGTTCTGGCCGATCGAGATCTCGGCCGCCACGTTGTCGGTCGCGAGGATGTGGGGCGTCGCGAGGACGTTGGAGTCGCCGTCCTGGGCCAGCGCGTGGAGGACGACGCCGAACGCGGGGATCGAGATGCCTGTCCCGAGGATGTCGTTCGATCCCTCGATGTCGGGCCCCCGGATGCCCAGCGCGAGCGCGCCGAGCTGCGCCGGCAGGCCGCCGACCGATCGGAGCACGTTGTTGCCGCCGTAGGCCACGCTGTCGTTGTTCTCGAGGCCGTCGAACGGCGCGCCGGCGTGGTAGCCGATGCCGAAGTCGAGCGAGCGGTTGACGTTCACGTCCATGATCACCGCCTCGATGAACACCTGCCGCCGCGGCTCGTCGAGCTGGTCGATCACGGCGCGCAGCTGGGCGTAATCGTGGGGCGACGAGGTGATGAGGAGCTTGTTGCTTGCCTCGTCGCAGGTGACCTTGACCTGGCCCTCGAAGATGTCGTCGGTCGAGCCGGGCACCGTGGGGGCGTTGCGCGCGCCCGCCCTGCCGCCCACGGCGGCGGCGGCGCCGCCCCCCCCGCCGCCGCCGAGCACCTGGTTCAGCGTCGCCGACAGCTCCTTGCAGCCGGCGTGCTGGAGGGAGAGCACGTGGACCTGCCCCTCCCCCGTCTGCGGGACGTCGAGGCGCTTCAGGATGCCGAGGACGCGCAGGTAGTCCGGCTCGGAGGCGGTGATGACCAGCGAGTTCGTCCTGTCGTCCGCGATGATGCGCGCGCCGGTGCCGCCCGCGCCGCCCCGGCCAGGCCTCCCGCCGCCCCCCCCGGCCCTGCTGGGGTCGACGATCTCGTTCAGCTTCGTCGCGACCTCTGCGGCCGAGCCGTAGTGGACCGGCTGGACCCACAGCTGATCGCCGGCGCCCCCGACGTCGATCTCCTCGACGATCCGGAGCATGCGCTGGATGTTCGACCCGGTGTCCGTGATGATGAGCAGGTTGCCGGGCGGGTAGACGGTGACGTCGCCGTCCTTCGACTTGAACTTGGTGAGGACGCCGCCCGCGTCGTTGGCGTCGATATGGGACAGCCGGTACATGCGGGTGACGAACCGGTCCTCCGCGGGCACGGGCGCGGCGGCCCCGAACACGGGGGTCGTCTCCGACACAGCGCCGGGCGTCTCCACGATCTTGAGGAAGCGGCCGTGGGGGATGACGGTGAGGTCGTTCGAGGCGAGGATCGACAGGAACGCGCTGTACGCCTCGGCGACCGTCACCTTCTCCGGCGCGTACACCGTCGCCTTGATCTGCCGCAGCTTGCCGCCGTAGATGAAGCGTCGCCCGGTGATGTTGCTGATCGCCTTGACGAGCTCGGGGAGGTCGGCCTCGTCGAGGTTGAAGCTGACCTTGTAGCCGCCGGGCTTCGGCTTGAACTCGATCTCCTGGACGCCCTGCTTGACCGCGGCGAGCGGATCATCTCCGGCGTCGGCGGCGGCGCCCGGCGTACCCGCGGCGCCCGGCGCGCCCGCGGCGCCCGGCGCGCCCGCGCCTGGAGCTGGGGCGCCCGCGCCCGGCGCGCCCGCGGCCGGCGCGCCCGCGCCCGGGGGGGTCCCGGGGCGGCCGGGCGCCGGCGTGCTCTGGCCAGGGGTCCGCAGCACGGGCGCGTTGCGGTTCGCGGGCTGCGCTGCGGCGGGCGGGGCCGCCGCGGCGAGCACGAGCGCCGCGACCGGCGCGGCGAGGAGCCTCCTCCGGAGGCAGCGGGGTCGCTCGAGGGTCGTCATCACCATCAGTCGGCTCGATCTTCGTTGCGTGGTTGGTAAAGGGGGGGGGCGGCGCCGCTCAGTCGGCGTCCGGCGCGCTCGGCGCGCTCTCGTGCTCGGCCTGCGACGGGAGCCGCGACCGCTTCGAGCGGGATGTCTTGCCCAGGGCGCTCTTGCTCGTCCCGGCGGTGGCCTCGTGATCGGCCTCCTCGGTCGTCTCCGCCGCGGACCCATCGACGTTGCGGGGCGGCAGCACGGCCCTGGCGACCGACACGAGGACGACGCTCATGACCGCGACGAACGTGAGCGAGCCCAGGACGAACGTGCCGATGTACATCAGCGTCCGCCGGAGCAGGCTCCCCTCGTTCAGTCTCCCGATCCATCGCGCCATTGCCGCTACCCTGCTTTCGTCCCTGGGGTCCAGTCCGCAGCGCTCACTTGATGTTGAAGTCGATGTTCATCGGCTTGCCCTTGCGGTTGACGCTCACCGTGAGCCGGTCCGCCGTCCGGAGCCGCGCATAGGCCTCGAGGGCCTTCTGCGGGTCGCTCATCTCAAACCCGTTGATGCTGGACAGCCGATCTCCGTTCTCCAGGCCGAGCGTCCCGAGCAGCGAGTCCGGTCGAATCCCGAACAGACGGATGCCGACCACCTTGTCGCCCTCCTTCTCGGGGACGATGCGCGCAGAGCGCATCAGCTCGCCCTGGTTCTCCAGGATCTGGTCGACGGCGCTGCGCTCCACGTTGAACTCCGTCTCGCTCACCCTCTGGATCTTCGAGGCGATCTCGGGCGGGACCTTCTTGCCGCCGCGGGCGGGCGCCTTCGACGTCGACGTCGCGGCCGGCGGCGCGGTCGCGGGCGCCGCCGCGGCGGTGGCCCGCGCGCCGGCGTTGTGGCCGCCCACGATGGCCTGGCACCGCGAGCTGCCGGAGGTCAGCCAGACCCGGTCCCACCCCACGTAGTAAACGGTCTGCCCGCTGATCTCATCCCCTTGCCGTCGCAGGATCGCCTTGCCGTCCGAGCCGGCCATGGCCGCGAACGACCACGCCGGATCCTCGGCCTGCGTGATGAGCAGGACGCGGGCGCCGTCGCACGAGGGATCGGCGTACGGGTCCTTGTTGTTCATCTCCTGCTGGACGCTCGGGAGCTCGACCGGCTTGCCGTCGAGCGGCCCCGTGACCGAGTCGAACGGGTTGCGCGAGAGGATCGCGCCGGCGCTGGTCGCGTGGTCGGTGCTCGCGCTCGACCCGAACGCCCCCGCGCGCGACGGGGGGCTCGGCGGCGGCGGCGGCGGCGCGTCGACAGCGACGCTGGAGGCCACCAGCTGACCCATGCCAGACGCCTGGAAGTAGGCGGCGAGCGCGATCAGCACGCCTAGAACCCAGGGAAAATACCGCTTCAGGATCGCGTCGATGCCCATGCGCCCATGCTCCTCTAGGCGAGTTCCATGCCAGCGGCCAATTGCTGGCAGTTCCCCATCATTTTCACGGAAGTACGGTAGCCGCCCCGCCAAGGTGACGCACCCGCGGCGCGCGGGGCGGCCTCGATTGCCAAAGTGACAAATGGATTTTCGCGGGAGGTGCCGGCGTGCCGGCGAGCCGGCGCGGGCCCTGACCGCCGGGGTGCGCGCGCCGCGTCACTCCAGCTCGCCGAGCTTGCGATAGATGGTGCGCGTGGAGATGCCGAGCAGCTGCGCGGCCACGGACTTGTCGCCGCGGGCGTGGCGGAGCGTCTCGCGGATCAGCCGGCGCTCGACCTCGTCGAGCGGGGTGCCGACCGAGAAGGTGAGCGAGCTCGGCTCGGCGGGGGCGGCCTCGCGGATGAAGTCGGGCAGATCGTCGACCGAGAGCTGGTCGCCGCGGCAGAGCACCACGGCGCGCTCGATCACGTTCTCGAGCTCGCGGACGTTGCCCGGCCACGTGTAGTCGGTGAGGCGCGCGAGCACGTCGCGCGGCGCCTCCAGGCGGGGGCGGTTGTTCTTCGAGCAGTAGACGCCGAGGAAGTGGTCGACGAGGAGCGGGATGTCCTCGCGCCGGGTCCGGAGCGGGGGCGCCGTGATCGCGATCACGTTGAGCCTGTAGAACAGGTCCTCGCGGAAGCGGCCCGCGGCGACCTCGGCGCGGAGGTCCTTGTTGGTGGCCGCGACGAGGCGGACGTCGGCGCGCACCGTGTCGCCGCCGACGGGCTCGTACTCGCCCTCCTGGAGCACGCGGAGGAGCTTCACCTGCACGGCGGGCGAGAGCTCGCCGATCTCGTCGAGGAACAGCGTGCCGCCCGCCGCCTTGGCGAAGCGGCCCTCGCGCTTCGCGAGGGCGCCGGTGAACGCGCCGCGCTCGTGGCCGAAGAGCTCGGCCTCGAGGATGGTCTCCGGGATGGCCGCGCAGTTGACCGCCACGAACGGCCCCCGCGACCGCGCGCTGCGCTCGTGGATGAAGCGCGAGAGCAGCTCCTTGCCGGTGCCGCTCTCGCCGAGCACGAGCACCGTGGCGCTCGAGGGCGCGGCCTGGGTCGCGATGTCGAGGACGCGGCGGAGCGTCGGGCTCGAGCCGACGATCTCGCGCTTCGTGAGCAGCTTGATCTCCTGGCGCAGCGAGCGGTTCTCGGCGACGAGCGACTGGCGCTCGGCCGCCTTGCGCACGCTCTTGATGATCGTCATGCGCTTGAGCGGCTTCTCCACGAAGTCGTAGGCGCCCTCGCGCATGGCCTGGACCGCGGTCTCGACGGTCCCGTACGCGGTCATCATCACGACCTCGGTGTCGGGCGCGATCTGCTTGAGCGCCCGGAGCAGCTCGAGCCCGCTGACCCCCGGCATCATCAGGTCGGTGAGGACGACCTCGACGCGGCGGCTGCGCACGATCTCGAGCGCCGCCTTGGCGCCGTCCGCGGTGATGACCCGCATGCCGTCGCGCTGGAAGATCTTCTCGATCGAGGCGAGGTTCGACGGCTCGTCGTCGACCACGAGGACCGTCGGCGCGCCGGGCGGCGGCGCGGCGCCCGCGGGCGGAGGCGCGCTCGGCGGTGCTCCGCCTTGTGCCAGATCGTCAGCCATGCGCCACTATGTCACGGGTGGTGCCCGGGTGTCCAGCTGAGCACGGGTCTGACAGGGTCTGACAAAGTCCGCTCGGCGCCTTTGACAAAGTGGCACGACGACGTTGTCAGAGCGTCCGGCCCGGCGCAGCGCGCGGCCAGGCTCAGCGGATGAGCTTCGACAGGTGCCGGAAGTCGTCCGTCCCGGCGACCCTGAGCCAGTCGAAGACGACGGTCTCTGCGGTGGTGATGGTGGCGCCCGCCGCGCGGCAGAGGTCGAGGCCGGCGAGGCGGTGGTCGTCGCGGCGCGAGGCGACGCCGTCGAGGGGCACGTGGACCGTGACGCCGCGCGCGGCGAGCTCGCGCACGGTCTGGAAGACGCAGACGTGCGCCTCGAGGCCGACGACGATCGCGGCGCGGGGTGCGCGCTGGAGGAACGCGCGCTCGAACTCGAGGGCGTCGCAGGCGGAGAACTCCATCTTCGGGATGACCGGCGCGCCGGCATCGGCGAGCTTCTCGGCGAGCGGCAAGAGGGTCCGGCCGAGCCCCGCGGGGTACTGCTCGGTCGCGATCACGGCCGCGCCGAGCCGGCGCGCCGCCTCGATCAGCACCGTCGCGGCGCGGGTCAGGGCGGCCATCTGGGGCGCCGGCATCGCGGCCGCGAGCTTCTCCTGGACGTCGACGACGATGACCGCGCTCGCGGCGGGCTCGAGCCTTCGCATGGTCGCTACCTCGCGGTCCGGAAGCTCCTCAAGAACCGGAGCAGGTCGCTCCGCAGGTCGAAGCGGAGCAGCGCCTCGCCGATGACGGCGCCCCCCTCGCCGACGAGGACACCGGGCAGGACGGTCATGGACGCGAGGAGGTCGCGGGGGCGCACGGTCTTGCGGCCGGCGAACGCGCAGCGGCGCCCGTCGTTCGCAGTGAACTCGAAGGAGTAGGGCAGGGTGCCGGTGCGCGCGAGGTCGAGCCCGAGCCGCCCGGTCAGGTAGCGGTGGTCGGCGAACCCCTCGGCGTCGATCTCGCCCTCGATCTCGACCTCGGGCTTGCGCAGGAAGGCGAGCAGGCCGCGCGAGCGCGCGCGGATCGTGAACGACATGGGCCGCTCGTCGGCGGGGGACTCGACCAGGTGGAAGCTCCCGGCCATGGTCTCGCAGAACTCGAAGCCGCGCATCACGCCCCCGCCCATCACGCCTCCGGGGGCGCGCCGCGGGGCGGCGCCGGCAGCGGCGGGCCGGCCGTCGCCTCCGTGAAGTCCTCCGGCGGGAGCACGAGCCGCTCGACGCGGCCGCCCGACGCGAGGGCGTCGACGATCTCCGGGATGTCCGCGGGGGTCACGCGCCCGTAGAAGTAGCCGTCCGGCTCGACGGCGATGACCGGGCCCGCCCAGCAGACGTCGAGGCAGCTCGCGGTGCAGGCGCGCGCCTCGACCTTCGCGAG
The DNA here is from genome assembly GCF_051521595.1 of Sorangium sp. So ce1153. NCBI lineage: Bacteria > Pseudomonadati > Myxococcota > Polyangiales > Polyangiaceae > Sorangium > Sorangium sp. So ce1153. The sequence goes on from NZ_CP150361.1 coordinate 14,558,592, forward strand.
GCCGCGCTCGGCGAGGGCGATCTTGAGCTGGGCGTGGATGCCCTCGGCGCCGCGCTGGGCGCAGGAGCCCTTGGGGACCCCGTCCGGGCGGCGGTTGACGCAGACGAAGAGGTAGCGTTTTCGCTGGGGCACGGGGCGGATCCTCGTGCGCCTGCGGCGCCAGGTCAAGCTGGGCGGGGGCGGCGGCGGCGCAGCGCCAGGTTCACGATCCCGATCGGCGCCACGACGAGCGCGACAGCGAGCCCCACGACGGCCACGGCGAGGCCCGCGAGGCTCGCGAGCGCGAGCCAGAGCGCGTCGATCGCCGCCGGGCTGGAAGAAGGTGAGTCGACGCGCATCTCCCGGCGGAGCTCGCCCACCGTGCGGTCGAGCAGCGCCTCAAAGGGGCGGCCATACAGGCTCTCGCTGCGGCGGCCGCGGAGGAAAGCGCGGACCGTCCGGCGCGGGGCCGAGAGCAGCCCCGCGAAGAGGCCGCCCAGGTTGAGCTGCCACGCCGCGGCGAAGTCCTTGCAACCGGCGCCGAGCTCCCAGGCCGAGATCTCGAACTCGCCGATCGTGCTCGTGTCGTAGCCCGTCAGCACGTGGTGCAGGTCGTGGTAGCGGACGGCGCGCACGCGCGCCCGCGTGTTCGGGAACGGAACGGGGAGCGGACCGAGCTTGAAGTCCACCCACGCGTCCCCGTACCCGCCGTCCGCGCCGAAGCGGTTCACGTCGAAGTAGATCGCCCGCGCCGACCGCATCGTGAGGCCTTCGTCGTAATGCACCAGAGCCATGGCACCACCCTCGTTCAATGACTTCAGTCAGTGACCATGGTCATTCTTTGGGCTCGCTCTGTCAAGGAGGGCGCCCGACTTGACTTGGAACTATCGGCGTCGGCAGATTGCCCGGAGATGAGCAAGGTCAGTACACGCGCGACAAAACGCCGGAAGGGGGCCGCCGCGCCGGTCGAGCCGGCCGCGGCGGCCGCGCCGGCGCCGGAGCGCGGCGGGCGCGCCGCGCAGAAGCTCGACACCCGCCGCCGGATCCGCGACGCCGCGTGGGCGCTCTTCACGGAGCTCGGGTACGACGAGACGACGACCAAGGCGGTGGCGGAGCGCGCGGAGGTCGCGACGGGGACGGTGTTCGTGCACGCGCGCGACAAGGGCGACCTGCTGATGATGGTGATGCACGACCGGCTCGCGGCCGCGGTCGACGCGGCGTTCGAGGCGCTGCCGCGCAAGGAGCCCCTGCTCCCGCAGCTGCTCCACGTCTTCGGGGAGCTGTTCGCGATGTACGGCGAGCAGCCGGTCGTGTCGCGGGCGTTCGTGAAGGCCTTTCCCGGCGCGTCGGGCCCGAACGGGGAGCGGCTGAACGCCCTCACGTTCGCGTTCCTGCACCGCATCGCGGGCCTCGTGCGCGACGCCCAGGCGCGCGGCGAGGTCGCGGGCGACATCGACCCGCTCGCCGCGGCGCACAACATCTTCGCCCTCTATTTCGCGGCGCTCCTGTCGTGGCTGAGCGGCTTCGTGACGCTCGGGGCGGCGCTGGATCCGGGGCTGAAGAGCGCCCTCGCCCTCCACTACCGGGGGCTCCGGGCCTGAGACGCGCGTCAGCGCGCCCCGTGAAGCGCGTCAGCGCGCCGCGTGATCCGGAGGACCGGCGCGGAGCGCGGCGAGCACCTCGGCGTGGGCGCGCGGGTCGCCGGCGGCGACCACGTCTCCGGCGCTCGCGGCGTCGAGGGGGCGACCCTCCCAGTCGGTCATGATCCCGCCGGCGCCGGTGATCACGGGGACGAGCGCCGCGAAGTCGTGGAGCTTGAGGCCGTGCTCGACGACGACGTCGACGCAGCCGCTCGCCACGAGGCCGTACTGGTAGCAGTCGCCGCCGTAGCTCAGGAGCTTGGCCCGGGCCGCGACCGCCGCGAAGGCGCGGCCCGCCGCCGGCGGGAAGTACTGCGGGCCCGTCGTGGAGAGGCGCGCCAGGGAGAGCCCCGCGCAGGCGCGGACGCGCGCGAGCTCGCCGTTGAACAGCGTCTGCCGGCCCGCCGCGCCGAGCCAGCGATCGCCGAGGACGGGCTGATCGATGACGCCGAGCACGGGCCGGCCCTGGTGCAGCAGGGCGATGAGCGTGCCGAAGAGCGGCTTGCCCGTGATGAACGCCTTCGTCCCGTCGATGGGGTCGAGCACCCACACGAGCTCGGCCCCCTCGTTCTCGCGGCCAAGCTCCTCTCCCACGATCCCGTGGCCTGGCGCGGCCGCGGCGAGGAGCTCGCGGATCGCCGCCTCGGCCTCGCGGTCCGCGACCGTCACCGGGCTCGCGTCCTCCTTGTCGTCGGCCTCGACGCCCTTGCGGAAATAGCGCCGGATCACCGCGCCGCTCGCGTCCGCCAGCCGCTGGGCCAGATCGACAAGGTCCTGGGTAGGGGTCATCGCCTGCGTCCTCCTCGAGGTCCCCACGAGGCGAACCCCAGGGCGCGATCCAGTACGCGCTGCGCGCGCGCACCGCAACGGGCCCGGCGCGACGCTCAGGCCCGTCGCGCAGGCGCGCCCGCGCCCGGGCGCGTCGACGGCGGCCGGGCGCGCGGCGCCGGCGAGCCCGCCGACAGGCACGCTCGGAGGTACGACCCCAGGGTCTCGGCGCCCCGGGCGCCCTCGGGGTGGTACTCGGCGAGGACCGGTCCGTTGTGCGGCATGTCCCGCAGCACGTCGAGCGTGACGTCGACGCCCGCCGCGCGGGCGCGCCGCGCGAGCTCCACGCCCTCGTCATGGAGGCGCTCGGCGTCGCCGACCTGGATGAAGAGCGGCGCCAGGCCGTCGAGGCGCGCGTGCAGGGGCGACAGCCGGGGGTCGTCGAGCGCGATCGAACCCGCGACATCGCGCGCCTGGCGCGCCAGGCCGTCCCTCGTGCCGTAATCGGTCGGGTCGTTCGCGCGCGTCGAGGCGCTGGTCGCGGCGAGGTCGAGCCAGGGAGAGATGAGCGCGGCGCAGCCCGCCTGCGCGCCCCGGTCGCGCAGCGCGAGCTGGGTGACGAGCGCGAGGTTGCCGCCGGCAGAGTCGCCCGCGAGCGCGATCTCGCCCGGCGCGTGGCCCCGCTCGACCAGCCCGTCGAAGGCGGCGAGCGCGTCCTCGAGCTGGGCGGGGTAGGGGTGCTCCGGCGCCAGGCGGTAGTCGATCCCCACGACGCGCGCGCCGCTCGCCAGCGCGAGCCGCGCCATGATGTCCGCGTGGGTCCTCGTGGAGCCGTACAGGTACGAGCCGCCGTGGAAGTAGAGGACGACGCCTCGCTCCATCGCGCCCGGGGGCTCGAACCAGACGGCGGGGACGCCCTTCAGGGAATCGCTCGTCCGCTGGACGCGCCGGACGGCCTTGTCGGGAACCCGGCGCGCGTCGAGCTCGGCCCGGACCCTGGGATAGGGCCAGTCGAGCATGTCGGTGAAGTCGCGGCGGAGGAACCGGACGATCCACTCGAAGCCAAAGCCCCAGCTCGGGCGAGCAGGCCCGCGGCGGGCGCGCTCGACGGCCGTCTCCACGAGTGCGAGACCGAACATCTTCATGAGGCGCAGCATCATGGCGACGAACGTAGCCCGCGCCCCCGGCGGCCGGACGCGCCAGATCGAGTCAGCCGCGCTTCCGCGGGTCGCCCCGGAGGATGGGATAGGCCATCAAGAGGCTCAGCCACACCACCAGGAACTTGGGGTCGGCCAGCGTCTCGAACGGGATCTCGAACCGCTCGTTCTGGGGCTCCGCCTTGCGCTGCTGCCCCTGCGCTACCGCGGGGCTCACGACCTCGGGCAGCCGCCTCCCGCCGCTCTCGACGCTCGTGCCGCCCGTCACGGGCAGCTGCGGCATCATCGTGCCGTCCGCGATCGCCTGCTCCTCGGGCGTCCGCCGGTTCGAGAGATCCGGGTCGACGAGCACCGCCACCGGCTCGAGCTCCTCGGGACCCCGGGCGCCGGGAGGCGCCTCGGCCGCGGCCCGCGCGACCTCCTCGGGGCGATCCACCGGGACATAGCGCGGCGCGACCTCGCCCGGCCTCCGCTCGCGGAGCTCGACCGTCACCCGCGTCGGGATGTACAGGCGCCGCACCTCCTCGACCGTGACCACGGTGTCCTTGGCAGACGCGGGCGACCCGCCGGCGAGCTCGGGCACCTTCGCGCGCGCGGCGTCGATCGCCGCCTGCTCCGCGTCGATCGCGGCCTTGCAGCTCGGGAGGGACGGATCGAAGTCGAGGCCGACGGCGCTGAATCCCCCCTTGGTCAGCTCCGGCTTCGTCGTGCACTCCTGGAGCACGCGCTCCGCGACGGCGTCGTCCTCGCGGTGCAGCAGCGCGAGCGCGATCTCCTTCCGATCGTCGATGCCGTTCGCGATCTCCGGCCGGGCGACATAGCGGTACCGCACGCGGAGCGCGAGGTCGCGCCGCCCCGACGCCCCGTCGACGACCGTCACGGCCTCCTTGCTGAAGCTCTCCGCCGTCGCGCCCTGGACCTCGCGCCGGCTCACCATCACCCGGGACCGCCGCAGCCCCGTGAACACCGAGCGCGTCTGCGCCCGCACGCGCTCGAGGATCTTGAAATCACTCGTGTCGGCGGGGACGTAGACATACCCCTCGAACTGGAGCACAGCGGGCAGACGCTTCACGTCGTCGGCCGCCGCCTTGCTCCCGTTGCCGCACCCCGCGAGCGCCAGCATCCCGATTACCGGGAGAAGACGGACTACTGCACGGAGAAGTGCTACCACAACAGATTTCCCCGACGGCGTGGGTGCAACCTCGGTGAATCTAGCGCCGCCGCCCTTCTGAAGAAACCCTTACCCTCCGGAAAAGCCGAGCACGGATGCGGGGATCGAGGACAGCGACCTCGACGTCACGAGCCAGGCGTGCAGCGTTCGATCTCGGCAGAGGCTCGGCGGAGGCTCGGCAGAGGCTCGGCGGGGGCTCGGCGCAGGGGGCGACCTGTGACCGGTACGCCGAGCCCCCACCCTGGCCAGGAGCGCCGTGACGGGGGCCCCCCGAGCAGGGCAGGGCCCAACGGCGCGGTAGGGGAAGCGCCCGCTGCGCGTCAGGGGATTGCCCTTTCGAAAATCGGATCCATTTGGTCGCCGAGATGAATACGGAAAGCCAGAACCCCGAAACCAGCGGCGCCACGCCCTCTGCCGAGCCCTCGGTCGCGGAGGCGGGCGGCCAGCCGCCCGCGCCGTCCACCTCCGACGAGACCAGGGCGGCGGGCGCCGTCGAGCTCCCCTTCCAGGCCGAGGTGCAGCAGGTCCTCGCGCTCGTCATCAACTCGCTCTACGCGAACCAGGAGGTCTTCCTCCGCGAGCTCATCTCGAACGCGTCGGACGCGCTCGACAAGGCGCGCTTCCTCGCTCTCACGCGCGAGGGCGTCGCCGAGCAGTCGGGCGAGCCCGCGATCCTCATCACGCTCGACGACGCGGCGCGGACCCTCACCATCGAGGACAACGGCATCGGGATGACGCGGGACGAGGTGGTGCAGAACCTCGGCACGATCGCGCGCTCGGGGTCGCTGGAGTTCCTGAAGGCCAATGCGGAGGCCGCGAAGCAGAAGAAGGACGGCGGCAAGCTCCAGCTCATCGGCCAGTTCGGCGTCGGCTTCTACGCCGCGTTCATGGTCGCCTCGCGCGTCGACGTGCAGACCCGCTCGATGCTGCCGGGCGCCGAGCCCGTCCTGTGGCGGTCGTCCGGCGCGGGCTCGTTCACCGTCGCCACGGGCGATCGCGAGCACCCCGGCACGAAGATCGTCCTCCACCTCAAGGAGGACGCGAGCGGGTACACGAACGCCTGGCGCATCAAGGAGATCATCCGCAAGTACTCCGACTTCGTTCACTTCCCCATCAAGGTGAACGACGAGGTCGCGAACCGCTCGGCCGCGCTCTGGACGCTGCCCAAGTCGCAGATCACCGAGGAGCAGCACGCCGAGTTCTTCCAGCACGTGACCGGCGGCTACGAGGGGGACAAGCCGCTGCTCACGGTGCACCTGTCGATCGACGCGCCCGTGCAGTTCCACGCCCTGCTCTACGTGCCCGAGAAGGTGCCGGACGACATGTTCCGGAAGGAGCGCGGGGGCGTTCGCCTTTACGCGAAGCGGGTCCTCATCGTCGAGGACTGCGACAAGCTGACGCCGATGCACCTGCGCTTCGTGCGCGGCGTCGTCGACTCCGAGGACCTGTCGCTGAACGTCTCGCGCGAGATGCTCCAGGAGAACCGCACGCTCTCCCAGATCGAGCAGCAGATCGTCAAGCAGGTGCTCAAGTCGCTGAAGGACCTCTCCGAGTCGGATCCCGAGCGCTACGCGGCCTTCTGGAAGGAGTTCGGCCGGTTCATCAAGGAAGGCGCCGTCAACGACTGGAAGAACAAGGACGCGATCGTCGAGCTCTGCCGGTTCGAGTCGATGAGCACGGAGGCCGGCAAGGTCATCTCGCTCCGCGAGTACGTGGAGAAGATGCCGGAGGGGCAGAAGGAGATCTACTACGTGACGGGGCTCGGCCGCCGCGCTGTCGAGCAGAGCCCGCACCTCGAGGCGTTCCGGAAGCGCGGCTATGACGTGCTGTTCCTCATCGATCCGGTCGACGAGTGGCTGGTGAAGGTGGTGAACGAGTTCGACAAGCGCCGGCTGAAGAGCGTGACGCACGGCGACGTCGACCTCGGCCCCGAGCCGGAGAAGAAGGACCAGCCGGAGGCGTCGGTCGACGCGGCCGTGGCGGCGGTCAAGGCGGCGCTGGGCGACCGGGTAAAGGACGTGCGCGTGTCGCGGCGCCTGACCGACAGCGCGAGCTGCCTCGTCGCCGCCGAGGGCGACCCAGGGGCGAACTTCGAGCGGATCATGAAGAGCATCAACCAGAGCACCGAGGAGTCCAAGCGGATCCTGGAGCTCAACCCGAGCCACCCGGTGGTGAAGAACCTCGACATCCTGGCGGGGCGCGAGCCCGGCTCGGAGCGGGTGAAGCAGTGGTCCGAGCTGCTCCTCGATCAGGCGCTCCTCGTCGAGGGCGTGGTGCAGGAGCCGGCGCAGCTCGTCCGGCGCATCCAGGACCTGCTCGCGCAGGTGAGCACGGCGGCGGTCGGCAACCAGCCCTGACGAGCGGCGCTCCGGCGGTTTCTTGGCCCTGAGCGGGGGCGCGTAGTACCGGCGCGGGGGTGACATCCGACGAGGTCGCCAGGCCGTCCCGCTGCGCAGCGCCCGCGCTCGGCCGTCGGGCCTTCCTCAGGGCGCTCGGCGTGGCGGGCGGCGTCGTGGCCGCGCCGGGGCTCTGGGACCCGGCGCCGGCGCTCGCCAGGGCGGACTCGAAGGTGAAGGAGGTCGAGACCTCCGACATCGGCGTGACGCTGAAGCTGGAGCTCACGCAGGCGCCCTTTCCCTGCGAAGCGGCCCCGTCCCCGTACCGGGACGCGACCGTGATGGTCTTCGTGCCGGCCCACTACCGCGCGCCGGAGGGCGACGAGCTCGACCTCGTGGTGCACTTCCACGGCCACGTCACGACCGCGGAGCGGGCGATCAAGGCGCACAAGCTCCGCGAGCAGCTCCACGAGAGCAAGCAGAACGCGGTGCTCGTCGTGCCGCAGGGGGCGGTGAACGCGGCCGAGTCGCCGCCGGGCAAGCTCGGGCAACAGGGCGGCCTCCGGCGGCTCTGCGGCGAGCTCGCGTCGGCGCTCGACACCCCCTCGGCGCGGCGGGCGCTCGGCGACTGCGCCGTCCCGCGGCAGGCGAAGCTCGGGAGGCTCTGCCTGTCGGCGCACTCGGGCGGGTACCGCGTCGCGGCCGCGTGCCTCCGCCTCGGCGGCTGCGAGGTGAACGAGGTGTACCTGTTCGACGCGCTGTACGGGGAGGTCGACGCGTTCCGCGACTGGGTGCTCGAGCGGAAGGGGCAGTCGGGGCGCGACAGGCACAAGCTGATCAGCCACTTCGTCGCGGGCGACGTGCGGCGGCTGAACCTGGAGCTCGAGCGCGCGCTCGAGGCGCAGGGCGTCGCCTGCCTGCACGAGCGCCGCCCCGGCCAGCTCACGCGCAAGCAGCTGCTGAGCGGCCGCGCGATCTTCATCGAGACCCCGCTCGCGCACAGCGCCGTCACCTTCGAGCAGAACGCGTTCCGCGACTGCCTGTTCGCGTCGGGCCTGCGCCGTCAGCTGCGCTCGAGCTGGTTCGAGAAGAAGGACGAGCCGCGCCAGATCGACGTGCGCTCCCCGTCCTGAGGCAGCGCGCGTGACGCGGCGCCGGCGTCAGTGCCGGAGCGAGACGTCGGCCAGGGCGAGGCGCGCGTCGTTGATGAACGCGCTGTCCGGAAAGCGGCGGATGAACGACCGCAGCGTCGTCTTCGCGTCGTTCCAGGCCTGGATGTCGAGGAGGCACTCGGCCAAGAGGAAGGTCGCGTCATCCATGACCTCGCGGTCGGGCGACGCCTCGGAGAGCGTCATGAGCAGCGGGATCGCGTCGCGCTGCCGGTTCAGCCGGCGGTAGGCGCGCGCCAGGTTGAGGCGGGCCGACGGGGTGTGCGACGCCGTCTCCTTCTGGCGGATCGCGTCCTCGAACGCGACCGCGGCCTCGTGCCAGCGGCCCGTCCGCATGTGATCGAGCCCCGTCTGGTACGACTTGATCGAGAGCTCCGAGCGCGCCTGATCGACCGCGTCCGTGAAGAAGGCGAGCTCGGCCCGGGTGAGCGGCGCCTTCCGCAGCGCCTCGAAGCCCTCGATCACCTCCTGCCGCCGCTCGGCGCGGATGAGCTCGTAGAACGCCGCGGCGTCGCTCTCGGCCTTGGCGCGCGCGTCGCTCCGCTGCTGCATCTCCTTGAGATCGGCCTCGTGCTTCGCGATGCGGTCGCGCGCGCCCTTCGTCTCGGCCTGGACGGCGTCGACGCGCGCGTCCCAGGCGAGCTTGACCACGCCGATCACCACGATGACGAAGAGCAGGTTCGCGCTCGCGCTGTTCCAGAAGGCGCGCCGCTCGTACGCCATCTGGCGCTTGGAGATGCTCTTCAGATCCGCCGCGAGGGCGTTCGTGAGGTTGTTCGTCTTGATGATGAGCCCACGGGATTCCACGATCTCACGCTTGATCTCCCGGAGCTCGTCGTCGAAGTCGTGCATTTTCAGGTCCTGAAACCGCGCCCTGTGCAGGAGGCCGCGCTCGTGCTAAGGGGCCGCGACGCGGACCCCTGAACCGCGCCCCGGAGGCCGCGGACGCGGACTCCCGAGCCGCGCCAGGGGGCCGAGGACGCGGATCCCCGGCCTCGCCGACAGGCCGCCCTTACGCTACCAGGAAGCTCTGCCCATGGACACAAGCGACATCCGAAAAGGCCTCAAGATGATGGTCGACGGCCAGCCCTACTCGGTCATCGACTTCCAGTTCGTCAAGCCGGGAAAGGGGCAGGCGTTCACCCGCGTCAAGATCCGGAACATGGCGACGGGCGCCGTCCTCGAGCGCACGTACAAGTCGGGCGAGAAGCTGGAGCCGGCGGACGTGGAAGAGCGCAGCCTCCAGTACATCTATCCGGAGGGCACCGACTTCGTGTTCATGGATGCGGCGACCGGCGAGCAGCTCACGGTCTCCGGCGACAAGATCGGCGATGACGCCAAGTGGCTCAGCGACGGGATGTCGATCGACGTGACCCTGTTCAACGGGCAGCCGATCGGCGTCAGCATGCCCCCGCACGTGGTGCTCCAGATCGTGAGCAGCGAGCCGGGCGTGAAGGGCGACACGGCGAGCGGCGCCACCAAGCCCGCCACGGTGTCGACCGGCGCGACCGTCAACGTCCCGCTCTTCGTGAAGGAGGGCGAGTGGATCAAGATCGACACGACCGACGGCAAGTACCTGGAGCGCGTCAACAAGGGTTGACGCTCGGCTGACCCTCGGCTGACCCCCCGCGGGACGCGGCAGCGGGCCGCCGGGGGTCACTTCGCCTCGAAGATCACGGCGGCCGCGCCGACGACGCACGCGACGCGGGCTCCGCCGTTGGCCGGCGCGCACGCCGTCGCCTGCGCGAGATCGCCGCCTGACCACAGGCGCGCGGGTCCCGCGGCGGTCGCGACGAGGAGCCCGCCGGCGGCGGGGACCGCGAGCGTGGCGCCGTCGGGCGACCGCGCGGCGCCCTGCGGGGCGGGCGTGGTGAGCGGGAACGACAGCGCGGACGAGGCCGGCGCGGCGGCGCGCAGGTCGATCGAGACGAGCGCGGCGCCGACGGCGATGTCGAAGCCGCCCTCGGACGCGGCGAGCGGGGAGAAGGGCAGCCGCTCGGTCCCGGCGCAGCGCTCGGGTGAGGCCGCGCGGGCGCGGGGGCCCTGGCTGCGGAGCAGCGGGAGCGGGACCTCCATCTCGCCCACGGCGTCTGGGGAGCTGCGGAAGAGCGCGAGCAGCGTGGGCGCGTCGCAGCGCCGCTCGACGGCGACGAGCTGCGCGGGGCCGGCGTGGATGGCCGCGGGCCACGGGGGGATGTCCGTCGCCGACTCGGCGGACGTCGCGGGGTCGACGCGGACGACGCCCTGCGCGGTCCGGACGAGGAGGGCGCCGCTCGCCTCGAACGCGAGCGGGCCGAACGCGCCCGGGCCGGCCGGCTGCGGGGCGGCGGCGGTGCGGTACACGGCGGTGGCGGCCGCCGGCGGCGCGAGCTTCGCGAGGAGCTTGTCCGCGTCCTTGGTGCGGGGCTCGGCGCCGTGGTCGAGCGCCGCGATCGCCGCGAGCGGCGCGCCTCGCGTGGACGCCGCGACCGCCTCGGCGTTGTCGATCGCCGCCGCGAGCCCCGGCTCCCCGCAGCGCACCGGGCCCGCGCCCGTCCAGACGAGGGCCTCGCCGGCGCGGGCGGCGTCGCGGCCGGCGAGCGCGCCGCCGCCCGCGGCGTCGGCGCAGAGGACGGCGTTCAGCCGGCGCAGCCGCTGGGCGGCGGCGGCCACGGCCGGCGCGGTGGCCTTGCCGCGGGCGTCGCGGAGCAGCGACGCGGCGAGGGCGCGCAGCGTCTCGCCGGGCTGCGCGGCGTCGCGCGACAGGCCCGCGGGGCGGTCGAGGAAGATGAGCGGGGCGCGGAGCTCGGAGGCGGCGCCCGCGGGCGCGTGGAAGGGGCGGAGCGCGCCGGAGAGGCCGAGCGTGACGAGGAGGTCGTCGCGGCCGTCCGCGTCGCGGTCGGCGACCTCGAGGGCGGCGGAGAGGGCTTCCTCCGGCGGCGGCGTCCGGAGGCGGAGCTCCAGGGCGAGCTCCGGCGGCGCGCCCGCGCCCGCGGCGGCCCCGGGGAGGCGGATCACGGCGAGCCAGCGCGTGGCGCCCGCGCTGGCGGCGCGGCGGTCGGCGCCGCACTGCGGGGCGAAGTCGAAGACGAGCGCCGACGGGCCGATCTGGCTCAGGGCGACGCGCGGGGTGCACCCCTGCGCGGCGAGGTCGCCGGGGAGCGCGGTGAGCGTGCGCAGCGCCTGCGGCCGCGCGGCGGGCGCGAGCAGGAGCTCGCCGCGCAGGCCGTCGGGCGACCGCGCCCAGACGACGAGGTCGCGCGCGCCGTCGCCGTCGGCGTCGAGGAGGAGCCCGGTCTCGAAGGTGCGCCCGGTCGGCGCGGCGACCACGGCGCCGCCCTCGAGGGGCCACTGCTTGCCGCCCGCCGGCGCCGGGACGCTCGGCACGACCGCGAAGCCGGGCGGGGCGGCGGCGTCCGGGGCGCCGGCCTCGAGGCCGGCGTCCGCCGCGCCGGGGGCGACGCCGCTCAGCGGGGGCGGGGAGCCGGAGGGCGTCGCCGAGCCGAGCGTGTAGGGCGTGTAGGGCTTGGAGCTCGGGCAGCCGTCGCAGCCGGTCGCGGCGAGGAGCGGGAGCAGGGCGCGCAGGAGCTTCGAGGAGGATCGATCGGGCATCGCGGGCGGGCCAGCCGGAGCAGGCGAGGTGCGGCGGGCGGCGCAGGCGTAGCACGAGCAGCGTCACGCCAGCGAGTCGGCGCGCGAGGCGCGGATGGCGCCGGTGCGGTTTTCGGAGTAGCTTGATCGAGGGTAGATGCGCGGGCCGAAACCTCCCAAGGCGATCGAGGGCGAGGACTATTACCTCGAGGGAGGCCGGGTGGTTTTCACAGAGGGGTACCACCTGAAGCGCGGATACTGCTGTAACTCGAAGTGCCGTCACTGTCCTTACCGGGAGAACCCGCCGGCGGAGAGCTCGGTGACGGTGATTGTGCCTCGCCTGAAACTCTCCTGAAGCGCAGCGTGAGCGGCTCGGATCGGGTGTCCGGCGCGCCTGCGGCGTCCCGTCGTCTCCGCATGACCCGACATCGCGGCGGTCGCTGCCGAGACTCGCGCGCCGCCGGTCCGCGGCGATGTGTGCGGAGCCATCCGTGGAGCGGGCGGAGAGCTCGCGCAGCTCATGGAATGTCGGTTGATCCGGATTGCGCGAAGCGTCTAGGATCTCGTGACCCACATTCGCGCAGGAGTTCCTATGCGTCGCAGTCTTCGCCCTCTGCTCTACTCCCTCTTGCTCTCGGTGCCGATCGGCTGCACCGCCGCGTCGAACACCCAGGCGCCGCCGCCGCCGCCGGTCGACGCGGGGCCGACGATCGTGGACACGGACGACGACGGCATCAGCGACGAGGACGAGGGGCGCGACGACGCGATCGACACCGACGGCGACGGCGTACCGGATTTCGAGGACACCGATTCCGACGGCGATGGGCTGCCCGACAAGGTCGAGGGCGCCATCCGGCCCGGGCAAACGGAGATGCCGGACAGCGACGACGACGGGGTGCCTGATTTCCGTGACGAGGACTCCGACGGGAACGGCATTCCGGACGAGGAGGAAGGCGACGACGATGTCGACGGCGACACGTTGCCCGACTACGCGGATCTCGACGACGACGGCGACGGCCTCTCGGACAAGGCGGAGATCGGCCCCGACGCCGACGACCCGATCAACTCCGACGATGACAGGTCGCCTGACTACCGCGACATCGACTCCGATGATGACGGCATCCTGGATCGGTTCGAGCGGGAGCTCGACGCCGACAACGACGGGATCCCGGCGTTCCGCGATCTCGACTCGGACGACGATTGCCGGCCCGACTCCGTCGAGCGGGGTGACGGGGATCCCGATCTGCCGCCCGTCGACAGCGACCTGGACGGCGGGGGCGATTTCTTCGATCTGGACAGCGACAACGACGGGCTGCTCGACCAGCTCGAGGACGTGAATTGCGACGGCGTGCTCGACCCGGGCGAGTCCAGCACCGCCAGCGAGGACACGGACGAGGACGGCGTCAGCGACCTCATCGAGCTCGCCGCCGGCACGAACCCGAACGACGACCTGGATAACCCGCAGGCCAACGGCGACTTCGTGTTCATCGTGCCTTATCGGGACGACCCGACCCCCGCGCAGGACACGCTCGACTTCTCGACCAACATCTCGCAGGCCGACGTGGTGTTCGCGATGGACACCACGGGCTCGATGAGCGGCTCGATCTCGAACCTGCAGCACGCGCTCCAGGAGATGATCGATCAGCTCGCCGAGGAGATCCCGAGCATCGGGATCGGGGTGACCCACTACAAGGACTTCCCGAAGCAGCCGTACGGCGACTCCTCCGATCAGCCCTTCTTCCTGGAGCACCGGGTGATGAGCGTCCTCACGCCGGAAGGGCGGGATTCGGTGCAGAGCGCCGTGGACGACCTCCGGGCCTCGGGCGGCAACGACTCGCCGGAGAGCGGCTGGGAGGCTCTTTATCAGGTCGCCACGGGGCGAGGCACCACCGAGGGGAACTCCGAGGTGCCCGCGTTCGACCCGGTGCACGCGCCGCCGGGCGCGATCCCGGCGGGCGAGTCGGTGGGGACGATCGGCGGCGTCGGCTTCCGCACCGGCTCGCTGCCCATCGTGGTGATGATCACCGACGTGCCGAGCCATAACGGGACGATCCCGGGGAACAACTACTCGGGGCTGTCGTCGCCGAGCCACACGCAAGCGCTGAACGCGGTGACCGGCCTGGGCGGCCGCCTCATCGGCATGGTGACGGACCTCGAGGATGGGAGCGAGGCCAAGGCCGATCTCACGGCCGGCGCGCTGGCGACCGGCTCGGTTGTCCCGCCGACGGCATGGGGGCCGGAGGGCATGCGCCCGCCGCGGTGCGCGGTCGGCCAGTGCTGCACCGGCGAGAACGGCAGGGGCGTGACGGCGACCAACGGCAAGTGCCCGCTCGTGTTCCTCGTCGCCAGCAGCGGCGCCGGCCTGAACCTGGCTGTCGTGCAGGCGATCAAGGTGCTCACGACCTACGTCACGCTCGACATCTCGGCGGCGGCGGAGGACAACGAGAGCGACGCGATCGACGCCGTGAGCGCCTTCGTCGACAAGATCATCGCGAACAACCTGGCGCCGGAGCCCTGCACCTCCGGGCTCAGGGTCATCGACAAGAACCTCGACGCCGTGGCGGACACCTTCACCAACGTCTTCCCGGGGCCCACGGTCTGCTTCGACGTGATCCCGAAGATCAACGTCTCGGTGCCTCCGACGACCGAGCCTCAGGTGTTCACGGCGAACATCGTGGTCACCGGCGACAGCGTGACCACGCTCAGCACCCGCAAGGTGTTCTTCCTCGTCCCGCCGGAGATCCCGGAACCCCCGATCGACTGACGAGCGGCCGGAGCCCAGGAGCCGCCGTGGGGCCTCGCCCCGGCGGCTCGCTGGAGGACCGGCGAGCCTCGCTTTCGGCTAAGGAACGCTCATGGGTGAAGGCCTGGCCAGCGAGGGCGCCGGGGCGCCGGGGCAGGCGCGCGGCGCGGCGCTCTGGGAGCTCGCGCGCCTCTTTCTGCGGCTGGGCGCCACGGCCTTCGGCGGCCCGGCGGCGCACGTGGCGATGATGGAGGACGAGGTGGTCCGCCGTCGCGGGTGGATGACGCGCGAGGACTTCCTCGATCTCTACGGCGCGACGAACCTGATCCCGGGGCCCAGCTCGACCGAGCTCGCGATCCACATCGGGCACCGCCGGGCCGGCTGGGCAGGGCTGCTCGTGGCTGGCGGCTGCTTCATCGTCCCGGCGGCGCTGATCACGCTCGGGTTTGCGTGGGGCTATGTCCGGTTCGGCGCCGTGCCGGAGATGTCAGCGCTCCTTTACGGGGTGAAGCCGGTGATCATCGCGGTGGTGGTCCAGGCGCTCTGGGGGCTCGGCCGCACCGGCTTGCGCTCGAAGCTCGCGCTCGGCCTCTCGGCGCTCTGCGCGGCCGCGAGCCTGCTCGGCGTCCACGAGCTCGCGGTCCTGGCCGGCGCTGGCGCGCTCGCCGTCGCGCACCGGCTGGCGGCGGCGCGCCCTGGGGGGCCCTCTCCTGGCGCGGCGGCCGTCGCCGTCCCGCTCGCCGGCGGCGCCGCGGCGGCTGCCGCGGCGGGCGTGCCGTTCGGCCTCCTGCCGCTGTTCCTGTTCTTCGTCAAGGTCGGCTCGGTCCTCTTCGGGAGCGGCTATGTGCTCCTCGCGTTCCTCCGCGCCGACCTCGTCGAGCGGTATCGATGGATGACGGAGGCGCAGCTGCTCGACGCGGTGGCGGTCGGCCAGGTGACGCCCGGCCCTGTCTTCACGACGGCGACGTTCATCGGCTATCTGCTGGGCCGCCTCCCGGGCGCTGCGGTCGCCACGGTGGGGATCTTCCTCCCGGCGTTCTTCTTCGTCGCCCTGAGCGGCCCGCTGATCCCCCGCGTCCGCCGCTCCGTCGTCGCCTCGGCCTTCCTCGACGGCGTGAACGCGGCGTCGCTCGCGCTGATGGCCGTCGTCTCCTACCGCCTCGCCCGGGCGGCGCTGGTCGACTGGCTCACCGTCGCTCTGGCCATCATGGCAACGCTCCTGCTCGTCCGTTACCGCGTGAGCTCGCTCTGGCTCATCCTGGCCGGGGCCGCCATCGGCGTCATGTCAGTTCACCTCTGAGTCGAGCCGTCGGAATCGCGCCCGCTACCTGGCAGGCGACCGCACGGAAGACGGCTCGTCCGCCGCCACCAGCTCCGACCCGGCCCCGATGTAGAACGCGTTTCCCCGCCAGGCGACCCGCCGGTTCGAGTAGGCGTTCAGCCAGCAGAAGAACCAGCACAGCGTGCGGAGCGGCTCCGCGATCACGAGCAACACGTTGGAGCGCGCCGGCCGCAGCGCCCTCAAGGCCAGGAAGGTCCCCAGGCTCTGCAGCGTCCAGGCGAACAGCCAGACCTCCAGCGCGAGGCGCGTCGGGCTGAGCAGCAGCGTCAGCCAGGCGATGAGCAGCGGCGAGTTGAACGGCTCCACCGCGAAGCAGCGGGGGACCAGCGCGCGCCGCATCTTCGCCCAGCGGGTGTGCCGATCCAGCGTCCGCATGAGCGAGCAGCTCGTGTTGCGGTTCTCGATCGGATCCAGGCAGAGATCGACCACGAACCCGCACGCGCTGAAGCGCTGCCCGAGCATGTCGTCCTCCGCCAGCACGCTGGCCACGCTCTCGAATCCTCCCACCCGCTCCAGGTCGATCCGCCGCATCGCCATCGATTTGCCCACGCTGATCGACCGCCCCGCGAGCTCGGCCGCGGCGACGACCCCGGGCGCGATGAACGACCCGAGCTGCGCGTTCTCGACCACCGCGCCGAGCGTGCGCTCCCCCGTGCCCACGACCACGCTCGAGACGAGCCCCACGCCGGGCCGCATCAAGATCGACAGCAGGGAACGGAGGTAGTCCGGGCGGACACGCACGTTGGCGTCCGAGATGACGAAGACGCTGCCCTCCGCCCTGCGCGCGAGCTCGAGGAGCTGCGCCACCTTCGGATTCAGCGCCTCGCCCGGATCCGTCAAGCACAGCCGCGCTCTCACCCCGGGGTGCGCCGCGATGAAGGCCTGGATCACCGGCACAGCCGGGTCCTCGTGCGAGGCGACGCCGAAGACGAGCTCGTAACAGGGATAATCGAGGTGGGCGAACGATTCCAGGTTGCTGGCGAGCTCGTCATCGACGCCCGCCACGGGCTTGAGGATGCTGACGACCGGGGTCGCGCCGAGCGGGCTCGGCTCGCCCCGCGGCGCCTTCAGGCGATGCCGCGTGAACCTCCAGTGGAAGGAGGCCTGAAGCGTCCCGTAGATGATGGATGAAAGCGCCGCCGGCGCGACCGTCGCCAGATCTCCCCAATCCATGGATGGCGATGGTGACGGAGACGCGTGGCGTCCCGATGGCCGGACCGCAAACCCAGCGCTGCCTTTCCGCAACCGAGGCGTGACAGGCTTCATCGCGCCTCGAGGCCCTCGGGCAGAGACTCCTTGCTGTGCTCGTCGAGGTTTTCTCGTGTCGCCGCCCTTCACCGGGCGATCCGTCACCGACACACGCGCGCCGATCCTGCCGAGCAGGTCCGGCAGCAGGGCGGAGCGCATCAGCCCATGCGGCCGATCAGCTCCCGCGTGATGTTCTTCTGGTGCGACTCGAGCGTGCCGCCGCCGATCTCGAGCAGCTTGGCGTCCCGGAAGAACCGCTCCACCTTGTACTCGGTGCAGTAACCCCAGCCGCCGAGCACCTGCATGGCGTTGTCGGCCACCTCCTTGCCGACGGGCGCCGCGAAGAGCTTGGCCGCGTCGGTCCCGAGCCGGTTGCGCCGCTCGGGGCTGACGTTGCGCGCCACCGAGTAGATGAGGGCGCGCGCCGCCTCGGTCTTGGCGTAGCTCTCCGCGATGTAGCGCTGGATCTGCCCGTGCTCGGCGATCGGCTTGCCGAAGCTCCGCCGCTCTCCGGCGTACTGGATCATGATGTCCATACAGCGATCCGCGATCCCGAGGCTCATGGCGGCCAGGGTGAGGCGCTCCAGCTCCAGGTTCCTCATCATGTTGCGGATCCCGCCCCCCTCCTGGCCGAGGACGTTCCGGGCGGGCACGACGCAATCGTCGAAGATGAGCTCGCTCATCGTGCTTCCCCGCATTCCCATCTTCGGCGTCTTCTCGTCGGTCGAGAACCCGGGGAACCCCCGCTCCACCACGAAGGTCGTGACCCTGCCCTCGATGGTCGCATAGACAAGGAAGATCCTGGCCTCAGGGGCGTTGGTGATGAGCGCCTTGCGCCCTTTCAGGATGTAGCTGTCCCCGTCGCGCCGGGCGAACGTCTTCATGCCGAGCACGTCTGTCCCGCTCGTGGGCTCGGTCATGCCCATCGCGCCGATCCACTCGCCGGAGAGCACCTTCGGCAGGTAGCGCGCGCGTTGCTCGTCGTTGCCGGCGTGGAAGAAGTTGTTCACGAACAGCATCGCGTGCGCGAGATACGCGAGGGTGAACCCGGGATCGCTCTTCGCGAGCTCGTGGTGAACGATCACGGCGGCGAGCGCGTCCATGCCCGCGCCCCCGTACTCCGAGGGGACGGTCACGCCGAGGAGGCCGAGCTCGCCCAGCCGCTGCATCAAGGGGACGTTGAGGGTGGCGGTCCGGTCGTGCTCGTCGGCTTGCGGCTCGACGACCTCGCGGGCGAAATCGCGCACCATTTGCCGCAGCATCCGGTGCTCTTCCGTCGGGTTCTCCAGGTCGCTTTCCATGGCGGAGGATGACACGCTCATCACTGCCCAACGTAGCACGCGGACGCGCGCGCCCGCGACGACGTGGCATGCGATTCGCTTCGTTCTTGCGTGAACGCTCTCGAAAGGGGACGCATGAACCGCTGGATCGATGTCGCGCTCTGGAGCGTGGTGCTAGCGACGCTGCTGATGTGGCTGTTCGCCGCCTTCGGTGTGCTGCCCGCTGCCCGCTGGACCGACGTGCTCCTCGTCCTCTCCGCTGCCCTCGCCATCACCGGCCTGGTCCGGCAGCAGCCCGGGCGGCCGCGGCGCTGAGCCGGCGGGCGCGTCCGGCGACGACGAATCGATGTCTGGCGCCGTAACTGGCGCCGCCGGCGCGGGCCCGTCCTGGCAGCAGCGGACGCCGGTCGAGTAGTCGAGGTAGCTCCTCGGGTGGGCCGTGACGAGCGCCTCGCAGCCCGCGCGGGTGGAGCGCGAGTAGAAGCCGCCGGCGAACGCGCCGCCCGGCTCGTTCACCCACTCATCCAGGTTGCCCACGAGGTCGTGAACCGCGTCGCTGCCCCAGCGGCTCCTGCACCGGGGGCTCCCGCCCGTCTCCCGGAGCAGGGGCTCTCCGGCGACGCGCACGCGGTTCAGCCGGGGATCCAGGTGGCCAATCGACGCGTTGCCGTGGAGCTGGGCCGCCGGGTGCCCGGCCCGGAAGACATTGCACGCGCCCTCCTCGAACGTGTCGCCGTACGGATACAGCGTGTCGTCCTCGCCGCGACACGCGGTGACGAACTCCTCGACCGAGCACAGCCGCTTGCCGGCCGCGGCGCAGGCGCTCTCGGCGACGAGGCCGGTCACGTAGCCGCTCGGCCGCACCCCGGGCCGGGAGCGCGCCAGGGCGGCGATCGCCCGCCCGCGCTGCCAGCCGGGGAGCAGCGGCAGCGGGAAGGCGCGCGCGTGGACGTCGCCGGTCCGTCGCCGTCCGGTCGACCACTCGGCGAGCGTGAGCTCGAGGAGGTTCGGGGTCGACGGGTAGTCGGGCGACAGCGCCTTTCCGGTGGCGCCGTCGACGAGCATCGCCTCGAAGCGATCGATGCAGAAGCGGCCGCCTTCGACGGCGACCATGTCCGAGGGGCACGCGGGCGCGCCCGCCAGCGCGGGGGCGACCGCCTCCGCGGGCGCCGCCGCGGCCGGGCGCACCGCCGCGACCGCGCTCGCGGGCAGCGCCGGGCGCGCGACGCCGGCCTCGGCCTGCGCGTCGAGGCCGCTCACCGCGCTGCCGAACCACCGCAGGCTGCCGTCGGCGGCCCAGACGGCGTCGCCCACCGTGCAGGCGCCGGGCGCCGCGAGCTCCGGGACGGTCACGAAGGCCCCGGGCGCGGGGGCCGGGACGGCGCGCCGCGCGGGCTGCCCGTCGACGCAGAGCGCGCCGGTGTCGTCCGCCGGCCACGGCCGCGACGCGAGCTCCGCGCCGTCGTCGTCGAGCCAGATGACGTGGCGCCGGCCCGCGTCGCTGAGCAGCGCGCCGCCCTCGGGCAGGGCGACGAGCCGCACCGCGAGGTCGCCCTCGGCGAGCGGCAGCGAGGTCTCGCGCACCGCCCCGGGCCGGCCGAGCGCGTCGATCGAGAGCGCGACGACCCTGCCGGGATCCCCGGCGCTCACGCCGGCGACGATGGCCCCGCCGCCGCGGCGCTCGCACGCGTCGAACCCCGCGCGCACCGGCGACGCGAACGCGACGGCGGGCGGCGTCCCTGCCGCAGCGCCGGCGCCGGGCGCCGCCGGCGCGGGCGCGCCCGGCCTGGTGAGCGCGCCCGAGGCGTCGATCCCGGTCATCTGGAGCCGACCGCCGAGCACCTCGAGGAAGAGCCCCCGCTCGCGGCCGCCGACGAGCGCCGTGCTGCCTTCGTGCGCGCGCCCCCGCAGCGCGGGCACCGCGAGCGGCCCCGGGAGGAGCCGCACCACGTCGGTCCTCGCGAGCCACCAGGACGCCCCGATTCGCGCGGCGCGCCGCCGGTCCGCTGGGCGCTCCGGCTCGCCGATCGGCGTGCCCGGCGCGCCGCCGCCGGCGTCACCGGCCGTGGCGGCGCCGGGGCCCTCCGGCGCCGCCACCGCGGCGACCTGCCCGCGCGCGTCGATCCGGTAGAGCTGCTCCGCGGCGAAGGCGAGCCCCTCGCCGTCGGCCGCGAGCGCGCCCCACGCGACCCGCGCGCGCCGCGCCGGGAAAGGGTCCGGCTCGCGGCGCGGCGCTCCGTCGGCGCGCGAGGCCGAGAACAGCTCGCCGGAGCTCGTCTGGAAGTACGCGCGATCGCCCGTCCACGCCGCGAGCCCCGGGTCGTACGCCGGCTGCCCCGCGGCGCGCCGGGCGCCGCTCGCGGCGATGCGCTCGAGCGCGGCGATCTCGGCCGGCGCGAGCGGGGTCGCGTCCGCGAGGCGCGCCGGGTCCACGGCGCAGACCGCCCTGGGGGCGGCGCCGGCGGCGAGCCGCTGGAGCGCGGGCGCGACGCGCGCCGCCTGGCAGGCCCCGTTGCGGCCGGTCACGTCGACGACCGCCGAGCCCGCGCTCGCCGTCACGAGGCGCGGATCCACGTGGCCGCGCAGCGCGCCGTACTCGAGATCCCCCTCGACGACGACGGCGCGCCGGCCCGGATCGAGCTTGCCGTCCTCTCCGAGCGAGGCGAAGGCGATCTGCGCGCTCCCGAGCCACGGCGCGCTCGCGTTCTTCGTCGCGGGCTTCGCGCTCGCCGCGTAGTAGAGCAGGTCGATCGCGCCCGGCCTCGCGCCGGCGTCGATCAGCGCCATGCCGTCGAGCGGCGGCCGGAAGCGCAGGCCGGTGGGGGACGACGCGGCGGCGATCCCGTCGGCGGGCGAGAACCAGCGGAGCCGCACCTCGACCTCGGGCAGCGGATCCGGCCGCTTCGGCCGCGGTGCCGGGCGCGCGCTCTTCCTCGGCCGGCCATCGCGCCCGCGGTCTGCGCCGCGCTTGCCGCGCTTCTTCTCGGTCGGCTTCTCGGTCGGCTTGACGCGCGCGCCGTCGGTCTTTCCGGTCCGCTTCGCCGCGGCCGCCTTGCGGGCCGGCCTCGCGGCGGCGCGCTCGCGCGCGGCGCGCTGCGCCGTCGCGGCGGCCTTGTCGCGCTTCGCGGGGTCGGCGAGCTCGAGCTCGAGCAGCGCGACGCGCTCGCCCACGGCCGCCATCGCGTGCGCGCGCGCCTTCGCGCAGGCGCGGGACGCGGCCGACGTCTCGCCGGGCAGGAACGCCGTCGCGCAGAGATCGTCGCCCCGCGAGGTGAGCAGCGTGGTGCCCCCGCCGGCCGAGGAGAGCGCGCCGGCCAGGTCCTCGTCGACGAGCTGGAGCGGCGGCCCGAGCTCGCCTGTCGCCGCGTCGACGCGCCTGACCCAGCCGACCCGATCCGACGAGAGCTTGGAGACGAACAGCACCGCGCGGCCGTCGAGCGAGGGCTCGATGACGAACGGCAGCGGCTCGACCCGCGGCGCGCCGAGCGGCGTGCGCCCGGGTTGCGCCGCACCGCCGGGCGTCGCCGCGGCGGCGTCGACCGTGAGCGACGCCGCCTGGGCCGCGTCCAGCCCGCCGCCGGGGGCGCGCGCCGCCGCGCCGGCAGGCGCGGGCGGCGCCGTCATCGGGCGGCCGGAGCAAGCGCCCGCGCCGCAGGCGAGCGGCACGAGCAGCGCGGAGATCACGGAGAGGGACGATCGGGGACGACGCATTTTCGCACGCGCTGCCCTCCCTCGCGGCGCGGCGGAGGGGGGCGGCGGCCGAGCCTAGCGCAGATGGGCCCGCGATCGGCGCGAGGGCTCACACGCGGCGCGGCGGCGCGCCGGAGCGTGCACCGCGGTGCCGGTATGTACGGGCCCCGATCGTCGTCGTGCCCGCGCCCGCGGGCACGGCGGCTGCAGCCGGTGAGGGCCGAGAAGCTCCAGGAGGCCCCCATGAACGCGTCGATTCACCGCATGCACATAACTCTGGGATCCCTCGCGCTCCTCGCGCTCGCCTCCGGGTGCGGCGGGGAGCGGCGGCCGGCCCAGCCGATCGGCAGGACGCCGACGTTCGAGTCCGAGGTGCCGTACGACATCGAGGAGCAGCCGCCGTCCGGCGCTCCGGGGCGCGCGCCGGCGCCGGGCTCGGGCGAGAGCGAGAGCAGCCCCGCGGAGGAGGGGCAGACGCGCCAGGGCACGGCGGACGACGTGGACGAGCACGAGCTCTGCCGGCAGATCTCGGCGTCCACGAGCGTCAGCGCGGAGGACATCCCGGGCGGCGTGCAGATCGTCATGACGCCGACCCCCGGCGGCAGCGCGACCTCGCTGGAGACGCTCGCCCGCCGGCTCCAAGCGCACCTCGACGCGCTCGAACGGGCGGCGCGAGAGCGGCAGCAGCCCCCGACCGACGTCGTCCCGCGCTGCCGCCTGTTCGACATGGCCCGCGCGGGCGCGCGCGGCCGGGTCGTCGAGGCGGCGGACGGGCTCCGCGTGCTCTTCACCTCCCCCGACACCGCGGGCGTCTCGACCCTGCGCGAGCAGGCGCGCCGGTTCGTGCAGTACGCTCGCGAGGGACAAGTCCGGTAGGGCTGTCCGATCCCGCGGGCGCGCCGCCTGCCGGGCCCGGGCGGAGCAGGTGGCGCTCGACCGGCCGTGGAGCGCGGGCTAGCCTGTGCCTGAAGGTTCCACGATGAGCAAGAAGCTGGATGAAGAGTTGGCCCAGGCGCTGTCTCACGCAGAGCAGCAGGAGACCCCGGCGGTCGTGAAGCCCGCCGCGGCGAGCTCGCCGTCGAAGCCGCGCACGCGCAGCATCGGCCTGCTCGCCACGCTGCTCGTCATGGTGGGCGCCCTCGTCGCGCTCTTCCTCGTCGGCTTCAAGGAAGCCGCCGTCTACGCGACGCCCGTCGATCAGCTGCTCGCCTCGAAGGACAAGCTCGCCGGCCGCAAGGTCCGCGTCGAGGGCGAGCTCGTGCCCGGCACGCTCGTCAAGCGCGACAGCCCCTGCGAGTACCGCTTCCAGATCCACGGCACGCAGGCCGAGCTGCCCGTGCGCTACCCCCAGTGCGTCATCCCCGACACGTTCCGCGACGTCCCGAGCGGCGGCGTCCAGGTGACCGTCGAGGGCACGCTCGCGCAGGACGGCAACTTCGAGGCGAGCCTCGTGATGGCCAAGTGCACCTCGAAGTACGATCCCAATTCGCACGAGATGAAGGGCGGCGCCAAGGCCGGCGAGGGCCCGCTCTCGGCCAACTGATCGAGCCCGGCCCGCCTGCCCTCGCCGCGCCCCGCGCGGCGCGGCGCGCCCGGCGGCGCTCGCCTTCCCCCGCGCACCCTCCACACTGCGGCGATGATCTCCCGTGACCGCCGGCCGCATGGCCCCGTCGACGACGGGCGCAGCACGCCTGTGCCGGGCGTTTCTCCGTTCGGTGACGCGGCCGCCGGCTCCGGCGCGGCCGCCGGCTCCGGCGCGGCCTCCGGCTCCGGCGCGGCCGCCGGCTCCGGCGCGGCCGCCAGCTCCGGCGCGGCCGCCGGCGCCGATGTGTCGCGGCCCATCGGCCCGATCGCGACCGCGCAGCACGCGCTCACCCTGCTGCCCGGCATGGAGGCGGTGCTCGGCTCGATCTTCGGCGACGTCGAGCGCGCGGAGCGGCGCGTCGATATCGAGACGTACATCTACCGCGACGACCTGCTCGGGCGCTCGTTCGCCGACGTCATGGGGCGGGCCGCGGCGCGCGGCGCGCGGGCGCGGCTGCTCTACGACCCGCTCGGCTCGAACGAGACCGACGCCCCGTTCTTCGACGAGCTCCGGCGCCGCGGCGTCGAGGTCCGCGCCTACCGACCCATGGCGGTCACGCTCGGCCGCGGCGGCTTCCTGCCGCGGGATCACTCGCGCGTGATCGTGATCGACGATGCCGCCTACACCGGCGGCGCCGCGTGGGGAGACGAGTGGCTCCCGGAGCGGCGCGGGGGCGAGGGGTGGCACGACGTCTGCGCGCGTGTCGACGGCCCCTGCGTCGGCGATTTCGCGTACCTCTTCGAGCAGCGATGGCGCGAGGCCGACGGCGGCGGCGAGCGGCTGCGCGACTACGCGACCGGGCGCAAGTACCCGGATCTCGAGCTCGTCGCGGACACGCCGGACGACAACGCGCGGGTCTACGCCCGCTACCGCGAGGCGATCCGGCGAGCGCAGGAGCGCGTCTGGATCGAGAACGCCTATTTCTTCCCTCCCGCCGGGATGCTCAAGGACCTCGTCGACGCTGTCGCGCGCGGCGTCGATGTCCAGATCATCCTCCCCGACGAGACGGACCTGCCGATCATCCAGCGGGCCGCGCGCGCCGAGCACCCCGCGTGGCTCGATCGCGGCTTCAAGCTCTTCGAGTTCCAGCGGGACGTCCTGCACTCGAAGTTCGCGCTGGTCGACCGCGCGTGGTGCACGATAGGCACGTTCAACGCGAACCCGAGCAGCCTGAGCGCCGTCAACGAGGTGAACCTGTTCGTGTTCGATCCGGCGTTCGTGGCCCGGGTGGCCGACCTGTTCTCGAAGGACCGGGCGGACTCGCGGCCGGTGACCCGGGCCACGCTCGCGGAGCGGTCGCTCCCCGACAAGGCGGTTGATTGGCTCGCTCATGGGGCCTTGAGCCTCCTCGACGGGTTGATTAAGACATCCCCGGACTGACGCCCGAGGAGGAGGCATTTGAGCCAAGAACGCGACCTCGTTATCCTGACCCAGAACATCTGGGGTGGAGTCGCCCTGTGGGAGCGGCGCCGGACGATGCTCGCCCGCCTCATCGGCGACCTGCGGCCCGGCATCATCGGGCTCCAGGAGGTGCACGCGCCGGCCGCGAGCGGCGACCTCGGCCAGGCCGGTGAGCTCTCGCGGCTCGCCGGCGGATACCGCGCCTGGTTCGCGCCGGGGCGGGTCGCGGCGAGCGGCGAGTGCGAGGGGGTCGCGCTGCTCTGCAGGGAGGACATCGAGGTGCTCGACCACTCCGTGGAGGCGCTCACGCTCGATCGCGAGGACCCGTTCGAGCGCGACAGCCAGCGCGTCGTCCTGCGCGCGGCGATCCGGCACGCGGGTGCGGTGATCGACGTGCTCGTCACGCACCTCTCGCTGTCGAAGCGCGCGCGGGCGCGCACCGTGCGCGAGCTCGTGAGCTTCGCCGCGCGCGAGCGGCAGAAGTCGCGGAGCCTCGGCGCCGTGCTGATGGGCGACTTCAACGCGCTCCCGAGCGAGGAGGCGGTCTGTTATCTCCAGGCGAGCGCCGGAGACGCGCGCTGGCTCGACGCCTGGACGCAGACGCACCCCGGCAAGGCTGGCGGCACGTGGCCGGCGGGCCTGCCGCTGCGCCGCATCGACTATGTCTTCGTCCAGCCCGGGGACGGGTGGACGATCACGCGCTGCGAGCGGGCGCCGTTCTCCGGCTCGGATCACCACGGCGTGGCCGCCTGGCTGCGGCTCGGCGCCTGAGCGGGGCGCCGCTCGCCCGCCTCTCCAGCAGATCGCCAGGGATGAGGCCCCCGTCGCCCCGGCGACGTCCGGGGCGTCGCGGACCATCACAGCCCGGAACGATTTCAGGGGGGCTCGCGTAAACTCACGTAAAGGTGAGTCGGGGGCCGCCTGGTGTCGTCCTGTCGACGTCCCGGGCCCGCGCCCGCGGCGGGCGCGCTACACCGCGGCTCTGCGGTGCGTCACGACGCGCGTGTTGAACCCGCCGCGGCAGACCGGTTAGGCTCGGGGCTCATGAGCAGATTGCTGATCTTGGGGTCGACCGGGGGCACGGGCGCCGCGTTGGTCCGTCAGGCCCTCGAAGCTGGCCACGAGGTCTCGGCGTTCGCGCGCGATCCGGCCACCATTCCTGTTCCGCACCACGAGCGGCTGCGCGCGCTCCGCGGCGACATCATGGATGCCGAGCAGGTGTCGCGCGCCGTCGCCGGCCACGATGCGGTCCTCTCCGCCCTCGGGTCGCGCGGCTTCGGCCCCACGCGCGTCTATTCCGAGGGCATCGCCAACGTCCTCCGCGCGATGAAGGAGCACGGCGTCCGCCGCCTGATCGCCGTCACCTCGGCGGGCGTCGACGATCAGCAGAGCGCGCTCTGGTTCCGCTTCGTGGTCAAGCCGCTGCTCCGCAACAGGTACTCCGACATGCAGCGCATGGAAGAGGCCGTTCGCCGGAGCGACGTGGCCTGGACGATCGTTCGCCCGCCCAAGCTCACGGACGGGCGGCTCAGCAAGGAGTACCGCGCCAGCGCCGAGCACCTGCCGCTGGGGGGCTATTTCTTCGCCGGTCCCACGATCTCGCGCGAGGACATCGCGCATTTCATGATCACCCAGATCGACAGCGACGATTACGTAGGTAAAGCGGTCGCCGTCACCTATTGACGGTGCGGCGCTCGCGCGTCGTCCCTTGACGCGACGGTGGAGGTTCGGTCTGCTGCGCCCGCGGCGCCGGAGGCGGCTTCGGCTTCTCTGCCGTGATGGCGCCGAGCAGAGGCCCGAGAACTCATGAATTTCCCTGTCAGGACCGCGCTCCCGTTGCTCTTCGGCCTGGCGGCTCCGGCCCTGCTCGGGTGTGAGCTCCTCGTCACCGTCGATCGCAGCAAGATCGATGATCCTCCTGTCCCCGGGGCCCACGGCAGCGGCGGTGAGGGCGGAGACGGCGGCGGCGGTGGCGACGCCGGCGGCTTCGGAGGAGGCGGCAGCGGCGGAGACGGCGGCAGCGGCGGCAGCGGCGGAGACGGCGGCGCGCCCGGCGCCGACTGCGGTGACGGGGCTGTCGTGGCGTCCGCCGAGGCGTGCGACGACGGGAATCGGGAGGCCGGCGACGGGTGCGATCCGGGCTGCGCGATCGAGCCCGGGTTCGCCTGCGCCGGCGCGCCGAGCACGTGCACGGCCGGGTGCGGCGATGGCGCGCTCGGCGGCCGGGAGGCGTGCGATGACGGCGGCGACGAGTCCGGCGACTGCTGCTCGCGCGCATGTCAGGTGGAGCCCGGGTGTGAGATCGAGCCGAACGACGATTTCGCGTCGGCCAACGAGGCCTTCGCCGTCGCGCCCGACGGTCAGATCCGCGCCTTCATCGATCCCGGGGCCGACGTGGACGTGTTCTCTATCACCGTCCCCGACGGGGCTGTCGGGCGGCTCAGGGCACAGACGCTCGACGGCCCGCTGGGCACGACGTGCAGCTCCCTCGGCGTCGACACGTATGTGACGATCTTCGATGGATCCCTCGAGACCATCGAGGCGCACGATGACATCGCCGACGACAACTACTGTTCTTACCTGGTGCTCGACAAGCTGAGCGCAGGTGACTACTTCGTGAGCGTCCAGAACTCCCCTGCAGCGGAGCCCGCGGCGTTCGATTACACGCTCTCGCTCACCCTGGACATCGCGGTGTGCGGCGACGGCGCGCTGGAGCACCCGGAGCTCTGCGACGACGGGAACACGACCGGCGGCGACGGCTGCAGCGCCGCGTGCGAGCTCGACACCCCGCTGCCCGAGGTCGAGCCGAACAGCACCGCGGCCGAGGCCGACGAGCGCGGCGCGCTCCGGCCGAACGAGCTCGTCTCGGGGGCGATCGAGCCGCTCGGCGACGTCGACGTCTTCGCCTTCGAGGTGCCGCGGCTCGCCGAGATCCAGCTCGCCACGTTCAGCCCCGGGAGCCCGAGCGAGTGCCTCCAGGGCGTCGACACGTTCATCCAGCTGCTCGACGCGGACGGCGAGACGGTGCTGGCGAGCGACGATGACAGCGGCCCCGAGGCCTGCTCGCTCATCGACGGGAGCATCGCCCCCTGGGCGACCCAGCTCCAGCCAGGCACGTATTACGTGACCGTCGAGGAGTTCAGCAACGACGCCACGATCCCCGGGTACGACCTCCTCGTCGTGTTCACCGCGCTGTGCGGCGACGGCGTGGTCGACGGCGGCGAGGCGTGCGACGGCGGCGAGCAGTGCTCTCCGGACTGCGCGCGGATCGCGGTGTGCGGCGACGGCTCCGTCGACAGCCCGGAGACGTGTGACGACGGCGGCGCCGAGGGCGGAGACGGCTGCAGCGCCGCCTGCGAGCTCGAGGGGACGCTCCCGGAGGTCGAGCCGAACGACGCGCTGGACCAGGCCACCGCGGGGCAGGCGACCGCGCCGGGCGCGCTGTTCTCCGCGTCGATCTCGCCGGCGGGCGACGTCGACTACTTCGCCGTCGACGTCGCCGGCGTGGCCGACCTCGAGATCGGGACGTTCGACGCGTCCGGCCCGACCTCCTGCCGCGACGTCGACACGGTGATACAGCTCCTCGCGCCCGATGGCGCCGTGATCGGCGAGGACGACGACGGCGGCGAGGAGAGGTGCTCGCTCGTCCAGGCCGCCATCACCGCGCCGGGCACCTACTACGTGCGCGTCGAGCAGTACGGCGGCTCCGCCATCGCGGGATACACCCTGCGCGCGCGGACAACGACCCTCTGCGGCGACGGCATCGTCGAGGGACACGAGGAGTGCGACGGCGGCGCCGGGTGCGGGGCGGCGTGCCAGCGCGTCCCGGCGTGCGGCGACGGCTTCATCGACGACCCCGAGCGGTGCGACGACGGCAACGCCGAAGGCGGGGACGGCTGCGACGCCGCATGTCAGCTCGAGGGGGTGACGGCCGAGATCGAGCCCAACTCGACCCCTGCCGAGGCCGACGCGAACGGCGCCCTGGGGCCAGGAGCGCTGGTGTCCGGCGCCCTCGATCCCGAGGGCGACCTCGACGACGTCTTCGCCCTGCAGCTCGCGACGGTGTCCGACCTCCGGCTCGAGACCTTCGACTCGAGCGGCCCCGAGCGGTGCGCGGACGGCGTCGACACGGCCCTCTCTCTCCTGGCGGCGGACGGGGCGACCGTGCTCGCTTCCGACGACGACGGCGGCGACGGCGCCTGCTCGCTCATCGACCCGGCGAGCCCCGGCGGCGCCGCGGCGCGCCACCTGGAGCCGGGGACCTATTATGTCCACGTCCGCGGCTTTCCCGAGCTGCCGGCCGCGCGCTACACGCTGCGCGTCTCGCTCGACGCCTCGTGCGGCGACGGCGTGAGGGAGGGCGCGGAGGAGTGCGACGGCGGCGCGCGCTGCACGCCGGGCTGCGACAGGCTCCCTGCCTGCGGCGACGGCTTCGTCGACGCGCCGGAGGGGTGCGACGACGGCAACGTCGCGGGCGGCGACGGGTGCAGCGCCGTCTGCCAGCTCGAGGCGGTGACCGCGGAGATCGAGCCGAACGACACCCGCGCGCAGGCCGGCGCGAGCGAGCTCTTGATCGCGGGCGACGCCCTCGTCGCGGCGAGCATCGCCGCGGGCGGCGACAGGGACGTCTTCCGCGTGAGCCTGCCTGTCGCCTCGGTCGTGCGCCTCGAGGTCCTGGACGGCACCGCCGCGGGCTGCGAGGGGGGCATCGCCACGACGCTCCGCGTGCTCGACGCCGCGGGGGAGCCGGTCGCGACGGACGAGGGGCTCTCCGACGCCGAGTACGCGGGCGGCATCAGCGGCTGCTCGGCGCTCGTCGTCGGGCTCCCGGCTGGCGACCACGACGTCGAGGTCGCGGCGCGCGAGGGCGGCGCGGCGATACCGATCTACCTCCTCCAGGCGAAGATCCTCGCGCCGGCGGGGACAGCGGGGGTCGAGGAGGAGCCGAATGGCGACATCGCCACGGCGAGCGGGCCAATCGGCTCCGATGTGTTCATCGCCGGCGCGCGGACGACCGACGATTTCGACTTCTACGCCGTCGACCTCCCGGCGGGCCGGTCGATCCGCGCGGAGATCGTCGAGGGCGGCGGCGGCGGCGTGGAAGCGTGCGAGTCGCTCGACGTCGACAGCCGGCTGTCGCTGCTCGACGGGGAGGGCTCGCTCATCGCAGACGACGACGACAGCGGTCGTGGGCGCTGCTCGCTCCTCGACGGCACCGGGGACGTCCCGCGCCACCCCGGCGCGCACGCCCTCCCGGCGGGGACGTACTTCCTCCGGGTCCGCGCCTCGTCCGGCGCCAGGGGCTCGGCGGCCCTCTTCGACTACCGACTGGCCGTCACGATCCGCTGAGCCGGGCGGCCCGCGCCGGAGCCGCGGCGCGCCGCGCCACGTCCAGCCGGCACGCGGCGCGCCCGCTCCGGGCGCCGCCGGGAGACCGGGACGAACCCGGCGTCGTGCCGTGACTCGATGTCTCGATATCCCATCATCGCAAGACTGCCGCGCTCCGCGGCGCCGCCCTGCGGCGTGGCTCCGCGGTGCTCATCGGCGTCACATGAGGGGTCAGGACCCACAAGGCTCATCCGCGCATCGCGCACCGCGGGCGACGTGAAATCCCTGCGTTCCTTCCTCGTGCGCGCCTCGTGCGCCCGCGCTGGCGCTCCTCCGACCACTCCAGGCCTGGACCGCTCTTCGCAGCGCCGCCGCACAGCGCCTCTCGCGGCGTGGGTGCGTGATGGTTCGGCTGGATGTGGGAGCCCATGGGGTGCGTTCGAGGCAGAGGGCATGAGCTCATAGTCGAGGAGTGCCGGTATTCTCCCTGGTTCTATGTGAGTCGTGTTTTCGACACGAGAATTGCCAATCAAAAGTGCTTGCGTGAATCCGCGGGGAGAATAGTCTCCTGTTGTTCGCGGCATGACCTCGGGGCGGGTTCCTCCGGGAGCGTGACCATGACGGGCCGACGACGACGTGCGTCGCGCCCGCCGGGCCACAGCTCTCCTGGCGCAGGCCCCGGGGCATGGATCCCTTGGGTGACGATCTGGATAGGTATCTGCAACGTAACTTCACCACAGATTCGATTCCTCGGAGGTATTTCTCATGAAGAAGATTGCTCGTTGGGCGTTCGCTTTCGCTGCTGTGATGTCGGTCTCGGGCAGCGCCATGGCCCTCCCTGAGGGGGTGGGTTACAAGGTCGTGATGAACACTGGCCTGAGGAAGATCGACGTCGGTCAGGTCGCCTTCACATGGCTTGAGCAGCAAGGCAGCCTCTTCGGTGACACTTGCGCTGTTGCGGTCAAGTGGTGCAACAGCGCGGGTCTCCCCTCGTGCGCCAACCTGATCGTTCACGAGGAGCTGACGTCGTACGATCAAGACTGCGAGTATCGCGCGTTGTATCCGGCGGACGCGACCATCACCCTCGACCCTACCTGCGATAACTGGGGCTTCGATTCGCGGCAGCAGAAGAAGCGGATGGCCCGCTACAGCGCGATGCAGGACGGTACGAACGGCGTGATCAAGGGCGTGGCCCAGTATGGCTCCGTGCTGTCGATGGCCTATAGCTTGACGATGACTCCGTCGGCGCACCCCTGATGGGGGGGCGTCGCTGAGGCCGGTCTCCAACCGGCGACAGGACGACGCCCAGCGCTCGACCGATCGGCGAGAGCCTCCCTGCAGAAAGCCCACAACGCAGGCCCCGGGCAGGACGGGGAGGCGCTCGCCGATCGCGTCGTGTGGAGAAGGAGGGGGCGCCGGCGGCTGCCGGCAGCCCCCTCTCTCTTTCCACGGAGCGCCCAGCCACGCAGCTCTCGCCAGGTCCATTTGTCTGGAGGAACAATGATGCAACCGATTACCTCGCAACGGAAACGCTCGCGCCAGCTTCTATGGGTGGCCTTCGGACTGCTCCTGGTGACGGCCGTCGCCGGCGTCGTGCTCTTCCTCTCGCTCCGTCAGAGAGACGAGCGGGCCACCGGCGCGAGGGCCCCGGCCGCCGGAGCGGAGGAGAAGCCCACCCGCTACCGCAACAGGGCGCTCCTTCGCGGCGCGCCCGCGGCGAGGCCGGAGGCGCGGCCGACGATCAGCGGGCGTGTCTATGGCACGGACGGGAACACCGTCGCGGGCGTGACGGTCGTCGCGTCGACGTTCGAGGTCGCCGGCAACGTGCTCTCGACGGTGGGCTCCGTGAAGAGCGACGAGAGCGGGAGCTTCGAGCTCAAGCTCCCGGACGGCACCTACCAGCTGAGCGCGAGCGCCGAGGGGTACGGGACCACGTCGACCACGGCGCACCTCGGCGAGGCGGTGAGCCTCGTGCTGCCGAAGAGCGGCGTCATCGAGGGGCGCGTGCTGGACGAGCGGGGCGAGCCCGTGCGGCGCTTCGCCATCGACGTCCTCTCGGTCGTGACGGCGGATACCCCCGCGACGCCGCCCCTGTTCTCTCGCACGTTCGAGAGCCCGGACGGCTCGTTCCGCGTCGATCAACTGCCGTCCTGGGACATCGTCGTCAGGGTGACGGCGGCGGAGTTCGCGCCCACGTTCTCTCCGATGACCACCGTCCGCGCCGGGGACGTCGAGAAGATGGAGCTGACCCTCACCAAGGGATGTGTACTGACCGGGCGCGCCGTGGACTCGTCCGGCGCTCCGCTGCCGGGCGTGTACGTCGACGCCGAGTCGCTGCTCGCCGCCGGGGAAATGACCAACTTCGCCATGGAGGCCGCCGCTCAGGCGCAGACCGAGGACGACGGCTCGTTCAGCCTGCCGCACGTGCCGAAGGGCACGATCGCCGTCCGCGGCTATGACGGGAGCAACGCCGTGAGCTCGATCGAGCTCGAGGTCTCGAGCTGCGACAGCCTCGCACCGGTGAAGCTCGTGATGTCGCCCGGCGGCAGCCTCTCCGGCGTGGCGCGCGACGTCGACGGCAAGCCCGTGGCGGGCGCCCGACTCACGCTGATGCACCGGCCGATCGGGTTCGTGAACACGGTGAGCGACGCGGAGGGGCGCTTCGAGTTCGAGCAGGTGCCGGCCGGCGTGCTCCGCGTCATGATGCGGCGCGGTGAGCAGGTGGTGCTCGCGGGCGTCGAGATCAAGGAGGGGAAGCGCACGCAGCAGGACATCACCCTTGCGCCTCAGGGCACAGGGGAGATCCGCGGTCGCGTCACGGTCGCTGGCAAGCCGCTCCCCGGGGCTCGCCTCATGCTGGCCACCGCGATCGGGGACGACGGCGCGATCGGCATGTACTACCCTGTCACGGCGGAGGACGGCTCGTATCGCGTGTCCGGGCTCCCGCCCGGCGCCTACATCGTCAACGTCGAGTCGACCAGCATCGGGGCCGGCCTGCGGGTGAAGCCCGACGAGGTCACGACGAGGGATCTGCAGGTGATCGACCTGCCCAGCCTTGCCAAGGAGGCCCCGCAGCCGCGCTGACCCGCAGCGTCGGCGGCGACTCCCGGCTGTCCGGAGGCGGAGCCTCCCGGACGGCCGGCTCGCGTTTCTGCCGGCGCCGAGCGTCGCGCGCTCGCGAGGCCGCGGAAGCGAGGGCGTGACGCGAGGACGCCCCCGCTCCGGGGCGCCCTCGCCGGTCAGCAGGTCACTCCGCCGGGGTGATCGTCAGCGTGAACGGCCCCGAGGAGGCGCCGTCGTAGCTGTCGACGAAGATGGTGATCGGCTCTCCCTCGGTCACCGGCACCGTGACGGACTCGGTGAACTCGGTCTCGAACAGGTCATCCGCGCAAGCGATCTCGCTGTCCCTGTCCGCGCAGTCGGTCCGCACGTGGAGGACGATGTCCGCGGCGCCCTCCGGGACCGCGCTGATCGTCACGTCGCCGCTCGCCGTGGGGGTGTACTGATACACGAGCTCCCCGCCGTCGCCCCCGCACGACCCCGTGAAGCCCTGCGTGCCCTCGGACGCGTCCCCCGCCGTCTCTTCGCCCGTGGTCGGCAAGGCGCTCGCGCAGACGACCTCCGGGTTCACCAGGCACTCGTCCGTGCACAGGTCGTCGTTCGCGGTGTTGGCGTCGTCGCACTCCTCCGTGCCGACGCGCACTCCATCGCCGCAGCGCTGCTCCGCGAAGGACACGTCGAGCTTGTACTCCACGTCCGCCTCGCCCGTGCCCTCGATGAAGACGAAGTAGGTGTCGCCGGCCTCGACGGGGAGCTCCAGGGGAGCGCTGCGCGGGCCGAACGAGACCAGACAGCCGAGCAGCGTCGCCGCGTCGTCGCAGCCGCTCCGGAGGTACCAGTCGAACTCGACCCCTTCCTCTACCGCCTTCGCGGCGAGCTGGACCACGCCCTTGCTCGGCGCGACGAACTGGAAGACCCGCTCGTTCATGCCCACGCCGGCCGGGTACGCGCCGCCGAGGGTCGAGCACATCGAGCCGAACAGGTTGGTTCCGCCCTCGGTCGTGCCGGTGAACGTCCCTCCCTCGGACACGTCGACCGCCCCGGCGCAGGCCGCGGTGATGTCCTCGGCGCACGCGCCCTGCGAGGCGCAGTCAAGCTCCTCGCAGTCCTGCAGGCCGTCCTTGTCGTCGTCCTCGGCGTTGTCGCAGACCTCGCCGGTCGCGACGCAGTACCCGTAGTCGTCGTTGCAGGCGCCCTCGCACTGCTCGTCGGCGTCGCAGCCGCCGACGCACATCAGCGAGCCTTCCCCGGTCATATCGATGCAGGTCTGCCCCGTTCCCCCGCAGTCGGCCGCCTCTTCGCAGGACTTCAGGCAGAGCGAGTAGCTGCCCTGGGGCAGACACTCGGACCCGGCCTCGCACGGCACGAGCTCCGGGTCGCAGAGCGAGGAGCAGTAGCCGCCCGCCCAGCCGAAGGTCTCCTCGGTCAAGCAGAGCCCGCCGAGGCACTCGTCGTTGGCCGCGCAGGGCTCGCCGTCCGCCTTGCCCTCCGGCGCGCCGCCTCCGCCGCCCTCGTCTTGGCCGCCCTCGCCGCCCTCGCCGCCGCTGCCGCCGCCCGTGCCGGACGTCGCGCCCTGCGGAGCCGGCTCATCGTCGCCGCACGCGGCGAGGGCCAGACACATCGCTGTAACTGCTGACAGGGGAAGACCAAGTCGCATCTTGTTTCTCCTTAGTAGGGAATAAGGGCACCTAGCACGGAGCACGCCATGCCCTGCGATAACAGGAGAAAAAGACATTGTTTACTGTAATTATTATGTCCTAAGCGGAAGTGCAATCGTAAGAAAAGAACCCTTACAATCGTTCAACGCTGAGATCCTGACGTTTCAGAATCGAAACACGGCGGGGACGTTCCCGACGAAATGCCGTCATTCAGGCCGGGTTCTCAGGAACGTCCGGATGGCACGGTGAGTGCTTCATAGGACACCAGCGCCGCCGGCGTGGCCTTCGCCCCCCTGAGGCCCCGGCGGCGCTGTCTTTTTGTCGGCGTTCTCCCGCCTGTCGCCTTCTGCCACGCCTGAGCCCCCTCGCCCGGTCCTGGCGGGCAGGGCTGGGGCTGTTTGACACGGAGCCGGCGGGCGCGGCCGACGCGGCCGACGTGGCCGACGTGGACAGACCGCCGGATCGAGCGCAGATCGCCGGCGCGTTGTATCGTCCGCGGCCCTCATGGCGACGAAGCACTCCTCTCCGGCGACGAAGCTCTCTTCTCCGCCGAGTCATCCCCCGAATCAGAAGTTCGAGTGCCGCGACTGCCCAGCTCGCTGCTGTCGGCTGCCCTGGAACATCCGCTTCAGCAACGACGAGGCCAGGCGGTACCTCGAAGAGCCCTGGGTGAGGGAGCGCGCCGGGGAGGAGGGGGCCCTCGTCATCGCGCGCGGCGTCCTGCCCATGCGGGAGAAGGACCGCCGGCTCCAGTGCGTCTTCCTCGACGACGACATGCTCTGCAGCATGCAGAAGCGGTTCGGCCACGAGTACATCCCCAAGTCGTGCCAGGCGTTCCCCTTCGGGTTCGTCCGCGACGAGAAGGATGTCGTCGTCGCGCAGCTCTCCCAGCTGTGCCCGTCGATCCGCGACAACTACGGCAAGCCCGTCGAGCGCCAGCTCAAGGCGAAGCTCCAGCAGCGCGGCGACACCGAGCGGATGTCGAAGGCGCTGGCCACGCTGGGCGGCGTCATCCTCGCTCAGCCCCAGTACCTGCGCGCCGTCAGGCACTGGGAGGACCAGCTCGCGACCGACGCGTCGCCCGCCGAGACGCTGGCGCGGCTCTATGACTGGACGGCGGCCTTCGAGCGCGCGCTGCCCGCGGGCGCCGAGCGCGCGACGGACGCCTCGATCGAGGCCGCCCTCGGGCAGGCCAGCGCCGGGGAGCTCGCGCCGCTCGCGCCCCGCAAGAAGGCCTCGTTCTACGCGCGGGTGCTGTTCGCTTACCTGCTCGGCAACCTCTGCTATCCGTCGCGGGTCCGGGAGGCGCACCGCGTCGAGAAGGCCTCCTGGACGCAGCTCCAGGCGCTGCGCAGCCTCGGGAACAAGGTCGCCTGGATGCTCGAGCGGGGCACGGTCGACATGCTGTTCGTCCCCGAGCCCTTCAAGCTGCAGCGGGTGCGGACGGTCGACCGCTTCCTCGCCGGCGACGAGGGCACCCTCGTCAAGGACTACCTGCGCCTCGTGCTCCAGCGCCGGCACATCTTCTCGGCGCCCCGGCACCTGCTCGCCGCGGTGCTCGACCTCGCGCTCGCCACCGTCGTGATCTCCCGCTTCGCCCGGTGCCGCGCCGCCGCGAACGGCAGGGTCAAGGTGTCGCTGGAGGACGTGCGGGAGGGCATCAGCGTCGCCGAGCTCGTCCTCCTGAGCCACGCGGCCCTCTCGGAGCAAGGCAAGCTCATGAAGAACCTGCGCTGGCTCCTGCTCACGAAGCGCGAGAGCTTCCGGGCCCTGCTGGCGACCGAGGCGTAGCGTCCGATGTGCGGCGAGCGGCGCCCGGGGGCGTGACCCGGAAAACACCCCGCTTCCCTCCTCGCCTGACGGCCGACCCTGACTATCATGCCGCGCCCAGCGGGCCGACAGGCCCATGGAGGCACGCGCAATGATCGTCATGAAGTTCGGCGGCACCTCGGTCGAGAGCCGCGCGCAGATCGAGAAGGTCCTTCACATCGTCAGGGCCCGCCTGGCCCGCCGCCCCGTGGTCGTGAGCTCCGCCCACAAGGGCATGACCGACGCGCTGATCAACGCCGCCAAGCTCGCCGCCACCGGGCGGTTCGACCCCTCCATCCCCCTCGGCAGGCAGCGCGCCGTCGCCGAGTCGCTCGGGTGCGCGCCCGACCTCCTCGCGCCCTTCTTCCAGGAGATCGAGGACCTCCTGCGCGGCATCAGCCTCGTCAAGGAGCTCAGCCCGCGCAGCCTCGACTACGTCGCGAGCTTCGGCGAGCGGATGGCCGTGCGCTGCATCGCGGACTTCTTCGCCCGGAGCGGCGTGCAGGCCCGCGCCTACGACGTCTGGGAGCTCGGCTTCATCACCGACGCGAACTTCGGCCGCGCGCGCCCGCTGCCGGGCTTCGACGCCCGCGCGAAGGCGATGTTCGCCGAGCGGGTCCCCGAGGGCGTCGTCCCGATCGTGACCGGCTTCGTCGGCCGCAACGAGGCGGGCGAGATCACGACCGTCGGCCGCAACGGGAGCGACCTCACCGCCACGCTGCTCGCCGCGGGGCTCGACGCCGAGGAGGCGCAGATCTGGAGCGACACCGACGGCGTGATGACCGCCGACCCGAGCGTCGTGAAGACCGCCCGGAACATCCCCACGATGCACTTCGACGAGGCCGCGGAGCTATCGTTCTTCGGCTCCCGCGTCCTGCACCCCTCCACGCTCCTGCCCGCCATGGAGAAGGGCATCCCGGTGCGGGTGCTCAACACGAACCGGCCGGATCACCCCGGCACGGTCATCGACTTCAACACCGACGCCGCGTCCCCGGCCGTGACGTGCATCGCGTACCGCGAGCGGCAGGTCGTGCTCAAGATCAGCTCGACCCGGATGTTCGGCGAGGTCGGCTTCCTCGCGCAGGTCCTCGCCGTGCTGGCCCGGCACGAGGTCGTGATCGACGTGATCACCACGTCCGAGGTCTCGGTCTCGATGACCACCGACGACCTCGGGAAGCTCGGCCGCGCGCTGCCGGAGCTCGAGAGCTTCGGCGCCTGCGAGGTGCTGCCCGACCGGACGACGCTCGTCGTCGTCGGCCAGGGCCTGCCGCGGCAGAAGGGCGTCGCCGCGCAGGTGCTCGAGGCGATGTCCCAGGCCGGCGTCAACGTCGAGATGCTGAGCTACGCGATGGGCAGCATCAACCTGTGCATGGTCATCGACGACGCGAGCGTCGCGGCCGCCGTCGCGGTGCTGCACCGCTCGCTCTTCGAGCGGGCGAGCTGACGGCGCCCGAGCGGGCGAGGCGAGGGCGTGACGGGACGTTGACAGGCGTGACGCGACGCGCGCGCCGCAGTAGGCGTGGTCCTCGGCCGGGCCCGACGTCCGGCGCGGGGAGACCATGACGGAAGCACACCTCGACGGCAGCGGGGGCATCCCGCGCGTGAGCACGAGCGACATCCTGCAGCGCCTCGAGGTCGAGCGCGGCTCCGCGCGCGCCGGCGCGCTCGCCTTCGACGCGGACGGCACGCTCTGGGAGGGGGACGTGGGCTTCGACCTCTTCGAGGCGTTCCTCGCGGGGCGCCGCGCGCGGCCCGAGGCGGAGGCGGCGCTGCGCCGCGAGGCCGAGGCGTTCGGCGTCGCCGCGGAGGGCGGCGCGCACGAGCTCGCGAGCGCGCTCCACGCGGCGTTCGTCGCCGAGCGCTACCCGGAGGACCGGGCCTTCGCGATGATGGCGTGGGCCTTCGCGGGGTGGCGCGAGGACGAGCTCGCCGCCCTCGTCGACCGCGTGCTCGAGGAGAAGGGCCACGCGGCGCGGATCCGGCCGGCGCTCCTGCCGATCCTCGACTGGGCGGGGTCGCGCGGCGTGCCGGTGTACGTCGTCTCGGCGTCGCCGCGCTTCGTGATCGAGCGCGCCGTCGCGCGCCTCGGCGTCGCGCCCGAGCGGATCGCGGCCATGACCCCGGCCGTCCGCGAGGGCCGGCTCGCCCCGGAGCTCGGCGCGCCGGCGACGTACGGCGAGGGGAAGACCCGGGCGCTCGAGCGCCTCTTCCCCGAGCTCGCGGTGCTTGCGGCCTTCGGCGACAGCGCGTACGACGCCGCCCTGCTGAGGACGGCCCGGCTGCCCGTCGCGGTCGCCCCGAGCCCGAAGCTGCTCGCCGTCGCGGGCTCGATCCCGGGGCTCGTCCTGCTCGCCACCTGAGCTGCCGCCATGGCCACCCTCTCGCTCCGCGGCCTGACCCGACGCTTCGCGAACGCCGAGCGCCCCGCGCTCGCCGGCCTTACCCTCGACGTGGAGGACGGCGAGCTGCTCGTCCTCGTCGGCCCCTCCGGCTGCGGCAAGTCGACGGCGCTCCGGCTGATCGCGGGCCTCGACAGCCCCGACGGCGGCACGGTCTCGATCGGCGGGCGCGACGTGAGCCGCGTCGCGCCAGAGGACCGCGACGTGGCCATGGTCTTCCAGGGCTACGCGCTCTACCCGCACATGACCGCGCGCGACATCATGG
Organism: Sorangium sp. So ce1153; assembly: GCF_051521595.1. Taxonomy (NCBI): domain Bacteria; kingdom Pseudomonadati; phylum Myxococcota; order Polyangiales; family Polyangiaceae; genus Sorangium; species Sorangium sp. So ce1153. The sequence continues at coordinate 14,598,190 of NZ_CP150361.1, forward strand.
GCTTCCCGCTGAGGATGCGCGGGGTCGCCAGGGCGGAGCGGGCGCGCCGCGTCGAGGAGGCGGCGGGGCTGCTCAGCATCGGCCACCTGCTCGACCGGCGCCCGGGCGAGCTGTCGGGCGGCGAGCGCCAGCGCGTCGCCATGGGCCGCGCGATCGTGCGCGCCCCGGCGGCGTTCCTCTTCGACGAGCCGCTCTCGAACCTCGACGCCGCGCTGCGCGCCGAGCTCCGGGTCGAGCTCGCGGCGCTCGTGCGCCGCCTCGGCACGACGTCGGTCTACGTGACCCACGACCAGGTCGAGGCGATGACGATGGGCGACCGCATCGCGGTGCTCCGCGCCGGCGAGCTCCAGCAGGTCGGCCCGCCGCGCGCCATCTACGAGGCGCCGGCGAACCTCTTCGTCGCCGGCTTCCTGGGCACGCCGGCGATCAACCTCATCGCGCTCGAGCGCTCCGGCGCGCGGTACGAGGGCGCGGCGCTCTCGCTGCCCGCCCCGCCGGGGGTGGCGCTCCCCGACCGGGCCGTCGCGGGCGTGCGGCCCGAGCACCTGCGCGTCGCGCTCGGGGCGGCGGGCGCGCAGGGCGAGGCGGGCGCGCAGGGCGAGGCGGGCGCGCGGGGCGAGGCGGGCGCGCGGGGCGAGGCGGGCGCGCGGGGCGAGGCGGGGGAGGTCGAGGTCGAGGCGCGCGTCGTCGTCGCCGAGCCGCTCGGGGCCGAGACGTTCCTGTACCTCGACGCTGGCGGGACCCGGCTGCGGGCGCGGGCGCAGGGCTTCGCGACGCCCGCGCCGGGGGAAGCGGTGCGCGCGCGGCTCGACCCGCGCGCCGTGCTCTGGTTCGACGAGGGCTCCGGCGCGCGGATCGCCCCGCAGGCCGCGCCATGAGCGGCGGCGGGGGCGGCGGGGGCGGCGCGGCGCGGCGCGCCTCCTGCTCGCGGCGCGACGCGCTGCGCGCGCTCGCCGCGTCGATCGCCGCGGCCGCGGGCGCGGCCGGCGCGACCGGCTGCGCGCGGCGGTCGCCGGACGGGCGGGTCGAGGCCTCGCTGTGGTTCGCCTACGGCGGCAAGAACCGCGAGGTGCTGCTGTCGCTCGTCGACCAGTTCCACCGCGAGCAGGGGCGCTACCGCATCGCCGCGGTGTACCAGGGCGACTACTTCGAGGCGCTCGCCAAGCTGCGCACCGCGCTCGCGGCGCGCGCGGCGCCCGCGCTGACGCACGTCGTCGGCGAGGTGGTGCCGTACCTCGCCGAGGCGGGCGCGCTCGAGCCGCTCGATCGGTTCATCGCCGCCGCCCCCGGCGGCGACATCGACGTCGTCGAGGCGCTCGGGCAGTCGGGGACGTTCGTGGGCGGCGGCGAGCGCCCGCTCGTGTGCCTGCCGTTCAACCGGTCGACGCCGATCGCCTATTACAACCGCGGCGTGTTCCGCGAGCTCGGCCTGTCGCCGCCGTCGACCTGGGACGAGCTCCGCGCCACGGCGGCGCGGCTGGTCGTGCGCGACGGGGGCGGCACGCGGCGGTGGGGGTTCGAGTGCCCGATCGACTGGTGGTTCTGGGCCGCGCTCGTGGGGCAGGCGGGCGGCGACCTCCTCGGCCCGGACGGCGCGCCGGCGTTCGGCGGCGAGGCGGGCGTGCGCGCGCTCCGGTTCTGGCAGGCGCTCGTGCACGAGGACCGCACGATGAAGCCGCCGCCGGGGCGCGACTACAACGCGTGGCAGGTGACGAACGCCGACTTCCTCGCGGGCCGGGTGGCGATGATCTGGACCTCGACGGCGTTCCTCCGGTACCTGGAGGACAACGCGAGCCAGGCGGGCGCGGGGAGGTTCGACGTCGGCGCGGCGCCGCTGCCGCGCGACGTGCGGGCGTCGGTGCCCACGGGCGGGACGATGTTCGTGATGCCGCGGGGCGCGGCGCCGGCGGCCCAGGAGGCGGCGTTCGCGTTCCTGCGGTGGATGATGCAGCCGGAGCAGGCGAACGCGTGGGCGACGCGCACGGGCTACATGCCCGTCTCGCGGCGCGGCCTCGAGGCGCTCACGCAGGGCGGCTACTACGCCGCGCACCCGAACGACCGCGTCGCCGTCGACCAGCTCGCGCACGCCGCGCCCTGGCCCTGGTCTCCGGACCTGTTCCGCGTCCAGCGCGAGGCGGTGCAGCCCCGGCTCGAGGAGGCGGTGCTCGCCCCGCGCGACGCCGCCGAGACCCTCTCCGAGGCCGTCCGCGCGGTGCGAGAGCAATGAAGCCGAAGCACCCCCTCTCGCCTTACCTGCTCCTCCTGCCGACCGCGGCCTTCCTCGCCGTGTTCTTCCTGGTCCCGCTCCTGATCGCGGCCAAGAACAGCTTCTACGCGTGGGACATGCTCACGCCGCCGCGCTACGTCGGCCTGCGGAACTACGAGGTCCTCGCCGGCAGCGGCGAGCTCGCCGGGACGCTCCTCCGCACGCTCGGCTACAGCGCCGTCGTGGTGACGCTCTCCGGCTCGCTGGGGCTCGCGCTGGCGGTGGCGCTCGATCGGCCGGGCCCCGTCTACGCCTTCGTGCGGGGCGCCGTGTTCAGCGCCTACGTCGTGTCGTGGGTCGCGGTGGCGCTGCTCTGGATGTGGATCCTCGACGCGGACGGCGTCCTCTCGGCGGCGCTCCGCGGCCTCGGCCTGCCGGCGATGAGCTGGCTCGGCGATCCGCGCTCGGCGCTGCTCGCGCTGGCCGCGGTGAGCGTCTGGAAGATCACGGGGTATGCGATGGTGATCTTCCTGGCCGGCCTGCAGGACATCCCGCGCGCGCTGCACGAGGCGGCGGCGCTCGACGGGGCCGGCCCGTGGCGGCGGTTCCGCCACGTGACCTGGCCGCTGCTCCGCCCGAGCGCCGCCTTCGTGGCGACGACGAGCCTCATCCTGTCCTTCCAGGCGTTCGACGTGGTCCGCGTCATGACGCAGGGGGGGCCTGTCAAGGCGACGACCCTCTTCGTCTACGCCATCTACGAGCACGTCTTCGTGAACCTGCGGGTGGGCCGGGCGAGCGCCATGATCGTGATCTTCTTCGTTTTTTTGCTCCTCTTGACCGTCCTGCAGCTCTGGGCGCTGCGGGCGGGCGCGCCGCGCGAGGGGAGGCGGCCTTCATGACCGCGCGGGGTCGCGAGACGAGGCCGCGCGGCGCGGGGCGCGCCGGCGCGGTGCGGCTCGTCTCGGACGCCGTGCTCGTCCTGGTGGCGGTCGTGTGGCTCGGGCCGTACCTGTGGATGACGATCACGTCGCTGAAGACGCTGCCCGAGATCACCCGCGCTCCGGCCTACCCGCTGCCGCAGGCGATCCAGCTCGGCGCCTACCGCGAGGTGCTGCAGGCGGTGCCGGTGATGCGGTATTTCGCCAACACCCTGTTCATGGCGACCGCCATCGCGCTCCTGCAGATCGCGCTGGCGCTCCCGGCCGGCTATGCCCTCGCGAAGCTCAGGTTCGTGGGGCGGAGCGCGGCGTTCGTCCTGGTGCTCTCGTGCCTGCTCATCCCGGCGCAGGTGACGTTCGTCCCTGTCTTCACGATGCTCGGCTCGGTCGGCCTCGTGAACACGTTCGCGGCGCTCATCCTGCCCTTCGGGGTCAGCGCGCTCGGGACGTTCCTTGTGCGCCAGGCGCTGCTCTCGGTCCCTGACGAGATCATCGAGGCGGCGAGGATGGATGGGGCGAGCGAGCTCAGGATTGTCTATCTGATCCTCGGCCCGATGCTGCGGCCGACGCTCTCGGCGCTGTTCCTGTTCAGCTTCGTCTTTCACTACAACGATTATTTCTGGCCGCTGGTCATGACCACCGACGACGAGGTGCGCACGCTGCCGCTCGCGATCGCCCTCCTGCGGGAGCAGGGGACCGGGGTGCGCTGGCACCTGGTGATGGCCGGCAACGTCATCCTGAGCCTGCCGGTGCTCGCCGTGTTCGCGGCGGCGCAGCGGCAGCTCCTGCGGGCGGTGACGGCGCGGATCTGAGCGCCCGGCTGTCGGTGCGCGGATTGTTCTCGTCCGGACGCCTACTGTCTTGGCCCGGTCGTCGCACCGGCTCTCGGCTCGCGATGGCAAGCGCAGCGCCGGCCAGGCGCCGCCGAAGGAGATCCGCGATGACGACGACCGAACCCATGATGCAGAAGGAAGAGGGCAGGGTCACGACGAAGATCGAGGAGAGGACCGGCAAGGTCCCGTCGGGCGCCTACCTCGGGCTGGCGATCGGCTCCATGGTGCTCTCGGCCGGCTTCATGCTGGCCGGCAAGAAGCAGATCGCGAACTTCGTCGGCCAGTGGGTGCCATCCCTGCTCGTGATCGGCCTGTACAACAAGATGGTCAAGCTCGAGCACGAGCTCATCGGATACACGCCCTCTCCCTCGTATCGCTGAAGGCGACCTGTTGCGGGCGGCCCCCGAGCGCATCGCCCGCAAGGGACATCGACCCCGGCCACGTCGGTGGTGGCCCAATTTGCCTCGGAGTGATTCACATGAAGGCGGGAAGGCAGGAAGATTTTTGATCTTTTCTTCCCGCCTTCCCGCCTTCATGTTCAAATCCGGCCACCACCGCCACGTCGGCTCTGGATGATGACGTCCCGATGTCGCGCGACGACGGATGCCGGCCGGATGACGACGAATGCCGGCCGGATGACGACGGGTACCTCGCCGGATGACGACGGGTAGTGGTCGCGTTTGCCTGAAACGCGACCACCCCTTTCCAGCTGCGACCACCTGGCGGAGCACCGCCTGCCGCGTCCACCCGGTCCGCGAGCCGCTGGTCATTCAGGAACGCCGGAACTTTCTTTCCCCGGCAGCTATGGACGGCGGACCCTTGTCGCGGCGGCCCGACGCGCTTTCCGAGTGCCGGTGTGCTTGCCGTGGGCATGCTGCGCGGCCTTCGCGCGCACGAGCTCTGCGAACCGTCGAGGCCCAGGACGCGTCAGCAGCTTGTCGAGACCATAGCTGTCGAGCATACCTAGCGCCTGGTTCAGTCCGGTGCCAACCAGCGTCCCTCCGACGAGACCAGGTGGCCCGCCGGCAACGGCGCCGAGAACGCCGCCAAGGAGGCTGAACGACGTCAGCCGCACCGCCTTGAACCAGCTGCGGTCCTTGAGCGGTGTCGTCGTCATCTGTGACAGCCATGCGCGTGCGACCGCCTCCGAATTGCGCGGGTCAGGCTGGGACCAGAGCCATTTTCGGAGTTCCTGCGTCGCGGGGTGGCTGCGGAGCGTCGCGATGTCGGTCATCTCGATCACGCCGTTTCTGATGAGCGACGGAATGCTCGGCACGCCCTCTAGCGTCAGGCCATATTCTACCCCAGTCGCCGCGTTCGGTGCCCGAACGATGTCACCAAAGCGCAGGAGCTGCTCCCAGCTCGTGCCACTCTCGTGAAAGTCGAACTCGCAGTCATAGAGCACGACGCCCTTCGCGATGTCCTCTGCGATACTAGCTAGCCTCGCGCGGTGTCCGTCGTCGAGCTCCCAGCGCGGGCGACTTGGGTCGAAGCCGTACCGACGCAGCGCTCCGCTGTCATAGGCCGCGCGCACTGCATCGGTGGCATCGTGGGGAACGTTCTGCGCTGGCAGATGGGTGCGCTCGATCGCGAGTTTCGCTAGTCGCTCGACCTTCGGCCACGGCTGTTCGAGCCAGCCACCCTTGAGCCCCATCTCGACGGATGCTTGCGGATCGGAGTGCGCCGGGCTGTCGTGGTTGCCTGGCGTCAGCGGGTCGATCTGGGCTCCTTTTAGTGGAGCCTTGAGCGCATAATTGAGCGCCGGTCTCCACAAAATGAATTGGAGCGCACCCTCTTCGAGGAGCTGTTCGACTCCCGCGATCCCAAACCCGTCGATGAGCCTGCAAAGAACGACGTTTTCGCCCCAGACGTGGTTGCAGACAGCCGGAGAGACCATGAGCGCCTCCGCTGTACGCAATCCCTCCAATGCCATCGCGATGCGGACGGCCCTGAGCGCACCAGGTGGCCTCTGCGCCGTGTCCTTGTGCCAATACTGGACGATTTCGCTCCAGCCAGTCGTATAGAGAGCCTTCGGGAGCCTCAGCTCTGCCGCCGGTAGCGCTCGCGCCCGTCGCTTCTTCTCGCTTCGCTTCATCGTGTGATGCCCCACCCCTTTTGCGATTGGCTCGCGGTGCGCGACCTCGTCCAGTGCTCGTGGTCCATGATCCGCTCCAGGCGGCGCAGCTGCTGCGATGGCCGCTTCCCGCCGGGCGCTTCGGGGAGCTCCACGACCTTCGACAGGGCGTGGCCGCCGTTCTCTAGGATGAGCCGCACGCGCATACGGCGACCCTACCATGGGCCCGGCGCGCTCCGACAGCGCTCATGCGGGACGGCGCGAAAGACCCTTCAAAACCGCTGTAATCGAGCGCGTCGCGCTGTGACATGCGATGTCCTAGCCCCCAAGAAAAGCCGGAAAACATAGGCTTGCGATGCTAATTTAGGTCCTAAGCAAGGCGCCTCCCTCTGGCTGGTACCCGGAAGGAGGCTGCGGAACGCCGAGCGGTAGGGCCGCCCTGCGCACGTCGCACGCGCATCATGGGCCCCCGTTCGGGGAGAGGCAAGGGGCCCGTGCCGAACGTGCTTCCGATGGAGACCCGCGTGCGCATCGCGTCCGCGCTGGTCGAGGGGACGAGCGTGCGTGCTGTCGAGCGCCAGACCGGCGTCGCGAAGAGCACCATCCTGCGCTTCGCCGTGGAGCTCGGCGAGGGCTGTGCGCGCCTGCACAACCGGCTCGTGCAGGGGCTGTGCGAGCCCGACATCGAGCTCGATGAGCAGTGGTCCTTCATCGCGAAGAAGGACAAGCGCGTGACGGCCGAGGACCCGGCCGAGTACGGCGACGTCTTCACCTTCACCGCGTTCGCGAGGCGGTCGAAGCTGGTGATCTCCTACGCCGTGGGGAAGCGCGACCAGGCGACGACCAACGCGTTCCTGGCCGACCTACGCGCCCGCGTGCTGGTCGTCCCGCAGATCACCAGCGACGGCCTCTCCGTGTACGTGCCGGCCGTGGACGCGTCGTTCCGCGGCTGTGCGGACTACGCCATGGTCATCAAGCAGTACGGCTACAGCAAGAGCCCCGACCACAAGTACGAGCCCGCGCGCGATGCCAGCTTCATCCGCAAGACGGCCGTGTTCGGTGCACCCGATCCGAAGCGGATGAGTACGTCGGGCGTCGAGCGGTACCACCTCACGGCGCGGCACATCAACGGACGCAAGCGCCGGCTCTCGCTCTCGTTCAGCAAGACGCAGCGGAGCCATCGCGCCGCCGTCTCGCTCTCGGTCTGCACCTACAACCTAACGCGCGTCCACGCCTCGCTGCGCGTGTCACCCGCGATGGCAGCGGGGATCGTCCAGGAGCTCTGGTCCGTCGAGGATCTGGTGCGGGCCGCTCTGGCGGAGCCTGCCGCCGCGCTACCCGTCCCGCAGGCGCTCACCCTGCCGGCGCAGACCGGGCCGGTCCGGCAGCTGCCCGGGGGCAAGGGGTGGCTCAGGCTCGTCTCGGGCGGGTCCTCGCCGTCGGCTCCGTCCGCCCCGCAGCCGCGGCCCTTGGGGGCCGTTCCGGTTCCGTCGGATCCGACGGAACCGGAACCGCCGCCGTCAGAGCGACCGCCGCCCACGCCGGAGCCGAAGCGCATGGTGCAGCTGAGCTTGTTTGAGGACTGAGACGCGGTCCGCTTCCTGCCTCCGTACGCGTAGGCACTTACGCCTGCGAACGGAGCTACGCAGTGGCGAGCCGCTGGATGTTACAGATATTTACAACGCGCCCGTGGTGCTCGCGCTGCGCTGCGCCGAGGGCCAATGCAGCGCCGGCGAACCTCTGTGTATCCGCCGAGTTTGCTACGTGCGCGGCGCGGGGGCGGCATGCGTAGACGTCCGCGACGCGTTCGTGCGCCCAGGGCTAAGCTCAAAGAAGTTGCGCGGCACACAACGAGCGAGGCATCATTGGCACCAGGTGCCGACGCCGTGCAGAGCCCCGACGCCCTCGTTGATCCCGAGTTGCTAATCTGGGCACGCACGTCCATCCACTACACCATTGATGTGGCAGCCAAGCGGATGGGCCTCCCGCCTGATCGCCTTGCCAAATGGGAAGCTGGGCACGAAAGGCCAACGATAGCTCAACTTCGCAGGTTGGCGGAGATATACAAGCGCCCTTTGGCAGTGTTCTTTTTGCCTTCTCCGCCGAAGGACTTCTCAGCGATGCGCGACTTTAGGCGCATCACTCCGATCCGCCAGCCTGAACCGTCTCCGGCGTTGGCGTACAACATGAGACTTGCATGGGAACGAAGGGAGTTTGCGTTAGAGCTAAACGAAGACGATAGCGCCGCGCCGCCGATTGACATTAAGGCCGACTTGACCGACAGTCCGGAGGTAGTCGGCGCACACATAAGATCGTGGCTTGGCGTGTCTATCGATGAACAATTCTCGTGGCCTAACGATCATGCCGCATTCTCTGCGTGGGAGATGGCTTTCGAGCGTCGCGGCATCCTACTGTTTCAGACCGCAAAAGTCTCTTCTGCCGAAGTCAGGGGCTTCTCCATCGGGGCCGACGTACTCCCAGTGGTTGTTGTCAACGGCAAGGACACGCCGCTCGGTCGGATCTTCACCATGTTTCATGAGCTGGCGCATATCCTGCTTAGGGACAGCGTCATATGTGATCTAAGCGAAGACGCAAACAAGCGCGCGGACGTAAACGAAGTCGAAATTTTCTGCAACAAGGTCGCAGCAGCGGCGCTAATCCCTACGGCGTCCATTGAACGAGATCCGGCGGTAGCACAATGCTCGTCGAACGCTCGATGGAGAGATACCGATCTGGCTCGAATCGCCAGAAAGTATTCTGTAAGTAAAGAGGCGATGCTCCGGCGCCTCGTTGATCTAGGACACGCGTCCCGCGAGTATTACAAGGAGAAGCGCGCCGAGTTTGAAGCGCAATACGCCAGCATCGATCACGAGCGGCGCAGCGGAGGCCCCATCCCGCAGCATGTGCTCGTCCTTAAGCGAAATGGGCTGTGCTTCTCTCGAATGATTATCTCGGCGCTTCGACAGGGACGCATAACATCCCATGATGTCTACAGCCACCTTGGGCTTAAGCCCAAATACATAGACGACATAGATATCGAGCTTTTGCAGAAGCGGGCGTAGCAATGGGCGTTCCTCGACCGAGGTACTGTTTCGATACTAGCTCCTTGATGGAGCCATGGAACCATCGGTACCCGATCGGGAGCTTCCCCACATTCTGGCAGAAGCTTGATCTACTGATCGAAGAAGAGAGGATGCTCGCGATAGATGAAGTTCGCGAGGAAATCGCAAAGATAGACGACGGGCTGAAGGGGTGGTGCAAGGAGCGCAATCACGTCTTCAGGCCGCTTAGTACTGTTGTGCAGCTTGAGGCCAAGCGTGTCCTGCGCGAGTTCCCTAGGCTCACCGACACCGTAAAGGGACGCGGGAAGGCCGATCCGTTTGTTATTGCGCTAGCCGGCCTGACTGGGACCGTCGTCGTCACGGAAGAGGCTGGCAGTCTCAAGAACCCGAAAATCCCAGAAGTGTGCTTCGCGCTGAAGATACACTGTACCAATGTTCTTGGGCTGATCAGGGCAGAGGGGTGGAGCTTCTAGACGAAGACCTGGTCGACGGCGCCAAGCGCCTGGATGGTGCCGATCGCGCGCCGTGCGCCTCGGCGACGGCTTCGTATTCGGTGTGCGTCCTGGGATCGCGCCCTGGCTACCCCCAGGTGCGCCAGATCATCCGCGAGCGGCGCCGGCGCCCCGGACCCTTGCGGGCTGCGATGTCAGCGAGGACATCGGACGGGGCGCGGCCCTCGACCTCGCCGATCATGTCGACGATCAGATACGATCGCAGCATGAGGGGCGACGAACGAGCCCGAGTAGAGTGCCCGGTGTGCGAGCGGTGGTTCATCCTACGCGAAAACAGGACCTTCCCCGTTCATGGGCCGCACAGGAAGCGGTGCCACGGCTCGGGGCGAATGTACGTACCGCCTCGCGGCGGCAGACGGCGAAGCCGCAGCGTTCCGACGTCCTGAAGATGAATGCGCTTCGGCCACTCAGCGAGGGACCCAGGGATCAGGCAGCAGGGAGGCGCTTCGCGGCGCGTGTGCGCAGCGCCAGGCGTTGATGGCGTGACTGTGGCGGGATGCGGCAGAGGATCGTGGAATGATCGCGGGGAGAGACGAGCTACCGGCGTCGCCTCAGCTTCCGCGCGAGGCGGGCCCGCGCGAGCCGCAGGCGACTGCCCGCCGTGCCGAGCGGGATGCGGAGGATGCTGGCGATCTCGGTGCCGCCGTGGCCGAGCGCGGCGAGCACCAGCACCTCGCGAGCCCAGAGCGGCATCCCGGCGATCGCCATGAGCGCCTTGGCGGCGTCGATGCGCTCGCCGACGTGTCCAGGGTCGACGCGTTCCTCGCCCGAGGTCGCCCACGGGTCTTCGACCGACACCTCTCGGCGACGGAAGGCGCGCTCGTGGTAGTGCGTGCAGTGGAACCTGCACACGCCGAACAGCCAGCGCTTCAGCGCGTCCAGAGGTTCGCGCGCAGGGTCGGGTCTGTAGCGCCCGGTCTGGGAGCTCATCCAGGCCCCGAGCACGACGTCCTGAACCACGTCGCTGAGATCGACGACGGGCACGCCGAGACCGCGCAGGGCGCTGCGGATGAACGGCTCCTGCGCGACGATCTCGGCGATGTTCAGGACGCGCGCGGGGCCGGCTTGATGGCCCCACGCGCTCATGGGGCTCCTCGGCCGCACGTCGGGCAGCGGTCAGCAGCGACCGGCCGGCCTAGGAGACGCTCGATCGTGGTTCCAGCCGCACGCGCGGCGCGCATGGCGGTGCCGGGCGACCCGGCGTACTTGCCCGACGCGATCGCGCGGATCGAACGGGTCGGCATGCCCATCACCTCGGCCAAGCAGGCCCAGGTGCCGTACAGCGCACGCAGGTTGCGCAGTGCGGCGCGGAGCCGCATGCGCTCCACGTCGGAGAGGGAACGGGTGACGCAGAGGCGTCGGCGGCGCGCGGGCGCACCTTCGCCTTCTTGCTCGCCCGAAGGCGAACGGACTACGGTCAGCATGTCGGACTCCGGGGATTCGGGGTTCGGCCACGCTGCCCGGGGTGTTACCAGCACCCGCGGGCAGCACTACTTCGGCCGGAGCCTACGGTCCGGAATCCAACTGCGACCACCTCAATCAGGCTGAGGCGTCAAACGCGACCACTACCTGACGACGAGCTCCCCGCTGGATGACGACAGGTCTCAGCCCCGATGACGATCGCTCCAGGCCGGATGACGACGGCTCCGCGCTCGATGCCGACGTGCCCCGGCCGGATGACGACGTCCTCCGGCCAGGTGACGACAGGGGCCAGCCCGGGTGCCGACGCGTCCCTGCCGGATGACGGTGGCTCCGGGCAGGATGACGACAGACGCCACCTCGGATGACGACGGCTCCCTCCCGCAAGGACGACGCCCTCCGCCGTGGCGCCGACGGGCCCGCGCACCGCGCACGGCGCGTGTCGGCCGCCGCGCCGTCGTGCTCCACCGGCAGGCGCCCGCCCCGCTCGCCGGCGCCATGGCCAAAACTTGCCAACCCCTCGACCTACCGCGTCACGCGCCTAGCCTGCGCGGATGGCCAAACCTACCTCTCCTCCCGAAGAGACCGACGACAACCACCCGACGCTCGAATCCCTCGCCGACCGGCTCGGCACGCCCGAGCCGGGCCTCCTCGAGGCCCTGCTCGACGGCACGACCGGAACCCAGCTCGTCGAGCGCGGGCGGCAGATCGCCTCCTCGCGCGTCCTGACCGACATGCGCCGCCTCTACGCGACGGCGCACGCGTGCTGGTCGAGCGCGTCGAAGGACAAGCGGGAGAAGCTGCGCGGCTTCTCGCCGGAGCTGCTCGCGCTCGCCGTGGAGCAGGCGCTGGCGCTGGAGCGCATGCTCGAAGCCCACGAGAGCGCCGGTCAGAAGAAGGACGCCACGCGCGCCACGAAGGACGCGGCCCTGCGCGACGCGCTCTCGCGCGCCCTCCTCCTGCGCGACCAGGCCTACGAGGTCCTGCGCGGCGTCGGCGGCTCGGGGAAGGAGCCGCGCGAAGAGCTCGCGCAGGCGTACGGCACGGCGGAAGACCCGGCCGCGCTCGCGCGCGGGCTCACCCAGCTCGCCGCCCTGGGCAAGCGCTACCTCGCGCAGAAGAAGGGCCCTCTCGCCGTGCGCGCCAGGCTGATGCGCCTCGACCAGGATTACGTGTATGCGTTCTGTAGAGCCCATCCTCGCGTGGTGCGCGCCGTCGCCATAGATTCGCGGCGCGATGCGAGAGCAACCTACGGCGAAGGGTGGCGGGGAGCGGCAGAGCGCAGGGCAAGCCGCGGTGGGCACCGGCGCCGCGACCAGCGTGGTCGTCCGCAGGCGCGCCACGACGCCGAGGGCGGCCGATGCTCCTGCGCAGCCGGAGGCACCGAGAGGGCGCCGGGCGCCACACGCCGACACCGCGAGCGTAGAACAGGCCGCGCCAACACGCCGAAGCCGGCGAGCCTCGCCCCCGGCGGCCGGCACAGGGGCGTCCGCGCCCGCAGCGGTGGCCAGCGAGGCTGACCAGCGCTCAGCTGGGCGCCGCAGCCGGCGCGCGGGGCCACGGGGTGGCCGCGAGCCGCTGCCGAGCGTCGGTGTTCTCGAGGGTCTGCTTCCAGGACTTGGGAGCGAGCTCGATGACACGCTCGGGCGGCCAAGTGCGCAGCAGGATGAGCACATCGCGCAGGTAAGCCCAGGGCTCGATGCCGTGCAGGGCACAGGAGGCGATGAGCGACACGATGGTGGCGTTCCACTCGGCGCCGTCCTTGCTGCCCACGAAGAGCCAGTTTTTCCTGCCCACGGCTTCACGGCGGAGCTCGAGTTCGCTCCGGTTGTTGTCCAGGCGGAGCCGGCCATCCTCGAGGAAGCGGGTGAGCGCGGTCCATTGGTTGAGCGCGTAGCCGATGGCAGCAGCGATGGGACTCCTCGGCAGGACGAGCAGGTCCTCTGTCTCAAGCCAGACGCGGAACGCAGCGAGCACGGGCTCGGCAGCCGTCCGGCGCTGCTCGGTTCGGCGGCTCGGGGGCAGCTCCCTGGTCGCCTTGTCGATCGCGTAGAGCTTTTGAATGAACCCAATCGCCGCCGTCGCGCGCTGCGGGTCAGAGGTCATCGCCTCGAAGAACTTCCGCCGGCCATGGGCCCAGCAACCAACCTCGGTCACCTGCTCGGTGCGGAAGAGCTTCTCGTAGACATTCGATGCGTCGGCCTGGACATAGCCTTTGTATCCGCGCAGGAACGCTTTGGGGCCATCCTGGTTGTGATGAGGCGTGAATCGGAACAGGACGTGATCGCGGTCGGCCACCAGGACCCAGAAGTGGCCCCGCCGGCACTTGTCCTTCGCTTGCACGAGCACGCCGGTGGCATCGATGGCGATGCAGTGCGCGCTCAGAGCGTCGTTGGCCATCGCCCCCACGAGGGGCGCGAGCTTGTCGGCGCACGCGGCGACCCAGCCACACAGCGTCGAGCGCGACAGGTGAAGACCCCATCGCTCGAACATCTTCTCCTGCCGGTGAAGCGGCAAGTGGTCTGCGTACTTGCTCACCAGCACGTGTGCGAGCAAGCCCGGGCCGGCAAGGCAGCGCGGGATAGGACTGTCGGGCATGTCGGCGATCGTAACGCCTTGCTCGGGCTCACCTTTGACCGCGAACTTCGGCCTGACGATCTGCAGGCGCACGAAGCTTGCGGGCCGCCACTCCAGCGTCTCCGACACCTCCTCGCCGATGCGGACCAGCGCGGTCGCGCGCTCATCGCGCGCCTCTGGCGGCAGCAGCTCGATCCGCTCGACAGGCAGGTGCTCGGGCAGCTTCTGCCGTCCGTGCGGGCGGACTTGGCGCCCCTTGTCCTCGCCTCCGGGGGCGCCGGATGTGCCATCCGGCGCTGCGCCGTCGCTGGCCTCCGGCGGCCTGGTCGCGCCCGCATCCGGCTGCGCACCTGCGCCCGCGAGTAGCTGCACGATCGCATCGAAGGCGAGCTGCGTCTGCGCGGGGTCGACGTGCTCGGCCTTCTGACCGTAGATGTGGCGGCGAAGCCGCTCCAGCTCGATGCTGGCGAGCTCGTAGAGCTTACGGTACTCGTCCCGCTCGTGGGCGGCGCGCGCAAGCTTGTCCTTCAGCTCGCAGATCTGCTCTTCGACCGACGTGCCCACGACGCGGTAATTACTTATGAATCTCCGTATTTTGAAGAGGGTTGTCGTAGGAAAATGATGGGCTTTGAACGGAATGCAGCGCTGCGCGCTGCCCGTGAGAGCGCGACGCCGTCAGGTCAGATCAGGGCGCCGGAGGCGGTGCAGCCTCGGCGAGGCGAATCTCTCGCCGCATCTTCGAAGGTGGAAGGGCGATACCTTCAAGGATCTTCGCGAGCTCGGCGGCGTCGATGACCACGCTCGTGGCTCCCGGCGTGACCGCGCGCGGTGCTCGAAACGTCCCGCGCTCGAGCCTCTTGTACAGAAGGCAGTAGCCGCTGCGGTCCCACCACAGGGCCTTCACGCGGTCGGCTGCCCGGTTAAAGAAGAGGAACAGCGCCCCGGAGAGCGGGTCCTGCCGCAGTACCTCGCGTACAACGGCGGCGAGGCCGTCGAATGACCGGCGCAGATCGAGCGGCTCGGTGGCTACATAGATCGCGACGCGGCCGGGGATCATCGCGTGCCTCCGAGCGCACGAACAACGCGTGCCAGCGTGTCCTCGTCAAACGTCGGCGGGACGCGCACGACTGCGCCGTCCGGGAAGACGATCTCCAGCGTCGCGCCCAACGAGGACGCCGTAGCTCCTGCCGGGGCGACCACCACGGGGAGCAACGTCGGCAGCGTCGCCTTCTCCGAGCGCTGCCGGTACTCGCTCCGCTTCATGCCCAGCCGGCGGCTCCACGAGTACAGCGTGCCGGCGTTGACCCCCTCCTGCTCCGCGAACACGCGGGCGGAGCGCCCGCTCTTGTGCCAGCGCGCCACGCGGTCGCGCCAGATCCGTGTGCTCTCGTCCATCGACACCTCCAGCGCGCGTTTCTACGCAACCCAGAGGCTCGGAGACAGGATGGGGGTCGCAGCACGGATACGATTACGTCGAGCGCCTCGAGGAGACCGCCAGGGAGCTCACCCAGGCGGCGAAGACCGCGGCCGCGCGCCCCGCGGGCCAGAAGGTCACGAGCGGCGACCTCGACCGGGCCGACGGCATCAACCTGATCCTGCTCGAGCAGATCGTGCGGGTGTTCGAGCGCGCCAACGAGCAGGATCCGACCATCCCCCGACTCGTGCCGATCGCGACCCGGCGGCTCTTCAGCCGGAGCTCCAGGAAGAAGGCCACCGGCGCGCCGAGCGGCGGGACCACCGGCGCGCCGAGCGCCGGGATCACCGGCGCGCCGAGAGGTGGTGCCACCGGCGGCGGCGCAAACGGCGGTACGCCGCCAGCGGAGGACGACCCGCTCGACGACGACGGCGCGCCGATCTGAAACCAGAGCACCCCGCAGGGAGTGCACGGCGCTGCTCCCGGCGCGGTAGTACCGCAGTCTCGTTCCTACCTCAGCCCCTCGCACCTGCCGACGGCGGCCCTTAGAGCCGAGCGAGCCGGCCATCTTCGCGCAGCACCCAGGGGGCTGAAGGCCCGTACGCCTCGGTCCCGGCGATCGGTAGGCTTGGCGCGTCCGTGAGCTGATCGAGCCCCTCGTCTCGGAGCCGCATGCCACGTTCGGTGAGGCGATACACCTCCGAGAGCATCAGGTAGCCAGCGTTAGGCGGCTTTGGTCCAGGCGCACGCTCCATAGCGGCGCTCGACTCGTGCCCTGCCCAGTGCTCCAGCCGGCGTGGTAGGAACATATCACCGGTGCAGGAAAGGAGATGCCACAGGTTCATTTGCGTTTCCGATTCGTGGGCGAGCAAGGCTAACGGGGTTTTCCACTCCGTCGAGAGGAGGGCAAAAACGAGCTCGTCGAATCGGCTGAGGCGCAGGGATCCCTCCGCGGTCTCTCTCGGGAAGAAGCAAGAGAGAAGCGCCCACAAAGGGGCAAGCTCTAGAGCGACAAACGAGTTGAAACCACGAGAAAAAGCAGGAATTTCACAGGGAGGCGGGGAGGCGGGGAGCGAGAGACGGCAGGAGAAAGAACTTCACTTTTTTTCTCCCTCCCCGCCTCCCCGCCTCCCTGTGAAAATTCTCCGGGTTTCAACGTGATCGGTGTCCTAGAAATCCTTCAACGCCGCGGACGCAGCTCTCAACGAACGGCAACGGGTTCTCATCAACGTAGCTGTCCCAGAGGCTAACGGCGCGATCGTACCGCTCGCGCGGCCAGGGGCACGCTCTGTCGATGCGTGCGAGGAGAACCTCGTCCGGATGATGGGACACTGACTCGGAACAGGTAAACGGACGAGTCAGCACCTCACGGCTCGCTGCTCTCGATGGTGGAACTGGTTCAAAATCTAGAACAAATATGTCTTTATGTGAGAACCCAACCTGGCGCAGCCAGCTACAAGTCCTCCAGAGGTTCACCCGTTCGTGAAGACTCGCCGATACCCACAAGACGATGGGGGATTCCCAGTGGACATCCGACGAATAAACCTTGTCCCATTCTTCAGCCGAATTCCACCATGCACGGCGTGTCCGGACATGCTCTGGGGCATCCCGACGACTCGGGCCGATGATAAGGCGATCGGACGCGCGTACAACATTGGTCGCACCAATCTGCAACAGCTGCTCCGTGGTCAGCCCATCGAAAGCGACATGTGTAGCTCCGCCAATGTCAACAATATTTGACATGTTCAATAGAACCCGCACTGATAGCACTGCCTGAATTTATAACTATGGCCTTTCAAACAATTCTCCTGGCTGCCTCGTCGGAGAGGACCACGCATCTGATGACGGGCGCGTCATGCATCCCTCCCGGGGCGGTATCACCGACTAGCATCGCAGGCTGGCTCCTGCCGGCGGCCCGCCGTTACAGCCGAGCGAGCCGTCCATCTTCGAGCAGCACCCAGGGGACTGACGCCGAGTACGCCTCGGTCCCGGCGATGGGCAGGCTTGGGGCATCCGTGAGCTGATCGAGTCCCTTGTCTCGGAGCCGCATCCCGCGTTCGGTGAGGCGATAGACCTCCGAGAGCATGGGGTAGCCAGCATCCGGCGGCTTTGGACCGGGTGCGCGCTCCACGAATGCGCCCAAACTGTGGTCTGCCCAGTGTTCCAGCCGGCGTGGGAGGAACAGGTCGCCTGTGCAGGAGAGCATCCGCCATAAATCCATTCCGGATCGCATGTCGCGGCTGACCACCGCGAGAGGAGTCTGCCAATTTTCCGACAGGATGGTCATGAGCAGCTCGTCGAATCGGCTGAGACGCAGGGCTCCGTCCGCAGTCCTTCTTGGAAAAAAGGAAGAGAGGAGTGACCACAAGGGAGCGAGCTCTGGAAACCCTTCGACACCACGTGCGCAACTCTGCGCGAGCCGCCTCGGGTCCGCTGCGGTGTACTGGCTCCAGAGGCGGACGGCACGCCGGTAGCGTTCGCGCGGCCAGGGGCGCGCTCCACTGAGCCGCGCCGGGAGTGTATCCATCTTGGACGCGGAGCACCACGTCGGCACGGCAGATTCTCGCGCATCCAGCCCGCGGAACGGCGGGTCCAGCTCGACGACAACGATGTCCTTACGCGGGATACCACACTCGTGCAGTCTACCGCAGACTCTCCAGAGACCCACGCGCTCGCGCAGATTCGTGGACGAAACCCACACGACGACCATGAGGCCTATCTTGTTATCAGCGCTGATGGGGTCGACGAAAGAGTCCCACCATGCCTGACGCGCAAGAACATGATCTGACGTGCCCATGCGGGACGGCCCGACAAGAAGGCAGTCGGAGTCGACGGCCGCGTTTGTGGCGCCTAGCGACGCAATGCGGTCCGCCACGCGAGGCTCGAACACTATATGTGTCGCACTAGCGATATCCACAGCGATAGCACTCACTGGATTCATATGGTTCGTTACGAAGGCAGTAGTCAAGGCAGTCGCGGCAGAACGTGTAGCCACTTGTCGTTATGCGCGTGCAAGGCCGCCCTTTGGCCTGACAAGCTTCGAAGTATTCGCTGCACCTGGTGACCGGGACGCATCCTGCCATCAGCTCCAACGAGTCGCTGCCCACTTCTTCGCCTCCGCCTTCGTCGCCACCTCTGAGGTAATCTCCCGCCCCTACGGATTCTGTCGGGTATCCAGCACCGGCGCCGCCCGCCTCCACTGTGTCGCAGGTGTAGGTCAAGTCGCAGATGGCCGCTGACAGCGTTCCGACGCGCCCGAGGCGGCGGCTGCCGTATCTCCCACGCAAGCGGCCCGCGGATTCAACATCGGGTTCGATTCCCGTCGCCTCGACCAGAGAGAGCCGCCGCACCTCGCCGCGAACGCCTGCCCATCGCATGCCCCGTCGTGACAACGGGACGGTATCGCCGCTGGCCTCACCGATCGGGGCAGCTATGGGGTAACGGCGCCAGGGCGACGCGCGACGCCAAGAAGCGCCGGGTCACTCCCGGCACGGAAGCTCGCAGCCCTCGCCTCCGCAGTCGATCCCGCCCTCGTCCCCGTTCTCCACGCCGTCCGTGCACGTCGGCGCCTGGCAGAGACCCGCCCAGCAGACGCCGCTCGCGCAGTCGGCCGGCTTCGCGCAGCCCTCGCCGACCGGACAGCGCGGGCAACCGTCCTCACCGCAGTCCACGCCGGTCTCGTCCCCGTTCTTCATGCCATCGGCGCAGGTGGGGGATGCGCAGACGCCGCCAGTACACACCCTGTCCTGGCAGTCCGAGCCCATGTCGCAGTGCAGACCCGTGGCGCACGGCCGGCACGGGCCGCCGCAGTCGAGGTCCGTCTCGCCGAGGCCCGCATCCTGCCGGTTGTCGACGCAGTGGGCAGGGACGCAGCGCGTGCCGTCGCACGCCAGCCCGCTGGGGCAAGCCAGCATCGGGTCTGTGTCGAGACACTCGACGCACAGCCCGTGGGCGCACACGCCGAGATCGATGCCAGGGCCCGAACACGGTTCGTCGTGGATCAGCCTGACATACGGCCTCGCATGGTCACAGCGATCTGTGGTGCACAGGTTCCCGTCATCGTAGGTGTCTTCCTGCTCCTCCTGAACGATGAGCTCGCCCCTGGCCGTACACTTGAGCTGCATGCAGTCGCCCCTGACCTGGGAGTCGATCCTGTCCTCGTGGATCTCCACCTCGCAGAGCCCATCCACGCACCGCCCCGTCCCGCACCGCGGGCTCGGCGGGCCAGGGCAGTCGGCGTCGCTCGCGCACTCCGGCTCGCATCCCGGCGTGCCCGCGGCGCACTCGTCGCAAGGGAGACACTCCCGCAAACACGCCGGATCCGTCGACCCCCGCTTGCAACAGATGCGCTCCGCCGGGTCGATGCACACGCAGGCGTTCCCGGCGCACGTCGTGCCGGGAATGGTCTGGACATTCGACCAGCAATCGATCGGTGATGCACACTCCCCGTTGGTATACGGCTGCTCACCACACGCAAGAAAACCCACGATGAGGAGAGAGCCCAGGAGAAAGAAAGAGGTGAAGATGTAACGCTTGACAGATCGATCCACGGTCCAGTCCTCCGGCACGAGGGCTGCAGCGCGACCACCCCGCGGCTCTGTCCGCCGGGGCGCCGGGCGCCGTCACCATCGGATCCTACCAGGAACGATCGTCACCTCCGAGGCCATCGCGCAGGTTTCCATCAGCAGCCGCGAGCGCGTCGCGTGGGCCGGGTGACCTCCGAGGTCATCGCGCAGGTTTCCATCAGCAGCCGCGAGCGCGTCGCGTGGGCCGGGTGACCTCCGCGCTCACCAGACGCCCCTCACCGCGACTGCGCCGGCGGAGACCACGAGCTCCGCTCTCTGCCGAGGCCAGAGGGCATACCCGAGGGTACCGGCCGCCACGACGCCGCCGAGGATGAGGCTCGCCGCGCCGAACGCGCGCGCGGTCTCCATCGTGTCCCAGTGCGCGTGCGCCCTGTCGCAGGCGGGTGAGGGGAGATAGCAGCGGTTCGGGCCCGCGTTCTCCGCAGCCCTGATCCCGGCATTCAGCTCCACTTCCCCCCAGGCGAAGAGGCCGGCGCCGGCCGCCACGAACACCCCGGCCCCGATCCCGCCCGCGAGGACGACGAGCCGCGATGCCGGCGGCGCGGGCGGCTCCCGGCGCGGGACGCGCGCGCTCCCGGACCGCGCGTGCGCCGGCGCCTTCGGCTCCGGCTCTGGCTCGCGCAGCTTGAGCCTCGCTTCCCGCGTCTCGCCTCGCGGCACGTCGACCTCGACCTCCCCGGCGGCGCCGCCGAGCTCCGCGCGGACGAGGTGCCGGCCGGGCAGGACGGGGACGGCGCCCCCCGCCGCGACCTCGGCCGGGTCGCCGTCGATCGTGAGCGAGGCGCCCGCCGGGGCGACGACACGGAGCTCGCCGACGAGCTGGCGCGCGCTCGCCAGGTCGGCGAGCCGCGAGGCGTAGAGGGCGCGCTCGTCAGGCGTCCGCGGCGCGCGCATGATCTCCTTGCAGAGCGACAGCCAGCGGACGGCCATGACCGGATCGCCCATGCGGTGGGAGAGCGCCCCGATGTTGCACGCCGCCACCTGGGAGCGATCGAGCTTCCAGACCGCGAGCCACGCCTCGCGCGAGTCCGCGTATCGCCCTTCCCTGAACGCGGTGTTCGCCTGGCCGATGAGCTGGGCCCTCGCCTGCGCCGTGGCCGCGGGGGCTTCAGGCGCTGCCTGGGCGCGGCCCGCGAGGAGCAGAGAGAGGGCAACACCCGCCTGCAACGCCGTCTTGCTCCGGAGAACCTTCATCACGGTTCAAAACTCCTGGCCACAAGCGCACGATCGAGCCCTCGGGAGCGTGGGCTCGGCACCCGCCTCATCGCGAGACATCCCGCTGGAGGCAGGTGACCGCCGGCTGGCCGCGATGCGCCCTGGTCCAGCGGTCATCCTACGCAACGATCGTTTCCTGCTCAAGCCCCCCGGCGGGCACCTCCTCTCTCGGAGGCGCCGGCCCGTGCCGAGAATCTCCGGCGGGAAGCCGCCCGCGGCGCCATCGTCTCCTCCCGAGGCGAACGGCCGACCCGGACGCCCCGCGTGCGTGGGCGTCCGCCCCCAGCAAACGCCCGCCCCAGCGCAGATGGACTCCGGTCGGGAGCGGCACCGGGTGTTGCCAGCAGACACGTCGATCGGCAGCTCTGCCCGCGGTGAATGCGACGGAATCGTGAAGTGACCGCCCGAAGCTTGCTCTGCGCACGAAGCGGTCTGGACGAACCGCCTGTCGCGATGCTTACATGCGTAACTGTCGTTCCAGGGCGTAGTTAACTTCGCCTTGAGACTTCCGCGTTGTGCGGTGCGCGAGCCCATGGTTCGCGTCCGTTAGAGCTTTGTTCACTCTCGGTACTGGCCCATGACCTGGGCCGTTCGGGAAGGATTCAATATGCAGCGACATGGCAGGCGCGCCCCGGGGCGGGGTGCGGTGGTGACGTGCGTTCAATCGCAGGATCGGCCCAGGATCGTGGGCTCTGGCTGGCTCTCGAGCTCGCCCCTGCGCAACGCCTCCTGGCTGGGCGCGATCTGCTTGCTGCTCCTCGCGTGCGAGGACGGCGCCTCGCCGAGCGTCGGCGGAGCGTCGAATCGGCTGACATCCAACGATGGCAGCACCGGCGTCTCGGAGTGCGACAGCTACCTCGATCAGTTCGAGCTGTGCATGCAGGCGACGTTGCCGTCTCACCAGTTCAATCAGCAGAAGGCTGGCATCCGCCGCCAGCGGCTCGCGTGGAAGGATATGGCCGACAGCGCCTTCAAGAAGCAATCGCTGGCGCACGTGTGCCGGCAGGCCATCACCACCGCGCGAGAAGAGTTCCAGACGTGTACCTGGAGCGGCGGGCTGTGAGGCCGTGAGGCCGCCGCTTCGAGCGCGCGTGAGAGGCGGTTGCCGGACTACTGGAAAGTCACTCGGATAACATTCGCCTCGCTTGTCATGGCCAGTGAGCGGCCAGCCGGCGAGTTGCGAGGGGACGCACCATGCTGAACGTCATCGGTCGATCCATCGGGGCTCGGACCAGGTATTTCGTCTTGATCCAGATGCTGGGGCTCGCGGGGCCGCTCGCCGCGCTGGCCGCGACGCCACCCCGAGCACCGAGCGCGGGGGAGCCCAGCTTTCCGCTCGAGGATGCGCTGCGCGAGGTCGAGTCCGCGGGGGCTGGGTTGCGCGACGCTTCGGCGCCGGAGAGCGCGGAGCAGGGGGCGGCGACCCCGTCGCCGGATTCCGGCGATGCGACGACCGTCGCGGCCGTGGCGTCGGCGGTGTGGCTCAACGCTCCCGCGAACGCCGATCCAGGGGCTGCCTGGTCGCTCTTCGACGGCGACGCGCGGACGACCCTGGCCTCACCCTCCGGAGCCCCCGTTCGCGTGGAGGTCCGCTTCGCCGAGCCCACGTGGGTCCACCAGGTCACGGGCTTCGGCCGGACCCGCGGCGCATTGACCATCACCGTGGATGGCGCCGCGGGCGAGCGCGTCCTCGAAGGCGTGGAGCGGCGCGCGCTCGAGCTGTCGGGCGCCCTCGTCCCCCTGCGCATGCCGCTGCCGGTCCTGGCCGAGCGGGCGCTCATCGAGTGGCTCCCCGGGGACGAGTCCGGCCTGGCAGAGCTCGCGTTCTGGGGCGCTCGCGATCCGGTGAGCGTGCTGCCGGAAGCTCACTGGGCCGACCGCGTGACGAGCAACGGCTTCCCGGGGGCGCTCGTCTTCTCTTCCGATCGTGCCACGGCGCGCGTCGGCGAGGTCGGGCAAGGCGCTCAGGCGTTCCAGGTCGACGTGTTCGCCGAGCCGCGGTCCCTGTCGCGCGCGTTCCTCGTCTACGAGCTCGAGGGCGTCTCGCACTGGAGCGGCGTGCCGCGCAGCATCAACGGGTCGGCCGAGCGCGCGTCGACGGCCCTCCCGCCGGCGAGCTCCAGGTCCGGTCTGCAGGTCGAAGAGATCAGCCCCGCGTGGCTCAAGCAAGGCGTGAATCAGGTGGCGTTCGGGGCGCCGCGGAGCTCCGTTCAGCACGGCTCCGTGTCGGGTTACCGCGTGAGCCACGTGCGCGTGGTCGGGATTCCGCACGGCGGCAGCTACGCCGCCGTCTCCCCCGCCGAGCTGTCGAGCGCCGCAGGTCGAAAGCCCTCGGCGCGAGCCATCCAGCTTGGAACGGGCGCCTTCGCCGGGCCATCGGTCCCCCACACGCTCGGCTTCCGCCTGATCGAGCCGTCGAATGGTCAGCTGGTCGCCAGCGCCGGAAAGGGAAAAGAGCGACTCGAGAT
This sequence comes from Sorangium sp. So ce1153, assembly GCF_051521595.1. Classification (NCBI taxonomy): domain Bacteria; kingdom Pseudomonadati; phylum Myxococcota; order Polyangiales; family Polyangiaceae; genus Sorangium; species Sorangium sp. So ce1153. The sequence continues at coordinate 14,621,494 of NZ_CP150361.1, forward strand.
TCCGCTTCGAGGCCTCTCGCCAGGCTGGCACCAATGGGACGCGGTGAGCGCGCTCGGAACGCTCGACTCGGTTCACTTCTCGTTGCACGGTGGCGACGAGAAGTCCGCGCCGATCGGCGATCTGCGCGTGGCCGCGAGCGCCTCGCCGGCGCAAGCTCGTCCGGAGCTTCGCATCGCCTACCCGCTGCACGGCGAGTGCGAGCACGGGCGAGCCTACGTTCGGGGATTCGTGCACAGCGCCGGCGTCGCGGTGACGAACGTCAGCGCCGAGGAGCGCGCCCTCACGCCCGCGGAGCTGGGCAGCGACGGCGCCTTCGAGCTCAGCGTCCCCGAGGCGCGGGGAGGGACTGCGTGGTCCGTTCATCTGCGGGCCACCCTGGCCGACGGCACCACCGTCGCTCGCGAGGTCGAGCTCGGGCCGTGCCTGGACAAGAGCGCGCTCGCGGCTGCTCCAGGCGGGCTCACGCCTGACGTGGGCGCGCCCTATGGCGAATGGGTCACGCCCGATCAGGCGAAGACGCTGCACCACGCGGGCGCGACGCTCGAGATCCCGGCGGGCGCGGTCTCGGAGCCGGTGCGCATCACGATTCGACCGTTGACGCGCGACCAGGCCTCGCCCGTCGGGCGCGGGCTCGTCAACGTCGTGCCGGGCAGCGGCAGCTTCCGCTTCGGCCCGGCGGGGCTCCGCTTCAAGCGGCCCGTGCGGCTCACGCTGCCCTTCGACCGCGAGGGCCTGCCGCCGGCAGCGACGACCCGCAGCATCTCGACCCTCTACTTCGACGAGCCGGTGGGTCTGTGGCGCGCGATCCCCAAGGTGGCGGACGCGAGCGACGGCGTGATGGTGAGCGAGACCGAGCACTTCACCGAGTTCATGAACGCCACGCTCCCGGCGCCGGACGCGCCGGGTCCCAAGAACTCCTTGCCAGATGAGATGAACGGCATCGAGCTCGGCAGCCCCTCGGCCGGCGTGGACCTGATCGCGCTGCCGGCCGCGAACCCACAGCGCACGGCGAACCTGGGCTACCCGCTGCGCGTGCCGCCGGGTCGCAGCGGCCTCGACCCCGATCTGGCGCTCACGTACTCGAGCGCTCGTGGCAACGGCTGGCTCGGCGTCGGCTGGGATCTCGAGATCTCGAGCATCCAGCACGACACGCGCTTCGGCGTCCCTGACTACGATGGCACGCGGATCCAGAACGACCACCCGGGTTCTCTCGCGGGCTCCGTGCGCTACGCGCTCGACGGCGCCCAGCTGACCGCCGCCGGTCCTGCCGCCGGCGGCGTGCGCTATCAGCGCCGCGTCGAGGGCGACTTCCAGCGCATCCTCCGGCTGCCCACGCCAGGCGACCCGGAGATCTTCTACTGGGAGGTGACCGACAAGAACGGGGTGAAGTCGGTCTACGGCAAGACCGCGAACGCGCGGCTCGCCGATCCCGGTGACGCCAGCCGTACCTTCAAGTGGAACCTGGAATACGTCGAGGACCGGTTCGGAAATCGAATCGTGTTCAAGTACTTCCAGGACACGCAGACGATGTCGGACGTCTCGATGCCGCAGGTCTATCCGAAGAAGATCTGCTACGGAGCCATCGCGTCCGAGATCGAGGACGATTGCGAGGGGACCTACACGGTGAGCTTCGTGCTCGACGCCGCCGACACCCGGCCCGATCGCAGCGTCGACGCGCGCCCCGGCTTCCCGATCAAGACGTCGCACCGGCTGGAGCGCGTCGACGTCGCCTTCGACTCCACGATCATCCGCAGCTACGATCTCCGCTACACGCTCGGCGCCTTCCAGAAGACGCTGCTCCAGGAGGTCGGCGTGCTCGGCACGGACGGCACCGAGCTTTACAAGCACGATTTCGAGTACGAGGTCCCGTCCGCGCCTCCCTTCGGGGCGGCTCAGCTCTGGGGCGAGCTGAGGTCCAGCACGGGTGTGCGCACCGAGCACGGGCTCTCGAGGACGAAGGGCTCGAGCTACGGCGGCGGCGGCGGCCTCGGCGTGAAGACCCCGATCATCTCTGCGAGCGCGAGCCTCGGCGGCTCCAGCGGGCACAGCCGGGTACGCCGCTCGCCGCTCGATGTCAGCGGCGACGGGTTGCTCGACTTTCTCACCGGCGCGAGCGGCAGCGTCAACACGGCGCCGCGCGACCTGTCCTTCGACGATCATCTGAGCTTCAAGAGCATCCCTGGCGTGGGCCAGAACTCGCTCGGCTACACGGAGACCGGCGGCTGGACGGCCGGAGCGGGGGTGAGCGTGCTCGGCGGCGCCGCCGGCATCGGCGGCAACCTCGCCCACACGGAGTCCGAGGATCGACACATCCTCTCCGATCTCGACGGCGACGGCTTCGTCGATCAGGTGTGGGTGAGCGACGGCGCCATCAAGGTTCGCAAGGGCGCGAAGGACCGCTTCGGGGAGGAGGAGACGTTCGGCGCGTACGACGAGTCGATGGTCGCCTTCGCGAACGCGGACCGCCTGCAGAACCAGAAGAACAGCTTCTTCCTCGTCGATCCGCTGGCGCGATGGAAGGCCCCCTTCGCCGGCACGGTGCGGATCGGCGGCGCCATCCAGAAGGACGTGGCGGGCGGCGACGGGGTCACCGTTTCGATCCTCAAGAACGACGCGGTCCCGCCGATCTGGACCCGGACCTTCGCCGGCGACGATCTCGCGCCGTGCGTGCCCACGGCGGGCAACGGCTGCAACGGCCCCACGCCGCTGGAGGAGCCGATCGGCGTCGGGGACGACCTCTACTTCCGCGTGAGCTCGGTCGACGACGCGCGCAAGGACCTCGTGCGCTGGTCTCCCGAGATCGCGTACCAAGGGATCGCCGCCAGCCGCATCGACGACCGTGAGGTCTATGGCTCCTTCGTCTACCGCACGTCGCTGGACGACGATTTCCGTCTCGTGGGCTTGCCGAAGCGACCCTGGATCCCGAACGCGCCGGGCGAGGTCAGCGTGCTCGGAGGGGGGACCAAGCTCTCGACCTCCGACGACGTCCAGCTCAACGTCTACAGGGTCCCGTCCGACGCGGACCAGTGGAACGAAGCGCAGATCGTGGCCACCGCCGCCCTGGCCGCGGGCTTCGAAGGGACGTATCAGGTCACCAGTACCGGGATTCGCGTCGACTCAGGCGACTTGCTCTACTTCGAGCTGAAGTCGGACTCGCCGGTGGACCCTGAGCGGGTCGGCTGGGAGCCCTACGTCGAGTACACGCGCTACAGCCGGCCGGACCCGGAGGCCGAGGTCTACGTGGAGGGGGCCGTGCTCGGGTGCGGTCCTTCCGAGGAAGATCCGGAGACGACCGTCTGCGAGATCGAGAACGACCCGACGCCGGAAGACCCGGTGCCCGCGAGCTTCATCGTGCAGCAGCCGGAGGTGAACATCGCGGTCTTCATGTGGGAGGCCGGCGCGCCGACCACGCCGGTGACGGCCGAGAGCTCGACCAGCGCGGGGAGCTTCATGAAGGGCGCCACGGATCACCCGGTGTGCGCCCTCGTGCAGGGCGTCAACAAGCTCTTCTCGAAGACGTGCCTCGGCCCCGCGGCGTCGGGCCCCGTCGCGCTCGACCCTCCGGACGGCATCGCTCCGGGTGAGCCCATCTACTTCACCCTGATCTCCAGATCGCCCGTCGCGCGTGTCGGCGGGGTGCCCGGTATCGGACAGGTGTTCTGGGACCCCTCGACCGGAGGCAACCTCGCGCCCGTCAACGTCCGCCGGCTGGATCCGGACTTCGAGGACACCGAGGCTCCGGCGCCCACGCACGACATGATGGCGGGCGGATACCACCGGTGGTCGTTCGGGGACTATCGCGGCGATCAGGCCTTCAGCGAGCCTGCGCTCCAGCGCTCCAACGTGAGCGGCGACACGTCGCCCTTCTTCTTCGCGACCATCTCCCGCCTGGGGCTGCCTGACGGCGCTGGTGCAGCCTACAGCACCCGCGGTCAGAACAGCTTCGTGGGGCGCGGGCTCTTCTCGCCCGGGCGCACGAAGGCGGGCCGCGGCTTCTCGGGAAGCGCGGGCGTCCAGGCGCTGCGGCTGTCCGATACGTGGAGCTATGGCCTGGACGCCAGCTTTTACAGCGTGAGCATGGGGATCGGCGCCGCCGACACGACGGGTGAGGTCGACCTCGTCGACATGAACGGGGACAGGTTGCCCGATCTGGTGACGCGCAATGGCGTCCTGTTCAACACCGGCGGCGGGTTCACCTCCAAGCGCGCGGTCGACTTCGACGAGTTCCGCGAGGTCGACCAGGAGAGCATGCGCTTCAAGGCGAGCATGTCGCTCGGCGGCAGCGACGAGAAGGACCAGGCGGTCCCGGACACGGACACGCGCGGCCGCACCCGCGCGGTCATGTCCACGAGCTTCTCCGTCGGGCTCGACTACGCGGTGAGCTCCGCGAAGACGGAGCTCCTCGACATCAACCAGGACGGCCTGCCCGACCGCGTGTCCTTCAATCCCGCCGGCGGAGAGCCCGTCGTGCGCCTCAACACGGGCTACGGCCTCACCGCGCCGATCCAGTGGTCGAACCCGGACTGGGATTTCAGCGGCTTCGGCCTCCGCGAGGACGTGCTGCAGACGGTCAACGTGCTGGGCGCCGAGACCGGCCCGAACGCGGCGCGCTTCGAGGACACCGGCTCGCTCAGCGCGGGCGTCTCGGTCGGCGCGTCGTTCAGCGTGGGCCTCTTCGGCGGGGGCGGGCACGTCGGCGCGGGGTACGTCTACAGCCTTAACCGGCAGGCGGTGGACTTCATCGACCTCAACGGCGATGGCCTGCTCGATCACGTGAGCCGGCTGCCCGGAGAGCAGGCGCTTCGTGTCAAGCTGAACCTCGGCGATCGCTTCGATACGGAGCAGACGTGGGCGCTCCCGCAGTGGCCGAGCCACGTGGAGACGGCGTTCAGCGACCTCGGCTCGAAGATCCTGGACGCGGTGGACGGCGGGGACGGCAACCCCGAGGCGCTGGGCTTCACCAACTCGCGAGACTACAGCGCGACCTTCGACGCCGAGATCTGCTACTTCTTCGTCTGCGGCAGCGTCTACGGCTTCTACAACGACACCGCAGGCGGCAGCGAGGTGGCCTGGCGCGACGTCAACGGCGACGGCATGGTCGACCAGGTCGCCAAGGTCGACGGCCGGGCCGAGGTCTACGTCAAGCTGAACCAGCTCGGGAGGGCCAACCTCCTCAAGGCCGTCAATCGACCCTTCGACGGCAGGGTCGAGCTCGACTACGAGCGCTATGGCAACGAGGTAGGCGACGAGGCGGAGCCGAGCGTCGACCTGCCGGGCAACAGCTACGCCCTCGTCGCGGTCCGCTCGATCGACGGCCGTGGTCAGACCCTGGCTCAGGCCCTGGACTACACGGCGCCGGCGGGCGGAGCCGCGCGCGCGCAGACGGGGAAGTACGATCGCGTCGAGCGCGAGGACTATGGCTCGTCGATCGTCACCATGACGCGCGGCGTGAAGAGCAGCGGCACGGGCGACGGCTCGCAGATCGAGACGCGGTACTTCAATCAGGACTACTACCGTCGTGGGCTCGTCCAGCAGGCGCTCGAGCACGACGTCGCGTCCAGCGGCGCCCCCATCCCTTACACGCGCCAGACGTTCACTTACGAGGACCCGACGCCCGCCGGGGTGAGCGTGCAGGGAAAGCCGGAGCCCATCGTCGGCTCCTTCTTCCCCGCGGAGACGCATCGCACCACGGAGTGGTTCGAGGGAGAGGCGACGCCTCAGAAGTCCACGGAGGAGTGGCGGACCTGGAGCTTCGACCACGGCGGCCTCGATACGCTCGCCTTGAGCGCCGACGAGGGCGCCGCGGACGACCTGTTCTACAAGGTCGAGTACGACACGCGGGGCTTCGGCTACTCGAGCGCCGATGAGCTCTACCTCGCGCGGCCGGAGAGCATCGTGGCGCGCAGCGGGGATGCGACGGGCGCCGTGCTGCGCGACCGGCGAGCCACCTACCATCCCACGACGGGCGCGCTCGAGACGTTCAGCAATCACGTCACCGGGGGTGGCATTCCAGGCTCCGCCGCGACGTACAGCGACGCAGCGAGCACGGTCACGCTCACGCGGGACAGCTTCGGCAACGTTCAGACGCTGACCGACCCGAATGCTTACGTGCTCACCTACGGCTACGACGAGACGGGGATCTACCGGACGAGCGTCACCGATTCCCTCGGGTACACGTCGACGAGCACCCCGGATTACCTGTTCGGCGCCGTCGCCACGGCCACCGACCTGAACGGCCACGGCACGAGGTACAAATATGATGCCTTCGGCCGCCTGGTCGCTGTGTGGGGCCCGAGCGACTTCGTGGCGGATCCCGTCGCGCAGGAGGGCGTGGTACCCACGCTGCGCGCCGTGTACGGGCTGCAGCCCGGCGCTTCCGCCGCCCCGTTCTGGGCGAGGATGGGGCACAAGGACGTCGTCCGCAACGACCCCGCGACCCCGGCCAATCTCCACGACTACGTCGAGACGGTCACCTTCATCGACGGCTTCGATCGCGTCATCCAGACCAAGAAGGATCTGGAGAAAGACTTCGGCGACCACACCGAGGTCGGGATGACCGTCAGCGGCCACATCGTGTTCGACGAGCGCGGCCGCCGGAAGGAGCAGGGCCATCCCATCTTCAGCACGGCGCCCGCCGCCGCCCTGGTGGACGTGGCGACGGTGAGCCCTGCCTCGGTCGCTCTCTCGACGAGCTGGGAGTACGACGTCCTCGGGCGCGTGACCAAGGTGACGACTCCCTCCGATCCGGAGGACATCGGTCAGAGCTTCGTCGAGACGACCACGACCTACGGGTTCGGGCTCGATCATGCCGGGGTCCTGCGCTTCCGCACCAAGGTCACGGCGCCCGACGAGGCCATGACGATCCAGCACCGCGACGTCGCGGATCGCGTGGTCGAGATGATCGAGCGCGCGAACCCTGCGGACGGCACGCCGATCCTCACCCGGTATCGCTACAACGCCGTGAGCGAGCTGGTCGAGGTCGAGGACGCTCAGGGGAACATCACCACGGCGACGTTCGACACGCTCGGACGCATGGTGAGCCTGAACAGCCCTGACGCCGGGCTCATCGAGTGGGAGTACGATCTGGTCGGCAACCTGCGGGAGAAGCAGACAGCGAAGCTGCGGGCCTCCTCGCAGCGCATCACCTACCAGTACGACTTCAATCGCCTGCGGCAGGTCACCTATCCGACGAGCGCGCCGCGGGTCTACACCTACGGTGGCCCGGCGCTCGCGGGTGACGCCAACGGGAACGTCGCCGGCCGCGTCATGACCGAGACCAGCGAGGCTGGCGAGCGGACCTTCCGCTACGACCGGCACGGCAACCGGGTCCAGGTGCAGGCGACGTTCAACCGGCTGCGCGAGCCGCACCGCGGTCCGTACCGCTACCAGGTGCAGCATCGGTTCGACGCGTTCGGGCGGGTCCTGCGTGTTCACTTCCCGGACCTGCGGGTCGGGAACAACCCCGACCAGATGGCGCTCGGCGACCCGAGCCGCGAGGTGCTGAGCTACAGCTACGACGCCGGCGGCAACCTGAAGAGCATCCTCGGGCTCAACACGAAGGTCAACGAGCAGCACCCCGACGAGTCGCCGAACACCATCTATCTCGCGCACCTCGGCTATGACGAGCTCGGGCAGAAGGTCCGGCTCATCGCCGGCAACTTCATCGAGACGACGTACCAGTACAAGCCGCGCTCGCGCCGGCTCGCCAACGTCAACGCGGACCACCGCGACCCGTCCCTGCGCCAGCAGAACAAGCCGGCGCGGCCGTTCCAGCGGCTCGACTTCACGTACGACGGCACCGGGAACGTGACCGAGCTGCGGAACGACGCGCCGCACGACAATCAGATGAACGGCAGCGTGCTCGTCGGCCACCTGCTGCACAGCTACCAGTATGACGCGCTGGACCGACTGACGCAGGCGAGCGGCGTGGTCCAGACCCGCAATGACTGGAGGTACCGGTACACGCAGACGTTCGCCTACGACGACATCCACAACATCACGCAGAAGGCGAACGCGAGCTACCGGCAGGTGCCGGACGGCGCCGGAGGGTTCCGGGACGACCACGTCATCCGCGAGCAGACGTACGACGCGATCTACACCTACGCGGGGCCTCGGCCTCACGCCGTCTCGCGCACCGCCGAGCAGCTCCCGGATGAGTCGCAGCGCTACGATCGCGTCTACGACTACGACGCGAGCGGCAACCAGCGCACGTGGACCTTCCGTGGCTCCACGCGCGAGATCAGGTGGAACGAAGAGAACCTCGCGAGCGAGATCCTGATCAACACCCAGACCCGCTCGCGGAATCTATACGACGGTGAGGGGCAGCGCGCTGTCTCGCGGCACGACGTCGTGGGGCTCGAGGAGACGGCGTACATCAGCCAGGACCTCACGATCCGCGACGGCCGCTACCTGACCAAGCACGTGTACGCGGGGGAGGCGCAGCTCGCGTCCAAGATGGACAGCGCCTGGCTGAACCACCCACCGACGCTGTATTTCCACACCGATCACCTGAGGAGCACGCAGTACACGAGCAACGAAGAGCAGACGCTGATCCAGCACAACGAGTACTTCCCGAGCGGCGAGCTCTGGCAGGACGAAACGGACTCCCGCTACGAGCAGGCCCGCCGCTACGTGTTCAGCGGCAAGGAGCTCGATGTCGGCACCGGGCTCTACTACTTCGGAGCGCGGTTCTACGACGGGCGGCAGAGCCAGTGGGTGAGCCCGGATCCGATGGTCGCGCAGTACTTCGGTGGGGGGCCCGCGCTCGGGGTGTACGCGCCGTTCAACCTCAGCCTGTACGCGTACGCTGGCAACAACCCCACCAACTACGGCGATCGCAACGGGCAGTACGTCGAGTCGGTATGGGACGGCATCAGCCTGGGGCTGGGCATTGTATCGCTGGCCGACAACGTGGCGAAGGGCCAGTGGGGGAGCGCCGCGCTCGACGCCGGCGGTATCGCCCTGGACGCGCTGGCGTTGGCCCTTCCGGTGGTGCCTGGCGGCGCGGGCGCCGCGATCAAGGGAGCCCGTGCCGCCGACAAGCTGAACGACATGCGGAAGGCGGTCGATCAGGGCGCGGATGCGGCCAAGCTCGTGGCCCAGCACGGCGACGAGGTCGCGGACGTCAGCCGGCGAATGGACGATGTCGCGGATCTCGGCAAGCAGGCCGACGTCTGCACCGGCCCGGGGTGCGGTATTGCGGGCAAGTGCTTCGTCGCCGGTACGGAGGTGGCGACCTCGTCCGGGCTCGTGCCCATCGAGACCGTCTCGGTGGGCGACCGGGTGCTGGCGTCGGACGGCCGGAGCGAGACGCTCGTCGACGAGAGCTGGCGGCTGGTCGAGCTCGAGATGCCGGTCCGGGCGGGGGCGCGCGACACAATCGAGATACGGCTGCTCAGGCCGCCCTGGTGGCTTGAGGCGCACGGGGTTGCGGAGGGGCGGAGAGTCTGGCTCTCGTATGAGGAGATCTCGCTGGCCGGCGAGGCGCTGGTGACGCACATCGGGCCGGCCCCGCGGATAGCGGCCGTGCCCGGGCGGGTCGTGCTCAGCACGATCAACCAGATGGCGAGCGACATCGTCCACCTTCGCTTCAGCGGAGAGGGCGAGGTCATCGAGGCGACGTCGTCGCACCGGTTCTATTCGGTCGCTCGCGGCGACTGGGTGAGGGCGGACAGCCTGGAGGCGGGCGAGCATGTGAGGACCGCGACCGGCACGCTTGCGATTTCCGGTGTGGATGTGCTACGAGGTGCGCAGCGCGTCTTTAACCTGGAGGTCGAGTCAGCGCACGAGTACTTCGTCTCCGAGCTCCGGGTGCTCAGTCACAACACCGAGCCGTGCGGTGGGGGAGCCGCGAAGGGTGGTGCCGGGGAGCTGAGCAAGGAGGCACAGCGGGGCATCCGTTCACTAGAGAAGCGGATCGCCGAGCACGAGAAGAAGCTCGCCGACTTCAAGGCCAACCCTAGCGTCAGACCGGGGATGGAGGGTCAACCTAAGGAGGTCATCGAGGCTGCCCAGCAGTCGCGCATCAGGCACCTCGAAAAGGAGATCCAGACGTTCAGGGAGAACATCGAGAAGCTCAAAGGGGGTAGTTGATATGGCAGCGATTAGCCACACCTTCGCAGGAAACCGGAAGCTCGTTATCAGCGCGATGGGAGCATCTGCCGACCACTCGCTTCAGCGACCTTTCGTAACGCTCCTGCCCGCCTTCAACCCATCGGAGCGGCAGCGAGCGGAGGCTATAACGAAGGACCTGATCGATCTCGGGTGCGTAGAGTTCTGCTGCGTGGGGCACGAAGCCGAACAGCTTCATGATGCGATTGACAACATCATCGAGGCTAGAAACGCGCTGGAAGTCGTGACTACATGGCACGAGGAACCCTCGGAAGCGTGCGAGTACTTCCTGCACGCTGCTGCCGGTGGACGAGCCCACTTGCTCGCCCTGATCCTCTCCCATCCGGAGCTTCAGGCCGTGTTGGAAGAGGAAACGCGAACGTGATGACGATGGCGAAGGTGGACACTGCCCCGGTGCCAGGGGGGAATGGGCACCCTGCCGGCCAGCGTCGGCGCGGCGAGGCGATGACCATCGTGGGCCTTACGCGACGCGGTCCGCGAGACCGACGAGCCTCGCGGCCCACGCGCCGCCGGTCGGACCAGCGCCGAGGAGACCGTGAGCGCCTCCACGAAGCGGGCTACCGCATCACGGTCGACCGGCTTTGCCTCAGGAACTGACGATGGAGAGCGATACGTTGACCTGGCTTCAGGAATGGTACCGCTCACGATGCGATGGGGAGTGGGAGCACCAGAACGGAATCCGGATTGACACGCTGGACAACCCGGGGTGGTCCGTCGTCGCTGACGTGGGTACGGTTGACGCGCCCGCGCCCGTCTCGGAATTGAGAAGCGGTGATGACTGGGTGCGGTGTGACGTGAAGGATGGGCGCTTCCATGGCCAAGGGGGACCCGGCAATCTTCAGGAGCTCCTCGAGATCCTTCGGACGTGGATCCGCACATCGCACCGCTGACCTTCCGACCTCGTTTCCGGCCCAGGATCTCCTCGCCTGCGGGCGCGCGGGCACCCCCTCGCGGAGGCCCCGGTTCCCGCCGAGATCCCCCAGCGAGAAGGTCCGCCCCGCCCCTCTCGGCAGCCCGGTGGCGGAGCAACACCGGCACAGCGATACCGGCCCGCCTGCCGTCCACAGCGCCTGGCCCCGCCGCACAGAGCGCGACGTCCTTCGCACCACCCCGAGACGTCCTTCGCACCACCCCGAGAACCGGCGTTCCCGCCGCGGCTCCTGCCGCCGGGCGCGCCGCGCCGCTCTCCGGAGGACTCGGCGTCGAAATCCCGACGTTTCCCTGGAATCCTTCTTGCTGAGCTCGCGCGCGCGGCGAACGGAGGAACTCATGCGTCAGCGACTTGCTCGTTCTCTTGTCCTCATAGGGAGCTTGGCCACGAGCGTTTTCTCGTCCTTTCTCACGGGCTGCGGACCGGGGGACCCACCCTGGGTAGCCGAGCCCAACATCGGCGGCCCTGATCCGCGGATCACGGTGACGGAGGTCCCGCCGCCGGCCATCAGCGGTGGAACGCTGATCATCGCCAGCGACGGACACACGGCGGTGGCCGCAGACCCCGACCGCGATCGCGTCTGGGTCGTCGACCTCGACGGCGGCACGCCCGCGCAGGTCCGGCTGCAGCAAGGCGACGAGCCAGGGCGACTCGTCGAGGACGCGAGCGGCCGGGTCCACGTGGCGCTCCGGCGCGCCGGGGCCGTGGTGACCCTCGATATCCAGTCGCTGTCGGTCCTCGAGCGCCGAGAGGTCTGCCGCGCGCCGCGCGGCGTCGCCTACGACGCAGCGCGCGACGCCATCCACGTCGCCTGCGCCGGCGGCGAGCTCGTGACGCTCCCGGCCGCCGGCGGCCCCGCCGTCCGGAAGCTCCGCCCCGCCCCCGACCTGCGCGACGTCGTGGTCGACGGCGACCGGCTCCTGGTCAGCCGCTTCAAGTCCGCAGAGACGCTCGTCGTGGGTCCCGACGGCGCGGTTCTCTCGCGCCGCACGCTCCCCGAGTTCCAATCGAGGGGGTTCTCCCTCTCGACCTACACGCCGTCCGTGGCCTGGCGCATGATCCCGCTCCCGGGCGGCGGCGCGGCCATGGTGCACCAGCGTGCGATGTCGTCACAGGTCACCCTCAGCCCGGGCGGGTACTACCAGGCCGCCGACTGCGACGGGAACATCGTGCACGCCGCCGTCAGCCGGCTCGACCCGGCGGACGCGGAGGACGCGGAGGACGCGATGGGCGGCGCGCCGGCTGCGGGCGCGCTCCGGAATCTCTCGCTCCCGGTCGATATGGCGGTCTCGCCCGACGGCGTGCGCCTGGCCGTGGTGGCGGCCGGCAGCGACACGGTCGTGAGCACGACCCTCGACGGCGTGGAGGGCGGCGCCACGCCGGGCAGCTGCGATGTCGAGGCCACCCCGCAGGCGGTGGCCGGGCAGCCTGTCGCGGTGGCGTTCGATGGCCGCGGCGACGTCGTCGTGCAGCTGCGCGAGCCGGCGGCCCTGCAGGTGCTCGGCCGGCGCACCATCGCGCTCCCGGGGGCGAGCGTGAGGGATACAGGCCACGAGATGTTCCATCGCCCGCCGAACGGCGTGAGCGCCGTCGCGTGCGCGTCGTGCCACCCCGAGGGACACGAGGACGGGCACACATGGAACTTCGACCCCGTGGGCCTGCGCCGGACTCAGGCCCTGGGCGGCGGCATCCTGCAGACGGCGCCCCTCCACTGGAGCGGCGACCTGCCGGACCTCGAGGGCCTGATGGGCGAGGTGTTCGTCTCCCGCATGGGCGGACCGAAGCCAGGCGCCCGGCGGCTCGACCTGATGGCCCGCTACATCGACAGCCTGCCCGCGTTCCCGGCGTCGCCGCCCGAGGACGAAGCCGCCGTGGCGCGCGGCGCGGCGCTCTTCCACGACAAGAAGGTGGCGTGCGCGGACTGCCACGGTGGCCCGATGCTCACGAACAACCGGAACGAGAATGTCGGCACCGGAGGGCCCCTGCAGGTGCCTTCGCTCATCGGCATCGCCGGGCGCGCCCCGTTCATGCACGACGGCTGCGCGGCGACGCTCCTCGATCGCTTCGATCCGGAGTGCGGAGGCCACGACCACGGCGACGTCTCCGGCCTCGGGCCCGCGCAGCTCGACGATCTGGTAGCCTACCTCGAGTCCCTCTGAACCCTCGCCCCGCCGCGCTCCTCGCCTGAATCGACCGAGGCATTCCTCGACATCCGAGGCCAATTGCCACGATCGCGTCCAGCGATCCTGATTCCCCCCAGAGCGGTCGCAGAGCCGGAATAGATAGAAAATCAGGGGCTCCGGTCGAGGCCTGTCACGGCGTTCAGCGCGCGGCACTGCGATTGCTTTTACTGAAACGAGGCAGAGTCCGCGTCTCGATGGCTCCGGCCACGGCGCGGCCCCTGTCCTCGTTTTCATTCATGACGCACGACAGGGCGAGCCGGGGCTTCCATCGAAGAAGCGGGGCCGCACGGCGGAGCAGGCTCGCGAGGAGAGCACCATGCCGAGAGGCGACAAGTCCAGCTACACAGGCAAGCAGAAGCGACAGGCCGAGCATATCGAGGAGGGGTACGAGAGTCGCGGCGTCCCGGAGGACGAGGCCGAGCGGCGGGCCTGGGCGACGGTCAACAAGATGACCGGCGGAGGGAAGAAGTCGGGCTCGGGGGTCGGCAAGCCGGTGAACAAGGAGCCGGCGAAGAAGGGCGGCCGCAAGGGGGGCGCGGCGTCCAAGGCGCGGCCGGCCGCGGCGAAGAGCGCGGCGGCGAAGAAGGCGGCGGCGACCCGCAAGCGGAACGCCGCGGCGGGCGCCGAGAAGCGCCCGGCCGCGAAGAAGGCGGCGGCGACCCGCAAGCGGAGCGCCGCGGCGAGCGCCGAGAAGCGCCCGGCCGCGAAGAAGGCGACGAAGGGCGCGAAGAAGAGCTCCGCGCCCGGCGCTGGCGCGCGCAAGACGACACGCAAGACGACGCGCAAGACAGCGCGCAAGACCACGAGCAGCCAGCCCCGCGCCGGGCAGGGCACGGGGGGCCGCAGCAGGGCAGCGACCCCGCGCCGCGGCGGGGCAGGGACCTCGCGCGGTGCGAGCTCGGGGCGCACAGGGACGGGCGCCCGGCGCGCCTCGAGCGGGTCCTGACCTTGCCAGGGGGACAAGGGGAAGGGGAGAGGGGGCGACGACCATGCAGGAGCTTCAGACCGACGGGGTGGCGAGCGGCGGGGACGGCCTGGAGAGGAGCGAGGCCGGACCGCAACAAGAGAGCCAGGAGGGGCGCGCGTTCCTGGCCAACCTCGTGCGCGAGCTGTTCCAGACGGAGCACTCGGCGAGGAGCCATCCGCTGGTAGAGGCGGAGCGCCTCGGCGACGTGCCGCCGGCGCAGGCCATGCGGGCGGTCTCGGCTCACGCCGAGGCCGTGCTGGCGGAGCTCCCCTCGCTCATGACGGAGCGCGGGCTGCCCGTCAGCGCGGGCGGCAGCGTGGTGGGGGAGGCCTTCTCGGTCCTGCGCGATCACCTCGCGGACCACCTGCTGAGCACCGAGAAGTCCTACCGCGGCACGCTGCTCGGGATGCGCCACGGCATCGACCTCGTCGAGCTGCTCCAGTACGTCGCGGCGGCGGAGGGCGACACGCTCCTCGCGGCGTGGTGCGCGCGCTGGCTCTCGGCGCGGAGGCCGCTCGTGGAGGCGGCCACCGGCGAGCTCGCGTGGTTCGCGGCCCGCCCGGCGCGCGCCAGGAGGGCGGCGAAGGACGGACCGGTCGCCCACCTCCTGCAGGGCCTCGTCAACGGCTTCGAGCGCGCGGCGCAGCAGCTCCGCCGCCTCGCCGCGACCGCGGAGGCGCGGACGAAGGGCCACCGGGCGCAGGGCTCCACCGCCAGCTGAGGCGGCGCGCGGAGGGCCCCGGAGGAGGCCGAGCTCCTCGGGGCGCGGTGCCCTCCGGCGCGGCCTCTCCGCGGACGCCGCCGGCCGCACGGTCGGCCAGCGCGCCGCGCCGCACGGCCGGCCAGCGCGCCGCGCCGCAGCCGGCCAGCGCGCCGCGCCGTCGAGCCCGGCGGGCTTCCCTCCGGCCGGGTTCGCGAGTTTACTCCCGCCGGTCGCGCGCGGGGCGCCCAGCGCAGGGCGGGCGCGCGGCGTCGAGGAGGATGGCCGTGGAGGAGGAGATTCCGACGTTGGGCACGCCGATAGAGCTCCTCAGGAGCCACGGGGCCAGCGTCGCGAGCGCGCTCGTCATCGCTTTCGTCGGGTGGACGGCGGCGGCCTGGACGGCGCGGAGCGTGCGGTCGCTCGGCAAGCGGTGGACGCAGGTCGACGTGACCCTCATCCCCGTGCTGGCCAGCCTGAGCCGGCTGACCCTCCTGACCGTCACCGCGATGGCCGTGCTCGAGCGCTTCGGCGTCGACACCAAGAGCCTGCTCGCGGTGCTCGGCGCCGCCGGCCTGACCATCGGCCTCGCCCTCAAGGACACGCTGTCCGACGTGGCCGCCGGGCTCGTCATCCTCGTGCTCCGCCCGTTCGACGTCGGCGACGCCGTCGAGGTCGACGGGACCTCCGGCGTCGTCGACGCCATCGACGTGTTCCAGACCAAGCTGACGAGCTTCGACGGCGTCCCGATCACGCTGCCCAACTCGAAGGTCCGGTCCGCCAAGATCCAGAACTTCACCCGGGCGCAGCGCCGGCGCATGGACCTCACGATCGGGGTCAGCTACAGCGCCGACCTCACCCGCGCCATCGCCACGCTCCGGGACGTCCTCTCGAACGAGCCGCGCGTGCTGCCCGAGCCGGCGCCGTCGGTCGACGTGGTCGAGCTCGCGGACGAGAAGGTCAACCTGCTCGTCCGCGCCTGGACCCTCCCCGCCGACTTCTTCCCGGCGCGGCTCGAGCTGACGCGCCACCTCAAGGAGCGGCTCGACGCGGAGGGGATCGTCGTCCCGATGCCGCAGCGCGAGATGCACATCCCGCTCCGCGAGCGCGAGCGGCCCTCCGCCCCGTCCCTCTGAGGCGGCGCGCGGCGGAGGCGGGCGCGCCGCGCCTGGCTCGCAGGCCCCGCCGCGCCCCGCCCCCGCCCGGGATCAGCTGCCCATCAGGATGTAATACCAGGTGCCCGCCTCGATGGCGGTCGGGTCCGTGCCGCTGACCTGCGTCAGCGTCTTCGAGAAGACCTTCTTGCTGAACGCGAGGCCGTTGCTCGGCGCCGCCTTCTTGTACCAGACAACCGCCTTGAGGTCCGATGTCTGGTTGTCCTTCTCGAACAGGACACCGATCTTCGCGGCGCTGTTGTCCGGATCGGTCATCCAGTAGAGATAGCCGGTGCGGTTCGCCGGGACGGCGCGCGTCCCCTGCGTCCAGTCGCCCTGGGTCGGGTTCTGCGGGGCCGTGAACTGGTTGCTCTGGCTCACGACGTCCAGGAACGCGTCGAGGGCGGTCGCCGTGAAGACCGGTATCGGCTCGGACGCCAGCGTCAGCGTGCTGGCGAACGTGGGCGAGCTGGCCCACCGCCAGTACTCGGTGTGCGCCATGAAATTGGAGACACCGCTACTCCCGAGAATGACGACCCGGACGAGATCGTTCGTTGAAAAGATCCTGAGCCTCACGTCCGGCGGGACCTGCCCGAGGATGTCACCGACCGAACTACCCTTCTTCGTGCTCTCCGTTGAACCGGAAGCGCCCTCGGCGCGCGCCCCGTGGATTGATTCTGCTCTGTTGCTCATGGCTGCGCTCCTCCTCACGACACGACAACGTCGAACGCGGCGCGCCGGCCCTGCCCGGCCCGCGCTCCGGCGGCGGCGCAAACGCGCGTCCAGCATCCACGCGACCGCGCGTCGCTCGCCGCTCTCAGCGTCGACGATAGAAAACCTGCATCCATCCCGTCGCGGTGTCGATGACAGGCGGTCACGCGCGAGGCGGCGCGGGAGCGCGGACGCGGGGGCGCCAGCCGCGGCGCCCCCGTCAGTGCCGGATCACCTCGACGGCCTCGGTGCCGAGCCGGAGCTGCCGCGACGTCGTCCGGCGCTCGATGACCGAGCCGGCGTCGAGGACGCCCGCGCGCGCGAGCTGCTGGCGCGCGCGGAAGACGTTGACGTTGAGGTGGTGGAGGTCGAGCCGCAGCTTCCCGAGCAGGTCGTCCACGTAGAGCCACCCGCGCTCGGACGGGGGCAGCCCCTCGTCCCTGTCGCGCAGCCGCGAGCGCGCCAGCACGAGGAGCAGCTCGTGGTGGGCCCGCGCAGCGAGCTGCGTGACCTTGCCCCCCTGCACCAGCGAGACGGCGATGTGCTCCTCGTCGTGGCTCACCTCGAAGCGCAGGACGGTCACGCCGAGGAGCTTGGGGCTCGCCACGGTCGAGGCGGTGGTCGGCACGGCGCCGTCGGCCGCGTGCGGCGGGACGCGCAGGACCCAGGCGCCGCCGGCCTCGACGCGCTCCTGGTCCACGGCCGCGCGCGCGTTCCCGTCGACCTCGATCTGCCAGCGCCCGTGCTGGTCCTCGAAGATCGTGACCCGCGGGTCGGCCGCGTCAGGCAGCGCGAGCAGGCCCTCCTCCGCCACGCGCACCTCGCCCGTGATCTCGTCCCGCGCGCTCGCGATGGGCGGGCCAGCCTCCTCCACGGTCCAGCGCTCGGCGTCGCCGCCGAACACGAGCTCCGTCCCTGCCTCGAGCGGGACCCTCTCGGCGAACGTCAGGCGCCGCCCGCCGACGTGCGTGCCGTTCGTGCTGCCGAGGTCGCGGACCCACCAGCGCGCCCCGTCCCAGAACAGCACGGCGTGCTCGCCCGAGGCGCAGCGGTCCCGCAGGCGCACGGCGCAGTCACCCGCTCGCCCGACCCGCGCGCGCGCCGGGAGGGTCACGAGCACGCCGTGGGCTTCATGCTTCAAGACCGCCATGGGTGCAGCGTAAGATGCTGCCGCCGACCACATCAACGGCGTCGAAGGCGAGGCGTCCCATGAGCGATCCCGCTGCAATCGTGAGGAAGCTGGCGGGCGAGCTGTGCCTGTCTCCCTCGGCGTGCGCGGAAATCCAGCGCGTGCTCGTCGAGCACGCGGCGCGCACCGCCGCCGTGGCGGAGGTGCCGACCACCCTGGTCCGCGAGGCGCCGGAGCCCACCCGCGACGCGCCCCGGGTCGCGCCGGCGGAGCAGGCGCAGGTCGAGGAGCGGCCGAGCGCCGCGACCTCCGCGCCGAGCGTGCGCCCGCCGGTCCCTTCGTGGCCCTGGGACCGCTACGAGGACCTCGGCCCGATCGGCCGGGGCGGGATGGGCGAGGTCCGGCGCGTGCGCGATCGCGTGATGGGGCGCGTGCTCGCGATGAAGCTGCTGCACCTCGAGGGGCGCGACGACGCGGACGCGCGGTCGCGCTTCCTCGACGAGGCGCGCCTGACCGCCTGCCTCCAGCACCCGGGCATCGTCCCCGTCCACGACTGCGGCATGCTCCCGACCGGCCAGCTCTGGTTCACGATGAAGGAGGTCCGCGGCCGCACGCTGAGCGCGCTGATCCGCGCGCTCCACGCCGACAAGGAGGCCGGCCCCCCGCCCGAGGCGCTGCGCCGCGGGCTCGACGTCTTCGTCCGCATCTGCGAGGCGGTCGCGTACGCGCACGGCCAGGGCGTCCTCCACCGCGATCTCAAGCCCGAGAACGTCATGATCGGCGAGTTCGGCGAGGTCCTCGTCATGGACTGGGGCATCGCCCGGGCGAGCGCGGGCGGCGCGCTGGCGGACGCGCTCGAGGACAGCGGCCACCGCACGCACGCGGGCCTCATCCTCGGGACGCCGGTCTACATGTCGCCGGAGCAGGCGCGCGGCGAGGTCGACCAGGTCGGGCCGGCCAGCGACGTGTACGCGCTCGGCGCCGTCCTGTACGAGCTCCTCTGCGGCGAGCCCCCGTACCGCGGCACCGCGCTCGCCGTCGTGGCGCAGGTGGTCCAGCGCCCGCCCGAGCAGCTCGCCCTCCGGTGCTGCGACCAGATCCCGCGCGACCTCATCGCGATCTGCGACCGGGCCATGGCCCGCGCGCCGTCGGCCCGCTTCGCGAGCGCCGAGGTGCTCGCCGAGGAGGTCCGCGGCTTCCTCGACGGCGCCCGCCGCCGCGAGCGGGCGCGCGCGCTGGTGGAGGAGGCGCGCGCGCTCGCGCCCCAGATCGAGGGCCTGCGCGCGCGCGCCAGGGCCCTCCGCGCCGAGGCGAAGGCGGCGCTCGCGCGCCTCGACTCGTTCGCGCCCGCCGCCGAGAAGGCCCAGGGGTGGGCGCTCGAGGACGAGGCGCGCGCGCTCGACCGCGCCGCCGCCCTGGACGAGGCGACCTGGCACCAGAAGCTCCGCGCCGCCCTCAACGAGGCCCCGGACTTCGACGACGCGCACGCGGCGCTCGCCGACGCCCACCTCGCCGACCTGCGCGCCGCCGAGGAGGCGCGCGACGCCGAGGCCGCGGCGCGCGCGGAGGCGTTCCTCAGGGCGCACGCGCGCGAGCGGCACGCGGCCCTGCTCCGCGGCACCGGCGCCCTGTCGCTGCGGACCGATCCGGAGGGCGCCCAGGTCTGGCTGCTCCGCTACGTCGAGCAGGAGCGCCGGCTGCGCGCCGAGCCCCAGGGCTTCCTCGGCCACACGCCGCTCTGCGAGGTCCCGCTCGCGCGCGGCAGCTACCTGCTGCTGATCCGCGCGCCCGGGTACCGCGAGGCCCGGTACCCCGTGAAGATCGGCCGCGGCGAGCGCTGGGACGGCGCGCGGCCGGGCGGCGAGGCGCCCTTCGTGGTGCCCCTCCTGCCCGCGGAGGCGCTCGGCGACGACGACGTCTACGTGCCGGCGAGCTTCTTCTCGGCCGGCGGGGACGCGCTGGCCGGCGACGGCCTGCCGGCGTGCCGGCTCTGGGTCGACGGCTTCGTGGTGCGCAGGCACCCGGTGACGCAGGCCGAGTACCTCGCCTTCCTGAACGACCTGCTCGCGTGCGGCCGCGAGGCGGAGGCCGTGGCGGCGTGCCCGCGCGCGGGCCGCGCGATCGCCGGCAACGTGGACGTCCCGCTCTTCGCGCGGGACGGACAGGGGCGCTTCGCTTTCGGCCCGCAGGTGCGCGCGGAGCAGGCGCGGCACCCGGTGGCCTCGGTGGACTGGCACGGCGCGGTCGCCTATGCGTCGTGGCTCGCGGCGCGCACGGGCGCGCCGTGGCGCCTCGTCGGCGAGCTCGAGCGCGAGAAGGCGGCGCGGGGCGCCGACGGGCGCTGCTTCCCCTGGGGGGACGAGCCCGAGCCGACGTGGGCCTGCATGGCGGGGAGCCGCCCGGGCCCCGCGAGCCCGGCGCCGGTGGACGACTACCCGACGGACGAGAGCCCGTACGGTGTCCGGGGGCTCGCCGGCAACATCCGCGACTGGTGCGTCGAGCGCTGGACGCCCGACGGCCCCGCGGTGCTGGACCGCATCGCGCGCCTCCTCCCGGCGGACGCGGCCGATCCGGGGCTCCGCTCGATCCGCGGGGGCGCGTGGAGCTCTGCGCCTCCCGCCGTGTGCCGCGCCGCGGGCCGCTTCGCCGCGCGCCCCGAGGACCGCTTCAGCGCCGTGGGCTTCCGCCTCGCGCGGCCCGTGGCCACCGCCTTGTAGAGGCCGCCGACGCGCAGAGCTCGAGGCGTGGCGTCGTGTACGCCCCTCCTCGCCTGCCTCGCGTCTCCGTGCTGAAGTGAAGAAACCGTCCGGCGACGTGCAGTCGCGTCGCCTTTGCAGCGAGCGCCACGCTCGCGCGGGAGCATCGGTGCCCACGAGGTCCATGGACAACACGGATTCGCACCAGGGAAGGGCAGGGCTCCTCGAGCCTGTCTCGCCCCAGGCCTCGCCCGCGCCGTCCGAGCCGGCCGCGTGCCCGTCGCGGCAGGGCGGGGCGGCGGGGGCCGCGCGGCCCGAGCGCGAGCGCCACGAGCTGCACGACTCCCACGCGGACTGCGCGCTGCTCGACGCCTTCTTCCAGGCGACGACCGCGGGGCTCGGGGTGATCGACCGCGACCTGCGCGTGGTGCGGCTCAACCAGGCGCTGGCGGACATCAACGGGCTCCCCCTCGAGGCGCACCTCGGCAGGACCCTCCCCGAGCTGCTCCCCGAGATGGGGGACGCGATCGTCGCCCCGCTCCGGCGCGTCCTGGAGACCGGGGAGGCGATGACGGCCGAGGTGACGGGGAGGACGCGGGCTTCGGACCAGCCGCGCGCGTGGATCGTCAACTACGCCCCCGTGCGCTCGAAGGACGGGCACGTCGTGGGCGTGGGCACGGTCGTGCTCGACATCACCGAGCGCAAGCAGGCGGAGAACAGGCTCCAGGAGGAAGGCGAGACGCTCGAGCTGCTCAACAAGGCGGGCAAGCTGCTCGCCGCGGAGCTCGACCTGGAGAAGCTCGTGCAGGCGGTGACCGACGCCGCCACGCGGCTGAGCGGCGCCCAGTTCGGCGCTTTCTTCTATAACGTGACCAACGCGGAGGGGAAGAGTTACACGCTCTACACCATCTCTGGCGTGTCCCGGGACCACTTCTCCGGGTTCCCGATGCCGCGCAACACGGACGTGTTCGCGCCGACCTTCAATGGAGAGGGCGTGGTGCGCCTCGACGACGTCACGAAGGACCCGCGCTACGGGAACAACGCTCCTTACCATGGCATGCCGAAAGGCCACCTGCCGGTCGTCAGCTACCTCGCGGTGCCGGTGATCTCCCGCTCCGGGAGCGTCATCGGCGGGCTGTTCTTCGGGCACCCCGCGCCTGGCGTCTTCACGGAGCGGGCCGAGCGGCTGGTCGTCGGCCTCGCGGCGCAGGCCGCCATTGCCATGGACAACGCGCACCTGTTCCGGCGGGCGCAGCACCTCATCGAGGCGCTCGAGCGGAGCAACAAGGAGCTCGATCGCTTCGCTTACGTGGCGAGCCATGATCTGAAGGCGCCGCTGCGCGCCATCGCGAACCTCTCGCAGTGGATCGAGGACGACCTCGTGGACAAGGCGACGCCGGAGACGCGGCAGCACATGGAGCTGCTGCGCTCGCGCGTGGTCCGGCTGGAGGCGCTCATCGACGGGATCCTGCGCTACTCGCGCGCCGGGCGCGTCCGCGACAAGCCCGAGACGGTGGATGTCCGGAAGCTCCTCCACGAGGTCGTCGGGCTGCTCACGGTCCCGCCGGGCGCCTCGATCGAGATTGCGGCGGGGATGCCGGCCCTCTTCACCGAGCGGGTCCCCCTGGAGCAGGTCTTCATGAACCTGATCGGCAACGCGCTGAAGTACACCGACCGCCCCGACGCGCGCGTCGAGGTGCGGGGGCGGGATCTGGGCGACCTCTGGGAGTTCTCGGTGAAGGACAACGGGCCCGGCATCGCCCCGCAGTTCCATCAGAAGGTCTGGGAGATCTTCCAGACCCTGAATCCGCGCGACAACATCGAGGGGACGGGAATCGGGCTCTCGATCGTCCAGAAGATCGTGCTCAGCAAGGGCGGGCGCGCGTGGGTCGAGTCCGAGAAGGGCGCCGGCGCCACGTTCTTCTTCACCTGGCCCCGGACCGAGTCGGACAGCGCGGGCAGCGTGCGCTGAGGCGCGGCGGGAGCGGCGGGAGTGCGCCGCGCGGAGCGTGACAATCCGCCACGCTCCGCCCGCCGTGAGGCAGCCTGGAGCGCCGCCGCTGGCCCGCTATCGGCTCTACCGGCGCGCCGTCGGCGCGGCGGGGTCGCCGTGAACCCCTGGCGACGGTCCGTTGCTCCGCGGTGCGGCCGTGGAGCGGCGCCCGGCCGGATCCGCCCGGACGCGTGGGGAGCGCGGGCGCGCGGCTTGCTTCATGGGAGGGCGCATGGCGCCCCCTCTGCTTCGCTGCGGTCCGATGAACACGATCTCTCGTCCTCTGCGGGGGGATCGCCGGTGACGCCTCGATCGGTGGCTGTCCTCCTGAACTGCTCCTCCCGGTCGAACCGCGCGGCGGAGCATCGCGCGCGCCTCGGGGAGCTCCTGAAAGAGAGCGGCCTCGCCGCGGACCTGCTGTGCGCCGAGAAGGGCCGGCACATGGGCGAGCTCGCCCGGCGCGCGGCGCGGGGTCCTTACGATCTCGTCGTGGCGGGCGGCGGCGACGGGACCATCAGCACGGTCGCCGCCGCGGTCGCCGACACGGACAAGACGATGGGTGTCCTGCCGCTCGGCACCGTGAACCACTTCGCCAAGTACCTGGGTGTACCGCTGACCCTCGAGGGGGCGGTGCGCACCCTCGTCGAGGGGCGCCGCGTCCAGGTCGATCTCGGCGAGGTCAACGGCCGCGTCTTCGTGAACAACTCGACGCTGGGCATCTATCCCGGCATCGTGCGCGACCGCGAGGCGCTCCGGAAGCGGCGCGGGCTCAACAAGTGGTTCGCCCTGGTGCTGGCGACGCTCTCCGGCATCCGGCGCCACGACCGCGTCGCCCTCCGGCTCATCCTGGATGGGCAGGAGCTCGAGCTGAACACGCCGTTCGTGTTCGTGGCCAACAGCGACTTCAAGCTTGGCGATCTCGACCTCGGCCGCCAGCGGCCGCCGCACTCCGGGGAGCTCGGGGTATGCGTGGCGCACGCAGAGAGCCGCCTCGCCGTGCTCAAGCTGATGGCCAGCGCCTTTGCCGGGCGCATCCAGAAGGCGGATGACTTCAGCATCTTGCGAACGACGGAGCTGCGGGTGGAGGCGCCCTGCCGCCACCTCCACGTGGCCGCGGACGGCGAGATCCTCAAGATGGCGCCGCCGCTCGTCTATCGCACGCGGCCGTCGGCGCTTCGCGTGATCGTCCCCCTGTCGTCCGACATCAGCGCGGGCTCACGGCGGCAGGAGGGCCAACCGGGCAATCTCGCCGCGCTGGGGGGGTGATTCATCATGCGCACGCTCGTGCACCTGTCGGATCTGCACTTCGGACGCGTCGACAAGGCCATCCTCCGCCCGCTCATCGACAGGATATGGGGGATCGAGCCCCACCTGATCGTGGTGTCCGGCGACCTGACCCAGCGGGCGCGCAGCGCCGAGTTCGCCGAGGCCCGCGCCTTCCTCGACGCCTTGCCGCCGCCCAGGATCGTGGTGCCCGGCAACCATGATGTCCCGCTTTACAACCTGTTCGACCGGTTCTTCCGCCCGCTCGACAAGTACCGGAGCCACATCACGGACGATCTCGCGCCGTTCCACGTGGACACGGAGGTCGCGGTCCTCGGCATCAACACCGCGCGCTCGCTGACGATCAAGGACGGGCGCATCAACGCGCGCCAGATCGAGGAGATCAAGGAGAGGATGTGCGGCCTCGGCCCCGAGATCACGAAGGTGGTCGTCACGCACCATCCGTTCGATCTGCCCGAGAACTCGCCTCATGACATCGTCGGGCGCGCGAAGCAGGCGATGGCGGCCATCGCGGGGTGCGGCGTCGACGTCATCCTCTCGGGTCACCTGCACCTCAGCCATACAGGGCACTCCGCGGAGGACTTCGAGGTCGGCGGCCACTCCTCGCTGATCATCCAGGCAGGGACGGCGACGTCGACGCGCGGGCGCGGGGAGCAGAACGCGTTCAACGTGATCCGCATCGACGGGAAGAAGATCCGGATCGAGCGCAATTACTGGCAGCCGGAGGGCAGCGCCTTCGGGATCGCGACCCCGGAGCATTTCGAGGAGACGCCGCGGGGCTGGGTGCGGGCGGCGTAGGCGCGTCGGCGGGAGCGGGGCGCCTCCGCGGACCGGCGTGGCCGGCGCGCCCGGCCTCCGGCCCATTCCTGCGGGCTTCCTCCGCGGTGAGCCGTCTTGCGACCCTGCCGTGACTTCAGGGGCCCCGGTCCGCTCACGAGGTGGCGAGGCGTCCGGCCATCTCCAGCGGAGCCCTACGATCATGGTGATGCGCGCCCAAGCTCTTGCCCCCCCTCGAAGGCTCGGCGTGGTCGCCTATGCGAGCGACGAGGCGCTCGTGGAGGGGCTCCGCGCGAGGCACCCCGCCGCGCTCTCCGCCTTCCACGACCGCTTCTCCGGGCACGTGCTCCGCGTCCTCGGCCGGCTGCTCGGCGGCAGTCGCGACCTCTCCGACGCGCACCACGACGCCTTCGTCCGCGCGCTGTCCTCCCTCGACACCCTGCGCGATCCGGCCGCGCTGAAGGCGTGGGTCACGTCGGTCGCCGTGTTCACGGCGCGCACCTGCATCCAGCGGCGCGCACGCCGGAAATGGCTCCTCTTCTTCGCCCCCGACGAGCTCCCACCCCTCGTGGCTCGCCCGTACGAGGGCGAAGCGCACGAGGCGCTGCGCGCGACCTACCGGGCGCTCGAGCGGCTCCCGGCCGACGAGCGCATCGCCTTCGCGCTGCGGCGCATCGAGGGGATGGACCTCCAGGAGGTCGCCGGCGCGTGCGGCGTCTCGCTCGCGACCATCAAGCGGAGGCTGGCCCGCGCGGAGGCCAACTTCCTCGAGGCGGCGCGGGACCAACCCGCCCTGGAAGAGTGGCTGAAACGAGGCTCGTCATGAGCGGTCGCCCCTCGCTCGATCGCCTTCGTGAGCTCGGCCGCCCCCAGGATCAGGAGCTCGCGGCGCAGGACCTCGACGGCGCGCGGGAAAGGTTCCTGGAGAGCGCCACCGGCGGATCCACCCGCCGCGGGGCTGCCCGCCTCGGGCCCGCGCGTCCTCGGTGGATCGCGCCCGCGGCCTTCGCGGCGCTGGCGGGGGTCTGCGCGGCGCTGCTCCTCGTCCTGCTCCCGTCGAGGTCGCTCTCGTTCGACGTCGGGTCGGCAGAAGGGCAGGTCGGGACGTGGATCGCCGCCGCCGATGCTCCTCTGCCGGTCCGCTTCTCGGACGGCACGTCGCTCGCGCTGGACGCGAACGCCCGGGCGCGCGTGGTGGCCACCGACGCCCATGGGGCGCGGGTGCTGCTGGAAGGCGGCCGGCTCACGGCGACGGTGACCCACACCGCGACGAGCACCTGGAACTTCGATGTCGGCCCGTTCGACGTGCTGGTGACCGGCACGCGCTTCGAGCTGAGCTGGTCCCCGGCGCGCGAGGCGCTCAAGCTGGTGCTGCGGGAAGGCTCGGTGGCCGTGTCGGGGCCGCTCATGGGGGGGCCGCGCACCGTCGCTGCGGGGGAGACGCTCGAGGTGTTCTGCCAGGAGCAGCGCTTCGAGCTCACGCGCGGGGAACCGAGCGCCGCCGCCCCGCCTCCTCCGTCCTCCACGCCCGGCGCGCCATCGCCGGGCGCCTCGGGGCCCGCCCCCGCGGCGCCCGGCGACAGCGCGAAGGTCGCGAAGGCCGCGGGCGCCTCCCCGCGCCCGCCGGGCTGGCGCGACCTCGTGGCCGCCGACAGGTACGAGGCGGCGATGACGGCGGCCGAGGCCGAGGGCTTCGACGGGCTCGTTGCCCGCGCGAGCGCGGCGGATCTGCTGGTGCTCGCCGACGTCGCGCGCTTCTCCGGGAAGCCGGAGCGCGCCGCGGCGGCGCTCACCGCGACGCGGAGCCGCTTCGCGGGCTCGGGCGAGGCGGCGAAGGCCGCCTTCCATCTCGGCCGGATGGCGTTCGACCAGCGGCGATCGTACGCCGAGGCCGAGCGCTGGTTCGGCGTGTACCTCGGCGAGCAACCGGGCGGCTCCTTCGCGCAGGAAGCGCTCGGGAGGGTCATCGAGTGCCGGGCGTTGATGGGCTCGACCAGCGGGGCCCGCGAGGCCGCGCGCCGCTACCTGGCGCTCTATCCGGCCGGGCCCCACGCCGCGCACGCCGAGCGTCTCCTCGAGGAGGAGTGAGTGCGAGCTCGCAGGCCAGCTCGCGCGGCGCGCGGCGGAGCGTGGACGCTCGGGCTCTCCTTCCTCGTCGCCGCCGAGGCGCGCGGGGCGCCGCCGGAGCCGCCGCCGGAGCCTCCGCGCCCGAAGGTCGTCCTGATCGCCGATCGCCGGACGGACCCGATCATGGCCCGCGTCTACTCCGAGCTCGCCACGCTCGGATTCACGGTGGTGGTCGTGCGGGGCGGCGCCGACCCGCACGACCACGGGCCCGTCGCGGCGAGCGCGCTCGAGGCCGGCGCGGCGGCGGTGATCCGCGCGACGGAGGTGCCGGGCGGCGTCGATGTCTCGATCGCCGATGGCGCGACGGGCAAGTCGGTCCAGCGCACCGTGAGGGCCGACGACCCCGCCACGGTCGCGGTTCGCGCGGTGGAGCTGCTGCGCGCGAGCTTCCTGGAGGTGCGCTCGCCCCCACCGCCGCGGGACGAGGGCGAAGCCGATCCGGAGGCCCGCGCCGTCGCCGACGCGCAGCCGCCGCCGGCCAGGGCTGCGCCCGTCGCCGTCCCGCGCCCGCGCGCTGGCGGCGCCTCCCACGCGCCGTCGCCTCCGCCATCCAGGGGAGGCGCGACCCGAGCAGCGCCGGCGACGTTCGGGGTCGGGGCGGCGCCCGCGCTGCTGTGGAGCGCAGGCGGCGTGCCCGCCTCCCCGATGCTGGACGTGTCGGGGTACGCGATGATCTGGTCTCGGCTGGGGCTGTCCACGTTCGTCCAGATCCCGCTCGGCAGCGTGAGCCGCGAGGGCAAAGAGGGCACGCGGCACGTGCGGGTGGCTCTTGCCGCCCTGGGGGTGCGCTCCCCGCTCGGCCCCACCGACGCCGCCTGGTTGCCTTCGGTAGGGGCGGGGCTCGCCGCCGCCTGGCTGCACGTCGATGGGGAGGGCCGCTCGCCCGGGTACGTCGGCACGTCGGCGGACGCCTTCGCGATCGCGCCGTACCTGCGCGCTGGAGTCTCGTTCGCGCCGGTTTCGTGCCTGCGCATCAGCGAGCAGCTGATTGCGGGGATCGCGGTGCCGCGCATCGTGATCGACGCCGCAGGTCGCGCGGCCGACGCGTGGGGGCGCCCGTTCCTCGGCGCATCGCTCGGGGTGGAGGTCGTGCTGCCGTGAGCCGAAAAGGGCAGCCGCCGTGACCTCAGCGCAGGACATCTTGGCGCCGGGCGCTTCGGCGCCTGGCGTGGAGGGCTGAATGAAGATCACGGGTATGAAGCTCCGGGCTCTTGGCTTGTCGATGGCCTTCGCGTCCGCACAGGCGGCGTGCATGGACGGTCATGTCGATTCGATCACGAGAGTTCGCCTGGCGACCTCCGTCGAGGCGGCCACCGAAGGGCCGTGGGCTCCCTGCATTCCCCCCGAGGACGGGAACTTCGGCGGCATGCATTGCCCGGATCCCGGACCGGGCGGCGAAGAGCGCACGTGCATGGCGTCGTACGTGGCCGAAAGACAGGACGATGGATCGATGTGGTGCGATCTGGCGGCGCTCTGTAACTACGAGTGCGATGTGGCGGAGGACTGCCCGCAGCCGCCGAGCGGAACCGCCAGGCCCGTGTGCAATTCGGTCTGCTCGTTGCCCTGCGACGAGAACGCCACGTGCCCGAACGGAATGGAGTGCTGGCACCAGTACCACGGGCCCGGCCTCACGGACGAACAGGGCGTCTGCATGTGGAAGTACGAGTGCGAGTGAGCTCACCGCGCGCGCCTGCGTGCCGACGATTCCGTGACGTTCCTGGGCGCGGTCGAGACGGGCCTGGGCATCGCCGCGCTGCCTGAGTACTCGTGCCGTGACGAGAGCGCGCGCGGGCAGCTGCGGCGCGTGCTGCCCGAGTGGCAAGTCGGCGATGACCGCGTGACGATGGCGGGACACCTCGCGCCGGCTCGAGCGCCAAGGCCCCCGTGGACGAGCCCGGGCCCGATAGCTCAGGTGTCCGAGCCGCCGGCGCAGGCCGCGTCGCCGGCGTCGACCGTCAGATTGCAGTCGTTGTCGATGCCGTCATCGCAGATCTCGGCGGCGTCCGGGGGCACCTTGGCGTTCGCGTCGTTGCAGTCGTCCGACGCGTCGAAGCCGTCAGCGTCTCGATCCGGGAGGGCCGGGCCGCACGCCGTGACAAGGGCGCAGCCGAGGGCGATCACGAGCCCTCCGAGAGCGTCAGTCGCCGCTGAGATCACCATAAAAGTCTCCTTGCGGGGCGTCCTCCTTCATGAGGTCCAGGAGCGCGGGCCAGAAGGCTGCCTCCGCGTCGATGCCGGCGTCCATCAGGCTGAAGGCGTTGGCTCCGCGCAGGTGCGACATCCGGTTGACGAGATCGGCGCCGAGCCCCAATCCCAGGCCGAAGACGGTGATCCCGATGCCGTCGGCCGCGCCCTTCGCGACCAGGCTCTCGAACTCGCTGCCGCCGGTGGCCCCCACGTTCGGCTGAGCGTCGGTGAAGAGCATGACGCGGACCTCGTCGGCGCTGCCCTTCGCCTCGCGCGCGAGGTCGTATGCCTGCACGAGGCCCGCCTCCATGTTGGTGGAGCCGTCCTCCGAGAGCTCGCCGATGGCCTCCTTTATCTCGGGGTCGTCGCCTTGCGTCCAGTCGAGCGGCGTGTCGACCGACGAGCCGTACGTCACGATCGCGAATCGATCCTTCGCGTCGAGGCGGCTCGCCACGTTCCAGAGGAGCGCGTTCTCCCAGCTCGCGAGATCAAAAATGCATACGCTGGAGGGGCCAGCGTGTTGCTGGATTCCACGCGCGGCGGTCGACGTGCTGCGGGATCGCCCCGGCCGTCGCCGTCCACCTGGTCGAGCTCGGCCACGTCGCCGGCGAGCTACGAACCCAGGGCATCAGCTCCTGGCGATTGTCCTTGTCCCGGTGCCACCGCGACGCCCGATCGCGGCGCGGGTGGCGGGTGACCACGATGGGCTATCCTGGGCGGGATGACGGTCCAGGAGCTCCACGTCACCGGGTATCGCTCGATCCGCGAGCTGACCCTCCCCCTCGCGCAGGTCAATGTCATCGTCGGACCGAACGGCGTCGGCAAGACCAACCTCTACCGCACCATGGTGCTGCTCGGCGCCGCGGCGAGCGGGAGCTTCGCGCGCACCCTGGCCGAGGAGGGGGGGATGCCGTCTGTGCTCTGGGCCGGCCAGCGCCGCAAAGGCCCGGTGCGGATGACGCTGCGGGTGCGGCTGGATCAGCTCGTCTACGAGCTTCAGTGCGGGCTGACGCCGCCGCCTGGAGGGCCGTTCCAGCTCGACCCGGACATCAAGGAAGAGAACCTCTGGCTGCTCGACAAGCGCCGCCGCCTGCCGATGCTGGAGCGGGCCGCGGGCTCGGCCTTCGCGCGCGACGCGGACGGCCACCGCGTGACCTTTCCCTTCTCGCTCTGGGGCTCGGAGTCGGTGCTGTCGCAGGTGGTGGAGCCGCACCGCTTTCCGTTGCTCTCGGTGGTGCGGCAACAGCTGATGAACTTCCGGTTCTATCACCACTTCCGCACCGACTCCGGCGCGCCGCTGCGGGTGGAGCAGGTCGGGGTGCGGACGCCGGTGCTCAGCACCGATGGCCACGATCTCGCCGCGGCGCTGGCGACGATCCTCGATATCGGCGACAGGGGCGCCTTGAAGGATGCCGTCTCCAGCGCGTTCCCGGGCGCGTCGCTCGAGGTCTCCTCGACGCAGGGGCGGTTCCGCGTCGAGCTCGGGTTGCCAGGGATGGCGCGGCCGCTCGACGCCCGCGAGTTTTCGGACGGCACGGCGCGCTATCTCTGCCTCCTGGCAGCGCTGCTGAGCCCGAGGCCTCCGCTGCTCCTGGCGCTGAACGAGCCGGAGACGAGCCTGCACCCGGATCTGCTCGGGCCGCTGGGGGATCTCCTTGTGCACGCGGCGTCCCGGAGTCAGCTGTGGATCACGACGCACTCCCGCCCGCTGGCAGAGCGGATCCGGAAGGCGACGCCCTGCCGGCTCATCGAGCTCGACAAGCAAGGTGGAGAGACGGTGCTGGCGGGCGGCGCGGCGGAGGGCGAGTGACGTCCACCCCCGCGTGAGCCCTGCGGGCGGAGCCGGCGTCGGGGAGGCCGGTCAGCCCGGGTGCGCCGGCTGCCGGACCGAGTACTCGGTGCCCGAGCGGAAGGGCACCGTCATCGACGCGAAGCCGTGGCGCGGATCGCGCACGTAGGCGACGTAGTCGCGGTAGTCGGCCTTGAAGACGCCGACGTTGTCGGTCACCACCACGCCGCCCGGACGCAGGGCCGGGGCGACGAGCTTCAGCACGTCGAGGGCCCGCAGGGGAAACCCATCGTTGAGCATGAAGTCCACCTCGCCGAGGTCCGCTCGCAGCGTCTCCGTCGCGTCACCCACGCGGATCTCGGCGAAGGATGCGAGCCCTGCCTCCTCCAGGTTCGCCTGCGCGCGCCGCGCCTTCTCCGGCACGAGCTCGGTGCCGATGACGCGGCCGCCGCCGTTGTCGCGCACCGCCGCCGCGAGCCACAGCGTCGAAACGCCAAAGGACGTGCCGAACTCGACGATCGTCCTGGCGCCGAGCGCCCGCGCCGTCAGGTAGCAGAAGGCGCCCTGATCGCACCCGAGCGCGAGGTATTTGTCGGCGAAGTCGCGCTCCGTGCCCGGGGCGTCGATGCGACGGCCGAGGAGCATCCGCGGCAGCTGCGGCAGGAGGTGAAGGATCACGCCCGGCACCTGCCGGTCGGCCTCGCCGTGGAGGCGCCGCAGCACGGCGCGCACCCGCCCGTCGGGCAGGACGTCGAAGGGATCGGCCCTCATGGTCGGCCTCGGGTCAAGGACATACATTCTCGGAGCATTCGCTCGCCCTCCTCGCAGCCATGGCCTCTGGCGCTGAACACCGGAGATCGGTGGGCAGCGGAGGCATGAAGAGAACATAGCCGCCGGCGCCGTTGACCGCATTGCGCAATCGGGACAAATTGTTTATCAAAACGGTCATGGCAGTGAAGCGGCGGAGTTCGAGGGCGACACGGGTAGCGCATCCGACGGGCTGGACGTTTCGTGGAGACGTCCAGGTGGCGAACGAGCCCCGTGGCGCGGTGGCGTCGTTCGAGTCGCTCGCGAGCCGCTTCGCGCTCGAGGCGCGTGGGCGCTGGACGACGGCTGTCGCGCGGCCGGTGAACGCGATCGGGCTCAGCATGGCGAGCGGCGGTATCGAGAGCGAGCCTCACGCGCACCGCGAATCGCAGCTCATGTACCTGGTGCGCGGAGAGCTGATCTGCGAGGCGTCGAGCGCCCTCTGGATCGTGCCGCCGCAGTCGGCGCTGTGGATCCCCGGGTCCGTGACGCATCGGATCCGCGCGACCGCGCCGCTCGAGGGCTACAGCGTCTTCGTCGAGCCCGGCGCGGCGCCGGACCTTCCGCGGGATTGCTGCGCGGTGTCGGTGACGCCGCTCTTCCGCGAGCTCTTGCTGCGCCTGGCGACGCGCCCCGCGCTCTACGATCTCGAGGGACCGGACGCGCGCCTGGTAGGCGTGCTCCTCGACGAGCTCGCCACGGTCTCGATCGAGAAGCATCGCCTGCCCATGCCGGTCGATCCGCGGCTCCGCCGTCTGGTGGATGCGATGACGGCCGAGCCGGCGATCGGCGTGACGACGAAGGTGTGGGCGAAGCGGATCGGCGTCAGCGAGCGCACGTTGAACCGCCTCCTGGTCGAGGAGACGGGCCTGAGCTTCGGCCGCTGGCGCCAGCAGCTCCACATCATCCTCGCCCTCCAGAAGCTCTCCCGCGGCGCGGCCGTGCAGAGCGTGGCGCTGGACCTCGGCTACGAGAGCGCGAGCAGCTTCGTGACCATGTTTCGCAAAGCGCTCGGGACGTCGCCCGCGCGGTACATGGCGAGCCGCCTGGCCGCGCTCGCGTGACCCGAGAGCTCACCTCGTGGAGCGGTGACCCGCGCTGCGACGATTCGCTCAGCCGCCGGCTGTCATTCACGACAGATCGCGGATCGCGCGGGCCGGGACACCTGCCACGAGGCTGTTCGCGGGAACATCGTGCGTCACCACGGCGCCCGCCGCCACGACGGAGCTCTCGCCGATGGTCCCACCAGCCAGGATCGTGGCGGCCGCCGAAACCGAGACGTTCTTCTCGAGGACGATGGGCTTCGCCAGGGCGTGAGCCCGCCGTTCGGCGGGCCCGACGGGATGATACGATGTGATGAGGTTCACCTTCGGGCCGAGCATCACATCGTCTCCGATATCGATTCCTCCGATGCCCATCAGGTGGCAACACTGGTTTATGAAGACGTTCTTGCCAATGCGGATGTTGACGCCCTGGTCGGTGTAGAATGGGGGAATGAGCGAGAAGCTCGGGTCGACCGGTCTGCTCGTCAGCTCGCTGCACTTTCTGCGGATCTCGTCGGCATCCTCGAAGGAGAGCTTGTTGATCTCCCAGGCGATGCTCTCGGACTCGGTTGAGCCAATCCCGATCACCCGGGGGGCAAATGCAGCGTCATTTCCGGTCGTCATCTCCTGGGGCCCTTTTCGGTTCGAGTCCGCGCGCGCTCGGGGAAGCGCCCACCGGACACGGCGCACGATGCCGGCGCTGGCGCGTCCAGGCCCGTCCTGGTACCGGAACGGAACCGGCAGAGGACGGCAGAGGACGGCAGGGGATAGGCGAGGCGAAGAGGGCAGCCCGTCCCTGGTACACCGCGCGCGCCGGAGGTCGTCGGATTTCTGACGGGCTCGTGATCAAGGCGCCGCCGCGCGGGCATTCAGGGGGTCGCTGTCCGATGTTCGGCGCTGGTGGTGCGGAGAGACACAATGCTTTCGGCGTGGGTACAGTTTTCGAGGCGTGAGTCGCCCCGCAGGCTGTGGAGTGAAGGCGGCCCCTTCTATGCATGGATGAATTATCAATAGAGCGTCGCTTTCCAGGAGGGCCGAGGCCATCGAAGAGGACGCAGAGAGCTCGTTCGGAGGCAGGCCGCCGGAGCAGCGCACCGGCTGCTCGCCCGGCGCATTCCGCAAGAGTCGAGATCCTGCAAGTGCCGAGAAGAGCCCACATGAGCGGCGCGCGCAGCGCGTGGACGCTACGAAACAGGACAAGATCGACTTGAAGACGACCGGCAAAGTGGAGAATAACCTCGGCGGCGCTCGCGCGTCGGACCCGCGGCCGCCATCCCATCGCCCGACCCCGGCGGGAACCTGCTTCACGACCCCCTCACGAGGAGCGCTCAACATGCGTCTACGCACCGCACGTCCCACGATCTCTTTGGTCTTGCTCGCAGCGCTGCCTTGGGCGCTCGCCGCCTGCGGCACCGGAGGCGGACCGGATCCCATCGGTTCAGGAGGAAGCACTGCAGTCGGCACGGGGGGCGCCGGCGTCGGCGGCACCGGCACCGGAGGGGCGCCGGCGGTCACTGCTGGAGCGTCCTCTTCGAGCGGTGCCCCGACCGGGACGGGCGGCGACCTGGCGACGAGCGTGGCCAGCACCGGTGGTGGGGGCCCGGTCGGAACGGGCGGAGCGCCGGGAACCGGTGGTGCTGACGGCAGCGGCGGCGGCGGCGGCGACGCCGCGAGCGCCGAGTGGGGCCAGGTGGAAAACCCTGGAGCCGGGTGCACCGTCGGACCGATGCCGAGCGTCGCTTCGCTCACGGCGAACGCGAAGCTGCCGGACCCCTTCAAGAAGATGGACGGCAACCGCATCGCCGACAAGAGCGAGTGGGCCTGCCGGCGCGAAGAGATCCTCCAGCAAGCCTACAAGTTCATCTACGGCGACAAGCCCGTCCCGGCAGAGGGAGCCGTGTCCGGTACCGTGAGCGAGAGCAGGATCACGGTCGAGGTCAACGATGGCGGCAGCACCTCGTTCAACCTCACCGTGAACATGAACGGGGCGACGGCGCCCGCACCGGCCATCATCGGCTACGGCGGCCTGAGCGGCATGCCAGTTCCGAGAGGCGTCGCGACGATCACCTTCACCGCGGTCGAGTCGACGGGCGGCAGCGGCGCGAAGAACGGGCCGTTCTACAGCGTGTACGGTTCGGACCATCCCGCGGGTTACCTCACGGCACAGGCCTGGCAGATCAGTCGCGTCCTCGACGTCCTGGAGCAGAACCCCGGCGTCATCGATCCGCACCGGGTCGGTGTGACGGGTTGCTCACGCTGGGGCAAGGGTGCCTTCGTCGCCGGCGCGCTCGACAACCGCATCGCCTTGACCATCCCGGTGGAGTCGGGTCTCGGGGGCACGGTTGGCCTGCGCCTCGTCGAGGTGCTCGATAGCTACAGCGGCGCCGAATGGCCCTACCATGGCGTCAGCTACGTCCGCTGGCTTTCGGAGGTGGCGCTCGGTCAGTTCACCACGGGCAACAGCGCCGGGGCCGACAACACGAACAAGCTGCCCGTCGACATGCACGAGATGATGGGCCTCATCGCTCCACGCGGCCTCTACATCGTGGACAACCCGAGCACCATGTACAACGGGCTCGATCGGAACTCGGCGTGGGTCACGGCCAACGTCGGCAAGATGATCTTCGAGGCGCTCGGCGTCGGAGACCACATGGCCTACACGGGCGCAGGTGGGAGCCACTGCAGCTGGCGCTCGCAGTACACTGCATCCCTCAACGCCATGGTCGACAGGTTCCTGCTGGGCAACGACGCTGCGGCGACGGGCAATTTCGCCACGGACCTGCCCAACAAGCCGAACCACATGGACCACATCGACTGGACACCGCCGACGCTCACCGGCGAGCTTTGATCGAGCGCAGAGGTAACTCATGAATCATAGCCCGTTCTACTCTCTCGGTGTCGCCCTGGCCCTGACGCTGGGCGCTTGCGGCCCTGACCAGGATGGTGACGCCACGGGCGGCACCGGAGGTGGCGGAGCCTCGGGCGCCGCGGTGGGCTCGGGCGGCCAGAGCCCCGCGGGAGGCGGCGGCGGCACGCCGCAGGAGACCGGCAGCGCCTCATCGGGGGGCGCCAGCGGCGGCGCGACGTCGACCGGTGGGGCGGGGCCGAGCGGCGGCACCGGCGGTGGACCCGGAGCGGCCACCGGCGGAGCGTCGGGGTCGGGCGGCGCTCCGGGTGGCGCCTGCACGCGCGAGCTCCTGGATGGCCTCCTGGACGACTACTTCGCCGCCCTCGCCGCCGGGGATCCTTCCGGCCTACCCCTGGCAGAAGGCGTGAAGTTCACCGAGAACGCCGTGCAGGCCGAGATCGGCACGACGGACTTCTGGATGAACGCTGGCGAGGTGAAGCATTCGCAGCGTGCCCTGGATACCGAGGCGTGCAGCGCGGGCGCTCAGGCGGTGGTTCCGGAAGGCGGGAGGGATCTTCCCGTCGCACTCCGCATCAAGGTGGAAGGCTCGGAGATGACGGAGATCGAGACGATCGTCGTCCGCCCGGGCGACTACACGGCATCCTTCGCGGTCGCTTCGGATCCCGCCGCGATCATCGCCATCTCGGACGACATCGGTTGGCACGACGAGGTCCCGGAGGCAGAGCGGGCCACCCGGGAAGAGCTGACGAGCTGGATCGACAAGTACTTCCGTGCGTTCCCCTCCGGCGTCTGCAACGTCACAGGAGACTGCAAGCGCCTGGAGAACGGGGGCGGCAACTTCTCTTGCCGCACCGGAGCCTCCTGCAGCGCCGGCGATCCTGGGTCCAACGGCACCTTCATCCCGCGCGTCATCCTGGCCGACGAGGTGCGCGGCATCGCCATCGGTCTCACCATGTTCGACTTCATGACGGACGGGCATCTGGACATGCATATGATCAAGATGTCCGGCGGTGAGGTGCACGCCGTCCACGCCATCCTGCGCGACACGAACGGCGTGTCCGGCTGGGAGTGATGGCGACCTCCCTCGCCGGTCGCGTCGAACCGCCGCCCAGCTGAGGCTCAGCAGGGTAGAGCGATACGGTAGGACGCCTTCCGCTTGGTGCTACGTCGCGGAACTCGCAGGTATTTCAGGCGTGGAAGGCAGGGTGGGGGACGGGCCGCTGTCTGTCGATGAGCCATCGCGGAGAAGCCCCCCGACCCCCGTCAACCCATCACGCCAGCTTGCCGAGCTCCCGGAACCGACCGCGCAGGTCGCTGTAGAGCCCCTGGTACACCGCGTGGATCTCGCGGTACCGCGCCGAGCGCGCCTGATCCGGCGCGACGCGCGACACGACATGGACGAACGCGTCCGCCGCCTCCTCGACCGACGAGAACAGCCCCGCGCCCGCCGCGCCGAGGAGCGCCGCGCCGTAAGCCGGGCCCTCGGTCGAGGTGGTGATCGCCACCGGCGCCTCGAAGACGTCGGCCATCAGCTGGCGCCAGAACGGGCTGCGCGCCCCGCCGCCGGTCAGGCGGATCTCGTCGATCGTCACCGGCGCCGCGCCGTTCGTCTGCCCCACGCCGCGCATCAGGGCCAGCGAGTCCGCGAGCCCGAAGGTGATGCCCTCGAGGACCGCGCGCGAGAGGTCGGCCTTCGTCGTGCGGGCGCTCAGCCCGACGAACGCGCCGCGCGCCGCGGCGTCGTTGTGCGGCGTGCGCTCGCCCATCAGGTAAGGGAGGAAGACGACCCCGCCGGCGCCCAGGCGGGCCGTCGACGCCGTGTCGGAGATGATCTCGTAAGGATCGACCTTGCGGAGCTCGGCCGCCATGCGCTCCCCGTCGCCGAGGACGTCGCGGTACCAGCGGAGCGCGCCGCCGGCGGCCAGCATCACGCCCATCAGGTAGAAGCGACCCGGGACCGCGTGGCAGAAGCTGTGGAGCCGCATCTCGGGCTCGACGATCCACGAGTCGGTGTGCGCGAGGATCACGCCGCTCGTGCCGACCGAGGCCATCGCGCGGCCAGGGCGCACGATGCCGAGCCCGACCGCGCC
Organism: Sorangium sp. So ce1153; assembly: GCF_051521595.1. Classification (NCBI taxonomy): domain Bacteria; kingdom Pseudomonadati; phylum Myxococcota; order Polyangiales; family Polyangiaceae; genus Sorangium; species Sorangium sp. So ce1153. Next base: position 14,659,063 of record NZ_CP150361.1, read on the forward strand.
CGCCGCGTTGTCCGCCGCACCCCGGACGACCAGCGTGCCCGCGGGCAAGCCCGTCGCGGCCGCGACCTCCTGCGTGAGCTGGCCGAGCGGCGCGTTCGACGGCGCGGACCGCGGGAAGATCGCGCGCGGGACGCCGACCGCCCCGAGCAGCTCGGCGCTGAAGTTGCGGTCGCCCGGCGAGAACGCCAGCGTGCCGCTCGCGTCGCTGTCGTCCGTCCCGAGCTCGCCGGTCAGCCGCAAGCCCACGAAATCCTTCGGCATCAGCACGGCGCGGACCCGGGCGAACGCCTCCGGCTCGTGCTCGCGCAGCCAGAGCAGCTTCGGCAGCGTGAACCCCTCGAGCGCGCGGTTGCCGACGAGGCGCGCGAGCCCCGCGTCGCCCACCTTCGGGTTCGCGTGGATCGCCTGACACTCGGCCGTGGTGCGCGTGTCACACCACAGGATCGCGGGCCGGATGACGGCCTGCGCCTCGTCCAGGAGGACCGCCGAGTGCATCTGCCCCGTCAGGCCGATCGCGCGCACCTCGTCACGGCGCGGGCCGAGGGCGCGCGCGAGCTCGGTGAGGGCGCTCAGCGCCGCCGCGGCGAAGTCCTCGGGATCCTGCTCGGCCCACCCGGCGTGCGGGGTGGAGAGCGGGTACTCGCGGTGCGCCGACGCGACCGCCGCGCCGCGCTCCATTTCGACTGCGATGGCCTTGAGGCCGCTGGTCCCAACGTCGATTCCGATCACGATGGCCATGAGAAAGCGTCCTTTTTCGTAAAGTGAAAGTGAGCGGCTAGAAGCGGCTAGAAGACAACCTGGAGCTTCATGGGCGCGGCGCCCTTCTTCATCATCTCGAGCCCGCGCGGGAGCTCCTCGACCGGCATCGCCTCGGACAGGAGCCGCTTCACGTCGACAGCCCCGCGCTCCATCAGCTTGAATGCCCGGTCGTACGTCCTCCTGATCGCGAAGCTGCCGATGATCTCGAGGTCGCGCCGGTAGATCTCGAACGGCGAGACCTCGACCTTGTCGTGCGGCCCACACACGCCGAAGACGAGGTACCGGCCGCCATTCTTGACGTACTGGAGCGAGTCGCCGAGGACCCGGGCGATGCCCGTCGCGTCGATCACGACGTCGAACCCGTAGGGCGCGATCTTCTTGAGCTTCGCCTGGAGCGCGTTGTCGGCGAGGACCACCTCGGTCGCGCCGTGCTGCCGGGCGAGGTCGAGCTTCGACTCGACCACGTCGACCACGGTGACCGCGGCGGCCCCGTTCGCGCGGCTCGCCTGGAGGTGGAGCTGGCCGATCGGGCCGGCGCCGATCACGAGGACCTCCGAGCCGATCTCGATGCGCGCGCGATCCTGGCCGAAGACGACGCACGCGAGCGGCTCGCAGAACGCCGCCTCGCTGAACGAGACGCGCTCGAAGCGATAACAGTTCTTCGCGGGGACCCGCACGAGCTCGGCGAAGCCGCCGTCGCGGGTGACGCCGACGGCATTCCACTTCAGACAGTGGTTTTGCCGGTTGATCATGCAGAAGTGGCACTCTTCGCAGGTCACCGTCGGGTCGACCATCACCCGATCGCCGGGCTTCAGGTCCGCGACCTCCTCGCCGACCTCGGCCACCTCGCCGGCGAGCTCGTGCCCGGGGATGAGCGGGAACGTCGGGAAGAAATCGCCCTCCCAGATGTGTACGTCCGTCCCGCAGATGCCGCACGCCTTCGCGCGGACGAGGACGTCGCGCGGGCCGATCTGCGGCGGAGCGATGTCGTTGCGGACAGCGATCTTCTTCACGGCTTCGAGCACGGCTGCCTTCACGCGAGACCTCCTGAGGCGTCGCATAGGCGGGCCGCGGCCGTGCGTCGAGGGGCCGTCGCGAGGACCGCCCTGCGCGGCGCGGCGCAGGGCGGCCGGACGCGCGCGACGTCAGGACTTGGCGGACGGCTTGGGCGGAGAGATCGTGCGCCAGAGGAACGCGTAGACGTCCATCAGGTCGCGCGGGGCGAGGGCGCGCTCGCGCAGGCGCCGCTCGAGGTCGCGCGCGAGCGATTGCATCCGGGCGTACCCCTCGGAGCTCGGCGCGCGGTCGTAGGCGAGGTTGAAGCCGAGGACGACGGCCTGCTTCTCGAAGAACGACGGCTTCACGAACACGTGCTCCTCCGGGTAGACGAGCGCGCTCAGGATCGTCGCGAGCGGCCACGTGGCGACCTTGGCCGCGGCGAGCACGCCGGCCAGCCGGTCGAAGCGCGCGGCGTAGTCGCCCGCGCCGTAGAGGAGATCGACGACCGCCTCGGCGTAGGCGCGGTGGTGCTCGGCCGGCATCTTGTTGAACGGGATGAGGTCGCCGAGCGGGTGCAGGAGGCCGGTCGCCGCCTTGTGGACCTTGGTGATGCGCTCCATGAAATCGGCGAGGTTGCCCGCCGCGAGCAGCGCCTCGAGCTCGCCCTTGCCGAGGAGCGCGCGCGCGGTCTCGATGGCGCTCTGCTTGTACGCCTTGCTCTTCTTCTTCGCCCCGCCGTTGCTCGGCTCGCCCCCCACCGAGCCGCGCTCCTCGGCGACGAAGTGCGGGCCCCCGAACCCGCCCTCGAACTGCGACTCGAAGCTCGTGACCTGCTCGTCGAAGCTCGTCAGCGGCGGCGCGACGACGCGGGCGCGCTGCTTCTTCGCGGCGGACGACGGCCGATCCCGGAGCCCGCGGATCCGGGCCTCGAGGGCGTTCGCCTCGTCGTCGCCGAGCTGCACCGGCTCGAGCTTCGACCAGAAAGCCTTGGCGATCGAGTGATTGTGGCCGTCCTCGAAGTCGTAGAAGCGCTTTTCGTCGCGCTCCTCGACGAGGTATCCGAGCCCCCACTGGGGACACCCCGGGTGCTTGACGATGATGGGGGCTGAAGGTTCCGTTGAACGAGAGGTCGCCATAGGCGGCGCAGCCTACCCGATCTTGGCGCGACCGCACCCCGCTCCGACATCGCTTCTGGACTCGTGTTCAGGTACCCCGCGCTGGCGGCGCGCGATCGAGCCCTGCCGGGCTCAGTTGACGTCGCGGGTGGCGGAGGCGAGCGCGAGCTGCTGGAGGGCGAGCGCCTCGGTCACGCGGCGCACCCGCGCGACGACGTCGAGCGTCTCCAGCACGGCCTGCCGCTCGCGGGCGTCGAGGATCAGGTGGTGGGCGCAGAGGTCGACGACGAGCGAGGTGGCCGCGTCGCGCGGCAGCCGGAGCTCGAACCCGCTGTCCCGCTCGCGGACGAGCGAGGCGAACGAGGCCGCGGTGGAGATGAGCGCGGCGTGGTCCTGGGCCGAGACCTCGCCGGGCTCGTCCTCGAGGACGGTCGCGGCCGCCGTGCGGTACGGGGGCACGAAGGGGCGCTCCGCCAGGCGGACGCGGGCGCGGCCGCGCAGCACGATGTTGTAGCGGCCCCCCGGCAGCTCGGCGTGGTCGATGATCTCGCCGGCGCCGGCCACGCCCGCGATCGCCGGGTGGCCGTGCGCGTCGACCGCGCGGGTGTCCGTGATGAGGACGACCGAGAGGATGCGGTGGGTTTCGAGGGCGTCGCGCACGAGGGCCCGGTAGCGCGGCTCGAAGATGTGCAGCGGCAGCAGGGCGCCGGGGAAGAGCACCGTCTGCGGCAGCGGGAAGAGCGGGAGCTCGGGCAAGGCCGCGGCGAGATCGCCTGGTCGCGGAGGCGTCGTTTCCACGGCCTCAGGCTAGCACGCAGGTGCGTCGGGTGTGGCGGCGCCACGTACATGGAGCTCGACGGCGGGGGACGAGCGCCGGGGCGGTGCGGGAGCGAGCGCGGCCGTCGCGCGCCGTCGCCGAGCGCGGCGCGAGCGCCGCCCGGGCGCTGTTGTCGCCGAGCGCTGCCCGGGCGCTGTCGCCGAGCGCCGCCCGGGCGCTGTCGCCGAGCGCCGCCCGGGCGTCGCCGAGCGCCGTCAGCCGAACATCTCGAGGGCCGAGCCGGTGACGGCGTCGGGCGCGTCGAGCGCGGCGTACACGATGAGCCGCGCCACGTCGTCCGCGCTCATCTGCGGGGGGAAGCCGCTGCCGACGAGCATGTCGGTGTCGACCGAGCCGGGGAGCACGGCGATGGACTGGAGCCCCTTGCCGCGCAGCTCCTCGGCCAGGCTCTTCGCGAAGCCGACGAGGCCCCACTTGGACGCGGCGTACGACGCGTTGCCCGGGGACGCGATGGTCGAGGAGATGCTGCCGACGTGGACGAGCCGGCCGCGGCCCTGCGCGAGCATGGCCGGGAGGAAGGCGCGCGAGACGAGGTAAGGGCCGCGGAGGTTGACGGCCATCACCTCGTCCCACGCCGCGGGCGAGGTCTCGTGGACTGGCGCGCCGCGGCGGACGATGCCGGCGTTGTTCACGACCACGTGCGGCGCGCCGAGCCACGCGATGACCTCGGCGGCGGCGCGCGCCACCTGCTCGTCGGAGGCGACGTCGCAGGGCACCGGCAGCGCGGCGACGTCGAGGCGGCGGACCTCGTCGGTGATCTCGTCGAGCCGCGGGCTCGGGCGGCCGAGCAGCGCGACGGAGAGGCCGCGGCGCGCCAGCGCGAGCGCCGTCGCCCGGCCGATCCCGCGGCTCGGCCCCGTGACGACCGCGACGCCGGTCACGCCCTGCCCCCGGCGAGCGCGGCGGCAAAGGCGAGATCGCGCTCGGGGCCCGGCTCGGCGAACACCCCCGCGACGGCGACCGTCTCGATGAGGGCGCCCGCCTTGCGCTCGCCGCGGGCGATGAGGCAGGTGTGGGTCAGGGCGAGCTTGCACAGCGCGCCGCGCGCGCCGAGCTCGTGGACGAGCAGCTCGACGAGCTGGCCGCCGATGCGCTCCTGCAGGGTCAGCCGCCGGGCGAGCGCGTCGAGCACGTGCGCGATCGTGCCGATGCCGGCGACCCGCGCGCCCGGCAGGTAGGCGACGATGCCGGTGCCGTGGCCGGGCAGCAGGTGGTGCGGGCACATCGTGGTCACGGCGAGGTCGCGGGCGACGACGAGCCCGCGCTCGAAGGGGCCTGTCTCCATGGCGCCCTCGCGGAGCACCGCGGCCGCGTCGATGGCCTCCCCCTCGATGAGGTCGTCCGCCCACGCGTCGGCGACCCGCTCGCCCGTGCCCGCGAGCTCCCCCTCGACGTCGCGCCCGAGCGCGCGGAGGAACTCCTCGATGGCCCGGGCCGCTCTCTGCCGGTCGATCACGGTGGCCTCGTCAGTTGAGCAGCTGCCGGCGCTTGGCGGCGGTGATCGGCTTGCGCCCGGCGTAGCCGGCCTCGAGCCCGTGGTAGTGATCGACGGCCGGCTCGCCGTAGCGCCAGCAGAGCCAGACGAGGGCGCCGTCGAGGCGGCCGTAGAAGTCGCAGAGCCCGATGCGCTGGTCCTTCACGACGACCCCGAGATCCTCGACGTCCCGCCACCCGGCCTCGTACGCGGCGATCCTCTCCGAGAGCTCGCGCTCGCGGGCCCGCGCCAGCTCGCTGCCGCTGCGCGCCAGCTCGATGAGCTGATCGGGCGCCACCGTCGGGCTCTGCACGGCGTCCACGAGCTGCTGCCAGCAGCGCTCGATATCGCTCGCCAGGGCGAGCTGCCGGCCGATCAACGACGAGAGCTGCGGGACGAGCGCGTTCGCCTCTTCGATCGTCCAGATGCGGGGAGTGCTCACGGGACCTCACCTGAAGGGCGGCGCGACAGCCCGGTCATGCAGGGCGGGTAAGCGGAGGGGAGTGCGGTGTCAAGGGCTCTCCGGAGCGAGCCGCCGCGCGCCGGCCAGCGCAGGAGGCCCCACGGTCGAGGCCGCGACCGCCGCGCTGGCCCCTGGCCTGGCCCCAGGCCGCGCCGCGCGCGAGCCGTCCGCGTCGCGCGAGTCGACCGCGCCGCCCGCGCCGCCCGCGCCGCCCGCGCCGCGCGCCCGCGCTCGGTCACAAGGCCAACGCGGGCGACAGCCAGCGTGGCCGCGTTCACCCCGGTGATCCAGGCCCCCTCCCTCTTCGGCAATGTGTTGCAAACGGCGTTCAGCAAGCGATAAGCTCGCGCAGCGACCGTGTAAGATTGCGAGGCCGCCGCATGCGACTCCGGACGATGTCGGGCATCAAGCTGTCGAATCTGCTCCTTTGCGGCTGGAGCGGCGTCGTCCTCATTTATCTTTATCTCCCGATCCTGCTGCTTGTCGCTTACTCGTTCAACGACTCGCGGATGAGCGTCGTGTGGGAGGGGTTCACCTTCAAATGGTATCGGCAGCTCTTCGACGAGCTCGTCGCCCACCTGGGGGACGAGCGCCGGTCGCCGCTCATCGAGTCGCTGAGCAACAGCGTGATCATCGCCGCGATCACCACGGCGTTCTCGGTCGTCCTCGGCACGGCGGGCGCCTTCCTGCTCTACCGGTACAGGTTCCCCGCGCTGCGGTCGATCACGACGCTGATCTTCATCCCCATGATCATCCCGGAGATCATCATGGGGATCAGCCTGCTCATCTTCTTCAAGACGGTGGAGCTCGAGCTCGGCTTCACGACCGTGATCGTCTCGCACATCACCTTCTGTTTCCCCTTCGTGCTCATCGCCGTCCAGGCGCGCCTCGCGGGGCTCGACCCGTCCCTCGAGGAGGCCGCGCTGGATCTCGGGGCGACGCCGCTCAAGGCGTTCTTCCTGATCCTGGTGCCTTATCTTCTGCCCGCCATCATCTCCGGTGCGCTGATGTCGTTCACGCTGTCGATGGACGAGCTCATCGTCACCTACTTCACGCGCGGGCCGAAGTCCGAGACCTTGCCGATCAAGGTGTTCGGCATGGCGAAGGTCGGTCTGAACCCGATGCTGAACACGATCTCGACCGTGTTCATCGTCGTGACCGCGATGCTGGTCGTGGTCGCCGAGTCGCTGAAGGGCACCGCGAGGCGGCTCCCGGACGAGGGCTGAAGGCGAGCGGCGCGGACGCCTGCGCCGGCGCAGGCAAGACAAGGAATAGGCCAATGAAACGCATCTCAGCGCTCTTGATACTGATGGTCGTCCCGCTCATGGCCCTCCTCGGCTGTGGGAAGAAGGAGAGCCCGGCGCCGCAGGCGGCCGGCTCGGGCAGCGCGCCGGCGGCCGAGCCCAAGGCGGGCGGCGAGCTCAACCTCTTCGCGTGGTCCGAGTACGTCCCGCAGGAGGTCCTGGACGGCTTCACGAAGGAGACGGGGATCAAGGTCAACTACGAGACCTACGCCTCGAACGAGGAGATGATGTCGAAGCTCCTCGCCGGGAGCACCCGGTACGACCTCATCCAGCCTTCCGAGTATGCCGTCGAGGCGCTCATCCGGCAGAACAAGATCCAGCCGCTCGACCACGCGCGCCTGCCGAACCTGAAGAACATCGCGCCCGCGTTCAGGGGCCTGGCGCACGATCCGGAGCTCAAGTACACGGTCCCGTGGATGGGCACGACGGTCGGTATCGTCGTCAACACCGAGAAGGTGAAGGAGCCCGTGAAGGGCTTCAAGGACGTGTTCCAGCCGAAGTACAAGGGGCGCATCGTGGCCCTGAACGACGCCCGCGAGATCGTCGCCTGGGTGATGGTCTCGATGGGGCTCGACTCCAACCAGGTGACGCCGGAGAACCTCGCGAAGATCAAGCCGACCCTCGCGGAGTGGATCAAGCTCGTGAAGGTGTTCGACTCCGACAGCCCGAAGACGGCGCTCCTCAACGGCGACGTCGATATCGGCATCGTCTGGAGCGGGGAAGCGGCCCTCCTCTACCAGGAGAACAAGGACAAGTTCCAGTTCATCCTGCCGGCCGAGGGGACGCACAAGGCCATCGACAGCCTGGCGGTCCCGGACAACGCCCAGAACAAGATCGGCGCGGAGCTGTTCATGAACTACATCCTCCGCCCGGAGGTCAGCAAGATCATCTCGGACAAGTTCCCCTACACCAACCCGAACACCGAGGCGCGCAAGCTGCTCACGCCGGAGCAGCTCGCGAACCCCGCGAGCTACCCGCCCCTCGCGGGGATGGAGACCTTCCACGACATCGGGAAGGCGGCCGCGGACGTGGACAAGCTGGTGACGGACCTCAAGGCGCAGTGAGCGGCAGGGCGCCATGAACACAGCCACCGGGCAGATCGTCGAGCTCCAGGGCGCGCAGCGGAAGCCGGGCGTCCGCGGGTGGCTGCTGCTCGCGCCGCTCCTGCTCTGGCTGGTCGCCTTCGTCGTGGCGCCCACCGCGATCATGCTCGTCTACAGCTTCTGCGAGCGGGACGAGCTCGGGCAGGTGGTCTTCCGGCTCTCGCTCTCGAGCTACGCGCGCGTGCTCGACGCCACCTACCTCAAGATCCTGCTCAACTCGATCCGGTACGCCGCCATCACCACGGCGATCTGCCTCGTCGCGGGCTACCCGGTGGCGTACTTCATCGGCCGGGCCCGCGAGGGCGTCCGGAACAAGCTGCTCATGCTGGTCATGGTGCCGTTCTGGACCAGCTTTCTCATCCGGACGTATTCCTGGATGTCCATCCTCAAGTCGGAGGGGCTCCTCAACGGGCTGCTCCTCTATCTGCGGATCATCTCGGCGCCGCTCGATATAATGTACACGCCGTCGGCGGTGGTCATCGGGCTCGTCTACTCGTATCTGCCGTTCATGATCCTGCCCATCTACGGGAGCGTCGAGAAGCTCGACAACGCCCTGATCGAGGCGGCGTTCGACCTCGGCGCGGGGCCGGTGTCCGCCTTCTCCCACGTCATCGTCCCGCTCACGCGCCCCGGCATCCTGGCGGGCATCCTGCTCGTGTTCATCCCGGCGCTCGGGATGTTCGCGATCACCGACCTCATGGGCGGGGCGCGCGTGCCCATGATCGGCAACGTGATCCAGAACCAGTTCGGGCAGGCGCGCGACTGGCCGTTCGGCGCCGCGCTCGGCATGACGCTCCTGCTCCTTTTCTCCCTGTTCTTCGTGCTCGGCCTGCGCAAGGAGCCGGAGCGCTGATGCTCCTCTCTGAGGTGAATCGATGGATGTGATGGTCGAGCTCCGCGCGGTCACCAAGCGATTCGGCGGCTTCCTCGCCGTGAACGAGGTCGAGCTCCAGATCAGGGCCGGCGAGTTCATCACGCTGCTCGGCCCCTCGGGGTGCGGCAAGACGACGCTGCTCCGGATGATCTCGGGCTTCGAGACGCCGACGACCGGCGCCGTCCTGCTGGAGGGGAAGGACATGACGCACGAGCCGCCCTACCGGCGGGACGTGAACCAGGTGTTCCAGAGCTACGCGCTGTTCCCGCACATGACCGTGCAGGAGAACATCAGCTTCGGCCTGCGGATGAAGAAGGTCCCGAGGCAAGAGATGGCCGAGCGGGTCCGCGCCGCGGTCGCCATGGTGTCGCTCGAGGGCATGGAGCAGCGGAAGCCAGCGCAGCTCTCCGGCGGGCAGCGGCAGCGGGTCGCGCTCGCGCGGGCCATCGTCTGCCGCCCGAAGGTGCTGCTCCTCGACGAGCCCCTCTCCGCCCTCGACGCGAAGCTGCGGCACGCCATGCAGGTGGAGCTCAAGGCGCTGCAAAAGAAGCTCGGGATCACGTTCGTCTTCGTGACCCACGACCAGGAAGAGGCGCTCACCATGAGCGACCGCATCGCCGTGATCAACAAGGGCCGTATCGAGCAGCTCGGCGACGCGTCGCAGATCTACCACCGCCCCAAGACCACGTTCGTCGCGAACTTCATCGGCCAGGCGAACATCCTCCGGGCGTCCGTCCTGTCGCGCAGCGGCGAGCGCGCGCGGGTCCGGCTCGAGGGGGGGATCGAGCTCCTCGTCAACGCCGAGCACCTCGCCGGCGGGGCGGAGAGCGCGCTCATCTCCATTCGACCCGAGAAGATCGCGCTACGCAAGGCGCGGGAGGCCGCCTTCGAGAACTGCTTCGAGGCGCACGTCGAGGACGAGCTGTTCAAGGGTGCGACCGACCAGCTGCGGCTCCGGACCGACTCCGGGCTCACGCTCACGGCCGTGGTGGCCAACGAGAGCTCCGGCCAGACAGCGCTCCACGCCGGGGACAGGGTGTTCTGCCACCTCCACCCCGACGACATCGTCATCGTGCACGAGGCGTGAGCCGCCGCGCGCCGGCGCCGCGCCGTCACCGCAGGATTGCGGCGCGGCCGGGGGGCGCCCTCGCGGCGGAGTCGCTGTGGCAAGGGAGCGTCGTGAACTGCGGTTCTCATCGGGCCGCGACGGCGTGGAAGTCCGCGTCGATCACCGCCTACGATGGAGGGCATGCTGCTTGCCATTCGGCCTCGCATGCCCAGACGGTCGCTTGCGCTTGCGCTTCCTGCGGTCCTCCTGTCGTTCTCCGGTGACGCCCTCGCCGCGGGGGCGTGGCTGCCCGGCGCCGGACAGGCGTCCGTCGAGCAGCGCGTCGCCGTCGCGGCGGGGCCAGAGCGCACGACGCTCTGGACCAGCCTGCGGTTCCAGGGGCCGAGCGGGCCCGTGGCCGTCGTCGTGCCGGTGCCGCCGCTCGCGGCGCTCGACGTGAGCTCGGACGCGTGGCTCGAGGCGCTCGAGGCGGCGACCGCGCCGCGCGTGCTCCCGCCCGAGGGCGTGGACGCAACCTGCCCGGGAGAGGAGGGCGCGCCGGCGCCGTTCGACATGACCGGGCAGCTCGCGCACGAGGCGGCGCTCGCGCCGGTCGAGGTGACCGTGCTCGCGGACGCGGACGCCGTCGCGCGCTGGGCTGCGTCGGCCGGGCTCGCGCTCTCCGCCGAGACGGCCGCGCAGCTCGCCCAGCTGCAGGGGGTGCGGTTCGCGGCGGCCCGGTTCGACGCGCCCGGCGGGCCGGCGCTCACGAAGACGCTGCGCATCGTCACGGGCGGCGGGGAGCCGCTCCTGCCGCTGTCGCTGACCAGGGCGGACGACAGCGGCGTGCTCGTCACCGCGTGGCTCCTCGGCGACGGCCGGGGCGCGCTGTCGGGCGCCGCGCCCGTGACGCTCCCGCCGGCCTCGCTGACCTGGGACGCGAGCGCGCAGCGCAGCGATTACACGGAGCTCCGCGAAGAGATCCTCGGCCAGGCGGGGGGCGACGGGGCGCTCGTCGAGGCCGCGGGCCACGAGGCGCTGAGCCGCAGCGTCGCCCTCGGCAGCGACCGCGTCGACAGCGTCGTCGCGGCGTACTTCGCGCGCGCGAGCACGTACGGCGACGCCTCCGACGCGCCGGGGTCGTGCGCCGCGGTGGCCGCGGCCGCGCTGGCGTCGAGCCTCAAGGTCGCCGCGAGCTGCCCGCGCGCCGAGCACGGCGTCGTCGACGGCGCGCCCGAGTGCGCGGAGTCGCCCCGGCAGGACGAGACGGATCCGGAGCTCCTGCGCTGCGGCCCGATCGCCGACGATCTCGCGGTCGGCCTCTCCGGGCTCGCGCCGTCGTCGGTGTGGCTCACGCGCGTCTCGCTCCGGCTCGCGGCCGGGCAGCCCGGCGCGGACTGGCCGCTCACCTTCGGCGATGGCCGGTCGGTCACGCCGATCGTGCGGGCCGGCAGCCTCCGCCTGGACGAGTGCTCCGGCGAGACAGGCGGCGGCGGCGCGGGGGCCGGCAGCTCGTCGGGCTCGGGCTTGCCCGGGGGCCTTGGCGGGGGGCCGAGCACCGGCGATTCGAGCACGACCGGCGGCTCGTCGGGCGTGGACGGTCCGGACTACTACGACGACGACGAGCCGGTGGCCGACATGGGCTGCGGCTGCGCCGGCACCGCCGACACGGTCGTCGTGGACGACACCGACGTGCAGGACGACGACGGCTACTACGAGGAGGAGTACGAGGACGACGGGTGCAGCGGGGACACGAGCGAGCCGGCGCCCGACGACGAGTACTACGCGGAGGACGACGGGTGCAGCGGGGATACGAGCGAGCCGGACTCCGACGACGAGTATTACGCGGAGGACGACGGGTGCAGCGGGGACACGAGCGAGCCGGACTCCGACGACGAGTATTACGCGGAGGACGACGGGTGCAGCGGGGACACCGACGACTCCGCCGAGTCGGAGGACTGCTCGATCGCGGGCGAGCGGCGCGCGAGCGCCCGGAAGAAGCGGGGGCCGAAGCTGTCGGTCATGGCGTTCGGCGCCTTCGCGCTGGTCGCGCCGCTCCGGCGCGCGAGCCGGCCGCGGCGGGGCAGCAAGCGGTAGGACCCGGGCGAGCGGCGTGACCCCTGGCGCGTGAAGCACCGGGGGGGCGCTTCCCGTGCCATACTCCCGGGCGAGGCCATGACGTGAACGCACCCGCCCGCAAGCTGTCCTTCACCTACGCCGAATACCTCGAGCAGGAGCGGGCGAGCCCGACCAAGCATGAGTTTCTCGCCGGCGAGATCTTCGACATGGCCGGCGGCACGCCGGAGCACGCGCGGCTCGCGGCGCGGGTGACCATGGCCCTCGGCGCGCAGCTCGGCCGTTGCCCTTGCGAGGTGTTCTCGTCCGACCTCCGCGTCCGCGTGCGCGAGACGGGCCTCGCGACCTACCCCGACGTGAGCGTCGTCTGCGGCCAGCTGGCGCGCGATCCCGAGGACAAGGACGCCGTGGTCAACCCGCTGGTGCTCGTCGAGGTGCTGTCGGACTCGACGGAGGGGTACGATCGGGGAGAAAAATTCGCCCACTACCGCCGCATCCCCTCGCTGAAGGAGTACGTGCTCGTCTCGCAGTCGCACCGGAGGATCGAGGTCTTCCGGCGCAACGAGGACAACACCTGGACGCTGTACGAGGCCGGGCCGGGCGAGCGCGCGCGGCTCGCCTCGATCGACGGCGCGCTCGCCGTGGACGAGATCTACCGCGGCGCGCTCGACAGCTCCGCCGCGGGCTGAGCGGCCCCCGCTTCACGGAGCCCCGATGCGCGACGTCCGGATGCGAGGCTTTCGCGAGCACACGACGGTCGAGCGGGCGCTCGAGATCCTGGAGCAGCGCGTCCAGCGGCTCGGCGACGAGCCGGTCCCGATCGCGCGCTCGGCCGGGCGGGTCGCGGCGGAGTTCGTGCTCGCCCGGGCCAGCGTGCCGCACTTCGCCCGCTCGGCGATGGACGGCTACGCGATCGCCGCCGAGGCGACCTTCGGCGCGGCCGCCGGCGCGCCGGTGGAGCTCGCGCTCGTGGGGGCCTCGTTCCCCGGGCGTCCTCACGCCGGCGCGATCCGCCGGGGCGAGGCCGTGCGGATCACGACCGGCGCGCCGGTGCCCGAGGGGGCCGACGCGGTGCTGATGGCGGAGCACGCCGAGGAGGCCGCGGGCAGCGGCGGGGCGGAGGTGGTGCGGGTGCGCCAGCCGGTGCCGCCGGGCAAGCACATCGCGGTGGTCGGCGAGGACGTGCTGGCCGGCGCGGCGGTCGTGTCGGCCGGGCGCCGGCTGCGCCCGCAGGACGTCGGCGTGCTCGCCTCGACCGGCGTCGCCGAGCTGCGCGTCGTGCGCAGGCCGTCGGTGCGGATCCTGATCACGGGCGACGAGCTCCTGCCGCCGGGCAGCATGCCGAGCGGGGCCTGCATCGTCGACGCGAACAGCCTGGTGCTGTCGGCGCTCGCGCGTCGCGACGGCGCCGAGGACGTCACCGTCGCGTACGTCCCGGACCGGCGCGAGGCGGTGCGGGATGCGTTGTCATCGTCCGGCGCGTCCGGCGCGGACGTGGTGCTGGTCTCGGGCGGCTCGTCGGTCGGCTCGGAGGACCATGCGCCGCTGGTCCTCGCGGAGCTCGGCGAGGTGGCGGTCCACGGCGTCGCGATGCGCCCGGCGAAGCCCGCCGGGTTCGGCTTCCTGGCCGGCGGGCGCCCGGTGTTCCTGCTGCCGGGGAACCCGGTGTCGTGCCTCTGCGCCTACGAGTTCTTCGCCGGCCCGTCGATCCGCGCCCTCGGCGGCCTGCCGCGCGCGTGGCCGCACCGGCGGAGGTGGTGCGTCGTGGCGAGCAAGATCGTCTCCGAGCCGGGGCGCGTCGATTACGTGAGGGTGCGCGTCGACGGAGATCGGGTGTTTCCGATCGCGACGAGCGGCGCCTCGATCCTGTCGTCGACGACGCGCGCCGACGGCGTGGTCATCGTGCCGGCCGAGCAGGAGGCGATCGGAGAGGGGGCCGAGGTCGAGGTGCTGCTCTACGACGGGTGAGGGACGCGTGCGGCGAGGGGGGCGGTCTTCCCGAAGAGCGGCTCGCGGAGCACGTGGAAGACGACGCCGAACAGGAGCCCCCTGACGGGCTGGAGCAGCGGTCCCGCCATCACCCAGGGATCGCTGGTCGGCCGCATCATGAGGCTGAGGCTGGTCTCTGCAAAGAAGCGCGTGTAATCGAGGATCGAAGACGCCAGCAGGCCCATGACGACATACGTGACAGAGTGGGTCACGGCCGTCTTGAGCAAGATCTCGAGGAGCGCTGGTCGTGTCTGGCTCACAGAGGGCCTCCTCTCGGGCGACGTGGCGTGGGGGCTCTCGTCAGGGCGTCGGACGCGCCTCCAGCAGGTCGGCGAGGGCGCGCATCCCGTCGGTCGTGGTGAAGACGCCGATCACCTTGCCGCGCTCGAGCACGATGGCAGAGCCGTACTTGTGCTCTGCCATCTCCCTGGAGACTTCGTCGAGCGGGGTGTCGGGCGAGGTCGTGTAGACGATCGGGGTCATCGCCTCCTCCACGGTCACCTTCTCAGGGTCGACGTCGCGGAGCGTCTCGATGAGGTGCAGATCGCGGTCGGAGACCACCCCGACCAGGGTGCCCCCATCGAGCACGGGCAGGTGGCGGATCCGGTGCTCGCGCATGACCTTGTGGGCATGCGCGAGGTTCTGGGCGAGCCCGATCGAGTGCGGGCTCCTGGTCATGTAGCGGTTGACGGTCGGAATCGCTCTGGTCATCGGATTGGCCTCGTCCGCCGAGGGAGCAAGAACATGGCCATGGCGAGCTCCCGGCGGGGCGCGGCCCGAGGTCGGGCCTGCGGCGCACGCCTTGCGCCGGGCGCGCAACCGGACGCGCCCGCATGGGCCCAGCGAGCGCCGGAGCTCCTCGAGCAGCGCCTTCAGAGGCGGCGGCTCCCTCAGGGACCGGGGTCACCGGCAGGGCCACCGGCCGCCGTCGAGGTCGAGCGGCATCTCCATGCTGTTGAAGCCCCAGGCGTTCGCCTGGTCGCAGAAGAGCGACCTGTCGGTCATGTGACCGGAGAACGGATCGTCGTACTCCACCTCGAACACGGCCTTGCCGTTCGCCAGGAATGTGTCGACGAGGATCTCGCACTCTTCGTACTCGAAGCACTGCTCGTTCAGCGTCCAGTCGAAGTGGGGCCACAGGTCCTCCGCCTGCTCGATGTCGCCCTTGAGCCCGACGGACATGCCCATCGAATGGGCGAGATCCGCGATGAACCGGTTGTAGGCGATCTGGTCCTCGTAGGTGAGGGGGAACCCCGAGTCGTTGGCGTAGCCGTCGACCTCGTCGGGCTCGATGGCGTCGAAGCCCTTGTCCTTGCAGACCTGGAACCGGGCCTGCATGATCGGCCCGAGGAGCTCGATCTGCCGGATGTCGAGCCAGAAAGAGCCCTCCCAGTGGTAGTCCGGGTTGCCCTTGACCGACTCCGGGAAGTCGCCGGCGTCCGGCCGATAGTCCTCGAACGCGCCGACGTCGACGTAGCAGATGACCTTGGCGCCCCTCGCGTGGAGCGCGGCCACCGTCTCGGCCGGCGTGAACTCCCAGTCGATGTCGTAGACCGTGGGAGGCGGCGACTCGGTGGGCGCTCCGGTGGGATCGACCAGGCCCATATCCTTGGGATCGTCCAGATCCAGCGGGTGGTCGATCATCCAGTGCCACGACGTCTCGAGCTCCGGGATCCAGATATCGGGGTTCCCGCCGGAGGACGTCGATGAGGCGGACGTCGACGAGGCGGACGTCGACGAGGCGGACGTCGACGAGGCGGACGTCGATGAGGTGGACGTGGACGCCGAGGTGCTCGAGCTGTCCGACGGGTCCAGGCGCGCGCCCCCTGCTCCGCCCGGATCCTCGCCGGTGTCGCCGCACGCGACGTGTGCTGCCGAGAGGACGAGGAACAACGACTTGACCACCGCGGGCCACGATCGATTCATGACGGCGCTCCCATCTATCAATGTCCCGGCAGGCTACAGGCATACCGCGCTGGGTCAAGCTCTCCAGGGCAGAGGGCCCTTCGCTGGCCGCCGTCGTGAGCGACCGAGATCGATGTTATCGCCGGAGAAGAGGGCTCCTGCAGCGTTGTTTGAAGTAGTGCAAAGCCGTCGCCGGGGCGCGGGATCGTGCAAGATTACCGCATCGCTGAGCCCTGACATCGCGCGCGACGTTCACGGCCCGCCTCGAGCTGGCGTGCCCTCGGGTGATGGGCGGCGCGCTCCCGAGCTGGCCCCCCACGTCACGTGATCTCGTCCAGAGCGCTCTGCGCCGCTGTCCCGGCCGGACTCCTTCCTGTCCCGCCGCGAGCCCCCTGAGCGGGCACGCTCGGTGCTCACCAGGACGCGCGGCCTTGCCGGTGGCGAGGGCGTGCACTGCCGCGGCCTCCGCGGCGGCAAGGGACGCTCGCGCGGCGAGGCCCGGCGCGCTCCAGCCAGGAGGAGCGTTACGCATGAACCCCGACGCGTTCGTCAAGCGCCGATTCGCATTCATCCTGGGAGGAATGGTCGCGGTCTCCGCGTATTTTCAGGCCTCCGGCGTATCTCATCTCGTCGGCTACCAGATCGCGCGGGACGGCGCCTCTTCCCGGCCCCCGGCGACGGCGCGCGGCGAGGCGGAGAGCGCGCCGCCGCCCTCCGAGGATGCCCCGCCGAGCGCGACGCCGATCCTGGAGCGCAATCCGTTCGACTCGACGACAGGGCCCCTCCGCCCGCCGCCGGGCGAGGCGCCGTCCGGACAGGCGGACCTCTCCCATCTCGACCCGTACCTCGCGCCCCCGTGCGACAAGGGGCGCGTCGTGCTGATCGCCGTCTCCGAGGACCCGGAATGGTCTTTCGCGGCGATCGCGGCCGACGGCGGGCCCACCGCGCTCGGGCGGCGCGGCGGAGAGATCGCCGGCCGCAAGGTCGAGGACATCGCCTGGGACCGGGTGTGGCTCACCTCGGGAGGCGCGCGCTGCCAGATGCAGCTCGGCCAGAAGCGCAGCGATGAAGGCAAGACCGAGCCGCAGCCGCCGCCAGCGCCAGAGCCGCCCCGCGCGACGCAGCCCCGACGGTCCGGCAGGAGCAGCGTCCCGACGGAGATCGCCTCGAACATCAAGCGGGTGGGCGAGACGGAGATCGACATCGATCGGTCGGCCGCCGAGAGGATCTTCGAGCACCCCGAGATCGTGACGGAGACCTCGGCGGCGATCCCGGAGATGCGGGACAACCAGGTGGTCGGGCTGAAGATGATGGTCAAGCCCGGCTCGGTGCTCGAGTCGCTCGGGATCCAGAGCGGCGATCTCGTGCGGTCGGTCAACAGCATCGATCTCACCGACCCGCAGAAGGCCATGATGGCCTACTCGCGCATGCGCTCCGACAAGAGCCTTTCCGTCGTCGTCGAGCGCGACGGCCGTCCGGTGAGGCTCAGGGTCAACATCCGCTGACGCGCGCCGACGGCCGCCACGCGAGGGCGATCCATTCCGGAGCGGCGCCGCTCCGTCGCGGATCGCCGGCGCGCTCCGTTCCGGAGCGGCGCGCGCCGTCGCGGATCGCCGCCGCCCGGCGCGACCCCCGGACGCCTCCTTTCACCGTGTCTCCCGGCTGGCCCGGTTCCTGCGAACTCCTTCCTCACGAGGGAGAGGACATGACGCACATCGAGCAACGCAGGGTCATCATCAACGGCGAAGGCGGCGCGCCGGGCGGCGCCGCGGTGGTCGTCCACGCAGGCGACCGCGGGACCGGGGCTGGCGGCCGGGGGCGGTACGATCAGGGCTGGCGCGCGGGCAAGCCGGCGGAAGATCCGGAGAAGCTCAAGAGGTGGGGCCGCATCAGCGCGAAGCCGAGCGAGTACCTGATTCACATGCGGCGGGGCCAGCTCAGGCCCACCTCCGGTCAGGGCGCCTCGTGCTTCAAGCTCCCGGGCGACAGCGTCGCTGTCGTGCCGACCACGGTCCAGAAGCTCCAGTTCGAGGCCGACCAGGTCACCCTCGAGAAGGTAGGCGTGGAGGTCACCGGGCTCGCCGTCTACCGCATCGCGGACCCGCTCATCGCGTTCCGCATGCTGAACTTCTCGTTCCCCGAGCGCGCGCAGGAGAAGCTCGAGGCGCTCCTCGTGGACATGTTCGCGGGCGCCGTGCGCCGGCTCGTCGCGAACCTGTCCGTCGAGGAGTGCCTGACGCGGCGAAAGGAGGGGCTCGCCGGCGAGCTGATGCGGGAGATCGCGCCCGTCGTCTCGGGGCGCGGCGGCGCCGACGACACCACCGACAAGGGCTGGGGCGTGCTCATCGACACCATCGAGATCCAGGACGTGCGCATCCTCTCGCCCGCGGTGTTCGGCAACCTGCAAGCGCACTATCGCCAGGAGCAGGAGCGCAAGGCCCGGGAGGCGTCGCTGCTCACCGAGCGCGCCGTCCGGCAGGGCGAGGCCGAGGCGCAGCGGGCGATCGAGCTGACGAAGCTCTCCGCCGAGGTCGAGCTGCGCACGCGCCGCCAGGAGACCAGCGAGAAGGCGCGGCTCGAGGAGCTCGCCTCCGAGGCGCGGCTCAAGGAGACGCGGCTGGCCCACGAGCAGCAGATCGCGGCGCTGTCGGTGAGGGCGGAGATCGAGAAGACGGCGCTCGAGGCGGAGGCGGCGGCCGCGCGCCACGCGGCGAAGATGGCCGCGAGCGCGCACGAGATCGACCTGCTCCGGCAGCGCGCGGCGATCGCGAGCGCGCGCCGGCTCGTGGCCGAGGCCGAGCTCGCCATCGCCGAGATCGAGGCGCGCAAGGCGCGGCTCACGCAGGAGCTCGAGCTCGACCGCGCGCGGGCGCTCCGCGAGATCGAGAACACCGTGTCGCCGGAGATCATCCGGCTGACGGTCGCGCAGCAGATGCCGGCGCTCGCCGCCGCGTTCCAGCAGCGGATGGGCGAGGTGCACGTGACGGCGGTCGACGGGGCGAACCCGTTCGGCTACATCGCGGCCGCCGTGGAGGGGGTGATGGGGCTCGCCCGCGCGGCGGGGCTCGAGGTGCCCGCGGCGCGGGCGCAGAGGGCGGAGCTGACCGAGGAGGGCGGGCGCGACAGCGGCCCTCCTTGAGGCCGGCGCCGAGGAGGGCGGGCTCGGCATCCTGCGTTGAATCCGGCGCCGAGGTCGTGCGATCTCGGCGGGGAGCTAGGCGCGCCGGGGCCGAGGCTGCTCTACTCGGCGCGCGAGGCTCATCATGGTTGCGCTTTTCTTTTGCTCGAGGCGACCGCACGCGGCGCTGTCACGTCTGCTTGCGTCCGCGCTGCTGCTCGGTGGCTGCGGCGCGGAGCCGGAGGACACCTCGGCCGCGGCGCTGCGACTGCGCTTCCCGGACCACGCGGACGCGGTGCTGTCGGCGCCCGAGGCGTTCGCTCCGGCGAAGGACGGGTTCCGGCTCGGCGCGACCGAGCCGGGCGGGGCGTGGCTGCGGGCGGCGCGGCCGGAGGTGGTGCTGCCCCGGGACGGGAGCGGTGTGATCCGGTTCCGGCTCGCGGACGGCGGCGAGATCCGGGTGAGGGAGCTCGGCGCTCTCGGCGAGGGCCGGGTGGCGGAGCGCGCGGTGAGCTACGGGCGCGCGGGCGGGACGTCGTTCTGGACAGCGACCGACGGGGGCGTCGAGGAATGGCTGCTGCTCGAGGAGGGCGTCGCGCGCGGGGGCGAGTCGGTGGCGGCGTGGGAGGTGGAGGGGGCGCTGCTGCGCGAGCGCGGCGAGGCGGTGGAGCTCCTGGACGACGCGAGCGGGGCGCCCGTGCTGCGCGTGACGGCGCCGCGCGCCCATGCGGCCTCGGGGCGGGCTGTCGCCCCGGCGCTCCGGGTGCGCGGCGCGCGCATCGAGCTGTCGGTCGACATGGGCGACGCCGGCGGCGAGGCGGTGCTCGTGGATCCCGAATGGAGACCGGCCGGCCAGATGCACGCCGAGCATGGTAGCGGGCACACCGCGACGCTTCTCCCGACGAGCGGCAAGGTCCTGGTGACGGGCGGTTTCCGCAATCTCGACATCGCGGAGCTGTACGACCCGAAGGACTACACGTGGCGTCTCATGCGATCGATGAGCACAGGGCGCCGCTCTCATACCGCGACGCTGTTGCAGGACGATCAGGTCCTCGTGGTCGGGGGTGAGGGCAAGGCCGACAAAGCGCCCGTGAACACCGTGGAGCTCTACGATCTCATGACCGACACCTGGGCACCCAGAGCGTCCATGGCCACGGCACGGCATCTCCACTCCGCGACGCGGCTGCTGAATGGCAAGGTCCTCGTGGCGGGCGGGCTGACGGAGGTCGCCTCCTCCGCCAGCTTCCTCTACAGCGCGGAGCTTTACGATCCCGCGGCCGACACATGGTCGCCCGCGCCTCCGATGAACTTCGCTCGCTACGGCCACGCTGCGACGCTCCTGGCAGACGGCAAGGTCCTCGTGGCGGGAGGCGCCCCGTACGAGGCTGCTCTCGGCAGCGCGGAGATCTACGACCCGGCCCTCGATATCTGGACGCCCACGGGGTCGATGACGGCCAAGGACGACTGGTTCCTCCCGTCCATGGCGCTGCTGCACAACGGCGAGGTCCTGGCGGTGGGCGATCCCGGCGCGGAGCGGTACGACCCGACAGCTGGCGCCTGGTCCCCCACGAGCCCGATGATCATCCATCACGGCGGGTTCAGCGCGACGACGTTGCACAGCGGCAAGGTCCTGGTCGTGGGGGAGCTCGACGGCGAGGCCGGCGAGTCGGCCAGGCGCGCGCAGCTGTACGATCCGAAGGTCGACACCTGGACCGTCACGGCACCCGCGGGCGCCGCGTACGCGGAGCACACCGCCACACGGTTGCCGAACGGCGACGTCCTGCTGATCAGCTTCTCGGAGTATCCGGAGCGGTACACGATCCTCGGCGCCGAGTGCGCGTCGGACGCCGATTGCGCGTCCGCCCCCTGCGTCGAGGGCGTCTGCTGCGAGTCGCCGTGCTCGGAGCCCTGCCACACGTGCGCCTCGCCCTCGTCTCCCGGCCGCTGCGTGCCCCAGCCGAAGGGCTCGGACGCTCGCGGTGACTGTGCGCGCGAGGGCTGTGATGGGTCGTGCGACGGGTTCGGCGCCTGCTCCGCCGTGCCCACAGGGGACGTGTGCATGCCGGCGCGGTGCAGCGACGACGAGACGCACAGCATGGCGCCCGTCCGCTGCCCCGCCGATGGGGCCAGCTGCGCGGGCCTGAGCAGCGAGGCCAGGGAGGTCGTGGACTGCGCGCCCTACCGTTGCGATCAGGCCGGCGGCACCTGCAAGGACAGGTGTAGCTCGCTGCAAGACTGCGCGGCGGGCTTCACGTGCGACCTCTCCGGCCATTGCGTGCTTCCTCCGCCCCCTCCGCCCGCCGAGAGCCCGGGTTGCGGCGTCGGGGCAGCTGCCGTGGCGGCGACCGGCTCCAGGGGCGGCCTCGGCGCCATGGTCCTCGCGCTCCTCGCCCTCGCGCAGCGGAGAGCCTCGACCCTCCGGGGGGGACCCGCGCGACGGCGGGAGGACGCCTGATGTCCCCGCGCAGCTCGCCCGGGTGCGTCCTCCCGCGCATCGCCCTGCTCTTCTGGCTCTCCGCATGCCTCTCCGGCTGCAGCGTCGAGCCGGAGCCGCCTGCGTCCGCCGCCACCCTGCAACGCCATTTCCCGGACCGGTCTGCCGCCGTGCTCGAGGCGCGCGACGCGTTCGTCGCCGACGGGGAGGGGTTTCATCTGGGCTCGGTGGACGTGCGCGGGAGACCCTCGCGGCTTCGCGTGGTGCTGCCCCGGGAGGGCAGCGAGCCCATCCGGTTCAGTACGCCGACAGGGATCGAGGTGCAGGTGCGAGAGCAAGGCGCCGCGGGGGATGGCACGCCGGTGGGGAAGGCCGTGGCCTACCGGCGGAGCGGGGGGACGTCGTTCTGGTCGGCGACCGATCACGGCGTGGAGGAGTGGCTGCTGCTCGACGAAGGCGTCGCGCGCGGCGAGGTCGTGGCGGTCTGGCAGGTGGAGGGCGCGACGCCGCGCGCGCGCGGCGAGGCGGTGGAGCTCGTCGAGCCGGGGCGGGGGGCGGCCGTGCTGCGCGTCTCGGCGCCGCGGGCCTATGCGTCCTCGGGGCGGCCTGTCGGCATGGCGCTCACGGCGCGGGGCTCGCGCATCGAGCTCTCCGTGGACGCGGGCGGTGAGGCGGTGCTCGTCGACCCGGCGTGGCAGACCGCCGGATCGATGAACGTCGCGCGGAGCGATCATACAGCGACGTTGTTGCCGAGCGGCCTCGTCCTCGTGGCGGGCGGCATGGACCTGCGCTCCGCCGAAGAGGTGGTCCTCACGCTCGACAGCGCGGAGCTGTACGACCCGGCGACCGACACATGGACCGACGCGGGGAAGATGCTGCACGCGCGCGGCGCGCACACGGCGACGCTGTTGCCGAGCGGCAAGGTCCTCGTGGCGGGCGGCAGGCAGGGTCAATTCAACGATGGCTACACCGTTCTCGACAGCGCGGAGCTGTACGACCCGGTGACCGACACATGGACCGACGCGGGGCAGATGCTGCTCCCGCGCGCCGAGCACACGGCGACGCTGTTGCCGAGCGGCAAGGTCCTCGTGGCGGGCGGCTACCCGGTCGATTTCGGCGATGAGAACGTGGAGCTGTACGAACCCGAGACGAACAGCTGGACGCGCACGGATCCGATGCGGGTCGCGCGCGCCGAGCACGAGGCGGTGCTGTTGCCGAGCGGCAAAGTGCTTGTGTCAGGCGGATTCAACACCATCGGCTCGCTCGACAGCGCGGAGCTCTATGACCCCGCGACCGGCGAATGGAAGTCCACGGCTCCGATGTATTACGGGCGCCGCCATCACACGATGACGTTGCTGCCGAATGGCGAGGTCCTGGCCGCGGGCGGCGAGGAGGATGCTGGCAGCGATCCCGTGAGGGCGGAGCGATACGACCCGGAGGTCGGCCTCTGGACGTTCGCGGCCCCGATGACCCACGCGCGAGCGGACCACACCGCGACGCCCCTGCGAGATGGCCTGGTCCTCGTGGTGGGCGGGCACAGCGACACCGCGGAGCGGTACGACCCGGCGTTCGACACCTGGGTGCCGACGGGTCCCCTGGACCGCGCGCGCAGCAGGCACACCGCCACGTTGCTGACGAGCGGCGAGGTGCTGGTGGCAGGGGGACAGGGGCGCGACTACGCGCTCGCAGACGCCGAGCGGTTCGCCCTGGCCCGGGGTGATGCGTGCTCCGCCTTGTCCGCGTGCTTCGCCGGCGATCACTGCGTCGACGGGATCTGCTGCGACGCGCCCTGTCCCTGCGGCACCTGCAGCGATCGAGGGGAGTGCGGCGCGGAGGGCAGCCCGGCGAAGGTCGGCACGACCTGCGCGCCGCCCATGTGCAGCGGCGACACGCAGAGCCTCGCGCCAGCGGTGTGCACCCGGTCGTCCTCCGCCTGTCCCGGGCAGGCGAGCGTCAACTGCATTGCCTACCGCTGTGATCCGGAGCGCGGCGCCTGCAAGACGGGCTGCGCCTCGCTCGACGATTGCGCGCCGGGGTTCGTCTGCAACCTGCGAGGCCACTGCGTCCCGCCGCCGTCCGCGCCCGGCGGCGCCAGCGGCTGCAGCGCCGCGCCGGGCCGGCCTGCTCCCGCCGCGGCGTGCGCCGCCGCCGTGGTGCTCCTCGCGCTCGGCGCGGCGCGCAGGCGGCGGCGCGCGGCCATCGTCGCGCCGGTAGCGCTCGCCGTCGCCCTCGCCGCGGAGCCTGTATCCCTCGCCCAGCCCGCCGGCTCCCCCGCTCCGCCCGCGCCCCCTGCGGCGCCGCCCTCCGCGCCCCCCGCGGCGCCGCCCTCCGCGCTCCCCGGGGCGCCGCCCTCCGCGCTCCCCGGGGCGCCGCCCTCCGCGCTCCCCGGGGCGCCGCCTTCCGCGGTGCCCCCGGGCTCGCCCGCCGAGCCCCCGCCCACCGGAGATCCCGTCGCCGAGGCCCGCGCCCACTTCGAGCGCGGCCTCGATCTGTACGGCCAGGGCGCCTGGGAGGCGGCTCTCGCCGAGTTCCTCGCGTCGCGGCAGGCCTATCCGACCTGGAGCGCCACCTCGAGCGCCGCGCTCTGCTTGCAGCAGCTCCGCCGTTACGACGAGGCGCTCGCCCTCTTCGAGACGCTGCTCCGCGACTTCTCGCAGAAGCTGCCGTCGGACACGAGGAGCGCCGCGCAGCAGGCCGTCGTGCGGCTGCGCGGGCTGGTCGGCACCGTCGACATCGTGAGCGCCGAGATCGGCGCCTCGATCATGGTCGACGGCCACCGCCGCGGCGACTACCCCCTGCCCGCTCCGCTGCGCGTCGCCGCCGGCAGCCACGTCGTCCGCGTCTACAAGGAGGGCTTCGAGCCGTTCGAGACCCGCGTCGACGTCGCCGGCGGGCAGGTCGTCCGCATCCTGTCGCGCCTCCAGAAGCTCGTCGAGTCGGGGCGCCTGCGCGTCACCGAGCAGCAGGGGAGGGTGCTCGACGTGCTCGTCGACGGCTACACCGTCGGCACGACGCCCTGGGAGGGCGCGCTCCCGCCCGGCCCCCACTCGGTCGTGCTGCGCGGCCCGGGCGATCTCGGGACCATGCCGGCCTCCGTGCTCGTCCTGCTGCGGCAGACGACGCCCCTCGCCCTCCGCGCCGAGGAGCTCTCCTCGACGCTCCAGATCGAGCCCTCGCCGGTGTGCGCGAGCATCACCGTCGACGGCGTGCCTTTCGGCAGCGGGGCATGGGAGGGGCGCCTCAGCGCCGGTCGGCACCGCATCGAGGTCGCCGCGGGCGGCTTCATCCCCGCGCGGCGCGAGGTGCTCCTCGCCCGCGGCGCGCGCGTCGTCGTCCCGATCGCGCTCGAGCGCGTGAAGCTCGGCGGCCCGCCCGGGCGGTTCGTCCTCGAGCTCGCCGCGGCCCCGGTGCTCGTGCCGAGCCTCGGCGGCGTCGCCGCGGGCCCGTGCGACGAGGCCTGCTCGTCGGGCGTCGGCGTCGGCGCCCTCGGCGTGGTCCACGCGGGCTACGAGCTCTGGTCCGGATTCGGCTTCGGCGTCATGACCGGCTACCTCCAGGTCCACCAGACCGTGACCGCCCGGCGCACGTCGCTCGAGATCCAGGACCCGCTGCCGGAGAGCACCGGCACCGTCGACGACGCGCTCGCGCTCAGCGGCCTGCTCGCGGGCGGCTGGGCCGGCCTGTCGCTCGGCGGGCGCACCCGGCTCTCGATGCGGCTCGGCGCCGGCGCCCTGCTCGGCGCGGTGCGCGACGAGCGCAGCGGCACCTTCATCTCGAGCAGCAATTTCGAGTTCGACGTCGACCCCACGGCGGCGACGGACGCCGCCAGCTTCTTCGTGATGACCCCCGAGGTGCGCGCGGGCCTGCGCGTCGGCAAGCACCTCGAGCTGACGGCCGGCCTCGCGGCGGCGGTCCTGGTCCGGCTGAAGGAGCCCGTGTGGACCAACCCCTCACAGGGTGTCTACGGCAGGATCGACGCCCAACGCGGGTTCTTCGGCAGGTTCGAGGAAGAGTCGCTCGCCGGCGAGGTGCTCGTCGCGATCGCGCCCGGGATCGGGGCGCGGTATACGTTCTGACGCGCGCGGGGCCGGCTCCCGGCCCGGTCGCCAGCGCGGGGGAGCGCAAGAATCCAGCCGAGGAGCAAAGATGCCTCGGGGGTCTCGGGTCGAGTAGCATCAGGATTGAAGCTCCGCTTACATCTCCCTGGAGTAAACCTTTCTTGTGGACGGCAAGACCTTGAGCGGCAGGTACACCCTGGGCCGTCTCCTCGGCCGGGGCGGGATGGGGGCCGTCTACGAGGCCGACGACCGGGAGCAGGGGCGCCGCGTCGCCGTGAAGGTCATGAACGCGGAGATCGTCCACAGCCGGTCCGCGGTGGGGCGGTTCGAGCGCGAGGCGAAGGCCGCGAGCGCGATCCAGACCGAGCACATCGTCCGCGTGCTCGACAGCGGCGTGGACCAGGACACGAGCTCGCCGTTCCTGGTGATGGAGCTCCTCCGCGGCGAGGATCTCGCGCAGCTCCTGGAGCGCCTCGGCCCGCTGCCGCCGCGGCTCGCGCTGCGCATCGTGGCCCAGGCCTGCGTCGGCCTGCAGAAGGCGCACGAGGCCGGCGTCCTGCACCGGGACATCAAGCCCGCCAACCTGTTCCTCGCGCAGCGCGAGGACGGCGGGGGGCTCATCGTGAAGGTGCTCGACTTCGGCGTCGCCAAGATCAAGCCGGCCCACGAGCCGCGCCGGGACACGACGGGGCTCACCCGGTCCGGGAGCATGCTCGGGACCCCCCGCTACATGTCCCCGGAGCAGGCGCGGGGCATCAAGGAGATCGATCACCGGACCGACGTCTGGGCGCTCGGGATCGTGCTGTACCACGCGCTCTCGGGGCGCACGCCGACCCAGGACGTCGAGGCGTTCGGTGATCTCATCGCCGCCCTGGTCGCGGACCTGCCCGCGCCGGTCCAGGAGTTCGCGCCGTGGGTCGCCCCCGAGGTCGCCGCGATCGTCGACGGGGCGCTCCAGTATCAGTGTGTCGCGCGGTACCCGAGCGCCTCGGTGATGCTCGAGGCGATCAGGCCGCTCCTCGGCGGCGACCTCCAGCTGGACGAGAGCATGCTCGTCCCCCTCTCGCCGTCGGAGCGCCAGACCGTCGCGCCGCGGTTCGAGCCCCGGGTGGTCGCGCGCATCCCTCGGCGGAGCGGCCACGCGATCGTCGCGCCGGAGGGCTCCGCGGCGCGGTGGCGGGATCAGCCGACCGACAGCGCCACGGCGCCCGCGCTCGGGACGTCGGAGGGCCCCGTGGCGCGGTGGCGGGATCCGTCGACCGACGTCGCCACGGCGCCCGCGCTCGAGACGACCGACGCGCGGCGGGTGAGCGAGCAGGCCCCGGCGCCGCGCCGGCCCTGGCGCAAGAGGAGCGTGGCCGTCGCCGCGGTGGTCGCCGCGGGCCTCGGCGGTGTCGTGATGCTCTGGCAGAGCGCCACGCCGGGCGCGGCGATGACCTACGCGCACCTCGTCTCCCGCGAGCTCTCCGAGCACTCGCGGGCGCTCCACATCCAGAGCGCGGCGCCTCCGGCGGCGCGCTCTGGACGAGAAGCGCCCGTCCAGCACCGGGTCGAGCTGGCGATCGTCCCTGCGGACGCCTCGGTGGAGATCGACGGGGCGCCGGCGCCGCGCCTGCGGAGCGGGTCGGTCGAGCTCACGGGGACGCTCGGGAGCGAGCACAGGGTGCGCGTCTCCAGGGGCAAGCACGCGATGGAGGCGAACGTCGTCATCACCGAGGCGGGCTCGCTGCCCCCGAGGCTGGAGCTGCCGTTGCCCCGGAGGCGCGCTCCGGCGCCGCAGCGCCGGCCCGCGGAGACGGCGAGCGCGGCCCCGCCTGCCGCGCCGCCCGCGCACAACCCGCTCATGCCGCAAGACTTCGTCGAATAGAACAACGTTCGCTCGTCGCTGTCTGTCCGGAGGTCGTCGTCGATCGTCGGTCGCGGTGACGCTGCGTCGTCTCCGTGCGCGCGGCGGTAGAACGGACGCCGCGGTCGCCCGTCCTACTGGGCACCCGCCGGGACCGCGGGGAGGGAGAAGGCCATGGGCGAACTCGGGATGGTGTGGTCGAAGCGAGCGTTCCTCGGCGGCGCGCTCGTGCTGGGGCTCTCGGCGGGCGGGCTCGCGTGCGCTGCCAAGGAGTCCTCCGAAGCGTCGCGGGTGGACACGGCTTCGCTGACGAACTCGCCGGGGAGCCCCGCCGAGGCGACGGTCGGGGCGGCGAGGGCGGGGGCCGCGGCGCCCGAGCCGGCCCGGGCGCCGGCAGCTCCCCGGGACGACATGAACGCGCAGAAGGGGGCCCCGGGATCCGGCGGCGCCATGCTGGCCCCCGCCGCCCCCGCCGCCCCCGCCGCGCGGAACGACGGCGAGGGCGGGGCCGCGGCCCCCGAGGTCGCCGCCATCGATCCGAACGGCCGCTTCGCGACGACCTACCGCCCCGGCGGCGGTCACCTCGCGGCCTTCGAGTCGGCCGTCGCGCGCGGCATCATCCCGCCCGCCGAGCGCGAGCTCGTGAGCGACGTCGGCGCCCGCTACGCGCCCGCGATCGACGCCCCGAAGGACGTGACGCTCGCCCTGCGCACGGATCTCGAGCGCGCGAAGGTCCCGCCCGGCGGCGGCCCGGTGCACGTGCGCGTCGCGCTCCGCTCCACGGCGCAGGCGCCCGCGGCGCGGCCGCACCTGTCGGTGCACCTCGTGCTCGACGTGAGCGGCTCCATGGCTGGCGAGCCGATGGCGCGGGCGCGCGACGCGGCGCGGGCGCTCGTCGACAGGCTCGACGCGAGGGACGACTTCTCGCTGGTCACCTTCTCGAGCGACGCCCAGGTGCGGATCCCCGACGGGCCGGTCGGGCCCCGGCGGGCGATGATCAAGTCGACGATCGACGGCATCTCGGAGGGCGGCGGCACCAACATCGGCCGCGGCCTCGAGCTCGGCTACGCCGAGGCCGCGAGGCCGGGCATCCCCGAGGGCGCCGTGAAGGTCGTGCTGCTGCTCTCCGACGGCCGCGCGAACGCCGGGATCACGAGCTCGGAGCGGCTCTCGCGGCTCGCGCTCGACGCCTTCCAGGGCGGCATCCAGACGAGCACCTTCGGGCTCGGCACCGACTACGACGGCGCGCTGATGAGCGGCATCGCGGGCGACGGGGCCGGCGGGTACTACTACCTGCGCGACCCCGACCAGATCGCCCCGGCGCTCGCGACGGAGCTCGACAAGCGGCTCGATCCGGTCGCGACGGCGGTCGAGCTCCGGGTGCGGCTGAAGCCGGACGTGAAGCTGCTCCAGGTCTACGGCTCGCGCCGGCTGAGCGGCGCGGAGGCGGCGCGCGTGCGGGCGATCGAGGTCGCGGCGGACGCGCAGGCGCAGAAGCGCGACCGCATCGAGCAGGACCGGAAGGACGACGCCGAGGGCGGGATGCGGTTCTTCATCCCGGCGTTCTCGCGCGACGACAGCCACGCGGTGCTCCTCAAGCTCGGCCTGCCGGCCGGCGTGGACCCGCGGGCGATCGCGTCGATCGAGCTCAAGTACAAGGACCGGGTGGCGAAGAAGAACGTCGTCGACGAGGCGCCGCTCAGGGTCGTCTACGCGACCGGCGACGCCGACAGCGCCGCGAGCGCCGACCCCTCGGTGGCCCGGACGGTCCAGGGCTTCGCCGCGGGCGAGACGCTGTCCGAGGCCGCCCGGCAGATCGCGCTCGGCGATCGCGGCCGCGCCGCCGCGCTGCTCTCCGAGCGCGAGGGCATCCTGCGCGCCGCCGCCGACGCGCTCCACGAGCCGCTGTTCCTGAAGGACGCGGACCGCCTCGCGCGCCTGCGCAGCCACACGGGCGCGACGGACGGCCTGGGCGATCCGCTGGTGCTGGCGATGCTGCTCGAGACCGCCTCGCGGTCGCACCTCCACTGAGGGCGGGCGGATGGCGACGATGCCGCGAGCGTGGCGGGCCACTGGCCCACGGGGGGCGGGGCGCATGGCGACGATGCCGCGCGCGCGGCGAGCCCCCGGCGATCGTGAGGCGCGGACAAC
Source organism: Sorangium sp. So ce1153 (assembly GCF_051521595.1). Taxonomy (NCBI): domain Bacteria; kingdom Pseudomonadati; phylum Myxococcota; order Polyangiales; family Polyangiaceae; genus Sorangium; species Sorangium sp. So ce1153. The sequence continues at coordinate 14,688,617 of NZ_CP150361.1, forward strand.
CGAGGCGTGGACATGACCCAGACCTTCCCTCTCCGGCGCGATCGGGTCGCGCAGCACGTCGACGTCGCGCCGGGCGGCGAGATCGTCCTCCGCGGCAAGCTCGTCTGCTCGACCGACGCCTCGGTGATCGACGCGGCGACGACGACCTGGCTGGCCGGGGCGCCCGGCGGCGGCTCGTTCGACAGCGGCGGGCTGGTCGACTTCGCGCAGGGCGGCTTCCACGTCACGAGCCGCGACCCGGCGACGCACGAGGTCCACGCGATCGCGACCGGCGACCCGGCGCCTGCCTGCGCGCTGGCCGGCGTCGAGGCGCCGTGCCTGCCGCTCCGGCTCGTCCCGCTCGCGCGCGCGCGGCTCCAGACGGCGCAGGAGCTGACGAGCTGCCTGAACGGGGGCATCACGGTCGAGGTGCCGGACGCTGTGATTCCTCCCGTCGCGCCGGCGGCTGCGCCTTACGTGCAGGGGGCCGCCGTGGTGCTCGGCCTCGGCGTGCTCGCCTCGGTCGGTTGGGCGGTGCGCCGCCGGCGCGCTCGCTCGCCGATCGGCCAGCTGATCGCGCTCGCGGACCGCACCCGGGCCAAGCTGAAGGCCGCCGACCCCGTCGTGGCCGCGCCGCTCTTGCCGGCCGTGGAGGCGGCGCTGGGCGCCCTGAAGCGGCGGCGCGTGGACGCCGCCTCGACCGAGGGCAAGCGGGTCGCCGAGGTGCTGCGGCGGGTGGAGACGCGCCTCGACGCGTCGGCCCTGGAGGCGCGCGCCGACAGGGAGCAGCAGGCTGCGGACGAGCTGGTCCGCGAGATCGAGAGCGCGCTCGAGGCGGTCGACGAGGTGGGAGGCCCGCGGCGCGAGCGCGCGTGAGCGGGCGGCGCGGGCCTGGCGCGGAGGAGGGGCGGCGGGCAGCGGCGCACCCGCGGGGGTGCGGAGATCGGGCGCCACGGCTCGCGACCCACGCGCGGAGCGGCGTGGATGTGCCCTATGTTGCGGAGGATCGCGATGTCAGGTCAGGAGAACATGAAGCACCCGCCCAGGCTGAGTCAGTCCTTCTCCGGAGCGCTGCGCACGTTCAGCTTCTGGATCGCGAACGGCACCGTGGGGCATCCGTTGCTGGAAGGCGTGCGCTATCGCGAGGTGATGATCGAAGAGCCGAGCGTGCTGGAGCAGGTCTACGCCATCTTCGCGAACGTCATCGAGCTCAACGAAGAGGGCGAGCCGCTGAACGCAAAGTACGCAGAGCACCGCGCGGCTCAGTACATCCGGAGCTACTGCGACCCTGGGTATGTCGTGTCTCCGCCGTTCGAGGCGTGGGAGCAGGAGCTTCATGCGCCTCCTCCACGACGGGATCCGAAGCCGTGGCCTCTCGATGAAGAGGCTTGAGGGGGGTCGGCGACCTCGCGCGGTGCCGGCGAAGAGCCCCCGCCAGGAGGTCCGGAGCCGTCTCGGCGCCCTCGCCCGGTGTGGGAGGTACGCCGTGAGCCCATCCGGGTGAGCTGGCGCGTCCACGCGGGAGATGGGTGGCACCCGTCTCTCGGTGGACGTGCCTCCAAGAAAAGATGGGTGGCACCCGTCTCTCGGTGGACGTGCCTCCAGGAAAAGACGGATGGCACCCGTCTTTCGGTGGACGTGGCTCCAAGAAAAGATGGGTAGTACCCATCTCCGCGGTGGACGTGCCTCCAGGAAAAGACGGGTGGCACCCGTCTCGCGGTGGACGTGCCTCCAGGAAAAGACGGGTGGCACCCGTCTCTGGGTGGACGTGCCTCCACAAAAAGATGGGTGGCACCTGTCTCCCGGTGGACGTGCCTGGTAGTGCTCAAAATTGAGCAATGGACCGCGAGCGGTCTTGACGGATTCGAACGCGGGTTGTGGCTGGCGTTTGCCATGTCTTGGACCGGCGCACATTTCGGACGCAACCGGCGCCGAGCCCGAGTCGAACCATCAGGCATGTCGATGACGCTGAACTTGGACACCTGGCCCCGGCCGGTCTTGAAGGCGAGCTGGGTCCGCCTGCTGCGGCATCTCAGATGGGTCTGCCCGCCCGAGAGCCATGCCCAACGGCGCCAGATCGTCAAGCGTTCAGCGATGTCTACGCCATCGCGTAGGTTCATGTGTGCCAATGTACGCGATCGCGTAGATTCTATGCATCCAACGTGCCCGCGGTGTCATGTCTGGTTCCTGGAACCGGCGGATTCTCAGAATCCGCTGAATTCTCAAGCCGTCTGCGATGCGCTAGGACATTGTCAGGCACTACCTGAACGCGCGACCAGAATTAAATTTGCCCGATGATGCGAACCACCCTACGCGTTCTGCTGCTGAAGATCGCGCGCTCGGTTCTGGGGGCGGCGTTGACATCGGACGGCAGGCAAGCAGGATCCACCCTGCGCCTTCCAGGCGTGCAGCGAGCGAGCGTGACCATGGCAACTGCACACGATGTGGCAGCGTACATCCTCAAGCAACGCGGCCCGATGACGGCCATGAAATTGCAGAAGTTGGTGTACTACGCACAGGCTTGGCACCTCGTGCGCGCAGACAAAGCGCTTTTCGATGACGTGATCCAGGCCTGGGCAGCAGGACCTGTCGTCAAGTCTTTGTATGTTTCACACCGTGGCAAGTACACGCTTTCGCCAGGAGACATAGCGGGCAACGCTGACGCTCTCGATCCCAGCGAGAGGCGTTCCGTTGATGTAGTCTTAGGCTATTACGGGAACAGAACCGCTGAGCAACTCAGCGAGTTGACCCACTCCGAGCAGCCATGGATCAACGCTCGCAACGGCCTCGGCCCAATGGAGCGAGGAGAACGAGTGATAGATCCTACAGAAATGATGGATTACTACACCGCGTTTGCGCGGGAGCAGCGCGAGCGCGCACAGAGTGAACGCCGCTAAGCTTCATGCTGCGCGAAAAGTCGAAGCGCATCCGCGCCGGCATATCGTCGTTTCTCGCATCGTCATCCGGGCATCATGCGGAACTGGCCAACGTTGCCGCGACTGTGGAATGGCTCGGGGTGCTCAAGCAGCGCTGCGAAGACGTCGACTCATGCCTTGATGATGATGGTCTCGCGGAGGAGTGCGAGCGAGAACTCGCATCGATCGATGAAGAGCTGGCAAGATTCGCGAACGAATTCGCTTCCGCGCCAGCCTTCTTCCGCCCGCAGCGCATGGACGAGGTGCCCGCTCCCTCTGGAGCGGACGCGACAGGCGACGCATGGCGAAACCAGGGGATCGTGTGGCGAGTTGGGTCATTTGACCTTGACCATCCAAGGGAGTGGCTGAAAGAGGAGCGCGCCGATACCATCCTGCACATCATCGGCAGGCTCAAAATATACGAGGGGTATACCTGGAGCCAGCTAGACAGACTGTCTGAGCAAAACCATCGGTGGGAAGACTGGAGCAAATGGGAAGAGTCGTCCAGGGACAGGCTTCGTTACCTGTGTCTTGATGATCAGGAGCATTGGTACCAGTTAGACATATCCAAGCTTGGTCGGCTATTTGGGTTCAGGATAGGCAACGTGTTCAACGTCGTATGGTGGGACCGGGATCACGAGGTGTACAAGACCAAGCGCAAGCTTGCATCTCAAAGATAACGCGCGCGCGCTGCATCATGTGCATTAATTCCGGCCCTGATCCGTTGGCCGCGTCCTGGTCTATGCCTCCTCCACCTCCTCCCACCCGTCCCGCTTCATCAGCTCGATGTAGGCGAGGTGCGCCTCGGGGATGGTCTGCATCTTCAGGTCGAGCGCGTCCTCTCGCATGTAGACATCAACCTCGGAGCGTCCGGAGTTAGGCTCCACGCTCATGTTACCGAGCCGCCCCGTTGATGGCGCCGTGCCCCGCCTGGCCGATGGCCATCTCACGGCTGCTCGGCAGTGTCTCTTTCCGCCGATGGCCATCGTGGACGTTGCCCCCGGCGCCAGGCGGCGCGATGGGCATCCTGCCGGCCACCGTCGGCGCGGCGAGGCGATGGCCATCGTGGGCCTGGCGCGACACGGCCCGCGAGGCCGACGAGCCTCGCGGGCCGCGCGCTGCCGTTCAGCCGAGCGCCGAGGAGAGCGTGAGTGCCTCCGCGACGCGGGCTACCGCGTCACGGTCGACCAGCTTCCGCTTCCGGCGCGCCGATTCCCGCATCGCCGCCGAGGCGATGCGGTCGATCTCCCGCAGCGAGCCCGACGCGACCTCGTGCAGAGCGGCGAGCGACTCCCGCGAGAAGAGCTCGTGCTCGGCGCCGGCGCCCTTCAGCCGGAAGGCGACATACTCCGCCGTGTCCTCCACCGTCGCCGGCTCGATCATGAAGCGGTGATGGATGCGCGTAAGCAGCGAGCGGTGCGACCGCAGGGCCATGCGGCCCTCGAGCTCCGGAAGGCCGACAAGGATGATCGACAGGAGGGCGCGGCTGTCCCACTCGTGATTCAAGAGGATATGCAAATGCGCCATCATGTCCGGGTGCAACAGATGGGCCTCATCGAGGAGAAACACCGGATGCACCTGATCTCTTCGCAGCTCGTGGACATGCCGCTCGACCGCGAGGAACAGGTTGGCGGCGCTAGATGTCGGCTGCAGGCCGAGCGCATGGCATAGATACCGGTAGAAGTCGCGGCGGCCGAGCGTCGCATTGTGGCAGTAAGTCAGACGGAATCCTGCCTGGGGTAGCCGATGCCGTAAGGCCCTCAACACACACGTCTTCCCGACGCCGGGCTCCCCGACGAGGAGCACACTGGCACGCTCGAGGAGCGCGGCTTCGAGATCGTCGACGAGCACCTGCTTCGACGTCGGCAACCACAGCTCGGCATCCTCGAGCTCTTTGGAGAAGGGCGCGGTGCGAAGGCCGAAGAAGCTAAGCTCAGAAGATCGCATCGAGGTCCTCCTCTCCATCGGGGTCCTTCGCGTCGGCCGCCCGGGCCGCCTCGCGCACCGCCTTGTCGCGCAGCACGCCGCCTGGGTCGAAGGCGACCTGCTGCTCGGTGGGCAACGCGCCGCTCGTCGTGGAACGACGTGGCGGCCGTTTGACGTGCGCGTTGTGCACCGGGTCGACGGGGCGAAGGGGGATCCGCTGCCCCTCGATCTCGACGACCGGGGCGACTGGCTCGTCGAGCAAGCAATAGGCGACGGTCACGATGCGGCCGGCGAGGTAGCCGTGGTCGAGCTCGAAGAGCTGCCCGCGGACCGAGACGGTCGTGTCGCGGTGCACGCGCCGACGCTGCCGGATCGTGAGCGCGTCGCGCAGGCGAGTCTCGGAGAGCGCGTCGATCTCGCGCTGCCCGGGCGCGTAAACAAGCCCCGGCGCGCGCCCCATCAGGCCGGCGTGCGGGGACGCGTGGTAGTGGACATCGATGAAGGCCTGGATACGAGAGGAGATATCGTCCAGCGACGTGATCGCGCCCAGGTGGTCGAGCACCCCCTCCCGAAGCGTGCGCCAGAATCTCTCCATCTTGCCGCGCGCCTGCGGGTCGTAGGGGCGCGCGTGCAGTAGCGTGATCCCGAGGCGCGAGCAGAAGAGGCGCAAGGCGTCACCGCGATAGGTTGCGCCGTTGTCCAGGTACAGCGCGTCGGGCACGCCGTAGAGCCGGACGGCACGGACGAGCAGCCGCAACATGGTATCTTCCTTCTCGTCGCTCTCGACCGAGATGGCGACGAGGAAGCGCGATGCGTCGTCGAGCAGGGCGTGGATCCGCACGGGGATCCTTCGCCTGTCGAGATGAAGCGTCGGGCCGTGACAGACGTCGCCGTGCCAGAGCGCGTCAGGGCGCTCGGCCTGCCACTTGAGCCGGGTCGTCGGCCCCTTGCCATCGCGCTGCGGGATCTTGTCGAGTCCCTCTTGACGGTAGAGGCGACGCACGGTCGAGGCGCTGACCGTGGCGCTCAGGCGTCCGTCTTCGCGCAGCGTGCGCAGGATGAGCGGCACCGAGGCCCCGGGGTGCTCCCGCCGGATGTCGCACAGCAGCTGTCTCAACACGGGGTCGAGCTCGCGGCCGCGACCGCGATCCCGACGGGCGCGAGGGCAGAGGCCTTCGAGCCCCCGCTGGCGGTAGGCATAGAGCCAGCGCTCGAGGGTCGGCACCGCGAAGGAGCGCGTGCACGCGCTACCGGGCGGGCGCACGCGCTCCTTGGCGAGGGCGCGCAACGCTTCGACCAGATCGCCATGCTCGAGGTCGCGAGCGCAGAGCTGGCCAATGATGCCGTGGCGGAAGAGGGCGATTTCCTCCGCGTGATCTCTGGGTTTGAGGAGGTCCACGAACGGTCCTTTCCACGGGTGCGTTTCGGCGCCCCGTGGAAACCCAGTGCCCCGGATCCGTGCCGTCGTGCCCGATCCTACGGGGTGGCGTCGCCGGACCTCGCGTTTGCCTGCGAATGGCCATCACGCTGCGAGCGCGGCGCCGTGGAACGCCAGGTGAGGGGCAGGCGTGCCGGCGCTGCCCCGAGCCGACAGCGCCACGAGCTGCATCGCCGTGCGCTCGGCGACCTGCGCGCGCGTGCTGTCGGCGCCGTGACGTCCGAGCCGGGGGAAGAGCTGGCCACGGCGACTGGCGTCGATCCATCGCGACGGCGCCAGCCACCGCTCGGCCGCCGCGACGCCCAGGACCACGGCGCTGCAGACCTCGGCGCGGACGACCGGTGTGGTGGCGCCCTCGAGTCCGACGCGGGCCAGCACCCAGCCGATCGCCGCCGCGGAGTAGCGCCGCCGCGGCAGCAGCCCGCGGGGCACGACCACCACGACCGCGCCGCAGGCGGTGCAGCGGTAGCGCCGAGCCTGCACCGTAACCTGCTGGGGCGCGTCGCCCGCATCGTGTGGGCCGTACACCTGGCGCGCGCGCAGGCCGTGACCGCGCATCCCCAGCGGGCCGTTGACGGGACGGCTGGCCGCGTCGCAGCAGGGGCAGCGGGCCGGCCGCACGTGCTGAACCATCGGGAGCACCGTCATCCAACGCTTGATGTCGACATCGGCTTGAACGATCCTGCACGGGCTCCGCTCCTCCAAGGTGATCGGAGCACGACGAGGGGAGGACGGGTCGCCACAACACGCATCCCCTCGTCGCCTATTTTGTGGCCGGCTCCGCGCCGATGCTCCGCTCCGTCGATGCCGGCCTTAGGTCAGCGGCGGCGCGGACGTGGTGCGAAGTGCAGTGGTAATTTCGGGCGTGAAGCAGGAAAGCTCAGCCACTGAGGCGCGGAGGTCGGGGATGCGAGGTTTTGTGAGAATCACGGATGCGTGACCGGAAAGTGTTGCCGATGATCGCTGGCGGGCGGCGGACCGCTGCGCCCACCCCGGCTCCTGCTCTCGGGTCCGAACCGATTCCATGATGGAGGGGCACGGGGCGATCGGCGGATATCCATCACGAACGGGGATCGAGATCGGCGGGAAGTCCACTATTGGAAGGGCGCGGTAACACCTACGTGTTCGTCGGCATGGCCAGCGCGTCGAAGCTGGTGATCTCGTACCGCGTGGGCAAGCGCGACGAAGAGAACACCAAGGCGTTCATCGCCGACCTCCGCGCTCGGCTGGTGACCATCCCGCAGCTCTACAGCGACGGGTGGCAGCCCTACATCGCCGCGGTCGGCGATTCGTTCGCGGGCTCGGTCGACTACGCCCAGGTCGTCAAGAACTACAGCCGGAAGGCGCGCCGGGACGACGATCACCGGTACGAGCCGCCGCGCGACCCGTTCATCACCCGCACGCCCGTCTTCGGCGTGCCCGACGTGAAGCGGGCGAGCACGAGCCACGTCGAGCGGCAGAACCTCACCATCCGCATGCACATTCGCCGGTTCACTCGGCTGTGCAACGGGTTCAGCAAGCGCCTGCCGCACCACAAGGCGGCCGTCGCGCTGCACATGGCGTTCTACAACTTCTGCCGCCCGCACGAGGCGCTCCGCGTGACGCCCGCCATGGAGGCCGGGCTGACCGATCGCGTCTGGAGCATCGAGGAGTTTGTCGCGGCAGCGCTCGCGGAGGAGGAGACGGCGCCACCCATGCCGCGACCGCTCACTCTGCCGGCACTGACCGGGCCGGTCCGCCAGCTCCCGGGCGGTAAGGGATGGCTCCGCCTCGTTTCGGGCGGCCCCTCGCCAAGTGCGCCCGCTGCGCCGCGCCCATCGCCTCCGGCGCCCAGCGCTCCACTGGCGACGCTTCCGCCGGCTCCCGTGCCCGCCGCAGCGGCGACCGACGTGCCGACAGCCGCGCCTGCTGCACCTCCGGCCGAGTTTTCCCGTCAGCTCGACCTGTTCGCGTGGCGGCCGAAGCCGAGGACGCCGGTGCAGCTGTCGCTCTTCGGAGAGCCCGACGCCGAGCCGACCCCAAGGGATAGCAGCCGCACCGACCAGCCACGCTCGCGGCGCGCATTGACACGCCGATGCAGCCGCAAGAGGCTCCGCGTCATGAGGGGCAAGATACGGGCAGCGACAGCGTGGCTCTGGGCGGCTGCTGCGGCTGCATCCGGCGGCTGCGCGCAGATCCTCGGTGTGGATTGGAGCGAGTATTGGCAGGGCGCGGGAACCGGCGGCGTTTCGGAGCCGGGCGGTAGTGGCGGCACCGGAGGCTATGGCGGCAGCGGCGGCGCCCAAGGAGGCGGCGGGGCCATCGCGAGCACGGCAAGCGAAGGCGGAGCAGACGGCGCGGAGTGCTCCGTCGACGAGGAGCAGTGCTCGGAGAACACGCCGCAGCGCTGTATCGATGGGCGGTGGGAGAGCGGTGATACGTGCGCCGGACAGACGTGCGTGGATGGGATGTGCACCGGAGAGTGCGGCCCTGAAGACGTACGCTGCTCGGAGAATCGCCCGCAGCGTTGCGATGACCGCGGCGCGTGGGCGGACGTGACGCCGTGTCCTGCGGCGGCGCCAGTGTGCCGTAGAGGGGCGTGCGTGACGCCGCCCAGCTGTGTCGGGTTGGCCGAAACGTGCGGTCCTGATAGGGATGAAAGCTGCTGCGCGACCACTGCGGTGCCTGCGGGCACGTTCAACCGGAGCAACGATCCAGCGTATCCGGCGACGGTGAGTGGGTTCCTGCTGGACCGGTTCGAGGTGTCCGTAGGACGGTTCCGAAAATTCGTGGAGGCATACCCGGGGAGCCGTCCAGCGGTGGAAGCTGGCGCGCATCCATTAATTAATGGAAGTGGGTGGGACGCCAACTGGGACAGTAACTTACCTGCGGACGAGGCGGCACTGAGGCGTGCTATCAACTGCAGTGCGGACCGACAGGCATGGACTGAGGGAGAGGGCAATAATGAATTGCTACCGATGAACTGCCTCAGCTGGTACGTCGCGTTCGCGTTCTGTGCGTGGGATAGCGGGAGGTTACCCACAGAAGCGGAGTGGAACTACGCGGCGGCAGGAGGAAGCGAGCAGCGGGCATATCCGTGGTCAAGTCCTCCTAGCGATGAGACGATCGATCCGAGTTACGCGGTGTATCACTGCACCGGGGATGGATCTGCCGCCGTAGAGTGTGCGTTCCGTGACATATTGTCCGTTGGATCTAGATCGCCGAAGGGCGATGGCAAGTGGGGACAGTCGGACCTTGCCGGTAGCATGTGGGAGTGGGCCCTGGACTGGCACGCAGGCTATATGGTAGAATGCGACAACTGCGCTAACACAACCGTTGCCATGAGCCGAGTGATTCGTGGCGGTGGCTGGGACGGCAATAGGCTGGATGCGCTCTCTACCCGCCGCACCACCGGCGGTCCGACGGCCCGCGTTAACTACGTCGGGGTTCGGTGCGCGAGGACGCCATAGTTACGAGCTGCGCCATCTTTGGCGGTCCATCCTGCTGAAGCCGATCTTCTTGCTGCTCGCTTGGACCGTAGAGGAACTCGTCTCGGCGGCCATCGCCGTGGCGCCCGCGGGAGCGCCCACGGCGTCAGCCAGGGCGCGGGCGAACGGCCGGGGCTTCCTCCGGCTGGTCGGGAGCGCGCCGGCTGCGCCTGTAGCCCCCACGCCGCCCGTGGAAAGCAGGCCGGATTCGGAGAATCCGAGCCCTCGACCGCCAGAGCCGATGCCCTCCCCATGGCCGCGGCGCATGGTGCAGCTGTACCTCTTCGCAGGCCTGCTCAATCCAGCAGACTGATCGCGTGTTACCTGCACAGAGCAACAGATAAGACAGTGAGCGATCTCACCGAGCCGAAAATCGCGCACGCCGATTTTTGATTTCTTAATCGGGAATCTTTCAGTGATTCCGCGCACTTGGCCGCTGGCGTTCTAATCACGGCGGCAGATAAGCCAAAGCCCTCCGCTTGATCCTGGGCCACCGGCGATCTAGCTTCCGGTTGTTCAGGCACGGCGGCAAGCCGCCAAGAGGCCCCAGGTGGGTCAAGGGAGAGCTTTGTATGCAGAACGTAAGCGCAGTTCACGCCGACGTCAACGGCATCCCCTACGAGGAGGTGACCGGCTGGCTCCAGACCAAGGCCGACCGCGGCGAGATCCCGCAGGTCACGGCTAAGCTGCGAATTACCGCGTTGAACCAACTCGTCACCATCCTCGGCCCGGAAGAGCCGCGTGATGCTGAGTGGCTGCTGGGAAACATCGAAGATCTTGGGCGGCGTTGGGCAACGAAGACCCAAGGCAACCCGGAGACCGCTCGCACGTACGCGGGTCGCGCGAGGTCGGCGTTGTCCGACTACATCGCCTGGAAGCGGGATCCGCTGAAGTTCCGCTTCAAATCGAAAGAGGCGTCGCCTGAGCGGGCCAGGAAGAGCAAGGAGAAGCCCAAGGCGGGGTCTGCTCCTGTGGAGGCAGCCGCCCAGTCCCCGGTTTCCCTCGCGGCGGGCGGCGCCACTGTCTCTACGGCTCAGACGCTGAAGAGCCCGGGGGCCATGATGGGCACCGCTGGCGGATTCAGCGAGGCACGCCGGACCTTCCCTCTCGGGCCGAACCGAGAGCCGTTCCCCTTTGAGCTGCCCTCTGACGGGCTTACCGTGCACGACGTGAAGCGCATCGCATGCCACCTGCTCACGCTCGCGAGCGACTTCGACCCTAGCATGCCGAGCCATGCCCAGATATTCGCGATCATCAACCAGCGAGGCGAATGAGCGCCACTAAGCGCCACATGGACTGCATGCCGGAGGAGCTTTTGATGGCAACGGTGTACGATATCATTCGAGACGCGATCGTGAACAAGAAGGTCATCACTGCCTACTACCAGGGCCACAGGCGCCTCATGTGCCCGCACGCGATCGGAACCAAGCGTGGCCGACGTCACGCGCTCTTCTACCAGTTTGGTGGGACGAGTAGTAGGGGTCCGGTGATCGATGGATCGCCAAGGAATTGGCGATGCATGGACATCGATGACCTCCGCAGCGTGTCATCCGAGCCTGGTGAATGGCATACGGCGGATAACCACGCAAGGCCGCAAACCTGCATCGACTACATCGACGTGGAAGCCGACTACTAGGCTATTGCCTGCTGCTGATTCTTCCAGGCCGCATATTCCTCTGCGCGTTCTTTTGCTCCTACGCCCGAGAACAGCGCCACATATATCTCACCTTCTGAGTTGTAGTCGATCGCCTCGACGACCCACTCGTCCGCCGTGGCGCGCGACGGAGCGCACTCATAGTGGAGCGTGCTGGGAGGCTTACTGCGCCTCACACCCGAGTCGGGCTCGAGTGCGTCCATCGCCTCCGCTGCGCTGCTGTTCGCTAATGTCATGGCAATACCTCCTGGGTCGAGCTTTGTGTGGCGCGCCACGGCGTGGCCGGTGAAGCTGATGGCTGCTCTAGGCAGAGCACGTGCCATGCCAACGGCAGGGCCGGCCCCGCCTGTGCGACTCATGAGATTGACACGGTTCGCATGCTCTCCTCAAGCGAGGTCAGCTGCTGGTCGGACCGGTTTTGTCCCGGCGCTTCGGGCGTGTTCAGCCATTGGGACGGCTCCCGCAGCCTGGGCTACGCGCCGAGGAAGGTGTGTGGAATGTTGCCACAGGCGCACGGCTTCGCCGGGCGAGCGGTCTGGTACGTGGTCTACCTGTCATGGACGTAGACCCGCTCTACGGCGTCGAGGATCTCCAACGCCCCGCGCGCTTCGGCGACGGCCTCGCGCCCGGCGCGGGGCCTGGAGTCACGCCGGGCCGCTACCAGGTCGGCCAGGTCTTGCGCGACCGCATCCAGCGCTGCAAGCCCTTGCCGTCGGCGATGTCGTCGAGGACTTCGCCGGGGGAGCGGCGCTCGAACAGCGCGATCGTGACGACGATGCGGGCGAGCGTGACGCTTCGGTCCGTGGGGTCCGGGAGTGGGCCGTTGGGGTCCTTCACCCACTCCAGGGCGTTGAGGTAGCGGTCGATCTGCGCGGGCGTGATCGTGCGCGTGACGGGTTTCCCCGACACCGTCACGCGGACGCGCCGCTGCGGGTCGCGGGGCTTCATCGTCGCCACCTCCGGAGCCGCAGGGCCAGCATGGCGCGGGCGATGCGGAGCCGGCTCGCCCCGGTGAACGGGCTCATCCCGCGCTGCGCGGCGTACGAGGAGAGCGCCTCCGGGGCGTCGATGGCCAGGAGGATCTCCTGATGACGCGGCTCCAGCCGTTCGATCGCCCTGAGCAGGTCGCGCGCCTCCACCTGCGCGTCGAGGCTCGGACCAACGAGCCCCCGGAGCAGCCCGAGCGGCTCCGCGTGGAGGATGGCGCGGCGCACGTAGGCGCTCTCGAAGTACTTCGACGCCTGGCGCCACGCGATACCGTGCAGCCACTTCCGGAGCGCGTCGCGCGGCTTGTCCTTCGGGTCCGGCCGGTATCGGCCGCTCCGGATGGCTCGCCACGCGCCAAGGAAGACCTCTTGCTCCACGTCGGCGCGGTCGCGCTTCGGGATGCCGGCGAGCGTCGCCAGGATGATCCCGCGCTCCGCGAGGATCGCCTCCATCGTCAGCTTCTTCCGGGGATGTCGTGCGGCAGGCGGGCGGCGAGCCCCCTTCCGCGGGCGCTTCACCCGCACCTCCCGCATGAGGGGCAGCGGTCAGCGACGACGAGCCCGCCGAGGAGCTGCTCGACGGTGACACCGGCCGCCTTGGCGGCACGCTGCGCGGTCCCGGGCGAGCCGCTGTCGCGGCCGTAGGCGATGCCCTTGAGGCTGTCGACCGCCATGCCCATGACCTCGGCGAGGCATGACCACGAGCCGTACGCCTTGCGGAGATTGCGCAGCGCGGCGCGGAGCCGCTTGCGCTGGATCGGGGTGAGGGAGAGACACGGGCGGGGTCGGTTGCGCGCGGGCGCACCTTCGCCTTGCCCACCGCCGGGTGGGATCAGGTACAACTGCATCGTCGGACCTCGGTGGAACGGGGTTCGGCCACGCTGCCCGGGGTGGTGGAACACCCGCGGGCAGCACTACTTCCGGCCGAACCTACGCGGCGAGATCCCTAGTCGCCACGCCGATCAGGCAAACTTGAGCACTCCGGCTCAAAGTTGAGCATTACCACGTGCCTCCACCAAGAGATGGGTGGCACCCGTATCTCGGTGGACGTGCCTCTGCAAAAAGGTGGGTGGCATCCATCTCCGCGGTACACATGCCTCCAACGAACGACGGATCGCTCCCGCGGGGGATGACCGCAGCAACTCGCGTGGCGAGCGAACGCCTGGTACGCCCCAGCACCCGACGCTCGGCGTGCTTGACGCGTCGCGTCTCACAGGGCTCGTGCGAGCTCACGGCCGCAGGCAATATGGACACGCTCAGCTACCTCCGGTATCGGTCAACCATGAGAGCCGCCCGACGGGAACGGTATGGCCCACCGGCAGTCATCCGGATCGAAGACGTGGCGGTGCCCACGCCGGCCGATGACGAGATATTGGTCCGGGTCCACGCAGCCACGGTGAGCCGCACCGACTGTGCGTTGCTCTCGGCCAGCCCGTTCGTCATGCGGTTCATGACCGGTCTTCGCAGGCCCAAAAACAAGACGCTCGGCACCGACTTCGCGGGACGGGTGGAAGCGCTCGGCCCGCGCGTAAGCAGCTTTGCGGTCGGCGACGATGTCTGGGGGATCAACGATCTCGGGGCCGGGTCTCATGCAGAGTACCTCGTCATTTCCGGAGACGACTCGGTCGCGCGCATGCCCGCCGGCCTGAGCTTCGAAGAGGCCGCAGCCTGCATCGAGGGCGCCTGGTATGCTCACAGCATCCTCGAGCGAGCGGCGCTCGAGGCGAATCGGCGCGTGCTGATCAACGGGGCCACCGGGGCGATCGGATCCGCGCTTCTGCAGATGTGCGTGTACCGGGGCGCCACCGTGACCGCGGTGGGGAACACCAGGAATCTGGAGCTGTTGAAGTCGCTGGGGGCCGACAGGGTCATCAACTACGAGCAAGCGGACTTCACCCGGGGCGACCAGGTCTATGACTACGTGTTCGACGCTGTCGGAAAGAGCACGTTTGGCGCCTGCAAGCGTTCGTTGGCTCCCAGGGGCGTGTATGTTTCCACGGAGCTCGGACCGGGCGGCCAGAATCCATTCCTTGCGCTACTCACGCCCGCTCTCGGAGGAAAGCGGGTCGTGTTCCCGATACCCACCGACCGGAAGGCGTTTCTCGAGGTGATGGGCCGGCTCGTCGCCGAGCGCCAGTTTCGACCTGTCATCGACCGCACCGTCACCCTGGATGCGATCCAGGAGGCCTATGCCTACGTCGCGTCCGGACAGAAGACGGGTAACGTGGTGCTGAAGCTCATCGAGTGAGTGCCCTATGGGCGTGCGCGGCGCTCGCTCCGAGCGGCAATGCGCGCGCGACGGCCTGCCAGGGCGTCGCTCAGCGGATCGGCCCGGCGACCTTCGGCGGCGAGGCCGAGGCCGCCTTCGCGGCTTCCTCGAGCGGCGCGCAGCCGTCGGCGGCGAAGGGGCCGATCGCCGGCTCGGCGTCGACGAACGCCGACACGTGGCGCATCCGCTCGATGAACGCCGCCTCGGTCTCGGCGCGCCGCGGGTCGGCCGCGAGCGGGACGGTCTCGAGGCCCTCGCTGCGCACGGGGCAGATCTCGGCGAGGGGCGGCGCGGCCCGCCGGAGGCGCAGGCGCGCGAGCATCGCGAGCTCGACGGCGGGGCCGGTCCTCTTCACCTTCATGATGAAGTTGCCGAGGCTGTAGAAGATGGGCCGGCCGCGGCGGAGCTCGATGCCCTGGAGCACGTGCGGGTGATGGCCGAGGAAGGCGTCGGCGCCCGCGTCGATGGCGGCGCTGGCGAGCGCGCGCGCCTGGGGCAGCGGGGTGTCCAGGTACTCGGTGCCGCCGTGGTAACTCACGACGACGGCGTCCACGCCGGGCTGCTTGCGCGCGGCGCGCACCGCGGCGGCGAGCCCGTCCCGCTCCGCGGCCGCGACGAACTCCCGCGCCGGGTGCTGCCAGAGCGAGCCCTGGTTCCAGATGCCGGTCACGGCCAGCACCGCCACGCGGAAGCCGCGGCGCTCGACGATGACCGGCGCGTAGGCTTGCATCCGCGTCCGCCCGGCGCCGGCGTAGGCGACGCCCGCGCGCTCCAGGTGGCCGAGGGTGTCGAGGAACGCGCCCTTGCCGTAGTCCCACATGTGGTTGTTCGCGAGCGACACGACGGTGATGCCGGCGCGCGCGAGCGCGTCCGCGCCGGCCGGCGGGCCCGTGAACACGAGCGGCTGGAGCCGGTGCTGCGTCTCTCCGCCCTGATCGCTGAGCTGGTTCTCGAGGTTGACGAAGCGCACGTCGGCGGAGGCGAACAGCGCCGCGACAGGGGCGAAGGGGTCGTGCGCCGGATTGCGGAGCAGCTCCTGGCCGAGCGCCTTGCCGAGGCAGACGTCGCCGCCCGCGATGAGGGTGATCGCGTCGGCCGGCGTGGCAGGGGCGGCCGCGGGCGCGCCAGGGACGGCCGCGGGCGCGCCAGGGGCGGCTTCGGGCGCGACAGAGACGGCCGCGGAAGCGACGGCGGGCGGTGGGGCGAGCCCGGCGCCCACGTTGGCGGGCCGCTCGCAGCCGATCTGCGCGGCCGTGGCGCACATCGCGAGGAGAACAGGGGCGGGGCGCATCGCGAGCGGTTTCTCGGCGCGCATTATCCACGGGGGCCCGCCTGCGCCCAACAATCCGGGGGGCCCGCCTGCGCCCAACAATCCGGGGCGAGCGGTGATCCCGGTGGCCGGCGCCCGGGCGCCCGCCCATGCTCCGCGCCCATGAACCAGGAGCAGCGCCTCACCGACGTTGGCGACGCTGGTGAGCTCGGTGCGCGCGTCGGCGGGCGCGTCGGCGGGCGCGTCGGCGGGCGCGTCGCGCGGACACCGCGGAGCGGGCGGTGACGGGGCGCGCGGTCGGGCTCGCGGGCGTGGTGCTCTGCGGCGGGCGGAGCAGCCGGATGGGGCGCCCCAAGGCGTGGCTGCCGTTCGGGGGCGAGGCGCTCCTCCAGCGGGTGGTGCGGCGCCTCGGGGAGGCGGCGTGGCCGATCGCGGTGGTCGCCGCGCCCGGGCAGGAGCTGCCGCCGCTGCCGGAAGGGGTGCAGGTCGTGCGCGACCCGGAGGAGGGCCGCGGCCCGCTGCAGGGCATCGCGGCGGGGCTCGCGGCGGTCGCGCCGCTGGCCGAGCGGGCCTACGTCTCGGCGACCGACGCGCCCTTCCTGCACCCCGCCTTCGTCCGCCGCCTCGCGGACCTGCAGGCGGGCGGCTACGCCGTCGCCGTGCCGCGGGCGGACGGGCACGATCACCCGCTCGGCGCCGTGTACGCCTGCTCGGTGCGCGGCGAGGCCGAGGCGCTGCTCGCGGAGGGAAGGCTGCGGCTGTCCTCCCTGTTCGAGCGGGCTCGCACGCTGGTCGCGGAGCCGGAGCTCCTGCTCTCGGACCCGCGCCTTCTGGCGGCAGATCCGGCGCTCCGGTCGCTGCGCAACCTGAACACGCCCGAGGACTACGCCGCGGCCCTACGCGAGCTGGAGGGCGCGGCCGATCCCATACGGGGAGGCACGGCCGGCCGTTCGTGAACCGCGGCCTGGGATGGACCCGCCGCGCCGGCTATTCTTGCGGTCATGCGCCGGCCGGCAGTCCTGTACCGCGTCGATCCCGACGACCCGCGCGCGCCCTCGGAGGAGGTCTGGGCTCGCCTCAGCCCCGCTGGCCGCGCGCGCGTCGTCGCGAGCCTCCCCTCCGAGTTCCCCGTCTCCGAGGCGTCGCCGCCGGAGGGCGACGAGCACTTCGGCGCCAAGGTAGGCGCCCGCTCCGCGCTCGGCAGCTATTTCGCCCGGATCGGGCGGCGCGTGTACCTCGCCTGCGAGCTGCCCGTGTACTACCCCGGCGAGCGGATGTTCGCGCCCGACGTGATGGCGGTGCTCGACGTGCCCGTGCACCGGCGCGAGAAGTGGGTCACCAGCGTGGAGGGCCGCGGGCTCGACTTCGCGCTCGAGGTCATCGTCTCCGGCCGCCGCCGCAAGGATCTGGTCGAGAACGTCGAGCGGTACGCGCGCCTCGGCATCCCCGAGTACTACGTCTTCGACCGGGCCCGGCTGAAGCTCTCCGGGTTCCGCTTGCCCCTGGAGAGCGCGCGATCCGGCGCGGGGCCGCGCCGGTACGAGCCGATCATCCCGCAGGGCGGCCGGTACATCTCCCAGGTGCTCGGGCTCGACCTGGCGATCGAGGAGGAGCGCCTTCGCTTCTTCCACGGCAGCTCGGCGCTGCTCGAGGCGGACGAGATGATCGGCACGCTCGAGTCCATGCTCGACAGCCTGGAGGTGCGCGCGCGAGCGGCCGAGGAGCGGGTTGCGGAGGAGGCGCGCAAGCGCAAGGAGGAGGCGCGCAAGCGCAAGGAGGAGGCGCGCAAGCGCAAGGAGGAGGCGCGCCTGCGCGAGGAGGTCGAGCGTCGCCTCGCCGAGGCGCTGGCCGAGATCGAGCGCCTGAAGGGGAGGGGCGGGTCGTGACGCGCGCGGCGCCTCCGAGACGCGCCCGGCTTCCCTGACCAGGCTGCCTTCGCTGCGGCGTACGCGCCGGCGCGCCCGTCGTCGCCGCGCCCCTCATGCTCTATCTCGCGATCAGGACCCACTGCTCTCCGTGCCTCGGGACGAACACCCGATCCGGCCCCAGCCCGCGCGCCGCCATGACGCGCCGGAGCTCGCGGGGCGCCTCGCCGAACGCGTCGGTGCTGTTGATGAAGGTATCGAAATGAATCGCCATCATCCGCCGCGCCCCGAGGTCGAGAAAGGCCTGGACCGCCGCCGCCGGGTCCACGTGCTTCGGCGCCATGTACTCGTGCGGCCCCACCGGCGCGATCGGCAAGAGGGCCAGATCGATCCCGGGGAACCGCGCGCGCGTCTTCACGAAGTCATCGCGCGCGTAGGCGGTGTCACCGCCGAAGTAGACCGTGATCCCATGGTACTCGACGACATAGCCCGTGAAGCTCTCCGTCATCCAGGCCTGGTCCAGCCCGTAGCGGTAGCCGGCGTGCCGCACCGGAACCGCCGTGATCTTCAGATCTCCCTGCCGCCATGTCGTCCAGGTCGGGACCTCGACGGAATCGAACGTGTAGTTCGGCACGTACACGAGCCCGCCCAGCGGCACGAGCAGCGACCGGACCTTCGGCTCGATGAGCGACAGCGACCCCAGCGAGAGGTGGTCGAAGTGCATGTGCGAGATGAGGACGGCATCGATGGGCGGCAGGTCCTCAGGGGCGAGCCCCGGCTCGACCAGCCGCTTCACGATGATCCCCACGTTTGATGTGAAGACAGGGTCCGTCAGGATGAATTTGTCGTCGATCTGCACGAGCACGGTCGCGTGCCCGACCCAGAGGACCGCGAGCCGCGCCTCCGGTCGACGAGGCTCGCGCACCTTGTCCGGCACCGGCAGCGGGCTGTCGAACAGGCTCGCGACGTTGCTCCCGAGGATGCGCGCGGGCACGCAGCTCGACGGGCCCGCGATCGCGAGGAGCGCCGCGGCGAGCGGGCGCGCGAGCGACCCTGCGGTCGACAGCGTGGCTGAAGGCGCGGTCGACCGCGCGGGAGGCGAGGAGATGCGATGGGCCATGCGCGGCGTCAGAAATAGCGAATGCTGAGCGTGATCGTCGTCGACCGCAAGGCGGCTGTCGGCGTGACGGTCACCTGAGCGCCGAGGCCGCCGAACAGGGTATAGATCCCCGCCTCGTACGAGGCGGCCACCTGATCGCGAGCGTGGAGCACGGAGCCGCCGAGCGAGCAGGACAGGGCCTCTCCCCGGTCAAGGAGCGAGAAATAGGCGCGCACGCCGCCGCGGAACACCCAGCCCGCGGCCGGCGCGCTCGGGCCAGCGACGTATTCAGGCGAGCCGAACAGCTCGATGGAACCCGCGTGGCGCGTGAGCGGCTCGGCGATGAAGGCGCGCCACGGCGAGAGCTTGCGGTTGATGCCGAAGGAGTAGAGCACCGGCGTCACCTGCCAGCGGATCCCGAAGCGCGTGCCGCTCGGCCCGATCCACAGCTCGGGGCTCGGCACGAGCTGCACGAGGAGCCAGGGCAGCGTGAGGCGGATGCCGGGCTCCGTGGCGGAGCCGCTCGCGGCGCCCGTGGCGGAGCCGCTCGCGGTGGCCTCGCGCGGGTCTTCAGGCGCCGCGCCCCCGGCGGGCGGCGCCGCGCCCGCGGCGGGCGGCGCCGCGCCCGCGGCGGGCGGCCAGCCCAGGGCGGCGGCGCAGGCCGCCAGCGCGGCGCCACGACGTGCGAGGCAGCGCATTCCGGGCATGTCGCGGCTACGGCGATGCGCCGTACACCTTGCCGAGCTGCTTGTACAGGAACCGCGCCGCGTGCTCGCCATACGGCGTCTTCGCGGCGTACACGTCGGGCGAGGCGACCGGCGCGTCCGCCGCCAGCGCGCCCGGCCGCCCGAGCCGGCCGAGATCGTCGCCGAGCGCCTCCATCGACGGATACCGGTTCTCCGGCCGCTTGCGCAGGCACTTCATGATCACCGCCTCCAGCGCCCTCCACACCGGGCCCGCGCCCAGGCCGGGCGGCGGGGGCGGCGTCATGAGCTGGTTGGCCAGCACCATGGCTTCTTCCATGGCCGGCGACAGCGAGGCGCCGGAGCTCCTCGCGACGCTGAAGGGGAGCCGGCCGGAGAACATCCGGTACATCAGCATGCCGAAGCCATAGACGTCCGTGCGCGCGTCGGGCGGGTCGCTGATGGTCTGTTCCGGCGCCATGTACTCCAGGGTGCCGACGGTCACACCGGCCTGGGTGAGCCCCGAGTGCTCGTACAGCTTGGCGAACCCGAAATCGACGATCTTGGCCGCCCAGGCGTCGCCCCTCTCGCCGACGAGGAACACGTTGGCCGGCTTGATGTCCCGGTGGACGATCCCCGCGCTGTGCGCCGCGCCCAGCCCCGCGGCGGCCTGCAGCAGGATGGGCACGCCGGCCTCCGGAGACAGGCGCTTCTCGCGCAGGAGCAGCGAGCTCAGCGACTCTCCGAAGAGGTACTCCATCACGAGGTAAGGAGAGTCCTCGTGAAGGCCTATATCGAGGACCTCGACCAGGTTCGGGTGCACGACGGTGGCCGCGGCCTTGGCCTCGAGGAGGAACCGCGCCTTCACCTTGGGCACGCGGCGGAACCTCGGCTCCAGGAACTTCAGCGCGACCGGCGCGCCGCCCTGCGTGTCCTCGGCCAGGAAGACCTGCGCCATCGCGCCGCTGCCGATCAGGCCCCGCACCCGGTACCGCCCGGCGACGACGGTGCCCACGTGCTCGGTGGGCTGCGACCGGAGCCGCCGGATGTCGAGGCTCTTGACCAGCTTCTCCCCGTCGTGCGGACAGAAGCGGTGGTCATCCGCGTACCGCCGGTGGCAACGAGGGCACAGCATGGAGGTCCCGTTCCGGGCATACCCCCTCCATCCCCCTGTTTGCAAGGCCCGACCTCCCGCGGCGCCGGGGCCTCACGCGGTCACGACGCGCGCGGCGCGACCGACTGGAGCTTCGCCCCGGGCTCGTTGATGCGGACCGTCTCGACACGGCTGAAGTCGTCCTCATCGTGCGTGACGCCCGCGACGCGCCAGCCCCGGCACCGGCGGGGCAGCCCGTCGAGGAGGTCGACGAAGGAGCTCACCCACGCCGCGATGTCGCCGGGACGCCCGTCCGGGGACACGGCGAGCGCCGTGGCGAAGGCGTCGTCGACCTCCGGCGGCGTCCCCGGGAGCAGCGACGAGACGGACGGCGGCGGGGCCTGCGAGAGGCTCGTGAGGACGGTGGAGAGGTCGTCGCCGAGCGTGACGCGCCGCCCGGTGAGCGCCTGGTAGGCGACCGCCGCGAAGGAATAGAGATCGCTGCGCGCGTCCACCGGCCTGCCGGCGGCCTGCTCGGGGGCCATGTACAGCGGCGTCCCCAGGAAGACGCCCGTGGACGTCGCGCTGACGTCCGCCGAGAGCTCCTTGGCGATGCCGAAATCGAGGATCTTGACCCGGAAGCCGCCCGGCGACGTGCTCGGGACGAGGTGGATGTTCTCCGGCTTCACGTCGCGATGCACGAGCCCCGCCGCGTGCGCGGCCGCGAGCGCCGAGGCGCCCTCGCGCAGGAGCAGCGCGACCTGGGGCGGCGTCCCAGGCCCGTTGTGCTTCATGGCGTGGGCCAGGTTGCAGCCCTCGAGCCACTCCATGACGATATAGAGCGAGCCGTCCTCGAGCTCGCCCGAGTCGTACACCTCGACCACCGACGGATGGTGAATGCGCGCGACGAGGCGCGCCTCCCGCGCGAAGCGCGCGCGCACGTCGTCGTTGTTGAAGTGCTCTGTCCGGATGGCCTTGATCGCCACGTCGCGCCCGAGCCGCTCGTCCCTGGCCTGGAACACCCGGCCCATGCCGCCCTCCGCGACGACCCGGGTCAGGCGATACCGCCCGGCGACGCGGTAAGGGAACGGCCGCGGCGTGCTCAGCGCGGCCCCGTCGTCGCTGCACTCCGGCGCGCTCTGATCGTAGCAACGATGGCAGCTCGGGCAGATCTGCAGGACGTCGATCCCGCGGCTCACCATGTCCTCGAGGGTCGCCTTCCGGCGCTCCGCCGCCCCGGCGAGCTCCTTGCGCATGCGCGACAGCTCGAGCGCGCTGCCGAGGTGGTGAGCGAACGAGTCGACGAGCCGCTTCGTCGTGTCGCTCCACACGACGCTGCTGCCGACGACGACCAGGGCGCCGTGGATCTCGCCCGACAGGCCGACGGCGGGGACCACCACGTCCGACGTCCGCGAGATCGACTGCTTCGCGAGCGCGGCGCCGCGCAGCGCCTCGGCGGACGGGGCCTCGGTGGTCGTCGCCGTGATACTGACCATCTCCTGGTCCTCGGCCTTCCACACCGCGATCTCGCGCGCCCCGATCGCCTCCGCGACCTGCGCCGACGCGGCGGACGACCAGCGCGCCACGTCGTCGAGCGCCTGCGCCGAGGAGGCGACGAGCTCCGCGAGCTTCTCCTGCTCCTCGGCGAGCTGGCGCGCGAAATACTGCACCGCGGCGTAGGTGATGGCCGACACCGTGAGGATGTTCATCGCGAAGAAGCAGGCGATGAGGGCAGGGGGCGTCTCCGGCGCGCGCGCCGCGAGCCAGGGGTCGACGGCGCCGGCCGCCGCCACGAGGAGCGCGTAGGCGGTGAACCAGGGGATGGACGACCGCGACCCGTGGAACAGCACGAACGTCAGCGGCGCGAGCAGCGCCCACAGGACGACGCCGCTCGACGCGACGAACCCGCCGCGGCTCGCGTGCATCAGGAACGGCAGCGCGAAGATGAGCAGGGCCTGGCGGAACCGGAACCCCGAGAACGACTTCGCCCGGGCGAAGTGGACGAGGCTCAGGACCGTACACGCCATGTAGCCGAGCGGGATCGCCGCCGAGCGGACATCCCCGCTCGCCGCATAGGCGATCACCCAGACGGGGCACGCGCACGCCTTGAGCGCGGCTGTGACCGTGAGGATCCGCTTGTGCTGGCGCAGCCGCGGGTCGTCCCCCGACCTCAGCCCGATCCGAGCGACCGCCTCGGCAAACATCGTCCTGGATGAGTTTACGACATTGTCCTCGAGGGGCGTCGAGCAATCGGACCTGCGCTCGCGGCGGGGCGGATACATCCAGGGCATAATGCTGTCGAGCGACAGCTCAATTGATCTGCACCGAGCCACCCTGGATGCGATTCACGCCGGACGAGCGCACCAGCAGGTACTCGCCCCGGATGAGGATCTTGCCAGCCCGCGTGAGCGTGATGCTCGCCTTGCCGCAACGCAGGACGATCTCCTTGTCCGCGGTGAGCTCGAGCCGCTCGCCGTCTGCGTGCGCCTCGGGTCGGCGCTGGGCGGTATCCCGCGGAGCGTGGAGTCGTCCCATCACCACGGGCCTGCCTGGGTCGCCCCCTTCGAAGAGGAGCGCCACCTCGCGACCCACGTCCTCGGCGGAGAGCGCTGCCATGACGCGCGCGGCCGCGCCGGCAGCCGGTCCGCCGGGGAACACCACCCGCGCCCCGCCTTCCTCGCCGAGCGCGGCGAGCTCGCCGATGACGACGCCGTCGATGCGCTCCGGCGGGGCGGCCGGCTCCTCGGCCCCGGGTGGGGCCTGCTCGGCGAGCAGGAGCTCGAGGAGCGTCTCGGCGCCGCTGTCCTGCACGCCGGCCTCGCTTTCCTGCGCGTCCTCGTCCGCGGGCGCCTCGACGAGTGCTGCGACCTCCATCCCGGCAGGCTCCTCTTCTCTTTCCACGGCTGGATCCCTCCGCCCCGTCGACGGCGTCGAAGTGGCTCTCCCGCACCTCGTGGAGGCGCATACGATCTGCGTAGCCTGATCGGCCCTCGATGTAAAATGCCTGCAGGTCGCACCGCCGATGAGCCGGCGCTCAGGAAGATCCAGACGAGGGCACCGACGCACGGCGCGGGGGAGGCGCAACGACGCGCCGCGCGCAATGCGCGAGGCCGTGACGGCTGCGGTCGGCGGTCTCACCACGGCCGGGCCAACCATCCCTTCTCGATGCGCGGGATGGAGTCGGCTCGACCTTCATCGGCAGCAGCGTTCGGGCCGCGTTCCTCCTCGTCCGCAGCGCTGACACCACCAGACCGCCACGCTCCGCGGCTCGGGCGTCCTGGTTGTTCCCGTCCTCATCGACGCTCCCGGCCGCTGCGGAGTCTTCACCTCGACAGGCGTGCGTGCCGCCGAGAGCTCTGCCCGCAGCGCCCGCGCTTCCAGAGCAAACGAATCCCGCTCTGCCCGCGCCTGTCGAGCCTCCTCCAGCGCAGCCTGTTGCTCTTTTTCCAGAGCAGCCCGCGCGCACTCCATCGCTGCTTGCGACGTGTCGAGCGCCTGCCGGGCCGCCGCGGTGTCACGCCGCGCCGCTTCGGCTTCGGCCTGCGCCGCGTCGAGCGCCTGCCGGGCCGCCGCGGTGTCACGCCGCGCCGCTTCGGCTTCGGCCTGCGCCGCGTCGAGCGCCTGCCGGGCCGCCGCGGTGTCACGCCGCGCCGCTTCGGCTTCGGCCTGCGCCGCGTCGAGCGCTTGCCGGGCCGCCGCGGTGTCACGCCGCGCCGCTTCGGCTTCGGCCTGCGCCGCGTCGAGCGCCTGCCGGGCCGCCGCGGTGTCATGCCGCGCCGCCTCGGCCTCGACATGCGCCACGTCGAGCGCCTGCCGGGCTCCCAGGAGCTCGCGCTGGGCCGCTTCCTGCGCCTGCCGAGCGGCCTCCGCGTCGCCGCCCGTGGGCTCGGCGTTGCACGATGGCGCCGGCTCGGCCGCCATGGCGTGTCCCGCGGCGAGCGCGCGCCGCGCTTCCTCGAGCTCCCTCCGCAGCCGCCGCCGTCCCCGCTCGGCGACGAGCGCCGTCACGAGCAGCGCCATCAGCCCGAGGAGTATCAGCCCCGTCTCCATACGCACCCGCGCTTGCCAGCAAGAGCCCAGCGCCGCCTCGCGAGGCCGGCCACCCCTTGTCGCACACCGCGCCGCGCACGCCAACCGCGCTTCCGGCGCGCCGCGGCAGTGCAGCTCCGCCGGGCCCCTGTGATAGCCTCGGCCCGACCGCCAGCCCCGACGAGGACGCGCGATGCCCTATTCCCAGGCGAAGACGATCCTTGCCCTCCATTCCCCTCTCGGCCCCGACGCCTTCGCGCTCGTTCGCCTTCAGGGCGAGGAACGGATCTCGGGGCTGTTCCGATTCGAGCTCGACCTCCTGTCCGAGGAGCGGGCCATCGACTTCTCGTCCATTGTCGGCCAGGGCGTCACCGCGATCATCCGCCTCTCCAGCGGCGGCGCGCGCGCCATCCACGGCGTCGTCACCCGCTTCCGGCAGGCCGGCCGTGTCCACGTGGACGGCGGCAAGCCCCGGACCGCATATCGGGCCGAGATCCACCCCTGGCTGTGGTTCCTGACGAAGACGACCGACTCCCGCATCTTCCAGGACAGGTCGGTGCCCGACATCGTGAAGCAGGTCTTCGACGATCTCGGCTTCTCCGACTACAAGAACGAGCTGACCGGCGCTTACGCTCCGCGCGAGGTGTGCGTCCAGTACCAGGAGACCGCGTTCGAGTTCGTCTCACGCCTTCTGGAGGAAGAGGGTATCTACTACTATTTCCAGCACGAGGACGGAAAGCACACGCTCGTTCTGGGCGACGACAGCGCGGGCAACCCGCTGTGCCCCGAGCTCGGCGAGGTGCGCTACGTGGGGGCCGCCGAGAGCTCGACGCGCGACGAGGACTCGATGACCGAGTGCGAGCTCATCGAGGAGGTCGTCGCGGGGGCCTTCGCGGCGACGGATTACAATTTCAAGGCGCCGAGCACGTCGCTGCTCAGCCGGTCGAGCGGCGGCGATCCGAGGCTGGCGCTCTTCGAGTACCCGGGCGGCTACGCCGACAAGGGCGCCGGCGACGCGTCCGCCACGCGGCGCATCGAGGCGGAGGAAGCCGTGGCCCGGCGCATCGTCGGCAGCTCGTTCTGCCGCAGCTTCACCGCCGGCCACGCCTTCCAGCTCGCCCAGCACGAGCGCGACGACGTCAATGGCGAGCACCTGCTCCTCGCCGTCTCGCACGCCGCCGACAACGACGAATACCAGAACTCCTTCGAGGCGATCCCCAGAGACACCCCGTTTCGCCCCGCGCGCGTGACGCCGAAGCCCGTCATCGCGGGCGCGCAGACGGCCGTCGTCGTCGGCAAGCGCGGCGAGGAGATATGGACCGACGAGTTCGGCCGCATCAAGGTGCAGTTTCACTGGGACCGTCACGGCAAGAGAGACGAGAACAGCTCCTGCTGGATCCGCGTCGCCCAGGGGTGGGCGGGCCGGGGGTGGGGGAGCTGGTTCTTGCCGCGCATCGACCAGGAGGTCGTCGTGAGCTTCCTCGGCGGCGATCCGGATCGGCCGCTCTGCACCGGGTCGGTGTACAACGCCGAGCAGCCCCTCCCCTATGCGATGCCGGGCGAGCAGACGAAGAGCACCCTGCTGTCCCGCTCCTCGAAGGAAGGCAGCGCGGGCAACGAGCTCCGCTTCGAGGACAGGAAGGACAGCGAGGAGCTCTACATGCACGCCCAGAAGGACATGGTCGTCGAGGTCGAGAACGACTGGACGATCGGCGTCAAGCACGACCAGACGATCACGGTCGATCACGATCAGACGCTGGGCGTCGGCGGCGATCAGACGATCAGCGTCACGAAGAGCCGCACGGCGACCGTCGAGGAGGGGAACGAGGCGCTGACGGTCTCGAAGGGCAACCGGGCGATCGACGTATCCAAGGGGAACGAGTCCCACGCGGTCAAGGGGACGCGCGATGTGACGGTCGAGGGGAGCGAGACCCACACGAACGGGGGGAACTTCACCCACGAGGTGAAGGGCAATTACACCCTCAAGGTGAAGGGGAACCTGATCATCGAGGCCAAGACGGTGACGCTCAAGAGCGAGCAGGCGATGAACCTGAAGGCGGGGCAGGCGCTGAAGGGGGAGTCCGGCGCGGATCTCACGCTGAAGGGCGGGGGGAAGGTGACGGTCAAGGGCAGCGAGGTGAAGAACAACTGACGCCCTTCAGCGCCCGCGCGCGCGGGCGGGAGGGCTGGTGGAGCTGCCGAGGGAGGTGCGCCGTTGTCGATCACCGAGGATGAGGTCTTCGCGCAGGCGGTGGACAACGCAGGGTTCCTGTGGTGCCAGCGCGACAGCGCGGCGCGCGATCCGCGGTACGACCTGAAGGGCCTGGCGGAGGTCGACGCGCGGCTCGCGGCGCAGCTCGAGCTGCTGGGGCGCGGGGGGCCGGGGGCGGCGGAGATGTGTGCGGCCGCGGCGGTGGAAGGCGGGGCGGGCGAGGTGTTCGCGGCGCTCTTGCTCGCGCTCGTGCGGCGGGATCAGGGGGATGTCGCGCGGTGGATCGCGCGGGGCGTGGAGGCGCCGGCGATCGCGCGGGGCGTGGTGTCCGCGATCGGGTGGGCGGCGCCGGGGCTCGTGGTGAAGGACGTGCTGCCCGCGCTGCTCGACGCGAAGGCGCCGCCGGCGTTCAGGGCGATCGGGATCGCGGCGAGCGCGGCGCAGCGGCGGGATCCGGGGCCGGCGCTCCGGGAGGCGCTCTCCGCAGAGGACGTGCGGCTGCGGGCGCGGGCGCTCAAGGCGCTCGGGGAGCTCGGGTTCGTGGAGGGGCTCGACGAGGCGCGGCCGGCGCTCGGGGCGGAGGACGGGGCGGTGCGGTTCTGGGCGGCGTGGTCGGCCGCGCTGCTCGGCGAGGCGCGCGGGGTGGATGTGCTGCTGGAGATCGCGGCGGGCGGGGGGGCGCTCGCGGAGCGCGCGGCGGGGGTGGCGCTGCGGCAGCTCGGGGCGCACGCGGGGGCGCGGTGGCTGAGGGGGCGCGGGGAGTCGGCGGGGGCGCAGCGGGTGGCGATCGCCGGGGTGGGGGCGCTCGGGGATCCGGCGCTCGTGCCGTGGCTGATCGAGCGGATGGGGGCGCCG
The DNA here is from genome assembly GCF_051521595.1 of Sorangium sp. So ce1153. Lineage (NCBI taxonomy): Bacteria > Pseudomonadati > Myxococcota > Polyangiales > Polyangiaceae > Sorangium > Sorangium sp. So ce1153. Next base: position 14,716,357 of record NZ_CP150361.1, read on the forward strand.
GGGCTGGCGCGGTGCGCGGGTGGGGCGCTGTCGATGATCACCGGGGTGGATCTCGTGAAGGAGGAGCTCGAGGGGCCCGCGCTGGAGGAGACGGGGCCGAGCGACGATGCGGAAGACGAGGACGTGGGGCCCGATCCGGACGACGGGCTGCCGTGGCCCGACGCGGCGGCGGTGGCGCGGTGGTGGGCGCGGCGGCGGGGGGATCTCGCGGCGGGGAGGCGGCACCTCTGGGGGAGGGAGGTCGAGCTCGCGGGGCTCAACGAGGTGCTGCGGCGCGGGAACCAGCCGGCGAGGGCGGCGGCGGCGATCGAGCGGTGCTTCTTGAGGCCGCGGCTGGGGGTCTTCGAGGTGCGGGCGCGGGGGGAGCGGCAGCGGGCGGAGCTCGGGGGGTAGGGGAGGAGCGGGTGCGGGGGGAGCGGCGGCGGGCGGCCCGCCGGGGTGCCTGCGGCCGGGCGCTCGGGCCTTGCGGCCGGGCGGCGCCGGGACGCAAGCTCCGCGCGTGGCGCGCCGATTCAACACGGCCGGGCCGTGCCGCCCGGACTGGCACTACATGATCCCGGCGGAGAGGCTCCTGCCCGAGGCGATCGGCCTGGTGGAGCAGATGGGCTATCTCGTGGTGTACGCGCCACGGCCGACGGGCAAGACCACGGCGCTACGAGCGCTGGCGAGGCGGCTCACGGCGTCCGGGCGCTTCGCGGCGCTGCGCTTCTCGTGCGAGGAAGGGGAGGCAGCCGGCGATGACATCGGCTCGGCGCAGCGGGCGATCCTGCGGGAGATCGACCTGCAAGCGGAGGTGGAGCTGCCCGCGGAGCTCAGGCCGCCGCCGATGTCGCTCGAGGGGGACGAGGGGCTGCTCCGGGCGAAGCTGGCCGCATGGGCGCGCGCGTGCCCCCGGCCGCTGGCGCTGTTCTTCGACGAGATCGACGCGCTGCGGGGACAGAGCTTGATCAGCGTGCTGCGCCAGCTCCGGGCCGGTTTCGCGAGCCGTCCAGCGGACTTTCCCGCCTCGGTGGTGCTGTGCGGCCTGCGCGACGTGCGCGAGTACAAGGCCGCGAGCGGGGGGGACCCGGGCCGGCTGGGGACGGCGAGCCCGTTCAATATCAAGATCGAGTCCCTCAGGATCGGCGACTTCGATCGCGACGAGGTGCGCGATCTGTACGGCCAGCACACCGCCGAGACCGGCCAGGTGTTCACGGAGGAGGCCATCGAGCGTGCCTTCGCGCTGACGGCGGGACAGCCCTGGCTGGTCAATGCGCTCGCCAGGGAGGTCGTGGAGAAGATGGCAGTCTCGCCAACCGAGCCGATCACCGTGGCTCATGTCGAGGAGGCGAAGGAGCGGCTCATTCTCGCCCGCGCGACGCACCTCGACTCGCTCGTGGCGCGCCTTCACGAGCCGCGCATCCGGCGCGTGATCGAGCCGCTCCTCGCGGGCGCGCTCTCGATCGGCGGCGACACGTACCAGGACGACCTCCAGTATGCCCGCGATCTCGGGCTGCTCGCCTCGGACAACCCCGCGCGCGTCGCGAACCCGATCTACCGCGAGGTGATCGCCCGGGTGCTCGCCGGCGACGTGGAGCCGGTCGTGCTGGCCGAGCCGAAGAGCTTCGTGCTCCCGGACGGCCGGCTCGACGTGGCGCGGCTGCTCCAGGAGTTCGCCGCGTTCTGGCGAGAGCACGGCGAGGCGCTCGCCGGCAGCCTGGGTTATCACGAGGTGGCGCCGCAGATCGTGCTCATGGCCTTTCTGCAGCGGGTGGTGAACGGCGGCGGGACGATCGATCGCGAGTACGGCCTCGGCAGAGGGCGGATCGACCTGCTCGTGCGCTGGCTGCACCGCGACGCCGAGGGGCGGCGCGCCGTGCAGCGCGCGGCGCTGGAGCTCAAGGTCTGGCGCGAGGGGGAGAAGAGCCCGTTGCCGAAGGGGATGGCGCAGCTCGATGGGTACCTCGCGCAGCTCGGGCTCGACGAGGGGGTGCTCGTGATGTTCGACCGGCGCAAGGAGGCGGGGGAGATCGAGGAGCGCACGCGCTTCGAGGAGGCGACGACGCCGTCGGGGAGGCGGGTGACGCTGCTCTGGGCGTGAGGGGCTGACCTGCGGTGATGGCCGCGGTGGCGAAGCTGGCCATGTGGGTGAGGGCTGCGCTTGCGAGGTCGACGTGGATGCCGATGTGGCCTGTTACAACGGTTGCAAGGGCGACTCGGCGACCGATGAGGCGCTTTCAAGGGCGTGTCCGGGGATCCAGCGCGCGGTTGAAACGCTTGGAAGCGGTGGCTCAGTCGTCGAGCCGGTCGTTGCAACGCTTGAAGCGGGCGGCTGGGCGCCGAGCGCGCCGTCTCAAGCGTTGAATCGTGCCGTGCAGACGGTGGAGGGCGGGCGGTGCTGGCGGCTCCTTGCTTCGAGGGCCGCTGCCCCAATACGTTGCCGCAGAGAGCGGAGCAGATCGGCCGAGAACCTTTCTGACACGGCGCGCCACCGCGCTTGCGTGATGGCGTCACGCGGGCTACCGCGAGGCTCGGTAGAGTAGGCACGAGTCCATGCGCTTGATGAAGCCGAGTTTTTGATAAAGACGGATAGCCCGCGTGTTGCTCGAACGCACCTTGAGAGCGATGCATTCGTGTGCTTCGAGCAGGCGACGGCAGAGCGCTCGCAGCCCGTGCAGCCCCCAACCCTGGCCTCGTACCTCCGGAGGGATGTACACGCTCTCTATGGTGACGACCTCAGGCGTGACGACGCCGATGCTCACTGACAACACGATGGCACCTCCATGCTCGATCAAGTATTCTTGCCCCTCGGTCACGCGTTCAGCGAGCGACGCTCTCGGGTCGGCGGTGAGGGTGGTGGGCGGAGCGAAGCCGTGCTCCTCGACATACCCGCTGATGTACATGACATAGAGAGCCTCTATATCGGCCAACGTAGCCAGGCGAAGCTGAAACGCGGGCATGCTACGCGGCGCAGGTCGTGGACGTAAAGCATGGAGACTACAGGCTTGGATGGGGATCACACGGAGAAGCTCGTCGGGGCGCAAACGGCGCCACGCGTCGAGGAAGCCGCTCGAGACGGCGGCCGAGCAGACCAACTCGACCCACAGGGGCGCATGGCGGGCGAGGAACTCCCCGAAGAGCACGGCCCCCGTACAGCTGTCACAGCACAGATCAAGAGAGAACTCCCCGCGAGCCAAGCCGCAGAGCGCGCCCTCCTCCCAATACCCCCAGAGCTGGCACTCCCCGGTCCATTCATCGGGTGGTAGGCTCAGGGCGGCGCCGTACATTTCGGGTTGGTAGGAGAATCGCTTCTGGATCCAGGGAAAGACCGCTGACAGGTCCTCGCCTCGCAGTTTGCTCCACGGAGAACTCATGGCGGTACCGTGTTCCAGGGTGAGATCGACATGAACGTCGTTGTCCAGGTCCGGAAGCGTCGTGGCTTATTTGTTTTTTGCTGGTAAATTGATCGTTGGACTTCCTGCGCCGGCTTGGAATATGGCTGTTCCTTCTTTTATACCATTGGGGGTCTCGTAATGGACAGCTTCGTAATGACCGGTCTGCGAGTTCCTTTCGAACAGCAGGTAGATAATGTGCTCCGCGGTTGTGTTGCCATTGGTATGAGTGGTTATTGCTTGTTTGTAGTGAGTGCCTCGATTATATCTTACATAGAGCTTGGAATATCCGTGTTTGCTGGCATTGTATAAGATCTCGTCGATCGCCTTGAGAACGGTCTCTTTCGCCTCACTTCCGAGGGGTTCCACGACGGTGTTGGCGCGGATGGGTTGTTTCTGATTTCGTTCCGCATGTTTCTCCTTGGCGAACGCCAGCAGGTCGGCGGCATTTCTTCCGAGGTATGAAGGTGGCGTATGATGTTTATAGTATGTGGTGGAGCTCCAGTAGGGTAAATTCGCTCTGCCTATCAAAGCGGGTACGGAGCTGACAAGCGCTTTGGACGAGCTTCTGAAGGTTGAAAATGGTTTAATAGGGGGGCGGGATATCATTGTCTTCATTGGTGGATCCTTTTGTGAATATGGTGGTGGAGGGCTCGAGGGCTCTGCTTCGGCTGGATTGTGCCTTGCGACAGAACCTATGGGGGCGTGCGGCCTCTTCTCGCCGAGCGCTTCCCTGCCAGCGGGCTCGCGTGCGTACACCGTTACCGGGGTCTTGACCACGAGCCGCGCGGCGAACGAGCAGATCGTCGTAATGCTTGCGATGGCCGATTCGGCGGCCGAGCGCGCAGCTGTAAGCGGGTGCATCAAGCCTTGCTGCCGCTGTGATGGAGAGGGCGCGGCGCCGACATCCCAGGCAGCCTGGAGCGGGGCGAGCTTATCATCCGACGTAGTCCGCCGGATCCAACAGCGTCAGACCGAGCTCGCTCCTCGCGCGGAGGTGCGACGCGACCTTCTCATGCACGAGGACTGTGCTCGCGGATTGGGCGAGCCGGAAGAGGAGGTGTCCCGCCGCCTTCTGCTCATCGATGACCAGGCTCTCGAAAATAACCGTGATCATCGGCCCGTCGGGCGCGTCGAGCACGATCGATTTCTCCATGTCCGCCGCGTCCATGGCACCGATGATGTTGACGGCCAGGTAATCATGGCAGTCCGGAGCACCCTTCGTAGATCGGATCATCACAGGATACGTGTCGAGGTTGTCGACGCCCACCTCCTCAAGCGCTGCGATGAGACGCTTGGCCATCAGTACCGGGCCATGGACATAGTAGGCCACTCGCCGCCCGTGTTCGTTCTCCGGAACCCAGGTGAGTTCGAGCGGATTCGGCGGCGCCGAGGAGAAGCGCGCGCCGGTCAACCAGCTCGCGCGAAAGCGCGGATCAGGGCGGAAGTCTGCCAGCGTCTCCGATGGGTCTACCGGGTTCTGTAACACGAAGTACATTTGCTATGCCTCGGGGGGTGCGCGGACGCGCTGTTCGTTGTCAGCCATAGAGATCGTTTTTTGTCAGCGGTTTCATCGCGTACATGCGCGCAAATTCCGACGTGTACACGATGCGCCACATCCGGCTCGGCGGGGCCTTGAGTATCTGTCGAATCGTCTTGGAGAGGGTGTTCAGCCGGAAGACCAGCATGTAGGGAGGCGCCTTTTTGCCATCGCCCTTGCATTTTTCGCACATATCGATTTTCGATTGGATGTACGCGTCTATTCCGTTAAGTCGCTCGATCACCCAGGTGTTGTAGTTCGAGTGGGCGTCGTGGAACTGAGCCTGCACCCCTTCGAAATCCATGGCCTGCTGCGTGTATCGGCGCAGGAAGAGCGTCGTGTAGGTCGCCTTGTCTTCGTGGCTCTTGGCGCGTTCCGAGAGTTCTTCCCAGGATAGCCCCTTCTGCGAGGGCACGTCCTCTTCATCGTGGATGACGATCTTCTGCGCCTTGCCCATTGCGCGAGACATGATCTGATGCGTCGGCAACCAGATGCCGTTCTCCGAGCCGTCCACATCGTAGCCGATGTCACTCTTGATGAGTCCATTCTCCTCCCAGATGAAGCGAGCGAGGCCCGAATGCGGGAGGCTCGCCTCGCCGGGAATTATATGGTGCGCCGCGATGGACAGCGGATAGTTTTGGTCGCAGATAGATATCGGTGCTTTCCCCTCGTCGAGTGGCGAGTTGCCTTTGTCAGGCTCGGGCCGCTCAAGATTTTTATCCTTGTTCTCGCTCTTCTGAAAATTCTCGCCTGACTGCGTCCACATTCGCGTGCTGCGCCCTGTCTTCATGGCCTCGCGGAGCTGGGGCACGCTCTTCGCCCCCTTCTTCTTTCCATCAAACCCCTTGCTGTCGGAGTGTGGCTCCATCGGGCATGCGTCGCCGTCCGCGAACGTTGCGAAAGCCGTGGTTTCTCCAATTTCCATATATTGCCTTGCAAGAGGTTTGCCTATCCCATCATGTTCTTCTTGTTATGGAACAGCGGATCCCCCAGCCTGCACACGTTCTTCCCCTCGAGCTTCACGTCGAACGAGTACATCATGAACTCGCACTCCCCCCGATTGCACCCGCTCATCACGCCGCCGGCCGTCCCCGCCTCGTCGCCGCTCGACTTCGCGTACTTGGCCCCCTTCACCATCGGCATCTTCCCATCGCAGGTGACCTTCTTCGGGCCGTCCGACGTGTCCGATGCCTGCCCGATGTTCGGGTAGGGGATCGGCACCGGTCCGCCCGGGGTCGGCGTCTTGCAGACGTCGGGGAACACCATGCTCATGCCGCCGCTCTGCTTGTGGACCACACCGCGCATGTTCGCGAACACCGTCGTTCCCATCGCTCGTTCCTTCCGCTCCGGGATCAGCCCCTGTCCAGGATCGCCGCCCCGCGCGCCGCCAGATCCGACGGCGCCCACACGAGGCAGCGCGGCGGCCGGTGGCCCTCCGCCAGCGACAGCGCCGCCAGGCCCACCAGCATGGCACCGAGCGCCGCGCCCGCGTCGCCCAAGCAGTCGGCCGGGTGCTCCATCGCGAAATCGTCGGCGATCTTCTTCCTGTGCCGCGCCATCGCCACCCCCCACTCCTTGGCGAAGAAGTTCTCGCCATTGAAGCCGGCGTAGACCGTCCGTATCGGGTCGCCAGGCGCGGCCGCGAACGCTGCCTTGAGCGCTGCGTCCAGTCCCTCGCCACGGTACGCTGCCCCCTGGTTGTAGCGGTGCCCTTCCTCCTCGGCCGTGCCCACCGAGACGACCCGCGACAGCGGCGCTCTCCCTGGCCCGGCCCCCGGCCGCGCCAGCAGCAGGAACGCCGCGCCCTCCCCCGGGGTGAAGCCGTCGAAGATCCCCGGCGCGCGCAGCCGCTCCTCGAGGTCCAGCGTCCCGAGCAAGTACAGGTCGAGGAGCGTATCCACACCGCCCACCACGACGCGATCGTACCGGCGCGCGGACAGCCCCTCCAGCGCCGCAGCGAGCGCGAGAAAGACGCCCGCCCGTCCCGCCGGGAACACCCGGCTGCGCCCGAGATCGAGCTTCACGTCCGCCTGCACCACGAGGTGCTCCAGGAACGCCGGCCCCACCGGCGCAGCGCGGCCCTCCGGGAACGCCTCGGGCCCCGCGAGCAGCACCGCTGCCGGCCCGGGCGGCGCGCCCTCGAGGCACGCGCGCAGCGCTGGCCCCGCGAGGCGCAGCATCCGGATCTGCCGCGCGGTCAGCCCGGAGAGCTCCTCCAGCGCAGGCGCGAGCGGCGGCAGATCCGGCGTCGCCACGAGCGCCATCGCCAGCGGATTGAAGCGGCGATCCAGGACCGAGGTCTCCTGGAACCGGCATATCCCCGCCCGCACCGCAGCGCTCGTCACCTCGGCGCTCAGCCCGACGGAGCTCACCATGCCGACCCGCAGGATGTCCGCGCCCTGAGCCGCCATCACGCCCTCCGCCCGCTCAGCTCGAGGCGCTTCGCGTCGATCTCCACCAGCCTCACCTTGAGCGCCCTCTTGTCGCAGCCCACCGCGCCCAGCCACACGAGCCCGATCCGCCCCTCACCGGGCTCCATCACCACCGTCTGCAGCCGCATCGGCGGTCGCTCGACGTCGCGATCGATCGTGACCCGCACGTCGAGCTCGCACAGCGGCAGCCGCGCCTCCCATGGATCCGGCGCGGCGTTCTGCACCTTGACCGGCTCGCCGCCGCGCAGGTGGCCCGGGCACACCAGGCCCGGCGAGGCCGCATTGAAGAAGCGCGCGTCGAAGTCCTCCGGCAGGTACGGCGCGCGCGTCTCCTGCCACGCTTCGTCGTAGGTCCCCGCATACCGCCGGCGCGGCTCCCACGAGGGCGCGATGCAGCCGAAACCCGCCGGCGGCGGGCGGTCGCGCGCGCTGGAGATGAGGTGCGCCGGGTCCTCCAGGTTGGGCAGCCGCCGCACCGCCTTCTCGGGCGGGGCGCTCCGCAGGCCGAACCCGACGCCCACCGGGTTGCGCTGATCGATCTCCAGCGGGCCCTTCTCGGGATCGTGCTTGAGCACGCCGCCAAAGGCGCGCTCGTAGACGAGCGGCGCGCGCTCGAACGGGACGGGCGGCGAGATGCGGAGGTCCATCGGGCCGCGCCACTCGCGATCGCCGAAGACGCGGACCACCTTGGCGACCGGGCCGACCACGAGCGATACGTCGAGCGACGGCACCGGACGCCCATTCGGCGCCCACGCCTCGCCGAGCAGCACCACGTCCGTCGCCGGCTTGCCGAGGTGGACGTCGGCCGCGTGCTTCAGGCTGCTCTGCCCCGGCTCGCCCCAGTACTCGTCCGCGAGCTTCAGCGGCTCCTGCGCCTCGGCGACGCGCACCGCGCCGCCGCGGAGAGCGAAGGTCGCGCGGACCGCGACGTACAGCGTGTCCACCCCGTGAGCGTCCGGGAAGAGCGCGATGCTGGCCTTGAAAGGGGTCTGGTTTCGAAGCTGGAGCATCGGTGTTCGGCGTCCCGCGCGGAGGAACAGAGCATATCGGCCTTGTCTTGAGAGCCCTCAGCCGGATCGCGGAGCCGCCGCCCCCCCCGCGTGCGGCGAGCTCGTGCCCTGCAGCGCCGCCCCCCGCAGCCTCTTCTCCACCGGCTCCCGCCTCCGCCCGCCCCCCCCGAGGCACGCCGTCGAGCCGAGCCGCGCCCCGTGCCGCCGCCCCAGGCGCGCCGCCGGCGCCTCCTCGGCGCGGAGCCGCAGCAGCACCGTGAAGCTCAGGACCTCGCCCGCGTAGAAGCGCGTCAGCGCGCAGAGCGGCCCGAGCAGCTCCCCGCCCGGCAAGAAGCGCAGGTAATCGCGGAGCGACAGCGGCCCTACCACGAGCTCGAACCCCGCCTCCTGATCCCACGCCCGCCGCCCCAGGGTCGCCCCTCGCCCCAGCCCCCGGTTGCGCCCGGAAGGCCCGATCGCCGTCCGATCGCGCTCCTCGATCGGATGGTACGCCCCCGTCAGCGGGACCCCCTCGACCGGCACGCCCAGGTGGTGCCGCAGCAGCCCCGCCAAGCCCGCCATCGGCCGCACCTCCCGCGCCGGCAGCGCCGCCGGCTCCAGCAGCGCGCGGTCGCTCACCGCGAGCCTGTCGCGCAGCGACGGCAGCCCGAGGCCGATCAGCGCATGGAGGTACCGCGCGGCGTCGTCCTGCTCCGGCGACGCCACGCCGAGCCCGATCCGGTGCCGCTTGCGGCTGCGGTAGGCCAGCGAGATCAACCGGTGGTTGAAGATGTCGAGGAAGTCGCGGAGCGCGAGATCCCGCCGCGCCGCGCGCTGGTACACGAGCTCCGCGAACGGCGGCGGCAGCGGCCCGAGCGCGCCCGCGAGGCTCATGAAGCTCACCGTCATCGCCGCCGGCTCGCCCTCGCGCGCAGGCCGCTCGACGCGGACCACGTCCGTCTCGGGGAACGCGAGGTCGACCGTCCCGCGGAACCGCACCGCCTCGGCGCCAGGCTCCGCGCCCTCGCCCACGCTCCGGCTCCCCTCGGCGCGCGCCTCGAGCAGCGCCACCGCCTGGAAGAAATCGAAGCGGCGGCCCTCGGCGAAGAGCCAGTCCTCTAGAGAAGCGCCTTTGTCCCGGCCATCGGTCGCCATCGCTTCCATACCTCCGCGCGCCCGGTGCTCTTCAGCACGAGCTCCGTGAACGAGTTGATGTGCGCCTGGAGCGAGAGATAACGGCTCAGCACCTCCGCGAAAAGAAGCGGGCTCGAGCCCACGAACTGCTCCTCGTCCAGCGTCAGCGTCACCTCGGTGCCCCGGCAGAACCCGCGCCACGCGTCCGCGCCGACACGCCGGGTAACCACCCGCGCGGACAGGTCCGCGATGCCCTGGATCTGGCGCTCCGCCTCGGGAATGGACGCGAAAAGATAGACCCGCAAGATCTCCTTCAGCGCGTCGGTGCCGCCGGGACCGGAGAGCGAGAGGTGATTGAGCGAGAGGTTGGAGACGAGCCGCCAGAGCGCCTGTCCGCCGAGCGGCGGATCGCGCTGCGGCGTCGGCTTGGTCAGGCACGTGATGCGGCCCATGGCGGCGCCGCGCTCCAGGGAGAGCGGCACGCCGGCGGACATCTCCTCCGGGAGGTCGCGGTTCGTGCACAGCACCGACGCGTACACCGCCCGCGAGGACGGCCTCCGCGGCGAGAAGTCGAGATCGACGAACGACAGCACCACGTCCGTGCCAGGCACGTCCTCGCGCGACGTCGCGAGGCGGCGAGCATGCCAGAACGCCCGCGGGCCCGCGCCCTCGACATGGTGCGTGAACGAGAAGAAGGGCGCGTACTCGACCTGCTCCGCCTCGCCGGGCGCCGTGGCCGTGACCTTGTTGATCGAGTGGATCTCGGTCGTGCGCTCGCGGCGCGCGTCCGCGACCAGCCGGTACTCCGGGAAGCGGTGATCGACCCGGATCGGCTCGGTCGTCCGCGGGAACAGGTTGATGATCGGCGCGCAACCGAGCCGGAAGGTGTCGGCCCGCAACACAAGGCTCGCCGGCGGGCGCTGGTCGAGCAGGAACAGGAGGTCGCACGCCGTGCCCTCGGGCAGGCGCGTGAGCTCGACGTCGAAGAAGAGGAACTTCTCCGGAAAGGCGAAGTACTCCTGGATGAGCCGGTGCCCGGCGGGCGCGTACACAGGGTAGGGGAGGGCCGCCTCGTCCGGCTCGAAGCCGACCGCATGGAGGCGCGCCTCGGCGAGGTCGCGCCCGCCGCCGCCGCCGGCGCAGAGCACGCGCAGCGTGTGGCCGAACAGCAGCTCGTACATGCGGTAGCCGCTCAGGCCCCCGCCGCTCAGGAAGAAGCGCAGCCGCTTCACCCCGAGCGCGCGCAGCGGAGGGCCGCCGCTCCGCAGGCGGATGCGGAGCGCGGCCATCACACCCCCGCTGCCCGGCGGCAGGTCCAGCGCTTCCGGCGCGCCGAGGCTGGCGCTCTCGATCTCGATCGGCCAGAGCGTGACCGGGGCGCACGTCCGGAAGCGGCAGGTCTGGCCGCCGCGCGCCTCCGCGAAGAGCGGCGTGTGCCGCTCGATCACGTGGCCCGAGGTCAGCTTGCTGTCCTTCGGGCTCACCTCGAACGCCGCGATTGCCATCGACGGGACGGGAGAGAGCAGCGGCGGATAGAGCACGCCGAGCAGCGCGGTGGTCAGCTCCGGGAGATCGCTGTCGAGGCGGCGCTGGAGGCGCGCGGTGAGGAACGCGAACGCCTCGAGGAGGCGCTCGACGTGCGGATCGGCGGCGTGGCGGCCCTCCAGGCCGAGGCGCGCGGCGATCTTGGGGTACGCCGCCGCGAACTCGGCGCCGCGCTCGCGCAGGTAAGCGAGCTCGCGCGCGTAGAGATCGAGCAGCTCCGCGTCCTGGTCGCTCGCGCTCATCCGGCCTCGGGCAGCGGCAGGGTGAAGCTGAGCGGCTCGCGGACCCGGTCGGTGACGAGCACCGCGCGGACGGCGACCTGGTGGCGCGTATCGCCCTCCGCGGGCTCGAGCAGCTCGATCTCGACCCGCGCGAGGCGCGGCTCGTACGCCTCGATCGTCTGCCGCACGAGCCGCGCGACGCGGAGCCGCTCTTCCTTGATCGAGGCGCGGCCGCCGAGATCCAGGTCCGGCAGGCCGTAGTCGACGACCGTGCGCTGGCGCGAGAGGGCCACGTCCCCCGGCACGGGGCAGCGCGTGCCGAGGAGCCGCTCGAGCTCGCGGCGCACGGACGCGCGCAGCGCGTCGAGGTCATGGCTGCGCTTCGGCCGCGCCTCGCTGCGCTGCGATGGATCCTCGTCGATCAGGCGATCGAAGAGCGGCACGCGCCCCGCGTCCGCTGCTCCCCAGCTATCGTCCATCTCGCGTCTCGCGCCCTCGCCCGGAAGGCCGGCGCGGCGGTGCGCCGCCGGCCCCGCGGATCACTTGCCCTTGTTCTCTTCGAGGCTGAAGCTTGCCGAGCTCTTGCCCTTCGCGCCGCCCGGCGCCTCCTGCTTCTGCTGCGCGTACTCCCAGGTGATCTTCTTGTAGCTGAAGGTGATGTTCTCGATCGGCTGATCCGAGCCGCCCGTCACCGAGACGGAGGTCAGGATGCAGCTCTCGAGCGTGTACACCATGTACTTGTGCGGGGTGCCGGCCGCGTCGGCCTTCCACAGGTGCACCTTGATCGATTTGATGTCCTCGCCGCCGCAGCACTTGAGGTTGAGCGTCGGCGAGGCGAGGTCGAGGTACTTCGTGATCGCGAAGTCGTTGTGGACGCAGCGGCCGCTCGCGCGGCTCGTGTTCGACGGCCCGGCCGTGAGCGGCATCGCCACGCCGTGATTGAAGGACAGGAGCTCGATCATGTCCTTGCCCTGAGCCGACGTGCTCTCACCCTTGATACCATCTATTTCCAGGTAAACGTTCTGCATGGTTCATCCCTCCTCTACTACCCACGATTCCCAACGATTGTGCAGGCGCGAGGCCCGAGCGCGGCCGCCCCCGGGCGGCGCGCGCCGCGCCTCTTCACGCCGCCGGCGGCGGCAGCTCCGCGACGAGCCGCATCGAGACCGTGAGCTCGTTCAGCTGGAAGTGCGGCTTGAGGAACACCACCGCGCGGTACGCGCCGGGCTTGCCAGGGACCTCGGAGACGTCGACCCGGGCCTCGCGCAGCGGCAGCCGCGCCTTGGTCTCCTGGCCGGCGCCGTCGTTGAGGAGCACGTAGTCGGCGATCCAGTTGTTGAGGTAGTTGGCGACGCCTTCCTGCGAGGTGAAGCTCCCGATCTTGTCGCGCATCAGCACCTTGATGTAATGCGCGAACCGGGACGCCGCGAGCACGTACGGGAGCTGCGCGCTCAGGCGGGCGTTCGCGTTCGCCTGCGGCAGGTTGTACGTCCTCGGTTTGTTCGTGGTGCTCCCGCCGAAGAAGGCCGCCTGCGCGCTGCCCTTCTTGTAGCAGAGCCCGATGAAGCCGAGCTCCGACAGCTCGTTCTCGCGCCGATCGGTGATGGCGACCTCGGTCGGGATCTTGGCGACGACGTCTCCCTCGCTCGTCTTGAACGTGTGCAGCGGGAGGTTCTCGACGAGGCCGCCGCCCTCGACGCCGCGGATCGCGGCGCACCAGCCGTAGAGCGCGAAGGCGTTCGTGATCCGCTGAGAGAGCGCGTAGGCCGCGTTCCCCCAGAGGAAGTTGCCGTCGCCCGCGCCCACCTGCTCCTCGTAATTGAACCCCTCGACCGGCGTGCCCTTCGGCCCGTACGGCAGGCGCATGAGGATGTGGGGGAGGACCAGCCCGACATAGCGCGAGTCCTCCGTCTCGCGGAACTCGCGCCACTTGACGAGCTGCGTGCTCTCGAAGACCTTCGCGAGGTCGCCGGGCACGCCGATCTGGGTGAAGCTCGGCATGTCGAAGAGCTCGGGCGACGCCGCCGCGATGAACGGCGCGTGCGCCGCGGCCGCCACCTTCGAGAGCTCGGTGAGGAGGTGGACGTCGGGGTTCGTCCCGTCGAACTCGTAGTCGCCGACGAGCAGCCCGTACGGCGCGCCCCCGAACGTGCCGTACTCCTCCTCGTACACCTTCTTGAAGAGCGCGCTCCGGTCGAAGTCCGCCGCGCCCTCGAAGTCCTTGCGCAGCTCGTCCTTCCTCACGTTGAGCACGCGCAGCTTCAGCCGCGTCGAGGTCTCGGTGTTCATGACGAGGTAGTTCAGCCCCCGCCAGCGCGCCTCGACCTTCTGGAACTCCTTGTGGTGCAGGATGGCGTCGAGCTGCGCGCTGATGCGCGCGTCGATCTCGGCGATGCGCGCCTCGATGGCCGCCACCGTGTCGCTCCCGATCTTCACCTTCTCATCGACGACCTGGCTCACGAACTCGTCGATGAGGTCGCGCGCGTGCTTCCGCTGCGGCTCCGCCTCGCCGCGGACCATCCCCTGGGCGAGGATCTGGTCGATCAGGCTCGCCTCCCCGGTAGGCGCCGCGGCCGCCGAGCCGATCCCCTGAGTGCTTTCATTCGCCATGGCTCTCTCCCTTCCCGTCCAAACGCCTCAGCTCAGCCGCCCCGGCTCTTCTCGAGCTCCTGCTTGAGCGCCTGGAGCTTGGTCGTGTCCTCGACGACCTGCTTGAGCAGCTCGCTCAGGTCGTCGTTGCCCTCGAGCTTCGCGAGCAGGTCGTTCAGCCGCTCCCGCGCGCGGAGCAGCGCGCGGAGCGGCTCGACCTGCTCCACGATCTGCTCGGGCCTGAAGTCATCCATGCTCGAGAAGGAGAGGTTGAGCTTCAGCTTGCCGCCGTCGCTCGTCAGCTTGTTGTCGACGAGGCACGTGACCTCCGGCGCCACCGCCGAGAGCACCTCGTTGAAGTTGTCGCGGTCGATCTCCACGAACTTGCGGTCCTTGAGCTTCGGCCGCGGCGCCTCGGAGGTGCCGGACAGGTCGCTCATGATCCCGACCACGAAGGGGATCTCCTTCTTCTCGATCGCGCCGCCGGTCTCGACATCGTAGGTGATCTGCACCCGCGGTGGTCGGTTCCTGCTCAGCCACTGCTGCTTGCTCTCTGCCATCGTCGTTCCTCTCTCCCGCGGCCTCGGTCGAGCGTGCATCTCGCGCGGACGCTCCCCCAGGGGCCATTCCACCCTCGCGCAGCCGGTCCGGCCCGATCCGCGGATCGGGCCGGAGCCGGCGAGTTCACGTGATCACCCGCCATCGCCTTCCTCTCGCCCGCGGATGCCGAGGAGCCGGTAGATCGCGACGAGATCGTCGGCGCCGGACACGAACTCGGCGAGCACCTCCGCGAGCGACATGTTGCCCCAGGAGATGGCGCGCTTCACGAGGTAAGGGACCGGGCTGTGCGGCTCGGTGCGCAGCAGGTAGTCGGCCGCCTCGTTGAGCTGCCGATACGCCTCGATGCGGCTCTGGATGGCCGCGCCGGCGCCACGCGCAGGGGCAGGGCCGGCCGCGCCCTGCGCGGGGGGATCGCCCGTCGCGGGCGCCGGCGCGCCGCCGGGCTCGCCGACGGCCGCCGTGGTCATGGCGTCGAGCAGCCGCAGCGCGCCGCGCGTCCGGTGGAGGACCGGCGGCCGGTCCATCCGCGCCGCGAGGCTCCGCTCCAGCGCCTCGGCCGCGGAGAGCCCCGCGCGCGCGTCGCCCTGGAGCGCCGCCCACCGCGACCGATCGACGAGCGAGAGACGCGCGGCGAGGGACTCGGGGGAGCGCGCGCCGTCGGCCGAGCCGAGGCCGTCGATGCGGCCGGCCTCCCAGTCGGCCAGCGTGCTGGCGGGCCGATCCTCGCTGCCGTCGATCAGCGCCAGGTGCCGGAGCCTCCGCGAGAGCGCCTCGTCCAGCCAGCCGACGAGGTTGCCCCGGGCCTCGAGGCCGTCGTCGTCGAGCGCGGGGAACATCGCGTCCCAGTGGCGATCGCAGAGCCCCGCGATCAGCCGCAGCCCCCTCGCCACCGCGCCGGGGCCGCCGAGCTGCGCCCAGGCATCCGCCAGCCAGACGGCGACCTGCAGGTCCTTGGAGCGGCGCTCGAGCGCCTCGGCGCAGAGCTCGGCCACGAGCTTCCAGTCCGCCGCCTTGAGGCGCGTCACCCACACGCCCTGGGGGAGCGTCGGATCGTCCTCGCGCCGGGCCTCGCGGATGCGGTCGTACGTGCCCTCGTAGCGGAGCGGCGCCCCCGCGGGCGCGGTCTCCGAGAGGGGGGCGAGGAGGCGCTCGATGTCGATCGCTGTCGTGTCGGTGGCCATGGGATCCGTGGGTTCGCTCTTGCTCCGCGCTACTCGGCGTCGAGCACGGGAGCTGCCGTCGGGAAGTCGGGGTACTTGAGCGGCTTGTCCTTCTCCTTGCCGACGAGGCCGAGCCGCACGAACACGCGCGCCACGCCGCCGGTCGCGCCGACCCGCTCCACCCAGCCCCCCGCGGGATCGGGGATCGTGAAGACGACCAGCTGGAGCAGGTTGGCGGCGGCGTCCTCCTTCTTCAGCTCCGCCTCCTCGACGGAGTTCGTGTGCATCGCGATGAGCCGGAGGAGCGACCAGGGACCGCGCTCCTCGAAGGTCACCGTCCGCTCCTTCGCGATCGTGCCGGCGCTCTGCTCGAGCGAGGGGATATCGGGGCTGTTCTTGGCCCACCGGAGCGTGAGCTGGACCGGGTCGCCGAGCCGCCAGGTGGCCGTGGGCTTCGGCCCGCCGAGGAACAGCCGCTCCTCGGCCACGCGCAGGCTCCACTCGGCGACCTGGTTGCCCGCCACCTCGCGCGCCTGGTTGACGCGGAAGCCGACCGTGACGTCGTACGAGCCGTCCATCGTCGCGTCCCCCTGCGCCCACATCGGCGCGAGGAACTCGCGCACCTTCTCGGTGCGGTCGAGGAAGCGCACGACGGCGCGGGCCGCGGCGCCGCCGCGCAGCGACAGCACGGGCCGGAAGCGCTTCCGGAAGTCGCTGGCGCTCTGGAGGAAGAGCCGGACGTCGTCCGGGTTCGCGTCCTCGCGGTCGACGCCCGGCTCGAGCCGCGCGAAGGGGAAGCGGTCCGCGAGCGATCGGTGGAACGCGCGGCGCAGGCTCGGGTACTTCGTGCGGATCTCGTCCTCGGCGAGCGTGGCGCACCGGTCGCGCAGCAGGACGAGGATGCGCCGGCGCCGCCTGGCGAAGTAATCGTCGGAGCGCACGTCGACCGGCACGCGCTCGAGCTGGGCGATGCAGGTCTCGAACGTGATCGCGGGCAGGTCGTTGAGGAGGAAGCGCTCCAGGGCGGCGACGCTGTTCCCTGCCTTCTTGCCCTCGTAGTCGCGGAGCGCCCCCGCGACGCGCTGCCAGGGCGCCATGCCGCTCACCGACTGCGCCTCGGCCCCGACCTCGGCGCTCTCCATCAGGGCGAGGACCGGCTCGGCGAGCGCGCGGGTGAGGGCGTCGGCGCGGCCTCGCTGGGCGACCGCGTACTCCGCGAGCTGCGCCCCGTCGCCCTCGGCGAGGCCGAACGCCTCGAACGCGGGGCTGCGCTCGCCGTTCCACCAGAGGAAGGTGCCGTTCTTCACCTCGTAGAGCCCTTCGGCCTCGAGCGCCCGGCTCGCGAGGGTGAGCAGGTGCCCGCCCTGGCCGCGCACGAGCGCGCGGACGCGGTCGCGCACCTCCTCCAGCCCGAGGCGCCCCGCGGCCCCCAGGATCTCCCGGAGCGGCTCGCCCGCGAGCGAGAGGCTGGCGACGTCGGCGCGCACCGTCTCGACGCGCCGCGACTCGCTCGGCGGCGGGGCCATCTCGCGGCGCGCGGCCTTGCCGACCGCGACGAGGACGCTGTCCCGCACGTTGCGCCGGGCGAGCTCCCCGAGCGTGCCCCGCACCTTCTCCGGGAACCGCTTGAGCCCCTCCTCCTGCGCGAACGCCTCGTACTCCTTGAGGAGCTTCACCCCCTCCTTGAGCTCCTCGAGGCTCCAGCTCAGGCGCGCGTCGTCGAGGCTCGCCGGCACCGGATCCGCGGCGTCCGCGGGCGCCATGAAGCGCTGGCGGAGGAGCGCGGCCGAGGGCTCTTTCAGGGCCGCGACGACGGGCGAGAGCTGGAGCTGCACCACGCCCTCCTTGCGCACCAGCAGGGGGCCGGAGAGCGCGGTCTCCGCGTCGCCGAGGTAGCTCTTCAGGAGCAGCAGCCGCCCCTCCCCGTCGTCCTTCACCAGGCCGTAGGCCTGAGCGCCGAGCAGCTTCGAGGCGCGCACCGCGTCGAGCAGGCGGTCGAGCGCGGGGTTCGGCGGGAGCTTGTCGGCCGCCACCCAGGAGAGGGTGGGCGCCGCGAGCCGCGCCTCGGTGCGCGCGATGGCGTCGTGGAGGGAGGCGAGGCTCTCGGTCCTGTAGTCGGGGCCGCCGCGTTCGAGCTCCTCCAGGCCGCGGACGAGCGCGATCACGTCCGCGCGCAGCGCGGCCTCGTCGAGCGCCCGCGACATGCGCTGGAAGAGCTGGGCGAAGAGGCGGTCGGCCTTGGCGCGCGCCGGATCGCGGTACGCGTCGAGGCCGAAGGGGAGGAGGGGCGAGACGGCGAGCAGCGCGCGCCGCTGGTAGGCCGTCGTGCGCGCGGGCAGCGACCGGTGCTGGAAGAGGGACTCGGCCAGATCCGTGACGCTGAGGACGCGCGCCTCGCCGATCTCCGCGGAGGGCTCCTTCGGCGGTCCGGCCGCGAGCGCGTCGAAGCGGGCCACCTGGCCCTCGAACGCGGCCACCTCGCGCAGCCACGCCTCGAGGACGGCGTACTCCGGCGTGCGCTCCAGGGTGGCCGCGGCGATCTCGGCCCCCTGGGGGAGCGACGTGGCCTCCGCGAGCAGCGGGCTGGTCCTCGCCTGGAGGCCCGTGCGGAAGGCGTCCAGGATCACCCGCTCGTAGGCGGTCGTGATCGCCTGCACGATGCGGGCGTCGATGCTGCTCAGCCACGATCCCGGGAGGATCACGGAGCGGAGCCGCTCGGTCTCGATCGCGCTGAGCCCCTGGAGGAGCCGGACGGAGCGCTCCCTGCGCACCGTGCCCGAGGGGTCGGCGCTCGGGTCCTCGAGCGTCATCTGGCGCAGGTCCGAGGAAAGGTCGCGCAGGAAGGGGAGCAGCGACGCGGCGTGGCGCTCCAGCCGGTTGCTCTCGAGCGCGAGGAAGATGCTGTAGAGGAGCGCGCCCGCTACGGTGGCCCAGCTGAGCGCGCGCAGGACGTTGCGCCGCCGCTTCAGCGCGAGGGGGGTCGGGCGCGCGAGGCTCGCTTCCGCGATCACCTTCCGCTCGAGGAGATCCCGCGCGAAGAGCGCGCGTCGAGCGGCGGGCCCCGGCGCGGGCGCCTCGGCCGGCGCGGGCTCGGGCTTCTCGAGGCCGACCCAGGACAGGCTGCGGACGGCGACGAGCTCGCCCCCGTCGTGCGCGCGGAGGAGCTCCTCCACGGCCGCTCTCAGGGGCTTGTGCAGCCTAGAGAGCGCCTCGGGGAAGAGGAAGTACGCCTCGGCGCCCTCGGCGAAGGGCCTGTCCGAAGCGAAGCGGCGCGCCTGGATCGTCGAGAGCGCCGCGCCCACGCTGTTCATCGCCTCGTCGACGAGGTCGGCGGTGCTCTCGACGGCCGAGGGCGCGCCCGGCTGGGCCCAGCCGAGGGTCGCCTCGCGGAGATCGGCGTCGAGCTCGCGCGCGAAGCGGTCGAACCCGGAGAGCCGATCGCACTGCGTGACCGCGAGGTGGACGGGGACGTGCATCCCGAGGAGGCGCTGGGCCTCGTCGAGCCGCTGGCGCAGCAGGGCGATCTGCCGCCGCTGGCCGGGCGCGGCGCCGTCGTCGTCGAGCAGGTCGCGGGTGGAGAGGGTGACGAGGACCCCGTCGACGGGCCGCTCCGGCCGCGCGCGCCGCATCGCCTCGAGGAGGGCGCGGAAGCCGGACGCGTGCGGCGCCGCTGCGCCCTGGGGCTCGCTCACGAGCAGGCTGCCGGCTGGCTCGACGAACATCGCCTGATCGAAGAGCCAAAGCTGGCAGGTGGCCGCGGCGCCGAGCGAGCGGGCGGGCACTCCGGCGCGCGGCCGGAGGCCCGAGCCGGCGAGCAGCGCGGATTTCCCGGCGCCAGGGGCGCCGAGCACGAGGAAGCACGGGACCTCCTCGGACGCTGTCCCGAGCGCCGCGCGCGCGGCGGCGAAGAGCCGCGTCATTTCGCGGGAGAGGTCGGCGTCGGCCGCCGCGCCCACGGGGGCGGGGCGCTTGCGGCGCGCGCGGAGGAAGAGCCCCAGCGCGAGGAGCGCTGCGGCGAGCAGCGCGAGGGCGGCCGCGAGCGGCCAGCTCACGAGGACGCCCCCTCGATGCGGTCGAGCGCCTCGACGACCTCGGAGGTGCGGTACGACCAGAGCAGCTGCGCGGCGAGCACCAGGCAGAGCGCGACCGCGGCGAGCGGCAAGATCCCTTGCCGCAGCGCGGGCAGCCGGCTGCGCGGCGCGCTCCCGAGGGTGTGCGCGTGGGCCAGGGGGCAGAGCTCGGTGGGCCGCTCTCCCAGGCCGGGGTCCACGCGCTGGAGGTGCCGGGCGAGCTCCTGCCGGTAGATCTCGGGCTCGCTGTGCCTGCCGAGCGCGCGGAACTTGCCCTGGAAGCCGAGGGCGAGCGCGGCGAGGTAGACGAGCAGGAGCGCGGACGGGGCCGTCGCGCGCCCGCTGAGCACGTCGTCGAGCTTGCGGAAGATGCGCTCGCCCGAGTCGTGGGTGTGGAAGACGTGCGCCTCCAGCGGGCGCTCTGCCCACGCGTGTCGGCCGCTCCAGTCGGCCGCGAGCAGGAGCTCGTCGGCCATGGCGGCCATGACGTACTGGGCGTCGTCGTAGGCGCGGAGCTCGTGCTTGGTGAGCTTGCGGCCGAGCGCGACGGCCTGCGCCTCGAGGAAGTCGACGAGACGCTGTCGCACCGTGTCGACGCCTGGCGCCAGCCCGCCGTGGGCGACCGCGATGAGCTGCCGCTGCCGCACGACCTCGGCGTAGAAGCCGTGGAAGGCGTCGAGCAGGAGCGTGCTCCCCGCGAGGGCGTGCGCGGGGCTGCCGTGAAGAGGCTCGCGGCCTTCCTGCCGTGGTGAATCCACGATGATCGGGGAGGCGGCCGTCATGCGCGCTCGTCGCCGGCCTTCACGTAGAGGACCAGCTCTGCGGGCCCGGCGGCCGCGGTGGGATCTCCCGTGTTGAAGAGGACGAGGGGCTCGTCGGGATCGACGTAGGGGCTCGACTCCTCGAGCTGGAAGAGCACGGTCCCGCTCGGCGCGATCAGGTCTTCGTAGCGGTCGACCCGCCGGCGTCCGACGCCGAGGACGCGGCTCTGCTGCATCTCGCGCGCGCGGCGGGCCGAGCCGATGAGCGCGCCCTCGATCCAGGCGACGAGCTCCTTCTCCGGCGCCCCGCGGCGGCCTCGCGCGGCGACGAGCACGGGCCGCCCGGCGAAGCGCCGCAGGAACTCCACCCGATAGCGCCCCTCGCCGAAGTCGAAGGCGTGCGCCGTGAACGACTCCAGGATGCCCTCGTCGACGAGGCGGAAGATGTGGTCGCGCGCGGCGCGGAAGCTGGCCCGCAGATCGTCGTGCTGGTAGGCGGGCAGCACGGGCGGGACGGGCGTCCTGGCGAGGGCGGCGAGCTGGCCGACGAGGGACGCGAGGGCGAGGTAGAGGGCGTAGGGGTGCGAGCGCCCCGTGCCCAGCGCGACCTCGAGCGGCGGCAGCGCGGCGACGAGGGCGTGGATCTGCCGGCGCAGGTCCGCGATCAGCTCTCGCTCCTTGGTCAGCGAGTGCGCGCCGAGCCGGTCGGCGAGCCGGAGCGCCTTTTCCCGGAGGCGGGCGACGATCTGCCCGCACATCGCGCCGAGCGGCGAGGTGAGGGGGACTGCCATGCAGGGCGGCAGGTACTCTGTACGCACGAACGCCTCGCCCTCGCGCCGCACCTCGGCGATGGGCAGGCACACGAAGCGGGCCGGGGGCGCGGCGGCGACCAGGAGCCGCGCGAGCGGGACGAGGCGCGGGACGGGGAGCGGCTCGTCACCCGTGTTGTCGTCCGGGATCGGCGCGCCTTCAATGGAGCGGTAGCGGGCGAACTCGCCGCCGACCGCGGCGCCGCCGAGGTGCTCTCTCGGGACGGCGAGATACGCCGTGAGCGGCCCGGCCGCGAGCTCGGCGGCGTGGGGCTTGAGGTCGACCTGGAGCTCGGGATCGCGCGTCGTGTGGTGAACGACGAGGTGGTCCGGGAGGATGGCCTCGATCTCGAGGAGGCGCAGCGTGCCGCTCGCGAGGAGGCCGGCGTCGATCTCGAGGTGGTGGACGCCGTGATGGAAGGGGTGGAGCTGCCCGAGGTGGTAGTCGAGGAGGCGCTCGGAGCGCCGCGCGGACTCCTGGAAGTGCTGCGGCGAGAGCAGCATGCCGTCGTGCCACTGGACGGCGGCGGGTACCTCGGCGGCGCGCCTCATGGCTGGGCGCCTCGAGCTCGGCGGCAGCGGATTGGCCGCCGGCGAGCGACAGAGCAGGAGGGGCGGTTGCGGAGGGCGTGGCCGCTGATCCGCGTCGTCGTCATCAATTGCCCTCCTCGGCGTCGAGCGTGGTCATGGAGAGATCATCCTCGCCGAGCGCGATCTGGAGCCGCTGGTGAGGACCGAGGCGGATGCGGTGGGGCCCGGGCGACCGATAATTGGCGAACACGAGGGCGTTCGCGTCGCGGGGGATCTCCACCAAGGCGGGCGGGGGCCTGTAGCCGGGCACGAATTCCCACTCCCACTCGGTGAACGCGTCACCGCCCGGGAAGTCGCGCCGCAGCTGATTCCTTTGCTCGTACCACTGCTTCGCCGACATCTCGGAGAGCCGCTCGAAGAGTTTTCGGTCATAAACAGCCAGGAGTGTCACGGGGATGGGCGAGTTGTGGTTCGCCTGCGCGGCGACATGGAACTCGATGATATGACGGGCTGGGACCAACCCGGCCCTGCAATCTGCGAGCGCGCAGGCCGCCAGCATGGCCCAGAGGGCATGGCGGAGCGATGTCCGGCGCCACCGGACGCCGGTCGCGTGCGGCATGTAAAAGATGGTAGACCCGGGCGCGACGCGCGTGGAAGAAAATTGCGGAGCGCTCGCGGCGGCACCAGAGGGATCGATGAGTTCGCCGGGTCGGCGCGGTACGGGAGCGCTGCATGACAGGCCCAGCAGAAACCGGATGCGGGCGAGAGGCGGGAGGCTGAACGCCGGGGGCGCTCTCCGGGGCGCCTCGGCGAACGCCGGATGTGCTTGATAGGTCAGCACTATTTGTCTCTGGAAGGAGAGGCGTTGTGCTGGTCGTCCTGGTGGAGGTGCGCGCGTTCCGTCGCTGCCGCGTCGCGGTGCGTGCGGACGAAGCTTGTTCAGGGGTCGCTGCCGCGACCGGACGTGGAGCTGTCCTCGCCCGAAGCGGGCGGCAACCTTCTTGCTGGGGGGACGACGTGTCCGATATGCTCGTTTCGATGTGCGCCGAGCATGGCCGCTTGTTGTTTCCTCCTCGACCCCAATCACAACTTCAGCGCAAGCGTCAAGCCCGGTGCCGGCAGCGTACTCCCAAAGGAGTAGTGGCCCTGCTCGGTGTCGCACTTCTAGGGGTGGCGGCGCCGGCCGTGGCGAGCGAGCCGGAAGAGCTCTTCGAGAGAGGGCTCGCGGATCTCCAGGCCGGCCGACACGGCGCGGCATGCGATGCGCTCCGCAAGAGCTACTGGTTGGAGAAGAGGCCACGGACGCTCTTCTATCTGGCCGAGTGCGAGGAGAGGGCGGGGCGCATCGCCACTGCGGCGCTCCACTATGACGAGTACCTCGATCTGTTCGAGCGCCTGTCCCCGCCGGAGCAGAAGGACGAGGCGGACCGGCAGAAGCTCGCGGTGGCGCGGCGCGACGCGCTGGACGCCGACATCCCACGGGTGACGTTCCGGCTGCCGGCCACGGTGCCGGCTGGGACGAAGGTGACGCGGTCGTCAAAGGCGAGCCCGGATCCGGTCCCGGTGAGGGTGGGGGTGCTGCTGCCCATCGATCCGGGCGAGCATTGGGTGAGGACGGAGGCCCCCGGAGCGCCGGCGCGGGACAAGCGGTTCTTCGTGAACAAGCGGCAGCGGCTCACGGTCGAGCTGACGGTGGCGGAGGCGGGGGAGGAGAGGAAGACGGTGCGGTACAGCGCGCCGACCGAGCCGGTGCCGTCGGTGCAGACGCCCCCGCTGGACGGGGGAACGGAAGGGCGTCGGACCATCATGTGGATCTCGGGATGTGTGGGCGTCGTCGGCGTCGCCGGCGGCATCACCGCGGGCGCGCTGACGTGGAGTCAGAAGGGTATCCTGGAGAGCAATTGCCGCGGCGGTGTCTGTAACAAGAAAGGCGAGAGTGCCGCCGATTTCGCCGGGGTCATGAGCCCTCTGAGCACGGTGAGCTTCACGGTGGGTGCTGTCGGACTGGGCGTGTGGGCGTTCCTGTATCTCACGCAGCCGGAGACCGCGCGGGTGGGGCGGAATCAGGGACCGCAGCTCGGGAGCTTGCCGGAACCTGCGCTTCGGGTTGGTCTGCAAGGGCGTGAGACGGTCGTGGAGGCGAGATGGGCATGGTAAGGCCGCAGCTACAGCGGAGGTCCACTCCGGGCGAGGCGATGCGCACGACAGGCGCGGGGCGCAGTCGGGGCGTCCTGGTGCGCCGCGCGCTGGTGCTCCTCATGCTGTCCGTCGTCGCGACAGTGACCAGCTGCGCGGACCTCCTGGGTGTCGACACAGACCCGGAAAACAACCCGTGCAACAGCCCTGACGCCGACAGGCTCGAGCCCCAGGTATGCCACTCTGGCAAGGGCAATTGCTGGGTTCTCATCGACGCCTGCGACGAGATAGGGCTGCCTTCGACCTGTCCGCCGTTCAGTCCTCAGGAATCCGAGCAATGTAACGATTCGATCGACAACGACTGCGACGGTCAGATCGATGAGGGCGATTGCGGCTGCAAGTCAGGGGAGAAAAAGCGCTGCTATCCCGCCTCGATAGCGACGCGGGGGCGCGGGACCTGCCAGGATGGTGAGCAGGTCTGCCTCAATGGCGTGTGGGGGGTATGTGAGCACGCGATCGTCCCGACCAAAGAGATCGATGACGGGTACGACAATGACTGCGATGGAGAGATCGACGAAACAGCCCACTGTGCGCCGGGCATCGACCAGCAGCCTTGCTTCGGTGGCCCCAAGTCTGCGAACGACGCAGGCAAGGGTGAATGGAACGGGGGCAACGGAGGCGGAGGCAGCGGCGGCGGGGGCAACGGCGATGACGATGGCGAGTGCAGGTCCGGCATGCAGCGCTGCGGCGACGACGGCCGCTGGGGCGAGTGCGTTGGCCAGGTCCTCCCCCAGGAGGAGCAGTGCGACGGTCTGAACAACGACTGCGATGACGAGACCGATGAGGATCTCCCCGATGTCGGTAAACCGTGTGAGACTGGTTTGGGAGGGCACTGCAATCCCGGGAAGCTCACGTGTTTTTTGAGTGGGATCAAGTGTGAGCCCACTGCGTCCACCACAGCGGAGGAGTGCAATCTCAAGGATGACGACTGCAACGGTGTCGTTGATGATGGTACATTCTGCTGCATAGACGGCAAGGCGAGCGGTAACGAGACCGATGTTGATTGTGGTGGATCGTGCGATGCTAAATGTGTAGTTGGCAAGCGCTGTGACACGAATAATGATTGCGTGACGAGCAGCTGTAGAGATGGCTCGTGCGCTGAGCCTACGTGCAGCGATGGTGTACGGAACGGCAACGAGACGGGCAACGACTGCGGAGGCGGTTGCCCCCCCTGCCCGCTCGGAACCCCTTGCCAGGCCGCTGAGGACTGCCAGACCAACGTCTGCGAACAAAACGTCTGCTCTACAAAGCCTGACGGGGCCCCGTGCGTGAAGAACGACGAGTGCACGCACAGATTTTGTAGAGACGGGGTATGCTGCAATAAAGACTGCACCGACGCTTGCGTCGCCTGCAGCTCCTTGAAGAAAGGCGACGGGGCGGACGGCGTGTGCGGTTACATCGTGGCCGGACAAGATCCCGACCGCGACTGCTCGGAGACGCCTGTCGCACAATGCGACACGACAGGTGCCTGCGATGGAAAAGGCGCTTGTCAGGTGTACGCCAGTGGAACCGTGTGTCGTGCACCGCAGTGTGCCGATGGCGCAAGCTCATACCGAGCATATACATGCGATGGTATTAATTATTGCAATCCTAACGGCGTGCAGTCATGTGCTCCTTATGCCTGTAATGCAGGAGGCGGCGAGTGTCGAACAGATTGTGCAGGCGATGATGCCGATTGTGCTCCGGGGTATTACTGCTCCGGCACCAGGTGCGAGGCGAAAAAGGTAGAAGGTACGCTGTGTTCCCGTTACGGGGAGTGCGCGAACGGGAACTGCGTGGACGGCTACTGTTGCTCGAGCGAATGCACAGGGGCGTGCTACTCCTGCGACGGCATGAAAACTGGTCGCCAGAATGGACGGTGCGAGCCGATTCGCCCCGGCACCGATCCTGACCATGACTGCCTGGATCTGCCGCCGAGCAGCTGCGGCACGACGGGATCTTGTGATGGATCCGGCCGCTGTGCAGTGTATCCCATCGACACCATCTGTGGCCCGTCCTCTTGCGTGGACACCGTCACGCTCAATCCGGCTGACGTCTGCGTCGGCTCCGAGAGCTGCGATATCCGGAGCGGTCCGGTGAGCTGCGTGCCGTACATCTGCGACTCGAGCGGAGGTACGGCGCTCTGCCGCACGAGCTGCACCGTCGACGAGCATTGCGCCCCCGAACACTACTGTCGGGGCGCCGTCTGCGAGCGGAAGAAGGGGCCGGGTGAGCCGTGTGCCGGACGCAGAGAGTGCTCGAGCAACTCCTGCGCCGACGAGGTTTGCTGCAACAGTGACTGCACAGGCACCTGCCGGAGCTGCAGAGCTGCAGAGAAAGGAAGCGGGGTTGACGGTGAATGCGGGAACATCGCGAACAACACGGACCCTGGCGGTGATTGTGCCCAGGACCCGGCGTCCAGCTGCGATCGCGATGGTCAATGCGACGGCGCAGGCTCGTGCCGACTGTACGCGCCCGGCTCAGTGAGCTCATCTCCTACATGCATCGACGGGGTCACGCGGCGGGAATCGAACACCTGCGACGGCATCGGGAACGCGATCGAGGGAGCCGAGGTGAGCTGTGTACCCTTCACCTGCTCCGGCGGCGCTTGCCGCACGAGGTGCACGGGGGACGCGCAATGTGCCGCCGGATACTATTGTGTCGCAGAGACCTGTGTAGCCAAGAAGCAGCTCAGCGAGCCGTGTGCTGCTGCGCGGGAGTGCGAGAGCAACTTCTGTGCAGATAACGTATGCTGTGACAGCGGCTGCTCCGGCACCTGCAGAGCTTGCACGGCAGCGCTGAAGGGCGGCGGGGAGGATGGGCGTTGCGGCGACATCGCAGTAGGTCAAGATCCCGGCAACGAATGCAACGATCAGGGGGTGCCGTCGTGTGGCAACACCGGATTCTGCAATGGTGCGGGCGCATGCCAGGTCTATCCGAGCGGCACCGAGTGTGCACCCGCTTCCTGCCTAGCTGGCGGGGTGAGGCTGGATCTCGGAAGTGCTTGCGATGCGTCGGGGACGTGTACCAGCCGTGGCCAGACAAGCTGCGCACCGTACAGGTGTGCTGGGGCGTCGTGCAATACGACCTGTGTCGATGACACGTGGTGCTCTAGCGACAGTTACTGCGCCGGAGGCTCCTGTGTGCAGAAGAAAGCGCTTGGCGCACACTGCGACGTGGGTAGAGACGAGGAGTGCCTGAGCAATTCTTGCGTGGACGGTGTGTGCTGCAATAGCACTTGCACCGGGACCTGCATGGCGTGCACGGCGGCGCTGAAGGGCGCCGGGATGGATGGGGTTTGCGGCAGTATCGTAACAGGCACCGATCCTGACCGCGAGTGCGATGAAGAGGGAGCGACCTCGTGCGGCACGACAGGAAGCTGCAACGGCTTCGGCGCGTGCGAGCTGTACGAATCCGGGACGGAGTGTGCTCCGGCCTCCTGCGGAGATGGCGTAACGCGAAATCTGCCAGATACCTGCAATGGTAGCGGTCGATGTGTCGACCGAGGTACGCGCAACTGCGGTCTGTTCGCCTGCGTGGGGAGTGAATGCCTGGCCGATTGTACAAGCGATATGCACTGTGCGGAGGGTGCGTTCTGCACGCGTACCGATGGTATTACGCCTGGCGTTTGCGTGAGAGAAACCGTGCTACTCCTGGGAGGCGCGAGCGCGAGAGCAGTTCTGGGCGGCCACTATCATCCAGGGGACGCCGGCTGGACGGCCATGTCGATCGAAGGCACGAGGACGGAAAGTCGCGTGGCGGTCGCGCTGAACCTGGAGGGGGGGATCGGGTTGATTCGCGGCAGCTCGGACCCGAGCAGCAACAAGCTGCGGTACACGCGGTGGGATTACACAAGCGAATCCTGGGCTCCGCTGTCGGACCTCGGAGGCGTCGACGTTAACACCGTGGCTTGGCCTGCGCTCGGCTCCGAGGCGCGGTCGATCGGCGCGGCGTACCTGGTGGATGCGACGCCAAAGTCGTACCGGTACGCTGCTTTCTCTGGCGGAACATGGATCACCCGTGGCGAGCTGGTGGAGAACGTGGTCCCGGCGACGCTGGCGCCCGGCATCGCGGTGCTGCCGACGGGTAATCCGGCGGTGGCCTTTGCGGTTCCCGAGGATTCTGCGCAGTCGGTCAAGGTCAAGGAGCGAGCGGTGCCCTCCCCTTGGGTGAACGACGCCGTGCTCAGCCCGAGTGGCTCGTCCACTGTGCCGGCCTCGGTCGTCGCCTTCCGCGGCGGGAGTGGGGCCGATCTGCTGGTGGTCTTCGTCAACGCGAGCGGGCAGATGCTCTGGACGAGGCGTACGGGACCGACTGCCTGGAGCACGCCGCGCCAGATTGGCACGGACACGACGAGCGATCAGGTTGCGCTTGCCGCCCTCGACGGGGGTTCCGCGGTGGTCGCCTACCGATCGAGCTCCGGCGAGACGGCGGGACGGCTGTTCACGAGCTTCTTCAACCCGAGCGGTGCGGGGAGCTGGTCGACCCCGGGGGAGCGCGTGAGCGGCAGCCGCATCGTGGGCTCTCCGGCGCTGACCCACGGCGTCGGAGCGGCCTCCGTGGAGCTCGCCTACGTGCTCGACGCGACGACGGGCGGCACCGGGACGTCCGGGGCCATCCGGCACATCCGCTGCACGGCGATGGCCTCAGGCGCCTGCAGCGCCTGGAGCACTCCCGCTTCCGTCGGCACCGGCACGGGCTTCACCTCCGTGGCCATCGCCAGCATGCCCTGAGGCCAGGGCCTCGCGGGCGCTCCCGCGCGTCGCGGCGGACTCTGGCTCCCGATGCGCCCGCGAGCCGCGCGCATCTCGTCGAGACTTTCCTTCATGGTAGCATAGGCGGAGCGCCTCGCTCCCACCCACCCCAGGACCACGAGACTTCCATGAGCGGGAACGCAACCATCGAGATCTTCTTCGCGGCGTTCATTCACAAGAAGCTCCTCGCTGCGAGCGACGGCTGGGCCTATGAGCCCGGGATGAGCAAGGGCGGGCTCGTGGAGTTCATGTTCAAGGGGGACGAGCGTGGCTTTGGTCAGCACAGCGACGCGCAGTACAACTCTCGCCTCTGGAGCCGGGTAACCGTCCAGGCCGACAAGATCGGGAGCCTCCCGCAGCCGGTTCAGGCCTCCCGCAGCATGCTGCGCTCCTACAAGGACAGGAGCGGCGCGTCGCTCGTCGATCTCGCGGCCGGGCTCGTCTCCGAGCAGCCGGGCTGCAAGATAGAAACCTGGGTCGGCCCCTCCTACCGGCGGACGCGCAGCGCCAAGAGCGTCGTGGGCGTGCCCGTGGGCCCGCCTGCCGCAGCAGTGACGTTAGAATGGAATCCATGGGTCGTTGAGTCCAAGACCGCGGCGAACAAGAGCAAATCACCCGTCGTCAAGAATGTGGACTCGGTCACGTCCACGATCGACGTCGAGTGCGCCGCGGCGTACCCCTTCGTCGAACTCGCGCCAAACATTGACTTCGACTACAAGCTCACTCTGTCTCGGCGTGGACCCTCGCGAGTGCATATGAGCGTGGACGGCTGTCACAACCGCTTCCCGTTCTACGAACTCCTCATCTGCAGGACGCCTTTCCTGCAGTATGAGCCTTCGTCCAGCGGCCCGAACCTCGTCAATCTCGGCGTCATGTGGCAGGATTTCGTGGTCGAGGCCGTCATCAGGACAGAGAAAGGGGCGGCCAGCGCGAGCGACGCGAGGGCCGCCCGGTGAGAGCGCTCGCGCGCACGGCGGCCCCTTCCGGCTCCAGACCTGGCGCCGCCTGGCCCGCTCAGCCCACCGGCCGCTCTCCCGCCCCGAGCTCGATCTCCGCCAGCCTCCCCACGAGCGGATCCTCCGTGCCGAGCTGCTCGAACGTCACCGGATCGCTCTTCTCGAGCGCCGCCAGGAGCTGGCCCAGCCCGCGCCGCGATCCGTAGTAGTTCGACATCTCATGGTCTTCCTCGGTGATGCACGCGCGCACGGTGGTGCGCGAGATCTGCGGCAGCCGCAGCGCCTTGAGCGCCATCGACCACAGGCCGTCGATGAAGTTCTGATCCGCGGGGAACTCCAGGAGACCGGCCATCGTGAGGAGCATGGCGCACCGCTGGCCCCTCGGTGTCGACAGCGCCTCTCCGCCCGTGAGATAGCCGAGATCGAAGGCGCGGCGCATGGCGTCGGCGGCGCAGAGCAGGCGCTTCAGCTCCTGGGCCGCGTGGCTCAGGTGGCTGTGGAACATGACATCGACAGAGAGGCCGCCGAGCGCGTCGGAGGTCTTCTGATAGCGGGTGACGGCCGGGAGCCGCCCGAGATCCTGCCGGACGGCGTCGCCGATCGGCACGTCGTGCGGCGGCTCGCGGTGGCTGAAGAAGCCGCCTGACTGGAAGACGTAATAGAGCTCGCTGTGGCCCGCGAGCCCGGCCCAGATGTCCGAGTACTGCGCGACCCGATTGAGGCTGCCGGCCGCCCAGTTGAGGCCCGCCGCCGCCTCGCCGCTGATCTGCGACGCGCTCACCCCCGGGTCGCGCGGCGTCATCGAGCCCTCCATGTCCTCGGCGATCTCCGTGAGCTGGAAGTCGAGGAAGCCGTCGTAGTAATCCGCGCGCCCGTCCCGGTTCACGTCGGAATAGCGGGCCACGACGAGCGGGTGCGAGGGCCCGACGAACTGCGAGAACCCGGGGACCTGCGCCTGCGGGTGGTGCCATTGCGCCTTCCGGATACGCTCGTCGAGCGCTGCGTGCGGCGCGCGCTCGCTCATTCCGCGCAGCGCGGCGACGAAGCAATCGAGCCCCTCGGACGAGCTCACCATCCCGTCCGCACCGACCCGGAAATAGGTCGAGTCCCAGGAAGAGTAGATGTCCGCGTCAGGGAACACCTGCGAGATGGCAAAGCGCGTAGTGAGCCCCGCGCACTGCGAGTTCATCATCAGCTTGTACCCCTCCTGGCTCACCTTCACCGCGGCCGCGCGGAGGTCGAAGGAGCCGAGCTGGGCGTGCCGGTTGATGAGCAACCCGACGAAGAACTTCATGCCCATTTCGAGGTTCTCGTCCCGCGGCGTGGCCGTGCGGGCAAAGACGCGGATCGGCTCGCCGGCGGGCGTCTTGAAGGGGGCCTCGAAGGCGCGGTAGGGGCTCCAGCCGCTCGGCGACGGCGGCGCGCCCGGCGGGAGCGCGATCTCCTTGAAGCCGTGGGTCGACACGAGGATGCGGCACTCGCCCTCGTGGAACTCCGAGCCGCTGCACACCGCGAAGTTCCACGGGCCCGTCAGCTCGTCGTACGGCGGCGCCTCGCGGAGCAGCCCGCGGACGAGCCCCCGCGCGCGCTCCTGCTGGTCGGCCGTGAGCCCCGGGGCGCGCAGCTGGAGCAGCTGGATCGCGTGGGCGCGCAGCGCCGGCCGGGCGGCCTCGTCGCCGGCCTCCTTGTCGATGAGCGCGAAGATCTCCTCGGCGGCCCGCTCGGCGACCGGCGCGAAGCTGCGGTCGTCCAGCGACGTCGCGATGAGGTGCGACAGGATGGTCAGCGCCGCGGAGCGGAGGGTCGCGGCCGACGTCGGGTCGCGCCTCGCCTCGTCGCCGCCGACGGCCGCGGCCGCGAGCGCCGCGCGCGCCTGCTCCAGCACCGCCATGCCCCGGCCCGCCGAGAGCCGCTCCTTGCGCAGCGGCTCCTCCGGGTGGAAGGCGCTCGGCGGAAACAGCTGCGTGAAGGTGCTCGTCCGCCGCGAGGAGATCCACCGGGCGGCGGTGACGAGGGCGTCGCGGGCCGCGATCCCTTCAGGGGCCAGGGTCGGGCTCGCGCTGAACACCCCGACCGGCAAGAGCCAGAGCGGCGCGGCCCCCTCGCGTCCGCCGTTCAGATCGAGGGGCGCCGCCTGCGACGCCACGCCTTGATCCGGCTCGACCTCCACGGTCGAGACGGCGACGGCCTGCAGCCGCCGGCGCACCGGCGTGCGCCCCGGAAAGACGATGAGCACCGCCCGGCCCTCGCGCTCGCGCAGCGCCGCGAGGTCCGCCGCGGGCACGGGCGCCTGGAGCGAGATGGCATAGTCGTTGTCATTCACCGCCAGCAGGCGAATCCCCGGCGTGGACTTGCGCTCTTGGAATGCGGCGGACGCGGCCGGTCCGACGGCGTCCACCGTTCCAGGCAAGTCGACGATCCCGCGAGGGGAACGGATCCGGACGATGACTTCGGTAGGCATGCTCTCTCCTAAGGTGAGAGAACGTCACCCTGTTCAAAGGCCCGGCGCAACAGGAATCCGACTCCTCCCGAACACCGTCTCAAGGCATCACGACAGCAGTAAGGGAGACCCTACACGGGCTGTTCAGGCATACCCCTCAAGGCATCTCCGGCTCACCCTGGGTTGACTTCCTCACCTCGCTGTTCGCCGGAGCGTCAGCGCCCGGCGCGCCGGTGTCGGCGGTGTCGCCTGGCGCATTGGCGCCCGGCGACACGGTGAAGATGCGCGGCGCCTCGTGCGCCGATGACGTCGAACAGTGCAGGAGCGACAGGCCTGCTCCGGCCGCGACGAGCAGCGCGGCGGCGATCAGCTTGATCCCCGAGCTCCTCGCGCGGCGCGCCCCCGGGGCGACGGCCGCGGCCCCGGCGAGCGCGGCGGCGGCCGGCCGGGGCGCGGAGATCGGCGCGTCGGCGGCCGACGCCAGCGCCTCCAGCGCGGCCGCCCGGGCGAGGTGCGGGGGCAGCGGGGTGCTCGACGGGGGCGCCGGCAGGAGGCTGCCCGCGCGCAGCGTCGCGAGCGACGCCTCGCCGTCCAGGTCGGCGGCGCCCGCCGAGAGCGCGTCGCCGGTGCGGGCCTCCACGGCGGGCGCGTCGCCCTCCGGCTCGCCCGGCGCGGCGGGGGGGCCGAACGGGCGGAGCGCCACGCCCGCGTACGGCCCCAGCAACGCGCCGACCTCCTGCAGGTCGGCGAGGCGCTGCGCGCGATCCGGACAGAGCATGCGATCGATCATCGCCGCGACGCCGGCGGGCAGCGCGGGCGCGATCTCCCCGATCGGCCGGATCGCGCCGGTCAGGATGCGCTTCAGCACCTTGCCCATGTTCTCGGCCTCGGTGGGCCGGACCGAGGTGAGGCACTCGTAGAGGATGACGCCGAGCGACCAGATGTCGGCGCGGTGATCCACGTCGTGCTCGCCGAGGATCTGCTCGGGCGACATGTAGTAGGGGGTCCCGAGCATCTCGCCGGTCCCGGTGCGCCCCGAGGTCCACGCGGTCTGGCCGTGCCTCGCGGTGAGCTTCGCGATGCCGAAGTCGAGCACCCGGACCCGGGAGGCCTCGTCGTCCGGCGCGTCCGGCGCGGCGGCGGCGCGCTCGTCGGCGAGCGCGGCGCCCAGGTCCGGCCCTCGAGCCGCGCTCCTCGACGAGCGCGCCGCCGCCTCGGGCGTGAGCAGGAAGATGTTGTCGGGCTTGAGGTCGCGGTGGACGATGCCCAGCGCGTGCGCGGTGCCGACCGCCGAGATCACCGGCAAGAGGATGCGCGACAGCTCCGGGAGGGGGATCCGCGCCTCGCGCAGGAGCTTGTCCCGGAGCGACTCCCCCTCGAGCAGATCCATGACGAGGAACGGGGTCCCGTCGTCGAGCTCCAGGACGTCGTGGATGCACGGCACGTTCGGGTGATCGACCGCGGCGGCGGCGCGCGCCTCCCGGAGGAGGCGCCGGCGGATCGAGGCGTCCTCCGTCGCGCCGGGGCGAAGCATCTTCAACGCCACACGCTCGCCGCTCGAGAGGTGGGTGGCGGCCCAGATGACCCCCATGCCGCCCTCGGCCAGCTGGCGATCGACCCGATAGCGACTCGCCACCAGGGCGCCCGGGACCAGGGTGTTGGTCAAGCAAACCAAGAATACCACGCGCGGTCCGCGGGGCCGGCGCCGCGCGCCTGAGACGCCCCTGCGCCGCTCGGGTCGAACAAATACAAATACGTGAACGACGCAGCGGCGCGTGTGCGCCGCTGTCGTCGCAGAGGGGCTGAGGGGACTCCCCTACACCGCTGGCCAGATCGAGCCAGCGCGGCGGCGCTCGGCGAACGCCTCGGCCGAGAGCGCGTAGCGCAGGAGCTCGTTCGACACCGGGTGCTGGAGCAGCAGGCGCGGCTCCTCGGTCGAGCGGGCGATGTCGCGATCGTACCGGCGGAGGTAGTCGATCGCGGCGAGCGCGTCGCCGCAGAGCAGGTAGCCGACGCGGTACTCGCTCCGGCGCAGGCCGATGACGAAGGCGCGCGCGTCGTACGTCACGGCCACGCTCGGCGCGATCTCCTCGAGCATCTTGCGCTGCCGGCGCCCGATGGCCCGCTGCACGCCGGGGAGCATCTGCTGGGCGGCGTGCTCGCGCGCGGGCGAGATGGCGCCCGACCCGAAGCCGGGATCGAGCGTGCGGATCGCCGCGATCAGCAGGCCGTCGGTGGCCTCGGCCGGGATCTCGTCGAGGAAGGTGAAGCCGACCGCGACCCGCGCGAAGAGGCGCGCGAGCGCGAACGTCTGCTCGAGCTCCGGCAGCTCGGTGAGCGAGGTCGGCGCGACGATGGCCGGCGGATCGCCCGGGAAGACGCGCGCGGCGCCCTGCCACGAGGGGACGAGGTAGAGCTCGAACGCCTCGATGCCGAGCGCGCGGCCCACCCGCTCGGCGAGCTGCCGCGTCGGGTGGTTGTCGCGCGGGCCGAGCCGCTCGCGCGAGCCGACGCCGAGGTTGCTCAGCTCGAAGCGGATCGCCTTCGCGGCGATCGGCGCGATCGCGAGCGCCACGTCGATCCACGAGCTCCGGGCCTCGGGGACGAGCAGCCGGCCGATCTCGGGGCCGGCGAACGCGCCGACGTAGGGCGCCTCCGAGGGCACGCGCCGGCTCCTCAGCCGGCCCATGCGCTCGAGCGACACCTCGCCGAGGCAGGCGCGGACCTCCTCGACGGTGACCCGCTCCTCGGCGCGCCCGTCCTTGGCGAGCGCCGCCTCGAGCGCGGCGAGCGCGGGGCCGAGGTCCGGCAGCCGCGCGATGACCTCCGCGTCGGCCGTGAGGATCTCCCGCAGCACCTGGACCGCCTCCGCGTTGCGCCCCGCGGCCTCGAGGCCGCGGCCGAGGGCGGTGCGCGACTCCGGCGGGGCGTTCGGGAGCGCGACCGCCTGCTGGAGGTGCGCGAGCCCGTCGCGGGGCCGGATGAGCAAGGTCGACTCGAGCAGGCCGAGCGTGGTCAGCCAGCGCGGATCGGGCGGGACGCGGCGGGCCGCGGCGACCTCGAGCAGCTGCGCGAGCGCCTTGGCGTAGGCCGCCGCGCCCTCGCTCGTCTCGACGCGGTAGAGGCGCGCGAGCGCCGTCCAGCCGCGCGTGTCGCTGCTCGGCGCGCTCACGATGACGTCGCAGAGCGTGCGGACCATGCCCGCGCTGTCGCCGGCGTCGCGGTAGGCGTCGGCGAGGCGCAGGCCGGCCTCGACGCGGGCGCTCGGGTCGGTCGACAGCTCGACGAGGCGCCCGAGGGCGCGCAGCGCGAGCGCGTGATCGCCGCGCGTGACGCCGAGCTTGTGCAGCCGCTCCAGCGCGGGCCGGTTCTGCGCGTCGATCGACAGGATCGCCTGGAGCGCGTCCTGCGCGAGCGCCGGGTTCGCGAGGGCCCCCTCGTAGAGGTCGGCGATCAGGAACTGCGCCGCGATCTTGGTCTCGGCGTCCGTGGCCGCGGCCACGGCGCGCTTCAGGGCGTCGCGCGCCTCCAGCCAGACGCGCTGCACGGTGAGCAGCCGGGCGAGGAGGAGCAGCGCCGACGGCTCGCTCGGCGTCGCGTCGATGACGCGCCGGACGGCCGCGATGCCCACGCCGGGATCGATCGCGCCGGGGCGCCCCTGGTGCTGCAGCACCGAGCGCGCGATCTCCGTGCCGAGCAGCGTGATCGCCGCGCGGTTCGTGGCGCGGCCGAGCGCCTCGCCGAGGCGGTCGGTGAGCCGGTGGGGGTCGCCCGCGAGCTTCTGGGCGAGCGCGCGCGCCGCGGCGACGCAGCTCGGATCCGCGCGGAGCGCGCTCTCGTACAGCTCGAGCGCGCGCGCCGCGGCCTCGGGGGACGCGTCCTCGGCGGTGAGCTCCGCCGCGCGGACGAGGTGCATCGCGCGCGCCGGCTCCCCGAGGACGAGGTCGGCGAGCGCGAGCTGGGCGGCGATGACGCTCGCCCTGTCGCCGAGGCGCTGCGCGAGCCGGTCGAGGCCGCGCGCCGCGAGCAGGCTCTCCGGCCACAGCGAGAGGGCGCTGCGGAAGCCTGCGAGCGCGGCGCGTGCGGCGGCGGGGTCCGCGTCGGCCTGCGCCTCGGCGAGGAGCGCCTCCTCGATGAAGTAGAGGGCGCGCGCGGTGGGGTCGGACGAGAGCTCCCGGCTGTCGCGGATGGCGCTGGCGAAGAGGACCTCCACCCGCTGTCCGGCCGGGTCATTGGGGCCCGACCTGCCGGCGATGCGGAGGATCGAGAGGTGCGCGGCCGAGTCCCGCGGCGCCTCCTTGACGATGCGCGCGAGCGCCTCGAGCGCGGCGCCCGGCCCGAGCTGCTCCTCGAGGGACGCGATCTCCCAGAGGGCGCCCCCGCGCGCGACGCTCGACGTGAACACGTCGGCCTCGGCGCGCAAGACCGTCGCGAGCGACGTCGGGGCCTCGAGGATCCGGTAGAGCTGCTCCAGCATGCGCAGCGCCGGGACGTGGTTCGGCACGACGGCGACGAGCCCCTCCAGGATCTCGATGGCCTGGCGCGGGCTGTTCTCCGCGAGGACCAGCGCGAGCGAGATCCGGAGCGCGTGATCGACGAGCGCCGGCGGCTTGCGCTCGAGCCAGCGCGCGTACAGCCCCGCGAGCTCGCTCGCGATCATCGAGTGGGACATCCCCGGCAGGCTGGACGCGGCGCGCGCGCCGGTCGCCGGCCGCTGCGCGGCGGGCGCGCCGATGCCCACGCCGAAGCCGGCGCCGCCGGCGCGGACGTAGATGCGCTCCATCGCGTCGAGGATCGCCGGGTCGGGCTGGCTCGAGGCGAGCGCGGCGTCGGCGCGGGCGAGGAGGCGGAGCGCGTCCTGGTCGCGCCCGAGCGCGAGCTCCTGCACCTCGGCCGCCTGGAAGAGCAGCCGGGCGTGGTCGTCGGGCCGCTGCGTCTCGTCGGCGAGCGCGCTCAGCACCTCGACGAGCTTCTCGTAGTTGCCCGTCTCGCGGAGGAGCCGCGCGATCTCGATCCGCGGCTGCGGGTGGGAGGGCCTCCGCCGCGCCGCCTCGCGGTACGACTCGACGGCGCTGTGCGGCCGCTTGAGGCGCCGCTCGTCGAGCGCCGCGACCTCGACCCAGAGGCTGAACGCCGCGTCTCCCGCGGGGTCGCGCTGGATGAGCTTGAGCAGCGAGCGGCGCGCCTCCTCGTAGCGGCCGGACCGCTCGTCGAGGCGGAAGCGCGCGCGCAGCGCGTCCGGGTCGGTCGGGTCGATCGCGAGCGCGCGGTCGACGAGCGCCGAGGCCCGGTCGCGATCGCCGAGCCTGATCTCGGTGATGTCGGCGGCGCGCAGGAAGAGCCGGCGCTGCTGGCCCGGGCTGCTCGTGAGCTCGGCCTCGGCGCAGAGCGCGCGCGCGAGCCGCTGCGCGTCGCCGGCGCGGGCGGCGTTGCGCTGCAGCGCGAGGATGGCGGCGCGCCGCTCCGGGTCGATCTCGAGGATCTTCTCGACCTCCTCCACGGCGCGGGCGGGCTGGGCGAGCTCGTCCTCCCAGATGGAGACGAGCTTCTCGAGCAGCCCGATCTTGCGCGTTGGGTCGTCCGTCGCGCTGGCGGCCTGCGTGTAGAGATCGATCCGCTCCCGCACGCCGCGCGGATCTTCCTCGTCGACGGACAGCGGCTCTGGCGCGAGCAGGGCCGAGAGCGCGTCGAAGACGGCGCCGTTGCCCGGCTCGATCGCCCACGCGGCGCGCAGGATGGCGAGCGCCTCGTCGCGCCGCTTCAGCTGGTGCTCGCAGATGTCGGCGGCGCGCAGGAGCGCCGCGACCCGGACCTGCGTGGGCCGGTTCGCGTTGGCGACGGCGGTCCACACCTCCACGCGCTCGTCGTGGTGGCCGAGGCGCTGGAGCGCGCGGTCGAGCCGCTCCCGCGTCGAGCTGTCCTCGGGATCGAGGGCCAGCGCGCGCGACGCGTGGAGCGCGGCCTGCTCCGCGTTGCCCAGGGTGTCGTGGATCTCCGCGAGGCGGACGTGCTCGTGCACGATCGCCTCGTTGTCGGTGAGGAGCGCGAGCTCCTTCTGGCGCACGCTGGCGGCCTGCTCGAGGGCGCCGCTCGCCTCCAGCAGGCGGATGAGCTCGCCGACCACGCGCCGCGCGGTGGGCGAGCCGGCCGGGGCCCGCGCCGACGCGCGCGTCAGGAGGGGCACGGCGTCCGCCGGCGAGCGGATCTTGTCGATGAGCAGCCGCGCCGCCGTGTAGAGCAGCCGCGACGCGCGCTCGTCGTCGCGCTCGTGCTCGGCCTCGAGCGAGAGCGCGCCGACGAGGCCGACGATGCCGTCGTGGTGCACGAGGTGGCGGCGGAGCGCCTCCCGGACGGGGCCCGGCCCCGGATCGAAGGCGATCGCGCCCTCGAGGGACGCGAGGGCGAGCTCCGGCCTGTGGAGCTTCCGATCGAGCACGGCGGCGCGCTCGACGTGGATCCAGGCGGTGAGCTGGCCGTCGCCGTCCGGCTGCCCGCGCCCGGGGGCGTAGGCGTCGGCGAGCCGATCGAGGTGCGCCGCGAGGTCCCTCCCGGCCTGCTCGGTGCCGCGCGCGCTCTCGCGGCGCAGGGCGATCTCCAGCCCGCGCAGCGACGCGGCGTGCAGCGGGACGAGCCGCAGCGCCTCGGTGAAGGCGTCGCAGCTCTCCGGCGTGCGCCCGAGCGCCTGCAGCAGGCGCGCCCGCTCGGCGAGCAGATCGGCCCGGGCGGCGTCGGTGTCGGCGACGCGGAGCTTGTCCTCGACGACCTCGAGCGCGAGGGCGAGCTCGGTGCGCGCGTCGATCAGGCGATGGACGCGCGAGAGCGCCGGCTCGAGCGAGCGGGACAGCTGCCGCGCGCGCTCGTACGAGCGGCGCGCGGCGGCGGGGTCCCTGAGCGTCCGCTCCTCGTGGATGCCGAGCTCGACGAGCGTGCGCGCCGCGCCGACCGGATCGCGGCCCTTGAGCCGCTCGGCGCGCTGCTGGAGCTCCGTGGCGAGGTCGGGCGCCGCGATCTGCGGGCTTGCGGCGGGCGCCTCGGCCTCGCGCACCTGCGAGCGCGGCGTCGGCGGGGACGCGTGGACGGGCGCGAGCGGCGGCGACGGCTGCACAGGCAAGGGCGTCGGCGACGCCTGGGCGGGCGAGAGCGCTGGCGATGCCTGGGCGAGCGAGGGCGCCGGCGACGCCTGGGCGGGCGCGGGCGCCGGTGACGGCTGCACGGGCGAGGGCGCCGGCGATGCCTGGGCGAGCGAGGGCGCCGGCGACGCCTGGGCGGGCGCGGGCGCCGGCGACGGCTGCACGGGCGAGAGCGGCGCGGGCGTCGCCGCCGGCTCGATCGTCTCGACCGAGATGGGCGTGGGCGACGAGATCGGCTCGGCCGAGATGGGCATCGGCGTCGCCGTCGGGTCGACCGAGATGGGCATCGGCGTCGAGCCTGCGTCGAAGGCGACGACGGCCGGCGATGCCTGGGTGGGCACGCTCCGCTGGGAGCTCGGCGCGGGTCTGCCTGCGCCGGAGCCCGGAGCAGGCGGCGCGCCGGTGCGGTTCGGGCGCTGGGGCAGGGGCCGCGGCGTGCGGGCCGGCGGCGGGGGCAGAGCTTCGTGCGGCGCGGGCGCCGGCGCGCCAGCCTGCACGGCGCCGGGCGCCGGCGTGCTGGCGTGGGCGGCGCCGGGAGCCGGCGCGCTGGCCTGGGCGGGCGTCGACGCGGGCGCCTTGGCGCCCGGCGGCAGCGGCGGCGGCGGCCGTGACGGCGGCCCCATCACCGGCGGCGGTCCCATGGGCGGCGGCAGCGACCCGCTGGCGACGCTGCCGTCCTTGCGGCGGATCAGCGGCGGCGGCCGGTTCGGTCCCGGCGGCGGCACGCTCGTCGTCGCCGTCCTGTTCGGTCCCGGAGGCGGCACGCTCGGCGGCGGCAGCGGGCTCGCGGCCAGCGGCACGTTCGGCGGCGGCAGCGGGGTTGGCGGCGGCAGCGGACCCGCGGCCGCCGGCGCGCTCGGCGACGGCAGCGGGGTCGAGGTCGCTGTCGCGCTCGGCGATGGCAGCGGGGTCGCGGTCGCTGTCGCGCTCGGCGATGGCAGCGGGGTCGCGGTCGCCGGCGGGCTCGCC
The DNA here is from genome assembly GCF_051521595.1 of Sorangium sp. So ce1153. NCBI lineage: Bacteria > Pseudomonadati > Myxococcota > Polyangiales > Polyangiaceae > Sorangium > Sorangium sp. So ce1153. Next base: position 14,756,494 of record NZ_CP150361.1, read on the forward strand.
GCCACCGGCGGCTCGCCGCCCGGCGGCGCGCTCACGCCAGGCGGCGCGTTCGCGCTCGGCGGCGCGCCGAGCTTCGGCGTGCCTGCGCTGCCGACGAGCAGCGTCTTCGCGCCGGGCTGAGGTTGCGCGCTCGCGCGCGCGATTTGAGCGTTGTCGGCGTTGGCTTCCCAGCCAGCTTCGTCCGGCGATCCGGACAAGCTCGGCAAACCAGGCCGGCGCGACGCTCCTTCTTGCGGATCGTCCCCTTGAGCCACCGGCGCGGATGCTACACACCAGCGCGCCTTCAATCCACGTCCATGTGCCTGCTCGGTTGACGTCGCGCTCACCCGCGAGCCGCGCCCGAGCAGGCCTCATGTATTTTTCGCGCCACGTGCCGCGTCGCGCTCGTTGCGCGCGCCGCGCGTCTCCCCGGAGCACGGCGCGCGGCCCGCAGATCGGTCTACCTGGCCGGCGCCGACGGCGCGCAGCGCAGCAGCTCGAGCTTCATCGCCTTGCCGGCCGGGTGCGCAACGAGCAGCGCCTCCGCGGAGGCCGCGATGGGCTCGCCGCGCCCGAGCGCCGGCTCCGGGCGCAGCCCGCCCTCGATCTCGCCCTTCGCGGTGAGCGCCGCGAGCTGCGTCGGGCCGGAGGCGTTCGCGATCGCGAGCCACACCGCGGCGCCCTCGCGGCCGCCGGCGCTCGACGCGCCTTGCCCCGCGGCGCCCCGGAGGAGCGCTGGCACCCCGGCGCCGAGGCCGAGGGCGGCCTCGGGCGGGGCGTCCTGCTCCCGGTCGCCGCCCACGAGCACGCGCGGCTCCGCGGCGCCGCCGAGCCGCACCAGCACGGCGCTGATGCGCCCTCCGATCGAGCCGCTCGGCGTATCGTCGTCGCGGAAGGCCAGGATGAGGCTGTCGTCCTGGCCGAGCGCCAGATCGTACGCGAGCACGTGCCCGTCCTTCGGCGTGACGGCGCGGGGCGTCGCGGTGAGCGCGCCCGTCTCGTCGAGCGGGACCACCTCGAGCCACTGGTGCGCGATCGTCTCGCCTGCCGCCGCGGTGTCCTCGTTGGCGTCGTCGCCCTCCTTCGCCGCGGCGCGCCCCGCCGGCTCCTCGGCGCGCGCGATGTACGCGAGCCAGTAGCCGCCCGGCCGGGCGATCAAGCGCGGCACCTCGGCGTCGGTGCTCGGCTGGGAGACGGGGCGCGGCGAGGTCACCGAGCGCAGCGAGCCCACGTCGGCGGACGCCAGCATGATCCGCGATCGCTTCCCGTCGCGGGTCACGTCGTCCCAGACGATCACCGCGCGCTCGCCCGACGCGGCGACGTCGAGCGCGAGCGACTCGTCGCGCCCCTCGGCGAGCTCGGCCCCCCACGTGACGTGCTCCCCCTCGATCCGGGCGATCTTGATGGCGCGCCCGCCGGCGTTCGGCTCGAGCATCGCGGCGAGGACCGCGCCGCCCGCGCCCGCGACGATCGGCGGATCCATGTCGCCCCGCGATCGTGCGAGCCGGACGAGCTTCCCCTGGGCGCCGTCGGCCGAGAGCGTCGCCACCATCGCGACGGTCCCGCCCTCCGCTTCCCGCTGGGCGCCCACGGCGAACCCGCCCGCGAACGTCGTCCCGCGGCCGACCTCGACCGCGAACGGCGCGAGATCCTCGGCGCTGTCCGCCGCGCCGCCCCCCGTGCCTTGCTCGGGCTCGGCGGCCTTCGGCGCCGGCGGCGCATCGCCGATGACGAACGGCGCCGCGCCCGCGGCCGCGCAGCGCGGAGGCGCAGGCGGCGCCGCCGCGTCGGGGCCCGCCGTCGCCGCGGGATCGTTCGGGTCGCCCGCCGCCGGCGTGGCGCTGGACGGCGCGGCGGCGCTGCCCGCGGCGCCCTCCGGCGTGGAGCAGGCGCGCCACACGACGAGGCCCCCCACGACGAGCGCGACGGCGAGGGCCCCCTTCCAGGCGACGCCCTCGGGCTCGTCCTCGGTGGGCGGGCGTCGATCCGCCGTCGGCGGGCGTCGATCCTCGGTGGGCGGGCGTCGATCCGCGCTCGGGTTCCCCTGGGGGGCGCGGTGGTTGGGCTCCATGGGCGCAGCGTGTTAGCGCTGATCGCGCCGTGAGGGCAGGGGTTGGCGCCGGCGCGCGCGGGTACGGCCTCGTCCACCGCCGCGGTCACCGCCGGCCACCGCGGTCGCCACCGGCGGGCCGCGCTCCAGCGCGCGGCGGGCTCGGCCGCGACACGAGAACTTTCCCTCCGGCGCCGGCGGGGTTATCCGCGGCAGGAGCGACGCCGGGGCCGTCGCCGCGGGCATCCAGCGGGCCGGCGCGGCGGGCGGCCGACGCCGCGCCCGACCTCCGTCATGCCGAGCCGTACTCTCTTCACCACGTTCCTGCTGGGGCTCGTCGCGCTGTGCTGCGCGGCGTGCGTCGGCTCTTCTCCCACGCCGCTCGCCCCCGCGCTCCGCGGCTCGATCGGCGTCCCGCACCACGGCGTGATCACCGACGCCGTCGAGCTGCCGAGGCAGGGCGAGGGCTACCGGCTGCTCCGCAGCAACGGCATCCGCTGGGGCACCGCGGGGCTCGTCGCGGCCGTCCAGCGCGCCGCCGCCGAGGTCGCGCGGGCGCGGCCGGGCGGCGAGCCGCTCTTCATCGGCGATCTCTCCGCGCGCTTCGGCGGCGCGACGCGCGGGCACCGGTCCCACCGCACCGGGCGTGACGCCGACCTCCTGCTCTACGCGCTGACCCCGGACGGCCGCCCGGTGCGCTCGCCCGGCTTCATCGACTTCGGGCCGGACGGGCTCGCGCGGGTCAGCGACGGCGGCGACGCGGATCGCGCGTCGCTCCCCGGCGCGCCGGAGTACGTCCGCCTCGACGTCGAGCGCACGTGGCTGCTCGTGAGGTCCCTCGTCCGCTCGCCCGACGCGCACGTCCAGTGGCTCTTCTTCGCTCGATGGCTCGAGGCGCTCGTGATCGAGTACGCCCGCGCGCTCGGCGAGGATCCGGAGCTCATCTGGTATGCCGAGAGCGTGCTGCTCCAGCCGGGCGACAGCACGGCGCACGCCGACCACCTGCACCTCCGCGTCGCGTGCACGCCGGACGAGTTCCTCTCCGGCTGCCTCGGCGGCGGCCCGTACTGGCCGTGGCTCCCTGCGGTCCCGCAGCTCATCGCGCCGGCGGACAGCGACCTCGCCGCCGCGCTCCTCGACGACCTCCTGACCGGCGGCGCCGCGGCGGGCCCGCGCGCGGTCGCGCCCGACGGCGCGCTGTGAGCCACCTCGTCGCGCTGGGCGACGCGGCCGACGTCTGCGCCGCGCTCCCCGCCGAGGTGCGGTTCGATCTCGTCTACCTCGACCCGCCCTTCGGCGTCGGGACCACGATGACCGCGCGGTCGGCGCGCGGCCAGGCGCGCGGCCGGCGCCGGCCCGAGAGCGGGCCCGACGCGTACGACGATCGCGCGAGCGCCGACGCGCTCGTCGCCATGCTCGCGCCGCGCCTCGCGGCCGTCCGCGATCGCATGGCCGAGGGCGCGACGCTCTACCTGCACCTCGACCACCGCGCGGTCCACGACGCGAAGGTCGCGTGCGATCGCCTCTTCGGCCGCGGCGCCTTCCTCGGCGAGATCATCTGGGCGCCCGGCAACGGCGGCCGCGGCGCGCGCGGCTTCTCGGTCACGCACCAGACGATCCTCCTCTACGCGCGCGCGGCGAGCGAGCGCGGCCGGGTCGTCTACAACGCCTCGGACCCGGCGCTCCGCGAGCCCTACGCCGAGACGAGCCTGGCGATGCACTTCAAGCACCGCGACGAGGACGGCCGCCTCTACCGGGAGCGGGTCCTCGGCGGCAAGGCGTACCGCTACTACGCCGACGAGGGGCGCCGGCTCGGGAGCGTGTGGACCGACATCCCCGGGATGGTCGCCAACACCCCGCTTCGCCGCGAGGGCACCGGCTACCCGACGCAGAAGCCGGAGCGGCTGCTCGAGCGCATCGTCCGCGCCTCGTCCGCGCCTGGCGCGACCGTCGCGGACCTCATGTGCGGCAGCGGCACCACGCTCGTGGCGGCGGCGCGGCTCGGCCGCCGCTTCGTGGGCGGCGACCGTAGCCAGCTCGCGTTCGCCACGGCCCGCGATCGGCTCGACCGCGAGGGGGTCGCGTACAGCGCGATGGAGGTTCCGGGGCGCGCGGCCGACGCCGACGCGCGCGACGACGAGTGAGCTGCTGAGTTCCGGCGTTTCCAGCGCTGACCGGCGCGCTGATCTGAGGGGGCCGGCGCGGCGCGCGCGGGCGTCTCAGACGAGATCGTCGATCGGCCCCGCGCCCTCGCGGACGACCTGCACGTCGCCCTGGCTGAGGTCGATCACGGTCGTCGGCACGGCCCCGCCGGTCCCCGCGTCGAGGACGAGCGCGAGCCCGGGGAACCTGTCGTCGATCTCGCCGGGGTCGATGATCGGATCGTCGCCCGGGGGCGCCGCGGTCGTGCTGATGAGCGGCCGCCCGAGCGCGCGCACCAGCGCGATCGCGACCGGATGGTTCGGCACGCGGATGCCGACCGTCTTCTGCTTGAGGTGCACGTACTTCGGCACCTCGCGCGTGGCCGGGAGGATGAACGTGTACGGCCCTGGCAGGAACCGCTTGAGGAGGCGGTACGCCTGGTTCTCGACGATCGCGTAGCGCGCGATGTCGCTCAGGTCCGGGCAGATGAACGCCAGGTTCTTGTTCTGGCGCATCCCCTTGATCTGGTAGAGGCGCTCGATCGCCTGCTTGTTCATCAGGTCGCACCCGAGCCCGTAGACGGTATCGGTCGGGTACCCGATGACCTCGCCCTTCTCGAGGAGGTCGACGGCTCGCGCGATCTTGCGTGGTTCCGGATGGTCGGCGTTGATGGGCTGGAGCACGGGAACGGGACCATGGGGTCGCCCGGCCGGCTCCGCCAGTGCTGGCCGCGTGAGGCGCGACCAGCGCTGGCAGCCGAGGAGCGGGCGCTGGGGTGAAGGGAGCGGGGCGGGAGCCCCGTGGCGCGAGCCTCTCGCCGCGGACAGCCGGCGCGAGGCGGGATCAGGGCGAGGAGACAGGGCGGCTGACGCGCCGCGCTACTCCTTGAGCGCCTCGCTGCCGCCGATGATCTCCATGAGCTCCTTGGTGATCGCCGCCTGCCGCGCCTTGTTGTACTCGAGCGTCAGCGAGTCGATCATCTCCTTGGCGTTCTTGTTCGCGGCGTCCATCGCCGTGAGCTTGGCGCCGAGCTCGCTCGCCATCGACTCGTAGAGGGCGCGCAGCATCGAGATGTCCACGTACATCGGGACGAGCCGCTCCAGGAGCGCGCCCCGGTCGGGCTCGTACACGAACTCCGCCGCCCGTCCGGATTGCGAGACGCGGTCGCCCTCGTCTCCCTGGGCCTGCGGCGGAGCGCCGGCGGGCAGGAGCCGCTCGACGACGACGGTCTGCGTGATCGCGCTCTTGAACTCGTTGTAGACGATGTAGATCGCGTCGACCTCGTTCTTGTTGAACGGGGCGAGGATCTTCGCGCCGACCGCCTGCGCCGTCTCCAGGCTGAGCTTGTCCCAGACCCCGGGCAGGTACTCGAGGATGGGCGCGTTGCGGCGGTTGAGGTAGTCGCGGCCCTTGCGGCCGATGACCGCGATCTGGACCTCCTGACCGGCCTCGGTCCGGCTCTTCCACTCGCGCTCGGCGCGCTTGTTGATGTTCGTGTTGAACGCGCCGCAGAGCCCGCGGTCGCTCGTGAGCACCAGGAGCAGCACGCGCCGCTCCGGGCGGGTCACGAGCAGCGGGTGCGCCGGCCTCTCGCCGCCGGTGAGCGCGGCCGCATAGCCCTCTGCCCCGTTTTCCTCCGCCGCGGGCGCTTCCGCCGCGGGCGCTTCCGCCGAGGGCGCCGCGACAGCGTCGCGCGTGATCTCCCAGAGCACCTCCTGCACCTTGACGGCGTAGGGCCGGAGCTCGGTGATGCGCTGCTGCGCCTTGTTGAGCTTGGCGCCCGCGACCATCTTCATGGCGCGGGTGATCTTCTGCGTCGACTTGACGCTCGAGATCCGCTTGCGAATGGACTTGAGGCTGGGCACGGCTGCCTACTTTTCCTTTGCCTTCGAGGCGCTCTTGCCGTTCTTCGACTTCGCCTTGGGGGCCGGCGCCGCCTCCTCCTCGTCGCCCGCGTCGTCCGCGGCCTCGTCGGCCGCCGCGGCGCTGGCGTTCGAGGCGCCGCTCGCGTCCACCACGAACCGCTTCTTGAACGCGTCGATCGCCTTCGTCATGCGGGACTTGAGGTCGTCGTCGAGGACCTTCTTCTCCCGGATGTCCGCGAAGATCTGGGCGTGCTTGCTCTCGATGAACTTGTAGAGCTCGTCCTCGAAGCGCGCGAGCGAGCTCACCGGCAGGCTGTCGAGCAGGCCCTGCGTGCCGGCGTAGATGATGAGGATCTGCTTCTCGACGGCCAGCGGCACGTACTGGCCCTGCTTCAGGATCTCGGTGAGGCGCGCGCCGCGCTCGAGCTGAGCGCGCGTCTTCGCGTCGAGGTCCGAGGCGAACTGGGAGAACGCCGCCATCGCGCGGTACTGCGCGAGGTCGAGGCGCAGCGTCCCGGAGATCGACTTCATCGCCTTGATCTGCGCGTTGCCGCCGACGCGGCTGACCGAGATGCCGACGTTGATGGCCGGGCGGACGCCGGAGTAGAAGAGGTCCGCTTCGAGGAAGATCTGCCCGTCCGTGATGCTGATGACGTTCGTCGGGATGTACGCCGACACGTCGCCGGCCTGCGTCTCGATGACCGGCAGCGCCGTGAGCGAGCCGCCCGACTTCGGGTCGCGGACGATCTCGTAGTCGCTCGCCTTCCCCTTGTCCGAGAGCTGCTGCTCGAGCTTCTTGATCTCGTCCTTCTTCTCTTCCTTGCGCGCCTGCTCGAGCTTCTCGAAGAGGGCCGGGTCGACCGTCTTCCAGAGCGAGTCCTTCGCGGAGTGCATGCCGTGCGCCCCGACGTGCGCCTTGCCGTCGACGCCGCGGTACGCCGCGTCGCCGCCCTCGATCTTCGTCCCCTTCGGCACGACGTAGAAGATGTCGGCCATCTTCGCCGCGCGCTCGAGGAGCCGCGAGTGGAGGTAGAAGACGTCGCCCGGGTACGCCTCGCGGCCCGGCGGGCGGCGGAGCAGGAGCGAGAGCTGGCGGTACGCGACCGCCTGCTTCGACAGGTCGTCGTAGATGCACAGCGCGTGGCGGCCGCTGTCGCGGAAGTACTCGCCGATGGTCACGCCGGTGTACGGCGCGATGAACTGGAGCGGCGCGGTCTCGCTCGCCGTCGCGGCGACGATGATCGTGTACTCCAGGGCGCCGTGCGCATCGAGCCGGTCGACGACCTGCCGCACCGTCGACAGCTTCTGGCCGATCGCGACGTAGACGCAGATGACGCCCTTGCCCTTCTGGTTGATGATCGCGTCGACGGCGACGGCGGTCTTGCCCACCTGGCGGTCGCCGATGATGAGCTCGCGCTGGCCGCGGCCGACCGGGATCATCGCGTCGATCGCCTTGATGCCGGTCTGCATCGGCTCGGTGACCGGCTGGCGCTGGATGATGCCGGGCGCCTTGACCTCGACGCGGCGGCGCTCCTTCGCGTCGATGGGCCCCTTGCCGTCGATCGGCATGCCGAGCGCGTTGACGACGCGCCCGAGGGTCGCCTCGCCGACGGGCACCTCCATGATGCGCCCGGTCCGCTTGACGGCGTCGCCCTCCTTGATGACGCTCGTATCGCCGAAGATGGCGGCGCCGACGTTGTCCTGCTCGAGGTTCAGCACGAGCCCCATCAGGCTCCCCCCCTCGGAGCCGGTGAACTCGACGAGCTCGCCGGCCATGGCACGGCTCAGGCCGTGGACGCGGGCGATGCCGTCGCCCACCGTGAGCACGGTGCCCGTCTCGGTGACCTGAGCGGCCTTGTCGATGTTCTGGATTTGCTTCTTGATGATCTGAGAGATCTCTTCGGCGCGGAGCTGCATGCGGAGTCCTCTGTCGGGAGACGCTTGGGCTTCGGAATCTACGTCGTCAAGGTCGAGAGGTCAGCGAGCGCTGAGCCCAGACCCATCGTGAAACAGGGGTGCGTGTTCGCGTCCCCTCAGGTTCGGAGCAGGTTGTCACGGAAGCTCGACAGCCGGGTCCTGAGGCTGCCGTCGATCACCTGATCGCCGATCTGGGTGACCACGCCAGCGATGAGCGAGGGGTCCTGCCGGTGGGTGATCGAGATCTTCCTGCCGGTCGCCCTCTCGAGCTCGGCCCGGAGGCGGTCGAGGTAACCATCGCTCAGCGGGCCCGCGCTCGTGACGACGGCCCGGGCGATGTTCTGCTCCTGATCGACGAGGAGCGCGAGCTGCCGGGCGATCTCGGGCAGCGCCGCGAGCCGCCGGCGGCGCGCCAGCAGGAGCAGGGTGTTCTTCGTCACGTCCGAGAAGCCGGCGCGGGAGCCGACCTCGCGGATCAGCTCCTCGCGCGGGCCCTCCGGGATGAGCGGGTTGTCGAGGACGAGGCGGAGCTCCTCGCTCGACGAGTACATCGCGCTGGCGTCCCCGATCTCCCTCGAGAGGGCCGGAAGGGTGCCGGTCTCCTTGCCGATCTCGAAGATCGCGCGCCCGTAGCGTCGTGCGACGGCCTCGTTGCTCATATCGCTGCTCCGGTGGTCTGGGCTCCGCGGGGGGCGCCGGCGGAGACGGCCGCGGGGATGGCCTTCAGGTACTCTTCGTTGACGCGGTCGAGGTCCTCCCGGCCGACGCGCTGCCGGAGCAGCTCCTCGGCCGCGGTGACGGCGCCCTGCACCGCCTCCTGGAGGAGCAGGGCGCGCGCCGCCTTGAGCTCCTGCTCGATGCGGAACTCGGCGTCGCGCCGCATCCGCAGGCGCCGCTGCTCCGCCTCGGCGAGCACGTGCGCCTTCTCGAGCTCGGCCTGCGTCGCGTGCTCGGCCTTGAGCTCCGCGAGCGTCTCCTCGAGCCGCGTGAGCTTGTCCTCGTACTCGTCGAGCCGCTGCTCGGCCTCCCGCTTCAGGCGCGCGGCGTTGTCGAGCTCCTGCGTGATCGTCTGCTTGCGCTTCTTCAGCGCCTCCGCGATGGGCTTCCTCCCGAAGCGGACCACGATGAACGCGAGCAGCCCGAAGTTGAGGACCGAGGCGAGGAACGGCGGCGGCTCGTTCTTCGGGTCGCACGGGTTCTTGTCGTCGTGGTAGCGCCAGAGCAGCGAGTTGACGCCGCCCTTCGCGGCGGCCTCGTTGTTCACGCCGATGAGGCCGTGCCACCAGTTGACGTGCGGCGGCGGATCCGTCGGGCCGTGGCCGGGGCAGTGCTCCTCCCCGTGCGACGCGCTCTCCGTGGTCTCCGGCGGCGCCACGGGGCGCGCGCGGCCGGCGCCCTGCGGCGGCCGGAGCCCGTGGCCGGGCGGGAGCTGGCGGCCGCCCGGGCCGAGCGGGCGGCCAGGCTGCGCGTCGCGCGGGCGGGGCTGCAGCTGCGGCGAGCCCGGCTGGGCCGCGCCGGGCTGAGCCGGCTGGGCGCCGACCGGCGGGTGGCCCGGGGGCATCGTCGGCTGCGGGGCCGGCTCTTGCGCGAGCGCGGTGCCGGCGGCGAGCGCCGCGGCGAGGCCGAGGGCGAGCGAGGAGCGGCGGAGCGGCTTCTTCACTGGCGCACCTCGCGGCCGAGCATGCTGGCGGCGATCTCCGCCGCGAGCGCGGGCTGGGCGGCGGCGAGCTCGCCGCGCATGCGGGCGACCTCGGCCGCGATCTTCGCCTTGCCGTCCTCGAGGATGCGCGCGGTCTCGGCGCGGGCCTCGGCCATGATCTGGGCCTCGATCTTCATGGTCTCGGTGCGGAGGCGCTCGCGCTCGATCCCGGCCTCGCGCCGGACCTGCTCGATCTCGGCCTCGTAGCGGGTGAGCAGCTCCCCGGCGCGCTCGTCCATCTCGCGCGCTTCCCGCTTGGCGCCGTCGGTGCGCCGCTCGCGCTCCTCGAAGACGCGGAGCAGCGGGTCGAACAGCAGCGGCTTGAGGATGACGATGAACGTCGAGAAGAGGACGACCTGCGCCAGGAACGTCAGATCGAAATCGACGGCGATGCCGGCGGCGCCGGACGCGAGAAGGGGGTGCATGGCGTTCGGATTCACGGGTGCTTGTTCGGCGGCGAGGGCGGCGCAGCGGGAGCCGCGCGCTGCCCCGCGCCCCCCGGGGGAGGGCGTTTCGACGCGCCGGCACCTAGCACGTGTCAGTCGAAGCTGGAAGGGCTCTCGGCAGGGCGGTCGGGCTCGCCTCGCCGAGGCGCGCCGCGCTCGCGGGCGCCGCGTGTTACAGGCTCGCGAGCGAGCGCATCATCTCGTCGAGGCCCGCCTCGAGATCCGCGGCGCTGGCGCGGCCCGACGCCGCCAACGTTGACGCGCGCGGCGCGCTGTCCTCGTCGCGCAGGGCCTCGGCCGCGCGTGGATTGCGGAACCAGTCCTCGTCGAAGCGCTCGATCAGGCCGCGCCGATCGCGCGCCGCGAGGAGCGCCCCGGCGAGCCGGACGGCAGCCTCGGGCTCGAGCGCCGGGACGACCCCGGCGAGCGTCCCCGGGATCGGCGCGCCGAGCGCGCGGGCGGTCGCCTCCTCGAAGCGATCCTTGCGGTCGCGGGCGGCCCGGAGCAGCACGTGCCCGCCTCCGTCCGGGCCGCCAAGGAGCGTGAGCCCCACGGTCGCGGCGTCGAGGCGCAGCGAGAGGACGAGGCTCTGCGCGGTCGCGCGCGCCTGATCGAGCGCGCGGCCTCGGCCGAGCCCGAGCGCGCGCGCGCAGAAGACCGGGTCGGCGACGAGGCCGCCGAACAGCGCGGCGCGGCGCGCGTGCCGCAGATCGCACGGCGCGTGCCCGAGCGCGAACGGCCCCCGCGCGGAGGCGCGCGACAGCGCCGCGCCGAAGCGGGCGAGCGCGCGCGCGAACGACGCCGCGCCGAGGGGCCGCGGCAGCGGCCCGAGATCGATCGCGAGGCCCTCGGTGAGCCTCGTCGCGCGGAACAGCTCCTCGAGCCAGCGGGGGCCGAGCCGCGCCGGCCACCCCGACGCGGCGTCGCGGCCCACGGCGCGCCCGAGGGCGCCGTGCCAGGTCGCCTCGGGCTGCAGCATCGGCTCGGTCCGCTGCAGCAGCGCCTCGGCCGCGCCGAGCGCCGCGTCCGCCGGATCGCAGGGGATCTCGACCGCGAGCCGGCGCGCCTCGTCGAGCCGGCGCGCGGCCTCTTGCCGCCGCTCGACGAGGATGCGGGCGGCGTCGGCGACCGCTCCGGCGCCGCGGGCGAGCACCTCGGCGAACGTCTGCCGTCCGGCGTCGGTCGGATCGGCGAGCAGCCTGAGCCGCGCCTCGTGCGGCGACATCCGCGCCGGCTCGGGCACGTCGATGAAGAGCGACGCGGCGTGCCAGGCGGCGGCGAGCCGGAGGCGATCGGCCCAGACGACCCGCTCCAGCGTGAGCGTGTAGACCCAGTCGGCGAGCGGGGCCGCGAGGCCGGTCGGGTCCGGGGCGGCGGCCTCCGCCTGGCTCGCGAGCCCGAGCTCCGCGCCCAGGCTCGGGGTCTTGCCGGTGAGCTCGAGGTAGGTCGTCCGCGCGCTGACGCGCCGGAAGGGATCGAGCGGGTTCTCGAGCCGCGCCCTCGCCTCGGCGGCGGTCGCGCCGTCCTGGTCCGCGCCGGCGGGGGCCGGACCGCGTCGGGCGACGTCGTCGAGCGCCGCGCGCCATGCGCGCGCCGCGCGCGCGACCTCTCGATCGAGGCGGAACAGATCGATCTCCATGCTCACCTACCCGTGCACCGCGGCGGCCGTCCCGAGCCGCCGGGCGATCTCGCCCTCGGCGCGCGCGAGCTCGGCCAGCCGGCCGCGCGCCGCGCCCTCGTCGCCGGCGACGTCGACGGCGAGGTCGACGAGGGTCCGGTAGTGCCGCGCCTCCGACGCGAAGAGCTCCTCGTAGAGCGGCGCGAGCTCGTGCTCGCGCGCCGCGAGGCCATCGGCGAGCAGCCGGAAGCGCTCGCAGGAGCGCGCCTCGATGATCGCGCCGACGAGCAGCCGGTCGATGAGCGCGGCCTTCGCGTTGCGCGCGCAGGTGCTGGACGCCGCCTTGCGCAGCTCGCTCGCGTACTCGTCGGTCTCCGGCTTGCCGAGCGCGAGGCCGCGCTGCTCGATCACGTCGAGCAGCGCGCGGAAGTGCCGGAGCTCCTCCTCGGCGAGGTCGACGAGCGCGCGGGCGAGGCGCGGGATGGACGGCCAGCGCGCGGCGAGCGACAGCGCGTTCGACGCCGCCTTCATCTCGCAGTGGGCGTGATCGGTCAGGAGCGCCGGCAGGTCGGCGAGCGCCACGTCAGCCCAGCGCGGATCGGTCGGTAGGGTCAGGCACAGCACGCAGGGCCGACCTAGAGCAGGCGCGCCGCGGCGAGAAGGGGGAGGCGGTCCTCGACGCCGTCGGGGACCGGACGGCGGGCCGCGCGACGGTCGGTTCACGCGATCCGGGCCGCGCGATCTGGGCCGCGCGATCCGGGGCCGCGCGGCCTGAAGGCCTAGGTCCTGTCCCTAAAATCGTGGGTAGCCGAAAAGTTGGCCCGCCTGGCTCGGGTCTGCTGAGGCGGAGCAACGATGCCGTTGCGCGTGCAGCTCGACGACCGCCAGTGGGCGAAGGTGGAAGCGTTTCTGCGGAGCGAGACGGGACGGGGACGTCCTGCGTTCGACGACCGGCGGTTCGTGGAGGCGGTGCTCTGGATCCTCCGGACCGGTGCCCCGTGGCGTGACCTGCCGGGCGAGTTCGGTCCCTGGAAGACCGTCTTCAACCGCTTCGACCGCTGGTCGAAGTCCGGCAAGTGGCAGCGGCTACTGAAGCAGCTGCAGGTGGGTGTCGACCCGGAATGGTTCAGCCTCGACGCCACGATCGTCCGGGCCCACCAGCATGCTGCGGGCGCCAAAGGGGGCCGGAGGGGCAAGGCATTGGCCGATCTCGTGGCGGCTTCTCCACCAAGATTCACCTGATCGTCGATGCCCTGGGTTCGCCCCTGGAGTTCGCGATCACCGAGGGACAGCGCCACGACACCGTGCCCGCCCCGGAGCTGATCGCGCGCTGCGCACCGCGGTGCCTCATCGCCGACAAGGCGTATGACTCGAACGCGCTCCGAGCCCAGCTCGCCGCGATGGGCTCGGTCGCCGTCATCCCCTCGAACGCCAGCCGCATCCCCGCGCTCCCCTACGACCGGCACCTGTACAAGGAGCGCTTCGCGATCGAGTGCGCGTTCAACCTGCTCAAGAACGCCCGCCGCTTCGCCACGCGCTACGAGAAGACGCTCCGCAACTACGCCGCCATCGTCGCGCTCGCCTGCGCCCGCTGCTGGCTCCGATTTTAGGGACAGGACCTAGAGCCCGTCGGACGACGCGCGGGTCAGCCCGCTCGACTCGAGGTGGTACGCGAGCCCGACCACGAACGTGGTGGGCCCGCCGCCGGCGAGCGCCCGGCGCGCGCTGGCCTCGACGGAGAACTGGGTGCCCACGTAGGCCAAGCCGAGCGACAGCGCGTGCTGGTCAGCGCCCTGATCGAAGCGATAGCCGGCGCGGAGCGGGAAGTGATCCGCGACGAGGTACTCGCCGCCCGCCATGAGGCGGTACGTGGTGTCGATGTAGGAGTTCAGGTCGACGAGCCCGTCGACCTCGATGGAGAAGTCGTCGGTGCCGAACCCGACGCCGCCGCCGACGGTCGTGGGGAGCAGCCCGTTGTCGGGGTAGGAGAGGTTCTGTCCGACGGCGGCGATGTACAGGTTGTCCGTCGGCTTGATGGTGATCGCGGCGTCGAACGTGAACTCGTTCACGTAGGAGTGGCGACCGGCGACCTTTCCGTCCTCCACCTCGACCTGGCCGCCGGAGACAGGGTCGTACCCCCGGTCGTCCTTCTGTGTGCTGCCGAGGCCTCCCGCGAGGAGCGTCCCGTCCTGCGTGATCTTGGCGTAGCGGCCGGTGAGCCCGACGAAGAGGCGCTCGGTGATGGGGTAGGCGAGGCCCACCCGCGCATCGAGGAACGTCCGATCGATCCCGTCGTTGTCGACGAAGCCGCCGACGAAGGAGATCGCCCCCGCGAGCTTTCCGGTGACCGAGTCGACGACGACGCCGCCGTACGCGTGCCGGCCGGCCTCAGGGCTCCCCTGGAAGAGCGCCTGGAGGTGGTAGACGCGGGTCTCCACCATGGCGGAGGGGTTGATGAAGACGGCCGACGTCCCGTTCCCGAGCGCGCGCAGCGCGCCGCCGAACGCTGCGGCGCGGGGCGTCTCGTTCTCGCCGTACGCGTAGGCGAGCTGCGGCGGCAGCGACGACGCCTCGGCTGCCGCCGACCCTGCGGCCGTGACCACCGAGAGCGCGGCCGCCGCCGCCAGGGCCCTGGCCCGCGCAGAGGTCGCCGCCTGGCGCGACGACCGCTCCGGCCGCTGCGCCAGGAGTGCCCCCTTTGTCAACCAGATCCCCAACGGCATCGCTTCGCCATACCCCACACCGGGACCCCGAGGGCAAATTCTCGGAGACTGAAATCGGCTCGCCCCGGTCGCTCTGTGCTGGACGAGCTCCGTGTTTCTAAAGAAGCTGGAAAATCCGACGGCTCTAGCCTCTTGACGACGAAATGAGCGGGTTTTGCTCTGCAATCGTGACCGCGTCGTGAAAATCACCGACCTGCGTCGGGAGTTTTTGCTCCTCGTGTCCGAGGGGCCGAGCGAGGGGGACGCGAAGCCGGTTTCGCAGTGCGCTGTGGACTGAATTTACATCAATGATCACCGATAGTTGACTCAGGTTTCGCAGTTGGGGATAGACGCCCGGACTCACCCGGTGCTACCTCGGATTCGTCCTCGGGGCGGCCCTGCGCCGCACCGAGTCCTCCAAAGGGTGGCTGCGGGCTACCGAGCTCTGTGAGGCGGTATGGGGGACGGCTGTGCCGATCTGTCTTCCAATGCAATGGACCTCGACGCGACGGTTGCACCCCCACCACGATCGCCGTGCTTGGCTGAAGCCGAGCCGAGCGGCGGTGCAGTGGGGCCGTATTTCCCACCCGCATCCCCTGGATGCGTGCGGACGATGTCTCGAGGACGAAGCGGCCGTGGGCGGACTGTTGAAAAGTCGACGCGCCCTTCGATTACATTCAGAATAACATAGAGATCTCCAGGGGTTAGAGGCGAGTCCTCGCTGTGAGACCTGTGGATAAGTTGGGGGCGACGCTTCTTCGGTCGCCCCCGAAACCTATTTTCGTGGAGCGGACTTCAGAGCAGCG